>JAHBTW010000009.1 GCA_019638385.1 Saprospiraceae bacterium | reverse complement strand
AACAAAGAGTGGATAACCACCTATTTTAAATGGAATTTGATTTCTACTGATCCGGACGACAATAAGTTTTCAGATTGTGCAATCGCCTGTAATGCAAGGTACTTAGTGAGTGATGATAAGCATTTTAACGTCCTGAAGAGTCTTTCGTTCCCACGAGTATCGGTGTTGGCAGCAGAGGAATTTGTTGCAATTTTAAAAGAGACTAAGTAAGTTAGCCCCCGCAAATCACACCGACATGACAAAATACCTCTTCGCAGCCTTATGGTTGTGCTTGGGCGCACTGCTTTCTGCGCAGGAAAGCGCCGTCTTTTTTGCCGAACAACCGGCGCTCAGCCCCGACGGGCAAACCATTTATTTCAGCTACGATACCGATATATGGCGCGTGCCCGCTGCCGGCGGCCCTGCTACGCGCGTGACGGCGATGGACGGCATCGAAACCCGGCCCCGCGTATCGCCCGACGGCAAGTGGCTGGCCTTCAGCAGCAATCAGTTCGGCAGCACCGATGTGTTCGTTGTGCCCGTCGCGGGCGGCGAGGTGCAGCGGCTCAGTTGGCACGAATCATTTGACAACGTAGAATGCTGGAGTTGGGATTCCCAAACCGTATATTTCACTTCCGGGCGCTACAACAGCATCAGCACTTATACCGTGCCCCTGAAAGGTGGTACGCCGCAGCGGCTGTTTGAACACTATTTCAATACCGTTCACAACCCGGCCGTACATCCGCAAACCGGAGAGATTTATTTCAACGAAAGTTGGGAAAGCAACCACATGGCGCACCGAAAAGGCTATAAAGGCGCCTTTAACCCCGACATCAAATCCTGGAACCCGAAAACCCGCGAGTTCAAAGTACACACCGACTATATAGGAAAGGATTTTAATGCCGTCATTGACCGGCAGGGCAACGTGTATTTCCTCTCCGACGAGCACAACGGCGAGTACAATCTCTACACCTTCCGGCAGGGCAAAAAAACGCGCCTCACCAATTTCAACACCTCCATTCGCCAACTCAATGTGAGCGCCGACGGCAGCGCCCTCGTGTTTCAGCGCGATTACCAAATTCATCGGTACGATGTAAAAGCAGGTAAAACAGATCGGGTGGATATCCGCGTGGCGCGCAATCTCACCCTCGCGCAGCCCCAGGATTTCAAAACAGCCGGCAACATCACCGCATTCGACATATCGCCCGACGGCAAAAAAATCGCGTTCATCTCGCGCGGCGAGCTTTTTGTGTCCGACATCAAAGGCAAGTTCGTACAGCAACTGCCCACCCGCGCCGAGGGGCGCGTATTGGAAGTCTGGTGGCTCAAAGACAATAAAACCGTTCTTTACAACCAAACGATGAACGGCTACCAAAACTGGTTCAGCATGGCCGCCGACGGCTCTGCGCCCGAAAAACAACACACGGCCGACAACCGCAACAACCGCCTGCTCAGCCTCAACAGCGACAAAACGAAAGCCGTGTATCTGAGCGGTCGCGATGAATTGCGCCTGCTCGATCTGGAAACTTTCCAAAGCTCCTTGTTGGTGAAAGACGAATTTTGGGCCATCCAAAACGATGCGCCGCAGTTCGGCCCCGACGACCGACACGTCCTCTTCACCGCCTACCGCAACTTTGAGCGCGACGTGTTGGTGGTGGATGTGGAAACGCGGCAAATTCGCAACCTGACCAACACCGCCGTCACAGAGGCCGGCCCGGTGTGGTCGCCCGACGGCAAAGCGGTGTATTTCAACTCTAATCGCACGCAGCCGTCCTATCCTTACGGCCTGCGCGACCCCGATGTGTTTCGGATGCCGTTGAATACCGTGACCGAACGCCCGTTTCGCTCCGATAAATTCGCCGAGTTGTTTGCCGAACCCGATACGAGCAAAGCCGCCAAGGATAAGAAAAAGGAAAAGCCTGTCATTACCGTGGCAGATGCTGATTTGATGAAATATATGGAATCGGCAGGGCCGGTATTTGGCACGCAAAACATCTTGCACGTTTCCCAAAAAGACGATAAGACCACGGTGCTGATGCTGTCCAATCACGAGCGGGGCCGCAATGCGCTCTGGAAAATTGTGACCGAACCCTTTGCAGAAACCAAGATTGAAAAAGTGGCCGAAGGTTTCGTGACCAATATCCGCGAAGTGGACGGAAAGTTCTACGCCTACCTCGGCGGCAACATTCATACCTTAGACCTCGGCGGCAACAAAACCGAAAAAATAGACATCAACTACACCTTCCGCCGGAACCTGCAGGACGAATTCCGGCAGATGTTTTTTGAAACCTGGGCCAACATGGAGGAGAATTTCTACGACGAAACCTTCCACGGCATCAACTGGCCTGCCATGCGCGACCGCTATGCCGCCTGGCTGCCTCATGTAAATACCCGCGCCGACCTGCGCCGCCTCACCAACGATATGCTCGGCGAACTCAATACGTCTCACTTCGGATTCAATTCGGGCGGTGAGGAAGAAACCATTTTTTACAAAACCCGCAGCCTCGGTACGGGGATCGAATTTGAAGACAACGCCCCCTATCGCGTCCGGCGTTTAGTGACCGACGGCCCCGCCGCCCGTAATGCCGCGCCCCTGCTGCCCGGCGATGTGCTTACTCATGTAAACGGGCAGGCCGTTGACCCCGCCATCAATCGCGAAATGTATTTCTCCCAACCTTCTTTGGACGAGGAACTAACCCTGCGCTTCCGCCGGGGCGAAGAGCGCGTTGAGATAAAATTGCAACCGCAGTCCTACTTCGATATCCGCGATTTGCTGTACGATGAATGGGAAGCCGAGTGCCAACGCCAGGTGGATGAGCGCAGCCGCAAACGCATCGCTTATGTACACATGAAGGATATGGGCACAGGAGAACTCAACCGCTTCCTGCGGGAAATGGTGTCGGAAGGCGCTTACCGCGACGGCCTCATCCTCGACCTGCGCTGGAACACCGGCGGCAACGTACACGATGAGGTACTCCGCTTCCTCTCCCAGCGCCCCTATCTGCAATGGAAATACCGCGAAGGCCAATTGACCCAACAGAGCAATTTCGGCCCGGCCGCCAAGCCCATCGTGCTGCTCATCAACGAACAAAGCCTCAGCGATGCAGAAATGACGGCGGAGGGTTTCAAAACATTGAAATTGGGCAAAATCATCGGCACAGAAACGTATCGATGGATCATCTTCACCTCCGGCAAAGGATTAGTGGACGGCTCTTTTTACCGCCTGCCTTCCTGGGGCTGCTATACCCTCGATGGTAAGAACTTAGAAAAAATAGGCGTGGCGCCCGATATTTCGGTGAAGAATACTTTCAAAGATCGCTTAGAGGGCAAAGACCCGCAATTGGATCGGGCCATTGAGGAGGTGCTGAAGCAGATGAAAGGGTAGAGGAGCGATCTTACAACAGTACAGTCACAAAAAAAGCGGGAACTTCAAAATGCCTCCCGCACCGTGAGATAGGGAAAGACCTCGCCCTGTGTGTTGATGCCCACGTCTAAGCGGAGGTTGATGTACTCCTTTTTGCTGAGGCGAAAGCGAATACCTCCCCCGAAAGCGGCGTTGAGCTTTTGACTGAAGAGGCTCCCCGCACGAGGAGCAACGGCGCCCATGCCGGCAAATGCCACTGCTCCGAAACGGCCGGAAAGCTGTGTTCGATACTCTGCCTGCAACATCCACAGGTTTTTATCGCGCAGCCGACCTTCAAAATACCCGCGCATCCGCCTGGGGCCGCCGATGAAAGCGAGCTGCTGAAAAGGCGGGTCGCCGCTCATAAAAACCAATCCGGCATGGAGCGCCACCACATGTCGGGGGCTTTTGGAAAAATAACCTGCCGCATCAAAGGAAAAGCGATTGAAGTTGAAATCGCTGCCAAGCGCTTTATTGCCGGCAAACAGCTCGACTTCGGTCCAGTAGCCTTTTGTGGGGTAGAAGATGTTGTCGCGGCCCTCGTAGTTCCATATCGTTCCTGCACCGGACACTACGCCGCCCGTGCTTCCTGTGATGTTGCCGGGCGCAAGCAGCCCTCCCTCGGCCGTCCGTACCATTTGGTAATCGTCCCACCAATAACGAATGCCGAGATAGTGCCGGGGAGCGACTAAGCGAAGCACGTTGAGCCGGATGCGCGGGAAGTTGACGTCGTAGTTTTCCTTGTCTTCGATGCGGGTTTCGTTACCGATACCGAAGAATTGATACACATAGCGGTAGTAGCCCAACTCGCCGGAGACCTGCCAGTTGTCGTCGCCGGAAAACAGTTGGAAGGGTAGATAAAAGAGCAATTGTTTTTCCTGTGTGTAGGCAAAGCCAAGTTGTACCTGTGAGGGCCGCCCGGCGCCGCCCGGTTCGCCGAAACGAAAAGTGTACATGCCGGCCACGCCCGCCGCGAGTCGGGTTTCGGGGGTGTAATACGCAATGGGAATGGCGATGAGGCTGTTGTTCCGCTTTGGCAGGGCTGTTGCTAACGTATCTGCGGCACTTGTATTTTGGGCTGCGACAGGGACACAGGTTGTGACCGACAACAGGAGTACAGCAAGTGGAAACAGCAGATTGTTACTCGCCGGACAACGCGCCATCAGTCTAATGCCGCATAAGCCGCCGCTACCCTTGCGGCGAGTTCGGCATTATTGAGCACGAGAGCCTTATTGGCCTGCAGACTCACGCCGGCGGTGATTTGCTCAATGCGGGCGAGCAGGAAGGGCGTCAGGGCTTTGCCTTTGACGGCCTGTGCATCGGCGTCGTGAATGGCCTGTTCGATGGCTTGCTCCACCGATTCTCGGTTCATGGCATGGGCTTTGGGAATGGGGTTGGCAATGACCACGCCACCCTGAATGCCGGTATCCCACTTCACGCGCAGCGCGTAGGCGAGTTCTTCTGGCGTATCGAGCTGATAGTCAACCGAAAGACCGCTGCGGCGGGTATAGAAGGCGGGAAATTCATCGGTTTGAAACCCCACCACGGGTACACCGTGCGTTTCCAGATATTCCAAGGTGAGTTCGAGATTGAGCACGGCTTTGGCGCCGGCGCACACCACGGCCACATTGGTACGGGCGAGTTCCTGAAGGTCGGCTGAAATGTCCATGGTTTCGGCTGCGCCCCGGTGTACGCCGCCGATGCCGCCGGTGGCAAATACGGGGATGCCGGCGAGGCGTGCGGCGATCATAGTGGAGGCCACCGTAGTGGCGCCATTGCCTTTTCGGGCGAGGATGAAGGCGATGTCGCGGCGGCTGGTTTTGGGTACTTTAAGCCCTTCCCGCCCCAGCGTTTCAATTTCTTCCTGACGGAGACCCACCTTGAATTTTCCGCCGACGATGGCAATGGTAGCGGGCACCGCGCCGTGTTGGCGCACAATGGCTTCGCAGCGCAAGGCCGTTTCCACATTGTCGGGGAAAGGCATGCCGTGCGCTATGATGGTAGATTCGAGCGCTACTACCGGTCGGCTGTTTTGGAGCGCATCTGCCACTTCGGGCGCGATGTCGAGGAATGAATATTTCATAAGGATGGCTGGGTTGGGTAGCGCAAAAGTAGATAAAATAAATACACCCCTGTACCAAAAACAAAAACAGCCGGAACACGAGTCCCGGCTGGTATAAAATTAATCCTCCAATACTATTAATCTATTGATTCCTGAATCGCAGTTTATTTTATGCGATGATGTTTCTTTTTCGGGTTATACGCTTTATGCTACAAATATACAGGCATTTGCCGTGGAAAGGGGTTCGCTCATGTTTCCAATTGGTTTGTTCATGTTGCATTTTTATAAAAATTACAAAAAATCAAAGCCGCGCGGCCAATTCCTTTGCCTTTTTATAAAACGGAGAAGAGTCCGGTATCTCGTCCAGCGTTTTTTGGGTGGCTGCTGTATCTCCGGACTTGAGGTAGCTGAGCGCCAAATACCATTGCGCATAGTCTTTGAAAGATTCTCCGCTCTGCGCAAGCGCGCCGAAAATCTGCCGGGCTTCTGTGTGCTTATCCAACTCCATTTTACAAATACCGAGGTACAATTGCGCCTGCATATCAGTGGGATACGCCGCGAGGTATTGCTCCAGTACAGGCTCCGCAGTTGTGTAGTCTTCGGAGTTGAATGCCTGTTCTGCCGCCGACCAGTCGGCCGGCCCGGCACTTGATTTTTGTGCCAATGCCAAAGCCGGGTATTCGGCATATTGGTCAAACAGGGAAGGAGGGAACAGCAGCGGCCGCAACAAAAACAGAGCAAGCCCGGCAGCGGCGGCCATTGCACCGATCCACAGGATGCGCCGGCGGGAGATGGATACCGTTTTAGCTTCCTTTTTTTCTGGTTGGAAATGCGCGCGGCCGATGTCCCTGAGTTGCGCTTGCAGGGCGTTGCGGTGCTCGCGGCGGCGGAGGAAGGCGCCCATGTCGCGTTGGAGGGTCAGGTCTTCCGCCAATTGAGCGTCGGCCGCCATCTCTGCCTCAAAGGCTTGCTTTTCGGCGGGGTCCATTGTGCCGGTCAGGTAGCGGTCTATGCGGTCGGTATTATCCATGAGTTGTTGCTTTAAAATGTTCGTAAAAAAGTTGACGCCAGCGGGCCGTACAGCGGTGTTTGCTTTGATACACGGCATTGGCATTGGCCATGCCGAGTTGCTGTACAATTTGCTCCACCGGCGTTTCGTCGGCTGTAATGAGCGACAACAACTTACGGCATTGCTCGCTGAGCAACTCAAACACCTGCGACAAGCACTCCTGCCGCTTTTGCTGGAGAATGGCCTCTTCGGCCGCTTCCCACTCTGACGTTTCTTCTGTATATCGCTCTGCCTCGGCATTCCTTACGCCTTCTTCCCGCTTTTTTTGAGATAAACGGTCGAACCACTTGCGGCGGCACACCGTCATGAGCAGTGCGCCGAACGCGCCGCTGAGTTGGAAGTCGCGCCCGCAGTAGCGGTCATAGATGGCCATGAGCGCATCCTGGAAGAGGTCTTGCGCATCGTCGGCATCGCCGTTGTTTTTCACTACCCAAAGCATAACCTCGCGGGCGTATTTGCGATATACTTCGTCTAACAGGCTCGAATTGCCGGTACAGAGGGCTTCTAAATAGCGGTTGTCCGTGTGTTGCATGGATTCTTGTTTGTTTGCCTGTGGGAGATTTCCGTGTAAATGCCGCTGATGCCGCGCTAAGCTAATGAAAAGCGCAGTTAGCGCCAAAATTGACCCCAAATTTGGCGCTAACTGGGTATAAAACTATAGTTAGCGCCAAAATTGCCCGCTCCGGTTCTATGTTAATTTTTTTTTTTCGCCGAAAGGCGTAAGATTTCCCCCGGTTCCCGGATGTAGGGATGTAATTCGATTGTAAACTCACTTTCATCCTTAAAAACAAGAATCATGAACAAGCAACCTTTTTTGACACTCGCAGCCGCAGCCCTGTTGTCCTTCACTTTCAGTTCCTGCGAAAAAGAACGCCCTTGTGAACTGTTGGGCAATTGCGACGAAGTGCAACTGATCAATCCGGCGAATGCCGAAAATCCATTTGACGAAATCGGCGCGCTCCATAACGAGGGATTAGCGTTCCTGCACAATAACTACCGGGCCGATATAGACGCGCTAAACGCTGCCTCGCCCGCAGAAGCAGAGTACTTCGTATTCGACCGCAGCGCCGAGTTTGCCAACAGCAACCCCGACCTGCGCCACCACCTCCGCGAAACCTTGCGCCTGAACGGCAATAGCCAGTTGCTGAGGGACTACAACTTTGCCGATTACGATAAGTGGCTGAATCTGTTGGATATAGACAGCGAAACCCGTCAGGCACTCCGCAATAGCCTGGCCATCGTGACGCGTATTGAGCCGGGATCGGCGGAGGCTACCAATAAAATCATTCGCGCCATTGTGGAGCAGGAGCGCCTGCTACTGGCACAAGACAACCTGCCCGACCGCGACGTAGCGCTGGTGTGCCTGGCCGTGTTGCGCCATAGCAACCACTACTGGACGGGCGGCGGCAACAGCGAGCCGGCAGCTACCAAAGCAAAATGGTGGCAAGTGGTATTGGCCGATTGTGCCGGCGGCGCAGTAGGCTTCGCACTCGGCGGCCCGGCCGGTGGGGTCGGTCTCGGCGTCGGTTGTTCCGAAATAGTATCAAAGCTCGATTAGCCCCGACAGTTATTACCATCCCATGAACAAAGAGCCTCCGGCGTGCGTCGGGGGCTTTTTTGATGGGACCTTGCCGTACTATTTTTTTGTCCACAGATTTATAGGATTACGCAGATTCGACCATTTAGTGACACGTTGATAATCAAACTAATCTGTGCAATCTGCGGACAAAAAATTTTGACGGCGACTGAAGCTCGCCGCTACATGGGACGCATCACGGGGCGCTATCAAGCGTAGGGGCGAGATTCATTCGCTGCCGGGTAATACCGTGCCGTGCGATAGATGCAGTGCATCACATAGAAATCAGTTGCAAACCTTTCAGGGCGCGCGCCTGCTCCAATTCTATGTACTATTTTTTTTTCGCCGGAAGGCGTAAGATTTTCCCGGATTGCCGGATGTAGGTATGTAACTCGATTTCAAACTTACTTTTCAACCTTAAAAACAAGTATCATGAACAAGCATTCATTTTTGACACTCGCAGCCGTAACCCTGTTGTCTTTCACTTTCAGCTCCTGCGAAAAAGAACCGCCGGCAGAACCCGTCAACGAACGCAGCGCCATTGTCATCGGATTGGGCAAGCGGCTTATTGATTGCAACACCTCCTATTTTTTCTGCATCCCTTTGCAGGATGTTTTCGGCAAAGACATTCCCACGCTCTCGCTTGGAACGGATGAATTTGTCAGCGAACCGGTAGTGAATGCCGCCGGCGCCATTGAACTCGCCATGAGCGTGGATACCAATCGCCTCAGTCCCCGCACCCGAACTTTGCTGCTGGAACAAAGACAATTGACGCTGGAAGACGACATCGTACTGAACGAAGGCGTGATGCGCCAGGCTTATGAAAACGCCGGCCTCCCCTACAACGGGCAACAGGCAGAAGTACTGAAAGGTACTTATGACATAACGACCGTGGGCAATGGCGGCCCCGTGCCGCAACGCATCATCATCACGATCACCATCAAAGATGGAAAGGTGACCATATCCATCAAATGGTAATCATGATTGGATTTTGAATCCCCTGAACGGAAGCCTCCGGCGTGTGCCGGGGGCTTTTTTTGCCGGCTGCATCTTAGCTTTCACTCAATAATACCCGTAAAGTATCGCTCAATTGAGCGAATCGTTCTATCTTTCACAGGAACTAAAAAGCGACTTTATGCAAAACATTAAACCGGAAGATTTCAAGGTGAGCGGGTATGTCAGATTCTCCGATATCCCTACCGATCTGGACATCAAAGCCTCCAAAAAAGAGAAAGAACAGGCGTTGGAGGAACTGGGCTTGGAACTCAGTAAACTACAGGACACCCTGTACGCCCACAACCGGTACGGGGTATTGGTTTGTCTGCAAGGCATGGACACGGCGGGGAAAGACAGTCTGGTGAGAGAAGTATTCAAACACTTCAATCCGCGCGGCGTAGTGGTACACAGCTTCAAAACGCCCAGCAAACAAGAGCTTCAGTACGACTATTTGTGGCGCCATTACCTCGCCCTTCCCGAAAAGGGGAAATACGCCGTGTTCAATCGGACGCACTACGAAAATGTGCTGGTGACCCGTGTAAAACCGCAGTACCTCCTCTTCGAAAATATGCCGGGTATAGAAAAGGTAGAGGACGTCACGTCGGATTTTTGGGAACGGCGCTTCGAGCAAATCCTCAACTTTGAGCGGCACATCGCCCAAAACGGCGTCATCGTATTCAAGTTCTTCCTGCACCTGAGCAAGGAAGAGCAGCGCCAACGCCTGCTCCGCCGGCTGGAAGAGGAAAAACACAACTGGAAGTTTAATCCCGGCGACCTGGAAGACCGCGCACTCTGGGATCAGTTTCAGGCCTGCTACGAGGAAGCGATCAACCGCACTTCCCAACCACACGCTCCCTGGTACATCATACCGGCAGATGACAAACAGACTGCCCGCTACATTGTGGCCAAAATCCTCTTAGAAGAAATGTCGAAATACACCGACATCAAAGAGCCGGAATTGGACCCGGAGATCAAGGATAATATCGGATTGTACCGGAAGAAGCTGGCCGATAAGGAGTTGTAGTACCCTAAAAACGAATTGAATTATGAAAAACCTCTTTCGCTGTGTTATTGCCGGACTGTTGTGCTCTGCCGTATGGCCCATAGCGGCTCAGGTCATCCCTGAACGGCAGGCCGATTTTGTGACTAAGCAGGAAGGCGCCGCCGTGCTTTTTGCGCCGGTGCTGCCGGCGTTGGTGCAGCGGGCCGGAGCGCCCACGGCATTTTACGAATACTATTGGGAATTTGGCGACGGCGCCTTCAGCTTTGCCGAAAATGCCAGGCATCAGTATCAGGATACTGCTGCGCACGAGGTGTTCCTCATGGCCACCGGAAAATACGACAATGGAAAAGCGCCCAAGTCGCGCAAAAAACCCGCCGAGCCGGCCAAGCCCGAACCGCCCAAAACCGAGCCGCAGCCGAAAGAAAAACCCAAGTCGCAATTGGCCGACGCCTCGCCCACCGTATTGCCCGATCCGCTCGCGCCGCTGGGCATGCGGGCGGTGCGCAATCCCCGTGCCGGCGAAGAATCCGTGTGTATTCTGGCGTACGCCAATCGCACGCCGACGCAGCAAGCCGGCAAGATTTACCTGTTTTTCAATCAGCGCGATTACAAACACGATCATTTCCAATACATCGAATCGCGCACGCACTTCGGCGAGCAGGAGCAAATGGAGGCGCTTACCTGGGCCGGGCCGCCGCTCCTCTTCGACGGCTGGGCCAGCACGGAAACACCGTCTGATTGGTATTCCCTGAATCTGAATCAAACAGACCCGGAAACGGCATTGAGCGAACTCCGCAAGACGTACAAAACCGGCGTTTCCTGGCGCTTTGAGGGGCTGCAATCCGATGAGTTGCGCAACCTGTTCGTGTCGCTGCAAGCCACCGACCAAATGCTCGCCGACACCAACGCCATCATCACCGTGTCGGCCTTGATGGTTTCCGACGACCGCCGCATCGTGGAGCAATTCGACCTGGAACTCGAAATCGTAGCCTCCCACGACCCCAATTACATTGCCGTGTCGAAGCGCCGTACGGGGTTCCGCCACATTCAGGCCAAAGACCTTATTTACAAAGTCCATTTTCAAAATACCGGCGAAGGCCCTGCGAGCACCGTAGAGATCACCTGCGATGTGCCGCCGGGTTTGGATGCCTCCAAACTGCGCATTCTCGATGCCTATCCGCTGAGTTTGCTTTGCCCGGAAGGGCCGACGGATAGGAGTTGTTTGGATACTGCTTTCGCAGAAGGGCAGGTGATTTTTACCTTTCGGAACATCTATCTGCCCGGCACGCGGCAGGAAGGAGTGAACGAACGCGATTCCACCAAGGGGTTTGTAAAATACCAATTGGCGCCGGCCAAAAAAATCCAAAAACGGAGTATGGCCTCGCGGGCGAGTATTGTGTTTGATAAAAATCCGCCCATACACACCAACAAAGCGGGCACTGCTTTTAAATCGGGATTATCGCCGGGCCTGGCAGCCGGTTGGAATGTGTTTCCCGGCAATGCAGATCGCAATCATGTTTCGTTCGGGGCCACACTGGCGCCGTTCAGCCCGCACCGCTTGTACCTGCAATGGGAAGTGTGGATGGGTTTCCCCACTCAACCGCTCTCCACCGAAAGCAGCTTTCGCGACACGGTGCGCTGGATGCAGGATATACAGGGGCTGGGCTTTGTGGCTACGATAGATTCTATAACCAGTTTTACCAAAATACAGGAACAACGGCCGTTGTACTTCAGCGTGGTTCCTTTGCAGTTGCGCAAAAACCTGAGCGATTGGTTCGGCATCGGAGCGGGCCTGCTGCTCAATGTGGTCATTCAGCGCAACGAAAACCGGGATCAGGTAAAAACCGAGCGATTTGTATATGACCCCGACGGCGTTGCACAGCCCGATTTCTACCGGGAGAGCACGAGCGAAATGTCAACTGGCGGACGGGATACCGAATGGCGCCCGGCGCTCTTTGCCGATGTACACTTCGGGCGGGTGCGACAGGGCCCCTCGCTCGGCCTGCGGGGTGTGCTGAATATAGAAAAAACGCCGGAGTGGTACCTGTCGGCTTTTGCGGCGTGGAAGTTTTGAGCGCTTCAAGCTTGCCCGTCAAGTGAGGAGCTAACCGGAAGTTAGCGCCTCACGCTGAACACAAACACATAAAAATAAAGAGACATAGGCAAAACGCTACGTGCCTATGTCTCTTTGTGTTGAAATAAAAAATAGCGCGAGCGCTGTCGAATCTACTTTTTCGGATTCAAGGCCAGATCAATTCTCGCCGACATGTCGCGCAGGTGTGCTTTCGTCATAGAATCGGCGATGAGCGGAATGGCGGTGGTTACCTGGTTTTTGAGCGCCACGAGATGAGCGCGCACGGCGCTCTTTATATCGGAGTTGTCTCTGTCTATTGCCGGCCCGGCCATAAATTGCATTGCAGCAGAAGACCCGGTCGGTGGCGGCGGTGGGTTGAGGAGTTGATCGAGGGCAGCGATATGCGTTTTTTGCAATTGCCGGCGATACACGTCTATCGGCTTGGAGGCGCTCAATTCCGACCAGATTCCATTTTTCAGATCTGTCAGCAATTCAGGCACGCGGTAGGCTTTTGTGCCGATGGCGGCTTCGGCGTCCACCAATTTGGAGAGGGTATTCACGCGCAAGAGGCGTTGCAACACATTGTTCTGCACATTGGCCGTTACGTTGAGGCCGCGTTCGCCGGTTTTGTCAAAAATGTCCTGCCGCAGGAGCCAGCCCGGTGTGGCGAAGAGATTTTTGTTGAGATAATCTACGGCTCGCTTCTGTTCGGCTTTTGATACAATTTCATACACCGGGCCTTCCTGTTCTATCATTTTGGGCGTCTCCATGATGCCGCCCACATACTTAGCCACATGGTTGTTGTAGCGATTGAACTGGCTGGTGACCTGGTCGTACATCATCTTGAGGTTGGAATAATCGGAGTTGGGTTCCTGCGTCCATTTATGGAGGTTGGGCACAATGCGTTTGAGGTTGCGGGTGCCGTAGTCGCTGGCTTTCATGGCATCGTCGCCCACCTGCTCGGCTTGTGAGCGCGGGTCATCGGGGTTGGATTCGGTGCCGAACCAGAGGCGTTTGTTCTTGAGTTTTTCAATCACCCATTTGTTAAGGTGCGGCTTTTCCTGTTCGGCGCTTTTGTGTTCCGGGAAGAGGCGATAGCCCCATTCAATGGCCCAATTGTCATAATCGCCGATGCGGGGAAAGAGGCCCTCGCGGCTGATATTGTCTTCGGGCTGCGCCACATAGTTGAAACGGGCATAGTCCATGATGGAAGGCGTGTGGCCGTTGGCCTCCACCCAGGCTTTGCTGCGGAGGCTGTCCACCGGTACGGTAGAACTGGAGCCGTGGTTGTGGCGCAGGCCGAGGGTGTGGCCTACTTCATGAGCAGACACGAACCGGATGAGCTGGCCCATGAGTTCGTCGTCGAAAGTCATCATTTGTGCGCCGGGGTCCAGCGGTGAGCACTGAATGAAGTACCAGTTGCGGAGCAGCAGCATGACGTTGTGGAACCAACCGATGCGGCTCTCCACGATTTCGCCGCTGCGGGGGTCGGCGGTAGAGGGGCCGTAAGCGTTGGATACGGTAGATGGCTTGTACAGGATGGCCGAATACCGGGCGTCGAGCAGGCTCCATTCGGGGTCTTCCTCCGGCGTGGGCGCTCTTTTGGCCATGATGGCATTTTTGAATCCGGCTTTTTCAAAAGCCCCCTGCCAGTCGTCCACCCCCTGCATCAGGTAGGGTACCCATTTTTCGGGCGTGGTGGGGTCTATGTAAAACACGATGGGCTTTTTCGGCTCCACCAATTCTCCCCGGAGGTACTTTTCCATGTCTCCTTCTTTGGGTTCGAGGCGCCAGCGTTTGGCTAAGGTCAAGCGCTTCACCCCCTGCGGATTGACATCAAAATCGGTATAGCCCACGGCGAAATAGCCCACGCGCGGATCGAAGTACCGGGCTTGCATGGGTTGTTCGGGCAGCAACACCAAAGAGCTGTTGAGTTCTATCGTCACGGTTTCGGTAGAGCTGCGCGGAATGTTGGGCGTACCGGGAGCGGGCGCGCCGCCTCGTGCGTGTGTTTTTACGGTGGTAATTTCGATATTGATCGGAAAGGCCCGCACACCTTCTATGTATGATTTTTCTTTTTGCAAAGCGCCGATCTGATTGGAGGTTTTGGTAACGCCCCGCAGGAAGAGAACATCGTTGTCGCCGCTGATGAAGTCAGTCACATCAATGACGCTGCCCGCTCCGTTGGGCGAGTACGCTTTCACGTCGAAGGCTTCGGCGATGGGTTGTACATTGGAGTTGTTGACCGACTGGAACATGGCCGAACTCGAATCGGGCGTGTATTCGGCAAAGCTGAGCCGGCGCAGGAATATCTTGTCGTTCGGGCCTTTTTCGAATCGGATGACGTTTTGGCCCAGTTCATCACCGGCATATCCGAAGAAGCCGCTGCGCACACCGGCCGGGCCTTTTGAGATGCGGTTGATGATCAAAATTTCCCGGCCGAGCATGGCGTCGGGTATTTCAAAAAAGTACTTATCCTCAATCTGATGTACTTTAAAAAGCCCGTCTTTGCTCACTGCTTTATCGGTGATAACTTCAGCGTAAGGTTTCGGCTTGGCTTTTCCGGCCGCCGGCCGTGTAGCGGGCGGTCCGCCGGTAGGAGGCGTCGGCGGGTCGTCTTGCGCCGAAATGGAAGTGAAAGCCGCGAGCATGAACGCGACGAATGCCCATTTTTTGAGTGTGGTTTGCATGTTGATTAAGGTATTCAAATGAAAGAAAAAAGTGATAGAAGCCGGGTGGGTAAAATGGGGCATTATCGCAGGCGGTCCATAGAGCGAACCAACTTGTCGTCTTTTCGGATGTAGCGCATGGCCAGTATGGCAAAAATAACGGCCGGCAACAGAAGTGCCGCGCCGGCCTGCACCTGCGCAGTGGCGCCGGCAGCGAAAAACAACCAGGCGCCGAATGCAGCCGCCAGTATGGTAAGTACCAGCGAAACGGCCGCCAGTTTGACCTGAGCTTTTCTTTGTTTGAACAAAAATATGGCAACCAGTGCCAGTGCCCCTGCGGCCATGAGGCCCGCAATAAGCCCTGTGTGGTCGGTTGCGCTGAATTGCCCGTCGGCAAAGATGCCCGCTTCGGCGCTGTCGGAAGATACGGCCCAGGGCAGCGCTCCGAGGCCGAAATTGCCGATGGCGGCGAGTAGCAGATAGATGGTTTGAATGCGTTGGATCATTATCAAAAAAATTTATGCCGGGGTTTGAGAAGGCAAATATAAAACCTGCCGCCGTATTCCTGCCGTATTCGCTATTTTTGTCGGCAAACTTCTATTGTGCAATACGAACTGAGCTATTGGGAATACGATTCTTTTTTTCGCCACCTCGATGTGGCGGTACTCGGCAGCGGTATCGTAGGCTTGAGTACGGCCGTGCGGCTCAAAGAACTCGCGCCCGCGCTGAACGTGGCCGTCATTGATCGCGGTCCGCTGCCCATCGGGGCGAGCACCCGCAATGCCGGGTTTGCCTGTTTCGGCAGTATGACTGAACTCTTAGACGACCTGCAAAACCAGCCCGAAGAGGCCGTATGGGCGCTCGTGGAACGCCGCTGGAAAGGGCTGTTGCGCCTGCGCGAGCGCCTCGGCGACGCCGCCCTGCAATACGAGCCGCTGGGCGGATACGAGTTGTTTCGCTCCGCCGAAAAAGAAACGTATCAACGCTGTCTGGACCACCTGCCCGCGTTCAACCGCGCCGCAGCCGGCATCACGGGCAGCGCCGAAACCTACCGCCGGGTAGCGCCGGAAGAAGCGGCAGCGTTCGGGTTCCGGGATGCGCCCCATCTGCTGTTCAATACCTTAGAAGGGCAACTGAATACCGGCCAAATGATGCGGGCCTGGATGCAACTCGCACAGGAAAAAGGCGTATTGTGGCTCGGCGGCCTCTCCATTGCGCGCATACACGAACAGGCCGGCAGCGCCGTATTGGAAACAACCGCCGGGTGGAGCTTCAGCGTGCCGCAACTCGTAGTCGCTGTCAACGGGTTTGCCCGCACGCTTCTGCCGGAACTGGAAGTGACGCCCGCCCGCAATCAGGTACTCGTCACGAAACCGATAGCGGGGCTTCGTCTGCGGGGCGCTTTCCATTATGATCGGGGCTATTTCTACTTTCGCAATGTGGGCAACGACCGCCTGCTGCTCGGCGGCGGCCGACACCTGGCCGCTGAAACCGAAATGACCGATCGCTTCGGTACCACACCGCTCATTCAGGACGCACTCTTGCAGCTATTGAATGACATGATCTTACCGGATACTAAAGTGGAAATAGCACACTGGTGGAGCGGCATCCTCGGCATCGGCAGCCGGAAAAGCCCTATCGTTCAGCGGGTTAGTCCGCATACCGTAGTAGCCGTGCGCATGGGCGGTATGGGGGTGGCCATCGGCACGCTCGTGGGCGAGGCGGCGGCAGAGCTGGCGGTGGGGTAGAGTCCATGCTTCACCGAACCATTTCCCCGGCTGGGACAGCGCATTTGTGTTGCAAAGACTGAGCATAGCGGTTATCGCTATTGAAATGGATAATAGTTGACTGTTTTTCATGGTTTCTGGTTGAATTTATTGACGTGTAGCAACTATTTGGGCGTTACCAAATGATTAGCAAGGATTTCCGCCACAATTTCTTCCCATTCTTCATAGGTGTACTCCACATAGTCCACCCGAAGGTATTGAGTGGATTCGCCGTTTTGTTTCAGCAGATACAGAAAGCCCTTCACCCGGCCCTCACTATCGGTTTCTGTAAACTCCAGAAACCGCTGATCAGGACGATTAGCCGGAGCTATTTCTATGTATGCCACCTGTTTTTTGTCTTCGGTATAATGAAAATGGTGTGTTTCGAGCAACATACCGCTTTGGTATATTTTCGTACTTTTCAGGCGGGAGGAAGTGCCCGGCATCTCGTAGGTAAATACCATACGCCGTTGCTGGAAAGGGTTGTTGATGGAGCGTATCCTGCCGTAAGAATCCTCTTTGCGAAAAGCACGGGATCCCACAAAAGATTCGATGCGTCTTTTGTGCCACCAATCGAACCATGCTTTTTGGCCGGTCAGTTTGCCGGAGTTGCCTTTGAAATCGAATGGTTGGGTAGCCACCACCTGCCAGGCCCGGTCCGTTGAGTCAGGTCGGGATATTTCCCAGCTCTTGTACCGGCCTGGCACAAATTGAAGACTTTCGGGATAGATGATGGCCAGGCCCGACATGGTGTTTACGTCCACAGTTTCTGTTGATTCAAAAGCATGAACGACTTCAGTTCTGGGCGCGGAATTCAGTATGATCACAGCGTCGCCGCCTACCTGTTGTGTTTTGTTTTGCAGGTCAATGACTAAGTCAGTAGCGTTCCCGATCATCCCCTGCCGTGCGGAGAGATAGGCAAGATGCAGATAAGGTCTCTGCGGCATGCCGCTGATCGGAAAAAAGACCTCTACCGGGCGCTGATGGGGAGGGACGTAAACGTCTAACAGCGTGGTATGGTCGGCTCGAACTGTAAAGTCTTGAGCGCACAGACTTGGCTTATCGGCCATACTGCTCACAAAAACAGCCAGGAGAAGTAGCCGCCGAAGGAAAGAGGTGCCTTTCATGGAGTAAAAGATTAAGGTTGCTATACTGCCTTGTATAGCGGTGAAAAAGTAATGCAATATAAATGGGCGTATTTTCTTGCCCTAAAACTGAGGGTATATTAGCATTAAATTAACTTCTCGGGGGAGTGAAGACCCTATCGCCGGTTGGCGGAAAGGTCTATAAACCATTCATTGATAACAATGGTAGAAAAAGTATTAAGGTTAAACCCCCTTACCCACAAACGCCGGCCGGTAAATGATGACATTGAACTGCTCTGCTTCCGGGAAGTGTTCAAAATCAATATGGGGGCCAGGCCTGGAGGGCGCGCAAAATGCCGCTTCCTGCTCCGCGATAGGGCTCCTCAAAGGTACGCCATCTCCCCCGTTCCCTCCAACACTTTTCCCGGTGCGAACATCCTTTTCCCTTCGCGGTTTATTTCTTACTTTTGCGCCCGACAAACGAAGTATTCACCTGAATTGACTCAACAAACGAACGATATGGTTGCCAAAAAAAAGAAATCGGCAGGCAGCGCCGAACACGGAAAAGACCGCTACCTGTACTGGTATGAACTCATGTTGCGCATTCGCCGCTTCGAGGAGCGCGCGTTGGTGCTGTACGGCCAGCAAAAAATTCGCGGCTTCTGCCATGTATATATAGGACAGGAAGCCGTAGCTGCCGGCATGGAATCGGCCCTCCGCCGCGAAGATTGTATCGTGACCGCCTACCGCCAGCACGGCACGGCATTGGGGCGCGGCGTCACGGCCCGCGAGGCCATGGCCGAACTCTTCGGCAAAGTCACCGGCATTGTGAAAGGTAAAGGCGGCTCCATGCACTTCTTCTCCGCCCCGCTCAAGTACTTCGGCGGCAACGGCATCGTGGGCGCTCAGATTCCCATCGGCACCGGCATCGCTTTCGCAGAAAAATACCGGGGCACCGACAACCTCTGCGTGACCATGTTCGGCGACGGGGCTTCCCGGCAGGGCGCGCTACACGAATCGTTCAATATGGCCATGGCCTGGAAACTTCCCGTGCTGTACATCGTGGAAAACAACGGCTACGCGATGGGCACTTCGGTGAGCCGCACCAGCAACGTGGTGGAACTGTACAAGCTTGGCCTGTCATACGACATGCCCAGCGAGGCCGTGGACGGCATGAACCCAGAATCGGTACACGACGCCGTCACCCGCGCTGCCGAGCACATCCGCGCCGGCAAAGGGCCGTACTATCTCGAAATTCGCACCTATCGCTACAAAGGACACTCGGTGTCTGACCCTGCGAAATACCGCACCAAAGAAGAAGTGGAATCGTTCAAAGAGCGCGACCCGATCAAAATGACCGAAGCGACCATCCTCGAAAAAGGCATTGCCACACAGGAGGAGCTGCAAGTCATTCGCGACCGGGTGAAGGCAGAAATAGAAGACTGCGTCCGTTTTGCGGAGGAGTCGCCCTATCCCGATGCCTCCGCTTTGTACGAAGACAACTACACGCAGGCCGACTATCCCTACATCCGGGATTAGAGGTTTTTTCAACGCATCGTAGCGAAATATCACAAAAGTTCTATTTTTGCGGGGCTTTTGAAAGCCGGCCCTTGCGGGGCTGCAAAATTTGTGTTCATTTTTAAATCTAACTTAATGGCTACCAGGAAGAAAAGTCCGAAAAAAGCAGATGAGACTTTAGTGGATATTGTGGAAGTGAAAGCAAGCGCGCAGGATTTTTTTGAGCGCAATCAATATGTGATACTCGGTGTCGTCGGCGCCGCAGTGTTAATTTTTGGCGGTTTGTTTGTGTACAACACCTTTTTCAAAGGTCCCAAGCAATTGGAAGCGGTAGAGCAAATGTACCAGGCTCAGATGCAGTTTGAGCGCGACTCCTTCACGCTCGCCCTCACCAATCCGGGCGGAGGTTATGAAGGTTTTCTCGATATCATCGAAAACTACGGCGGCACCAAAGCGGCCAACCTGTCGCTTTACTACGCCGGCATTTCTTACCTCAACCTGGGCCAATACGATGCGGCTATTGACTATCTGAACGATTTCAACCCCTCCGGCGAGGTACTGCCCGCCATGAAATTCGGCGCACTCGGCGATGCTTACTCCGAAAAGGGGGACTTCGCCAAAGCCATGAGCCACTATAAAAAGGCGGCATCCTCCAACCCGAACGAAGCCATCACGCCGTATTATCTCAAAAAAATCGGCCTGCTGCACGAGCGCAACGCCGAATGGGCGGAGGCCAAAAAGGCGTATCAGCAAATCAAAGACAAGTACCCGAACTCTACCGACGGCCGGGACATTGACAAGTACATCATCCGCGTGGGCGCCAAAGGGTAATTCCTTATGGAAAATTCTGTCAAAAAATCTTCCTTCATCCACATTCGCGTGGGGTTGGATGAGCAGGACTATCCTGCCGAAATCGAATGGCATTCCGATGAGAACCCGTCCGAGAAGCAGCTATGCAAAGCCATGCTGCTCTCCCTCTTTGATGCAGAGAACCGCGAAACCGTAAAAATTGACCTCTGGACCAGCGACATGCAGGTGATGGAAATGGATCGTTTCTTTTTCCAGACCCTGCGCGCCATGGCCGACACCTACCACAAGGCTACCCGCAACCACAAGCTCGCCTCGGCCATGCAGCAGTTTGTACAATATTTTGGCGAGGAAACGGAGATACTCCCGAAGGGAGAGTGAAGTGAGGCATCCATAACATCGGGTACGTCGGCCTTATTTGACGACGAGCATGCGCAACAAACGCCAACTATTTCCATCTCATTGACGTTAACGGGAAAACAAAAACGATGAAAGCATTGGACCGCATTTCATTCAATCCACAAATCATGGGTGGGAAGCCCTGCATTCGCGGAATGCGTGTAACCGTTGGCACGATAGTAGGATTAGTAGCGGTTGGTAAGACCCCTGAAGCTATATTGGAGTTGTATCCCTACCTTGAGGCTGAGGATATCCGGCAAGCGCTTTCGTATGCCGCATGGCGCTCCGAGGAAGTGGAAGTCCCCCTGCTGTCCGGCGTCGCATGAAGGTTTTAATTGACATGAACCTCTCGCCGATATGGGAAACCTTTTTCTCAAATAGTGGAATAGAGGCAGTTCATTGGTCAAAAATTGGTGCAGCCTATGCTACCGATGAAGAAATATTCCACTTTGCCGGAGAGCATAAATACATCATTTTTACCAACGACCTCGATTTCGGAGCGATTCTATTTGCGACCAATGCTTCCTTTCCAAGCGTTATACAGGCAAGAACTCAGAACCTTACCCCGGAGAGCCTCGGAGAAAATATTCTGCTCTGTCTTAAACAGTTTTCAGAACCGCTACAAGCCGGGTGTATTTTGACTTTAGACACTGCGAAATCTAAGGTGAGACTACTGCCGTTCCGTTAGACGAGGTCAAATAGGCTCCCCACCCCCGGCGTGCGCGCCGTATTAAATGCCTCTGCATATTGGAAACCCGCTTCCCGCCCGTAAGCTCTTGCCTTGGCGTAGAGAAATTCCATAAAATCCACTCCGGAGATGGGCGTGGATAGCTCCGTGGCGAACTGATCCGTCGCCTGAGGAGCAAAAAACTGGGAACTGAAGGTTTGTATCAATGCCATTTTCTGCTCCATATAAGGGGTAATGTCCACCACAAAATCGGGCTTCAAATTTCTATCCTGAATGTAGTGATACACGGCTTTGGGGCGCCACCGGGACTGTGGAGCGCCGTGCTCGTCCACGGTTACCGCTTTGGCGAGGCCCGCATAGAAGCAGGCGTCGGCCGTGAGTTTGGCGGCGCGGCCGTGGTCGGGATGCCGGTCTTCTAAGGCATTGGCGAGTACAATATCGGGTTGGTGCTCCCGTATGATGTGCATGATTTTGTACAGCGCTTCTTTGGTGTAAGTGAAGAAGCCGTCTTCCAATCCGATGTTTTTGCGAAAGGAAGCGCCCATGAGCTGTGCAGCTTCTGCGGCTTCGCGGTCGCGCAATTCGGCGGTTCCGCGCGTGCCCATTTCTCCGCGACTGAGGTCAAGTAGCCCCACCGTTTTGCCTTGTGCAATGTGCCGGAGCAGGGTGCCGCTGGCGCTGAGTTCCACGTCATCCGGGTGTACGCCCACGGCAAGAATGTCAATTTTCATGTCAAAGTCGGTTAGGGTTTTGAAACCACATAAACAACCCGATGGTTTAGCAATTGCCAAAACAGACCATTATGACAAAGAACTCTTGCCCATTGCCCTTTGCCAATTTGCCCTTTGCTCTATGCTCCATGCTCTATGCCCTTTGCTCTCTCCCCGCCTGCACCCCCACCCCCTACCGCCAAGGCGAAAGCCTGTACATCACCCATTGTGCCTCCTGCCATATAGATGATGGGCTGGGCCTTCGGGGGGTGATCCCGCCGCTGGCCGGCGCCGATTACATCGCCCGCGACCCCGCTGCCATGGCCTGCATCATTCGCAACGGATTGCAGGGTGAAATCGTCGTAAACGGCACTACCTACAACGAACCGATGGAAGGACTGCCCCAACTGAGCGACTTTCAGATCGCCAACATCATCAACTACATCAACACGGCCTGGGGCAACGATTTCGGTTTCGTGCCATTGCCCGAAGTGCGCCGGCGATTGGAGGCTTGTACGGAGTGAGGGGCGGCTTTTAGAGTGACAATGGTCATTGCAATCTTGGTCGGCGAGGCGCTAAATTGCACCGCTTGCCCGTACATTTTCGGGCGGCTTTTCACCATAAAACTCAACAGACATGGCAAACAAGCGAGACCTCGACTTTTCGTATTCCATTCCGGCGGTTCAATCTCAAAAAATATGCCTTGTACGCGGAATTTGTCGTGAAAAGCCTTTTCAATAGTGAATATCGCCACCTGATAGATGTTTTCCGCATCAACCCCATCCGCGTCTGTTTCGAGCGCGACATCATGGAGCACTACCGGATGGTGCTGGAGAAGAAATAAAAAACGGCTCAATTTTGTCATATACGACTGCGCCGGGGAAGGTAGCTTCAACGAAGAATATTTCCCTACATTTGCTTTCCAAAATTCAAAAACATGAAGCGCAGCGTAATTCTCCTCTTCCTGATCGGCGTATTGGCCGTTTTCAACCTTTCCGCACAGGAAAAAGAAAAAGAGAAAAAATGGGATGTCAACAATCCCGACGGACCGTATAAGGAAGTAGAACTCTCCCTGACCGAAGGCACCTGGATGAACTTAGACGTAAGCCCCGACGGCAAAACCATCGCCTTTGACCTTCTCGGCGATATTTATACCATGCCCCTCAGCGGCGGCAAAGCCACCGTGCTGCGGCAGGGCCTGGCTTGGGAAGTACAACCGCGATTCAGTCCCGACGGCAAAAAAATCCTCTTCACCAGCGATGCCGGCGGCGGCGATAATGTATGGGTGATGAATGTCGACGGCTCCGGCGCGCAACAGATCACCAAAGAGAGTTTCCGGCTGCTCAACAACGGCGTGTGGATGCCCGACGGACAATACATCGTGGCGCGCAAACACTTCACCTCGCAGCGCTCCCTCGGCGCAGGCGAAATGTGGCTCTACCACATCAGCGGCGGCGAAGGCGTACAACTCACCAAGCGCAAAAACGATCAGCAGGACGTGAACGAACCCGCTGTGTCGCCCGATGGGCGCTATGTCTATTTCAGCGAAGACATGTATCCCGGCGGCTTTTTTCAATACAACAAAGACCCCAACAGCCAGATATTCGTCATTCGCCGCTACGACCGCGAAAAGGGAGAATTGGACAATATCGTGGCCGGTCCCGGCGGCGCCTGCCGGCCGCAAGTGTCCAACGACGGCAAGCACCTCGCCTTCGTGCGTCGGGTACGCACCCAATCCGTTTTGTTTGTTCACAACCTCGAAACCGGAGAGGAGACGCCCGTTTGGGACGGCTTGGACAAAGACCAGCAGGAAGCCTGGACCGTGTTCGGCATTTATCCGGGATTCGATTGGACGCCCGACAACAAGCACATCGTGATATGGGGGCAGGGCAAAATATGGAAAGTGGACGTGGCCGCTAAAAAAGCGGAGCAGATACCCTTCAGCGTGCAGGCCAAACATCGCTTTCAGGAAACGGTGCGTTTTGAAAATCCAGTGTTCCGCGATGAGTTTGATGTAAAAGTCATTCGCCATGCGCGCACGTCGCCCGACGGCCAGTTGTTGGTTTTCAACGCCGCCGGCTATCTCTGGAAAAAAGAATTGCCCAACGGTACGCCCACGCGCCTTACCGCCGGTACAGAACTGGAATACGAACCCGCTTTCTCGCCCGACGGAAAATCCATCGCCTACGTCACCTGGACAGATGCCGAAATGGGCGCTGTGCGTCTGCTCAATCTGGCCGGCGGCCAATCCAGAAAACTGACCCCCGAAAAAGGCATCTATCGCACGCCGAATTTTTCGCCTGACGGCAAAACCATCGTGTATCGCAAAGACGGCGGCAACGACCATCAGGGATTCACGCACAGCAAAGAGCCGGGCATTTACACCATTCCCGCTGCCGGCGGCAAACCCGCGTTTGTGACCCGGCAGGGCGAGTTCCCGCAGTTCAATGCCGACGGAACGCGCATTTTTGTACAAACGGGCGGCTACCTCTTCGGCAGTCTGAGCAAAACCATGAAGAGTTTTAAACTCGACGGCACAGACGAAAAAACGGTTTTCACCACCCAATATGTCAACCAGTTTGTTCCCAGCCCCGACAACAAATGGATCGCCTTTACAGAGTTGTACAAGGTCTATATCGCGCCCATGCCGCTGCCCGGTCAGCCGATGGGCATCAGCGCTACCACCAAGGCGGTGCCCGTGGCGCAGGTGGCCCGCGACGCCGGTATCAATCTGCACTGGAGTGCCGACAGCAAGCGCCTCCACTGGACGCTCGGCGAGGAGTACTTCAGCGAAGAACTCAACCGCCGCTTCAAGTTTCTCGAAGGCGCTCCCGACACCATTCCGCCCATTGATACGGTGGGCTTGAAAATCGGTTTGAAATTGAAAGCCGACAAACCGGCAGGTAAGATCGCTTTCCGCAATGCCCGCATCATCACCATGAAAGGCAACGATGTGATCGAAAACGGGAACATCATTGTAGAGGGCAACAAGATTGTGGCGGTCGGCCCGGCCAGCCGCGTAGCCATTCCCCGCGACGCCAAAGTGATAGACTGCGCCGGCAAAACCATCATGCCCGGCATCATTGACGTACACGGCCACCTCGGCAATTTCCGATACGGCATCAGTCCGCAGCAGCAGTGGCACTATTTTGCCAATTTGGCTTACGGCGTCACCACCGCGCACGACCCCTCTTCCAACTCGGAAATGATCTTCTCCCAGTCGGAAATGATCAAAGCCGGCCACATGATCGGGCCGCGCCTCTACTCCACCGGCAACATCCTCTACGGCGCCGACGGCGATTTCAAAGCCGTCATCAACAGCCTCGACGATGCCCGATCGGCGCTCCGCCGCACTGCCGCCTACGGCGCTTTTTCAGTAAAAAGCTACAACCAGCCGCGCCGCGATCAGCGCCAGCAAGTGATGCAGGCCGCCCGCGAACAGGGCATCATCGTGGTGCCCGAAGGCGGGTCTTTCTTCTACCACAACCTCAGCATGGTAGCCGACGGCCACACCGGCGTGGAACACAACATCCCCGTGGCGCCGCTCTACGACGACGTGGTGAAATTCTGGGCACAGACCAAAAGCCACAATACGCCCACGCTCATCGTCAATTACGGCGGTCTCAACGGCGAGTACTATTGGTACCAGCACACCAACGTGTGGGAGAAAGAACGCCTGCTGCGCTTCACGCCCCGCGCCGTCATTGACAGCCGCGCACGCCACCGCACCATGGCCCCCGAAGAAGAGTACATTAACGGCCACATCCTCACGGCAAAGTCGTGTAAAAAACTGCAAGACGCCGGCATCAACATCAACCTCGGCGCGCACGGCCAACTCCAGGGACTCGGCGCGCACTGGGAACTGTGGATGTTTCAGCAAGGCGGCATGAGCAACATGCAGGCCCTGCGCAGCGCCACCATCAACGGCGCCGTCTATCTCGGTATGGACAAAGAAATCGGCTCCATCGAGACGGGCAAGCTGGCCGACCTTTTGGTATTGGACAGAAACCCGCTGGAAAACATCCGCCACTCGGAATACATCCGCTACACCATGCTCAACGGCCGCCTCTACGACTCCGAAACCATGAACGAAGTGGGCAACTACAACCGCCCGCGCCTGCCGTTTTTCTTCGAGCAGCCCGGCAGCGGCAATGCCTGGCCGATGTACGGCGAGGGGCAGGGGTTTATGCACAGCGGGTGTCAGTGTGGGAATTGAGGGGCTTGAGGAGTACCTTTTAGGTAGCTGCGAGCCGCGAGCTATGAGCCTCGAGTTTGGTTTGGCAACTCCATGTTCACGAAGAAGATTTAAGATATTGAACCCCCGTTGGGGGTTCTTCCTCCCATGACATCAATACCCCGCATTCCCTTCGGGACGCAGGGCTAATCGTACTCAACCGCCAACGGCGGTTGCAGGGTGCCATTTATGGTGGGTACGGATGCCCCGTGCAACAACGATATGAAATTACCTATTTGACACCTTCGCGCATTCCCAATGCTGTCGGCGTAGATGCCACCTGAAATAGCCCATACTACTGTACATTTCTCACACAGCACTGCAAAGATGCCTGTTTTTGGGCCGAAAAGAGTCTAAAATGGAACGTTGCGAGCGTTGGCGTTGCGTGAAATAAAAAATGTCCAGTAGTACGGAAATAGCCTCACCGCACGCACTTCATCTTCGCATAAATCGAAACTGTAGTCTCCGGCTTCCATCGGCCATCCACACCTTTCGTCAGGCTTTTTTTGCCGAACAAAGCGCCGGGAAAAGTGAGCGCGTACCTTTTCTGATCGGATGCTATATGAACCGCTTCTATGGACACGAAAAAATCTCCCTCCACATATATATGCTGTGCGCTCAGGTCTATTTCTATAGACTTTCGGGCATCGCTGCGGGAAACCCAGCCAAAAATGCGCTCGCGGTTCAGGGAGCGCCCCGGCTTGTTGTCGGTCATTTCATAGATATTGACTTCGTACAGCAGGGAATCGAAATTTACGGATATCAGGTTGAAGCCTACTTGCTCGATGAAACAAGGTTCTGAGTTGCTCATTACGGTGCCGATTTCTTTTCCCAATTGCTCATTGTCGCCTATAAACCAGATTTGTACCGCATCGGAGCGCGTATCCAAACCCGCTTTCCGCTTCCGATATCGGGTAGCTTTCACTTCTACCACAGGGAATTCGTAGTGTTTTTCTTGCAAAACAATCCGGCAGCCGGCAGTTGGATTCCGCAGCGCAGCCGCCGGAATTTTTTGCTCCTCAAAACCGATGCAGGAAAACACCAGGGTATCGGAATCGCCAACATCCAACGTGAATCGGCCTTTATCATCGGATATGGCGCCGACGTCCTTTTGGGGAGCATAGACATTGACGTAGGCAATCGGTTCGCCGGCGGAGTTGGCAATGCTACAGGATAGCGGCTGCGCCTGTGCGGAGATCGGGCCGCACAGTAGCGGCCATAAAATTGACAGGAGGCGTATTACAGGATACCGTGGCCGGGCGAGGAAGATGCGGATGGTTTTCATAGGAACAAAGTTATGAAACCGCAGGATAGTTCATCTAAGTGTGTCCGGGTAAAAAAATTCAATAGAACAAAGTGCAGCTTTCTGCACGATGTGCGCTGAGTGTGTCATTCAGTCATCATGGAGATGTTTGCTTATTCGATCTCCGTACAACATGATGAGTTCGCGTTGGATGGTTTTCCATCCGTGGACAAAAAAAACCGGTCCGCCGCATCGTCCCCGTCCGGGGCAATCACAGGTTTATATGCGATTGCACGACTTGCCTGGCAGCGCGAGGTGTAAAATCCGAAGTCGTTGCGTACCTTTACGCGAGTATTTTGTTGTTGTCGTTCGACGCAACCTCACCAAACCAACAATGCCATGTGGCGGGATGCTATCGGATATTTATTTCAAACGGATCGGCCCGGCTTCCGCCAAACCGTGATCTGGATGTGGCGGCTGCTGTTTGCCGGTATCGCACTTCTTTTCCTGCTGTTCTTTTTGCTCTCTTTTTCCAACCTGCCCTCGGTGAGTCAGTTGGAAAACCCCCGGAGCGAACTGGCCTCCGTGGTGTATAGCGGCGCGGGCACCGATCTGGGCCGGTTTTACACCGAAAACCGAGTGCCGGTAGATTACGAGGACCTCTCGCCTCACTTGGTCAATGCGCTGATTGCTACCGAAGATGAGCGCTATCGCAAGCACACCGGCATTGATTTCAGGGCGCTCGGCAGGGTGGCTGTCAAAACGGTGATCCTGCGCCAAAAGAGTGCCGGCGGCGCCAGCACCATTACGCAGCAATTGGCCAAACTGCTCTTCACCGGTGAAAAGGGAAAGGGTTGGAACCGCGTATTTCAAAAACTCCGCGAGTGGATCATTGCCGTCCGGCTCGAACGCCGCTATACCAAAGAGGAGATACTGACCATGTATCTCAACAAGTTTGACTTCATCAACGGCGCGCACGGCATCAAAGCCGCTTCCGAAATATACTTTGATCGCCCACAGGATTCCCTCGACATCCATCAGGCCGCCACGCTCGTCGGCATGTTGCAAAACCCCTCCTACTTCAACCCGCTGCGCCGGCCGGAATTGGTGATCAACCGACGCAATGTTGTGTTTTTGCAAATGCACAAAAACGGCTTGCTGCGCCGCGACCAATTCGACTCGCTGAAGGCCCTGCCGCTCGGCCTCAAGTTTACCCGCCAAACGCATGTGGACGGTCTGGCCCCGTATTTCCGTATGGAAATCAGCAAGTACATCAAAGACGAAATCCTCTCCAAACCGCAATATTACAAGCCCGACGGCACGCCTTACGACCTCTACCGCGACGGTCTGCGCATTTATACCACCATTGACCCGCAGATGCAGCGCATTGCCGAAGAAGTGATGCTACAACACATGGCCAAAGTGCAAAACGCGCTTTGGAGAACCTGGCGCAACCGCGACCCCTGGAAGTATCGCAGCGGCAGCGACACCGAAATCAGCCCGGAAGTGCGCGCTCAAAAACTCAAGGGGCTTATTCGCGCTTCCGACCGCTACCAGGACCTCCGCGACAAATACCTGCTCGAAGTCTGCGACAACATCCGACGCGAAATGGACCGCGAGGACCTGCTCAGAGAGGATTGGGAGATTGACCTCATCATGGCCGAGCACAAAACGCCCGACTACATGGCCCGCCTCGTAAAGGAGAAAAGAATTACGGCCGAAACCTCCGCCCGTCTGCAGCGCGTATTGCGCAGCGATTATTTCCCCGATCTCCGCACTGCCTGGTCGCAGTTGCAGGAAGCTACCGACCGCGCTTTCAATACCCCGGTGAACATGCGGGTTTTCGCGTACAATGAAGAGTTGGAGAAAGACACCGTGATGTCGCCGTTGGATTCCATTCGCTATCACCGGATGTTTTTGCAAACCGGCATCCTTGCAGTGGACCCCGTTACCGGTTTTGTAAAAGTGTGGATCGGCGGTATCAACCACAAGTATTTCCAATACGACCACATCAACATCAATCGGCAGGTGGGTTCTACTTTCAAGCCCTTTGTATATGCCACAGCCGTTGAAATATATCGCTTTTCGCCCTGCTATACCGTGGCCGATGTAGCCACAACCATCAACCCCGGCGACGGCAACTTCGGCCTGCTCGAGCCCTGGACGCCCAGCAACTCAACCGACGGTTATTCCGGTAGAAATTACAACTTGCGCGACGGCTTGCGCAACTCCGTCAATACCGTATCGGTACACCTCGTCAAAGAAATCGGCGATGTGGAACCCGTGCGCGGCCTCATCCACATGATGGGCATAGACAGCACCGTCCGGTATCCCAACGGGCGCCATCGCGTACCCAAATCGCCCTCCATCTGCCTCGGCGCCACCGACTTGTCGGTGATGGAAATGACCGGAGCCTACACCACTTTTGCCAACAACGGCATGTATGCCAAGCCGGTCTTCATCACCCGCATCGAAGATCGCAACGGGCGGGTCATTTACACCGCCATGCCCGAAGAGAAACAAGCTATTTCGCCCAGCGCCAACTACGCCATGCTCGATCTGTTGAAATATTCTGCCACCAATCTCGGCGGCATCAAAAGCGAAGTGGGCGGCAAAACCGGCACCACCAACGACTATGTGGACGGCTGGTTTATGGGCCTTACGCCGCGTCTCGTGGTGGGCACCTGGGTGGGCGGCGAAGACAAATGGATCCGTTTCCTTTCCATCGGCAACGGGCAAGGCTCTTATATGGCCAAGCCTTTTTTCGGCGAGTTTATCAGAGCATTGGAAAAAGCGCCGAATGCCGACTTTGACCCCACCGCCAAATTTCCGCGCCCGCCCGGCGATATGGATATAGAATTGGATTGCTCGAAGTATTCCTCCGGCAGACCTGCATTTAAAGATTTAGATGACGAATTTTCCCGCGATATTTTCGGCGACGAACGGCCCGAAGGGGATGATTTGAATTAAGCAATGAAGCGCATGAACAAAATTGTTGGCATATCTACCGGCTTGCTCCTGTTGGCCCTCTCGGCCTGCATCCCTTACGAGGAAGACATCCTGACCGATGTGAAGATTGACCTCAAAGACCCGGTGTTCCGGCAGATTTACGACTTGCAGGACCGGCAGAACGCCGACAGCCTGTATCTGTGGTTTATCCACGACAATCCCACCTACCGATACCTCGCCGCAATGGCTTTTGCTTCCATAAACGACACGGCTGCTGTGAGCCAGTTGGCGCTGCTGCTGTACGATCGAGTGGACGAAGTGCGCGCCGCTGCCGCGTATGCCATCGGCCAAACCGGCGCCGCTGCCGGCGAAGCGCTCCTCATTGCCGCATTTGACCAAACCGACACGGTCGGCCTTTATCCGCAAAGCAACCGCGCCATTCTGGAAGCGGCAGGCAAGTGCGGAACCCTGAAAACACTGCGCGCCATGAGCACGGTGAGTACCTACCTCCCTACCGACACCCTGCTGTTGGAGGGCCAAACAAGAGGCATCTACCATTTTGCCTTACGGGAAATCACCGCAGTGGAGGGAACGGCGCGCATGTTGCAAATCGCCGCCGACCCCGCTTATCCGGAGAGCGCTCGTTTGGTGGCCGCTAACTATCTGAGCCGCGCCAAAAACATTGAGATAGATAGTGCCGCTTCGCTGCCGCTCGTGGCCGTTGCGCCCACCGAACCCAACGCCGATATTCGCATGGCCATCGCGCTCGGCCTCGGAAAAGCAAAAAACGGGAGAGCCATGCAGGCGCTGCTGCAAATGTTCTCCAATGAAAAAGATTACCGGGTGAAGTGCAACATCCTGCGCGCGCTCGGCAGCTTCGACTATGGCAGTGTGCAAGCCACGGTCGTAGCTGCCCTTAAAGACCCCAACCCGCATGTATCGGCTCGCGCCGCACAGTTTTTTCTCGAAAACGGCATCGCGCAAGACGCCCCGTTTTACTGGCGCTCTGCAAAGGATTCCATTCACTGGAGCGCGCAGTTGCAGTTGTACGCCGCTGCACAGCGACACTTGTCCAATTCCCAAACGGAGGCGCGCAATGCCCTCAACTGGGAACTTCGGCAGCGCTACGCCGGCGGCATCAGTCCGTACCAGAAAGCAGCGGCGCTGAAAGCGCTGGCCGAATTTCCCTGGAATTTCCGGTTCATACAGCGCGAAAGCTATGCTTCGCCGGAGGCCGCCGTGCGCACCGCAGGCGTAGAGGCGTTGGCGGCCATTTCCGACCGCAAAGACTTCAACCGTCTGTTTGGAGACAACTCCCGCCGCAACGCCGTTGAGTTTGCTTTGTATTTCAAACAAGCCATCCAAACCGGCGATCCCGCCATGATTGCCACCGCTGCCGGCGCGCTACGCCATCCGGACCGGAATTACAAAACCACTTTGGATAGCTTGGGCTTTCTGGAGGAAGCGCTGGCCAAACTCGAATTGCCCCGCGAGGTGGAAACCTATAATGAATTGAAGCGCACCATTGACTTCTTTGCCGGCAAGCCGGAATTTGTGGCGCCCAAACCCGAATACAACCGTCCGATTGACTGGTCTGTATTGGACAATCTCAACATGGAACCGACCGCCATCATTCGTACCTCCAAAGGCAATATCCGCATCCGCTTGCTGCCCTCGGTGGCGCCCGGTTCGGTGATCAACTTTATGCGATTGGCCCGCGACAAATTTTACGACGGCAAAAACTTCCACCGCGTGGTGTCCAACTTCGTCATTCAGGGCGGCTGTCCGCGCGGCGACGGTTACGGCTCATTGGATTACAGCATCCGCTCCGAACTCCCGCCCCGCTCCTACGACCGCGAAGGCTTGGTGGGCATGGCTTCTGCCGGCAACCACACAGAGGGCACGCAGTTTTTTATCACGCATTCGCCGGCGCTTCATCTGGACGGCAATTACACCATTTTCGCCCGCGTGATAGACGGCATGGACGTGGTGCATCAAATACAGCCGGGCAGTAAAATAGAAAGCATCATCATTCAATAATACAACGACATGAAAACCACTCCGCTCACCGATACGCACCTGGCGCTCGGCGCCCGAATGGCCGAATTTGCCGGCTACAACATGCCTATTTCTTACTCCGGTATTCAGGAAGAACACCACGCGGTGCGCAACGGCGCCGGCATGTTTGACGTGTCGCACATGGGCGAGTTCATCGTGCGCGGCAAAGAAGCGCTCGATCTGATACAGTACGTCACCTCCAATGACGCTTCTCGTCTCGCCGTCGGCGATGCACAGTACTCCTGCCTGCCCAACGGACAGGGCGGCATCGTGGACGACCTCTTGGTGTATCGCCTGCCGGAAGATATGTGCGCCGAGGGCGAGCAGGCATTTATGCTCGTGGTGAATGCTTCGAACATTGAAAAAGACTGGGACTGGATCAGCCGGCACAACCGCTTTGATACCCGCCTCATCAATATTTCTGACGAAACCGGGCTGCTGGCCGTACAAGGCCCCAAGGCCGCTCAGTTGCTGCAGCCGCTCACCGATGTGGACCTCGCCTCCATGAAATATTACACCTTTTCGAAGGGCCGTTTTGCAGGTATTGACAATGTACTCATTTCCGCTACGGGCTATACCGGCGCGGGCGGTTTTGAGTTGTATGCCGCCAATGAACACATCGTCGCCCTGTGGAACGCCGTGATGAAAGCCGGCAAGCCCTACGACCTCAAGCCCATCGGGCTGGGCGCTCGCGATACCCTGCGCTTAGAAATGGGTTACTGCCTCTACGGCAACGACATAGACGACGGCACCTCGCCTTTAGAGGCCGGTCTGGGCTGGATTACGAAACTACAAAAAGGTGATTTTATAGATGCTGAAACCCTGCGCCGCCAAAAGGCCGAGGGCTTGCAGCGCAAGCTGGTCGGGTTTGTATTGGACGATCGCCGGGTGCCGCGCCACGGCTACCCCATCGAGGATATGAATGGCAATGAAATTGGCGTAGTAAGCTCCGGCACGCAATCGCCGTCATTGGGCCATCCGGTCGGCATGGGCTACGTTCCCCTGGCGTTTGCTGCCGAAGGAACGCCGATCCTCATCGCCGCCGGCGGTAAGAAGCTCTCTGCTACTGTGGCTAAGGTTCCGTTTTATAAGCGGTAGGCAGTTTTTGGGTAGGCAGTGGGCAGTAGGCAGTATTTGGGTAGGCGGTGGGGCTGTATAGTAATCTCATCGCCGTAGTAGATAAGTGCGCGAAGGCATCGCAAATTTGCATCGAAAAATATTCCGCTTTGGTCGAACGGAAACCCGTGCTGTATGTATTGTTAATAAACATTGCGGCCGCAACCCATCAGGCGGCGCATGATTATGCAAATCGAAACATCTAACGAACTACTTGCTCAACTCAGGCAAGGCCGCAAGCCTGCGCTTAAAATCATTTTTGATGCCCACTATCCCGAAGTGTGCCGCGCTATTTTCCGCCTCATACCCGACCAATCGCTCATGGAAGACCTTGCACAAGAGGTGTTTATGCGGTTTTGGGAAAAAAGAGAACAAATAGAAGTGACCGGCTCCGTAGGCGCATACCTGCACCGCATGGCCGTGAATGAAGCGCTGGGCCATCTGCGCCGCAAGCGATATTTTCAGGATGACGAATCCCATGCCGCCGCTTTTGCCGCACCCGCCGCCGACGGCGCCGAAGCCGGACTCCTGCACCGCGACCTCTCCGACAGCCTCCAAACGGCCATGAACGCCCTGCCGCCCAAGTGCCGGACCGTGTTTCAACTCAGCCGCTTTGAAGAAATGACTTATCAGGAAATCGCCGACCGAATGGACATCTCCATAAAAACCGTCGAAAACCAAATGGGAAAAGCGCTCCGAATCATGCGCGAGCACCTGAGGGAGTTTTTGTAGCATAGCGGTATGTCGGTATTGTAGAGACCGCAATGCATTGCGGTCTCTACAATACCGACATACCGCCTACCCCGCCGCCTCTATGCTCTCCCGATTCCTCACGTCATCGGGATGTCGCTTCGCTCCATCTGCTCTCTGCCCTCTACCTCCTCCCGCACCAATGCCCAGGCAAATGCCGAAATGGCCAGCGATACCGCACTGACGATGAAAATCACTCCTTTGTCGGGCGTATTTTCAATAAGCACGCCGATGCCGAGACTGGCAACCAACTGCGGCAACACGACCGAGAGATTGAACAGCCCCATGTACAAGCCCATGCGCGATTTATCTACTTTTTGCGACATGATGGCAAAAGGCAGGCTCACCGTAGCCGCCCAACCGATGCCGAGCACGCCCATGAGTACAAATATGGCTAAAGGGCTGTTGCCCAACATCCAAATGGCGCCGTAGCCGGCTGCCATGATGACCATGCAAAACAAGTGCGTGCGCACCCGGCCGATCTTGCGGGTGATGGGTTCCAATACAAATGCCGGCAATACGGCTGCTACCCCGTTGAATACCAAAAACGACACCGACACCACCTGCCCCATTTCAAAATCGCCCAACGCCGGCATTCGATGCCGAACGAAGGCAAACATATATACAAACATCGTCTGAATGCCCACCCAGGTAAACGCGTGCGCCGCCAGCACTTTTCTGAATCCGATTTCACCGGCTTCCACCGCCGATTTGCCCGTTTCCTTCAGCAGCAGCGTGTGCGCCATCAAACCGATGGTGAGAGCCAGGCAAATGTACTCTACCCAGGGGTGACCGCCGTTGAACTCCAGGAGCCGGGCCGGAATGGAATACAGGGCATACAAGGCAAAGCCCCACAACGGCTGAATGGACATCATTACTTTCCGAAACCCGAACTGCCGCGGCCCCGATTCGCCTTCCAACTGCTTCAATTGCCGGGGTTCCTCAATGAAAAACGGCGGAAGCACCGACAACAACAGCACCAGCGCAGCGCCCACATAAATGAGAAAATAATTGCCAAAAATGGCGCTGATTACATAGGCCATCATGCCGAGCGTGCCGGAGATGGTCTGCATCCATGTGTAACCTTTGGTGCGGGGCTGCCCTTCCGGCGTTACATCCGCTATGATGGTGCGCGTGGGGTTGAACCCGATGTTGATAGACAAATCCAGCGTAAGCGCCACCGTGACCGCTATCAGCAATATACCGTCAAGGCCCAATGCCGAGGAAATGACGCCGATGCTCGGCAAGGCCAGCAAGCTGAGCGCCGCCATCACCCCGCCGATGAGAATAAACGGCCTGCGCCGTCCGCCCCAAAACCACACCTTATCGCTCACGATGCCGAAGATCACCTGCCCGAAAATACCCGCTATCGGGCCGGCGGCCCACACCAACCCGATTTCATCAATGGGCAGGTTGTATTTGGTGGATAAAATCCAGCTCAGCGCCGCTATCTGTATGGACAGCGCAAAGCCCATCGCCGAAGACGGCAGGCTCAGGAGGATGTAGAAAAGCGGATGCAAACGTTTTTGAATGTCGAGCATGATCGGTGGTTTTTAAATGGTGTTAAGCTCCAGCAAGGCCACGCTTTCAATGTGGTGCGTGTGCGGAAACATGTCAACCGGGCGCACTTTCACGACGCGGTATTTGGCGGACAAAAGTTGCAGGTCGCGAGCCTGTGTGGCCGGATTGCAACTCACATACACAATGCGCGGCGCGGCCAGTTCCAGCAGAATGTCCACCACCTTGGGGTGCATCCCCCCGCGCGGCGGGTCGGTGATGAGCACATCGGGGCGGCCGTGTCGGGCGGCAAATTCCGGCGTAAGCATGTCTTTCACATCGCCGGCATAAAAGGTGCAGTTGGAAATGCCGTTGAGCGCCGCATTGTCGCGGGCGTCGTCTATGGCGGCGGCAATCTCCTCGATGCCCACCACCTGCCGGGAATGCTGCGCCACAAACAGCCCGATGCTGCCGATGCCGGTGTAGAGGTCATATACATTTTCGCTGCCGCTGAGACCCGCAAACTCCGCCGCCGTGCGAAACAAGGCCTCCCCTTGCCGGGAATTGGTTTGAAAAAACGACTTCGGCCCGATGCGAAACCGCACATGCCCCAACTGCTCTTCCACCGCCGGCGCACCCCGGTACAAGATCATGTCGAGGTCGAACATGTAGTCGTTTACCTTCTGATTAATGCAGTAGTAAGTGGACGTGATGTCCGGAAATTCGAGCAGCAGCGCGTCCAAATACTTCGCAATGACTTTAGGTTTATTTTCAGAAAAACTGAACAACACCATCACCTCTCCCAGCGTGGTGATGCGCAGCATGAGGTTGCGCATGAACCCCTTGTTGTCGCGGGCATCCCAGAAGCTCAGCTTTTGCTCAATGGCTAAGCGCTTGGCCGCTAAGCGAATGGCGTTAGAAGGGTCGGGCTGCAACCAACAGTGATTGATGTCAATGGCCTTGTCGAATGCGCCGGATTTGTGAAACCCCAGCACGTCTTCCATATTCGACACATCGGTATCAATTTCCTCCTTGGTCAGCCAGCGCTTGTTGGAGAATGAAAACTCGAGTTTGTTGCGGTAATAGGTCGTGGGGTCGGCGCCGAGAATGGGTTGGAAATCCTCCACCTCTAATTTGCCGATGCGCAACAGAGCGTCCTCCACGGTGCGTTGTTTGTGTTCCAATTGCGCGGCATAGTCCAAGTGCTGCCAGCTACAGCCGCCGCACAGGTCGAAGTGCTCGCAAAAGGGCGTCACCCGATGCGGGGAGTAACTGCGCATCTGCTCTATCACGCCCAGAAAATAACCTTTCTTTTTGGTGTAAGCCAGCACGTCCACCACATCGCCGGGCACGACATCTTCCACGAAATATACGCGACCTTCTGCGTCGCGCCCCACGCCCCGCCCCTTATCGGCTATGCCGGTAATGCGGACCTCCTCTACAATTTGCGGTTTTCTTTTTGCCATAACGGAGCAAAGGTATTGCAAAGGGAGGAAAACTGCACGGAATGCAGCAGCGAACCTGCCCGTCCGGTACTACTTGGCGTGTAGTATTTGATCGGTGTGGTACAAGTCAATGACTAATTTTTCTACGATTCGTTTTAGTTTGGGGCTGTTCTTTTCCAGCCAATGCCGCACTGCCTGGTCTTCCACCGCTATTTCAATCGAGATGGCCGTGTCGGTTTCTGCCTGGTGGGTAATTCCTTTGGATACCAAAAAATCTTGCAGATTGGTAGGCTCGCCACGCCATTCGACCTCGTCGAAATCCGCATCGTATTCGATGTCGGCATCGTCATAGACGATATTCCCGCTGGGTACGACGAATCCATTTTCAGCGAGCAACAAAGCATCCCGAAACCCCAGTTGCTGCGTTTCGACATCCGACAAAACGAACCCGCCGGCCGAAGTGCCCTCCTTCATCAACTCAAGCGCTTCACTCGTTTTTATCCGCTTCGTCATTGCTTTTGTTGTTTAATGCGCTACTAAGATATTCTTTTATTTCATTCTTCCGAGCCTGTCTTGCTGAATACCATACTTAATCCGATTCGCATCCGATTTATTTTGATCCCAGCTAAACGGCATGGCGCTTTCAGTTGATTTATGCTCAAAGTTAGCAGGATTATTGACATCCTGTCAAACGGGAGCGGTGAGGTACTCCCCATTCATTGGACAGAAAAACGGGCTCAATAAGGTGAAAGCCGACGCTTGAAAAACAACTCTGATCGGAACAAAGAACAGCCATTGGGGCTGCTCTCCGTTCGTATTGTACTGTTGAAAATAGGTTCGGATACCCTGCCATGCTTCCTGTCCGTCCGTGTAGCCTTTGAGGTAAACCTCTTCGTATTTGAGGCTTCTCCACAGGCGTTCGGTGAAGACATTGTCAATGGCCCTTCCTTTACCATCCATGCTCAACTTTGTTTGCCCATTGGCCCGCACGGCATGCACGAAGGCATTGAAGGTGAACTGCACCCCCTGATCTGTGTTGATAATGCCCACGTCCACCTGCGGCCAGACCTGTTCCAATGCCGTCAGGCAGAAATCCGTACCCAGCGTATTGGACAACTCCCACGACAACGCAAAGCGGCTGTACCAGTCTATGAAGGCCACCAGGTACAAAAAGCCGTTCCGCATCGGTATGTAGGTGATGTCCGTCCCCACTACCTGCCCTGGCTCGCTGATACTCATGCCTTTGAGCAGGTACGGAAACACCTGATGTTCACCCCCCTTACCCGGCTTTGACGTATGCGGCCCCGGACAAATGGCAGACAATCCCATCTGGCGCAGGAGCCGGCGTATCCGCTTGGGGTTGACCCGATGCCCCCCGTTGCGCAGGTGGTAGGTCATCTGTTCAACCCCGTAGTAGGGAGTTTCCAATCCTGTAGGGCTGCCAGTGCGATCTTTGCCTTTTGTTTCGCACTGAATGTTCTCCGCTTTCTCGACATAATCCTGTCTTTTAATGGTGACGAAATGTAAGCATTTTTTCACCTTATTGGACTGTCCAGTTTTTGGGGAGTACTTCATTTCCCCAATCATTATGAATCGCTTGGAGATTTGAAGCATCATTTTGGGGAGCAGTTAAAGAAGCTGGGGCTTGCGTGAGCATCGAGCTTTGCCGCGAACAGTAGCCTTACCGGCTTGCCTCACCGCCCCATAATCCGTATATTTTCAATCGTTTAACCCAATTACTAAGCATGACCAAACAACTCACCATAAAGCAATTGGAGCAATTGCCGGAACATCTTAAACACTATAATACACTGAAGACCAAACTATTAGCAGAAGGCAGTGAACTGTTCTATAAAATCGGACAGCTGAAAATACTCGCCAAGCCGCAAAGAAAAACACCCCACGCCCTTTGCGCCTCTGCGCCTTTGCGAGCAAAAAACATGGCTCGCTAAGCCGCACTTCGCCCCGCTTTTTGCGCTTTAAAAAACAATAGAAAAACGCCCGCTACCGCCAGGCCCAGCACCGCCGGTACCTGCCATATCGCGGGCCAGTTGCGCGCGCCGTCGGGCAGGGTATGCATGGCTACTACGGCGCCGGCTATCCAGGAACCGATCAGGATGCCGATGCCCATCGTGAGAAAGGTGATGAAACCCTGCACCGTGCTTTTCAGAGAAGGAGGCGTAATGCTGTCCACATAAATCTGAGCGGCCAGTGCGGTGAAACTGTAACAAACGCCGTGCAGCAGAATCGCACCATACATCAGCCATTCCGAGCCGTTGATGAGCAGCGCATAGCGCAGCCCCCATGCGGCAAATCCAATAAACAATATGCGCTTGAGCGAAACGCGCAGCGACAGCCAGGGCAACAGCAGCACCAGCGCCAGTTCGGAGCCTTGCCCCAGCGACATTTTGCCCGCCGCCTGCGCAATGCCCGATTCATTGAGGTAAGGATTTACAAAACTATAATAAAAGGCGCCCGGTATGCAACTCAAGGCCAGGCAAATCACCAACACCGTGAAAGAGCGATTGCGAAACAATGCCTTCACTTCGGGGCCGAACCACTGCCGGAGCGATACCTTGGTTTGCCGGCCGAGCGGAGGCGTTTGGGGCAGGGTGAGGCAATACAAGCCCTGCAATATGGACACGCCCGCCGATATGCGCATGGGCAAAGCCGACACCTCTATGGCCAACAAACTCACCATCACTCCGGCGACCATCCAACCGATGGTGCCCCAGACTCTCACCTTCGGGAAATCGCGGCCCGGATCGGGTAAGTGCCGAAAACACAAGGCTGCCGTGAGCGAAAAGGTGGGGACGTACAGCAGGGTGTATGGCAGAAAAAAAGCGTAAAACAAACCGAATGGCTGCGCATGAGAGGCCGCCCACAAGAATCCCGCGCCGCAAATGTGCAACACGGCGAGTAGTTTTTGTATGGAAAAAAAACGATCGGCGGCCATGCCCAGCAAAAACGGCGTCACCGAAGCGGCAATGGCCGTAGCGCCGTAAGCTGCGCCCACCTCGATGCCGCTCTGTTGCATCGTCTCCATCAGATAAGTGCCGAGCGTGACGAACCAGGCTCCCCAAAGGAAATACTGCACGAACTGCAATACAGACAGCCGGGCCTTGAGGCCGGGGATGGGCAACGACGTTTGCATCTATTGTTTCAAAGTGCGCTCAAACAGCTTGTAAATGCGCTTGTATTCATCCGACCAGGAACTGGGCGTTACAAAACCGTGATCCTCCAGCGGGAACACGGCCATTTCCCAGTTGTCTTTGCCCAACTCAATGAGGCGCTGACTGAGCCGCACCACGTCCTGGAAATGCACATTGGAATCTATCATACCGTGCAGGATGAGTAACTCGTCTTTCAATCCTTCTGCGTGATAAATGGGCGAAGAGCGGCGGTAGGCGAGGCTGTCTTCCTGCGGCGTATTGAGAATGTTGGCGGTGTAGGGGTGATTGTAGTGCGCCCAATCCGTCACAGAGCGCAAGGCCGCCCCGCTGCGGAACACGCCTGGCTCGGTAAACAAGGCCATGAGGGTGATGAACCCGCCGTAAGAGCCGCCGTATATGCCGATGCGTTTGGGGTTTACGCCGTAGCGGGACGCCAAAAAACGAGCGCCGTCCACCTGGTCGCTGAGGTCTTTGCCGCCCATGTGGCGGTAGATGGCGGTGCGCCAGTCGCGCCCATAGCCCGCACTGGCCCGGAAGTCTATATCCAATACGGTGTATCCGTTATCGGCTAAGAAGTTGTGAAACATAAACTCCCGCGAGTAAGAACTCCACCAGTGGTGTACATTTTGCAAATAGCCGGCGCCATGTACGAAGATGACGGCCGGACCGCCACGCCCCGCTTTGGCCGGGCGATACAGGCGGGCGGGTACCTGCACCCCGTCGCGGGCGGTGAACCACACAATTTCGGGCACGCGCCAGGGGTATTTTCTAAATGCCTCCGTGGTAGATTCCGTCACCTGCCGCATGGGTGCACCGGCTTTGTTTTCCATAATGTGCAGCTCCCAGGGCTTGTTGCTAAAGGAGTGCAACACGGCAATTTGTTTTTCATCAGGCGAAAGGAAGGCTCTGTTGCCGCCTTTGGCCGGGGTGATTTTTTCGAGTTTCCCGCCGTTCAGCGGCAGGCGATAGAAATGGTGTTCGTGCGGCCCTTCGGCGTTGGCCGTGATGAAAAAAGCATCCTTGTTGCGCGACAATTCCGCACTGAGTACTTCAAACTTGCCCTGCGTGAGCGCCACCTGTTCGCCGCTTTCCACATCAACGGTATAGAGGTGAGAATAGCCGCTCGCTTCCGACTGAAACCAGAGCCGCCGGTTGTCGGGCATCCAGCCGATGGCGCCCGTCCAGCCGCCTGTGCCGGGTCCGCCGATCCATGCCTCGTCGCGTTGGCGGTCCAACAGTTTCAAGGCTCCGCTTTCCAGATCGAGCAGCATGATCCAGCGGTCTTTGCTGTCCTGACTGCGCAGCACCACGGCGGCTTTGCCGTCATCGGAAAATACGGGGCCGGAAAGGAACACCTCGCGGGGCTTGTCGTAGCGGTTGTTGTACGGCGTTGTGTCGCGGTGATACTCGGCCAAAAATTCGGGTTTATCAAAAATGCCTTCCACGGTTTTGGTGGAAATGAAATACACGGTGTCGCGCTCGCGGTCGTAAATACCGGCCTCGTGGGTGTCTTGCGCAGCGCCCACTTTGGTGCGGGTATCTTCGATGGTTGCGAAGCCGGAAGGCGTCACATAGTCGGGCATTTGCGCCTGCCGGGTTTTGGCGCGGGTGGTAAGCCGGAAACTGACGAAGCGCAGGTCGGGGCTGATCTGAATGTTGGCGAGCGACTTTTCGCCGTAGTAGAATTCTTTGGGGCGCTTGGGTTCCAGTGCTTTGGTGCGCAGCCGGCGGGTTTCCGTCTCGGCCTTGCGCTCGCGCAGTATCTCAAACAAAGCGAGCTGGTCTTCCTCCAGCCATTGCTCCTGTGCTGATTTTCGCGGCTCTTCGCGCTTGGCGCCCCGAAGAAACTGGGTTAATTGCAGGGTAGCGCCCGTAGTCATATCCCAGGCAAAAAGGTTGTCGCCCGATTGATAAATGACCTGCGACTCATCCCCCGAAAAACGCGGGCTGAACTCCCCCGCAACGGTTTGGGTAATGGCTCGTTCCTGACCGGCAGCGATGTCCAACAAAAAAATATCGCCGTTGCGGGCAAAGAGCTTTCGGCTGTACGCGCGATCATACACTCCGCCGCGGGCAAGCCCGCGCTCTTCCTCTACGGTGAGTTCCGCCGGTTTTCCGCCGTCCACGTTCACTTTGTACAAGCTGCGCAACGTATCCTGATCGGGGTTCCAGGTGAAATAAACCGTTTTGCTGTCATCGCTCCAGAACACGTTGTCGGGCGAGAAACCGGTGAATCGCTCGCCTTGCATAAAGTCCTCAATGCGAAGATTGGAACGATTGGCGTAAGGCTGCGCACCGGCAAGGGCTGCGAAGAACAGCAAGAGGGCCGGAAGGAAAAATTGCTTCATGTTGTCGGGTGAATTTTTGTTTACAAGTAAGTATTTAGGTAGCTACGAGCTGCGAGCTATGAGCTACGAGTTTGCAGTCTTAACTCGCGGCTCGAAGCTCGCAGCTCGCAGCTTTTTGGAGTGGCAAATCTACCGTTCTACCACAATTTTTATATACCCAAAAGCGCCATCCGTAAAAAAGGCGCTCAAAATATATGCGCCCGGCGGATATGCGCCCACGGCTATTTCCACTTGGTCGGCCAAAGCATCCAGCCCGAAATGTTGCTGCTGCAACAATCGTCCGCCGGCGTCGAACAATCGCACTTGCGCAATCCGGCGCTTTGCATCGTCCAAGCGCAGCCGCACGGTTTCATTGGCCGGGTTGGGAAATGCGCTCAGCACGGGGGTGTGTTCGCAGGTGGAAATCCGAAGCGGCGAAAAACCCGAATCGCCATCTAAACTGATATTGTGCAGGCGATAGAGGGCATTGGGCGCGGTGTTTTCGTCGGTAAACGAATAGCTGTGCCGACCCTGTTCCGCCGGCATTGTGTGCAACACGGTCCATTTTGTACCATCAAAACTGCGCTGCACTTCGAACCTCGAAGCGGGATCGTCGCTGTACGCCGTCCAGTAGAGGTGCGTTACGCCCGGCTCGCACTGCAGGTCGAAGTTGAGCAGTTCCACGGCCAGCGGGGTCATGTACAGGCCCAGCGCATTGATAAAACAAGGGATGCCCGTAGCGAGGCTTACCACGCCGTTGTTGAAAAAACCGAAGGCATCGGTGGGCGAAATGGCATCCCAATAAAAATAGGAGAAGCCGTAGGTATTCACGGCATTCATCACTGCCGCAACCCAATTGCAACGGCTCATCGCATCGGCGGAGGTGGCACAGCCGAACTCGCCCATATTGACCGGTACCTGATATTGCTCGCTCCAATCCTGCAACCCCGACATCAATTGCAGGAGCGCATCCGTTTCCCCCGGCAAGGGGTAAGTGCGGGGTGCGAGATAGGGTGGGGAGGTCCAGCTCATGCCCTGATGGGTAAAGAAATAAGGCTCGTAATAGTGGAAGCTGTAAATGACATCCGGGTCGTTGAGCGGCGTAAAGGAGAGCAGGCCCGGCCCTGAATTCCAGTTGGTCCCGCCTATTAATACGCTGTGGGTCACCGATTCGTACTGGCGGATGGTTTGGAGTACGCTCGTGGCCACCGTTCTCCAGTTGGCGTTGGAGATTTGGTTGTCGGGTTCGTTGTAAATTTCAAACAAATAGCGATTGGGGTCGAGTTGGCCGTATCGTTGGGCCAACTGTTGCCACACCGCCTGCAAGCGCGGTATTTCGCCAAGATAGTTGGCATTGGTGAGCGGCAGGCCGTGATGGTTGTCAATGATGAGCGTAAATTCCATCTCGGCGGCCCATTGTATCATACTGTCCACGAGACTGAATGCGATGTGGTTGAAATTCAGGGTGTAAGGTGGGCTGTCGCTGCCGAGTCGTTCAAAAATAACCGGCAAGCGGAAGGTGATGAAACCGGCGTCGCGCAGGGCCTGCACCCGCGCGCGATTGTATCGGTTGACCTCCGGGTACGCATTGAAAGGCAGTAACCAGTAGGCTTCCAGCCAGTTAGAGGTGTTAACACCGGCTCCCAAAGCCGCCGCGCGCGCCAGGGTAGTAGCCGAGGCGGGAGCGGGCGCATCGGGGCCGCCACCGGAATTGACCAACTCAATGGCGTCGAAAAAGACCGTTCCGTTGCCGTTCATCACCGACGATTCGATGGAAAGATTGATTTCGCGCACGGCATCGGGGCTTAGGGGCGAACCGACGGTCAATGCGATGAGCGACAATTCCACCACGGTGTAATTGCTCGTTTGACCGCCGATGATGATGGCATTGCCGTAGTCGGCTCCATTGCGCAGCCGGATGCTCAGGCTTTGGCCCGCCGACAAGCCCCGATAGGCAATACGGAGATGCGTATAGCCGGAAAAATCGCGGGCGGGAGCGGCGCCCCAATTGTCCATGTTCAAACCCAGCCCGGCCCACCATTGCGAAAAGGCATAGTCGAAGCGGTAGTGCCGCAGCCCTTCGTAAGGTGTTTGCCCGGTCACTTCCGCCAGTGTGGCGCTGCCGCCGTCGCCTGCTGACTGCCAGATCCCGGTGATGAGGGTGGCATTGTCGTTGTAAATGACCGGTTGCGCAGCGAGGAAAATGGGAGCAGTACAGCCCAACAGGGAGGCAAGGAATTGTTTGATGCGCATCGTTTTTGGAGGTTGGTGAAAACAATTGTATCCTGCAAAATAAAGACAAGTGGAAGAAGAATCGCTGCGCGGCCTGAAAAAAGAAGACTTTTAAATTTTCATTTGGTAATCAAGTTATAAAGGCTACCTTTGCACCGTTTTTCAAAAAGCCATTAACAAAACGCAAAATACGCCACATACATGGAAAATATCGGCTTTGTAAAGCAAGTCATCGGCCCGGTAGTTGACGTTAGTTTCGCCGGAGAAAATTCGAAACTTCCCGAAATCTTTAACGCACTGGAAATCAAGCGCCCCAACGGTGAAACGCTGGTATTGGAAGTGCAGCAACACTTAGGCGAAGACAGCGTCCGCGCCATCGCGATGGACTCTACCGACGGGCTTACCCGCGGCGCAAAAGTGGTGGACACCAATGTGGCCATCACCATGCCGGTGGGCGAAGAAATTAAAGGCCGCCTCTTCAACGTAGTGGGCGAAGCCATTGACGGTATCGGCGCCGTACCCAAAAAGGCCAACGCATACCCCATCCACCGCAAGCCGCCTACTTATGAGGAGCTTTCCACTTCACAGGAGGTGCTCTATACCGGCATCAAGGTGATTGACCTCATCGAACCTTACATGAAGGGCGGTAAGATCGGTCTCTTCGGCGGCGCCGGTGTAGGCAAAACGGTGTTGATTATGGAATTGATCAACAACATTGCCAAAGGCTACGAAGGCATCTCCGTATTTGCAGGCGTCGGCGAGCGCACCCGTGAGGGCAACGACTTGTTGCGCGAGATGATTGAATCCAATGTAATTCGCTACGGCGAAGAGTTCAAACACAGCATGGAAGAAGGCGGCTGGGACTTGTCAAAAGTTGACATGGAAGCCCTCAAGTCCTCTCAGGCTACTTTGGTGTTCGGACAGATGAACGAACCGCCCGGCGCTCGTGCCCGCGTGGCGCTTTCCGGCCTCACCGTTGCAGAATACTACCGCGACGGCGATCTCAACGATCCGACCGGCGGTCGCGACATCCTTTTCTTTATTGACAATATCTTCCGCTTTACGCAGGCAGGTTCTGAAGTGTCGGCCCTTTTAGGCCGGATGCCATCAGCCGTAGGTTATCAGCCCACGCTGGCCACGGAAATGGGTCTCATGCAGGAGCGCATCACCTCTACCAAGCGCGGGTCCATCACCTCCGTACAGGCGGTGTATGTACCGGCGGATGACTTGACCGACCCGGCGCCGGCTACCACCTTCGCCCACTTGGATGCCACTACGGTGTTGAGCCGTAAAATCGCCTCCCTCGGTATTTACCCGGCTGTGGACCCGCTCGACTCTACTTCGCGCATCCTCGATCCGCTGATCATCGGCGATGTTCACTATTCCTGCACTCAACGGGTGAAAAGCATTCTGCAACGCTATAACGAGTTGCTCGACATCATCGCCATCCTCGGTATGGAAGAATTGTCTGACGAGGACAAAATGGTGGTACACCGCGCCCGCCGCGTGCAGCGTTTCCTTTCGCAGCCTTTCCATGTGGCCGAACAGTTTACCGGCATCCCGGGCGTATTGGTACCCATTGAGGAAACCATTCGCGGGTTCAACATGATTATGGACGGCGAGGTGGATGAGTATCCCGAAGCGGCATTCAACCTCAAAGGCAACATTGATGAGGTGATTGAGGCCGGGAAGAAATTGCTCGCCGAATCGGCTGAATAAATGCGTCATTTCCAATTGACGGACAAATAACAAAACGGCATGAAAATTTCAATGCTCACACCCGAAAGGGAGATATTCAACGGCGAAGTCGCTTCTGTAAAGGTGCCGGGGTCGAAGGGCGAGTTTCAGGTGTTGAAAAACCACGCGCCCATCGTTTCTTCTTTAGAACCGGGTGTCATTAAAATTGTGACGGCGCAAGGCGAATACAGCTACTTCGATGAAGAAAGCGGCCAGATCAAGACGGCGCAGGACGCCGGCAAAGCCCTGCAATTCAAAATATCAGGTGGATTTGTTGAAGTGCTCAACAATCAGATATCTCTTCTGGTACAGGGTGTTAAAGAAAAAATTGACTAATTTTTTAGTCATTTTGCTGAGTTAGCAGGCTGAGGATGTTGAACATCCTCAGCCTTTTTTTATGCTATTTCTTCGGTTCGTCCACGATGCCGAATTTTGCTTTGAGCATGGGCATCAGGTCATCTGTTTCTGCTGCGAACAACAACGTATTGAACACACTGGAGTCGAATACCATCAAGTATCCTTTTTCTTTGGCCAGTTCATCCACGGCGGCTTGCACCTTCTCAAAGATGGGCAGGAGCAGCTCCTGCCGCTTAGTCTCTATTTTTTGTTTCATTTCCTCATCATAGGCCACAATCGTGGCGCGCTCTTTCTGCAGGGCCTCTTCGCCGTTCTTTTGAGCTAAGGGCGTCATGGTACCTGCCTGGTATTCCTTTACAAAGGCATTGTAATTGTCCTGAAACTTTTTGACCATTTCTTCTCCTTTGGCAACCAATTGCTCCGAGTAGTCTTTGAGTTGAGCATCAGCCGCTTTGGTTTCGGGCATCATGGCCACAGCGTTGCCGAGGTTGAGGTGTCCGTACTTTTGGGCCGTTAAGCCGGAGGCGCATAGTAAACAAATAGCGAGCGCCGGCAAGAATTGTTTTGAAATCATAGAATATTGTTTTTCAATTTTGTCGCAAAGGTAGCCGCATTGTATCAACGTTTTACACCTCCATTTCAAAAAGGAATCATAATTTTTTCGTAAAAAAACTTTTTGTTTTAAATGATGTAATACTTTTTGTTTTAAATTGCAGGCTCTAACGATCAAAAGCTACAACTATGGCAAAGCCTGTTCCTTACGCACACAATCCGCTTCAGGAGCTTTTTGAAAGAATGAAAGGCTCTATCAAGCTGAAATCCAAAGGGTTTTGGGGGCGAGTAGGCATTATTGCGCTGCTCGTGTATGTGATGTTACACAAAGACATCAGCATAGACCTCGAATTTCAATCGCTGCCGGATACGCCGCGCGAAAGCCTTGCCGCTGCTGCCGATCCATTTTCAGACGGCAAAAAAGCCAAACCAGTTTCTCTGAAAGAGAATGTTCCTGCCGGTAAAAAGGCCAAATCGGCGCAAGCCTGGGACGACAACCTCGCCAATACCTTTTCCAATCTGGGATTCGAAGAGGATGCCGGCTCGAAAGCCGAGCGCGAGGCCAAACGCCGGAAAAAATTGGCCTATGTGAAAAAATACGCCGCCTATGCCAAAGATGAAATGAAAAGAGCCGGCATTCCGGCCAGTATCACGCTGGCGCAGGGCCTGTTGGAAAGCAACGCCGGGGAGAGCCGCCTCGCCGTGGACAACAACAATCACTTCGGCATCAAGTGCTTTTCCAGAACCTGCAAAAAAGGGCATTGCTCCAATTACACCGACGACACCCACAAGGATTTTTTCAGAAAATACAAATCACCCGCAGAGAGCTATAAAGCCCATAGCGAGTTGCTGAAAGGCGATCGGTACAAACCCTTGTTTAAGTACAAAAAAACGGACTACATCTCCTGGGCTACCGGACTGAAAAAGGCCGGCTACGCCACCGATCCGAACTACGACCAGAAACTGATCGAATTGATTCAGGATTTGGGCTTGGATGCGTACGATGATTGAGGCCGCCTGATGGGTACGGCAAGGGATAATTGACTTATCAACTCAAAGCTCCCCCTGTAAATAGCGGTATGCATAGCTCGCGGCGCCTACGATGCCGGCGTTGTTGAGCAGTTTGGCCGGCACTACGGGCGTGGCGCCTTTGAAGTATTTGCTATAGGAATCGTAGTCTTTGCTGATACCGCCGCCGAGGATGAAGAGGTCGGGAGAGAGCAGGCGTTCTAAGTGAATGAGGTATTCGTTGAATCGCTTGCCCCATTTATCCCAGGAGAGGTCTAATCTTTTGCGCGCAGAGTTGGAGACGTAGTGTTCGGCAATCATGTTGTGCATGATGAGGTGGCCGAACTCGGTATTGGGTACTTCGCGGCCGTTGACAAACATGGCTGTACCGATACCCGATCCGATGGTAATGAGCAGCACGGTGCCCTTTTGTTCTTTGCCTTTGCCGAAACTCATTTCTGCATATCCGGCGGCATCGGCATCGTTGAGCGCCATAACGGGCTGCCCGGTGGCTTCGCTGAAAAGCGTTTCGATGTTGCGGCCCATCCAGCTTTTATCTATGTTGGAGGCAGAATGCGCTACGCCCTGCCGCACAATGGCCGGAAACCCGCAACCTACAGGGCCGGTCCATCCGAGGCTGCGAACGAGTTCGGTAAATGCCTCGGCGACGCGCTCCGGCGTGGAGGGTTTGGGCGTTTCTATGCGGAGGCGCGTACTGCGCAATTCGCCGCTCAGTACATCTACCACGGCGCCTTTAAGTCCTGATCCTCCGATGTCAACACCCAAAATCTCCATCTCCGGTAACGGTTTTATTTAACAATGCGCATTTTCATCCAAACATCCGTCTTGGGTCGGTCGCCGGGGTTGGTTTGCGTTTTTGCAATGGCGTCCAACACTTCAAACCCCTCTACGAGCTGGCCGAATACGGTATAGTCGCGGTCGAGGAACGGCGTGCCGCCTTGCGTGGTGTAAGCCTGCCGCTGCTCGGTGGAGTAGCGGGTGTTCTTTTGCGCTTCGAGCCGATCGAGCACCTGCGGATCAATGGGCTGGCCGTGTACGATGTAAAACTGCGAGCCGGAAGAGGCTTTTTGCGGATTTACCTGATCGCCCATGCGAGCGGCGGCGAGCGCTCCTTTGATGTGAACGAGCGAATCCACAAACTCGGCGGGGATGGTGTAGCCCGGTCCGCCGCGTCCCAGCGCCACACCGGGGGCCGCGCCGCGCGATTCGGGGTCGCCGCCCTGTGCCATGAACCCGTCAATGACACGGTGAAACAAGAGGTTTTCATAAAAACCTTCTTCCACGAGTTTGATGAAGTTGTCGCGGTGTTGCGGCGTAGCATCCGATAAACGGATCATCATCACGCCGAAAGGCGTTGTTATTTCTACCAGACACCGCTCAGGCGGCGAAATGGAAATGCGTTCTTCTGCCATGCGAAATTTGTTGCCGTTGGAGGCTTTGAGGGTGATTAAATAAGTGCCGGACTGGAAATAGCGATGTACGGGCGATGCCTCGGTGGAGGTTTTGCCGTCGCCGAAATCCCATTCGTAAACGGTGGCTTTTTTGGAGCTGTTCTCAAACTGAATGGCTGCCGGCGCGCCGGTGTCGCCCTGATACGTGAAAGCCGCAAAAGGGCGGGAACAGGAAACGGCGAGCGCCGCGGTAGCAATGAGTGCAAAAAGCAAGTGTCGAGTCATTTTGTTGAACATATTTATCGTACAATTCTGATTTTCATTCTAACGTCCTGCACGGGCCGGTCGCCGGGTTTGGTAGGCACAGCGGCAATTTTGTCTATCACCTCCAGCCCTTGCACAATCTCTCCAAAAACGGTGTAGTCGCCATCTAAGAACGGTGTGCCGCCGATTTCCTTGTACAACCTGCGTTGCTCCGGGTTGTAGCGGATGCCTTTTTGCTGTTCCAGGCCGTCGAGTACTGCATCGTCAATGGGCTGGCCCTGTACGATGTAAAACTGCGAGCCGGAGGAGCGTTTGAGTGGGTTGTTGTTGCGGGCTGCGGCCAATGTGCCTTTGAGGTGCGGGGAGCCTATTTCGGCGTCAATCTCGTAGCCGGGGCCGCCCAGTCCCAACTGGAGGTCGGGCAGTGCATAGCGGGAATCCGGATCGCCACCCTGAATCATAAACCCCGGAATGATGCGGTGAAACATCAGGCTGTCGTAATAGTTTTCCTTTACGAGCTTGATGAAGTTGTCGCGGTGCTTGGGCGTGGAGTTGTACAGCATCGCCTTCATGTTGCCGTATTCGGTTTCGATGAGCACATAAGTATGCCCGTCATTGTTGCAGGCGCTCCACAGCGAAAGCGCAAAAAGCAGCAGGAGAAAGATTGGTTTGTTCATATCAGTTGTCAGTTGTGAGTTCGGTTGTGGGTTATGGGTTGTCAGTTGTGGGTTGTCGGTTGCTTGTGCGGAGGGGAGTCGAAGCATGAGTTGTGTGAGTTGGCCGTTTTTCATTCCTGCGTCCGCCGCATTTAATCTTTCGACTCCGCTCAAGGCAGGTCTTTAACCTTTTCACTTTAACCTTCAACAGCGGCCTCATCAAAATACCGCACAACCCGCTCCTTCAGCAACTGCTCCTGTTCTTCAACACCGCGGGCGGGTATGGCTTTGACAAGGCGCCAATGCGGCCATCCGTCGGCATCGCGGCCCACAAATTCGTAGTGCCCGTCGTAGCTCAGGAGCCGGCAAACGGCGATGTGCATCAGGTCTTGTTTTTCTTCTTTGGTGAATCGCGCTTTCCAGCGCCCCAGTTCCTGTAACCCAATGATAAACAACATACCGTTCAAATCGGGCAGCGCGTCCCGATTGAAGACCTGCTTCGCCCAATTCCTTACGCGCAGCCACTCAAATTCAAATTGCCAGGTTTCCATCATTTTTCGGGGAGCAAAGATACATCAATCCTCGGGCTCTTCGAGGTCTTCTTCCAGGATAATGCCCAGTGCGACCAATGCCCTTTCGGAGGCCATTTGCTCGGCGCTTTTTTTATTAAAATCGTCGGCGGTCGAAATCTTCTCCCCGTCCACGATGACGGCCACTTTGAAGCGGTCGCGTTTTTCAAACTTATAGCGGGCCAGCAGTTTGTAGGTCACGGTTTGGCCGTTTTTCTGGCACCATTCTAAGAGTTGGCTCTTGTAGTTGTCGTCGTAGCTTTCCAGCTCATGTACGTTGACGTGGTTCATGAGCATTTTCCGAATGACGAAGTTTTTGGTGGCACGGTATCCGCATTCCAGATAAATGGCGCCCACCAGAGCCTCCATGGCGTTGCCGAGCATGGAACGACTCAGCCGGGTGTTGTTGTATTCGGCCAGGATTTCATCCAGACCCATTTTATCGGCAATTTTATTGAGCGACTGCCGCTTCACGATCTTGGAGCGCATCTTGGTGAGAAACCCCTCGTCGCTGTTGGGGTATTTTTTAAACAGGTATTCGGCTACAACGGTGCCGAGCACGGCATCCCCGAGGTATTCGAGCCGTTCGTTGTTGTTGGAATAGGTCTTATCGGTGAAAGTGGACTTGTGGGAAAAAGCGAGTTTGAAAACAACGAGATTAGCCGGCGTGAAACCCAGCAATGGGCGCAGCCGCGCAGCCAAATCCTTGTCTTTGGCAAAGTAGCGATTGTAAATTCTAAATATAAATTTCAATTTAGTCCCGGTTAATCAACGATGAAAGAGCATAGAGCATAAGGGCGGTATTGCGTTATTGCGGTATTGTAGAGACGCAATGCATTGCGTCTCTACAATACCGCAATACCGCCCACCGCATACCAATTATTCAAATGCCTTAAAAATAACAGAAGCATTGTGCCCGCCGAATCCGAACGTATTGCTCAGCGCTGCGCGCACCTTTCTTTCCTGTGCTTCATTAAAGGTAAAATTCAGTTTGTTGTCCAATTCCGGGTCATCGGTGAAGTGGTTGATCGTGGGGGGGACGAAGCCGTGTACCACCGACAGGATGCAGGCGATGGCTTCCACCGCGCCGGCAGCGCCCAACAGGTGCCCGGTCATGGATTTGGTCGAGCTGATGTTGAGCCGGTAAGCGTGCTCGCCGAAAACCTGTTGAATGGCTTTCACTTCGGCGACATCGCCGAGCGGGGTGGAAGTACCGTGTACGTTGATATAGTCAATGTCTTCGGGGCGCATTCCGGCGTCTTCCAAGGTCACCCGCATCACGTTGGTAGCGCCCAGTCCTTCGGGGTGAGGCGCTGTGATGTGGTACGCATCGGCCGTAGCGCCGGCGCCTACTATTTCGGCGTAGATGCGCGCGCCGCGGCGTTTGGCATGCTCTAAGTCTTCGAGTATCAGGCCTCCGGCGCCCTCGCCGAGCACAAAACCGTCGCGGTCGAGGTCGAAGGGGCGGGAAGCAGTGAGGTAGTCGTCGTTGCGGGTAGAGAGCGCTTTCATGGCATTGAACCCCCCGATGCCCGCACGGATGATGGCCGCCTCCGAGCCGCCGCACACCACAATGTCGTTGCGCCCGATGCGGATGGAGTCGAAGGCATTCATGATGGCGTGTGTGGAAGAAGCGCAGGCCGACACGGTGGCGTAATTGATGCCCCGGAAACCGTGCTTCATGGAAATGTGCCCCGCTGCAATGTCGGGGATCATTTTCGGAATCATGAAGGGGTTATATCGCGGATTGAAACCGCCAACGGCGAAGTCTTCTATTTCTTTTTCCAATGACCCCAGGCCGCCGATGCCGGAAGCCCATATCACGCCGATGCGGTCGGGGTTGAGTTGTTCCATTTGTTCCGGAATACCGGCGTCGGCGATGGCTTCATCTGCGGAAGCGATGGCAAAATGGCTGAAAATATCCATTCTGCGGGCTTCCTTGCGGTCCATTAAGGTTTCGATATCGAAGTCTTTGACTTCACAGGCAAACTGGGTTTTGAACAGCGTGGCGTCAAACCGGGTGATGGGGCAGGCGCCGCTCACTCCGGCCTGCAAGCCTTTCAGGTAAGCATCTATGGTATTTCCGATTGGGGTCAATGCACCCAGACCCGTTACGACGACTCGCTTCATAACCTGGCAATTGATAAGATTGAAAACAAATTACGATTGGATTTTCGAGGCGGCCCAAGGGCCGTAGCGCAAAAAAGACAGACGCCCGCAAATCCATTTTTATATTGTTTTGCGGGCGCCGTTTGTGGGAGAACCGGCAGGCGTTACGCCTCCGCCGAGTGCTTCTCGAGATACTCGATGGCCAAGCCCACAGTTTGTATTTGCTCAGCTTGATCATCAGGGATGGAAATGTTGAATTCTTTCTCAAATTCCATGATCAATTCCACCGTGTCCAAGGAGTCGGCGCCTAAGTCATTGATGAAACTGGCCTCGGGGGTTACCTCCGATTCATCAACGCCCAACTTGTCAACGATGATCTTCGTTACTCTTTCTGCAATGCTTGACATGATTCTAGCTACTTTAGGATTGTTAAAAATTTGGTGCAAAGAAAGCTAAGACCTTTCGTTTGGCAAAGTTTTTACTTTTTTTTTTCGAGGTCGCCCACTTTACCTCCTGTAAATGTTAAAGATAGCGCTGCGGGCTTACCATTGAAAATCTGCGCGCCAAGCCCCTCGCTTTTGATGTGGTGGATATGCAGGGCCGAGTGGCGTTGCGAAGCCGTGCCGCCGGGTATCGCACCGAAACCGGCATCGGCGCTTTGTCGCCGGGGGTGTATTCCGTCGTTTTTTGGGAGGATGGACAGCCCGTGGGGCGGATTCGGCTGGTGATCGTCCGGTGAGTACGGGTTAGCTTCGAGCTTCGAGCTACGAGTCCCTTAACCTTATCCTGTCCTGTAAAACAGGGAAGCCCTCTGCCGGACAGCAACCAGACCCATTTTTTTAAAAAAACACATAGAGACATAGACACATAGAATCTCGCCTATGTTGCTATGTTCCTATGTGTTTCAAAAATAATCCTCCGCATCCTCGTGCCGCTATTCGACAGCAAGCACGCCATTTTTAAAAAAAACACATAGAGACATAGGCACATAGCGTTTTGTCTATGTCTCTATGTTCCTCGTATGTGTTTCAAAAATAATCCTGTATATCTGGAGCCAAGTTGTGTTTTGAGATAGCTTCAATGGATGTTTGCCTTTCAGGCAAATCCCACAGCAGCGTTTCCACTCCATACACTATAATATAAAGCATAAAGCAAGCTACGAGCCATGAGCTACGAGTCCCTTAACTCGCAGCTCACAGCTCGCAGCTCCTCCCTATTGCTTAATAAACTTCAACTGCTCCACAAAGGCGCCGCTCTGCACCGTGAGGAAATAAGCGCCTTTTTGCAAATTCGACACATCCACCGGCACGGCTGCGCCGGAAGCCGCTGCCGGCAAGGGCCGCTGTTCCATCAACTGCCCCGTTGCGTTGTGTATGCGCAGCGTGACCGAAGCCCCGTCTTCCATTTCGCCGTAGATGCGGAGTTGCAATTCCGAGCGCACCGGATTCGGAAAAATCTGAACGCTCGGCGCATCGCTCGGCAGTTCGTAAATGGCATTATCGTCCGGTATCAGGTCGTTGCAGACATTGCCCTCGAAAATGCGGATGTTTTTGAAATACGAATTGGCGTTGGCCGGCGGCACGTCATGGTCGGCTACAAAAAACAAGCGGTTGAAACTGCCCGTGTAAAACTGCCCCACCGGAATGGTGTAGCTGATCCAACTGCTGAAACCGGGGTAGTTGTTGAAATTGAGGATGCCCCAGTTCTGAGTGCCGTACAGCTTAAAGGTACGGTCGGCCGAGATCACGTTGTCATTGTCGAAGCCGATGCCGTGAATGTCCCCCTTTGTGATGGCGGCAAAATCAAATTGAATGACCGTGTTGGGCGTGACGTTGTAATTGATCGGAATCGCCTTCCAGGCATTGTTCTGAATGCGCAGCACCGTGCCGTTGGATAGCAGGGTGTGTGTGCCCTGGTCTTCCGCGCCGCCGTAGGCATTGATGGGCTGGCTGTTGAAATTCACCCGCACGCAAACGTTGTTCGGCACCGTTACGGGCACGCAGAACTCGGTGCTTTCGTCAAACCCGAATTCAGCGCCGGAGGCCAGCAACTGATTGGCGGCCGTGCGCAGGCTGTAAGAGCCTTGCCCGAAATTGCAACACAGACCGTCGCCGTAGCTGTCAAGCACGCGCAGGGTATAGCAGCCGTTGGGCAGACAGAAGGTGTCGAGCACCACAGCGCCGGCAATGCCTTTGGCGTAAGGCCCACCGCTCTTCAGGGTTTGGCCGGCGGCGTTCAGCACTTTCCAGGTGGTTTCCGGGCCGTAGTCGTCGAGCACTAAGCGGAAGTACACCGTATTGGTGGCGCAGGTCGTTGGAGTGGGATTGCCGCCACCGCCGCCCGCAGGCGTACAGGCTGTTAGACAGGGAGCCGCCGCTACGGCATTGCGCATCACGTTGCCGGGTTGCGCGCCGAAGCCCAAACTAAAATTGATGCCCACGCTCGTGACGTGACAATACGACATGATAGTGCCCTGCTGCGGCAGTGGCGGCAGCGCGCAGGAGCCTTCCACAAAACCTGCGCAGCCGTCTATGGCGGTGTTGTTGCCGTTCCAGGCGCAGGCGTGCGTGTGTTTGGAACCGAACTGATGCCCCAGCTCGTGTGCCATTACCAATACCGACCAGGAATAGGCCGGCACTGCCGAGTAGGTCTGCCGAATACCCGCAACGCTTAGCTTGGCAATGGTGAGCGGATGGCAAAACCCCGACAATACCGCGATGCCGCCGGAAGGTTTGTACGACAGCAACATGGCCAGGTTGCCGTTGAAACTCGTGCGTACCACCTGAAATTGATTCAGCAGGGTGCCCGGATTGCTGCCGGAATAGGGGCTGTTGGTCGTCCACAAAAATACTTCAGACACGACGATGCTCAGGTTTTCATTGGCGTACAGCGTAGCCACCTGATTGAACAGGCCGGTGATGTAGGCCAGCGCGCCGGCGCTGCCGCCTTTGTTGACAAAAATGTCGTTGTCCACTTCCAGATAGATGCGGGCGCACTTATTGTCATTTCTGAATTCGAACGGCGCTTCCAATTGAGTCGGCAGGTACTCCGGCCCTTCATCGGAGGTAGCGCAGCCCAATTCCTGTGCGGAAATGATAGGCTCGTCGTGGTAAAGGATGTGTATGGGTGCGGCATTTTCCTGGGGAAGCCGGCCCAGTACTAAGTTGTCCTGGCCGGGTATGGAGACCAGGCCCATGATCTCCCCTTCGAAAAAACTGAACGCGGCGACGGACCCGCTTGCGCCCTGCAATATCCCCTGGTAATGCAGTGCCGAAAACCATTCCTGCCCGAAACCGGTGGGGTGGGATTCGCGCACGCGCACCGGCTCAGACTCCATTTTTACCAAATCCACCTGCAGCGTCCGGCCTTCAAAAGGCAGTTGGAGGCTCAGGGTGGCGGGCGCTTCGTAGAGCAGTTGGGCCAGGGTTTCACGGTCGGGTTCCAGCAGTACGTAGTCTTTCACCGGTGTGGTTTTCACGGCGTCTTCGACACTTCGGAAATCCACGGCCGGTTCAAAAAGGGACACCGTGGCGAAGTTCTTTCCGGCTTGCCGGGCTTGCGCGACCAAGTCGCCGGGGCGTAGTACGGTTTGTGTGTGTGCCGCAAAAGCGGCCATGAGTAAGAAGATAGTTGCTACAATTCCATTTCGCATGACTAAATCGGTTTTGGATGAAAAAATAAGTAGTCGAAATTGAATTGTTACCAGCGAAATAAAACTTCTCCTGCCGGCTCGTTTTTCAGAGCCGGGCGGTGAGTTGGTTTGTCTTGAAAAAGCAAGGTGCAAATTGGCTTTTTGCTTTTTTGCCTTTTGCTTTCGCGACAGCCAACAACAGAGAAGCTTACCCGGCAAGAGCGTTCTCAAGCCGGGCGAGTCAATGTTTTCTCAAAAAAAATAACAGTGTAGTAACCGGTGATTTTTTTCTCTCGTAGTATAGCGTGTGGAATGGCCTCCGAGTTAAATATTGCAACCCTCAAAGAACGGGGGTTTCCCAACATTATTTTTCCGTTTCAGGCACAACGCACAGCCGATTCCCTTGCGGTACCGGGAAGGGCCGTTTAGCGACTTCTGGATTAGAATACGGTATGCTTCAACGCACGATGGAAACAGGCATATTCGTATCGAACTGCCCGCTGAGTACAGGCGTCTGTACACCGGCGGTGTATTTGCGTACATTGAGGAACACAAAATCGTGCAATTCCTGAATGGTCACGATCTTATTCTTGTTGGTATCGGCTTCGCCTTTGAGGCCGCGAATGAGGAAATGACTAAACACGCCGGAACGCAGGCCGCCGTCTTCCAGTGAGTATTCCTCGCCTTTGGAGGACAAGAGCAGCGCCATGCCGCCGTCCGATTTGTCGAAGGCGTCGTAATACGTTTGCAGGGTGGTAGCCACGGTGGTGGTGCGCGCAGCGAACAGCGTGCCGGAGTGACAGGCATCGGCGAGTACCAATTTGTGTTTGGCCCGGCTGGCGTTCATGATTTCGCGCACTTCGTGGTGAAGGAGCTTATTATTGAGGCCGTCGTAGTCCACCGGCAGGAAGGAGCCTTGCAGGCCGTGGCCGGAGAAATAAAACAGCACCACGTCGTTGTCGTCGGCGCGCAGCATCACGGCGCGCATGGCGTTGAGGATGTTTTGGCGGGTGGCGTCTTCGTCTATGAGCAGTTGCACCTGATTGTCGGGCAGGGCGCCGCCTTCGGGGCTTTTGAGGAAAGCAAAAAACTGGTAGGCATCGTCGTCGGTATAGCGGAGGGTAGGCATGTGGTTGTATTGCGCCACGCCGATGATGACGGCCCAGATGCGCACCTCATTGCTGCGCTCCACCGTGACGCCGCCGCGGTCGAAATGCGGACCTTCAGTAAACAGCTCCCGCACGGGTTTGCCGGCTTCCCATTGAGCGCCCAGTACTTTCCCGCTTTTGTAGTACATCACGCCGCGGCCGTTGGGCGCATGGCTTTTCCACTCCCCCTCGTAGCGGTCGCCGCTTTGATAATATACCGAACCGGCGCCCTGGGGCAGTCCTTTTACAAACTGACCGTAGTAGCGCGAGCCGTCGCGGTAGGCGTATTTGCCCATGCCGTCTGCACAGGGTGTCAGGTTGCAGTTGCGCAGGTTGAGCGTATCGCTCAGCGCCACCGATTTGCCCCATTCGGGCCGGTAGTTGTCAAACTCCCACATACCGGTCAGGTTGTTGCCGCCGCCCTGATAGAGCGTACCGCTGCCGTGCCGCAGCCCGTCGGAAAACAGCCCTTCGTATCGGTCGCCGTTGGGGTAGTGGAGGACGCCTTCGCCCTGAAAGCGGTTGCGCACAAACCGGCCTTTATACACCCGGCCGTCGGCAAAGGTGAATTCGCCCAGCCCTTCGCGGTGATGGTCTCTCCATTGACCGGTGTAGCGGTCGCCGTTGCTGAACACAATGGTGCCTTCGCCGTGGATGCGGCCATCCACGAAATAGCCCGCGAAGCGCGCACCGCTGGGGTACACGCACTCGCTGTAGCCGTTGTAACAATTGCCGCTAAGGCATTTGAATTGCGCCTGTAAAGGCGTGAGGCAGACCAATGCCGCTGACAAACTCAGGATCACTCTCATGCTTGGGTGTTTGACCGTGATGGCACAGCAATCCATTAATTATCTGCGGGAGCGCCGGGAGTAAGTAGCGGTTGCTGTGGTTGAATTTGTAGCAGTGCGGTATATAAATTCGGTTTTGGATTATATAGACATTTTTAAAATCTGAATGTAATAACTGCCATTGTCGTTCTATGTTGCCCCGAATGACGGTTTTAAAAAAATCCTTACTTTTGCAGGCGCAAAAAAGCCGTTGGAAGGTTTTTTTAACGGTTTGTTAGCTGACTTATTTTTTCACTCAAAACACGTTAGTACAATGTTAAAATACCTGTTATTCGCATGTATGTTGTTGCCGCTGGCAACTTTTGCCCAACCGGCGGGCAAGGCCGGCAAAGGAAACCCCAAAGCCGAATCTTTCGGCGAGGCGATCAAGGGGAAAGGCGCCGTCACTTACGATCAGATGCTCAAACGCATTGAGGGCAAAGAGAAAATAAAGGTAAAAGTACGCGCCGCCGTAGAGGATGTGTGCCAGGCAAAAGGTTGCTGGATGAACCTCGTTTCCGACAAGGAAGATCAGGGTAAAATGATGGTGCAGTTCAAAGACTACGGCTTCTTTATGCCCAAGGACATCGCGGGCCGTGAAGTCATCGTGGACGGATATGCCTACTACGAAGTGACCCCCGTGGACGAACTGCGCCACTACGCCGAAGACGCAGGAAAAACGCCGGAAGAGATCGCGCTCATCACCGAGCCGGCCCGGAAACTCAAGTTTATGGCTTCGGGCGTGTTGCTGCTGAAGTAGTGAATTCAGATTGAAATTGGCAAAAGGCATGGGGTGAAAAGCATAGGGCATGGGGCATGGGGCCTCCTCCGTAGCTCATGGAGCGGAGGCAGGGGGCAAGCTGTTCACTATCTGCATTTTACCCCTTGCTTTTTGCCTGTTTTGATATTGGTTTTTAAAAACCGGAACCCCCGTTCTTGCAAGCTTTAACTTACACCGATACGGCAAACGCCTCCTTTCCTTTGCATCGGAATCAGGCTCTTTATTCGCTTGGCTTAGGGCCGCTCTGCGGACGAGGCCCGCTGCCTGATTTTTTCTTGTTCCAGCGGTTTCGGTTGCTGTTTTTCGGCGGGCCGGATTGCTCGCCGGGGCCGGATTTGCGGGGTGCGTTGTCTCTGCGCGGCGGGCGTTGATCGCGGCGGCGGTTGTCTCTGTTGTCGCCGCTACCGCCGGTATCGGCTATTCGTTCTTTTTCGATGACTCTGCCGATGAGTTTTTCGATGCGTCCAAAGCGGATGCGGTCTTTGCGGTTGATGAAAGTAATGGCCTCGCCCATCGCTTCTGCGCGGGCGGTACGACCGATGCGGTGTACATAGTCCTCAGCATCGCCCGGTACATCGAAATTGATAACCAGATCAATGCCTTTTACATCAATGCCTCTTGACAATACATCGGTGGCCACCACGATGGGCAGGGAGCCGTTGCGGAAAGCCAGCAGGCGCTCCTCGCGCTCAAACTGTTCGAGGTCGGAGTGTATGGCGCCTACCTTCATGCCGCGTTGTGCCAGGCGATTGGCCACTTCGCGTACTTTTATTTTGGCGCCGGCAAAAATGATGACGCGCTCCATGTGTGACCGCTCGGCGAGCAGGCGCTCCACTAAGGGGTACTTGGCTTCGTCTTCCACCTCGAAGGCCAATTGCCGGATGTTTTCCGCCGGCTTGGAGATGGAGATGCTGATTTCTACCGGATCGCGGAGCAGTTCTTTGGCAAACTTGCGTATTTGCGGAGGCATGGTAGCCGAAAACATAAGCGTTTGGCGGGAGCGCGGCATGGTGCTGACGATCTTCATGATGTCCTGGGAGAAGCCCATGTCCAACATGCGGTCGGCTTCGTCGAGGATGAGGTGCCGCACTTTGGTGAGGTCCACATAGCCGAGGTCTAAGTGGGCAATGAAGCGGCCCGGCGTGACGATCACAATAGAGGCGCCTTTTTTGAGGGCGCTGCGCTCCAGTTCCATCGAATGGCCGTCGCGGCCGCCGTAAATGGGGATGGCGCTCACCGGCGTGAAATAAGAAAACCCTTCGAGTTCGCGGTCTATCTGCATGGCGAGTTCGCGGGTGGGTACAATGATGAGTGTGTCAATGCCGGCGGGCGGGTTTTCGGTGATTCTATGCAACACCGGCAACAGGAAAGCCGCCGTTTTGCCGGTGCCGGTTTGGGCGCAGGCGAGCATGTCTTTACCTTCCATGATGGCGGGTATGGCCTGTTCTTGTATCGGGGTGGCATTTTCGAAGCGCATGGCTTCCAATCCCTCTAAAAGGGTGGCGGTAAGGCCGAATTCTGAAAATTTCAAGGTATCAAAATTAGATTACAATAATATACCTCGCAAAGGTAAGTCATTTCAGGGAGATTGTCCCCACAGTGTCCAACTTGAACCATTGCGGGTTCAGGGGGGGGCGTCACTGAACACGAAAAACTTATCGGCAAATGATAATGAATGTCTCCACGGCCAAACAGATCACAAAAACCGAAGGCGCTGCGGGAATCCACAGCGCCTTCGCAGGTTTTATAGTTTCACAACGGCTGATTTTTCCGCTGATCTACAAACTACTCACACTGATTGTTCGCTTTTGGATCCCAGGCAACGCCAAATAATTTGACGCACCTGTTAGTAGCATTGGCATCAGTGTCCGTGTAAGCGTCTTTCCAGCCCAGCCAACTTGACCAAGCCCTAATTTGTACATTTTTGGCGTTGGGCGGTATAGGGAGCTTATGCTTCCAGCCTAATAAAACGTCGCCCGATTCATACGATTTGGCCTGACCCTCGACCGTGTAATTTCCCTGAAACTTTGCCACATAACCTCCACCGTTGATCAAGGTAATTTCCACTTCTGAAGAAGGCGATGCATTGGTTGATGTTGAATTTGGCTGATTAGACAGCCCCGTAATGATTTGGTCAAGATTCCCGGGAGAGTCAAAGTCGTTTTTCATTTTTTTGATGGAATAGAAAACCCGGATGGTTCCATTCCCGGGGCTTGTAATATTGAATGAGCGGGAAGCAGCCTGACCGCCGGGTTGGAGGTTGAGGCCATGCAACTCTACAGGCCCCGAATTTCCTCTCATGAGCGCTCCATCAGGCGCCCCAGATGATATCATCCTTTTCCTGTACGCTGGCAAGAACATCTAAGTAGAATGGATTGACCTGTTGTTTTCTGATGCAGCCCACTTCGTGCAAGGAAAATTCAGCACCTACCTATGGAGTGAGCACCCCATGTACGCGCCTTCCTCCAGTGGTCGCTATCGAATCAACATCTTGAGTGGACTTGACATTACAAATAACGCTATCTTAAGCCTTTATAATGACCACTATGTGAGTGCCGAAACGGTTGTTGAATACTTAGAATGGCTCCGGCAAGACCATTACAAATATCTAAAGCGACCTTTGTATCTTGTTTTGGACAACGCCCGATACCAAAAGTGTGATCTGGTGGCTCTGACCGCCAAAAGATTAAAAGTTGAGCTGATCTATCTTCCGGCCTATTCTCCAAATTTGAACCTCATTGAGCGATTGTGGAAACACATGAAAAAAGTTTTGGCCAGAAATTTTTTCCCCGACAAAAGTAATTTCTTAAAGGCTATCGAAAATTTACTCGATTTAATCAATACTGAGGATTATCAGGAAAAACTACAGTCCCTTTTTAATATCGAGTTTCAGGCATTTGATAAATCACGTATCTTGACGTGGTAGACTATATTCCAATAACCAATACCAAAGAACACAGTGTCCAATAGGTAATTATCTTCCTGGTTAGCATCTCAGTCATTTTTGTATTCTTAGAGGCCCGCATTTTAATGGCAACTAACTCATTTATAGAACTGAAAAAAATCATCCTTATCCACCCCAAAACAGCTAGCTAAGGATGGTTTTTAGTCTGGAAAGCAAAACTAAAAACTTTTCAAGTGTCAGAGGTCATCAAAGGGGGTTTTTGTTTTCTGGATATGCCGGGTACTGACGTGGCCCGTCGTTTTTGAGCTTTTGTGGCTCGGCAATTCTTGAAAATAGTGGGAGCATGCAGGCGTTTTGCGGTAAGATGACACCTTTCGCCGCTTGTTGAGGCCGGACGGCGGCAGATGTCGCCCACTGCCGGCGGGACTGAATCGTTACAAAAAATATGTTGCGGAGAAGGAGGGATTACCTATGGTGATTCCTTGAGGGGGGAGGCTACAAAGCCGAAAGGCTGCCCGGTCTTCGTCCGGTCGCTTTTTCCTTGGCGTCCCTATCGGCTCAAACAAAGTTTGGCCTCCATCGCCACCAAAGAAAAAGGCCGTCTAAACGACGGCCCTTTCGGCTTTGGCGGAGAAGGAGGGATTCGAACCCCCGGTACCCTTGCGAGTACACCGCATTTCGAGTGCGGCCCGATCAACCACTCTGGCACTTCTCCTGATGCTGGAGCGGCAGACGAGAATCGAACTCGCGACCCTCAGCTTGGGAAGCTGATGCTCTACCATCTGAGCTACTACCGCACAAAACAGGGTTGCAAAGATACTGTGCCCGCAGGGATTACACAAGCGGGGGTTCTCACTTTTATTTGCAGCCGGTTTTTGCCGTAGCTTTGCCGCCATGAAACTCAGCGCGTATTACGAGGCCGTTCGGCAAGACCTGCGATCGCCGGAAGAAGAACAGCTCAACGTCATTACACACGGCGCGGGGCTGCTGCCGGCGCTAATCGGTACCGTTTATCTGCTTTCGCCGATGTTTTGGACGCCGATGAGCGCAGCGAACAGCGTGGGCGCAACGGTTTTCTGCGTCTCGTTGGTGGCAGTGTATCTCACTTCCACGGTGTATCATGTGAGCAACCGCCCCCGGCAGCGCCGCATCTGGAACACCCTCGATCACATCGCGATTTACTTCCTCATCGCAGGCACTTACACGCCTTTTATCCTCCTGTTTGTGCACAGCACGGCGGGCTATGCCGTACTCATCGGGTTGTGGTGCATTGCGGCGCTGGGCTTGGCGTACAAGATATTTGCGGTACAAAAGCACAAGATTTTCTCCACGCTGCTCTATCTCGGCATGGGCTGGGCGGCTTTGTTTATTTTCAAACCCTTGGTGCAGGCCACGCCCGGCCCCATTCTCGGCTGGATCGTTGCGGGCGGGGTGTGTTACACGCTCGGCGTCCCGTTTTATTTGGCCCGGCGGATGCGGTATCACCACGCCGTTTGGCATGTATTTGTTTTGGCGGGCAGTGTTGGCCATTATCTCGGCGTGTTGGCCGCTTTGAGCATTTGAAGCTTTTTTTGGTAACTTTACCGCACGCAAAATTGTGAAGCACCCGAAAATACAACATGCAGGAAGACCCGGACATACCCGATCAGGATCAGGCAGATGAGGAATACTCAGACTATAATGAGATTTTGGTGGACCCCAACCAAAGCCCCATCCGCATTGATAAGTTTCTGATAGACCGCATGCAGCGCGTGTCGCGCAACCGCTTGCAAAATGCCATTCGCGCCGGCTCCATCCGGGTGGACGGGCAGGAAATCAAGCCCAACTTCAAGGTGAAGCCCGGCCAAAGCATCACCGTTTTGGTGCCCAAACCGCCGCACGACGGCGTGCGCATCGTGCCGCAGCCCATCCCCATTGATATTATTTACGAAGATGACGACCTGCTGGTGCTCAACAAAACGCCCGGCATGGTGGTACATCCCGGCGTGGGCCACTGGCGGGGCACGTTGGTGAATGCGCTGGCGTACCATTTTCAAAAAAATAAAGTCCCTACCGTGGGCGACGGCAAAGACAACCGGGTGGGCCTCGTGCATCGCATTGACAAAAATACTTCCGGGCTGATGGTGGTGGCCAAAACGGAGTTTGCCATGTCACACCTCGCTAAGCAGTTTTTTTACCACACCGTACAGCGCACCTATTACGCATTGGTGTGGGGCGAACCCAAAGAAGATTTCGGCACGGTGAGAGGGCATGTGGGCCGCGACCGCAAAGACCGCCAATTATTTACCGTTTTCCCGGAAGGCGACCACGGCAAATGGGCCGTCACGCACTACAAAGTGCTGGAACGGCTGTACTATGTGAGCCTCATTCAGTGCAATTTGGAAACCGGCCGCACTCACCAAATACGGGTACATCTGAAGCACATCGGCAATCCGCTGTTCAGCGACGAGCGCTACGGCGGAGATGTCATCGTGAAAGGTACCGTGTTCAGCAAATACAAGATGTTTGTGCAAAAGGTATTCAACGTCATGCCGCGCCACGCCTTGCACGCCAAGTCGCTGGGGTTCATCCACCCCACCACCGGAGAGGCGATGCTGTTCGACAGCGAGTTGCCGCCCGATTTTCAGGAAGCGCTGGACGAGTGGCGCAAATATGTGGAGGTGCGCAAGGCCGCCGTTGCCAAAAGCGGGCACCCGATGTAACTCAAAAAATAACCGCAATTTACAATGACCCTGCAGGAACGATTGGACGCGCTCATTCAACTGGGGCAAAAGCTCCGGGCGCCCGACGAATACCGGGAGGCGGTGATGCACCGCGCTTACCACCACAACAAATGGTTTACCGTTGACAATCAGCGAAAAGCGTTGGAGGCCATTGCCGCTCAAATGCTCGACCCGCTGAAGCTGCGCACCTGGGCCGGCCAATACGATATACCCGAACCGGCGCCGGTCAAAACCGTGGGTCTGGTGATGGCCGGCAATATTCCGTTGGTGGGCTGGCACGATGTGCAATGCGTTTTTGCAGCGGGCTGCCGCGCCATGATAAAGCTGTCGGATAAAGATCAATACCTCCTGCCCTGGCTGCTCAAAGAGTTGGAAAAGACAGACCCGCGCACGGCCGCTTATTTTGAAATCGTGGAGCGACTGAGCGGATTTGACACCGTCATCGCCACGGGCAGCAACAATACCTCGCGTTATTTTGAGACGTATTTCTCGGCCTGGCCGCACATCATCCGCCGCAACCGCAATGCAGTGGCCGTGCTGAGCGGCGCCGAAAGTCAGGATGATTTTCTGGCGCTGGGAGAAGACATCTTTCGATTTTTCGGCCTGGGCTGCCGCAATGTGTCCAAAATATATGTGCCCGAAGGCTACGATTTTCAGCCGCTGCTGGAGGCGCTGCACGAGTTTCGGCAATTGGCACTGCACGACAAATACAAAAACAACTACGACTACAACTACGCCCTGTATGTGCTCAACAAAACGCCGTTTTATCTGGCGGGCAGCATTTTACTCACCGAAAATCCGGGGTTCAGTTCCCGCATAGGCGCCCTGCATTTTTCTTATTATCAAGACATTAAAACATTAGAAAAAGAACTGCAACAACACGCGGAGGAGATTCAGTGCGTCGTAGCCGCAGCCGGTTTGCTGCAAATGGAAACGCTGCCTTTCGGCAAAGCACAGGAACCGGAACTCTGGGAATACGCCGACGGCGTGGATACGATGCAGTTTTTATTGAGCGCGGAGGGGTGATGGTGTCCGGATTGGTTTTCCCGGAAGGAGCGATCCACAGAAGCAAGGTTGGAAGTTTTTTGGTTGCCACTACAACAACCTACTACCCTCTCCCCTACCCCCAGTTCACGCACACATTCTTCGCCTCTGTAAAAAATCGCATGGCCTCCCAGCCGCCCTCGCGGCCCACGCCGGAGTTTTTTACGCCGCCGAAAGGCGTGCGCAGATCGCGGAGCATCCAGCAGTTGACCCACACGATACCGTTCTGCAGGCGTTCTGCCACGCGGTGTGCGCGCGACACGTCCTGCGTCCACACGGTAGCGGCCAGACCGTACTCCGTGCCGTTAGCCAGTTCGAGCGCTTCTTCCTCTGTATCAAAAGGCTGTAGCGTGAGCACCGGCCCGAAAATTTCCTCCCGAACGGTACGGCAGTCGGCGCCGAGGTTCTCAATGACCGCCGGGCTGAGAAACCAGCCCCCCGCGCCGGGAACCTGCACCGGTTCGCCGCCGCACAGTATGCGGCCGCCTTCTTCCCGTGCCAGCGCAACGTAGCCCAACACTTTTTCAAAATGCGGTTTCGATACCAATGCGCCCAGATCGGTATCCGCCGCTAAGGGGTCGCCGACTTTCAGCGCGGCCACGCGGTGCACTAAGGCATCGCGAAATTTTTCATAAATGGGTCGTTGTACATACAGCCGCGAGCCGCACAGACATATTTGGCCATTGTTGGAAAAGCCCGCTCGCACAGCGCCGGTCAGCGCCTGATCGAAGTCGCAATCGGCAAAAACGAGGTTGGGATTTTTACCGCCCAATTCCAACGACAATTTTTTGAACAGGGGCGCCGTCGTAGCGGCGATGTGCCGCCCGGTATTCGTGCCGCCTGTGAAGGAAATGGCTTTGATGCCCGGATGCGCTACGATGGCTTGCCCGGCTTTGGGGCCGAGGCCGTGTACGATGTTGAGCACGCCGGCGGGCAGTCCGGCCGCTATGCACACCTTAGCCAGCAGATAGGCCGTCATAGGCGTCACCTCCGAGGGCTTACTCACTATGCAGTTGCCGGTAGCCAGCGCGGGCGCTATTTTCCAGGTGAAGAGGTACAGGGGCAGATTCCAGGGCGAAATGCAGCCCACCGTGCCGATCGGTTGGCGAAGGGTGTAGTTGATGGCTTGTCCGGCCATCGGATGCGCTTCCGAACCGAATTGCATGGCAGCCGTGGCAAAGAATCGGAAGTTGGCCACTGCGCGCGGAATGTCCACGGAACGCGACACCGAGAGCGGCTTCCCGGTGTCAATGGTTTCGGCCAGGGCAAAGGCTTCCAGATCGGCTTCTATCAAATCGGCAATGCGGTTCATAATGCGAAAACGCTCTGCCGGGCTGCTGAGCGACCAGACCGGAAATGCCCGCGCCGCCGCGCCGACGGCAGCCTCCACATCGGCGGCATCCGAATCGGGTATGAGTGAATACACCGCGCCCGTTGCCGGGTTGACGTTGTCCAGATATGTTCCCGAAACCGGGGCGGCCAGGCGCCCGTCTATGTAGTTTTGAATTCGTTCCATGTTGTTGTTTGTTTTCTGGTCGTGGCAGGTCTATTGACAATCTTTACAAAAAAACACCTCGTAATGGCCTTCCCGGAAGGGCCGCCGATAAGTGGTGAACATCACCTGATCGGGATTGACAGAGGGCGAGCAGAAGTGCCGCCCGATAGCCCGAAATACCCTCGGAGCGGGATACACCGGTACCTTGAGTTCTTCAAACGCCCACAACTCCACATCTATCACCCGGCCCTCTTCTATGAGGCGTTCCTCGGCGTAATAGACCGACAAACGAGGGTCTGACTGATCAAGCGCGTCCTGCCGCAGCGCCACAAACAAGTGCGAAATGCGCTCTGTGTAAAGGTTGAACGACAGGTACGCATCCCATTTGTCTTTCAGGTTCAGCATGGGCATTACCCACACCAATACCGCCAATGCCGCAGTAGCCCACCTAAGCGGCGAAGCGGGCCACAAAGTGATGCGATTTTTGACATTGTAAGCGCTCAGGAAAACCAATGCAATCATGGCCGCATTCCAGGGCAGTACGGTGAAATTGGAATTGCCGCCGAGCGGGCTTACCCATGCTATGATGAGCAAATGGGTCAGTATTGCTCCGATGACCGCGAGGTTTCTGGTTTTTGGAAATATCAACCCCAGCCCGATGAGCACTTCTACCGAGGCTGCGGCGTATGCCAGAGGCTTAGCCGTGAGCAGCCAACTGCCGTCCGGCACGCGAAACAAGCCTTTGAGCAACATAGGGTGAACGATTTCGGCAAAAGAATCGGTAAACTTGTGCAAGCCGCTCCACAAATATACCCCGATGAGTAAAATCTGTATAAAGTTGAGTATCGGCGGGCCTTGTTTTTTAATCGCTTTTTCATCTTGCCAATCCGTTAGTGCAAAAGGAATCAGCGTCAAAAAATAAATAAACACCCAGGGTTGCAACCGCATTTGATCCAAAAAAACCATCACCGCCATAAGGCCGAGCAACAGGCCGGCCAACAGACGCCGCCGGCGAATGAGGTTCAACACCACCGCTGTTGCCAGCAAACCCAACAACACAAAATCGAGCGGAGCGGGCAGCGACCTCATGCCCGGAATCGCCGGTATGAGCGGAAACAAGCGTTGGCCGTGCCATAGCGGCAGCGTTAGCGCAATGCCGATGAGAAAGAACAGGCATACGGCCTGACGAATGAGTCGCAGGCGGGTGGTTACACTCAAATGGAGGAGGTTTTGCATGGTTGCTGTTTTTACACCGACCAAAAGTAGAGAAAAGGCGCTACTTTTGGCGGCATACAACCCGGAAAACAATACGCCATGATTTACCCGCTGCATCCGCAAGTCCAACATTACGATTGGGGCGGATTTGAGTTTTTGCCCCGATTGCTGGGCCTGTCTGTTCCGCAGGAAAAGCCTTTCGCAGAGCTGTGGATGGGCGTCCATGCGGCCGCTCCGACTTCGGTGGAGGAACAGGGCGCCACGGCGCTATTGTCTGACTGGATCGCCGCCGACCCTGCGCGCCGGCTCGGGCCGGAGGTGGCGCAGCGCTTCGCCGGACGCTTGCCGTTTTTGTTCAAATTATTGGATGTGCGCAAAATGCTGTCCATTCAGGCGCACCCCACGAAAGAGAAGGCGGAGGCGGGCTTTCGTCGCGAAAACGAACTCGGCATCCCGCTGAACGCGCCCAACCGGGTGTATAAAGACGACAACCACAAGCCGGAAATCATGGTGGCGCTTTCGGAATTTTGGCTCCTGCACGGCTTTCGCAGCCCCGAAGCCATTCGGGCCGAAATGGAGCGCGTGCCGGAACTTGGCCCGTTGCGGGCGCATTTCCCCGACCGCGATATCGCTGCGTTGTACCGCGTCCTTATGGAGTGGCCCCAACAAGCCGTGGATGAACTGCTCGTCCCGCTGCGCGAACGCCTGTTGCCGCTTTCGGATGCCGGCGCGCTGCCTAAAGCCTCCCCCGATTATTGGGCCGCCCTCGCTTTTCGCGACTTCCAACTGCCCGGCGGGCATGCCGACCGGGGCATCTTTTCCATCTATTTGCTCCACCTGCTTTGCCTCCGGCCCGGCGAGGGCATCTATCAGGCGGCGGGCATTCCGCATGCCTATCTGGAAGGGCAAAACGTGGAACTCATGGCCAATTCGGACAACGTGTTTCGCGGCGGGCTTACGCCCAAATACATCGCCGTGGAAGAACTCTTGGACAATCTCTCCTTCGCGCCGGTACAGCCCCGCATTCTAACGGGAGTACCCGCTGCTGCCACTGCCGAAACGATTTACCCCACGCCTTCTCCCGATTTTGAATTGAGCCGCATCCATTTGCAGGCAGGAGAGCGGTATAGCGGCGCTCCCGTTTCCGGCCCGGAAATACTCATCGTGCTACAGGGTGATGTGCGTACAGATGCAGGCGCTGTTTTCGGAAAAGGCCGGGCCGTTTATGCACAGCCGAGAGCGGGATACGAACTGACCGCCGTCGGCGAAACGGTTGTTTTTAAAGCAGGAGTGGGCGCAGGATGAATCTCTAATACAAATTTTGAATCCGCATCTTCGGCCCGGGGCAAAAGACCGAGTGGCAACTCATACAACTGTCTATCAGGTTTTTGTAGAGCGTCGGCGCCTGAGCGGCATCTGCTTCCTGCAGGGCCTGTAGCGCTTTGAGATACGATTGAGCAAGTGCAGGATAAGCGGGCGCGGCGGTTTTGGCAGGTACGGAGGGGGTTGCGTTCAGCATCCGCTCGTGGTCCACGGCAGACGTCGGTTTTTTGCGGCGTTTAACGGCCGTTTTCATTTTGGCTACATCATCATACATTTCGCGCATCAGTAAGGTCAGTTCACTGTCGGCAGCCAGTTGCGGGGCGCTTGTTGCCGCAGGGTGTGCCGGTTTTTCAGTAAAAGACAGTAAAAAGACTGCGGCAGCGATGAGCGCGAAAAGAAACAATGGGCGAAACGATTGGTACGAAACATTCATAGAAGAAGCATTGAAACAGATGTCAAAATATCAGCGCGCAAAGGTAATGAGTTCGGCTCGTGCAAAAAAATGGGTATTTTTGCCACTTACCAAATCGCACAGATTCATAATGAAGACTTACCAGCAGCACTTCGAAAAAGATTACGCCGGGAAACGTTGGATCGCTACCGGTATGGCTTTCGGCCTGATATTGTATGTCTTCACAATCCTTGTGTTGCCTTTGATTTTAAGCGACCGGAGCATCACCTGGCAAAGCGCGCTCGTGGGGTTGCCCCTGTGCGCAGCGGCCGGGTTGGCGTACGGTTTCACCATGAAGATTTTCATGCGCTTTATGGCCCGCAAGGAAACGGAGAAATAAATCTCGCAGGTTCCTTACTTACTTCCCTGCCACTTTGAACCGTTCAACTGCCCGTCGGCATATTTCCATGCAGCGGCCAATTGACTTTTGACCTTTTTGGCCTCAGCCGTGTTCTTTTGCCCTTCCAGCGCGGCGGCAAGCCCGCTGAGCGCCCATCCATTTTTGGGGAACACCCTCAGGTCCTCTTCATACACGCGGGCTGCTTCGGCATATTCACCACTTTCGAGCAAGGCGTCGCCGAGGTGGTGGCGCACCGAGAAGAACCAGTCGGGCGGTTCATTGTATTTGAGCTCGTCTTCAATGGCAATGGCCTGACGAAAATGGCTGACGGCCTCGACATAGCTTTTTTCTGCCAGTGCGATTTCGCCCGCGAGTACATGGGAGGCGATGTTGGCCAATTGCCCGGCATGATTGATATACCATATCGTAACTTCCTCCAATTGCGGGTTATCCTTCATGGCATCCACGCCGGCCAGTTCCTGACGGGCCTTGTCCAATTCGCCTTTTCCTACGAAAGCCATGCCGCGTGCGTAGCGCCAGATAAGCCTGGGATAGAGCAGGTCGGCCGCCGGATGCGGGTAGTGGAGGATATCGTCCCATTTTCCAAATTTCACCATCGTGTAGAGCGGGATGTAGCGGTAATGTTGCAAAGTGGACATCACCGGTTCGCGCATCATGACGGTGTCAATTTGGCGCGCCATGCGCAGGGCCGCTTCGAGCGCGAGGGCAGAGTTCCCTTCGAGTGCCGCCGTGGCCACCAGGAAGTGGTAGTTGTGCGGGAAATACGCCAGCGGATAAGCGCCGCCCGCATGGTTGAGGCTGAGGTAGGCGCTGTCAACGATAATGGAATGGAGATTGGCCGAAGAGCCGAGCCGGTAGTCGCCGGTACGAATATAGGTATGCGAGGGCATGTGTACAAGATGCCCTGCTCCGGGCGCCAGACCGCCCAACCGGCTTGCGCTCTTTAGCGCCTTGTGCGGTTCGTTTGAGGCCTCCGTGGCATGAATGTACAGGTGATTGGCGACGATGTTGTCGGGGTCTTTGGCGAGGACGGACTCAATGACGGCAATGATTTCGGCGGTCCAGGGGTGTGGCGAGCCGTCTTTTTTCCAAATATCCCAGGGGTGAAGATTCATGAGCGCCTCGGCGTAGAGCGTGCCGATATTGGTATCGTCGGGAAATTGGGAACGAGCAGCTTTGAGCGCTTCGGCATACGCATCGTCGAGGCCGGCCCGGTCGGATTCAGGGTCGTTGTTGTAACGTTTTGCAGTGGCGGCAATAATAGCTTGTTCTTTCGGGGAGGCATTGGGCGACAATGCTACGGCTTTCTGTATGGCGTCGTAGGCGATGGTTACGGCCTCCGGGTCCATCGCGGCGTTGTAGTTGGGGCCGAGCACATAAGCCAACCCCCAGTGGCACATGGGGCAGTTGGGGTCGAGTTGGGCCGCATAGCGGAAGGAGCGAACCGCTTCGAGGTGGTTGAAAGCGTTGGCCAATTTGTAGCCTTGCAGGAAATAGACTTTGGCATCTTCGGAAGCAGCAGTGACCTCGAAGCTCAGCTCGCCCAATCCTTCATACAGCGGTACCGGTTCGGTAATGTCGGCAAAGGCATCGGCTTCAGGCCCCCAGGTAGCACACATGGCCAGCGGCGGGTATTTTACGGTCTGGCTGTCGTTGTCGGTAGCAGGCCTTTGGCAGGCGAGCAGAAAACTCATCGGAATGGTTAGGAGAGCGATTTTTTTCATGGCCAATTGGTTTTTGAATGGTGCTAAAAATACAAAAATATGGCTGTTTTGATTTTTTTGCCGTATTAAGCCGAATAAGCGCATATACACCGCGCAGCTATGACCTGCATGGTTCCGGGGTGCATCGAAGCCCACACATTTTTATCCCGTTTCAATTGAGAACAAGGTATCTTTTGTGTAAATTTGCATCAAATCAATTGTCACATGGTATCCACGACAGTGCTTTCCGATTACGAAATAGAAAGAAACAAGCCTATGCCCTCCTTCAACCACGGCGCCATTCAGGCCAATCTTATTATGGAGTTCGCTCAATACCGGCAAAAATACAGAGTCGTATCCGAGCTTAGTCTGCATCTTTCGGATTGGCCCAGCGTTCCCGATCTGTGCTTGTACCCCTATCAGGAACTCGATACCCGCAGCGATACCATCAAGATGACTGAACCGCCCTTGTGCGCCATTGAAATCCTCTCGCCCACACAGAGCATCGGCGATCTTTTGGCCAAAGCCAACCAGTATTTTCAGCACGGCGTTCAGTCTTGTTGGATTGTGCTGCCCGGCTTAGACAACATCTACGTTTTTTCCTCCCCGGATACCTACGAGATATTCCGCACACACGATACGCTGAAGGATGAAAAAACCGGCATTTCCTTTGCCGTGGGGCCGGTGTTTAAATAAAGAGAGGCAGTCCCTTATTCAGGGCCGCCCCGCCTGTGCAAAAGTCTAATAAGGCGAACTAAAACCAGTGTGTGAGCGCATTCATTTTCCGACAGGAATGGAACCCGCGCCTTCTCCCGAAGGAGATGCTCTACCACCGAGCGACGGAAGCCATCGAAGTATCACATACCGTCAGTGTCGCCTTTTCTTTGTAGGGAAGACAGGATTCGAACCTGCAGCCCCGCGCTTCCAAAGCGCTCATGCATCCATTGCACCTCTTCCCTGAGAACAAATTATTGGAGGCTCCGGTGGGATTTGAACCCACATGCAACAGTTTTGCAAACTGTCCCCATTACCGGTCGGGCACGGAGCCATGAAAAAAATTGAGCTATATCTTTACTGTCTTTACAGGTGTGGAGGGAATCGAACCCCCGCCGGCGGGTTTGGAAGCCGCAGCTCTGCCATTGAGCTACACACCAGTTTGTGAGTGCAAAGGGTGGGCCTCGAACCCACAACTCCCGGCTTAAGAGGCCGGTACTCGTCCAGTTGAGTTTCCCTTGCATGCGGAACAGCGTTCCGCTATACATTACTGCACAGGTAAAAAGGTTCCGACTTGTGAATGGTAAAAAAATGGTGCGTTTAGCTGGCTTGGGTGCTGAGTATCTTTTTACACAACCGACCCAGATCGCTTCCCCTGGCAGGGCCGCATCCGACGGGACAATCCCGCCAACAAAGGCAAAGATGTCCGGCGTTCGGTCGCCCGCTTATGACGGGACTGGGATGAACTTGGATTGTATTTCGGTTGCGTAACATGACTTGAAGTTTATTGTGTTTTTTTCCGACAAGTATGCGACCTAAACTACGCCCCCGGAGAGGAAAGTTCCGCAAAGGCGGAAAAAAAATTTTACACCGGGGTATTACTTCAGCGCCTCAAAGCCCATCTCTAAGCGAGAGCGCACCGCGTAGGGCGTAGTGTAGGCAAAAAGGAATACTACTTCGAGGCGAAACTGGGGAAGTACCAGATCGCGCTTGGCGTTGCGCAAACCGGGAATGAGACGGATGTCTTGCCCGGCGCGGCCGCGCAGATCGTCAATGTAAAACACCTCTTCGCCGTCGAAGCAACTGCCTCGCGTGCTGGGACAAATGCGGATAGACACTGCCTCCACGAAGTCGTAGTCGAACGCGCTGCCCTCCAACGAGGTGATCCGGGCCGAGAACGGCACGATGGCCCGGATGAGCGCTGTGTCAGTACCGTTTTCTGCCAGATAGGTATCAATATTGGTGAAGACGACAGGAATTTCGAAGACCTGCTGGAAATTGGCATTGAGGCCGGCCGGAATTTCGAAGACGATATTGGGAAACACCATCTCGAAGATGCGCTCGCCGTTGTCTTTGCGGCAACCTACGGCCAGTAGCGCGAATACAGAAAAGTAAAGTAATGTTCTCATATTCAGTCAACGTTGAATGGCTGCACAGCATTGCGCTTTGCAATTTTAGAATTTTTTTGCAAAAATATTTTGAAGGAACGGGTGAGTACCGATATTTCGATGCAAATTTGGCAGAACATAACCGTAAATATCGAAAACCGCTAATTTTACAGCAGATGGGGGAACAGAAAGTATCTATCATGCAGGGAGGCACGGCTATGCAGCGTTTTGTGCGCAACCTGCTACGTGATGTGCAAGCATTGGAATACATGCTCGAAAACGAGATGTTTGAAACTTCGCCAATGCGCATCGGCGCCGAACAGGAGATGGTGATTGTGGATTCGCGCACCTTTAAGCCGGCCTGCATCAACATGGCCTTGCTCAATAAAATGAAGCAATACGATTGGGTGGGCACCGAACTGGCACAGTTTAATCTGGAAACCAATCTCTCGCCGCGCGTTTTTACCGGTACTTGCCTGAGCGACATGGACAAGGAGAACCGCATGTATCTGGACATGATTCGCGCCAAGCTCAAACCCATGCGCGCCGATATATGCCTCACCGGAATTTTGCCCACCTTGCGCAAAGGCGACCTCGACATGCGCAACCTCACACCCAATCAGCGTTATCGCGCCCTCATGCAAGCCATTGACAGCCAAAGCTCCAACTCCACTTACGAATTGAACTTATCGGGCATTGATGAACTGTCGGTCAAACACGATTCCCCGCTGCTCGAGGCCTGCAACACCAGTTTTCAGGTACACCTGCAAGTGACGCCCGATACCTTCGTACCCATGTACAATATGGCGCAGGCCCTCGCGGCGCCGATTATGGCCATTGCCGCCAACTCGCCCATCGTATTCGGCAAGCGCCTGTGGCACGAGAGTCGCATCGCGCTTTTTCAGCAAGCCTTAGACATTCGCTCCACCCACGACCACATGCGCGAGCGCAGCCCCCGCGTGAGCTTCGGCACCGGCTGGCTGGACAAGAGCCTCGTGGAAATTTATAAAGAAGACATCTCCCGCTTCCGCGTGCTGTTGGCCGGCGATACGGAAGAGGACTCCATAGCCGTGCTCCAGGAAGGAGGTATTCCGCGCTTGCGCGCCTTGCAGGTACACAACTCTACTGTGTATCGCTGGAACCGCCCTTGCTACGGCATCAGCGAAAACGGCATGCCTCACCTGCGCATCGAAAACCGCGTGCTGCCCGCCGGCCCCACCACCACCGACGCCATTGCCAATGCCGCTTTCTGGCTCGGCGCCATGATCGGCATGGGGCACACCTATAAAGATATACGCACCCGTGTGTCGTGGGAAGATGTGCGCGATAATTTCGCGAAAGCGGCGCAGTTCGGCATTGACTCGGCTTTCAACTGGTTTGATGATAAAAAAATATCTGCCTGCGACTTGGTGCTGCACGAGTTGCTCCCCATGGCGAAACAGGGCCTTGAATTGCGCGGTGTTGCCGCTGCAGACATTGATAAATACCTCGGCACCATTGAGCAGCGCGCCCGCGACCACATGAACGGCGCTCGCTGGCAACTGCGCACTTTCACCAAACTCATCAAAGAATGCACCCGCGACGAAGCGCTCACCGTAATGACCGCCGCTATTGTTAAAAACCAATGGAAAGATATTCCTATACACAAATGGACTATGCCGGAATTAGCTGATCTCGACGACTACCGCCCGTCGAAACTCCGCGTGGAGGAGTTTATGGAAACCGATTTGTTCACCGTTCAGCAAGACGACATCATCGAATTGGTGGCCGAAATGATGGACTGGCGCAAAATCCGGTACATGCCTGTAGAAGATGCGCAGGGCAACCTCTGCGGCCTCATCACCTCGCGTCTGCTGCTGCGGTATTTTTCCCGCAAAAACCGCTTCAACGGCAAAGAGGCCACTACCGTGAAAGACATCATGATTGCCACGCCTACCACCGTAGGGCCGGATATGACCATCATTGAGGCCATGCGCACCATGCGCCAAAATCGAATCGGATGCCTGCCGGTGGTGAAAGGGGAGGAACTCATCGGCATCATCACAGAGATGGATTTTCTGCGCATATCGGCCCGCCTCATCGAGCGATTGGAAAAATAACCCCCCGCCGCTATGTGGATCATCCCTTCTTTCATCGTCACAGCGGTACTCATATATGCCGGGGTTTGCGTGGTATTTTACCTCCTGCAAGACTACTTTTTTTTCCGCCCGGAAATACTGCCCAAGCAGTTTGAGTACAAATATCCCTTCCCTTTCGCGGAGGTGGATTTTGAGATGGAAGACGGAGGCCTCATCAACGGGGTGCATTTTAAAGTGCCCAACTCCAAAGGCGTGGTGTATTATCTCAAAGGCAACTCGCGCAGCATCAAGGGCTGGGGGAAGTTTGCGCGCGATTTTGTGAGCAAGGGTTACGATTTTTTTATGTTCGACTACCGGGGCTTCGGCAAAAGCTCGGGCCGCCGCACGGAAACCAACCTGTACAACGATGCTCAAACGGTGTATAAATGGCTCAGCACGCAGTTTCCCGAAGAGCGCATTGTTATTTACGGGCGTTCACTCGGCAGCGGTATCGCGGCGCGGATCGCTTCCTGGAACAAACCCCAAATGCTCATTCTCGACTCGCCGTACTATAGCTTTTTGTATAATATCCGGCGCTATGCGTTCATACTGCCGCTGCGCTGGCTGCTGCGCTTTCAGGTGCGCACCGACCAGTTTATGCGCAAAATCACCTGTCCGGTTTTTATCATACACGGCAACAAAGACCGCCTCATCAGCTACGAACAGGGCGTGATGCTCCAACAGCTCAATCCGGAAGGCTCCATTCTGCTCACCATCCGAAACGGCCGGCACAACAACCTCCCGGAGTTTGCCGAGTATCACGAATACCTATACGATATCCTCAACGAACCCGAATACTTCGATACGCTCAACGCTGCCCGGCGGAGAGCGCCAAGTCAATCGCCTCCGTAAGCCGGGCATCAATATCGAGGCTGTGTTCTGCAGCCCACAGGGTGATTTTTCCTTTTTTGTTGACGACGATCGTAGCCGGAAATGTTTTCACCTGAAAGGCTTCCGCAAGGGTTTCCGCATGGCGTACTATGCGGAGCCGGCGGGACGGCTCTGCGCCGAAGAGCTTGCGGAGCATATCTTCATTTTCAAAATTGGCAGACAGAAACAACACCCCCGATTTATTTTCATAACGCCGGGCGAGCGCGCCAATCCAGGATGCGGCACGGGGCAGTTGCGGTGCGGCGAGTTCCGTGCGGTGAAAGTTGATCACCAGCACCTTGTCTTTGTAATCCTCCGGGCCGAAGGTTTTGCCGTTCAGGAGTTGGGTTTTTATGGCCGGTGCTTTGCGTCCTATGCGTGCGGCGATGGCCGGTTCATCGAAGCGGTGGTCCACAATTTTCCAGGCTTGCAGTGTAAATAAATGCGGCGGAACGGCTTCCATGCGATAGTTGACGGCCTCGTAAGTAACCCTCACACCGGCAATTCGTTTGGTATATCGCAGGGCAAAACCGGGCACCTCCGCAATTTGACAAAAATTCATCCCGATGGCTTCGGTGTAATACACCGGAAAGGTGTCCGAAGCGGAGACAACCAGCGCTTTGCGGCAAGCGAAACCGGCGATGGTGTCGGTGACGCCGGCTACCGGGAACACATTTTTACCGGGTTGAAACTGGAGTTTAAAGGCCGTTTCGTCCTCCGGGTCGCAGTGGTATTCGGCGCGCTCGGTCGGCATATACAGTTGGTAAGTGCCGGAAGTGTATGGCCATATACCGCGCAGCAGCACTTTGTCGTCCTTTACGGCCATGAGCACCTGCACGGGCAGCAACAATTCCTCACCCGGATACAAGGTGTCTTCTTCCACCTGCACGGCGTACTCTACCACCAACACATGTTGGGCTGCTGCCCCTGTGCTCCACAACAGCAAAAAAAGCGCCGGCAAATAGGCTGCCCTGTACCTTCGGTTTATCATATCAAATCCATTTTATCGCTTTGTCGAATGCGGTCTATTTGATTCCCGCCGGTTTCAATCCGCCGCTCAACGCCAGATCAATAGCGCGCCGGAGCCTCGGCTCCACGCCGGCCGGGTGGCCCTCTATGTATTCTGTTATTTTTCCGTCCCGGTTGATCACCACGGTACTGGGCAGCGTATTGAGCCGAAATGCCTCTACTTCAAATGCCCCGTCGGGCGCCACGAGAAACAGACGGTCTTCCAGCGCCACCGACCGGAGCAACCCGATCTCACGGTTGAGCAACACCGCCAGGAAGATGACATCCGGATGGGCGGCATAGTCGCGGGCATACGCATCAAACCAGGCCATTGCTCGCAGGTGAATCGGCGGCGGGTCATAGTTGTTGAAATCCACTACCAACACCTTGCCTTTGTAATCCTTAGGGCCGAAGTTGCTTCCGTCCAGCAGAGTCGTTTTTATTTTGGGGGCTTTACGCCCGATGCGCATGGCCCATTGCCGGGAGTCGGCAAAGTTTTCGTTTTCCACAATCTTCTTTCCGCCGAGCGAAAAAACGTTGTCGGGAATGGTTTCAAAGCGATAATCAATCGCTTCATAAGTGACTTTCACCCCCTGCAGCCGCTTGGTGTAGCGCATCGCGAAGCCGGGGATACGGGCTATTTGGCAAAAATTGATGCCGAAAGCATCTGTGTAAAAGACTGGAAACGTATCGGCGCCTTCAATAACAATTGCTTTTTTGCACGACAAGCCTGCGATGTTTTCCTCCGGGGCCATGGTCATCAGTACATCCGCAGTGGGCCGGAAATCGTATTTCACGGCAATGTTGCCGTCTAAGGCGCAATGATAAAACACATCTTCCCCGGGCAGGTAAAGTTGGTACGATTTGCGCGGCGTTTCCCACACGCCACGCACCATCACGCGGTTGCCGTTGGTGCCGATGAGCACGCGCACCGGCAGGGCGGCCAATTGTTCGGCCGTTACTTCCTCCTCGACGCGCACCACATAATCTACCACGACCTGCGCGGGGAGCAGCCCCGGGAAGAAACAAAGCAGTAGGAAGATGATCCGATTCATAAGTTTGGAAGAGTTAAGCTGCGAGTTTGCCACAAACTCATGGCTCGAAGCTCGAAGCTCGTGGCTACCTATAAGCATTCACAAATTTATCAAATTTCCCTCACACATCAATAATTCCTTAACTTCCGCCCGCAATCTATCATTCGTCAATCTTCGATATGGAACAGTACATCCTTGCGCTCGATCAGGGCACCACGAGCAGCCGCGCCATTGTGTTCGACAAAGGCGGAAACATCGTTTCCGTGGCGCAAAAAGAATTTACGCAGCTATTCCCGCAGTCCGGCTGGGTAGAGCACAATGCCAACGAAATATGGAGCACCCAGATCGGCGTAGCCGCCGAGGCCGTCACGCAAGCCAATCTTTCGGTACGCCAAATTGCCGCTATCGGCATTACCAACCAAAGAGAGACCGCCGTGGTGTGGAATCGCCATACCGGGCAGCCCATCTATAATGCTATTGTGTGGCAAGATCGCCGTACCGCCGCCTTTTGCGATCAACTCAAAGCTGAAGGCAAAAGCGAACTCATACAGCAAAAAACAGGGCTGGTGATAGACGCGTATTTCAGCGCTACCAAAGTACGCTGGATACTTGACAACGTACCCGGCGCCCGCGATATGGCTGCCCGCGGCGAACTGTGCTTCGGCACCATAGACACCTGGCTGCTGTGGAAACTCACCAACGGCAAGGTACACGCCACCGATGTGAGTAATGCCTCCCGCACAATGCTCTGCAACATTCACACCCTGCAATGGGACGGCGAACTGCAAGATATCTTTGGGGTACCCGGCAATATGCTGCCTCAAATACGCAGCAGCAGCGAGGTATATGGCCATACCGAAAATGTACTCACCTCCTCCAACATCCCCATTGCAGGCATTGCCGGCGACCAACAGGCCGCCCTTTTCGGGCAAATGTGTATTGAGGAAGGCATGGTGAAAAACACCTACGGCACCGGGTGCTTTATGCTCATGAATACCGGAACCCGACCCGTGGCGAGTAGCAACGCCCTGCTCAGCACCGTGGCCTGGAAAATCGGCGTCGTCACGCATTATGCGCTGGAGGGCAGCGTATTCATCGGAGGGGCGGTGGTACAGTGGCTCCGCGACGGCCTCCAACTCATTCGTTCTTCTGATGAAATAGAAGCCCTTGCCCTGCAAGCCGACTCCACCGACGGCGTGTATATAGTACCTGCCTTCGCCGGCCTCGGCGCGCCTTATTGGAATCAGCAGGCGCGGGGAACCGTCACCGGTATTTCGCGGGGAACCAACCGCGCGCACATTGCCAGAGCCGCATTGGAAAGCATTGCCTACCAAACTATGGATGTGCTCGCCGCAATGGAAGCGGATTCGGGCATCAGAATCGCTCAACTCCGCGTGGACGGCGGCGCAACCGTCAACAACTTTCTCATGCAGTTCCAAAGCGACATGCTCAACTGCACTGTGGTGCGGCCCGATGTGAGCGAAACCACCGCGCTCGGCGCCGCCTATCTGGCCGGTCTCGCCGTGGGCTATTGGAAAGACATTGAAGAAATAAAAGGTCAGTGGAAAGTGAACCGCACCTTCAGCCCGGCCATGCCGGATGAACAACGCAAAGCCCTGCAACAAGGCTGGAAACAGGCGGTGAAGGGAACGATTGCGGCGGTAGAAAGGTAGCTGCGAGCTACGAGCCGTGAGCTACGAGTCGCGAGTTCTTGATACACGAGCATGAACTTTAGTTTGTTTGCTACGCGTTCAGGTGTTTTTTACAAAAAAACTGCCCGGCCCAAGACAAGCTCGGAGCGGGCAGGCATATCTGCTGTTTTTGTGCGGTGGGATGAACCGGCAATTGCGAATTTGCCCTTTGCCAATTTGCCCTTTTCAGAGGACCACCCCCGCATCCTACTTCATAAATTCATCAAACGTAAGTGAAACGTAATACATCTGGCCTACCCAGGGGCCGCCGGCATTGGTGCGAAAATCTTTGCCGAATGCGTTGGTGCCGCCTGCTTTTATGATCGTTTTCAGCTTGGGCACGGTATAGCTCGCTTGCAGATTGAGTACGCCGTAAGCCGGGATGGTGCCGAATGCGAAGCTGTTTTCCCACTCAAACTCATCCTGCCAGCGATAGTTCACATCGAAACCGAAGTTTTTGAACGCCTTGCGGTTGCCGATGCCCACCACGACTTTGTGTTCCGGCATGTTGAAACCGGCTTCAAACCCCGGACTGGGGTCTTCCACATCGAAGGTAGAGTAGGCGTAGTTGCCGTACAGCGAGTAGCCTTTAGGCAATTGGTACGCCAGACCGAGGCCCATACCGGTGGAAGTCACTTGCTCTTCCGCATTGATGTACGGGCGCCATGCCGTAGCTGTATTGGTCTGTCCCATCAGCAGCTCCTGCACACCCGGGAGCGGCTGGCCGCGATGCGTAGTGCCTACTTTGGCGCGTACGGTTTCCTGCGTGATAAAGTTATTATAGACGCTGTGATATACGTTGAAGTCCACCAGAAACTTGGGCGTCACCAAGCCTTTGTAGCCAATTTCGTATGCTTTTAGCTGCTCCGGCTGCACATAGCCGATATTGCGTTCTTCGAGCAGACCGGGGTTGGGGGCGCCTTGCAATACGCTGCCGATGAAAGCATTGTAGGAGGCGTTGGTGTAAGCGCCGCCTTCGTGAATGCCGTAGCGCTTGGCGTTGGCCTCGGTGCTGCCCACCAAAATGCCCTGTCCGGTGGGGAAAAAGATGAACTGATTCTGCGTGCTCGGATTGCGGAAGCCGGTCTGGAACGAAGCCCGGATGTTGTGCTGTCGGTTGGCGCCGGCCGTATAAACAGCCGCGATGCGCGGCGACACCTGCCCGTCGAAGTTCTCATTTTTGTCATAGCGCAGCGAACCCTGCAATTTCAGGCTTTCGTTGAAGAGGCGCTTACCCACCTGCACATACCCGCCGTATTCGTTGATTTTAATGCGATCAAATTGGCCGTCGCCGTCGGGGTCTTCGTTGAAGATGGTGCCGTCGGAGAAGAGGTCGTACTGCCGAAAGTTTCCGCCCACGAGCAGTTCTACCACGTCGGGCGAAATGATCTCGCTGAAGTTGTAGCCGGTTTCGGCGTGGTACATGCGCGAGTTGTCAAAGAAGCCTGCTCCGGGCGGGTTGCGCTGGAAGAAGTCGTTGCGCACTGCGTCCACCGTAGCCTGCCATTCTGCCGTGCCCGGCGCCGGAATGCCCTGATTGGCGGCATTGCGAGCGGCATTGTGCGCCACTGTAAGTTGTTCGGCAGTGGCTGTCCCGCCTTGCAAATAGATCGGCAGTAATGCGCCGGCGTAAGTGCCGGCATAAGTGGGCACCCAAGCGCTGGAAGATGGCTTGAAGCGCTCATTGGCAAAAGCGCCGAGGGCGCTGAGGTTGTAGGAGTCCCCGTCATCTGTCTCCGACATATAGCCGCGCAGCCAGAAGTTGGGGTTGCTCAGCTCTACCTTATGGAATTGCTGAGAGAAATTGCGCAGCACATAACGCTCGCCCCCCTGATATACGGTGGAGCCGCTGCCGAAACGATAGCTATAGGAAGCCTCCAGATTGTTGCCGATGCGATAGTGCAGCGAGCCGTCGAATTTGATACTCTTCGCTTCATTGCTCTCTAAGAGGTCTTCTTCTCTAAAGCCGTTGCGGCGGAGGTCGAGAGATGGCAACCCGGGGATGGTTTGTGCAAGCAAGGCTTGTGCTTGCGGCACGGTAATGCCGAGTTGGGGTGCAAACAGCGGGGCCAATGCTTGCGAAAGGCTGCCGGCCACAGCCGCCATCGGCACCACGATTTCCGTTTCGTCGCCATAGGTATTCAAGCCGTCGAAGTTGGGAGAACCGGGGCCGGAGGGATTGCGATTGGCGGCGGTTTCGCGGCCGCTCGTATAATCGTTGGCCGTCCAGTCGGTGGCAGTGAGGTAAGAAGCATTGAGTTTGAATGCAAAGCGCCCGAAGGCTTTGGCATACCGGCCCGACAAGAGGTTGTACGGGTTGGAACCGCCTGCATCGGAGGTGGTAATGCCGGTTTTGACCTGTACGCTCAAGCCCTGATAAGTATATGGATTTTTGCTGTTCATCAGCAGGATGCCGTTGAAGGCGTTGGGGCCGTAGAGGGCCGAAGCGGCGCCGGGTACCAATTCCACACTTTGCACATCAAGTTCGGAGATGCCTACGATGTTGCCGGTAGGGAAGTTGAGCAGGGGCGCTGCGTTGTCCATTCCGTCAATGAGCTGTACGAAGCGCTCGTTGGCCACGGCGCCGAAGCCGCGCGTATTGATGGAGGTAAGGGTGAGAGAGCCTTGAGTGGTTTGTACGCCTTTGAGATTGGAGATGCCGTCGTAGAAGTCGGGCGCTGCCGTTTGCCGAATGGCAATGGCATCCATTTTTTCAATAGTGACGGGCGATTCCAGAATGCGCTCCTCTACACGAGAAGCCGACACCACTACATCGCCGGTGAGGAGGATACTTTGCCCTTCCATTTTCACGTTGAGGTTGGTTTGGGTAGCATTGCTCACTGCTACCTCCGAAGTGGAGAAACCGGTGTAAGAAAACACCAGTGTGAAAGGCGGCGCGATAGCCGCATTCAATTCATAGTTTCCGTCAAAGTCTGTAATAGTCCCGATGAGTTTTCCCTTCACAGTAATGTTGACGCCGATGAGCGGATCGCCCGATTCTGCATCGGTCACTTTGCCGCTGATTTTGGTTTGCGCCGAAATCGCCGCGCTGCTCAAGAGCAACACAAAAGCGATACAGCACAATTTCATGAGTGGTAAAATCTTGATTTGCATACGGTTAGGTTTTGAATTAACAAAATAAAATTTCGCTTAACAAAAGATTACGCTAAGTTAACATTAGTTGCAAAAACGAATAGCCATGCTGAATTTTTTTCTGCCCGGCCCGCTCGAACGGATGCCGTGTGTGACCCCTTCGCACCGACTCCGTCTTATGGCCGGCTATTTCAAAATACGATGAGCTACAGGCATATTTTGTCCGGCTCAGGTATTAAAAAATCATTACCTTTACGCCATAAGGTTCTGATTTGAGAAAGAACCGTTTGCTTTGTATTTTTCTAACATTCAAATTCATATTACCATGTCGTTACAAGCTAAGTACCGCTCCGTTCTTGACCTTGGTCAGGAACTCGGCATTCAAGAAGGCTACGTCGAAGAAAAAGACGGAAAGCTCCACATCGGCGGTATCGCTGAAACCCAATACGAGAAAAACTTGCTTTGGGACAAGATCAAGGAAGTTGGTGGAGACGACTTCCCGGACATCGCCGCCAACATCAAAGTGGCTGTGACCGATTACTACCACAAGCACACCGTGAAGAGTGGCGATACCCTCTCCAAAATTGCCAAGCAATACTACGGCGAGGCAGGCAAGTACATGAAGATTTTCAACGCCAATACGGATATTCTGAAAAACCCCGATCTGATTAAGCCGGGGCAGGAGTTGATTATCCCGAACGAGTAACAACCATTTTGTTCTGCTGCCGATACACTTGTAGGCGGCGTTAGAACTGAAGTTTAGTTTGCCACGAAGGCGCAAAGACCTTGTAAGGAATTTATTTCCCCGGTCTTCCAGCCTTCGTGGCATTTTTTATCTGCGAGAAAAAAACTTTCTAATCCCGGCCTTTCATCACTTCGCGACCGATGCTCGCGTAGTAAAAACCTTGCTCGCGCATGAAGTCCAGATCGTAGAGGTTGCGTCCGTCAAAGATGCGGGGGTGTTTCATCAGGCGTTTCACTGTTGCAAAGTCAGGTGTGCGAAACACGCTCCACTCCGTGACGATGGCGAGGGCATCCGCATCGGCGAGGGCATCGTACTGATCCTGGGCAAACTGAATCCGGTTGCCGTACAGGCGTTGCACGTTTTCCATGGCCTCCGGGTCAAATGCTTTTACGGTGGCGCCGGCGGCGAGCAATTCGTCTATAATATATAATGCGGGCGCTTCCCGTATATCGTCGGTATTGGGTTTGAAAGCCAGTCCCCACACGGCCACGGTTTTTCCGTTCAGGTCGGCGCCGAGGTTTGCTTTGATTTTTTCGGCCAACACCAGACGCTGTCGGTCATTGACCGCCATGACCGAGTTCAGGATTTGAAAATCATACGCAAAATCACCGGCAGTTTTGGCCAACGCCTGTACGTCTTTGGGAAAGCAGGATCCGCCGTAGCCCACCCCCGGAAACAGGAATCGCTTGCCGATGCGCGAATCGCTGCCCATGCCCATGCGCACTTTGTCCACGTTGGCGCCGAGGCGCTCGCAGAGGTTGGCTATCTCGTTCATAAAAGTAATGCGGGTGGCTAAGTAAGCATTGGCGGCGTATTTGGTCATTTCCGCCGAGCGTTCGTCCATAAAAATAATAGGATTGCCCTGCCGCACAAACGGCTCAAACAACTGCCGCATCACTTTTGTCGCGCGCTCGGAGTTGGTGCCTACTACTACCCGGTCGGGTTTCATAAAGTCTTCTACTGCAACGCCTTCGCGCAAAAATTCCGGATTGGACACCACGTCAAACAGGTCGGCGCTGAGGTGCTCAGCCAGCAGGTTGTGTACCTTTTCGGACGTGCCGACGGGCACGGTGCTTTTGTCCACCACCACGGTGTAGTGTTGGATGAGGCGGCTCAGTTGCCCGGCTACCCCGAGGATATAGGAGAGGTCGGCGGAACCGTCTTCGCCGGGCGGGGTAGGCAGCGCCAGAAAGATGATTTCGGCATGATTCACAGCGTAGGCCAGGTCGGTGGTAAATTCGAGGCGGCCCTGCCGGGTATTGCGTTCGAAGAGGAGTTCTAAGCCCGGTTCAAAAATGGGGATTTCGCCCTTTCGGAGGCGCGCTACTTTCGCTTCGTCTATGTCAACACAGATGACGTGATTGCCCGTTTCGGCAAAACAAGTTCCTGTGACCAGGCCCACATATCCGGTTCCTACTACTGCTAAATTCATGGTGCGTTCATTTTTTGAGGGCGCAAAGGTAAGGGTTTCGGAGATTCTTTGTGCCGGCGTATGTAAGGCTAACTTTTACGGCTTCGCTCTGTTCTTGTTTGGTGGAATGGGCAAATGGGCAATGGCGAGACTTCAGAACTAAAAACGTTAATCCGACAATTGACAAATATGAGTAACGTAAAAATCGAGCCGAGTTGGAAAGCGGTATTGGAAAGTGAATTTGAGCAGCCGTATTTTCAGGCGATCGCACAGTTTTTGCGCAGCGAAAAACAGCAGGGCAGGGTGATATATCCGCCCGGCAATTTGATATTCAATGCATTTGACTCCACACCGTTCGACAAAGTGAAAGTGGTCATCCTCGGCCAGGACCCCTATCACAATCCCGGCGAGGCTATGGGGCTGTGCTTTTCCGTACCCGGGAACATACCCCGGCCACCTTCTCTGCTCAATATTTACAAAGAACTAAACACCGACCTCCAAGTTCCCATAGCCCCGCACGGCGACCTGAGTCGCTGGACAACCGAGGGCGTATTCCTGCTCAACGCCATGCTTACCGTAGAACACAAAAAACCGCAAAGCCATCAGGCCATCGGCTGGCAAACCTTTACGGATGCTGTCATCCACAAGCTTTCCGGGCAGCGCAGCGGGTTGGTCTTTATGCTCTGGGGCAACTTCGCGCGCAAAAAGAAGTCCTTAATTGACACCCAAAAACACCTCGTACTGGAAGCGGCGCATCCATCGCCCCTGGCCGGCGGCGCGTTTTTCGGTTGCCGGCATTTTTCGCAGGCCAATGCCTATCTGCAAGCGCAGGGCATCGCGCCGGTAAATTGGTCGGTGGATTAGCATTTGCGGTCTTATAGTAGCCGGCCCCGGTCAGTAAACGTGGGATTTTGTTTTACTTTTGCATCTTAATCTGCGTGAGCAACGCTTTCAATCATTAAAATAATTATCTACCACATGCGATTACTGAAACTTTCTTTTGCCCTGCTGACGGCTGTGTTGCTGTTGGCGCTCGCGGGCTGTTCTACCTCCTCCCGCACCGGCGCCGCTGCCGGCCCCGGCCAAAAAGGAGGGTTCGACATTCCTTACGAAAAATACACCCTGAGCAACGGCTTGGATGTGATTCTGCACAAAGACGCATCCGATCCGCTCGTGGCGGTAGCGGTGCTGTTCCACGTCGGTTCCAACCGCGAAGTACCCGGCCGCACCGGCTTTGCGCACTTCTTTGAGCACATGTTGTTCCAAAACTCCGAGAACGTAGGGAAAGGCCGCTTTTTCAAAGTCATCAACGAGTTGGGCGGCGATTTCAACGGCGGCACCTCCAACGACTACACCGTATATTACGAAGTAGTGCCCAAAGACGCCCTCGAAAAAATACTCTGGATGGAGAGCGACCGCATGGGCTTTCTCATCAATACTGTGACCGTACCGGTACTCGAAAATGAAAAGGAAGTCGTGAAAAACGAGAAGCGCCAGCGCGTGGACAACGTGCCCTACGGCCATACCGGCTATGTACTTGACAAAACGCTGTACCCGCCCGGCCACCCTTACAACTGGCAGGTTATCGGCAGTCTCGAAGACTTGCAGGCCGCTACCATCGAAGATGTAAAGGAGTTTTACGAGAAGTGGTACGGCCCCAATAATGCCACCATCGTCATTGCGGGCGACATAGACCCTGCCCAAACCAAAAAATGGATAGAGCGCTATTTCGCCGAAATTCCGGCCAAACCGAAAGCCGAAAAACTCCAGCCCCGCCCCGGCAAATTGGACGGCATCGTGCGCCTCCTGCACGAAGATAACTTTGCGCAAGCGCCCGAAATGCGCATGGTTTGGCCCGCCGTAGAAGACGGTCACCCCGATTCCTACGCGCTGCAATATCTCGGCCAGTTGCTGTACGACGGCAAGCGCGCTCCGCTGTATAAAGAATTGGTGGAAAACCGCAAGGTGGCCTCCTCTCCCCGCGCCTCTTACCGGGGCCGCGAAATTGCCGGAGAATTCAGCCTCGTGGTGCGTGCCAATGCCGGCTCGGATTTAGACCAGGCTTATGAAGGCGCAATGGCGGCATTGGAGTATTTTGAAAAAACCGAGATAGACGACAAAGACATGGAGCGCATCAAAAACTCCCTGGAAACGAGCTTTTACAACGGCTTGTCCAGTGTGTTTTCCAAAGCGTTCCAATTGGCTGCCGCCAATGAATTTTCGGGTGGCCCCGATGCGCTCAAGGATGAAATAGCCAAAACGCTGGCCGTAACCAAAGCAGATGTGAAGCGCGTATATAATCAATACATCAAAGGCCGGCCCCATATCGTAACGAGTTTTGTGCCGAAAGGCAAACCCGAACTGGCCATCGCCAATTCCGCGAAAGCGGAAGTGGTGGAAGAACCCATTGTGCCGGGCGCCGAAGCGCCGCCGCTCCCGGAAGACGATATCGAGTTTGTGCGCACACCCTCTAAAATAGACCGTACGGTAGAGCCGCCTTTCGGCCAACCGCCGGTGATCAAAATTCCGGATATTTGGTCAACCAATCTCAGCAACGGCCTCAAAGTACATGGCATCGAAAACGACGAGTTGCCGCTCGTCAATTTCAGCCTGCGCATCAAAGGCGGTATGACGCAGGAAGACCCCGCCAAAATCGGCGTGGCCAGCCTGCTGTCGGAACTTATGATGGAAGGCACCAAAAATAAAACGCCGGAAGAACTCCAGGACGCCATCGGGCAGTTGGGCGCTTCGATCAATATGGGCGGCGGGTCCGAGTTTATCAGCCTTTCCGGCAATAGCTTAGCCCGCAATTTCGATGCTGTGATGGCGCTTGCTACGGAAATTCTGCTCGAACCGCGCTGGGATGAAAAAGAATTTGACCGCCTCAAAACCGGCGTCCTCAATCGCATTCGCCAGCAGGCCGGGCAGCCCAATGCCATTTCCGGCAATGTGTTTAACAAACTCATGTACGGCCAGGCCAATATTTTGTCCAATTCTCCGCTCGGTACTTTAGAAAGCGTGGAACGGATCACGATCGCCGATCTCAAGGCGTATTACGAGCGCTACATCAGTCCCAATCTGGCGGCGTTGCACGTCGTGGGCGCTGTAAAACCGGCACAGGTATCCGCTGCGCTCACAACGCTGGAGCAAAACTGGGCAAACAAAAACGCGGCATTGCGCAACGTGCCCGGCGCGCGCGCGGTGCCCAAGCCCGTTATTTATTTTGTGGACATGCCCGGCGCCAAGCAATCGGTCATACGGCTCGGCGCTCCGCTGCTCAAAGGCAACCACCCCGATTTTTTTCCTGCCACTGTCGTAAACGACCGCCTCGGATCGGGTTCCTCCGGGCGTTTGTTTCAGCGTTTGCGCGAAGAGCGCGGCTACACTTACGGCGCCAATTCGGCTATGCCGCGCCGCATCAATCAGAGTTTCTTCACGGCCTTCTCCAGCGTGCGCACCAACGTGACCAAGGAATCGGTGGAGTTGTTCCGCGAAATTCTCGCCGGATACAAAGACGATTACAGCCAGGAAGACTTGGACATTACCCGCAATGCGCAAATTCGCAGCAATGCCCTCGCCTTTGAAACACTCGGCAACAAAATGAACCTGCTCCTCAACATGAGCACATTCGATCTGCCTGCCGACTACATCAAACAGGAAGAGAAGCAACTGCTGGCCATGACGCTCGATCAGGCCAAAGGCATCATCGGCCAATACCTCGATCCTAATAAGATGTTTTATCTCATCGTGGGCGATGCCGAAACACAAGTGCCGCTGCTCCGCGAATTGCGTTTAGCCGACATCATTATGCTCGACCGGGAAGGAAACCCGGTGAACGAGTAGTTCTTTTTAGCTGCGAGCTGCGAGTTGTGAGCTGCGAGTTGGGCGATTGTCTTACTCGTAGCTCAAAGCTCGCAGGGCGTAGCTTCCCGTTCTTCACCGCGATAACACACACTGCCATGAAACAATACATCGTCACCGGAGCAAGCCGGGGCATCGGAAGAGAAACCGCTTTAGCCCTGGCTGCTGAGCCGTCCAACTGGGTACTCGCCCTCTCGCGCGACACGACCGGGCTGAGCCGGCTCAGCGAAGCGGCACAGGCAGCAGGCGCAGGCGACCGCTTGCACTGCCTGCCCTTCGATTTGGCTCAGCCCGACTGGCCCCGCCTCCTGGAAGAAATCAATCAATGGGGCAAACTCGACGGCTTAATCAACAATGCCGGCCTGCTCATTCATAAGCCGTTTGAAGAGTTGAGCGTCGAGGATTGGCAGCGCATGTTTCAGGTCAATTGTTTCGGCGTAGTGGCATTGGTCCAACAAGTCCTCCCTCTGCTGGAAGCGGCGCAGGGCGCACACATCGTCAACATCAGCAGCATGGGCGGTTTTCAAGGCAGCAGCAAGTTCAACGGGCTGAGCGCCTACAGCGCCTCCAAAGCCGCACTGGCCAACCTCACGGAAACACTGGCCGAGGAGTTCCAATCGCGCCGCATTGCCGTGAACTGCCTTGCCCTCGGCGCCGTACAAACCGAGATGCTCGCACAAGCGTTCCCCGGCTACGCCGCCCCGTTGACCAGTGAAGAAATGGGCGGTTTTGTGGCCTGGTTTGCCGCTCATGGCAACCGCTTTTTTAATGGGAAGATATTGCCGGTATCGGTGAGTACGCCGTGATGGAAGCTTCTTTCCTGTGTATGGTCTCGCCATTCAATATCACCACCCTGCCTGCCAATGACGGAGTGGCGATACTAAAAAATAGAATTTCATCCAACAGAGTTCGGTCCGGCAGCAGGGCAATCGCCAACTTACCGTATCTTTGCCGTCGCCAACCAAAATAGAACCGACATGTTTTTTGAACTCACAGAAGAACACCTGGCCGTACAGGCCGCTGCGCGCGAATTTGCCCAGAATGTGCTCAAATCCGGCGTCATTGAACGCGACAGCAAAATGGAATATCCCCGCGAGCAAGTGCGCCAAATGGGCGAACTCGGCTTCCTCGGCATGATGGTGTCGCCCGAATACGGCGGCGGCGGCATGGACACCCTCTCCTATGTACTCGCCATGGAGGAAATTTCTAAAATAGATAATTCCTGCTCCGTCATCATGTCTGTCAACAATTCCTTAGTGTGCTGGGGCATTGAAGCCTACGGATCGGAGGAGCAAAAATCAACGTACCTGCCCAAACTCGCCACCGGCGAATGGATCGGCGCTTTCTGCCTCAGCGAACCGGAGGCCGGCAGCGACGCCACCAGTCAGCGCACCACTGCTGTGGATATGGGCGATTACTACTTGGTGAACGGCACCAAAAACTGGATCACCAACGGCGGCACCTCCAAGCTGCACATCGTCATAGCTCAGACCCACCCCGAAAAAGGCCACCGCGGCATCAACGCGCTGTTGGTGGAAACCGACTCGCCGGGCGTGGTCATCGGCGCTAAAGAAGACAAACTCGGCATCCGCTCTTCCGACACCCACTCCATCATGTACACCGATGTGAAAGTGCCCAAAAGCAACCGCATCGGCCCGGATGGGTTTGGGTTCAAATTTGCCATGAGCACCCTCTCCGGCGGCCGCATCGGCATTGCGGCACAGGCGCTCGGCATTGCAGGCGGCGCTTTTGAACTGGCTGTTGCCTATTCCAAAGAGCGTTCTGCATTCGGCAAGCCCATCAGTCAACATCAGGCCATCGCGTTTAAACTCGCCGATATGGCCACCGAAATTGAAGCCGCCAAACTCATGGTGTATCGCGCGGCATGGCTCAAAGACCAAAAGATGGACTACAACGCGGCGAGCGCCATGGCCAAACTCTTTGCATCGGAAGTGGCCATGCGCCATACGGTAGAGGCGGTACAGATTCACGGCGGATACGGCTTCGTAAAGGAATACCATGTGGAACGACTCATGCGCGATGCCAAGATCACGCAGATTTACGAAGGCACTTCCGAAGTGCAGCGCATCGTCATTTCCCGTAATGTGCTGGACGGCAACCTGTACCTGCCTTTATTCGGCGCTGCTGAAATGGCCGGATCGTAACGCGTCCAAACATAATCCCCACCGGCTGCGTTTGAGTGGGAACATTACCACTTTATGAACGCTTCCCTGCGCATAGCTAAAATATTCGGTATTCCGGTGCAAGTGCATTGGAGCTTCGCCCTCCTGCTCGTGTGGATCATCTACACCGGATACAAGGAAGGTATGGGCATGACGGATACTTTTTTTCTCGGGCTTTTTGTGCTGGCGCTCTTTCTGTGCGTCATTTTGCACGAATTCGGCCATGCGCTCACCGCCCGCCAATACGGCGTCGGCACCCACGACATTACCATCTCCCCCATCGGCGGCATTGCCCGCTTAGACCGCATGCCCGAAAAACCCTTTCAGGAATTTATGGTGGCCGTAGCCGGGCCTTTGGTCAATGTAGCCATAGCGGTAGTGCTTTCCGGGTTTTATGTCGTCAAGTCAGGCGCCGGGCAGGAGGAAATTCAAAACTTAGTATATGGGGTGCTCGTTCGCGACAGCAATTTCTTCCCGGAAACGACCTCGCCGTTCGATTTCTTTATGCTCGGCATGATCGCGCTCAACGGCATCCTGGCCGTTTTTAATATGCTGCCGGCCTTTCCGATGGACGGAGGCAGGGTGTTGCGTGCTTTGCTTACGTTGCGACTCGGCAGGTCTTTGGCCACTCGCGTAGCCACCATCGTGGGGCAGGTTATAGCGGTAGGGCTGGCCATCTACGGCATTTCCAATGGAAGTGTAATTACGGTATTGATCGGCGCTTTCGTTTTTTATGCGGCTGCCGCCGAAAATCGCTCCGTGCGTACCGAAACCTTTCTGTCGCGCTTCAAGGTGTCGGATATTGTACGCACCCAATTCACCCGCTTTTCGCTGTTTGACACCCTGCTGTCGGCAGCGCGCGCCTTTCACCACGGCTACGAGCGGCATTTTGTAGTCTTTAATGAAGAGAACACCCCGGCAGGGATCATCTCCGAGCCGGAGATTTTGCAGGCCATTCGCGAGAACCGCCTTGAGCAGCCCATCGAAAGCATGATGAACAACAACATTCACCCGCTTTCGCCCGACAACAGCCTCAAAGACGTGCTCCATCTGTTTCAAACAGAAGGCGTTGCCATTATACCGATCATAGAAACCGGCGAACTCGTCGGGGTAGTAGATCATCAGATGGTGGAGCATTTCCTGCGCACCCAGCGTAAACTGCGTAAGTTCTGAAGGTGGAATAGCTACGAGTTGCTCGCAAAAAAGCTCGTAGCTCAAAGCTCGCAGCTAAAAAAGCTACAACACGCTAATTTCCAGCTTTCCCGTATAATCCAATTGCAGCGCGATGTTGCGTTGTTCCGGGTTGGCCAACAGCCAGGCCGCAACGGGGTCGGCTACGATGCGCTCCAGAGCGCGTTGAAGGGGCCGGGCGCCATACACCGGGTCGAAGCCGGTTTCGGCCAAATGGTCAATCACGCGTTCAGAAGCCGACAAGCGAATGCCTTTCGACACGAGGCCCTCTCTTTGTGCAAATTCTTCCATTTCCTTGGCGGCAATGCGCTTGATGTCCTCTTTTCCGAGCGGCTGAAAAACCACGACATCGTCAATCCGGTTGACAAATTCGGGACGAAAACGGCCCTTGATGGCGGCGCGGGTAGCGTCTTCCTGACTGGCCCCGGCATTGAACCCCACGATGGACGGCCCGCCGGAGCCGAGGTTGGTGGTCATGATGATGATGGAATTGCGAAAATTGGTGACGCGGCCCAACGCATCGGAGAGCATGCCCTCGTCTAAAGTGGTGAGCAGGGCATCGAAGATAGAATCGTCGGCTTTTTCTATTTCGTCCAACAGCAATACCGAAAAGGGGCGCTCGCGAATTTCGCGCACCAACTGCCCCGGCTCTCTGCCCTCCCCGATGAGCCGGCTGACCTGCCAGGGAAACTGAAACTCGCTCATGTCCAATCGCACCAAAGGCGTTTGCGAACGGCCTTTGCCAAAAAAATAATCGGCCAAAGCTTTGGCGGCAGCCGTTTTGCCCACGCCGGTAGGGCCGGCAAACAGCAAGGTAGCAATCGGCTTGTGCGGATTGTTGAGACCGGCTTTAAACACCTTTACAATTTGGCACAGCCGATCAATGGCCTCGTGCTGCCCTTTGATGCGGTGCTGGAAAAAGCCGCGCAATTCTTCCTGTTGAATGGGCATATCGTCGCGCAAAAACAGCGGCGGAAAACCGGTTTGTTGCACGAAAGTATCTACTACATCTTGTTTGTCAATGTTATCGGCGCCGCGAATGAGGGCTTCATTGAGGCAGCGCGACAAAAAACGGATGCCCTTGCCGGGAAACTGCTCGTAGGGATAGTAGCGGTTGAGAATGCGATACGCCACCGCCAGCGCCTCCGGCTTGATGTTGATTTTCAGTTGTTGCGCGGCCAAAGCGGCATATTTTTCGAGAATGCTTTGCACCTTTTTTTCGGGCAGCTCCGGCACATACACCACCTGAAAACACTCGGTAAAGCCGGGCAACATTCGCCGCATACTGTCCAATTCCTGCGGCGTCGCCTCTCCGATCATTTGCAGCCGCCCCTGTTGAAGAAACGACAACATAAACGCTGCCACGCTGTCTTCGGGGCTGCTGCCGCCCGACACGATCAACTGCGCCATATCGGGCACCCATAGCAGGCCGGATGCCGATTCCAATTCTTCGATCAGCGCTTCGCAGGTTTGCTGCCATTCGCCCAGATATTTGGCGCCGGCTACCATGCGTTGCGACATCATGCGCCAAAACGTGAGGCTGCCGGGCGCTTGCCGGCTTTTGGTAATTTTGCGCAAAGCCGATAAAAGCACCGTGCTTTTGCCGGCGCCGGGGTGGCCCACAAGGAGCACATTGGCGCGGGTTTGGGCAATGCGCTCGGCCACATCGGCCACCGTTTCGTCCATTTCCCAGGCTGTTTCCGGCAGGGCGGGAGCGCCCGCAGCTTTGGGGCGGCGCAGCGGCATTTGTTCGGTGAGTTGTTCGAGTACGGGGTAGCTGCGCTCAAAACCCGTATCGCCCCAGGCTCTGAGTTTGTTGGTGTTTACCCGCAGGACGATTTTGTCCAAGCCGGGCTTGTCGTAACTGCGCAGGCGAAATATCTGTTCCGGCGCCATGCGTCGAAGCGCCATGGAGGCAGTGTGTTGCAGCAGGGTATCCAATTGAGCAGGCTCGAAGCACACAAAATGCTCATTGAGCCAGGGCAGGTAGCACTCAATGGCGCCGCCTTCGCGGTGGCCGGTGAGCGCATACACCTTCACGGGGAGTGATTCTACCATAGCATACTGCACGTTGTCGTCGCTAAAGCTGGGCCGCAGGTTGATCTCGACCGATTTGAGCGAAGCGTTCTCCAAGTGCCAGCCGGGGAAATATCCGTTTTTTTTGTACTGCTTTTGCAGATAGGTTGCCATCACTGATTTCAGATCATTGAGGTCTTTTTCGAGTACTTGCAAGCCGGCGCCCACCAAAAAGCCCAGCACGGCATCGTGGCTGTAGCGGTAATAGAGCAAGGGATATTCGTATCTTTCCATGGTAATGAAATAGAACAATGGTTCGTAACGATTCAAGCGGCAATTTTGCCGAAATCAAATAATGTTTTGTAAGCGGGTATATTTTTTGCGTTGTGCGGTTCAATTCCATACGCTGCAAAAAATCGTTCCAACAAAAGTTCATTGAAATATTGAGTTTTGATGTCGGTCATGGAGAAGGGGCCTCGTTGGTCAGCGGGCAGTCGAAACCAATGCAGTACCTTGGCAATAGAAACGGCGGATAAAGAGAGATTGAAGTGAAAGTGTAAGGATTTCTGTTGACGGCTTTGGCAATGCTCCAGGCCAGTATGTTGTTTGGCATCGCGGAACAGAAATTCGGACTGGAACCTGGATTGATAATATAGCCAGACTTCGGCTCCGGACACGGTGGTCAAGCTACAAGCATACATCTTGACGCTTTTGAGTTTTTGCTTGTCGTCATAGTAATGGGCGACCACCACTTTGGCCCACTGTTTCCAGGCATTGACATACACTTTGGCCTCGAATGCTTTGGCCGTATCGTCATCACTGAGGGCACAAGGAGTGAAGTATTGTTCGTCCAATTGACCTACATTGACCTTGCCGGCAAATGTTGTGGGCCGGCCACGTCCGCTCTTTCGAGGGCCGAGATACGGGTAACGCAAAATGGCTTTTTCACATACCAAATCGCCATAGTAAGCCAACAAGGAGCCGCTTTTCTCAACCCTCGCCGGCAGGGTTTGTTCCGCAACCGGATGCAGCGCGGTATGATTGACGATGTCCACCGCAGAAAACCCTCCGATTTCCAACCCCCATTTAGCCTTCCGGGCACACCCTGACCAGTAACGATCCAAACCGGGAGTGTGTTTTTCGCTTTTACTCAGGTAGCTGGGATCAAAGACCACGATGCGTTCCGGCAGCATATACTTCGTTATTAGTGCTACGTTGAACACCAGCCAATCAACACAACGCGCAAAGTTTTTACGGTAGGTCAATTCGTTGTAGCATCCTTGACGAGCCATGTTTAAAAAATTGAGGCGGCCCCGAAAACTCAAGGCTAATCTGAACAAGTGACACAAAAAATCACGTTGCCACTTGCCTACGTCCGACACCTTTCTCAATATTGCGTCCGTGAGTATTTCGATGCTCATAGGGCGAAAGTTGGTTTTTGTTTAGTACCACAAACCTACACTTTTGCCCTTTTTCTTTTCTATCCACTTTCCGCGCCCTTGCGGGCGGTCCGAAAATCGTTACGAACCATTGATATCATAAAGTCGGCAAAAAAATACATCTGAAGCATTTAAGCCCCGATTGTTGTAAGCTGCTGAAAAATGCAGAAGAAATCATTGACGTCAATGTAATAGAAGACCCGACTTACAAAGTGGTTACCGATCATTTGTAAAAACGAGGTGGAGGTGTAACCGCCCGCCACTCCATCCTGTCATTAGGCTTGTTGCGACGGGTCAGCGAGGATGGGGAAAATGAGCTATTTTCAGTCCACGCGAAGGCTTTTTGAGGGAGCATAGCCCAGCTACGTGACCGAAAAAAGGCACAGTGTGGGTTGAAAAGAGCCATTTTTAACCCGCGATGATTCCCGTCGCAACAAGTCTATTATTTATTCCGATGCAATCGGGACCGTAGCGGAGCGAGACTGTATCAAAACACAACTTGATTCCAGATGTACAGAATTATATTTTTGAAACACATAGTAACATAGGGACATAGACAAAACGCTATGTGCCTATGTTTCTATGCGTTGAACCCCTTAGACAAATTCCGCTGCCGCTAATTCGCATCCACCACCGTGCCGGAACCGGTGATGTTTACATTGAGCGACGGATTGCCCCGGTAGAACACATCCCCGCTGCCGGTGATGCGTACGGTGAGATTTTCGGTGGCCCGCACTTCTGCATCGCCGGAGCCGCTGATGAGAATATCAGCTTCGCGCACCGTCATTCCGAAAGCCTTCAGTCTGCCGGAACCGCTCAGCGTGAAGTCAAGCTCGTCGCCGGTTCCTTCCAGTGCGATGGCGCCGGAGCCGGAAAGCACCGCATCCACATCGTCGCAGTTGAGGGCGAGGTCCATGTTGCCGGAACCGGAGAGCCGCAGCTCGATGTCGTTCACGTTGAAAGTGTTTTCACCGAAAATGCGACCGGAACTGTTCACTTCCAACCGGGTAATATCCGGTACGGTGATGAAGATGCGCACATCGCTGAAATCGCGCAGGCAGCGGTCCGGCTCAATTTCCCACACGCCATTGCGGACGGTGAGCTTGATGCGGTCGAGGATGTTTTCCTGCGCCTCTATTTCTACTTCCTGTACCGGCCCCTGACGGATGAAAACCTCTGCCGACATATTCAACTCTACGGCATCAAAAGCAGGCAGCGTAAACACTTCCGTTACAATCTGTCCCCGGCCGTTGACGCAACTCAGAAAATTATCCTCGTCGTCAATGAAGCATCCGGGAGCGAGCGCTGCGACGACGAGCGCCGCGAATATCCATTTGATTTTTTGCATGGTTGTTGATTTTTGAGGGTGAGTAAGTCATTGATATTGGGATATTGGGCGAATATCTTAATACCCCAATATCTTAATGTCTGAAAAATCAAAACCGTCCGTTGCCGAACCATCCGAAGCGGAAGGTGAGCGCCGCGATGGGGCCGCTGAAATCGGCGTCTGTATAAGGCGCGTTGGAGGCCGTGCCGGTCACCCAGCGATAACCTGCCGCGCCGCTGATGCGAAACCAGCGGGTGAGATTGAGTTCGAGACCCACTTCCGGGGTGGCCACAAAGACCTGATCGAGATCAGCGCGGCGCGGGTCGTCAAAGCGAATATTGACAGCGCCCCAGCCGATCCGCGCACTGGTGTAGAGGTGAATGGCCTTGTAAGACGGATAGGAGAATCCGAGCCAAAAGCCTCCGTGCCCCAGTTCCAACTGGTCAATGTTGTCGTTTTCGAGCAATTCTCTCAAGTCTATGACGCCCAACCCGTAGCCGCCGATGAATGCATTGCCGATGACGATGCCGCCACCGCCGCCGATACTGGTGCCGAAGCCTTCCCGCAATCCCATTTCCACAATGGGGCCGCCGAATCCGCCCACCACACGCCCACGTCCGAAGATGGTTTCGTGCTGTGCTTCCAGGGTAAAGCCCGCCGTCAAAAGTGCGAGCGCAATAAACAGTCGTTTCATGATTTTTGAAGTTTTGATTGTTGAGTGATTTTTGAAGTTTTGATTGTTGAGTGATTTTTATTTTCACATCCGAATGCCCGCCGTAAAGCCGATCCAGCCCTGGCCCTGCGCATTGCCGATACGGCCCTCCCACATTGTTTCGGGCGGCAGACCGGAGCCGTATTGCCCGGTGTCGGGATCGTAGCGGCGGGTGAGCATCAGGTTGGCCGAAGGGCCGGCAAAAAAGCTGAGATTGGAACTGACCCTGAAGTCGAACGTGAACCGCAGTTGTCCCAGCAGGTTGAGCGATCGCGTCCAGCGCTCTTCCTCATTGACGTGCGTGGCCAATAGTTCGGTATTGAGCAACATCCGGCGGTTGAGCGATGTCGTGGTACCGAATCCGTATCCTACCCCCCAATACAAACCGTCGAGCGTAGGCGAACGCAGCGACTCCCAGCGGGCGCCTACTTGCAGGATGTTGTAAAAAGAATGCGCGCCGAACTTGAAGCCGAGGTTGGCGTAAAACGATTCGGTGGTGGCAATTTCCACCCGGTTGTAGCCATGCCGGACGAAGTTGAACAACCCGATGGGCACGCCGGCCACCGTATCCGCTATATTGACGATGGCAAACTGGAAGCCGTCCACCCGTTTGGCGCGGTTGAAGAGCAAAGACACCTGTGCATTATTCACATCATGGGCCACGTTGAACAGCGCTGCCGTTTGCGCTCTCGTATTGCCGTTGCTGATGTTGAACAAACTGCTGCCCTGGTATCCGTCGGCCCCGCCGCCGGCAATGTTGAACAACCCTGCCGCCTGCACGCCGGTCATTTTTCCGGAAGCGATGTTGAACAAGCTCGCTGCCTGCACCGCGTCTATGTCGCCGGCCAGATTAAACAAACCGGCGGCCTGCACGCCCTGCACCCGGCCCGATCCGATGTTGAACAAACCGCTGACCTGTGTGCCGACGACGTCTCCGCCCACTATGTTGCCGATGCCGGCCACTTGCAGGCCGGTCACATCGCCCAGTACGGTATTGCCGAAGCCCCCGATCTCTAACCCGGAAAGTCCGCCGCTGACGCCCCATAATACATTCAGCGACAGGTTGTTGGTGATCTCCATGCTGCGCAGGGCATTGGTGCCGATGAGCGGCAGCAGGGAAATTTGGGCCAACCGATGGGTCAATTCATCTTCCGCACTTCCTGCGGGAAGAACCGGTACGGGCTGGGGCATGACGGGAGGAGCGGAGGCGCCGCCTTCCAATCGTTCAGCCCTGCGCAACTCAATGGCGGCCATGTATTCCCAGCGCTCACGCTGCCGTTTTAGCGCGGCGAGTTCCTCCCGGCTCAGGGCCTGCGGATAGAGCGGACTGGTCTGCACCGGCTTGGCTTTGGGGAGGTCCAATTGCCCCAATTGTCTGCGATCCACTTTTAGTACGACCTGCCCGTTGATGTCGGCATATTGTACCGGCTGATCTTCAAAAATGCGATCCAGCACCTGACGCAGCGGTTCGTTGCGCGCCGTCACGCTCACCCGGCGGCTCACCGGTACGAAGTCGCTGCTGTACGCAAAGCGCGTCCCATAGCCCTTGCTGATGCCCGACAGCACGTCGGAGATAGATGTGTTGGCATATTGTACGCTGATGCGTTGCTCGAGCATTTGCGCAGCCGCTTCCGGCGCAAGGGCCTGAAGCAACAGCAACAGCGGCAAAAATCGAGCCTTTTTCATTTGGTTTTTTGTGTTTATCAATTACATCCTTCCCCGCTGAACCGGTAGCCGGAAGAGTTGACTTCCATTTTCAGGTCCATCGCAAAAGCGAGGGCGCGGGTGATGTCCTCCAAGTTTGGGTCATCGTATTCGCCGCTGAACCGGCAGCGCCCCAGTGCGGGATCGTCGAAGCGAACCGGCACGCCGAAGTAGCGCTCCAAAGTACTCGCCACCTCTGCGAGGGTGTTTTCTTCAAAACGGAGGCGGCGGGTTTTCCAGGCATCGGCATTGGCAGCGATCGTTTCCACCAAATCAACGGCATGCGTTTCGTTTTGCAGGACGGCAGCCTGCCCGGCTTCCAGCACCTTTTTTTGTTCGGGCGCCGGAACGGCTTCCACCTGCACTTTTCCGGTACTTACGCTCACTTCTACCCGCTCTTCGCCGGGGTAGGCGCGCACGTTGAAGGAAGTGCCCAGCACCGAAATACGCGCGTCCCCGCTTTGGATAATGAAGGGCTTGCCTTCTTTGCGCTGTACGTCAAAGAATGCCTCGCCGTGCAGGGTGACGAAGCGCTCTGCGTCATTTTCGTGGAATGTGAGTTCTGACAATTGGTTGAGCAGCACCACGCTGCCGTCGGGAAGGGTCAGTTCCCGGCGTTCGTCTTGTTCGGTGCGGGCCTGAATTAATTCTGTTGCGACCGCCGGGCTATGGTCGTCGTTGAGCCACCACAATACCAGTGCAGCCGGTATCAGTATGGCGGCGATGCGGAGCAGTGCGCGCAGGCCGGTCATTTTTCGCACTTTGGCTGCAGGCGGCGGGGCGGCGGTTTCGCCTAGCGTTTCTTCAAAGCGACGCCAGGCATCGGTCGTATCCACTTGCGGTTGCGGATGGTAGTCGCCGGCGGTTTGCCACAGATTTTTCATTTCTTCAAAGAACTCCTCGTTGGCCGGGGTACGGCTTACCCAGTCCATCAAAACAGCCTCTTCTTCCGGCGACATTTCACCGGCTAAGTAGCGGCCGATTTTTTCTATTTGAATATTTGCGTCCCTCATATTAGCATTGCTGAACACAGGATGCGGCCAAGGGGAGGGTACCCCTATTTCGGAGGAGTTTTTTAATCGAGGAACGCATCGCGAATAACTTACCAAAGTGCGGCTCGCCGAAACCGGGCAACTTATTCACGCCTCGCGCCCAACACAAATTCATTGTAGCACACCAGTCCAATGAACAGGAGTGCAAAGTTTGGTGGCAGGTATCAATGTGGGATCGGTTTGGAGATTTGGTCATTGAGCATTTCAAAAAACTGTCTATACCTGAAATACGGTATTCAAAGTTCAATGCTTTCAACCCGGGTCCACATCCACCGTCACGCGGATGCCGCTGAAGCCCTGTGCGGTCTGCATGGCTACCGTAGCTTCTTCGATGGAGGTTTTGGCGTACGCGGCTTTGCGCAGGTCGCGATCCATTTTTATCAAATAATCGAGCAGGTATTGGCCGCGTACGCGCGATACAAAGGGCACGGCCGGTCCCACTACCCAGTCGCCGAGTTTCTGCCGGAGGGTTTGGGTGAAAATACGGGCGCCGTCATTGAGGGTTTCGGCGCTTTTGTGCTTGAGCGTGATGCGAATGAGCCGCGCAAAGGGCGGATAGTTGAAGGCCCGGCGCTCGGCAATTTCGCGTTTGTAAAACCCGGCATAGTCGTTGCGGATGACCTCTTGTAACACGGGGTGCGCGGTGTTCATGGCTTGTATGAGCACTTTTCCGCGCTTGTGTTTGCGTCCTGCCCGCCCCGCTACCTGTACCATGAGTTGGAAGGCGCGCTCGGAGGAGCGGAAATCGGGAAACTGCAACAACTGATCGGCGCTGAGGACGCCCACCACGCCCACGTTTTCAAAATCAAGGCCCTTGGTCACCATTTGCGTGCCCACGAGAATGTCGAAGCGGCGTTCTTCAAAATCGTTGATGATGGTAGCGTGTGCGTTGCGGGTGCGGGCAGTGTCTAAATCCATGCGACTGATACGGCCTTCGGGGAGATAAATTTTGATTTCATCCTCAATTTTTTCGGTGCCGAACCCGAAGAGGCTGAGTTGTTTGTTGCCGCAAGCCGGGCACTCCGGGGGCAACTTGCTGTGGTAGCCGCAATAGTGGCATTTGAGTTGGTTGCTGTGCTTGTGGTAGGTGAGGCTCACGTCGCAATGGATGCATTCGGCGTGCCAGCCGCAGGAAAAACAGCGGTAGGTGGGGGCATAGCCCCGGCGGTTCTGGAAGAGGATGGCCTGCTCGCCGCGCTCCACGGCAGCCTTGAGTTCGTTAATGAGGGCGGTGGTGAAATGCGATTGCATTTTTCGCTGCTTGATCTCCTGCTTAGCATCAATAAGCTGTATATCCGGCATTTGTATGCCGCCGAACCGCTCCGGCATTTCCACGAGACCGTATTTTCCGCTCAGGGCATTGTTGTACGATTCAATAGAGGGCGTGGCGGTGCCCATCAGTACTTTGGCCTGGTGCAGGTGGGCCAGATACACGGCAGTATCGCGGCCGTTGTAGCGGGGCGCGGGGTCGTTTTGTTTGAACGAAGGATCGTGCTCCTCGTCCACAATGACCAATTCGAGTTTGCCGAAAGGCAGAAACAGCGCCGAACGGGCGCCCATCACTACGGGTTTACCGGCGAGCACGGCATTCCATATTTCCACGCGCTCGTTGTGGTTGAGTTTGGAATGATACACCGCGATGTCATCGCCGAAGAATCGCTGAAGCCGGGCCGTGAGTTGGGTGGTGAGCGCAATTTCGGGCAGGAGATAGAGGGCTTGTCCGCCGCGCTCCGTCACCTCGCGAATCAGCTCCATATATACTTTTGTTTTGCCGGAGCCGGTGACGCCGTGCAGGAGCACCGTTTGTTTGTGGGCAAAAAGGGCGCGCACTTCGGCCAGCGCTTTTTCCTGCCGGGGAGAAGAGGTTTCCATGTCCAAGGTTTCCTCTTCGTAGCTGCCGATGCGGCTCACCTCGCGGTCGAAGAGGCGAAAAATGCCCTTTTGGGCAATGGCGTTCACTGCGGCGTTTTCGGTTTGCGCCATCTCGCAAATGTCTTGCCGAAGCACAAAGGGTTTTGTTTTAGATAGTTGGATATAGGCCATGAGCGCCGCTTCCTGTCGGGAAGAGCGGCTCACGCGCTCGAAGGCTTCGTGCAGCAGGGCCGGGTCGGAGGCGTACGGCTCGGCCAACTCCACGCATACCACCGTTTTGGAGCGGTATTTTTCCTGCAGGTCTTCTTTGAGGTAAATGATTCTTTTTTCTAACAGACTTTTGATGACGGGATACACGGTTTTGCGGTCGAGGATGCCGCGCACCTCGTCAATGGTGATGGTTTCCTGAATGCTGAGCGCTTCCGCAATGAGGTACTCACTGTCGCTGAGGCCGGAGTGGTCGCCGTCGTGCAGAGGGCTGAGCACGAGTTTGGTTTCGCCGACGAGCTTGAGGTGCGAGGGCAAGGCGGCGTGCATCACTTCGCCGAGGGTACAGCAGTAATAAGCGGCCATCCATTGCCAAAGCTCAATTTGGGTGGGATGAATGAGCGGGCGCTCGTCGAGCACTTCCAGTATTTCTTTGGGCTGATAGCCTTCGGGTGGGCGATTGTGTACTTCTATCACCAAAGCCGAATAGAGCTTGCCCGCGCTGCCCGCCGCCGAGGTTCTGCCGAAAGGCACTTCTACCCGCACGCCAAACTGGACCCGCTCCACCAATTCCTCCGGCACATAATAAGTAAATGCCCTGGGCGCCGCCAACGGCAACACGACCGTGACAAAGGTGCGGGTGGGAAATGTGGGATGAAATGTTTCAGTTGGCGGCATGTTAGTTTGTTGAAGGTAGCTGCCAGCTTCGAGCTGCAAGCTATGAGTTTGCCCGGAAAGAAACTCAAAGCTCGCAGCTCGCAGCTCGTAGCTAAAAAAGCATTATCCCCGCAACTTCTTCAGTGTCAGTTCTGCAAACTCTTTGCCGAGCGCGGGTTCTATGTTGAGATGCGCTTCGCGGCCCAGGGTGTAGCGCATGGTGCTGACTTCCGGCGGCGCATAACTCAATACGAGATCGGAAATGACATTGTAAGCGCCGCGCGTTTTGCCGGCGGCCAATTGATCGTAGGTAGAGGCCGCGAATGCCCGACAGGAAATAAGTTCATTGGCCTGATTGATATAACTTTCGCCGGCGATGACCTGACAGCCTGCCGACCAGTTGGAGGTACCCATTCCCGACCAGTGTATATTGATGGTGGCATTGGGGCCGTCCACGCCTTTGAGGATGTTCTGTTCGGTGAGAGCGTTGCTCGCATCGCGGTTTCTGAACACCAGCACGCCCACCGATGCGGGGCGCAAAGCCCGGTAGATGGCTTTAGCATCGCTCACTTTGTGCCAGCCGAAGCGGTACAGGTGCTGCCCTTCCACGAGGTACGGCTCGTCTTTGCGACCGCCGGCTTTGGCGAGTTTGGGGTTGGGATCGGTAGAACCCCAAAACTTAAACACCATGCCGGAAAGGAGCAGGATGAACAGGTCGTCGTTGGCCCGCACGGCGGCAGAAACATCGTGGTTGCGCCGGATGCCGATGAGGTGAATTTGGTTGGGGTCGAAATCCCATTCATCAATTTTCAGCGTATCGGATTTTTTTTGAAATTTCTCCACAGCCTCCAACGCAATGGAAGAAGCCTCCTTGAAATGTTTTTTCACTTTTTCCAATATGCTGAACCACAGCACATATTCCGGCGTGGGTTCCGCTACGGTGTATTGGCCCCATTTGCATTTCAGGCTTTGGTCTTGCCAGCGCTTGATGTGCTCGCGCACTTTGGGGCCGGCTACGCCGTCGGGCACGCCGATGGAAGCATCTTTTTCCACCGTTCGCACATACTCCTGAAACAGGCGCAGCGATGCCAGCGTGCGATAGCCGAACACGCCCGAAGGGTCGGGGCGGCGGTTGAAACCGGCCTGGGCGAGGAATTCCTGCAATTGGCGCACAGAGGTGTCGGGATACTCTTTGATGCTGCGCCACACAGCGTTGGCTTCGTCGCGGAGCATGCCTTTGTTTTGCAGGCCGGGCGCCATCATGGCGTGGAAAGGCGCCAGAAACGCTTTAGGGTCTTTCGGTTTGGCGCCTTGATCGGCGTCGCCGAGGCGGAGCGTTCTATTCATAGCAAGTTGGGTTTGATGTGGCTGCAAGGTACGTTTTTTTCTATTTGTTAAGAGGCTGTGTGCGCGGCTGTGACCACGGCGAATGGAGCGGTGAATCAGAAATATCTTGTACATTTGATAAATTGTTTATCGGTCGCTTAAACAATTGGAGTGTACCGGCCGATGATCTGCCTTTCACCTGTACATTACTCCTAATATCTCCTTTTTGATGTGTTATAAATGGCTGATAATTATATTCTTACCATGCTTTTCCATTGCGCAGAGGGATAGCGGTGCAGCGTTGATCACACTTCCGGCAAAAATCAAAGCCCCCATCAATTTAAACCCCATTCCTGAACCGGACCCAACCATCGGTACCGATGTGTATCGCGTGGGCATACAAAATCCCTCCGCTGAGCCGGTGCAACTGATTTTGTATCTGCACAACGCCCAGTTAGCCTCGGTTTTTTTACAACAAAGCGATGGACAACGCTATGAAGCGGGTAAAGCCGGCCTTCTGACACCGCCGCATGAGCGTTCTATCCCCAAGGGCCTGATAATTCCCGGATTTGGATACAGCGCACAGTTGAAAATACAATTGGAGCCGGGTTTTCAGGAATTGAGCATCGTATTGGAAAACAAGATTCCGAAAAGCGGCACGCCTGTATTCCAACTATATACCCCGGAGCTGTGGAGTGAAAAGACAGCAGTTGTTTTTGAACAGAGCGTTTCAGTACATCTTTTGGCCATTGGCGCCCTGCTCATTATGGCCCTCTATCATTTACTGGCGTTTGTGCAGCGCCGGGATATGGCTTTTTTGTGGTATTCGGTTTATACGCTGGCGGTATCAAGTGTGCTGATGGTAGAATCGGGTGTCATTCAGGCGTACATTACCCGCAATTACCCCATGCTCAATTTGCTGTATCGCTATTTACAACCCCATGCCTTTCTGAGCTATGTGGTGTACTGGTTTTTTTTGAGAAATTTCATAGGACTGAAACAGCTACTTCCCCGGCTTGATTGGATTCTACTGCGTTTTTTGTGGATATTCAGTGTCTTATCTCTGTTGTTTTGGATGGTTTTTGTACTTAATATCGAGTATCAATGGGGCAATATCAACTGGCTCACTTATGCTATGCCCATTGCGGCCTTGTTGTTTGGCTTGGGCGCTTATTTTTATGTGTTTCGGATTCGAAATAAATTAGTTCAGTTATTTACCTTAGGAAGCTTGGTTTTACTGCTGGGCGTATTGACTAACACCTTGATTTCGGCAGCTATTGAGTTTCGGTGGGTAGCCGATTTCCCGTTTCCCCATTTTTACATCACAGAGATAGCGGTGATCGCCGAGATATTGATCTTTGCGCTCGCCCTCAATTATCGCTTCCAATTATTGGATTATGAACGCAGGCGCATCAAAGACCTCGATGAAACAAAGTCGAAGTTTTTTGCCAATATATCCCATGAATTCCGCACTCCACTGACGGTCATATCGGGCTTGGCGGGCCAGATCAAAGGCAATGCGGCGGAGGCGGCGCTCATACGGCGCAACAGCAACAGCCTGCTGGGCCTGGTCAATGCCTTGCTGGAACTTTCTAAGCTGGATGCCGGGCAACTAAAATTGGAATACATCACCGCAGACATCATAGCGTTCCTGCGCTACCTCACAGAATCCTTTTATTCGCTGGCCGAAGCCAAATCCATTGCGCTGACATTCGACACTGCCGAAGAGGACCTCCTCATGAATTTTGACGAATCCTGTATCCAACAGATGGTCAGTAATTTAATCTCCAATGCTATTAAATTCACGCCCGAAAGAGGAGCGGTGTGCCTGTCGGCAAAAAAGACCTTGAAATCGGGCAAGCCCTACTTACTGATAGCCGTGTCGGATACCGGCGTGGGAATAGCTTCCGCAGAAAAAGAACGCATTTTCGATCGCTTTTATCAGTCTGACGGCCCGGCACGGAACCGGCCCAACAGCAGCGGTATCGGGCTGGCGCTCACCAAAGAATTGGTAAGGTTGGCCGGCGGCAGCATCGAAGTTACATCGGAAGAGAGCCTGGGCGCAACTTTCAGCATTTACCTGCCCATAGCGGTTAGCCACGAAGCCGGTCATGTCCGCGCTGTTTTTCCGGCTGCCGAAAGCGATGAAGCGGAAAGCTTCAGAGACAATCCCATACCGGGTCTGGCAGAAAAACAACACCTGCTCATCATAGAGGATAACAGGGACATCGTCTATTATTTAGAAAAGGTACTGCAAGCGAGGTATCAGATCAGCGTGGCATCCGATGGGCAACAAGGCATAGCAATGGCTTTGGAAAACATACCCGACATCATTATTTCGGATGTGATGATGCCCGAAAAAGATGGCTTTGAGGTTTGCAGCACGCTCAAAGAAGATTGGCGCACCAGCCATATCCCCATTATTTTGCTCACGGCCAAAGCCGCACAGGAAGACAAAATTTCCGGCCTGAAACACGGCGCCGACGCCTATCTGATGAAGCCCTTCGACCCGGAAGAGCTGCTGGTGCGGCTCGAAAAACTATTGGAACTGCGGCAGGCGCTGCAAAAAAAATATTCCGATCCGGCCAACAACCAAAATAGGGCCGCCACCGCCAACCCAACCCTTGAAGAACGTTTCCTGTGGCAACTTCGCGAAGCCGCCGAAAAAGTCATGAGCGACCCCGAAAACGCCATCGCCCGATTGGAACGCGAACTCCAACTCAGCCAGATGCAACTGTACCGCAAGCTCAAGGCCCTCACCGGACTCACCCCCTCGCTGTACATCCGCTCGGTGCGGCTGCAAAAAGCCCTGCAGCTATTACAAACCACCGATCTCAACATCTCCGAAGTGGCATACGAAGTCGGCTTCACCTCCCCCGCGTATTTCAGCCGGGCGTTCTCGGAGGAATTTGGGCGCCCGCCCAGCGGATATCGCAATTGATTGACAAACAGATATTTACTGATTCCTTATGGCATTTTGCAAACTGAGTGCAAGCATTTGTAAAATGAGTGCAAGTGATGAGAAAGAAGCCCCTGCATCTTTGCGGCACATTTTTTTTATCACTTTAAAACTAAAATTCGATTATGAGAACAACTAAAATTCTTCGCTTTTCTTCAAGCATTGCTTTGTTACTTTTTTTCGCATGGCAGGGTCATGCGCAAAACACAACCCAACACTTTACCACCGCTGCCGGATGGTCAACTGCTGATCATGTGCGTACATTAGGAGATATCAATGGCGATGGCAAAGCCGACATTGTAGGTTTTTGGAACGATGGCGTTTATGTTGCTTTTTCGCAGGGGCAAAGCTTTTCAGAACCCAAGCTGCTGTTGCGTAATCTGGCCAAAAACGCAGGCGGATGGTCGGTGAAAGATCACACGCGTGTAGTAGGCGATGTAAACGGTGACGGCAAAGCCGATATCGTGGGATTTGGCGGGAACGATGTCTTCGTTGCGCTTTCTAAGGGTGAAACCTTGTCTGACCTGACGGTTTGGTTGAAGAACAACCTATCAACCAACCATGGCTGGAACAACCGCGAACATGTCCGCACTGTTGCTGATGTCAATGGCGACGGCAAAGCTGATTTGGTAGGCTTTGGCGGTGCAGGTGTTTTTGTGGCGTATTCGGGAGCAACCCAAGCCGGCACGGCACAAATGCTGGTGAATAATTTTGCAATTAACGCTGGAGGCTGGGAAGTAAGCAAACACACGCGCCTATTGGCTGACATCAATGGGGATAAAAAAGCGGATATCGTCGGCTTTGGGGGCAAGGTACTCACGGCGCTTTCAACCGGAAACAACTTTGCAGCCATCAAGACGAATAACCAGGATTTTTATACCAACCCAAACCAATGGAACCTGCTCAAGCACCGCAGAATGATGGCGGATGTCAACGGCGACGGGAAAGCGGACATTGTCGGGTTTACGGAAAATAAGGTATATGTGTCCCTTTCGAAGGGAGACGATTTCGATGTGCAGAAAATGTGCTTTCAGGATTTTACTTACTCCGGCGGAGGTAGTTGGCGAACCGATAAACATGTCGTCACAATGGCGGACGTCAATGGCGACGGAAAAGACGATATTGTAGGTTTCAAAGACGATGGCGTATATGTGGCGTTTTCCAACGGTCAGTGTTTTGAGGCTGCAAAAAAGGTCGCGTTTGGAAATCAGGAGGTGACTTACAGCGCCTTTATACCTGAACCTAATGCAAAGTACCAAATACGGTTGGCAAGTGATCCTACTAAAGCCTTGACTCTTGAGGCACAATCAACGTATGACTCGAAAGGTCATCCGTTGAAAGTAATCCACCTTTTGAATTTAACCGCCAGTGTGGGCAACCCTTTGGGTTTTATCCCGTACGGCGACGGCAAATACTACCAACTTCACTACAACGAAAATCGTTATTTTGGGGTATTGCCCGACGAATCCAGAAACGTAGGATTGTTTTATGGTGATGTCAATCCTCGCAAATTATTTAGATTTCTGATTGATTCCAAAGGGAATGTTATCATCAAATCCGCGCTAAACGACGACGACAAACACGTAATCGGGGTAGCTGATGACGGAAAAAATATTGTTGTACTGGCTCAGCACACGGTCACACCGGATAGAATGCTTTTTACCCTAACCAAATACATAGAAGAGCCGCCAGCCGGCGCCCCTTCTTCTAATACGAATCCGCGTCCAAATGATGGTAAGCCGGCAACCCTTTTCCCGGAGACTCATACCGTGCCTAAAACGGTTCCGGCAATGAAGTTTAAACTGATAGATTTGGTTTGTATCGAAACTCAGGATGACGGGAGTGACGAAATTGTCTTGAATGTATGGATTGACGGTAAGAGGATGTCGATCCCGACAAATGGTTATCAGGATATGAATGAAGAAAGTGAGACGGAGCAATGGATGTTAGACAGAGCGTTTAGTTTTACTAATTCTGTCAAGGTGGAAATTAGAGAAGTGGATCGTGAAATTTCTGGTTTCGAAGATATAGATAATTCCGGAAATGAGACAATTGGAGTGCTTGAATTGGATATGAATAGCGCACAAGGCGATCAAATAAAATCATTCATGGGGCCTGATGATTCGCACTATATCTTGCGTTTTCAGTTGGGTAATGTTGAAATACTTCCGATTGCATTTTTTTCAGATGAGCATATCAACGAATACGTTCTTCCCGCTTCAAAGCAGGGAGGAAGCCTGGTTGACAGTGCCTTTGATGAACAAAAAAGAGCATTTGACAAATTAGACGAATACTTTGGTCAAAATAAAGATACGCCTACTTCCCCTATCGCTTCGCCAGATATAAGCCCTGAGGCGGAAATTGTTTTAAATCAAACAATTACGGCAGTAACAGGAGCGATAGCCGGTGTTTGTGTCAAGTCTGGCCCTGTTGGTTGGGCAGTCGGAGGAGCACTTCTAGCCGTTGGAGCGGCCACTTTTTTACCCGCCTATTTTGCAGGTCAAAATGGCGTGTTGGAGCTTGAAATTGCCAATTTATCTAATCAAAAACTTGAAATTGAAAGTTTTGAGATGAGTTCGGGCAAAAAAGTATCAGGTTCTAATAAGGGAGGAATCATTCCTGCTAAAGGAGGACCCGACCAAACTCCAATTTCCTTCTTTTCCTTCCGAAAAAAATGGGGAATGACAGGCATCGTCGGTAAAATCAATTTTAAACCTACACCTCACATGCCCAAGGGAATGATTGTAGAATTCAGCACTCCTTTTGTCGGAACCAGTACTTGCAAAGTGGATATTCCTGTGGCTAATGGCAATAGTAATGCCGGCAAAAGTGCCTGGAACGGCATGATGCGTGCATACATCGGCATGGATGCTCGAAATGATTTGTTCCCCAAAATAATTGTCACTTTGCAAAACGACACTTCTGGGAACAAATAACTTCCCTGCATCGGCCTGACACTTTTCGGGCAGCTCCAGCACGTTGTAACGCTACAAAATAAGGAAATGAAAAAGTAATATAGCCGGGCCACTCAAAGGCAGCCCGGCTATATTATTTCCAATCAAACTTGCTTACTGCACCAGCACCTTTCCGCTGCCGACGACCACGCCCTCCCCGTTGCGGAGGAGAAAATGGTGCAGACCCGGCGACCTGGCGGCGAGCTGCAATTCCGCTTGTGTTGACCCACTGGATCCCCCAATGCTTTGTTGGAGTGCCAATTGGCCGAGCGGGTTATACAGATCGAATGTCCAATCACGGGCATCCGATTTTTCAAATGCCACCTGGAACCGGCCCGTCGTTGGGTTGGGGGAAACCGCTGTAGGCAGCAGGTCAGCGGCCACTTTTTGGGTGGAAGAGACGAGGTTCCGAATGTCGTCCGCTATGGAGATTTCGATGTCGCCGTCATCGAAGGTCATGCTTACAGCAGAACGGGACAGCCCTTTGGCATAAAAAGTGATGGTGTCATTCGCTCCGTCGGTGATGGACTGTGAGGGCGCCCAGTTCCGTTTTTGGTGAAAAATGATGGCACAAAGATGGGGGCAGCACGAATGGCGGGCATAGCAGAATCGGCTCAAATCGTATCAAAATTGGCTCAAGCAACAGTACAAAGAAGACCCCGGACTATTTGCTCATTGGAAATTGGTGCAGTCATAACTATATTTGCCTGAGCCTGCAGGACAAACACCTAATAACATTCAACGCAATGACGAAGACATTAAAACAACTCTAAAAGGAACCGTATGTTGACAGCAATAAATCCAAAATTGCCGATGCGAGACAAAGCATTGACCAAAGCATATTATCTGAACAATTTAGGCTTTGAAGAATTAGGAGATTATGGAGACTATTTAATGGTAGGCAAAGACAATATTGAGATTCATTTTTTTGAATTCAAAGGGCTTGACCCTAAAGAAAACTATGGACAAGTTTACATGAGAACAAACGGTATTGATAAACTTTACCAAGAACTTTTGGACAACAAAGTCGAAATTCACCCAAATGGACATTTAGAACTAAAATCTTGGGGACAAAAGGAGTTTTCTTTACTCGATCCGGACAATAATCTGTTAACGATCGGACAAAGCATACATGAATGACGAGCCTGCGCACAGGCCGTAAGCGTTCATTCCCCCCGTCACAACAACAACATTCCATCCCCGTAACTGAGAAAACGAAAGTCGCCGGCCAGTGCGTAATCGTACAGGCGCCGCCAGTCTTGTCCGGTCCAGGCAGCTACGAGCAGCAGCAGGGTGCTGCGCGGTTGGTGGAAATTGGTAATCAATCCGCCGGCGATGCGAAAGGTATAGCCGGGGGCGATGAGCAGCCGGGTATGGCCCTCTATGAACGACTGCCCGGAGGCCGCCAACTGATCCATGATGCGGCGCAGCGCCTCCACTGCCGTGGGTTGCGGGCCGTCGGCGTAGGGCGTCCATTGCGCTACTTCCAGTCGGGCGGGGGCCTTCGCAGAAGCGCCGGCGCCGTACCAATACAGGCTTTCCAAGGTGCGCATAGCCGTGGTGCCCACCGGAACAACGGGTCGGCCCGCTTCCACCGCAGCCAGGAGTTTCGCGAGCACATCGCTGCTCACGGCAATGCTCTCCTCGTGCATGGCATGATCGCCGATGGTGGCAGATTTTACCGGCTTGAACGTACCCGCGCCGACATGCAGGGTCACAAAAAGCCGTTCGATGCCCTTTTGTTCCAACGCTTCAAAAACGCGTTCCGTAAAGTGCAGCCCGGCCGTGGGCGCTGCCACGGAACCTTCCTGCAGGGCATAGATGGTTTGGTAGCGATCTTCGTCTTCTGCCACGGCGTCTCTTTCGAGGTATGGAGGCAGGGGCAGCAAGCCGCCATGAGCGAGTAATTCGCCGAAGCTCAGGTGTTCGCCCGACCACGAAAACTGCACCTCGAAGGCATCGGGCAGGCGGTGGAGCCGTTCGGCGTATAAAGTTGCCGTGCCTTGCGGGGTATCCATACTCAGTGCGAGCGCGCCCTGCTTCCAGTGGCGGTTGTTGCCGATGAGGCACAGCCAACGCACGGGGCCTTTGCTGCTGAAATTGAGTTGGTATTCGGCCGGAACGGCGGGTTCCAAACAAAAAATCTCCACCGGTCGGCCTTCTGGGGTATGGAAGCGCAGGCGCGCATGTATGACGCGCGAATCGTTGAACAGCAGCACCGCATCAGAAGGCAGTTCATCGGCTATCCGGCGGAAGACGGTTTCCCGGATCGCGCCCTGCCGATAGACCAACAACTTCGATGCATCTCGCTCCGGCAGCGGAAACCGCGCGATTCGCTCTTCCGGGAGCGGGTAGTCGTATGCCTCTATTTCGATGTTTTCCGGGCGATGTTGCTCCGGCGTTGGAATGCTCATTTCATGTCCCTTTTTAGGGTATAGACAATACAACCGCAAAGTTGCAGTTTTCCAATGGCAACAACCGCAAAAACCCCGTTCAATGATTCTCCTGCCATGCGGTATCGCGAAGAACGGCTGCAATCTTGCAATATGCATTGGGGTTCTGCCCGCTAAAATGTTATATCTTTGATGTCTCGAACAAACAACCTCCTATGAACGCCGGAAGCATTGGCAATATCGCGCTGTTCTTTGTGCTATCTTCTCTCCACCTCCTCGCACAACCGGGCCGGGGCGGCCAACCGCTTGGGCTTCAACCGGCTTTTACAGAATTTTTGTCCGACTTGCCCGAACACCGGCTCTTGCCGCCCGATGTGGAGAAATTTCGTCGGGAAGACCAACAGGGAACCGGTTTCCGGGTAGCGGCGCCCGTACTGGCCGATCTGGATTTGACCAACGCCGGCTACTGGACGGAACTGCCCAACGGCGACCGCTTCTGGACCCTGAAAATTCAAGCGCCCGGCGCAAAGGGGCTGGCCGCGATGTACGATCAGGTCGTTTTGCCGCAAGGCGCCAAACTCTTTATGTACGACGCCGACGGCAGGCAAATACTCGGTGCTTTTACCCACCGCAACATCAGCCGTACCGGCCGCTTTATGACCGGATTCCTGCACGGAGAAACGGCGCTCATCGAATACTTCGAGCCGGCAGCGCAGCGCGGACAAGGCAGCCTGCGCATCTTCCGCTTCGACTATGCGTATGAATCGCTCGCTTATGAGCAAGAAAAAAGCAGTGCTACGCTCAACGATTTTGAGTTCGGCGCTTCCTGGGATTGCCACCCCAACATCGCCTGCCCGCCGGGCGATACCATGAGCCATGAAGAACGCAGCGCGTGCCGCATCATCGTGGTGGTGGAGGAAGGTTCGGGCTATTGCACCGGCACGGTCATCAACAATACCCGCAATAACGGCGTGCCTTACGTCATTACCGGATTCCATTGTATGGACGGCTTTACCCCGCTGTGGGACCTGTGGCGATTCGATTTCGGGTATCAGGGCGAGAGCTGTGCCAACCCCGCTGAGGAGCCGGCCTATCAGTCCATTCTCGGCTGCGACAACCGTGCTGGCCGACGGCAAAATGACTTTTTGTTGTTGGAGCTGTTTTCCAGTATTCCGACAAGTTACAATGTGTTTTTTGCCGGTTGGGACAGAGGCAACGCAGTGCCCGCTCGCTCCGTGTACATGCACCATCCGCTCGGCGACATCAAAAAAATAAGCATTGATACCCAGGCCGCTATTGTTCAAAACACACAAATAACCTGGAACAACGGCGTGGTGACTCCCACGGCGCACCATTTTCGGGTGCTGCCCGACATCGGCTCCTTTCAGGTGGGGTCTTCCGGCGCAGGACTGTTCAATCAAAACAAACGCTTTGTAGGCCAGCTCCACGGAGGCAGCTCTTCTTGCGACAATACCACCGCGTACTTCGGGCGGATGTCGTTGGCCTGGAACGGCGGCGGCTCTTCGATTACCCGCCTTAAAGACTGGCTCGATCCCGACAATACAGATTCGACCGCTATTGCCGGGATTGAAAATCCGGCTGCTCCGGGGATTTCGGTGAGCGGAACGATTCAAACAGAAGGCGGCATCGGCATTGCCGGCGTGCGGGTGTATCTCGAAGGCGCCGACGCCGATACGATCATTACCGACGCATCCGGGCAGTTTACATTTGAGGCGGTTGAAGGCGGAGAGGAATACACCCTGCATTTTTTGAAAGATACAAATTATATCAACGGGGTTTCCACGCTCGACGCCATACAAATACAACGCCGTATTCTCAACGTCGGCGCTTTGGGCAGCCCCTACAAAGTACTGGCCGCCGATGTGAATGCCTCCGGCCAGATAACCACGATGGACCTCATCATTTTGCGCCGGCTCATTCTCAGCCTGAGCAGCAATTTTGAAGAGGTGACTTCCTGGCAGTTTTTCCCGGCGAACCATCCATTCTCCAATCCTGTTGATCCTTTTGGCGAGTTAGTTCCCAACCGGGTGGCGTTGGGCCTCGTACAGCAAGATGTTTTGGTACAAATAACCGGTATAAAATCCGGCGACATAAACGAATCTGCCGACCCGGCTAATTGAACGGAAGCCGGCGCACGCATTTTTATTCACCATACTTTGAGAAATTCCAGGCCATGAATTACCACGCAGCAAAGGCCTTCATACTTGATAAATTAGAACAGGAGCTTTCCGCCGACCTGACCTACCACGGCTTGCACCACACGCTGGATGTACTGCACGTTACGGAGGAGTTGTGCCAATTGGAAGCCATCAGTCCGTATGAATCTTTGTTGCTGAAAACAGCCGCGCTCTTCCACGACGCCGGCTTCACCGAAAGCAATAAGGACCACGAGGCGCTCGGCTGCGCTATGGTGAGAGAACATCTGCCCCGTTACGATTTCACGCCGTTGGAAATAGAGCGTATTTGCGGTATGATATTGGCGACCAAAATACCCCAAAGCCCGGGCAATTTTCTGGAAGCTATTCTCTGCGACGCCGATCTGGACTACCTCGGCAGAAGCGATTTTTATGACATCGGCTCCACGCTTTTTCAGGAATTGAAAATCTACAACGTATTGCATCGCGAAGAAGACTGGAACCGTCTGCAAGTGACATTTTTGGAAAAACACACTTTTTTTACACCCACCAACCTGCGCCGGCGCGCTCCCGGAAAACAAGCGCACCTCAACCACCTGCGCCGCATCGTGGAACAGTACGATCAGTAAAAAACCGACCGCTTCGGGTTGCATTTCAAAAAAAAGTTCGCCTCCCGTTATGGAATTTACCCCCCTTCCGCGTCTATGCTTACCGGAGCAATAAACGCAAACTACCATGAAGGAAGATTTTTTGCATTACCTGTGGCGCGCCAAGCGCTTCGATCTGGATAACTTGCGCACCACGCAGGGCGACCCGTTAGAAATACTGCAATGGGGAGAATACAACCGCCATGCCGGCCCCGATTTTCAACAGGCCCGGCTGCGCATAGGCGATACGCTGTGGGCGGGCAGCGTGGAGATGCACCTGCGCGCCTCGGAGTGGATACGCCACCGGCATCAGGACGATGAAGCCTATCGCAACGTGATACTCCATGTGGTATTGGAGGAAGACGAGCCGATAGCACGCAACAACGGCGAGCGGCTGCCCTGCCTGGAATTGAAAAGCCGCATTGCGCCCCGGCTGTCGGGCGCTTATCTCAAAATGCTGAACAGCGAGCATTGGATTCCCTGCCAACACCAGTTTTATACCGTGCCCGACATCACGCGGCGTTTGTGGTTCGACCGATTGGCCGTAGAGCGCATCGAACAGCGCACCCAATCGGTAGCGGCCGTATGGGAAGCGACGAAACACAACTGGGAAGAAACCTTTTACCGCTTGCTCGCCCGCGGCTTCGGCGCAAAAGTCAACATGGAGCCGTTTGAACAATTGGCCCGCCTGACACCGCTGCTCCTGCTCGGCAAATACAAAAATAACCTGCTCCAACTCGAAGCGCTGCTTTTCGGGCAGGCGGGTATGCTGGAGCGCGAGTTTGAAGACGAATACCCTCAAAAGCTCCGCCGGGAATACCGCTTTTTGCAAAAGAAACACCACCTGCAACCCATGCAGGGCGGGCAGTGGAAATTTCTGCGCATGAGGCCGGCCTCCTTCCCCACTGTCCGGATTGCTCAATTGGCCGCGCTGATTTTTCAGTCGGAACATCTGTTTAGCAAAATCCTCGCTGCCCGCGATGTGGCGGAAGTGGAGAATATGTTTGCAGTGAAACTTTCCAACTATTGGCAAAGCCATTATGTGTTTGAAAAGGAATCGGCGCCGCGAACAAAAACATTGGGCCGCGACGCCGTCCATCTTTTGCTCATCAATACCATTGTGCCGGTGTTGTTTCTCTTCGGTCGGGAACGCGGAGAAACGCGTTATCAGGACAAAGCGCTCGAACTCCTGGAAGCCGTGGAGCCGGAATCGAACGCCGTTATTGAAAACTGGCAAAAATTGGGCGTAAGCCCCGGCTCGGCTTATGAAACGCAGGCACTGCTACAACTCAAACAACACTACTGCGACACCCGGCGCTGTTTGGAATGCGCCATCGGGGCGGCCATTTTGAAGTAAGACTATAACGGAAGTTTTTTCCGCTGAATAGCAGTGGCCATGATATAGGGAAACTGATCGGGCGTGCAGGCGAAAGTGGGAATATCGAGGGCGGCCAATTGTTCGGCTATATGGTGATCGTAGGCGGGTTTACCCCGGTCGCTGAGTGCGAGCAGTGTAATAAATTGAACGCCGGATTCCTTGATGGCAGCACAGCGGCGCAGCATGGCGCCGGCATTGCCGCCTTCAAACAAGTCGCTGATGAGCACGAGGATGGTGTCGGCAGGTTCTTGCAGGAGCGTTTGGGCGTAAGCCAGCGCTTTGTTGATGTCGGTGCCGCCGCCAAGTTGAGCAGCGAACAGCAACTCCACCGGATCGTCGAGGTATTCGCTCAGATCAACCGGCGCCACATCAAAAACAACGAGCTGCGTTTTGACGGAGCGGATGGAAGCCAGCACGCAGCCCAGTACCCCGGCATACACTAAAGAGGCGGCCATGGAGCCGCTTTGGTCTATGAGCAGAATGATGCGGCGCAACTGCGGCCCTTTGCGCCCGTGCCCGATGAGCCGTGCGGGAATAACGGTTTTGAATTCCGGTTGGTAATGGCGCAGATTGGCTTGTATGGTACGATGCCAGTCAATCTCGTTGAACTTGGGTTTGCGGTTGCGCGATGCCCGGTGAACGGCGCCCTCCACGGCCTGGCGCAAGGGATTGCGCAGCCGTTTTTCGATGTCTTCGGCTACTTTGCGCACGACTTGTTTGGCCGTTTCGCGGGTAGTGGTGGGAATGGCTTTTTTGAGGGAGAGCAAAGTCGCGGCCAGGTGTATGTCGGATTCCATACTTTCCAGCAATTCCGGTTGCAACAACATTTGGCGCAAGCCGAGGCGGTCGAGTGCATCGCGTTGCATGACCTGCACGACGGGCGCGGGAAAATAGCGCCGAATGTCGCCCAGCCATCGGTTGATGTTGGGCGCCGAAGCCCCCAGTCCGCCCCGGCGCTCGCTGTCGTATAAGGCGTCCAACACGCGGTCCAACCCCTGCGCTTCAACGCTGAGAGAAGCCTGTGCATCCGGGTCGGATTTTTCGCCCAGAATGAGCCGCCATTTGCTGAGCCGGTCTTCCAAAGTTGTCTATTTTTTATTTGGTTGGAGAAATAAATGTTCCCATGGCAAAGATTGATTTATTTTGCTGAATTGGATATCCTGACTCAAATGAAAGAACCAAAAAACGAATCTGATCCGCAGCAGGCTTTGCGCTCCATCCGGGCTTCGCGCATCATTCTGCCGGCCTTCATCGGCGCCGCCGCCGTGGCATATCTGTTTTGGCGGCAGTTCGACCCCGCAGAATTTGCCAATATTCAATGGACCGGCAGAGCATGGTTTTGGCTGGCCGTGGCCGTTGCGTTGGGCGTGCTTCGCCACCTGGCGTATGCTGCCCGTTTGCGGGTGCTTTCACATGGTGCGCTCTCCTGGGCGAAGTGCATCGAATTGATCTTCATCTGGGAGTTTGCGTCCACGGTATCGCCCACGAGCCTCGGCGGTTCGGCGGTGGCGTTTTTTATTTTGGGCAATGAAAAAAAACTCTCTTTAGCAAAGTCCACCACCATTGTATTGTACACCATCGTACTCGACGGCCTCTTTTTGCTCGCCACCCTGCCCATTCTATTTGTCATCATCGGCCCGACCATCATGCGCCCCGACGCGGGTAGTTTTGCTGAGGCCGGCGGGTGGGGCGTGTATTTTCTCGTTGCTTACCTCGTCATGCTGGCCTACACCGGGATATTTTTCTACGGCCTTTTTTTCGGGCCGCACCAGATGAAGCGCATCTTGTTGTGGTTTACCCGGCTGCCGCTCCTCAAGCGCTTCCACCACAAAGCGGAGGTGCTGGGCGATGAATTAATTCTGGCATCGGGGGAATTACAGCGCCAACGGCTTCGCTTTCACCTCAAGGCATTCGGGCATACGATAGTGGCCTGGAGCACCCGTTTTTTATTGCTCAGCGCGCTGCTCATCGCTTTTGTGCCCGCCATTCCGCTCGATTTTCGCGCACAATTTGAGTTGTATGCCCGTCTGGAAACAATGTTTTTCGTCATTGCCTTCAGCCCTACGCCGGGCGGCGCCGGACTCATCGAGTTGCTGTTCGGCGGCTTCCTGTCGGATTATGTAGCCAATTCCACCTACGCCACGGTCATTTCCACGGTATGGCGTCTGTTGTCGTATTATGTGTATCTGCTTGCCGGAGCGGTGTTGGTGCCCAACTGGATTCGCAAGGTGCTCCGACCGGCGAAGGGGAAGGTCTGACGCCGTTCGGATATGGAAGCGATGGATTTTCCTACATTTGCCCTCCAAAAAACGCCCAAATGGGATATCAAAGCAGAAGACGCAACTATCTCACCCGCCGCGAACGCAACGCCCGTGCGTGGCGCACTGCGCGCATCATCGTTATTTTCACTGCTATCGGTCTGACCATTTTTGGATTCATGCACCGCGTAAGCCTTTACAATTGGCTCAAGACATTCTTTTATTAGCTGTTTACCTTCGGGTTTAGCCGCGAGCCATGAGCTACGAGCTTTGAGTCTTCCAGCTAAACTCACAGCTCGTAGCTAAAAAAACCTATTCCGGTTCAAACCCAAGTACGATATTGAAGTCGCCCAGCCCTTTGAGGCCGCGCGCACCGGGGTCGCGTACTTTGTCGAAGCCGATACCGTAGTCGAAGCCGAGCATACCAAACATGGGCAGGAATACCCGCATGCCGACGCCGGCGGAGCGCTTGAGATCGAATGGGTTGAAGTCGCGCAGATTGCGCCAGGCATTACCGCCCTGCGCAAAAGCGAGGACATAGATGGTTGAACTTGGATTGAGCGAAAGCGGATAGCGCATTTCTACGGTGAACTTGTCGAACACGGGCGCCGGCGAGGTGCGGCCGAGGGCGTCGAAGTTGGCCGAAAGGTCGGTCACTTCGTAGCCTCGCATTGAGATGATGTCCACGCCCTGGAAGCCGAATTGCTGGTTGTTGATGCCGTCGCCGCCCACCTGGAAACGCTCAAACGGCGTGGTGCCGATTTCGCGGTTGTAGAAGCCGACCAAACCGATCTTCGCAGAAGTTTTTAATACCAATTTACCCACAATGGGGGTGTACCATTCGGCATCGAAACGCCACTTGTGATATTCCAACCAGCGATAGCGCTCCTCCGGCGACAGCTCGCTGTAATCCTTGTTGTTGAACAAAGAATAGGGCAATGTGAACTGAACGGACAGCGATACGCGAGAGCCTTCCCGCGGGAAGATCGGGTCATATACCGTAGAGCGCGCCAGGGTTTGGCGAATGCTGAAGTTGTTGAACTTGCCGTTGTTGATGTTGTTGCCGGCATCGTCGGTAAAAGAGCCGATGGCGCCTGCCGACCAGTCGTTGAGTTGGAGGCTTTGCAGGTTGAGCGCCGTAGTGGACACGAAGTTGTCATCGGGCCACTTGAGGCGGGTACCGAGACTGGCCGAACCTTGAAGGATGCTCAGGTTTTGGTTGCGGTTGAAGCCGGAGAATTTGTTGTAAAAGCCGGATACGGTGAACGAATTCGGTTTTTTGCCGCCGAGCCAGGGGTCGGTGAGAGAGATGTTGTACGATTGGTAAAAGTTGCCGTTGGTTTGAGCGCGCAGGCTCAGGCGTTGTCCGTCGCCTTGCGGCAGAGGGCGCCATGCTTCTTTGTTGAAAATATTGCGCAGCGAGAAGTTGTTGAACGATACGCCCAGAGTGCCGATGACCCGCTGAATACCGCCCCAACCGGCGGAGAGTTCCAACTGATCGGAGGGTTTTTCCTCCACCGTGTATTCAATGTCCACCGTGCCGCGCTGCGGGTTCACGGGGGTATTGATGTCGAGGGCTTCGGGGTTGAAATAGCCGAGATTGACGATTTGGCGTTGCGAACGCAGAATGTCGGAGCGGCTGAATTTTTCACCTGGTTTGGTAAACAATTCCCGGCGGATGACATGCTCATGCGTGCGGTCGTTGCCTTTGATGACCACCTTGTCAATAGTGGCCTGCGGCCCTTCGAATATCCTCATTTCCAGGTCAATGGAGTCGCCGTCAATGGCTACTTCCACGGGGTCCACGTTGAAGAAGAGGTAGCCGTTGTCCATGTACAGGGTACTCACGTCGCTACCGTCCTGGCTGAACCGGAGGCGTTTTTCGAGCAGTTCCTGGTTATAAATTTCGCCCTTTTCGATGCCGAGTACTCTTTCTAAGGTTTCGGTATCGTAGATGGAATTGCCTTTCCAGGCGATGTTGCGGAAATAGTAGCGGTTGCCTTCGTCAATGTTGATGCGGAGGCGAATGCGGCCCTCTTCGTCTCGCCACATCGTGTCGCCGGTCACGCGGGCATCGCGATGGCCGATGGTATTGTAATACGCGACGATGGCTTTTTTGTCTTCCTCGTAATCTTTGCGCACCAATTTGGAGGAGCCGAAAATGCGTCCTTTCTCCTTTGTGTTTTTGAGTTTGCGGGCTATTTTTTTCTCCTTTACACTTTCGACGCCTACAAACTCAATCTCTTCAATTTTGATGCGCTCGCCCCGGTCGGCATCAAAAATGACGATTACAGAATTGACGCGGGTCGTATCCGGTTCTTCAGACACGGTCACTTTGGTGTCGAAGTATCCCTTTTCGATGAAGAATTTTTCGATGGCGCGTTGTGAATTCACTTTCACATCTTCGGTCACGATGCCGCCTTTGAGCAGGAATTTATTGACTTGTTCGTTGAGGCTTTCGTGGTAGGTTTTGGCTACGTTGCGATAGGTGTAGCGCGACAGGCGGGGCCGCTCCTGTAGTTGGATTTCGAGAAAAACGACATCGCCGATGGTTTTGTCGAGTACGATTTGCACATTGGTAAACAAGCGCAGGCGCATCAGCGCTTTCATCGCTTTGGGTATCTCAGGGCCGGGGATGCGGATTTTATCGCCCACTTTCAGCCCCGAAACGCCGATGATGGCCACTTCCTCGCTGTATGTAGCGCCGGTGACGGTGATGCCGCCGATTTCAAATTCTATCGGCTCGCCGAACTGATACACGGGAAGGTCTTCATCGGTTTGGGCGAAAGCCGCAGCGGGCAGGACAAAAACGAGGAGTAGGACAAAAAGTAATCTGTTCATTTTCTTTTGCATGTTATGCTAAAAACCGGGCGATTGGCCCGTCAATCCGACCGCAAAACCCTTGGCTTAGAGGAGATATCGTGGGTAAAAGCAGGGATGGTTTAGAGAGAACCCGCTTTTGCGCCCGTATAATACCGCCAGACGACAAAACGTATTGCCGGGGTTGGATCGGTTTAACGAATAAATTATCAAAAAAGGCCGATTGGAAGACACTGTTGCCTCATCGGGTCAATTGTTCGCTGATTTTGCCGAAGCGCCGTTCCCGGTTTTGAAAGTCGAGAATGGCTTCGTACAGGTGTTGTTTTCTGAAGTCGGGCCACAGCACCGGCGTGAAGTACAGCTCTGCGTAAGCGATTTGCCAGAGCAGAAAATTGCTGATACGGTGTTCGCCGCTGGTGCGGATGAGTAGTTCCGGGTCGGGCATGTCGTGCGTGCTCAGCGCGGCTGCTATAGCTTGTTCATCAATGGCTTCCGGTTGGATTTCGCCGGCTTGTGCGCGGGCGGCCAGGGTGCGGGCGGCCTGTGTGAGTTCCCAGCGGGCGCTGTAGTTGAGCGCCAGGGTGAGGGTCATGTGCGTGTTGTTGCGGGTGGCTTCTATGCCTTCCTGCAGGGCGCGGCAGGTGGGTTCGGGCAGTTGGCTCCAATCGCCGATGGCCTTTAGCCGGATGTTGTTTTTATTGAGCGTTTTCACCTCTTTGTGCAACATTTCCACCAAAAGCCGCATCAAAGCGCCCACCTCGGTTTTGGGGCGGTTCCAGTTTTCGGTGGAGAAAGCATAGAGGGTGAGATACTGTATGCCGAGTTCGGCGGCGGCTTCGGTGGTTTCGCGCACGGCCACCACTCCGTTCCTGTGGCCGAACACGCGCGGTTTGCCGTGCTGTTTGGCCCAACGACCGTTGCCGTCCATGATGACGGCAATGTGACGAGGCAATTTTTCAGGTATGATGGCCGGTTTCAAATCCATTCCGTAGTAATACACGCCCTTCTGTTTGGTACGGGACGCCATTAGGGGTGCAAAGTTAGCAAAAGCGATATTTATTCCGCCGCTATTATTGGCATTCCCCGTATTTTGCGCTTCCATTTTTGAAAAACATACCAATGGTCTTTACGGAATTTCCTTACCGCCGCCCCGACATGGCTGCATTCAGCGCCCGTTTTCAACAGTTGTTGTCACAATTTGAATCGGCTGACTCCTATACGTTGCAACGCGACTTGCTCCAACGCATCAATGATACCCGCAACGAATTCCTCTCCCTGCGGGCACTGTGCCACATCCGCCACACGATCAACGTGAAAGATGCCTTTTACGAACAGGAAAACGATTTCTTCGACCGCGAAATCCCAACCTTTGAAGGGCTGAACTTTTCTTTTTATCAAAAACTGACCGCCTCGCCATTCCGGGAGCAATTGGAAGCGGAATGGGGCCGGCAGTTGTTCAACTTAGCAGACCTGAACCTCCAAACCTTCAGCCCGGAAATACTGGAAGACCTGAAAGAGGAAAACGCGCTGAGCAGCGCCTACATGAAACTCAAAGCGGGCGCCCGCATTCCGTTTCGCAGCGAGGAATACAACATTTCTTCTATTTTTAAATTGGAAACCGACCCCGACCGCAACACTCGCCGCGAGGCCGCCGCCGCCAAATGGAGTTACTTCGAATCGCAGGCCGCCGAATGGGACGACACTTTTGACCGTTTGGTGAAAACCCGGCATCGCATGGCGCAAAAGCTGGGCTTTCGCAATTTTGTGGAACTGGGCTACGTCCGCATGTTGCGCAGCGACTACAACGCCGAAATGGTGGCCGGCTTTCGGGAACAAATCCGCACCGCCATTGTGCCCATTGCGACTGCGCTGTACGAGCGTCAGCGCCGCCGCCTCGACCTCGACCGCCTCTTGTTTTTTGATGAAGAATACCGATTCACCGACGGCAATCCGCAGCCCAAGGGCGACCCCGAATGGATCATCGCGCAGGCCGGCCGCATGTACGCCGAGCTGTCTCCGGAAACGGAGGAGTTTTTTCGCTTCATGCGCGACAACGAACTTATGGACCTGCCCGCCCGCAACGACAAAGCGCCGGGAGGCTACTGCTCGTTCATCAATGACCAAAAAGCGCCTTTTATTTTTTCCAACTTCAACGGAACGAGCGGCGACATTGACGTGCTCACCCATGAGGTAGGCCATGCCTTTCAGGTATATAGCAGCCGGCACATCGGCATCAACGAGTACAACTGGCCCTCTTATGATGCCTGCGAAATTCACTCCATGAGCATGGAGTTTTTTACCTGGCCCTGGATGCCGCTCTTTTTCGGGGAAGATGCGCAGAAGTACTATTTTGCCCACCTCTCCGGCGCCATCAACTTCCTGCCTTACGGCGTTGCGGTGGACGAATTTCAACATCAGGTGTACGAAAACCCGGAATGGACGCCCGCCCGCCGCCGTCAGGCCTGGCGCGACATTGAGCGCAAGTACCTGCCTCACCGCGACTACGACGGCCACCCGTATTTGGAGAGCGGCGCTTTCTGGCACAAACAGAACCACATCTTCGGAATGCCTTTTTACTACATTGATTATGTGCTGGCACAGATATGCGCCTTTCAGTTTTGGATCAGAAACCGCGAAGACCACGCCGCTGCCTGGAACGACTACCTGCGGCTGTGTCAGGCCGGGGGCAGCCGTTCTTTTCTGGAATTGACCGAACTGGCCGGGCTGCGTTCGCCCTTTGCGCCGGGCTGTGTGGAGGAGGTGGCCGCCGCAGTGAGTCAATGGCTGGAACAAACGGACTTTTGAGGCCCTTTCACCTTTTCAGGTGAAAGCGCTCCCCGGATTTGGGTATTTTGATTTTTTGAAGCGGCAAACGAGTGTGGCAATGGTGTTTTATGCCTAAATTTTCACCATGAACACAAAAATGCTATGGGCGGCGGTATGGATCCTCGCCGTGGCCACCACGCTAAAGGCGGAACGCATGGCATCCATCGTGGTGGACTCCAGTTTTACCCGTGCGCTGCTCAATGCGCAGGTGGTTGTGCTGGAGGAAAAAACGGCCGCGTCGATGCCGGCTGATTCCGTGTTGAAGTTGCCCGATTCGGCCTTTATTCCCCTCAGTTCCAAGAGCTTTCTCTTCGGCCTGGCCGAAACCTCGCGATGGATCCGATTTAGTTTGGTGAACAACAGCCTCAATCCCCGTCATTTGTTTTTGGAAATTGCCAACCCCAACCTGCGCCGCATCAAAGTGTATCAGTATTGGGGCGATTTTTTGCTACAAAGCGACAGTGCGGGCATAGATTTTCCATACCGCCAACGGCATATTGAGGCGCAGAATTTCCTGATGCCGGTTCATTTACGGCCCTCCGACACCATTGTATGCCTGATCTATGTAGCGCCTTCGTACCAGCCGGCCAATTTCGACCTGTACCTCTGGCAACGCAACTATCGGATGACCGCGCAGGCCACGCGGGAGTCGCTTGCGCTGGGCGGCTTTTTTTTAGTGCATTTTATTTTTCTGATGTTGCTGGTAGCGGTTTCGCTCAGTTTCAGGATTCGGGAGTTGTGGTATTATACGATTTATGTGTTGCTGGGCGCGTTGTTTGTGTTTTCCGATATCGGGCTGGGCTACCGGTTTGTTTGGAGCAATGTGCCGTACCTTCAAAAGATCATGACCTTTCTGATCGTCAATTTGTACACCATTTTCGGCACTCAATTTATCCGGGTATATTTCCAGACCCGCAAACGACACCCGCGGTTCGATCAGATTTTTTTCATCGCCATCGGTATCAGCAGTGCATTTGTGTTGTTTGTGCTGTTTTTGCCGCTGCTGCCGCTGAAGTTTGTGTATTTGCTCAATGTGCTTCAATACGCGCTATTTTTGGTGTGCAGCGTATTGTTTGTGACCCTGTTTTTGCGCACGATGAATCGCAAAACCCGGTATTGGTCGGCCTGGTTTTTACTGGGTTTTTCGCTGCACGGGGCGGGCATCGTCCTCACCATCCTGCAATACATGCGCCTGTTGCCCCACTATTCGCTGCCGAGCTGGTTGTTTGAAATGGGCGTCCCGTTGAGTTTTTACACCCAAACCCTGATGATGGCGGGCATGATATTGGAAATCCCGATTGTGTTGTTCATCGCTTTTACCCGGTTTAAATACATTTTGAAACAAAATGAAAGGCAGGCCGGAAAACTGGCCGAACTGCGGGCCAACAGCATGAACGACCTCCTCCTCGGCGTGGAATCGGAGCGCCGCCGGCTTTCGCAAGACCTCCACGACGGCCTCAGCGTGAATCTGGCGGCCATGAAAATGAAGGCCAATCTCATGGAAATGCAAAGCGAAGGCAAAGCCCGGGACGCCTGGCGGGAAATGATGACCGATTTGGAAACCGCTTACGACGAGCTGCGGCGCATCTCCCACAACCTGCCGCCCAAGTCGCTGTTCCGCGTAGGGCTGCACGGCGCGTTGGAGGAGATTGTTCAGCGCGCGCGCATGTTGCGCCCGGAGATGAGCATTATGTACCACAACAACCTGCCGCTGCTGCGCCTGTCGAAACACGCGGAAGTGAATTTGTACCGCATTACGCTGGAACTGCTCAACAATGCTCTCAAGCATTCGGAAGCGACCCAACTGAGCATACAATGGCTGCTGCACGAAGGGGAGGCCGTACTTACCGTAGAGGACAACGGCAAGGGTTTTGCGCCCGACAAAGCCGCCGTCGGCGAGGGCATCGGCCTGTCAAATGTACATAGTCGCGTAGCGGTATTGGACGGAACCCTCTCCATTGACAGCCGGCCCGGACACGGCGCTACCTTCGTGGCGCGCCTCCCGGAAGCCTCCATCCTCGCTAAAGAAGAGGAGCGCCCGGAGAAGAAACGGTCTTTTTTTTGAACGGTATGCAGTGGGCGGTATGCAGTATGGACAATACCGCCTACCGAAGTACCGCCTACCGAAACAACCCGGCCATTTCCGTGCGCTTGCGCACAATGCCTTCTACTTCATCAATGCGCACGCGCTCCTGTTGCATGGAGTCGCGTTCGCGAATGGTGACCGTATTGTCCTCCAGCGTATCAAAGTCAATGGTGACGCAGAAGGGCGTGCCGATGGCATCCTGCCGGCGGTAGCGGCGACCGATGGCGTCTTTCTCGTCGTATTGGCACAGGAAGGAGTGTTTGAGATCGTTGAACACCTCGCGGGCCTTGCCGGTGAGTTCTTCTTTATTTTTGAGCAGCGGCAACACAGCGCACTTCACGGGCGCCAGCGCCGGATGCAGCTTGAGCACGGTGCGGGTAGCGTCTTCTCCTTTGGCATCGGGCACGCTTTCTTCCTGCAATGCCTGGCTGATCAGCGCCAGAAACATGCGATCGCAGCCGACGGAGGTTTCCACTACATAAGGCACATAGTTTTCGTTGAGTTCGGAATCGAAATACTGCAATTTGCGGCCCGACAACTGCTGATGGCTGCTGAGGTCGAAGTCGGTGCGGGAGTGAATGCCCTCCAATTCTTTAAACCCGAAAGGAAAGTCAAATTGTATGTCCACGGCGGCATTGGCATAGTGCGCGAGGTTGTCGTGGTCTTTGAATTTCAGTTTTTCTGCCGGCGTGCCCAATGCGAGGTGCCACTTCATGCGCGCTTCTTTCCAGTAGTTGTACCATTTCATTTCCTCGCCGGGGCGCACAAAGAACTGCATTTCCATTTGTTCAAATTCGCGCATGCGGAAGATGAACTGCCGCGCCACGATCTCGTTGCGGAAGGCTTTGCCGATTTGCGCAATGCCGAAGGGCACTTTCTGGCGGGTGGTTTTTTGTACGTTGAGGAAGTTGACAAAAATGCCCTGCGCCGTTTCGGGGCGAAGGTAGAGCTTGCTGTCTTCGTCGGACACGCTGCCCCCGTATTGGGTAGAAAACATGAGGTTGAACTGGCGCACCTCCGTCCAGTTGCGCGATCCGGTTTCCGGGTCGGCTATTTCCAACTCATCTATGAGCGCTTTGATGTCGGCCAAATTGCCCGCGCCCATTGACTGGGTGAAGCGATCGAGGATGGCATCGTGTTGCTGCTGGTATTCCGCGACGCGGGGATTGGTTTGCCGAAACATGGCCTCGTCGAAACTGTCGCCGAAGCGCTTGCGGGCTTTTTCCACCTCTTTGGCCATTTTTTCCTCCAGCTTCTCTAAGTATCCTTCGATGAGCTGATCGGCCCGGTAGCGCTTTTTGCTGTCTTTGTTGTCAATGAGCGGATCGTTGAAGGCATCCACGTGGCCGGAGGCTTTCCAGATGAGCGGGTGCATAAAGATGGCGGAATCGAGGCCCACGATGTTTTCGTGCATTTGCACCATTGACTGCCACCAATAGGCTTTGATGTTGTTTTTCAACTCGGCGCCGTAGGGGCCGTAGTCGTACACGGCGCTGAGGCCGTCGTATATTTCGCTGGAAGGGAATATGAATCCGTATTCTTTGCAGTGGGATACTAATTTTTTGAACTGATCGGCTTGTTGCGACATGGCTTCCTTGTTTACCTTTTTGAAAATGAAGCCGCAAAGATAGAGGTGATGATGAGAAAATAAAAATTTGTGTGTGACCGGCCTGCCTGCCCTGCCCTTTACTCCACACTTCCCTCCACTACCAACTTGTTTCCTCCGCGGATGCCGCGAAAAAATACTTTGATGACTTTGTAAAAATAGCCTGTTTGAGCGGCGTTGAACTCCACTACGATGGCGGCCGTATCGCCGGGCGCAATGGGCGCTTCGGGCCATTCCACGGCCGTGCAGCCGCAGGGTGTGCGCACGTTGTCAATAATGAGCGGTTGAGTACCGGTGTTTTTAAAAACAAACCGATGGGCGGCCGGGCGGCCTTGCCGTAAGGTTCCAAAATCGTGTTGTTGGGCTTCGAGCCATGTAACGCCGGCCTGCATACCGAATACCGCATACTGCATACTGGCGGTAGCAGGCGGGCGGGCAGACACAAACATGGCAGCCAGTGCCAGCGATATTCCTATGCGCGCAAGGCCGGCTTTCATACGCTCAGGTATGACATGAAGGAATTGTAGCGCTCCTTGAGGGTGTCTAAGTATTCTTCTTCGTTGTAAGACGCCTTCACATCGTAATCGAAGCGCTCGAATCCGGCCAGAATGGCGTGGTTGTATTGGGTATTCACCTTTATGGTGACCTCTACCATCGAACCGTCGAAGGAGGACGTGACAAACGCATTCAGCATGGAAGCATTTTCCGACTCCACGATGCGGGAAATTTCGGCCAGCGAATACCCCCGGCGGCTCACTTCCAGCACGATGACGCTGCCCGGCTCTGCAAAACTGCCCATACGGGCAAAAAACTCCAGCAAATCTTCGAGCGTAATGAGGCCCACATAGTTGCCGTCTTCATCTACCACGGGTATGATGGAGAGGTGATGCATGGCGATGGTGCGCATGACCTCGTAGAAGTGATCGGTGGTGCGGACGTACGGGCGCGACAGCGACAGGTCAATGGCGCCGATGGGCGCTTCGGGGTCGTGATTGAGCAGATCGTCTTCGGATACGACGCCGAGCAACTGCGTGTTGTTGACGATCGGCAAATGCTTTACATAAAATTCCGCCATGATATGCAACGCTTCCTCTCCGGTGTCGGAGGTGCGAAGCGGCACTATGCCGTTGGTGATAAGTTCCTGTGCGATCATGGCATTGATTTTCCTCTGATTGAAACGGAAATAGAAGTCTTTAGTTGCCGGGAGGTGTAAACAGTGCCGGGCACAAGCCTCAGCCCAATAATTTTCTTTTTTGGGTCACAAATTCCTCTTCCGAAAGCAATCCCTTTTCGCGCAGATCGCCGAGGCGGTTGAGCTGTTCGAGCAAGTCGCCCGATAGCTGTTGCAGCAGGTCGTCTTTGGCCGGCGGCGGGAGTTTTTGGGTGAGTTGGAACCCGTTTTGTTCAAACTCTTCAAAGCCCGGCTGAATGCGCAGGAATGCGAGCGCGTCGTGTTCTTTGATGCGCTGCTTATCGGTAAAGCCGAGCGAAACGGCTTTGTCTAAGTGGAAAAAAGCCTGCTCGGCATTTTCGTTGAGCGAATAGGCGCAGGCGATGTTGAAGTGGAGCGCGAGGTCTTTGGGGGCGAGTTGCAGCGCCTGCTCAAAGTCGGCAATGGCGCCGTCGTAGTCGTAGTCTTTAAACTTTTTGATGCCGACGGCTTTCAACTCCTGTGCTTTGGAACCCGGAGTGGCTTCCCGGCGCGGAGCGCGTTCCTGCCGTTGGGGTGCTCTTTGGGGTGTCCGCTGCGGCGGAGCGGTGCGGGCCTGATCTTGCCGGCGACGGTTGTAATCGGGCTGCGTGCCCCAGGATTGCTGCTGTTGTGCCTGCTTGCCGTGATTGTATTTGGAGTCGAATGCCTCTTTGCTCATGGTAAAAAACACGATGGCATCAATAAAGGCGATGAACCACACGAGGGGAAACCAACAGAAGATGAGGTAAAAAATGCCCCAGCCTACCTGGTCGAGATAAAACCGATGCGCGCCGAAGGGGCCGAGAAAAAGGGCCAGAATGCCCGCTACATTTTTGTCTTTCAGTGTCATTAAAACAAATGCTTTTACAGTACTTTTGAAAACGTGCCGTAATATCCGCACATTTCACGGAAAAAATCAATGTTTTTTAGATGCACGCGGCATATTGGCCTTGCGAAGCCCCGATTCGTCGGACTGTGCCTTTTGCCGGGTTGCGGCATTATGAATAAATATCGAACCAAATACCCGCCGACATGAACCGCCATCTCCTCCTGTTTCTCTTCACGCTGCCATTGTACCTTCACAGCCAGAACCTGGTTGTCAACCCAGGGTTTGAGGAGTTGAAAGAACCCAACAAAATAGCCCATTGCGATTACATCCGCGACGGCAGGCACTTCACACATGCCGTGGAGGGCTGGGCCTCTTTTTTTGATCGCACCACCGATCTCATCATCCGCGACAGCGCCATGACCGACTGCCCCTACCCCATGCCGCGTACGGGGCAACACTATGCCGGCATCATTGCATTTTTGCCCCGTCAGGATACGGGTAAAGATTTCGACTATCACGAGTACCTGCAAGGTTCGCTCTCGCGTGCCTTAGTGCCGGGCCGGCGCTACAAGGTTTCTTTTTGGGTATATCAAAGCGATACGGTGGCCGTAGCGCATTTGCGGTCGGTATATGGAAACAGAGTGCTGGTATATCCGCTGGCGGTGAACAACATCGGGATATGCCTGCTCGCCCAGCCTATCAATTCCACACAGGATTTCCGACAACAAGTGGAATGGTTCAGCCTCGTGCCGGTGTTTGAGACCAAAGAAATTTTGCGCAACTCAAAGGACGGCTGGCGATTGGTGACCGGGCGATTCACTGCCACAGAGCAATCGCGGTATTTCCTGCTCGGCAATTTTCGCGAAGATGCAAATACTGCTTTCTTCAGCCGGCACGACCTGTCGAAACTGCCCGACCTCAACTCCAGTGCCCGCAGAAACGCGCTGCAGCCCACCATGCGCATTGCCTATTACGGCATTGACGACGTATCCATAGAAGAAGACCTGCTCAGCGCCGAGATGGAACGCAGCATCAAGGCCGAGGGGCGCTATGTGTTCAAGGGCGTATATTTTCCTTCCGGCAGCTACGACATTCAGCCGGAATCCATAGACGAACTCGATGCACTGGCAAGCTATCTGCGCCAGTACCCCGAAAAAAATGTGGAAATAGCCGGCCACACCGACAACGTGGGCGGTCAGGAAGCCAACCGCCTGCTGTCGGAGCGGCGGGCCGGCGCCGTGCGGACTTTTTTAATACAACAAGGCATTGATGAAAACCGCCTGACCCACAAAGGCTACGGCCCCACCAAGCCTGTAACCGGTAACCACACAGCAGAGGGACGCACCAAAAACCGCCGCGTGGAAGTGGTGCTGCAATGAAGTGCGTCACAAATATTTCTTAGCTTTGCTTCTCATTGTTTTCGCCGGCGTGAAACACGCCAAGCATGTTTCATCCGGCAGGTAACATTCTTCGCTCTTTCTCCGGCTCGGCAGTCAAATTTTATCCTAAATTCAAGTAGTAAATGCTATTATTCATTTTCTGAATAATTTAGACCGAAAGCCTATTAAAAAACAAGTGAAATCAAGAATCACTCTCAATTTTCAGCTATTTTCTCATGCACAAAACCTAGCGGCTTGAGGTATAGCATCCTTGACGAGCCATGTTTAAAAAATTGAGGCGGCCCCGAAAACTCAAGGCTAATCTGAACAAGTGACACAAAAAATCACGTTGCCACTTGCCTACGTCCGACACCTTTCTCAATATTGCGTCCGTGAGTATTTCGATGCTCATAGGGCGAAAGTTGGTTTTTGTTTAGTACCACAAACCTACACTTTTGCCCTTTTTCTTTTCTATCCACTTTCCGCGCCCTTGCGGGCGGTCCGAAAATCGTTACGAACCATTGATAGAAGGCAAGGTAAAGATTTTTGCGGGTTTACTGAATCGGCGCCAAATTTCTATACAAAAGGCTCAATAGACTTGTGCAAGCCTTTTTCGCAAAATTTGTGCGCTCCATGCAACCCTTATCCTCCGCAGTTGTCCTTTATTGCAACGATTCAGGAGATTAACAACAGTAGGATCAACCCAGAAAACCTGAATGTAAACGCAATGGCCTTGGACAACGCCGGCATGCAACAACGGGACCTTATCGAGCAATGCAAATCGGGCAACCGAACTGCACAATTTGAATTGTACAAACAGTACTCCAAGGGAATGTACAGTGTGTGTTTGCGTATGGTACACGACCAAATGGATGCTGAAGACGTGTTACAGAATGCGTTTGTGGATGTTTTTACGAAGATGGGCAGCTTCCGGTACGAATCTACCATCGGCGCCTGGATCAAGCGAATTGTAGTCAACCACTGCATCAATTTTTTAAAAAAGAAAAAATTGCAGTTGGAAGACTTAGACGACCGCTTCGTAAACCTCCGCGACGAAACGCCCGAACCCGAAGAAAGCAGGTTTAGTACAGAAAAGATCAACAAAGCCATTATGATGCTCCCCGACGGATACCGGGTGGTTTTTTCTCTCTACCTGCTCGAAGGCTACGACCATGAAGAAATTTCTGAAATCCTTCAGATTTCGGAAGCTACTTCCAAATCGCAGTACAGCCGGGCCAAAGCAAAACTGAGAGATATTTTGTCGAAACAAGAAATCAATTGATATGAAACACGATAATCTGGAAAAATTCATCCTCGAACATCGCGCCGAATTTGACGACGCCCGCCCGCCGCTCCAACTGTGGGCGGCCATCGAACGAGAATTGGACCGCGAGACGCCCCGCGCTTCCGCCCCCGTACGCATTGTACCTTTTCGCGATCGGTTCAAAATGGCAGTCGGTGTGGCAGCCCTGCTGGTCGTCGGCTTTTTCGCCGGGCTTACACTCGCCAACCAAAGGCAAAGCGCCGTTATGGCAAGCGTCGAACATACAAACCCGGATTTCAGAGACGCCGTAAAGTACTACAACGGCCAGATAGATCAGCGCATGCAGCGCCTGGCTTCTTACGACGGCAACAAAGAGGCCATTCTACAGGACCTTGCACAAGTGGATGAGATCATGGAAGAACTGAAGGCAGAGCTTTCGCAGGCGCCCGTCGGCGCAGAAGAACAAATTGTGGCTAACCTCATTAAGAGTTATCGAACTAAAATTGACATCCTTGAAAAAGTTTTGGAAAATATTTCTATCCAACAGCAGAACCAGTCAAAAACGCAGAACAATGAAATTGGGATTTAAAATAACGCTCTTGTTGTACTCCGCTGTCCTTGGGATAGCACTGCCTATGGCCGCCTACGGCGCCGACGGCGCCAGAGAGTTCACAAAGACCATTAAGAAAGAGTACGACATCATCGCCGACGGCACCGTCAACCTGAGTAACAAATACGGCAAGGTAGAGGTGAAAACCTGGGACAAGAACCGCGTAAAAATTGAGGTCACCATCCTCGTGAACGCCAATTCCGAATCGCAGGCACAAGAGGTCTTTGATCGCATCAGTATCAATTTTACCAATTCTACTGCATTGGTGAAAGCCGAAACGGTGATAGAGCCGGCCAAGCGCTCGTGGTGGAATTGGGGCAGTTCTACCAGCGACTACAAGATCAACTATCTGGTGTATATGCCGGCCACGAACAACCTAGAGCTCTCCAACCGCTACGGCGATGCCTATGTGGCCGAGTTGAAAAACCGCGCCGATATAACTGTTAAATACGGCAACTTTAAATCGGACGGTATCGGAGACCGCGCCAACATTGATCTGGCCTACGGCAACGGCACCATCGCCAAAACGGGTTACATACAAGGCATGGTCAGCTACGGCAGCCTCACATGTACCGAGGTAAAAGATGCCGATATCACTTCGAAATACTCCAAAATTTCGCTGGAGCGCGGCCAGGTGATTCGATCTGCCTCCAAATATGACGAGTACCGGCTCGGCAACATACAGGAGTTTCGCAATACCGGCGGCTACGACAACTTCGATATTCGCTCTGCGGATAAGGTGTTTGTGAGCACCAAATACTCCAACGTCACCATAGGCCGCCTGACCAATACCCTTGACCTCAGCATGTCATACGGCAGCGGCGTTATCAGCAAAGTCGTCAAAGACTTCGGCGGGATTACCCTCAACGGCAAATACACCGATTTCAAAATCAACTTAGAGGCCGGTGCGGATGCCCGCTTTGAAGCAGCCGGCAGCTACGGCGGCATCAACTACCCCAACGGGATGTCGGTGTCGTATGAAAAAGAGCAAGGCCAGAGCCGGGAGGTGAAAGGCCATATCGGTTCCGGCAGCGGCAAGGCGCTCATCAAAGCCCAAATCAGTTACGGCAGCCTGCGGGTACGGCAGGAATAAGCTCGCCCCCTTATGACGACGCTCCGCAGCGAGGCGCTCTATCTAATGCCGGCGCTACGGAGCGTCATAAACACGGTTGACCCCGGGTTCTTATAAAGATACTTTTCATACTAATCCGAATATCGGACCGCAGCATTGCATTGTCATTTGCTGCGGTTTCTTTTTGCCCAAAAATCACTTAAGTTTGCAGAGTGGTGAGGATGTCTCATCATTTAAAAACTTGGTGATTATGGCACAAGAATGGTCTCGTCGCGATCTGCTCAAAACGATGGGCGCGCTCTCCATCGGAGCGGCATGGAGCCAGGGCTTGTGGGCCGGCCCCATGCGGGAAGAAACGTATGCATGGGATTACAGCCTGCTGCCCAAACCGGCCCGAAAAATTACCGCCGTCACGCTGGGCGCCGGCAACCGGGGCAATGTGTATGGCAACTACGCCCTCCAACACGGGGATGAATTAGACATCATCGGCGTAGCAGAGCCGATACCGCTTCGCAATGAACGGTACGCTCAAAAACACAATATCATTGACGCCAATCGCTTCACGACCTGGGAGTACGTTTTTACCCGGCCCAAGTTTGCCGATGCCGTCATCATTACCACCCCCGACAACCTACACTACGGGCCGGCCATGAAAGCGCTGGAAATGGGGTATGATTTGCTATTGGAAAAACCCATTGCGCAAAGCTGGAAGGAATGCAACGACATTTTGCAACAAGCTAAAAAGCACAATCGGGTGGTAGCCGTGTGCCATGTTTTGCGCTACTCGCCTTATTACCGGAAGGTGAAAGAAGTTATTGATTCCGGCGTATTGGGCGCATTGGTGAGCGTGCAGCATCTGGAACCGATAGAACACATACACATGTCGCATTCGTTTGTGCGCGGCAACTGGCGCAAGGAACAGGATACCAATCCCATTATTCTGGCCAAATCGTGCCACGACTTAGACATTCTGCGCTGGTGGATCGGTAAAAACTGCCGCTACATCACCTCCTTCGGCTCGCTCAAGTGGTTTCGGAGCGAAAACGCGCCGGCCGGCAGTACCGCACGGTGTACCGACGGCTGTGCAGTGGAAGCGAGTTGCCCTTATTCTGCCCTGCGCATCTATCACCAGAAGCGGGGTTGGTTGCATCATTTCGACCTGCCCGATGACAAATCCCTACACGGCGATGCCATTATGAAAGCGCTGAAAGAAGGACCTTACGGCCGCTGCGTATATCGCTGCGATAACGATGTAGCCGATCACCAAATCGTTGCTATGGAATTTGACGAACAAATTACCGCCAACTTCAGTATGGAGGCATTCACGAGTTATGCCGGTCGCCGTACGCGCATCATGGGCAGCATGGGCGATTTGGTGGGCGACGAAAACGAGCTGTACATCGCCGATTTTCGCACGGGCGAAATAGCCAAATGGAACGTGAAGGAAAATGCCGATGTGAACAGCGGTCACGGCGGCGGTGATTGGGGGCTTGTGCGCGATTGGCTGCGCGCCGTGGAGCAACAAAACGCCGAGTTGCTCAGCTCCACCTTAGACGCCTCGATGGAAAGCCACCTCATGGGCTTTCTGGCTGAAAAGAGCCGGAAAAACCGCACCGTAGAACAGGTGCAGATGGGGTAAGACAATAGGCAAACGTATAAAACGAAGAAGCCGCCCCGATGAGGGAGCGGCTTCTTTGTGTATGCTACTGAATCTTACTTCAGATAGCGATTAGTCTTGCTTCATCAGGCCGCCGAGGTTGGCATCGGGCGATACTACGGAGCGGCGGTTTTTGGCACGACCTTCGCGGGTGCTGTTGTCGCCTTCCGGCATGTTCTCGCCGCGGCCTACGGCAGCTACCTGGTTGGGCTTGGCGCCTTTGCGAATGAGGTAGCGTACGATGGTCATGGAGCGGTTTACGCTCAACTGCCAGTTGTCCATACCGGAACCCGCAGCAAACTGCTTGCTGTCAGTGTGGCCTTCCACAAGGATTTTTACGTCCGGATTACTTTTCAGCGTGGCTGCCAATTTGTCTAAGGCATTGCGCTGATCGCGAGAGAGGCTCGCGGAGCCGGAGCGGTACGTCACATCGGAATCGGTCACCACATACAAACGGCCGCCGCGCTCTTGCAGAGAAAGGCCGCTGTTTTTGTAGGTATTGAAGATACCGTCAATTTCTGCACGCAGTTTAGCCAGATTGGCTTCTGTCATGGTCAGTTTTGATTGAAGCTGGTTCATTTGACCTTTGGTAGCATCAAGGTCGGCACGAATAGAGGCGATTTCGCCGTTGAGGCGCGTTTTCTCTGATTCGAGAGTAGTTTGAAGCTCGGCATTTTGGCCTTCCAGTGCTTTCACCCTGGTTTGGGTTTCAGCAAGTGCCTTATCAACGGCTTCTTTGGAGGCTTGCAGTTCGTCGAATTTCTTCTTGGAAACGCAGGCTGTGAAGGAGCCGAATACAAGGGTGAGAATGAGTAATTTGGCAATAAGACGCATGTTTTTCGCAATTTAATGAAAGAATGTTATTGGTTTCACACTCCGGTTTCTATAACCGGCCCGATTTCAGTACGCAAAGCAATGAATAATTTCCCAATTAAAAAAAAATGACACTCATTTTTTGCGCACAATGGGAAATCTACGCCTAAATGAACATCCATAACCTGCGGCTGTTTGCGATAAAGCAGGAAAAAGTTATTTTTGCAACCGTCATGCGCAAACCGCGTTCCCGCCAAACCGGGAGCGGTCGCGTAAAAATGACCGAAGTAAATAACAGGTGAAGACAACAGCTTCATGAACTTACAAACCAAACAGGAAGGCCGTTTCAAATATATAGAATCCGGAGGCGGTGAAGAAACCCTTCTGCTCCTGCATGGGTTATTCGGCGCCCTGAGCAATTTCGAGTCTATTATTGCCTATTTCGGCGGCCGCTACAATGTGGTGGTGCCCATATTGCCGATCATGGAACTGCCCCTGCGCAAGCTTTCCGTTATGGGCCTCGTGGAGTATGTTGCTGATTTAGTGGAGTATAAAGGATTCGAGGACGTACATGTGTTGGGCAATTCGCTCGGCGGCCATGTGGCCTTGCTGTATGCGCTTCAGCATCCGAAAAAAGTGCGCTCGGTTATCCTCACCGGAAGTTCGGGGCTGTTCGAAAGCGCGATGGGCACTACTTTCCCCAAACGCGGCGACAAAGAATTCATCCGCAAAAAAACCCAAAGCACCTTTTACCACCCGGAAGTAGCCACCGAGGAGTTGATAGAAGAAGTATATGATACCGTAAACGACCGCAACAAAGCCATCCGGGTGATCGCAACGGCCAAGTCGGCCGTTCGGCACAACCTCGGCGACAATCTCAACCAAATTACCGTTCCGGTTTTATTGGTGTGGGGCAAAGACGATCAGATTACGCCGGCCTTTGTCGGCGAAAAATTTCACGAATTGCTGCCCGATTCCCGGCTCATCCTCATAGACGAATGCGGCCATGCGCCCATGATGGAACACCCCGCACTATTCAATGGCTACTTAAATGAGTTTTTGCAAGAGGTTTCTGCTGCAAAAATACTCGCCTGAACCGCCTGCCTGCAACATTTCAAATGCTTTACCGTTTTTTTCAACATTTCCAACCTCTTTACATTTAAACCTTTGTACATGAAGAATTTACTGCTGCTTTTGGGTGTCGTACTGACGCTCGCAGCCTGCAACACCCCCAGAGGAGCTTCTTCCTCCCAGGAGACGCCGACCGATTCGGTTATTACAATGAACGGGCCGGGCGTATTCCTCGATCCAGACTCCGACGACGAGGAGGACACTGTTACGGAAGGTAATTACAGCCTCCCGGTGTATAATCCCGCCGCCAAGCGCATCAACGACCTCATCCACACCCGCCTTGACCTTCGGTTCGACTGGGCCGCAGAGAAGGTCATCGGAAAAGCTGACCTCACGCTACGGCCTTATTTCCACCCCACCGATAAGGTTACGTTGGATGCCAAGGATTTCACCTTCGAAAACGTTTCGCTCAGCGGCGCCAAGCAACCCCTGAAGTACGAATACAACGGCGAGCAAATTACCATTCAATTGGGACGGCCTTACGCCCGCACCGAACAATATACCCTGCACATTGAATACACGGCTAAGCCTTCCTCTTCCGGCGGCAGCGCCGTTATTACCTCCAACAAAGGTTTGTTCTTCATCAACCCCAAAGGAGAAGACCCCGACAAACCTATGCAAATATGGACACAGGGCGAAACCCGTTGGAACTCGCGCTGGTTTCCCACCATTGACCAACCCAATGAGCGCTGTACTCAGGAAGTTTACCTCACCGTGGAAGATCGTTTCCAGACGCTTTCTAACGGACTGCTCTCAAAATCTACCAAAAACGCCGACGGCACCCGCACCGACTACTGGAAAATGGACCTGCCCCACGCGCCTTATTTATTTATGATCGCCGTGGGCGAATACGCGGTGGTGGAAGACAAATGGCGCAACGTCCCGCTGCAATACTATGTGGAGCCGGAATACAAGGCTTCCGCCAAAGCCATTTTTCCGCACACCCCGGAGATGCTGGAGTTTTTCTCCACAAAGCTCGGCGTGACTTACCCCTGGGCCAAATACGCCCAGATTGTGGTGCGCGACTTTGTGTCGGGCGCTATGGAAAACACGACCGCCGTTACTTTCGGAGAATTTGTACAAAAACACAGTATAGACCTTATAGACGACCGGACCAATGAAAAAATAGTGGCCCATGAAATGATGCACCACTGGTTCGGCGATTTGGTCACCTGCGAAAACTGGGCCAATCTCACGCTCAATGAGGGATTTGCTAATTACAGCGAATACCTCTGGTTGGAAAACAGATACGGCCGCGAGGAGGCCGACTACCACATGCTGGAAGAATGGCAGGGCTATTTCAGCTCCGCCGAAATGTCGGTGCATCCGCTCATTCACTTCAGCTACGAAGACGATGAAGACATGTTTGACGCGCACAGCTACAACAAAGGCGGCTCGGTGCTGCACATGCTGCGCTACTATGTGGGCGATGAAGCCTTTTTCGCTGCGCTGAAACTCTATTTGGATAAACACGCCTTTGCCGCCGTAGAGGTACACGATCTGCGCCTCGCCTTTGAAGCCGTTACCGGCGAAGACCTCAACTGGTTCTTCAACCAGTGGTTCCTCGAGGCCGGCCATCCCACACTGGCCATCAGCTACGACTACGACGCGGAAAGCGGAAAAGCGACCATCACCGTGGAACAAACCCAGGACCCGGAACTGATGCCGGCCATTTTTGACATCCCCACTGCGGTGGATATTTATTTTGAAAATGCGCCCAAGCGCCGCGAGCAAATCCGCCTTACCGAGCGCGGCCAAACCTTCGACTTTGAAGTGCCCGCGCGCCCTGCGCTCATGGTATTCGATCCCGAAAAAGTGTTGCTGTGCGAAAAAGAAGAAGAGAAGACGGAGCAAGAATATGTGTTTCAATACTTCAATGCGCCCTCTTTGTCCGATCGCCTGGAAGCGCTGCAATACTTAGTGCAAAACGAGAGCGAAGAGATGCTTCCGGTATTCAATGCCGGGCTGAGCGACCCGTTTTGGCTCATTCGCGCCGTGTCGGTCGGGTATGCCGATTTTGAAGAAACGCCGATCATCACCCAGATCCGCCAAATGGCCAAAACAGACCCGCATTCCGTGGTGCGCCGCGAGGCCATGAACAACCTGACCCAATGGGAAGATGAGGAGGCCGTTGCAACAGCGCGCTACCTGCTCGAAAAAGACTCGATCTACAGCGTCTTGGCTGCCGCACTCTCCACGCTTGCCGCCGCCGATGAGGCCGCCGCCCTGCAATATGCCCGCAAATGGGAGAACACCACCAACGAAACACTGCTCAGCATCGTTTCCGATCTGTATAGCGCCAATGGATCGCCGGAATTTTTGCCTTTCTTCGAGCGTCAATTAGCCAAAGCCGACGGCTTCTCTGCACTCTCTATCTTCGGTGGATACCAAAGCCTGCTGGCCAAAGCTGATCTGGCGCAAACCCTGCCCGGTTTATCCAATATGCACACGATTGCTACCGATTCCGCTCAATCGCTGTGGCGCAAGTTTTCGGCTACCAAAGTGCTGATGGATATGAGCAATGCCTTCAAGGCAAAAGCAGAAACCCTCGAAGACCAAAGCATGAAAGCTCAATACAACGCCAAAGCCGATGAATTGAGAGCACAAGTAGAAGCCATTCGCGATGCAGAAACCGACGACGACCTGAAAGGTATCTATAATCAGATGCTGGAAGGAGGGGAGTAGGCGGTATGTCGGTAGGCGGTAGGCAGTATGTCGGTAGCGATACTGCCTACCGCCTACCGCCTACTGCCTACTGCCTACCGAAAATCTCTATGCCCTCTGCCCTTTGCCCTACACCGGCATAAACGGCAACTCCGCCGAAAACGGCATAGCCGATGACAGTTCCAATTCGGCGTGGTAGGTTTCGAAATCTTCCCGGGTAATTTTAAATCCTCGTTTTTCAAACATGTGAATCATCCGCTTGTTGGTGGCGAGCATGGAGGCATATATTTTGGCAATGCCTTTGTCTCGGCCTATTTCGAGAATGTAATCGGTCATGTTTCCACCGAGTTCCAACCCTTGCCATTCGTCGGCCACCACAATGGCATATTCGGCGCTTTCGCCCCAGGCATCTGCAATGATGCGCACTACGCCGATCATTTCCTTTTGACCGCCTTTGTCTATTTCGGCTACAATGGCCATTTCCCGGTCGTAATCAATGTGTGTAAAGCGGGTGAGGAAATCATGGTTCACGCGTGGAACATACCCGAAGAACCGGAAATACAATGTTTCCGTGGAGAGTTTTTCGATCATGCGGGTTTCCATAGGTTCGTCTTCCGGGCGGATGGGGCGCAGGGTGACTTCCACGCCGTTTTTCAGGGTGACGAGTTTGGTGTATTTTCCGGGATAGGGCGAAATGACCAAGTGGTCGTGCGGGTGCCCTTTACGGCGGGGCTGATAGTCGTCCAACAGTACCCGTGCATCTAATACGATACCGGACTCGTGATCCACCGAGTAGGGGTTGATGTCAATCTCGCTGATTTCGGGAAAATCCACCATCAGGTGCGAAAACTTGGTGAGGACAAAGGCAAGGTCTTCCAGGTCCACTCCCGGCATATTGCGGAAGCCTTTTAGGAGGGAGTGTACCTGCGTGCCCTCGATGATTCGGCGCGCCAGGCGCATATTAAGCGGCGGCAAGCCGAGCTGGGTGTCGCGATATACTTCCACGGCCACGCCGCCCCTGCCGAAAGCAATGACGGGACCGAAAATGGGGTCTTTCTTGGCGCCGATGAGCAACTCGAACGGTTTTTTCACCATGCGCTCAATGAGTACGCCCTGAATATCGGCTTTGGGAATATGGCTTTTTACGGATTTGACAATGGCCGCAAATGCCTGCGCGGCTTCTTCACGGGTGGCAATATTGAGTTTTACGCCGCCTACCTCGGTTTTGTGCAAAGCATCCGGCGACACAATTTTCATGGCTACGGGAAAACCGATTTCTTGTGCAAAATCGGCGGCCTCCTCTGCTTTGGTCGCCAGTTTATTCATGCCTACGGGTATAGCATAGCATCCGAGCAAATCCTTGGCTTCGTCTTCGGTAAGCTGTTTGCGGTTCTGCGACAATGCCCCGCGAATGATGCGCCATGCCGAGTCTTTGCGGGGCGTAAATTGTTTGGGCGCTTCTTCAGGCGTTTCGTACAGCAATTCCAAATTCCGGGAGTACTGCCACATGCGCAGGAATACATCCACAGCGCTTTCCGGATAGCGATAGTTGGGTATCTTGCCGGCCTCAAGTACTTCGCGGCCTTCGGCCACATCGGCTTCGCCCATCCACACGGCCAACACCGGTTTGCGGGAATTATTGGCGGCTTTCGTCACTTCGCGTGCCGCATCGGTAGGACTGGTAACGGCCTGTGTGGTGAGAATGGCCAGCACGCCGTCCACGCTTTCATCGGCCAGGCACACTTCCAACGCCTTGCGATAGGTTTCGGCGCTCGCATCGCCGAGTACGTCCACCGGGTTGCCGTGGCTCCAACTGGGCGGCAAAAATTCATTCAATTTTTTCATCGTCTCCTCCGAAAGCGGCGCCAGCTTGCCGCCTCTGGTGCTGAGGTAGTCGGTGGACAATACGCCGGGGCCACCCGCATTGGTTACGATGGCAAGCCGGTTGCCCTGCGGGCGCGGCTGCATGGCTAAGGCCTGCGCGCAATGGAACAACTGTGCGATGGTATCCACCCGGATGATGCCCGCCCGCTGAAAGGCCGCATCAAAAGCCGCATCGTTGCCGGCGATGGAACCGGTGTGCGACAGCGTGGCTTGTCCGCCTTCTGCGCTCTTGCCCGCTTTGAGAATGATGATGGGCTTGGAACGGGCAAAAGCGCGGGCAGCACTCATGAATTTGCGCGCATCTTTGAGCGTCTCCATATATATAAGGATGCACGAGGTGGAATTGTCCATCCCGAAATAGTCTATCAACTCGGCAAAACCTACATCCACCATGGAGCCGATAGACACAAAGTGGCTGAACCCCACGCTTTGGTCGAGCGACCAATCGAGGATAGAGGTACACAAGGCGCCGCTTTGGGAAATGAAGGCGATGTTGCCCTTGCCCGCCATTTTGGTGGCAAAACTCGCGTTGATGCCGAGCGTGGGATTGATGAACCCAAGGCAATTGGGCCCTATGATGCGCATACCGTATTTCCGGCTGGTGGCCGTGATCTGGTCAAGCATTTTCATCCCCTCCTCTCCCGCTTCTTTAAACCCGGCAGAGATGATGAGCAATCCGCCGACGCCGGCCTCCCCACATTCTTCCACCACTTGCGGTACCAACCGTGCCGGGGTGACGATGATGGCCAAGTCGGCCTTTTTGGGTAATTTTTTGACAGACTTGTACGCCGTGACGCCCTGGATGGTTTTGTGTTGAGGATTGACGGGATATACTTTGCCCTCGAACCCGCCGATGAGCAGATTGTGCATGACGGCATATCCGACGGATTCTACGCGATCGGAAGCGCCGATGCAAGCGATAACTTTGGGTTTGAAAATACTATCGAGTTGACGGACCATATTGCTCGTTTTTGGGGGTATTTGATGAAAAAATAAGTTCTTACAATATTGACGTTTTTTCAGACGCCGGTCAACAGACAAAAGAAACAAAACAGGGTTGACCGAAATGCCTTTTCAAAACTAAAAACCCGGATAAAAGATTGGAATCCAAAAAATTAAAATGTCCAAAACTTAGATAAATGCGACATGGCCATGTTGGCCCGAATTTCGTACTCTTCCCATACCCGGAGGCTGGAAGAAGTCTCCGGTTCGGGATGCACGATGGGCCGGCCGTTGATGCCCGCCTGAAAATTATATACACTGTTGCGCAGCCATTCCAGGTTGTAGCCCCCTTCGAGCGTAGCAAAGCGGGTGGGGAAATTCGCTGCCAATATTTGCCCGATTTTGTAAAACCCCGTAGCCGATACGTTGAGTTGCAGCAGCAGGTCGTACTGATGCGCATCGAACCCGGCGGAGATAGCCACCACATCGGGCTTGAACAACTCTGCTATGGGTAAAAAGCGGTTTACGGCATCCAAAAAAATATCGTCGGCAGCGCCGGGCGGAAGCGGCACATTCACCGTAAAGCCCTTGCCTTTGCCCTCCCCGATTTCGTCCACAAACCCATGTCCCGGAAATGCGGGATACTGATGAATGGACCAGTACATGACCTGATCGTCGTCGTAAAAAATTTCGGAGGTGCCGTCGCCGAGGTGCCCGTCAAAGTCGAGGATGAGTACGCGTTTGCCTTCTGCGCGCAACTTGGCGGCAGCTATGGCCACGTTATTAAACAGACAAAAACCACTGGCCATGTTGGGGTAGGCGTGGTGCCCCGGCGGGCGCACGAGTGCAAAATCGCCGCTCTCAGCCGCGGCCACCGTTGCCCCTACGGCATACACGGCCGCCTCAAAACTACCTGGCGAAGTGACGGTATCGGCATCGAGATGTGCGCTCAGGCGGCAGGCTTCTTTCACCTTTTCGATGTAGCGATGGGTGTGTACCAACTCGAGGTACGGCGTGCCGTCGGTGAGGGGGGCTTCGGGCAAGTCGTCAAACATCTGCAATCTGCGCATGTTTTCGGGGTGCATGCCCGTGTCGTGTTTCAGAAAAACGGAATGGTGCAGCAGGTTCATTTGTGTTGTTGTTTTGAGCAAAACGGCGGTCGGTGCGTTGGCGACGCCGAGTGGTAAAGGTACGCAAGGATCAGCGGAAAAGGCAAATTGGCAAACCTCTATGCACTCTGCTCTATGCCCTTTGCCGGAAGGCATTTATTTCAGCTCGCACACACAGCGAAATCCCGTATGGCTCAGGCCGGTATCCGAACTGGATTTCATCCTGCGGGCATTCCGATAGCCCGAACAGTAGTCGTCGTTGCATAAAAACGAGCCGCCGCGCGTAGTGCGTTGTGCGGCGTATGGCTGTTGCGGATCGAAACTGTTTTTCGGGCCTTTGGTATTGGCGGCCCGTGCCTGTGTGTCGGCGTAGAAATGGTAGTGATACCAGTCGCTGCACCATTCCCATACATTTCCGGCCATATCGTACAGGCCATACCCGTTGGGCGGGAATGACTTTACCGGCGCCGTGTAAAAAAATCCGTCTTTGAGGTCGTTTTGCCAGGGGAACAAGCCCTGCCAGAAATTCGCTTTGGGCGGCCCCGCGTTTACATCTTCATTGCCCCAGGGGTACACCCTATTTTCCAATCCGCCACGGGCGGCCCATTCCCACTCCGCCTCGGTAGGCAGTCGTTTTCCGGCCCATTGGCAATAAGCCAGCGCGTCGTCCCAGGCCACTTGCACCACCGGATGGTCCATGCGGTCGGCTATGCTGCTGCCGGGGCCTTCGGGCTGCCGCCAATTGGCGCCGATGGTCCAATGCCACCACTGCGATACATCCTCCAGTGCCACCGGCTGTTGTGTAGGTTTGAATACCAAGGCTCCGGGCAGCAGGAGGCTGTCGGGTGGCTTGGGTGTTCCGGCGGGCAGCGTTTCAGCCATTTCTTCCCAGATGACGGGCCGTTCTGCAATGGTGACATAACCGGTAGCCTCCACAAACTCCATGAACTGACGATTGGTCACTTCCGTTTCGTCCATCCAGAATCCATTGATTGACACCTCGTGTTTTGGAAATTCGTCGGGGGCTGCCTGTTCATTATCGCCGCCCATTTGGAGGCTGCCGGAGGGGATTCGCACCATGCCGGCGGTTCCCGGGTGTTGATTCGTTTGTTGACGCCCTGCCGGATGGTTGCAGCCCAATAACAACGCAATGATGTGGAGAAGAAAAATGGCCCGGCTCATAGATTGTTCATGATTGTTTTGGGAACTGATTATTAAACAACTGAAGCGCCATCGCCGATGGCAACTTCGATGGGCGTGAGATCAATGCCGAAATGACTGCGGTAGATTTTTGAAATCTGTTCCACAAACTCCGTGACCCTGGCCTTTTCAATCAGGTTGATCGTACAGCCGCCAAAGCCGCCGCCCATCATGCGGCTACCGGCGATGTAATCTTTATCGAGCGTTTGTTGTACCATAAAATCGAGTTGCGGGCAGCTCACTTTGTAGTCGTTCTGCAAGCTGAAATGCGACTGGTACATCAGTTCGCCCAAGGTTTTAAAATCGCCTCTCGTCAGCGCTTTTGTGGCATCCAGTACGCGCCGGTTTTCGGACACTACATGGTGGCAACGGCAGAAAATATGCTCCGGCATTTCCCCAATGCCGGCCACTACCTGCTCCAGACTAACATCCCGCAGATTCTTGATGCCGGGATGTTCCTTTTGCAAAATCGCCACGCCTTGCTCGCATTCTGCCCGGCGGGTGTTGTACTCCGAGGAGGCCAGCGAATGGGATACGTTGGTGTTGAGCAGCAGCAGTTGGTAGTCGTCCAATTCGAGGGGGAAGTACTGGAATTCGAGGCTGCGGCAGTCGAGCAACATGGCGTGGTCTTTTTCGCCCATCATGCTGGCAAATTGGTCCATGATACCGCACTTGGTGCCGACGAAGTTGTGCTCTGCGTGCTGCGAAGCCTTGATGAGTTGCCATTTGTCAAGCCCCAGCCCAAACAGTTCATTCAAGGCTGTAGCAAAACTGCATTCCAGCGCTGCCGAGGAACTCATACCGCTGCCGACGGGCACATTGCTTTCAAACGCCGCATCGAAGCCGCCGATAGCGCCGCCCAACTGTTGCAGCTCGCTCACCACGCCCATGACGTAGTTTGGCCAGCCGTTTGACAGCGGCGAAAAGTCGCGCAGGTCAAATGAAAAAGTCTGCTGCTGAGCGCTGTCGGTGATCCTGACCGTGGAGGGGGTACCGTTGCGGCGCGCCTGTACAGTCATGTTGGAGTCAATGGCGGCAGGCAGCACAAAGCCGTCGTTGTAGTCGGTGTGTTCCCCGATGAGATTGATGCGCCCCGGCGCCTGCGCGATCACTCCATCCGGTTGTTGTTTGTTTAAAATATCCATGTTCGTTGTCGCTGAAATCGTATGTTACCATCTCATCAGTTCTCTTTATACTGTCTAAATTCGTATGATGCAATTGGTCACGGTTTCTATCACAACAACGAAGCCTGTATAAAATCCTGCTTTTCCGGGAAGTCTGTATTGTAATGCAGGCCGCGGCTTTCGCGGCGCATGGAGGCGGATCGGGTGATGAGGTAGGCGATGGTGATGAGGTTGCGGAGTTCGCACAACTGCGGCGACAGGGTGGTGGTGTGGTAAATTTCCTCTGTTTCGCTGAAGAGCAGGTGCAGGCGGTCCATGGCCCGTTTGAGGCGCACGTTGGATCGCACAATGCCCACATAGCTGCTCATGATTTCTTTCAGTTCTTTGGTGCTTTGGGTGATGAGCACCATTTCTTTAGGGTCGGTGGTGCCGCTTGCGTTCCAGTCGGGGATGCCGGTTTTCCAGGTTACGGCATCAATTTTCGCGTTGATGTCCGCGCCGGTGCGAAATCCGAACACGAGGGCTTCGAGCAGCGAATTGGAGGCTAATCGGTTGGCGCCGTGCAGGCCGGAGCAGGTACACTCGCCTACGGCATACAGGCGTCGGATGTTGGTGCGCCCCATCTCGTCGGTGCGAATGCCGCCGCACATGTAGTGGCAGGCCGGCACCACGGGGATCATGTCATGCATAGGATCCACGCCGATGCTGAGGCACTTGTCGTAGATGGTAGGAAAGTGCGCGATGAAGGCGTCTTTGTCCAAGTGGCGGCAATCGAGAAACATACACTCTTCGCCGCGCAGCTTGATTTCGTTATCAATGGCGCGGGCCACGATGTCGCGGGGCGCCAGCGATTTACGGGCGTCGTATTTGTGCATAAACTCCTCTCCGTCGCGACTTTTGAGAATGCCTCCGAAACCGCGTACAGCTTCCGACACGAGGAACACCGGGTTGTCGCCGGCGGGATTGTACAATGCGGTAGGGTGAAACTGCACGAACTCCATGTTTTCCACCCATCCTTTGGCGCGATACACCATAGCGATGCCGTCGCCGCTCGCAATGACCGGGTTGGTGGTATTGCGATACACCTGCCCGGCGCCGCCGGTGGTCACCACCGTCATGCGGGCGAGGAAGGTTTCAATTTCGTTGCTGTGCTTATTCAGCGCATAGGCGCCGTAGCATTCTATACCGGGTGTGAGGCGGGTGATGACGTAGCCGAGGTGGTGTTGGGTGATGATGTCAATAGCAAAATAATGCTCCAGCACTTCGATGTTGGGCAGCTCGTCGGTTTTGGCGCTCAGGGCGCGTTGTATTTCCCAGCCGGTGAGGTCTTTGTAGTGCAGGATGCGGTTTTCGGAGTGGCCGCCTTCCCGGCCGAGGTCGTAACCGGCATCAGCGTGGTCTTTGTCAAAACGGGCGCCCCACTCAATGATCTCGCGCACGCGTTGCGGCCCTTCGGTGACGACCGTGCGCACGGCATCGAGGTTGCAGAGGCCGTCGCCGGCATCGAGGGTGTCATCAATGTGCTTTTCGAAGGAGTCAATGCCCTCGTTCCACACAGCGGCGACCCCGCCTTGCGCATAGCGGGTATTGCTTTCGTTTTCAACGGTTTTGGTGAGCACCGTGATTTTCAGGTCGGGGCGTTTTTCCGCTATTTGGATAGCGGTACTCAGCCCGCCGATGCCCGATCCGATGATGAGTACGTCTGTTTGATTCATACAATAGAATATCGCCTGATGATGTCGGAGCAAAACTAACAATATGGGGCGCGCAAGGTTGAGGGGAGGCGGGAAATTGTGCTTTTGGTCAATTCTGTCTTAATACCGGTTAAACAAGTGGTAGCACCGCGGGCTGCCATGCCGGTAACTTTGCAGCATGCAAATCACCCAATTGTTTAATTAAAACATTGAAAATGAAGACGATTTTGAGAACATTATTTTTTCTGCCTGCTTTTTCTGCCTCTATGGTATATGGCAGCATTGAACATTTCGCACCCGAAGCGGCTACGCTCCGCATCGAGAAAGTAAGCACTGCCTTTAAGAAGGTGTCGGTGGAGTTATCCGGTTACGGCGGCACTGTGACGCTGAACATGCAGCAAGCCAACGGCGAAATCCTCTTGGAGGATAAGATTGTGCCCGGCGGCAATTTTGCCAAAGTGCTCGACCTCTCCCAATTGCCGGAAGGCGAATACCGCTTGGTGGTAGCTTCCGAACTCCGGGAAACCGTGCAGCCGCTGCGCATCACCGCTGCCGATGTCGTACTGCGCCAGGAACTCCGCCGGGAGTATTTTGCACCGGTGGCGCGCCTGAAGGACCGCGATCTGGATATCAACTGGTTCAACACGCAGGTGGCTACGGTGGAAGTGGCGATTCTGGAAGCCGACGGCACGGAGTTGTTCGTTGATACGCTACAAGGTGTCGTGCGCGTAGAGCGCCGGTACAACCTCAACGATTTGCGCCGGGGCAGCTACACGCTGCGCATGAGCACGCCGCACAAAACGTATTACCAAACCATTGCACTGTATTAAGAAACTAAAGCACATACATTAGGCTTATTTTGGAAAGAACCTGCAGGCGGCCTCGCTTGCAGGTTTTCTTTTTAGATGCATTCTAAATAAAACCTTTCTTACCCCCTGTTCCAAACACCCTTTTGGCATATTCGCTTTATAACATAGTTTTGTGCTTCGCTGCCGCAAACATTTTATTTTCCGGTGGTAAGCCGCAAACAAAACGATAAAAGCAAATCAAAATATGAGTTGGGCATCCAAATTCCTGACCTCCTCTATCGGGAAAAAGCTCATTATGAGCCTCACAGGATTGTTTCTGATCCTGTTTTTAGTGGTACACCTCATCGGCAACCTGCAATTGTTGACATTCCTGACCGACGACCCGGCCGACAAACCGGGCATGGCGTTCAATCTGTATGCAGAATTTATGACCACCTTCACGCCGATCAAGGTCGTCTCTTACGGGCTGTATGCCTTTATCCTCATCCATGCCGTTCAGGGATGGATGTTGTGGCGGCAAAATGTGCAGGCGCGCGGCCCTATCGGCTATGCCGTAAAAGACCTCCGCGCCGTGAACACCAACGCCCGCGCCGCTGCCCGCATGGGTTGGCTGGGTACGATCATCTTCGTTTTCCTCGTGTTGCACCTGTATCAGTTTTGGTTGCAAATGAAAATCGGCACGCTGGCGCCGGTGACTTATGATGGAAAAACGGTGGCTGATTTATACAGTGTAGTGGCGCAAACGTACGCCAACCCGGTTTTTGTAGCCGTGTATCTGATCTCTATGTTCGTCGTTGCCTTCCACCTGTGGCACGGTTTCCAAAGCGCTTTCCAAACGCTGGGACTGAACCACAAAAAATACACCCCGGCCATTCAGGTCATCGGAAAGATTTATTCCATTGTCATCCCGCTCGGCTTTGCGCTCATTCCGGTGATGATGTATCTCCAATCTTTGAACGCATAAAAAATCCAGCATAACCATGAAGCTTGATGGAAAAATACCTGCCGGGGCACTCGCAGAAAAATGGACGAAGTACCGTTCATCCATGCCTTTGGTAGCGCCGCACAATAAACTTCGCTTGGATGTCATCGTGGTAGGTACCGGCCTGGCCGGCGCTTCGGCTGCCGCTTCGCTGGGGGAGTTGGGATACAATGTGAAGTGTTTTACTTTCCACGACAGCCCGCGCCGCGCCCACAGCATCGCTGCACAAGGCGGCATCAACGCCGCTAAAAACTATCGCAACGACGGCGACAGTGTGCATCGCCTGTTTTATGATACCATCAAAGGCGGCGACTACCGCGCCCGCGAAGCCAACGTGCATCGCCTGGCCGAAGTGTCGGGCAGCATTATTGACCAGTGCGTGGCGCAGGGCGTACCCTTTGCCCGCGAATACGGCGGCCTGCTCGATACCCGCTCTTTCGGCGGTACGCAGGTGCAGCGCACATTTTATGCCAAAGGCCAAACCGGACAGCAACTGCTGATTGGAGCGTATCAGGCGCTTTCCCGCCAAATCAGCCTCGGCAAAGTGCAGATGTACAACCGCCACGAAATGCTCGACTTGGTGATGGTGGACGGCAAAGCGCGCGGTATCATTGCCCGCAACCTCGTCACCGGCAAGCTCGAACGCTTTTCGGCCCATGCGGTCGTATTGGCCACCGGCGGATACGGCAACGTGTTTTATCTCTCCACCAATGCCATGACCTGCAACGTGACCGCCGCCTGGCGTACCGTGCGCCGCGGAGCGCTCATGGCCAATCCCTGCTTTACGCAAATTCACCCCACCTGTATTCCCGTTTCCGGCGACTACCAGTCGAAGCTCACCCTCATGTCGGAGAGCTTGCGCAACGACGGACGCGTGTGGGCGCCCAAGAAAAAAGAAGACGCCCAGGCCATTCGCGAAGGCCGCAAAAAGGGCAAGGATATTCCGGAGGAAGATCGCGACTATTTCTTAGAGCGCAAATACCCGGCATTCGGCAATCTCGTGCCCCGCGATGTAGCGTCCCGCGCCTCCAAAGCCATGTGCGATGCCGGACATGGCGTGGCGCCCACCGGGCTGGCCGTGTTCATGGATTTTGCCGCCGCTATCGAGCGCTACGGCCGTTCCCGCGCAAGCGCGCAGGGCATCCACAATCCCGATAAGGATACCATCACCGCCCTCGGCGAAAAAGTCATAGACGAGAAATATGACAACCTTTTCGCCATGTACGAAAAGATCACCGGCGAGAACGCCAAAAAGACGCCCATGAAGATTTACCCGGCGGTACACTACACGATGGGCGGTCTTTGGGTGGATTATAATTTGCAAACCAATATTCCCGGCCTCTTCGCCACGGGGGAATGCAACTTCAGCGATCACGGCGCCAACCGCCTCGGCGCTTCGGCGCTTATGCAGGGCCTGGCCGACGGCTACTTTGTGCTGCCTTACACCATCGGCACTTTCCTCGCCGGCGAAATCAGTACGCCGCGCATTTCTACCGATCTGCCCGAATTTGCCGCCGCTGAAAGCGAAACGCGCGCGCGCCTGCTGGGCTTCCTGTCAGTGAACGGCAAACAATCTGTGGAGAGCTTCCACCGTCGGCTCGGGCGCATTATGTGGGAATACTGCGGCATGGCTCGCAATGCCGAAGGACTGACCAAAGCGCGCAAAATGGTGCAGGACCTGCAAGCGGAGTTCCAGAGCGACCTCTTTGTGCCGGGCACACTGGATGAGTTCAACCCCGAATTGGAAAAAGCTGCCCGCGTAGCCGATTTTATGGAATTGGGCGAACTCATGATCGTGGATGCGCTCAACCGGAATGAATCCTGCGGCGGCCACTTCCGAACGGAATACCAAACCGAAGAAGGCGAAGCGATGCGCGACGATGAAGGCTACGCTTATGTAGCGGCATGGGAGTACGGCGGCATGGGCAAGGAACCTGTACTGCACCGCGAAGACCTGATATTTGAAACCGTGAAACCGACATCCAGAAGTTATAAATAATCGCAAAACCTGCAAGATCATGAAGATCACACTCAAAGTCTGGAGACAAAAAGACGCAAAAGATAAAGGCCGCTTCGAAACGTATAAGCTCGACAACGTGACCGAGCACATGTCCTTTTTGGAGATGTTCGACGTGCTCAACGAAGAACTCATTCAAAAAAAGGAAACGCCCATCGCCTTCGAACACGACTGCCGCGAGGGCATTTGCGGCACGTGCAGCATGGTCATCAACGGGCGGCCGCACGGCCCCTTGCAGGGTACCACTGCCTGTCAGTTGCACATGCGCATGTTCAATGACGGAGACACCATCGTGGTGGAGCCGTTCCGGGCACGGGCCTTCCCGGTATTGTGCGATTTGGTCGTGGACCGCTCTGCGTTCGACCGCATCATACAGTCCGGCGGGTTCATTTCCGTGAATACCGGTCAACCGCAGGACGCCAATTCCCTGCCGGTGCCGAAAGAAGTAGCAGAAGCCTCTTTCAGCGCGGCGGCCTGCATCGGTTGCGGCGCTTGTGTGGCGGCCTGCCCCAACGCTTCGGCCATGCTCTTTGTGTCGGCCAAAGTATCTCACCTCAATCTTCTGCCGCAAGGCAAAGTGGAAGCGAAGCGCCGCGCGCAGTCTATGGTAAAACAAATGGACCTGGAAGGCTTCGGCAATTGCTCCAACGTGACGGCCTGCGAAGCGGAGTGCCCCAAAGAAATCTCCATAAAGAATATCGCCCGCCTCAACCGGGAGTATATGTCTTCAGCCGTAGGGTCGGAGACGGAGGTGTAGTACCGGCCGGGAGTGTTTGTATGTAGCAAGAAAAAACGTCTATCTTTGTACGAAGAACACCAGGCAAGCTAAATGGCACTGCCCAAAACTATCTTCGTATGCTATCCGAACTGCACATCCGCAATTTTCGCGCTTTCGAGGACCTGACCATATCTGGTCTGAAACGGGTCAATCTCATTGCCGGTAAAAATAATTCGGGTAAGACGACGGTATTGGAGGCGTTGAGAATATGGGCGTCGGACGCTGATAGCACGGTGGTAAATAATGTTCTCCATTTGAGGGGGCAATTTAAGCCCTCCCATCAAAATTCATTTGAGGCCTTATTCAATGGGAAGGTATCCAAGGGCGGGAATCAGCTTGAAATCAATGAACTAATTATTAAAAAAACTCCAACAAGCCAAGGAACAGTTCATGGGATACAAATGGCCTATTCTATCGGCAATTTGATTCCTCCTGTTTACCTAAATGCAAACCACTCACCGGATTACCCAAATGATCAAGTTGTATATGTTCCATTTACAGGTTCTCATACTCCTTTATCTGGCTTATGGGATAAAGTAGCTCTCACCGATTTAGAAGACGATGTGATCCGCATTATGCGAGAAACGGTGGAGCCTCGCATAATCAGGTTAGATGTCACCACAGGAAACGCTAAAGTGCGCTTAGAAGGCTCGTCTGTTCCTATACCTATTCAAGTACTGGGAGACGGCGTTCAGCGCATGTTGCTATTGGCCCTGACATTGGTCAATGCGAAAGGCAAAATGTTGCTCATAGATGAGTTTGAGGCCGGGCTACATCACTCTGTGCAAGAAAGATTATGGGAACTGGTCTTTGAGTACGCTCAGAAATGGGACATTCAGGTATTCGTCACAACGCACAGCGAAGATACCATTCGCAAGTTTCTTTATACAGCTTCCAAAGTTGAAAATGAAGGGCAAGCCTTTTTTGTGAGGTTGCAATTTGGCCGATCAGGAGAAATTGAGGCCGTTCCTTACGAAATGGAGCGCTTGGAAAATGCGCTGGAAATGAACCTTGAAATTCGCTAAACTCGTATGGCCCAACAATTAATCGTAGAGGGCAATGACGCCATTGTATTGGCCAATCTGATGCGACTGCGTGGGGTCCCTCCTCCTGTGAGGTATTCTGACCCGCTGAAGTTTAAAGACGAATTTATCAAACAGGCAGGGGGTATTGACAAAGTGCTTTTTGTGCTTCGGGAGGCTTTAGATAATCCTGAATTGACGAATATCGGACTCATTGTGGATGCGAATGAACAAGGTCCGGCTTCCCGTTGGCAGGCCATTCGTTCTTGTTTGGCCGGGAAGATACCGGAATCCCTGCTCAGCGGGGTTGTACTTCAGGCGGAGGGCATCTGTATCCGGGCCGAAACAATTCCCACCATAAGTATATGGATCATGCCGGATAATGTATCCAAGGGTTATCTGGAACACTTTGTAGCTCAATTGATTCCTTCAGACGATGCACTTTTGACTTATGCAGAAGGTGTAATAGACGATATGACCAGCCGCGAACTGAATCGTTTCTCTGACGCCAAACGACAAAAAGCGCTCCTGCATTCTTGGCTCGCATGGCAGCGTAGGCCCGGTTTGCCCTTCGGAGCTGCCTTTGATGCCGGTTTTCTTGATCGGAGCGCCGCATCAGCCGACGCTTTCGCCCATTGGTTTCAGAATGCGTTTGAATTAGAGGCGGCCTAAATCTTACTCATACCGCAACGACTCAATCGGATCTAAACGAGCCGCTTTCAGCGCCGGATACAATCCCGATACCAAGCCCACGATGGTACAGGTTACTACGGCGGCAAAAATCCACCCCCAAGGCAGGAGGAAATTGCCGCCCATGAGGAGGGTGACTAAGTTGCCGACCATAACGCCGAGAAAAATCCCCACCAAGCCGCCGATGAGGGAAATCACCACTGCTTCGGTGAGAAATTGCACCATGATACCCTGCCGGGTAGCGCCGATGGCTTTGCATACACCGATTTCGCGGGTGCGCTCCGTTACCGATACCAGCATGATGTTCATCAGACCGATGGCCGCGCCGAGCAGCGTAATGATGCCGATACCGGCCGCCGCATAGCGAAAGTAGCGCGTATTGTCTTTGATAATGCCGATGAGGCTGTCGCTTTTGGATATTTCAAAGTCGTTGTCCTGATAAGCTTTCAGGCGGCGAATATTCCGAAACAGGGCGGTTGCCCATGCTACGGCATTGTCTATTTGGTTAGGATCATTGACGGCTACGAGGATGCGGTAGTTGGTGCGGCCGGTGCCGTAGTAGCGCTTGGCCATTTGCAGCGGAATGAGGATGCGGCGGTCTTCGCTTTGGTTCATGCTGGAGCCTTTGCTTTTGAGCACGCCTACTACTTTGAGTTTGAAATTGCCGGAAGAAATAACCTGCCCTAAGGCTTTGTCTGCGCGGCCCCTGAAGAGCGATTTCACTACATCGGCGCCGATGATGGCGGATTGCCCCCCTTCGACCGCTTCGCGGGGCGTGAAGTTGCGCCCGACTTCCAATTCGAAACCCTTGCCTTCCAGATAGTTTTCATCAATGCCGAAAACGAGCACATTGGGGTTGGTTTTTTCTTTTTCAAACCGGATGGCCGCAGAACTGGTACACCACATAGACACCGAACTTTGGGCCGGAAAATCAAAGCGCTCTTTGAAATCCATGGCCTGCCGGTAAGAAACCGGCTCGTCGCGCTTTTCCTGCCGCCCGCCGCGATTGCCGCGCGCTTGTTCGCCCGGTTCTATCTCAAATGTGTTGGCGCCGAGGTAAGAGAGGTTGTTGTTGAGCGAATAGATGGCGCTGTCAATGGCCGTGAGAATACCCACTAAGGCCATGATGCCGAAAGCAATGATCAGCAGGGTAAGTACGGAGCGCAGCATGTTGGAGCGAACCGCGCGTAAGGCTAAGCGAATGTTCTCAAGTAAACTCATATCGGCAACTGTTGAAAAATCAGCAGGCCCGAAGGTAAATTTTATACGTCAGGCGCCGGCCTACTTGTTCGATAAATGGCGTTATGCGTTAGACAGAAACACACACAAACGCTTTCGCTTCTCTGTTATCCCTCGGCCAGGGTGGTGGAAATATCTGTCCTTCCAGCCTGAATGGCGGGTATGAGAGCCGCCGCCATACCGATGCCGAGCGCGCCGAGCAACAAAACCGCCTCCTCCTTCAAAAAGGTAAGCCCGGTAAACGTGTAGCGATACGCATCCTGCATAGCGCGGGCTAAGATTTCCATGCCGATATGACTGAGCAAAATCCCCACCGCATAACCGATCAGAGCCAGCAACAATCCTTCTAACAGAATGAGGGCCGTGAGTTTGAACGGCGAAGCGCCCATCACCCGCATGAGCGCCAACTCGTAGCGCCGCTCTTTGAGCGAACTGAAAAGCGAGATAAAAATACTTAGCCCCGACACGCCGATGATAACCAGAGCCAGTACCCGCAGCGCATCGGCGCCCAAGCCCATGAGGCCGCGCAAGCGCACGATTTCGATGGCCGGCGTGGCGGCCTGCATGTTGGTGTTCTCATTGATGGAGCGCTGCATGTTTAGCGTTTGCATATTCCGCGCTTTGAACCGAAGCAGGATCGAGGTGATGGATCTGTCCGTTTGCTCGTGCAAGGGTTTGGTTTCGCTGTGGTCGTGGTCGCCATGATCATGGTCGCTGTGATCGTGGTCTTCTGCGCCTTCTCCTTCTTCGTGGGAATGGCCGTCGTGTACGGCCCAGATGCTTTCTGTGGCGGTGAGAATGAGTTGATCAATGGCCGCGCCGGTAGGTTGGAAAATGCCGACCACCTTGAAGGCTTCTGCGTCGTCGTGTACGAGATTGTCGTCCATTACAAACCCGTGGGAGCTTTGGAAAGCGTCGCCTATTTTTAGGTTGAGGACAGCGGCGGCTGTGGCGCCGACGCTTACTTCAAACGGCTTTTCCCAGAGGCGGCCTTCAGCGGGTACGGCCTCGTACATAGCCGGAAACTGGAGGTTGGTGCCCACTATTCGATAGCCCTTGTAGCTGTCGCCGAGGGAGAGCGGTACGGCTTGTTCAATAAAAGGATGGCCGGGCCGCAGGAAGGCTTTGGCTTCGTCAATGGAGATGTTGCCGGTAGGAGCATCTATGTGGTACATACTGCTGAGGATGAGCTGCAGCGGGCTGCCCTTGGCGCCGATGACGAGATCAATACCGGCGAGGTTTTTGTCAAATTTCTCCTGTAATTGGGTATTAAGCAACAACAGCAAAGAAATCAACCCTACGCCGAGTGCAAAAAGCACTATGTTGAGCAGCATGGAAAGGGGCTTGTCGGTCAGGTTTTTCCAACTCAGTTGAAGCAGATTCATACGCGGTTCGGTTGCAGGGTTACGCGATTGGAAAATTGCTCTTTGAGCCGTCCGTCGTGGGTCACGATGAGCAACGTAGCGCCTACGGCGCCTGCTTCCCGTTCGAGCAGGGCGATGACTTCGCGGCAGTTGTCGTCGTCCAGAGCGGAGGTAGGCTCATCGGCGAGGATAAGATTGGGCCGGTTGATGATGGCCCGCGCAATGGCTACGCGCTGTTGTTCGCCCTGACTGAGGCGGTCGGGTTTGGCGTGTAACTTGTGTCCGAGGTCCAAATGATAGAGCAATTCCGCCGCCCGTTTGCGGTCGGGTTTCAGCCCGGCCAATTGCTGTGCCAGCACTAAGTTTTCCTCCACCGTGAGCGCGCGCACAAAATGCGATTGTTGGAAAATGATGCCGATATTTTTGCCCCGGAAGCGATCCAGCGCAAAAGAAGACAAGCTGCTCATCTCTGTATCTGCCACCTGCACCCAACCTCCAAGCGGCGAGAGCAGGCCGCCCAGCAAATGCAACAAGGTAGTCTTACCGGTACCGGATTGCCCGATCAGGAGCCAATGTTCTCCGCTGCCGCAGGCAATGTCGGGAAACCGCAAAATGTGTTTCCCATCGTAAGTGTATTCGAGATTTTTCGCGTGTAACATGGGGCGAAGATAAAGAAGAGGAATGAAAAAGGCCCGCAAAGGTTACTTTTTCCACTTGATATTACACCCGCCGCTCGGATACTGCCGTTCGGGCACAGGGCGCCCGGCGAGTACGGCATCAAGCGCGGCGCGCAGGTCGGCGCCGCTCAGGGGCGTATCTGTTTTGGGACGCGCGGCATCTAAGCGGCCGCGGTAAGCCAATCGCTTTTGGCCGTCGAACACATAAAAATCGGGCGTGCAGGCCGCATCGTAAGCGCGGGCTACCTCCTGCGTTTCGTCGAAGAGGTAAGGAAACGTATAACCCACTTCATGGGCCAGCACTTTCATTTTGTCGGGCGCATCATCGGGGTAGTGTTCTACATCATTGGAATTGATGCCCACGAATGCCACGCCTTTCTCCTGATACTCCCTGGCCAGCCGCACAATTTCCGGATTGACATGAATGACATAAGGGCAATGATTGCAAAGAAACATAACGACCGTAGCCCGCTCGGAGGCGATGTCGTCGAAAGAAAAATCTTTGCCGGATACCGTGTCGGGCAGGCGAAACGGAGGAGCCGTTGTGCCCAAGGGAAGCATGTTGGATTCAGTATAAGCCATAGTAAAAAATAAGCTGTGAGAGAAGGATTCGAACCTTCACGAGGAGGTTAGCATCTGCGCAAAAATGTAGAGGGAGCTACCCTCACCCGATTGGTGGTCAACCCCAGTCGGTGACGCCCGGGCGTCATCGGCGTTACGCAGTGTTTATTCCTTTAGCCGGCCGTAGCCGATTTTCCCCACCCTCGAGACAAGAGGGCATGGCTGCCAGTTTCATCACCTCACAATGTTGTGCGTCAGGGCGAGCAGGATACGGTTTGTTTTTTTATCTTGCTGCCGGGAGCGACCTTTGTCGTTCAACTGACGGGGCAAAGATAAAAGAACCGCTTCTTTAAATACAAATATTTCAATGATTATTTTTAAAATTTACAAATAATTCAAAAATTTTACAAAATTATTGCCGTTTTCGCATTTTAATAAAACAAGAAAAAGCCGTTTTTGAAAATCTCCCGGCGCTGTTTTGAACATCCGCTCCGGCATAAAACATCCCGACCATGAAAAACGCACTCTTTTTGCCATTGGCCCTCTTGCTGTTGTTTGCCGGCCAATCTTCGCGCCGGGCCATACCGGAACAGGCGCTTCCGGCCAAGATGCAGGGCTTGAGTTTTGTAGCCCCGCGCGATTCCTTTCACTTAGAAGCCATGGACGCCGTGCGCGCATCGGGCGCTACCTGGATTGCCGCCATTCCGTATGCTTTTACCCGTGAGGGAGAACCGCGCGTCCATTACAACAACGGTCGCCAATGGTGGGGCGAGCGCCCCGAAGGCTGCCGGCATACCATAGAACTGGCCCGGGCCGCCGGACTCAAGGTCATGCTCAAGCCGCAGGTGTGGGTGCCCCGGAGTTGGACCGGCAACCTCGATTTTGAAACGGAGGAGCAATGGCAGTCGTGGGAAAGCGACTACGAAGCCTACATACTACCGCTGGCCGACATGGCCGAGACGCTCGGCGTGGAGTTGTTTTGCATCGGTACGGAGTTCAAAGCCGGCGCGCCCAAACGGGAGCATTTCTGGCGGCAATTGATCGGGAAGGTACGCCAACGCTACAGCGGCCCTTTGGTGTATGCGGCCAATTGGGACGAATACCCGCACACGCCCTTTTGGGATGCGCTCGATTATATAGGCGTCAATGCGTACTTCCCGCTGTCGGAGGAAAGCACTCCCGATCCGGAAGCGCTGCGCCGGCAATGGCAACCCACGCTGGAAGCACTGCGGGACTTCTCTGCAAAAACGGGGCGTCCCGTCATCTTTACCGAATTCGGTTACCTGAGCGTGGACGGCTGTGCCGGCAAGACCTGGGAGTTGGAGAAGCGCCTGACGGAATTGCAAGCCAACGAACAGGCACAAGCACAGGCACTGGAAGCGCTGTTTTCCACTTTCTGGCCGGAGGAGTTTTGGGCCGGCGGTTTTTTGTGGAAATGGTATCCCAATAAAAGCGCCGGCGAGCACTACTGGGCAAAAGATTACACCCCGCAAGGGAAAATGGCGATGGGAACGCTTGCCAAATGGTACCGGTAGCGCCTATTTTCTACGTTTTTTTTCATCTGGTCTGCAATTTTAACACAGATATTATACCTTTGGAGCGTAACCATTTAACTGAAAAATGATGCGTAATACTTTGTTTATTTTGGGTTTCCTGATGGCGTTTGTTGCCTGCAAACAAGAGGAACCCGCCGCCCGCATGGCAAAGAATTTGTGTGGCTGTTTAGCGCCTATAGTGGAAGCGGGAGAAGGCTCTCAGGAAATCATCGAACGCGGAACAGAAGCCGAAATAGCCGCCTGGGAAGCAAAAATGCAAAAGGCTTCTGAAAGCGCTTCCAAATGTTTTGTGACCTTGGAAAGCCGCCACGGCAGTATGATGGACCATAAGGACGATGTCATTATACACATGCGAACCCGCTGCCCCGAAGCCGTCAGATATGTAACAGGAGAAGGCGGAACACCGACAGAAGCGCCGCAGCAATAACCATAAGAGAACCGCCGCCATCATGAAAGTACTCCATATCAGCGCCGAATGCTACCCCGCCGCCAAAGCCGGCGGATTGGGCGATGTAGTAGGCGCATTGCCGAAATACCTCCAGCAGGCCGGCGTCTCGGCAGCCGTCATCATTCCCAAGTACCGGCTCAAGTGGCTCAACGGCCGGCAGTTCAAACCCGTTTACCGGGGCGCCGTGCGCATTCACCACGGGTATGTGCCGTTTCAGATTGAACAGGAAGTAGGCAATTCGTTGGGCTTCCCGTTGTTTGTAGCCGATATTCCGGGAAAATTCGACCGCCCCGGCGTCTATGCCGATCCCGACGGCCGCGGCTACGGCGATGATGTGGAGCGCTACCTTTCTTTCCAACAGGCTGTTTTGCAATGGATTGCCAACTCTCCCGGCCGGCCCGACGTATTGCATTGTCACGATCACCATACGGGCCTCATTCCTTTTATGGTAAAACATTGCCCGGAGTACCGCACCCTGAGCCGCATTCCCACCGTGTTTACCATCCACAACGGCATGTATCACGGCGCGTTCAGTTGGGAAAAATTCTTCCTGCTCCCCCTCTTCGACGGGGATGCCCGCGGCCTGCTCGACTGGGCCGACACCATCAACCCGCTGGCGGCAGCCGTGAAAAGCGCCTGGCGGGTCACCACGGTATCGCAAAGTTATCTGGAAGAACTGCGCTACCAGTCGAACGGCATGGAGTCGCTGTTCTGGCACGAACAACACAAAAGTGTCGGCATCCTCAACGGTATTGACGCACAGGTGTGGAACCCTGCCAATGATCCCTACATTGCCCGCCAACTGCGCGACGACGATATAGACGCTTTCAAAGGTGAAAACAAAGACGCGCTGCGCCGCCATTTCAACTTTGACCCCCAACCGCCACTCGTCACCTTCATCGGCCGCTTGGTGATGGAAAAAGGCGCCGACCTCATTCCCGACCTCATCCGAAAAGCCATGTATAGCGGCATGCGTGCCAACTTCCTCATTCTCGGCACCGGTGAGGCGCGCATTGAGCGCGATTTCGACCACCTCCGCAACGAGTTTCGCGGCCGGGTGGACGCCCGTTTGGAGTACAATGAGGGCGTGGCGCATCAAATGTATGCCGGCTCCGACTTCCTGCTCATGCCTTCGCGGGTAGAACCCTGCGGCCTCAACCAGATGTACGCCATGCGCTACGGCACAATGCCCATCGTGCGCAAGGTGGGCGGCCTCAAAGACTCCGTACCCGATATAGGCGAACCCGACGGCAGAGGGCGCGGCATACAGTTCACGCACTTCGATGTGGGCGATGCCTATTGGGCGCTGTACCGGGGTCTCGAATTTTGTTTCCAACGCTTGGACGCCTTCAAAAAAACGCGCTACAACAACATGCAAATTGACTTTTCGTGGGAACGCGCCGCGAAAGGGTATATAGAGATATACAGGGAGTTGGGAGGGTAAAGGGCAAGAGGCAAGGGGTAAAGGGCAAAAGGCAAAGGGTGAAAGGTGCTGCCCTGAGCGGAGTCGAAGGGCAAAGGTTAAAGTGAAAAGGTTAAAGTAGGCGCATTGAGCGAAGTCAAAATGCGAAATACCAACTATTAAATAAACCACGCCATGATAAAAATCATCAGTCTTATTCTCGGCGGCGGGGCCGGTTCCCGCCTGTATCCGCTTACGAGCCAACGCTCCAAACCTGCTGTGCCCATCGGCGGTAAATACCGGCTCATAGACATTCCCATTTCCAATTGTCTCAATTCGGGTGTGCGCCGCATGTTTGTCGTTACGCAATTCAACTCGGCATCGCTCAACCAGCACATCAAGAATACTTACAACTTCGACGTATTCAGTCGGGGTTTCGTGGACATTCTGGCCGCCGAGCAAACGCCTACCAGCAACGAGTGGTTTCAGGGCACTGCCGACGCCGTGCGCCAGAGTATGCACCATTTGGCCAACCACGACTTCGACTATGTGCTCATTCTGTCCGGCGACCAGTTGTACCAGATGAACCTCGAAGAGTTTGCCAAATACCATGTGGATCAAAAAGCCGATATCACCATTGCCACCATTCCGGTGGTGGACCGCGACGCGCCCGGTTTCGGCATCATGAAGGTGAATGAGGCCGGAGTGATAGAGCGCTTTATTGAAAAGCCTAAAACAGAGGTGTTGTCAGAATGGCAATCGGCGGTGCCCGATGCTTATCGGCAGGAAGGCAAGCTGTATCTGGCCTCTATGGGCATTTACATTTTCAGCAAGGATGTGCTCCATCGCCTGTTTGCAGAGAACCCGGCGGCAGTGGATTTCGGAAAGGAAATCATTCCGGAGGCCATCAATGGCGGATACAAGGTTTCCAGCTTTTCTTTCAACGGCTACTGGACCGACATCGGTACTATCCGTTCGTTCTACGAGGCCAATATCGCACTGGCCGACTCCATTCCGGAGTTCAACCTCTTCGATAATCAAAGGGTCGTTTATACCCGTCCCCGTTTGCTGCCGCCCAGCAAAATATTCGGCACCTGGTTCAATCAGGCCGTTTTGGCGGAAGGCTCCATTGTTCATGCCAAAAAAATTGAACGCTCCATCATCGGCATTCGCTCGCGCATCGGCGAGAACACGGAAATTTCCAAGTCCGTCATCATGGGTAACGATTTCTTCGAGACCTTAGAGGAAATGATCCAGGAAGACATTCCGATGGGAATAGGGCGCAATTGTTACATCGAAAATGCCATCATAGACAAAAATGCCCATATCGGGAACAATGTCGTTATTCGCGGCAGCATCGCGCTTCCCGATACGGAAACGCCCACTTATGTCGTTCGCGACGGCATTGTGGTGGTAAAGAAAAACGCTCAAATACCCGATGGAACGAAGATCGGCTTAACGCAATAAAAAGGCATACCTATGCTTCATGCTTATGCCCTCCGTCGGGGCCGGATCGTGCCGGAGATGCCGGAACCGGCGCCCGGACAGGCTTGGGTGTATGAAGTGTTGCGGCTGATGCACGGCGTTCCGCTCTTCTGCGAAGACCATCTGGCACGGCTGGCGCAATCGGCGCGGCTGGCAAGACTAACAACGCCGATGCACGGATGCGCGAAAAGCAGGTGTACGAGGTGCTGCTCCTCGACCACAAGGGCTGCATCACGGAAGGCAGCCGTTCCAATTGTTTTTTCATTCGCTCCGGTACAGTACTTACCCCGCCTGCCCAACAGGTACTGCCCGGCATCACGCGGAGCGCTGTGCTCCATATATGCCGGGACTTGGCCCTGCCCTTGCAGGAACGGCCCATAGCCCGCAGCGACCTGTCCGACATGGAAGCCGCTTTCATCACCGGTACCTCGCCGGGTGTTTTGCCGGTGTGCCAAATTGAAGACATTCCCCTACACCCGACGCACTCCATGTCGGCGATCATACGTTCTGCCTATGAGGAAAAAGTGCAGACTTACCTCTCCAACAACGGGTTCTGAGAAAAATCAAAGTCGGAAATGACAATTCTCATTTGGCGAATTGTATATTAACTGCTTCTTTGACGAACCGGGGAGAACACGCAAGCTCCCGCAATACGCTTTCTCATGGCAGAAAAAGAACCGAACGAACAGGAAACGCCTCCTGCAGGCAGCGGATTCAAAGGTAATTTTCTTTGGATTTACCTCGCGTTTGCCATCCTGCTGTATATGTTGTACCTCCGGGGTGCAAGCGGCGGTATGGAAGAGATTTCCCAAAATCATTTTGAATCGGAAATCATGCCTACTCGCGCAGTGGATAAAATCGTAGTCGTCAACCGGGAGCGGGTTTTGGTCTATATCGCCGAAGAGGCACGAGGACTGAAGCTATTTGAAAAAATTGACCAAAACAACGCCGGCCCTCACTTCTTCTTCAACATCGGCTCAGTGGAGGCATTTGAAAACAGTCTCAAGACCGCTGCTGAAAAACTCGACATGCCGCCGTTGGAAATCAAGTACAAAACCGAAGTCAACTGGCTGCAAAGCATTCTGTCCTGGACCCTGCCTTTCCTCCTGTTGATCGGCCTATGGCTGTTCATCATGCGCCGGGCCGGCGGAGGCGCCGGGGGCGGATTCAACCCCTTCGATTTCGGCAAGTCGAGGGCCACCGTGATGGAAGGCGCCAACCGGGTATTGGTGACCTTCGACGATGTGGCCGGCATAGAGGAAGCCAAAGTGGAAATACGGGAGATTGTGGATTTTCTGAAGAACCCGGAGCGATATACCCGGTTGGGAGCAAAAATCCCGAAAGGCGTCATCCTGATCGGTCCTCCCGGCACGGGCAAAACGCTGTTGGCCCGCGCGGTGGCCGGAGAGGCGCAGGCGCCGTTTTTTTCCATTTCCGGTTCGGAATTCGTGGAGATGTTTGTGGGCGTGGGCGCATCGCGGGTGCGCGACCTCTTCAAACGAGCCAAAGAGCGGGCGCCGAGTATTATTTTTATAGATGAAATAGACGCCATAGGCCGTGCGCGCGGCGGCGCCGTATCCATGCGCACCAACGACGAACGGGAGAGCACGCTCAATCAGTTGCTCACTGAAATGGACGGCTTCGGCGTTAATTCAGGCGTTATTGTGATGGCGGCTACCAACCGCGCCGATGTACTCGACCGCGCACTGTTGCGACCCGGCCGCTTCGATCGCCAAATTTATCTGGAACTGCCCAATCAGGCAGAGCGCCGGGCCATCTTCACAGTACACCTGCGGCCTTTGCATTTGTCCGACGATGTAAACATTGATACGCTGGCCTCCCAAACGCCCGGCTTTTCCGGCGCCGACATTGCCAACATCTGCAACGAAGCGGCGCTCATTGCGGCCCGCTATGAGAAAGCATCTGTGGAAATGGCCGATTTTTACAGCGCAGTGGATCGCATCGTGGCGGGGTTGGAGAAAAAAACCAAAATCATCTCGGCCCGCGAAAAAAGGGTCATTGCCGTACACGAGGCCGGCCATGCCACGGCAAGCTGGTTTCTACCCCATGCCGACTCATTGCTCAAGGTCTCCATCGTGCCGCGCGGCAAAGCCCTCGGCGCAGCGTGGTACCTGCCCGAAGAGCACACCATATATACTACGCAGCAATTTCTCGACCGGATATGCGCCACACTCGGAGGCCGCGCAGCAGAGGAAATCTTCTTCAACGAAATCTCCTCCGGCGCACTCGACGATCTGGAAAAAGTGACCAAACTGGCATACACCATGGTGGCCTATTACGGTCTCAACGACAAGATCGGCAACATCAGTTTCTACGACAGCACAGGACAGTACGAACAGGCGTTACAAAAACCTTATGGCGAACAAACCGCTCAAATCATTGACGAAGAAGTCCGGCTCCTGGTGGAAACTTCGTACCAACGAACCAAAGCGCTCCTCAACCAACACCGCGATAAACTCGAAACGCTCGCCGATCTTCTCCTCCAAAAAGAAGTGGTGATGCGCGAGGATCTGGAAGGGATTTTTGGAATGAGGGGAAGGGCATAGGGCATAGAGCAGAGGGCATAACTGACAACTCACAACCACCCGTAACCACCCGAACTCACAACTCACAACCGATACATCATGCAAGTAATAAAAAAGATTCTCTTTCCGACTGATTTCTCTGCTACGGCGCAGAATGCCTTCCGGTACTGCCTCTGGCTGGCCGACCAATGGGAAGCGCATATAGAATTGGTACACGTCGTATTCCCCGAGTACGATGCGCTCGATCTTCCGGTAATGGCCACCAAAGCCACACAGGAGAAAGTGGAGGCCGCCCGTTCACTGTTGCAAACCTTTGTGGATCAGGCGCTGCTACAGGTGCAAGCCGGATACGAATTGCGGCATGCGCCCGACATTCGCCCCGACGTGGAAGTGGGCGGCCCGGTCAACATCATCAGCCACGTTGCGCGACGCGACGAGGCCGACCTCATTGTGATGGGTACAAAGGGCGAGCACAACGTCATGGAGCGCCTCTTCGGCAGCGTGACGACGGGCGTCATCGAAAAAGCGCACTGCAACGTACTCGTCGTGCCCGAATACGCCGGCTTCGGCTTCCTGAATGTAGCCGTTTATGCCTCCGATCTCAACGAGGCCGATCCTTACCACCTTTGGAAAGTAGGGCAGTGGCTCGATTCCTTCGGCGCAGTGTTGCACTGCGTGCATGTGCGCACGGCAACGAGCGACAACCGCGAGTTGAAAATTGCCGACATGGAGGCATTTTTTCAAAATCATGCGCCGGCACTGCAAATCCGGTTTCACCAATTTCCCGGCCATTCGGTGACCCAGGCGCTCGATGAATTTGCCGAACTACACGATGCCGACCTGCTGATTATGTACACGCCGCATCACAATTTGCTGGAGCGCCTCCTCCGGCCAAGCCGCACCAAAAAAATGGCGCTTCAGACCGAGGTTCCGCTGCTGCTGCTCAAGCCTTCTTAACATTAAAACAAACCGCGTCATGGGAGAGCATAAGGTCAAAACAGTTGGCAGCTCGGCAGAAAAGGCCCGCTTTGTGGATCATTTGATAAAAGACATTACAGCGCTTGATCAAATGATTATAGACGCCCGTTTCGAGCAGGACATTCAGCGCATCGGCGCCGAGCAGGAATTGGCCGTTCTCGACACGGATTGCGACCCGGCTTTTCTCGGTCCGGAAATTCTCGACAACATGACCGACCCGCGGTTCACGACCGAAATTGGCCGGTTCAATTTAGAAATCAACCTCGACCCTGTGACGCTGGCGCCCGATTGCCTGAGCCGTATGGAAGACCAGCTCAAAGCGCTGCTCCAAACGGCCAAAACCGCTGCCGACGACTTGGACAGCCGCATTTTGCTTTGCGGCATCTTACCCACCCTTACTTATCAGCATCTCCATCAGGATGCCATGACGCCCAATCCCCGTTACCACGGATTGAGCAAAATGATGCGGGAAATGCGCGGGCGCGACTTCGAAGTGTTTCTCCTCGGCGTGGATGATATGATGGCATCTTTAGACAATTTGGTTTTTGAATCTTGCAACACCAGTTTCCAGCTACACCTCCAAATACCGCCGGAAGAATTTGTAGAGCGCTACAACTGGGCGCAGATGATTTCGGGGCCGGTACTGGCGGCTTGCGCCAATTCGCCGCTGCTGTTCGGCAGGGAGTTGTGGATGGAGACGCGCATTGCGCTCTTTCAGCAAGCGGTGGATACCCGTACTTCTGCCAATCAATTGCGCAACAAACAGCCCCGCGTATTTTTTGGCAACCGCTGGCTGCAACACTCGATATCGGAGCTGTTCAAAGACAATGCCGCCCGCTTCCCGGTATTGCTCATCCGCGAAATAGACGAAGACGGCATGACGTCGCTCCGTGCCGGCAAGGCTCCCGAACTCTCTGCACTGCGCCTGCATAACGGCACCGTATATAACTGGAACCGACCCTGTTACGGCGTGATGAACGGTCTGGCGCACTTGCGCATCGAATGCCGTTACATCCCTTCCGGTCCTACCCAAATAGACGAAATGGCCAACTTCGCCTTTTGGCTCGGCCTCATGACGGGCATGCCCGCACGGTACAAGGGATTTTACAAATACGTTTCCTTTCGCTCGGCCAAAGACAACTTTTTCCGCGCCGCGCGCATCGGCCTCAATTCCATCATGGACTGGTTCGGCAAGGCCACGACCGCAGAAAACCTCATCCGCAAAGAGCTACTGCCCATCGCCCGCGAGGGCTTGTTGAAAAGTGGGATATGCGCTGCCGACGCCGACCGGTATCTCAACATCATTGACCGACGCATCGAAAGCCATCAAACCGGCGCCGCCTGGCAAGTGCGCAACTATCGCAAACTCCGCGACAACTTCGGCTCCGCCATTGCGCTCACAGAATTGACCAAACTGATGTATGAGCATCAGCAAAACGAGGAACCGGTGCATAAGTGGTCTGATCTGAAGCTCCGCCAAACCTACATCTTCGAATGCGATACCTGCCCCGTAAACAAGATGATGATTACCGACATCTACACGGTACACGAGGATGAACCGCTCTGTATGGTCAAATCCATCATGCAGTGGAAAGGAATTCGCCACCTGCCGGTCGAAAATATCGAAGGAGAGTTGGTGGGATTGGTTACGGCCACTAACTTGCGCGATTTTGAACAAATGGCCGCCGGATGGGAACAATTGCCCATCGGCGATTTTATGGTTCGCGACCTAATAACCGTCACCGAAGACACGCCGCTCCATTCCATAGCCGGCATTATGAAAGCCCAGGGCGTCGGCAGCGTTTTGATCGTGCATGGCAAAAAATTAGTGGGCATTCTTACCGAAACAGATATTAAAGTGTTGGAGGAGGTGCGGAGGAATGGGCAGAGGGCAGAGGGCATAGGGCAGAGAGCAGAGGGGCGGTAGGCAGTTTGATAAAGTCAGATTGGAGATTGCTGATTTCAGCTTGTTGAAGTAACTAAATCAAGAACGAACAACCATGAGAATACTATTGACCATTACATTTCTATTCTTTTTAGCCGTTGAGACGGCTCAGGCGCAACAAGCCGCCGCCGATACCACCGTATATGCCGTAGCGGCAGAAATGCCCCGCTTCCCCGGTTGCGAACACCCCGACAGTACGGTGGATGCCCGGTACCGCTGCTCCCAACAACGCCTGCTGGAATTTGTGTACAGCAATGTGGAGTACCCGCTCGAAGCCCGGCAAAAAGGCAACGAGGGCACCGTGGTAGCCAGTTTTATTGTGGAATTAGACGGCAGCATCTCCGATATCCTCGTGGTGAAAAATGTGGAAGGCGGCTGCGGCGATGAGACGGTGCGCGTGATCAACCTCATGAATGAAGCAGGCCTGCGCTGGGTGCCGGCCAGGCAGGACGGCAAACCGCGGCGCGTGCGCGTCAGCCTGCCCGTGCGTTTCAAATTGGAGGAAGCCCTACCCTACATCATGGTGGGCTTCGATACGGTTTATACCGAATTTGATACCCCCTTAGCCTTTGCGGGAGGCGAACAGGCATTGGCCGACTACCTCGGAAAAGCAGTGAAATACCCGCCCTCCGGCAACGATAGTTGTCTGCTCGGCGATATCGCCATTCAGCTACTCGTGTATCCCGATAAGGATGTGCGCATTTTGCACATGACCGATTTCAACGACCTCGGCTTCGATTTTTGGTTTGAATCGGCGTATGCGGCAGCCGGCACGCTCGGCCAATGGACGCCGGCACAATACGAAGGCCGCGACGTACCCTCGGCTTACGACCTCAGTATTTCTTTCGCGCCCACTTCCGCCCGTTGCAAACAGCGCGTGGACCTGTATGCCCAAGCCAACCGCCTCGCAGAGGAAGGCGAACAACTTTACAACAGCGGGGAGCACGACGCCGGTATAGCCAAATTCGGCGAAGCCATCGCGCTGTTTCCCGACAACGCAGCCTTCCGCTTCATGCGCGGACAGGCATATCTCAACCAAAACAAGTTTGCCGAAGCCTGTGACGACCTCTTCAGAGGCCGCCAAATTGCAATGGTTTCCTGGTTCGACAACATCCTCCGCGTGATCTGCCGGTAAAAACTGATTTTCTCGCTGCGCTTGTTTTGTTCGGGAATTTTTGTGAATGTTGCACCGTAGAAAGCACAACAATATCTTGATCCTGAAAACACTACCGTTCAGCATACTCTTGCTGTTGAGTCATGCGGCATCGGCTCAAAGCCAAGACCCCGTGGTGGCCTTTTCATTGCCCGGCGGGTTTTACCATGAGGCGGTTACCGTAGAGCTGTTTGCCGATCCGGGCGCCAGGGTGTATTACACCATAGACGGCAACAAACCCACCCGGCAAACCGCCCTGTACAAACAGCCCATCATACTGACTTCCAATACCGTAGTGCGCGCGGTGGCCGTAATGCCCGGCGGACAAACGAGCCGGGTGACGGCGCAAAGCTATTTCATCGGCGAAGCGGAATCGGGCATCCCGGTGGTATCCATCGCCGCGCCGCCGGCGCTTTTATTCGATCCCGACATCGGGTTGTTCATGGCCGGCAACAATGTGTCTTCGGAGGGAATTTCAAAACTGGGGGCCAATTTCTGGAGCCGACGCGAATTGGTCGTCAACGCGGAAATATTCGAAACCGACGGCCGCTGCGTGTTCAATAGTCCGGTGGGTATGCGTATGTTCGGCGGCATCAGCCGGCTTTTTCCTCAAAAATCTATGGCGCTGGTGGCGCGCGAACGCTACGGCGACAAGCGTTTTTACCATCCCATTTTCGGCAACAATGAACCCAAGAGTTTCAAGTTTTTAGTACTGCGCAACTCCGGCAGCGACTTCGGGCGCGCCCACTTCCGCGATGCTCTCATGACCGGGCTGCTCCACGATTGGGATATTGACAAACAAGCCTCCCGCCCGGCCCACGTCTATATCAACGGATTCTACTGGGGCATTTACAACATTCGCGAAAAAATAAACCGCTACTTCCTCGCCGATCATCACGGCGTACACCCTGACAGCCTCGACCTGCTCGAACACCGCTACAACCTGCGCCGGGGCAACAAAGGGCATTATGTACGTTTAGTGCGTTTTTTGGAAAACCGTAACATGGCCGACCCCGCCAACTACGCCTGGGTGAAAACCCAAATGGACGTGGACAATTTTATGAATTACCAAATCGCACAGATATACTTCGACAATCAGGATGCCGGCGGGAATATCAAATTCTGGCGGCCTCAAACCGCCGACGGCCGCTGGCGCTGGATTCTGTACGATACCGACTGGGGCTTCGGCCTGCACGATGAAAAAGCCTGGCGCAACAACAGCCTTGCCTTCCATACCCAACCCGACGGTCCCGCCTGGCCGAATCCGCCCTGGAGCACGCTCATTTTGCGAAAGCTGTTGGAAAATCCCGAATTTCGCGAGGCATTTCTCGTTCGTTTCAACGACCGGCTCAACACCACCTTCCTGCCCGAACGGGTCAACGCGGCCATAGAAGAAAAATACCAGGAACTGCTCCCGGAAATGGCCCGGCACATCGTGCGCTGGCGCCTCAGCTGGCCGCAATGGGAGCGACATGTGCAGATCATGCGCACGTTTGCCGCCGAACGGCCGCAGTATGTGTTGCAGCACCTCGCAGCCCGATTCAAACCCGGCGAGCTACGGCATCTGCATGTAGCGGCTACGCCGGGCGGTACGGTACGCATCAATGATGTGATAACCGTGACGGCAGCCGGCGGCGATTTTTCGGGTCATTATTTTGAATCCCTGTCGTTGAATTTCAAAACCGTCACACTGCCGGGATACCGGTTTTCGCACTGGGAAGGGTGGGAAACGGAGGAGCGTTTGCGCGACCTCACCCTGCGACTGCCTGCCGACGGCCTCTCGCTGCGCGCCGTATTTGAGCCTTTCCTGCACCCGCTGGCCGGCAAAATCATCATCAACGAAATAAGCCCGGATAATCGGCGCGCGGGCGACTGGATAGAGCTGTACAACACCACGCGCTCCCGCGTAGATGTGAGCGGCTGGGTGTTGGCCGATGCCCACCACGAAACGATCTTGCCCGATGCGAGCATCGCGCCCCGCGATTATCTAATCCTCTGCCGGGATGAGGGGCGCTTCCGGCAGATTTTTCCCGCAGCCCACAATGTGTTCGGTTGTCTCCAATTCGGACTCAGCAAACGCGAAGAGCGCCTCTTCCTCTTCGGCCCCGAAGGCGCTATGGTGGACGAAACGCAATACCGCCTGCCGCCCACCGACTCCGTGTTTACGCTCAGCCTCCTGCTCCCGCATTTGGACAATAACGACCCCTACAATTGGGAGCAGGCGCCCGGCGAGGGCACGCCCGGCGCGGCCAATCCGTATTATGTGCAAAGCAGCATCAGCAATATGCAAAAGGAATGGTTAGAAATCGGCATTGCGGCCGGCGTGCTGCTTATCTGTATCCTACTGTTGGTGCTGCGGCGGCGGGGGATGTTTTGATACAAAGAACGCGTCGTGAATAACTTACCGATTGGGTCGGCTGTTTTTCCATCATACCTGCCTGGCGGCGCAGCCCTCAGCTCCGCTCCTCCCACACCCCTGCCAGATGCACCAGCGTTTGTGCGGCCTTTTCCATGTCTTGTACCGACACCCACTCCAGGCGGGAGTGAAACGCGTGCTCGCCGGCGAAGATATTGGGGCAAGGCAGGCCCATGAGCGAGAGCCGCGAGCCGTCGGTGCCGCCGCGAATGCTCGACTGATGCGGCGCGACGCCCGCCCGGCGAATGGCCTCTACCGCGTTGGCTGTCACTTCCGGGTGTTGATCGAGCACCTCCTTCATGTTGCGATATTGTTCTATGACCTCAAAGGTTCCTTTCGCGCCGGGGTAATCCGCCAATACGGCATCAAATATGGACTTCAACTCCGCCTCATGGCGTTTGAGGCCCTCTATACTGAAATCGCGTATGATGAAGCGCAGCGCAGCCGATTCCAACGCGCCCGTCATCGTGACCGGATGCACAAAGCCTTCACGGCCCTCGGTGGTTTCGGGCGAAAGGCGGCCTTTCGGCAAACGATCCACAATGGCGGAAGCGATTTTGATGGCATTCACCATTTTGCCTTTGGCAAAACCCGGATGCACCGACACGCCTTCGATGGTGATGACGACGGCATCGGCGGAGAAGGTTTCATCTTCGATGGAGCCGAGGCGCTCGCCGTCCACGGTGTAGGCAAAGTCGGCGCCGAGTTTTTTCAAATCCACCTTATCCACGCCGCGACCGATTTCTTCATCGGGAGTAAACAGGATTTTGATCGTGCCGTGTTTCCACTCCGGATGCGTCATCAGGTAGTTGGCGGCATCCATGATGGCGGCCACGCCGGCCTTGTTGTCGGCGCCCAACAGCGTGGTACCGGAGGCTGTGACGACGTCGTTGCCGATCTGCTCCGGCAAATCGGGATGATCGGCAGGCCGGATGACCTGTGTGGGATCGTCGGGCAGCACAATGTCTTTGCCGTCATAGTTGCGATGCACGATCGGCTTCACCCCCGCGCCGCTTGAGTCGGGCGAAGTGTCCACATGCGAGCAATAGCAGATCACGGGCACTTGTTTGTCGGTGTTGGCCGGAATAGTGGCATATACATAGCCGTGTTCGTCCAATTCCGCATCGGCAATGCCGATGGCCTTCAGTTCCTCCACCAAAAGCCGGCTCAGGTCCTTTTGTTTTTCCGTGGAAGGAATGGTTTTGGACTCCGGGTCGGACTGGGTATCAATGACCACATACCGGAGAAAGCGCTCCAGTACGGTGTGTTGGAAAGTAAGCGACATGTTGGTATTGTTTTGGTTGCGGGGTAAAGGTACATAAATCGAAGTCAGATTGATGATTATAGGATTGTTGATGCGGCGTGTACTTCAGAAATCCACAGATCGGGTTGTTTTTATTCCACTTCGGGATTATATTTGCTGACGCAAAAGCCAAACAAGCAGGAAATTAAAACTGAATAATCATGGACACCTTACAATCTTCAAGAAAACTAAAAATGTCGGGGATGGTGCTATTCCTCCTGGGGCTGATAACCGGCTTTGCTATTGTTACACTCACCAATCCGAGACAGGGCCTGGCAGCTCATTTGGAAGGTGTAATGAATGGGATGTTTTTAGTCGTTGCAGGCTTTGTTTGGTCTGAATTAATGATTTCTCAACGATTGAAAAAAGTATTATTCTGGACGCTTCTTTACGGAACTTTTTCGAATTGGTTTTTCACCTTATTAGGCGCTGTTTGGGGAACGTCTCAAATGACTCCCATCGCAGGCGCCGGCTTTGTCGGCACCGAATTACAGGAAAAAATAGTACTTGCCGGATTGGCGTTGGTCGGCTTAACCATGGTATTTTCTTTAGCTGTTATGGTTTACGGACTCCGGGGTAAAATAAATCAAGCGTAAGTGTGAGCACAGCGAGCGCACAACCGCCCATTGCCTCCAGCGGGGGTGCAGTACTTCGCAGAAGTTTGCCTCACACTACTGGACATTTTTTATTTCACGCAACGCCGCAACGCTCTCGCAACGTTCAATTTTAGACTCTTTTCGGCCCAAAAACAGGCATCTTTGCAGTGCTGCGTGAGAAATGTACAGTAGTGTGAGTTTGTCCACAGATCAAGAGCCTGCTTTCCATTGGCTCAAAAGCAAACTTTTTTATTCCGCCGGGTTGGCTTTTTGTCCATAAGGCATTAGCTTTGTAAGCGGCAAAAACATATGGGAACCGGAAGAGGAGAAAAATGGTGGATTTCTTGTGTTTTCGGATGGGGAGCGTGGCGGCTTGGAAGGAGGCAGTAGAGCATCGTACATTGGGAATTTATACGAACCAAAGCACAGAGTAAGCCATAAGACGAACTAAGGTTCGTGTTTTACTTACCTCGGCGAGGTACGGGTAACAAACGTTCGGCACAACCAGAAAAAAGAAACAAATGGCACAATTCTACCCTTCTTATGAAAAAATAGCTCAACTGACTGTTAAGCCAGAGGAAGGAGAATTGTATCTGCTGAAATTTTTAAAAGAAAACTTAGACGATAGCTTTGAAATTTATTTCAATCCTTTTTTGAATGGTGATAGACCTGACATAATAATAATGCGAAAAAATTATGGTATAATGATTATTGAGGTGAAAGATTGGGATTTATCGCATTACTATTTAGATGAAAAGAGAAAGTGGAGACTTAAACAAAATGATGCATATCCTAAGTCGCCAATTGACCAAGTGTTGAGATATAAGGAAAATATGTACAATCTTCATATTGAGAACTTACTCGAAAGGAAGATTAGGGACTTTAAATATTGGTCAATTGTATGTTGTGCTGTTTATTTCCACAATGAAACCAAAAAATCCTTAAATGATTTTTTGGTTGAACCATACAAGGAAAATAAGAAGTATCAAGACTTCTTAAAATGGAATATAGAATTGCTTGGAAAAGACAGCTTAAACAAATCAGAGTTTTTTAAGATTTTAAGAAAAAAGTATCTTATCGCAAATCAACACAGTTACTTTTTTGATGATGAGTTATATGATAGTTTTAAAAGGTATCTGAAACCGCCCATACACACAAAGGAAGAAGGAGAGGAAATACCATATAGCAGACAACAACAGCGACTTATAGTAAGCGAACCAAGAGACCAAAGGATAAAAGGAGTCGTTGGCTCAGGCAAGACGACGGTTATGGCTGCAAGAGCTGTAAATGCTCATTTACGAACAAACGACAAAGTACTTCTACTTTGCTATAACATTACTTTGAAGAATTACATACATGATAAAATAAGTAAGGTTAGAGAAGATTTTTCCTGGGATAACTTTTACATAAACAACTACCATAATTTTATCACAACGGAAATGAATAACAATGGAATTGAATTTGAAATTCCAAAAGATTTTTCCGAGTGGACAACTGAAAAGCAGTCCCAATATTTCGAGGATAACTATTATGGAAATGAAGACTTATTCCAAGAAAACAAAGGAAAGTTTTTAAAGTACAAGACGATACTGATTGATGAAATCCAAGACTACAAAAGACCTTGGATGAACGTAGTTAAAAATTGCTTTTTAGATGAAGGTGGCGAATATGTTTTATTTGGAGATGAAAAACAAAACATTTATTCAAACGAAATTGAAGATAAAGATATTAAGACTAATGTTCAACAGAAGCCATCAGAATTAAAGGATTGCTTCCGTTCAGATAAGAAGATAAAGGATATTGCAATTGGCTTTCAAAATATTCACTTTCAGCAGAAGTACAATATTGATGATTTCAACAAGCAACTATCAATGACTTTTGATAAACCAAGTTTCATCAAGTACTTCTTGATTGGCAAAGAAATTAATGTCGTTGAACTGTTGAAAATTGTTAAAGATATTTCGGGTAAGCTTGGGGAACATCCGAACGATATTGCCATTCTTGGTATTAGGATAGCTATTCTAAGAGAGTTTGATTGCTATTACCGATACAAGACAAATGAAAAGACCAATTCAATGTTTGAGACACAAGAAGTTTGGTATAAACTTCTACTCGAAACATTCAAAAAAACAGAGGTAATAAAAGAAGGGTTAGAACTATTTCCGAATATAAGAAAGGAAGAAACGAAGAAAAACAAACTTGCTGTACTCTTAGCAATTAAGGATTTAGTAGAAGAAACGAACGAAACAGAAATTACCACAGCTTACAATCGAGCAATTGAAAGAGATAGAATAGATAAAGAGAAGTTTGAAAATTGGTATTCGAGCCAAAATCTCAAAGAACTTCTAAATAGAGATAAGAGGCTATCTATGCGAGGATTGGAAAGAAAGTATCCCGAATATAGAATGCTTACTAAGAAGTTGAAGTTTGTAAGAGATAACAAAAAGTTCCATTTTTGGTATAATCGAGGAACTTTGAAACTTTCTACCATACATAGTTTTAAAGGCTGGGAAGCAAATACTTTATTTTTACTTATTGAAGAGGAATGGCAAGATGGAGATTTTCCATTTTCATTTGAAGAGCTAATTTATACGGGATTGACAAGAAGCAAAAAGAATTTGATAATCATCAATTGCGGAAATATGGAACATCATAATTCGATAAGCGAATTGATAAATAAAAATGAATAAAAAGAAGGCTGTGCCGAACAATGCATCCACGGCCATAGCCAGCAAAAGCTGGCTACGTCGTGGATGCGGGACGTTGGCTGCAATGCTAACAGACCCCGAACCGACATTGTGCAAACGAACAGTTTTCGGCTCGCCAAGACAAAAAACAAAAGGGTAATTTGACACTTTAACTGACGATTAGACGTAACTTTGTGCGGACAGATTTAAGAGATAAAAAAGAATGAATTTAACAATTGAAAATATACTATTAGTTGGCTCTCTATTGCTTTTTGTAAGCATTATTGTAGGTAAGACATCTTATAAATTTGGCGTTCCGACTTTATTACTCTTTTTGGCAATCGGTATGTTGGCAGGTTCTGACGGCATTGGCGGTATTCGGTTCGACAATCCTCAAATCGCTCAATTCATTGGGATTGTTTCGCTAAACTTCATTTTGTTTTCAGGCGGACTTGACACCAATTGGACTTCTGTAAAGCCAATTTTAAAGGAAGGACTTGTTTTATCCACGTTAGGCGTTTTGCTGACTGCTCTTTCACTTGGGACATTTATATGGTTTGTAACCGACTTTACCATTTATGAAAGTATGTTATTAGGTTCCATTGTTTCATCAACAGACGCAGCAGCCGTGTTTTCCATTTTACGCTCTAAAAGTCTTGCATTGAAAACCAATTTACGACCGACTTTAGAATTAGAAAGCGGTAGTAACGACCCAATGGCGTATGTGTTGACGATTGCCTTTTTGACTTTGGTAATGAATCAAGACCAAAGTTTTGTTTCAATTATTCCCTTGTTTTTTCAGCAAATGATTTTGGGCGGTATTGCAGGTTTTGCGTTTGGTAAACTAAGTAAATTCATCATCAACAAAATCAAACTCGACTTTGAAGGACTTTACCCTGTCTTAGTTATTGCTTTAATGTTCATTACATTTTCAGCAACCGACTTTGTGGGTGGAAACGGATTTCTTGCTATATACATTTGTGCAGTTTACTTGGGTAATCAAGACCTGATACATAAAAAAACCATACTGAAAATGTTTGATGGTTTGGCTTGGTTAATGCAAATTGTATTATTCCTTACTTTGGGCTTACTTGTATTTCCTTCGCAGGTATTTCCCTATATGGGCATCGGACTTCTTATTTCCTTGTTCCTTATTGTTGTGGCTCGTCCTGTAAGCGTTTTTCTAAGTTTGGTGTTTTTTAAAATGAAATTGCGTAGGAGATTTTATATTTCTTGGGTTGGTTTACGTGGTGCTGTTCCGATAGTGTTTGCCACATATCCCCTCTTAGCAGGGATAGACAAAGCCAATATGATATTTAATATCGTATTTTTTATTTCAGTTACTTCCGTTCTCATTCAAGGAACAACTTTATCAATTTTTGCAAAATGGCTCAACGTGGCTTTACCTGAAAAGGCGAAAAAAATAACAGAAATAGATAGGCTCATTTTAGACCTTCCAAAATCATCATTACAGGAATTTGAAATCTTACCCGATTTTTACGCTGTAAGTAAAAGAATTGTGGACTTGAATTTTCCGAAATCTGCATTTATCGTGATGATAAGAAGAAACGGAGAATATATCCGCCCGGGCGGTTCAACGCAGTTAGAAGCAAAAGATATTTTAATGGTTCTTGCAGACAGCCAAGAAGATTTTAGAAGGGTTAATGAAAGTCTGCAAAAATCAAACAATCCATCAAAAACATAAGCAATGAAAAAACGATTTATCATACTTATTGACTTTTCGGAGTATTCGAGCAACTTGATTAAGTATGCTTGCGATTGGAGCAAACAGACAAATGCTGAATTGCTTTTAGTTCATCAGTCCATTGTGTTAGCACCTGCCCTAACCGACAATGAAAGCAGAAAACAGATTGCACAACACACCAATGAAGAAGCCATCCAAAAATTAAAGGAATTAGCCCAAAAACTAATACCTTCAAGCGTTAAAGTTTCGTTCAATGTTTCTGAAAGTAATTTGCAACTTACCTTGCCAAAACTTTTATCTGAACCATTTGACAATTTAATTTTTACAGGAATTAAAGGCACAGGTTTACTCAAAAAAATATTTCTTGGTAGCGTGGCACTTCAGGTTATTGATAGCACAAAAAATATTATTGTTGCTATGCCTAAAGAAATTGAGAAATTTTCTCACGATAAAATTTATGTTGCAGTAACAGAGAAACACCCCTTGAACATTTTGGAATTGAACAAGTTCCTAAATTTCATTGACAATAAAGACACCACTATTACCTTTTTCTATTTGGCAAAACCCAATGAAAAAACTACAGGAATTGAAAAGCATCTTAAAGAGTTGAAAGAAATGTTTACAGAGAAATACAAAACATCTTTTGCCATTTACGAAGGCAACAATCCTATTAACGACATCAAAAAAATTATTAACAATAAGATTGATGAAATATTGATTGTTCAAAAAGGCTCACGCCTTTTGACCGACCAACTTTTCAGACGATTTTTAATAAACGAATTAGTGTATGAAGGGCAAACCCCTTTGATTGTTTTACCTTAAAAAATTTAACGATTATGACAGACCCAACTTTACAAATGTATTTGCCAGCTTTTATGCTTGTTGCAACTTGGCTAATTATTTTTTGGAAACAATTCCGAAAAGTTACAAGAGTTACGGAAACAAATGCTACCATTGAAAAAATAATTGAATATAATCGCTTGAAACGGGTTAGCGGATACTTTTGGATTATATTTTCAGTGTTTGGTGTTATGACAATAATTTATTCGCTCGTTCCTGAATTTTACTACCTATTCATTCCTCTTGACAAGTTTCATCATCCATTGATAAATGTAATGGGTTTGCTGATTTTAAAAATTGCCATTGTTTTGATTGTAATTGCTCAAGTTCATATTGATAAAGAACTTTACAAGTATTCGCGAAATATTGAAAATTTGTCGGCAATGGAGCTTGTTCGTTATTCAGAAAGAATGTTACTTACAGGAATGCTAATTTTCTTTATTGGCATTTTCATAACTGTTACAAACATTATCGGATTACTGCTTGTAGGTCTTGGAGTAATCATTTACCTGAAAATGTTTTTTTCAAATCCACCGCATCAATTGGAGATTTAAATCAAGAATCAATCTATCTTTGCACCGTGAAAAGTAGTTTCAGAATATTAAGCGTAGTTTTTCTAGCAGCTATTTATTGCTTTGCAATAGGAGTTGTTACAAAGTCGTTTGCCCATTCTGATTTTAAAGACTATCCAACTTCTTCACAAGAAAAAATAATTTCGGATTTTTCAACAAAACTTTTCTGCCACACATCACAATCCGAAAGTTCAGTTAACAACATCAACAATTTACCTGCCCCAAGTTTCAAAAACCCATTTAATGGTCTTTGGGCAATTACGAAAACAACAGAGCAATTATTTGAAACAGCATTTTCTCAATACACCAATATTTCAATAAACCTTCTGATACAACATCGGAAATCAGACATCATTTTTCCCTTCCATTATTTTTGGTAATACGTTTTTTTAGTTCGTAAGCAGTTGTCAAAATTGACAACTGCCTTTATTAATTAAGACTTTGGAGAACTGCAAAGTCCAATTTACAATTTCAAAAAACTTAATAAAACAAAAATGGAAATGGATTGGGGAACAGCCATAGTTGGCTTAATTTCAATACTAATATGTATTGTTCCTTTTGTGATAATGTATTACAACAGGATAAAAAAAGAGAATAAAATGTTGCAATCGCTTAATGAAATTGCACAACAACATAATTGTAAAATAGGTCAACACGAATTTTGTGGCGACTTTATTTTAGGAATTGACGAAAACAGGAATTTCGTTTTCTTTTTCAAACAGAAAAAAGAAGAAGCGATTTCTCAATTTGTTGACCTTTCAGAAATTCAGACTTGTCAAGCCGTTAAGAAAACAAGGAACGTAAAAAACGATATTGGAAGTCTTGGTTTTATTGAGCGTGTTGAACTTCGTTTTACACCGACAAATAAGAACAAAGGAGAAACGAAATTTGAATTGTATGACGAAGAAACAAATATGCAACTAAGCGGAGAATTGCAGTTTGTTGACAAGTGGACAAAACAAATAAACGACCGCCTGAAAAACAAAAAGTAATAAAGACAAAGCCCTGTGGGCAGACCATAGGGCTTGTTTTAACACATTGACAAACATATAGAAAACAAGAAGCACAGCAGCCAACATCACCT
>JAHBTW010000008.1 GCA_019638385.1 Saprospiraceae bacterium | reverse complement strand
CGTCCGGAGCCTGCGTATCCGTTACGGTAACGGTAAAGGAACAGGTAGCATCCGGTGATACGCCGTTAGAGGCAGTTACGTTCACGGTGGTTGTTCCCACCGGAAAATTGTAAGGAGAGGTAATGGTGGTCATACCGATCGCATAGGTAATGGTCGGTACAGGGCAGCCCGTTGCGATAGCGCTGAAGCTCTCGCTTGCCGTACAAAGACCCGGATCGGTGCCGGTTGTGATATTGCTTTGGCATGTGGCGATACTGGGAGCCACTGGTACGCAGTTCACACTGATGCTGTAAGTGCCGGCAGGCAAGGCTACATCAGAATCGAGATAGATGTAATAGGTGACTCCGGATGCAGCGCAGAAAACCACTTCTGAGGTAGTACCCGGCCCGCTGTCGTCATCTCCGGCTACACAGGACAGCGCCCCGCAAGTGCCGGTGTATATATTGAGTTGGGTATTAAAATTAGAGCCTGCCGTACTCACTGTGGTCAATTGCCCCGTTCCGACGAACGTAAACCATATACCGCCTTGCGGTGTCCCGCCGCCCGTGCAGCCGGCAGGAGCGCCGGTGTCAGTGGCGCCGCCGATGTCGCCGGTAATGGTGGCGCCGCAGGTCAGGCTGGTGGCGTTGGCACACAGATCATTGGCCGGCCCAAAACAAAGCGATACCGCCTGAGGCACACTCACGTTGTCCAAAGAGAATTGCTCGTTTTCCGAGTTCGAAACCCCACAAATTCGAATCTGGATACTACTGCCGGAAAGCCCTGTCTGCGACACATTCATGGACCCACTATTGTCCGTGGTAGTATATTGAATGGTGCCCGCTCCTCCGCCAGCTTTATTGGAGACTTGGACATAACTGCCCCCATCAATGCTATACAACACGTTGATGTAGTCTTCCGGGTCAAACTGGTTCCAGGCAAGGTCAACGGAGAACATCGTTCCGCTACCGAGGTTAATTAATGGGCTTTCCCAACAAACCTCTACATCAAGGTCGAGGGCAGTCAAAACCCCGCCGCTGGTTTGGAAATAGTCGTTGCTGACGCGCCCAAAGGCAGCGGGCGGTTGATTCGGCCAATTGCTGAGCGTCCAATTCACGCCAACAAAATCATCCACATAATTAGGCAAGTATCCCTTATTGTTCACGGAGAAAGCCTCCAGATAGGGACCAGTAGGCGCTACGCCAACTACCGCACTGGTGCCGGCCGTACAGCCGGCTGCGTCTGTAACCGTCACGGTGTATGTATTCGGCGTAAGCCCGATTTGGTCTTGCGGGTCAGGCGAGCCGGGCAGGTTGCTCCAGCTATAGGAATAAGGAGGTACTCCATTGTTGACAATCAAGTCAATCTCTCCACTTGCCTCGCCGGGGCAGTTGGCATTGAGGATGATCGTACTCAGGGCGAGTGCCGTAGCAGTGGTCACCGTTGCAGAGGTGATAGTTGAGCATCCGACCGCGTCGGTCACCGTAATGGAATAAAGGCCGGCCGCCAATGGTGAAATGGCGTAGCTGCCTCCGGACGTGGCAATTTCAGTGCCGGCAGGGTTGCCGCTGCTGGGGCCGCTCCAGGCCACATGGTAGCCCGGCGTGCCGTTGCTGGCCGTGACAGTGATGGCTCCGGTGTTGGGATTGCAGGAACCCGTTGGGGTAACAACGGTACTCACCGTGGGCTGGAGGCAGGCCGAGGCCAACTGGACGTTGGTCACCGACACATTGTCAATGGTGACTACTTCCGCATCGGTGTTATTACTCACACAGATGCGTATTTCAAAAGTATGGCCGACCATGATGGCAATAGAGGGGAAATTGGTTGTGTGAGAACCCGACCCGCCTACAGCCGTGTAACGCACGGTGAAAGCAGGGTCGCCGTTTGCGCCGAGGACATTGGGGTGCCTGACCCAACTGCCTCCATTGATTCTGTATTCTACATTGATGTATTCCTCCGGATTGGTTTGGTTTGGGTCATATCCCGCCCAGGTAATATCTGCGGTAAAGGCAGCCGTTCCGTTGACGGTAGCCACCAGCAGAGGGCTTAACCAGCAGACCTCCTGGTCCAGGTCTATACTTTCCAACACACCCGCAGCGGTGGTTTTGAAATAATCCTGATCGTCCCTGCCAAATTCGGCAGGCGGCTGATTGGCCCAAGGGGTCAGGGTCCAGTTTACTCCGTTAAAATCATTCACGAAGTTTTCGAGGTATCCCTTGTTCGGCGTCGAAAAGGTTTCGAGGTATTGGCCATAACCGACAGAAGCGATTAAGCCCAGAAACAGGGTAATAAGGAATCGAACTTTCATTTGAAAAGTTGTTGAGGTGTAAAAAATTGGAGATTCGTTGCGCTTTATTTTATTGCCAACAGGGCAAAAACGCGCGCTGTTCTCCTTTTCAAAAACAGTTTTTTGAAAGGACAAACAGCGCACATATCTAACTATTAGGGGCGGGACGGGTAAATACCCTCCAATGCGATACAAACATTTACCACCAGATAAGGCTGTACATTATTGACAGGGATAGAACTCCCGGCATTACCCGTACTAAAAGGATGGTAGGATACTCCTGCTGTGGGAGCTGCGGCATACTGATTGTTATTGGTAGCGGCAAGCACATTACCCGCAGGCTCTTCGGAATTGGCATTGCCGGTAGATACCGGTATGGCTACCGGATGGCTGTGAGCCGGCAAATTACCCGCAGACAACGTATTGGTTTCCACACCGCCTCTCTCGCCCATGGATCGGGGCGTAAGGCCCGGGCCTGCGCCTTGGTGCATCATCACCCGGCCGCGGAAGTCGGGCAAAGCAAAGTTGGTTGTTCCATTGCCCCCGTATGTGGTGCCCAACAGGGAAAACAAGGCTTGGTACTGCGCGATGCTGAGGAGTTGCCCATCACAAGTGGCCCAGCCACGAGGTGCGAAATTGAACCCAAAAGCTTGAATTTGTCCAATGAATGGTTCCATGTAAATTTGATTTTATATGGTAAAATAATCCTGCGAAATAACAGCATATTTTTCTGATTTTTAAATTTTTAAATATTTTTTTTTCGCGTAGGGCAATTTTAAAGATGCAAAAAAAACAGCCGGAGCATTTGCTTCGGCTGCTGTTTGCTTTTCCCTGAAGGGACGCTTTTGGCGCAGTATGCGGTCAGCGGCAGGCAGTATGCGGTAGGCACATACTGCCTATACTGCACACCGCATACCGCATACCGCCACTAGCGCCTCACAAACCCATCGCGCGCATGTTCGATGAGCGCCCCGCGCAATACCACCCGGCCCAGACCGGAGGCGTGCAGCGGAACCGTTTCGGGCAGCATATCGTAAGGCGCCAATTCCACTACGGCGCCGGCCACCGCAATGCCGCTCCACTCGCCGGAACTGCATCGCGGCCACAGGGTTTTGTTGTGGGTAAGGGTTCCGCCGTCAATAACGAGTTGCCCGCCCTGCTCCACGATGATGCGGGCCTCGTTGGGCAGGCCGATGCGGCAACGGATGACGAGCTGCGCGCCGGCCCGAACGATGATGTCTGTGTTGAGCTTTTTCTCTACGGCCCATATCACGGTCTGCCCGCTCGGAATAATGATGTCGTAGGAGTCGTCTTTGCTGCAATAATCGGTTTCGATGGTTTTCCAGGCTGTGGAACAATGCCCCGCTGTGGAGCAGTTATTGCCCGACTCCAACAGGTAGTGCATGCGCGCCAGTTGGCATTCGGTCATCCCGCTGCCGCCGGAGTTCATGATGTTGTTGGTTTTCGCCTCGTAGGTGTCACAGCAGAAGTCGCCGCCGTCGGTGTGGTACAGGCCGAAAGCATGGCCGAGTTCGTGGCCCAGCGCAATGGCGGCCCCATGCGGCGCATGGTCGTACGGCGGATCGTCGGACTCAAACAGGGTTATGTAATACCCGCCGAGCACCACAAAATTGGCATGCAGGGCGCCGATGCCCGGAGAGAACCCGGTATGCGTTTCGCTCCAGGTAGAATGCACCAGAAAAACATGGAATGCATTGTCGCGCAGATCATCAGAAATGGCCGGATTAGACGCCACGAGGTCGTCCCAGATATTGCACCAATTATCGCCGTTGCGAGGTCTGCCGCGGGGGTTTTGGTTCCAATGCTGCGAGCTTTGATGAAAAAACGTAGCCTCCTTTCGAAACTGAATCCGGGAATGTTTCATGTATGCAGAAGGGCATTCCGGTACCGGCCGGCTGGGCGGGTCCACATTGCGATAAATGACGTTGAGTTGCCACAGCAGCATGTTGATCCAGTCGTGTCCGGTGGAGTTGTCTTCAAAATTGCGGGGCAGGCTATCTTTATCCTGCTGCACCACATGCACCACCAAACGAATATTTTTGATCGGTGTGTGTTCGGGAATAACCGGAGCGTACTGCCGGTAATCGCGGCACGGCTCAGTGGGCAGATGGTTGACGTAGGAAAGCGTGCAGGGGGTGGTGGTGGGTTGAGCATCGGCTGTAAAAGCGGCAACGACAAAGAGCATCGTCAGCAGCGGGAAGCGCGGCAGGTACCGTTGTATTGGGTTTGAAATCTCGCCTGCCGGTAATTGATCATTTGGTAGCATTGGGAGAAGCGTATTGTTTTACCCCCTTTCCAACACGATCTGGTAATCTTTGGTTGGCCGGGCATAAATGCTTCCCTTTGCAAATCTCCGCTATATTTGCCCCTCATCGCCACAGCGCAAAACCAATTTTTATGAACGCACCCGACGCAGCGGCGCTCCTTCACCGCGAGCGCTTCGCCATTCGCAGCTACGAGATTGACCCGTACAAACGCCTCACGATACCGGCCTTGATACGGCTCATGCAGGAGGCTTCCATGCAACATGTGCTGCAACTCAAACTCTCGGTGTGGGATTTGGAACAACAGGGCATTTCCTGGGTGCTCATGCGGCAGCGGCTGCACATCGAACGACTGCCGATGCTCGGCGAAACCATTGAAGTACTCACCCATCCTTCGGGTTTCGAGCGGGTGTTTACGCACCGCGACTTCCGCGTCTTCGATGCCGACGGCGCCCAAATAGCCGATGCCTCCACCACCTGGCTGCTTATGAACACCGCCACCCGCCGCATGGCGCGCATTCCCGCCGAACTGCTCGCCTACAACGAACTCCTCCCCTACCCTGCCGGCTACCTGCCCCGCGCCGCCGACAAGCTGCCCGACCTCGGCGCCCCCGTTCAGTCGCGCCGCTTCACCGTGGGCTGGCACAACCTCGATTTCAATTTCCACCTCACCAACAGCTTCTACGCCGACTGGATGCTCGAAGCCGCCGACGAACAACTGCTCCAACACGCCACCCTCCGCGACATGGACATACTCTACCTCGCCGAATGTGTATGGAATGAGGAACTCATTGCCGAAACGAGCATCGTGGATGACACTATGCGGCTGCACCGATTGCTGCGGGTGAAAGATGGAAAGGAACTGGCACGGGCGCGGACGGGATGGGGATCATAACATACTGCCCAGCGCATTCACCACCTCATCCCAGGCATGATCCTTGTCGAGCCAGTCGCTGATGGGGGTAAGCCGGCCATTGAGTTGCGGCACGGCCTGTAACATGGTCCATTTGGTGTTTTTAAATTGATTGTGAGACAGCATTACGCAGAGCACTTTCGCGCCCATCGTACGGCGCTTTTCAACCAAGGGCAGTTCATCATTCCTGATAAAATTTGAAGCCCAAAACTCCTTGCTGAGCAGCAATATAATGATATCGGCCTGCTCCAGCTTTTCTTTAATTTCTTCCTCCCATTCCGCGCCAGGCTTAATATTCTGATCGTACCAAAACTCGATTTTACCGTCCCATTCGAGCACGGCACAGGCCGTTTTCATATCCTCAGCATCCTTAATCCTGGCATGGGAGTACGAGAGGAATACTTTTTTGGGGGCGGTGGGAGGAGGGGATTCAGGGTTTTCATTTCTGTCAAAATCGGGTTCCATCTGTCTTCCATCGGCGAATATCTCGTCAAGCAATTTACGAACGGGTACATGGTCAAAGCTCTTATCACACTCCGAGGTTTCCTTGCCTTTGTCCAGGCGATCCAAAAGGCTTTTATAATCAAAGTAATGCGGCTCCGGCAATTCCCGGCAGGTATCGCAGTTGCAGGGCACTAATTTTTTTACGCGCAGTTTGGGGAAGGTATAGTGTATGCTGTCTAAATATTCAGTAGCAATGGTTTTTAATTCCCGGCGGCGTTTGCCGATGCTTCTCACCACAATTTTGCGGTTACCGTAGGTTTCCGTCACGAGGGCATAGCTATCGCCTGACTGCAGTACGACGCCCTCGCGCCAGATAAATTGCTGGCCGAAAGCAATATGCCGATGCGCCAATACGGCAAAGCGGGGAAATATACCGCGGGGCATAAATTCATATTCGTAATACACTGCCGGAGCATGTTGCAACTCAGCGGCGCTGAGTGCAGGAATCTGTGCCGCATAGTCCGGCTGGGCAAAGGGCAGCAATTCGGGCATGATGTATTCCTCCGATTCGCCTATTTGATAGCATAGCTTGAACCGGAGCATCAGCGCCAATAGTTGCTCTTGTTTGTCGGCATACGCTTCGCCGCTCCATATTTGTCGAATATCTGCTTTTCTAAAATACCCCGGGCGTTCGCCGCTGTGAACCAAAGGGCTGTCATAAGCTTTAAAAACTGCGTCTGTGGCCCATGTCATGCGAAGTATGACAGTTTCGCTCAAAGCCCCGTCTCCCTGGAAGTGCAGTACAGCGCCGAGGTCGTGCAGGTAGGCACTGAGAAAAAGGCAGCGGTCCCGGTCTTTAATACCGTGTGCCGCGCAAATGTCGTAATAACGTTCGAGTGAGATATAATTCCGATTTTCTGTATCTCGCACCCGTTCCAGTTCTCTCCGGATGTCGTACCAGGTTTTCGGCAAGGGTTGGGTAAGGTGGTCTAATTCGCAGATGCGGTTTTTGATGACATTGGCCACTTTTTGGGTGTCCGCCGTATTGCGGGCAGCCGCGCCCTCGCTGCGGTCAAATTCGGCCAACGTATCTAAATTGGCAACCAGCATATCTTTCAGAAAATCGAAGCGCTTTTTCATACCGCCCAGATTGGGATATGCCGGGCGGTTGTCGGTTTGGTTCACCACCACATACAAAGGACTCCCTTCACCGTACAACTCGGCCATTTGCAACCAATAATCGAAATCGGTATCCTGCTTTCGATTGTCGGCCAATACCACATACAGAGAGCGCTTGGTGAGGAAAAAGCGATGCGTACCGTGATAAATCTGCTGTCCGCCGAAATCCCACAGGTGAATATTGAAGGCTTTATCGCCCTCCCCGATGGGCAACGTTTCCACCGCGATGCCGCGTGTTGTTTCGTCTTTTTTAGGTAATGGGTTGCTAAGGCTCTTCATTTTCAGTGCGAAGGAAGTTTTTCCTGCTCTGCCCTCGCCGAGCAGCAGAAGTTTGGCCTCCTTGAGAAATACAAGCTCCTCTTTTGCCTCCCGAAAATAATTAGCAATCGCATAGCGCCCCTGCGCCACGATTTCCGGCGGCGGCGTGGCCAGGTCGGCATTGCCGTACAGCCACAGGTGCGTCAATTGCTCCGCCACGCCGGGCGGCGGCGCGAATTCCCGCAGTTGGTTGTTGCACAAGTCCAGGTAGCGGAGCCGGCGCATGGCCGGAACGGTTGGGAACGCAGTGAGTCGGTTGTCGCGCAGGTTGAGCGCTTCGAGGTGTTCTGCATCCGCACCGAGCAGTTGGAGTATTTGCGCCCATTGCGCATCGTCGAGGTTGGCGCCGGCGAGGTTCAGCCCGGCGAGGCGGTCATTGCGCAGGGCATAGCGAAAGGGTTCTTTCTTCCGAATGGGCATCACGCCCGACACGGTATCGGCGCCGCGCGCGGGAGCGAGCTGGAGCGGCTGTCCGATGAGGGTTCCGATGCGGGTGATGATGTCGGTGATGGTGGGTGGTGTCATAAGCGATTAAGGTACATGTCGGGGAGCGTCTCAAACCTCTGCGAATTCAGGCAACAAGGCGCGTTGGTGTTTCGGATGAAAAGCCAGCACGATATCACTTTTGGGGATACCCTTTTCTGCCAGTAACAGCGCGACTTTGAGGTCGGTGCCGTCATGCTGTATCAAAACCCTGCCCATGGAGGTTACATCAATATGCAGAAAAGGGGCGTATTCCCTGTTATCGTCTTCCCAACCTACCGAAAAAAGAAGGTAATGACCGCGCTCGTCGTCTATAACCAACTGCGTTTCCACCTGCTCATCGGAAGGAGACATGGACGCAATTGCTCCGAACAGGTCGCGAACAATTTTCTTATAAAGCGTTATCTTTTCCATCTTAAGATATTTGGGTCTTTTTCGTTGAAAATCAGTAACCTCAATTCATACAAATCCGCAACTTCCAGAAAAAACGGATCATCGAAAAACTTAACGTAAAAGCCGTTCGGAATAGCCAGAAACAACATTCTATCAGGCTCCTTTTTTGCTAATGCCGGGCGATAAAGTAAAAATTGGCCCAGTGCATCTTCAAAAGCATCCAAATCAGACAAGCTCACAAAACTCTTTATTTCTACTGCTATTTTTTCGCTTTCCCGCTCTGCCGCTACTATTTCTGCCCCTAAATCAATATAACCTTTCCTTCTTCCGATTCGCATAAAATAGGGATCATGCGTAATCGTCCAGCCATCTTTTTCCAACGCCTGACGCACAACATCATGGTAAAAATCCTTCGCGGGCATAGACTGCTTTTATGCACAAATATACAAATTTACAAGAAAGGGCGGCAGAAGGTTCGGAACCGTCGCCTACTATTACTACCGCCCTGCGGGTTGAGCCGCGTTTTTGCCCCGCTATACGGCGGGGGCAGGACAATCGCCTGTTCAGTGGTAGCCATCCGGCTTTCCTGTGAGCTGCAGGGAGCAGACCAGGCGGAAGCCAATATTGTGATTGCTATTCGCCGGATCGTTGTGATTGCGGTAGGCAGCGCGGCAGTTCTGCGCATCGTTGAAGAAGCTGCCGCCGCGGTACACGCGGTTGTCGCCCTATGGCAATTGACCTATATTTTGAAAAATAACTTTTCTTCTGAATGCCTCCGTATCCGCATGCCACGTAAACGCCAACAGGGGCAATACATGGCGCTGATAAGTTGCCTGACTCCACTCCCCCGTTTCGAGATACTCCTCAGCAATATTCAATTTCCGGATAAACCGTTGCTTGCTTTGTTGCAACAAGCGAGTTTGGTAAGGCAGCAGCCGGTATCCCAGAAACGGCAGGCCCAAACGGCAGCGCTGCAACTGAACCGGCTTGAGTGTGCAATGCAATGTACCCTCTATATACGTCGTAATTTCTACCAGCGCGCGCTTTAGCGCAGCTTTGTCCTTGGACCACAAGACCATATCATCCATGTATCTCACATACGCTTTGACGCCTAATTTTTCTTTGATGAAATGATCTAACCCGGAGAGATAGTGATTGGCAAAATACTGACTGCTCAAATTGCCGATCGGAACCCCGCGTTGCGGCTGCGCCTCATAACTGTCAATGATCTTGCCGAAAATCTCCAACAGCCGCCTTTCTTTAAACAGGTGTTCCAATTGTGCCTTCAGCATTCCGTGATGTATCGTTTCGAAGAATTTCCGTACATCCAGTTTCAGGTACCAATCGTACTGTTTGGTAAATGATCTTGCACGCGCAAGAGCGGCATGGTTCCCCTTCCCTTTCCGGCTGGCATAGCTGTCGAAGATTTGATGCCGCTCAAAATGCTCATGGCATACATTCATCAAGGTGTGGTGCAATACCTGCTCGTCGAACGCGGCCGCGCAAATGAGCCGCTCTTTCGGTTCGTACACCCGAAAGTAATGGTATTTGCCCACATCCAACAGGCCGGTCGTTATTTGTTCGCGCAGCGCCGTCAGGTTTTTGTCCAATCGGTTTCGGTATGCCTCCACCTGCGCCGCATGGTTTTTGCCTTTGCGCGCCTTCCAGAATGCCAGCCTCAGGTTATCAGGGTCGGCAATCAGCGGTATGAGATGGTTAGCCCTTTTCATCTTGCATCAACTGGATAAATCGCGCACCGTACTTTTCTATCTTATTTTTTCCGATTCCTTTTACACTGTTCATCGCTTCGGGAGTAAGACGCTCCATTTTCGCCAATGCGGCCATTTCTTCATCGGTAAATACCGTATAGGCCGGCGCCGCCTCTTCCTGAGAAATTTGCCTGCGCAGCTCCCGCATGCGCTCGAAACGTTGAAAAACCAGCGGTGCCAGAACTTCCCGGTAGTCCACTTTTTTCCGATCCCCCGCAGGTTCATCTAAGTATTTTACACAAAAACACCAGTGTGCACCATGAGCGCTGCTCACCACCTGACTCTCTACCTCCAGCACCTTTTTGGAGCGCAACAATGCGTTCAGGTCGTCATTGATGGCCTCACCTCCTGGAATGGGAATCGTGAATATTTTTATTAACATTTCACTCAATTTAAAAAAATCAGGGGGCTTCGCCCCTATAAATATTCCTTGCTTACCATCGCCGTGCTGCGCTGTCGGTCGTCCCTCCCTCCTTGCTTGCACTGCTCCATTCTCTTCTTTTTGTTTTTTTTCTTTTTTTTTTGCTCACAGGAAAGCCGATGGCTAACCAACTGACTGCAGGGAGCAGACCAGGCGGAAGCCAATATTGAGAAGGCTATACGCCGGATCGTAGCGATTGCGGTAGGCAGCGCGGCAGCCCCGCGCATCGTTGAAGTAGCTGCCGCCGCGGTACACGCGGTAGCCGCCCTTATTCGGTCCAGGAGGATTAGACGCCAATCCTTTTGCTTTGCATTCCGCATAGTACTCCTCACTAAACCAGTCCGCGCACCACTCCCACACATTGCCGCTCATATCATACAGACCCAGGGCATTGGGTAGGAGCAAGCCTACATCGCGGGCTTCATTGTTGCTGTTTTCATCATACCAGCCTGACTGTGCCAATAGATCGCTGCCCGCGTATAGATATCCTTCGCTTTCCCAATAGGGGCCGCCGCGGGCGGCGTATTCCCACTCGGCTTCTGTCGGCAGGCGGAATGGTTTCGCCGTCATCTTATTCAAAACCGGCAGGAACTTATTGTTTATATCGTTCCAGGAAACTTGCTCTACCGGCCGGCGCGGGCCTTTATGAAAGGAAGGATTTTCATTCATCACGGCCTCCCATAAGTCTTGCGTGACGGGAAACTCGCCGATGTAATAATCATCCAAACGCACGGGGTGGGCGGGCCTTTCCCTCTCCATGGCATCTGCATCCTCATCGGAGGCGCCCATGAGGAACTCCCCGCCAGGTATGTGCAGCAAGCGGTACGGCGGAATACCTTCTATGACGATATCTATATGTGGTTCGGCCATGCGGTGTGGTGGTATGGTGGGCGCAAAGATAGGAACAAAAAAGCCCTTGAACCGGCACAATACCATCTCAAGAGCTTAGATAAATGAAAACACTTGGGATAAAAACGATTGAATTTCGGATTTGTTGATGCAGTGAAAGAATTGCGTAGCTTTGGGAGCCGAACCAATTTGCGGCAAAAGAAGCAAGGTGCAATACAATCGTTTCATACTATTTCTGATCATCACATCGGCGCTGTGGGCACTCCCCCGGCAGGCGGCGGCACAGGATTTTTTGCTGGAGGCTTGCCTTTGGCAATGCAGTCCCGGCGACTCCGTGGCGCCTTATGTTCGGCAGATACAGCGGGAAGCCGCACAATGGAAGTATGCCGGATTCACCGGGTTGTGGCTGCCGGAAATCCCTGCAGCACAGGCCGCTTCATTGGGGGCGCTGTCGGGCGCATTGCGCGCCGGCGGCATAGAGCCGTTGGTATTCCTGCCTGCTCCGGCGGCTGCGGGCGCACCCGACAAGTTGTTGGCCGACGCCAAAGCATTGCGCGACCGGCATCGCATCCGCAATCTGCACATCGGCCCGGGATTGGAGGCGTGGCACTATGCCGCTCTGCTCAATGTGATGATTGCTGAAAAAGCCGTGCCCGACATCATCGTGGCCGATCCGGGCCGCCAACGCTCCCCTGCCGGCATTGCTACCTGGATCAATGCCGTTTACGACCAAATACCCGACGCCGATGCGCCCCACATATTCCCCCGCGCGTTGGATCATCCCCTGCGCGAGGCGCTGCGCAAAGCCTGTACTTCGCCGGGCTATGATGTGCGCCAATTGTTCAGCGCCGGGCTGCGCGACGCCACCACGCTCACCGGGTTCCACACCGTTACTTATGTCAACGCTTCTTTCCTGCCGGAAAGCGAAGCCCTCGCCGACCCGATGCTCGCATACTCGTACATCCTCAGTAACAATCAGTTGGGATTGCCGATGGTGCAGTTGGACGACTATCGAAATGCCGAGCACCGGGATGCCATAGAGCAATTGATGGAGGCGCACCGGAAGTATGTTTTCAATTCTACGGAAGTGGAATACCTCAACCGGCCGGACAGTGAGCGCCGCAGCGTTTTCCGTTCTGCCGCGCAGGGCGCCGATGAAGAGCGCGCCATTTTGTTTCAAATGGAAGGCCGCAACACGCCCGCTGCTCAGGCATCCGGCGAAAGCCGCGATGTGCTGGTCGCCATCAACTTCAGCGATGCGCCGCTGCGTGTCGTTCAGGCGCTCAACCCGTCCAATTTGCGCCCGGATGATGTCTTTTACGATGTGCTCGGCGGGTCGGACACCCCGGAATTGAGGCTGAATGCGGGCGAAGAAAGCGGCATTCCTTTTGCGGTGTATATTGAATTGCCGCCCCGCAGCTATTCGATGTGGGTGCAGGGTGAAACCGGAATGGTGCTGCCCGGCGAAATCCGGCTGAGCGCCGCCCGCACAGGCGAGGCCGTAGAATTGAGTTGGGAATCGCCGGGGCGGCCGGGCATCCGTTTTTTTGAATTGGAGCGCAGCGCCAACGGCGGCATATTTGAGCGGTTGGCCGAACTAAGCGCCATGCCCGGAGCGCAGGCAGCCGTATATCTTTTTTTGGATGAAACAGCCGAGCGCGGCAAGCGCTACGCATACCGCGTGAAAGCCCTTAAAACCGATGATTTTTTTTACTCGCCGGTGGCGAGTGTGGAGATGCCGGCGGAGCGCACCCGCTTTGAGATGAACGCCGGAAAAACGCCGGATGAACGCGTGCTGCGCATCCGCAGCAATGTGCAGGGACCGGCTAAAATGACGATCTACGACAAAGCAGGCCAAGCCGTTACGGCTGAAAATTTCGCGATCAACACCGGAGAAGCGCGCCGTCTGCTATTACTGGAGGCCCTCCCGCGTGGCGTGTATGTAATAGAGATCAAAATAAAAGGAGAACGGGTATGGGCCGAGAGATTGGTGCGGTTGTAACGCTGAAAAGCTGCGAGCCGTGAGCTGTGAGCCGTGAGTCTTTGTTGGTTTGCATACAAAAAAGCTGCGAGCCTTAAGCCATGAACTGCGAGTATTAATTAGTAAGAAACTCGTAGCTCGCAGCTCAAAGCTCGCAGCTAAAGAAAAAGACCTGCTCTACTCCGCTACCACTTCGAAATGAAGTTCCGGCTGTACTTCTTTGTGGAGCAACAGCTTGGCGGTGTAGGCGCCTACCATTTTGATGTCTTCTTCGGGCAGCTCAATTTTGCGGCGGTCCAACTCAATATTGAACTGCTCTTTGAGCACGGCAGCAATTTGCACATTGGTGACGCTGCCGAATATCTTGCCGCTGGCGCCGGCTTTTGCGCCGATGCGCAACACCTTGCCTTCCAAACGAGCGGCGATATCCTGAAACTCGGTAACCAACTTGGTTTCCTCAGCGCCTTCGCGGCGCTTGAGGCCCTCTAAGCGATTGCGATTAGATTGATTGGCGACGATGGCCATTCCTTGCGGAATCAGATAATTGCGGCCATACCCATCTTTCACTTTGACGATGGTATGCTTTTCGCCGACTTTTTCAACATCCTTCAACAGAATGATTTCCATGACTTTGTAAAATTAGGAAGTGAAAAATATTACTTGAGCATATCGGTCACGAAAGGCAGCAAAGCCAGGTGACGGGCGCGCTTCACCGCAGTAGCCACCTTGCGCTGGTACTTGAGCGAGTTGCCGGTGATACGGCGCGGAAGAATTTTCCCCTGATCGTTGACGAACTGGAGGAGGAAATCCGCGTCTTTGTAATCTATGTGTTTAATCCCGAACTTGCGGAACCGGCAGTACTTTTTGCGGTTCTGGCCTATCTTGGGATTGCTGAGAAACTTTATATCGTCTCTGGAGGTTGCCATTGCGATAACTTTTTTTGTAGTTAGACAAGAATTGAACTCAATTACGGCTTTTCTTCCGTTTCCTCTTCCGCGGGAGCTTCCGCAGCTTCTTCCACAACCGCTTCAACCGGTTCTTCCGAAACCACTGCTTCCACAGGCTCCGGCGTCGGATCAGCGATTTCCTCCACTACCGGCGCTTCCACAACGGGAGCTTCTACTACCGGAGTCTCCACCACAGGAGCTTCCACAGCAGGCGCTTCCACAGCAGCAGGAGCGGCAACTGCTTCAGCAGCAACCGGTTCTTTCGTCCTTTTCTTCTTGCCGATGAGTCCTTTGCGCTTGTCGTCGTTGTATTTCACGCCGAACTTGTCCAAGAAGATCGTCAGGAAGCGGAGGAGGCGCTCGTCGCGGCGCAGGGCCAGCTCAAAGTCGTCCATGAATTCGCCGTTGGGCGATTGGAATTCGATGCAGAAATAAACCCCCGAAGAACGACGGTTGATTTCATACGCTAAGGTGCGCAGCCCCATCTTGTCGATGTGTACAATATGGCAGCCTATCTTTTCGAGATAGGAGACATATGTCTGAGCTGTCGTTTCAATTTCATCGCCCGACAGCACCGGGTCCACGATGAAAGTAACTTCGTAGTTTTTCATTGATAATCAGACATAATGGTTAAAAAATTCAAAAGCGGGTGCAAAGGTAAGCATACCAAACCGAATGTACAAACCCCTGTTAAAGAAGTTTTTTTATTATGTTTGCCCGCATGGCTCAACATCTGGAAACCGGCAAAACCGGAGAAGACCTGGCCGCCGCCTTTTTAGAGACGAAAGGGCTGCGCATTCTGCACCGCAACTGGCGCTTCGGTCGCGCCGAAGTGGACATTGTGGCCGAGGACGGGAACGTGCTGGTGCTGGCCGAAGTAAAAACCCGCCGATCAGCGCACTTCGGCAGACCGGAGGAATTCGTTTCCGCTAAAAAACAACGCTTTATGGCAGAAGCCGCCTCGCAATACATGGAGCAATTCGGCTACGATTGGGAAATCCGCTTCGATATCGTGTCTGTGCTGTTCCTACCCGGCGCGGCGCCGCAAATCGAGCATTTCCCCGATGCTTTTTTCCCGGAGTGGGGGTGAGGGGGTAAAGGTTAAAGGGGGGAAGGTTAAAGTTTAAAGGCGCTGTCCCGAGCGTTTGCACTGAGCAGCTCGTGCTGAGCCTGCACTGAGCAACGTCGAAATGCAGGTCGAAGCAAAGTAGAAGGGCAGTCGAGGGGGAAGGTTAAAGGGCCGTAAACAAGCGCTACACCTCGCGGGCCTCGGTCGTCTCCGCTATATTAATAGGCCGGTCAATGCCTTCTTCGAGCGAGATGAACGTTTCGGTGCGCTGAATGCCGGGGATTTTCTGAATTTTATCGTGCAGTACATCGCGCAGGTGATTGGTGTCGCGGCACAAAATTTTGGCGAAGATGTTGTACAGCCCTGTGGTATAGTGCAGGCTCACCACTTCGGGTATGTCTTTCAAAAGCGCCACGGCATCGTCGTAGAGCGAACTTTTATCTAAGTAAATGCCCAGAAAGGCGCAGATGTCGTAGCCCAATTTAACGTGATCCACCGCCAGGTGATACCCCTTCACCACGCCGGCATCTTCGAGTTTTTTCATGCGCACATGAATGGTGCCGCCCGATACAAACAACTGCTTGGCAATATCCGTATAAGGCTTCTTTGCATTGCGCATGAGGATGGAGAGTATTTGGCGGTCGAGATCGTCAATGTCTTGATTCTTGCTCATCAGCTTAGCATTTTGCGTCGCGAATGTAGCTTGTTTTTAGGTATTCCTAAAAAAAAGAGGTGTTTTTTGTTTATTTACAAAAAAAGCACCTTGATAACGCAAGGCACTTCAAAAAATATCATTTCTATCTTTAAGCCGTATCTTGCGGGCGATTGAACGATTGGTTTTTTATTTTGTTGCCGGTAATAACGCTTTCGCAAATGCCTTCTGAAACAACACAAACCACCCGGCGCGCCTATATATGGCTGCCCTTTCTGCTCTCCGCCGTGCTCGCCGGCGGCATCCTGCTCGGTATGCGCCTGCAATCGGCATCGCCGCCTTTGGTCATCAGCGGCGAACGCGATCAGGCTTATGTGCGCAATGCAAGCTCCGGCAAGTTGGAAGAACTGCTCCGCTTCATTGAAGCAAAATATGTGGATGAAGTAGATCGCGACAAATTGGTGGACGAAGCCATTCAAAGCGTCCTCAAACAATTGGACCCCCATTCGAGCTACATCTCTGCCGACCAGTTGGAAATTGTGGAGGAACACATGGAAGGCAGTTTCAGCGGCATCGGGGTAGAATTTCTCGTCATTGACGACACCCTGGTGGTCATTGCGCCCCTCGCCGGCGGGCCGGCCGAAAAAGCGGGCATCATGGCCGGAGATAAGATCATCGCCGTGGAAGATTCCATCATTGCCGGGCAGGGTTTTGTCAACCGCGACATCATCCGCCTCCTGCGCGGAGAAAAGGGATCGAAAGTGCAGTTGCAAATCATGCGCGGCGTTGACGGAAGCATCTTAAAAGTAACCGTCACCCGCGACAAAATACCCATGCACAGCTTAGATGCTGCCCGCATGCTCGACGACAAAACCGGCTACATCAAGCTCAATCGCTTCAGCGCTACCACCCACGACGAGTTTATGAAAGCCCTTGACGACCTGGTCAATCAGCAGGGTATGGAAAATTTGGTGATAGACCTCCGGCAAAACCCCGGCGGCTACCTCCAACAGGCCACCAACATCCTCAGCCAGTTGTTTTCTGCCAAAAGCATCCCTTTTGTATATACCGAAGGCCGGGCCGTGAGCCGCACCGACTACGAAAGTACCGGTCGCGCACAGTTTCCGGTAAAGGACATTGCCGTGCTCATTGATGAAGGCTCCGCATCCGCCAGCGAAATCCTGGCCGGCGCGCTGCAAGATCAGGATCGCGCTGTGGTGGTGGGGCGGCGCTCGTTCGGAAAGGGATTGGTGCAGGAGCAATACGAACTGCGCGACGGCTCTGCGCTGCGCCTCACCGTGGCCCGCTACTACACGCCCTCCGGCCGCTCCATTCAGAAACCTTACGACAATAAACAGGAGTATGCTCAGGATGCCGAAAATCGCTTGCAAAACGGTGAACTCACTGCCGAAAAATTGGCGCTCCCGCTCGATTCCACCAAATACTACACCCGCAAGGGCCGCGTGGTGTTTGGCGGCGGCGGCATCACGCCCGACATCTTTGTGCCCTTGGATACAATGACCACCAATGCCTACCTCTTCGAACTGCGCCGCTACCTCCAGCCATTCAGCTTTCAGTTTGCACAGCAGGAAAAGGCGTATTTCAAAAACATGTCCTTAGCGAAATTCAAGGCTGACTATCAGGTGAAAGACGAATTGATAGACAAATTCACCGCTTACGCTTTCCGAAAAGGCGTAAAAAAAGACCCCCGCGCTTTGGCGCCTTTGCAGTCGGAATTGAAACGACAACTCAAGGCACAAATCGCGAGGGTCTTGTATCAGGAAGAAGGCTTCTACGCCGTAACGGTTGAAGAAGATCCGGCGGTCAAAAAGGCATTGGAAGCGATTTACAGCAAACGCTTACCGATTAGTGAGAAGTAATCGGTTAGCTCAACACTCTCGCTTTCGCAATACGGTTTTTGATAACGGGTTTGAGGTGATCGGCGGCCTGTAGCAACAGTGCTTCATCCGACGGGAAGGGCAGCGGCCGGTTGCCGAGGCGCGATTTGGATTGCTCGCTCAGCGCGCGGCGGTCGCCGGTAAACGTAGAGGCGTAATTGTCAAACAGCGCATCAGCGGCAACGGGCCAGGATTCGATGAGCACGCGACCGTTGAATGTATCGTAAAAGTCCACGCGGCACTGCAAGGTAGCGGCTTTGTGCTGCCAGTTTTCAAACACCCTTGCCCGCACCAATACTTTGCGCGGTACTTTGATGTCGTTGCCGGCCGTATCCTTCATCACATTGCCCCGGCTGTCGAGTACATATTCAAACCCGTCCTGTATCTCCTTCACATCTTCATATTCGCGCTCCCGCATTTGCTCGGGGCTTACGTCAATGAGCGCCATATTGACCACCACTTCGTAGTCGTAGGCAAGACCGGAGCGCTCGGTGGTATGGTATTGGCGCCAGCGGCTGTCTAAGTCGCGCACAGGCAGGCGACGCAATTCGGCTTCCAGGAATGCGGGAAGCACGGCATGGCTTTCGTTGCGCACTTTCACCAGGATATGTGAGACGCCGAGTTCGAGGGCTGCATTTTTCAGATTTTCTTTGTCGCGGTAGTCGCGAAAATGGCGGTCAATAGCCGTCAGTTCCTCATAAGCGCGGCGGGCGGCGAGGCGGTCGCCCTGCCGGGCCTGTGCCAGCAAATCAAGCGCTCGATTGTAGTTGTAATCGGCGGCATTGCGGCGGGCTTCCTGAATCAGCTCCTCAACCTGTACGAAGCGCACTTCGGCGCGGATGCCGTGCTTGTCGGCCAACGGGAAGAGCGGCGCCACTGCATTTTGGCGGCGGGCCACGCGCTGGTACAGGTCGAGGATGCGATCCCAATGTTCGGGGCGGTTTTCGCGCCGGAGCGCTTCGGCAGCAGCCAGATCGCGACCATTGGCACGGTCGAAAGCCTGTGCAAGGGCTTCCACATAGCGAGGATTTTTCTTCGCCTTCCCGGCCAATTTGTCAATAGAAACTTTAATGACGCGGTCGTAGTCGCCGGTTTCGACTAATTTTTCGGGGGACATACAAGAGACAGTCAACAATGCCGGCGCCAGCAACAGGGCGATCATGTGCAGGTTCGATTTCAGGTTCGTCATGGCTGCTTTCGTTTTGTGGGTTAATCAAAAACGTCATTTGGTTGTTTGGTCCAACGAAATTACCCTCCAACCCTCCCCAGGTAAGCTAAAAGTGCGTTAAACGCTCACCCGCTTTAGTTAAAATGTTCAAATGTCGCTACTCGTTTCCCACAAAAAAGAAAGGGCGCCCTTTCGCATTTTCCATTGATTGTAAACGCTTTAGGACACCCTTTCTTCGGATTCCGAGGTTATTGAAGTCTTAATAGACGGGGTTGTGCCACGCCCTGATTACAATCACAAAACTATCTTACTAATAATACCTCCTCTGATACTTTTTCCTCTAAACCCGTAAGCAAGTTTTTGTAGGTAAAAACAGCCAAATAGGTTCCGGTATTGAGCGGTCTGCCGTTACAAACACCGTTCCATGCAAAGGGTCCGGAATCGGTACGGTGCAATAATCCACCCCAGCGATTAAAAATTTCGAGGTGAATACCCATAAAATCAATTCCCAACGGCTCCCACAAATCGTTAATCCCATCTCCATTGGGACTGAATGCATTCGGTAAATACAACTTGACGGGGCATGGCGCCGCATTCAAATGGAAGCTGTCGCTAAAGGTACAGTTTTCAATATCAATGAATACGGTGTAGATTCCTGGTTTGTTGATTTGAAAAATGCTATCGTGTAATGGATGCTCCGAAACAGAAAACACGCCGGCGTACTCGCTACGCGGCTGAAACACAAACGGTAACAAATCAATGCATACTGTGGTATCCTGTATGTTTTCTATGACCGGTGTTAGCAAAGAGAGCGAGACAAAAGTTACCATTACTGAATCATGTACCTCGCAATAACCATCGGAGGCAGAAAGGCTTATACTACCCGATTGAGTAATTACAAAATCCGGCCGATTGCTGCCGTCGTGCCATCGCCATGACCGAAGAGGGCGGCTACTTTCTGAAAGGAGTGTGAGAGGGGGACTACAGGCTCTTATGTCGTCCCCAAGCGGTGGCGTGAGATTTTCGGGTAATATTTCTATGCTACGGCTATAGAAGTCAGAACACCCAAGCAGCCAGATTTCCTGTTCTACGGTATAGCGTCCGGGCACATCAAAACACCAGAGAAAGGTGCTGTCAGCGATAATTGTATCCAATGCCGGACCGCTTATCCGCCATTGTACATAATTTGCCAGGCGATTGCTCAGGCTGTCGGGATAGATACAGCTTCCCTGACATACGGTGTCGGGAAGTACAAAGTTTGGTGAAGGGGGAGCGGGCGTACCGCAATGCGGGTTAAGGCCCAAAGTAGCGGGTAAGACCTCCAACGTTACATCGGGAAGTACCGGCGAGGGTTCGGAAACCCATTCAAAGGCTTGCAGCGACAGTTCCATATCTGCGAGGTACAGGCAGGCAGGCAATTCCGGGCAATCCTCAATAGTACCGGCAGGAGTCGTTTTTGCCAATATCGGCGCATATTCCCATGAACCGTCTTCATAATATTTTTTGGAGCTAAAAAAATAAAGGGCGCCTTCCGGGTCGGTGCTGACTACCGGCTGAAAAAAGGGAAATCCTCTGTACCACAGCAGTTCGCCCTCCGATGATATTTTGCCTGAAATCACAGGCAGATCACCCGTCGTGTAATATACGAAAACAACCCCGCCATCGGCTACGGTCTGCACCCGGATGCCGACAGGCCGAAACTGATCGGTCAGCATTTTTTTCGCCCACAATACATTATACCCGGAGTCCAATCGTGCAATGAATCCTTGCCGATCGTTGGAAACAGGAGAAGGGGAGACATATCCGCAAAGAAATATATGGCCGGAGGAATTGATATCGTGATTGACAAATTCAACAGAGTCTCCAATAATACCGCTGCTTTTTAAGGGCAGCCCTAATGTATCCAATTTTAACAGGTAGTGAGAAATATTCTCCGGCCCCGGCGTAGCAGTCTGTCCCCTGACGATTACAGAGAAATCCCCATCAGGAAACTCGCGTACATCAACCCCAATATAAGTTCTTATGCTGTTGACGCCCTGTCTTCGATAGAATCGCTGCCAAACAGCAGCCCCGTTATCCAGATCGTGAGCGGAAAAGCCGAGTTGACTGTTATTAGGTACTGAAGGTGTTGGCTGCGAATAATACTGCCCTAATACAGCCCGGTTTAAGCGCTCGGAAATAAATACCGGCCTCGGTGGAAGACCTAAAAAAGCTGTTTGTTTAGCCCAAACGCCGCCTGTTTCAGCATTATAAACAAATGTGGAAGAGAATGAACCCAAAGTAGGCGGCGGATGGGTACGACCGCTAACTAAATGGTATTTTCCACTCCGCCGGTATAGCGACCCAAACCCTGAAAGCAAAAAAGCGGGATTTTCATGCCGGATTAACACTCCGCCTAATACGGTTCCTTGAGCGGATATATCCGGCAACTGGATACCGCTCGAAGATTGAATCAATAAGGACAATTTATCATCCCCGGATCCAGCCACACCGGGAAGCGTAAACGGATACTGAATAGGCGCCTGAATCTCCTTCAAAAAGGAATGCTGCGCATTTATGGCGATTGTTGCGCATTGCAGCAGCAGCACCGGTAAAAGATTGTCTATCCTCATACAGCATCGTATTATCTAAGTGTCAGGCGATTCAGAACTGCTGACATCTGTTCGCTGACTTCCAGTACTCCAATTTGGAACCAGCTTAAGATTAAGTCAATCCGGTAGCAGAATGATCGGTTCTTCAATGGTTCCAATATGACAAGTAAAATTCCTAAAAAAACTTCTGTAACAGATCACCCCGTCGCAGTTTATTGGGACTGAACCTTGGCTCCATTCAAAACTATGGCTGGTGGTTGTTTGCAGCGTCCCATTTTCGTTATTATTGAAATACAAATAGCAACGAACTTCTGTATCAATTCTAAAATCATTTGGTACAAACGACGCGTTAGCGGCATACCCCACGAGGTAAAACATGTGCTCGCCATCTGAAGGAACTTTCAATTCTATAAATGGCGTGGGGAGATGATGGAAAATGGTTTGTGTTGTATAGCCCCACAGGTTTCCCACTCCTTCTATTTCAAATGTTGGTCCGCTATGAGGTTCAGTCGCATCTATCAGCGCCCAGCTAAACGAAGAGGCAATATTACTTGTCCTGAGAATAGACATAAAGCATCGGCAAGTTTCCTCGGCATTTCTATATTCCAGTTCTTGAGTAACAATGGCAGGTAAATCGCCATCCGGTAGTTGGCCTGAGTCTTTTGTGCAAGAATATGCCATAACCATCAGGACTCCATATATATATATGAATTTTTTAAAACTTGTAGATGCATAGTAATAAGTTTTTTAGGTTGAAAAAATAATAATTATCAAAAATAACATAACTTGACTAACGATACAATTTTTTTTTCCAACCCACCCCGGGTAAGCTAGAAGTGCGTTAAACGCCCACACCCGCTATAGGAACGTGTCGAGAATAACTTACCGATTTGGTCGGCCTCTTTTTCCATCATAGCTGCCTGCCGGCAGGCAGGCTGCGTTGCTTCGTCGGTCAGATAGCGCTGCTATCTTCCCTTCTCGCGCCTTGCCTGATGAAAAAATAGTCTCGCCGAAATCAGGCAACTTATTCTCGCCCCATTCCTTGTTAAAATGTTCAAATGCCGCTGCTCGATTCCCACAAAAAAGAAAGGGCGCCCTTTCGCGTTTTCCATTGATTGTAAACGCTTTAGGACACCCTTTCTTCGGATTCCGGGGTTATTGAAGTCTTAATACTCAGCCCTTCACAAAACGCGCCGTATAACGACCTGCGCCGGTCTCTATTTGCACAAAATACACCCCCGGCAGCAGACCGGATACCACAGCTTCTACGCGGCACAACCCGGCCGTCAGCGTCACCGGACGTACTTGCACCAACTTGCCGTCGGTACTGAAAATGCACAGTAAGGCCTGTTCGGCATGGCCGCTATGCGTCAGTTCCAACGTGAGTGATTCGCCGGCAGGATTCGGAAATGCCGATAGCTGCAGGGCCGGTGCGATGGGATTTTCCACCTTACTCACCAACAGTCCGGTCTCGTATATATCTACTGCGGCAGGGTTGTTGTGTACCAGCCATAAGGCATTATCTGCATCTAAGCCCATTGCGTATATGGCGCCGTTCGACAGCGGTGAATTGGCCTGATCAAATTGCTGCCATTGCCCGTCGGCGTATATCATTACCCGGTTGTTGGAAGTCATCACAGCGTATCCGTCTCGTGCCTCTATGCGCCGTACCCACTCATAGGCGGGGGCTTGTAGCGGAAAGGTTTCCATAAACCACCCGGCGGTGTCGTAGTATTGTACTTTTTCGGTATCGCCGCCCACCCATAGGCGATTGGATTGAGCATCGTAGGCCAACGCGAGCACATAGTCCATTTGCATACCGGAATTGGCGGCGTTAAAAAGCTGCATTTGTACCCCATCGAAACGGCCCACCTGCGCCTGGTTATCGGTGTGAGACGAAAACCAAATATCACCGCCTGCGCCGGCCTTCAGGTCGTACATATATTGTGTAAAAGGATATTGCGTATAGTGCTTCCAGTCCTGCCCGTCGAAGCGATACAACCCATGAGAGTTGGCTTGTATCCAAATACGGCCCAGCGCGTCGGCGGTCATGCGTTGAATGGACTGCTGCGGTAGCGGCGAATTGGTGTGATCGAATACTTCCCAACCGCTCCCAGCAGTGCGTCGCGCTACACGAGTGGAGGACATCAACCAGAGCGTCCCGTCGGGCGTAAAAGTGAAATTACTCACCCACAAGGGTTGGCCGTTGTGCCGGCAATGGATGGTATCGCCGGTTGCTAAGTTGTGCAATATTTGTTGATCGCCCAGCGCCCAGAGTTGGCGTTGCGGATCGGAACTAAACAGATGCGGAAAGATTTGAAAAGGGTACTCGTACAGCGGCTGCGCAACGGTATCGCCCGATACGATGCTCATCACATGGCTTTTGGTAAACAACCAGTTGGCCGCGCCGCTTGTGTACGCGCCGATAAGGGGGCTGTCGGACGGTGGCGGCGAAGTTCCGGCTTCAACCCAATCGAAGCCGTCAAATTGAAAAAAGCCGATGTCTTCAAAAAAAACAGACAGATGGCCGTTGGGCAATTCAGACACGAAAATCGGAAGGCGGTGCAGCAAGGGCAGACCTTCTGACGGATCAAAAACCTCCCATTCCCCATCGCGCAGCAGCCCGATGCGGCCCGTATCGGTAAAGAACCATACGTCGCCGTTGGAAGCCGTGAGCACCTTGGCATCGCTGTAAGAAAACAGCTCGTGTCCGAACGGTTCGCCGAACACCGGGGAGATGACTTGCGGAACATCGTTTACAATTTTGTACAGCAGGTGCGAAGCGGCCAATAAAGCGCCGTCCTCGTCTAAGCTCATGCTCCACACGTCGCGTAAAAAGCCTTGGCCGGAGGATTGGTTAAAAAACGTCCACTCCTCATTGTCGTACCGCAACAACCCCACGCTGGTGCCTGCCCACAGGCGCCCCTGCGCGTCGAATTGCAGGCAGTAGGTCATCACTTTATCACTATTTGCCTGCGCCATAATGGATTCAGGGTACGCAATGCGTTGCCATTCGCCGGAAGCATCACGGTGGGCCATAGCCACATCGTAGGTACCGATAAAGGGCTGCATGGTTTGGGGATGAATGGCCATCGCCTCTATTTCATTGGAGGGCAGTCCGCCGTTCGTTTTGGAGATGTGCCCGGTCACTGCGCCGGTTGCAGGGTTGAGGGTAAAAATACCCGCATCGGTTGCCACCCACACCTCGCCGGCATACTCTATGTAGTCGTTGATGCGGGAAGGAAAGAGGTAGGAGCGCCAGGCGCCCGGTTGGGCAATCAAAGTGGCCTGCGACAGCAGCAGTACCGGAAAGAGTAAAAACAGAATACGGATCATGTTCGACGTGTTTTTTTCAAGATGGAAAATTACTTTTTTTTCAGCCACCGGCATATTCCGGCGGTAATATGAAACAAAGGTGGGGGCATTTGCAGGCGAAATCAAATGAAGTTTAGGGGTAAAATGAAAAGTCTTGTTGATCCAAAATAGCTGCGACCACACTGGGGCGTGGTACGAGCTATGAGTTTTTAGCTGGGAGCTTTTAGGTACAGGAGGTATCTATAAATTCTTTATCTAAATTTGCTCGAAATACCCTTCAAAAATAAAAACTCAAAGTATGAAAACACCTTCCTCCGATCTGTTCCAACTCATACAGTCGCTGAGTGCGCCGGAGCAACGCTATTTCCGGCGCTTTGCGGGCCGGCACACGGCAGGGGAAGACAACAGCTACCTGCGCTTGTTTGATCTCATCATCCAACAAAACGAATACGATGAAGCGGCTCTGAAAGCGCAATTGACCGACGACCCCATTGCGGCGCACTTTGCCGTCACCAAGCGCTATCTGTACGGACAGATTCTCGACAGCCTGCACCAGTTCCACAGTGCGCAATCGGTAGAAGAAGCTGCCAAAAAGAACCTGCATCTCGCAGCGGTATTGATACAAAAGGACCTGCCCGCGCAGGCCGAAAAGCTATTGGTCAAAACCAGGAAAAAGATACAGCAGTATGAATTATCCGCCCTGCTGCCCGAACTGCTGCAAACCGAACGCCTCCTGCCCGGCGCCACGGAGGATTCCCTGAAAGTCTGGAAAACGGAATGGGACGACAGCCTCGCCACGCTCGCCAATGAGGCAGCTTTCTCCGCCATGGCCGGGGCGGTGTCGCACTGGCACCTGCGCAAGGTATCGCCGGCGGGCGGGCAACTCGCGCATGCATTGGAGGAACAGGGACTGGGCGAATTGCTGGCGGGTACCGTCGCCCCCCGCACGCTGCGCGCACAGTTGGATGATTACAAAGCGCGCTCCACCTGGCATTTCATGCACGGCGAGCCGCAGGAGGCATACCGGCTCAACCGGTTGCACATTGCGCTCTTTGAGCAGCACCCCCAACTACTCGAACGCTACCCCCGCCGCTACCTCATGGCGCTCAACAATCTGCTGATTGACCAATTTCAATTGCAGCATTTTGAAGCGCTCGCCGACGGCATTGAAAAGCTGAAAGCACTGCCGCAGCGCAGCGCATTTCACCGCATTCCGAATCTGGAAGAAAAGGTATTTGAACAAAGCGCGCTGCTCGAACTCAACGCCTGCATCGCGCGGGCCCAGTTTCCGCAGATGCTGCCCCTGTTGCCGGCCATAGCCGATGGGCTGCAACGGCACGGCGCAAAAATTGCCCTGCACAATCGCCTCACCATTCCTTATCTGCTGGCGTACATCTATTTTGAAAATCGCCGTTTCGAGGCCGCGTTGGATTGCATCAACAGCCTGCTGCAATATCCCCGCCGCGATGTAATGGAGGAACTCTTTCGCTTTGCCGGGTTGCTCAACATCCTCATTCACTTCGAGTTGGGCAATGAAGAATTGGCGGCCAACCTCATCCCCGCCGCCCGCCGGCAGGCGTTGCGCAGCAGCCGGCCGTTTCAGGTGGAGGGGCTGTTGTTTCGGTTTTTACAACAATTGATACAGGCGCCCGGCGAGCGCCGCCGCCGCAATATCTACGTCCAATGGCACGCCGTCCTCGAACCGCTTCGCGATGACCCCGCCGAACAACGGGCGTTCAATTATTTTGATTTTTACCGGTGGACGGGGTGGGCGCGGTAGGGGGCACTGTAGATTATATACTTTTGAGATAAGACAAGTGTTTGTAAAAAGGAGATTGAAGCGCCACTTCTAATTCAGCCTTGTCATAGCTAATGAGTGGCAACATATCAACCAACGCCTTTTTTAATTCAGGCAAATCTTGCCGGATGACTGAAAAAACCAACTGAAAATCTATGCCTCTGTAGTCATGGGCCAATCTGTTTCGCATACCTGCAATAGCCCGCCAGGGGATGGCCGAAAACTGTTGTTTCAACTCATCCTCCAATTTTTTACTCTCTTCACCTATGGCAAGCAAGAGATGGGTAGAAGCGTGAAAATAGAGCTGATCCTCCGCGTTGAAAAAATCTTCGGCTGTAACAAACTTTGACGAAAAGCGCTGTACTTTCTCTATAGCTTCCAGCATGGTGAGAATGTATAAAAGATTGTCGCCGTTATACATAAATGAAGTGTTTCTCTGCGCGATAACGCACAATGGGGTTCATAGAAGCCAGATTGACCAAATCCACTTTTCGGCGATGAAGAATCTTTCTTACCCGCTCCTCAAAATCGTCTAATTGCTGTAACTTGAGAAATCTTCCCTCTTCCATTTCATAAAACAAGTCAACGTCACTACTTCTCGTAGCCCGACCTTCGGCTACACTGCCAAAAATTCCCAGCGTGCAAATGCCGAACTCTCCAGCCAACTCGCTCTTGTTTTGGGAAAGTAACCGCTTGAGTTCTTCTACATTCATTTTTTTCTTTTTTCCAACTGCATGATTTTCTATCTATTACCAGATTGACTTCCGCAAAAATAAACCATTGCTCCCACATTTTGGTTTCGCCCCGCCAACAATCGAACACCCCACTCTTCAATGCGCTTCAAAATAAAAAAATAGAAAAAAATTCCTCTCTAATAAACACTGTTCATTAACTTTGCGTTGTTCTTTAAAATTTCAACGAAAATGGGCGTACAGGAGCGCAAGCAGCGGGAGAAAGAAGAAATGCGGGAGCGCATCATAGAGGCCGCTATTGAGTTGTTTTTGAGAGAAGGATATGACAAAACCAGTATCCGGCAGATCGCCGACGCCATAGAGTACAGCCCGGCTACCATCTATTTGTATTTCAAAGACAAAGACGAGTTGTTCTTCTCCATTCACCACCGGGGTTTTGAAATACTCTTTTCGGCAATGGCAGCGGCGGCCCGCACGCAGAACCCGTTGGATCGCCTGCGGGAAATCGGCAGGGTGTATCTCCAATTTGCATGGGACAACCCGGAATTTTACGACCTCATGTTCGTGATGCGGGCGCCGGTGCTCGCACTCAAGGAGCGCTTTCAATGCGGACTGGATTCCGAATGGCAAGGCGGCATGCGCAGTTTTGAACTGCTGGTCAATACCATGCAGGAGTGCATTGATCAAAAACTGATTCGTATAACGCTTGCAGAAGAAGCCGCCGTACTGGCTTGGTCGCTGGTACACGGCATGGCCACCCTCCACATCCGCGAGCGATTCAATATGGTGGAAATACAGGACCCGCACCACACCATGAACACAGTGCTGGATCACTTGATAGACTTGGTTCGGGGAGGAGCGGATAGTTTGCAGTGGGCAGTAGGCGGTAGGCAGTAGGCGGTCGGTTCAACCGCACCGCCTACCAAAAAACCGCCTACCGCCTACCATTTTTTTTTGTCCTGTCACTAAACATCGTTCATTATATATACACTCAATACCAAAACCATGCAAAACGAAGCGTTTTTCACCTTTTCACCTCGGCCGCCCTTCGACTTCGCTCAGGGTAAGCGCTCAGTGCAAGCTCAGCACGAGCCGCTCGGTGCAACGCCTTTATCCTTTAACCTTCCCACTTTAACCTTCCCACCTCGACTCCGCTCGGTGCAGCGCCTTTTTACTTTTTACTTTTTACTTTTTACTTATCTCTCTTCCGCTCAAAGCCCCATCCTCGAAGACTACATCCGTGAAGGACTGGCCGCCAACCTCAACCTGCGCAACCGCGAACTGGCCGTGCAGCAAAGCGCCGAACAAATCCGGCAGGCCAAAGGGCTGATGTACCCTTCGGTGCGGTTTGAGGCAAGCTACACCCGCGCCGTCGGCGGACGTAGCATTGACTTTCCGGTGGGCGACCTCATGAACCCGGTTTACAGCACCCTCAATCAATTGACACAGTCAAACCAGTTCCCACAAATAGAAAATGTGAGCGAGCAGTTTCTGCCCGACGGCTTCCACGATACCCGCTTCCGGGTGGTGCAGCCGCTGTACAACACCGACATCCGATACAACAAACGCCTCCGCGAGGAAAGCGCAGCCATTCCTCGCGCTGCGCAGGAAGTGCAGATATTGGAATTGCGCTACGACATTACTAAGGCGTATCTGCAATACCTGCAAACCTTGGAAGCCGCTCGCATCTACCGTTCCTCAAAAGTGGTGGTAGAGGAACTGCACCGCGTCACGCAGCGATTGGCAGCCAACGACAAAGTGACGCCTGACGCAGTATATAATACGGAGTATGAACTGAGCAAGTTGGAAACCGACATCGTGCGCGCAGAAAAAAACACTGCGCTGGCCGGCTCGTATTTCAACTTCCTCCTGCAACGCGACTTAGAGATGCCCCTCATCGCCGATACGCTCTTCTTCGCAGCGCCGCTCGAACCCATAGAGCCGTTGGATTTATGCGTGCTACAAGCCATTGCCAACCGCAAAGAACCCGACCAACTCGGCGCGGCCATGCAGGTCAATTCCACCCTGCTGGCCATGCAGGAAAGCAATCGAAAAACGCCCACACTGGCGCTGGCATTCGATGCAGGCGCTCAGGGTTTTGGGTATAAATTCGACAAAGATCAATGGTATGCGCTCGGCGCGTTGCAACTCACCTGGCCCATTTTCAGCGGGTATCAAAAAGTGTCCAAAGAGCAGGAAACCCGCCTGCAAGGATTGGAACTGGCCAATCAATACGAGTTGGTGCGGCAGCAAATTCGCCTTCAGGTGACCCAGGCATGGCAAGAGCGGTATGCCGCCGAAAAGGCATTGGAGCAGGCGCACAAATCGGTGGAAAGCACCCGCAGCGCCTTCCGCATCGTGCAGCGCAAATACGAGGAACAACAAGCCATCCAATTGGAACTCTTCGACGCCCGAAATAAATACACCACTGCTCAGGTCGCACTGTCCATAGCCCGGCTGGAAGCGCAACTGCGGCAGGCGGAGTTGAAACGGGTGATGGGGATTTGAGGTAGCCACGACCACGCCGAGGCGTGGCGCGAGCCGTGCTGAGCGAAGTCGAAGCACGAGTTTGCCTACATGACGCTCGAACCACGCCTCGTTCCGCTCGAAACTCGAAGCTCACAGCTCGAAGCTCGAAGCTAAAAAAAGCAATTTCCTGACATAAAAACACATCCAAACCATGAAATACCTTTCTCTCTTCTGGCTGCTACCGATACTGCTGGTCAGTTCCTGCGGCAAAAAAGAATCTCCTGCGCCGCCTGCCGCCAAAGACCAAAACGGCAGTTTGGAAATCGCGGTAAAAACCGTGCCCGTGCAGGCATACAGCGCCGCTTCGTCCATTCCGGCAACGGGCATAGTCAGTTCCGAAACCGAGAGCCGCCTCTCCTTTAAAACCGGCGGCATCATCCAAAAAATATATGCCGACGAAGGCGACCGCGTACAAAAGGGCCAACTGCTCGCCAAATTAGACCTCACCGAAATCACGGCGCAAGTGACGCAGGCGCAGTTCGGCATAGACAAGGCGAAGCGCGATCTGGAGCGGGTGCAGAACCTGTACCGCGATTCGGCGGCCACGCTGGAGCAGGTGCAGAACCTCTCCACCGTTCTGGACCTCGCCAAACAAAGCCATGAAATTGCGCGATTCAACCTGCAATACTCCGAAATCAGAGCGCCCCACAGCGGCGTGGTCATCAAAAAATTGTCCAACGAAGGCGAACTCGCTGCGCCCGGTCTGCCTATACTGGCCTTGCAGGGCACAGGGCCTGCCGACTGGATCGCCCGGCTGGGCCTGCCCGACAAAGACCGCGTACGACTCCGCCCCGGCGATGGGGCTGATATTCGCCTCGACGCTTATCCCGGAGAAGTTTTTAAAGGCAAAATTTCCCTCATAGCGCCCGTGGCCGACCCCATGAGCGGGCTGTACAGTGTGGAAGTAAAACTGGAAACCAAAGGCAAAACCCTCGCCTCCGGCATGTTTGCGAAAGCGGAACTCTATCCGCGCAACACAGCCACCGCCGGCAGCGACGCCGTCATGATCCCCATAGAGGCCGTCATAGAAGGCGACGGCAAACGGGCTTTCGTGTTTGTGCCCGGCGAAGACGGCAACAGCGTGCGCAAAATACCTGTGCTCATCGGCGAACTCACCAATACCCACGCCCTCATCGTGCAGGGGCTTGAAGACGTGAACGCCGTCATCACCGCCGGCTCGCCGTATCTCAATGAGCGTTCCAAGATCAGAATTGTGGAATAATAAGAAGCTGCGACCACGCCTCGGCGTGGTATGAGCCGCGAGTTTGCAAACGTTGCGCTCGAAACTCGTAGCTCACAGCTCGAAGCTAAAAAAAATCACCTATGCAAATCGCAGCATTTTCGGTAAAAAATTACCAATTCACCCTCATCGTCTTCTTCATGCTGGTGGCACTCGGTGTGTCGTCATTGCTCACCATGCCCAAAGCGGAAGACCCCGACATGTCGCCGCCCACCTTCATCATCACCGCCATATATCCCGGCGCGGGGCCGGCCGATGTGGAAAAATTGGTGGTGGACCCAATTGAAAAAAGGATCAGCGAACTGGCCGATATTCAACTCATAGAAACCGACATCAGCGACGGAGTGGCCGTGCTCAAGGTAGAGTACATGTACTCCGTCAATGCCGATGACAAATACCAGGAAATCGTGCGGGAGGTCAACAGCCTCGAACCGGACCTGCCCGATGAGATATACGAGCTGAGGATCAATCGCATTTCGCCTTCGGATGTCAATATCCTGCAAATTGCATTGGTGTCGGAAAATGCGCCGTACCGCCTTTTGGAGGAACAGGCCGAGTTGCTCAAGGAGCGCCTGGCGCGCATCAAAACCATGAAAAACGCCAAAACCTGGGGTCTGCCCGAACAGCAGGTACGCGTGACCCTGCAATTGGACAAAATGGCTGAAAGCCGCATTCCGCTCGCCCGCGTACTCGGCGCGCTGCAAAGCGAAAGCATCAACATCCCTGCCGGCAACATCTATCTCAGCGCTCGCAAGTACAATGTAAAAACCAGCGGCGACTATGCCTCTTTGGATGAAATCCGCAAAACCGTTGTGCATTCCGACGGCGGTAAAATCATCTATCTCGGCGACATCGCCGAAGTGGACATCGTGGATGCCGCCCCCGTTCACATCACCCGCTTCAACGGCAACAGGGCTGTACTCGTGACGGCCGCCCAAAAAACCGGACAAAACATCTTTGCCACCCGCGACCTGTTCCGCCCGGTGTTGCAATCCTTTGAAGAACAACTGCCGCCCAACATCGCGATGGTGGCGCCGTTCGATCAGTCGGAATCGGTGAGCAAACGATTGGGGCGCTTCTCCAAAGATTTTATGATCGCTATTTTTCTGGTATCGCTCACGCTGCTCCCGCTGGGCTTTCGGGCAGCATTGGTAGTGATGATTTCCATTCCGTTGTCCATCGCCATCGGCCTCACGGGGCTGAACCTGCTGGGCTATTCCATCAATCAATTGAGCATTGTGGGATTGATCATCGCGCTCGGTATTTTGGTGGATGACTCCATTGTGGTGGTGGAAAACATAGAGCGGCACCTGCGCATGGGCAAAAGCAAAAAACAAGCCGCCATAGATGCGACGCAGCAAATCGGGCTGGCGGTGGTGGGCTGCACCGTCACGCTCATACTGGCCTTTTTGCCGCTGCTGTTTTTGCCCGAAGCGTCGGGAGAATTCATTCGCAGTCTGCCGATGGGCGTCGTTACCACCGTGGCCGCCTCGCTGTTTGTATCGCTCACCATCGTACCTTTTTTGTCGAGCCGGATACTGGGCCGCAAACACGACCCGCGCGGCAACATCTTTATGCGGGCGCTCAACTACGCCATTCAAGGCTCCTATGCCCGCATTCTGGAACGCGCACTGCGTTGGCCCAAGCTCACCCTGTTAGTGTCTGTACTCATATTCGGAGGCGTGGTGTCGCTGGCGCCGAAAGTGGGATTCAGCCTGTTTCCGGCATCGGAAAAGCCGATGTTTATGGTCAATGTGAATTTGCCGGAAGGCACGGCTATCATGGCCACCGACACCGTTGTCCGGCATGTGGAGGGCATACTGGCACAACACCCCAAAGTGCGCTATTATACAGCCAACACGGGCCGGGGCAATCCGCGGATTTACTACAATGAAATACCGCGCAACGAGGCCGCCAACTACGGGCAGGTGTTTGTACAATTGCTCCCGGAGGTGAAACCCAAAGAAAAAGAACAGATCATAGATGAGCTGCGGGACGCGCTGTTGCACTATCCCAACGCTAAAATTGAGGTAAAAAACTTCGAGCAAGGTCCGCCCATAGATGCGCCGGTGGCCATTCGGATTTTCGGCGAAGATTTGGACACCCTGCGCAGCGTGGCCATGCAGGTGGAGAATTTGATTGCCCAAACGCCGGGCGCTATTTACGTCAACAACCCGCTGTCCACCGCGCGCACCGATCTCAAAGTGCGCATCAACAAAGAAAAAGCGGGGCTGCTCGGCATTGCCACCGTGGAGATTGACCGCACCATTCGCCTCGCCATTGCCGGTCTCAACATCGGTACCTTTACCAATGCCGCCGGCAAAGACTACGACATGATTGCCACCGTGGAAAAGGGCGTCTATCCCGATTTGGATGTATTCAAACAGGTGTATGTAAACAGCGTGACCGGCGCCGCCGTGCCCCTCCGGCAGGTGGCCGATATAGAATTTGAAACCTCTCCGCCCATCATCCGGCATTACGACAAGGAGCGCTTTATTGCCATCAGCGCATTTGTAAAAAGCGGCTATCTGGCCAATGACGTCAACACCGCCGTAGTGGATCAATTGCAAACCTTCTCCTTCCCCAAAGGCTACCGCTTCGGCGTAGCCGGCGAGGCGGAAAGCCGGGCGAAATCATTCGGCGGCATGGGCGCGATTATCCTCTTTACGCTTTTCGGGTTTCTGGGGGTACTCGTACTCGAATTCGGCACTTTCAAAAGTACGCTCATTGTGCTCTCCGTCATACCGCTCGGCATCATCGGGGCCATTCTCATCCTGCTGGCCACCGGCTACACCTTTTCCTTTGTGGCCATTGTGGGGTTGATTGCCCTGGCGGGGATCGAGATCAAGAACTCCATTTTGCTGGTGGATTTCACCAATCAACTCCGGCGGGAGGGCGTGCCGTTGGAGGAAGCCATCCGCAAAGCGGGCGAGGTGCGTTTTGTGCCCATCGTGCTCACGGCGCTCACGGCCATCGGGGGGCTTACGCCGTTGGCACTTGAGTTCAACCCGCTGTACTCGCCCTTAGCCTGGGTGCTGATCGGCGGATTGATTACTTCTACGTTCCTGTCGCGCATCGTGACGCCGGTGCTGTATAAGTTGTTGCCGCCACGGGTGGAGGTGGAGCGGAACTCCGTTCCGCTTGCGTGAGAGAGGCAATGTTTAGCGGAACTCTGTTCCGCTTGCGCAAAAAGGCGGGAGGATTACCTCCGGTGATCCCTTAAATGGGGAGGCTTCAAAGCCGAAAGGCCGCGGCCTGCGGCTGCTTGCTTTTCTGTTTCGGGGCCGTGCGTCTCAAGCGAGCTTGGCCGCACCGCCCTAAAACAGAAAAGGCCGTCATTGCTGACGGCCCGTTCGGCTTTGGCGGAGAAGGAGGGATTCGAACCCCCGGACCTGTTACAGTCGGCGGTTTTCAAGACCGCTGCATTAAACCGCTCTGCCACTTCTCCTTTTGAAAAGCGAGCGCAAAAGTACATTTTGCATTGACATACCGGCAACATTATGGCAAAAAAAATAATTCCCGCCCTTATACAGCCCTTACCCGCCAACCGCTGTGCTTGAGCAGGCGCAACAGGCCACAGGCTCCTGAGAGATGCGCCGCGCCCACCGCTGCGAAGAGCGTGGTTTGGTCGGCGAGCCGGTGGAAGCGCTCAACCATGATGCGATTGCGATCGAAAAGCATGGATTTTCGGAACGGCCCCAGGGTTCTGCGGGCGCTTTGGTACAGTTGCTGGATGTTGCCCTGTACATATAGGTCTGTCATGCGGCGCATCTGCCTTTTGTGAGCGGGCAGGTTGCGGCCCAACTGGAGCACCGCTCTCAATTGGTACGACAGCGGAATGTTTTGCAGTACTTCAATTTGCTCTTTGAGGGTTTCTAAGCCGTGCAATTGTTTGTGTCGGCTTTGCGCAAATTGCCACAGGTGCTCGTCTAAGGCGACGGGGTTGTCGGCGGCAAAGAGGGCGGAGTCGGCCATATTCATCAGCGCGAAAGGCAGAATATTGGGCGCCTGCCGGATGTCTAAGCCGAGAGATTTGAACAGTGTGCGTTGCAGGCGATCGTACGGACGCGCGCCGGCCAATTGCTCCAGCGTTTGGCCTTCCGGCAATTGGAGAAGCGGGGCCATGTCTTCCGCTTCGGCTTCCGCCAAATGAAATTCTACCGCGAACGCCTCGCAGGAATCTATAGCGGCATACACCGGTTCGAGCCCCGCAAACGCACGGCTATCGCGCACATGCATGGTGCCGAAAAGAAACGATGCGCCGGGAGCATCCTCCCGTTCGAGGCGCCATAAGAGAGAAGACGGCTTCATAGCATCCGTAAATTAGAAAACCGCCGCCGGCATTACTACCGGCAGCGGCTCTCATTTTTTAGGTGTTCTCCGCTCCGAAGAGCGAGAAACTATTCATACTTGAAAGGCAAAATCTTGGAGTCCTTTACAGTAGAAAGGGTCATCAAGGTGCGAAGCCGTTCGATTTCGTCAATTTGGGAGAGCGTCTTGAACAGAAGTTGCTCGTAGGTCGGGATGTCTTTGCAAACAATTTTCACTAAGAAATCCGCTTCCCCGGTGATGATGTAGCACTCCGTTATTTCATCAATTTCCTGTATTTTTTCCAGAAAATGATTGAGTGCATTTTCCTTCTGCCAAGCCAATGATACCAGTACAAACGTTTTGACATTCAGGCCGATGGCCTGAGGGCTTACTTTGGCGTGGTAGCTTTCGATGACATTGGTTTGCTCCAATTTTTTTACCCGCTCCAGCGTGGGCGCCGGCGAGAGGCCGATTTTTTTGGAGAGGTCAAGGTTCGTAATTTTGCTGCTTTCCTGCAAAATCCGAAGGATCTTTAAATCGATTTTATCTAATTTGTCAGACATATTGTTGAAGGTTTGTTAGCGAATGGCTTTCCAAAGGGCAAAAGAACGAAACTAAAGCGAAAAGCGAAACAGTTTCGCAAAATTTTTTTGGGCAGATGCAAATAAAAAACGCCCGGGCCTGAAATATCCGGCCCGGACGTTTTTTTTGCACATTTTCTACGCCCGTTAGGGGAAAATCCCCATAGCGAGATAGTCGCTGCTGATCTTGTTGATGGCGCTCACAAAAGCGGCCGTGCGCATGTCGGTTACCAACGGTTTTTCCACCATTACGCCCCTGATCTGATGATAAGCGTTAATCATCGTTTCTTCCAATCCGGAGCGCACGAGGTCAATTTCATCGGCGCCGCGCGCGATCATGTTCTTTTCTTCATCGCTCACCTCACGGCCTACCTGCCGTTCTACCATGGTTACCAAATTGGTGAGCCGCTGCTGGTCGAATCGTTTTTCCATGCGACCGAAGCGCATGTGGGACAGGTTTTTCAGCCACTCAAAGTAAGAAACCGTTACCCCGCCGGCATTGAGAAATACATCGGGAATGATGAGCTTACCGGCGTCTAACAAAATTTCCTCTCCTTTTGAAGTAATCGGGCCGTTGGCCGCTTCCCCAATGATCTTCGCTTTGATGTTCGCAGCATTTTTGAAGGTAATGACATCTTCCAAAGCAGCCGGCACCAAGATATCACAATCGTACTCTAAGATACTCTCTCTCTGTTCTTTAGGAATAGAGGTAGCACCGGGAAAACCAAGAATGGAGCCGGTTTCTTTGCGAAATTTGAGTACCTCGTGAATGTCGAATCCGTTGGGATTATAAATAGCGCCTTCCATTTCACCTACGCCCACTACGATGGCGCCGCCTTCGTCCTGTGATATTTTACTTGTGAAAGACCCCACGTTTCCGAGGCCCTGCACAATCATCCGCTTGCCTTTCAGACCGGTAGAAAGCCCCAGTTTTTTCATGTCTTCGGGGATGTCGCATGCCTCGCGAAGGCCGTAAAACACCCCCCGGCCGGTGGCTTCTGTTCGTCCGTGGATACCGTGTTGGTTTACCGGTTTGCCCGTCACTACGCCTGCGGCGTCTATGTCCATACCTTTGAAGGTGCGGTAAGTATCATAAATCCAGGCCATTTCGCGCTCGCCGGTTCCGTAGTCGGGCGCGGGTACGTCCACCGAAGGGCCGATAAAGTTGCGGTTGATCAGTTCGGTGGTGTAGCGGCGGGTAATGCGCTCCAGCGATTCTGCATCGTAGTCCCAGGGGTTGATTTTCACGCCGCCCTTAGCGCCGCCGAAAGGCACGTCCACGATGGCGCATTTGAACGTCATCAGGGTGGCCAATGCCATAACTTCCTCCTGATTGACGTGGTTGGAATAGCGAATACCGCCCTTGGTAGGGGTGCGGTGGTGGCTGTGTTGTACGCGGTAGGCCTCGATCACTTTCACCTCGTTGCCTATTTTGACGGGGTAAAGCATTCGATACACAGCATTGCACACCTTGATTTGCGAGAGCAGCCCGTCGGGAAGCCCCGTGTGCTGTGCGGCTTTGTCAAAGAAGTTGATTACGCTGTCGTAAAACTTAACGACTGTTTGTTGGCTCATTTTCTTGAATTTGATTTTCCAATTTGGTTAGTCTTCTTTCCAGATAGATCAAAAAAAGAACGATGCCGATAAACACCGCAACAATGACCGCTACGACGACGAAAATTTTGCCCCGGCTGCGCATGAAATCTGTTTCTCCGGTTTGCGCCAACAGCGGAAACACAGAAACGAGAAAAAAGCAAAGTGAAAGAAAGAGGCGGCTTTTCATTGTAGATCAGTTTGTTACGAGGTTCCGTCCGGCAGATATATTCCATTCCCGGCCTGCCCGGAAAGACGTGTCAAAATACGCGCTAATTTTTCAATCCGCCAAGAAAAAAACGCCGCGTCGCTCAATCCTCCTCCCCTATCTGCAGCATCTTCACTTCTACGCGTTGATTGCGCCGCCGGCTTGGTGGATTGCCCGCGATGCATCCACTCCCTCACTACGGATAAAAACCGGCGGCCATTAGTACCGCTCGTATCTCAACTCGTTCGGGGATGTTAAACTCCTATAATTTGGCAGTGCCTTGTCCGGTTTCGGTGAGCGACTTAATGTACCCGTTTTCTGCTTTAAAATGATCAAACCAACGTTGAGTACGGGGATTGAAAAGTGGTAGTACAGCCCCGGTTGGGTTCAGCATTGTTGCGATGTTGGGGCCTTTTTTCCAGTTACAAAATGCACAACACCATGCCAGGTTGTCTGTGGAATTAGTTCCCCCGTGCTGTAACCCGATGATGTGTTCGATGTGAAACCCGGCAGTAGAGATTGATTGCGGAATTCGACAGTATTCACAGCGGTTTGCTGCCCTGTCAATGACAAATCTGCGTATTATTTTGGATACATAAACGCTCATTTTTCAGAAATCCTCAACAGCGCTTTGGCCTTGGCCAATTGTACAATGTGCTCAATCAACATGTACTGCTCCATTTCCCGGTTTTCATCAACGGTGAGACCTTTTTCCGAATTCTTTGAAAGCAGGAAGTCAATTCTTTCCTGCCACCGTTGAGATGTTTTGAATGCCAATACCCTTCGTGGCGACAGGTTTGCTAAAAATTGGGCGAGTTTCTCAAACGCTATTACCGGTTCAACTGTCATTTTTTATTGATTTTAAAAACAACACATACTACTATACAACCTCCGGCGGTAATAGGTTTTAGTCCTCCTCTCCGATCTGCAGCATCTTCACTTCTACCCGTTGGTTGCGCCGCCGGCCTTCCGGTGTGGTGTTGGTGGCGATGGGTTGCCGCTTTCCGTACCCTTTGTAGAAGACCCGCTTCTCCGATATGCCTTTTGCTACAAGGTGTTCCGCAACGGCTTTGGCACGATCGTTAGATATTCGGTCGCAAACCTCGTCCGGCGGGAGGCTGTTGGTATGCCCGCCGATTTCTACCACTATGCCGGGGTTATCGTCCAGAAAGTCGTACAACTCATCCAATATGGGGTAAAATTCCGGCTTGAGCACAATACTATCGGCGTCGAACTGCAACTGCTCCATACGCACGGCCTGTCCTGTTTGCAACAGACCGGCCGTCAATTCGGGCAATACCCGTACGGAAATTTCTACGGTTAGCGTTTTTACGCATCCCCCTGCATCCGATACCGTTACAGTGCGCATACCCGCCGTCAGTCGCACAGCAGCATCGGTCGTTTCGCCGTTATCCCACTGATAGGTATAGGGCGGCGTTCCGCCCGACACCGTCACGGCCGCTCTGCCGTCCGCAACGCTTACACTCGAAGCGCCCCGCTTTTTACCCATGTCTGCCGCCAATGCTGCCGGTTGCTTCACGGTTACACTTGCGGTTTTAGTAGCGCCCAGCGCATCCGTCACCGTCACCTCGTATTCGCCGGCTGCCAAGCCGGTCGGGCGCTCGCCGCTCAGTGCCGCTTGATTCCATTTGTATTGAAACGGCCCTTTGCCGCCGCTCACCTGTACTTCCAATGCTGCGGAAGCCGTGCCCGCACAGGCGATACTCGCCGTTTGGTTCAGCGTGGCCGCCAAAGGCAGTATGTTTTCCGTGATGCTGATTTGTGCTGTGGCCGTGCAGCCGTTGGCATCCGTCACCGTTACGCTGCGCATACCGGGCGCGAGCGCGGAGGCTTGTTGCCCGGTGTTGCCGTTGTCCCACTTATAGGTGTAGGGCGATGTGCCGCCCGATACCTGCACGTTCGCTTTGCCGTCGCTGTTGCCGGTGCTCGCCGGAGATACGGCTGTGGCGGTGGCTGTCAGTGCTGCAGGCGCTTTGATGGAAACGTTGGCCGTGGTTTTGTTGCCCGCTGCGTCGCTCACTTCTACCTGATATTCGCCGGCTGCCAAACCGGTCGGGCGCTCGCCGCTCAGTGCCGCTTGGTTCCATTTGTATTGAAACGGCCCTTTGCCGCCGCTCACCTGCACTTCCAATGCCGCAGAAGCCGCGCCCGCACAGGAGATACTCGCCGTTTGGTTCAGCGTGGCCGCCAAAGGCAGTATGTTTTCTGTGATGCTGATTTGTGCTGTGGCCGTGCAGCCGTTGGCATCCGTCACCGTTACGCTGCGCATACCGGGCGCGAGAGCGGAGGCTTGTTGCCCGGTGTTGCCGTTGTCCCACTTATAGGTGTAAGGCGATGTGCCGCCCGATACCTGCACGTTCGCTTTGCCGTCTTTATTGCCGGTAGTGGCCGACGATACCACAGCGGTGGCAACCGTCAGCAGGGCGGGCGCTTCAATGGTGAAATTGGCAATGGTTGTACTTCCTTCTGCATCCGTTACATTTACCTGATAGGCGCCGGCTGCCAGGCCCGTCGGTTTTTCACCGCTTATGCCGGCCTGATTCCATCTAAACTGGAACGGCCCTTTGCCGCCGGAAACTTCCACGATAAGGGCGCCCGATTTATCGCCGGAGCAGCGCAGTTGGGCTGCCGGTGAGATTCGCGCGCTCAGCGCTGCCGCCTTTTGTTCGATGGTAACGGTACCGACGGCGGTACAGCCGTTTCGGTCAGTGATCGTGACAGAATGATTCCCGCCGGACAGTTTCCGGGCGATATTGCTGGTTTCGCCGTTGTCCCAGCGATAGGTAAATTGCGGCGTACCGCCTTCGGCTACGGCCAGTGCTACGGCGTCGCCGGCATTGGGGGCGCTCTCCGGGTCTTGCTGGGTTACGCGCACCGATATCCGGGTGTCTTCAATGGTCGTTCCGGCCGTTTTGGTGCGGCCCTGGCTGTCGGTAACGGTGAGGCTGTATTGGCCGGGGCCGAGTTGTGCGGGCGCTTCGCCGCGCAGGCCGTCTTTGTCCCAACGATAGGTAAAGGGCGGTTTGCCGCCGGTTACTTTTACGCGCAGAGCGGCATCGTTTTGGCCGGGCGTGCAACTCAGTTCTTTTTCCTTCAAAACATTGATGGTGATGGCCGAGGCTTTTTCAATCAAAAAAATGCCTTTGTCCTCCGTGCCGATCCAAACCGCTTCATCCTGATCGAGGGCGATGCAGGTGGCATATTGGCTGGTGTAATATTCGATGGGGCCGAACCGCTCCACCTTATCGGAATCGGGGTCGTAGCGCACAATGGATTCGGAGGCGACCCAGAGCCGTCCTTTGGGGTCCACGGCGATGTCTTCCACACGACCTTCCGCGATGAGGTTGTTGAGCGGTACGGCGAGCCAGCGTTCGCGGCTGTCCACCTGCCAAACCTGTCCTTCGCCGGCCACCCAGATACCGTTCGAGCCTTCGGCGATGCGGTGGATAGCGAAGTAGCGCTGCTCGAGCCGCCATTTGCCGTCGCCGCCGATCATGACGCCTTCTCTGGTGCCGATCCAGCGTTGGCGCTTTTTGTCAATGTATATATTGAGTATTTCGTTGGAGACGAGTTTGGAATTGGAGGTGGTGAAAGATTCCACCTTGCGCAGGGCGGGTTTGGTTTTCAGCAGGTGGAGGCCGGAAGTCTTGGTGCCGATCCAGAGTTCGTCGCGGGCGGAATCGTAGGCAGCGGCACTGATGGGGTTGGTGGGGTTGATGATGTTGCCGAGGGCTGTGTTCAGGTCGGCGCCCGACCATTTGAGGTCGTAGTTACCGCCGGGGAAAGTGTAGAGCGATTGCTCGCCGGGGCTGAGCGCCAGCGGGTTGGCCAAATCAGAGGAGCGCAACTGGAAAACGCCTTTGCCATTCGACACCCACTTCACGTTGTCGGCATCCACAAAAATATGCACGACGGGGCTGTATTGGTCAATGACGGTGATGCGATTTACGACGAGACTTTCTTCTTCCTGCGCCGAAACGGCTATTGAAAACAAGAGAAAAAACGCTGCGATTGCAATGTTCACAGGGTAGTTGAGATTCATTGTCGGGATGTGTTGATTTAATCAGCAATAACTAACACTGCCTAACGACAAAGTGTTGGCAGGCAGTATGAGGCCCGATGTTCCGCATCTCTTTTTCGCAGAAAATGAAAATTGACGGGAAGGTTTGTCTCGCAAAGGCGCAGAGACGCAAAGTGGGGGGGGGGCTTGCCTTGGCGGCTTGGCGGACCTTTTTTTACTCGCAAAGGCGATTTTGTCTTTGCGGCTTTGCGAGATTTTTTGATCGCCCTTCCCAGGCTCTATGCTCCATGCACTATGCTCTATGCCCAAGCCTATGCCCGCTCCAGCACAACCGCATACCCCTGTCCTACCCCGATGCACATGGTGACCAATGCGTAGCGCTTTTGCTGCAATTGTAGTTCCAGTGCCGCCGAATAGACGATGCGTGTGCCGCTCATGCCGAGTGGGTGGCCTATGGCGATGGCGCCGCCGTTGGGGTTGATGCGCGGGTCGTCATCGGCCAGGCCCATGAGGCGGGTGCAGGCGAGCACCTGCGCGGAGAAAGCTTCGTTGATCTCGATGAGGTCCATGTCTTCTATGCGGAGACCGGCTTTTTGCAGGGCTTTGGTCGAAGCGCTCACCGGCCCGATGCCCATGATGCGCGGTTCTACCCCGCTCACGGCAGAGGAAAGGATGCGGGCTTTGGGCTGAAGTGCGTATTGTTTCACAACCGTTTCGGAGGCGATGAGCACGGCGGCGGCCCCGTCGTTGAGGCCGGAGGCGTTGCCGGCAGTCACCGTTCCGGGGCTCCGGAAGGCGGGGCGGAGTTTGGCCAGAGCTTCCTGCGTGGTGTCCGGTTTTAAAAATTCATCTTCCGAAAAAAGAATCGGTTCCTTTTTGCCTTGCGGGATGCTGACCGGCACAATTTCCATGGCCAGGCGGCCCGACTGCCAGGCCTGTGCGGCTTTTTGCTGCGAGTGGAGGGCGAAGGCATCCTGATCTTCGCGGGAGATATGGTATAATTCGGCCAGATTTTCGGCGGTTTGCCCCATGCTGTCAATGCCGTAGAGGGCCTCCATGCGCGGATTGACGAAGCGCCAGCCGAAGCTGGAATCGTACAGTTGCATGTCGCGCCCGAAAGGGGCGGCCGATTTCGACATCACCCAGGGGCTGCGAGTCATGTGCTCCACGCCGCCGGCTATGAATAAGTGTCCGTCGCCGGCGCATATCGCGCGGTGTGCGTGTACGATGGCCGACATGCCGGAGGCACAGAGCCGGTTTACGGTTTCGCCGGGCACGGTGTGGGGCAGCCCGGCCAACAGCAGCGCCATGCGGGCCACGTTGCGGTTGTCTTCGCCGGCCTGATTGGCGCAGCCGAGTATAACTTCGTCATAAGCCTCGCCGGGGATGTGGGGATGCCGCTCGGCCAGGCGGGCAATGACGTGGGCAGCCAGATCGTCGGCCCGCACAGCGGAGAGCGCGCCGGCTAATTTGGCTACGGGGGTGCGGATGCCGTCGGTGATGTAGGTGGAGAACATGGTAAATCTGAATTAGGCAGATTATTGATAAAATTTCAGATTTGGGATAAATCGAAAATCTTTGAGATTGAGTGTGTAGAGAGGAAGGTCATAGTACAACGCAGTTGCCGCTATCAAGGCATCCGGGAGGGTTAGTTTGTGGCTCAGGGAGTACTTTTCCATCAAACTAACTGCTCCTCTGCAAATATCCTCATTAGCATGAAAATCAATAAGATGGGCCAAATCTTTTAAAATTTGTTGAAGTTCCCTTTTGTTTATAGCGCCATAGATTAGTTCGCCCGCAGTAACGAAGCTAACAGCCAAGTTTGCTTGTCCGATTTTTCTTAGTTCAGCTACAATCGCTGTATTATTCTTGTAAAATTCGATGACGACATTTGTGTCGCAAAGAACTATTGAGGTACTCGCCATGCCTGTTTTCTAAGTTCTTCTGCATTTATTTCCCGACCTTCCATTAATCCGGCGGACTGAAAGAAGTCATAATCCGTTTTCTTTCCCCCCCCTACGTTAACCTGTAGTTCAATAAAATCAAGTCGTTTGAGTAGCTCCATTAGGAAGCTCCGCTTACTACTATCTTTCAATGTAATGATAATCTGTTCCATTAAGTGATTTCGGTTTATTTACTGCAAAGTAACAAAATAAAGGTGAAAAATCGAAACACGATGAAACGGTACCAACACAATGGAGAGTATGTATGTTTGTATTGTCAACCAAGCTCCAGGATATTTTAACCTACTAACGCTCAATGCAACACCGCCTTCTTCGCCGCTACTATAAATTCGTATCAAAGTCTCGTCATGGAAAAACCTACCTTGCAAGAGTTTCTGGCCAATCACCCAGGTAAAGGTATCAACGACTATTTCCGGGCCTATCCGACAGAAAACACCCCCGAACAAGAGGGGACTGAAATACGCTATGCCCCGCCCCAACCGAAAAAGGAGCGTACTCCGTTAGACCCGCGAGAAAAGCAAACACTCACTACATTGGTAGCAGTAGGCGCTGCAGCCCTCATTTTTATTCTTGTTGTCCGTCCCGATTATGTGGGCCGCATAGCGCTTACCGCATTCATTTCATTGGTCGTCTTGATCGCATCTGCCTCTTTGTTGTCGAAATTAAAGTCCCCGTCATCGGGGATGGCGCTACTTGTTTTGTTTACCGTGATCTTAGTTTTTTCTGTCGGTGGATGCATCCGATACGCCTCCATGCCGAACTGCGATTATGTCGTTTTCAACGGAAATAAAAATGCCGTCGAAGTGATTTTTGACGGAAAAGCCATGACCCTTGCAAGCCGAAAAGTATTTCACACCCAACTGCGCCGGAAAAAAGTGGTGGTTACACATCCTGTCTCCGGAGCAGTAGAAAAAATTTCCTTCGAGGACGGTCTTAATGTCATCGCACATGGGAGTGCATATAATTTACATCTGAACGAGGTAGAATACTCCCGGCTAAGTGTTACCGGGAAGCATGCGAGCCGGGGTTCCTCTGCCCTCAATGAGCAGGTATCCAACGGCATTCGCTCTCTCAGAGGCAGCTTTATTACAGTACTCCCGGGCGAGTCTCCTCCCGATAAATTGACGCAAGGCAAAGGCGACAGGCCGATCAGGGTTGTTCGGCTCTCGGTTGCTGCTGCCCGCTCTTCTTCCGGCCAGCCTGACTAAGGCTGCGATGCAGCTACTCCTCTTATTATGACACAACAATTGCATGCCGTTCGCTTGCGAAACCGTAATTTCGCATTCAAATTAAAAAAACATGATTCGTACTGCAATTTTCACACTAATCGCCGCAGGGCTGCTCAGTATCGGCGCCTGCTCCAACGCCCAGCAGGAAACCGCCCAACAGAAAGCCTGGGATGAGATGATGGTGATACACGACGAGGTGATGCCTCGCATGAGCGAAATCAATGCGCTGGCCAAAATCATCGAAGCCTCCTTAGCCGATACCACCCTCAATGCCGAACTGCGCAGCGCCGCTCAGCAAACACTCGCCGATCTGGAAGCCGCCGATAAAGCCATGTGGGACTGGATGTACGGGCTGCAACACCTGCCTGACCTGCGTGCCGACGCCCAACACGAGGACATCCTGCGCTACATTGAGGCCGAAGCTGCTAAAATCTCTGAAGTAAAAACCGCCATGCTCAACAGCATTGAAGCCGGCAACAACATGACCGCTCAACTACCTCCTCTTCTCACTGAAATGCCTCTTAAATAAAATCCTCCCATGCGCACTTATCCTTTTCTGCTCGCAGCGGTATCAGCCGCGTTGCTCACTGCTTGCCAATATCAAAACAAAACCCTGCCCATACTCGGCGAGATGGACATTGTGGACGGCGACACCACCTACCACACGGTGCCTGATTTCGCTTTTGTGAACCAGGATAGCCAAATCGTTACCAATGCCGACTTCGAAGGCAGGGCTTATGTCGTGGATTTTTTCTTCACCTCCTGCCCAACCATCTGCCCTAAGGTGAAGCGCGAAATGCTGCGCCTGTACGAGCGCTATCAAAAAGAAAACCGCATCGCGTTCCTGTCGCACAGCATTGATGTGCGCCGCGACACCGTGGGGCGGCTCCGCGAATACGCGCGCGGCCTCGGCGTAAGCGCGCCCAAATGGCATTTTGTCACCGGCGAAAAAGATGACCTGTACGGCATTGCCGACGACTACTTCAGCGTAGCCATCGAAGACCCCAATGCGCCCGGCGGCTTCGATCACAGCGGGCGGCTCATCCTTGTGGATGCCCGCCGCCATGTACGCGCCTTCTGCGACGGCACCGATCCAAAATCGGTGAATCAGTTTATAAAAGACATTGATTTGCTGCTGCTAGAGCAGGAATTTTAAAAATGTTATTGAGTATTAAAACCGAATAGCAGGTTTTTTCCTTTTCCTTACATGATTCGACATTTACTTTTCTCTGCCGGTTGTATTTTGCTATTGGGAAGCTCCACTTGCGAGCGCCCCATCTCGCTGGATATAACGCCACCGCCACCGGAGTTGGTGATTGTCAGCACGTTCAGTCCGGATCGGCCTTTCGAGGTATCGGTGTCTTCCACCCGGCCTGCATTGGTTCCCTCCCAAACAGAATTCATCGCCGACGCCGAGGTTGTGCTTTCTCAGGAAGCATCTTTTTTGGAAAAATTCCGGTTCATTCCCGGCAGTCCGGGCGTGCCGCCGTTTTATCGCTCTACGGAGTACCTCCCCGCTCCGGGTCCGCTATACACCTTAGAGGTGAATGCTCCTGGCTATCCATCGGTGAAAGCGATCGGCAGCGTTCCGCAGCGGGTAGCTGTTTCGAGTATTGAAGCCGCACACCACGGTTTTTCCATCGGCAACAGACCGGACGAGCTTTTGCACAACTACACCATATCCGTCATTTTTGATGATCCTTCCGCGTACCGGAATTATTACCACTTGCGGTTTCATCAGGAAATACTGACCTATCGCTTTTCGGAAGGAGATACCATTATCCTCAACAGACGCCTCCAGCACATTTCCTTCGGATCGGGTATCAACAACAATACGATAACCGCTTATCTGGACGACGGGGTGCTGTTTGAAGACTCCTCTTTCAACGGACGGCGGGTAAACTTTTCCTTTCCCATTCAAACTTCTATTGACCCGGAGCGCGAGTTGCTCGGACAGTTGCATGTAGAACTGCGCACTGCCTCGGAGGAATATTACCGCTTCTACAGTTCCGTTGCCCGGCAGCAGGAAAATCCGGGGCCGCCTTACACCGAACCGGTCATTGTGTATTCCAATGTGGACCAGGGCCGGGGCGTTTTTGCCGGCTATCAGGCTGCGATAGATTCTACGCGCGTCATCCGGTAAGCGATGCCGCTCAAGCCCGCACACATTTTTTGAGGGGAGAAAGGTTGTCTATCAGGATATTGCCCTGATGAAAAAACGCCCCCTCCTGATGAAAGGCTTCCAGTATAATATAATTGATCTCCTTTTTGCCGCTAAACTCCACTTTGTAGCGCTTCCACTCGCGATGCTCTATGAGCGGCGATTCAAAGAGCAACTGGTCTTTGCCGCATTTTTCAACGCCGCCCCACACGCGCAGTTTTAGAGGCTTGTTGTATCCGGCATAAGTTTTGGAATGGGCGAGTTCCAGTGTAAAACTATGGCATTGACCGGCTTCCACAGGGGTTTTCAGGCGTTGGCCGATACTCTCCCAGGTGCTGTTTTCACGGGTGATAAGCCCGACGAACGTATTGCCGTTGGAGGCCTCCTGATACACACCCCATACTCCGGGGAGTATGTCGGGCGTGGTGCCCGGCTCGCAAGGCAACCAGCCTGCGGGCACAGTGGCATCTTGCGGTTCGCCCTCGAAAGACGGATTGATTAGATATATTTGCCCCGTTGAACGCGCGGCAAAGAAAAGAAGGGCGATAGCGACAGTCAATTGTTTCATAGTAAAGAGATATGATTGTACGGCAAAATTAGGCTTTTCAGTTTTCCGTTTCGGCCATCTTTTTTAAATCGTCGTATAACTGCCGCTTAAAGCAGCTTTTCGGGGCTGAAATGTATCTATTGGACTGTTTTCAATTGAAAAATCAAATTCGCATGATGAAATCTATACTGACACTTTGTTTCCTTTTTTTGACTTTATCTGTTTTCGCACAACCGGCCAATGATGAATGTTCCGGCGCCATCAACCTGCCGCTCGGCACGCCGCCGCCTTGTCCTTCCACCACGCCGGTGGTGAATACTTTCAATTATTCCAACATCAACGCCACCCCCACCGTCCCTTACCCTACCTTCAACAACTGTGCCATAGGCGGCCAAACCAACGCCCCGGCCGATGAGGTGTGGTTCCGCTTTGTACCCAACTCCAATGTGCTCACGATCGCCGTTAGCGGGCAGCTTGCCAACCCCAATATTGTGGTGTTTTCCGGCAGCAATTGCGCTTTTCTCACTGCGGTGGAATGTGCCAGAGGCAATGCCTCCCCGCTGACGCTCATGCTCAACGTGGTGCCCGGACAACAGTACTACCTGCTCATTTCCGGAGGTTTTGTAGGCGATCAGGGCAATTTCACCCTCACTATGACCAGTTCCCGCGATTGCAGCCCCTGCCTGCAAGCGGCCAATTTTGTGGCCAGCCCGCCGCCGCTCAACGGAACATACAACTCCGGCCAGGTCATCAACTTTTGCTTCACCATCAGCAACTGGGATGTGACCTCCACCATCGAATGGCTCCATGCCATTCAGATTGATTTCGGCCCGGGCTGGGACATTAATTCGTTGGGGCCTATCCCGCCCCCTTCCTGCGGCGGCGACGGCGCCTGGGGCTGGTACGACAGTTGGGTGGGGTGTAATACCGGTCAAACTTTCGGGCCTGGGTTCGCCTACGACTCCAGTTCCGGCCTCGGCTGCGGCGGCACGCCCAATGACGGAAACCCTGGCAACAACTGGGGAGACGGCAACAATGGCTGCGCCAATATCGGCGGCTCCGGCCCGCCGGCAGTGACGTTTTGCTGGACTATCCGGGTAAGCGACTGCCCGCCCAACGTCACCGGCAACGACCTCAGCGTTATTGTAGAGGTGCTTTCTGACGGCGATTCCGGCTCCTGGAATCAAACGGGTTGCAATTCCGGCTCGACCTACAACTTCTTAGCCTCTGCCGTATGCTGCAACGACGGCAACCCATTAGTCTTTGCCACACCGACCCGCTGTGCGCAAACCAACGACGGATCCATCACTGCCGAAGGCAGCACGCCGGGAGAAAGTTATAATATTTTTGTTTTCAACAGTTCCGGTCAACTCATAGGGGAAAGCCTCGGCGTCATCGGGCCGGCCACTTTCAACAACCTGCCCGCCGGGCAATATTCCGTATTGGCCGTCAATGCACTGTCGGGCTGCCAGCGATCCAGAAACACCCTCATCGGCCCCGGCCCGCCGCCGGTAGCCATCCCTTCCAATGCAGGGCCTTATTGTCCCGGCGAACCGATAAGCCTCACTGGCAACTACAGCTTCGGTTTCCCCGCCACGAATGTTACTTACCAATGGACCGGACCCGGCGGGTTCAGTTCCAACCAACAAAACCCCGCCAACGCTACCATGGGTGGCAACTATAGCCTTGTGGTAACGGTGGACGGCTGCGTTTCCGCCCCGGCAATTACCAACGTGGTCATTCAGGCGGCTACGGCCAACGTATCGGCTTCTCCGACTTTAGTATGCCCCAATGCACCTTCTACACTCACCGCTACCGGCGCGCAAAGCTACGCCTGGAGTACAGGCCAAACCGGCAGCAGCATTACGGTGAATCCGGTTGATCCGACTGTATATACGGTGACGGCTACCAATGCCTTCGGCTGTACGGTCACCAATACTGTTTTTGTAGATGTGCATCCCGTGCCGAACCTTCAGGTTTTCGGCCCCGACTTCGGTTGCGAGGGGGACGTCGGGGTATTATCGACCTTCGGCGGTCCTTTTACTCAGTATCTGTGGAGCGACGGACAAACGGGGAGTTCTATAGCCGCTAATTTGGTTTCGCCGCAGGCCGACTTCTCCGTTACCGCCACCACGGCCAACGGATGTACCGTGACGGCCGACATCAGTTTCATTGTTTTCCCGGCCCCCGTCGGCGTCGCTTCGGCCTCGCCGGCCACGATATGCGCCGGCCAACCGGCCACATTGACGGCCTCGGGAGGCGCCTCTTATCAATGGAGCAACAATGCTACGGGAGCCTCCATCAGCGTATCGCCTAACGCCACTACCTCCTATATTGTAACTGTAACCGGGGTGGACGGCTGCCTCGACACGGCATCTGTCACCGTCAATGTGGTGCAGCCTTTGGCAGCGCCGGTCATTACCTGTTCCGATATCACCCCCAATTCCGTTACCTTTTCCTGGCCACCCGTGCCGGGCACTACCGGCTACACGGTGAATGTACTCAGCGGCCAAAGCGGAACCCTTGCGGGAACGACTTACACCGTCGGCGGATTGGCGCCGGGTACCGACGTCACCATCGAAGTGGCGGCCAACACCGGCACGGTGTGCCCACCGGCCGTTTCCACGTTTAGCTGCGCTGCCATAAGTTGCCCGCCGATAGACATTGATTTGAACGATCCCGGTGCTTTTTGTTTCAACGCGGGAAATTCGACAGACACCCTCCAGGCCACTGTTTCCGGCGGATCGGGAACCGGCGACGGGATATGGAGCGGCCCCGGCATACTCGATTCCATCATCGGCATCTTTCACCCCGATACGGCAGGCATCGGCAATCATCCCATTGTTTATAGCTACACAGAAGGCGTTTGCACCTACACCGATACGCTCTTCATAGATGTGTTTGCCATACCGGACGCTGATTTCTCGGTCGCGCCGGATACCATTTGCCTGACGGACAGCATCACCGTTGTTTACATCGGCGCTGCATCGGCAGGCGCTGCCTACACCTGGAATTTCGACGGCGGCACAGCCGATCCCGGCACAGGGCAGGGACCGCATACCGTGAACTGGGCGACTGCCGGTACAAAAACCATAACCCTCACCGTGGAAGAAAACGGTTGTACCTCAACCGAATTCAGCCAAACCGTACAGGTGGACGCGCCGCTCGATGCGCCCGTTATTACCTGCGGCCCGGCTACCACCACCTCCGTTTCATTCAGTTGGCCCGCAGTACCCGGCGCTACCGCTTATGTAGTGAATGTACTGAGCGGCCAAAACGGAACCCTTTCGGGAACTACCTACACCGTCACGGGGCTGCTGCCGGAAGAGGTAGTGGAAATTGAGGTCACCACAGAAGGCAATACGGCTTGCGGGCCGGTGAGCATCACGGCAACATGCAGCGCGGCAGCCTGTCCGACTTTTACCTTATCTATTGCCCCCGTAGCGGATATCTGCCTTACGGCCAATACGCCCGTTCAAACGCTTCAGGCCACTGTGACCGGCGGAAGCGGCGGCACGGGAACGTGGTCGGGGCCGGGTATCACCGATGCAACTAACGGCACTTTCGACTCTGACGCTGCAGGTCCGGGGCAACACATCATAACGTATGAGTATGCCGAAGGGCCTTGCAGCGCTTTGACAACTATTACCATCAATGTATTTGAAACGCCCGTTGCCTCCTTCAGCGTTGCGCCCTCGCTGCTGTGTACGGGCCAGAACGCTACCGTTACATTTAACGGGAGTGCGGGGAACGGCGCTACTTATGCCTGGAACTTCGGCGGCGGTGCGGCCAACCCCGGCACGGGGCAAGGGTCTCATGCCGTGAGTTGGGCCACTCCGGGCACAAAAACCATCTCGCTGACCGTGACGGAAAACGGATGCGTTTCGAGTGTTCTCACCCAAACCCTCAATGTAGTGGCGCCGCTTGCCTCACCGGTTATCAGTTGCGCTACTTCCACCGATGAAATTGTGTTCTCCTGGGCCGATGTGCCCGGCGCTTCGGGCTATCAGGTAAATGTTTTGAGCGGCCCTGCGGGCGTACAAAGCGGCAACACCTACACCGTGAGCGGCCTTACGCCCGGCGATGCGGTACAGATACAGGTCGTTGCGCTGAATGCCGGCCCTTGCGGTCCGAGCAGCGCCGAACAAACCTGCGTGGCGCAAGCCTGTCCCACGGTTACAATGGTCATTGACCCGGTGGCGCCGGTTTGTTTGACGGCTACTGCGCCGGCTATTACGCTCGACGCCGACATAAGCGGCGGCGCCGGCGGCGGTACGGAAACCTGGTCGGGGCCGGGCATTACCGGCGGTATGGGGGTGTTTGATCCCAACCTTGCCGGCGTGGGTGCGCACACCGTTTCGCTCACATATCAGGAAGGCACTTGTATTTATACGGCTTCCATCACCATTACCGTACATGCTGTGCCCGGCGCCGATTTTAGCGCAAGCGGGCCCATCTGCCTGAACGACGCTTCCACCCTGACCTATACCGGTACGGCCACGGCAGGCGCCCTTTATATCTGGAACTTTGACGGCGGCACGGCCAATCCCGGCACAGGACAGGGGCCGCACACCGTGAGCTGGGCGACCGCAGGTTTAAAAACCATTACCCTTACGGTAGAGGAAAACGGTTGTACATCGGCCCAATTCAGCCAAACCGTACAAGTGGATGCGCCTTTGACGGCTCCCACCATTGTTTGCAGTCAGCCTACCACCACCTCCGTTACGTTTACCTGGCCGGATGTGTCCGGCGCTACCGGCTACACCGTGAATGTGATTACCGGGCAAAGCGGAACCCTTTCGGGAACGACTTACACCGTCACCGGACTGCAACCGGAAGATGTGGTGGAAATAGAAGTCACCGCCACAGGCAATACCGTGTGCGGGCCGGTCAGTGCTACGGCATCGTGCAATGCAGCGGCTTGCCCCGTTTTCAACTTATCCATTGCCCCTGTGGCGGATATTTGCCTTACGGCGAATACGGCTGCATTCAACCTGCAAGCCACCGTAACCGGAGGAAGCGGCGGCACGGGTAGCTGGTCGGGGCCGGGCATCACCGATGCCGGTGCAGGCACGTTCAATCCCGTTACCGCAGGGCCGGGAATGCATACGATTACCTACAATTATACAGAAGGTCCCTGCAACGCCTCTGCCACAATTACCATCAACGTATTTGCTACACCCGTTGCCGATTTCGGCGCCGCTCCTTCCCCTTTGTGTATCGGACAAGATGCGACGGTTACGTTTAACGGCAGTGCCGGCAATACGGCTGTCTATAACTGGAACTTCGACGGCGGCACGGCCAATCCCGGCACAGGACAAGGGCCGCACACCGCGAGTTGGGCCACAGCGGGCAACAAAATCGTTTCCCTCACCGTGACGGAAAACGGCTGTACTTCCAACCTGTTTACACAAAGCATGACCGTGGAGGCTCCGCTCGCTGCACCGGTTATCAACTGCGCCACCTCCACCGATGAAATTGTGTTCTCCTGGGCCGATGTGCCGGGCGCTTCGGGCTATGACGTTACCGTGCTGGCCGGTCCGGCCGGCGTACAAAGCGGCAACACCTACACCGTGAGCGGCCTTACGCCCGGAGATGCAGTGCAGATAAGGGTAACGGCTCTGAATGCCGGCCCCTGCGGACCGAGCAGCACCGAACAAACCTGTGTAGCGCAAGCCTGTCCTGCGGTGAATATCATACTCTCTGCCGTAGAGCCGATTTGCCTTACGGCCAATGCGCCGGCAGTGACACTGACAGCCGATGTGACCGGCGGGGCCGGCGGCGGCACGAGCATCTGGTCGGGGCCGGGCATCGTCAACGGGGGTGCCGGCGAGTTTAGTCCCTCTGTAGCGGGGCCGGGAACGCATACCATCAACTACAACTATCAGGAGGGAACCTGCACATACAACAGTTCCATGACGATCACGGTGATAGCGCAGCCGATAGCGACCTTCACGGCGCCCGGCCCGGTGTGTGTGGATGCGCCCATTACCGTCAGTTTTACGGGCACGGCGCCCACAGGCGCTGCGTTCAACTGGAATTTTGACGGCGGCACGGCCACCCCCGGCACGGGGCAAGGGCCGCACACGGTAACATGGGCAAGCGCCGGTTCCAAAACTATTTCGCTCATGGTGGGCGACGGCAATTGCAACTCGGAGCCGTTTACACAAACCGTACAGGTGGATGCGCCGCTTCCCGCGCCGCAAATCACTTGTAGTTCTACCAGTACCTCCATCACTTTTTCCTGGATGCCGGTACCCGGTGCAGCGAGCTATCAGGTGACAGATATTGACGGGCCGGCAGGCGTGCTGAGCGGAACAACTTACACCGTGAGCGGCCTCACGCCCAACCAGTCGGTAAGCATTTCGGTAACGGCGGTGGGAACCGGCGCCTGCGGCAACAGCACGGCCACGACTACCTGCATTGCGCAAAACTGCCCGGGCCTCGTCCTGATTATCGGCGGTACGCAACTCATCTGCTCCGGCGAACCCGCACAGGCTACTTTCACTTTCACGGCTACTGCTACCGGGCCGTTCACCGTAGTATATAGCATAAACGGCGGCGCACCCATAACGGGGACGTTCACCAACGGGCAATCCATCCCAGTTGCGGCCACACAAACCACCACCATTACGGCCAGCTCCATTACCGACAACTCCCTGCCCGATTGTACCTATCCCACCGCTGCCAGTTGGACGATATTCGTCACGCAACCTGTGAGCGCGGGTACGCCCGCTGCGCCGGCCCGCTTGTGCGCCGGCGAAAACACGACGGTTAGTTTGGCCAGTTTGCTCAGCGGCGCAAGCCCCAACGGTGTATGGATGGAAAGTTCTGCATCGCCTTCCACAGGCGGGGCCTTTAATGCCGTAGCGGGTACTTTTTCGGCGGCGGGCCAACAGGCGGGCTTATACACTTTTGTGTATGCCGTGCCCGGTCCCAACCCCTGTCCCGGTAGCCAGGCAACGGTATCGGTAATACTCGAACCCAGTCCGGTAGCGGATGCAGGGCCGGATCAAACGCTTACCTGCAATATGGGTATGGTGAGCCTCGGCGGGCCGAATACGAGCACCGGTCCGGGCATCACTTACCTGTGGAGCAGCCCGACACCCGGCGTAGTGATATCCAATCCCGCAACGCAGATAATTGAAGCGGCGCAGCAGGGTACTTTCCTGCTGAGGGTCACCAACGACATCGGCTGTAGCGGTACAGATGAAGTGATTGTGACGGCCAGTTTTGAAGCGCCGGTGGCGGAAGTGATCGTTACGCCGATTTCGTGTTTTAATGCAGCCAACGGCAGTATTCTCATTACCGGCGTAACCGGCGGGCGGGCGCCTTACGAGTTTTCGCTCAACGGGGGCGCGTTCGGAGGGCAGCAATTGTTTGCCGGCTTAGATGCGCGTCAACACACGCTGACGGTCCGGGATCAAAACGGGTGTTTTTCGGAACTTACGTTCACGTTGGATAATCCGCAACAACTGACCGTGCTGCTTCAAACCAACATCAGTCAAAACCGGATTGAATGGGGCGACAGCGTGCGGTTAGAGGCTATTTTTACACCCGGCGTTGTACTGGATACAATTATCTGGCGGCCCGATTCCATTTCACAGCCGACGAGTTCCATCGTTGTGCGGCCGACGAGCGCCACTACTTACAGTGTGCAGATTGTGGATAAAAACGGCTGTACAGCGGAGGATCAAGTGACCATTTTTGTGGAGCGGATACGGCGGATATTTATTCCCAATTCCTTCTCTCCCAATGACGACGGCGTCAATGATATGCTAACTATTTTTGCCGATCCGGCACAGGTACGGGAAGTAAAAACCTTCATGGTATTTAACCGCTGGGGCGAAACCATGTACGAGCTTCAGAACTTTTCGCCGAACGACCTGGGCATCGGCTGGAACGGCAAACACCGCGAACAACTGATGAACGCCGGGGTGTATGTGTATGTGGCCGAAATCGAATTCAACGATGGAGAAGTGGTCATATACAAAGGCGATGTGACGCTGATGCGGTAGAATGCAAATGGAGCGAAGCGGCATCCCGGATAGCCTGTCCCGATGAGGAACGAAAGCGGGAACGAAGGAATCGGGAAGGCAAAAAGCATTGCCCTGAGCGGAGTCGGAGGCAAATGGAGCGAAGCGACATCCCGATGACGAAGGAATCGGGAGAGCAGAGGGCAGAGAGTAATGGGCAAGTTGGCACCCCTCCTTCGCTCGCTATGGCGAGCTTCGGCGGATGAAAAGGGCAAAGGGCAAATTAGTAAACCGAAATACCGCCAACCGCCCACTGCCTACCGCCTACCGCGCCCCTATGCTCTATGCTCTATGCTCTGTGCCTGCAACGTGCGCCTGATCTGCTTCAAGTGACGACGAAAGTGCAGTTCGAAGAAATCCAGCATCTCGTTTAGCGACAAGAGACCTGCAAAGGAATGGCGGTAAATGGATTTTTTGAAATACTCATTCGGGAGGCCGGTCAGGTATTCGTGCAGGCTTGCGCGGTTGGCGCGCCAGCGGTTCATGGTATCCTCTAAGGAAGAGCTTTCCGGCAACGCCTCATTGCCTACCGCTTTCGGCGCTTTGAATTTGAACGGCAGGTACTCGTTCATTCGCAACAGGAGTACCCGCCAGGCGCCCAAAAAGCCCGAATCGGGCAGCTCCGGGTTGAAGCTGAGCTTTTTGCGCACATACTTCTCAGACAGGTGTTCCGACAAAAGCAAATGCTCCATGTTTTGCATGACAGACCACTGTCCCGGGCCGGGGCGGCGGTTCAGCACCTCTTCGGAATGGCTTTTCAACTCGGCATAGAGCTCTTCTAAAAGCCGGTTTAAGTTGTCGAGACGCTTGGAGATGTTTGTATTCATGATTTTGTGAGTTGTCGGTTGTGAGTTGTGCTGAGCGGAGCCATTACAGTGCAACGCCTCTCACTTATAAATCACCTTTGTGCCGGTATTGAAAAAGAAGAACGACCATAGATCGGCGGCTTCTTCTATGATTTTGGAGGTGGGTTTGCCTGCACCGTGGCCGGCCTGTTTTTCGATGCGGATGAGCACCGGATTGGGGCCTTTATGGCTTTGTTGCAATTGAGCGGCAAACTTGAAGGAGTGCGCCGGCACCACGCGGTCGTCGTGATCGGCGGTGGTGACCATGGTGGCCGGGTATTTTACGCCCGGTTTGAGGTTGTGCAGCGGCGAGTAGGCATAGAGGTTTTTGAAATGTACGGGGTCATCGCTGGAGCCGTACTCCGGTATCCAGCCCTTGCCCACGGTGAAGAGATGGTAGCGCAACATATCCATCACGCCCACAGCCGGCAGGGCTACGGCAAAAAGATCGGGGCGCTGTGTCATGCAAGCGCCCACGAGCAGGCCGCCGTTGGAACCGCCTGCAATGCCCAATTTCTTTTTGGACGTATATTTTTCGCGAATGAGGTACTCGCCGGCCGCGATGAAATCGTCGAACACATTTTGCTTTTTGAGCAACATCCCCGCCTGATGCCAGTCTTCGCCGTACTCGCTGCCGCCGCGCAAGTTGGCCATGGCAAATACGCCCCCGTTTTCCAACAACACCAACCTCGATGCACTGAATCCCGGCGTGAGCGGCACGTTGAATCCGCCGTATCCGTAGAGATAGGCAGGGTTTTTGCCGTTCAGCTTCAGGTCTTTTTTGTGTACGAGAAACATGGGCACTTTTGTACCGTCTTTACTGGTGTAGAACACTTGTTTTTCTACATAATCGGCGGGGTTGAATTGGAGCGGTGACTGAAAAAACGGCTCAGACTGCCCCGTGGCAAGGTCGTATTTGAAAACGGTGTTGGGATATACGAACGAGGTAAATGCATAAAACAGCACCTTGTCTTCCTTTTTGCCGCCAAGGCCGCCGGCACTGCCGAGGCCGGGTAATTGTACTTCTTTGCGATTGGCGCCGTTGTAGTCCATTTGATAAATACGACCGGTGGCATTCTCCAGATAGCTTGCAAACATTTTTCCGCCGCCGGTGCGCACGCTTTCAAGCAGATTGTCGGTTTCGGGCAGTATTTCCGTCCAATGCTCCCGAGCAGGGCGAGCGGGGTCCACAGAGATTAGGCGGTACTTGGGCGCGCCGATGTCGGTGACGACCAGAAAGCGGCCGTTGATGTGTTCCACCACGCTGCTTTTGTTTTTATACCCTTCAAAAAGGGTCGTCATGGGGCCGTCGGCGCTGAGGTCTTTATAATAAGTAGCAAAGCCGTCGGTGCCGGGCGCGGCGTACATCACAAAGTATTTGCGGTCTTCCGTCACGCCGCCGTAGTGGTAGTAATCGGGGTTGGCTTTGTCCTCGTAGATGAGGCGGTCTTTCGCCTGATCGTCGCCGAGGCGGTGATAATATATGGAGTGGAACTGGTTGTTGCCGGAGCGTTCGGCGCCTTTGGCGGGTTCAGGATAACGGCTGTAGAAAAAGCCGTCGTTGTGCCAGGAAGCGCCGGAAAATTTGACCCAGCGGAGCAGGTCGGGCAGTTGTTTTTTGGTGGCAATTTCTATGATACGAATTTGCTGCCAGTCAGAGCCGGCCTCCGATTGGGCGTAAGCCATGTAGCGGTTGTCGGTGGAAGCCTCGAGCAGGCTGACGGAGACGGTGCCGCCTTCTGAAAGCGCATTGGGATCAATAAAGACTTCGGGCGTGCCGCCGAGACCCTTTTGGATATAGATGACCGGCTGATTTTGCAGACCGTCGTTTTTGTAAAAAAAATAATATTCGCCGGCCTTAATGGGCGCAGAGTACCGGGGATAATTGATGAGTTGGGTGATACGATTTTTGACGGCTTCACGGTAGGGGATTTTTTCGAGGTAGTCGAAAGTGACTTTATTTTGCTCATCCACCCAGGCTTCCACTTCGGGGGCGGTATCCACTTCGAGCCAGCGGTACGGGTCGGCTACGGGTGTGCCGTGGTAGTGATCCACCTGGCCGACGGTGTGTGTTTTCGGGTATTGCACAGTGATTTTGCTTTTAGTAGCCTGCCCGAACGCCGGACTTGCCGCGATAGCGAGCATAATAAAAATAAGAATTCGCATAGATTGTTTATTTAAAATTCGGCCAAAAGTAATCTCTTTGAGCGCTTTCGGTGTTAATGGTTGGAAACAATTAGACGTTTAGTAGTACTTTTGTCGTCGAAAAGTGCCTTTTGAAGGAGGCATTACTGCATTGAAGGTTCACCGCTTATTTTCCTCCGGGTCAAAAAACAGCCTGCATTGACTTCCACGCTTCCATCTCCTGCGCCGAAAGTTCGGATTTATTTTCTGGACGCCCTGCGAGCATTTGCCATTTTGATGATGTTGCAAGGGCATTTTACCGATACGGTATTGGCGCCTGAATACCGCGATACGAGCAGTATTTTGTATAATGTATGGTTTTTCATGCGGGGGCTTACGGCGCCGGTTTTTTTCACCGTTACGGGTATTGTATTTGTGTTTTTGCTGCTCAAGGAAAACAAACCGCTGCGGGAACACAAGCGCGTGCGCAAAGGCATCCGGCGTGCTTTTTTCCTCCTGGCATTGGGCTATTTGCTCAAAATGTACCTGCCCTATTTAATAGTGTTCAACATCGCGCCGCACTATATTACGGTAGATGTATTACATGTTATCGGCCTGGCGCTGTTGGCGCTCATCGGCATCTATGCGGTGCATCGCATCACGAAATTTTCGTACCCACTGCTTTCAGGCATCGCCGGCGTTTCGGTTTTCTTAGTATTTCCGATGTTGGAACAAATGGACTGGAGCGGCGCGCCCCGCATATTGGTCAATTATTTCACGCAGGCCTATGGCTCCACGTTCACCATTTTCCCGTGGTTGGGATATGCGTTGCTGGGCGGCGTGGCCGGTTCGATATTGCATTACCATACCGCGCTTTTCAAAAAATGGTGGATGCCGGCCGTATTACTGTCTGCCGGGCTGGTTTTACACTTTAGCTCTTTACAGCTATTTACCAATCTCCACGCCATGCTGAACTGGGATGTGTCGGAGTTGTGGCTGAAAAAACAATACCTGTTTTGGCGTTTCGGGCATGTGCTGATGGTGTTGTCAGTATTTGTAACGCTGGAGCAAGTGCTGAAAAAAGGTTTTCACCCGCTGTTTTTGAAAATCGGTTCCGAAACCCTTACCATCTATGCGGCGCACTACGTCATTTTATATGGCACATGGTTCGGCTTCGGTTTTTGGCAGCTTTGGCGGCATCAATTGGGGCCTGTGCCTACGATTATCGGCGCGGCTTTCTTTGTTATATTCTTCATTTTCGTCACGGCGCATATTGAAAAAATACGGCACATCCTGTATGTGGAAGTTCCCCGCTACACGATCTATCTGCTGCGCTGGGCGCGGGTATTAATGTTGCGCACCACGCACCGTTTTTTATTGCGCTATCGCAAAGAGGCTCCCTTATTGGCAGAGATCATTTTTTTCGTGGCGTATCGCCCGTTATTTTGGCTGTTTCACGAATTGCCTTTAGCCCGGATTTTCCGGCGCTGGAGCGCGGCCTGATTCAGCGCCTTCCGAAGTTTACACGAATGTTGAGGGAATTGACTAAGGCCGACAAATCACCGTTGTCATACGGTTCTATTTGATCAAAACCGCCGAATATCCTAAGTCCGGTACAAAGGCTCAGCCGCACAGGGGGCGCAATTACTACTTCTACTCCCACAAATGGAACGGCAGCAAAAATAGCGTCGCGATCGGGCAGGATACCGGGCGTTTTCCACCGGCGTACCGCGCGACCCAGCCCTAAGCGCAATCCGGCTGTAACCTCCACCGGCCCTGCCGCCGGGCGATGATAGGCTGCGGTAAGTCCGCCCAACTGAAGCGAAACGGCATAATCGTTTCCGACCTCCTGCGCCTTGAGCAGATCGGTGGTTTGTGTTATGAACCCGCCGGCATAGACCCGGTCCCAGGCAAAACCGCCGCCGGCGCCGTACGCCCAACCGATCAGGCCCTGCGTTTCGGCTATTTCCGCGCCTGCGCTTGCCCACCAACTACGCTGCGCCTGTGCCGGAAGAAAGGACAAAAGGAACACTCCGATAACAATTGCCTGCCGCATGGTTGTGTGTTGACATATTGAGGAACCGTTCCAAAGGTAGTATTTACTTAGGCTTCGCTTTCAGATTTTTGACGGAGCACAAAAAACGTTGGCTTATTAATTCAAAAAAGCCGATTTTTAACCCCTGTATCAAAAAACGTTGACATGACCAAACTACTCCTTATCTCGGTTTTGACCTGCTGCACTGCCGGTCTTTCCGCTCAAAACACGTTTTCTTCCCCCGGCGAATACGGAATCGCCCTGTTCAACGAACACGCCGCTGTGGCCAATAAAAATATGGAATACCTGCAATACAGCGTACACAGCGAGGATATTGCCGTGGTGGAACAGAAGCGTCTGGCGCTCATTGAGCAAATACAACAATCGCTGAAAACGGTGAAAGCCATACCGCCCTACGAGGGCGATGCCAAGCTGCGCGACGAAATAGCCGGCGTGTTTGAAGCCTATTTAGCCTCCTTCCGCCTGGAATTCAGCCGGGTGAATACGCTCAAGCAGAGCAGCCGCGAATCGTATGAAGCCATGGAGCAATACCTCAATGCCACCACCGAAGCAGAAAAAAAATTGGACGCAGCCGGTACCCGCGCCGCCAACGCGCAGGAGGCTTTCGCCAAAAAATACAACATTCAACTGCTGGAAGACGAGGAAAAAACCGACGGCGCTTCCCTGCTCACCCGAATGAACAACTACTACCGAAACATTTTTTTGCGCGTATTCAAAACCTCTAAAAAAGATGCCGAGTTTTCTGATGCGCTCGCCGAGCAACACGCCGGAAAAATGGACCGCTATCGCAAAGAGTTGGATGTAATATGCGATGACAACCTCGCATTTCTCAGCCGGCTACCCGATTTCAACGGCGATACCGAATACCGCGATGCAGCCGTCGCGCTGATGAAATTTTATAAAGACCTGGCAGCCAATGGTTACAAAACCATGACGGAAGTGGTTCGGAAAGGCGACAAAATGACCAATGAAGATGTGGACGCCTATAACGAGGTGATCGCCCGGTCCAACGAGCAACTGCCCAACCTCAGCGATGCGGTCAATATAGCCGCCGAACGCCTGTTTAAAAAGAACGTGCCCAAGCCCATCCCGACGAGAAGAACCTAAGTAGGAAAAAACAAAAAAGGCCGCCGACTATATAAGCCGGCGGCCTTCGCACTTTCTAAAGGAAAACTTTGGTGTGTCTGGTCACCGATACGATAGATGCCTTGTGTGGCCGATTCGCTGCCCGGATGTAGAAATTTTTTTTCAACATGAATTGGATTGAACTTACGGCTACTGTTTTCGGGATCATCGCCGTGTGGCTCGTGGTGCGCCGCCATATATGGTGCTGGCCCACCGGCCTGATACAAGTGACCTTATACGTTTGGATTTTTTATCAGGCGAAACTCTATTCCGACATGATCCTGCATGTCATTTATATTTTCCTGCTCGCCTACGGTTGGTATCATTGGCTGCACGGCGGCAAAAACAATGCGGAACTATCGGTGACAACGCTGCGCCGGCGGTCGGTTTTCGGCTGGATAGCGCTCACCGCAGGCGGCACCCTCGCCTGGGGTTTCTTTATGCAGCGTTTTACCGATGCCTCGGTGCCGTATATAGATGCGTTCACAACCGTGGCGAGCTTGGTGGCACAGTGGCTCACCGCCCGCAAGAAATTAGAATCCTGGCATTTCTGGCTCGTAGTAGATGTGGTGGCCATCGGCGTGTATTGGTACAAAGGGCTGTACATCACCACCGGGCTGTATGTCGTTTTCCTGTTCTTGGCTACGCTGGGGCTGCTGGAGTGGCGAAAGGCGATTTTAAAACCTGTCGTATAGCTCAAAACCTTTCCCCCACTCATCTGTTACGCACCCAAAAAACTGCCTTATGTACGCCATACGAATGCTTCTTTTCGTTGCTGCCTTTTGTTGTGCCGGCGCCGTTGCAGCCCAAAACGGCATCATCAAGGGCCGGGTTACCAACAAAATTAACCGGGCGCCCATTGCTTTTGTCAACGTCATAGCCGAAGGCGCCGGCCTCGGAGCCGTGACGGACGATGATGGTTATTATGAAATAACCGATCTGCCGCCGGGGCTGTACAATGTGCGCGTAAGCTATATCGGCTTTGCGGATGCGGCGGAATTTGAGGTGCAGGTGAGTCCGGCCCGGCCGGCTGTCGTCAATCTGGAAATGGAGGAATTTGCGCAAGCGCTCTCCGAAGTGGTGGTGAAATCGCCGCCTTTTCGCAAAACGGAAGAAAGCCCGGTGAGCCTGCGCACCATCGGCGTGGCGGAAATCATGCGCAACCCCGGCGGCAACCGCGACATCTCCAGGGTGGTACAAACCCTACCGGGCGTGACGAGCGCTTCCTCTTTCCGCAACGATCTCATCATTCGCGGCGGCGCGCCCAACGAAAACCGCTTTTTTTTAGATGATGTGGAAGTGCCCGTCATCAATCACTTTGCCACGCAGGGCGCTTCCGGCGGGCCGGTGGGCATCCTCAACGTCAATTTTCTGCAAGAGGTGGATTTTTACAGCAGCGCCTTTCCGGCCAATCGGGGCAACGCTACCAGTTCGGTGTTCAACTTCCGGCAACGCGAGGGTCGCAACGACCGCATCGGCGGCACCTTTGCGGTAAGCGCTACCGACATCGGCGGCACGCTCGAAGGCCCCATCGGCGAAAAAACGACCTTCCTCGTTTCGGCAAGGCGCTCGTACCTACAGTTTCTTTTTAAGGCGTTGGACTTGCCGTTTTTGCCCACCTACAACGGCTTTCAGGTGAAGGTGAAAACCAAAATTGACAATCGCAATGAACTGTATTTCATCGGGCTGGGCGCCATTGACCAATTTGAACTCAACTTAGACGCCGACGACACCGAAGAACAGCAGTACCTTTTAGATATCCTGCCTGTGTCGCCGCAATGGAACTACACCAACGGATTGGTGTATAAACACTATGCCGACAATGGCTTCTGGACCGTGGTGCTCAGCCGCAACATGCTCAACAACGAATCGGAAAAGTACTTCCGCAACGACGATTCCAGCGAAGACAACCTGCTGTTCCGGTATCGCTCGCAGGAGGTGGAAAACAAACTGCGCGTGGAGCACACCCTGCGCAAAAACGGCTACAAGCTCAACTACGGCGCGGGTTATGAATTTGCACGCTACAACAACCGCACGTTCAGTCGCATTTTCACTACTGCCGGCCCTGAAACGGTGAATTTCGGATCGGCTTTCAACCTGCATAAGTATTACGCTTTCGCGCAATTGAGCCGCAAGTTTCTGGACGAGCGCTTAGTGCTTTCCGGCGGCATTCGCGCTGATGCCAACGGCTTTTCGGCGGCCATGTCGAATCCGTTGGATCAGTTCTCGCCGCGAATCTCTTTATCCTACAATTTCAACGAGCGCCTGGCCGTCAATTTCAACACCGGCATTTATTACCAACTACCGCCCTACACCCTGCTCGGCTATCAGGAAGACGGGGTGTTTGTGAATCGCGACAACGGGGCGAAGTTCATTCGCAACGGGCACCTCACCGCCGGTTTGGAGTGGAACACTGCCTCCGATGCGCGGATCACGCTGGAGGGGTATTACAAAAAGTGGAACGACTACCCCTTTCTGCTGCGCGACAGCCTCACGCTGGCCAATCTCGGCGGCGACTTCGGCGTGCTGGGCAACGAACCGTCTATACCCCGCTCCGACGGGCGCAGCTATGGGTTGGAACTGCTGCTGCAACAGCGCCTGTACAAAGGATTTTACGGCATCTTTTCCTATACGCTGGGCTGGAGCGAGTTTGAAGACAAAAACGGCGTCTTTGTGCCTTCTTCCTGGGATGCCCGGCACATTGTGAATCTCGCGATGGGCAAAAAATTCAAACGCGATTGGGAAGTGGGCGTCAACTGGCGTTTCCAAAGCGGGCTGCCTTTTACGCCGTTCTCCGACGCTTCTGCGCTGCGCGCCAATTGGGACGTGAACAACCGCGCCATTCCCGACTACGGCCTGCTCAATACCCTCCGCCGCACCGCCGGCAATACGGTTGACCTCCGGGTGGATAAAAAGTGGTTTTTCAAAAAATGGAGCCTCAACCTCTATTTAGACATCGAAAACCTCACCGGCAATGCCATCGGCACGGAACAACTCATCCTGGACCGGCCTTTGGACGACGACAAACGACCCATCGGCGGCGGCGTGGTGGCCAATCCCGATGCGCCCTTCGAACAGCAGCGCTACTTGCTCAAAGCCATCAATGACGCGCAGGGTACGGTGATACCGAGCATTGGGGTGATGATTGATTTTTAAGAGGACTTGGTCTCAAAAGATCGCCGCAGCGTACCCCATCTTGGAATATATTTGCCTTTCAGGCAAACTACGATCTGACACAACAGAATATTTGTCCACAGATTAAAGGATTATCACAGATTTCGAACTTTACGCAATCTGTTATACATACCATTACACCACGCAGATTTTACCGGCAGGTTTGTAATAAGAATCAACTGTCTTTACAAAAAGTTTGCAATTCGCGAATCGCGAATTGCAAACTTTTGCTTTTCTTTGTATTCAAAAACTGAAAAACATGAAAAAGCACCATGGTATGCGGCCCCATGACATTCTCATTTTGCTGAAAATAGCTGCAAAGCCAGATGATCATTGGCTGATGAAAGACTTGGCCATAGAATTAGGTATCAGCTTTGGAGAAGTCAGTGAAAGCCTTCAGCGTTCTGCCTATGCGGGTTTAATATCTTCGGATAAAAAGAGCCTTATGAAAATGTCTCTATTGGAATTTCTGGAATATGGATTCAAATATGTGTATCCACAACACCCCGGGGCTATCGTTCGGGGAATGCCGACTGCTTTTTCATGTGCTCCCCTTTCCAATTTTATTCAAAGCGATGAGCAGGTGGTTTGGCCTTGGGAAGAGGGTACAACAAGGGGACAATCTATTGAGCCGTTACATCCTAATGTTCCAAAAGCATGTCTGAAAGATCCAAAGTTGTATGCTTTATTGTCTTTAGCAGACGCACTTCGGATTGGTAAAGCGAGAGAAAAGCAGATAGCTTCCCAACAGTTAAAGGAACTGGTTTTATGAAAAATACAGCCGTAAATCTCAGTGTCATAAAAAAAATAGCTTCGGCGTTGGGCGTTCTCAATGACCGTGTGGTGAAGGTTGGGGAAATTCCTAAGTGAGTCGCTGTGGAGGAGAGACTCTTGTTTAGGTTCGCATTTGCTCCGTCGGCCCATCACAACTTTTCCACATCCCGCTGTCCATCCCTGTCCTCTTCAAATCGAAGCGGCGCCATCAGAATTGGTTTTTAGTTAACGCTAAATTTACTTTATCCACAGCTTACCCACATTCCCACAGGCTTTTATGCACATTCGTTGGTAACCGGCCTGATTTTACACAGCCGCAATTCGGGCAATACCATTAGCTTTGTAGGGAAAAGGAGCTATCCGCGAGTATGTCTGAGCAAAAAGATTCCACCAACAAGCCGGTTTCCGGCGGGCAACGCAAGCCCAACCCGCAGCGCCGGGGCGAAGACCTGTCCAACTATGTGTTCGGCAGGGTGCAGCCCCAGGCTGTGCCGTTGGAGGAGGCCGTGCTCGGCGCCGTCATGCTCGACAAAAACGCGCTCACCATCATCATAGACATTCTCCAGCCGGACAGTTTTTACACTGAAGCGCACCAGCACATTTACAGCGCCATGCGCCGCCTTTTCGACCGCTCGCAGCCCATTGACCTGCTCACGGTGATGGAAGAACTCAAAAAAGCCGGCGAACTCGAAGCCTCCGGCGGGCCGGCCTACCTCGCCGAACTCACCCACCGCGTCGCTTCCGCCGCCAACATCGAATACCACGCCCGCATCATCGCACAGAAGTACATCCAACGCGAACTCATCCGGGTGTCCACCCAAACCATCCGCGACGCTTTCGAGGACACCTCCGACGTGTTTGAACTCTTGGACGAAGCCGAACAGGGCCTCTACAACATCGCCCAAAACAACATGAGCCGCGGCTACGAAAGCACCAATACGCTGGCCGCCAAGATGCTCAAACAAATAGAAGAACTCAAAGGCAAAAAAGACGGCCTCACCGGCGTACCCACCGGTTTCACTGCCCTCGACCGCCTCACCTCCGGCTGGCAACCCTCCGACCTCATCATCATAGCCGCGAGGCCCGCAATGGGTAAAACCGGTTTCGTGCTCTCCATGGCCCGCAATGCCGCTACGGATTTCAAAAAACCGGTGGCCATTTTTTCTTTGGAAATGGCCAACCTGCAATTGGTGCTGCGCTTGGTCTCTATGGAGGCCGAGATTTCGGGCAGCAAGCTGCGCAACGGCCAGTTGGACGAAGAAGAGTGGAAACGCCTGCACCGCGCCGTGGAGCGCATCAGTGAAGCGCCTATTTTTATAGACGATACGGCAGGCATCAACATTTTCGAACTGCGCGCCAAGGCACGCCGCATGAAGATTCAGCACGATATACAACTCATCGTCATTGACTACCTCCAGCTCATGAGCGGCGGCGCCGACAGCCAACGCGGCAACCGCGAACAGGAAATCAGTTCCATCTCCCGCTCGCTCAAGGCATTGGCCAAAGAGCTCAACGTGCCCGTCATCGCGCTGTCGCAGTTGAGCCGGGCGGTGGAAACGCGGGGCGGGACGAAGAGGCCGCAGTTGTCCGATCTCCGGGAGTGCGTGACCGGCGACACGCTGGTGTTTCTGGCAGATGGCCGGACCCTTCCCATCAAAGACTTGGTCGGGACACAACCGGAAGTCATTTCAATGGATGAACACTCCAAAAAAATCACAGTCGCCCGGTCTGAAATCGTCTGGCCAGTTGGAAAAAAGGAAGTACACCAAATTACGCTGGCCAGTGGAAGAACCCTCAAAGCTACCGCCGAGCATCGGCTATTGACATTGGATGGATGGAAAAGAGTGGCTGAATTGACCAAGGATGATAGACTTGCCAATATTGGCATAGCCACGAGCGACCTTTTCTGGGATGTCATCACAGAAATTATTCCCGCTGGAGAAGAAGAAGTTTTTGACCTGACGGTACCGGATACACACTCATTCATTGCCAACGGAATCGTGAGCCATAACTCCGGAGCCATCGAACAGGACGCCGACATCGTGTCCTTCATTTACCGCCCTGAATACTACCAAATATTGGAAGACGAAAACGGGCAAAGTCAAAAGGGCCTGGCGGAGATCATTGTGGCCAAACACCGCAACGGCGCGGTGGACACCGTAAAACTGCGCTTCACCGATCAGTTTGCCCGCTTTTCCGATCTCGACGAGTTCAATTTCGATGCACTGCCCGCCGGGGTGTTTCAGGACCCCTCGCCGGCCAACGTCATCATACGGCCTTCCCGCATGAACGACGATGAAGACATTCCTTTTTAAACAATACTTATACATTGCCAACGCATGAACAATCCGCGCAAACCGTCCAAATCGCGTAAACCCACCGCCCCGCGCAAACCGGCAGGCTTTAGTCCCCGCCGCCCTGCTGCATTTAAATCCAAACAGGAAGCGGGCGCCACTGAGCAATGGCCCATGCGGCTCAACAAATACATTGCACACTGCGGCATTTGCTCGCGCCGGCAGGCCGCCGAGTTGGTGAAAGACGGTCAGGTCATCGTCAACGGTGAAGTGGTGACCGAACCCGGCGTGGAAGTAACGCCCACCGACATCGTCACCTACAAAGGGCAAAACGTGCGCCCCGAAGACCGCAAGGTGTATATCCTGATGAACAAACCCAAAAACGTGATCACGACCTCCGACGACGAACGCGGCCGCACCACCGTACTCGACCTGCTCAAAGGCAAAGTGAAAGAACGCATTTACCCCGTGGGCCGATTAGACCGCGACACCACCGGCCTCATCCTGCTCACCAACGACGGCGACCTGGCCCAAAAACTGGCGCATCCGCGCAACAGCGTCGTGAAAGTGTATAAAGTAGGTCTCGACAAATCGCTCTCTCTCAACCACATGGAAGCCATCAGCGCCGGCCTCGAACTCGAAGACGGCAAAGCCGAGGTGGACAACGTGTATTTCATCGAAGGCAAAAAATCGGAAATCGGCATCGAAATTCACACCGGCAAAAACCGCATCGTGCGCCGCATATTCGAACACCTCGGCTACACCGTGGAAACGCTCGACCGAATTTTCTACGCCGGCCTCACCAAAAAAGACCTGCCGCGCGGTTTCTTCCGCCGCCTCACCGAACGCGAGGTGATACAGTTGAAGCATTTTTCGTGATGCCCCCGCCGCCGTAGAGCCGTTGCAGTTCAACGGCTCTACGGCTATCGGCCGCGTATTCCCCAAAACGGGTTACCTTTGCCCCACATACGAGCCGACTACATGACAACAACACAACCTCGCACCTTCCGCACCGCCACGGGCGACCCCCTCAACGTACTGCAATACACGCTTTCCAACGGCCTGAAATTGTACCTCAGCGTAAACCCGTTTGAGCCGCGCATCTTTACCAACATCGCCGTGCGGGCAGGTTCCAAACAAGACCCCGCCGATACCACCGGTCTGGCGCATTACATGGAACATCTGCTTTTTAAGGGCACGAACCGCATAGGCGCGCTCAACTGGGAACAGGAAAAAGTCCTCTTAGCGCGCATTTCCGATCTGTACGAACAGCACCGCTTTGCAGAAACGGAAGAGGAACGCCTCCGCATTTATGCCGAAATAGACCGCGTATCGAACGAAGCCGCGCCGCTCGCCGCCGCCAATGAGTACGACAAACTCTCCGGGGCCATCGGCGCCGACCAAACCAATGCCTACACCTGGCTCGACCAAACGGTGTACGTCAATGAAATACCCTGCAACGAACTCGAACGCTGGATGCAGCTCGAATCCGAGCGCTTCCGCATGATGGCACTGCGCCTGTTCCACACTGAATTGGAAACGGTGTACGAGGAATTCAACATCAGTCAGGATCGCGATTTCCGCAAGGTGGGCAACGCGCTGCGCGCCCTATTGTACCCCACGCACCCCTACGGCACACAAACCACACTGGGCAGCGCCGAGCATCTCAAGCGCCCTTCGCAAATCAATATTCAGCGATTTTTCCAAACCTATTATGTGCCCAACAACATGGCCATGTTGCTGGCCGGCGATTTCAACCCGGATGAAGTATTGGACATGGCCGAGCGCTATTTCGGCAGCTACCGGAGCAAACCGGTACCGCCTTTTGAATACGAACAACAAGCGCCCATAGCAGGGCCGCTGCGACGCGATGTATTCGGTCAGGAAGGGCCTTATGTGCAAATGGCCTGGCGATTCGGACCGGCTGCCGCCGATGAACAGGTGTTGCTCAGCCTGACGCGCCGGCTGCTCTTCAACCATCAGGCCGGCCTGCTCGATACCCGCCTCAACCAAACCCAATTGGTGCTCGAATCGGAAGCATGGAGCTGGCCCAATGCCGACTATACGGCGTTCGGGCTGTATGCCAAACCGCGCGAGGGGCAGACGCTCGAAGAAGCAGAACAATTGCTGCTCCAACAAATAAACGCCCTGCGCAACGGCGACTGGGAAGACAGTCTGTTGGAAGCCGTGGTGAAAGACTACGAATTAGAAGAGTGGAAAGCCTTCGAATCGAATGCTGAGCGAATAGCCCGCATGGTCTATGCCTTTATCAATGGATTGGATTGGGAACAAATGGTCCGGCGATTGGAAAAGATGAGGCGCGTCAGTAAACAGGACATCATCGCTTTCGCGAATGAACGCCTGCTCGACAACAACTATGTAGCGGTGTACAAACGGCAAGGGCCCGACCCCGCCGTACTCAAAGTAGAAAAACCGCCCATCACGGCTGTGACGCTCAACCGGGAAGGCGTTTCCGAATTTGCCGCCGAATTTCTGAGCCGTCAAACCACGCCCATCGCGCCGGTTTTTGGAAATTTCGGAGCGCATATTCAGACCCAAACCCTCTCCAACGGCCTCTCTTTCGACTACGTTTACAACCCGGCCAACCCCTTGTTTCGGTTGGATTATATTTTTGAAATGGGCAAAACGAGCGATCCCGTTCTCGCCGTTGCCACCAATTACCTGCCCTACCTCGGCGACTCCCAACGCAGCGCCATACAGATCAAACAAGAGCTGTTCCGGCTGGGCCTCTCTTTTGACGCCACCTGCAACGACGAGCGCACCTACATCACGTTGAGCGGTTTGGAGGAATCCTTTGAGGCCGGTCTCCGCCTGCTGGAAGATTTGCTGTCGGGTGTAAAAAATGACGCTTACGCCCTGTCAAACATCGTATCGGACACCCTGCTCAAGCGCCGCAACGCCAAACAGGATCGCAACGTCATCCTCCGCGATGCCATGGGATCGTATGCGCGGTACGGGCCGGAATCGCCCTTTACGTTCCGGTTGTCGGAGGCCCAACTACATGCTTTGCACCCCGGTCAGCTCACCGAACAGATTCGCACGCTCAACAACTTTGCGCACCGCATTTATTATTACGGACAGAAGCCCGGCGCAGAAGTGGCCCGCCTTTTGGAAAAATACCACCACCCGGATTTGCATTCTATGCAACCGGTACCGGAGGCCAAAGCATTTGCAGAGTTGGACACCCCGCAACATCAGGTGCTGTTTGTGGACTTCCCCATCGTGCAGGCCGATGTATTGATGGTATCCAAAGGAAGTCCCGTTTTCAACCCGGAGGAATTGCTCTTCCGCGACTGGTACAACGAGTACTTCGGCTATGGGCTATCTTCCATCGTTTTTCAGGATATCCGGGAAGCCAAGGCCCTCGCCTACTCCACTTACGCCATGTACAGCACGCCCTCGCGCAAAGACCGCGCCCACTACCTGCGCGCTTATGTGGGCACCCAACCCGACAAGCTCGCCGACGCCCTGCCGGCCCTGCTCAATATCATAGAGCACATGCCCGTTGCAGAGGCTCAGGTGGAACATGCCCGACAGTCGTTGCTCAAGCGCATCGCCACGGAGCGCGTGTTGCCTTCCCGGCTGTACTGGACGGCCCGCTCATACCGCGACCTCGGCATCGGCCACGATTTTCGACGCGACATCTACGAGCGCCTGCAAAACAGCCGATTAGAAGACCTGCTCGCCTTTCAGCAGCAATACGTCAAAGGCAGGGCTTTCACCTTTCTCGTACTCGGCAGCCGCGAGCGCATTGACATGGAATTGCTGGCCTCTTTCGGGCCGGTACGCGAGCTGAGCATGGAGGAGGTGTTTGGGTATTAATACCAAAACTATTGCCCCGCACTTTTTGTATAAGTAACTTATTGGGTAAATATTCAGCTCGGCCCGCAGTGAGGTGACATCTGCCGCCTGCCGGCATCAACAAGCGGCGGAAGGTGTCATCTCACGAAAAAACGCCTGCAAACTCCTACTGTTTTCAGATGACACCTTCCGCGTTTGGGACGCGGCAGATGTCACCAGAAAACAACCGGCTGAATAGTTACCAATATTTTAAATTGAAAACCGTTAACTCGCAGCTCGTACCACGCAGGGCGTGGTCGTAGCTATCAGAATAGATACCCTTTTGTAATCCCAAAATTCGCTGTGCTATGCGACTTTACTACACTTTTACTGTGCTATGCTGTTTGGTCGTTCCGGCGCTCCACGCGCAAATGTGGAACGGAACCGATACGTTGTACGGCAACGAGTGGATTCGGTACGACCGGCCCTGGTTCAAAATATTGGCTGCCGATGACGGCATTTACCGCATTCCTTATGCCACGCTTACGGCGCAGGGCATCCCGGTGGAAAGCGTAGCCGGGTCGCAGTTTCAGCTCTACCGTTTGGGCGAAGAAGTGCCGATTTACGCCAGCACGCCGGGCGTGTTTGTCGCCGGTGATTTCATCGAGTTTTACGGGCAGCGCAACCGGGGCGAATTGGACCGACACCTGTACCGCGACCCGGATGCCGAAATGCTCAATCCGCTGTACAGCATCTCGACCGATACGAGCGCGTATTTTCTCACCTGGGCCGATCCCGGCACGCCTACCCTGCGATACCAAAACGTAGCCAACGACCTGAGCAACCTGCCGCCCAAAGAGGATTGGTTTTGGCATGAACTGAGGCAGGTGTTCGGCGATGCTGTAGTACAAAAAACTGACAATGAAGGCGTAGCCGAATCCAGTTTTGATGAGGGCGAGGGCTTTGCGAGGAATTTTGCGCGTACTGCAACCATTACCTTTCAGCCCCGTTTCAGTCATCCGGGCGGCATCAACAGTACCTTTCGGTTGCGATTGTTTTCCAACAACCGCCCTCACGATTTGCGATTCACTGTGAGCGACGTTACTCTTTTTTCTGAAACCTTTACCGGTTATCGCCTGCACGAAGTCGCATTTGAAAAACCTGCTGCCAATCTCGCCGCAACCGAGGCATTGGTGATGACCGGCGCTGCGGGTTCCAACGATATGCACGCCATTGCCTGGGCGAGCCTTACCTATCCCCGATCTTTTGATTTTGGCAACCAAACGGCCTTTCCCTTCCGCATAGCGGCATCGGAGCAAGCCCGATACCTCGAAATCAGCAATTTCAACGCAGGCAATGTACCGCCCGTATTGTATGACATTAGTAACCGAATTCGGATAACGACAGAACTGAACGCCGGCACGGTGCGTGTGCTACTGCCGCCCTCCGATGTGCCGCGCGAATTGTTGTTGATCAATGCCAACAGCGGCGTGAGAACCGTAACGGCCCTGCGCCCCGTCACTTTTACCGACTACAGCGCCGCCGATGCGGAGTACATCATCATTTCGCACCCGCGCCTCTACGACGACGGCAACGGCAACAATCCCGTACAGGCGTACGCCGATTACCGGGCTTCGCAGGCGGGCGGCGGGTATGGCACGGTAATATTAGACGTGGAGCAACTCTACGATCAGTTCGCCTACGGCGTTCACCGGCATCCGCTGTCCATTCGCAATGCCGTACACCACTTCGTGCGCCAATGGGCTGATGCGAAATATGTGCTGCTCATCGGCAAAGGACGGCAGTACGATGCGGGGCGTACCGCAGCGGCGGTGGCGGGTACTTATTATGTGCCTACTTTCGGCACGCCCGGCTCCGACAATCTGCTCATCGCATCCAACTACACCAATGTGCCCGTTTTACCCATCGGGCGCATTGCGGCTTCCACGCCGGCGGAAGTACAGTTGTATTTGGACAAAGTAATGCAGCACGAAAGCACCTTCGATGCGCCGGAGGAGGCGGACCGCGAGTGGCGCAAGGAAGTGGTACACCTCGGCGGCGGGGCGGTGGGCGGCGAACAGCAATTCATCAAAAGCGCGCTGACCCAAATGGAAAACATCCTGCGCAACAACGCTTTCGGCGCCAACGTACAGTCGTTTTACAAAACCAATTCCGACCCGATACAGCAGTCCGTTTCCGAAGCGCTCACACAGCGCATCAACGATGGAGCCGGCGTTATTACTTTTTTCGGGCACTCCGCCGCCGGTGGTTTCGATTTTGTCATAGACGATCCGGCCACCTATCGAAATGCCGGGCGGTATCCCGTTATTTTTTCTTTGGGATGTTACTCCGGCCAAATTCACACCGGAGAACGAAACGTGAGCGAAAACTTCATTTTTCAGCCGGACAAAGGTGCGCTTGCCTTTTTTGCCTCCACCGGTCTGGGTTATATCTCAGCGCTCAACACTTATGCGCAGGCATATTACAACAACCTCGGCGGCAGTCACTACGGGCAAGGAATCGGCGACATACAGCAGCAGTGCATTCGGCAGCTCAACAACACGACCAGTCAGGCGCTCCTGCATCAATTTACCCTGCACGGCGACCCGGCATTGGTCATTACCCCTTTCGACAAACCCGACTATCTGATGCGCAGCGCCGAGGCTTCCATTGAACCCCGCGTTGTGAATGCCCAATTGGACAGCATCGAAGTCCGGCTCAGCGTCCGCAACATCGGCAAAGGGGTGCCTGACAGTTGTTTCATCGAAATCACGCGGCGGTTTCCCGACGGGCTGGAGCTGCTCAGTCTGCGGCAGCGCATCCCCACGCCCCGGTTTAGCCAAAGCTACTCGTTCCGGCTGCCGGTTTTCGGCGAACGCGCGGTGGGCTTGAACCGACTATTGGTCAAAATAGACGCCGATGATGAAATAGCAGAAGGACCGCTCCCCGCCGCCGAACAAAACAACACCCTACGCAATGATCAAAGCCAGGAGGGATTGGAATTCTATGTGTTTGCGAATGGCGCCATCCCATTGTATCCGCCCGATCTGGGCATTGCCGGCGGCAGCCCGGTGACGCTCAAAGCCTCGTCGGCCGATCTTTTTGCACCAGAGCAGACCTATCTTTTTGAAATAGACACTACCCGGCAATTCGACAGCCCGGCGCTCCTGCGACACTCGCTCGCACAAAACGGCGGTCTTCTGGAATGGACGCCCAACCTGCCCTGGCGCGACAGCACCGTGTATTACTGGCGCATCAGCCCCGACAGCGTGGCCGGCGTAGGCTACACCTGGCGCGGAAGTTCTTTCCTCTATTTACAAGGTAGCGCTGAGGGCTGGAATCAATCCCACTATTTTCAGTTCCTGGAAAACCGGCTCGTCAATAAACAAATACCCGAACAGACCCGGCGCTTAGCGTACCTCGACAATATCAAAACCGTCCGCATCAATAATGCCGTATTTGGTAATTTTCCTATCGGGGTGGATATTGATAATATCTCGCACTTCTTTATCGAACATAATACCCCGGTCAATAGGGGTGTCTATATTTTTGTATTGGACTCCATCACGGCCGATCCCTGGATAAACCTCTACCCGGGGCAGTACGGCAGCCGCCAACCTACCGAATGGGCCAGAGAACACGGACACTTCCCTTATTGGACGACTACGGCGGAGTGGCGACAAAGGGCCATCAATTTTTTGAAAGACACCATCCCTTCTGGGAATTACGTCATTCTCTATACCATACAATATCCCAATACGAGCTATATGCCGGAGGCTTGGGCGGCCGATTCGCTGACCATAGGTACCAACCTCTTTCAAGTACTGGAAGAGCAGGGCGCACAACTCATTCGCAGCACCGCCGAGACCGGGCCTAAGCCGTATGCCATTATGTACAAAAAGGACGATCCGTCTTTTCCCGTAAGGGAGCGCTTGGTGGAACTTGACGAGCAATTACAGGAAGTGGTGTATATCAACGGTCGCTGGGATGAGGGCGAAATGCGCTCCCTGCGCATCGGGCCGGCACAAAACTGGGGTTCGCTGCACCGGCAAATCACTGAGGTCACTCCGGAAGACGAGTGGACGCTCACCGTCTATGGCATCCGGCCGGATTCTACGGAGGCGGTTTTGATTCAAAACCTGACCGTACCCGATACGAGCCTGACGGACATCAGCAGTACCGAATTTCCTTATCTGCGTTTGGTGTTCCAATCGAGCGATGAAACCTTCCGAACGGCGCCGCAGCTTCCTTTCTGGCGGGTGCTGTACGAGGGTTTGCCCGATGCAGTGCTGAATCCGGCGGCGCAGTTCAGTTTTCATAAAGACACCCTGCAACAGGGCGAACCGCTTTCGCTCAGCGTAGCGGTGCAGAACATCACGACCGTGGGCATGGACAGCCTCTTAGTGCGGTTTATCATCACCGATCAAGCCGGCAACCGGCTAATTACGGACCGGCGCTTTGCTCCGCTTCCGTCCAATGACACGCTCTCCGCCACCTTGCAAGCGGATACCCGCAACCTCACGGGCTTGCAACAGTTGCGCATAGAGGTAAACCCCGACCGCGACCAACCGGAGTTGTACACCTTTAACAATACCGGTATAGTAGATTTTTATGTGGAACAGGACCGCCGCAATCCGCTATTGGACGTCACCTTCGACGGGCGGCGCATCATGGATGGCGAACTCGTATCGGCCAAGCCTTTTATTTCTATCATGCTGCGCGATGAGAATCCCTGGCTCCGCCTCGACGATACTTCGCTGTTCAAGATTCTGCTGCGGACGCCCGGCGCGGCCGATGTGGCGGCCGTGCCCTTGGATGCCGCTTATGTGCGTTTCATCCCCGCCGGCAGTACACCCGGCGCCGACAACCGCGCTGCGATAGAACTCACGCCCCACTTTGAACAAAGCGGAACCTACACCCTCATCGTGCAGGGCCGCGACGCCACCGGCAATACTTCGGGCGAAGTGGACTACCGCATCAATTTTGAGGTCATCACCGAGGCGCGCATATCGAATGTGCTCAATTACCCCAATCCGTTTACCACCTCCACCCGCTTCGTTTATACCCTTACCGGGGAAGAAGCGCCGGCATTCTTCGTCATCCGCATCATGACCGTTTCGGGGCGCATCGTACGCGAACTCACGCAGGATGAACTCGGCCCGCTGCGCATCGGTACGCATCAAACCGACTTTGCCTGGAATGCCACTGATACTTACGGCGATCGCTTAGCCAACGGGGTGTATCTCTACCAAATCATGGCTAAAGACCGCGATGGGAAAGATCTCCTGAAACAAGACACCGGTACGGATGCCTTTTTCAAAAACGGGATCGGGAAATTGGTTATTCTCCGTTGATACTCCCAACGAACCGGTTCAAGGGATAGAATCCCTTCGCTTGTAACAGTCAGTAGAGGGATTCTATCCCTGCGGCCGGGCGTGTAGGGATAGAATCCCTGCGCTTGTAATTGCCGGTGGAGGGATTCTATCCCTGCGGGCGGGAGAGCGCGTCACGCTCCCAACGTACCGGCGAGATTTTCTAAACATGAGTCATCCCGAATTTTCGACCTCGGAGAGGTCGCAAGTTTGTAGAAATCGCCAAAATGATGTTCGTTTCGACCTCGGAGAGGTCGCACAACGGTGAAAAATCTGTGTTCAGCATGTTAATATTCGACCTCTCCGAGGTCGTTATAAATATCAATTTACTGATCTACAAATGTTTGACCTCTCCGAGGTCAGTTTCAGAAGTCGAGATGACTCATGCTTGTTGCAGCAATTTTATCGCACCGGCGAATGAACCTCGCCGGTACACGAACGGCAGCGTCATGCTCCCAAGGTGCAGGCCTAAGGGATAGAATCCCTGCGCTTGTGATCGGCGGTGTAGAGGTATTCTATCCCTGCGAGCAGGCAGGCTAAGGGATAGAATCCCTGCGCTTGTAATTACCGGTAGAGGGATTCTATCCCTGCGGGCATAAAAAAATCCCGAACCTGGGTTTCCAAGTTCGGGATTGTGTTTCCAACGACTTTACAGTCTTGGAAGAATATTAGTACGACCAGAGGTCGTGTTCGAAGCTGAAAATCTCTTGTTTGATTCTTTCGCCTTCCATCAGCAGGTCAACGCCGCTGAGGTAGTCGGACAAACGGCGGTCATGCACGTTGGTTTCTTTGAAGATGTAGCTGGAGAAGAACCGCATTTCCATAAGGTCTTCCCAGGTGAGGGGCGAGGAGTCGTTGCCTATGTTGAACACCCTTTCGCGCGCCAATATTTGGCGGGCTTCCGGGTAATAGACCCAAAACAGCGCCTTTTCGTACTTGAAGTTTCCGTTATCGTCCCGCTCATCGTATAAGGGAGCGATGCCGAGTATTCTTACCTGAAGGGTGGAGGTTTCGCGGTCGAAGAACCAAATCTCCTTCAGACGGAAACGCTTCACGTCTTCGGGGTTGATTTCGTTGCGAACGATTTGCTCTACTTCTTCGTAGGTTTCCGGGTCGGTGATGGTGATGGTGTCAATGTTAGCGCCGATAGAAGTAACTTCTTCGGTTGTCATCGGGATGGTAAACTTGTCGTTTTCCGTACTGAACACCGTGATTTCGCCGGACTTAGCGGCATCCAGCAGGATGCTGAAGAACGGGCGCTCCGGGTAAGCGAAGGGGAGGTTCATTTTCTCCCGCACGTCAATAACGCGCCAAATCCGCTTTTCCCAGAAAATATCCGCTTCGCGGAGAGGGTCGTACGGCATGACGCGCTTTTCGAGGACGGTACGCTTTTCGACGATATCGTCGAGTGGTACTGTTTTATCCGTTTGACCGGATTCTGTCATGATGTTGCTCGGAAATTGAGCGACCAGCGGTGAAACCGTCAACATCATAATGCCTAAGAAGGCGAAAAGAGCAATTTTCATAGTTGTTTTCGATTTTTTGTTCGTCCGGGCGAAGCGATTTTAAATTGGAAACCTCTTTAGAATCGGCTTCGCCCGGAAAAACGTTGAAAGTGCGACAATGGAACGGCCCAGACCGGCCTGCTATTTCACTTTAACACACAAAAGTTACTTGATCTTAAACACCAAGGAGTTGATGGGACGGCCGGCGGCATCACCGGGGCAACGAGCCTTCACGTCGTCGAAAAAGTAGCGATCACCGGGCTTGGCTTGTTGAACCAACCGCATTGATTTGTCATTGTAGCGACCACCGCCGTTGACCGATTCTACTACGTCCTGCCGTGCAGGGGCATATACCAGCGAGTAGCCTTGAATTTCACACTTCGCGTCGAAGTCGAAGTTGTCTAAGAAAGCACCCAGACCACCTTGCGCTTTGAATTCGCCGGATCCCATTTCACCGCCCATAGACCGGCTCAAACGTGCGACCGGATCGGGAATTTTTTTAACGCGGAAAGGAAACGAACTGGCATTTAACCCGCCGCCGCTCACGGAAATTCTGGCTTCGCCTTGCGTGGTAACGGTAGCGATGTACTTACCGGTGCCGGTGCTGCGCAGGCTGATACCGCCGCCGCTTGCCGATACGCGCAAATCATTGGAAGAAATACCGGCAGCCGATACAGATACCGGGTTTTCTACACCGATGTAGAACACGTTCATTTTATCGGCAGATACGGCGACAGAACGACGGCCTACCTCGTAGGTGTAAGTGCTTTTACCTTCCGTGACTTCGCCGGTCAGCGGGTTGGTAACCCGTACGCCCAAGTTGAGCGTTTGAGGGCCGGTAGCGCCGGTCGTAGTTGTGTACTTGGCCTTACCATCTTCTCCTACCCGCATCGCCGAACCGTTCACAGAAAGAACGATGTCCTTGGGATCGAGCGAACTGGAGTAACTTCCGATGGAGATTTCCGCATTAAACGGCTCGCCGGAAATGACATAGCTCTTCTCGGCTTGCACCACAGGGAAGAATTGGTTGAATTCAATGATACGACCGCCGGTCATTTCGGCCATGCTGTTGATCATGGCTGCTTCCGAGCTTTTCAGGTCAGCTTCCATTTGAGACATGAGCGGTAATACGGCTGCGAGCGGCATTTGACGGAATTTGAAATCCGCCCAGCTCTTTTTGTCTTTGGTATTTTTCCAAGTCTCGTCGTCAATTTTGAACGGCATGTTCTGAGCGACGCTCTGGATGCGAGTCTGAATTTCTTCCGGTTTGAGGCCGAAAGCTTGGCCGTTATCCGTGAGCAGTTTGGTATAAATATCAATCAACTGCTGACGGGTGGAAATAATGCTTGCTTTAATCTTCTCGCCTTCACCCTCTTGCACCAGAATATGGGTGGTGATGTCTTTGTTCTTCATACCTCTGGGTACTCGCATACCATAGGACTGAACATAGTCATCATCATCCACTTTTCCGTTTTGGTTGCCGGCTGCATCAATGAGTTTGTCGCGCAGTTGATCTGCTTCAGCAATAAAAGCTGCAGAGGTGCGCTGCACTTCGTCCATAGCAGGGCCGATGGCCTGAAATTTTGCTTTAGACGGATCATTCAGCAGTTCTTTAACGCCTTTGACGGTGCTTTCCAACTGCCCGGTAACCGTACCGATGCTGGCTTTGTTGCCGTCATCGAGCGTAAGGAAAGCGTTCATGACCTCCGCCGAAACGTTGAGTGCCAATAGTGCAGTTAAGACCAAATACATAAGGTTGATCATTAACTGCCGTGGCTCCTTTGGAATAGACATAATTCAATTTTTTTTCAGTTTAACAATACAGGTTCATTCCACGGGAGCGCGATTAGCCGCGCACATTGGCCATTGCAGAGATTACGTTGCCATACACGCCGTTGAGCGAGCTATACACGGTGTTGAGGCTGCCGATGTTTTTGTTGAGTTCACCCAACTGCTCTTTGTATTGCTTGGTGTCTTCCACTGTGTCGCTCAGGTCGGCCATAGCCTCGTTGAGTTTGGAGTAGAAATTGCTCATCGCTTTGATCTGATCTTTCGTGCCGGAGAAGTCCACTTCCTGCAACGCTTTGAGCGAACCGAGGCTTTTCGACATCGTCTGTAGTTCCATCAACATACCGCCAAGTTGGCGCTCTACCACTTCGCCGTTGAGCGGCGCCACTGCTTTAGACTGTACGCCCTGCGGGCCGGCAGCCAAAGGAGCGATGTTTGAGTTGTAATCAGCCAAACCAGGATACAGTTTGTCCCAATAATAGTCAGGCTCCGGGCCGATGACACCGAGGAAGAGAAAGATGACGGCCTCAACCGTCAAGCCGATCATAAGCATGGTACTTGCCCCCGGCAAGCTCTCCAACTTGAAGAGTGCGCCCATCAATACAACAGCAGCACCTGCGCCGATGATAAAGTTCTTGAAGTACTTGAAACCTTTAGTTTTTAAGAAACTCATTGTTACAGCTTGTTTAAGGTTGTTAAAAAAAGAAGTTACAGTTCAATAATGCAGCTTTGCAAAAAAGTAACACCACGAGGTGAAAAAATGCAAAATATGGATACTGCCAACGCGGCAATATCCATATTTCGGAAAGATTAAACGGTTGAATTAGAAGTCATTGATAGAACGGCCCAGGTAAGTGAGCACACAACGGAAGCCGACATACGACTTCGTAGTGTCCTGATATTCGTAAGAACGGGTGCCGTTCTGAAGGAAAAACATGACGTCCTTCCAGGAGCCTCCGCGCACCACTTTGCGCTTGTACGCTTCGGGGTCATCATCTTTGGCATCATAGCGAATATCCGGGTTGAGGTCGTGGATAAACGAGTAGGCATTGGCTTCGTAAGAGGAATTCGTCCATTCTGCCACGTTGCCGGCCATGTTGTAGAGGCCATAATCGTTGGGGAAGTAAGCATCGGCTTTTACCGTATAGAGACCGCCGTCTTCCGGATAATTTCCACGACCGGGCTTGAAGTTGGCCAACAGGCAACCTTTGGCATTGCGCACATAATAACCGCCCCAGGGAAACGGCGCCAATTCATGACCTCCGCGAGCAGCCCATTCCCATTCGTACTCAGTAGGCAGACGGAAGTCTTCACTGCTCACACCGGTTTTGCTCGACTCATAAGTGTTCCACAACTTGGTGCGCCAGTAAGAGAACGCGTTGGCCATGTGCCAATCCACGCCCACCACCGGGTAGTCGTCGAATGCGGGGTGGTGGAAGTAATTCCGGGTCATCGGCTCATTGTAGGAGTACGAGAAGTCACGCACCCATACGAGCGTATCCGGATAAATTTTCACCTTCTTCTTTTTGATAAAGGAAGTACGCTCTTTGCCTGTGTTGGAAGGGTTGTGGCCGCGGTGATCGTCGTGAGCGGCGCCCTGCCAGTCGTACCATTCGTATTCATACCAGAAGCGTTCCACATTGTATTCCAATTTGCCGGCGAAGCGGTTGTCGCCCTGAAAGTAGAGGTCTTCGAGGGTCTCGTCTGTCCAGTCAATTTTATATTCCCAATCAATCCGCTGTTCTCCGGTAACCTCGTCGTCAATATAGTGATCGAGATAGGAGTGAGCGAGCGAATCCCGCACCCAATATACGAATTGGCGGTATTCATTGTTGGTGATTTCCGTGTCATCCATGTAAAATCCCTGGATAGAGATGGAGCGCTGACGTTGGACAAACGTGTTGCTTACGTCCTGATCACTTGGCCCGATGTGCAAGGTACCGGAGGGTACATACACCATCCCGTAAGGGTTGATCCCTTTCCAGGAGGGGCGGTCTAATACGCCGATGAGTTGGCCGGATTCGCGTTTGCCGCAGGACGCCGCCGCGAGAAGCAACAGGAGCAGCAATGAAAGATTAAACAGTTTTTTCATGTTAAGACCCGAGTTTTCCTTCAGAGTGAAATAAAAGTTTTTGAGAAAGTGCGCCCAAAGATATAGGCTTTATCAAATTCAAAAAAGTTAAATTTTGATTTTTGATAGAATTAGCCTCAGGCGCGTTTCCAGACAATGGCTTGAACGCCTATTGAAGAGTACCTATTTTGCCCCCGGCGAATTTTTAACATCTGCGGCGAAATAGCGGCTGTTGCTGCGTTTCAGGAAGGTTTTTTATAAGGTTCTCGGGTTGTAGATAATTCGCGGAAGGCGTACTACACCAATGGGTTTGTTGAGATTATATTGCAGCACAATTTCGTGCGACCCGTTATTTACCCGCCTCAAATTTGAAATAGCTATATCGTAAGCGTAGGCTAAGGTAATATTTTCGCTCAACTTGAACCCGCCGATCAGGCTCATTGCATCCCCGGTTTCGGCGCTGTAGCCTCTAAACGAGGCGCCGGCAAAGATATTTTCCTGAATGCGAAAAATGGCGGCCAGATCCGTTTGAGTCTGTACCATGTCGGTTCGCACCAGCAATGCCGGATGAAAGGACAGGTTGCGCCCGATATCGAAATGAGCGCCCAACTGAAAATAAACGTTGCGGTCTAACTGAAACCGCAAGGTGGGCAAATCTATACCGTTTTCTGCCAGATGCTTTACTCCGATGCCCGCCTCTAACCGCTCGGCCTGATAAAAAACGCCGGCGTGAAAAGTAGGCGCCATACCCGATTCCAACCCGATCGGCAACAAAGGGTCATTGTGGTTGATGACGGAGCCCGGTTCATAGTTGCCGTCAGGGGTGCGAATCTGGTTCCCGTCAAGGGTGCGTTGCACGATGCCACCGCCCAGGCCGATGGCCAAGACGCCATTTTCCAACGGCATTTGGTAGCTGTAGCTCAAATTGGCCGAACTCCAACGCCCTGCGCCGAGGCGGTCGTTCTCTACCTGAATGCCCACGCCGCCGCCGAGCAGGTATAGCGGCAGGTGCGCGCTCACATACTGACTGGCCGGGCTGCCCGGCAACTGCGTCCACTGCTTTCGATAGCCCGCTGTGATGCTTAGCGACTGGTCTAAGCCGGCGTATGCCGGGTTCCATTGCAAGGGGTTCATCATAAACAAGGTGTATTGCGTCGTTTGCTGCGCCTGCATCGAAGCGGCGAAGGCAACCAATATCAGTGATACAATGTAGCGCATCGGCAATGGTTATATTGGGTTATGAACGAATATCCGACAACAGCTTCGCCGCTGCTTCCACCGTATCGGCCGGTTGCAGGCAGGCATAATTACGACATATATATAGGAGCGTTTTACCTTGTACGCCGCGCCCTTTCAACAGCGGATAGCGCTCATCGGCTTCCGCGGCGGCCATCCACACACTTCCGGGCGAGTACTGCCGGGCCAGTTCTTTTGCCCATTCGACAGCCTGCCCGCCTACTGCGGCCACCTCCGCCGGTGGATGTACTTCGTGTAGTACCGCTTTTGCCCACCGCGCAAAAGAGGATGGGTAGCGCTCCGTTGCCTCCCGCATGGCCGACAACATACCCTGCGCCAATTGCCGAAAATCATTCCGGTCGAGCATCAAACCGAGCCGCTGCAGGTTGAGCGCCATGGTTGAATTTCCGGAAGGAACCGCCGAATCGTACAGGTCTCGTTTTCGCATCAGCACATCTTGTTGCATATCGGACGTAAAGTAGAATAATTTTTTTTCTTCGTCCATAAAACGGGCTAAAACATATTCGGCGTATTGCACGGCGCAATCCAACCACGCTGTATCGAAACTGATCTGATATACGTCTATGCAGGCGGCGATGAACAGCGCATAGTCGTCTAAGAAGGCGTCGTATTGCGCCTGGCCGTCCTTCCAGGTGTGGTAAAGGGCGGGGGCTTCGGGCAGTTTTAACTGATCGAGCAGAAAGCGAAGGTTGTCCACGGCCGCCTGTCGGTAGCGCTCCTCGCCGAGCGCCGCATAAGCCGCCGCATAAGCAGAGGTTTGCATGGCGTTCCAGCTCAGGATTATTTTGTCGTCCAATCCGGGGCGAATTCTTCCTTTGCGGGCGTCAAACAAGCGGTTGCGCCAGCCGGCAATGCGCCGCTCCAATTCCGGCAAGGCCATGTCGTGCTCCTGCGCAAAGGTCTCCATCGCAAGGGGCTGCCACAATATATTTGTGTGTTCCCAATTGCCGGCTTCGGTTGCCCCGTAAAAAGCGCAGCACAACTCCGCTTCCTCTCCCAACACTGCGGCGATCTCTTCCCGGCTCCACACATAAAACTTGCCCTCCACGCCTTCCGAGTCGGCATCAAGCGCCGAAAAGAAAGCGCCCTGCGGGTGGGTCATTTCACGGGCCACAAACTCCAAGGTCTCCTCAATGGCACGGCGGTAAATGGGTTGCGGGCTGACTTTATATACATCCGAGAGCAACTGCACCAACAGCGCGTTGTCGTACAGCATTTTTTCAAAATGGGGAATCAGCCAGGCGCGGTCGGTGGCATAGCGGGCAAAGCCGCCGCCGATTTGATCGTAAATACCGCCCCGAATCATTTTTTGTAATGAAAACTCCACGTGCGCAAGCGCCTCCGTTTCGCCGGTATAGTGATGATATGCCTGCAAAAATTCCAGCGTCATCGTACCCGGAAATTTCGGAGCGCCGCCAAAGCCGCCTTCCTCGCGGTCGAAACGCTGCTGCAAGTGGCGGTATATGTTTTGCAACATAACCTGACTAAACACCTGTTCGCCGATAGTTACTTCCTTTAAAAACACCTCATCGGCGCCGGAGATCATGCCAGTGAGGCGGTCGGCTTGCGATTCCACCGTTTCCCGTTTGTTGTGGAAAGCGTTGAGCATTCCGTGCAACACCTGTATCCAGGAGGGGCGGTTATGGGCCGGGGCCGGCGGATAATAAGTGCCCGCATAAAAAGGCCGCCCGTCGGGCGTGAGGAAACAGTTGAGGGGCCAGCCACCGCCGCCTGTGATGGCTTGGCAGGCTTCCATGTATATTTGATCTACATCGGGGCGCTCCTCGCGGTCCACCTTAATATTAATAAAGTGTTCGTTCATAAACGCCGCCACCGCTTCATCCTCAAAGCTCTCGCGCTCCATGACGTGGCACCAATGGCAAGTGCTGTATCCGATGCTCACGATGATGGGCTTGTTTTCAGAGCGGGCGCGGTCGAAGGCTTCCGGTTTCCAGGCATACCAATCCACCGGATTGTGCGCGTGCTGCAGGAGATACGGGCTGGTTTCGTGTCGGAGTCGGTTCATGGAAACTTTTTTGGTAAACCACAGGTAATGCCGGGTTAAGTGCTTAACGACCGGCAGGGGCGGAAGGTTTACCGATTGGGGCGCAGTTGCTCCGAACGTAGGGAGTGTGACAAATAGGAGCGGGGCAGCAAGGTTAATGATCGGAAGTTGGTTCCTGCTCCAATTCCGCTATGCGCATTTTGAAGAGATACTTGGGCGTGGCGGCATATAAGCGGCGATAGCCTTCTAATGCCTGAAGCCGCAGGGATTCCTCCTGAGGAAAAAGGAGGGCGCGTTCGTAGGCCAGTGCAGCCTGCTGAACCGGCTTGAGCGCCATGCGCTCCAGTGCAGAAAACGCAGTGCCGGCCGCTTCTGTATTGCCTTTTAAAAACAAAACTTTGACCGCCAAAATGTGGGTTTCAAATTCCAATTCAGCATTGCCCAACTGCGCTACAAGGCCAAGTGCATCTTTTAGAATAAGCTCCAATGCTGCCACATCCTTCAATCGGGCCAATACAATTCCCTTTTCCACTAAGCTCATACCCAGCACCATTTTGGCATCAATGCTGCGGGTCACCTCTATGGCGCGGTCGTAGTATTGTATGGCGCGGTCGTATTGGCCGGTGAAGAAAAATACGTCGCCGAGCGTGTTCACGGCTTTGGCGAGGCCCTTGCGGTAGCCGAGTTCTTCGCACAACATCAGCCCTTTTTGCAGGTAATCAACGGCCTGACCGAACTCGCCCATGAAGCTGAGCAATTCGCCGATAAGGCCCAAAGCAATGGCTTGCCCCTGCTTATCGCCCATTTCTTCCACCAATTCGAGGTCGCGGGTGAAATGCTGCATGGCCTTGGAGTAGTCGCCCTGCCGCTCATATACGCTGCCGATACAGCCGATATTGATGGCGGTCAACATCTTGTTGCCCAGTTCTTCGCTGAGGGCCAGCCCTTGCCGGTAACTCGCCAGCGCCGCATCATAGTCGCCTTTTTCAAAAAACACAATACCGAGATTGGTATAGAGGGAAGCTATGCCGGGTTTGTCGCCGAGGTTTTGCGAAAGCGGAATTTGTTCCTCAATGGTGCGCACGGCGTTTTCGTAATCGCCCTGATTCATATAGGCCAGCGCCAAATTGGCTACGGTTTGAGCGCTGATGGAGGCGGGGTCCACCTCGCGGGCGAGTGCTGTGCTGCGGGTGTAACAATCCTTCGCAATGGGATACCTGCCCTGACGGAAATACAGATTGCCGAGGTTGCCGTTGGCTCTTGCAATGCCGATTTGGTCATTGATTTCTTCAAAAATGGAGAGCGCTTTGTCGAAGTATTTCTGTGCGCCGGCGTAGTCGCCCTGCAGGAGCAGCACCTGTCCGAGGTGATTGGCGGCTTGCCCCAGCAGGCTTTGGTCTTTCCCTCTTTGCGCCGAACGCAGTGCGCGGGCGTAGCCTTCCCGGCATTCGTCCCAGCGGCCGGTAGCTTCCAGTATCTTACCCCGCCGCAGGTGCGCCTTCACCACCTGTGCCGCATCGGCTTTGCGGGGCAGCATTTCAATGAGTTTGTCGTAGTAATGGAGAGCCTGTTGGTTTTGGAAATTGCGCCGGGCGTGGTCGGCGGCTTTGAGCAGGTATTCGCAGGTTTTTTCCACGATACCGGCCTGTTCAAAGTGGAAAGCCAGATCGGCATATCGCTCCTGGAGGTCGTCGGCGTGGAGTTGTTCAATGGCCTGCCCGATGAGGGAGTGCAGATAGCTGAGCCGCGAACGCATTTGCATGTTATAGGCTGCTTCGCGCAACAGCGAATGCCGGAAAATATAACGCAGTTCGGTGAGCGCATGCCAGATTTGGCCGCGTTCGCCGGTTTTGATTTGTTCGTTCAGCAAAGCCCTCGGATTGCCGTCGGCCTGTGCAAATTCTATCTGATGATTCATCACCGCGTTGAGCACCGGCAATTCAAACTCCCGCCCGATGACGGCGGCGGCTTTCACCGTTTCGCGCGCCAGGTTGGACAGCCGGTCAATGCGGGCCGTCAGGATGGATTGTATGGAACCCGACAGGTCAATGTTTTCGGCCTTTACATTCCATACGCCGTTTTCCAGTTCCAGCGAGTTGCGCTCCACGCAGTATTCCAGCACCTGCTCCATATAAAAGGGGTTGCTGTTGGTGTGGCGCAGGAGTTGTTCGTAAAAGCCGTTGCTGATTTTCCCGTTGAGGTGTACTTCGGCAAAACTGCGCACGGCCTCGGATTCCAGCGGCGGCAGGCGCAACACAATATGCGGCATGCGCAGCGCCTGCAGGAGCGTGTCGGGCACGATATCCGGTTCTTTCCCGTCGTCGCGGTAGCGGGAGGTGATCAGCACCAAAATGGGGAGCCGGTAGAGGCGGCGCATGAGTTCGTGCAGCAGCTCTGCCGACTGTTCATCTATCCAGTGCGCATCTTCCACTTCGAGTACAAAGGGTTGCAGCGCGGCTTCCACCGAAAGCAGGTGGATGACGGCCTGGGTAGTGTTTTCATAGCGGCCCTTGGCGTCCAATTGTTCCCACAGCGAACCGGGGTAATGGATTCCGAGCAATCCGGCGAGGATGGGGCGCACGCGCAACAACTCTCGCAACAGCGCGTCGTGTTCGGCGGGTTGTTTTTGTTTCAACTCATCTACCAGCGCCTCGAAACCGGTTTCAAAGTGCCGGCGATTTTCCTGCAGGGGATTTTCAAAAGACTGATCGAAGTAGTTGCGTAAAAAAAACAGGAAGGTATTGAGCGGCTTGCGCAGTATCTGGTCGGCGGAGCAGGTGTACCATTCGGCTAAGCGATTTTTTTGCAACACCTTGCGCATCTCGTAGCACAGGCGGCTTTTGCCGGAGCCGGCTTCGCCGAATATGACCGCAAGGCCGGGGCTTCGGCGGTCGAACAGCGGACCGGAAAAATCGAGCAGTTGTTTCATTTCAGCAGTTCGGCCCACCATCACACCGGAAAAACTTTGCTGCTGCTCCAGGTTGCGCCCCAGCAGGAGGAAAGTAGGCACATTGCCTTTGATGCCTTTGTATTTGATGTCGCCTTTGTGCAAAAAGCGATACTGTCGGGTTTTGCGTATTTCGTTGTCGGTGAGGGCTTCGCCCCAGTCGGCATAGCTCATGAGGCGCGCGGCCAGATTGACGCGATTGCCTACTGCGGCGTATTGGCAGCGTTCTTCTCCGCCCACAATACCGGTGTAAGCCGTGCCGATGGTGATGCCCGCTTTGAACTGCAAGCCGGTTTGGCTGCGCAGTTCTTCGGTTTCGCTTTGCAGGGCAAAGAAAAACTCCAATGCGCGGCTCACGTTGTTTTCATACGAAACCGGCGCGCCGAAAAACACCACCATGACGCCGCCTTTATCGCCAAAATCTATTTCTTTAAAATACCCGGAAAAGCTCTCTGCCTGATCCAACACAATGGTAGCAAAGCGATCGAGCAACTCGTGTTCTCCCACCCCGGTAAAGGAAATGAATACCCCGATGACGGTGCGAAACTCTCCGGTTTGATTAAAATCCAAAACCGCCTTAGGCAAAAACCGCAGCGCTGTGGCCACTTCTAAGGGGGGCAATTCAACCGCTTTGCCGGGAGGCGTTTTCACCACGGGCGTATCGGTGAGGCGCCAAAAACCGTCGCCGCTTTCCTGCAGCGAAAAGCCGTAGGCGCTCAGCGCAGCGTGCAATGACTTGTCGAGCACAATCTCCAAACGGCCCGCCGCCAACTGCGATTCCGCACAGTGATCCACCGGAGCGCCCCGGAAATAGTACGCATGGCGGCTCCCCTGCCCTACGATGCCCCACTCTACACTGCCGTACGACAGCCCGATCTTGATGGAAATGGGGAACGCGCCGAAACGGAAGTCGCGATTCACAAACAAATCGCGGGCCATGACGGCCGTTTGTATAAATCCCGAAGCGGTAACGCGCGCACCCGAAGCCGGAAACACAGCCATAAAAGCGTCGCCGGCGAAGTACGGAATGAATCCGCCCCGTTGATACACTAAGCGCACCAGGGGGCCGAAGATGTCGTTGAGGGCTTGCGAAAGTTGTTCGGCGCCGCGAGTGCCTTGCGCCATGAGCGTTTCGGTGAGCGCCGTGAATCCCGACAAATCCACAAACATAGTATATGCCTGCATCCGCCCGTGGGCTTTGCCTTTCTGACATTGTTCCTGTATGAAATGCGGGATGAGTTGCTTCACCGATCTGTAATAAATATGCAAAATTAACAAGGTTGACCCTTACAGCCTACTTTTGATGCAACCTTTCGGAAAAACTATGCTCTTTGTGTCTTGGTAGTGAGCGGAGGAATACTTAACAGTGGGCAGTGGGCAGTGGGCAGTGGGCAGTGGGTAGTCGGCGGTAGGCAGTCGGCGGTAGGCAGTCGGCAGTGAGCAGTAGGAATACCGCATACCGCCTATCAAAACACCGCCTACCAAAATACCGCCTACCAAAACACTTTCTACCGCAAACTACCACTAAGTAATCACCTGATGAAACGCAACGCCTTTGTCACGATGCTGTTATTGCTTGCCGCAATAGCGCTTACGGCTCAATCGCCGGACAACAAACGACTATTGACCGCCCAGCGCATTTCGGAGCGCATCACCGTGGACGGCGTATTGAACGAGCCGGTTTGGGCAGAAGCTGCCGTTGCGTCAGACTTTGTCCAAACCGCTCCTTTTCCCGGCGCCGCTTCCGCTATGCCGGTTCAAATTAAGGTGATCTACGACAACTCCGGCCTCTACATCGGCGCCACGCTCTTCGATTCCCGCCCCGACAGCATCCTCAATGAACTCACCCAACGCGACCGCCTCGGCAACTCCGATGTGTTCGGCGTTTTTATTGACTCCTATCGCGACGGACTCAACGGGTTCGCTTTCCTCGTGACGCCGGCCGGCGTACAGGTGGATTTAAAAATCACCCCCCTGCAAAACAACAACAACGGCAACCAAATCGTGACCTCCGGCGAAGACATCGGCTGGGATGCGGTGTGGTTTAGCAAATGCGTCCTCCACGACCAGGGCTGGACGGCAGAAATCCACATCCCCTTTGCGGCCCTGCGCTTCCCGAAAACAGAGCAACAAACCTGGCACATCAACTTTGGGCGCATGATACGCCGCTACAACGAGATGAGTTTTTGGAACACCATTGACCCGCAAATCAACGGCTTCCTCATTCAATCGGGCCTGCTCAACGGATTGGAGAACATCAAAGCCCCCCTGCGACTACAGGCTACGCCCTTCCTCGCCGTGTACGGCCTGCACCATCACGACAAAAACGGCACGCCCAAAGACAGCTACGGCCGATCCTTCAACGGCGGCATGGATGTGAAGTACGGCATCAGCGACGCTTTCACCTTAGATATGACGCTCATACCCGATTTCGGCGAGGCACAGTCCGACAATCAGATACTCAACCTCTCTCCCTTCGAAGTGCAGTTCAACGAAAACCGGCAGTTCTTCACCGAAGGCACCGAGTTGTTCAACAAAGGCGGCATTTTTTATTCGCGCCGCATCGGAGGCCAACCGTTGCATTACGGAAAGGTATATGACCAGATCGGGGAAGGTGAAACGCTCGTGTCCAATCCGCAGCAATCCAAGCTCTTCAATGCCGCCAAGGTGTCGGGGCGCACAGCGAACGGGCTGGGACTGGGCCTGTTCAATGCCACATCGGGCCGCTCGACAGCCGTGGTGCGCGGTACGGACGGCACGGAGCGCGAAATCGAAACCGACCCGCTCACCAACTATACCGTGCTGGTGGCCGATAAAAATTTGAAAAACAACTCTTTCGCCACACTCATCAACACGACGGTATGGCGCTCCGGGCAAGACTACGACGCCAACGTGACCGGCGCTGTATTTGATTTTCGCAACAAAACCAATACCTACGGGCTACGCGGCAAAGGCGTGGTGAGCCAGTTGTACCGGCCCGGCGATACCGAACTGGGGCACACCTTTAATATAGGTGTGGGCAAAATCAGCGGCCAGTGGCAGGGCGGTATCTCCTACAATGAGGAGAGCGACAAATACAACCCCAACGACCTCGGCTTTTTGTTCAACAACAACGAGCGCTCGGTGGGCACCGAACTCCGATTCAATCAATATAAGCCTTTCGGCAAATTCAACTCCGCCGGGGCCGGTATGTACCTCAGCTACAGCCGGCTGTACAACCCCAATGTTTTCACCAATTTCGGGGCCAATTTCTGGGCATGGGTGCAAACCAAATCGTTCTGGAATTTCGAAATGTGGAGCTACCACGAGCCGATGCGTACCTTCGACTATTTTGAAGCGCGCACAACGGGGCGCTACTATCACTTCCCTACCAACAACAATGTGGGCTTCTGGACCGGCTCCGACAACCGCAAGCAAATCCGCATTTCGTTCAACACCAATTTCCGCACCTACGGCGAGGACGGCCGCTTCCGCTGGAATGTCAATTTTTCGCCCCGCTACCGTGTCAATGACAAACTCACCCTGAGCACAAACACTTACTACGGCCGTTTTCGCTACGACGTAGGCTTTGCCGCCAAAACCGACCCCGTCAACGGCGGAACACAGCCGGAGGTCATCTTCGGCAAACGCCACATTGAAACCGTGGAAAACATCTTCAACGCAAGCTACACCTTCAATCCCAATACTGCCCTCACCCTGCGCGCACGCCACTACTGGACCTCCGTGCATTATCAGTCGTTCCATCTCCTGACAGAAAAAGGCGAGCTGGGCGAAACCAATTTCAACGAATCGCGCGACGCCAACTTCAATGCCTTCAACGTGGATATGATCTTCCGCTGGCGTTTTGCGCCCGGCAGCGACCTGTTTGTGATATGGAAAAATTCGGTGCTGCACTCCGGCAGCTTAGCCGGCGAAAACTACTTCTCCAACTGGGACAATCTCTTCGAAGCGCCCCAAGACAACAGCCTCTCGGTGAAGATGATCTACTTTTTGGATTATCAGAGTTTTATGCAAAAATGAGCGCACAACTAAAACTCACAAGTATGCCCATGCTGTTTCAACCAGGCAGCATGTGCCTTGTAATCGGGGTCGGCGGAAGCCACAATTTCCCAGAATCGCTTGGAGTGATTGAACTCCAACAGGTGCGCCAGTTCGTGGATGATGACGTAATCCTGCACGGCGGGCGGCGCAAACAGCAGGCGGGTGGAGAGGTTGATGTTGCCGGTACGGGAGCAACTGCCCCAGTTGGACCGATTGTATTTGAGCCGAACGGAAAGGATGTTTTGCTGAAAGTAGAGCGCATTCAACTCGTGTACCCGGCGGCTGAGCGCGGGTAGCTGGTCGTTGCCGATGATGCGGCTCAGCAGGGTGCGCACGCTGTGCCGCAATGCAAGCCCTTGCTCGCGACTGCTCAGTTTGAGCCGGACGACGCCCCCTTGCAGCCGGGCGCTGTGGCTCGCCCCGTCGTGCTCCTCCAATGAAAGATGATACTGCTGCTCCCCCACCTGTATGCACTCCCCGTCCTGATACGGCTTGAAGTGGAAGCGCTCCAGCAAATGGCTGTGCGTTTCCAACTGCTTCCGCACCCAGTCTTCAAACCACTGCCAATGCCGCGCCTCCTCCCAGGAAGGCAGCCCCTGCGGCATGCGCAACACCGCCGCATCGTGGCGAATGCTCGCCCGCGCGCCCCTGCGCCGCTCCCGGTGAATGCGCACCGGCACCTGCGTGTTTTTTATGGAAATGCTGGTGGATTCTATGTTTTGAATGGCCATTGTTCAATGATTACCATATTCGGCGCCGTATTACGCCAGATATTTTCCCACAATCGGCATTCGCCGACCCATGCCGAAGGCTTTGCCCGATACGCGCAGAATGGGCGGCGTTTGGTAGCGTTTAAATTCGTTGATGTTGACCAGGCGCAGTACCCGGCGCACCAATGTTTCCTCGAATCCCATCGCGATGAGGTCTTGCGGGCTTTGCAGACACTCGATGTATTGGTACAAAATGCGATCGAGGATATCGTATTCCGGCAGGCTGTCGGAGTCTTTCTGGTCGGGGCGCAACTCGGCACTGGGCGGTTTGACGATGGAATTGCGGGGGATGACCTCACCGTCTTTGTTGATGTATTCGGCCAGCGCATACACCTCCGTTTTATACACATCTCCGATCACCGACAGGCCGCCGCACATGTCGCCGTACAAGGTGCCGTAGCCCACAGCCGCTTCGCTTTTGTTGCTGGTATTGAGTACGATGGGGCCGAATTTGTTGGAAAAAGCCATGAGGATCATGCCCCGGATGCGCGCTTGCAGGTTTTCTTCCGTAAGGTCGAATGGCTTGCCCTCAAAGTGCGGTTCCAAGGTTTGCAAATAGCTTTCATACACCCCGGCTATGGGCACGATGTCGTAGCGAATGCCGAGGTTTTCCGCGAGCCGGCGGGCGTCCTCTACCGAGTGGCCGGAAGAGAAGGGCGAAGGCATGAGCACGCCGCGCACATTTTCGGGACCGAGCGCCCGCGCCGCCAGGGCCGCCGTCACAGCAGAGTCTATACCACCCGACAGCCCGACGACGGCCTGTTTCAGCCCCAGCTTGCCAAAGTAGTCGCGCAGGCCCAGCAGCAACGCGTCGTGTATGAGGCGGTATTTTTCTTTGGCTTGTTCACCCCGACCTCCGCCCTGCATCACTTCGTCGAAGTCATAGGTGCGAACACACTCCTCAAAGTACGGCAATTCGTCAAACACCTCCCCACCGGGCGCTACCACCAACGAGCCGCCGTCGAAGATCAATTCCGTTTGAGCGCCCACCTGATTGACATAAAACATAGGAATGCCGTAGCGCAGCACGTTTGCTTTCGCCACATGAATGCGGCCGTGCGAGTGCGCGTAGTTGAACGGAGAGGCAGAGAGGTTGATGATCAAATCGGGCCGAAGCGGCGCCAGCTCATCCAAAGGGCACACGGTGTAAAGCGGGTTTTCGTTGCCGATGTTCCATATATCTTCACAGATCGTCACGGCGATGCGCTTGCCTTTGTATTCTAATATTTTAAACTCCGTGGCCGGCTCGAAGTAGCGGTACTCGTCGAACACGTCGTAGGTAGGCAGCAGCGCTTTGTGTTGTACAAAACGGACCTGCCCTTCGGCTAAAAAATAAGCGGAATTGAAGAGGTCTTTGCCTTCCGGTACCGGGTTGCGGGTGGGCGATCCGATCACGATGGCGATGCCCTGCGCGGCTCGCGCCATGCGCTGTACCGCATCCTCGGCCAGATGAACGAAGTCGTCGAAGTCAAGGAAGTCGCGGGGCGGGTAGCCGCAGGTAGAGAGTTCGGGAAAAACGACGATATCGGCGCCCTGCGTTTTGGCTTCCTCTACGGCGCGGAGCATGCGCTCCACATTGCCCTCGAAGTTGCCGATATGAGCGTCAATTTGAGCGAGCGCTATTTTCATTATTTTCTGGCGGTGATAATGTATTGGTAATCCAAAGCGGTATCGTTGGTGCTGATGTCGCGGTATCCGGCTTCGTACAGTTCGTTTTCGGTTTGGTACAGCGGCACGCGAATATCTTGCGGCGGCCCCAGTGGCATTCGTTTTTTCTTAAAATCCACGATGAGGAGCATCCCGCCCTCGGCAATGCCATTTTTGAGATTGCTCAGGTACGCCACCCGGTTTTTGATGTACATATAGGTGTTGACAATCACCACAATATCTGCTTCGCCGGGCCGGAGCAGCGGGTCTTCGGGGGTAGCAAGGCGGGTGTTGAGTTTGCTTTGAAGCGGCTCCGCCAGTTCGAGCACTTTTACACTGTCCAAGTAGTTGACGAAACGGGGATCAATATCCACGGCGATGACTTTTTTGGCTTTTTCCACCATGCGCAGAGAGAAGAAGCCGGTTCCGGCGCCAATGTCTGCCACGGTTTTACCGTTTAAGTCGCCCAGCAAATCCAGTACCAGGTCGGGCTTTTGCCAAATAACGCGATTGGTATTGAGGTAATCTTCGGCGATGCCGGGTTTCCGGGGCACCGGTTCGGCGCCGTTGTTTTCAGAGGCAGGAGGCTGTTGTGCCGGGGGCTGTTTCTGTCGGCAAGCCGTCAAAGAAACGAGCACAAAACCAAAAAGACAAAACAGAAAAGTATATTTTCGCATATCGCCGGCAATTCAAACGGGTGTTAAAAATAGGTGTGTAAAGGTATGCCGAACACGGGAAGTTTTTCCAAAACGGGAAAAAATTACGCGCTAAGCAGCTTTTTTTTGTAACTTCCGTTCTTGCATTGAGTGTGCATTGTCAATTCAAAAGGGTAATCAATAATGAAAAAAATTTACGGTTGTTTTTTCCTGCTTTTATTGTCGGCAGCGGTGGGCTGTAAGAAGAATGACATAGCAGAGCCGATCATTATTTCGGAGGTCGAAAAGGAATTTTTTGTGGAGATGCAGGAAAGACTCGGCCCTTCGCCCCGCAGCCTTCAGATGAACCTGCGCACCATCAAAGTGCAGGATTGCCTCGATGCCGGTATTCAGTACGATCTTTCGATTACCCCGGCGCTCATCCAGTTGGACCTCGCCGACATCGTGTTGCCGCCCAACTGCGACCCCGGCGCTGCACCGGCTCGCGAAACCGCCCTGATCGGCTTTGTACCCATCGGCAACCAAAACTTCGACATCAACCTGCGCAACACCGTCAACAACAAAGGCACGCTCACCGTCACCGCCGATGCCTATACGCTCCGTATGGCTACAGAGGAAGGCTTGGTGATTCCGACCAAACAACTGCGCCGCATCCCCGATTTTACTATTTGGGGATACATTACTTACAACTCGGCTACCGGCGTCGAAATCGCGCAAAATTTCTATCAGGAATTGGCCCTCCTCTCAGCGCCTTCCACTTTTGCAATAGGGCACTACGGTTATTTCGCCGTTCCGGGCGGCGCCGCACAGCCCATCATTGCCGACAGCCCACCCGCAGCAGCCTTGCGCAGCTTCGTGTTTCGCTTCATCCGCAACCCCGACGACCTGCGCAACTTAGTACAGCGGTATCGCACCGACTACAGCCAGCACATTCAAATTAAACTCCTCAACGATACCGGCGAATCTTTTTAAAATCTCTCTGCATTGAAATCTTTTCCCCTCCTGCTGTGCTTCCTCATGGCGCTCCCGGCTTTGCTGTCTGCTCAGAAATCGGCCTACCGGCACTACTACCGCGGCGCGATGTATTACGGCGAAGGCCGGTACGGGCAAGCAGAAGGGCAGTTTCAACAGGCAGTAGCCCAATTGCCCGGCAATTTCCACTTCACGACCGCCTATGGCCTGGCGCTGAGCCGCAACGGACAGCACGAAAAAGGCCGCCAAATGCTCCAACAGGCAGCCGGATATGTGACGCCTAAAGACCCCGAATACAATACTAAAATGGCCGCCCGCCACTTTTTTTTCGGCATGGCCAACTTGTACCAAAACCGCGCCGGGCAAGCCGTGGCGCCCATCAAAAGAGCCATTGCCCTACAGGAAAAAATGGATGGCGACGGCCGAAAACTGAGTATTTATTACAACGCCCTCGGCTACGCCGCCGTCCTCAATCAGGGGGAAGGCTCGCATAAAAGCGCGGGCATAGCGCCTCATTTTCATGTACATAAACGCGACCTCGTGCGCGCCGCCGCGCTCTTCGAACAATCGCTCCGCTACGATGCCACCAACGCCGTGGCGCTGCACAATTACCGCATGCTCGCCGACACCCTCGGCCTCGAAATGGCGCCCTTTGTGGTACGAGCCGACTCCGTAGCCCGGAAACGCCTGCTCGAACCGGTTTTTAATGAAATGCCCGCCAAAATAGACCGCACGCTCCAACTCGGCGACTTCGAAGAAGTGCTCTTTCTCGTGGACATTTCCGGCTCTATGGTCATGGAAAAAGTGGTGTGCCTCAACCAGGATCGCTTCGATGTGATGAAAGAAATGGCCCTGTATCTCACCGAGCGCATACCGCCCTCCACCCGGCTCGGCCTCGCTACCATCGGCGGCGATTGTGAAAAAACGCCCATGAAATGGATGGCTGCCGGCAGTATTTCCCATGCCGAAATGAAACAGGAACTGCGCTTCCTCTTCCCCGACGGCACTACGCCTCTGCTCACCATGCTGGTGAAAGCGCCCGAATTGCTCAGCCCCTCCGATTCGGTGCGCAAATCCATCTTCCTCATCAGCGACGGCGAAAACGTGTGCCGCATAGGCGGCCTCGACATCTGCGAATGGGCGGCGGGCCTGGCCGGGCGAAACATCACCATTCATGTACTTACCTTCTTGGATGCGGGTTTGGAAAATACCGGAGCTTTTGCCGAATACACCTGCCTAGCCGATCACACCGGCGGCAAGATCGTTTACATTGACAACTATCACTGTTCTACCGAACTCTTCGATTTCAATTTATTGGAAACCTGCCGCCTCACGCTGCCCACGCTGCAACGCTCCGATTGTTGGGGATCGGCGGCGAAAGAGCTGTGGTCTATTTTTCCGGAGTGAGGTGGTCCCCGAAAATACTCCTGTCGTCAACTAACGACGTGAATGACCCTGCAAGGGTCAAATTTGAATAGCCCCCGATTGCATCGGGGGAAAATGGAAGTGGAGAAGGTAAACAACCCCGAATGGGGTTGAATATTGACAATAGTGTGTAACGTATTGACATTCAACCCCATTCGGGGTTGTCCGTTACGTTCGTTTATGACCCCCGATTGCATCGGGGGCTATTCACTTTCAACCACTTCGTGGTTATTTCTCGCTAAATTGAACGACATTTCACCGAAGATACACCTCCACCGCTGCGGCAATCTTTCTGAAATTGGAAGGAATGAGCGCCCTCAAAACTGTATCCATGCCTTGTATCAGCACGCCGTTGGCCATGCCGGCATTCCATTTTAGCTCGCCTTCAAAACTTAGCCGGCAGCCTTTTCCGCCCAGCGCGGGCAGATAAGTAGTGACGCCGGAACAGACCATCTTTTCCCGAAAATAGTGCGATTCGATCACCCAATGGCAGGTGCGGTTGTCGGGGTTCCACACGGCAGAATCCGTCCAGGCAAGCATATCCGGCTGCACCATACTTTTGAGGAAATCCGGCAAGGGCGGCGCGGCTTTCCACACATTCACCACCTTATTGTGGCCGGCTTCGGTAGCGCTGCGCTCCAATGCGATGATCTCCGCAATATCGTCCACCTGCCCTGCAATGTCCGGCAGCCGGTTTTGCATGGCATCCCACACTGATTCTAAAGGGTGTTTGATAATAGACACAGTTGAGAATTGCATGAGCAGCAGTTTTTGAGTGAAGTAAAGGTACGGGGCCGTATTCAACTCTTGCCTGCGCAAGTGAAAAAAAATGTGCTTGATAGTGTACACTTCCCCCCGCGAGCAACCACGAAGAAATAGAAAAAGCAGGATGGCTGGTCAGCGTGCAAGTTTGGAAAGAGACCTATTTTATCAATCACAAACTGATTAAAGTATTGTCTGAATAAGCAAAAGCTGTCATGTACGCATCATAAACACGAAACCATGTTTATGTCGAAAAAAACGAAGAAAATCAACACGACTAAGGCTTGTGTCGATTGCGTAAACATGACAAACACGCACTATATATCGGAATCAACAAACACGAAGGACAAGACAATGGAAATTATCCACCCCCTCCCCAAAAAATACAATTCAATATCTTCGTCGTAATCAGGTACGTCGGCTTCACCCCTTCCACGCCGAGGCTGCCCGAAGCTAAGGTGTGGCCGGTGAGCAGCGGGTTATCTGAAGCGTAGTAAGCATAGCGGAGGGCTACGTCGGGGGTGATGCTGTTGCGGATGCGGGAGGCCGATTGGATGGCTTTTTGGTAATGCGCGCCTTCCATTTCGAGGCCCACGGCGCGCCAGGAGGATTCCAAAAAATAGCGCAGTACTTCCCGGTTTTGGAGCGAGGTGCCGAGTACGGTGATCATGGGGCCTTCAAACACCCGGAGTCCGTGGCCTTCAAAGTCTTCTTTGGAGAACAGGTTTTGGAGCGGGTAATTGTCGGCAGTGCCTTCAAAAACGTGAGCTGTGGGCACCATGAGGTCTCCCTTTTCGCCCTCCAGGATGCCGGCCTTGCCCATGATGCTGACGGATTGCACGTTGAAGCGCAGCTCGCCCTCCGGGGTGGGATAGGGCTTGAGCAGTTCGTCCATGGTTTCGTAAGCCTGTTCGCCGAAGGCATAATCCATTACAATGAGTACGGGGCGCTCTTGCGTCACGCGCGCTGCATCCCATTGTATTTCGGGCGACAGCTTTGCGGCGTCAATGAGCAGGGTATCGAATACCTGCACGGAAATGTTGGTGCCACTCGTGTCGTCTATTTGGTGCATCCCGTGCGCTTCGGCGTACTCCCGCACAGCGGCGCGCATGGGGCTGTTGTCGTCTAAACTGAGAATGCGGGCCAGTTCTTCTATGGAGTCGTCGCTGTGATGTTCCGGCAGAGCGGCATGGGCGTAGAGGGCGTTCATAAAACTGTGCAGGTTGGCGCTGACAATATGCACCGGGCGGTGGAGCATTCCTTTTTCTGCCAGATAGCGCTTCACGTTGGAGGCCCACATATCGCCGTAGGTGTGGCGGCCGATGCGCTCGCGCAGGGCGGAGGAGAAGGTGATCTCCCGGTCGTTTTTCTCGTGGGCTTCTTCTGTGGAGAGCTTGCCGAGCCAGTAGGTGATGCGAAACAGGCTGTTGACGCCGGGATCGCTATCGAAGCGGCGGCTGGCGGCGATGGTCTCCTCGTAGGTGCGGCCCAGCAGATTGCTGAGGTAGGTATAAGCCACTTCGAGGTTGACCTCCTCTTCGGAGAATTCATCGCGGCGCACATATTCCTCCAGCATGTGCCAGTCGCGTTTCTTTTTGCCTTTTTGATCTTCGCTGTTGCGGCGTATTTTTTCCGCTTCGATGTACAGGAAAGTGAGGTGGGTCAGAATGTCGTAGATATCGCTTCGTCCGCGAGTCATTTCTATGAACATCTGCTCCGCGTCTATGCGGTAACAATTGCGCTTGCGGCGCGGCGGTACGATGGGCGTGAAGTTGGCCTGCTCATACCCTTCGCGGGAAATGAGCCGGATGTACCGGCATTCCTCTATGCCTTGCGGCAAACGCTGAAACACATAAAAAAGCCCGTCCAACTCCACCCGTTCCGGGTCGGCTAATGAACCGTATATCTCCGGTCTCAATTCGACGAGCGCTTTTATCATGGCTTCGCCCGACATGCCAAGCGGCTTGTATTCGCCCCGGATAAATAAATGCCGCATGGCTACATAGAGCCGTTCTATGGCTGCTCTCGATTCTTGTGCGCGGGTGAGTTGTAAGAGTGTGGAATCCATTGTCAGATAATTTTAGGTAATGAGCGTTCCGGCGGTAAAGGTACGCAGCGGTTTTGTCAAATCGAATATCCCGGAAAAACGTAGCTTTACGCCACTTCATTACCACAAAAAATGCCCAACGACATGCAATTTCTTCTCTACGGCGCCACCGGATATACCGGTCAACTCATCGCCGAATACGCCGCTTCTTTTGGTTTAACACCCATTCTCGCGGGCCGATCCGAGGCCAAAGTGAAGACAATGGCCGATGCTTTGGGGTTGGAATACCGCGTATTCGACCTAACCGACACCGCCGCATTAGACGCTGCGCTAAAGGAAACCCCGGTGGTATTGCACGCCGCAGGGCCGTTTATGTTCACTGCCAAACCCATGATAGAGGCCTGCCTGCGCACGGGTACGCACTATTTGGACATCACGGGCGAAATTGCCATTTTTGAAATGGCGGCCCGCATGGACAAAAAAGCGCGGGAAGCCGGCATCATGCTCCTGCCCGGCGCGGGTTTCGACGTAGTGCCTACGGACTGCCTCGCGCTCCACCTCAAAAACCGGATGCCCGACGCCACGCATCTCCAACTCGCTTTCGCGGGAATGGGCGGCGTATCGCAGGGTACCGCTACCACCATGGCCGAAAACCTCGGCGAAGGCGGCGCCATGCGAAAGGACGGCAAAATTGTGAAAGTTCCGCTGGGACATAATGCGATGATCGTGCCCTTTCGGGCCAAATCGCTCTTCGTGATGAGCATTCCCTGGGGCGATGTGTCCACGGCATTTCACAGCACGGGCATTCCGAATATCGAAACGTATATGGCGTTTTCGCCCTCCGCCTATCGCTGGGTAAAATGGCAGCGCTATTTCAATTGGCTGCTGCGCACGAACTTTGTTCGCAACATCGTAAAAAAACGCATTAAAGAGCGGCCCGCCGGCCCTACGCCGGAACAACGCGCCCGATCGAAGAGCTTCGTTTGGGGCCGCGTGTCCAATGCCGATGGGAAGGTACTGGAAGCGCAATTGGTCACCCCGGAAGGTTATACCCTCACTGCACTGACAAGCCTGCTGATTGCCAAAAAAGTATTGAGCGGAAATGCTCCGATCGGATTTCAAACCCCGTCAAAAGCTTACGGGGAAGACCTCATTCTGGAGGTGGAAGGTGCGGAGCGGGTTGGGGCAGAGGGCAGAGAGCATGGAGCATAGAGGAACGGGGCGGTAGGCGGTAGTTTGGTATGCAGTAGGCGGTAGTTCACTGCCCACCGCAAATGCATGCCGCCCACCGCCTACTGCTCACCGCCCACCGTTCCTACCCACGAGCTGCTTCTATCTTTTTAGCGACTTCTTCGGCTTCGACTATTTTAGCGGCATAAGCCCTCAGATCGCCGGTGCGTTGAATGTTCATGGCTTCTTCCATGAGCTTCCGGTATTCCTGCTCTAAAACTTTTACCGGGTCTTTTTTGAATATTCCGAACATGGTTCTTCCTGTTTTTGAAGGCTAAACAGTCCGGTTGTGCATTTGTTGCGGGTTATTTCCGATACGCCTGGGAAGCCACTTCTCTGAGACCGTAGCGCACCCAGAAGGCGGCGTGCATGAGGCGGGCCATCTCGTTTTTCGGATCGGCTTTTTGTACTTGGCGGTATGCCTCGGCAGCGGCGCCGAACCACTCATCGCGCTCAAAGGACACAGCGCGCATTAACCCTTGCAGGCTCTCCGGGCTTTGTTTGTATATCTCTGCGCGTTCTGCCCGCGTGACGGCCTGAGCCAGTTCATCGGCAGCGCCCAGTTCAAAACCGAGCGTATTAGACGACATAGCCGGATCGGACACGACGGCCACCCTCCATTGGTATTTTTGGCCGAGCTCCATGTTGTGCTGCGCCGGATCAAGGTTGAAAAAAGTATCTTGTGTGGTGGTTTCAAAAACGACTTGGTTATCGCCGTCCATCACGGACACTTTGAAACTGTGGTTGCCGGCGGGTTTCGACCAATATAGTGTAGTAACGGAGGGGAGTATTTTGCCGAAAGGCATGATGGCTCTTATTTTATTGCCTTTGCCGCCCCAGCCGTCACCCACGCCGGAGGAGGTTCTGATGGCGCCCCAGCCGTCGCCTACGCCGCTGGAGGTTCTGATGCTGCCCCAACCATCGCCTACGCCGGAGGAAGTTCTCACACCGCCCCAGCCGTCGCCTACGCCGCTGGAGGTTCTGATGACGCCCCAACCATCACCTACGCCTTTTGAGGTTTTGATATTCCCCCAGCCGTCGCCGTCGCTTTCGGGGCTTGCGGCCATCACCACGGCAGAGCCGATGTAATTGCTGAAAGCATATTCAAAATTGAGACGCACCATACCGTCATCAGCAGCGGCGAATTGTTCGCCCAACGAAACGGCTTTTTTACCTTCTATTTTCCGGAAATGCCCGTTGGACAGCAAGAGAGCGCTGCTCTTTTTGGTGAGTTTTATTGTGCCGGCGCGTTTCAACACCGCTCCGTTCACCAGTTTTTGCTTTCCTTTTACGGAAGGCGATTGGTAGGTGATTTTGCCCTGAGAAGAAGCCAGAATGACGGGCGCTTCCTCCTGAGCAACAGCGGCCGCACACAGGCATACCGCACATACGAATAGAATGGATTTTTTTATCATGATGTTTGTTTTTTAAATTTTAGAAGCACATGCCACTTCAACAATCTACAATCATGTAATCTGCAATCTGACTTTGATTTAAGATTGATGAGTGCTTATTTTTGATTTTTGAAGTGCGCGCCACATCTACAATCTACAATCATGTAATCTGCAATCTGACTTTGATTTAAGAAGTACGCGCGCCACCCTATGCTCCATGCCCTACGCCTTCCGAAACGCCCCCCAGCCCTGCACCTTGCCTTCCCGGTTGAGAAGAAACAGCAGGTTGGCTGCCGGATATACCCATACGACGCCGTCGGGTCGGGCAATCATGCGGGGCGCCTGACCGTAGGCGACCGTCAGTGCGCCGGCATCGTCGCCATTGCGAATACCGCTTTGCGTAGGCGCATTGCAATCGGCCGGGCACCAGTGTACTGCCGCGTATTGCCTGCCGTCGTCGGCATAATGCAACCATATTTTCGACTGTGCGTAAGGTTTTACGCCGGCAATGATTATTGGGGAGAGATTGATTTCTTTTTCCACCTCCGGTACGCGCAGGAAATCGTCGAGCAGCACGCCGTTTATTTTTTCTTTAGTGGCTGTTGCATTTATTTTTTCTTGTTCACGAGGCAAGCCGGCGAGGATGTCCAAATTGATTTCAGCCAACAGATTGTCTTCTGCCTGAGCGGCGTTCCACAGATTTTGTGCCTGAACGGTATCATTTTGCAATGCAGACAAAACACCTTCGAGTACGGTGAAATCTGTCTCCATTGAAACATTGCCGATTTTTTTGCCTTTTTTGAGCCAAAACTCCGCATCATCCCATTCTCTTTTGAGGGCCAGTACACAGGCTTTGTTGATGTAGCCGGGCGCATAAGCGGGATCCATCACAATGGCGCGATCCAACTGCTCCAACGCCTGAGTGAGCAGCGCCTCCCGCATATTGAGCCGCTCGGCGATGGGGCCGCCTTTGAGGTTGTGGAGGCGCGAGTTGGGATCGGGTTCTAAGGGCAACACATACGGCATTTCCGACATACTGAACAGGGACAGTGCGGCCAGCGCCAGATTCACACCGGCATTGTTGTAAATCTCACGGCTCTGGAAACTCTGCAAAATATACCGGTAGTATTGAGCCGCCTCCTCGTACTTTTCGAGCAGCGAAAGATATTGGGCCACTTCGAATACCGTTTGCAGATCGCGAAGTTCGAGCATGGCGGTTTTGGTTATTTCCACCCGTTCCGGTAAACTGGGGTAGCCGGGCAGTTGTGCCGGCAGGCCGTACGTTTTGTACAGTTTTTCGAGCAGCTTGGGCATAAGGCCGTACACATTGTACCCCGCCGAAAAGGCCAAAAAACCGCCGAGGCAATCGGCTTGGGTTTCCTGTTTGATGCCCTCGTCGAGTTGGTTGATTTTCCGGGCGGCATCCAAGGGTTCGTTGGCGTGTATGAAGTTGCGGCTCCAGTCGTGCTTTTCGTAATAGTGTATCAGTTCGTGCCCCAACAGGGCGGCCAAAGCGTGCAGTGAATCGGCGCCGAGGGCGACACATACATCATACGCCTTTTCTTCAATACCGATCTGCGCGTTATCGGGGTCCATCCAGGCTACGAATTGCTCTCCGTTGTTCATCACCAATTCGGGCGCCTGCTGTCGGAAGTCGCCCCGCGCACGCAGCAAGTCGTTGAAAACGGCGAGGGTCACGTCGTATTTGTAGGCAGTGGCCGATCTTAGTCCGACCTTACCCGCTTTGTTTTGAATAAAAGCAAATACATGCTGTTGGCGCTGCTGCTGTGCCAAGACAGGCGAGCAGGCAACCCATGCCATACAAAGTGCCGTATATGCTATAATGAATAGTGTGCGCATCGTTTGTTGAATTGAAATAAAAAATCAATGTTTAATCCTCGCGGTGGCCTATAAGCGCTTTGGCTTCATCGAGCCGGTCCATGCGAGCCAAAAAAGCCGCGTGGGCATCGCGTACCAGCACATCGCGCGGATTGGCACGCACGGCAGCGGCGTACTTCCGGTCGGCATCATACAGAAAGCCTGCCTGCTCCAATGCATACGCTTCCATGAGCGCCTGATGGGCCGGCGGAGCGTGTTGGTAATCTGGATATGGAAGCAGCGCAGCTAATGCCTTGGCGGCCGCCTCCGGATCGTAGGTGAAATCGGTCCGGGCCGATCTTGGGGCCGTGGCAGCTTCATCAACCGGGAGCACTTGCCAGTTGTAGGTAGTGCCCGGTTCCAAGTACAGTTGAGACAGATCAATGCTGAACGCGCTGTCGCGTACTTGTGCAGAAAGGAGTACTTGCTCGTCGTCTTTGCGGCTGATTCGGAAGCGGAGGGTCTGTCCCGGTTCCATTCCTTTCCAGGTGAAAGTGACGGGTTGGTCGCTCAGACTGCCGCTGTACATCAGGTTCGTTTGTATGGCATATTGCCGAAGGGCAAATCCTTTCACGCCGGCATACACCGACTCCATGTAGCGGCGGTGGTTTTCTTCCAGCGTTTTTTCATCTTTAGTTTGCTTCATACTCCCGGAGACGAAAGACCAGAAACGGTTGAAGAATCCCATGCCGGAGCTTTTTTTGGCAAGCTGCTCCAACTCGCGCAGCGGGTGCATTTTACCGTCGCTGAAGCTGAAGGTTTCGCCGTTGAAAAGCAGTTTTACACTACCGCCCGACTGACAGCGCACGCTGCCGTCCAACTCCAAACGAAGCCCCGGATAAACGTCCTCCGCTTTGCTTTGCTGTGGTGGAAAGTAAGATACTTTGCCCGTGACGTGAACCACCACCACTTCGCCTTGTGCAATAAGTGCCTGGCTCAGTAGCAGAATTCCGAAAAGAAGAAGTAGCGTTCTCATTAGTATTTGTTTTTGATTTCAAAATAGCTTCCATCGCTCTTGCCGCTTAAAACTACTCGCTTGCGGCTACCGGTATATTTGCCTCTCTTGACAAAGGTTACCTCAAAGGTTTTTCCTCAGTATTCTCGGTAGCCGGTTGATCCAGGGCCGATGGCTCCCCGACAAGCCTTCATAACTCAGCAATACATCAAAATACAACGCCAGCGCCAGCATCCCGGTCGTAAAATCCCACTTGATTCGAAAAGCATAAAACAGCAGCGCAATCAGGAAAAACAACAGCGTAAATTCCAGCACCTGCAATATCCGTATGATGGGGTGGTACAGTCGCGGATACCGATGGTGTACCCATTCCAATAAAATTACATTGGCATAACAATACAATACCGCGAAAAAGAAACTCAGCCAACCGGGCACGGTGAAAATGTACTTGCGGTCGAGCAGCATCCGTATGATATTGGCGTGTATGATGATGCCGTACATATCCGGCTCGGAGCGCCCGGTATAGCGCTCGTTGAGGGGGGTGTAGAACTTGTCCAAAAGCGGGCATTCATCATTGTAGGCATCGTTGTATCCCAGCAACACGATTTTGTCGCCGAGGAGCGGACGCAGGTCAATGGTGGTGTCGAGGATGTTGGCCGGTTCAAATTGGATGAAATGATCGCCTTTGGAAGTAAAGTGGATGCGCTCCAAATCGTTCTTCCGTTTGAGCACCCGCTCTACGGCTGCGGGATCAAACAGCCGGGTAACTTCTGTGGCAAAGCTATGTACAGAGCCTGCCGCCGTCATTTCTCTGGGAGGAAAAAACCGAATGGTTTTAGTTTCCAGGCTTGGGAAATTGGCAAACCCGGTGCGCGCATAGTGTTGAAAAAAAGTATCTACTTCCGCCTCCATTTCGAACCGGCCGAGGTCTTCCCGGTAGTTTTTCAACACGGAGGCCAGCACGATATTGTCCGATTTTTTCAACACGGCTTGGAGGAGCGAGTCGGTTGCAGAGTCCTTACGGTCGGAAAACAGTATGTCTACGCCTATCGCTTTCGGCTGTGCCGCAGTGATGCGTTCCAGCAAGGCCGTCACGGTAGCACGATCGGGCCGCCCGGTATTGACAATGACGATGCGCTCGTCAATTTCGGTTTTCCCATTGCGAAACCGGGAATATACGATGTCGGTGATATCGTAGTCTTTGATACCGTGGCGAAATGGATCGAGAAAATGAATGTTGAGGCTGATCAAGGACAGGATGCCGATGACCGCAAATACAAACACGGTAACGATGGCCGGGTAGGGCCTGAACAATTTCCTCCACATAGGCGGGGTATCTGCCGGTTGTTCTAAAAGTCTGATTTAAAATCGGTAAAGATAGCCCAGCGCTCCAATTGGCCGCCGGCGCCGAGTATAAAAGCGATTTTGCGGCTTTCATACACCATGATCTGCCCGCGAGGGGTTTCCACGGTGCGTTTAGGCTCGCCGTATTTTTCTACAATCTCCTCATGAGTAGCGCCCAGGCCGATGCGCTCAGAGGTTTTGCCGGTGTATCCCTTTCCGGTGACATGCACCACGACCTTATGAGAGGGCCGGCGGTTGTGGTTGATAAACAACCTTGAGTTGTCGCCGTATTGAGGGTTTTGATAAAAATTGACGTTGCCGCCAACTGCGACGGTGCTTCGGGGGTCGGTGGGCAACTCGTCTAAGTCGAAGTTGTCCATGTCCATGAAGGTTTTACCATCAATGCGTTCTAAACGGCCGCCGAGGGTGGTTCTCTCCGCAGGGATTTCTTTATTCTGCAGCCTTTTCAGATTGTAATCCGCCAGCTTGCTGCCGCTTGCCGCCGCTTTTTGAAAAGCATCTATGGCTTTTTGTTCCTGCCCCTCCCGGTGATCCAGAATACCGAGCAGGATGTCAATATCTATAGCCGTTTTAGGATATTGGCCGTTTTTGGCCGCCTCCCACGCCTCTGTAACGGCATAAAAACGGGCGCGCACATTATCGCCCATCAGGGCAAAAGCGATGGCCTTATTGAGGTAGGCCGGCGCGTAGTTGGGGTCGAGGCTGATAGCGGCATCGAAGTGAAGTACAGCCTGTTTTAGCAACTCAATGCGAATCTTCACCGCACTCGCCATACCGTCGCCTTTGGTGGCAGAAGATTCCAGATCGAGTTCGAGCGGAAAGCGGAACGGGAGTTCGTTTTCATTAAAAAATTTCAGGGCATCCAATACGATGGTCACGCCGAGGTTGTTGTAGGTTTCCCTGCTTTGGTATTCCATCAGGATGTAACGATAGTACTCCACGGCTTCTGTGTATTTGCCGATGGCGGTAAGCAGGTTGGCCATGTCGAATACTTCCACCAACTGGGACAGTCTTTCGGCAGAGCGCTTGATGAGGGTCTGCCGGTCGGCAAGCGATGGGTATGTTTTATCCATTACTGCCTGCTCTTCCGGGGTGAGCCGGTCCAATCCGTAAGCCTTGTAGAGTTTGGCAATGATCTCATCGCCTTTGTTGAAGAGGCCGAAGCCGGCAGAGTACGCCAGGAAGCCGCCGAGATAGTCGGCCTCTGTTTCGTTGGCAATGGTGTCTGCTAAGTGGTACAATTTAATACCGATCTTCAAATCTTTGTGGTCTGCCACGAAGCCCCGGCGCCAGGCGTGTTTTTCGTAGTAGTGCGTCAGTTCGTGGCCGAGCAAAAACGCCATGGCCGCATCGGCATCTTCGCCATAGCTCGCGCACACGTCGTACGCCTTTTTTTCCAGGCCGATCTCCAACTGCTTGTAATCTATATAAGCTACTTGTGCCTCATCTGCACTCAATACAAAAGTAGGTACCGGATAGCGGAAGTCTCCACGCGCCTGCACTAAGCGCTCATACACGGCTAAGGCTTTTTTGTACTCCGGTGTGTCTTCTATTTTCGTCACCCCGGGGCGGGCTGCACCGGGTTTCTGTATCAGCGGCAAGGTGCCGAAACTGCGCTCCTGAGCAGCGGCGCTCATGCTGAGCCAGATGGCCCAAAAGAGGAGGAAAGTGCTTTTCAGTCTCATTTTGAACAGGTTTGAGGTAGGTGAAGGAGATGAACTTGCCATAAATCTCGAATTTTTTGTAAAAAAAAGCGGGAAACCGGCAGATTTATTTTCAACATAGATTCGCACGCATTCCCATTCGTATCTATTTGGCAATGCCGCCTGAGGTTACCCGGAGGCTGTCGGGTAACTTTTAGAAGCGGTATCAAATATAGCAATACCGGCACTTTCCACAAGAAATCCGGTACAACCATAGAGAATCCATTATCTTTACTTCAAATCTGCCAACCATGCAACGCCGCTCCCTTCTGCTGCTCTTCATTGCGGGTGTGGGAATTCAGTACCTCCCCGCGCAAGACTTGCACATTTACTACAATGCTTTCACCGATTCGCTCTACTTTATGCAGGCCGATAAAGCCGTCAGCCGCCCCGTAGTGCGAAAAGGCGATGCGGTAGTGCTACATGTGGAAAACTACAACAACTACCTGTACGACCTTCAGGTCAAAACCTCCCAGACCGGTACCTCTGTGGTGCGGAGCAACCCCCTCAACCTCGCTAACCTGCTGCCGTTCCCGGATGGCGCCAATCCGCTCAAAGCGATTTTCGGAGCAGGCAACCCGTTGGGCGGTTTGAGCGGTATCACCGGGTTGTTGCGCAATTTTATCAAGCTGCCCGATGACGATGACAAGGGGCCGATACTCGGATGGGGCACGGCGCCCAAAGAGTACGATGCCGCGCTCAGCGCAGCAGAGAAAGAACGGCGTGCGCGCATGTTGGAAATAGAGCAACATGCCATCGCCTTTAATAAAGCTCTTCAGAAAACAGAACGCCGGGCCGAGAGCATCGTTTCTTTGCAAAAGGACATGGAAACAGCATTGGAAACACTCAATTTTCAGACCTTCGCGGCAACCGAAGTAACCCGGCTGCGCTACAACCCCCAATTGGAACCCCGCAAAATAAAGGAGCTTTCACAGGAGTACATGGTATATATTTTTGGAGAGGAGGCCCCCGGGAAAGTAGCCCTCAACGAATTGTTGGAAATAGCCGACTCCGGCAACAAACTCACCGAACTCCGCCGTCGCTATGAAGATCGGGTAAACCTATATGCAGAAGAGACAGGGATGCTCCATCTGGCCGCCACCGCTTTTGATGACCCCCGGTACGATTTTCCGGAAAGCAAAATCGAGACGCTCCGCGAAGAAGCGAAAAATGTGGGGAAGGCTGCCATGGAGCAACTCAATGCTTACCGGAGTACCAACAAAGCGCTGGAAGTTCAAATAAGCCAGATCAAAACGATGAGTGCTCAGGAATTGGCAGCATTGCGCACAGATTTCCTGCTGCTGATGGACAACACTTTTTCCAAAGTACACCGCCAAACGGCATCCGGCGATAAAATGGATTTGCAATTGTCTTTTGTCCCCGTTGATTCGACTTATGCCAAAGGGGCAAGCACAAAAACCATTGCGCCCATATCCGTGTCGGTGGTAGGCGGCATACAACTCAATGCGGGGATCGGGCTGGGGTTTGGTCAGTTTTTTGAGCAGCCCCAAACGTTTTTTGTGCGGGATTCGCTCATACAAAGCAGCGACAAAGATGCCTTCACGCCCTACCTCAGTTCATATATTCATTTTCATCCGCTCAGCCGTCGCGAGGTGGTATTGGGCGGCTCCGTCGGGGTCGGCATTCCCATAGCGGGCGGCGGCGGATTTGATGCCATTACCTTTTCGTTGGGGCCGAGCTTAGCCTTAGGCCCAAACCAACGCATCGTCATCAGTGCCGGTCTCATCGGCGGCAAGGTGCCCCGCCTGGCCAACGGCTATTCCGTCGGCGATCGCTTCGAGGCACAACCCGAACTGTTGAAAACAGACTCGGCTTATCGTTTGGGCTACGCCGTCGGGGTTTCTTTCAACTTGACCGGCGGTTAGTTATAAACACTTTCTTACGCTACCAACAGCTCAATACAGCTCCTTTCGCGCCTGCTTTCACTTCCTCCACCACAGTGGGATTGACGGCAGGCGCCAACGCGAGCGCATCGTCCCGATCATCAAATATTTCTACATTCAATTCCTTTGCAAATACTTTTGCCAAATCGCCCATAACACGGGCGTAGCTTTCGCGTTTGCCCATTGACATGAAAAGGTCAATAACGGCAGTGCGAACCAGCTCGTGTTTATCGCTGCGCATGAGCAATTGCTTCCGGTTTTTTCCATTCACTTTCAAACCACTTTTGCGCAGGCGCTCCCGCAGAGCATCTACCGAATAGCCGAGTACTTCCGAGCGATATTGCCACCAATCGGTAGCCCGGCCGCCATTGCGTTGCTCGTAGGTTTCCAGATGCCGGCGTTCGCAGGCATCCTGACAGGAAACCAAACCCATTGCTTTGGTGAGGTCAAGTACTGCCAATACCTGTTCTTTCGTAAGAAGATCGCCCTGCTCCAGGACGTCTTCATGAGCAACCAATTGGCGGGAAATGGCCATTTTCACCCGGCTGCGCGAATGCAGTGCAATGTGTTTGGCCATTTCTATGGTGAGATAGTAATCTTCTACGATGGGATTGTCTTTCCATTTGCGCACGCCATAGTCCTTCATGGCAACAGGCCGACGAATGCCGTCCTGAAAATTATAGACATCCTTGATCCACTTGCGCACATTGACGGGGTAGTGCTGATGGGGCAATTCCAACGCCTGATGGAGTTGAGTAGCCGTCACGACCTTTGTTCCTTTTTTACTAATGAGCACTTGAATTTCCATGCTTCTATATGATTTGGTTCACAATACGAAGCAAAGATACATGAATTGTTTTTATTTGTCAATGTTTAAAACAAAAAATTTACAAAAAGATTGCACGAATGGCTTCGTGCCGGTATCCGGTACATGCATATAAACAAGTGAATGGAGGATTACTTGTTGTCTTTCTTTTTGAAATCGCCCTGTTTCCAGGCATCGAAGAAGCGCTTCCAGGCCGCGGCGTTAAAGATATTCATAGGCGGTGCCTGACCGATAGAGTAGTATTGGTTGGATTGCTGACGCAAATAGTACCCTGCGGTCTCTGCCGGATCACGGGGCACGTCGTTTCGCATCCGGCGCAAAGCCTCGTTGGCTACATTGGCAGAGGCGCGCTCCTGCAACTCCGGCGTGACATCCATTGCTAAAAATTCCAACTTGAAATGCTCCCGGCTGGGCCAGGGAAACACTACGGTTTCCGGCAGGTTGATGGTATCTTGTGTCATCAATTGCACGATGGAGTAGCGGTCGTCTTTCAAGTCGCCGGGAATGCGGTATTGTACCTCTTTGTATCCGATGGCAGAAAAGACAATTACATCGCCCTTTTGCACTACGATGGAGAAAAAGCCCCGCAGGTCGGAGTAAGTGCCCCGGTTTTTGTCCTTGATGAGGATGTTGGTGTAAGGAACCGGGTAAAGTTGTTCGGTACTGCCGTCGAGCACGATGCCGGTAAACTGAACCAAGGAAGTATCCTTGCCGGTTTGGGCCAAAAGGACAAGCGGAAGGAAGAAGAAAGCGGCAAGTATAGCCCGGAAACCGGTATTAGTCATGTTCGGCATTTTTTTGTGATTGATCTCCAATAAGACGGCAAAAATTGGATTGCCGGTCAAAATTAACAACCTTTTTGGAAATAAACAGCCGATACCAGTATGGGTTCACCCGCCGGGACCTTGGTTCGTTAGGCGCCGGAGAGGTGTGCGGAGGGGCGCTGCGCTTCGTGCCGGGTGCATTCAGAAACTATCCATGGAGCGAACGAAGCCGGAGATGGATTTACTTTTCAGATAGCCGTTGTAGTCTTCAGCCGTTTGGCGGCTGCTGAAATTGCCGATAGTGATCTTATAAACAGTTTTTCCATTTTGCGGCACTGCGGCGAGATTTACCGGACGGCGCAGCAGGTTCTCTAAACGGGTGACCTCGGAGAGCGCATTGCCGTAGTCGCCAAAAACGCCGGTTTGTACCGTGAACGGGACCTCCGCCTGCTGCATGTACTGCACGGAAGCCACCGGCGCCGAACTGTAGGCGACGGCAGGCTTAATGTCCGGCTGTGCCTGCGTTGGCGCCTCTTCGTAGGGAATAAGGGCCGGGCGCGATAAAACGCCGGGCGCAATAGTCTCCTGCGGCGCTGCCGGAACGACAGGCGGCATCGTATGGCCGGCATCGTGCCCATTCGCAGGATGAATACGGTCTCTGTGCCGGGGCTGATTGTGTTGTTGCAGCAGCGATAAAAAAGGCTCCGCTCCCAGAGAGTACTCCCTGCGCTCCAACAACTCGCCTTTTGAGTTGAAAATCAGTATAGTAGGAAGGATTTTTACACCGAATTCCTCTTTGACCCGCAATCCGTACGGATCATCAATGTCCATTTTTACGGCGAGGTAATGGTCCTTTGCATACCCGGAAACTGCCGGATCCGAGAAGGTATTTTCGTCCATCCAGCGGCAAGGCATACACCATTGCGCTGTAAAATGTACGAAATACAGCTTTCCTTCACGGGCAGCCATTTCCTTTACAACCGACAAAGGACGGTTGACAAATTGCACGTCAGCGTGCAGAGCGGATACCGACAAGCTCGCTACGAGCATCGGCAGAAGGGGGGTCCAACGAGGCATTTCTTCTGCTGTTTAGGGATTACAAATACCAATATTCAAAAGTCATATACGAAATGCAGGAGAAAATGTTGGGCTTTGCAGCAAAAATTATTACAATCGTTTTACAAAATCCAACAGCGCACGGTGATCTTCGATGAGCGACTGGGATGCCTCCCGCAGTTGCTCAAAGTGAACCTGAATGGCTTGTATCTCCGGCGAAGATTCGGGTAATGATTTGAGTTTGAATTGAAAACAGGTATGAAGGCTATGAATAACCTGAGCAATTTCGTCGGCGCGGTCGTGGAAGTACTTCAATACATCCGGCTCATGCGACTGGAGGCCGTTTGAGTCGGCGGGAATTTCAATGGCGCCTTTTTCAGCGCTGAGGTCTTTGTGAGTGAGGTCGGTGACGGGTACGTTAAATATATAAGAGAGTTTGAGCAGATTGCAGATACGGGGTTCGGCTGTGCCGTTTTCGTAGGAGGCGATGTTGCCGCGATTGAGGCCGACGCGTAAGGCGAGCTCTTCCTGGCTCAGGCTGAGCTTCTTTCTCAAAGCCCGGATGTTTTGGTGCAAATACATGGCCGGCTGCGGTCCGTTATTGTCAATCCATTGTTGCGGTGCGGTCATGTGACTATTTTTTCGACGAAAGCGCGGTTTGTAACTATGAATAATTACCCTACAATACAATTTCTAACTGATCTTGGTTTATCTTTGTTAAGGTTTTTAACATTTTTTCTTTTTGCCGTGCGCAATATGTCTGTGTTGATACTTTTTTGCTAAAAATAGGTCTAAATAGAAAAAAATTTTTGCATAATTCGCGTTAGGGTTGTATTTTTGTAAACAAATCTTACAAAAGATGTCTCTCGAACTTGTTAAATCGCCTTCTGTATCTTTAGCTATACAACATAAAATTCCTGAGCAGTTGGAACGTATTAACCAAACGCTCAGGGCTTTCGCATTGAAACTAACTGGAAACGAGATGGATGCGGAAGACTTGTATCAGGATACCACCATGCGCATCATCACCAACTCGGAGAAATACATTCAGGGCACCAATTTTAAAGCCTGGGCGGTGACGATCATGCGCAATATCTTCATCAACAACTACCGCAAGCGCGTACGCCGTAATCTCATCATAGACCAAACCCCCAATAACTACTACATTAATTCGGGCGACAACAGCACCGGCAACGAAGGCGAATCGGACATTACGTTCATCGAACTGCTCGGTATGGTGAACACCCTCCCCGAAGATTTTCGCAAGCCCTTCATGATGGCCTACGAAGGCTATAAGTATGAAGAAATTGCAGAAGAACTCGGCTCTCCGCTCGGCACCATCAAAAGCCGCATTTTCTTCGCTCGTAAGAAGTTGCAAAAAATGTATGCCGACTACTATCTGGAGCGGGCGTAGGTAATTCCATCCCGTATTTCTCCCTTTTTATCGAATGGCTTCGGTGATTTACGCATCGCTTTTCTCATCTTAGCGCTGCATTTGTGCGCCCTTTTTCTCACCAAGCCTGAAACTATATGCAACTGACCATTCGCAACCTCTCCAAAACCTATTCCAACGGCGTAAAAGCCTTACAAGATGTTTCACTCGATATTCCTACGGGCATGTATGGCTTGCTCGGCCCCAACGGCGCCGGCAAAAGCACCCTCATGCGCACCCTCGCCACCCTGCAAACAGCCGACAGCGGTACGGCCACCCTCGGCGATATAGATGTATTGAGCGACAAAGAAGCCGTTCGCCGCACCCTCGGCTACCTGCCGCAGGAATTCGGCGTATATGCCCGCATCAGCGCAACGGAAATGCTCGATCACTTAGCCGTGCTCAAAGGCATCCCGGCCGGGCAGCGCAAAGAGGTGGTCAATGCCCTCCTACAGCGCGTCAACCTGTGGGATCATCGCAAAAAAGCGGTCGCTTCTTACTCCGGCGGCATGCGGCAGCGCTTCGGCATTGCGCAGGCACTGCTCGGCGACCCGCGCCTCATCATCGTGGACGAACCCACCGCCGGCCTCGACCCCGGCGAGCGCAATCGCTTTTACAACCTCCTTTCCGAAATAGGCGAAAACGTCATCGTCATTCTCAGCACCCACATCGTGGAGGACGTGAAAGAGTTGTGCTCCAACATGGCTATCATCCACAACGGGCAGGTACAATACGCCGGAGCGCCCGACGCTGCGCTGGAGCAATTGCGCGGAAAAGTATGGGAGAAATCCATCTCCAAAGCGGAAATGGAGGGCTATCAACAACAGTATCAGGTCATTTCCGGCAAGTTGGTGGCCGGCAAGCCCATCATCCACATTCTGAGCAATGACGACCCCGGCGAGGGGTTCCGTCCGGTAGAAGCAGACCTGGAGGACGTATTTTTTGCGAAGATCATGAACGGCGAGATACAAAATCCTCAGTCTATTGAGTAAAAATTCTCGGAGTATTGAGTAATTTTACACAATAAATTGAGTGAAATGCAATACGAGCGAACACAACTTCCCCTTCTTGTCCGGCGAATGCAGGAAAAGCGCCGGTTTATACAAGTACTAGCCGGGCCCAGACAGGTAGGAAAAACCACCATAGCGCAGCAATTAACAGGCAAGTTGGCCATGGCCTCCCACTACGCCGCCGCAGATGCCGTAGCCATGGCCGGCACCGTGTGGATAGAGCAACAGTGGGAAACGGCCCGAATCCGGCAGCAGCAGGCCGGCGCCCTGGAATTCATGCTCATCATTGATGAGATACAAAAAGTGCCCAATTGGAGTGAAACCGTGAAACGTCTTTGGGATGAAGATACCCATCTGGGACGCAACCTGAAGGTGATCCTGCTCGGTTCTTCACGGTTGTTGTTGCAACAAGGCTTGACAGAATCCCTCGCCGGGCGGTTCGAACTCACCTATATCGGGCACTGGTCATTTTCGGAGATGCAAGCGGCATTCGGTTGGGATGCCGAACGATTTGTGTGGTATGGGGGGTATCCCGGCGCTGCGGAATTAGCGGAGGACGAAGAACGCTGGAAGCGCTATATCCTGGAGTCTTTGGTGGAAACGAGCATTTCCAAAGACATACTGATGCTAACCCGCGTGGACAAACCAGCTTTGTTGCGGCAAGTATTTGAATTGGGCTGCCTCTTCTCCGGTCAGGTGCTTTCGTACAACAAAATGTTGGGGCAGCTACAGGATAGCGGCAACACCACTACTTTGGCAACTTATCTTCATTTATTAGGCCAGGCGGGATTGCTGTCGGGATTGGAAAAATTCACCGGCAGCCCGGTTGCTGCGCGGGCATCCAGTCCAAAACTGCAGGTACATAATACGGCGCTCCTTAGCATTCAGCGCAACGAAACCTTTGCACAGATCAGGCAGCAAGACGTATGGGGGCGCTGGGTAGAGTCAGCCATTGGAGCGCACCTGCTCAATAGTGCTCTGACGTATGGATATAACCTGTACTACTGGCGGGAGCGCTCTTATGAGGTGGACTTTGTGCTGGAAAAGCGAGGCAAAGTCATTGCCATTGAGGTCAAGAGCGTCGCTTCTGCAAGCAAAGGCGCCGGCATGCATACTTTCCAAACGCTTTACAAGCCGGATCGCCTGCTGCTTGTGGGAGATACCGGCCTGCCCTGGAAAGAGTTTCTGGCATTAGAACCGGATGGGTTGTTTTGATAAGCTCGTGGCTCGCACCACGCAAAGCGTAGTCGCAGCTACCAAAATAGATACAACATGAACACCTTTTTCACTTTCGAACTTCGCACCTGGCTTCGCTCTCCGATGCCCTGGATTTTTCTGCTGCTCATTGCCTTCCTCACTTTCGGCGCTACCGTATCTGATCAGATCAGCATAGGCGGCGGCTACGGCAACGTGTGGAAAAACTCGCCTTTTGTGGCCCAAAACTGGTATGCCGTCTTTTCTCTGATTGCATTGCTTTTAGTAACCGCCTTCCTCACGAGCGGCGCCATCCGGGATTTTGAAGCCAAAACCGATCAGATCATTTTTTCCAAACCCATCGGTAAGGCCGGCTACTACTTCGGCCATTTTGCCGGTGCTTTTCTCATTTCGCTGCTTCCCATTTTGGGCATCTCTTTAGGCATGTGGTCGGGAGTGGCGATGAACAGCGTATTCGAGTGGCTGCCCGACAACCGCTTCGGGCCGTTTGAAATGCGGGGGCACCTCAGCGGCTTGCTGGTGTTGGCGGCGCCCAATTTCCTCTTTGCCGGCGGCATCCTGTATGCGGTAGCCATCAATACCCGCTCTACCTTGTACTCCTTTGTGACGGCGGCAGCCCTCTTGGTAGGCTATATCGTAGCCGGCACATTGATGCAGGACATCAAAAACGAACAACTCGGCGCCCTGCTCGACCCCTTCGGCTATCAGGCCTTCAGTTTAGAAACCAAATACTGGACGGTGGATGAAAAAAACCGCCTCGCCATCGGGTTTACCGGAAACATACTACTCAATCGGCTGCTGTGGATGAGCATGGGTTTGCTGGCTTTGTTTATCGGGTATCGCCGGTTTGATTTTACAGAAAAACGGGCCGCGAAAAAAAGTAAAAAACAAGCCGCACCGCAAGCCGAGCCTTACGGGCTGCAAACCCTCGGCGCGCCTCCCCGCGTAACGCCGGCGAGCGGCACGGGAGTAGTGCTCGCTCAGTTGCGCAGTCAGTTTGCGACTGAATGGAAAGGCGTAGTCCGCAGCGTCGCATTTATCCTGCTGGCATTATTGGGGCTGCTCAACTGCGTGCCCAGCATGTTTTATGCCAATGAAGGATACGGCACGCACGAATTGCCCGTGACCTACACCATGGTGGACATCATCCGGGGATCGTTTTACCTTTTCACTATTATTATTATGGTGTATTTCAGCGGAGCGATCATCTGGAAAGAGCGCAACGCTCAAATGAACGACATCACCGATGCACTGCCCACCAAAAACTGGACGGTCTGGCTCGGCAAGTACGCCGCCGTGCTGGGGGTGCTACTGGCATTGCAGGCCATCGTCATTGTGGCTGCTGTGATAGCGCAAACGGCTATGGGCTACGACCGCTACGAGTTGTGGGTGTATGTGCGCGAACTGTTGGTGGTGGACATGCTCGGCTTTGCCGTTGTACTGGCGCTGTCGTTTTTGGTACATGCGCTGTCGCCCAACATGTACCTCGGTTTTTTTGCTGTGGTGGTGCTGCTCATCGTCAACTCCTTTGCGTGGGGGGCGTTGAAGGTGCAGAGCAATATGGTACAACTGGGCGCAACGCCCTCCTACACCCTCTCCGATTTTTACGGCTACCGGCCTTTTTTCAAAGGCTTGTTTTGGTTCAACGGCTATTGGACGCTCTTTTCGACGCTATTAGCCCTGGCGGCTATTGTTTTGTGGCCTCGCGGGCGCGCCGGTTCCTGGCGGGAGCGTTTCCGCAATGCGCGTTTGGAATGGCGCAATTACCGCACGGCGGCCCTGCTGCTGGGCGGGCTATGGCTGCTCACCGGCGCCTGGACTTTTTACAACACTCAAGTGCGCAACACCTATGCCAACAGCCGGCAAATAGAACAACGCCAACTCCGCTACGAAACGGATTACAAACAATACGAACACCGCCGCCAACCCCGCGTGTATGCCGCCCGCTACGACATTGACCTCCGCCCCGAAACCCGCTCCCTCTTTGTGGAAGGCGCATTTAAAACCCGCAATATTTACACCCAAAACATAGACACCCTGTGGGTGAACATACCCCGCAACGGGCGTTTTGAATTGGAAAACCCGCGCCTGAAACCCCTGCTCAACGACTCGCTCCTCTACTGGCGTATGTACCGAATTGAGCCGCCCCTGACGCCCGGCGATTCGATGGAGCTGACGTTCAGCACCCGCTTCGAACCGGAGGGTTTTGAAAACGAAACGAGTTGGAACCGCATCGTGCAAAACGGTACCTTCTTCGACAATATTGATATCATTCCCATCTTCGGATATGACGAGTCCAATGAAATTGGGAGCAAAAACCGCCGCAAACACTTCAACCTGCCGGAGAAGAGCCGCCGCCCGGTACTCGACCGAAACGACACCATCAGCCGCAGGGAGGCTTACATCGGCATCAACAGCGACTGGGTAGCGGTGGAAACCGTTTTTCGCACCGCGCCCGATCAGATCGCCATAGCGCCTGGTTCGCTGCTCCGCGAATGGGAAGAGGACGGCCGCCGCTGTTTTCATTACAAACTTGATCAGCCTTCCTTCAATTTCTACTCCTTCATGAGTGCCGAATACGAGGTGGCCCGCCGCGACTGGAAGGGGGTGAGCCTCGAAGTTTATTACCACAAAGACCACAACTATAACGTGGAGCGCATGCTCAAGGCCATGCAAAAATCGCTGGAATACTATACCGAAAACTTCGGCCCGTATTACCACAAACAATGCCGAATTGTAGAGTTCCCGCGCTTTGCCAGTTTTGCGCAGGCATTTCCCGGCACCATGCCCTATTCCGAAGGCATCGGGTTTATTCAGGATTTTAAAGACCCCGATAAAGACATTGACATGGTGTTTTATGTGGCGGCGCACGAAATCGGGCACCAATACTGGGGGCACCAACTGTGCGGCGCCAAGATGCAGGGCAGTGAAATGCTTGTGGAAACCTTCGCACAATGGAGCGCCCTCATGGTGGTGGAACGCGAGTACGGCCGCGACCAAATGCGCAAATTCCTCGCTTACGAAATGGACCGCTACCTGCGGGGCCGGGGCCGCGAAACGGAAAAAGAACTGCCGCTCGCCTCCTGCGAAGGGCAGGGCTACATACACTACAACAAAGGCAGCGTGCAAATGTACCAGCTCAAAGAAATGATCGGAGAAGACAAAGTGAACGCCGCACTGCGCAGCCTGTTGGAGCGATTCCGCTATCAGTACCCGCCCTACCCCATCAGCTTAGATGCGCTCGACGAGTTCTATGCCCAAACGCCCGATTCGCTGGCCTACCTCATCAAAGACCTCTTTGAAGAAATAACGCTTTTTGAAAATCGCTGTCGCGAAGCAACGACCAAAGACCTCGGCAACGGCCAATGGGAAGTGACCATTAAGGTGGAATGCACCAAACTAAAAGCCGACGATCTGGGCCGCGAAACGCCGGCGCCCCTCAACGACTTCATCGAAATTGGCGCTTTTGCCGCTCCTGAAAAGGGCAAAACCTACGGCAAAACCCTCTATCGCAAGCGCGTGCGGGTGACCCAAGGCGAACAAACTTTCACCTTTATCACCTCCGAAAAACCCGACAAGGCCGGGGTGGACCCCTTCTCGTTGCTCATTGACCGCAACCCGGAAGACAATTTGAAAACACTTTAGACTTTAGATATGACCATCATAGGCAATATCCTTTTGTCCATCGCAGCCGTAGTGTATATGCTGCTCCTGAGCGGCGCTTACGGACCTAAGCCGTCAAATGCGGGCGATGCCGCCGGCGGGTATGCCATGAGCGTCATCCTGTTCAGCCTTGCGTTTGGGGTGTTCATGACGCTCGCTGCCTTCGTCATTGCCGGGAAAGGCGGTTTCGCCTGGGTGGCTGCCGGCGGGAGCGCCCGGTTTGTGTTGGTGGCAGGGGGCTTATTGTCCATTCTTATCATATCGGCGTTGAGCACGGTATTCCGATTTGAGCCGGCCTCCCAGTTGCCTTTCGCCCTCCGATACCTCACGGGCTTTGCGCCGGCGCTGTTTCCACTGGCGTTGCTCGCAGCCGGGTTTGTTCTGCTCAACGAACCGCTGCGGACAGCCATGCCGGTAGCAGTTTACAAAATACCTTTGAGCATTCTGTTCGGTATCAGCACATTGGCCTGCCTGGGCTTGCTGATTCAGTGGATAGGGTATCAAAACCAACAGGTCGCTGAGCGCATAGAAGAAATACACCAACATGAAGAACAGAACCATACCAGGCATTTGCAAGACATTGAAAATGCCGACCCCGAAACGGGCATTCTGGGCCTGTTGTCTTTAACCGGCAGGTACCACAACGCGGATGTGCGCGAAAAAGCGGTGGCCAAAATCAAAAGCAACCCCCGATGGCAACAGGAACTCGTGCGGATTTTGGAGAGCGGCCACTACTACCGCGTTTATACCTTTCTGGACGCAGAGGCCGTGGAGGACAAAGCCCTGTTTGCAGCGCCCCTCAACCGGAGCATCTCCCGCATGGCCGGGGAAATCAGCGCCTTTATCCAAACCAACAACCACCTCAACGATTGGCACTTCGACTACCTCAGCGTGGAGCGAATGCTCTCCTCCGTGGACCAATTCCAAAACACGGAAGAAGATTTCCTGCCGGCCGTACGCGCCGTGCGCGCTGCATTTGACGCAAGCCCGCAAGCCCATGTGAAAAAACCCAAATTCAAAGAACCCGCAATTTTGGACCGCTGGATCAAAGCGCACTCTTAGTTCGGGAAAAAACTATATTTTTGGCGCTTATCTTCATACCCTTTAAGGGAAGCACCGAAATAAAATACTTTTTTCTTGAGTAATAGCTGCAATAAAACCATGCAAGACATGGAGGTCATCAACCGCTATCTGGAAACCCAGGCCTCCCTCTGTTTCAGTGAGCTGTACAACCGGTATTCGGGCAAGATATTCAGCAAATGCCTGAGCCTGCTCAAAGATGAGGAGCTTGCACAGGACGCCACCCAGGAAGTGTTTACCAAAATTTTTCTCAACCTGTCCAAGTTTGGCGAAAAAGCCAAATTCTCCACCTGGGTTTATTCCATTACCTACAACTTTTGCATTGACTACCTGCGCCGCAAGAAAAAAATGCAAAACCTCTTCGCCGACGACAAAGAAGTGGATAAACTCGCCGACGTCGCCGATGAGGTGCCCGACGAGGCGCTCCTTGAAATGGAAGTCAGACAACTGCGCACCGTGCTCGACGGCATCCCCGTGGACGACAAGGCCGTGCTGCTAATGAAATACCAGGACGATATGTCCATCCGGGATATTTCCGAATTGCTCAACAAAACCGAAAGCGCGGTGAAGATGAAACTCAAACGCGCCAAAGAAAAAGCATTTCGCCTCAAAAATGATCTGTTTATGGAAGCCGCCTTATGAAAACAAACAATTTCAAAACCATCATCGAAGAGGACGAGCAGCAATACGCCCGGGAACGAAGCGAAAAAGATCGCGCCGGCATTTGGGGCATGCTGGGCGCCTATAAGTTTGTGGGGCAATTGGTGGAAATGTATGTGCCGCGCGCCATTGAAGTGCTGATTTCAGCCGTCGGCGGCACGGCCGAACAGCCGCCGCACGAGCCGCCGGATAATGACCGAAGCGAACCGGGAGGGCCTTCATCGCCGAACACCGGACGCTAATACAAATCATTCAAAAACGACTAAAACAAACCGAAACATGTCAGACCAACAACAAGACTCTATACCCGCATCGGGAAAAGAAGTCGCCGCCTCTCCTACAGAAGCCGGATGGTCGCTTTTGCAAAAACTCAAAGAAGAGGCCGGGAAACTATTGGAGATACTGCCCAACTTAGTGGGCGCGCTGGCGGTGCTGCTCGTCGGCTGGATTATTTCCAAAACCATTGCCCGCATCATCCGAAATGTGCTGGGCAGAATCGGCATTGACAAACTCGCCGAGCGCATCAACGAAATCGAGATCGTTTATAAGTCCAATATTCGGGTGACGCCCAGCGTACTGCTTTCCAAAATTGTCTATTATCTGCTCATGCTCGTGGTCATCATGGCGGCCACCGATGTGCTGAAAATGGCAGCGGTTTCCGATTTGGTAAACGACATCATCAATTACATCCCCAGCCTCATCACGGCCATGCTGGTGCTGGCCATCGGCATTTTGGTGGCCGATGCGGTGAAAAATGTCGTGCAAACCGCCTGCAACTCATTGGCCATTCCGGCAGGCAAAGTCATTTCCAACGTGGTGTTTTACTTCCTGTTTATCAACGTATTGATGATGGCGCTCTCGCAAGCCCACCTGCAAACGGGCTTCATCGAGAGCAATATCTCCATCGTACTGGCCGGCGTGGTGGGGGCATTCGCCATCGGCTACGGATATGCGTCGCGCAATTTAGTGGCCAGCCTGCTCACTTCTTTTTATCAAAAAGAAAAGGTGAAGCCCGGCGATATTATTCGCATCGAAGGCGTGGAGGGCGAAGTGACGGCGGTGGATACGACCTCCATCACCATTCAGGCCGAACCCGGCCGGCAGGTCATTGTGCCCTTGCACAAACTCGGCTCCGAGAAATACGAGATCATTACACGCAAGCAAGCGTAATTCACTCATTCATTTTTTTTAAACCATGAAAAACACAATCATACTCCTCTTTTCGGCAATGCTTCTTTTTGCCGCTGCGCCCGCTATTGCACAGGAAGAAAAAGCCGATTCCATTCCTCCCAAACCCTGGAAGCGCACAGCGGGCCTGGGGCTTGATTTTGCTCAATTGTTCCAGCTCAATCCCCGACAGGGCGCCGGACAGAACCGCATCGGCGTGGGCGGCGCGGTGAACATGGCCGCCGCCTACAAAAAAGAACGCCTCGCCTGGGATAACGTGGCGTTGTGGCAATTCGGCATTCAGCGCCTCGGCACGGGCGTGGTGGCACAGGGCAGTGTGGACAAAAAGATCCCCTTCCAAAAGGCCATTGACGAACTGCGCGTCAACTCCAAAGTGGGCTATGCCATGACCAAAGATTCCAAGCTCTTTTACGCCGCCGATGTGTCTTTCCTCAGCCAGTTCACACCCACTTATGCCGGCGATGAGACTTTCCCCGGCAATTTCCTCACCGACATCGTGGGCAGTGGCGCCAACTCCAAGCTCTTCTCTCCCGCCACATTCACCATTTCGGCGGGCTTCGATTTTAAACCCACCAAAAAACTGTCGTTGTACTACTCGCCGGTGGGCGGCAAGTTTATCGTCGTGGGCAACGACGCCATTGCCCAACTCGGCGTACACGGCAACCCCGTAACCCGCGACCCTCTGGGCAATGTCATTGATTACAAAAAGACTTTTGCGGGCTTCGGCTCTTTGCTGCGTCTGAGCTACGCCGATAAATTTATCAACGAACGCATGTCGTACGGAACGGGTATGGTGCTGTTTTCCAACTATTTGGACAATCCTCAAAACATAGACATAGACTGGACCAACCAGTTCAACTTTTCCATTTTTAAAGGATTGCAGGCCACCATGCTCCTCAATGTTTTCTACGACCACGATGTGTTGGTGCAAATAACCGACAACACCGCGCCCAACGGCGTGAGCGGCCTCGGTCGCCGCGTGAGCCTTACGCAGCAGTTTTTGCTCAAGTATAGCCTGGTGTTTTAGGGCCGACACCATGCCCTAAAGGATTTTTTATACCTCAACCGAGTTAATGGCATTAGGAGAAAAATGGCTTGTTCGTATATGTCGAGCAATGCTCCAACGGTGCCGGTTCTATACATTTTGATTGGAGATTGTGAGCAGTTTAAAGCGTTCCCCGCAGCGCCTGTTCGCGTTCGATGGATTCAAACAGCGCTTTGAAATTGCCTTTGCCGAAGCTGCGGGCGCCTTCGCGTTGTATGATTTCATAAAACACGGTAGGGCGGTCCTGCACCGGTTTGGTGAATATTTGGAGGAGATATCCTTCTTCGTCGCGATCCACGAGGATGTTGAGGCGTTGGAGGTCTTCGATTTCCTCATTGATCTTGCCTACGCGCTCCATCACGGTTTCGTAATAGGTATCGGGCACATAGAGAAATTCAACGCCCCGGCGGCGGAGTTCGGCCACGGTGTGCAGGATATTGTCGGTTGCGATAGCGATGTGCTGTACGCCGGCGCTCCGATAGAAGTCAAGGTATTCTTCAATCTGACTTTTCTTTTTGCCCTGTGCCGGTTCGTTGATAGGGAACTTGATGTATCCGTTGCCGCTGCTCACCACCTTACTCATGAGGGCGGTGTATTCGGTGGAGATGTCTTTGTCGTCGAAGGTGACGAGCAGATTGAAGCCCATCACGTCCTGATAGAATTGCACCCATTTGTTCATCATGCCCAGTTCCACATTGCCTACGCAGTGGTCCACAAATTTGAGGCCGATGGGTTTCACGGGCAGCTCGCTTTTGCGGGACTGAAAACCGGGCAGGAAGGCGCCGCGATAATTGCTGCGATCTACGAAAGTGTGCCAGGTTTCGCCATACGTGTGAATGGAGGCCAGCGTCACTTTGCCATGTTCGTCTTCGAGTGTTTGCGGCGGAGCGGCCGATACGGCGCCGCGCTCCAATGCTGTGTAGTATGCCTGTTCGGCATCGTCCACCCACAGAGCAAGTACTTTCACGCCGTCGCCGTGAAGGTGTACATGCTGCGCAATCTCACTTTCCGGCCCCAGCGCGGAGGTCAGTACGAAGCGGATTTTATCCTGTTGGAGCACATAGGAGGCGCGGTCGCGCAGGCCGGTTTCGGGGCCGGCGTAGGCCACGAGTTCAAAGCCGAAAGCCGACTGATAGTAGTGTGCGGCCTGTTTGGCATTGCCCACATAAAACTCAATGTGATCGGTTCCTTTGAGAGGGAAAGTGTCTTGTGCGACGCTGCCCTGCGTTTGAGTCATTGTTTCCATAATAGACGATTAATGGATTAATTTTTTGAGCATTTTCATGGTGTTCACTTCCAAAAGGCTGTATTCACCGTCTTTTCCGAACAGCTCGGCCACCTCTGCCAGCAGCGCGGTCTGTGCTTCGGGGGTAGCAAAATATTGATCGCGATAGCCCATAATGAGTTGCAGGCACTCGTAGTCTGCGCATCCGGCAAACAGCGTTTGCACTTCATCAAAGTTGTCGCAGCGCGCCACTTCGCGTATGTATTGCATTTCGCTCTCTTCGGTTTGCAAGTCGGCATTGGCGGCATACAACAGCAGGAAGGTGCGGAATTGCGCGCGATTCATTGAAGTATTTTCCATGATGGAATATGGTGTTGAGTGTTGAAATAATCAGGATAACCAGGACTGATAGTACTCGTCTTCTTCGATCCCGACGGCGTGTTCGGTCAGTTTCAGGGGGCGGAAAGTATCCACCATCACGGCGAGTTCGCGAGTTTCTTTGGCGCCGATGCTTTTCTCTACGGTACCCGGATGCGGCCCGTGCGGGATACCGCCGGGATGGAGCGTGATCATGCCTTGCTCTACGTGTTTGCGGCTCATAAAGTCGCCGTCCACATAATAGAGCACCTCGTCGCTGTCAATATTGCTGTGGTTGTACGGCGCCGGAATGGCCAGCGGGTGGTAATCGTAGAGGCGCGGCACGAAGGAGCACACCACGAAGTTGCGCCCGTCGAAGGTTTGGTGTACCGGCGGCGGCTGATGCACGCGCCCCGTGATGGGTTCAAACTGGTGAATGGAGAAGGCATAAGGATACACATAGCCGTCCCAGCCCACCACGTCGAAGGGATGGTTGAGGTAGTAATACGGATAGATAATATCCTGTTTTTTGATGTAAAACAGGAATTCGCCCTGCGCGTCGCGGGTTTCCAATTGTTGCGGTTTGCGGATGTCGCGCTCACAAAACGGGGCGTGCTCCTCAAACTGCCCGATGGCGTTGCGGTAGCGCTTGGGCGGCACGAGCGGCCCGCTCGACTCTACAATGAACAACCTGTTGTCGGGCGTATCGAAGTGCAACTGATAGGTGGTACCGCGCGGAATGACTACATAATCGCCGTACTCAAACGGCACTTGCCCGTACATGCTGTGCAGCGTGCCCGTGCCTTTGTGGATGAAGATCATCTCGTCGGCGTCGGCATTTTTGAAAAAATAATCCGTCATGCTTTTGCGGGGCGCGGCGAGGATGATTTTGCAATCGTCGTTCACGAGCACGGGTTTGCGCGAAGCTAAGTAGTCGTCTTCCGGCGCAATGCGAAAGCCCTTGAGGCTGCGGTGTTTGAGTTGCTTATCGTGTACAATTTTGGGCACAATGGAGTACGGCTCGCCGGTTTGTACAATCTGCGTAGGCGCGTTGCAGTGATACAACAGCGAATACGCATTGCTGAAACCCTCGGTGGAGAACAGCTCTTCGTGGTAGAGGCTGCCGTCGGGCTTGCGGAACTGTATGTGCCGTTTGTGCGGTATTTGGCCAAGGCTGTGGTAATGCATATTTTTCGGTTTTATATCTTTTTTAGCTGCGAGCTACGAGTTTTCGGAGTTGGGAAGTTACTTAGAAGTAGCTTTCTGGCTTCTGATATTCAGCGATTTAAATGATTGAATACAACTTCGAGCATGCGCGAAAGCTCAGTTATTTCCTTTTCACTCAGCGCGCCCCAGGCTTCTCGGCGGGCCGCCTGAATGACGGGCAGCACTTCCGCGATTTTTTGCCGGCCGGCCGAGGTGAGGCCGATACTGAACCGGCGGCGGTCGGCAGGGTCGGGCGTGCGGCTCGTGAGGCCCTTTTCGCACAGTAGATCAATGATGCGCGTCATGGTGGGCGCATCCTTGTAGGTGGCTTTGGCAATTTCCAACTGACTCAGTCCGTCCTGCCGGTCCAATTCCTGCAACACGAGCCACTGATCCACGGTAATGCCCGCTCCTGCTCCGCTGAGGCTTTCCTGCACAAACTGCTTCATGCGCCGCGCCGCACGCTCCAACATGAAGCCCGATATTTCAGATTTACTACTCTTCTCTGCTGCGGTATGTGGCATGGCAATGAAATGTTCGTGCAAACATAGTTGTTGTGCGAATCATTTGCAAGGAAAATGGGGGAATAATGTAGTGGGGGAATAAAATGTAGTTTTGAGGTTCCTCACAACCTTGTCTGACGAATTCCATAAACCGCAACAAATTAAAGTTTATCTACAGGGCAGGCGTTTCTACGCCCACAATGCTTCGTCTGACCAATTATTCGTGAACCCCATGTGCTGGATATCTGCTTCAGGGTATTCAGAGATAAGTTCCGATAGTCGGCGCTTAAATTTATTATAGGGGTTTGATTTGCCTAAAACAAACTGAATAATACACAGACCTGCGTAAGTTTTTAGTTTCTTGTCTTTTGTATGCAGGTTTTCGGGGTCGTTTTCCGAACGGCTCACCCAAGCGCCACGTGGCTTTTTAGGCCATACAGGAGTAATGGTTAAGGTAGTGTTCCATAAACGAGCATGGTGGGCACAAATATTCCGGATATAAACTAAAGTATCAAGCCAAGAGATAAACACCTCATAATTTAGACCAAAAAAGTCACTAACCTTGAGCTTTTCAGGAGTTCTTTTCACATTTTTATAAATACTGTATATCATACGGAAAGACAAAAGCTCAAAGCTTTTCCACGAAGGGGGGAGTTCATCACTATACCTTTGTTTGTATTTGACAATGAACGCTTGTTTGGTCTCATCCACAGCATCCTGAATACGAATTAAAGCGTTACTGTATGCTTTAATGCTTTGGAAACATTCTTTTTCTAAAAACCAAAAACCCGTACCATACTGATGTGATAAATGATAAATAATTTGAGTGCGAACAGCCACTTCTATTTGTTCTATGGCATTGAATACCAGTGTACGCAACTCGCTATCAAATTGATAAAGTTTGAAGATGGTTTCAAAACTGGAACCTGATTTGAAGTTCTCTAATTCTTTCGGCTCAACCAACATGGGATACCAGTAATTGCTTAGGCGATTGTAACTAACTCTTTCCAGAATGCCTGCCGCTCGTTCTTTATTGGGGATATAAAGACCGCGACTTTCAAGCAACTCAACCTGTTCATTGAAAGTCTTAGGGAGTTTTTGGTAAGGTATTTTTGACATACGGATATAAAAACAGAAAACCCGCCAAACATGCGCATCCCACTAAATGTGGGAGAGGCGAGGCGGGTTTTGATTTTGCAAAGTTATCGGTTTCCTCATTGCAATGCAACCCTTGCCAAATAATAAATCTTCCTTTCACGCATCCCGCCCCCCATACTCTCTCCCCGCGGCCTTCCAAAAAGTTAGAAACATCGCCGCGATGACCGGCCCGAGCACGAACCCGGTGAGGCCGAACCAGCCCAACCCGCCGAGCGTGGAGATGAGCACTAAGTAGTCGGGCATTTTGGTGTCGCGGCCTACGAGAATGGGGCGCAGGATGTTGTCTATGAGGCCGATACCCAGCGCGCCTACGATGGCGAGCGCCGCCGCTTTACCCCACATGCCCTGCCAGCCGAGCATAACGGCGGTGGGGCCCCATACAAGGGCGCTGCCTCCCACCGGCAAAATGGAAAGGAAGGTCATAATAACGCCCCAGAAAATAGCGCCGTCAATGCCGAGAATGGCAAAAATGGCGGCCCCCATGCTGCCCTGCACAATGGCCACAATGAGCGTACCTTTGAGCGTAGCGCGCGCCACCGCCGTAAAGCGATCCATGAGTTTGCGCTCCCAGCGGTTGCCGAGCGGCAAGGCATTCATGATTGAATTGAGGATGTTTTGCCCGTCGCGGATGAAGAAGAATAACACATACAACATAAGGAAAAACTGCACGACGAAAGTGATTACATTTTGGGTGTAGCCCATCAGGCGGTCGGCTACTGTTCGGGCAGCGTTAACGGCAAAATCGGCCAGATCGGCTTTCATTTTTGCCGGCGTCATGCCTACTTCACTCAGCAGATTTTCAAAACGAGGCGTCTGTGTCTGAATAAAGTCCACGATTTGTGTCAGATCCCATTGGCCCGACTCTACTTTGTTATATACACCCACGCTTTCATTTACCAGGGCCAGTACGATAAAAAAACCCGGCACCACAACAATGAGCAGAATAATTAAAATGGTCAGAATCGCCGCCAGATTATCGCGCCCGCGCAGCCGCAACCGTATCAGCCGGTAGGGTCGTCGAAACAGCAGGCTCAACAACGCCGCCCAAAACAGCGCCATAAAAAATGGCACGATCATGCCGATGAATGCAGCAGTGATGGCAAAGAGCATCAGGAAAAAGAAGAACGGGCGAACGTACGGATGGACCGGCATGGAAGAACGTTTTTCGGAGGTTATGGTAGAAAGGGGCTTTGTATTCGTACCCCGACAATGCTTGCCCCGTGTTGTAAATCTTCGGTCAGGATCGCCTGACAGTTGGCACGCTGCGCAGCGGCGAGGATGAGACTGTCCCAAAAGGAAATTTGGTGGAGCAGGTGAATATCAATAGCGTTTTTTATGAGTTCTGCCTGAACAGGTACAACTTCAAAAAGAGCAAGGTCGTCCAATATAGCTTTTATTTCGAGCGGAGGCTGCTTGAACTTTCCTATCATCACTGCTGCAAACTCATTCAATACCTGTGTACTGATGACGAAGCTCAAACGCCCCTCTCCTTCTTTGAGGATTTCTAAACATTTGTGTTGCTTCTCCGGCTCATCACCACTGAAGCAATACACCAAAAAGTTGGTATCAAGAAAGTATTTGCCTGTCATACAGTTCTGTTCTGCTCCATTTCCAATTTTTGGTGCTCACCTTAATTCGGCGGGTATGCCGGATAAGTTTTTGAACCGGCGTTCCCTCCGGAGGCGTTACGGTTTGGCGAAGTAAGGCCCTGATGAATTCGTTCAAACTCGTTCCGTGCTTCTCTGCATATTCCCGGCTTCTATCCAACAGGTCTTCGGGAATGGATAAGGTTATGTTCTTCATTTACACATATTATGTGTGCAAATTTACACGCAAAAAATCAAAAATCCAACAAGCAAGATTTTTCACCCCTTCCCTCACTTGCCCGAAGTAATCAACGGAAACATATCCACCTCCTCCAATGTATCGGGATTGATCACTTCCACCTGTATTTTTTTGCCTTTCACATGAAAGAACACCAAAGCGTGCTGGGTGGTGAAGCCGCTCACGAAGGGCGTCCAGGGGGTTTGTTCCTGTGCGTAGTAAGGTGCGCCGGCAGCCCCGTTGTTGATCTGGTAAATGGTGCGGGAAAGGCTGATTTTCGGCTTGTCGTAGTTTTCGGGATAGAGGTTGGTCTGCGGCGTGAGCAGCAGACGGTTGTAGTTGTGTTCGTCGCCGGTGAGGATGGCGCGCACTTTTTTGCTGCGGTTTACCAGTACGTCGAGCAGTTGGTCGCGGCGTTCAATGATGCCTTTGTCCAGGGGCAGACCGGCCACATAAGGGCGCATGGCGTTGTTGCCGTTGTACCACATGTCGTCATGTACATGACCACCGTTGGGAAAGAAGGGCGTGTGTGCGGTTACAAAAACATGGTCTATACTCTTATTCCGCTCCAGCATGGCGACCGTTTCTGTCATCCATTTGAGCTGGTTGTCCATGATATAGCCGTGCATCCCGCCGCTGGTGTGGTGCAGTTGGGCGGTAGTGGGCGCGTACCAGTAGTTGGAATTGAGTACAATGACGGCTACATTGTCATAGGTGTAATAAAAGACATTCTCTTTGTAGGATGGAAAATCCATGCGGTTGGGGTTGGGATCGTATTCTGCGCCGTCTTCGCTGCCGGGGCCGTTGAGCGGATTTACAAAATTGGCGGCAAACACAGCCTCTGCCGATTCGGTGTCGTAGGGCATGCGGTTTATTCGGAACACCGCAGAATCCGTACCGCTTCTATACACAAACTGGTGCATGAGGGCCTCGTGATTGCCCATGCCCGCATACAAAGGCGCATAATGCGTAAAGGGCTGCACGGCGCGCTTCCAGTTGGCGTATTGCAGGTGCATGTTGTCTTTATTCACCAAATAGCCATTGATGAGGTCGCCGGTAAACTGCATAAAGCGCGACTGCTTCATTTGTCCCAGCGCCATGATTTTTTTCATAATGTAATGATTGGCGCCCCACATGTTGCGCTCGCCGCCGCCCTGTCCGGCCCGCGAATCGCTGGCATACGTGAAAGAAAAAGGTTTGCGGGCGCCGGGTTTGTGCGCGGTGCGCAGCGAAAAGCTCAATTCTTCATCGCCGTATCGCACCGTGTAGGGGTACTCTGTGGCAGCGCTCAGGCCGGAAACGGCAATTTCCTGCCGGGTGCTGCCTTCCTGGCCGGGGAAGCTCCGGCCGCCGATCTGCACGGCCGTTGCAGTGGGCATGTTGGTGGTGAAAGAAATAATCGCGCCCTGCTCGGTGAGGCAATTCACCGTTGGGCCGTCCACGATGGTGGGCACGATTTCAAATGGCCCCTTGCCTTTAAACTGCACGATACCGTCGTAGTACATCTGCCCGCTGTCATCGGTTACGCGGTAGCCCAGCGTTCCTTTTTCGCGCTTTTGCCAGTCCACCATATCATATTTGCCCGCCATGGACGCGATGCGCACAGTTGCTTTGCCGTCCGTAATGTTGACCGGCCCGCGGAAATACACCGGATGCGGGTATTTGGAATCCCCGTAAGGAATGAAGCCGAAATACAACTTGCCATTGAACCGCGCACCGAAATCGAACGCGATACCCTCGGCCGTGCCTTTCGGATTGCCTGTCATGCGGGCTAAGGAATGCGCAGGCGCCGTGTTGTCTTCCAAAATCCGTTGGCCCTTATAGTCTAAAAAAGCCCTGCCGGTACTGAAAGAGATGTTGGAATGGCTCGACGTGCCGGTATGGTTTTGTTGGGCATATACGCCGGACAATGCGATGCAAACGATCGCGCAGAGGAGAAAGAATTTATTCATCATAGTATGTTGTAGCGATTGGTTGGGAGACAAAAGTATAAAATCCGACGCCAAACGAAACTCCTTTAAGCCGAATACCTCGCCCCAAACCAAAAAATTAAACTGTAGATAACCTTACAACAAGCAGCGTCCCGGAATTGAAAAATATCTTCAAGAATATCGCCGTTTCCGAAATATATTTGCCGGGCCGGGCTGCAAACGAAAGCTCCGGAAGATTGTTCACATTTATAAAAACCAAGAAGTACCATGAAACATGTAATGTTTGTCATCGTCGCCCTTGTGGCGATGTTTTTGCTGCCCTCCTGTGTAGCAAAAAAGAAATTCGCTGAGCTACAGGCCGGCAACGAAAGGCTCCAACTCACTTATGAGGAAACCAAAAAACGATTGGATGAGTGCCTCACCGCCTCGCGTACTTACCAGGACGACCTGCGTCAAAAAGAGCGCGAAATCGGCTCCAAAGACAGTGAACTTTTAGCCAAGAACCGCATGGTGCAGCAGTTAGAAGCCCAAATTGAAAACCTGCGCCTCACCAACGCCGGCCTGCTCGACCGTATGGCCGATCTCTCCGTCATCAGCAAAGACGGCGCAGAGAGCATCAAAAAGTCGCTGGAATCCATCAACTCACAATCCAAGTATATCCAGGATCTCACCACCAACATACAAGCCAAAGACTCCGTCAATCTCGCTTTGGTGATGAATCTCAAACGCTCTCTGAGCGACATCAACGACAAGGATATACAGGTGGAAGTACGCGGCGGCGTGGTGTATGTGTCTATTGCCGATAAGCTCCTCTTCCGCTCCGGCAGCGCCGACATCAGCCCCAGCGCCGAAACCGTGTTGGGCAAGGTAGCCAAGGTCATCAACGACCATAAAGATTTGAATGTAATGGTGGAAGGCCACACCGACAATGTGCCCATCAATACGACCTGCATAGCCGACAACTGGGACCTGAGCGTGAAACGCGCCACCTCCATCATTCGGGTGTTGCAAAGCAAACACGGCGTAGCCGCCGATCGCCTCACCGCCGCCGGCCGCTCTGAATTTATTCCCAAAGCCAGCAACGCCACCGCCGACGGACGCAGTACCAACCGCCGCACCGAAATCGTGCTCACCCCCAAACTCGACCAGTTCTTCAAACTGCTCGAAGCGCCCCCGGGTAAGAATTAACTGCCTGCCCAGACCTTGCAAGGTTTACAAAACCTTGCAAGGCCTGGGAGACTTTACTCGCCAGCCTCAATCAACTCCAGAAACGCAGCCGTTTTCAGCATCTTCACCCTTGGAAATCCAATGCGTTGCAAAATTTCAAAGTGGTTATCATCCGTCACAATATAGTCGGCGTCTCCGTTCAAGGCGCAATCCACGAATTTGTTATCATCCCCATCTTTGTAGATAATCGCCCACTTGAAGTGAATTTCAATCTTTTCCACATCCGGCGATCTGAGGAATAGATTGGCGATATTTTGGGCTACGATTGCGTTTGTCTTTTCTTCCAGTTTCTCTACATACTCGCTGAGTGTATCGTTAGATACCAGCAATTTTATTCTACCGTCGAGGAAAGCATCGAAGATGGGTCGGTATTTAGAGTGTCTTCCAATGCTCACCAAAAGGGTATTGGTGTCGAGCACGACGCGCATCAGGCGGGAGAAGCATTTTTACTAAGGTCTTTGCCTTCCAGCCACTCATCCATCGTTTCATTCGTCCAGCCTTTTTCCTCCCAGAGCCTGTCCATTTCGTCGGAAGCTTTATGAGCGAAATAATGAGCCAGTAAGCGTTTAACTTCAATGAGTTGCAGCTCGGATAGATCAAGGCTATACAACTTGAGCAGTTCTAATTGAAGATTGGTGAGCGGTTTTTCCAGAACAGTCATGATACTCATTTTATAAGTATGAAAAACGCATCACAATCCAAAACAGTTCTTGTACGGAACAGCTACAAGCTCATGACCCGCAGCTAAATCTAAAAATATTCCCTCCCACCCTATTTTATACTTAAACTTGCAGCCTAAAATTCAATTATACATGCTGGAATCATCCATCACCACTCGCACAACTATCTCCCTGCTTTCTTTCCTGCTCTGCTTGCAGGCATGCGCTCCCTCCGCCGGAAACCGCGAGGCTGCTGCCGCTACCGAAGAGGGCTATTACGCCACACAAGCCCAAAGCCCGCCCGTAATAGACGGCGTGGCCGATGACGCCGTGTGGCAAAACGCGCCCTGGTACATGCTCGATCAAACCTGGATCGGCGAGGAACCCACTGCCGAAGATTTCAGCGGGCGCTACAAGCTGGCCTGGGATGAGAACTTCCTCTACATCCTGGCCGAAATCCGCGATGATACGCTCATTGATATTCACCCCGACGGACTGCAATTTTACTGGGACGACGACTGTCTCGAAGTGTTTGTGGACGAAGATGCTTCCGGCGGCAATCACCAATACAGCCACAATGCTTTTGCCTACCACATCGCGCTGGACTACCGCGTAACCGACATCGGTCCCGACAGCCTGCCCCGCTACTACGATGATCACATCCGCGCCCGCCGGGTTACCGAAGGCAATACCAGTATCTGGGAAGTAGCCGTAGCCGTTTATCCCGACACTTTCCGCGACGGCGCTCCCGACAACAAACCGGTGAAACTAACCGCCGGCAAAGTGATGGGCTTCGCGCTCGCCTATTGCGACAACGACCATAGCCCCGAACGGGAAAACTTCATCGGCTCCACCTTTGTGCCGGGGGAAGACAAAAATCGCGGCTGGATAGATGCCGGCATTTTTGCGAAATTGGAACTGCGAGGCGCGAGCAAATAATAAGAATCATCTCTCCGTACGTTCGGAGTGGAATCCATATACAAAAAAATCAAGTGTGGAGGTGAGGGCATCCTTTCTACTCGTTTGTACTGGTCAGAATCTTGGCATAAAAAGTATCCGAAAGGTAAAAACCTGCGGTGTTTATCAGCTCGTCGAGAAGTGGTTTGATTACAGGAATCAACTCATTTTGTTTGAGCGTGAGCAACACGCCGACTAACCCGATTGTGGGAATGCCCAATTCACTTGCTTTTGCGCGGCCATCTTTTTCATCTATCAAAAGAAAACTTGCCCCTTTTTCTATTGCCAAAGCGATGGCTTCGCTTTCTCCGGCATCGAGATCAATGCGCAAGGTTTCAACCAAAGCAGTGTTTACAACGGGTTCAATTTTAATCCACGATGCCGTTTGAATGGGTGAAAGATCATAGCCTTTTTGTTGAAGCCTGGTCAACTCCTGCCATACGGCACCGGGTAAATAAACATCTTGAGAGAATAACGAGAGCAGGTCTAATTTTTGAATTTTCAGGAGACAACTGATGGCTGTGGTATCGGAAACGACGATCATAGAGGCAAGTGAATTTCTTTACTCAGCCGAAGATCATTTTCAAAGTCTTCATCAGAATAGGGGGCCTCAATTTTTCTTTGCCCCAACAATTCAAGAAACGACAAAATATCTAACATAGAAAACTCTCTGGCTTTTCCAAAATTGAGCAGCCTTGCTTCATACAACATGATTGCCATTTCAATTCTGAGTTGTTCTTCACTTAGAGAAGTTTGTTCAATAATATCATCTGCAATAATAATAGGCATGACTATATTCAGTTTTGTTACAAAAATAAGGACTTTTCACTGAAGTGCCCGTTTCCAACTTTTTTATTTCGCACTGTCTCTTCCTTTTTCGCAGCAGCGGCAGGCACGTGGATAGGATACAGGCGCTCACTCCACCGGCGCCTTCCCGTCCAATTCCAACAGCCGGTTTTGTATGCGTTGAAACTGCGCCCGCTTCTCGACGACGAGCGGCGGAGCGGCGCGTTCGGCGCAATCGCTGAGCGCACAACGCTCGCAGGTCGTATTTACGGCGCGGCTCTGAATGGCCGGATCGCGTAGAAAGCGCACTTTTTTCCGAAGCGCTTCATCCATTCTGATGCCGATGGTCACGCTCACGTTGCGGTTGGGCTGCGGATAGCCGCTGCGCGCAATGGTGATGCAGAAATAGGCATCTTCACCGCCGATGTAGCGCGAAATTTGGGCGCGCACCATCGTATCCACCGATTTGCCTTCAGCTTGCATTTGTTTCAAATCGCCGAGCAGCGAAACCGATACCCAACGGCGGCAGTAGTGTTCTGAAAGACCGTTGCCGTGCGGTCGGTGCCGGTGGCTGAGGTGCAACTCGCGATCAATTTCGTAGCGGTCTGCGATGGGGTCGTGAAGAAAGCGCAGGAAGAAGATTTTTTCCAACCCGAAGAAACGGGGTAGAATATTGGTGAGCCGGTGATAAAACATTTCCGGCGTGGCGGCATAGCGGTTCATCAGGCTGAGAAAAGCCTGCCCTTCCCATTTTTCATTTTGCAAAAACTGCCCCACATCACTCACAAAAGGCGCTAAAGGCAGCAGCAGCGCATCCGAAAAATAAGTGGCCCGTGCGTGGTTGAGCACTTCCTCGAAAGAGCGGCCCCGCAGCAGGGAAGACGTGACGGCGCGCTCGTTGATTTTGAGGTAATTGAACGCCAATTCCTTGCCAAACTGGAACGTGCGTTGCGTGCTGTTGAGTTGGCTGTTGAGCAGGAGCGTTTTGCGGGAAGGTACAAACACGGAGCGCAGATTGTGCAGTTCCGGGTAATCGTCCAAACCGCCTTCCACTACGGTGTAGCCGTATTCCGACTCCAACAGGCGGCGCAGCGTTTCCGGATTGAGCGGGCGTTCTACCGGCAGTGCATACTGGGTGCAAAATGCTACCGCCCCATCTTCGAGGTCTTCAAAATAGTTGTTGTGCAATTCCAAATACGAGCGCAGGGCGCCGAAGTAAAAGTTCTCTTCCCGCAGCGCGTAGTTGCGTGAAATTTCCAACAACGTGGAGATGAAAGCGCCCACTCGCGCCGGCGCATTGGCAATGATTTCCACTACTTTCGACAGTTCGATGCCGAACACATCTAAGGGAAGGTCATTAAGAAAATTGGATTCTAACAGCTCCGTTACCGGGGCGAGGTTTTTTTGTAACGTGAGAGAAGTCAGCTCTGAATAGGACACGTCAAGCACCGCCGCGAGCGCCTGCAACTTGTCTTCTTTGGGGTATTTTTTTCCTTTTTCAATTTCGTTGAGATAAGAAACAGACAACCCGCTCGCCAGCGCCAAATCGGCGAAAGACATCTTTTTCGCTTGCCTTAATTGCTTGAATTTCAGACCCAATACAATCCTTTCGTTCTGCTTTTTCGCACTCATACGCGCAAAGATACGCTTTGAGGGCTACAGCATGGCGAATTTTCGCTCAATCCGCCCGATCATTCCTAACTTTACCCGCGTGAAAGCGCAGGACATAATCACCGCCGCCCGGCACGCGGAGCACATCACCGAATTGCAGCTCCACAAAACGGACCTCAAGGAGCTGCCCGGCCTGCTGCCCAAACTCCCCAATTTGCGCCGGCTCGATATTCAAAACTGTCCCCTGCGCCGGCTTCCCGACTCCATCCGCCATTGCCGCAATTTGGACACTCTGATCCTGAATCGCTGCTCGCTCGCTGCCCTGCCCGAAGCACTCGGCTCATGCGATCGGCTCATGCGGCTCTCCGTAGAAAACAACCGAATGGCCGCTCTGCCGGAATCGCTGGCGCAATGCCTCAACCTGCGCGATATCAACCTCTCCCGCAACCGGTTTTCCGAATGCCCGGCGTTGCTCGCTCGTCTGCCCTGGCTCGCCCGCCTCTATCTGGCCCACAACACCATCACCGCAATGCCCGAAATGGGTACCGGCTACGCGCAGTTGAAATTATTAGACATCCGAAGCAATCGGTTGTCCATTTTGCCCGAAAGGGCACAACTGCCGCGATTAGAAATCCTTTTGCTCGGCGGCAATGCTTTGCAGGAAATACCCAATGTATGGGGTCGCCTTCCGGTTTTGGAAAAATTGGACATTCGCCGGAATCCCATCTACAACCTGCCTGCGCTGCCGGTTACGATGCGGTCGCTGGATATAAGCGGCTGCCCGTTACCGGCCCGACCGGCGGCGCTTTTTGCATTGGACCAACTGCGCGAATTGCGCGGCCCCGGCGCTGAAGGGCGCAGCCTGCTCCGGTTGTTGGCGGCCTGTCGGCAAAAGCCCGTGCCGGTGGCATGGCGGGCGCCGCTGTTTGATGCATTTTGCGGAAACGCAAGCGCCCTGGCAACACTGGAGCCGTGGCAGTGCCTGCAATCATTGGCCCTGCCGTTGCCGGCTTTGCGTGAAACACTGCTTTCTTTTTTGACAACAAGCGACCCGGCGAAAGCACCCGGTGCAGGCGCTTCTGTAGCCTGTATCGGTCGTTTTTCCATACCTTTGAACGCGATAAAAATGAGGCTGCAAAAAGCCGGGCTTCAACTGGTTGCACCTGTCGAAGCCGGCTTTATTGCCATCGGGCGGCCTCCGTACGCCTTGCAGGAACGTGTGCCGGATGGCGTTGTCTTTTTGCGGGAAAAGCAACTCTTGGATGTGCTGGAACCCGGCAAGGCGATCTTGAATAAAGAGCAGATACAGCACCTGCGCAGCCTCCTGACACACCCCGACGAAGCCAATGCAGCGCTCGCAACCCGCATTCTGCAAAGCGCCGGTGTACCTGCCGAATTGCTCACCGAACTGCTTTGCGCCCGCATGACGTCCTCTTCGCGCAGCCTCAAAAAAGAGTTAGGTCTGCTGCTCGAACGGTACACCCCGGAAGGCAGCCGCCGGGTGCTGCGCCTGCCGCTCCTGGCTTGGGCCGCAAAGAACCCGGACACTGCTGCTGCTCGCATTTCGGAGGCGCTCCGGGCAACCGTTTTTGATGGCGAGCGACTGTATAACCTATTGACGGTAAAAGGCTTTTTGTAATAATGATTGGTTACCGCTTCAACTTTGCGGGGTAAAAACATAAACAACGAACATGAAAATGACAAGCATCCACTCTTACGCATTCTGGCTCCTGTTGTTACCGGCTATGTCAAATGCCGCCGCTCAGACCGCCGCCGACACCACGGCACTTTTGTATGCTGCCGCACAACAATCGTTGGTTTTGCTGCGCAACGAGGGCAATTTCATCCCACTCCAAAACTTAGAATCGGCCCGTATTGTCTATTACGATCTCAATGGTCTGGTCGGCAGTGAATTGGAGACCACATTGGCCAAATATGCTCCGGTGGATGCCCCCGCCCTGCCGACCGGTTTATCGGCCGGCGATGCAACGCTGTGGGCAGAAGGGCAGGCGCGACGCTACAATCTGGGCATTATCAGCTTACGCGAAAACATGGAACCGGATGCGCTGCCGGCCTATCTGCAAGCGCAGTTTTTACTAAATGCGCTGCTGGAACATCTACCCTGCGTGGTGGTGAGCATCGGGTCGGGGCGCGTGTATCAGTGGATGCCCCGGCTCGGCGCGGCGCGGGCAGTCATACATGCGCCTGTGTACGGGCAATGGACGGAATCGCTGGCAGCACAGGCGGTGTTTGGAGGCATCGGCCTCGGCGGCGTGCTTTCTGCCGATTTGAATGAAGATTTTCGCGCCGGGCACGGGTTGAACAGTGTCGGCGGGCTGCGCCTGCGTTATTCGCCGCCTGCGGTAGCAGGTATGGATGAGCAGTTCCTCCGCGACAGCATCGGGGCCATTGTGCGGGAAGGCATCGCAGCGGGCGCTTATCCCGGCGCACAGGTATTGGTGGCCAAAAACGGGCAGGTCGTCTTTCACGAGGCTTATGGTTTTCACACATATGACAACTTACGCCCCGTAACCACCGATGACATTTACGACTTTGCCTCCGTAACCAAAATCACCACCGGGCTGCCCGCCGCCATGAAGCTCTACGGCGAGGGCCTGTTCGACCTCGATGCGCCCTGGAGCGAGTACTATCCTCCGTTCAGAAGATCAAATAAAGCCGACCTTACTTACCGCGCCTTGCTCACGCACCAATCGCAGCTTATGGCCTGGATTCCGTTTTGGCGCGGCACGCTCAAAGGCAATGGAAAAAACCCCTGGGATAAAAAATGGCAGGCAACGATGAGTAACACCGGGGCCTTCAAGCGCCGCACTTTTGTTCGCGACTCCAGCGCTGCCTATCCTGTTTTAGTAACCGACAACCTGTGGCTGCACAAAAAGTACAAGGTCCGCATGTTGAAGGCCATTCGGCTGTCGCCGCTCAACGAAAAGCCGGGCTACGTTTATTCCGACCTCTCTTTTTACCTCTGGCCGGAGGTGATACCCCGGCTCACCGGTACTGAATTTGAGACCTATCTCAAACAAAATTTTTACCATCCGCTCGGCGCATACACCCTCACTTACAACCCGTTGTGCTACTACGCGCCCTCCCGCATCGTGCCCACCGAACGCGACACTTTTTTCCGCATGACCTTGCTGCACGGGCGCGTACACGACGAGGGTGCGGCCATGTTGAGCGGTATCAGCGGTCACGCGGGGCTGTTCGGGGCGGCCAATGATCTGGCCAAATTGATGCAAATGTATCTCAACGGGGGTGAATACGGCGGACGCCGGTTTATCGAAAAAGCGGCATTGGACGAGTTTACGCGCTGCATTTATTGTGCGGAGGGCAATCATCGCGGTCTCGGTTTCGACAAACCGCTACCGGAGTATCACCCTACCCGCAGCTACACGGCGCGATCGGCAAGCTCGGCCAGTTTCGGGCATTCCGGCTACACGGGCACCTTCACTTGGGCCGATCCCGAAAACGGACTATTACTCATTTTCTTCTCCAACCGCGTGTATCCCACCCGCGACAACCGCAAGCTCTACGACCTCGGCATTCGTCCGCGATTGCATCAGACGCTGTACGATGCGGTGCTGCCTGAAAAAAAATAATTACCTGCGCGTTATGGAATTTCACCGCTTCCGGCGTCTATGCTTACACGCGGTATCCACAAAAGGAAAGCGGCTAATTGGTATAGTGTCGGAAACGGCTTATTTTTGTATGCGTCAAAAAATTCAACAATGATCGGATTGGAATACAAAAATTCTCCCATGGCTGCCGCACACGCGGAAGGACTGCATCTCATTTACCCTGAAAGCGACGGCAAACCCATGGCGGAAAACACCCTGCAATTCGAATGGATCGTACTCATCAAACTCGGTCTGGAAGCCTGCTTCGCGCAGCGCGACGACATTTTTATCGCCGGCGGCCTGCTCTGGTATCCGATAGAATTTCACCCCGAAATAACCATGGCGCCCGATGTGCTCGTGGCCCTCGGCCGGCCCAGAGGGCACCGCGGCTCTTACATGCAGTGGCGCGAGGAGGGCATTGCTCCGCAAGTGGTGTTTGAAATCCTGTCGCCCGGCAATCGCAAAAAAGAATTGGACAGAAAGTTGGAATTCTACCGGCAGTACGGCGTGGAGGAGTATTACACCTACAATCCAAAACGAAACAAATTCCGGGCATGGCTGCGTGAAGGCGAACAATTGCTGGAATTGCCGGAAACGGAACTCGATAATTGGATCAGTCCGCTGCTCGGGATTCGCTTGGAGTGGACAGCCAAAACGCTTCATCTCTATAGCCCGAACGGGGAGCGCTTCCTGAGCTATATGGACTTGGTGAAAATTGGCAAAATCACCGAACAGCGCGCCCGCGAAATGGAGCAATTGGCCAAAGCCGAACAAAAACGCGCCGCCAAAGCCATGCAAATAGCCCGCGAGGAATGGTTGCGCGCCGAAGAGGAAAAGCAACGCGCAGAGGAACAAAGACAACGCGCTGACCGCCTCGCAGAACAACTTCGCCGGCTGGGGATTGACCCGGATGCGGAATAACAAAAGCCGCCTCCCTTGCCCCAATCCTTTTGCATATACCGCGCGCTGCCCTTGTATAAACCAAATTCGACCTCATCTTCCTACCCACCCACAGATGTGGGTGACAGAAAAAGCGTATGTTTGTTTCAACAAAAATTCAGCACCAATGATCAAGTCGTTCAAAGCCCTGCTCATCATCTTCGTGGCAGGTTGGCATCTGAGCTATGCTCAAACCCAAAATTTTGATTATCTTGATGTGTTTGACCTGCAATTTGCCGTCAATCCTCAAATCAGCCCCGACGGCGCCAATATTGCGTATATTCGGCAACAGATGGACGTGATGACCGACCGAAAATACAGCAACCTCTGGCTGATCGGGCACAACGGCGACAACCACACGGCCATTACATCGGGCAGGAGCAATCACTACGGGCATCAATGGTCGCCCGATGGCGCACGGCTCGCCTACGCTTCTACCACCGAGGGGAAATCCCAGATTTTTGTGCGCTGGATGGACAGCGGGCAGAGTACGTCCATCACCAACCTGACCCAAAGCCCATTCGGCATCCAATGGTCGCCCGATGGGAAAAACCTGATTTTCAGCCGGTCAGTGCCCGCGCCTAAGCGCTCTATCGGCGCCGTGCCCTCGCCGCCGGAAGGCGCACAGTGGGCCGCGCCGGCTCAGGTTATCACGCATGCGCAGTACAAAAGAGATGGCGCACCCGTACAGAGCGGGGAGGGATACACCCATTTGTTTTTGGTGTCAGCAGATGGAGGGGCGCCCCGTCAATTGACCACCGGAAATGCCAACCACAGCAACGCCTGCTGGACGCCCGACGGAAGGCATATTCTGTTCACCGCAGATTATTCTGAAACGGCAGCAACAGACATCAACAACGAGCGCATTTATGAAATGAATGTGGAAACCGGGGCCCGCAAAACGGTACTCGACAGGAGAGGCCCTTACCAACAAATCAAGTTGTCGCCCGATGGCGGCACGATTGCATTTACCGGTTTTGACGACCAATTTTTGGGCTACCAGCAAACCGAACTCTATGTGATGCAACGCAACGGCGCCGGGCTGCGATCCATTTCGCTGGATTTCGACAGAGACATCGGGCAGATCGAATGGGCCGCCGACAGCAAATCCATTTTCTTCCAGTACGACGATCAGGGCATTTCAAAAATCGCCAATTTCTCCCTCCAGAGCCGGCAGCCGATAGATATCGTGCAAGGTCTGGGCGGCGCATCCATCGGACGGCCCTACACGGACGGGTCGTTTTCCATAGCGCCCAACGGCAGGTATGTGTTTTCTAAAACCGGCCCCAAAATGCCGGCAGAATTGGTGACCGGTCACTACCCTACCAAGATGGCGCCTATACAGATTACACAACTCAACCGACAACTGCTGGCCGCCAAAAAGCTGGGCGAAGTGTCTGACTTTTGGGTCAATTCCTCCGTAGATAAAATGAAAGTGCAGGGATGGATCATCACTCCGCCCGACTTCGATCCTGCAAAAAAATATCCGCTCATCCTCGAAATTCACGGCGGACCTTACACGGCCTACGGCCCCAGTTTTACGCCGGAGTTGCAACTGATGGCCTCCAAAGGGTATGTGGTATTGTACACCAATCCGAGGGGGAGCACCAGCTATGGCGCTGAGTTTTCGGCCTACATCAATCACAACTACCCCAGCGAAGACTACAACGACCTCATGGATTGCGTGGATCATGCGCTGAAACTTGGATACATAGACCCCGCCCGGCTCTATATCACGGGCGGCAGCGGCGGCGGCGTACTCACTGCCTGGAGCATCGGCAAAACCGACCGATTTGCTGCGGCCGTGGTAGCTAAGCCGGTCATCAATTGGTACACCCACACGCTCACGGCCGATGCTTATCCGTTTTTTGCCAAATATTGGTTTAAAAAGAAGCCCTGGGAAGACCCCACCGAATACATGCAGCGATCGCCTATCTCCTTAGTGGGCAATGTAAAAACCCCTACTCTGCTCATCACCGGAGAGCAGGATCACCGCACGCCCATGAGCGAAAGCGAGCAGTACTATCAGGCGCTCAAACTCCTGGGTATAGACAGCGCGCTCATCCGGATACCGGACGAAGGGCACGAGATGACCGCACGGCCCAGCAACCTGCTGCGCAAAGTAGCCTATATACTTGGGTGGTTTGACCAATACCCCAAATAGCTGATCTACCAATGTTTGACCGCTCCAAGATCAATTACAAAATTCGGGATGACTCCTGTTATCTTGAAAGGACCTGTCTTCTTTATTACAACCGTACCAGATTAGAGGTGTAAACCAGATGCCCTTGTGAGATGACGACCACATAATCCCCCTTAGGCGCTTTGCCGAGACTGAGTTCTTCGCGGAACGCACCGGAGAAGCTGTTCAGGTTGCGCGTGAACACTTCGCGGCCTTGCATGTCGCGCACCTGTATCAGCGTGGGCTTGGCAGGCGCATTGAATTGGAGCGTGAACTTGCCGTCGGTCGGATTGGGAAACAGTTTAAAGTCCTCCAACTTAAGGGTCTGCTTATCGGCAGGTGGAGCCGCAGGCGCCTGTCCTGAATCCAATTTGTAACGCACCGGCAGGTTGAACTGCGTCCGAACCAACCTACCTCTTTGCTTGCCGGGAACCCAGCCCGGCATGAGGCGTACCACGCGCAACACCTCCTCGCCGCAGCCGCCGCCGATATCGCGCGCAACTTTAGGCTCGGTGATTGTACCGTCTGTTTCCACAATAAAGGAGACGACCACGGTGCCTTCTATTGCCGACTCCCGCGCCTGAGCCGGGTAGCGAATGTTGTTGTAAACGAACTCCAGCATCTTCTTGTCGGCACAGTTCTTTTTAGCCTCCAGACTCAAATCTTCGGCGTCCTCGCAGCCGGGAAAACGGGGCATTTCTTCTACTACTTTGAAAATTTCTTCTCCGTTGTTAGCTGCCGGAGGCGTTCCGGAAGTGGCAGGCCGCTTCTCTCCGTCTGCATACAGCGTGATGAGGATAACCCCATTCTTCCCTTCTTCACCGGCGAACACAATGGCTTTTTCACCTTTGAGCACGTCAATGCTTTTTATCTGATTCGGGTTGAGGTCTATGTTAACGGCTGATTCCGATACGCGTTTACCGTTGATGTAAAAAAGAGGTTTGTCATCTTGTTGCGCCTCATCCGCAAGCGTTAGCTCTTTAGCTTCTACTCCCAATATATTTACCACGCCATCTACCGAAGTTTTCAGTTCCTTCCGTTCCGAATCGAAAACCATGCTATGGTCTGAAATGATAGACTCTTCCGTCGGGAGGGCAAATCGCACCGGCAGGGTAAGCGTCACGGCTACCGGTTTTCCTTCCTTTTTACCAGGAGTCCAGCGGGGCATTTCACGCAGTACACGCAACACTTCCTCCCCACAGCCGCCACCGATGTCTTTCAGCGTCTCTAAACCGGTCACTTCGCCCGTAGCGCTTACCGTGAAGCGCGCTACTACGGTTCCTGTGATCCCCGCCTCACGGGCTTTTTCAGGATAACGGAGTTGGTGATAGACAAACTCCAGCATCTTCTTGTCGGAACAGGTTTTGCGCGCCTCCACGGCTTCCGTTTCACAGCCGGCAAACACCGGCATCACGTCAGAATCCCCGCCCGAAATGACCGGCGCGGCAACGGCGATGGTACCCGGCGCCTCTGCCGGCGTGTTTTTACCTTCCTCGGTTGCAAAGGGCAGCAGGGAAGGTAGCTCCGGCATAGAAGCCGCTATGGCGCTGCGCTGCGAGAACAGAAGCACCAGCCCGAAGGCAAGGGGAGCGGCGGCTAAGTAGAGCCACCGCGCCACAGGATTGGATTGTGTTTTAGTCATCATGCTTATTCGTTGTTTTAATGAAGAATGAAAAGAATGTGCCATGTAGGGCTGCAAACCCGGCAGGGCCTGCCGTATGAGCAACCGGCCATAGACGCTACGCGCGCGGCTGCGCAACACGATGGCATCGGCGATGTACTCGTGCAGGAGCCGCAGCGAACGACGGTACAGGTGCAGCGGCGGACTGAACCAGAAAATCACACCGAGCAATTCCAGCGCCAGCACGTCCATGGTGTGGCCGTCGCGAATGTGCGCCTGCTCATGGCGGATGATGTCGGCTTCCTCTTCCGGCGTCCAGCGCGTCTGCCGGCTCATATATATGGTGCGACCGAAGGAAAAGGGCAAATGCGCCGTGGCGGTGTAAGCCACTCTACTGCCGCCTATGTATGCCAACTCACTGCCGGCCTGCAAACGCCGCAGCCTGTACAGCCCCGCAAAAAGGCGAAGCAGACAAAAGCCGGCGCCGAGCAAATAGACAGCGGCCAGCACAGCCTTCCAGGGAAACGCAGCCGGTGCAGGGGCAATCACAATGGCCTCCAGATTATAAATAAACTCAAAACCCTCCACCACCGGGGCCACATACAATACGGGATCCTCCTGCGTCGTCCGCAGCAAGCTGATGTCTTTGAGCGACGGCAGCAACATACCCGCAGCCAACGCGCCGAGCAGGTACAGGCGGTTGAGTTGGAAAAAGGTGTGCCGGCGCAGCAACAGAGCATACAGCGCATAAAACGCGGCCCAGTAAAGGGTAACTAAAATGGCGTACTCAAACATATCTTTTGATTTGCTGATGTCAACTTTTCTAATTTATCTGCCCCTCCACGCGTGCGTTGTCTGTACGGGTTAATCATCCAATTTTTCCAATAATTTGGTCAATTCCGCTACGTTCAATTTTTCCTCTTCCATCAGGAAGGATACCAACCGGTTTACCGAACCGTCGAAATAGTCGGTTACCAACTTGTTGAGGCTGCGTTTTGTGTAGTCGGCCTTTTGCACTGAGGGGAAATACTCGTAAGTACGCCCATACGCTTTGTGGCTGAGAAAGCCTTTCTCCTCCAATATCCGCACCATGGTGGAAACAGTGCTGTGCGGCGGCTTGGCACCGTCTGTTTGCTCAATCACGTCGCGGATATCGCTCACGGTACAACGTTCCAATTTCCAGATAATCTGCATGATTTCCTCTTCTGCTCTCGTCAGTGTTTGCATGGTTGGTTATTTGCTAAGATGTTGTTGTTCCCGTATTTGTCGGATGCGTGTTTCCACAAAATCCCGATACTCCGGGTCTTTGGTGTTGAGATAGCGCTGATAGTGTCGCAGCGCGATGTTTTTGTCTTTGTAGTATTGGTCGCAATATTGCGCCTGAAAAAAAATGTCTTTGGGCAGGCCGGAGTAGCTATAGGCTTTTTCGTACAGTTCCACAGCGCCTTTGTAATCCTTCTGTTCGGCGTGTATGGCGGCCAGATCGGCGTAATAGGTGCCCGTTTTTTTGGAAATCGCGGCCTCTATCGCCTTTTGATACCAATAAGCGCCCTGATCGAGCTCGCCCTTTTTGCGATGCGCCAGGCCGAGATAGTGATACACATGTTCGGTACCCTTTCCCTGTGCTTCGAGGTCTTCCAGCAGGGGGATAGCGGCGTCTAAGCTGTCCAATTGAAGATAGGCCACGGCGAGCAGCATTTGGTAGTAGTGGCTGCTGTCGCCCTCAACACGGCTGCGCTCCACAGCGTGTATGAGGGCCGGATACTGTTTGCGTTTGTTGTAAAGGCGGGCACTGTTGTGGAGCAGCCGCACGTTGGCGGGGTCAATGAGCAGTCCCCTGTTGAGGAGGAGCATCGCGCTGCTGTCGGCCTCCATTTCCAGATAGAGGCTACTCAATTGGTCGGTTACTTCCAGATCGGCGTTATTGAGGCGGTACGATTCGCGAAGGCTGAGTACAGCGGCCATGCCGTCGCCTATTTTCAGCGCAGCCAGGCCGGCCTTTTTGTGGTAATAGCTGTTGAGCGGGTACATGCCGATGAGCTTCCCGTACCATTCTCCCGCTCGCCGGTAGTTGTTTTCGCGCTCGCTGATGCCGGCTAATCCGATGATGGCTTCGGTGTGTGTGGAGTCGTACCGCAAAATTTGGTCGTAAAACAAGCGGGCGTCTTTATACCTTCCGAGTTGGGTGTTGCAGTACCCGATCTGAAGCAAATACGCTGCGTTGTGCGGTTCGGCTGTATAGCATTCGCTCAGCAACTCCAGCGCACGCTCGTACTGATATTGCCGGATGGCCGTCAGTGCCGGAGCATATTGATCGCAGGATGCACCCGCATCGGGTTGGGCGCTAAGCGCCGTAGCCCAAAAGAGACCATAAGCCGCGTAAAGAATGACGATTCGCTTCATGCGGCAAATTTATAACTAAAATTTTAGTTATGCAACTAAGTTTTAAAGGAGATAAATTTTTTTCAATGTATCTGCTTTCTTCCACAGCATTTTTTAATTTTACCATGAAATATTGAAATGTAATTTCAAATTTTCATGGATAAATTCATTCATCGCGCTATTGAACCTGAATTGAAACGACTATTGAGCTACTTCCCGGCAGTAGGCATAGTAGGTGCAAGACAGGTCGGTAAGACAACCTTAGTCAAGGCACTGGACGATAACTTTGTCTATCTCGACCTTGAGGACGAAAGGGACCGGGCAAAACTTTCTGCCGATCCACACTTTTTCCTCAGAACCTACGAAAACCGATGCGTTGTGCTGGACGAGGTGCAACAAATGCCGGAATTTTTTCGCCTTCTCAGAGGGATTATTGATGAAAACCGCCGCCCGGGCCGATTTATTCTATTGGGTTCAGCCTCCCCGGAACTGCTCCGTCAAAGCTCCGAATCACTCGCCGGGCGAATTGCCTATGTAGAACTTTCACCGCTACATTTGGGCGAAATAAGCGCGTTTTGTGATTGGCAAACACATTGGTTTCGAGGCGGGTTTCCGGAATCTTTGTTGGCTCCTGATGGCGCGTTGAGTCTAAGCTGGCGGCGCAATTTTATCCGAAGTTATTTAGAGCGCGATCTCCCCAGATTAGGACTAAGCGCCGATCCGATCTTAATTAGGCGTTTTTGGCAGATGTTGGCCGGGGAAAACGGAGGAATTTGGCAGGGAGAGAAATTTGCCCGAGCACTGGGGGTAAGTGGTCACACCGTCAAGAGTTACCTGTCATTCTTAGAAAACGCATTCTTAGTTACAAGCCTTCAGCCTTGGTTTCCAAACGTTAGTAAAAGAATTGTGAAGTCCCCTAAGGTGTATCAAAGAGATAGCGGTATTCTCCATGCCTGGATGGATTTTAATGGCATCAACGATTTACTTGGGAGCACTGCTTTAGGCGCTTCTTGGGAGGGTTATGTTTTAGAGCAAATCAAAAATCATTCCGGCGAAGGGCTATCCTGTTTCTTCTATCGAACTCATCAAGGCGCCGAGTGCGATATTGTGCTGGTTAAAGGGCACTCGCCAGTAGCGGGAATTGAAATCAAATTTTCTTCCGCTCCTATAATCAGCAAAGGGTTTTATTCATCTATCGCCGATTTGGGTACCCGTGAAAATTACATAATCATCCCCGGCGAGGAAGACTACCAGCCTAAAGAAGGGATTCGGGTAACCGGGCTTACTACTTTTTTGAAGCAATACCTCCCCGCCTACAACTGATGGTACGCCTCCCCGATGCGGGCAGCCAATACGGCCATTTCTTCAGATGGAAAGGACAGCGGCGCGCGCTCAAAGCTGAGGTCGCCGATGGTGTTGATGGGAACGAGGTGAATGTGCGCATGGGGCACTTCCAGACCGATAACGGCCACGCCGATGCGCTCGCACGGTACACAGGACTGCACCGCGCGAGCGACCTTTTTGGCAAAAATCATCATACCGGCGAGCGGCTCGTCGGCTATGTCGAAGATGTAATTAATTTCCTGTTTGGGAATGACTAAAGTATGGCCTTCGGTTCGCGGCTGAATATCCAGAAAGGCCAGATAATCGGCTGTTTCGGCTATTTTGTGGCAAGGAATCTCGCCCGCTACGATCCGGGAAAAAATGCTCGGCATATTAGTCAATTGAAATATCTACCACTTCAAATTCCATATTGCCGCGAGGCGTCTCTACAATGGCTACATCGCCGACTGTTTTCCCCAGCAAGCCGTTGCCCATTGGTGAAGTAACGGATATCTTCCCTTCTTTGAGATCGGCCTCCGATTCGGAAACCAATTTATACTTCATTTCCTTTTTGGTCTTTGTATTCCGAATAGTCACGTTTGACAGAACCGTTACTTTGGAGGTATCCAGATGAGAGCCGTCTAATATCCGGGCGTTCGACAGCGCTTTTTCCAATTCGTTGATGCGCAACTCCAACATGCCCTGCGCGTCTTTTGCGGCATCGTATTCAGCATTTTCCGACAAGTCGCCTTTCTCACGCGCCTCGGCTATGGCGCGTGCCGCCTCATTCCGGCCCCTGGTTTTCAGGTCTTCCAATTCTGCTTTTAGCCTTTCGTGTCCCTCCGGAGTCAAATAATTGTAAGCTGACATAGTAATTGATTTTATTCGGTCATAAACTGCACTAAACTAAATAAGACAAGAACGCCCCCACAGCAATCTGCGGAAGCGTTCTTGTCTTTTCTTGTATTGAATGGCACAAAGATATGCAATCCGGCCTTCTTTTACAAGCGAGCAGGAAAGTTTTTACACGCTTAAAGGCTGAGCCGCACGCCGAGGTTGTGCGAGCCGTTGTAGATATTCGTTTGGCGCCAGGCGTAATCAATGCCCACCCGCGTTTTTTTGTTCTCTTTGCTCAGGGGCACTTCAAAAGAAGCGCCGGCGCTGGGACCGGAGTACAACGGCGCCGATACCACATCTTTGCTGCCGAAATCGTAGCGATAGCCGCCCCGAACCATAAACATTTCGTTGAAGGCATATTCGAGGCCACCGCCGATTTGGTCTTCCGAAAAAGAGTTGGCCGTGAAATTGCCAAGTGCCGTAATCCTATTTTTTTCTCCGATCAGGAAGTCATACGACATGCCGATATTGAGCATAGAAGGCAACTCGAAACTGGCCGAGCGCTGCTCAAAGGTGAGCGGATAACCTGCGCCGTTGGGGCTGGGGCCGTTCACCGACAACCCCTCGCCGCCGAAGGTCATTCTGGAGCCTACATTGCGCAGAGAAATTCCGAATTTGAAATTGTCCTGTTCGCCTGTTACATACTGTACGCCGGCATCTATGGCGAAGCCGAAAGCCGACACGTCGGCAAGCGATTCCGAAATACCCCGTACCAATATACCTACCGATACTTTGTTCTCGAAGGTATGCGCATAGCCGAAGCCGATGTTGAAAAAGGCCGGAGAATAAAAAGCGCCTGTACCTTCGGGCTGTTCGGTAGTCGTTACCGGAATATCGCCGAAATTCAACGACATAATGCTCAGACTGAAAGCGCTATTTTTGCCCACCCGCTGTGAGATGCCGAACGCATTCATACGGATGTCGGTGCCGCGCAGATAATCGGAGTTGCCGATCAAAACTTCCGTCTTATTGATGCGCGATAACCCAGCCACATTGATCCAGTTGGCCTCCACGCCCTGCACGTTAGCAGTCGTCATGGAGTGCAACCCGGCGCTGCGCGCCCAGGGGTTCATCAACAATTCATAAGCTCCGGCCTCTCCCTGGCGATCGGGGTTGCCCGCCGTTGCCGCACTTATACCGAAAAAGATGGCCGCTATGGTGTAGAATATTTTTTTCATACAAAAACGTTGTGAAAGTTGGAATTCCGGGAACCGGCCCTGCAAAAGAAGGCAGGTTCCCGGAGTAAGAAATATAAATTACAATCCTGATGGGTCAAACTTGCGATTCACCCCAAACCACTTGATAGTGCGTTCACCGAGTCCATCTGCCTTAATATGGATGAGATAGACGCCGCTGGAAACCGGAATTCCTTTTGAATTCTTGAGGTCCCATTCCAAGTCGGGTATGATCTGCTTGCGTTCGATGGCCCGGTTGTTGCCGTCCGGCACTTCGCCGATCTCATCGCGGTTGTACTGCCGGATAAAGCGGCCGTCCAGGGAGTAGATGGTGACCACGCACTTGGCCGGAAGATTGGTTACCTTGATGATGTTGGTAAACTGCGAAGTTTCGTAGTTGGAGAACCCATAGTACGGGTTCGGCACCACGTTGATCATATCCAGCGCATTTTCAATCTCTGCAACATCCAGCGGAGACGCTTGCTTGCCCACGAGGCTGAAGCGATAAGCCGGGTGGTAACTGTTGACGGCAGTACCCGTGCGAGGCATTTCCACCCGCGGGTTAGCATTGTTGATAACGCGCACTGTTTCCACCTGATAAGGGTTCCGCACGCGGAGTTTCACCGTCACATCATCGGGTATAAGGCCATCAGCATACGACTTGAACGGAATGCCCGCATTGGGTACAATCATAGCCGTCCAGGTGATTTCCTTCACCGCTGCAATTTTTGTAATTGTAGGAGCTGCCGAGCGGAAGCGGTTGGCAAACCACAAACCCCGGTCGTAAGGCGTACGGGTTACATACACAAAATGTTGGCCGCCCATGTAATAGGGGATAATCCCTTCCGCGTCCGGGCCAAGTATCTTCAGTTGAGAACTTGGATTGAACATCATGTCTGCTCCGCGCGCTACATCCCCGTTAAAAATTTCCGTAGAGCTGAACAATGGATCTTCGGCGTTGTATATCGAGTTTTCGCCAAAAAACACATTGAGCCGCTGCCCGGTTTCCACATCAATCGCATAGCCGGGGAACCAGCCCATACCATTAAGGGTATCAACCGGACCGACCGTCCCGACTACGGGCCGACCGGTCGTCGGGTCTGCTTCCTTGAGCACGGACGGCGCCGCACGCAATTCGAATGTCCGCCGGTTTCCAACCGGAGTAAAGCCTTCACCCGCAAAATTGGGATTGGTCCCCGTTTCCAGTACGATACAACGGCTCCACAAGTCTTTGTTGGAAGTGAATACGATGTCGACATTGTTCAAATCTTTCAGCCCGGTTTGGCCACGGGCTGTACCTGCATTGGCTACATCAAACCAAGCCGGAGAAATAAACCGATCAAGCTCGCTGTCGCGCCGCCAGTTGGCCAATACAAAGGGAACAAAGAAGCCCGGTCCCATGCCGGTCGTGAAAGCTTGGTCAGGATCGAGAATATCGTCTATTTCACCTGCATCGGTTCGGACGAAGTTGAAAACAACCTGGTCTAAGAAGTTAGGCTGCGGCGGCAGGAAACCATCCGGGATCCCGTTGAGCCAGCGCAGCGGCGTGGCGCTGCGATACTCTTCTTCGTAGCCCAATACGCCGTTGGTTCTATCCACCAGCGAACCGGCGTCTTCCGTTTGTCCGATCGTGATACTAATGCCCAATTCGCTGATGAGTTGCTCGTTGAGTTTTTCAATCGTCGTTTCGGAAGCAACGATAGGGAAGCCGCTGATGTCGGTACGGCGCAGTTCCCAGCGCGCATCCACTGCCAATGAGTTATCGCCCATATTGCCGTCAATGAAGCGAAGCTCGAAGTCGCCGTCTTTTACTTCCAACGGGTTGAACACTTTCACTTCAATGGGACCTCGGCCGGGGCGGTAGGTGATCTCGCCGTTAAACTCGCCCATAGATACGCCCGCTTTGATATCGTTTTCGATGCGTTGGCGGGTTTCATCCGAAATGTCTAAGAAATTAGCGCCGGTGCCCAAGCCGTCCACGCGGGTGATGACGGCGCCGTCACCAAATTGTGCATTGAGCCGGCGATCCGTGATGGGGCGAGGCACAGCCGTATAAGGCAAACCGTCGCCATTGGCGCCGATGTTGCGGCGGCCTTCGCAGTAAGGTGCTTTTTGGCCTACTTTATCAACCGGATCAAAAGGCAGGTACTCATTGAAAGCATACGCTACGGCAATGAAGTAGTAAATCTTGTGGTTGATAAGCCGGCGATCTCCGGAGGCAAACTGGTCTTCCGTTACCCGGAAGGTGTGCCGAATGCCTGCATCGGCGCCGTCCACTTTCAGTTCGGGTACGAAGTACTCCTCCGCAGTAGGCGTATCAAGCACGTCACTCAATGGGTTCCAGTTGAAAATTCGGTTGATGCCGTTTTTGATGTCCACCTGATAAATCAGGCGCGCCTTCGTCGGGTCATTCACCGTGTTGTTATCCAATTTCACCTCCGGGCCGGATACCTGAAAGAGTTTGTATCCTTCAAACACATACAGCGAGTCTTCAAACTCCTGAGGAATACCCAAGCCAGGCTCTGCGTAGGATTCGCCGCGATTATTGGAGGTCAGTAAATCGTTGGTGAGCACAATGACAAGTTCCCTGTCCAATTCCACAAAATCCAAGTCCGGTGCATCCGGACAGTTGGGCAGCTTAAAGCAGGCGTCAAACAAGTCCTGAGCGATGTCATCAGCTTCTTGCAGCTTGCGGATGCTGGGGCACGGATAGCGCTGATTGGGCACCCATACTACACCGATGATCAACTCATTGATGGCGCCGGGCTTGAGCGTAAACGGCCCTGATGCCTGAATGGTGCGACGGTCGCCGGCAGGCAGGTTTTCCGAACACATACTCCAACCGGTGAGGTTGTCCGGCGCTTCTGTAAAGGCGTAATTGATATTGGCTCCGCCCGATTGATAAGCGTCCCCTCCATAAGTGAACGAATTGCCGTCGCGCCAGCGACCGGTGAGATAGTTGTAATATTCCTGCGCGTTGCGGGGGTCGGTTGTGCCTGGCTGCGGAGTAGGCGTTACGCCGCCGTTGTTGGAATAAGTGAACGCCGTCATGCCGATTTCTACAGAGTCAATGATGGCGCCTTCTTCATCTTCAATGTATCGCTGCGGGCCGCGGAAATAATCCACGCCGAGAATGGGAATTTCCTCACAGTAGGTATTTACCCCACCCGGACAGGTACAGCCCGTTTGGCCGTCCACGGCATCAATATTATATACATACGCTAAACTCCGGGTCGTATCGCAACCCACATAGTCGTCGGTGTAGCAACCGAGGTCGGGGTCGGTCCACATGGCGAAGTAGGTTTCCTGAATATCTTCAATGGCCCGGTTGATGAGTTTGTAGCGCTGGAAAGTCATGTCGTTCAGTTCATCGTTGGTAGCATAAGCAAACGCCTGCACCTGCACCTCCATCCGGATGGCATCGCCCCGCGATTCGGAGTGAATGTTTCCGTTGTCATTGTAAATCCAGAAGATCATTTCATCGGGATATTGCGGATCGTCTTCGCAGCCCCGGATCTCAATGATGGGGTAATCCCCGAATTCGGGATTGTAGTCTTCATCGCCGTCCACATCCCGGAATCCCGCCAAACCTTGTCGGGTGTTGGGCAGTGCAAAGCGGTTAATCTGCTCAAAGAAAGGGTTGCCGCGGCCGGGCCATCCCTTCACGTCCAATGGAATAAGATCGGGGTCATACGGAATGCCCTCGGCCTGAGCCTGTTGGAATGCGCGGATGTGCGCTTCAATGTTGGCGCCGGTCACCGTGAAAAATCGGTCCCATTGAGAGCAAATCGCCTGCTCGGTTTCGCCGGTTTCCGGGTGAAGCGGGCCGGGCCAAAAGTCTCTTGTGACCGGATTGCCCCCGGACCCGTACGTTTGAGCAGCTACTTTGAGGTTGCCTGCCGGGTCAAGGCCGCCGAGCCATACGGCGCCTGCGAAGAGGGAGGATACTTCGGGCACTCCGGGCGGTACTTTAGGCACCACATAACGGCCGTCATCGCCATCCCACCACACGTCGCCGCCGGTGAGCAGGCGGGCGCGCACGTTGTTGATGGCCTGATCAATTTGCGACAAAGCATTGTCACAGTTGAATCGGAAAGACACCTCATTGCCGGGGGTTCTCGGAACAGGGGGCGCCGTAGGGCGGGTAGGGTCTATGTGTGCCTGTGCGGAAACCGCAAACAAGAGCACCAAGACGGTATTCCAAATCCAAAGTTTTTTGTTGAACATATCTCAAGGTTTTTAAGTCCACATTCATTTTTTATAAAAAAACGGCTATGCACGTTCTTAGAAATCAAAAATAGCGCCCATGAAAATCCTGCGCGGCAAGCTGTAGTTGTTCGGGTTGAGCAAAGCCCACTGGTAGGAAGCCAGGTAGGCATCCACTTCGCGCAGCGAGTTTTGGATAGACGTCAACTGGTTCTGGCCGAAGGTAGAGCGCAGGAAGCCGTCGTCGGTAGCCGAGCCGGTAGCCGGATACACGTTGATGATGTTGCGACGATCTAACAGGTTCGATACCCGGCAGTAGATATTTACAGACGACTTGCCGATGGTGAAGTTTTTATCCACCCTCAGGTTGATGGTAAATGTCCAGGGCTTGCGGGCGCCGTTGATGGAGCCGATGGTTCCTTCGCCGCCTAATTCTGTGGGCAAAAACTTGCGCGTGTAAGGCCGCCCGGAAACACCGATGGCCTGGAAATTTATACCGGCCGATTCAAAAATATTGGCGCCGAACAGGCGAGGGCCGGTGTAGCGCTTGCCGGAATCGTAGCGATAGTCGGCAGAAGCGACCAAACGGTGCCGCTCGTCGAAGTTCAGCGGGAACAAAGTGCGCAGGTTGCCCCGGCTGGTAAGGCCGCGCTGCGAGTTGGCATCGGAACCGGTTCCGTCGGCAAACTGAAGTGTGTAGTTGGCATTCATAGAGAAATTGCCGGTGCGACGCAGGTCATACACAAAGGAGAACCCCTTCACCGTACCAAAGTCAATGTTGTCGTACGTTTCGTACTGGTTCACAATGGGTACCGGGAAGAAAAGACGGGACTGGATCATGTCGCGCATCTCCTTATAATATGCGGTGATCGTCAACGCAGAGGTATTGGTGAGGCGTTGCTTGAAGCCCACTTCGTAGTCAATGGTGCGCTCGGGCCTCAGGTTCGGGTTGTTGCGGATGCCGCTGCGGTCGAAGAAGTAATAGTAGTCGAGCGGAGTGGCAATCGTGTTGGTGTTGGGGCGCTGTACCAATACGTCATAGTGCGCAAAGAAGTTGGCATCTTCCGAAATGGGGAAGGAGAATGCCAGGCGCGGCATAAAGTTGGTTTGCACCTCGTAATCTTTAAAACTTACATTCGGGTCGAAGTCCCGGCCGCGAATGAAGTTGATATTGTCCTCTACACGAACATCTTTGTACTTGGGCGTAACCACGCCGGAAGGAATGGCAAGGGCCACGTTGTTTACAGGCGAACCGTTGGGCAGGTACCATTGGTCGCCGTCGCGGTATGCCTGCACGTTGTCGCTGGTAGCGCCGGCGAGATATACCTTGAAGTCGTCGCCGATGTTGCCCGGCCGTTCGCCGCCGAAGCGATTGTGAAATTCGTCCGCGCCCATGATCTCATACACCGAGTAGTTGTCTTTGAGCACTTTGGTGTTGGCATCGTAGCGATCTACGCGCAAACCGAGGCGGAAGATGATATCGCGGAATGTAAATTTATCCTGGATGTAGAATGCCTGATAAATGGGGCGGTTGGGCGCCACCGGATAGGTACGCACGCCGTCGGCATCGGTTGCCGTGAAGAAATCTTCAAAAGTACCGTTGAAGATTCCGCCGAGGTAATCGTAGCCATAATACCCCAACGCACCCTGGTCATTGAGTTCCTTCGCCGAGAACATATTGAGGCTCAACTGATTCGGATTAAGGCCGTCAATGTTTACATATTGGTTCAGACCGATACCGAGCGAGCTGCGCAGGCGACGATAAAAGGCGGCCTCGGCATTTTCTACAATTTGTACATCGTGCAGATTGGCCGTAGTAACTTCTCCGGTAATCGGGTTGGTCACTTCTACTGTGCCGATCACAGGAGAGGTAGGAAGGTCGTTTGCATCGGTAGGAATACCGAGGATATGGCTGTTCGCCAATTGGCGGGCAACATCCCACAGGCCGCGCGGCGCCACCGTATGTACCCGGTTGACACGCTGCTCATACCAAACACCAAACTGAATGCTGTGGCGTCCTTTGGAGGAACCACCCGGCACAAAGTCGAAAGAAGCATTGGCGTTGAACGTAATGACGTCGCTTTCGTCTTTGCGCACCCGGTTATATACGGTGCCTACATTCGTATGGAAGTTCCAGGCACTCGTAAACTGGCTGGAGATGGTACCGTTGGGAGCGATGAAAGCCTCCCGACGCAAAATACCGGCAATATCGTCGTTGACGCCGGATAAGATCACATTGGGTATTTGGCCGTTAAGCCCTTCCGAAAAATCAATACCCATAGCATTGTTGTAGTTGGAAAGAACCGGGTTGGAGGAGTTGGCGGTATTGTAGCTGCGGAGCACCTGCCGCCAGTCCTGGTGAACGAAGGACACCTCTCCGCTATTTTCATCTACCCTCGGCGCAAAAGTAGGCAGCCACTGGATGTCGAAATTGCCGATATGGCCGTAGGCAAAATGATTTTGGCCGTGGCGCGAGTCGTAATCTTCAAAGCGGGTTTTTTCCAACCCGAACTGAAGCGAATAGGAGGCATTTTGAATGGCCGAACCTTTTGCGTTTTCTCCGCCGCCGATCCGATGGCGCAGACGGATATTGCCGCGCGTCGTACCGCTGTACTGCGTCGGGTTGTTGTGGCTGTTGAACACGCGCCATCCGCCGGGAGTGGTTAAGTTTTCCTGCGACGTATTGGAGCCGGTGAATGAAATATCCACCGCTTTGCTGAGGCGCACGTCTATCTTGGCCGTAAGGTCGTAGCGGGTACGCGTTTCGAAGGGCCTGGCATTGAGCGCGTTCACATCGTCAGCTTGCATGAATTCAGCCGCTACAAAGGGGCTGCCGCCCAAATTGAGGATGGGGTCGGATTCCAATGCCTTTAAATTGTCATCCGTTACGCGGTAAATAGGAATACCCGGGGGATCGTCGTCCACCTGATGCGTCCATCGGCCCGAAATGCGGTAGCCGATAATGGATTCGCCTTTTTTACTTTTCAAAATGGGCCCGGTGAGGTTGATACCTGCCAGACTGTTGGAGAATGGATCGAGGTATTTGGAACTTTCCACTTCGGCGCCGCCGGAAAATTGCCGGGAGGGACCTTTTGTGGTGATGGAAATGATCCCGCCGGTCACGTCGCCGTACTGCGCTTCCACGCCGCCGGTAATCACCTGCATCTGATCAATTTCCGATTCCGGAATAAGGCTGCCCTGCACCCGGATGCCGTCCACATAGTAATTGGTGGCATCAGAACGCGAGCCGCGCACCGTGATGGCGCCGCCTTCATCGGCAGAAGCCAAACCGGCCGTAGTAGCTGCCAATGCGTTGATGTTTCGGGTGGGCAGATTCCGTATCTGCTCGCTGGTAATGGTTTGGCCCTGTGTGGTGTTGTCCTGCTCTACCAACGGTACGCGGTAAGTTGTCACCACAACGGTACTGAGCGTAAGGCCCGCAGAAATCTCGAAATCCAGCTTGTTGGCCTTGCCGGCAAAAATCACCACTTTCTCCACCCGCTGGCTCTGATAGCCGAGGTAGCTGGCTTCTGCATCGTAAGTGCCCGGATCGAGGTTGGCAATATTGTAGTTGCCGTCAAAGTCGGTCACGGTACCGGTTATCTGTACCCCGTTGCGAAAAAGCAACACGGTTCCGCCGATAATCGGCTCCTTGTTATCCCCGTCGATTATTTTTCCGTTTAGCGATGTCTGAGCTGACAAGGCCATTCCCGACAGGAATAAAACACTGATTAAGAGTAAGTTTCGCATCATACAAACGTTTGTTTAAGTCAACCAAAGCGAGGGTATTCCCAGTTAAGCGCACAATGTTAAGCAAATGTGCAGCAATTACAAAAACTTTAAACTTTCCAATGTCCGACAGGGGACAAAATCATTTCGTAGCAGCCGGAGCAGGAAATCGCTACGCTGCGGCCTCGCTCCACTCCCACAGCCGCGATGCCAAATCCGGGTCTTGCGCGGTACGCGATGGATAGCGCGGCCCTTTGCGCGGGTCGAAGTACTGCCCTGTGACGCCGCTCAGCGCCGGGTCGGAGGCCGCCCGAATGGAGTTTTTGGCGCCCTGCTCCACGCTGATGAGGAAGGGCTTTACCAATGTCCAGCCGAGCGAATACAACAGTCCGCCTGATTTGTTGGCAAACCGGGTGCGCACCGCGCCGGGGTGCAGGGCATTGCAGGCGATGTGCGGATAGCGCCGCGCAAATTCGCGGGTAAACAACACATTGGCCAATTTCGATTGCGCGTACGCCTTGATACCGTTGTAGCCGGGCTTTTCGCCGCGCAGGTTGTCAAAGTCAATTTGCCCACCGTAATGCATGTGCGACGATACATTGATCACCCTCGGCGCCGGAGCTTTCTCCAGCATACCGAGCAATTGGTTTGTCAATACAAAATGTCCTAAGTGATTGACGCCGAATTGCTTTTCATACCCCTGGGCCGTTTTTTCCAGGTCCGCTATAAATATCCCTGCATTGTTGATAAGCACATCCAAGCGGTCGAATTGATTTCGGTATTCCGCCGCAGCGCGCCGAACAGAGTCGAGGTCGGCTAAGTCCATTATCAACAGGTCAATGTCAGGGTTTCCGGTAATAGCAACGATTTCCTCTGCCACTTTGCTGCCTTTGCCCTCATTTCGACAGGCCAGCGTGATGGCATAACCTTTCCGGGCCAGGCCCAATGCGGTGTATTTGCCGATGCCGTCGCTACCGCCGGTGATGAGTACGCGTTTGGCGTCCTTGTTGCTCTCCATACTGATGTGTTATTAGCTTTATAATTATTTTTTTTCAAAAACCGGTACAGAATCGGATGCAGATTCTATTTTGCCAACAAAAAAATGCAACCGAGCGCCAAGATACTTATTTCTCTGTTTTTAGCAGGATGCTGCCTGTTTCCCTCCCAGGTCTTTGCCCAAAAAAAAGACCCCCTGCCCAAGGGTTTGGAAACGCTCCTGACCGGATCGAAGGTGTTTTCGCAGGGCTTTACCGGGTTTGCGCTGTACGACCCGCAAACCCGCGCTATGATTGCACAATATCAGGCCGACAAGTATTTCACCCCGGCGTCCAATACCAAAATTCTCACCCTGCAAACTGCGCTGAACGTGCTCGGCGACAGCCTGCCGGTGCTGCGATATTTGTCTATGGGCGACTATTTGGTATTTTGGGGTACCGGCAATCCCGCATTCCTCCATCCCGATCTGCCCGCCGATACGACCGTACTCTCCTTCCTGCGCTCCCGATCCGAAGAACTGTTCTTCACCGATTTCAACTTCAAAGACGAACACTTCGGCCCCGGCTGGTCATGGGATGATTTCAGTGACTATTACCAACCCGAACGATCGCCCATGCCCATCTACGGCAATGTGGCGCGCTTTCGCACATTGGGGCCGGACAGCGGATTCGTGGCGCACCCGGCTTTGTTCCGCGACAGTATTTATTACGGCCCGCAATTGGAAGCAGCACGCGGCTCTGCCATTCGCCGCAGTCATATCGGCAATCGTTTCGAATACAATGCCGCCGCGCTCCGGCCCGGAACGACCAAAGAGGTGCCCTTCGATTACTCCCCCGCCCTGTTCACCCAACTCCTCTCCGATACGCTCCGACGCCCCGTGCGATGGATAGACGCCCGGCTGCTGCCCTCCGACACCGTGCGTACGCTCTACATGCCGGCCAACGACAGCCTCTATATGCGCCTCATGCGCGACAGCGACAACTTCATAGCCGAGCAACTGCTGATGATGTGTTCCGAACAACTCTTCCACCAACAAAATACCGCCCAAACTATAGACTATGCCAAGGGCCGCTTTTTCAACACCGTACCCGACCGACTGGAATGGTGGGACGGGTCGGGCCTCTCGCGGTACAATGCTTTCACGCCGCGCACCGTCGTACACATCCTCGACCGGCTCTACCGGCAGCAGCCCCGCGAGCGCCTCTTCCGGATATTCCCCGCCGGCGGCGTGTCGGGTACCATCCGCGACTGGTATCCGGGAAAGAACGGGCAGCCGTATGTGTTTGCCAAAACCGGCACCCTGCGCTATGTACACTGCCTGAGCGGCTTTGTAACTACCAAAAAAGGAAAAGTGCTGATCTTCAGTTTTATGCACAACAACCATACCACCGGCGCCAACCCCCTCAAAGAGGAAATGCAAAAGGTGCTGCGTTGGGTGCAGGAGCAGTATTGAAAAAATTGAACATTGCTCATTCTAAAATAACCACCCGCCCGCGCCCCAGCACCCCCTCGCTACCTTCTGCCACCGCCACATACACCCCCGCCGGCAAGCCCGGCGGTAGCGCGATGCGATGCTCCGGCTGCCCGGTAGCAAGCGCTTGCACGAGTACCTGCCGCCCCATGCTGTCGTACAGGCGCAGGAGGGTGGCGGGCGCATCGGTAGCTATGGTGAAATACCCCTGCGCCGGGTTGGGGAAGATGCGTAGCGCCCCTGCCGCTAGCTGCGTTTCCTCTACCGCACTCACCACCGGCACACAAGGCGGAGCGGGCGGCTCACCGGGCACGAGCGGGCCGAGGCGGTAGTTGGGGAAGTTGGGCATGGAGCGCAGGTGGTAATAAGGCAGCGATACTCCGTGTTGCTCCACCTCGCAGGTAAGGCCAGGTTCATCGGGGTGGTGAATGACGTGGAGTACCGTCACAGCCGCAAAAGAGTTGATGTATATTTTGCAGTCCGGGGCCAACTGTGCCTGAAAAAAAGTGGTCTGGTAGGGCGAGAGAAAACCGTCGTATTCTGCCACCGTGATGCGCGATGCATCAATATCCGCTGCCCAAAGGTCGAATTGGTAAACGTTGTACTCGGCCGGGATATACAAATAACGCGAGTTGGGCGATACGGCTGCTCCGCCTACGAAGGCATTGTCGTTGATGGCGATGTGCTGAAAATTGCTCAAGTCTCCTGTACTGCGGTCAAAGTCAAAAATGAAAACGCCGTCGGCAGGATTGTATCGTATGTATTTTGTACCATCAGGAGTAAAGACGGCCTGCCCTCCCGCCTGGCTTTGCCGGGTAGTTGTGCCTCCTATTTGTTGTTGAGCGTATATTTCAAGCCCGGACTCATTCAACAGGAGTATGTAATACCGGTTGCTCAGGTACTCCGAAACAATCACCCACCAATCTATACCATTGGCATGTTTCACTGCCGTCAACTGACCGGCATCCAAGGTGTCGGAAATGAGTAGAACATTCTTTGTTAAGACGACACCTGTATCAGTACTCATATTCACCACTGAATAGTACAACCTGTCGGTTACCACAGATAATACGGGGTCGTAAATAATTCCTTTGTGCAGCAGCATGAAGAGGCTATCGGATTGAGGCATGGGTAAAATAAGACTGCTTTGCGATCCTCCCGTATACCCCCCACTGCACTGCGCCTGATGCACCGGTCCCGGGTTTAAGCCTTGCCCGTTGGGCATGATCTCGTGACGCCGGTTGGCTATGGCACAGCCATTGGTATAAAATAACAGGTTGCCGGCAGCATCGGAAATGAGCGTACTGCTCGTGCGAAGTCTTAGCCCCAGCGGAGTGGGCTGAAAATTCAGGGGCGGCTGACTGAAATCGCCTATACTGCCGATAATTCCGGTTGGCGTACTCGACGATGTGTTGTATCCGTAAAGCCAGATATTATCAAATTTTTGGGAAGCAACCGTAAACGGGAGAAAAAGAAGACATATACAAAAATGGAGCGGTTTCATTGTTTTACAATAAAGAAGGGCGGTACAAAGAGGTTTTCCTGTACCGCCCAATGAGAAAAAATTTAACGTTTGATTACAACTTTACGAACTCCGACCCTCTGTCCGTCAATCGATAGCATAGCCCAAAACAGGCCGGTATGTACCTGTTCAGTATTCAATGCAAAATCAGCATTCCCGGCAACTGCTGTACGCAGTATCTCCCTGCCCATCAAATCGTAAAGGACGACAGTGGCTCTTTCATTGTCCTCTATCCCGGCAGTGCGAATTATGATATAATCACCTGCCGGATTGGGGTAGATTTCAAAGCCCGTTTCCACAGTACGGGCTTGTTCAGGCAGTGCCCGGAATTGCCCGCCCACACTGCACAACAGCTCATCATCATACCCGGCATCCGGGTCAATCAGCGCATACAGGCTGCGGGCAAAAAATACGGCATCGCCGCCGCTCCAGGGGCATTGGAAGGCGATGTCTGCCAGTTCGGTTTTTTGCGTCGAGGTAAATCCCCCGGTTTCTACCCAGGCGATGTTTACCGGAGCCATCCCCGTCCTTGTACAAATTGCTTTTGGTATCATATCGTTCGTTGTTTTCTTAATGGATAGAGCAGTTGCTGCCGTGTAAGCCATTGAACATTGGCCATTGAGCATTGGTCATTCCAAATGTACAATTCCCAATGATCAATTTTCAATGTACAAGTGATGCCAATTGGCCATTCAGCATTGCTCATTCCAAAATAACCACCCGCCCTCGCCCCAGCACCCCCTCGCTTCCTTCTGCCACCGCCACATACACCCCGGCCGGCAAGCCCGGCGGTAGCGCGATGCGATGCTCCGGCTGCCCCGCCGCGAGCGATTGCACAAGTACCTGCCGCCCCATGCTATCGTATAAACGCAGGCGGGTAGCAGGAGCAGTAAGCGCAACGGTAAAGTGCCCATGCGCCGGATTAGGGAAGATGTGCAGCGCCCCTGCCGCTAGCTGCGTTTCCTCTACCGTACTCACCACCGGCACACAAGGCGGAGCGGGCGGCTCACCGGGCACGAGCGGGCCGAGGCGGTAGTTGGGGAAGTAAGGTAGTGCCCTGCCGTGGTTAAATGGCAACTGAATGATGTGTTGATCAACTTGACAAGCTGTTCCTGGCAGATCAGGATATTGGATGACATGAAGAACATTTACAGTAGCGAAACTACTTATATAAATTCGACAATCTGGGCCGAGTTGAAGTTGGGCAAAAGTTGTAGGAAAAGGTGACATATAGCCATTATATTCGGCAACTTCTATTCGAGACAATCCAATATCTGAGGCATTTAAATCATATTGAAAGACATGAATATCTGTTGTTACATACATGTATTGTGAACTCGGCGATACTCCAATCCCTGTTGAAAAAGTCGTTTCAGGGGTTGGTATATGCCTAAAATTACTCAATATTCCAGCATTGCGATTAAAATCAAAAATAAAAATACCATCAGGACTACTGTAGCGAATAAACTTACCACCATCCGGGGAAAAATTAGACTGCCCACCTCTTGACCCGTTATAGCTCGCACTATGTCCAATATTTTGAATTCCATGATATTCTACTCCTTCTGAGGAAAGCTCAATAATATGGTAGTCATTATTGGAATCCCCACCGGTAAGAATCCACCAATCCTCGCCATTTGCATGTTTAGTGGCTGTCAATTGACCATACGTCAGGTTTTGTTGAATGATGGGTATATTTTTCTCCAAAACTTTCCCATGCCCTCCATTTTCATTAGCATCGATTATTGTGTAATAAAGAATATCGGTTCCCCCTTGAGCCGGGTTCCCATTTTCATAAAAAATGCCTTTATGAAATAAATAATAATATGAGGTGCCTTGAAGTGGAAGAATCAGACAGCTTTGTCGACCGGCTGTATACCCTGTTTGGCACTGGATATCATGAACTTCTCCGGGGTTTAAACCCATCCCATCTTCAATAATTTCATGATTGGTATTGGCTATGGAACAACCATTTGTATAGAAAAGCAAATTTCCAGACGAGTCGCTGATCGATGCTAAAGACGTTCTCATCGGGAGGAGTATCGGCTCATAGCTAATACTTGGGGTATCTGTATTGAAATTCATAAAAATCCCTTCAGTGTTTGGGAACCCCAAATGGCTATCGTATCCCATTACCCAGTTAAAATCGTATTTTTGGCTATAACTAACGCAGGCAATGCAGATAAAAAACAGATGCAAATACTGCTTCATTGGTGAAAATAATAATAAAACAGGAAGGCAGCAGACAGTGCCACCCTCCTGTTTCTGTGAATCAAATTTATTTGGAAATGATTACTTTCTGAGAACCCAGGCTTCTGCCTTCACTGCTCAGGCGACAGATGTACATGCCGTTCAGCATATTTCCGGTTTCTATGTAAAATTGCCCGTCGTGCGCATCAAACTCCTGTCTTTTCATCAGGTATCCCGATGTGTGAAAGATTTCCAGGAGCACATTGGCCTGCACCTTCGGTTCCATTACGAACACCATGATGTCGCCTGCCGGGTTGGGATATACAAAAAAGCCGGCTGGAACTATTGGCTTTTCAGCCGGTATGGCAAAGTGTTGTCCCACACTGCACAACAGCTCATCATCATACCCGGCATCCGAGTCAATCAAGGCATACAGGCTGCGCGCAAAAAATACGGCATCACCACCGCTCAGTGGGCATTGGAAGGCAATGTCGGCCAGTTCGCCTTTTTGCGTCGAGGTAAATTCCCCGGTTTCTACCCAGGCGATGTTTACCGGAGCCATACCCGTCCTTATACAAATTGCTTTTGGTATCATATCGTTCGTTGTTTTCTTAATGGATAGAGCAGTTGCTGCCGTGTAAGCCATTGAACATTGGCCATTGAGCATTGGTCATTCCAAATGTACAATTCCCAATGATCGATTTTTCAATGTACAAGTGATGCCAATTGGCCATTCAGCATTGCTCATTCCAGAAATAACCACCCGCCCTCGCCCCAGCACCCCCTCGCTACCTTCTGCCCACCGCCACACACCCCGGCGGCAAGCCCGCCCGGCAGCGCAAATGCGGTGCTCCGGCTCCTTGGCAAGCGCTGCAGTACCTGGCCCCATGCTGTCGTACAGGCGCAGGAGGGTGGCGGCGCATCGGCTGCTTATGGTGAAAATACCCCTGCGCCGGGTTGGGAAGTGCGTAGCGCCCCTGCCGCTAGCTGCGGTTCTGCTACCCACTCACACCCGGCACACAAGGCGGGCGGGCGGCTCACCGGGCACGAGCGGGCCGAAGGCGGTAGTTGGGAAGTTGGGCATGGAGCGAGGTGGTAATAAGGCAGCGATACTCCGTGTTGCTCCACCTCGCAGGCAAGGCCAGGTTCATCGGGGTGGTGAATGACGTGGAGTACCGTCACAGCCGCCAAAAGAGTTGATGTATATTTTGCAGTCCGGGGCCAACTGTGCCTGAAAAAAGTGGTCTGGTAGGGCAGAGAAAAACCGTCGTATTCTGCCACCGTGATGCGCGATGCATCAATATCCGCTGCCCAAAGGTCGAATTGGTAAACGTTGTACTCGGCCGGGATATACAAATAACGCGAGTTGGGCGTACGGCTGCTCCCGCCTACGAAGAGCATTGTCGTTGATGGCGATGTGCTGAAAATTGCTCAAGTCTCCTGTACTGCGGTCAAAGTCAAAAATAAAACGCCGTCGGGCTAGGGCCATAACGAATGTATTTTGTTCCATCAGGAGAAAACACGGCCTGCCCTCCGTATTTGGTCGTAACATTACCCGCTTGTTGAAGCCAAGGGATCTCGAATCCGTCGGCAGTTAACAAGATTGTATAATAGCGATTGGAGTGCCTTTCAGTAGTAATAATCCACCAATCGTTGCCATTTGCATGTTTTACAGCAGTTAGTTCTCCATAGCTAAGTGTATCCTGGATGAGAATCTGGTTTTTTTCAACGACCATGCCGGCATCGGTACTCATATTGATTATCGAATAGTACAATTTATCCGTTAGCACCGTAAAAACCGGCTGGTTGACATACACAATACCTTTATGGAGCAAAACATATACGCTATCTGTTTGGGGCAATGGCAGGATGAGGCTGCTTTGAGGCCCCGCAGTATAACCAAAATCACACTGCGCCTGATGCACCGGACCCGGATTCAAACCTTGTCCGTTGGGCATGACCTCATGGTGTCGGTTAGCTATGGCACAGCCGTTGGTATAGAACAATAGGTTGCCAGGGGCATCAGAGATGAGCGTGCTGCTGGACGCAAGCCTTAGCCCCAACGGAGTGGGTTGAAAATTCAGGGGCGGCTGACTGAAATCGCCTATACTGCCGATAATTCCGGTTGGCGTACTCGACGATGTGTTGTATCCGTAAAGCCAGATATTATCGAATTTCTGAGAAGCAAGTGCAAACGGGAGCAACAGAAGGCATGTACAAATATGGAGAGGTTTCATTGTATTATTACAATCAAGACGGGCGGCACAAAGACGTTTCCTTGTACCGCCCAATGAGAAAAAAAATGATTATCGTTTGATCACAATTTTGCGAACGCCAACTCTTTGTCCGTCAACCGATAACGCGACCCAAAACAGACCGGTATGTACTTGCTCAGTATTCAATATAAAATCAGTATTCCCGGCAACTGCTGTACGCAGTATCTCCCTGCCCATCAAATCGTAAAGTACGACTGAGGCTCTTGCGTTGTCCTCTATCCCGGCAGTGCGGATTACAACATAGTCCCCCGCCGGATTGGGGTAGATTTCAAAACCTGCCTCCAACGTGCGAGTTTGCGTCGGCAGTGCCCGGTACTGCCCGCCTACACTGCACAGTAGTTCGTCATCATACCCGGCATCCGGGTCAATCAGCGCATACAGGCTGCGGGCGAAAAATACGGCATCGCCGCCGCTCCAGGGGCATTGGAAGGCGATGTCGGCCAGTTCGCCTTTTTGCGTCGGGGTAAACTCCCCGGTTTCTACCCAGGCGATGTACAGCTCGTTTACGCTTTTTTCATTGATCTCATATACGGCCGTTGCCGGTATGGCAGCGTTCAGCGTTTTGGCAAGGGCCAATTGGCTCGTTGCGTGGTCCAATAAGTCTTCCGCAAGCGCATCGGCAGCGCTTGCATCGGCTTGCAGGCCGGCGTACACGGCGTTGCGCGCAGTTTCCAACACAGGGTCCCCGATTTCCAGATCGGCGTCTTTCCAGCCATAGCTGTTGGCGCGCAGTTCAGACAGCCGGTTTTGGAGATCAAGGTGTTGCTGTTCGAGCTGAGCCTCCTCGGCGGGCGACAGAGCAAAGGCGCCCTGGATGCGCTGCCGCGCCGTGTGCAGTTGCGGTATGAGGCCGCCACCCGCGCCCCCGGCGTAAAACGTGTCTATGGGAGTACCTGGCTGCAGGGGAAAGTCATTTTCGGCAATGCGGCTGTACAGATGCCGGCGGCCCGTCCAGCCCAATTCGGCAGTAAACTGCGGCGAGGCAAAAGTGCCCATCGCCAATTTTTCTTCCAATATGCCCATTTCGGCGAAGTTTACCGGCGGTGCGGCGGTTTGGCAGGCATCGTAGGTGGGAGTTTGGCACTGAAATATTTCTGTCTCATTTACAGGGTCCGGTACAAACCACAACCCCACAGCGCTCCAGGAAGGTTCAAAGGCAAAGGCTTGCCCTGAAGACGCGGCCGGGTCAACCCGAAATCGCGATTGCTCAACCACCTCAAAATCCAACGCCAGATGCTTCGCCCCAAACTCCGCAAACGGCCCGAACCAACGATTGCCCTGGTGGGCTTGCTCTCCGATGTGCCCGTTGTCCAATATTTGCAGGCCGGTGGCGTGTCGGCGCAGGTTGTTGCCGCGCAGTGCGGTAGCGTCGGCCATGCCGTAAAAGGTATATCCAGTGCGCATGTTGTCGGTGGTATTGCACAGAAGGGCGCTGCCGAAGGAGCCGTAGGTTACCACTCCCCGGTTGGGATAGCTAAATGTGCTGCTGGCCGGGCCGGACACCGTGTTGCAACGCACTAAGGCATTGCCGGCGCCGGCCAGGGATATGCCGTCCTGAAAGGAAGTACCTTCTTTGAGGTGTATGGTGTTGTCGTACAACTGCACATACCGCCCCGCCTGTAGGCGAATACCGGTTGCCGCCGTATTCATGTGTATGAGGTTGCGTTGTACGGTATAGGAGTTGTAGTTCTGCACTCCCGTCGGCGCTTCTTCCATGCGAATGCCTGTTCCCATTCCCCAATTGATCGCCTGTATCGTGATTTCGTTGTCTTCCACATTGCATCGCGCCGGCGTGTTCTGAAACAGGTTGATGCCTGCATCGGTGGCCTTGATATTGTTGCGCAGCACAGTGAGCCGCTTAGCGCGCCCGTTTTGCAGATGGATGCCGTTATAAACTCCTTCCATGTTGCAATGCTCAATGTGAGCGGCCATCTTATCGGCATAAATACCGGTGCGACAATCTTCAAATGCAGCCGGACCATATTTGCCCAGCCCCTTCACATCCAGCACCCGAAGAAAAGGCTCTGTGCCCGAAGCATGCACGCCGTGGCCGCTGAAAGCCGGGGCATTGGGGCCGCTCGCCGGCTCTATGGCCCTGAAATAGGAATTGCGAATGCTGAGGTTGGAGTTGTGGGCTACCACGCCGTTGTACAGGTTGTAGAATGTATTTTCCGTTTCATCTTCCAATCCTATGGTAGCGCCGAGTACATCGTTGAGCCACACGCCGGCCGTGCCTTTTTGCCCGGTGTAGGGCAGGGGCGGTTTGAGGCCGTTGCCTGCCGATTCAAACCGGTTGCCAAAGAAAGAGCGAAAGTCCACGTTTTGCCCCGTGGCAGGGCCTGGCGGCACATACACCCCGATGTGGTTGTTGCGGAAGGTATTGTCGCGAAGATGCGCTATGGCCCCTCCCGAAAGGGTAAGGGCTTCTATGCCGTCTTCCACGGTACACTTGTCCATGATGAGTTCTACGCCCGGTTGCACGAGGATTCGTTGCCACACAGCGATACAGGTAAAAATTTGCGCTTCTTCCATAATGAGCTTTTTACCCGGGCTGCCCGACACGATGATTTGTGCATTGGGTGACATTTTGATATTGGTTCGTTTCATGCAATAAATCCCCCCTGCGGAAGCCGGAAGATTGTCCAGATCAATTTCGAACACACCGGAAATGGCTAAGGCGAGCGGGGTGTTGCCTTGACATGCGGTTCCAGGCGCCAGACGCCACTCTTGCGGAATCAATGTAGAAAGCTTTCGAGGACTTTGTATAGTGCCATTAAGAATAGATATCGGGTGGCCCTGAGTAATAGTTGCCCATTCTGTTCTTATTGGAATGGAGCTGGAGGGTTCTAATATTTCTATTGCCGAAGAATAACTCGCTCCTGAAAAAGTATGCAAAAACCTGCCTTGTACAGAATAGTAGCGGCATTCGCCCGGCAGCCAGGAAGAAAACGCCGGTTCTGCGTACCTGACTGTGCTGCTGGAGGAAGTTATAATAGGTGTCGGATCGAAAGCAGGATCAAGATATTCAATTTCCTGCGCCAGGACGTTGTTTACAAACCTTACCTTAAGCTCTCTTGCCTCATCGCAACTATTACACACCCGAACGCTATATTTTATCAGGCTTTTGTCTCCACAGGAATGAGCAGGGCGGGGATTATCTGGTTCTATATCTATAATAATTCCGCAGGGTGCAAGCGGAGGGCAAGGTAAACTGGGTACTTGACGGTCGTCAGAATAGCATAAAGCGCCGTATTGGTTGAGCATTTGGTGTATAAGCCTGCGAGAAGGGCAACTAAAAAAAGCCTCATTCAGGTTTGTTGCAATCCCTGCATAGTCACACATAATTGGAGATGGAAGCGAGTTACATCCGTTAGCATCTATTCCTCCAAGATGGCCGGATCTAGTTACAATATGCCCTAATTCATGTGCAATGGTAAGTGCAAGATTAGGGTTATAATAAGTTGTGATTCCTCCCCCATTTGGTTGGTGGCGGATAATAACCGAAGGCCCACCACCGCAAAAGTCCACACTATAATCAGCATGGCCAAGACCTATAAAAGGATGTTGCATAAACTGTAGTATCGCATCTCTGGGAATACAGGACAAATTTAAACCCCAATAGCTCCTAACCTTCAAATGTGAACTGTAATAACTACTTCCTACAAAATTATAATTCGTAGTTTTAGGATATGGTCCACGATTGGTGTATTGCAATACAATGCTAAAAGGATACGGATGAGAATTATAATGTTTGAATGCGAAGAAATCCTGGACATAATCCAATTGTAAGTGAATAGCAGCACTAATTAAAGGCATATTCCCCCCGAATTCATTATAAATAGAGTTATCAATGTCCACGCCTAACTCAAGGGTGCCAGTCTTAAGAGGTGGGGCGGGAGAAGGCGCTGCGCAATTATCTGGAACAAAGGACATTTCAGTAGTTTGTGCCCCAAATACGATAAACTGACCGGAATAAATCGGCCCGAGTATGTGCCCCGCCGAGGCAAAGTGTAAAGTTTTACTCCCAAATGCCAAATTCCCCAAAATAAAATCCTTCGCCACATACAGCCGGCACATTCCGGCGCCTGCTACGGCGCCTTTATAGGCATAATTGAAGCCGCCCATTGAAGCAGTGCGCTCCAGGTTCAGCGTCCAACTCCAGCCTTGGTCTATATGTAATTGCATGGCAAAAGGTCCATTTTGCGCTTGTAAAAACCCGTCCATCGCATCCAAATCAATTGTGAATAGTCGGAAATCAGCCGGGGCAAGGTTCAGCAGGTCTTCGATCTGCTTTTGGTCTTTCGGGTCCTGAAAGGGTTTCAGACTTGCCTGAAAAAGCGTTTGGCCCCAGCAGGCCGTCGTGCAACACAGCAGCAAAAAAAGACTGGTCGCACAAGCGATCTTTTTTAGCGAATCATGCTGTGGGGGGGGGGGGGTAATTCGGAATAAAGTTTTGTTTTTCATAATAGGAAGTTTTAAAGTGAAGAAAAATAGGAATCGGGGCGTAATATATCTTTTCTTTAGAAGGTCTGCAAGCAGTCGGTTGAGATTTTTCGCCGAGTAGTTTCTATCGCTATCGAGTGCCCTCCAACAAAAAACAAGCCGCCACCGGATGCCGGGGCGGCTCATTTTTGTGCGGCAGCAGGTCAGGGATTGCCGGCAGCGCTTTGTGTAGCAGTCGTTATCCGACCACCGAATTGTCGCGGGCAGAGGTCTTGGCGTAGAGCAACGCTGCGCCGGCCAGCATGGTGTCTTTCAGCAATCCGCCCATTGCGTTCTGATCGCCGGCGAATGCCCCTTTGGCATGTATCAGCCCCACAAAAATCAGGAGCATCAACGCTAGTAGCACAGCGGCCAATTTGTCAAATTTGCCGATGAGCATACTCACTGCTGCCGCGATGAGACCTACCCCCGAAATGATAACTCCGGCTTTTCCGAGCGGCGCCCAGGATGCCATGGATTCGAGGTTCATGAAGTGGAAAGCCCCAAACACGGCGAAGGGGATGGCAAACAAATACTTGCCTAATCCGAGAACTGCATTCATAGTTGGTTAATATTTAGTGATGATGAAAAATTTAGGTGTACCTACAGTGTTCTGGCCAAAGGTAGAACAAATTTTTAAAAACCAACAAAAGCACGATTATTTTTTGGGAAAGCGAGAGATATGGGAGTTTAAGTTGGGGTTTTTCATCCCTTCGTTTACTTATTTTGCGCCGATCCTGGTTTTTATGCTCTTGGCAAGGGTATTGAGCAACAGGAGGAGGGAGGTAAAAATGGCAATGCGGGCAATGACATCGCCCCAGCGCACATAGAAAGTGACGCGGTCGTTGAGGAGGATTTCGCCTTTTATAGCAATGGTTTCGCCGTAGCGGGTGGGTTGCAAAATATCGCCGCGTTGATTGATGAAGGCAGAGATGCCGGTGTTGGCAGCGCGGGCAATGCTGCGACGGGTTTCCACCGAGCGCAGGGTACCGAACCAGAGGTGTTGACGGTGCCCGGGGGTATCGTCCCACCAGCCGTCGTTGGTCATGATGAAAGCGGCTTGCGCGCCTTTGTGAATATATCCGGTGAAGTATTCTCCAAAAACAGATTCATAACAAATGGCCGGTGCAATGCGCCCGCTGCTGCTATTGAGCGTGGCGCGTTCCTTCTGAGTGCCCACTCCCGACACGGTACCATCTACTTGTTCAATGATGGGTTTGAAAACGCTGAACAACTCCCGGTAGGGCAGGATTTCAGGGCCGGGCACGAGTTTTGATTTCCGGTAGAGTGGCGTTTCTGCACTTTCGCCCGACAACTGTATGGCCGCATTCAGCACTTCGTAGTACATCACGTTGCCGTTGCCCCGGTCAGAGGATCGCACGGCGCGACTGTGGGGTTCGCCCGGCAGAAAGATGTGGTACGCGTCTATGCCGGCAATGAGTTTGAGCCGGGGGAAAGGCGCCATGAATTCCCGGGTGCGCTGCACGGCCGGGTATGCCTCCACGGCCCTCGTTTCTACATAACCGAAACTGGTTTCCGGCCACACCAAATAATCGGTAGTGCTGTCTGTCACCATCGCCGACAACTCAATGAAGCGATCCATTTGTATGTTTTCCGCAATTTCAAATTTTTCGTAGTGCGGCTCATAGTTGGGCTGCACAATGGCCACTGTTGCCGGGGTTCCTTCCTCGGTGTGGTTGAAATACATCCAAAGGGAAATGGCGACGGGCAGGGTAATCCAGGCGGCTAATCGGAATAGTTGCTTTCGCAAAACAGGGCGCTCGGCCCGCGCTTTCCAGGCGGCCAGCACGAGTATATTGCTTGCCAATATCCACAGCGATCCGCCGAAAACGCCGGTGTATTCGTACCACTGGGCCAGAGCAGGAAACTGCGCCAGGCCGTTGCCAATGGTGAGCCAGGGCCAGGTCAGTTCCCAGTTGAGATGCACATAATCGAATGCCATCCAATAAGCCGCGAAGGCAGCCAGGCCCAGACGCGGCATGACTCGCTTAGTGGCATGAAAAGCCATGAACACCCAGGCCATGAAGAGGCTGTTGAGCACCATCGCCACCACGCCGGCAGCCAACGCCGTGTTGGCCACCCAATAGGTGCTGATGATGTTCCATAATATAAAGGTGTTGTAGCTGTTTCGGAATACCAGACGCATTTTGCGCTTCGCATCGCTTGCACTGATTTCTTCTTCCAACAGGAGCAGTGGCACGAAGCCCGCAAACAGCAACAGCGGCGCCGGCAGAATACCCGGAAAGCCTAAGCCCAATATCAGTCCGCTGAAACTCGACAACAACACCCGGCGCCGGCCCTGCGGCGTGCGCCCGGAAAAAACGGCATGGAAAGCGATCCAAACGGCGAGGAATAACAACAGCGGACGGTGCCCCCAGAGCAGTTCCTCCGCCGTGCGGGCATACATATCGTAAGCCGTCCAAAGGGCTATAGCGAGTGAAATGCCTGCGATGGCCGGCCGGGCGATGCGATTCATTTATGCATGGTTGGTGGCGGTTGCTGCGGTGTGTTTGGCGATTTGCTCCAGCGCCCAATCGGTGGTGACGGATTTGGGGCGCTCCAGCGGGAAGCCCAATGCCCGCGACCAAACCAACTGCGACAACACACCCAATGCCCGCGACACGCCGAACAACACCGTGTAAAAATTGAATTCGGAGAGGCCGTAGTGTATGAGCAAGGCGCCGGAATGGGCGTCCACATTGGGCCAGGGGTTTTTCACCTTGCCGAGGCTTTCGAGAATGGGCGGTACGGTTTCAAACACATCCCAAACCACCTGCACCACATCGTCGTGGCCCATGTTCTTTTCTGCAAAATCCTTTAGCGCCATGAAGCGCGGGTCGGGTTGGCGCAGTACCGCATGGCCGTAGCCGGGTATCACTTGCCCTGCGTCAATCGTCGCTTTTACATAGCCGGCAATTTGATCTTTGGTGGGCGTTCTGGTACCGAGCGCATCGAGCATTTTGTATATCCAACCCACGACCTCCTGATTGGCGAGGCCGTGCAGCGGGCCGGCCAGCGCTGCCATAGCGCCGGCAAAAGAAAGGTACGCATCGCTGAGGGTGGAACCTACGAGGTGGCTGGTATGCGCGGAAGCATTGCCGCCTTCGTGGTCGGCATGTATGGTCAGATACAAGCGCATGAGGCTCCTGAAATCGGCTTTATCAAAGCCGAGCATGTGTGCGAAGTTGCCGGCCCAGTCCAATTGTATATTGGGTGCAATGTGGTTGCCGCCGTGAAAAGATCGCCGGTAAATATACGCCGCCACGCGGGGCAGCCGCGCGATGAGGTTCATGACGTCTTCATAAGTGGGGTCCCAATATTCTTCTTTGTGCAAGCCTTCATCATAACGGCGGGCATAACAGCTTTCCGACTGCATGGCCGTCACGGCGATGATGAGTTGCGTCATCGGGTGGGTTGTTTCGGGGAGGGTATCCAACACTTTGAATACATGTTCCGGCACGTTGCTGCGATGGGTCCATTGCAGGGTAAGCCATTCCACCTGCTCTACAGTAGGAACTTCGCCTACGAGCATGAGCCAAAACAACCCCTCCGGGCGGGGTTCCTTTTTGTCGGTGCCCTTGGGGAGTAAGTCCCGCAGTTCGGGAATGGAGTAGCCCCGGAATTTGATGCCCAGCTCGGAGTCGAGATCAGAGGTTTCCCACACCATTGATTTAATGTTGCGGGCGCCGCCGTAAATTTGGCCCAAAGTGACCTGATCAACAACCAGTTCGCCGTGCTCTTTGAGCATGGTTTTTATCTTATTGCGTTGTGCAGTCGCTTTTTCGTGGAATAACTGCTTTAAGGGATCCATTGAGAAAGTGCTTTGTTTGGTTTTACAAAATTAGCGCTCACAGAGCCGGAAAATATACGGTGTGATGCCGCCTAAAAAAGTCACCCATATTACAGAACAACCCCGGAATTGTTCTACCTCCGGCGAAAAAAGGGTGAAAATCGAACGGTATGGACTACGCCGCCGAATATTGGCGGGTTTCGAGTAAAAACAGGCGGACACCCCTACCCGACCCGGAAAAATTAGTACTCCTCTTCCAGTTCGTCAAGTGCGCGTTGTATCTCCGCTTTGGAGGCGCCGTTTTGCTCCAACTCAATGATGCGATTACCGGCGAGCTTGCGGCGTTCCACTTTTTCGCGCTGTAGTATGGGCAGTTGCTCCGGACTGAGCATGCGCTCAATGGAGGCCTCGGTACCCAGACGGATACTTTTGAGTTTTTGGAAATAGAGCGCTTCATCGGTCGTTTTTAATGACTCGACTTCCGAAAGGTTGCGAAAGCGACGTTCCTGAATGACGTACATTTTTTGCGCCTGCTCCTCGCTGAGGCTGTATGCAGCGGTCAATTCTTCGGTGGCCTTGCGGGCGGCCTCTTTGTCGGCAGCAGATTGAGCAGACACACACACGGCCCCCATGAGGGCGATAACACAGATCAAAAGAGTCTTCATGTAAGTGATTTTTTTCTTGCCCGGCAAATTACGGGTTTTTTCAGCTTTGCACAAAAGAACTTGGAAACAATCCCTTTGCCAACTGCGTTACCTTTCCCGATTAATACCTGATACATGAAACAATCTGCTTCCGGCGCCGTGCAAAAGAACTGTCTCCTTCAGTTGTCCCGGTCTTTTTTTAATATGCCGGCCGGCGGCAGTGCGACGCGTTGCGCTCAGAGGATGCAGCAAAAAACAGCTTCCGGGCGATACGATTTGGCGCTCTCCGGGTGGTCGGCAGATGTGTTTCACTCCATCGGGCAAACCCCTGCCGACTGGGATGCCGCAGCGCCCTCCGACGATATCTTTTTGCAACGGCTGTTTTTGTCTTCGTTGGAATACAGCGCGCCGGAGGGCATGGCTTTTGCGTATGTGGTATTTTATTTTCAAAACCGGCCGGCGGGTATCGCTTACGGCCAATTGCTCGACCTGCGCATCAAAAAAAGCTTAGAAGCTCCGCTGGCGGCCAACCGGGGCCGGCTACGCGCACTCCAATCAATGATCGCGGGGTTGGGCCGTTTTCAGATGCTCGTGTGCGGCAATATGCTGCTCACGGGAGAGCATGGGTTTTATTTTCAGCATAAAAATCTGGAAGAACCGGAAATGGCCCGGTTGTTGGACCAAGCCTTCGAGGCCGTAGCGAGTAGTTTCCGCAGCCGGGGCCGCAAAGTGGATTTGGTGATGATGAAAGACATCAACCCTTGCTGCAAAGGCATTTCCGCAACGATGTCCCGTATGGGCTTCTGCGATTTCAGTTTCCAACCCAATATGAAACTGCGCCTGTCGCCGGCATGGAAAACCTTCAATGACTACCTGGAGGCGATGAGTTCCAAATACCGCATTCGGGCGCGCCGGGCTTTCAAAAAGAGAAATGGTATTGTGCGCCGCGAACTCAGCCCCCAAATGACAGCCATTGAAGCGCCGGCTATGTATGCGCTCTATCGCGATGTGGCGGCGCATTCCGACTTCAATGCTTTTGATTTGCACCCCGGTTATTTCACCGAATTGAAAAATACCTTCCCGCAGCTTTTCCGGGTGTTCGGTTATTATATGGATGACGAATTGGTGGGATTTTGCACGACCATGCGCAACGGAGATACACTGGAGGCACACTTCCTCGGCTTCAAAGATGCCGTCAACAGCCAGTATCAGCTCTATCTCAACATGCTGTACGACATGGTGGGAACGGCCATTGAGGAGGGCGTCGAAGAACTCGTATTCGCCCGCACCGCTATGGAAATCAAAAGTTCCGTCGGCGCCGAACCGCAACACTTAGACTGCCGCCTGCGCCACTACCGGCCGCTCTCCAATCGGCTCATGCCTTTTTTTATTCGCTTACTCGAACCAGCCGTGGAATGGACGCCCCGGCATCCGTTTCGGGAAGAGTGAAAATTTTCCTCTACCGCAACCCCCGCTCTTTGAGCTTTTGCCGGTACCGCGCCGCATTTACTAAGTGCTGATTGTAAGTTTCCGCGAAAGCGTGCAATCCCGATTCCTCGCCGGTGGCGCAGAAATAGATGTAATTGTGTTTTTGCGCATTCAGCACGGCATCAATGCCCGAAATGGAGGCCATACAGATGGGGCCGGGCGGCAAGCCTTTGTACAAGTATGTATTGTAAGGAGAGTCGAATTTGGTGTGGTATTCCGTGACGCGTTTGGTCTCAAAGTCGCGGGTAGCGAAAACGGAGGTGGGGTCGGCCTGCAGCGGCATATCAATGCGCAAACGGTTGAGATATACCCCGGCGATGGTGGGCTTTTCTGAACTGGCCAGCGTTTCTCTGTCCACAATGGAAGCGAGCGTATAGACTTCTTCGGGCGTCATGCCCATTTGCCGGGCTTTGTCTTTGCGGCCCTCTTTGGCCCAAAATGCATCGCGCTCTTTGATCATGCGCTCCACGAATTTGCGGGGCGTGGTGTTCCAATACAACTGATAGGTATTGGGAATAAAGATGGTCATAAATGTTTCGGGCGTGTAGCCGATTTCATCCAAAAAGGAAGGATCGGTGAACAAGGCGAACAGCTCGGCAGAATCGGGTTCGATGAAGCGCGCCACTTTGGCCGCTGCGTTTTCGGGCAGCCGTTCGTTGGTGAGCACCACGTTGATCGGGGCCTGTTCGCCGCTGCGCAGGTGCCGCACCATCTTCACTACGTTCATACCCGGCTCCACTTTGTACCGCCCGGCCCGCATAGGGTCGCGCTTGTATTCCATCTTTTCCGCAATGAGGCGGAAAGCGCGCTCATCGCGAAGGATGCCTTTGGCGCTCAGCGAATCCACTACCTGATCGAAAGTGGCGCCGGTGGGAATGAGCACATGGTAGTCGGCCAACCCGCGCGGAACGGCCGATTGGGCCGCATAGCGCAGGTACAACAATGCCGCAATGCCGCCGAATAGCAGCACTGATATAAGCAGGGCGCGGAGAAGCGTTCGTTGCATGAGTACTAATATTCTTCTTTTTCGTTGGGAAAGGACAATGATTTCACGTCTTCAATATACTGTTCCGTAGCGCCTTGGATGAGTTCGTACAATTCCAGATAGCGACGGAGAAAGCGCGGCTGAAAGTCTTTGGTAATGCCGAGCATATCCTGTGTGACGAGTACCTGCCCGTCGGCATAGTGTCCCGCTCCGATGCCGATAGTGGGAATAAGCAAATCCTCCGCGACCTTGCGGGTGAGTTTGGCCGGAATTTTTTCGAGCACGACGGCAAAGCAGCCGAGTTCTTGCAAAAGCCGGGCATCCGAAAGTAGTTTGTCGGCTTCGGCTTCTTCTTTGGCGCGCACGGTGTAGGTGCCGAATTTATAGATGGATTGAGGGGTCAGTCCCAGATGTCCCATCACGGGTACGCCCGCCGACAGGATGCGCTTGACGGATTCGGAGATTTCTTCGCCGCCCTCTAATTTGACTGCATGCGCTCCGGCTTCCTTCATAATGCGGATGGTGCTTTCAAGCGCCACTTTAGAGTTGCCCTGATACGAGCCGAACGGAAGGTCCACCACCACTAATGCGCGCTTCACAGCCCGCACTACGGAGGCGGCGTGGTATATCATTTGATCTAAGGTTATCGGCAGGGTGGTTTCGTGGCCGGCCATGACGTTGGAGGCCGAATCGCCCACCAGCAGTATGTCGGTACCGGCTTCGTCGAGGATACGCGCCATGGAGTAATCGTACGCAGTGAGCATGGCGATTTTCTCACCCCGCGCTTTCATGGCTTGCAAAACGTGAGTAGTAATGCGTTTTACTTCTTTGTGTACGGACATGTCGCCTCCGGCTGGTTGGTGAAGCTGCAAAGGTAAAGGCTTTGATGAAAGATTGTACTAAAACGCCCGGCTTCGATTTGGCAGGAACCGTATAGTGTAATGCTCATAAAATTCCAAGTTGAAAACGAATAGCTTCTATGACGTTGCTGTGAATACGGGCATGCGTCAGTTCGCCAAATTCAAGACTTAATCTCCTTTTATCAATTGTTCGGATTTGATGGCACAGTGCTATTGAATCAGACTGTAAGCCACCCATCCCGGCGGGGATTAGCGCTTCGTTGGGATATAAGATACGGCCAACTTTGAGTGAAGTTAGCGGAATGATGTTGACGCAGTTGAGAAGATTATTTACGAAGTCTTCACTGATGACTAAAACGGGGCGGCTTTTTCCTTGTTCAGAGCCGATGACCGGGTCCAAATTGGCCCGGTATATGTGCCATTTAAGAATCGCCATCTTCGTCGGCGTATTTGAAATCGTCCAAAACTTCAGCAACATCAGACAAAAACAAGGGATCGTCGGCAGCCTTTCCCATGAGTTTTAATTTTTGCTTCCACTCCGAAGCAAGTTTGAGAGACTCCGCCTCATTCACTTCTACAACTCCGATGTTCAGTCGGCGCGCAAATGCAAGTAAGAGGTCAATGTCTGCTTTATTATCCGACTTCAATAAGATTTGGCTCATCTGCTACATGATTTTGTTACAAAAATAGCAATTTTCAAAGAACTTCCAATTCCAAATAGCTCCGGGGGAAAACGAATGGCTTTGATGACGCACCGCAGGGCTAACACCGCAACCGCTCATTTGTCCTCCACTGGCCAATTTACATTACTGCTTTCTCGTTCCCGTCATTCGGCGTACCTTTGCCGCTCGTTAAAAAAATAACTGCTCGGTTTGAAACAGAATATACTTATGACTCGATTGTTTTTTCCGGCACTCGTTGCCATTTTGACTTTCAGCGCCTGTACCACCGATTTTGAACTGGAAGCCCCCTGGAAAGATATTCCCGTGGTGTATGCTTTCATCAACCTTCAGGATACTGCGCACTACGTCCGGGTAGAAAAAGCGTTTTTGCAACCCGGCGGCAATGCCAACGCCATCGCCCAAATTCCCGATTCGCTCTATTATGATGCGTCGGTGACCGTGCAATTAGAAAAAAAGACTACCGGCCAACGATACACCCTCCAACGCGTGGACGGCAACCTCGAAGGCTACCCGCGTGAAGAAGGCCCCTTTGCACAAGCGCCCAACTACCTCTACAAAATAAAAGCCGGCGACATCAACCTCATCGCAGAACAGGAACTGCGGATCATCATCAATCGCGGCGGCGGTCTTCCTCCTGTCACCGCCGATGCCGTCGTGCTCGGCCCCATGGCGCCCCGCTCCAATGTACCCGCCAACCCGCTCAACCTTGATTATACCCGTACCATCTCCTTTTTGTGGGACGTGCCGCCCTCTGCCGCTATTTTCGATTTGCGCATGCGCATCCGTTACCGGGAAATTGACCTCGCCAATCCCGCCAACAATGCCTCTAAATCTTTAGATTGGGTGTTGGGCCGCGAACTCACCAAAGCCCAGCCCAATGCCACCAGCATGCGCTATGACGAAATCCGGGGCGAAGATTTCTTCCGATTTATCGGCACCAACATTGACGCTTCCATTGACCGGCAACGCATACTCGATGGAGTGGATATTTACTACACCGCCGGCGGCGAAGCTTTTGCCGAGCTGATCCGCGTGCAACGCGCCAATTCCGGCATCACCAGTTCGCAGGCCATTCCGGTTTATACCAACTTGATCGAAGGCAGGGGCGTATTTACCTCTCGCTCTACCGCCGAACGCCTCGGACTGACGCTCACCGGCCCTTCACAAGACTCGCTGCGCAACGGCATCTATACCCGGCTGCTCAATTTTCAGTAACCGTAAATTCAGACAAAAATCATACAGAATTATATTCTTTGTCATTGTCTGGCAGGGTTAAAATTCCGTATTTTTGGGAAGTTTCAAACCTAACCAAAATGCGCTATGAATTTACTCCATATCACCATCGGCGCCCTACTGCAACACAACGCCGATCAGCTCCCCGACCGGGAAGCCGCCGTGTTCACAGACGCGAAAACCCGATACACCTGGCAATCACTCAACGAAGAAGTAAACCGTACCGCTAAAGGATTGGCCGCGCTTGGCATAGGGCACGGCGATCATGTCGCCATTTGGGGCACCAATGTGCCCGTGTGGCTGCTCACGCAATTAGCCGTTGCGCGATTGGGCGGCGTACTCGTTACGATCAACCCGGAATGGAAACAACAGGAGTTGCAATACGCCCTGACTCAATCGGATACGCGGGTATTGGTTATGATTCCCGGTTGGGAAAAAACCATCAAAAACAAGGTAATCCGGTATGATTATCTCAGCATGATCCGGGAGATATGCCCCGCCTTGCCCTGTGCAGATGCGTTTCCCGAACTGAGCCGCATCGTTGTGGCAGGCGATGCGCCCGACGCGCCCGGTTTTCTCACCTGGGAAGACTGCCTGCGCGGGGGCGCCGCTGTTGCTGATGCCGAGTTGGAAGCCGTTGCCGGCAAAGTAGCTCCCCACGATATTGCGCTGCTGCAATACACTTCCGGCACCACGGGTTTCCCCAAAGGCGCCATGCTCACCCACTACAATGTGATGAACAACGCCTGGGCTGCCGCCGAACACATGGGCGTACATGCCGACGATCGCATCTGCGGGCCGGTGCCGTTTTACCACTGCTTCGGCTCCATTCTTTTCGTTTTGGGCGCATTGGTGAGCGGCGCTGCATTGGTCGTGCCGGCGCCTATGTTTCATCCCCACAAAACATTAGAAGCCGTTCAGTCTGAACGATGCACCGCGCTGTACGGCGTACCCACTATGTTCATAGCCGAAATGGAAGAAATTGACTTCGATGCATTCGACCTCCGCTCCCTGCGCACAGGCATCATGGCCGGCGCGCCAGTGGACAAAGAACTGTACGAGGCCGTCACGAAGCGCATGGGCGCACGCGAAATGACCATTGCGTACGGCCTCACCGAAGCGTCGCCGGTTACCCACCAAACCATGATTGTGGACCCTGTCGAAAAACGGATCACCACCGTCGGTCGCCCGGTTGACCATACGGAGTCCCGCATTGTGAACCCCGGTACGTTCAAAACCCTCTCCGTGGGCGAGGTGGGAGAAATATGGGTCAAGGGCTGGCATGTGATGAAGGGGTATTACAAAAAGCCGGAAGAAACCGCCAAAGCCATTGTGGAAGACGGCTGGCTGCGCACCGGCGACCTCGGCGTAATGGATGAAAACGGTTATTATCGCATCGTGGGCCGGCTCAAAGAGATGTTTATCGTCGGCGGACACAACGTATATCCCGCCGAGGTGGAACAATCGCTGCACACCCTGCTGGAAGATAAGGTGGACATGCTGCAAGTGGTAGGCGTGCCGCATCCCAAACTACAGGAAGTGGCCGCGCTTGTGGTGAAACTCATTCCCGGAAAATATCTCACATTAGAAGAAGTGCAACAGCGCTGCGATGGCAAATTGGAGTGGCCCAAAATACCGCGTCATCTCAAAATATTGGACGATTTTTCGGTAGCCATGACGGTGACGGGAAAAATTCAGAAGTTTAAACTGACCGATATGCTGCGGCAGGAATGGGGACTTTGAGCCGCTTACTTGATCATTTTAATAAAAGAACTCATCAGCCAGTTCGGGTCGGCTTTGGTGAGCGAGTCTAATAGCGAATCTGCTTTGTTGGAGAACAGTTTGATGTCTTTGATGACCCGAATGAACTCCTGGGTTTCCAGGTCTTCGCCCTCCACGCTGGAGAGTTCATCCAATACTTTAAGAGTGGGTTCCAATTCTCTTTTCTTTCGGTTGAGGATGATGTTGCGCACCACCTGCCACATGTCTTTTTCGGCCACAAAAAACTCGCGGCGCTCGCCGGGTTTGAATTCTTTGAATGCCAAGCCCCAATCCATGAGTGCCCGCAGGTTCATATTGGCGTTGCCGCGCGATATTTTCAGGGCTTCCATTACTTCCTCTGCACACAACGACTGGGGAGAAATGAGCAACAGTGCGTGGATTTGAGCCATCGTGCGATTGATACCCCAACTGGTACCAAGGGCACCCCAGGATTGTATGAACTTGTCCCTGCCTTCTTGAATGGTCATAAAGGAAATAAAGGTTACCGCTTGGAGAGCCGCTGGGTGCTGATGAGGCGGGCGTCTTTTCCGGTCATTTGTACGAGGTACATGCCTTTGGGCAAATCGCCGATGAAGTAGCGGTCACCCTCGGTATAGGTGAAAGATTTCATCTTGCGACCCAATAGATTATATACGGTAATGTACTGAACGGATTGACTGGAGCTGATACTGATATAATCCACCGCGGGATTGGGAAAAACCTGAAGAGCGGTGTTTTCTACCTCACGAGCCGCGCGGGCGTTATCGCCGGAGTAGGCGAGCTGCGCCTGAACGGACAGGGCGAAAACGACGAATAAGGTGGAAAGTACAATTTTCTTCATGCGGATTAGATTGTCAGACTCAGCAAATTTCGCGCAAAATAGGCGAATAACTCGTACAACACAAGAGAGCGGCGTATCGTTTAGAAAAATTTTAACATATTTCACGCAATATACCCTCAGCGCGCGGTGTAGGCTGCAAAATACTTGCACTCCCGGACCGCTCGGCCAAAAAACTCGGTGTCCCGGTATTTAGTGCGCAAGAGCTCAAAATACTGATAACTCCTTTGCCCGTCCGGCACAGCAGCTACGCTCTGCTGATTGCGTTCGCACCTGGCTGCCATAAACGCCGCACGAGCGGCAAACTCCGGTTCGGTAGCCAGGAGCCGGGCTTTTTCAAAATAAAACATCGCCCTGGAGCAGTCGAGGTTTTCCCGGTTTCCGAATGGGTAATAATTGTGCGGGAAGACGAAATCTTTGGTTTTCAGTCGTTTTTGTACGGCCATACTTGCACCGCTCCGGTAAAAATCCATCGTTTTCCACGCATGCCCGAACCAACTCATGTTGTACCATGCCAGCCCCAATTCGTAATACAAAGAATCCGATCCCGGCACGCCCGCATTGGCCCGATACTCCAATTCCAATAGCCGCTCAATCAGTTGTTTTTTGTTGTAAGAGCCGCCCACGTCGGGTATGGGGCAATGCACGCATTCGTTAAAAATTCGTCCGGGAAAAGGCCGGAACCTGCCGAATTGATCAACGTTTTCGGGAGGCATCAGCTTGTAGGTTTCCAATGCCGCCTCCAACTTCCCGTCGGCCATAAGGAGGGTAGCCTTCATATTGAGCAGTTCATGTTCAATCGTCACGGTGTCGTTTCGCTCCACCATTTCCCGCTCCATCCGGGTGCGGTAAGGTTTTCGGCACACGCCGATCAGGTCTTCTATGAGCGCGAGTTGAGGGTTGGGTTTGAGGTCGCGCAGGGGGCGCTGCATGAGGAACGCTTTGCCGGGTTGGCCGCCGGTTTGGTAGAGCGCCGTCATTTTGTCATTGAGGAAATCGGTGAAATCCTCAAATGCCTCATAGTAGGGATTTTTGCGCCGGATATCATAGACGTCAATTTCCACTTCCTCGGTCGGGTCCTGCCAGGAACTGATGCGCAGGGCCAGTTTGAATACGTTGAGTTGCGCTTTGAGGGTGTCGTTTTTGGTCATGGTCGTCGCTACCCGGAAGGTGCGGTCGGCTGCGTAGTAATCGCCGGCCAGCAATTCGAGATACCCTTCCGCTATTTTCCAGAGTGCGGGCCGGGGCGTCTTTTTTTCTTCGGCTACTTGCATCACGAACTGTTGGAGGCGGATGAGGTATTTGCCGGCATCGGGGCGGGGCAGTTTGTGGTAGCGCTTGTTGTGTTGCCGGTTGTCGTTGAACGGAGCGCCGAGAAAATCTTTTTCCAACTTTTGGATTTCGCGCACCAAGAGCACTTCCAAATGCGGACTTACGGGATCGAGGCGGTAAATTTTCTCCATCTCCTCCACGGCCCGGCTCTCCTGTGCCGACGCGCGAAGCACATACAGGGCCGCCCGTTCGCGGTCGCTCCGGCACATGCGCAGGCAGGCTTCCCACTCCTCATCGCTGCGGATTCGAAAACTGCGGTACGCCGATTCGGCCTTGCCCCGGCTGTGTTCAAACACCTGTGCATACAGGTAGGCGGCCTCCACATTACGGCCCAGTGCCAGCATGGCCCCCGCTGCGTGGCCTTTGATCCAGTACTCCACTACGCTGGGGTCGTGGTCTATTTTGGGCATGAGGTATTCGTACAGTTCGAGCGTAAGGGGATAGTCTTTGGCATAGTGCGCCAGCCGGATCATCTGGTAGGCGTATCGCAACCGGATGTAGTCCGATTTTAAATCGAGAAACACACCTTCGGCTTGCGCGATAAGGCGCTTCATGGCTACCGTATCGCGTGGGGGTGCTTTCCAGGAATCATCGCCGGGTATGACATGGGGTTCGCAGCGTTTGGCGAAAGCCAGGTATTCAATGGTCTCTAAGCAGCGGTTGCGCTCTAAGTATCGGGCGAAAGAATTGGCGCCGAGGTAGCTATCCAGAGTAAGTGAGGGGCTTGCCGCCGCCGCAAGGAGGGATTCAATTTCATACACAGAAGACTTGTAGATGAGATCGTGAATATCTTGCAGGCGGGCGCGTTTGCATATCCGCTGCTGCCACTCGCGCACGTTTTCGTCGAGCTGGGCATGGGCCGGGCCGCCATACGCCTCATACAGCGATTCGAACGACAGCAGCACGGGGGCCGAGGCAATGACCGGCGAAATGACATTGCCGTCGAGGAAAGAATAGCCTCTGAAACTGCGGTCAACGGGGTCGCATGCATTGCCTACCTGATCGGGCGATACACTGATTATCAGCAGACTGAGCAGCGCTTTGCGCCATATTGTTGTGCGTTTTTTCATACAGGATCTTCTGCATCTTCGGCTTTAAAAATAAAGCGAATGTAAAAACTTTCACCGTGCCTAACGGAGCTTTCGCTCAAAATTGCAGTACGCCTCACGAGATAGCTACCATCCATATTTCACCATTTCGCCCTCCGGGAACGACTCCATCACCGCCGTATCCAAATGATAAAACGCCAGTGTATAGGCCGGCCCTGTCCGCCGCAAAGCCTTGCGCATCATCCCGGCGCTCTCTTCCAGATCGGCCCCGGCCGGCATCTCTGTGCGCAGCCGATCGCCTTCGTACAGGTAATGACCGTCGAGGTAAGTACTTTTTATCACCTCAAACCGGTGGGGCGCCGTGGAGCGAAAACGCGTCGTATCGGTGAGGTCCCGGGGCGAAAGGCCGTGCAGGAGCCGTATCATGCGGTCGTTGCGAAACAAAACGCCCCAGCCGAATACCGGCAGCGCTCCGTCCAAAGGGAGAGGATACTTTCCGGCGCCGGCGAAGTATTCGCCCGCTTCCGCTGCCCGCAAAATGGAGTTTTCCTCTTCCCAGCTTTCCACATCGCCTACGTTGTAACACATCAGCATCCCGCGATCGGCGGGCGGCACGCCGGTTTGTTCCGGCCAACGGTATTGATGCAGCCGCACCGTAGCCGACAACAGTACGCCCCGCGCGGCCAAATGCGCGCGCAAGTGCTCGAGCAGTGCGAAGTAGCGCTCGCGGGTGGAGGGCGTCCAGTCGCAGTCCAATTGCATTTCTTCGATGCCAAGACCGGCATATTGCAGGGCCAGCTCGTCTGTTTTTTTCAGGATGCGCGCGGCCAGGTCCGGCACGGCCTCCGCAGCGAGTTGGGTCATGGTGCGATTGGTGATAAATACACAAGGCACGATGCGCAGGCCGGCGAGCCGCTGTGTGTCCATTTCCACTTCGGCCATCGGCACAGGGCCGGCAGCCGCTTCGCCCCAGTCAACATCGAAAAATTTGACGTATAGCACCCCCACCGCCAGCCGGTCTAAATACGCGCGCTCCTGCTCCGACAACGCCAGCCGCGTTTTCCAGTGGTAAAAGGCACGCCGGGGTGGTTCCGGCTCCGACCGACAACCCGTAAGAAAACAAATACTTAAACTAAAAGCAATACAATAAAGCTGTTTCATTTTCCAAATTCCCTTTACCTTTGCCTCCCGAAGGCTTTGCTCATACCCTTACCAAACAACAACATGCCGCAGCCGCAGGGCCTTCCATGCCATCGGGCACGTCAAAAGTAATACTGCGGCCAAATTCATTTGAAAAAGAAATTTACCAATCACTTGAACGGCCCCGTTCCCAAAAAAAGACGGGGCGCACAAACTGTTTTATTATGAGCCAGCTTATGCCGGAATTGAATGCAGCATTCAACGAAAAAGGAGAAACCATCAGCCCGAAACTGCCGTCCTGGGTAAAGAATTTCCTTATTGATATAGACGGCACCATCTGCGACGACGTGCCCAACGAGGAGCCGGAGCGCATGGGCACTTGCCTGCCCTACCCCGATGCGCTCAAGTACGTCAACAAATGGTACGAGGAAGGTCACATCATTACGTTCTTCACCTCGCGCACCGAGGAGCACCGCGAAATCACCGAGGAATGGCTCCAGCGCCACGGGTTCAAGTACCACGGTCTTTTATTCGGGAAACCACGAGGCGGCAACTATCACTGGATTGACAACCACATCGTGAAAGCAACCCGCTTCAAAGGCAAATTCACAGACTTAGTGATTCAAACGCACGAGATCGAAGTGTTCAGTTCTTAGGCGCCATATCTACTTTTGTCTCCAATTCCCAGTTGCCGCGCAATTGTTCCAACGGAAAAAACAACATATCTTCCGGCTGTGTGTAGGTATCATATAGGCCCGAATCCCAACGTCCGTTGCGATTGCGGTCTATGACGATGCGCAGGGAGAATTGACCGGGCGCGAGCGGCGTGAGCCGGAGTGTGTTATCTCCGTCGCCGCGAACGATGCGGCTCAGCACTTCGGCTTTGGTGCTGTTGAGCAGCGAGACGACATAGTCCGTATCGGGTTCCATGTTTTCAAATACCAAATTGAGCGTGCCGTAAGACTTGCGTTGGTCTATGCGCCATTGCAGGCGAATGGTATCCGTGTTTTTAAGTCCGTATATATCGGTGAATGCTCCCGGCAGGGCTTCCATCTCATACGGCAGCCCTTCCGTCCAGGCCCAGGAGGCATTCCAGGTGCGCAGGAGCAGCGAATCGGGCGCCCACACCGGAGCAATCCGTTGCCGGAGGGTGTCTTCCCACCAAAAAATGAGCGCCGTATCTGCCGCGACCAAAGGGTGGTTGAACGCCACCGATGCAGCCTTGTCGGGGTGGAGGGCGGTGAACGGGCCTGCCTGCGGGGCGGCGAGACCGAGTGTGGCCTTCGCCGAAAACGCCGCTTTGTCGGTAGCCGATTTTATCTCTATCGTATCTATTTTCAGGGTATCCGCTTGCGCAAACAGCAGCCAGGGGCCGGTTTCCGGGCGGTCGTACCATATTCGGATCGAATCGCCGAGCGCTTCTGTTTGCAGTGTCAGCGTCGTATCTGAGGCGCTGAAAGCGATGCGTTGCGGAGCGGTGCTGTAGCTGAGTTTTATGCGGCCATAGGCAGTCGTTTCGGCATCGAGCAGGCGCAGCGGGCGGGCCTCCTCGAAGAGGCGGATACGGATGTTGCGCGCAGCGCTGCTGTCGGAAGTGACAATGAACGCATCGGGGAAACCGATTTTTTCTTTGCTTTGGTTGAAGCGGTAGTTGAGGTCGGCATCCAACAGCGCGAAACCTTTGAGGGTATCGGCGCGCACATTGGGAATGCGAAAGCGGCCCTCTTTGTCTGTGCGGCCAAAATAGAACGGACTTTCGCTGCGCACCACCGAATCGGCGGGGTTGTCGTACAGCATAAACAGCGCCTTTTCCACCGGTTCGCCGGTAACGGCATCCACGATGAGACCTTCTACGGAAAGGGAGTCCAAAAAATCGCCGGTGGAAAAAACGAAGCGGAGTTCGTCGGCGGGATTGCCTTCGGTGAGATCTTTTATCGCTGCGCCGAAGTTGATGGTATAGGTGGCATTGGGCCGAAATTGTTCGCGCTCATCCAATTCCACAATCACGGTGCGCCCTTTGAGCGTAATATCGGGCTGATAGGCAAGCGGCGGCGAAATGACCACCTGATTGAACACATCGGTGAGGGTGACCCACTCGTCGAAGGTCAGTTCTATACGCTTTTGCGAAAACCGGGTTTGCATATTGGGCGTGGAGCGTTCCGATACTACTTGCGGAGGCGTTTCGTCTTCGGCGCCGCCTTGCAACGGCGATATGGAGGCGCAGGCGCAGGCGAGGAACAAAAGCGCCAGGCTTGCCAGATAACTGCCCCATAAGCTGTGCTTGTTCCGGGTTCCGGGTTTCGGGTTCGCTATGCGCTCTACCCCATGCTCTCTGCTCCATGCCCTCTGCCCCATGCCCTCTGCCCTATGCCCCCTGCCCCTCATCGCAAAATCGTAACGCTTCCCGTTTTCGATTGCTCTACTCCGTTGCAGCGAAACCGCACCCGGTACAGCATTACGCCGGGATTGACGGGCGCGCCGCCGAAGGAGCCGTCCCACTTGGCGAAGGGGTCTTCGGAATAAAATACGCGGCCGCCCCATCGGTCGAAAATTTCAAAAGAGATCAAATCCTGTACGGCAAAGGGATTGCTGATGCCGAACTCGTCGTTGAGGCCGTCGTTGTTGGGGGTGAAAGCGCCGGGCAGAAACACGGTATTGCAATCCAGTTCGGCCGGATCAATAACGGTGATGCGAATGCTGTCGGTAGCGATGCAGGAGGATGCGTTGTCGGCCATGTTGAGCCGGTAGATGAAGTTGCCGGCCTGTGTGGGCGTGATGGTCGTTTCGCCGGCAGCAGGAACGGCTACACCGTCGGTAGGCATCCAGGAAAACTGCGTAGCACAGGTGCCGACGAGCAATACATCCACACTTTCGCCCAGATAAATAAGGGTGTCGCGGGAGAGGATGCGGTCGGGGCCGAGGTAGAGATCGCGCATTTCACGATCGTCCAGCGCGCGGTTATACACCCGTAGTTCATCTACCAAGCCGATGAAAGGCGCTTCGCCGGCAGCGAGGCAATCGCTTGTGCCCACGAGCAGGTCGCCGTCGTTGGTGAGGTCTATCCTACTGGCGGTGAGGGTTTGCTGTTGCCGTTCACCGTCGAGGTAGAACCGCACCTGCCCGCCCAGTCGGGTCACGGCCACATGGTGCCAGCAGGTTCCCACCGGCAGGCGGTATATCCAGGAGGCACTTTTGTTGGGGGCTTCGCTGAGCAACACGTTGACGGTTCTCGTGGCCGGCACATACCGAATGTAAAAAACATTATTGTTGGAGCAATCCGACCGCCTTTTCGACACCAAATACTGCGCGCCGCCCGAGCCTGTAGATTTAAAATAAAGGCTTACCGAAAAATCTTCTGTGTCGAATTCGTTTTTCACCGGCCCCGTCAGGCGCACGGCATCGTCGCCGCCCCGGAGTTGTATGGCATTGGTTTTCACCCCGCAGGCATACACGGGGGTCCCGGTTACTAAGCCGCCGTTAGCGGTATTGCCGGTGACATCCGCTGCATTGTTTTCAAACGTATAATAGGCGATGAGGCCGATGTTCGTTTGGGCGCCGAGTAGCGCCGCGCCGAACATCCACCCTGCGAAAAGGACAACTTTCATATTGGTTTAAATTTTGCCTGTGCGTTTCAGGCGGTGCAAGAACATAAACGCGGGGGCTTACGGGATATTTTTTACCCAAACAGATTGCCCATATCCCCCATTCCGGGCGGCAACATAGCCTGCATCATCTCCTGCGCTGCGGCGGTTTCTTTGGCCGCAGCCATTTCCAATGCCCGGTTGACGGCCACGGTCGCCAAGTCTTCCACCTGCTCCGTGTCGTCCCAGTCGAGCAGTTCGCGGTTGAATACGATATTGATGATCTGACGGTTGGCATTGGCGGTCACTTTCACCGCGCCGTCGCCGGCTTCGGCCGCTACCATAATCTTCGAGAGCGCTTCGCGCATTTCCTGCTGCTTCTGCTCCATGTTGCCCATTAAGTCTCCGAACATAATTTTTTTATTTTGTCGCAAAGATACTATAAAAACACCTCACTCAAACAGCCGCCCCTGCGCCCCATCCGGCAGCAACCGAAAAGACATCCGGTGGTGCGGGGTAGTGCCGGCGCGCAAAATAGCGGCCCGATGCGCAGCGGTGGGATAGCCTTTGTTGCCTTCCCAGCCGTATTCGGGGTGTTGCGCGGCAAGGGCCTCCATGTGGGCGTCGCGGTGGGTTTTGGCCAATACCGAAGCGGCGGCAATGGACAGGTACAGCGCATCGCCTTTTACGATGCAGTGGTGCGGTATGTCTTCAAAAGGATGGAAGCGGTTGCCGTCTATCAGCAGCCGTTGAGGGCGCAGGGCGAGTTGCGCAACGGCGCGGTGCATGGCGACAAAGGAGGCGTTGAGGATGTTGATGCGGTCTATCTCTTCGGGGCTTACCTGCGCCACGGCCCAGGCCACCGCATGGGTTTCGATGGCGGCGCGGGCGGCATTGCGCTGAGCGGCGGTCATTTGTTTAGAATCATTGAGCGCCGGATGGCTGAATGTCGGCGGCAAAATAACCGCAGCGGCAAACACCGGCCCTGCCAAACAGCCCCGCCCTGCTTCGTCGCAGCCGGCCTCCCATGCCCCATCGGCTATGAACGCAGAAGCGAGCGCTGTTCTCTCCTGCTTCATTGCTTTATCACGGTATAGCTTCGGGGGCTTCCGGCCGTGAATAGCCGCGCCGTGTATGCCCCCGGCGGCAAGCCGCGCAGCGAAATCTCAGAGAGCGGACCGTTCAACACAAAAGCAAACAACACCCGGCCCGATGCGTCCGCCCATTCGCCGCGCAAGGGTTTGCCGTTGTAGCCGGGCCATTCCAACTGCACGGTTTCTCCGGCGGGGTTGGGATAGAGGCGCAGGCTGGGTTGTCCTGTATTGTCTCGCGTGCTCACGGCCGGGTTGTTCTGTACCGTATTGCCCGCCGACAATATCCACAGGTCGGGATCGAACTCCACGCTTGCCACCTCAAAAGGCAAAAAGACCTCGAAATACTGCCCGGAGAACTGATGTGGAAACACCATAATGGTATCCTCGCCACCGGCTGAACGGAAGCGGACGGGCACGGGCATTTCGAAAAACGAAACGGAGGGGTGAGAAGTCGTTTGGTTTATTTGTAGAGCAATTCGTTCGCCGGCCTGCCCCCACTGTACCTGATAAGAGGGAAAGCCCTGTCCGTAGAACCAATCGGTAAAAAATTCGTCGAGATCGAGGCCGCTTTGCGCTTCAAGATGGGTCTGCAACTGTGCGGTTCGAGCATAGCCGAATGCGATTTCGGGGTCGTTTAAATAGTTGCGCAAAGCCATATAGAAATCAGCTTCGCCGAGCACCCAGCGCAGCATGTGTACCAGCAGGGCGCCTTTGGAGTACGACAAGCGGCTGCTGAAAATGCGGTTTACGCTCGTGGTGTCGTCCACCCACACTGAACCGCCGGCCTGCCCGGTTACCTGATTTCGTTTGCCTGTCAGCCAATCGCTCCAGGGTGTGGCTGAGAGTCCGTATTCATGCGTAAGCCCCTCCAGGTAGGTGGCAAATCCTTCATTGAGCCAGATGTCTTCCCAGGCGCCGCAGGTTACTTTGTTGCCAAACCATTGGTGCGCCAGTTCGTGCGCTTGCAGGGTGTGCGAGAATCCGCCCATGAAGCTCATGGTTTGGTGTTCCATGCCGCCGCCCCAACCAAACTGTGCATGGCCGTATTTTTCATCGGCAAAAGGGTACAATCCGAAAAGGTCGTTGAAGAGCTGCATGATGGGTACGGTGCGCCAGGTTTGGCTTTGCGCGAAAGCGGAATCCTGCGGGAACACATAGTTGAGCACTTCGATGGGATCGCCGCCCGGCACCGGCACAAAGTCGGAATACACGGCATAATTGGTCACGGATATGGCCACCAGATACGCCGCAATGGGGTAGCGGTGCCGCCAGTGATACACTTTGTCGCCGTCGTCCTCCAGTTCCGACACCAATACGCCGTTGCTGGCAACGCGATACGCGGCGGGCGTGCGCACCCATACGTCAATGGAGTCAATTTTGTCATTGAGGTCTTGTTTGCAGGGCCACCAGTCGCGCGCGCCGTAGGGTTCAGAGAGGGTCCACAAGGCGGGATTGCCGGCGGGATTGGCCTGCACGAAAGAGCCGAAGCCGGTGAGCGGCGGTTGGCCGGCATACACCACAGACACCGAGTCCAAGCTGCCGGCCGCCATCGGCGCGGGCAGGGCAATGGAGAGCGTTTTTTCAGGAATCAGTATCTCAAAAGAAAGCAACACCCCTCGTTGGCGTATTTCGGAAACGGTCAACGCAGGATCAAAATCGAAATTCAGGGTTTGAAAACCGCTTTCTTCAGCAGTGAAATACGTAGTGACCGTGCCGCCGATCTGCCTCACCATGGGGTTGACACTCCACTCAAAGCGATGGTATGTCACATCATAGCCCTGCGTGAGCGGGTTGCTGCGGAAATCCAGCAGCCGGGCATGGGCCTGCGCTTCGGCATGGGCCATGTCGTCGGTTGACTTGCAGATGTGTTCGCTTTGCGCAAACGTCATACCGGCGTAAAACAAAACAGGCAGGAAAACGAGCTTTTTGAAATACATCATGCGGCGGCTTATTGTAGATAGCAAAAGTACCGATAATGCAGCAGTGTTGGTGAACCACCGCGTCACAGCTCGGTAAACTTTATCCTTTTCACTTTATCCTTTTCACTTTATCCTTTTTACTTTTTACTTCCTTAGACCCAACAAAGCCAGCAACTCCTCCCGCACCTGCTCGTAGTCGGTCCAGGGAATAAAATGGTTGGTGTTGGGCAACGCGACGATTTTGAGATGCGCTTCGGGTATATGTCTTCGGCTGAACGCAATGTTCTCCTGCGGCGGCGCCAAAAAATCGGACTCGCCGTGCAGGTGCGTTATCGGAACGGCCAATTCCTGCCAGCGGGGTTGCAGGCGGCGCAGTTCTTCCACGTGTGCAAATTTTTCATCGCCCGACGCCTGCCATGCTTTGGACAATAGCCACCGCGTAGCGCGCCAACGCGCAAAACCGGCATACCAGGGCACAGGCTCGCTATCGGGGTCCATAACCGGGGCAAGCAGCAGCAACGCGGTTATGGCGCCGGGGTCATCCAACGCAGCTTGCGCAATGACGGGGCCGCCATACGAATGCCCCACCAGCACGGCTTTTTGTGCAGGATATAAATTCAGCACAGCGCGCAGGGCGGCGGCCTGTGCCGCAAAGGATGGTTCGCTTTTCCCATAATTGGAGTAGCCGTAGCCGGGCCGGTCTATGGTGATGAGGCGCGCACGGCGGCGCAAAAGGCTATCGGCCAAAAAGGCATAAAAGTTATCGCCCGACCCCGGCGCGCCATGTACAAACAGCAGGATCGGCAAGCTGTCGGCGAAAGCGCCGGTTTCGACATAGCGCAACTCGCCGCCACCGAACGGAATTCGCCCGATGTGCGCCGCTATGCCCCTCTTCTGGAAGTATTGCCTCGTTTTTTCATCCGAGCTGCGAAACGACATCCGGGCATTCACCAAAACAAAGCCGAACAGCAGCAATATCGGCGAGAGCAAAAGCCACAGAAGGATTCGACGGCGTACTTTTTTCGTCATACCAATACGGCTATGTGTTAAAAATTGGCAAGTTGCCCCTTGCCAACTTGCCCTTTTGCCCCTTGCCTTCTTGCTTTTTGCCAACTTGCCTTTTGCCCTTTAACCTTTTTACTTTAACCTTTCACTCTATGCTCTCTGCTCCATGCCCTATGCCCTACGCCTCCTCCCGCTCTGCCGACTGCCCCCAATATTCCGGCGAGCGCCACAGGGAAGACAGCAACAGTTCGCGCATAAAGAAGAACTCTTTGGGCAGTTTGTCGTAGAGTTGAGAGAACAGCTCTTCGTGGGCCAGCAGCTCTTTTTTCCAGCCTTCGCGGTCTATGGTCATCACTTTTTTGAATTCCTCTCGTGTGAACTCGTCTAAGCCCGACCAGTCCATATCGCGATAGCGGGGCATCCAGCCGATGGGGCATTCGATGGCGGCAGCACGACCGCGCACGCGGTCCACGATCCATTTCAGCACGCGCATGTTTTCGCCGAAACCGGGCCACAGAAAGTTGCCTTCTTCGTCTTTGCGAAACCAGTTCACACCGAAGATGCGGGGCGTATTGTTGAGGTTGCGACCAAAGTCGAGCCAATGATTGAAATACTCTGCCATGTGGTAGCCGAGGAATGGCAGCATGGCAAAGGGGTCGCGGCGCACCTTGCCCAGTTCGCCGAAAGCGGCAGCAGTTGTCTCCGACCCCATCGTAGCAGCCATATATACGCCGAAGTTCCAACTGAACGACTGATACACCAGCGGCACCGTGGTGCTGCGGCGGCCGCCGAAAATGAACGCGCTGATGGGTACGCCGTTGGGGTTTTCCCATTCCGAATCAATGCAGGGGCACTGATGAGACGGCGCCGTGAAGCGCGCATTGGGGTGCGCCACCGGTTTGCCGCTGTTTTTGTCATGCACCTGCCCTTGCCAGTTGATCACGCCTTCGGGCGCCTCTTTGCTCATGCCTTCCCACCACACATCGCCGTCGGGCGTAACGCCTACGTTGGTGAAGATGGCATTGCGATTGCAAGATTCCATCGCGTTGGGGTTGCTTTTGTAATTGGTACCGGGCGCCACGCCGAAGAACCCTGCTTCGGGGTTGATGGCGTAGAGTTTGCCGTCGGCGCCGGGCTTTATCCATGCGATGTCGTCGCCGATGGTGGTTACTTTCCAGCCGTCCATAGCCTTGGGCGGGATGAGCATGGCGAAGTTGGTTTTGCCGCAGGCACTGGGAAATGCCGCTGCAACGTAGGTTTTTTCGCCTTCCGGCGATTCCACACCGAGGATGAGCATGTGCTCGGCCAGCCAGTCTTCTTCCAACGCCATAGCACTGGCTATGCGCAGGGCGAAGCACTTTTTGCCCAGCAGGGCGTTGCCGCCGTAGCCGCTGCCGTAAGACACGATCACGCGCTCTTCGGGGAAGTGTACGATGTATTTTACAGTGGGGTTGCAGGGCCATTTGGAGTCTTCCTGACCGGGTTTCAGCGGAGCGCCCACCGAGTGCAGGCATTCTACAAACTCTCCGTCTTCGCCCAACAGGTCTATCACGGCTTTGCCCATGCGGGTCATTATTTTCATATTCGTCACCACATACTCCGAGTCGGTGAGTTGAACGCCGATGTGCGAAAGCGGCGAGCCGAGCGGCCCCATGCAGTAGGGAATGACAAACATGGTGCGCCCCTCCATACAGCCTTCAAACAGGCCGTTGAGGAGAGATTTCATTTCTTTCGGCTCCATCCAGTTGTTGTTGGGGCCGGCGTCTTCGCGCAAGCGGCTGCAAATGTAGGTGCGGTCTTCTACGCGGGCCACATCGCTGGGGTCGGAGAAACAGGCAAAGCTGTTGGGGCGCTTTTCTTCGTTCAGCCGGATAAAGGTGCCTTTGTCCACCAACTGATTGCAGAAGAACTGATACTCCGCATCGGAGCCGTCGCACCAATATACATTGGCAGGCTTGCAGTGGGCGGCCATTTTTTCGACCCACTGGCGGAGCCGTTTATGGGCAACGGATGCGGAGTAATCTTTGGGAAGCGTGGTAGAACTCATGTGTGGTAGTATTTGGTTTTATTTTGATGAAACGGCAAAATTATACACTGCCCGCCATTCCGGCGTTCAATTTTAGGCATTTTCAGAAAATGACTTTTGTCATCGGTCGGGTAAAGTTGCGAAAAATTCGTGCGCTGCAAAGGATTTTCAACTGACTTTTTGTCCTGTAAACGACTTAGCGCCGGATGTGGAAAAATAGTGGCGGTAATCCCTGAAATACTTGCTAATATTGCGTTTGGAATACAACTAAGCGACCGGCCCGCCCTATTGAATCGGGGTTCGGCACGAAAATTGACAAATGTGTTCCCGCCCCCGGATTCAGTTTTTGCTGTCATCTTGGCATTGAAGCGCAATACGGTTTTTTTTCACGGTTCTACACGGGACTTCCCGGCAAGAACCAAACACTTTACCTGAGTAAACGCATGTTCGACGAAATGTTAACCCATCGCGGTATAGAGGAGGAAGGCGATTTCCTCCCCATGATCTCCATCGAAGAAGAGGACGAACCCCTCAACGGCGAAGGCATTCCTGAAATGTTGCCCGTTTTGGCCCTCAAAAATACGGTGCTTTTCCCGGGCATTGTCATCCCCATCACGGTGGGCCGCAACAAGTCTATCAAAGCCATCAACAGCGCCTACGAAGACAACCGGCTCATCGCCGTGCTGTCGCAAAAAGACGCCGCCATAGAAGAACCGGCCGCAGAAGACCTCTACAAAGTAGGCACGGTAGCGCGCATTCTCAAGCTGCTGCGCATGCCCGACGGCACCACCACCGCTATTCTGCAAGGCCGTACTCGCTGCGTGATGGACGAAATGCTCAATGAGCACCCCATGATGATAGCGCGCATCCACACGCTCAATTACGTAAAACCGGACAATCCGCTGGAGTACGAAGCGCTCATCTCTTCTATCCTCGATTTGGCCAAAGACATCATTGAGCTTTCGCCCAATATCCCTTCCGAAGCCTCGGTGATGCTGCGCAACATCAGCAATCACACCTTCCTGCTCAATTTTGTGGCCTCCAACCTCAGCGCCAAAATTCAGCTCAAACAACAGTTGCTGGAAATTGACGACCTGCGCGAAAAGGCATCCATCATCCTGCAACAACTCAACGCAGAACTGCAATTGCTCGAACTCAAAGACCAGATTGAGTCGAAAGTACGCGGCGATATTGAGAAGCAGCAGCGCGATTATTTCCTCAGCCAGCAGCTCAAAACCATTCAGGAAGAGTTGGGGCACAACCCGCAGGAGGAAGATTTACAAGGACTTGTGGCTCGCGCCGAAAAGAAAAAGTGGAGCAAAGCCACCAAAGATGCTTTTCAGCGGGAGATGAACAAAATGCGCCGCATGAACCCGCAAGTGGCCGAGTATTCCATCCAACTCAACTATCTGGAACTGCTGCTTGACCTGCCCTGGAACGAGTTTACGAAAGACAATTTCAACCTCAAAAAAGTGAAGGACGTGCTCGACGAAGATCACTTCGGGTTGGAAAAAGTAAAAGAGCGCATCCTCGAACACCTCGCCGTACTCAAACTCAAAGGCGATATGAAAGCGCCCATCCTGTGCCTCGTAGGCCCTCCCGGCGTGGGCAAAACCTCGCTGGGCAAGTCGGTGGCGCGCGCGCTCAAGCGCAAGTTCATCCGCATGTCGCTCGGCGGCCTGCACGATGAATCGGAAGTGCGGGGCCACCGCAAAACCTACATCGGCGCTATGCCGGGCCGCATCCTGCAATCGCTCAAACGGGCCGGTTCTTCCAACCCCGTTTTTATCCTCGACGAAATTGATAAGGTGGGCAAAGACTTCCGCGGCGACCCCTCCAGCGCCTTGCTCGAAGTGCTCGACCCGGAACAAAATTCCACCTTCTACGACAACTACTTAGAGATGGAGTACGACCTTTCCAAGGTGCTCTTCATCGCCACCGCCAACTCCCTCAGCACCATCCAACCCGCTCTGCTCGACCGCATGGAAATCATTGAAATCAGCGGCTACAGCATGGAGGAAAAGGTAGAAATCGCCAAACGCCACCTCATACCCGAACAGCGCAAAGAACACGGCCTCGAAGGCAAACACATCCGGCTTCGCCCGGAGGTCATCGCCCGCATCATACAATCCTACACCCGCGAATCGGGCGTGCGGGCGCTGGCGCGCGAAATTGCCGGCGTGATGCGCCATACGGCCAAAAACGTAGCCATGGAAGAGCCGTACAACATTACGGTGAAACTGGACGAGATACCCAAAATCCTCGGGCCGGAGCGTTACTCAAAAGACATGTACAAGGAGGAAAAAACCGGCGGAGTGGCCATCGGGCTGGCATGGACTTCCGTGGGCGGCGAAATCCTCTTCATCGAGTGCAGCCTCCACAAAGGCAAAGGCGCCCTCATCCTCACCGGCAATCTCGGCGAAGTGATGAAGGAGTCGGCTACCACCGCGCTCAGTTTTATCAAAGCGCACAGCGAAAGTATCGGCATCAACCCCGATCTCTTCGAGCAGCGCGACGTTCACCTCCACATACCCGAAGGCGCCATCCCCAAAGACGGCCCCTCGGCAGGCGTCACCATGCTCACAGCCATCAGTTCCGCCTTCACAGGCCGTCCGGTAAAACCGTTCCTGGCCATGACCGGCGAAATTACGCTGCGCGGTCGCGTGCTCCCCGTGGGCGGCATCAAGGAAAAAATCCTCGCCGCCAAACGCGCCGGGATGCGCCAGATCATTCTTTGCAAAGAAAATGAAAAGCACGTAGCTGAAATAAACACAGCTTACATCGAAGGGGTGGAATTCCATTATGTGGACAGGATGGAAGAGGTGTTGGACGCGGCGCTGGAGAAATCGTAAGTAAGCTGCTGCGCAGTAAGCGCCTGCGGCGTAAGTTGCTTCGCAATTTAGCGGCAGGGCTGAAACCGCAAGTTAATTTGCTATAAAACGGGGATAACATGAACGCCAACCGCCTTTACCTTCCTGCCTTCATCGGCCTTTGTATCTTGTATCTTGCTTTGCCGTCTTCGCTGATCTGGCGGCAAGAACGGATTCTGCGCGAGGGCGCCGTGTATCGCTTTCGCTTAGAACCGGTGGACCCCGCCGATGCCTTTCGCGGGCGGTATTTGGATTTGAACCTCAACGTGCCCGCCTTTCCGATGAAGGACTCCACCATTGAGTACGGCCAAAAGCTGTTCATTGCATTGGAGCGGGATGCTGCCGGTCTGGCGCAATTTGCATCCCTGCACAAAACGCCGCCGACCGATAAGGACTACCTCTCGGCATACCTCAGCTACTTCTCCGAAGAGGAAGTATTCGTTTATTTGTCGGATGAAACGACGCGCTACTACCTGAATGAAAAATTGGCCCCGCTCGCCGACAAATGGTACGCGGAACTCCTCAACCAAACCGAACGCGATACCGCCCTCGTCACCCTCGACCTGCGCGTACGCAAAGGCAAAGCGCTCATCGAGCAGGTCTATTTCGAGGGCATGCCGGTGGAGGAATACATTCGCAAGAAGGAGGCGGAGTAGGTAGTGCCGGACCTCCCCCGCAAAAACCGCCACGACATGAATACCCACTCGTTCCGAAAAATATGGAAACCCCTGCTCCCGGTATTGTTATTCCCTGCCTTCCTTCTCCCGGCGCTTTCGCAAACGCCTTATTTCCAACAAGAAACCCACTACCGCATCAGTGCTGTGCTTGATGACGAGCACCACCTCCTCAACAGCCATATTTCCATCAACTACATCAACCGCTCGCCCGATACGCTGACCGGTATATGGTTCCACCTGTGGCCCAATGCATTCAGCGGACGGCAGACGGCTTATGTGCGGCAGGCCCTGCGCATGAAAAACAGCCGCTTGTATTTCGCCCCGGAGGAAGATCTCGGCGGTCTGTCGGGCTTGGATTTTCGGGCCGACGGGCAGCCGGTCGGCTTTCGCACCGAACCCGCCGACCCCGACATCGCTTACCTGCCTTTGCCGCGCCCACTTGCCCCCGGCGATTCTGTGCGCATCGAAACGCCGTTTGTCCTCAACATTCCGGCCTCCTTTTCGCGGCTTGGCCATGTAGATCAATCTTACCAAATGACGCAGTGGTACCCCAAGCCGGCGGTGTATGGCCGCAAGGGTTGGCATCCCATGCCGTATTTGGACATGGGCGAGTTTTATTCCGAATTCGGCTCCTTCGATGTGCGCATTACCCTGCCGAAAGACTATGTGGTGGCTGCCACCGGCGTGTTGACGGAAGAGGCGACGGAAAATGACACGCTAAAAACCCTGCGATACATCGCCGACGGGGTTCACGATTTTGCCTGGTTTGCCGATAAGCGTTTCATCGTGGAGCACGAGGAGGTCGTGTTGCCGTCGGGGCGCACCGTGGATGCCTGGGCGTATTACACCCCCGAACAAGCCGGGCTTTGGAAAAATGCCGCCGGCTATGTGGCGCGATCGGTTGAGTTTTACTCCACCCATGTAGGCGAATACCCTTGGCCGCATGCCACTGCCGTGGAAGGCGCATTGAGTGCCGGCGCGGGCATGGAGTACCCCATGATCACCATCATCGGCAATGCGGCGGATGCCAAATCACTCGATGAGGTCATCGCGCATGAAGTGGGACACAATTGGTTCTACGGCATTCTCGCCTCCAACGAACGCGATCACCCCTGGATGGACGAAGGGCTGAATTCTTATTACGAAAACCGCTACATGCGCACCCGATACGGCAGCGGAGCCGCGCTCTTAGATATTCCTGCCCTCCTGCGCGGCGGTTCCGAAATGAGTGCCGAAGAGGCGGCTTTCCTTCTGCAGGCCCGCCGGCGTTTGGATCAGGCGCCGGATACCCACTCCGATGATTTCGGAGCGCTCAATTATTACCTCGGCGCGTACATAAAACCCGCCGTGGCCCTGCGAATGCTCGAAGAACAGATCGGCGTGGAGGCACTCGACAAAGCCATGCAGGCGTACTACCGCGAGTGGCAATTCCGACATCCCTACCCCGACGATTTCCGCGCCGTGATGGAACGCGAAACGGGCCGCAACTTAGATTGGCTTTTCGATGGACTTTTGCTTTCCAACAAACGGGTGGATTATATACCTCAAGCCGCTAGGTTTTGTGCATGAGAAAATAGCTGAAAATTGAGAGTGATTCTTGATTTCACTTGTTTTTTAATAGGCTTTCGGTCTAAATTATTCAGAAAATGAATAATAGCATTTTGAAAAGCTTTAGCGTCTTTAAAATAGTTTGCGGCACAGACCTCGGCCTTTACAAACTTCCACAGCCGTTCGATCACATTGAGGTTCGGAGAATAAGGCGGCAAGAAAACAAGGTTGATGTTAAGCCTTTGCGCAGCATCCTTAACGAAGTGGCAATGTTGATAGCGGGCATTATCCAAAATGATATGAATGGGCAACCCGGCATACTGTCTGGCAATGCGCTCTAAAAGTTCAACGACCGTGCTGGCTGTAATGTATGTGTCATTGTACACCGCAGTCAGTTGGAGGGAAGTGGCATGGATGGCCCCCAGTACGTTAAGACGAAAACGCCCCGGAGCTGTTTTGACAAATACCCGCTCAAAACACCACACTAAAGCGACAAAAGCCGCCAGAACAAAATGAACACCGTCCATGAACAGAACGTGGCACTGGCCGGCTTGGGCTTTTTGCAAGAGTGGTTGGAGTGTTTGGTCGTGGAACTCCTTCTGCCTGACAGGATCGGCTTTGGCCGGTATCTGGCCCGTAGCTCGCGGTTTCATCCCCATTCGATTCATAAATGCCCGCACACGCGGAAGGCTTCGTTTGAGTCCTGTCAGTTTTTTTATCCGCGATCGAGCCTCTTTAGCGCTTTTAGGGGGTTGTTCTCGAAAAGACGCCTCTACTTTTGCCTGGTGTTTATCTAATTTGCTGGTAGGCCCTTGATAATTAAGTGTTTTGATCCCCTCTAAGCCGAACTGCTCATAAAGGCTCAGGTAGTTGCCCACCGTATTTCGGCTCACCTCCAGTATGTCGGCAATAGCTTTGTTACTGTAGCCTCGATATTTTAACCGCAAACAATGCATTCTTCTTTGAACGATAGGTTCTGGATGATTCAAAAATTCGTATTTTGCAGCGGTTGCATCCGCTTCGTTGATGTCAACTATTCGGAGGGACATGTTGATTTAAGTTTGCTACCTCAAATCTCTTATGTCTCTCTAACTTTTTCTAAGTCCTATGCACAAAACCTCCCGGCGCGAGGTATAGCATCAAAAAAAGTCGAAAAACCGGCAACGAATACGCCGTCACCGTAAAGAACCGGGGCGCGGTGGACAGTCCGCTGCTGCTGTCGGGCATGCGCGGCGATTCGGTATTGGAAAGCCGCCTGTATGAGGGTTTCTTCGGTGAAAACGAGTTGCTTTTCCCCGCCGGTGACTACGACCGCATCAGCATTGACGCCCGCCGGCTTACGCCTGAAGTGTTTCGCCACAACAACCATTGGCGCACATCGGGGCCGCTGCGCCGGGTAGAACCGCCGCGCATTCGTTTGTTTCCCAGCCCGGAGGACGACCGCCACACCACGCTCTATGTTTTGCCCGCCCTTGCCAACAATGCCTACGATCGCAATATGTTCGGCCTGCTGCTGTTCAACAGCACCCTGCCGGAGCGCCGCCTTGAGTTCCTACTCGCGCCCATGTATGCCACCGGCACAAAAAGCCTTGCCGGAACGGGTTCGTTGCAATACCACCTCTACCCTGCCGGGCAATTCCTGCACGGCATCCACATCGGCGTGGGCGGGCGCATGTTTCATTTTGATCGGAATGAGGGGTTGGATTACAACTTGCAATTTGCCCGGTTGACGCCTTTTATTCGATTGGAATTTGCCAAACCGGCCAACTCCACCTTGTTCCGCTCTTTCCAGTGGCGCAGCTTGCTCATCCGCCGGCAGGCGCCGGTTTTTTCTCCCGACGGCGGCCTTTTCGACGGGCTACAGAACAACCATCAGGTTATTCAGGAATGGAGCTACACGGCGGAGCACCGGCGCACCGTGAATCCGCGCTCGCTGTGGGTTGCTTTGGAGCAACAAAAACGCGAGGAATTTCCGGTGGATGCAGATTATTGGAAAGCCTCTTTGGAATGGAAAAGCGCTTTTACTTACGATAAGAACCGGCACATCCGGTTCCGGTTTTTCGCCGGGGGATTTATAACCAACAGCCGGCGCAATCGGGGCGCCATTTTCCCCGAAGCTTTCAACCTCGCCGCGCAGGGTTTCAACGACTATCGCTTCGACGATTATTACTTCGGGCGAATGGAGCAGACGGGACTTTGGTCGCAACAAGTCAGCTTGCGCGAAGGCGGCATGAAAGCGCTCACCGGACGGGGCTTCCCGCTGGGCCGCAGCAACAACTTCATCCTGGCGGCCAATTTCAGCGCCGATCTGCCCCGCCGATTCTTTTTGCCCCTCAAACCTTACTTCGACATCGGCTATTTCGACAACGCCATGCCGACCGGCCAAAATGACCGCTTCGCCGATCAAATCCTGTGGAGCGGCGGCCTTGCTTTGGAGTTCAGTAAGGGCGTTTTCGGAATTTATCTGCCGCTCATCAATTCTCAAAACCTCGGCAACCGCCTCGCCGAACGCGGCAACTACTTACAGCGCATCGCCTTCGTATTTGATCTCAACCGATTGAATCCGTATGATTTGTTGAATCGGGCGGTGTATTAAAGGAGCTACGAACTGCGACCACGCCCTGCGTGGTGCGAGTTTCGCACGGAGACAGGATGAGTATCCAGAATGCTATCTTTTTCATCTTTAGGAGTTTTTGTGCAGTGCCGGAGAAAATTCTTCGATCTCCGGCACTGCTTTTTGTTGAATAATCAAAATCCGTATTCAAGGAATAATGCATTCACGTCGGCATTGTGGTCTCCAGACATGTGGGCGCTGCCGCCCGTGCCGACGTTTAGGAGGCATGGCGGTAGCAGAGAGTTGTCAGAATTTCATCCTCATCGTGGCTCTACTTTGAAGCAGTATCCGCCAAAATCATGGAAACGCCCTTGCGGGTCAAGTAGTATCCATTCGTTCCAATGCGAATCAGGAGATTCACGAAGGAAATCAATATTGTTATTTTGATACTCATTCATTACATACTTGGTATCATAGGTTAATCTCCTGCACCATCCTTCAAATGGCTGTGCGCGTCTTCCAAAATTACGACTGCCAATCTCAAAAAAATAGGTTCCAGTGCTCTGACAAATTAACTTGAAACTCAGTTGGAATGTATCATTTGCATACTCATATTCACCTGTTAATCGCACGCCTGATTCTGAATATTGAAAAGGGCCAAAACCGTTAGTCTGTTGTAGAAATGCAAAATTTGAACCTATTAATGAATACTCTGAATGCATGAATAATGAATCAATTCTATACACAGACGCTCCTGGATGCCATACAATTCCCCTCATATCAAAATCCCCTACTTTTTTTCTTTCTCTGGTGGCATCATCCTGATGATAGCCGGGCAGCATGTAATGAAACATAGATACCACCTCAATGGTGTCCCCCACCTTATATGTTGGCTTATGCGGACTTATACTGGCCGGCAGTAGAAAAATCTCGGGGCATTTTTCTTGTTTTTTACAACTCTGAAACACCAACAGCATTATTAGTATACTAAAAAAAATACATGGCCTCATCGTCTTTGATTTTTTGGGCCTGTCTGATATTTTACCAGACAGGCCAAAGTGAAAAGTTAATAGCTGTCAAATAAATTGTTGATCGCGCTGTGAGTTGCCGGATTGCTGATTTGCAGCAAACGATTTCTGTATGCGGCAGGTGAAAAAATATCGTCGTTCAATAAGGAGAACAACTGCCCATTGGTAAAACCGCTCACCTGATCGTTGATGGGACCGCAGACAAATGGATCCCTATCGCAAGCCTCAACGATATCTGGAGTGTCATCTATTAGATCATGATACAGACCGATAGGAACATGATTCAAGTCGTCGTTTCGAGTACGCTCCAAATTTAAGAGCCAGTCATCAGGAACGCTATTTTGTACCCCATAAATTCTATGCGTAAAAGTCATTCCAATATGCTCCGCCCAAGATTCACATACAGCAATTACTCCCGCGCCTGGAGATTGTGCGTTACCCCATGGATCGCCGTTATTGGTCAAAATAGCAACGATTTCACTGTCGATAAGCGTACGCCAGTATGATCCGCTAACAACTGTGGAATGAGAAGCGTGAGCTAATTCGTGAAATGCAGTAGATTTTAACCGGTCTGAACTTTGCAGATTTATTCCTATCATTACATCAGGAAGATAGCTCTGCACCATACTCGCACCTAAAATCCCGATAACTACTGAAAAAGGACCTGTAGCACTGGAAAGTGCAGTCAATGTTATAAGTGTTAACTCTGAGAATAAATTTTGCCCGGGCTGCATTAATGCATATCCAAGATCGCTGTTTCTTGCCACCAAAATATCCAATCCCATCGGTGGCGGGTTGATACCTTCTATATCTGCCAATTCCCGAAATTCGTGGAGTGCATTGCTCGCCGTAGCGGCACCCCAATTAATATGAGCGTCTGATCCTTGATTCGTCCACATCTCAAACTGTACTGGTATGTTATTGAATACAGGCCCGGCCTTCATAAACTTGTGCGTTACGGGCTTAGTCCATAGCCAAGGGAAATTTAAGACCTGAGAGGCTCGAACTTTCTTCATAGTTAAAGAGGTTTGGGTATATTTCCCTACTTGGCCACTACAGGCGGAGCCGGTTCAGTACTTTGTCCGCCGTCAGAAATACCCAATCATGCCTCGCAGTAGCTCACTTGCGATCTTATGCTTTAATTTCCCGTAAGCCGGTTGCTTTTCGCACGGTTCTGTGATTTATGATAGAGTTTCTGACAATTTAACATATTGCCGGTACAATCGATACAGCATTGCAGCATATAAAAGCACAGCAATCCCTGTACGACTTCGGCCGCAGCAGTGTTGTCCACCTTGTATTTGTTAATCCGTTGTGTGTAATTCGTTTGCTTTTTCAGCACAGGGCATCTGGCCGCAGGATGGCGTCAGATGTTTTTTTTTGTTTACCCGTTTTCAGTTTTTGGTGTGAAACTATTTTTTGAAAATAAATTAAAACAGCACGACAAAAGCAAATTGATAGAAATAAAAAAGCAATTTTTTTTTCGTTTTTTTTTCGACAGCGTTAAGATTTTGCGACTGATGTGCCGGCCGGCTTGATGGGCTTTTTTAGCTGCGAGGTTCGAGTTTACCCTCAAGCAGCCTTGCAACTCGCAGCTTCACCAAGCTACTCTCGTAATCTCCCAATTCCGAAGCGCCGATTGAGCCGCTTCCATATCTTCCGTAAGGCCGAGGAAAAACCCGCCGCCGCCCGCGCCGCACAGTTTCAGCGCAAAGTTGCCGGCCGTCAATCCTTCTTGCCAGGGTCGGTGCAAGGCATCGGGTACCATTTGTGTGAGCTGCTCAATCTGAAAAACCGACACGGCCGTGAAGCTCTGCCGGAAATCGTCGAAACAGCCCTCCAACCATGCGGATATGGCGGCATCCGATTCGCGGAGAAAATGCGCTTGCATGTTGCTTTCGAAAGCGGGTTCGCGACAGCGCTCCCCGAAGTACTCCACCAAGGGGCCGGTACGGCGGCTTTGGCCGCTGTCCAACAAAAACAAATGAAGCCCGCTCTGCGCCAAGGAGGGCAATTCCACCGGCTCAACGCGGTCGCCGGGGCGAAGCAGCACCGGTCGGTTGAGATAGCAGATCAGCGGGTCGGTACCCGAACTGGCGCCGTGGAAAAAGCCTTCCATCAGGGCCAATATGCGCCGGAGTTCCGGCAGGCGAGCCGTATCGTCGGGGCTTATTTTGGAGCCGGCATAGCGATCATACGCCGCCGCGCAGAGTGCGCCGGAACTGCCCAGCCCGTAGCCGGTCGGAATGTTGGAATCGAAATACAAGCCTGCATCCAAATCGCGCCGGAATGCGGCTGCATCCAACCCGATTTCCTGTTGATGGGAATGCAAATAATCCGCCCAGGCCGGCAGTTCTTTTTGCCGGGCTTTTGCATCCGCTTCCGCAAATGCCCAGTGCCCGCCGAACAAAGGCAGCGGCGCGGCCAAGGCATCGGCGCCGTGCAGCACGATGTGCTCTCCGAGCAGCAGTGCTTTGGCCGGGTATGTTTTTTTGTTCATACAATCCATTTCCCGCTACCGGTCCATTTTCAGCGCCTCAAAGGGTTTGAAAAACGAAAACGACAGCCCTTCCACCTTTTGCCGGTAGGCCGCAAAATCCTGCTCAAAAAAGGCGTTCACGCGGTCGAGCGTTTCGGCGGTGCGCTGCTTGGCTAAGTTCAGGATGTTTTGAGTATTGGGATTGGGCGCGCCGTCTGAGGCGTTGAGGTACTGCGTGGCGCCGCGCAGGAGCGCGCTCAGGTCGTCGGAGGAGCGCTGTATGCCTTTCAGCCCGTCGGGCATCATGTACAGTTTTTCCACGGCGGCGATGCTGTCCAACAGCGCTTTGCCCATTTTTGTCACTTCCTGTTTCACACTGTCGGGCGCGTTGGCCAAGGCATCGTTCACCATGCGCACCGACTTGCGGGCTTCTTTGAGTTGGTCAAAACCCTGCGTTGCTTTTTCCACCATAGTCTTGTATTCCGCGTAAGCGGCCAATTTGGCTTTGCGGTCAGCCATAGGGATGATGCGGCGCGGGTCGTCGTGTACGGTCAGGGTAGTGGAGTCTTTGAAAGCGCCGTAAACCACCACGATTTTGTATTTGCCCGGAAGGGCTTCCATCCCTCCCGGAAGTTGATCGGCTTCGCCGCGCGGCTCCTGCCGGGACGGAAACCGAACGCCGTCGCGGCGCAGGTCCCAGGTGATGCGGGTCATGCCGGTGTCTATGCGCGTGGAGAAACTGCGGATGCGCTCGCCGGCTTCGTCATATACTTCTACTTTGGCGCGGATGTCTTTGGGGGCTGTGGGTTGTCGGTTGGGAGTTGTGGGTTGTGGGTTGTGGGTTGCCTTTTGCTCATTTGCCTTTTCCGTTGTGGGTTGTCGGTTTGGGGTTGAATGCCAGACGGTGATGAGTGCCCCGGAGGCGCGATTGGGTGCAAAGAACATGGCATCGGCGGGGAAGTGGTAGCCGTCGTACGATTTGTAATTGGCCAAATACGCATCGGGCGCTTCAAATACGCGGAAGGGCTGTTCGAGCACTTTGCCTTGGGTGCGCGCAATTTCCCGGATGGGGCGGATATCGTCGAGCACCCAGATGGCGCGCCCGAAGGTAGCCACGATGAGGTCGTGTTCGCGGGAGTGTATTTTCAGGTCGGAGGTTTGCACGGAGGGAAAACCGTTGGTCCATTGGTTCCAATTTTTGCCGCCGTCTATGCTGAGCCAGAGACCGTTGTCGGTGCCAAGCCAGAGGAGGTTCGGTTCTACGGGGTCTTGCACGATGGCCTGTGCATGGCCGCGCACCTGCCGCTCGTCGGCGATGCGGGTGAAGGTAGCGCCGAAGTCTTTGGTGTGGAACACCATCGGCCGCCAGTCGTTGCGGCGGTAGTCGCTCACGATGACGAAGGCTTCGCCGGCGTTTTTCGCCGATACTTCGATGTAGGGAATCCAACTACCCGGCTTGACGCCGGTGAGGCGGGCGCTGAGGTTAGTCCAGCTTTGGCCGCCGTTGCGCGTGAGTTGCAGGTTGCCGTCGTCGGTGCCGACCCAGATCACCTGCTCGTTGATCGGGCTGGGCACAATGGCCACGATGGTGGTATGATTTTCGGCGGCGGTGTTGTCAATGGTGAGGCCGCCGCTTTCGTGTTGCTTTTGCTTTTCGGGGTCGTTGGTGGTGAGGTCGGGAGAGATGATCTGCCAGCTCCGGCCGCAATCCATGCTCTTGTGTACAAACTGGCTGCCGTAGTAGATGCTACAGACATGGAAAGGGTTTTGGGCGAAACCGGCATTCCAGTTGAATCGCAGCGGCACACCTTCCGGGTGTACGGGGCGAATGACCTGCGTTTTGCCGGTAAGGCGATCTACATAGCCGAGATTGCCGCCCTGCGACATTGCATACACGAAGCGGTTGTCATCGGGGCGGAAACCGAGGTCGAACCCATCGCCGAAAAACACTTCCTGCCAGTGGTGATTGCCGATGCCACCCTGTTGCCATACCGTGGAGGGGCCTACGAAGGTGCCGTTGTCCTGCATGCCGCCGCCGATGTTGTACGGAACGTCCATGTCGTAATTGATGTGGTAAAACTGGCCGAGGGGCAGGTTTTGCATAAACTGCCAGGTTTGGCCGCCGTCGCGGGATATGTTGAGGCCGCCGTCGTTGCCGGTGATGAGGTAGTCCGGGTCGTCGGGGTGAATCCAGAAAGCGTGGTGATCGAGATGCACTTTCCAGCCCACCCAAGTTTCAAAAGAGCGGCCGCCGTCTTCGCTTCGGTTGAGATAAGTATGGAGACTATAAACACGATTTTCGTTTTTGGGATCCACAAAGATATCGTGGTAGTAGAAGGGCCGCCCGCCGATGTTTTCGGTAGCGGTTTTGCGCCACTTGAGGCCGCCGTCATCGCTGCGGTAGAGGGCGTTTTCTTCCGCTTCCACAATGGCATAGGCCACGTTGGGTTTGTTGTGCGCTACGGCGAGGCCGACACGACCAAGCTCGCCTTTGGGCAGGCCATCGGCTTCGGTGCGGCGCGTCCAGTTTTCGCCGCCGTCGTGGCTCACATAAATGCCGGAGCCGGGTCCGCCGGAGTTGAACGTCCAGGGCCGGCGACCGTATTCCCACATCGCCGCGATGAGTTTATTGGGATTGGCCGGATCAACCACCAGATCGGCACAGCCGGTGCGGTCGTTGATGTAGAGCACCCGTTTCCAGGTTTGGCCGCCGTCGGAGGTTTTGAAAACGCCACGCTCCGGGTTCGGCCCCCAAACTGACCCCATAGCGCCGGCGAACACGACATCGGAGTTGTCGCGGTGTACGATGATGCGGTGTATATTTTTGGTGGCTTCGAGGCCCATGCCTTTCCAGGTTTTGCCGGCGTCTAAGGTTTTGAAAATGCCTTCGCCGCTGTTGTGGGAGTTGCGGGGATTGCCCTCGCCGGTGCCCACCCATATTTCGCTGGTATTGCGCTGGTTGAGGGTGAGCGCCCCGATGGACTGCGTGGGCTGCTCATCGAAAATGGGTTCCCAACTCACCCCGCCCCCGGAAGATTTCCACACCCCGCCGGAGGCCGTGCCGATGTATATAATGGCGGGATTGTTTAAATCCACATCAATAGCCGTGACGCGGCCGCTCATGCCCGCCGGGCCGATGTTGCGAATGGCCAATCCCTTGAGTTGTTTGACGTCAATTTTCTGCGCGCTCAGCGCAAAGGGCAATAACAGCAGGAGATAGAAGAAGTGCTTTTTCATGGCAACAATTTTATTAGTGGAGAGCGAAAATAGGGGATTTTGGGAAATGGGGAGAGAAATAACGCGGGGCGTTTTTTGTACACAGATGCTGTGCTGCGCGATCAGGCGATCACTTCAAGGTGATCTACTGACTTAGCGCCGGGCCTGCTTCCGGGAAAAGTGAGGAGATCACTCGAAGTGATCGCCTCACTCACAAGTCTACTGCTTCATAAATTTCTCCACCGCCAGCACCTGCCCGCCGCTCACACACTGCAACACATACATGCCCACAGGCCAGTCCCACACCGACACTACATAAGTGGCATCGGG
>JAHBTW010000007.1 GCA_019638385.1 Saprospiraceae bacterium | reverse complement strand
CGCCTACCGCATATTGATGACATACAATGTTCCTTTGGAGCGGGATAATTACCGAAATTTACAAAGCCAATTGAATCGAGTTGCGCTTTTGAAAGGTAGAGCATGGCAGGAGTAAAATAGGGGGCATAAGGAGTCAACGATTGCCTTGTGCGGGAAATGCCGGTTACCTTCGATTCCGAAATTATCTGATAATTTTGGATTGCAATTCCAAAAATATCTGATAATTTTGGAATTTGATTCCAAAAATATCTGGCATGCTGTTTCAAAGAAGCCTTTTTCCGCAGATCGAAAACCATTTGCCCGACAAGCGCCACACCATCATCACCGGCGCAAGGCAAGTAGGTAAGACCTCCCTGTTGCGACTGATTTTTCAAAAATTGAGTGCGGAGGGCCATCCGGTATTTCAGATATCCTTAGAAGACAGTAGGGTACTTGCCGACATCAATGAGCACCCCGACAATGTTTTTCTACACGTCCCGACATTACCGATGCCTGCCCAGAGCGGCCGGGCAGACACACGGTTGTATTTGCTCATAGACGAAGTGCAGTATGCTGCCGATCCGACTCATTTCCTCAAATTCCTGTATGACAAGTACGAGGGCAACCTGAAGGTAGTGGCAACGGGGAGTAGCGCATTTTATATAGACCGTAAGTTCACCGACTCTTTAGCCGGCCGCAAACGGGTGTTCCAACTTTATAGCTTATCTTATGAGGAGTGCCTTGTTTTTACAGGCCGGGAAGACCTCGCAGCCGAAGTGACGGTGATGCAGGAGCGCCCCGAATATATTTCGCCGCACAGCGCGGGCTTGAAAGCCATTTTTTATCAGTACCTCATTTACGGCGGTTATCCGGCAGTGGCGCTCGAACCCGATTTGCGGGAGAAAAAGCTCTTACTCGACGAACTCAAAACCGCTTATGTAAAAAGGGATATCTCCGAATCGGGGGTGAGTATGGAGGCCAAATTTTTCTTGCTGTTTCAAATGCTCGCCGACCAAACAGGCAACCTCGTCAATCGCCACGAGCTTTCCAGGATGGTGCAAGTGGACTTCAAGACCATAGACAATTACCTTTATGTATTGGAAAAATGCTATCACATTCACTTGATAAAGCCGTTTTTCAGAAACATCCAAAAAGAGCTGACTAAGATGCCCAAGGTCTATTTCAACGACCTCGGCCTTCGGAATGCCTTGCTCAACAGGTTTGAACCCATAGAAAACCGGGCCGACAAAGGCGCACTGCTCGAAAACTATTTCTACTACCGGCTGCGACAGCGATATGATTCTGATCAACTGAAATTTTGGCGCACCGCCGATCAACACGAATTAGACTTTTTGGTGGAATCGAGCTTCGGACAAGGCATAGCTTATGAAGTAAAATGGAACAAAAAGAACTTCGCACCGGAAAAGTTGAAAAAGTTCGTTGAAGCCTACCCTGCTTTTGGGCTGGAATGCTTAGACGAAACGGACTTTGTGAGAATTTTGTAGCGGATTCCCTTCGCCTACCTCTACCGGAAATTTTCATACAACACCACCCGCACGCCGCCGCTTTTCCATTGCCGGCGCGGTGTCCATTGCCGGGTGAGCGCCGTTATTTCTGCATCGCTGAAGTCGTTCATGACATTGGACCACAGGATGAACCGGTCTTGCGCAAAGTCTTTGCTTTTCAGGCCGTCTTGGCGATGGGAGAGGTCGCGCAGGCGAAGCGGGCCGATTTCGGGAAATACCGTACCCACTTGTTCCAATGGAATGCCTTCCCGGTCCAAATAGTCAATGGCTTCCTGCCGGAGGCGATAGTACGGCCAGTGCGCGAGCGTAGCGTCCCAACCCTGCGATATGTGGGGCGGGTAGATCCAGAGGTTGCCGCAGAGGAGGCCAAGGAGAGCTACGAGCTTCGACCACGCAAGGCGTGGTATGAGTTTCGAGTTTCGAGTTTCGCGTTGCGAGTGGGTTATTAAAACAAAAAACACCAATGACAGGGCTATGAATACCGGCAGCAGGTAGCGATGCGCACTCAGTCCTTTGTACAGCAGCAACGAGGTACACAGGAAGGGCAGCGTAAGACCGAACAACCACAGCGCCTGCCGCAGCTTTTGCCGACCCTCAGACGAAAGGCGCGCGCGCCGGCGCAGCAAGGCCCATAGCGGCAAGAGCAGGGCAATCCAAACAAACACCCGCCCGAAATCGAGCATCCGCCAGACGAGCACGGCCACATTTTTTACAAATCCGGCGGCATCCACGCGGGCAAAACTCGGCGCCCAGGGCGAATCGGCGTGATAGCCCGTCCAGCCGGCCGCGATGTGGTGCCAGAGCAGAAATGCCGCAGCGAGCAAACCGCCGGGCAGATAGGGCAAGAGTGCTTGCATCCGGGATTTGAAATCGCTGCGCAACGCGATGATTTCCCAGGCGTACAGCAGGACGCCCACCATCATGCCCCGCATACTGATGAGGCCCAGGCCGACCACGGCCACGACCTGCCACAGCGGCTTTTTGTGCAGGATGCTCCACAAAGCCAACAGAAAGAAAAAGACCAACGGCACATCGGGGCTGACCAATACCGCCTGCGCGGCCAATACCGGATCGGCCAAAACGAGCAGCGCCAACACCCAGGCCGAGCGGGGCGCTCCGAAATACCGGCCTATACCGAAGAGCAACAGCACAATGCCCCACAAAAAAGGGAGCATGGCAAAATGACTCACCGGCAGCGTTGGGCCGAACAGTTTCCAGCAGGCGGCTATGTACAGGCCGAACAGCGGCGGGTGCCCGCTGTCAATTTCCTGCGGCAGCAGGAGTTGCGTAAAATGGGTGTCGTAATAATGCAGACCGTGTTTGCCCGCCAATTGCACCGTATCCCAGAAAAACGGGTTGTTGCGCGCCAGATACACTGCTCCGGCGGCGAGCAGCAGGAATAAAAGCGCCGGCCATTGTTCGCGTAAGCGCACGGTTATCCGACCGGTTTGCTTTTCCGGTACGCCAGGGCTGCGTGTACAAAGGCTTTGAACAGCGGGTGCGGTGCTTCCACGCGGCTTTTGAGTTCGGGGTGAAACTGCACGCCCACAAACCAGCGGTGCTCGCGCAATTCCACAATTTCCACCAAACCGGAATCGGGATTGACGCCCGTAGCGTGCAGGCCGGCGGCTTCCAATTGTTCTTTGTACGCATTGTTGAACTCAAAGCGGTGCCGGTGTCGTTCGCTGATGTCTGTTTTGCCGTAGGCTTCGGCGGCTTTGCTTTTTTTCACTAAGTGGCAGGCATACGCGCCGAGGCGCATGGTGCCGCCTTTGGCGGTGATGTCTTTTTGGTCGGGCATCAGGTCAATGACCGGATGCGGCGTTTTGGGGTCCATTTCGGTAGAAGCGGCGCCCTGCAAACCCAGCACATTGCGGGCATACTCCACCACGGCGCATTGCATGCCGAGGCAGATACCGAAAAACGGAATGTTTTGCTCCCGCACATACTGTATGGCCATTATTTTGCCTTCGATGCCGCGCTCGCCGAAACCGGGCGCTACCAATATGCCGTCCAAGTTTTGAAGTTTTTCCACCACCGATTCGTAATCGGCTTCCAACTGTTCCGAATGGATGGGCACTACTTTTACGCGACACTCATTCACGGCGCCGGCGTGTACAAAGGCTTCGTGGATAGACTTGTAGGCGTCGGGCAGTTCGTTGTATTTGCCCACCAGGCCGATGCGCACTTTGTGTTTGGGCGATTTTAGTTTTTCCAAAAAACGCTTCCATCCGCGCATATCGGGTTCTTTGCGGTCGGGCAGGCGGAGCTTGGTGAGCACCACGGTATCCAAGCGCTCCTTGAGCATGAGCATGGGCACGTCGTAGATGCTGTCGGCATCAATGGATTCGATCACGGAGCCGACGTCCACGTTGCAAAACAGGGCCAGCTTTCGCCGGAGGTCCATGTTGAGCGGGTATTCGGTGCGGCACACCAAAATATCGGGTTGGATGCCGGCGGAGAGCAGTTCCTTGACGGAATGCTGAGTGGGTTTGGTTTTCAACTCTTTGGCTGCGCTGAGGTAGGGCACCAAGGTGAGATGAATGACTAAGCAGTTGTCGCTGCCGAGTTCCCAGCGCAATTGCCGCAAGGCTTCGAGGTAGGGTAGGGACTCGATGTCGCCCACCGTGCCGCCGATTTCGGTGATGACGATATCGTATTTAAACTGAGCGCCGAGGAGTTGTACGCGCCGTTTGATTTCATCGGTGATGTGCGGGATGACCTGCACGGTTTTGCCGAGGTAATCGCCGCGCCGCTCTTTTTCGATGACGGTTTGGTAAATGCGTCCGGTAGTGACGTTGTTGGCCTGCGAGGTGGGCGTGTTGAGAAAACGCTCGTAGTGGCCGAGGTCGAGGTCGGTTTCGGCGCCGTCGTCGGTGACGTAACACTCGCCGTGCTCGTAGGGATTGAGGGTGCCGGGGTCCACGTTGATGTAAGGGTCCAGCTTTTGAATGGTTACGGATAAGCCTCTGGCTTGCAATAGCTTAGCTAAAGATGCAGAAATGATTCCTTTGCCGAGAGAAGAAGTGACGCCTCCCGTAACGAAGATGTATTTGGTCATAGTAATGCGGTAAAGTCGTTACGGGCCATAAAGGTAGCGCAATTTTTCAGAACGCAGTTTTTTTGTTGTGATGAGCGCGCTTTGAGTTGGGAGTTGTGGGTTGTGAGTTGCGAAGCGCCCCAACTGACAACCCACAACCCCCAACCGACTTTACAAACACTTAACGCAACATTAATGCCCAGTTTAAACTGCTGCCGTTCCTTTGCCGCCGAATTAGAAAAACAATTCTATGAGATTATTTCGTACGATCGCAGTTATGTTGGGATTTCTGGGTGCAGCTTTTTCCATTGCCGCCCAAAACGGATCCCTCGTCGGCGTCATCATTGACGAAAACAGCAAAGAAACCATCATCGGGGCTAATGTGCTGCTCGTGGGTACTGACTTCGGCACCTCCACCGATTTCGACGGGTTTTATGCCATTAATAATGTTCCTCCCGGCAAATACACGGTGCGTATTTCTTACATCGGCTATGAAAACATGACCATCAACGAGGTGGCGATCGGCGCCGGCGAAAAAGCCAAATTGGACGTGGTGATGTCCACCAATTCGTTGGTGCTGTCGGAAGTAACGGTAACGGAATACCGCAAAACCAACACGGTATCGGCGGTATTATTGGAAGTGAAACAAGCCAAGCAGGTGGTGAGCGGCGTATCGAGCCAACAGATCGCCCGCTCGCAAGACAACAACGCCGCGCAGGTGATGCAGCGCATTCCCGGCGTCACCATCGTGGACGGCCGCTTCGTGATGATTCGCGGGCTGAGCGAGCGCTACAACAACGTGATGATCAACAACGTGGTAGCGCCCAGCACCGAAGTGGACAAACGTACTTTCTCTTTCGACCTAATTCCCACCAGTGCCTTAGATCGCATGTTGATCTACAAATCCGGCGCTGCCGATTTTCCCGGCGACTTCGCCGGCGGCGTCATCAAACTCTTCACCCTCGAAGACGTGGAGAGCAATTTTACCCGCCTCAACCTCGGCGTGGGCTATCGCGCCAACACTACTCTGATGCCCTACTTTCAAAGCGAAGGCTCGCCCACCGACTTCCTCGGCTTCGACTCCGGCTTTCGCCAATTGCCTTCCAGCTTCCCTGAAACCAATGATCTGAAAGACTCGCCCCGCAACGCCCAATTGCGCCAGGACGCCGCCCACACCCTGCCCAACAACTGGGTGGCAAAAGAAGGCACGGCCACCCCGGACTACTCCGTGGGCCTGAGCTTCGGGCGCAATTTCAACCTCGGCGATAAGAAGGTGAGCACCATCAATACCGTTTCGTACTCCACCAGCTATCAGCATTTTGTACGCGATTTTTACCGCTACTTTTCCTGGGAAGATCAAACCCGCCCCATTGATATTCGCTTCCAATTTGACGACGCCACATACGAAAAGCAGAACCGCATCAGCGTGATGTCCAACTGGAAAATGCGCATCAGCGACCGCAGCCGCATCACGTTCAAAAACCTCTTCAACCAGATCGGCGAAAACGAAACCATCTTGCGCCGCGGCGCCGACTTTATACAACGGCCCGGCGACGTGCTTCAAAACTATCTGTTCGGCTATCGCAGCCGCACCATTTACAGCGGGCAGTTGGAAGGCGTACACGACCTCACGCCCACCTCTACCCTGCGTTGGGTGGCCGGCGGCAGCTACCTCCGCGAACTGGAACCCGACCTGCGCCGCTTTCGTACCTTTCTTCCGCCCAACCAAACCGAGTCAGGTTTCATTATGCAATTGCCGCCCTCGTCCAACCTTTTTGAAACCGGCCGCTATTATGGTACTTTAAGTGAATACTCGGCCAATCAGGGCATGGACTACACGCGCACCCTGCCCGGCTTCGGCAGCAAAAATACCGTGCTCAAAGCCGGCTATTACGCCGATTTCCGCAACCGCAATTTCGACTCTCGTTATGTATCCTACCTCTATCCGGGCTTTTTCGATCCGGTGATCGGGGAAGAACTCAGGCGCGAGCCGTTGGATGTAATTTTCAGCAATGAAAATATTCGCACCCTCAACGGCTTTGCAATAGAGGAAGGCACGCGCGGCATTGACTCCTACCGGGCCAACAGCCTCACCGGCGCAGGCTATGTAAGCGGTGAATTTTCTTTCGGCAAATTGGATCTCACCGGCGGCGTACGCGGCGAGTACAATGTACAAACGATTAAATCCGAGGACGACGTGGTGGGCCAACTCACCGTGAGCAATCCCGTGTTGTCTTTCCTGCCTTCTGTTAATGCCGGCTACAATCTCAGCGATAATACCTTGCTGCGCTTAGCCTACAGCCGCACCATCAATCGCCCGGAATTTCGCGAGTTGGCGCCCTTTCTGTTTTACGATTACAAACTCGAAGCCGGTCGTTTTGGAAATCCCGACCTGATGCCGGCCCGGATGCACAATCTCGATTTGAGGTTTGAAATTTACCCCCGCATCGGCGAGACGTTCAGCATCGGCGCATTTTACAAATACTTCAATGACCCCATTGAAAACAAAACCGTGATTACTACCGAGCAGCCGCAGTTTACCTACATCAATGCCGATTTTGCTCAAAACTACGGCGTGGAGATAGAGTTGCGCAAGTCGCTGCGCGGCGTTACCGGCAGTGCTTTCTTAGACCGTTTTTCCATCAATGCCAATGCATCGCTCATTCGCTCCCAGGTGGATTTAGGCTCTACCGCCGTAGCGCAAGACAGATTGCGGCCGCTTCAGGGGCAGTCGCCATACATCATTAACATGGCGCTGTATTACGAGGCGCCGGTATCCAACCTCACTGCGGCGGTGATTTACAACATCTTCGGCGACCGCATCTACTCCGTTGGCGACGTGCTGTTTCCCACCATCTATGAGCTATCGCGCAATAGCTTGGATTTCACCATCACCAAACGCTTCAACCGGGTGAGCTACAAACTCGGTATTCAGAACATACTCGACGCGCCGTACCGCTTTTTTGAAGATTCCGACCGCACAGAGTCCATCACCCGCGATGGCCGCGACAACCCGATCTTCACCTTCCGGCGCGGTCAATTGGCGAGCTTGTCGCTCTCTTTTGATCTCAACAAATAATCGAATTCCTTACACTCAATTTTAAATCAATTAACTCGAATTTTATGAAGAAGTTACTCAGTTTAATGGCTTTCGCAGCCGTTCTGGCATTCTTTTCCTGTGAGAAGGAAACTCCCGTTGATCCGACGGACAACCTCAACGAGCTTACCGGTGACTTGAGCACCCGCACCCTCACAAAAGACAAGAAGTGGCTGCTCAAAGGGCAAGTATTTGTTCGCTCCGGCCAGGTATTGACCATCGAACCCGGCACTGTGATCCTCGGCGATAAGCGCACCCGCGCTACGCTCATCATTGACAAGGGCGGCAAAATCGAAGCCAACGGCACGCTTGCTGAGCCTATCGTCTTTACCTCCTCGCTGGAAGAAGGGCTGCGCGACCGCGGCGATTGGGGCGGCTTAGTAATACTCGGCAACGCCAATGTAAACCAACCTTCACCGGCTATCGAAGGTATTACGCCTGCTGTGATCTACGGCACTCAGAACAGTACTGCCAACGACAACGAAAGTTCCGGCACCCTGCGTTATGTGCGCGTGGAGTTTGCCGGTATCGAACTGACGCCCAACAACGAAACCAACTCCATCACTATGGGCGGCGTAGGCCGTGGCACAGTGATGGAATACTGCCAGGTTTCTTACGGTGGCGACGACGGCTTTGAGTGGTTTGGCGGAACGGTCAACGGAAAATATTTCATCTCCTTAGCTTCCTGGGACGATGACTTTGACGTGGACTACGGCTGGAGCGGCAACCTACAGTATGGCTTAGGAATTCGCTATCCGAGCTTCGCCGACCAATCTCAGTCTAACGGTATCGAAACCGACAACGGCCCGAACGACAACGACGTGCAGCCTTACACGGATGGCGTATTCTCCAATATGACCCTGATCGGCCCCATCGCTTCCGGTACTAGCAATTCAGTAGCAAACAACGCTTATGCGGCTGACTTCCGTCGCCGCACCGGCTTGTCTGTTTTCAACTCTGTTTTTGCCGGATTCCGCTTCGGTATTCGTTTCAATCAGGCTTCTGTTTTGGCTCAGTATCAAAATGGCGTCGGCGTATTGGCCAACAACATTATGATTGCCCCTGCCACTCCTTTCAGTGCCGGTTCGGGCGTACAGGTGGCCGATGTAGAAGCATACTGGACCGATGCTTCGCGCAGCAATACCACCGTCACAGGCGCTGTGGATGCAGCAGTTTACTCTACTGCCGGCTTGAACGTTGATTGGTTCTATGGCAGCCGCCTGGCCGACCAGTATCCCGCCACGCCTAATTTCACGGTGACTTCCGGTACAGCCGCTACGGGCGCTTCTTTTGCGCACCCCAAGTTTGGCGAAACCACCCGCACCGATTTCTTCAACAAAATGGTTACCCATCGCGGCGCTTTCGGCGCTACCGACTGGACCGACGGTTGGGCAGAATTCAACCCGGTGAACAAAGCTTATTAATTTTTTATACTAATTCGTTGAAAGACTTGCTGCCTATTCATCCGGCAGCAAGTCTTTTTTATTTTTGTACCATCCAAAGCGACACAAACCATGATGAAATATTTTTTGTCCCTTTTGTTCCTTTCCACCCTGCTTTTTTCTTGTTCTGAGACATTGCCTGTCGGCGAAAAGCCAAGCGAGGAAATCGAGAAAATGCTCCTCTCCAGGATCATCCGGTACGCCGGTTATTTGCCTAAAAAAGCCGACGACCTCACCAAATTCGATACGATCTATGATCGGTCGTATGCCGAACAGGCCGCCCTGCATCGCATTGACTTGTATCATAAGGATAACAACACCGGCGATGTGTATCTCTTGGTGAGCCGCATAGCGCCGAGCCTGAAAATCAAACGCGTAGCCATCGGCATACACTTGCGCATGGAGGGCGATTCCATTACCCATTACAACGAGGTGTTCCGCACCTGGAAAATGGAAGAAGCCGTGTTGGAGGAGAAGGGCGGCCTGTTGTACAACCTCATGGTCAAAGGCAAAGACCTAAGCCCTTACTATCCTCAGCACTCCGGCAAAGAGGAATACATCGAGTTTCCGGACGAGCACACCCGCTTCGATGTGGACAAACGCACCTGGGTGTCGGATATGGAAAACCCTTTGGCCCCGTATTACGAGCTGAAGCGCGGCGTGTCGGAAAACTGACGAAGGAATAATTCATCGGTACTTAACAGAGCTACCGCAACTCCCAATTAGGGTTTTGTGGTAGCTTTGTGCTTAAGAGCTTGTTTGCGTTTTCGTGATTGAGCGAGGGCGAGCAAATTTTGTTCTAATCGAGGCAAATTTTGCAGTCGGATGCGGGCAATCCGACGAAAAATTTAACGAAGAGTAGAACGAAATTTGCCGCTCGCAGCCGATTGACGAAACCGCAAACAAGCTCTTCAGACATATCAATCGTTCACGCGGTTTCGCATCCAAAAACAGGCTATGAGGTTATTTACTTCTTCATTAAGGGATATTATCAAAATTGATGCCCATTACATTCGGATCCTTTTTTTCGGAATTCTGATGTTTATTTCCGGTACAGGGTTTACACAAACCACTTTACAACAAGGTGATATTGCAATAGTGGGCTTGGCGGCTAATATTGGGTCTGATTCGTACAACTGTGCTACGGGATTAGGGTCTGGCCGAGATCGTGTGAGTTTTGTGTGTTTCAAGGATATTCAGGCCGGTACATCGATTGATATGACCGACAATGGCTGGGAAAGGTTAAATGCAGGGCAATGGGGTAATACAGAAGGATTTGTTACGGCTACAAGAACAGGAGGAACTATTCCAGCTGGTACTACTATTACGTTTGAATTTCCTCCTTCTGGCACTGGCTATATTTCTGTATTGCCGGATGCCGGTTGGTCATTCAATCAATTAAGTGTTAGTAATTTAAATTTCAACACTGGCGGCGATCAAATCTATTTCATGCAGGGGGGGGTATGGAATAATGGTGTTTTCATGTCGCATAATGCCACTTATACAGGTGGAACTATTCTATTCGGATTTAACTCCACCTCTAGCTGGGATGGATTTGCCAATTCTTCACAAAATTCTGGTTTACACCCCAGTGTACAACCTTGCTTTTTCATGAACCCTACCAGTGGGATTACCGATTTTATAAGTTATCAAACGCCGATAACAGCTACAACACAATTGGAGTGGATCAGCAGGATCGCTAATACAAATAATTGGGTGTCTCATGGAAATTGTGCGGGTTATTTAGACCCTCCCCCTATCTTTCCAATCACGCCAAGTACGATTTCAGTTTCCTGCACGAATAATTGTAGCGGTTGCGGCGGAGTGACTCCTACATTGTCTTTCTCATTACCTGCTTTTGGCGGACCATTTAATGTAAACTATACGGATGGCACCAATACTTATACAGCTTCAAATTTATCAAATGGCGGGACAGTCGTGTTCCCTGGAACAATAACAAGTTCAACTACCATTTCTGTTATATCCGTGACGGGGAATTCGGGATGTCCTGTTTATTCCAACTTTGTAGGTGTTGCAAATATTACTGTTGGTGCAGCCCCAACAATCTTCTCCGCTGGCCCGCTCACTCAGTGCGAAACCTCGCCAGGGCAAGCTACATTCAACCTTAGCGCGCTCAATAACACCATCACCGGCGGCTTGGGCGGCACGGTTACCTGGTTCCTCAATGCGGGGCTTACAATACAGTCTGTCACACCGGCTGCGCAACTCATCACAGGAGGTTCCACCACGGTGTATGCGGTGATCAACCACGGCACAGCCTGCCCTTCTGTGCCCGAGCCGGTGCAACTTATCATTCAGCAGCCCATCACCCCCACCTTCACCCCACTCGGCCCCTACTGCCAGGGCGCCACGCCGGCCGCCCTGCCCACGACCTCCATCAACGGCATTGCCGGAACCTGGAACCCGGCTGCCATCAGCACGGCTTCGTCGGGAACGGCTACTTACACCTTTACGCCCAACGTCGGGCAATGCGCCACTCCCTTCTCTATGATCATTGCGGTGCAGGCTTCGGCGACCGCTACTTTCGACCCCATCGGCCCGCTGTGTGTGGGAGACACGCCGCCGGCCCTGCCCGCGACCTCTACCAATAACATCACCGGAACCTGGAACCCTGCCACGATCAGCACGGCCGCGCCGGGCACCGTTACTTATACCTTTACGCCCGATGCGGGAGGCTGCGGCACGGGTACCACATTGGATGTGACGGTCAATTCCGGCGCCACGCCCACCTTCACCCAACTCGGCCCTTACTGCCAGGGCGATATGCCGGCGGCCCTTCCTACGACATCCAACAACGGCATTAGCGGAACTTGGAACCCGGCCACGATCAGCACCGCTGCAACCGGCAATACGGTTTATACCTTCACGCCCAATGCCGGGCAGTGCGCTTCCGCGCAAACCATGACGGTGACGGTCAATTCCAACACTACGCCCACCTTCACCCAACTCGGTCCTTATTGCCAGGGCGATACGCCGGCAGCCCTGCCCACGACTTCCAACAACGGCATCAGCGGAACCTGGAACCCGGCTGCCATCAGTACGGCGATGTTCGGCATAGTGGTTTACACCTTTACGCCCAGTGCCGGCCAATGCGCTACCGGCCAAACCATGACGGTGACGGTGAATCCCGGCGCCCCGCCCATCTTCACCCAACTCGGCCCTTATTGTCAAGGCGATACGCCGGCGGCCCTGCCCACGACGTCCAACAACGGCATCAGCGGAACCTGGAACCCGGCGGCCATCAATACCGCAATGCCCGGCGTGGTGGTTTACACCTTCATGCCCAATGCCGGGCAGTGCGCTGTCAGCCAAACCATGACCGTGACGGTGGACCCAAGCGCCACGCCTGCGTTCACCCAACTCGGCCCTTACTGTATCGGCCAAACGCCCGACCCGCTGCCCACGACCTCCCTCAACGGTGTGAACGGAACATGGAATCCGGCGGTCATCAATACCGTGTCGCCGGGCGTGCTTACTTACACCTTCACGCCCACCGGCCAATGCGCCGGCACACAAACCATGCTGGTGACGGTGAATGCTCCGCCTGTGGCCAATACGCCGGGGCCGCTGCAATTCTGCGTATTGTTCATTCCGCCTACCTTGTTGAGTGAAAACAGCGCCACAGTGCTCAACCAGATCACCGGCGGCAATCCGGGCCTTACCGTTAATTGGTTTTTCGATGCGGCGGCCACGATGCCCATTCTCAACATCAACAGCATTTTTTCCATCATCCCGCCGCCCACTACGGTGTATGCCAATGTATTCGACGGATTGTGCAGTTCGGCCACCGTGCCGGTAAACGTCGTCATCACACTGCCGCCTGTGCTCAACAATCCCGGTCCGCAGAGCGCCTGCCAGAGCTACACCCTTCCGCCCATCACCGGCTTGAACCTGCCCGGCAATCAGGCATATTACACCGGCCCGAACGGCACGGGTACGCCATTGCAGCCGGGGCAAACCATCACGGCCACGACTACGCTCTTCATATACGCCGGCAGCGGCAACTGTTTCGATCAGGAACAATTCACCATCACCATCACCCCGCCGCCGACGGCCAATCCCGCCGGTCCGTTGCAGGTTTGCGACAACGGCGCCGGGCTTGGGCAATTCAATTTATCGAGTGTAAATGCCACCATTAGCGGCGGAGCGGGCACGGTCAGTTGGTTTACCAATGCCGGCGCTACCAATCCGATCGCCAACCCGGCAGCCTTTGTATCCGGCTCCACGACGGTGTATGCCACGGTGACTGCCGGCGGCTGCACTTCGGCGCCGCTGCCGGTCATGTTGCAATTGATTCCCGCACCGGTAGCGAATCCGGCAGGGCCGCTTCAACTGTGCGACAACGGCGCGGGCATCGGCGTTTTCCAGTTGACTATGCTCAACGGCGTCATCAGCGGCGGGTTCGGCATCGTTAGTTGGTTTACCAATCCGGCTGCCACGATTCCGGTGCCCAATCCGGACGGCCATATATCGGGCAACGCTACGGTATATGCGGTGGTGAGCAACGGCGGCTGTGTTTCTCAGCCGACGCCGATAGTGTTGGAATTGCTGCCCGTACCGATTGCCAATACCCCCGTTGTGCCGCTTCAGGCATGCGTGAGCGTACCGCCCAATGCGATATTTAATTTGAACGACTTTGATCTCATCATCAGCGGCGGAACGGGCACGGTCAACTGGTTTTCCAATGCAGGCGGCAGCATCCCCATCAACAATCCGGGGAGTTATGCCTCCTCTACGGGTACGGTATATGCGGTGGTGAGCAACGGCGTCTGCAACTCTCAGCCGGTACCGGTGGTGTTGCAAGCCAATCCGCTGCCGGTAGTGACCCTCACGGTGGCGCAATCCATTTCCTGCGCTTCCGCTCCCGACGGCGCCATCAACACTGCCGTCAGCGGCGTGCCGGGGCCTTATACGTTTGATTGGAGTTTCAACCCCATTGACGGCATTCAAAACCCCGACGGACTGGCCGCGGGCAATTATTCCGTAGTGGTAACGGCCACGACGACCGGTTGCGCCGGAACGGCCAATATTACGCTGACGCAGCCTTCTCCTCTTGTGTCGGTGTGTACGCAGGGCAGCCCCGTGAGCGCGCCCGGCGGCAATGACGGCGTAGGCAGCGTGACCGTCAGCGGCGGCACGCCCGGCTATGCGGTTGCCTGGAGCGGCCCGCAAAGCGGCTCTCAAATATTGGCGGCACCGGGTGTTTCCAGCATCGCCAACCTCCAGACAGGTACCTACTCCGTTACCGTGACCGATGCCAACAACTGTGTACAAACCTGCACTTTTGTCATCGGTTTGCCCGGCTGCGGCATCATCCTGGACATCGTCGGCACCAACCTCGTTTGCAACAACGACAGCACCGGCGCCATTTCCCTTACGGTGAATAATGCCACCGGCAGCCTCAACTTTAATTGGAATATAGATTCGTTGGACGGCATCCAAAACCCGACCGGCTTGCCGGCCGGCGTTTACAGTGTCATCGTCACCGATGCGCTCGGTTGCACGGCAACGGCCGCCGACACCCTTACCCAACCGAGTCCGATTGTAGTGGTTTGCAATGAGCAAAACCCGGCGAGTTCAGCGGGCGCTGCCGACGGCTCGGCCACGGTCATCGTGGGTGGCGGCACGCCCGGCTACACCGTTATTTGGAGCGGCCCGCTGAGTGACACCATTGTAGTGCCGGCAGCAGATACCCTGACGATAGCCAACTTAACGGTAGGCGTTTATACCATAATGATTACGGATGCCAACGGCTGCGAATCCATTTGCACCTTCACGATTCAGGATAGTTCCACTTGCAACCTCCAACTGACCATTGCCGCAACCGGCCCGATATGCAGCGGCGATACAGACGGCGCCATAACCCTGACGGTGACCGGCGCAACGGGGCCGCTCAATTTTGACTGGAACGACGACAGCTTAGACGGGCAGCAGAACCCTGCCGGGCTTGCGCCCGGATTTTACTCCGTCGTCGTTACCGATTCGGTAGGATGTGCGGATGCGATTTCCATTACACTCGCCGACCCGGCGCCGCTTTCGTTGATGTGCGCCCAGGAAAACCCGGTGAGCGCGCCCGGCGCCAATGACGGCTCGGCCTCCATTACCATCAGCGGGGGTGTGCCGGGATATTTGGTAGAATGGAGCGACGGCCTCAATACAGCCATGTTTAACGTGGCCGCTCCCGGAACCGTGAGTTTAACCGGTTTGGCCGGCGGCGATTACTTCGTATTGATCACGGATGCCAACGGCTGTCAGGCATTTTGCCAGTTTACCATTGATGAACCGATCATCTGCGACATCACGTTCAACGTAACCGTTACGAATCCTACCTGCAACGGCAGTGCCGACGGCGCCATCATCGCTGATGTGGCCGGCGCTACCGGAAATCTTACGGTGGTGTGGAATATTAGCGCTTTAGACGGGGATTTGAAACCCGATGGGCTTTCAGGAGGGACCTACTCGGTCACCGTTACCGACGAGAACAACTGCTCGGCCTCGACAACAATTATTGTAAATGAACCGGATCCGATCCTGTTGATCTGCTCGCAGTTGAACCCTGCAAGTAGCGATAGCAGCGCCGACGGCGCCGCCACCATAACGATCAGCGGCGGGGTTCCCGGTTATATCCTGATTTGGGACGGCCTGGCAAGCGGTAGTCTTATGGCGGGCCAACCCGGGGATTACACCATCAACAACCTGCCCGCAGGCGATTATACCCTTACCCTGAGAGATGCCGGCGAGTGCGTGGTCACTTGCCAGTTTACCATTGAAAAGCCCTCGTGCGACATTGCCCTGCTCATAAGCGGCGTCAATCCGCTCTGCAACGGAAGCGCCGACGGCAGCATCACGCTCAACGTAACCGGTACTACCGGCGGGTTTTTCCCGGACTGGAGCGATGACAACTTAGACGGCATTGAAAACCCGACCGGCTTGACGGCCGGTATTTATTCCGTAACCATCACCGATCAGGAAGGCTGCGAATCTACCAACAGCATCGTCCTCATTGAGCCAGGTGCTGTGGTGTTGGTGTGCGCTCAGGAAGTTCCGCTGAGCATGGTCGGCGCTAACGACGGCAGAGGCATCGTGATAATAAGCGGCGGCACGCCCGGCTACGCCGTCAATTGGAGCGGCCCGATAAGTGGCTCCACCGTGCTGCCCGATGCAGACACCTTGCGCATTCCGGCCTTGCCGCCGGGTACCTACGCCGTAACGGCGACCGATGCAAACGGCTGTGAAGTGAACTGCACGTTCGTTATTGAGGATATATTTTGTGGATTAAACGTCTCCGTTGATGCAACGAACCCCGCCTGTTTGGGCAGCAACACCGGCAGCATCCTGCTGAGCATTGACAATGCCTACGGCAGCGTCAGCTTCGACTGGAACGATAACACCTTAGACGGCCAACAAAACCCGTCGGGGCTTGGCGCGGGAACTTATGTGGTGGTGGTAACCGATTCACTCGGTTGCGCGCTTCCGGCCACGATTATACTCACGGAGCCGACCGCGATTGCGTTGGTCTGTGCGCAGCAGAACCCCGTGAGCGCTGTGGGCGCCGATGACGGTTCGGCCACCGTGCAGGTCAGCGGCGGCACGCCCGGCTATACGGTCAGTTGGAGCGGCCCCGCAAACGGCGCTCAAATGTTGGCCGACACCGGAACATTGAATATTTCCAACCTTCCTGAAGGAACTTACACCGTCATCGTCACCGATGCCAACGGTTGTGAACAAACCTGCTCTTTCATCATCACGCCGCCCTGCGCCATAACGGCGGATATAAGCGGTACAGACCCCGTCTGTAACGGCAGCAGCGACGGCGCCATTAACCTTACGGTAAACAATGGCCTGGGCAATCTCACTTTTGATTGGAATGACAATACATTGGACGGTATTCAAAGTCCGACCGGATTGCCGGCAGGAACCTACGATGTTGTTGTAACCGACTCAACCGGTTGCACGGCAACGGCTACCGTCACGCTGACGGATCCCGGCGCGATCGTATTGGTATGTGCTGAACAAAATCAGGTGAGCACGATCGGCGGAAACGACGGCAGCGCCACGGTGCAAATCAGCGGCGGTACGGCCGGTTACACGGTGGCCTGGAGCGGCGCGGCGAGCGGCTCGCAAAGTCAGGTCGCAGCGGGTACGGCCACCATAACGGATTTGTTAGCAGGCAATTACACCGTCACCGTCACCGATGCGAACGGCTGCGAAGCGATCTGTACTTTTACGATCGGCACGGTCGGCTGCAATTTTACACTCGACATTACCGCCCTGAACCCGGCCTGCAACGGCGAGGACAACGGGATCATTTTTGTCATCCTCAACGGCGGCACGCCCGGCTTTTCTTTTGATTGGAACGTGGATGCGTTGGATGGCATTCAGGATCCCTCCGGTTTGTCGGCAGGCGATTACGCCGTCACCGTTACAGACGGTATCGGTTGTGTAGCGACTACTTCCATCACTTTAGTTGATCCGCCAGTACTTACGCTGGCTTGCGCGCAGCAAAACCCGGCAAGCACCATCGGCGGCAATGACGGCAGCGGTGCGGTGACCATCACCGGCGGCGTGGCGGTTTACAACGTCAACTACACCGGCCCGCTGAGCGGCGACGAAACGGCGGACGCGGAAGGCACGACCATCCTCGACAACCTCTTGCCCGGCACCTACAACATAGAAGTGACCGACAGCAACGGTTGTGTGGAAACCTGTTCTTTCACCATCGGCGATCCAAGTTGCAGTCTCGCGCTCAACATCGCCGGTACCAACCCGCTGTGCGACGGCGACGATAACGGCAGCATCTCCCTTACAGTGAATAATGCGACGGGCAATCTCACTTTCGATTGGAACGTGGATGCGTTGGACGGCATTCAAAACCCGAGCGGGCTGACAGCAGGAACCTACTCCGTCACCGTGACGGATGACGGCGGTTGCTCTGTTAATACTTCCGTGACGCTGAACGCTCCGGCGGCCATTGCACTCGTCTGTGCGCAGCAGAATCCGGTGAGTACCGTGGGCGGCAATGACGGTACGGCGACGGTACAAATCAGCGGCGGCACGGCCGGCTACACGGTGGCCTGGAGCGGAGCGGCGAGCGGTTCACAAAATGAAACTATGGCCGGAACGGCTACGATAACGGGTTTGATAGCAGGCGATTACACCGTCATCGTGACGGATGCCAACGGCTGCGAAACGACCTGTACCTTTACCGTTGAGGGGCCAAACTGCAACATCGGCCTCAATATGGCCGGCACGAATCCGCTTTGCAACGGCGACGATAACGGCAGCATTTCCCTTACGGTGAACAACGCGACGGGCAACCTCACTTTTGATTGGAATGACGATGCGTTGGACGGCATTCAGAATCCGAGCGGGCTGGCGGCGGGCGCTTATTCCGTGACCGTAACCGACGGGGCGGGCTGCACGGCCGATGCAACCGTGACCTTGAGCGACCCGGTTTTGCTCGAAATCGTATGTACACAACAAAGCCCGGTGAGTACGCCCGGCGGCAATGAAGGCAGTGCCGGCGTACAAATCAGCGGCGGTACGGCCCCCTACACCGTGGCCTGGAGCGGCCCGCTGAGCGGTTCTCAAAATCAGACCGCAGCAGGAACGGTTACCATACCCGACTTGTCGGCAGGCAACTACACCATCGTGGTGACGGATGCCAACGGCTGCGAAGCAACTTGCACCCTGACCTTCGCCGATCCAAGTTGCAATCTCACGTTCACAATCGTCGGTACCGACCCCACCTGCAACGGCAGCTTAGATGGCAGCATTGAACTTACCCTGAGCGGCGTGAATGGAAACGCTACTTTTGAATGGAGCAATCCGGCGCTCAACGGCATTCAAAACCCCGGCGGATTGCCGGCCGGCGCTTACTCCGTTGTCGTGACGGATGACGCAGGCTGTTCGGCAACGGATGCGGTGGTGTTGGTAAATCCGGCAGCGCTTGCGCTCGTGTGCGCGCAGCAGAATCCGGTGAGCACCGTCGGCGGCTCAGATGGTTCTGCTACCGTACAGATCAGCGGCGGCACGGCGGGCTATACGGTGGCCTGGAGCGGCGCGGCGAGCGGTTCGCAAAACCAACCTGCGGCCGGCACAGCTACGATCACGGGTTTGATAGCCGGCAATTATACGGTTGTAGTGACTGACGCCAATGGCTGTGAAGCGACCTGTACCTTCACGATTGTGGAGCCGGTTTGCAATCTCAACCTCAACATCACCGGCACCGATCCGCTGTGCAACGGCGGCAATACCGGCAGTATCAACCTCGCGGTGAACGGCGCCATCGGCACGCCCACCTTTGATTGGAACGACAACAGTTTGGATGGAATTCAAAACCCAACCGGACTGACCGCCGGGATTTATTCCGTGATCGTAACCGACGGGGCGGGCTGTACGGCCAATGCGTCCGTGACGTTGAGCGCTCCGGCGGCCATTGTGCTCGTGTGCGCGCAACAGAATCCGGTAAGTACCGTGGGCGGCAATGACGGCAGCGCCACGGTGCAAATCAGCGGCGGCACGGCGGGTTATACGGTGGCCTGGAGCGGCGCGGCGAGCGGTTCGCAAAACCAACCTGCGGCCGGCACAGCTACGATCACGGGTTTGATAGCCGGCAATTACACCATAATAGTAACCGACGCCAACGGCTGTACTTCGACTTGCAGTTTTGTAATCGGCGATCACAATTGCGATCTCAGCCTCAATATTTCCGGGACTGACCCGCTGTGCAACGGCGGCAGTACGGGCAGCATTTCCCTTGCAGTGAACAACAGCACCGGCAACCTCACATTTGATTGGAACAACAACAGTTTGGACGGTATTCAGAATCCGACGGGCCTGCCGGCGGGCACTTACTCCGTCATCGTGACAGACGGGGCGGGCTGTACGGCCAATGCATCCGTGACGCTGAGCGATCCGGCGGCGCTCACTTTCACTGCATCCGGCACGGGGCCGGATTGTTTCGATACCGACGACGGATTCATCACCATTGAGAGCATCGCGGGGGGTGTGCCGCCTTATGAGTACTCCATACAGGGAGGCATTTTTACCGCAGTGGGAGCATTTCCGCTGACGCGGCCCGGATTGACGCCCGGCGCTTACACCGTGCTGGTACGCGATGCCAACGGCTGTATCGTGCAAAGCAATGTGAACATCAACTCGCTACAGGCTTATACCCTCGATCTCGGCCCCGATCTGTTTGTGGAATTGGGCGACAGCATCCGGTTGGAAGGACTGGCCAATTTCGATATTGATTCCGTGGTGTGGACGCCGCAGCGCTTCCTGAGCGATCCCTCCAATCCGGCGACATTTGTGCGCCCCACCGAAACGACCGGCTATCTCCTCACGGCCTTCGACATCAATGGTTGCAAAGCCGAAGACGATATCATCGTGTATGTGCAGCGGGTGCTCAATGTGTTCGTGCCCAATGCTTTTAGTCCCAATGACGACGGCATCAACGATGTGCTGACGGTGTTTGCCGACGATAAAATCACGCAGGTAAAATCCTTCCGCATTTTCGACCGCTGGGGGAACATGTTGTTTTTCAACGGCCCTTTTCCGCCCAATGACCTGCAATATGGTTGGGACGGCGAGTTCAACGGCCGCCCCATGAATGCCGGGGTGTATGTGTTTGCCGCCGAGGTGGAATATGTGGACGGGCGTATAGAATTGATTAAAGGTGAGGTGATGCTGATGCGGTAAGACGGTAGGGTAGGACGATTGATTTTTTTAAAAAATCGTCCTACCTTGCCGAAAATTTTATCAGATGAAAATTGCTACGCTACTGCTTTTTGTTGTTGCCCCGTTTTTTTTGCTTGCGCAAACAGATTTGCCGAAAGGCATGTCAACGGAGGAAAGTGCGCTCCTCCAGAGCGGGCTTTACAGCTTCCCCACCGCAACAGCGGGTATTGCTACGCCCCCGCCGGCGCCGGTGCGCACGATGGCGGAGTGGGAGGAACTGCAAGCCCTGGCCGTCACCTGGGTTTCGTATAAACCCATTATGGCCCAGCTTATTTTACATGCCAAAGCGGAATGCGAGGTCGTGGTGATCTGCGCGGATTCCAACGCGGTGAAGCTGGAATTGCTCAACCAGTATGCACTGCCCAACCTCGACAACGTCACTTTTCTTCATGCGCCCTACAACAGCGTGTGGATGCGCGACTACGGCCCCAACCCGGTGTATGCCAACGAGGTGGATTCGCTGTATTTCGTTGACTGGATATACAACCGCCCGCGCCCGAATGACGATCTCGTGCCCAATGCAATCGGCTCTTTTCTCAATGTACCGGTTTATACCACCACGGAAGCGCCCAGCGACTTGGTGAATACCGGCGGGAATTTCCTGCCCGACGGCATGGGCACGGCCTTCGCTTCGGAGTTGATATTGGAGGAGAACCGTCCGGGCAATTCTTACGGCGTGTCGGCCAAAACGGAACCGCAGATTGATCAGATCATGAGCGATTTTATGGGAATAGACCGGTATGTAAAAATGCCTGTGTTGCCCTATGACGGCATTCATCACCTCGATATGCACTGGTCGCTTCTGGACGAAGAAACGTTCATCGTGGGCGAGTACCCTGCCGGTGTTTCCGACGGGCCGCAGATAGAGGCCAACCTGCAATATGTGCTGGCCAACTACATGTCTCCTTTCGGCACGCCTTACAAAGTGGTGCGCATACAGATGCCGCCCAGCGCTACCGGCAGTTTTCCGCCCAGTGCGCCCTATCGGACGTATGCCAATATGGTATTCGTGAACAAAACCCTGTTGGTGCCCACTTATTACCAGCAGTACGACACCACCAATCTGCGGGTTTTGCGCGAGGCGCTGCCCGGTTATAAAGTGGTGGGCATCAATTGCAACTCCATGATTTCTGCCGGCGGTGCGCTGCACTGCATTACGAAACAGATCGGGGTGAACGATCCTTTGCTCATTCAGCACCAACCCCTGCGGGATGTTGTAGATTACTACGAGCCGTTTGAGGTCAACGCGCGCATCCTGCACCGCAGCGGCGTGGCGGCGGCGCAGTTGTGGTACACGACCGATACGAGCTTGGGCTATAGCCCGGTGGCAATGACGCTGACCGACGCGCTGACCGACACCTGGACCGGGCAGATTCCTGCCCTGCAAAGCGATGCGGCTATTTTTTACTACATAGAAGCTACGGCGCAAAACGGGAAGACGCTCGTCAGGCCGCTTCCGGCGCCGGCGGGTTATTGGAAGTTTGAAGCTGCTTTCACGCCGGTTTCGGGCGTACAGGATGTGCCGGCTGCGGCGCCCCTGCGTATGGAGGCCATTTTTCCCAACCCGGCTGCTGCCATTACCTGCATTCCGGTGGAGAGCGCCGGGAGCGTGGATGGAATGATCGAATTAACCGACATGCTGGGCCGGGCGGTGCAAACAGTATTTGCCGGTCGCATCCCGCGGGGTTCGTCGAAGTACTTTATCCATGCCGACCGTTTTGAAGCGGGGGTGTATTTGGTGCGCCTGCGTACGGAGCATCATCAGGAAGTACAGAAGTTGATTGTTCGGTGAATTCAGGGTGTCTTCGCCAATACATCAATCCAGTTCCACCCGCAAATGCAGCTCCTGCAACTGCCCTTCCTCTACGGGTGAAGGCGCGTCAATCATCATATCGCGGCCCATGTTGTTTTTTGGGAAAGCGATGAAGTCGCGGATGGAGCTTTGACCGTTCATCACCGAGCAGAGGCGGTCGAAGCCGAACGCAATGCCGCCGTGGGGCGGTGCGCCGAACTCAAAAGCGCCCAGCAGGAAGCCGAACTGCGCCTCCGCCTGTTCGGGCGTAAAGCCGAGCAATTTGAAGTTTTTAGACTGCAACTCACGGTCGTGGATACGGATAGAGCCGCCGCCGATTTCCGTGCCGTTGATGACGAGGTCATACGCGTCGGCGCGCAGACTTTTGAGCGTCTCGAAGTCGTCGGTCATCATGCGGGGGATGTCGTCGCTTTTGGGCGAGGTGAAAGGGTGGTGCATGGCGAAAAAGCGGTTGGAGTCTTCGTCCCACTCTAAGAGCGGAAAATCGAGTACCCACAACGGTTTAAAGTCGCCGGGTTGCATCAGGCCGAGTCGGCGGCCCAGTTCCAGGCGCAGTTCGCTGAGTTGTTTGCGGGTTTTTTCCGTTTCGCCGCTGAGCGCGAAAAGAATGTCGCCCGTTTCGGCGCCCATTGCCTGACCCCAGGCGCGCAGTTCGTCGTCGCTGAAAAACTTGCCCACCGTGCTTTTGATGCTGCCGTCGCCGTTGAACTTCACATACACCAATCCTTTGGCGCCTATTTGCGGGCGTTTCACCCACTCGGTCAGTTCGTTGAGGTCTTTGTTGGAATATTGATCGGCAATGCCTTTGGCGCAGATGCCCACCACGAGTTCGGCGTCATCAAACACAGGGAATCCTTTGCCTTGTGCGAGCGAATTGATCTCCGTAAATTCCATGCCGAAACGCAGGTCGGGCTTGTCGGAACCGAAGCGCCGCAGGGCGTCGTCGTACGACATGCGCGGGAAATCGGTCAGCGTGACGCCGATCATGCTTTCAAACAAATACTTCGTAAGCGCCTCGAAGGTATTGAGGATGTCTTCGCGGGTCACGAAGGCCATTTCGCAGTCTATTTGTGTAAACTCCGGTTGCCGGTCGGCCCGGAGGTCTTCATCGCGGAAGCACTTCACGATCTGAAAATAGCGGTCGAAGCCGGCCACCATGAGAATTTGTTTGAACGTCTGCGGCGATTGCGGCAGCGCATAAAACTGGCCCGGATTCATGCGGCTCGGCACCACAAAATCGCGGGCGCCTTCCGGCGTGCTCTTGATGAGGAAAGGCGTTTCGATTTCCAAAAAATTTTGCCCCGACAAAAACTTGCGGGTTTCCAGACCGAGCAGGCTGCGGAAAATGATATTGCGCTGCACGGGCGTGCGCCGGAGGTCTAAGTAGCGGTACTTCATACGCAGGTCTTCGCCGCCGTCGCTGTTGTCTTCGATGGTGAAAGGCGGCGTTTTGGCGGGGTTGAGCACGTTGAGGTTGCGCACCTCTATTTCGATGTCACCGGTAGGGCGGTTGGGGTTTTTGTTGGTGCGTTCGCGCACGAGGCCCTCGACGGAAACGACGAATTCGCGGCCCAATTTGCGGGCCTGCTCGCTCAGCGCGGCGTTGTCGTCCATATCAAAAACCAACTGTGTGATGCCGTAGCGGTCGCGCAGGTCTATGAAGGTAAGCCCGCCGAAATCGCGGCCCGTTTGTACCCAGCCGCTCAGTTTTACTTCTTTGCCCACATCGCTCAGGCGCAATTCGCCGCAATGGTGTGTCCGGTATGACATATTTTTCTGTTTGAAATGAGGTGTCTGAAAAAGAGCGGCAAAGGTAAGAAACGGCGTTCAACTTTTCTTCCCAGGCCCGTCCTTTGCCATTCTGCCTTAAAACCGTTATCTTCGCATCAATAAAGCACGCTATATTATGGATGCATCGAGCGCACTAGTCTTGAAAAATGAGCAGCCGGATAATCCTCTGGCGGAGATCAAGCCGAAAAGAGCGCCCAAACGCTATACGCTGGGCGAATACCTGCGCCGGGAAGAGCGCAGCCGGGAGCGGCATGAATATTTTGATGGAATCATAACACCTGTACCTATGGCAAAAGGTCCGCATAATATTATTACGGTGAACATCGGCAGCGCATTGAAAGTGGCATTAAAGGCTACAGGAAAGCAGTATGTTGTGTTAGGCAACAGCCAAAAAGTATATTTTCCGAAGATGAATATGGGGCTTTACCCGGACGTCCTTGTCGTCTGTGAAAAACCCGAATATTGGGACGATGAAGAACTATTGTTGACCAATCCGCTGCTGATCGTGGAAGTGTTGTCCAAAAGTACCCGGAATTTTGACCACAACAACAAATTCAGCCATCACAAAACCCTTCCCTCGTTCAAAGAATATGTATTGATTGAGCAAACACATTGTCAGGTAGAAACCTGGTTCCGCGAGGCGCCCGACCTTTGGCGCACTACTACAGTAAAAGACCCGGCAGGGGTACTGCCCCTGCGCTCCATCGGCTGTGAACTCTCTATGGCCGACATCTACGAGCATATTGCGCTTGAAGCGGCCCGACCAACACCTCCCAAGCGCCCGCGGAAAGGAAAGTAGAGTCGCCTCGCACGCCCCGGCGTGGTCGCGGCTAAAAAGCGCCCGCCCCGCAAACCTACTCCTCCAGCACCCCGAACTTCCCGGCATAAAAATCCTCAAACGCCTCCTGTATCTCGGCCCGCGTGTTCATCACGAAGGGGCCGTGCGCGGCGATGGGTTCGTCAATCGGTTCGCCGCTGAGGATCAGGGCCAGCGCATCTTCGAGGGCTTCCACCTCAAAGGTCTCGCCGTCGTTGTCGAACAGCGCGAAGTGATCCGTGGGCGCGGTTTCCGTACCGTTGATACGCAGGCTGCCTTCCACCACCAACAGGGCGGTGTTGAAATGCGCCGGAAAATCGAATGCGGCTTTGGCGCCCTTTTTCAGTCGCACATTGTACAGATGCACGGGCGTGAACGTAGAAGCCGCGCCCGGCGTGTCGCGGTACTGTCCGGCAATGACCTCCACCACGCCGCCCGGCAGCGCGTGCTTAGTGATGTCTTCGTGCGTGATGCCCTGATATTGCGGCGGCGACATCTTGTCCTTCGCCGGCAGGTTGACCCACAGTTGCACCATCTGGAAATCTCCGCCGGCGCGGCTGAACGCCTCTTCGTGAAACTCCTTGTGCAGGATGCCGGAAGCTGCCGTCATCCACTGCACATCGCCTTCGCCGATGACGCCGCTGTTGCCCGCGCTGTCGTGGTGCGCCACGCGGCCTTTGTACGCAATGGTGACCGTCTCGAAGCCCCGGTGCGGGTGTACGCCCACCCCGCGTGGCGTCTCCGACGGCGGAAAATAAAACCTGGAATTGTAGTCCAACATCAAAAACGGACTCATGCGCTCGCGGTCCATGCGAAATCCGCCGGGGATAAAATTATGCACCCGGAACCCGTCGCCCACAAAATGCGGGGCCGGCGGCGCGGCAATCAATTCAATGCTTCTGGTACTCATGGTATTCGGTTTTTTTATACGGTGCAAAGGTAGGGGCTTTTGAGAGGGTAGGGGTTAAGGTAGGTTAAGAAATGGGTGTACCCGCACTTCTGAAATCTAAAATCAACACTCATCAATCATAAATCGAAGTCAGATTGATGATTGCTGATTTCAAATTGTTGATGTTACTGTTTCTATCTAATAGTTTTACTATTTTAGCCGCACTTTCAAAAACCAAAAAATTTTATTGTATGAAAATGTTACGCTTATTCCCTCTTGTGGCGCTCATCGGCGCTCTGGCACTCACCGGCGCCGGCTGCAAAAAAGACAAGGACCCCGATCGCCTCGCTTTTTTGGGTTCTTTCACGGTGATTGAAAGTTGCTCGGCCACGGGCAACCATGAATACTCCGTCAGCATCACCGAATCCTCCACTGCGGAGACAGACATTATCATCAACAATTTCGGTGATTTCGGCAGTACAATCCGGGCGACCGTCAGCGGCAGCACACTGACCATCAGCGCTCAAACCATCAATGTGCAAAACACCGCCATCAACGTCTCAAACGGCACGGGCAGCCTGAACGGCAATCTGCTCACCATCGCCTATACCTACTCGGTGTTGGGCAACTCAGAGTCTTGCTCGATGGTTTGTACGAAGTTGTAAGGTGAAGAGCTTGTTGGGGATTCCATCAATTGGCTACATGCGGCAAATTTTGTTTCATGCTTCGTTAAATTTTTCGCCGGATTGCCCGCATCCGGCTCCACGCCTTGCGTGGCTCGCCTGTAACCAAATTTGCTCGCCTTCGCTCAATCATGAAACCCTCAACAATCTCTAAGAGAAAAGATAAAAGCGCCGGATGCTCCTGGAGGGTCCGGTGTTTTTTTGGGGGTAGGTGCGGGGCTTTATTCTACCTTAAATACCCGTCGGATCGTATCCAGCTTCTCTTTCAAATGAGTATTTTTATACTGTAGGCTTTACGCCAATAATATAAGCAGCAATCCGCTTCTCAATAGGATTGACCAACTCCCTGCTTTGAAGTTGCTCTTCTCAAGTAGGGCTTTGTCTTTGTTTTATGAACAACGTAGCCACCAGCCCAACACCCACCACCACATCCACTACATTCCATATCTCTCTGCCCAGAGCGATCTTAAAAAAGGGCTGGAACAACAGCGCCAGCATGATATACACATACCCCGCTGTTCTTTCCTGACGGGCAAAACTGATGAGCGCTAAATACCCGAATACGCCCATCGCCGTGAACCGCACCAATTGGTAGTAGCCGTAGGGCATGTCCAACAGGCAGGCGAAAAGCATGAGCGCGAGGATGATTTTGATGGCTTTTTCCATGGGTCAGGTATTTTTGTTTTCCCTTTCAGGATTGGATTCAGGCTTCACGAATGTCAATTTATCGAACAAGGAGAGTCGAATCATATTTCCTTCAAAGAAAAAACAACTTGACTATCACGGTAATCAATGCAAGCAGGGTGGCTATCCCAAAAATCAATACCGTGGTTTGGGTCTTTCTCTGACTGCTCAAAAGGGTATGAAACCGTTTCTCCATCTCCGCTTCCACTAACTCCTTGATCTTTTGCCTTTCTTCCTCGATCAGCCTTTTGATCTCTGACTTATTTTCTTCCAACTGGATTTTTAAGGTGCGCTCAAAATCCAGATAAAAAGACTTGTTCTCCTTGCGCAACTGCTCGATCTGAGCGCTTTGGCTTTTGTCTGCTTCGGCATTGAGTTCTTTCAGCTTTTCGAAGTTCGCGTTATTCGCTTCCGCTATCTCGGCCAAAGCAGCTTCAATTTCCTGATGCTTCTTCACCTGTTGGAGCACCAATTCCTCTACGGTTTTACCATACTCCTCCAATTGACGCGTAATGGTTTTATAGGTGTTTACCAATTCCTGGAGTTTCGTGTACGCTTCTGCAACGCCCTTCAATTTGCTCAGTTCTCCTTCCAGTTCGTTCAAGGTTACATCAAACCGTTCCAATTTGCTCGATTTCTCCATATAGCTTCATGTTTAGAAGTTTTAGCAATTGCAGTTTTTGCGAAATGCTGTCGTTCAGTAGATAATACAGACCGAAACGATCCGCTAAGGTCTCTAATTCGTCGGGATATTTTCCTGCAATTGACAGGCAAAGGGTTGCCTTGCTCTCTTCATGCGCGTAATCGCCAATCTCGATAATACGATCCAGGATTGCTCTGCGGGCCTTTTTAAATTCAGGCGAGGTCAGGGCGCTTTCAAACCTTTTACGACCGTCAGTATCCTCAAAATCATATAGAAAAAGTCGGACAATGCCGCTTATGAGGTCTAAGCCGGTATTGTTCCGGTAGCTTTCCAGAAAACGGCTGAGACTATCTCTCAATCGCTCAAACTCGCTTTTACGTATCAACTCATCTTCTATAGCCGGAATATATATTCTCGTCTCCGAGTCCATATCTCTGTCAATCCTGTAAAACACTTCAAACCACTTCTCAATATCTTCGGGATGTTCGGTGATGTGCTGAAAAATGAACGTGGTTTCCGTGAACCGGAAGTAATTGTCAATCCTGCTTTTAAAGGCCTCATTACCAATTATCTCAAACTCATCACACCATTCCGCCAGCGTCTTGAGCGTTTGCTTCCGGCTGTAAGCAATATTATCAAAACTCCATTGCAGCAAAAACCAGATACACTTGTCAAGCTTTGTGGGTCGGTTGACCTCACGCAATTCCTGGTCCAGATCTATCCCGGGTTGATATTTGGTGATGAAATGCTCCAAGGCATCGAAAACGTGCTGGTCGTCAACGGAAATGAACTCAACTTCGTAATGATTGATAAAATTGGTCGTCCAATCGTTGACAATGCCCAAAATGCTCAACCGGTATATGGCCTTTTGGGCCACCTGAGCTAATTGATCATTGTCGCCGGCGAACCCGATCCCCTTCAGCTCTCTCGCAATAGTTTCATAGTAAATGATTTGCTTTGAAGCTGGATGGAAGTAGTTGTCAAGGATCAATTTGACGGCTTTAAACTCCTCGGCAATGTCGTGATGCCCTTGCAGAAACAGGAATACCTGGCGGAAAATATCTCTCCCCTCCCACCCGACTTCTTCCTTGATGGCCTTTATTTCGGCAAAGGTGGTGTTCTGTTCAAAGAGCCGCTCTGCATTGGCCTTTTCAGTAGTTTCCAGGGAGTAGAGTACATAACAAAGGGCTTTTTCATCCCGGTTTTCCGGGCGCCTTTTATCCCAGCGCCCTGCCCGGCCTGCTTCCTGATAGAGTGCTTCCACTGAGCTAGGCAAGCCGTAATGGAATGTATAATGAATGTTCTTTTTATCTATACCCATCCCGAAGGCCTTGGTAGCCACCATTACGGGAAAATCGCTTTTCTTGTACTCGACCTGGACATCCTGCTTGTACTTGTTGAATTTTTTTTCCTCCATTACAGGTACTTTCCGCCCCGTTCTTCTTCCCTGGTCGTCATATTCGGGGATTTTTGGAACCTCCCCGGAATACCACTTAACCCTACCGTGCCCATTTGTACTCAACCGATTGGCTACTGAAAAACAACCGTACTCCCCATTGACATGAGGCGTAAATACCAAAGCCCCCTTGTGCGACTGTTCCAATATCCCTTCTTCCTTGATAATATCTCTCAAAAGTGCAAACTTGTTGTTGTTGTCTTTTATGACATTAAACACAAGTTCTTTCCGGCTGTAATCAAGGAGAGATTTGATATTTTCATCCCGCATTACCCGCCTGCTGCGGGCAAATTCAGCTTTGATGTCTTTGAGCACATTGATGGAGGCGGTTGCTGTCAATCCGATAAACTGTGCCTGCGGGCAATATCTTTCAACGGTTTTGGCTAAGTTGAGATAGGATGTCCTGAAATCATGCCCCCATTCCGACAGACAGTGTACCTCGTCTATGACAGCATGGGCTATGGGCGAATGTGCATTTATCCTCGACAAATATTCCCGGAAGTTTTTGATCTGAAAACGCTCCGGCGATATCCACACAAAAAGGTATTTTCGTTCTGCAAATTCCTCCTGCACCTTTGTTGTCTCCTCTGCGCTTAAATCACTGGTAATAAAATTAGTATTGGTGATGTAGGCTTGCTTCATGTTTTGGTGCTGATCGTACATCAGGGATTTGATGGGACACACCACGAAGTTGATACTGGGCTGCAACAGGCAGGGCAATTGATAACAGAGCGACTTGCCACCACCCGTGGGCAGCAGCCCGATGGTGTCTTCCCTGTTGAGTACGTTGGCAATAATGGGAAACTGACCCTCCCGAAAATGCTCATTTCCGAAGATATTGTGCAGGAAGAACTCCAATATCGGCAGATCATCATTGGTGATCCGGTAATTGATGGGGGCGGTGCAACTGACTTCAAAATAGTTCTTCTCCGCGCCGAAGTAATCGGTGCGCACAAACAACAGGTCGGGATGCTGCGCATGTACGTCCGTCCAGCGGTTGAGCAGGGAAAAATCTATATTGATTACGCCGCTTCTACTGTCAAAACCAGCGCGGGAAAAGGTGTAATTCACCGAGTAATCCGGGGGAAGCCAGTCTTTCTTCTCTTTCAGCCGGTATAATTGGGAGAACCAAATGAAGAAGTCTTCAATCGCCAGTTCGGCAAAATCGCCGAGCTGTTCCTCTTTTTGCACAATCAGGTTGAACCGCCAAGCCTCTTTCAAATTCAGGTAGTTGTTGAGTAGCAGTTCAATAAGCAATATCTGGAAGCGAATAATAGCGGTAGGTATCAGTTTTGTCTGGATTTCTCTCGCGGTAACTCCCCTCTGGCTGAATTTCTCGTACGCTTCTTTGTAAAAGGATAAGTTGCGCTGATTCCGTTTCAAGTGTTGTAGTATCAGATCAATCTTGTCCTCAAATTGCCCATTTCTCAGCTCGTGGGTAGAAATGCGAAAGGTGGTAATCCCCTTCGATTCGAGGTAATTGTCGCGCTGCGCATCGTTTATCCTGGTTACATCGTCGGTCTTGTGCTGCTGCCCGTCAATTTCAACTACCATCTTAGCCCGGGGCAAATAAAAGTCTACACATTGATGCGCAAAACGGGCATTGTACTCGCCTGTGATCTCATTGATCTCTGCTTCCGGAAGCATCAGCGACTGCACAAATGCATATTCCCCAAAGTATTCCGGGATGAGAGTCTCCAAAAATTCTTTAGCGGGGAAGTACTGGTTTTGTTCGTCTCCTTTTATAGTGTTGGTCCACAGGGCAGGCTCAGTACCCACGAGCAAAAAAGGCGATCTGAAGTCTTTTTCATCCTGAATAGCGCCAATCCGGGATTGAAGATGCCGCGACATCAAAGTGGGAAAACCGCGCTGGAGGATATTTTTCAACACATACAGCAATGGCTTCTCCGGTAGTTCTGTCTTCCCCTCGACGAGATTCTGAACTACAAAGTTTGGATTGGTGAAAGCGTAATTTGCCGTATATCTTTTCATCGTATTTTATTCACTTAATATAATCCCCCCATAACATCGCAAAATTTCATCTCCGTTAGACGATGTAAAGTAAAAAATAGGCACCTACAAGCCCAAATAATAATCCAGAATCGCCTCTACCATCCGCCTGCTCCCTTGCCGCGCACATTCCTCATAGCGCCGTAGGTCCTTTTTTGTAAAGGAGGACATTTTTCATCACTGCTCCACCAGCAATTGCTTTTTTACCCAACCAGTTCTGCCGAGGTGGGTTACTTTACACCAGTATCGGTCGCTGCAATCTATCAGGTAGAGTGTATGGCCGGGCGCCAGCCTTTTCAGTACGGCGGCTTGAGAATCGGCCGATTGTCGGAGGCTGGTGGCGGTGGAAACGGTATAGACCTTTTTTTCTGTTGCGGGCGGGGGCGCTATAGGCGTTGGTTGTTCCACTTCTATTGTGCGGTAATGGTCGGTACTTGGAGAACGGGCAGTACTGCTCGGTGGCGTGTATTGCCTTTCGGGAGCGGGATAATATTGTGGCGAGGGTGTTCTTCCCGCTCTTTTCCCGCATACGCCGCAAGACCCGCCGCTGTTGCAATGGACGCAGTATTTGCAGTTTTTGCAGGCAGTACAGTACGCACTCCCGACACATTTGCCGGGGTGGTATGGCTCGCCGCTGCACAGTAGTATTTTGCCGGAAAGGTCAGATTGGGATTCGCCAGCAAATGCAGATGAAAATGTATTCCGTTGATTGCTAACGCGAAACAATACTGTAGTCGCTACTGTAATGAAACAAGCAGTGAAAAGGATGAATTTCATCTTGACGGTCTTATGTTGTTAAGTCTCCGGAGAGTGGTTCCCCGGAATATTTCAGACAGATGCTCCTACTGCTTGCCGCGCATGGCCGTTGGATGGCGGGATGCCATCCTCCGGCAGTTCGATATAGTGTTCGGCATTGGCCTGAAAAGGGCCGGAGTATTCCTTGTCGAATACCCGTACGCCGATGAGGCGATCAAAGGCACCATCCCAGAACAGGGTGACTTTGCCGTCGGCATCGGTGTAATAATCGCCGGTTTTAGCGCCGTTAGGTAGTATGCCGGAGACGGATACGTTGGGAATGCCTTTTTGGCTTGTTCGCGCTCGGAAATTGAATCCGATTCGGCGCCACAGAGGGTCTGCATAATCGTCATTTTGTTGGCTGCGGTGCTTAATACGCAGGTGGCAGTACTCTAGGTCGCCGACAATTTGGACGGGTTGGTTTGACTGCTCCGCCATGGCGGTGTATTGAACTGCCTGCTGATCGGCGATGCCGCATTGTTCTTTGTAGCGAAGAAATTGCTTCCGGTTGCGGTTGCGGCTTATTCGGGTTTGCAGCCACCGAATACTGTACCAGATATAATCGCCGGTGAAAAGCTCGCCGATGAGGATGGCCAACGGTAGAAAGGTCATGATGATAGCCAATGCGTTGAAGCTGCTCTGAGCAACCTCTTCCTCGCCGGCACTGCCTCCTAAGTCTTTCAAAATTACATACCGGTAATAAACGATCATACTCACAACGGCAAAAAGTACGGTTCCGGAGACAATGGCAAGCATTCTGGCCCGCTTGGTCTCTTGAGATATTTTGGCATCCAGAATGTCAAGTGGCGCATCATTTTGCCGTTTTACGAAAGTGAAATTCCAGCGTTCCCAATCCTGAATTTCCCTTGACCAACCCTTGCCGATAAAGTGCGCGGTGACGGCGGCCCAGCCGTTGATGAGCAGGCAAAGCAATAGGGTGGCCCACCATGGTACTAAACCTCCGATAAACAGGCCACCATTGGAAATAACATCTTTAATCATTTCCCAACTTACGAGGATATCCACCACAAAAAACAAGAAAAATAGCACATTATGTAGTACGATGGGGGCATTAACCATGAGTTCCTGCCATTTCTGTAGTATGCGTTCTTTTTCGTAGTACAGTTGTTTGTACCGGAATGCGTAATTGGCCAGAACACCGGCCTGCTGTGCCTTTTGTTGCGCTCCGTAGGCGTAGTTGTAGGTCTCGTTGGGAAGTTTGAAGTTTGTCATAGTATCTAAGGTTTAAATGTTATTTGATCTGAGATTGGAAAAACTTGACAAATTGTTGAGGGTCTAAGAAGGAACCATGAGCATCGCATTTTGAAATGCTATCCGGCCAGCTACTGACATAAAATTTCACCTTTTTGGCATCTGGTTTTTTGCTGCAATCTACCACCTCCTTCTTCCTCGGGTCAATATCTTGTTCCCCGTCTGAATTGATGTACAGCCATGTTTCGTATTTACCCGCCCCGGGTTGTTCGGAAAGCACCTTGGCTTTGTTGAGAAACCCACTAATATCTGTGATCTTGTGGGTTTTGTTTTTTAGCAGTTCTTTACATTGGGCGGTGAAGGTTTGTATGGCTTGCTCGTTCTCTTCATCAATCTTTTTGGCGAGGTTTCTGCAATACGCCACAGTACTTATAGTACCTCCTTTAGGAGCTTGAGGCAAAGGCTTAAGCTCGCAGGTTATATATCCTTTCGCGTCTTGATTGCCCACTGCCCCCACAATAACTTCTCCACCCCGACCGCTTTTGGCCACCGTTCTGCAAATGGCCTCAATATCTTCTGGCCGAATTGGCGAGAACTTACTGAAAGACATACTTAAATCTTCACCGATAATAATTTTTAGTGGATTGTCAGGAAGTACGCAATCCCGGATGTTGTTCACAGGATTAATCTCAGACGAGATAAGTGTAGGCGTTTCTGCGTGGTGCTCACTGTATTTTAAAAGGGAGAAAGGAGCAACTAATATAAAACTCAACACCAGGATTTTGGATTTAAAGAACGTGTTCATGTTTTCTCAATTTAATAGTGATTTATAGGAGCTATCCGGGTGGGGCACACTCGAACAGGCATAAAATTCAAACCCTTCTGCATGGCAAAATGCAGGAGCATCAAATACAAATAAAATCAAATTTGGAAATTGCAGGAGCTTGTTGATCTCAAAGCGGAAGGATAGTAGCTGTGCCTTCGGTTAACAAAATTAGATAAGGTTGTTTTAAAATTCAAATTTTTCTTGTATATTCTTTTTTCTCATTTTAGATTTCAACCGCCCTCTCCCACCTAACAAAGAAGCCGCCCACCTACCAAAATCCCGCATTTGGGCTACCTAACCCTACCGGGTTGATGCCGTCGAGATAGGATGCTCAACCGGATAACTGTCATTCTGGATGTGTTGGCTTTTCAGGCAATTGGCCGCTATAAACCCCTTTTGGACTGCTGAAATTATTGTCCACAGATTGCAGGATTTACACAGATTCGGCCCTGAAAAAATCTGTGATAATCAAACGAATCTGTGGACAAACCAAAACCTTGTTCGCGGCTCCAATACATACCAAATCCCCCTTCCCAAAAATCCCTACTTTTACCCCTCCATTTCCTTCACACAAACCAACCACCATGAAAAACACGCTCACCATCCTCCTGCTGTGCTGCGCCTCCCTGCTCTTCTCTCAAAATGCAGTGGACAAAGCCGCAACCCATCACACCGCCTCCATTGACCAAATAGTACAGACCTTGTACGACGTGATTTCCGGGCCGGCGGGGGCGCGGGACTGGGACCAATTCAACAGCTTATTCTACCCGGATGCATTTATGGGGGCGGTCAGGACGGATACTGCGGGGGCGACGGCGCTGCGGAAGATGAGTCCTGCGGAGTACATCCGGCTCAACGGGGAGATGTTTTTGAAGAATGCTTTTTACGAGCGGGAACTGCACCGGCGGGTGATGCAATATGGCAATATGGCGCAGGTGTATTCGGCGTATGAGTTGGAATTGCATACCGCGAGCGGCGTGTTGAAACGGCGGGGCCTCAATTCTATTCAATTGTTGTTTGAAAACAACCGGTGGTGGGTCATGAGTCTGGTGTGGGAGGAGGAAAAGCCGGATTGGCCCTTGGACGAGCAGGGGGGCGAGCTCACCAAAATCATTGTGGTGCGCCATGCCGAAAAAGCGAATGACGGCACGTCTGATCCTCCTTTGTCGGAAGCGGGGCTGCAACGTGCGGCGAAGCTGAACAGGATGCTGTCGGACCTGAAAATAGACAGGCTCTATTCCACTTTTTACAAAAGGAATGTGCAAACCTTAGCGCCTTTGGCGGAAGCTCAAAAGGTAGAAATAGTGACGTACGAAGCGCACGACAAGACCTTGGCCGCGCGCATTCTTGAATCGGATCGGGGAAAAACCATTGTAATATCGGGGCATTCCAACACGGTTCCCGGATTGGTAAATGCCTGGCTCGGCCACAATAAATATGCGGATTTACCGGACAGTGAATACAGCAAAATATGGATTTTGACTTTTAACGGCAAGGAGTTGCTGGATTGCTCCGAATTGAACTTTTAGCTCTTTAGGGTGACACGGAGTCCCTCAAAAGTAGATTTGACAGAAACCACGCCATTTTTTATTTCAACACATAGTAACATAGACACATAGAATCTCGCCTATGTCTCTATGTCTCTATGTGTTTATAAAACAATTCTGTGCGTCTGGAGTCAAGTTGTGTTTGATACAGCCTCCGCAGCGTAGCGGTACGCCTTGGCGTACCAAAACTACTTAACCTTGTTCTATTTAATTGATAATCAAATGCTACTGCTATCTTTTTCATGTTCTTTTCCGATGAAAAGAACCAAAAATCACGGCTTTACACGTTTTTTAACGCTGCGCCGAATCGAAAAAAACTAAACCCGACAAACTCGCTCTTGGTATTTGTATTCCACCCTCGGTATTGTAGGTTGTTTAAATTTGTACTTCGCGTCCGGTATTTGTGTTGCTCATACAGTGTCGCCACGCCGGCGGCGTGGTAAAACCTGTAATGCCGGTCCCCTCAGGACCCGCGTTGCCCTTGGTATTTACGAGATGTATTTAAACAGTATACCTCTCCGGCCATCTCACACCGCCTCCACGATTTCCCGCATGAGTACTTCCACATGCCCGGCCAATTTGATGAGCGCTTCATTGGGGACGGCGGCCATGGAGGCTACCGGGTTGACGGCGGCTACTTCCACCTGCCCGTTGTCCAATTGCTGCACGACGACATTGCAGGGCAGCATGGCCCCGATTTTGTCTTCGAGTTGCAGAGCCTCAAAGGCGTAGTTCGGATTGCAGGCGCCGAGAATCCGGTACGGGCGAAAGTCTTTGTCAATTTTCTTTTTGAAAGTTTCCTGCAAATCAATCTGTGTGATAATCCCGAAGCCTTTTGCTTTGAGCGCATCGGCGACGCGTTGCAGCGCGGATTCAAAATCCGTATCCAAAATGCGGCTGAAGTAGTATTGCATGGTTCTTGTTTTTTTGAACCGGCAATTTACAGGGTCAACGGGATGAAAAGCGGTGAGGTGTGTCACAGAGGAGCGATCTACTCCTTATTCGCCAATTGCCCGCAGGCGGCGTCAATGTCTTTGCCGCGGCTGCGGCGCACGGTGACCATCACATCGCGGTCGCGGAGGAAGCGGGCGAAATCGTCAATGCGGTGGGCGGCCGATTGGAGGAAAGGAGCGTCGTCAATGGGGTTGTATTCGATGATGTTGACGCGCACGGGGAAGCGGCGGCACAGCTTGAGGAGTTTGGCGGCATCGTCTAAGCCGTCGTTGAAGTTTTGGAAAGCGATGTACTCGTAGCTGATGCGGTTTTGGGTTTTTCGATAAAAATACTCCAATGCATCCATGAGCGAAGCGAGGTCGTTTTGCTCGTTGATGGGCATTATTTCGTTGCGCTTGGCGTCGTCGGCGGCGTGGAGCGAAAGGGCGAGGTTGACTTTGGAGTTGTCGTCGGCCAATTTTTTAATCATTTTGGCAATACCCGCCGTACTCACGGTGATGCGTTTGGCCGACATGCCCAGCCCTTCCGGCGAGGTGATGTGCGCTATGCTGTCCATCACGGGTTTGTAGGCCAGCAGCGGTTCGCCCATGCCCATATACACGATGTTGGTGAGCGGATGCCCGAATACCTCCTCCGATTGGCGATTGACCGCCACTACCTGATCGAATATCTCGGCGGCGTCTAAGTTGCGCACCCGTTTCATGCGGCCTGTGGCGCAAAACGTGCAGGTGAGGCTGCATCCCACCTGGCAGGAAACGCATACGGTGAAGCGCTGCTCATCGGGCACGGGTATGAGCACCGACTCCACGAGGAAGCCGTCGTGCAGCCGGAACCGCGATTTGATGGTGCCGTCGGAGCTGTGTTGGACTTTATCAACGACGATGGCCTGAATGGCAAAATGCATCTCCAGCGTTTGTCGCAAAGGCTTGGAGAGATTGGTCATGGCCTCAAAGGAATCGGCGCCTTTGCGCCACAGCCATTCATACACCTGCCTTCCGCGAAAGCGGGGTTCGCCGAGGTCAACTAATGCCTGTTCCAATTCTTCTTTCGACAATTGGCGAATATCTATTTTGGCGAGCGTGCTTTCCATGGGCGCAAAAGTAGTGAAATCGTACGAAGCGCGCTACTCAAACACTTCGTGCAGGATATGGTGAGAGTGAATTTCGGGGAGATGCTCAATGTGCAGGCGGTAGTAAGTGAGCAGTGCGTTGAGCAGGCGGCGGCGCTGCGGGGCGGTTACGGCTACTAAGTGACAGTGCTCCCGGTCGCAGTGCAGCAGGCGGTCGAGCAGTTGGCTCAGTTCATCCTCCATGCCGTAGGCGTGTTCGGGAGCGGGTGCGAAAATACCTTCCTGCATATCGAATACCGGGGTTTCCTGCGCGTAATCGCCCCCCGGCATGAAGCCCAGAAACGCGCTCAGTTCGATGAGAAAATACAAGTGGAGATTGGCAAACGGTGCCTCCGTGGTGTCGAGGAAACAAAAGGTATCAAACAGAAAATCAAACAGCGCGGGTTGTTCTTCTGCTTCGCGAATGGTTTTGCGGGCCACTTCGGTCATAAACAACCCGACCGCGCTGCGCCGCACGTCGAAGGGCAGGCGCTGATACACCTGCGCGGCGCGCACCTCTTTTACCCGGTGCATTTTGCGGTCTTCGCGGTAATAGGCTACCATGTCCACGAGAGACATGACCTGCAGCAGGCCGGCTTGTACTTTGCTTTTGGAACTGCGCACACCGCTGATGATGAAGGTTTGCAACCCGTGGTGCTCTGTGTAGATATCGGCGATGATGCTCGTTTCGGAGTATTTAACCGTTCTGAAAATAATGCCTCGGGTTTTTATGAGCATGTGCGCGTTGGTAACGCTTATTTCATTTTGCCGTGGTGGGATTCCGCCCGCGCTTCAATAGCGTAACCCGGACTACAGGGCAGCAGGTTGAGGTCTTCTACCCAATGGCCCATATCCTCCGGTTCATCGTCAAAGACATCCTCCTCGTCCTCGTCGTCGAAGGCATCGAATTCGTCCTCGTCTTCCACTTCAAAGTCCTCCTCGTCCACATCAAAATCTTCTTCCTCCCATATCTCATCGTCTTCGTCGTCGTCCAAATCCAATTCTTCTTCCTCTTCGTCATCGTCGTCCCAATCTTCGTGTTGGTTGAGAAACGGCGTTGCAATGTGCCCGAAATCGAACGAGAAGGCGGAGGGTTCTCCGGCAAACCGGAAAGCCGGTTCCTCTTCCAGAACCGCCGTATTCCATTCGTTATGCGACACTAAGAGCGTTTCTTCGGAGCGGCGCGCGGCGGCGTATTTTGATTTCAGCTTCATGGTTGACTGGTCTTGTAAGCTAAAGTGATCCATGGTTTTTTTGATCTTGTGAATTAGCAGGGCTAAAATAAAGACATTGATTGAATTCATACACAACATGTACCCCGGAAAAAAAATATTTTTTTTGGGGAGCCCCTTAAAAACGAAAAAGCCTGAGCAGGAAAGTACTCAGGCGCAGGCTTTGTGCCTAATTGTCAATTCGTGAATAAGCCGGAGCAAAGGTGCGCTTCCGCCCGCAGCGCTTCGACGCAACTTTCATCGGTCGCGATTTTTTTTTTATTCAAATTAGCGTAAGTTATATGTGTGAGCAGAGGGCATGGCAGGGGCGTTCGGTTGCGAAGCCTCCAAGGATTCGTAACCGTAAAGCGAAATGCGATTGCTCCGGCCTACTGCCTACCACCCCATGCTCCATGCTCCATGCACTATGCTCTCTGCCCACCGCCAATAATTTCCTACATTTGCTCCCTCACTTCAAATCGTCAATGGATATATACGCTCAAAAATCGCGTTGGAAACTTTACTTAGGTATCGGTGGCGCGGTCATTGTACTCATCTCGCTTGTATATACCAACTTCCTCACCGATAAGCTGGCAGAGGAGGAGCGCAATAAAGCCAACCTGTACCTCATGGCGCTGGAGGAAATCAGCAAAGAGCCGAAGGGATCGTGTATAGATTGTATGGACTGCATGGAAACCGCCCTTCATCTGGCTACCATTCAAGCCAATACGAGCATTCCCGTCATCCTGGTGGGCGAAAAAGGCGAAATACTCGACGCCGTGAACCTCGGCAGCGAAGATACCCTCGTGTGGCAAAAAGCATTACAAAAAATGAAGGATTCGGGGGTGGAACCGCTCCTGGGTCTGGATTACGCCTTGTACTACAGAGAGTCGAACATCCTGCGGCAACTCCGTTTTTTTCCGCTCGTCCAGCTACTGCTTATTGCCTCGTTTGTGGCGATGGGATACATCGGATTCAGCACAGCCCGGCGCGCCGAACAAAACCGCGTGTGGGTAGGCATGGCCAAAGAAACAGCGCACCAACTCGGCACACCCATTTCGGCCATCATGGCCTGGATCGAACACCTGAAAGGCATGCTGGAAGAAAACGAGGGCACAGAGGAAGTACTGCAAGAACTGCACAAAGACGTGAATCGCCTCGAACTGATTGCCGACCGCTTCTCTAAAATCGGCTCGGCCCCCGTATTGGAAGCGGTCAATGTTTATGAAGAACTCGACCTCTGCCGCTCCTACATGCAGAAACGCGCTCCTCGCAAGGTTCAGTTCGATTTCCCGGCGCCCGATGCCGGCGATATCCGGATTCCACTCAATCCGCCGCTCTTCGACTGGGTCATCGAAAATCTACTCCGCAACGCCTTAGACGCCATGGAAGGAAAGGGCAGTATCAGCGCAGAAATATTGGAAGAAGCGGGCTATGTGAGCATCTTCATCCGCGACACCGGCAAGGGCATTCCTGCTTCCAAATTCAAAACCATTTTCCAGCCGGGGTACTCCACCAAACAGCGCGGCTGGGGTCTCGGTCTCTCCCTCTCCAAACGCATCATCGAAGATTACCACAAGGGAAAGATTTTTGTAAAAAGCTCCGAAGAGGGAAAAGGCGCCACTTTTTGTATTCAATTGCCGAAGACGGGGGTGGGGGTAGGCATAGGGCATGGAGCATAGCGCATAGAGTAAAGGGCAAATAAGCAAAAGGCGATGCGCTGAGCGAGTCGAAGTGCAAATGGAGCGAAGCGACATCCCGATGACTACGCCCAAGGCGCATTGGCGTCAACCTTATTTTTAATACGCATAGTACGTTGATAATCAATGTATAAAAGGCAACTCCAAAGGAGTTGAATACGAATAGCCCCGGATGTCTGACGGCAGTCAGGTATCCGGGGTAAACAGCGAATCGTGCGGCAACCCCGGAGGGGTTGAATTTAAGTAAGTGTGTGATATTCAACCCTTTCAGGGTTACCTGCTATTTTCGTCCATGCCCCGGATTGTCATCCGGGGCTAATCACATTGAAGCCCTTTAGGCTTCTTCGTAGCTCATTCAGCCTTTCTTAAATTGGCACCTTCCACTCTTTATTAGGTGATTACGCATGTATTTTTTTAAGTTGACGCCAATGCGCCCAAGGCGTGGGGAAGGCAAATAGGCAAACTGCCCACTGTCTTCCGCCCACTGCCTACTGCCTACCGCCTGCCGCCTGCCTTTCGTCGGTTTTATTTCGCGCTACACGCAGTACGCCCGTAGCATTGCACCCAAAAAAACTGTAAACGATGAAGACAACTTTCGCAATCCGTTTTTGCATTATGGCCCTCTTGGCCGTTACATTATCGTCCGGGGTATCCGCACAGGACCTCAAAGCTCAATTCGACAAAATCATTTCAGAATCATTTCCCGGCGACGGGCCGGGCTGCACGGCCATCGTTGCCAAAGGCGATCAGGTGCTGTACCGCACGGCGGTGGGCATGGCCAACATTGAGTTGGAGGTGCCCATGAAAACCGACCACGTTTTTCGTATCGGGTCTATTACCAAACAATTTACCGCCGCTGCTATTCTCCGGTTAGAGGAGGAAGGCAAACTCTCCGTACAAGACGACATCACGAAGTACCTTCCCGACTATCCCACACAGGGCCGCCGCATCACCGTTGAGCACCTGCTCACGCACACCTCCGGTATCAGAAGCTACACCGACATGCCGGAATTCGGCGCCGCCACCCGCATAGACAAATCCCCAACGGAGTTTCTCTCCTTCTTTCAGGATCAGCCTATGGACTTTGCGCCGGGCGACAAATGGCAATACAACAATTCCGGCTATTTCCTCCTGGGCGTCATCATCGAAAAAATATCCGGAAAGCCTTACGGCGACTACATCGAAGAGACTTTCTTCCAACCTTTGGGTATGAAAAACTCGCACTACGGTCACAATCAGCCCATCGTGAAAGGCCGCGCTGCCGGCTACGATAAAAATGATAACGGCTATGTAAACAGCGATTTTCTCAGCATGGACCTGCCCTACGCCGCAGGCTCGTTGCTCTCTACCGTGGACGACCTCTACACCTGGTACAAAGCCGTGATGACCGGCAAGGTGCTGAAGCCGCAAAGCCTCGCCAAAGCACACAGTCCTTTTAAACTTAACAACGGAAAAATGACCACCTACGGCTACGGCTGGAGCCTCGGCGAGATACAGGGCAGCCGGGTCATTGAGCACGGCGGCGGCATCAACGGCTTCCTGTCTGCGTCACTTTATCTGCCGGAAGAAAAAGTGTTCGTGGCGGTATTGTCCAACAGCACCGGCAACCCGCCCGACCTCGCGGCCCGCAAAATAGCCGCCTTGGCCATTGGCAAACCTTTGGAGTGGAAAAAAATAGACATGCCCGCCGAACAACTGACCGCTTATGTGGGCAATTTCGAACTGGAAGACGAGGGCGAGCTGCGGCTGATCACGCTCGAGAACGGACAATTGTACTCGCAGCGGGGCGGAAGGAGCAAGTTGCCCATCCATCCCTACGCCAAAGACAAATTCTTTTTTGAGAACAGCATTTCTCAGTTGGAATTCCGCCGCGATGCAAAAGGTGCGGTACAATCGGTCATTTTAAAAGACCAATCCGGCCCTACGGTGTGGAATAAAACCGACAAAAAACCGACGGAACGCACAGCAATAACGCTAGCGCCGGAAGTCTTGCAGGAATATGTGGGCGAGTATCCGATTCAGTCTTCTTTCGTCCTCCGCTTCATGCTGGAAGACGGCCAATTGATGACGCAGGCCACGGGGCAACCCAAGTTCCCGATATTTGCAGAGCGCAAAGATTTTTTCTTTCTCAAAGTGGTAGATGCGCAGGTGGAGTTTGTGCGCGATGCCGGGGGCAAAGTGGAAAAATTGATCCTGCACCAGGGCGGCCAACAAATACCCGCCATGAAAAAGAAGTAGTATTTTTGTCTCCTTATGGATTTCAAACTCATCTCTCCTTTTTCGCCCACCGGCGACCAACCGCAGGCCATTGAGCAACTCACGGCCGGGGTGGTCGCCGGTGATCGGGCGCAGGTGTTGCTCGGCGTTACCGGGTCGGGCAAGACCTTTACAATGGCCAACGTCATTACCCAACTCAACCGCCCTACCTTGGTGCTTACGCACAACAAAACCCTCACGGCGCAACTCTACGGCGAGTTTCGCGATTTCTTCCCCGAAAACGCCGTGGAGTACTTCGTATCTTATTATGACTACTACCAACCGGAGGCATACATTTCCGTGACCGATACTTTTATTGAAAAGGATTTGCAAATCAACGAAGAGGTGGACAAACTGCGCCTGCGCGCCACCTCCTCCCTGCTCTCCGGCCGGCGCGACATCATCATCGTGGCCTCCGTGTCCTGCATCTACGGCATGGGCAACCCCGAAGATTACAAAACCGGTATCATCCGCATCCATAAAGGACAAACCATTTCCCGCAACAGCTTCCTCTATCAGTTGGTGGACAGCCTTTATGCGCGCACCGAAACGGATTTTAAAAGAGCCACCTTCCGGGTGCGCGGCGATACCGTGGACATCAACCTGCCTTATGTGGACTACGGCTACCGCATCACTTTTTTCGGCGATGAAATTGAAACCATCGAACGCATTGAGGTGGAAAGCGGCAAGCGCATTGAGGGCATGGACAACGCTGCTATCTTTCCCGCCAACCTCTACATTGCTCCGCGCGAACGCATTCACCAGATCATCCAGGGCATAGAGGACGAGCTATACGCGCAGGAAAAATATTTTGAAAGCGAGCGCAAGTATCTGGAAGCCAAACGTATCCGCGAGCGCACGGCTTTCGATCTGGAAATGATAAAAGAACTCGGCTATTGCAGCGGCGTGGAAAACTACTCCCGCTTCTTCGACGGCCGCAGGGAAGGCACCCGCCCTTTTTGCCTGCTCGACTACTTCCCCGACGATTACCTCATGATTATTGACGAGAGCCACGTCACCCTGCCGCAAGTGCGGGGTATGTACGGCGGCGACCGCTCCCGCAAGCTCAATTTGGTCAATTTCGGGTTTCGCCTGCCCAGCGCTATGGACAACCGGCCGCTGAACTTCACCGAATTTGAAGAACAACTCAATCAGGTGATTTATGTGAGCGCCACCCCCGGCGATTATGAACTCGAACAAACCGGCGGCCTCATTGTGGAGCAGATCATCCGGCCCACGGGGCTGCTCGATCCGCCCATCGAAGTGCGGCCCAGTATCAATCAAATGGACGATCTGCTGGAGGAGGCCGATGAGCGCATCAAGCGGGGCGAGCGCATTTTGGTCACCACCCTCACCAAACGCATGGCGGAGGAACTGACCAAATACCTGACCAAATTGGACATCAAGGTGCGCTACATTCACTCGGAGGTGGACACGATGGAGCGGGTGGAAATACTGCGCGACCTGCGCCTCGGCGAATTCGATGTGCTTGTAGGCGTCAACCTCCTGCGCGAAGGGCTTGACCTCCCGGAGGTGTCCTTAGTCGCTATTCTCGATGCCGATAAAGAAGGTTTTCTGCGCAACGACCGCTCGCTGACCCAAACCGCAGGCCGCGCCGCCCGCAACGTCAACGGTCTGGTCATTTTTTATGCCGACCGCGTCACCAATTCCATGCAGCGAACCATTGATGAAACCAACCGCCGGCGCAGCATCCAAATGGCCTATAACGAAGCCAACGGTATCACGCCGCGCACCGTGAGCAAGAGCCGGGAAGATATTTTGAACCAACGGTCCATCCTCGATGTGCGCGGACGGCAAACGAAAGCATACATTGAGCCGGAGACGCCGAGCATTGCCGCCGACCCCTTGGTGGCCTACCTCACCCGCGATCAGATTGAGAGTCTTATTTTGGAAACAGAAAAGAAAATGAAACAAGCCGCCAAAGACTTGGACTTCATTTCGGCAGCGCTGTACAGAGATGAGTTGTTTGAATTGCGTGGGAGGCTGAAGAATTAGTTCGTCAGCCCCGGTTATTCAGCTTCAGGATTTTCACCTCCACCCGTTGATTGTTCTTTCGTCCTTCTACCGTGGCATTGGTGTCAACGGGTTGGCGTTTGCCGTAGCCTTTGTATTGCAGTCTTGCAGCGGGAATTCCTTTTTGAATGAGATAATCATACACGGCTTTGGCGCGGCTTGCGGAGAGGCGATCGCAGTATTCATGCGGCGGAAGACTATTGGTGTGTCCTCCTATCTCGACGACGACATCCTGGTTTTTGGTCATGAAGGTATGTAAGTCTTCCAAAACCGGGTATGCAGTAGGCGCAATCACGGCGCTGTCGGTTTTGAAATAGAGCCGGTCAATGCGGATGGTTTGGCCTTCGCGGAGGTCGGCGCTTCTCAGTTCGGCAATAGACACCTCGGCGCCGACGGGTTTGGGCTTGGAAGTAGCGGGCGAGCCGGCGGGCGGGTTGGTCGGTTTCGGGGTGTCGGCCACTGCCGGTTTGGGCGGGGTCACGGCCGGTTTGGTCGTAGCGGGCGGCGGGTTTTGCGTCTTCGGCGGCGCTTCAGCTACGGGGGTATCATCTAACGGTTTATCGCAGGGGATGGGTTTGATTTCGGAGAGATTATCCAACAACACATTGCCGTTGTAGGGAAACAGTACCGGCGTACGGTAAAATGCTTCGAGGGTGATGTGGGTGTAATTGGCGATGGGTTCGAGTTTGAATTTATACTCCAACCAGCGGTGGCTGATGATTTCCTTCGTTTCGGCAAGCAGGTACTGCTTGTCGCAAGGGCCGAAGCCGCCGTAGATGCGCAATTTAGCCGGCGTGATGAAGTTGGCGGAGTCTTTGCTATCTACCGTGGAGGGGCTGAGATAAAATTCGGCCCGGCACAAAAACAAGCTGAACTCGTAACACTTATCCTTCTCCATGGGGCGGCTCATGCGCTGCGCTACGCTCTCCCAGGTTTCCCGCTCGCGCACCACCAATCCGAGGTAGGTATTGCCGTTTTGCGCGGCTTTGGACACCCCCCAGAAGCCGGGTTGAATGTCCGGCGCCGATTCCATGGGCGGGCCGCAGTCGGTCCAGCCGATGGGCGTGCGGCTGTGTTGCGGCATATCTTCAAAAGATGGATTGGTAAGGTAAATCACGCCCTCCTGAGAGATGGCAAGCGGTAGCGCAACAAAAAGGGCAGCAAAAAGAGCGAAAAAACGTGTAGTCATTTCCAGATAGTATTTATTGAATCAGGCATACAACGAAAACACACCCCGTGTTGGTTTACGGAAGGTAGGTTTTTGGTCTAATCGTTGCAGCGCAGGCGCTGAGAAGGTATATCACCCAAAGGCATTCAGTCCCGTTACGTCCATACCGGTGATGAGCAGGTGGATGTCGTGGGTGCCTTCGTAAGTGAGCACGGTTTCCAGATTCATCATGTGGCGCATGATGGGGTACTCGTTGGTAATGCCCATGCCGCCATGTATTTGGCGGGCTTCGCGGGCGATTTCGAGGGCCATCATCACGTTGTTGCGCTTGGCCATAGAGATTTGGGCCGGCGTGGCTTTGCCCTGATTGGCCAATGTGCCGAGCCGCCAGGCTAAGAGTTGCGCTTTGGTGATCTCGGTGATCATCTCCGCCAGTTTCTTCTGTGTGAGTTGAAACTGCCCGATGGGTTTGCCGAACTGCGAGCGCTCCAGCGAATAGCGCAGCGCGGAATCATAACAATCCAACGCCGCTCCGATGGCGCCCCAGGCGATGCCGTAGCGGGCCTTCGAGAGGCAAGAGAGCGGCCCCTTCAGCCCCTGCACGTTGGGCAGCACATTGCTCTTGGGTACGCGCACATCTTCAAACACCAACTCCCCGGTGATGGAAGCGCGCAGCGACCATTTGCCTTTGATTTCGGGAGCGGAGAAGCCTTTCATGTCTTTTTCTACAATGAGGCCGCGAATGATACCGGCCTCGTCTTTGGCCCACACCACCGCTACATCGGCCAGCGGAGAATTGGTGATCCACATCTTAGCGCCGTTGAGAATGTAGGCATCGCCGTCGTCTTTGATGTGGGTGACCATGCCGGAGGGATTGGAGCCGTGGTCGGGTTCGGTGAGGCCGAAACAGCCGATGAAGTCGCCGTTGCCGAGTTTGGGCAGGTACTTGCGACGCTGTTCTTCGGAACCGAATTTATAAATTGGAAACATCACTAAAGAACCCTGTACGGAGGCCATGGAGCGCACGCCGGAGTCGCCGCGTTCCAGTTCCTGCATGATGATGCCGTACGCGATTTCGTCCATGCCGCCACCGCCGTATTCTGCGGGCAGGCTGGGGCCGAAAGCGCCGATTTCTGCCAGGCCCTTGAACAGATGCGTAGGGCACTGGGCCTTGTCGGAATATTCTTCGATGATAGGGCTTACTTCTTGTTTCACCCAGTCGCGCACAGCGGCACGGGCGAGGAGATGGTCTTCCTGAAGCAATTCGTCAATCAGGTAATAATCGTGTCCCTGAAAGCGGTCTTCTTTTGCTTTTTTGGCAGTAGCCATGCCGTTGTCGGTATTTTGCATGTTGTTAAATGTTGAATTTGGTCAGCTTTAAAATCGGGGCAAAAGTAGGTATTTTGCAGGAATGCAATCAGTAAGCGGGAAACAAAGTTCGTTGTCCTTTTGATACCGCCGCGCCTTGCATACCTTTGCCGCTCAAATTGACAACCATGAACTTTGCTTATCTTGGTCTGGAAGTGATGCAGATAGCCGTCAAGGCTGGAGATGCCATCATGGAAGTATATGGCGGTACGGCCGATTTTGCCGTAGAGCAAAAGGCCGATCTTACGCCCATTACCCTCGCCGACCGCATGGCCGATAAGATCATAAGTGAGGGACTGACGGCGCTGAATCCGCAATGGCCCGTCATTTCTGAAGAAAGCGAACTGCCGCCTTATGAGGAGCGCCGCCACTGGCCGTATTGCTGGATCGTGGACCCGCTTGACGGCACCAAAGAATTCATTCGTCGCAACGGCGATTTTACGGTCAACATCGCTGCGGTGCAAGGGCAGGAGGCTGTTTTTGGATTGATTTATGCGCCGGTGACGGGGGAGTGTTTTTATGCGGCGAAAGGACAGGGCGCTTACGAGACTCATCCCGAAGGCCAACGGCAGTTGCGTTGCTCGCCTTTCCGGGAACAAGATGCCGGCCTGCGGATTTTGATTTCCCGCTCTCATCTCAATACAGAAACAGAGGATTTCATTCGGCGGTATGAAGCGCCCGTGCTCGTGCCCAAGGGCAGCGCGCTCAAATTCGGATTGCTGGCCCGCGGCCAGGCCGATGTGTATCCCCGCCCCGGTCGTACCGGCGAATGGGATACCGCTGCCGGGCAGGTCATTTTGGAAGAAGCCGGCGGTCGGGTGCTCGATTTTCAAACACAAAAACCGTTGCGCTACAACAAGGAAGACACCCTCAATCCGTTCTTTATTGCTTATGGAAATCTTCAGCCGTAGTACGCCATGCAACACCACTCCGCCTCGCCGTCCGAATCTGATACCGCGCCGCGCCGCCGCAATTGGTGGGCGCACATTTCATCCTTTGTTGATCATCAGTTTATCGGGGTATTAGCGCTCTTGTTTATTATGATCGGCATGGTCGTGTCGGAAGCCATGATGAGCATGGGCATGATCGGGCTGGCGCTCAACGCGGTGCTGAATGTGAATTTCAAAAACAATTTCCGGCATTTCCTGCAACACCGGGCGCTGATAGCGCTCACCTGTATTTTTTTGGTGTATGCCGTCAGCGGCTTGTGGTCGGAGAACACCGGCTGGTACATTGACCGGCTGCGTATGAAATTGCCGTTCCTTTTGCTGCCGTTTACGCTGCCGGCCATCCCGCGCATGGACAAAGTTGTGTATCAAAGGCTGTTGGCTGTATTTTTTGTTTGGATCAGTCTGGCGGCCCTGTATTCGCTGTCGCTTTATGCCCTCGACTACGACGCCATCACAACGGGTTACCGCGAAGGGCGGGTGCTGCCTACGCCGGTGCAACACATCCGGTTCAGCCTGATGGCGGCCTTGTGCGTGGCCATTGGCGGGTATTTGCTGCGGGAGCGGTTTGTGTGGAAATATCCGGGTCTGGAGCGCAAATTGCTCATCGGGCTTACGTTCTTTCTCATACTCTATTTGCACATACTCGCTGTGCGCAGCGGGCTGTTGGCACTGTACGGCATCTTGTTGTACTACGCCATACTCCTCATCGTGGAGCATCGGAAATGGTGGATCGCCCTATTGCTGACCGCTTCCATTGTCGTTGCCGGCGTAGTCGCCTATCGGTATGTACCCTCGTTTCAAAACCGCATCAACTATTCGCTGTACTCCCTGCGCATGTTTGAACAGCAGGAACAAATCCGCGACCTCTCCGACGCGCGGCGCATCGGTTCGTTGCAAGCGGCGGCGGCGCTTATGCGCGAACACCCCTTTACCGGGGTCGGCATCGGCGATATACGCGACGCCACGGACGCTTATTTGCAACAACACTACCCGGAAATAGCCGGTTTTCAGCTCATGCCGCACAATCAATTTCTGCTCGTCGGAGCGGCTACCGGGCTATTGGGCATGTTGGTTTTTATGGCGGCCATGATATGGCCCTTGTTGTATCGGCGCGCCTGGCGCGATCCGCTTTTCGCCGCTTTTCATCTGCTTATTCTCAGCTCGTGTATGGTGGAACACACCTTAGAAACCCAATTGGGCACAGCGTTTTACATGCTCTTTGTACTGATGGGACTACGGCATTTCGATGAGCCGAACACGCCGCCGCAAGAGAATATGGATTGGATAGCATTGCTCGGTAGGCGGTACGTCGGTAGGCAGTGAACCGCATACTGCCTACCGCCCACTGCCTGCCGCCCATTATCTTTGCAAAAACTTGTTTTTTATGAAAATAGAACTGAGCCGCTTAGACGGCGATTTCCATCTCCAGGCAATGAACGATTCCGGTAATACCGTAGAAGTGGACGCTTCTGCGGACATCGGCGGTACGGGCAAAGGCATGCGCCCTATGCAAATGCTACTCTCTGCCCTCGGCTCCTGTAGCGCCATTGACGTCATCCTGATTCTGAAAAAAAAGAGACAGGAGCTGCGCGACATTAAAATAACCGTGACCGGCGAACGGGAGGAGGGCGCCATTCCGGCGGTGTTCAAAGCCATTCATGTTCATTTCGATATCTTCGGCCCCGTTGATCCGGCGAAAGCCGAACGCGCCATTCAACTGTCATTGGAAAAATACTGCTCCGTGACCCGCATGGTGGAGAAAATGGCGAAAATTTCATGGGGATTTGAAATGCACCGGTAGAGACAACGCATGCGTTGTCTCTACCGGATTCAATTTTTCAAACAATGAAAGCAATAGGCATCATTCCGGCGCGCTATGCCTCCTCCCGGTTTCCGGGTAAGCCGCTGGCCGATATCGGAGGACAAAGTCTCATTGAGCGCACCTGGCGGCAGGCGAGTAAAGCTGCCCGGCTGAGCGAGGTCGTGGTAGCTACCGACGACGAGCGCATCTTTGAGCATGTAACCGCTTTTGGCGGAAAAGCTGTGATGACGCGCCCGGAGCACCCCTCCGGCACCGACCGTTGCGCTGAAGTGGCGGCGCTTTTTTCCGATTTCGACATTGTGGTGAATATTCAGGGCGACGAGCCGTTCATCGCGCCGGAACAAATTGATGCGACTCTCCATCCGCTCTTGATGCACCCCGAAATCGCCGTGGCCACGCTGGCCAAAGCCATCGAACACCGCGACGACATTTTTAACCCCAACGTGGTGAAAGTGGTGATGGACAAACACGGCCGGGCCATGTATTTCAGCCGCAGCCCCATTCCGTACCTGCGCAACATCCCGCAGGATGAGTGGCCGGGCATCCATTTTTTTTACAAACACATCGGCCTGTATGCCTTCCGGCGGGAAGCGCTGCTGGAACTCACCGCCCTGCCGCCCGGCGTGTATGAGCAGGCCGAATCATTGGAACAATTGCGCTGGCTCTCTGCCGGTTATTCCATCGCCGTGGCCCTCACCGATCGCGAAACAATCGGCATTGATACTCCCGAAGACGTGGAGCGCGCCCGCGAACGAATGGAACCGGATGCCAAATAGTTGTTACTTTTGTCAAAACAATTCTTTCGACATGACTGCTTCAACCAAATCACTCCTGTTTTTCCTTTTGCTCTTTGTTTCCGTTGCGCCGCTCAGCGCACAAAAGAAAACCTTCAGCCCTGAAGACCTCTGGCGCATCGGCCGCGTGAGTTTTCAGGACCTCTCGCCCGACGGCGCGCAGGCACTCTACACGGTTACTTATTACGACATGGCTGCCAACAAAGGCAACACCGATATATACAGCGTGGCCACCGACGGCAGCGCTCCGGCCCGCAAGCTCACGGCTTTCCCCGGCTCGGAAAACAACGCCCGCTTTCGCCCCGACGGCAAACGCATCGGCTTTCTGGCCGGCGGTGTGTTGTGGGAAATGAATCGCGACGGCTCCGACCAAATGCAGGTGGGCGCCGAGCCGGTCGGCGGTTTTTGTTACAGTCCGGCCGGCAATCACATCGCTTTCATCCGCGACGTGAAATACCGCGCTTCGGTGCAGGATGTGTATCCCGACCTTCCGCTGGCCAAGGGCCGCATCATTGACCAGCTCAACTACCGCCACTGGAACTACTGGGATGATTTTCACGATCCCAATGTCTTTATCCAATCTTATGAAAACGGAAAACTCACAGGGGCGCCGCTCAACATCGTGAATGCTGCCGTGGAAGCGCCCGTGGAGCCGTTTGACGGTATTGAGGAAGTGGTTTGGAGCCGCGACGGGCGCAAAGTCGTCTATAGCGCCAAGCGCCAAACCGGTACCGATTATGCAACGGGCACCGACACCGATATTTTCTTGTACGACCTCGCCGCCAAAACCACTGTCAACCTCAGCGAGGGCATGCCGGGCTACGATAAGCACCCGGCTTTTTCGCCCGACGGGCGCTATCTGGCCTGGCTCAGCATGGCCACACCCGGTTATGAGGCCGACAAAAACCGCTTGTTTGTGTATGATTTTCAAACCGGCAAAAAAGAAGATATCAGCGCCGCTTATGACGAAAGCATGGAAGAGGCGCAATGGGCAGCCGACGGCCAAAGCCTCTACTTCCGGGCCGGCGTGAATGCCACGAAGCAGTTATTCAATATCCAACTCGGCAATAAGCGCATCCGGCAGGTCAGCAACGGGCAGTGGGATGTGGGCGCATTTGCGGTGGGCAGCCGCCACCTCATCGCGGCGCGCAACGACATGAATATGCCCGCCGAGTTGTTCCGCATTGACCCGCAAACCGGCGCCATGCAACAGCTCACGTTCACCAACCGCGAGTTGCTGGCCCAATTTGACGACATCAGCGTGCGCAAGCGCATGGTGAAAACCACCGACGGAAAGGACATGCACGTTTGGGTAGTGTATCCGCCCAATTTTGATCCCAACAAAAAATACCCGACGCTGCTGTATTGTCAGGGCGGTCCGCAGAGTTTGGTCAGCCAGTTCTTTTCCTATCGTTGGAATTTCAAACTCATGGCCTCGCAGGGGTACATCGTGGTGGCGCCCGCGCGCCGGGGGATGCCCGGCTTCGGCACGGAGTGGAACCGCCAAATCAGCGGCGACTGGGGCGGGCAGGCCATGCAAGACCTCCTCTCGGCTATTGACGACGTGAAAAAAGAACCTTATGTGAATGTAGATCGCCTCGGCGCAGTGGGCGCCAGCTACGGCGGTTATTCAACCTATTGGCTGGCCGGCAACCACCAGAAGCGTTTCAAAACCTTCGTGTCTCACTGCGGCACGTTCAACTTAGAGAGTTGGTACGGCACCACTGAGGAACTGTTTTTTGCCAATCACGATATGGGCGCCGCGCCCTGGGACGAACCGCGGCATGCTTCCTACACCAAGTTTTCACCGCATCTTTTTGTAAAAAACTGGGATACGCCCATCCTCGTCATTCACAACGAAAAAGACTTTCGCGTACCCATCGGCGAGGGCATACAGGCATTTCAGGCGGCCCAACTGCGCAATATACCCAGCCGCTTTCTCTACCTGCCCGACGAAGGACACTGGGTGCTGGCGCCCCAAACGAGCATCCTGTGGCATCGCGTTTATTTTGAGTGGTTGGATAAATGGTTGAAGTGAGGAAGCGTTCTGCCCGTTGCATAATTGCTTTAAACAGTGTGCATTTGGCAACATAAAAGAGCAATAAAATGAGTGTTCAGGAATTGAAAGGCAGTATGGTTGATTTATTGGCACAGGTAAATGACCGGAACCTGTTGGAGCAAATTTATGAAGTCGTTCAGGAAATTATCACAGATAACCTGAATAAGACCGATTGGTGGGAAGAGTTGCCTATGCAGGTACAAAAGGAATTAGAAGCGGCTTTAGAAGAAAGTAAAGACCCGGAAAATTTAGTGGCTCATGATGTGGTGAAAAATCAATTCGAACGGTAGGCCGGCACTTGATTATAGTCTATTTTTTTGATTCACGACACAACACCCCGACCGCAACCCGTGCTAAGCCGCCGAAGGTAAATTACATTTATCCTATTTTTTTGGTTTTCAGCCGTATAGAATTTCCAATTACTACCACATCAGAGAACGCCATGAACAGCGCGCCCCACATCGGGCTGAGGAAGCCGAGCGCTGCTAAGGGAATGGCCACGATGTTGTAGGAAAAAGCCCAAAACAGGTTTTGGCGGATGGTGAGCACCGTGTGGCTTGTGATGGCGAGGGCGTCGCGCAGGCGCTCGAGGCGGCCGTTGAGGAGTACGATTTGTGCTGACTGAATGGCGGCTTGCGAGCCGTTGCTCAGCGATATGCCGATGGTAGCGCGGCTGAGGGCGGGCGCGTCGTTGATGCCGTCGCCGACCATAGCTGTGGGCGCTTCTTCCGACAATGCTGCGATGCGTTCCAACTTTTCGGCGGGCAATTGTTCTGCATAAAAAGTATCTATGCCGAGGGCGGCTGCTACGGCGGCGGTTTTTTCCTGCTTGTCGCCGCTGAGGATGATGGGGCGAATCCCTTTGCTTTTCAGGAAGGCCACCGCTTCGGCAGCGCCGGGCTTGATGTCGTCGGCCAATTCGATGGAGGCCAGCAGGCGGTCGTTTTCGGTGAGAAAAATAGCTGCATCGCCGGCCGGCGGTGCCGTGCTGAGGATGCGCGCCGAGCCGAGTTTGAATACGTTGCCCTGCGCATCGCGGGCGCTCATGCCCACGCCTTTTTCTTCTTCTATGGAAATGAGATCGAGCAAAACGCCGTTGCTCCGGCTGCTCATGTCGCGCAGCAGCGATTGGGCAATGGGGTGTGAAGAGTGCTGTTCGAGCCGATAGATGAGCGCGTTTGCCCGGGCTTCATCGGGGGTGTTATAGGCAATATTTTTAACCCGAAAATCGCCGGTGGTGAGGGTTCCGGTTTTATCAAAAACGATGTTGCGAATGTGCGAAAACACCTCCAGCGTCTGACCGCCTTTTACGAGGATGCCGTTTTTGGCTAAGCGGCCCACGCCCACCATCACGGCAGTGGGCGTAGCGAGCCCCATGGCGCAAGGGCAGGAAATGACCAGTACGGCAATGGCATTCATCAGCGCTTTTTGTGCGGGCAGGTCAAAGCCAAAGTGCGCTAATAGGAAGGTGAGCAGTGCGATGCCCAGTACCGCCGGCACAAATATGGCGCTGATGCGGTCGGCGAGGCGCTGAATGTCGGGCTTGTCCTGTTGGGCGGTTTTCACCAATTCGATCATTTGGCTCAGCACGGTATCAGGGCCGGCGGCCTGCACGCGCATTTGCAAATGCCCCGAAGCGAGCAGGGACGCGCCGATGAGCGCATCGCCGGGCGCTTTTTCCACCGGCACGCTTTCGCCGGTGAGCATAGACTCGTCCACCCAGGCCGTGCCCGATTCTACGATGCCGTCGGCGGGTATTTTGTCGCCTTCGTTCACTTGCAGGAGGTCGCCTTTGGCGATGTCGTCTTTGTCAATGAGCACCACGGCGCCGGAGGGCATCAGTTTGCGGGCTTTTTCCACCTGGAGGCGGGTCAGTTCGCCGATGGCGGTGGTAGTTTGCGCCACAGCGCGTTTTTCCAACCAATTGCCGGTGAGTACCAATGTGATGATGGTGGCGGCGGTTTCAAAAAAAATGTAATTGGGCTCGGCCAGTATGGCGCCGGTGAGGCTGTAGCCGAAGGCCGCCGTGCTGCCCATAAAGATGAGTACGTCCATATTGGGTACGCCGCCCCGCAAAGAGCCGAAAGCGCTGCGCCCGAAGTGCTGTGCGCCGATGGCATACACGGGCAGGCACAAAGCAAATTGCACCCAGGGATTTTCTATTACATGCCAATGCAGTCCTGCCATCATGGCAAAATGGTACAGCAACAGCGGCGCCGTAAACAGGGCACTGATGACAAGTTTCTTTTCTAAGGTCCAGAATTGCAGCTTGGGCACATCCTCCACGATGCTGTAGCCGAGCTTGCGGATGCCGGCTTTGAGTTCGTCCACCGCTACCGGCTGCGCGCTCTGCCGGAAGCGAACGGCTTTGGTAGAAAAACTCACAAATACCTCTTCCATCCCCTTGCGCTCCAAAAAACGGGCGATGCTCGTAGCGCAATTGTTGCAGTCCATCCCCTCTACTTTCCACTCTGTTATGCGGCTGTCCATGTATTCATTTCCATTTGATAGTGAAAGAACAAATGTACGAGGAAAAAGGGTTTGAGGGCAAGATCGCGAGGTGGGCGTTCATATTGTGAGATACGTTGGTTACCTTTGCAAAACAAAGAGTAGCCATCAAAATTAATGATCCCGCCATAAAAGCAAAGCGTTTTTTACTTTTTTGAATCTATAAAGTATGAATCATGGAAAAAGCAACCGCCATTCATAATATCCAACAAATGCCCGAACCTCTGATGAGCATCGTATCGGATTTTCCATGTAAAAAATAAAACCGCGCATGTTATCCCGACCAGAAAAAAGTGCTTTCCGGGCTGAAATCTTTCGCCACTTGGACGGCATCGCCACGGCGCCCGTAGCGTTTGCCCTGCATGAAAAAGGTGTGCTCGATCACTTGCTCCAACAGGGCGAGGCATCGCTCGAAGCGCTCACTGCACAGTTTCGCGCCAACGAAGGCTACCTCAACGTAGCGCTGCGGGTACTCAGCTCACAAGGCTGGCTCACTCAACACTTGGACAATGCCACAGATGCCATCCGCTACGCCGTGACAGACACCGGACGCATGGCTTTCCCGCTCGCCCCGCTCTATGCCGATGTGGTACATCTGCTCAAATTTTCAGAAAAATTTCATCCCCGCCGCTTCGAAAAAGAACCCTTCGCCGTGCTCCGGCGCATCATGGACAAGTACCGTCGGCACTACGGCCTGGCATTGTCGGACGACGAGGCGTTGCGCACTGTGCAGCAACAGGTGCTCAAGCATATCGAAGGCATTGTGGTGGGGCCTACCATCGTACACCTCGGCATGAGCGGCATGTTTCACAAGTATTTTATGGAGGCTTCATTTCGGGCGGAGGAGTTTCACAAAGACCCCGACAGCTTCCGCGAAATGCTCGACTTTCTGGCGCATCTGGGCTGGTTTATTGAAAAAAACCACACCTACCGCTTCACGCCGCGCGGCTTGTTTTTTGCGCAGCGGGCGGGCGCTTACGGGGTCACGGTGTCGTACATTCCTACTTTTCGGAAATTGGACGAACTCATATTCGGCGATCCGAACGCCTTGCGCGACGCGCCCCCCGGCTCGCCCGAACTGCATGTGGACCGCGAGATGAACGTGTGGGGCAGCGGCAGCGCACACGCCAATTATTTCAAAAAAGTGGACGAGGTCATCATCAATCTGTTCAACCGGCCCATTGAAGCGCAACCCAAAGGCATCCTCGACATGGGCTGCGGCAACGGGGCTTTCCTGCGCCATGTGTATGAGGTCATTGAACTGCGTACCCGCCGCGGCGAAATGCTCGAAGACTACCCGCTCTTCCTCGTGGGCGCCGACTTCAACGAGGCGGCCCTGCGCGTCACCCGCGCCAACCTCATACAAGCCGACATCTGGGCCAAAATCATCTGGGGCGACATCGGCCGGCCCGACATCCTGGCCGACGACCTCCGCGAAAACTACGGCATCGAACTGCACGACCTTCTCAACGTGCGTACTTTCTTGGACCACAACCGAATATGGGAAGACCCCGCACAGCCCGACCCGGCGCGCGTGAGCGATTCCACCGGCGCATTTGCCCATCGCGGCCGGCGCATTTCCAACAACCTCGTGGAAGAAAGCCTGCTCGAACACCTGCGCAAATGGGCGCCGTATCTGTCCAAATTCGGACTCTTGGTCATTGAATTGCACACCATTGCTCCAGACCTCGCCGCCGGCCATCTCGGCAAAACGGGCGCCACGGCTTATGACGCCACCCACGGCTTTTCCGATCAGTACATCGTGGAAGTGGACGTGTTTCGCCGCATCGCTGCGGAAGCCGGGCTGCCCCCCGACGACCGCTATTCCGCCAAATTCCCGGATTCGGAACTGGCTACGGTGAGTATTAATTTGTTGGGCGGAGGAGAGGGGGAAGGTTAAAGGGGGGGGGAAGGATAAAGGTTAAAGGTAAAGGGGGAAGTTCTCACCCGGAAAAAATATTCAATCTTTGAACAAATGAACGACAAGTCATCTCCTGCCCCGGAAAGTCTCGACGCGGCCTTTTGGGAGCAACACTACGAGCAAGGCCATACGCCCTGGGACATCGGGCAGGTGTCGCCGCCGATACGACAGTATTTGGATGGATTAACCGATAAAGACTTGCTCATCCTCATTCCCGGTGCGGGCCATGCCCACGAAGCCGCCTACCTGCACCGGCAGGGATTCCGCCGGGTGATGGTGTGCGATTGGGCGCCCTCTGCTTTCAAACCGCTGCTGGAACAGGCGCCCGATTTTCCGCAGGAACACCTCTTGGTAAGCGATTTTTTTGAACTGGAACTGCAAGCGGAGCTTCTTTTGGAACAGACGTTCTTTTGCGCCATTGCACCCGAACAACGCGCAGCGTATGCCCGGCAGGCAGCCCAACTGCTCAGGCCGGGCGGTATCCTGGCGGGGCTGCTGTTTGCCGAACCGTTTGAAAAACAAGGGCCGCCTTTCGGCGGAACAGCCGGGGAATATGCGGAATACTTTTCGCCCTGGTTTCACATCGAGCGCATGGAATTGTGCGAGGCTTCCATCAAACCCAGATTGGGGCGCGAGCTGTTCATCGAACTAAAAAAACGCTGAACATGAGATTCTTCCAACCATTGATTCTTCTGGCCGCTTTATGGGCTTTTGTACCCTTCGCCGGCGCTCAATCGAAAGCCGGGCACCGCGCACAAATACAGGAATGGCGCGAGGCGCGCGAGTCGGGGTTGCGCGTGCCCAAAGGCTGGCTCACGCTGGCCGGTTTGTTTTGGTTGGAAAAAGGGGAAAACACTTTCGGTTCCGGCAAAGATAATGCCATTGTGTTTCCGGAAGGCGGCGCGGCGCGTATAGGGTCGTTTCATTTGCAAAACGATTCTGTTTGGGTAGAAATCCTGCCCGACGTGCCGGCCCTGCACAATGGGGAGCCGGTGTCCCGGATGCTTCTTTCGCCCGGCTGGGCCGTACTCGATCTGGGGCGGTTTTCGTGGGTTGTGTTGCAGCGGGGCGATCGCTTCGGCGTGCGGCTCTGGGATGCGGAAGCGCCGGCATTGAAGGAGTTTTCGCACATTGATCGTTTTGAAACCGATAAGAAATGGCGCATCACAGCGCAATACAATCCGTTCGAGAAGCCGCGCACCCTCATTGTTCCCAATGCACTGGGCATGGATATAGAAGTGCAAAGTCCCGGCATGGTGCGATTTAAGGTTGGGAAAACTACCGGTGAACTACTGGCCATAGAGGAAGGCGCCGACCTGTTGTTTCTCATTTTTGCCGATGCCACTACCGGCAGAGAGACCTACGGCGGCGGGCGCTATTTGTACGCCTCCAATCCGGGCAAAAAAGGCAAAACCATGTTGGATTTCAACAAAGCCTACAACCCGCCCTGCGTATTCACACCCTACGCCACCTGTCTGCTCCCACCCGCCGGCAATCGCCTGACAATGGCCGTGACGGCCGGGGAGAAGACTTACGGGGATCATTAGCGGGGGACTTCAAGCTACGAGCTTCGAGTTGCGAGTTGTACAGTTTTCACGCAGCATTGCGAGGATGCCTGTTGTTTGGCCGGAAAGCGTCTAAGAATTGAACGTTGCGGCGTTGCTATTTCAAACCAAAAGCATCTTCCACTTCCCGGTACTCGGCGGGTTTGAGGTTATAATCGCGCAGAAATTCCCGCACATCGGGCCGGAAGTACAAAAACGCCACTACGCCGGCGGCAAACACGAGGAAAAAAATGCCGTCGCCGTTGAGGTAGGCCAGAAACAAAGCGAAGAGATTGGCCGCCTCCGTTACCGCGCAACGGAAAATGACGACGCCCCGGTAATGCTCCGCTTTTTCCATCAAATGGCCGCCCGACTGCGCGCCCAGCGCTTTTCTTTTTTCGTTGAGGCCGTAAGCCACCAGCACCGCTACAAACATCAATCCGACGCTCACCAAGGGCAGCGGATTGTCTAACGTCAGCAGTCCTATGCGGCTGGGCTGTCCTTTCAGCAGGAGAATCACAAACAGAAACCCCAATTGCCCGGCCAACAGAGCAAAGAAGAGAATGCGGAGTTGTTGGAAAAATGCCTTCATGCGTTTTTTTTTGGAATAAGCAACATCGCAGCCTCCGGCACAGTTGAAGCGCCTTTTGCACAGGTATATCTTTTTCTCTTTGGTCATCCCGGCACGCAGGTATATCTTTGCCGCAAAAAAATGCCCAAAGACACATCCATTCGTTCAGTGCTCATCATCGGCAGCGGCCCCATCATCATCGGGCAGGCTTGCGAATTTGATTACTCCGGCTCGCAGGCATCGCGCTCTCTGAGAGAGGAAGGCATTGAAGTGACGCTTATCAATTCCAACCCGGCCACCATCATGACCGACCCGGTCACCGCCGACCATATATACCTCCTGCCGCTCACGATAGAGAGCATCATACAAATATTGGAAGAGCGACAAATAGACGCGGTACTGGCCACGATGGGCGGGCAAACGGCGCTCAACCTCGCTATTGAAGCCGACAAACTCGGCGTGTGGGAAAAGTACAACGTGCGCATGATCGGCGTGGACGTGCATGCCATTGATCTGACCGAAAACCGCGAGTTGTTTCGCCAGCACATCATTAACATCGGGCTTCAGGTGGCGCCCTCTTTTATTGCCAATTCCTTTTTGGAAGGCAAAGAAGCCGCACAGAAAATCGGCTATCCGCTCGTCATCCGCCCCTCTTACACTCTGGGCGGCACCGGCGCTGCATTTGTACACAATGCCGATGAGTTTGACGCCGCGCTCCGCCGGGGTCTGGAGATGTCGCCCACCCATGAAGTGTTGATAGACAAAGCATTGCTCGGTTGGAAAGAATTTGAATTGGAACTCTTGCGCGATGACGCCGACAATGTGGTCATTATATGTGTGGTAGAAAACTTCGACCCCATGGGCATCCACACGGGCGATAGCATCACCGTGGCGCCGGCCATGACCCTCGCCGATACTACCTACCAGATCATGCGCAACCAGGCCATACTGGCCATGCGCTCGCTCGGCAATTTCGCCGGCGGCTGCAACATACAGTTTGCCGTGGACCCCGAAACGGAGGAGATGATCGTCATTGAGATCAACCCCCGCGTGTCGCGTTCCTCTGCATTGGCCAGCAAGGCCACCGGTTACCCGATTGCCAAAATATCGGCCAAGCTCGCGCTCGGCTACCGCTTAGACGAACTCAACAACCAGATTACCAAAAATACTTCGGCCTACTTTGAGCCTACGCTCGATTATGTGATCGTAAAAATGCCGCGCTGGAATTTCGACAAGTTTCCCGGCGCCGATCACCGTCTCGGCCTGCAAATGAAATCGGTGGGCGAGGTCATGGCCATCGGGCGCAATTTTCTGGAAGCGCTCCAGAAGGCTTGTCAATCGTTGGAAAACAACCGCACCGGCCTCGGCGCCGATATGAAAGAATGGATTCGCACCTCCGATGTGTTGGAGCGATTGGAGCAGGTGAGCGACGATCGCATCTTCCGCCTCAAAGATGCGCTGCGCCTCGGCGTGCCGGAAAAAACCATTCAGAAACTCACCAAAATTGACCCCTGGTTCATTCGCGAAATCAAGCGATTGGTGAAAATGGAGGAGCGCCTGTTGCGCTTCAACGTGGCGGAAGACATCCCCGAAGATTTTTTCCGCGAACTCAAGGAGGCGGGCTACTCCGATGCGCAAATCGCCTGGCTGCTCCGCATCAAAGAGGAGGAGGTGTTCAAACGGCGCATCGAACTCGGCATCCGGCGCACTTTTAAAATGGTGGATACCTGCGCTGCGGAATTTGAAGCCCAAACGCCTTATTTCTACTCCACCTTCGACCACGAAAACGAAAGCATCCCTTCCGATCGCAAAAAAATTATTGTGCTCGGTTCCGGCCCCAATCGCATCGGGCAGGGCATCGAGTTCGACTACTGCTGCGTACACGGGCTGATGGCCATCAAAGAACTCGGCTATGAGGCCATTATGGTGAATTGCAACCCGGAAACCGTTTCTACCGATTTCGACATCGCCGACAAGCTGTACTTCGAGCCGGTGTATTGGGAGCACATTGAAGAAATTTTGAATCTCGAAAAACCCGACGGCATCATCGTGCAGCTCGGCGGCCAAACTGCCCTCAAACTCGCCGAAACCTTTTACAAAAAAGGCATTCCCATCATCGGCACCTCTTATCACGATATGGACCTGGCTGAAGACCGGGGCGCTTTTTCCAACCTGCTGCACGAACTCGATATCCCGTACCCGCGTTACGGCGTGGCAGTGGACACCGACGAGGCCATCCGAATTGCCAACGAAGTGTCGTACCCCGTGTTGGTGCGGCCCTCTTATGTGCTCGGCGGCCAAAACATGCGCATCGTCATCAACGACGCCGAGCTGGAACGCCACGTCCTTAATCTTTTCAAACACCTGCCCGACAACCGCGTGCTCATTGACCAGTTCTTAGACCGCGCCAAAGAAGCCGAGATAGACTGCATCTGCGACGGAGAAGACGTACACATCATGGGAATCATGGAGCACATTGAGCCGGCCGGTATTCACTCCGGCGACAGCTCGGCCGTACTGCCCACCTATAGCCTCTCGGTACAGGCCGTGGCCACGATGGTGGAATACACCGAAAAATTGGCGAAAGCCCTCAACATAAAGGGCTTGCTCAATGTGCAATTTGCCATCAAAACCTCCAAAGACCCCGCCGAACCCGACCGGGTATATGTCATCGAAGCCAATCCGCGGGCCTCGCGTACCACGCCGTTCATTGCCAAAGCATACAAAGTGCCTTATCTGCAAATAGCTACCCAGGTGATGCTTGGCGCCAAAAAACTCCGCGACTTCAACTTACAGCCGCAGCCCAGCGGCTTCGCCATCAAAGTGCCGGTATTCTCTTTTGAGAAATTCCCGAATGTGGACAAAAGCCTCGGCCCGGAGATGAAATCCACCGGAGAGGCCATCCGCTTCATCCGCGACTTGTCCGACCCGTTCTTCCGGGAATTGGACAGCAAGCGGAATATGTATTTGACCAGGTAGATGAAAACCGTTTGTACAGCCGGATAGTAGAATATAACTTTGCAGAAACGGATATCACGGTTTTGAATTCTATAAGCACGCCATCAATGACTGCATTGGAAATTGTATTGAGTATTTACAGGGAGTTCATCTCCAGAGCGGAAGAGGGTGTAATCCCTATTGACATCAGAGCCAAATCCATTATTGGGACTGTTCAGGATGATCCATTTGATCACTGGGTTGGGGAAACGATCAAAATAGCTTTACCCGGTGTATTTGAGGTTTTTCAATCAGGCTCTTTAACAACACCGGATTTGGTTATCCGCGATCCCAAAACGGGTACCATGGTGGGCATAGAGATAAAAAAGCTAATACAAAAACCCAACGGCAGCGATTCCAGAGGATTGACAATTGATTATAATAGTTGTCTGCCTTGCGGATCAACATTAATTAGATCAGGGGTTGAGACGATCATCGTTCCATGCTTTTACCTTTTCGCTTTATTAGATTCACAAAGTAAAAATATAGTGACACTTATTTTTCTTGATGGGGATTTCCTGAACTACGATTTTGAACTACACAAAGAATCCAAATACTCAAACTATACGGAATATTTTCACGGCCCTTATGGTGAAGGCTCCGTTCGGCATCGAAAAATGTACACTTATCCCAATCCGATAAACTCAAAAATTTCAGCCTTTCATTTGCGACACATTTTAATCGCTAAAAAGTCAGATTTTGAGAAAGCCAACGATGTCTCATATATTTCTGAACAAATCATCCGAACGGATAAATACGGCAATTCTTTCTATTACTATTTGAAGGATGAAACAGCAAACAATCTTCCATCAGAAGGAGGCTTGAGAACATTGACCGATGTTTTCGATGCGTGTAAACAGCGTTCTCCCAAAGAAAGAACTGCCGCCATTCCGCTCATCCCTGCTCTAAAACGACCCTGATATGTTCACAATACAGAAAGATAACAACTCGAATTATACATTTCTGGGTCTTTTTGCGGGAGCAGGCGGCTTGGATTTGGGTTTTGAGTTGGCGGGTTTTATCCACACAGAATCTAATGAAATATTAGATTATGCGGTGGACACCCTGAAGGCGAACAGGCCCGGATGGGATTTGGTGCATGGTGATGTTCGGGAATACACTCCGGCATTCAAAAGCGGACTGGATGTATTGTTGGCGGGTTTTCCTTGCCAGGGTTTTTCACTGGGAGGCAACAGGGATGAAAACGACGAGCGCAATTCCTTGTATCAGGAGGTCATACGAATAGCCGGGCTAATGCGTCCCAGAGTAGTCGTTATGGAGAATGTGCTAAATTTGAGAACGATGAAGCATCCCGTAACCGGTAAACCCTTCGCACAGCAAATATCGGATGAACTGTCAGCAATAGGATATACTACAAAATTTGACTTTTTTCGGGTGTCCGAACACGGAGTGCCTCAAACCAGAAGAAGGTTTATTTTTGTGGCCTACAAAGGAGACTCTTTAAAACACTTTAGGTTTCCGAAGCGCGAAAACGATACTGCTGTCAGAGATTTTATTTTCGATTTGGGGCAGGATGTCTCCATTCGGCTGCCCAACCACAATCCCAAATGGGGATTCAAAAGCTATGCTCACACCGAAACCGGAGAGGATTTTGATGATTCCAAACCTGCAATTCCGGTTCGATTAAGCCGAACAGCTTCTGATGGAAACCCGTTGAGAGATTTTGAGATACCCTTCCCCGCTATTGATACAGCAACTGTATGGGGATGGGCAATGGGTAATGTAACTGCAGAAAGAATTGACAAGGATAGAAACGGTGCTATGTTTGTCAGGAACCCTGATTCGACGGCGAAACTATGGAGAATCACGGCCAGTAAGATTAGAGCCTTTACTGCAAGGGAATACGCTCGTATTCAAACATTTCCTGATGAATGGGTTTTCTGTGGCAACAACAAAAGAGAACTGCAACTTCAAATTGGAAATGCCGTACCCGTTATCTTCGCAAAGAGGGTTGCCCGAAAAATAAGACAAGCATTAGAGGTGTTGGATGGACGAAGCGAGGTGACTCATGAAGCAGGAGAACAAATGAAAATGTTTTAGCTCCGGGACCTTATCCAGGCGCCTCGTTCGAAGCAATCTGACCGATCATCCTCCCTTTTGTCCATGCAAAAAATCCTCCTCATCCGCTTCTCTTCCATCGGCGACATCGTACTCACCACGCCGATCATTCGTTGCATCCGGCAGCAATCGGGAGCGGAGGTGCATTTTCTGACCAAAGAAAACTTCCGCAGCGTGGTGGAGCATAATCCTCACATTGCCAAAGTACACACCATCCGAAAAAGGGTCGGGGAGGCGCTGCCTGCACTCCGCGCCGAACGTTTTGATACGGTGGTGGACCTGCACCGCAACCTCCGCAGCATGCAGGTGAAACGGGCGCTTGGTGTGCCGGCCCACAGCTTCGACAAACTCAATTGGGAAAAGTGGCTCTTGGTCAATTTTCGCATCAACCGGCTGCCGCAGACGCATATTGTGGATCGCTACCTCGCCGCCGCCGCACCGCTCGGCGTGACGAATGACGGCCTGGGTTTAGACTATTTCATTTCACCGGAGGACGAGCTGGCTGCGCAGCGCTTTTTGCAGGAGCATTTGCCGAAAGGCGGAGGTCCTTTTATCGCTTTTGTGACCGGCGCGGCGCACGCCACCAAACGCCTGCCCGAAGACCGCATCATCGAAGTGTGCCGGCTGATAGCGGCGCCGGTGGTACTACTCGGCGGCCCCGATGAGCGGGAACAGGGCGCGCGCATCGCGGCGCAGGCGGGCGTTCATATAATTAATGCCTGCGGGAAATTGAAACTCAACCAATCGGCAGCCGTGGTGAAGCAGGCGGCCAAAGTCATCGCCCACGATACCGGGCTGATGCACATAGCTGCGGCATTGGGCAAAGACATCGTGTCGGTGTGGGGCAGCACCATCCCGCAATTCGGCATGACGCCCTACTACCCCGCCGGCATTCAGAAAAACACGACGATGGAAGTGGCCGGGCTGCGCTGCCGCCCTTGCTCCAAAATAGGCTACGATGCCTGCCCCGAAAGACATTTTCGCTGTATGCGCGACATAGAGGCAGCGACCATTGCTGCTGCGGCGAGGCCGGAGCAAGTGTAATCCTGCTTCCCAAAATATAATTCTATGGGTGTATGTTTCGGAAAAGCTCTATATTTCGCCTTCAAGATGTTCAAACCAAACTCGTATGAAGCATTTTCGACTCACACTTTTCATTCTCAGCACCTTGTGGATCAGCACTGTAGAAGCGCAAGATATCCACTATACGCTGTTCAACATGTCGCCGCTCACCCTCAACCCCGCCCTCACCGGCGCGTATGAGGGCACGGCTCGCATAGGAGGTATTTATCGGGATCAATGGGCCAATGTGGTATCCAATTCTTTTACTTCGCCGGGCGTATATATTGACGCGCCCATCCTCAAGGGTTTCGGCAAGAGAGACTGGATCGGCGTGGGCGCGATGAACGTCACCGACGAGGCCGGCCGTTTCTATTTGCAAACCATGATTTCCGGGCTATCGCTGGCGTATCATGCCGGCCTGGGAGAAAACGCCGTGTTTACCTTTGCCTTGCAAGGCGCACGGGTGCAGCGCCGGGTGGAAACGGGCAGTTCTTTTCTTCGTTTTGAAGACTCTTACGACATCAACACGCAGGGCTTTACGAATACGTCAACGGATTTGACCAATATCCGCGCCAATCTGAGCTACACCGACATCAACGCCGGCGCGCTGTTCCGCACGCGGCTCCCCGGCGACCGCTCTTTGGAGATCGGCATCGCCGGCGCGCACCTCAATTCACCGAGGTATTCGATGCACAACCAAACAGGCCGCGATGACCCGGGCGTCCGGCGCCCTGTGCGCATTACGGCCCACGGGCAGTTCCATACCCCGCTGGGCGACAAAATGAGCCTCAGCCCTACCTTTATGATTCAGTCAACCGCCGCTGCATTTGAAGGCGTGGTACAAGGTTGGGCCGGATATGAACTCAAAAAAGACGTGCGGCTCAATTTCGGGGCCGGCTACCGTCTCGGCGATGCGCTCCAGATTTTGGTAGGTTTGGATTATGAAGACCTCCGGGTGGCCGCAAGCTACGACATGAACGTCTCCTCTCTCGCTGCCGTGAGCAAAACCGTGGGCGGGTTTGAAGTTTCTGCCTGGTATATTCTTAAGATGTATAAAAAGCCCGATGTAAAACCCGTTATCTTTTGCCCGCGTTTTTGATACAGACCTCCATATCATAACATCCGGCATTGAACGTTACTTTTCACAGCAAACCGTTCTTTTATATGAAACGCTTTCTTCTATTCTTAGCTTTTGGTACGCTGATCTCCGCCCAACTCTGGGCGCAACCCATCCGCAAATCTTCTTATGAAAAAAACGTGGCGCTGGCGCACGAACTCCTCGAACGGAGGGATTACTACAATGCCATTCTCAAATTTGAGGAAGCCTACGAAGAAAGGGAAGACAAAACCTTCCTGCCGCTGCTGGGCGATCTCAATTATCTCGTCCGCGACTATGTGAAGGCCGAGCGCTATTATACCCGCATCCTTCGCAATGATAAAACCGACGAGTTTGCCGGCAAACGCTACTTCCTCGCCCGTTCGCTCAAACTCAACGGCAAGTACGAAGAGGCCATCGCAGAATTCCAGAAAGTACTCGAACAAACTTCGGGCGACTCGCTGCGCGTCCTCATCCAAAACGAAATATCCGGCGCCGAAATGGCGGTTGAACTCGGCATTGCCAACTCCGACGGCACCATCGGCAAAGGGGTGAAATTGGAAAATGCCGGCCGCGAGGTCAACACCATGAACTCCGAGTACTCCCCCGCTTACGGCCCCGACGGCAGCCTTTACTTTGTAGGGTTCAATACCAAAGAGGTCGTTGTGGACGAAGACAAAAACCCGGACCGGTTTGCCAGAGTATTCAAAGCTGAAAAAAGCGACCGGGGCTGGGGAAAACCTCAGGAATTAGACGACCGCATCAACCGCCCCGAAGCCCACACCGTCAATATCAGTTTTTCGCACAAAGATAACCGCGTTTACCTCACCCGCGCCGAATTGGAAGGCACCGTGCGCAGTCAGGGTAAAATATACTACGCTGCCGGCATAGACGGCGCTGCCAACGAAGTGAAAGGCATCAACGGCGATTATGTGGTGCTGCACCCGGCAGTGGGCGAACTGTTCGGCCGCGAAGTGCTGTACTTCTCCTCCAACATGCCCGGCGGTTTCGGCGGTTTTGATCTCTACTACGCCAATCGCACCGGCGACGGCGAGTATAGCAACCCCGTCAATCTCGGCGACAAAATCAATACGCCCGGCAACGAGGAAACGCCTTTCTTCCGCGACGGTACGCTCTATTTTAGCTCCGACGGCCATCCCACATTCGGAGGTTACGATATTTTCTTCTCCGTGTGGGACGGTTCTTCCTGGAGCACGCCCGTCAATATGGGCGCAGGCTACAACACCAGCGTGGACGATCAGTCTTTGACACTGGATGCCGAGGGCTATAAAGGATTCCTTACCTCCAACCGCCCCGGCGGGCGCTCCCTGCGCAGCCGCACTTGCTGCGACGACATCTACGGTTTTGAAATTGCGCGCATCTCCGCCAACCTTGTAGTAGGCGTTTTCGACGAAGCCAAAAAGCAACTCAACGGCGCTACGGTCGGACTGATTGAAATGAAAAATGACGTGCCCGGCAAAATTGACAGCCGCACCAGCGAACGCGGCAACCGCTTCGACTATCCGCTGACGCTTGATATGCCGTACAAAATCCTCGTCAATGTAGAAGGGTATTACCCCGATTCCGTCACCATCAATACCGGCGGGCTGAAGGAGAACAAAACCTTTGAGCACCGCTTTTATCTCAAACCCAAACCGGTGCCGCCGCCTGTGGCTGAATACGACACCATCACCATCGAAAACCCCATCGTATTGGAAAACATCCTCTACGATTTTGACAAAGACATCATCAAACCGGATGCGGAACCCGACCTCCAGACGGTTCTTGAGCTGATGACGGAGTATCCGGATATGATTATCGAACTAGGGTCGCACACCGACAACCGGGGCAACGACGGTTACAACAAAGACCTTTCCCAACGCCGCGCCGAATCGGCCCGCCGCTGGCTCATGCGCAAAGGCGTGTCGCGTGACCGAATACAGGCAGTAGGCTACGGCGAAACGGCGCCCAAAACCGTCAATGCCAAAGCGGCCACCCTCAATCCCTTCCTCAAGGAGGGAGATGTTTTGACGCCGGAATACATTGACAAACTGAGCACCGAAGAGCAAAAAGAAGCCGCGCACGCGCTCAATCGCCGCACCGAGTTCAAAATCGTAAAGGGTCCGACGAGTATCATCATCAAGAGCACCCGCCTGCGCAAAGTAGAACCGGGCACCAAAGCTGCGCCGAACAAACAAACTCAGCCGGCCTCCGATACCGTACCTGCGCCCAAACCCTCCGGTGCGCCAAAAATGGAGTTCAAAGAAAAAATGGTGGATTTCGGTACGGTGAAGAAAGGTGAACAACGCAGCCATGCGTATGAGTTTGTGAATGCCGGCCAAACGGATATCGTCATCACGCTCGTTTCCGCCTGCGATTGCACCAAAGTCGAATGGCCCGACAAACCCATTAAACCGGGTGAAAAAGGCATTTTACATGTTACGTTCGACAGCAGCGAAAAAGATTACGCCGAGACCATTGACGTAGATATTTTCCTCGACTACGCCGACCCGGTCACCGAAGCGCCGGCCATTGTGCGGGTGCAGTACAAGTTTGACATCGAAAAATAAAATCTTTCGGGGCGGCAAGCCTCCACAATGGAAATACGCACTCCCAAACCGCTCGACACGCTGTGGATGAAGGCTGCCGTAGTGGGTAGCCTTTGGGCTTCGGTAGAAATCATTCTGGGCAGTTTTCTGCACAACCTCAAAGTACCCATGTCGGGTACGGCATTGTCTTTCATCAGTGTATATCTGCTCATTGCTTTTGCGCAGGTGTGGCGCGAGCGGGGCCTGATATGGCGCGCCGGTCTGATCTGCGCGCTGATGAAATCCATTTCGCCCAGCGCTGTTATCATCGGGCCGATGGTGGGTATCTTTACGGAGGCCGTGCTGCTGGAAATTTTTATCCTCCTCCTGGGGCGCAACACGATTGGATACTTAGTGGGCGGCGCATTTGCGGTTTTTAGCACCATTTTACACAAAGCGGTGAGCCTGCTGATCCTGTATGGTTTTGACCTTCTCCGGATTTTGGAAGAACTGTACAAGTTTGCGGCGAAGCAAATCCGCATGGAAGACGTAAGCCCCAAATACCTGCTCATCGCCGTGGGTGTTATCTATCTCATTGCCGGGGCCATCGCGGGCGCATTGGGTATGAGGGCCGGGCGCAAACACCTGAGCGAAAAACCGGATGCCGGAGCCGCAATAGCCGTTAATCTGCAAGCCCAAAACAAACTCTTTGCGGAAAGCTCCAAACAACACTACTCACTGCTGTTCCTGTTGGCCAACGTGGCGGCCGTGGCGCTGGGCCTGTTTCTCATCAATTTCAACCGCTACCTGCCGGCTGCGGTGTTTTGCGCCGGCTATGTTGTTTTTGTAATGATGCGGTACAAAAATTCGGTGCGGCATTTCCGCAAGGTATATCTCTGGGCGCAGTTTGTGCTCATCACACTGGTGGCGGCTTTTCTGTGGAACGGCTTTTCCAAAGGCGTGTTTTTCAGTACCGACGGCTTAGTGGTGGGGCTGAAAATGACCGGCCGGGCGGTGCTCATCATCACCGGATTTGCGGCCGTAGGTGTGGAATTGCGCAACCCGCTCATCAAATCCATCCTGTACGACCGCCGGCTCAGCAATCTGTATCAATCACTCAGCCTCGCCTTTTCTGTGTTGCCGCACATCCTTTCCGTTCAACCCAAAGCCAAAGAAGCCCTGAACAAAGAGAGCCTTACGTTTCGCTATCTGTTTCGGCAGGCGGAGGGCTTGTTGCAATTTTTGGAAAAAGAACACCAAAACCGCCCCACCATCTTCGTCGTGACGGGCGAGGTGCGGCAAGGCAAAACGACTTTCACCCGCAGCCTCATAGAGCTGCTCCGCGCCGAAGGCTGTACGGTGGGCGGCTTTCTGGCATTGGGCATACACGATGCCGAGGGCCGGCGCACCGGTTTCGATTTGCACGACATTCGATCCGGCGCCGCCCTGCCCCTGTGTACCACTACGCCGCAAGCCGGCGCGCTCAACATAGGCAATTACTACTTCCATGCCGATACCGTAGAACGCGGTCGGATCTTGCTGTCCGAACCGGAGACAGTGGGCGCACAATTGATCGCGATAGACGAACTCGGTCCGCTGGAGCTGAGCAACCGCGGCTGGAGTGATGCCGTGGAAGCGCTCATTCGCAGCAGTACCACTCCGCAGCTCTGGGTGGTACGAAAGCCATTGGTAGAAAAGATGATCAAAAAGTGGAACCTGGGCCGCGTGTATATCTTCGACGTGGGGCAGGATGCGGTGGAGGATGCGGCGGTACATATTTTGGAAACGACAAAAAAATGAGCCGCCCCCGGTTGGGAACGGCTCATATCGGCTAAGGATAAATATTAGAATTAATACCCTTGGTTTTGTGCAATAACGCCTGCGGAAGTATCTACTTCGCGCTCCGGAATAGGCCACAAAGCACGGAATTCCTGCGTGATACCGACGGAAGCATAGCTTCCCGTTCTGCGTATGTCGAGCCAGCGAAGGCCTTCATGCGCGAACTCAATGACCCGCTCTTTGAGCACAGCCGCGATGATATCATCAGCAACAGTTGATGTGAAATCGGGCAAGCCGGCCCGGTCGCGAATGGTATTGAGATCGGCTAAAGCATTGGTGATGTCAGTTGGGCTGCCGTTCAATCTCGCGAGGGCTTCTGCACGGATGAGATACATCTCCGACAGACGGATGAGCTGTACATTATCCTCACCGGCAACGCGCGTAAACTTCAGCGTTTTGTTGAGCGGCACCGTAGTGGTAACATTGACCGCTTTGCGCAGATCGCCGTCTTCGTGCAGGTCGCGCAACGAGGCGGAGGAGGATACTTCATTGCGACCGCCCTGTGCGGTAGGATAGTAGAAGAAAGCAATGCTGTTTACGTTGTTGGCGTCAAACTGCAATTCCCAGATCGTTTCAGAAGAGTTTTTGTTTAGATAAATGTTGGCATAGTCGGCGCCCGACAACAAGGTATAACGATTGCTGGAAATTACGCTCGACGCTGCGGCCGCTGCTTCCGCATACTCTTTGCGAACCAGATGCACGCGCGCTTTGAATGCCGTAGCTGATACGGAGTTGATCCGGCCGATGCCGTTGTTCGGCAGCAGGTTGGCAATAGCAAAGTTCAAATCATCCAGAATTTGGGTCCACGTTTCTGCTTCCGAAGCACGCGCTTTAGGCGCCGCGTCAGCAGATGAAAGCGTGGGCGTCGTAAAGATGGGAACGCCTACTCCATTTTGGTTGAACCCGTCCGGAGCGCCGCCGAAATAGACAAGCAAATTGAAGTAGTGGAATGCCCGGAGGAAGCGCGCTTCGCCCAGAGCATTGTTCACATTGAAACTTGGATCAGTTACTCCGGGAGCAGAAGCAACCACATTGTTCGAGCGATTGATACCCACATAAATGGAGTTCCACATGTTGGTAAGCTCTACGTTATTGGCCAACAAGTTGCGGTTGGCAAACTGCGCAAAACTCGGGAAAGTCCCCGTGTGGGTGAGTGATCCGGCGTGAATGTCGGCAAGCATGAAGTAGCGAAGTCCGTAGTAATTCGCATTTTGCAAGGAACTGTAACAGCCCAGAAGTGCAGCATCTACATCTTGCTTGGTTTTAAAACCGGTAGATGCGTCCAGGGCGGTGAAAGGTTCAATTTCCAGGTTGGAATTACAAGCCTGAAAAAATTGAATGGCTACAAGGAGCGCCAGTATTTTCAAAAAGTTATTTTTCATAATTGGTAAAATTGAAATTGAGTGAAAATTAGAAACCCACATTCAAACCTACGAGCATGGTACGCGCTTGCGGGAAGGTGAGGAAGTCTGTACCCGGAGCAGTGTTGCTGGTCGTGAAGGTGCTTACTTCCGGGTCAAATCCTGAGTACTTGGTGAAAGTGAGCAGGTTTTGGCCGCTCACATAGATGCGCAGGCTGCTCATTCCAATCTTATTGACGATGCTGGAAGGCAGGCGGTAGCCTAAGCTCAGGTTCTTCAGACGCAGATAGGAAGCATCCTCGAGGAAGCGGTCGGAAGTCCGGCGGTTGTTATTCGGATCGCCGAATACAGCACGCGGGAAGTTGGTGTCTTCCGTTTTGTTATCCGGTGTCCAGCGGTCGCGAACGGTAGCTGCCTGACCGAAAATGCTGTTCATGCCTTCCGAAAAAGCGCGGGTGTTGTTGAACATCAAATTGCCGACACTAAACTGGAAGAAGAACGACAGATCGAAGCCGAAAGCGTTGATATTGTTGGTAATACCGCCAAAGAAAGTTGGATTGGCATTGCCGAGGATTTCCTGATCGGCTGTGGTGAGGAGGCCGTCGCCGTTCAAATCTTCAAACATGATATCGCCGGGGCGGGTGAGGGTAGATTGATATACCGCGTTGGGATTGCCGCTCATTTCTCTGGCCGTAGCGTTGAGGGCATCAATTTCCTCCTGCGTCTGAAACAGGCGCACCACCCGGAAACCCCGGAAGCTGCCCAATGCCTCGCCTTCTTCTACCCAGGATGCAAAACCCGAAGCAAACGGCGTACCGGCAAGGGTGAGGATCTTGTTGTCAAAGAATGACATGTTGAGCGTAGTGGACCACTGGAACTTTTCTTTATTGACATTAAAGGTGGTCAATTGGATATCTATGCCCCGGTTTTCAATGGAGCCGATGTTTTCGGTGATGCCGGTGAAACCGGAAGAGCCTACGAGCGGACGGCTGAGCAGCAGTTCGTTGGTAGTACCTTTATAGGCATCTACTTGCAACAAAACCCGATCTTTGAACAACCCTATGTCAATACCCACATCAATGTCCTCTCTTTGTTCCCAGGTCAGGTCGGGGTTGCCCAATTGAGCGGGCGCCAAACCGGCGCGTTGCAGGTAGTTGGCTCCCGGGCTGATGAGAGCGCGGGAAGCAAAGTTGCCGATTTCATAATTCCCGCGCAAGCCCCAGCTTGCCCGCAGTTTCAATTCAGAGATCACGCGGTTGTCGCGCAGGAAGTTCTCCTGCCCGATGCGCCATGCACCCGAAATGGCCGGAAATACCCCCCAGCGGTTGTTGGCGCCGAAGCGGGAAGAACCGTCTGCCCGCACACTGGCGGAAAGGAAGTATTTCTGCTGCCAGTTGAAGTTGAAACGGGAAAAGTAGCTGTTCAAGCCCCACTCCGAACGGCTGGAGGTGACGTCGCGCTTGATGGATGCAGCATTCAGCGTTGTGATGGTGTTGCCGGGGAAGTTCTCTCCTTGTCCAAAAAAGGATTCAAACTTGCTGTTTTGGAAAGACGCGCCCAACAAGGCATCAAATGCCAGATCGCCGAAAGAAGTACGGTAAGTGAAATAGTTTTCATTGGTCAGCGCCAACTCGTTTGACATGGCTTCGATGCCCGTGCCCCCGGTGCCGGCGCCGGCATTGGTAGTGGTAGGCGAGAAGCGGAATTCGCGGAAGTTGATGAAGTCCACGCTCAAAGAGGTGCGGAAGTTCAACCCTTTAGCCAACGTGTATTCGCCGTAAATGGTAGAAAGCAAGCGGTTGCTGAATACATCGTTGGTCGGTTCGCGATACGCAGCAATCGGGTTTTCAATCGAAGCGTTGGGGTCGCGACCGTAGGTGCCGTCGGGATTAAATGTGGGAATGTGCGATCCGAGCAGCAATGCAGTACTCAACACCCCGAAGATGTTGTTGTCGTTATTAATGCGCGTGCTGAGCGAACGGGAAAGGGAGTTGCTGGTTCCGATCTTGAACTTGTCGCTCACGATGTTGTCCAGGTTGAAGCGGAAGCTGTAGCGATCGAAAGAAGAGCCTTTGATCGTGCCGTCCTGAAGGAAATAAGAGCCGGACACATAAAACTTGGTTCGGTCGTTGCCGCCGGCAAAAGACAAATCGGTTTGAGAAATGGCGCCTGTGCGGAAGATCTCATCAAACCAGTTGGTGTTCGGGTAGGTACTCGGATCGTCATTTAACCCCACCAATCCGATCTGGCTGGGTACAACAGCATCCCCGAAACGGTTGCGAACGCCCTCCTGAATTAAACCCACAAACTCCGGACCGGACAGCGGCTCAATTTCGCGCCACACCGTTTGCCCCCCGTAGTAGGTGTTGAGGCTGATCTGCGTTTTTTGCTGCTTACCGCGTTTGGTCGTGATGAGTACCACGCCGTTGCTGGCGCGCGAGCCGTAAATGGCCGCTGCTGCGGCGTCCTTGAGGATTTCCATGGACTCAATGTCGGCAGGATTGATGTCAGCCAGAGCATTCACCGATTGGTTGCCGAAGCCGATCTGCGAGTAGCTGCCCGTGTTGATGGGGATACCGTCCACCACATAGCAGCGGCTGGCTGCTGGAACTGATGGAAGACGTACCGCGTATGCGTACATTCACCGAAGAGCCGGGCGTACCGGAAGAGGTGGTCACCTGCACCCCGGAGGCTTGTCCTTGCAGCGCCTGGTCGAGGCCGGTTACCGGCAAACGTCCAATGGCTTCTGCATCGATCTTTGCTACCGATCCGGTCAGTTCCTTACGAGCAGCGGTACCGTAGCCTACTACTACCACATCGGAAAGTGCAACTACATCTGTTTCTAATGCCAGATCGTAGCGCGATGCATTGGTAAGTTCTACCCGGCGTGTCGTGTAGCCGGTATAGCTGATTACGAGGACATTACTGCCGGCAGGTACCGTCAGGCTAAATTCCCCATTTAAATCGGTGACGGTACCCACAGAAGTACCTTCTACCAGAATCGTAGCCCCAATCAGGGGGTTTTTGCCCTGATCTGTGACTGTGCCGCTGATGGTTCGCTGGGCCGATAGCGTTGCTGCGCCCGCCAGCATCAGCATCAAAGCGAATAAGAGTTTTTTCATACTAAGTTCGTTTTTAATAAGTGAAAGCAAAAAGTGCCCGTAATAAATGACAAAGCTAAAAAAAAGTTGTAAAATCATTGTAAACACAATGCATCGGCGCAGTGTGTACGACCTTTATTCGAAGAAGGGAATTGTGTAAAAAATTGAAAACTAAATATTTAAGTAATAGGCGCCGACTGCTCCTTTTCCGCTTCCTCTTTTTTCTTGTAGTAAGTAATCGCTTCATACACATTGAGAAAAATATTCTCCCGTCCGATGAGGTTGAGCATACCGGTGCTGCGCAGTACATCCCGCACCGGTCCGATGATGCTGCCCATCGCAAACTGGATGTGCCGTGCCTGCAGAAAGGATACGGTCTCCCGGAGGGTGTGAATACCGGTAGAATCCATGTCGCTGATGCTGGCGCAATCGAGAATCACATAGCGTAATTCTTCCCCTTTCTCCACGCTGAGCCGTTCAATGGTTTCCCGAAAAAACTCGGCATTGCCGAAGTACAATTGCGCATCGAAGCGAAGTATGAGTTTATCAGGATATTGTATGGCGTGCTCAAAGCGCGAGATGTTGCGGAAGTAACGCGTATCGGGCAACTGCCCCAATACGGCAACGTGCGGCCGCGAGTTGCGGTATATCAAAATGGCAATGGACAGCACCACGCCCGTGGCTACGCCGGTCTGAATGCCGAGCGTCAGCGTAATGATGAAGGTAGTCATCAATGTGAGAAAGTCGCGCTTGTCGGTTTTCCACAGGTGGATGGCCTCCCGGTAGTCCACCAGTCCTACCACCGCCATGATGATGACGGCGGCGAGCATGGCTTTGGGCAGGTAGAAAAATACCGGCGTAAAGAACAGCAAAGCAATAGCAACCACCCCGGTAGCGATGATGGAAGACATTCCCGTGCGGGCGCCGGCGTTGTAGTTGATGGCCGAACGGGTGAAACTACCCGTGGTGGGGAAAGATTGAAAAAACGCTCCCCCGATTTTGCTGATGCCCAATGCGAGTAACTCCTGATTGGCATCCACGCGGTAGGTCTTGTCTCTTGCCGCCAGCGTTTTGGAGATAGCCAGCGACTCAATGAAACTGATGAGGCATATCGTGAGGGCTAAGGGAAGGATGTTGCCCAGCAGCGCAAGATTGATTACGGGCACTTCAAAATGAGGCAAGCCTCGTGGAATGTTGCCTACGATGGCCACGTCGAAACGCTCGTGCAAACCGCCCGCCCATACCGCTGTAATGCCGATGATCGCCACCAGCAGCCCTCCCGGAATCATAGGACGCACATGGCGCAGCCAGGCAATAAATACAATACCCACCGCGCCGATGGCGAGGGTGACGAAGTTGGTTTCCTGTATGTGTAGCGCCGCTTGCAGCACGATGTCCTGTACATGTTTGGTACGACCGAAATTGACGCCCAACAGGTATTGCAACTGCCCCAATCCAATAATAAATGCAGCAGCAGAGGTGAACCCTGAAATGACCGGATGTGATAAAAAGTTGATGAGGAAGCCCAATCGGAAAAGTGCCAGCAGCACCTGAATGATGCCGGCCACCAATGCCGTGGCGATGGCGATGCCTGCAAACGCCTCTGTGCGCGTTTCGGCCAACTGGCTCACGCCGGCCAGTATCAACAAAGAAACCAAGGCCACCGGCCCCACCGACAAATGCCGCGAACTGCCGAAAAAGGCATACAGGATCAAAGGCACTATGCCCGCATACATGCCGTATATGGGCGGTAACCCGGCCAGCAAAGCATAAGCCATACCCTGCGGAATGAGCATGATGCCCACCGTGAGGCCCGCCTGTAAATCGCCGCGAAAATCTGATTTTTTGTAACGGGGCAACCACTCCAATATCGGAACGTATTTGCTGATATCCATCGCTGGAATATTTTGGTAAACGAGGAGTCGCTAATTTATGAAGAAATCTTCATGTATTATATCATTTCAGGCACTTTCCTTCAGTAAGTTGAGAATTTCTTCTACATACTGCCGGTGATTGGCTAAGCGCGGTACTTTGTGTTGGCCGCCGAGCTTGCCCCTGTTGCGCATCCAGCGATGAAAAGTACCGGGCGGCACGGCGTGCAGCAATAAGCGTTGGAGCGCGATGTTGCGAAAGCGCTTGGCTTCATAGTCGGAATTGATGCGTTGGAGGTTGGTATCCAGCAGGTTATTGAAATGCTCAATGTCCTGTGGCGGGCGCTCAAATTCGATAAGCCACTCGTGGCCGCCTTTGCGGGTTTCGGTTATGAACATCGGCGCTACGGTATATTCTGCCACCCCCGCGCCGGTAGCCGCGCAGGTTTCGGCCAGGGCTTTATCGGTATTGTCCACCATGACCTCCTCTCCGAAAGCATTTACAAACTGCTTGGTGCGCCCCGTCACGCGGATGCGGTAGGGCTTCAGGGAAGTAAACATCACCGTGTCGCCGGGCAGATAACGCCACAACCCGCCGTTGGTGCTGATGACCAACGCATAGTTCTTTCCGGCTTCCACCTCCCACAGCGGCACGGCGCGCGGGTGTTCCCGTTCCCACTCTTCGGCGGGCAAAAATTCGTAATAAATGCCGTTTTGCAACAGCAGCAACATGCCCGCCTCCGGGTCGGAGGTGTCCTGCACGCCGAAGTAGCCTTCGGAAGCGTTGTAAACCTCCTGATAGGCTACTTGCTGCGATGGAAAAAACGCTTCAAACTGCTTGCGATATGGACTGAAACTGACGCCTCCGTGTATGTATAGTTCAAAGCCGGGCCACAATTCCAGCAGATCAGCTTTCCCGGTCATTTCCAATATACGGCGCAGCAGCACCACCGTCCAGGTAGGCACGCCGCCGATCATGGCCATGCGCGGCTCGAGGATGGCCGCATGGACCAACCGGTCGAGTTTTTCCTCCCAACCCGGCAGCATCAGGGTGCGCACATCGGGAAAGAGAAAAGGCTTGGCAACAAAGGGCGTGTTTTCAATCATAAGGGCCGATACGTCGCCGAACATGGTGTAAGGGAAAGGTTTGAACCGCTCCAGGCTACCGCCCATAATCATCGTTTTGCCCTCAAAAATCCGGGCATCGGGGCGGCGGTGGTAATACAGGGCCATCGCATCGTGGCCGCCCATGATGTGGCATTGGCGCAGGTTGATGCCGGGCACGGGAATGAACTTGCTTTTGTCGCTCGTGGTGCCCGAAGATTTGGAAAACTGGCGCACCCGGCCCGGCCATAGCACATCGCGCTCGCCGTGCATCATGCGGGCGATGAAGGGCTTGAGGGTTTCGTAATCCTGTACCGGAACGCGCCGGGCATAGTCTTCGGGTGTGCGGATATTGCGAAAATCGTGTTGCCGGCCCCACTCCGTTTGCCGGGCCAAAAGGATCAATTGCCGCCACAGCGTTTGCTGCGTTTCGTGCGGAAACTGCATAAAGCGCTCTATTTGCCGGTATCGCTGCCGGAGGTAGAGTCGGAAAGCTTTATTGATCCATTGAGCCATGCGGTTATTGCGTCGTTCGCTGTGAAGTTACAAAGATAATAAAATGGCTATACCCCGCGCTGCCGCATAGCCTCATACAGCATGATGCCCACGGCGACCGACACATTGAAGGAGTTGGTGGTACCCGCTTGCGGGATGATGAAACGTTGGTTGACACGGCTGAGCAGCGCCCGGCTCACGCCTTCTCCTTCGGAGCCGGCAATCATCACAACCGGCGCGGTGAGGTCAACGTCAAAAATGGGTTTGGGGGCGTGCAGGTCGCCGGCGAGGGCTTGCACGCCGGAGCTTTGGAGCCGCTCCATGGTGCTCACCAAGCTGTTGACGCGGCACACGGGCAGGTTGTTGAGCGCGCCCGCCGAGGTTTTGATGGCTTCTGGATTGATCTGAGCGCTGCCTTTCGACGGGATGATGAGCGCGTGTACGCCGCTGCATTCGGCGCTGCGGGCAATGGCGCCGAGGTTGCGCACATCGGTGATACCGTCGAGCATGAGCAGTAGAGGCGTTTCGCCGCGCTCAAACACGGTGGGCAGCACATCGTCCAATTGCTGGTACTGAATGATGGCGCCGAAGGCCAGAACGCCCTGATGATTGCCGCGCACGAGGCGGTCCAATCGTTCTTTGGGCGCTACTTGCAGGAGGATGTCGCGGTCGCGGCAGGCATGGCGGATTTCTTTTTCAAATTCGCCGCGCACGCCCTGTTGCAGTACAACGCGGTCAATATCCTGCCCGGAGGCGATGGCATCGGCTACAGGGTGCCGCCCGAAGATGATGTGCTGGTCTTGTTCGTCTTTTCGCATAGAGGGCAAAAGTAGCGGTTTTTGGAGGATTCAGCGTAAGGATTTCAAAACAGGCGCAATCTTCGTTTTGTGTTAAAAGGGAAATTTTAATTGCCCAATCCACTGTGCGGTTTCCAAAACATTCTTAAATTTGTCAACACCAAAAACAACATCCAAATGGCCGCTCCTTCCGTAAAAATTCCATCCACCTATACGCACAACCTGAATTTCCAAAACGGACTGACCATCTCCGTCTTCGCCATGGATGTGAAGTCCGAATCGCTGGTGGTCGGCGACAAAAACCGGCCCGTAGCCACCCTGCTGCTGGGCGATCCGAACCAACCGATTACCACCACCATACAAGGCAACGAAGCAAAGCCCGTAACCACCACCATACAAGGCAATAAAGACAAACCCGTGGTGTCTCATGTGGATATGCTCAACCTGCCGCATCTGAGCAAACAAGACATCAAAGACCTGCTCACGCCAGAAATACGGATGCGCATTCCCAACTACAACCAGATTAGTTTCAAGATTTTGGGCATCGAACTTTTCAATGTGTGCCTTAGCGGCGAATCGCAAGTCATCACCGAACCGTATGTGCCCAACGCCTACGAGCGCTGCGAAACCGATTGCTGCGAACCCGACACCCGGCCTTTCCCGCAGTCCACGCCCGGAATTGCCGCTAACCCCAATATCAACACCGCCACCGTTGTTAATCCCGTCAGATCATGATTATAGTAACCTGCGATAAAGCGCACGAAAAAGTGCATTGCGGCGAGAAGGAAATTTTCCTGAGCGGGCCGCCCACCCAATTGCGCGGCCATATAACGTTGAGCAACCTCGACTCTGAAGCGATGTTGGTGCGGGAATTGCCCATGAAGCGATTCGGCAAGGAAGCGCTCCTGCAAGCGGGCCTGCCGCTCAACGCCCCCCTGTCGCCGGGCGAAAACCGCCGGCAAAGCCTCAACGTGTCATTGCCTGCCAACACCGCGCCCGGCACTTACCGGCAGAAAATAATGGTAGGCGGCGAGGACAAGACGCTCACGATGATTGTGCAGGAAACGCTGGAAATTGAATTGATCCCCGAAAGCCTGCTCTTCGTGGGCATCGCGCCGGGGATGTCGCATACCAAAGAAGTCGTGTTGGCGAACAAAGGCAATGTGCCTTTTTCCGTGCCGGTGCTGCGCCACAACATGAGTTTAGACATGGACTTAGTGTGCCGCAACCTCTCTATGGCGCTGAAAGAAACGCCCGACGGCGATTCCAAAGCCACGATGGATGCCTTTTTTAAAGGACTGAAAAAAGACCTGACCGACTGGATCGAAGTGCGCATAAAAGAATCCGGTACCGTGGTGGCGCCCGGCGAGTCCGTTGTGCTGCACATCACGTTCATTTTGCCGAAGGACATCAATCCCAATCGGGAATACGAAGGCGATTTGCGCATTTTGGATCAACTGCTGAGCTACATCATCATTCCCGGACCGAAACAGGAGGTGGTTAAAAAAACCGCTGCCGCTTAAATTAATCTCAAAACCTGCCTGACATGGACCAATCCAATTCTGCCGAAAGCATCCTGCGCACCGGCGCCGACCAATGGATGAACGCTGCCCGTTCTTGGGCCGATATGTATAAAAATGCCTGGGAGCAAGCCCTGCAAAGCGGCCTGCGCACCGCCAATGAATGGGGCAACATGGCGCAAACTGCCGCTCACACTGCCGTAGATTGTTGCCGGCCCTTAGGCGTTTGCCCGCCCGAACCGGACTGTCCGCCGCGCTGCCTCGCAGAAATCAAGCGCTCGGCTTGTCCCGGCGAGGTCATCGTTGTACCGTTTAATGTAAAAAACTCCTGCGGCAGCGCCCGTCGGTATCTCATCGGCATGCGCACTTTGGTAAATGGGCAGGGGCAGCCCGCGCCGATACAGCCCTGGCTCGACCGCACAGAAATCAATCTGGAACCCGGCCAAACCGCTACCGTCACCCTGACGGTCAACCTGAGCGAGGGCTTCCAGCCCGGCGATTGCTACAACGCGGATATCGTCATCCGGGAAAACAAGGTCAATCAGAATGTCTGCTTCCAATTGTGCGTCACGGCCTGCGAGCCGGCGGTGGAAGTACGCCCGCTCGACGAAAAACGTTATCTTATGCGTTGGCAAAGCTGGCAAGACCATTTCTATTGCGAGCAAACGCCGGACACCGGCCGCCGCACCGCGCAGGGCTGAATTTTACATATTCCCAAATACAACAAAATGACTGAAGGAAACAGGACGGACGATTTAGTAAAAGATTTTGAGCGGGTCGTCAAAAAGGCCATAGACGCCAATACCGTCTATTATCGCGAAGCGGCGGCAGCGCTGCAAGACCTCTATTCCGGCAAAACCGAACTGTCGGGCACTGGCGTGATGAATACGCTGTCGGAGGCCCTGACGAGCCTGGTGAAGCTGCAATTGCAATACGCAGAAAATCTCTACGACCTGCAATTGCACTGGTCGAAAAACATGACCCCAAAAGCGGCGCCTGCTTCGCAGCGAGAAGCGGTGGCGGATTCGCAACGGGCAAGTGCAGCATACCAACCGGCCGCAGCGCGCAAAATGATGACCGTGACCGGCACGCCGGGAAAAATGGCCGCTCTGCTGTTGCACTTCAACAGCCGCGACGAAACACCGCGCCATTGCCGCTTCACCGATTCGGGCTTTTATGACGCAGCCACCGGCAGCGAAGCGCCGCTCCGACTCATTTATGAACCGGAATCCTTTGCCCTTATTTCCGGGCAGGCCGTAGAGGTGCGACTCAGTGTTATGATACCCGATACGGCGCCCTTAGGCGCTTATCGCAATACCGTTACCGTGTTGGGGTATGACGATTCGGTGTTTGATCTCATCGCCGTGGTGCAGGCTGCACAGGAAGACGAGGCGCCGATCCCGCCGGTGAAAGCCGGCAGCACGGCAAAGCCGGCGACAAAACCGGCAGCAACAAAAACAACCAAGCCGCCCGTCTCAAAAGCCGCCGCCGTAACTACAAAGCCGGCAGCGAAACCGGCGACTGCCAAAACCAAACAACCCCCGAAAAAAAGCTGAGCACCGCTCCTATTGCCATGAGAAAATATCCGTACGCATTTCACATTGCATTGGACGGCAACGGCATCAACGGCATTGAAGGCATGGCCGGGGTGTGCTGCTTTCTGTTTGACCCTGCCGATAATGCATTCGCCTTTAAGATCAATTACTACAACGGTCTGGCAGGCGGCCATGCCCTGCACATCAGTCCCGGCGGAACCTACGGCTACCTCGGCACCACCGGGCAACACCTGATGCTGTACGACCCCGGCTCGTTGGATGAATTGAGCCGCCAAACCACTTTGCTGTACGAAAAAAACGATACCAGCATTCGCGGCAGCACCCATGTGGCCTGGATGAACGACAAGGAATTCATCGCCGCCATCGGCGACTATTTTTACCAGTTTCATGTAGATCATTTGGACAAAGGCCGCAAACTCGGACCGCACAAAATCATGTTGCCCCATAGCATGAAGTTCACGGCTTCGCGCCGATACCTCTGCTACGGCTCTATGGACAACCCCGCGCTGGGTAAACACGGTGAGGCCAAAATGGTCGGCATCTGGGACATGGAAACCGGCGAAGCCACCCGCATTGATCTGCCCGCCACCTGCTGGCATTTGGTGCCGCATCCGAAGGAAGACTTATTCTACGCCGTTTCCTTCCGCGTGCTGCCGCAAGACCACATGGACTACCACCAGTGGGCAATGGCTTTTTTTAAAGAATACGCGTTCGAGATTGACGCCATAGAAAAGCGGGTGCGGCGGCACTGGGCCTGCGGCCGGGAAATTCCGGCGCACATCAATTCTGATATCACCATCTCCGATACGGAGTTGATTTTTTGCAACGGCGGCAGCCATACCATTGTGTTCATTGACCTGGAGAGCTTTTCCGATTTCCGCATGATTGACGAGCGGCCCAGCCTGAGCGAGGCATTAGACCACAAGCGCACAATGGCTACTACCGTATATGATTCGCTGGTGCGCGGTAGTTTTTTTACCGCCAACCAGCATCTGCTCGGCGCCCTGCGAATCAGTCGCTTCCGGCTCATGGATTCAGTGCATGCCTGCCAGTTGTCGAAAGACCAAACGCTGCTCTTCACGGCCAACAGGGGTATGAACCACATTACCATTTACGATTACCCTTCGCTGGAGGAGCGCCTTCGCGTACCCATGCCCGATATACAGGAATTTGTACCTTATGTAGGCCGGCTGGGCGATCCGAGACTGGGGTTTCATCATAGTTATCTTGTGAGTCCACAACAGTTGTGAGTTGTGAGTTGTGAGTTGCGAGAAACCCACAACCCACAACCCACAACCCACAACCCACAACAAACACAACCATGTCAACAACCGTCACTTCACTTACTTATTCCCGCGTGTGCATCGTGCAAGACGACCGCAGCGAAGCGGCAGAGCTGTTGGCAGAGGTATTGCAGCGATCGGGTTTTGAGGAAGCGCTCGAACGGGAGCGGGGGCGCCTCGATTTGGCGAAAGCCGATTTTCGCATTCTCATCAAACCCGATATGGAGTTGTTTGACTACCGCGCCTGTACCGGTACCGACCCGCACTTAGTGGAGGAACTCATAGACCTGCTGCACGACAATGGATATACCAACGTAGCCGTAGCCGATGCGGAAGGCAGCGCATCCCTTTGGTTAGACAACCGCGAGGTGCTCGTGCTGGCCGATCTGGCCGGATACCGCTTCGTTACAGCAAAGGGCAACGATTACGAGGTGCTGAATCTGAGCGAATCGCCGGTTGATGCAGGCTTCCCGGAAGGCAGCGCATTGGCGGGCACGGAGTTGTCGGAGCACTGGTTGTCGGCGCATTTTCGTATCAATTTTTGTAAAAACAAAACCGATGAGGCGCATGGCTTTGCCCTGGGGTTGTACAACCTTCTGGGCGTGTTGCCGCTCAAGGCCAAATCCTTCCACTACCGGCTGCGACTGCGGCAGGAAGAGGTAGCCCTCGACTTGTACCGGCACAGCCCGGTGCATTTCACGGTGATAGACGCCTGGCAGAGCAACCACGGTAGTCAGGGCAGCCGAAGCCCCAACCCGCTGTCCACCTGCGCTTTTATCGCATCCGATTCGCTGCTGCTGGCCGACTGGGCCGGCGCGCTGAAGATGGACCTCGACCCCTACCTGTCGACGCTGAATGCTGCGGTGTTGCGGGCTTGCGGCCTGCCCCGGAACTACCGCATGGAAGGCGACCTCATGCCCTGGCCCGGCTGGAAAAGCCCGTCCATTCACATCCGCGAATCTACGGCCAAACGCAACGCCTCGCCCCTCACGCAGCGCCTCGCCGAAGCCTGTCTGCAAACGGTGAACACCGATCTGTTTCCGTTTAAAAACATGGTGGATGGTCGCCTCAATGCCCTGCTGGCCCATCGCCTCCGCGAAATAGACGACAACTCCGCCGCGCGCTGGGGGCTTACTGCGCTCAACTACGCGCTGGCCAATCTCGAACAATTCCGGCAAGCCTGGCAAATCCTCTTCGATAAAGACAGCCTGCACCGCATGGAAACCCGCCTCAATGTGGATTTGGACCAACTCGCCGATGCGGATTTCGAGGCCATAGAAGATTATATCCTACCGTTCCAATCCATCCTGCGCTATACCCTGCCCGACCGCAACGGCATGCGCCGCCGCTACATTGACGGCTCCGTCATTTTTGAATATGCCCGCATCATTCCCGTGCCGTTTGAGGAATTTGTGCAAAACGTGGACATCTGCCAGGCCGTGCAAATGATGTACGACAACATGGGCGGCGCACGGGCCGTGGTGAAAACCGATGAGCAGGGCCGGGCGATGTATCAGGCCGAACGCGACCTGTACCTGCCGCAGCCCAACTGGATGGTGCTCTTCGGCGGCTTGCACATTGATGTGGATAAAATAGAAGTGATCCGCTACGGCGAAAATAGCCGGCACAATTTCTGGCGCACCGTACACAGCGCCAATCAATCGGCGGAATACGATGACGGCATGGTGGCTTTTGAAAAAGACCCCGGCGGAACGCGCGTCACCATCGTGGCGCGGCAGAAATTTGCGCTCCCGCTTTTTTGGCAACTATTCGATATGGACTACCTGCCCGATGTGAAAGAGGCATTGGTGGCAGATGCCTACAGCCGATTCTTTACGCGCACCATGGCCAATTTTGAAGCGGCGGCAGAAGGCCGCGTACCCTACGTCGGCAAGTCCTGGGATACCCGCTACGGCGAACATACTCAGGACGGCATCCCGCCCGAAATCGAGCACCTCAAACACCTGTTTTCCATTCTGGCCGGCGTGCTGGAGAAGTGGGTGCGGCGGGATGCGGCCCCGCCCGGCGCTACCGCATTGGGAACCGACGAGCAGGGATTCCGGCATTTTGCCTCCCACCGCACTGCCGATGCCGCAGCGGAGGGTCTGAGCCGCTTTTTCAGCGAATTGGCGGCAGCCGTCGGCAAAGACATTCAATCGTTGGGTAAATAACAAGCTATGCAAGTTCTCGTCACCGGAGCAAACGGATTCATCGGCAGTCACCTCTGCCGTGTACTGCTAGAGAAAGGCTACGGCGTGCGCGCGTTGGTACGATCGAGTTCCGACTTGCGCAGTTTGGCCGGTTTGGAGGTGGAGTACCGCTACGGCGATATTTTGCAGCCGGACACGTTGGAGCAGGCGGCCGCCGGTTGCGCGTTGTTGTTTCATGTGGCGGGAGTGTTTGCCTATTCGGGCGTGCCGGGCGAGCGGCTCATTGCGGAGGCCCGGCAGGGCGCGGCGTGTATGGTGCAGGCGGCGGCGCGAGCCGGCGTGGAGCGCATGGTACTCACCTCCTCTTCCGTTACGTTCGGCGCTACCAACCGGAAAATTGCGATAGACGAAGCGCATCCCGGCGGTTTCAGCGATGCCTCCGATTACATCACCGCCAAAATAACGCAGGCAGAAACGGCTTTTGAAATGGCCGCCCGGACCGGCTTAGACATCGTGAGCGCACACCCTACGCTTACCGTGGGCGGCCCGGATTACGGTCTCACCGAAAGCAACCATGCCATCGTGAGTTATCTCAACGACCCTTACAAAACCACCTGGATCGGCGGTTGCAACATCGTTTCAGCAAAAGACATTGCAAAAGGGCACCTCCTCATTGCCGAACATGGCGCCCGCGGCGAGCGCTACCTGTTGGGCGGCGAAAATCTCGAATGGTCGGAAGTGCATGGTATGATTTCCAAATTGTGCGGCCTGCCCGGCCCGTATCTCAAGGCCAACCATACCACCGCTTATCTGGCCGCCGCGTTCCACGAGGCGCTGGCGTTCGTCACCCAACAAAGACCTCCCTCCACCAGAGAGCAGGCCCGCATGGCCGGCAATTATTATTGGTACGATCACCGCAAAGCCGCTGCGTTGGGCTATGCCCCCGCCACGGCGCGCGAAGCGCTGGCCGGCGCAATTGCCTGGCTCGCAAGGTCGGAGCACATCTCCGCATCGTTGCGGGCGACTATGAATTTACATGAAGAAGTGTATCGGGTACCGAGGGTGATATGAGGATCGAAAGTTTTATTCCGGGGGATGCTTGCCTAACGAAGCAAGAACCATTCGCTTAGCTATGCTTGCCATGAGATAGACCCAATTAATTCAATCATCAGCGTGTCAATGTCTGTGTCTTGAAGTTCTGCCAAGACAGACAATACTTTATTTAGCTTGGTATAGCGACGGAAGGTATCATCTCACGACAAAACGCCTGCATACTCCCACTGTTTTCAGATAACACCTTCCGCGTTTGGGACACGGCAGATGTCAGCGAAAACCCCCGGCTTAATAGTTACAAACAAACAGGACATGCTCCCCTATCACAAGTCTGTGGACAATAGATGCAAATCTGTCGAATCTATGAGCGCCGGATGATGGTACGCTGATGATATTGCGCCCGAATCAGGATACTGGTTTTAACCGCCAAAAAATAGCACCACATGAAAGCAATTGTTTTTACGGAATACGGGGGGGCGGAGGTTTTACAACTTCAAGAACTGGAAAAACCGGAGCCGAAAGACCACGAAATCCTCATCAGGATCAGGGCAACGGCCGTCAATTCAGCGGATTGGCGCTTGCGCACCGCCGACCCGTTTGCGGTGCGCTTTTTCTTTGGCTTGTTCAAACCGAACAAACCTGTTCTCGGTGTCGTGTTGGCCGGAGAAGTGGAAAAAACAGGCAGCAAGGTGACCCTTTTCAAAACCGGTGATCCGGTTTTCGGATTAACCGATATGAGCATGGGGGCTTACGCCGAATACGGGTGTTTCCCGGAAACGGCCGCATTCGCGCTGAAACCGAACAACACGAGCTTCGAAGAGGCGGCGTGCATTCCCTTCGGCGCACACACGGCCTTGTTCTTTTTGAAAAAAGCCAACATACAAAAGGGACAAAAGGTATTGATTTATGGCGCTTCCGGGGCGGTGGGCACTGCTGCCGTTCAGCTTGCCAAATACTACGGCGCGGAGGTTACGGGCGTTTGCAGCACGGCCAACACAAGCATGGTGCAGTCATTGGGCGCAGACAAAGTAATTGATTATACCAAAGAGGATTTCACCCAAACAGGAGAAACCTATGACATCATTTTTGAAACGGTGGATAAAGCCCCCGTCTTCAAAATTGCAAAAATGCTACAGCGCAATGGAACCCTGATATTGGGTTCGGCCATGCTCGTCGGGGCTGTTCAGGGCTTATGGATTTCCCTGACAAGCGGCAAAAAAGTATTGATAGGAGAGGCGAAAGCCACTGCCGGGGATATGAATTTCCTGAAAGAACTTGTCGAAACCGGCAAGCTGAAAGCGGTGATTGACAGAACCTATCCGTTAGCGCAAATGGCCGAAGCGCACGCTTATGCCGAAAAAGGGCACAAAAAAGGAAATGTTGCCATTTCTGTATAGTTACCGCACCGATACGAATTGAAAACGGCGCGCTGACAAATTTGCCAACGCGCCGTTTTGCGCTTATATCGTAGAAATGCCTCTTAGAAGTTCGGGCAGTACAAGCCGCGTTTTTCCGGGCCGCAGATTTTGTAAATCATGGCAAATTCAAAACCGCCTTGTCCGTTACTGGCTGCTTTCAGCGGCGACACGTTGACGTCATAGCTGAAGCCGAGGCTCAGGTTGTTGAGGTCGAAGCGGGTGGAGAGGATGACGGCGTCATTGAGTACGCCGGTTTCGATTTTGTTGGAAACCCGCGTCCACACGCCTACCTGAAAGGATTGGGTGTCAAATCTGGTTTTCGATAACAAAAACTTGAGGCTCGTGCCTGCATTCACCTGAAAGGACGGTCCCTGGCTCATGACGATCACACCGGGCACCAAACCGAATTTGTCGCTCATCTGGAACTCGCCGCCGCCGTGTACGGTGAAACGACTGTAGAGGAGGTCCTGATCATTTTCGGTAAAGGAGAGATTGGCGCGGTTGAGGTGGTGGAAAGAAGCGCCGAGGGATAAGTTGTTATTTTGGTCGAAAACGGCGAACCACATCAGGCCGGCAGCAAGGTCGGCAAACAGGAAGTTATCGCGGTTGAAGTTGGTCTCTTGAGTCGGCAGGCCAGGATCATGACCGCCCGCTCCGTTGTGCTGAGTGCCCCAGCGAAGGTTGATGAAATCAATGCTGCGTTGCGCCATACCGGCTTCCACACCGGCTACGAGGTAGGAGGCGTTGTCACGCCCGCCGCTCATGCGCTTGCTGTACGAAGCGGAGAGTTTGCCCGTAAGGGTAGAGAAACGAGACTCGCCGGCGCGGTCGCCCCAGAACGTGCCGCCTACGCCGAAGTAGTCGTAGCGACCGGTGGCAATGCGTTGGTCGTACGATACAGAGTAAGTGTTGTAAGCGTTGTTGCGCAACACGGAAGCCCATTGGTTGCGGTAGTTGGCGGTCAGCCTGATGTTACAATTCATCACCCCGGTCATGGCCGGATTCAGGTTGAGCGGCGAGAGGTAAAACTGCGAAAAGTGGATGTCTTGCGCAGTGAGTGCAACCGAACCGCAAACGGCCATTGCTGTGATGAGAATCAATCGGATTGGTTTCATAAATAGCATTGATTTGAAAAGATAGCTTCCTTGTATGTGTCCGTTTTCAGAAACAGGCCACAATAATAGGCATTGCCTGAAAAATTGGCGAATTTTTAAGTGTTAAAAGTTGAAATTGGATAGATATTGCCACAGATACCGGGACGATGCCAAAACGCTGCCTGCCTTGAAATATTTTACTTCAGCCGTACCGCCGTACCGTAAGCCAATATCTCGGAAGCGCCGGCCTGTATCATGGACGTGATGAACCGGACGTTGATCACCGCATCGGCGCCGATGCGCTCTGCGTCAGACACCATGCGGTCAATGGCTTGCTCGCGGGCATCGGCCATGAGGCGGGTGTATTCTTCAATCTCCCCGCCCACGATGTTTTTGAGGCCGGCCATTATATCGTGGCCGAAGTGCCGCGCACGCACGGTGCTGCCCCGCACGATGTCGAGGATTTCTTCAATTTCCCGGTTGGGAATAAAGTCGGTGTTGGTTACGATCATGACGATTACAGGTTTGATTTGAGAAATTCAGTCATTTTGGTGAACAAATGCAGGCGCGCATTGCCGCCGTAGATGCCGTGGTTGCGGTTGGGGTAGAAGTAAGTCTCAAACTGCTTATTGGCATCAATGAGGGCGTTGGCCATTTCAGCGGTGTTCTGGAAATGTACATTGTCGTCAGACATGCCATGCACGAGCAGGTACTTACCGCGCAGCAGGTCGGCGAAATTCACCGGCGAGTTGTCGGCATAGCCCGAAGGGTTTTCTTTATCGGTGCGCATGAAACGCTCCGTATAAATGGTGTCGTACCACTTCCAGTTGGTGACGGGCGCCACGGCGATGGCGGCTTTGAACACTTCGGCGCCTTTGAGGATGCAAAGAGAAGACATGTATCCGCCGTAGCTCCAGCCGAATATGCCGATGCGGGCGGGGTCAATATAGGGCAGGGTACCTAAGTATTTGGCCGCTTCGATTTGGTCAACCGTTTCGTATTTGCCCAATTGCAGGTAGGTCATTTTTTTAAACTGCTCCCCTCTGCCGCCCGTGCCGCGATTGTCCACACAAGCCACCACAAAGCCCTGTTGGGCCAGCATCTGAAACCACCAGTAGTTGGCGCCTTTCCAGCTATCGGTCACCTGTTGGCTGCCCGGCCCGCCATACACAAACATCAATACCGGGTGGCGGGTGGCGGCGTTGAATTTGGGCGGCTTTATCATCCAGCCGTTGAGCGCCACACCTTCCGAGGTGGTGAATTGAAAAAACTCGACCTCACTCACGCCGTAGTCGGCTTGTTTTTTGCGAATGCCGGTGTTGTCTTCAATAGGGCGCACGAGGCGGCCTTCTTTATCGTACACCCCATAAGAGGAGGGCGTATTGATGGAGGAGTGGTTTACCACATAAAAATCGAAGGTGCTGCTGAACTGTGCGCTGTTCCATCCCCCCTGTACGGCCATGCGTTGTTCGCGTTTGCCTTCCAGATGAGTGGCATATACTTCCCGCTCCATCGGATTGCGCTTGTTGGCCTGATAATACACGAGTTGATTCGCTTCGTCCAGGCCGTAGAATTGGGTCACGTCCCAGTCACCCTGCGTGATTTGGCGCGGATCGCCGCCGCTCATCTCGTGCAGGTAGAGGTGCCGGCGGCCATCTTTTTCGCTGCTCCACAGGAATTGTTTGCCGTTTTTGAAAAAATGAAGATCGTCGAACAGGCCCTCATCTAAGTAGTACTCGTTGGTTTCCTGCAAGAGGAGGGAGGTTTTGCCGGTACGGGCGTCGGCGAGCAGCAGGCGCAAGTCATTTTGGTGGCGATTGAGGTGATAGATACACAGTTTTTCCGGATCGGCGGTCCATTTGATGCGGGGGTGGTAAGAATCGGCAGGGGCGCCGGTTTCCACTTTTTTGTTTTTCCGTCCTTTCGTATCGTGAATAAAAATCTGCACCACCGAGTTGGCCTCGCCTACTTTGGGGTACTTGAAGGTCTCGTACTGCGGATAGTGTTGGTTGTTGTAATTGGTCATCGTGAATTCCCGCACAGCGCTCTCGTCGAAGCGCATGAAAGCGATGCGCCGCCCGTCGGGCGACCACTGATACGCCTGCGACATGGTAAACTCCTCCTCATATACCCAGTCGGTAGCCCCGTTGATAATGACATTGGTCCGGCCGTCTTTGGTTACCTGCACGGTTTTGCCGCGCACCAAATCCTGATAGTACAGGTTGTTTTCGTACACGAATGCCACGGCCGTGCCCTGCGGGTTGAATTCCGCATACATCACTTTTTTAAACCCGAACAGCGCCGTCAGTACTTTGGTATTGCGGTCGTACAAAAACACTTTGGAGCGGGTAGAGTGCCGGTAAATACTCTCCATTTCCGACAGGATGAGCAGTTTCTGCCCGTCGTCGCTGACGGAGTATCCGCTCACGCGCCCGTTGAAACCGTCGGGACTGTGGACAGAGGCATCGAATATGGTTTCCACCAAACCGCCGGTACTGAGGTCGTATTGGTTCACTTTGCTTTGTTCGAGGCGGGTGTAGTGGCGGCCGTCTTTGAGGAAGTTGAAACCCGGCAGCGAGCGGGTCGTAAAGGTGCCGTCTTGCCAGATGTCTTCGAGGGTAATGGGCTTTTGAGCAAATGCCGCCTGCGACAAACCGTACAGGCAAAAAGCAAGGAGTAAAATACGCTTCATAAGAAAGGCTTTTTTTGAGGGGGCTAAAGTACGGTTTTCCAATGCAATTGAACAAACTCCTGCTGCATCTGCCCATCCAGCAAATCGTGAAACACCATCCCGATTTCATCTCCTGCAAAGGAAATACCGGTGATGCTCACCGTTTGTACCATCCCGTTGCGGTTCATTACCACATCGTTCCAGGGATCGCCTTCGCCGGCGCTGCGGTGCCAGTGTAGGATATCTTCCTGCCGGGGCGCGGGGGTGTTTCGGCGCCAGTCGGCAAACCATTGCCTGCGTTTTTCCTGAAATTCCGGGGCGTACAGAGTCGCCGATGCCCAGATGTGCGGCGCTTCCGCATCGAGCGGGCGGTGGTGCAGGCGGTGGGCGTCCCAGCGGATTTCGTGCAGTTCGCCCTGGTCCCGGAGGATGAGCGTAAAAGGCTCCAGGCCCTGAAAATCAAATTGGGAGATGAAGGCCCCGGCATCGGCAAAGTCGAAATATTGCAACACCATCAGTCCGCGGCTGAGGCGGTAGGGTGGGCGGCGCTCATGGAGTTCGAAGGCGCCGTTGAGGAGCACGGCTGCTTTGCCCTGTTCGGATGCGGCGATCCAGGTGCCGCCGGCGCCGGCATCTTGGGGGTACAGCAGACCGTTGCGGCGCTGAATGCCGTGGGCCGCGCGCTGCGGGGCTTCGTCGCGGTTGGACGTGAGCAGGAAATCGCTCCGGCCGTTGGGCAGATAGGTTACGGTACACATGGCAGTTCAACGGTTTTTATTAAATCAACTTCTTCCCTGACGGCACGGTGATGTTCGGCGGCTTGAGATAGGCGGGGGTGTAATAGGCAATGTCCTGAAACGCGCTTTCGCGGAATGCCTGCAAGGCCGCCGGAATCAACAGCGGGGCGGAACAACGCTGCGCAACATGCACCGCTTCGCCCGGCTCAAACAGCGCAAGGGCTTTGGCCGCGCCGCTGCCGCACAGAGCTATGGGCCGGCCTTGCGCCAGATACGGCTCAAAAACAGCCCGCTCCAGCACCACCGCCCGCGTATCCCATTCGCGCTGCATATCGGCGTCAAACAGGGCGGCATACACTTCCATGCGGCGGGCGTCTATCATGGGGCAATGCCAGTGTGCGTCAGGAAGCGCGCTTCGGCTTGCGAGGGCGAGCGAATGCAGCGTATCGGCAGCGATCAGCGGTTTGCCCAATGCATAACAAATGCCTTTGGCCGTAGCGGCTCCAATGCGCAGGGAAGTGTAGGAACCCGGGCCGCCGCTGATGGCGACCGCGTCTATTTCAGGCAGCGCTTTGCCGGCCTCTTCCAATACGGCCTGTATAAATAAGGTGACGGAGGCCGCGTGATCCTGCCCCTCATCGCTCTCGCGCAGGCTCAGCAGGCGCTCGCCGAGGCACAGTCCGACCGAACATACATCGGTAGCGGTTTCCAATAAGAGTATCAACGGTTCCTTCATGTTGCAACTTTGAACCCGCAAAGAAAATTCTTTGTTTTGGCGCAGGCAATAATAACTTTGCAGCCTCAAGCAACTCTTCTGTATGTTGTAGCTACGCTCAGCACATTTTTTACGATACCCGGCAGCCGCCTGCGCTGCGCCTTTTTCTGTTTTACCATCACAATACCATGACCGAAAAGTTAATAGCCATCAAAGAACGGTTCATCCATTTGGAGGAGCAATTGTCCGACCCCGGTATCATTGCCGACTCCGACCGGTACAAAAAGGTGAGCAAAGATTACAAAAAGCTCAAGCCGATCGTAGCCGCTTTCGACGAATTTCAGGAAACAGAAGCCGCCACGGCCTCGGCGCGCACCATGCTGCGCGACGAAGACCCCGAAATTCGCGCGATGGCGCAAGAGGAACTGGCAGAATTGAGCGAGCGCAAAACCGAACTCGAAGACCGCCTGCGTTTATTGCTCATTCCCAAAGACCCCGACGACGACAAAGACGTGATTTTTGAAATTCGTTCCGGCACCGGCGGCGATGAAGCGGCCTTGTTTGCCGGCGACCTCTACCGCATGTATCAGCGTTACTTTGACGCGCAGGGCTGGAACGCAGAGGTGATGGAAGTGACCGAAGGCACCGTGGGCGGTTACGACCGACTCATCCTGGAGGTAACCGGCGAAGAAGTATATGGAAAAATCAAGTTTGAATCGGGTACGCACCGGGTGCAGCGCGTGCCCAAAACCGAATCGCAGGGCCGCATCCACACGTCGGCGGCTACCGTGGTGGTGATGCCCAAACTGGAGATGGAGGATGTGAACATCAACAAAGCCGATCTCAAAGTGGATACCTTCCGCGCCAGTGGAGCGGGCGGGCAGCACGTCAACAAAACCGAGTCGGGCGTGCGCTTTACTCACCTTCCGTCGGGCCTCGTAACGGAAAGTACCGAGGCGCGCTCGCAGCACCAAAACCGCGAAATCGCCCTGCAACGCCTCTATCAGCGTCTGCTCGAAATGGAAGCCAATAAAGTCAATTCCGCCATGGCCTCCCGGCGGAAGTCCATCGTGGGATCAGGCGACCGATCGGAGAAAATCCGTACCTTCAACTTTCCTCAAAACCGCGTCACCGACCACCGCATCGGCCTCACGCTCCACAACTTAGACGCCATCCTCGACGGACATATTGACGACCTCATCGAAGCGCTGCAAATGGCCGATACGGCAGAACGATTAAAAGAAGAACAACCTTCCTGACCATGCAAGCAAACATCATAGGCGCTACCGGGCTTACCGGCGTGCAACTGCTCCGGCAGCTTCTGGACAACGACCGATTTGAAAAAGTGCGGGTGTTTGTGCGCAGACCAATCGCCACGGAGCATCCCAAACTCGAAGTCTGCGTCATTGATTTCGGTCAACCGGAAACATGGCGCGATTTGGTGCAGGGCGATGTGCTCTTTTCCGCGCTCGGCACTACGCTCCAACAGGCGGGCGGCAAAGCCGCGCAGTACCGGGTGGACTATGAGTACCAATACGCTTTCGCGGAAGCGGCTGCCCAAAACGGGGTGCCGCGTTATGTGCTGGTGTCCTCTGTGGGCGCTGATGCAAAGTCCCGCAATTTTTACACCCAAATGAAAGGCGCATTGGACGAAGCGGTGCAGCAATTGTCGTTTCAAAGTACTACCATCCTGCGGCCCGGCTTTTTGGACGGGCAACGGGAGCAATCGCGCCCCGGCGAAGCGGCCGGCCTCTTCGTCATGCGTTTATTGGGCAAGTTGCCCTTTATGCGAAACTGGCGCCCTATTTCCGTAAAAACGGTAGCCGCCGCTATGGTACAGGCTGCGCTCGCCGGCACGCCGGGCAGCCGGGTTTATACCCTCGGAGAAGTGTTTGTATTGGGTGAATCTCAAAACGGATAATCGAATATCATGACTACCGACATCTCTACCATCGAACCGAAAGAACTGATTCCCGGCTTCAAAGGCCGCTTTGTTCACACCGAAAACGCTACTATCGTCTTTTGGGACGTCGCAGCCGGATCGGTTTTACCGCTGCATTCTCATTTTCATGAGCAGGTCACCCATGTTTTGGAAGGCCGCTTTGAACTCAGCATTGACGGCGATACCCGCGTGTATGAAAACGGCTTAGTCGCGGTCATTTCGGGCCATGTTCCGCACGAGGGCCGGGCACTGACGGATTGTAAGCTCATAGATGTGTTTTGTCCGGTGCGGGAGGAGTACCGGTAAGCGGCTGCGCCGTAAGCTGCCTTCGGCAGATCAGCGCCTTCGGCGTAAGCTGCTTCGGCAGTTTATTGGCATCGACGTGATCTGCCTTGGCAGTAAAAACTTTATTTTCAAAACGAATTCTTTTTTAATATTGAAGAATCAAGCTCGTGGCTCGAAGCTCATAGCTCGTAGCTCCCCAAGGTTTACTATAGATACATTGGAGCGGCCGGCGAGTCCGGTGCAGGAAATTCGGGGCGGCGCGCTGGATGCCGCCGGGCTGAGGCTATTGGTGAAGCGCGACGATTTGCTTCGGTGGGAGGAGGGCAGCGCTTTTTGCGGCAACAAGTGGCGCAAGCTCAAGTACAACCTCCTCGCGGCGCACTCGCAGGGTTTTCGGCGGCTTCTGAGTTTCGGCGGCGCTTATTCCAATCATCTGGCCGCCGTAGCCGAAGCGGCGCATGTGCTGGGTTTTGAATCCATCGGCATCGTGCGCGGCGAAGCAACCCCTCCGCTCAATCCCACCCTGCAACGAGCACAGGAACAAGGCATGCAACTCCTCTATGTGAGCCGGGAAACTTATCGCGAAAAAACGGAGGCGGGTTTTTTGCCGGCACTCGGCATTCAACCGGCGGCGTGTTATGTCATTCCTGAAGGCGGTACGAACAGCTTGGCGTTGGCCGGCTGCCGCGAATTGGCTGCGGAAATAACAGCGTTTGACCCCCCCGATTGCATTGCCGTGGCTTGCGGTACGGGCGGCACCCTGGCGGGGTTGGTTTCGAGTTTGGAGGGGCGCTGCCCGGCCTTAGGGTTCAGTGCGCTCAAAGGCGACTTTTTGCAGGAGGAAGTTCGCCGCCTGCTCGCTGAAAATGGGTATGCTCATTGCGACAATTGGGCCATTAATACCGAATACCATTTTGGAGGCTACGCCAAATGGCGACCGGAACTGCTCGACTTTATGCAGCAATTCAAAGCAGATCAAGGTTTTGCACTCGATCCTATATATACCGGGAAGCTTTTTTACGGGCTGTTTGATCTTATCAAAAAAGGCCACTTCCCACGAGGCGCCACGGTGATGGCCGTCCATACCGGCGGATTACAGGGCGTGGCAGGGTTTGAGCAGCGCTATGGCTGACATAAGCCAACGAAAAAGTTATTTACGACGTCTTTCAAAAAAAGCAACTAAAAAAGCATCGTTATGGAACGTCGACAATTGACAAAAACCGGAAGCCTGGCGCTTTCATTTTTTGTAATGCTGTTGTTGGTTTCATCCTGTCAAAAAGATGGTGATTGGAGTAAAGCCACGGCAGTAAACGGAAAGTGGATATGGGAAAAATCCGTAGGCGGTTTCGGCGGTTGGACGGATACACCTGAGAGCAAAAAGATGACCCAAGCCCTCCTCATAGACAATTTTGTTTTCAAAGCGTTTGAGAATGATTCTTTGATCTTCGAATCGGCCTATCATCTGGAGACCCGGCAGGATACATTTTGGTACACCAATGAATACATCGTATTCGAGTCGGGTGGGCAAATGGCCTTCAAAGTAAGCAAAGACCGCCTCGAAATGTATGAGATGTGCGCCGATTGTTTTTTTCATACCTATAAGAGGGAATAGGCGCCATTTGATCTGCGGCCCCCTCTGTTACCATACAAAAAACTTTTTTTCAATAATTTTCAACAACCATTTGGAATATAATTGCAGCCGCTATACCTTTGCGCCCTGAAATTATTTTCAAGGCATCCATAGAACGCGGTTTCTTTCCCTTGTGCCGGGAATTATCTTCATCAATAGGTTTGGGCGCGCGTTAACGGATGATTGAAATACATCTGTTAACCGGGTATGATGCTTCCGCCAAAAAGCAGGAAAGCTCAATGCCCATATATTGATTTATGACCAATACAACTTTTGTAGAACTCGGCCTGTCGCAGGCTGTTCTCTCCGCGGTAGCCGACATGGGCTTCACCAACGCCACGCCCATTCAGGCAGAGGCCATTCCCGTACTGCTCACCGGCAAAGACATCATCGGACAGGCGCAAACCGGCACCGGTAAAACCGCCGCTTTCGGCATCCCGCTCTTAGAGCGCATGGATACCGCGAGTAAATCCGTACAAGCCCTCATTTTGTGCCCTACCCGCGAGCTTTGCCTCCAAGTAGCGGAAGAAATGAAAAAATTGTCTGCCCATATAAAAGGCGTACAAGTGCTCGCCATTTTCGGCGGCGATTCTTACGACCGGCAAATCCGCGGCCTCAAAACCGGCGCCAACATCGTAGTGGGTACGCCCGGCAGGGTGATTGACCATATCGGTCGCAAAACCCTCAAGTTGGAAAATGTGCAAATGGTCGTACTTGACGAGGCCGACGAAATGCTCAATATGGGTTTCCGCGAAGACATGGAAAGTATCCTCAGCGAAACGCCGGAGCAGCGTCAAACGGTGCTCTTTTCCGCTACCATGTCGAAAGACATATTGGCACTCACCAAACGTTTTCAGCGCAATGCCGAACTCATCAAAGTGACGCGCAACGAGGTGACCAACGCCAGCACTACTCAGTATTATCTGGATGTGAAGGCCGGCGCCAAATTGGAAGCCCTTTGCCGGCTCATGGACGTGCAGCAATTGGAACTCGCGCTGGTATTTTGCAATCAAAAACGCACGGTGGATGAAATCGCCGAAAAACTGCGCGAGCGCGGCTACCCGGCTGAGGCATTGCACGGCGACTTACCGCAAGCGGCCCGCAACGTGGTGATGAAGCGCTTTCGCAATGGCGGCATCAAACTGCTCATCGCGACCGATGTGGCCGCCCGCGGCCTCGACGTGGACGACGTAGATGCCGTTATCAACTTCGACATGCCGTTCGACCCCGAAAACTATGTACACCGCATCGGCAGAACGGGCCGCGCCGGCAGAACCGGTAAAGCCTTTTCCTTAGTGACCGGCGGTGAACGCCGCCGCTTGTCTGAAATCTCCCGCTACACCAAAGTGGAAGTGGAACGCATGGCCGTGCCGACTTTCCAGGACGTGGTGCGCATGCGCCGGCAACAATTTACCAACCGCATCATCCAAACCGTGGAAGCGGGCGGCTTAGAGTCGTTTGAAGGGCTGTTGCCCAAACTCATCGAGGCGGGCCTTACGACGGAGCAGGTAGTGGCAGCATTGGCCAAACTCAACTTCGGCGAACTGAAAAACGAATTTGTACAGGAAAACATAGACGGGGCTGCCGACCGCAAAAGCGCCGGAAAACGCGAACCCTTCCAAAAGACGGCTTTCCAGCCGGGCGGGAAAAATCGCGGCGGTTATGCCGAGCGCTCCACCCCGCGCGGCGAGCGCTTCGACAAGAAATCGGGCAAGCCGTATCCTACCGGCCGCAACAGCAGCATGACGCGATTGGTCATCAACATCGGCAAGCAGGAGAAGATCAGCCCTTCCAACATCGTGGGCGCCATCGCCGGCGAGTCGGGCATACCGGGCAGCGTACTGGGCCAGATTGACATCTTCGACAAATATTGCAGCGTGGACGTACCCGCCACTTTGGTAGAGGAAGTAATGCGCGGCATGTCGGGCGTGAAGATCAAAGGCAAAAAGGTGCGCGTGAGCATTGAGAGCTAATCGCATCCCGCACTTGCCGCAAAAAACAAGCGCCATCCTTCTTACGAGGGATGGCGCTTGCCATTAGGAGGAACGTGTCGTGAATAACTTACCGATTTGGTCGGCCGCTTTTTCCATCATACTGCGTTGCTTCGTCGGTCAGGTAGCGCTGCTATCTTCCCTCCTCGCGCCTTGCCTGATGAAAAAATAGTCTCGCCGAAATAAGGCAACTTATCCACGCCACGTTCCTTCAGTACTTTTTCTCTGAGACGAGATTAGTTGAGGGTAACCACAACGCTGTTTTCCACGCCGAACGGCGTCGGTGTGTACTTGTCGGCAGCATTGTCGTTGAGCCAGTTTTGGCCGTCAACGAGGTAGCGAAACTGGAACTCCTTGCCGGTTTCCAATTCTACTACTGCTTTAAAAATGCCGTCTTTTTGTTTCTTCATCTGGATGCCGTTTTCAGCATTCCAGCCGTTGAATTCGCCCACGAGCAATACTTGCTTGGCTTCCGGTGCCAATTCAGCCGGCAGCGTGAAAGTAGCTTTGCACAAGGCTTTGGACTTCATAAACTGTTTGGTGATCATTTCATTAATGGTTAATGGTGAAGGAAATAAGTAGATTATTGGCCGGTTTTATTTGCGGCCGGTTTTCTTCTTGTCGTCTTTAGCGGGAGCAGCCGGTTTAGCGGTTGCTTTAGGAGCGGCGGGCTTGGCAGCCGGTTTGGCAGCAGTTTTTGCAGCCGGTTTGGCGGCTACTTTCGGCTCGATTTTCGCAGCCGGCTTGGCAGCAGTTTTTGCAGCCGGTTTGGCGGCTACTTTCGGCTCGATTTTCGCAGCCGGCTTGGCAGCAGTTTTTGCAGCCGGTTTGGCGGCTACTTTCGGCTCGATTTTCGCAACAGGCTTGGCAGTAGTTTTTGCAGCCGGTTTGGCGGCCACTTTCGGTTCGGCTTTCGCAACAGGCTTGGCAGTAGTTTTTGCAGCCGGTTTGGCGGCCACTTTCGGTTCGGCTTTCGCAGCCGGTTTCGATTCTGCTTTCGGTTCCGCTGCGGCTACGGCCTCTAAAACGAGTACTGAGTTGGTAATCCCGGCAAAGGGAGAAGGCATGTAGCCGTCGGCATCCCAGTCGTTTTCCCAGCGCTTGCCGTCAATGAGGTACCGAAACTCGTAGCTGCGGCCGGCGGCCAGTTCGAGCGTGGTTTCAAAGTGCGTTTTGTTCTTTTTCATCTCCGAGCCTTCGGAGGTATTCCATTCGTTGAAATCGCCGAGCAGAACAACCCGCTCTGCATTCGGTGCAGCTTCTACGGCCAGCGCAAAGGTTACTTTGCACACCGGCTTGGTTTTGGAATATGACTTCTTCAACATGCTGTCAAGGATTTTTTTGGTAAATCAAATGAGTTCAAAACCGGAGCAAACATAATTTTACTTAGTGTTTTAAACACACTAATAGTTTACCCGATGCAAAGATACGACGTATGAAGTTGATTTTCAAATGAAAAAGAAAAATATTGCAACGAAAGGAGGATGGGCGTTCCGTATCAAATCAGAAAAAAAGTATTTTATAAAAAAATTAAATTGGATAAACAAATGAAATTAAAGGTCAATTGCAAATTAAATTTCTTTTTTCTATTGTGTGACCAATAGTGATAAAAAGAAATTTTGTAAACGTCGCGACGGCTCATCACCGGCTCGAAGCATTCAGACGGACTGATAGAGCGGGTTGAGACATGGTTGGCCAACTGCACCTCTGTCGCGGCATGCCGAGCCACAGCCGGTAAACTTTTTACTTTTGCACCTCGACTCCGCTCGGTGCAGCGCCTTTTACTTCTTTTGAGAAAACTCATACACCGCCACGCCATCGGGCAGCAACACATATTGCCGGCCCCGTTCGATAATGATTTGCTCCATGCCTTCGGTATCGGGAGGCAACAGCGCCGGGCGGTTTTGTTGGGTATTGGGATCGTATTGTAGCCAGACGCCTTCGCTCCGGCGCCAAACAGTATCGTCTTCCAGTACCTGAAAAAAAGTGGCGCCCGTGACGGGGATGCTGCGCAGGTATTGTCCGAAGTTGTCGAAAACAAAGATGCCCATGCTCGGGTCGTTCATATACACGCGGTTGTTGCGCGCGAGCAGCGCTATCGGTTTGGGCGGGCGGGGCAGGAGGAGGTTGAGGTTATCGCTTTGTGCGGTCACTTGTCCTTGCCGGTCGAGCTTTTTGAGGGTGAAATTGACTTCGTCATATACCCACAAAAGGTTGTCGTTGGCCATGCCGATGGCGCGCGGCTGAAAAAGACCGTATTCCCACAAATTGAATTGGCCCAACTGATTGAGCGTTCTGTCCAACAAAATAGCCACCTGAAAATCGGGGTAATAGAGCAGTAGGTTGAAAGGATCGGTTGCGTCTATGAGGGAGAGGGTTCCCAGAGTGTTGTTGTTGAATCGGTATAACTCCCGGCCTTCGGGACTGTATTTGATGACCTCGTTGTCTGGTGTGACGATGTACAATTGGCGCAGCTTGTCGGCGGCAATAAGAGTGGCCGGTTGATTTATCCGGAAGCGCAGGCTGAAGACCGGTTGGGCAGAGAGCATGACCGTCGAAAGGAGTCCGCCGCATAAGAGCAGCGCCGTCTTTGCCAAAACCAAAAAAGCCCTGCGCATCGGAAATATCATTTGAAAGTGTTCTGATTAATGGGGGTACAAATCGCCCCGGTTGCCGAAAACCCGGCCCTTGTCCTGCTCAAAAAAACGGATTTCCAACTGTTCGCCATCAAAAACGGCATAAGAGCAGGCATAGAGCCATTCACCGGTGTTGATATAACGGGAGCTTCCGTTTTTTAGCGCATGATCAATGGGAATGTGGCGGTGGCCGAAGATGAAAAAATCTGCCGGCACGGTATCCAATTTTCGATTGGCATACGCCACGAGCCATTCGTTTTCCTCGCCCAGAAAAGCCGGCGCTTCGGGATACAAAGAGCGGCTCCGGCCCGACCAAAAATTAGCCAGTCCGATGCCGAAATTGGGATGCAGTCGCTCAAACAGCCACTGATTGAACGGATGGGCAAATACCCTTTTGATGCGCTTGTAACCGTAGTCGTTGGGGCCGAGGCCGTCGCCGTGCCCGATGAAAAAAGTGCGGCCTTGTATCTCGCGCACAATGGGCTTCCGGTAGGTGGGAATGCCGAGCTCGTCTTCAAAAAACCGGAACACCCACATGTCGTGGTTGCCGGTGAAGAAATAAATGGGCAGGCCGCCGTCGCGGAGTTCGGCGAGTTTGCCCAGCAGGCGCACATACCCTTTGGGCATCACCGTGCGGTACTCGAACCAAAAGTCGAACACATCGCCCACCAAATAAATGGCCTCCGCATCGCGGCTGCATTGATCGAGCCAGCGCACGATCTGTTTTTCGCGCTCGGCGCTGCTCAGCCGACCGGGCACGCCGAGATGAAAATCGGAAGCGAAATAGGTCTTTTGCATGATGATACAGCTTAGTCTTGTCCCTCAGATTGTTCCTTTTTCATCCAAAGTGTACGTCTGTTCACTTCCAGCTTTCTTTTCGTTTTTATTTTGTAAATAACCGTGAAAGAGATCGCCAGAGCAATGGTCAGCACTCTGAATACATTGGCATAAACTCCGCCGAGCGCATTGTCGGAAACCGAAAAGAGCAACCAGGATAGATTCATAAACAGGTGCATACACACCGGAACCCACAAATTAAAATTCCATTCTGCGTACAGCCAGGCGAAAAGCAGGGCGCCCAAAAAGGTGACTGCGAAAATCCCGACCAGCGTATAAAATTCCTGACTCTGGTATAGGTGAGCGGCAGCAAATAGCAACGCACCGAGCAGGATGGAGGGAATAAAACCCAGCTTAGTATATCTGTATAGCTGACCGAACAGAAAGCCTCTGAAAAACAGTTCTTCAAAGAAACCGGCCGCGATCACTGTTACCAACACTTTATTCAGGGTAATATCGGCACTGAATTCAAAAACAACGGCAAATCCGATGAACATCGGAAGCGTAAAAAGCAGAGACCGAAAAACGCCTTTCAGGATGGATTTGTCGAGGCCCAGGCTGTGAAAAAAAAACTTGTGCGAGTGCATGAACAAAACGCCTGCATAGATGGGCGTTCCGACAACCAAATAAGTAATCAGATGGCTGACCCCGATTTGATTGATGACCTCGTTTAGCCCGGTTCTCAGTTCTTTAAAAAAGAGTTCATCCAAAACGAAATATGCTCCGAAAGAGAGCATAGTTATGAGAATTGTTTTTGTCGTTTTGTCCATATTTTATTTTTTGCCTTCGGCAGCATACCCGCTCCTTTCCACCCGCCGCTAAGGTTTGCGAAACCGTCTCATACACGCTCGTTGAAGTGCCGCCCATTCTCACACCCGCTCCATCACCGTTCCACAGTTTTTGCAGGTGCGATGCGCTTCCGAGGCCATAAAATCCTGTATGGCCGCTTTGATTTGCGTACCGATGTCTTTGAGTTCAAAGCCGGCTGCGTAGAGTTGGTGGTTGCAATTTTCACAAAACCACATCAGCTTGTCCGTTTCGCCGGGCTTGCGGTAGCGCTCTATCACCAAGCCCACCGTATCGGCGGGGCGCTGCGGCGAGTGCGGCACGCGGGGCGGGAGCAGAAACATCTCGCCTTCGCGGATGTGGATGGTTTCCGGCGAGCCGTCGTCGTTGATGATCTTGACGCTGATGTCGCCCTGAATTTGGTAAAAAAGCTCTTCGCCGTCTTCGAAGTGATAGTCTTTGCGTCCGTTGGGGCCGCCCACGATCATGACGATGTAGTCGTCGTTGGCCTTGTATATCTGGTGATTACCTACCGGCGGTTGCAGCAGGTGGCGGTTATCTTCAATCCACTGATGAAGGTTGAAAGGTTTGGCTATCGGCATAAGGCAGTATGATTTTGTGGTAAAAATACGTTAAAATTGCCGTGAAATAACCCAATCTAACACATGAATTTAAATCTCAACGGAAAAAACGCTCTGGTGGGCGGAAGCAGTAAAGGCATCGGCAAGGCCATTGCCATTGAACTGGCGGCGCTCGGCGCCAACGTCATCTTAGTTTCCCGTTCGCCGGAACTCATGGCCGCCATCACCCGGCAGATGAAGCGCCGCCCCGGGCAGGAACACAGTTTTCTGGCCGCCGATTTTACCAATCACACCGACTTGCGCCAAAAAGTATCCGGTCTGTTGCTGTCCAAACCCATTCATATCCTCGTCAACAACACCGGCGGGCCGGCCGGCGGACCCATTCTGGAGGCTACTTTGGAGGAGTTTGAGGCAGCCTTTCACAATCACCTGCTCATCAACCAAATGCTGTCGCAGTTGGTGGTTCCGGGTATGATTCGCGAAGGGTACGGCCGTATTATCAACGTCATTTCCACTTCCGTAAAAGCGCCGTTAGACGACCTCGGCGTATCGAATACCGTGCGCGCGGCAGTAGCCAACTGGGCCAAAACCTTAGCCAACGAACTGGGCCGGCACGGCATCACCGTGAACAATGTACTGCCCGGCCTTACCGACACCGACCGTCTGCGCGAATTGATAGAAAAAAAAGCAGCCCGCGCCGACCTCGGTTTCGAGGAAGTGGCCACGGCCATGCGCATGAGCGTGCCGGCACAGCGATTTGCCGAACCGGAAGAAGTGGCCGCCGCTGCCGCTTTCTTAGCCACGCCGGCCGCTGCCTACATCAACGGTACGAACATCACGGTGGATGGAGGCCGGACGAGAGGATTGTGACATTATTTATCTTTATCCCAAAAGTATTCAGCACTATGGAGAAACCAGGCTTTTTCAGATACTTTCTGGCTGCATTCATCGCAGCAACCACGGCAGCAGCACAAACGCCTGCTCCCGGCGCCGGCATTTTCGACGGCCCTTATTTGTTTTGGGAACAGGATACGCTCATTGCCCGCTGGATTGCCGATGGCGAACTGCTCGAAGAGCGCCTCCAAAAAGGGAAGTCGCTCAACCTCGGCGCCGGGGTGTCCTCTACATTCGATGCCGATTGTATAGATTTCGACGATGCCGCCTTCAAGCTGTCGCCAGTCTCGGCTTTTAAGGACGTGGCGCAAATTGCCGTCATCGCCGACCCGCACGGCCAACTCGGTATTATGCGCCAATTGCTCCTCGCGCACGACATCATGGATGAACAGCAAAACTGGACCTTCGGCAACGGGCATCTGGTGATTCTGGGCGATGTGTTTGATCGCGGCGAACAGGTGACCGATATTTTCTGGCTGATTTTGAAATTGGAAAAACAAGCCGCTCTGGCCGGCGGCATGGTGCATTTCCTGTGGGGCAATCACGAGTTGATGGTATTGGAGAATGATTTGCGTTACATCCACAAAAAGTACCGATACACCATGGCCCGCATGGGGCGTTCGCTGCCCCAACTCTTCGGCCCCGACACCTATCTCGGCCGTTGGCTGCGCTCCAAACCGGTGGTCATTTCCATCAACGGCATTGTGTTTGTACATGCCGGATTTTCGGATCAGCTATTGCAGATGAAACTTTCTATGGCAGAAATCAATGCCGCCTTTCAGGAGCGGGTAATAGACCGTTTGGAAGCAGACATATCGGCCGATCCGCTCGCTTCGCTGTTGTCGTCAGAACTCGGTCCGGTGTGGTATCGGGGGTTCTTCGCAGAGCAGTACGATGCAGAAGACATGCGCTACATGCTGAGCCGGCTTAAAGCCAAACGCGTCGTGGTGGGGCATACGTCTTTTCCGGAAATCACGGCGCTGTACGGCCGGAAAATCATTGCCGCCGATTCGAGCATAAAAACCGGCGAAACCGGCGAAATGCTGTTCATTACCAAAAAACAACTCCTGCGCGGTAAATTGAACGGAGAGCGGGTTGTGCTGAGGTAAGTTCTTTTTAGCTTCGAGCTGTGAGCTTCGAGCTGTGAGTATTCTGGATAGCTTCGAGCTGTGAGCGTCGAGCTGCGAGTTTTCCTGAAAGGCTATGAATTGCGTGGGACTTGAAGCTCGAAGCTCAACAAAGACCTAAATAGCTTAACAAAAACCACATACAATGAAACCCATTCTACACTTTCTGGCCATCCTGTTGTGGCCGTTCATGTTTTCATTTGTACAGGCGCAAACGCCTGAACCCGCGCCGCTCCCCTCTTTTTTCGACTTTTTATACGCTCAGCAGGATTCCATGCCTGTACTGGAATTGAAAACTGATTGGAGCAAACTCGTCCGAAAAAAGATGGACATGGAATACCAGAGCGCGGTACTGGGCTTTACGCACGAAGACGGCCGGAACATTGCCTTGGATGTACAAATCAAAGCCAGGGGAAACATGCGCAAGCAAGTGTGTTTTTACCCGCCGCTCAAAGTGAAATTGCCCAAAAAGCAATTGGGCGCATTGGGCTTTAGCAATTACAACGACCTGAAAATGGTGTTGCAATGCCGCACCGGCAGCCGCGATGAGGAATGGATAGTTAAAGAGTGGTTTATTTATCAACTGTACGAGTGCATCAGTCCAGCAGCCCTGCGAACCCAATTGGTAAGAATAAATGCCGTGCAGGACGAAAAGGCGAGAGGAGCGCTCTACGCTTTTTTGCTCGAATACGAAGATGAAATGGCCGCCCGGTTAAAAGCAAAAGTAGTGAAACAGGGCGTAGTCGGGTTTGGGGTGTTGGATCGGGATGCGTATGTAAAAATGTGTTTTTTTCAATACATGATTGCCAATACCGATTGGTCTGTTCCCAACCGCCACAATCTCGAATTTATTATGACGCCGCCGCAGACGAGTATTGTGCCCATTGCCTACGATTTTGATTATTCGGGATTGATCAATACGAGTTATGCCGTTCCTTATGAGGCGCTGCCGATTAAAAGTGTGACAGACCGGCATTTTTTGGGCGTAAACGTGACGCTGGAAGAAGCGATGGAGGCCCGTCGGCATTTTCTTTCCAAAAAAGAAGAGGTCATGCAGCGTTGCCACAATTTTAACTTGCTGGAGGAACGCTCGAAAAAAATGCTCGTCCGGTTCATTAGCGATTTTTTCGATATCATTCAGGATGAAAAGTTTGTGAAACGAACATTCGTGACGGCGCGGTAATACGGCTCATTTCATCGCCTCCAGGATGCGCCGCACATCTTTTTTTTCAAACCGTTTGACGACGCGCATCATGCCGCCGACAAACCGCCCCGGTTGGGTAATGAGCCGGTTGAGCGCCGCCACATAACCGTCCAACTCGGCGATGGCTGCCGGCCGTTGCGCCGGTCCTGTGCCGGAGAGGCGCTGCGCCGTTCGCCAGGCGTGGTTGCGCGCCTGCACTAAGCTGAACTCGGCAAACCGCTCGTCTTTGCGTTTTCCGAACCAATCCACCAAAAACAGCAGCGGCGATACGGCGCTCAACCTATCCTGCACCACATCAATTTTATCAGTGAGCAGCTTGTTGATGGCCATAAAATCGCCTTCTAAATCGGCGATGCTCACTGCCTCTGCCGCCTCCGCAGCAGCAATGCCCAGATCGAGGTTGATGTGCGCATTCATACCCATGAGCAGGTGCTGGAGTACGAGCAGGTCTTGTTTTTGCGCGGCTGCAAAAGCCGTTTCCCAGCATTGGGAGCAAGGCTCGTTTCGGCGATATTGCCGGTAGGCTTCCAGATAGCGATTGGCAAAAATCACATCCAAGCGCTCCATGCGCGGCCCGTCTTCGAAGCGGCCCCGGCGAATGCCTTCTGCCACATCCTTGGTTACATCCAAATACAACAAGGCGAAAAGGCCGAGCGGGTCGGCGGCGGCGCTTGCCTCCTCTACGATGGCTTCGAGTTGGGCGATTACTTCGGCAATGGTTTGGGCAGACATCATTCAGGTGCATGGTTGGTAGGGAGCAAAGATATAGCAAAGCCAGGAAAGAGACGGAAGCCGTGCGAGCGTGGCAAATGAGGAGTCAGCAAAGCAGCGTCTTTAAGCCGCTCAAAGCCCAAAACCCACCCGGTCGTCTAAAAAAATAAGCCTTGCGGAAAGTGTTGCCTCTATTTTTGTCTATCTTCACCCACCGGAAATTATTACCAAAAAAATCCGAAAAACATGGCAGATGTAAATGATCAAGTGCGAGATGCCGGCAATTTTTTGAGAAAGTATTTCAAAAGAGTCGTTCTCGTTGTATTGGTGTTGACGGTTGTACTCACCTCCGTTCGCACCGTCGGGCCGGAAGAAGAAGGCGTAGTGCTCAACCTCGGCCAATACACCCGGACCGTGCAGCCGGGTTTGAATTTCATCATCCCGTTCGGGGTGGAAAAAATGTACAAAATACCGGTGCAACGGCAGCTCAAGCACGAGTTCGGCTTCCGCACGGCCAGCCCCGGCGTTCGTCCCGAGTACTCCAAGGCCGGCTACACCGATGAGTCCACTATGCTCAGCGGCGACCTCAACATGGCCGACGTGGAATGGGTGGTGCAGTACCGCATCGTCAATTCCTACCAATACCTTTTCCGGGTGCGCAATGCCGAAAAAACCCTCCGCGATATGTCGGAATCGGTGATGCGAAAAGTGGTGGGCGACCGCACCGTCAACGAAGTGCTGACCGTAGGCCGCCAGGAAGTCGCCTCCAGCGTGGAAGTGATTTTGCAAAAAATGTGCGACGATTACCAAAACGGTATCCGCATAGACCAGGTGGTGCTACAGGATGTAAACCCGCCTCAATCGGTGAAACCTTCTTTCAACGCCGTGAACCAGGCGCAGCAGGAGCGCGAAACCCTCATCAACCAGGCAGAATCGGAATACAACCGCGTAGTGCCGCGCGCACGGGGCGAAGCAGAGGAAACCATCCAGCTCGCCGAAGCCTACGCCCTCACCCGCGTAAACGGCGCCAAAGGCGAGGCCGACCGCTTCGTGGCGCTATACAATGAATACATGAAAGCGCCGGATGTGACCAAAAAACGCATTTATTTGGAAACCATGGAGCGTATTCTGCCCCGCCTCGGCAACAAAATCATCGTGGATGAGCGCGGCAACAGCGTACTGCCGCTACTGAACCTGCAAAGCCAATCCATCCAACAACTTCCTAAAAATTAAAACAGCCATGAAAAATACATCCATCGGCTTGGGCATACTGGCCTTCATCCTCATGATCGTTTCGCTCGATTCCTTTTTTATTGTGGACGAAACTCAGCAGGCCATCGTCACTCAATTCGGCAAGCCCGTAGGTCAACCGCGCACCAGCCCCGGCATGAACTTTAAAATGCCTTTTATTCAGAAAGTGCAGTTCTTCGATAAGCGCTTTTTGGAGTGGGACGGCGACGCCAATCAGGTGCCTACGAAAGACAAAAAATTCATCTTTGTGGACACATACGCTCGTTGGGAAATCGCCAATCCGCTCCAGTTCTTCATCCGCCTCCGGGATGAAAAATCGGCGCAATCCCGCCTCGACGACATCCTCGACGGCGAAACCCGCAACGCCGTGGCCAGCCACGACTTGCTCGATCTGGTGCGCTCCACCAACCGCAAACCGGAAGTATCGGAAGAGATTTTTGAAGAAATGGAGGTACTCGAAGACATCTCCGTGGGCCGGGAGGTCATCGAAGCCCAGATTTTGAAAAAAGCCAACCAACGTACTTCCGACCTCGGCATCCGTATCCTCGATGTGCGCATCAAGCGCCTCAACTATGTGGAAGAAGTGCGCAACCGCGTGTATGAGCGCATGGTGAGCGAGCGCAACCGCATCGCCGATCAGTTTCGTTCGGAAGGGCAGGGCGAGGCGCGCAAAATAGAAGGCAACAAAGAGCGCGACCTGGCTAAAATTCAGTCGGAGGCCATCCGCACGGCTGAGGTCATTCGCGGTAAAGCCGATGCCGAAGCCACGGCCATTTATGCCTCGGCCTACAATCGCAGCCCGCAAGCCAGAGACTTGTACTCCTTTTTGAAGTCTATGGAAACATTGGAAAAATCGCTCGACGACAAAACCAGCATCGTGATTTCCACCAACAGCGATCTGTTTAAGTATCTTAAAAATCCGAATTGATCCGGCGGCGCGACACAAACCCCATCAAGGCAAACCTCACATTGGCAGCACTGCACCGCAGCCGGGACAAAACTTGCCGGCCATCGTGAGTTTGTATCCGCAGCTTGGGCAGAAGTTGATGGTCGGCGGAGCGGGGGCTTGGGTTTTGCGCTCCAACACTGCTTTGTAGTCGCCGCTTTCGGCCCATTTGAAGAGTTGTTGGGCGCGTGCTACTTCCCATGCTTTCGATTGAGTGAGGTATTTGGTGAAGCGCATGAAGGTAGCGCGGTTGATGCCTTCAAATTCTATAGCCTGGGTTTTGAAATCATCAAGAATAACGGCGGGGTCGTATTGGAGAGGCAAACCGGCTACTTTGACCAATGCGGATGCAGCTACTTCCATGTTTTGACAGGCCAGCAGCCCGGCGCGATCAGCAGAGTATTCGGCGGTTTGAATCCATTCCACCAGCGCCAACTGAATGCCTGCCGACAAGAGTCCGCCCATGCCCAGCGTGGCTGCCGACAGCGCATCGGCCAATACCGGCAGCATGGCGCCTACCTCCATGTACGAAACGTGCTGGCACTGTATGTGCCCAATTTCGCGCCCCAGCGCAAAGAGCAATTCCTCCTCGCTGAGCTTCTCGATGCACTCCGTACCGAGAATGATCATGGTGTTGGTCACCCCGCAAGTAAAGCATTCCATGCCCAACTCGCGCATGACGTACAGTTGCGGTTTTTCTTTGAAGTCGAGCGTATCGCAGGCCGTCTCAAAAACGCCCCATACATCGGGAAAATTGGTAGCGCTCAGTTTCAGGCTTTGGCCCAGATACTGTTGCCGCAGATACTTTTCCAAACCCCAGTCGTACAGCTTTTTGATGAGCGTGTTCAGACCGTTGGTGCTCTGCAATGCCTGCAATGCTTTGGCGTCAAACGGGTGCAGGTACTCCCCCGGATGGAGCCGTTCAAGTTTGGTCATATCGAAAAGTTAGCAATGTTCCTGCGCTAATACGAGTAGCCGCCGCCGCCGGATGCGCCTATGAGGAACATGATCAAATAAAAAAACACACTGAGGCCGAACCCGATGGCGCTCGCCATGCATATCTGCTTGGCTTTTTTCGGCTTTTCGTTCATCCATACGAAGTATAGAATGGCGCCCACGATGGGGAAGCAAAAAGCAATGGCGCCCATCCAGATTTCGAGCGGTTCGTCGCTTCCCTGCGGGCGAGGAGCATTGTAGGACGTGCCGCCGTATTGGCTGCCGCCGGCGGGGGTGGGCGGGGGTGTTGGCTGCGGGGCCTGTGCAGCGCCCGATACGGGCTTGCCGCAATTGGTACAGAAGGTGGCGTCTTCGGCATTCAAAGAACCGCAATGAGGACAAAACATGGTCAACAGATTTAGGTTAGTGAAAAAGATTCGCTAAATTAAATTTTTCCGCAATAAAGTCGCCTACTATGGCCACAATTGCCATTTGGCCCAAGCCGCACAAAAAGCCCGTGGCCAAGCGAAGCCAGTTGTTGCTCTCGCGCCGGCCCGTGGCCTGACTCATCCCGTCCAGATAGGTGGGCAGGTGCAACAGCAAAGCCCATCCCAGTCCGATGCTCCATATTTTGAAAGCAAAAAGCGGCAAGGTGAAGAAGCCCAGCGCAATACCCGTACAGCGCGCGCAAACCGGAAACTGCCGCCCCCGGAAGAAAAAAGAGCGATCGGGCCGCCGATGGCAGATCGGAAATTCAACGTTCCATATTTTCGGCGGCGAGTGTCGGGCGCACATGCGTTTTTGTTGTTAAAGGCTGATTCCCGTAATGCGCGGTTCTCCGCCGTTTTGTGGAAAAAACACCCGAATATAGGCCGGCAGCCCGCCGGTATCCTGCATTTTGGCAATAGAATACATCCATTCTGCCCCATGCTCTTTATCGGCCAACACGCCGATCGCGTTACGGTTGGTGCTCTTTTTGTCAATAATCACCACCGGCAGGCGGTAGAGCCGGATGCGCTCATGCGCGACGTCTAAGTTGTTTTTTCGGAAATCGGGCAGTATGACGCCCTGCCGCAACAGACTGCGGTGCAACAACGGCATAACGGCGCGGGCAGCAGATTCGACATCATTGTGAAGCAACTGATTCACAAAACGGCTGATGAGGTCGTGCGCCGGCGCATCGTCGGGAGCAGGCGGTGCAACGGTGGATGCGATCTGCGGAGCGGGCGCGGGTGGCGGCGAATAGACAGGTTGAACCTCCGGCACGACAATAAGCTGTTGTTCGATTTGCCCGGCCACTTTGGTGAGCGCATAGCGAATTTGATTGACGACGAGGTCTTTGTCATCCACCCGGATGATGCCCATGCGAAAATCGCGCCCCGCGCCGGAGAGCCGCGCCCGGTGCTGAAGACACTCGTTGTACAGCAAAGCATCTTTCCCTTTGAGGTACTCCAATGCCTGCTGCAACGCAGTTTCCAACTCATCAGCAGCAATGCTTTCGCGTATGTGTTCCGAAATAGTGGGCATATTTTGACGGTTAAATTCTATGCATAGGGCATAGGGCAGAGAGTAGCGGGGGTGGGTCGGCGGTAGGCGGTAGGCGGTGGGCGGTTACTGCATACTGCATACCGCCTACTGCATACCGCCTACTGTTCCTCCAAGTCCTCCAACTCCCCGATCTGCTTCAGGTACTCGAAGGTTTTATGCGCTTCCGCTTCATCCACCGTGCTAATGGCCACGCCGACATGTACCAGAACATAATCTCCGGGTTGAGCTTCGGGCACCATCATGAGGTTGACATCCTTCACAATGCCGCCAAAGGAGACTTTACCCATGCGGAAGGTTTCGTCCAATTGCTCCGTGATGGAGGCTATTTTTCCGGGAATGGCAAGGCACATAGCAGACGGGTTGAATGATGAAAATCGGAGTGCTAAGGTAGCAAATCTTTTTCGTCTTCCTCTGCGCCGTCCAGCAAATCTTTCGGGAGTTGCTTGGAGGCTTTGGCGCCGAGCGCTTTTATTTTTTCAGCTTTCCCGATGAGGGTATCGCCGGGGCGGCGGGCGTCGCTTAGCTTGGCCATGGCATCATGATAGGCTTGCTGAGCGGAGTCCAAGCGTTGGCCGATGGAGCGGAGGTCTTCTACGAAACTCACAAATTTATCGTACAACAGCCCGCTTTGGCGCGCAATTTCGAGCACCGAACGTTTCTGCCGGTCTTGTTTCCAGATGTACGAAACGGTGCGCATGGTGGCCAGCAGCGTGGAGGTGGTGACGATGACGATGTTGCGATCCAATGCGTACAAAAACAACTGGGAATCGTATTGCAGAGCGGCGGCCCAGGCCGGTTCCATCGGCACAAACAGCAGCAGGTAGTCGGGGCTGTTGATCTGGTACAGCGAGGTATAATTCTTTTCGCTCAGTTCGCGCACATGGCGGCGCAGGCTCTCGGTATGCGCGGCCAGATGCTGTTCCTGCTCGGCGGGGTCAGCCGCGCTGAAGAATCGCTCGTAAGCCTTGAGCGACACCTTGGAGTCAATGATGAGGTGTTTGCCTTCCGGCAGATGGATGATGAAATCGGGGCGTTTTTGGCGACCATCCTCATCGGCGAAGGAGCTCTGCGTGGAGTAGTGCAATTCTTTGGTGAGGCCGGCGCGTTCGAGCAGCATTTCCAGTTGGATTTCGCCCCAGTCGCCTTGCGCTTTGTTGTCGCCTTTGAGGGCGTTGGCTAAGTTGTTAGCATCCTGACTGAGTTGTTGGTTGAGGCCGCGCAGTTGTTCTATCTCCTTTTTCAGGGATACGCGGTCGCGGGTTTCTTCCACGAATCGCTGTTGCACATTCTCCTCAAAGGATTTGATTTTTTCGCGCAGCGGGTTTAATATCTCGCCGATCTGCTCGCGGTTTTGGGCACTGAATTTCTGCGATTTCTCCTCCAGCAAGCGATTGGCGATGTTTTCAAACTCCGTTTTGAAACGCTCCTGCAGGCGGTTGGTTTCTTCGCTTTGCTCGGCCAGTTTTTCGCGCAGGTGTGCCAGCGACTGCTCCTGCGCGGCCGTTTTGCCGGTGAGGTCGCGGAGTTGTTCTTCTTTTGCCAACAACTCATCGCGCAGCAGGTCGGCTTGTTGCAGGGCGGCTTCGTGGACTTCTTTGGCTACAAAAGATGCCTGCAATTCGTGGCGAGGCACGCTGTCCGCGCGGGCGCGCAGGCGAGCAATGACCCATGCGCTTGCGCCGCCGATGACTAAGCCGAGTAGCAGAAAAAGTAAAGCCAGTAGGGTGCTGTCCATTTCAGTTTCCTTTCTGCGGCTGGATAAACGAATCGGGCAGCGAGCGAATCAGCGGGGAAGTGCGCCGCAATTCTGTGGCCGGTATTTTTTGGCGCAGGGTATTTTGCAGGGTCTCTTTGGCCCGTACGGTATCGCCTATGGCGATGAACGACTCAATGAGCGTGGCATGCGCTTTCAAGTTGCCGGGCGCCTTTTCGATGACGCTTTGGGCCGAGGAGATGGCGGTTGTGTAATCGCCGACATTTTTGGAGGCATCGGCTTTGGTGTTGAGCGCTTGTATGTTCACGGGGTCGCGCTGAAGTTGCCGGTCGGCTTCGCGGATGCGCGTTTTTTCCACCTCATATTTTCGATCCAGTTCTTTCATTTTGGTGTTCAGCCATTTGGTTCGTTTTTCCGGCTGGAGGGCCGTGCCTTTTTGGGTGTTATTATCGTCGGGGCGGAGCGATTCGGGGGCTTGCAATATCGCTTTTGCCGTGCGGAAATCCTGTCGGGCTTTGTCTAATTGGTTGACCGAGAGGTATGCCGCGCCGCGCATGGCCACGGCTTCTACATTGTCGGGGGCCAGGGCTACGGCGTTGTCCAAAGTGGCGATGGCGCCTCCGAAATTGCCTTGTTTAATTTGCAAGGCGGCTTTGTTGTTGAGCGCCAGACCGTAATTGGGGTGAACGGCGAGTACGCCCTCGTAAGCCTTGAGCGCCTCGTCTTCCTTATTCATGCGGGTGTAGGTATCGGCCAGTAGCATTCCGCCGAGGAAGGCCAGCGTAGAATCTTTCGTGTCAATGTCTTGTAAGGCAGCTATGGCTTCATCCTGCTGTTGTTGTTGCCGGGCATTGAGGCCGATGGCCAGCCGCAGCAGGTTTTCAATATTAACCGACACTTCGCCGCTCGTAAATACATTGGAAAGCAGGGTCAGCGTATCCACGAAGTTGCCTTCCAACGGGATAGTGGCCGTGATGGGATTTTGCTCCCATTGATCGTTTTCGGTGACGGACCATTTGGCAAACTGCCATTTATCGGCAAAGCGGTATCGCGTGATGACCAAGCGCTGCCGCGTGCCCGGAAACTCCTCCACCGTGCCCCACACCACCAGTTGTTCGGTACATTTGAGCGCTTCATCGCCTTTAGACGGGTAGCTTTGCTCCGGATCGTGCGGATAAATTCTGACCTCCGTCAGTCCGCCGAGATCAATGGATCCCAGCCGGTTTTGAATGGCTACGGGGATTCCTTTTTTGTACGGGCTTTGTTTGTCAAGAAAATCGAGGTAGTCCCACAGCAGTATTTTGAAATTTTTATTGGTAGAAAAAGCGGCGCAGGGATTTTCCTCGCCTTGCGGTTCGAGCGGTTCGGTCGGTTTCGGTGTTTGCGACAAGCGGAAAATGCCGTAACTGCCGCCGAGCAGAACCACCGCCAGCGCTATCCATACAGGCAAAGGCCATTTTCGTTTCCAGGCCGGCAGGCGGGTGACGCCTTTTTCGAGGTCGTCGGCGAGGGAGAGTATCTGATTGTTGATGCGGTTGTAATTGATGTCGGCCTGCTCGAAGCTGATGCGCCCGGCGCCTTGTTCGCGTTTGGTGTTGAGGTATTGGGCCTGCACAGACCGTGCCTCTTTTTGTAACACCGTCCATTTCGGGTCGCTTTGCAAAAACCCGATCAATTGGCGCAACGCCTCCTCCCGGTCGGCTTCGCCGATGAGATTTTTGACTTGTGCGGCTACGGTTTTGTAATCCTCCATGCGTTTGGTGTTTCCTGACTAACGTTACAACAAAAAAAGGCGAATACAGTCGAATTTCTAAAAACACAATTTTAACAATTTGTCAGCTAAACTCCTCTATGGCCTGCAAAAAAGTACTGCCGTAACGCTCCAATTTCATTTCGCCTACCCCGGAAATACTGCGAAATTCCTCGCGGTTGCGGGGCCGCAGGGCCGCCATTTCTTCTAAGGTGGCATCCGAAAAAACCACATACGGCGGCACGCCCTGTTGGAGCGCTACTTGCTGCCGGAGTTTGCGCAGCACCTCAAACAACTCGTCGCGCACCCGGCGGCGTTGCCCCTGTGGTTCCTGTTTTTTAGCGGCCTCTTTTTCTGTTGCTTTACGCTCTTTGATGGAAATGAAGCGGGCAAACTGCACTTTTTCGTCCTCAAACAACACCTTGCGCCCGTTCGCGGTGAGCTTGAGCGCATAGTGTTCCTCTGCCGCAGGCTCTGCATAGCCGAGGTGTACCAATTGTTGAATGTAGTAGAGCCATTCGTTCTGGGGCAGGTCGCGGCCGGCGCCGTAGGTTTTGATGCGGTCGTAGCCGCGGTCTATGATTTCCCGCCGGCCGGAGCCGCGCAGCACCTCCGCCACGATGCCTGCCGGGACGGCTTCGCTGAGCCGGGCTATAGCGGAGAGGGCTTTTTGCGCCAACACGGTACCGTCGAAGTATTGAGGCGGATTGCGGCACACGTCGCAGTTGCCGCAGTTTTCACCCAAATGCTCGCCGAAATAGCTCAAGAGGATGCGGCGGCGGCAGGTGAGCGCCTCGGCGTACTGCTTCATGCGCTCCAATTTGCTCAGTTGCAATTCCACCTGATCGGAAGTGCCCTGCCGCAGAATGTCTTCCAACACAGCCACATCCTGATAGCTGTAAAAGAGCAGGGCCTCGGCCGTGGTACCGTCGCGGCCGCTGCGGCCGATTTCCTGATAGTAGCCCTCCATGTTTTTGGGCAGGTTGTAATGGATCACCCAGCGCACGTTCGATTTGTCAATGCCCATGCCGAAGGCCACAGTGGCGCACACGACGGGCACCTTATCATTGATGAAATCCTCCTGCGTTTTGGCGCGTTGGCGGTCGGTGAGGCCGGCATGATAGGGCATGGCCGGGAAGCCGCGTTGGCTGAGGCGGGCGGCCAGGTCTTCGGCGCCCTTGCGGCTGAGACAATACACGATGCCGGACTGATTGCGGCGGGATTTGAGAAAGTCGAGGATTTGCTCCACGCGCTTTTGGCCGGGCCGCACTTCGAGGCGGATGTTGGGCCGGTCGAAAGAAGAGACAAATACGGCGGGGTCGGACAGCGTGAGCTGCTGCGCAATGTCGCGGCGCGTGGCCTTGTCGGCAGTGGCGGTGAGCGCGATGATGGCGATGGTGGGAAACTCGCGACGCAGAAAGCGTAGCTGGGTGTATTCCGGACGGAAGTCGTGCCCCCAGGAGGAAATGCAATGCGCCTCGTCAATGGCAAAGAGATTGATCGCAGCGCGGCGCAGGAGGGGCATAAAATCGGCCGACAACAGCTTTTCCGGCGACACATACAGCAAGTCCAATTGCCCTTTAAAAAAAGCGTCCTCCACCTGCTGCGCCGTGCCGGCATCAATGGAACTGTTGAGGTACGCCGCCCGGACGCCTGCCTCGCGCAGCCCTTCCACCTGATCTTTCATCAAAGAAATGAGCGGCGATACAACAATGCAGGCGCCCGGTAAGGTAATGGCCGGAATTTGAAAACACACTGACTTGCCGCCTCCCGTGGGCATGAGCACGAGCGCATCGCGGCCGGCATATACGGCTTCAATGATCTCGGCCTGCATGGGCCGAAACGAATCGTAGCCGAAATAGAGCTTGAGCGTTTCCTGAGCGGTTCTCAGGGTCATGGTGTGTGTGATTTTGTGGGGCTAAGGTAAGTAAAACTTACCTGTTCCGCTGCATCGGTCGGCGCGGCGCGGCGCCTTCGCTGCGGCGTTGTTGCATGGCCCCCACGAGTTCTTCCCGAAAATCCTGTTCTACCCGCATCAGCATGGCCACTTTGCGCACCGGAATTACTTTGCGCATTTGACTCACATAGTTTTTGCGCAGGTTGAGCATCTCCTGTTCCATTTCGATGCGGCTGTTCAAAAACTTGTCCGCTTCGGCATCCGTCATAGATAGGAGGTCTTTGGCGGGCTTGTACTTGTCGCGGATTTTTTTCTGATCGGCCTCAAACTGGTTGAACACCGGCCAAAACTGCTGCGATTCTTCCGGGGTGAGGCTGAGCTTGTTGGTGATGTAGGCAATGCGCATGGATTTCAAGCGCTCTCCGCCTTTCGGTCCGGGGCCTTCGCCCGGTTGTGCCTGCAGACCTGCCGTTGCAAATGCAAGCAGCGCGATCGCGAAAATCAATTTTTTCATAGTACTTAGCTTTTGTGTTTTTAAAATAGTTCTTCCAGCGTCTGAATGTCTGTTTCGTCCAAAAGGGATTCCAATATGTCGTTCCATTCTTCATCGCTCCAGCCGGCAGCGGCAGTGGCATCGAGCAGGTCGAGGTCGGCAAATTGCGCGAGCAGGTCCAGGTCGAAATCCTGTACGTTGGCCTCTATGTAGGCGAGCGCTTCCTCTTCCGTAAGCGTGGCTAAGGCCGAATCTGTTCCGTTGTCGAGGCTGCCGGTGCGGGGCGACAATACCCAGATAGCGGCTACGAGGAGCGCTGCAAATGTGGCGAAAGCCAGTGCGTGGCGGGGCCGCCGCAGAAAGTCCAACCAGGCAAACCCATTGGCAGGCGCGGGTGTTGCCGCAGGCCGGGCCGCTGTCTGTTGTTCCTGGCGTATTTGCCACAGCACATCCCGCTGCAATTCGCTGAAGTAAGACGCCGGCGGTTCTATCGGCGTTTCTGCCCGTTTGATCTGTGCCAGCCGGGGCGACAGTTCCTCCAATTCTTTGAGTACGGCTTCTGTATGTTTCATGGTGTCTATATTTAACTGTTGTTGAAAAAGTGTTCTATTTTTTTCACCGCATGGTGATACGAGGCTTTGAGTGCGCCCACCGAAGTGTGTAGTACTTTCGACATCTCTTCATAGGGCAGTTCATCATAGTAGCGCAGCGTAAAGACTAATTTTTGTTTTTGCGGCAGCGTTTCCATGGCCTGTTGCAATTGCACCTGCAGGAGTTCTCCGTCCATCAGCGTATCTGCTTTCAGGGAGTTGCCCAACAGGTTGTTTTCATCAATCGAATCCACGGCTCTTCGCTTTCGGTTGTTCAAAAAAGTAATGGCCTCGTTGGAGGCAATCCGGTATAGCCAGGTGTAAAGTTTTGCTTTGCCTTCGAACTGCCCGATGTTTCGATACGCTTTGATGAAACAGTTTTGCAGCAAGTCATTGGCGTCGTCGTGGTCGGTTACCATGCGGCGCAGGTGTTGGTACAAAGGCGCCTGATACCGATCCATGAGCAATTTCAAACCACGCTCCAACGTGACCGGATCGCGCATGAGCGCTACAATGTGTTCGTCACCTGGATTCGTTGTTTGGATTTGGTTCACCTTACCGGATTTGCGGGGATATGACTTGGGAAACTGGGGAGAGTTTAAAATAGCTTCTATACAAAGGTGCAAAGCGAACGACTACCCTGCAACTAAACGTGAAGCCGCGCTATTTCATCTGCTATGAGGGCATGGGCTTCGTTGAACAGGTTTTGAAACTTCTCCTTATGCTTGTACGCGGTTTCATTGTCCACCTCCACCAGGCCGCTTTTAATCAAATGGGCATTGATGAAAGTCTTGTTTTCTAAGTATAAATAACAAAACAGGTTGTTGTCGCTGTCGTGCTTCAGTTGGTCATATTTAAGAAATACGCGCTTGCCCTTCACTTTGTCTGTTAAAAACAAAATGGCATTACTGCCGGCGGACGGGCTGTCTTTGATTCCGATAAGGTTCACCACCAGATCATTGCTGAGCCGTACTTTCCCGGGGCTGATGACTTCTTTTACCGTGAAAAATTCTTCCCGCCGGTTAGAACTGTCTTTGTCAATTTTGGAACCAAACTGCAATTTTTTTACGTCTATTTTTTTGTCTAAGGTGTGCGGGTCTTTAAAAATGTACGGGAGTTGGCTGATTTTCTTTTCAAAATCAATAGACACTTCTTTCTGTTGTAAAAACTCATAAGCGGTACCATCCAGATCGGTCTGATGAACGCTTAATTTTTCCTTTATAATTGGAATAAATGCGGGATTGATTTCAAAGGCCACCGAATTTCTCCCAAGATTTTTGGAGGCTAGCGACGTGGTTCCGCTACCGGCGAAGGGGTCGAGCACGGTTTCACCGACAAAAGAGAACATTTTGATCAATCGCCGGGGCAGTTCTTCCGGGAACATGGCTATGTGCCCGCTTTGCCGGGCGCCTGCAAAATTCCAATGGCCCGCAAAAAAGGTGTTCCATTCTTCGGCGGTCATTTTCGACATTTCTTTCTGCTCTTTGCCGGGCTTCGGCGCGTCGCCTAATTTTTTGAACACCAGAATGAACTCGTAATCTAATTTTAAAATGTCGTTCCGGGGATAAGGGTAAGAACCCATTTGAACGCCGCCGCCTGTGGTATTGGACGTAGTCACTTTTTGCCAAATAACAGCGCCCATATAATCGAAGCCGATGTTCTCGCAAAATTTGATGATCTCCTCCCGAATGGGGATGACTTTGTAGCGACCGTAATAAACAGCTCTGGCAAATTGGTCGCCGATGTTGACACACAACCGGCAACCGTCGTGCAGCACACGATAGCACTCCTGCCAAACCAGATTCAAATTATTGATGTACGCCTCATAGCTGTCATGGAACCCAATTTGATTATCGGTTCCGTAGTCTTTGAGTTGCCAATAAGGCGGCGAAGTAATAGCTAAATGCACCGAGCAGTCAGATAGCGCGGCCATTTGCCGGCTGTCTCCGGTTATTATTTTGTGATGCGTTTTCAAACGTCAATACTTTACATACATCACTTCCTTCACTGCTTTCACAATTTTGGCGGCATTCGGCATGTACTCCTCCACGAGGGTGGGCGCATAGCCTAAGGAAGTATCCGCCGCGTTGATGCGCGTGACGGGGGCGTCCAAGTAGTCGAAGGCGTGCTTTTGTACAACATACGCCACTTCCGACGACACGCCGGCAAAGGGCCAGGACTCGTCAATGACGACGATGCGATTTGTCTTCTTCACCGAATCGAGGATAGTGCGTACATCCAAGGGGCGGATGGTGCGCAGGTCAATTACTTCGGCAGAAATGCCTTCCGTGGCCAGGATTTCGGCGGCCTCCAATGCGACCAACACCATTTTGTTGTAAGATACTAACGTAACATCTGTGCCGGCGCGGCGCACGGCCGCTACGCCGATGGGCACTAAGTACTCGCCGTCGGGCACTTCGCCGGTGAAGCCGTAGAGCAATTCTGACTCCATATAACAGACCGGATCGTCGTCGCGAATGGCCGATTTGAGCAGGCCCTTGGCATCGGCGGGGTCAATGCAGGAAATGACCTTCAGGCCCGGCGTGTTGGCCATCCAGCTCTCAAAGGTTTGGGAGTGCTGCTGCGCCAACTGTCCGGCAGCGCCGGAAGGCCCCCGGAAAACGATGGGGCACTTGAACTGCCCCGCCGATTGCGAAAGCGTCTTGGCGGCATTGTTCACAATTTGGTCGAAAGCGAGCACGGCGAAGTTCCAGGTCATAAACTCCACAATAGGCCGCAGGCCGTTCATGGCCGCGCCTACGCCGATGCCGGCGAATCCAAGCTCCGCAATGGGCGTGTCTATCACGCGCTTGGGGCCGAACTCGTCGAGCATGCCTTTGCTCACTTTATAGGCGCCGTTGTACTCGGCTACTTCTTCTCCCATCAGGAAGACCGTCTCGTCCCGGCGCATCTCTTCCGACATGGCTTCGCGCAGGGCGTCTCTCAGTGCTAATGTTCTGCTCATGATCCCGAAATAACTATTGGATGTTTCAAATGTTCGTCAAATGAGGCGCAAAAGTAAGGCTTTTTTTCGGGGTCGGAGGGGGTTTCCTTGAATGTTAAAATATTTCCGTTCAACTTTGCGTTGTGAAACGTGTTTCTGAAAATTGAAAATGAATATTACCATGAAATCCAAAATCTTCCGCAGCATCCTCGTTATCGCTGCCTTATCTACCGCCGCTTTGTCCTTCTCTTCCTGCAATCGCGGCTACGGCTGTCCCACCAATTTCTCGTTGCAATCGGCCGCCTGCAATGTGGCTACCGCTGTTGCTGCTGATATTTTGAAATAAGCTCCGGTGCTCAGTTGGAAAGCCCTCGAAACAGTGGGGCAGGTGGAGGAAATAGCCGAGCGTTCGCACAACAAGCCCTGCGTTATTCTCAAGCACAGCACCCGCTGCAACATCAGCTACATCGCCAAGCATCGCTTAGAACAAAAATGGGACTTTGACGAAACAGAGGTGGAGCCGTATTATTTGGACCTCATCGCTTTCCGAAAGGTATCCAATTATGTGGCCGATCGCTTTTCGGTGCATCACGAGTCGCCCCAACTGTTGCTCATCCGCAACGGGGAATGCACTTGCGAATCTTCACACTTAGACATTTCTGTTGAGGAGTTGCGCGATTGTTTCCACAGCGCCGTTTGATTTCACGCCTTTGCAATCCATCCGATGGAACAAGACGATATCTTCGAAACCCAGGATGGCTCCCACTCGGTGTTTTCACATCGGTTCGGGGTGAGTTATCATTCTAAGTACGGCGCCGTACAGGAGTCGAAGCATGTCTTTCTGGAAGCCGGGCTTTTCCCCAAAGCCATTCTGCAAAAGGATATTGCCGTTTTGGAACTCGGCTTCGGCACGGGCCTCAACGCTTTGCTCACCTTGCTGGAGGCGGAGCGATTGGGTATAAGTATTCGGTATGAAACCGTAGAAGCCTTTCCCCTCAGCGAAACGCAGGCGGCCTTGCTCAACTATCCGGAACTCCTCGGCAGGAACGACAGCCGCGAGCATCTCTTGGCCATGCACCGGGCGGCATCCGGCGCAGCACTCCAAATCACACCTGATTTCCTTTTCCGAAAAATCATCGGCCGCTTTGAAGAAATCGCCTACGACGGCTCATTCGACGTGTGTTACTTCGACGCCTTCGCCCCGGAAACCCAACCGGAATTGTGGACGGAGGCTGTGCTTGGTCGCGTATATGAGGCGCTGCGCCCCAACGGCGTATTGGTGACCTATTGCGCCAAAGGCGCCGTAAAAAGAACCCTCAAAGCACTCGGATTCCAATTGGAGTCTATCCCCGGCCCTCCAGGAAAAAGAGAGATGACAAGAGCGTTGAAAAAATTTTCAGGATAAGGTCGTAAGTTTGGCCGGAAAATAAATTGCAACACCATCATGGCAAATACCCACACTGCTCTGCCCCGCGTGGCATATTTTTGTATGGAATACGGATTGGATAACCGCTTCAAAGCGTACGCAGGCGGTCTCGGCATCCTCGCCGGCGATTATATGAAAGGCGCTAAAGATTACGAATATCCCATCGTAGGCATCGGCATCAAATGGAAGCAGGGCTACACCGATCAGATGATTGACGCCAAAGGGCAACCCTACGATACTTACCACAACTACAACTACGAAGAATTTCTCGAAGATACCGGCGTGACGGTGACGGTGGACATCCGCAAGCGCCCTGTACAGTGCAAAGTGTGGAAGCTCGACCGATTCGGCAATGCGCCCCTCTACCTGCTCGATACCGACCTGCCCGAAAACGGAGAAGACCCCTGGATCACCGGACAACTCTACGGCTGGTTCGGCGAGGAGCGCATCGCGCAGGAAATCGTACTCGGCGTGGGCGGCGTACGCGCTCTGCGCGCTTTGGGTATTGATGTGGATGTGTATCACTTCAACGAAGGCCACGCTCTCTTTGCCGGTTTTGAACTCATGCGCGAAAAAAGAGTACAGGGCGCCACTTTTGAGGAAGCCTGGACCAAAAGCCGCGAGCAAATTGTATTCACCACCCACACCCCGGTGGTGCAAGGCAACGAATCGCACCCCATTGACCGCCTCCTCTACATGGGCGCCAATATGGACATGACGCCGGCACAACTCAAAAAAATAGGCGGCGATCCCTTCAACATGACGGTGGGCGGTCTGCGCTTGTCGCGCAAATCCAATGCCGTAGCTCAACTGCACGGCGTCACGGCCAACGATATGTGGAAGCATGTGACCGGCCGTTCCGACATCATCGGCATCACCAATGCCATTCACCTGCCTACCTGGGTGGATGCCGATATGATACAAACCGCCGAAAATGGTGGCGATCTATGGGCCGCGCATTTGAAAAACAAACGCGCATTAGTGCAATTCGTCAAAGACCGCACCGGCGTAGAACTCCTCGCCGATAATCTCATCATCGGGTTCTCCCGGCGTGCCGTGCCCTATAAGCGCAGCGACCTCATCTTCAGCAAACCTGACATCATTGATCCGCTGCTGCGCGACCGCAAAATCCAGATCGTGTTCTCCGGGCGCGCCCATCCCTTAGACGACACCGGCAAGGCCATCGCCGCCAACCTCGTGGCCATGTCCAAAAAATATCCCGGCGCAGTGGTGTTTTTGGAAAACTACGACATGACCATCGGCGCGGCCCTCACCCGCGGCTCCGACGTGTGGCTCAACAATCCCCGCCGGCCCAAAGAAGCGAGCGGCACCAGCGGCATGAAAGCCGCCATGAACGGCGTACTCAATCTCAGTATCTTAGACGGCTGGTGGCCCGAAGCCTGCGAACACGGCGTCAACGGTTGGCAGTTCGGCGACGGCTTTGAACACGCCGACGAAAGCATCCTCGACGCACACGACCGCGACGCGCTCTACCGCGTGCTCACACAGGAAGTGTTGCCCACCTACTACGACCATCCCGCCAAATGGGTGGACATGATGCGCGCCAGTATCCTCGGTACTAAAGAATACTTCGGCGTGAAGCGCATGCTGGAGGAGTATTATGAGTTGTTGTATAAGAAGGGGTAGGGGATTTCTCTTTAACCGTTGTTGTGCATTGAACGACCAAGAGGCATACGAAGCAGCACGCAACACTCCGGGAAATAGAGTCTCCTTGAAAATCCCCCTTTCAAGTGTACCACGGAATAAAAATCGGGCATTAATATTTTGCAGAACAAGGCATTTACGGGGCGAATGAGTTGGCTGGACACAACCCTCCCGGCACCCTTTGGGTGATTTTTGAAATTTTCCCGCCGAGATCACTATCTGTTCTGATCAGGGAGATTCTGGCGTAGGAGCGAAGGAGGATTACCCATTTGCGCCTTGCCTATTTGCCCATTTGCCTTTTTACCTTTCTACCGCACAATGACCAACTTCCCGGCCACCGGCGCCGTCGTTGCATTCCATTTCAATTCATAAAAATAGGCTCCGGCAGGTAGTTGCGCCACAGTGATTTCCTGCCGCACCGCACCGTTCACCACTTGCAGGGGCAGGTGCAGCACGCGCCGGCCTATGGCGTCGAATAGTTCGATGGCGCCCGTTCCGTCGCTTATGCTTCCGAAGGCGCCTTCCAGCACGATCAGATCGTTCGCCGGATTGGGGTACACCCGGAAATGACTCCCCGCACTCCATTCTCCTGTCGAACTGACAATGACATTGATTTCCTGCGTAAACGCTACCGAACCGCATTCATTGGTCACCTCCAATAGGACCACATACATGCCGGGGCCGGCGTAGGTGTGCACCGGATTTTCCTCATCGGATAGCGGGCTGCCGTCGCCGAAATCCCAGCTATAGCTGTCGCCGTGTGCAGAGGTATTGGTAAATGTAACAATCAGATTGTCAATACTAACATCGAAAGCCGCCTCCGGCTGCGCCAGTACTTCGATGAAATCCATGCGCGCAATGGATGCGCCGCCGGCCGCATTGGTCGCCGTCAGGGTCACCGAATAAATACCGGGCTGGTCGTACACCACCACCGGATTGGCCTCGGTGGAACTGGCCGGTTCAGCGCCGGGCATCAGCCAAAGAAAGCTCAGCGCATTCTCCGACGACTGGTTGAGGAATTGCACTTCAAACGGTGCGCAACCCCGACGCGATACTGCGCTGAAATTGACCGAGGGTAGAGCATTGCTGATGGTCACGGTATCGGTCGTTGTGAAAGAGCCGCAGGCATTGCTCGCCGTGAACGTGACGATGTATGCTCCGTCATCAGCGTAGCTGTGCGAAGGATTTTGCGAGGTACTGCCCTCGCCGTCCCCAAAATCCCAGAGGTATTCCGTGGCGCCGCTCGCTTCGCCGCTAAACTCGACTAATGTGCCGTTTACGGCAAAATCGAAAGAGGCGGCCTGGGGCGCGGTAATGACCGTCACGGTTTGCGTCAGCATACTCGTTCCGGCGGCATTGCCGGTGATGAGCGTGACCTCGTAAGTGCCGGGTGTAGAATAGGTTACCGTCGGGTTGGGCAGGGTGGAAGTCTCCGGTTCGCCGCCGCTAAAGGTCCACTGATAGGAAGTCGCATTGGCGCTGGAAGTGTTTTCAAATACCACTTCTGCCGGTGCGCAGCCGGTGCCGGCATCGAGATTGAACCCGGCTTGCGGGGCGGTCACGATGGTCAGCGTTTGTTCGGTGGTGTCGTTTCCGCAGGCGTTGAAGGCCACGAGAATAATGGTGTAATCGCCGTCGGTTTCAAAATCAAAAACGGGGTTGTCCTCGTCGCTCGTTTCGCCGTTGGCAAACCACCGCACGCTCTGCGCATTCACGGAAGTATTGGAACATGCAACTTCCGTTTGGCCCAATTGCGTATTAAAATCAAAACCCGCCTGCGGCCCTGTGCCGATGGTCAGGGTTTGCGTCAGCGTATCCAATCCGGCGGCATTGCCGGTGATGAGCGTGACCTCATAAGTGCCGGGCAATGAGTAAGTAACGGTCGGGTTGGGCAGGGTAGAAGTCTCCGGTTCGCCGCCGCTAAAGGTCCACTGATAGGAAGCGGCATTGGCGCTGGAAGTGTTTTCAAATACCACTTCTGCCGGTGCGCAGCCGGTGCCGGCATCGAGATTGAACCCGGCTTGCGGGGCGGTCACGATGGTCAGTGTTTGTTCGGTGGTGTCGTTTCCGCAGGCGTTGAAGGCCACGAGGATGACAGTGTACTCGCCGTCGGTTTCAAAATCAAAAACGGGGTTGTCCTCGTCGCTCGTTTCGCCGTTGGCAAACCAACGGACGCTATCGGCATTGGCGGAGGTATTGGAAAACGAGGCGCTTGTCGGGCCGGGCGTGTAGCCGGTTTGGAACGCAGCGACGGGCGGCCCCTCCACGACGACATAATCTTCGATCAAAAGGGTGTCGGCGAAATTGCCGGAAACGGCAATCAATCGCACGTCATAAGTGCCGGGCACATTATAGGTTACGGTTGGATCGGCGGCAGTGGAGGTGGCGGGGTTTCCTCCGGGGAACGACCAGGCGTAAGCGCCGGGGTTGCCGATGGAAGTATTGCTGAACGCAACGGTGATGGGCGCACAACCCGTCAGCGGCGCTGCAGAGAATGCAGCCGACAGCGGCGGCACAATTGTGACAATTATTTCTTTGATCGTTTGGCCGCATTCATTGGCAGCGGTGAGGCGTACGGTATATTGGCCGGGTTGCGCATAAGTATGGATGGGATTGGGTTGAAAACTAGACTGTCCGTTGCCGAAGTTCCAAGTGTAAAAGTTGCCGCTGCCCTGCGTGAGGTTGGTGAAGGTCACCGTGGAGCCGTTGACGGTAAAAGAAAAATCGGCTGTCGGAGCGGTATTGACATTGATGAGGCCGGGTTGTACGACTAAACTGGTACCGGCGGAGTTGGTAGCATGCAAAGATACGCTGTATGACCCCGGCACGGTGTACGACACGGTAGGGCTTTCTGCGGTAGAGGTGGTGGGATTGCCTCCTTCGAAGTTCCATTCTCTGGAAATGACGATCCCGTCGGATACGTCGAAAAAGCTAACGCTGAGCGGCGCGCAACCTACCGTCGGCTCCGCATAAATAGCGGCCACCGGCGGCGCGGGCGGTACGCAATCCACTTGCACCCGTACGTTGTCCACATACATATTGTTGCCGGTTGTGCCATGCACGTTTTCAATCAGGATGGCCACATTTTCCTCTCCCATAAACTGTGCCAGGCTGATTTCGAGGCAGGTAGCGGAGCCGGGGTTGGGGCCGTAGCACCAGTCGCTCACACTGGCGGGAGTAAAACCGGCGTTGATGGGCGTTCCGGTGGCGAAGTTGCCGCTGCCGTTTTCCTGTCCGGTGAAGACGGTGTGCGGGAAGGTAGCGCCGCCGTTGGTAGAAACCTTGATGCGCAACTGGTCATTGCTTGTCGTATTGCGCCGGCGGTAGGCATAGTCCAATTTGAGTACCGGCCCGGCCACGCCCTGCAGGCTGAAAGGCGGCGATATCATGCCGTCCACCTGCCCGTTTCCGCTGTAGCCGAAATTATTGACAAAAGCGGCTTTTGTGCCATATTGTGTCCCGCCTACCGGCACCACATCCCAGGTGATGTTGTTGTCGGGGTTGACGGTCGGCCAGGTCATGCCGTTTTCAAAGGTCTCGTAGAGCAAAAATTTCTGGCCGTCATTATCCACCAGGATGTCAAAAGACAGTATCTCCGTATCGAACCCGATATCGTTGGCCACGGTGAGTTGTACCGGGTATGAGCCGGCATTGTTGTACCGAACCGTGGGGTGTTGTTGTTGAGAACCGCCGGGCGTTGCGCCGGGAAGCACCCAGTTCCAGATAAAAGGACTGCCGGTAGAGGCGTCTATAAACGGCACCACGCTGCCCGGACATACATGCGTGACCGGCACTTGCGCAATGGCGGTAGGAGGAACGGGCGCTCCGCAGTCGGTGAAACAAGTACCGGTTTGCGCCCGGTTGACGATATAGTTATTGATGGAATTGACGGAGGCCGCCGACCAAACGGAGGAGGTGGTTACCGAAGGCGCCATGATGGTAGGCGAGCCGGCCGCGTCGTGTTGGGCACTGAAATTGTGCCCCAACTCGTGGGCTTGCAGCACGCGCAGAGATTGGGCGTTGCTGCTGAAGCGTTGCAATATGTTGTAGCGATTGCCGGTACAGATAGCCGTGAGCCAGGCCAGGCCAATTACGTCGCCGTTGAAATCGCGGTTGGTCCACAGCGATGCCACATCATAGGTGACGCCGAAGCCGCCGCCGTTGCCCCAGTCGCGAAAAGAAGTGAGCAGGGTATTGGCCACGGTGGAGGAAGTCCAGGGGTCGCAGGTGGAACAGGAGGAAACCATGTTGGCCACCACTACAAAGCGAATTTCGTCGGCAAACTCATTGTCGTAGTTGAATTGTACATTATTGAGCACCCCCAGCGTGAAATTTTGCGTAGCCGTTACGGAACCGAAAGCCTGGTGCATAAGGAAGTCGCTCGCTAAGGCAATTTCTACTTCATAGCACTGGCCCACTACTTTGGCGTGGTCGTGCTCGGCTTCTTTTTTTTCGAGCATATCCAGGGTGTGCGTCCAGCCGCAACGGGCATTGGGCATGGGTTTCACCGCGCCGGTTTCAAACACGACGTACAGGCCGGGCGCTGCTTCGGGATCGAAATCGCGCAAAGGCTGTACAAACCAGATTTTGTCGCCCTCGTGCCAGTAACCGAAAACGAAGTCGTCATTGAGCGTGAGGCGCAGCGGTGCGCCGGCTGCGGTGCGCCCTCCGTAGGTCAGGTTGGGGCCTGCCGGCAACTCCTTCATACCCTCCGGTCCGGCCTCCAGCAGGCGGTAGCGCTTGGCGCGAATGTCATCGGCAAAGAGGTCGAAGGCTACGACCTTGCCGCCCAATTGCCATTCCACGGCCAACCCTTCCGGGTTTTCCCGCGCGGTTCGCACCAAAGACGCAGCGTCAAAGGCGTAAACATTCCAACTATCCAATTCCGCGCTCAGCGCCGCAGTGTGCGTATATGGCACAGGCGTCCAGTGATGTGTTTGTTTTTGAGCGAATATGGAAAAGGGGAACAGGAAAAGACAGAAGAGTAAACGCTGCTTCATAAAACGGCAATTCTTAGTGGTTAAGAAAAAAATAATTGGATTGCTTCGTTTGGCTATCAGGGAGGGAGATGGTTTTTCGCTTCATTAAAAAAGCGAAAAACCGGGCGAATATAGCGCGAAAACAGCCCTTTTAGTTGGTCGGGGTTGATATTTGTCACCAATTTGCCAATTCCGGGTCGTACTTTGCGCCTCTGCGAGCGGAAAAATCTCTCGCCAAGCCGCCAAGCCGCAAAGACAAAGCCGCCAGATTATCTCGCAAAGCCGCCAGGACAAAACCGCCACTTTGCGTCTCTGCGCCTTTGCGAGCAAAAAATTCAAGCCATGCCAAAACCCGTCTTTGCGTATTATCTTTGGCCCAAAATTAACCGCTATGCAAAAACAACCTCGCTCTTTACACTTGTCCGGCAGTCGGTCGGTGCTGTTCGTTTTGTTCATTCTGTTGTTGGGAATCCGCTCGCTTTCAGCGCAAAGCGATATGAAATTCGGCGAGCGATTGTGGTACGGAGGCAGTTTCAATCTCGGTATCACGGGCAGCCAGGGCATCAGCGCATTCGGTCTCGGCGTGGCGCCGATGGTGGGGTATAAATTGTACGGCCCGTTCTCTATCGGTCCGCGCGTTTCCATCAATTATACCCACTACCGGGTCAGATTGGCCAATAACCAATTGGCAACAGCTAATCCCGTTGCATGGGGCGCAGGGGTTTTCGGCCGGGCTAAGGTGGCCCGCAATATCTTTGCGCATGTGGAGCACGAATTGTCCGAGCAGGCATTTTTGAGCTTTAGCTCCAGCGAAATACAAATATTCCGGCGGCAGCACGGCAACACCTACATAGGCGGCGGCTACAACAGCGGCAGCGAATGGGGGTATGAAATCATGTTGCTCTACAACGTTACGCCGCCCCGGGAAGATTTACAGGTTCCGTTTACCATTCGTTTTGGGGTCACCTATAAATTCTAACGAGCAATTGCTTCGAGGAGTTGGGTCAAATCCGGCCGGTGCTTGCGCGCCCGCTGCAACTCATGCGCATACACTACCCGGCCCAGATTGGCTAAAAACGGAAAGCCGACCGCATCGTATTCATACACCCCGTCGTTGAAAATCTCATTAGCGTTGACGTGTACGGTAGCTGCGAGCAAAAACTCCACGCCGTTTTCGATATCCACTATGTATGCCGCATCGGTCAGGAACCCGTAGGCATTGCCTACCTTATTGAATATGCGAATGTGGCCGGGGATGCGCTCTTTGGTATCGCCGTAGAGCAGAAATTTGACGTAGCCGTCCTCGTAATCTTTTTCGGGATAGGACGGGTAATCGCTCTCGCGCGGCAATTCCGACATGCACCGCCACACAAAGCGGTAGTCGTCTTCGCTCATGCGGAAGCGGCGCTGATCGGGCACGGCATCGGGAAACATCACGGCCTGCACAATGTCGTGGAGGTCTTGCAGGGCAATGTAGTTGCGCTGTCGAAAATCAAACGGTTCATTCACCAAATCGCCCGCAGGATTGATGTAGCCCTTGCCGCGCAGCTCGTTGCGCAGGCTGAATTTAGGCGAGGCCTTACTATACACTTCGCCCTGATGAAAGAGCAGGGTGCTTTGCTCAATGCTCTGCCCTGCGGGCGGTTGGGTGTAAAAACTCACCGGGTTGGTGTGCCGGTTGGCCTCCGCATCGAAACCGGAAACGGAGAGTCGGTGCAGGATGCGGGCATCGTAGTAGCCCTTTTCCCACAGCCGGCGGGTGAGGTATTCCTGACCGAGATACTCGTAAATGCGGTTAAACGCGTCGTTGTCGCTCACGATGAAGAGCTTGCGGATGTAGTGCGCGAGCGAGGGCAGGCCGTTGGCGGAGGTGGGGTCTTGCGTAGCGGCTGTTTGAGGCGACGAAGCGACGCCATTGATCATCACGGCGTTGCGGTCGAGGCCCGTAATTTGCACTTTGTTCATTTTCTCCAAAGCGAGCAGGGCCGCCGGCAACTTCACGGTACTGGCCGGGTAAAAGTACAGCGCTTTGTCCACGCTGTAGGTGTGGGTGGTGAATCGCGGGCGATTGGCGGCATCGCGGTCTATTTGGGTGTAAATAATTTGTACCTGATGCTCCGGTTTAGCAAGCACCCGGGCAAATTTATCGGGGTGCTGCTTGAGCAGTTTTGGGAGCAGGTTTTTTTGTGCCGGCAGGCAAAGCGGCAGCAGCAATACGGAAAGCAGGGCAATGTACTTCATGGCAGGTCTTGGCAAGATGGATGAAATTGGAATATCAATGCCCAAAGTTAAAAAGGCGTATTTTGTCAGAGGGCGGTATTTTTGATACCGAGGAAAGATTCAAAGTTATCCGGCGTAACGGCCGTGCAACTTGCCGGTTGGTATTTTTCAACAAAAGTCTTGGGAAAACTTACTTTTCGGGTAGGATTCCATTTGAATTCCCATGCGTGCAGTTCGCCGTTCATTTCTTCCACATAATCAATTTCTTGTTGTTGGGCGGTTCTCCAAAAAAAAGTATTCGCCCACACATCATGGTAATGCAGGTATTTTAAACGCTCACTGACCACCCAGTTTTCCCATAATACGCCGATATCCTGTCGAACATGAACCGGTTGGAATGCAGCGATTAAGGCGTTACGGATGCCGTTGTCGTAGAAATAAATCTTCCTGCTGCTACTCAGTTCATTCCGCAGGTTGCGACTGAAAGAGCCGAGCCGGAAAATGATGAATACTTGTTCAAGCAAGTTGATATAACGTTCCACAGTTTTGTTATCTAACCCGACGAGCCTGCTCAACTCATTATAGGACACCATATTTCCTACCTGAAAAGCAAGGGCCTGCATAAGCCGTATGAGTTTGTCGGGCTTCATTATGTTTTCCCACAACAAAATATCTTTGTAGAGGAAGCTGTCTGTCAATACCCGAAGCAGTTCTTTCTCTTGCCCTGGATTGGCTACAATCTCCGGGTAATAGCCGTAAACAAGGCGCGTGTGCAGCATCCGTTTTTCCTCCATTGCTCCGTGATGAAGCGCCATTTCTTCGTAGGACAGTGGAAATATCCTGTACTCCCATTTCCTGCCGGTGAGCGGCTCATTGGTTTTATTGGCCAATTCAAAAGCCGACGATCCGGTCGCAATAATCTGAACTTCCGGAAGATTGTCCGTGGCAAGTTTTATTTTCAGACCTATATCGGAAATGCGTTGTGCTTCATCAATGACCACCAATTTCTTGCCCGCAAATAAGCCCCGCAATTGGGATGACGTGACATTCATAAAAAGGGCCTGTACGTCGGGTTCGTCGCCATTCAACCAGAGCATTTCGGGCACATTTGCGAAAATATGTTGCAACAGGGTTGTTTTTCCCAGTTGCCGGGCGCCAAAGAGCAAAATAGCTTTTTTAGTTCCGGTTTTGTTTTTGATCTTGTCTTCTAATAGCCGTTTTATCATTATTCTTGGATAAGGTTCCCTAAAAAACATAATATTTTAGGAAAGGTTTCCAGAAATATAAAAATAATTCTCCCTATGATCACCTTGATTCTCAACGACCGTCTCATCCGCACCGACCGGCCCGCCGGGCTGCCCTTGCTCGATTTCATTCGCTACGATCAGGGCTTGCGCGGCACAAAAATCGGCTGCCGGGAGGGCGACTGCGGGGCCTGTCTCGTACTCGAAGGCCGGCTCATCGGCGAGCGCTTGCGCTATCGGAGCATCGTGTCCTGCCTCACGCCCTTAGCCAACGCGCATGGCCGGCATATTGTGACCATAGAGGGCGTGAACGGTGTCGGCCTCAACCCGGTACAGCAGGCCATTGCCGATCTCGGCGCTACCCAATGCGGATTTTGCACCCCCGGCTTCGTAATGGCACTCAGCGGGTTGTGTCTGAGCGAGTACCCGGTCACAGCCGAACAAGCCCTCGCGGCCTTAGACGGCAACCTCTGCCGTTGCACCGGCTACCAATCGCTCCGGGAGGCAGCGCTGCGCATCGCCGCTCAGTTGCCCGCAGCGCCCGAAGCGCGCAGCCTTGCCGTACTCGCCGAAAAAGGATTTCTGCCCGCGTATTTCACCCAAATACCCGAACGCCTCGCCGGCATTGCGCCCCTCCGGCACAAGCCCCGGCCCGGCCGGATACACCTCACCGGCGGTACCGACCTTTTCGTGCAGCGCCCCGACGAGGTATTGGACGCGCCCGTCAACTTCTTCGCGGGTAAAAAGGCGCTCGAAAAAATCAGCTTTCGCAAAGGCGTTTGCACCATCGGCAGCGCTGTGACGGCTACCGACATCGCCCGCAACCCCGTTTTGCAGCAGCACTTTCCCCGCATCCGCGAGCACTTCAGCCTCATTGCCTCCACGCCCATCCGCAACATGGGCGCCATCGGCGGCAACATCGCCAATGCTTCGCCCATCGCCGATATGGTCATTTTTTTTCTTGCTTTAGATGCCGACATTCTTCTGCGCAGTCCGCAAGGACTCCGTCAATTGCCCCTGAAGCGCTTCTTTCTCGGATACAAACAATTGGACAAAACCCCCGACGAACACATCGAAGCCATCCGTTTTGCCTTGCCGGGATCGAATATCCGCTTCCATTTTGAAAAAGTGAGCAAACGCACCTACTTGGACATCGCGAGCGTGAATACCGCGATCTGTATGGAAATGAACGGCGACACGATAGTGCGCATCGGCCTGTCGGCCGGCGGGGTAGGGCCGGTGCCGATGTTTCTGACCGAAACGTGTAACTTCCTGTCCGGCAAACCATTGATCGAATCGCTGTTGGCGCAAGCCGATGAAGTGATGCAGCAGGAGATCAGCCCGATCAGTGACATACGCGGCACGGCAGCGTACAAACGCCTCTTGCTGCGGCAGTTGTTGTACGCGCACTTTGCGGAGTTGTTTCCCGAAAGGTCGTTTGCGGCTTTTTTTCAGTCGTTGAAAAGGTGAAAATCAGTCGAATAAGTCCTTTATCGTCAATTGGTTAGTCACTACGCTGAGGTAGTGTTCGTTTTTTCGGGCGCCGACAGCGGTCAACAGCGTGACGAACACGTTTTTTCGCGAATGGGTATTCATTTTGAAGGCGTTTACTTTTTCAACGAGTTGGGAGGCGTAGGCTTTGCTCATTTCAAATTCTGCTTCGTGAAATTTCAGCTCCAGCAAATTGATACAGTTGTCGTCGCGGTCAATGAGCAGATCAATTTGCACCCCGGCGTTTGTCGAATCGCCTTTTAAGAACCAGGAATAATCATTGGAAATGATGCCATGAATACCCAATGCTTTTTTGATTGGCAAAACGTGTTTAAGACAAAGCGTTTCGAAGGCATAACTCGACCAAACCTTAAAAGCCGGCTTAGCGCTAAGTTGCAGCCAGCTATTGTTGGTTTTAAGGTTGTAAAGAAATTTGTAATAAAATAGGGTATATTCATCTATCAACCGAAACAGTGAATCCTCTTTGGTTTTATTGATGGGGAAAATCTGCTTTACAAAGCCGCAGGCAATCAATTCTTCGAGCAGGGTTGTTAGTCCGCCTCCGCTGGGCAGGCCGCTTGCCGCAATGATTTCACGGCGGGTCATTCCCCTGTTTTTGGAGGTTAATGTCTGTACGATTTTTTCGTGTAAATGACTGTTTTTGAACAATGCCGCATATAGGTTCTGAAACTCGTTTTTGAGCCTCGCCTGCGGCACGAAGAACAAATCATCCAGCACCTGCGGCACACTTTTTCCGGGTTCTATGTCCATGAGATAAAACGGTACTCCGCCGACGCTCATGTACAATTGGGCAATATCCTTGAGCGTCCATTTAACGGATTTCAGGTCTAAAAACTCCCGGGTTTCCTGAAGCGTAAACGGCATCAACTGGACGTGCTTTGTGATTCGATTGTGAAGGCCGCCCCGGTCGTTGATGACCTTATTGATTATCCAGGACGCCGCTGAGCCGCAAATGACGAGGATAATGTCGGAACGCTTGGTGCAAAACTGGTTCCAGAAATTGTCTAAAGCTGCCAGAAAACCGGACCGGGGAGTTTCAAACCAAGAGATTTCGTCTAAAAAAATTACTTTTTTCCCGCCTTTCGGTAAAGCGTTGATGCAGGATTTGAGTTGGGCAAATGCCTGTAGCCAGGTTTTAGGCGGCAACTCGGTTTTCGCGTCCGGGTTGGCTTCAACAAGCGCCAGCCAGAAATTTTCCAATTGCTGGGCAAAACTTCTCTCGTGCAAGCCACTGCACTCAAATACGAGATGCCGGGCATAGACCTGCCGTACTAAGAAGGTTTTTCCAATACGTCGCCAGCCATAAACCGCAACAAGTTCGGAGTCGTCTTTTGTAAGTAGCCCACGCAGGAGGGCTATTTCTTCTTTTCTGCCGGCTATGTCCATCATCTGTTATATTTCGCCAAGTTGAGGCAAAAATAGGTCAATTTGGCGAAGTATAAAATTTATACTTCGCCAGGTTGGGGTAAAAATAGACCAATTTGGCGAATTATAAATATCGCTATGTACGATGCGGGAGGTGCTGTTCCTGTAGCCGAGGCAAATTTTGTCGGAATCGCCCCTCCATTTTGTCGTAGTATTACAATTTTTTGTTTTAAAATCGGCGTATTTTTGTGTCTCATTTGTTTTAATCCGATTTCGCAAGCTATGGCCGAATTGATTTACCTCGAACAAGACATTACCACCGTATGCGTGACCGCCGAAACCTTCCCGGAAGGTGTCGGAGCGGCACATCAAAAGTTGCACCGCATGGTGGCGTATTCGCCGGAAAGGAAATACTTCGGCATTTCTTACTGCCTTGTAAAGGAGCAGATTATCTATCACGCTGCCACTGAGATCGCTCCCGAAGACGATACCGACCACCCCGAATTCGATGTATTTTTTATAAAAAAAGGCGTCTATCTGAGCGTGCTGATTCCCAATTTCATGGACGACCTGCCCGGCATCGGCCGCCGCTTCCGGGAATTGCTCGCCGATCCCCGCGTTGACCCGGACGGATATTGTTTGGAATGGTACCTCAATAAGGAGGATATGCGCTGTATGGTGCGGCTGAAAGATTGAAACGGGCTACGTTTTTACACGACGAAGGCGCGAAGATCAATATCTATCTTCGCGCCTTCTTAGCATATTATTCATAATACGGCGAGGTGCTACCCACTCACTGACCGATCGGAAACATCACTCCGGCATTCACTCCGAAGCCGCGATTGCTCACCCGGTTCTCCACGAGCGGGAGGTCATATACTTGCGAAAAACCGTGCGTATAGCGGGCATCCATAAAAAGTTGTGCGCCTCCGAGGTTGAAAGCGAGGCCGGCGCCGGCCGTTGCGCCTACTTCTACGCGTTGATAATCAATGGCATCCAAATTGATGGGCACATCCAATAATTTGAAATCTACCAAAAAATTGGCGCGGGTAATCAGTCGGCCGTTGAGCGCATAGCCGATGCTGGGGCCTGCCGCCACATAAGCCTGCACGGCATTGTTGCCGAATTTGTACTTGGCCAATACAGGCATTTCCAGATAACCGAAGCGGGTATCGTTGCGCACACCGACGGGCAGCGGAATCTCGAAGAGGTCAATTCCGAAATCCTCTTTGAGGCCGAAGCCTTTTTTCATGTAAGCCAATTCCGGCTGTATGGAAAAGTTCGCTCCGATGTGAAATTCGGCCACGATGCCGATATTCATACTGCTGACGGTTTTGAAATCGGGCGCGAGCGCATCCAATCCGCCGGAAACGTCAATGTTGTTCCAGTTGGCGCCGGTGCGAATACCGATAGAAACTTGAGCGGAGAGCGCAGCGCTTGCAAAAAAAGCGACACAAAGCGCGAGGGCATGCAATTGGTTTTTCATGGTCTTGTCCTGTTTTGATGAATGAATGTACGACCGGACAAAAGTGCAGGCTTCAAATGTTAAGAGGAGTTAAGCGGAAGTTAGGGGGGAATTAAGGTGTGGATGTGAAACAGCATACAGCGGAAGCGATTTTACGTCTTCGTATTCTGAGAAATTTTCAACTGAAAAACGGTAGCCGAACGGCTTGTCCTTGTCTTTCAAAAATTGCCGCAGGCTTTGCATGGCGCCCTTGCCCGATGCCTTTACCTCAACGGGCAGTAAATCAGCCCCAATTTGCACCACATAGTCCACCTCGGCATTTGCATTTGGCGCCTCCCGATGCCAATAATAGAGCGAGGGCGGTGACCACGGGGGGCTATATTTCAGGTACTCCAAGCCCCAAAACTGCTCTGCTATCACCCCTTTGTTGATGAGTGTTGAGGTGGCGTCAAACAAAAAATCGGAAAGGTTCAGGCCGAGTATCCGTTGAAAAATCCCCGTATCGAGCAGCAACATTTTCCGCTTTTTGGGGTCCGCCTCTGCACCCGGCGGTATGCCGTTGGCGGCGGTATGTGTGACGGGCAATACCAAACCGGCCATGATGAGCAGTTCCAATGCCTCTTTGACTTGGCCGTGGTTGGCGTTGGTGGAAGCCTTGCTGTACATGAATTTCCCGCCCGCTTGCTGTACGACCGATGCCATGACTTCTGTCAATCGGCCCGGCGGCACTGAATCTTTGTACTTTGTAAAATCGGCACGCAGCGCTATGCACAAGTCATCCAATACCTGCTGTACATTGAGCAATTGCCGGTTCTCCATATAGTCTGACACCACCTCCGGCATCCCGCCCGTGAGCATGAACGTCTTTAAATAACCCAGAAGTTTTTGGTGAAAAAGGTCGGGCAAGGGATTTTGAAAACCGGCGCTTTGCTTGGCTTCCAATAGGCGTTGCTCCCCCATTGCCTCCAGAAATTCATCGAAGGAAAAAGGGTACATAAACAGCGACCTCACCCTGCCCACACCATAAGATGGCAAAGATTGCAACGCAAACTCTAATAGCGACCCAGCCGCCACCAAGTGCAGTTCTGGCATTTTTTCATAGAAAAAACGCAAAGACGACACGGCGGGCAAGCAAGCTTGTACCTCATCAAAAAAAAGCAATGTCTTCCCCGGCACAATGGGCTTGCGGAAGAAAACGGACAGGTTGTCGGCGATACGCACCGGATCAAGGTCGGCTTCAAAGAGCGTTTTCAGATTGGGGTTCTCCTCGAAGTTGACCTCCACAAAGTGTTCGAACTGCCGGCTCAGTTGACGTACTGCAGAGGACTTCCCGACCTGCCTCGCCCCACGCAGCATCAACGGCTTGCGGACGGAGGCAGCGCTCCATTCATTTAAATAACTGTCTATCTGTCTTTTATGATACATTTTTAAAATTTAGCACCCAAAAATAATATAATTTTTTAATTTTTAGTACCCGAAAATAGAAGTAATTTTTCATTTTTAGTATCCGAAAACAGGCATAAAATTTCGTTTTTAGTAGGCATAACTGTCGAACCCAATTGGCAGGAGTGGCCGTCGGAGGCGTCAAACCGGCCTGCTATGACCCGCCCACCACGTTCGCATTTCTTAATCTACTTCATTGTTTTTCCACCTCGTATGCCCCGACCTTTGCATCGTCAAGGATGACGTATTTTTTAATCAAAAAAGAACAAACTACAATGGCTACGACCAAATGGGCGCTCGATCCGGCGCATTCCGAAATTCAATTCAAAGTAAAGCACATGATGATCACCACCGTTACGGGGGCGTTCAAAAACTTTAATGTGGAAGTAGAAACCGAAGGCGACGATTTCAGCACCGCCAACATCGGCTTCTCTGCCGAAACCGCCTCCGTGGACACCGGCAGCGAACAGCGCGACGGACACCTGCGCAGCGGCGATTTCTTCGACGCGGAAAACTTCCCGGTACTTGCCTTTAAAGCGGCCAAGCTCCAACCCAAAGGCGCCGACGGCGAGTACCAACTGAGCGGCGAACTGACGATCAAAGAAACTACCCGTCCCGTTACGCTCAACGTGGAATTCGGCGGCATCGGCGCCGATCCCTGGGGCAATACCAAGGCGGGTTTTACTCTTTCGGGCAAAATCAACCGCAAAGACTGGGGTCTCAACTGGAACGCAGCACTCGAAGCGGGCGGCGTATTAGTGAGCGATGACGTGCGTTTGCTGGGCGAAATTCAGTTGACCAAAGTCCAATAAGCCCATTTTTTTTACCTTGCCGGGATGAATCTGAATACGTTCTATCTTCTTCTCGGCATTTGGACGGCACTGGCCTTAGCGCTCGTGCCGGTGCAACTCCGTATAGCAGCGCCTTACGGCCGGCATACCAAGTCCTCCTGGGGTCCGATGCTCAACAATCGTCTGGGTTGGATACTGATGGAAATCGTGTCGCCGATGGCGCTGCTGTATTGGATGTTGAGTGGAAACCCTGCCGCATCACCTTCGCTGTACGTCCTGGCTGGATTGTGGGTGCTGCACTATCTCAACCGAAGCATCATTTTCCCGCTGCGCTTGCGCACTCCCGGCAAACGCATTCCGCTGGCCATTGTGCTCTCAGCGGTATTTTTCAACTCCGTCAACGGTTTTTTCAACGGATACTGGTGGGGCCGCTTCGCCGGGCCGTACCCGGATGACTGGCTGAGCGACCCGCGGTTCATTGCGGGCGCTTTGCTATTTCTGGCGGGCGTGTACATCAATCACCGTTCCGATGCGCTGCTCATTGCGCTGCGCCGCCCCGGAGAAACCGGCTACCGCATCCCACAGGGCTGGCTGTTCCGTTGGATTTCCTGCCCCAACCATTTCGGCGAAATAATGGAATGGTTCGGATTTGCGCTCATGGCCTGGAACCTTCCCGCCCTCAGCTTCGCCGTGTGGACGGCGGCCAACCTCCTGCCGCGCGCTGTGGCGCACCACCGCTGGTATCGCGCGCATTTCCCGGATTATCCGCCCGAACGCAAAGCCGTGATTCCGGGGGTGTTCTGAGTTTTAGTTTTTGCTATCTTCGCTCCACATATCGAATCGATTGACCATGAAAAAAATAGTAACCCATTCTAAATCGGAATACCAAACTTTGGTTCAACAAATTTCTGAAACTTACCAGATCGGACAAGCGAATGCATACCGTTTCGTCAACAGGGAACTATTGGAAACGAACTGGAAAATCGGCCAATATATCGTTGAGTTTGAACAAGGTGGCAATACCAAAGCCGAATACGGCAAGGCGCTGCTCGACAATTTGTCAAAAGACCTTACACTGCTGCACGGAAAGGGTTTTAGCCGCTCGAACCTGAACCATATTCGCCAGCTTTATTTAATTCATCCAACTTGTGAGACAGTGTCTCACAAATTGAATTGGTCGCATCATGTGGAATTGCTTAAAATAGATAGCCCATTGGAACGGTCTTTTTACGAAAAGCAGTGCATCATTGAAAATTGGTACATTCGAGAACTTAAGTGCCAAAAAAAATCCTCCCTTTTCCTCCGGCTTGCTTCCTCCACCGACAAAAAGAGCATACTGGAACTTGCACGGCAAGGCCGGAAAGTGGAAAAACCCACCGATCTCATCCGGGAGCCTTATATCCTTGAGTTCCTGAAAATACCGGAACCGTACCACCTCAGCGAAGCCGAACTGGAAAAGCGCCTGATAGAGCACCTGCAACATTTCCTGCTCGAATTGGGTAAAGGTTTTGCCTTCATCGGCAGGCAGTACCGCATTACCCTCGGCAATCGGCAACACTATGTGGACCTGGTCTTCTACCACCGCATTTTGAAATGCTTTGTACTCATTGACCTGAAATCAGAAGAAGCATCTTATGAAGATGTTGGGCAAATGAACATGTATCTCGGCTATTTTGAAAAAGAAGAAAATACTACGGGCGACAACCCGCCCATTGGCATCGTACTGGCCAGAGACAAAGACGACATTTTAATCAGTTATGCCCTACATGGCATTACCACGCAGCTCTTTATCTCCAAATACCAACTCTACCTGCCGAACGAGGAAGAACTTCGGGCGGAATTGGAGTATATTTTGGGGCTGGAGGAAGGGAGTTGATGAAGTTTTGAACGCTTTAAACTATTAATAAGCCATTTTGGAGGCTTGGTACAAGGATAAAGCCAAACAGAAAATCGTGCCGCTGGTAGAGCGGTACGCCAAACAGTTGGGTGTAGAATACAACGCCATTCTCATCTCCGACTTAAAATACCGTTGGGGTTCCTGTACGCTGAAAGGCAACCTGAACTTCAATTAGTTATACACACAGCCGTAATCCCCGGACTGTTCTGAATTTCACTTTTTGCTATCTTCGCTTTTCAGATCGAACCATGCAAAACATTGATTCCATATCCCACGTCCGGGGGCAGTCGGTTTATCTCGACGATATTCCTGTGAAGGAAGGCACGCTGTATGCCGTAGTGCTGGGTTCGCCCGTGGCGCATGGACGCCTTATTTCATTAGATACGGCGGATGCGGCGGCGTTGCCCGGCGTGGCGCGCATTTTCACGGCGGCGGATATTCCCGGCGACAATCAGATCGGGGGCATCTTCCCCGATGAACCGCTGCTGGCCGAAGGGGAGTTGCATTTTCAGGGGCAGCCGGTGTGCCTCATCGTGGCGCAGGACGAACTCACGGCCCGCCGCGCGCGCAAGCTCATCCGCCTCGAATATGAAACCCTGCCGCCGGTGATTGACGTGGAAGAAGCCTGGCGCAAACAACAATTTCTTTCGCCGCCGCGCACATTTCGCCTCGGCGATGTGGAGCAGGCATGGGCGCAGTGTGCGCACATCACGGAGGGCCGGGCCGCTACCGGCGGACAGGAGCATGTGTATATCGAAACGCAGGGCGCGTACGCCTGTCCGGAGGAGGGCGGTCGCATCAAAATTTATTCCTCGACCCAGGGGCCTACGGCGGCGCAGCGCACGGCGGCGCGCGTGCTGGGCTTGCCCATGCAATATATCGGAGTAGAAGTGACCCGTCTCGGCGGCGGGTTCGGTGGCAAAGAAGATCAGGCTACGCCCTGGGCCTGCATGGTCGCATTGGCTGCGCATTTATTGCAACGCCCGGTGAAGATCAGTCTGCACCGCGCCGACGACATGCGCATGACCGGCAAGCGCAACCCCTACCGCTCCCGGTTTCGCATCGGGCTGTCGGACGACCTGCAAATACTGGCCTTTGAGGCGGAGTACCTGCAAGAGGGCGGCGCCGCAGCCGATCTCTCGCCGGCGATTTTGGAGCGCACCTTGTTTCACGCCACCAATTCCTATTTCATTCCCAATGTGCAGGCCACGGCCTACTCCTGCCGCACCAATGTGCCGCCCAATACCGCGTTCCGGGGTTTCGGCGGGCCGCAGGGCATGTTTGTACTGGAAGCGGCTATTGCCAAAGCGGCCTGGGAATTGGGCGTGCCGGCGCATCGCATCCAACAAAAAAACCTCCTGCGGGAAAACGATGAATTCCCCTACGGTCAACGCGCCGAACACGCCCGCGCCCGCGACTGCTGGACCGCCGCCGATGCCGCGTACCGGCTGGAAGAAAAGGCGCAGGCGGTGGAGACGTTTAACAAAACCAACGAATTGCACAAAAAAGGACTGGCCGTGATGCCGGTGTGTTTCGGCATTTCTTTTACCAATACGATGATGAATCAGGCCGGCGCGCTCGTTCATATTTATCAGGATGGGAGCATCGGCCTCAGCAGCGCCGCTGTGGAAATGGGGCAGGGGGTGAATACGAAATTGGTGCAGGCCGCCGCTCATGCGCTTGCGGTCAATCCGGCCCGCATTCGGGTAGAACCTACCGACACTACCCGCGTGGCCAATACCTCGCCCACCGCTGCGAGCGCCGGCGCCGACCTCAACGGGCAGGCCGTACTCAACGCCTGCGAACAACTGCTCGAACGCCTCCGGCACACCGCCGCCGGACTGCTGCAAGTCCCGCCCGACGCCATTACGCTGCACGATGAGCAGGTACTCTACGATGGTAAAAACACGGAGTACGACTGGAACAAACTCATCGTCGAAGCCTTCCGCCGCCGCGTCAACCTGAGCGCGCAGGGGTACTATGCCACGCCGGGCATTTATTTTGACAAACAAAAGGAGAAGGGCCGCCCCTTTGCTTACCATACCTACGGCACGGCCATCGTCACGGTGACGGTGGACTGCATTCGCGGTATTTATGCAATAGACGCGGTGGACATTGTACACGATTTCGGCAACAGCATCAATCCGCTCGTGGATCGGGGGCAGGTAGAAGGCGCGCTCATACAGGGCATCGGCTGGATGACGCTGGAAGAATTGCTTTACAACCCGGAGGGCCGGCTCCTGTCGAACAGCCTTTCGGCCTACAAAGCGCCCGACCTGCACGCATCGCCGAAGCGGGTCAATTGTATCCCGTTAGAAACAGAAGGTCCGCCGACGGCCATTCTGCGCTCCAAAGCCGTGGGCGAACCGCCGCTCATGTACGGCATCGGCGCTTTTTTTGCCATTCAAAATGCGGTGCGCGCTTTCAATCCGGCATACCGCCCGGAAATGCAGGCCGCGCCTTTTACCCCGGAGCGGGTGCTGATGGCGCTGTACCAATGAAATTGGAATACAAAATAGAAAACATCCTCCGCGGAGGCTTTGTGTATGCGGCGGGCGACTGTGCGGCGGCGCTCTTGTTGGGCGAATTTTCCGCAGGGCGACTCCTGGGCATGGCGTTCATCGGCGCCACGGTGTATGCTTTTGAAGTGCCCAATTATTTCAACTGGATAGAATCGAAAGTGCAGGGGCGGAAAGGGCTGCGCACGGCGTTGCTCAAAACGGGGCTGGCCATGCTGTACTTCAACCCGCTGTGGGTGGCGCGGCATTTGTTTTTCATCGCGCTGTTTTCCGGCAATTTGGAAGCGCTGGATAGGGGCATACTGCTCACCGCCGTGTATTCTTTTGCGGCGAACATTCCGGTATCCCTTATCGGCAATTACCTCATTCAGAACGTGGTACGCCTGCAATGGCGCTTTCTGGCGAGCGCGCTGTTTTCGGCGCTCATGGCGCTGTACTATGCGCTGAGTGCGGTGTGGTTTGGTTGAAATCAGGGAACCATTTTCACCTGCACCACCTGGAGCACGTCTTTGGTGGTACCGCCGAGGCTCACGAAAGCGGCGATTTTGCAATCGGCGGCTTTCCATTCTGTGGGTACGGTAGTGATGTAGCGCTTGCAGAAGCGGTTGCCGGCTTCGAGATTTTCTTGCAGGGTGTTGCCGTCGGCATTGGTGAGGGCGGTACGCAGGATGTGTTTGTGAACGTAATCGGCCTCCTTGCCGGCGGGCGTGAGTTGGTAGTCGCTCACATTGTCCTCCACCAACACCACACTGAGGCGCACGTCCGGGTCGGTGAGGGTTTCTTCTATAAATACCGTCACATCCACCGTCAGTTCGCGGGTAGCGGCATTGAAATTGCGATTGATGGCCAGCTTTACCTTGGGCGGAATTTCCTTTTCTGTTTGAATATGACCGGGCCAGGACGACTGACCGGAGTTGACGCCGAATTGGCCGGGAAACTTCTTCCGGTTCACAGCGGCAGTGGGATAGCCGATCGGCTCGCCGAGCAGGCTGAGAATTTGATTGCCGGCCGGCGTGCGAAAATCGTAGAGGCTCTCCGGGTAGGGCGGCGAAAAGAAACCCGCATGGATGGAAATGGCTACCAAGCGATCACCGTGCTGATTGAGCAGCGCCTCAATGGCCTGCGCGCCGGCAGGGCAGTTGACACAGCGCACGCCTGTGAATTCCTCAATGAGCACGTTGCGTTGTTGGCTCGCCACCACGGATGCTGCTGCCGTCGGGCACTCGCCCTGATCCATGATGGGGCTTACAATGGGCGGAATTTCTCTGCAACCCGCGAGCAACAACAGCAATGCGCCGCAAAGCGCCGATGTCCATATCTGTTTCATAGAACCTGTATTTTAGATAGTTACGAAAAGTCAGTTCAAAACCCCTTTTGTCGCCATAAACCGCAGCGTTTCCTCCGCCCACAGCCGGTAGGTGAGCGCGGAGGGGTGAATACCGTCGCTGAACAAATCGGCTTTGGTATATCCGTTTTTCAACAATGCGGCCACGCGCAGCGGTCGGCCCGGGAAATACACTTTCGAAAAACGCAAAGGCATGGGCCGGATGGCCAATCCGTGCAGGTGTACCAATATGCCCAACCCGCCCCGCACCAAGCCCGGCAGGCCCGGAAATGCGCCCACCGGCGGCAGCGACGCTATGACGATGGGCGTTTCGGGAAACCGCTCCCGCAAGCTGCGCACGAGCAGCCCCATGTCGCGCCGAAACCCCAGCGGGCTAGTGAGGTAAAACGTATCGTTCCCGCCCAACCCGATGACGATGCAATCAAACTGCTCCTGCGGAATCTCCGGCACGAGTTTGCTATATACGTCTTTGGCGGCATAGCCGCTTTTGGCCATCACCTGCCATAATACCTGCCGGCCGGTGTGCCCGGCGAGCGCTTCCGACAAACGGCCCGTGAATCCCTCGGCATGGTCCTGCACGCCTACTCCGGCGATGGTGGATTCGCCCAGCGTCAGCAGGCGGATGGGCGGCGCGGCGCCGGTAGTCGTAGCGCCGTTCAGGTTGAGCGAGGCTTCGGGTAGGCGCGGCGTGTTCTTGCGCGCTCTTTTGCCCTGAAAATACATGATGGGCAACAGCGGTACGCTGAGCAGGGCGCCGAGATAGTATAAGAGTTGAGCTAACAGCATAGGCAGCAGTTAAAATGTTGAACTAACTGAAACCCTTACGCCGCTGAATGCCGGTTCCAGGCGGCAGATACCTCCGGTGCAAACTACGCCTTCCACCTGCTTGATGTAGCTGAGCGACAGGCGGTTGGAACGAAGGGTGTAAAACACGTCGAAGCGCGGGTAGTGCAAATTGAGCTTGTCTCCGTTTTCGTCCACCGGCGAGTTTCTGCCCGGCCCGGCATTGTACATATCCGACACCACAAAAGTCCAGTTGGGCGCCATGTTGAATTCTACCAGACCAAACAACCAATCGCCGTAGTCTTGTTTGAATCCCACAGTTTCATCTACTCCGGTGTGCATGTATTGCCCTTCAAAACGGATGGATTTTTTGCGATCGAATTTATACAAAAAATCGAAGAAGGGGGTAATGGTTTGTACGTTGGGTACGCCGGGTTTGAATTCGAAGCGCTGTTGATTGTAGTTTTGGTGTTGCACGCCGGTATTCAGCGTCCATATCCGGTCTTTTTTGAACGTGACATCGAAGAACAACTCGCGATAGAGCAGCACATCGTCAAGGTCGGTAATGTTGGAAACGTTGACGTTGAACGCCATCTTATTATTGGGTGTGTAGCGGATATCGGCCTGGAGCGCCAGTTCGCCGAGTTCCTGGGTAGCAGCGTTGTAGCGGGCGTTGAGGCGGTAAGTATTCACGCGGGCCATGGGGGGCAGGAAGTTGACCAACCCGCGATTGAGCTGTTCCTGCGGGCGGGTGCGGAAGCTGAAGTCCTCGGTGCGTTTGCCTTCCAGCGTAACGCCCCAGCCGTGAGCCGCGTAGCTGAGGCTGGAGTACAGCACGGTGCCTTCTTTTTTGATGAACTTGTCGCCTACGACTTCCTCTCCGTCGCGCACGATGACGCCGAAGGGATCGTTCATAGCGTCGGGGGTTTTATAGGCCCCCTCCACATACCAGGCGAAAGGGCCGGCGCTCAGCGTGTTGAAAGCCGTGAAAGCGAAGGCGTTGTATTTCGGTACGAACGCCTCTTCTTTGGGATAGGTGTTGAGCGTAGCGACTAAAGAATTCATCGTTTCGTCGTCGAGCGTGCGGCCCGTGACGCCGAATCCCGGCGCGATGGAAAAGGTGGAATTGGAATCTTTGGCTGCGATAAAACCTTCCACGCTCAGGCCGCGAATGACGGAGCTATACACATCAAACTGCTGTTTTTGCCGCCCGCTGAAGGCTTTCACCTGCCAGTTGGGGTGCAGGTCGTAGCTGAGCCGGATGCCGAATAGGGCATTGTCAATGAGCAAGGGGCGCTCCTCGAATGCACGGAAAATAATGCCGCTGCCGATTTGGTCATAGATATAACCGCCGTAGATACCGAGCTTGTTGATCTTCTTTTGGATGTACCAACGCCCGATGCCCTCGCCGCTGTAAGAGCCGGTGGGATTGAGCAGGTTGGAATTGTTGAACATGTCAAATCGCAGCCCGAAATCGAAGCCCCAGTTGCTGTACGCCAGGTTGAGCCAGCCTTCGCCGCCGTATAGTTGCCGGTCGTATTGCGGAGTATTGGCGGCGCCGATGAGCGAGTCGCGCATAAAGAAATTGCCGTTGAGTTGCAGGCTGCCGGAAATTTTTCCATCGGTATTGCTGTCCTGTCCGAAAACAATGGAAGCCGGAGCAAAAGCAAAAAAGAACAGAAAGGTGAGATGACAAAGGCGCTTCATGTAGTGGTCGTTTAACAGAAAATTAGGACAATCCCAGTACATTAGTTTGCTACCTTTGCGTCCTATTTTGTGGCAAAGATAATTTTTCACTTTACAAAAAATTCGTCAAAAAATGCACAGAATTCAACTTTTGCTCATCGCTGTGTGCCTGATTTTCTCCTCTGCGGCCCTTTCTGCCCAAAAATCCATCCCCTCTGTGGACATCAAAACCCTGAGCGGTAAGGCCGTCAACATTCAAAACTACACCCACCAAAGCGGAAAAATAACCGTGCTCAGCTTTTGGGCTACCTGGTGCAAACCCTGTATGCTGGAACTGGACGCCATCAAAGATTTGTACCCGGAATGGCAGGAAAAATACGGCGTGCAATTGGTCGCCGTCACCATTGACGATCAGCGCTCATTGGCCAAAGTCGGTCCGCTCGTAGAGTCGAAAGGTTGGGAATACACCATTCTCACCGATGCCAATCGCGCGCTCATGGCCGCCCTCAACTTTCAAACGCCGCCGCAAACGTACCTCATCGCTGCCGACGGCTCCGTACTCTATGAGCACACCGGATACACCCCCGGCAACGAGTACGATCTGGAAGAAAAAATAAAAGCCGCAGCAGGGAAGAAGTAAGGAAATAGCTTCGAGCTACGACCACGCCCCTGCGTGGTGTGAGTTTGCCTCGCGCAATTCAAACAACGCAGGGGCGCATTAGCGTCAAACTAAGAAAGCCTGAATGAGCTACGAAGAAGCCTAAAGGGCTTCAATGTGATTAGCCCCGGATGACAATCCGGGGTATGAACGAAAATAGCAGGCAACCCTGAAAGGGTTGAATATCATACACTTATTTAAATTCAACCCCTCCGGGGTTGCCGCACGATTCGCTGTTTACCCCGGATATTTATCCGGGGCTATTCGTATTCAACTCCTTTGGAGTTGCCTTTTATATATTGATTATCAACGCACTATGCGTATTAAAAAATAAGGTTGACGCCAATGCGCCTTGGCGTGGTCGAAGCTAAAAAGAACCAACATGCAGCAACCCACCCTTTTGGTATTGGCCGCAGGCATCGGCAGCCGCTACGGCGGTCTCAAACAGGTTGACGGTGTAGGCCCCGGCGGGGAAGCCATCATGGAATATGCCATTTATGATGCTGCGCAAGCCGGATTCGGCAAGGTAGTTTTCATCATTCGCCGGGCCATAGAGGAGGCATTTAAAGCCAAGTTTGCCGGAAAATTTGACGGCCGTATTGCCGTCGAATATGTGTTTCAGGAAACGGACAGCCCGGTGCCCGGCATTGCCGAATGGCCGGCCCGCGAAAAACCCTGGGGCACAGGCCACGCCGTACTCATGGCGCGCGATGTCATCCATGAACCGTTTGCGGTAGTGAACGCCGACGACTACTACGGCGCGGAAGCCTTCCGCGCGATGGCCGATTTTCTGACCCATTCCTGCCAAACGGATCACTTAGCCATGGTGGGTTATTTGATCAAAAACACCCTGTCGGAACACGGCACAGTGTCGCGCGGCGTATGCGAGGTGGACGAGCACGGCTTTCTGCGCGGCGTCACCGAGCGGCACAAAATTCAGCGTACGGAGCGGGGAGTGCGCTATACCGACGAGCAGGGACAGGGTCATCCGTTAGACGACAATACCGTCGTGTCTATGAATCTTTGGGGTTTTCCCGCCGGTATTTTTCCGGAAATAGAGGCCCAGTTTGTGGAGTTCTTTCACGCATCCCGCGACAATCCGAAGGCGGAGTTTTACATCCCCGCCGTAGTGAACCGCCTGCTGGCTGAAGGCCGCGCGCGGGTATCGGTACTGCCCAACGAAGATCAGTGGTACGGCGTCACCTACCAGGAAGACAAAGCCGTGGCGCAGCAGGCATTCGCCGCATTGGCCGCAGCCGGAAAATACCCGCCCAAATTGTGGGAATAAGCCCGGTTCAATCGAAAGAAATCCGCGATGCGCTCGCCTGTTTTTTTCCGGAGGCCGAGGCAGTCACCGCATCGCCGCACGGCAACGGGTTGATTCAGCGCAGCTACCGGGCAAACATTTGTCGGGGTGAAACAACGGCGTCTTATCTGCTTCAACAGTTCAATACCGAAGTGTTTCCGCAGCCCGAAGCAGTGGCCGCCAATATCGGCTGCGTATATCGGCACTTGTCGGGCAAAGATTTTCCTTATGCCCTGCTCCGACCGGTATATGCGCTTTCCGGCAATGCGTTTTTCGTTTCCGAAACCGGCGATTACTGGCGGGTATTCGAGTTTTTTGAACATGCTTTTTCTATCGAAAAGGTACATACGCCACGAGCGGCTTTTTTGGCCGGCCAGGCATTCGGCGCATTTTCGGCAGCCTTGCAGGATATACCCCCCGGCCTGCTGCGCGAAACCATTCCCGGCTTCCACGATAGTACAGCGCGCTGGGAGCAGTTTTTGAATATAGTGACTGCCGACCCCGCAGACCGCGCCCGCAGCGTTCAGCAGGAGATGGATTTTCTGCACAGCCGCAGTGCGTTGTTTTTTAACATCCGCGATTTAGCCCTTCCGCCGCGCATCGCCCACAACGACGCCAAAATCGGCAATGTGCTGTTCGATAAAAACTCCGGCGAGGTATTGGCCGTCATTGATTGGGACACCCTCATGCCCGGCAGTATCTTGGCCGATTTCGGCGATTTGGCCCGCAGTTCGCTCAATCCGGTGGAAGAAGACGATTCCCGGCTCGAATCGGTGCAGGTGCAACTCCCTTTTTTTGAGGCGCTGTGCAGAGGGTTTTTACCGCCGCTTGCCGCCTTGCTTACTCCTGTTGAAAAAGCGCATCTCGTCGCCGCCGCCCAATGGATTACCCTCGAACAGGCGCTGCGCTTTCTGAGCGATTACATCGCCGGCGACGTGTATTATCCCGTTCGCTATGCGGAGCACAATCTGATTCGCGTACGCAATCAGTTAGCGCTTTTCCAGTCAATGGAAAAAGAAAAAGTTGCCTTGTCGGAGATTGTAGCGGAGTGCTTGTCTTGACGGGTTCTTATGGTTAGCTTTGCAGTCCCCTTTGTTGCGATTTTATCAATAGCGCAGCGCGGATTTTTGGCTGCCGGTTCGTATCAAATGAAAACAGATGTTCACCCTTACCATTATAGCGCTCATTTTGATGTTGTTCCCTTTGGGGTTTGCGGCAGAGCGGGTATTTTCCAAACAGCCGATCCCGCAAGGTCTGTTGGTGACCACGAGCGCGATTACGGGTTTTTGGAGCGGGCTTGCCACCGCCGAGTTATTGGGCGGTTTGGTGGTGGGTACGGGGATATGTGCATTCATGTTGATCGGGCAGCGGTACTACAATCGCCGGTTTTTACGCAATAGCGCCCGATAAAAGGTCCCATGTTAACTCAAGTTTAATTTTTCCAGATTTTCCACTGTGCGTAAGTAGCTTGTAATTATCTTTCGGCTGTGAATAAAAACACGCCTCTCACAAGCACTTGAAAAATGGTCGAATACTACCTCATCATCGTCATTCTTCTTTTGATTTTAGCGGCTGCCGATTTAACCATCGGCGTGGCCAATGATGCGGTAAATTTTCTCAATTCGGCCATCGGTTCCAAAGTAGCGCCCCGGCACATCATTCTCATTGTGGCGAGCATCGGCGTTTTTGTGGGCGCCACGTTTTCGAGCGGGCTGATGGAAGTGGCCCGGAAAGGCATTTTCAACCCCGACATGTTTGTGTTTGCCGATGTGATTGTGATATTCCTCGCCGTGATGATCACGGACATCATGCTGCTCGACCTGTTCAATACCTTCGGGCTGCCCACCTCTACTACCGTATCGTTGATTTTTGAATTGCTGGGGGCCGCCGTTGCCGTAGCGCTTATCAAAATCGTGCGCTCCGATGCCGATCTTTCTATGCTGCCGGACTACATCAACGCCTCGAGCGCTATGGTCATCATCACGGGCATATTCTCTTCGGTGGCAGTGGCATTTGTAGTGGGCAGTTTGGTGCAGTACTTTTCGCGGCTGCTGTTTTCCTTTCATGTCGAGCGGCGCATGAAGTGGGTCGGCGGCGTATGGTCGGGTTTGGCTTTGTCGTTGCTCACGTATTTTTTGTTGTTCAAAGGCATCAAAGGCGCATCGTTTGTAACGGACGGCTTTATCAAATGGGTGAGCGAGCACACGCCCATGTTGTTGTTGGGCGCATTCGTTTTCTGGTCGGTCGTCATGCAGGTTTTGGTGTCGGTTTTTAAGGTGAATGTGCTGCGCATCGTCATTTTATTCGGCACCTTTTCTTTGGCAATGGCCTTTGCCGGCAACGATTTGGTCAATTTCATCGGCGCTCCCATTGCAGGCTTAGAGTCGTTCCTGGCCTGGAGGGCATCCGGAGTGCCGGCAGACGAATTCTCTATGGGCGTTCTGAAAATGCCGGTCAAAACCAATACCTTTCTGCTGCTGGGCGCCGGCGCTATTATGGTGACGACGCTGTGGCTCTCGCGCAAAGCGCGTACTGTGACCGATACGGAGGTGAGCCTGAGCCGCCAGGATGAGGGGATTGAAAATTTTCAGCCCAATTTTCTGGCCAGAGGCATTGTCAATGTTTTCGGATTCATCGGTATCGCAACCCGTTGGATGGCGCCGGAGCGTATGAAAGCACTGGTGAATAATAGCTACCGGCCGCTCCCGCTCGATGCTTTAACGACACAGGACAAACCAGCATTTGACCTCGTGCGCGCTTCGGTGAATTTAACGGTGGCCAGTATGCTCATTGCTTTTGCCACTTCGCTCAAGCTGCCGCTTTCCACCACTTATGTCTCTTTCATGGTAGCAATGGGTACTTCCTTAGCCGACAAAGCCTGGGGCCGCGACAGCGCGGTATATCGGGTGGCGGGAGTGCTCAGAGTCATTGCCGGCTGGTTCTTCACAGCCATCATTGCGTTTTCGGTATCGGCTATTGTAGCCTGGTTTATCCACACTTTCGGCCCTTGGGCAGTGGGGGTTATGGCACTTGTGGTGGGGTATTTTTTTTACAACACCTTTTATCTGCACCGCAAGCGGGAGAAAGCCAAGCAGGCCCTGCATGCCGCCGAACAGGACTCCATAAAAATACCTTCCACTACATTGGTGGATGACACGTCGCGCAAAATAGGCCAGACCACCCGGCTCATTGCCGCTGTTTATCGCCACGCCATAGCCGCGCTGCTCAAAGACGATCCCCGGCAGTTTAAAAAAGCAAAAAAAGATTTAGAGGAAATGAATCAGCGCAGCATGGAACTGTCCAACCGACTCTTCTTTGCCGTCAAACGAATGGAAGAAGTGGATGGGGAAGCCAGCAGACTCTACCTCTTGGTATATGATTTGGAACAAGACCTCATCCAGTCCACCAAAACCATTGTAAAAACCTGCCGCGACCATGTGGAAAACCGCCTGGCGCCACCCGATAAAAAACAAACCAAAGAACTGATCGCGATCATGTCGAATCTGGACCACTACCTCAAAACCCTGGCCCTGCACATGAAGGATCGCAAATTTGAAAAAATTGACGATGTGCAGGAGCAGCGCCGGCAACTGCTACTCCAATTGGAAACACAGCTCTCTATCCAAATTGCAGGTATCAAATCTTCCGAGTTCGGCCTGCGCAACAGCCTTCTGATGTTCAGCCTCCTGTTGGAAACCAAAGACTTGGTGGAAATAACCTATCGCTTCGCGCTGTTGTACCACCGCCTTCACCAAAACGATCACCTCGCCGACTATGACTTCCTCAGCGAACCGCCGACAGGGTAGGGTCAGGTGTGAGCTTTGAGACTCGCAGCTAACAGCTCGTAGCTCGCAGCTAAAAAAAATACTTTCCTGTACGTTATGGAATTCCGGGACGTTTTGCGTCTATATGTATGGCTTATGCCGAAATAGACACACCACAACCATGCACACACACTGGAATTTCCTGCCCGCCGACGAGGCCAAAACCCAGGCCCTGCATCACGCATTGGGCATTCACCCCGTATTGTGCCGCCTCCTCGTGCAGCGCGGCATCGAAACCTTCGATCAGGCCAAGGCTTTTTTCCGGCCCTCGTTGGACGATTTGCACGATCCGTTTCTCATGCAGGACATGGAGACCGCCGTTGCCCGGCTTCGCCGAGCCATTGAGCAGGAAGAAAAAATCCTCCTCTACGGCGACTACGATGTGGACGGCGCTACTTCCGTGGCCATGATGTACAGCTTCCTCTCGCCGCTGCACCGGCATATAGACTATTACATTCCCGATCGCTATAAAGAGGGTTACGGCATTTCCTTAGAGGGCATCGAATATGCCCGCGAGCAGGGCATTTCGCTCATCATTGCGATGGACTGCGGCATTACAGCAGTGGCGCAAACGGCCCGGGCCGGCTCTTACGGCATAGACCTCATCATTTGCGATCACCACTTGCCCGGCGATGCGCTGCCGGCGGCCCATGCCGTACTCGACCCCAAGCGCCCCGATTGCGCCTACCCTTACAAAGAGCTGAGTGGCTGCGGCGTAGCGTTCAAACTCGCCCAGGCATACACGCAGCGCTATGCGCTCGATGTGGAACCGCTGCATGCGCTCCTCGATTTTTTGGCCATCAGTGTTGCCGCCGATATTGTGCCCATGACCGGTGAGAACCGGATATTGGCCTGGTACGGCCTGCGGCGGCTCAATCGCAGCCCGCGGCCCGGCATCAATGCGCTCATTGAGGAAAGCCGCCGGCAGCGCCCCTTGCAGATCAACGATATTGTGTTCGGCCTCGCGCCCATGATCAATGCGGCCGGGCGCCTGGCCGATGCCGGCCATGCCGTGCGCCTGTTGTTGGCAGAGGAGCGCATCGTGGCAGCGGAGTATGCACGGGTATTGGAAAACCGCAATCAGTTGCGCCGGGAGTTCGACCGCCGCACGGCCGAGGAAGCTACTGCCTTGTTTGAACCGGAAAAGGAGGAACGCAGAAGCATAGTGCTGTATCAGCCGCACTGGCACAAGGGCATTGTGGGCATTGCTGCCGCCCGCATGGTGGAGGCATATCACCGGCCCGCCATTTTGCTCACCCGCTCCGAAAACATAGCCACCGGTTCGGCGCGCTCTGTGCCCGGTTTCGATCTGCACGAAGCGCTGGGCCGTTGCAGCGACTTGCTCATTAGTTACGGCGGTCATACCCATGCGGCCGGGCTGAGCCTGTTGCCGGAAAATGTACCCGCATTCAAAGACCGCTTTGAAGCCATCGTGCAGTTGTCGTTGCCGCAAGAGGCGATATGCCGAACCATCCCGCTGAGCGCGGAAATGAATTTTGAACACCTCACGACATCGTTTTGGAACATTCTGCGGCAGTTTGCGCCTTTCGGCCCCGGCAACCGCAGCCCGGTATTTGCCTCGCGCGGCGTGTCAGATACGGGCTACTCGCGCCTGCTCAAAGGAACGCATATCAAACTGTCGCTGCGGCAAGGCGCCTCGCCGGTGTTCACGGGCATCGCATTCGATCAGGGCGCCGCGTTTGAGCGCGTGGCGCAACGCAAGCCCTTCGATATATGCTTCACGCTGGAAGAGAGCCGCTGGGATGACCGCACCGCGCTGGAGTTGGTGGTGAGGGATATGCAGTTTGGGCGGGTATAGCCGCGGACGATTCTACTTGCGATTCAACTCAGCCGTTTGCACATCGGTATCCTGTCGCACCATATCGAGCATAGAGATCGGGTCTATCACCTTGATGTTGTATTGCAGGAGCAATTTGGTTTCGCTGGGCCACACCTTTTTCAAGAGTTTCATTTCCTGACGGGAATACCTGGCCACCCAGGCTTCGGTATTCACATCGTCGCGCAGTTCCACCACCAATTGATTGGGCACCGTTCCGGGCGGCAGGTTGTAGTCGGGCGCGCGGCGCAGCGTCCAGCCTTCGGAATTGGCCAGTTCGTTGAGGCGGCCTTCCAATTCCAGCACCGCTTCCGGGCGGGTTTCTTTACCGAGGATGGTTTTGTTGCGATCGCCCTCGTAGTAGGTGATGGAAACGGCCGGCAGGTCGGGGTAGTCGCTGCGATATACGTTTTCGAATTTCCAGAGGTTGGCCCGTTGAAAAGCCCAGGAGAGGCTCTCCGTTTCCGGCTTCGACAGGCGTTTGATGTACAGCCCCATTTTGTCGGTGTAGCGTTGGCCTTCGTACGTCATTACGCCGTTGTCATAAATGGTGAGCAAATACACGGGGCAACGCCCGTAGCAGTTTCCTTTGCTCATTTCGGCCAGCTTGGCGAGCCGCTCCGTTTTTACCATCGAAAGTGGAACCTGGCAGCCGCTTGACAGGAAAATGACAGCCATTGATACAGCGGCCCATAGTGTAAGTTTTTTCATACGAATATGCGGTTTTAGTGAAGGAGTAGAATTTTTTGATTGAGGTGCAATGCGGTATCTGAAACCTGAAGCACATACGCGCCGGCGGGCATGCCGGCTACATCCACCGCCGTTTCTTCGGCGCCGGTGAGGCGGCCTTGTCGCAGCAATATACCGGTGAGGCCAAACAGCCGCCAGTGCAATGCGCGCCCGTTGAGGCCCTGCATTTGCAACCGTATTTCGCCGCCGCCTGCGGGGTTCCCTACTACGCGTATGGAATGCTCCGGCGCCGGATCGGTCGTGCTCACCGCAGGCATGCAGCCGTCAGAGAGGAGCAGCCCCGGCCGTGATCCGGCAATGGCAGCCAGTACCCGAACCTTTTGCCCCAGCGAAAACATGGCCATGCAGGCGTCGTCGGTGTAGTTCATAAAATTCATAAACATATCGGTCGTGCCGCAGGTGAACTGCGGGTGCGAAGGGCACTCGCCGAGATAGGTTTTCGATTGGAGGGGCGTATCGGCTACCTGATCGCTTTGGATACAACCGCCGGGTTGGCCCGGCCCCCATAGATGATAGAGGTTGAAGAAGTGCCCCATCTCATGGGTAAGCGTACGGCCCAGGTGATAGGGTTGATTGGCAGCAGCCGTGCCGATTGTGCCGATGAAACGGGGGTCAATGATGATGCCGTCTTCGCCGGGAACTGCTGCGCCGGGAAAGGAGGCTTCCGCCGGAAAAAACTGCCGCCGGCCCACCCAGATGTTGACATAGCGATCGGTCGGCCAGGAATCGCTGCCCCCGTCGGCAGTATGGCAGACAGATTTTCGGCCATTGGCAATGCGATCGCCGATGAAGGGCAGGCTAGTCGTTGTGCGTACAACGCCGGTTGTCGTTGAACCGTCGGGCGCGCGTTGGGCGAGGCAAAATGTCAGTTCCATATCGGCCGCAAGGGGCTGAAAAATATTGGGAATGAGGCCGTTGAGATTGTTGAGCAGGCGGAAGTCTTTATTGATGGCAATTAGTTGCGACTGAATTTGTGCATCGGAGATATTGTCTTGGGGCAGGTTCCAAACAACGTGAAAAACCACCGGGATGACAACAACGTTTCGGAAGCCGATGGACGTCGGCGCTGCTTCCGTCCATTGCCGGGTAAAATCTTCCAGCCGGAGGCGTTCTGTTTGAGCTGCGGGATACCGTTGCAGGTGCTGTTCGAGCAGTTCCTGCGAAATACAACGCTGTGCAAACAGCCCCTGTGCAGGCAGCAGCAACAGCAGAAAAAGCAATACCCGCCATTGTTTCATAAAAATTAAACTCAACGAGCCAGCAATTGATACACCCGTTCCATGTTGGGCGAGAGAATGATATCCGTTTGATTGATGACAGCTCTGATGCCGAAGGAAGCACTGAAGCCGGGACCTTGCCCCGAGGCGAGGATGCGGGCCGGGTTTACGCCCGATGCGGCCAGACTGCGCCCTACTGCCGAGGCGCGCTGAATGCCGTACTCCCAGTTTACATCAGATGCGCCGTAGCTGTCGCCGCGCCCGATGACGAGTACTTCCACATCGGTATAAGCGGCGAGTACGGAGGCGATTTGGTTGAGTGCCTGCATGCCTTGTGCGGTGGGTTGTATGCCGCCGTCGGTAAACAAAAGGCTGTGCTGAAGGGACACCTGCACGCGATTGTCTAATAAGGTGACACCCGCCATTGCTGTGCCGTAAGGGCCGAGAACGCGGCCGAGGTTTTGTTGCAATTGGGCCATTTGCCGGCGTTGGTTTTCCAGAAGGGTGTTCAATTCCTGGGTTTGAACCGTAGTGCCGGCGCCTTTCACACCAAATTGATCATAGCTTTGTACGGCATCTAAGCGGTCATCGCGCGATTGGAGGGCGTATTCCATGGCGGCGGCCTCGCGTTGTTTGCGGTCGAGTTCGGCTTGTTGGGCTGCGAGGCGTTCGGTGAGACTTTGTTTTTCGTAAGCGCTCGTAGCCAACACGCTTCCGCTATTGCCCACCACACGGTTGTAGTCGGTCAATATTTCTTCGTAGTTGCGGAGCAGGGCATTGTTGGTTACGGTTGCCTGATCTAATTGGCGCTCGGCCTTGTTGAGGTCTGCTTCCAGATTGCGGTTGCGCTCGTACAGGCTGTTGTTGGCCAGGCGCAGGGAGTCGGCAGCCTTAGCCTCCTGCTTGTAATAGTTGCGGGATTCGGTTAATTCTTCGTGTACCTGGCGCGAAATGCAGCCGGAGAACATCGTGATGGCAATCATTAGTATTAAAACTCTCATAGCGAATGTGTTTAGTAACAAACAAATGTAGGTCTTTTTGCAAATGCCGGCAACCCGAACGCACAATTAACCCAATTTACTCTGCGGCATTGTACGGGGATTGATAATTTTGCACACAAAAAAGAACATGACCAAAATGATAGCAGTTTTTTCTGTCGCCATTGTGCTCGCCGCCTGTGCCGGCGACGGAGCGAATTCGTCCGATGTTCGCCGTCAGGCCAAAGAAGCCCTGCAAGTTGCCCCGCAGCCTACACCTGCTTCGGCGGCGGCTGCGGAAGCCGCCGCCGGCAACATCCGTTTCTTCACGCCCAATGCCACCCTCGCCGCCGGCGCTACGCAGTGCTACGACGTAAAAGTGGCCGATTTCAAAAACATACTCGCCACGCAATACACCCTCCAATGGGATAAAAATGTGCTGAGCTTTGCCGGGCTGAAAGAATTCAAACTGCCTTTTATGGGCAATGACAATTTTGGGAGCAGCCTGGCGCCCAACGGCACGCTCACCGCCGTATGGATTGACAACTCGCTCAAAGGCGTAACCTTGCCGGATAACGGCGCCATTTATCAGATATGTTTTAAAGCAATCGGGACGCCGGGACAATCCACCGCCATTTCCGTCACCGGCAGCCCTACGGCCATAGAGGTCGTCACCGTCGGCGATCAGGTGTGGGGCATAAAGGCCGTCAACGGACGGATCACGATTGAATAGCCTTTTTTTCAGAAGCCTAAAAAACTGACCGCAGCTATGTTGAAAAATCACTTTCTGCGCCAACGCGCCCTTTGGAATCCCGATATGTATCACGGCTGGGGCCGCACCCGCCGCTACTTCGAGGGCTGGTACGTCAAAATGGTGGACCCCGCCGAGCAGTTTGCATTCGCCGTTATTCCCGGCATCTCTTATCCGCAGGAAGGCGAGCCGCACGCATTCATTCAGGTGCTGGATGGCAAGCGTTGTACGGCGACGTATCACCGGTTTCCGGCAGAAGCGTTTGTACCTTCCGAAAAAGAGTTTGAACTGCAACTGGGGGATAATTTTTTCTCTGCCAATAAGATAAAACTGGCGCTGCCCGAATTGCGCGGCGAGCTGCATTTTCACAACAACTATGCCTGGCCGCGTAGTCTCGGCGCGCCGGGCATCATGGGCTGGTATGCTTTCATGCCTTTTATGGAGTGCTATCATGGCGTGGTGAGTATGCACCACCGGCTGGAGGGGCGCTTGCAGGTGTATGGCACAGATACGGAATTTGGCGGCGGCATCGGATATATGGAAAAGGATTGGGGGCGCTCCTTTCCCGGCGCCTGGATTTGGACCCAAACCAACCACTTCGATGTGTCCGGTCGTATCTCGCTCATGGCTTCCGTGGCCGATATTCCCTGGATCGGCAAGCGCTTTACCGGCTACATCTCCGGCCTGCTGCTTGAAGACCGACTCTTTCGATTCGCCACCTATACCGGCGCTAAAATGCAGGCATCCATCGGCGAACACGAGGTAGCTGTTTCGTTTTACGATCGTCATACCCGCTTAGATATTCTGGCGCATCAGGCCGGCGGCGGCGATTTGGTGGCGCCCATTCAGGGCAATATGACCGGCAAGGTGAATGAAAGTATGCAGGCTACCGTGGAGGTGCAATTGCGCGAAAACGGGGTATTGCTCTTCGAAGGAACAGGGCGCAATGCAGGGCTGGAAGTGGCCGGAGCCGTGGAGAAATTGGTTTGATCTACCTGTTGCTCAATCGCCCAATACCGCCTGCTCGAACAGGATGAAATCTGTTTTCAAATTTTCCAAAATGCGCTCGCGAATGCCCGGTTCGGCAATGAAGCTGTACCGGATTGCATTGAATGCCAGTTGTTTCAATTCCGAATAGCGAAACGCATGATTGCGGTACAGCAGGACGTACTCTTCTGTCAGGCTGCCGCGCAGCACGCCGGCATCGTCGGTGCTGATGACCAAGGGTACGCCGGCGCGGCGGTAGAGGCTAAGCGGGTGTTCTTGGAGCGGAATGCCGAGAATAAAGGCGTTGCTGCTCAGATTGATTTCCACGGGGATGCCGCGTTGTGCCATGTGAGGGAGCAAAGCGTCCGGCTCGTAGGGGATATCCACGCCGTGTCCGATGCGGTCGGCGCGGGCGATGCGAACGGCGGCATCTATATGCCAGGTCAATTCTTCGGGCGCTACCAGCCCCGGTGCAAGTTCTCCGGCGTGCAGCGCACACTTCACAGATGGAAACCGCTGCCGCAAAAAATGGTAGAAATACATGTGCAGGCGGTAATCCTGCATCGCTATGGGGTGGTCTTCGGGCGCTACGATGTTGACACCGACGATGAGCGGCTCTTCCTGTGCGGAGGCAAAGCCGATTGTAAGGTCGGTAAATACCTGTGCCGGCGGTTTTACGCGCAACACATAGTTTTGATAGCGCATCGTGAAGCGGTCGTCGTCTATTTCCAATGTTTCATGCAGCTTGCGCACGAATGCATTGTGGGCCGTTACGCTGGAGCGGAATGCCGGGTGGGCGGTGATTTCCGTAAAAAGAGCGCTGAGCGTTTGAAATAAAGCGGCGGTATCGGCGATGCCTGCACGCAGCACTTCATGCCGGCGAGTTTCTGGTACAATAGGATGCTGAGGCATCGTGAACATGGTTTCGATGTATGTCACATTTTCACTCAATGCCCGGTTTTTGATCTCGACTAACCCGATGCCTAGGCAGCTATCCGCCACGGCGTCGAATGAAGGAAACGCGTTGAAAAAATGATCGTGCGGCGATAGCTCGGCCCGCCCCGGTACATAATACAAATTGGACCATTGTTGCAAGAGGCGTGCGGAATAGGCATCGAGCCGGCCCTCGCGGCGCAGGTCCGACAAACGCGCCCAGTCGCGGCGTGTTTTGCCGGAAGGGCGAAACCCGGGTGCTTGTAATGTCAGATCGGCGCGATGTACCCAAAAATCGTGGCGGAGGGCTTCCCGCAGAAAGGTCTCGGCATACACCGAACCGTGAAAATGATGGTGGAGATCGCCGCCTTTGGGCATGCGGTGAAAAAAACGGCGCAGCGCCGGCACATCCTCCCGGATGGATTCCAAATAGACATTTACCCGGCGCTCCGCGTCCGGTTCCTGCCCGTTGAGCGCGAGCGCAAACAAAACACAACAAAAGAGAAGGAAAATGGCGTGTGGTTTCATTGGTATAGTTCCCGGCGAACCTTTGCTACTAATTCCACCGGCTTAGCGGTCAAATTGGCAATGGTTTCATCCGAGGCATCGGGTAAGTTTTGGATAAGTGAAGATATGATAGACCGGGTTTCTAACTCCATACCTTTCTCCATACCTTTCTCCATACCTTTCTCCATACCTTTCTCCATACCTTTCTCCATACCTTTCTCCATACCGTCTTCTATCCCATCTTTATAGGCTCCCTGATAGACCTCCTGATAGACTTCCTGATAGGTTTCAATTTTGATTTCATCCCAAACAGTCAGGACTTTATTAGATAAGGTTGATTGCTTTAACTGTTCCATAATTTCTTCCCATTTAACGACCCTTATCCCTTGCAAATAGCGCAGCATCAAGGTCAGGTTTTCAATTTTTGAGTCTTCATCTATCTCATCTGACTCGACAAAGTTAATGATAACACTTAAATTTTCCAACAAAAACTCCCGCTCTAATCTGTGCTTCATCAGCATGAGCGCGCCTCTCAAAAAGCCCGACCGAAAGTGCCTGATTTCATCGTCGGGAACTTCTGAGAGATCAATGAAGATGTAACCGCCCGGAGGTGTGAAGAGTTGAAATACCTCCTCCCAGCCATTGAGGTATGAAGACCACGATCGAACTTGCCATGCTTCTTCACCATGATAAAAGAGCACCGGCACAATGGGCGTGGGACTTTGGCCCTTTTCCCGTATTTGCCCCGACCAGACCCTGTCCTGATAGTGCATGATCTGGAATGGCGGGTATGGCGGTTTGTACGATTTGTGTTCCAGAATAAAAGGGATCAAAACCTCGGCGTTGCCTTTCGTCCGGCAGGTGAGCACGACATCGGCGAAATCTTCGCTGAGTTGTTCGTCCACAAAACTGGAATCTGTGACCGACAAGGTATCAAGGTCTAAAATGGCAAGTAATGCCTCCGGAGCTTGTGCCGACAGCAATTCGCGCGCAAGCCCGGGTCGTTTGAATACCGCTTTGAAAAGCTTGTCGTTGGGCTTGTCGGGCGGATTGGGGGTTTCGTGGTTCATATTGTTGAGGTGTTTAGTGGTGGAGAATTTGTTTTGAACCGGAAAAATGCAAAATTTCCAGAAAAAAAGAAAAAATGACAGGAAATAATCGGACCGGAAACACCCCTGCCGTTCGTACCTTTGCTGATCACCAATACCTTGTGTCATGCGACTTGTTGTACTCACCCTTTGTTTTGTAATCACTTCTACCGCTGCGGTGAGCGCGCAAAGCGGGCGGTTGAAAGCCCTCGTGGGCGGTACGCTCATTGACGGGTTCGGCGGCAAGCCCATTCACAACAGCGTAATCATCATTGAAGGCGAGCGCATCAAAGCCGTGGGGCATCAGGGCAATTTGCAGGTACCCGCCGGCGCCGAAGTCATCTCTACGGAAGGCATGAGCGTGATGCCTGGTTTGTGGGACATGCACGTTCACCTCATGATCAACGGGCACAGCAATTATGCACATTGGGATGCTACTTACCTCCCCCTGCTGGCCGATGTCATCATGCCTTCTTCGGCGCATCAGTTACTCCTGGCCGGCGTCACGAGCGCCCGCGATCTCGGCGCACCGCTGGAGGCGAGCATTCAGGTACGCGACCGCATCAACCGGGGTGACATTCCCGGCCCCACCATGTACATGTCGGGACCTTTCCTGCAACACAAACCCTATCCGGGCACGGAGGCTTTTCGCTGGGGCATCAGCGGCGTTGCCGATGCGCGTACCAAAGTGAAAAAATTGGCCGATGCGGGGGTGGATTGCATTAAGCTCATTGACCAGGACGAAATGACGATGGAGGAAGTAAAAGCGATTGTGGACGAAGCGCACCAACACGGCCTGACCGTGGTCGCCCACGCTCACCGCCCGGAGGAAATCCGCAGAGGCATGGAGGCTGGTGTAGATTGTTTTGAACACACCGGATTGTCTTCCGCGCCCGAATACCCCGATGATGTGATGGCCCTCATAAAAGAACGCACAGCAAAAATGAACCTCGGCCCGCTGTACTGGACGCCTACAGTGGAAGGGCTGTACAACTACGAGTACATGCGCGACAACCCGGAAAAATTAGACAATGACTGTTGGCATTTCGGCTTGCCCGATTCCATTATCACCGATATACGGGAATCCATCCGTTATCCAGGGCGAATGTCCTATTTTCAACTTACGCCCATTCGCAAACCTACTCTGGAGCGCAAAGTCAATCAACTCCGGGAAGCCGGCGTAGTGCTGCTCATCGGTACCGACAGCGGTATTCCGATGAAATTCCATTGTCAAAGCACCTGGAACGAACTGGATGTGTGGGTCAATGAATTCGGCTTCGATGCCATGTACGCCATCAAAGCGGCTACCTATTGGCCGGCCAAAGCGATGGGTGTAGATGGAGACTACGGCACAATTTCAGAAGGGAAATACGCCGACATCATCGCTGTGAAAGGCGACGTACTGCGCTACATCAGCCTGCTGCAAGACGTGGACATAGTGGTCAAACACGGCAAGCGACATAAGTGAGCGCGGCAATAAACCTTAGTTGGCCATTTCCGAAAGGAATTTAATGCGCACTAAACGAATCTCTTCCATAGTGATTTCCTCCTCGCGGAGTTCCTTGTAGGCTTCTTTGATGTCGTCGGTCTCGGACTGAAGGAAGTAGTCGTAAATTTCATCCCGCACGGCTTCGTCCATGGCTTCCTCCAAATAATAGTCAATATTGACTTTGGTACCCGATTCTACGATGGCGTCTAATTCGTCCACGAGTTCGTCCATGTTGAGACCCACGGCATGGGCCACATCTTCAAGGTCAATTTTGCGGTCAATGTTTTGGATGATGCCCACTTTTACCTTCGACTTGTTGGCCATTTGTTTTACCACCACTTCGGAAGGGCGCTCTATTTCATTCTCTTCCACATACTTGCGGATGAGTTCGAGGAAGGGTTTGGCGTAGCGGGTCGCTTTGCCGAGGCTCACGCCGCTCACTTTGGCCATGTCCTCAATAGAAATGGGGTACTGAATGGCCATATCTTCCATGGAGGGGTCCTGGAAAATGACATACGGCGGCACGTTGAGCCGTTTGGCTTCGCGGCGGCGCAGGTCTTTGAGCATATTGAACAGCGCTTCGTCCAGCACGCTGGTGCGGCCGGTCGGCTCGTCACTTTCAGGCAGGTCTTTATCGAAATCGTGATTGAGCGGAATCTGGAAGGAGTAGGGTTTTTTGATAAAATCGCGCCCTTTTTGGGTCATTTTCAGCAGTCCGTAGCTCTCAATATCTTTGATGATGAACGTATTGAGCATGGCCTGGCGAAGTACAGAACTCCAAAAGTTATCGTCTTTATCCTTGCCGGCGGCGAAGAGTTCTTTTTTGTCAAAACCGAAATCAATGACCTCTTTCGTCATGTTGCCCACGATGAAATCAATGATGGGCTTGATGCCGAAGTTCTCGTCCAATTCTTTGATAGAGCGCAACGCGGTCACCATTTCTTTTTTTACCTCAATGCGGGCTTTGGGGTGGCGGCAGTTATCGCAATTGTCGGAGCAGCGGGCGTCGTCGTACTCCTCGCCGAAATAGTGGAGCAGAAAGCGACGGCGGCAGGCCGTAGTTTCGGCGTAAGCCATGACTTCCTGCATGAGTTGAGCGCCCATTTCGCGTTCGGCTACGGGCTTGTCGCGGAGGAATTTTTCGAGTTTGAGAATATCTTTATAGGCGTAAAAGGCGATGCACTTGCCCTCCAACCCATCGCGACCGGCACGGCCGGTTTCCTGATAGTAATTTTCGATGCTTTTGGGAATGTCGTAATGGATGACGAAGCGCACATCGGGTTTGTCAATGCCCATACCGAAGGCGATGGTGGCTACGATGACGTCAATTTCCTCCATGAGGAAGTCATCCTGGGTTTGGGTGCGGGTTTTGGCGTCCAAGCCGGCGTGGTACGGCGCGGCTTTGATGCCGTTGACGGAGAGGGTTTTGGCAATGTCTTCGGCCGCTTTGCGGCTTTGCACATAAATGATGCCCGACTGCCCCGGCATGCCTTTGATGATCTGCACGATTTGGCGCAGCGTTTGTTCGGGTTTGCCTTTAGGCCGCACCTCGTAGTAGAGGTTATCGCGGTTGAAGGAGGAAATGAAGGTGTTGTGCGTCCGCATGTTGAGGTTCTTCACGATGTCGGATTGCACTTTGGGCGTGGCGGTGGCGGTGAGGGCGATGATGGGGATTTCTTTGCCAATGGCGTCGAGCATGGAGCGGATGCGGCGGTATTCCGGGCGGAAATCGTGGCCCCACTCGGAGATACAATGCGCTTCGTCCACGGCTACAAAACTCACGTCCACCTGTTGGAAAAACTCAATATTCTCATCTTTGGTGAGCGTTTCGGGCGCGATGAAGAGCAGTTTGGTTTTGCCGTCGCTGATGTCCTGTTTCACCAATTTCATTTGCGCTTTGGTGAGCGAAGAATTGAGGAAGTGCGCCACATCGTCGCTTTGGCTGTAGCCGCGAATGGAGTCCACCTGATTTTTCATCAGCGCAATGAGCGGAGAGATAATGATGGCCGTGCCTTCGAGCATGAGCGCGGGAAGCTGATAGCAAAGCGACTTGCCGCCGCCGGTGGGCATGATGACGAAGGTGTCCTGGCTACGGAGGAGGCTTTGTATAATTTCCTCCTGCATTCCTTTGAAGGTGTCGAAGCCGAAATATTGCTGTAAAGCAGCCTGTACCGTGGATTCTTGTGTCAGTGTCATGGTTTTCTGTCCGTTTTGACTTTTCCCGCATTGGCGCCTGATGGAAAAAATATCGGCGCTTATTTGCGGACCTTCCGCGAATAGAAGAGATTTGCGCCGTTGCGGGCCTCTGTTCAGCGGAAATGCTACGTTTTTGAAAATAAAGTTTGAATATACGAATATTGCGTTTTCCGAAGCGCTAAAATGACTTTTTTTCATTTGAAGTTCTCCTTCTCAGGAGAGGTTTTCAAAAAAGCAGCCAAAGGTAATAAAATATGACGAATGTCGGTACAAGTATTGAAGAAATTGCCCGGCGGACCATCTCGATAGAAATCGAGACGCTCCGGTGTCTGTTGGATTCTGTTGATGAGGACTTTACGGGCGCTGTTCGGGCCATATTCGGGTCGAAAGGGCGGCTCATCGTCACGGGTATCGGCAAAAGCGCCATTGTGGCCCAAAAGGTTGTGGCCACGCTCAACTCCACCGGCACGCCCGCTTTGTTTATGCACGCTGCCGATGCCATTCACGGCGATCTGGGCATGATGTTGCCCGACGACGCAGTGCTGTGCCTGTCGAAAAGCGGCGAAACGCCCGAAATCAAAGCATTGGTGCCTTTGGTCAAACGCATGGGCAACCTGCTCATCGGCATGGTGGCCAATCGGGATTCCTACCTGGGCAAACAAGCCCGGTTCATCCTCCACACGCCGGTATCGCAGGAAGCGGACCCCAACAATCTGGCGCCCACTGCCAGCACAACCGCTCAAATGGCCCTCGGCGATGCATTGGCTACCGCACTGCTCGCACTGCGCGGCTTCAGCCCGCAAGACTTCGCCCAGTTTCACCCCGGCGGCGCGCTCGGCAAACAACTCTACCTGCGCGTGAGCGACATCTATCCCGGCAACGAAAAACCCGCCGTCAGCCCCGCCGACTCCATCCGACAGGCCATCATAGAGATCAGCTCCAAACGTCTCGGCGCCACCGCCGTCCTCGACGAAAACGGCCTGCTCGCCGGCATCATCACCGACGGCGACCTGCGTCGCATGCTCCAGCACAACCCCGATATCAATGCCCTGCTCGTGCGCGAGGTGATGCAATCATCGCCCATTACCGTGCTCCCCGATACCTTAGCCGCCGAAGCCTTCGATATCATGCGCCGCCGGAGCATTACGCTGCTCATCGTTGCCGAAGGCAACAAGTACCTCGGCATGGTACACTTGCATGATTTGATCCGGGAAGGATTGATTTAGGCGAAATGGAAGCAATCAAACCTCGATTGTAACCTTACCGGCACTACGCTGCCGGCTCCTGCACTGGCGGAGGCATACGGCTCATTGTTGCGGCAAACAAACTACCGGAGCCAATACCCAGGCTGATGACCGAACGCATGGCCTCCTCGGTGCGCACTTCCGAATAAATGACCTGCTCCTTTTTGACATGAAAAATGAAGCCATTGGTGGGGTTGGGGCCGGTGGGCACAAACAGGGATAAGTAGCCGTTGGGCCACTCGTCGGTCACAAAGCCTGTCATCAGGGTGCCGTTGCCGAACACGTCTGCCAACACTACCTTGGAAAAAGGCATTTTGTCGCGGCTGAACAATTGCTGCACCGTTTCCCGGATGATGCTGTAAAACGGAAGCGGCGAAAGCCATTGCTCTTCCACGCGCAGGAAAAAACGCTTGCCCATCTCGGTGCGCACCGCCAGGCCGATGAGAAAAAACAGGGTCAGAATGGCGGCTACCACCAGCAGATTGATCAACCACTGGTTCACATCGTCGGAAAAGCCTAACAGGTTTTTCAACGGGCTGATGATGCCGATGACGAGGTTGAACAACAGCCGGATGATAGAGATAAATAAGGCAATGGGTAAAGCCACGACCAGGCCGCCGAGCAGGGTATTGATGGTGAAGCGCTGCAAGCGGCGCGCCAATATTTTGTTGCGTTTGAGGAAAGTCATAAATTGATTTTGTGAAGGTAAAATTACGCCGTTCGGTGCATTCTTCTTTGAAAAAACTGCATGAGCGCCGTTACATGCGATTCATCGGTGCGAATGCGCAGGGCATCGGCGCCGCATTGCCGGAAGGTGTCGAGGAAGTAGTGTTGTTGCGCCTCCGCGCGTTGCGAATAGGCTTTGCGAACCTGCGGCGCACTCGAATCCAACCACGCACTGCGGCCCGTTTCGGCATCCGTTACATGCAACAGTCCAACGTTGGGCAAGGTTGTTTCTACGGGGTCGAGTACTTGTATGCCGACGATTTCGTGCCGGCGGGCGGCAATGCGCAGCGCCGCCTGGTACTGTGTATCGGCGAAGTCGGAAATCAGAAAGCCGGTGCAGCGCCGTTTGATCACATTGTTGAAATATTCCAGGGCCGCGCCGAGGTCGGTTCCTTTGCTTTTGGGTTGGAAATCCACCAATTCGCGGATGATGCGCAGGATGTGCCGGCGCCCTTTTTTAGGCGGGATAAACAGTTCTACCGCATCGGTGAAAAACAGGAGGCCCACCTTGTCGTTGTTGGAAATGGCGGCAAAAGACAGCAGCGCGGCGATTTCGTTCTGAAACTCCCGTTTCAATTGTCCGGCAGCGCCGAAAGCGGAAGAGCCGCTCACATCCACGAGGAGCATCACGGTGAGTTCGCGTTCTTCTTCAAATACCTTCACGAAAGGCTGTCCGGTGCGGGCGCTCACGTTCCAGTCAATGTGGCGCACATCGTCGCCGAACTGATAACTGCGCACCTCGCTGAACGACATGCCGCGCCCCTTGAACGCGCTGTGGTATTCGCCGAGGAATAAATGGCGGCTCAGGCGTTTGGTCTTGATCTCCAACTTTTTTACTTTGCGAAGCAGTTCGGAGGTTTCCATCGGTCGGTTGTTTTGACCTGCAAGAGCAGGCAGGAGCGGTACAGGAACGATGTGAAGTAACAAAAAGTATCTCGAAATTTAATACACCCGCACCCAACTCAACCGCCCCAGCACTCCTGCCGAGCCGGCAAAAACGACGTGATAGGCCCCCGACGGCAAGTGATTGACAGCGAGGCTTTTTTGTCCGGGGAGCAGTTGCCCTTGAAGGACGAGCGCGCCCTGACTGCCGTACATGCGATATGAAACGGCTGATGGCCGGAGATTCTCCAACGTCAAAAAATCCGTGGCAGGATTGGGAAAAACACGGATGCCTTCCGGCGTGCCTATTGCTTCTTTTGTGGACACGCCCACCCAATCGCAAAAAGGCGCCAGACCGGTTTCATACAATCCCATTTCAGGGTCGTAATAGCAGCGCAATCCGACGGGGCGTGGTGTGTCGCAGATACTGCCGATCCACAACTCCCACTGATACAACATATAATACAGATCGCCGATGCGTTCCATAAAAACGATCGGTCCCGGGTTGCATAAGAATACTCCTGTCTCCCAATGTACATGCAGTTGCCTCAGCGTAAACCCATTGACGACCACCTGAGATACGGAATCTACTATGATGCGATTGAACGCGGTAGCGGTGTCCTGCCCTTCATCCGGCTCAAATAAGTAATAGCGGCGGGTACGCATCATCCAGGAATCCCCGGCTTGCGCCCCGAAATCGTACAATAAATCAAACTCGCCAAATGCCCAATTGTAGAAAAAGACCTTATCTCCGTCCCGATATACAAATTCAACTTCGTGGTCGCCGGTGCAATCAACGGGTTTGTTCTTCACCAACTTGCGGCAGGGTTGATCGCCGATCATCGTATCGGCCACCGACTCTATGCTGAGGTAGGTGACATAAGTATAGGGGGAGTAAAAAAACGGTACCTCATGGTAATGCCAAACGGCGCCGATGGGGGCAAAGTCCTGTTGTGCTGCCACTGAAAATACGCCGGTCAGGCAAACGGATAGGAGGAGCGTTTTTTTCATGTTCGTTTTTATTACAAATATAACGAGTTGCCGATTGTTCGGCGAATACAAGTTTGTAGTCTGCCATGCAGATTGCTATAATCTTTATCAGACAACCCGCATTCAAAAAAACCACACTATTCCCTACATTAGCGGACAAAAAAAACAACATCATGCCGAACCGGAATTTTCTGTGGCTTATAGCCCTGCTTTTGTTGAGCGCTTGCGGGACTGCTCGCCTGCCCCATCTCGAAAACGTACAATTCACCATCCTCCAACTCAACGACGTGTATGAAATCGCTCCTTTGGAGGGCGGCAAGTCGGGCGGCCTGGCGCGGGTGGCCACGGTGAAGCAGGAACTGCTGCGCGAAAACCCCAATACCATTGCGGTCCTCGCCGGCGATTTTCTCAGCCCTTCCTTCATCGGTACACTCAAATTGGACAACGGCGAGTCCATTGCCGGCCTGCAAATGGTGGAAACCCTCAATGCGATGGGCTTAGATTACGCCACTTTCGGCAACCACGAATTTGATCTGAAAGACGCGGCGCTGCTCAAAAAACGCATGGACCAAAGCCGTTTTTTATATACCTGTTCCAATACCTTATTGGTGAAAGACGGTGTTGAGCAGCCTTTTACCCAAAACATCAACGGCGTGGAGCAACCCGTGCCGCCGTACATCATCCACGAGTTTTCGGGGCCGCGCGGACAAAAAACGCGGGTGGCCATTGTGGGCGTAGTGTTGCCGTTCAACCAGCAGCCGTATGTGAAATACCTGCCCGTGGAAGAGACCTTCCGCAAGATGGTACGGGAATTGGAAGACAAAGCCGATGTCATTCTCGGCCTCACGCATTTGGCCGTTGACGAGGATTTGGCCCTCGCCGCTACTACGCCGCAGGTACCGCTGTTCATGGGCGGCCACGATCACCACCACATGGGTCACTATGTGGAGCAAACCGTCGTTGCGAAAGCCGACGCCAACGCCAAAACGGTTTACATCCACCGGTTTACCTACAATCCCGCCACCCGTATGATGCGGCTGCGCTCCACGCTCAAACCCATCAACGACCAAATTGCCGACGAGCCGACCACCTTAGAAGTGGTAAATAAATGGGAAGGCGTGGTGTCGGAACGCGCGGCGAAAATGGGCTACGACATTAAGGAGGTGGTGATGACGGCCACTGAGCCGTTGGAGTGTACCGAAACCGTGATCCGCAGCAACCAAACCAACTACGGCCAACTCACTTTGGAGGCATCTCGCACGGCGCTGCCGGGATCGGAGGTATATCTCATCAACAGCGGCTCTATGCGATTAGACGACCGGCTCATGGGCGATGTGACGGTGCTTGATGTGCTGCGCACCTTCCCTTACGGCGGTAATATTGTGCGGATGCAATTACCGGGCGCTGTGCTGGAACAGGCATTGCGCACCAGCCTCGTGACCAACCGGGGCGAGGGCGGGTATTTTCAGGTGCTGGGCGCCGGGGCCGAACCCGATGCGCAGGGCCGCTGGACGGTGCAGGGTCGCCCGATTGAATCGCAGCGGATGTACAGCGTAGTGTTGCCGCAGTTTGTAGCCGATGGAAAAGAGGCTAATCTCTCCTTTCTCGGACAGTATTCGTACGAAACGCCGCAGGCATTGAAGGGCGGGGTGCGCAATGATATTCGCGATATTGTCATCGCATACATGAAGACATTCTGATATTCTGCTATTTTTGCCCGCACTTTTTCATCTTTTGTTCAATCATACGAAATGAAGAACTTCTACTTTCTCCTCTTCGCTGTTTTTGCGTTGCAGTCTCTCCATGCCCAGCCGCCGTGCCCGGGCGATCAGTTGTCAATGGTTGTGACCATTCGAACCGATAACTACGGCTATGAAATCGGCTGGGATGTGACCGGCGCAACCGGCACGGTGTATCAGAATGTCCCTTACAATACTTACGCCAACCAAACCCTCTATCAAACGCAAGTGTGCCTGCCCGCCGACGATTGCATCACCTTCCGCATTCGCGACAGCTACGGCGACGGCATTTTTTCGCCCGGCTTTTATGTGGTGACCGTCAACGGCGATACGATTGCGTCGGGGCGCAACTACGGGCGCGGCGAAACGACCAATTTCAACTGCCAGCCCGGTCAGGCATGCAACACGGCCCTCATGGCGGAAGCCGGCAATACTTACCAAGCAGATTTCGACGACGCCTGGTATGAGTTTACGCCCGATTCTACCGGTATTTACCGCATTTCTACTTGCGATTCCAATACTTGCAATACCAAAATCTGGGTGTACAGTTCCTGCACAGGAGTGTTCCTTACGGAAGATAACCAGGGCACGCTTCTCTACGATGACGACGAATCCGACTGCGCTCCGCAGGCATTGGTGGTAGGGCATTTTACCGCCGGCCTAACCTATTACATTCGCATCGGCGACAGTGAAAATGATTGCGCCGACTCCATTATATGGAGCCTGCACTACGAAGGGCCTGTGAGCGGTTGTACCGACCCGATGTCGTGCAATTTCAACCCATTGGCAACGATAGACGACGGCTCCTGCATTCCGCAGGGCGATCCGGAGTGCCCGCCTGGGCCGGATTTGAACATGCGGCAGGACATCCTGCGCAACTCCATTTTCCTGACTACCATCAACTCTACCGACCCCTGCCTTATTCAGGAGGGCTGCTTGCGCGGCTTCGGCGTGCGCGATATTATCCGTTTTACTACCCGTATTGAAAACATAGGCGCCAAAGACTATTATATCGGTGTGCCTTCTGTTTCCAACTCGCAATTCACCTGGGACAATTGCCACAACCACTTTCACTATGCCGGGTATGCCGAATACCTGTTGTTTCAGGAAGACGGCACGGTGACGCCGGCCGGTTTCAAAAACGGATTTTGCGTGCTCGACCTCGGCTGCACCACCGGAACGCCCCAATACGGCTGCGGCAACATGGGCATCTCCGTGGGCTGTCACGATACGTACAGTTCCGGCCTGCCCTGCCAATGGATTGATGTAACCGATGTGCCCGATGGTCGCTATATCTTCGTTACGCGGGTCAATTGGGGCAATGCCCCCGATGCGCTGGGGCAGGTAGAAAGCGATACGCTCAACAACTGGGCGCAGGTGTGTATCGTGTTGAGCCGCGCTTCCGGCCAATTGCAAATGACCCTTGACGACGATTGCCCCATTTATACCGACTGCGCCGGCGCACCCTACGGCAGCGCTCAACCCGACTGCAACGGCGATTGCGGCGGCACGGCCCTGCGCGGCGATTTGGATGAAAACGGCTTGCAGGAAATGCACGACGCCGAAACCTATGTGTCGCTCATTCTCGGCAACGACATCACCGCCACGCCTTGCAACGACCTCAATGCCGACGGCGACATCAGCGTGTATGACGCGGCGCTCCTGTCGAGTTGCCTCAACTACGGCAATGCACACCCGCACGTCGGGCAGGGGGTACACGACCACTGCACTTTCCCCGGCGGCGCCGACAACATACTCGACACGGTAGCGCTGAGCATCATTGCCGCCAATTTTGAAGAACAATACATTGACATCGGCATTCGCAACCCGGTCAGCTATGTCACGGCCTATCAGTTTCAGATGAGCGGCCTGCGCATCATGCAGGTAGAAAACTTAGTGGACCCGGCGGTGTATCCCATCATGCCGCGCAACAACATCCTCGAAGGTATGGTCATCGGCATTTCTTATCAGGATTCGGCCATCATCAAATTGTCGGATGTGCAGCCCTTGTGCCGCATCCATTACACGAGCATTGATACCGGGTTGGTATGTATAGACCAGATCGTGGATGTGGTAGATCGCAACGGACACCGCGTGATGACGCAAATCGAAGACGGCTGCATAGAATACACCGTGAGCAGTACTGCCGAACCGTTGGCCGCCATGAGCGTGACGGTACAACCCAATCCGTTTGACCGCTCTGCGCTGCTGCGTTTTGCCAACGCCGAAGGAAAACCGTACCAATTGGAGATCACCGATACGCACGGCAGAATGGTGAGAACCTACACCGGCATCACAACCGGCGAGCAGCGCATAGAGCGCGGCGATTTGCCCGGCGGCGTTTATTTTTATCGCCTGTCGGGCGAACGGGGGCAGGCTGTAGGGCGTTTGGTGGTGCGGTAAAAGTGTAATTTGTAATAACCCGAATCAGACATGGATAAAAAAAACACCGTCAAAGAACTCATTGCCGACAACCGCATTCCCGATGCGCTCGTAATCCTGCGCGAAGAACTGGGCGACAACGCTGTTTTTTTGTTGGAAAGCCAATGGAAACAACTCCGCAGCGATGAGATCAGCGGTATTTTGTCCTACGCTGAAACAACGCAGCGTCGCAATCAAATCGGCCATGCCCTTTTGAATTTAGCCGATGAAATAGGCCGCCGGCCCGGTACGGGCGTTCCGGTGCAGGGCAAGCAGCAATTCAAGCTCTTCCTCTCTTATTCGCACAAAGACGAAGACCTGAAAGAACAATTGGACATCCACTTTTCAGGGCTGCGCCGAAGCGGCAAAATTGCCACCTGGAACGACCGTCAAATCCTGCCCGGCGCCGAATGGAACGAGGAGATCAAAGCAGAACTGCACAGCGCCGACATCATCCTCTTTCTCATCAGCGCTCATTTCATCGCCTCCGATTACATCTGGAAAGAGGAAGTACCGCTCGCGCTCGAACGCCAAAAGCGGAAGGAGGCCGTAGTAGTGCCCATCCTGCTGCGCCCCTGTGATGTGGAAGGATTAGACTTTATGCGCCTGCAAGGGCTACCGAAAAACTTCCAGCCGGTGAGCAGCTTCCCCGACCGCGATGAAGTGCTGAGTCAGATCGCCAAAGAAATCCGCCGGCTGGTGGATTCGCTCGCCGGGTAGCGACGCGAGGGATCGTATCCCTTCAGCAAGCACCTTCAAGATGAGGGATACGATCCCTTCGGCAAAAATAAATTCCTCCCCGCCGGGCAGCCGCTGCGAAAACTCTGTACCTTTGCAGCGATTTAGGCACAGGCAGCAACAATTCCCACATACTGATGAGCGACGTAAAACTTTTCTCCGGCACCCAATCGGTGTATCTGGCGAAACAAATAGCCCATTTCTACGGAAAAGAGCTTGGAAAAATTCAAGTGAACCGGTTCAGCGACGGCGAGATGCAACCCTGCATCAACGAGTCGGTGCGTGGCGATTATGTGTTTTTTATCCAATCCACCATTCCGCCCTCCGACAACCTGATGGAGTTATTACTGATGATAGACGCCGCCCGGCGCGCTTCGTCGGAATACATCACGGCGGTGATTCCGTACTTCGGCTATGCCCGGCAGGATAGAAAAGACAAGCCCCGCGTGCCCATCTCTGCCAAGTTGGTAGCCACCATCCTGGAAGCAGCCGGCGCCGACCGCGTGATGACCATGGACCTCCACGCCGATCAAATACAGGGATTTTTCGACATTCCGGTGGATCACCTGCACAGCGAGGCTATATATATCCCGTATTTGCAACAACAAGACCTGAGCAACGTCATCTTCGCTTCGCCGGATGTGGGCGGCGTGAAGCGTGCGCGTACCTATTCCAAATATTTCAAGCGCGAATTGGTGATCTGCGACAAATACCGCGAAAAAGCCAATCAGGTATCTTCCATGACCGTAATCGGCGATGTGACCGACGCCGATGTCATTCTGGTAGATGACATGGTGGATACGGCAGGTACGCTGTGCCGCGCTGCCGCCATTCTGTTGGAAAAAGGAGCGCGCAGCGTGAAAGCGCTTTGCACGCACCCGGTGTTGTCGGGCAAGGCGTATGAAAATATTGAAAACTCTGTGCTCTCGGAAGTCATCGTTTGCGATACGCTGCCGCTTCGGCAGGAGAGCGCGAAAATAAAAGTGCTCTCCACGGCCATGCTGTTTTCGAGGGCCATTCGCAACATACACGAGCATCGCTCCATTTCCGCTTTGTTTGTGGAAGGATAGGATTGCAGAAAAATTTTACCCGACTTGTTTGAAACTTGGAAATGTTTCTATCTTTGCGTGCCTTTTTGAGGGCATAAAGCATAAAGCCGTAATAATCATGGAAGTAATTGCAATAAACGGATATCCCAGAACCGATCTGGGTAAGAAAGGAACCAAGGCGGTACGCAGCGAGGGCAAAATCCCTTGTGTGCTGTACAGCCCCGGATTGTCAGAGCATTTTGCTGCTGAAATCGCCGGTGTCCGTCACCTTATTTATACGCCCGACTTCAAAGTGGCAGAAATTGATGTGGCAGGTAAAAAGTATCGCTGTATCGTGAAGGATGTACAATATCATCCTGTGACGGAAAAAATACTGCACATTGATTTTCTGAGCCTCGTGGAAGGGCACGCTGTGAAAGTAGAAGTTCCTCTGCGCTTCACCGGCACGGCCATCGGCGTGAAAGGCGGCGGTAAGCTCCAGCAAAAAATGCGCCGGGTGAAGGTGAAAACCATGCCGGAAAACATGGTATCTGAGCTTACAATGGACATCAGCAAACTCGATATGGGTCAGTCCATCCGGGTACGCGACATCACTCCGCCGAAAAACGTGGAAATACTCAGCTCGCCCAGTACGCCGGTAGCTACCATCGAAATTCCGCGCGCACTCCGTAGTGCTGCTGCTTCTGCCGAAAAGGCGAAGAAATAAAATAAACATCCTATCTTTAATACCGGCCTTTGGCCCGTTACCGTTATTCGGTGTGCGGCCAAAGGCCGTTTCTTTTTATCCAATACAAAAAACATATTATGCTTCGCTACCTCACTGTTTTTGCCATTGCCATTTCCCTCTCTGCCTGTACTTCCTCTGAAATTTCGCGCGCCCTCGGCAGTGTGTTCGGAGAGGTCACAGATGCCGAAGTTGCCGGCGGCCTCAAAGAAGCCCTCACGCTCGGCGCGAGCAAAGGCGCCGACCTGCTCTCTCAAACCGATGGCTACTATAAAAGCGCTTACAAAATCCTGCTCCCCGCCGAAGCCCGCAAGGTGACCGAAAAGCTCAAAGTCGTACCCGGATTTTCCAATGTGGAAGAAATTATCCTCGAACGTATCAACCGCGGCGCCGAAGATGCTGCCAAAAAAGCAAAGCCCATCTTCGTCAACGCCATCAAACAAATGACCTTCGCCGACGCCATGAACATCCTCATGGGCGCCGACGATTCTGCTACCCGTTATTTGGAAACCGCTACCGGCGACCCACTCTATCAGGAGTTCAACCCCATTATTGTGGAATCGTTGGACCGCCTCAATGCCCGCAAATACTGGGCCGATGCCGTAGCCGCCTATAACAAAATACCGTTTGTGGACAGAGCCAATCCCGACTTAGATGATTATGTGACGACCGAAGCGCTCAAAGGGCTTTACAGCATGGTGGAAAAAGAAGAGAAGAACATACGCCTCAATGTGAACGCCCGCAGTACCGACCTCCTGCGCAAAGTTTTTGCCAAGCAGGATAAGCGCTAAAAAGCAAAATGTTGTTGTAAGGTTGGTTCTCAACAGCTTTTACCTATGAGTTACTTTCAGGAGCTATTTCATACCTGGCGCACCGGGTTTCGTAGCTGGGTGCAGCGTCGTCAATTGCAGTGGAACGATTTCCAGATGCGCCGGCCACGATGGGCCTTGGCTGTCAAAGCGGCGGCAGGGCTGGCTGCGGCCGGTTTTATCACGATTCTGCTCATTGTGGTGATGGTGTACGTCGGCCTGTTGGGGGCGCTGCCCACCTACGGCGACCTGAAGGCCATCCGCAACGATACCGCCTCCGAGGTGTTTGCCGACGACGGCGCTCTGCTCGGCAAGTATTTCAAAGAGAACCGCGTGAATGCGGCTATGGAGGAAATTTCTCCCCATATCATCAACGCGCTCATCGCTACCGAAGACTCCCGTTTTTTCCGCCACAGCGGCATTGACCTCCGCGCATGGGTGCGGGTATTGGTGAAAACGGTACTGCTCTTCGACGAATCAGGCGGCGGCGGCAGTACCCTCAGTCAGCAATTGGCCAAAAACCTGTTTCCCCGGCGCGATTACTGGCTGTTCGGCACGGTCATCAACAAGGTGCGCGAAATGTTTACGGCCCGGCGGCTGGAGCGCACCTACACCAAAGAAGAACTGCTCAACCTCTATCTGAATACCGTCCCGTTCAGCGAAAACACCTTCGGTGTGAAGGTGGCCGCACAGCGATTTTTTGCCACTACGCCGCAGGACATCAAAATAGAAGAAGCCGCCGTACTCATCGGCATGCTCAAGGGCACCACCATTTACAACCCGGTGCGCCACCCGGAGCGCGCCCTCCAGCGCCGCAACACCGTACTCGGTCAAATGACTAAATACGGCTACTTAGACAGCCCGGTTTGCGATTCGCTCAAGGCCCTGCCTATGGAGCTTAAATACTACAAGGAAGGAACCAATCAGGGCTTAGCCACTTATTTCCGCGAACACCTGCGGTTAGAATTGGAACAAATTCTCAAAGATTACCGCAAACCCGACGGCAGCCCTTACAACCTCTACACCGACGGTCTGAAGATTTACACCACCATCAACTCCCGGATGCAACTGCACGCCGAGACGGCCATGCGGGAACATCTCACCCGGCTGCAAAAGGACTTCATAAAGTCGTGGAAAGACAAAGGTCCCTGGAACGACCCCAAGTTGCTGAATACTGCCATGAAACAATCGCCCCGGTACAAAAACCTCAAGTTGCAGGGCAAGTCGGACAAAGCCATTGAAGAAATTTTCAATACGCCGCTGAAAATGCGGGTTTTCGATTGGGAGGATAAAGAGGAGCTAAAGGAAATAAGCCCGCTGGATTCCATTCGCCTGCATCTGGCGCTGTTGCGCGCCGGTTTTCTCGCGATGGAACCCCAAACCGGTCTTATCCGCGCATGGGTAGGCGGTATTGATTTTCAGTTTTTCCAATACGACCATGTTAAGTCGCGCCGGCAAGTGGGCAGCACCTTTAAGCCCATTGTGTATGCCGCCGCTTTGGTGAACGGCATGTTGCCCTGCGAATACACTCCAAACGAATTGATCGCCTACCCCGAACATGAAAACTGGGAGCCGCGCAATTCCGACGGCCAATACGGCGGCGTGTATTCCATGGAAGGCGCGCTGGCCGGCTCGATCAATACCGTTGCCGTGGACGTGCTCTTGCGCACAGGCATTCCCTCCGTCCGGCTTATGGCGCAAGACCTGGGCATCAGCAGCGAAATACCCTCCGGCCCGGCCATTGCGCTGGGCGTGGGCGATGCCTCCCTGCGCGAAATGCTCACGGTGTATGCCACCTTAGCCAACAACGGTCGCCGGCCGCTCATTCACTATTTAGACCGCATAGAAACCGCCGATGGTACGGTTTTGGAACGGTTTGAACGCCCCAACCCCGCTGCGTTCCGACAGGCATTGCCGGCTCAATATGCGGGCATGATTACCCGGATGTTGCAAGCGGCGACCGACTCCGGTACGGGCCGTCGTCTGCGCACAGAGTTTGGCCTTACCGGCGAAATTGCCGGCAAAACCGGCACTACACAAAACAATACCGACGGTTGGTTTATAGGATACACTCCGCGTATAGCCGCTGCCGTGTGGGTAGGCGCCGAAATGCCGCAAGTGCATTTTCGCTCTACCGCGCAGGGCCAGGGCGCCAACTCTGCACTGCCGATTTGGGGCCGCTTTATGCGAAAAGTGAACAACGACTCCAAATTGCAAAAATGGCGTGGCGGCGCCTTCACCCCGCTGCCTGATACCATTGCCGCACTCATGGCCTGCCCGCACTTCCTGCCCGAAATGCCCCTTGATGATAACATGGTGCAAGACAGCGTCATGCTCAGTATCCTCCTGGAAGAAATGATGGACGGCGACAATGCGCCCATCAATATACGCTCCCGCCGTTCCGGAGAATCGGCACAAGATTACGAAGCATACCTCCAAAAACAACTCGAAAAGCAGCGCCGCCGCGATGAGCGCCGCGAGAGCCGAAAGAAACATTGGAGCGAAACGCTTTTTGAGAAGAAGGAGCAGCAGTAGGGGGTCGGCGGTGTGCGGCAGGCAGTATGCGGTCGGCGGTATGCGGTGGCTTGATACTGCCTACTGCATACCGCCTACTGCCGACCGATCCACCTCCTACCTCCTGACAATTCGCCGCACGGTCCCGTTGATTCGCAGAAAATACACCCCTACCGGAACGCCGTCCAAGCGTATGGGCAGCAGATGCGCACCTGCTCCCAGTTCAAGGGTTTGCCGGCGCAGCAGGCGACCGTCGGTACTCAGTAGTTGTAGGGTTACTGTGCCCGATTGCGCTAACGTAAAGGCAATATTGACTTCACTGCCGGCCGGATTGGGAAAAACCTCCACGGGAATTTCACCCGCTGCGTATTCCGATGCGGAACTGACGAGGCCCGGCTGTACAATAGCGCCCCGGCCGCCGGCTTCGGCGCAAGCCTGATCGCCCTGATTGGAGGTGACGCAGGCTTCCGAATTGTAGGCGTACAGGTCCATCATTTCAAAGTCGTCCATAAACCAGCCTAAGCCGTTTTCGGGTACAAATTCCGGTTGCGCATTCGTGCCGAAGCGGAACCGCACGAGAATTTCCTGCCCGATATACGGACTGAGGTCCAGATAGCTGCCGATGAAAATCTGGCTGCTGCCCCAGAATGCCTGTACGCCTGCCGCTCCGAAAGTGCTTTGGGCAATGCGCCCCCGGTAGTTGTTTCTAAAAAAAAGATCGTCCACCGAATCCCAGCTTTGGCCGCCATCGGCAGATATTTGAACGATGCCCCCGTCTAAGCCCGATTCCGTGGAGTAGCGGTGCGAGAAACGGAGGATGGGCTGCGTCCCGGATACGGTTACCGGCTGGTTTAATACCAATATCTGGTCGTTGCGGAAATCGGTAGAGGGCACAAACCATGCGGATGTACCGCTAACCGCTATTCCCTGAGCGATGAACCAACCGGCGTCGCCTGTGAGGGTTTCCGTGCTCCAGTTGCCGGGGCCGTTTTCCATGTCGTCATAAAACTGCCGCACCGACTTGATATTGGGCGCCGTAACCATTCGGTAAGTGATGACTCTTTCTTCTTCAGCAGCCATATCACCCAGGGAAAAAGTGATGCTGTTTCCATCCTGATTCAGCACCGGAGCGCCTGAAACGGAGCCGTTTACGAAAGTGGTGTTGGCAGGGAAAAGGTCGTTTACCAACACGCCGGTAGCCGGATTGTCTTTGTGGTTGGTTACTGTGATGCGAATGACGATCTCGTCGCCGGCCTCGATGAGCGGGGTGGCTGTTTTGGCAATTTTTAATTCTTTTATGCATTGCGGCTTGCTGTCGAAGCCCTGCCGGCCGTCGTTGCGGTTAAAATTGTCGCCCTGATCGGCGCTCCAGCCGAGGCCGCGCCGGGCGAACACTTCCCAGATCAGACACTCGTGGATGCCGTCATGGTTGAGCGCATCAGCAGCGATGATGGCGTCGCGGCCGTCGGTGAAGCCGGGGGAACAGGCCTGGAGTTTCATGCCGTCCATGACCAATTGTATGGCCATGTTGTTGCCGCCGTTGCCGTGAACGAGGTCTTCATCCCAGCCGTACAAATCCACAAATCGCCAGTACAGGTCCCAGAGCATGGCCGTCCACACTTCGCCGAGCGGGTGCGGGGCAGTGGTGCCGATGATATCGTCGAAGGTTTGGGCATTGACGTTGAAATCGGTAGAGTAGGGGAAGCGGCGGAATCCGGTTCCGCTGAGGCCGGTGCGGCGGGCGTAGTTGCCGATGGTGCGGCCCACGGCGCCTTCGTCGCCGGGTTTTGCGGTGGTAATAAGGGTGAAAAAATCACTCCAGCCTTCGCCCATTTGCTCATTGTTGAAGAGGCAGTCGGTTTCAAAAGGGCCGCCGGTGAGGCGATTGGAAATACCGTGCCCGTATTCGTGCGCGATGATGCCGTTGTCGAAGCTACCGTCTATTCGGTTGGTGTCAAAATTGGGAGGAAGCTGGAGCGTGGCAGTCACCGCGGCTCCGCCGTTCAATGCGATGCGAATAGTCTCGCAAACGCTGTTTCGGACTACGATGGAGGGAATGTTTACCGCTTCCGGCACAGCGGCGGTATTGCCCATCGTGGGCAGCGTTTCATCAGTATTGCAAATGATGACGGCCACGGCGCCGGCGAGTTCGGCGTTTCTCACCTTCTGTTTGAAGGTGCAATCGCCCCGTTGGATCAAGGCAATTTTACCTGCCACTTGCGCTGCGTTGACAATGGACTGGCAGGCAAATTCCGGTTGCGAAGAGTTGTCTATGGCGAGCGTTATGTCGGCGGTTAGGGGTGTTTGGCTGAGCACGGGGCCGAACAGCGCCATGCCGGCGTTGTAAACACCCACAGCGCTTTGCGGTGCCGAAACAGTCAGAAAATTGCCGGTATTGTTTCTCCACAGGTACATCTGCATACGGGGCGGCGAGCCGTCGGCCGGGGTGGCGAAGTTGGCATTGTTGATGCCGCCGCCGTCCTGTGCTTCCGCTCTCACCGGGTCATTTCCCACACCGCCGTTGCCGTAGTTGTTTTCCTGAAAATTGCCGGCCTCCTCGTCAAAACCATAGTGATAATAGATGTCGTGCATCATATTGGTGAGATAAAAGAGGTTGACCGTTGCGGCCGCGCTCAATTCGGCAGCATCGAGGAAGGGATTGTATGGAAAATCAAAAACGAGTTCGCTCCCGCCGTCGGGTTCATCATTGGAGGAGGCGTTGAAATTTTGGGGGTCCAAATAAGCGCGGGCATTGTTGCCGCGGGTGATGGTGTGTTCCGGGCCGGGTTGCCCGTTGGTGTCGTGCCAGCCGAAAGGAGAGGCGATGAGGTCAGCCGGATTGACCACCCATTGCTGATCGCCGTGCAGCGGACTTTCTAAGGGCAGCGGAAAGACGAGGTATTGCGCGTCGTCGTTGCTCAGCGGGGCCGTCGGGGCCAATAAGGGGGCGGCGCCTGCACAGTCGTCGCCGGAATGCTCGTGGCCTTCATGGCCGGGGAAACTGCAATAGACCGTCCAGTTATTTTTTTCCAACAAATCGCCCGTAAGGGCATCCACGCTCATGCTCCACCAGTCGGGGGTTCCGGTTTGATCGAGCGCGATGTGCCAGGCGAGGCGCACTTCGCCGGAAGGACGTATTGGTTGATATACTAACTTCACCGCAATGTCCGATTGGGCGAGCGTGCCGCCTTCAAACACATAATGGTTCGGTTCGGGCCGGCGCAGTTCGCGCAGCGCAAGGGGTGCGGGCAGGCCGAGGTGAATCGCGGCGAAGCGGACGGCACCGGGCGCGCTGAGCGTGGGTTGCACGGCGTTCACTTTTTCGCTGAGGCGAGCAATGAAGCGTTGAGTGGCAAACCCCACTCGTCCGTCGGGCGCAAGGTGTATGCCCATGACGGCGGTATGCACGGGTATGCCGGCATGGCGTTGGAGGAAGTAAAGATGCGTGACGCCGTTGTGCCGGGTTTCGTAGCGGTTGTTCAGGCTCATACCGGCAATATCGCCGGGCAGGAGGTTCCACTTTTCGAGGTTGGATGCGGCGTATTCTTTCGCGATATCGAGGGCGTCGCGGGATTGAGCGCAGATTTCAACCGGCAGCAAGGCCGGGAATACGAGACAGAGGAAGGTAAATAATTGCCACTTCATGGTGTTGCCGATTTATTGGAATGCGAAGTTAGGCAAGAAGCAGCCGTGGAGGCATGTTTTACTTGAAATTCGCAAAAGTCCGCACTTTATTTCACGCAACGGCGCAACGCTCGCGACGTTCAATTTTTGACTCTTTTGACCAAGAAACGATTTTTATTTCACGCAACGGCGCAACGATCGCGACGACATAAAGGCCACTCTTTTATTTCACGCAACGGCGCAACGATCGGGATACTGCCGGGCAATTTTATTTCACGCAACGGCGCAACGATCGCGACGACATAAAGGCCACTCTTTTATTTCACGCAACGGCGCAACGATCGGGATACTGCCGGGCAATTTTATTTCACGCAACGGCGCAACGTTCACAACGTTCAATTTTAGACTCTTTTCAACCAGTAAACGAGGCATCTTTACAGTGCTGTTTGGTTCAATCCCGCTTCACCACCTTCAGCGCTGTGCTCTGCCCATTCCCGACGATGTGAAGAACATAGACCCCTGCGGGCAGGCGGCTCAGATCGAGACGGTCGGCGTAATGCGGGCCGCCACAGTAGCGACCGCTCGCATCAAAGATCCACACGGCCTCCTCCGGATTCCGGCCGGAAAGGAACACTTCGTGCGCAAAAGGATTGGGGAAAACCCGGTAAGCAGGCGAGGCGGGTATTTCCGTTGCCGGAACAGGCGCGCCGCTGCCGAGGAAAAACCCGTCGAAAGGGCCGCCGGAGACAACCGGGCCGGCCGGGAAGCCCGCTGTACCGCCGAAACTTCCTGCCGTCCAGAGCCGGCCGTTCGGCGCGATGGCAATTTGTTGCGGATACAGGCCGCTGCTCGATGCGAGCGATTGCGCCCACACGCCCTGCAATTGATAGTCGAACGTGGCGAAGAACCCCGTGAAGCTGCTGCCGGCCGTGAGGCTGAACCCATCCCACGACATGTCGCCGAGGAAATACCCGCAGATCGCCGCTCTGCCGCCGCCCACATCCAAGCCGGTGAGAAACTGTGCTTGCACACCGCCCAGCGCCCGCGCGCGCAGCGGCGTACCGTCGGGGGCGTATTGCAACATAAAGAGGTCGGGATTGCCGGTAGCGCTTTGTATGCTGATGCCGCCGCCCATTGCGATGACGCCGACGAAATACCCCGCTGCATAGATGGCGCCCGTTTCGTCCACGGCGAGCGCGGCGAGGTCTTCATCGTGTACGCCGCCGGCTTTGCGCGCCCACAGCCCGTTTCCTTCGGCATCAAAAGCGGCGACGAAGAGGTCCTGATCGGAGGTATTCGCCGTCAGGGGCGTGCCCGCTATGAGGGTGTTGCTGTTAAAATAACCGCCGACAACCGCGCCGCCCGATGCGGTGATGGCAAGGGCCGTAGCGCGGGTATCGCCCTGCTGGCCCTGGCGCAATGCCCACAACAAGTTGCCTTGCGGCGAAAATTGGGCGAGAAACAGATCGGTTTGCCCGCTCGCGGTGAGCGTGAGGTCGCCCAGAAACAGTTGTCCGCCGAAGAACCCGGCGATCCAAACATTGCCGGCAGCATCGGTTTGCACGCCGCTCACGCCTTTGAGCGTGGTACCGTTTATGGTGAGCCCCCACAGCGGTTGGCCGGCTTCATTGAGTTTTAATAAAAACAGCGCTTTGGGATTGGCCGTGGAGGCAAACTCCAGCCCTGCGATTTGAGCGGAGAACCAAAAAGCGCCGGTTATCAGGATGTTTCCCTGTGCATCGCAGGTGAGGCCGGCCACTTCATCGTTGAGGATGCTGCCGCCCGAAACCGCCCAATTGGGCGTGCCGTCGGGATGATAGCTGCACAGGAAAAGATCATTTTCGCCGATGGACGACAAAAGTGTTCCGTTGAGTGAAAACGCCTGACTGTAAGTGCCGGCAAGAAGTCTGGAGCCGTCGGGGGCAAAGCAAAGCCGGTTGACGGATTCCACGCCGGGGCCTCCGAGCACAGCCGATTCGGACCAAACCTGTGCAAGGGCAGCGGGCGTGAGAGGCAATAAAAACAAGGCAATGGGAAAGAGTCTGTGAATGCTCATGTGCGATGTGGGTTACGGCCGATAGGAATTGCTTAGCTTTGCATGACCAAAATTGAAATTATCAGCGCATGAAATTAGTATATGCTAACATCCTGACGGGGCTATTGTTGAGTTTGCTCATAGCCGCTTGCGCAGGAAAATCTACCTCCGGCGAAAGCGAAATCCCCTCTTCGGGCAACGCCGCGCTCGATGCCGTGAATCTCAAAATAAAAAACAACCCCAACGATGCAGCTCTCTATGCCGAGCGGGCTAAGTTCTTTTTTGAAAACAGCAACTACGACGGCGCGTTGGAGGATTTGCAAAAAGCCATCCTGATGGACTCTATGCAGCCGCCGTTTTACTTTCTGCTCACGGATGTGTATATGGATTATTTCAAATCCTGGCACGCTTTGCGCGCCATTCAGAAAGCGGCTGATTTGTTTCCCAACGACATCCCCACGCTGCTCAAATTGTGCCGAACCCAACTCACCCTTCAGCGGTACGAGGAAGCCATGCGCACCTTGGACAAAATACTGACCATAGACCCGCAAAACGCGGAGGCGCACATGCTCTTCGGCTTCAATTTCAAAGAGTTGGGCGATACCGCCCGCGCCATCAACAGCTTTCAGAAAGCCGTTAATTTTAATTCCGACCTCGTGGATGCCTGGATCAATCTGGGGCAATTGCACGAATCCAGAGGCCATATTGTGGCCGGAAAATATTTCAACACGGCTATTGAGGTGGCACCGGAAGACATTACCGCTTATCATGCCAAAGCCGATTTCCTCAGCCGGCAAGACGACCTCAACGGCGCGCTGGAAGTGTATCGCCAAATACTGGCCATCAACCCGGAGTACAAAGAGGCGTACTACAATTCCGGCTTGTTGTATCTCGATCTCGACTCCATCGCCGAGGCCCGAAATCAGTTTGACCTTCTGATAAAAGCCTCGCCGCTGCACATTCGCGGGTATTATTATCGCGGCTATTGCGCCGAACTGGCGGGCAACAAAGAGGAGGCCATTGCGGATTATCAAAAAGCCTTGCGCTTTGCGCCCGACTACCGCCTGGCCAAAGAGGGGCTGATCCGTTTGGGCGCTCCGGCGCAATAAGGCACTTCGTTTTCTTTTTGCTAACCTTTTCAATCGGGCAGCGTTTTAATCTTCCTAAATGTAATTCAACATGAGCACACTCACCCTGGCGCGGGAAAACCTCGACCGCAAAGGATTTCTCGATCTGGATATTGATCCTCAACTCGATTTGGCAGCAGCCATCAATCGGTTGAAAAAAGAAAAAAATGCCGTCATCCTCGCGCATTATTATCAGGATTCCGATATTCAGGACATCGCCGACTACATCGGCGACAGCCTCGGCTTATCGCAACAGGCCGCCGTCACCGATGCCGATATCATCGTTTTTGCCGGCGTACACTTCATGGCGGAAACGGCCAAAATGCTCTCCCCGCAAAAAAAAGTGCTCCTGCCCGATCTCAAAGCCGGTTGCTCGCTGGCCGATTCCTGTCCCGCGCCGGTGTTCCGGGAGTTTAAGAAAAAATATCCCGATCATGTAGTGGTGAGCTACATCAACTGCACGGCGGAACTGAAAACCCTTACGGACATCTGTTGCACCTCTACCAATGCGGTGCAGGTAATCGAAAGCATTCCGGCCGATCAAAAGATCATTTTTGCGCCCGACATCAACCTCGGCAAGTATTTGGTACAAAAAACCGGGCGCGACATGGTGCTTTGGAACGGCGCCTGCATGGTGCATGAGATTTTCAGCCACGAGAAAATTGTGAAGTTGCGCCAACGGCACCCGCGCGCCAAGTTCATTGCGCACCCCGAATGCGAGCCGCACATTCTCGAAATGGCCGATTTTATCGGTTCCACCACCGGCCTGCTCAAATATACCATAGCCGATGCCGCCGATGAATTCATCGTGGCCACCGAATCGGGCATTTTGCACCAAATGCAAAAATCCTCGCCGCACAAAACCTTCATCCCGGCGCCGCCTGACAATGCCTGCGCCTGCAACGACTGCCCGCACATGAAACTCAACACCCTCGAAAAGCTCTACCTCTGCATGGAGTATGAGCAGCCGGAGATCACCCTGCCCGAATGGGTGATCGCCCAGGGCCGGGCTTCGATAGACCGCATGTTGGAGATATCAGCTAGAGCAGGCTTGGTAAGCGGGTAGCAGTCGCTAACCTCCCGAAAACAAAGCACTGCTCGCAGGCGTTTTGGGAGGGTGTTTTCAAAAATTTCATCATCTTTGCGCCCTAAATTAAGTATAGGATGTCCCAGAATGTATTTAAATCGGATGTAGAAGCAGTGGATGCACTGGCTCAGGCATACCGGGATTTGTCGAAAGAAATTTCCAAAGTCATCGTCGGTCAGGACGAAGTGGTCAAAGCGGTTATCATTTCTTTGTTCAGCAACGGCCACAGCCTTTTGGTGGGGGTGCCCGGTCTGGCAAAAACGCTGTTGGTCAGTACCATTTCTGAAGTGTTGGACCTCGAATTCAAGCGCATTCAGTTCACGCCCGACCTGATGCCTTCTGATATTACCGGCTCGGAATTGTTGGATGAAGACCGCCATTTCAAGTTCAATCCCGGTCCTTTGTTTGCCAATATCGTATTGGCCGACGAGATCAACCGGACGCCGCCCAAAACGCAGGCGGCTCTGCTGGAAGCCATGCAGGAGCGCTCGGTGACGGTGAGCGGCGTGCGCCACGCATTGCCCAAGCCTTTCTTTGTATTGGCTACACAAAACCCCATCGAACAGGAAGGCACCTATCCGCTGCCGGAAGCGCAGCTCGACCGTTTCATGTTTAATATTCCGCTCGACTACCCGTCGTACGAGGAGGAGGTGCAAATTGTAAAAACCACTACCTCCGCGCCGGCCAATAACTTGAAGCACGTTTTGTCGGGGCAGCAAATACTTGATTTTCAGCAGTTGGTGCGCAAAATCCCCGTGGCCGACAATGTGTTGGAATACGCCGTTTCGCTCGTGAGCAAAACGCGCCCCCAAACGCAGCGCGCCACCACGATGGTCAACGATTTTATTTCCTGGGGAGCAGGACCGCGGGCATCGCAGTACTTAGTATTGGGCGCCAAGTGCCACGCCGCTATTGCCGGGAAATATTCTCCCGATATTGAAGATGTGCGGGCCATTGCCAATTATGTATTACGCCACCGCATTGTGCGCAACTACAAAGCCGAGGCAGAAGGCTACACCGAGGAGCGCGTAATTGACAGCTTGCTCTGATTTTTTCTCTGTTTTCAGCTATTTGAACCGCCAAAACTGCCTCAAAGCGCATCTGGCGTTTTGTCGTGTTGTATCCCGGCGCCGGGAGTACGGTGCGCGCATTGAGTACAATAGAGCAAAATCAACCGATTAATGAAATATACGTCTCTTGTCTGTCTGCTTGTCGCCTTCGGCCTGTCCGCCTGCACTGAGGAAGCCAAAAAAACATTCGGCGGCCCCAACAAAGCGTATGGAAAACTAAACGATCTGGTCGTCATTGCAGAAGACATCGTTTGGGACGGCCCCGTCGGCGATACCATTGACTACTACTACGCGGCTGCTTACCCCATTCTGCCGCAACCGGAACCGATGTACGACCTCCGGCAATTCAGCATGAAAAAAATGGACATGGAGCCGTTGCTCAAAGAGTTGCGCTCCTACCTGATCGTGGCCAACCTGCGTGATGAGGACTCCGACGTTTCCCGCATGGTGCGCGCCGATCTGGGAGAGGCCAACTACCAACGCGCCCAATCCGATCCCTCCTTCAATACCATGGTCGGTAAAGACAAATGGGCGCGCGGCCAAATAGTCGTCTATGTTTTTTCCTTCTCGGAAGATGGTTTGATTGAAGCGCTGAAGCAGAACTTCTCCGCCATTTCCAAACGGGTGCGCGACAGCGAGCGCCCTCACCTCGACTACCGCCTCTTTTTGGCGGGGGAAGATTATGAACTCCGCGACAAGATTCTGGCCAAAACCGGCGCTACCCTGCGCGTACCCAAAGGCTATTTTCTGGCCATGGACAAAGACGAAATCATCTGGTTGCGCTTTGAAGCCGACAAAGCATCGAGCAATATACTCATCCATAAACTGCCCTACACCAACGAAAAACAACTCACGAAAGAGGGCATCAAAGCCATCCGCGACGACATAGGGCGCAAGTACGTTTCTTCCCGCATTCCCAACTCTTACATGCGTATCAATGACGTGGATCTGCCTATGTTTACTTTCGTAAAAACCATTCACAACCGCTATGCCGTGGAGGCGCGCGGTATTTGGGAGTTGGAAAACGACTATATGGGCGGCCCCTTCGTCAGCTTTCTCATTCACAACGCAGATACGAATGAACTGCTGTTCGTGGACGGGTTCGTGTATGCCCCCGAAGACGACAAGCGCAATTATGTGCAATACTTGGAGCATATTCTTTCGGGTGTGAAATTTTGAGCCTATCTTTCCCCGGTACTTTTGCACTACACCGTATGCTTTTTCGTGGAAACCCTTCCAAATTGCTGGCCGACCAAAGTGATGAGCAACTCATCGCGGCATTTCGCGCTTCGCGCCATGCCCGCTACCCCTCGGAGTTGTTCAGCCGTTACCTGCATCTGGTACACGGCGTGTGTATGAAATATGTGTATGATCCCGATGATCGCAGCGACCTGGTCATGCACATTTTCGAAAAAGTACTCAACGATCTCGCCGGCGCCGAAATCGTCAATTTCAATGCGTGGCTCTACTCCCTTTCCCGGAATGAATGCGTTTCCTGGCTGCGTCGGCGCGACCGGGATGCGTTGGTTTTGAACGAAAATTGGGAGCAGGAAAAAAAAAGTGAGGCCATCGTTATGGAAAATGATGCCTCCGAGCGTCTATATATAGAAGAGGAGGATATAGAGGACCGCCTGGAGGAGGCGCTCTCACAATTGGACGAACGGCAAAGCGCCTGTATCCGGCTGTTTTTCTTTGAACAAAAAAGCTACAAAGACATCAGCGATACCACAGGCTTTGACGTGTCGGAGGTGAAGAGTTATCTCCAAAATGGAAAACGGCGCCTGCGGGGACTGTTGTCACCATAATTATTCAAACACCATGCATCATCCGCTAAACCAAAGCTCCTGCCTCAGCACGGGAGAACTTCAACGTTTTCACATCGGTCGGGCAGACCCTGCGCTGCGCTTCCGGGTGGAAAATCATTTGTTGGATTGTCCGCTCTGCGCCGCCGCGCTGGAGGGCTACGCCGGCCCCGGCAACCCCGGCCCGGCACAGGTGAGCGCCGAACTGGAGGCCCTTCAGGCCGAAATAGAGGAGCGCGCCGAAGATACGCCGATGCGAGCGCTCTCCTGGCGGAACCGCGCCGCAGCGGCTGCGGTATTCGTCGGGCTGTGCGCCGCCGGCTGGTTCTATTGGAATCACACCGCCGATGAACGCCTGTACGCCGGTTTCTTCGAAGCCGCCGAAAACAGCAACCTGACCTTACGGAGTGCTACCGACAAAAACGCTGCGCCGGAATGGACGCTCGCCATGGAGTTGTACGGCGACGGGAAGTATGAGGAGGCACTGCCCTACTACCGAGTCTATTTGGCCGATAATCCCGAAGATTTTCAAGCCGCGCTCTACGGAGGCATCGCCGCGCTGGAAAGCGGGCAAAACGCCCAGGCCATATCGTGGTTAGAAAGCGCTCGCTTCAACGACCCCGAACGCTACGCCGAAGCGACCTGGTACCTCGCGCTGGCACAGCTCCGCAACGGAAATCGAAGCGAATGCAAGCTGTTGCTGGAGGAATTGACCGCCGGTAAAAACGCCGAATGGAGAGAGAAGGCGGTGGTCTTGTTGGGACGGGTTAGGGATGAGCGGTAGGTTGGCAGGCGGCGGTTTTTAGCGCTGAACTTCCTACGAAAACCTGCAGCAAGCCCTTAATCTGCGGACAAACGCGCCGCAGCGCGGCGCAGCCGATCATTTACGGCCCGGCCCAGCCCTTCTTCCGGCACGAGTTCGGCGAGGATGATTTCCAACCCTAAGCCGTCCAGGTGGCGCAATGCGGCAAACAGGCGCCGCGCCGCTTCGGCCATATCGCCGGCAGGGGAGAGGACGACTTGCCGTTCGGCGGGGATGCCCGGCACACCTTGCCGAAAGGCGAGAATGCCGGTATGAGCAGCGCTGTATTGTTGTGTCAATTCATTCAATTCACCCAATACCAACGGAGCGCCCGGCGCATAGTGGCTCTTGAGCATACCCGGCGCAGCGGGGTTGGAGGAAGAGTGCGGGCGCAGGCGCATCGGCCCGGCTACGGCCTCTATGGCCTCCACGGCCAGTCCTCCTTTTCGATACACCACCACCGCATCGTCCTCAAAACCGATGATGGTGCTTTCCAATCCTACCGTGCAGGCGCCCCCGTCGAGGATGTAGGGGATTTTTTCGCCCAACTGCTGCGCCACATGCTGCGCCGTAGTGGGGCTGATGTAGCCGAATGGATTGGCGCTCGGCGCAGCCAACGGAAAGTCGAGCTGTGCCAACAGCGCCTGTGCCACCGGATGCTCCGGCACGCGGAACGCCGCGAGCGGCAGTCCGGCCGTGACCAAATCGGGGATGGCATCGGTGCGGGGCAGCAGCAGGGTGAGCGGACCGGGCATGAAGGCTTCCGCCAAACGACGGGCAAGCGGCGGAAAAGAGCGGCTGAGTGCCTCGAGCCGCTCCAGATTGGGTACATGCACGATGAGCGGATCGAAATAAGGCCGGTTTTTGACCTCAAATATGCGCGTCACTGTCGCCTCGTTTAAGGCGTTGCCCGCCAACCCATACACCGTTTCGGTGGGGATGGCCACCAATTCGCCGGCCCGCAAGAGCGCCGCCGCCTGTTCTATATCCGTTCCAATCATGGTACTATTGAGAGTATCCGAAACGCTTGAGCGCATTTTCGTCGTCGCGCCAGTTGTCGCGCACTTTTACATGCAGTTCGAGAAAAACCTTGCTGTCCAAAAAGATTTCAATAGACTTGCGCGCTTCCGACCCCAGTTTTTTTATCGCCTCCCCGTCTTTGCCGATGAGGATGGGCTTGTGGGTTTTGCGCGCTACATATATCTCGGCCCGAATGCGCGCCAGCGGCAGGCCCTCTTTGGTTTCGGTTTCTTTAAATTCTTCAATGCTGACCTCACAAGAGTAGGGTACTTCCTGATGATACAATTCGAGAATTTTTTCGCGAATGATTTCGCTCACAAAAAAGCGCTCGGCACGGTCGGTGAGTTGATCTTTGGGATAGTACTCAGGGCCTTCGGGCAATACGTCGAGGATGGCGGGCAGTAGTTCAGATACGCCGGTTCCCTTCAGTGCGGAAATCAAAAACACTTTACTGAAAGGAATGAGCGCCCGCCATTGCTCGGCCATTTGCTCCGCCCGTTCGGCGCTTACCAGATCGATTTTATTGAGAATCAAAAACACGGGTGCGCCGGCGGTTTTGAGGCGCTCCAGCAACGGGTCTTCGGTATCGTACTCCTCCTGCGTTTCGGTCACAAACAACATCAGGTCGGCATCCTCGAAGGTCGTATTTACAGAGCGGTTCATCATTTCCTGCATCCGGTAAGACGGTTGGCGAATAAAGCCCGGCGTATCGGAAAAAACGATTTGGAAATCGTCGCCGCTCAAAATGCCGAAGATGCGGTGGCGGGTGGTTTGCGGTTTGTTGGTGATGATAGACATGCGTTCGCCCACCAATTGATTCATGAGCGTGGACTTGCCCACATTGGGTCGCCCGATGATGTTTACAAAGCCGGATTTGTGCATGAAGTATTTGAATTTACGCTGACACAGAACAACATGCCCCGGCGCGGAATGGTTGCCGCCTGCATTTTTCGGTCTCGCTTTCCGGTCATTCATCTCTCTCCTATCGGCATCCATCGCTGTTTTTTTGGATTCGGGTGGTTTGCTGCGCCAATTTTGTGCCACCGGGTTTTAAAAACCGGCTCCTACATTTTTTAATCACCTCAATTAACAACCATGAAAAGAATCTTTTTGGTAGCCTTGCTCCTTCTGCCGGCGCTGCTGGCGGTGCAGTGTACGCAGGAATCCCCTAAAACCGCCGAGGAAGAAAAAGCGCCTCTGGAAAGCCCGCTGCAAAGAGGCGAGTATCTCGTCAACGTCATGGGCTGCGACGACTGCCATTCGCCTAAAATCATGACCGCTCACGGACCGGAGCCGGATCCCGCACGGCGTTTGTCGGGGCATCCCTCGCAAGTGCCGCTACCGGCCATTACGGATAAAAAAATGGTGGCGCCGGGGGAGTGGGTTTTGTTTCACCCCATGAGTACGGCAGCGGTAGGCCCCTGGGGCACTTCATTCTCGGCCAACCTGACACCCGACGATACCGGCATCGGCACCTGGTCGCTGGAGCAGTTTCGCAAAGCGCTCACACAAGGCAAATCGAAAGGCTTAGACGACGGCCGCATATTGCTGCCTCCCATGCCCTGGCCGCAGTATGCTCACTTAAAGGATGAAGACATCGTAGCCATTTTTACCTATTTGAAATCCATTACGCCTATCAACAATCCGGTGCCTGCGCCGCAGCCGCCGGTGATGTAACGTACACTTCCTTAAAACCCTGTAATACTCCAAAAAACCCGCCGGGACGGGCAGACTTGATGCGCTTAGCGTATGGGGTTCGCTCGTCCCGTTTTTTGGTTTAGATAGCTACGAGCCATGAGCTGCGAGCAAGACCGTAACTCGAAGCTCGCAGCTTTTTGATTGCTTTAATTTTAGTTTTTACCTTTACACACACCATCAGAAAAAGGTAAAAGCCATGCGTCTCACGGTCGTGTATTTACTGCTGCTGTTTGCGCTGCCCGGCTTGGGGCAGGAGAAGCGCACTGCTGCCCCCAAACGCAGCCTTAGCCTGTACCTCGGCGGCGGGGCGGCCTGGGAAACTTATCGCGACCGGGCCATGTCGCCCCTGTTGTACGAGGGCATTCAGGGAGCGGCCATGCTCGGTTTTGATATACAGGGCGCTAAGATGCTGCACCGGGTGGAAGGCCGGTTCTGGGCGGGCGAAACCTCCGCGCAGCGCCGGGGCGGCACAACCGAAAACCTCGCCTTTGCCGTCAACGGCAGCCATCTCAAACGCCTCAGCGCAGCGGACGCACCCTGGCAATGGCGCGCCGGCCCCGCCGTGCTCGTGTGGGGTAGTTTGAGATACCATACCGGCCTGGTCAATTCCAACTACTTCTACGATTTATTTGGCTCCGTCGGGCCGTCCGGGTCGGTGGAACGCTCCATAAAAATGCTCCGGCGGCGCTGGACTGCCGGCTGGCAAATGTCGGTACCGGTGTTCAGTTGGGGGCTTCGGCCCACCTATTCCGGTCTGGTGGCCGCCACGCCCGAAGAAGAACTCACTGCCGCACCGTATTTGGAGGAGGCGCGCTTCGGGGCTTTTAAGGTACTCACGGGCGTGCAATCGCGCCTGCACCTGCGATATCCCCTGCCCAACGAAAACGCTCTGATGCTCGTGTATCACTGGGATGTGTTCAGTTCCCGGCTCGGACACCACCCCGTCACACATGCCATGAACGGACTGCAATTGAATCTCTCCATAAAACTATCGCGATGAAACGCACCGGTATATTTTTGCTCCTGGCGGTGCAGGCGCTCCTTTTCTCCGCCTGCGAAAAAAGCTTTTTTGAACCCGATCCCGCCGATGACCCGGTGAGCAATTTCGATGCCCTGTGGCGGGAAATTGATCAGGGCTATTCTTTTTTTGAATTTAAAAATGTCAACTGGGACAGCACCTACCACGTCTATCGCGGGCGGGTCAATTCGGGTACCGGCACCCTGGCCCTGTTCAATGTCATGTCGGATATGCTCTACACCCTGCGCGACGGCCACGTCAATCTTGAAGCCGGTTTCAATCGCTCCCGCAACTGGGAATGGTACTTGGACCACCCCGACAATTACGACGCCAATCTCATAGAGCGCAACTACTTTGAAGACCGCCAATGGTACACCGGCCCGCTCATTCACACCATTATTGACAGCATCGGATACTTGCGCTACGGCAGTTTCGGGCAGCGATTCAGCGAGGCGCAACTCGATCTGGTGGTGGCGCGTTTCAGTCCGCTCAAAGGCATCATCATTGACGTGCGCAGCAATGGCGGCGGTTTCAGTTCCATGACCGATCTGCTGGCCTCCCGCTTTGCGGACCAGCGTCGTACCACTTATTTTTCAGTTGTGAAAAACGGGCCGGGTCGCAACGACTTCTCCGCGCCGGTAGAAGTGTCCATTATTCCGGGAGGCGAGCGGCAGTTTACCAAACCCATCATTATTCTCACCAACCGGCGCAGCTACAGCGCCACTACTTTTTTTGTGGCCAAAATGCTCGCCCTGCCTCATGTGCGCGTCGTAGGCGACTGGACGGGCGGCGGCGCCGGCACGCCCGTAGGCGCCGAACTGCCCAATGGCTGGACGGTGCGCTACTCCTCCACTCAAACCTTCCTGCCCGACGGATTCAATATAGAGCACGGCACCCCGCCCCACATCCGCATAGACATGAGCGAGGCCGATCGCGCTCAGGGAAAGGATTCTATCCTGGAGCGGGCACTGGCAGAACTGCGCTGAAGCGTTGCCAGTAGGCGGTATGCGGTATGCGGTAGGCAGTACTGCCTACTGCCTACTGCCTACTGCCTACTGCCTACCCCAAAACCGCCCAACTACCGCGTCAGCGCCACGCGTCGCGTCGCATCGGGCAGCCCTTCGGATTTCACCCGCAGCAGATACATGCCGCCGGCAAAGGCCGAAAGATCAAGGCTTTCCACGGTCGTTTGTACTTCGTCTATTTCTACCAAGCGGAGCAATTGCCCCTGTAAACTGTACAACTCCATGCGCACCGCTTTTCCGGCGTATTGCCCCAAATTTACATTCAACTTCCCGGAACTGGGGTTCGGGAAAATCTCAAAACCGGGCATCAGTGTTTCTGCCACGCCGCCGGCCGGCATCAGCAGCGGATTGCCTTCTACGACCGTCACGTTGGCAAAGGTGGCCGTCACGACGCTGTTGTCCTGATAATTGGTGGCTATCAGGCCGATCTCTATGCAATTGTTCATGCTCACGGTAGCGGCCATCACCTGAAACCAGTTTGCTCCATTGTGGGAGGTGTAGCCGACAAACTGATTCCCCTGCCGCACCAAGCGCAGCCAAAAGCGGTTTTGAGCAGGAAATTGCTGCGGATAACTCGCGCCGTTGGTCGTGGATCGCACCTCGCGCCGACTGAGGTTGCTGTTCCGGTTGGTCATCAACTGTACCTTTTTGGCGCCGCCGGCATTGCTCTCGCGCATGGTGATTCCGGCCCAGCCGAGACTGCTGCCGCTGATGCCCGTAACATGAGCCGTGAGGCTGCCGTTGCCGCACAGGTCGTATTGAGCAAAAGCCAGTTCATCACTATTGAAGGGAGGGCTGTAGTAACAATTGGTACTGACGGCGGTAAAAACCTCGCTGGGCACATCATAGCTGATTTGATTCCCGTTGATGCAGTTTACCCCATTCGGTTGTTGGCTCCAGCCACAGGGCAGCCCTTCTACCGTGACCATACTCACACAGGTGGCAGTATTGCCCGAAGCGTCTTCAATGGTGACCGTTACCGGAACGACGTTGCCCAACTCATCGCAGGGAATAGCAGGCGGCATAGCGCGCACAAAAAATACCGGCCCGCAATTGTCGCTGCTGGCGGCCTGGTTCCAGATGTCTGCGGCGTTGAGTGCAATTTCATCCTCGCCGTTAAAAACGATGGTGTGATTTTTGCAAACCGCTACCGGTGGAATATTGTCTTCTACCGTCACCGTGGCCTGGCAGGTATTGGTGTTGCCGTTGCCGTCGTTTACCGTCACCGTAACGACAACGGGGGCGCCCACATCACTGCAATTCACCATGGTCGGCGAATAGTTCTGTAAATTGATCTCTCCGCAATTGTCGGAAGAAGCGGCGGCATTGTACACGTCTCCGGGCTGGATGTTGTAAACGCCCATCGCATTCACTTGCACCGTCGGATTGAAGCACACCGGCATGGGCAGGGTATTGTCAACGCCGGCGTTGATGGTGGCCTTCACTTCGTCGAAACAGGTTTCGTTGTAGATGCCGTCAATCGCCCGAAGGGTATAATCGCCGGGCGGCAGGTTGATGAAAAGCCCCGTGCTGTTCGACAAATTGACCGGCCCGGTAAGGGTGTAGGAAACAGCGGCCATATTGCCGGATACCAAAGCGCTGATGGTACCGTCGTCGGCGTCGGGACAGCTTTCGTGTCCAATCACTGCGCCCACGTCAATATTGCAGAGCGTGCCGCATGCGCTCAGACATCCCCGTGAATCAATATGATTCTGGATGCGGGTGATGTTGCCGGCTGCCCAGGTAGTGGCGCCGCATTGAATCGTGGCGTTCATGATGGTGTTGGCGCCGGCCTCGCTGTGTACGCCGTCCCAGAGGTGGCCGAGTTCGTGTGCGCTCAGTACCCGCAGGCAATTGCTGCTGTTGGTATAATCCTCGCAGACATTGTAGCGCTGCGCCCCGCAAATCCCCCCAATGACCTGAGCGCAACCAACCAACCCGAAGTTGTCAGGTCCGCCGCCGCAACCCTGGATGTTGCGGTCTGTCCATATCTGGCCCACGTCGTGGGTGAGGAAATTGCCCGGCGCCCAGGCGGAGAAATCGTTTAAGATATCGAACGCTTCATCCGAAGTTGTCCAGGGATTGGCCATAGCCGAAGTGGGGACAAACTGATCCACGATGAGGTAATCAAGGTTGAAATCATCGTACAGCGGTTCCATGTTGTTGGTGACGGTAATGATGAAATCGTTGACTGCCTGCACGCTGCCGTATTTGGTGAACATGGTAAAATCGCCGGCGGTCGCCATTTCTACTTCCCAACAGGCCATTTTTTCAACGCCCTCATTCGGTTTTTTTCGATAGTGATCTTCTTCGTGTTTTTTCTGCTCTTTCACCGCAGTAAACGTACACTCCACGGTGGGGTCGGCGAGCACATCCGCAGCCCGATACACGAAGTAATAATCAGCGCGTGTACCCGATACAATCCGGTTCAACGGCTCCACAAACCAGGTGTCGCCATCGGCTTCGATCATACCCAGCACATATTCCGGGGTGATGGTGAAACGAACAGTTTCCCTTTCAAGTCCTTGCACGCCCCGGAAGGTGATGTTGGGGCGTCGGGGCAACACTTTCGGCCCCTGATCGGTGAGCGCCACTTCGCGGTAATTGGGGCCGCGCAGGTCGTGGTAGTCCAACTGCAAATTCCAACTGCGCGCCGGGTCTAATGCCAACGTGAAAAAAAAGCGGCTTTGGCCTTTCGATAGTTCGTAAATCCTTTGGGCGTCTATGCGGTAAACCTGATACTGACTGAAACTTTTGTCCAATTCGGCGTCTCTGTAATCCACGGCTTCAGCCGCTATGCGGGTTTGGGCCGACACAATTGCCGGCAAGGCGGCAAACAACAAGCACAAAATAAGGCCGGCAAGGGCCTTTTGAGTTTTCGGGAAAGGAATAAACGTATGCATATACATCTGGTTTTGGTGAAAAAAGCTTCCTGATCTCTATTTCACCGCAGGCGCCGGCTGAAGTGCCGAAGACGGTAAAAGAGACTTTGTGCGGCCTGCTCACACAACGGGAGCGGCCGCGTTGAGCAAGCGGATTTGCCGGACTCTTGCAATTTTTCAGACATAAAAATCACAGGCCGTTCGAAGCCGCATCCTAAGAGATAGGGGGGGAATGATGTAATGTAAAGGGCAAAACAGGAAAAATCAATACAGCCGGCCTGAATGGAGTAGATGGCGCAAATGCCGGCTTGAAACTGCGTTTCGTGCCGCTAAAGTAAAAAAAAATGGGGATTCACGGAAATGAAAGCTGTTTTTGTGTGTAAAACAAATTGCACCAAGTCCAAAATCTGCACCAATCCGCAGAATCTGTGTACAAATACGCTGCTGTCTCATCGCAGTTTGCCTGAACGGCAAATATATCTCAAGGAGGCTGTATCAAAACACAACTTGACTTTAGATGCACAGAATTATTTTGAAACACATAGGAACATAGAGACATAGACAAAACGCTATGTGCCTATATATCTATGTGTTCAAATAAAAAATGGCATAGTTGCTGTCGAATCTACTTTTGATACAGCCTCTTTTATGCATATATAGCCATCCCTGAAAGGGCGATACATGGCGAGGCAATACATTTCGCTCCTTTGGGGCTTCATTCAATCAAATGTGATTCAGCGGAAGGCAGTGGCAGCACGGAGACGCCCTGCCCTCTGCCTATTCCCGAGCATTGTAATATTCATATTCCAAACGCCACGTTTCGCGACCAATCACACCACTGTCAGTTCGCGTTCTGACGCTTCTACAAACTGTTCCTGCATAATATGCAATCCGATGATGTGGTTCAGCAAGGCATCTTTTCGCACCAGCGATACCGGGTCGCGGTCCCGGCGGTATTCTTCCAAAAATATTCTCAGTCGCTGCGGATCGAAAATGCCCGCATTGGTTACCCGTCTGGAATCTAAAAAGCGATTGATCAACAACTGAAACGCTTGTTGTTTTTGCTGGGAAGTATGACCCGGAGGAGCCATAAATGCAAATTTTTCCCGCTTGTACAAGGTTTCCGGGAGCAAATGGCGCATAGCCTCCCGCAGCACCCATTTTTCGGTATTCCCTTTGATGCGAAGTGCCGGCGGTATCACACGCGCCACCTCGGCTACCCGGTGGTCGAGAAAAGCAGGCCTGCTCTCCATGGAATGGGCCATGTCCACCCGGTCGCCGCCCCAATTGAGTATCTGGCATTCGAGCATGGTTTTTATCCAGGTGTATTGCGCTTTATCGAGCGGGTGCCTGCCGTCCAATTGGTCCGGTGCAAACGATTGGGCAATAGCCTCCACCGGGTCGTAGTCGCGCAATTCGCGCAGCAATTCATCGCGCAACAGCGGTCGGGCCATGTCCAGCGTTTGCATCCAGGGTTGTATCCAGGCCGGAGTGAAGCCGCACACGGCGTCCAGGGCCGGGTGAGCCACAACAGACTCTGCCAGCATGGCGCCCTTGAAGAGTTTGTTCGACTCACCAAGGGTCTTTATATGGTCATCGGCATCGGTATGCCGGAACATATCCATCTTGAAGGCGGGGTAACCGCCGAACAACTCATCCGAACCTTCGCCGGTAACCACTACCCGGTAGCCGCATTCGTTGACGCGTTTGCTCATGCACCATTTGGCCACCCCCAGGGTATTGTAAAAGGTACGCTCGGCATGGTACATGGTGCGAATGTAGTTTTGGCCGTATAGTTCGTTGGCCGACAGGTTGATTTCCTCGTGGTCGGCTTCAGCGGCTGCCGCCATTTCGCGGGCGATGGACGACTCGTCGTAGGCATCGTCGTCGAAGCTGATGGTAAATGCTTTCACCGGCGATTGTTGTATCGAAGAAGCCAGACCCAGCATCGAACAACTGTCTATGCCGCCGGAGAGGTAACACCCTACCGGAACGTCGGCCTCCAACCGTTGAGCAACAGCTTCTGTAAGCGATTCCTGCACCTGCCGGATATGGTATTCGGCAGGTTGGGAATCATCCCGATCGGCGTCTTTGGGGAAATCCATGTCCCAATATTTTCGCTCCTGTACCTCGAATCCGTTTTTGTTTTTGCTGACAACGAGCATGTGACCGGGCTTCAGGGCATAAACGCCCTCAAATGCCGTATCGCCGGGCTTCATGGTTTGCATGAGCTGGTGCAATAAGCCCGGCTTTGAAAATGCGCGCGGTATTTGCGGGTGGGCAAACAGCGCCTTGATCTCCGAACCGTAATACAGGCCGGATTGGCCGATGTGGTAAAACAACGGTTTAACGCCGAAGCGGTCCCGTATCAAAATCAATTGCTGCTGCCGGGCATCAAAGAGGGCCATTGCAAATTCCCCTCGCAGGTGATCCACAAAATCAAGCCCGTATTTCCGGTACAAGGGCAACGCGATTTCACTATCTGATTTAGTTTGAAATTGAAAACCCTCCAGTTTCAGTTCGGTCCGAATGCGCTTATAGTCGTAAAACTCTCCGTTCACCGTCAGCACGAGCGTTCCGTCCGGTGCAAACAAGGGCTGATCGCCGGTTTCCAGATCAATTATTGACAGGCGGGCATGGCCCATGACCAATCCTGCCTCTGCGTCGCGGTGGTAGCCGAAGCCGTCAGGCCCGCGGTGCCGCAGTTGGTAGGTCATATTTTCTATTTGTTGAAATGATTCATGTCCTAAAGGACGATGGCTCCAAAAGCCGGTAATTCCACACATAATATGGTTGTTTTAAAGAGCATTAACGGTTGGCCGGGCAATGCTCTGTTGGATTTAATGATTGATAAATGGAAACGCTTTTTTGGGCAGCCGGTCGAAACGATTGAGCATAGCAATAAAAAGCGCCTGCCGCACGAATACAGCGCCATGTGCCTGGGTAAAATACAGGTTGTGGTGGGTCTCGTCCAGCAAAGGATCCAATTCATCCAGCCGGGCCAACGGATGCAATACCACGGCATCCGGCTTCAGATCGCTTTCTTTATTGAGCTTAAAACGGGAGTTCAACGATTCGTAATGATCGCCCAGAAAAGCAATGGAATTGACATAGATCACATCCAAATCTGATTGGACGGCATGGATGTCGTTGGTAATTTCAAATGCTATACCCGATTTTTCCAATCTGTCGGCCAGTTCCGGTCCGAGCGGATCGGCCATTTCGGACACGATAGAGATTTTGCGAATGCCCGATTGGAAGAGGATAGACATCCGCAAAAAGCTATTGACGGCGCGCATGCTGCCCGGAGTGCCCAATATGCCGAGGTGTATCTGGTCGCGGGGCTTGATGTGCTCTTTTATCAATCCGGGTTTCCATTTTAAAATGGCAAACCAGTCGGCCAGTGCCTGGGTCGGGTGTTCGCCCGAACCGTTGCCGGCATTGATGAGCGGCAGACGCAGGTTCTGCATGATCTCTTCTATGGAATGCGTGTCGGTGTGCCGCACCACGACCAGGTCTCCATAAGCATTGAACATTTCTCCGATGTCAGACAACGACTCGCCTTTGGCAACGCCGGTTGATTGCCCGGTGGGAATGCTGATGATCTTTCCATCGAGGCGCAATACGGCGCTTTCAAATGACAAACGGGTACGGGTGCTGGCCTCAAAAAAGGCCGTTATGACAATTTTACCGGTCAGGGGGCGGCTGCTTGCAATTTCGGTAGCTTCGAGCAGCGCCGCGAATTTGCAAATTTCCAATACCAGTTCTTTGTCAAATTGATCGGCGGAAATGATGGATTGGCCGGTCAGGCGCTTCAGTATGCCCAGATCAATGTGTTCCTGAGCCAGCAAGTTGGTTGGGTCGGGATGCAGCCCGGTGGAATCAAATGGGTCTTCATCCAGCATGTTGGCCGAAGCTTTGAATTGTTCGATTACCATAAGCGATCGGTTTTTATGTCCCTGAGGAGCATGGCGACAAGGGTAGCTGCCCCGATGGCCATCATGAGTAATGAAATCAGAATCAGGAACTTGAAAAATGATATAGAAAAAAGCATGTGCGTGATGTTATACATTTGATTCGTTCAATTTCGCCCAATCGAACCGGCCCGGCCGCCATTTTGCAAAAACAAAGGTGACCGTTATCGAAACGGTAGCTCCGATGAGCGAGGCTGCGTACCAGCCCACGGTAAAATAGGCAAACAGACCCGCAACAGACCCGGCGACCATCGCCCACAATGCTCCGGCGGCGCCGGCTGTTTTCCAAAAAAGCCCCGTAACGATCGGGTAAATCGTACTGGCCACCATCGGCCCTGCAAAAAACAATACCGTGGCCAAAGTGCCGATGCGCGGCAGGCATACGAGCCACGCCACTATGCCCAGCCCGATGATCACATACGCGGAAACGCGGCGCGCCTTTTCTTCCGGAGCTGCGGGGTTTATCATTTTTTTATAAATATCTTCTACGATCAAATCGGAGGTAGCCGCCAGCAAGCTGTCAATACTCGAAGCCAGTGAACAGAAAAAAACCACGAAAACAATCACCGTCCCGACGGTTCCCAAAATATGAGCGGCCATCAGCGGTCCCACCATGTCCGGGCTGGTGATATTGATGCCCAGCGAGCTGCTGGTAAGCGCAATAAAACCGGCGCCCACCGGGATCGGCAGCCACATCAGCCCGGCCAGCAAATAGGCCTTTTGGCCTACCCCCTTGCGCATGGCAAACGCACGGCTCCACCACACGTTGCTGTGAAAAACTTCCCCAATTCCGAACAAGAGGTTGTTGAATATAGCCATGATAGCGGCCGGCAACAGCACGCTGATCAACATGGGTTTTTGCGCGTGCAAGTCGGTATAAACCACTTCCATATTGATAGAATACAACACGCCGGCGCCCAGTACAACAATGCCTACCATGATGATCAAAGACTGGATATAATCGGTACCGATCACGGCATATAACCCCCCGAATAAAGTGTAAGTAACACACACGAAAAGAATGACGCTCATTCCCACCTGATAAGGTATGCCGGCCAGCGCATTGAGCAGTATTCCGCCCGCCATGCCCATGCTGACCAACCAGGTGAATCCGTAAAAAATGGAAATGACCAGGAACACATACCACGCCGGTTTTCCGTATCGCAAACGAATAAAATCACCGCTGGTGTAGCCCTTGGGCATGAGTTGTTTGATCCGTTTGGCCAATGGGGCAAACAGAAACAGCCCGAATGCGGCGGTGGAATATGCCAGCATGCCCCAAATGCCCAACTGCAATGCAAATTGCGGCGCCAGCATGGTGGTGTTGGAGGTGACCCAGGTAGCCATAGCCGTAGCGGTGCCGAAAGCCAACCCGACATTGCGGCCGGCCAGCATAAATCCGTCTAAACTTTTCGCCTTCCGGCCCCAATAAATGCCCAGGCAGATCCACACAACGGCCAATATGCCCAGCAGGATATAGCCGGTAGTGGGGGATAAAATTTCAGATTGATGTTCCATCTTGTTTTTCTTCAGATGAACGAATGCCTTTTAGTACAATACCCACCGTGAGTAGAAAAACCGTTGCCCCGATACCGAACAACAGGAAGGCTAACTCGAGCGCATGGTGCTCAACCTGTACCAATACGGGCGTGGACCAATCGCTGTACCGGTCGCCTTCCGGCGATACGCGGCGCAGTCGGTAATAATAATTGCCGTCCGGTAATCCGGAGATAAAGGTAGCGTAGTCTTGTCCGTGGTATATCAGAGTGTTTGGGTCAAAGTCCGGGTTATCAGCCTGTTGTAATTCGAAAATGGGTGCTGCATTGCTGGGCGCCGCCTCTGCCGTGCGCCAGCTCAATTTGATATATCCCGACTCCGTTTTTTCCATTGAGGGGTTCACAAACGCCGGCACAGCGTACTGAGCAGCGAGGTTTATACAGATAAAGAGCGCCGGCATAGCAATCAGATACTTCCACCGTCTTAGCTTCATAGGCTGTCATGGTTTACGCCGGGTAATACGGATAAACCGGGCTTAAATGCGCAATTTTACAACCAAAGAAGGCTGCAAGCAGGCATCAAAATTTTGATGATTTTTTTGTGACTCAGGCGGGTTCCGCAGAAAAGCCGAGATGGCTTAGATAAAAGGCAGAACCCAAAGAATGAGAGCCTGTTCCGTATTTGAATGTCGCAAAGATAAGTACAAAAATGCATTGCGCCAAATCGGTGCGCCGGAACAGGCAAGCTATAAAGGGTGTAGCTGTCTGAAAACCAATTGTATATGGTTGTTTTTCTATATCCGTGTTTGCCTGTACACGGAGCGCGCGCCAAGTCGTTGTCGTCCTGACAAAACAACAAGAGCCGGAGCAAATGCCCCGGCTCTTGTAATCATATATGCTATCAGTAGTCGGTTTTTCGGTGGGCGGTGGGCAGTAGGCGGTACTACCTACCGCCTACTGCCCACCGCCCACCGCCTACCCAAAACTACCGCGCCAACACCACCCGCCGCGTCGCATCCGGCAGCTCGCGCGAGATTCCATCTCGTGTGCCGATGCATTTCACTTTTACCAAATACATCCCATTTTCAAGTTGAGACATATCCAGTTGCTCCACAGCCGTTTGCACCTCCTCTATCTCCACAAAGCGAAGCAATTGCCCCGTCAGGCTATACACCTCTATCCGTGCGTTGCGGCCCACGTACTGTTCCAAATTCAAATTCAATTCCCCGCTCGTCGGATTCGGATACGTCTGGAAATCGCTTATCTGTTGTGAGTTGTCGGTTGTGAGTTCGTTCAGCGTGTTGAGCGGAGCCGAAACACCCGTCAGCGGCGGCACATTGCTCCCCGTAAAGCTCACATTCGCAAAGGTGGCTGTGACGGTGCTATTGGAAGTATAATTGGTCGCCACCAGGCCCATCTGAATACAACTGTTCATGGGGATGTTTTGTGCGCCTACAAAGTACCATGCCGCGCCGTTGGCCGACACATACATGCTGAACTGATTGCCCGCTCTTACGATGCGCAACCAATATCGGCTCTGGCTCGGGAACTGCTGCGGGTTGGCCGCGCCGTTGGTGGTGGTGCGGAACTCGCGGCGGCTCAGGCTACTCAGATTGGTCATCAACTGCGCTTTTTTCGCGCCGGCGGCGTTACTCTCGCGCATTATTACGCCCGCCCAGCCGAGGGCTGTGCCGCTGATGTCGGTTACTTCCGCTGTGATGCTGCCGTCGCCGCAGAGCGTGCGTTGGGCGAAAGCCGTGGCATCGCTCGTGAAAGGCGGTCCGTAGAAGCAGTTGGTGCTCGTGGCCGTCCACACGCCGGTACCCGAATTGTAAGCAATGCTGTTGCCATTGGCGCAGTTGACGCCGTTCGGGTTTTGGCTCCAGCCGCAGGGTAGACCCGCCACGGTGATGTTGCTTGTGCAGGTGGCAGGGTTGCCGTTGACGTCGGTGACAGTGACCGTTACCGGAACAATTTGGCCGAGTTGCTCGCAAGAGATACCGTTAGGCGACAGGGTGATGGTAGCCACGCCGCAGTTGTCGGTGGTATCTACGAGACTACCGGCATTGAGCATTATCGTAGTCTCCCCGTTGAAGGTCAGGGTTTGATTGAAACATTGTATGGTCGGCGGCGTATTGTCCACTTTCGTTACAGTGAAAGTACACGTTTGGCTGTTGCCGCTTTCATCGGTGGCGGTGAGTGCAACGGTCATCAGTCCGGCTTGCGAAACGGTGGTTCCGCCAAGGGGCATTTGAGTTACGGTTACCATTCCGCATCCGCCCAATATGTTTGCTAAGTTGCGGTAGTCGGGTAGCGTGGCCGAACAGGTGCTGTTTAGTTGAAGCGTTTGCGTTGCCGGACAACTCATTTCTAAGGGTTCGCTCATCAGGTCGGGATCTTCCACGTCGGTCATGCCGTCGCAGTCATTGTCAATGCCGTCGCAGATTTCAGTGGCTGCGGGGTTGATGTCGGGATTGTTGTCGTTGCAATCGCCGGTGGTGGCCGTCAGTTCAGCGGGCACTTTATAGCCTGCCGGGCGGAGGCACTGCGTCAGGGTTGTACCGGAAGAATATCCGTCGTTGTCCACATCGGCATACCACACCTGACCGGGGAATTCGAGCGGGTCGTTGTCGTCGCAGTCTGTGTTGTTGGTCACATAACCCATTGGAACAGAGCAAGCCATTGTCGTATTGGCGGGATCGCCGAAGCCGTCGCCGTCCATGTCGCGGTAGTAGGTTTGTAGTGGAAGCACCGTAATGGTGTATTGCACCCAGTCGCCGGCACATTCCCCGGCATCAATCATGTCGTTGTCATCATCATCCGTCCATGCTCTGAACCTCAGCACAATGGTACCGGATAAAGCCGGATTCACTAAACTCGCTGTCTGCGACATACTCGTATAAGCACTCAGCAAGTCAGCACAGTTATTGCAAAATGTCGGGTTGACATTGGTGTAAGTGGCGGTTTGATACACCTTCGTGCCAGACAAGCCCAACCCGCTGATGTCTGAAAAATTATCAAATTGGATGCTCACCCCATTGCAAACCGAAAAGGAGCCGGTATCATCTGTTCCATCATTATTAGCGGTGACTACATTGGCGTTGATGGTGGTTTGCAGCACCGGCTGAGGGCATCCGGTGCAAGTGCCTGGAGCAGGTTGGAAGCCCGGAGTACCCGGAGCATTGTCTGTTCCGCTTATGAGCCAGGATTGATAAGTGACATTGCTCGAAACCTGTGGATTCACGCCCGTCGCTGATGCCGTGCCGAACCAGTTGCAGGTAGCGTCCATCACCGGAACGCCCGTGTTTTCAATGGCAAGAATGGAGCAATTCACCAGGCTGTTCTCATGCACCTGTGTGCCCGGATTGTCTCCCTGCAACCGGATGCCATACTGCGCATTGCTGACGAAGTTATTATGAACCATGGCATCGTGGACGCCCCCATCGGGGCTGTTGTTGGGCGCGGGCAAGTTTCTCAAGCGAATGCCCGTGCCGGTAGCGCCGGGTGCAATGGTGTTGCGCGCAATCTCAACATCGGTATATTTTGCGGAACCATTGCCGGTAAGGCCGCCGTTGAAAACGATACCGAACCCATCGTCGGTGTACGTGTGGAAATGGTTTTCAAAAATCCGATAGGGGTTCGTACAATCCACACCGCCGCCGGCGCTGTAGGTCATTGCCAGAATACCGACCGGGCCGCCGAATGCCGGAACCGGGACACCCATCGGGTCAATATAAATATGCAAGTTGGTAAACTCATTGTTCTGGATGGTAAGCGTTCCAGTGTCCCAGCCTTCGAGCAGCATTCCATAATAAACATCAGAGAAGATGTTGTTTTCACACAACAAAGAGCCGTGGGAGTGGTAATCCCACCAGCCGTAACGATTGCCGTCGGTGACCCGGTTGTTTCTGAAAGTAAGCAAAAGGCCGGTTGCAATATGATCTGTGGCCACAACGCTCCAGTGCAGCCTTTGCGGATCGGCGAAAGTGAATCCTTCAATGGAGACGTTTCCGGCCAGCACCGGCATACCGGCATTGCCATCCACATGCAGGGTGTAATTGGCAGTGGCCGCATGAACGAAGGTGAGGTCTCTGCCGTCAACGCCGGTTATGGTCAGTGATTTATTGACAAACAGGTTTTCGACGTAGGTGCCCGCAGCCACCAGGATCTGGTGTCCATTGCCGGCAGCGTTTATAGCGGGCTGTATTTGCTGGAAAGCGCAATCCCACGAAGTTCCTGTGCCGCCGGGAGCAGCGGATGCGTCCACATACCAGATTGTGCCCGGGGCGGGGCAGCAGCCGCCGTTTTCATCTATTTGGGTATCGCAGTTGTCATCTATGCCGTTGCAAATTTCCGTTGCGCCGGGGTTGACAGCTGGGTTGGCGTCATCGCAGTCCCCGCCGCCGGTCACCGTCGTCACATAACCTGCGCCGGGACTGATGCAGGCCATCACCGGTGGGCCGGTGTAGTAGCTGTCGCCATCGGCATCCAGGTACCAGGTGGGCGGGGCATTTACCGTCACGGTGGCGGATGCACAAGCGCCCCCGCTTACGCATCCGCCCTCCCCCCGGACATAATAAGTGGTCGTACTGCCGGGACTGACCATGATGGACGTACCGGTACCTACAGGCGTACCTCCGCAACTACCGCTGTACCATTGCCAATGGGTAGCGTTGTTGAGGGCGCCTGAACTGATAGAAAGCGTAGCCTGTTGGCCGGCACATATCGTTTGCCCGCTCACCGTGGGTACCGTCGGGTTGGTGCATCCTACCGCCAGCAAGGTGATGTTCACATAGGTGTTTGTAGCATTCGAGTCGCAGGCTGCTCCCACGTCTGCCAGGATGCGGTATCCGCCGTTTACGGGCGCTACGAAATCCACTTGCGGGTCGTCGCCGCAAAAATTATCGTTGAATGCTACTAAGTCTCCGGCATCGGTGTAGATGGTCAGGTAGCTGTCGTAGTTTGTAGTGCCGACGTTGGGGCAGAAGTCCACGCGGTAGGTGTTGCCGGCAGTGATATTATTTACCTGCTGGTACTCGCCACCCCACACGGTGGTGCAGAGCAGGGTCCGGTTGTTGATGGTCAATGTGGAAGCATCCAGCGCCGGACAAAATGCGGAGGTATTATCGTTCGGGCATTGCGCTAATGCATAGCTGCTCACGAACAATAAAGAGATCAATGGTAAATGTTTGGATTTCATAGAGCCGTATTATGGTTTTCATAAGAATGATTGCTTTACAAAGATATAAAAGTTATATAGGTTATAACCGGTAAAATATAAGGTTGCCGTTTTGAATGGCTATGACCAGGTGTTTTTGGCCTTGAATGTCTATACCTTTCACCCTGCGGGCATCCCCCACTACTTTAAAATTGCTGAGATGAGGCGGCATGGCTTCAAAACTGCCTTTGGATGCATTGAGGAGCACCTGACCGATACCGGCATCGTAGCGCCCCATTTCCACATCGGCGCCGTACTGATTGCCCACGAACACCATATCGGGTAGTCCATCGCCGTTCAGGTCGTCAATGTACATATCCCGCACCACCGATATCTGCGCCCGTTCCGGCAGGTAGCTCGCCTTGAATACGCCGTTGCCCTGATTTTCGAAGTACATGGTGGCGAAATTATTGATTGTCAATGTTTCATACTTTACGCCCTTTGCTTTAGACAATATATCGTCCATCCTTGCTTCGGCATAACTTCGGTAGGTGGTGAACCACTTGCGCACCACCGGAATTTGTGCAAACAATTCATCCATCGTATGCTTGGGATACAGCACCCCGTCGCTGAAGTGGTAAGCGGGCAAAGCGTCTATGTTGCCGTTGCCGTCAAAATCGCCGAAGTAGAGCCGGGCCGGGCGCTCGGCATCTGCTTTGTAAAAGGAGTTGAGCCCTCGATTGCCCGCCACGATATCAAGATCGCCGTCGCCATCGAAATCGGCCACCTGGATGCAGTTCCAAAGTCCGTACTGCGCGTCAAGGCCCGGCGCGTTGTGGCGCACCAACCGGTTGTCGGAATATTTCAGCAGGCCGATCCCTGTCCAATGCCCCGCTACGAGGAGCTGAGGAGTTTGGGTGCTGCCCAACACGTCGGCCACCCTGGCCTGGCTGATGATGCCCAACATTCCTTTTTCAGGCAGCTTGCCGGATGCGTCTCTGAAGCGGCCCTTGTCGTTTTCGAGCAACATAGACGGGTGCGCGCGCGGGTAATGGCCGCTGACCACGCCGCCGCCAAGAAAAATGTCGGGATCGCCGTCGCCGTCAAAATCCATCACGGCCAGGCAGGCGGTATGGATGCGGATGGGCGGCAAGAGGTGTGTGGCAGCGCTGAAATTGCCTTTGCCGTCATTGAGATAGAGGCGGTCCTGGTACAATCCCGGATCCGTGGCCTCATTACTGCCCGAAGCCACATACAGATCGAGATCGCCGTCGCCGTCCACATCAAAAAATACGGCGTCGCTGTCTTCATACACAGCATCCGCTTCCCATGCAGGTACCCGTACCGCCCGGAAAGACTTGCCCTGCTGTATGAGCAGGCTGCCCGCCGTACCGGCAGATCCGCCGAGGTAGATGTCTTCCAGCCCGTCGCCGTTCACATCTCCAACGGCCATGCAAGGCCCCCGGTTGGAGTACATTTCCTCCATCAAAGGCTCGCGCTTGAAATCAATAAAAGGATTCTCAATGTGCCGGTAATCGCATCGTATATCTCCCGACACATCGGTAAGGCGCAAAGGCGAATGGCTTTTGAGAGGGTCCTCAAAGGGCAGCGTTGCGTTTTTGATATCTAAATCAATGATCCTGTTGATGCCGGGGTTTTCAATAACCTGCATTTTTCCGTTGGCCCAGGCTACTACCACCTTATCTACCTGCGATGCGCGCCCGAGGCCGAAGTGAAGGGTGGCGCTGACGGAGGAAAGGAACCCACGGGTGGGGTTCAGCTCTTGTACCTGCATGCCTTGTGCAGCAAAGAGCCAAACTCTGGCGCCGTAACCCTGCGAATTGCCGGGGCCGGCATGGCACCTCACTTGAAGATAGTTGTTTTTGTTGGTTTCCCGCGCCATGTTTTTGTACAGGGATGCAGGCTGGTTGAAGTTGTTGCAAATCACTTTAAGGTCGCCATCGAGGTCGAGGTCCACATACACGGCGCCGTTGGAAAACGATGGATGCTCCATGCCCCATTGCCGGGTGTAATTGCGAAAGGAAAGCCCTCCTTCGTTTTTGAACACATAGTTGGGAATGGGGCTTTGGGTCATTCTTTGCAAAATGTCGAAGGGGTTGATACCCTGAGTGGCTGCTTTGTGGAAATCGGAGGCAAACTTAATGTGGTCTAGGTCGGTCACATCACGGTAGTAGCCGTTGGTGATGTGGAGGTCTTTCCAGCCGTCGTTGTCGAAGTCGGCAAAGAGGGCCGACCAACTCCAGTCGGTGTGCGATACACCGGCCAATTGCCCTATTTCACTGAATGTACCGTTACCGTTATTCAGGTGCAGACAGTTGCGCATCACCTGATAATGCAGGCCGTATGATTGGGCGGTATGAAACCAATCGTAGGGGCTTTGCCCTTTGAGTAGCTTTTGTCTGAAATTGTCCTCCGCCATCATATCGAGCGTCATGATGTCCATCCAGCCGTCGTTGTTGATATCGGCGATGTCGGCGCCCATTGAATTTCTGGAGATGTGAAACAACTGCTCGTCAATCACATCCCGGAAGGTTCCGTCCCGGTTGTTGAGCAGGAGCCGGTCTTTTCCGGCGTAATCACAACTGATGTAGAGATCCGGCCAGGAGTCATTGTTCAGATCGGCGCTCAATACGTTGAGGGTAAAGGCCGAGTTGTTGATGCCGGCTTCCCGCGTCACATCGGTGAAGGTGTTGTTGCCGTTGTTTCGATACAATTTATCCCGGTTGTATTTGAAAATCTCCGGGTTGCTGTCAGGGGTATAACCGAGGGTGAGCGCGTTTTGGAAATCCTCCCGGTGATTGGCGATGTACACATCAAGATCGCCGTCTTTGTCATAATCAAAAAAAACAGCCTGCTGGGAATAACCGTTGTCGGCCAAGCCGTAGGCTTCGGCTTGGTCGGTAAAGGTGTTGTTGCCGTTATTGATGAGCAACACGTTTTTCCGAAGGTCGGGAACGTTCGACAAGGACCGGCAAATGTAAATGTCGAGCCAACCGTCATTGTTGATGTCAATCATGGATACCCCCGTAGTGAAACCGCGTACAAACACGCCTGCGGTTTCGGATATCTGTTCGAACTTCAAATCGCCCTTGTTAAGGAATAATCGCCCGCCGAACAGATTGCCCCCAAGAAACACATCCGGCAGGCCGTCGTTGTTCACATCGCCCACCGCCACACCCGATCCGTTGTAAATATACTCGTAGGTGAGTATGTTGATTGCTTCGGTCTCTTTGAACTCGTTGTTGAAATACAGCCCGCTTTCCCGGTGGTCAACCAGTTCAAAAACAGGCGCTGTCAATACAGCATCTCCTTGATTCTTTTCTGTTGGCCCGCCGTTACATCCCGAAAGGGCAAGTAATAATAGAATTGTCAATCCCGGAATAGTGTACCGTATCGTACTCAACGGGATGTTTTGCCGAAGAACAGGGCCAAATATCATAAGCGTGACATACCCGATTGCGTGCGACATCCGCAAGTTTTGCCGGATTTTTTTGATTACCCCTCCTTTTTTACTCATAACCAGTTTTGATGCGAATTTATGAATAAAAATTGAGGTCATGTATCTTGCCTCCAACCGCTCTGGTCTCCAACGAAAGAGAGGGCGTCTCTTCAAGAAACGCCCTCCCTGTATTTGCGCGGAATGTTTGCGCGACTCCATTTAGTACATAGTATCCGGCGGGTTTTACCCGCGCGTCACCACTATCCGCCGCGTCGCATCCGGCAGCTCGCGCGATTTCACTTTCACCAAATACATCCCGCCTTGCAACGCCGACAGGTCAAGCTGTTCCACTGTCGTTTGCACCTCCTCTATCTCCACCAGGTGAAGCAACTGTCCGGTGAGGCTGTACACCTCCACGCGCACTTCTCTTCCAAGGTATTGAGCAAGGTTCACATTCAACTCCCCGCTCGTCGGGTTCGGATAAGTCTGGAAATCGCTTATCTGTTGTGAGTTGTCGGTTGTGAGTTCGTTCAACGTGTTGAGCGGAGCCGAAGCACCTACCAGCGGCGGCATTGCTCCCCAGAAGCTCACATTGGCAAACGTAGCCGTCACCGTACTGGTTTGCTGGTAATTGGTCGCTACCAATCCCACCTGAATGCAGGCATTCATCGGAATATTCTGCGTAGCGCCCGCGAAGTACCAGGCTAAGCCGTTGGGCGATACATACATGCTGAACTGATTGCCCACGCGCACAATGCGCAGCCAATAGCCGCATCCTGACTCGGAAATTGCTGCGGCATGGCCGTACCGTTGGTAGTTGTACGGAATTCGCGGCGGCTCAACGCACTCAGGTTGGTCGTCAATTGCGCTTTCAAGCCGCCATGTTGCTCTCGCGCATCACGACGCCCGCCCAGCCAAGCGCTGTGCCGCTGATGTCGGTCACTTGCCGTGATGCCGTCGCCGCAGAGCGTGCGTTGGGCAAAGGCCGTGGCATCGCTCGTGAAAGGACTGGCGTAATAGCAGTTGGTGCTCGTGGCTGTCCACGCCTGTGCCGGATTATAACTGATGCTGTTGCCGTTGGCGCAGTTTACCCCATCGGGGTTTTGGCTCCAGCCACAGGGCAGCCCGGTGACCGTGATCTGACTGGTACAAGTAGCTGCATTGTTGTTGGCATCCGTCGCCGTCACGATTACAGGCACCACCTGACCTATCTGCTCGCAGCTGATGACCGAGGGAGAGAGCGTGAGCGTGGGAGGCCCGCAGTTGTCTATGGCGGTGGCAAGACTGTTGACGTTAAGCGGGATGCTGGGCTGGCCGTTGAAGACGACACTTGAGTTGGAGCAGGTCACCATAGGCGGCGTATTATTTATGATGGTATAGACAAAACTCCAAGTAGCCGTGTTGCCCTCGCAATCGGTGTAGGTGTAGGCGTAGGTGCGCGTACCGGTACACGTCAGCGGGTTGGGCGAGTTGGTAATCACCGGCTCGGAGGGCGTCAGCGGTTCACCGCAATTGCTCAACACCATAGGCAGGCTGGGCGCAATTGCCAATGCAGTGTCGTTCACCGTAGCAGCACCGTTGCCCGGCACCGCAAACGGCTCCCGCTCAATGGTATAGATAAAGCTCCAGGTACCCGTATTGCCCTCGCAATCGGTGTAGGTGTAGGCATACGTGCGCGTACCCTCGCAGGTCAGCGTGCCGGGGCTGTCGGTAATCACCGGCCCGGAGGGCGTCAGCGGTTCACCGCAGTTGCTCGTCACCATGGGAAGGGTCGGCGCTACCGCAGCGCTCAGACAGGCTACCGTAGATGCGCCATTCGCCGGCATGGTAAACGGCTCGTGTTCAATGGTATAGATGAAGCTCCAAACAGCGGAAGTTGTCCCGCAAGAGTAAGTCCAGGTATATGTACGCACGCCTTCGCAAGTGAGCGGGTCAGGGCTGTCGGTAATCACCGGCCCGGAAGGCGTGATGCTTGAACCGTCGCAGGCCGTTACTCCCGGCGGAGTGGGCTGCGTAGCCAAAGCCAGACAGGCTACTGTGGAAGAGCCATTGACAGGCACCACAGGGTTGGCCAAAGTGCCGGGCACGGTGGTCACTGCACTTGACTCCTCGCTTACTTCATTTTCATCAACTTCACAGACGCAACGGGTTTTAATGCTCTGAGCCGGGCCGGCCTGGTTGTAGGTAGGCAGGGTGGCGCTCCAGCTACCGCCATCAACCTGATATTGCAAGGTAGAACCCGCAGGGCAGGGCGTTCCAGTGGGCGCCGTAATGCTGCCGCCGCTGAGCGTGCAGCCGCTGCCGCAACTGCTGTTGACAATACTCACATTGGCCGGCGCACCGCTGAAGGTGGGGCAGATAGGCTCATCTGTACACACCTCAAAACTCCAGTCGCGGAGGGTACCAATATCAGCTATGGCATAATCTGCTATCTGCAAGGTCCAATCCCCGTTCACATTCAAGCCTGTGAAGTTAGCATAGGTGTTAAAGTTTTCTGGAGGCACTGTTTGCCCGCTGGCACTAGATTGCGCATAAACCCCCGGCGGAATAATTTCTGAAGTACTTAATGCCAGCCCTGCATCCGCAAAGCTCGCACCGGTAGCACAGAAGGTGTAGGATCCATCTAAGTTGGAGTTTTCACCAAAACCACTACCGACGGCATTCACTCGTCGGAACAGTTGTACCGCTGTACCGCTGTTAACGTGTGTGAGCGTCACGGCCAAATCGCCGGTAAAGGTATGCGTCATATTTACCGTCACGCATTTTAGCTCCGTTATATTAGCCGTAGCTGCTACATTAATAGTAGAGCTAATCGAACCATTGTTAGGAATGTCTATATTAAGGTTTAGTGCGGAGGCATAAGTGTTGCAGAAACTCGGCGGGCAGGCCGTCGGATCGGTTGTCTCGCTCACATTAGCACTTACACAATCGGTTGTTGTATTGCGGCACCGCGCATATACAGTGAAGGCCGTTTCGGTATATGCCGGTGCAGTATCCGACCAAGGCCCGCCGGGGTTCGTGGCATATTCCACCACAGTGCCCGCACCGCAGCCGGTAGCTGAGATCGTGCCGGTGGTGGATGGGCATACGTTGTCGGTGATGGTGAGCATCGGAGCATTAGGTGTAGTGCAGCTACCGGGTACGGTGGTCACACCTGTGGAGGCCGGGCTGGTGATACCGGTATCCGTATCGCACTCACAACGCGTTTGGATGGTTTGTGCCGGACCGTTCGTGTTGTAAATTGGCAGGGTGCTGCTCCATGTGCCGCCGTTGACGCTGTACTGTAAGGTACTGCCGGCGGGACAACCCACCGCAGGCGCGGCGATGTTGCCGCCCGTTACGGTACAGTTGGAGGTGCAGGCGCTGTTGGTGATTTGTACTTCGCCGGGGGCGGTGCTAAGGTCAGGGCAGGTAGAGCAGGCTGTTGGCGCAGTTGTTCCACTTACTATCGGGCCGGAACAGTCTGTCGTTGTGTTGCGGCATCGTACATACACAGTAATGGCCGATGTCGTATAGGTCGGTGCTGTCGTTGACCAGGGACCGGTTGCATTCGTGGCATATTCCAAAACCGTACCTGTGCCGCAGCCACTGGCAGATATAGTGCCTGTGGTAGATGGGCATACGTTGTCGGTGATGGTGAGTACCAAGCCGCAGTTGTTGACAGGAGAAGCGGAGTTGCGCGGGTTAGGCGTACCTGTTACAAAATCAGAGCTATTGTTATTGTTGTCCGTACAGCCATTGCCGGTACGCAAGATGGCTGTGGTGTTGCTGGGGGTGGGGGCAGGTCCAGTACCTTCAAAAAAATTAGCGGTGCCGTAGCCTACCAAATCAATAATCAGTGCCAATTGAGTCGGATTACAAAGAGTAGAGCTCCCATTACACCCTAAGCTCGTAGTAGAATTGACCAATGCAACTTTTCCGGCAGTGGCGGAAAGGTTAATCGGGGTAGGGTCTATGTGATCCGGCGTGGGTAGGGGGGTGGTCGCTGAACCAGCTGCCTGTTGGATCAGGAAATATCTCCCTGGTTGTATCATTACATTGGGTAATTCAGTAAGCAATATGGTAGAGGAACCGAAATTGCCGGTACCCGTAGCACTTGTATACTGTATGGAAAGCCCGTTTAACGAAACTGCCGTGCTTCCCCCATTATACAGTTCCACATAGTCATGAGTGTAGGTGTTTCCTCCCCCACCATACACTTGGCTGATACGCAGATCGGAGCATGGAGCCGGATCCGTAATCGAAAACACCGCATTCGACACATCAAAGAAAGTAGAAGCCGAGAGGAAATTGCCCCCCACGCTGCACTGCACGAGTACTCGAGCCGTTGCGCTGGCGGTACCCGGCATGGTCACACTGGCTGAGCCGTTGTTGGGGAAGGTGCCCAATACGCTATAAGTGACGCCATTGTCGGTAGAAATCAGCACATCCACATTGGTGCAATGGGCATCGGTGCCGTTCACCGTCCAGGTTACATTTTGAGTAGAATTAGCCGTCCAAGACTCCCCTCCGTTGGGCGCCGTCACATTGAAGGGGCCGGTATTGGCCACTGTTACCACCATGTTGCTAGAGGCCGTGCGCCCCCAGTTGACGTTGTTGTCGCGGGCCGTAAGGCGGAAGTTCATGGTGCGGGCCACGCAAGGCAGTTTTTCCCATGCGGGGGTATTGTTGTTGCCGGCCAGCACATCGCTCATTTGTGGGAATACGCGGTGGTTGTTGCTCGTGGGCGGGCGGAAGCGGAACATGGGATGGGTGGTAGAGTTGCAGTTGGGCGAGCCTGCCGTTGCAGTCCCGGCGCCATTGAATTGTTCCCAGGAGTAGGTGAGCGGGTCGGAGTTGGCATCCGTAGCGCTGCCCACCAAAACAAAAGGCGTTTCTCTAGGAATAGTGATATTTGCCTGTGCATTCACCACTGGAGGAGCATTGTTGCCGCTACCAGGCGTGGACAATACTGCACAGCCGCCATCAGCCGTGATATAAGCATTCATCTGCCCTATGGAAGCGGCATGGAAGTATGGATCGCTGAAATTCTGATAGCTCGGCGCTGCGCCACAAACGCCCGCATAGGCCATGATGGTGGAGCCTTCGCCAGGCTCATAGCGAAAGTTGAGTTCTGAGGTGCCGCACTCTTGCGATGCAAAAGTATGGTCGGCGCCAAATTGGTGGCCCAACTCGTGCGCCATATAGTCCACATACAGTTGCGTGAAAGAGCCATTCGCGCCGGAAAAGCCTCCGCCCTTGAAAAAATTGTTACATATCACACCCAGGTATGCCACGCCTCCGGTATTGGCCCATAACAAGGAGTGCCCTACATCGAAGTTGGCTGATCCCAAGGTGGCGACTATAAAATCGTGTACTTCATCTATGTCAGTATGACCTGTCAGCACCGCATTAGCGCAGACTACATTGGAAACCAAAGTCAGGTGCACGCCGAGATCGCGTTCATATACGGCATTGACTAAGTTCATGCCGGAGGCAAAGGAATTGAGTACGTTGGTAGCATTGTAGGGCATACCTCCGTACTGGGCGCGATAAGTGGCATCGGCAATAACGGCCAAGCGGTAGGTGCGTAGTTGGGTGGGCGTTTTGGGTACGTCGCCGGAGTCGTGGGGCAAAGCCCTGCGCCGATGCAGGTCGCCGGTGGTGCCGCACTTGATCTGAGGCACATGCAGTTCCGATTTGTAGTAAACGATATGAGCGCTCAAATCGCCCCGGGAAGCCGGCTCGATGACGTAGGTCAACTCACCGCTGAACACAGCAGCATGAAAACCGGTGGGGCTGATGTCGCAGCGAATGGTCACCTGCCGCGAGTTTTTGGCGTAGCCCTTGAAGGTTTTGATGGTGTATAAATGCGCTACCTCCGGGCTTACCACCGAGGTTTCGGTGATGTAGAACTCTGCGAAGTTGCCCTCCGGTGTAGGAATGCTGATGAGCGTGGGCGCAGCGTCTGGCTGAGCGCGGGAAGTTGCACTCAGTTCCTGATACAGTGCAGGTACATCAAGCACTGCAAATCTGTATGCGTCGGGAAGTTGCCCAAGCATGAGCTGACTTTTTGGGATGGGCAAATCGCCGGTTGCGATTTCCCAGTGCCGGTTGTTTTGAGCTACCGCGCTGCCCATAAAGGCAAAAAGCGCACAGGCAAACCAAGACAAGTAGATTGCTTTTTTCATAGGAACAAATTTGGTTATCAGATTATAGTATTAGAGCCCTTCCTGTAGAAATGCTCTTGGCAAAACCGAAAGTGGAATAACTGACCGAAAACGGGTTTTCATAGCCGCGCATATTTCACTTGCATAGCTTGCGCAAAGGAAACAAAAAAAGCAAAAAATGAAGTTAAACGAGCATTAATAAATTTAGAAAAAAGTAGCAACTGCCCTCGCCAAATTGATCGAATGAAATAGCCAAGCCCTATGTGGGGCTGTCTATATTTAAATGAAGCGTAAGGCGTATGTGAATTATCCATCAATTTGATCTTAACGAACCACAAAAAAAAGGCCATCCCAATTTCTTGAGATGGCCCTTTTTTTGAAACGAATATACGGTGATGTAGAAGGCTTTACTTCACCAACACCACCCGTTTGGTTACATCAGCCTGCCCTTCCGTGTGCAGACGCAGGAAATACACTCCTGCCGGGAAGGCTGACAAGTTGAGCTTTTCAATGTCATGCTGCACTTCATCTATTTCAATGACGCGCAGAGGCTGCCCTTGCAGATTGCACCATTCTATGCGAACTGGTTTGCCGGTGTAATTGCTCAAGTCCACATTCAACTCCCCGCTCGCCGGATTCGGATATACCTCAAAGCCGTACGGCTGCTCTATGCTCTCTGCCTGCTGCTCTATGCCCTCTGCTACCACCGTACTCGCCCCGCTAAAGCCCACATTGGCAAACGTAGCCGTCACCGTACTCGTTTGTTGATAGTTCGTTGCTACGAGGCCCATCTGAATGCAGGCATTCATCGGGATGTTCTGCGCGCCCGCGAAGTACCAGGCTAAGCCGTTGGGCGATACATACATGCTGAACTGATTGCCCACGCGCACAATGCGCAGCCAATACCGATCCTGGCTCGGAAACTGCTGCGGATTGGCCGCGCCGTTGGTCGTGGTGCGGAATTCGCGGCGGCTGAGGCTGCTCAGATTGGTCATCAATTGCGCTTTTTTCGCGCCGGCCATGTTGCTCTCGCGCATCACGACGCCCGCCCAGCCAAGCGCTGTGCCGCTGATGTCGGTCACTTGTGCTGTGATGCTGCCGTCGCCGCAGAGCGTGCGTTGGGCAAAGGCCGTGGCATCGCTCGTGAAAGGACTGGCGTAATAGCAGTTGGTGCTCGTGGCCGTCCACACGCCCGTGCCGGGATTATAACCGATGTTGTTGCCGTTGGCGCAGTTGACGCCGTTGGGTTGTTGGCTCCAGCCACAGGGCAAGCCGGCCACGGTGATGTTGCTTATGCAAGTGGCGGTGTTGTTGCTTGGGTCAGTTGCCGTTACGGTCACGGGAACGGTTTGCCCCAGGCTCTCGCAGGAAATGCCCGTGGGGGAAATGCTTATAGTGGGCACGCCGCAGTTATCCGTTGCACTCGCGAGGTTGTTGACGTTGAGCAGGATAGAGGGTTCTCCGTTGAAGGTTATGGTTTGATTGAAACACTGCACGGTCGGCGGCGTGTTGTCCACCCTGGTTACAGTGAAGCTACACTGCGCGGTATTGTCGTACCCGTCGTTGGCGGTCAGCGTTACGGTCGTGTTGCCGACGCCGGAAACAGTCGTACCTGCTGCCGGCGATTGGGTTACGCCGGGTGTGCCGCAGTTGTCGCTCGTCATGGCCATGCCGGTATAGTTAGGTAGTACAGCGGTACAATTTGCGCCAAGCACCAATGTTTGAGTAGCCGGGCAGACGATCGTCGGCGGGGTGGTATCGTCGCGATTGATGATTTGAATGCAGCTACCTGTATTGCCCATAATATCCGGCGCGCTGGTCCAGGTGCGTTGAATGATGGACTCACCGGGCGCCAAACCTACTCCGATTTCCAAATCTGAATAACTGACCGTCAGCGTATTGCCTTCACAATCCTGAGCAGTCGCCGTTCCGGTCGTTGCCGGGGCAATGCTCGTTCCGGGGCAGGCATTCCAAGTTGGCGGGCAGTTCATCAAAGGAGTAGAATAATTGGAACATCCCGGCAATGGTGAAGGGTTGAAGGTATTTGGGTAGGTAAAGCTACAGGAAAAATCATTGTCATACACCCCGACTTCATCTCCGGTGGCTGCGCCGTAAGGCATGTATATCTGCACCTCGGTGGTTGTACCCGTGCTGTAATTGAAAGGCCCAAACACGATATTATCGCCGCCGGGATCAAATACCACGCTGAATTGGCCGTCCCCGGTTTCTGATGCGCAGCTCTGGTGCGTCAGCGTGAAAGTGGTCGGATAAGTATCATCAATCGGGAAACAGGTATTGTTGTCATCACAACCTGTTGTGAAGGAAACTGCCGAGATTAAAGGGCAACTGTTGCATGGCATCGGAATGGAGCAAGCTGTAGAACTGGTCAATTCCATGCGCCGCGGGCTATTCGCCATCACGGCCTGTATCCTCGCTTTTTGGTCTAAGGTGAAAATATTCATACAGGCATCATCCGAATAATCCATGTAGTTTTCGATCATGGCAACACTGCCGGAACAGGATGTTCTGCCTGCCGGGCACCCAAAAGTTGGAGAGGCAACCCTGGGCGTATCGTCGCAATAGTCATTGTTGACACCGCAGCCCCCCTGAAAAGTATGGAGCAGGCCAAAGAAGTGCCCCAGTTCGTGCGTCAGGGTACGACCTTCATCGTAAGGCGAAGCGCCAGGAAACGGGACCGTGCTGCTGCCAACGGAAGTGTAGAGGACGACTACGCCATCCGTACTGGCGGGACCGTTGTCGTCGGGCAACCCGCCGATTCCCGACATGTTGGGAAACTGAGCATACCCCAAAAGCCCATTGCCAAGATTCATTACCCAGGTATTGACGTATCGGGTTGGATCCCAGATGGATTGAGGCTTGATGGTTGCTTCTGTATAGGTAACAGAATGGGGCGGCGCGCTCCAACCTTAGGTATTTCGATTGATGCGATTGATGCCGGGTTCAGCCAGCACATTCCCGTTTGGGTCCACCAGCGCTGCGCAAAACTGGAGTTCCGTATCCGCGCCGACAGGGTTGGAATTGTGTCCTGAAGTACCCATGATCTTACGGAAGTCGTTGTTGAGCTGCACCAGTTGGGCATTCACATAAGTGGCGGCAATGTTAGAACCTGAGCCGACTGATTCTCCGTTGTGGATGATGTGGAAAATAATGGGAACTGTCAAAATCGCCTTGGCATTTTTCCCTTCGGCAACATCCTGCTTATAAGCGCGTACTTTGGGCGTCAGCCATTTTTCAAAGTCGGAAAGCGTGCCCAATTCAGGAAATTTACCCCGAAGCATTCGGTCCGCTTCCATCGTGTGGCATTTGTCAATGCCGTGACCATTGTGGTCATGTGTCTGAGTAGGCTTGTGGACTTGTTGTGCGCCAAGCGAACCTGTCAGAAATAGCAGCACAACCCAACATGTAAGTTTTTTGAACATAATTAGTGGTTTGAGATTCTGAAAAATATGGTGAACGCTTACGGCGCCAAGTGTCAATTGTATTTTATCCGTGCAAAGTAAAGCTATCAAATGTAAAAAAATAAAAAATACAGAATAAAGTATCAACAAAAGGTCGGCTTGCGCTAAAAAAAAAAGAGACAGTCGAGGCGATTTGCCTCGCTGTCTCTTTTTCATTCCTGCTCGCGCGAGATTCTACCTCGTGCGATCTATCCGGCGGGTTCTACTCGCGCGTCAACACTACGCGCTTAGTCACATCGGGCCGGCCGTCTGTTTTCACTTTCACCAAATACATCCCGCTTTGGAAGGCCGAGAGGTCGAGCTGTTCTACCGTCGTTTGCAGCTCCTCTATTTCCACAAAACGGAGCAACTGCCCGGTGAGGCTATACACCTCCACGCGCACTTCTCTTCCAAGGTATTGAGCAAGGTTCACATTCAACTCCCCGCTCGTCGGGTTCGGATACGCTTGGAAATCGCTTATCTGTTGTGAGTTGTCGGTTGTGAGTTCGTTCAGCGTGTTGAGCGGAGCCGAAACACCTACCAGCGGCGGCACATTGCTCCCCGTGAAGCTCACATTGGCAAACGTAGCCGTCACCGTACTGGTTTGTTGGTAATTGGTCGCTACCAATCCCACCTGAATGCAGGCATTCATCGGAATATTCTGCGCGCCGACGAAGTACCAGGCGGCGCCGTTGGGCGATACATACATGCTGAATTGATTGCCTGCCCGCACCAAACGCAACCAATAGCGATCCTGGCTCGGAAACTGCTGCGGATTGGCTGCGCCGTTCGTCGTGACGCGGAATTCGCGGCGGCTGAGATTACTCAAATTGGTCATCAACTGCGCTTTCTTCGCGCCGGCGGCGTTACTCTCGCGCATTATTACGCCCGCCCAGCCGAGGGCTGTGCCGCTGATGTCGGTTACTTGTGCGGTAATGCTTCCGTCGCCGCAGAGCGTACGTTGAGCGAAAGCCATTTGATCGGAAGTGAAGCCGGGGCCGTAAAAACAATTGGTGCTCGTAGCCGTCCATATGCCTGTAGCGGCGTTGTACCCGATGCTATTGCCGTTGGCGCAGTTGACGCCGTTGGGTTGTTGGCTCCAGCCGCAGGGCAGACCGGTGACGGTCACGTTGCTCGTACAGGTGACGGTGTTGCCGGTTGGGTCCATAGCCGTTACGGTCACGGGCACGGTTTGGCCCACCTGATCGCAGGAAATGCCTGTGGGAGAAATGCTTATCGTGGGCACGCCGCAGTTATCCGTTGCACTCGCGAGGCTATTGATGTTGAAGAGGAGGGAGGCTTCTCCGTTGAAGGTCACAGTTGGGTTGAAGCAGGTGAGCATCGGCGGGGTGAAATCAACTTTGGTGACATTGAAGCTACAGGAAGCCGAATTGCCGCTCATATCACTCGCCGTCAGGGTCACCAAAAATACGCCCGGACCGGAAACAATAGAGCCGGGCGCCGGAGTTTGTGTCAGCGTTGCAACGCCGCAGTTATCATTGGCCGTTCCCGGAAATCTGTAATCGGGTACTACTGCGGAGCAGCTACCGTCCAATGCGACGATTTGTGCGCCCGGACAGGTGATTGTCGGGGGCTGATTGTCGCTCACCGTTACCGTGAATGAACAGGTTTCCGGCTCGCCGCTATTGCCGGTTGCGGTGTAGGTCACCGTACTGACGCCCAGCGGGAAAGCCGCACCGCTTGCATCGCCGATGCCCGAAGCAGGGGCAGCGCCTGTGATGCGGACGTCGTCAATGCGGTTGGTGCCGGCAGCAGCCACCGGGCTGCCATTGACGGCAGTAGTACCCACTTGCAACCAGCGCAGGTACAGTGTAGGTTGGTTGTTGCAAGCCGCCGGCAGGGGTACATTGTTTAGTACGCCGCTGGTGAAGTTATTGGCTACGACGATGGCGGCGCCGGGTACAGCCGTCCAGGTGCTGCCATTGAGGGAATATTCCACCTGAAAGTTGCGCGGGCCGGTATTGCTGCTCTGCTGTTTAGAACTGAGCGTCAGGTTGTCATATCCGGTGGTGTTCAATACGATCTGCCAGTATTTGTCGCTGGCGGCCGTCCAGGTATTGGAGTTGGGCGCGAAAGTGCCGCCGCCCCCGGAGCCTTGCACCCATGCTGTGAACAGCGGGCCGCCAGCCAGCGTAATGGGGGCCGTATTCACATTGGCGGGAATGCCGGCATCGGCCGTGTAGGGCAGGTTGGGCGCTACGCGCTTGGCGGCGTTTTCAAATGTCCATTCCGCAACGGTGGCATTGGCCGGCGGCGCATCGGCGGGGTATTCGATCTCCCAGCTCAGGTTCACCGAACTGCATCCGGGGCTTTGCACTGCGGGTGTGAGGACGCCGGCCGGGCTGTTCCATTGGCACAAGCCGGGATCGGCGCCGGTCACAACGTTTAGCGGACAAGTCAGGTCCACCTCACATACAGGCGTACTACAGGTGATGTCGGCAGCCCAACCGGGGAGGGGATCAGTATTGTCACTTACAAAATTGAAGGTGAGGCAGCCGCTGGGATGGGTGGAAGTAAACGGGCCGGGTATCGTGCTACCGCTGAAGCCGTCGCCGGTATGGAGGGCCGGGGCGGAGGTGTTGTCACCGTCGAATACGCGCATGAAGTCGGAGCCGGACTCCGTGTCAAATTGAGTAAAGGTAACCGTAACCATGCCGCCCGGCTGATCGGGGCAAAAGGTATAGACCGTGTTGTCATCGTCGAAATAATTGCCGTTCGGGCCGCCGAAGTCATACCAGGTGTCTCCGCAGCCGGGTATCGGCGTACAGTTGACCGAAAGCTCAAAATTGCCGGTCTGTACTGATAAACCATTTACCAGAATATAATAAGTGACGCCTGCCTGGGAAATGAATCCGACTTGTGAAAGCAAAGATGAAAAGCTGCAATTGGTATCGTCATTAGCATTTACGCAAACCAAATTGTCGCAGGTACCCGAGAAGACAATGAGTTGATTATCGAAGTCGGTATTGGGGCTGCAAGTACTCAGGGTCACCATATCCCCGGTTCCCTGAAAGGTGTACCACACACCGGGATTCTCCATATATACAAATGCATTTCCACAGGTTCCCGTCGGTTGGCCGGCATTGGTAGCGCCGGTGTTGGTACCCATGACGGTCTGACCGCAAACGAGCGGAATGGCATTGATACACAGGTCATTGACTAAGCCGCAGATGTTAGGCGCCGTAGTAGCCGAAACGACACTGCTCGCACAATCGGTGGTGGTATTGCGGCAGCGGGCATACACGGTAAGGGGCTGCATGGAGTAGGCCGGCGGCGTGGGCGACCAGGGTCCCATGTCGCTGAGAGAATACTCCACTACCGTACCGGGGCCGCAGCCGGTAGCGGCTATGGTTCCCTCGGTGGAGGGGCAGTCGTTGTCGGAGATGTTGAAGGTGGGGGCGTCGGGCGGCGTGGTGACGCAGTCGTAAATCATCTGAAACGAAAAATCGTCAATGGCTACGCCCTGCCGGCTGCCTGAGCCGGTGCCGTTGTCTCCAAAAAAGCGGATGAGCACCGTAGCGCCGATCGGAACAGATACCCCGGTGACCGTTTGGCTGAGGGTGGCCGTGGCCCAGGGCAAACCGCCGGGGCCGGCTCCGGTGGTAAAGGTATTGACGGCTATAAAGGTGAGCGAAGTCATTGGCACGAAACTGCCTCCGTTAATGGAGTAGCTCACAGCCCAGCCGTTGTTGCGGCCGGCGTTAGAACTTCTCCAGTGCTCAGCGGTGTAAGCCACCGTAAATGCCTCCACTGCGCTTCCCGTATTGTTGGTGAAGGTGATATCGGCATTGATGGACATTGTACCGGAGGGCAAAAAGCCAAGCGAGCCTTCATACGTGGCGCCGGCGCCGGTTCCGTACGAATATTTTCCGCCGGTGGTGCTGGCGCCTGCATTGGTACCCAGCCAGTTGGCAGTTGAGGTGACATTGGCAGTGGTCCAGTTGGCAGGGTCGGCCGCACCGAGAAAGCCGGTGAAATTATCCGTATGGGGCGTGTTTAACGCGTTGATACTCACCTGCCCCCAGCCCACGACTGCAAAACAGAGAGCCAATAGAAAGGTAAAAATAAACTTCATGGTAATTGTATTTTGATGATTAGTAGATGATGCGTATTTGAGTTGTGCGCCATTGGCCCATATCGGTGGGGGTGCTTTGTTTGTGCCGGCGGATCACTTCGGCGCATAAATCCGGTGCAAATGAGGGGGACGGATTGCATGGCAAATATAGCAGGCGTTTTGAATAAGGAGGCCGTCATCGGCATTTTTTTTGGGTATCCCCAAAGAATTAAACTCCGGTTAATATTGCAACGCTTTACTTTTGCGAAAAAAAAAAACAGATATGAAGCACTCGCTCCTTTTTCTGGCGATTTGCTGTACCGGCATCGCCCCGGCTCTGGCCGATTCTCCGATCACTTCCACGCCGATTTATACGGCTTACACCGACATTCCGCTCGTTGCCAAAGCAGCCAAAGAGAACGCTGTGTTGGAGGATGAAATGCTGGCCTTTTTGGCAAACGCCCAAATGCCCATTGACCAAAAAATAGCGCTCTGCAACGCCTTAGGATGGGGTATGAAGGGCAAGGCCAAAAAGTTTACCGACTATCTCAAAAAGCAGCGCGGCTGGACGAGCGCGGATGCCAAAACCATGAGCGGGGATGAAATGCTGTGTCTCAGCTATCTCATGGCATTGGACGATTACTTCAACGTGGAGCTGTCGCTCGCGCTGGCATCTAAAGCGCTGGCTAAAAACAAGAAGAGCTATACGTTCAACATGATCTTTGCACTCATTAAAGCGCAAAAGCAATTTGATTCCAACTGGTGTAAAGTATTCCTGACGGTTGCCGCGGTGGAGCGCAACAAGACCTTAAAGCAAGACCTCCGCAATAAGGCTGTGGACGTTGTTTTTGATTATATCAATCTGTATCAAGATAGTTGCAAAGGCGCCAAAGCCGCTAAAAATGCTGTCATCCCGATGAGGGAGTAAGTGTGCCCTGTGCTATCGGCGCGGGATGGTATAAATCTGCTCCTGCCGCCCATCCATAAACCGGAAGCCCGACTCGTCGAAGTAGCCCTCCTCTTCCAGCATGATGCGAATGGTTTTGTTCCATTCGGGGATAAAAACAGCAGCGTTCAGTTCAATGGAAAAAGCGGTATTGAATTGGAGTGGATAATCGCCGGTGCCGGGCACCTTATTCTGATTGTCCCACATGCCGATGGCAGGGCCGGCCGCATGGCCGTGAAACCCGATGGGGTGGGTGTAAATGCTGCCGTTGATGTCTTCTGCTTTGGCTTGGGCTAATGCTTCGGCGAGTACCTCATTGCCGGTTTTGCCCGGAGCGAAGCGGCTCACGAGGATGTCTTGCAGGCGATTGCCCTGCCGGAATGCGTCCTGGATCGCTTGCGGAACAGTCGTTTCGCTGGGGCGCAGCACATAAGCATGTTGTTGCATATCGGTATTGAGGCGCAGATAGGTGATGCCGAAATCCACATGCAGGAGGTCGCCGGGCAAGATGACCTGCCTTTCGGGGCGCTTGGAAAAAGTGCGCAGGTGATCGAAATTATCGGGATCGGCGCGCTGCACATCCACGGTGGGGTGAAACCAGGTGTCCAAGCCCAACTCGCGCACCCGGTTGCGATACCACCACACCACGTCGTCGGTAGTAGTGACGCCGGGTTGGATGGCTTTTTCCGACAAGCCTTCCTGCACGATGAGGTGGCCGATGCGGCATATTTGTTCGTAGAGGGCCATTTCTTTTTCGGTGCGGGTTTCCAACCAGGCCACGGCCAAACGCTCTGCTGAAACCACGCGGCGGCGGAAGGTTTCCGGCAGGTTTTTCATCAACAACTCATACTCAGTATGCACCAGCCCGTCGGCCAGCCCGTACGTGTCGGAGGTATTGATGCCGATTTTTTTCGGATTGCGGGCTTTGACGGTTTCTACCAACGCTTCCCACTGATCGGGATACACGTTGAGGTCCCATTCGGCTTTGAGCAGCCCGACGTCGTAGCGGGCAATGGCCAATTTTTCCAACTCCTGTCCCGGCCCGCGATCAAAAAACACCATCACCGTGCGGCGGCGTGCCGAGAGCCATTCTGCGGGCAGCATGGTTTTCATCACGGGGTCTTCGTTGTATTCGCGGGAGATGAGTATCCACATGTCAATTCCTTCGCGGCGCATGAGTTGCGGCAGCAGGTTTTGAAAACGGTCTTCCAACACCTCATTCACCACGCGGGTGCGGGCCTGCTCGTTGAGGATGATCGGAAAGGGGCGTTGAGCGCCGGCAGCAGGAGCAAGCAAAAACAGCAGGATTAAGCTCAGGCAGCAATGGCGGAACAGGGTGTATGGCATGGCGCTATGACGTATTTATCGGTTCATACCCAACTTGGCGCCGAGCTTGATTTTGATGTTCTGCTGCGCCAGTGCCTTGATGGAAACGGTACCGTTGTTGATGGTGGAGAAGGCCGCATTGATGACTACCCGGCGCGCCGTTTTGACGCGCTCGAAGCGGGCGGCATCAAAAGGGATGAGCGTGGAGCGGGTCACTTTTGTGGTGGCGATGCCCTGCGCATTGACCGGCGCGCCCTGCACGACCCGTTGCGGGGAGGCGAGCAGGGAATCGAGCACTGCGCCGTTGTCGTCAATGAAATAGGCTTGCAGGTCAATATCCAACGGCAATTCATTTTCGGTGAAGAGTTTGAACTCGGCAAAATCCACCGTGCTCAGGTCACCGAAATTGATGTCTATCGTATCCTGCGCCACAAAGCCGGAAGCCCGCCCGAAAAGCGGAAGCTCCACCTCCACGCGCACCCGGTAATAGCTCTCGTCGGTGATGAAGCCGCGAATGCCGGCGTTGTTGTCAGGATTGGTGAGGGCGTTCACGTCGTAGTCCACCGCAATGGGGCCGGCGCCGAGTATGACGTCAATGTTGGAATTATTTTTATTGAACACGAATCGGTCGGATTTCACCTGGCCTACCTCGTTGATGGCGGGGTAGGGGAAGTCAATGCCGTCGGTGACATAACTGCTCTGCAACGGCAATACTTCGCCGTTGACCGTGATGACGTTGAACACATTGACAATGGAGCGGGTGGGGATGCCGAAAGAGTTTTCGATGTTGAAAGTCACGGTGGGGTCTTCAAAATAAACATCGCCGCGAATCCAGTTGTCGAAAAAATCAATGAGGATGGTATCGCGTCCGCCTTCGTGAACGAAATTGCCGAGATAGCCTTCGGCATAAGTGAACTCTAAGTTTTGGATCGAAACCAGCACGTTGGCCAGCGTATCGCTGATGCCGCCGGCGCGAATGGCTTCGTATTCTATGTATATGGAGTCCGTTTCTGAAGTGATGGTGTAGCCGTTTACCGAGGCGGGAAAAAGGATGTTGGTGGAGAACGGGAGGTCGCCGGTACCGCTGTACCCCGGCAGGGTGACGATGAAGCGCAGGGGCTGCCCGTTTCTTTTTACATCCGGAAAGGTCATGGTGGCCGTTACGCTTTCGGGGTGCGGGTTGGCAAAGTAGTACGCTACGGTGCCGGCCTTGCAGTCAATGCGGTCGAGGTCGAGGCCGCCCGGCGAGCTGAACGGCAGCGCCATGCGTTGAGAAGTGATCGGAATAATGGGAAACTGCGACAGCGTATGCTGAATGGCGGCAAAGATGAAGCTGCTGTTTTGGGTGATGACATCGCCGCTGTAGTTGAAGCGCAGCGTGCCGTCGGGGTCAATGGTGAGAGAGGAATTTTCCTCAAAGTTTTTGAGCAGGTCGCCCAGCGAGATGTCTGTATTTACTAATGGTACGGCATATTCGGCTGTGCCGCTGATGGTATCAAAATCGGAAAAGTCGTCGAGTTTGGAACAAGAGACCAATGCCGCCGATAGCGATGCGGCGAGGAAAAGGATCAAGAGTAATTTATTCATAAACTCATAGTTTTTGGGCTGGAATGGCCTTTTTTGGGTTAAAACTCCAATCGCAATTGAGATGCTGCCATGCTTAAACGCTTGCGGGCGAACGAAGCATAAACGTATAAATGAGCATGATTGATGCAAAAGTATAAAAATCCCCCCTCACTCCCGCTCCAGGCACCCTGCATCCGGGGTGGCCGGATCGCGCGGGCGGTTCTCCAGGTCAATGGCGATGGCCGGCAGCGGTTTGGCTACGCCCAGCGCGATGGAGAGGCTGTCCAAATGGTAGTTGCCCTGATTGGGATCTTCAAACACTTTGGAAGCGGACATGCCGTTGGTGCAAGGGTTGCAGATCGTGCTGAGAAAATCGGCGTAGAGACCGCCCTGCTGCCGCAGCAGTTCATCCACGCGCACCACACAGTTCTGAAAAGACACGTTGAACATGGCCGGGTTTTGCCGCCCGGTCACGTCGGCGAAGTCTATCTGGTCGCGGCGCGAGCCGTAAATGACGGAGTTCACGAAAGTGGCATTGATGCGATAATCCCGGCGATTTTGGCAGGTCAGGGGGTCGTCGTAGCACCAGAAGTTGCTCATACCGAGCGTACCTGCATTGACGCCGTAATTGGCGATGGTGCAATAGGTAAAATCGTAATCGCCGCCGAAGAGCAGTTGCACGGAGTTGCCGCCGGTGTTGTAGATCAGGCAGTTCTCTGCGGTTATTTTGCTGTGAAACCCGACGATGGCGTTGCCGGAGGTATTGTAAAACCGGCTGTTGCGGGCCGTGACCTCGGCGGAAGAATCCACTAAGAGGGCAAAACGGCTGTTGCGCACCGTGGTGTAATTGAACTCGTTGCCCCGGCTGCCCCGCCCGATGATGATGCCGTTCCATTGGCCCCGCGTATTGTCAAATGCCTCTTCTGTACGCGCGCCCTGAATGATTACCGGCGCTTCGGCGGTGCCTTCCGTTCTGATGCGCCCGTTGGCTAAGGTATAGAGGATGCCGTCGTTGTAAATGCCGCCGAACAGATCGTTTTGGGCCACGCCGCCATGAACGTATATGCGGGCGCCGGCGGGAATTACTAAGGTGCAATCGTCAATAAACACGGCGCCGTAGAGCACATACGGTTTGGGATCGTTCCATACAATCTGGCCGTTGTTGCAGGTCAGTTGCACCGCTACGCCTTTGTTGAAACGGCTGGGAAAGTAGTTGGCATTTTGGCCCCAGGCCTCCAATTGTATCCGCTGGGTGTTGCCGTTGGTTTCAAAAACGACCTGATCTTCAATGACAAAAGGACTCACCGACAGCGGCTGGTTAGGGTCCACTGTCACCTCCACAAAGACGTAAAGACTGTCTCTGACGTACAACTCCACATTTTCATGCACGTTGCCAGGCGAGCCGTCCACGTTGATGCGGAAGGTGTTGCCGGCATTGCCTTCCAGCGCAATGCGCGAAATGCGGATGGGGCGGTCGTGGCGATTATACACCTTAAAAAATAAGGTGGCAGAGCCGAGTTCTGTAAATACAGTGTCGAAATGCAGGGTATCCAACGAAAACTCCAAACGGGCGTCGGGATCAGTAATGAAACTGTTTTCCTTATCGCAGGAGGCGAGCAACAGAGCGGCTGCCAGAGCAGCTCCCAATATAATACGCAGCATAGGCTGTAACGATTTCGGGCGAAATTAGGTAACATTTCGGGATTGAAGGCAAAGAGGGGGATTCGTCCAATAATTATTTTGCAGCGTCGCATTGAAATAATCCATTGAAAATGCGCTACCTTTGTGCCGGAATTTCGTCACAAGCGGCACAAAAAAATAGTCCGCACCGGTGAGAATCTTTCCGATACAGGAACTGTTTAATCTTCGGGTAATCACAAGTATTGAAGCGCCCATGAACGCAACGACCATTTTGTTCGCCTCTGTCAATGATCTATGTCAACTGCCCTTTCCGATTTTACCAATACTTGTCCCCAACACATACAATTGACCTGAATGGCAATCAACGTCGGCGTCATCATCCCGGCTTTCAACGAAGAACGATCCATCGGCCTGGTCATTGACGCCATACCCGAAACCGCCGTGCAAACGGTATTGGTTTGCAACAACGGGAGTACGGACCGAACTGCGGAAGTTGCCCGGAAAGCCGGTGCAACAGTGATAGAAGAACCCCGCAAGGGATACGGCAATGCTTGCCTGGCGGGCATTGCCTGGTTTGAAAAACAGGCTTCGCCGCCCGATGTCATCGTATTTTTAGACGGCGATTTTTCCGACTACCCGGAGGAGCTGCCCTCGCTGGTCCGGCCTATTGTGGAAGATGGCATGGACATGGTCATCGGGTCGCGGGTGCTGGGCCGTCGCGAAAAAGGCGCTTTACAGCCGCATCAGGCATTCGGCAATCAGTTGGCCGTTACGTTGCTGCGTTGGTTGTACGGCTACCGGTTCACCGATCTGGGGCCGTTTCGGGCTATACGGTTCGACAGCCTTCAGCGCTTGCAAATGCGCGACCGCAACTACGGCTGGACGGTGGAAATGCAGGTAAAGGCCGCCAAACAAGGGCTGCGTTGCACGGAAGTGCCCGTGCGTTACCGAAAACGGGTAGGCACGTCAAAGGTGTCCGGTACGGTAAAAGGCTCTGTGATGGCAGGTTACAAGATAATAGGGACGATTTTTCGAGAAAAATTAATGCCGTAGTCAAACACGGCAAAGAATAAAACTTCGCAAACAATGTCAGCAATGGCTCTCGCCGCCCTGGCGATTTATTCAGGGGCATTAGTATTCATTACGCTTTACTGCGTATTGCAGTTTGATCTGCTTTACCATTACAAAAAGAACCGGAAGCAACCGGCAGCCGATCAACCCGAAACGCTCCAGCGGGATGCCGTTCGACAAAAGGCCCGGCACCTCGCTATGGCCGGCGGAGATGAAGAGGAGGCATTCTCTTTCGACTCCGGCAACGGCGCTGTGAGCGAGGCCGAGCGCAACCGGCAGTACCCGTTCGTGACGGTACAACTACCGCTGTACAATGAGATGTATGTGACCGAACGCCTGATTGATTGCATCACCCGATTCGACTACCCCCGCGACCGCTTCGAAATTCATGTGCTCGACGACTCTACCGACGAAACGCAGGAAGTGGTGCGCCGCAAAGTGGAGGAATACAAAGCTCAGGGCTTCTTCATAGAGCAGGTGCGCCGCAAAGAGCGCAAAGGCTACAAAGCCGGCGCGCTCAAAGAAGGCATGACCGTGGCTCGCGGCGAGTTCATCGCCATATTCGATGCCGACTTTCTGCCGCATCCCGATTTTCTGCAACGCACCATCCATCATTTCCGCGACCCGGAAATCGGCGTGGTGCAAACCCGCTGGGAACACCTCAACGAGGAATACTCTCTCATTACCCGCCTGCAAGCGCTCCAACTCAACGTACACTTCACCGTGGAGCAACGCGGCCGCATGGCCGGGGGGCTGCTGCTGCAATTCAACGGCACAGCCGGCGTATGGCGCCGCAAAGCCATCGAAGACGCCGGCGGCTGGGAGGCCGATACCCTCACCGAAGACTTCGACCTGAGCATTCGCGCACAATTGAAAGGTTGGAAAATAAAATACCTGGAAGAAGTAGGCTCGCCTGCCGAACTGCCCGTGGAGATGAACGCGCTCAAGTCGCAGCAATTTCGCTGGATGAAAGGCGGCGCCGAAACCGCAAAAAAAATGCTGCCGGTGGTGTGGCGTTCGCCGATGCCGTTTTGGAAAAAATTCCATGCCACGATGCACCTGTTCGGTAGCAGCATTTTCCTGTTTGTACTGGTGGCGTCCATCGCCAGCGTGCCGCTGCTCTACCACCTCGGCAGCCTCATCGAAAACGGCTTCGACAAAAACACGTTTGCCTGGTTCATGATCGGCCTGTTGTCTATCATCTCCATTTATTACGTGGCCAACATCCAGTCAGAAGCGCACCGCAAAGACGAGCCGTTCATGCAATCCTTATATCGCTTTGCACTGCATTTCCCCATGTTTCTCTCGCTCTCTATGGGCATGGCACTGCACAACTCGCGCGCAGTGATACAGGGCTACATGGGCAAAAAATCCGCCTTCATCCGCACGCCCAAGTTCAATATTTTAGACAAAACCCAGGACGTTGTCAATACCAAATATTTGATGCGTCAATTGGAATGGACTACCATCGGCGAGGGCCTGTTATCGCTGTACTTCCTTGGCGCAGTGGCCTTGGGCTTTTATGCTCAAAATACCACATTCGTCGTCTTCCACCTCATGCTGGCATTCGGCTACGGGGCTATCTTCTTTTACACGCTGAAGCATCGGAGGATGGGCTGAGGCGCTGGAAACCCATGTTTACTCCTCCTCACCGCGTCAGCACAATATAATCCCGGATCAGGGTTTTGAGGAAGGCGATGCGGTCGCGGGGGATGTCGTCTTTTTCTATTTCCAATAGTTCGGCGAGGCGTTGTACGGCGGCCTCTACGCTTTTGCGGTGGGCGTCGTTGCGGTGGGCGGTGTAGCGGTTCACCACTTGTTTTACCAAGAGCATATCTTGTTCGCTGAGTTGGCGCACTTCGGGGTACTGGGGTTGGTAGGCTTCCAAGGAATCTATGCGCAGGATATCGCCTAGGCGGAATCGGGTGGTGGCGCGTTGGCGGATGACGGTGGTGTTGGCGGTGAGGTCGCCGAGGCGTTGGCCTTTGGAGGAGGAGCCGATGACGATGGCTGCCAAAACGCCGGCCGACAGGATGGTGTCCACTAAGTGAAACACCGCGCGCAGCAGGTAGTCCATCAGTTCGGGTTCTTTGCCATCTAAGCGGGCCACTTGTATTTTCATGGCTTTTTTACCCCAGGACTGCCCGTTGGCAAACACTTCCGACAAAAACTGATAGGCGATGTACCCTGTCACGGGCGAGATCAAATAGAGGATGACGTAGAAGACTTCTGAATTGACGCCGCCGAGCACCGCAGGGATAAACAGGGCGATGAATATGAATGCGAAAAAGAAAAACGTCATCACGATGAGCAGGTCAATAAATGCCGCCAATCCCCGCTCGCGCAGGCTGGCCGGTTCGTACTCGATGGTCACGTTTTGGGTGGTGCGTATTTCGATGCTGCGCATGGGGCAAAAATACCCTCCATTTATCGGAAAATCAAAATAATCCTATATTTGGGCATCAGAACTCACAACCCGGCTCCGTGATATATGCGCGAAACGAATTTCATACAGCAGAATCAAAAAAAGTGGCAGGAATTTGAACGCCTGCTCGACGGCGAATCCAAAGACGCCGAAAAGCTGAACGAACTGTTCGTGCAGGTCACCGACGATTTGTCTTTTTCCCGCACGTTTTACCCCAATCGCTCGGTGCGGGTGTATCTCAACGGACTGGCGCAGCGCGCTTTTTCGCTCATTTACAAAAACCGGCGCGGGCAGCGCAACCGCTTTTTGCATTTCTGGATGGAGGAGCTGCCTCAATTGGTGTGGGAAGCCCGCCGCGAGTTTGCGTTATCGTTCGGCATTTTTGCGCTCTCTATGCTCATCGGGGCGCTGTCCTGCGCGATGGATGGGGAGTTTGCCAATGTCATCCTCGGCGATTCCTATGTATCCATGACCAAAGCCAACATCAGTAACGGCGACCCCATGGCCGTTTACAAAGACCAGGGCCAATTGAGCATGTCGGTGGGCATTACCATCAACAACCTGATGGTAGCCTTTCTCACCTTCGCGATGGGCGCTTTTTTCAGCATCGGTTCCATCATCATCTTGGTGCGCAACGGCGTCATGGTGGGCGTGTTTCAATATTTTTTCATCGAGCAGGGTTTGTTTTGGGAATCTTTTCTCACGATATGGATACACGGCACGCTGGAGATTTCGGCCATCATCATAGCGGGCGCAGCCGGTATTACGCTGGGCAAAGGCTTAGTGTTTCCGGGCACCTACCGGCGCATACAGGCTTTTCAGCGCTCAGCCCGGCGCGGCCTGAAAATCATGGTCGGCATTGCGCCCATCATCATCATGGCGGGGTTCATTGAGGGTTTTCTCACCCGCTACACCGAAACGCCCGACGTGGTGCGCGGCGCGTTCATTGCCGTGTGCTTCTTCTTTGTGTTTTTTTACTTTGTGTGGTATCCTTATAGCAAAGCCAGAGCCGGATTCACTTCGCCCCTGCGCGATGCGCACATTCCTGCCGACAGTGAGTTGGAGGTGAATCTGGAAGCTGTAAAATCAAACGGGGAGATTTTCTCCGATGCCTTCACCTTAGCCAAAAAGTACGCCGGCCCGTTGCTCGGCGGAGCGGGTTTGATAGGGTTGGCCTACGCGGCGGCGGTGTTTCCATTGGCGGACGTGCCGCCGGCCGATTTGTTTATATTTCCTCAGGGTTTGTTCAGCGTGTTTGATACCCTGCCTGCTTTTTTTGTAAATACGCAATTGCCTTACCTGCCCATCGCCGGCATCGGCTTGTTCATCGTCCTATTTGCGGTGGCCTTCCGGGTATTCGACAAAATAAGCGGTTCGCAGCGGCGCTTCGCAGCGATGGACGTACTCCGCTTGTTGCCTGCGGCGACGGCCTTGTATTTTATTTTCTTTGCCAACGACTGGTACGCATTTTTCCTGCTGCTGTTTTTGGGGCAGTTGGCTGTGCTGTGGGCCTACATCGGCTACCGGGAGCGCATCCATGCCGCTATGGCATTTTCGCGGCTCTTCCAGTTGTTGGGCGACAAATACATCCGCTCGGTGGGACTGTCTTTGCTGATGTTGCTGGTGAGTATTCTGTTTTTTTCCATCACCGATTCGTCTCTGCTTTGGCTCTACTTAGAGGTTGTTACCTGGGTCGTTCATTTGCCGGAAGCGGCGATGGAGCAATTCTCCGCCGTATTCCTCACGGTGCTGCATATCTTTATGTTCGGCTTTTTGTTTATGCTGTACGTCATGGGCTGCGGATTGTTTTATCACAGCCAGTTGGAAATACAGGAAGCGCCGGCCTTGTTGCAAAAAATTCAATCCATCGGCACAAGCCGCAGCATCCGGGGTTTGGAAAAAGAATAAGCGCAAATGAAAAACAGTATTCTGTGCATATTACTCGTGTTCGGCATGGTCGCAGCGGCGAATGCTCAGGACGTTCCGGAGGAGAGCGGACTTGAAGAGGTCCTGCATGACTATGAATACGATGATATCCCGGAATACAACGATGCCCCGGAATACGACGGCCCTTCCCCTACCGAATTGTATAAACAGGAGTCCGTCACCGCCCGCGAATTAGACCGTAACGCATGGCGCAAAGCCACCGAAGGACTTGACTACTCCGGTGGCAAAAAGAAAAAGAAAACAAACGAGGGCCTCTCCGGCGAAGGCGACCCCGGCGGCGGAAAACCCTCTGAGAGAAGCGGGGTTACTCTGTTCGGCTCTAATGCCGAAGTCGGCGCGGCTTTTTTAAAAATTCTCGTCGGGATCATCGCAGTCGTTGCGCTCTTTTTCCTCCTGCGCAGCCTTCTCGGTATGAAAGGCCCCCGCAACCGAAAAGTGAATACCGCCGAACTGCTCGGCCTGAGCCTCGAAGACATCGAAGAAAATTTTCAGGAACTGGCCTTGGAAGACTTCATCCGCAACGCCATTGAGCGCAAGGAATTTGCGCTGGCCATAAGGCTGTACTACCTCGCCGTGCTCAAAGAACTGGCCGCACAAGAACTCATCCGTTGGAAAAAAGATAAAACCAACTTAGACTACATCCGCGAAATGCGCCCCACGAATCTCGGCGCCCCCTTTCGGGAAATCACCCACATCTTCGAATGGGCCTGGTACGGCCAACAACCCGTCAGCGAAGCCGACTTCACCCTGCTCGAACCGAAAATGAAAGGGTTTTTGCAGCAAGTTGCTTCAGCCCACACCGCATAGCGGCGCACTTTAACCTTTAACCTTTAAGACTCACTGCACCATCCAGCGCTGCACCTCCATCCGGTTGTCCACCTGCAAGCGCACGATGTATGCGCCGGCCGGCAGGCCCTGCGGCAGATTGAAGAGATACTCGCCTGCGCTCATGCGGCCGCTCTGCACCTCCGATATCGGTCGTCCCAACATATCATACACGGCCAACTGCACCTGCGCGCCGCCCTCTATGGCAAACGCGACTTGCCCTTCATCGCGCCGGCTCGGATTGGGTAAGATCGTGAGGCCGAATGCGCCCGGCGCCACCTCCGTACTGGAAGTAAGGAAGCCGCCCGGCGGCGGAGGCAATTTTACGGAAGTGTAGAGCCGGTATTCGCCGGGGAAGAACATGAGCGGATCGGAGGTGTTCGTCACCTCTATGCTGTCGCCGCGGAAGTATTCGTACCACCAGCCCGTAGTGGGGAAGGGGTCGGGAATTTGCATGTCCGTCACGTTGAAATTGCCCTGCACGGCCACGTTCATTTCGGGGTGCAGGAGGTGGATGGTTTTGCGGGGGTCTTGCGCTACGTTGAGCGTGAAATTGGTGGTGCTGAACACCTCATACGTTTTTTTGAGATGAATGAGCGCGCTCGTCACATCGAAGAGGCGGCGGCGGTCGGCATTGTTGTAGTAATCCCAGCGGATGGGCTTGGGCGAGAGTTTGCAGCCGTCGTTGCCGGGACTGACTACGCCATTCTCGCAAGTGAAGATGGAAAAATCGTACCCTACTTCTCCGAATTGCCACAACATCTTGGGGCCGGGAATGGTGTAAAAAAACGCAGAGGCCAGCTCCATGCGGCCCAGCGCAGTGGGCAGTTGGCGCACATTGTAAGTACCCGACATATTGCCGAATTGCAGGTTTTTGTACATCAGGCGCTCCTCGTCGTGGCTTTCCATGTAAGTGATGAGATGCGGGTTGGCCCAGCCGCGCGCCTGATACGAACCCCAGCTCAGGTTGGAAGTGTAGGCCATACTCGCTTCATTGTATTCGTGGTTCATGTTGCCCCACAGCATCATGCCGTAGTTGGAGAGTTCAATTTCCTCGTTGTTGTTGGCAAAGTGTTCGAGAATGACATACGCGCCGGGCGTGGTTTCCCATACGCGGTCGGCGTAGAATTTGAGAATATTGACGCGGGAAGCGTCGTAAGCGCTCCAGGCGCCCACATTGTCGCCGGTAAAATTTTGGGTAAAACCCTTCGACAAGTCGAAGCGGAAGCCGTCCACCCGGTATTCGTTGAGCCAGTACTGCATCACCTGCGTCACGAAGTCTTTGGTGGCCTGCGATTCGTGATTGAAATCGTGCCCTACATTGAACGGATGGCGGGGGATGGGGTTAAGCCAGGGGTTGTTGAATGAGGGGCGGTTGTTGGGAGCATCCCAATATAGTTGTGCCAGCGGACTTTGGTTGAAGGCGTGGTTATACACCACATCGAGTACCACGGCGATGCCGCGCTGATGGCAGGCATCCACAAAACGCTTAAATTCATTGGGCGTGCCGTAGTATTTATCCAAAGCTCCATGGAAAGAGGGGTTGTAGCCCCAGGAGCTGTTGCCTTCAAATTCATTGATCGGCATCAGTTCGATCACATTCACGCCGAGGCGCTCCAAATAGTCGAGCGTATCAATGAGCGTGGCGTAATTGCGCGCGCCCACAAAATCGCGAAGGAGCAATTCGTAAATGACCAATTTCTCTTTAGGCGGACGCTGAAAATTCTCCACCTGCCACTGGTACTGCGGCGCGCCGGGTTGTACCAGCGAGGTAATGCCGGAAGCTCTGCCGGTGGGATAAGCCGGCAGATCGGGCCAGGTAGCCGGCGAAATCCAGGGATCGTGCGCCGGGTCGAGTACCAACTCGCTGTACGGATCGGCAATGCGAAGCCCTCCGCTGACCAAGTATTGGAAAGCATAAAAATCGCCGGGGCTGAGTCCGGCTATTTCTATCCAGTAAGTAGTTCCGTCGGTACTGCGGTTCATCTGTTGCGGAATCCAGTCATTGAAATCGCCCACCACGAAGGCGTGTTGTTTGTTGGGTGCAAACAGTGACAAGCGCAGTCCCGTATCGCCCAAATAAGTAATGCCGCGTTTCGTACCGGCGGGCGGATCGGCAGCAGGCAGGTTCTGCGGCACAGCATAGCCAAATACGTTTCGGATCATATCGCCGCCGCTTTGAGCCACAATTTCGATGGTGTGCTCGCCGGCGGAGGCGGTAAGGTTCCAGTTTAAAATCGTGCCGGTGGTTTGGGTCACTAAGTTGCCGTTGTCCAATAGTTGAATATTGGCCGTAGCCGAAGTGATAAAGCGCACGGGAATGGTTGCGCCCGCCGTGGCGATGATGCTCGGATCAACCGGCTGTAAGCGCAGCCCGGTAAAAGGCAGATTGGTCGGATAGACGTCGTAAAAAATATCTGAACCTCCGGGACCTTTGCCTTCGAGCGAGCCGGTGGCATTGCGAAATACAAAAGCCATTTGGAGAATGGTTTCGCTCAGCGGCACATTGTAAAACGATCGTATAGAGCCGGGAATGGTAAATCTGTACAGGTTGGGTTGCCCGGCTACAGGCGTCATTTGCCAGGCCGGGTTGGCCTGGCCCCAGGTAGTGACCACATACTTCCAGTCGCTGGACGAATTGCTCAGATTGGTAATAACCCCCGTGTGCAAATACACATTACAGGAACAATTGGCCAAACCACCTGTGCCCTGCGTAGCATCGAAAAAAATGGTGACCGGCTGATCGGCCCGCGGAAAAGCCGGATCGGTGTAAACCTGTGCGCCGGCAGCGAGCGGCAAAACGAATAAGAGGAGCAATGCTCGTAAAGCGTTCATCATGGTTTTGTACAATTTTTGGGCTTCGGACCTGATATAAGGCATGGGCGCCCGTGTGGGCAAAGATATTAAAACGAGCGCAATTTCTTCTTCGCTGTGCTTTGCCGTTTTCGCAACAGGAACGCCGCCGAAGCTGTTGGCAAAAGGAGCACATATAGGGTTCTTTTTTTGATATTTTTTCTTTCCAAATTTTTGCATGAAAAAATAATAATCATACCTTTCTACGATAGTTGCCAATTAAGAGTTACGACCCCCTGTATCAATCAAAATGCTTTTTGTTGGCCGCTATCAATCCTTTATAGCTGTTAAACCTCCCCCAATCAAACGACATTCGTCAATGCATCATGTTTGTATTGACCCGGAAATCATAACCTCTTCGCAAAAGCTATCGCGCTTTGGAGAGGATTCTTTGTTTATGCACACACTTCTTTTTTCATATTCGATGCATAAAACTTTTTTGAAACAAACCACTATCATTATGAACCAGACACTTTCTTTCACCAAAAAAATGCGGTCGCAAGACGCTGCCGGATGAACAATTCCCTGGCGTCAAGCGACACAATTCTTATAGGGATGGACGCGCCTATTGGTGCTCCGAAGCGTAATGCTGCTGTGTATTTTGGGGCCGGGGTTTTCCTCGACGCTCCAAGCTCAAATTACCGACATCCGCGATTGCGCCGGGTCATGCATGGCCGCTGATGTGACGGTAACGCATGTCTTTGTTGCTCAGGCCAACCAAAACCCGCTGCCGTCTTGCATTCCGGGTAACACGACCAGCGGAACGATTTTTATTGAAATCGAAAACGGCAGTAACGGTAACAGAGGTGCTATCCGCTTTGCAGCCGATCTGTTTATTAACGGAGTAGATTCCGGCGCCGACATTACCTTTTGCAACGATGGTCCTTTGTCGGCAGGCGGGAGCAGCATTCTCAGCGGCGGCACCATTACTTGGACTTGCGGCCAACAATAGAACTCCGCAACGTGAAAATTGCCTGGAGAACTAGTGCCGGAGCGACCTGCGCCAACTCAACCAATTGCAACAACTACCCCGGCGGGCAATGCTGGCTTGCCAATATCATCGTGGTAGATGCGCCCTGCGCCGTGTGTAATACGCCACCAGCTCCTTATGCCCAATGCACGCCGCCTGCCACATTCGCTACCGAGCGCGTGGTGACTGGCAACCAAACCTGGGCCGGCTTAGTGGGAGGAAGCGCTTCCGCCATTACCACCACCATCAAACTGACCGGCACCGGCATTCTGACGGTTTCCGGCGATCTAGACCTCACCGGCAGCGGTGCAGTACTGTATGTGGACGGCCCGGAACTGCGGGTGGTTGGCGGTAATTTTAAAATAGAGGCCTCCGGAGCGAGAGCCATTTTTGTGAATGCCCGACTGAGAACCACAGGGAATACCGAACAAAAACCCGGCTCTTTCCTGTGCATCACCGGCTCTGAGGTAGAAATCGGCGATGAAATCGCCGGAGGGCTGTTTTCCGGCGGCTCTACTTCTGCCAACTACCAAAATGATGGAGGTAAGAGCTATTTTGACAACGTTGTACTCAATATTACCAGCAACTTACAGCTCAGTAGCAGTTCTACCGGCGAAGCCATCTTCATTGACGTATGCGGTGAAATTGGCGACCGGGGCGCAAACAATGCCATGACTACCGCCTTTGGGGTGACAGACGGAGATGATTCCGGAAACCTGCAAAATGGCAGGGTGATGCAATTCTACAATTCCCGGTTTGCATTGGCCAATGGTAGCGGTGTACAAAACGAAGGCTCCGGCACCATGACATTTTGCGAATCCGCTGTGAAGGTAAATAATGGCAATTTTCAAAATTCCGGCATCATTAATGGCTGCGGAATGTGCTTAGGCATTGAAGATCAAATACAAAACAACGGTACCTGGACGGCATCCATTAGCAGTTGGTATGCCGGCGGCACTACTTCCGGCACTTTGCCCATCAACCCACCCGCAGAATCAACGGCAGCTGCTATTTTGAGTTGTTTCCCGGCTTGTGAGCCGCTTTGTAATCCACCGGTCATCACTTGCCCCGGCAATACGACCGTGGCCTGCGGGGCTTCCACAGCGCCCGCCGCTACCGGCACGGCTACTGCTACCAATGGCTGCGGTACGGTGATAATCACCTCCTCCGATGCAGGCACGCCGAGTGCCTGCGGCTACACCATCACCAGAACCTGGACGGCTACCGATGCTAATAACAATACCTCGTCCTGCAACCAGTTTATCACGGTCAGTCCGGCGGCTCCGGCTTCGTTTGCTACGCCTCTGCCGGGCAATATCAGCATCGCCTGCGGTGCAGCGCCTCCGACGGGTACGCCTTTGTCTTATAGCAATGGTGCAACGGGCGCTTGCCTCATCAGCGGCTCGGTGACCAGCCAGATCACCGGCAGCTTCACTGCATGTGCCGGCGGTACATTTACCGAGACCTGGACGTTCGGCGATGCCTGCGATCGTACCATTTCGCATTCGCGTACCATCACGGTGCAGCCTGCTCCGGCAGCCTCCTTTGTCAGCCTTCCGGGCGATATTACGATTTCGTGCAGCCAGGCGCCTCCTGCTCCGAGCAGCCTCAACTACAGCAACGGCCAAATGGGCGCTTGCCTCATCAGCGGCTCGGTGACCAGCCAGATCACCGGCAGCTTCACAGCATGTGCCGGCGGTACATTTACCGAGACCTGGGCGTTCGGCGATGCCTGCGATCGTACCATTTCGCATTCGCGTACCATCACGGTGCAGCCTGCTCCTGCGGCGTCCTTTATTGGACCCCTGCCGGGCGATATCACCGTAAGCTGCAGTGTTGGAGAAACGCTTCCTACAAGCAGTTTGAGCTACAGCAACGGTCAAACGGGCGCTTGCACCATCAGTGGCAGCGTCACTTCCAGCATTACGCGGAACCTGCAAGCCTGCCCGGCAGTGTTTGTGGAAACTTGGACCTTTGCTGATCTCTGCGGCCGTGCCATCACGCACTCCCGCAATATAATCGTATCGGTATTGTGGGACAACGGCAACATCAGCGCGTCGGCCAACGGCAATGGTGTGTACTCCTGCAGCGGGCCGAGTGCCGGTTTGTTTGGTCCTTTCCAGGTGACTTCGGCCGGTTATGGCGGGCATTTTGCCGATATCAAGCACTTCGTTTATACCCAGCTATCGGGTGACGGCCAGATCATCGCGCAGTTTGTCAGTGCCACCAATGCAGGATTCGGAGGCATCATGATCCGGGAAACTCTCAACCCGGGGTCGAAAAAAGTGAATGTGCGCACCCAGAGCAGCATGAACAATGTTCAACGGGAAGTACGGGCTACCACCAACGGCATGGAGGTGACCCAGCAATGGACGCGTACGCATAAGTGGTTGCGTTTGGACAGGACGGGCAATGTGTTCAATGCCTATACTTCTCCGACTGGGAAACCCCAATGAGTGGTTCTTCCTCGGCACCGTTACCGTAGCGATGGATCAATGTATCCTCATCGGCGTGTATTCCGAGGGGATCAACGCGATCACACCGACCACGGCAACCTTCAACAACATTCAGGTCAACACGGGCACACCGGTCATTCCGATGCCGTCGGCATTTCCGCTCGTGCAGGCTCCGGGTGTCACGCCTGCTGCAGAAGGTGGATACGAGGTTGCCCCGGATATGAACGTGTATCCTAATCCTGTTTCTTCGGGCAATCAGGCTACTGTGGAGATTGTGGGCGTAACGGAAGGCAGGGTGCGGATTTCCATCTTCTCTATGCAGGGAATGCTGCTGAAGGAGCACTGGATTGACAGCGCGCTGAATACCACGCTGAACTTAGACGCCTCAGAATTCCCGGAAGGCATGTATTTGGTCAACATGCAAACGGCCGATAAGCAATCCGTGAGTAAAAAGATGATTGTGTTGAAGCATTGATCTTTGTAAAGGAGATTTAATGTTTCTAAAATAAAGGGGCTGCCTTCCCGATGCGGGAGGCAGCCCCTTTTGTTTCCGCTCCTTCTTACATTACACCCGTATGATGTTTGACGGAGCGGGGTTCCGAATTTTAGGTGTTTAGTTATCTCATAATAAGCGCTTGAGGTTGTTGTTACTTGTGTTTGTTGTTGTTCCCCGCGTGGCATGAGGAAGAGTAAACCGGGGTTTAGTTTTGAAAGGGCTATCCCTTTATCCTTCAAGGCGGAAAAATGTTCGTGCTTTTTGCGGAAAAAATATAATTTTGTTTTGAAAACAATGAACACCCGTCTGGTCGAAATGCAAAAACGAACGGATGAGAACAACACTCCGCTACTTAACCGCTTTTATTGTGCCCTTTCTTCGAGGGCGGTCTGTGCTGTTGGCAACAGGCTTGGCATTTTTGTTGGTTTCTTCGGAACCTGCCGCTACTTTTTCCACATCGCCCGAAATCTCCTTTGCCGATGACGTTTTTCGTCAGGGAGAGCAACTCCGCATCGGATTGCAATACGACAGCGCTATGCAGCAGTTTGCATTGGCGGCGGCGGCCTATAAGGCTTCGGGGTTGTGGCCCAAATACATCGCAACGAAACAACGGGAGGCACTCTGTTTATGGGCGGCCCATCGGTCGGAAGACGCCGCTGCACTGTGCCGCGACGCGCTGTCCGAAGCGGCCTGTTTGCTTCCGCCGGAGGCCATTGAACGCGCCGGGCTTTATACCGTTCTGGGCAATATCCACGCCGATCGCCGGACCCTCCGGGATTTCTGTGTAGCAGATGTTTATTTTTCAAATGCATTAGAACTCACCCTGCGGCATTACCGGCCGCCGCATGGCGCAATTGCCGAGGCTTATGAGCGCCGGGGCATTGCCCGTAGGCTCATTGATGACTACGAGGCCGCCATGCCCTGGTACGAAAAAGCGCTGACCGCCCTGCCCCCGCCTGACAAAAACAATATAGAGGCCCACCTGCGGGTATGCAACAACCTGGGGCTGCTGTATGAAAGCCTCGGCGACCAGAACAAGGCTCTGACATATTACCGCAACGCCTGCCACTTGCGCCTCCAGTGGTTGGGATTAAAGGATGGGCGCTATGCCAAACATCTCAAAAATATAGGCCGTACACAGTTGGCGCAGGGCAATGCCGCCGATGCATTGCTCACGCTCCACGAGGCGCTCGCCATCGAACAGCAGGCCGGCGAGGCAAACAGTCTCAATAAAGTATTCATTACGGAGGCCATCGGCGACTGCTACCGCGCGCTCGGCAATCTGCCTCTGGCGCGTGTTCAATACGAACAATTTCTACAGTATTGGAATCCGGCCATCCGGGATCATATCAACGGACGGCTCATCGGTTTGCAAAAAACAGGACGGGTGTGGCTCGAAATGGGGCGCCCCGAATGCGCTTCGGTTTATTTTGAAGATGCTTATGCCCTCATTGACACCATCATGGATGCCGGCAGTTTCAACCGCGTGCAGCCTTTGCTCTATTTGGGGCAGGCTTGCGCCCAAACCGGCGCGCTACAATTGGCAGCCCGACATTACGGGCAGGCGCTGCACATCGCGCAGACCACCGTGGGCGCTACGCATCCGGCTACCCGCCTGTGTCATTACTACCTCGCGGAATGGTACGCACAGCAAGGACGCTACGCCGAGGCCCTCCATCATACCGGGCAGGCTCTCACCCCTTTATCGGATGCCGCCGACCTCCAGATAGAAGACCTGACTGTTTTCCGGTTGAAAATAGCGCTGTTGATGGAACGTCCGGCGGCGGAGAACAAGCTCGCTGCATTGCAGGAAGCGGTAGAAACCGGATTGGCCGGACTGGCGGTCGGAGATGCGCTCAAAACGCAGCTGCATTCGCCTGCCGCCATAGCACGCTTACAGGAAATGGTTGCAGCGTTGGCCGAAGACGCGCTCGCCGCAACCTGGCAATGGTGGCAATACAATGGCGATGAAGCGGCGCTGTATGCAGCCTTTACCTTTTTTGAAAAAAGTAAAAGTGCTTCCTTATTGCCCGCGTTGCGGCAGGAAGAAGCCATGCAGCGCTCCGGCATTCCTGCAAAGCTCGTAGAGGAAGAACGGCGCCTCAGAGCACAGTTGGAGCAACTGCAACAGTCGTTGTACGGCACGGCAATAACCATCGAGGTTACCGACGAAATCCTGACCCTCCGGCAAGCTCGTAGCTTTGAATTGCGCCGGCAGTTGGCCGCAGTATGCCACCGCATTGCCGAAGCGTACCCCGAGTATTACCGCGAGAAATACGATTACGAGGTAACAGACCTGGCGGCCGTCAAAATTGTAGCGCAACGCCGCAATACGGTAGTAGCCAGTTTTTTTTGGGGAGACAGCGCCGTTTATATACTGACGGTATTGCCCGACAAAGTACTATTCCAGCGCATGGAGCCGGATGCCCCGGCACTTCACATAGAGGGCATAACGCGGTTGTTGCACGATTACCGGCCCGGCTGGCACGGCGACCAGGAGCAGTTGGCCGATTTTGATGCTTTCGCCGAACACGCTCATACATTGTACCGGATGCTGTTGCAGCCGGCACTGCCGCCGGGCGATCAACGGCCGTTGGTGGTCATTCCCGACGGCCTGCTCCATCAAGTGCCTTTTCACCTGCTCCTCGATCGGCCGCTTGCGCCGGAGCAGGTATTGGATTACCGCCGTCTGCCTTACTTACTGCGCAATCACCGGATACGCACTGCTTTTTCGGCCACCCTTCTGGCAGATGAGGAACCGCTTGAACCGGGCCAATCCATTGCTTATCTCGGGTTTGCACCGGCTGTCCGGGAAGCCGGTGCGAAAGAGGAGCCGCCCGCATTTGCACTGCGTCAGAACGCCGGTCCGGGGTATTTGCCACACGCCGCAGAAGAGGTCAGGGAGGCGGCAAAGTTATTTCGGGGAAGGTATTTTGCAGGCAGTCGCGCTACCGAAACCCTGTTTAAAGAGACGGCGCATACAGCAGGTATTTTGCACCTTGCCACGCATACTTGTACCCAAACGAAAAGCCCGGGCTACACGGCTCTGCTATTTTCACCCTCTACAAACGGCGCCGACAACAGCCTGCTCAATGTGTATGAAATTTACAACCTGCATGTACCTGCCGATCTGGTTGTCATCAGTGGTTGCGCTGCGGAGGCCGGCGCCTGGCAGCGAGGAGAGGGCGCCGTCAACCTGTCGCGAGCCTTTCGCTATGCGGGTAGTCCGGCCGTGGTGACCACTCTCTGGCCGGCGCATGATGCCGGCGGAAAAGATTTCATTACCGGCTTTTTCCGGCATTTGGCCAAAGGCGCCGAAAAAAGCGCCGCCATGCAACAAGCCGCATTGGACTATCTGGCCGATGTGAAACAGGACGAAAGAGCACACCCGTTTTACTGGGGCAATTTTGTGTGCATCGGAAATGATGGGGCGGTACGGCGGTAGGGAGCATAGAGCATAGGGCAAAGCGCATAGAGTAGCGGGGCAGTACGTCGGTAGCCACGCAGGGCGTCGAGTAGGCGGTACGGTGCGGTGCATCGCCTCTTGCCCTTTGCCAATTTGCCCTTTACCTTTCCTCTTCCTTCAACTCCTCCAACGCCTTTTCCGCCTCCTTTCGATATGGATGCCCTTCCGTGGCTGCAATGGCGCGAAGGCGGGTTGCTGCTTCCCGATGATCGCCATCCAGCAGAGCGGCCATGGCCAGATACCAGCTTTTTTCGTTGACATACCCAACTTGTACCCGCTCCAACGCTTCGACTGCCTCTGCTGTCTTTCCGCTGAGGAGATACAATTTTCCCAACTCTATATTGAAATTAGAGAGATACTTTTCTTCCACTTTCGGTCGGATAGTCTGTAGGATGCGGATGGCTTCGGGGTAGTTTTTTTCAATGTAAAATTGTGCGAGTGAATCCAATTGAAGGCTGTCAGTTTCGGTGTTTTCTGTTTTAATGGCTCTAAGAAGATTCGAAGGCGCGATTTCCGGATTGAAATAGCGAGCAAAAACAGCTTTTTCTACGGATGAGGGTTTTTGAAAGAACTGCCCGGCGAGGATGGCGACGATTACGAACGACACAATGGCTGCTGCGATAAAAATGGGTTTGCGCCAGGTCTCTTTTCGAGGGGCACGGCCTGCTTTGACTACGTCTTCGGCGATTCTTCGCAGCGCGACAACGCTTCCGAGCGCGCGCGGCAACTCTCGTCCAATGGCCACAAATTGTCGCAATTCGGCATCTCCGGCCAACTGCTCCTCGGCTTCTTTCAACCGCTCGCCTTCGAGCTTTCCTTCTATATAATCCTCTATCCAGTCGGGTATGGGACGCTTTTCCATAATTAAAATTTTAGCTCATCGAAACGCGGATCATCCTGGATGAGGCGAATCAGATGTTCTTTACAGGTTTGATGCCGCTGGCGTACATATTGTTCGGATGCATAGCCCATGGCCGGCGCGATATCTTTTGGTTTCATTCCATCTACAATCATTTGTAGCAACCTACGACATGGTTCTTTGAGCAGCGCAAATTTTTCCCGGTACAATGCGTAGCGCTCCTCCTCTTCTATCGCGGCTATAATATCCGGGCTTGTATCCGTTAATCCCTCCAGTTCCGGAAACGATATACTTTCGGAGCGATTATTTTTTTTCAACTGCTTGAGCCAGTTGTATCTGCTGATGGCATAGAGGTAAGTGGACAGGGTAGAGCTGAGGCGGAAGTCCGGCTTTGTCACCCGGAGATATAATATTTCTATCGTTTGTGCAAAAATATCTTCCGCATCTTCCCGCTTCCCGTTTCCGTTTTGAGACACCATTTTTTCAATGGTGGAAAAATGGCGATCATAAACGGCTTGCACCGCCTGCCCGTTGCACTGTCGCAGCCCCTCAACAAGGTCATGATCGTTCATAAATGGTTATCCTGCAAATGGAGTAGATGAAAATAAAACCGGCGTAAAGATAGGCGAAATGGCCGGATTTTGTTCGGTTATCTTGTTGGCACGACCCTCAGACAGTGATATTTTACATTCAGATTACTGATTTTCGGCATCACACCGGCGCCCCGCACTGCCGTACTTTTATCGCCGATGACGAGTTGGGTCAAATGGGTTCCCCATCTCCATTACACCCATTTTCCCATTCAACCGATAAAACCACACCAACATGGGCGAACATAAATTCAAAACCATGGGCGAACAGGCAGGGCGACGTTCCTGGGCTGAACCCTGGAAAATCAAAATGGTGGAGCCGCTGCGCATGACCACCCGCGCCGAGCGCGAACACGCCATTCGTGAGGCGGGCTACAACACCTTCCTGCTGCGTTCGGCAGACGTGTATATTGATCTCCTCACCGACAGCGGTACCAGCGCCATGAGCGACCGCCAATGGGCGGGCATGATGCTCGGCGATGAGGCTTACGCCGGCAGCGTCAATTTTTATCACCTCGAAGAAGCCGTACAGGCGTTTTACGGCTATAAATACTTAGTGCCCACTCACCAGGGGCGCGGCGCGGAGCACCTCATCAGCCAGGCTGGCATCAAAAAAGGGCAGTATGTGCCGGGCAACATGTATTTCACCACCACCCGCCTTCACCAGGAAATGGCCGGCGGCATCTTCACTGATGTCATCATTGATGAAGCCCACGATCCGCAAAGCCTGCACCCCTTCAAAGGCAATATTGACCTGCAAAAGCTCGAAGACCTCTTCCGTGCCAAAGGCCCGGAAAATGTGGCGTATGTAAGCCTCGCCGGCACCGTGAACATGGCCGGCGGCCAACCCGTGAGCATGGAAAATGTGAAGGCGCTGCGGGAACTCTGCGACCGCTACGGCGTGAAGCTCTATCTCGACGCTACCCGCATGGTGGAGAATGCCTACTTCATTCAGCAGCGCGAAGACGGCTACGGAAGTACGCCGGTGGCCACTATCCTCAAAGAATTTTGCAGCTATACCGATGGCGCCTGGATGAGCGGAAAAAAAGATCACCTGGTCAATATCGGCGGATGGTTGGCTGTGAACGACTGGAACCTGTTTGAAGAACTGCGCAATCTGGTGGTGGTGTACGAAGGACTACACACCTACGGCGGCCTGGCGGGCCGCGACATGGAGGCCATGGCCATCGGCATCCGCGAATCGGTGAGCGACGACCACATCCGGGCGCGTGTGGGGCAGGTGCAATACCTCGGCCAATTGCTCACCGACTGGGAAATCCCCATTGTGCAGCCGGTGGGCGGCCATGCCATTTTTGTGGACGCGAGACGCTTTTATCCGCACATCCCACAGGATGAGTTTCCGGCGCAAATGCTCGCGGCCCAACTATATTTAGACTCCGGTATCCGCAGCATGGAGCGCGGCATCGTGAGTGCCGGCCGCGATCCCCTCACCGGCGAGCACCGGCATCCGCGCTTGGAACTGACGCGCCTCACCATTCCGCGCCGCGTTTATACCGAAGCGCACATGGACGTGGTGGCCGAATCCATCAACGAAGTGTATAAAGAACGGAAAAATACGCGCGGCCTGAAAATGATCTACGAGCCGCATTACCTGCGCTTCTTCCAGGCGCGCTTCGAGCCGCTGTGAGGTTATTATCAACCAATCTTTACAGAGGTCATCGTCAACGAGCCGCCTACGGCTTTGTCGTTGAAAATAGAGACCGCTTCGCTTTCTTCTTTCAGTGCCAGCGCGTATAACAGCGGCAGGTAGTGGTCGGGCGTGGGAATGGCGAGATCGAATGCCCGGCCCCCGCTGCGGTAGTTGACCAAGGGCTTGTGGTCGCCGGAACGGATGTATTGCTTCATGGTTTCGCCGGCTTCTATGGCCCAATCGTAGCCGTATTCGGGTTCGTTGAGTTTGTCCCAGGCCACCATGCGGAGATTGTGTACCATGTTGCCGCTGCCCACGATGAGTACGCCTTTGCGGCGCAGCACGGCCAGTTCTTTGGCCAATTCGTAATGGTATTGCGGCGGCTGGAAGCGATCTAAGCTCAATTGAAAAACAGGTACGTCCGCGTTGGGGTACAAATGCTTCACCACGCTCCAGCAGCCGTGGTCGAGGCCCCATTGATCGTCTAAGCCTACATCGGTTTTCGTGACGGCCTTTTGGGTTTCGACGGCAAATTCAGGGCTGCCCGGCGCAGGGTATTGCACCTCAAAGAGCGCTTTGGGGAAACCGCCGAAATCGTGAATCGTGCGCGGTTTTTCCATCGCGGTTACAAAAGTGCCGCGCGTTTCCCAATGGGCAGAAACGCAGAGGATCGCATTCGGTCTTGGCAGCCCGGCGCCGATGTGTCGCCAACCCTGTACAAACTCATTTTCTTCAATGGCGTTCATCGGGCTGCCGTGACCCAAAAATAAAACAGGCATGATGTCGGTAGCGCTCATCGCCGATGTGCCCGCGCCGAACTCCTTTAGTTTCATAAGCATTCCGGTTGCAGGAAGCAAAGCCAACCATTTTAGAAATGACTTTCTGTCCATGATGTGTTTAATCTAAACATAAGAGAAATGATTGTATGGAATGCCTTGAGCCAGACTTTTGTTTAGCGGTATCCTTCAGATTTGAACTCATACCACGTCCAAAAATGTTTAATTGCCCTCAATACATTTCCCCGCTTTTTTGTTTACCAAACAGAAATCACGAACCTACATGCGCAAGCTACTGCTCATCATCCTGCCCATTGCGGCAGCCATATACTTTGCCGCCGGATGCAAGCCCGACGAGGTCCCGCAACCAACCGATGAACTCATCGCCGGCGAATACACCCCTCAACCGGTCAGCCTCAATATTCCTTCCTGGATGCCGCAGCCGGTCATCCCGGAAGACAATCCCCTCACCGAAGCGGGTATTGAGCTAGGGCGGCGATTGTTTTACGACCCCATTCTCTCTTCCGACAGCACACAGTCCTGCGCTTCCTGCCACCGGCAGGAGTTGGCCTTCACCGACGGACTGGCCGTGAGCACCGGCGTACTCGGCATTTCCGGCAGGCGCAGCGCGATGGCATTGGACAATCTGGCTTTCCATGTGCGCGAATTCTTCTGGGACGGCCGGGCCAATTCGCTGGAAGAACAAGCCCTCATCCCCGTAGAGGATCATACCGAAATGAACGAAAGCTGGCCCAACGTGCTGGACAAACTGCGCCGCCACCCCCATTACCCCAGGCGTTTCCGACAGGCATTCGGCATTGAACGCAAAAGCCAGATTACCAAAGAACTGGCCGCCAAGGCCATTGCACAGTTTGAACGCACCCTCATCAGCGTCAATTCCCGCTACGACGATGTAATATGGCGCAATCAGGGCTGGTACACTGATGAGGAAGAGCGCGGCCGGCAACTGTTCTTCTTCGAAGAAGCCCAACAACTCAACCACCCCGGCTGCTCGCATTGCCACTTTGCGCCTACCTTCGGCAACAACTCCTTCAACACCTATACCAACAACGGATTAGACAACGTGCCCAACATAGACGCCTTCCCCGATAAGGGCCGGGGCGAAGTGACCGGAAACAGGTTCGACAACGGCAAGTTCCGAGTAGTGTCGCTGCGCAACATCGAACTCACGGCGCCCTACATGCACGACGGCCGCTTCCAAACGCTGGAGGAGGTGCTCGACCATTACACCCGCGGCGGGCATGGCGTGGAAAACGAAGATGTCAACATCCTGCCCTTCAGCCTCAGCGCTCGCGACAAACAAGATTTGATCGCTTTCCTAAAAACGCTTACCGATACCACATTCATCAACAATCCGGCCCATTCCGACCCTTTCCGGTGACAAAATCGCTTTTTTCAAAAAAAATGAAAAAAATTTCTCGCTAAAAACACACTTTTTCGACCTTGTTTTCTTCACAAATTGTTCGATTATAAAAAATAATATATGATTACAAATATTTGATTTTCAATAATTAAGATATGTAATGCCCCTTTTTTTTAACCATCTGTAACTTCACAAACCAGTTATTTTGTCTTTGTTGCATGGCGAAAATCATAAGATGTTTGTACTGTCAAACGAGATGTAACGCGGGTAAAAGTACCGGCGCCGCGAGTTTGGACAAAAAACATGGGAATTTTCGTTTGTAAATAGTAAGTCGGTTTTTTTCAAATCGACTTACTATTCTCAAACTTATCAAACTTGAAAACTTAGCCGCTCGGCTCACGATATACCTCCTTAGGGAGTGAAACTTAGTTTTAATTGTTCATGGGATTATGATTTTCGGCAAGTAAGTCGTACCGCTGTCAAGAGGTGCGACTTACTGTTTTTAGGCCATTTCGTATTCGGGATAGGGGGCGCCGACAAGTTTGCGCATCCTTACAGCGGAAACCAAAATACCGCTCCACCATGAAAAATTCACTACTTCTTTTCCTCACCTTGTCTGTTTGTCTGTTCTTCCAATCCGCTTTCGCTCAAAAAACCTACGAATTAGAACCATTCGATGCGCTGTCCGTCTCCGGCAACATCGAAGTAACGCTGCATCAGGACAGCGACGAACGCGCTGTAATAGAAATATCCGGCGCTGCGCAAAAAGACATCACCGTGAAAGTAATGCGCGGAGAACTGCGCATCCATTTTCTCAACTCCCTGCTCTATAAAGACTTTGAGGTGAAAATTGCGGTGCATTACAATGTGCTTCGCAACATAAAAGCCAATGCCGGCGCACGCATTGCAGCCGCTGAACCGCTGCGCGGCGACAAAATCGAACTGCGCGCCGGATCGGGCGCTCAAATAGACCTGGAACTCGCCATGAATGCAGTGGGCGCTACAGCCGCCGAGGGCGGCGTACTCCGGTTGAGCGGCGCTACAGCCACCCAAACCACTTCAGCAGCCTCAGGAGGTCGGGTAGAGGCCTTTGACTTGCAATCGGACCGCACCTACGCGCGCGCCGTCACCGGCGGACAAGCATTTGTCACGGCTCTTCGGGCATTTGAAGCGACCGCTCACACCGGCGGCACAATAGAGTACAGAGGTGACCCCGAAGAAAGCAACGTCCGCAACATCATTACCGGCGATATCCGCAAGGTGTTCCGGTGATCACTTCATCAACGTCGCATCTCCTTTGAAGAGCTTCACGCTGCCGTCTATAAACTGTACTTCAGCGAAATAGACAAATACCGCTGAATTGTACAGGCGCGCCCGGTGGTTGCCGTCCCAGCCGTAAGCCGGGTCATTGGGCGGAAAATTATACACCTCGAATACGGCTTCTCCCCAGCGGTTGAACACCATAAAGGATCGTACAAAGTCCACGTCTTCGCCGGCAAAGACCATGAGCCGATCGTTGGTGCCGTCATTGTTGGGCGAAAAGGCATTCGGTATGAACACCTCCCGCGGATTGGCAACGTATATGGTCACCTGTTCCGTGATGCGGCATCCCCGGTCATCTACCAGCGTAGCCGAATAGGTAGTGGTAATGAACGGCCTCAGGTTGAGGGTCAGACAAGTCAGGCACTCCAACGAATCCACCGTCGTCCAGCCGAATGAGGATACTTCCGCATCCGGGATATTGTATTGCGCCTCAATGATGGCCCGCTCTCCGATTCGTATGTATTGATCGGGACCGAGGTCGAGGGCTAAGTCGTTGCCCTCCCGGAGGTTCACTGTCAGCGCGTACTCGCATCCGGTAGCATCCTGTACGATGATATTGTAATCGCCCGCGCCGAGATTGGGATACAACGTTTGAGCGCGGAAGGGTTCTCCGTTGATGCTGAACAGGAACGGCGCCGTGCCGCCCGTAACCGCGCCGAGCAAGATTCTGCCGTTGGTGTCGCCGAAGCAAATCGGATCATTCGACAGCACGGCCACATCGCGCGGGCGCGCCGGGTTTTCGGTCACGACCACATTGCTGGCAGCCGAGCAGCCGTTCACGGTATTGATAACCCGCAAGGTATAAAGCCCCGGCACGGTAACCGACCAGGCAAGTGCGGTAGAGAGTACCGCCGGGCTGCCGTTGAGCGTCCATTCGTAACGCATATTGCCACCGGTGGAAGAACCGGTTCCGTCAATGCCCACACTCGGATGGAGGCAGTCAATTTCCTGCGTCTGTCCGGCGAAAGCCGTCGGTGCGACAATATCTTGCGTCACTTGTACGGAGTCTGTCGTTACGCAGCCGTTTTGCTGATTCGTCACGCGAAGAATGTACAAGCCCGGACGGTTCACCACCGGCGCCAGGCCGGTAGCTCCTGATACGATGTTGCCACCGACCGTACTCCACAGGTAAGCGAAGTTGTTGCCGGTAGAAGAGCTGCCGCCGTCCAATGCATCGGCGGTCGTGATGCAATTGAGATGGCGGCCGGGGCCTGCATCTGCTGCAGGCAATGCTACATCCTGAGCTACTGTTGAGACGCTTTGAGCGGTGCAGCCGGTATAGTTATTGATCACCCGCAGCGTATAAACACCCGGTACAGAAGCGGTGTAGGTGAGCGCAGTAGCGCCCGGAATGGGCGTGCCGCCGGGGCCGATCCACTGATAAGCAATATCGGCGCCCGTAGCCGATCCATTCCCGCTCACGACGACCGAAGGCGTTACGCAATCCAGCGTATCCAGGGCATTGGTCATTACCATCGGCGGTGCGGTGAGGTCGGCCACCTGCGTGGCGTTCACGGTGGAAACACAATTGTGTACCGTATCTGTCACCATGAGGGTATAACTACCGGGCGCGGTCACGACCGGCTGCGCCTGCGAACCGTTGGCGGCTGTGATGCCCGGGCCGCTCCACTGATACACATAAGCACTGCCCTGACTACTGCCGGGGCCGCCCAATGTGACGGAGGGGAAATTGCAGGTCAGTTCCCGCGCCGGGCCTGCATCAGACAGCGGCAGCGGAATTTGAGCAATTTGGATGGATTGTGAAGACACGCAGCCGAAGCTATTGGTCACGGTGATGCTGTAATTGCCGGCAGTGCCTACCGAAATGTCCGGTGTTTGTTGCCCGCCCGACCATTGATAGCCGGCAAAGGTATTGGGCACGCTGATGGCCGTGGAAGCGCCCGCACAGAAATAATTCAACCCGCTGATGCCGAATACAGGCAACGGAAATTCCTCTACCATTTGGGAAGTAGAAGCCACACAGCCGTTGCTGTCGGTCACGGTGAGGCCGTAAGTGCCCGGCGTCGCCACTGTAATTTGCGGCTGTGCAGCGCCGGTGGACCATTGGTAAACAGTAAAAGGCGTTCCCGAAGAAAGCACCGTGTTGCTGCCGGCGCAGAACGAAGGCGTCCCGGCAATGACCGGCTGCGGTTGCGGGAAAAGTCCCACTGCTACATCGCCGCTGCCAAAGCATCCGAAGTCGTCTGTTACGGTCACTGTATAAGTGCCCGGTTGCGTGACCGTGATGGTTTGAGAACCGGCGTTGTTTGACCAGATATAAGTGGCATAGCCCGGACCGGCATCAAGTACCGTTTGGGTGCCGGGGCAGAAAGTGAGATTGCCGTTGATGACCGGGCTGAGTTCGGTATCCTGCGTGACGGTAAGATCATCGGAAGCGGAACAGCCGTTGGAGTCGGTCACGGTAACGGCGATCAATCCCGGCTGCGATACTTGTATAGTGGGCGTGGTGCTGCCGTCCGACCACTGGTACTGGGCAAAACCCGTGCCGGCATTAAGGGTGGTATAACCGCCTATGCAGAAACTCGATGAGCCGCCGATGACGATATTGGGTAATGGATTTTGTGTGACCTGTATGCCGCCGTCTGATACGCAGCCGTTCACATCGGTAGCCGTGACGGAATAAAAACCGCCCTGCGTGATGGTGACGGTTTGGCCGCTCATGCTATTCGACCATTGGTAAGCAGCGTACCCCGCACCGGCATCCAACACCACGTTGTCGCCGGTACAGAAAGCCGTATTGCCGGTCACCTGGGGCGCCGTTACCGGAAACTCCGTCACCGTTACGCCCGCATTCGTCACACAACCGTTGGCATCCGTCACGGTGACGGAATATGCGCCGCCGGAAGTGACCGTCAGGGTAGGGTTGGACGTATTGTTTGACCACTGATAGGTTGCGAAACCCGCACCGGCATTCAATACCGTTTGCAAACCCTCGCAAAAACTCAGCGTGCCCGTGATGTTTGGAAATACCAACGGATGCTCGACGACTTGCACCGAAGTGCTGCCCTGGCAGCCGAACGAATCGGTTACGGTCAGGCCGTAATTGCCGGGCGTACTCAACGTGATGCCGGCAGTGGATGCGCCGTTGCTCCAGTTATAAGTGGGAAAGTTTCCACTCGAATTTAATGTGGTAGAGTTGCCTTCGCAATAGGATAAGTTGCCGAGTATCTGCGGCGTGGGCAATGCGCGCTCCGTCACGCTCACCGAAGTTTCTCCGCTGCATCCGTTCAAGTCAGTAACCGTGACCGAATAAGTACCCGGCGCAGAAACGGTAATAGCGGCTTGATTGCCGGCGTTCGACCAGGAATAAGTAGCATAACCGCTATTGGCGCTCAATTGTGTGCTGCTGCCGGCGCAGTAAAACAACACGCCGCTGATGGTAGGCTGCAACTGCGGCACCTGCACAACGGTCGCATTGTCGGCGCCCACGCAGCCGTTGGCATCCGTCACGGTGACGCCGTAGGTACCTGCGGTGCTTACTGAAATCGTCTGCGTCGTGGCGCCGGTGCTCCATTGGTAGCCGGTCGCAGTGATGCCTGCATTCAGGGTAGTGGATCCACCCGGACATATTTGCAACACCCCGCTGATGTCGGGTACAGGGTTAGGGTTTTCGGTTACCTGCACCGAAGCCTGCCCCGTACAACCGTTATTGTCGGTCACCGTCACGCTGTAATTGCCGGGAGCGCTCGCTGTCAGCGAAGCGCTGTTTGATCCGTTCGACCACAAATACTGACTGAAACCAGCCGGCGCAGAAAGCGTGGTAGAAGCGCCCTGACAGTAAGCCGTTGCACCGGAAATAGCCGGAGCAGGCGGGGTATTGCCCGTCACGGTGAAGGAAGCAGTGCCGGAGCAGCCCTCTACATCCACTACGGTGACCGTATAGACGCCGCCCGTTTGTACGGAAATCTGAGCGCCGCTGCCGCCGGTGGACCATGCGTAAGAAGTATAACCCGCTGAGGCGGTCAGGTTGGCAGAAGTTTGACCGAGGCACAAGCCCGCATTTCCACTAATGGAGGGCACGACTTGCGGAAGCTCGGTAACTTGTATGCTTGTTGTGCCAGTACAACCATTCTGGTCGGTAACGATCACGGAATAAGTGCCGGAGTTGGAGGCTGTTATTTCCTGGGTGTTTCCGCTCGGCGTCCATTGGTAAGACGCATAACCGGGGCCTGCATCCAATGTAGTTTGGCTGTCGAAACAGAAGGTATTCGCGCCGGTGATCTGCGGCGTGGGCGCATTCAATACGCTCACCGTAGCCGAGGTCGTGCCGGTACACCCTTGCGCATCCGTAACGGTGACCATATACGAACCGGCTGCATTGGCAGTGATGGAAGCGCCGCTGCCGCCGGTTGACCAGGCATAACTGCTGAAACTACCCGTCACGTTCAGCGTAGTGGACGCGCCAGGGCATATTTCCAAATTGCCGGAAATTGCCGGTACAGGATTGGGGGTAGCCGTTACATTCACCGTGGCGGTGTTGCTGCACCCGGAAGCATTGGTCACCGTGACTGTATAAGCGCCTGGTGCAGAAACGGTATTCGTGGCGCTGTTGCCACCGTTCGACCAGGCATAAGTGGAGAATCCCGGCCCGGCATTCAGCGTCGTATTGGTACCCTGACAAAAGGACAAAGCGCCGCTGATGGCCGGATTGGGCACCGGTGCCGGAGCAATGGTAAAACTGGTACTGTCGCTGCAACCCGCTGCATTGGTCACCGTAACCGCGTAAGTACCCGGCGCATTCACAGACAATTGCTGCCCCGAAGTGCCCGACGACCATTGATACGATACATATCCCGCACCAGCATCGAGGTTGGCCAATCCGCCCGGGCAAATTTCTGAAGGGCCGGAAATAACCGGCGAAGGCACCGGCGACGGCGTCACGGTGACGCTTGCAGTGCCCTCGCAGCCTTGTGTATTAGTGACGGTAACGCTGTAAGTCCCCGGCTGGCTCGTGACCAAACTCGCAGTTGATCCGCCGTCCGACCATTGATACGAAGTAAACCCGGGACCGGCATTCAGCGTGGTGCTTGCACCCGGACAGATCGCCAGGTTGCCGCTGATGACCGGATTGGGTGAAGGCGCGCTCGCTATCGTAATAGAGGCCGTAACATCGCAGCCCTGCGCGGTGGTAGCCGTTACAGAATAAGTGCCCGCCTGAGTTGCTGTGATAGACTGCCCCGTTTGCCCATCTGACCACAAATAAGATACATACGAAAAAGGCTGCACGGTCAGGTTGGCGAAATCGCCCGCGCATAGGGTGGCGGGGCCTTGTATGGTGGCCGGCGTTACGGGGATTAAGGTCACCGTGAAGGTATTGGTACCGACGCAACCGTTCGGGTGGGTCGCCGTAAGCGTATAGGTGCCGGGCGACGTAATGAGTACATCGGGTGTAAAAGCGCCCGTGGACCATTGGTAACTTGAATAACCCAATTCACCGGAAAGCACCGTGCTGCCGCCGTTGGGGCATATTTGGTTATTGCCAAAAATACCCGGCACGGGCGGCGGCTCGTTGAGCACAATAATTTGTGCTGTTCCGGCACATCCCGCAGCATTGGTCACCGTGACAATATACAATCCGGCTTGGTTGATCGTGATGCTTGAACCGAAGTTGCCGTTTGACCAGGCGTAAGTACTAAAGCCCGGGCCGGCACTCAGGGTTGCGCTTCCTCCCTGACAAATAGATGCCGGGCCGGTGATTTGCGGCTCCGGAGTGGGCAAAGCCGTCACGGTGACGGAAGCCGTCGTAACGCAGCCGCCGGGTTCGGTGACGGTAACCGTATAGATACCCGGGCTGGCCACCTGAGTAGAGGCGGTGGTGCTGCCGTTCGACCAGTTATAACTCGTGTAGAAACCGCTGACCGAGAGGCTGGCCGTGGTTTGCCCCGGACAAAGTGTCGGTGTGCCGGTGATCTGCGGCGGGGTAGGAGGGGTAATGGGAATCACCACTACCGTAGATTGGGAGCAGGGGCCGTCGGTAACGGTGAGGTTGAAGGAAAGGCTGCCGCCCGTAAAAGTAGGCGGTACTGTTACGGTAGGGTTGGGAGAATTAGTCGGGGACAGGAAACCGATATTAGCGCCCGTCCAATTGTAGGTAGCGCCTACGGAAGCGCCCGATACGGTAGTGGTTATGGATATGCTGCCACCGGCACAAACGAGGCCGTTGGCAATTGCGCTTACGCTGAGTGCCGCGCAGTTGGGCAGACAACTGCCGTCATCCACATTGGCAGCGGGGTTGTAGTTGGGCGAGCTGGGATTGGTACAACCGCATATTACCGGGTTGGGATAAATCAGCGTCACATCCGCCGCAACACCTGTATCGGCGCCGGCATGGTCGGCAATGCATACCTGTGCCGAAATGGGGCCGGGAGGGCAGCCTGCCCACAATTGAGCAAACGAGCTCACCGTACTCACGTTGCAGGAGTTGTCGGAAGTAACGCCGTAAGCGCCCCCGCCCTGAGCAACTCCGTTTTCCGGATCGGGGCCGCCGCCATCGGAGAAAGTGACTAATACGGGGGCGCCGGGCGAGCCGATGTCGTTGGAGTTGCCGCAGGGGCACCCTCCTGTACAACTGGCGATGACACCGGGCCGATTCATCACCATGAGAGTATTGCCGCAAGCTGCGATGAAAATACTCAAATCGCCCTGCCAGGTGTGTTGCAATTGCATAGACAAACCCGTAGGCATGCCCGTGAGCGAAGGATCAAATGTAAACGTGGTGCAATACGCCGTAGCCGGGTTGCCGTTGACGGGCGTGGAGGCATCGGGTAGCTGAATGGTAGGGTTGGTACACTGTGCCATACCCGCTTTTACTGCTGCAAAAAAGAAAAGAAAGAACAAAGAAACGTGTAGCAATCTGGTCATAGTAGAAAGGACTAACAGGTTTTTGAGAAAATTCAGCCCACGAGGCCGTCAAACCGATATTAAAAAAAACAAAGAACCGCCTTTGCGATTTTAGTGTATCGAATAAGGCTTTCGGTGTGTAATCCACAACTAGCGGGTAAAATTTTTATGTATCTTTTGGGGATGGGAGGCATCTTTGCGAAGCAAAACAACCGGATTGAAAAAACGAGTGGAATTTTTATTCCGGTTTTGCCAATTATAGCGGCCAAAGGTAATCTATCTTGCAAAAATTTCAACCATTGATGATTGTTAATTTCGACCAACCGATTTCGAGGCGACAAAAAACTACCGGTCTGACCACATGCGGATCGTTTTTATTCACCTTTCCCGGCCTTGCGACCACCTTTATTGGGTGCAGCTTTTTGCTCTTTTTTTCTGCCTGCCGGCACAACCGGGAGCCGTCCGCTCCGGAGCCGGATTTTGAAAAAATTCCCTACGCAAAACTTTCGGAATACGGTTTTTTTAGTGGCAGATTGCGACAGCTCCAACCGATGCCGGGCGTGCTGCCTTATGATCTCATCACGCCGCTTTTTACCGATTATGCCCACAAAGCGCGCTTCGTATGGATGCCGCCCGGTGCACCCGCCGTGGCCGACGAACGGGGCTACCTCCTTTTCCCGGAGCATACCGTACTCATCAAAAATTTCTATTATCCGGCTGATTTCAACAAGCCGGACGAGGAGCGAGACATGGTAGAAACCCGTCTTTTGGTGCGCCGCAACGGCGCCTGGGCAGCCTTTACGTATGAATGGAATGAGCAGGGTACGGATGCCTCGTTGATGCAGGTGGGCAATATCCGTCCGGCGGCCTGGACGAGTGAAACCGGAGAGGCCATGCAGGTCAACTATGTCATCCCCAATAAAAATCAATGCAAAAGCTGCCACCTCGCCGACGATAAAATAGAGCCGATAGGCCCCAAGCTGCGCAATCTCAATTTCTCTCTTACCTATCCTGACGGCGTTACCGAAAACCAATTGGTAAAATGGCAACAAGCCGGCTACTTAGCTCCCGGCGATCACGGCGCTGCCCACCCGGCTCTGCCGCGCTGGGACGATGCCGCCCTACCCATTGCCGACCGCGCAGCAGCCTATTTGGATGTGAATTGCGGCCATTGTCATCGCCCCGAAGGCCCGGCGAATACTACCGGAACGTATCTGCACTGGGAAGAACCGGAACTGACGCGCCGGGGCGTAGGCAAAAGCCCGGTAGCCGCCGGCAAAGGCTCCGGTGGGCGTCACTACGGCATTGTGCCCGGCAAGCCGGAGGAATCCATCCTCGTATTCCGCATGGAGTCCGAGGACCCCGGCGTGATGATGCCCGAATTGGGTCGAATGGTTCCGCATCGGGAAGGCATCCAACTGATTCGGGAATGGATCGAAGGGCTGAAGTGATCGCCCCCTATCGCATCAGGTTCACCTCTCCCGACAAGGTCTCCAAGCGCCCGTCAAAATATTCTACTTCTGCCGCATACACATACACGCCGGCATTCATCATGCGGCCTTTGAACCTGCCGTCCCAGCCATACAACGGGTCGTTGGGTGGGAACGGACCATTGACGTACAGCATATTCCCCCAGCGGTCGAAAACACGGAAGGACCTTACCTGCACCACGCCCGAATCGGTAAAAATCATAAATACATCGTTGATGTTATCGTCGTTCGGACTAAAAGCATTTGGGATGAACACCCTGGAATCTTTGTCCACCACCACTCGCACGGTCGCCTCCGCCGAACACCCGCTGGCGTCGAAGGCTATGAGCGTATAAGTGGTCGTGGCTGCGGGCCGTGCATAGCTCGCCGGATTGCGCGGGTCGCTCAGCGTGGCATCGGGCATCCATACCACCGAGTCTATGACGAAATTGGCTATGCCCTCCAGGAGCACACTGTCGCCGAGCCGGACGCTGCGTTCCGGGCCTAGGTTTAAGGTATAAACCTGCGGCAGCGGTACGGCCACGCTCGCCTGTGCCCGGCAGCCGTTGGCATCCTCTATGCTGATACTGTAACTGCCTGGCGCAAAATCATTCAACACCGCCGGGAATGTCTCCACTTCGGTCTGAAACATTCCGTTCACCGATACCGCATAAGGCGCCGTGCCCCCGCTGACGCTCGCTATGGTAATCGTTCCCGGTGTCCCGAAACAGTCGGCGCCGACGCCTGTTGCAACAAAACTAATGGCCGCCGGGTCTGTAAGCGTCACCGAGGCAGTTGCCGTGCAACCTGCTGCATCTGTTACAATCACGGTGTAAGTGCCCGCGCCCAATCCGGTCGGATTTTGAATCCCATCCAAACTGTTGTCGTTCCAATCAAAAGTCAACATGCCGGTTGCGCCGTTCACTGCCAATGTAATGGCGCCGTTGGCAGCGCCATTGCACGCGGGATTTGTACCCGATATATTGAGTGAAATATTGCAGGTCGGTTCTGTGACGGTGAAGGTGCAAGTCGCTTCGCAGCCGTTGTCGTCGGTGACGAGTACGGTGTAAGTGCCTGCTTCCAGATCGGTTATCGTGGCCGTTCCGGGATCGGCTAACGTTGTACTGCCGTTCACCGGGCCGCTCCATTCGATGGTGTAACCGGCCGTTCCGCCGCTGATGGCTACCGTGGCCGAACCGTCATTGGCGCCGATAGCGCTCACCGGATTTTCCTCTGCGCATAGCAACGCGATGGCATCCGGTTCGCCGAGGGTGAGGGTGTCGGTAGCGGTGCAGTTTTCTTCATCGGTGACCAACACCGTATAAGTGCCTGCCGTCAGTCCGGTCGGATTTTGAATACCGTCTAAAGCGTCGTCGTTCCAATCAAAAGTCAACATGCCGGTTGCGCCGTTCACTACCAAAGTGAGTTCGCCGTCCGTGCCGCCGTTGCACAGCGGATCGGTACCGGTGAGATCGAGGGTGATGTTGCAGTTGGAGGGTTCTGTGACGGTGAAGGTGCAGGTCGCTTCGCAGCCGTTGTCGTCTGTGACGAGTACGGTGTAAGTGCCTGCTTCCAGGTCGGTTATGGTGGCTGTACCGGGATCGGCTAACGTTGTACTGCCGCTGACCGGGCCGCTCCATTCGATGGTGTAACCGGCCGTTCCGCCGCTGATCGCTACGGTGGCCGAACCGTCATTGGCGCCGATAGCGCTCACCGGATTTTCCTCTGCGCATAGCAACGCGATGGCATCCGGTTCGCCGAGCGCGAACGTAGCCGTGGCGGTGCAGTTTTCCTCATCTGTGACGATGACCGTGTAAGTACCTGCCGTCAATCCGGTCGGGTTTTGAATGCCGTCGAGCGCATCGTCGTTCCAATCAAATTCCAACATACCGGTTGCGCCGTTCACTGCCAACGTGAGTTCACCATCTGTTCCGCCGTTGCACAGCGGATCGGTACCGGTGAGGTCGAGGGTGATGTTGCAATTCGAGGGTTCTGTGATGGTAAAAGTACAGGTGGCTTCGCAGCCGTTGTCGTCTGTGACGAGTACGGTGTAAGTGCCTGCTTCCAGGTCGGTTATGGTGGCCGTACCGGGATCGGCTAACGTTGTACTGCCGCTGACCGGGCCGCTCCATTCGATGGTGTAACCGGCCGTTCCGCCGCTGATCGCTACGGTGGCCGAACCGTCATTGGCGCCGATAGCGCTCACCGGGTTTTCCTCTGCGCACAGCAGCGCAACGGCATCCGGTTCGCCGAGCGCGAACGTAGCCGTGGCGGTGCAGCCTTCTTCATCCGTGACGATGACCGTATAAGTACCCGCGCCCAATCCGGTCGGATTTTGAATACCGTCTAAAGCATCGTCGTTCCAATCAAAAGTCAACATACCCGTTGCGCCGTTCACAACCAAAGTGAGTGCGCCGTCCGTGCCGCCGTTGCACAGCGGATCGGTACCGGTGAGGTCGAGGGTGATGTTGCAGTTGGAGGGTTCTGTGATGGTAAAAGTACAGGTCGCTTCGCAGCCGTTGTCGTCTGTGACGAGTACGGTGTAAGTGCCTGCTTCCAGGTCGGTTATCGTGGCTGTACCGGGATCGGCTAACGTTGTACTGCCGTTCACCGGGCCGCTCCATTCAATCGTGTAACCGGCCGTTCCGCCGCTGATGGCTACCGTGGCCGAACCGTCATTGGCGCCGATAGCGCTCACCGGGTTTTCTTCTGCGCACAGCAGCGCAACGGCATCCGGTTCGCCGAGCGCGAACGTAGCCGTGGCGGTGCAGTTTTCCTCATCTGTGACGATGACCGTGTAAGTACCCGCGCCCAATCCGGTCGGATTTTGAATGCCGTCGAGCGCATCGTCGTTCCAATCAAATTCCAACATACCGGTTGCGCCGTTCACTACCAAAGTGAGTTCGCCGTCCGTGCCGCCGTTGCACAGCGGATCGGTACCGGTGAGGTCGAGGGTGATGTTGCAATTCGAGGGTTCTGTGATGGTAAAAGTACAGGTGGCTTCGCAGCCGTTGTCGTCGGTGACGAGTACGGTGTAAGTGCCTGCTTCCAGGTCGGTTATCGTGGCTGTACCGGGATCGGCTAACGTTGTACTGCCGTTCACCGGGCCGCTCCATTCGATGGTGTAACCGGCCGTTCCGCCGCTGATGGCTACCGTGGCCGAACCGTCATTGGCGCCGATAGCGCTCACCGGGTTTTCCTCTGCGCACAGCAGCGCAACGGCATCCGGTTCGCCGAGCGTGAACGTAGCCGTGGCGGTGCAGTTTTCCTCATCTGTGACGATGACCGTGTAAGTACCTGCCGTCAATCCGGTCGGGTTTTGAATACCGTCGAGCGCATCGTCGTTCCAATCAAATTCCAACATACCGGTTGCGCCGTTCACTACCAAAGTGAGTTCGCCGTCTGTTCCGCCGTTGCACAGCGGATCGGTACCGGTGAGATCGAGGGTGATGTTGCAGAGCGGACTGCCGATACTAAAGGAGCAGGTTTGCATACAGCCGTTCGCATCCGTTACCACTACCATATAATTGCCGGCGATCAGCCCCGTTATCGTGGCGGTACCGGCGGCGGCTTGATTTTGCGAACCGCTCGCTGCGCCGCTCCATTCGATGGTGTAGCCGGCCGTTCCGCCGCTGATCTGCACCGTGGCTGAACCATCTGAGCCGCCGATGGTGCTGACCGGGTTCTGTTGTGTACACACGATAGCGAGCAAAGCGGGATCCGTCAGCGTTACGGAAGTATTGGCCGCGCAGCCTGCTCCGTCCGTCACTGTGACGGAATAAGCGCCGGCCGTCAGTCCACTCGGATTTTGAATGCCGTCCAATGTATTGTCATTCCAATCAAAAGTGAGACTGCCCGTCGCGTTGTTCACGGTCAGTGAGATGCTGCCGGTGGCGGCGCCGTTGCACAGCGGATTCGTACCGTTAATGTTGAGGCTGATGTTGCAATCGGGGCTGTTGATGATAAAGTTGCAGGTTTGTTCGCAGCCGTTGGCATCGGTTATCGTCACGCTGTAATTGCCTGCTATCAAACCCGTTATCGTGGCCATGCCGGCGGCGGCCTGATTTTGCGAACCGCTCGCTGCACCGCTCCATTCGATGGTGTAACCGGCCGTTCCGCCGCTAATCTGCACCGTGGCTGAACCATCTGAGCCGCCGATGGTACTGACCGGACTTTGCTGTGCGCAAGTGATGTTCAGCACGGGCGGATTGGCCAACGTCACAGAGGCGACGGCCTCGCAGCTCGCATCATCGGTCACTGTGACGGTGTATGAACCTGCGCTCAATCCGGTCGGGTTTTGAATGCCGTCCAAGGCATTAACATTCCAATCAAAATTGAGATTTCCGTTGGCATTGTTGACGATCAGGGTAATCGCGCCGTCGGCGGCGCCGTTGCACAGCGGGCCGGTACCGGATATGTTTAAGATGATATTGCAGCCCGGATCGCCGATGCTGAAGGAGCAGGTTTGTTCACAGCCATTGGCATCGGTCACAAAAACCATGTAATTACCGGTTGCTAAGCCGGTTATAGTGACTGTACCCGGTGTGGCCTGCGTTTGAGAACCGTTTACCGGGCCGAACCAATCCACAGTGTAGCCGGGCGTACCGCCGCTGACCTGTACGGTGGCTGAACCGTCGGATCCGCCGGGGGCGCTCACGGGGTTTTGTTGTGCGCAGACGAGGGTTACTATCGGCGGATTGACCAGAGTAATGGTAGCGTCAGCATCGCAATTGAGGGCATCGGTCACTGTGACGGTGTATGAACCTGCGCTCAATCCGGTCGGGTTTTGAATGCCGTCGAGGGTATTGTCATTCCAATCAAAATTGAGCGAGCCGGTTGCGCCGTTGACGAGCAGGGCGATCGCGCCGTTCATGCCGCCGTTGCACAGCGGGTCGGCGCCCATAATGTCTATCGTGATATCGCACAGCGGTTTATCTATATAAAAGGTACAGGTCTGTTCGCAGCCGTTGGCATCGGTCACGGTAAGGGTATAATCGCCGGACTCTAAGTCGGTCAGGGTTGTTGTGCCGGGGTTGTCCAGCGTTGTATTGCCGCTCAGCGGGCCGCTCCAGGAAAGCGTGTAGCCGGGCGTGCCGCCGCTGACCTGCACGGTGGCTGAACCGTCGTTGCCGCCCACGGTGCTCACCGGGTTTTCTTCTGCACAAACTACATTCAATGCAGAAGGATTGTTAAGCGTAATGGTAGCAGTAGCCTGGCAATTAACCGCATCGGTCACGGTGACAGAATAAGTGCCTGCGGCCAAACCGGCGGGGTTTTCGATGCCGTCGAGCGCATTGTCGTTCCAGTCAAAGGAGAGTGTACCGGCGCCGCCATTGACCGTCAGGGTAATCGTACCGTCGGCACTGCCGTTGCAAAGCGGATCGGTTCCGGCGATGCTTGCGGTGATGATACAATCCGGTTGGCCGATGGTAAAATTACAGGTTGCTTCACAGCCGTTCATATCTGTAACGGTGACGCTGTAGGCGCCGGCTACCAGCCCCGTAATGGTGGCCGTACCCTGCATGGCCTGCATTTGCGAGCCGCTCGCCGCGCCGCTCCAGGCCACGGTATAGCCGGCCGTGCCCCCGTTGATTTGCACCGTTGCGGAACCGTCTGCTCCTCCCACAGTAGTTGTGGGGTTTTGTTGCGCACACACGAGCGCGAGGGCCGCCGGGTCAGTAAGGGTTACGGATGCATTCGCGGTGCAGCCTGTTGTGCCGTCCGTTACGGTAACCGAATAGACGCCCGCCGCCAATCCGCCGGGGTTTTGAGTGCCGTCTAAGGCGTCCACGTTCCAGTCGAAAGTGAGACTGCCCACGGCATTGTTTGCCGAAAGGCTGATGCTGCCGTTATTGTCGCCGGCACAGCCGGGATCGGTTCCGGCGATATTCAGCGACAGGGTGCAGTTAGGGCCGTTGATGTTAAAGGTGCAGGTTTGTTCGCAGCCATTGTTATCGGTCACGGTGACGCTGTAATTACCGGCCGGCAATCCGATGATGGAGGAGGTGCCTGCGGTAGCCGACATTTGCGATCCGCCCGCCGGGCCGCTCCATACAATGGTGTAGCCGGCCGTACCGCCGCTGATTTGTATAATGGCGGAGCCGTTGCTGCCGCCGACGGTACTCACCGGATTTTGCTGCATACAGGTCAATGCCAGTACGGGCGGGTTGTTCAGGGTGATGGAAGCGGTTCGGTCACATCCTGCCTCATCGGTTGCGGTCACGCTGTAAACTCCGGCGGCCAGTCCGGTGGGGTTTTGAATGCCATCTAAGGCGTCCACATTCCAGTCGAATGTGACGTTGCCGGTAGCATTGCTCACTGTGAGGGTGATACTGCCGTCGGCACTGCCGTTGCACAGCGGGTTGGTACCCGCAATGCTGAGCATCATGTTGCAGTCGGTATCTTCAATGGTAAAAGTACAGGTTTGGGTGCAGCCGCCGAGGTCTGTCACGGTGACGGAGTAATTGCCCGCTATCAAGCCCGTAATCGTGGCGGTGCCGGGAATGTTTTGCATTTGCGATCCGTTGGCCGCGCCGCTCCATACGATGGTGTAGCCGGGTGTGCCACCGAATATTTGCACGTTGGCCACGCCTTCATTGCCCCCTACGGTAACAACCGGACTGAGTTGGGCGCAGTTGGTTATCACCAGGGCAGGCGGGGTGCTCAGGGTTGCGGTAGTGGTGGCGGTGCATCCGGCAGCATCGGTGACGGTGACGGAATACATGCCCGCGCTCAGTCCGGTCGGGTTTTGGATGCCGTCCAACGCGTCGTCGTTCCAATCAAAATTGAGCAGGCCCGTGGCGTTGCTCACGGAGAGGGTGATGCTGCCGTTGTTGCCGCCGTTGCAGGAGGGGTTGGTCGGAGCGGCGCTCAATGAAATAATGCAATTGGGCGCATTGATGGTAAAAGAACAGGTTTGTTGGCAACCGTTGGCGTCGGTCACGGTAACGGTGTACATGCCGGCAATCAAACCCACTATAGTGGCCGTACCCGGCATGGCTTGCATTTGCGAGCCGCTTGCCGCTCCGCTCCAGGCTACGGTATAACCGGCAGTGCCGCCGCTGATCTGTACGGTAGCAGAACCATCTGAGCCGCCGACGGTGCTCACCGGGTTTTGTTGTGCGCAGATTGCTCCGAGTACCGGGGGATTGCTCAGGGTTACAGAAGTGGTTGCCTCACAACCGGCCCCGTCGGTTACCGTCACCGAATAGCTGCCCGCGGCGAGGCCGGTGGGATTTTGAATGCCGTCTAAAGTATTGTTGTTCCAGTCAAAGGTGAGCGTTCCCGTGCTGTTGGTTATTTCCAGCAGGATGCTGCCGTTGGTATTGCCGTTGCAGGCGGGGTTGGTTCCGGTCGCGTCGAGGAGTATGTTGCAGCCGGGGCTGCCGATGGTAAAAGAGCAGGTTTGTTGGCAGCCGTTGGCGTCGGTCACGGTGAGGCTGTAGTTGCCTGCAACCAGTCCGGTTATGGTGGCCGTGCCTGCTGCGGCTTCATTTTGAGATCCGTTGGCCGCGCCGCTCCAGGAGAGGATGTAGCCGGGCGTGCCGCCGCTGATTTGCACGGTGGCCGAGCCGTCATTGCCGCCGGCAGTACTCACCGGGTTTTGTTGTTCGCAAATTAACACGGGAGGCGCCAGGGTGACCACCTGAAGCGTTGAGGTGGCCACGCAGCCTTGCCCACCGTTAGGGGTAAAGGTGTAGGTAGCCGAGCCGGGAGCATTGGTATTGATAACGGCCGGACTCCATGTTCCCGTTATACCGTTGACAGATGCGGCGGGCAACATGCCCGGCGTAGAGCCTACGCAATAAGGCCCCAATGCGTTGAAAACCGGCATATTGGCATCCTCTACTTCTACGCCGAAAAAGATCGTGACCGGACAGGCTTCGTTGGTGGTAAAACTGATGTCGTGAAAACCGCCGCCGACTGAGCCAGGATCAAATATACCGCCGGGCGTAATGCCCGCTCCGCCCCAGGAGCCGGGTGTGCCGGGGGGCTGTATAAGACCCGATAAATCTATAGGCCCTTCGGCTTCACAATACGGGCCGGGAAATCCGGTAACGAAAAAGAACAACTCCGGGAAAAAGGAAATGGTGATGGTACCCGGTATAGCGCATTGGCCGGGGTTGGGCACAAAAAGCAACTGGATGGGGTCGCCCGATGATACAGCGGGATTAAATACATTGTTTACCACGCCTATGCCCGACCAGTTGCCGGACACGCCGCCCGGCATGGTGGGCAGGGGAATGGGGGGAGCGCTCCGGCATATTGTGCCGTAATTGGGCAGCGGGGGCGTTGTGCCCGGATTGACCGTCACCGTAAAACTCACCGGCGGGCCGTAGCAATCGTCTATGAAAGCGCGCACCGTAAAGGTGGCGATTTGCGTCATGATAACCGTCACGACATTGATGTTGATATTGCCCGTGCCCAATACCGGCACGCCGATGGCGGGGTTGCTGTTGGTCCATTCAAAATTGGCGCCCGGCGTACCGGAGAAAACCACGTTGAGGTTCTGTGCAGAGCACAGGGTAATATTGTCGGGCGGATTTACCGTGGGCGGGTCGGTACATTGGCTTTGGGCTATTTGGCTGTACAGCAGTACTGCGAAAAGAGGCAATGCTATGCGGAGATGGCGGTCAAAAAGGTGCATTCGGTTTATGAGTTTGTGTGGACATATCTTAAAAAGCCTCAAATATACGCCTTCCGCTCATTTTTGGGGCCTCTGCTTAGAAATCGCCCGGAATGTCGTCCTGAAGAGACGGTCTTTTTCTGTGTTAACCTGATACCCGTTTTTGTGAATGTTAAAATTAATGGAGTGAGAAGTCAAAACCGGGCGTAACGCCCATCCGATAGGTAAAATTCACTTGTTGCGGCAATGACGGCAAATCGGGGAAATGGGCCAACAACCGGGGCGCACAAAGCGCACTATCCCATGCATGGAGGGCATAAGAGCCATATATCTGTATGTGGGTGAAAAGCGCCAGCCAGGGGAAGGTTTTTGCCTGTTCGGCCGGTATATCCAGTCTGCATTCCTCCAATGCGGGATGATTTTCGGCAATACGGACAGCCATCTCCCGGGCAGTATGCGCATTGAGGTCCAATACCCGGCCCAATATCCGGTAGCTTGTTTCGCCCTCCGGCAGCAGACCGAACTGCCGGTCACGGTCTTTTTGCATGTTCATCAGCGCCGCCTTGATCCGAATGTTCTGTGGTATCCAAACAGTATCGGCGGCCAACTGCGGGGCGAGGTTGAGGCTAATGGCTGCCTGCGGTTCGCGTTCCAAAGCGTGTTGCATGGTTTCAGCAATCGCAATGTGTACTTTGCTCGAATCTGTGAGTTGATACGTTGCGGCATCTGCCTGGATGAACGCTTTTACCCGGTCTTGAAACCCCAATGCGTCCAATACCTTTTCCAACATGACCAAGTTGGCCGCGTGGACGTCGAGCAACGTGACGGCGATTTCTTTAGCTGAAAAACGGGCCATGATGGGCAATACCAATGTGGCAAAAGGCCCGGTCCCGGCGTATAGAATATGTATTTGTTCGCCGGGATTTTTTTTCCGGGCATCTGAAACGGCCCGATAGATGCCGCTCATAAATCGCTGTGTGCGCAGAAAATCCTTAAGACACATAGCCGCCCAATAAGGGCCGATGGCCGTACCGGTCGGGAGTTTCAAATTGTCGCGATGAACAGGCTCTTCAAGTCCTGCGTACGCTGCCAACAAGGTGAAAAGCTGATCCGTTGCCTGTTTGAGTGGCAGCGGGGCTTCTTCCTCCAGCAAGGTGTTGATGAGTTGTATCTGCCGGGCGCTATGACCGCCTGTCTGTTCTCCTCTCCGGGTCACTGGAAGATCGCTTCATAACGCATCCCATGCTCATCGGGGCCGAGCGGCACCAGAAAAACCGGTAGTTCGCCCTTTTCCGGGTGTACGACCAGAAAAGTGGCCTGCGGGTAGTACTCATTTTTTTGTGCCGTTCTCAATACAAAAGAAAAAGGTTGGCGAGGTACATCAGACCGATCATTGAAACGCCTGACTTCGATCAGCTCGGCCTCAAGCGTTACATCCGGCGTGAATCGGATAGAGAGTGTTTGATGTAGCCAGGGCTCAAAATCGCCGGCCGTAAGCGTTGATAAGTCTGTCATGTTATGCTAAGCTTTTCTTTTCCTCTTCTAACGCGCGTTCCACTCCATCAGCCAATATACGCCGTGCGTTTCATGGATGGTGTTAAAGCCTAAACGTTTGTAAAAACTCAAAGCCCGGTTGAATTTTTCCACATGGATGCTGAGCGTTTTACCGGTTCTCCGGGCTTCTTCCTGCAATTGGAGCAGGAGGCTTTCGCCGATACCCCGGTTGCGGAAACCGGGCAGCAGCGCAATGTCAATGATGCGGATGGTACCCTCAATCAAATGGCGCTCCACATAGAGTCGCCCTACAGGCTGCCCCTCCAACAGGATAATTGAATACGCTGCATCGGGATAAACCTGTTTGTAATACTCATCCTGCGCGTGAAATTGATGCGCGATGAAAGCCTGTTTTTGCGCCTCGGTCCATTCCGGGACTTGTCGCAGTTCCTCCTCGCGGGTACTCCCGTAAATAAGCGACAGCAGCGCCCGGTCTTCAGGCGCTGCCGGTCGTAGTATTATATCTTTCAAAACGATCAAATTAACCTCTGGGCGGGTACACGCCTTGTAGCGCAATGCAGAAATTTAATGTGAGATAAGGCTGTAAGTTGTTGTGTGGCTGATTGCCGCCTGTCGGAGCAATCATATTTACAGACATATCCACTAAGTTCGGCGCCGGCGCTGTTTTGTAAATATTTGCGCGGGCCGTTACTGCCCCTCCCGGCGTAGATTGAAGGCCGCTGTCGTTGACGCCGTTGAAGGTGTGCGCATGAGCGGGAATTTCACTCGATAGCAAGGTAACGGTTTCCGAACCGCCGGTTTCTCCGAGATCGCGAAGGCTTAGCCCCGGACCCTGGCCTGGGTGCATTGGCGAGCGCCCCTGCAAATCGGGTAGTGCAAAGTTGCTCTTGCCGTTGCCTCCGTAAGTAGTGCCTAACAAAGAAAACAAGGCCGTATTTTGAGACAAAGGCAGCAACTGACCGTTGCACAAAGCCCAGCCGGTGGGAGCAAAATTGAATGGAAATATTCTTATTTCAGCTACGAAAGGATCTGCCATGATGATTTGATTTATCAGGTGGTAAAAAAAGAAGCGGTACGAAGCATCCGGAATGATCAGGTCTGCGTAGGGAAAATGCCGAAGAGCGAAATAATAAAATTGATGCACAGGAACGGCGCCATGTTGTCGTGCGGCTGCGAACCGCCTGTTGGCGTAATCATACCGGCATTGAGTGCCGCAAGCCCGCCGGAGGTATCGCTGGTATAACCATCTGCCGAAGCATTTCGGGCAAGTACGGCCCCGGACGGGTTGGTAGTACTGCCGTTGGAGTCGGAGGCCATAACGGCATGCGTATGCGACGGTATTTGATTAGTCGTAAGCGTAACACTTTCAACGCCAATTGTTTCTGCCAACACAAAGCCGTTGCCCTGGTGGATCGGAATGCGTCCTTGCATGTTGGGCAGTGCAAACGTAGATTGCCCGTCGCCGCCGTAAGTAGTGCCGATCAGGTTAAACAAAGTCTCATTTTCGGAGATGGGAAGGAGTTGCCCATCGCAAAACATCCATCCGGCAGGCGGGAAATTGCCCGCGAACATGCGGATTTCTCCTACATAAGGTTGTGCCATCGGTGCAATAATTTTAATTTCTACTTGGGAATATCCCCTGAAGCGCAATGCCGAAAGTAATGACCAGCGAAGGCTGCATGTTGAGGTGTGGCTGACTGCCCCCGACATTGGATATAGCCTGAGGCAGCATTGGCGCATTAAGCGTGCCGGAATAAAACTCGGAAGGCGCCGTCAGTGCAAGATAGTTGCCGCCCGGCGAAAGGGAATCCTGAACAGTTGAAGTAGCTTTTGCCACATGTACATGCTGCGGCAGCTCTGCAATGCTCACTGTGTGGGCCTGTTCGCCGGCCCGCTCGCCGAGGGTATGCCCGGCTCCTGCGTGAATCGGAGTACGGCCCCGGAGGTCGGGCAATGCAAAATTCACTCTGCCGTCGCCGCCGTAAGTGGTGCCCAGCAAAGAAAACAGTCCCTGATTTTGATTGATCGGCAGCAATTGTCCATTGCAAAGCGCCCAGCCCTGTGGGGCAAAACTGAAACTAAAAAGCCGGATTTCGGATAAGAAAGGCTCTGCCATATTCAGGTGTTTTGAAAAGGTGAAACAATAATTACAACCCTAAATATAATGTACTTCAGATGTGGCGCGCAGCAGCACAACGCAGGAGACTTCCGGAAACGAACTCCAACTGCCAGATCGGCGTCCGTCCTTCTTTTACCAAAGCCTCTATCGTCGTTTCTCCGGCGGCCATGCGCACCGAAAGTTGAAATGAACCCGCCTCGGTATCGTACATCCATCCTCCGGAGCAGGGCTTGCCATTGCCGTTGGAAGGGAGTAGCAAGCGGCGATAATCAGCAGCATCCATATTTCGGGATGCCAGCTCCGGCAGTGCCTTGTTCATGGCTTCGAGGTAGAACCCGGATAAGGTACCCGTTTGCCGCCATTGCCCGTTAGGCGCCCGGCAAAACACCAATAGATTCGTATCCAAAAGTTCTTGCCCCTCCGGGCGCAATTGTAGTGGAAGAAAAGCTGTATCCCGCCCGATCAACCAAAAGGGTGACAGACTTGACTGCTCGTAGCCCAAATTTAACCATTGCAGGGCAGCAGACGAACCGCAGTCATCTAATGCTTGCTCGACGGCAAGGAAATGCTGCCTGCGCGCACCGAGGGCCTCTAAAAAAGTAGAGAAAAGGTTATCTGATGGATGGATTTTTGCTTTTAGCGCGGACTGCAGGATGTGACTCGTGCCCATGATGCCGAAAGCGGAATTGTAGATGAATGTCCTTCTTTCCATGATGCGGTTGCGGTGTTCAGGAAATGTGTGTATCTGAAAAACTGTTTGGGCAGGAAAAAGCAGCGCCAAATGATGAGCAAAAGTAAAATCTTTTCGTGAAATATGAAAAGAAAAAAAACATATAATAATAAACGCTTAAATTTGTCGGAATTTTTATCTTTCCTTTAATAACACTTTTCGGTACTTTCGGATATTTCAGATTTGAAATTCTTTTTAATCCGGCGAGTTGTCAAACTTCCAATTTCCAAAGGCGGGGTTAGGTCAAGTTGAAAAAAAACGTACACACTTAAAAATCATATCTCTATGAGCTTGTTCTTCTACTTTCTTCTGGGTAGTTTTTTTCAAATAAACGTTGAAAATACGCCCGTTCCGCAAGCCCCTGCACATCAAATCCAATTGGCAGAAGCGGATTGTATTGAGATGCCCGCACCGCGAGCAGGCAATGTGCTGATGTTCGGACTGCCGGCAGAAACGCCGGCTCCTTCACCGGCGCCATTTTGGATGCCGGCGGCGCCGTCCATCACGGCCACCAAGACGTTCATGCAGGTTGGCACTGACACAGGCCCGACAGGCCCAAGTCCGGGGGATGTGCTTGAATATACGGTCGTCATTACCAACGCTGCCGGGGCTATGGATGCAACCGGCACCAAATTCACAGATACCGTTGACCCGAATACAACGCTGGTCTCAGGCTCTGTCAAAACCTCTGTGGTTGCCGTCAATGACGCTTACAGCACCGTCGGCAACGTATCCATTTCGGTGCCCGCCGCTTCCGGTTTGACCGTGAATGACGTGAATTTAGACGGGGATGTGCTCACCGTGACCGGGATCAATACCGCCGGCACGCAGGGAAATGTCATGTTCAATGCAGACGGCAGTTTCACCTTTAACCCGGCGCCGGGCTTTGAAGGTCCGACCACCTTTACCTATACGGTGAACGACGGCACATTCAACAGTACCGGTACGGTGACCGTGACCGTGACGGGGATGATCTGGTTCATTGACGACAGTGCGCCCCCAGGAGGCGACGGCCGCCTCAGTGCGCCCTGGAATAGCATCAATACATTTAATGCCACTTCCTTAGATGGTACCGGAGACAATATCTTTGTGTATTCCGGCACATATAACAACACAGGGAATACGCCTTTATTGGGCCAGCAAAAGCTCATTGGCCAGGGCGCCCAAGGTACACTGGCGGCCCTTGCCGGGGTAACGTTTTCTGTGTTCCCACCCATTTCGCCGGCTACCATTCCGTCGGTTGGTGGAACCAACCCCGTTATTAACCAGGCAGACAAAACGATTAGCATGCCGTCCCAAAACAGGGTAATGGGGGTAGATATTGTTAATACCAGTGGCACTGCACTGCTTTCTGCCAGTTCCAGCACGGCTTTTATAAGAGATGTTTCTGTCAATAATACCGGCGGTATTGCTGTTCAATTAACGAACACTGCGCTGAATGCCGTTTTCAAATCCATTTCTGCCTCCAATGGTTCGCACGGGATTCGCATCCAAAACACGACCGGCTCGTTTGAAATTACCGGCAGCGGCACGATGGATGGTTCAGGAGGAACCTTTAGCAACATAGGCCAACGCGGCATTGAGCTAATCACCGTATCGAACGTCACACTCCGCAACCTGACGATGAACAATGCCAATACCCAAGATGCCGGTTTTGATGGCATTTGCGATGAAGACCAGAATACATCCTGCTATGCCGCAATTCACATGAACGCAGTAACCGGCACCAACCTTTTCAATAATGTGGACATTACCACCACAGAAGAACACGGAATTAACGGCAATAACGTCACGAATCTTACCATGACCAACTGTACCGTAACCGGCGCGGGAAGTCTTGATGCGACTGATGAAGCTGCCGCCAAGTTTATTGACCTGACCGGAACCTGCAGCTTTACAGGCTGTACGTTTTCCAATTCAGGCGTCCGGAATATGCACATTCGCACAGGCACGGGATCACTGAACTTAACCATCAATAATTGCAATTTCTCTAATACGGTGTATAACATTGCAAGGTTTGATTGCTTTGAGATGCGTACCCTGAACGCTGCAACGGCTACGCTAAATATTACCAACAGTAGTTTTCACCGTGCAGGCTCAAAGGGTATTCAGTGCGTCGCAGAAGGCAGTTCTACCTTTAATTTTAATGTATCGAACAGCAGCATTCAACGTTTCGGCAACCCGATGGCGGGTATTGAAGCGGCATCTGTTGGCACGGCTACCATAAACTTCAACATTACCAACAATACGGCGATTGAAGCAGGCCTTGAACCTGCGGTATTGGCTTCTACCTTCAACACCTCCACCCTGCATGGACGGGTTAATAACAACGCCAGCATTGAATTCGGCCATTCGTCCGCAACGATCTTTGCCAATACGCGGATGCTGCACGAACAGAATAGCGTGGCAAAATTAGAAATTAAAGACAATCCCAACATCACTTCCATCAATGCTCAGGAGGGTATCGTCGGGATATCCAGAATCGGAACCAATGCCAGCAGCCGGCTTGATTTTATTGTAAACAACAACAATCTTACCAATGGCGCCGGCATTCCGGAAGGGATAGAAACCCGTACCGGCACAAGTTCTGGCGGAACAGAAACCAATACCAATTGCAGTTTTATTACAAGCAATGATGTGGTAACGGCTGGCTCCCGGGCATTTCGCGCCAGGATCATCAATGGCTCGGCATTTTTGAACCTGCAGGGAAGCGGACCCGATGTGACGGCCAACTGGACAGGTAATGGCAACACCAATGCAGGAGGAACAGTTATTTCCTTTGCGCAGACCCCAGCCGTAATTACTTTCGGAGGAACCTGCAATACCCCTACCCACGCTTTCGCCCTCACGGAAGAAGAACTGCTTGCAGCGCTTGCCGCAAATGAAACAGCACCAGTAGTAGAAACTGCCCCGGAAGCCGTTGAGGAAGCGGCCCATACAGAGGCCGAACCTGACGATGAACCTACGACCTCCGCCATGATGGCCTTCTCCGGCGAAACCGTCTCCGTTGGCGGCGTGCCGGGCTTTCCCTTGCCTGCCGGCCAGACCATGACCATCGTTTTCCGGGTCACTATTGACGATCCGTTCCCATTGGGCGTCTGCACAGTGAGCAATCAAGGTACGGTCATGGGCAGCAATTTCGCGAATGTGCTGACGGATGATCCCGGTGTGGCAGGTACTGCCAATCCTACGGTCACAATGCTCAATATCGCGCCGACCATCACGGTTTGTCAGACCAATATCACAACGGGTACCGACCCGGGGCTTTGCACATCCAGCGAGGCTTTCAGCGCTACGGCAGTGGGTTGTCCGGCGCCGACGCTGACTTTCCGAATCGGGGCAACCGTTATTACTTCACCCTATGTTTTCCCCATTGGTACAACGACTGTAGATGTAACTGCCTCTAACGGCGTATCACCGGATGCTACCTGTTCCTTTACCGTTACCGTAACGGATACGCAGGCTCCGGACA
>JAHBTW010000006.1 GCA_019638385.1 Saprospiraceae bacterium | reverse complement strand
GACAAGTGACGAAAGCAAATATGTGACAGGAATTGAACTGACTATTGACGGGGGAATATTAGCAGGAAGTGAAGCAAAACCAAGGAAATAAAAGAAAAGCGCTCTATAACAGCACCTACACGCAAGCAGCGGTTTGGCGCTTCTGCACACTCCGCCATTGAACTTTCGCCCGCCTCCCCTGTTGCTGTTGGGCGTATCACAACCCGGCTCGCAACATGAAAACAATAGCATATCCTGAGGCATCCGAATGGCCCGCCATCGCGCGACGGCCTGCCAAAAGCGCAGCGGAATTAGACGATACCGTGCGCCTGATATTTGAGGACATCCGGCAGCACGGCGATACTGCAGTGAAAAAATACACCGCCCGCTTCGATCAGGTTGAGTTGGACAAGCTCGCAGTGGGCGAGGACGAGTGGCGTCAAAGCGCCGCGCAGGTAGCGCCGGAACTGCGCGACGCCATCGCATTGGCCATGCGCAACATCGAGGCCTTCCACGCCGCACAAAAAGAGACGCCGCAGGTGATAGCAACCATGCCCGGCGTACAGTGCCGCCGCGAGAGCCGCCCCATTGAGCGGGTGGGCATTTATGTGCCCGGCGGATCGGCGCCGCTGTTTTCTACCGTACTCATGCTGGGCATTCCGGCGCGGTTGGCCGGCTGCAAAGAAATTGTGTTGTGCTCGCCGCCCGGCCCCGACGAGCGCATTCACCCTGCCATTTTGTACGCCGCTTCGGCAGTGGGCGTCACGGCGGTGTTTCGCGCGGGCGGCATACAGGCCGTGGCAGCCATGACGCTGGGCACGGAAAGCATTCCGCAGGTGGACAAGATATTCGGCCCCGGCAATCAGTACGTTACGGCGGCCAAACAGTATGCGCAGCGCTTCGGCGTGGCCATTGACATGCCGGCCGGACCGAGCGAGGTGCTCGTCATCGCCGGCGCCGGCGCCGATCCGGATTTCGTAGCCGCCGACCTGCTCTCGCAGGCAGAGCACGGCCCCGACAGTCAGGTCATTTTGTTGTCGGACAACGCCGCGCTGATCGAACAAACGCTGGTCGCGCTCCGTGCGCAACTCGAAGCCCTGCCCCGCCGCGACATCGCCCGGCAGGCATTGGAGCACAGCCGCGCCGTGCTGCTCCCCGACCTGGAAGCCTGCATCGAATTCAGCAACCGGTACGCGCCCGAACACCTCATCATCGCTGCCGACGACGCCGAGCGTTTTGTGCCCGGCATCCTCAACGCCGGTTCCGTTTTTCTGGGGCATTACAGTTGCGAAAGCGTCGGCGATTACGCTTCCGGTACCAACCACACTCTGCCCACTGCCGGCTATGCCCGCAATTACAGCGGCGTATCGTTGGATAGTTTTGTAAAAAAAATCACCTTTCAGTCCATCAGCCGCGAAGGCATCGGCCGCATCGGGCCGGCTATTGAAATCATGGCAGAGGCGGAGGGCTTATGGGCGCACAAAAACGCCGTAACTTTGCGGCTACAGAAATGATCGCCATCATACAATACAATGCGGGCAACATCCGCTCCGTGCAAAACGCGCTGCGCCGTCTCGGCTGCGAGAGTATCGTCACCGATGTGCCGGAGGAGATCAGAGGAGCCGATAAGGTCATCTTCCCCGGTGTGGGCGAAGCCGGCACGGCCATGCAGTACCTGCGCGATCGGGGACTGGACGAGGTCATCTGTTCCCTGCGCCAACCCGTACTCGGTATATGTCTGGGCCTGCAACTCATGTGTACGCATTCGGAAGAAGGCGACACGAGTTGTCTCGGCATTTTTGATGCGGCAGTGCGGCGGTTTCCGCCCGGCGAAAAAGTGCCGCACATCGGCTGGAATAACTTTTCGCACATCGGCGGACGACTGCTGAGCGGCATCCCCGCCGAAGCTGACTGCTACTATGTACACAGTTATTATGCGGAGCGCTGCAACGACACTTCCGCCGTGTGCGATTACATTCTGCCGTTCAGCGCCGGGTTGGAAAAAGACAATTTCTTTGCCCTGCAGTTTCACCCGGAAAAATCGGCCGCTACCGGCGAAAAAATATTGCAAAACTTCCTCGCTTTATGAGAATCATTCCGGCCATAGACATCATCGGCGGCCGCTGCGTGCGCCTCAGCAAAGGCGATTACAGCACCGAAACGGTGTATAACGAACATCCGCTGGAGGTGGCCAAAGCATTTGAAGATGCCGGGCTGCACTATCTCCACCTCGTGGACTTAGACGGCGCTCAGTCGAGTCGCATCGTCAACCATAAGGTGTTGTACCAAATCGCTTCCCAAACGAGCCTGCACATTGACTTCGGCGGCGGCCTCAAATCGGACGACGATCTCCGCATCGCTTTTGAAAACGGCGCCCGGCAAGTGACCGCCGGCAGCATAGCCGTGCAACAACCGGACTTGTTTCTGCGCTGGCTGAAAACCCACGGGGCTGAAAAAATCATCCTCGGCGCCGACTGCCGCAACCGCAAAATCGCCGCGCAGGGCTGGCTCGAACAGTCGGAATGGGACGTGCTGGATTTTATTAAAAAATACGAAACCGAAGGCGTGCAAAGCGTCATCTGCACCGACATCGCCCTAGACGGCATGTTGCAGGGGCCTTCTTTGGATTTGTACAAAGAAATCATGGAGCACTCCAAAGTGCAACTCATTGCCAGCGGCGGCGTGGCCTCGGTGCAAGACCTCGAAGCCCTGCGCGAGGCCGGTTGCGAGGGCGCCATTGTGGGAAAAGCCATTTATGAGGAGCGCATTTCACTCCGGGAATTAGCGGCGCTATGTTAAAAAAACGAATCATCCCCTGCCTCGACATCCGCGACGGGCGCACTGTGAAGGGCGTCAACTTCGTGAATATTCGCGATGCCGGCGACGCCGTGGAACTCGCCAAACGTTACGCGCTGGAAGGCGCTGACGAACTGGTGTTTTTAGACATCACCGCCACGGTGGAAAACCGCAAAACCCTGCTCACGCTGGTGGAAAAAGTGGCCGCCGAAATCAACATCCCCTTCACTGTGGGCGGGGGCATCAACTCCGTTGCCGACGTATCGGCGCTCATACAGGCCGGCGCCGACAAAATCAGCATCAACTCGGCAGCCGTGAAAAACCCGGCGCTCATTCGGGAACTCGCCGGCGAGTTCGGCAGTCAGTGCGTGGTACTCGCCATTGATGCCCGCCTCGAATCCGACGGCTGGAAAGTGTATGTACACGGCGGCAGAACACCCACGCCCCTGTACGCGCTCGACTGGGCGGCGGAAGCCGAACGCCTCGGCGCCGGTGAAATACTGCTCACCAGTATGAACCACGACGGCGCCAAAACCGGTTTTGCCCTCGATATTACGCAAGCCGTAGCGCAGCAGCTGAGCATCCCCGTGATTGCTTCCGGCGGAGCGGGCCGCAAAGAAGATTTCAAAATCGTTTTTGAAAAAACCGAGGCGAGCGCCGCGCTGGCCGCCGGCATTTTCCATTTCGGCGAAATATCCATTCAGGAAGTCAAGCAATATTTACGTTCCCAAAACATCCCTGTGCGATGAATTTAGATTTTGAAAAAAGCGGCGGACTGATTCCCGTCGTCATACAGCACCACCTCAGCCTGCACCTGCTCATGCTCGGCTACATGAACGAAGCCGCGCTCGCCCAAACCCGCGCAGAAGGCAAAGTCACTTTTTTCAGCCGAAGCAAAAACCGTCTGTGGACGAAGGGCGAAACATCCGGTAATTTCCTCTGGGTGACCGACATCCGCGAAGATTGCGACCGCGATGCCCTGCTCATCAAGGTGCGGCCCGAAGGCCCGGTGTGCCATACCGGCGCCGATTCTTGTTTTCGGGAGGAGTCGCCTCAGGGTTTTTTGTATGAATTGGAACACACCATCTCACAGCGCATTGAGGCCGATACCGACGACTCCTACACCAACCGGCTCTACCGCCGGGGCATCAACAAAGTGGCGCAAAAAGTAGGTGAAGAAGCCGTAGAACTCGTGATTGAAGCCAAAGACGACAACGATGACCTTTTCAAAAATGAAACCGCCGATTTGCTCTATCATTTCCTTATTCTATTAAAAGCCAAAGGAATGCAATTGCAGGATGTCGAGCAAGTGCTTCGCGAGCGGGCGCACGGAAGGTAGTGTAACGTGTACCGTAGCGTGAGCAGGGCGCTGGGAAACCCTGCCTTGCCGGCAGCTACCGCTCGGTGCATCGCCCCTGCTCTTTGCCCTTTTGCCAACTTGCACCTCGACTTCGCTCGGTGCATCGCCCTTTGCCAATTTGCATTTTGCCAACTTGCATTTTGCCAACTTGCCCTTTGCCAACTTGCCCTTTGTTTATTCCCCCCGGAGTTCTATCTTTCCGTCCAAAATGAGCTGAAAATGAAAAACCGCTATCTACCTGTTCTGGCCGCATGCCTTTTTGCAGCCGCGTTGCCGTTGTTTGCACAAAAAAAATCTGCACCGCAAACACCTGCGCCTGCAGCGCAGCAACCCGCTTTTGATGCCTCCCTGTACAAAGGATTGAAATGGCGCAACATCGGCCCTTTTCGCGGCGGGCGCTCGGTAGCCGTCAGCGGCGTACCCAATGACGAAAACACCTACTACGCCGGCTATACCGGCGGCGGACTTTGGAAAACGGACGATGCCGGCCTGATATGGCGGCCCATTGCCGACGACATCCTGAAAACCGGCTCCGTGGGCGACATCGCAGTAGCCGAGTCCGATCCCAACGTAGTGTATGTGGGCATGGGCGAACACGCGCCGCGCGGCGTGATGACCACCTACGGCGACGGCTTGTACAAAAGCACCGACGGCGGCCAAACCTGGAAGCACCTCGGACTGGAAAAAACCCGCCACATCTCTGATGTAGTGGTGCATCCGCACAATCCCGACGTGGTATTCGTGGCGGCACAAGGCGCGCTGCACGGCCCCGGCGAAGACCGCGGTATTTACAAAAGTACCGACGGCGGCCTCACCTGGAAAAAGGTGCTCTATGTGGATGAAAACTCCGGCGCTTCCAGTCTGAGCATGGACTACAACAACCCGCGCATCCTCTATGCGGCCACCTGGCAACACCGCCGCCTGCCCTGGAAAGTGGAAAGCGGCGGCCCCGGCTGCGCCATCTGGAAAAGTACCGACGGCGGCGATACCTGGAGCAAAATCAATGAAGGGCTGCCTAAAGAAATGGGCAAAATCGGGGTATCTGTTTCGCGGGCCAATTCCAACCGCGTGTATGCCATTGTGGAAGCTGAAAAGTCAAAAGCCGGCCTGTACCGTTCCGACAACGGCGGGCGAAACTGGCAACACCTGTCGAGCGATCAAAACATCACCTCCCGTTCCTGGTACTACATGGAAGTGTTTGCCGATCCGCAACATGCCGACATTGTGTATGTGCTCAATGCGCCGATGATGCGCTCCGTTGACGGCGGCAAAACTTTTACCAACGTGCCCGTCGGCCACGGCGATACCCACGACTTGTGGATCAATCCCGGCAACAGCCGCAATATGATCCTCGGCGACGACGGCGGCGCAGAAATCAGCTTCAACAGCGGGCGCTCCTGGTCGGCTCAAAACAACCAGCCTACCGCGCAGTTTTACCGCGTCAATGCCGACAAGCAGTTTCCCTACAAAATCTATGGAGGGCAACAGGACAATACCTCCGTCATCATTGCTTCGCGCAACAACAGCTACGGCATTACCGACAAAGACTGGAAGGCAGGCCCCGGCTGCGAGTGCGCCTGGGTGGCATTTGACGACCCCGATAATCCCGTCGTGACTTATGGCGGCTGCTATCAGGGCTACATCGAAGCGCTCGACAGCCGCACCGGCGAGGGCAAAGACATCATGGCCTATCCCACGCTCAACCTCGCCGTGGAGCCGAAAAACATGAAGTACCGATTCAATTGGAATGCGCCCATCGTGGCCTCTCCGCACAACCCCAAGGTGTTGTACCATGCGGCCAATGTGGTGCTGCGCAGCACCGACGGCGGCCTGCGATGGGAAGCCATCAGCCCCGACCTCACCCGCAATGACCCTGCCAAGCAAGGCGTCGGCGGTGGACCGCTCACCAACGAGGGCGCCGGTGGTGAAAATTACAACACCATCTACTACCTGGTGGAATCGCCCATTGAGCCGGGCCTTATTTACACCGGCAGCGACTGCGGTCTGGTGCATCTCTCCCGCGATAACGGCAAAAGCTGGCAAAACATCACCCCGGCGGGTATGCCCGAATGCAGCGTTCACTCCATCGAGGTATCGCTGCACGACAAGGGCACGGTTTACATCGCCGGCACGCGCTATAAGTTCAACGACTTTGCTTCCTACACCTACAAAACCACCGACTACGGCAAAACCTGGACCCGCATCTCGGACGGCATTCGCAGCGACGACTTTCTCAAAGTGGTACGCGAAGACCCGAAAACAAAAGGCTTGTTGTACGGCGGCGCAGAGCGCGGATTTTATGTGTCATTCGACGGTGGCAAGCGCTGGAATCAGCTCCAACTCAACCTGCCGGCCGTGCCCGTTACCGATCTGATCGTTCGCGACAACGACCTCGTGGCAGCTACCGCCGGGCGCGCTTTTTGGATTCTCGACGACCTCTCGCCGCTGCAACAAGCCGCCGGTAAGATGGAGGCGATGCGCTTGTTTACACCCAAGCCCACCGTACGATTCAGCAGCTATCAGGCGCCCTGGCTGCCGGATTTCATTCCCGGCATCGGGAAAAACCCCGACAACGGCGTGATCCTCAGCTACTACCTGCCCGAAAATGCGGATACCAATGAAGTGAAATTGGACATCTTGGATGCATCCGGCCTCATCATCCGATCGTACAGCAGCAAAAAGGACGAGGCGTTTAAGCCATACCCCGGCGGCCCGCGACCGGCCCCGGTACTGCCCGCCGCCAAAGGATTGCAGCGCTTTGCCTGGGATTTCCGCACTGCCGGCCTGCCCGATATCCCCGGCGTATTTGTGTATGCCGACTACAACGGCCACCGCGTTCCGTCCGGCCAATACCGCGCGCGCCTCCACTACAAAGGGCAATCTTCTGAAACAGCCCTCGATATCGTTTCCGACCCGCGCCTTAAAGTGTTGCCGCAGGACTGGAACGAACAGCAGCAAACCATCGCCCGTGTGGAAGGCCATATCAAAGACATGCACGAGTGTGTAAACGCGATGCGCAAAGTGAAAAAGCAGATTGAAAATCTCAATGAATCCATGAAAAATGGCGGCGACAATGAAAAATCCATGCTCGCTGCCGGCGAACAACTGCTCAAAACCATTGACGTCTGGGAGGCGGAAATTGTGGAAAGCCGGCAGCGCAATTTCCAGGATGTCATCAACTGGCCCAGCAAGCTCAACGCAGAGTTCTTCGACCTGCGCGGCAAACTCGACGTACACGATCCCCGCGTCACGCAGGGCGTCCGCGACCGCCTTCGCGACCTCGAAACAGAATGGACCCGGCACCGCGTCGTCTGGAAAAAGCTGATAGATGAAGACATTGCTGGCTACAACCGGATGTTCCGGGAAAAGAATTTACCGGTACTGACGGCGCCGAAGTAGGTCCTGAACCATCTGCCCAAAAATCTATTTCACCTGTGCCCGGTTTCAATCCGGTCCTGGATATCCGCGTAAACAAAACGAGATGCCATGACCCTTACCCTGATTTTTCCGCATCAGCTCTTCCGCAGCCACCCGGCACTCGACAAAACCCGCACGGTTGTGTTGGTGGAAGAATTCCTTTTTTTCCGGCAGTATAATTTCCATAAGCAGAAACTGTGCTTCCACCGCGCCTCCATGCAGTTTTATCGGGAATGGCTCGAACAACAGGGGTTCCGGGTGCGCTATGTGGAGAGCGCCCGCCCCGAAAGCGACCTGCGCCGTCTCCTGCCGCTGCTCCGGGCAGAGGGTGTTCAACACATTCATTACTGCGAACCGAGCGACGACTGGCTCCACAAGCGCCTGTGCAACGGAGCCGTAGCGTACGGCATCGAATTGACCCGCTATGATTCGCTGCTTTTTCTCAACACGCACGCCGATCTGGCGCACTACTTCTCTCACAAAAAGCGCTTTTTTCAAACCGATTTTTACACACAGCAACGCAAGACCCGCAGCATCCTGCTCGGCCCGGATAAAAAACCCCTCGGCGGCAAATGGACGTTCGACAACGAAAACCGGCTGCGCTACCCCAAAGACAAACAGCCGCCCAACGTGCAATGGCCCGCGCCCAATACATACTATCAGGAAGCTGTGCAATACGTCGGGCAGCATTTCCCGCACAACTACGGCAGCCTGGAGGGCGATATCCGCTATCCGCTCACTTTTAAGGAGAGCGAGGCGTGGTTGGAGCAGTTCATTCGGTTTCGTTTTGCGGAGTTCGGCCCTTATGAGGATGCCGTCGTGGCTTCCCAATACATTTTGCACCACAGCGTACTCACGCCTATGCTCAATGTGGGCCTGCTCAGTCCGCAACAGATTTTAGACGCCGTGTTGCGCCCGGAAATCATGGAGCGCGTTCCGATGAATTCTGTGGAGGGCTTTGTCCGGCAGATCATCGGCTGGCGGGAATTCATTCGCGGGGTGTATGAAAAAAGCGGCGCCCGGCAGCGCACCACCAATTTCTGGGGCTTTCGCCGAAAAATACCCGCCTCCTTTTGGAACGGCACAACCGGCATTGATCCGGTGGATATCACCATCCGAAAGGTGCTGCGCACGGGTTATTGCCACCACATTGAACGCCTCATGGTGTTGGGCAACTTTATGATAATCTGCGAGTTCGATCCCGATGAAGTGTATCGCTGGTTTATGGAACTCTTCATTGACGCCTACGATTGGGTGATGGTGCCCAATGTATATGGCATGAGTCAGTTTGCCGACGGCGGCCTCATGGCCTCCAAGCCGTACATCAGCGGCAGTAATTATTTGATGAAAATGAGCGATTTCCCGAAAGGGCCCTGGCAGGCTGTGTGGGACGGGCTGTTCTGGCGATTCATGCACACGCATCGGGCGTTTTTTCTGCAAAATCCCCGGCTTGGTATGTTGGTAAAAACCTTCGACAAAATGACGCCGGAACGGCAACAGGAGCACCTGCAGGAAGCGGATGGCTTTCTGGCGCGGCTTTCCTGAATTACCAATAAAATGAATGGGGAAAAGAAGTGGTGCGGGAGGGAATCGAACCCCCGACACAAGGATTTTCAGTCCTTTGCTCTACCGACTGAGCTACCGCACCATCTGAAAAGAACATGCTTTTTTTCAAAGCGGCACAAATGTACAATCTTCCCAACGACTTATGCAAATCTTTTTGTTCCCTTTTTTCTGTAATGCGCGTAAATTCGTGGCTATGAACCAGGAAAACATCATCCGGCCGCCTGCCGAGACCGCTTACGCCGTTGAATTGGAAGCCCTCGCCGCTGCCGACACCCATCCCCGCCCGGCCAATTGGCGCTTGTCGCCCTGGGCCGTCGTCACCTACATCATGGGCGGCAGCCTGCCCGAGGGCACAACCATAGAACCCAAGTATTTCGGCGAACGCCGGCTCATCGAAATAGCCGTGGCCACCCTCGCCACCGACCGCGCCCTGCTCCTGCTCGGCATTCCCGGCACCGCCAAAACCTGGGTGGCCGAACACCTCGCAGCAGCCATCAGCGGCGATTCCACCCTGCTCGTACAGGGCAGCGCAGGCATGAGCGAAGATTTGCTCCGCTACGGCTGGAACTACGCCCGCCTGCTCGCCGACGGACCCAGTGCTGCCGCCCTCGTGCCCAGCCCGGTGATGCACGCTATGGAGCACGGCAAAATTGCGCGAGTGGAAGAACTCACCCGCATTCCTTCCGATGTGCAGGACACCCTCATTACCATCCTTTCGGAAAAAATGCTGCCCATTCCCGAACTCAATACTTCGGTGCAGGCGCGGCACGGATTCAACCTCATCGCTACGGCCAACGACCGCGACCGGGGCATCAACGAACTGTCAAGCGCCCTGCGCCGCCGCTTCAATACGGTGGTGATGCCGCTCCCGACCGGGCTGGAGGAAGAAGTCGCCATCGTAGTCAATCGGGTAGAAAAAATGGGCAAAACCCTGCAACTACCCGCCGCAGCCGCCCCCATAGAGGAGATTCGCCGCCTCGTCACCATATTCCGGGAGTTGCGCAGCGGAAAAACGGAGGACGGCCGCACCAAACTCAAATCGCCGACGGCCACGCTGAGCGCCGCCGAGGCCATTTCTGTCATCACCCACGGGCAATCCCTTGCCGTGCATTTCGGCGACGGCATCATCAAAGCGGCCGATATCGCCGCCGGTATCGCCGGAGCAGTGATCAAAGACCCGGCGCAGGATAAAATCGTGTGGCAGGAATATTTGGAAACGGTAGTGAAAGAGCGCGACGGCTGGAAAGATCTTTACCGGGCCTGTAAGGCGAGGACTTGAAGGCTTACCCCTCGTTGTACTTCCATTGCGCTCCGAAGTTTTCCACTAAATAGCTGTCGTAGTAATCCGATTTCTCAAATAGTTTTTGGAATAACTCCAGTCCGGTATCGGCATTGAGATAGCGATCGTAGATGAGCAGCGACAGGATCACATCCTGGCTGCGCACGCTCAGCGTAAGGCCCTGGATTTCATAATTTTGGCGCAGCAGGTATTCGTATAGAGGCTTAATATTTTGTTTGGGCAGCAGGCAGAGGTACGCTTCGCCGATGATGAGGCCGGTTTTTTCGTAATAAGCAATATCAATGCGCGCGCTGCCCTGGCGTATTTCCCAGGCATTCGGCCCCCGGCGGGCCAGGCGCACGTCGTGCCCGCTTCGTTCGAGCAGTTGTTCAATGGTGTAGGCCATGCCGATGGGTTCGTACAACTCGGCATGGGAAGGCAATTGCACCTTTGCGCCGCAGTGGGGGCAATAATTTCGGTCAACGGTGTCTTCAAAAACCATATTGGCGCAAGACGAGCAGCGCGTGCCGACCTTCCCGCCGCCGGTTCGGAATGCGACAATGGCTTCCTGCAAATAAGCAGCCGGCAGCGAAAATCCGATGCTGTTGCCGTTGCGAATGACGAAAGTATTGATCCCCACGATACGCCCTTCGGCATCTGCCAGCGGACCGCCGCTGTTGCCGGGGTTGAGCGCGGCGTCGTGTTGTATATAATAAATATCGTTTTGCTCGTGCCGAAGGTTGGACACGATGCCCTGCGTAGCGGTGTATCTCAGCCCGAACGGATGCCCGACGGCAATGACCGGATCACCTTCCTTCAGCGCACCGACCGGGGCCAGCGCCACATCGGCGGCGCCTTCCTGAACGGGCGCTTCAATGAGCGCAATGTCCAAACGGGAATCAGTAAACAAGACCTTTGCGAGTTGGCGGGGTAGAAGCTCTCCTTCCACTACCACCTCGCGGTTGTCGCGCACCACATGTTCGTTGGTGGCAATAATGCCGGCGGAGGGAATGAGAAAACCCGTGCCGGTGCTGTACGGCGTGGCGATCTGAATGACGATGCTCCGGAATTTTTCAATCACTTCCCGCATGGCGGCATTGGCTTGATGACCGGCAAATATACTGTTTTTATGAAGCGTCGGCGTCCTTTGTTTTGCGTTGCAATTCCATGATTTTATACTCCCGCCAGAAGACGTACTGAGCCGAACTGCAAGCAAGCGCCAGGCCGTAAAAACCGTCGAGAAACCCCAGACGGAAGCAGTATTCTTTTACAAAACGAACCGGCGGTTTAAAGAAGAGGCCGAGCCAGGAAGCTTTTCGCCCCGAACGGTGCAGGTACAGCGCCGAATCAAGGCTCAGTTTATTGATTTGTGCGAGGCGGTCGTGCAGATTGGGGTTGGAATGGTGCAACAGATGCCCGGGCAAATGGGCGGTCGTAGTGCCCGGTACCGGCACAATGCGGTCGTGACCGCCGGCATCGTGAAAGGTGACTTTCCGGCGGTCGAACAGGCGTAGTTTCCTGTCAGGGTACCAACCGCCATGCCGAACCCAGTAATCGCCGATTCGATTGAGCCGGTTGAAGGTGTAGGCATCGGCAACGGCGGGCGCATTTTTCACTTCCGCAATCGCGCGGTGGAGTTCGGGCGAGAGGTATTCGTCGGCATCGAGGGCCAGCACGAGGTCGTGAGCGGCTTCATCGGCGGCCCACTCCCGCTGTTGCGCATATCCGGGCCAGGCGCGCTGCACCACGCGGGCGCCCATGCGGCGGGCGAGGGCAGGCGTATCGTCGGTAGAAAATGAATCAACAACCAGCACTTCGTCGGCCAGGCCGGCAGTGCTTTGGAGGCAGCGTTCGATATTGGCTGCTTCGTTGAAGGTGATGACCACTACGGATAATGATGGCATAGCGTTGCTGCTGTGCGGCAAAGGTAGTTTGCCCGGCGGCATTTTTTACACGTCGTACGATACTTCCACTTCTGCGGCGGTGGGGTGCGCCTGGCAGGTGAGGATGAAACCTTGCGCCACTTCTTCGTCATCCAGCGCATAACACACGTCCATCTTCACGCTGCCTTTGAGCACTTTGGCGATACAGGTGGAGCAGGCGCCGGAGGTGCAGGAGTACGGCGGGTTGTATTTTTGGTCAATGAGCACATCGAGGATGGTTTTCCCGGAAGGCACGCTGATGTTGACGGTGTTGCCGTTGAGGTGAACGGTGACCTGAGCGCCGGCCACTCCTTTGACGCGGTCGGCTTCGGCTATGGGCGCTGTGGTGAAGCGCTCGGCGTGGATGTGTTTTTTGTCAATACCCAAACTCAGCAGTGCAGCCTCCACGGTGTCAATGAGCGCGCCGGGACCGCAAACAAAGTACTCCGCCTCTTTGGTGCGCAGGGGGTTTTGTTCGAGAAATTCGGATACCAGTGTAGCGGCAATGCGGCCGGTTTTGCCCTGCCAGTTGAGCGTTCCTTTGCTGAACAGCCCTGCCAGGCCGCCGGGTTTGTCGCGTTTGGGCCGGCTGAGGATGTGCTCCACTGTGAGTTGGCCGGCGTAGCGGGTTTCCAGTTGGTCCAATTGCTGTTTGAAAATAATACCGTCTTCCAGCCTGTTGCCGTACAGGAGGTGAACCGTACTCTGCGGCTCTTGCTCCAGAATGGTTTTGAGGATGGAAAACAGGGGCGTGATGCCGCTGCCTGCGCCGAAGAGATAATAGGTTTTGCGTTGATCGGGGTCTAATGCGGTGAAGAACCGCCCGTCGGGTTCCATCACTTCTATTTCAGCGCCGGCCTGTATGCGGTCATTGATGTAATTGGACACAATGCCGTTCTTGAGCCGTTTGACGGTCACGGCAAGGTCTGTTTCGAGCGGGCTGCTGCACATGGAGTACGAGCGCCGCTGCTCTTTGCCGTTGATGTTGAATTTCAAGGTCAGGTATTGTCCCTGTGTATATTGGAATGCTTCCCGCAGGTTTTCCGGCACTTCAAAGTGAATGGAAACAGCATCCGGAGTTTCGCGAACGACTTCTTTTACGCGAAGTGTATGAAAGTTTTTGCTCATGTTTTTATTCAGTTGCTCTTTTTGCGCGGCAAAAATAGGTTGCCGGGCCGGTAAACCCATCCAAAAAAGAAAAAGCCCTGTGTTTTGTAGCGTATCTTTGTTGAAATTGCATGGGTTTTTCTTCCCGGCCTTTGTGCGCCCTTTGGAACACTTTGCCGGAAAATTGGTTTTCACAAAAAAATAAGCGCCATGTGGAAGGACGCAAAATATCTCATCGCTTACCTGCTGCCTTTGTCGGCATTCGCGGGCATCTGGCTGAAAGGCCCCTTCTCTTTCGGCGCTATTTATGTAGGGTTTTTAATCATTCCCATCCTGGAGCAAATACTGCCTAAGTCTGCCGCGAACCTATCCCCGGCGGAGGAAGACACGCAGTCGAATCGGCGCTTATTCGATGTGCTGTTGTACCTCAATATTCCCATTTTGTACACCTTGGTCGGGTATTATTTCCACACCCTTGCGCAGGGCGGGCCGGCCGGCTACGAGTTGCTGGGGCTTACGCTCAACGTGGGGCTGCTCGTCGGCTCCATCGGCATCAATGTGGGGCACGAGCTGGGCCACCGCGCGGTGCGCTACGAGCAACACATGGCCAAAGCCCTGTTGCTGCCGGCGCTGTACATGCACTTCATCATAGAACACAACCGGGGCCACCACAAAAACGTAGCCACCGATGCCGACCCCGCTTCGGCGCGACGCGGCCAAACGCTGTATGCCTTTTGGCTGCAATCGGTGATCGGCGGCTACCGCCACGCCTGGCAATTGGAGCGCGAGCGCCTCGCCCGCGAAGGACGGCCGTTTTTCTCCGCGTCGAATGAAATGCTGCATTTCAGCGGGTTGCAACTGTTGTGGCTGCTCGCGGTAGGCGCCGTATTCGGCTGGGCGCTTATTCCCTTTGCCGTAGCCATAGCGGCCGTGGGTATTTTGATGTTGGAAACGGTCAACTACATTGAGCACTACGGGCTGCGCCGCCGGCGCCTGGCATCGGGTGCATACGAAATTGTGCAGCCGCATCACTCCTGGAATTCCGACCACGAGCTGGGCCGGATTTTTTTGTACGAACTCACCCGCCATTCCGATCATCACTACAAAGCTTCCCGCAAGTATCAGATTCTCCGTCATTTCGACGAAAGTCCGCAACTGCCCTTAGGTTATCCGGCTTCCATCCTGACGGCTCTGGTACCGCCGCTGTGGTTTGCTGCTATGAATCCACTGGTGGAAGCAGTTGAAAAGCGATAAAATGAGCATTACAGAAAAAATACAAACCATCCTCGACACCGTAACCGACCCGGAGATTCCGGTGCTGGCCGTCACCGATATGGGCATTGTGCGGGCGCTGAACGTGGATGAAAACGGCGCGGTGGAAGTGGTCATTACGCCTACCTATTCCGGCTGCCCGGCCATGCAGACCATTGAAGTGAATATACGCGCCGCTTTGCAGGACAATGGCTTTGACAACGTGACCGTTACCACGGTACTCAGTCCGGCCTGGACGACCGACTGGCTCACCGAAGCGGGCCGGCAAAAGCTCAAAGATTACGGCATTGCGCCGCCGCAGGAAAGCACTGCCGACAAGAGCGCTCTCTTCGGCCGGGAGCGCGCCGTGCCCTGCCCGCGCTGCGACTCCACGAATACAGAAATGATCAGTCTGTTCGGCTCCACCGCCTGCAAAGCGCTGCATCGCTGCAAAGACTGTCTGGAACCGTTCGACTATTTCAAATGCCATTAAGGAACGTGTCGCGAATAAGAACTGAACAAATCCGACCCTTTCCAGTTATACCCGCAAAACATACAGCTTTGAAAAACATTCTCATCATCGGCGCCTCTTCGGGCATCGGCAGTCAACTGGCCGCACAACTCAGCGCGCAGGGCGAGCGCGTATATGCCACTTATCGCAACAGCGATCCTTCGTTCCTTGCCTCCAATATATCCTGGCATCCGCTGGATGTATTGGATGAAAACCCCGACTTCGGTTTTTTGCCCGACACCTTGCACGGGGTAGTATATTGTCCCGGCAGCATCAGCCTCAAACCTTTTGCGCGCATCAAGCCGGAGGATTTTGTAAAAGATTACCAACTACAAGTGGCCGGAGCGGTGAGCGCGATACAGGCGGCTTTGCCCAAGTTGAAAAATGCGGAAGCGGCGTCCATCGTATTGTTTTCTACGGTGGCCGTGCAGGCGGGTTTCAATTTCCACTCGCTCGTATCGGCATCCAAAGGCGCGTTGGAAGGGCTGACCAAAGCATTGGCGGCCGAACTGGCGCCAAAAATTCGCGTAAATGCCATTGCGCCTTCCATCACCGATACGCCTTTGGCGGCTACGCTGCTCAATACCGACGAAAAGCGCGCTGCCAATGCACAGCGCCACCCCCTCCGCAAAATCGGAACGCCGGAAGATATTGCCAACCTCGCCGAATTTCTACTCTCCGATAAGGCCGGCTGGATCACCGGGCAAATACTGCACGCCGACGGCGGCATGTCGAGCCTCAAAGTTTAAATTATGAAAATACTGCTCACCGGCGCTACGGGTTACATTGCGCAACGGCTGCTCCCCGTGCTGCTCGAAGACGGCCACTCGGTGGTGTGTTGCGTGCGCGACAAAAGCCGGTTCAATGCTGCGCGGTACGCTTCCGCTTCCGTTCAGGTAGTTGAGGTAGATTTTTTACATAAAGACAGCCTCCGCAACATACCGGATGACATTGATGTGGCGTACTACCTCATTCACTCTATGTCGGCGCCCGGCGAGGATTTTGAACCGTTGGAGGCGCTTTCTGCGCAAAACTTTGTGGCGCGGATGGAGCAAACGCAGGTGAAGCAGGTCATTTATCTCAGCGGTATTGTGAATGAGGTCCAACTCTCCAAACACCTCATCTCCCGCAAAAACGTGGAAGCCATTTTATCCGGCGCATCCTATCCGCTCACTACGCTCCGGGCCGGCATCATCGTGGGGTCGGGCAGCGCTTCTTTTGAAATCATTCGCGATTTGGTGGAAAAACTGCCGGTCATGGTAGCGCCGCGTTGGCTCCACACCCGCTGCCAGCCCATTGCCATTCGCAATGTGATTGAGTTCCTGAAGGGCGTGTTGCTCCACGAAAAAACCTACAACCGCAGCTTCGACATAGGCGGCCCCGATGTGCTCACCTACAAAGAAATGCTCCTGCGCTTTGCCGGAGTGCGGGGCCTGAAACGGAGCATTTTCATCGTGCCGGTCATGACGCCCAAGTTATCTTCTTACTGGCTCTACTTCGTCACGGCCACCTCGTATCCGCTGGCGGTGAACTTAGTCCACAGCATGAAGGTGGCGGTGATTTGCAATCCCAATGAGTTGCGGGAACTGCTCGGCATACAGCTCATCAGTTATGATCAGGCCATCGCGCTGGCCTTCGATAAAATTGAACAAAACCTCGTGGTGTCGAGCTGGAAAGACGCGCTCACCAGCCAGGTATTACACGAGGGCATTGCCCGTCACATACAGGTACCGGTATTCGGTTGTTTCAAAGACGTGCGCCGCCTTACGACCCCCGACCCGGATATTGCGCTGCGCCGCATCTGGTCCATTGGCGGCGCCAACGGCTGGTATTACGGCAATTGGTTGTGGCAACTCCGCGGCTTTTTAGATAAAATGATGGGCGGCGTGGGTTTGCGCCGCGGCCGTAAAAACCCCGTTGAAATCTCTGCCGGAGAGTCGCTCGATTTTTGGCGCGTGTTGCTGGCCGACAAAAAAGGCAAACGCCTGCTCCTGTACGCTGAGATGAAACTCCCCGGAGAGGCTTGGTTGGAATTTAAAATCACAAAAGACAATACCGTGGTGCAAACCGCCACCTTCCGACCGCGAGGCTTGCTGGGGCGGCTCTACTGGTACGCCGTGCTGCCGTTTCACGGATTCATTTTCAAAGGCATGTTGCGGCGCATTGCGCGGGGATAGAGGGAGCGTACCGTTTTTTATTATGAAAAAACCAATCAAAAAAGAAGACCTCCCGCAAAAGACCTGCCCCGTGTGCGGTCGCCCTTTTGCCTGGCGCAAAAAATGGGAAAAAGTGTGGGCGGAAGTAAAATATTGCAGCGAGCGTTGCCGGCGGGCCAAAAAAGATCAAGGCCGTGCCGGGGAGGCGCAGCCTTGATTAGAAAGCGACTTTAGATTGCAGGAAAAAAAGGCATCGAGAGATGATGACAGCAAAATTTCTTTTCCGCTGCAAATGTCCGTCGGACAGATGAATTCAGATTTAAGGCAATATTAAGAAGGCTTTAATTTTTCGGCGCGAGGGGTGTTTTGAGCAAAAGTTCCAGCGTAGGACGGATGATGGCGAGGCGGCCTTCGTCCAGTGCGCCGACCGAGTCAGTTGCAGCGCTGCGCCCCGATTGTTGCGCTAATGCCAGCATTTTCTGCCGTTCCGGGCCGGGGAAAGCCGAAAAAGTGCGCCTTAACAGGGGCAGCACCTCCCGGAACCGCTCCTGTTCCAGCCCCGACACCCAATCGTCAATCAGATCCCACAGCGGCGGGTAATGTAGGAGCAGCAGGCCGCTGCCGTGGAGAAAACCCTCAATCCAGCGGGCGGAAAAAAGCGGTTCGTTGCCGACCGACAGCGCGAGCGAAAACAACCGGCCGGTTTCGTCTTGCGAAAGCATATTTCTGTCAAAGAGCAAGCGCGTTGCGCCGCCTTGCAGGAGCGGGTGTATGCCGACAGCTTCGGCAATGTGGCGCAATGCCTGCTGCCAATATTGGAGGAGCGGCGCCTCGCCGAGCAGCAACACGTTGCGATTGGTTTCCAATACTTTTCCAAACAATTCGTCGGCAGGCTCTTCCTCTATTTGCATACAAGCAACGGGCAATGCCGGCGCGATGCGGGGGATGATGTGGCGGATGAGTTGCAACACAGCCCCGGCATCGGTTCGACGCACACTGCCGTAGCGGGCGATGGCCACGAGGCCCGGCAGGGCGTCCATGAGCAAATACACATCTCTGGCCAGCGCTGCGGTGGCTTCTAAGCGAAGGATGAGCGGAGCGAGCGCTTCATCGAGACCGGCGCGCAGCACTTCAGCGGCGAGGTTCGCCAGAACGGGTAATTCATCTGAGCGGCGGCTGCGGTCCAATGCGCAGTGCAGGGCGGCGCTTTCCACGGTATTGCCCCATTGGCCGGCCTGTAGGAGCCGGAGCGTGTAGTCGGGCAGCCATTTGAGCCGCCATATTTCTTTGAAGGTGCCGATGCCCGCGCCCGTTCTCTCCTGCACGGCGCCCCAGGGAACCGCCAGAAGCAGGAGGCGGTGCAGCAGCCGGGAAGCGCGCAGTTGGGTATCGGTGCGCAGATCAAGTTCTTTCACAAGCTCCTCCAACGAGGCGTATTCTTTGCTGAGGCGGGCCGAGCGGATTTCCTGTTCCAGATCGCGCAGCAAGGGCGCTGCGGGCAGCGAGCCGGGTACTGTTCCGATGTTTTCGCCGATGATGAGGCGCTTTCGGATGAGTTGAAACACTTCGCGGTTGCCCTGAAAAAACACGGTTGCTGCCGCCTCTTCCATGTCTTCTATGCCCGGCACGGAACGGCGCCGCATGGCCGCCAATGCGCCGGCGAGGCGGGCGGCATCCATCACATGCGCGGTGGAGATGTCAATGTCTTCCTGCCGCAGCAGGCCGGCGGCGCGCACCATCCAGCGATACAAGGTTTCGGCAGGCTGATCGAAGAGCAGCTCGTACCATGCCGGCGACAAAACCCCGGCGCCGTATCCGCTTTCAAAGGCCAGCCGCTCGTAGGTCCAGGGAACCCAGGCCGCCTGCACGGCCACTTTTTTCCGGCCGCGCAGCAGGGCGTTGTCTTTTGCTGCTTTTATACTTTGCCAGCCTTCGAGGGCAGGGCCGTGCCAGGCGCCGCACACCACGGCCATGTTGCGAAAACCGGTGTCGTGCGCCTGTCGGATGGTTTTGCGCATAAATGCTTCGCGCAGCAGCGTGAGAGCCGATTCGCGGCCTGCCGTTGCCTCGCGGAGGGTGCGCATCATATCGGTAATAACTTCAAATACCTCGCTGCCGGCGGCCGATTGTTCCAATACGGATTCCCACCAACGTTCGCTATCGGCATACCCGGCCAGCGCTGCCAGACTGGCGAAAGGGTCGCGTTCCATTTGGAGCGCTTCCTCATCCGCAGCTTCTTGCACGAGCAGTGGTTCGCGGGCATTTTCCTCCTGATGCAACAACTGCATACCGGCCGGCAGGTCCATCGGCCATACCGGAACCCCGCGTTCGGTGGCCCATTGCAGGGCCTGCCACTCCGGCGAGAAGCGGGCAAAGGGATAGTAGTAGGCCCGGTGGAATGCTTTAGGGTCATAAACCAACAAGGCTACCGGGGGCGTGAGGCCGGGCGTGGCAATTTGTTGCAGCGCGGCATTGGTATCGGCAGGGTGCTCTACCAGCAGGCAATCGGGCTGCTGCGCTTCCAGCGCCTGCAACAGGCTGCGCGCCGAACCCGACCCGTGATGCCGTATGCCGTAGATGCGAGTGGACATTTTTGTTTTTTGATGCCGAAAGGTAGGCGTTTATTTGGCTACTTTTGCCCTGCCATGACCTACGAGCAAATTCTTAAAGACCTGCAAGCGGGAAAAGTTCGGCCGGTGTATTTCCTGCACGGCACGGAACCCTATTTTATTGACCTCATCGCCGACTACGCCGAAAAACAACTGCTCTCGGAAGCCGAGCAGGCATTTAACCTCACAGTGCTGTACGGCAAAGACGCCGATCATCTCGCCGTTTTGGACGCCGCGCGCCGCTACCCCATGATGGCCCCGCGTCAGGTGGTGATCCTCAAAGAGGCGCAAGACATGAAGAGCCTGCCGGAACTGAAAGGCTACATCGAAAAACCGATGGAAACGACCGCGCTCTTCATTTGCCACAAACACAAAAAATTCAATACAGGCACCAAATTCGGCGCCACGCTCAAGGACCATGCCGTCCTGTTGGAAACCAAAGAACTCTACGACGATAAAATGCCGGCCTGGGTGCAGGAATACCTCCGGGCCAAACAGTTGAAAATCACCCCGGCCGCATTGGGTTTGGTAGTGGAATATCTGGGCACGAGCTTATCGAAAGTAGTCAATGAATTGGACAAGCTGGCGCTGAACCTGAAGCCCGGCACCGAAGTGAACGAGGCCCATATTGAGACGCACATCGGCATCAGCAAAGATTACAACGTATTTGAGCTGCACAAAGCGCTGGGAGAGCGCAACCTGCAACGCGCCGGCCGCATCGTCAACTACTTCGGCGCCAATCCGAAAAACAACCCGATCATCGGCGCCATCGGCTCGCTGTACGGCTTTTTCAGCAAGGTATATATGTTTCAGTTTGTAGCCGGAAAAAACGAAAAAGAGCAGATAGAAGCCCTGCAACTGCGCAATGGCTGGTTTTTGAGAGATTACAAGCTGGCCGCCAATAACTACTCCCGCGCCAAGCTGGAGGACATCATCGGCTATCTGCACGAGTACGACCTGAAAAGCAAAGGCGTCAATTTAGATTCTAATAATTACGACGACGGCGAACTGCTCAAAGAATTGGTGTGGAAGATTTTGCACTGAGGAGGAGGCAGCCAAAAAAAAGTTCGAGGCCGTTGAACGCACCTCGAACTTATGGGGGGATTCTCACACAAGCCCCGACTTACGAGCCGAGGTAGTGCTTGAGTAGTTTACTGCGGTTGGTGGCGCGCAGCTTGTTGATGGCCTTGTCTTTGATCTGGCGGACGCGCTCGCGGGTGAGGCCGAATTTGTCGCCGATGTCTTCCAACGACATGGGGTGCTCCACACCGATACCGAAATACAGTTTGATGACATCGCACTGCCGGTCGGTGAGGGTGGAAAGTGAGCGCTCAATTTCGCGGCGCAGCGATTCGCGGTATTCTAATTCCTGGTCGGTACCGGGCGTGCCGATATTTTCGAGTACGTCGAGCAGAGAGTTGTCTTCTCCTTCCACAAAGGGCGCATCCATAGAAACGTGGCGGGCAGCTACGCCGAGCGTGGTTTCTACCTCTTCGGTGGGAATTTCCAACATTTCGGCGAGTTCTTCGGCGCTGGGTTCGCGCTCGTACTCCTGCTCCAATTCTGAAAAAGCCTTGTTGATCTTGTTGAGCGAGCCTACCTTATTGAGCGGGAGGCGCACGATGCGCGACTGCTCGGCCAAAGCCTGAAGGATAGACTGGCGAATCCACCACACGGCGTAAGAAATGAATTTGAACCCGCGGGTTTCGTCAAATCGTTGGGCGGCTTTGATGAGGCCGAGATTGCCCTCATTGATGAGGTCGCTCAGCGAAAGGCCCTGATTCTGGTATTGCTTGGCTACGGAAACGACGAATCGAAGATTAGCTTTGGTGAGTTTTTCCAGAGCGGCCTGGTCGCCCTGTTTAATGCGTTTGGCTAAGTCCACCTCCTCCTCCGGAGTGAGCAAGTCCACTTTCCCAATTTCCTGCAAATACTTTTCGAGTGACTGGCTTTCCCGGTTAGTAATTGATTTGGTGATCTTTAGTTGTCTCATTCAATGACCGTTTTTATGTTTACTTTAAAATTAATGGCTTCTGCTGTTAGCCGCCGTGTAAAAGGCACAATAAGAACACTTTGACGCAAGATAGAGCCTGGCGTCACTGTGCTGTTTTCAATTGCTAATGGGAAACAATGTTTCTGCGTTCTTGGTTTGGTGGAATGGCATGTAGATAGCGACCTACCCTGCTTTCGGGGTGCAAAAATAGGGCAATTTCGGGCGGATGTCAAGTACTGTTTTTTCAGATGGTGTGGGTCTAACGCTAAGGGGTTGGTTTTCATATAAAAAACGCTGGAAAACAGTAAAAATCGGCAGTCTTTTGGATAAATCAGTTTTTTCTTATTTATTGCGCCCCGGAAGCGGAGGGCAATCCCTTTGCATCTTCATCTAACCTGTTTATGGAAAGAGTTCAATTTACATTAGAGTACTTGTTTAAGGCTTCGCCGGCCATCCTCTATCAGTTCCTCACCGAGCCGCCCTGCCTCATCCGCTGGTTCTGCGACGGCGTGGATATCAACGGCGACATCTACACCTTCAAGTGGGGAGAGGTGGAAGAGGATGCGTATGTAGTAGACGATTTTGAGGACGAACTTTTCCGGATACACTGGGAAAGCGCGGAAGGAGATAATGAGCATCTCGAATTCAAAATCTTCACTTCTGCCGTGACCGACGAAACCATTCTTCACATCAGCGACTATTGCGAGCCGGACGAAGTAGAGGACCAATCCCGTTACTGGGATGCCCTCATGCTGCGCCTCCGAAGCGTGTGCGGAGGGTAATTACTCCTATTTTGATACAAAACGGGAAAGGAAATCCGGTTGCAGAAGCGTCTTGATGTCTTGATAAGGTACAAACAGCCTTACCTCACCGATGGCATACGGGCCGATCTCATAAGGCGGGTAGTTGAAAATAACCCCTTTGCCCGTCAGGCCGAAGTTCTCGGTAGGCGCCACCTCATCGTCAAACAGCACTGCCGACAAAGGCTCCGAAGCAGACAGACTAAACCGGCTGCGAACGGCTTGCGCCAGTGTCGGCCCAAGTTTTGTCTCGTATTCCGGTCTGAAAACATCCTCCAACTTGATTTCTTTTCGGTTCTGCAGGTCGTATGTAGCCAGCAATGTGGCATAGTTGCCGTGCGCTCCGCCGCCGTACCAGTAATCCCAGTAGCCGAGTGTAAGCAGATTGTTCTGATTGTAGAGTACCTCCACAGAGGCATTTTGCTCGTAGCTGTAGGCAAAATAAGAGTCGGGTTCTAATTCCTCCGTCGTTACTTCATCCATGTCTGTACGATAAGAGCGCATAAACTCGCGGCTCATTAATTCGAAGCCCTTTTGAGGGGTAGAAACGACTCTTGCGAGCGAATCGCCCAACATGCCTTTGCGAATAGCTTCTTCCAAAAACTGTACGGAAGCTGCATCCGTATCCGGCCCCGGCGCCATCCACACCATTGACATAAAAGCCCCCGGCGATTCAGGTTGGTTTTCAAACAACTTAACGGAATCTCTGAATTGCGTCAGCGAAAACTGTATGCTGCCGTCGCTGTAATCTTCCTTCAGAGAGAAAGGCAGTTTTTTCTTCCCGTTGCCTGAAGTCCAGATGCCTTCGTAAGCGCCGGTTCCGGGGTCGAACTTGCCCGAAAAAGAACCGGTAGATTCAAACCCGGCAATTTCATTGAGCACGAGCATGCCGGTAGAGTCCACGGAGCCGTACAGGTCTATGAGGTCTTCTTTGTTTTTGTAATAATAATTGCCATGCCAGGTAGAGATGCCGTATTGATCTTCGGCGGGCCGGTAAGCGAGATCCAGTACAATGGGAAATTTATCAACGGCGCCGGTTAAGTGCCAGTATCGGGGTACGTCTGTATCGTTCTGCGTGCCGGCTGCGGGCGTATCAGCGCCGGCGGTTTTGTCTTTTTGGGGTTGGCAGGCGGTTGTAGCAATTGCCAACGACAATAATGCCGGCAACAGGAAATAACACGTTTTCATTGTATCTGATTTTTAGCGGAGTGGTATGGATTTGAGATACTTATAGCTCATGGCGACGCTCTCAAGGGGGGGGCGTTTGCAAACATCCTGCTCCACGAAGAAGTAGCGCATCCCGGCGGTTGTCTGCGCTGCGAAAGCGGCATTCCAGTCAATCACGCCGCTGCCCACCTCGGCGAATGCCTTTTCGGGGGAGTCTTCCATGTCTTTGACGTGCCAGAGCGGGAAGCGGCCCGGGAAGCGCGTGAAGTAGTCGAGGTGATCGTATCCGGCTCGTTTGATCCAATAGATGTCGAGTTCCATTTTCACCAACTCCGGGTCTGTTTCGGCCAGCAGGACATCGTAGGGCTTTTGGCCGTCGAAGTCGAAAAACTCAAAATCGTGATTGTGGTATCCGAATTGAATGCCATATTCTTTGCAGGTTTCGCCGGCGCGGTTAAAGGTATCGGCCAGGCGTTTGTAGTCGTCTAAGGAAGTGCGCTCAAAGTCCATCAGGTAAGGACACACGAGGTATTCCTGTCCCATTTCTTTGGTATCGGCTACGGCGCGTTCCAAATCATTTGTAACGGTGCCCCGGAGCTGGGGTTCGGCTGCGCCGGTGGGAATATGGGCACTGTGTACCTTGAGCGATAACGCATCGAGAAGTTGGCGCATATCCTTCACAGAATAGTCGAAGTATTTTCCTTCCCGGTATCCGAACAGTTCAATGTAGTTATACCCCAATTCAGCGACTTTGCGCAGGGTGCCTTCTACATCCGTTTTAAGTTCCTCCCGCAGCGTATATACCTGAAGCCCGATTTCGACGACATCGTTTTTTAAGGCAGGCGTACAAAAATGGAACGGGTTGGCCGCCAATCCGGCAGATGCAACGGCGGTGGCGCGCAGGAATTTTCTTCTGTCCATGATGAAACGTATTGAGCCATGAAACTATCATGCGCGGGCAAAGATAGCGTTACTGATTGATCGCGCAAATTCCTGCTTCGCCGTTTTTGGTCAATAGTCCGTATCGTCGTCGCGGGAATCGTCCGGGAATTCGTCCATGTCGGACACGTTGCTTTCCAGCGTATCGTCGTCGTCTTCCTCTTCGTCGTCAGGCTCATCAATGAAGACGTCGCGGTCAAAGATAAAGTCGTCTTCATCTTCGATTTCGGGCGCCGGCTTGCCCGGTCCTCCCGATTTGCGAATAACTTTGGAGATCACCTTAGGCGTGGTATCCACACTGGGTACGGGTTTGGGCAAGGGCCTTGACGCCGGTTTGTCATCTTTCTGCTTCGCTTCTTCCGCTTTGGCCGAAAGGCTCTTGGTGGTAGTAGGCACTGCCAAAAGGCGTTTTTTGTCAATGAGGTCGCCGGTAATGGAACAGATACCGTAGGATTTGTTGCGGATGCGCACCTGGGCATTTTCGAGGTCCTTGAGGTACATGCGTTGACGGATGGCCATGTTGTTGAGCATTTCCATCTCATTGTTGATAGAACTGTCATCCACCCAGTCGCCGCCGTGTTCGTCGCTGGTGTTCTCGGTGATGTCAAGAATCTGCTCTTGCAAGCTGGTGAGGTTGGCCTTGGCGTCCTCGTATTTCTTGTCAATGATCTCCTTGAACTCGGCAAGATCGGCATCGGAATACCGTACAACCATGTTGGACATCTTCTTTGGTTTTATCGTTTGAAAAAAATGAAGCGCAAATATAGGAAAGAGCGCATGAAACAATATTTGAAAAAAAATCTTCGGGGGTAAAAGCTCTTCAAGAGCGCTTTCGCCCTCGGTTTTTTTAAAAAGTTTTCAGGGAACATCCTTTGGCGCAAAAAGGTTCGACGGCGGTTTAGCGGCGGGCAGTGAGAATGGCTACAAACCGGTCGTTTTGCACCCATTCGGGCTGAGGCGCTTCGAGCAGGGCAGCCAGTCCGGCGGTAGCGGCGGGCAACGCGTTTAAGCCTTCTTTATCTTTGAGCATACGGGCCAGTGCGAGCATCTTTTTGTCGCTCACATTGCGCGCCCAGCCCTTGGTTTCGCGGAGCGCTGCGAGGGAAAAGTCGCCGTCGAAGGCATGCCAACTGATGAGCGGCTCGTTCACTTCCGTTTCGCGGATGCGCTGCGGCTGCAGGTCTTCGCATGTGAGCTTGTTGTGCAAAAAAGATTCTACAATGGGGTTTTGGCCGTAAGCCGAACCGGCTACCATGATGGGCATCCGGGAGGTTTTGCCCCGGCGGTAGAGGCTCAGAAACCCTTTGTAAATTCCGGCCAGTACCGTGCCGTTCGATACGGGTACGGCCACGATGCGCGGAGCGTCGCGCAGTTCGTCGTATATTTCATAGGCAATTTCGCCGTAAGCCTTGAGTTGCAGCATCGTGTTGTTGCCGCCGGGGTTGGCGTCGTAAAAGTCCTTCTGCGCCGCGAAGGCCTGCGATGCTGCCACGGCTTGTTCATAATCGCCAGGAGAGCGGACGATCTCTGCGCCGAGTTGCGCCATTTCCGGCAATCGTTTGGAGTGGTAATTTTCCGGCAGGTAAATGATGCAGCGCAGGCCCGCAATCCGGGCGGCCAATGCGCAGGCGGCGCCGTAATTGCCGCAGGTGGCCAGCGTAATGCCTTCATAGCCTCTTCGCAGCGCGTCCATACACTGTGCAAACGCGATGCGGTCTTTTTGTGTGCCGGTGGGATTACCGCCTTCAAATTTCAAAAAAATCTGGCTCACGCCGGTTTCCCGCTCGGCATTGCGGGCGCGAATGAGCGGCGTATCGCCCACCTCCATATCGGTGATGTTCTCGAAGGCTTCTATCCGCTCGGCGATGGAGCGGTTTTTGTCGGAAAGGGTTTGATACTGCGCCTTCAGTTCCCGAAACACGTTGAAGGAACTGTCCTCGGGTAGGCTTTCGCGGTTGTATATTTCATCGCCGGGCGCCATGAGATTGAATTTTACCAATACATATCCAAAATGACCAATGCGGAAAAAATGACCCCAGCAATGCCGTTGGTAGTAAAAAAAGCGAGGTTGACCCGACTCAGATCGTTGGGGCGCACGAGGGTGTGTTGGTAAAACAGCAGGAGTACAAACACCGCTGCGCCCGCCCATTGCAACCATCCGAAAACCGGGAAAAGACGGCTCAGCCAATAGGCGCCGCCGAGTATAAATAACGCGCTCCCGAAATGCAATACCGAGGAAAGCGCAAGCGCCTTTTTTTTGCCCAGCGCCGCCGGCACAGAATGCAATTGCAGCGAGCGGTCAAAATCCTCGTCTTGCAAGGCGTATATGATGTCGAAGCCCGACACCCACAGCAGCACGGCTGCGGAGTAGAGCAGCGGCAACAGGTCGAAGCGGCCCGTCACCGCCAGATACGCCCCGATGGGGGCCAAGGACAACCCAAGCCCCAGTACGAAATGGCACAAAAAGGTAAAGCGCTTGGTGTAGCTATACCCCAAAATGACCGCCAACGCTACAGGCGACAACACAAAGCACAGCGGATTGATGAACCAGGTGCAAAGAACGAACAACAAACTACTGACGATGACAAAAACTAAAGCAGCGCGCGGGCTGATCAAGCCTGCCGGTATTTCACGGCTGCGGGTGCGCGGGTTGCGCTCATCTACGCTGCGGTCCAGATAACGATTGAACGCCATGGCCGCGCTGCGCGCAAAGACCATACACAGCAACACCAATGCGAATAAACGCCAACTCAGCCCTTGCCCGGAATGCAATATTGCCAGGAAAAAACCCAGTACCGCAAAAGGCATGGCGAATACCGTATGGCTGAATTTTATGAGCGACAGGTAGTTCTTCATCTGTTGTGCAAAATTTTACCACTGCGGCTCGGCATAGTACCGGGCGCCGGGCCGGTGTATCTCTTCGGGCGCCAAACCGGCCAGTTCAGGAATCCAATGCGTCACATATTCCCCCTGCGGATCGTAGCGCATGGCCTGTGTTTGAGGATTGAAGTAGCGATTTTCGCGGGGGTCGTTGCCCACGCCCGCCACATAGTTCCAGTTGCCCCAATTGCTGGCCGGATCGTAATCCAACAGCAAAGATTCAAAATACTCCGCGCCCATTTGCCAGTTTACCTTCAAATCATTTACCAAATAGGACGCTACATTCTGCCGGCCGCGGTTCGACATAAAACCCGTGCTGCCCAACTCGCGCATATTGGCATCTATAAAAGGTACCCCGATGGCGCCGGTTATCCAGCGTTGCAAAGCGTCCCGGTCATTGCGCAGCTTGGGATTGGATTCGCTGCGGATGCCGCCCTTTTGAAATATTTTATTGCAGTGTTTTTTGGCAATAAGCCGAAAAAAATCGCGCCAGAGCAACTCGAAAAAGAGCCAGTAAGTAGAGTCGTTGGCGCCGCGCTCGGCCTCGTAGCGTTGGAGTTCATGGAATACTTGTTTGGGCGAAAGGCACCCCTGCGCCAGCCAGGGCGAGAACTTGGAAGAGTAGTCGCCGCCCAATAGTTCGTTGCGGGTTTCTTTGTAGTTTTTTATGAGGTTGCTTTCCCACAAATAGTAACGCAGGCGCTTCAAGCCCTCCGATTCGCCGCCATAAAAATGGAACGTTGCACGGTTGTCGTGCTCAAAGTCTTCGTGGCCAAGGTCTTCCATCGAGGGTATTTCGCCGCTATCCAAGGGGACTGAAACAGGCCGGATGGGGCCGGTCGGGGCCGGATAAGGCTCGCGTACGGGAATGTAGCGCTCTACCTCTTTCCGGAACTGAGTAAAAACCTCCGGCGTGTGCGTTACCGGAAACGGCAAATCGGCGGTATGGTACAACATTTTGCCCCGGCAAAAGCGGAGTTCCTGTCCGATGGTCCAAAGGTTTTGTTCCAGTGTGTCCTGCACGTCCACTTCTTCCTGGGTGCGTTCGCGGTTGCAAAATACCCAACTCGTTTTGGTTTGCGCTGCGATCTGAAATACTTCTTCTTCCGGTTTTCCGATGCGGATGTACAGGGTGCTGCCGAGTTGTTTCAGCGAACGGCGCAGATCGCTCACGCTTTCTATAATAAATTTAGCGCGGTAAGGGCCTGTTTTGCGAAAACCGAAGCGGGTGTGGCCGAAAAAAACTCTCTCGTCAAACACATATACGGGGATAACTTCGTCGGCGCACAGCAGCGCATCATGTAGCGCTTCGTTGTCGTGCAGGCGCAGGTCGTTGCGGAACCATACAATGGCGCGTCGTTTGTGCATGTTGTTAGCGGTTATTGAGGGCTAAACAAACGGGCTGCGGCTAAGTTTCCGAAATTGGGCGAAAGCCTGCCGGAAATCAGGCTTTGTTTTTCAATTCCAACAGGGTTACTTCCGGCAATATGCCCACCCGCCCCGGGTAGCCGAGAAAGCCCAGACCCCGGTTGACGTACAGGAACTGTTGGCCTGCCTGATACAACCCGGCCCACTCCTTATATACATACTGCACAGGGCTCCACTTGAACCAGCCGGGAATCTCCACCCCGAACTGCATGCCGTGCGTATGCCCGGAAAAGGTAATGGCAATGTCTTTAAACAAAGCGGTGACCTGATCACTCCAGTGAGAGGGGTCGTGGGAGAGCAGGAGCTTAAGCGCTGCGCTTTCGGCGCCTTGGTATGCCTTTTCCAAACTGCCGTATTTCGGAAAGCGAAGATGGGACGAGTAGTTTTGCACCCCGATCACAGCTACATCTGCGCCGTTGATGTTCAGGATGCGATTTTCGTCGAGGAGCAGTTGCCAGCCGAGGCGCTTGTGTACGGCTTTGAGTTGCTCTAAGTTGGCTGTCTTGGCTGCCGGGTCGGGCCAGGATACATAGTCGCCGTAGTCGTGGTTGCCGAAGATAGAGTACACGCCGTACCGGGCCTCTATTTTGTCAAATATCTCTAAAAAGCCGTCCATCTCGGTAGCGACATTGTTGACTAAGTCGCCGGTAAAAAAGACGAGATCGGGTTTTTGGGCATTGATCATTTCCACTGCCGCTTTTACCGGCTCGCGATAGAGCAGGCTGCCGGAGTGTATGTCGGAAATTTGAACGATGCGCAGGCCGTTGAGGGCTTCGGGCAGATCGTCTAATACCACATTTTCTCGAAAAAGCTTGTAGCGGTAGGGGTTGCGCAGGATGCCGTAAGAGAGGGTGAGAAAGGGAATGCTACCGAGCATAACGCCGAAATTGGACAAAAAACGGGAGCGACTGTAGTCGAACGGTGCGCTGCCGGCTGCTTTTTCATACACCCACAGGGACGCGCGGCGGATATCGTCGGCCAGCATCACGGCGGCAATGAGCAGTTTGGAAAAGTAGGCAATAAAGAGAAAGCTGCGCAAAAAGGTGTTCAGCGGTTTGGGCCAGGTTTCCGTGCTGCCTGTTTGAGACGCCAATATATATAGGAGCAGGATGACAGGCGCTACCCAGTACAACACCGTCACGATGTTGCGCAAGGTGGCCGACCATTGCTGCGTGATGGTGCGAAACGCCTGAAAAGCATACCAGTCGAGGACAAGAAGAATGAGAATGAATATTAAAAAACGCATGTAAAGTGTATTACCGATGACAAGAAAGGAAAGGAAAAAGCAGGAGCTTGAGCTGCCGGCCGGCTTCTTTCGGGCAGGCCGCTATAAACAATGCCCTATATAATGCCGAACCCGGCGCTTTTGTTGAGAAATTTTGACGTGCAGCTTGCAATAAAAAGACGCGGGCCGGACAATTTTTTGGCACAGCGCCGGCGTTATGGCTCTGTTGTTATTTTACATGAATTTTTTTCATTGCGAAATAACGCCTGGGTACAATAGTTAATTTCACCAACCGCGAAAAAGGACAGATGGCTTGAATTTTTTACACTCTTTTCGGCATTAAATTTTTTGACACATCATTTTAATTGGTTAAAACAAAATTAAATTTTGATGTGTTGTTGACGAAGCGAAACGAGCAATGTATCTTTGCGACGTGAAACATGATTCCCAAAAGAAGGAACCATCTTAATTTAACTAACAAATTCAGTACCCATGAAAAAATCCCTTTTCATCCTTATCGCACTTGTTGCGATGTCCATCAGCCTTCAAGCTCAGGTCGTATTCAAAAAAGGCGCAATTGACCTCTCCGCCGGTGTCGGATTGGTGCCTACTTATGTAGCCGACGGCGCCCACATCAATATGCTCCCCGTGAATTTGCGTCTGGGGTACCGCATCACCAACAACTTCAGCATGTCGGCCTTTGCTGCGTATTCCGCTTCGGAAAAAAACAATGTACTGCGCCCAGATGACTCTGTTGACAACATTAAAAACGAAGAAGTGACCCTCGGCCTGCGCGGTGCGATACACGCCCTGCGCGCGGAGCGTTTCGATATATATGGCGGCTTCATGCTGGGCTACAACATGCCCAACACGGACGTCACGCAGGTGAGCGCTCCCAAGAGCGACACCGTTCCCGGCGACTTGCAACCTTCGTTCAGCCGGCCGGCAAGCAACAAAATGACCTATAGCGGATTTGTAGGCGCCGCCTATTTCCCGGGCCGCAACGTCGGCTTTTTCAGCGAACTCGGCTACGGCATCTCCCTGTTCAATGTAGGTATGCAGTGGAAACTCCGGTAGTTTAAAAACCCAAAAAACCAATCCCTTTATGAGTCGCTCCTACTACAAGGGGCGGCTCATTCTGTTTTTAAGGTGTGTGGCGTAAATAATTTCCCATTCGCTACCTTTGCGGCGCACTTCGGGAGCGTAGCGGCCCCATCAAATTCACAACAGCCATGAAAAAGCACAATTTCAGCGCCGGCCCTGCCATTTTGCCGGCGAGCGTAATGGAAGAAGCTGCCCGCGCAGCCATTGACTTCAACGGGATGGGCCTGTCCATTCTCGAAATTTCGCACCGCAGCAAGGAATTTGAAGCGGTAATGGCCGAAGCAGAGCAATTGGTGCGCGATCTCAGCGGCGCCGGCGATGAATACGGCGTGCTTTTCCTGTCGGGCGGCGCCAGTTCGCAGTTTTTCATGGCGCCCATGAATCTGCTCAACGAGGAAGACACGGCCTGCTATGTTGATTCCGGCGTCTGGGCTGCCAAAGCCATTAAAGAAGCCAAAAATTTTGGGAAAATAGAAGTGGCGGCCTCCTCCAAAGAGAGCAACTATAGCTTCATACCCAAATCCTACGCGCTTTCGCCGGCAGCCAAATACCTGCACCTCACGAGCAACAACACGATATACGGCACCCAACTGCACGAACTACCGGAAACCGACCTGCCCATCGTGTGCGATATGTCTTCTGATATGTTTAGCCGCCCCATTGACATGGAGCGCTACGGCCTCATCTACGCCGGCGCGCAGAAAAACCTCGGGCCGGCAGGTGTTACGCTGGTGATGGTGAAAAAAGACCTGCTCGGCCATGTGTCGCGCAAGTTGCCGGCTATGCTCGATTACCGCACCCACATTGAGGGCGAGTCCATGTACAACACCCCGCCTGTTTTCCCCATCTATGTGATGATGCTCACGCTGCGCTGGGTAGCTGCTCAGGGCGGTCTGGACGCGATGGCCTTGCACAACGTGCAAAAAGCCCAGTTGCTCTACAATGAAATTGATGCCAATCCCTGCTTCAAAGGCACCGTGGCCGAAGAAGACCGCTCGCTGATGAACGTGTGCTTCCTGCCGGAAAAGGCGGAGTATGAAGCGCCCTTCATGGAGGCGTGCAAAGCGGCGGGCTTAGTGGGCCTGAAAGGGCACCGCTCGGTGGGCGGATTCCGCGCCTCCATTTACAATGCCATGTCGCAGGAAAGCGTGCAGGTGCTGACGGATGTGATGCGGGACTTTGCGCAGCGAGTAGGATAAAGAACCTTTTTCCTTCCCCCCTTAACCTTCCCCCCGCCTCCGGTGTTCCTCTGTCGGGAAAAATTCAGCTATGGCAAAACATCGGCACAACGGACAAGATAAGACGATAGAAGACGTGATTGAGGTAATCGGTGCGCGGGTACACAATCTGCGCAACATAGATGTTCGCATACCGCGCAATCAACTCGTGGTCATCACCGGCATTAGCGGAAGCGGCAAGTCCTCACTGGCCTTCGACACCATCTATGCGGAAGGACAGCGACGCTACATGGAGACCTTTTCGGCGTATGCCCGCCAATTCATCGGCGAAATGGAACGCCCCGATGTAGAGCAAATCAACGGCCTCAGCCCGGTTATTTCCATAGAACAAAAAACCACCGGTCGCAACCCGCGCTCTACGGTGGGCACCGTTACCGAGATTTACGACTTCCTGCGCCTGCTCTATGCGCGCGCCGGCGAAGCGTATTCCCACAGCTCCGGCCAAAAGATGGTGCGCTACACCGAGGAGCAGATGAAAGAGCGCATCATGGAGCAATTCGATGGGCGCAAGGTGCTGCTGCTCGCGCCATTGGTGCGCGGCCGCAAAGGGCACTATCGCGAATTGTTTGAGCAGGTGCGCAAACAGGGTTATACCAAAGTGCGCATTGACGGCGAGGTGCGCGACCTCGAACCCGGCCTGCAAACCGACCGCTATAAAGTACACGACATCGAAGTGGTGATAGACCGCATCAAAGTAGGAGAGGAGCGTCGCGACCGTCTTTCCGCATCTCTCCAAATTGCCCTGCGCTCCGGCAACGGACTTCTTTTTGTGCTCGACGCCGATACCGGCCACTCCACTGCATTCAGTAAACACCTCATGGATGCCGAATCCGGCATTTCTTACGAAGAGCCTTCGCCCAATACCTTTTCCTTTAATTCGCCCTACGGCGCCTGTCCCGCCTGCACCGGCCTCGGCGCAGTGAATACAGTGGACATGGCCCGCGTCATACCCGATGACACCAAGAGCATCAATGACGTGGGCATTGCGCCGCTCGGCGAAGTACGGGAGAACCTCATGTTTCAGCAATTGCGCGGCATCGCCAAAAAATACGGGTTCACTTTTTCCACTCCGGTGAAAGACATCCCTCAAGAAGCGATGGACATCATTATGCACGGCGGCGACCACTCTGTGCCTGTAAAACTCAACTACGGCGATTCCGATATTTCCTACAACATTGCCGTGGAGGGCCTTCACAAAATGTTGATTCGTTGGTATGAAAACACCTCCTCCGAAAAGATACGCCAGTGGGCCGAAGAGTTCATGGCGGTGGATGTGTGCCCTGAATGCAAGGGGCAACGACTCAAAAAAGAATCGCTCCATTTCAAAATAGACGGCAAAAACATCGCCGAACTCTCCGAAATGGACATCGTGACCCTTTCCGAGTGGATGACCGGCCTGGAAGACCGCTTAGACGAGCGGCAGCGGGCCATCGCCAAAGAGGTGCTCAAGGAAATTCGCTTCCGGCTCGGCTTCCTGCTCCACGTCGGGCTGGATTATCTCAGCCTCTACCGCCCGGCGCGCACCCTGTCGGGCGGGGAGTCGCAGCGCATCCGCCTCGCCACCCAGATCGGCTCCCAACTCACCGGCATCACCTACATATTGGACGAGCCGAGCATCGGCCTGCATCAGCGCGACAACCGCAAGCTCATTGAAGCCCTGCGCGAACTCACCGACATCGGCAATACCGTGCTCGTGGTAGAACACGACAAAGATATCATGCTCGCTTCCGATTACCTCATTGACCTGGGACCCGGCGCGGGCAAACACGGCGGTTTAGTGGTGGGAGAAGGTAAACCGGAGAGCTTTTTGCAAAAAAATACCATTACTTCCGATTTTCTCAGCCATCGCCGCCGCATTCCCACTCCTGCCAAACGCCGCGTGGGCAACGGGCACTTCATCGAACTCAGCGGCGCTACGGGCAACAACCTCCAAAAGGTCAACATCCGTATTCCGCTGGGCACCTTATGCTGCGTTACCGGCGTATCGGGCAGCGGCAAGTCCTCGCTCATCAACGAGACCTTATACCCCATTCTGCGCCAACGTTTTTACAAAAGCCTGCAACGCCCGTTGCCTTACGAGGATGTCAAAGGGTTGGAGCATGTTGACAAGGTCATCGAAATTGATCAATCCCCCATCGGGCGCACGCCGCGTTCCAACCCGGCTACCTATACCGGCGTGTTTACCGACATCCGCAAGATTTATTCCGATCTGCCGGAATCCAAAATCCGGGGCTATAAGCCGGGGCGGTTTTCGTTCAATGTAAAAGGCGGTCGCTGCGAGGTGTGCGAAGGCTCCGGCATGCGCGTCATTGAGATGAATTTTCTGCCTGATGTATATGTGCATTGCGAGACCTGCCTCGGCCGGCGCTACAACCGGGAAACACTGGAGGTGTTGTACAAAGGCAAATCCATTAACGATGTGCTGGATATGACGGTGAGCGAGGCGGTGGAGTTTTTCCAACCCATTCCGGCCATCTATCGCAAATTGCGCACCCTCAACGAAGTGGGGCTCGGCTACATCACGCTGGGGCAGCAGGCCACCACGCTCTCCGGCGGCGAGGCCCAGCGGGTGAAACTCGCCGAAGAGCTTTCCAAAAAAGACACCGGCAACACCATTTATATATTAGACGAGCCGACCACCGGCCTCCATTTTGAAGACATCAGCCACCTGCTCGACGTGCTGAACAAGCTCACAGACAAAGGCAATACGGTGATTGTGATAGAACACAATATGGACGTGATAAAAACCGCCGACTTCATCATAGACATCGGGCCGGAAGGCGGCCGGCGCGGCGGGCGCATCGTATGTGCCGGTACACCGGAAGAAACGGCTGCGCACCCGGAGAGTTATACGGGCTTGTTTCTCAAGGAGGAGCTTTAGGGCATAGGGCATGGAGCATAGTGCATAGAGCGGTAGGCAGTTCGCAGTGGGCGGTACTGCCTACCGACGTACCGCCTACTGCCTACCGACGTACCGCCTACCGAACTACTTACCTCCTCCGCTTGCGGCTGCCGGTGCCGGGGCATTTGAGTTCGCCGAAATAATAGAGGACGCCTGCGCCGAGAAAAATATAAGTATCGTTGTTTTTACTGTTGCCGCGTTGCACGCCGGTTCTGCCCAATTGATTGCCGTCTGTTCCCGGCAAGGCGATAGAGCGGTCGGAAAGGGCGACGGCAAGTTCGCCGCGTTCGCGCAACAGATCGCCTTTATCGGGATAAGTGCTGCTCACATCGTCGAGATAGTCGGTGGACAAAGCGCGGGCGGCAATTTCAAAGTTGAGACTGATGCGGTAGCTGAGGTCCACTTTAAAACCGCCTCCATATAGCCAACCGGCGCTGGTGGTATAGTATTCCTCGCCGCGAAACTGCCCTTCGGTACCTAAAGGGCGCAATTCCACCAGATCTCCCTCGTACAGGGCTTTGGGGTTGAACTTCGCCACGTTCATTCCCAACAAGAGATAAGGCGAAAAGAAATAATCGCGGTCGCCGTGGATGTAGGGGAGGAAATTGAATTCCATTTGGAAAGCGCCCTCCAGGATGCCGGACTGAAAACTGAGGTTGCGAGCCCGTTCGTAGCTGTTTTTTGAGTTGGCGTCATCGGCCATTACCTTACCGGCATTGACGCTGAAGCGCATACAGAGCCGGTCGTTGAAATTGTAACGGGCTGCAAATCCGCCGGCTAAGCCGGGCGTACTGAGGTTATAGCTCGTGTTCAGATCGCCGAGATACCAGGCGCCGCCGAGCCAGGGGCCGGCCTCCCAGCCCTGTTGTGCGGTGAGGGTTTGCACCAAAAGAAAAAGGGTAATGACCCCGGAAATTCGTTTCATACACAATGCCGTATTGTTTTGAGGGGCGCAAAGTTAGACAATCTCGCCGCCGTTGGATACATACCGGGGGATAACGGAAAAAATTGAGGGGCTGTTATGCGGGGTGCGTTATTTTGGAGATGCTGATTTCATTGCTAAACCCGATGTTTCCAGGAAGTTGAAAAAAGAGTAAGGAAAAATTTGCGTAGCCGAATGGCTACACATATATTTGCAGTCAAATAGCTACACAATGAATTTAAGACGAGACGTATTTCAAGCCATAGCAGACCCGACGCGAAGGGCTATACTTCTATTGGTAGCCTCCCAATCTATGACGGCAGGTGCAATCGCCTCCAACTTTGACACCGCAAGACCGACCGTTTCAAAACACTTACAAATCCTCACCGAATGCGAATTGCTTGAACAGGAGCAAAACGGCAGAGAAATTTATTACCATTTAAATCCCCAAAAAATAAAAGCAATAGCAGATTTTATTGAGCCATTCCGCAAGCTGTGGGACGACCGGTTTAATACACTGGAAACCATCATGAAAAATTACCAATCAGATAAACAAGAGTAAATGGCGCCGAAAACAAAAATAAATGCCGAAGACGGCAAACAGGAATTGCTGATAACACGGGAATTTGATTTGCCGCTGGAATTGCTTTTTAAAGCATACATAGAACCCGAAATTGTGGAGCAATGGATGGGCAACAAGGTGCTGAAATTGGAAAATAAAAAGCACGGCAGCTATCAATTTGAAACACAGGATGCTCAGGGAAATGTACTGTTTCGGGCCAATGGAGTCATCCATGAGTTTGTTCCGAATCGGAAAATCACCCGGACGTTTGAAATAGAACATTCGCCATTTCCCGTTCAGCTTGAGTTTTTGGAGTTTAAAAAACTCACTGACAACACCAGCAAACTCAATATGCATATAGTATTCAGGTCTGTTGCATACAGAGACCAAATGCTGCAATTGCCTTTTGTCTACGGCATCAATATGGCGCATAACCGGTTGCAAGAAGCCGCAAACAATTTAACATGAAAAAAGAATTATCTCAAAAAGAAAGTGAGGAGCTCCTCGGCGCATTAAAAGCCCGTTTTGAAAAAAACATGACTCGTCATAAAGGGCTTGAGTGGGCTGAAATACAAACGAAACTCGAAGCAAACCCGGAAAAACTGTGGTCGCTCTATGCAATGGAAGGTACCGCTGGCGAACCGGATGTGGTGGGACAGGATAAAAAAACGGGCGAATACATTTTTTTTGATTGTTCAGCGGAAAGCCCCAAAGGCCGCAGAAGTATTTGTTACGACCACGAAGCGCTGGAGGCCAGAAAAGAACATAAGCCGGACAATAGCGCTGTTGAAATGGCGGCGGATATGGGTATTGAGCTGTTGACGGAAGAACAGTATCGGGCGCTGCAGCAACTCGGAAATTTCGATACAAAAACCTCAAGCTGGGTAAAAACGCCTGCGGATATCAGAAAACTCGGCGGCGCGCTCTTTTGTGACCGCCGCTTCGGCCATGTTTTTGTGTATCACAACTGGGCTGAATCTTATTATGGCGCCAGGGGTTTTCGCGGATCGCTGAGGGTTTGAATTTTGTGCAGCCGGCTTGCGACACATCCCAACCGGTTGAGCACGATCCTGATGCTGCATTACTGCATTCCTTCCTTTTCCGTATCTTAGCCCCTTCAACCGTTCACAAAAACTGTTTGCCATGATGCCGTTGTTTCGCTCTGCTGTTTTGCTGTGTTGTCTCGCTCTGCTCGGCCTGAGTGCTTGTCGTTCTGAATCGGATAAAGCGCGGGAGTCGGCGCCGGAACGCAGTTCGCCCGATGAGTTGTTTGGCGATCTTTTTCATGCTGTGCAGATGAATCGCATTTTCCCGGATGGCAAAACCTTTGTGGACTGTACACCCAAATTCCCCGCTGACACCATTATGGCGCGTTACGCCATTGCCGGCGCTGCCGCCGGATTCGACCTGAGCGCATTCGTCACAGAACATTTTGATCTGCCCAAAGCGTATGCCTCCGGCTTTGTCAGCGACCCCGGTCGCAGTGCCGCAGAGCACATTGATGCGCTGTGGGAGGTACTTACCCGCCGTCCCGATGATGCTGCGCAGGCGGGGTCGCTCATTCCGTTGCCGCATCCTTACATCGTGCCTGGCGGGCGATTCGGCGAGGTGTATTATTGGGACAGTTATTTTACGCTCCTCGGCTTACAGGCTGCCGGCCGGGCCGACATTGTGCGCAACATGGTCAACAATTTCGCCTACCTCATAGACACGGTCGGCTTCATTCCCAACGGCAACCGAACGTATTACCTCGGCCGTTCGCAACCGCCCTTCTTTTCCATGATGGTGCGCGTGCTCGAAGAAATGGACGGCGCCGATGCTGCGCTGCGCTACCTGCCGCAATTGGAGCGCGAGCATGCATTCTGGATGGATGGTCGGGCCGGGCTTTCGGAAGAAAATCCGACGCATCGCCGGGTGCTCCGTATGCCCGACGGCTCCGTGCTGAACCGCTACTGGGACGACCGCCACAAACCGAGACCGGAGAGTTATCGCGAAGATTTGGAGACATCCCAAAATAGCCCTCGTGAAGATCAGGCCGTTTTTCTCGACTTGCGTGCCGGGGCCGAATCCGGCTGGGATTTTTCGAGCCGATGGCTGAGCGATCCAATGGACCTGTCCACCATTCGTACCACGGCCATCGTACCCGTTGACCTCAACGCACTGCTTTACCACTTGGAAGCCATGCTCGAAGCGTATGCCCGTCGCGCAGGAAAAACCGAACAGGCCGATCGTTATGGCCGTCTCGCTTCGGAGCGTAAAGCGGCATTGCAGCGCTATTGCTGGAATGCAGAAGCCGGCTTTTTTATGGATTATGATTTTGAAAATGAGCGCCCTACCGGGGTGTTGTCCTTAGCGGGAGCCTATCCGTTGTTTTTCAAAATAGCCGACGACACACAGGCCACTGTTGTCGCGCAGGTCATCGAACGAGACTTCCTCAAAGCGGGCGGCGTAGTGACGACCCTGACCAACACGGGCCAACAATGGGACACTCCCAACGGCTGGGCGCCGCTGCAATGGATCACCATTCAAGGGCTGCGGCACTATAACCATACCCGCCTCGCCGATGAGGTACGCAGTCGCTGGGTTGCCCTCAACGAAAAAGTGTATCGCAACACCGGCAAAATGGTGGAAAAATACAACGTGCTGGATATGACCTTAGAGGCCGGCGGCGGCGAATACCCCGTACAAGACGGCTTCGGCTGGACCAACGGCGTGCTCCTGCGCCTGCTTTCAGAGAAATAAAGAGGCATAGTGCATGGAGCAGATGGAGCGAAGCGACATCCCGATAACGAAGGAAATCGGGAAAGCAGAGAGCATAGGGCATAGAACACAGTGGGTTATAGGGCAGATGAAACGAAGTGGAATCCCGATAACACCCCTTGCCAATTTGCCTTTTGCCAATTTGCCCTTCTGCCTTACCCTCCCGCCTCCAGCGCCTCCCAGTACTCTAATGCCCTGCGCGTATGCGGTATGCAGATGGAGCCGCCCACCAAATTGGCAATGGCGAACACTTCGAATACCTGATTGCGGGTAATGCCCAGCTCGAAGCAGGTGCCAAGGTGATAGCGGATGCAATCGTCGCAACGCAAGACCATAGAGGCCACAAGCCCCAACAACTCTTTTGTTTTAGTGTCCAACGCTCCATCCTGATAGGCATTGGTATCTAAATTGAAAAAGCGCTTGAGCACTTTGTTGTCCTGGGCGAAGATTTTTTCATTCATCATGGCCCGGTAATCGTTGAATTCTTTTACAACAGACATAGTGAGTTTCGACTTGATGGTGAGGAAAAACTGTACGGCCAAAAGTAGGCAAAAACAAAAAGCGGAGGCATTGTAACAATGTCTCCGCGCTAATATTCCTGTATGAGAAACCCTTTACAAACTTAAATAGTATCGTTGGGGAGGCTCCGGGAAATGAAAAAAGGGAGCCCCCGTATTGCTTTCAGCACAACATGGCACAGCCATCCCGGCTTGGGCGCTGCCGGCCCCTTCAACCGGCAGTTTGCCGGGGGCCCCGGTGACATCTACCCCAACGCCACCGAATGCTTTAGCTTGTAAAGGCAGGAATTTGGACAAAAAATGGGAATGTATCGAGTTCATGGGAGTATATCATTGAGACGGGCATTGCCTCCACCACCAGAGCAATAGAAACTCTTGCGACGAAGCAATCGCCGATACGCATACGGCTGAATCAGGCGTACAGGAACGTAAAGAGTCTTTTCTGATGATGGAAATGAGAGGGAGGAACCAGATAGGTATAAAGACGGAGCAGGCAAGGAGCGAGCTTGTTCATGGGAAACGAGTTTTTGGGACTAAATAATCGGTTACAATCAAGTAAACCGTTTTCACGGAATACGTTTGCAAAGATATAGGGCTATATCATATAGGGGAATACCGTAAACAGGGTATTTTTACCCCTGAACCATTTGCATCCCGGCTCGTTGTATTCGCAAAAAAAAAACGGAAATGCAAGTAAAGAAAAAGGAATGGCAACAGTTTATAGCGCGCCCGTTGGAGGAAGTCTGGCACTTCTTTTCCCGGCCCGAAAACCTCAATGACGTAACCCCCGGCGGTATGTCCTTCGAAATTCTCTCCGACATTCGCAATGTCTCCATGTATGAGGGCATGATCATACAGTATAAGATCAGCCCTTTCGCCGGTATAAAAATGGACTGGGTCACGGAGATCACACACATAGCCGATCGCAAGTTTTTTGTGGATGAACAGCGTTTCGGCCCTTACGCTATGTGGCACCACGAACACCACTTTGAGGAGAAAGACGGCGGAGTGTTCATGCGGGACATTCTCCACTACAAAGTACCCTACGGCATCATTGGAACCATCGCCGACGCCGTTTTTGTAGATAATAAGGTGGAAGAAATTTTCCGCTTCCGCAAAATCGCCGTTGAACAGATATTCGGATAAGAGTCGTCCGTTCTGTCGTGGTAGACGGTACATCAGTCGGCGGCACGTCGGTGGGCGGTTTACAGTGCAGCCTGCTACCGCCGACTGCATACCGCCCCGCTACTATCTGCCTGCTGCTCCTTACCTTTGACGGCATGAACCGGCAAGAACTCATAGAAACCGCCATCCTTGGTTTAGATCGCCGCGGACTTCCGAGCGCTGCAACGGACTACTCATTATCCCACGACGACGATGCCGGCGCTTTGTTGCGCGCACTGGCTGCTGCTCAGTTTGCCCATAAGGCCGCCTACCCTTTGGAGGATGCTCCTGTCCTGCCCCCTGCCGACGAAGGCACGCCGCTGCCGCTCTGCCCGGCCGCCTCTGTGAAGCATTTGTCCCTTGTATTAAATGGACGATACCTGCCGGCATTGGATGAGTTTTTGGATGCACTCGCCGCTTCCGGTTTCGGCCTGCCGCCCGAAATACTTCCCAACTTGTTGCACCGCGCCTCCAAAGACGATCTTTTGGCAAAAAAAGTGATGGCGCTTGCCGGCAGCAGAGGTGTTTGGCTGGCCCGGCAGCACCCCGAATGGCGTCCGTTGGTTGTGCCTCCCGATCCGGATAATTGGCATATAGCGGCGCTTGACGAACGGACGGCCATTTTGCGATACCTGAGATCCGTTCGCCCGGATGAGGGCATAGCGCTGCTGCGCTCCACTTGGCATCAGGATAGCGTCCGGGAGCAGCAGGCTTTACTGCGCGAAATGAGCGAAGGCTTGTCGTTACAGGACGAGCCGTTCTTGGAGGCATGTCTCGATAGTCCCCGCAAGGAAATCCGTCAGGCGGCAAGCCGTCTGTTGTCTGCGTTATCGGGGACAGCCCTTTCGGAGCGGTTGTTTTCTTATTTGCAAAGCATTTTTCACTTCAAGGAGAACAATCAGTGGGAAATGCACTTTCCTGCCGACCTTCCGACGGCTTGGCAACGAGACGGCATAGAGTCGTTGAGCACAGTGCAAGGCGGCGTCAAAGCCTCTCTGCTGCGACAACTGTTCGCCAGAATAGATCCGGTCAGGCTGGAAAGCCTCTTTTCCACTACGCCTGAAAAGATCATAATGCAATTTGAAAAAAGCGATTGGAGCGCTCCGGTCTTTGAGGGATTGACGGAGGGGATAACGCTGTGCCGAAACACGCGGTGGGCAGATGCACTGGCACGGCACTTCAACCGCAAAATGACGACGGAGTCCCAATTGGCAGATAAAATAGCGCACTTGGTATCGCCCGCCGTGTTTGATGAAATTGTTCTTAATCACCTACGAGACAACGGAGGGCTTCTTGAGGGCGGGCATGTCGCCGTTTCGTTGTTATTGAACCGTACAGACTGGAGCGAGCCGGCAGCACCGGAATGGATCAACGGCTTCAAACAAGCGCTCTATGGGCATCGCGGACACGCTCTGACACACTACCGCCGCTTGCTGCGCGAAGGCGCTTACCACTGCCCGCCCCATCTTTTTGATGTGCTGCAAAAAGACTGGCCTACCCAGTCTGATGTTTGGCGTCATTGGGAGGCGGAGGTGGGGTACTTCCTGCAATGTCTCTCTTTTCGCCGGGAGATGCGGGCCGCACTTCAAAGGTCAAATTCCTGACCCAATTCGGGTATTTCCACGTCGTTGAAACCGTTTTCGGCCAAATAATTGCGAAATTGCTCCTGCCGTTCGATTTCGCCATGCACTAAAAAAATGCGCGGTTGGCGGCGGCGTTGCGATTCAAGGAAGTGGAGCATTTCGCGGCGGTCGGCATGAGCCGAGAAGGAGTCCATCACTTCAACGCGCGCCAGCAAGGGCTTCACAACTCCGAATAGCTTGATTTCCTTGATACCATTGAGCAGCATACCGCCGGGCGTACCGGGCGAGCAATAGCCCACAATAAGGATGGTATTGCGGCTGTTGGACATGCTGTTCGACAGGTGATGCCGGGAGCGTCCGGCATTGAGCATGCCTGCTGCGGAAATGATAACGCATGGTTCCTCTGAGCTGTTGAGCGCCTTAGATTCGTCTAAGTCGCGGATGTATTTCAAGTTCTTAAACCCAAAAGGGTTGTCGTCAATGAGCAGATATTCGTGCATTTTTTGATCGTAGCACTCCGGGTGCGCGCCGAATACAGCCGTAACATCCACTGCGAGCGGGCTATCTACATAGATGGGAATGCGCGGTAGCCTGCCGGCGGTTTCCATTTGGTCGAGTGTATAAACAATTTCCTGCGTACGTCCGAGGCTGAACGCGGGAATGAGCACTTTACCCCGGCGTTTGACACAGGTATCAATGATGATGGAGAGCAGGCGTTCGGTTTCTTCCGGGCCTTGGATATGCTCCTTATTGCCATACGTTGATTCGCAAATCAGATAGTCCACCTCGGGTATAGGCTGCGGGTCGCGCAAGATGGGCCGGTTCGGGCGGCCAATATCTCCGGTGAAGCCGAGATAGGTGGTTCGGCCGTTTTCCCGTATTTTGAGAGTGACGGTGGCACTGCCGAGGATGTGGCCGGCATCGCGAAAGAGCACTTCCACGTCGTCGTGTACTTTGAACCATCGCTGGTAGCCGTAGCTTGTAAAAAGCTCCATACAGGCCGTTACATCGTGTGCGGTATAAAGCGGCGTGCGATGAGGTTGTGAGGATTTCCGGCGTTTGTTGAAAAACTCGGCGTCGCGCTCCTGTATTTTCGCGCCGTCCAACAGCATCAGGGCGCAGAGGCTGCGCGTGGCGTGCGTGCAGTGAATAGGGCCGGAAAACCCCGACTTTACCAGGTAGGGAATGCGCCCGGTATGATCAATGTGAGCGTGTGAAACGATGAGCGTATCTATTTCTTCCGGCTTAAAGAGCCAGTTGGGATTGAACTCGCTCATGCCTTGTGCAGACCCCTGGTACAAGCCGCAATCCAACAGAATCTTAAATCCGTTGTCCAATGTAAGGAGGTGGGAGGAGCCGGTCACCTCTCTCGCCGCACCGCAAAACTGTATTTTCATACTGATATGGTTTATGCACTGTATAATATGGCCGCGGAAAGATAGGAGTAAAATGTCTGAATTTTCAACACAAAAAAGCCGCCCCCCTAACGGGAAGCGGCTACGGGACGATATTGAGAAAATACTTCGCTGATCTTAATTTTGGAGAATTATTTTTTTAACCGTTGAGCGATCATCCTGGCGGACCTCCAAATAGTAATTGCCTGCTCCGTTTTGAGATATATCCACATCGTCGGAAAACGCGCCGGAAAAAACGCCCAACTCGTATTCGTAAATGAGGCGCCCGGCGGAGTTGAAAATGCGCACGGCAGTAATACCGCTCTCCGGCAGGCGGAATTGCAATCCGAACCGGCCAATGGCAGGATTGGGTTGCAGTTGAAGATCTTCTAACGTCAGATCGTTAGCGGTAGAGAGGGTAATGCCGCGCATACGCGACTGAAGTTCTCCCATTTCAGCGGCTTCCACGTTTTGGATGCCGGCCACCACTGATTTCATGTTCACCGGTTCGAATCCTGCTTCGGGAGCGCCGGCATTTTCGCGGCGAATGCCCGGCAGGTCATCCCAGTCGAACTTGATATCCCACACACTTTCTTCTTTGCCTTTGGTATCGCACAGCGACTTGATGGGCAGCGTGCTTTCTATTTCGGTATTGCCGCGACGGTACAATACGCGGACCTCGGCGCCGACTTTCATGTTGGAAACAGCTGCCGATATGTCGTTCCAATCCACGATGGGATACCCGTTTATCTGCATGATTATGTCGCCGTTCTGCATACCCATCGCCTCGGCGGTAGAGTTGGCGACGATTTCTACCTGTACCCCGCGCTGAGTGCTTTTTTCTGCGCGATAAAGCTCGCTGACGCCAAAAAATGCCTTATCGCAGCGGTCTTGAGCAATAGCTTTCGCATCTTTTCGGGAACTGAAGGTGAGTTCGGCGGTCGCGGGTTTACCCTGGCGGACGTAGTGTACGGTTGCTTTATCACCCGCTTTGTACTTTTTAAGCAGCGTGGTCAGATCGGCGTCTGGGCCGGTTCGGTGTTGGTCAATGCCATAGACGTAGTCGAAAGGTTGAAGACCGGCTTTTTGTGCTGCCGCGCCGGGAATGATTTCGGTGACATAGCTGCCATAAGTGTTATCAAATCCAAGTGTAGCGGCCTTTTCTTTGGATATGCTGTTGGAACTGATGCCCAAAAAAGCGCTTTCTTCGGGTTTGGCAATCCAGGTGTATTCCGTTTTGGTTTTCGACTCTTCGTAGGATTTTATATTGGTTTTGGCGGTATTGCGTTTCCCGGAGCGTTCGTACTGTATCGTAACGGCATCGCCCGCCGAGAGCATGCCGACAGCGGTGGAGATGTCGGTCCAATCCACCATTGGATACCCATTGATATCCATAATACGATCTCCGTTTTGTAAACCCATATCAGTAGCGGTGGAATTGGCGACTACCTTTATCACTACCCCCGCCTTTTCGTTGCGCTCGTCTTCATTGTCGTCCGGCGACACGCCGAGAAATGCTTTTTTTTCTGAAGAAATAACGGTGACCCCAAACGATTTTGAGCTAAATACGACTGTCTCTTTTTTGACTTTCCCATGTCGCATGAAGTGTACCACGGCCTCGTCGTTGGGGCGGTATTTGGCCAGGATTTGGGTCAGTCTCATCTCTTCACGAGTATTGTCTTTGTCTATGGCAAAAATATAATCGAAGGGCATCAGCCCGGCCTTTTGAGCAGGGGAGCCCGGTATTACACGGGTGATGTAACTGCCGTAACAATTGGTGAAGCCAAGGATTTTAGCCTTTTGTTTGGAAATCGTTTCTGAGTGGATGCCGATGTAGGCAGCCTCGCGCGCAAAGAGTTTTTGGGGCAAAACGCCAAGCGAAGCGCTCAGGATAAAGACCAGCGTAAGGTATCTCATATTCTTCTCGTTTGGTTTGTTGTGAATGGACAAGGTTTTTCGGGCAAGGTTGCACTGTTTTGCGAAAGCGGTGAACTTTTTCCGCCTTTTCGCTTTATATTTGGCCAATAGCAAGAATCAAATGACTCAAATGACTGTAGAAACTCTTGACAATCTGGAGCTTATCCGACAAAGTGCGCGCGATTTCGCCGCCATACACATCCTTCCCCACGTCATGGAATGGGATGAATCACAACATTTCCCCATTGATCTTTTTCGCCGGATGGGCGAGCAAGGCTTCATGGGCGTGCTGGTACCGGAGTTATACGGCGGCGCCGGTCTCGGTTATCAGGAATACATTACCATTATTGAGGAAATTGCCAAGGTATGCGGCTCTATCGGCCTCTCGGTAGCCGCCCATAATTCTTTGTGTACCAATCATATTCTTATGTTCGGCGACGAAGATCAGAAAGAATACTTCCTGCCCAAACTGGCTACCGCCGAGTGGCTGGGCGCATGGGGCCTCACCGAACCCAATACCGGCAGCGATGCGGGCCGTATGCAATGCGTGGCAGAGCGGGATGGCGACCATTTCATCATCAACGGCGCCAAAAACTTCATCACGCACGGCAAGTCGGGGCAGGTGGCGGTGGTCATCGTGCGCACCGGCGAACTATTGGACAGCCGCGGCATGACGGCCTTTGTGATAGAAAAGGGCACGCCCGGATTCAGCGCCGGCAAAAAAGAAAACAAACTTGGCATGCGCGCCTCGGAAACCACCGAACTCATTTTCGACAATTGCCGGGTACACCGCAGCCAAATACTGGGCAAAGAAGGCGAAGGCTTCATCCAGTCCATGAAAGTGCTCGACGGTGGGCGTATCTCCATCGCGGCACTGTCGCTCGGCATTGCCAAAGGCGCTTACGAAGCCTCGGTGAAGTATGCCAAAGAGCGCCAACAGTTTGGAAAGCCCATCGCTGATTTCCAGGCTATTAGTTTCAAATTAGCCGATATGGCGGTGCAAATTCAGGCTGCCGAATTGCTCACCCGTAAAGCAGGCCGCCTCAAAGACACCGGCGCAAAAAGTACTACGCTTTCTGCTATGGCAAAATATTACGCATCAGAGACTTCTGTACGCGTTTCAACTGAGGCCGTACAGATATTCGGGGGTTACGGATATACCAAAGACTATCCGGTGGAGAAATTCTACCGCGACTCCAAGCTCTGCACCATCGGTGAAGGCACTTCGGAAATTCAAAAATTAGTGATTTCGAGGGAACTTCTGAAAGACGAGTAAGCCACACCGGCGGCGCTGCTGCCGCTATAGCAATCCCAGCGCCTCATCCTCTTTGGCGGTCATGATTTTTTTGGCCTCCGGCGTCTTGTCCGCGTAGCCGCATAGATGCAGTACGCCGTGTATCATCACGCGGTGCAATTCCTGCTCAAAGGACGTGCCAAAACTCGCAGCGTTGTCGCGTATGCGATCAATACTGATAAAGATATCGCCTTCGATATGGGGCGGCTTCTGGTAAGGGAAGGTAATCACATCGGTGAGGTCATCGTGTTGGAGGTACTCCACGTTGAGCGCGTGGAGGTAATGGTCGCTGCAAAAAATAAAGGTAAGCTGTTGTAAGATACCCGACTCGCGGCGGATGACCGTTTCGATCCATTGCTGTAAAGCGTCTTGCTCCGGCAGATCGAATTCAATGTCTTCAGAATGAAAATGAATGGCCGGCTCGTCGGCGGGGAAAGGCGGTTCTACCATAGCTTGAACTGCATTTCCACCGTGCTGCCGTTGTCGTGGAAGCGGATGCGGTCGGAGCAGTTGCGCATGAGAAACACCCCGCGACCTCCGCATTTGCAGAGGTTTTCGGGCAGCGTGGGATCGGGTACGCTCCGGTAGTCGAAGCCGCAGCCTTCATCCGAAACCCGAATGGCGATGGCATCTTTCTTTTTGCGGAATTCTATGCTGACGGTTTTAGTTTTGTCTTCACAATTGCCATGTATGATGGCATTGTTGACGGCCTCGGTGAGGCTGAGCCGGAGGTTGCCGTACTGATCGGGGCTAAGCCGGTACTTCTCGGCAATTTTTTGTACAAAAGACTCCACGACTTCAATGTTTCGCGGATCGGAAGGCAGTTTAAGCATGTCCTGTTGCGCTCTTGTTTCCATTAAAATACGCAATTTAAGATGAAAGCCGATATGGCGCAAGGGGTTCAAGTATATTCATGTGGAAATTTGGGTGCGGATAGCGAAACGCAATAGAGTAAACGCCGGCGCGCCGAAAAGGTTTGAACGGACGGCGCGCCGGCGATAAAATTTATTGAGTCTTCACGGTTTTGAAGTACTCTTCCACGAGTTGTTTGTAATACGGTTTGAGCGCGGGCGATACGGTTTTATACATTTCTATTTCGGCTTCGCGCTTTTTGAGATATTCTTCCAAAGAAGGCGGCATTTTGCGTTCTTTTTCACGGGCCGCCTGTGCTTGTCGCTGTTCGTCTAACCCGCGCTCCCGCTCGGCTTTGTCGTGTTCGAGCAGGCGGGTGAGGATGTCCTGTTGGCGATTGATGGTTTCGTTGGTCAGTTTTTTGTTGACCAAGTCAATTTCCACCTTGTCCATTTGGTCCATGATATCCTGAAGTTCTTTGCTGCCCTTGCCGCGCTCTTGCAGCTCTTTCTGTTTTTCGCGCAGCGCCTTGCGCAGAGCAGCTTGTTTGGCAGCCATTTGTGCAAATTCTTTGCTTGATCCTCCTTTCCCGTCTTTGCCCATCTTGTCTTTCATCTGCTTCATCTGCTCGTTGAGTTCCTGTTGGCCGGGCGTAATCCGGTCGGAAGGCTTTTGCCCCTGACCTCCGGGGTTTTTGCACATTTGATTGCCCGACATCATACCGGCCATTTGCTGCTGCATCTGGTTCATCACCTCGCTGAGCATGAGCGCCAGATCGTTCACGTTTTTCATGGTGCGCTGCTGATGATCGGCGGCCTGCGGCTTGCGGCGTTCTTCCAATTCGGAGATGCTGTTGCGCAGGTTGGAGTTGATGTCCGACACTTTTTCCGTAATAAAAGACTCGATTTGGAACACCCGTTTGGCCAGTGCTTGCAGGCTGTCCTGAACGAGGCCGAAGTCGTCTTTGAGTTTAAACTGCGTTTGCGTCAGCTCCACATATTTCGGCGTATTGATGGGCGTTTTGGAGAAATCTTTGATGAGCGTCTCCTGATTGAACGAGATGCCGACCAGGTTTTCCAACAACTGCCGGAGCGACTTCATGTCCTCTTCCATTTGTTCCATTTCGGCGCCTTGCATCTGCATGGCCATGTTGTTGGCCATGTCTTTCATCTTTTGCGAAGCCTTTTTCTGCGATTTGGAAGCTTTGCTGTTTTGTTTTTGATCCAATTGCTCTTGGCTGTCATTCAGTTCTTCCTGAATATCTTCCATTTCTTCCTGCTGATCGCCGAGGTCTTTGGGTTTTTCCAACTCCTCGTTCTTTTGCTTTGCTTCCTCTATTTTTTCTTTGATGTCCTCAAATTTCTCGTTGATTTTCTCCTGCTCTTTCTTCAGGTCTTCCTGCTTTTTATCGTTTTGCGCTTTATCGCTTTGCTCCGTTTCCTGGCTGAGTTTTTCCTGTTCCTCGGCCAGTTCCTTCAGTTCCTCTACGGCATCCTGCATGGCTTTTTCCACCTCCAACTGTTTGAAGAGTTCGAGCAGGCGATCGAGTTCTTTTTCCAGGTCCTCATTGGATAACTCGAAATTTTCCATCATTTCCAATGCGTTGTCTTTCTCCAATTGCTGCATCAGCTCTTCTATCTGCTCCATGAGTTCCTTCATCTCGTCGCTAAGCACATCTTCAAAAAGTTCCTGGAGTTTTTCCTGTTTATTGAGGATGTTTTCGTCGGTTTTGCTGAATTCCTTTTGGTTTTTGAGGTTTTCCTCAAAAGCGTTGCGCGATTGCTCAATCTGCTTTTCCAATTCCTTCTGGCGTTCCAGCATTTTTTCCAACTCTTTGCGCGTTTGCCAGGTCACTTCCTTTTCCTGCAACATCTTATCGCGCATTTTCCTCAGTTCTTCCTGTAGCTTGCGCGACTCCTCCAGCGCTTTCTGCAAATCGTCCTTGATTTGTTTGTTATTGGTCTCGGCCATGGCCTTAAACTCTTCCACCGTAGGCATGGCAAATACCATGAGGTTGGTGCGCGCCGACTTGGAGCCGTTTACGCCGTCGTTGTCGTACGCCTCAAAATAGTAGGTGACCTCATCGCCCGGGTTAAGCCCCAGTTTTTCGAGATCGAAGGTGTAGTCAAAATTGGTTTGTTTGGCGTTGGGCCGCTTGAGGGTGGAAGAAGTGAGTTCGCCCTGTTGTTGACCGGCCTTTTTGATGCGGTAGTTGAAGGTTACGTTGGTCAGACCGTGGTCGTCGTTGGCGTCGCCGATAAAGAACAAGAGCTTTATGTCGGTGCTGTCCTGATATTTTTCCGCCTTGATGGTGGGATAAAGATCGGGAATGACCGTGATGAGGTAGTTGATGGAATCTGCCTTAGGGAGCAGGCTATTGGAAATGAGCACTTTGTAGCTCTCGTCCTTCATGGCGCGGCGCTTGAAAGTGAACAGGTCATCGGAGAAGCGGTTGGCTTTTTCCATTTTTCCCTGTGTGGCAAAGAGCAGCGCTACCTCGTCCGTATTTTCAGCATTGAACACCCAGTCAACGGTCGTACCCACCGGCAATACCAAATCGCCGATGCTGTTGAGCGTTTCATTGGGGCGTTGGAGGTAGGAAGGGTAGTTGAGTTTCACCTCGAAGCCGAGCATATTGGGTTTTTCCAACACGTCCAATGTGAATTTTTTGGAGCGCACGGCGCCGGAAAAGAGCCGAAAATCCGTATCCTTTTGCACATTCACAAAACGATAGCTGAAGAGATTGGGCGCTTCTTTGGTGAGGCGGTATTGGAAGTTGTCCACCTCAATGAACACCTCGGCCGGCAGTTGATCGCCTTCTATTTTCACCAACATGGGAAAATCGGCAAACTGCGCCACGCGGAGGCTGTCGTCGGCTAATGCGAACGAAAAAGGCGCCGGGCGCAGGAATTCCATATTGCTGTTGAGCAGTCGGTTGGCGCTGTCGCGGATGACGCTGGGCGCCGCAAACAACAGCACGAGCAGCAGCAACAGGGGCGGCAGGGCATAGCGCAGGTATTTTTTGTTTTGGCCCAGGTTGATCGCCGCTTTGAACGGCACGAGCTTGATCTCATCCGATTTCTGGTTGATACTGGCCACAATGAGTTCCTTGTTTTCGACGCTGTCGGCCTGTTGCCGGAGTTGGAGCACATTGAGCAATTTGTCTTTCACATTGCCGAAATGGCTGCCGATGATCTGCGCCGACTGCTCGTGGCTGATCAACTTTCCAAGCCGGAAATAATGCAGCAAGGGCATGAATACCCACGCGAGCAATGCCAATGCGCTGACTCCCACAAAAGAGAAAAACAGCGCTTTGCGCACCGCCGTGCTGAAATAAAAGTTGTACTCCAGCAATGCGACCGCCAAAAACAGCACCAAAATGAGGCCGATGCTGTACAAGGCCCCGCGAATGAGTTGATTGACGTAATACTTGCGAATGAACTGGTCGAGCTTTTCGACTAACAGCCGGTAGTTATCCATGTTGGGCGATTCCTTTTAATTAATGTCAACAAAAAACCGGTCAACCCCGAAAAAAGTTGAGAAAGCAGCCGGTCTCAAAAAGCGAAAGGCTAAGATACGCCCTTTTACCCGCCCCGGCAAGCGCGCGCCACGGTTTATACACAAATATGTAACTGCCGGAGGAAGCGAAGCATCTGACAACAGCCCCCTGAACTCTTTTGTGTTGGATCACAGAGTTTCACGGAGGGGACAGGAGTTTCACGGAGTTTTAGTTTTATCCTCCGTGAAACTCCCAAAACTATGCGAGACTCCGTGTCGCCCCACAATAGAAAGTGTGTCACCCAATAGAAGGAGGCCACAAAGTCATAATTCGCCACCTCCGGCAGGAAACTATGTTTTCCAACCAAGATGTATATAAACCGTAGCGTCACGCCGAAGGAAACAGGGGATAAAACTGGGAAAAATTCTGCGCCGCAGTGTGCAAAGCTCCGCCAAACAGCGATTTCGCGATGCTCTGCCGGCAAATCGGCAATCTGTTTAGACTACTACGGCCGGTCCTTCCGCGTGCATCAGTCGCACATCATATCATAAATCCGGCGTTTGTGAAGCAAATTGCGAAAAAGACCTCAACACGACACTCCTGCAAGACGGCGTAAAAGCACTCGTGGCACGACGCAAAAAGGATGTTTTTGCGGAGGCGCTGGATAGCATTCACTGACTTCTTCTTTTGCCTTGACAGTTTATGGAATATCCAAAATCTTAAAAATATATTTCGCTTTTACATCCCATTATACTACCTTTGAAGCATTATTAAATCACAATAATATTTATTGTTATGCTTAATTCAATACACCAGCCGCCAGCTATCGGCTATCGGCCGCCATCCTTTTAAATATCGCACTTAATGTCAGTACTTTGTATGCCCAGTCACTTATAGAAGTATTGCCACAGCAATCAACAATAGAGTTCACAACAGAACAATATAACCGTTGGAACCATTTTCTGGATGAGTATCCTGACGATACCCTTTATGTCATAGCCCCAATAGATTTTTCCTCCATCAGCTCTCATGGCTATTTTACCGTTACCCTTCCCGGAGGGTACGAGGATGTACTTTTCAAAATGGTTTATCGGGCAGCGTTCTCTAATGGAGACGTTGTTTTTTCAGCATCTTTGATTAATCAGGATACTACGGAGGGCAGTCTTAAGCAAGGAACTTTCACTTTTGTACAAAAAGAAAATCAAATCGTTGGTTCCATTATTTTAGATCGTCATGCGTACGAAATTCGAAATCTGAAAGATGGCAAATATTGCCTGATTGTCTCTGAATTGCAGGATGATGATGCCGGTTGCGGATCGGATGAAGAGGACGAAGAATATACCCCTCCTCCCGGGCCTGAACCACAAGAAAAAAGTGGATGCTGTATCGTAGATGTACTCGTGTTTTATGATTCCTTAGCTGCCGCAACCGGAGACATACACGGCTTCATCGCCTTGGAAATGGAACGGACGCGATTAGCCTTACATAATAGCAATGTTTCATGGTGTGATTTGCGCCTGAATCTGGTTGGAGTGCATCAATATAATGTTGTGGAACCATCGCCATTTGAGCCGTTAAACGATCTTGAGGAAATTAGAGATAGCATGCAATGGTTACGAGATTCGTTATCCGCTGATATAGTTATGTTTTATACGGGGCGCAATTACTTTGCTTCCACAGATATAGCCGGGATTGCTCTCGGCCTGATAAGAGGCGGCGCTTCTGTTGACCCGGTAGAAGATGCCTACGCTCTGGTAGAGGCGACGAAAGTTGCTCGCAACAGATTTACTTTTACACATGAATTGGGACATTTGTTCCAATGTCGCCATGAAATGAGGGCAGACACGGTGGGTACATTTCAGTATGGACACACTTTCAAGGACGGGCCTATCCGATTCGGTACGATAATGTATGCTGCTCGTGTCAAAAATCTCCGGCTTTTGGCTTTCTCTAACCCTGACCTAAGATTTGGAAATAAGCCCCTCGGCATAGCGGATCGGGCTGACAATGCCCGCCAACTCAGAGAGCAGGGATGTACTGTGGCAGAAAACAGACAGGGCATTCCTCGCCATACAGTCTATATTACAGGCGAGCAGGCTCCCTGTCCCTTCGCATCCGTAGAACTACAGGCAGTACTGTCAGGAGACGTCTCCGGTCCATTTACCTTTTTATGGGAAGCTGCCACATCCTTTCCCGGCGTGTATTTTTTCTCGGGTAACACCCCCATCGTCAATATAAGTGCCGGAGAGCAAGGGAGCGTAGTATTTGTTCGACTTACTGTTACAAGTGTGGACGGGTATGTTGCTATTGAGTTTTTTGAAATTGCTGCTACCGATGGCATTCACTGTACTCCGTGGAGTATTCAAAGGGTAGATGATATCCCTGCGGAGCATCTATCGGAGATTAAAGTGTGGCCCAATCCCGGAAGGGAAACGCTGGAAGTGCGCCTGCCCGCAGCATTATCTGCCCATCTCATTCAACTGGAGGTAATAGATATATCCGGTAAAGTAATCCTCACTACATGGTGGAAAGACGTCCCGGAAATCGCCGTTGACATTTTGAGATATTCCCCCGGAATGTATTGGCTTAAAATTACCGGCGTTTTCGGCGTACGAACAATTCCTTTTTCCAAACACTAAATTGGTACTTGCCATGAAGCACGCTACACTATTTTTCACCCTCCTTCTTCTTGTGGTAAGCTCCTGCAAAAAGGAAGAACTTTCTTATCCTGATCCTAATGCCGGGAATGCCCATGTTTCTGCTTTGCGCAATGGGGAAGATTGGTACGGATACCTTGGATGGCTGCCTTTTGAATTCACTCAAAAGGATACTGTAGAGTTTGTGTTTTTCGTGACCGAAGATAATATAATTCGGCAAACTTTAGGGTTTTATCGAATCCCTCTTAAAACAGGTCAGCACCTCCTTTCTCTTGCCGGCAGGGGAATGTTGCTTGGGCAATTTAGTTATGGGAGTTTTTCGACTTATCTCGGCGATGGCGATGTTGGCGGCGAAATATATCACACTTCTTCCGATACGGCTTTTCACTTTTTCGCCATTGACACCTACGACTTGGCCACGGGCGTCGTAGAAGGACGATTTCAAGTGGAATTGATCAAAGACCCGCTCCGGGATATTTTCCCGGACACCCCCGATACCCTGCGCTTTACCGATGGAAAATTCAAGGGAATAGCTTTTAAGGATTGAAGCGCTGCCCATACTACCGAACATGCCTCGGGGGTGGAATGGAGTTCCGCCATACGGCCTCGCAGTGGAGAGCTACTACGCTTTATACACAAGTATGTAGCGGTGAGTAAACTGCCGGAAGGATGCAAAGCATCCGACGACAGGCCCGTGAACTCTTTTGCATCACGCTTTCCCTGCCTGACCTCCGGTAGGCGGGCCGGCAAGGCAGGGAGTATCACGGAGTACTGTTGGATATTTTTAACCACATAGATACATAGAGTACATTTTCAAATTTTTAAAACCTATGTAACCTATGTGCCTATATGGTAAAATTTAAAACGCCCGGTAATGTGGTTTTTCTCTCCGTGAAACTCTGATTTACTCCGTGTGACTCCCTGCCTTGCCGGCAGGCAGGCGTGTCACCCTAACAGACAGAAGGAGGCCACACAGTCATAATTCCCCTCCTCCGGCGGGAAACCAAGATGTGTATAAGCCGTAGCTTGCCGGCAGACAAAGCGTGTCTGCCCAATAAAGTGCGCGGGCTCAATCTTTCTTCACCGGCTTCTTGTCTTGCGGCGCTTGCTTTTTATCGCTCGGCTTGGCCGGTGTTGTGGCGCCAGGCGGCAACTTAGTATTTACCTTGGTGCTGTCTTTGGCGGCGGGCTGCGTAGAAGGCGTCCAGGAATCATAGTAGAAATTCAGCGTCGAATCTTGCGGCGCCGGGGCTTCTTCGGGAATATAAAACTCATCCGGCGGAGGGCTGCCCTGATGTTGGTTCGCCGGCAGGGTGCTGATGGTTTGATTGAGCCGCTGTATTTGTTGTTGGAGTTGGTCGTCGCCGGGCCGGGTCATATTCATTTCCGAACTTTTTTCAAACCGCTCATACGGCGAAGAACTGCCGGCCAGTTCGTCCCAGTAGCGCCAGCGGTAGGGCTGCACCAAGTGCTCCTGCAGGTACGACTCGGAGTACATGCGCGATTCGCGGCGGATGTCGCTGAAATAACCGGTGAGGCCCTTGGTAAGGCTGATGAGTTCGAGAAACAGCAACAGCATGGGGCCGCCGTCCACATCGTCATACCCTTTGACGGCCGCATCGGCGAGCGCCTGTTGGAAATTGGCAGTGTGAAAATCGGACAACTCCTGCAATTTGTACCGCAAGCCGTCGGAGTACATCTCCGGGAATTCGGCAATGGTTTGCAGCTTCTTGGGATTGAGGAAATCCTGTTTGACGTTCTCTAGCAGTTGGTTGGAACGGGTCGCCGTTTGATCGTAGGCACTGCGCAGGCGGAATACATCGGCTTGCGCCAAACCGGTCGGGTTGGACTGTACCTGCAAAGTCGCGCTCTCGGCGCTGATGCGCAGGTCGCGAAACTTGACCATAAATTCGGTGTTCAAAAAATTGCTGAGCGCCGGCCCTACTTTTTTGTTGGGCTGGGCTTCGCTGTAGCTGCACAAACACAGCAGCAGGATTGGGAGTAAAAGCAGATTTTTCATGATCGGTAAATTTTCTATCAGTTATTGAGAAGATGTGTTCTTAATGGAGAAAATGTACCCGCACGTTACGCCTGCAATCGCAGCAAGTTTTCAAAGATACCGGATATGAGCCAAACATCAAAATCCGGCCAACCCGCAATTTGTTATCTTTGCCTTATCAACAAACAAAAATCACCTTGATGGAGCATACCGATTCCGAACTGAGCATTTACACAGACGCTGAATTGAGGCAGGCTGTTCAGGAGTTATTCGGATACCCGGCGTTTCTGGAAGGCATGAAATCCTTTCTCCCGCCGGCGCTCAACCAACTCATTCTTCAGGTGAAAGACGGCGTTGCCAATGTGTATGATTTTCAAAAGGCAATCATTGTGCCGTTCCTCAATTTTATCCAGGAAATCGGTATCACGCAACGCACGGCAAGCGGTCTGGAAAACCTCCATGCGCAGGAGCGCTACCTTTTTATGTCGAACCACCGCGACATCGTGCTCGATTCGGCATTTCTCAACTATATCCTGTACGAACACGGCCTCCCCACCAGTCGCATCGCCATCGGCGACAACCTCATGGCGCATCGCATCGCGGAGTTGCTCTTTCGCATCAACAAGAGTTTTGCCGTGAAACGAAGCGGCACGCCCCGCGAACTGTACGAACACTCTCTTCAGCTATCTCACTACATTCGCCGCTCCATCGTCCAGGGTGAAGACTCGGTTTGGATTGCCCAGCGCGAAGGGCGCACTAAAGACGGCAACGACCAAACCCATCCCGGCCTGCTCAACATGCTGAGCATGAGCGGAAAAGAGGATATAAAAACACATCTCCATGCCTTGCGCATCGTACCGGTAGCCATCTCTTACGAATACAATCCCTGCGCAGTGCTCAAAACCGAGGAGTTTTTGGAAAAACAAACAACCGGCGAAGCCAAAAAGTCTTTTCAAAACGACATGCAACACATCCTGCTCGGCCTTAGGGGCCACAAAGGCCGGCTGCATTACCACTTCGACAAACCCTTAGATGAAGAACTGAATATTTTAGACACCTCCACCAACCGAAAACAACAATTGGAATGGACGGCTGAAATCATTGACCGAAGCATTCACCGCCATTACCGGCTCTATCCGGTCAACTATATTGCACACGACATCCTGACGGGTACGGCTCAATACGAGCACTTGTACTCCCCGGAAGAATTCCGTACGCAGGAACAATACTTTGACGCTCAAGTCCAAATGCTGTCCGATGATCGCGACGGGGCGGGCCGCCACTATTTGCTGGCCATGTACGCCAATCCGGTCATCAATGCGGCAGCGGCGTTATCGGCTTAATTTTTTTTGTAACCTTTTTTCACACAACAACTATCAGGATCATGTTTAGAAAGTTTATCGTGGCAGTCGCCTTGTTTATACTCTGCGGCGCTACCCTGCATGCCGATGAGGGCATGTGGCTCCCTTTGCTGTTGAAACAGCTCAACGAGGCGCAAATGAAACAGATGGGTATGAAAATGTCGGCGGAAGACATTTACAGCATCAACCGCGGCAGCCTCAAGGATGCGGTGGTCAGTTTCGGCGGCGGCTGCACGGGCGGCATCGTGTCGAACCAGGGGCTGTTGCTCACCAATCACCACTGCGGGCACGGCCGCATTCAGGCGCTTTCTACACCGGAAAAAAACTTTTTGCAAGACGGCTTTTGGGCGCCCGATCTCGCTTCGGAATTGCCGAGCGCCGGGCTGTTTGTCACCTTCATCGTGCGCATCGAAGAGGTGACAAAAGCGGCGCTGGAAGGCGTAACGGACGCTATGAACGAGCGCGAACGGCAATCGCAAATTGATAAAAACGTGGAAGCCCTCCGCCAAAACGCTTCAAAAGAAAGCTACCAAAACGCTCAGGTGCGCCCCTTCTACGAAGGCAATCAGTTTTACCTCTTCATTACGGAAACGTTCAACGACATTCGCTTCGTGGGCGCTCCACCCGAATCCATCGGCAACTTCGGCCATGACACCGACAACTGGATTTGGCCCCGTCATACCGGCGACTTCTCTGTGTTTCGCATCTATGCCAACAAAGACAACCAACCGGCCGCTTACTCGCCCGACAATGTGCCCTACCGGCCCAAATATGTGCTGCCCATCTCACTCGGCGGCATCAAAGAAGGCGACTTCTCGCTCACTTACGGCTTTCCCGGCCGCACGAGCCTCTACCTGCCCGCCGCCGCAGTAGAAATGCAGGTGGAAATGCTCAACCCCATCCGGGTGGGCATCCGGGATCAAATTCTCGACATCATGGGCAAGGCCATGCGCGCCGATGCAGCCGTAAAACTGCAATACACTTCCAAGCAATCCGGCGTGTCGAATGCCTGGAAAAAGTGGATCGGCGAAACGCAGGGTCTTCGTCGCACCGGCGGCCTGGAGGAAAAGCGCCGCACCGAGGCGGAGTTTCAGCGCCGCGTATCGGCTAATCCGAAATGGAATGCCGCCTACGGCAATCTCCTTCCGGAAATGGGAGACTTATACAGGGAGCTTACGCCTTTGGCGGCCGCCCGCGATCATTTCAACGAAAGCACCCGCCAAATAGAAATTTTCCGCGTAGCAGGTATTCTGGACCAAGCCGGCCGACTATACGACACGCAGGGCTTAGAGGCATCTAAGGCCCGTTTGGAACAGATTGTCGGAGCGCTCAACAACTTTTATAAAAACTACCGCGTCGAAATTGACCGCCAACTCTTTGAGTATCTTATCGGCGTTTATTTTGACAACGTACCCGAAGCGGCGCAGGCCGGGTATGCCAAAGACTATTATCAAAAGCACGGCGGATCTGCTGCTGCCCTCACAGCAACCATCTATGCCACAACCCGGCTGAGCGACCCCGACAAAACGGTTGCGCTGTTGGAAAACAACTGGGAGGACGCGCTCAAAGCACTGCGCAACGACCCGGCGTATCTGCTCTACAAAGCGATCAATGATGCCGGCGTAACGCATCTGCTCCGGCCCGCTTCCGAACTTCAGGAGAAAATCGCCCCCCTGCAACGCCGCTACATGCAGGCGCTGTTGGAGGTTTTCCCGGAACGGAAAATGGCGCCCGATGCCAACAGCACGCTTCGGGTATCCTACGGCAAGGTGAAAAGCTACGCGCCCAGAGATGCCGTTCGATACGAGCCGGTCACTTACCTCTCCGGCGTAATGGAAAAGTACAAACCGGGCGATTACGAGTTTGACGTGCCTCAAAAACTGCGCGACCTCTATGCCGCCAAAGACTACGGCCCTTATGCCGAAAACGGCCGTATGCCGGTATGCCACATCAGTACCAGCCATACCACCGGCGGCAATTCGGGCAGCCCCACCTTCGACGCCTACGGCAATTTGACCGGCCTGCTCTTCGACGGCGCATGGGAAGGCGTTATCAGCGACTACTACTACGGAGAGGAAATCAACCGCGCCATCATCGTGGATGTGCGCTACATCTTGTTTGTAATAGACAAGTTCGGCGGCGCCGGTCACTTGGTAAAAGAGATGAATTTAGTGACAGCCGCGCCCGGCAAAGCGAAGAAGAAAAAGCGTTAGGGTCTATTCGGGCAAAGCGGGTTGCTTAGCCTCCAGACGCGAGGAAGTCACTTCGAAGTGACTTCCTCGCCTGGCGCCGGTGTTTGCCGGGACGACAACTGCCTTCTTTTGCGGGAGCAGTAGTTTGAATCAGGGAGAGCCTAAAACAATCCTCCATTTGCTACCGCAATTCCTATCTTTTCAGGAAAATACTAACGTCACATGATCGCATCGCCGAGGTACGCATACAGCTCATTGATCGGATTCAGGGTTTTGGCGTACAACATGTTGGTGAGGTGAAGTTTACGACTTCCTTCCACTATAAAGGGCACCCAGGTCTGCCAGTGTTCATTGAATTCCATTTTCCATGATCCGCCTTCCCTGTTGATTCGCACCCTGCCGAGATATGCCGTTAACGGCAAAAAAATGCGATGTACCCACTCGTCGGTATACACTTCTTCCCGCAGCCGAGCTTGAATACACCAGATTTCATTATTATCAATTTGGCGAGCACAATAGTTTGTATCTGTATTCTATCTGAATACCTTTACTCCATTTTGTAATACTCAATAATTTACCGTTCATCCAGTGATAGTCATAGATTCTGTCATTAGCCTCAGAGTCTCTTTCCCATCTACGAGAATCAGCAGCTATGGCTTCAAAATTTGTGTTTTTTGATTTTTTGTAAAAGTATATCCTATAAGTATCAAAATTAGCATAATCCGAAGTTAAATTTACGCAAACAAAACTGTCAATTTTGGCCTCTTGTTCCGCAGTGTCTTGGATTCCATCAACTAAATAAAACTCAATTTTTGAACGATGAATGTAGTCATCTGCCTCCGTTTCGTATGTGCGGTTTAATTGAGAAAGCGGATGAATGCGTAATGGCTTTGTATCCTCAGATTTACAAGAAGATAGTATAAATACTATTGTGAACATCCTTAGCAAGGTAAACTGTATTAATGATTGAAATTCTCGTTTCATGGCTGGTCTAAATTTTTTGCTACAAAAAATCGGGTAGAACAAAAAAGTACCGTCCTTCCCGAAAATACTGCATTTAGTTTAATAAAGTGCCTTTAATATCTGTGGCAATCAATATTCTTGTGCGGAATGGCTTATATCCACGAGTGTGTTGCAAGCGCCACCATGCAGAGAAACCCTCGCCCAAAGGATACCATTGATAATTAACAGTATCTTTTTTGTCTAAATCCAAAATGGTCGGTTACAACAAATAAAAATCTACCTTTCCACACTTTTGTACTGGGTGTATAAGTGTAGCTACCCGGAATGAGAAAGATATCTACCGCTTGCGTGTCATTGATAAGTATTTGGTAGCCATGCAGCCGATCATACCAAGTATTTTGATTAGAACAGTTTTTATTAAATGCCGGGCGTTCCGTCCCCATATTAATTAATTGGCTAGTCATTTGTCCGTTACTTATAGAGAGCCTTTCGTTAAGCTGTTTACCAAAAGACTTCATATAATTTTTCATTACCGGGTGAGCTGCGACTTTATCGCTTAATGGCCGATGATAAAAGAATTTCCCCCTTTGCGTATTATTCCGAAATTCCTCCTTAAACAGAAAAGCAATGGAACGGTTATCACAATGAGTAGTAGCCCAGAACAGAGGGGGCATGAAATCAAATAACTCTGAGTCGGTATAAGGTCTTGCCGGTACTAAGATATTGCCCGACGAAGAAGTGACGGCAGGCTTTATATCCAAATAAATCCCTCTGTCATCGCCATTAGTTCCTGAACGTATATCTTCCGGGTCATCATTTGGATCGTCAAAATTATCAGGATAAACTCCTACGCTGAAGCCGACTTTAGTTAATTCAGAGGTTGTTACCGGGCTTGCGGGAGTTGTCCAATCTGCCAGTGTAATGCCATTATTTATGACAATAGGCGGATTACAGCAGATTACGCCCTCTTCATCCTCGGTTAAGCCATCCCATGCCCCATAATTCTCAAACCACCGATCCATCAGGCTTTCCATTTCTCCATTTGTAAACCCTGATGCTTCAAGGTGCAAAAGAAATGCCACAGCATCTTCGAGCTTTTGAGTATTCACAGTTAAGTCATTATATTCCTCGGGGCTTAGGTTTGCCTGTTGATTGACCCAAATTAACATACTCCAAAGCGCGCACTCATCAAAACTTTCCGGCTCATCGAAACAGTATGGGCTTATGGTGAGCATTAATACGGTAACTGGGAGGCCGATGCCTTGGTTGTTACGAAACTGCTCCACCATCAATCTTGCCGCTGCTATGCTAAACAGGGGCTAAAGTTCAATACTGCTATCGCTCTGCGCCCATCCCCGCTTCGGCATTTGAACCATCCATTCCAACGCTGCGTTCTTCCACGCAAAGAAGAACCGGCTATGCCCGCCTTTGCCGAAAATCTCCTCCGCGACAACATCCGCCGGCTCCGGCCGTATTCCTCGGCCCGCAGCGAGTTCAAAGGCGCTGCCCGCATTTTTCTGGATGCCAATGAAAATCCGTTCGATAACGGATTGAACCGCTACCCCGATCCGCTGCAACGCCCGCTCAAAGCGCGCATAGCGGCATTGCGCGGCATACAGCCCGAACAAATTTTTCTCGGCAACGGCAGCGACGAGGCCATTGACCTGTTGGTGCGTCTATTTTGCGAACCGGGCCTCGACCGCATCATCACTCTGCCGCCCACATACGGCATGTACGAGGTGTGCGCCGGCATTTGCGGGGTGGAGGTAGTGCAAATTCCGCTCACGGCCGGCTTTCAACCCGATGTGGAGGCCATCCTCGCCGCGAGTGATGGGCGATCCAAACTGCTGTTTGTTTGCAGTCCCAACAACCCCACCGGGAACGCGTTCGATACGGCCCTGCTGCAAGCGCTCCTGCGCGGATTCCCCGGCATCGTTGTGGTGGATGAAGCCTACGGCGATTTTTCTTCCCGGCCGGGCGCGCTGCCCCTGATAGATGAATATGAAAACTTGGTGGTGCTGCAAACCTTCTCCAAGGCTTGGGGGCTGGCGGGCATTCGGCTCGGCATGGCCTTCGCGCAGGCGCCGCTCATCGAATGGTTCAACAAGGTAAAACCGCCCTATAACGTCAACCAACTCACACAAAATGCCGCGATGGAGGCCCTGCGAGAACCGGAGCTTTTCCACCGCCAATTAGCAACCATCCTCGCAGAGCGCGCAATATTGGAACAAGCCCTGCCCTTGTTGCCGATGGTGGAGCAGGTGTTTCCCTCCGACGCCAATTTCATTTTGGTAAAAACGGCTGAACCAAATGACCTCTACCGGCATTTGGTATCCGCCGGGATCATCGTGCGCAATCGCTCTTCCGTGATCCTGTGCGAGGGTTGCTTGCGCATCACCGTGGGCACCCCCGAAGAAAACCGACAACTGCTCGACGTTTTGAAACAATACGCTACTGCATGAAAAAAGTCCTCTTCATAGATCGCGACGGTACATTGGTACTGGAACCCGCCGACTACCAATTAGACAGTTTGGAAAAATTAGAATTTTACCCCGGCGTTTTTTCCTGGTTGCCGCGCATTTTTATCGAGTTGGACTATGAGTTGGTCATCGTCACCAATCAGGACGGCCTCGGCACGGCAGCTTTTCCGGAGGATACTTTCTGGCCTGCCCACAACAAGATGTTGCAGGCTTTCGCCAATGAAGGCGTACACTTCAGCGCAGAGCATATTGACCGCACTTATCCCCGCGACAAAGCGCCCACCCGAAAGCCGGGCACGGCCATGCTCACCTCTTATATGGATAGCGGCGTGTACGACTTGTCGGCCTCTTTCGTCATCGGCGACCGCCTCACCGACATGCAACTCGCCAAAAACCTCGGCTGCCGGGGCATCTGGCTCAACAGCACGCCGGAATTGGGCGCAGGAGAACTGCCCCACGGCGCTGAGGCGCTGAGCGATGTGATTGCGCTCGCCACTACGCAATGGGAAGAGATATGGCGATTCCTGAAACTGCCTGCCCGAAGCGCCAAAGTGCATCGCGCCACCAAAGAAACCGATATTGCCATAGATTTGCTCCTGGACGGTGAAGGCCGCAGCGACATCCACACCGGCATCGGGTTTTTCGATCACATGCTCGATCAATTGGCGCGGCATTCCGGTTGCGATCTGCACATTCGCGTTGCAGGCGATTTGCACATTGACGAGCACCACACCATAGAAGATACGGCCCTGGCGCTGGGCGAAGCATTTCATAAAGCGCTCGCCGACAAGCTGGGCATGGAGCGCTACGGATTTTGTCTGCCGATGGATGACTGCCTCGCGCAGGCGGCCGTTGATTTCGGCGGGAGGCCCTGGTTGGTATGGGAAGCGGAGTTTAAACGGGAAAAAATCGGCGACATGCCCACCGAGCTGTTTTTCCATTTTTTCAAATCCTTGAGCGATGCCGCCCGTTGCAATCTACACATTCGGGCCGAAGGCCAAAACGAACACCACAAGATAGAAGCCATTTTCAAAGCCCTAGCCCGCGCTATTCGCATGGCCTTGCGCCGCGACCCGGAGCGGATGACGTTGCCGAGCACGAAGGGGGTGCTTTGAAAAAAGTAGATATTTTTCAGGCCGGGTTTTGGAAATTTAAAAAAGGTAGTATCTTTGCGCTCTCATTTGAAAAAATGGCTCCGTCGCTCAATTGGATAGAGCATCTGACTACGGATCAGAAGGTTGCAGGTTCGAGTCCTGCCGGAGTCACTGGAAGTTTTTTTGAGGGAACAGAACAAGATACCACGATCATGTCGAAAGTTTGTCAATTATCCGGTAAGCGCCCCATTTCAGGCAACACCGTTTCGCACTCCAACCGCAAAACGCGCCGTCGTTTTTTGCCCAATATCCAGAAGAAGCGCTTCTATGTGCCGGAAACGGACGAGTGGATCACGCTTAAACTGTGTACTTCAGAGGTGCGCACCATCAACAAACTGGGCTTGTACGCCTACTTGAAGAAGTTGGAGAAAAAAGGCGTTGACACCGGCGTCAAATTGAAGTAATTATCTGAAAAACAGCATCAGCCATGGCTAAGAAGCAAAAAGGAAATCGCATAATGATCATGCTGGAGTGTACCGAACACAAAACCACCGGTTTGCCGGGCACTTCCCGTTATGTCACACAAAAAAATCGCAAGAACACGCCCGATCGCATCGAGCTGCTCAAGTACAACCCGATTCTGAAGAAAAAAACCGTTCACCGCGAAATCAAGTAATGAAACTTTCTTCCGGCTTGCCGGGTTAGCATAACGGATTTCCAAAACGAATAAAAACTTATCGCAACATGGCTAAGGTATCAAAAAACGCAAGGGTTGCCCAACGTTCCGCCAACGCAGGTTCGGGCAAAGAACATGTCCGCGTGGTAAAGCCCATTAAGGATCCGAAAACAGGCAAATACTCGTATAAAGAAGTCATTGTCCACAAGGACAAAGTGAAGGAATTCTTCAGCGACGTCAAATAATAGGTTTTGCCTTCGGGTAAAAAAAATAAGCCATTCCTGTTTCGCGGGAGTGGCTTCTTTATTTTCGGCCATCATAAAACGCACCCATCGTGAGCTTCTTCGGCAAATTTTTCAACAAAGAGAAAAAAGAGGACTTAGACAAGGGCCTCGAAAAAACTAAAACCAATTTCCTCGGCAAACTCGCCAAAGCCGTTGCCGGCAAATCTACCGTGGACGAGGAAGTACTCGACGAGGTGGAAAACATCCTCATCTCTTCCGATGTGGGCTTAGACACCACCGTGAAGATCATTGAGCGTATAGAGGCCCGTGTGGCCCGCGATAAGTACCTCAATACCAGCGAACTGAGCGAAATTCTTCGCGATGAGATCGTACGGCTTCTCAGCGACAACAATACCGATGACTTAGACGACTTCCTGCCCAAGGTTTCCGCCCAACCCATCGTCATCATGGTCGTAGGCGTCAACGGCGTGGGCAAAACCACCACCATCGGTAAACTCGCCTGGCAATTTAAACAACAAGGTAAAAAGGTGGTGATGGGCGCTGCCGATACCTTTCGCGCTGCCGCCGTGGATCAGCTCAAAATCTGGTCGGAGCGTGTAGGCTGCGATTTTTTCAGCAAAGGCATGAACACCGACCCCGCCGCCGTAGCGTATGAAACCGTGCAATACGCCATCGCCAACCACTGCGACGTGGCCATCATAGACACCGCCGGCCGCCTGCACACCAAGATCAACCTGATGAAGGAACTCGGGAAGATCAAAAACTCCATTAGCAAAAGAATGGAAGGCGCCCCGCACGAAGTATTGTTGGTGCTGGATGCCACCACCGGCCAAAACGCCATAGAGCAGGCCCGCCACTTCACCCAGGCAACGGAAGTCACCGCGCTGGCACTCACCAAGTTAGACGGCACCGCCAAAGGCGGCGTAGCCATCGGCATTTCCGACCAGTTCAAGATTCCGATCAAATACATCGGCGTGGGAGAAGCGATTGACAAGTTGCAAATCTTCAACAAACGGGCGTTTGTGGATTCTCTGTTTGAGCAGTGAGCATTCTGAAAAGATAGCCCTTAATTTTAATTTTATAAGCCTTTCCTGACTACAACCTGCGTGTAAAAAAAAATCATAACGTAGATTTATTCGCAAACGCCAAAAATGCCTCTGCGCTCAACGTATTCAGGCAATCGCTTGCCGTAAGCCCTCCTTTGCGGGCCGAAAACACGCCGTAGCGAATGTCGTGGATGCCCCCGCGATTGTGCGCATCGGGGTTGACGGCGATGCGAACGCCTTTTTCCATAGCGTAAGGGATCCAGGTCCAGTCTATGTCCAATCGGTGTGGGTTGGCATTGAGTTCGATGGCTACGCCGTTGGCGGCGCAGGCGTCTATGATCTTTTTGTGGTCAATGGGGTAGCCGCGCCGCGACAACAGCAGCCGGCCTGTGGGGTGGCCGAGGATAGCGGTGAAAGGATTCTCTACGGCGGCGAGGATGCGGCGGGTGGCTTTGTCTTCATCCATGCGGAGGTTGCTGTGAACAGACGCGATGACGAAATCGAATCCGGCGAGGATGTCGGGCTCATAGTCTAACCCGCCTTCGTTGAGGATGTCGCTTTCGATACCTTTGAGGATTCGGAAATCCTGGCCGGCAGCGGAATAGGCCGTATTTAGGTCGTCTATTTCGCGCCATTGGGCCTGCACGCGTTCCACTTGCAGGCCGTTGGCGTACACGGCGGTTTTGGAGTGATCGGTAATGCCGATGTAAGCATAGCCTTGCTCACGGGCGTATTCGGCCATGTCGTGCAGGGAATGTATGCCGTCGCTGTAGGTGGTGTGCGTATGGATGACGCCGCGGATATCTTCTTCGCGGAGCAATTCCGGCAAGGCGCCCGTTTTGGCTGCCGCCACAAAGCCGGGCCAATCGCGCAGTTCGGTCGCAATGAGCGGCAAACCTGCCCGTTGAAATACTTCCGCCTCGGTGCTCAGGTTGCGAAAATCTGCACCCGGATTAACAGCCAAAAATGTCTCCAGAAACTCCGGTGAAGTTGTATGTCGAAACTGCTTGGAACCGAACTCCTCCGGGGCGCAGGTGAAAATGCGAACCGGCGTGTCGCGCTCTGTACGGGCGAGTATCGGTTGGCCTGTTACACCGTCTATTGCCGAAAGGCCGGCAGCGATTAGAGCGTCCGCAAGCACTTCGGCGCCGACGAGCAGGTCAATACTTCCCACGATGTTGCAACAGCGGGCTATTTCGCCCACCAAAGCAACCGGTGCACCGGGCAGTGCCGCTTGTGCGGAATCAAGCAGTGCAAGGGCTTCGGCTTCCAATGCCGAAAAATGAAATTTGCCCTGCGAGCGCTGATAGTATTCCAGCTTCTGTTGAAGATCGGCCTGCGTTTTTGCGCCGAATCCTTTGAGTTCGATGAGGCGGTTTTCGTTAACGGCATAGAGCAGTTCTCCCACGCTTTCCACGCCGAGGTCTTTCCAGATGGTGGCGGTTTTTTTCGGCCCGATACCGGGAACGGCCAATATTTCCTGTACGCCGGGCGGGGTCATAGCGCGGTACTTTTCCAGCGTGGCCATGTTGCCGGTGGTGAGCAGTTCCTGAATTTTATCGCCGATGGCTTTGCCCACGCCTTTGATGGCGTCCATTTCCGTGCGGTCCATATCGGACAACGGGGCGTCCAACTTGCGCAGGGCCAAATAGGCATTATGGTAAGAGCGCACTTTAAAGACGTTCTCGCCGTGGAGTTCCATGATATCGCCGAGGAACTGGAATGTTTTTGCGATTTCTTTGTTGGTCATCAAGATGCATTAATGGTTTGTATCTATTCAGGTAGCTTCGAGTCACGAGCTATGAGCTGGGAGTTTAGGAACGCATGAAGAACATTGCGGCGCGCGGCGGGGTTTTTCGGTGTTGAAAAGTAGAACTAAATACCGACTTGTTTTTTGCTTTTAGCGATTGTAATCCCCAAAAGTCATTACTTTTGGGGATTACAATCGCTAAAAGTATGATTCATCGCCACATTGAGGCCTCCGTTACGGAAAGCCTCCACGCTGAAAACAACAAGTTGATTTTGTTGCTCGGACCCCGGCAAACGGGGAAGACGACCTTAATAGAAAAGCTCATGAGGCAATTTTCGGGCAAGACGCTCTATCTCACGGGAGATGATCCTGCCGTACGCAACCGGCTTACCGATGTGGGTATTGAGGCATTACGGCCGCTCATGGAAGGATATGATCTTTTTATATTGGATGAAGCCCAACGGATTCAAAATATCGGTATTACGCTGAAGCTGATGGCCGATCATTTCCCGCAAACGAGGGTAGTAGCTACCGGTTCTTCTTCTTTCGAGTTGGCCAACCAGATCAACGAACCGCTTACCGGACGGAAAACAGAGTACTACCTGTTCCCTGTGTGTTGGCAGGAGTGGGTTGGTCATACCGGTTTGTTTGCAGCAGAAAGCGGTCTGGAGCAACGATTGCTCTACGGCATGTATCCCGAAGTATTGATGCAGCCGGGCAAGGAGCAAGAAGTGTTGGCCGGACTGGCCTCCGATAATCTCTATCGCGATTTATTGTCTTTTGCGCCCATCCGAAAACCCGAATTATTGGAACAGTTGCTTCAGGCACTGGCATTGCAGGTTGGTTCGGAGGTTTCCTACAATGAGCTTTCTGTTTTACTGAAGGTAGATAAACAAACGGTATCCAACTACATTACTGCACTCGAACAGGCGTATGTCATTTTCAGGCTCGGGCCATTTAGTCGCAATTTGCGCAACGAAATTTCCACCACCCGAAAAGTATATTTCTACGACAATGGAATTCGAAATGCCCTCATCGGGAATTTCTCGCCACTCTCCTTACGGCAGGATAAAGGAGGGCTGTGGGAGAATTTTTTAATCAGCGAACGACTCAAACGAAACCGCTACGCACGCCGGCATTTTGTCAACACTTATTTCTGGCGTACAAAGCAAGGGCAGGAAATTGACTATCTCGAAGAGAGCGAGGGACGTTTTGCCGCTTATGAAATGAAATGGAATCCGACGCGTACACCCAAGCTCCCTGATTCTTTTGCCGCAGCCTACCCGGCGCACGATTTCTCCGTTATCTCCCCTGAACAGTTTCGGGAATTCTTGAAGATATGAGCTAAGAACGTAACGTATCCAGCGATTTGGACTCCAAATTGGCTACAAGTGCATTTTTTTCAGACTTATGGCCAAATTGAATACAAATGGATGTTTTGTTTGAGCAGTAGTTTATCTTACATTTGTTCCAAACCGCTCCGCCATGAAAAACACTACCTGCCTGATTTTTTGTATGTTCCTCTCCTTTTGCGCTGTCGCGCAACCCGATCCGGATGCGCTCGCTCTGCGCCACGCACGCGCCACTTTCGACGAATTTAAAGAAATGCTGGCCTTAGCCAATGACGCCCACTATCCCGAAGACATTGAAAAAAATGTGCAGTGGTGTGAGGCGGCTTTCCCCCGCAGGGAATTTACCACGCAACGGCTGGCCACCGCTACCGCGCCCCTGCTACTGGCTGAGCGCAAAAGCCGGCGCAGCGGCGCGCCTACCGTGCTGGCCTACCTGCAAATGGACGGACAACCGGTTGACCCTTCCTTTTGGCATCAGGAAAGCCCCTGGAAAGCGGTACTAAAAAAACAGGTACCCGGCGAGGGGTGGGTGGAAATACCCTGGGAAAGTCTCCGGGGCGAACTCAACCCGGAATGGCGCATCTTCGCACGCGCCGCCTCCGATGCCAAAGGACCGGTGATGATGTTTCTGGCGGCAATGGATGCACTCGCGTCGCTCGGGGAGGATTTGCCCTATCACCTCAAGGTCATCATTGATTTTGAAGAGGAACTCGGCTCACCGCAATTGCCCAAAGCAGTCGAGACCTACCGCCGTGAACTGGCCGCCGAAGCGCTCGTCATCTTCGACGGGCCGCCACACATCAGCAACGAACCGACCCTGAGCTTCGGCGCACGCGGCATTGCCGACGTCACACTGACGGTTTTCGGCCCCACTTTTCTGCAGCACAGCGGCCACTACGGCAATTATTGCCCCAACCCGGCCCTGCGCCTCGCTCAATTGCTCGCGGGCATGAAAGACGAACACGGCCGCGTGACCATCCCGGGTTTTTACGACGGCATCGTCTTTGACGAAAAAACCAAAGCCGAGATGGCACAGGTACCCGACGATGAGCAGTTCATCCGAAGCAAGCTCGGCGTCGCTACCGCAGATCGGGTCGCCGGCACGTATCAGGAGGCACTGCAATACCCTTCGCTCAACATTCGCGGCATGGCTTCCGGTTGGGTGGGCGAGGAGGTACGCACCATCATTCCCGCTACCGCTACTGCCGAAATTGATGTGCGCTTAGTGATGGAAAGCGACCCGGAGCGCTTGATTGGATTGATCAGAAAATACATCGAAGACCAGGGTTATGTAGTGCTCGACCGGCAACCCGACAGCCGCGAGCGCCTCAGCCACGACAAGATTTGCCGCTTCGATTATTCCGTCTCCTACAAAGCTTTCCGCACGGAATTCGATTCGGAGACAGGCATCTGGCTCACAAAAGCCCTTACCAAAGCATTCGGAAAAGCGCCGCTGAAAATCCGAACAGCCGGCGGCAGCATTCCCATTTCGCCGTTCGTCACTACGCTCGGCATTCCCGCCGTGGCTGTGCCCACCGTCAATCCGGACAACAACCAGCACAGCCCCAACGAGAATATCCGCATCGGCAATTATGTGGATGGCGTGAAGACGATCCTCGCGGTGTTGCGCGAGCCGTTGAAGTGAACCTCGTGAGAGCGGTGCGAGAGGGGCTACTCCAACCCCTCAAAAAACCGCACTAAGTTTTCAATGTGCTCCTCAATGGACACGCCGAGGTGCTCGCATCCTAAGTAAATGGTACTGCGATCAATCTTGGCGGCGAAGGCTTTTTCCTTCAGGCGGTTTTTGATGGATTTTACCTTCATCTCATGGTAGGGAATGGGATTCACTTTTTGGTAGGCGAAAAAGATGCCGCTGATTTCGTCGCAGGCTAAGAGCGCAGCGGCGAGCCGGGTTTGAGGCAGCGTTTTGAACGCGTTGTACCCGTAAGCGTGCGCTTCCACGGCATGAATAAAATCTTCGGGGTAGCCCCATTCGCGGAACCATTGCAGCGACACGCCGGGGTGCTCTTCGGGGTGTTTTTCAAAATCAAGATCATGCAGGTAGCCGGTGAGGAACCACAGTTTCGGGTCTTCGCCGTAGTGCCGGGCGTAGCCTTCCATAGCCGTGGCCACCATGCGGGCATGGTAGCGCTGGTATTCGTCTTTAACATGCTCTTCGAGCAGTTCCTGCGCAGCGGCGCGATCGGGTAGCGGCATGGTCTTTGTCGTTTGATTGGGAGATGGCCGAAAGTTAGGAAAATTATGCTGCGCGCGAAGTTGCCCGCGAGGTGAAGATACCGTTTCGGTGTATAGATTCTTGGTAAAATGCGCTTCAGCTAAAATAGATTCGTATTTTTATTTCTTAAAAACCTAAATTTTTAGGAAAAAAGGAAATGAACTTACTTGATTTTTTGGACAGATTCAGAAAGACACCCGCGTTTTCAGTGCGGGAGGTGGAGCAGCTATATCCAGGTTTTGAGCGGGAGAATCTGTTCAACTGGCAAAAAAAAAGGGCAGATTGTGCGTATTCGCAACGGTTGATACAGCGTTACAGACCGCATTACCGGCGAAGAACACCTGTACTGGGTGGCCAATAAAATATACAGCCCTTCTTATGTTTCGTTGGAAACCGCCCTTGCCTACTACGGCTGGATACCGGAGGCTGTATTTACCATCACGTCTATTTCCACCCGTAAAACACAGGCATTTGACACGCCGGTGGGCTGCTTCCGTTATTCCAGCATGAAGTCTTCGCTCTTTTTCGGGTATCGTTTGTTGATACCGGAGGGCCTTGGCACGAAAATAGCAGAACCGGAAAAAGTTTTGCTCGACTACCTCTATCTACACCCTAAAATGGCAACCATAGAAGACTTTGAGGCACTACGCCTGAATCTCGACCAAATGAGAAATGACATTGACCGGAAAAAATTAGAGGCGTACTGTTTGTTATTTGATTCTCATTCCCTGTCGGAACGGGTCCGAATTTTTCAAAACTATCTATACCATGTTGAATCTGTCTGAATTGCTGGAAGCCTATCCGCTTGCTTTGCGCATACACAGGTCGTTCATTCAGTTGGACATGGAAGAAATGGTAAAAGATGTGCGCAACTTCTTGTTTTACCCGGCAGATGAAAAGAAGATACGGTTGTTCTTGCCGCTCTTGGAGCAGTCAGACTTTTGAATACTGTAAGGGCATATTGTGCCCGCGAAGTGACTTCCTCACTTACTTCGCTCAAACGGCCATGAAAAATTAATGAACAATCAGCGGCACGGAGAACAACCCTTCATTCAATTGCATTCCGACGATGTAATGACCGGGCTTCACATTCAAATGAACCGGAAATTGATGAACCCCGGGCTTCAATCTGCCGTTGAAAATGGCCTGGATGAGCGCCCCCTTGCTATCGTAGAGGCCGATGTCCGCGCCGGTCGCTTTGGATATCTGAAACCGGACGGCAGCCTCGCTCCTTGCAGGATTGGGATAAACGGAAAGCTGTGGATTAAACAGGGGAACGAACGTCTCCCCGGCGCTGCTTGGGAGAGCAGAATCGTAATACTTATACACATTGCGACCGGAGGCATATACCAGTGTCGTATCAAATACCTGAAAGCGGTTGTGCCATCCGCCGAAGGGTATGAAATCCCAACTGTCGCCTGCATTTTCTGTCGCATAGAAGCTTGTATTATAGCCTCCTATCCAGCCCTTCTGAGGCGTTACGAAGCCTATTCCCTGCACGTTGCCGTCGGGTGTTGCTTTTGCAGTCCAACTGAGGCCTGCGTCATTTGAAATCAGAAGCCGGCCAGACGGCCCGAAGGTTTGTACAGACGCCACCGCATGTTGTCGGTCAATGAACTGGAGTTTCCACACGTAGTCTCCCGATATTCCTGTATTAAAAACTTCCTGCCAGGCTGCGCCGCCGTCGGTGGTGTATAAAATAACGCCGCCGTTAGCATTCCTTCCGCAAACAAAGCCGGTATCCTGAGAAACGAAGTGTACGTCCACCAAAGCGGTGGCTTGCTCGCTCAGGTCAATACCCGTCCAGGAGGCGCCGCAGTTGTGCGTTTTTAATAAAAAAGCCGGTCCGAACCAAGCTCCGGCAGCAAAAAAAGTGTGTTCATTGAGCCATTGCATCCCACATAAGCCGGACGGCGTAAAAGGCAACTGATTGGTGATGTTTTCCCAATCCTGTCCGCCGTTTTCTGTTCGCAGCAATGTTTGCTCCAAGGTTCCGGCAAACCCCAATTGGCGGTCTGCAAAGCCGATGCTGCGAAAGCTGTATAAGAAGTTGTTGTATTGCAATTCCCAGGTATCGCCGCCATTTTGGGTGCGGAATATCTGGCCGCCTGCGCTCGCCACCCAGCCCGTATCAGGGTGAATAAAACAAATATCGTCTAATCTGCCGGTGTTTCCCAGATCGCCAAGATCATGCCATTGGGGTTGGGCATACAGCCCGCAACAGGCGACACATATTATTAATTCGATAATAAATAAAGGTTTCATCGTCATCTGTAAAAGGGTGTTGTGATTTGTATTATTCCACTTAAATTAAATGACCGCGCAATTCATTAAAATGCAAATATATAGCAAACGAGTACAAAAAGCCCGCTCAACCGGGTGCTAATTGGCGTCAATTTTCACCTCCCCCAGCCTTCGCAACATTCTAACAATTCGGTCATTTCCCGTGCGGTAGTAAAGGGATTTACGAGCGTCACACGGAGCCAGAGGCGGCCTTTGAGGGTGGTTTGTACAATGTAGAACCGGCCGTCTTCGAGCAGCGTCTCGCGAATGCGGCGATTGACGGCATCGGTTTCCGCTTCGTCGACGCCCTCCGGCAGATACCGAAAACAAACGATGTTGCACTGCGGCGCTATCGCCGTTTCCCAGCAGGGGCGTTCGTGCAGCAGTTCGGCGAAAATCTTGCCGTTGTCTATCACACGATCCACATACTCGGCAAACAATTTCACCCCGTAGGTGCGCAACAGGATAAAAACCTTTACACTCATCATCAGCTTGGTGCATTCAAAGCTGCGCTTGGCGATGTTGTACCACTCCGGTTCCTGCTCGCTGAACAGGTACTGCGCATGCTGACTGAAGGTGCGGTAGCTGTCGCGGCCCTCCCGGAACACCAATGCCGTAGTGAGCGCGGGGGTCATCAGCATTTTGTGGAAATCGAGCGCCACGCTGTCGGCCGTTTCTATACCGTTGAGCAGATGCCTGTATTTTGTACTAAAAGCCGACGCAGCGCCGTGCGCGCCGTCCACATGAAACCACAGGTCGTGCCGGGTGCAAAACGCGCCGATGGCGGCCAGGTCGTCGAAAGAACCGGTGGAAGTACTGCACGCGCTACCCACGACCACAATGACTGTTATGCCATTCGACTGCGCTTCTGTGAAAAGCGGTTCTAAACACTCGGTTCGCATCCGGTACTGCGCATCCACCGGCACTTTGATAATGCCCTGCCCTCCCCAGCCCATGATGCGCGCCGCGCGGTCCACGCAGTAATGCGCCTCTTCCGACACCATGAGCGCCATAGAGCGGCGATGGCCGTCCTGCCACACATCGGCGAGACGGCTGCGGGCAGCGAGCAAGGCCGTGAGATTGGCCAGGGTGCCGCCGGAGGTGAGCACGCCGTCAGCGGCTGCCCCGAAGCCCAGATGCCGGGCCACGGTTTCCACTACAATGCGTTCCATCGCCGTAGCCGGGCCGCCCATTTCATACACGGCCATGCCGTTGTTGAGCAGCCCGCCGAGCAGTCCGGCCAAAGCCGAAAGCGGCGCCGGCGGACACACCTGATGCCCCATGAAACGCGGTTGGTGCAAATGGATACTTTCTTCCAACACCGATTGCAGCAATGCGAGCGGGTCAGCATCAGAAGGGGTGGCCAAGTCATCCTGCCAATGGCGAAGTTGCTCCTCCGGCGTGCGCCAGGGGATAACCGGAAGTGCCGGTGTCGGACTAAAGGAATCGGCCAGATAGTCGGCCAGCATATCCACTACAGCATGACCTTGCCGGCGAAAGGTTTCCGGATCGTAGGCTTTTTCTAATTGATTCATTGCTCAATTTTTGAACGGGAATTTGCATAGAGCATAGGGCATAGAGGAGAGGGCGTAGGGCAGAGAGCATGGGTGGGGCCGCCGAAGGCGGGGAGTGCGCAGGCGGAGAACACAGGCAGCAACACATGAAACTCACAACCGACCGCGCCCACTCGAACCCACAACCCACAACCGCCCTACCCTTTCTTCACCCTGCCGGGATTTTCCGTTACGAAGGCGCCCCAGCCGCTTTTTCCGCTTTTGGCGCCGGGCACGCTGTTGCGCGACGTGTAGTAGTGGCACACGGCAGCGGCGAGCGCGTCGGTGGCGTCGAGGATTTGGTCGTCCAGATTGATCTTGAGCGTAGTGGCGAGCATGGCCGACACCTGCTCTTTGGCAGCGTTGCCGTTGCCGGCCACGGCTTGTTTTATTTTTTTGGGCGAATACTCCGTGATGGGCACGCCTTTGGTCATGGCGGCGGCAATGGCCACGCCCTGAGCACGACCGAGCTTGAGCATGGACTGCACGTTTTTGCCGAAAAACGGCGCCTCAATGGCCATTTCGCGGGGCGCGTACTGGGCGATGATTTCCTGCAACTGCACAAAGATGCGTTCTAAGCGGTGCTGGTGTTCATCGGTGCTTTTGAAATGGAGTGCGCCGAGATGTATCACGGAGAGCGTTTTATCCTGCACTTCGAGTATGGCGTAGCCGAGAACGGTGGTGCCGGGGTCAACGCCCAGAATCCGGTAAGGAGTTTGCGATTTCAATGTCGTAGTATTGCAGTATGAATGTTATAACCGCTTGCAAGATAGAATAAAAATACACTTGAGTACAGGCGCGAAACGCGCACTGAATATAATTTTCAAAACAGCCTTTGCCGTGCTGCTCGGCTGGATGCTGTACCGCCATGCAACGACCGGCATAGAAGCATTTGACTGGCAGCGATTGTGGGACCCGGAGCGCTTCCGGTCGCGAGCGCATTGGCTGGTAGCTGCTGCGGCGTTCATTTCGATCAACTGGGCTTTGGAAACCCTCAAATGGCAATGTTTTTTGCGGGCCTACGCCACCGTGCCGTTTTGGCGGGCTTATGCGGCGGTGCTGTCGGGCGTGGCGGTGTCGCTGTTCACCCCCAACCGGATAGGCGAATACGGGGGGCGCATCCTTTCAATGGAACCCGGAGCGGCCTGGGGCGTGGTGGTGTCTTCGCTGCTCGGTAGTTTTTGCCAATGGATTGTGCTGCTCACCGGCGGCGTGCTCGGCGCCTACGCGGTAGCGAGCAGCATCACGGAGGTAGAACCCTTGCTGCTCAAGAGCTTTCTCATGCTGGGATTGGGGCTGGCGGCCGTGTTATTGTTTGCTTTGTTCAATGTGAGGTTGGCGGCCTTGGCCGTGCGCCGGATACCCGGCCTCAAAACGCGCAGCCGCTGGATGCGCCGCCTCGTGGCGCTGCGCCGGTACGATAACAAAACTATAATGGCAGCCCTCGGCTGGGCCGCGCTGCGGTATGTGGTGTATTGTTTTCAATACTACTTATTGCTGCGTTTTTTCGGCATTGCCGTGCCCCCCGGCGAAGCGGCTGCGGGCATTGCCGCGATCTTTCTGGCACAAACGAGCCTGCCCCTGCCGCCCTTAGCCGCGCTGCTCGCGCGGGGGGAATTGGCGCTGGCCGTTTGGGGTCGGTTTTCGCCCGATACCGGGGCCGTATTGGCTGCAGTCTACTCGCTTTTTATACTAAATCTGAGCCTGCCCTCGTTAGTTGGGGCGTTGTTTATCCTCCAAACCAACCTCGCCAAATTTTGGAAAAATGAAAATAAGAACCTGGCAAATAAGCGTTTCGATCGCTCTTCTGACCCTCTCGACCGCCTTTGATTTCCCGGCAAACCGGCAGACAATCAGCTCCTCCGCCCAGGAAAATCTTCAAATTACTGTCAATAATCAGTGCGAAACCCGCAACACGGTATTTCGCTCCGGCGAAGAACTCACCTACAAGGTTTTTTACAACTGGAATTTCGTGTGGCTCTCTGCCGGCGAGGTTACGTTCCGGGTACGCGAAGTGAACGGCGAATACCATCTCTCTGCGCACGGCAGTACTTACAAATCCTACGATTGGTTTTTTAAAGTGCGTGACAAATACGATACCTACGTTGACAAGAAGACCTTGTTGCCCCGCGTCTCCATCCGAGATGTGCAGGAAGGCAAATACCGCCTCTACGATGAGGTCAGTTTCGACCGCGGCATGAGTAAAGCCACTTCTCTGCGCGGCAAAACCAAAGACGTAGCCACCACCACCGACTACACCGTGAATCCTTGCGTACACGATATATTATCTATCGTATATTACGCCCGAAATCTGGATTTTAAAAACATGAAAGCCGGCCAGAATTTTCCGATCAATATTTTTATAGACAAAGAAGAATGGCCGCTTAAGGTGAGCTATCAGGGCAAAGAGGAGAACAAAAAGATAAAGGGAATGGGCCGATTCAATACCGTGAAATTCAGCCCGGAGGTCATCGAAGGATATGTGTTTAAAAAAGATGCCCGCATGACGATATGGGCTACCGATGACGAGAACCGTATGCCGCTGATGATCGAAAGCCCGGTATCGGTCGGCTCTGTCAAAATAGTGCTGAAAAATTATAAAAATCTGCGCTACCCGATGAAGGCCAAGGTGGGAGAAGATGACGGGCTGGAGGAGGAGGAGTGAAAGCAGAGGGCATAGAGCGCTGCACCGAGCGAAGTCAAGGTAGTGAAATGTTCAATGACCGATGTTCAAGGTTCAATGACCAATTTCTCCGACGCTGTACACTTGTACATTAAAAATTGAAAATTGACCATTGTGCATTTTGACGACTCCTGTGGAGCTTCGGCGGATAAAACACAACTTTAAAACATGAAAAAAACATTTTTACTCTTTGCCCTTTGCTGCCTGACCGGCGCGACCATGGCACAGCAGGAACTCAACACCCACCTCCTGCGTGGCGTGTGGCAATCGAACCGCTCCAATCCGGCGCTGTTTTCCGACCATAAACTCACCATCGGGCTGCCGGGCGCGTATTCCAACCTACTCATTACCGGGTTGAAATACAATGAGATCGTGAGTAAAGATGCCGAGGGGCGCCGCGTACTCGACATTGACAAGGGCATTTCACAATTGGACGAGTTCAACCTCATCCGCGAGAACACCGAAATCGAAACCCTGAGCCTCGGCCTGCGATTGGGCAAGCTGAGCCTCAGCGCGGCGCACTCCGTTCGCTTCAATGCGTTTTTGAACTACCCCAAAACCCTGCCTCAATTGATCTGGCAAGGCAATGCGCAGTTCATCGGGCAGGAGGTCGACTTCGGGTCAGATATGCAACTCTTCGGCTTCAGCGAACTCTCCGTAGGGGCGGCCTATCAAGTGACCAAACAACTCACCATCGGCGGGCGCGCCAAATTGCTCAGCGGCCTGGCCGACATCTCCACGCCGCGCACCCGCCTGAATCTCAATACCGACGAGGAAGCCTACGAACTGACGCTCGACGCCGATTGGCAGGTCAACGTAACCGGTAGCATTGACTATCAGGGCTTCCGCGAACCGGAGGTAGATTTCCGCTTCGGACAGTTTGCCGCCGATCAAATATTCGGCTCCAACACCGGCTACGCATTCGACATCGGCGCTGTGTGGCGGTTTGAAAAATTCGACATCGCCGCCAGCGTGCTCGATATCGGCGCCATCAACTGGAAAGACAATGCCCGCAACTACCGCCTGCAGGGCATCTATGAATACAGCGGCTTAGACATCGCAGAAAGCATCCTCGACGACTCCACCACGGTGGGTTCCGTACTCGACTCTTTGGAAAGCATCTACCAGCCTGTGGAGGGGTTCGCCGCATACAGCACGCGGCTTTCGCCGCGCTTTTACCTCAGCGCTTCCTGGCTGCTGACCGAAAAACTGCGCCTCGGCGGCGTGTTTTATACCGAACAATACCGGGGCGAATCATTTCCCGCCGTCGCGTTCAGCGCCACCGCTCAGGTGAAGCCCTGGTGGAGCATCGGCGGCTCCTACGGCATGCGCAACCGCCGCTTCGACAACATCGGCGCACACACGGCCCTGCAAGTCGGCCCGGTGCAGTTGGTCGCCGCTACCGACAACCTCGTGAGCGTATTCCTGCAAAAAAGCAGCAACAGCGCCAATCTGCGCATCGGCCTTAATTTGTTGTTTGGGAAAGTGTAGGGGAATTCTCAAGCCCCGCGCCCAACCCGCTTCATCTTCTTCAGCAGCAAAAAGATTTTGAGGTTGAGGCCGAGGCCGGCGTTGAAAAAATGGCCGTTGATGAGCAGCCAATCGTCTTCGCGTTTAATTGAGTCCAATTCGGTATAGAGCACGCGGCGGGCCGTTTGCAGGGGCGCTTTCCAGTACAGGGCGGCATCGGTGAGGGCAAAGCCTTCGCGGCAGGAGCCGAGCACGCTCAGATCGCCGATGACGAAGATGCGTTCCTCGCGCTCCGGGGAGAGAAAAAACTTGCCCGCGTTGCGCATTTGCTCTTTCGACATGCGCAGGAGGTCGGCGTACAGCGGCATTTCCTCGCTTTCGATGTCTAAATAATCCAGCACCATTTGGTACAGTTCTTCCCGATTGGGCGTGTACTGCTGCCAGGCCAGGATGGCTTGCGGGAAAGAAAAATCATATAAATCGGCACAATGCCGGATGAGAAAAAAATCGAGCAGGTCTTCGAGCAGGTCTTCGAGGAAGGCGTTGAGCTGAGCGTTGTTGAAGTGGCGGGTGTTAATCTGTTGGGCGGCCTGTTGGGTGCGGCGTTGTACCAGATCGCGGAAACCGGAGGAATATACCCGCTCGAGAAATGGCTGCGGCTCCATCGGTCCCAGCATGTCGGCGATGCGCTGTTTGAGCGCGGGGAAGTACAGTTCGGCGATGTCCTGTTCGAGTTGTGCGCTGTCGGGGTTGATGTTAAACAACAACTCCACCGGCTGCTCTGCTCCGCAAAAAGGGCAGAAACGGGCGCCGGCAGGCAGGGTACGACGACAGGATACACAGTTGCTCATAACAGTAAAAAACGATTACAACCAAAATCGGGCACTCGCGTTTAACCTGCAAGTGCTGAATAGCTGCGAGCTGCGAGCTGCGAGCTGTGAGCTGTGAGCTGCGAGCTGCGAGTTACACAGGCACTCGTAGCTCGTAGCTCGCAGCTAAGTCAAAACGCCGACAAATATACACTTAAACGGATAGTGCGATGGAATCTCCCGAACAGCAAGAGTACAATGAATATCAATTCTTTGCCTTTCACCCGTACAATGTGTTGCTCACATTGATCCTGCTGGGCATCAGCGTGCTGTTTCTCAGTCTCACAGCGGGCTTCGTTTACAATCGGGTGCAAAACGATCTGCCGCCCATTCGCCTGCCCTGGATATTTCTTTTCAACACCCTCATACTGCTCGGCGGCAGCGCAACCATCACGGGCGCCAAGCGCGCCTACCGCAACGACGACACCCTGCGCTATCAGCAGATGCTGTGGTGGACGGTCGCTTTGTCGCTGGTTTTTCTGGTGGCCCAAAGCATCGGCTGGTGGCAGTTGTTCCGCGACAATGTCTTTTTGCAAACCGACAATTCCGCCGCTTACCTGTACGTGCTCTCCGGCCTGCACTTTGCCCACGTCATTGCCGGCCTGCCCTTCCTCGGCGCCTTCATCGAAGCCGCCCGCAAGCGCATGAAGGAACCGGTGAGCGTATTGGTGTATTTTTCCGACCCGGAGAAAAAACTCAAACTGCGGCTGCTCAGCCTGTACTGGCATTTCCTCGACGGGCTGTGGATATACTTAGTGTTGTTTTTTGCGGGGAATGCGTTGCTGGGGTGAGGGAGGGGTTGTTTTTTATGAAAACCGTGGAGGAGATAAAAATAATAGAGGGGGGAGAGTAGCAGGCGTTTGCACACGACCTGAAGATCGCAGTATATTGAACGAACAGAGTCCATTACAGCCCATGAAACAGTACAATAGAATCACGAAGATTGAAATCTCAAACTACCGGGCATTTTACGGTGACGGCTACACTATTAATCTCCTAAAAGGAGAGAACCTTTTGATCTGGCAGTGTCAATCGATGAGTGAATTGTATCTTTGCCGAAAAAATGGTAACCGAGAACAAGATCTGTAAAAAGTGCCAGTCTGAGAACATAGTCAAGAATGGTAGCAATGGCGTAGGCAATCCTAAATACAAGTGCAAAGATTGCGGATTTGGCGGAGTATTTCAAAGCCTCCTTCCATCTGAGGAGACGAAAGAGGCGTTGTTGCGGGCAGCGCAGGAACGGTCAAGCGCCCGTGGGCCGGCCCGTATATTCGGCGTATCTCATCAAAGTGCACTGAACTGGATAAAAAAAAATCAGAGTCGCTACCCGACGTGACAGAAACACTGGTACCCTATGAAGAAGGGGATACTTTAGAACTGGATGAGCTTTGGAGTTTCGTGTCTTGCAAGGCCAACAAATGTTGGATTTGGGTAGCGCTGTGTCGTCGAACCCGACAAGTTGTATCCTGGGTGATGGGAAACCGTGACGAGGAGCGCTGTCAGACATTATGGGAACTGGTTCCGGAGGAATATCGTAAATCAATGATTTATAGTGACTTTTACGCAATTTATGAGAAGGTATTGCAAAATGCGCAGCATCAAAGTGTCGGCAAAGACTCTGGTCAGACCAACCATGTGGAACGCTGGAATAACACCTTGCGGCAAAGGATTTGTAGGTTTGTTCGTTGTACATTGTCATTTTCAAAGTCCGAGGTCATGCATGAATTATATCTGAAATTTTTCATCCACAACTACAATTTATCACTCGTTTCTTGACACTACCCGGCAAAGAGAAAACCTAAATACCCTGTTGGACTATCAAATCAATCCTCCCCCGGCTTCAGCGCTTCTCCACGCAGCTCAGCAAGGAGGCCAACTTCGTGGATGTACCCTGGGCTTTCCGCAAATCAAAGCGGCAGCGAGACGCTTCGCTCCGATTGATGAAAATCTTCAGACACTGTCTGAAGATTTCAATTCCTTGTGTATCTGCGGCAACCATGCAAGCACTATATTTGCTGCGAATGGCAAACAGTAAATATGGAGATACTCTATTATAACGACCTGGATTACAGCAAAGTCAAAAAGAGTTTTCACAAGGTAGTGGAGCAACTCAAGGCCGGGAATTTTGCGGGTGCGGATGTCAAAAAAATGGTTGATACCGGGTATTATCGTGCCAAATTGGACGATGAAAACCGGCTGCTGTTCCAGTTTGCGCGGTATGAGGGCCGTACTTATTTACTGTTGCTGGAGGTCATTTTGCATCATCGGTATGCCGATTCGCGATTCCTCAACGGCGCTGCTGTCGAAGCATCGAAGATGGTAGCTCTGGCAAAGCCGGAGCAGGTGGAGGAAGCAGATGTGGCCAATCTGCCGTATGTCAATCCCCGTTCTGCGAAATTCAACCTGTTAGACAAAGTCATTTCATTCGACGATGATCAGCACGAGGTTTTTGCACTGCCGACCCCGCTCATCGTCATCGGCTCGGCAGGAAGCGGTAAAACGGCGCTGACCCTGGAGAAGATTAAAACCCTGCACGGAAATATTCTGTACGTCACCTTGTCGCCTTATTTGGTGGAAAACTCGGCTGCGCTCTACTATTCATACCAATACCGCAATGAAGATCAGGAAATTGACTTCCTATCTTTCAAAGAATATGTGGAAACGCTTGAGATACCTTCCGGTCGGGAACTGACTTTCCGGCCCTTCGACGCGTGGTTTACGCGACACCGCAATACGGTAAAAATACGCGACAGCTACAAGCTGTACGAGGAGTTTAAAGGCGTCATCACCGGCATGAATGTGGGAAAGGAATACCTGAGTCGTGAAGACTACCTCGCGCTGGGCGTCCGGCAGTCGGTATTCCTCGCCGACGAACGGGAGCAGGTTTATACTTTATTTGAAAAATACCTGGAGTTTCTGCGTGAACACAACTACTTCGATCTCAATATGGTGGCCGTGCGCTGGCAGCCGCTTTGCAAACCGAAATACGATTTCATCATCGTGGACGAGGTGCAAGACCTTACCAACGCCCAGTTGTTCCTGATTCTCAAATCGCTCAAAACTCCGGGGCAGTTTATCCTTTGCGGCGATTCCAACCAGATTGTTCACCCCAACTTTTTTTCCTGGGCCAGTGTAAAAACGATGTTTTACACCCAGGACAGCCTCGATAATGAGGTGCGTATTTTGCATACCAATTACCGCAACTCGCCGCAGGTAACAGAATTAGCCAACCGACTACTCAAGGTCAAAAATGCCCGCTTCGGCTCCATTGACCGCGAAAGCACCTACTTAGTGAACCCCATTTCCACCAAAACGGGCGAAGTCGTGTGCCTGCCCGACAACGCCAAAATCAAACAGGAACTCAACCAAAAAACCAGAAACTCTACCCAGTTTGCCGTGGTAGTGATGAGTCAGGAAGACAAAGCAGAGGCGCGCAAAATCTTCCAGACCCCGCTGCTGTTTTCCGTGCAGGAAGCCAAGGGCTTAGAGTATGAAAATATCATCCTGTTCAACTTCATTGCCAACAAATCGCGCGAGTTCATAGAAATCACACGGGATGTGTCGCGGGCCGAGGTGGAAACGGATGAACTTCGCTATGCGCGAGCCAAAGACAAGGCCGACAAATCGCTTGATGCTTACAAGTTTTACATCAACTCACTGTATGTGGCCGTCACCCGCGCTGTGCGCAATCTGTATGTGGTGGAGAGCACACAAAAACACCCGCTGCTGGAATTGCTCGACCTCATCAATCTGCGCGGGCAATTGGACATGGCCGAGCAAAAATCTTCCATGGAGGAGTGGCAGCGCGAGGCCCGCCGCCTCGAAATGCAAGGTAAAAACGAACAAGCCGACCTCATCCGCCACAACATCCTCGGCAACCAAAAAACGCCCTGGACCCCCATCACACTTGATGAACTCAAAAAGCTCAAGGAAGAGGCCCTCAACCCGGAATGGTTCAACAAAAAAGCCAAAGACCGGCTCTTCGACTTTGCGCTCATCTACGACGACCACAACATCCTTCAGCAACTCTCCCAACTCAAGTATCGCCGCGCTGACCGCCCCGAATTAGAACGCAGTTCCATCTTCAGGCGGTCTTATGCCGCTTACAGTGCCGACGATGTCAAAAAAGTAACCGAAAACATCAAAAAATACGGAATAGACTATCGCGACGAGTTTAATATGACGCCGCTGCTGGCAGCCCTCAAAACCGGCGCCGGCAAGGTGACCGACTTCCTCCTCGAACAAGGCGCCAAGTTGGACCTGATCGACAATTTCGGCATCAGCCCTTTTCTCATGGCCTTCCAACAGGCACAGGTCAATGCCGGGTTTATGCAGCAACGCCTCCCTGTGCTCTATCCTAAGCTGCGGCCCGAAACGATCAAGGTGAAAATAGACAACCACTTGGTAAAAATCAACGCGCGAAGCGCAGAGTTCTTCCTGCTGCACCACTTTTTGGTTGCCCAAACGGCGATCGTGATGAAAAAAAGAGACTTTGATGACCGGGGCATCAACATGGATGACATTACGAGCGATTGCGCAAAATATCCGGTTGCCATTTTGCCGGAATTTCGCAAAAAGCGAACCTACCTCAACTCCATCCTCTCCAAAAATGAAATAGAACGCGAAGACCCCTACAACAAAAAGTTGTTCCTCCGCATAGCACGCGGCGCCTATGTGCTCAACCCCGACCTGGAAGTGCTGGTCGCCGAAGACCAATGGATGAATGTGTACGAAATGATGTTCACTGAAAAAATGACTGCGGAGCGCAACGAAGCCCTCAAAAAGGAAGCCCTGGAGCGCTTTCACAGGCAACGGGACGAAGACCGTGCCAAAAACCGCGCCCGGCAAGAAGCCGAGCGAAAGCAGCAAATGGAGGAATGGCACCGCAGATGGCGATGGTAGGCGCCGGCCGCTGCGCTCCGTAACGAGGGGTTTCAAACCTCTCGTTACGGAGCGACGGCAACGCGCTTGTCACAGTGTGTAATTCTCCCTGGCTTCCAACAAAAACCCTTACTTTTGTAAAAAATAATATCCAGCATGAGTGCCGAAACCATATACCGCCCGGCGCCGATTCCAGAGAAAGCTTCCAAAAAGGTTACCATACAAACTTTCCTGCGCAAGTACCGCAAAGGAGGGCCGGGTACGAAGTACGAATTCAATAAGGGTGTGATTGAAAAAACAGGAGTAGTAGCGTGGAGAGAGCTATTTATCATAGTCAATATCACAAACCATTTTGAAGGCTCTCCATCTGCCCACAAAGGTAGAATGGCAAAAGATATGGAAGTATGGACATCCCCCGACCAATGGCGAAAGCCCGACCTGGCCTTCATCTCCATCGAACAAACCAGAGCGGCGAAGCAAGGCTACGAACCCGTTCCGGAGTTCGTCATCGAAGTGATCTCTCCCAATGACCAGATCAACTGCGTGAAAAATAAGGTGTACGAATATTTCAATGCCGGCGTCAAGGTGCTCTGGCATATTTTCCCCGAACAACAGGTGGTAGAGGTCTATCGCTCCCCCGAAAACCTCGTCGTGTGCAGCGGCAACAAGCCATGCAGCGCAGAGCCGGTAGTGGAGGGGTTTGTGATGCCGGCGGCGGAGGTATTTAAGCCCGTGTGATAAGAGCTTGTCACTCAAGTTTTCTTTCCCTACCTTTGCCGGCTCTAAAGCATTTCACCCGCCATGACATCAATCGCCGAACCGCAGGTAACGGTACAAACCGCCCTCAAATTAGGGCTCACCGAAGAGGAATTCCGCAGCATTGTGGAATGGATGGGCCGCACGCCCAACTTCAACGAACTGAGTATTTTCTCCGTCATGTGGTCGGAGCATTGCTCTTACAAAAATTCCATCACCTGGCTCAAAACCCTGCCCCGCGAAGGCGGACGCCTGCTCGTTGGGGCCGGCGAGGAGAATGCCGGATTGGTGGACATCGGCGACGGCCTGGCCTGCGCGTTCAAAATCGAATCGCACAACCACCCCTCGGCCATCGAGCCGTATCAGGGCGCTGCCACCGGAGTAGGCGGTATTCACCGCGACATATTCACCATGGGCGCGCGGCCCATCGCCTCGCTCAACTCACTGCGCTTCGGCAATCCCGACCTCAAACACACCCGCCGGCTCATGCGCGGCGTGGTACACGGCATCGGCGACTACGGCAATTGCTTCGGCGTGCCTACTGTGGGCGGGGAGGTGTATTTCAACGACAGTTACAACCAAAACATACTCGTCAATGCCATGTCGGTGGGCATTGTGAAAGTAGGCGAAACCGTGTCGGCTTGCGCCGACGGCCCCGGCAATCCGGTGTTCATCGTGGGTTCTGCTACCGGCAAAGACGGCATTCACGGCGCCACTTTCGCCTCTGCCGATCTCACCGAAAACTCCGCCGACGATCTGCCCTCCGTACAGGTAGGCGATCCTTTTCAGGAAAAACTGCTGCTGGAAGCCACGCTGGAAGCCATCAAAACCGGCGCTATTGTAGGGATGCAGGACATGGGCGCGGCAGGCATTACCTGCTCTACTTCCGAAATGAGCGCCCGATCCGGCGTGGGCATGCGCATTGACCTCGACAAAGCGCCCACCCGGCAGGCCAATATGAAGCCCTGGGAAATTTTGCTCTCCGAAAGTCAGGAGCGTATGCTCATCGTGGCCCATAAAGGCATGGAGCACCTGCTGCTGGAGGTGTTTCAGAAATGGGATTTGGAGTGCGAGCAAATCGGCGAAGTGACTGATACCGGGCGATTGGAGTTTTTCCAACACGGCGAAAAAGTGGCCGACGTACCCGCGCATCCATTGGTGCTCGGCGGCGGCGCGCCCGTGTATAAGCGGGAGTATCGCCGCCCGGAATACATGGACAAAATAGCGCAGTTTAAACCATCCAAAATAGACGTGCCCACCGACTGGCCGGCCACTGCCCGCAAGGTCTTTTCGTCGCCCAATGTGGTGTCGAAGCGCTGGGTGTATCAGCAGTACGATTCGATGGTACGCATCAACACCATGACCACCAACCGCCACAGCGACGCGGCCATTGTGCGCATCAAAGGAACCAATAAAGCGCTGGCGCTCACCACCGACTGCAACTCGGCGTATGTGTATGCCGACCCGCACAAAGGCGCCATGATTGCCGTGGCAGAAGCGGCCCGCAACATCGTGTGTTCGGGCGGCGAGCCGGTGGCCATTACCAATTGCCTCAACTTTGGCAACCCCCACAACCCGGAGGCGTATTACCAATTTGTACACGCCATCAAGGGCATGGGCGAGGCTTGTCGCCGATTCGATACGCCGGTGACGGGCGGCAACGTGAGCTTTTACAACCAGTCCGTATATCAGGATCGCGCAGAACCGGTGTATCCCACGCCGACCATCGGTATGGTAGGCATATTGGAAGACGCCGACAAGCAAATGACGTTTTCGTTCAAATCGGAGGGCGATCAGATATACATGATCGGCACGCCTTACAATGACATCGGCTCCTCGGAGTACCTGCGCATCGTACATGGCATTGCGTTCTCCCCCGCGCCGCACTTCGAGCTGGAGGAGGAATACAACATACAGAGCGCTGTGAAATCGCTGATTCGCCACGACGTGCTTCGCTCGGCGCACGATGTATCGGAAGGCGGTCTTTTTGTGGCCCTGCTGGAATGCGCTATGGCCTCCGGCTTCGGGTTTGAGGCGGAAACGGACGGGAATTTTCGCAAAGACGCCTACCTTTTCGGAGAAGCGCAGAGCCGCATCGTGGTGACGGTAGAGGCCGCTAAAGAGGAAGAATTGGTCAACTATCTCAACAGCAACAATGTTCCTTTTTCCAGATTGGGCGAAGTGAAAGGCGATCGGGTGATGATAGATGCGGAAGACTTCGGTCCGCTCTCCGAATGGAGCCTGACCTACGACCATTGGTTGGAACAAAAAATGGAAGAGTAAACAAAAAAGTCCTTATTGAACATGAGAAAGATTCTATTCGTAATCGCGCCCTTCGTAGCGGCGCTCACGCTTTGGCAGTGCAACAGCAACAGCAGCGGCGCCACCGTGGAAGGAAGCATCGAGAATGCCGGTAACCTTCAGGCTTTTTTAGACAAAGTCGTCATCGGGCAAGCGAATGCCGTTCTCGCGAAAGCGGACATCAACGCATCGGGCAAGTTCGAGTTTTCCTTCCCGGAAGGATTGGACGCGGGCATATACAACCTGCGCATCGGGGCGCGCCGCATGAATTTCATTACCAACGGCGAAGAAAAAAAGATCAGCATTCAGGGCGACCTCAACACCTTAGAAACCTTCAACGGCCTCACCGTACAAGGCTCTCCCGACACCGAGTCGTACATCGCCATCATGCAGGGCTTGATGATGCAACGGGTTACGGCCCAGGACATTGAGCGGCTCATAGACACCTGCTCTAATCCCATGCTCGGCGCTTTTGTGGCGTTTCGCACACTCAGTTCCAGCGCCGATTTTCTCGGTATGCAGAAAAAAGCGCAGGAGAAATTGCAAGCCGCCTATCCCAATTCCGAAATGGCCGCAGGCTATGCACAGTTTCTCAGCACCATGGAAACACAAATCATGGCACAGCGCTCGAAGGAGTTGATTCAGGTGGGCCAGCCTGCTCCCGATATTAAATTGCCCAATCCCAAAGGCAAAATGTACTCTTTGTCGGACCTGAAAGGCAAAATTGTATTGCTCGACTTTTGGGCCAGTTGGTGCGGCCCCTGTCGCAAAGAGAACCCCAATGTGGTGGCGGTTTACAACAAATACAAAAACAAAGGCTTCACTGTATTCAGCGTTTCGTTGGACGGCATGGATTCGCGTAGTGCCACGATGATGCAACCCGATCAGGCCAAGCAAATGGCGGATGCTTCCAAGCAACGTTGGATAGATGCCATTCAGCAGGACGGGCTTTCCTGGGAGTATCACGTCAGCGATTTGAAAAAATGGGAGGCTGCTCCGGCCGCTGTGTATGGGGTGACCGGCATACCGCGCGCTTTTATGATTGATCGCGAGGGCAATATTACTTCCACCAACGTGCGGGGCGCTGCGGCCATAGAAGCAGAAATTCTGAAGCTGCTTTGAGGAGGCATATACATTCCGTATATTGCCCCTTCAAACTGCCACCCGAACCATGTCTGTAAAACGATTATTTCTCTTAGACGGCCACGCTCTGGTGTATCGTGCCCATTTCGCATTCATCACCCGGCCGCTCATCAACTCCAAGGGGCTAAATACGTCGGCTATCAACGGATTCACCCGCACGCTATGGGATTTGATCCGCACGGAACAGCCTACGCACCTCGCCGTGGTATTCGATCCGCCCACGCCCACGTTCCGGCATGAAATGTACGAGCCGTACAAGGCCAACCGGGAAGAACAACCGCTTGACATCCGCACGGCATTTCCGTACATCCGCCAGATCATTGAGGGCTTCAACATACCCATATTGTGCCTCGACGGATATGAAGCTGACGACGTCATCGGCACCGTGGCCCGGCAGGCCGAAGCGCAGGGCTATACAGTGTTCATGGTGACGCCCGACAAAGACATGGGGCAGTTGGTTTCTCCGCACGTCTTCATGTATAAGCCTTCCCGGCAAGGCAACGGCATTGAAATATGGGGCGAAAAAGAAGTGACCGAAAATTGGGATATCCAACGCGTGGATCAGGTCATTGACATCCTCGGCCTACAGGGCGACAGCGTGGACAACATACCCGGCATACCCGGTATCGGCCCCAAAACCGCCGCCGCGCTGCTCAAAAAGTACGATACCGTAGAGAACCTCATAGCCCATGCCGGCGAACTCAAAGGCAAACAAAAGGAACTCGTGGAAACCTACGCCGAGCAAGCCCTGCTCTCCAAACGCCTCGCTACCATTGACGTGGAATCGCCCATTCAGTTCGATGCCAAGTCGTTTGAAATGGAACCCATCAACCGGGAAAAGCTCGCCGAGATATTTAAGGAACTCGAATTTCGCGGCATTGCCAACCAAATATTGGGCGAAAGCCAACCCGCCCGACCGGCTGCCAAAAGCGCCGGCGGTACGCAGGGCAGCCTCTTCGACGATTCCGCCATGGACAATGTGCCCGGTCCGGCGGCACACTCCGTAGCCGACAAAAATATTCACAACACGCCCCACACTTACCACCTGGCCGATACGCCGCAGTTACGTGCCGAATTCATTCGCCTGCTGGGCGAGCAAAAGCAATTTGCCTACGACAGCGAAACCACTCACATAGACGCCAATCAGGCCGAACTGGTGGGCATGTCTTTTGCCGTGCAGCCCGGCGAAGCCTGGTATGTGCCCGTGCCCGCCGACCAAACCGAAGCGCACGCCGTGGTGGAGGAATTCCGGGCCTTGTTCGAAAATGAAACCATAGAAAAAACAGGCCAAAATATCAAGTACGATGCCATTGTGCTGAAATGGTACGGCGTGGAACTGCGGGGCCGCTACTTCGACACCATGCTCGCCCACTACCTCCTTGCTCCCGACCTGCGCCACGGCATGGACTACATGTCGGAAACCTACCTCAAGTACAAGCCGGTCTCTATCGAAACCCTCATCGGCAAAAAAGGCAAGGATCAGATCACCATGCGCGAGGCGCCGTTGGAGGAGGTGAAAGAATACGCTGCCGAAGATGCCGACATCACGCTGCAACTGCGCCTGCACTTCGAGCCGCAATTGCACCAGGACGGGCTCATCCGCCTGTACGATGAAATCGAAGCGCCGTTGGTGAAAGTCATTACCGATATGGAGTTTGAAGGGGTGCGCATAGACCCCGCCTTTCTGGAAGCCTACTCGACAGAATTGACCGGCAAAATAGACGCCCTCGAACAGAAAATCCTTCACGAGGTAGGCGTGTCGTTCAACATCGGCTCGCCCAAGCAAGTGGGAGAAGTACTGTTTGATCGCCTCAAGATTCCCTATCCCGGCAGGAAAACCAAATCGGGGCAATACTCCACAGATGAAGAAATCCTCACCGACCTGTCGAAAAACCATCCCGTCGCCGCCGACATTCTCAAATACCGGGGGCTTAGTAAGCTCAAATCCACCTATGTGGACGCCCTGCCGCGCATGATCAACCCGCGCACGGGGCGGGTACACAGTTCTTTCAACCAAGCCCTGGCCGCCACGGGCCGGCTCAGTTCCAACAACCCCAACCTGCAAAACATACCCGTGCGCACGCCCGAAGGCGCCGAAGTGCGCAAGGCATTTGTGCCCCGCGACGATCAGCACATCCTGCTGGCCGCCGACTACTCGCAAATCGAACTGCGCATCATTGCCGAAATCAGCGGCGACGAAGCCATGCTCGAAGCTTTCCTCGCCGGGCAGGACATTCACCGCGCCACGGCAGCACGGGTGTTCGGCGTCCCCTTTGACGAAGTCACCACCGAGCAGCGCTACCGCGCCAAAACGGTCAATTTCAGTATCATCTACGGCGCGGGCGCCACCAACCTGAGCCGGCAGTTGGACATCAAACGCGCCGAGGCCGGCGAACTGATTGCCCAATATTTCAAACAGTATCAGGGTTTGAAATCCTACATGGAAAACACCGTGCAGCAAGCCCGCGATCAAGGTTATGTGACCACCCTCATGGGCCGCCGCCGCTACCTGCGCGACATTCATTCCAAAAGCTCCTTAGAGCGCAGCTTTGCCGAACGCATGGCCGTGAACACACCCATTCAGGGCACCGCCGCCGATATGATCAAAATTGCAATGGTCAACATTCACCGCGACCTGCGCGCCCATAATCTCCAAACCAAAATGATCATGCAGGTACATGACGAACTCGTGTTTGACGTGCCGAAAACCGAGTTGGATATTGTGAAACCCATCATTGAGCAGCGCATGAGCACCGCCATTCCGGAACTGAAGGTGCCGGTACTCGTGGGCATGGGTACGGGGCAAAACTGGTTAGAGGCGCATTAGATTCCAACATCTATTTCCCGGCTCGTTTGTTTGGTAAGGAAAACTCGATTATGTTTCGTTTCCTGTTCCTGACTGCGCTCGCCGTGGCGCTTTTCCAATGCGGCCCCGCTCCGGCGCCTGCTGCTTCCCAACCGGATGCGCCCGCTGCGCTTCCCGCCGTGTGGACCAATACTGAAAACGCTCCTAAGCTCGGACCGTACTGGTATCAGGGCAAAGCGGAGATCAGCCGCTTCGCTTTGCAACAACACCGCTACCGCGACGTGCATCCCGGCGAGGTCGTTTTGATCATGGTCACGGAAGATTTTCTCACCGACAAGCAGGTGAAAAACGACCGTTATCAAAACCCCAACTCCATACCGGTGCTCAAAACCAATCTCATTTCCCGGTTCACGACGGGCGTATATGATTATTCCATTATGACATCCGTTTTTTCGCCGGTGGATGTAAAGGCGCATCCGCATACGCTCAAGGTGACGCACAGCAGTCAGGACTGGTGCGGGCAAACCTTTATGCAAATCAACCTCGGCGAGCAGGGCTACCGCGTTCAGGTGCGCTCCTATTTTGAAGGCGAAGCAGATAGCGAGGAAACCGTGCCGGCGGTCGTTCTCGAAGATGAGTTGTTCAATCGCATCCGCATGCACCCGCAAAATTTGCCTACCGGAAAAATGCAGGTATTGCCGGGTGCGACCATTGCGCGGTTATTGCACAAAGCATTCAAGCCGTTGGAGGTCGCCGCTTCCCTGACGGCCTACGCCGGCGAAGATTTTTCCGGCCAACAACTTCAGGCTTACCGCTTGTACTTTCCTGCGCTCGATCGCACCTTAGAAATCGTTTTTGAGCAGGCGCCGCCGCATCTCATCGCCGGGTGGACCGACGAATATCCGGGTTTCGATCAGGTGAATCGCCGCACCGTTGCGCGCCGCACCCATCTTTTGCTGGATGATTATTGGCAACACAACGCCGCCGCCGACAGCCCGCTCCGGGAGGGCTTGGGGTTGAAGTAATTCCCATCTCATCCCGCCGCAAAGCCGAGCCGCCGCTGCACATCTACCGGCAGAACGGGCAGGTTGCTGCGCTCGATGAGGAAGGTGGTCAAGCCTGCTATTTCATTGAAAATATAGTGCCGGTCGAGGGCGGCTTTCAGGTAATCTTTGCCGGTACTGCCGCCGGTGCCTGTGCGCAGCCCGATGATGCGGTTGACCATATTGATGTGTCGGAATCGCCAGGTGGACATCAGCTCGTCCATGTCTAACAGCAGGCTGAGGTACTGAAAAGGGAGGTGGAGCAGCGGAAAATCGCGGTACAGCATGATGAAAAGCGCATTGCGGCGCGCCTCGAAACTGAGCTTTCCCTGCTTGTCGTCGTCGGCGAGAAAAAAGCGCTCAAACTGCCTGAGATTGCCGCGTTCATTGGCCTGAAGGCTCTGCTCGTAGAGCTGATAATAATCCGACCAAAACGGATGCGGCGCCCCGTCGGCGGGCGGAAAAATCGGCGCATATTGCCCCCAGAAAGCCTCCTCCCGGAAGAAGGGCATCCGTTCGAGCCATTCGTTGGTGAGTTCCAGCAAAGAGCGGCGGCCTTCGATGCGTTGTATCACGGCAGCGTCCTGGGGGCGGAGTTGCGAGATGTAGTACAGTTCGCCGTGGCGGTCGGGCTGCTTGAGGCCGAGGGCTGCTTCCACAATTTTAAACTGCACACTCTGGAAGCCGGATGCCGGGCGCAGGAGGTTGCGAAAATCGAGGAAATCGAGCGGTGTCATGGTTTCCATCACGTCTATCTGTTTCACCAACAGTTGCAGGATGGTTTTCACCCGGCTGAGGCGGTGGAAGATGGTATAAAAATCGGGCGAGTTGTCGGGAATGACCGGCTGCTCAAAGAGGCTGAGGATGGACTCAATCTCGTGTATGATTTGCCGGAACCACAGCTCGTATGCCTGATGCGTGACGATGAAAAGCATTTCGTCGTGGGCCGGGCGGCCCGCTTTTTCGCTTTCCAGATCTTGTGCGGAGAGGATTTTATCCAATTGCAGGTAGTCGCCGTAATAAATGCCCTGGTCGGAGATATGCATGATGTCAGTTTTGGTTGGAACTATTTAGGTAGCTGCGAGCTGCGAGTTATGGCGGCGCTTTTCATACCCCGGCCGGCAGTAATTTTTTCAGCATCACAATTTGCCCCAGATGGTAGTAGCTATGCTCAATCATGGCATCGAGATTCCGCTGATAATTGCCGTATTTTTCATCCACAAAAACTTCGTGTAACCGCTCCTCCGGCATTTGTTCCACCAAATCGGCATACCGTTCGGAATCGCGGAACAATCGATTCCGCAGCGCATCCCAGTCTTCCTGCGATTGAATCGGCTCAAGATCAAAGCTGTATTTGTCTTTGATGTCGAGCGTGCCGCCTTCCAACACATTCAATACGCCGCCTATGTAGTAATGTATGTGGAAAGTAAGCAGTGCGATGGTGTTTAAATTCCCTATCTTATGGGTAGCCTGTTCCCAGGTCAGGTCCGATAATTGGGCCTTAAAGTTCGTGTTCACTACCCATTCACCGTTCAACAGTACCTCCCGAAAGCGATTGGCCACCTGTGTTGTTGCTTTCATGCTGCTTTGTTTTGATGTTTTGAAAAGATTTTTTCAAAAGTAGGAAAAAGGCGCAACTTGGTTGATTGTCATCAAAACTTTCGGGTTAATCTATGATCGTCCTGAACGTCAGGTTTACCCTCGGTTTTGTAATGCGTTTGGTAGGCGGAAGGCGATGCAACCAATACGTCTGTGTGACGCCTTTCATAACTAAAAGGCTACCGTGTTCTAAAATAAGCGCTACTTTTTCAGCGCTCTGTTTGTGTTTAAAAGCAAAATTTCGTTCTGCCCCAAAACTCAATGAGGCGATTGCTCCGTCTTTCTTCAAATCAGGTTCTCCGTCACTGTGCCACGCCATTCCTTCTTCTCCGGTATGATACAGATTGAGCAAACAAGAATTAAAGGTTTCGCCTGTTTCCTGTTCTATGCTGTTTTTTAGCTCCAACAATTCTTTGGTCCAGGGCAGTGCATGTTTCGTGATGTTGGAGTAGGTGTATTCAAACGCTTTTTCGCCATACCAGGCTACTTTCCTTTTGGTAATTATTTTCTTTCCAAAAATAATGGCTTCGTCATTTCGCCATTCAATCGTAGCAATCAATTTGTCGAGATAATAATCGGCTTCTGTGGCGGGTAATAATTTCCCGTAATAATTCACTGTTCCGTCTTTCGGTAGCCAATTCTTTGTTTTGTCAATGATGTTTTCAAATAAATTCATTTTTTTACTTTTTAAATTCTTAACGGATCAAGTGAGGATGTCACTTCGAAGTGACGTCCTCACTTCTGATAATTCATTTGCATTGGCTCCGGCATCCCATTTGGCCAGGATCTCTGAACGTTGTGATCTACTGAGTTTACTCTTGCGCATCTTACACGATTTGAAGGTGGAAAAATACTCTTTTTTCTGCTTTTTCGTGATTGCTCGCGGGTGTGTGTGTGCAACCGGAGCATAGCCCTGAACCATCTCCCCAAAAATCTATTTCACCTGTGCCCGGTTTCAATCCGGGTCTGGACGTATGGCAAAACAGCAAATCAATCTCGTTTGGCTTAAGCGCGACCTGCGCACACAGGATCACCTGCCGCTGCACCTGGCGGAAACGGCCGGGCTGCCTTATCTGATGCTGTTTTTGTTTGAACCGGCCCTGCTGCAAGCCCCCGATACCGCGTTGCGGCATTTGCAATTCCAATATCATTCTATTGCCGACATGAACCGCCGGTTCGCGCCCGTCGGCCGGAAAGTGACAACATGCTACGGCGATGCGGAAGCGGTGATGCGCCGGCTGCTGCAAGACTTTGAGGTCAGGACGGTGTACGGCTATCGCGAAAGCGGCACACAAGCCACCTGGAACCGCGATAAGGCCGTGAAAAAACTGTTCGATCAGGAGGGCGTCCTTTGGCAGGAATGCCAACGCGACGGCATCTTGCGCGGCGCCCGCAACCGCGCAGGATGGGACAAGGCATGGTACGCCGCCATGCATCAGCCAATCGTACACAACACTTTCGGCACGGCATCCGCCCCCGACTGGAGTCACCCTTTCTTGCTGCCCGAAGCGCTGGAAGCCTCTTGGAGCGTCTATCCCGATGCGTTTCAGCCGGCAGGCGAATCTTATGCCTGGCGCTACCTGCACTCCTTCCTCAGCGGCCGGGGCATCCATTATTCCAAACATATATCCAAACCGCTCGAAAGCCGCACATCCTGCAGCCGCCTCTCGCCCTACCTCGCCTGGGGCAACATCAGCGTGCGACAGGCATACCGAACCACCCTCGATGCCATGAAGGCCATGCCGCACAAGGGGCCGTACCAAAACTTCCTCACCCGCCTGCGCTGGCACTGCCATTTTATTCAGAAGTTTGAAATGGAATGCAGTTACGAACACACCTGCATCAACCGGGGCTACGAACTCCTCCCGTACCGAAGCGACGAGGCCGCGCTTGAAGCCTGGAAAACAGGCCGCACCGGCATCCCGCTCGTAGATGCCTGTATGCGCTGCCTCCACGCTACCGGATGGATCAACTTTCGTATGAGGGCCATGCTCGTATCCTTCCTCACGCACCATTTGTTTCAGGATTGGCGGGCCGGCGTGTATCATCTCGCGCAGTTGTTTTTAGACTACGAGCCGGGCATACACTACCCGCAGTTTCAGATGCAGGCAGGTACCACCGGCGTCAACACGGTGCGCATCTACAACCCGGTGAAAAACGCCCTTCAACATGATCCTTCCGGCGCGTTTACCCGCAAATGGGCGCCCGAACTGCACCGCATTCCCGATGCCCTGTTGCACGAACCCTGGAAACTGAGCGCTCTGGAACAGCAACTCTACCAGTTTCAGCCCGGCCTCGATTATCCGCATCCCATCGTCAATATAGCCGACGGTGCGCGCGAGGCCCGGGATAAAATTTGGAGCCATCGCAAAAGCGAATTGGTCAAACAGGAAAACCGCCGCATCCTTGCCGCACACGTCCGGCCGAAACAAAACGAGACGCCATGACGCTTACCCGGATTTTTCCGCACCTTTTTTCCTTCTACAGATTGGCTTTTTGTGGGGGAGTTGTTAGCGTTGTCCATGTCAATGATGCCTTGAAGTCTGAAAAGAAGTCCCTGTTGCGTATATATGCCTTTATCGGAAGGCGCCATCAAGTGTCCGATATTTCAAACGTCCACCTTTGTATTCCGCACGGCGGAGGAGGGCAAGGCGCATTTTGAGCTGGCCTACGGTCTGCGCGATCCCAACCCGGGAGAGGAAATGGGGCTGATTTACAGCCGCCTCAACAACCCTGACCTGGAGGTATTGGAAGAACGCCTGACGCTGTGGGACGGCGCCGAGGCTTGCGCTTCTTTCGACAGCGGCATGTCGGCCATTTCCACTACGCTGTTCGAGTTTTTGCGACCGGGCGATGTACTGCTGCACAGCAATCCGCTTTACGGCGGTACCATGCACCTGATTTCGGGCATACTCACCCAATTTGGAATAGAGGCATTGGGCTTCAACGCGGAAATGGAGGAAAACGACCTCGTCGCTCTGATAGAACGCTCCGGCAAAAAAGACCGGCTCGCCATGATCTTTTTGGAAACTCCGGGCAACCCTACCAATTGCCTCACCGACTTGACCGCCATGCGCCGCATAGCCGACCTGTTCTCTACGCCTGAAAAACGCATCATAGTGGCGGTGGACAATACCTATCTCGGCCCGGTTTTTCAACACCCGCTCCAGTTTGGCGCCGATCTGGTACTGTACTCCGCTACCAAATACATCGGCGGGCACAGCGACGTGATTGCGGGTGCATGTCTCGGTTCTGCCGCGCTCATTCATCGGGTGAAAACCCTGCGGACCTTTTTGGGCACCATGGCAGGCCCCTGGACGGCGTGGCTTCTGCTACGCAGCCTGGAGACCCTAAAACTCCGCATGGAACAACAAACCGAAAATGCATGGGTGATAGCCCGTTATTTGGCACAGCATCCCAAGGTAGAAAGAGTCCACTATCTCGGCCTGCTTGACGAAAGCGATGGCCGCAGATATGAGATTTATAAACGGCAATGTCTCTCGCCCGGCGCCATGGTGGCATTTGAAGTAAAGGGCGGAGAAAAAGAGGCATTTGTATTCCTCAATCATTTACACATCCCGAAATTGGCCGTGAGCCTCGGCAGCACGGAATCGCTGGCCCAACACCCCGCAACCATGACGCACGCCGGCATACCGCCTCAGGAACGGGCGTCTATGGGCATCACGCCCAATCTCGTACGCTTATCCATCGGTATAGAAAATGTGGAGGATCTGATTTGGGATATCGGGCAGGCATTGGATGCAGTAGAGGAGGTCAACGCACATGCGGCGCCCCGCCCTGCCTTAATAATGGATTTACTCTGAAGGCCGTTGCCTCAAAACATAAAAAAACAAAGCCTCCGACACACCTTGTATGGCGCCGGAGGCTTCATTATACTGCGTAGTTTCTTCGGTTAGAACTGCCTCTCAAAAGCGGTAGTTGCACTGTAATGCAAAATGTTGCGCACCACTGCCGGAGCAGGGCTGAAGGTAGCTTTTGGCAATTGCGAATAGCCGCCGTAGAGGTCTTGATAAGCTTCCCGAAGGAGCAGGTCCTCGGAAAGCGCCTCGCGAATCGCCAAATTTTCAGAGACCGTTGTCTCCCGATAAATGAAACGGAGCAGATCGTTGCGTGTACAGGTTTGATGCATACGAGCAGATTTTAGTGGCTGATGAAATTTCGTAATCATAATGCCTATAAAACCTTAGCGCTGCGCCGCTTATTGTTCCTGCACTGTTAAAGTTTGGAGCAATCACTTCACCCTGTACCAGGTTTGTGTGCGGTACAGCCCCGTCCAGTGTTTGCCGCGCAGGCGCAACTCATCCTTGTTGCCTTTTTCAAACCAGATGCTGCAAGTGTACTCGTTGCCACTCTCCGGATCGAGAATTTTTCCGCCTTTCCACATGCCGTCCTGGGCCGCCAGGTCCTCTATCACATCCATACCCACAATGAGTTGGTCTTTTTTGTTGCCCTTGCATTTTTCGCAGCGGGTATCGGACGGTTTAATCAGCAGCCGCAACACCTTGCCGTGTAGCTTGCCGCCTTTTTCATAAATTTCGATGTGCGATTTGGCCTCGCCGTTTTTGTCGTCTATGGTTTTCCAGACGCCGAGGGGCGATTGGGCGAGTGCGCCCGTTGCATAGAAAGTGCAGAGGATAAATAAGCACGTTGTGTATTTCATTGGTAAATGGTTTTTGATTTCGAGATTTCAGTTTAGTCAAGTCGGCGCTGCTGTTTACAATTCCTTGCGCAACCTAGCCACCGGAATGTTGAGTTGCTCGCGGTACTTAGCCACCGTACGGCGCGCGATGTTGTAGCCTTTTTCAGTGAGCAGTTCAGTGAGTTTTTCATCGGAAAGCGGCTTGCGTTTGCTTTCTGCGGAGATGAGGTCGGAGAGTATTTTTTTTACTTCCAGGGTAGATACTTCCTCTCCTTCGCTGTTTTGCAGCGATTCGGAAAAAAAGTCTTTGAGGCGGCGGGTGCCGAATTCTGTTTGCACGAATTTGCTGTTTACCACCCTCGACACGGTGGAGATGTCTAAGCCGGTCACTTCGGCAATGTCCTTGAGAATCATGGGGCGCAGCCTGCGATCGTCGCCGCCGAGGAAGTAATCGTACTGGTATTGCAGGATGGCGTACATGGTGCGGTACATGGTATCCTGGCGCTGTTGTATGGCGTCAATGAACCACTTGGCAGAGTCTATTTTTTGTTTAATGAACAGGATGGCTTCTCGTTCGCGGACATTGGGGCGGCGGCCCTGGGCCGTGCGTTTGTAAGCGCGCAGCATGTCTTTGTAGTGGTCGCTGATGCGCAGGTCGGGGGCGTTGCGGGCGTTGAGAGTGAGTTCGAGTTCGCCGTCATTGTTCGACAATAAAAAGTCGGGGATGATGTATTGTTGGGAGGCGCTAGCATCGCTCACAAAAGCGCCGGCGGGCTTGGGATTGAGTTTGAGAATTTCATCAATGGCCTCCTTGAGGTCTTCTTCGTCAATGTCGAGCAGGCGTTGAAGTTTGTCGTAGTGTTTTTTTGTGAACTCGTCGAAGTGATCCCGGAGTATCCTGATGGCGAGTTGAATGGCAAATTTTTCTACGAGGGAGGCGCCTTCCCGATCCATGCGGCCTTCCAACTGAAGCAACAGGCATTCTTGCAGGGAGCGGGCGCCGATGCCGGGCGGGTCGAAGCGTTGTATTTTTTTGAGAATGGTTTCAATTTCGGCTTCGTCTGTGCTGATGTTTTGTGAAAACAAGAGGTCATCTAAAATAGCGGAGGGTTCGCGGCGCAGGTATCCGTCGTCGTCAATGCTGCCGATAATTTGCCGGGCAATGGCTTCCTGCCGGGGATTATCCAATTCCATCATCCCTACCTGTTGCTCTAAGTAGTCGTGAAACGTGTTCTCTATGGCAACGGGCAGCCGGCGGTCTTCCTCATCATTGTTATAGGAGTCGCCGCGGGTTTTATACGACGCCTCATCATCGGCAATGTACTCATTGAGATAATCGCTGAACTCTAAAGGGTTGTCTTTTTCATTTTGGTAATCGGGTAGGTCGCCTGTTTCTTCGTCGGCAGAATCGCTCTTGTTGTTTTCCGAATCGTACAAATCTTCCTGCTCCGACGGCCCGTCGGCCTCGCTGAGGTCTTCCTGATAGTCGCCTTCTTCTAAAGCAGGGTTTTCCTCCATTTCTTCCTTGATGCGCTGCTCCAGTACAGCAGTAGGCACCTGCAACAACTTCATGAGCTGAATTTGCTGCGGCGCCAGTTTTTGGAGCATTTTCTGATTTAAACTCTGCTTTAGCATTGCGTTTTTATTTTCGCGCCGGCTGTTCTTTTATGAAACAAACCATGCGGCTAATTTACCCCGTTTTTCCTTCACAAACAAACTGCTGAAAGGCGACAAGGCGATTTTAACAAAAAACATGCCAAAAAAGTTTAATATGAATATTTTTAAAATATGCCCTGCCCGCTCCATCGCCCCCATCCTAACCGGTACTCCAAAAGTCGCACCCAAATAACTGCCGTTTTGGCAGAAAAACCTTATATCCTGCCATGAAATCAGCAGGTCAGGTTGGGTATTGGCCGCTTTGACAGCCCGAAAAACTGTTTTCGGCTTTGGCACAAGGCTTGCTAAAAAGGCAGTGACACGTTCACATTTTTGATCATCCAAACTCAAAAGTTATAATATTATGGGTAAAATTATCGGGATTGACTTAGGTACCACCAACTCTTGCGTAGCCGTAATGGAAGGTAATGAGCCGGTGGTAATTCCCAACGACGAAGGCAAAAGAACGACACCCTCAGTAGTCGCTTTCATGGACAATGGAGAGCGCAAGGTAGGTGACCCGGCCAAACGCCAAGCCATCACCAACCCCAAGCGCACCGTATATTCTATCAAGCGTTTCATGGGTACCCGCTACTCTGAACGTTCGGGAGAAGTGAGCCATGTGCCGTATAAAGTGGCCAAAGGCGACAACGATACCGTGCGCGTGGACATTGACGGACGGCACTTCACACCCCAGGAGGTTTCGGCCATGGTGCTCCAGAAAATGAAAAAAGTAGCCGAAGATTACCTCGGACAACCTGTGACGGAAGCCGTTGTCACCGTACCTGCTTACTTCAACGACTCGCAGCGGCAGGCCACCAAAGAGGCAGGTGAAATTGCCGGCCTTACCATCAAGCGCATCATCAACGAGCCTACCGCCGCAGCGCTCGCTTACGGCTTAGACAAACGCCACAAAGACATGACCATCGCCGTGTATGACCTCGGCGGCGGCACCTTCGATATTTCTATCCTCGATTTGGGCGAAGGCGTATTCGAGGTGAAATCCACCAACGGCGATACGCACCTCGGAGGCGACGACTTCGACCACATTATCATTGACTGGCTGGCCGATGAGTTCAAATCTCAGGAAAATATTGACCTGCGCAAAGACCCCATGGCCCTCCAACGCCTTAAAGATGCCGCAGAAAAAGCCAAAATCGAATTGTCGTCCTCTTCGGAAACGGAACTGAATCTGCCCTACATTACGGCAGTGGACGGCGTGCCCAAGCACCTGGTGATGAAGTTGACGCGCGCTAAGTTCGAACAACTCATTGACCACTTGGTGGAGCGCACTCTCAAGCCCTGCGAGCTGGCGCTCAAGGATGCCGGCATCTCCAAAAATGATGTGGATGAAATCATCCTCGTGGGCGGCTCTACCCGCATACCGCGCATACAACAGGCTGTAGAAGATTTCTTCGGCAAAAAGCCCAACAAAGGTGTGAACCCCGATGAAGTGGTAGCCATAGGCGCTGCCATTCAGGGCGGCGTACTCACCGGTGAAGTAAAAGATGTACTCCTGCTCGACGTGACGCCGCTGTCCCTCGGTATCGAAACCCTCGGCGGCGTTTATGATGTCGTCATTGAGTCCAATACCACCATCCCGGCTAAAAAGTCGAAAACGTATTCTACCGCTGCCGATAATCAGCCCTCGGTGGAAATCCATATCCTGCAAGGGGAACGACCCATGGCCCGCGACAACCGCACCGTAGGTCGCTTCATCCTTGACGGTATTCCGCCGGCGCCGCGCGGCTTGCCGCAAGTCGAAGTCTCTTTCGATATTGACGCCAACGGCATTCTCAGCGTGACCGCCAAAGACAAAGGTACCGGTAAAGAACAGAACATTCGCATCGAAGCCTCCACCGGCCTCTCCAAAGATGAAGTGGAGCGCATGAAGGCCGAGGCTGCCGCCAATGCCGATACCGACCGCATCACCCGCGAGCGCGTTGAGAAGATCAACATGGCGGATTCGCTGATTTTCCAAACAGAGAAGCAGCTCAAAGAATTCGGCGACAAAGTGCCCGCGCACAAAAAAGAGGCCATCGAAGCGGCTGTTGCCAACCTCAAAGAGGCGCACAAAGCCGAAGACCTTGACGGTATTGACAAGGCTACCGAGGCGCTCAACGCCGCGTGGCAGGCTGCCAGCCAGGAAATGTACCAGGCATCGCAGGAGCAGCAAGGCGCTGCGCCTGGCGACAACGGGGCCGAGCAAAACGGCGCCGGCCAGGCCGAAGACGTAACCGATGTGGAATACGAAGAAGTGAAGGACAAGTAATTATCCAAACCATACTTTAAAAGTCCCGGACTTTCGACCTTTGTGCCGAAATCCGGGACTTTTTTTTATCACCAAATCGGCCTTTCATGCCCTTCATCCAAATCAACAACTGCAATTTCTATTATGAAATCCACGGCGCCGGCGCAGAAACCATCGTGTTGGCGCACGGCCTGCTGTGGAGCGGCGATATGTTTCACAAACAGTTGGAACACCTCAAAGACCGCTACCGGATAGTGACCTACGATCATCGCGGACAAGGCCGCTCAGAGGTAACTGTCGGAGGCTACGACATGGACAGCCAGTATGAAGACGCCGTGGCTCTCATCGAACAATTGGGGCAGGGAAGCGTACATTTCGGGGGGCTTTCCATGGGCGGTTTCATCGGCATGCGCATAGCGGCCCGTCGGCCCGACCTGCTGCGCTCGCTTATTTTGATGGAAACTTCTGCCCAGCCGGAGCCGAACACCTTCAAATACGGCATTCTCAACACCTTGGTCAAACTCTTCGGCGTGTCCGCCGTCACCGGGCCGGTGATGAAGATCATGTTTGGTGAAAAATTCCTGCAAGACCCTGCACGCCGGGAGGAGCGGGCAATCTGGCGGGCCAATCTGGAGCGCAATCCCAAAACCATCGTTCGGGCAGTGACGGGCGTTCTCCAACGCAAGGGAGTGGAGGAGGAAATCCAGCGCATTCAGTGCCCCACGCTCATCCTCGTCGGCACACAGGACAAAGCCACCACGCCGGAAAAGGCCGCGTTCATTCATGGCCGCATTCCCGGCTCGATACTCCGACACATCGAAGGCGCCGGCCACACCGCTTGTGTGGAGGAGCCGGAGGCATACAACCGGGAGATAGACGCGTTTTTGGCTTCCGTTTAACCCACTTCCAACCGGTACCCCAGCCCATGCACCGCCACGATGCCCAGCGAAGGATCGGCTTGTAGCTTTTTCCGCAGCCGCGATACAAACATATCCACACTGCGCCCGACGAGAATGCCTTCGTCGGCCCATACGTTTTCGATGATGAAATTGCGTTGCAGCAGTTGGTTGGGATGGTTAGCAAACAATTGCAGGAGTTTTGCCTCCCGATAGGTCAACTGTACGGTCGTGTCGTCGCCGCACATCAGGCGATGGTTGGCTACATGGAGCCGCGAATGGCCGAAGTGCAGCCAATCCGTCTCCGCTGTTGTTGCTGCCGGGATTGGCGCAGCATCCGGCGTGGGCCGGTCTCTCCGTTTCATAACAAAAAAAGCAACCGCCAACAACCCTGCGAAAGCAAAAGTCCAACCGGGCGCTGCTATTCCTCCCTTTTTATTCACCCGCTCGGGAAACGTCACTTGCAGATTGTAGCAATCTACGGCCAGGTCTCGCCCGCCGCAGGGCGCCTCTTTGTTATGTGCAAAATCAAGATAGGAATAGCCTAATTGAAGTTCGCCGTCGGAGCAGCGCAGGATAGCCACATCGTAATTTTCGCGAATGCCGTGCAGATCAAACGATGCCTGCAAAAGCGAAGGCAGCGTGTCGTAGTTGAAGGAGGGATCAAGGCGAATAAGCCAGCCGTTGCGCCCGATTTGCTGCACCGGTGGAATCCGCGAGGTGCTGTCCCCCGACGCTGCCAGCAAATAATGCGCCGTACGGCGCAGTGCCAGGTTTACCTTTTCAGGCGCCAGGTCGGTTTCCGCTCCATCCGTTGCAGATACGCGCCAGACAAACTGCATGAGCAACAAGCCCATCAGAAACAACAGCGCAAACCGGATCATTCTTTTTATAATACTTCCCTGCATATTTGCAAAAGTAACAAAAACTCAGCACAGCGACAAAAGTAAGAGCCATGCGGAACGGGCATTGATATGACTTGTAAAAGGATGTAACAAGGCTGTAAAACCTTAGAATGGTTGCGCTGCCAGCGCCGCCGCCAGGTTGCGTTCCCCGGCCTCGCTCAGTCCAAATGCCAGTTCCCACGCTTCCCCGCCGATGGTCAGTAGCCAGGCCTCCGGGCAGCGCCCATACACCGTTTCGCATAGCGCAAGTACGGCAGCGGGCGACAGGGCGTGCGTACTAAAAGCAAATTCCAATGCCGGCGTTAAGCGGGTAAACGCATACCCCTCCGACAGCGCCGTTTTGGAGGCATCCGCAAAAACAACGGTATCGTAAGCGGCAATGAGGTCGGCATCTTCGATCTGAAGTTGATAGCGGTACTCTACGGCGCCGTCAAACCTGCCCTGCGCTTCAAGCGCGCGTGCGTAGGCCCAGCCGAGGCCGTCGTCTTGCCGGGCGTCGTTGCCGATGGCGAGGAGGAGGAGCGGCCGTAAGTTCGTCTTATCCGATGTACCTTTCATGATGGTCGTTTTGTCTGCCCAACCTTGGTTGCGATACCGCGTTTCATGTACCTGCCGGCGTGCGGTAGAACCCGCAGGATAGGCCGCACGAGGTGTGACGGCAGTGCGGTTATTGGCATCTACACAGCTTATGTCGTAAAATCTTCCACAATTTTTTTGATGCCCTGAACTACTGCCAGCCATGCATCATCCCTATCTGCCCATTTGGAAACAGGTTGTCCTTTGAAAGGTAGTCCGTTCAATTTGCCGAAGGGCATATCTTGCCAGTCGCAGGGCTTCAATATGATAGGAATGACCCTTGCTTCGCTCTGTTCGTGCCGCTCCATGGCGCTTTTGATCTCTACGCTTTGGATGTACGGCGTGGCCAGGAAATCAGAACTGACCAACAGGATGATGATATCAGCTTCGGCCAGCTCCCGGGTGATGGCGTCGTTCCAGTCGTCACCGGGCAGGATGTCGGCGTCATTCCAGGGCTGAATTCTCTCGTTGTAGCGCAGGGACGCCAGATGCTTGAGCAATTGATCCAGCCATTGCCTGTCGTGTTTGGAATAGGAGAAGAAAATTTTTTTTGACCGGCCACCCCCTTTTTTCTCTATCGCCAAGCGACCTTCTTCGGGGAAGAAGCCCTCCAGCAATTGCCGAACCTTAATATCCACGCTGCTCTTGGGGCACTCTATGGTGGACTTGCTGCGATTTCTCAAATCGGCCACATCAAACTCACGGGGTATGGCAGCGGCGCTGCACTGGGAGCAAATGCAGGGAATTTTCTGGAAAACCTTTAGGGTGGGAAACGAGCGGGAATGAATCCTGTCGAGTTCCTGGCGGATGTCACGCAGGGTATTTTTCCGCTCCTCCACTCCGTCGCCTTGTACCTCTATGCGGATGAGCTTCCGGCCGTCTTGCGGATCATCGGTTTCCGAAATCTGCGCCCGGCACCCATCTTTTGCCAGAATAGCGCCTTTCACCCAAATCATCTTGCGCCCTTGCAGCTCCTCAATGTCATCATGTAGTCGCACGATGAGCCGTCCGATGATCCCGATGGGCATAAATGGATACTGATAGGTGTAGCGCAGGGTGGTTTTTTCTTGTAGCCACTGGTACGCTTCCGGGCGGTTGTCGGGCAGCAATTGAGGGGCTATGTATATTTCCCGACCGTGTTCGAAGGTTTGAAAACAAACCTCGAAGTTATCTTTGAGCATGAGGTTGAGCAGCTTGCCCTGTTCCGCATCCGAATACCCGCTGTCTGACCATACCTTGCGCAACAAGCTGCGCTGAAAGCGCCCGGCATTGTCCAGCACTTCTTTATGCCGCATGATCTCATAGACCGCATTGGAAGCCCACTGCGGATTGAGGACAATAAAATCGGCCAGCGCAGGGTCATCCTGGAAATGCAGGATTACGCCCAGGTTGTGCAGCCACCGGCTCAGGTCTTGGCGGCTTTGCTTTTCCATCACGCCGCAATCTGTGCAAATGCGCTCAAACCGGGCGGAGTCAATATGGTTTTCCGTTTCGCGCAAGCGGTACAGCTCCAGGCGGACTTCATTCCAATTGGCCGGGAATTTGAGCGGCAAATGCTTCATTTGGCTGCTGAGCACATCCTGGATAGTGTCTCGCAAAGCATTGAAACGGCCGTCGGTTTTTATTTTAAAGTCAACTTCCCTGCGGATGATCTTTAATTTGGGATAATCCTCGGCAACTGTTTCCGGGTCGTACGGCAAGCGCGTTATCGGGGCGCCCTTTTCATTGAGTACAACTAATACTGGTAATCGTTCGAATGCTTCATCTTCTCCCTCAGCTATTTCTTCTTCACAGCCCAAGAGACTGATGACTTTGAACCAATAAGAAAAATTTGCCACCTGGCGCCGCCCGTCGGCCAACAGTACATAAAATGAGCGTCGGGTGAGGAAGAACTGGTGTGTCATGTATTGTATATCCTGCCCCCCAAAATCCCAAAGGTTGACCAAAAACTTCTCTCCCGGCCGTGCGGGATGCTCAAAACCCCATCCCTCCTTGATCTGGATACCAACAGTGGATTGCAGTTCATCAGGTACCGGATGATCGGGGGCCTGAAGCAGTTTCCAAAGGGTGGTCTTCCCGGTTTCGCCCTCCCCTACAATGAGCATCTTGACCTCGAACACTTCTATGACGCCCTGCCGGCTGAGTTCCCGCAGGAAGCGGAGCACTGCGGCTTTGCCCTGACGGATAATTTCCGGGCCGGGATTTTCCATAGGATTGCCTTCGAGATTGACGTCTGTCAGCGCAGACATTCCGTCAGGCAGGGCAAACTCCTTGAGTTGATTATCCGCCAGATTGAGCATGTGGAGTCGGCGCAAGCCGCCATTGGGGAAGCGGAAGGTGCTCAATTTATTGTCGCTGAGGTTGAGTGCCTGCAGGTGCTCGGCCATTCCTGGCAGGGCGAGTATTTTTTGCCACACATCGTCGTCTATACCGGTATCAGCAAGGTTCAATCCTATGAGACGGCCGTCCTCATCCACAGCGTACTTGGGGCAATTTTCTTTGTAGGGCATCACCGAGGATAAGGGATCATCGCCGCGTTGCGGCGTGCGGTTCAGCGGGCGCCCGACGAGGGTTTCGATTTGAGCGACGAGGGTGTTTGTGTTTTCCATCCGAATGCGGTTTTCTTTTCCTTATTTCACAGGACGGCATCTCAACAAGCGGCGGAACTTTCGCCTTGCGCTACTCATACCGCCGCTGTATGCGTTTTTGGAAACGCCACTTCGCCCCGGTTGCCCGGAGACTGCTCAGGCGTCTGTTCAGGTACAGCCATCCGGCCTGTCGGTGATCTGGAAGGGAGACGCCAGGCGGAACCCGTTGTTGTCATTGCGGTTCGCCGGGTTGTCGTTGTTGCGGTACGCTACGCGGCAGTTCTGCGGTTCGTTGAAGTAGCTGCCGCCGCGCTGCACGCGGTTGTCGCCCTTATGACGCCTGACCTTTGGATGGCAAACTTACTCCAAAATTATCTTTTTCTGAAACCTTTTCGCGTCGGCATGTTGCAAAAAAGCCAATAATGGCAAAGCGTGCCGTTGGCACCGGGCTTCGCTCCAGGCACCGCTGTAGTATTGTTCTTCTACATATTTGATTTTTCGAATGAACCGCCGTTGGCTTTGCCGGGTGAGCCGCGTCTTGTGTGGAAAGAGCAGGTAGCCGAGGAAAGGCAAACCTCTCGCCGTTTTGTTGAGCAGGGGCGGTTTCAGTGTGCAACTCAATTCTTCTTCCACATAAACAGCTATGGACCGGCGTGCGACCTTGAGGGTCTCCCAGTCTTTGTGCCATAGCACCATGTCGTCCATATAGCGCACATAGGCTCTGAAGCCCAATTGTTCCTTGATGTAATGGTCCAGCCCGGCCAGGAAGTGATTGGCAAAATACTGGCTGCTCAGATTGCCGATAGGCAAGCCCCTGCCGGGAGCAGTTTGGTAGCTGTCAATAATTTGACCAAAAATATCCAGCAAGGCATAATCCTTGAACATGCGGGCCAATTGGACCTTTAGGGTGTCGTGGTGAACGCTGTCAAAAAATTTCTTCACATCTAATTTCAAAAACCAGGGATTCCAGCGGGTAAAGTCTTGCGCCCGGCGCAATGCCGCATGCACACCCTTGCCGGGACGACTGGCATAGCTGTCAAATACCTGCACCCGTTCAAAGTGTTCATGGCACACATTCATAACGGCATGATGCAACACTTGCTCCCGGAACGCGCTTGCGCAGATTTGCCGCTCCTTCGGCTCATAAACTTTAAAGTAGCGGTAATTGCCCACATCTACCTCGCCGGATCGAATCTGTTCCCGCAACAGGAGCAGGTTTTTATCCAGATTTTCCGCGTAACGCAGTATTTCCGCTGCATGGCGCTTGCCTTTGGCGGCTTTCCAGCAAGCCAAGCGGAGATTGTCCGGGTCGCTGATGCGCTCAATCAGGTGATTGGCTCTTTTCATGATCTTCCTGCGGTTGTAAGAAGTAATGCCCGTACTTTTCTATTTTGTTCTCCGCAATTCCCTTGACCTTTTTCATAGCAGCAGCATCCAATTTTTCCACTTTGGCCAGCCCGGCCATTTCCTCGTTGGTGAGAATGGAGTAGGCCGGCACAGCCTCTTTTTGGGCCGCTTGTTTCCGGATTTCTCTCATCTGGGAGAATCGCTTAAAAGACTCCGGATCCAACACGTCCCGGTAGTCCACCTTGGCCTGTTCCTCTTTGTTGCGGTCGTCTAAGTAGCTGATGCAAAAGCACCAGAAGGCGCCCTGATCGTTGCTCACAAAGTGTCGGTCCACACTCAATACTTTTTTGGAACGCAGAAACACGTTGATCTCCTCGCTCAGCGCCTCGCCGCCGAGGATGGGAATGGTAAATGTTCGAACTTGCATTTTTTCATTTTTTTTCATTTTTTGAAAGCGGGTGAAACCCGCCAGATGGTTCACCACGCCTTGCGTAGCGAGCACTGCATTTTAAAAAAAATTTGGGGGCTTCGCCCCAAACCCCACCATAAACGCTTCGCGCTGCCACTACGCTCGCTGTCGGTCGTCCCTCCCTCCACGCTCGCTGCGTCGCAGCGCTCCGCTTCCTTACTTTGCTGTTTTTTTGATCACCGACAGGCCGGACAGGCTACCCTGACTGGAAGGGAGACGCCAGGCGGAACCCGCCGCCGTCATGGCGGGTCGCCGGGTAGTCGTTGAGGCGGTACGCTACGCGGCAGAACTGCGGCCCGTAGAAGAAGCTGCCGCCGCGCCGCACGCGGCGGCCGCCCCGCTCAGGTCTCTCTATCCAGGCGCTGCCATCATCCGGTGCTCCTTCGTAATTGCTGTGCCAGTCGTCCTCGCACCACTCCCACACGTTGCCGCTCATGTCGTACAGCCCCAGTGCATTGGGGTAGAGTAGCCCTACGGGATGTGTTTCATTGCCACTGTTGTCGTCGTACCAGCCCACTTCGCGTAGCTTGTCGCTACCGGCGTATTGATAGCCTTCTGCATGGTATGGCCCACCCTGAGCGGCGTACTCCCATTCTGATTCGGTGGGAAGCCGAAAGGAGCGGCCTGTGAGTTTTTCTATGGCGGGCAGAAATTTCTTTTTGATGTCGTTCCAGGATACATTTTCCACCGGGCGTTCGTCGCCTTTAAAACCAGATGGATCCGGCTCTAAGCCGAACTCCGGCACGGCCAATGCCACAGCTCGCCACAGGGCCTGCGTGACGGGGTAGCGGCCGAGGTAGAAGTCTTTGACAGTTACATCGTGGGCAGGATATTCGTCATCATAGGCGCCTTCCGCTCCTTCGGGGGAGCCCATGCGGAAAGCGCCGCCGTGCACGAGGATCATCTCGAAGGCGTAGCCGGGCAGGTCAATAAGGAGCGGTGGCGGCATGGTACGGTGCGGTTTGGCGCAAAAATAATATTTTTTGTGGGGCCGGTGGCGCCCGATTTTTCAGGTGATATCTGCCGCGCCCTAAAGCGCGGAAGGTGTCACCTGAAATCATCTGAAAATGGTTTTGAATTATCTTCCTTACAATGCGAGATGACACCTCCCGCCTCTTGCGGATGCCTGTGGGCGGTAGATGTCACCTCGCTCACCGATGTCTCGCCGGCGCGCTACCGCACCCGCTCCTGCAGCAGCTTGCCTTCGTGATCGAATATTTGCACTTGCAGGGGCATTTGGCCGAGGGCGTGGGTGGCGCAGCTCAGACAGGGGTCGTAGGCGCGGATGGCCACTTCCACCTTGTTGAGCATGCCGTCGGTGATCTCCGGTTGGCGGTCGAGTTCGGCGATGGCGACGGCGCGCACGGCGCGGTTCATGGCTTCGTTGTTGTGGGTAGTGGACACGATGAGGTTGCACTTCGTCACCTTGCCTTTTTCGTCGGCCTCGTAGTAGTGAATGAGCGTGCCGCGCGGCGCTTCTATGATGCCGATGCCCTGCGGACGGCGTTCGCCTTCGCGCAGGAGGTCGTCGCTGAGGATTTCATCGTCCAGCAGGAGGTCTTTCATCACTTCGGCGCAGTGCAGCATTTCGATGAGGCGCGCCCAGTGGTAGTACATGCTGTGGTGATTGGGCCAGGCGCCGGCGGCGCGGAAGAGTTCAAACTCCTGTTGCGCCAATGGGGTAGGGATGCGGTCGGCCACATTGAGGCGGGCCAGCGGACCTACGCGGTTCCAGCCTTTTTCGCGGCCTATGTTTTTGAGGTATGGAAATTTGAGGTACGTCCAGGGTTCCACGGCTTCGGCGAAGTAATCCCGGTACAGGCTGTCGTGGATGTCGGGCAGGGTGACGGCGCCTTCCGCATCAATGGCGCGCATGCGGCCGTTGTATAATTCCAGATCGCCGGAAGGCGTCACCAAACCGAGGTGGCCGGAGGGAAAACTCGCAAAATCATTGACCTCCACGGGGTGCGATTCGTGGTATTGTTTGATAAAATCTACCGTCTCTTTCGCCCAGCCCGTCATCGTATCAATGGAGGGAATGGCCTTGCCGAGGAGGAAATAATCGCGCTCTTCGGGTGTGAAGGTTTTGTATGCGCCGCCGGGCACTGCGCAAATACCGTGGATGCGTTTGCCTGCAATGGCCTTGATGATCTCCTGTCCGAATTTGCGCATGAGAATACCTTTGCGCGCCAGTTCCTGATTGGCTTTGATAACGGCAATGACGTTGCGCTGCTCTACGGGCGCATCGGCGCCGAAGAGCAGGTCGGGAGAAGCTAAGTAGAAAAAGTGCAGGGCGTGCGACTGGAAAATCTGCCCGTAGTGGAGCAGGCGGCGCAGTTTGGTAGCGGTGGGCGAGAGGTCTTCCGGCTCCAGGCCGTGCAGCCGGTCAATGGCTTTGGCGGCAGCCAGGTGGTGGCTCACCGGACAAATCCCACACAGGCGTTGCACCAGCACCGGTACCTCCCAATAAGGGTGCCCCTTAATGAAGCGCTCGAAGCCCCGGAATTCCACAATGTGGAAGAAAGAGTCGGTTACGCGGCCGCCTTCATCCAGGTGAATGGTGACCTTGCCGTGGCCTTCTACCCGCGTGACGGGTTCTATGATGATTTTTTGTTTCATGGTATTCTTTTTAGCTGCGACCACGCCTCGGCGTGGTCGCAGCTACAGTTAATCGTACTTAAACTCTGCGTTCGTTACCGCAAAGGTTTCGCCGAAGAGCACGTTTTTCACTACTTTCCAGATGTGGCCGGCATCGGGCGGACAGCCCGGCACGAAATGGTCAATCGTTACTACCTCATTGCAGGCATATACCCGGTCGAGGATTTCCGGCAGATCGGGGTGGTGCGGTATCACCAATTTTCCCTCCACGTTATTGGTGGCAGAACTGTAGGCTTCCACCAGACACTCTTTGAGGGGCACGAAATTGCGCATGGCCGGCAGGCCGCCCCATATGGAGCATTCGCCCACGGCGATGAGCACATCGCAGTTTTCGCGGAATGCTTTGAGCACTTCCACGTTATCGCTGTTGCAGCAGCCGCCTTCGATGATGCCTACGTCGCAGCGTTTGTTGAATTTTTTGATGTCGTTGATGGGCGATTTGTTGAACTCCACCAATTCGATGAGGTCCAATATACCGAGGTCAATATCGAGCATAGACATGTGGCAGCCGAAGCAGCCGGCGAGGGAGGTAGTGGCCACTATTTTTTTGCGCCGCAGGTGCGGTTTGAGGGCTATGATTTTAGGCAGCGGTACTTCGGCTTTGGAGTCGGCGTGGTCGTATTTGCGCTCGCCGCGGGGGCGCGCCATGCTTTTGCCCCGTACGAGGATGGCGCCTACCGGACAGATGTTCATGGCCTGCATGGCCTGCTCTTGAGTGAGTTTGGCCTCCTGTTCGTAATCCACGCCCACTTCGGTGGTGTTGCCCCGGTTTTGGAAAGAAAACACTCGTTGGCCTTCGTCGGTGAGCACTTCTTCCACACAGCGCCGGCAGCGGATGCAGCGATTGTGTTCGATGACCATTCGTTGGGGGTTGTAGTCCACAATGCGGTCCACAAATAAGTGCGGGAAGCGGGAAACGGTAACGCCGAGGCGATAACCGAGGCCCTGCAAATCGCAGTCGCCGCTTTTTTCGCAGGAAGGGCAGAAGTGGTTGCCTTCGGCGTACATCATTTCCACCACGGCCTTGCGCCAGTCTTGCAACTCGTCGGTATTCACCAGCACCTCCATGCCTTCTTTCACCAATGTGGTGCAGGCCGCCGCCGATTTCCCATTGGCCATCACCGTACACACGCGGCAGGAGCCGAGCGGCGGGTCAATGTGTGGATAATAGCACAAGGAGGGAATAAAAATGCCGTTGTCTTTGGCTACTTCCACGATATTGCGGCCTTCTTCGGCTGCGATGGGCCGGCCGTCAACGGTAATATTTACGAGCTTTTTTTCCATGATGCACAGATTGTATTATTGTACGGCGTCGCGGTAATCCTCCAGCGCGCTCTCCAAGTCGAAGCTCCGGTTGAGGCCGGTGCGGGTGCTGTCCAATTTTTTTTCAAAATACTCCGGGAACCGGTCAATGGCGTACAGCAGCGGGTTGGGCGCGGTCATGCCCAGCCCGCAACGAGTAGTTCGCTTCATGATCTGCGCCCATTGTTGCATTTCGGTAATGTCTTGCAAACTGCCGAGGCCGCGCGCCATTTTGTCGAGCTTGCGGGAGAAGATGAAATTGCCGGCGCGGCAGGGCGTACACATACCGCAGGATTCGTGCTGGAAGAAGGCGGTGAAGTTGCGCAGGATTTGCAGGATGTCGCGGGTGTGATCGAACACCATGATAGCGCCGCCGCACAGGAGGTCTTCGCCGGCGAATCGGCGGTGGCTGTCCCAGGCGCTGATGCATTGGCCGGAAGGCCCGCTCACCTGAATGAAATAAGGGTCGGACGCTTCGCAAAGTTCGAGTAGTTCGGCCACGGTCATACCCCATTCTATTTCAAAAATACCGGGCCGGTTGCAGTCGCCGGCTACGCTCAGCAGTTTGGTTCCGCGCGTGACGGGCGTGCCGAGTGCCTGAAAAAATTCGGCGCCGAGTTCCATCACGCGAGCGGCAAAGCAGAGGGTTTCTACATTGTTCACCACGGTGGGGCGGCCAAGATAGCCCCGCTCTACGGGAAAGAAGGTTTTGGTGCGCGGTTCGCCGCGTTTGCCTTCGAGCGATTCCAGGAGAGCCGTTTCTTCGCCGCACACATAAGAGCCTGCGCCGATCTGCACGCGTATATCGAAACGGAAGGGTTCCTTTGTGGGGGCGTCGGCGCCGAGCCAGCCGATATGTTCGTACATTTCGATGGCGGCATGGAGTTTGGGCAAGAGCCAGCGGTACTCGGCCCGGAGGTAGATGATGCCGCGCGCAGCGCCTGCGGCGTATCCGGCCACGATCATGCCCTCTATGAGCAGGCCCGGCAGGCGGTTGATGAGTACGCGGTCTTTGAAGGTGCCCGGTTCGCCTTCATCGGCATTGCACACGATGTAGCGGCAGTCGCTTTCATTTTTGCGGCATAGCTCCCATTTCAGGCCGGTGGGGAAGAATGCGCCGCCCCGGCCCGATATGCCCGATTCTTTCACCACCGATAGCACTTCATCGGGCGCAAGCCGGAGGAGCGGCTCTAAGGCACTGCCGGGCTCAAACGCGCGCAGCAGAACGGTTTTGTCGGGTTCGGGCGTGTAGCGGATGTTGTCCTCTACGGCATTGGACAGGAACTCGACCCCGACCCCGGAGCGAAGGCCGTCCACGATTTGCGCCACTTTGGCCGGCGTGAGGTGCGTGAAGGGGTAGAAGTTGATGAGGGCCGAAGGCTCCTGATCGCACAGCCCGATACAGGGCGTTTCGAACAGGCCGAAGGTGCCGCTTGCATCTGTGCCGCCGAGCGCTGCGCCGGTCGCCTTTTCAAATGCGGATACAATATCCCGGTAGCCCTTGAATTCGGCCAGAATGCTGTTGTTGACATAGATACAAAATTGGCCGGCGGGCTTGCGATGAAAGAAGTGGTAAAAGGAAGCTACGCCTTCGAGTTCTATCTCCGATATGCCGAGCCGGGCGGAGAGGCGGGTAATGTCCGCGTTGGGAATGTATCCCTTTTCGTTTTGGACTTCCCACAGCATGTCTAAGGTGTGCGATTGCAGCGGCTCGTCGGGAAAATGCTTTTTCATGCGGCGCGGTGGTTTATTTCAGGATTAAAAATAGCCACTATTGCCCGCAGTAACGGGTGATGTTTATCAATAAAACGGGTGATTTTTTCAAAAAAAAGGCTGGGACTTTGGTTTTCGGAATAACTGTTTTATTATTGCATATCTATAATTGTTGTTGAGATTGTTTGCGCCACACAATTGTTGTTTTTCAACACGGTTCCCTCCCCATTACCGGCGCTTTTTGAATTCTTTCAGTCACATGTCCGCAATGCAGGTTTGCGATTGCTCCTGCAAATTTATAGATCATCATAGTAGATGAAATGCGCGGCACAACTACAAGTTTGTTCACTTAAACTTTGTCAATATGAAGCATTTCTTCGTAGCGGCATATCTGCTTTATGGGGCATTTCTTGCTGCACAAACCAACCTGGAACGACAGGTGCTCGCCTCGCAAGGCGCGTCTGATCGAACGGAACACATTCGGTTGGATTGGACGCTCGGCGAACCGGCCGTTTCCACCCTTGCCACCTCCTCCGGCTACATGACGGAGGGATTCCAACAGTCGTCAATTCGGGTAGAGGCTCTGTCGCACCCGATAGCGGCAGTACCGATTCTGTACGACATCCGTGTTTCGCCCAACCCGACCGCCGCTCTGCTCTCCATTCAGTTTCCCGCTGATATGGAAGAGGAATTGGGTTGGACATTGTACGACGCCAACGGCAAAATGCTACAGCGTCGGGCGCCGATGGTGCCTTCCGATCAAAGCATTGATGTAAGCGCTTATCCTGATGGAATTTACCTGTTGCGATTTGCCGACAGGCAGGGCCGATCCATGCAAACCTACCGCATTGTGAAAACGAAATAAGTTCATTTCTTTCAACACTCAAACACTTCTATTGCCATGAAAAAGTACTTTTTTCTCTCTCTCGCATTTCTCTTTATCGGGCTGTTTGCTCACGCACAAGGCGTACCGCCCGGAATCAATTATCAGGCTGTAGCCCGCGACGGCAAGGGCGTGCCCTTGGCAGGCCGGGAAATCAACCTCAAAATATCCTTGCTGGCCGGCGATGCTTACGGCAAGTCGGTTTATGAAGAAACCCACCGTTTGATCACCAATGAACTGGGCGTGTTCAGTCTTGTGGTCGGGCAAGGCAGCGTGGAAAAGGGCAACTTCACCAACGTGCCGTGGAGCGAATACCAAATATGGATGGAAATTGCCCTTGATGAAGACGGCAACGGAAACTACTTGCCGCTCAGCGCGAGCCGCCTCATGGCCGTGCCTTATGCGTTTCATGCCGGAACCGCCGATCAGGTGAAAGGGGATGACGGAACGGAAAAAACCGCCGCTTTCTGGAAAGTCAACGGCAACGACTTCACCTTTCCCGGCCCTCACTTCATCGGCACCATAGATAGTAAGGATTTTGTGATTAAAACGACCAATCAGGAACGCATTCGCGTTACGGCCGCCGGCGATATTTATTTTTCCGGCTCGTTATTTATCGCACTGGATATCAATGTAGGGCGAGATGCCAATGTAGGCCGCGACGGCAACTTCGGGCGCAACTTAGACGTGGACAACAATGCCCGCATCGGTAACGACCTTGACGTGGACCGCGATGTCAACGTTGATCGCAACCTTACTACCGGAGGTATTGCACGATTCAACAACACCACGCAGTCCACCACCAAAGACAACGGGGCTGTGGTGATAGAAGGCGGTTTGGGCGTAGAGAAAAACCTCAACGTGGGCGGCGCCGTCAACTTTGGCGGCAATCTGGACTTAAGCGGCATTCTGCATCTCACAAACACTACGCAGTCCACTACCAAAGACAACGGCGCCCTGATCGTAGAAGGCGGCGTAGGGATTGAAAAGAACATCAATATCGGGGGCAACAGCACCGTGACCGGAAATAGCACAGTGGGCGGCAATACTACTGTGAACGGCGATTTGAACGTCCTCGGGAAAGGCACTTTGAGCAACCTGACCGTAAGCGGTATGGGCATGTTGGGACCCAACGGCGAACATGTTGCTTTGTTTGAAAATACCGCCGGCGGCCAACAGGACGGCATTGCTATTAAGATCAACAAAGACGAAACCACCTCGGCGAATAACTTCATTACATTTTACCGCGGGAATACAGTTGCAGGAAGGATTGAGGGCTTTGATCTCTCCGGCGGCGATTCGTTTAACGACTTCCCGTCTGTTGATTTTAGCGATTTTTTTAACATTTTCGATTTCAACAGCATATTCAGCGGCGGTTCTCTGCCTTCGGTAAGTTTCAGCGGCGGTTCTTTGCCAGGCATCAGCATTGACTTTACCGGCTTCGATGTAGATTTCGATCCAGGCTCGTTGCCTACGCTCAATTTCAACCCAGGCTCGTTGCCCAATTTTGATTTTAGCGGCTTCTTCAATCCATCGCCGGTGATCTCGGCCAACGGCCCGCTGGCTCAGATACTCTGCTGGTCAATGGACAAAGGTCTTGACGGATTCGTAACAACCAATCCATTCGATTTGGCCCTCACGGCCGGAAAAATTGCCGCTGCCGAATTTTGCAAAGACGGCGGGGTCACCTACGGGTCAACGGGCGCCGATTACGCGGAATGGTTGCCCAAACTCGACCCGGAAGAACGGTTCATTACCGGACAGATTGTAGGCGTACACGGCGGAAGGATTTCGAAAAAAACAGAGGGCGCCGACCAGGTCATGTCTATTACTATGGCGCCTATCATATTGGGCAACGTACCCAAAGAAGGCCAGGAACATCTATATGAAAAAGTGGGCTTCATGGGGCAGGTGCCGGTATTGGTAAGAGGCGCCGTGAATCTCGGCGATTTCATCCTCTCTTCCGGCAATAATGACGGTTACGGCATAGCCGTTTCGCCTAAGGACATTCGGATTGAGCACCTGAGCCGCATCGTAGGCCGGGCATGGTCGGAGTCAGATAAGAGGCTCCCCATTGATATGATCAATGTTTCGGTGGGCTTAAAAACCAACGAATGGATTCAGATTTTCCAACAGCAGCAACAAGCCATCCACGAGGCTCAGCAGCAATATCAAACGTTGGAAAGCCGGTTGAACAGCCTGGAAGCTCGTATGCAGTCCAGCTTAGGCAACGGCCCGCAAAACAACCCGATCTCAACATCAGTCGTGCGCAACCGCAAGACTAAATAATTCATTTGTTTTTTGGAAACATGAGTCATCCCGAATTTTGTGAATGACCTCGGAGAGGTCAAATGTTTGTAGATCAATAATTTAAAGCGTAAAACGACCTTGGAGAGGTCGAACGTTAAATGGTTATATAGCCGTTATATTGCTTTTGTGCGACCTCTCCGAGGTCGAAAAACATATTTCCGGGCATTCTCTACAAATATGCGACCTCTCCGAGGTCGAAAATCCGGGATGACTCATGTTTCCTATTTTAGCGGGCATTTTATACCTTGCGCTGCGAGGTATAATTATATGACACACCTGAATGGAACGACTACGACATTTTCTGCAACGCCCGGAAAACGCCGCCAATCTGGCGATTTTTCGCATTGGTTACGGCATTATTATGTCGCTTCAGTTGTTCCAGTTTGCCAGGCTTCTCCAGTCTGATTATTGGATAAACGGCATCCATATCTCTTACGTCGGCCTTGAATTCATTCCTGCCTTGCCCATTCCTATACAGTATGTTATTGTATGCTCCGGTATTATTGCCGCTATATTAGTCGCGGCGGGGCTTTTTTTTCGGCCGGCCATCGTCATTCTCACGCTCAGTTTCGGGTATTTCTTCTTTTTGGATAAGATACTTTTCAATAACCACTATTACCTTTTCTTCCTGTTGGGTTTTTTGTTGTGGTTTACGAATGCCGACCGACGCTTCAGCCTCCGGGCAGGCAGCAGGCAGGGCACTTCCTCCCGGACTACCGTACCCAATTGGCAGTATTTGATACTACAACTCCAAGTTTTCATCGTATTTTTTTACGGCGGCTTAGCCAAGATAAATGAAGAATGGCTCTTCAGCAGCCTCACCGTGAAAATGGTGGAGCGCAGCCTCGGCAATTTTGAGTCTCTGGAATTTGCAGGCCGGGCGCTCGCCTGGAGCGGGATGCTGTTCGACCTCTTCATAGGCTTCCTGTTGATTTGGCGGCCGACCCGCAATTTCGCACTTGTCGCTGTGCTCCTGTTCAATTTTATCAATGGAATAGTTCTTTTCGATGACATAGGGTATTTTCCTTATGCCATGATACTCGCGTGTTTCACCTTGTTTGGCGCCCGCGATTTTATAGACAAGCGCTTTTTTGTCCAATCCAAAACTAAATCCAAGAAGAGCCTGCGCCAATCGGTTGCTGATCCGGCGACAACGAACACGCCTCGTTGGATCGCCGGAGTGCTGGGCCTTTATTTTATTTTCCAACTCACCTTTCCGTTGCGGCATTACCTAATAGAGGGGAACCCCGAATGGACAGGGCAGGGGCACCACTTCGCCTGGCGCATGAAGAGTTTTACCAAACAGGTCGTTATGCAGTTTATGGCCTTCGACAAAGCTACCGGGCAGCCCATTGGGCCGTTGAAAGTAGAAATGACTCCGAAACTGAAGCATCGTTTTGGTATTTATCCCCACAATATATGGCATGTCGGGCAGGTACTCAGCAAACGCATGGAGGAAGAGGGGCGCAGCGATGTACGCGTGGGCGTGTTGTGCAAAGTGAGTATGAACGGCGCGCCAGCCCAGTATGTCATTGATCCGCTCGCCGACCTAGGCGCGGTAAAGTACCGGCCGATGGGAAAAAACGACTGGATTTTTCCGTGGGGCAAAGGCACATCGCTCGAAGCATTGTATCACGCCAAAGGCTTAGATGTAGAAGAACTGGCTCGACAATTTGGCCGGGGCATCAACCCACTGGCTCCTACAGAAGAATGAATGGTTTTCTACACTTTTTTATTCAGAGAATGCTTAACAGCACATCCTCCGTAGTGCGCTACAAAACATGCTATTACATTTAAAAAAATAATACTCTACATCTGATTTTGTTTGTAATATTGCATCGCTCCCCGGCAGTTTCACGCATCTGCTTTCCGAGGTTACAGTTTCGACAAGAATTCGTTCTCCTCTCATGCAACCCGAAGTTCATCGCGTCCTCAACAAGCATGTTTATTCACTTAAACCAATTCAATATGAAGCATTTTTTCATCGCGCTCTTTCTGCTTTGCGGAACGCTATTGGCCGCGCAATCAAGCTTAGACCGGCAGGTCGTGGCCTCGCAGGGCGGCTCCATCCAAACGGAAATCATCCGCTTAGATTGGACCCTCGGCGAGCCGGCGGTCGCCACCCTTGCCACGCCGTCCGGCGTGTGGACGGAAGGGTTTCAGCAGCCCTCGCTCCGCGTGGAGCGCTTAGACCGGGGGCTTACTGTACCCGAAAACGGAACGCTCCTCATCGGCGCCGACCGGAACAACTACGATATCCGGGTATTTCCCAATCCGGTAAACGAACAACTCACGGTACAGCTCCAAAGTACGGCGGAGCAGGAACTCGTACTGCGCTTTTTTGATGCGCAGGGAAAATTGCTCAACCAGGAGATCGTCGGCGCTCCATCCGCTACGGCCTTTGATGTGAGCCGCTACCCGGATGGCATTTACCTCCTGTCATTTGCTACCCGCGAAGGGCTTATGGTACAAACTTTCCGAATTGTAAAAACAAAGTAGCAGCGGCAAAATCGCCTCCCGCACCCGCAGCGCTACTCCCTTTCAGGGCCATTCCGACTGCAAGACATCAAGCCGTGACTGAACAACACGCTCACACACCTACCGTACTCGAAAGATCACAAAGTTTAAATTACCATTACATTCGGATTTTTTAAAAAACTTGCTTACATGAAAAAGCATATTCTACTCACTTTTCTCCTACTTCTTGCCGGCCTGTTTGTATGGGCGCAGGGCGTACCGCAGGGTATCAACTATCAGGCAGTTGCCCGCGACCTGAAAGGAGAACCGCTGGCCAACCACGCCATCGGTATTCGCATTGCACTGCTCGCCGGAGGGCCTGAAGGCAAATCGGCTTATGCAGAAACGCACCACCTGACCACCAACGACCTGGGCTTGTTTCAGCTCATCGTCGGGCAGGGCGTGCCGGAAACAGGCAGCGATTTTACCCGCGTGCCCTGGGCCGAACATGAGATTTGGATGGAACTCGCACTGGACGAAAAAGGCGACGGCAACTTCCTCGCGCTCAGCGCCAGCCGCCTCATGGCGGTGCCTTATGCCTTTCACGCCGGCACGGCCGACCGCATCAAAGAAGACGACGGAACGGAAAAAACCGCCGCTTTCTGGAAAGTAAACGGCAATGATTTCACCTTTCCCGGCCCGCATTTTATCGGCACGTTGGACGTCAAAGATTTTGTGCTCAAAACCTCCAACTTAGAACGCATGCGCATTAACGCTGCCGGCGATATCTTCATGAACAACAGCCTCAATGTAGGTGTGGATGTGAATGTAGGCCGCGACGTAAACGCCGGTCGCGACGGCAATTTCGGCCGCAACTTAGACGTAGCCAACAATGCCCACATCGGCAATGACCTCGACGTGGACCGCGATGCCAATATTGACAGAGACCTCACCGTGTGGGGCATTGCCCGCTTCAACAACACCACCCAATCCAACACCAAAGACGACGGCGCAGTCATCGTGGAAGGCGGTGTGGGCATCGAAAAAAATGTCAACATCGGCGGCAACACGGAAGTGGACGGCACGCTCGGCGTGGACGGCATCTCTACGTTTAAAAACTCCACCCAATCTACCACCAAAGACGACGGCGCAGTGGTAGTGGAAGGCGGCGTAGGCGTGGAGAAGAACCTCAACGTAGGAGGCAACACCTCGCTTGGCGGGAGCTTAGACGTAGGCGGCGTACTTACTGTGACCAATACCACCGAATCCACCACCAAAGACAACGGCGCGCTCGTGGTAGAAGGCGGTGTGGGCATTGAAAAGAATGTCAACATCGGCGGCAATACAGAAGTGGACGGCACACTCGGTGTGGACGGCGTTACCAACCTGAAAAACACCACCGAATCTACCAACAAAGACAACGGATCGCTCGTGGTAGAAGGCGGTGTGGGCATTGAAAAGAATGTCAACATCGGCGGCAATACGGAAGTGGACGGCACGCTCGGCGTGGACGGCGTTACCAACCTGAAAAACACCACCGAATCTACCAATAAAGACAACGGATCGCTTGTGGTAGAAGGCGGCGCGGGCATTGAGAAGAACCTCAATGTGGGCGGCAACAGCAATGTGACCGGCAACAGTACCATCGGCGGTACATTGGGTGTAAACGGCGTTACAACGTTTAATAACACGACGCAATCTACTACGAAAGACAACGGCGCAGTAGTCATTGAAGGCGGCCTCGGGGTAGAGAAAAACATCAATGCGGGCGGCAACCTCGGCGTGACCGGGAATACCACCGTACTCGGCAACACCACCACGGGCAGCCTCAACGTAAACACCACAGCAAACATCGGCGGCAATACCACCATAGGCGGAACGACCGGCCTCAACGGCCAGGTGACCATTACGGCCAACCTGCCGCTGGGCGACGACGATTACAGCAACTACCCGCTGAGAGTGCAGGGAAGCGGTCAGGGCATTGCCGTGAAAGTCGGTTCCGGCAGCCCCAACAGCGTGAATAATTTTGTGACCTTTTTCGACAGTGGCAACAATGCCGTCGGAGCCGTGGAGGGCATGGATGCCAATGACCTGGCCAACTGGCCTCCGTATATCTACGAAACAGCCAGCCTTACGGCGGAGGTCGTAGCTGCCGGCGTAAACATCGGCTTGTCGCTCCTGCCGAATGCATGTGCCGGATTGGGCGTTGTAGCTTGCCCGCCGGAGCCTTCCGTAGTGGCCATTGCCATTGCAGAGGAAATATTGGCCATTGCCAATCTTGCGGCTTATCAGGCATTTTCTTTCTACTACCTCGGAGTGTCTTACACCACGGGGTCTGCGGATTATGCAGAGTATTTGGAGCGCCGCAATGTGGCAGAAACCATGATGCCCGGCGACATCGTGGGCGTATCCGGCGGCAAAATCAGCAAGCATACCGGCAATGCTTCTCAGTTTCTGGTCATTTCCACCAGCCCGGCCGTGCTCGGCAACATGCAGCAACCTGCCGACGAAGCCCGCTTTGAAAAAGTGGCTTTTATGGGGCAGGTGCCCGCGAAAGTGCGCGGTCAGGTCAACATCGGCGATTACATCCTGCCTTCCGGCCTGAACGACGGCGCCGGTTTCGGGGTGTCGCCCGATCAGATCACCGCGAAGCAATACAGCCAAATCGTAGGCGTGGCCTGGTCGGCAGCGCCGGCGGGCAGCAAGCTGTCGCTCATCAATCTGGCCATCGGCCTCAACACGAACGATGTGGCGCGGGTAGTAGAGGAGCAGCAAAGCAAGATTGAAAAGCTGGAGCGCGATTTTGCTTCTTTGGAGCAACGATTGGCTGCTTTAGAATCGGGCAAACCTTATCCGGCGGCTGCACAGACGCCGATGCCCGTACTGTCCAATACGGAATTCATAGATGCAAGCCTGCCGGTAGGCCTTGATGTGGCTCAAATCGAAGAAGCCATTGTACTGCTGGAGGATACCTACCGCGCAAGGGGCATTGACGTGGACAACCACGCGGGGTTGAAAAAACTCTTCAATGACTCGGCATACCGGAAAGAGATCATTCAGAATGTTCAGGACAACTACCAGGTGACCAGAAGCAACTTTCTGCAAATGGAGAAGCGCAGAAACTAACGCAACACAACAGATGCTTGCCGGGCGCTTTTGTTCGTCCGGCAAGCCATTTTTCTCCCCTCCACACCCGCAGCGCCGTTCCCTTCCAAGGCAATTCCGGCTGCAAGACATCGCTCCGTGACTGAACAACACGCTCACACACCTACCGTACTTGAAAGACCATTATTATTAGACCATCACATTAGGATTTAAAAAAAACTTGCTTACATGAAAAAGCATATTCTACTCACTTTTCTCCTAACTCCTTGCCGGCCTGTTTGTATGGGCGCAGGGCGTACCGCAGGGCATCAACTATCAGGCGGTTGCCCGCAACCTGAAAGGAGAACCGCTGGCCAACCACGCCTCCGTAGTGGCCAATCTGGTGGTATTTGAACAAACCCATGCGGCGCTGTTCGGCATCACCTTTGCTTCGGGTGCGGAGGACTATGCCGAATATTTGCCGAAGAGAAATCTGGAAGAGGACTTCTTCCCCGGAGAAATTGTCGGCGTGAAGCATGGCTATATTTCCAGAAACACAGACGGCGCCGATTTCATCATGGTGATTTCGCACAACCCGGCCGTGCTCGGCGGATTGCCCCCGGACGGCAAAGAGGCTGACTACGAAATGGTTGCTTTTATGGGGCAGGTGCCTACGAGAGTAGTCGGAGAGGTAGCCCCCGGCGATTATATCCTTTCGAGCGGATTCCACAACGGAATGGGCGTTGCAAAACACCCGTCGAAAATGAGACCGGAAGATTACAAAAGAATTCTGGGCGTGGCATGGAGCGGTTCGGAAGGTAAAGACCTCAGCATGATCAACGTGGCGGTGGGCTTGAATACCAACGACCTCGCCGATCTCGTCACTAAGCAGGGCGAACAACTGAATGCGCAGCAGGCCGAGATAGCAGCATTGAAAAGCCAGATAGATCGCACCAATGAAATATTGGCCGAGTTGATTCCCGGCTTTAGAGAGGCTGCCGGCCTGGGCGCCGCTCCTGTCCGTGTTGTTCAGGTTGCCGACACAGACCACCACGACGACGTACACTTTGTTCATTCCGGCGAAGGAGACATCGTGTATCACCAATTGTCGGATGCAGAACTGGAAGCCGGTTTGCACCGGGCGGAAGAAATATTCCGGGAAGCCGGCGCCGACCTCAACGAGCATCCGTTCTGGAAAAGAATCCACTCGGACGCCGGTTATAAGGAAGAGGTGCTTGCGAATGTAAAAACCAAATTGGAAAAAGCGGTACACTCGCACCGGATCATTGACAAAGAAATGGAGTTGTTGAGAAAATAACTTCGCAGAGGTTGCCGGCCCGCAGTCGGGTGGTAAAACCTTCTATAACTGATTGATATGAGTCATCCCGGGTTTTTAATTAAAATTCGGGGTGGCTCATTTTATTTTCTGCAAAAAGGAAAGCTCCTTTTCAGTTTTGTTTGTATTATTGCACATCGTTGGATTTTTACTCTTTGAGTCAGTTTTCTTTTACAATTCCTGTATATGCGGCCGGATTTCCCTCCTTCCTCCGCTTCTCCCCTTTGAATGGCACAAACGCAGCGCACTTATCACAATAGGTTCGCTCCTTCATATTTAGGCAAACACGCAGATCGCATCCCGTTGCGGATGAGTTGCCGTGCATGGCGTATGACACGTTTATTCACTTAAAATTCAGCAATATGAAACGTCTGTTTATTACCATTTGCATGCTTTTTACCGGGCTGTTTGCATACGCGCAGGGCGTTCCTCCCGGCATCAATTATCAGGCCGTAGCCCGCGATGCCAAAGGCGCGCCGTTGGTCAACCACGCTATCGCCCTGAAAATCTCCCTGCTCGCCGGCGACGCTTCCGGCAAGTCGGCGTATGAAGAAATTCACCGGCTCACCACCAATGAATTGGGCCTGTTCAGCCTCGTGATCGGGCAGGGCGCCGCCGCCAAAGGCGATTTCACCCGCGTGCCCTGGAGCGAACATCAGATTTGGATGGAAATCGCGTTGGACGAAACCGGCGGCGATTTATTCCACACCGTATCGGCTACCCAACTCATGGCCGTACCCTATGCGTTCCACGCGGGCAGCGCCGGTACCGTTTATTACGAACAGGAAGATGCGGAGAAACTCCGTTGCAGCGCTACCGGCATCCCCTTTTGGGGCAACCGCGGCAACTTCAACGTGAACGACACCTGCCACTTCATCGGCACCACCGTACCCGTTGATTTTATTTTCAAAACTGACAACATGGAGCGCATGCGCATCACTAAGGACGGCGATCTCATCATCCTGTCCAGGGTCACTTTTGAAGAAAATGTACAATTCAACGGCGATTCCGTCATCGTCGCCAACGACCTCTTTGTGGGCGGCAGTACCGACATCGGCGAAGACCTCGGCGTGGGCGGCAACGGCAGTATAGCCGGCGATTTGACCGTGGACGGCGACGGGCGTTTTACCAATATTTTTGTGTCGAACAACGCGGAGATCGGCAACGATCTGACCGTAGAACGGGACGCAAGCATCAGCCGCGACCTCGCCGTGGAGCGCAATACCCTGCTTGACGGCACACTGACGGTGAACAACCGCAGCGGCCTCAACGGACAAGTCACCATCAACGCCAATGTGGCCGGCGGTGATGCCAGCTACAACGCCTACCCGCTGCGCGTGGAGGGCAGCGCACAGGGCATTGCCGTAAAAGTGAACGCGGGAACCCCCGACAACAGCAACAACTTCATCACCTTCTTCGATAGCGGCAATACCGCGAGAGGGCGCATCGAAGGGCAAACTGCCGGAGAAGTGGCCTCTACGCCCGAATTCATTTTTGAAACCTCCATCCTCACCGCCGAAGTGGTGGCTGCGGGCGTGAACATCGGGCTGTCGGCTTTGCCCAATGCCTGTGCCGGCGTGGGCGCCGTAGCCTGCCCGCCGGAGCCTTCCGTGGTGGCCATTGCCATTGCCGAGGAAATTTTGGCTATTGCCAATTTGGCTGCTTACGAGGCATTCGCATTCACTAACCTCGGCGTCACATATCAGTCAGGCTCTGCCGATTACGCAGAGTGGCTGGAGCGGCAAAACCTCGATGAAGGCATGTCGCCCGGCGATATTGTAGGTGTAAACGGCGGCAAAATCAGTAAGCGCACCGTCGGCGCTTCGCAGTTTTTAGTCATTTCTACCAACCCCGCCGTACTCGGCAATATGCCTGCCGACGGAGAGGCCGACCGATTTGAAAAGGTGGCTTTTATGGGTCAAATTCCCGTAAAGATGCGCGGACCGGTAAATGTGGGCGATTACATCCTGCCTTCCGGTCTGAATGACGGCACGGGCATCGCCGTAGCGCCGGGCAATCTTACCCCCAAACAATACAGCCAAATCGTAGGCGTAGCGTGGTCGGCAGCGCCGGCGGGCAGCAAACTGGCCTTCGTCAACATGGCCATCGGGCTGAACACCAACGATATGGCGCGTTTAGTGGAGGAACAGCAAAATCGGATTGAAAGTCTGGAAAAGGAAGTATCTGCCGTGAAAAGCGATTTTGCCGCACTCAGCCGCCGCCTCGATGCTTTGGAATCGGGCCGTCCCGTGCAGCCGACCGTTGCTCCGCAACCGAAGCAGGCGGAATACATCGCCGCCAGTGTGCCGGCCACGCTGGATGCTGCGCAGATTGAAGAAGCCATCCTTTTGCTGGAAGACACCTACCGCGCCAAAGGATTGGATGTGGAAAGCCATGCCGGACTGAAAAAGCTCTTCCGCGATGCCGATTACCGGCAGGACATCATTCGCGGCGTGCAGGGTAATTACGCCGCCACGCGCAGTAACATACTACACCTGGAAGCGCGCCGGAATTAATCGTGATAACCACTATTCTTAACCTATAAATTGTTCGTTATGAGATATTTGAAAACAATTTTTCTGACAATGTCCCTGTTGTTGATTTCCTTTTGGGCATATGCGCAGGGCGTTCCTCCCGGCATCAATTATCAGGCCGTAGCCCGCGATGCCAAAGGCGCTCCATTGGTGAACCACGCCATCGCCCTGAAAATCTCGCTGCTCGCCGGCGATGCTTCCGGAAAGTCGGCGTATGAAGAAATTCACCGGCTCAGTACCAATGAATTGGGGCTGTTCAGCCTCGTGATCGGGCAGGGCGCCGCCGCCAAAGGCGATTTCACCCGCGTGCCCTGGAGCGAGCATCAGATTTGGATGGAAATTGCCATAGACGAAACCGGCGGCGATTTATTCCAAACCGTATCGGCTACCCAACTCATGGCCGTGCCGTATGCTTTCCATGCGGGCAGCGCCGGCGCCGTTTATTACGAACAGGAAGATGCGGAAAAACGCCGTTGCAGCGCTACCGGCATTCCTTTTTGGGGCAACCTCGGCAACTTCAACGTGAACGATACCTGCCACTTCATCGGCACCACCGTACCCGTTGATTTTATTTTTAAAACCGACGCCATAGAGCGCATGCGCCTCACCAAAGACGGCGAACTCATCATCCTGGCCACCGTAACGTTTCAGGACAATGTGACCTTCAACGGCGACTCGGTCAACATCGCCAATGACCTCTTCGTGGGCGGCAACGTGGACATCGGCGAAGATCTCAGCGTGGACGGCAACGGAACAATCGGCGAAGACTTCAACGTGGATGGCAACGGAACGATCGGGGTGGACTTGTCCGTAGGGAATGATGTGCAGGTTCAAAATGATCTCAATGTGGGCAACAACGTGAGCATATCGAACGATCTGGACGTGACCGGCAATTCCCGGTTCAGCAGCCGGGTGGTCATAGACGCTACCGTGGACGGAAGCCAAAGCCTGCAATCGAGCTATCCGGTACTCATCAAAGGCAGCGAGCAGGGACTGGCCATTCAGGTGAATCGCGCCAGCTTCAATCCGTTGGTGTCGGGCAGAGGCAACAACTATGTCTCCTTCTGGACCGACGAAACCACCATGACCGGCCGGATAGAAGGCATGAGCAAAGCCGACCTCGACCCCACCGGCTTGTTGGGCATTGTATCTTCCATTATTTCCAATCCGCCGACCACGCTCAATACCAACCCGGCAAGTGTGTTGCAATTGCCTACGCTGGACTTGTTTTCCGGCAGCGCCATTACGGGGATTGACTTCAGCGCTTTGTCGTTTTCATCCAATCCTTTTCTCACCGGCGGCAATCTGATTTTCAATACCGGCGCCTTCAATCCGGGAAGTTTCAGCAGTTTGATTACCAGTTCGCTGAGCAATGCGTCTTCTCCGTTTTTGAGCACCTTCAACGGCTCTGCCACTGTGGGTACTCCGGCCAGTACGCTATGGGGCGTTATTCAGGGCGTTGTGTGCGACCCCAATACGGGGATTTTCACCCAAGTCGGCGTTGACCCGGAAGCGGCTACCAACCTCAAATCTCAAATATTTTCCAACTACACCCTGGGCGTACTGCAGGGCGGTATTTCCACCCTCGGCTCGGTGATTCAACTGATCGCCAGTTTTGCCAGCATCCTTGACCCGGAAGACGTTATCGGCACAACGGTGGGCGTGGCCACCGACATCACCAACTTGGTCATTTACGGCAGCTATGCCGACATCAACCTCGGCGTGGCGTATGAGTCCGGTTCGGGCGACTATGCAGAATGGTTGGAGCGATCCAACCCCGACGAGATCATCTACCCCGGAGACGTGGTAGGGGTTGTAGGCGGCAAAGTGTCCAAAAAATTCAATGCGCCGGAGCGCTTCATGGTCGTATCCACTTCGCCTATTGTGCTGGGCAATATGCCGGCCGATAAGAGCCGGGAAAAAGACCACGAAAAAATTGCGTTCATGGGGCAGGTGCCGGTGAAGGTAAAAGGCGCCGCCAAAATCGGTGATTATATCCTGCCATCGGGCGAAGGCGACGGTCTCGCCATTGCGGTGGCCCCGGAGCAGATGAAGATGAAAGACTATCAAAGAATTGTGGGCGTAGCCTGGACGAATTCGACACCCGGAAAATTCATCAATTACATCAATACCGCTGTGGGTTTAAATCAAAATGATTTTTCCCGCGTGATTGAAGACATGCAGGTGCGGATGAATGAAATGCAATTGGCCATCGCGGAAATCAATCCGAATTACAAACCCAATTTGTACAATACCAACGGCCATTACACCGCCGCGAGCAGCATTGATTACACGGTGTCGGCTACGCACAGCTCGGTGGTGGATACGTATTTTGACAAAAAAGAATACGCGTCGCGCAAAGAGCTGCTGGACGATGTCAAAATCAAGCTGAAAGAGCGGTCGGGCTTCGACGTGAAGGAAATTCCCTTGATTGATTACCTGTTTGAAAACCCGGAACAGGCGCCGGAACTGAAGGCATATTACGAAAACATGAGAAGCCAGTTTACGCAGGTGTATGCCGGCATACAGGCTCAAATGAAGGAATAGAAAGTAAGGTTTTTGGGAGTTTTATTTTTGAAACACATAGGAACATAGAGACATAGATAAAACGCTATGTGCCTATGTTTCTGTGTGTTTAAATAAAAAACGGCGCGGGTGCATCCTCTCAGTTGACACTTGTGTATAACCCGCAGCCCTGCAGGGGCCGGTTGAAAAGAATGCAGCAGGTGTAACGCAACTTACAACTCGCTTCCGGTCTCCTGCTTACCTTTGCCGCAAAAACGATGCACAAGGTTCTCCTGCTCTCCGGACTGTTGTGGTTGTCTGCCACGGCGCTCGCTCAAGGTCCCATCACCGGTTTCATGCCCGGCGCGGGCGTCACCGACATTGCGCCCGGCTACAGCTACGAATCGTTCAATTCGTACTACTTCGGCCGGGAGCGCCTGCCCGCCACGAACACCCTGCAATCACTGAGCCTCTTTATAGAACACGGCCTCTCCGATTCGCTGAGCATCGTACTCACGGCACCCTACATCTGGAACGCGCGCAATCAGGGCAACCTGCAAGACGCCACCATAGCGCTCAAATACCGCAACCTGCACCGACAGGGCCAAACCGGCGCGTTTTCGCTCATCGGCGCCGCCGGTATTACTTTCCCCGCCGCCGCTTACACCATAGACAGCCTCAATCCCATCGGCATTCGCGCCACCACCCTCAACGCCCGCCTCGTGGGGCAATACAACTGGTACTCCGGCGCTTTTGTACACCTGCAAACCGGCTACGACCTCCGCATCCTGCCCGATGTGCTGCATGCCGTGCCCGTGCTGTTGCGGGGCGGTTTCGGCGCCCAACGATATTATGTGGAAGCCTGGGTAGAATGGTTCCACACCTTCAACTCCGGCGCCGACGTGCGCATCAGCGGCGGGCAAGGCGCCGATTGGCTGCGGGCCGGCGGTACGCTGTATGTGCCGCTCGCTTCCCAATTCGGCATTTTTGCCGGCGCAGCACAGATTTTTTCTGGTAGGAATATCGGGCGCTCCACGCGCTTGAATGCGGGGGTGGTGCTGAAGGTGTTGAGTCGGGGAAGGGGGTGAGTTTTGGTGATATCCATTGTCATATCTGACGGTGCAAAGTTGAAAAAGGGACCGTCCGATTTTTCACTTGCAGGAATTTGAGAAATAACTATTTTTGCAAATGACTGACGTTCATACGCCTGAAAAGCGCAGTTTTAATATGAGCCGCATTCGGTCAAAGGACAACTAGATTTTACGATGAAGAATGCAAACTTGAATATAGACCTTGAACAGCTGATTGAATTAGCCAAAGATTGTAAACATCAATTAGAGTTACAAGTTTTAGAAAAATGCCCTTTTATCGTTCAAGTCGGTGAGTTGACTATTGCCACCGATGAAACTGGAAAAGTTGTTGTAGAAAATGTAAATTATCCAACCCAATTTACCCGAAAAGCAGTTGATGAAATATTGAAAATGACTTTTAGAAATGGCAATGACGATGTAGTGAAGCCTAAAATTTACACACGGGTTGAATGGTATCGGGAAAGACTGAACAAATTAACCGAAACAATAGAATTTTTGAAATCAAGTCCTTCTGAAGTGATATAAAAAGCGCTACAAAAATCTCATTTATTATGAGCAACTGGTCAAATTACGAAGTTGAATTAATTGTTGCGGATTATTTTAAGATGCTTTCTGATGAACTTTCCGGTAATTCATACAAAAAATCTGAACACAGGAAAGCCTTATTACCCCTTTTAAACAATCGGTCTGAAGGTTCCATTGAATTTAAACACCAAAACATAAGCGCCATACTTGTCCGCTTGGGGCAGCCATATGTAAAAGGCTACTTGCCTCGATATAACTACCAAAAAATTCTCGAAGATGTGGTCGTTCGTTATCTTTCTAAAAATTTGTGGATTGAAGATAAGTTTAGATATTTTGCCGATAAAGATGTACACAATAACCCAACAGTCAATTTCGAGTTGCTGCTACTTGAGCCTCCTATTTTGTGGGCTGTAAACGAACCTGCTGCTCCTTCATATCAACGTAGCCCTATAAAAATCAACTATTTGGAAAGAGAACAGCGTAACCATAAATTAGGTGAGTCTGGTGAACAAGTCGTCTTTAATTATGAAAAATGGGTTCTGAAAAGAAATGGAAAAGAAAGCCTTGCCGAACAGGTTAAGTGGGTTTCTAAAGAAGAAGGTGACGGAGCTGGTTTTGATATATTATCAAAGAATTTAAATGGAACAGATAAATACATTGAAGTCAAAACAACAAAACTTGGCAAGGAAACACCTTTCTTCTTCTCAAGGAATGAACTCCTATTTTCCCAAAATCACGATAAAAATTATCATCTTTTCCGTCTGTTCAATTTTGACAGTAATGCCAAAATGTTTACTAAAACAGGCAGTTTAGACACAATATGCAATTCAACGCCGGTTTTGTTTGAGGGCTATTTTTAGAATTTGTGCTGCTCGACCATCTTAGCTTTTGAGGTCAAACCTTGAAAAATTGCGCAAATATGGCTTTAGGCCACAATGAGTCCCGATTAGCATGAAAGCGATTTGTGTCCGGAGGGACTTCCCGGCTTAGAAAATCTATGCTCGCTCTGCTCGAAGATTTTCTAAGCCGGGAGGTGGTCGCCGTAAACGATTTATGGACCAAAACGGTTCACCGGAGCACCCTCACACTCCAATAACGAGATAGATTTTTTGCGAAAAGTACCGAAAAGTGGTACCTTTCGCAAAAATTCACTCTTCAAATGGCAGAACACAACGAGATATCAACAACACAGTGGCTGGATAAAATTCTGGCTAAAGGTGCTTATGGTTTCTCCAAAGAAATATTGCAAAAAGAGTTGCCTGACTTTTCGGATATCGCCATCAAAAGGGCATTGAGCCGACTAAGCAGCAAGGGTGAAATTATTTCGCTCTACAAAGGCTATTACCTGATTATCCCTCCTCAATATGCCTCCAAAGGCATACTACCTCCTCCGTTGTACCTGGATGCTTTTATGAAACACTTGAAAAGGCCGTACTATGTGTCTCTGCTCAATGCAGCGGCTTTTCATGGAGCTTCGCACCAGCAACCGCAAGAGTACTTTGTGATGACCGGTTTTCCGGTGCTGAGGCCCACTCAAAAGAACGGGCTCAAGATTAATTACGTCAGTATTAAGGAAATTCCGGAGGTGCTGATTGAAAAGCGAAAAACAGAAGCCGGTTACTTGAATGTGTCTAATGCGGCATTAACAGCCGGAGATTTGATTCAGTATGAGAAGAGAATAGGCGGTATGAACAGGGCCGCCACCGTATTGAATGAACTGGCAGAAGCCATCAAACCAACTGATTTTTCTTCAAGTCTATTGACGCATGTGCAGGTTACGGCATTGCAACGATTGGGCTACTTGTTGGAAAGTGTTTGCCTCAACCAGAAATTGGCGGATGCTTTGTTTGAAGCCATGAGAAAGGAGCAGTTGAGCTTTTTCCGTATCCCGCTCAAGCCGTCCAAGGACACCAAAGGCTACTCTTCGGAGAACCGTTGGAAGGTAATTGTAAACACCGAAATAGAGATAGACGAGTGATCCCGCAGGCCCATATAACCGAATGGAGCCAACAGGTACCATGGCAGACCAATGAACAGGTAGAACAAGACCTGGTGATTTGTCGTGCTTTAGTGGAAATCTTTTCGGATGAATGGCTGGCTAAAAGCCTGGCTTTTCGGGGTGGAACGGCACTGCACAAGCTTTATCTGCAACCGCAACCGCGGTATTCTGAAGATATTGATTTGGTACAGATTCGTTCTGAACCCATTAAGGAAACGGTGCAAAGACTACAAGCAGTTTTATCCTTTCTTGGAGAATCTTCTGTGAAACCCAGAAGGGACGGCACTCAGGTCATCTGTCGGTTCGATTCTGAATTTCCTCCCTCCATTCGATTGAGGTTGAAAGTAGAAGCGAATACCCGGGAGCATTTTATCGTACACGGATTGCAGCAATTTCCTTTTGAGGTGAAATCTTCCTGGTTTCAGGGGAAATGTGACCTGACCACTTACACTCTTGAAGAACTCTTGGGTACTAAACTACGTGCATTGTATCAGCGCAAAAAAGGCCGGGACCTCTATGACATATACATTGCTTTGACCCGAAAGCCGGAATTGGATGTAGATGCACTGCTGCGTAGTTATCGGGAATACATGCAATTTTCGGTGAAAAAGCCGCCAACACAACGGGAATTTGTTCTAAACATGGAGGCCAAAATGGGAGACAGTGAGTTTTTGGGAGATACCACCGCTTTGCTCAGGCCGGATGTACCCTACAACCCAGAGGAAGCCTACGAATTGGTAAGAACACAGTTGATTGAGCGGATTTGACATGATGCATACAAAGAAAGGCATGGGATGCAGTCTTTCCGATACGGCTAAAACGGCGAAGCCCCAACTTTCGTTGAGGCTTCTAAACCTGCGGTCCGGACGGGACTCGAACCCGCGACCCCGTGCGTGACAGGCACGTATTCTAACCAACTGAACTACCGGACCAACACTTTTTGCTACTGCCCTTTGGCCGAAGCGAGCGCAAAGATAAAGTGCTTTCGATTACTTGCGCAAGAAGTAACCAAAAAATTTTGAAAAAAATTCTCGCGGGCTGTCGCTGTCGCTTTTGAGATCGCGCTAACCTGACGGAGGGATTGCGGGGGGCATTACAGATTTGGGGCAACCACGCCATTTTTAATTTCAATACATAGCAATGTAGACACAATATGGTTCTGCCTATGTCTCTATGTTTCTATGTGTTTAAAAATAATTCTGTGCGTATTGCAACCCGCTGCATACCTCTAAACCGCTCCTTTGAAGGTTACTTAAAAAAAATAATGTTACGATTATTTACTTTTGGTAATTATATCGTATATTTATACCTGATTTGTAAAAAATGTTTGAAAATGGGTGAACAGGCGGAAAGCGCGAAGTACGGCGACATTCTCAGTACCGCGAAGGAGTTGTTTTGGAAGCACGGCGTGCGGCGGGTGACCATTGAGGAGATTTGCCGCGAAGCCGGGGCAAGTAAAATGACGTTTTACCGCTTCTTTCCCAACAAAATAGAACTGGCCAAAACCATCCTGCAAAATATGGCCGACCAGAGCATGGCGGACTACAAGGCGCTGATGGCCGAAGACATCCCCTTCGAGGAGAAGGTGCGGCGGCAGTTGCTCCTGAAATTTGAAGGCACCAAAGAAATGAGCGTCGAGTTTGTGAAAGACCTCTACTCCAACCGCGAATGGGGCCTGCGCGAATACATGGAACAGCGCACCGAGGAAGCCATCGCAGTAATTATGGACGATTACCGGCATGCGCAGGAGCAGGGCTGGATTCGACGCGACATCCGGCCGGAGTTCATCCTGTACATGTTCCATCAGATGTCCGCATGGGTGTCTGACGAGCAGTTGCTCACACAGTACGGCAACGCGCCCGATTTGATTATGGAAGTCGCCAATTTCTTTTTTTACGGCATTTTGCCTCATTCCGCACCCGGCCATGAATAAGCGATTGCTCATCTTATCCATCGTTGTTTGTGCGGGCGCTGCCGCCAATGCGCAGGACACCACCGCTCTACGGCGCGACACCCTGCTGTTCAGCGGGCAGTTGATCGCCTGGACCAACCTGAACCCCTCCAACGATCTTTCCATCGGACTGGGCGCGCGTTATTTGCCGCAGCTCAACTACCAATTGCCGCTGCCCAAAACGCGCCTGTTCGACATAGAGGCTTCCGCGAATGTGTTCGGCAACGCAGGGTTGCGCCCGTTCGATTCGCTGCAAACCTTTGGCGATTTGAAACCTTACCGGCTGTGGGCGCGCTATTCGGCGCCGCAGTTTGAGTTGCGGCTCGGCCTCCAAAAAATCAACTTCGGCTCGGCCTCCCTGCTGCGCCCGCTCATGTGGTTCGATCAGGTGGACCCCCGCGACCCCATTCAGTTTACCGACGGCGTGTGGGGCGCGCTGGGACGGTACTATTTTCTCAACAACGCCAACATCTGGGTATGGGGCCTGTACGGCAATCCGAATCCGCGGGGATGGGAGTTTGCCAAAACGAACAGCCGGCGCCCCGAATTCGGCGGCAGATTGCAGCACCCCGTTCCCAAAGGGGAAGCGGGCATTTCGTTCCATCATCGGGTGGCCGATACCCGCGCACTCAATGGCCTCGTGACGCCGTTTGCGGAAGCGCCCGAAACCCGCATCGGGCTGGACATCAAGCTCGACCTCGCCGTGGGCTGCTGGCTGGAAGCCTCCTGGGCCACCAACCGCCGAGACCTCGGCGCATTCCGCAATCAGGAGTTGCTCAACGCCGGGCTGGATTACACCTTCGGCATCGGCAACGGGCTGTACCTGATTTTTGAGCAGTTGCTCGTGTCTTACGGGGAGCAGGCATTTTCGTTTTCCAATGCCAATGCGTTCTCCCTGCTGTCTGCCTCGTATTCCCTCAATTTATTCGACTCCATAGGCGCCATCGTGTATTTCGACTGGAGCAACGGCGATGCTTATAGTTTTGTAAATTGGAAAAAGCAATTCGACCAAACGAGCTTAGTGTTGATGGGATATTGGAACCCGAAAAACAACCGCATTCCCACCCAAAGCAGTACGCAAAATCCGTATTCGGGCATCGGGGTGCAAGCCATATTAATCTTTAACCACTAACTGCACAGGTGAATGGAAACCATTATTCATATTGACAAACTCATCAAGCGCTTCCCGGCGGGGAACGGATTTTTCACCGCGCTCAACAACGTCAGCCTCCAATTCGGCAAAGGCGAATTCACCGGCTTGGTGGGGCCGAGCGGTTCGGGAAAAACCACCCTGCTCAACATCATCGGCTCCTTGGATGCGCCCACCGAAGGCGAGGTGACGGTGCTGGGGCAGTCCATTGCGCACCTGACGCACAAAGAGTCGGCACAGTTGCGCAACCAAAGCCTCGGGTTTATTTTCCAAACCTACAATCTATTCCCGGTTTATACCGTGTTTGAGAATGTGGAATTTGCGCTGTTGCTCCGGCGCATGCCGGCGGTCGAGCGAAGAAAGGCCGTACTGGAAGCGCTCGAATGGGTAGGATTGTCAGACAAGGCCCACTCCAAGCCCGCGCAGTTGTCGGGCGGCGAGAGTCAGCGGGTGGCCATCGCGCGTGCGATGGTGAAAAAACCGGCGCTCGTATTGGCTGACGAACCTACAGCCAATTTAGATTCAAAGAATTCGCACAACATCCTGCAAACGATGCAGCGGCTCAATGAGGAATTGCAAACCACCTTCCTCTTTGCTACCCACGATGAGAAAGTGATGAACTACCTCCGCCGCATCATTTCGCTGGAAGACGGCCGGGTGGTCAAGGATGAACGGTTTGTTCACACAAAAATTTAAAGCCATGCTCGCTTTCAAATTGGCATTCAAAAACATCATGGGCGCCGGATTGCGCACCTTCCTCAATATCGCCGTGTTGTCCTTTGCGTTCGTCATCATCATCTGGCATAACGGCGTGATTGATGGATGGAACCAACAGGCGCGCAAAGACACCACGGAGTGGGAAATCGGTCAGGGACAGGTGTGGCATCCCGATTTTGATCCGCTCGATTTTCTCTCCTACCAGGATGCGCACGCACCGCTGTCGGAGGCATTGCAATCAGAGGTAGCGACGGGCAGCCTCACGCCCATACTCATAGCGCAGGCTTCTGCATTTCCGCAAGGGCGTATGCAAGGGGTAGTGCTCAGAGGCATTGATCCGCAACAAAAAATCCTGAAGATACCTGCCCATCTGCTCGAACGCGAGGACATAAAAACGCCCGCGCTCATCGGGAAGAGAATGGCCCAAAGCCTCAAACTGGAGGAGGGCGACCCGCTGCTGCTGCGCTGGCGCGACAAAAACGGCGCGTTTGATGCCGTGGAAATTACCATCGTCGGCGTGTTCGACGCCAATGTGCCCACCATAGACGGCGGGCAGATATGGCTTCCGCTCCAACGCTTGCAGGACATGACGGGCCTGCCCGGCGAAGCCACCTTGCTGGTAGCCGATGAATCGTTTACGCCTTCCGAGCTCTCGCCCTGGGTATTTAGAAGTCAGGGCTATTTGCTCTCCGATCTCAATGCCATTATTCAATCTAAAAAGGGTTCGGGCGCCGTTCTTTACGGGCTGATGCTCATCATCGCGCTCTTGGCCATTTTCGATACGCAGGTGCTGTCTATTTTCAGAAGACAAAAGGAAATCGGTACCTATATCGCGCTGGGCATGACGCGCCGGCAGGTAGTCGGCATCTTCACGGTGGAGGGCAGCACTTACAGCATCCTCGCCGTACTGCTGGGCGCCTTGTACGGCACGCCCTTGTTGTTTTGGTTGGCCAAAACCGGCTGGGCCATGCCGGCGGCGAGTACCGATATGGGCATTTCCATTGCCGACCGGATTTACCCGGTCTATGGAGCGGGCTTAGTATTCGGAACGGTAGCTCTGATGGTGATTGCCGCTACGATGGTGAGTTATTTGCCGGCCCGGAAAATCGCCCGGCTCAATCCTACTGACGCCATAAAAGGAAAAATACAATGATCCAATTTTTGCTAAAAGGAGTCCTCAGAGACAAAAACAGGAGCTTGCTGCCGGTGATTGTCATCTCCATCGGCGTATTCCTCACGGTACTTTTCAGTGCCTGGTTCAGAGGGATTTTCGGCGATATGATTGATGTGAATGCCCATTTCTCCACGGGGCACCTCAAAGTGATGACCCGCGCTTATGCCGAAAATGCCGAGCAGATGCCCAACGACCTGGCCCTGTTGGATGCGGAGGAACTCGTTGCGGACTTGAGCGCCGACTACCCGGAACTGGAATGGGTGCAGCGCATTCAATTTGGCGGACTACTGGACGTGGCCGACGAGCAGGGCGAGACTCGCGCGCAAGGCATGGCATCGGGCCGGGCAATAGACTTTTTGTCGCCGGGAAGCCGGGAAGCCGAACGGATGAACATCCCGCAATCCATCGTGCTGGGGGCTTTGCCGTCCCGGCAGGGAGAGGCGCTCATCAGCCATGAATTTGCCGAGCGCTTCGGCGTGAAAGTAGGGGATGAAATTTCGATGTTCGGCTCCACCATGAACGGGGGGATGGCTCTGGCCAATTTCACCGTGTCGGGCACCGTTCGGTTCGGGATGAGAGCGCTCGACCGGGGCGCTATCATCGTTGACATCGCCGATGCGCAGGCGGCCTTAGACATGGCCGATGCGGCCGGGGAGGTGCTGGGTTTTTTCAAAGAAAGCCGCTACGACGAGGAAAAGGCGCTGCAAGTAAAAACGGCTTTCAACGCGCAATATGCCGACAACCCCGATGAGTTTGCACCGGAAATGCTCCGCCTCAACGACCAAAACGGATTGGACGAATACATCGCACTGTCCAAAAGCATGTCGGGGCTGATGATTTTTATTTTCGTGTTTGCTATGTCTATTGTGTTGTGGAACACGGGCTTACTCGGCGGGTTGCGCCGCTACAACGAGTTCGGCATCCGGCTGGCGATGGGGGAGGAGAAAAAGCAGATTTTCAAAACCTTGCTATACGAAGCGGTGCTCATCGGCGCCGGCGGCTCGGTGATCGGAACGGTGTTGGGATTGTCGGCAGCGTATTATTTGCAGGAGTACGGCATCAGCTTCGGCGCGGCGGTGCAGGGCGGCGGCATGATGATGCCGGAGGTGTTTCGGGCCAGCATCGGCCCCGAAGCCTTTTTCATCGGGTTCATTCCCGGTCTGTTTTCGATGACGCTGGGCAATGCGCTGTCCGGCATCGGCATTTACCGGCGGAAAACGGCGGAGTTGTTTAAGGAGTTAAGTGTTTAGTTTTAGGAGCTTCGAGCTTCGAGCCGCGAGCCACGAGTTCTGGCGTGACGTTGTCGTTTGGGAGCACACTAAGCTCGAAGCTAATACTTCATCAACTTCGAGTTCTGAGTTTCTATATGATGTTGACGGCTGGGAGCACTCGAAGCTCGCGGCTCGAAGCTAAAAATGAAAAAAAATGAAAAAAGTAATCTTCCCGGCCCTGGCGGCCCTGTTTTTCCTGGCGTTTGCATGGTTGCCCGATGCGAACGAGATACTGAAAAAGGTGGAGCAAAACCTCTCATCCGACAACCGCGTGGTTGAATCAGAAATGACCATCCACAGCCGGCGGAGCAGCCGTACCATGACTGCCAAAACATATTCATCGGGCTATAAGAAGTCCTTTACTGAATACCTTTCGCCGGCGCGCGAGGCGGGTACCAAGATGCTGAAGCTCGAAAACCAGCTCTGGATTTATTCCCCTTCCACCGACCGCACCATACAGATATCGGGGCACATGCTGCGCCAATCGGTGATGGGGTCTGACCTGTCGTATGAAGACATGATGGACGACCGGAAACTCACCGACGTATATACGGCGAAGGTCGTCGGCGAAGAAACGCTCGACGGCAGGAAGGCACATGTACTCGAACTGACCGCCAAAGTGGCCGATGTGGCTTATTTCAAACGAAAAATGTGGGTGGACACCGAGCGTTTTGTGCCGCTCAAGGAAGAGTTGTTTGCCAAAAGCGGGCAATTGCTCAAGCGCATTACGATGTCAAATGTGCAACGCATTCAGGGCCGATGGTTCCCGATGGATATGACGTACAAAGACATGCTCAAACAAGGCGCCGGCACGGAGTTTAAAGTGAAGAAGATTCAGTTCAATACCTCTATCCCGGAGTATGTATTCAGCAAAGGGGCGCTGAAGCAATAAGGGCTTGTTGTTTTTCGCCGGGTAAAAAAGATGCCGTTCCCGCTTGCTTTTTACCTTTTCTTTTGTACTTTTGCACCTGTCTTGGCAAAAAAGTGCCTTTCGTTTTTTTGCCTGCTTTGAGAACAACACACAACTTTCCCCCGGCAGCTATTCATACCAATTGACTAATTTCAATTTTTCGGCTCCGTTCGGTTGCCTGTCGCATTCGTGTATTTGCGCCGGTAACGAGAGAGGAGCGGTATTCAGCATATATAATCTCATTCTCGCAACATATTGAAAACATTAGAATTATGCGCAAGTCTTTACTCATTTTTCTGGCCATTACGGTCGTGGTGTTTGCCTGCAAACACGAACCCTTTTTCACTATTGACAATGAATTGGAAGAACTCATCGGTGACCTGAACCGCTATATTCTTCCCGATAGCGACGACTATGCCCACATACCGCAGTCGCCGGTGAACCCGATGACGGCCGAGAAAGTGAACCTCGGCAAAATGTTATTCTTCGAACCGGCTTTCGGGGTAGAGGCCATGCACCCGGAAGGACTGAGAACCTTCTCCTGCGGCTCCTGTCACATTCCGGCGGCCGGATTCCGTCCGGGACGCCTGCAAGGCATCGCCGACGGCGGCGTAGGCTTCGGTCTCAACGGCGAGGGCCGCGCCAAGTTCCCGGGATACGATGCCTCCGAAATTGATGCGCAAGGCGCCCGCCCTCTGAGCGTGCTCAATGTGGCATTCGTGTCCAATACCATGTGGAACGGCTCCTTCGGTTCCGACGGCGTGAATGCTGGTACTGAACACCGCTGGGGCTTAGCCGATCCGGGCACCGCCATCAATCACGAGCGCCTCGGCGCGCTTGAAGGCCAAAACATTGAAGGACTGATCGTACACCGACTCCTCTACAACCAGGAGTTGGTGGAAGAAAACGGCTATAAGACCTTTTTCGATGCCGCTTTCCCCGACCTGCCCGAATCGGAACGCTATAATCGCAAAGCCGCCAGTTTTGCCATTTCAGCTTACCTCCGCTCGCTTACCACCACCGAAGCGCCCTTTCAGCGCTGGCTCAAAGGCGACAAAGCTGCCATGTCGGACGAGCAAAAACGCGGCGCTGTCTTATTTTTCGGCAAAGCCGGTTGCTATCGCTGCCACAACGAACCCAACCTCGGCTCCGTTACCTTCCACGCGCTCGGCGTAGAAGACCTCTACGAAAACGGCGGCCTGAAAACGTCCGAAGCGGATTTGCGCAACCTGGGCCGCGGCGGCTTTACCGGCAAACCGGAAGATATGTTCAAATTCCGCGTTCCCCAACTCTACAACATCGGCGACTCCGGGCCTTACTTCCACGGCAGCAGCAAGCAAACGCTCGAAGAAGTGGTTGAATATTTCAACAACGGCGTCCATGAAAATACCCGCGTTCCGAACACCCAAATTTCGGCATTCTTCCATCCGTTGGATATGAATGCAGCAGAAATGAAAGACCTCACCGCCTTTTTGCGCTATGGATTGAGAGATCCGCACCTGGATCGCTTCATGCCCAAAGAAATCATGTCGGGGATGTGTTTTCCCAACAACGACCCGCTTTCCCGCGCACAAATGGGTTGCGATTGATACGCTGCGTTTCATAAGCGAGGAGGTTACTTCGAAGTGCCCCCCTCGCTTACCTCGCAGCTCGCAGTTTCATCCCTACTGAATAGTTCCTCTTTTTTTTCCCGCGCTTTTGTCATTTGCCGGGGTATTGCGCTAACTTTGCCGCCCCGTTGCTGCTTTGATGCGATGGAAATAAAAAGGTTGTGCTTATGGTTTTCCTTGACTTTGAGAAACCGCTGGAAACGCTCTACGAGCAGCTCGAAAAGCTGCGAGAGGTGGGCGAGGAAGGCGAATTGGACGTCACGGAGCAGATTAAAGAGCTGGAAAATCGCATCCGACAGAAGCGTAAAGAAATTTACGCCAACCTCAACGGATGGCAGAAAGTTCAGCTCTCCCGGCATCCCGAACGCCCTTACACCCTCTTCTACATCAATCAGATGTGCAAGAAATTTGTCGAAATGCATGGCGACCGCTGTGTGAAAGACGACAAAGCCATTGTGGGCGGCTTAGCCTCCTTAGATGGGCAAACCGTTGTGATCCTCGGCCACCAAAAAGGCGTGAATACCAAAATGCGGCAGTACCGCAATTTCGGCATGGCCAATCCCGAAGGTTACCGCAAGGCCCTGCGCCTTATGAAAATGGCCGAGCGGTTCAATTTTCCCGTTATTACCCTCATAGATACGCCGGGCGCCTATCCGGGTATCGAAGCGGAGGAGCGCGGACAGGCAGAGGCTATTGCCAGAAATATGTTTGAAATGGCTCAGTTGCGCGTACCCATCATCTCCATCATCATCGGCGAAGGCGCATCGGGCGGCGCCATCGGCATCGGACTGGGCGATCGCGTGTTTATGCTCGAATATACCTGGTACTCAGTCATTTCGCCCGAATCCTGTTCTTCCATTCTTTGGCACAGTTGGGATTTTAAAGAACAGGCCGCCGAGGCGCTCAAGCTCACGTCCGACCACATGCTCGATTTCGGCCTCATTGACGGCGTCATCAAAGAACCCGTCGGCGGCGCGCACACCGCCCCGGAAGAAATGGCCAAGCTGCTCAAACGCCAAATCAAAAAAGCGCTGGTAGAACTCTCGGACATGACGCCGGAAGCCCGCATCGAGGCCCGCATCAATAAATTTGACCAAATGGGCGTTTATGACGTCGCCGCGCCGGAAGAGCCTAAGCGGAAGAAAAGGTAAGAGCAATGAGTGTCTTTAATAATATTCGACTTTCTTTTCAGCGTCGTGCTTTGCGGCAGCTACTGGAGCGGCAACCGCCCCGCGACGGACATATCCACTACGACGAAACCCGCCACATCGGCCTGCTTTTCAATGCTTCGAAACTGGATGAAAGAGAAAAGGTGCTGCAATTTGCCGAACGCCTGCGGCAACAGGGCAAAAAAGTGAATCTCCTCGGTTTCTTTGACCATCCGGTGGAAAGCTCCGATTTTCTTTTTGCCATTTATACAGAAAAAGACTTTGACTGGATGTTGCGCCCCAAAAGCGAACCCGTCCAAAAATTTGTCAACGAGCCTTTCGATCTCCTCATACACGCCGATACAGATTGCGATATGTATGCCGCGAGCATAGCCGCCGCCTCAAAAGCTAAGCTGCGCGTAGGGCCTTACACGGGGCGCACCGAGTGCTATGAACTCATGGCCGACATCTCCGGCAGCCACGACCTGACGTATTATTTCAAACAAGTGGAATTTTTGCTGCAAAAAACCAATGCCCGACATGAAGCCGCTTAATCAAGGAGGCACGGGAGTAGCGCTCGTCACACCCTTCCGGGAACAACAGGTGGACTTCCCGGCATTGGAACGCATCATCGAATTCGTCATCGAAGGCGGGGTTGACTTCATCGTTTCGCTCGGCACCACCGGCGAGGCCATTACGCTCAGCAGCGAGGAAGTCAACGAGGTACTGCAATTCACCATCGCCAAAATAGCGGGAAGGCTACCGGTCGTGGCCGGGTTTTTTGGCGACAACTTCACCGCCCGACTCGCAGACAGACTGCGCAGCTTCGATTTCACAGGCATCGCCGCCGTCATGTCAAGCAGCCCCTCTTACAACAAACCCACGCAGGAGGGCATTTTTCGCCATTACATGGCCATCGCCGAGGCATCGCCTGTGCCGATCATTATTTACAACGTACCCGGGCGCACGGCTTCCAATGTGCAGGCCGACACCATTCTGCGATTAGCGCAGGCGAGCGAGCGCTTTCTCGCCGTCAAAGAAGCGTCGGGCGATATGGCGCAGGCCATGAAAATACTCAAAGAAAAACCGGAGTACTTTCATCTGTGGTCGGGCGACGACCCGCTCACCCTGCCGCTCATCGCCTGCGGCGCAACGGGGGTTATTTCTGTCATCGCCAATGCATTCCCGGCCGTATTCTCCGATATGGTGCGCGCTGCCATGCACGGAGATTTTGCACAAGCCCGCCGTCTCAACGATCAACTACTGGACATTCACCCGCCCCTCTACGCCGAGAGCAACCCCGCCGGCATCAAGGCCGCTATGGAAATACTCGGCTTCTGTACCCGCGAAGTGCGCCTGCCTCTGGCGCCTGCTTCCGATGCGCTCGTGAAAACGCTGCGGGCATTGATGGTGTAATCCACTATTAGTAAATCCCATCTGAGCATCTAACATCTTGTAACCTCTCGTTTTAACGAGGGGCAATAACGATTCACCCCACATTCAACATCTTTACAAAGCATCACATCATAGGCTAGGCACGAACTCCTTCAGATGCTGATGTTTTGTAAAGATGTTAGATGCAGATAAAATTCGGTTTTTTTATCCCGCCGTTGAAACGGCGGGTTTCAAGATGATAGATGGAGCGCACTTGCAATTGGGATGAGCGGGCGTTTTGCAATACCGTAGTGCATGACTCCCACCCTTTCTGTGCTGAGGCTCACGCTTGCTTACCTTCTCCCATCAATCAAAAATAAACTCCAACTCCACCCGCCGGTTCAACTGCCGGTTGGCCTCCGTATCGTTGGGTACAAACGGCTTGGTTTGGCCGAAGTACTCCATGACGAGCTGCTCGCGGCGCACGCCTTTGTCGAGCATAAATTGATACACCGATTCGGCGCGGTCTTTCGAGAGCAGCAGGTTGACGCGCTCCGAGCCTTTATTGTCGGTGTGACCGGCAATGCGCAGGCGCCAGTCGGCGCGTTGTTTCATCAGGTCTGCCAATTTCGCCAGAAAGGGCGCCGATTGCTGCCACACTTGTATCTGACCGGTTTGGAAGTAGAGATTGCGCACGGCCAACTCCAGAATATTGGTCTCTTCGGGCGTCACAATCGGGCAGCCGTCGTTGGAGGGCGGGCCGAAAGTATTGGGGCACTTGTCGAGCGGATCGGGCACGCCGTCTTTGTCGGTATCGGCATCGGGGCAGCCGCGATTGGCAAAGCTACCCGGCACATCGGGGCATTGGTCAAACTGGTCAATGATACCGTCGCCGTCACTGTCGTTCACCGGGCAGCCGTTGTTCATGGCTACGCCGGCCAAGCCGGGGCAATCATCCAAATGATCGGGAATGCCGTCGCCGTCGCGGTCGCCCCAGGGGCAACCGTGGTTTTCCGTCGGGCCGGGAATCTCCGGGCAGAGGTCTAAATGATCGGGGATACCATCGTCGTCCTGATCGCTCAAGCCTTTTTCAGCAAAAATATCTTCGGGGCAGCCGTCGTTCCGGCGCGGCCCGGCGGCATCGGGGCACTTATCCTGCTTATCGGACACGCCGTCGCCGTCGCGGTCGCTGAAGTTGCCGATGCGAAAAACGAGGTTGATTTCGTGCGATCCGGCAGCCGCATGGCGCAGGCCGGAGGTAGTAAAATCATACGAATAGGCCACATCGAGCGCGTTGCCGGCGGCAAAACCGGCCATAGCGGCCACCGCATCTTCGGTGCGATAAAGGGTTCCTACCCAAAAGCGGTTGAACAAAATGCCCCGCAGCCCTGCGTCCATTTGCAGCGGCACGCCGTCCACCAATTTCAACATCAGGGAAGGCTCCAGCCGGAAATTGTCGTTGATCGTCCAGTCATAGCCGGTCACTAAGTAGTAATGCGTTTCCAAACGGCTTTGCCGCCCGTCATCTCCGAAGCGGATTTTGGGAGCGAACAATTGCGGAATCGAAAACCCAAAGTAAAAATCGTTGGTATTCAAATAAAAACCGGCATTGAAATCGGGCGCCCACATGCCCATGCGGGCGTTGTACACCACCTGGTCGCCATCCTCCCGCACCGTGAATCCATCCATGAGCCGGTATTGGTGCAAGCCGCCGGCAAAACCCACCGAGATGGACGTGAACGCTCCGAGTTGTTGGGTATAAGACAACAGCGCCGTGCCGCCCGAACGCCGCAGCGCGCCGGCCTCGTCTTTAAAAAAATACCCGCCCACGCCGAAAGGTACCCGGCGCAGCCGCGTGCGGAAAGCCGCCAGTTGTGTATTGGGCGCATCGGGGAAACCCGTCCATTGCCGCCGGTAAAAGAGGTTGACCTGCATGTCCTCGACTAAGCCCGTCACCGCCGGATTGAAACCGTACTGGTTGAGCAGGTAGTTGGTAAACAGCGGATATTGCTGTGCGGCGGCATCAAACGTTGTGAAAAAACCAAGGCAGCAAAAAAGAACTGCCACCGCGCTGCGGCGGAGTGTGTGCTGCTGATAAGTAAGCGTATAAATGTGTTTCATATTCATGGAATTTTATCGAATGATGGTAACGGACCCTTTGAGCAGCGTATCTGCCGGGTCGCCGAGGTGTAAGATGTAGAAATACGCGCCGAAAGGCAGCGGTGCGCCGTCGTTGTGTCGCCCGTCCCAGGTGTTGGCATAGCCCTGCGTACTATACACGAGCAGACCCCAGCGATCGTAAATGGACAGCCGGTTGCCGGGAAAAAGATCAATGCCGTCAATGGCCCAGAAATCATTGAGACCGTCGCCGTTGGGGCTGAAGACATCGTAAAATGTCAATCCGTCGCAGAGGCGGCCCACATCAAAGTCCAGATATTGCCGGCAATCGTTTTCGTCGGTAATGGTGACGCTGTAGCTGCCCTTCGTCAGGCCGGCGGCATTGGCGTTGCTGCTGCCGTCGCTCCATTGAAAGCGGTAGGGCGCCGTGCCGCCCGAAACGGCTGTTTCTATCCGCCCGTCGTTGCTACCCTGGCAGCTTTCGTCGCGCACCAGCGTTGCCGTGAGCAGGCTGTCGGGACTGCCGACGGTTGCTGTTCCATCGTTGAGGCATCCGTTGGCGTCCGTCACGGTATAGGCGTAGGCTCCGGGCGAAAGCCCTCCAATATCAGCGCCGGATTGACCGCCTGTCCAGGAGATGTTGTAAGGTTCTGTGCCGCCGGCAATGAACAGGCTCACGCCGCCGTCTTCCTCTTCTCGGCACCAGAGGTTGGTTATGTTCGGAACCACCTCCAAAGGAATGGCTTGCACGTCTAAAAAGAGCGTATCGGTGCTGCGGCACTCGTCGGTGAGTACTTCGAGGATGATGATTTTGATGCCCGGGGCGAGATAATTTACGGCATTCGGAGCGCCGGAGTAGGAAGCCGGCGGCTGCGCGCCGAGTCCGAAAGTCCAGAAAAATTGTGTATTGGGACGCGGCTGCCCGGTGTAATTGAAGCGATACAATCCGCCGCATTCGGGCGGGTCGTCGGTAAAGACCTCAAACCGGGCGCTCGGCGCGGCGGCGCAGGTGGTAGGTTGTTGGAACCCCTGCCGGAGCCGGTTGGCGGGATTGGACACCGTGCCGGCGTTGGGAGGTTGCGCCGTGGTGTTGCGCAGACGAATGCCCGCAGGCGTGGTCGCCGAGCCGCCCGTACTGCATATTGCGCTGCGGCGAATACCCTGAGCTGACGCCGGTAAGTGCAGCAACAACAACAGCAAGCCTGCCACCCCTGTGCGGAGAAAGAACTTGTGGTTCATGGCGCTTTTAGTTGTTGTTTTTCAAATATCCCGTCAGGATGATTTCTTCGCTGTTGGGGTTGCGCAGCGTCACGCCGCCCGGCGCTATGAGCGACTTGACCGGCGCGCTGAAAAAGTCTATCACCGCATTATCGAATGAGACCGGCATAGCCGCCGTTACGCCGCTTTTAATGACGAAATACCGCCCCGGGGGCACCTGATAGGAATTGCCGCCATTGGGTTGCAATACAATCACAACAGGATTGATGTACGGAGATTGATCTATCAAAAAACCCACACAGCGACAACTCGCCACGGTCGTTCCTGCCGGCGCCATCGGCAGGGAGGGGCTTGTAAAATGCCTCCCCAGTGCATTGCCGACACCCGGCAATCGCAATTCGCTCTGGGAAGCCGTGATGTAGAAATTTTTCCCGGCGGGTACGGTCAGGCTGTTGAATACATACACAAAATCGCCGTTTTCCGTGCCCTCCGGGAAATCAAGGGTAGCGCCCGGGGCATTGAAAATACTCGCGGAAGAAAGTGTAATGAAGTTTCCGTCAGAAATGCGGACCGTATCGCCGGAAATGGAAAGGGATTGCAATTCATTGGCGGGGTCCTTGTCGAGGTCGTCTAATGCCGTGCCGGCGGTATCGGCATATTGAGCCTGTGCTGCATTGTTGGCGAAAGTAGCCGTAGTGGCTAAGGTGGCGGTGGCCGCCAACGTAGCCAGATCGGCATTGGCCGCCTGAAAGGCAAAGGCTGCCTGATTGGCCAAATAAGAAAAATCGGCCGTATCGGCATATACGGCGTGCAGCGCCTCTATTGCTTCCTGTGCCCGGTGCGCCACGGCGGCGCTGTCGGCAAAAACGGCCTGCTGCGAGCGCTGCGCCACGGCTGCGCTGTCGGCATAGACGGCTGCATCGGCTCGGCCTGCCCGCTCCCCGTAGAGGGCGTAGGGTACAGACATCAACTGTGTGGCGCCCACAAAAATGTAATTGGTTCCGCCGGCAGCATCTAAATCAATTCGCAAAAAATAAGGCCCGGCATTCCAATCTATGGCAGCAAACGAAGGCGCTCCGCCTCCCTGTGCCGCGCCCTGTCCCACCGGGATGGTGAACAAGCCGAACTCGTCGGTACTCAGCGCGTGGGTTTCTACCCAAACTGCCGGTCCCGAAGGACTGCCCTGCAAAATGCTCGCCCGAATGCCGATGGCTTGTTCGGTGAGTTCCCGGCCAAGGTCATCGGTGGCTACAGCCTGATAACTAAATGCCTGCGGCGCCTGAGCAATCGCAATTGCCCAGGAAAACCCCCATACCATTGTAAGGAGGAAAAAGTGCTTCTTCATGTCAAAATATGTTCAAATGGATTATAAAATGTTAGTGCTCAGATACATGGGAAAAATATGGCTATCCAAACGACGGCACGTTTGCTCCGTAACGCCGGGGTTGAAACCCGATGCGATGCAAGAGAAGACGTGCTGCTACCGTGCAGCCGGATAGTTGCTTGTGTGTATCCTATGAGCGGAAAAAGGAAAATAGCGGTGCGAGATTCAACCCGCTGCAAGAGGAGCGCGGGTTGCCGCTGTTAAATCGGTGACGGGATGTGTATGCGAGCTGATAGTGTTTCGTACGGGGCGCAAGTTGTACTTTTTTGAAAGACGGCGCAAGGGGAAGGAGCATTTTTTTTGAAAAGAGCCTGATCTCAGTCCCGAATCATGTGAATATGCGGAATTCCATCCTCCAGATACGGTTGTCCGACCATTTTAAATCCAAAACTGCCGTAGAAGCGCTCCAGATGCGATTGAGCGCCGATCTTGATTGGGCCTTCGCTGCACAGGCGCTCGCAGGCGGCAATGGCTTCCGCCACCAAAACCCGCCCGGCCCCGGTACCGCGCACTTTCGGCCCGGTGAGAATGCGCCCAATGGCGGGATATTCCGGGTAGGCCGTTCCTTTGGGCAGGATGCGGGCATACGCTGCGAGCGCGCCGGTCTCCTCGTCGTAGCCGCACAAGTGCCAGGCTTCGAGGTCTTTGCCGTCGGCATCCAAATAAAAACATTGTTGCTCCACCACGAATACCTCCTGCCGCAGGGCCATGACTTCATACAATCGGGCCGGGCTGAACGACTCGAAATCAATGCACTCAAATCTCAATGCCATCGTCATTCCGATTTGAATTTCACTTTACCGCCGACGATGGTCATCCGTATTTGGGTTTCGAGAATGGCTTCATCGGGGCAGTTGAGCAGGTCGTTGGACAACACCACGATGTCGGCAAACTTTCCGACCTCCAACGAACCTTTGTCTTTTTCCTCAAAAGCGGCATAGGCATTGGCCAATGTGTAGGAATACACGGCTTCGGCGCGGGTCATGCGCTGTTCCGGGAAAAAGGCCATCCCGGTATCGGCGCGTTTGCGGGTTACGGTGGCATAAAAACTCTCAATGGCGCTCACATCTTCCACGGGAGCATCGGTGCCGTTGGTCACTACTGCGCCGGCATCCAGCAGGCTGCGCCAGGGGTAAGCGCCGGTGCGGGCGCGCTCCTCGCCGAGGCGTTTCACTACAAAGGGCGCATCGGACGTGCAGTGGATGCCCTGCATGGCGGCGATGATGCCGAGCGCCGGAAAGCGTGGGATATCGGCGGGGTCAATGTGCTGGGCGTGTTCGCTGCGCCAGCGCAGGTTTTTGCCGTCGGGATTGTTTTGAAAAAGCTCTTCGCAGAGGTTGAGCAGTTCGCGGTTCGCTTTGTCGCCGATAGTATGGACGCACAGTTGCATGTTGTGCTGGAGCGCGAGGCCGGCTATGCGGCGCACTTCTTCTATGGTGGTGGTGTTTTGGCCGCTAAAGCCAGGCTTGTCGTTGTACGGGGCGAGCAGCCATGCGCCGTAAGCGCCGAGCGCGCCGTCGAGTTCTGTTTTGATGGCGCGGCAGGTGAAGAAACCGTTGCCGGCATCAATAAGAGGATACCCGCTCAACTTGTCTTTGAGCGCGTGATAAGGATGGCGCACCATCGCCCAAAGGCGCACGTTCATTTTGCCGGATTCGGCCAACTCGCGGTACCATTCAAGCTCCTCAAAAGAAGAGCCGGCATCCTGAAAAGAAGTAATGCCTTTGGAAAGGCATTCTGCCTCGGCCAATGCGATGCCTTTGAGCCAGTTTTCCTTTTTTTCCTCTTTGGACAGCGACTCAAGATGGACTCTGTACGCATTGGTAATGAGGCTCATGGCGCGCTCCTCAAACACGCCGATGGCCGTGCCGCGGGCATCGCGCACAATTTCGCCGCCGGGCGGGTTGGGGGTATCGGCCGTGATACCGGCCAGTTCCATCGCTTTCGCATTGGCAAAGAGAGAATGCCCGCTGGCATGATGGAGTATGACCGGATTATCGGGAGATATGGCGCTAAGAGCGTCGTGGTAGGGGTAGCCCAGCACGGCCTTTTCGATGGGTTTGGTCCATTTTTCCTGATGCCAGCCTCTGCCGGTGATCCAGTCGTTGCGGCGGGCGGTTTTGGCGCGTTCTTCCACCATACTCACTATCTCGTCCCAGCTTTTGCTTTTGAGGAAGTTGAGATTCATGAGGCTGTTGCCGAGGCCGGCGTAGTGGCCGTGCCCTTCGATGAAGCCGGGCATGGCAAAGCTGCCGCCGAGATCAATCACTTCAGTACTGTCGCCTTTGAGTGGCCCGATCTCTTTATCGGTTCCGGTTTTTAGGATGCGTCCATCTTTCACGGCGATGGCCTCCACCCGTGTGCCTTTGGCATCTGCGGTATAAATATTGCCGTTGAGCAGGATGAGGTCGGCAAATTCCTGTGGAGCAGGGCGGCAGCCGGCCAACAGGAGCAGGAGCGCTCCAAATAAATATGGTCTCATAATCGCATGAATTTCGTGGGGCAAAGCTACGGCTTTTCTTTGGAGCCGGCAGCCGCGCCTTGCGACAACTTACAGGGCAACATACCCGGCAAGAGTGCAGAATACGCGCCATTGCCTATATTCGCCGCAAAAAAGCGCGTGGATTACCTTGCACAACATATAGAGAGCCTGATTTTCACAGCCGAGCAACCCATTCTGCTCTCAGAGATTCAGAGCAGCCTGGAAGAAGCATTTGGATTAAAGTTTCTCGAAGGCGAATTGGAAGAAACGATTTTTGCCCTCAAGGCCCGCTATGCGGAGGAGGCTTATGCCTTTGAAATTGTAGAAATTTCAGGGGGATACCAGTTTATGACCAAAGCCGCCTACCATGCCTCCGTAGGCGCCTATCTCAAACAAACGATGCATCGCCGGTTGTCGCGCGCAGCGCTGGAAACCCTGTCCATTGTAGCGTATAAGCAGCCCATTTCCAAAGGAGAGATGGAACGCATTCGCGGCGTCAACTGCGATTATGCCCTCCACAAACTTCTGGAAAAAGAATTGGTATCCATTGTCGGGCGCAGCGATGGGCCGGGCCGGCCGCTCCTGTACGGCACCGGCCAAAAGTTTATGGATTACTTCGGTTTGAAAAGCATCAAAGACTTGCCGCAACTCAAGGAATTTAAAGACCCCGAAAATGCCATTGGAGAGACGGAGGGATAAGTGCGGTTTTTGAACCCGGCTGAAAAAGGCGAAGCCTCCGCATGTCGGGGAGGCCTCGAATCAAACCTATGTCAAAACATTGCAGTTACTGGTAGATCAGGCAGTCTGTTTCACCAACTGCCGCGCTGCCGGCGTCTCTTCTAAATGAGACAATGCGGCAAAGCGATACCCCAAATTGGAAAAATGCTCCAACACCCGCGGCAGTGCATAACGCATGCGTTCGTTGGCCTTGATGCTGTCGTGAAAAACCACGATAGACCCGGGGCCGGCATTGCGAATCACATTTTGGAGGCATTGCTCCGGCGTGATTTGCGCGTCAAAATCGCCGCTGAGCACATCCCACATCACGATGCGGTAGTGCCGTTGCAGAAATTGGGCCTGCTTGGGCTTGAGCCGGCCGTAGGGCGGGCGGAAGAGTGCGCTGCGGGTGAGTGAAGCGCAGCGTCGCACATCGTGAAAATAGTCTAAGTTGTCGGTATTCCAGGCGTTGAGGTGCGAGTAGGTATGGTTGCCAATGGTATGACCCGCAGCCAGAACATCTTTAAAAACACCTTCATGTTTGCGCACATTATCGCCTACGCAAAAGAAAGTGGCCTGGGCATTGTACTGCTCCAACTGCTCCAACACCCAAGGCGTTACTTCGGGCACAGGACCATCGTCGAAAGTGAGGAAGAGCACCGGCTCTTGGGTGGGCGCTTTCCAGATAAAATTCGGGAAATGCCTCTGGATGAATTGAGGGGTCTTGACCAAATACATAGCAATTCTGTTTTTAATGTTCATGGGAAAAAATGAGTATCAGTAGAGGAACGCTTTTGATTTTGCAGTGGCGCGTGAATCTTTTAGCTTTGCAGGCCGAAAATTTGCGGAAGCTTTATCAACGGGCGAACCATTTTTTATTGTGTTACAACGTTTAACAACGAAAATCCGCTGTGCCATAGGGCATTTTTTTTTGAATTTTTAATTTTTTTTTAACAAGCCCCGAAACATTGAGCATTATGGAAAGAATAAGAGTGCGTTTTGCCCCCAGTCCCACCGGCGCGCTGCACATAGGCGGCATCCGTACAGCGCTTTATAACTATTTGATAGCCAAAAAATTGGGTGGAAAATTTATTTTGCGCATTGAAGACACCGATCAGGGGCGCTTTGTGCCGGGGGCAGAGGAGTACATCGTAGAAGCATTGCAATGGGCCGGGCTGATTCCCGACGAAGGGCCGGGCTTCGGCGGCGCTTACGGGCCGTACCGTCAGTCGGAACGCAAATCCCGCTATGCCGATTATGCCCGGCAGATGATCGAAAGCGGCAACGCTTATTACGCTTTCGATACGCCGGAAGAACTGGAAGCAGCTCGCGAAGCAGCTAAAGCACAGGGAATTCACACCTTTAAATATGATGCCGCCGTTCGCGGGCAGTTGAAAAACAGCTTGACGCTGTCGGCAGCGGAAACCCGCAGCAGGCTGGATGCCGGCGAACCGTACGTCATCCGGCTCAAAGTAGAGCCGGGGCAGGATATTGCCATAGAAGATATGGTGCGCGGAGAGGTGACTTTCCGCAGCGACGAATTGGACGACAAAATTCTGCTGAAAAGCGACGGTATGCCTACCTACCATCTCGCCAATGTGGTAGATGACCGGCTTATGGAAATAACGCATGTTATACGCGGGGAGGAGTGGTTGCCCAGTACGGCGCACCACGTTCTGCTGTACCGCGCCATGCAATGGGAAGACCGCATGCCTCGCTTTGCTCACCTGCCGCTTATTCTCAAACCCGACGGCAAAGGCAAGCTGAGCAAACGCGACGGCGTTCGCCTCGGCATACCAGTTTTTCCGCTCGGCTGGGCGGGCGCCACGCCTGAGGAGTCTTTCAGGGGCTTCCGCGAATTCGGGTTCCTGCCGCAGGCCATGCTCAACTTTTTGGCCTTTTTGGGCTGGAACCCCGGAACGGAGCAGGAAATGTTTTCGATGGAGGAGCTGATACAGGCGTTCTCCGTGGAAAAGATCGTGAAATCGGGCGCGCGGTTTGATTACGACAAAGCCAAGTGGTTCAACCAACAGTACATCCATGCCGCCGATAATGCCCAACTGGCCGAATGGGTACGCCCCATTCTGGCACAAAACGGGTATGAGCCGGAACAGGCATATTTAGAAGGCTTCTGCGGGTTGATGAAAGAGCGCGTGACCTTGATCCCGGAATTTTGGGAGAAAGGCGCTTACTTTTTCACGGGCGTGCAGGAATACGATCGGGCCGCAGTACAAAAGAAATGGAACCCGGAGCGGCGGCCGCTCTTCGATGCGCTTGCCGTCAGCCTGTCGGAATTAACCCTTGCTGTGTGGCAGGGCGATCCCGGCGAAATCAAAACCGCTACAGAATCATTCATGCAGGCCAACGGCCTCAAGCCCGGCGATGTGTTGCCCATGCTGCGCATCGCACTGGCGGGGACGATGCAAGGTCCGGCTGTATTTGAAATGATGCAGTTGCTGGGCCGGGAGGAGAGCCTGGCCCGCCTTGCGAAAGCGTTTGGTCTTTTTGACACTTTTATTGCGTAATATATTCCAAAAGAGATGCCTAAGAAGAATCCGAAAAAACCGCCTAAGGTACATGAAGACTTGAGCGGCTTTGCCATTAAAATCAATGAGTTTGGAGAAATTGAGACCACCTTCGAGGTGGAAAAACTCAATGAATTTCTCAACGAAAAGGTGGACGATAAAAAACTGCGTGAACAGCACAAGGATACCACGGAAGAGGAAAGCGCGCCGGACGAATAACTACTTTGGGCCGGTTTCTTGACTTTCTTGGGCGTTTTCCTTATCTTGCGGCGTTTTTCACTCAAAAGCCGATTCATCCCATGAATGCACACCTCTTGCCGGGCTGTTTCGCCCGCAACCCCCTTGTTTATTTGCTTACATGCCTCATTCAAACAGTTATGGTTTGCAGTCTCCTTGCTACCTTCGTAGCTTGTATTGATAATTGAACAACAATTTTTCTATCCCATAAACATACTATGAGTAAAAAGGCAGTTTTTATGAAAAACATTACACCTGCTATTTTCTTATGGGCACTCACCGCTTTTTCGTTGCAGGCCCATGCCGATTCTAACTGTTTCGGCAACTTTCCGGCAACCGATCCTCCGTTTTTTACGGCGATGATCCCGGATACCATCACGGTGGCCTGCCTCAAGGACGTGCCGGCCGGCGAAAAATTGGAAGCCTTTGACGACACCGATCCGTCGTTTCCGCAACTCATTTCTCCGCAGGACGATCCTTCCGTTGAAGACATAGACCCTTGCGTCGGCGGGGAGATCATTCGCACCTGGACCGCCACCGACATGGATAACAATACCACCGTACTGACCCAGGTCATTATTGTGCTGCCCGACGAAACCCCACCCATGACGACCGCGCCGCTCATCAATGACACCCTCCCCTGCGAGCTGATCAACTACAACTCCTGGCTATCGAGCACGCAGCTGGCTTTTGTCAGCAATACCACCGACAATTGCAGCTCTATCGGCATGGGGCTTACCATTACCGATGACCGCCCGGCGTCTTTCCCTCCCGGTTGCGCTACGCTTACCGTTACGTTTACTGCTCAGGATGAATGCAATAATGAAATACAGTGGCAGGCTCGCCTTACCGCTACCGACACAACCCCGCCCATGCTCATAGGCATACCGCCTACCGACACCATAGATTGTGCGGCTCAACTCCCGCCGCTACCTTTAGTAACTGCGAGCGACAACTGCGCCGGAGCGGTGGACATCACGATCAATGAGGTCACTTTTCAGGGTGTTGACCCCACGACATGCGCCTTTTATCAATATAATGTGACACGTACTTGGACGGCCGTGGATGCCTGCGGAAACTCAACTGTCGCCAGCCAACTTATTCGCGTACTTGATCAATTTTCGCCAGACTTCATCCGGCCTGCCGATGTACAAATTTCATGCGACGACGACCCTGATGATCTTAATATCACCGGAAATATCTCCAACCTTTCTGACAACTGTTCACCCGAGGGACTGATTGCTACCTCTTATCAGGATGTAATTTTTCAGAGCAACTGCCCTGGCAATTATATCATTCAACGCAACTGGCGTGCCCGCGATGTGTGCAACAATACGACTATCAGGCAGCAACTCATCACCGTCCGGGACTTGACGGCCCCTACCTTCACCGTGCCCGCCGATATCACCCTGAACTGCGAAGACGACACCTCTCCCTCCGGCGCGGCCGGAATGCCTACGGACTTAACTGATAACTGCGATCCGGCGCCCACCATCTCATTTGTTGACGTGGTATCGCCCGGCGACTGCCTCAGCGGCAATGCCGTACGGCGCGTTTGGACCGCCACCGACAACTGCGGCAACGCAAGCTCGCAAGACCAGTTCATCACCATCATTGACGAAACGGCGCCGGCGGTACAAAATCAGGCGCAAGACCTCACCGTCACTTGTTCGGCTGCCGACAGTTACGAAGCGCTTTTCCAGCAATGGATTAATGCCCGTGCCGACGCTTCGGCTACCGATAATTGCACTTTCCCGGAGGATATGATCTGGACGGCGTTTAATGCCGGCACCTCCGACCCGGCGTCTTTGCCGGCAGTAATATGCCCCACCGCCGACAGTGTATTGCTGACCAGAACCGTAACTTTTGTAGTGGAAGATGAATGCGGCAATCGCGATTCCACGATGGCTACTTTTATTGTGATAGATACAGAAGCGCCCATTTTTACTTTTTGCCCGCCCGACCTGACGGTTCCCACCGATCCGGGGCAATGCAGCGCCACCGTCACGTTGACCCCGCCGCTCATTGAGGACGGGTGCAGCTTCGGGAGCCTCGCTGAAATGGCTAGTGATGAGCAACCCATCACCACCGATGCAGCGCCGGGGCAGGAGGGCGTGACGCCGGCCAATCCGATTCAACTTGAAATCCCCATCGGGCTGCCGCTTCCCATCAATGCTACCGGCCCGGCCACGCTTACCATCAGCCTCCTCTCTGCCGATGCGGAGGCGCCTACTGAGTTTTTTAACATCTTCGGCGAAGACGGTACGCTGCTCGGTACCACTGCGCCTACGCCTGTGCAATGCAGTAATTCTGACCGCGACTTCCAACTCAGCGTACAACAGATCAACGCCTGGGCCGCCGATGGCGTGGTGAGCATCCGGCTGGAGCCGAACATCCCGGTGGGAATGTCGGGCGGTTTTACGGTGAACGCTATCTGTATGCCGGAAGGATGGGTGCGCGGCACGCTGGCCTATTCGGCCCGCGACCTGAGCGGGTTGCGCTACGAGTACAGCATAGACGACGGCCCCCGCGTGGCCGTTGATCCGATTGGGCCAGTGACCGTGTCTTTGGATTTAGGTTCTTACATCATCACTTACTTTGCAACGGATTGTGCCGGAAACATCGATAGTTGTTCGCATGCTATTACTGTGGAGGACCTGGAAGCGCCTGTATTGGACTGTCCCGCCGATGTTGTCGTAGCGGCGCCGTTGGATGAATGCGCTGCCGTGGTGCAACTGCCTTTTCCGCTTGCCGTTTCCGATAACTGCGGCGTCGGTGTGCCGTATTTTCAAACCCAACCCTCCAACAACAGCAATGCTTTCATTACCTACGAATACGACCCCAACCTCAACGACTACATAGCACAGGAAAAAACTTACACCTTTACCGGGGTAGGCGCCAATGCCACTGCGGATGCCACGCTCACCGTCATTGCCCGCGGCGATTTCAACACCCCTGGCGCTTTTGTGCAGGTATTGGGTGAGAACAATACGCTCATCGGCGCGACGGTCGTGGGCTTTGCCGATTGTTCGGATGCTTCTTTGCTCACGCTCAGCATTCCCAAAGATGATTTTAACGCATGGGCTGCCGACGGCACAATCACCATCCGCATTGTGCCCAATGTGCCGGCCGTGCCGCCCGGAGTACCCGGCGACGGCATCAACCCCTGCGTGCCGGGTGAAGTGACCTTTGACGGCGACGACGACGGCGTCAGTTATATACTGGCCGTATTGGAATATTCGGCGCTGGAGCTACGCTATTTCAGCCAGGGCGCCACGGTGTTGCCGCCGGCAATCATAACGCCTCCCACCGCACCCGAACATGAATTTAGCGTGGGTATAACGGAAGTGTTTTACATCGTGGAAGACATCAACGGGAATGCCGACACCTGCTCTTTTCAGATCATAGTGGAGGATACGCAGCCGCCGACGGCACTTTGCCAACCCACCACTGTTTTTATCAACCCTTCCGGTGTTTCCAATGAAATTGTTTCTCCCAGCCTCGTGGACGCGGGCAGTTTTGACAATTGCAGCATTGCGGAACGGTTACTCGCTCCGGCTACCTTTGACTGTTTGCAGGCGGGTACTACTTTTCCGGTGGTTTTGACGGTAATAGACGCTTCGGGCAATGAAGATACCTGTTCCACGCTGATACGCTTAGAGATTCAAACTCCTGAACCCACCGCCAACTCGGGTATATGCGGCGGAGATACTTTGTTTTTATTTGCCAATCCACCGCCCGCGCAAGGCGGCGTGATATACACTTTCCAATGGAACGGCCCTCAGGGCTTCAATTCCAATTTGGAAAACCCGGTCATCCCCAATATTGACCCCACCCGCGCCGGCTCCTATACGGTGAGCATTACCGGCATTACCGGCTGTACGGCTTCGGCTTCGGTAGAGGTGGTTATTGAAAATCTTCCGTTGGTACCGCAGTTGCTCACATCGCAGAACATCTGTACCGTCAACGACATAGTGCTCAGCTCCGCTTCTGTCATTCCGGGGCCGAATGCTGTATATAATTGGTATGAGGGGCTTCCGCCCAACGGTGTGTTGTTGGCGAGCACAAATGCGCCGCAGTTCGTACTGCCGGGACCGCACGCTGTGGGGCAGCGTCAATTTTATCTCACCCTCGAATCGGGTCCTTGTACCACAGCGCCTTCTGTACCGGTGACGGTAACGATCTCCTCCATTCCGGTGGCCGTTGTATCGGTAGATCAAATCACGGTGTGCCAGGGGCAGCCCATCCAATTGACCACTATGGTGAGCGGACCGGGTATGACTTATCAATGGGTCGGGCCGAACTTCATGTCAAACAATCAATCACCTTTGGTGACCAATAACGCCGGGCCGGGTAGCGGGGGTATTTACACCCTGCGGGTAACCCAAAACGGCTGCACTTCTGCGCCCGATACGGTGGTAGTGACAGTGCTTCCCAAGCCCGCCACACCGATATTGGGAAGCAGTGGGCCGGCCTGCGAGGGCGGTTCCATCTTACTCACGGCCAGTACTCCCGCAAGTCTGTACCATTGGATACCGCCGGGTGGCGGGCCGCCCATTGTTACGGCTGCCAATGTCTTGGTATTGCCCAATGTAAACGCCTCCGTTGTCGGGCCGTGGAGAGTATTTGTTACGCAATTCGGTTGCGATTCAGATATTTCCGCGCCCTTGCAGGTGGTGGTAAACAGCATTCCGCAGGTCACGGCCGAAGCTACGCCTGCGGCGGTATGCGAGGGTCAATCGTTGCAATTATTTGCCTCACCGGCACTGCTCAATGCGCAATATACATGGAGCGGCCCTGCCGGATACAGCTCTTCTTTGCGCACTCCGGTCATTGGCAATATGACGCTCGCCCGCGCCGGTTTATATTCCGTTACAGTGACTACGGCAGAAAACTGCTTGGCCTCTGCATCCATCATGGTAAGCGTTCTTGGCCGGCCCACCATTCTGGGATTGAGCAATAATGGTCAGTTGTGTATCTCCGCTCCGACGGACGTACAATTGATGGCTACGCTCAGCCCTCCCGACAACGGCACATACACCTACGAGTGGAGCGGCCCTTGCCCGGTAATGGTTACCGGTACGAGTGCGGTCATTCCCGGCGCAACTGTAGCCTGTAACGGCTTGTATCAATTGGTGGTGCGCAATGCCTCCGGCTGCGCGTCCTTGCCGGCTACCACCTTTGTGAACCTGACGGCGGCTCCGGAGACCCCCGGCACTCCGGTCATCACATCCGGCAACGCCGGGGCCGTATGCGCCGGGCAAATGCTCACGCTTACGACCACTTCCTACACCGGCAACCAGATTATCTACCTTTGGCAAACACCGGCCGGCCTCGTGCCCACGTCCACCCCATCTTTGGTCATCAACAGCGCTACAACCGCAGACAGCGGCCCGTATGCTGTATTTGTACAGGTGGACGGATGCTTGTCTTCAACCTCCGGCCTTATCAATGTGGTGGTGAACCCCGTGCCGGTGATTGTAGCGAGTAGCAACAGCCCGGTGTGCGAAGGCCAGACCATACAGTTTATGTCGAACTTCATCCCCGGCGCTTCTTATTCCTGGGTTGGTTTGAACAACGGATTTACTTCCGGCGTGCCCAATCCGGTTATCAACAACGCCGACTCGTTGGCCCACACGGGTGTATATATTGTGACCGCTACCCGCAACGGATGTATGTCGGAAGTGGATACCGTGTTTATGGAAGTGCGCACCCGCCCAAACCGGCCCGTGGCCCTGCCGGCCGGCCCGGTTTGTATCAGCACGCCCGGAGCCTCGGTCATTTTTTCGGTGTCGGCGGCATCCGCTACTTCCGGGGCTACTTACGACTGGTTCGATCAAAACAATATGCTGATAGGCGCTACGGCGGGTCTGAACTTTCAGTTCAATAGTTTTGCCTCTTACGGAGAGGGGACGTTCCCGTTCTTTGTGCGCGCTCGCAAAAACGGCTGCGTGTCGGATTTATCGGCCCCTGTCCTCGTTACATTTAATACGATTCCAGGCCAGCCACCCTTTGCCGGAGAAGACCGCGAAGTGTGCCCCAACGAGGGGATATTTTTAGACGCCACCGCTCCGCCGAGGGGGGGCGGTGTTTGGACGCTCGTACAGGGCGGAACCGGCGGAGAGAGTATTTTAGCGCCGGCGAACCCCGGCAGCCAGGTCAACGGCCTCGAAATGGGCGGTGAATACACCTTCCGCTGGACCTTGTCGAACGGCGCCTGCGTCAATTACGGTTTTGACGAAGTGACGCTTACTGTTCTGGAAATAGAAGAAGCCGAGGCCGGAATGGACACCATCATCTGCCCGGACATTTCATTCTCCTTAGGCGCTACGCCGGTGCAGCTCGCTACCGGCGTATGGTCGCAACCCGATGTGCAGGCACAGTTGGGCGTAATCATTGAGGAGAGCGGCAATCCCAATTCGCCCATCAGTGGATTGGTGGGAGGCAACCTGTACCTATTTGTATGGACCGTAACCGGAGAATGCGGCGTATTGGCCGATAGTGTGCTGGTATCGGTGTCGGATGTAAGCCCTTCTGCCGGCAGCGACTTCCGGGCCTGCAACGACGAGCAATTCGGGTTCCTGGAGGCCCAAACCCCGGCACTGGGAAGCTTCGGATTTTGGTCGTCGCCGGATACCACGCTGCAATTCAGCAATCCGCAAGACCCGCGCGCCACGGTCTTCGGGCTTCAGCAAGGCTTCAACACCTTGATTTGGACTATTGATGATGCCCTGTGCGGCGGCGCTTCCGTAGATACGGTGATAGTGGAGTACGCTCCCAACCCGGTAGCGGTGGACGACACGGTGACGGTGGTGTTTGGCGAAAGCACTATTTTCGATGTATTGGCCAATGACTTTGCACCTTCCCGTACCACCGTCCGCATTGTGGGCGAACCTCAGTTCGGAACCGTGACGCAAACGGCAGATTCTCTTTTGATCTATACGCCCGACCTCAACTTCATAGGCGAAGACCAATTCACTTACGAAATATGCAGCGAGGGCTGCGAGTGTTCTTTTGCTACCGTAGTTATTGATGTAACGGCGGGCGACCGCTGCGATGTGCCGTCGGTGATAACGCCCAACGGCGATAAGGTCAACGATTTTATGGTGATCCCCTGCCTGTACGATTTGAATGCTTTCCCCAATAGTCAACTTTTGATTTTCAACCGTTGGGGCGATGAAGTATTCCGCTCTTCTATTCCATACCGGAATAACTGGGGCGGAACGTATAACGGACAGGATTTACCGCCGGGCACCTATTTTTATATTGTGAATTTCGGCGACGGTACCGTGCCGAGCAGAGGATTTTTTATGATTTTGAGATAATTTCGGGGAGATGGGCAAATGGGTAGAATGGGCAGCGTTCCCATTATACCCATTTGCCTCCACAATCCATTGAACCATTCAACCTTGAGAAAATGAAAAAAAAGTACATAATCCCGATGTTGCTATTGGGGCTGCCGATGTTGGCTATTGCCCAGCAGGAAGAGCAATACACCCAGTTTATGTTTTACAAATTGGGATTCAACCCCGGCTATGCGGGTAGTCAGGACGGCGCTACGGTGTCGGCATTGGTGCGCAATCAGTGGGTTGGTTTTGAGGGCGCGCCGCAGACGCAATTGGTCACCTTCAACATGCCGCTGCTCAATAATCGCATCGGCGTGGGCGGCAGTGTGTTGCGTCAGAGCATCGGCGTAACCAACTATTATACAGCAGAAGGCGTATATGCCTACCGGCCCCGCGTAGGGCGCGGCACGCTGGGCATCGGGCTTCAGGCATCCGTGCGGCTATTGCGGGTGGACTACGGCGCGCTTCAGGGCACTCAGCCCATAGATATAGACGATGCTGTGCCGGGTTCTTTGCAAAGTAAATATGTACCCAACTTCGGCGTCGGAGCGTATTACAGCACCGACCGTTACTACCTCGGCATATCGGCGCCGCGTTTGTTGCAAAACAACATTGACCTGGCCGATGTGCAAGGCGCCATCATCAATCGCGAACGGCAGCATTTCTTTTTCATGGGCGGCCTGCTGCTCCCGGTCGGCGAAAAAGTACAGTTCCAGCCGCAATTGCTTTTGAAATACGTTAAAAACACTCCATTTGACGGCGACGTCAATTTCAATTTTATTTTTGTGGAAAAATACACCGCCGGCTTGTCGTACCGGCTCGGCGGCTCCAAATCAAATAATGTAGGGGAGGCAGTATCTTTACTTTTGGCAGCTCAAATCACCGACAACCTGTTGTTGGGCCTGGCTTACGACGCCACCGTCACTGAATTACGCAATTACAACAGCGGTACGGTGGAGTTGGCAGTGCGCTACTCCATAGGCGGCAGTTCCAAAGGAAAAGAATACATCAATCCCCGGTTTTTTTAATCGCTAAAATCGGGTCATAATGCGTACAGCGACTTTAATCCTGGTCTTTTTATTGCCTGTTCTGGTATTCGGCCAAAAGAAATCGAAAAATCGAAAAACGGACGAAGTACAGGTAGCCGCTATAAACGATATTGAGTATTACAATGTACGCACGATAAACACGTCGGCGCTTGATTTCTCGCCGGTTTTTTATCAAAATGGAATTGTTTATGTGTCATCGCGCCTCAAAAGCGGGCCGGTGGATCGCAAAATTGGAGAGACCTTTTTTGAATTATTTTATTCCGAACTCGGCCCTAAGGATGTTCCGGCCAAACCGGTAAACTTTTCCGTAGAGCTGAATTCCCGCCTGCACGAAGGGCCGGTCTGCTTCAACCGGGAAGGCAATCGCATTTTTTTTACGCGCAATAACCTCCGCGACGGCATCACCCGCGCAGATGCCAAAGGCAGGGTGGGCCTGAAAATATACGAAGCCGTGAGAGGAGAATACGATTGGGAAAACCTCACGGAATTGCCGTTCAACAGCGATGATTTCTCGTGTATGCACCCTTCGCTCAGCCCCGATGGAACCCGGATTTTTTTCGCTTCCGACAAGCCCGGCGGTTATGGCGGCTTCGACCTGTACGTGGTGGAGCGCAAGGGCAATACCTGGTCGGGCATGATCAATCTCGGCCCGGAGGTCAATACGCCCGGCAATGAGGTTTTTCCATTTACGCACGAAACGGGCGCGCTGTTTTTTGCATCCGACGGGCACAAGGGCCTCGGCGGTATGGATGTGTTCTCCATTGACCTCAGCACCCGCACTTGGGGCGCTGTGACCAATCTGGGCGAGCCGTTCAATTCGCGTGGAGATGACTTCGGCTTTATTCTCAATCCCGACGGCAATGCCGGTTTTTTTTCCTCCGATCGCGCGGGAGGAGTGGGGAAGGATGATATATATGGATTTCGGGCGCCGCACGGCATCCGGGGTCTTGCCCGGCCGCAGGAGACGCCTCTGTTGGCAACTGTTTACGACGGCGTCAACAACCGGCGAATGCCCCGCGCTACTTTGCGCGTGTTTGAGCGCGGTAGCGACGGCCTCATTGCCAATACGGCCCTGTACAATGTGGAATTGGCGCCCATTCCGGGCAGCGCCCATGAATTGACCCTGCGCTTAGTGCGCAAACGCGACGAGGAACTCGGCCCGCCGACTGCCACAACCAATCGCGACGGTGAGGCGCAATTGTTGCTGCCCCCCGGCAAGGATTATATTCTCGTGGCCCACGCTGCCGGGTATGCTTCTCAGGAAATTTTGCTCTTAGCCAAATCGCCGGGACAACTCAAGCCGGTGGACATTATACTGGAGCCGGAGTCGTGCATTACCCTTAGCGGGAATATTCTCAGCCGCGACTATAACACCCGCGTTCCCGGAGCGCTGCTCCGCATTGTGCAGGAGCGCAGCGGCCGGGAGGAGTATATTCGTGCGGCCATTGACGGTAAGTTTGATTATTGCTTCGATCCGGAGAGCGATTACACCATTTATTTTGAAAAAGACGGGTATGCTTCGGAGCGTTACCAGATTACTGCGGCGCAAATACGCGCCGGAGAACAGAGCGCGCTCAATGTAAAATTGGCAGCCGGCTCTGAAGCTTCCATTCGCGAACCGCTGCGCGAGGGAACGGTTATCCTGCTGCAAAATTTATATTACGACTTCAACAAGTCGGCAGTTCGTACCGGCGAAGCGCGCGACTTAGATGCCCTGCTGCGTCTGCTGGAGCTATTCCCAAGTATGCAAATTGAACTGGCATCGCATACCGACAGTCGGGGCGCTTCCGATTACAACCTCCAGTTGTCGGTAAAAAGAGCGGACTCTGCAAAGGATTTCTTAGTACAGCGCGGTGTGGACCCCTCGCGCATTCGTACGGTAGGCTACGGCGAAACCCGGCTCAAGAACGGCTGTAAAGACGGGGTGGCTTGCAGCGAGGCCGAGCATCAGCAAAACCGGCGCACAGAGGTAAGGGTTATCCGCATGGACGAACGCAGCTCGCCGCTCGGCTCCGGCAATTAGTAGGCTGTTAAATAGCATAGCTACTACGAGCTACGAGCCGCGAGCTGCGAGGAAACTCGCAGCTCGCGGCTCGCAATTCGCGCCACGCCGAGGCGTGGCCGCAGCTAACCGTACTCAGTTGTACTCAAGAATAAACTTCACCGGCAGGTTAAACCACACCCTCACGGGCTTGCCTCTTTGCCTGCCCGGCGTCCATTTCTGTGGCATGGAGTTCATCAAGGTTACAACCCGGAGCGCTTCTTCGCCGCACCTGCCTCCGATATCGCGCACTATCTCTGCATTGTTGATGACGCCGTTAGCCTCCACGACGAAACGAACTACTACGGTGCCTTCAATACCGTTTTCGCGTGCAATGGCAGGGTATTGGATGTTGTCGTAAATGAATTGCAACATCTTTTTGTCGGCACAGGCTTTGCGTTCATCATTGGTGGCTAAATTTTCGCAGCCCGGAAAGCGCGGCATTTCTTCCACCACTTTGAAAATTTCCTCATGCTCCGGCTCTGCGGGCGGAGGCGGGGGAGGAGGAGGAGCGTGTTTCACTTCGGGCTTTCTTTCCACTGCTACAGGCGCCTCAATAGCGGTAGTGGCCTCTACAGACTGGTCGAGGAATTCTACGTCCTGCACGTCCAGAATGGTTTCGTTGGGTACTTCCTGAATCATAGGCGGCGGCGGAGGAGGCGGCGGCGGAGGAGGTTCGGCGCTACGCGGCGGTTCCACTTCTATATCCATCTCTCCTAAGTCGAGCGCTCCTTGCGGAATGCGGGCCTGGCGTTCGTAAGTGGTGAGGTTGAAGGCGCCGATGATGACGACCAATACGGCCACCATTGCAATGCGGAAGAACATGCCGCTCCAGCGGAATACATCTACTTCCGGGTATTTGTTGCGAACTTCCCACCGGGCAGCATCGTGTTGCATCTTATGTTTTTCTGCCAAGGTGCTCCCGGATTTGGCGTTGAAATACATACGCACCGCGAAGATGAGCAGTGCCAGTCCTGCTACTACCGCTCCGGCAATGAGCAAAAACTCCTGATTGGTGAAAGAAAACCCGGTGTTCATATCTCAAGTGTTGTGGTGAAAAAATTCCGCAGCTTGAGTGGCTAACAATTTTTAGTGAGGCTCTTACTGCTTTTATCACCCTAAAAATACCCTCAATGTGAGCCGGCGGGAAATGATGCGAGTCAGCTAAACGGATGACTTTTATCAGCCGGCTTTCTTTCGCTCGTTTGGGCGAACTTCGGCGATCATGGCAAAAACTCTTTTTATTGCGGGGCGTTTTCTTCTTTGATCGTTCCTAAAGCAAAAAGAATCAACGCATGTCTATCAAACCTTTACTTTTTTGCGCCGGCTTGTGTTTTGTGATGTTCTCCGGAGCCTGCGCCCAACAGGAACCCAATAACAAAACAGCCCCGGCCGACACCGGTTACCAAAATATGGACGTGCCTGCCTTCAGGGAATTGATAACCGCTCCGAATACCGTCCTGCTTGACGTGCGCACCCCCGCAGAAACGGCGCAAGGAAAAATCGAGGGCGCTATGGAATTGGATTACAACAGCCCCGATTTTGCCGGTAAAGTAGCTCAATTGGATAAATCAAAGACGTATCTGGTTTATTGCCGGAGCGGCAACCGGAGCAGCAAAGCCTGCGCCATTATGCAGCAGCAGGGTTTCGAGCATCTGTACAATTTGCAGGGTGGGATGTTGGCATGGGGGAAGTGACATCGGCCCCCTTTAACCTTCCCTCTTTAACCTTCCCTCTTTAACCTTCCTCCCGGAATACCCTTCCGCCAACGGATACAAAAACACGACTGCCAATATGATCGCCACGCCGAAATAAAACACCGGCGACAGTTGTTTGTGATCTCCCAGCAGCAGCCAGGCCAGTACGATGCCGTAAACCGGTTCCAGATTGATGGTAAGATTGGATACAAATGCAGAGAGGTGCCGCAATGCTCGTAGCGCCAGCACATAGGCTAAAGTAGTACACAAAAAGGCGAGCAAGGCCAGATACCCCCAATCGGCGAGGGAGGGCAGGAAGCGGCCCAAGCCTTCGGGGGTTAGCAGTGCGTACACCGGCAATACCAAGCTGAGAAATAACCAGGCGGCGCCCAATTCCAAAAAAGTGATTTCCACGGGATTTGCCTGCCCGATGTATTTTTTGTTGAGTGTGGAAAACAAGGCTGCCAGAAAAGCGGCAGCTATACCCGCCCAGATGCCGTTGTGCATAGAGAGTTCGGTGGCATTCACAATCATGGCCATGCCGGGCGCCATGAGCAGCCCCATTACAATTTGGAGGCGTTTTATCTTGGTTCGTACGAGGAGCGGTTCCAACAGAGAAGTAAAAAAAGAAGTGAGCGCCATACACACTAAGGCAATGGAGGCATTGGCCAACTTGATGGCGCCGTAGAAGGCCAGCCAATGCAGCGCTACAATCACGCCGATGCCCAGAAACCGAAGCGTGGCGGCCGGAGGTAGCGCCCTCAACAGACGCCCTACCCGCACCAGGGCCAACAAACTTATACTCGTGAGCAATACCCTCCACCACACCAGCACCAATGCTGACAGGGAGATGAGATCGCCCAAAATGGCAGTGACGCCGAATAGCAGTACGGCAATGTGCAATTCTAAATACGCCCGGCGTTCGGGATTCATGTTGTTTTCTTTTTGCGGCTGCAAATCAACGCATAATTTTTTCAGGAGGAAAACAATCCCATGATAGACGTGTTTTTGGTTTTGAAATTTATCCTTTCACTTTACAATCCGAAATATCATGTCTCTATCCATTGGCGATGCAGCGCCGCTCTTCACTTTATATTCCTCCGACAAACAACCCGTTTCGCTCCAGGACTATCAGGGGCATAACGTTGTATTGTTGTTTTTCCCGATGGCGTTCACCGGAGTGTGTACGCAAGAGTTGTGCAGCATGCGCGACAGCATAGCCGACTATGAGGGGTTAGATGCAAAAATATTGGCCGTTTCCGTGGATTCGCCTTTTACGCTTGACAAATTCAAATCAGATCAACAATTGAATTTTCCACTGTTATCCGATTTCAACAAAGAAGTGTCTGCGGCTTATGGCTCATTGTATGAAGAGTTTGTATTCGGTCTCAAAGGCGTATCGCGCCGTTCGGCTTTTGTCATAGATAAGGAGGGCGTAATTCGTTATGCCGAGGTGCTGGAATCAGCCGGAAATTTGCCTAATTTTGAGGCGGTAAAAAATACGCTGGCTAATCTGAATTGATTTATCTTTTCGCGAGGGCGCGGAGAAAACACTTTAGCGATACATTGTTTTCTTCGCATCCTTGCGTTCTGTTTGTTCAAATATCGGGGCATGAGTTGGAAATACGGAATTGAGGAAGAATTGGAAGAAGTTCTCGTTGAGGAGGATATACCCGATATTGAAGAACCCGCGTATTTAATTGTTTATAATGATGACCATAATACCTTCGATTGGGTTATTCGTTGTCTGGTAGAGGTGCTCGGCCATTCGCACGAGCAAGCCGAACAGCTTTCCATCATCATCCATTTCAAAGGAAAAGCCACCGTAAAAACGGCATCCAAAAAGGAACTTAAACCCAAGAAAGACGCCCTCGTAGAACGAGGACTTTCTGCTGTCATCGAAGAATAATTTTTCCCGAGAAATAAAAAAGCAGCGTTCTCAACAAGAGAACGCTGCTTTTCATCAGCACATCGCGCAAGTTATTTCTCCATATATTTAACGCGCTTCTTCATTTTCAGCAGGCGTTTCTGGATTTTCAGAATTTGCCGTTCCAGTTTGTCTATCTTCCCCTCTAATCGCTCAATGTAGAGCTGCTGATAAGGCGAAGCAGATGCTACTTCTTCCGGTTTCGGTTCCGCAGAAGGCGCTACCGGCTTATCGGCTTTCACTTTGGCGGGCCGTCCGGCTTTAGCGGGTGCTTCCGTTTTGGCGTTGGCGGGCCGTCCGCGTTTTGGTTTCTCTGCGGCGGTTTCGGTAGCGGCGGTTTCAGCTTTCACTTTGGCGGGTCGTCCGGCTTTAGCGGGTGCTTCCGTTTTGGCTTTGGCGGGCCGTCCGCGTTTGGGCTTCTCTGCGGCGGTTTCGGTAGCGGCGGTTGCTGGTTTCGCTTTGGCGGGGCGTCCGGCTTTGGCCGGTGCTTCCGTTTTGGCTTTGGCGGGCCGTCCGCGTTTTGGTTTCTCTGCGGCAGTTTCGGTAGCGGCGGTTTCAGCTTTCACTTTGGCGGGTCGTCCGGCTTTGGCCGGTGCTTCCGTTTTCACTTTGGCGGGCCGTCCGCGTTTTGGTTTCTCTGCGGCGGTTTCGGTAGCGGTGGTTGCTGCTTTCGCTTTGGCGGGTCGTCCGGCTTTGGCCGGTGCTTCCGTTTTGGCTTTGGCGGGCCGTCCGCGTTTTGGTTTCTCTGCGGCGGTTTCGGTAGCGGTGGTTGCTGCTTTCGCTTTGGCGGGTCGTCCGGCTTTAGCGGGTGCTTCCGTTTTGGCTTTGGCGGGCCGTCCGCGTTTGGGCTTCTCTGCGGCGGTTTCGGTAGCGGTGATTTCGGCTTTCACTTTGGCGGGTCGGCCGCGTCTTGGCTTCTCAAGTGCAATTTCCATTTCGGCATTAGCGGAGGCTTCAGTCGCAGCAGCTTTGCGTTGTGCGCCTGGTTTCCATCCTCGCGACCGCGTAACTTTTGCTACAGGGGCCACCTGTGTTGTTTCTGTTTGTTGTTCTTGTGCATCGGTTGATGCTGCTGTTTTCTTTCTCATCTTTTCAAAAATTTTTAAGAAGTAGTCTATCGGCAAGTTGGCCATTTTGATTTTTTATAATCATTTGCATCCTGCAAGCGAATGCAGGAGAAATAAGGAACAAGCAGAGGAATTTTTATGAACGTTAAGAGGGAAGCGGTATTTTGTAATTGCGAATGATGCGCTTTCATTAAGGCTTTTGAAGGCAATTGTCGGTAGAAGTGTAAATGGTAAAATATTTAATAGTTTTATGTATGCCGCAAAAGTAATTATTTTTTATACACTATAAAATAAAAATGCTCATAACATCAAAACGAGGGCTATTTCGTTGAAAAAAACGAAAAATAGCCCTCGTTGTTTTTAAAAATGGTTCTATTTCCTGGCCTGCCCGATTTCAGGAGGCCGGATTCGGGCCGGATTTATCAAATCTCAGTTACATATTATCGAGAATTTGGTCCGGCGTGATGTGTTCATTCGATACAGCCTTGATAATATCGTAGGTAGTGACTATACCGACCAATTCATTATGGTCTGATACGATGGGAACGGCATGAAACCGGTTGACCAAGAAAATTTCCAAAGCCACATTAATGCGGTCGTTCGGGCTGATTTTGGCCAAGCCCACCGTCATAATATCCTGTGCGGAATACGCCCTCATGCGCGCCTCATTTACAAATCGGTCTTCCTCGTTTTGGTTGAAACCCCGAATGAAATGAAGGAAGTCGGTTTTACTCACCATACCGACGATCTCGCGAAAGCGCACGACGGGAATATGGTGAATGTTGTGCTGGTCAAAGAGCTCCTGAATGCGGGATAGCTTGTCTTCCGGGTTAACGGTGATAAGCTCTGTACTCATGATCGTTTTAACGGGTGCGAGAATGTTCATTTGTAATAATTTTTCGATTGATGATGAAGAATGTTTATCTGCTGTTTTTGATTGATACCGCTAATTTGCCGCTATGAACGAACATGGTGGAATGACCATACTCACCACAACGACTGACTTTGATCAATACGCGGTGAATTTAGTAGTTTTGTAAAATAGAAAATGAAAAATATGCGATTTTAGTTAGCGCACAATGCACAGCGGCCATTGAAGATGAGATGCGTACTTTCCACCACAAAGCCTGGAGGGGTCTGTATGCCGGGCGGCTGTACTTCGTCTATACAAAAGGTTTGTCCGCAGGAGGCACAGTGAAAATGAGCGTGATGATCGTGGTGCGCATGCACGTCGCAGTGCCCGGCACAGAGCGCGTATTTGAGTTTATCGCTACCATCTATAGCTTTGTGTATCAGCCCTTTTTCTTCAAATGTTCGCAGTGTTCGGTAGAGGGTGATGCGGTCTGCTTCCGATATTTGCGATTCAATATCGCGGTGAGAAAGGGCGCGGTCGTGCCGCAAAAAAATATCGAGTACTTTTTCCCGAAACTGGGTTTTTCGCAAGTGGTGGGTATTGAGTAATTCTATGGGCGACATCATCAGTTGATTATTTGTGCAGGAAAATATACCGGTTTGGCCGCATTGTTAACCCCGTCGTAAGCCCAGACGGAAATGAGGTACTCTCCTGCAATTAAGGTATTGGGCACGCGCAAAGTTACCGAAAACGATTTATAGTTGTCGTCTTCAGCGGTAAATACGAGCGGACTGCCCCAGCGGAAAGAATTGCCGGAGGCGTTGGAGCGATAAAAAAACTCCAGCTTGCCGTTGCCGCCTTCCCACAGCGAAAAATTGTCGCTCACCGTACCGCTGAAGATATACTCCTCTCCTTTGCGCAAGCTAAGCGTGCCGGCTGCCGGGTTCGGTTCGGTGATGGTAAGCATCGGCGGCACCGTGTCTGTTTGGTTGCGCACTTTTATGGCAAAAACGGCGGCCTGCGGGTCGTCGTTGCCGGCTTTGTCCAATGCCTGTATTTGGAAATGGTAGTCGCCGGCGGTCACATACGCGGGGACTTGCAGGGTACGGCGCAAGGTGTATTCCTGGCCGCTTATATCCCCGACCTCCAGCACGGCCCAGTCCTGGGTATTGGATTTGTGCCCGTGACAGTCGAAATTGCTGTGGATGTCAATTTTGTATTGCGACAGCTCTACATTGTCCGTAAACCGGGCCTCGAACTCGAGTGTTCCACCGCTTTCTACATGGAACACCACATTCTCGAATCCTCCGCAGATGGAGTCCGGGCGCGGTGCGGGGTCAAAAAAAGTAAACTCAATTTGCGGCGGCGCATCGTCCACCGCTTTATTGCCGCAGGATGCTCCCAACAGAGCCAAAGTGAAAAGGGGGAGCAGCCGCAAAGCGTATTTTTTCATTTTTTTCAAGATTTTCAGTTAAACAGAAGACTTTGCAGTCAACGTTTTTTAATGCAACATTGTTGCGTGTGTGCTTTACAGCGCGACAAGCCAAAACATCATGTACAAGAGTTATTTATTGAGCCTTTATTTTCTATTCGGAACAGCCCTGCTGTGGGGGCAAATTTCCGGAAAGGTAAGTAACGAGCGCGGCGAACCCCTGCCCGGCGCTTATATCCTGCTGCTACCCGATTCAGCGCTTGCGGTGGCCGACGGCGCCGGCGCCTTTGCGTTTCCCCGGCCCAAACCGGGCGAGTATGTAGTAGAGGTCAGTTTTCTCGGTTTTGATACACAGCGGAAAGCGTTTGCGGCAGCACAAAAACCGATCCAACTGAATATTGTACTCAGCAGCCGGGAGCAACTGCTGCAAGCCGTAGTCATCACCGCCGAGCACGCCAAGCAGGAAAACACCCTCTCCTCGGAGCACCTGACGCTGAACTTCATTGCTCAACAGCGGGGCGGTAGCTTTGCCCAATCCATCGAAAAACTGCCCGGCTTGAGCGCCATCACCGTGGGCGCGGGCATTGCCAAGCCGGTCATTCGAGGGCTGTCGTTCAACCGCATCATCGTCAACAGCCAGGGCATCAAGCAGGAGGGGCAGCAATGGGGCGCCGATCACGGGTTGGAAATGGACCAATTTGATGTGGAACAGGTAGAGATCATCAAAGGGCCGGCATCGCTGCAATATGGCTCCGACGGACTGGGCGGCGTCATCAACATTCTGCCCGGCGCCATCCCGCAGCGCAACTCGCTTTCCGGCAGCGTCATGGGGCTGTTCAAAACAAACAACAGCCATGTAGCCGGCTCCGCTTTTGTGGCTGCCAATGTGAACGACTGGTTTGCTACGGCGCGGTTCAGCCGGCAGGATTACGCCGGGTTTCGCGTGCCGGCAGAAAATTTTGTGTTCAACGGGTTCGAGTTGCCTATTTATGACAATACCCTCATCAATACCGGCGGCCGCGAAAACAATTTTAATATAAACCTCGGCCGGAAAACCGGGCGCGGTATTACGCGCATCGCTTACAGCCTGTACGATCTCGAAGCGGGCCTCTTCCCCGGCGCCGTCGGCATTCCGCGCAGCTACACCCTGGCGCCCCGCGACAACAACCGCGAAATAAGCGTGCCCAAACAAACCGTAGCGCACCACAAGCTCTCCGTCAGCCGCTTAGTCTTTTGGGACGCCAACCACGCGGAAATCAACTTCGGCTACCAATACAATCTCCGCCGGGAATTTTCTTTCCCCGAAAACCACAACCGCTTCCTGCTCGATGACCCCAACGATCGCCTCGCCCTGCAATTGGACCTGCAAACCTTCTCCTCCAACGGGCACTTAGAACTGAACCCCACCGACACCTGGAAAACCGTTTTCGGCTTCAATGCGCAATATCAAACCAACCGGCGCAGCGGATTCGAGTTTCTGCTGCCCGATTTTCGCACCTTTCGCGGCGGCGTATTTACCATCAACGAAAAGCAATTGAACCCGCGACTGACGGGCATCGGCGGGCTGCGGTTTGATGTGGCAAGCAACCATACTACTTTTTTTGAACAGCCTTTTTTCGACAGCGGGGGCACGGTATTGGGTTTTCAGCGGGCGCCGCGCACCGACCATTTGTTTTTCAATGTGTCGGCCTCCGGCGGGCTTAATTTTGAGGCGGTTCCCGATCAGTTGTATTTCAAAGCCAATCTGGGCAAGAGTTTCCGGGCGCCCTATCCCAACGAAACCTCTTCCGACGGCGTACACCACGGCAATTTTCGGCACGAACTCGGCACGGCCGATCTGCGTTCCGAACACGGCTACCAACTCGACCTCGGCGCCGATTGGGAACGTCCGCGCTTCACCGCCTCCTGGGCCGGATACCTCAATTATTTTGACCAATACATCTACCTCAAACCCTCCGGTCGTTTTGTGTTCCGGCCCGATGCCGGCCAAACGTACCAATATGTGCAAAACGACGCCGTGTATGTGGGCTTCGAACTCGATGCCGAATGGCAGGTACGCGGCCCCTGGTCGCTGCACGGCGCCGCCGAATATGTGTGGAACCGCAACATAGACGAAAGCCGTCCGCTGCCGTTTACCCCGCCGCCTTCGGTGTTGTTGGAATTGAATTTCAAACCCACTCGCACCGGCGCGTTGCAAAATCTGGCGCTGCATCTTTCTTCACACTACTATTTTGCCAAAACAGCCGCTACCGTAGCGCAAAATGAACCGCTCACACCGGACTACAATCTCCTGGAAGCCGGGTTGAATTTCAGCCTGCCCATCGGGCGGCAAAAGATACATTGGAGCCTGCAAGGGCAAAACCTGCTGAACCGCCGCTACTTCAACCCCTTGAGCCGCTACCGGATACTGAACCTGCCGGAGCAGGGGCGCAATGTGATGCTGTCGGTGAAAATTGACTGGTAGCCCGGAAAGCGGTCACTTGACTTCCTCAAAACCCTTAAATTTTTTACTGCGCGTTTCTCCCGTGCCCCAATTTCCCACAATGACGTGTTCGACCCCAAGCGTGTCTAACCAACTGTATTCGGGGTTCAGCTCTATGAAATACGACAACAGCGCGGTGGACTTCGTATGCGCCATCAGCTTGTCGGCATTGATTACTTTGAATTCGGCCATTTCACTTTTCCCCAAATTCATCGGTAAGGTCCCGCAAAAGACATGGTTCTCATCTCTTGCGTAAGGAAATTCTAACACTTCAAAAGAGCCGGGCTTTGCAAATATTACTTTTTCCCGATCGAGAAAGACGTTGTTGCGGTCTTTCGCGTAGCCATATTTATCAATTACTTTAAAGGAGCGGGGGTCTGCATCTTTAATTTCCCTGCCGGTATAAAATACGCGGTCTTTGTCTTTGGCATACCTTTTATCCGACAAGACTTTAAAGGTTTTTTTATCTACAGGATATACCCAGGCCACCTTTTTTTTAAAAGATTCGCGGTAAGTAACCCAGGCCCATTGTCCATTTTGTTTCCGGTAACCTTCATTGCAGGAAATAAAGAACAGAAAAGCAAAAAATAGTAAGGTGTTTTTCATGAGCGCAATTTTACTCCTATTGATTCTATTGTGCAACTTCCTTTTTATTTTTTGCACCGCCCTTTCTTGCCAACCGGCCGTGCTCAGAAAAAACGCTAATCGTTTTTAATTAGGGTTATTTGCGGCAAATGAATATGAAACTTCACGGCTATCAAGCGCAATGCGATTACGGTCAGCGCAGCCAATAGTTCCGTTATACCTGTGGGGAGGTTGAAATAAATACAAATGAAATATACGCCGCCGCCCGCTACACAGGCAAGCGCATAAATATCTTTACGGAATAATAGCGGAACTTCATTGAGCAGCACATCCCTGACAACGCCCCCTAATGAGGCGGTGATGGTTCCCATCACTATACACACCCAAATGGATAAGCCGGCGTCAATGCTTTTTGTAATTCCCACTATTGTAAATAAGCCAAGCCCGATGGTGTCAAACAAAAACAAGGTGTTGCCCCATTTAAACAGTTTATCTTTAAACAGTAATGCGGCAATGAGCGCGACGCCTGTTGTCAGGAAATATTTAGCATCCAGCATCCAAAAGGGCGTTACGTCCAGCAGTAAATCTCTGGTTGTTCCTCCGCCGATGGCCGTTACTAAGCCGATAATGTAGGCGCCGAACCAGTCAATTTGTTTGCCTGATGCTAACCTGATACCACTTATTGCGAAAGCAAATGTGCCCAACAGGTCTAATAATATCGTGAAGGTTATTGGCAAAGTAATAATATCTTTTGAATGGTTATTCTTCTTCGTTCTTTTAATGCTTTAAAACGCGATGGCGTCCGGTCGTAAAGTCCGTCAATGCTGCCAAATGCTTTTACGGCTTCAAAGGTACCGAGTAAATGCCTCATTGCACCCTTCCGAGGCTTCCTCGCCGGCATGAAAATTCGGGATGAATCCTATTTTTTCCGCATGTTTGCCCTATGTACTTTCGCAACAATCCTAACCGGCTTCTTTTTGCGCTCACAGCAATGCTGCTATGCGGTGGACTGCGCGCGCAAGTATCGGCATCCGCCGCATTGGACAGCGCGCAGGTGCAGGTGGGCAGTACGGTGGCGTTGCGGGTGCTGGTAATCGGCGCAGGACAACCGCCCGGCGCAGATTACAGCGCACTGGATACGCTCACCGGTGTGGAAGTATTGCAAACAGAACCCTTTCGGGAAATCGGCACGAAGGAAGTAAAAGCCTGGGAACAAACCCTGCTGCTCATCGCTTTCGAGCCGGGCGAACGACGCATACCCGCCATTCCTGTGCAGGCCGGCGGGCAAATTGTTTTTACCGAACCGCTCGCACTGACCGTACTGATGCCCAAGCTCCCACCCAACGCTACGCCAGCTCCTATCAAAGATATAATCGAAGAAAAACGGCGTCTCAGCGATGCCTGGCCTTGGGCGCTCGGCTTGGTGATACTGGCCGCCGCCGCATGGTTCTTTTTCTTTTGGAAAAAACGCCGCAAGACAGCCGCCGCGCCGCCGTCTTTCGTACCGGAGGAGCCGCCGTATGAAGTCGCCGTACGGCAATTGGCCGAACTGCGCCGCCGGCAATACTGGCTGAGCGGCGAGCTGAAACGCCACTATACCGACCTCACCGACATCCTGCGCGCATACCTCAGCCGCCGCTTTCGCATTCCGGCGTTGAGCGAAACCTCCGCTGGTATTTTGCAAGACCTGACGGATAGCGCTCGCCTCAACGATGCGACGCTACAGCGCTTAGAGCGCATCCTTCACCATGCCGATATGGTGAAATTTGCGAAAGCGCAACCGCCCCACCTGCTCACGGAAGAACTGCTCGCCGAGGCCGGGCGTTTTTTGGAAGAAACCCGGCCGCCCGCGCCGCCTATAACCGCCGCCACATGAGTTTTTTCAAAGGACTGATATGGAACGCCCCGGCACTTCTGCTCCTGCTGCTCTTGCTGCCGCTGCTTTTTCGGCGCAAACGACCCGGCGCTCCTTCGATGCGATGGCCGGGGGCAGTGCCGACGCTCACATTCCGCATTCGGCTGCTGCCGATACTGCCCTGGCTGCGCGCGGCGGTATTGGCATTACTCATCATTGCCCTGGCGCGCCCGCAGCGCCTGCTTCAGGACAGCGTAGTCACCACTGAAGGCATAGACATCGGCCTGGTCCTTGATGTATCTGAAAGTATGCTGGCCGAAGATTTTCACCCCAACCGGCTGGAGGTGAGCAAAAGTGCGGCGATTCGTTTTGTAGAACGGCGCACCAATGACCGCATCAGCCTGACCGTGTTTGCCGGGGAAGCGTTTTCATCCTGCCCGCTCACCACCGATCATACCATCGTCAAAGAATTGATCGCCGGCATCCGCCACGGCATCATCCGCGACAACACCGCCATCGGCGACGGCTTGGCCACGGCCGTCAATCGCCTAAAGGATTCTCCCTCGGCAAGTAAGGTCATCGTGCTGCTCACCGACGGCGAAAACAATACCGGCTACATACAGCCGCTCACCGCTGCCGAAATAGCCCAAACCATCGGCATCCGGCTCTATACCATCGGAGTGGGATCGGCCCGGCAGTTCGACACAGCCCCCGGCGAAGGCCCGGTGGATGAAGCCCTGCTGGAAACCATGGCGAAAAAAACCGGCGGGCGCTACTTCCGTGCCGAAGACCCGCAGGCCCTCGAACGCATCTATACAGAAATAGACCGCCTCGAAAAAACCGAAATAGAAACCGCCGTCACGAGTCAAAAACGCGAAGAATTTGCTTTTTTTGTGTGGGCCGCCCTTGCCTTGCTGGCATTGGAGGCGCTGCTCCGCTTTACCGTATTGCGCTCCTTACCCTGAATACCGCCGCCGTATGTGGAGATTGGAACATCCCGAATTGCTGTATGCCCTCGCCCTCCTGCCGGCGCTGTGGGCGGGGTATGCCTTAGCCAACCGGGCCAGGCGCAGGGCGCTGAAACAATTGGGAAACCCCGACATGCTGCAATCCATGATGCAGGGGTATTCCGCTACGCGGGAACGCGCGCGCATGGCCTTGCTTCTGAGCGCCGTTGCGCTGTTGGTAGTGGGCTTGGCCAATCCGCAACGCGGAACAAAAAGTGAAACCGCCCTGCAACGGAGTTTGGATGTGATTCTGGCTTTGGACATTTCGCAGAGCATGTTGGCGCAAGACGTGCCGCCCAACCGGTTGGAACGGGCACGGCAGTTTGCCCGCGACCTCGCCCTTGCCCTGCGCAGCGAGCGGGTGGGCTTGGTATTGCTGGCCGGCAGCGCTTACCCGCAGATGCCGCTCAGTTCCGACTTTGCCGCATTGGACATGGGGCTTCGCAGCGCGCACCCCGGTCTCGCGCCCAACCCCGGCACGGCCGTCGGCGATGCGATTGAAGTGGCGGAAAAGCTCTTCGACCCGAAAAAAAATGCCGGAAAAGTACTCATCCTCATCAGCGACGGCGAAACCCACGACGCCGACGCCCTGGCCCGCGCACAGACCGCCGGGAAAAACAAGGTCGTCATTTTCACCATCGGCGTGGGTACGCCCGAAGGCGGGTTCATTCCGCTTCAAATAGCCGACCGCGAAGACTACAAACGCGACGAAACCGGCGAGCCGGTGCGCAGCCGCCTCCACGAGGATTTCCTGCGCGAGGTAGCCGCCGCCGGTAAAGGACGCTTTTTCAGATTGGACGGAAGCAACGAAAAGGCTCACATACAATCCATTCGCAACCACATTGATACGCTGGAAAAACAAGAACTGGAACTGCGCCGATACGATCGCTACCGGAGTTTTTTTCAGGTGGTTTTGGCGCTGGCGCTTTTGCTGCTGCTGGTGGAGCGCTTCAGGTTTACATGAGCCGCATAGTCGCCGTACCGTTTCCATTCAAATTGGTATGACAGATTAACCTCGTAAAGGTGGGTAGCTCGTTTCAGCCATTTAGTATCTTTACCTTCCACAAAACGCACAAACATGCACACAATCACCACAGCGATACAGACACTAACAACACTGCTGATCGGCTCGGCGCTTGCAGCCGGATTGTTTTCCTGTACGGGCAAGACACAACAAGCGGCCACCGCGACGATGACGCCGCAAGAAACGCAGGCCGCGTTTTTGAACAAACTTTCCGCCCTGTGCGGCAAAACCTTTGAGGGAGTGGCGGTTTTCCCTGACGACCCCGCCGAACCGTTCAAAAACCAGCGCCTGCTCATGTATGTGCAAACCTGCAAGGACGGCGAGTTGCGAATCCCCTTTCTGGTGGGCGAGGACAAATCGCGCACCTGGGTACTCACCGTCACGCCGGAAGGGTTGCTCTTCAAACACGATCACCGCCACGCCGACGGTACGCCCGATGAGGTGACCAACTACGGCGGACTGGCCGCGCCTGGCGGAAGCGCCTTCCGGCAAAGTTTTCCCGCCGACGGATTCACCGCCAAGCTCCTGCCCGCTGCGGCCACCAATGAATGGACGCTGCGCCTGAGCGAAGACGGAAAGCAGTTCAGTTACATCCTCAAACGGCACGGAGAAATGCGCTTTCAGGCCGATTTCAATCTTGCGAAAGCGGTAGCAGAATAAGGTATTCCTGTTGGGTACACATCGCCTGCTCCCGACACATTCGGGCAAATTGCATAGCATGATGATGAACCGCCTCCTTACTTTTTGCTGTCTGCTCGGCTGCCTGCAAGCCGCGGCCCAGGCGCCCGTTGAATTCGGCGCGGGCTTGGTATTTGATGATGAAAGCTATGCGGCCGTGCCCCGCCAAAGCGCGGAAGACGGCGCTAAAGCCGATTTACCCGCCGCCGTTGACCTCACGCCCTATTGCCCCGAAGTGCGGCATCAGGGCTATATTTATTCCTGCGTGGGCTGGGCGCTGGGCTACGGCGCTATGTCTATACAACGCGCGGTGCTCAATCAATGCACCGACCGCGAGGTCATCACCCGCAATGCGCACTCGGCGCTTTTTCTCTACAACCAAATCAAAACGGAGGACTGCGACAAAGGCTCCCGCATCACCGATGCGCTCGAATTTTTGGTGCAAAACGGCGATTGCCTGGCCGGGCATTTCGATTTTGATGTAAACAACTGCGAGCAGCGCCCCGACAGCCTCGTCATCGCGCAGGCCAAGCGCTATGTCATTGACGACTACCTGGCGCTGTTCGGCCCCAAGGAAAATGCCGACATCAAAGTGTTGCGTGTAAAAAAAGTGCTCGCCCACAACAAACCGGTAGTGGTTGGCATGTTGGTATTGCGCAATTTTTACGACCTCAAAAACGCCCAGTACTGGCACCCCAAACTCGGCAACACCGCCCCCGCCGGCGGCCACGCGATGGTAGTAGTGGGCTACGACGACCACAAAGGCGCGTTCCGGCTCATGAACTCCTGGGGCAAAAGCTGGGGTGATAACGGTTTTATCTGGGTGAAATACAGCGACTTCGCCGATTTCTGCAAATACGGGTTCGCGCTGTACTTTGCCGCGCCGGAAAAACTCAACCAATTGCGGGAAACCGCTACTCCGCAACCTGCCGAAAAACCGCTGATGCGCCTGTCGGGCGATTTTCAGTTTCGATATTTAGAAGCGTGGCAACCATCGGGGCAACCGGTGTTTGAAACCGCGCCCGCCGCTTTGCACCGCACGGCGTACCGCTTGCAAAAAGAGGATTGGCCGGTGGGACAATTGTTCCAACTCGTGGCCCGTTCGGCAGAGCACGATCAGTACCTGTATGTATTCAGCATAGACGCGCAACGACGGGTACACTTTCACTGGCCGCGGCAGGAAGGGTTGAATGAAAAATTTGCCGGCCACAACGAGAGCGCCCTGCTCGTGGCGGGCAGCACCGAGGTAATCGTACCCGGCCCGACGCGCGCACTCCAACTCGCGCACCCCGGTACCGACCGGCTCATCGTGCTGTTTTCCAAACGAAAAATAGAAACCATCGGGCCTTTGGCCGAAAGGCTTCGCCACACTCAAGGGGATTTTATGACCGAATTAAATAAAATTCTTGGTAAATTTGCCCTCGAACCAAGTGACATTACCTACCACACCGGCCGCATCGGCTTCGAAGCCTCTTCAAGAAGCGAGGGTTTTATCGTACCGTTAGTATTGGAAGTAAAAAGTAACTGAAATGATGTAACGAATTGCAGCTTTTCATTGAATAACGCTTGACCAAAAATCCAAACAATCATGTTTTTCGCTTTCCGCTCTTTTCTACAGCATGTCATACAGCACGCAAGGCTCACCTTTGGTCCTTTGCTCTTTGCCCTTTGCCTTTTGCCCGCCCTCCTCTCCGCCCAAAACCACATCGAAAGCTGGGACCGCCCTTTCCAACCGCACGGCGCGGCAGCCATTCAATCAACGATACAGGCCACCAACGGATACATTGTGAGCGTAGGCGCCACGAGCGCTCAAACCAAAGGCGGTACTGACGGCCTGTTGCGCATCATTGATCCCGGATCGGGGCAAGTGCGCACGGAGAAAAAATTTGGCGGCAGCCAAAACGACATCCTCTACGGCGTAGCGCAGCGCTACGACGGGTTGTTTCTGCTGGCCGGCGCTACCGAGTCGAAAGGCAAAGGCCAAAAAGACGGCTGGCTGCTCGTGGTCAATGAATTTGGCGAACTCGTGCAGGAAATGACCTTCGGCACAGCGGGCAGCGACGAGTTTCGATACATCACCGCCCAGTCGGACGGAAGCGCGCTGCTGGCCGGTAGCAAAAATGGCAGCAAGGAAGGCGATGTATGGCTGGCGAAATACGAAAACGGCGCCCTGACCTGGGAAACTCAGGCGGGTAGCGGCGAATTTGCCGACATCAAAGGCTTTGCCCGCAGCGCCGACGGCGGCATGGCGTGGTGCGGCAATACCGGCAAAAAAGCGGAAAACGGCATCGGCTATGCTTATTTGGCGAAAGCCGATGTACAAGGCAAACTCTTGTGGAAAAAATACTACGGCGATAAGGGCTGGAACGAAATCGCCGCCATGGCCGCTACTGCCGACGGCGGCTACGCGCTGGCCGGCGCTACCCGCTCCAAAGGCGCCGGCGAAACGGATGCATGGCTCGTAAAAGTGAGCCGAGAGGGCTTTCGCCAATGGGACAAAACCTACGGCGGCAAAGGGGCCGACATGGCGCAGGGCATTCTCCAAAACGAGGAAGGTTTTTTGCTGGCCGGCGCTACCAAATCGCACCGGCTCGGCGCCCGCACCCATGCCGCATGGATCGTGCAAACCTCTTCCGGCGGCGAATTGCAGTGGGAACAGTTTTATGGCGGCGAAAAAGAAGACGCCTTCCCTTTGCTTTTTCCGCTCTACGACGGCGCTTATATCGCAGCATCAAATTCCGGCAATGCATTGTCTGTCAAGCGATTTAATCCGCCCGTTACGGGGCGCAATGCCTGGGCGGGCGTCCGTGATGCGGGCAGCGTACAAACCTCGCAAGTGACCCTGCGCAGCGCCGACGGCGCCCTCCGGGCCGGCGAGCAATCGGCCCTGTCGTTTCTTATTACCAATACAACCGACTTAGATATACCCGACCTCCGCGTGACGGTGGAAAAAGGTACCGCCAACGCGGCAGTGGATGCCTGGGAAACCAACTATTTCGGCGCTTTGCGCAAAGGCGAATCCATCACAGCCGATATTCCGGTGCGCGCAGATGCGACACTTACCGACGGCGCCTGCGAGTTCACGCTCACCGTAGCGGCCGGCGATAAGAAGCTCCAAACCCTGAGCAAATCCATCACCATGCGCAATCCGCGCCCGGCGATGTTGGGCATCAACAGCCATCAGTTTGACGAAAGCCGCTCTTCCGACGTGGTGACGCTCCGGGTGGAAATCGGCAATTCCGGCGATGCAGGTTCCGGGCCGGTAGAGGTGCGGTTCAGCCATCCGGCGGGTATAGCGGCTTCGGGTGCGAGCAACGCCATGTTGGGATCGGTATCGGCGCACAGCAGCCGCAACGTGCAGTTCAATTTTACCAAAACCGCCGGCTTTTCGGGCACGAGCGCGGGTATCGTGTGCATCGTGATGGTAAACGGCAGGGAAGAAGTGCGCAAAACGCTGGAATGGTACGCCGGTGGCAAGACGGTTGTGTCCGGCGGCCCCGTAATGATATGGACCGATCCCGCCCCGCACGAAACCGGCACCAACAAGGTGCGCACCTCCAACAACGAGTTTGAATACAAAATGATCATTCAAAACTCCGCGCCGGTAAGCTCTAAAAACATCAGTATAAAAGTGAACGGCGTGGAAATGGAAGGTTCCAAATTCAATGAACAGGAACTGTCGGCGCCCAAACGCGAAGCAAGCCGTTACATATACAGCTATCGCAACAAAGTGCCGCTGGTGCAAGGCGTCAACCGGCTGGAAGTGATGGTGGACGGGCATACTTCCGACTTCATTGAAGTGACCTTTGCGCCGGAGCGCGCCAACCTGCACCTGCTCGCCATCGGGCCGCGCCACGAAGACCTCAAATACACCGGCAAAGACGCCGCCGATATCATCGCCGCTTTTCAAAGTCAGGGCGGAGCAGACCAACTGTTCAATCAGGTGTTCACCTACGACCTCACCACGCCCGAAAACACCAGCGATACCCGGATTAAACAAGCCTTTTACGATCTGGCCTATTTGTGGAAAGACAAACAAATAGGTCCCAATGACGTGCTGCTCGTGTTCATTTCTTCGCACGGTAAAATTTCGGAAAACCGCTTCAAAATACTGCAAACGGGCTACAACCCCCGGTATGAATACCTGGCCATAGATTTCAAAAACGACATATTGGAAGTCATCAGCCCGATCAATTGCAAAAAGCTCATTTTCATAGATGCCTGTCACAGCGGCGGCGCTAAAGACGGCTACGGCGCGGTGAGCAAGGCGCTCGTGGACCTGGCGCGCACAGCGCCCGGCGTGAGCACGCTCAGTTCGAGCAGCAGCACTGAAAAATCGTACGAGGATGCGAGCTGGGGCAACGGCGCGTTCACCAAAGCGATGTTGGAGGCTTTTGCCAACAAACAATGCAATGATATCAACGGCGCTTATCGCGCAGATACAGACAACGACGGCGTCATCCGGCTCGGCGAACTGTACAGTTTCCTGCGCCGTCGGGTGCCCGATTTGGTGAAAACCGCACTGCCCAATGCGCCCACTTCTCAAACGCCTTTCATGCCGGAAAACCAATTGGATGCCGACATGCCGATATACCTCCTCCGTCGCTAAAAATCGATGCCGATGTCCCATACAAACCGATTGGTACTGTTCCTTTTTTTGCTCGCCGGCGGGGTTCAGTTTGGCGCCGCACAATGCCCTACGAGCGGCAATCTGACCGTGACCATTACGGCCAATTCCGGCACCAACAGCCTGCGTTGGGCCATTGACTGCCTCAATTCGGTGACGCCGCTCACTACTATCGTGTTCGACATACCCGCCGCCGGCGTAAATACCATCAACCTGAGCAGCCCGCTGCCGGCCATCACCAAACCCGACGCCATTATAGACGGCACGGCGATTGAAAGCGTCATCATCAACGGTTCGCTCATTACGGCGTTGGCCAACGGGATCGTTATTTCCGCTCCCAACGTGACCGTAAGGGGCATTCGCATTACCGGCTTCAACAGCGGAACGCCGGCGGGTGCGGGCATTCTGGTGTCGGGCAACGACGCCAACGTAGCCAATAACTACCTGTACAACAACCGGGTAGGTATTATAGTAAGAGACCCTGCCGCCGCCGGTCCGCCGATTCCCGTATTGAGACCAAGCCTTACCGGCAACACCATCGGGTTGAATTTTGCAGGAACGGCTTCCGGCAACTCCTCACACGGCATTCTGTTTGAAAACACGGCCAACGATGCGGTGGTGAACAACAACACCATTGCCCACAACGGCGGCAACGGCGTAAGGCTCAATGTGGCCGGCGGTCAGGCCCTCATTTCCCAAAATGGAATGTATTGCAACGCAACTGCCGGTATTTTACGGTTGTATTCTCCGGCAGCGCCGGTGGTTTCCGCGGCCAATACGCAACGCATCACCGGTACGGCCGGGGCCTTCAATTTGGTGGAAGTGTTTGAATACCACGCTACCGGCTGCCCTACTTTTGCGCCCTGTCAGGGAAGAATTTTGGTGGGTACGGCTACTGCCAATATATTAGGCAACTGGACGCTCAACCTCGCCGCCGGCGCTGTGACGGCAGGCAACCTCGCCACGGCTACCCGCACCGTAGGCGGCAATAACACTTACGGTTTTGCCGGTTGCATTCCTATTGCCAATTGCAGCAATTATTCCGTTTCCATTACGCCCACGCCCATTACTTGCTTCGGCAATGACAACGGCCAACTCACGGCCGTCGCGGCCGGCACTACCGCGCCGTCAACTTTCCTTTGGAGTACCGGCGCTACCACAGCTACCATTACCGGCCTCGGCCCTGGAACTTATACGGTTACTGCCACAGACCCCGCTACTGCCTGTACCGCCGTAGCGAGCCACACGTTGGCAGAACCGCCTGCTCTTACGCTCACCGTTTCAGGTGCCAATGTGCAATGCTTCGGCGATGCGAACGGTTCCGCTACCGCCAACCCCGGTGGCGGTACGCCCAATTATCAGTACCTCTGGAATACCGGCGCTACCACGCAAACCATCAACAATCTGGGGCCGGGCACATACTTCGTAACCGTAGCAGACGCCAATCTCTGCCGCACCTTCGGCAATGTGACCATCACGGAACCGTCGGCGCTCAGCCTCAACATGAGTGCCACCGACGAAACGGCCTTCAATGCCAACAACGGGACAGCTACGGCAGCGCCTTCCGGCGGAACGCCCACCTATAATTACCTGTGGAGCAACGGCGGAACGACCGCCACCATTTCCAACCTCGCACCGGGTACCTACTCCGTTGTCGTGACCGATGCAAACGGGTGTACCATTCAAGGTGCTGCAACCGTAGATGAATTTGATTGCAGCGGTTTTTCGGCGAGCATCAGCGGCAACAATATCTCCTGCAACGGCGGCAACAACGGCAGCGCTACGGCGACGCCTTCCGGTGGAATGCCCGTTTATACTTACCTGTGGAGCAACGGCGCTACCACGCAAACCATTTCCAATCTCACACAGGGGACTTATTCCGTGACCGTAACAGACGGAAGCAACTGCCCCGTTGTGCAAAACATCACCCTCACACAGCCGCCGGCGCTCAGCCTCAACATGAGTGCCACCGACGAAACGGCCTTCAATGCCGATGACGGCACGGCTACGGCAGCGCCTTCCGGCGGAACGCCAATCTATACCTACCTGTGGAGCAATGGCGGCACGACCGCCACCATTACCAACCTCGCGCCGGGTACCTACTCCGTCGTCGTGACCGATGCAAACGGGTGTACCATTCAAGGTGCTGCAACCGTAGATGAATTTGATTGCAGCGGTTTTTCGGCGAGCATCAGCGGCAGCAATATCTCCTGCAACGGCGGCAACGACGGCAGCGCTACGGCCACGCCTTCCGGCGGAATGCCTGTTTATACTTACTTGTGGAGCAACGGCGCTACCACACAAACGATTACCAATCTCACACCGGGGACTTATTCCGTGACCGTAACAGACGGAAGCAACTGCCCCGTTGTGCAAAACATCACCCTTACACAGCCGCCGGCGCTCAGCATCAACATGAGTGCCACCGGCGAAACGGCCCTCAACGCAAACGATGGCACGGCTACGGCAGCGCCTTCCGGCGGAACACCAATCTATACCTACCTGTGGAGCAACGGCGGCACGACCGCCACCATTACCAACCTCGCGCCGGGTACCTACTCCGTCGTCGTGACCGATGCAAACGGGTGTACGGTGACCGGAGCCGTTTCGGTAAATTCCTTTAATTGTGCCGGTTTTTCGGCGAGCATCAGCGGCAATAACATATCCTGCAACGGCGGCAACGACGGCAGCGCTACGGCGACGCCTTCCGGCGGAATGCCCGTTTATACTTACCTGTGGAGCAACGGCGATACGACGCAAACGATTTCCAACCTGACGCCCGGCGCGTACTCCGTTACGGTGACCGACATGAGCAATTGTACCGCCGTGCAAAGCATCACCCTCACGCAGCCGCCGGCACTCAGCCTAAGCGTAACATCCAGCCCCGAAACGGTATTGAATGCCGGCGACGGCACGGCAACGGCCACGCCTTCCGGCGGAACGCCCGGTTACACCTATCAATGGAGCAACGGCGGCGCGGCACAAACCATTACCGGCTTGGCGCCGGGAACCTACTCCGTGACTGTAACCGACCTCAACGGCTGCACCGTATTCGGAGCTGCCACGGTGCTGCCGGGACAACCCGGCTCCACTTGCATCGCGCAGCCGGTTTATGCTGTGTCCATTCCCGGTACGGTGTGTCAAAATGCGCCGCTCGGATTGGAAGCCGACGATTTATACCCTTCCTCCAATGTACAATATGTGTGGTTTATACCCAACGGCGATTCGGTGACAACCACCGCGCCCCGTGTGGACATCATAGCCGCATCGGCCGATTTTGCCGGGGAGTATTTTGTGTTGCGCGACTCTCTGGGATGTCGCTCCACGCGAGTGGGCGGCGCGCCGGTGGCAGTACTCAGCTTGCCCGATGATGCGGCGGCCATATCGGTGATGGACACGGTGCTCTGCGCTCCGGCCACGGTAGAATTGCGCGCCCTGCCGGCAATGGGCGGTCCCGGCGTGTGGCAATCCCTTGGCGAGGCGGTGGTAGATGCGCCGACCCAAACCACCACGCTTGCGCGCAATTTGCAACGCGGCGCCAATCGCTTCGTATGGAAGGTTACGCTCGAAGCCTGCAATCTGACCGCAGCCGATACGCTGACGGCCTTTGTGGAAGGTCCGCCCGTGGTGCGCAACGACCACTACACCTTGCAGCGGGCACAGGATATATTGGTGATGGAAGTGTTGCTCAACGACGATTTGAGCGGCCTGCCCGATACGGTGATGGTTCAGGTGGGCGTGCCGGACGTAGGCGAATTGGAGTTTTTGGAAAACACGCGCCGTTTCCGGTACACCGTTACCGAGGATTTTCGCGGGCAGGTATCGTTTCAATATGTGATTTGTAATCCTTCAGCGCGCTGCGGCTTCGGCTGCGACACCGCCACGGTGACCATAGACGTGCTCAACTTGCCCACCGTTCCGGAGGGCTTGGTGCTGAATGATCCGGGGCTGAACGGCGAATTATTCATCAAAGGGCTGCGGGGGTTCACGCGGGTGGAAATTCAGATTTTCAACCGCTGGGGCGATCTCGTTTTTCAGGAAAGGAGCTACGATAACGACAACCCCTGGCGGGGCCATATACAGCGCAGCGGGAGGGCGCTGCCGCAAGCCGCCTATTATTATAGTCTGCGCGCTTTTGAAGGCGAGACGCTGATAGGCGGCGTGCAAAAAGGCATTATTCACCTGTTTGAACAAAAAAATTAGCAGCCATGAAAAAGCTGATTCTTCCGCTCGTATTAGCAACGGCATGGCTGCACAGCGCTACTGCCCAACAAACGCCGATCTTTTCGGTGTACCGTGATCAATGGAGCTTGCTGAACCCGGCGGCCATTTCCAATAATTACCTCCTCAATAAACGCACCATGACCCTGAGCGCTACCTGGCGCGAACAATGGTGGAATATGCCCGAATCGCCGAGCACCCAATTGCTCAACTGGGAGTGGGTACAGGAGGATTTCAACAGTATCTGGGGCCTGCAAATCATGAACGACCGCACCGGGCAGATCGGCCAAACCGGCCTGTACGGGCGCTATGCCTATCGCATTGAACTAGGGGGCCGCACACCGCACGCGCTTACTTTCGGCCTGCAGGCCGGCATGGTGCAATACCGCGCCCGGCTCGACCAAATCGAGTTTCCCAATCCCGCCGATCTGTTGTTGGCCAACGAAACCACCTTTCGGCCCGATATCGGCATGGGCGCTTTTTATCACTATTCCGATCGCTACTACGCCGGTATTTCCGTGCCGCAAACTTTCGGTTTTTTTACCCCCTTCCGCAATGAGGATTTTGAAATCGGCTTGCGGCGCATTCCACATATATATATGGTATTGGGCGGCTACTGGGATGCCACCTGGTTGGGCAATTCCACCTCCTTCATTGAGCCGTCGTTGTGGGTCAAATACGTTCCCGGCGGCACCGTGAATGTGGATGTCAATGTGCGGGTACAAATGAGCGAAATCGTGTGGGCCGGCGCGGGCATCAATAGCGGCCTGGGCGTACAACCGGGCCTGGCCCTGCATTTGGAAACCGGGCTTTTCCTCGGCGAGCAAATCCGCATTGAGGACCGGCATTTCAAAATCGGTTTCGGTTTTGACCTGCCGCTCACCCACAGCATCAGCAGCGTATTCGGCAGTTCCGCCGAGATCAATTTGATTTATTCCTGGAGATGAGGGTTTTAGGAGCTGCGAGCTTTGAGTTGTGAGCTACGAGTCTGCATGAACTCGCAGCTCGTAGCTACCTAAGTCCTCCCCTGACCCGGTACCATACAAAAGCAAAATCCCAGGCATTTTCTGCATCGCGGGCGTGTTCTTCGCGCCGCAGTTCTTGCCAAACGGCGGGGTCAACGGCTGGGAAAAAGCGGTCGGCTTGCGGGAAGACGGCCTGCACTTCTGTGAGGATGAGTTCGTGGGCCATGCCGATGGTTTGGCGGTAAATGTCGGCGCCGCCCAATACACAGAGCCGGGGCGCCCCGGAGGCTTCGGCCCAATGGATCGCCTCCTCCACCGATGCCGACGCCGTGGCGCCGGGCCGCGGTCGAAAACCGGCATCGCGCGTGACCACAATGACCGGGCGCTCCGGCGTAAACATCTCCCTGCCTTGCGGCGAATCGTAGGAACGTCGGCCGCTCAACAACAGGCAGCCTTCTATTTGGCGATAAAAAAAATCGAGATCGGCCGGCAAGTGCCAGAGCAGGTTGCCCTGCACGCCGATGGCGTTGTCGCGGCCCATTGCTGCTATGAGGACGATGTGCATGTCGGTTGTCAATGTTCCTGTAAATTTATAAAAAAAGCGGCATGAAACGTATGAAGTCGCTATAGCCCTAAACGCATTTCCTTCTGTGCCGATCTCGGGCTGAATGACAGAAGTGCTTGCCGTTTATGCGGGTATTTTTTCCGAACTTTGCGACTATACCAAAACAACCGCATCATGAAAAACAAAATAGGCATCATCGGCTCCGGCGTCGTGGCCCGCACGCTGGGGACCGGCTTTCTACGCCACGGATATGAAGTGGTTATCGGCACCCGCGACGCCGGCAAACTCGCCGAATGGCACAAAGGCGAGGGCGCCAAAGCAACCGTCGGTTCTTTTGCTGATGCCGCCCGCCATGCCGATATTATTGTGCTTGCCGTAGCCGGCCGTGTGGCCGAATCGGCTTTAGACATGGCCGGCCTGCCCGTACTCAACGGCAAAACCGTCATAGACGTGACCAACCCGATCGCAGAAGCCCCACCGATAAACGGGGTACTTCAATTTTTTACCGGCCCCAACGATTCGCTCATGGAGCGTTTGCAAAACAAATACCCGACCGTCAACTTCGTGAAGGCATTCAGTTGTGTGGGCAGCGCGCTCATGGTCAATCCGCACCTCAAAGGCGGCGCGCCGAGCATGTTTATCTGCGGCAACGACGACAATGCCAAAGACGAGGTGCGCTACATTCTCGATCAGTTCGGTTGGGAAACGGAAGACATGGGCGCCGTGGAAGCGGCCCGGGCCATTGAGCCGCTGTGCATCCTGTGGTGCATCCCCGGTTTCCGGCACAACCAATGGATGCACGCATACAAGGTGTTGAAAGTGTAGCGAATGGACATCGAAACACTGCGCGCGTTTTGTCTCTCTCTGCCGGGCACGAGCGAAGGCGTCAAATATGGCGATCAGCTCTGCTTCATGGTGCTGGGGAAGGTCTTTTGTTCTTCCAATTTGAAAAATCTGGACCGGGCCAATTTTAAAGTAGCCGACGAGGTGTTTGAAGAAATATGCGAACGCCCCGGCATCGTGCCCGCACCGTATGGCGGGGCGAAATTCAAATGGGTGCAGGCAACGGATTTTGATTGCCTCACCGACCCGGAATGGGCTGGATATTTGCGACAAGCGTACGACTTAGTGAAAGCAAAATTGCCGAAAAAAGACCAGCGGACACTGGATACTGCGTGATGAATGCCGGCGAGATTCCATAGCCGATGTGTCTTCCTACAATTTCAGCCGTACAATCGCCTCCTCCAGCGTCAGCCGCTCCTGCTCGCCCGTCTCCATGTTTTTGAGCGTTACCTGCCCTGCGGCCATTTCTTCATCGCCGATGAGCGCCACGAAGGGCACGCTCCGATTGTTGGCGTAATTCATTTGCTTTTTCAGCTTGGCCGGTTCGGGATAGAGTTCGGCATTGATGCCGGCGGCGCGCACCCGATTGAGGCATTGGAAGGCATAGCGGTGCGCCGCCTCGTCGAATGCGACGAAGAGCAGGCGCAGGCTACCGGCGGTATTGGGCGGAAAAAGGCCGAGTTCTTCCAAGACGATGTAAATGCGATCCGCGCCGAAAGACACCCCCACGCCCGATACGCCTTCGAGGCCGAATACGCCGGTGAGGTTGTCGTAGCGACCGCCGCCGCCGATGCTGCCCATTTCCACGCCTTTGGCCTGCACTTCGAAAATGCAACCGGTATAATAGGAGAGGCCGCGCGCCAGCGTGATGTCGAAACGTACTTCATTAGCCGCCTGTGCCGGATTAAAATAGGTGTAAAAAGTTTCTATTTCCTCGAAGCCTTTCAGTCCCTCCGGGCTATCGGCAAACAGCGGCTTGAGCGCGAGCGGATCGGTAACGGCGAGAATTTTTTCTATGGTATCAACCGCCGTTTCGGGAATGCCGCGCTGGAGCATTTCGGTGCGCACGCCCTGCGGCCCGATTTTGTCCAACTTGTCAATGGCAACGGTCATATCTGCAAACTGATCGGGGATGCCGGCAGCTTCCGCAATGCCGTACAGCACTTTTCGGTTGTTGAATTTGATGACCACCTCCAGCCCCAGACGCCGGAACACCTCATCGTAAATTTGCACCAATTCCGCCTCGTACATCAGCGAAGGCGAGCCTACCACGTCCACGTCGCATTGATAAAACTCCTGAAAGCGGCCCCGCTGCGGCCGGTCGCCGCGCCACACGGGTTGTATCTGGTAGCGTTTGAACGGAAAACTCAACTCGTGTTGGTGCATCACCACATAGCGGGCAAAGGGCACGGTGAGGTCGTAGCGCAGCCCTTTTTCGGCGATGGAGGAAATGAGCTTGCGCGAATCGCGGGCCTGGAGCGCGGCTTGGTCGGCTTTGTCCAGAAACGGGCCGTTGTTCAATACTTTAAACAACAATCGGTCGCCTTCCTCGCCGTATTTGCCGGTGAGGGTGGAGAGCAGTTCCATCGAAGGCGTTTCGATGGGCTGATAGCCGTAGCGCTCGAATACTTCCCGCACTATGCCGAAAATGTAGTTGCGCCGGAAAACCTGTTCGGGGCTGAAATCGCGCGTGCCCTTGGGTATGGAGGGTTTCATGCTTGTTTTGACTTTTAGCTTCGACCACGCCGAGGCGTGGTTCGAGTTGTGAGTATATGGCCCGTAGCGGATAGCTTATCGTTAGAAAATGTAAGTTTAATTATGACCACGCCCTGCGTGGCGTTAGCTTCGAGTTGGCGAGTAACGCTTGAAAAACTCGCAGCTCGTAGCTCGCAGCTATCACACAACCGTTCCAAACTGCTTGAGGAACCGGACGTCGTTTTCAAACAACAACCGGATGTCATTAATTCCAAACAGGCGCATGGCCTGCCGTTCGATGCCCATGCCGAATGCGAAACCGGTATATTTTTCGGAATCAATGCCGCAGTTGTCAAGCACTTTGGGGTCCACCATGCCGCAGCCGAGTATTTCGAGCCAGCCGGTGCCTTTGGTGAGGCGGTAGTTGTCTTCCGTATCCGTGCCGAGATATACGTCCATTTCGGCGCTGGGTTCGGTAAAGGGGAAAAAGGAGGGGCGCAGGCGGATTTGGGTAGCGCCGAACATTTCTTTGGCAAAATACAGCAGCGTTTGTTTGAGGTCGGCAAAGGACACGCCCTCGTCCACATACAAACCCTCGACCTGATGAAACTGGCAGTGCGAGCGCGCCGAGATGGTTTCGTTGCGATACACGCGACCCGGCGCAATGATGCGAATGGGCGGTTGTTGTACGGCCATGAGGCGCGCCTGCACGGAAGAGGTGTGGGTGCGCAGGAGCAGGGAATCGCTGCCGCGCAGGTAATAAGTGTCCTGCATATCGCGGGCGGGGTGGTCTTCGGGCGTGTTGAGCGCGGTGAAGTTGTGCCAGTCGTCCTCGATTTCGCGGTCTTCGGCAATGACGAATCCGATGCGCTCGAAGATGCGGATGATGCGGTTCATGGTGATGGTGATGGGGTGGCGCGTGCCCCACACGAGCGGTTCGCCGGGTGCGCTCAGGTCTAAGGCAGCGGCGCTGCTCTCTTCGGCGGCAGCTTCCAATTGGGTTTTGAGTGCCTGAAATTTGGCTTCCGCCGATTGGATGGCCTCGTTGACGAGCCGCCCGAAGTCGCGTTTTTGCTCGTTGGGGATATTGCGGATTTCGGCAGAGAGCGCCTTGATCACATTTTTGGAGCCGAGGTACCGGATGCGGAATTGCTCCAGCGCTTCCGGCGATTGAGGCGCGGCCTGCGCGATCTCGGCAATGATGTCGTTGACTTGGTTGAACAGCATAAATCAAAATGATATGAGGGCGCAAAGGTAGAGAAATAGTAGCTATTTTTGCCCATACGGCATTAGCTTTGCCAGAGTCAGAAACACACTGAAACCGGAAGGATGCAAAGGGGTGTACGCCCACAGGCAAACTAGAGGACCTGACAACATTTTGCAAATAAAAATGAACTCAAACAGTCAAACAAACAATATGAAAATAACGCCCGAACACGATGAACGAATGGCAAAAATGACTTTTGCTTCCGTCTATCCGCACTACGTTACAAAAGTGGAGCGCAAAGGCAGGACAAAAGTAGAGTTGCACCAAGTTATAGAGTGGTTGACCGGCTTTGACAACGAGAAAATAAAAGAACTAATTGACGAGAACGCAACATTTGAAACATTCTTCCAGCGCGCAAAATTGAACAACAACGCTCATCTGATAACGGGCGTAATCTGTGGCTATCGGATAGAAGAAATTGAAAATCCAATAACCAAACAAGTCCGGTATCTTGACAAGTTAGTGGACGAATTAGCGAAAGGTAAAAAGATGGAAAAGATTTTGAGATGCGCATAGCCGTCAACACCCGATTTTTGCTGCCTCACCGCATGGAGGGCATCGGGCGCTTCACCTGGGAGATTGCGCGACGACTGGCGGTACAACATCCCGAACACGAGTTTTTTTTCTTTTTCGACCGGCCCTTCGATCCGGCTTTTGTGCCGGCGTCCAATGTGCGCCCCGTGGTACTGGCACCGCCGGCCCGACATCCGTTGTTGTGGTATGCCTGGTTTGAATGGGCGGTTCCGCGCGCGCTGCGCCGCTGCGGGGCCGATGTCTTTTTTTCGCCCGACGGGTATTGCTCGCTGCGCAGCGAGGTACCCACCGTGATGGTCGTACACGATCTGGCGCACGTTCATTTCCCGGACGCTACGCCGCCTTTGGTGAGCCGCTACTATGCGCATTTTGTGCCACGCTACCTGCAACGGGCACAGCAGATTGTATCCGTTTCGGAATATACGGCGCAGGACATCCGCCGCCAATACGGCATCTCCGCTGAAAAAATAGCCGTGGCCTGCAACGGCTGCGATCCGGCATTTCAACCTCTGGCGGAATCAGAAAAGGCGGAAGTGCGCAACCGGTACGCCGGCGGACAAGCTTACTTTTTTTACCTCGGCGCTATGCACCCGCGCAAAAACGTGGCCCGGCTCATCCGCGCGTTCGATCAATTCAAAACCCAAACCGGCGCACCGGCCAAACTCCTGCTCGCCGGGCGCATGGCCTGGCAAACCGGCGAACTGCACGGCGCCTACCACGCTGCCCGCAGTCGGGACGACATTCTCTTTGTCGGCTATGTGCCCGACGCCGAACTGCCCCGGCTCACCGGCGCGGCGCTCGCGCTCACGTATGTGTCTTTGTTTGAGGGGTTTGGCGTGCCGCTGCTGGAGGCCATGCATTGCGATACGCCGCTGCTCAGCTCCAATGTATCCTCTATGCCCGAAGTGGCCGGCGATGCGGGCCTGTTGGTTGACCCCAATTCTACCGAAGCCATTGCCGGGGGAATGACCCGCCTGTGGGAAGAGGCAGCCTTGCGGCAAACGCTCATAGAAAACGGCCGCACACAGCGCCTCCGATTCTCCTGGGATCGAGCGGCGGAGGTGGTGTATGAGCGCCTCTGCGCCGGTATGGCGCGCCTGTGAACAAAGCTGCACCACTCGAAGCTCATAACTCGTAGCTCGCAGCTATGGATATATCACGAATGTCCTCCGGCAGGAGATACGACCTGTTCGGGCAGTTCATCTGCATGTCGTTCCTTTATCAGGAAATTGGAGGCTGCGGCCAATAGCAGACAAGCCCCCGCCAGCACTAAGGCATTTCGCGGATCGTCTCCAAGAAAGGACTTGTAGTACAACGGGACGGTGAGCATGTTGATAAATTGAGGAATACAAATGAAGCCGTTGAAAATGCCCATATATACCCCCATGCGCTCTTTGGAAACCGCGTTGGCAAGCATCAAATAAGGCATAGACATGATAGACCCCCAGGCCAATCCGACCAGTGCCATGCCGCCGAGGTATATCATTTTGTCATTGGACAGGAGCGTGGCGAAAAAGCCGAATGCACCGATGGTGAGAAACAGTGCGTGCGTGCCACGGCGGCTTCCGATCATGCGCGAGATGCGCGGCATGAAAATGGAAATTGTAAAACAGGTAATGCTGAACATGGCAAAGCAGAGATTGCCCCAGTTTTTGCCATCCTCAAAGCCCGCAGCTTCCGCATTGGGCGCGTTGTATGCATATTTGGCCACAGCCAAAGACAAATACTGCCACATCAGAGGCAAGCCGTACCAGGTAAAAAATTTGACCCACCACAATTGGCGCATGGCAGGGGGCATTTCAGAAAGCGGTGCGAGAATCTCTTTAAAAACAGGCAGTAGCAATAGCAAATATACCACCCCAAAAATACCCGCCATCCAGACTAAGCCGTATGTGAGGCCGATTTTTTGCCACGCAAAAAAACCGCCCATCAATGCAGCGCCGATGGTCAATGCCAGGTGCCAGAAGCGGATGCCTCTCTTTTGTTCGGCGGTAAAAACAGCCTTTTTTTTGTACTCGTCGTTTTCCGGGGGGTACTCTTTGGTGGTGTACATCGTCCATAAAACGGTGATCAGAATGGCAGCAGCTCCGATGTAGAACGGATAGCGAACGGAGTTGGGAATGCTATTGGCCGTGTCAAGTTGGTCGGGAGTAAGGACCATTGAGATGCCGATAAGCGGCAGAATGAACGGCATTAAGTTGGCCAGAGTTTGGCCGAATCCCACCATAAAGGACTGTACAGAAAAACCGACGGGGCGTTGTTTGGCATTCAGCAAGTCGCCCACAAAAGCGCGAAAAGGCTCCATGGAAGAGTTCAGGCCGGCATCGAGCAGCCACATGAGGCAGGCGGCCATGAATACCGAGGTGGAGTTGGGCATCATCACCATGGCAATACTGCCGGCTATGGCGCCAAAAAAGACGTACGGTTTGCGGCGACCCCATCGCGGCGACCAACTCTTGTCGGACAGTGCGCCGATGATTGGCTGGAGCAGCAACCCCGTGAGCGGGCCGGCCAGCCAAAGGCCCGGAATATTGGCCTCCTCTGCCCCAAGGTACCGGTATATTGGACTCATGTTGGCCTGCTGCAAGCCGAAGCCGTATTGAATACCGAGGAATCCGAAACTCATGTTCCAGATTTGCCAGAAAGTGAGATCAGGCTTCTTTTTCACGAATGTTGGTTTTTGTGTGTTGGATTTGGCAAAGAAAAAGAGCGAAGCCAAAACGTTGCTTCGCTCTTGTAAGAAATCACCCGACTGTTATTATGAAGATAAAATAAAAACTTGCATTGGTTTCGGATTCCGTTTGAACGACTGCGCCCAAGTGCCCGACCGCCGTCGTTTATCCTAACGGGAGGCAATATAGGAGTAATTTCAAACTCCATGCAAATGTTTTGAAAAAAAAATCTTTGTAGGGATTAATAACCGCCGGGGGTAAGGTTTCCAACTATTGTTTTGTAATTCTTTTCTTCCATAGCGATAGTACGGCGACTGAACCCCGTCGAAGGCTGTCATGGCTATATTTCGGCATAGCTTACCCGCAACCATCTTGTACTCAAAGGCATTTCATTCCCAAAAATTCAACCTATGCCGGACTTCATTTACAAAGGAAAGGTGTATTACAACCCCGTTGAGTTGGCCATGAGCCGGATCGGCGGCGTGTGGAAAATGCCCATCCTGTGGCGGCTCAAAAGCAAAACCTTGCGCTACGGCGAGCTGCGCAAAGCCATTCATCACATCTCCGATAAAATGTTGACCACACAGTTGCGGGAGTTAGAGGCCGACGGCTACATTGATCGAAAGGTGTATGCCCAGGTGCCGCCCAAAACAGAATACAGCCTCACCGAAAAAGGGAGAGCGGTGATTCCGATCATCAACACCATACGCGAATACGGGCTGGAACTGATGCGGGAGGAAGGGATAGAGGAGGGGTAAACATCGGCTACGCATTCCCCTTCCTTTTTCACCAAAAACCTTCTGCCCGGCTTACTGTTTCGTCCGGAAAAAAGCAGTCGGAAAATGATCGGAATGAAGCTCGTTTTCACCACAAAAACCCCTTCACCGGCGCCAGTTTTTCCGGCAGACCCTGCTCGCCCAGCGTCTCCCGCAAGTCTCGTTCAATGGTATTGCACAGCGCGTCGAGGGGCACATCGGTAATGAGGTTTTCAAAGGGGTCTTCGTTGACCTCGCCCACCCGGCCCATCACGCCGAAAACAAACGAAATCAGCACAGACATGGGAATCATCAGGGCCGGCATGTTCATCCTGGCAAAGTCGCCGATAAGGCTGAAGGGCAGCACCAGCATAAAAGCCAGCATAAACAGCTTGGTGAAATAATGATATTGCCGCAGCAGCGGCGTGTTTTTGATGCGTTCGCAACCGCCCTGATAATTGGCTAAAGCCAATAATTGCCCCTCCATCTGGAAGCTGTCGAAGCCGCCCAACGTACCGTCGGCCATCGCTGTATAGACGTGCCGCCCCATGAGCAGCTGGATGTAGTTGGGTTTGTTTTGTGCCGCGCCGACTGCCTCAAAGTCGGCCTCCTCTGTGAAGAAAGGGCGCAGTGTTTCCCATTTTTCTGTGCGGCGCAAGTGATAATTGAGCGCCCACACCCATGCGATCTGAAGATACGTCAGGCGTGTTTTGAATGCCTCGCTGCGCACCGCTTCGTACTGCGGCTGATGTCGGTGGCTGTCGGCGAAAGTGACGACCAACCGCGCCAGTACGCGACTGCTGTTCACGATGCCGCCCCACAGGGTACGCGCTTCCCACCAACGGCTGTAGGAGGAGTTGTTGCGAAAAGCGAGGAAAATGGCCAGCGCGCTGCCCAGAATGGCCGCCGTGGAAAAGGGCAGGCTGAATTGTTGTACCCCTTCCAACTGATACAGCAGATACGCCGATACCGATAGGCCGACAGACACCGCTAATTCAAAGCGGAGGTAATGGATCACCCGTATGGGATTGAAAAATTTCCGAAGTATCATTTTAGTTTAATGTGAGTGATGGATAACTTCCTGAACGGTAGAGCGTTTGCCCTAAAACTCATGCCTCAAAAAAGCCCCCACGTTCCGGCTCGCGAAATAGTCTCTGCGGCCGATATGCGAAAAATCCGCCCCTGCGCCGAACTGCCAATCTCCCGCTTTCAGCCCCAGTCGGAGCCGTTGTACAAAGCTGAAGTTATTGAGCGCGTCGGTGGGGAGCGTATTCACGAATTCCAATTGTGAAAACAGGTCCAAACCATCCGTCAATCGCGGCGTATAGCGCGCCAGCAGAAAGTAATCAATGCCGGGACTATCGCGCAATTCCACCACAGCCCAACTGAACAAGGTGTAGTGTTTGGCAATGTGCGCATACTGCACTCCTGCCTTGGCAAATGCGCCCCAACTCAACACCTGCCCGACGGCAACCGGCGCGAAGCCTTTCAGCCGGGGGTGATTGTAAGAAACGGCCTCCGTGAATCCGAACTGCGGCAGGAAGGCGGCGCTTGTGATACGGTAGTCCACCGCCGCGCGATTGCGGTTGAAGAAAAGCCAGGGAGTGTTCCGGTCTTCTTTGTTTTTAAAAAACTTAAAAAATAGGACGTCTATGGTGGCGCGCTCATGGCCGGCGAAGACCTCGACCGGAATTTGGGCCGTCGCGTATGCTCCCATAACCAGCAGCGCGACGGCAATCATCAGGCGCCTCATTTTTCCAATGCCTCAATGACCAACTGCGCCGTGATGGCGCCGCTATTTTGCTGCTGCCCGGTGATGAGGTGGCCGTCTTTGACGGCATAAGGCGTAAAGGCCGGCATCACTTTGAAGGTGGTATTGCTCATTTTGCGGGCGTTGTCCTCAATGCGATAGGGCTGAATTTTCATACCTACGGCCTGATCGGCAAAATCCTCCTCGCTATTGTCAAAGCCGGTCCAGGTTTTGCCTTCTACCAGATATTTTCCGTTCGACAGTTTTGTGTCGGTGAGGATGGTGGTGGAGTGGCACACGGCGGCAGTGGGTTTCCCACTTTCGTAAAACCGGGCTACGAACTGCATGAGCGGTTCATTGCCTTTGAAGGTGTACATCGGTGATTGGCCGCCGACGAGGAAAATGGCGTCAAATTCATCGGGATTGATGCTGCTCAGTTTGGGTGTGTTTTCCAACAGTTGCATCAGGCCGGGCGTGTTGAGGAAACCCATGCTGATGAGGTCGCCGGCGCTGTATCCGCTTTCGTGACGGGGGTCGCTGAAGCCATCAAACTCCAATTTGCCGCCCTCCGGACTGGCAATGACCACTTCGTAGCCTGCGGATGTGAACTCGTGGTAAGGGTGCGTCAGCTCGGCCGCCCAACAGCCGATGGGCCAGCCGGTTTGTGCCGAAACAGAAGGATTGGCGGCGATCATAAGGATTTTCTTGCGGCTGCTTTCGGAAGCGCCGTGGCCGCCGGCATGGCCGGCGCGTTCGATGATGGTACTCATGTTTGATTGGTTTTGAATGGATTTACCGGATTGTTGCGCATACAGACCTCCCGTCAGAAGGCACAGCAGTGCCGTCAGCAGTAATGACTTGCTCATACTTGTTGCTTTGTGAATGATTGTGACGGCGCAAAGATGGGGGCATCCGCCCGCTCGAGGCAAGTGGTTTACCCAAAAGTGCGATACATACTTTTTAGTAAGTAAATATATGGGATGGGTCGGCTACTCCGGTTTTTTAGTTCTTTTCCGTTCTCTTTTTTCCATGTAATCCCGCACGGCCTCCGGGGTCGTCAGCCAATCGCGTCCTTCTTTTAAGGCATCTATTTTGCCTTGCCGTGCCAACAGACTGATGTACTCTTGCCCGTAAGGAATGTCGGGGTCTTCTACGATATTGGATATGGGCTGGTAGTCTTCGTAGGTATTGTTGAGATTGCTCCAGTAAATATCGAGCGAGCGCTCCAACGCCTGCATGGTCAACAACAGCAGCTTACCGTAGTGGCCTTTATTGGCTTTGTTGAGCGCATCGTAGTATTTTTTCCGATCGTTGGTTAAAATAATGGCCGGCGGAAAACCTTCCTTCATCAACAGCAAATTAGATAGCAGGCGGACGGTTCGGCCGTTACCGTCGAAAAAAGGATGTATCCATACAAAGCGATGGTGGAAAATGGCGGCTTTCACAACAGGATGCAAGGTATTTTCCTCCTCATTGACCCAGCCGATGAGGTCTTCCATCAGCGTATCTACTTTCAGCGCATTGGGCGGCACGAAGTTGGCCCCGGATATGCGTACGCCCGAAGTGCGGTATCTGCCGGCAAACTCCTTTTCTATTTTTTGCAACACCAAGGCATGAACGGCTAATATATCTTCTGCTTTCAGACGGTAATGATCCGATACTAAGCTTTCCACCAACTCAATGGACTCTTGGTGATTGACCGCCTCAAAGTGCTCGCGCAGTGATTTTCCATGAATCGTCAGTCCCTCTTCGATGACCATTTTGGTTTCCTGAAGCGTCAATGTATTGCCCTCAATGCTATTGGAATGGTACGTCCACTCAATGGCTAAGCTCTCCCTGATTCTTTGCACGGCATAGCCCGGCAGCGGGCGCAGGGCATCCAGCTTGGCTTTTTTCTCCTCGATCCGCACCAGGTGCTTCTCCCGGCCATCGAAGTGATATGTATAGTTTTTCCATTCCACCCCACAAAGATACGGTGCTTTTCTTAATATCGGATAAAATTGATTTATTTGATAACCGATTTTTTCATTACGGCTTTGAAAGCTTCTCCACGCCCTTTCGTCGCCCGAAATGCAAAGTTTTGATCGGAAGCAGGGGACGGAGTTGTCCGGGAATTCGCAACTTTGTATTCGCTTTGTTTATAAAATCATCGCTCATGCCCGGCATTTCCAAACATCTCCTTTTCGGCGCCATGCTGCTCGGCGTTATTTACAGTGCAGCCAATTGGACCGACTACGCTCCGCCCCGGTTTCATAGCCGGCAGGAAATCAAAGCGTTGAAAGCCATGTTGTTAGACCAGGTGGACCCCAGTATTATATTCCCCACGGTATCGGCCTGCGTGGGCTGCCACGGCTCTGACGAAAACGGCTACGCTTCGGTGGACCTCGCGGGAAACGACGTCAATGTAGTGGACGACTGGAGCGCTACCATGATGGCCAACAGTGCCAAAGATCCCTTTTGGCGCGCCAAAGTGAGTCACGAAATTCTCCTCTACCCCATGCACAGCGCCTCCATTCAGGACAAATGCACCTCCTGCCACGCTCCCAATGGCAACTACACCGCCCACTATCGCGGGCACGGCCCCTATTCCATGGCCGACCTGCTTGCCGACTCCATCGGTCTGGAGGGTGTCAATTGCGCCACTTGTCACATGATCAGTCAGGAAGACTTCGGCCTCACCTTTTCCGGTCAGATCAATTTCGATACCAACCGCGTGCTGTACGGCCCCTATTACCAACCCTTCTCCGCGCCGATGGAGGATTTTGTCGGCTTTCTGCCCCTGCACGGGCCGCACATCCCGGAAGCCGGTACTTGTGCGCCCTGCCACACGCTCATCACGCACCCCGTGGACGTGGCCGGCAACTCGCTCGGCACCTCGTTTGTGGAACAGGCCACCTACCACGAATGGCTTAATTCCACCTACGGCCTCCAAAACGTCACTTGCCAGGAATGCCACTTCCCCCGCATCAAAGACCCCATCGTCATCTCCTCCAATTATCTCTTTCTGGAGGGCCGCGTGCCGTACGGCCTGCACGAAATGGCCGGCGCCAACACCATGATGCTCAAACTGATGAAAGAAAATCGCGAGGCGCTCGGCATCAACGCCTCGGCAGAAAATTTTGATAAAACCATCGCCTCCACCTTCGCTATGTTGCAGGATAAATCTATCTCACTCAACCTGCAGGTGGAAGAACTCCGCAGCGATTCGGTCACCTTTGCAGTGAAAGTGACCAACCGCGCCGGGCACAAATTCCCCTCCGGGTATCCGAGCCGCCGGGCCTTTATCAGTTTTGTGGTACTCGCCGAAGAGGGCGACACGCTGTTCCGCTCCGGCCTATTGCAACCCGACCAGGAAGTGGAGGGCCACGACCCGCACTTCGAGCCGCATTACCAACTCATTGACCGCCCCGATCAGGTACAGATATATGAGATGGTGATGGCCGACGCCAACGGGCAGTTCACTACCGTGCTTTCCCGAGGCTACGCGCCGGTGAAAGACAATCGCCTGCCGCCCATCGGCTTCACCACTACGCACAGCGCCTACGATACCACCCGCATCTACGGCGCCGCCCTCAACGATCCCGATTTCAATATCGAAAACGGAGCGGAAGGCTCCGGCGCGGATGTGGTGCATTACCGCATCGGCATTGCAGGCTACCGGGGCAATGTCAGCGCGCATGCCACGGTGTATTACCAGTCGCTTCCGCCCAAGTGGATGGTGGAAATGTTTTCAGAAAGCACGCCGGAGATAGAAACCTTCCGCACCATGTTCGACAATGCCGACCGCTCGCCGGTAGCAGTGCGCAGCACCCAATTATCGGATGTGTATGTGGACGGCATCACGGCTACGGCGGAGGCATTTTTGCAAAAAGCCGTAAAAGTATTCCCCAATCCCGCGCCGGGTGGCCGCTGCGCCGTGCAGGCAAACGGCGTGGAAGTGTGCAGCATCAGGGTATTTGATGGGAAAGGTCGCTTGCAGCAAACCCTTCCCGCCGGCAGCAATGAGGTGCAATTGCCACGCGCCGGCATATTCTTGTTGGAAATTACAACCGATAAAGGCAAGGTCGTCAAGCGGGTGATTTCGCAAAGGTGACAGTGGAGCTTCGAGCTTCGAGTGGTGCGAGTGCCAGACTCGCAAAAACTCATAGCTCGAAGCTCGCGGCTCGAAGCTAACGTTTCGTCCTATCCAGTACCGCCATCAAATCCAAGCTGAATCGAACCGGCATCAGCGGGCTTTCTTTCAGTCCGGCTTCTATGCAGCGCATGGCTTCCGCAGCTTCAAACTGATAGCCGAGGCCGGGGTAATCATAGTGCATCACGAGCGGGTCTCCTTCGGCAGGTGTGAGGGTCAGTTGGCGGGTGTGGTGCCATCGGCTGTGCATTTGTATCGTGCCTTTGTCGCCATATATGAACGCCTCAATGGCCGTGTGATAGCGCAGCGAGGCGTGCAGGTGCGCCATAGCGCCGTTTTTGTATTGAAAAACCATACCCGTGTCTTCATCCACGCCCGTACGCCCGATGGCAGATGCAGCTTCTATGCGTTGCGGCGTGCCGAGGCAAAGCAGTGTCAGAAAAACGGGGTAGATGCCGATGTCGAGCAGCGCGCCGCCGCCAAGCGCCGGGTCGAAGAGCCGCCCGGCCGGGTCGAAGGGGGCCGGAAAACCGAAGTCGGCTTTCACTGCTTGCAATTGTCCGATGGCGCCCGTTTCAATCCATTCCAACACTTGCAAAGTCGGCGGCAGGAAGCGTGTCCAGAGGGCTTCCATAAGGAACGCATCGTTTCGGAGGGCGGCTGCGGCCATGCGTTGGGCTTCCACCAAATTCAGCGCCAGCGGCTTTTCGCACAGTACCGCAAGGCCCCGCTCCAGGCACAACACCGCCGCCTCGCAATGCCCGCTGTGGGGCGTAGCGATGTAAACAAGGTCGAGGCCGGGGCAATTGGCCAGCGCTTCATAAGAATCGAAATGATGTGGAACCTTGTATTCGCGGGCAAATTCGGCGGCGCGGTCCGCCGAGCGGGAGCCGACGGCATACAGGCGGGCGTTGGGTAGCAGGGTGAGGTCGGCGGCAAATTTGCGTGCAATGCGCCCCGGCCCAATGATGCCCCAGTTGAAGATTTTCATTTTTTAGGGTAAAAGTAGCAAGAATTCAAAAACTCAGTTCCAGCCCCGTGGTGAAGCTGCGGCCCGGCATGCGATAGCGCTCCAACTCCTCATACTGTGCATTGCCGATGTTGTTCACGGCAAAGTAAACGGATCGTTTTTCGGATGGTTTGAAAGAAAGTTTCGCATTGAACAGCAAAACGGCATCCGGTTCGCTGCCGGGGTAAATAAACACCTCCTCAATGCGGCTCCGGTAACGGCTGTTGAGATTCAGTACCCACTTATCGCGGGAGGCCGTGGCCGACATGCCGAGCGTATGCCGCACCTTATAGGCCAGTTCGTTGTTGATGCGTTCCGGCGAGGTGTCGCGGGCATCTAAGTAAGTGTAGGCTACATTCATCGTGAGCCAGTTGTTCCATTGGCGGCGCAAGGAAATTTCAAAACCCTGCATAAGCGCCTCCTTCAGGTTGACGACCTGATACAAGAGCGGCTCCAGCGGCGCCGACAATTGCTGAAAGGAAATGAGGTTGTTGTAGCGGTTGTAAAAAAGGGCCGCATCTATGGATAAGCCGGGGGCCGGATCGAATTTGGCGCCCAACTCTGCCGAGAGCGTGAGCCGTTCGGGCCGCAGTCCGGGGTTGGGTTGGAAACGCAGTCCGCCGCCCTGTTCGAACTTGATAAAACGTTCCGCAATGGGCGGGTCGCGAAATGCCTGCGCGAGCAAGGTGCGCAGCGAGAGCTTGGGTCCGGCTTTGTACAAGAGGGCCAGTTTGGGGCTGAAATTGGACTCCCGCACTTCGCCGATGATGTTGTAATGATCGAAGCGGGCGCCCGCCGTGGCCGTTAGCTTTTCGCCGATGGTAATTTCATACTGTACATAAAAACCCGCGCTGAACACCCGGTGCTCTCCGTAGAGATAAATGTCGGGTACACCCAGTACATAGTCGCTTTTGAGATCCATCCCGGCGATGAGGTAGTGGTGGTCGCCGGCAAAGAGGTCCACCTGCGAGATGTTGCCGAGGCGGTGGGTGCGCACGCTGTATTCCTGCACGATTTGTTTGCCGATATTGACATTGGTGCTGTCGTTGCCGGGGTTGTCGTCGAAGCTGAACTGAGAGAAGTTGCGATAGTGATAGAGCCGGGAAGTGTATTTGAGCCGGTCGTTGGGCATGGCCGAGAAGAAGAGGTCGGCATTGAATTCCCGGCGATCCTGATAGTCGTCTTTTTTAAAATCGGCCACGCTGTAGGCTTGGCGCCGGCTGAACCAGGTAGCGGGCGCATCGCTGTACATGCGGTTGGCGTTGGCCGAAATTTGAAGGAGGTGATTGGGTTTGAACTCCCAGGCGGTTTTGCCGAAAAAGTTATACAAGTCGAAGCCCGATTTTTCCTTGTGGCCGTCGTCCTGTTTCCAACTGCCGTCCAAGAGGTAGGAGAAATTTTTCAGCCGGCGGCTGTGGCTCAGTTCCACGGTATGAAAATCATTGTAGCGACTGTATTCGGCACTGCGCGGTGCAGCGTTATAGGCGCCGTAGTTGAGGTGCAGGCGGGTTTCGGGGGCGGCGGTGGGTTTGCGGGTGATCACGTTCACCACTCCGCCCATCGCGCTGGATCCGTAGAGCGAAGAATAAGCCCCGCGCACTACTTCGATGCGTTCGATGGAGTTGAGCGGAACCAAGTTCCACAATGCGCCGCCCGATTCGGGGCTGAGCGAGGGCCGTCCGTCAATGAGCAGCAGTACGCGATTGCCGATGCCGCCGCCGGCCACTTCCGATGCGCCCCGAATAGAAAATGCCTGCACGTTGGCGCCGCCGGAACGAATGACCGCCACGCCCGGCATTTCGTCGAAAGCCTGATCGAATGTGGTGATTTGGCGCTCCCGGATTTGTTGGGCCGTGATGACGCCTATACTCGCCGCCGCCAGTTTGATGGCTTGCGAACGCGCACCGGCCGTTACCACCACCTCCCCGGCCACCACCGCGCCGGACTGCAATGCAAAGTCAACGCGGGTATTGCGCCCCGCGATGACTTCGATGTTTTCGATAAGAAAATCGCCATAGCCCACATAAGACGCGGAGAGCGCATAGCGGCCCGGCGGTAGTTCCGTCAGCCGGAAACTCCCGTCCAATTCGGAAGAGGTACCGGTAAGCATATTGACAATTCGAATGTTGACCAAAGGGAGCAGTTCGCCGCTGTCGGCATCGCGCACCACTCCCTCTATGCCTCCCGAAATCTCCCCCGTTCCGTTGCGCAAAGGCGCCTCTGCCGCTGCAGTTTCCTGCGCCTCCGCCGTCAAAGACGGGAGGCACAGGAAACACAGCAAACACAGCATCGGCACAATACCTGCGGTAGCGGACTTGAGGGAAGGGTTGGTCATGGTGGTGTTAATACCAGGTGTTCACAAAATTGAAATCCGCTTTGAAATTGATCTCTTTTTCTTCGCCTTCGGCGATGTCGAATGTCGTCGGTGCGGGGAAAGTGAATACCGGAATAATGGCGCCGCCGCCTGTTCTGATACGAATGACTACGCCGTGGCTCACCACATCGGCATTGCCCCAGTGTACGCCCAGCGTGGCAGTTCTGCGGCTGGGGTCGGTTACCAAATTGTGGCGAAAACCGAGTGCCAGTGCGGAGTATGTACCCGGCTCCACTTCCAGTTCGTAGTGGTAAGTCGTTTGCCCCGGTTCGTATTCCAGCACGATCGGGTTTTGGGAATTGTACGGCGCGCCTACGGCAAAGGTGCCGCCCAATACGTTGGGGCCGAAGAAATTATCGGGCACTTCTCCCCAGCCGGCGAGCGGATCGAGGCTGAATTTTGGGAAGATGGTGAGTTGCACTTCGCCGCTGTCTTGCCAGGTGGCCCAGGTGTCGGCGTTTTCGATGGTGATGGTTCCGTGAATGCGCGTTTTGGCGGGTTCATCTTTTTTGCAGGCGCCGAGGATGATGGTGGCGGCTATGGCAAGAATGGCCAGGCCGGCAGAGAAATTGGTTACTTTCATGGTGAAGTTATACGATTGTGTGTTGATTAACAAAAAATAAGTTTTTCAAAACCGGCTGCAAAACTATACTGTCATTAAATGCCGTTTTTCACGGAATTGTCAAAAAACAAAAAGAGGGTTAATTACCCGTTCAAACCGCTGCAACCGCAGCGTAGCGGCTTGGCGCTCGAAACAAAATCAGTACTTTTGCATTTTCCTTTGAAAATACGCGAATGAGCGATCAGATAAAACATGAGTGCGGCATCGTTTTGATGCGCCTGCTCAAACCTTTGGAATATTATCAGTGCAAGTACGGCACTGCATTCTACGGCCTCAAAAAGTTGCAACTCATGATGCTGAAGCAACGCAACCGGGGACAGGACGGCGCCGGAATGGCCACCATAAAAATCGGCATTGACCCCGGTAAAAAATACATCAGCCGCAAGCGCAGCGCCGCTTCCAATTATCTGGAAGACATGTTTGAGCAAATTTACTGGCACTTCGAAGACGTGCCTGAAGCCCAACTGCAAGACGCCGCCTGGCTCAAAGCCAACAAACCCTACATGGGCGAATTGCTCATGGGCCACCTCCGCTATGGCACCCACGGCGATAATACCATCGAGACCTGCCATCCCTTCCTGCGCCAAAACAACTGGATCACTCGCAACCTGTTGCTGGCCGGCAATTTCAACCTCACCAATGTGGATGAGCTGTTTCAGGAATTGGTGGAACTGGGGCAGTATCCCAAAGAAAAATCGGACACGGTGACCGTGCTGGAAAAAATCGGCCATTTCTTAGACGACGAGGTGCAGCGCCTCTACACCTGGTTTAAACCCGACGGGTACAACAATGCCGAGATAAACGATCTCATTTACGAAAACTTAGACCTGCACCGGCTCCTGCGGCGCGCCTGTAAGAAATTTGACGGCGGCTTCACCATGGCGGGGCTGATAGGGCACGGCGATGCTTTCATCATGCGCGACCCCTGGGGCATCCGCCCCGGATTTTATTATGCCGACGACGAAGTGGTGGTGGCTGCGTCCGAACGACCGGCCATTCAGAGCGTGTTCAACGTACACATCAGCAAAGTAAAGGAACTAAAGCCCGGCCATGCGCTCGTGATCAAACGCAACGGCGTGTGGAGCGAAAAGCCATTTATGGAGCCGCAGCCCCGCAGCGCCTGTTCCTTCGAGCGCATTTATTTCTCGCGCGGTACCGATCCTGACATCTATGTGGAGCGCAAAAAACTCGGCGAGCAACTCGCGCCCGCCGTGTGCGAGGCCGTGGGCTACGATTTCAAACGCACTGTGTTTGCTTTTGTACCCAATACCGCCGAAACGGCATTTATCGGACTGATGGAAGGCGTGGACCGGATACTCAATCGCGTCAAACAGGAAAAAATACTCAAGCTGTCGGAGGAGGAACAAGGGGTGAATTCCAAGAAATTGGACAAAATCCTACAGATGCGGCCCCGCATGGAAAAGCTCGTGGTAAAGGATGCCAAAATTCGCACCTTCATCGCCGAAGACAGTCAGCGCGCCGAGCTGATGTCGTATGTGTATGACGTCACCTACGGGTTGGTGGAAAACGAACGCGACACCTTAGTACTGCTCGACGATTCCATTGTACGCGGCACTACCCTGCGCGACAGCATTGTGCAGATAGCTGCCCGCCTGCGCCCCAAAAAGATCGTCATCGTTTCTTCTGCGCCCCAAATCCGCTACCCCGATTGTTACGGCATTGACATGTCGAAACTCAAGGAGTTTGTGGCCTTCCGGGCTTTGGTGGAGTTGTTGCGCGAAAGCGGTCAGGAACAGGCGCTGCAAGATGCCTACGAGCGCTGTAAGGCTACCGAACACCTGCCTAAAGACCAATTGCGCAACGAGCTGGCGCCCGTGTATGAGCTGTTCACACAGGAAGAGATTTCAAACAAAATAGCCGAACTCGTCACACCGGCCAATATTAAGCCTAAGATAGAGGTGCTCTTTCAAACGGTAGAAAACCTGCGCAAAGCCTGCCCGGGCAACAACGGCGACTGGTACTTCTCCGGCAATTATCCCACACCCGGCGGCAATCGGGTGGTCAATCGCGCGTTTGTGAACTACATGGAAAACCGGGATGAGCGGGCGTATTGATGTGTTTGCGGAGAATAATGCAGCCAATCTCCGCAAAATATGCGGAGATTATTGCGTATATTTGCCGCACAAAATGCGGAGAATGATTTATATTCATCAACTCAAAGATTGGCCTCGTTTTACCTGGAATCAGGAAGAATTACTCCAGCATGTAGGCCAGGTAAGGCATCTGCAAGGGGTATTGATTGGAAAAATGTCGGCATTGGGATTCGTTTTGCAACAGGATGCCGAATTAGAGACATTGACCTCGGAGGTGTTGAAATCGAATGAAATTGAGGGTGAATTTTTGCACCCGGAGCAAGTGCGCTCCTCTATTGGAAGGCGATTGGGCATGGATATTTCAGCACTGTTGCCCGCCGACAGATATGTGGACGGCGTGGTGGAAATGATGCTCGATGCCACGCATCAAAGTGAAAAACCGCTCACGACGGAACGGTTATTCGGCTGGCACGCCGCTTTATTTCCAACGGGTCGAAGCGGCATGCAAAAAATAGAAGTGGGCGCATGGAGATCGGATTCCGACGGCCCCATGCAGGTGGTCTCCGGGCCGCTGGGAAGAGAGCGAGTGCATTTTCAGGCGCCGGCTGCCGGCTTTCTAGATCGTGAAATGGACGTGTTCATTGAATGGTTCAACACGGAAGCGGCTATAGACCCGGTCATCAAAGCGGGCATTGCCCATTTGTGGTTTGTCACCATTCACCCTTTTGACGACGGCAACGGAAGAATTGCCCGGGCCATTGCCGACATGCTATTGTCGAGAGCCGATGGCAGCCCCCGGCGTTTTTATAGTATGTCGGCGGAAATTCGTTTGCAAAGAAACCGTTACTATGAGGTGCTCGAAAGAACGCAAAAGGGCGATCTGGACATCACGGAATGGCTGCTGTGGTTTTTTGATTGTCTGACAAAAGCACTGACTGCTACCCATCAAACGCTGGCGCGCATTTTGGCGAAAGCCAGATTCTGGGAACAACATGTATTAACACCACTCAACGAGCGACAACGATTGATGCTCAATAAATTGTTAGATGGCTTTGAAGGCAACGTGACTTCCTCCAAATGGGCAAAAATCACCAAGTGTTCCCCGGATACAGCGTTGAGAGACATACAGTTTCTGATTGAAAAGAAGATACTGAGTAAAGAGCAGGCGGGCGGCAGAAGCACAAGTTACACCCTGAGCGAACATCAAATGGTATGATAAAAAAAGCGTGCGTTTTTTGTTTTTTGACACTGGTCGCAGCCGGCGCGGTGTCTGCTCAAAAGCTACTGCAAATAGAGCGCTACGGGCGCACTAAAACGCAGCGCATTTACATCGGCGAGGTGATCAACTATCGGCTCAAGGGCGATTGGTATGTAGGCGAAATACAAGACTATCGCTTCGATCAGGGCCTGGTGGTATTGCACAACCGCATCGTGCCGGTGACCGACATCGAAGCCCTGCGGTACCTGCGCACCTGGCCGCGCCCCATCGGCAAACAAATCATGCTGTTTGGCGCAAGCTGGTCGGCATGGGCATTGATCGGAACCGCTACCGATTCGGAACCGGGCATTGACTACCGCTTGTCGGATGCCATTGTCACCGGCTCTGCGCTGGCCACGGGGCTGGTACTACCCAAGATGATTAAAAAACACAAAGTGCTGGAAATGGGTAAACGCCACCGCCTGCGCTTGCTGGATTTGACTTTTTGACACATTCCAAAACAATCAATCATGATAAAGCGATTCTTACTGTTATCGGCATTGGCCGGCTGCCTGCAGCTGTCCGCCCAAAATGAGATGCCTTCCGGCAACCTCCATTTCGACACCTCTGTCTGGATTGAACTCGTGACCTTAGAGCCGGGCATCCTGCTCGATCTCAAATACGCCACCACAGACAATTTTGTAAAAGCGCAACTCTACGAGTGCCCGCGCTGCTTCCTGCGCGCCGATGTGGCCTACGCCATTCGCAACATACACCGCGAGCTGCGCCGCAAGGGCTACGGCCTCAAGATGTACGACTGCTACCGCCCGCTGGGCATTCAGTGGAAACTGTGGGAAAAAGTGCCCGACCCCCGCTATGTGGCCGATCCCCGCAAAGGCTCCATGCACAATCGTGGCTCGGCAGTGGACCTGAGCATCGTGGACGCCGACGGCAATGAATTGGACATGGGCACCCACTTCGATTTCTTCGGCAAAGAAGCTTACCACGATTACACCGCCTTGTCGAAAGAAGTACTGGCCAACCGCGCCCTGCTCAAAAATACCATGATAAAACACGGCTTCCGCTCCACCCGCACCGAGTGGTGGCACTATTCCTACACCAAGCGCAGCTATCCGTTGTCGCGCATGGATTGGTCTTGTGAGAAGAAGTGAGGATAGGTTTTAAAACCTTATTTCGGCATGTTTCGCAACCTGATGCGGATAGAATTTTCTTTGTTTTCAGCGGAAATGATGAAAGGAGGCGATACTTCTAAATTTTGTTCCAAAAGGACCTTGAAGGTTTGTATGTGGACGGCAGGCGGGTAGTGCCCGGGTCTGAGATATATTATTCCTATGAAATCAACCTGTTGAGTGAATACGATTTGACCAAAATCTCCATCTTGGGTAATGATTACCCTCCCTTCAGAAGTAGCAATTGGAATCAAGGTTGTGTCTTTAGAGCCTATCAAGGGTTCCTCACGAACATATTTGACGTCCAGACCTTCGTTTCTTAGATATTCGACCAATGCGCGGAATATATTCTCATCGGCAAATATTGGAAAATCCCGAATTGTCACGCCGCACTGGTTTTTATTTCAATGAGGATATCATTTTTCATAAATAGGGAAGCATACAGTAGTGCTTCCTTTACTGACTCGGAAGATAAATGCGGAAATTCATTTACAATATCTTGGACGCTTGCACCGGATGCTACCCACTCTAATATCAACTGAACGCTGATTCGGCTGCCTTCAATGATGGGTTTACCTCCTAATATTTCAGGATCAGATACGATGTGATTAAATTCCATTGCGTTAGATTTTTACAAAGATAGCCATTTTTGAAAATCGCAGCCAATATCCCCTCTAAGTTGTATAGGTAGCTAAACCACACCAAGCTCCGCCGCGTTTCGGTAAACACTCAACTTCGTAGCATCCGACATGACCAGCCACACAAGCCTCCTCGACCTCCTGCGCCGCCGCATCCTCGTACTCGACGGCGCGATGGGCACCATGATACAGCAATACAACCTCCAGGAAGAAGACTACCGGGGCGAACGGTTCGCGGGCATTGACCGCGACATCAAAGGCAACAACGACCTCCTGTGTCTCACCCGGCCGGAGGTCATCGAGGCCATTCACCGCGCCTACCTGGAAGCCGGCGCCGACATCATAGAAACCAATACCTTCAACGCCACCTCCATCTCGCAGGCTGATTATGACATGCAAGACCTCGCGTATGAGATCAACCTCGCTGCCGCCCGCATTGCCCGCCGCGCTGCCGATGCCTTTCAAAGCGCCGATAAGCCCCGCTTCGTGGCCGGCGCCATCGGCCCCACCAACAAAACCGCCTCGCTCTCGCCCGACGTGAACAACCCCGGATTCCGCGCCGTGGGCTTCGACGATCTGCAACTGGCCTACTACGAGCAGGCCAAAGGTCTGGTGGACGGCGGCTCAGACATTCTTTTGGTGGAAACCATTTTCGATACCCTCAACGCTAAAGCGGCCCTCGCGGCCATAGACCTGCTCTTTGAGGAGCGCGGCATTGAGTTGCCCGTCATGATCTCCGGCACCATCACCGACGCCAGCGGGCGCACCCTCTCCGGCCAAACGGTAGAGGCATTCTGGATTTCCATCAGCCGACCCAATTTGCTCAGCGTGGGCCTCAATTGTGCGCTCGGCGCTCAGGAAATGCGCCCCCACATCGAAGCGCTGTCCGACATCGCCGATTGCTTCGTCAGCGCCTACCCGAATGCCGGGCTGCCCAACGAATTCGGCGAGTACGATCAGGGCGCAGAAGAGATGAAGCGCTACATCCGCGACTTTGCCTCCAGCGGTTTTGTCAATATCATCGGCGGATGCTGCGGCACCACGCCCGCCCACATCCGCGCCATGGCGGAGGCGGTGCAGGACTTGACGCCCCGCCCAGTACCCGAATCCAAACCCTATGCCATGCTCAGCGGCCTGGAACCGCTCATCATTCGGCCCGATACCAACTTCGTCAACATCGGCGAGCGCACCAACGTGACCGGTTCGCGGCAGTTTGCCAAACTCATCCTCACCGACAACTATGCCGCCGCCATTGAAGTGGCCCGCCAACAGGTGGAAGGCGGCGCGCAGATCATTGACGTGAACATGGACGAGGGCCTGCTCGATTCCGAAAAGGCGATGACGGAGTTTCTGCACTTAATTATGGCCGAGCCGGAAATTGCCAAGGTGCCGGTGATGATTGATTCTTCCAAATTTTCCGTCATTGAGGCGGGGCTGAAATGCGTGCAGGGCAAATGCGTGGTCAATTCCATTTCGCTCAAAGAGGGCGAGGCGGAGTTTCTCCGGCAGGCGCGCATTGTGCAGCGCTACGGCGCGGCGGCGGTCGTCATGGCTTTCGATGAGCAAGGGCAGGCCGATACCATTGAGCGCAAGGTGGAAATCTGCGAGCGTGCTTACGGCATTCTCACCCGACAACTGCACTTCAAACCTCAGGACATCATTTTCGACCCCAACATCTTTGCCGTCGCCACCGGCATCGAAGAACACAACCAATACGCCATCAATTACATAGAAGCCACCCGGCTCATCAAGCAGCGCTGCCCCGGCGCCAAGGTGAGCGGCGGCGTGAGCAATATTTCCTTCTCCTACCGGGGCAACGATCCGGTGCGCGAGGCCATGCATTCGGCCTTTCTCTACCACGCCATTCGGGCCGGGATGGACATGGGCATCGTCAACGCCGGCATGATTGAGGTGTATGAAGAAATTCCCAAAGACCTGTTGCAATTGGTGGAAGACGTGCTCTTCAATCGAAGCCCCAAAGCCACCGAAGCGCTGACCGACTACGCCGAGCGCGTCAAGGGCGGCGGCCGCGTATTGCAAAAAGACACCGCCTGGCGCAACGACACCGTAGAAAACCGCCTCTCACATGCTTTGGTAAAAGGCATCACCGACCACATCGAAGAAGATACCGAAGAAGCCCGGCTGAAATACCCCGGCCCGCTCGCCGTCATTGAAGGGCCGCTCATGGACGGCATGAACATCGTGGGCGACCTTTTCGGCTCCGGCAAGATGTTTCTGCCGCAGGTGGTGAAAAGCGCCCGCGTGATGAAAAAGGCCGTGGCCTGGCTCCAACCCTATATCGAAGCCGACAAAAAAGCCGCCGGCGACCAAAGCGCCAAAGGCCGCATCCTCATGGCCACCGTGAAAGGCGATGTACACGATATCGGCAAAAATATCGTGGGCGTGGTATTGGGCTGCAACAACTATGACATCGTGGACCTCGGCGTGATGACCCCGGCCGCCAAAATACTCGAAGCTGCCCGCGAACACGCCGTGGACATCATCGGACTCAGCGGCCTTATCACGCCTTCTTTGGATGAAATGGTGCATGTAGCCAAAGAAATGGAACGGCAGGGCTTCACGCTTCCGCTGCTCATCGGCGGCGCCACTACTTCGCGCACCCACACGGCGGTGAAGATAGAACCGCAGTACAGCGGCCCGGTCATGCACGTTCTCGATGCTTCCCGCAGTGTGGCCGTTGTCGGCGCGTTGCTCTCGCCCGACACCGATGCCCGCAGCAATTTTATTTTGGATGCCAAAAAAGACTATGCCCGCATTCGCGAACAACGCGCCGGGCGCAAGGCTTCCAAAACCTTCCTGCCCATAGCCGAGGCCCGCGCCAATGGGGCTCCGCTTGACTGGAGCAGCTACGCCCCGCCGCCGCCCGCACAACCCGGCCGGCACAGCATCGCGCCCTACCCCTTGGAAGAATTAATTGAATACATTGACTGGACGCCCTTTTTCTCTACCTGGGAACTCGCCGGCAAATACCCCGCCATCCTCGACGACGAGATCGTGGGCACGGAAGCGCGCCGCCTCTACAACGATGCCCGCAGCATGCTCCGCCGCATAGTGGATGAAAACTGGCTGACCGCCAAAGCGGTATTCGGCCTCTTTCCGGCCAACAGCATCGGCGACGACATTGAGGTGTATGCCGACGAATCGCGGCAGGAAGTAATCGCCACCCTGCACCATCTGCGGCAGCAGGCGCAAAAAGCGCCCGGCCTGCCCAACTACTGCCTGAGCGACTATATCGCACCGAAATCCACCGGGCGGGCCGACTATATCGGCGCTTTTGCCGTCACGGCCGGCGAAGGCATCGAAGCCCATGTTCGGCGCTTCGAAGCCGATCACGACGATTACAGCGCCATCCTGCTCAAGGCCCTCGCCGACCGCCTGGCCGAAGCCCTCGCCGAGCGCCTGCACGAGCGCGTGCGTCGCGAATTCTGGGCCTACGCCCCCAACGAGCACTTAGACCGCCAAAGCCTCATTGAAGAGCGCTACTGCGGCATCCGCCCCGCTCCCGGCTACCCGGCCTGCCCCGAACACAGCGAAAAACAAACCCTCTGGACCCTCCTGGACACGGAGCGCCAAACCGGCATCCGCCTCACCGAATCCTACGCCATGTACCCCGCCGCATCGGTCAGCGGCTGGTACTTCTCCCACCCTGATGCCAGATACTTCGGCCTCACCGAGATTGCCCGCGACCAGGCCGAAGACTACGCCCAACGCAAAGGCTGGACGACGGAGGAGATGGAACGGGGGCTGGGGAGTGTGCTGGGCGGCTGAGACCGGGTCATCGCTAACCCTCCACATTGCATTCGCAAAAGGTGCTGATGGCGGCATTGGAGCCGAATACCACTAAGATATCGCCTGCCTGAAGCCTCATATCGGGCGTGACAACGCCGATGGACTCCCGCACCACGCGGTTGCCGCCGAGGATGTTACGTCGGGTTTGCTCGCGGATGATGGTGATGATGTTGAGTTGGTGATTGCGCCGGAAGTCGGCCTCCTGAATGGTTTTGCCCACAAACTGCGGCCCCAGTTGCACTTCGATGATAGAGAAGCGGTCGTCCACCTCGAAGTTGTTCAGCACCCATTTGAGGTGGAGCATTTTGCTGAGCCGGTCGGCCGACTCCTGCTCCGGGTGTACTATTTCCTCTATGCCCATAGCCTCCAACACCATTTGGTGCAGCGGCGAAATGGAGCGGCTGATAATGCGTTTCACGCCGTTTTTTTTCAGAATAGCCGTGGTGAGAATGGCCGCGCCCTCGTTTTCTCCGATGGCCACGATGGCGGCATCCACCTCTTTGCAGGGCAAGGTGCGCACAGCAGCTTCATTGGTTGAATCCAATGTGACGGCAAAGGTGATCTGGTCTTTGACCAGGTCCACCCGCAGCGGGTCTTTATCTATTCCGATTACCTCGTTGCCGGCTTCTATAAGACTGGCGGCGAGGGAGACGCCGTAATTGCCCAAACCGAAGATCATCATTTTCATACGATTGCGAAACTTAGTTGATCAAAATGTGCTCTTCCGGGTAGCGATACGTTGCATAGTGCATCCGCCGCAACATGCCGGTGAGCAGGTTGACGGTTCCGACCCGTCCTACAAACATGGTAAAAATGAGTACAATCTTACTCGCCGTACTCAGGTCGCCGGTGATGCCGAGGCTCAAGCCCACCGTACTGTACGCGGAGATGCTCTCAAACATCAGGGCGATCAGTTCCTTTTCGGGTTCAAACAAAGCGAGTAGAAAAACTGCGCCGCCGATGACGAAAATGGACAGCGCCACGATGGCAAAGGCCCGCTGTACCGATTCCACAGGCACTTCTCTGCGCCCGAATTCGAGGTGCTTTTTGCCGCGCACAATCACCGAAATATTCATCAGCGCCAGTGCAAAAGTACTCGTTTTGATGCCCCCGCCGGTAGAAGCCGGCGAAGCGCCGATCCACATCAATACCATGGTGGCCATAACGGCGGGCATGGCGAGGGCCGACATATCCACTGTATTGAACCCGGCGGTGCGCGGCGTCACGCTGTAAAAAAACGCATTGGTCAGCTTGCCCCACAGCGTGCTGTGTTCCGAAAGGGTGTGGCGGTATTCCGCAAAGAAAAAGAACGCCGCGCCGCCGAGGAGCAACAGGGCCGTGGTGAGAATGACCAATCGGGAATTGAGTGAAATGATGCGGGGTGGTATGGCGCGCACCGATGCGTCGTTTATTTTTTTAATCCGATTTTTCACATTGATTTTCAGAAACGCGTACAAGTTGTTGAGGATATTAAACCCCAATCCGCCCAGTACAATGAGCGCTATGGCCGTCCATTGCAGGCCGTAATTGAAACGAAAACCTGCATCGTAAAACCCATCGGTAAGAATAGAAAATCCGGCATTGCAAAACGCTGATACGGAATGAAAAACAGAAAAGAAAACCCGTTCGTACCAGGCCTCAAACAATTCTGCCGGCGCCGACCGGTAAATACCTATTGCGCCCGCCGCTTCTATGGCCAGCGTGAAAACCACGATTTTCACCACCACCTTAAACACATTGCCCAACTGCTCCGAATTGACGATGTTTCTCACATAGAGGGTTTCCTGAAAAGAGGAACCGCCTTTGAAAAAAAAGGCAAAAAAGGAAGTAAAGGTGAGAATGCCCAGACCGCCCAATTGTATGAGCGCCAGTATGACGCATTGCCCGAAAAAGGTGAAATCCGTCGCTGTATCCACCACGATGAGGCCGGTCACGCACACAGCGCTCGTGGAAGTAAACACCGCATCCACCACGCTGATGGACCCGGTAGTGGCTGCAGGCAGCAGCAACAGTAGAGCGCCGATGATGACCAACACGACAAAACTCCCCACAAAAAAAGAGGCCGGATTGAACCGGTCAGAAAAAATGCGCTGAATACCCAGAGAGCCCCGATGCACAAAATACACGGCCACACTTGCCCGATACCAGCCCTGAAGGTGTTCCACCGCCGTCAACACATCTTCGCCCTGAATGACCATGTGAAGCAGCGTAGCAACCAACACGGCCCCAAACGCCAGCGTAGGCGCCCACGACAACCGGCGTGCATGCCGCTCCAACACAAAATGCAAATACAGGTTTGACACAAAAAACAAACCTGCCACCGCCACATACCACCCGCCGAGCCGGGCAGACGGCTCAAAACCAAGGTCATACACCACCAAGCCCAGGGTGAAAATCTGAAGCAGGTAGGAGAATGTGCGATGCCGGTTGGAATTAATTTTCATTATGCGCCGATGCACAAAGATAAGCCAAAAGCAATCGGCAACTCTACTTTTTTAGAAACGCCCCCGGCCGGTTAGAAAAAAAACCGTACCTTCATCATTCTGGAACCGTGAAGTTATTCACGACAGGTTCCTCATAAGGCGCCAACAGGCTAATTCATCTGAATTAGCTTACGCGGAATGCCCAGCGCCGGCAGCGCTCTTCCTGCAATTGCCGCATCCCATTCAGCATCTTTCAGATGGTTTCCCTGCCGGAAGCTCCTGATGTTATTTAGTAATCACCAAAATTCAAAAACGATGCAAGCATACAAGGCATTTTCTCTCAACAATTTTCGAAACATCTCACAGGTAGCGCTGCTCAGCGAGGAACAAAAATTTGACATTGAAGTGGTGGGCCGGGTATTGCCGTTCAAAACCAATAACTATGTGGTGGACGAACTGATTGATTGGAGCAATTTCAGCGATGACCCAATGTACATTCTCACTTTTCCGCAAAAGGACATGCTGCTGCCGGAACACTATGAACAGGTAGCTGCTGCGCTCAGAAACAACAGCAGTAAAGAAGAACTCAACCGCATTGTGCTGCATGTCCGCCAACAACTCAACCCGCATCCCGCCGGCCAGATGGAACACAATGTGCCCGAATTTGAAGGCGTAAAAATGACCGGCGTTCAGCACAAGTACCGCGAAACGGTGTTGTTTTTTCCCGGCAACGGCCAAACCTGCCACGCTTACTGCACCTTTTGTTTCCGTTGGCCGCAGTTTGTGGGCATGGACGAATGGAAGTTTGCCATGCGCGAAACGGAACTCTTAGTGGGCTATGTACGCGAAAATCCGGAAGTCACCGACGTGCTCTTCACCGGCGGCGACCCGCTCATTATGAAAGCTCAAAAGCTCGCCACCTACATTGATCCGCTCCTCGAGGCCGATCTCCCCAATTTGCAAACCATCCGCATCGGCACCAAAGCGCTGAGCTATTGGCCGGCGAAATTCCTGCCCGGCGAAGACGGCGACGAACTGATGCGCCTGTTTGAAAGAATTGTCAAAAAAGGAATCAACCTCGCTGTGATGGCGCACTTCAATCATCCGGTGGAGCTGTCCACGCCGGCCGTACAGCAAGCCATCAAACGGGTACGGGCCACGGGCGCTCAGATACGCACGCAATCTCCGGTATTGAAACACATCAACGACGATGCCGGTATATGGGCCGACATGTGGCGCGAGCAGGTCAACCAAAACTGCATCCCTTACTACATGTTCATGGCGCGCGACACCGGCGCGCAGCACTACTTTGCCGTGCCGATCATACGGGCCTGGGAAATTTTCCGCGACGCCTACCAACAGGTGAGCGGAGTATGTCGCACGGTGAGAGGGCCGAGTATGTCATGCGACCCCGGCAAAGTACAAATGCTCGGTACCAGCGAAATACCCACCGCAAAAGGCAGCAAAAAAATAATGACCCTGCGTTTCCTGCAAGGCCGCAATCCGGACTGGATCGCCCGGCCCTTTTTTGCCGAATACGATGAAGAAGCCCTGTGGTTGGATGATCTCGTACCTGCCTTCGGGGAGGAGAAATTTTTCTTCGAGCAGGAGATGGAGGAGATATTTATGCATTGAGGCAGTAGCGGCAACACCTTCCGCACCCCGCCTTCGAGGAAACCGACATCACTGAAAAGACGAACGTGCTGTTTGAATTTTTCAAACAGCGGTACGACAATCAGTGGGCGGCGTAGTGGCCTTGCATCCCCCCCTTTTTTAGGTCTAAATAGAAAAAATGTACCCCAAGTGTACCCCATTTGATATAAATAATTGATAATCAATTGTAATTACTTTTTGTATCGGAAGTGGAGGGGTATCATACTTATCTTTACTCCAAAGATAGTTTTTTTAAAAGTGTCTTTGCTGTAAAGATGCTTTTAACTATTGTTGTCTTTCGTTCAAAGACAAGTTATGGATAAAAAGAACATTTTCAAAAGGATTATAGCCGACTTCATCGAAAAGCCTTTAGCGGATGTGATGCCCCGTGCGTTAACTTGATGCTGTACCGGGACCTGACCGAGCGGTTTTCGGTGAAACAGCCTGTTTTGCTGAAATACCTGCTGAAGTTTTTTTTGCAAAATTTATCCAACCCAATCAGTATCACGAAGGTATTCAATGACATCAAATCGCAAGGGTACTCCATTGGGAAAAACACCGTCTTCGACTACGTTTCGCATCTCGAAGAAGCCTTTGTATTGTTTAGGGCGGATATCTGGAACCGTTCGGCAAGGGTACAAGCCGTCAATCCAAGCAAGTTTTACGCCATTGACCCCGCATTCAAATACGCCATGAGTATCAGCGAAGACAAAGGCCGGGTACTTGAAAATGCGGTGTTCCTGCACCTGCGTCGGCAAGGATTGACGCCTCACTATTTTTTTGAAAAACAGGAGGTAGATTTTTACTGGGACAATGGGGTTCCGGTCAATGTGTGCCTTGAATTCCACGAGCCGGCCACCCGGGAGCGGGAGATCAAAGGATTGGTCGCCGCGTTGCAATTTTTCGACTTGCCGGAAGGACGTATTTTAACCTGGGATCGGACGGAGCATATCCAGGTGGAGGGGAAGACAATTCGGGTGACGCCGGCCTGGGCATATTTGTTGGGCAGGAGTGATGCACGATAAGGTCTGCTCATGCGTAATAATATAACCTTAAAACGGCAGTGTAACGATGAGACAAGAAAGCATCCGGATTAGTGCATCATACGCCGCCCCTATCAGAGCGCCGCTATTTTTTCCAAGAGCCATTCCCGGTCGGCGATGCTTTTTTTCTCTTTGATTCGCTCGGTTATTTTCTCCTTTTTGGCGCGGTGTCGGGGTGGGCACTGCATGATTTGCAACAATAAATTGGCAAAATTGCCTTCAAATTCGCGCAGCGTATCCGACAGTACTTTTTTGGAAGCCCGGCTGACAAACATTTTGTAAGCATCCAGTTTGTAGGGGAGCAAATCGGAGCCGAGTTCGTAATATATTTTCAATTCCAGGCGGCGGCAATGAGTCAGATAGAGGGTATCTGTGAAGGTAGCGGGCAGAGCCTCCAACGCTTCCTCGTATCGCTTTAGGGAGAACAGGCACTCTGCCTTCGTGAGGCCGGCGTAGTCGTGTTTAGCTTCTTCGTTGAATAAATACGCTTTGTATGCTTCTATAAACTCCAAGGCCCATTCCTGGCGCCCTACGCGAACAGCCGTTCGTACAATATTCAGATAGGCGCTGGGCGTGAGTTTGCCGTCCACAAACAGATATCCCTTGCGGAGATTGTCGCGCTGTATTTGATGCAATAACTCCACAAAAGAAGCATCGCCCATTTGCACTAATATGGTACACAGGTTGCGCAGGTAAGCGTAGAAATTTTGCCGGCTTACGGGGTCTATGCGGTGTTCGTTTTCCTGCAGGTGGTCGAATATTTCGCGAATGGTAACAGCGGGCCGCTCCGAGGCCAGTTGCTCGTTGATTTTGAGCGAAAGATTGAGCAAGAAGTTGTTTTCAATGTCTTCCTTAGGAATAAAGCCGGGGTGGGTGAGCAAGAGATGTTCCGGGATTTCCTCTTTGAGACGCTGAATGCGTTGCTCGCAAGTGCCTTTGGGTGCTTCACTATAGTGTTTGATGAAGGCCCCTTCCCTGTCAGCAAAATTTAACCGTCATTGAAAAAAAAAAAACAAAAAAATATTTGCATTTTGATTCCTGCTGCTATATATTTGCCTCCATGCTTTTCGAGTTACCGAAAAAAGACCTCGTCTCGAAAAGCGCAACCAAAACAATAAAAAGACATCCGGCGTCATCCCACGACTACGGATGCCACTTGCTGAAAAGCAAACAGATTACAAAGCAACGGACTGTACAAACACATGATGAACAACACTGCTGCGGCCTGCGCCGTATGTGTACCCTCGCGCCACTATGCGTGCGTCGTACCATACCGGTTTTGCCGTCGGGTGATGCTTTGCCACAGGCAAGCCTTGCTACTGCTTTTGGGCAGCGCAGCCAATGTGAAACCCGTTGCACACTAATTAGACTCCAGTCGCGCGCAGCGTGGGATGCTGCGTCGGTTGGGTTTATTGAGAGGGGGGCGGGGTGATTATTATTCAAAACTAAAAAAATCAGACTATGAAAAAATTACTTCTAACCTTTTTCGCCATTGCTGTCTCTGTGATTTATGTGGCCGCTCAAGAGGTTCGCAGTGAATCAGGCAGTGCATCCAACAGTAATGGGAAGGAACAAAAATTTCAAAAAATCCGACCTCATTTCAAAGTGCCGGGACAGTATTATGACCGTGTAGAGTTCTGGAGCGAAAAAACAGGACAATTGATTAAATCAGTTGATCTGGAAAAAATGCACCCGTTCAACACCTTGCCGTTTCCTTCCGCTGATGGCCCATACGGTTCTAAACAGTATGATTTATCCAAAGCAGATTTGGCTCAATTGCAAGATAAAATTGGAATCTGGACGGCGCCCGAGTCTATTTCAGACCCTGTGCCAGTGTATGCAGACGGCCAAATTATGGTATTTGATGGCCCCACAATGGAACATTTTACAGTTGCAGCCTATAACTTTTACCTCAGTAATCGCTACCGACAAGTAATTGCCATTCTGGGGGTGTTTTACATATTCAATGATCAAGGGGAAATTATTTCAGAAATCAAGACAAGTCGGGGTGGCTCGACACCTGTTGTCACTCAGGATGGGAAATACCTCGCCGTGAAATACGGCGGCGCCTATGGAGAGTGTGGAAGTGGCCCGCTGCCTGAGGGGTTGTTGTTTTTTGAATCCAAAAGCGGCCAAATAATACTCGACTTTAGGGGGGATGATAGTTGGAGCTACGGATTGTCTATTGGAGAAGCCTATAATCGAGTCTTGGGCGCCGTGTATATAGGAGGAAATGTACAACCTAATAGACATTGGGTTTTTGATATGGATCGAGAAAAACTATACTACGTTGAATTGTTTGAAAAAAAGAAAGAAAACAGGCCCGTTTGGACCAATGACGGTGCAATTTTTACCAAACATGGGGTCCGAAGAGAATTCCTTTTTGAGCAGGATTTTAAAATTACAACCCTTGAAATAGAAAAGCAATGAGTACCTAAACTATTCCTCGCTCACGCAAGATTTTATCTTCTTGAATAGACAGTATTTATGTGAGCCAACGTAGTTCGATGCTCACAATACGACAACCGTGGATATTTTCCTTGGGCGGCTTTCTTTTGCACAAAATGACTTCAAATAATAAACCTTAAAAAAATAATACCATGAGAAATTTCTTCTTCACTATAGTCATTTCGATTATATCATCGTACGGACTGCTTTCTCAAAATGGCGATTTACCGTTGCGCTACCAAATCTGTAACAATTGCTCAACGCAAGAAGGAGCAGACAATCTGTCAACTACATACACTTATGGCCCCTTATTGCCTTACAACAGTGGGGATATTACCTCTGATTTCGGCGCTCGATACTTGGGCTATGATTGGCACAAAGGAGTGGACTACCGCCCCATTCAGTATGCGGGTACCGATGATGGAGGAAGAGGCACTGCAATCATTGCTGCCGAGACAGGTACAGTTTTTCTGATCAGAGCAAATCAAGGTTACAAGTATATCGTTATTGACGGCACCTTCCGGCCTCCTTTTACACCCATTGATTTGGGTTATGCTCATATTTTCAACTCTCGTAATCCTTCTGGGGCGTGGATACAATCAGGCGCTTTTGCATTAAAGGCTATTGATGGTACAAATCCTCCGCTTTACGCGATCGTCAATTTAACAACTGGTACTGCTATTGGCCAAGAAGAAGGAACTGTAACTCTTAACGGAACAGTATATACTGTTGAAACGGAAATTGAATCAACCGATCAAGCTATCGCACCGATGGGTGGTTCAGGCGGAGGATTTCAAAATAATGACCCATTCCCTGTGCATCTTCACCTGTACAGGTTTAGAAATATAAATGCAAACCCCATCATAAGCGAGGCCCATGAAACAAATTGCATGGATCCTCTAACGGTTATTGATCATGATGAACCAGACTATGAGGTAAAATCCCATACCGAAGGACAATCATTTGGAAATATGGCTATAAGGTATCCGGGCACATCGGCAACAAAGTTCAGGGTACGAGGGGTCATGAGAAGTGCAACCGATGCCACTACGGGAATTGAACTGGGAGAAAACGGTTCCGCAACCAGATACGGTAACGTAGTAATGAATATTAACGATGTAGAAATTCAGATCAAAAAGCAATATGAAAGTGACTATTCTTTGATTCAGGGAGCAGCCCTCGAAAGCAAAATTTCTCATGGGGCAACACCTAATACGAATTTGTACCCTACTTATATGGCCTTGAACGACCAGAGGGGAAGTATGGCCCGACAGGGCATTGCTTCATTTGCGTATGCAAGTCACCCCTACGACGACTTCTACTTCACCGACTTCATCACCCGTATCCACAAGGACGACCCCATGGACGGTGCGCCGGCCATGCTCTCCTACTGCCCCATGAGTACGCGCTACAACGATGGACGGTATCAAATGAGAGCAAGAGTCACGGATATCAGGAATGGGTTTACAGATGCCGACCGCGATTTCACCATTGACAACTACAAGCCTTTCATAGCCCATGTAAAAGTGCAGGCCGGAGGGCTTACCTTTTACGAACGCGGCTGGACCTGCAACGACGGCGCTGCCTGCCAGGGCATGACGCTAGGGCAGCCGATGGTGAACAGCACTCAGGTAGGGTACTCCCACTTGTCGGGAGGTATGTATGTGACCGCCACCGCCAGCGAGCCGCTGGGACAACTGACACTGGACGCCGGTACGGTCGTGAGCGATCTGCAACCCTACGAAACAGAAGAGGACGGTAGGATACAGAAATTCAGAATCAACAAAGACGATGCGCTGAGGCTTTGCAGCGCCGGCGAAATCAGGTTTACTTTCAGAGGGTACGACCACTCCTCCAACGCCATTCTGGCTTTCAGTACGGACAATTCATCGAATTGCGTAAGCATTCCCAAGCGAAACTCGGCTACCACCTGGACCGACGACAACATCTCGCAGTCGGGCGGCGACGTGTTGCACAAGGTGAGCGGGAGTTGTGGACCTCGCTTCTTTACACCTGAGAATGAAACGGTCTTTACCATATCGGCCGGAGAGGACTGCCACATGGTGGACGGCATGGTGACGCACGCTACCAACGGCGCCGCCGACGGAGCCATCAGCCTCACCGTCACCGGGCTGTTCGATGTGGAGTATCAATATATGTGGTCAAACGGGGCCACCACACAAAATATATCCGGCCTGGCGCCGGGCACTTATACCGTGACGGTTTCCGACGGGTTGTGTTGCGAGGTGGTGGAGGAGTTTGATGTTCAAAACGGGTGCGCTACACTGGTATTGGGTCACATAAATATCACCCCGGCTTTTTCAGTAGATTGTAGCGATGGCTGTATTGATATTTCCATTGCTGGTGGTACTCCACCCTATTCGGTCGAATGGTACAGCGGAGCAACATTGGTAAGCTCTGTCCCTAATATATCAGGCAATGATGGCGGCGAAGACCTTTGCAATATTGCCGGCGGCAGGTACAGAGTCATCATTAGAGACAGCAGGGGCTGTATCATTGATCGAAGAAACTTAGGCGTACCGATGGGGGGCAACAATATCATTATGTTGTCGGAACTAACGAATGTAACTACATGTATGGAGACCGAGCGCAAAGAAAATTGTGGAGACATACAGTCATCTCAAGACGGAGCCATAGCAATAAGCGTCAATTATTCAGGGGCTTACACGATAACGTGGTCAAATGGGGCATCAGGAACCAACTTTATCAGCGGGCTTTGCCCTGGCAAATACACAGTTACAGTTACAAACTCAGCCGGCTGCACGGCTGCACGAGAATTTGAATTATGTTGCTGCTCGGACAATAGCGGCCCGATAAAATCCGTGCCCAGATGTGGCAACCTGAGTTATTATCTTCCGATCAATATTTTTGACTCTGACGTGACGTCTCCAACTACTTCATCCGCCTCTGATGGCAGTATTAATTTGCATGTATTTGGGGGAAACCCGGAGAGAATATCTATTCAATGGTCGGGGCCGAATGGCTTTAGTAGTACAACAGAGGATTTGGAAAACCTGCGCATCGGCAGGTATTGTGTCACGATTACCGACGGATGTTCCAGCGCATCAGATTGCTTTGATTTGGTGGACTGCTCGCAGGTCAACATTTCCGTGACCGGAAGCTCGCAAAACACCTGTCAGGGTTATTCTTTGGGTAGCATTTCCGCCGGAGCATCCGGTGGAACCCCTCCTTATAAATTCAGATGGAACAGCGGCCAAGGAACTCAAAGCCTTTCGAATTTATCTGCGGGCGTTTATACTGTTACCGTCACCGATAAAAGTGGATGTAGGGGAATCCGGTCATTTACCATTGGTTTAAATCAGTTGATAACGGTAAGATCGGGTTGTATATTTATTACCACCTGCAACGGAACCATTGTGCAGCAGCAAGATATCGGCTCATTTACACAGGTCAGACCAAGTGATTGCAGAATATTGGACGAGTTTTGTAACGACGGTGTACTTGTGAATAGTACGAATGTCGGAACATCACTAGATCCGGTAAATATATCTAATTGCACGGTAGTGGAGAGATGCCGCCTGACAGGCCAGGTGTTTAGAACACATCAGGGGACCATACAGTTTGTCAACCAAGTAGGATATGATAACGCCAACCGATGCTGGTGGTGTCATACTTTTGAGCTTTGTGTATTTCCTTCGCTGGGAAATGCTTTTGTGGTCAGATCAGTCACTAGTGGATTGGGTATTTCTACTCTTAACAACGTCAATTGTGGTGAAAATCAGTGTTATCAAAGAGTGTATTGCAGTTTACTACCACAAACCGGCCCTATTTGGGAAGGGTGTGCCCCTTGTTCGCTTTCCGGATGCAGAGGAGAGGGAGCAGGATTTTTAAGGGAACAAGAAATAACTGAGACGCGTTTGATTGATGGCAAGCCACAAATACTTACAACATACCGCGTTGAAGGGTTCGACCCGGTAGCTACTACTGACTTCCTGAAGGAAAATAAGTTGATTGATTCCGATCAACATTTGCTTTCTAACGAAAGATATGTTGCCAATCCTCCTGATGCGAATGTGCAGCATTCGACGCCAAACTTTGATGATTTTTCTGAGACTACTTCTTTGAAATTCTATCCGAACCCGTTCAACAACGAGTTGACTATTGAGATAAACACAGCAGAGGGCGGGGCGGTGCAATTAAAACTCAACGATATTACGGCAGGAATACTTTGGCAGAAAAATGAACAGGTTGTAAAGGGAATAAATAAGTTCACCTACTCCTGGAGTAATATCCCTGCCGGACTCTATTTCCTTGAGGTCAAAATCGGGAATAGTACATTTGTCCATAAAATCGTGAAAATTCAATAATACGCATTAGACTTGTCACCAAAAAATAACAACCATGAAAATCAATTATTTCATTTTGCTCTGTTTTGTGTTTCTGGTTGCTTCGTGCCAGAAAGAAACAGACTTGTTTGCCGAACAAAAAGCTCAGATTGTAGGCACCTGGAATGTTACAGCCATCAATTTTCAAGAAGTTGTAGAGCCGGGTCTGACAACAGTATCAAAGGACACCTTCAAATTCCAGGCTACTTTCACAGATGACGAAACAATCACTTTCATCTATGCTCCGCCATTGGGTTTTCAGGAATCCAATAAGTGGTACTACCAGCTTGCACCCGAAAAAGTGATTATTGCCTACGAAGATGGTCCGGGCGCTTTTTTCAGGCCCACAAAGTATTTTGAGGTTCGTGTGAACGAAAAAAACAAGCAGGACTGGCATTATTCAACTACGACCATTACACCGACTTCAACAACGTTAAGGGAGGAAACCTGGCTGTTATCTAAGTAGCGCCGGGGAAGCAGTTTTAGCGCTAAAAAACGCTCCACCATGCACAAAACCATCTTCCCCCCTTGCTGCCTGCTCATCGGAGCGATGCGCTCCCTTGACGCACAGAACCATAGCAACAAGTTCAGCGGCCAACTGATGGTCGGCGCCAACGACTCCTTTTGGGAGCATCCGCCTGCCAACTTGCTAAGCAACGGCTTCGCCAACAAGGCCAAGCCTGCCAATGCTCTACCCAGAGCAATGCTGGGAATGAACTTTCGAATGCCTGTTTTTACTCTTTTTTCAGTGGAGACGGGCATTGCCTTGGCACAACGAAGAGGAAAGGTGCAGAGAATGAGTTATTACACCTACAGGCTCACTCACGCCGACTGGATTCAAGCCCCTGTTTTGAATGAGAGGTTTTCGCTCTTACCTCTTCCTACTACGCTGACCTCGCCTACACAGCAGCGCTGGATGTGGCGCTGTTGTGGACTTTGTTTTGATAGGACACGTTAACTAAATTTACCTACCGCCCAAATTTCGTTTCTCTCCAATTGGTTTACAAACATGCCGTTCGATGAAGTTCAAAATCGCCCTTGTGATCTTTTTTGTGTTCTCCTGTCTGGCCGTTCATTATGGGCAGCATGATAGGAATACACTCTATGTGCATCACACACCGCAAATCACGAGGACTTTTTTTGAGGCGATGTTGGAGACAAACCCCGGATTATTTATTGATTTTGTAGAAACGGCGCCTGCCAATCGCCCCATTCAGAGCCACAGCATAGGTGGAGGCTACCGCCGGCAATTCGGCAAACTCAGTATCGGGCTGCACTTTTCCCAAAATCTCCGCGGCCAGCGTTCTGCTTATGCGTTCAATTATAGGGGCGCCCCGAATACGGATACTACAAGGAATTACGGCGGGCTGTATTATCATTTCAAAACCAAATCCTTCTCTTTCGGCATTTCGGGCGGGCTTACATTGTTGAGTAATGAGGAATATGCAGGCGGGCCGGAAATTACGCTGGGTATAGATGTCTTTCACTATGCCTATGCCGAGGAATTCACCATTCGCCCCGGGGAGGGCACACTCGGCGGGGGGGTGTTGTCGCATGGAGGTTTTCCGCGTGCCGGGCAGCTATTTTAATGCTCTGAAAACCAGCTTCGACGAAGGGTACTATCGTGCCGATTTTTCATTCGGATGGCGAAATGAATTTCAATTGTATCGAAATTTTTACCTCAACCTTCAGCCCACAGTCTATTTCCTGACCGGTATATTGAAAAAGTCGCCCGAACTGAATGTCTGGATTCCCGATGGCATCGTCATAGCGGCAGGACTAAAAATGGAAACCGTATTTAAATTCTAACCATGCAAAAGATTGCCTTGCAGATATTACCGGTCTTGGGCCTGTTGATGGTCGGCGCCGCATCCATCGGGGCGCAGGCCGGATTGCGTTTCAGCCTCGGAGGAGCTTATGCGAATAGCGGCTGGGATGGGGATGCCTACGGCAAAAGAGGATACACCGACGTTTTGCCTTCTTATGCGCTCGGATTGAGTTATACGAAGTCATGGGGTGAAAAACTGGCCGGAATGGCAGAATTCCAGGTTGCCCGCAAGGGATATGCGTTTAAAATTCACAATTATCTCGATAGGGACCGCGTGAAAGCACAGCGTACCATGTATGCGGCCTCCCTGTATGTACTGCCTCAATACACGTTGTATCAATCTGAGCAAAAGAAAAAGACGGTTGCTTTCGGAATTCAATTAGGCGCCTACGGTTCATTCCTGTTTGCACATAGATGGAAATTTGCTGACCGCCCTGCCGTATATGGCAATGATGCTACTAAAACCTTTGATGCGGGGTTGACCGGCGGTTTTTTTCTGAAAATCAAAAAGCCGAAACAACGATTGCTGACATGGGACATCAGGTACTCCAACGGGCTGCTGGATGTGTCCCGATCCCCTGCATTCGATCTCGTTCGCCTGCGCTACTTCGAGATTGGGTTTGGAGTGGGCCTGGCAAAATAGGTATGTGCTTATTTCGCCACCGAAGCCTGATGGTGCTGTACATGATAAATCGTAAAATAAACCATCTCCCGGAAGGTCAGTTTTCCGAGCAGCGGGTGGGGCAGGATCAGGGTCTCTAATCGGTGTTCCGGCATCTTTTCTACCGAGCGGCACAGTTTTTCCACTTCCCGTTGGAGTTTTTGGCTACGGGCCTGTCGCTCCTGGTAGGCAACCGGTTTGGGCACAAAAGCGCCGGATGCTCTGCCGCCTGCGGCCAGCTTGCTTTTGTATTTTTCCACTACAGCTTCATAACTTCTGGAGGGCCGGTTGGCTTTGCCGAAAAGAAGCCGGGCCAACCACGGCAGCCGGAATGCCAACCCCACGGGCGCAACGCTGCGGAGGAGGTGATCCAACTGCATACCTGCCGACCATTTGCCTTCGGGGGCAAAGAGGAAGCTTTGCTCATCGAAGGTGTGCAGCAGATCGGTGAAGTCCCGGTGTCGTAATTGAAGCTCGCGGATCAATTCGGCTTTGGTCATGTTGCGGTATTTTGAAGTGGTGATATGATAAAAAAGTGACTTCTTCACAGGTTATCGTCTCATGCTCACGTCCTGAACGCAGGCGTACTATGAGAGAATCTCCTCCCAATGAGGGGGAAACGAGAACAAACACAGACATAGGAAGTCCTCCGGTGTACATCTACCCAAACAGAGCGCGCCAGGACAAAATGAAAAAGCGGCGTCGAGTGAAATCGGGGTCGCTTTTCTTTTTCGCCCGTTTTATTTCCCGACTTCTTCGGGATATTCCGATTCCAGAGGGATTTTGCCCAGCACCCATTCTTCGTCGTCGGGGCGAGCTTGCAGGGCATTATACACCACGCTTTGCATCCGTTGCCGCATGCGCAGGCCGTTCAGTCTGGAATTTTTTTGTGAGGGATAGGTGCGATTGCTGAGCAGGATAAAAACCGTGCCGGTTTCGGGATCGGCCCAGGCGCTGGTGCCGGTGAATCCGTCGTGTCCAAAGGCTTCGTCCGACATGCGAGAGGTCACGTTGGCGTACATGCGCTCGTTGGTTTGGCGCATATCGAAGCCCATGCCGCGCCGGCTGCTGTCGGGGTGCCGGCTGGTGAAGGTTTTCACAGTAGCGGAGCTGAGGTAGCGGCGCCCCCCGTAGTAGCCGTACTGGAGCAGCATCTGGAGGATGGCGGCCAGATCGGGCGCATCGGCGAAGAGGCCGGCATGACCGCTCACGCCGCCGAGCATGGCGGCGCCCATGTCGTGTACATGGCCCTGCACTTTTTGCATCCGAAAGTAGGCATCGTTTTCCGTGGGGGGCATTTCTTCCTTCGAAAAACGCTGTAGCGGATTGTAACATACGCGCTCCAATCCCATGGGGCAGAAGAAGGTTTCGTCCAAATATTCATCTAAAGGCTTGCCGGTCAGTTGCTGCACCATGCGGGCGACGATGTAAAAACCCAGGTCGCTGTACTTATAGCCGCGCGTGGGCAGCAGGGGCGAATCCACTATTTGTTGCCATACCGAATCCCGGTAATCGCTGCGCAGGTATAGGTTTTCGGCTACGGGAATGGAAAATTCGGCATCGGGACTGCTGCGGTAGTATTCCGGTTTGAGCGTGACATCGGTTTTGGTTTTGAGTACCGTTCTGCGGTAGAAAGGCAGCCAGGGTTGGAGGCCGGCCCGATGGGCGAGGATGTCTTTCAAGGTCAGGTCGGCTTTGTTGGAGCCTTTCAGATCGGGCAGATAGCGACTGATGGGCGCATCCAAATCCACTATGCCTTCGTCATAGAGCTTCATCAGGGCGAGGGCGCCGCCGGCAATTTTGGTGACGGATGCCAGATCGTAGATATCGTCGGGCTGCACGGCGCGGCTCTTGCTGAAGGTGTGATGGCCGAATGCTTTTTGGTAAACAATCTGGCCGTCTTTGGCCACAAGCACCACACAACCGGGCGTAGCGCCGGAGGCAATGGCTTCTTCTGCCAGGCGGTCCATTTTGTCAAAAGCAGCAGAATTCATACCCACTTTTTCGGGCAGGGCATAGCCCATTTTGAAGAGTGGGGCAGTGGTCACGCCCGTGTTGAAGCGGCTTTGGGCGGAGGCCGTCACCGGCAGGCGACCGCTCAGACCGATGGCGCCGAAGAGCGCTTGCGCGGCGAGGTCTTGCGCCATGGGGTCTTCTTCATACGCCACCAACACGGGATTGAATGCGTCGAAGTGGACTAAGCTGTACGGCGTGCCGAATATAACCAGCACCACTTTGGTGCGGCGATTGAGGGCGTCGAGCAATTCGAGCGCGCTTTTGCTGAGGCCGTAGCCCTGTGCGGCAAAGGAACTCATACCGTGCAGGCTCACGATGACCAATTCCTTTTGGCCGAGTTGCTGCAGGAGCGTGCTGCGCTCTGCCGCCGATACTTCGCGGGCAGTGCTGAACGCGGGCATTTTTTTGTAACTGTCCAAACGCTCCTGAAAGCCGGTCTTTTTGCCGGCGCCGATGCTCAGCGAAGCGGCGTTGACGGTGGAGCGATCGATGGGCAGCACGTTGTCTTTATTGCGCACCAGAGTGAGAGCGTGTTCGTAGAGTTTGGCTTTGAGGGCCAGTGCTGCCGGGGTGTTGAGTTGTCGGCGGAGGCTGTCGGTGGAGATGGGAGTGAAGGCGGTGAGGCCGAGCCGGTATTTGGCGCGCAGTACGCGGGTCACATGTTCGTCCACTTCGGTTTGCAGGATGCGGCCGTCGGCGATGTAGCGCTTGATTTCGCGAAAAGCGGCTTCCATGTTTTCGGGCAGCACGAGCATGTCGTTGCCGGCGGCAAGGGCTTCGGCTTCCACTTCGCCGGGTTTGAAGTGTTTGGTCACGCCTTTCATTTCGAGGGCATCGGTGAAGGCCAGTCCTTCAAAATGAAGCTCTTTGCGCAGCAGATCGGTCACGGTGTAGCGCGACAGGGTGGTGGGCCGGTTCATGGCGGTATCCAAAGCGGGCACGTTGAGGTGCGCGATCATCATGCTGCCCACGCCCTGCCGGGCCATTTCCCGAAAGGGGTAAAGTTCGATGCTGTCCAATCGTTCGCGGCTGTGGCGAATGACGGGCAGATCATAGTGCGAATCCACATCGGTATCGCCGTGGCCGGGAAAGTGTTTGGCGCAAGCCATCACGCCGTTGTCTTGCATACCTTTGGCATATTGCATGCTTTTGACGGCTACATTTTGACGGTCTTCGCCGAAGGAGCGGGTATTGATGACGGGGTTGGCAGCATTGTTGTTCACATCGGCCACGGGGGCGAAGTTGACGTGTACGCCGATGCGGCGGCATTGCCGGCCCACTTCTTTGCCGAACTCATAGATGAGAAAATTGTCCTGAATAGCGCCCAGCGGGAGTTGGCGCGGAAAGCTGATGGTTCCCTCCTTAAGTCGCATGCCGAGGCCCCATTCTCCATCTATGGCGATCATGAGCGGTACATGCGTAGTGAGCGCCTGATAGCGGTTGGTGAGTTCTACCTGCTTTTCGGGCGTGCCCTGAAAAAAGCACAGCGCGCCCACATGGTAATCGCGGATGAGCTTTTCCACTCCGGCGATGTGGTCGGCGCCTTTGTCGGAGTGAGCGCGAATCATAAAGAGTTGTCCGAGGCGCTGATCGGGAGTCATGGTTTGAAACATGGAATCCACCCAGCGGTCTTCTGCGGGGTCGAGGCCGGCGCGCAGGGCGGAGGCCGGGTATTGCGGCGGCGTACCCGATGCGAGCATAAAACATACCGAGATGCAGGCGGCAAGTATCAGATTGCGTTTTTTCAACGGCCGTCGTAGTGTGTTCTTCTCCATTTCGATCATGATATATTGTATAGTGTTTCGTCGTTTTACCCGGCCAATTTAGTATAAGTTTTCTCTTTTCGGTACAACTGCCGTTGATATTTCATTGTAGCGGTATATTTGCACCCTCAAAGACAAACCGGCTTCATGATCACATATATACTTTTTGTTGTAGGACTAGCAGCGCTCATCAAAGGCGCCGATTGGTTGGTGACCGGTTCCTCAGCCATTGCCAAACAGATGGGCTTGAGCGATTTCGTCATCGGCCTCACCATTGTGTCGGTGGGTACTTCTGCGCCGGAACTAATCGTAAACGTGATGGCGAGTATAGAAGGCAGCGCCGGTATCGCCATCGGCAACGTGCTGGGCAGCAATATCGCCAATGTGTTGCTCATTCTCGGCGTGGCGGCCATCATATACAGCTTGCCGATACGCCGGAACACGGTGTTGTCGGAGATTCCTTTTTCGCTGGCGGCAGCGCTGCTGGTGGGTTTTTTGGCCAATACCGACTTATTTGGCAACGAAAATGAAATAGCCGGACTGAGTCGGGGCGACGGCATCATCATTCTGTTTTTTTTCGGGTTGTTTTTGCTGTATGTATTCACGCTTCCCTCGGCTCAGGAGGAAGCTGCTGAGCAGCCCATTGCCGTACTGCCCATTAAGCGGGCCTGGTTATTGACCGGCGCCGGGATAGTGGGTTTGTTTTTCGGAGGAAAATGGGTGGTAGAGGGCGCCATTGAAATGTCGAAATCGCTCGGCATGAGCGAGGAGTTTGTCGGCCTCACGATCGTGGCTATCGGTACCTCGCTGCCCGAATTGGTTACCTCTGCCGTAGCTGCATTCCGAAAGAACACCGACATCGCCGTGGGCAACGTGGTGGGTTCCAACATATTCAACCTTCTGCTCGTTCTGGGCTTGAGCAGTGTCATCCGGCCGCTGAAGTTTCATGCTTCTTCCAATATAGACATTTTGGTGGTCGTGTTTTCGGGGGCTTTGGTCATTGTGGCGCTGGCCGTGGGGCGCAAATTGGTCATCAAGCGTCCGGCGGGTATTTTGTTTACGGCCTCTTATGTGGCGTATATCGTGTACTTGGTGATGCGGGGGTGACGGGAGCAGGAAAAAAGCGGCGCCGGGGTCATTGAACATTGAACATTTCAAAATTTTCAATGTACAATTTTCAATGTACAATGTGTAAGTGCGCGCTCCTCAATGGTCATTCATCATTTCAAAATGTTCAATATGTACAATGTACAAGTGTGAGTGTGCCCGTAGAGTACTAAAATGCGGCATGGACTCGCACCACGCCCAGGCGTGGTCGTAGCTCGCAGCTTTCTTCAAAACCGCAACCATGAAAAACAGTACCATTTTCAGGGTTATTTTGCTCGGTGTGGTGGCCATTGCGGGCATCATTGCCATACAGTCGTATTGGGTGCTCAGCTCCTGGAATCTCAACGAGGAGGAGTTTTATAAAAAAGTCAATCTCGCGCTCTACAACACGGCCCGCAGCCTGGCTGACCTCAACGACTCCACCCTGCCGGCCCGCAATGTGGTGCGGCAGCGCAGCGGCAACTACTTCGTGGTGAATATCGCTTATGAAATTGACTCCAAAGACTTAGAGTTTTTCCTCCAGCGCGAATTGGAAGCCCTGGCGCTGAACATTGATTTTGAGTACGCCGTATTCGATTGCGAAACCGACGAGATGGTGTACGGCACTTATGTGAGCTACTCGCCCAGCCCTAAGCCCGGCGCCGGCAAAGGCGCCGGCCAACTGCCCAAACACAGCGAGTTTACCTACTACTTCGGCGTGAAATTTCCCACTCGCACCGATTACCTGCTCGACCGCATTCAGTTGTCCATCATTTTTTCTGTTATCCTGTTCATGGCGGTTGTGTTTTTCGCCTATTCCATGGCCATTATTCTGCGACAAAAGCAGCTCTCGGAAACGCAGAAAGACTTTATCAACAACATGACCCACGAGTTCAAAACCCCCATTTCTACAATGGGCATCTCCGCCGAGGTATTCATCAACAACCCCACTGTGCAGGCCGACCCGCGCCTGCTCCAGTATGCCCGCATCATAAAGGAGCAAAACGAACGCCTCAATCATCAGGTGGAAAAGGTGCTGCAACTGGCCCGCATTGAGCGCGGCAAGTTTCACCTCAAGCAGGAGACCGTAGAGCTGGATACCTTTTTGGACGAAGCGATCCGCGCCATGCAAATGCAAGCCGAGCAAAAAGGCGGCACGCTCACGGGGCATTTCAACGCGCCGGGCTGCCTCATTCGCGCCGATCGCCTGCACCTCACCAATGTGGTCAACAACCTCTTGGACAATGCCATCAAGTATTGCCGCGAAAAACCGTGTATCGAAGTGCATACCCGCTGTGACGCCGGCCGGGTGACGCTTTCCATAAAAGACAACGGCATCGGTATTGCCAAAGAAAATCGCAGGCGGGTGTTTCGCAAGTTTTATCGGGTGCCTACCGGCAACGTACACGATGTGAAAGGCTTCGGCCTCGGCCTGTACTATGTGCGCAATGTGTGTGCGGCCCATCATTGGCGCATCCGCTTGGAGAGCCGTTCCGGCGGCGGCACCGAAATTCAAATTTCTATACCTTTGGCCTTATGAATGCCCATTTGCTCTACGTTGAAGACGACGAAAGTTTAGGTTTTGTGACCCGCGACAACCTTGAAATGAAAGGGTATCGCATCACGCATTGCAACAACGGACGGGACGCCTTAGACCTCCTTCGGCACACCTCCTTTGACCTGTGCATCCTCGATGTGATGCTGCCCGAAGTGGATGGATACGACATCGCTCGCGAAATCCGGCGCTTGGACCAACAAACGCCCATTATCTTTCTCACTGCCAAATCGCTTAAAGAAGACCGCATTCACGGACTGAAGCTCGGCGCCGACGACTACATCACCAAGCCTTTCAGCATCGAAGAGCTGATTCTCAAAATTGAGGTTTTCCTGCGCCGCAGCAAAGCCGTGGCCCCGGCTGCCCCCGACGACTACCGCATCGGCGAATACCGCTTCAATCCCGCCAACCTCACGCTGACGCGCAACGGCGACATGAAACGGCTCACCCAGCGCGAGTCGGACCTGCTGCTCATGCTGGTACAACAGCGCGGGCAAGTGGTAAAACGCTCCGTCATTTTGGAAAAACTGTGGGGGCAAGACGACTACTTTCTCGGCCGCAGCTTAGACGTATTCATCTCCCGCCTCCGGCGCTACCTCGGCGCCGATCCCGACATCAAACTCGAAACCGTACACGGGGTGGGCTTTCAATTAAACGGAGGAGGATGAGCGCGTAAAAGTATTTTAGTTTTTGCTCAGGATAATTGCGTAATTTTGTGAAGCTACAAACAGCCCCATCCACTAAATAGACGTTTATAAATACCATAATAAATAATAACATGAGAAGGCTGATCAGATTTTCTTTGGTGCTGCTCGTTCTGTGCGGCGCAATTTCCTGTGCGGTAAATCCGGTCACGGGAAAAAAACAACTCATCCTCCTGTCGGAAGACCAGGAAAAAGCATTGGGGCTTCAATCCGACCCGGAGATCGTAGCCAGTATGGGCTTATACGAAGACCCTGTACTACAGAAGTTTATCAACGAAAAAGGTACGGAAATGGCAAACATTTCCCACCGGCCCAATTTGGGGTATGAATTCAAAATCGTGGATTCGCCCATCATCAATGCCTTTGCTGTGCCCGGCGGCTATGTGTATTTTACGCGGGGCATCATGGCGCACTTCAACAACGAAGCTGAATTTGCCGGCGTGCTCGGCCATGAGATTGGTCACATCACGGCGCGGCATTCGGCGCAACAGTACTCCAACCAAATGTTGGCGCAAGTCGGCTTGGTGTTGGGCGTGGCGTTGTCAAAAGAGTTTCGCCAGTTTTCCGATGTAGCGCAGTTGGGCATGGGGATGCTCTTTCTCAAGTTTGGGCGCGATCACGAAACTCAGTCCGACCGCCTCGGTGTGGAATACTCTACCAAAATCGGCTACGACGCGCACGAAATGGCCGGGTTTTTCAATACCCTCCACCGCCTGAGCGATGACGGCGGCGGACGCGTGCCTACGTTCATGTCCACGCACCCCGACCCGATTGACCGCAATAAAAAAGTGGGCGAGGAGAGCAAGAAATGGCAAGCAGCGCGCCCCGACAACTACAAAGTGGGCCGCGACAGCTACCTGCGCATGATAGACGGATTGGTATATGGCGAAGACCCGCGCCAGGGCTATGTGGAGGCGGGCGTTTTTTATCATCCTGAATTGAAATTCCAATTCCCCATTCCCCTTGACTGGCAAACCGAAAACTCGCCCTTACAGGTGCAAATGGCGCCCAAAGACGGCAAAGCTCTCATGCTGCTCAGCGTAGCGCAGGGCAATTCGCCGCAGCAAGCCGGGCAGACACTCGTAGAGCAGGCAAGCCTGCAAGTGGTAGAGTCCGGCAATGTATCGGTAAACGGCCTGTCGGCTTTCCGCCTGCTCGCCGATCAGGTGAATGCTGAAACCAATGCGACGGTCCGCGTACTCGCTTATTTCATTCAGTACAACGGTTTGGTGTATCAATTTCTCGGCCTGTCGGACCCGCAAGGTCATCTTGTATATGCCGGCGCATTCGAGCAAACCATGCGCAACTTCCGGGCTTTGACCGATACATCAAAAATGAACGCCGTGCCGGAACGCGTCAAAATTGTCACTGTACAACAGGGCGGTACCCTGGAGCAAGCCCTTCGCGCTGCGGGCATGCCCGCCACCCGGCTCCGGGAACTCTCCATCCTCAACGGAATGGAACTGACCGACCCTGTAACAAAAGGAATGTTGATAAAGACAGTGGGGAAGTAGTGGGGGAGGCTGCGAGCTATGGGCCGCGAGCTTCGAGTTTCCACACAGCCAACTCGAAGCTCGCGGCTCGAAGCTCGCAGCTAACTGAACTTAAACAGCAAGCTAGTTCCTCCCCAGCCGTTGCCGCGTTTTGTCTGCCTGCACCTCTGACTTGTCCGATCTTTTTTCGGCGCCTACGGCGCGCTTTTCGGCTTTGAGGGCTTCGGCGCGCGCGCGTGCGGCCCGTTCTTTGGCGATGGCGGCTTTGCGGTCGCGTTTGGCGATGCGCACCTCTTTTTTGGCCGCCTGATGACGTGCTTTCACATCGCCGGCCTGAGCTTGGGAAGCGTTTGGTTCACTTTTTTTGAATATAGAAAAAACGCCCTTAGGCTCGGCGGGGCGAGTTTCTTCTTTGGCCGGTTGATTTTTAGTCGTTTGAGCCGCAAGCGGCAGTGCGCAAGCGGTTGCCAGCAGGAAGACGAGTAGAAATGAGAATCTTGTTGCCATCATTATTATATGTTTTTAGCGACCCCTATAACGCAGAAAAAGCGATTTTCTGATAAAGGGATCGGGCGCTATCCTATCAACACCATGTTGTCAATGAGCCGAACATTGCCGGCCCAGGCAGCCACGCAGGCTACGGCAGAGGTCGCTTTGCGTCCGTTTTGCACCGGCAGCAAAGTGTGCCCGTCCACAATGTCGAAATATTCTGGGCGAAGCCCGGCGGCCGTGAGGGTTTGGAGGGCCTGCGCGTTGATGTCGGCAGCGCTGCTATGAGGGTACAGGCGGCGCGCTTCGAGCAGGGCTTTATAAATGGCCGGCGCTGCTTTCCGGAATTCGGGGCTGAGCCGTGCATTGCGCGAACTCATGGCCAACCCGTCGGGTTCTCGCATCGTAGGTACGATGTTGAGTTCTACGTCTGATTGTAGTTGCCGGAGCATTTCGGCTACGATGGCCGTTTGCTGAAAATCTTTTTGCCCCAAATACAAACGTTGCGGTTGCACCAATGTCAGCAATCTGGCCACTACCTGCGCCACCCCCCGGAAGTGTCCCGGACGGAAAGCGCCTTCCATTACCTGCTCCAAAGCCCCGAATGAAAATTCGGTATCCGGCGGCGCCTCATCGGGATATACCTCGGCCACGGCCGGCATAAAGAGGGCGGTGCATCCCGACTTGGACAGCAGGGCTATGTCTTTCTCAGGTGTGCGAGGGTATTTTTTAAGGTCTTCGGAATCATTGAATTGCGTAGGATTCACGAAAATGCTGCACACGGTGAGATCGTCTTGAGCGAGCGAACGGCGCACTAAAGAGAGGTGCCCTTCGTGCAGGGCGCCCATCGTGGGAACAAAGCCGAGGGTTCGGCCGGAGGCCCGGTAAAGGGCGAGGTAGCGGCGCAGGTGAGCGGAATGTTGGAATACATACATGGCAGAGAAAGGCGCGGCAGGTGTTTTGAAACTGCCGGCCAAATATAGACGATTTTGTTAATGCGGTATTAAGTGGTTGGATATTTGCTGAAAAGTCGTTTGTTATTGCTAAATTTGCGCGCTTTATTATAAAACAGCCCCGCTGAGGCGGGGTCAGTCTTTGAAAATCTGACAGGCGTTATGAGTAAGAAGAAAGTGCTGATTGTCACTCAGGAGATGTCTCCCTTTACCGACCCTTCCGAATTAGCCGACCTCACCCGAAAGCTACCGCAATACGTACAGGAAAAAGGAATGGAACTTCGCGTTCTGATGCCTAAATTCGGTACCATCAATGAACGCCGGCACCGGCTTCATGAGGTCGTGCGGCTTTCCGGGATGAATATCATCGTAGATGACGACGATTATCCGCTCATCATCAAGGTGGCTTCCATGCCGGAGGCCCGTATTCAGGTCTATTTTTTAGACAACGACGATTTCTTCCGTCGGAAGTCCGTTTTCCAAAACGAAGCAGGAGAAGCCTACGAAGACAATGTAGATCGCATGGTCTTCTTTTGTAAAGGCGTGTTGGAAACCGTTCGGAAGTTCGGCTGGCCGCCCGATATCATCCACTGCCACGGCTGGATGACCAGCCTCATTCCGGCGTATGTGAAAACGGCTTACAAAACCGAGCCGCTGTTTCAACATGCAAAAGTGATTTACTCCCTTTATAATGATGCGATAGGAGAAAATATGCCGGACAATTTCTTCTCCAAGGCGGCCATCAACAACATGCCGGCCAAAGACTTGGACGCCTACCAAAACGGCGCCGGCGTCACCCTGCACCGGGGCGCCATTGCTTTTGCCGACGGCATCATTCTGGGCAGCGAAACAGTGAGTGAAGCCGTTCAAAAGTCGCTGACAGAATCCGATAAGCCGGTGCTGGACTATCAGGCAGAGGAGCCGCTGGCCGGGTTTATTGATTTTTATAATTCACTCATGGTAGAACCGGTATCTTAATTTCTTTTATCCGGGGTTCCGCCCACCCAACCCTTTTTCGCGGCCGCATGTCTTTCATAGCGCCCGAACAAAACCTCTCAATGGTTGTAATTGATGATTTGCATGAAAAAATCAAATGTTTTTTTGGTGTCGGTTCTTCTGGGACTGACCCTGCTCGTTTCCTGGTCGGCTTGCACCGATCCGACTGCTATCGGCGCCGACCTACTGGACGAAGACCGTCTGGGGCTGGATTACACCGATACCATCACGTTGGAGGTCACTTCTATCCTGCCTGACACGGTACTGACGTTCTCCGGCAGCAACTTCGCAGATCAATTGAGCAGCTTTATGTTCGGCGATTTTACCGACCCCATTTTCGGGCGGGTGACGGCGGGCATTTACGCGCAGCCCCTGCTCGACCGCGACCGGTTCGGCACTACGCTGGTATCGGTGTTGCCCAACTACAAAAATGCTGTTTTTGACTCTCTCGTTTTGGTACTCACCTTAGACACCGCCGCCTTTTACGGCAAGCCTGCTTTGCCCTTCGGCCTGGAGGTGTACAGAGTCGTCGAAGACATAGACCCCTCCGGACGGTACTTCGCCGATGCATCTTTTGCCACTTCCCCGACACCCATCGGCAGCGGTACTTTTTTTCCCCGTTTGGACAGCGTGCAGACCATAGACTACGCTACCGGCATTGCCGATACTATTTCTTATCCGCACCTGCGCATTCCGCTCAGCACGGGGTTGGGGCTGGAACTGTTGCAGCTTGATTCGCTCGACTATCTCTCCGATACGACCTTTCTCCGCATATTTAAAGGATTGTACATCAAACCTGTCGGCGCCGCCGACGGCCTCGTTGCCTTCAACTGGCAAAGCCTGCGCCCGGGTATTTTTATGTATTACAAAGACAGCGCCAACGTGCAGCGCCAATATCAGTATGAAATCAATGAACTGAGCGCGCGCATTTCCAGTCTGCAACACGACTATACCGGCTCGCCGGTGGAGGCGTACATCAACAATCCCGCTTTGGGCGAAACCCAGGCATTTATTCAGGGCATGGCCGGTTTTAATGTAAAAATAGAACTGCCGCACATTGCTGCGATGCAGGGCGCTATTGTAAACTATGCCCAGTTGGAAATTCCGATAGGAACCCTGCCCGGCGACGAACCCGGCAAGCTGTTGCCGGCTGTAGAGGTGTATTTGCGGGCGCTCAACAGCGATGGGGAGTTGGAAGACATCACCGATGTCCGGTTTGCGCTCAGCAGCCGCAGGCAAGTTTTCGGTGGCGTGCTCGTAGAGGGAACCGACGGAGCGCCCAGCTATTACCGAATGAATATTTCATCCCAATTGGCCGATATGATCAACGGACGGGAACCCAATGTCATGTATCTCCAAATATGGGAAAAGGCACAGCGCGGCAGCCGCACCATTCTCAACGGCCCGAAACATCCCGACAACCGGATGCGCATCAAGGTTGCCTTCACAAAATCCTGATTGCCAAACTGTAAAACAACCGCCAAAATATGTGTGGAATTGTAGCGTACCTCGGCCGGCGGCAAGCCTGGCCCATATTGATTAAAGGCTTACAGCGCTTAGAATACCGCGGCTACGACAGCGCCGGCGTAGCGCTCCTCGAAAACAATTTTTTGAAAGTTTATAAAAAGAAAGGCAAAGTAGAGGAGTTGGTGCAGTCGGCCTCGCTTTCCGACCGGGAAGGCACACAAGGCATCGGCCATACCCGCTGGGCCACACACGGCGCTCCCGACGACAACAACGCCCACCCGCACATCTCGCAAGACCGGCGCCTGGCACTGGTACACAACGGCATCATAGAAAACTATGCCCTGCTCAAAAAAGCGCTCGAAAAAGAAGGCCATTACTTCAGCGGCGAAACCGACACCGAAGTGCTGGTGCATTTCATCGAAGAAATACAAAACCGGGACGACCTCTCTCTGGAGGAGGCGGTGCGCATCGCGCTCACACGCGTTACCGGCGCTTATGCCATCGTGGTGATGGACCGCAACGAACCCGGCAAATTGGTGGCAGCCCGCAAGGCCAGTCCTTTGGTCATCGGCTTGGGCGACGGCGAGTATTTCTTAGCCTCCGACGCCACGCCCATCATTGAATATACCAATCGCGTCATTTATCTCAATGACGAAGAAATAGCCGTGGTGACCCTCGCCGACGGCCCACAGGTTCGGACCATGAACAATGAAGAGCAAACGCCTTTCATTCAGGTGCTCGACATGGAGATTGAGCAGTTGGAAAAGGGCGGGTTCGATCACTTCATGCTCAAAGAAATATACGAGCAGCCCGGCACCATCGCCGATTGTATGCGGGGCCGCCTCAACGTGGAACAAGGCTGGGTGCGCCTCGGCGGCCTCGATGATTATCTCAATCGCGTGGTGCAGGCCCGGCGCATCATCATTGCCGCCTGCGGCACCTCCTGGCACTCGGCCCTCATCGGAGAGTACCTCATCGAAGACCTCGCCCGCATTCCGGTAGAGGTGGAATACGCCTCCGAGTTGCGCTACCGCAATCCCATCATTTCCGAAGAAGACGTGGTGATTGCCATTTCGCAATCGGGCGAAACAGCCGACACCCTTGCCGCCATAGAACTGGCGCGGGAAAAAGGCGCGCTGGTATATGGCATCGTCAATGTGGTCGGTTCGTCTATTGCGCGGCTCACGCACTGCGGCTCCTACATCCACGCCGGCCCGGAAATCGGCGTGGCTTCCACCAAGGCATTTACCGGGCAGGTGACTTTGCTGGCGCTGATGGCGCTCACCCTGGCGCACCGGCGCGGCACAATTACAGAGTCGTATTTCCGCCGGCTCGTTTTGGAACTGTCGGAAATTCCGCAAAAAGTAGCTAAGGTGCTCGAATCCAATGCCAAAATCGAGTACATTGCGGGCGAAATCAAAGACCGGTCCAATGCGTTGTATCTCGGCAGGGGCTACAACTTCCCGGTGGCGCTGGAAGGCGCGCTCAAGCTTAAGGAAATTTCATACATACACGCCGAAGGGTATCCGGCTGCCGAAATGAAGCACGGTCCCATTGCCCTCATTGATGAAAACATGCCGGTGATCGTGATTGCCACCAACAAGAGCGCTTACGACAAAATAGTGAGCAACATTCAGGAGGTGAAAGCGCGCAAAGGTATGGTGGTGGCAGTGGTGGTGGAAGGAGATGAAGTCATCAGCGGCATGGCCGATTATGTAATTGAAATACCCAATACAGAGGAGCCGTTTACACCGCTGTTGTCGGTCATTCCGCTGCAATTGCTGTCTTACCACATCGCTTTGATGCGCGGATGCAATGTAGATCAGCCCAGAAACCTGGCCAAGTCGGTTACTGTTGAATAAAATACAATCCAAAAATTTGAAAATACAGGCTTTATGAGAAAGATGGAGATAGAGTATAATACCTCTCGAAATGAGTTGGTTATGCCCGAATACGGCCGTCACGTACAATTGATGATAGAACATGCCAAAACCCTGACTGACCTCGATCGCCGGCAGGCTTTTATTGAAAAAATAGTGGACCTCATGTACATCATGAACCCCCAAAGCCGCAATGTGGAAGACTATCGCGAGCGGCTCTGGAAGCACGTTTTTCGCATTGCAGGGTACGATCTGGAGGGCATTATCCCCACACACGGCCCGATTCCCGATCCGGCAAAAGACAAAAAAAAGCCGGAGCAGGTACCGTATTCGGCCTCGGAAGCCCGCTTCCGGCACTACGGTCACTACGTTCAGTTGCTGATGAAAAAGGCTATGGAATTAGAAGACGGCCCGGTGAAAGAAGGCATGGTGGCCGCTATCAGTTCTTATATGAAATTGGCTTACAGAACCTGGAACAGAGAACACTTTGTGAGCGACGACCTCATCAAAGGCGACCTGTTCACACTCTCTGACGGCAAGTTGTCGCTGCCCGACGAAGTGGCCATTGAAAACCTCAACCCCAATCCCAACCAACGCCGCAATGCGCCGCAACAGCAGCAGCAACACCGCAACAATCAGGGCGGGAAACGGCAGGGAGGCGGGCAACAGCAGCGCAGCAACAAAAACAAAAACTGGAAGAGAAAGTAGCCCATGAACTTAGACGCTTTTGAAGTTACGGGCGGCGCTCCCCTCTCCGGAGAACTGCATCCGCAGGGCGCCAAAAACGAAGCGCTACAGGTAATATGCACCGTGCTGCTCAGTCCGGAAAAAATTACCATTTCCAACATCCCCGCCATTCGCGATGTAATCCTGCTCATTGACCTGCTGCGCGGCTTGGGTGTAAAGGTGGAACAACCCGCGCCGGATACCTGCGTCTTTCAGGCGGACGAAGTAAACATTGACTACCTCTATACCGAGGAGTATTACCAAACCGCCTCCCGCATTCGCGGCTCCGTGACGCTGCTCGGCCCGCTGCTGGCCCGTTTCGGCAAGGCCCTGCTGCCCAAACCCGGCGGCGACAAAATAGGCCGCAGGCGATTAGACACCCACCTGCTCGGCCTGGAAACCCTCGGCGCCCAATTTGAATACGATCCCGATCGCAGTCTCTATCGCATACAGGCGCCGGTTTTGCGCGGTACTTATTTGTTGATGGATGAAATATCGGTGACCGGCACCGCCAATGTCGTCATGGCCGCGGTGCTCGCTCAGGGCATCACCACGATATACAATGCTGCCTGCGAGCCTTATGTGCAGCAGTTGTGCCGGATGCTGGAGCGCATGGGCGCCCGCATTGAAGGCATCGGTTCCAATCTGCTCCGCATTGAAGGCGTGAGCGGCCTGCGCGGCGCCGAACACCGCCTGCTGCCCGACATGATCGAAGTGGGCAGTTTTATCGGTCTGGCAGCCATGACCCAATCAGAAATTACCATTCGCAACGCATACATTCCCGAACTCGGCATCATCCCCCGCGTATTTGAGCGCATGGGCATCGCAATGGAGTTTCGGGGCGACGATATCTTCATTCCGGCGCAGAAGGAGTACGAAATCCAGTCCTTCATTGACGGCTCCATCCTCACCGTATATGATGCCCCCTGGCCCGGGTTCACCCCCGACCTGATGAGCATTGTGCTCGTCACGGCCATACAAGCCAAAGGCAGCGTATTGGTACACCAAAAGATGTTTGAAAGCCGCTTGTTTTTTGTAGATAAACTCATTGACATGGGGGCGCAGATTATCCTCTGCGATCCGCATCGCGCCACCGTCATCGGTCTCAACCGCCGCTTTCCGCTGCGCGGCATCCAGATGACCTCTCCCGACATACGCGCCGGCGTGGCCCTGCTCATCGCCGCCTTATCGGCAAAAGGCAAAAGTGTCATTTACAACATCAACCAGATTGACCGGGGCTACCAGTTCATTGACGAGCGCCTGCGCGCCATCGGCGCAGATATCCGCAGAATCTGAGGTACTTTTTACTTTTACCTTTTTACTTTTTACTTCTTACTTCTTTTGATATAGCTCGTAGTCAAAAAGAAAACCCATGCTACTCTACAACGTAACCGTAAAAATAGAACACGACGTTCAGGAGGACTGGCTCCGCTGGATGCGCGACATACACATTCCCGATGTGATGGCCACCGGCCTGTTTGAGAGCCACCGCCTGTGCAAAGTACTCGGCGATGACGATGCGCACGGCGTCACCTACGCCGTACAATACGCCTGCTCCGATTTGGAAACCTTTACGCAATACCAACAACTACACGCCCCCCGCCTGCAAGCCGAGCACGCCGCCCGCTATCAAGATCGCTATGTGGCATTTCGCACGTTACTGGAAGTGGTGTAAGGGCCGCTGTCGCTGACAGGTGTCAATGCGCAAGTTCCAATGCACAAAGGCATGTACACTTGGACATTGCACATTGGGCATTTTTTGAAATGAGCAAAAATTTGCCATTATGCGCAAGATGTGTACTTTTATTGCCGACAAAGCAATGACGGGATGAGAGCACTAATTCTTTTTCTTTTCTTTTTGGCGTATGCCCTTACCGTGCGCTGGTACTATGTGTGCGAAATGAAAGGACTTTGCGGGCGCGCACCGGCGCCGGAGGTCGCCGAACCGGAGGAAGACATCCGGCTCAGGAACCTGCGCCTCCTGTCGGGCGATACGGTGCTACTGAAGGATTACGACCAGTTTGCTTACACGGAAGGCTTCGTTCAACCCCGTCTCAACGACAACAACAACGCCTTTTTAGACTCCGTGGCCGCGTTGCTCCTCGCTGTACCCGGCCGCCGGCTCACCGTCACCGGGCTGTACGCTCCGCAGGAACGGGGAAAATCTTACGGTTTTTTTGAAAACTACGGCACGGCCCGCGCCGATGAATTGCGCCGCCTGCTCGTAAGCCGCGGCGTCGAAGAGACCCGCATCAGCTTGGATCACAACCTGAGCAGCGACTCTCTGCTGCGGGAGCCGATACTTTTTTCCTTTTTTTACGATGCCGCCGGTATCCCCGAAGGGTACGAAAAGGTGCAGTTTTCTTTTACCAACATGACCTTTTCGGATGCCAATTTTGCTTTCAATTCAGATGAGTTCAATCCCGGCGAAGCGTTTGTGGCGTATGCCGATTCGGTAAAAACCTACCTCCAGCTCAACCCCGACCGCAGCCTCTCGATTGTAGGTCACACCGACGACAAAGGCTCCGACAAGTACAATCTCGACCTCGGTTTGCGCCGGGCCAAAAGTGCAAAGGGGTATTTTCAGCGGCTCGGCGTGACGGGAGAAATCAAAACCTTATCGGAGGGAAAACGGAAACCCGTAGCTACGAACGAGACGGACGAGGGCCGCCAAAAAAACCGTCGGGTCAACTTTATTCTCGAATAATCAAAAAACTACCATACCAATGGATAATTTCTTTGCCCAATTCAACTCGCAGGAAAGCATCGCCATTCTGTTCTTTTTGCTCGTATCGTTTTTGTTCGGCCTGATCATCGGCTATTTGCTGCGGAGCCGCCGGATTGCTCAATTGCGCAAAGCGCTGGAAGACAGTGAACGGGCTACCGCCGAGGCGCAGGCGCAGGTGCTCGCGCTCAAAGAGCAATTGGACCTGCTCAACGCAGATCTGAAAAAAGCCATGTTTGAAGCGGAGGAACAAATAGCCCGCGCGGCCCGCCTCGAAGAGGAAAATACCCGCCAATACAACGAGATGTTTGCCCTCAATGCCGAGGTAGAACGCCTGCAGGCTGCCAATGCCGCTTATGGTTCCAACATCGAAGACCTCAATCATCAGATTCTGGGGCTGAAAATGCGCAACGGCGAACGCTCTGCCGCGATGGAACAGGCGTCAACACTCAACCAATCGGGCATAGATGACAGCATCAGCCGTCTGGAAGTATTGGTAGATAAATTGAGCCGAACCGAAGCTGAAAACAACAGCTTGAAAGCGGCATTGGCCGAGGCGCTGGCCAAATTGGAAACGACGCCCGCGCCGGCCGTGCTCTCCTCGCTAACCTTCGAAGCGCCGGAACCGGAAGAGCCGGAATTGATTTTCCAACAAAACAAAAGCGTACTGCACGAGACAATCGCCATGCCCGGCGCTGAAACAGATCAGGACGACCTCACCCGCATTGAAGGCGTGGGCCCTTTTCTGGCACAGAAACTCAACGAAGCCGGCGTATTCACTTACCGGCAAATCAGCGAATGGGACGCCTCCGGAATCGGGCAGATCACAGACGCTATCGGCTATTTTCCCGGCCGCATCGAACGCGATAACTGGGTTGGACAGGCCGCCGAACTGGCCCGCCTCAAACGCGAAAACCCGGAAGCATTTGAACTCAAATCAGGCCCGGCGCCGGAAAGAACCGACCTCAAATTGATAGAGGGCATCGGCCCCAAAATAGAAGAACTCCTGCACAACGCAAACATTATGACCTGGGACGACCTCGCGGAAACCCCCGTGGAGCGATTGGAGCAAATACTCGAAGAAGCCGGCGGGCGCTTTCGCATTCATACCCCCGGCACTTGGCCGGCGCAAGCCCGCCTCGCCGCCAACGGCGATTGGGCATTGCTGCAAGAATATCAGGAACAACTAAAAGGCGGACGAGAAACCGAAGTATAAAATGACCAGAGCCAACGATCCTGCATTGCGCTCCTGGGTGGATGTTCCTCCCGGTTGCGATTTTCCCATTCAAAACCTGCCCTTCGGCATCATGCGCCGGGCCGGCGGTTCGCCCCGCTTGGCCACTGCCATCGGCCGGCAGGCCGCCGACCTGCAAGTGCTGGCCGAGCACGGATTCTTCGACGATCTCGGCATTCCGCTCGAAGTGTTTGCGCAGCCGTATCTGAACGATTTTATGGCGCTCGGCAAAGCCAAAACCTCGGCGGTGCGCAACCGGCTTTCGCACATTCTCGATACTGATTTTGAAGAGTGGGATGCCGGCGAACTCGCCCCGTTTTTCCTGTTCCCGCAGTCGGAAGTGGAAATGCTGATGCCGGTTCGGGTAGGCGATTACACCGATTTTTATTCCAGTCTGGAACATGCCTCGAACGTGGGGTCTATGTTTCGCGACCCGCAAAACCCGCTTTTGCCCAACTGGCGACACCTCCCGGTAGCGTATCACGGGCGCGCTTCCTCCATCGTGGTGTCGGGCACGCCCATCCGGCGCCCATCGGGGCAAACGCTTCCGCCCGGCGCCGATCAACCGGTGTTCGGCCCCAGTGCGCGCATGGATTTTGAGTTGGAAATGGCCTTTGTGGTAGGGAAACCCACCGAATTGGGGCAACCCATCGGAATAGGAGAAGCGGAGGACTACATCTTCGGGTTGGTGTTGTTCAACGACTGGTCGGCTCGCGACATACAGCAATGGGAGTATGTGCCGCTCGGCCCGTTTCTCGGCAAAAATTTCGGTTCCACCGTATCGCCCTGGGTGGTGACGCTCGAAGCGCTTGAGCCGTTTCGGACGCCCGGCCCGGTACAGGAACCGGAGGTGCTGCCGTATCTGAAATCGGAAGGAAATAAAAATTTTGACCTCCACCTCGAAGTGTGGATACAGCCCGAAGCCGGCGAAGCCGCGCGGGTATGCCGTTCCAACTTCAAATACATGTATTGGAACATGGCCCAGCAATTGGCGCATCACGCCGTAAACGGCTGCAATTTCAATATCGGCGATGTATGCGCATCGGGCACCATCAGCGGGCCGGAGGAAGGCAGCTACGGCTCTATGCTGGAACTGGCCTGGCGCGGTACCAAGCCGCTGCCCATGCCCGACGGTTCTACCCGCTCCTTTATCAACGACGGCGATACGGTGATACTGCGCGGCTGGGGCGAGCGCAACGGCGTGCGCGTGGGATTCGGAGAAGCGAGCGGCAAAGTGCTGGGACTGTAGCTACCGCTTGACGGCAAGCAGCACCACATCATCTGATTTTAAACCGCAGCGGGTTTCGGCGCCCGAATATTCCATAATCAGAGCATCAAATCCGCAGGATTGCAGGCGCTCGCGCAGCCCGGCTACAGAATAGACGCGCACATGGTCTTCCTGTCCGAAATGCAGGAGCCGTTCTTCCGGGGTTTTAATCGCCTCATTTTCATAGATGTCGCCTTCGCGAAACGGCGTTTGTACAATGGCCGCTCCATTGGGTTTGAGCACGCGATACAACTCCTGCATCGCCCGTCGGTCGTCTTCGATGTGTTCCAAAACGTGGAAGCAGATGACGAGATCGTACGTTTCATCGCCGACCGGGAGCGCGGTGATGTCGAACCGTTCGTCGGCAAAAAAATGGCCCGACAAGTCGGTACTCGTGTAGCGGATGCCTTTTGTTTGTTTCAATTTTCGGTAAAGACAGCGCGAGGGCGAGAAGTCCAATATAGAAATGTTGTCGCGCAACAGGCCGGTTTGCAACAAACCCCACAGCCTTCGGTCGCGTTGAAGACTGCCGCAGCGCGGGCACATTTTATCTCCGTTTTTCATGTTGATAAACGTGCGAAGCTGCGTGCCGCAAATGTTGCACTCAAACTGCCGGCCCAAGTAAAATAAGGCATACAGACTCCGGAGTGCCGGTTCGTTTTTCAACAAAAAACCCGTCGGCAATACCCGCCGCAGAATGGACTTGAGCGCCTGATACATAGCGATGAGTTGCAATTATCCGCCGGCCGCCATTTTCATCAAAAACGCACAGAGGAGCGCTCCGTAAGTGCCCAGCGCATAGCCGAGTACGGCGAGCAACACGCCCACCGGCGCTAAAGCCGTATCGAATGCCGACGCCACTACCGGCGCCGATGCCGCCCCGCCTACATTGGCCTGACTACCGACCGCCACAAAGAAAAACGGCGCCCGAATGAGCTTGGCCACGATGAGCAACAGCGCTACGTGCGTCAGCATCCATACGAAGCCGATGGCAAAAAGGCCGAGGTTTTTGAACACCGCGCCGAGATCCATTTGCATGCCGATGGTAGCCACGAGCACATAAATGAACACGCTGCCCCAGCGGGAAGCGCCCACGCCTTCGAGGTTGCGCGCGCGGGTGAAAGACAAGACCAACCCGAAGGTAGTGGCAATGACCACGATCCAGAAAAAAGAGGAGTTGAGCGACTCTAAGCGCATGGCGACGAGTTGCTCCTGATGCGGCGCGAGTGCGCCGGTGATGAGTTGGGCGCCCCAATGGGCGAGCGCCACTCCACCGAAAGCCACGGCCAGCATTTTGAAGGTATCGGTGGTGTTGGGGATGCGTTCGACGCCTTCGCGGAAAGCGCGCACCCGTTGTATGAGATCGTCAATGGCGCTGGTATCGGCTTTGAGCGATTTGTCAATGCGTTCCCGGATGTTGGCGCCGTAGAGGAGGAAGGCCATCCAGATGTTGGCCACCACAATGTCCACCACGACCATGGTGCCGAAGAGATTTTGGCTCACGTTGAAAATTTCGCGCATGGCCGTTTGGTTGGCGCCGCCGCCGATCCAGGAGCCGGCAATGGTAGAAAGCCCTTTCCAAAGTTCTTCGGTAGATACGTCAATGAGGTTAGGGAAAGCAGTGGTGACGACCAAGAGCGCTACCGGCCCGCCGAGTATAATGCCCGCCGTGGCGGTGAGGAACATGATGAGCGCTTTGGGGCCGAGGTTGAGCACCGCTTTGAGGTCAATGCTCAGGCACAGCAGGATGAGGCTGGCGGGGAGGAGGTACCGGGAAGAAACATTATACAATCCGGAGCCTCGCTTGAATGGCTTGGAAACCTCTTCGGGCACATTGTTCTGCGATAAGAACCGGTCCATCTCGGAGAAAGAAGCCTTGGCGGGCGGGTCGAGGCCCATATTGCGGAGTTCGTCCCAGAGCTTGATGTCGAACCAGTCGTTGGCGATAATCCCCAACGGCCAATGCAGCAATGCGGGCAAAAAATAACACAGCAACAGCGGCGGAAAAATGCGGTAAAACCGTTGCCAGACAGAGGCTTTGCTGCCGGAGCTGACAAAGACAAAAGCGAGTACCGCAAGGAGAATGCCGAGAACAATGGCGTCGTTGGTAAAGAATGGTTTCATGCGCAGCAGGGCAATTTCAGGTTCAAGAAAGGCTTAAAGGTAGCGATTTGTGATAAAATGCCTAATTTTCCGGCCTATTGCTACCCATTATGAAAAGAACAGTATTGGTTTTATCGCTGGTGATCATCAGCATCGGCCTCGATCGTTGGACGAAAATGTTGGCGCTGCGCCACCTCAAAGGCCAACCCATACAGGATGTGGTCGGGGAGTATTTACAATTCATCTTCGTGGAAAACGAAGGCGCGTTTCTCAGTTTCGGCGCCAACTTCCCGGATGCGCTTCGCCTGATAGCCCTCACGATTTTGCCGGCCATACTTTTGGTCGGACTGTTTATTTATACCCTTTTCGGGAAAGGCATGAATACCTGGCAGATCGCGGCATTCAGCCTCATTTCGGGCGGCGGGCTGAGCAATCTCTACGACCGCATTATGGAAGGCAAGGTGGTGGACTTTCTGCTCATGGGGATCGGCTCGCTGCGCACCGGCATTTTCAATGTGGCCGATATGGCCATCATGGCCGGTTTGTTTATGATGCTGCCGTACATGTTCAAGTCTTCTAAAAAAGAGCCGGCGCCGGATCAAGGCGCGGAAGCGTCGAAAACAGAGGAGCATTAGTCGCCGAGCTTGTAGTATATGATTGGTCACTAATTTGTCCTTATGGCTAAATCCGTCAATAATCCGCACGACAAGTTTGTCAAGGAAATGCTTTCCGATCGGGAGTTGGCTATTGAATTTCTTCAGGCATACTTGCCCCGCGATGTTTCCGTCCTCCTTGATATCCCCCGCATGGAATATGCCAACACCAGCTTCATTTCGCCGGAGTTGGAAGAGACGTTTGCGGATATAGTAGTTCGGATTCCGTTCATTGGGAAATCTGATCATGCCTTTGTTTCGGTGCTATTGGAGGCCAAGTCCACGCCGGAGAAATATGCCATGTTTCAAATATTGAGCTATCTGGCCGGCGGTTATGCTACACAGATAAAACAGGGTGGAAAGCTCCACCCGATTGTATCGTGCGTTTATTATCAAGGCAAGCAGAAATGGAAACTGCGTCAGATAAAGGACTATTTTAATGACTTGCCAATCGCTTTGCAGCCCTATCTTCCAGGCTTTGACACCATCTTCGTCAGTCTGTTCGATTTATCAGAAGACCAAATCATCCATTTGGGCAATGCACTGTTGAGTGCGGCACTTATGGTACAGCGTTACCGCTACGATACGGAGGGGCTGCTCCGTTATTTCATTCAAATATCAAGCAGCTTAGAGCCGTACATTCAGAAAAACTTTTTGGTTGCCGTGTCCGTTTACATCCTTAGTGTTACCAAGTTATCAAAAGAAAAAATTATGGAAACCATTCAGCAGATTCCCTCTACGTCGGTCAGAGAACAGGTTATGAGTACTTACACTTCAATCAAGGAAGAAGGAAAAATTGAAGGAAAAATTGAAGGAAAAATTGAAGGAAAAATTGAAGGAAAAATTGAAGTCGTTTTAAATGCATACTCCAACAATCTCTCTCAGGCATTAATAGCCGACATCACCGGACTGGATGAAGCTGAGGTGGTTCGCATACTGAAAGAGCACGGGAAAGGATAAGGATAGACCCACTATCCTCCGCACTTGAGACGGTAGCCATACCGCGTAAACCCGGTGTATCGCCTTTGCATTCCAACGTTTTTTCTACCTTTACCCCTCAAGCATACGAAAACCGGGATACGCCAATGATCCAGAAACTCACGCCGCTCATCATACTGGGCATTTTGCTCGGGTATTTCCTTATGTTGATAATCGTTTCCTGGTTTACCAGCCGGAAAAAAACCTCTAACATCAACTTCTTTCTCGCCGGCCGGCAGGCGCCTTGGCCCTTGGTGGCATTCGGGATGATCGGCTCCACCATATCGGGCATCACGTTCATATCGGTGCCGGGAGCGGTAGGCGGCGCCGGGGTTGCCAATGAGGCATTTTCGTATTTTCAGGTGGTATTGGGGTATTTGCTGGGGTATGTGGTTATTGCATTTGTGTTGTTGCCATTGTATTATCGCCTGCAACTGACCTCCATCTACGGCTATCTGGAGCAGCGCTTCGGTTTTTTTTCGTACAAAACCGGCGCGGCTTATTTTTTGCTCTCCCGCAGCATCGGCTCTGCACTGCGGCTGTTTTTGGTCTCCATCGTGATTCACCGTTTTGTGATGCAGCCCCTGGGAGTTCCGTTTTGGCTGACTGTATTCATGGCCCTCGCACTGATATGGATATATACCTTCCGGGGCGGATTGAAAACCATCATCTGGACAGACGCGCTGCAAACGGCCTTTCTGCTATCGGCTGTCGTTCTTACGGTCATTTTCATCGGACAGGCATTGGATACCAACATCAGCGGTATGATTGAGATGGTGTCGAACAGCCAATATTCCAAAATCTTCTACTTTGAGGGCGGCTGGAGCGACCCCAACAACTTCTTCAAACAGTTCCTCAGCGGCGCGCTCATTACCATCACTATGACGGGCTTGGATCAGGACATGATGCAAAAAAACCTGAGTTGCCGCAACCTCCGCGATGCGCAGAAGAACATGCTCAGCTTCAGTTCGGTATTGGTGGTCGTCAATCTGTTGTTTCTGATGCTGGGCGCGCTGTTGTATATCTATGCGGCCAACTTCGGAGTAGAGCTGCCCGCCAAAACCGACGAACTCTATCCGGGCATTGCCCTTGAACACCTGTCGCCCATCGTGGGTGTGCTGTTCGTGCTGGGACTTACCGCCGCCGCCTACTCCAGCGCCGATTCCGGCATGACGGCGCTCACCACTTCCTTCTGTGTGGATTTTCTCAATTTTGAAAAGAAAACCGAAGTGCCCGAATCTCAATTGAAGCGCACCCGCATCTTCGTTCACCTCGGCGTCACAGGCGTATTGTTTTTGATGATATTGGTCTTTAACGCGCTGAGCAATTCGGCGGTTATTACCCTCCTGTTTCAGGTAGCTGCCTACACCTACGGCCCCCTGCTGGGGCTGTTCGTATTCGGCATGGCCACCAAGCTCAAAGTGCGCGATCACTTGGTCCTCCCGGTATGCCTCTTGGCGCCCGTACTCACGTTTTTATTAGACTTTTACTCTGAGCAAATCCTGGCCGGATTCAAATTCGGCTTCCTCACCATCGCCCTCAATGGATTGCTTACGTTCCTCGGCCTGCTGGCCATTTCTTATTGGGAGGCGGAGGAGTAGGGGTAATCACCCCTTCCCCACCGTCTCATCCCGCAACTCCCGTCGCAGAATCTTGCCCACATTAGTTTTGGGCAGGTCGGAGCGGAATTCCACGGTTTTTGGAATTTTGTAGCCGGTGAGATTTTCGCGACAATAGCTGATGACCTCGTTTTCGGTGAGGGATTGATCTTTTTTCACCACAAAGAGCTTGACCACCTCACCCGATTTTTCGTCGGGAATGCCGATGGCGGCGGCTTCGAGTACTTTGGGGTGGCTCACCACCACTTCCTCTATTTCATTGGGATACACATTGAACCCCGATACGAGGATCATGTCCTTTTTGCGATCTACGATGCGGAAGTAGCCGTCGGCTTCCATCAGGCCGATGTCGCCGGTGCAGAGCCAGCCGTTTTGGATGGTATCAGCAGTGGATTCGGGGCGGTTGTAGTAGCCTTTCATTACCTGCGGACCTTTGCACTGAATTTCGCCGATTTCTCCCACGCCCATTACGCTCCCCACTTCATTGACGATGCGCACATCGGTGGAAGGGAAGGGCAGGCCGATGGTGCCGAGCCGTCCGCTGCCGTCAAAAGGGTTGGCGGTGATGACCGGCGAGGATTCCGTCATGCCGTAACCTTCGCTGAGAAAACAGCCGGTGACCTGCTGCCAACGCTCCGCTACCGGCTTTTGCACGGCCATGCCGCCGCCCACTGTGATCTTCAGGCGACTGAAATCGGCAGAGGCAAATTCGGGATTGTTGAGCAGCGCGTTGAACAGGGTGTTAACGCCCGAAATGAGCGATACCGGCCTGTTTTTCAATTCTTTGACGAGCGAAGGGATGTCGCGCGCATTGGTGATGAGCACGTTTTCGGCCCCTTGCGCCATCAGCGCCAGACAGTTGACTGAAAAGGCAAAAATGTGGTACAGCGGCAAGGGGCACAGCGCCACTTCTTCGCCTTCTTTGAGGAAGGGCTGCATCCAGGCTTTCATTTGTACCATGTTGGCCACGAGGTTGCGGTTGGTAAGCATGGCGCCTTTCGATACGCCGGTGGTGCCGCCGGTGTATTGCAGCAGGATCACATCATCGGGGGTACTGGTGAATTGCGGCAATTTGAATTTGCGTCCGCCTTCCAATGCCTGTTTGAAGGAAACGGTATTGGGCAGGGTGTATTTGGGTACCAACTTTTTCACGGAGCGCACCACAAAATTGACGATAGCGCTTTTGGGGAAACCCAACATCTCGCCGATACTGGCGAGGATGATGGTTTTGATCTGCGTTTGGCCCAATATCTTCTCTAAGTTGGACGCAAAATTCTCCGCAATAACGATGGCTTTGGCGCCGGAGTCGTTGAACTGATGGAGCATTTCGCGCGGCGTGTAGAGCGGGTTGGTGTTCACAATGACCAAACCGGCCCGCAATACGCCGAACATAGCGACGGGATATTGCAGCATGTTGGGCATCATGAGGGCTACGCGGTCGCCCGGCTCCAAACCCCGCGAATGCAGGTAAGCGCCGAACTGCGCGGAAAGGCGATCCACCTCCTCGAAGGTCATCGTTTTGCCCATGCAGGTAAACGCGGGTTTGGATCGAAATTTTTTGAACGTTTCGTCGAGCATAGTCGTGAGGTTGGGATATGCGTCAACATCCACATTGGCGGGAACGCCGGAAGGGTACAATTTGAGCCAAGGTCTCTCGTCTGTCATGTTGTTTCGGTTTTGCTTATGTTAGGTTGATGATGGTAATACTACGCCAACAAAACTATGCAATTTTCTTAATTTCAAAACCTAAACTCCGAAAACCTTTCCGATCCGGCATTAATTACAGATTTTTGCCTGCGAAACGATTCGGTTTGTTTCGCAAACTTATCCAACTCATCCATTAATCTGACCCAATATGCTCTACCAAATACTCGATCGCGCACATTCCGGCCTTCGCTGGGTCGTGCTGTTGCTGCTGCTGGCAGCCATTGTATGGGCTTTTCAAGCCTGGAAAGGCGGACGCAGCGGCGCTTCCAAGTTGCCTTTGTACGCCCTCATTTTCGTACATGTACAGTTGCTGCTGGGGATGGTACTGTACTGGTTCCTCAGCCCTTACGTACGGTTTGAGGCGGGCATTATGAAAGACCCCCTGCTGCGCTTTTACACCGTAGAACACATCACTATGATGATCATCGCCATCACCCTGATTACGGCGGGCTACAGCCGGGCCAAAAAAGCCGCTTCGGATGCCGCCAAAGGCAAAACGATTTTCATTTTTTACCTCATTGGATTAGTCCTCATTCTGGCCTCCATTCCCTGGCCCTTCCGCAGCGGGCTGAACGGGAATTGGTATTGAAAAGACAGGGCATGCCCTGTTTGTATTCCTGTAGAGAAAGGGCATGCCCTGTTTGTATTCCTGTAGAGAAAGGGCATGCCCTGTTTGTATTCCTGCAGAGAAAGGGCATGCCCTGTTTGTATTCCTGTAGAGAAAGGGCATGCCCTTTCTCTACAGACAAAAAAAACAAAATGACCATTCCCATTCCCCAATTGCGCCACGGAGATTCGGGCAATTTTTTCCTCATTGCCGGGCCGTGCGCCGTGGAGGGCGAATCCATTGTGATGGAAACCGCCGAAAAGCTGGCAGCCCTCTGCGACCGGCTGCGCATTCCCTTTATTTTCAAAAGTTCCTACCGCAAAGCCAACCGCTCGAGATTGGATTCTTTTGCCGGGATCGGCGACGAGAAAGCGCTGCGCATTTTGCGGAAAGTGGGCGAGACGTTCAAGGTGCCTGTCACCACCGACATACATGCCGACGCAGAAGCTGCCATGGCCGCCGAATATGTGGAAGTGTTGCAAATTCCGGCCTTCCTGTGCCGGCAAACGAGCCTCTTGGTGGCTGCCGCCGAAACCGGCAAAGTGGTGAGTGTGAAAAAAGGACAGTTCGTTAGCCCGGAGAGCATGCACTTTGCTGTGGACAAGGTAGTGCAATCGGGCAACGACCGGGTCATGTTGATAGACCGCGGAACAACCTTCGGCTATCAGGATTTGGTGGTGGATTTTCGGGGCATCCCGACCATGCAGTCGTTTGGCGTGCCGGTTATTTTGGATTGCACCCACTCTCTGCAACAGCCCAATCAGGCGAGCGGCGTCACCGGCGGCCAACCGGCGCTCATCGAAACCATTGCCCGCGCGGGCATCGCCGTGGGTACCGACGGGCTTTTTATCGAAACGCATCCCAATCCGGCGGAAGCCAAATCGGACGGCGCCAACATGTTGCCGCTGGACCGCATGGAAGCGCTGCTGGAGCGGCTGTTGCGCATCCGGCAGGCCATTCGTTGATGATGGTGAAAGAAATATATTGTACCCCCGGCCTCTGGCAACGCCTCAAAAGGGAGTTGCGGCACCTGTCGAAAGAGGAATTTCTGCACGCTGCCCGCGAATGGCCGGGCGCCGTGGTGCTTGATGTACGCACGTCCTCCGAATGCACACAGGGCGGCTATCCCGGCGCGCAACATCTGGACTATTTGCACCCCGATTTTTTAGATCAGTTGGAAACCCTCAATCGGGAGGCCACTTATTTAGTCTATTGCCGTACCGGCCGGCGCAGCCTGCGCGTGTGTACGCTGATGAAAAATTCCGGCTTCGGAAATGTGTACAATCTGGAAAGCGGCTGGGTGGAAGGATGAACGGCCAAGCGAGGAAGTCACCCCGAAGTGACTTATTTACTCCGAAAAAAAACTTTAACAAAAATTTCCTGCCGAAAAACTTGCATGGTCTGTTTTTTTTTTTTTTCAAATTTGCCCCTGTGCAGCACAAAATAGCAACACTAAACTAAGCTGCCGAAACCCGGTGAAGGAGCCTCAGTCTTGCCCCGATCCGCATCATTCGGTTTTTTGATTTCCAATTTCTGCATTCCGATGGAGCCGCCCGCGCAGGTACCGGCGTGGCCCGAATACATCTGCAACAGTATTTTCATTGCTCGCGCGAGGTTTGTACCCCGTGCGACTCAGTTCCGCATGCCCGCATCGGACTGTAACCCTATTATTTCACCTTTCAAAAACAACTATTGACATGAAGAACAGAATCCTTTTATTGATCGCCTTTGCGCTGCTCGCGCTGGCGGGATGTGAAAAAGACCTTCTTACAGATGTGGATACGCCTGATAATGGCCTCAGTAGTAAAACGCTGACGGTACAACAGGCTAAAAAGTGGTGGGACTCTAGAAAGTATGTAACTTTTAGATCAGATGAAGATGATATATTGACGTCAAACAACGTAACTCCGCTTTGGGGCTACGCTATAGAATCTCGCTATAAAGGAGAGCAAGATATCGTACTGGTGCCGTTTAAATGGAATAACAAGCTCATTCATCTTGGGAATCGTGGTAGTATTAATTTGGTAATCTACTATGACCATGGATTGGAAAGGTTCGCCACAAGAATAATGGGAATTATTGCCGCAGAAAGCTACGACAGACCTCGTTCACAGTTTAGCGTAAACGATTTTACCGGATACATTTTTCAAATTGATGAGTCGGGCGACGTTCCCTGGATTATCCAAACGCAGAACGGAAGAATGACCCGACAGGCGAGGAACGACTTGAATGGGGAGGCTATTGATTTTAGAGACCCCGATCCAAGTAGATGTTATTCTTTTTCCAGAGGCTTTTTGGGAAGATTGTTGCGTGACTTCACATCATTCTTTGAAGGAATAGGCGAGTTTGTTACTTCAGCTATTCTTGATTGTTATGAAGAAGAAGACCAAGCCGGCGGCGGCACCGATGGAAGCGATGATGGGCCTGACTGGCCCGATTTTGGTAATTTTGGAGTTGTAAATCCCGGCCCACCGGGGGATACCGGCCCTCAAAGCGGAGGTTCGTTCAATCAGTATTTTAACAATCAAATATTTCATTGGACGGCGGAGCATGCCCAGTTGCTGGAGCAGTTTCGGGTGAGGAATAATATCAGCTTGCCCATTCATGTCCTTATGCTTGTTGTCAATCCTTCCTGTTTTGCTAACCCGGAGATGTCTGATGTGCCTGAGGATGGAGGCGAGGACGCAATGTATGATCAATGTGTGTTTTGGAGTATGGTTAACTGGGTGAATGAAAGAGCAAGTCTAAGCCCCGAAGAATATAATGACTTAACTGTGAATACTCAAAAGCTCGAAGATGCTGTGGCATTTCTTTTGCACCTTGAAGCATCAGGGTTTACAAATGGAGAAATGGAAAGCCTGATGGATCGGTGGTTTGAGAACTATGGAGCGTTTGATAATCTGGAGGACAATCCATTATTGTGTTGTAATAAACCCAATGAGCTTTACAACGGGATATCTATACTCTCTATACAGGCGGCTCAAACTGTTTTGCCAAATTCGAGCCAATACAATATTGGCGGCAATTTACCTCGTGGCAACATAGAAGACTTGCTCAGTCGCACGAATGGAGATGACAGGGGGGTAAGACTGGGAGCAACCAATTCAAATCCGCCCAGACCTTATACTGATGATGAACTGTTTTTGGAAATGAGAAGACTTTTTGATGCAACTACCCAATGTGATGCAATTATGCGGGGGATAGCATATAATTTTATTGAAACTTTCAGGACAAATAATGACATAGGTCGCCTCTATTGGTACATCCCTTTAAGTGAAAAAGTAAAAACCCATCCAGAGATGAGGCGTTACATCAAGGATTTTGCAAAACAATTCGAGAATAGTTTAAGAGCATCTGGAGGCCAGGCAAATTTTATCGTTCAGATGGATAATGACCAACGCCCCAAATTCAATCGAGATTGTTCCGACAAAGAGAGGTCATACGACCGTTATTATGGGTATCAAATTCTCATCAATGATACCGAGGAGACGAAGGTGAGAATGTCCAACAATGAGTTCGTATACGATCCTGTAACAAAGAATTGGTCTGCTGCAATGTACTTTATTGTAGTTGACCATTTTGGTTTGGATCAAGGTGATGTATTGAACTACCAACAACGCCCTTTCCTTAGGGATCCGTTAGATTACGGTGTTGGCTTCGCTGCTTGGTGGCGGCTCCAACATACCCGCGGGTACAAGCCGTTCCGAACTCAAATTGTAATAAAAGCCACCGTTGCAGGAAATATTGGATAAGCCGAGGCGACAGACTATGATTAGGTTTTTCCTAAGGATACTATTATCGGATTAATATTAAGCGTTCAAAAAATCGGATTATGACTATTAAAATTTCATTTCCCCTTCTCATGCTCATAGGAGGGGGCGCTTTATGGCTGCTGGGATGCAGTGCCTGTTCTCGCCCCGAGAAGCAGACGAACGAACCCTTCGGTATTGAACCGCTTTCTATGTTCAACAAGATTATAGACCAGGAAATAGATGGCAAAGTCTATCCATTTAGACAGGATTACTATTTAGTGGCGGGATACAAAGGCTCTCAAGACCATGATAATGCAATTGACAGTTTTGTTTGCGCTAATCTGCCTGCGGATATAGAAAACTACTACTCATATTACATCAGCATTTACCAAAAGTCGGAAATCACCAACGTGGAAAATCTGCAAGAAAATCCACGGGCGTTTGACAGCTACTCTATCGACCATGATGGGATATTTAGTTATAAGTGGGGGAATGGCAGATTTTTGGGGGCTCAAAAACGGAAAGGTAAATCTGTTCTATTGGAGCAGCGTAACGAATCGCCCTGTGAAGCGAGTCATTAGGGGAGATTGAGTCGGGAGGCGAGTAGGGGTGCCTCCCGACTATGTCCGATGGCTCCTGATACTCCGCAGTATGCAGTTCCATGCAAGAGGGGAAGATAATTCTGCGACCCGCTTCACGTCTCCCTGCCTTGAATGAGCGCAAGAATAAGTCAACCCCGTTGTTTCAAGTTACCCCCCGCCGAGCGGGGTAAACTTAAAACAACGTGTGAGGGAAGACTTGAGGCAACGGGCTGATCCACTTTGGTGACAGAAAACAGTTGAAACGGGTTCTACAAACACCCTTCGGGCAGCAAGCACATCATATTGTGCCGTGGGCTACCACAAACCACCAGGTAATTCAGAAAGCAGCATCCGCAGGCTCGGATAAGGTATTTCATCCAAATGAGGTGTTCAATGGGATAAGCCTGCCAACTTCAAGGCATAGTGGAGACCATCCCAATTATAGCAATTTGATACAGCAGCGGCTTAATGTTTGGCAAGATACGTATTCTAATGCCACACCAGAACAGGCTGCGAAGAGCGTCCGGCAGTGGCTACAAACCCTTAAAGCTCAAATTCAAAACTCAACGGCTCATATCAATGATATTGTGCCGCCGATTATCTCCTTTGTCCCTTGACCTTAGTCGCCGCAAAAAACAATTCTTTTATTAGACTGCCTCAAAGTGTTAAATTTGAGGCAGCCAACAAAAAATGTCTGATTATGCAATGGTATATTTTAACAGGAACAACCGATCTGAATGTAAGAGGGAAAGCTACTAATCAATCGAATTTTAATTTTCTGCTTGATACGGCGAAATACTTTTATGAACCACCACCACAATCTTTAACTGTACCGAGTTTCCAATTGCACCATCACGCCAAGCTGACTGATTTGGTACAAAGTTTGATTACAGGTTATCTTCATCCGCTCATCAGTAAAAAGCTACTCGATTGCCTAAGTCGGTTCAAAACCGTGCCCACATCTCGCTTTTTTCCTACTACGCTCATTGGCAAAAAAGGAGAGGAGTACCCCTACTATATATATGTACAGCATGCCGATTTTAATATCACAGACTACGATCGTTCTATATTTTCCAAACCGGCCGGTCTTGATGAAAACTATCAGCCTGCTTATGAAGATTTGACTATAAAAGCAAGCAACCTGAGAGATGTGCTGGATAAAGGCGGTTGCGGTGCGCGTGCCCTGTTCATAAAGAACAATATCGAATGGGACTTTTTCGTCCTCGCAGGCCCTCCTTTTCTTTGGATGGCGCGAGACTATGTAGTGCAGGCCTTACAAGAAGCGGAAGTAACGGGATTTTGCTTTATTCCCTTCCAGCAAGGGGATGATTTTGTGTATGAGGGCATTGTCAGAAAGGCGCTGCGTATTGAACAGGCTAATTCTGACGGCTTTCCGTAGGGGCAGCTTTCATTAAACCTTACCTCTATGAAGTGGTATATACTTACCCAAACAACCAACCGAAATGTAATCGGCAATGCGGATAATCAATCTGAATGCAGCGCTCGTTTTGATGCGGCTAAATATCTGTATGAACTAGTTCCTGAGCATTTTAAAGTTCCAGGATTCAAACTACACCACCATGCTAAGCTAACGGATTTAGTGCAGAGTGTTAATACGTCTCCTGTACGACCTCTTATTGGCCAAAAGTTGCTTGACATTTTAATGCAATTCAAAACCGTACCAATCTCCCGCGCACTGCCCGCCGTACTCATCGGTAAAAAGGGCGAGGAGCTTCCATATTATGTCTATGTGCAACACGCAGATTTCACTGCTACAGATTATGAACGTTCCATCTTTTGTAAGCCGGCAGGGTTTAATGAAAAGTGGGAACCTGCCTATGAGGACTTGAAGGTCAAGGTGGGGAGCTTACGAGAAGTAATAGACCAAGGGGGCGTAGGGCCTCGTGCCTTGTACATTAACGATAGTATTCCATGGGATTTCTTCGTCCTTGCCGGCCCACCCTTTCTTTGGATGGCGCAAGACCACGTAGTGGAAGCCTTACAAGAAGCCCAAATCACCGGAATCTGCTACATCCCTTTCCAACCCGGAGATGATTTTGTAAATGACGACATTGTTTCTAAAGCGATGCGTGCGGAAGGATTAAAATGATTGGCGGCATTTTCACTAAATGGATGAGATTGCTTATTTTCACCACCACAAAAAACTACATCTTATGCGCAAACTTCTTCCCATTATCCTTTCCCTTTTTTGCCTCCCCCTTTTTGCCGGGATAGAGGTAGAGTATGCCTTGCTGGTGGACGAGGACGTGCCCGAGGTCATGCTTCAATTCCTGCCGCAGCGCATCTTCATCGGCATTCATGAGAAGGATGTGATCGTGCGCGGCGAGTACATGGGCGGGCGGGCTGCCGATTACGACCTGCATCCCGCCGGCGATGCCTTCTGGTACCAATGCCGGGGCAAAGACGAGGCCATACAGCAACCGTTCACCGGCGCTACCGATATCATCTACACGGACGACCCGCCCGTTACCATCGCAGACCTGCCCTGCAAACGCGCCATCGCCATTGTGGACGGCGACAGCATAGACATCTACTACACCGACGTCTTCGGGGTGGACTTCTGCCAGATAGCTGCGATCCGGGGCTTTGCCATGTACTACTCCAAAACGGTTAACGGTCTGGAGGTCACTTATCAGGCCGTGCGCTTCAAACCCGGCAATTTTCCTCCCGCCATGTTCGACCTGTCCACCCGCAGGATCACGCCCTACAAACCGCCTAAGGAAGACAGGTACAACGCCCGGAGCAAATTCTTTATCGGCAAACCTGCACCGGCCATTACAGGGCGCACGCTTTCCGGCAAAAACATTGATGCCGAGTATCTTCAAGGCAAGGTGGTAGCGCTCAATTTCTGGTTCACTACCTGCCCGCCCTGCCGCCAGGAAATCCCTGTACTCAATGTGCTGGCCGCCCGTCATGCTGTCCGCGAAGATGTGGTGTTTATCGGAATTGCTTTAGATGATGAGTACCGCCTGGCGCGGTTTTTAGAAAATACGCCGTTTATATATAACATCATTCCCAGCGGCTCCACCGCTGCTTCCCGGCATAGAGTGAATGCTTACCCCACCAATATCGTCATAGACCGGCAAGGCAATATCGCCGAGTATATCGTGGGCTTTGCAGAGGATATAGATCAGCGCTTAGATGCGGCTATTCGGAAGGCTTTGCAAAAGAAATAAATGAAGGATCTGCTCGGTCACTCAAGTGACCTTAATTCCTGATCAGATTCTTGATGCGCGTATATTCAGCCGTATTCATTCGGGTACCGGTGCAGCCCAATTCCTTTGCTTTGGCTTCGATATTGGCAATGCGATTGCCCGGGTCGGGGTGAGTGCTGAGAAATTCCGGCGGGGAGCCTTGGCCATCCATTTTTTTGAAAAAACCCGCAGCTCCGGCGGCGTAATAGTCGGTGGCACAGAGGTAAATGACAGAATGTTCATCCGACTCGGTTTCGTGGTTGCGACTGAATTTGAGCGATAACAATCCCTGCACAATCTGTTCGATGAGGCCGGGTTGCGCTTTGCCGGTGACGATGGAGGCAAGCGCGGCGATTCCATATACCTGCGTCATTTGGCGGGTGGAGTGGCGCAACGCGGCGTGGGCAATCTCGTGCCCCATAACGCCGGCGAGTTGGTCTTCGGAATCCAAAAACTTAATGAGGCCGGTATAGACGTAGATATACCCCCCCGGCGTACAAAAGGCGTTGAGCGTTTTGCTGTCGTCAATAAGACGCACTTCCCACAAAAACTTATCGCTGTAGCTCACTTTGCCGGTTTGGAGCAACTTCGTTGTAATGTTGCGCACATAGCGATACAGTTCTTCATTGCCGCGTTCCGGCAACACCGGAAACTGCTTAGGATCGCTGAGGATTTGCTCATTCACCTGCCGGCCCAGGTCCATGTCCTGCTCGGCGCTGAACAGGTTGATGCCGCCGCCTTTGCCCGAGCCGCAGCTTTGCAATGACAAGGCGCCCGTGAGGAGCAAAACGGAAAATAAAATGGTATTGCGCATGAGGGTGAAATTTTGAAGTTTGAATAAAAACAGAACGCGGCATCGCGTTCACAGGCCATTTAACGCGCATCCAACGGATTGCGTCTTTACTGTTTGTAAAATATCCGTTAAAGCGGGTGCAAGATAACTACTTTCCCAAAACAAAAGCAGCGCCCGGAGTACGCCGGACGCTGCTTGTTTAATGTGTCAAGTGTTTTCATTCGTCTAAGCCGAATGTATTGAGTGTGTATGAATTGCGACGATGTGGCGAGTGGCCGCCATTTGGTCGTAGTGGTGTATGCTCAAAACTCCATGCAATGCATTAGAAATGCACATCCTGAAAACTGCTCATGGGGGGAGGTGAAAACAGACCGGTTGTCTTTGTGCGCGATTTGCATCGCCGGCGTAAAGATATACCGGTTTTTTCTATGTCAAAATTTTTTTAAAAAAAGTAAGGAGTGGGGGCGAAATAAAGTGTCAAATTTCAGGGAGCAGATGAGCCATCTGGACGAGTGGAAAACCGTAGTCGCAGTGGTGCTGCGGCGAGGATTTTCCGCGAAGTGCAGGTGGTTCAGATGCCGCTGAAATTGGCAGGTTACTTCGAACCCATTCCTAAGATCACTTTTCTGCTTCCGGTCGCAGCCCCCGTACGGTGCGTCCGGCCTGCCACATTTCGCTTTCGCGCAATGCGCTCAGTTCCTCTTCTAAGTGTTTGCGGTAGTCGCTTTTGCTGTTGGAGTCAATGGAGCGTTGGGCTTCTTCGCCGGCGGCTACGCTCTTGTATAGGTCTTCAAACACAGGCGCTACGGCGTCGCGGAAGCGGCCCCACCAGTCCAGGGCGCCGCGCTGAGCGGTGGTGGAACAGTTGGCGTACATCCAGTCCATTCCATTTTCGGCCACTAAAGGCATGAGGCTTTGGGTGAGTTCTTCCACTGTTTCGTTGAATGCCTCGGAGGGACTGTGCCCGTGGCGGCGCAGACAGTCGTATTGCGCAGCAAAAACACCCTGAATAGCGCCCATGAGGGTGCCGCGCTCGCCGGTGAGGTCGCTGAAAACTTCGTTGCGGAAGGTGGTTTCAAACAAATACCCGGAGCCGATGCCGATGCCCAGTGCAATGACCCGCTCGAAAGCGCGACCGGATGCGTTTTGCGCCACGGCGTAGCTGGAGTTCAACCCTCTGCCGGCCAAAAACAAACGGCGCAAACTGGTGCCGGAGCCTTTGGGCGCCACGAGAATGACATCCACGTCGGAGGGCGGCACAATGCCCGTGCGCTCGCTGTAGGTGACGGCAAAGCCGTGCGAAAAATAGAGCGCTTTGCCGGCCGTAAGGTGCGGCTTGAGCGCAGGCCATACGGCTATTTGCGCCGCATCCGACAGCAGGTACTGAATAATGGTAGCCCGCTGTGCGGCTTCTTCTATTTCAAAGAGTGTTTCGCCGGGCGCCCAGCCGTCCTTCACGGCTTTGTCCCAGGTGGAGGAGCCTTTGCGCTGCCCGATGATGACGTTGAAGCCGTTGTCGCGCAGGTTCAGCGCCTGCCCGGGGCCTTGCACACCGTAGCCGATGATGCCGATGACCTCATCTTTTAATACGTCTTGTGCTTTTTCAAGCGGAAATTCTTCGCGGGTGACGACGTTCTCTTCCGTGCCGCCGAAATTCAATTTTGCCATGACTCTGTCTTGTTTATGGTGGTTAATTGTGATCGAGTTGTATTTCCATGTCTTTGAGGTAGGTGTTGAGCCGTTCCATCGCTTTCACAATGGCCACGCGGCCCGATCGAACAAACTCGTAAATGCCGATTTTTTCCAATTCCCGGAGCAGTAGCTCGGTCTCGTGGGCGTGCCCGGTTTTTTCAATCACCACATAGTCCGGCTCAATGACGAGGATGCGCGCGCTGTGCGCCCGGATGAGCCGCTCTACATGATCCCCGTTGCTAAAGGCCGAAGTAGGTACTTTGTACAGTGCAATTTCCTGATAAACAATGCCTTCCCGCTCATAATGAAATGCCTTGAGCACTTCCACTTGTTTGTCCAATTGCGCGACCAATTTGAGTACCATTTCCTCCGTGACCAACACCACAATGGTAAAGCGGTGTATGCCCGGCAGTGAGGATTTGGATACCGTCAGGCTCTCAATGTTGATGTGCCTGCGGGTAAAGACCGACACGATGCGTTGCAGCAACCCGGTCTGGTTTTCCGAAAAAACGGTGATGGTGTATTCTTTTTCCATGTTGATCTCAGTTGTAAGCGTATGTTTATCTGCTTCGCAGTTTATCTACCTTCGGTAGTAAGCTGCCTACGGCAGTTTATCGGCTTCCCACGCCCTTGGAGTGGTTCGCAATTTATCGGCTCCGCTTCGCTCATTTGCACCTCGACTACGCTCGGTGCATCGCCTTTTGCCCCTTGCTCATTTGCCCCTCCTTCCTCACTCCAGCACAATCTCATCCACGCCTTTGCCGCTCGGCACCATTGGGAAAACGTTTTCTTCTTTTTCTACGCGCACATGCAGCAGATACGGGCCGGGGTGGCGGAGCATTTCTGCCACGGCTTCTTCGAGTTCTTCCGGTTTGTCAATTTTGCGACCGGCCACGCCGAAGCCCTCTGCGATTTTTACAAAATCAGGGTTTTTTAAGGCCACAGAAGAGTAGCGCCGATCAAAAAACAACTGCTGCCACTGCCGTACCATGCCGAGAAATTCATTGTCTAACAAGACGATTTTCACGGCGGCATCCCACTGCGAGCACATGCCCAATTCCTGAATGGTCATCTGAAAACCGCCGTCGCCGATGAAGGCTACCACTTCTTTGTCGGGCCGGGCTATTTTGGCGCCGAATGCGGCCGGCAGCCCGAAGCCCATCGTGCCTGCTCCGCCGGACGACACCCACTGGTTGGTATCCAAGTATTCGTAATAGCGCGCGGCAATCATCTGGTGTTGCCCCACATCGGTGGCCACAATGGCTTTGCCTTGCGTTTGCCGCGATACCTCTCTCACTACCCGACCCATTTTCAGACTGCCGTCTGCGGGTACGGACATATCTTTTCGAATGACCTTTTCCTCTTCAATGCGGTCGCAATCCCGGAACCCCTGTAGCCATACGGGGTACGATTTTTCACGCACCAACGGCAGCAGCGCCTCCAGCGTAGCTTTGGCGTCGCCGGGCAGCGGTATGTGCGCTTTCACATTTTTGTTAATTTCTGCCGGGTCTATTTCTATGTGTATAATCTGAGCCTGCCGGGCATAGCGGGCCAGGTTGCCGGTCACCCGGTCGTCGAAGCGCATACCGATGGCAATGAGTACGTCGCATTCATTCTGTTTGATGTTGGGGCCGTAGTTGCCGTGCATACCCAGCATTCCGGTGTGCAGCGGGTGGTCGGAAGGGATGGACGACAGGCCGTGAATGGTACAAGCCAACGGGATGCCTGTTTTTTCCACAAAAGCCCGAAACACCTCCTGTGCATGTGCAATTTGGATGCCGTGCCCGGCCAGAATCATAGGCCGTTCAGCGCCGTTTATGAGGTCGGCAGCGGCTTGTATCGCGTCCGCGCCGGGCTTGGGCGTGGGGTGGTAGCTGCGGATGTAGGGGTTGCGCCGGTACTGAAAGCGCATCAACTCTATTTGCGCATTTTTGGTAATGTCAATCAGCACCGGGCCGGGCCGGCCGGAATTGGCAATGTAAAATGCTTTTGCAAACGCCTCCGGTATTTCATCGGCTGTAGTGACCTGGCAGTTCCATTTGGTAATGGGCGTGGTGCAGCCGATGATATCAGTTTCCTGAAACGCATCGGACCCCAACAGATGAGCCGCCACCTGCCCGGTGATGCACACCAAAGGCGTGGAATCGAGCATGGCATCCGACAGGCCGGTTACCAGATTGGTAGCGCCCGGACCGGAGGTAGCCATACACACGCCCGTTTTGCGGGTTACCCGCGCATACCCTTCCGCCGCATGGATGGCGCCCTGCTCGTGCCGGGGCAGGATGTGCCGGATGCGGTCTTCGTAATAGTGCAAAGCGTCATATACCGGCATAATGGCCCCGCCTGGATAGCCGAAAATGGTGTCAATGCCTTCTTCCAACAGGCACAGCAGCACCGCCTCGGCGCCGCTTACGGTTTTGCCGGAGTTGACGGAATCGGTGGCGTGGGTTGAATGGGTTTTACCCTTTTCCCCATTTTGATGAATGCTTTTCGTCTTTAGCATGGCAATTCATTTTTATACAAATGATTGACTAATCGGTGACGCAGCCTTCCGTGGCCGATGACACCGTTTTTGCATATTTGGCAAGATAGCCGGAAGACACTGGTAAGGGGCGCGGTTGCCATACGGCGCGGCGCTGTTGTATGGTTTCGGGCGGCAGGAGCGCTTCTATTCGGTTTTGGATGCTGTCAATGCGAATAGGGTCTCCATCCTGAAGCAAGGCGATGAGGCCGCCGCTTTGCGCTTCGGGGGTGATGTGCCCTACCACAAACCCGTGGGTGCCGCCGGAAAATCGCCCATCGGTGATGAGCGCCACGCTGTCGCCCAGCCCGGCGCCGATGATGGCGGAAGTGGGCTTGAGCATTTCGGGCATGCCGGGGCCGCCTCTGGGGCCGCAATAGCGAATCACAACTACATCGCCGGGCTGTATGCCGCCGGCCGCAATGGCCTCATTGGCAGCCGATTCGCCATCAAATACGCGGGCCGGGCCGCTGAATACTTCGCCCTCTTTGCCGGTTATTTTGGCCACTGCCCCTTCTTCCGCGAGATTGCCGTAGAGGATTTGTATGTGCCCGGAGGCTTTTATGGGGCGGTCGAGCGGGCGCACCACATCCTGGCCGGGAGAGAGCGTGGGCGCATCGGCGAGATTTTCGGCAATGGTTTTGCCGGTCACGGTGCGGCAGTCGCCGTGCAGGTAGCCGTTGTCCAGCAACATGCGCATCACAGCGGGCACACCGCCCACCAAGTAGAGGTCTTCCATCACATAACGCCCGCTGGGTTTGAGATCGGCCAGGAAGGGCGTTTTGTCGCTGATGTGCTGGAAGTCGTCAATGGTGAGGGGCACGCCGGCCGCTTTGGCCATAGCGATGAGGTGCAGCACGGCATTGGTGGAGCCTCCGAGCACGGTCAATACGGTGATGGCATTTTCAAAAGCCGGGGCGGTCATGATGTCGCGGGGGCGCAAGTTGAGTTCGAGCAGACGGCGCAGCGCGGCGGCTACCCGCGCCGGTTCGGAGGCTTTTTCATCGGAAGCGGCGGGCAGCGAGGAATTCATGGGCAGGCTCATGCCCAGCGCTTCTATGGCAGAGGCCATGGTGTTGGCAGTGTACATGCCGCCGCAGGCGCCGGGGCCGGGTATGGAGCGGCGAATGACCTCCCGGTATTCCTCTTCGGAAATAGCGCCGGCCGACTTCTGCCCGTAGGCTTCAAAGGCCGATACAATGTCCAATTTGCGTTCGCCGTAAAACCCGGGGCGTATGGTGCCGCCATACACGAGTAGTCCGGGCCGGTTGAGCCGGGCTAAGGCCATCATAGCGCCGGGCATGTTTTTGTCGCAGCCGACCACGGCCGCCACGGCGTCGTACCACTGTGCGCCGGCCACCGTTTCGATGGAGTCGGCTATGATTTCGCGGGAGGGCAGGGAGTAGCGCATGCCGTCGGTGCCCATAGAGATGCCGTCGCTCACGCCGATGGTGTGAAAGACGAGACCGATCAGGCCCTGCGCCTGCACTTCCTGTTTGAGTTGTGCGGCGATGCCGTTGAGGTGCATGTTGCAGGGGTTGCCTTCCCACCCGGTACTCACAATGCCCACCTGCGCTTTGCGAAAGTCGTCCTCCGTCAGCCCGATGCCGTGCAGCATGGCCTGAGCGCCGGGCAGGCTTTCATCTTCGGTGAGGGTGCGGCTATGCCGGTTCCATTTTTCCATTTTTTCGCGTTTTCAACAAGGTTAATACGACAAGAGCCGCTCTCGCGGGAGAACGGCTCTTGTCGGTCGGCAATCATTACCGGTTTAAGTCCATCCCCCCGTCAGGCGCCGAATGACGACTACAATAAAAATACCGATGGAGAAGAAAGACCCGAGCATAATCGCTGTGCGTTTTTGAATGGCGGCAAAAGTCATGTGCATTATTCGGGGATACAAATTTTTTGCCGTTTTTTTGAACAGGTATTTAAAAAAACCAAATGATGTTGCAATTTTGGCAATAAAAGATGGGGTTTGTGTAATAATTGATGGTTGGCGGTATTTTTCTCCACACTCTCAGTCACACCGAAAGATCGCAATGTGCTCATTGCGGGCGGTCAAAGGACAAAAGACATATTGCTGTATGGTATCGAAGGACCAGTAGCTTTCCTTCCATAACGGCGATGGCGTGATGAGGTAATCATAGCAGCTCATGCGTTCCGGGTTGGCCAGGTCTTCTAATTTAATCCGATCAAAAAACACATGAAAAGGCTCGTAGCGGCAACTAATACCGATGGTCAATGCCGGCGCCGCCAACCAATAGCGGTGCAGCGGATTGAGAAAGAACTCATACTCCGTTATCAATACGCGCTCGGGCGTATCTCTGAAAACCGTTTTGGAAATGTGTTTTGACACCATATCAAAGTCCTGCCGATGTTGCCGCGCATAGTTGCGGTAATAAGAGTAGTGACTGCTGAGGCGCAGCGGCAGGATGAGGATCAGCGCGAGGGTAATACCCGCCATGAGGCGACCATAGCGGCACATAAGCCACAAAAACAACGGGAAAACAGGCAGCAAAAAAGCGGCCAACAGTCGCCCCGTCATATTGCGCAACAAGATGAAAGGCAGAGTGCAGACACTCACATACACGGCAATCCATACAATCTGCTTGGCCGTGCTGCTCCGAAAGCGCCATTGCAGGCGAGTTTTTTTTACCAATGAGGCAAACAAGAAGGAAATGAAGGCAATGAGAAAGAGACTTATTTCCAAATAGAAAGTAAGGTCTTTGTAAAACGTTCTCAGCACTTCCGTCCAGTCGCCTGTTTGAAGCAGCTTGCCGACGGGCATTTCTTTTATGCTACGCTCATAGTCGCAGTCGTAATTGACTTTGGTAAACATCTCCGAAATCACCGCCGCCTGATTGGACAAACTGAACTGCCCGAATGCCCATATCGAAAGTCCGTGCGGCAGCGCGATGCCGGCCGCGCAGCCCAACGCAACGAGTGCAGGCACTTTCCATGAACGGTCCTCGCGCAGCACATACGCCAGCATCGGATACAGGAGCGCAAAGCCCAAAAAGTGAAACCGGAACCAATATCCGACGGCCACCGCCAGGCCGATCCAAAAAGCGTTTCGCGGGTTCAGTTTTTGCAATTTCCAAATACCGAACAGCACCGCCGTGATGGGGATAATGTCCCAATGACAGGAAATGACAACGATGAAAAAAGTAAAATTGAACAGCAGCAGCAAGGCGCCCGCAAACGCCGGCCAATGAAACGTGCCGCCGAGCCGTCGGATGAAAATTTGCAAAATCAACCAATAAGCCAACAGCGCAAACCCGCCGCTCACGAACCGCTGCGCCCACAACAGATCGCCTGTGATACCGGTGAGGGCATAGCTCAACGCAGGCAGCGCAAAACCCCAATTGTCATTCACGGCGTATTTCCAGCCCTGTTGCTCTATGAGCAGACAGTTCATGCCCAACCGGGAAAAATCGGTAGGCTCGGCAGGGTAGGGTATCAAACCGTTGATGAGGAGAAGGAGCAGCGCCGCCAATGCCATAGAGAGATTGGCGGGCGTAAAGAAGCGCTGTGGGGAATTGGGCATGGATATTATCCTGCAAATAGAATAGCTTCGCGAACAGCCTCTTCTTTGAGGTGGGGGTATTTATTAACTATATCTTTTACCGAGCCGCCGGAGGCGACCAATTCAATAATGAATTCTACGCTGATCCTTGTACCTTTAAGAATCGGTTTTCCACCTAATATTTTCGGATCACTGATAATATGTTGGAATTGCATGGTAATTCTTTTTTATGCAAAAATACGTCATTATTCAATAGGTGTAACATGTAAATTTAAGCCCCTCCCGCATCCAAAAAAAATTTCGCCGCCCAGTTCGGGAACCGGAACGACTGATATTTGCCCCAAATCGGTTGAGACCCCGGCACGCCGCCGCGCATCCCCGGCAGGCCCCGTCGCCACACGGCAGCCTCCGCATCTTCATATAAGAGCCGGGCCGTTTGCCGAAAGGCAGGTTCTCCCGTCACCTGATGGAGGCGCTGGAGGAGCACGCTCAATTGCGCATTGCCGGTCACGCAAGTGAAGGAGTAGTCGCCCTTTCCGGCCTCGTCATAAGTGCCGGCCAAGCGTTTGTTGGCAGCGCGCTGCGCTACCGCCCAATGGCCGAATGCGCTCGCCTGTTCCACTCCGATGTCATCGCCAAGTAGCAGCGCTGACTCCAGCATACCCCGCCATTCGTACGCGATGGTGTGTGTGAGGGCCGGTTCGCCTGCCCGCAGGGAAGATAGGGATGGTATCCCTTGAAGGGATACCATCCCTACAAGGCAGGCGCGCATCCGTTCCTCCACGCCGGGCAGGCGTACATGCCGGTTGGCGTAGAGTACCGCCCACACCACACAGGTGTAATAGCGCGGGGTGTAACCCGGCACATAGGAGGCTTGCCGCCAGATGTCGTCGGGATCGAGCAGATTGAGCAGCCATTGCAGGCCGCGCCGCGCCGATTCCAAATACCGCTCTTCGCCCGTTTCGGCAAAGCTGCGCGCCATCCCGAACAAAATCATGCCGGTATCGAATACGATGGGCGGAAGCACGCCGCCCAGACCGCCGGGCCAGGCGCCGTCGGAGCGCTGAATATCGGCCAGCCAATCGGTACAGGAGAGCGCGTCGCGGCGTAGCGTCGCATCGCCGGTGGCGTGGTAATAGTCCCAAAGCGTTTCGATGAGGTAGCCCGTGGTTTCGGGGTAGGCTACCGACCAGCCCCGCCACAGGTGGTAATATCCTGCCGAGCCGCGCCCGCCATGCACGGCAATGCTGCGTTGCAGCCAGTGGAGGGTATCTTGTAGAATGTGGTTTTGCATGGGTATTTAACATTTTTCAAAACCCGCTCTTCCCCAGCAAGGTCGCAGCCGCCTGTAGCGGGCGATTGTGCGCCCGGAATATTTTATGATGTGGAGTCAGTTGCCCGCCGAAGCCCCGCAATACCCGTTCCACCGGCGCCAGCATACTGCCTTCAAAATCGTAGCGCAAGCCCCGGCGTCCGCACCATTGCAAGGCATACCACATCAACAAATACATGGCCCCGCTGCTGCGCAAATTTGGATCGGCGCCGCTGAGCAGCGCATAACCCGTGTGCGCATCCCACACCAAATACAAACCCGCATGCAGCCGACCGGCCTCGTCTTCTGCCAGTAAGATAAGGCCTTGTCCTTGCAGGCGCATGGCTTTTTCTACCTGCTGCAATACCGGAAGCGATACGGAAGGCGTCTTGCCCTGCCGCCGGAAAGACAGGTCGTAGAGCCGGAACAAATCTTCCATATTGCCGGATTCCAATACGCGCAGTTCCTTTTCCGCTTTGCGAATATCGGTGCGCACATTTTGGCGAAAGCCTGTAAACAAAGCGTCCGGGTCGCTCAGGTCATCGAGTTGGTAGGTGTAGTGGGTCGTTTGTTTGAACCCGCGCCAATACGCCGGCAGCCAGTTCGTGAGGTCGGGGTGCCATTCCTGATAAAAAAAAGCCGCGGGCGGCAGTTGTTCCATCAGTTCGTTCATCACCTTCGCTTCAAAGGCATAGCGGTTTCGGGGTGTCTCGGCGTGCGGCGGATAGTACAGCCGGGGGCCGGAATAAGCAGTGAGCGGCGGCATGGAAATGACCGGCAAACCCCATCGCTTGGTAAGACAATACACCCACACCCCGCTGATGTGTCCCTCCGGATCGAACGCGAGCGCAACATCCCAGCCGGTTTCACCGGCCACCGCATCCAGCCACAAAGGCTGAAAATAGAGCGGCAGGTTGAGCGCTGCACTATGCTCACGGTAGTGCTGTTGCGATTCGGTGCTCACATTGCAATTTTACCGGATGATGCGATAAATGGAGGCATATTCGTTTTCTGCTATTTTTTCGGCTTGCCGCAGCCACGCGTCCATATCTTGAATGGGAAAGCCGGCGCCGGGTTCCTGCGGATGGGTAAAGATAACATACTCCAGGCGGTTTTTGATGGGGTTGGATTCCGGTATGGGAATTTCCAACCGTTGGAAATGCTGAAAAAACGGCTCGTACCGGCAGGGCCAGCAGCAGGTAATGGCCGGATAGGCAATGGCATACTTGCGGTAGGGGAGGTAGAACTCTCCGGTAGCGGCTATGGTGCTTTGCTCTGCTCTTAACGCCTCTTTCGGCAGGGTGGCTTCTGCCAATTGCCGGATGGCTGCCAACCGCAGCGTGTTGTTCCGGTGAATGGAAAAATTGGTTGCGAACCGCCAGCAAAATGCAAAGGCCAACAGCAAAATCATGGCGGCATAGATGCGAAGTTGTTGCCGAACGGCATACAAAACAAGGGGAAATACGGGCAACACCAGAGCCGCCATCAATCGCGGCGGGTCGCCCCGCAGGTACAGGAAGGGCAAAATGCTCGCCGCGCAATACGCTCCGGTCAGGAGGACTTTTTTGTCGGTGGCATTCCCGACGCTCCAGCCTTTGCCCGGCTGTTTTTTTATATTCAAAAAGAAAAAAGTGAGCAGGATGAGCAGGGGCATGGAGATTTCCGGCAGATACCCCAAATCAGCAAAGAATCGACGCAGCGTATCGGCGAGCTGAAAATCTTTCAAAATTTCGGAATACGGCAGTTGCAATAGCCTTTGCTGAACATCGCAGCTCCAGTCAATGCGATCCCGATTGATCAATTCGTACAATACGGCCTTTTGATTGGTAATACTGAAGACGCCGAAAGCGGCATACGTGAGCGCATGCGGTACCCAATACGCCGCTGCCATGCCGCCGAGTGCGAGCAGGCTTTTTGTCCAACGCCGGTTTTCAGACAGTGCCCACACGAGCACCGGAAAGAAAAAAGCGTATCCGATAAAATGAAATCGAAACCAATAGGCCGCTCCTGCCATAATGCCCGCCGCCAAAGCGCCACCCGCTGAAATCCCTTTGAGCAGCCGCCATATACCGTACAATACCATGCAAATGGGAATGATGTCTAAATGCGGCATGAGCGCCAATTCCATAAAAAAATAGCTCGATGCGAGCAGCAGCAAGCCAATGACGGTCACCCGGTCGAGCGGCAGATTCAATGTCTCGAAACTGATTTTGAGGATCAACCAAAACCCGAGGATGCAAAACACGCCGGTCGCTATGCGCTGCGCAATCAGCATGTTGCCGCACACTTCGGTGAGGAGGCTCAGCAGGCCGAGATGCGCAAAGCCCGTGTTGTTGTTGACCAAATATTTCCACCCTTCCTGCTTCACCAACATGGAATGCAGCGCCATGCCGGGGAAGTCGTTGCTGGCCGGCAACGGAAATGCGATGTTGTACAAGGCCAACCCGACGATGAGCGCGGCCCATGGAAGCCAGATTTTGCTATTTTTCTTCATGGTAATCTTCCTCCGTGTTGATGGCCCAAATATCGCTTTTATCGGTCGTCCCGTTCAGGATATGCCCGGCTGCCTGCATGGCCGTGAGCATGGAGTGATCCTGATTGTTGTACTTGTGCATGCCGTTGCGACCGATGAGGAAGAGGTTTTCAAATGCGTCCAACCAGGTACGCAATTCGCTAAACCGACTGTAAGCGCCAGAATAAACCGGATACGTTTTCGGCACGCGCACCACGGTGTGGTCGAGCACGTCGCCGGCGTGCGCGAGTTGCAGGCGCTCCAATTCTTCCACCGCCAGCCGGGTCATGGCGGCGTCGTCCAATTGCCACAGCGCATCGCCTTCGTCGCAAAAGTACTCCATACCGATCCACCAGGTTTCGGGGTCTTTCACCAAAGCGGGACTCCAGTTATTAAAAACCTGAATGCGGCCCACCTGCACGCCGCCGTCCTGTATGTAGAGCCAGTTGTCGGCTATGGGCGCCCCGGCGCCGCCGAACCGCGTTAGCAGCACGCCCACCGTGATGAAGGCCCGGTAAGGCAGCGCTTCGGCAATGGCGGCGATGGCATTGGGGGCAGGCGGTTCCAAATATTCTATGAGTTGTTTCACCGGCATGGTAGAAAGCACAAAGTCCACGCGCACAAGTTCCAGCCGCCTGGTTTTTATATCTTTCAACACCACGGCTTCCACCTTTTTGCCGTTGTGCCGCAAATCCACGGCCCTTGTTCCAAGGCGCAGTTCGCCGCCGAGTTCGGTCACCGCTGTTGCCACGGTTTCCCATAAATGTCCAGGGCCGTATTTGGGGTATAAAAACTGCTCCACGAGACTGGTATCGGTATCTTTTTGGAGATACGAATCATTTTTTTTCGGTCGGATCGCGTGCAGTAATGCGCGCAGGACAGACAGCTTTTTGATGCGTTGAGCGCCCCATGCGGCCGAAATCTCCCGACAGGGAATACCCCACACTTTTTCGGTGTAAGCTTTAAAAAAGGTGTGATACAGCTCGTCGCCAAATCGGTTGATGAAAAAAGCCTCCAAGTGTTCTTCCGGTCGTTTGGGAAACACAGAGCGGTACGCATAGCTCAATCCGATGCGAACGGTGCGCCATAGGCCGAGTTGGCGCAGCGCGCTCCACGACAGCGAGAGCGGATAATCAAAAAAACGATTCAGGAAATAAATGCGCGATTGCCGGCGGCGCAGCAGCATTACATTGTCAGGGTCCGGGACCTGCGAGGCGTCAGGCAATGCGGTATGTTGCCCATGATACGTCAGCACAGCGTTGCCGGCCTCTTTTTCTAAGGGCAGGAAATGCAGCCACCAGTCCATCACCTTATCTGATTTGGAAAAAAAGCGATGCCCGCCGATGTCCATCCGGTTACCTTTGTACAGCACTGTTTTCGACAAGCCGCCCACCTGTTTGTCGGCTTCCGCCAAAATGACGTGAAGCTCGCTGTTTTGCCGCAACAACTCATAAGCCGCCGTGAGTCCTGCCGGGCCGGCGCCGATGATGAGAACGGTTCGTTTCGGATGGCGGGGCATTTTTCGATATTTGAGCCGCTAAAAATAGGTAAAAACATTGGATGCAGAAAAAGAGCGCCCTTTAGCCCACAGCGTGCGCTGGTCAGGATTCATCACGGCAACGGTAGGTGGGGGCAATCTCGTGGTGCTGCTCGTGTTGGCACGGCTGTTGCAGCCCGCCGATTTCGGCGCGCCTGCGCTGGGCGTGGCCGCGTTGGGGCTGGTGCAGTTGTTTTTGCAAAACGGCCTGCCCGGCGCTGTCATTTTCCGGCAGGAGCGATCGCGGGAAGCGCTGTCGGGTTTGTTTTGGATCAATATGGTGTTGGGGGGCTTGGGCGCTCTGCTGCTGTTCGCGCTGAGCCGGCCGCTGGCCGTTTTTTTTGAAGAGGATCGCCTGGCGGATGTGCTGAGCGTGTTGGCCTTGTTGCCGATCTTGTCTGCTGCGGGCGCTATTTACAAAAGCATTCAACTGCGCGACTTGCACTACCGCCAAACAGCGGGCGCCGAGTTGTTTGCTTTTTTTGCCGGATCGGGCGCGGCGCTGTACTTAGCCGTTTCTGGATTCGGGTATTGGGCTTTGGTGGGGCAGGTCGTGGCGAAGTACGCAGCGGAATACCTGTGGTATATGGCTGCCGGTTGGAAGCAGTTTCGCCCGGCATTGGTTTGGAACCGGGAAGCGCTGCACCCGCATGTCCGGTTTGCGCAAGCCCAAATCGGGGAGCGCCTCACCATGTACCTCAATGCCAACTGGGACACCCTGCTCATCGGCAAGTTGCTGGGCACGGAGTTGCTCGGTGTGTATGATGTATTCAAACGGCTCGTGGCGCGACCCACCGCACTGGTCGGCGAGTGGATTGACCGCTTTGCTTTCCCGTTGATGGCCCGCGTTCGGCACGACCGTAGCGAGTTGACAGCCTTGTATGTGGGCAACCTGCGGCTGCTCAGCGCCCTGCTGGCGCCTTTCGCGTGGTTCGGGGCGGTGTTTGCCGTGCCGGTTTTGGAGCAATTGACCGGCGCCGCCTGGTCGGAAGAAGCGATGGCGTTTCAATTACTGGTGATCAGTTTGAGCATCAATGCGCTGTTGCATCCATTAGACGGTCTGTTGCTGGCCGTGGGGAAGATTCAGCGATTGGCTTACGCAAATATCGTACTGGCCGTTGTTTCCATACCGGCATACCTGATCGGAAGCCATTGGGGGCTGGCCGGCGTGGCAGCAGCGCAGGTCGTATTGGCGGCCGCTGTGCAGTACCCGTTTTTTGTTTATTTAATGAAACCGGAATTGAAAATCAGATTTTCCTCCTACCTCCGGGTACCGCTGCGGGAGGTGCTGATTGGCGCTATTGTGCTTTTACCTGCTTACACCATATATATATATACAAACCAATATTTTCCTGCTGTCGCGCTCTGGATTGCCGGGGCGGTATATTTGCTGATCCACCTGTTTGTTTTCAAAAAACGAGCTATCTTTAACACTTGATACCAACCAAATGATGTGCTTATATGGATGCTCCCATTCTTTTTCAAACAGAGGACGGCGTTGCCCGCATCACCCTCAACCGCCCGCAAGTTTACAACAGTTTCAACCGCGCTATGGCGTTTCTGCTCATTGAGCGATTGGATGAATGCGCGTCGGACAACAGCATACGCGCCGTTTTGTTGACGGGCGCCGGCAAGGCATTTTGTGCCGGACAAGACCTTCAGGAGGTAGTGGACCCCGCCGGCCCTTCACTCGCCAACATCCTCAAAGAACATTACAACCCCATTATCTCCCGCATCCGGGCCTTGGAAAAACCGGTCGTGTGTGCCGTCAACGGCGTAGCGGCGGGCGCCGGCGCCAACATCGCACTGGCCTGCGATATCACCCTTGCGGCGGCATCGGCATCCTTCATTCAGGCGTTCAGCAAAATCGGCCTCATTCCCGACAGCGGGGGCACCTTTTTTCTGCCGCGCCTCATCGGTTTTCAAAAAGCCTTGGCGCTGGCCCTGCTCGGCGATCGGGTAAGTGCTTCCGAGGCGCAGGCAATGGGCATGATTTACAAAGTCCTCCCGGAGGAAGCGCTGGAAACCGAAGCGTTGCGCATGGCTCAAATGCTGGCGCAAATGCCGACTAAGGGCCTGGGGCTTACCAAGCGCGCGTTCAATGCCTCCCTTGGCAATGACCTGAGCGCGCAACTCCAATTGGAAGAAGTCCTCCAAATTGCTGCCGGCCAAACCGAAGACTTCCAGGAAGGCGTACAGGCTTTTTTGGAAAAACGCAAACCGATATTTAAAGGATATTAGACGGAGATACATGCCGAACATCCTCATCGCTACCGATTCTTTCAAAGACGCCCTGACTGCTCAAGAGGCTTGCCTTGCGATAGAACGCGGCGTGCGCACGGCCCTCCCCAATGCTCATACAGTCGTTTTTCCGCTTGGAGACGGCGGCGAAGGCACTGCCGAAATACTCACCCGCCATGCCCGCGGCCGGATGGTGGAGACGCAGGTAAAAGACCCTCTCTTTCGCGACATCAGCGCCCGGTATGGTTTATCCGAGGACGGCCGCACTGCTTTTATTGAAATGGCGCAGGCATCCGGCTTGCAACGGTTGTCGCCGTCCGAACGCAACCCTCTTTTTACCACCACTTACGGTACCGGCGAGTTGATACTCGATGCGTTGCGCTGCGGCGCCCGACACCTTATATTATGTATAGGCGGAAGCGCTACGCATGATTGCGGCGCCGGCATGGCCGAGGCGCTTGGGTACACTTTTGTAGATGCAGGCGGTCAACCGGTCAGTCCCACCGGCGAAAACCTGAGCCGCATCGCTCACATGGATGCCTCCGCGCTCCGATTCGATCCGGCAGAAGCGACCGTGGAGGTGCTTTGCGATGTGGTCAATCCGCTCATCGGCCCCAAAGGCGCAGCACATATTTTTGCGCCGCAAAAAGGCGCAGATGAACAAGCCGTGCTGCTATTGGAAGCAGGCGCCCGGCATTTGGCTGTTTTGATGGAAGAAGAACTGGGCCAAAAAGTTGCCGACCTGCCAGGCGCCGGTGCAGCGGGCGGATTGGGCGCAGGCGCACTCGTCTTCCTCGGCGCCCGATTGTTGCCCGGTGCGGAGACCGTTCTGCACTTATCCGGCTTTGCCGAAGCCCTGCAGCAAGCAGACCTGGTCATCACCGGTGAAGGTCGTTTAGACCGCCAAACGGTGGAGGGCAAACTTTTGTCGGGCATTAGTCAATTGGCGCGGGCGGCAGGCATCCCGGTCATAGCGTTGTGCGGCGCCGTGGATACAACCTCAAGAGAACTCCAACAAATGGGCATCACCGCCGCATTTTCTATTCTGTCCCGGCCGGCTTCTTTACAGGAGGCTATTTCCAATACCGCGTTCGATTTGGAACAAACAGCTTTTTCCGTTGCGGCCGCTCGCTTTGCCATGCCCGAAGGCGCTCATCCCCAAATAAAACCCACGACCGCTCTTCCGCTCACGAAGCGGGAAGAAGAAATAATGTTGCTCATTGCAAAAGGGAACAGCAACAATCAAATCGCCGGGAAGCTCTTTATCAGCAGCCAAACCGTGAGCGTGCATCGGAAAAACATCATGCGGAAAATAGGGGTCAGTAACGTGGCATTGCTCATAAAAAAATGTTACGATGCCGGTTTGCTGCAATAAAAGCAAATTTTTCAAAAAAATACCGTGAAAAGGGTATATAATAAACACCTCCAGCCCCTATCTTTGTCGCGCTAAGTACTATCAACTATTTTTGTCTCTGTTAATAACTACCTTTGTGAGATTAAAAGAGAAGGCAATTATCTACAAGCAAAAAAAAATGTGCTCCAAAACTTGCTTTCATGGAGCAATGGGGCATATCTTTGCGGCTGCAAGGAAAATTCGTCCCATGAACAAAACCATCTGCCTCTTTAGGCATCTTCCCCTTCAGCTTTCGTTTGCCATTCCTTCTCTCTGCCTCTTCGCAGGAAATTTCATGCTCAAAACAACACTGTAACACTATAATGCAAGTAGTCCCTTGCGGGACGCCGGCCATGCAAAAAGTTGCATCCGTTTTTTTTTGAAAGGCTTTTTTACTCGTTTGTACAAGAAAAATTTCGACGACCTACACACACAAACATACTCAGTTGTCACCTGCCGCTATGACGACGGCGCGCGGTGAACGGGGACTTTTTAAGGTTAAAGTTGCACAACTGACAACCCACAACAAACCCGCCTTCGCATACTTCGGCGGATGACACCCACAACTGACTTTCATTTCGGCTTTTAATAACATTCATATTTCCTAATCTTTAACAAATTGTGATCTTATGGAAAGAACGAGTTTTACAACGAACCGGTCTTGGGTACTGGGTCTATTGACCTTAGTCCTTGGACTGGCGGGATTCCAGAGTGCAAATGCACAGTGTCCGAACCCTACGGGTTTGACGACGCTGAACATCGGGCAGAACACTGCCTCTTTGCGCTGGACGTCCAACAGCACGCCTACTGACAACTGT
>JAHBTW010000005.1 GCA_019638385.1 Saprospiraceae bacterium | reverse complement strand
TGCCTATGGAAAAGCGAGGTGACACCTTCCATGCTACAGGCGTGGCAGATGTCATCTCGCTTTTGCTTTTGGAACTGCTGAAAACCCCTTAACTTTGCACATCCACTAATAACATTTCGACCCATGAAGCATCTCAACCTCCTCTCGGCCCTTGTCGGCTTGTTCATCCTCTCCCTGCATCCGCTCTCTGCACAAACGAATGTGCATAATTACGAAATTCGCTTTCCCAAAGATGCGCAGGCCAACTGCACGCAGCCCGTACCCGACACCATTCTCGTGGAGGAAATCGGCGATTGCGACCTGCTGGCCGTCAGTGTGCAGGACAATTTCTTTGCGGCTTCGGGCGACGAGTGTTACAAGATTTTCCGCACTTACCGGGTGCTCAACTGGTGCGAATACGACGGCTTCTCGCAGCCCGTAGTGCTGAGCCGCGACGAAGATTGCGACGGCCTGCCCGGCGATGAGGAAGTGTGGGTGTTGATGCGCCCCAATGGAGTAACCTATTTCGATCGCGACAACGACCAAGGCAACAACATCCCAGCGGCTTTCACCAAAGGAACTGCCTGCGACGGCCTGAGCAATCCTGCCGGCCATTGGGTGAATTCTATCATTAAACCGGCTATTGCCTCGCGCGGCTACTGGCAATACACCCAGCATATAAAGGTGTATGACAACGTGAAGCCCGTTATTGCCGTAGCGCCTTACGATCCCTTTTGCAGCTACAACAATCCTCCTGTGTGCCGCGGTGCGGTGATGTTGCCGTTCTCCGTATCGGAATTGTGTACGCCCGATGACGTGACGATCAAGGTGTTTTTGGATGAATTTAACAACGGTTTTTTTCCATTCGATTACGAAGTTCGGCTCAACCCCGACGGCACACAAACGGGCGCCGTGAATGTATTTACCGTGACGGGCGCCTACCCCAACTATGAGATAAACAGCGTGGGGCAGGGTTTGCCCATCGGTACGCACAAGTTTGAAATACATGCGGAGGACGGTTGCGGCAATGTGCAAAGCGTGCAGGTGGTGATAGAAGTGCGCGATTGCCTAGCGCCTACGCCCATTTGTATCAATGGATTGACAATCACCTTGGTGCCGGTGGATTTGGATAACGACGGCATACCCGACGACGGAATGATGGCTATTTGGGCAACCGACATGATAGCGATCGACGTGACCGACTGTACGCCGCCTATAAGGTACTCCCTCCGTCGTGTCGGGGAAACGCCGCACATAGACCGCACGGGTGTAACTTTTACCTGTGCCGATTACAATCCTGCGGATGGACCTTTAGGCACATGGCATATTGTGTATATTGATGCTTGGGACGGGGTCGGCAACCGGGGTTATTGTGAGACGTATGTTTTGGTGCAAGACCATTCGGGCATTTGCACTTCGTCGGGCATTTATGCAGAGGTAAGCGGAGCGGTTTATACAGAAGATGATCTACCCGTAGAGTCGGTGAGTGTGGCGGCAATCGGCTACCTTCTCCCCATGGTGACGCTTACCAATGATAACGGCCAATATACGCTTCCGTATCTCATCATGAACGGCGATTACACCGTGGCGCCGATACCCGGAGGCCACTATACAGAAGGCGTGACGACCCTCGATCTGATTTTGATTCAACGCCATATTTTGGGCTTGGCCCTTTTGAACAGCCCTTACAAGCTCATCGCAGCCGATGCGAATAATTCCGGCACAATTACCCTGGCCGACATCATCCAGTTGCGCATGTTGCTCTTGTATATGCTGGAAGAACTGCCCAACGTGGAAAGTGCGCGCTTCATTCGGGCAGATTATGTTTTCCCGGCCCCTCAAAACCCCTGGCTGGAAACCTTTCCGGAAACTGTTCAATATTCGGCCATAAGCCAGTCGCATAATAATGTGGATTTTATCTGCGTGAAAATCGGCGATGTGAACAACAGCGCGCATTCCTTTTTTGATGATGTGGAAGAACGCAACGAAGCACCGGCTTTCCTGCTTCACACGCGGGAACAGGCATTACAACCCGGCGCGCTTGTTGAAGCGGCTTTCACCGCCAAAGACCTCGCGCTCATCCAGGGTATGCAAATGACATTGGGTTTTGACACCGATGTACTCCGGCTCGAAGACATTGAATACGGCATAATGAACGAGGCAAACTTCGGCACGCGACGCGCGGAGGAGGGATTGGTCGCGCTGAGCTGGCACCAAACGACGCCGGATGCTGTGTGGAACGAAGAGGAAGTGTTGTTCAAAATGATATTCCGCGTCCAGGAAGCCGGGATGTTGAGCGAAGCCCTGTATATGAACAGCCGTCTGGCGCGGGCCGAGGCTTATGACCGCGCAGACCGGATACAAAATATAGCCCTGCAATTCGATGGATTCGTTGTAACGCAACCCTTCCAATTACATCAAAACCGCCCCAACCCTTTTCAGGGGCAAACCGAAATAGGCTTTTACCTGCCCGATGCCGGCGAAGCGGTACTGACCGTCACAGATTTGCAGGGCAGGATATTGCAACTAAGAAAGGGCCACTTCGACCGGGGTACGCATTATATAATGGTGGATGGCCGCGATTTGCCTGCCGGCGTACTGTTATATACCCTGACGAGCGGTGCGTTTACGGCTACGCGGAAGATGGTGGTGGCCGGGAATTAGATGATTCCCGGTATAAGTTCTTCACCGGGTAGATTGCCGGACTACAAAATTTTCCTTTCCACCAATTTACAGTGTATTGCACTACCTGCTTTGCGCTTGCGCGTAGCCTGCGCGATTTTATTTTGTCGGGCAAGCCCCTTGCCAAACCCTTTGCGATGCATACTACCCGGAATCAGCGGTGTGGAAAAAAATATTTTTTTCGTGCTTGGTGAAATGAAAGGAAAGTATGTACCTTTGCACTCGCTTCTGGAAAAGGCATGTTCTTCAAAGAAGCAAAATCAAGAGAATCAACGATTTCAACAGCATAGAAACAAGGACGTATGCCTACTATTAATCAATTAGTGCGTCACGGCAGGGAAAAAGTGGTGTATAAGAGCAAATCCCGCGCTTTGGACTCCTGTCCGCAGAAACGCGGCGTTTGCACCAAAGTATATACCACTACGCCTAAGAAGCCGAACTCTGCATTGCGTAAAGTGGCCAAAGTGCGCCTCACCAACCAGATTGAAGTGATTGCTTACATCCCGGGAGAAGGCCACAACTTGCAGGAACACTCCATCGTACTCGTGGCCGGCGGCAGGGTGAAAGACCTTCCCGGTGTGCGCTACACTATTGTGCGCGGCGCCCTCGATACGCAAGGGGTAAACAACCGCAAGAAGAGCCGTTCGCACTACGGTACCAAACGTCCTAAAAAATAATTTAGCCGGCACTACAAAGCACCGCTGACATGAGGAAAAGAAAACCAAAATTAAGAATTACTGCTCCGGATCCCCGCTATTCCGATCCGATGGTCACGCAGTTCGTCAACAATTTGATGTGGGAAGGCAAAAAAAGTACTGCCTTCGAACTCTTTTATAATGCCATGGACCTCGTAGCACAACGCACCGGTACGGACGATGTGCATGCCCTGTGGAAGAAAGCGCTCAATAACGTAATGCCGCAGGTGGAAGTGCGCAGCCGTCGTATAGGCGGCGCCACCTTCCAAATCCCTACCGAAATCCGCGCCAAGCGCAAAGTATCCATCGGTATGAAGTGGCTCATCAAGTTTGCCCGCCAACGCAGCGGTAAAGGCATGGCCGACCGCCTCGCCGCCGAAGTGATTGCAGCGAGCAAAGGCGAAGGCGCCGCAGTAAAACGGAAAGAGGATATGCACAAAATGGCCGAAGCCAACCGTGCATTTGCTCACTTCAAAGTGTAAAGCAACGATAACTAAAACAGTAAATTCATCTTCTGACAGCCATGAGCAAGGATCTTAAATTCACAAGAAACATCGGCATCGCCGCTCACATTGACGCTGGTAAAACCACTACCACGGAGCGTGTATTGTACTACACCGGCCTTACCCACAAAATCGGTGAAGTACACGATGGCGCCGCTACTATGGACTGGATGGAGCAAGAGCAGGAGCGCGGTATTACCATTACCTCTGCTGCTACCAAAACTGCCTGGCGTTGGAAAGAAAAAGAATATACTGTCAACATCATTGATACGCCCGGCCACGTTGACTTTACCGTAGAAGTAAACCGCTCCCTGCGCGTTCTCGACGGGCTGGTGTTTCTTTTCTGCGCTGTTTCCGGTGTGGAACCGCAGTCGGAAACCAACTGGCGCCTTGCCGACAACTACAAAGTTCCCCGTATCGGGTTCGTCAATAAAATGGACCGCAACGGCGCTGACTTCTTTAGCGTGGTCAACGACGTGCGCACCAAACTCGGCTCTAACGCCATTCCGCTTCAGGTACCCATCGGTTCCGAAGAAAAATTCCGCGGTGTGGTGGACCTTATTACGAACGAGGCCATCATCTGGAATGAAAGCGATGCCGGTATGACATATGAAGTTATTCCGATTCCGGAAGACTTGGTGGACACCGTTCATGAATGGCGCGCCAAGCTCGTAGAAGAAGTGGCCGTGTATGACGAGGCGCTTATGGAGAAGTTCTTTGAAGATCCGAACTCCATCTCTGCCAACGAAATGCGCGCTGCTATCCGCGCTGCGGTAATTGATATGAAATTTGTGCCCATGATGTGCGGCACGGCATTCAAAAACAAAGGCGTACAAGCCGTACTGGATGCTGTTTGCGCCTTCTTGCCCTCCCCGATGGATGTGGATGCCATCACCGGTATCAATCCCAAAACGGAAAAAGAAGAAACGCGTCAACCATCTGTCACTGAACCGTTTGCAGCCCTTGCGTTCAAAATTGCAACCGATCCTTATGTGGGCCGTTTGGCTTTCATGCGGGTTTACTCCGGCGCACTGGATGCAGGTTCTTATGTTTATAATTCTCGTTCAGACTCTAAAGAGCGCATCTCGCGGCTCTATCAAATGCACGCCAATAAGCAAAATGCCATTGATCGTGTGGAAGCAGGCGATATCGCCGCTGCCGTAGGATTCAAAGACATTCGCACCGGTGATACGCTTTGCGACCTCGACAAACCCATCGTTCTGGAGAGCATGGTCTTCCCCGAACCGGTTATCGCGGTGGCAGTAGAACCCAAGTCGCAGAAAGAATTGGACAAACTCGGTATGGCTCTGGCCAAACTCGCCGAAGAAGACCCCACTTTCCGCGTTCGTTATGACGAAGACACCAACCAAACCGTCATCAGCGGTATGGGCGAGTTGCATCTCGAAATCATCGTGGACCGCCTCCGCCGTGAATTCAAAGTGGAATGCAACCAGGGCGCTCCGCAGGTAAACTACAAAGAATCCCTCACGACGGCCGTTACCCACCGCGAACGCCTCAAGAAGCAAACCGGTGGTTCGGGTCTCTTCGCCGACATGGAATTCGAACTCGGCCCTGCCGACCCGGATTTCTTGGAAACCGAAGACTTCAAGAGCGGCAAAACGAAGCTCCAATTCGTTTGGGCGATCGTGGGCGGCTCTATTGATAAGAACTACGCGAAGCCTATTCAAGACGGGTTCAAAGCGATGATGGGCAACGGCATTCTTGCCGGCTACTCCATAGATAGCATGAAAGTGCGCGTTTTTGACGGCTCCATGCACGCGGTGGACTCCAAGCCCATTGCTTTCGAGCTTTGCGCCAAAGAAGGTTTCCGCGCAGCGGCGGTCAAAGCTCGCCCGGTGCTCATGGAGCCTATCATGAAACTCGAAGTTGTTACTCCCGAAGAATATGTAGGTCCCGTTATCGGCGACCTCAACCGTCGCCGCGGCTTACCCAAAGGACAAGAGCCTCGCATCGGCGGCGCCATTGTTATTCAGGCGGAAGTACCGCTCTCTGAAATGTTCGGCTACGTAACCCAGCTTCGCACCATCACTTCCGGCCGCGCCAGCTCCACCATGGAGTTCTCGCACTATGCCGAGGCGCCCGCAGGCGTTGCCAAAGAAGTGATTGAAAAAGCGAAAGGTGTAGCTAAAGTATAAGAAAATCAATGCGTTTCGGGTCATGTGCCCGAAGCGCTTCTTTTTAAACGGTTTTTAGGTATGAATCAAAAGATCAGAATCAAACTTCGTTCTTACGACCACAATCTGGTTGATAAGTCAACGGAGAAGATCGTGAAGACGGTCCGCAATAGCGGTGCTGTCGTGACCGGACCGATTCCGCTGCCCACCGAGAAGAAAGTGTTCACAGTGCTCCGTTCTCCGCACGTCAACAAAAAATCTCGTGAGCAGTTCCAGTTGCGTACGCACAAACGTCTTATCGAAATCTACACGCCCACCCAAAAGACAGTGGACGCATTATCGAAATTGGAATTGCCCAGCGGTGTGGACATCCAAGTGAAGTTGACGTGATCTGATTAAACATTAATTTGCTGACAAGCGCCCTTCGAGGCCGTCGTCAAATCGGTATCAAGGTGTAAAATGGCTGCTTTTCGGCTGCCCTTTTGCCTGCTCATAGGCGCATTTGTGCGCTGTGCTACCGATGCCCCGGCGCCTTCGGGTTTCAGTCATAATTAAATAACCAACCGATGAACGGAATTATCGGAAAGAAAGTCGGAATGACCAGTGTTTTCGACAACACCGGCCGCAACGTAGCCTGCACAGTAATCGAGGCAGGTCCCTGCATCGTTACGCAGGTAAAAACGGAAGACTCTGACGGCTACTTCGCCATCCAGATGGGCTTCGGTGATGCCAAAGATAAGAATACGCCCAAGCCGATGCAGGGGCACTTCAAAAAGGCAGGTACCGGCTCTAAACGCAAAGTAGTTGAGTTTCGGGGCTTCAATATCGGCGCCAAAACGCTCGGCGATTTGGTGAAGGTGGACGAAGTATTCCAGGAAGGCGACAAAGTGAGCGCCGTAGGTACTTCTAAAGGTAAAGGCTTTCAGGGTGTGGTGAAACGGCACGGCTTTAGCGGTGTCGGAGGCCAAACCCACGGCCAGCACAACCGGGGACGCGCTCCGGGTTCTATCGGCGCTGCTTCGTATCCGGCTAAAGTATTCAAAGGCATGCGCATGGCCGGTCGCGACGGTGGAACGAGGATTAAAATTCGCAACCTCAAGGTGGTGAAGATATTCCCCGAACAAAACCTCATTCTGGTGAAAGGCGCTATTCCGGGTCACAACGGTTCTATCGTTATTCTTGAAAAAAAGTAAATGAACTGCCATGAAAATTGAAGTTCTAAATATAGAAGGCCAGCAAACGGGCAGATCGGTAGAACTACCGGACAGCATTTTCGGTATTGAGCCGAACGAGCATGTGGTATATCTGGCCGTGAAGCAGTACCTGGCCAACCAGCGCCAAGGCACGCACAAAGCAAAGGAGCGCAGTGAAATGACCGGCTCCACCCGCAAGTTGCATCGCCAAAAAGGCACGGGCGGATCGCGTAAAGGCGACATCAACAGCCCGCTTTTCCACGGTGGAGCGCGCATATTCGGCCCAAGGCCGCGCGACTACAGCCAAAAGCTCAACAAGAAGGTGAAGCGTTTGGCGCGCAAATCTGCTCTTTCGAGTAAAGCAGCCGACAGCCGGATTCTGGTGGTGGAAGATTTTTCTTTCGAATCGCCGAAGACCAAAGCCTTCAAAGATATCCTGGCAAAACTGTCGGTAGCAGACCACAAGACTTTGTTGGTAACTGCCGACTACGAGCAACAGGTGTATCTGTCGGGCCGCAACTTGCAGGAAGCTGCCATCGTGAGCGCAGCCGATCTCAATACATACGAGATACTGAAAGCGCACACGCTTATTTTGGCGGAAGGCGCAATTGAGAAGATCAAACAATCATTGGCATAATCGCGTCTGCCTCAGGGCCGCGTCAAAAATATGACAACATGGGAAAGACAGTGCTTATAAAACCCATCCTCACTGAAAAGGCTGATGGGCTATCTGAAAAACTCAATCAGTACACGTTCATCGTGGACCGGAAAGTGAATAAGGTAGAAATCAGGAAGGCGGTGGAGCTAATATACAACGTGGCCGTAGAGGCAGTAAACACAACGGTTATTCCTGGCAAAACGAAAAACCGTAGCTCCAAAACAGGAGTGATTCGCGGGAGCAAGCCCGCCTATAAAAAGGCGATTGTGACCTTGGCGAAAGGAGAAGAAATTGATTTGTTTGGCAATATCTGATTCGCAGCCGGTTTCCGGCGCTGAAATGGTATCAAAAACTGTACGACATGGCAGTTAGGAAATTTAATCCGATTACACCCGGCACCCGTCACAAGGTGGGTAATACCTTTGCGGAAATTACCACCGACAAGCCGGAAAAGAGTTTGTTGGCGCCGATCAAAAAGTCGGGCGGACGCAACAGCAGCGGCCATCTTACCATGCGCCAGCGCGGCGGCGGCCACAAGCGCCGCTATCGCATCATTGACTTTAAGCGCAATAAAGATGGCGTTCCTGCTACGGTGGTTAGTATCGAATACGACCCCAACCGCACGGCATTCATCGCGTTGCTCCAATATCAGGATGGCGAAAAGCGCTACATCATTGCTCCGCACGGCCTCAAAGTAGGCGCCACGGTGCAATCGGGCGCCGGTGTAACGCCTACGGTCGGTAATGCAATGTTCCTGAGCGAATTGCCGCTCGGCGCTGAAATTCACGCCATTGAAATGCAGCCCGGCAAAGGCGCCGCATTGGCCCGCAGCGCAGGTACTTATGCAGTGTTTACCGGTCGGGAAGGCAAATACGGTTCTGTGCGCCTGCCCTCCGGAGAATTCCGCCGGATACTGCTCACTTGTAAAGCAACGGTCGGCGTAGCATCCAACCCCGACCACAGCCTGGTCGTATCGGGCAAAGCAGGTCGCAGCCGTTGGCTCGGTCGCCGGCCCCGCGTTCGCGGCGTAGCCATGAACCCGGTAGATCACCCAATGGGCGGTGGCGAAGGTCGCGCTTCCGGTGGGCACCCCCGTTCCCGCAACGGTATGCCGGCCAAAGGCTACAAGACGCGCAATCCCAAGAAGGATTCGTCTAAGCTGATCATTTCAAGAAGGAAAACGTCGAATAAAAAATAACGGTCAGAACAACAAAACCGGATCGTCAACATGGCAAGATCAATTAAAAAAGGCCCGTACATTTTTCACAAACTTTTGGAGAAAGTACACAAGGCTAAAGAGTCTAACAAAAAATCGGTGATCAAAACGTGGTCGCGTGCTTCCATGATTATCCCTGATATGGTGGGTGAAACCATCGCGGTTCATAACGGAAAAACCTTTGTGCCTGTGTACGTCACAGAAAACATGGTGGGACACAAGCTCGGCGAATTCGCACCTACCCGCAACTTCAGAGGTCACTCCGGCAACCGTAAAAAATAAAAGTATCGGCGCGCTTGTCTCATACTGTTATGATGCAGGTACCGTCTTAATCTTCGAAAATTGAAGTAAAATGGAAGCAGTAGCCAAATTGAAAAACTGCCCGATGTCGGCTCGTAAAATGCGGTTGGTGATGGACAACATCCGCGGCAAAAATGTAAATCAGGCATTGGATATTCTCCGCTTTACCAAGCGGGAATCCGCTTCCTGGTTGGAAAAAGTGCTGGTATCGGCTATTGCCAACTGGGAGAACAAGCTCGACGGTGCAGAAAATGCCGATGACTTTGAACTCTACATCAAAACGGCCCTCGTTGACGAGGGCGCGTTCCTCAAGCGCTTTCGCCCGGCTCCGCACGGCCGCGCGCATCGCATTCGCAAACGTACCTGCCACGCAACCATCATTGTGGAAAACCGCATTGCATTAACCAATGAACTGGTAGAAGCGGCAGGCGCAGTAGAAAACGACAACGATTAAGCTTTTAATACGCTATTATGGGTCAGAAGACAAATCCAATAGGCAATAGACTCGGTATCATCCGGGGATGGGATTCCAACTGGTTCGGGGGTAAAGACTTCGGACAAAAAGTGGTCGAGGATGAGCGCATCCGCACCTACCTCAATGCCCGTATTGCTAAAGGCGGCATAGCTCGCATCATTATTGAGCGCACACTCAAGCGGATAACGGTGACCATCCATACCTCCCGCCCCGGTATCATTATCGGCAAGGGCGGCCAGGAGGTAGATCGCATCCGGGAAGAACTCAAAAAGCTCACCGGAAAGGATTCCCAAATCAATATTGTGGAAATCCGCAAGCCGGAAATGGATGCCGCTATCGTATCGGAGTCAATTGCCAAGCAGCTCGAAGCGCGTATCAATTACCGCCGCGCCATCAAAACTGCCATTCAGTCAACCATGCGTGCCGGCGCCGAAGGCATCAAAGTACGCATTTCCGGTCGTTTGAACGGCGCTGAAATGTCGCGTACCGAAGAGTTCAAAGATGGCCGCACGCCTTTGCATACTTTCCGCGCCGATATTGACTACGCATTGAGAGAGGCCCAAACCGTTTACGGTAAAATCGGCATCAAAGTGTGGTTGTGTAAAGGCGAAGTATTCGGCAAGCGCGACCTCAGCCCCAACATCGGCGTCACGAAAAAAGAAACCGTACCGGGCGGTAAAGAACGCTCCGGATCAGGACGGCCGGAACGCGGCGAACGCAGAGACGGCGGTGGACGCGGTGATCGCAGAGACGGTGGCGGACGCGGTGGCGAACGCAAGGAAAGAGGTGAAGGCGGCGCCGCAAGAAGAAATCAGAAAAGACGTTAGGATTTATTGTCAACATTGCCTTACCTTTGCGCAACTTTTCCCTAAGGGGTACGAAAAGCGGCGAAAGGTCAAACAATAGCAAGCCATGTTACAGCCAAAAAGAACAAAATATCGGAAGCAGCAAAAGGGTAGAAACAACGGTAATGCCAATCGCGGCAGTACCATTGCTTTCGGTTCGGTGGGCCTCAAGGCCGTCACCGGTGGCCGGTTGACCAACCGCCAGATTGAAGCTGCTCGTATCGCAATGACCCGTTACATGAAACGGGAAGGAAAAGTTTGGATTCGCATTTTCCCGGACAAGCCCATCACGGCCAAACCGCAGGAAGTACGGATGGGTAAGGGCAAAGGCTCTTTGGACCACTGGGTAGCCCAAATCAAACCGGGCCGCATCATGTTTGAACTGGACGGCGTGCCTTATGATATAGCTGCGGAAGCGCTGCGGCTCGCCGCCCAAAAATTGCCGCTGATGACGAAAACCATCACACGGCCCGATTATCAAGAGTAAAACGTTTAGTGATCTTTCAATTTTTTTGAAATGGCAACCAACAAATTTTTGGAATTACAGGAGTTCTCTGATGCCGATCTCGAAGGAGAGTTGGACCAACTGGAAGTCCAGTACCAAAAGCTGCGCTTTGACCACGCCATCAAAGGCTTAGACAACCCTCTGGTATTGAGGGAAATGCGTCGCGATATTTCAAGGCTGAAAACGGAAATGCGCCGTCGCGAGGTGGCAGGCATGAGCGCCGAGGAATTGGCTAAACGCTCGAAAATCCGCTTTCGCAGAAGCAGCAAAGGCAAAAGCAATTAAAACATGCAGGGTATTGAAAATCACCATACCATGACGGAAGAAAGAAAAATAAGAAAAACGAAAGTCGGAGTGGTCACCAGTAATAAAATGGACAAGACCATTGCCGTGTCGGTAGAGAGGAGGCTCAAGCACCCTATCTATGGCAAATTCGTAAGAAAATCGAACAAGTTTTTGGCCCACGATGAAGCCGGCGAGTGCAACATCGGTGATTTGGTCAAAATCATGGAGACCCGCCCCTTGAGCAAATTTAAGCGGTGGCGCTTGGTTGAAATTATTGAAAGAGCAAAATAACATTTTGTGTCATGATCCAGCAGGAATCCAGGCTCCGAGTAGCCGATAACAGCGGCGCCAAAGAAGTTTTGTGCATCCGCGTTTTGGGTGGCTCGAAACGGCGTTACGCCTCAGTAGGCGACCAGATCGTCGTGTCCGTTAAGGATGCCAGCCCAGGCGGTATTAAAAAGGGAACGGTATCCAAAGCCGTCGTTGTGCGCACCAAGAAAGAGATTCGTCGTAAAGATGGCTCCTATATTCGCTTCGACGACAACGCCGTGGTACTGCTCAATGCCCAGGGCGAGCCGCGCGGCACCCGGATATTCGGTCCGGTAGCACGCGAACTCCGGGAACGCGATTATATGCGCATTGTGTCTTTGGCTCCGGAAGTGCTTTAATGCACACCACCGGCGTCTCATTAAGAAGCTGTTTTTAATCTTTATACTATGGCTGCCAAGAATCAGCAAAAACGCTTCGCTCCGAAGCTCAAAATTAAGAAAGGCGACAAAGTTGTGGTCATTCGCGGAGCGTACAAAGACAGGAGCAAAGTTCGCGAGGTACTGGAAGTATTTCCCGACGAAGGTCGGGCCATCGTGGACCAAGTGAACATTGTAAAACGGCACACCAAGCCGACACAAACCATGCAGGGCGGTATCATTGAAAAACCCGCTCCCATCCACTTGTCAAAATTGATGTTGGTGGATCCCAAAACCGGCGAGCCTACGCGTGTCGGTCGTAAGGAGGAGGACGGTAAATTGGTGCGTTATTCTAAAAAATCCGGCGAAATTATCAAGTGATGAGTTATATACCGAGATTCAAGAAAAAATACCGCGAAGAAGTGGTACCGGCACTGATGGAGCAATTCCAATACAGTTCCATAATGGAAGTGCCGCGCTTGGTGAAGATTTGCCTCAACCAAGGTATTGGAGAGGCTACCCAAGACAAAAAATTGGTGGACAACGCCGCCGCAGAACTGACGCTCATCGGTGGCCAGAAAGCCGTACCGACCAAAGCGAAGCGTTCGGTGTCCAACTTTAAATTGCGCGAAGGAATGCCGATCGGCGTTCGCCTCACGCTGCGCGACCACCGCATGTACGAATTTCTCGACCGTCTCGTTACGGTTGCCCTGCCGCGTGTACGCGACTTCCGGGGCATCAATGACAGAAGCTTCGACGGCCGCGGTAATTATTCAATGGGTGTGACCGAACACATCATCTTCCCGGAGATTGACCTCGACAAGGTCAACAAGATCGTCGGGTTGGACATAACCTTTGTGACTACGGCAAAAACCGATCAGGAAGCCCTGGCATTGCTCAAGCTCCTCGGTCTGCCTTTCAAGAACCAAAAAAACTGATACCGGCAAATGGCAAAGAAATCAGTTATCGCCCGTGAAGTAAAGCGTACCAAAATGGTCGCTAAATACTCGGAATTGCGCAAGCAACTCAAAGAAGAAGGCAAATGGGAAGAGTTGGACAAACTGCCCCGTAACAGCAACCGCATCCGGCTTCACAACCGTTGCGGCCTCACCGGGCGCCCGAAAGGATACATGCGTCACTTCGGCATCTGTCGGGTGAAGTTTCGTGAAATGGCTTTGGACGGGAAAATCCCCGGCATCACCAAAGCAAGTTGGTAATAAAAAATTGTTTTTTCCGGCTGTATATCAGCCGGTTAATCCGTAATAATTCTTGATCAATGGCTGCTTTAACGGATCCAATTGCAGATTATCTGACCCGCATTCGCAACGCGCAACAGGCGGGTCACAAAATAGTGGAGATTCCGGCTTCTGGAGTGAAGAAGCGCATCACGGAAATTCTCTACAATCAGGGGTACATCCTGAAATACAAATTTGATGATGAAGCCGGCCAGGGCGGTCAGGGAGTCATCAAGATCGCACTCAAGTACGATCCGACATCCCGCAAGCCTATCATTCGTCAGCTCACCCGTGTGAGCAAGCCGGGGCTTCGCAAATACAGCGGTGCTGAAGACTTGCCGCGCGTAATCAACGGCCTCGGTATCGCTATTATTTCCACCTCTCATGGATTGATGACCGATAAAGAAGCTCGCGAACGCCACATCGGCGGCGAAGTGCTGTGTTATATTTATTGATTCGAAGGTTTTAAAACTGCCATACCATGTCGCGTATAGGAAAAATGCCTGTTACACTTCCCCAAGGTGTTGAAGTGAAGGTCAGCAAGGGCAACCTCGTAACGGTTAAAGGTCCGAAGGGCACGCTGACGCAACAGCTTCATCCCGACCTGCTCATCGAAATTGAGGATGGTACGCTGGAAGTGAAGCGTCCGACTGATCAAAAGCGCCACCGCGAAGCTCACGGCTTGGCCCGTGCACTGATCAACAACTTAGTGGTCGGCGTTTCGGAGGGTTTCGTTAAGGAGCTTGAGTTGGTTGGGGTCGGTTATCGCGCCTCCAATGAGACGATGAAGCAGCTTTTGGAACTTTCGCTCGGCTATTCTCACCCTGTGTTGTTTTATGTGCCGGAAGAAGTGAAGGTGGAAGCGAAACAGGAGAAGGGTAAAAACCCGATCATTCGCTTAGAAAGCCACGACAAACAACTCATCGGTCAGATCGCTGCCAAAATCAGAGCTTTCCGCAAGCCGGAGCCGTACAAAGGCAAAGGTGTCCGTTTTGTGGGGGAAGAAATTCGTCGTAAAGCTGGTAAAACGGCCGGCAAGAAATAATTTGATTCTTTTTTTCGGGGTCTTGGGATGGGATGCAATAAGCCCTTCACTAAGGCCAAAATATAAAGACAATGGACAATTTAAAGCGTAAAAAAATTCACTACCGCATCCGTAAAAAGGTACGCGGTACTGCAAGCCGGCCGCGTTTGGCGGTTTATCGGAGCAATAAATCCATCTACTGCCAGGCCATTGATGATGTGGCGGGTCACACCCTTGCCGCAGCTTCTTCGCTGGAAGCCTCTGTACCGAAGAATGTCAACAAGATTGAACAGTCTAAGGCAGTCGGCAAATTGGTAGCGGAGCGGATGTTGGCAAAGAACGTTGCCGCAGCCGTATTTGACCGGGGTGGTTATTTGTATCATGGCCGGGTAAAAGCACTGGCAGAGGGCGCACGCGAAGGCGGGCTTGGCATCTAATTTTAAGAATGTTTTCAATTGCATTTCAGCATGGATAAGAGAAGCAGCAACAAAGTAAAACCGGTAGAAACCGCACTGAAAGAAAAATTGGTGGCGCTCAACCGGGTTGCTAAAGTGACCAAAGGCGGTCGTACTTTCAGTTTTGCCGCCATTGTGGTGGTAGGCGATGGCAACGGTACTGTCGGTCAGGGTTTGGGTAAAGCCCGCGATGTGTCGGAGTCTATTGCCAAAGCAGTGGACGACGCTAAGAAAAATTTGGTAAAAGTCCCCATTCACAAGGGTACGATACCGCATGAGCAGAAGGGCAAATACGGCGCCGGTAAGGTGCTCATCAAGCCTGCTTCTGACGGTACCGGCGTGATCGCCGGCGGCGCCATGCGCGCAGTGCTGGAAATGGTGGGCATCCACAACGTGTTGGCCAAATCTACCGGATCTTCCAACCCTCACAACGTCGTGAAAGCTACGATTGACGCGTTGTCGAAGCTCCGCAGCCCGATGGAAGTGGCGAAGCAGCGCAATCTCACTTTAGAAAAATTGTTCAAAGGTTAATTATAAATGCCGTTCAGATTATGGGCAAGATCAAAGTAACTCAGGTCAAAAGTATCATTGACCGGCCGCAGCGCCAAAAAGATACCATGAAGGCGCTGGGTATCAGAAAAATGCACCAAACCGTGGTGCATGAAGCCACGCCCCAAATACTGGGAATGGTACATAAGATCAATCATTTGGTGAAAGTGGAGGAAGTCCAATAAAAAGATAATAGCATGGAACTGCATAATTTAAGACCGGCTAAGGGCGCGGTTAAAACAAGAAAAAGGGTAGGACGCGGACAAGGTTCGGGTAGAGGAGGCACTTCTACGCGTGGTCATAAAGGCGCCGGTTCCCGTTCGGGCGATTATGCCAAAGTGGGCTTCGAAGGCGGTCAAATGCCTCTGCAGCGGCGCTTGCCGAAAATCGGCTTTAACAGCCCCAACCGCATTGAATTGGTGCCCATCAACCTGGAACGGCTGCAAGAAATTGCAGACAAGTACAGCGTTGATACCATTACCCCCGATTTTTTGGTGGAAAACGGCATCACCGGCAAAGAAGATCTGATCAAGGTTTTGGGACGCGGCGAATTGAACGCTAAGATCAACGTAACCGCTCATGCTTTTTCGGCTACAGCCAAGGCCGCTATTGAGGCTAAAGGCGGCAGCGCTCAACTTGTATAAACCGCTATCATGAAAAGATTCATCACCACCCTCGGTAATATCTGGAAAATCAAGGAGTTGCGTAATAGGATTCTGTTTACGTTACTGCTCCTGCTCATTTTCCGCTTAGGGTCTTATATCGTTTTACCCGGGGTGATCCCGGCGGTGTTGGAAGCGCAGGCCAACAACAACAGCAATCCCAACGACCTGTTGGGGTTGATCAATGTATTTACCGGCGGAGCTTTTAATAATGCTGCTGTGCTGGCACTCGGCATCATGCCGTATATTACGGCGAGTATCATCATTCAGTTGCTGGGCTTTGCCGTACCGTATTTTCAGCGTCTTCAGCAAAAAGAGGGAGAGTCGGGCCGTCGGAAGTTGAATCAAATCACGCGCTGGCTCACCGTAGCCATCACGATGGTTCAGAGCGGCGCCTATCTGACCTATATCAATAGCTTGGGCGCCATCGGCAATGAAGTTCCCACCGCTGTATTTTGGTTTTCCAATATGTTGATTCTCACTGCGGGTACGGTGTTTTCTATGTGGTTGGGCGAGCGCATCACCGACCGCGGAATCGGCAACGGCGTGTCCTTGCTGATTACGGTAGGCATTATCGCGCGGCTTCCGCAGTCTTTAATATTTGAATTCCAGGCCAGACTTGATGACGGCGCTATCCTGCTGTTCATTTTGGAAATGGCTGTGTTGTTTGGTATTGTGATGGCAACGGTTATCATTGTTCAGGGGGTGCGTCGCATTCCCATACAATTTGCCAAGCGCATGGTTGGCCGCGGAGCGAATGCCATGCCGGTATCCGGTGCACGGGACTTCATTCCGCTCAAAGTGAATGCAGCGGGCGTAATGCCGATCATCTTCGCTCAGGCGCTTATGTTTTTACCGGCTACGGTTGTACAGTTTGCTTCAGGCGGCGATCAGGCGGCGATGGGTTCCAACAACTTTCTTCGCCTGATGAATGATTTTACCTCTGCGCCTTACAACATTATCTATTTTGTTTTGGTGGTGACGTTTACTTACGTCTATACGGCCCTGATCGTGAACCCGCAACAATATGCGGAGTACCTCAAGCGGCAAAACGCGTTTATCCCCGGTATCAAGCCGGGTAAGCCTACCGCCGATTTTATTGACGCAATCACTACCCGGATCACATTACCCGGTTCGGTTTTTCTGGCCATCATAGCCATATTCCCGGCCTTCGCTGCTGCGGGTGGCGTCAACCAGGCGTTTGCCTTGTTCTTCGGTGGTACCTCGCTACTGATTTTGGTAGGGGTGGTACTCGACACGTTGCAACAAATTGAAAGCCACCTGCTGATGCGCCGTTACGACGGGTTGGTGAAATCAGGACGGATACAAGGTCGTGGAAGCCGGATGATGGGCATCGGAGCAGGCGGTTAATTCCTTTTTCGATTTCCAACGCACTCATTTTTAAAATACGCATATTTCCGGCATACATGATTTATTACAAAACTGACGAAGAAGTAGAACTGATACGCCAAAACTGTCTGCTGGTGTGTAAGGTCTTAGCGCAAGTCGGTTCGATGTTACGCCCGGGAATAAACAGCGCAGAGCTGGATAAAACAGCAGAAGAACTGATACGTGATCACGGCGCCAAGCCAGGGTTCAAAGGCTACCGGGGGTTCCCGGCTACCCTTTGCGTTTCGGCCAACGAGCATGTGGTACACGGTATTCCTTCCCAAAGTCAGGTTTTTAAAGAAGGCGATATTGTGTCGGTGGATTGCGGAGTGATTAAAAACGGCTATTTCGGAGACGCGGCATACACGTTTGCCATCGGAGATGTGCCGGAAGATATAATGGATTTACTGCGCGTAACGCACACCTCCCTTTACAAAGGTATTGAGCAGGCAGTTGCGGGCCGTCGCCTGGGCGATATCGGTTTTGCAGTACAGGACTATGTGGAACGCGAACACAATTTCGGCGTAGTGCGGGAATTGGTAGGACACGGCCTGGGGCGTCATCTGCACGAAGACCCTGAAGTGCCCAACTACGGCAAACGCGGAAAGGGCATTATGCTCAAAGACGGGCTTGTGATTGCGATTGAACCGATGGTGAACATGGGCAAAAAAGAAGTGGTCACGTCAAAAGACGGTTGGACCGTTTTTGCGAAAGACCGCAAGCCCTCTGCCCACTTCGAACACACGGTGGTGGTGCGCAAACACAAAGCAGATATTCTTTCCGATCATTCTATTATTGAGGATGCTATTCGGAAAAATGTCCACATCAAAGGATTAGAATACAGATCGGCAGTAGCCTGATCAACTGGACGCAGCAATAATTTGAAGGAATTTTACAAAACAAACTACTGAATTGGAAAAACCTTCTTACTTTTGCACTCCGAAATAAAAAACATGGCCAAAAAGAACCTTATCAAGCAGGACGGCATTATTGAAGAGGCGCTTTCTAACGCTATGTTCAGAGTACGTTTGGAAAATGACCATCAGATAATTGCCACTATTTCAGGCAAAATGCGCATGAACTACATTCGCATCCTGCCAGGAGACAAGGTTTCGGTGGAAATGTCGCCTTACGATTTATCGCGCGGGCGTATTATTTACAGGTACAAATAAAGAGCGTTGTCATGAAAGTGAAACCATCGGTGAAAAAGCGTACTGCCGAGTGCAAGATTGTGCGGAGGAAAGGCAGGGTGTACATCATCAACAAGAAAAACCCGAAGTACAAGCAACGGCAGGGTTAATTACTTAACAGAGAAATCACAAATTGAGATATGGCTCGTATTGCAGGTATTGATTTGCCAAGAAACAAACGCGGCGTAATAGGTTTGACCTATATCTACGGCATCGGTCGCTCTGCGGCTAAAGCTATTCTTGATGAAGCCGGCATTGACGAAAACGTCAAAGTACAGGAATGGACGGACGACAACGTGCGTGAAATCTCCCGTATCATCACTGCCGATCACAAAGTAGAAGGTGAACTGCGCAGCGAAGTACAACTGAGCATCAAACGCTTGATGGATATTGCCTGCTATCGCGGCTTGCGCCATCGCAAAGGGCTTCCGCTTCGCGGCCAACGCACCCGTACCAACGCTCGTACCCGCAAGGGCAAGCGCAAAACTGTGGCAAACAAAAAGAAGGCAACTAAGTAATTCAGGCTCGGTTGCATTACATCATTTTAAACTTGTGTCAAGGCAATGGCTAAGGCGACGAAAAAAGTCAAGAAGAGAAAAGTTAAGGTTGAACCCGAAGGCATGGCCTTTGTTCAAGCCAGCTTTAACAACATTATTGTGTCCATCACTAACAAGAGCGGACAGGTAATTTCCTGGGCTTCTGCCGGAAAGGCGGGCTTCAGAGGCTCTAAGAAAAACACACCTTATGCAGCACAAGTGGCAGCATCGGACGCTGCCAAGGTAGCGCACGAAGCCGGCCTGCGCACTGCCGAAGTTTTTGTGAAAGGCCCCGGCTCCGGCAGGGAAGCTGCTGTGCGCGCCATAGATGCCGCAGGAATCAAGGTGACGCGCATTCAAGACCTCACCCCGGTTCCGCACAATGGTTGCCGTCCGCCCAAACGCAGAAGGGTATAATTTTTTCAGCAAGCAAAGTATTTTTATACAATGGCAAGATATACTGGACCAGCGACTAAAAAAGCCAGAACCTTCGGGGAGGCTATTTATGGATATGACCGCGCTTTCGAAAAGCGCAAATATCCTCCCGGCCAACATGGCAATACACGCCGTCGCAAGCAAAGATCCGACTACGCACTCCAGTTGATGGAGAAGCAGAAGGCCAAATACACCTACGGGTTGTTGGAACGTCAGTTCCGCAATACCTTCGAAAAGGCATCCAGCAGCAAAGGCGTTACCGGCGATGTTTTATTGCAACTGCTCGAAGCCCGTTTGGACAACACAGTTTACCGTTTGGGCTTGGCCTCTACCCGCCGCGCTGCCCGCCAGTTGGTGGTACACAAGCACATTGTCGTTAACGGTATTCTTACCAACATTCCTTCCTGCCACCTGCGCCCCGGTGATGTGGTGGCCGTTCGCGGAAAATCGCAGCATCTGGAGTCCATTTCTGCGAGCCTCGGCAACAAAAAGGAAGTGCGCAAGTACCCTTGGCTTCAGTTCAACCCGGACAAGATGGAAGGTGTTTTCGTAGCGTTCCCGGAACGGGACCAAATACCTGAAAACATCAATGTACAGTTGATCGTCGAATTGTACTCTAAGTAAAATACATCCCAAGCGAAAGCCGGTCTTTGTGCCGGCTTCGCCATTGGGCGATACCGGAAGCAGCTACTGAATAACTTTTCTCGGTCGTCGTTTTTTGTTCAAATTCACGGATACTATTACAATATGAGCATACTCAATTTCCAGAAACCTGACAAAATCGTTATGCAAAAAGCCAACGATTTTGAAGGGCTTTTTGAGTTTAAGCCCCTCGAACCGGGTTTCGGTCAAACCGTAGGCAATTCCCTTCGCAGGGTATTGCTCTCTTCATTGGAAGGCTACGCTATTTCCGCTGTGCGCATCGCCGGCGTAGATCACGAGTTCGCCACCATTCGCGGCGTTGTCGAGGATTTGGTGGACATCGTCCTCAACATGAAACAGGTGCGCCTCAAACACCTCATTGCCGGCGAAGAAAGCGCCACGGAAAAAATTTACCTTACCATTACCGGTAAGGAGCAATTTACCGCAGCCGATATCGAAGATCACACCAATGTTTTTAAGGTGATGAATCCCGAATTGGTGATCTGCAACATGGAGCCTTTCGTCAACCTGGAAGTGGAACTCACCGTCACCAAAGGTCGCGGTTATGTGCCCGCCGACGAAAACATGCCCAAAGATGCGCCCATCGGCGTTATCCCGATTGACGCCATTTATACGCCCATTCGCAATGTGGCTTACCGCGTGGAAAACACCCGTGTGGGCCAACGCACCGACTACGAGAAGCTCACCATTGAGGTGAAAACCGACGGCACTACTCATCCGGAGGACGCCATCAAGGAGGCTTCCAAAATCATGATCCAACACCTCATGTTGATCACCGATGAGCACATCACTTTTGATGACCCGGCTCGCGGCGAAGAAAATGTGGTGGACGAGCACATTCTCCACATGCGCAAGTTATTGAAGACTTCTCTGGAAGACCTCGACCTCTCCGTGCGCGCATACAACTGTCTTAAAGCAGCAAAAATCAATACCCTGGCGGAATTGGTGCGTTTCGATACGCACGAACTCCTCAAGTTCCGCAACTTCGGTAAGAAGTCGCTTGTGGAAATTGAAGAACTCCTCCAGGATAAAGGACTGACTTTCGGTATGGACTTGTCGAAGTACAAACTGGAAGAAGAATAGCAGAAGTTTGAAAGTCGGGTTGACGGGCGTCATTGGCAAGCCCTCTCCCAATGGTTAATCCAGCAATAACCGAGTAAACGGCCGGGCGCGCCAATAGCCCCACTCGAAAAAGCCGCTGAAACGTGTTGCGAAGTAAAAACTTTTTTAATCATGAGACACGGGAAGAAACACAATCACCTCGGTCGTACCACAGCGCATCGCGTTGCACTTTTACGCAATCTTGCCATCGCGCTTATCACACACAAGCGTATCAAAACTACCTTAGCAAAAGCCAAGGCATTGCGCGCGTTCATCGAGCCTATCGTGACCAAAGCGCGCAACAACACTACGCACTCGCGTCGGGTAGTCTTCAGCTATTTGCAAGACAAAGACGCCATTCAGGAGCTTTTCGGTCCTGTTGTAGTTAAAATCGGCGATCGCCCCGGAGGATACACCCGCGTGTTGCACACCGGATTCCGCAAAGGCGACGGTGCTGAAATGGCCTTGATCGAATTCGTTGACTTCAACGAAATCTATGTAGCCGGCAAAGAAGAAGCACAAAAAGAAACGGGACGCAAGCGCAGCCGTCGCGGTCGCGGCGGAAGCGGCGCCGGTAAATCGGAAGCCAAAGCAGCAGCGCCGGTAACGATTGAAACCATCGTTGCAGATGAGGTGGAAGAAGCAGTGGAAATCGTGGAAGAAGTAGCCGAACGGATAGTGGAAGACGTAGTGGAAACTGTGGAAGAAGCTGCCGAAGAAGCTGCTGCTGATGAAGCTGCAGAAGCTGCCGACGAAACGAAAGAAGAAGAACAGAAATAGCATAACTGAATTTTTTCAGTCGAACAGGAGGCATTTCATTCGTGAAGCGTCTCCTGTTTTATTTTCCCCAAAAGCAAAGCCGCAGTTTTGAATCGCCCGACGTTATGGAATGGCACAAAAGCACCATAGCCATGAAGCCTTTCTCGATTCCCTTTTTGGTTAAATCCTTTACAGTGCTTGCCCTATTCTTGGTGGGAATGAATACCTTACCGGCGCAGCCTCATCAGGTACCGGCAAGTTTTGAAGTTCACCTGTCGCCAAGTACGCCATTTTTGATTCCTGTTCGGTGGAGCGGCGGCGTAGGATATGATACCGGTAAAAGGTTTGGGTATAGCTTAGATGCAGGTTATGGAAGCGAAGCCCTCAATACGCCCCGGTTCAGAGATTTAGCCCCGGATGGACGCTACCGGTTCAAAGAATTGCGGGCGGAGGCACGGTATTATAAGCGTGATGCTTCCGGTTATCATCCGTATGTTGGGTTGGAAGTATTTTACACTCAAACAGAAGCGGCATTAGCCAACGGTATTTATGAGCAGGATGGCACGGGTGGAATGTTGTCTTTTGAACGAGCCGATTTTCAACGCAATCAGTGGGGGATTCATCTGCTTGCCGGTCATCAATTTCCTATTTACAAGCGTTTTTTCGCCAACATCATTTTTGGAATCGGGGGTGTCAGCCGCTTTGTCACTTACCGCAATGTAGAAAATCCGGCGCCAAGCGAGGTTAGACCAAGAGGCTACATCGTCGGAGACCCTCTAAGAGAAGGGCGGTCGGATGACATTCATGGCGTGTTTCGGGTTCGATTGGGATACTTTTTTCCGGTTAGGAAAACGGATTGAGGGCGATTTGATTTTTGTCATGGACAATTGAAAAAATAGCCCCTACCTTTGCGGGCGAAAACAAGAAATCAATAACGACATGCCGAAGATTTCCCAGCGAGGCGAAAACACCCCTTTATCGCCTTTCCGCAAATTTGCCCCTCTGGCAGAGCGCGTAAAAGCACAAGGCAAAAAAATATACCACCTCAACATCGGGCAACCCGACATCCTCACGCCGCCCCAGGCACTTCAAGCCGTACGCGACAACCCGCTCACCGTGCTGGCCTATAGCGCCGCCGAGGGCGAGATGTCGTACCGCAAAAAGCTCACGGGCTATTACCGGAGTTTTGGCGTAGCGCTTCGCCCGGAGCACATCATCATCACCACCGGCGCATCCGAAGCCATTTATCTGGGGCTGTTGAGCTGTTTCAATCAGGGCGACGAACTGCTCTCTCCGGAACCGTTCTATGCCAACTACAACGGTTTCGCTCACATGGCCGATCTCGTGGTGCGCCCCATTCCCTGCGATATCGAGGACGGCTTTGCCCTGCCCTCCGCCGCCGACTTTGAACAGAGCATCACGCCGCGCACGAAGGGCATTTTTCTGTGCAATCCCAATAATCCTACCGGCTGTGTGTATTCCGAATCTACCCTGCGGGAACTGGCCGAAGTGGTGCGCCGCCACGACCTGTATCTGTTTGTGGACGAGGTGTATCGCGAGTTTTGTTACGATGGTCAGGACTTCTTCTCTGCACTTCGATTGGACGATATACGCGAGCATGTAGTCGTAGTGGATTCCATTTCCAAGCGGTACAGCGCCTGTGGCGCACGGGTGGGTGCGCTCGTCACTTACAACGAATCGGTATTAGAAGCCGTTTCGCGATACGCCAAGCTGCGCCTCAGTCCGCCGGCATTCGGGCAGATATTGGCCGAAGCCGCCTTAGACATGGACGGCGCCTGCTTGGACGCTGTGAAAGAAGAATACGACCTGCGCCGGCAAACGCTGTTCAACCGACTGCGTCAGATGCCCGGCGTGACGAGCTACCTGCCCGGCGGGGCGTTCTATTGCTTCGCCCGTTTTCCCATAGATGATGCCGACCGCTTTTGCCGCTGGCTGTTGGAGGAATTTGACCACAACGGCGCCACGCTGATGCTGTCGCCGGGCGCGGGGTTTTATGCCACGCCCGGTTTGGGGTACAACGAAGTGCGCATGGCCTACGTCATCAATCGGGCCGATCTGGAAGCCGCTATGGATTGTCTGGAGCGCGCATTGGAGGAGTATCCGGGGCGCATACCCGTGCTGGAGCCTGCCTTTGCCGGGTTTGAAAATGCACCGGAATACTCGCCGATGGCCGCCAATGTGTTCGATAATTGAATGATTTGAAAAATACCGAAAGCCGGCTCCTTGGGGCGGGGCAAGTGAGGAGGTCACTTCGAAGTGACTTCCTCACTTATCAAGCGACAAAATGGCCTATCCGGGCAACAACAACGTGACCGACATGAGCCGATTGGAATACCGCTTCGATAAACGAAAGCTGCTCAAAACAGAATACGAAAACCTGCCCAACTTCAATCCGGCCAATTATTTCGACGATGTAGCGCAAGCCGAACAGGCCATTAAGGGGCAGTTTCAGGTGATGATGCTGCAGAATGCGAGCAGCATTTTTCAAGCAAACCCGAATCTCTTTTCGAGTCTCCAAGTGCCTTCTACCGGCCAAGCCGTCAATATCAATAACGCTGCTCAATTTTTTGGAGAAATTGGCACAAATCACCCTGTGTTCTCATTCATCAAAGTTGAGTAACCATGTATCGAGAATCCGACAGACTACTATTAAAAGGCAAAGTTTGGAATCTCTTCCAAAATCGTATTGTCGTAACAGATTATGATAATTCCTTTTGCCTTTATGATTTAGCAGCAAAAGGGCATAGGAGTTGGGAGACCTCAATCGAGAGTCAAATCATATTCACGATTGGCTTCATCAAAGACAAAAGTCTATTTATCAATGATGGTTCCTCATCAAGCTATGTGCTAAATGTACTGAGTGGACAAATTGAGAAAAAGTTAAATTTGTCAGTAAATGACGCGTTGGGAGATTTGGGGCTAATTGGTATAATGCGAGATGGAAAGTATTGTGTTGGTTGCGTTCAGTTAAACGAACCAGAAAAGATAAAATGGATCGTTTCTCCCAATCCGTTTTTTGAAGTAATTGACTCATATTATTTATTGGGCTTCCCTAAGCCTGGAGAATATGGCAAAAACTCATCCATCTTTGGACGGTACTCTGCCGACACCGGCGCTCTCCTCTGGCACTTCGACGTCTCCGAACCGGGCCGTTGGCGCGAGTGGGAACCCGACGGGCCGGAGCGGGCCGGCGAGGTCAGGAAATTTCTGGGTGTATGGCAGGGCCGCTTGTATGTGGCGGTCAGCAACGGCCTCATCATAGAGTTGGATGTAGAAAGCGGCCAATTGCTGCGCTCCTGGCAACAACTGCCGGACGGCCTGACGCTGCCGCCTTCCGGCTGGAACAAACTCCACGGTGTTGAACTGGCCTTCCTCGATGTCGTCGCCGGCGAGATAGCCTGCGTCACGCATCAGTACTACTGGCGTATAGACTTAGAAAGCGGGGCGCTGCACTTCCACGATCTGCGGGAGCATTTTTCGGCTGCACAATTGCAGGTATCGCCGCCCGCCGGAGACCTCGCTTTTGATGCCGAACACATCTATTTCGCTTCGGAATACAATCTCCACGACGGATCGGGCAGCGCAGGCACAACCGTTCACCAACTTGCGGCACTGCACCGCCACAGCGGGCGCATCGCGTGGCAGTAGCGAGTAGAACTGCCTCCGTCAGGCCAATGGAAACAACATCCCGTATTGGACGGCACGCGCCTGTACGCCCTCTCGAACGATCTGGCCCGTCTTTCCGAAGGCGGCGCCCTTCACATTTTTGAACGCGAGGAATAATATCAAACACCCTGTTTTTCATCGCCCTGTGCGGTAAACTGAGGTGTGACCCCCGGCGCGAGCGGTGCGGTCTGAAAACCGACAAGTTACTGATGCAATATGAAGTAAATTCATTCAATGACCTTCGCCAAACAATGGTGGAATGAAAAACAAGATCACCCAATGGTTGGCCAATATTTTCTACTACGGCCTTTTTCTCTCCACGATAGCATTTTCGAGTTTTTGAATGCCCTCATTCCACCACCTCAAACAAGGTTCCCGCCCGGCCCGGCGGCACTGCGCCGAGATGCCGGTATGCCTTTTCGGTGGCTTCGCGGCCGCGGGGCGTGCGTTGTATGTAGCCTTCCATGATCAGAAACGGTTCGTGTACTTCCTCGATGGTGCCCGGCTCTTCGCCCACGGCGGTGGCAATGGTGGTGAGGCCCACGGGACCGCCTTTAAACTTGTGTATAATGGCGCTGAGAATGCGGTTGTCCATTTCGTCTAAGCCGCCTTCATCCACATTGAGTGCGGCGAGGCCGAATTGGGCGATGTCGGCGTCAATGGCGCCGGTGCCTTTGATTTGTGCGAAGTCGCGGATGCGGCGCAGCAGGGCATTGGCAATGCGCGGCGTGCCCCGGCTGCGGCGGGCGATTTCCATCGCGCCTTCTTCGGTGACCTCCACGCCGAGGATGCCGGCCGAGCGCTTGATAATGTGCAGTAGGGTGGCGGCATCGTAATAGTCTAAGTGACAGGTGATGCCGAAGCGGGCGCGCATGGGCGCGGTGAGCAGTCCCATGCGGGTGGTGGCGCCGATGAGTGTGAAAGGGTTGAGCGTGATCTGTATGCTGCGCGCATTGGGGCCGCTGTCAATCATGATGTCAATGCGGTAGTCCTCCATGGCCGAGTAGAGGTACTCTTCCACCACGGTGTTGAGGCGGTGGATTTCGTCAATGAACAGCACATCGCCTTCATCGAGGTTGGTGAGCAGTCCGGCCAGATCGCCCGGTTTTTCGATGACCGGCCCCGACGACATTTTCAAGCCCGTTTCCAGTTCGTTGGAAATGATGTGCGACAGGGTCGTTTTGCCCAAGCCGGGCGGGCCGTTGAGCAAAACGTGGTCTAGCGCTTCGCCGCGTTGGCGGGCGGCCGCAATAAAAATCCGGAGATTTTCCACAATGCGGGGTTGGCCTGAGAAGTCGTCCAAGGCTTTGGGTCGCAAGGATTTTTCTATCTGTACATCCTCTGCGGGCACTTGTTCCCCTTTGGGGTCGAAATTTGGATTTGGCATTTTCAATTCCTACATTTGCGCCGCCGAAAGCGGCCTCGAAGGCGGTTTAAAAAAAATCATCAACATAATGAGTGGAACAAAAGTAAGCAATGCCAACGGAAAGTTGATCGTTCCCAACGATCCCATTTTGCCCTTCATCGAAGGAGACGGCACCGGTCCCGATATTTGGGCGGCATCGGTGCGCGTGTTTGACGCCGCAGTGGAAAAAGCCTACGGCGGTACGCGCAAAATTCACTGGAAAGAAGTGCTCGCAGGCGAAAAAGCGTTTAACAAAACCGGCAACTGGCTGCCCGATGAAACGCTGGCCGCTTTCAACGAATATTTGATCGGTATAAAAGGTCCGCTCACCACGCCCATCGGCGGCGGCATTCGCAGCCTCAATGTGGCGCTGCGCCAAATCCTCGACCTCTATGTATGCCTGCGCCCGGTGCGCTATTTCAAAGGCGTACCCTCGCCGGTGAAGCGCCCGGAAGATGTGGACATGGTCATCTTCCGCGAAAACACAGAAGACATCTACGCAGGCATCGAATATGCCGGCGGCAGCCCCGAAGCACAAAAAGTGCTGGACTTTCTGGCGGCGGAGTTTCCGAAGGAGTTTAATAAGATCCGCTTCGGTACGGCGCAAAGGTCGCAAGAATGGCAAAGCCTGTTGGAGCAAAACGGCATGGCCAAACGCGAAGTGGGCGTCAACGTCGGCATCGGCTTCAAGCCGGTTTCGTTCCTCGGCACGGAGCGCTTGGTGCATTCCGCCATCTCCTACGCCCTGAAAAACAACCGCCGCAGCCTGACGCTGGTACACAAGGGCAACATAATGAAATTTACGGAAGGCGCTTTCCGCGAATGGGGCTACGGCATCGGTACGGAATTCTTCCGCGACCGCGTGGTCACCGAGCGCGAGTCCTGGATATTGGGCAATGTGGACGCTCATCCCGGCATCTCCGCCGAAGACAATGCCCGTATGGTAGAACCCGGATTCGATATGATGACGCCCGACCAGAAGAAAAAGGTAGTAGCAGAAGTAGAAATTGCCCTGCAATTGCTACCCACGCACGGCGCCGGCCAATGGAAAAAAATGCTGATGATTAAGGACGCCATTGCCGACATCACCTTGCAACAGGTGCTCACCCGCGCCAAAGATTTTGACGTGATTGCCACCATGAACCTCAACGGGGATTACCTCTCCGACGCCCTCGCGGCGCAGGTGGGCGGCATCGGCATTGCGCCGGGCGCCAACATCAACTACATCACCGGCCATGCCATTTTTGAAGCTACCCACGGCACCGCGCCTAAGTATGCCGGTCAGGACAAAGTGAATCCCGGATCGGTCATCCTCTCCGGCGAGATGATGCTCCGTTATATGGGTTGGACGGAAGCCGCCGATCTCATCATCAAAGGCATGGACGGCGCCATCGGCAACAAACGCGTCACCTACGATTTTCACCGCCTCATGGACGGCGCTACGCTGCTCAAGTGCTCAGAATTTGGGGAAGAGATTATTAATAATATGTAATGGTCGCGGGCAGGAGTCATCCCGGATGTTTGGCTTTGGTCAATATTCGGGATGACTCAAAATGCACCAACTTTCCGGAAATACCTCGGCTTATCGTACCACCAATATTTTTCGCACCTCCATGTTTCCTTGTTTGTTCTGCATTTTTACAAAATATGCGCCGGGTTTCCATTCGGGCAAGGTCAGCGCAGCGGGCGGGTAAATCGGGCCGGATTCAAAGACAACCCTCCCGTTGAGGTCAACGACCCAAAGGCGTTCCAAGGGATACGGAGCATCAAGATGCAGGATGCTACCGTCATTGGGGTTGGGAAACAGACGAACCCCGCTTTTGACAAAAACTTCCCGTTGCGCCACTGTCCCGCCGGGAATCTTCCACACCCCGAAAAACTGGCTTGCCACATAGAAGGAATTGTCAAACACTTTTATGCTCACCGCATTTCGGGCCACGTCATCATTGGCCACCATGTTCCAGTTCATGCCACCGTTAGTTGACTCTAATATCCCGATGCCCCTTATCGCCAGCAGCCATTTGCCGGCATGGGCCACGAGACCGGTGATCTTTCGATGATAATTTGTTTCTGCCGAGGTATATGGTATTGTAAAGTTTGAGAGTAGCATCCATGCGCCGGAGGGATCGTGCCACCGATACACCTCAAATTGAAAAGCCAAAGCCTGTTGAGATGAGTATTCTCTTCCGCCCACAAACACGAGCGAGCCGTCCACTACCGTGAGCAGGCGCAGCGGTGTATAGCTGAAGGTCGGGAATGGGAAGGGTTGCCACTGTTCGCCTGCATCCGTCGAGCTGAGCAAGGCGCCCTGGTCGCTGTAAGTAAAAATCCGGCCATTGTAATACACGTCCAAAACAGGAAATGATACAAAGGCGCCGGGTACGTTGTCGGAAATGTCCTCCCATGAATTTTCATCGTGAAATCGCCGGTAGATAACATTGCCCAGATATTGGTATAGCGCCTCCGGAGTAGAAACCAGCGGGTAGTTGGCAGCTCCGAAATCTGCGTTCCAGGTGTTGCCGTCGTTGTCGGAGTTATAAAGCACGATGAATTCCAAGCTGTCCGTTTGTAGGGTTGTTTTCCAAAGGCGGTTGCCGAACCGGGTAACGGAGAAAGTAGCCGGCCCGATGGTGTCGTTGGGGCGCCATTCGTTTTGCCCGGCTATTTGATAATAAAGCCCGGAAGAAGTTGCTGCCCAGATGCGATCGCCATCGGGGAAAAGGCCGTTGATCAGCGGTTCTTCTATGGTGTTCTCCCGGACGGTCCATCGTCGTCCGGAGTTGTCTGAATGCCAGAGCGAGGGATATGAAAAGGCATGGCCGTAGGGCGCGAAAAAAATGCGGTATCTTGAATAAATAAAAAGCCGCCCCGACTGATGCAGCAGCCGGGTGTGAAACAACGAAAACTCGCCTATTACGGGCGTTCTCCTCGCTGCATCTCTGGTGAACGCGGCTAAAACCGTGTCGGCCACCCACAATCGGTCCGATTCCCAATTAAAAGTCGGCCACAGTAAAATCGTATCCCCGGTCACGGCCACTTCAAATTGGCGCAGGTATTGCAGATTGGGTTTTATTTCCCAGGGGGCGCCCCAACTGCGGGCCATCCAAAAGTTGGTAACGCCATTACCCTCTGCCGAGATGCCGAACAAAAACCCTTCCTTCACTTTGATGCTGCGGATGCCCGGCAAAGCGGCGCCCTCCCAGGTCTGAAAGTAGTCACTGCTCAAAAAAATGGAATCGCGGTTCCAGCAATAAATCTGGTTTCCGTCTGTTGTCATTCCGAGGTCTGTTTCCGATTCTAAGGGCATAAGGTTCGAACTCCAGGAAGCCGCATTATTGGCGGAGTGGAAAATCCGTTTCCCACTTTGCAGCAAAATAAGGGAGTCAGTCATTTCCCATTGCCCCCAATGTACAGGCTGATTGTTGAAAACGGGATAAGAGCGGGATGTCCAGCTATTCCCACGGTCAAGGCTGACCAGCAAGTGATAGCCTGCGTCATCGTAGTATGCAAAGAGCACCTTGTTGTGCCGCGCTTTTACGGTCCATTTCACTTGCAACGGAAGTTCTGTTCCTTGCAAAGAACGGTGCAGCGGAATGTCCCGCAATTTGCTCCAATTCAGACCGAAATCTTCAGACCGGTACAGGCCGAGAAGCGACGCTACATAAATAGCAGAATCCGTCAGAGCCATATCCACCGCTTGTACGCCGGGAGGGCCGCCGGTAAACGACATTTGGGATAATGCGGGCGTCGTCGCAGCGCACAGGCTGATGCACAAAGCAACATGCGCCCGAAAGCGCCCAATCTTATGGAGGATGGAGTGGATGGCTGCCATGGTTTTGTGATGTTTGCGGGTAAATTTACAAAACCCGCGAGATTTCCCTACCTTCGCGCCCGATTGAAACATATATGCTCCATGCAGGAATCACCATCCCATCCCGCTCTCTTGTTGTTGGAAGACGGAACCGTTTTTCACGGAAAAGCCGCCGGTAAAATCGGTACTACCGCCGGTGAAATTTGCTTCAACACAGGAATGACGGGCTATCAGGAAATTTTTACCGATCCTTCTTATTTCGGGCAAATGCTCGTGACCACCAATGCCCACATCGGCAATTACGGCGCCAAGCGCTCCGAAACCGAATCGGATACCGTAAAAATTGCCGGGCTGATCTGCAAAAATTTCAATGCGCCGTATTCGCGCCTTTTGGCAGATGAATCTATACAGGACTACTTCGAGCAGCAGGGCCTCGTGGCCATTTCGGATGTGGATACCCGCGCCATCGTGCGGCACATTCGCAGCAAAGGCGCCATGAACGCCATTGTTTCTTCCGAAATCACCGACCCTGCCGCACTGCGCGCCGAACTGGCGAAAGTACCCAATATGGAAGGCTTGGAACTCGCCTCAGCGGTGAGTACAAAGGAGCCTTACTTTGTAGGCGACCCGCAGGCGCCGCTCCGGGTAGCGGTATATGACTACGGCGTAAAGCGCAACATCCTGTACTGCCTCGCCGCGCGGGGGTGTTATCTGCAAGTGTTTCCGGCGCGTACCCCTTTGGAAATGGTAAAAGCCTGGAATCCGCACGGATTTTTCCTCTCGAACGGCCCCGGCGACCCCGCTCCGATGGACTACGCGGTGCAAACGGCCAAGCAGATATTGGAGGAAAACCTGCCACTGTTCGGCATTTGTCTCGGCCATCAAATTCTGGCGCTGGCCTTAGACATTCCCACACATAAAATGCACCACGGCCACCGGGGTATCAACCACCCGGTGAAGAACCTGATGACGGGCCGTTGTGAGATTACCAGTCAGAACCACGGATTTGGCGTAAGCCGCGACGCCATTGCCGCAGCGGCGGATCGCGTGGAGGTGACGCACGTCAACCTCAACGACGGTACGGTGGAAGGACTGCGGGCGCGCGACAGGCGGGCATTTTCGGTACAATACCACCCCGAAGCATCGCCCGGCCCGCACGATGCGCGCTATTTGTTTGACGATTTTATTCGATTAATGGAGAATTAATACCAATCCACCGCATTAGGTTATATTTTTACGGCTGGAAAATTCATCAAACCGGAAAACTGAAAAAATTATGAGCGCCATTGTTGACATCATTGCCCGCGAAATTTTGGACTCCCGCGGCAACCCCACCGTAGAAGTGGAAGTACTCACCGAAGACGGCTATTTCGGTCGGGCCGCCGTACCTTCCGGGGCATCTACCGGCAAATTTGAAGCGGTGGAATTGCGCGATGGCGACGCCGATCGTTTCCTCGGCAGGGGCGTGCTCAAAGCCATTCACAACGTGGAAGAAATTATTCGCGAAGAACTCATCGGCTCCGATGTGTTTGAGCAGCGCTACATTGACAACCTCATGCTCGACTTAGACGGCACGCCCAATAAGTCGAATCTCGGCGCCAACGCCATTCTCGGCGTATCGCTGGCCATTGCCAAAGCTGCCGCAGAAGAAGCCGGGCAACCGCTGTACCGCTATGTCGGCGGGGTGAATGCGCATGTATTGCCCGTGCCGATGATGAACATCCTCAACGGCGGTTCTCATGCCGACAACGGCATTGACTTTCAGGAATTCATGGTGATGCCGGTAGGTGCGCACACCTTTTCGCAAGGGCTGCGCATGGGCGTGGAAATTTTTCACCATCTGAAAAAAGTACTTAAAGACAAAGGCTATTCCACCAATGTGGGCGATGAGGGCGGCTTTGCGCCGAACATGAAGTCGAACGAAGAAGCCATTCAAACGGTGCTGCAAGCCATTGAAGCTGCGGGCTTCCGTCCGGGTGAAGATGTGATGATCGCATTAGACCCGGCCGCATCCGAGTTTTACAACGAAGAAGAAAAAGTGTACCACCTGCGCAAGTCCACCGGCGACAAACTCACCGGCGACCAGATGATCGCTTATTGGAAAGACTGGTGCAGCCGCTATCCCATCCTCTCCATCGAAGACGGACTGGCGGAGGACGATTGGGCGAACTGGGCAAAACTGACCGCTGAGTTGGGCAGCCGGGTACAAATAGTCGGCGACGACCTGTTTGTAACCAATACCACCCGTCTGCAACGCGGGATAGACCTGAACGCGGCCAATTCCATTCTCATCAAAGTGAATCAGATCGGCTCCCTTACGGAAACCATTGATGCCGTGAGCATGGCTACCCGCAACTCCTACACCAGTGTGATGAGCCACCGTTCCGGCGAAACGGAGGATACTACCATTGCCGATCTTGCCGTGGCGCTCAATACCGGACAGATCAAAACAGGCTCCGCTTCCCGCTCCGACCGCATCGCGAAGTACAATCAATTGCTGCGCATCGAAGAGGAATTGGGCGACGACGGCATCTATCCCGGAAAATCGTTGTTGTAATCAGATAACAAAATTATCAACACATGGCCGCTTCCAACCTATTCAAACCGCTGACCAATATGGTGCCTGCGCCTTTTCGCAACCGGTACTTCCTCATATTGGCCATCTTTTTTGCCGTGATGGTTTTTGTGGACAAACACGACATGATCACGCAATTTCGCTTGCAGCGCACGGTGAATAAATTGGAGCAGGACAAGCGCTTTTACGAGCAAAAAATTGAAGAGGCCGAAATAGATCGCGCTTCTTTTGAAGGAAACAAAGAGAGCTTCGCACGGGAACACTACCGCATGAAACGCGCCGATGAGGATGTGTTCATCATTGAAGAGAAAGAGTAGTTGTTACAAAAGGCAAATTTGCAAAGAGCAAAAGGCGATGCACCGAGCGGAGTCGAGGTGCAAAGGGCAAATGGCATAAACGAAATACCGCAACTTAAAACAACGTCAACGCATGTCAGTATTAGTAAATAAACACTCCAAAGTAATCGTACAGGGATTCACCGGCAAGGAAGGCACTTTTCATGCCGGGCAAATGATAGAATACGGCACCAATGTGGTGGGCGGCGTCACACCTGGAAAAGGCGGTGAAACGCACTTGGACAAGCCGGTTTTTAACTCCGTATATGATGCTGTGCAAAAAGCAGGCGCCGATACCTCTGTTATTTTTGTGCCGCCGGCTTTTGCTGCTGACGCCATCATGGAGGCCGCCGAAGCAGGCATCAAAGTCATTATTTGTATCACGGAAGGCATTCCGGTACAGGATATGGTGAAGGTGAAAGCCTATCTCAATGATAAAGATTGCCGGCTCATCGGGCCCAACTGCCCCGGCGTCATCACGCCCGACGAGGCCAAGTGCGGCATCATGCCCGGCTTCATCCACCGCAAAGGCAGCATCGGTATCGTTTCCCGCTCCGGTACGCTCACGTATGAAGCCGTGGACCAGGTGACGAAAGCCGGCCTGGGGCAGTCCACCTGCATCGGTATCGGCGGCGACCCCATCGTGGGCACTACGACCAAAGAGGCCGTGGAACTGCTGATGAACGATCCCGAAACGGAAGGCATCATTATGATCGGTGAAATTGGCGGTAGCATGGAAGCCGATGCAGCTCATTACATCAAAGCGCACGGCACCAAGCCGGTAGTGGGTTTCATTGCCGGACAAACGGCGCCCAAAGGTCGTACCATGGGCCACGCCGGCGCTATCATCGGCGGGAAAGACGATACGGCCGAAGCCAAAATGGCTGTGATGGAAGCCTGCGGCATCCATGTAGTGCGTACCCCGGCAGCCATCGGAGAAACAATGCGGCGCGTGCTGAAAGGATAGTCTTCCAGGATGCGTTCTATGCAGCGCTCTACACTGGCAACTTTATTGAGAATGATGCTGTGAATAACCTACCGATTTGTTCGGCCTCTTTTTCCATGTTCCATCTGCTGCTGAAAAAAGCAACCGGTTTTTTGGAACGTCCAGATTTAGCAGATTTTCGGCTAACCTGCAAATATTGAAAATAGCTGTAGCGCCTCCTAAGTGAGGAGGTCACAATGCTCTGGCCTGTACTATTTTGAGCGAGTGGGGCAGCGAGGCGATTTGGAGCCGGAGCGCCATATCATCCACTTCTCCTAATGTAAAATTTCCGGACATCATGGATTGGCCCCCCATAATGGGCGACATGACCCTGGGCGCCGAAAGCACTTCGTCATTCAGTACAATGGCAATTTCGCGGTTTCCGTTTTGGGTCGCACGAGTGGTCATCTGCGCCCATATTATTGCGCCCTTTTCATTGAAACCCAAAGAAATTTGCGGTGAATCAGATATCTCATCCAAGGCGCCGTGCGCATATTTAAGATGTTTTTCGGTAAGCACCGGCCCTGTATCGGGCGTTTTTATGCCGTACAACTCCTGAATGTATCCTACAGCTCGAGACCATTTGAACGAAATATCTTGCGGGAACACGCCTTTTACTTCCGGCAGCGCCAGCAGGCTGTCCACCACCCGTATCATTTCCTCCTTCGCTATCCCGAGCACGGCCGCCGAACCGAGTTCGTAGTTTTGGTTGATGCGCAAATGCCGGAAGAGTTCGTGTGTGGCGCCCAGTTGCACAAAGGCATTGAATAGCTCGGCATCACTGATGCGGTAGGTGTCCCAAAATTCGAGTTTTGCTTTCGTCGTCAGCGCTTCTTTGAAATAGGCTACCGGGTAAGTGGTAGGTTTTCCTTCATTCGCCGGGCCGTCAATGAGATAAAAGGATATGGTTCGCTCGGCTTCGTCCACTTCAATTTTTTGGTAGGTAATGCCGGCATTTATCAGCCGCTTCAGGAGGATTGGATACATGGTATCTAACGCTTCCTTTGCTGTGGACCCCGCTGCGGGCGCCACTTCCACTACGACCAACACCCGTGCCGGCGTACCGGGCCGGTGGTGGCTGTCGGGGAGCGAACAGGCAGAGGCGAAAAACAAGAGTAGGAGGAGGGGATGTGGTTGCATGGTGTTTTTCATTTCGATGCCCGGATACGTCCATTTGATACCCTTGACCGGACAACCTGCAGTGTGTCCAATGATCAGCTTTTCAAACTTCTTATACAGGCTTTTACAAGATACCTCTTTGGATTTACGTCCGCCACCCTTGTGACGAATACGACCACTCAGAAATTTTTTTTCGAACTCTTCCAAACCTGCTTTTATGGTCTTTGAAGAGACCCCAAGCACGCTGGATATGTAGGCGATTCCTCCGTGGCCAAGTTTTTGGCCCATTTCGAGTTGATTATCATTCCTTGAGGCTTACCACCATCCCTTTCACCTTGTATTTATTGTTCAATTCTTTAGCATGATTGGCGGCTGCGGCTTGGGTGTCAAATTGGCCCACAATCACTTTATACGGCACTTTGGCGCCCGTTCCGGTGAAATTGATTAGCAAATTGCCGAGTCCTTTTTTCTTCAACGCGTCCACTTGCGCCTCGGCATTGGCCAATGCACTGTAAGCGCCTACTTGTACGCCAAAGCCGGTATTGATGGGGCGCAACACTTCTGCCCGGTAAATGCCGGGAGGAGGCGATGACGGCGGTGTTGCTCCTTTGGCGGTAAGCCGATCCCCTTCAGCGGAATATGCTTTTGGCGTAGCGGCCGGCGTAGCGGCAGCGGTAGCGGCGCCGCATTTTTTGCCGTCGCCTACGGTCAGTACGTCCACCCGCACCTGAGCAGTACCTGCTTTAACGAGGTCAATGCTTTCGGCAGCAGCGCGCGACAAATCCACAATACGGCCTTTGGCCGGCAGGCAGCAATCGTTGACCCGAACTTCTACCGATTGGTTGTTGTCCAATCGCGTAACCCGTATGCGGGAGTTTATGGGGAGGTTGTAATGAGCGGCAGTGAGCGCAAATTTATCATACAATTCCCCACTTGAAGTCTTTTTACCATGCAACTTATCGGCATAGTAAGCGGCGATGCCAGTTTCTGACACTTGTTGTGCCTGAAGCGTTGCGGCTGAGAGGGAAAAGATTAATGCGGTGAAGAACAGTTGTTTGATACGCATAATTTAACTTTTTGACGAATGTATAACCATTTGATGAAACTTGCAACAATACGGACACGAAATTTATTTTTCCGGTTTTAGTTCAGTCACCAAACCGTCTATGCCCAATTTATTTTTCAGAACGGACTTTGCTTCGAGCGCTGCTTCGCGGGTTGCGTAAGTGCCGGCGTACACCCGGAAAATAGCGCCCGCGCCATTGGGGAATTCTTTGATAAATGCTTGTTCAAAGCCTTCTTTTTTTACGTTTTCCAGCAGTTTTTGTGCGTTGGTTTCCACCCCGAACGCGCCGAGTTGGAGCACTGTACCCATTTCGATGATTACCGGAGCGGTTTCGGGCTTCGGGGCGGGGGTTACCCTTACCGGAACTTCCGTTTCCTGTGCAACAGGCCGGGCCGGCGCCTCCTTAGAGGGTTTTACAACCACTTCCTCGTGGGCCGGTTCCGGGGTAGCCCACTCGGAGAGGTCCCAGTATTTTTTTCGGTCGCAGGCGCAATGGCCTTCGCCGGGCTGCACGAGGTCCACCCGCACCTGAGCGACTCCGTCGTGTAGCAATCCCACTTTTTTGGCGGCGGCTTTGGAGAGGTCAATAATGCGGTCCTTTTTATGCGGGCCGCAATCGTTGATGCGCACTTCTATTTGCTGCTCGTTGTCTAAGCGGGTAACGCGCACGATGGAGCCGATGGGCAGGGTGCGGTGCGCGGCAGTCAAATCGTTTTTGTTGTACTTTTCGCCGCTTGCGGTGGGCCGGCCGTGAAACTTGTCGGCATAATAAGAGGCTTCTCCTGTTTCGCTCCATTGGGCGGCCATATTCGTGGCGAAGAGAAAGCACCAACCAAAGACAAGAAGGGATGGAAAATCGGGTGTGCGGTTCATTTTTTTTCTTTCAAAAACGATGTTGGAGCTTTTTTTCATTTGCAGGAAGGCTTAAAGATTGCTTAAAGGTGTTAGTGAAAACCAAAAAAAGGGAAGAACTTAAATTTTAAGTTATTGATTTTTAGAATTTTGAAAAAAATAAAAGTGTAAGGAGAATTCCAGTAGAAAATGAAAATGTACTACTTTGGCCCTGTCGCTTGCCGCATCTTTGTATTGTCAAACGAAATAAGACGACGACGACTTACTACTTAGCATTATAATCCGCGAATAACAAATTATAATCTCATGAAGACTAAGGGGTATCAAAGGATACTCCGCATTTGGTATGTAGATAGCCTCTCAAAGCTCTTTTCGACCGGCTGATGAAACTCAGCCGGTTTTTTTATTTTTGCACCATGCGAAATCATCTCATAGCTCCATCTCTACTGGCGGCGGACTTTACCCGCTTAGATCAGGAAATTTCCATGGTGAACGAAAGCCGCGCCGATTGGTTGCACCTCGATGTAATGGACGGCCGTTTCGTGCCCAATATCACCTTCGGTCTGTTCATCGTGCAGGCCATCCGCCGGATGTGTACCAAACCCTTAGACGTACACCTCATGATTGTGGAGCCGGAGCGTTATGTGGAATCTTTCCGCGAGGCCGGCGCCGATGTTATTACCGTACACTATGAGGCGTGTCCGCACCTGCATCGGGTCATTCAACAAATCAAAGCTTCCGGCGCCAAAGCCGGTGTAGCGCTCAACCCGCACACCTCCGTTGATCTCTTGGAGGATGTACTGGAAGACATTGACCTGGTGTGTCTTATGTCGGTCAATCCCGGTTTCGGGGGGCAAAAGTTTATTTACCGCACCCTTCCCAAAATCATGCGCTTGCGCGAAATGGCCCTCGTGCGCAACTTATACCCGCTCATAGAAATAGACGGCGGCGTAGGGCTTCAAAATGCAGAGAAATTGCTTCAGGCCGGCGCCGACGTACTCGTGGCAGGCAGCAGTGTGTTCGGCGCGGAAGACCCGAAGGATGTCATCAGCCGGATGAAAGATATCGGGCGAACGGTGGAGGTGTAGAGCATAGGGCATGGAGCATAGGGCATAGAGTGCGTGGCGCAAGCGTGATATAAGTCCTGCCTGCTCCATGCTCCATGCTCTCTGCTCCCTATCGCACGTCGCAGGTCAGCACATGCTCAAAGCGCTCCTGCAAGTACAGAAACCCCTCCAGCTTATCACCTATTTGCACAGGGCCTACGCCGGCCGGCGTACCGGTATAGATGAAATCGCCCACCTGCAGTTTGAAAAACTTTGAAACATACACGATGATGTCGTCGAAAGAGAAGAGCGTATCATTGGTGTTGGCGTGCTGCACCACCTCGCCGTTTTTGCGCATTTTGAATTCTACGCCCTTGCTGCGCTGCGCTTCCTCTATCGGAAAAAAAGAACTGATCACCGCCGAGCCGTCGAAACCTTTGGCAATTTCCCAAGGGTGGCCTTTCTTTTTGCATTCCTCCTGCAGGTCGCGGGCGGTGAAGTCAATGCCGAATGCGATTTGGTCGTAATATCCGGCGGCAAATTCGGGCTGCACATGCCGGCCGTTCTTGCACACTTTCAATACTACCTCTGCTTCGTAGTGGATGTCTTTGGTAAACTCCGGGTAATAAAACGGTTTGTCGTTGACCAACAGGGCCGATGGCGGTTTCATAAACACCACCGGGCTTTCGGGAACCGGGTTGTTCAGTTCCTTGGCGTGCGCCACATAGTTGCGACCGATACAAATGATTTTCATGTCTGTTATTGCAAGTTAATCTGTTTTCTTTCAAGCATTTTTCTCCCGCATCGCGGCAAAGCGCAACAATAGCAAGCCCAGCAATATAAATGCTGCCAGGCCGAGCAGGTCGCCGCCCACGCCGAGTTGTTCGCCGATGCCGGTATTGAGATAACTCATCAGGGAGCGGGGCCTGCCCTCTGCATCCACGCCGTGGGTAGAACCCAGCAAAATGGCGATGACGATGCCCATAATGGAGCCACCCGCGATGAGGCCCGAACTGAAAAGCGCGCCGGGGCCGATTTCCGACTCCTCCTGCTTGCGCTTCGTAATTTTATCTCCGAGCCACTTTATAAAACCGCCTACCAACAGCGGTGAGGATACCGACAGCGGCAAATAAGCACCCACTGCAAATGCTAATGAACTGACCCCGCACAATTCCACTACTGCCGCAATGCCCATGCCGGCTATCACCAAGCCCCAGGGCAGGTTTTGGCTCAGCAAGCCTTTTATAACCGTGGCCATCAGCGTGGCCTGAGGGGCAGGCAGCGGATTGGGGCGTTCGGGAGTAGCTTCGCCGATGCCGATGGTGCTTTCCAACAACAACATGGTGAACCCAATGACCGCTACCGACACCAATACCCCGATGATGAGACCCAATTGCTGTTTGAGCGGAGTGGCGCCCACGATGTAGCCGGTTTTCAAATCCTGTGAGGTAGCGCCCGCATTGGCTGCAGCGATGCACACGATGGAACCCACCACCAACGCAATCGGCTGATACACATCGCCGCTCCAGCCCACGCCCAGAAAAATGAGCGAGGTGGCCATGAGCGTGGCAATGGTCATACCCGAAATGGGATTGGACGAGGAGCCGATCAGCCCCACGATGCGGGAAGACACCGTGACGAAGAAAAAGCCGAACACGATAACTAAGATGGCAGAGAGGAAATTGGTGGGCACGTTGGGTAGCACGGTCATCAGCACGAGCAACACGGCGCTGCCGGCCAGCACATATACCAGCGGGATGTCGCGCTCAGTGCGCAGGCGCTCCTGCCCTTTGGAGGCGCGGCTCGCCCGCAGGTCGCGGAACGAATCGCGGAAAGCGCTCACAATCGTGGGCAGGGTTTTGATGAGCGTGACTAAACCGCCGAACGTAACGGCCCCCGCGCCAATGTAGCGAATGTAGCGGTTCCAGATTTCGCCCGGCCCCATAGAGGAGATGAGCTTTTCCGGTTCCGGCGCGAGCGGGGCCGCCAATCCGTCGCCGAAGATGGTGATGAGCGGAATGAGCACCAACCACGACAGTACGCCGCCTGCCGCCATGATGCCGGCAATACGCGGCCCGATGATGTAGCCCACACCGAGTAGTTCGGGCGTGATTTCGCCGCTCACCGAGCCGTTTGGCAGGGAGGAGCCGCGTTTGAACAGGATGGTCGGCGTATCTTTCCACAGACCGATGATAGACATCAGCACTTTGTACAAAAAAGCCACCCCGAGGCCGTAATAGACTTTTTGCGCCAGCTTGCCGCCTTTTTCGCCGGCAATGAGCACATCGGCACAGGCGGTGCCTTCGGGGTAGGGGAGCTTGCCGTGTTCCTTCACGATGAGCGAGCGCCGCAGCGGTATCATAAACAATACGCCGAGGATGCCCCCGATGAGCGCCAGCACGAAAATTTGAAAATATTGAAAATATTCGCGGCCGCCGGTGAGAAACAACAGTGCGGGCAACGTAAACACCACCCCGGCCGCAACGGATTCGCCCGCTGAGCCGATGGTTTGCACAATGTTGCTCTCCAAAATAGTGGCCTTGCCTATTTTTTTGAAAATGGAAATAGCCAGCACCGCAATGGGAATGGAAGCGCTCACCGTCAGCCCCACTTTGAGGCCGAGATACACCGTGGCAGCTCCAAACAGGATGCCGAAAAACGAGCCGAGCAAAATGGCCTTGAGCGTAAACTCCGGTATGAAATCCTTTGCGGAGATGTACGGCTTGAAATTTTGATTGTTGTTTTCCATACTTGACAGGTTGCGAATGGCTGATACCGGTTCCCATAACAAGTTGAGTAACCCGATACTTGCTAAAGTATTTCTGGTTAAATCTGAATTGATTACCTGCAACCCGTATTAAGTTTCAGGCACAGGAAGGCTCCTAATGCCTGAAAATCAACCGGATATCTATCTCAATGCACGCCGTGCATCCATTTTTTGAGCATCGGAGTCAACAGCAGTAGCAACACAGCACAACCCAACACCAGATAAACGCCCCAATTCATGTACACACTAATGAATGCCCCGAGCTCGCCGGCCTTCGAAGTGCCCTCTTGCGGAGTGGCAATCAGTTGACCGAGGTAGCCACCAATCTTATGAGCGAAAGCAATAGACAAAAACCAAGCGCCCATCACGAAACCAACGGTTTTGGCCGGTGAGAGTTTGGTTACGACGGAAAGCCCCACCGGAGAAAGACTTAATTCACCTGTGGTGTGGAAAAGGTACATAAATAGCAGGAAGTATAATGGAATCATCCCACCGTTATCCACATCGCCTAATATTGACTTGGCGCCAATTACAATGATGAGGTAGCCAAGGGCCATTTGCAAGAGGGCTAGTGCAAATTTTATGGGCGTTCTCGGCTCCTTTTTTCGCTTGCCTAATTGCGTCCATATCCAAGTGAAAATTGGCGCAAGCAATATAATAAACAGTGGGTTCACCGATTGGAATTGAGAGGTCTCAATGCCCATTTTATTCACATATCGATCCGTGAGGATGTTGAGCGAACCGCCGGCTTGTTCGAACAGCGTCCAGAAGATCATATGGAAGAAGAACAATACGATGAAAACCAGTAGGCGTTGTCCTTCTTTTTTGTCTTCTGAAGTAAGCGCGGAGTAAATAAGGTAGCCGATGACGCCGATGCCGACGATGATCATAATCCAGTTGGTCACTTTCTCTGCATCAATCAGCATTGAGAAAACAGGCACGAATGCCAAAGATGCTATTACAATAACCCAAAACTGGTTCAAGCCCATAAACACGGACTTCGCTGCAGCTACGGGATCTGGAGCATTGCCCCGGTCTTTTGGGATGTTTCTCCAAAAAACTACCAAGCCCAACAACATACCGAGACCCGCTACCAAAAATCCAAGCGAGTAGTGTATCTCGCGCGCCAGGTAACCGCAGGTGATCGGCGCCAGAAAAGCCCCCACGTTGATGCCCATGTAAAAAATGGTGAAGGCACTGTCTTTGCGGTTGTCGTTGCGGTCGTAGAAAGTGCCGAGGAAGCTGGAAATGTTAGGCTTGAAAAAGCCGTTGCCTACCGCCAGCAAGCCCAAGCCGCTATAAAACATCAGCGACTGGTTGCCCATTGAAGCGTTTGCTGCCAACGTGAATTGCCCTAATGCCATGAACAAACCTCCCAAAAGAACAGCTTTGCGGAAGCCGATCATACGGTCGGCCAACATCCCGCCTACAATGGGCGCGGCATACAGCAAAGCATTGAAAGCACCATACACGCCATAAGATTTGGCGTCGGCATCTCCCTGGCCAAACTGTTTAAATATCTCAGCGGCCATGTATAAAATAAGAAAGGCACGCATACCGTAGAAGGAAAAACGCTCCCACATTTCGGCGAAAAAGAGAGTAAACAATTCTTTAGGATGCATCTTTCTCTGGGAAAGCACCACCATGGGTACCCATACCAAAACAAATAACCAACCTATGATAAGAGTAATTAGTCCTGCACTCATGCGCTCAGATGTTTGTGGTAAATGAATAATGTTGACAATTCGCCGCTAAAATTATATTTTTTACCAAAACCCATCTCAAAAATCTTCTCTATTCAAAATTTTTCCATTTTTTTATGAATCAACGGGCACAGGTACCCCAATAGAAAAGGCACAACAAACAAGGGAGCAGAAGCTAATCTGATCCGCTGTTGCTGTGCCTTATGCAATGGAGGAAAACTGCCCGGCGCTACGCCGACCGGTTTACGGAGAATTTACTTGAGGCGCTTCTCGTCGGAAACCGTCAGTTTTTGGCGGCCTTGCGCCCGACGGCGAGCCAACACTCTGCGGCCGTCTTTGTCGGCCATGCGCGAACGGAAGCCGTGCTTGTTCGCTCTTTTTCTCCTTGAAGGTTGATACGTCCTTTTCATTATGGCTCGTCTTTAAATAGGCTTTTAAAAAAGTGGCACAAATGTACGTCTATTTGTAAAATTTTCAACTGCCGGATTAAAAAAAACTTGGGATAAGTTTGATTAGACCGAAATCCTGACGGACATCCCGGCTTTATGACGCTCTGAAAGTGCGATGACATTTATCTGATTATCAATGCATTAATTGCTTGCCGAAGCGCTGCGGCAGTTGCCGTGGAGACGAAGACGAAAACGCCGTCCCTGCGCGCAAAAAAAAAAAAGCGCGTTCCCAAACAGGAACGCGCACCAGTAATAAAAACCCCCAATACTTATTCATTAAGGCAATAGTACCCTGTCAATGACATGCACCACGCCGTTGGTCGTCAATACATCGGGTATCACCATGTTGGCTGCGGCGCTGTTGCCGTTGCCGCGCACGGTGAGTACGCCGTTGTTAAAGGCTCCGAGTGTGAGGTTTGTGCCGCCCAAAGGAGCTACCGGGCCGCCGTTCATTTCCGAAGTGAATTGTCCGCCATTGGCGACAACATGATTGAGCAATACCGCCGTAACGACTTCTTTGGGCAACTGCCGGATATCGGCGGGCACATTGAGCGCTACGCCGAGGTCCACACCTAACTGCTTAAATGCTGCATCAGTGGGTGCAAATACGGTGAAAGAAGGGCTGCCCGGCGAGGCCGTAAGCGCCCCGGCCAGTTCGGCATACAGCACGGCTTCTACCAAAAACGACAGCTCCGGCACGATGAAAACCTTGGCGTCGCGGAGCGCCAGCGCAGATTGTACGATGTCGGCGCCGGTGGCCAGCAATACTTTGTCAATGACATGCACGGTTCCGTTTTGGGCCGCCACATCGGTGGCCAATATTTTGGAGCCGTTGATATAGCGGTCGCTGCCGCGTGTGATGAAGCGGCAGTTGGGGCCGAGTGCCGTGGGCAGCGTTCCGCCTGCCATGATGCTGCTGCCGGCCAGATTGTCGTTGGAGACGTGATACAGCAAGGTATTGGTCAGAAACGAGCGATCGAGCACTCTCAAATCGGCGCCGTTGTTGAGGCCCAAACGGGCAAAGGCGTCGTTGGTGGGGGCAAACACCGTGAATGCGCCCGACGGGTGACCGGCATTGGGGTTGGAAAGCACCACCGCTACGCCACCCTGCACGGCTGCTTCTTCGAGGGTGCTAAAATCGGCATTGGCAACGGCGATAGCAGCTATGCTGGGCAACACGTCGTTGTCTTTTTCGCAAGAGGAGAACAGAAAGGCGCCGGCTATCATAAAGCAGAGCACTCCGGTTATGTGAATTCGTGACATGATTACTTGTGTTTTTAAGTTGAAAAATGTTACCTGATTAGTTTTGAGATTATTTCACGGTTGCTGTGAACCGGTTCGGCCGGATTTAGAAAGAATAGACCACTCCGCCCGATACGCCGGTAGATTCGCCCACGTTGCGGCCGCTGAGGTATTTGCTAACGCCTGCCGACACGCCGAAGCCGCCTGCTACGGGCACATACACGTTGACGCCGGCCCGGTTGAACGTGACATCGGTGGCCGGGAAAAATCCGGTGAAGCCCTCGCCGAGGATATTGACGCCGCCGTCGGACACCTGCCCGGCGTACCACGCATCCACATAAAAGCTGCGGGCAGCAAAGCCCACTTTGATTTCACCCAGCAGGGCGTTGGGTACCTCGCCGCTGCGAAGGCTATAGCCTGCCTGCGTGCTCACAAACAAACCGGATGCCGCTTGCCACTGCGCAATGGCCAGGCCGTTGATGCTGGTAGCGCGGTTGCCGATGGCGATGATGGACTGTAAGCCCTCATCGGCGCGATAGTTGCCGAGCGGCGTCTTCAGGCCGGCGGCCAACTGAAAATTGAGGCTGCCTTCGCCCACTTCCACCGTGAGGGGATTGTACTTGAGGAATAATGAGACATCCTGCAGGCCGCTGCGGGTGTTGTCAAAACCCAGCTCATCCAGCACGTCCGGGTTGCCGTTGCCTTTCGAGGTGATGTGCGGCAGGCCGGCCACCACTTCCAGACGATCGCTGATGCCAAAGGCGGCATAAAGGGATACGCTGTTGGTTTGCACGTCGTTGAAAACGGGTACGCCTTTTACTTCTAAGGGTACCAGAAAAACATTGTCGTAGCTTTCGCTACCGTAAGAAAGCGCTACTGCACCCTTGCCTTTGCCGCTCATGAAGCCGCTTACCGGGCTTTGGGCGGAAATAACCGCCGAGAAAAAAAGCAGCGCTGCCGTTGGAAATAGAAATTTTACTTGCATGATTCGTATTCTGTTTTGTGTTAAAAAATGAATGTAAAGCCTTACTAAACTTATGTACGGAGCAGAGGATGGGTTTGGATTTTATTAGCGCGTTTTTTTTCGTTCTTTTGCGCTCGCATTCTCACCCGATAATCATGTATAGAACATACCTCGTTCAGTTTTTTAAGTTTTTGCTATTCCTGAGCTTAGGCTTGGGCATTCTGTATTTGGTGTATCGCAAGCAAAGCAATGCGTTTCAGGACGATTGCGCCGCGAAGGGCATCCCGCTCGAAAATTGCAGTCTGGCTCAAAAAGTAATGGACGATTTCGGCGGCGCCAATTATTTTTGGATTGTTATGGTGTTGCTCGTTTTTGTGCTCAGCAATGTCAGCCGCTCGTTGCGGCTCAATATGCTGCTCCGCCAACTCGGCGCGCGGCCCCGCCTCATCAATACGTTCCTTACCACCATACTCGGCTATTTGGCCAACCTCGGCCTGCCGCGCATCGGCGAGGTGGTGCGCGCCGCCTCCTTAGCGCAATACGAAAAGATTCCGGTAGAAAAAGTAATGGGCACCATCGTAGCCGACCGCATCATGGATGTGGTGTGCATATTCATCGTCACCGGATTGGCGCTCACCCTGGAGGCCGGGCCGTTGTGGGGTTTTTTGAAAAACCTCGGCGACAAAATGGGCGGCGCCGGTACCGTACTCCTGTTGCTGGGCGGAGGAGCGACCGTTTTTGCTGCGCTGGCTTATCTGTTTCGCAAGCCATTGGGACGGAGTCGGTTGGCATTGCGCATCAAGAGCCTCGCCATCGGGTTTTGGCAGGGCATCAATACGGTGCGGAGCTTAGAGCGGCCGGGCTTGTTCATTTTTCACACGGTCAGTATATGGGTGGCGTATTTTCTCATCACCTATTTGTGCTTTTTGGCTTTTGAACCCACGTCGCATTTGTCGTGGCGGGCGGCGCTCACCGTTTTTGTGTTTGGCGCATGGGGCGTCACGGCCCCTTCGCCGGGCGGTATGGGTACGTTTCACTTCATGGCCCAAACGGCGCTGGCCATCTACGGCGTAAGCGGCGAAGACGGCTTCTCTTGGGCCAATATTTCGTTTTTCTCCGTCAATATCGGCTGCAATGTGTTGGTTGGTCTCGCCGCGCTCGTTTTACTTCCTATCATCAACCGGAACTATCGTCCGACACCGGTAAGCGTTTAAATGAGGATCATGAAAACGGTATTTGAACACATAGCGGCAAAAGTTCAAACTTGGGAACAAGCCCGCGACACCGTGAGCCGATGGCAGGCACAGGGTGAAAAAGTGGTGTTTACCAACGGCTGCTTCGATCTGCTGCATTTCGGGCACGTCCATTATCTGGCTGATGCCAAAGACCTGGGCCATCGCTTAGTGGTGGGCATCAACGCCGCCGCATCGGTGCGACGCCTCAAAGGTCCGTCTCGCCCCATCAATGACGAACTCACCCGCCTGCACTTGCTGGCCGCATTGGAAATGGTGGATTTGGTGGTGGGCTTTGAACAGGATACGCCGCTGGAACTCATCCGTCTGCTGCTTCCCGATGTTTTGGTAAAGGGCGGCGACTGGCCCGTAGCGTCTATTGTGGGTGCGGAAGAGGTGCTGGCTGCCGGCGGTTCGGTGCGCAGCCTGCCATTCGTGGAAGGCTATTCCACCACCTCCATAGAAGCAAAAATAAAGGCGAGCACGCTTTAACCTTCCCAACTTTAACCCTTAAAACATGGTCAAAGTACTCTTAGTAGAAGACGAGCTGCTTCTTGCGCGCATCATCAAAGACAGCTTGGAAAGCAGGGGATATGAAGTGGTACACGCCGCCGACGGCCGGCAGGGACTGGAATTATTTGCCACCCAACAACCCGATATTCTGGTGCTCGATGTAATGATGCCCCAAATGGACGGGTTTACGTTAGCTGCCGAAATACGCCGCTACAATACCGCCGTGCCCATCATTTTCCTCACGGCGCGCTCACAGGTGGAGGACGTGGTGAAGGGGTTTGAACTCGGCGGAAATGATTATCTGCGCAAGCCATTCAGCATGGAGGAACTCATCGTGCGCATCAAAGCGCTGCTCCAGCGCCCCGCTCCCGGCGATGCGCCGCCTGCCGAAAACGGCATTTTTCAGATTGGCGCCTACACGTTCGATCCGGTAAAACAAGTGCTCGCCCACCCGCAGGAGCAGATCGTTTTGTCGCACCGCGAATCGGAACTGCTCCGGCACCTGTGTATGCACCGCAATGCCGTACTCGAACGGGGCGTGGCACTGCGGGAACTATGGGGCGACGACAGCATCTTCAATGCGCGCAGCATGGATGTGTATATCACCAAAATCAGGCGCCACCTGCAACACGACTCTACGGTACAGATCATCAATGTGAGAGGAATTGGTTACAAACTCATCTGCTAAAGGCGTTGACTAAAATCATGGAGGCCCTGCTCTTTTAGTCATTGTTTTACAGGAGTCTCCGGGCCAATCTTGCATCGTTTATAAACACTGCATCATGACGCCGCTAACCGATACCGGGGCATTGATCTCGGAAATTCAATACATCCTCGATTTTGTAAAAAAACGCGAAACCGCCCTGTCCGATCTCATCCGACAGGTGCAACCCCACTACCGCGACAGCGCGCGCAATCTCGTGCATTACATGGCCCTGCGCTCTTTCGACCTTCGCCCCATACAGGAAGAACTCTCCATGATGAGCATCTCCTCGCTCGGTCACTCTGAAGGCTATACCCTCACCAATCTCAAAAAAATATTGCACCTGTTGCGATTGGTCAATGGCGCCTCGGATTCCGGCATTCAGGAAGACTTCCATTCGCCGCTCAACTATTACCGCAGTAAAGAACAACTGCGCGAAAACACCACCACGCTCTTCGGGGCGCATCCCGGCGGGCACTGCACCCGCATCATGGTCACCTTGTCGCGGGAGGTAGCCTACGATTACGAATTGGCGCAAGCCCTCCTCAACCGCGGCATGAACATCGCCCGCATCAATACCAGCCACGAAGAACCGGCTGAATGGGAAGCCATGATCCGCAACATCCGCCGCGCCGAACAAGCCACCGGCAAAAGCTGCCTTATATATATGGACCTCTCCGGGCCGAAACTGCGCACCGGGGCCATTGATTCGGAGCGAACCGTGTATGACCCACTCAAAGGCGATTTCCTGCTGCTGCGCGAGGATGATGAAATTTGTATGGTACAAACCCTGCCCGACCGCCCGACCCAACCGGAGGAAGCATGCCGCACTTGTGTGTCTGTATCACTGCCCTCGGTGTTTGCCGATGTGCGGCCCGGGCAACGCATCTTTTTTGACGACGGGAAGATAAAAGCGGAAATAACGGAGGTGAGTGCGCAAGGATTTGGGGTTCGGATCACCTATACGGGCATGAACGGGGCCAAACTGCGGGCCGACAAAGGCATCAATCTGCCCGACACCCGCTTGTGCCTGCCTTCTCTCACCGAAGATGATCTGGCCAACCTTCCTTTCATTGCAAAGTATGCCGACATAGTGGGCTACTCCTTTGTGCGCACGCCGCAAGACGTGGAGCAGCTTCAGCAAGAACTCCATCGGCTCGGCCGCAGCGATCTGGGCATCATCCTGAAAATAGAAACCAAAGAGTCGTTTGAAAACTTGCCCATGTTGTTGCTCACCGCCATGCGCAGCCCCAAGGTAGGCGTGATGATTGCCCGCGGCGACCTGGCCGTGGAGATAGGCTTTGAGCGCATTGCCGAAGTACAGGAAGAAATACTATGGATTTGCGAATCGGCGCACATACCCGGTATTTGGGCCACGCAGGTACTCGAAAAATTAGCGTCCAAAGGCATTGCCACCCGCGCCGAAATAACCGATGCCGCCATGGCCGCCCGCGCCGAATGCGTGATGCTCAACAAAGGCCCCTACATCGCCGATGCCGTAGCGGCCCTGAACGACATTATACGCCGCATGGAAAGCCACCAGTTTAAACGCATGAGTAATCTGCGGCCCTTGCAGGTGGCGCGGCAGTTTTTGGAAAGACCGGATAATTATGAGAGGAAACGCTATCCCAATTTGTGAATTAACAATTTCGGATCGCGTTTTTCATGGTCAATATCTACGATTTTGACCGAAAGGGTTTCTTCGAAGATTGTGTAAACAATCCGGTAGCGTTCTGCCAAAATACGTCTGTATATTCGTCCTTTTACGCTAACCGAGCGCACAATAGGGTGGCGAGAGGGGTTTTCGTTAGGCTATCAATAGCGTCAAGAACTGCGTTACGAACTTTGTCGGCTCTTACTGATGAATGATTTTCCCCGATCCATTCTACAATCTGCTTTAACTGCTCCATTGCCTCAAGGTCAACGATCACTTGGTAGCCTTGATCCATGATTCTGATTCTTTTCGTAAATCTTCGGCTGTAATAAAGTTTCCCTCTGCCATCGCAGCTAAACGTTTTTCGTAAACGGCCATCATCTCACCGGCTCGCTTTGGGTTGCCGTAGATGTCGTAACCGGCAATGGGGTCATTAATTTTATTTTCCTGATAAGTACTTACGAGGGAGTGAACTGCATTTAAAAAGTGCTCATCCAGTTCATCAATAAGCTGGTGTAAATTTTGACGAAGTTCCACCGAATTCATAATCAATTGCTTTAGTTGTGGTTACCGTAAAGGTAACGTCTTCAAACTAAAAAAGGCCACTTTAACAGGATGTATTTTATCTCCGCTCTCAATGGATTCCCAGGGGTCGGTAATGTAGAGGCAGTAGTGCGACCTCTCGATTTTTATCTCCGTCCTCAATGCATTCCCAGCCGAAACCCGACATACAGGGCGCCCCAGCACGCCACTATATTGAACAGCACATTGGCCAGGCCCCAGACGGCTTGCCCTTGCTGAAACAACAACATGGTTTCGTTGGTAAAAGTGGAGAACGTACTGAATCCGCCGCAAAAGCCCGTGGTAGCAAACAAGCGCCAAGAAGGGTTGTCCGGCTCGTGGCGCAAAAAATAAGCGCTCGCTATGCCCAGCACAAAACAGCTCAACACGTTGGCGGTAAAAGTAGCAAACGGCAACTCTATGCGGAGCGCCGCCCCCGCCTGCGCCAGGCCGTACCGGCAAACGCTGCCCAAACCTCCTCCCACGAATACCCACCAGTAAGTCTGCATCAGGGGATGGGTTTAAATACCTTTTGCTTCACAATGTTCCGGTGCAACCAATAGGTCAGGAGCACCGCTATGGTCAATTCTAACAACAACAACCAATGTACTCCCAACACATCGTGCAGCGAAAAAACCATGACCGTGAACAGTACGTGTACAAACGCCAGTAAGGCCGTAGCCTGCACATGGTTAAGCCCGAAGTCAACCAGCATGTGGTGGATGTGCCGGCGGTCGGGATGAAAAGGAGAATGCCCCCGGATGATGCGCGTAATAAATACCCGCAAGGTGTCGAACAGCGGAAGGATCATGATGCCGATGGCTACGGCCGGTATGGCCTGAAATTTGTAGGGGTGGCCGGCGGCCAAATCGTAGTTGACATTGATGAACCGAATGATGAGAATAGCGCTGACCAACCCGATAAACAGCGAACCGGTGTCGCCCATAAAAATGCGGGCGGGCGTGTAGTTAAATCGAAGAAAAGCTGCTACCGCCCCGGTTGTAGCAAAGGCGACTGTACTGAATTCCACATTTCCCGTAAGGTAAAACCAACAGCCCAGCGTGGCCATAATGAGCGTACCCACGCTGCCGGCCAACCCGTCAATGCCGTCAAGCAAATTGAAGGAATTCACAATGACCAATATGGCTAAAAATGAAATGATAATGCTGAACCCGATGCCCGGTTCATTATGGAAACCGAACAGCCCATACAAGCCTTCGAGGCGAATATCGGAGCGGTAAATCAAAATGGCCGCAGCCAATACCTGCGCCACCATCTTTTTGCCGGCCGACATGGGCGCTATGTCGTCCTTCACTCCGATGAGAAAGAGGATGATGAAAGCCCCCAGAATGTATTGAAGATTGGCAAAATCGTTGAACGGCGTCCACAGTACAATGGAAAAAACAGCACCGGCAAAAATGGCTACTCCTCCCAGTGAGGGGGTGGCCACTATGTGCGAACTGCGTTCACCCGGCACATCAAACAAATGCTTCGACCGGGCTATACTGATGATGGGCGGTATAGCAAAGTAGGTGAGTGCAAATGCCGTGAGAAAACTGATGGCCAGAATGTGCATATCGCATGGTGGATTACACCGGCAAATATATACCTTTTATGCCGATTGCGGCCAGCATACGGCCGGTAAGTCCTTTTTCAAAACGGTGGGAAAAAAAGTCGCTGTTGTGCGATACGGTAGAAAACGGCGACACTTCGATGCGCTCCGGGCGCAGGCCCGCCGCGAGGAGTTGCGAGCGATTGGCCGCCTTGAGATCGAGCAGGAATTTGCCTTTGGCGGGGTCCCATTGGGCGAAAGCCGGATCAAACTGCCCGGCTACGTCTTCATCCACCTCGTAATCGCAGCCGTCTATGCAGGCTCCGATGTGGGCATAGCAATCTGCCGGCTTTGTGCCGAATTCGCGCTGCATTTTTTCCAAAGTCCGGTGTACGATGCCGAGCGTGGTGCCCTTCCAGCCGGCATGAACCGCCGCAATGGCTTCCTGCCCGGAATCAAAAATGAGTATGGGCGTACAGTCGGCTACGCTCACATTGAGCAGCAGGTCTTTTTCCTGTGTGATGAGCGCATCGTACCCGTCGTAACGGCCGGGCCGAACTGCCGTGAGCACCTCCGCCCCGTGTACCTGATGCGAGGAGGCGGTTTGCGCCTCGTCAAACCCCAGCGCAGAAAAGAACCGGCGCCGGTTTTCCTGCACGCTTTCCGCTGCGTCGGCAGTGCTCATGCCCAGGTTCAGCGTGTGGTACGGAGCAGCGCTCACGCCGCCGTGACGGGTGCTTTGGCAGGCAACCAATTGAGGGAAGGATGCAAAAATGTCGGCCGGGTAAAACATGGCTCACATCAGGTCAATGCCTTGTCCTTGGGCGGCAGGCTGGCATGAAACTCTTCAAAAATGCGCTCCGTATAGCGGTCGAGCAACTCCAGCACCCGCTCGCGGCTGTCGGAGGTCACGATCAGGCCGATGTGCTGATCTTTTTGGAGCCGCCAGGCTAATTCAGGGTCGGTAAAGGAGGCGTAATCCGGGTGCGTATAGCGGGACAGCGATACGATAAGGCCCGCATACCGGTTGGCAACCGCCGGCAAGGTGTAAGCGGTTCCTCTGGCCTGCGCATCTTCCACTTTGGCCCATTCGGTCCACAAGTTGATGTCGGAGGAATATTCCACCATTTCCGAAATATGCGCGCCGCCTACCCGGCAGGAGGTTTCCAAAAAGTAGTATTTCCCATCCTCGCGGCTGCGGATAAACTCGGTGTGCGATGCGCTGTATCGCATTCCGAAAGCATCCATCACCTGAGCAGTGAGCTTTTGCAAAGCCTTGTCTTCTTCGCCTCCAAACTCAACGGTGTGGGTGCGGAATACGCCGCCGCCGTGCGCCACATCCAAAGGCGGCGCCAGGTATCGCGACACCCGGCAAAACACGGTTTTCCCATTGTTGCTGATGGCGTCGGCGTGATATACGTCGCCGGGTTTGTATTGTTCGATTAGAAACAGGTGGCGCTCGGCGCCGATTTCGTGCAGTACCTGCCAGGCATCGTGCGCGTTGTGTACTTTTTTGATGCCGATGGCGGAGGCTTCCGAGCGGGGCTTGATGACCCAGGGGCCGGGCACGGTATTGAGATAGTGCGTCACCTCTTCGTCATTGAAAACAGCGCTGAACGGCGGCACGGGAATGCCTGCCTCGGCGGCCTTCATGCGCATGGCGAGTTTGTCGCGAAAGTGCTTGGCAGTAGTTTGGCCCATCCCGGGTATGCGAAATTCTTCGCGCAGGAAGGCGGCCTTTTCCACGTCGAAATCGTCTAAGGACACAATGCGGTCAATGCGATTGGAGCGCATTACCCAAGCCAGACCTTCCAGCAGCGTGGCCATGTTTTCCGGCGCATTGTTGTCGTGTTCGAGATAAAAAATCTCATCTATGCTCTCGCGGGGCCAAGGCTCGTGTTCCAATGATTTTTTGGTAACAACCAATACGCGATTGCCTAATGCCTTGAGCGTGCGAATGAAGTCTATGCCCTTGTAAAAGGTGGCAACACAAAGGAAGGTTAAAGGTTTCGACATGGCGATTGAGAAGTTATTGATGAGACAAAGCGGTAAGGTAATCCAATAAAAGCCGTACGCCGTAGGCAGTAGCGCTTTTTTGAGACGCAAATTCAGAATCGCCGAAGGCTACTCCGGCAATATCCAAATGCGCCCAGTTGGGATGATTGTCAATGAATACTTCCAAAAATTTGGCGGCGGCAATGGCGCCGGCCGTAGGGCGGATGCCGAGGTTGCGCACATCGGCCACGTCCGATTTTATTTCGTCTTTGTAGGAATCCCACAACGGGAACCGCCAGAGCCTTTCGCCGCAACGGTCGCCGGCTTGTTCCAACTGCGTCGCCAGACGCTCGTTATTGCTGAACAGCCCTGCCGCATGAGATCCCAACGTGCGAACCGTAGCGCCGGTGAGCGTGGCCAGGTCAATGAGAATATCGGGCTGAAAATGTTTTACAGCATAAAACAAACCGTCGGCGAGTACCAACCGGCCTTCGGCATCGGTGTCTATTACTTCAATGGTTTTGCCGCTATAAGAGCCGATTACGTCGCTGGGGCAAAAAGAGTTGGCGTCCACACTGTTTTCAGTAGCAGGAATGATACCGATGACGTGAACGGGAAGCTGCTGACGGGCTGCTACCTCTACTGCGCCGAGTACTGCCGCTGCTCCGCCCATGTCGCTCTTCATGAGGCTCATGCTGGCAGAAGGCTTTATGGACAGGCCCCCGGTGTCGAAAGTGACACCTTTTCCTACTAATGCCACCCGGTGTGTCGGATGAACCGGGCGATATTCTGTAATGATGAGGTAGGGCGTATTGGCGCTGCCCTGATTCACCGCCAACAGTGCGTGCAGGCCAAGCTCCTGCAATTGCGCTTTATCAAGAGCTTCTGCTTTGTAACCGTATTTTTTGGCGGAGGCCAGCGCCCAGTTTTTGAGGTCTTCGGGTACTTTTTTATTGGCCGGCGCATTCACCAAATCATACATACTCATTTGGGTGTCTGCTATGGCAAGGCCTCTTGTTGCGGCGGAATGGAGCGTTTTATTGTCGCCGCTTTCGCACAGCAGTGTTATTTGTGCGCCGGCGCCGGCCAGCGGATGATCGTCGCCGTTGGAGGTCTTGAACTTGCCGATCCGGTAGGCGCTTAGCGCCAATCCGTTGGCGGCTGCTTCCACAAAAGCGGCCGGGTTTTCAGGTGCGTTGCGGTGCAACAGGCTCAAACCGATCCTGGAGGAAAGGCGCAGCCGAAACTTATGAGCGAAACTGCGAAATGCCTTGAGTGTTTCGGAGAAGCCGGGATTGGGCCCAAGCCCCAGCAAAAAAAAGCGCTGTTCTCCTATATACAAAGGCCATACCTCGTTCCAGTCGGCTTTGAATTGGTTGGGTTCGGGAATACCGATACCCCCCTCGTTGCGGCAGGCATCCAAAACAGTACTGATGCCTGCGTTTTGTATCACAGGGATGACGACCGCAGGTATGTTGCGATCCGATTGATTGATGATGGCTATCTCCATGCTCTACCACGTTAGGTTAGGGGTTGAGAAACATTTGCCGGAAACGCCGCAAGGTAGGGAGTTTTTCCACATATAAAAAAAAATCAATGGAAGAAAAGCCACTCCACTGCTTTGGGGAATTCCTCGCCCCAGCGAACCTCATTGTGCCGGCCTTTGGGATCTATTACTAAATTGAATTGCACGTTATTCGAAAAGCCCTGCTTTTTCACCGCCCCGATGAAGCGCTCTATATTAGGCACTACATTGGCGCCTTCCCGACCGCCGCCGTACAGGTAAATGCGCGTAGCGTAAGCCTCCTCGAAACTCATGGCCTGTAAAGGAATATTGGGCGCTACCCACAGGGAAGGGGAAAATACCATGAGCCGGCTATAGACTTCCGGGTACATGAGGCCGGCGTAAATGCTGATGAGGCCGCCCATAGAGCTGCCGCCGATGCCGGTGTGGTCGCGACCGGGCAGGGTGCGGTAATTTTTGTCAATAAACGGCTTGAGCGTATCGGCCAGAAACCGGGCGTACTTTTTGCCGTCGCCGCGACCGAGCCGGGTTTTTATGGAAGGCGTGAACTCTTCGATGCGCTCGCTCTCCGCGTGGTCAATGGATACGATGATGATATCGCCCTGCCCTTTTTCGGCCATGAGCGCCAGTTTTTTATCTACGGCCCAATTGCCGAAAGGCGCATAATCGTCGAAGAGGTTTTGGCCGTCCTGCAGGTACAGCACCGGGTATCGGCGGTCGGTATCGTAGTAATTGTGGGGCAACAGCGCTGCAATGCGGCGGGTTTTGATAAGTTGGGGAATCTCAAACGCCTCGTCAATGACGCTGATTTTGGGCAAAAAATCGGGGTTGTAAGCAAGCCCCTGTTTGCGCCAGCGCGGCACATGCTCCGATATGCGCACGCTATTGGGATTGACCTGCCGGTTTTGGCGAATGTTGCCGTAGGCGTCGAGTTCTTCATTTTCCCAAGTACCCCGGAGAAATTTATACTCAATAACATCGGGCAGTTGTGCCTGCGGAGGGAAGGAAAATTCGTATTTACCCGGCCCGGTTTGGGTCATCCGGTAAGTTTGATCGGCGGCAGTCCAGTCGTTGAAGTTTCCTGTGAGATAAACAGGAAGATCGTTGTCGTCCGGTGTCGTGAGTTCGATGGTAAGTTGCTGTCGGCTTGCTGTACGTTCCTGCATTGCTGTCCGTGCTTTATGCTCCAATTACAAAAAACAATGGGCATTTTGGGCGTCGGTCGTTGGGCGGTCAAAGATAGGAAAATGTTTTGAGCGGAGCACGCGGGTCAGCGCGGAAAAACATCATCTAAATCCGTCTCAAACCCGGCGAGGAGCTTTGATTGTACTTTTCCCGACTCGGCAGCAAAGGACACCGGTGCAAAAGTACCGCCCTGATTTTCATATACTTCAATGGAGCGGTTATTGGGGTCAATGAGCCAATATTCTTTTACGCCGGCCTGCTCATAGGCGATGCGTTTGTCCACGCGGTCGTTGAGTATGGAGCCGGGTGAAATAATTTCTATAATGAGATCGGGTACGCCGAGAATGCCGTTTTTGTAATCTACGATACCGAGATTGTCCTGGCGTACGAAAAAGAGGTCGGGGATGTGGTGGTTGAAATCATTGAGAAATACATCAGTCGGAGCAGTAAATACCTTCCCTAATCGGTTGTTGCGTACAAACAAACTCAAGGGAATATTGAGATTTTGGGAAATTTCCTGATGATAGGGATTGGGTGACGGCTTTCTCCCAATAATTCCATTTATGAGTTCATATAAACCATCCTCACCTTCAAACTCCATGAGGCGATAGTCTTGTACCGTAATTTTTTTATCGGCAAGCAGCATAATGAAAGTTTTGCAGCGGCAAGTTACGAATTACTGCCGACACGGGCAAAAGGGCTACCGGTACGGTGTAGCCGCTTCCGATTTTCTGTGCAAAATGATATAGTCGAAAAAATTGGCAGTGGGAGCTGTGGTGGCGTACTGTTCGAGGAAAAAGCCGTGTTGAGAAAACGGCGATTTTTTTCCCCAGATGCGAAAGCCTGTAATGCTTTTTTCTTCGGTAACTCCGGTGAGCAACCCGATGTCCTTCAGCCCAAAAAACGGGCCGTTGTCGTTGAAAAAGTTCTTTTGAGAATACACTCCCTCGCCCTCAATACCGAACTGTTCATTGGGAATCATGAACATACAATCGGCGTACATCATATACATAGACAGGGTTTTGCCTTTCGCGGAGCCGGTCTGTTTGCTCGTCGTCAGCGGTTTTGATGTCGTAGGTTTTCAGCAGGTTGTTGATGACGTACTGTGTGTCCCAAAACAAATTGCCGAGCGCGTTTCGGTACGGCTCCGAATTGTTGTTTAGTTGGTCTGCCGCCGTACGCAGTGCCTCCATGAAACGCTGGTTGCTGTAGCGAATGCTATCAGCCGGCAGGTGGAGCAGGGTGTGCAGTGGAGCGCCCTCGCGGCTGAGGAGCGCATCGCCGTTGCCGGCGGTTAGTTCCCGGAGGTGGTCTATGGCAATGGAGGGAATATGCGCCACGTCAATGCCTGCGAAATGAATGCTTTTGGCTTCTTTATTGTGCCAAATAAATTCGTACAGCGCCTTATATACCTGAGCCGCCTCTTTGCTGTAAAAAAAGGTTCCTTCAAACCGGCTGAAAACCCGATCTAAATGAGTCGTATCCCCGGTAGAGAAATAGCGGTTGATAAAATAGGTGATGCTGTAGTCCAATTCACACAAATACAACAGGTTGTATTGCGACAAAATGCGGCTTGCGATCTGATGATGCACTTCATACGAAGAGCGATTGCCATGTACCTCTCCCACCGCGATGAGCGCGTTTTTTTTCAGATCTTTTTTAAACGCGGGATGCTGCATGAGTTGAGCCATCTCAAAACTGTGCTGCTTCAGATAAGCGCCGGCCTGTGCTTCGGCGGATTGTGCGACGGCAGCGGCGCAGCATAGCAAGAGCGCTATGAAGGAAACAAACCGATTCATCTTTAGCTAAAATTAATTATTGATCACATTCTTAAAGCGCGGCCGGTGGGGCTTTACGTCGCCGAGACGCTCCTTTTTGGCCTGTTCGTAATCGCTGTAATTGCCTTCGAAGAAGACCACTTCTGCCTCGTCTTCAAACGACAGAATATGCGTTGCTAAGCGGTCAATGAACCAACGGTCGTGCGAGATGACGAGGATGCAGCCGGCGAAGTTGTCGAGCGCGTCTTCGAGGGTGCGCAGGGTATTCACGTCAATGTCGTTGGTCGGTTCGTCCAGCAGGAGCACATTGCCGCCTTCCTTGAGGGTGATGGCGAGGTGTACGCGGTTGCGTTCTCCGCCGGAGAGGATACCGAGTTTTTTCTGTTGGTCGGCGCCGCTGAAGTTGAACTTGCTGATGTAGGCGCGGGCATTCATGGTGGTATTGCCTACGGAGATCAGGTCGTTGCCTTCGGAGATGATGTCATAGACTGTTTTTTCCGGCAGCAGGCCCTCGTGGCTTTGGTCCACATAAGCAGCTTTGACGGTGGGCCCGATGACGATTTCGCCGCTGTCGGGCTGTACTTTGCCCATGATGATTTTGAAAAGCGTACTCTTGCCCACGCCGTTGGGGCCGATGATGCCGACGACGGCGTTTTTGGGGATGGAGAAGCTGAGGTTTTCAAACAGCACGCGGTTGCCGAACGACTTGGCGATGTTTTTGGCGTCTATCACCACATCGCCGAGGCGGGGGCCGGGCGGGATGGTGAGGTCGAGGCGGGCCTCTTTTTCTTTGGCATCTTCATCGGCGAGTTTGTCGTAGGCATTGAGGCGGGCCTTGCCTTTGGCTTGCCGGGCTTTGGGCGCGAGGCGAATCCATTCCAATTCGCGCTCCAGCGTTTTGCGGCGTTTCGATTCTGATTTTTCTTCCTGTTCGAGGCGCTTGGCTTTTTGCTCCAGCCAGGAAGAGTAGTTGCCCTGCCAGGGAATGCCTTCGCCGCGATCGAGTTCGAGAATCCAGCCGGCCACATTGTCGAGGAAGTACCGGTCGTGCGTGACGGCGATGACGGTGCCGGGAAAACTTTGGAGGTATTGCTCGAGCCAGTCCACCGATTCGGCGTCCAAGTGGTTGGTGGGTTCGTCTAAGAGGAGGATATCGGGGTTGCTGAGCAGGAGGCGGCACAGGGCCACGCGGCGGCGTTCGCCCCCGGAGAGCACTTTCACGAGTACATTGCCTTCAGGGCAACGCAGGGCGTCCATGGCGGTTTCGAGGCGGTGGTCGAGTTCCCAGGCATTGTGGTGATCGAGTTGATCCATGAGTTGGCTCTGCCGGTCAATGACTTTCATCATGGCGTCGTCGTCCATCGGCTCGGCGAGCTTGAGATTGATCTCGTCGTACTCCTGCATGAGGTCCACGATGTGTTGCACGCCTTCCTCTACCACTTGGCGCACGGTTCTGGTGTCATCTAAAACGGGTTCCTGCTCTAAGAATCCGATTTTGTAACTGCCGTCAAATTCGATTTTGCCCTGGTAGTTGCTGTCTAAGCCTGCGATGATTTTAAGCAGGGTGGATTTGCCGGAGCCGTTGAGGCCCAGCACGCCGATTTTGGCGCCGTAGAAAAAAGAGAGCCAGATATTCTTGAGTACCTGTTTGCTGGGTGGGAAGGTTTTGGTAACCCCCGACATGGAGAAGATGATTTTTTCACCGGCCATAGTTGTGCTGATTTTTTAGGGCGGCAAATATCCGTATTTTTTTTGTAACTATTTAGGCAGCTATGAGCCGCGAGCTTGCAGCTTTCAAACAAGAACGCGATACCGGACATTTTTGGATTTTGCCGTACCTTCGCCAACAGCTCGTGCAAAACATACGCACCCAATGCAAATTGCTTACATCCTCTTTGACAACGTCACCCTCCTCGATCTCGCCGGCATATATGACCCCGTCAGCCGCCTGCGCACGCTGGGCTTTGTGCCCGATCTCAAATGGGACCTCTGCGCCATGGACGAAACCATCATGGACGGTTACCACCTCGCCATCAACGTGGATAAGGTGGCGCCCGCTTTGTCCGGCTACGATATGATCATTGTGCCGGGCGGCCTCGGCACCCGTTCCATGATGAGAGACCGCCAGTTTATGCAATGGCTCCGCAGCGCCGCCGGCGTGCGCTGGAAAGTGTCGGTTTGCACCGGCAGCTTATTGTTGGGCGCCGCCGGATTTCTGGAAGGACGGCGCGCTACCACGCATTTTGAACAATACGACACCCTCCAGCCTTTTTGCAAAGAGGTGGTCCGGGAGCGCATCGTGGAGGATTTTGATGTAATCACCGCCGGGGCTGTGGCTTCTTCTCTTGATTTGGGCTTGTATTTATGCGAAAAACTGGCCGGCCCCAAAGCCCGCGAGGCGGTGCGGCAACGCATGGATTACCGGGCAGAACAGTAGCCCTCAACACCGTGGAATGAAAACCGTCTCCGTCATACTCACTACCTACAACGCCGCGCCGTTTTTGCAGCGGACGTTGGACTCCGTTTTCCGGCAAGAGGGTAGGGGGCGTCTTTTCGAAATAGAACTCATCGTGGTGGACGACTACTCCACCGACGAAACGCAGGACATCCTGCGCCGCAACGGCATCGAGTTTCTGCTGCCGCCCTCCAAAGCCGGCGGCCCCAATCCCGGAAGAAACATCGCCCTGCGCCGCGCTACCGGCGATGCCATCTGCATTATGGATCACGACGATGAATGGCAGCCGCAGCGGCTCGCCGCACAAATACCGCTGCTGGAACGGGCGCCCATCGTCACCTGCGGCCAAACGATCATAGATTCCACCAACGGCAAAATGCTGTCGCGCGTGAACGCCCCTCCGCCCGGTGAAACTTTTCGCCTGTACCCTCCCGACGCCACTTTTCTGAACCGCCTCACCAAAGCGCCCGGCGGGCAACAATCGTATCTCGGCGGCATCCTGTACAGCAGCGAGCTGAAACACATCGAATTTGAAGAGCATTTCGGCATGGTAGATTTAGATTGGGTGCTGAAGCTGTTTCACCGCCGCCCCTCGGCCGAAGTGTGTGAAAGCCTCTATAATCGCTATGTGGACGGCGACAACCTGTCGCTGCGCGAAAAATTCATTATCCGGGATTTTTATTACTCCCTCCTCGCCATCGAGGAATATGCCGCCGCATACCCGCGCGCCGTGCGCCTGGCCTACAAAAGAATCCATGGCAGCAGAGCGCGCTATCACTACGTCACCGGCGACATGCCGCGCGCCCGGTTTTTTTTCCTGCGCGCCGGGTTGAGCTGGAAAACGGCGCTTTATTTCCTTACCACTTACGCAGGAGCGGAATGGGTAAAGCGGCGGTTTAATGTGTTTGGGTAGGTTTATGCAAACAAATCGTCCATCGTCACTTCGTTTTGCACCAGCATATTGGCGTTGGCATTTTTTTCGACGCCATAAGTGGTAATCAGGGTCAGGAAAACAGCCTTCCGGGTTTGAGTGGCTGTTTTGAAAGTATGGATTTTGGACCGCAGTTTCTCAGCATAGTCTTTGTCAATGGTGAAGGTATCAAGTGAAAATTTGCACTCACAGAGGTTGATGACCTGATCTCGGCGGTCAATGAGCAGATCAATTTGGACAGTCTTATCGCCGGTTCCGCCGCGCCAGGCCGTATGGTTGGATAACACGCCGCTGATGCCGAGGGCTTTTTTTATCTGCCAGACATGGTCTATGCAGATTTGTTCAAAGACCAGACCCTGCCAGGCCCGGTGCGCGGGATGGTCGAGCAGGTTGAGCCAGGCATTTTCGCCGTGATACTTGCCTTCTTTTATAAACCTGAAATAAAAGGCGGTGTAGTAGTCCGATAACCTGTAAATGGTGTTTGCCTGCTTGTTGGTGAGCGAGATGTAGGAGGTAATAAAACCGCTTTCTTCGAGATCGGCCAGCACCTTGGTGAGCGTGCCGCCGGAGGGGATACCCGATAGTCGGATGATGTCTTTACGTTCCATGCCCTCATTCTTGTCGGCCAGCACAGACACCACATTTTCATAAATTTCATACTTTTTGAACAGCGAGCGGTAGAGGTTGAAAAACTCGTTGTGCAGCAGGCCCGATTTGTCAAACAGTAATTCCTGTATGTTTTGGGGCGTACTCAGGTGGGGTTGCACGGCATCCAGATAGTAAGGAATGCCGCCGAGCGCCATGTAAAGTTGTACGATTTGATAGCGATTGAGCACGCAGTTTCCGGCCTGTAACATCTGCTCGGTTTCTTGCAGGTTGAACGGCTCTATCTTCATTTTTTGGGTGATGCGGTTGTGCAAGCCGCCCGTGTTATTAATGAGAACATTTATCATCCAGGAGGCCGCCGATCCGCACACAATTAGCAGTACGTCCTTTCGGTTGCTTGCCCAACTATTCCAAAAATGCTCCAGGCCCATCACGAAATCGGAGCCGTGCGTGTCGAACCACGAGAGTTCATCGAAGAAAACCACTTTTCGCTCCGCCTTCTTAATGGATTCCAAATGTTCCTCCAAACGCTGAAAGGCCACCAACCAATTGTCGGAGGGCGTATCAAAAACAAGGGCAGACTGTTTGCGGAGGGCCGAGTCGAAATTGAAAAGTTGTTGTTTCGTGTCGGCATGGGCCAGGCCCGAAACTTGAAAATCGAACTGGTAGTTGAAATATTCCCGGATCAAAAAAGTCTTGCCTACCCTTCTCCGGCCATACACCGCCAGGAACTCCGATTTTTTGCTCTGCAAAATGGCATCGAGTTTCTGTATCTCTTTTTTTCTTCCAATAACACTCCCCAACTCTTTCATTGCAGCCAATTTTGAGGCAAAAATACATGTTTTGGCTGCAAACTTGAACGTTTGCAGCCAAAACCTTGCCATGAAAAAAATCCCCGTCCCCTGGGTACACATGTTCCCCTCGCCACACATGGTAGCGTACCGGATGTTGAAACGAGCCAAAACGCTCAAAAAAAACAACAACAATCGAGCAACGCGCACCGACGCTCCGGCACAGACAAGAACATTTTTTTTCAAAACCTTTTTAAACCAAAATCCTCATGCGTATCCAAAATTTCTTTTTCGTTGCAACAGTGGCCATCGCCGCATTTTTGTTCAGCACGCCTGAAGCTCAGGCACAACAAACCCGAGAGCACGTTCTCCTCATTACTGTCAAAGTGGATCCTCAAGCCGCCGGTTATCTCAAAATAGGCGACATCAAAGGCGAGTGCCAATTGCAAGAGGGCAGAAACGTCATCGGCAAAAACACCCGCAACGGCGACGAGTACATCGCTGTGGTGCAAGGGGGCAAACTGTCCGAAATCGGTGTAGTGCCCAAAGGCGGCGCTTACAAGGCGCTCCCCGCCAGTTCCAACGGAGCATGCGACATCCGGTGTCGCCTCGGCCAACTGCCCAAAAGAGTGTGCAACGGCGGTGTTTGCTTCTGCGTATGCGGCGTATGGCTCACCACCCCTGCCGGGCCGGGCAACTAAGCACGGCTATTTTTTACACAAAGACCCCGCAAGATTTTTAAGTCTTGCGGGGTCTTTGTGTTTTTCGCTTGGCATCGCCAAGTGCTGTGCAATGCGGTGGTTTGTATGGGTATTATTGCGCCTGGCTGCTACGCTACTTCTGCATTATGATTAATTGCTTCTATCAATGAAATGATTTTGGTGGCCATCTGCTCTTCGAATAATCCGGCAACACCGTTCGAATTGATGTCGGTAAACGGCGACTCAAATAGCATCGCGGGGTCTATCATTCCTTTTACCTGTAAGAAATTGATAATCGTGTCCATGAAGCGGATTTGCTGTGCATTTAACGTTTGATGATTCAAAATTTCGGCGAAAGCCAACTTGGCTGCCTGTACCTCCAAGCCCACAATACTTCTGATGAATTTCCCTAAAGGTTGCTCCCCATAAGCTTTGGTAAATTCTGCTTTGGTACCGGCGTTGTTGCATGAATCGAAATCCGTTGGGACATAAAACCCCCATTTATTGAAATTTTCTTATGCGATTTTCTTGGAAACGGGCATACCAATCCCTGTCATTTTATTGAGGCAGATGACTTTTACGGCCGCTTCCGTCTTCTGGCTTTTCAGTTTTCTGGACAGTAGCTCTGCTCCAAAAATCTTCTTATACCTGAACATGGCTGTTTCGGATAGACTTCGACGGTGATAACCACTATGCTGCTTCCATTCTTTTCTACCCATTTGTTCAATTTTTTCCAGTACCGAATTTCGCCCAATATCAAGTAGCTGGTCGTTTTCATCTACCCAATAAATTGCATTTTCCTGCGGCGGTATAATTCCCTCAATAGTCCTCTCTTTGAGCAAACTCCATATATCATAGGTGTCGTAAGCACCATCCCCGCTCACCCGATCTACGGGGCTTTCTACTTGCTCCAGTAAATCTCGAAATTGCTGCGAGTCGCCATCTCCTTCGCCATTTTCCGTCAATACCTGTGCGTGAATCATGCCCGTCTTCTCATCCACTCCCAAGTGCAACTTGCGCCAGGTACGCCGCTTTGATATGCCGTGTTTGCGAGTCTTCCATTCCCCTTCTCCATAAACCTTTAATCCCGTGGAATCGAATACGATATAGAGCGGACCATTCGATTTTGGCAATGACAACTGCACATCCACTTGCTGGGCCCTACGGCTCACTTGTGTATAAATTGCAGTGCAGCAGGTCAGAGACGTGCGGATAGTAGGTTCCTGTCATGAGACAGGAACCAGCATTTTTTTTTGAGATAGAAGACTGAGTACCAGCGGGTCGCCTGTAACAATGATGTCGGCTTGGGTAGAAACTGCGCTTCTAAAAAGAAAGGATTTCGTCTAAGCCTTTTTGGGTCACACCTCTTTCCTGAGCTTTATTTCGGAAGTAAGCCGTTACTGTGCTTAGCTTTTGTTTGGGATCAGAAATAAAATAGACACGCCACCACAGATTGAAAGCTTCTTCCCAACGTACTCTTTCGGATTCGCTGGCTTGCGAAAGTTTTTCGGCAATGTCATCGTCAAGACGAATGGTTAGCATACTTATGATTTTCAATTTTCATCCAGACAAATATAAGCCGCTTTTGCCAATCAAAGTTCAATGCGTTATGTGAGCAAACGACTTCTTTCACAAGTGGTACGAATTGCATAGCCATACAAAGCCGTCTGGGCATCGTATAAAAACACATAATAACCCACTGGTTAATAAATGCTTATTGAACATAAATCGGGATTTGCAATGTAACAACTTTCCAAATGTGATTTCGGGAAGGCGGGGCCGCCGCATACATTTGCCGGCTCAATTGTACCAATATTCAGCGAAATGATCACACCCATTCACATTTTTGATACCACCCTGCGCGACGGCGAACAAGTGCCGGGTTGCAAACTCAATTCGACTCAAAAGGTAGAAATCGCCCATGCATTGGAAGCGCTCGGCGTTGACATCATCGAGGCGGGCTTCCCGGTTTCCAGTCCCGGCGATTTTGATTCGGTGCGGCAAGTGGCCCGCGCGGTTCGCCATGCTACGGTGTGCGGACTGAGCCGCGCCGTGGAGCAAGACATCAAAGTGGCCGCCGAAGCGCTCCGCGATGCCGTTCGCCCGCGCATTCACACCGGTATCGGTGTATCCGAAATGCACATCAAATACAAGCTGCGCACTACGCCCGAAGCCGTCATCGAACGGGCCGTGGCCGCCGTGAAATACGCCAAGTCCTTTGTGGAAGATGTGGAATTTTACGCAGAGGATGCCGGCCGGGCCGACAATGAGTTTCTCGCCCGCGTACTCGAAGCCGCCATCAAAGCCGGCGCAACGGTGCTCAATATCCCCGATACCACGGGCTATTGTCTGCCTGAACAATACGGCGCCAAAATCCGCTACCTCGCTGAAAACGTGCGCGGTATCGAAAAAGCCATTCTGAGCACGCATTGTCACAACGACCTCGGTCTGGCCACCGCCAACTCCATTGCCGGCGCCGTCCACGGTGCGCGACAAATAGAATGCACCATCAACGGCATCGGCGAGCGCGCCGGCAATACCTCTTTGGAAGAAGTGGTCATGGTGCTGCGCCAACATGCCGAACTGGGTTTCAGCACCGGCATCAACACGCGCCTGCTCAATCCCGTCAGCCACCTCGTATCCGACCGCATGGGCGTGCCCGTGCAGCCCAACAAGGCCATCGTGGGCGCCAACGCCTTTGCGCACTCCTCCGGCATCCACCAGGACGGCGTCATCAAAAAGCGCGAAACTTACGAAATCATTGATCCCCTCGAAGTGGGCGTGGACCATTCCTCCATCATTCTCACCGCCCGCAGCGGCCGCGCCGCACTGGCCTATCGCTACAAGTGCCTCGGTTTTGATCTCACCAAAAACGAATTGGACGAGGTGTATGTCTCCTTTCTGGAAGTTGCCGACCGCAAGAAGGAGGTGGGCGATGACGACTTGCAATTCATCATATCCGGCATTCGCGCAATAGCGGAAAGCCATAAAATTGCTGTAGCCTGATGGCCGCCAAAACGCTTTTTGACAAAATCTGGGAGGCGCATGTCGTGAAGCCGGTGGAAGGCGGGCAGGACGTGCTGTACATAGACCGTCACCTCATACACGAGGTCACCAGTCCGCAGGCGTTCGACGGCTTGCGCCAACGCGGCATCCCTGTGTTCCGGCCTGCTCAAACCATTGCGACTGCCGACCACAACGTGCCCACGCTGCACCAGCACCTGCCCATTGTGGAACCGCTTTCGCGTTTTCAAGTGGATAAGCTGACCGAAAACTGCCGCGAATTCGGCATCGAACTCTACGGCCTCGGTCATGCCTGGCAGGGCATCGTGCATGTCATCGGGCCGGAACTCGGCATCACGCAGCCCGGCATGACCATCGTGTGCGGCGATAGCCATACCAGCACCCACGGCGCATTCGGTACCATCGCGTTCGGCATCGGCACCAGTCAGGTGGAGCAGGTGTTGGCTACGCAATGCCTTTTGCAAAAAAAGCCCAAACGCATGCGCATCACGGTGGACGGTACGCTCGCGTCCGGCGTCACGGCCAAAGACATCATTCTGCACATCATCGCTCAATTGAGCGCAGCCGGCGCTACGGGTTATTTTGTGGAATACGCGGGCAGCGCCATCCGCGCGCTGAGCATGGAAGGCCGCATGACGATTTGCAACATGAGCATCGAAATGGGTGCGCGCGGCGGCCTCATCGCACCCGACGAGGTGACGTTTGAATATGTGCGCAACCGCGAATTTGCACCCAAAGGATCGGACTGGGAAAAGGCACTGCAATATTGGCAAACGCTCCATTCCGACCCAGACGCCGTTTTCGATCAGGAATACTATATACAAGCCGAAGACATCGCGCCGATGGTCACCTACGGCACTAATCCCGGTATGGGCATTCCGGTGGACGGCGCCATACCGCAGGTCTCTGCCGAGGGCGGCGCCTCGTTTGAAAAATCGCTGGAGTACATGGGGTTCGCACCCGGCGAAAAGATGCTGGGCAAAACGGTGGACTATGTGTTCATCGGTTCCTGTACCAACTCGCGCATTGAAGACCTGCGCCTCGCGGCCGCTTATGTAAAAGGCAAATACAAAGCGCCCAATGTGCGGGCGATGGTAGTGCCCGGTTCCAAACAAGTGGAACAACAGGCCAAAGCCGAGGGCCTGGATCGCATTTTTGCGGAAGCGGGATTCGAATTCCGCGAACCGGGCTGCTCGGCCTGCCTCGCCATGAACGAAGACAAAGTGCCTGCCGGCAAATATTGCGTGAGTACTTCCAACCGCAACTTTGAAGGCCGGCAAGGGCCGGGCGCGCGCACTATACTGGCCGGGCCGTTGATGGCGGCAGCAGCGGCGATAGCGGGTAAGATCGTGGATGTGAGAGCGTAAGCTACCTTTGGCAGATCAGCGGCTTCGGCCGTAAGTTGCTTTGTAGATATTTGGTTTTTCTGGCGATTTGGAATAAGTTTGGCAATAAAATCTACAGAGATGATGAAACCGGCATTTAAAAAAATTGAAGACATAGAGGCTTGGAACAAAGCGAGAGCGTTGGCAAAGCAAGTATGGGAGGTTTCAAATCAGGGATCCTTTGTACGAGATTTCAGCCTGAAAGACCAGATCAATAGAGCGGCAGGATCGGTCATGGACAATATTGCAGAGGGCTTTGGGCGTGGGGGCAATAAGGAATTTTCTAATTTCCTGAGCATAGCGAGAGGCTCGGCACAGGAAGTAAAAAGTCAAACATAAATGCAAAAATTCACCCAACTGACTTCCACCATCGTCCCGCTTCCCAATGAAGACGTGGACACCGATCAAATCATCCCCGCGCGGTTCCTCAAGGCAACTACCCGCGACGGATTCGGCGAGAACCTCTTCCGCGATTGGCGCTTTCACCCCGACGGCAGCCCCAAACAGGATTTTGTGCTCAATAACCCGACGCATGGCGGGGCCGTACTCGCTGCCGGGCGCAATTTCGGTTGTGGCAGCAGCCGCGAACATGCCGCCTGGGCTTTGTATGATTACGGATTTCGGGTAGTGGTGTCGAGTTTTTTTGCCGATATTTTTCGCGGCAACGCGCTCAATAACGGATTGCTGCCTTTACAGGTATCACCGGCGTTTTTACATCAAATTTTCACCGCCGTAGCGCAAGACCCCACAACGGTACTCTCTGTGGACCTCGAACAGCAAATCGTGCGCATCGGCGCCGACGGGCCGCAGGAGCAATTCGACATTGACCCCTTCCGCAAAGTGTGTATGCTCAACGGCTACGACGATATCGATTACTTGCTGAGTATGAAAGAGGAGATTGAGGATTTTGAACAAGCTGCTCAACCGTGATGCCCTTCGACTTACCTCGACTCCGCTCGGTTCAGGCGCTCAGGGTATCGCCCTCCCTCTGCTCTTTGCCCTCTGCTCTAAACCGCAACAACCATGCATAAAAAAATCGCTCTCCTGCCCGGCGACGGCATCGGCCCGGAAGTAACCGAACAAGCGGTGAAAGTACTGAACGCGATAGCGCAGCGTTTCGGCCACACCTTTACATATAAAACTGCTGATGTGGGCGCCATCGCCATTGACCGGCACGGCGACCCGCTGCCGGAAGCCACGCTGCAAACCTGTCTCGCCGCCGATGCCATCCTGTTCGGCGCCATCGGCCATCCGCGCTTCGACAACGACCCCGCGGCCAAAGTGCGCCCCGAACAGGGCCTCCTGCGCTTGCGCAAAAGTCTCGGCCTCTTTGCCAACATCCGTCCCGTAGCGGTGTATCCCTCGCTGGCGCACCTCTCCCCGCTCAAAACCGAAAAAGTGGAAGGCGTGGACTTCGTCATCTTCCGCGAACTCACCGGCGGCATTTATTTCGGCGACCGCAACCGAACGGCTACCGATGCCTATGACGTATGCGCCTACAGCGCCGCAGAAATAGAGCGCATCGCCCGCCTCGCATTTGAGTACGCCCGCAACCGCCGGGGCAAGCTCACCCTCGTGGACAAAGCCAACGTATTAGACACGAGCCGGCTGTGGCGCGCTGTAGTGAGCGAAATGGCCCGGACAGAATTTCCCGACATTCGTTTCGAATGGATGTATGTGGACAATGCCGCCATGCAAATCATTCAGTGGCCCGCCGATTTTGACGTCATTCTCACCGAAAATATGTTTGGCGACATCCTATCTGATGAGGCGAGCGTACTGCCCGGCTCCATGGGGCTGCTGCCTTCCGCTTCCACCGGCGATAAAACCGCCCTCTTCGAACCCATACACGGTTCTTACCCGCAGGCTGCCGGTCAGGATATCGCCAATCCCGTAGCCGCCATTCTCTCCGCAGCCATGCTGCTCGACCATTTTGAACTCAATGAAGAAGCAAACACCGTGCGCAACGCCGTAAAAGAAATACTCGAATCCGGCATCGGTACGCCCGATTTGAAGGCCGCGCGGACGGTGGGGTGCGCGGAGTTAGGGGATTTGGTGGGGAAGGCGGTTGTAGGTGAATTGGCAAATTTGCAAATGGGCAAATAGGCAAATTTGCAAATGGGCAAGTGGCAAATTGGTAAGGGTAAATTAGCAAGTATTTAATTTTCATCGATTTAATTTAAAACAATGGCTGCAAGTTCATTTCGGGAAATGACGGTGTACAAAAAGTCATTTGCGCTCTATGGAGATTTTTGAAATATCGAAATCATTTCCACCGGAGGAAAAATATTCGCTGACAGATCAAATTCGGCGGTCATCCAGATCCGTGTGTGCCAATATTGTAGAGGGTTTTCGAAAAAGAAGGTACCCGGCTCAATTTGTTTATAAAATTTCAGATTCAGATGCGGAGAATACAGAAACACAAGTGTGGCTCGATTATGCACTGGCCTGTAAATACATTGAGCAAGGTACATGGGATGATCTTATCGCGAAAGGTGAAGAAGTCGGCCGAATGTTGAACCACATGATGGAAAACCCTGAAAAGTATTAGTTGAATCGCCTTCCCCACGCCTTGGGCGTGGTCATCGGGATTTCGCTTCGCTCGTTTGCCAACTTGCCTTTTGCCTATTTGCCTTTTGCCAACTTTAACCTTAAAAATGACCACACTCACAACCGCCCATGCCATTCACGAAGCGGCTCGCCGCCTTCAAGGAGTCGTGCGCCGCACGCCGCTGGTGCGGCACGAGGGGCTTTCCCTACGCTACGGGTGTACTGTATTCCTCAAACGGGAAGACCTGCAAGTGGTGCGCTCTTACAAGTTGCGCGGCGCCTACAACCTGATGAGCAGTCTCTCTGCGGAGGAGATGCAGCGGGGTGTGGTGTGTGCCAGTGCGGGCAATCACGCACAGGGCTTCGCCTGGTCGTGCCGGCAACTGGGTCTCAACGGCATGGTATTCATGCCCGTGATCACGCCGAGGCAGAAGATTTCACAAACCCGGATGTTTGGTGAAAACAGCATTGAAATACGTCTGGCCGGCGATACCTACGACAGTTGCTCAGAAGCAGCACAGGTCTTTGCTGCCCAAAACAACATGATCTTCATCCCTCCTTTTGACCACCCTCGGATCATTGAAGGGCAGGGAACCGTAGCACTTGAAATATTGGACGATCTGCCGCAGGTGGACTTCCTCTTCGTGCCGGTGGGCGGCGGCGGACTCAGCGCCGGAATGGGTGCGTATTTCAAAACCTTTTCACCCAAAACGACCATTGTAGGCGTAGAGCCGCAGGGCGCGCCCGCTATGTACGAGGCATTGCGCGCCGGTAAACCGGTGACATTGGAACAAATAGACCGCTTTGTGGACGGGGCCGCCGTGAAGCGCGCCGGTGATCTCACGTTCGCGCATTGCCGCGAAGTACTTGACGATCTGGTATTGGTACATGAGGGGCTGGTGTGCTCCACCATTCTGAAACTCTATGCCGAAGATGCCGTCGTGGCCGAACCGGCGGGTGCGCTCGGCATCGCCGCACTGGAGCAATACGCCGACCGGATTGCCGGCAAAAACGTGGTGTGCGTGCTCTCCGGCGGCAACAACGACATTGATCGCATGCCCGAAATCAAAGAGCGCTCGCTCCAGTACGAGGGCCTCAAACACTACTTCATCATCAGTTTTCCGCAACGGCCGGGTGCATTGCGCGAGTTCGTGGTGGAAGTACTCGGCCCCGACGACGATATCGTACACTTCGAATACATGCGCAAAAACTACCGCGAAGCCGGTCCGGCTTTAGTGGGCATTGAGTTCAAACAAACCGGCCAGTTGGAACGCCTGCGGGAGAGCATGCGTCGCTGCCATTTCAGTTTTGATTACCTCAACGGCAACAGTGATTTGTTGCGGTTTTTGTTGTAACGCGTTTACAATACGCTATAAGCCGCCGCTGCCAGCGCACAACCCGCCAACGGCCCCGCGATGGGCGTCCAACTGTATTTCCAGCCGCTGCTGCCTTTGTGCGGAATGGGGAGCAATGCGTGCAGGATGCGCGGCCCCAGGTCTCTCGCCGGATTGATGGCGTACCCCGTGGGGCCGCCGAGACTGAGACCCAGCGCCAGCACGAGCAATGCTACCGGCAGGGCGTCCAATGCGCCGAGGCTCGCGCTGGGCGCGGCAATGTACAGCACCGCAAATACGAGCACAAACGTGCCGATGACCTCGGTGAGGAAATTGTAAAAGCGGTGCGGGATGGCCGGCGCCGTGCAAAAAGTGGCCTGTAGGAGGCCGGGGTCTTCGGTGGCGTCGTAATGTTTTTTGTAAGACAACCAAACGAGCAGCGAGCCGAGCATGGCGCCGAGCAATTGTGCGGCCACATACACCGGTACACTGGCCCAGGGGAACTTGCCGAGCAACGCCAGGGCCACCGTCACTGCCGGATTGATGTGCGCTCCGCTGCCTTCGGCGGCTACAAAAACCGCCACAAATACGCCCATGGCCCAGCCGAAGGTGATGACGATCCAGCCGCCGCCGGCGCCTTTAGAGTGTTTGAGCAGTACGTTGGCCACCACGCCGTTGCCGAATAAAATCAGAATGGCCGTGCCGATGAGTTCGCTGATGAATGGTGTCATGGTTAATCTGTTAGGGTACTATTCAATCGGTACAGGGCTGTAATTTGCAGTGGGCGGTATGAGGGACTGACCCGCTAACTGCCTACTGACTACTATCCGCCCGATACGCCTGCGCAATTTCTAAAAACTTTTCCAATTCCTGTTTTTTCCAGGCATCGGTTTGGCCGAATTCTGCACGCATGATTTCCACCACGAGCGGCGCGGCATCTATGGCGGCCTGGCTGTCTAAAAACAGGAGGCGGATACGGCGGGCCAGCACGTCTTCGAGGCTCAGCGCCATTTCGTGGCGCACGGCGTGTATCACGTCGGCGGCGGTGTAGGGATGTGCGGGGTGGAGCGGCACGGCGGTATGTTCGCTTTGCTCCGGTTGCGGCCGGTGCAGCGGCAGGTCTTTGGTGACGCATCTCCGAAAGGGCAGTTTGGCGAGGGTCGAGGCTTTGTTCACGGCGTCTTTGGCCATTTTGCGGTAGGTAGTCCATTTGCCGCCGGTGATGGTAATGAGGCCGGATGCAGATACGATAATGGTATGGTCGCGCAGCAGATTGGCGGTGGATTGGATGCCGTTCATGCGCACTAAGGGGCGCAGCCCGGCAAACACGGAGCGGATGTCGGCGCGGCTCAGGCCGGTACGGCAATACCGGTTGAAATTGTTGATGATAAAATCAATTTCCTCCTCGTGCGCAACCGGTTCTTCCGAAATGTCCTCCACGTTTACATCCGTGGTGCCGATAACGACCTTGCCCATCCAGGGCACTGCAAAGAGCACCCGTCCGTCGGTGGTGCGCGGAATGAGCAGCGCATGATCGCCCTCGAAAAAGGAAGTATCGGCCACAATGTGTATGCCCTGCGAGGGCCGCACGATGGGTTGGTGCGCATTGTTGTCGGCGCTCAGGAGCGCATCGGCAAATACGCCCGTGGCATTGACGACCGCCGCAGCGCGCACTTCGTATTCCGCTCCGGAGTGGCGGTCGCGGAGCCGGACGCCGGCTATTTTTTCATTTTCATAAATAAATGACTGTGCCTCGCAGTAGTTGAGCAGCGTTGCGCCCTGCGCCGCAGCGGTGTGTGCCAGGGCCATACATACGCCGCTGTCGTCAAATTGGCCGTCGTAATACATCACCCCGCCTTTGAGCCGGCGGCGGTCAATGGAAGGCATGCGCTGCGCCACCTCTTCTGCCGACAAGCGGCGGGTTTTGCCGATGCTGAGCCGGCCCGAAAGCAGGTCGTAGAATTTCAATCCCATCCAAAAGTAAAACAGCTTCCAACGCTTATATACCGGCAGGATGAACGGAATGGCGCGGGTGAGACCGGGCGCGTTGCGCAGGAAAAACCAGCGCTCCATAAGGGCGCCTTTCACGAGTTTGATATTGCCTTGTTCGAGATAGCGCACGCCGCCGTGAATGAGTTTGGTGGAGCGGCTCGAAGTGCCTTTGCCGAAGTCGGAGCGCTCCACGAGCAGGGTTTTGTAGCCCCGTGCCGCCGCGTCCAACGCCGCCCCCAGGCCCGTCGCTCCGCCGCCGATGATGACGATATCCCAATGGGGGGTGTGTTGGATTTGAAGTAGTTGGTCGGTACGGTTCATTCAGATTACATATTCCTCCGATACTGCCCGCCCACCTCGTACAGCGCCCGCGTGATCTGGCCCAGCGAACAATACTTCACGGCTTCCATGAGCGCTTCAAACGTATTTTCGTTTTGCACGGCGACTTGTTGGAGGCGATGCATAGCGTCTTTCGATACGGCTTCATGCGCCTCTTGCAGTGCGCGCAGGGTTTCTATCTGCTCTTCTTTTTCGGCGTCGGTAGCGCGGATGACCTCCTGCGGGAGGATGGTGGGCGAGCCGTCTTTGCCGAGGAAGGTATTCACCCCGATGATGGGGTATTCGCCGGTGTGTTTGAGGGTTTCGTAATAGAGGCTTTCCTCCTGTATTTTGCTGCGCTGATACATGGTTTCCATGGCGCCCAGCACGCCGCCGCGCTCGGTGATGCGGTCGAATTCGGAGAGCACGGCTTCTTCCACCAGTTCGGTCAGTTCCTCAATGATGAAAGCGCCTTGCAGCGGATTTTCATTTTTGGCCATGCCGAGTTCGTGGTTGATAATCATCTGTATGGCCATGGCGCGGCGCACGCTCTCTTCGGTAGGCGTGGTGATGGCCTCGTCGTAGGCATTGGTATGCAGGCTGTTGCAGTTGTCGTAGATGGCGTAGAGCGCTTGCAGGGTGGTGCGGATGTCGTTGAAGGAAATCTCCTGTGCGTGCAGCGAGCGGCCGCTGGTCTGGATGTGGTATTTGAGCATTTGGCTGCGCTCATTGGCGCCGTACTTGTGCTTCATGGCTTTCGCCCAGATGCGGCGCGCCACGCGACCGATGACCGCGTATTCGGGGTCCACCCCGTTGGAAAAAAAGAAAGAGAGATTGGGGGCAAAGTCGTCAATAGACATGCCCCGGCTGAGGTAGTATTCCACGAAAGTGAAACCGTTGGCCAGGGTGAAGGCCAATTGTGAAATGGGATTGGCGCCCGCCTCGGCGATGTGGTAGCCGGAAATGGACACGGAGTAGAAATTGCGCACCTTGTTTTGGATGAAATACTGCTGTACGTCGCCCATGAGGCGCAGCGAGAACTCGGTACTGAAAATACAGGTATTCTGCGCCTGATCTTCTTTGAGAATATCGGCTTGCACGGTGCCGCGCACCGATTGCAGCGCGCGCGACTTGCACTGCTCATACACCTCGCGGGGCAGCACCTGATCGCCGGTGATGCCGAGCAGTAACAGGCCGAGGCCGTCGTTGCCGGTGGGCAGTTCGCCGCGATAGCGGGGCCGGGGCCGACCGCGATCGTCGTACAGGGCTTTGAGTTTGGTTTCCACCAAATGCTCCAGTTTGTTTTCGCGGATATAGCGCTCGCATTGCTGGTCAATGGCGGCATTCATAAAAAAGGCGCAGATGGTGGCCGCCGGCCCGTTGATGGTCATGGACACGGAGGTGCGCGGGTCGCAGAGGTCGAAGCCGGAGTAGAGTTTTTTGGCGTCGTCCAGACAACACACGCTCACGCCGGAGTTGCCCACCTTGCCGTAGATGTCGGGCCTGTGATCGGGGTCTTCGCCGTAGAGCGTTACCGAGTCGAAGGCAGTGCTGAGGCGGTTGGCCGGCATGTCCACCGACACATAGTGGAAACGGCGGTTGGTGCGCTCCGGGCCGCCTTCGCCGGCAAACATACGCGTGGGATCTTCCTCCTTGCGTTTGAACGGGAACACGCCCGCCGTGTAGGGAAATTCACCCGGCACGTTTTCCTGCAAAGCCCAGCGCAGTATCTCGCCCCAGTCTTTGAACCGCGGCAGCGACACCCTCGGGATGCGCGTATGCGACAACGAGGTGCTGAACGTCGGGGTGCGAATTTCGCGGTCGCGCACTTTAAACACATATTCATCGGCGGCATAAGCGGCCTTTTTCTCCTCCCATGCTTCAATGATGCGGCGGCAGTGCCCGTCTAAGTCCTTTTCCCATTCGGCGTAAGCCGCCTGCAAGCCGGCCAGTACTTCGGCTTTGTTGTCAATGGGATGCGCTTCTACCGCTTCGATGGATTGCCGGATGCCGTACAGTTTGCGGGCAATGCCGGCCTGCCGTTCGGCCCAGCGGTCGTAGCTGCGGTTGTTTTCGGATATTTCCGACAGGTAGCGGGTGCGCGCCGGGGGGATGATGTAAATTTTTTCGCTCATTTCGAGCGAGGGCGCGAGCTTGGAGCGCAGGTCGGCGCCGGTTCTGTCGGCCAGTTTTTCCATCACGCCGAGGTAAAGGGCGTTCATGCCGGGGTCGTTGAATTGTGAGGCGATGGTGCCGAACACGGGCATTTCATCGGCGGAGCGGTCCCAAAGCTGATGATTGCGCTGGTATTGCTTTTTTACGTCGCGCAGCGCGTCAAGAGCGCCGCGTTTATCAAATTTATTGATGGCGATGATATCGGCAAAATCAAGCATGTCAATTTTTTCCAACTGCGTAGCCGCGCCGTATTCGGGCGTCATCACATACAGCGACACATCGGAGTGATCCACGATCTCGGTGTCGGATTGGCCGATGCCGGAGGTTTCCAAAATGATGAGATCGAAGCCGGTGGCTTTGAGGATGTAGAGCGCGTCCTGCACATGTTTGGACAGGGCGAGGTTGGACTGCCGGGTGGCCATGGAGCGCATATACACGCGGGGGTGCGAGGCCGTGTTCATGCGGATGCGGTCGCCGAGCAGCGCGCCGCCGGTTTTGCGTTTGGAGGGGTCCACCGACAGCACGGCGATGCGTTTTTCTTCAAATTCCATGAGGAAGCGCCGCACCAATTCATCCACGAGGCTCGATTTACCTGCGCCGCCGGTGCCGGTGATGCCGAGCACGGGGATGTGGGCGGTAGCGGCCTCCGTTTTGAGCGTTTCGAGCCAGTCGTGCGCCGCATCGGGGAAGTTCTCCACGGCGGTGATGAGCCGGGCGAGGGCAAGCGGGTTGTATTGTTGGAGGTTTTTGAGTTCGCCGTTGAGGTGTTCGCCGAGCACGAAATCGCACTGGCGCAGCAGGTCGTTGATCATGCCTTGCAGGCCGAGGCTGCGGCCGTCGTCGGGGGAGTAAATGCGGTTGATGCCGTAGCGGTGCAGTTCTTCTATTTCAGAAGGCAGGATGGTGCCGCCGCCGCCGCCGAATATTTTGATGTGGCCCGCGCCGCGCTCGCGCAGTAGGTCATACATGTATTTGAAAAACTCGTTGTGGCCGCCCTGATAGGAGGTGATGGCGATGCCCTGCGCATCTTCCTGTATGGCGGTAGTGACGATTTCGTCCACCGATCGGTTGTGGCCGAGGTGAATGATCTCCGCGCCGCTCGACTGCATGATGCGCCGCATGATGTTGATGGCGGCATCGTGCCCGTCGAACAGCGAAGCAGCCGTGACGATGCGGATTTTGTGGGCTGGCTGGTATGCTATGGTCTTTTCCATGGCGGTAATCTGGCTTTATTTTGGTTTGTAAACACGCACGATGCGGCTTGTGTTGGCGCCGCGCAGGTTCGGATCGGCACAGCGATGGCAGGGCAAAGGTAGGGGTTTTGGGGGATTGCGGATGATTATCTATTTTTGTGAAAATGATTCACATGGCTAAATACCTGAATAAATACCGCGTCGAATCCGCTCGTGCAGCATGGTGGGATTACGGCAGCCCCGGAGCGTATTTCATTACCATTTGTACGGCGGAGAGAAAACATTATTTTGGTGAGATCCGCAACGGGGTTATGCATTTGTCACATGTCGGGGTGATTGCAGATATATTGTGGTACGAAATTCCGAGCCATGCCAAAAACGTGGAATTGGGCGTTTTTGTGGTGATGCCCAATCATATACACGGGATATTGATTTTGAATGGCGGCGGTGGTCACGACGTAGAGACAGGGCATGCCCTGTCTCTACTACACGCGCCACCCGCCCCACCGGAGGAGACAGGGCATGCCCTGTCTCTACCCGGCCCACCCGGCCGACCCGGCCCACCCGGCCCGGCCGCCCAACGATTCCAAAACCCCGGCAAAAACACCGTTTCATCCATTATGGGGTCATACAAATCGGCGGTGACCAAACACGCCGGGCGTTTGGGGTTTGAATTTGCCTGGCAGGTGCGGTTCCACGATCATATCATTCGGAATGATGCTGAATATCAACGCATCAACAATTACATAGAATCCAACCCGGAAAATTGGGATAAGGACAGGTTTAGCAAATAAATTGGCGATGCCCAAACAGAAAACGGACGACCTGGTGCAACTCATCCGCAGTCTTACGCAGGCGGAGAAGCGGCATTTCCGGCTCTTTGCCACGCGCAATCAGGGGGCGGAGGACATGCTGTTTTTGCAACTGTTTGATGTGTTGGATAAAAAAGGTGAATACGAGGAGGCCGTTGTGCTCAAAAAAATTTCGGCACTCAAGAAGGAACAACTGCCCAATCTCAAGGCGCATTTGTATCGCCAACTGCTGACGAGCCTGCGCCTGCTGAGCAAAAATCGCAGCGAAGACATCGCCCTGCGAGAGTCCATTGATTATGCCCGCGTGTTGTACGACAAAGGCTTGTACCGGCCGGGACTCGAAATTTTGGCGAAAGCCAAAGAGCGCGCCTTGGCGGGGCAGTTCAAAGCTATTGCATTGGAAATCATTGAGTTTGAAAAACTCATTGAAGGGCAGTACATTACCCGCAGCATTGAGGGCCGGGCACGGGAACTGGCCCTGCAAAGCGCAGCGCTCAACCGGGAAATTGCGCTCACACACCAGTTTTCCAACCTCTCCTTAGAAATGTACGGCTTGTATCTGCAAATCGGTTTTGCCCGCAACCGGGAAGATCACGAGCGGGTAAAAGCCTTTTTCCACCATCGCCTCCCCGACACCGCTTTCGACGATCTGGACTTCCTCGGCCAAATATTTTATTGCCAGGCCCATGTGTGGCTCTACCATATTTGTCAGGAATTTGCGCAGTGCTATCGGCACGCCCAAAAATGGGTCTATTTGTTTGATGCCGCCCCGGCCATGCAGGCGCTCCATTCGGCACTCTATCTAAAAGGCATCCACAACCTGCTTAGCGCTTTGTTCAACAGCCTCCACGACCGGCGGTTTGAAGCTGTGTGGCATCAACTCAACGCTTTCCCTGAAAGGGTGGACTTTAGTCACAACCGCAATCTGGAAGGGCTTTTCCTGCTCTACCGCCATATTCATCTCATCAACCTGCATTATCTGCAAGGCGACTATGCGCAGGGGGTCGGCATCATCCCGGCACTGCAAGAGCTCCTGTCGCGGAATCCGTACAACTGGGATCAAAACCGCATCCTGCAATTCCACTACCGCATTGCCTGCCTCCATTTCGGCAACGGCGACTACGGCCCGGCCATTGATTTTCTCAACAAAATCATCAACCAAAAGGCCGGCGACTACCGCAACGACATTCACTGTTTCGCCCGCATCCTGAACCTGATCGCCCATTACGAACTCGGCAATATGGACTTAGTGGAGCACCTGGCCAAATCCGTTTACCGGTTTCTGTTGCACATCGAAGACCTGCAACGGGTACAACGTGAACTGTTGCTGTTCATTCGCCGCGTACATGGCAAGCCCACCGCCGGGCTGGCCGCCGAATTTGCCGCGCTGCACGAAAAACTCTCGGCGGTGATGAACGACCCTTTCGAGCGCCGCCCGTTTATGTATTTGGACATTTTATCGTGGCTGGAGGCCAAACTGCGGGGCGCGAGCATTCAGCACATCATACGCGAAAAACGCGACCGCCGGCTGCTGTCCCGACAATAGCGGCGCCGGCCTGCACATACCCGCCTTTGAAAATTAACTTTCTTTTTTCTTTTTTGAATCGGAGAATTATTCCGACATTTGCATCTCGCTTGAAAAAGCGGCGATTTTTTTTATATAACTAACTATAAACCAATTTGTAACGATGAGAAAGGCCGATTTGGTTACTGCTATCGCTGACAAGACTGGGGTTGCTAAGGTGGATGTGCTGGTAGCACTCGAAACATTCTTTAAAGAGGTGAAAGGCTCTCTGGCCGATGGCGAAAACGTGTACATTCGCGGTTTCGGCAGCTTTGTTATCAAAAAACGGGCAAAGAAGATCGGTCGTCATATCAAGCGCAACGAAGCTATTGAAATTCCGGAACATTTCATTCCTTCTTTCAAGCCGGCAAAGGTGTTTGTGGATCAGGTCAAAAGCAATGTGACCGAGCTACCCGATGAAGACGAGGATTGATAATGCGGCATAGCCATAAAATGCCCACATGACAAAGCTTCAATTGGCAGTGTTGTTTTCAGCATTTGCTTTATTTTTAGTGTTGTATTTCGGATTTGATACCAAATCTAAAGAACAGACGACTCTCGAAAAGACGAGGGTACTCTCTGCCGAAAGCACCGATGTTAATGTATTGCTGAAAGAGGCAAAACAAAACCTTGATCAGGCTGCGAGCAACGATATTCTCTCGCTCGAACAACAACTCCGGCTCACTGCAGCCGATACGGTTGCTCAAGTGGAGGTGCTCAAGCGCCTTTCGGGGGCTTGGTTTCGTACCGGGCACATTGCGATTGCCGGGTACTACGCGCAGTTGATTGCCGAAACGACGAATGACGAAGAAGCCTGGTCGAAAGCCGGCACCACCTTTATCATTTGTGTGCAGCGCAGCGAGGAGGAAAAAGTGCGCGATTATTGCACCGAAAGAGCCGTAGCGGCTTTGCAAAATGCGACTTCGCTCAACCCCGCCAACTTGGCGCACCGCATCAATCTCGCGGTAGTATATGCGGAAAATCCGCCCAAAGAAGAAGTCATGCGGGGCATAACGATGCTCTTAGACTTGAATAAGGAACACCCCGACAATGTGTCGGTACTCAATAATCTGGGGCGCTTAGCAATAAAAACCGGGCAATACGACCGGGCCGTGCAACGATTGGAGCGCGTGCTGGAAGTAGAGCCTGGCAACCCGATTGCGACTTGCCTGCTGGCAGATGCCTGGCAAGGCGCCGGAGATGCGGCTAAAGCCGAGCGCTTTGCGCAGGAATGCCGCCGATTGAACGAATAATACATTCAAACTCCTGCGGGAGTTACGACAGAACAATTTTGTTAAACACAAAAAAAGAAACTCACTATGCCTTGTGGAAAAAAACGTAAGAGGCACAAGATTGCGACGCACAAACGCAAAAAGAGATTGCGTAAAAACCGTCACAAGAAGAAGAAATAAGGTTTCATCATCAGCATTGAGGTGATGGGAGATTGCACAGCGTGCAGCTTGATTTTCCCGGCTTACGGGCAACAATAAGAACAGTAATATCCCATGATGAATCCTTCTTCCCGGAAGTCTTTTGTCTGCTCTTTTTCTTGATTGAAGGGGCGTATCAAAATCGGCAGTAAGTTTTTTAATGTTTGTACTACCTTTTTTGATGCGCTCCCGATACCCATTAGTCCTTATTTCCTGCACAATGCAATTCGCACCACCTCGTGGCGCCTGAAAATGTATTGCCCCGTGGAAAAAGAACTGATTATCAATGCCACTCCTACAGAAGTGGAAATTGCACTGCTGGAAAACGGCAGGCTCGTGGAGTTGCACTACCAAAAAACCAACAGCAACTTCAGCGTCGGGGATGTGTTCCTCGGCCAGGTGCGCCGGCTCATGCCGGGCCTCAATGCGGCATTTGTGGATATAGGGCATAAAAAAGATGCCTTTCTCCATTATACCGATTTGGGGCCGAAGCTCCGCTCTCTCCTCAAATACACCGCAGGGGTTACTTCCGGCAGCATTACCAGTTTCAAGCTCGACAATTTTAAGATTGAACCGGAAATTGTAAAAACCGGAAAAGTAGATCAGGTACTCGACAAGCGCAACCCCATTCTGGTGCAAATCCTGAAAGAGCCGATCTCCACCAAAGGACCGCGCTTGAGTTGCGAGGTCACCATTCCGGGGCGTTATTTGGTGCTAACCCCGTTCAACGATGTGGTAGCTGTTTCCAAAAAAATAGCCAATGCCGAAGAGCGCAAACGCCTCCAGAACTTAGTAGAGAGTATCCGGCCCAAGAACTTCGGCGTCATCGTGCGCACTGCTGCGGAAGGCAAAAAAACCGCCGATCTGCACGAAGAACTCTCCATGATGATGAGCAAATGGGAAGACATCTACCAGCAGATGTACAAAGCTACGCCCCCGGCCAAACTGCTCAGCGAACTGGACAAAACCTCCAGCATCCTGCGCGACCTGCTCACCGACTCCTTCAACCGCATCGTTGTCAACGATAAGGAGTTGTTTCAAAACATCAAGAACTACTTATCCTCCATATCACCGGAACAAACCAAGATTTTGTCTCTGCACAAAGGCAACCGGCCTATTTTTGAAACCTTTAGTATAGACCGCCAGATCAAATCCTCTTTCGGCAAAACCGCTACTATGAGCAGCGGCGCCTACATCGTAATAGAGTCCACAGAAGCGCTGCATGTGGTGGACGTCAACAGCGGCCACAAAATGAGCAATGCCGCCGCGGAAGACTCCGTGCTGAAAGTGAATGTGGAGGCTGCTGAAGAAATTGCCCGGCAGTTGCGCCTGCGCGACATCGGGGGGATCATCATCATTGACTTCATTGATATGAAGAACCCCGATCATAAAAAAGAACTGCACTCAAAGATGCGGTCGTTTATGGACAAAGACCGCGCCCAACATACGGTGCTCCCGCTGAGCAAGTTCGGCCTGATGCAAATTACCCGGCAGCGCGTACGCCCCGAAGTAAAAATCAACACCGCCGAGGTGTGCCCCACCTGCAACGGCTCCGGTAAGATCAACGCTTCTGTACTGCTGATGGAAGATATTCAGCGCGACCTCAGCTTCGTTTTGCAGTCGCGGCATAAAGGCGGCCTTAAACTCGTGGTGCATCCTTATGTGGAGGCATACATCAAACGAGGCTTGCCCAGCATGCAAATGAAGTGGTTCATGGAGCATTTTCGCTGGATCAAAGTGGCTTCTTCCAGCGAGTTGGCCCTCACGCATTACAAGTTTTACGACGAACACAACGACGAGATACGATTGAACTAAGGCGGCGGTTACATTACAAAAAATCGCTATGGTATCCTTTTTGCTTAGCAATAGGTATTACCAACCTTCAAAACAATCGCCGTGAGAGATGAAAAAACCAACGCACTGTGGGGCGACGCCCGCTTTTGGCTTGCCCTGTTTTCTTTGCTCGCTTTGGCCGGCTTGAGTATCCAAAATTTTCCGGGCTGAATGCCGAAAACAAGTGCCGTTTTAAACAAAAAGAAAAGCCCTGCAAGTCATTGACTTACAGGGCTTTTTAGTAGCGGAGGCAGGACTTGAACCTACGACCTTCGGGTTATGAGCCCGACGAGCTACCAACTGCTCCACTCCGCGATGTTAATCCATTCAGTGCGGCTCAATCTTTTTTGAAACCCCTTTCCTGAACAGGACTGCAAAGATACGGCAGCATTTGAAAAAACCAAGTGCTCGTTGAAAAAAGAATTTTGCCGGAGGGTCTATAAATCCTCCAACAGCTTTTCCAGATGATGGTACTCAATGCCGAATGCTTGTTTCAGCGCCGCTGCTTTTTCGCGCGATTCGGGGTTGGGTTGGGCGCGGATACCGGATATCATCAGGTTCTTGTTGGTGTGTTCTATGGACACAAATTCAAACACCTTGGTTTGGTACCCTACTGCCTCCAGCAACAGCGCCCGGATGCTGTCGGTGAGTAGTTCGGCCTGCCGCTCTTGCAAGATGCCGTGTTTGAGCATGTCTTTGAGCACGCCGGCGGGGTTCAGTTGTTTTCGAATTTGTTTGTGACAACAAGGCGCCACGAGGATGATGTCGGCGCCGGCGCGCAGCCCTTCCGCGATGGCATAGTCGGTGAGCGTGTCGCAGGCATGCAGGGCGATGAGCATATCCAAAGCGCCGCCCCGATACTCGCGGAGGTCCTGCGCTTCGAAGTGCAGCCCGGCAAACCCGGCTTCGGCTGCCAGGGCATTGGCAAACTCCACCAAATGCGGGCGGATTTCGAGGCCGGTAATGTGCGGATCGAGGCCGAGGTTATTTTTGAGATGGTCGTACAGCGCAAAAGTGAGGTAGCCTTTGCCTGCGCCCATGTCCACGATGCGGGGCTGCGGGGGCAGCGGCTGTTGCCGGATGAGGCTGTCCACAATTTCGATGTATTTATCAATCTGCCGAAACTTGCGCTGCCCGGCGGCGAGCACCTCGCCCTGCGCATTGGTGATGCCCATAGCATAAAGCCAGGCATTGCCTTTTGTTTCGAGCAGTCGTTTTTTCGGTGAATCGTGTTCCAGCAGCAGCGGCGGCGCATTTTTGGCCGGGCGTGCGTGCAGGCGGGGAATGCGCTTGCGCGAAAATTGCAGACTGACTTCTTCCCGTGCGCCGATACAATCTGCATTCAGAAAAATACTGCCGAGCTGTTGTCGGATAAGCGCCGAGGCTTCGGGCCATTCAAAATTTTTCGTTTCGTCGCGGGTCGTATAGCGAAAGGTAAAGGAAAGCAGCAGTTTGCCGCCGATGAGCGCCGGACGGGCATACAAATTCTTCAATTCGCCCGCCTCGCCGGTGGGTTTGCTCAGCGTGAGTTTGATGAAGGCGCCTTCCGCGAAAGCGGCTTCCAAATGCCCCATAAATCGGTCTATGATTGCTGCCGGCTCCATGCGGTAAAGGTAGGGAATTATAGCTCATGGTCATCGTGCGCGGTAAACTCAAGATGGAATCTCGCGCCGGCGGGGCTAATACGGCTGATTTTTCGATGTGCATTCCGGCGTTTTCTGGTGTCATGATGAGCGTAAAAGTATCTATTATTCTATGTCAATATCATATTTCTCTAAAAGCCCCGAAACGCCTGACATTGAAAACCTTGCTTTTTTGATTCGGTTAATTTCAGGGTCAATGGAATAATTGTAAGAGGTCCGAAAGTCGGCTTTTTCAAGCGTTGTGTGATCAAAAATGGCTTGTTTCAGATCGCAGTTGTCAAAAACGGCGCCTGTCAGGTCGGCTTCCGCAAAGTCTGTTTCTTGCAACTGTGAATTTTTGAAAACGGTCTTTCTGATTTTTGTTTTGTAAAACGATGAATGGTTTAATTGGCAACCGTCAAACGAAAAGGACAATCCAAACTCGTTGCAGGTGTCAAACCGAAGTCCTAACATTTTGCAGTCTTTGAATTGTACGTCCTGTAACGCTGTCTTGTTGAGCTTTGCCAGACTTACATTGCAACTGTTAAATATACAGTTTGTGAACTTGCATTCAGAAAGGTCGCTGTCGGCAAAGTTGCAATTGTTGAAAATGCAGTTTTCGTATTCGCCTTTTGTCAGCGTGTCGTTTCGGTCAAAAGTTTTGTCTTGTACGTATGTTTCCCGCATTGGTCTGTTCTGTCATTTGGAACGGTGTTCTGTTACACTTGTCGTGCTCGTTTTACCGCTACCCGAAGGTGCGTTTGATGAACACAAAAGTATATAAAGTGCCTCAAATTCCGTCCGATCGCGCGAGATGGAACCCTTTCCCGTCCCGTATCTCTTGCGGTGAGAAGTTGGCCTGTTTTATGCCTCACATTGTAGGGCATGGAGTGAAATACTCTTGTGTGATTTGCCTGAAAAGCAAACATTCATCTACAACGTCACGCCCACCCGGCTAAGAGCCTCGTTATTTTACGGCACAGGATAAGGATGGAATCTCGCGCCGTCAGGTTTCTGTCGTGAGACGCGGAACCAGCGGTTGTTTTTTATTCTTCGGTAGAGAAGACCGGTGGCCGGCGGTTCCGCTCAATTGTCACTCATTACGAAAATTGTACCCGCCTTCCGTACCTTTGCAGCCACTTTCCTTTCCTACTTTTGCAGCCGCAAAAAACCACAGCAACATGAAGTCTATTCAGGAATTACTTGACTTACTCCAATTGGAACCCATTGAAGAAAACCTCTTTCGAGGGCACAGCACCAACGTGGGCAGCGGGCGCGTGTTCGGCGGGCAGGTACTGGCCCAGTCGCTTTGGGCCGCTACCCAAACGGTGCCGCAGGAGCGCATCCTGCATTCGCTGCACTCTTATTTCCTGCTGGCCGGCGACATGTCGCAGCCCATCATTTTCGAGGTGGACCGCATGAGAGACGGCGGCAGCTTCACCACCCGCCGCGTGAAAGCCATTCAGAAAGGCCGCCCCATCTTCCTCATGTCGGCTTCTTTTCATGCGCCGGAATTCGGGTTCGATCATCACCTCAACATGCCCAACGTATCGGGGCCGGATACGCTCGTGAGCTGGGACGATCTCGTGAGCCAATACGGCGCCAAGCTGCCCGAAAACCTCCGCAAATTTCTGGAAATTGACCGCCCCATTGAGTTCAAACCGGTGGAGTTGGTCAACCCCGACCTGCGCGGCGCGGCGCCGCCGATGCGCCATGTGTGGATGCGCTCCAAAGGCGCCATGCCCGATCACCACACCCTGCACCAATGCGTATTGGCCTATGCCAGCGATTACAACCTGCTCACCACCGCCCTGCTGCCGCACGGCAACGAAGCCTCCTTCGGGGACTACATGCTCGCCAGCCTCGATCATGCCATGTGGTTTCACCGCGATTTTCGCATAGACGACTGGCTCCTCTACGCCGTTGACAGTCCCAGCGCTTCCAATGCGCGCGGCTTCACCCGCGGCAGCGTATTTACGCAGGATGGAAAATTGGTCGCCTCCGTCGTGCAGGAAGGATTGATGAGGCCGTTGAATAAGCGCGAGTAGGGAACGGGGTCGCAGCTAACGTCAAAATCTGACCGAATAACTCAACGACGGCAACACCGGCAAAAGCCACACCTGTACAAACGACTTGGCTTCAATCAATTCATTGTTCACATTTTCCAATCGGGTGCGGAGATTGTAATACAAAGGATTGCGCCGGTTGTAGGCATTATACACTCCGGCCGTGACGAGGTGCTCCAATTTTTTGGAACGAAAACTGAACTGCGCGCTCGCATCCAAACGATGATACCAGGGCATGCGGTAGCGGTTTTTGGACCCAAAATCCGGCACGATAACCGGCGGCAGGGGCTGACCGGGTATTTGGAACGTAAACTCCGTGAGCGGCAGACTGTACGCAAAACCGGAAGAGAGCGTCCAATTGGCCGAGAGCAACAGCCAGGGGCGCAAACGGTGCGCGGCGGCCAGCTTGAGGTCGTGCCGGCGGTCGTATTTGAAGGGGAATACCCGGCCCAGGTTGATGCGTTCAAATTGCCGTTCGGAGCGCGCCAGCGAATACGCCACCCAGGCCGTGGTGCGCTCGGAGCGATAGTGCAACAGCGCCTCCAACCCGTACGCCTCGCCCGTGCCGGGCGTCACGTTTTGCTCCCAGTCGTTGAGAAAAGAGGCCCCTTCCGAAAAGGCTAAAAGATGGCGCATGCGTTTGTGGTATGCATCTAATGAGAGGGTGAGTTCCCGCGAGAACTCCAGGTCGAGGCCGATTTCGTTTTGGCGGGCTTCTTCGGGGGCGATGTTGGCCGTGGAAGGCGCCCACAAATCGGTGGGCAGACCGATGTCAGAATTGGTGAGAAAATGCAGAAACTGCGCCATAGTGGAATGCGCGGCGCGTAGTAGCACCCATTTGGCGGGTTGCCAGTTGACGGCAAAGCGTGGTTGCAGCGAATTGTGTTTGCGACTGCCCACGTTCCAGGAAGCCAAATGCACGCCGGCATTCACCGTAATGGTATTTCCGATTCGGAATTCGTCCTCTGCATAAAAGGTGAGTTCCGTAGCCTCTGAGGGCCGGTTGGCCAGACCGGGATTGCCGCCCTCGTTGCGCTCGTCGTACACCAATGCACCGGGGCGAAAAGCGCGCGATGTCAGCCCCGCCCCGAAGCGCCAGTAATGGCCCGGCGAGGGCACATAATCCAGATCGAACCGCAGCCCCCGCTCCTCAATGCCCGAACTGTACCGGCCCACATTGATGCTGCGCCCCAGCAAAAGGGCAGGGTTGAGCAAGAGCAGCGAATCGGCCTCTTCGTATCGGATATTCACATCGAGGCGGCTGAAAGTGGCGGTGGTATTAGCAAACATCTTTTTGCCCAACAGGTGGTTCCAGCGCAGCGAGCCGATGGTATTGCCCCATTGGTACTCGTCGCGGTAGGAGCGGTCGTACCGGAATCGCAGGGTGTCGGGGAAATTGTTGTTGAAAATGGAAAACTGCTGCGGCGCGAAGCCCCGGTTGTCGAACTGATCGCGGCCTTTGTACAGGCTCAGGTAGAGCTTGTCCTTGTCGGAAAAGGCATAATTGATTTTGGCATTGAGGTCGTCAAACTGATAAAGCGTTTGGCCCTCTTCACCGTTTCGGGCTTTGAAATCCCGCGAAAGCGGCCTCAGATACCAGTTGATGAGTGAGGTCCGGCCGGAGATGAAAAACGCACTTTTGTCTTTTACAATCGGCCCTTCCAGCGTAAGGCGGGAAGAGAGCAGCCCCACGTCGGCGCGGCCCTGAAAAGTGCGCATGTTGCCCTCTTTGGTACGAACATCAATAACGGAGGCCAGCCGCCCGCCGTAGCGCGCCGGGAAACCGCCTTTCACGAAGCGAATGCTGCGCACGGCGGCGGTATTGAACACCGAAAAAATGCCGGCGGCATGACTGTAATTATAAACCGGTACGCCGTCAATGAGTACCAAATTGTGCCCCTGCGAACCGCCGCGCACATGCAGCCCTTCTATACCGTCGGTGCCGGTTTGTACGCCCGGCATGAAGTGCAAAGCCCGTATCACGTCGGGCTCGCCGGCCAGCGCGGGCATGGCTTCGGCATCGGTTATCTCCAACGGCGTCAGGTTGGGTGTAAAGGGCGGCGACTCGTTGCGACCCGCCCGCACCACTACTTCCGTCAGCATCACAGCGCCGCGCATTTCTATGGCAATACTCGTATCGCGCCGCAGGATGAGCGGAGCTTCTAAATATTCATACCCCGTGTAGGAAAACCGAAGGAGCGCTTCGCCGCCGGGCAAGGTGAGACTGAAAAAGCCGTATTCGTTGGTGGCCGCGCCTTTGCCGGTTCGCCGTTCCCATATCGCTGCGCCGATGAGCGGCTCGCCCGATGCCGCATCGCGCAAAAAACCGCTGATGGTGTGCCGTCGCTCCACCGGGGCCGGCGGCGCTTTGAAAACCACAATTTGATTGCCCACCACCTGCCAGGCCAATTGCGCTCCGGCCAGCAAGTGGTCTAAGATGTACGCCACCGATTGCCGCTGAAACCGCACCGTGATGCGCTTTTGCGGCAACAACTCGCTGCTAAAGGAGATGGGAATAGTCGCTTTTTCGGAAAGCACATTCAGGGCCGTTTCTAAGCTCGCATCGCGCAGCGAAAGACTCAGGCGTTGCCGTTGCAATTCCTGTCCCCACAGCCAAACACCGCTGCCTGCTACCAGTGTCAGCGACAACAAAACGATTCCCGCTCCGCTGCGAGCGCTCCGCCCTGTGTGCAAAAAAAATGCGCTGATCCGATCGCGATGTTTGCTTATCAAAGTGTTGCTGTCTTTTGGCAGTTTTTATAGTTTCACCAAACGCTGTGTGAGCACGCTGCCGATGTGGTACGCGAGTTCCACCCAATACACGCCCGCAGGCAAGTGACCGATATGAATCGCGTCCGGCGCGCCCGTTTCCAGATACACCAAGCGCCCGTTGCTGTCCCGGATGCTCAGCCGTTCCACCCGGAAATCGCCCGTCCGCACTTGCAGCACATCGGTGGCCGGGTTGGGAAACAAAGCGACGGCAGCTTGTGCAGCCTCGCGGGTATCGGTGGCGGCGCAGGCCGTCATTACCTGCGCGGCGCTGTTGCAGCCCGTAGCATTGCCCGAAAAAGCCGAAAATGAAGGCGGCGCGGCCAAATAATTGCACACAGCCGCCACATTGCAAGCAGACAACAACGGATTGTCGGTAATGACCAGCGGCCCCTCAATGTTTATCGGATGATTGAGCGCCGAGAGGTCGGTCAGTAGGGCATTTTCATAAACCCGCAAGCCGTTGCCGATGTGGGAAATGCCGGTCAGGCCGTTGAGACTCGTCAGGTTGTCGTTTCTGAACAAGGCTATATCATCTCCGAGGTATCTCAGGTTTTCCAAACCGGTGAGGCTGCTGAGGTTATCGCAATCCCAAATTTGAAAAATCCCCTGCACGGTGTCCAATGAACGCAAGGCATTAATGTTGGTAAGCGCCGTGTTGTCGGATATGTACATAAAATCACCCCGCACAACGCGCAGGCTGTCTAAGCCCTGAAAAGTAGGCAAAGCTGTATTGCCCTGAATCCTCACCGCCCCGCCTATGGAACGGAGATTCCCCAGGCCGGTTATGTTCACTAATGAGGTATTGTTTGAAATGATGAGGTCGCCGTCAATCTGACGAATGGCGCTCAATCCGTTCAAGTTGGTAATGTTTGCACCTTGTATGACCACATTGCCGATGATGGTCACACAGCCGGGATTGGACGCAGGGAATGTGTTTACCTGCTCCTGCGTAGTCAGGGTAAGTCCGCCCGGCAGGCAGGATTGGGAATGTGATACCGACACGAACAATGCCAGGCAAAATAGCGGTAAAATGATTTTCATAGTTTTTGGTTTTATGAATGTGTGAAGCTGTGTTATATCTTTTTTAGCTACGAGCCGCGAGTTACGAGCCGCGAGTATTCCACGGTTGCGAGCTGCGCAACGGCACACGCCGCACTTGTCATTCCGTAGGAATCTGCACACGCTATGTGGGTACGCTGTGGAAGTACCCGGCCAGATGGTGTAGATTCCTCCGCTACGCTACGGAATGACAAGTAGGGACACCCCGCAAAAAACTCATAGCTCGAAGCTCGTGGCTCGTAGCTATTTTGAACCCTACCGAATAACCGTCGTCTCCCCCGTCAGCACCTCTGTATCATCATCCTGGAATGCTACCGTCAGCGACCACACATATACGCCGGCGCTCACAGGTTGTCCGCGGAAAGTGCCGTCCCAACCCATGTTGGGATCGTTTACCTCAAAGTCGGCGCCTTCGTACATCAATTGCCCCCAGCGGTCAAACACCCGGAATGACAACACCCGCGTACCGGCCCGCCCATGTACGAGCAGACGGTCGTTCATGCCGTCGCCGTTGGGCGTAAAGCCCGTCGGCACAAAAGCACGGGGGTCTTTTACCACAAACACCGTAAATAAATCCTCCGCCGTACAACCGTTGGCATCGGTGATGCGAAGGCTGATGGCCCTTTGAAATAAAGGCCGGATGACGGGATCGGGGCAATTGAGGCAACTGAAAAAGAGACTGTCTTTGGGCAGCCATTCGTACAGCACAGGGTCCACCGTGCCCGTAATAATCGGCATAATGAGCAGTGAATCTCCGTAAGGAATCGTCACATCCGGGCCGAGATCGAGCGCAACCCGCTCCGGCTCGTCTATATTGAGCGGTCCGGTATTTACTAAGCAGCCTTTGGAGTCTCTCACGGTCACATTGTAGGCCCCGGCGCTCAGGGCGATGAATATCCGGTTGCCGACAAAGGGTTCTCCGTTGAGACTAAACACATAGCCGGGCGTACCGCCGCTCAGTTCGAGTTCGATGCGGCCGTTATCTTCTCCAAAACAGGTCGGTGGTTGAATCAGGGCCTTCACATCGAGCGGGCTGTCGGGTTGCGGTACGGTGGTGCTGAACTCCGTCCGGCAGCCCAGACTATCCGTCACGGCTACGGTGTAATCGCCTGCCGGTACGTTTTGTATGGCCGGGCCGGCGGTGTTGTTGCTCCATTCGTATTGAAACGGCGGCGCGCCTCCGTTGACGGTCACCGTCGCAGCGCCGGTACTCGCACCGAAACAATCCACCGGGCTGAGGTTGAAGGTGGCGTCAATGGGCGTCGTCTGCACAATGGTAGTCGAAAGCGTAGCCGTACAATCGTTTCCGTCCGTCACCGTCACCGTGTAAAAACCGGCGGAGAGTTGGTCGGGATTTTGAACATCCACCCCGTTGCTCCAGGCGTATCGATAGGGCGGGGTTCCACCGAGGGCCGTGAGATCAATACTGCCCGATGGATTACCGGCGCAGGCGATGTGCCGGGGCACGGCGTTCAGCAGCAAAGCGGTGGGCTGCACAATTTCAACCTGCGCAATGGCCCGGCAGTTTTGCGCATCCGTCACCGTGAGGCTATATACGCCGGCGGGCAGGTTGGCCGGGTTGGCCGTACTGCCGATGCCGGCTGCGCTCCAGGAGTAGGCGAAAGCGCCGGTGCCGCCGCTCGCGTTGGCCGTGAGCGTACCGTCGGCGCCGCCGAAGCAACTCACGGGTGAAGATTGCAGGGTCAGCGACACCGGCGGGGAGGAAGCGACTTGCGTCGAATTGATCTGTGTACAGCCGTTGGCGTCGGTCACGGTTACGGTGTAGGCGCCGGGCAGCAGCCCAACGGCAAGCGCAGTGGACTGTTGTGACGGGTCGCTCCAGCGGTAAGTATAAGGCGGCGTTCCGCCCTGTGCCGAAACAGAGGCTTCTCCGTCGGGCGTGGGGCTGCAACTTGCCGTAAGGCTTTGCGTAGCGCTACTCAATGCAGTCGGCTCGCCGATGATAATGCTTTCTGTAATTTCACAGTTATTGGCATCCCGCACAATGACGGTATAAGTTCCGGCAGCCAAATTGCCGGCAACGGCTGTGTTTTGACCGTTGCTCCATTGGTAGGTGTAAGCGCCTGCACCGCCGCCGGGCAGGGCCGTAGCCGTACCGTCGGCAGCGCCGTTGCACAGCGCATCGGTGAACGTTGTGGCCAATTGCAACATGGGAAACTGCCCCACTTGTATCGTTTGAGCCATTTCACAACCATTCGCATCCGTCACGGTGACGGCGGTTTGCCCTGCGGCCAATCCGGTAGCCGTAGCGTCGGTTTGCCCGTTCGACCAGAGGTAATTTAGCGCACCTGTGCCGCCCGATGCGAGGGCCGTTGCCGTGCCGTCAGCACTGCCAAAGCAAAGTGCGTCTGTGGCGCTGAGCGTCAGATTCAGTACCGGTGGGTCGGTCAGTACGATCACATCCGTTAGGGTGCAACCGTTGCCGTCGGTCAGCGTAACCGGGTAAGCGCCTGCGGCCATGTTCATTCTTAGGGGGTCGGTCGTGGGCGGCAATCCTGTCCATTGAATCGTGTATCCGGGCGTGCCGCCGGCTGCGAGTACGGAGGCCGAGCCGTTGGCACTGCCGAAGCAGGCCGGGTCATTGCTTTGCCATTGCGCGGAGAGCGCCGAAGCGGGTTGCCCCACAGCAATCATGATGGTATCGCGGCATCCGGCCATGTCTGTGGCTATTGCGGTGTATGTTCCTGCGATCAGGCCGGTAGCGGCAGGCCCTGTTTGCCCGTTGCTCCAGGTGTAGGTAAAACCGCCGTTGCCGCCGGTAGCTGCAATGGAAGCTGAACCCGTAGCCTCGCCGAAGCATAGGGCATCACTCATTGAAATTTGTAATTGAATCGGCGCGGCTTCCGGCACGGTGGCGTTTTCCTGCGCCATGCAACCGTTGGCATCCGTCACGACAACGGTGTAAGCGCCGCCGGCCAGCCCCGTAGCGAGGTCTCCGGTCTGATTGCCGGTAGCGCTGTTCCATTCAAAACTATAGCCGGCATTTCCGCCGACGGCACTTGCCTGTGCCGATCCGTCGGCTGCGCCCGGGCAGGTGACTGCGGTGACTGCTACCGAAAGGTCGAGCGCATCGGGTTCAGGCACGATTATTTGCGTTTCCGCTGCGCAGCCGGCCGCATCGGTCACGGTTACGCTGTGCGGACCTGCGCTCAGGGCGGTAGCGCCGGCAGTGGTTTCGCCGTTGTCCCATTCGTATTGATACGGCGCTTGCCCGCCGTTTACGGATACCGTTGCGGCGCCGTTGCTTTCGCCGAAGCAGCGCACGCCGGCCAGCAGCGCGCTGTCGAGGGCCAATGCCTGCGGCGCTGTGATGGTAAATTGTACGGAAGCCGGGCAGTTGTCATCATCGGTCATGGAGGCCACATACAGCCCCGGAGGCAGCCCGCTGAAAATGCCGGTGCTGTTGGTGGCGCCGTCCAATTCAAACGTGAGCGCACCGGTGGCGTTGGGCGAGCTGAGCGCGACGGCCCCGTCGGAGAGGCCCGCACAGGTGGCATCGGTGGTTTGGGCCGACAGGTCGGGTGGAGAGCAGGGCAATGCCGTGCAGTCCAGTGTGTTTTCCGGGCCGGGACACAGGCCGGTGGATCGAATGGCAAAGCTCACGATTTCTCCCGGTGTCAGACCGGAAACTGTGTGTTCTGTATTGCCGGAAGGCGTCGTCCATCCGCTGCCGTTCACATTTATTTCATAACCGGTAGCGCCGGGCACATCCTGCCACACCACCGTGACCTCGTCGTCGGTGGTGGCGCCGCAGAGGGGTATAGGCGCGGCGAGTTGCGGCATCGCATCTATAAATATAGTATCGGAAATGGTACAGCCGTAAGAGTCGGAAGCCGTTAGTATATAATCGGAGGACTGCGTTGCCCTCAGTATGGGGTCGGGGCAGTCGGCACAGCTCAGCCCTGCAGTGGGCGACCAGGCGTAGTTGATGTTGTAGATTCGGTTGAACGTGACGGTCCAGCTATGGAGCGTACCCACGGCGCCGTTGGTGTCGTCCAAAAGTTGGAGTCGCCATTGCCCGTTGACGGGGCCGCCCCAAATGTCGGACCATACGCCTTCGGGGAGCCAGTTGCCGGTGAAGGGCACGGCAGAAGGCGGCGCGAACTGGCCGGGGAAGTTGATGGGCACGGTGGCGTCGGGGGTAAAACAGGTTCCGATGTAGTAATCCATGCCGAGGCCGTTGCCGCCGTTGCCGCCGTTATCGGTGGTGAGTTCCAGAAATTTTCCGTCGGGCGTAATGAGGAAAATATCCAAGTCGTCAATCCAGGGGTGGGAGATGCTGTCCAAACAAACGGATTGTAACACCTGCGGTCCCAACACATTGGGAATGACGTTGGAAACATTGATGTTGGAAAACACCGGCGCGTTGGTGGGTTGTACGGTCAGGTTGTCGGTGTTGGAAAATGAAGGCGGCGGCGGCAAAACGATAGGGATGGTTCCGTCTAAAGGAATGGCTGTGCCGGCGCAAACGGTGAGGTCTTCGCCGAGATCGGGTTTGATAAGCGGGTTATCGCGAATGACCACGAGAAAGGTGTCGCGGGTGCATACGTCGCGTTGCACGTCAATGTACAGGTTTTCCGAGCCTTCCGTGAGACCGTCTTCCAGCGCAACGATGTCTAAGGACACTGAATTTTGCCCGGCAAGAATGAAGAGCGAGTCGGGGAGTTGTTCAATATCCACGCCGTTGATGGCATCTCCAAAAATGCGATAGTCAATGAAGTAATCGGATTCTACCGGATTGGGCAGCGAAAAAGTGATGCGGCCGGCCGCGCAGCCTTCTGCCACGGAGCCGTCTAAGCTCACCGTCGTGGTTTCTACATTCAATGACCCGGTGCCGAAGCTCTTGGCTTCCAGAAATACGCCGGAATCGAACACGCCATCCTGCACATCGCAAATCACGAGTTTGATGGTATAAACCTGGCACGGCTGCACAATGGCTTCCGCCGTGAGCACCTGCGTGAGGCCGTCGTACACGGGCGTTGTGTTGGTTCCGTTGTTGTCGCGATACAGGCTGCCGTAGGCGAGCGAGCCGTTGGGGGGCATACAGTTGCCCGGCGAGCCGTTGGCGCCTACCTGCCCGGAATTGACGTTGTTGATTCTCACCGGTAAATTGGTGCCGGGAATCAGCGCTATGTTTTGAGCGCCGTTCTGATACGGCCCGCTGATGCCCGGCCCGCTGATGAAAAAGCCGAATATGTCGTTGAATTCGCTGCACACATACTCCGGGTATTCCTCCGACCCGAAAGCATAGCGAAAGCGAAGAGTGTCGGAAATAGGGATAAACGTAATGATGTATTTTGAAACATTGAAGATGGGCGTACCGCCGGAAATGGCCAGCAAATCGGGATCGGTGGCGGTGCTCATATTGTCCACACTGGCCTGTGCGCTGCCGGGTTCCTGTACGCCCAATTGCGCGCCCTGGGTCACGGCTCTGCCGGTCGTCATCACGATGCCGCGTTCCATGCCGACGGCTGTTTGCCCTTCTTTAAAAAAGCCCACAGCGTTGTTCGATCCTTCATACACCACACTGAGTACCTGCACCCCGTCGCCGAGGAAGATGTTGGTAATGAGATTTTGCGGTGTAATGGGCGGCGCGTTGGTCACTTCAAATTGAGCGAACAACGGCGTTTGACTGACAAAAAAAGAGAAGATGACAAAGAAGTAAACGGTTAATCTCATGGTGCAATTTTTGAGTGCGTTGAGCGGCCGGCGCCGGTCTGAACAATTGATTTTTTTTGATGTCTATACAGAAATGAAGACCAAAAATAATTCTTTTTCCGTGCGAGACGTAATAGAGATTCTCATTGTCGCCCAAAATGCTGCTTTTATCTAAAATTCATTTCCGGGCCTTGACTGCAACTGTTACATTCGCAGCCAAATAAAACTTTCCAAAATGGGACAATTTTTCAAGTTCGTTTTTGCTTCCTGCCTCGGCGTCGTTTTGGCGTCTGTTGTCATGGGGTTCATTACCATTAGTATTTTTGCCGGCATGGCAAGCTCCATGGAGAAAAAAGGCGGCAAAATTGCCCCCAACAGCGTACTGCACCTCAAGTTTGACAAACCGATCCCCGAAAAGACCAACAACCTTCCGCTTGATCCTTTCAATTTCAAAGATCAAAAAATTCTGGGTCTGCACGAATTGATCGCCGCATTGGAGCGCGCCAAAGACGATGACAACATCAAGGGCATTCTCATCGAAACCGACGGATTGCAGGGCGGCCTCGCCACTGCCGATATGATCCGCGACGCCATTGCCGATTTCAAATCCGAAGGAAAATTTGTGTATTCCTACGGCAACGCCTATACCCAGGGCGCGTACTACCTCGCCTCTGCCGCCGATAAAGTGTATATCAACCCCGTGGGGCTGCTCGATTTCAGAGGCTTTGCCGCACAGGTGCCTTTCTTCAAAGACATGCTCGACAACGTGGGCATTAAAATGCAGATTTACTACGCCGGCAAGTTCAAAAGCGCTACCGAACCGTTTCGCCGCAACAACATGTCGGAGGAAAACAAGCTTCAGGTGCGCGAATATCTGGAAGAGGTATATGGCGAGTTCCTGGCCGATATTTCGGAAGGTCGGGGTATTCCCGCTCCCGAATTGCGCCGCATCGCCGACGGTTATCTGGCCTTCATGCCCAAAAAAGCATTGGAATATAAATTGGTGGACGAACTCGCGCACCGCGATAAAGTGCTCAGCGACATCCGCGAAAAGTTGGGGATGAAAGAAACAGATAAGATTCCCACCGTTTCCCTCGAAGAATACAACCTCAGCAATCCGGCCAAATCGGATTTTAAAGCCAAAGACAAAATTGCCGTCGTGTATGCCGAAGGCAACATCGTGGACGGCAAAGGTGAGCCGGGCAATATCGGCGGGGAAAAATACGCCGACATCCTCTCCAAAATTCGCAAAGACAAAGCTGTGAAGGCCATTGTATTGCGTGTTAACTCCGGCGGCGGCAGCGCTATGGCTTCCGAAAACATCCTGCGCGAACTCGAACTGGCACAGGAGCAAGGCATCAAAGTAGTGGTATCTATGGGCGATTACGCAGCCTCCGGCGGCTACTACATTGCCTGCAAAGCCGATTCTATTTTTGCAGAACCCAACACCCTCACCGGTTCCATCGGCGTATTCAGCATGATTCCCAGCGCCCGCCAATTGCTCAATGACAAAATCGGCATCACTTTCGACACCGTAAAAACCGGCGCTTTTGCACACGGCATCTCTCCGTTTTACGACATGTCGGAGGCCGAAGGCAAAGTGTTGCAAGGCTTTGTGGACGACCTGTACGAAACCTTCCTCGGCCATGTGAGCGAGGGGCGCAATCTCTCCCGCGACGCCGTCAACGAAATAGCGCAGGGTCGCGTATGGACCGGCCAAAAAGCACTCAAAATCGGCTTGGTGGACCGCATCGCCAACCTCGATGAAGCCGTCGCCGCCGCAGCCGGTCTGGCGGAACTGAAAGACTATCGCATCTCCGAATATCCGCGCATCAAGGAGCCGCTCCAGCAGCTCTTAGACGACCTGACCGGTACCACTGAAACGCGCAGCAACCGCCTCATGCAAGCCCAGCTCGGCGATATGTACCCCTACTATCGCTATGCCAAAGAATTGCAGGCGAGCAAAGGCATGCAGGCGCGACTGCCGTTTTTTATTCCCTTCCGGTAATACTGGCAGCGGACTCCGCTATCCAAAAAATCTCTCGCAAAGGCGCAAAGCCGCAAAGAGAAACCTCCGTCCTTTGCGTCTCTGCGCCTTTGCGAGACAAAACCATACGTTGCCTATCAATTGGCTTCCACGTACTTTTTGAAGTTGTCCAGAATGGCTTGCCAGCCGGCTCGTTGCATTTCGATGCTGTTGGTGTTTTCTGCGTCGAATGACTCCACCACCTTGGTGGCCGGCCCATCGGCAGAAAAATGTACGGCTACCACCCGGCCGTCGCCGAGGGTGTAGGTTATTTTTTCAAGGGTATCTACCTCATCGTACTGCCCGGCAAAGTGGAAATGCATGCTGCCGTCGCGGGCGGCCATTTGGAAGCTGAAAGCGCCGCCGGGCCGCAGATCGTTGGAGGCGGAGGGCGTGTGCCAATCGTCGGAAGCGTTGTTCCACTGCGTGATGTGCTTGGGATTGGTCCAGAAGGTCCACACTTTTTCCACCGGAGCATTTACAATTGTCTCTACCGTGATGACGGTTTTGTCTGCGGTTTGTAGGTACGCTTCTTTTAAAAGTGCGATGTCAATTTTTTTCATTTTCAGCATGGCCTGCATCACGTTGCCGGCTTTTACGGGGTCGGAGTCTTGTAGGTATCGTATCAAAACCGGCGGCACGACTTGCCATGACACCCCGAATTTGTCTTTCAACCAGCCGCACTGATCTTCTCGTCCACCATTTGCCGAAAGGCGGTTCCAGAAGTAGTCAATTTCCTTTTGGTCATGACAGGAAATGACAAACGACAGCGCTTCATTGAACTGAAACCCATGCTCTATACCGCCGGACATGGCCATAAATACATGGCCGTCGAGGCTGAACTGAGCATGTTTTACGATTCCCTCCGGCAGGGGTTCTCCGGGGCCGTATTTCAAAATGCCGTCCACACGGGAGGTTTCAAAAACAGAGACGTAAAATTTTACCGCTTCTTCTGTGTTTCCGGCCTGCTCGTCCACAAACAGCAGCGAGGGGGTGATTTTCTGCCCCACTTCTTCGATTTTGCCCAGCGACAATTGCCAGGAAAGCCCGTAGCGGTCTTGCACCCAACCGTATTTTCCGCTCCATTCATACTTGTCAAGCGCCATGAGTATCTGACCGTTTTCGGAGAGCGTTTGCCAGAGGGCGTCTATCTCGGCCTCTGTTTCACACACTACAAAAAAGGAAACAGCGGGATTGAATTGAAACTGCGGGCCGCCGTTGAGCGCGGCAAATCGTTGGCCGTCCAGCGAAAAATCTACCGTAAAAACAGCGTCGCCGTTTCGCACTACTTTCACAATTTCGGAATTCGGGAAGATCGAAGTATAGAGGTTTACAGCCTCTTCGGCCTGATGGTCAAACCAGAGGAAAGGCGTGATTTTTTGGGCTTCGGCCAAATGCTTCACGAGGGCCAGGGCTTTGGGGAAGGTGTCTTTGAAATAATCACCGTGCCCATCTTCGCCATCCATTTCGATGCTCAATTCGGTTCCGCCGTCTTTTTCCCGGAGGATGTAATTTTCTTTTGCGCCGGCCCAGCCTTTTTCCACAGCCGTAGCGAAATCTTCTACGCCGTCTTTGATGAAGCCCAGGTGTTCAAATGACATAAATTCATTGGGGATGAGGCGAGCTATGCGGCTGGTCATACCTTCTCCACCGGGGGAGAGAAACAATATTTTGCTGCCTTCCTGCCAGTCGGACTCGGCATAGGAGCCTTCGTGAAATATGGAAGTCCACTCGCGATAGGTAGCGTCATTCCAGAGGATTTGCCACACCCGTTCGGGGCGCGCCTTGATGAAAGTTGAAAATTGCATGGAGACCATGGTCTTTGGTTTTTTAGTGAGTGATTGTTGTAGCTACGAGTCGCGAGCTATGAGTGTTTTTCCAGACAGCTCGCAGCTCGAAGCTGAGTTCTGTCCTAATCAGTTCTGAGGATAGTCATAACTCACCATCCACTGCACGTCGAAACGGTCTTTGATCATACCGAAATACGAGCCCCAGAAAACGTCTTCAAGCGGCATGAGGATATGGCCGCCTTCGGCCAGACCGTTGAACAGGCGGGCTGCCTCCTCTTTGCTTTCTACCTGAATGTAGATATTATACAAATCGCCCGCCGTACCCTGCCCGAAGGACGGGGGCCGGTCGCTGCCCATGAGTATGGTGCCCCCGCCGATGGGGAGCGACACATGCATGATGAGGTTGCCTTCGCTTTCGTTGACGGGCGCATCGGGAGATGCCTCGGATGGCATGTCGGAAAAACGGTGCATGCCATCGAACTCGCCCCCGAAAACGGATTTGTAAAAATTAAACGCCTCTTCGGTGTTGCCGTTGAAATTCAGGTAAGGATGGATTACTGCCATGATGTAATGATTTTTGAATGTTTTGTTTTAAAATTTAACCTCACAAAGATAGGGAGTTTCCAAAAGTAGCCGTGAGTGCAAAAAACGACAAGTTTACAGGGGGATTGCGACAAACTTTTTGTTTGTAAAAATTACTTTTGTGGCGAAAACTCTTATTTTTGCAGCCCCGGCAAGGTTTCAAAAACCTTGCCGGGGCTGCAAAACCACAAAAACCACTATCCATGAAACGCGTCTCCATCCTCGTTCCCGAATCCGTTGTAATGGAAGCCGTCGCCAATCCGCGCTACCTGTTCACGGCCGTTAATCAGTTTTGGCAAGCCAAAGGAGCGCCGCCGCCGTTTCAGGTCGAGCTCGTGGGTCAAACGCAGGAGGTACCCGTACTGGACGGCATTTATACCATCCGAACCGACCGGCAGCCCGCCGATATTGACCGTACCGACCTCATCATTATTCCCGCTCTTTTCGGCGATATGCGCGAGGCGCTGGAAAAAAACAAAGCCTTCCTGCCCTGGATCGTACAGCAACGCAAACGCGGTGCAGAGCTGGCGTCGCTTTGCCTCGGTGCATTTCTGTTGGCATCCTCCGGGTTGCTCGACGGCCGGAAATGCTCTACCCACTGGGCTTTCGTCAATGAGTTTCGGAAGATGTTTCCCGCTGTGCAACTCCGAGACGGCGCCGTCATCACTGATGAACAGGGTATCTACTCCAGCGGCGGCGCCAATTCTTACTGGAACCTGCTCCTCTACCTCGTAGAAAAATATACCGATCGGGACACCGCCATTCTCGCAGCCAAATATTTTGCAGTGGACATTGACCGCGAGAGCCAGTCAGCCTTTATGATGTTCAGCGGCCAAAAAAATCATGTGGATACCCAAATTCTGCAAGCGCAGGAATTCATAGAGCAGCGGTTTTCTGAAAAAATCTCTGTGGAAGAACTGGCCGATGCCATTGCCGTCGGCCGGCGGAGCTTCGAGCGCCGGTTTAAAAAAGCTACGGGCAATACTGTGCTGGAGTACCTGCAACGGGTAAAAATAGAAGCGGCCAAACGCAGCTTCGAGTCGAGCCGCAAAAACGTGAACGAAGTCATGTTCGACGTCGGCTATACCGATACGAAAGCCTTTCGCGATGTATTCAAAAAAATCACCGGACTGACCCCCGTGGAGTACCGGAATAAGTACAATAAGGGTGCGTAGAGCAAAGAGCAAATTGGCAAAAGAGCAAATTGGCAAAGGGCAGGAACCACATAGGGGGCGTGTAGTGGCTTCCGGCAGCCTTTTACATTTTTCGGTTTGTATCATGCCGCCACGCAGGCGTGGTTTTTGGTTTTTAAAACTCAAGCCACCACGAGCCGATAGCCGATGCCTTTGAGCGTAATGATCTCCACGTTGGGGTCGGGGCGGAGGTACTCGCGCAGGCGGGTGATATACACGTCGAGGTTGCGGGAATTGAAATAGGAGTCATTGCCCCAGAGGAGGAGGAGGATGTCTTTGCGGAGCACGTCTTTGTTGATGTTTTGCGCAAGCATTTCTAACAGTTGCGTTTCGCGGTGGGAGAGCCTTTTGGCTTGCTCGCCGAGGAGCAGTTCCTGCCGGGTGGGATTGAACAGGAATTGCCCCAGCGTCACGGGTTCCTGTTCTGCAAAGGATTGTCGGTCCGGGTTGCTCAGAGCGATGAGATTTTTGAGCCGCACGATGAGTTCCTCCATGCTGAAGGGCTTGCGCAGATAGTCGTTGCCACCGGAGGCAAAACCGGCCAGCACATCCTCGGTTTGGTCTTTGGCAGTGAGGTAAATGATGGGCGTTTTGGGGAAGCGCTTGTGGATATCCTTTCCCACGCTGAACCCGTCATCAAAAGGCAGCATGACATCCAGTATGCAGATGTGCGGGCGAAACTGCTCAAAGGCGGCCACCGCGCCCCGGCCATCGGGCAAATGACGCACCGCCCAGCCCCTTGATTCGAGATACTCCCGTACGATCTTGGCCAAAAACGGCTCGTCCTCGATGTATAAAATCCGCGTTTCAGACATGGGCAGGCAATTCAACGGTAAATACCGATCCATCGGCGCCGGATGATTCCAAAAATATGCGCCCGCCGTGCTCCTGCACCACTTTGGCGGCGTAGCTCAGGCCCAAACCGTGCCCTTTTACGATGTGCCCGTTTGGGGAAGGCGCCCGAAAAAAAGTCTCAAAAATTTTGTCCTGATACTCCTTCGGGATGCCGGAGCCGCTGTCCTGTACTGTATAACAAACCCAGCCGGGCTTCGCGTGCAGTTTTACGGTTATTTGAGGAGGATCGCCGCCGTATTTGAGCGCATTTTCCAACAGGTTGAACAACACGCCCGACAGGTGCAGGCGGTCGGCTTCCACCGGGAAAGCGGCGCCTTCTTTGTCGAGATTTACCTGCGCCCCGGCCTGCTCGAATCGGGGGCGCATGGCGGCGAGCACTTCGGTGCTGAGTTCATCCAAGTCGAAAGCGGATTTGCTCAGGCGGGCTTTCGAGCGATCTAATCCCACGATGCCCAGCACTTTTTCCACCAGCATGGACAGGCGATTGAGTTCCATCCGGGAAATATCAATATACTCCGCCGACTGGCCGGGTTTAAGTACGTCGTATTCGCGCAGCGCCTCTAAGGCCACGCTCATGGTGGCAATGGGCGTTTTCAGTTCGTGACTGATGTTTTGGATGAATTCGTTTTTGGTTTCCGTCAGGTGTTGCTGCATTTTCAGTGTTTTGAAAAAAAATCCGAAGGCCAACAGCACGCAGGCCAGGAGCAGGGTGGAGAACAAGACTTGCGGCCACAGTTTCATCCACAGGTAGCTGCCGTAGCCGCTCAATTCAGCCGAATACGTGTCGCCGCTGGAAATATCGCGGTAAGCGCCGGAAGGCAAATCATGCATATTCACGACCTGATCGGCCGATTGGCGGCTGATCTTGTACCGAACGGGCAGATCGGCCTTTTGCAACGCCTCGTCGAAGCCGGTTTTGAGCTTGAGCAGCAACTCCGCCGTATCCACATTCAATCCCTGAGCATTCAGCGTCAGGCTGTCGGACGACATGGCCAGAAACATGGATACGGAGCCTTCTGCTTCATTAAAGGGGCGATTGGAATGCTCGCGGCTTTCTACGGTGATCTTCAGTTGGTCTTTGCTGTCTAAGATGCGGCGCTCTGTTTGCACAAAGGACGTGACCTTTATCGAATCCGGCTTTTGTAGCACATTCCAGCGCACTTCGCCCTGACCGGAAATATGGGGGTTGGCGCCGCGGAATACCAGCAATTGCAAGGCATCTCCTTCGATATTGCGCATGGTATTGATAAACAAAAAACCTGCTTCGCGCGAAAGGGTAGCTTTTTCGTCCTGATAGGTTTTGTATAGAAACCACACAATGGCCCCGGCCAGCAGCAGCAAGCTGATGGACATGAATACGCGCGCGATGAGAAATGGACGGTGGTGTTTCATGAGGATACAAAAGTATGGGCAAAAGGCCACACCCGCCACTGTCATTAACCTTAATTAACCTTACATCAAGGTAGATTAACCTCCGGCAAGCGGCCTGCTCGCTAATTTTGCATCGTTATACCTCGGCTGCCATGTTTCCCCGAGTAGCAGCGCTCGGTATGACAAAATTGGCATCGCACCTTGCGGTGCGAGGTATATTTATCATTCACCAAAAATTTTTCAATATGAAACGCATCGTATTTTTCCTCCTGCTCCAATGCCCTTTTTGGCTTACCGCTCAATCCACTTCCGGCGAGATCACTTACCGGGAAACCATTCAAATGAAAATCGAAATGCCGGATGCCGATGAAAAATTAAAAAAAATGATCCCGCCCTCGCAGTCGGTCACCAAAGTATTGATATTCAATGCCGACGCTGCCCTGTACAAAGAAGCCGGGCCCGCCGGTGAAGGCGACATCAACATCAGCAATGAAGAGGATGGCAACACTTTCCAATTTGTAATACAACGACCCAAAAACGTGCTGTACACGGACCTGAACAAACTGAGTACCATCAACGAGCGGGAGTTTTTCGGCAGAGATTTTCTCATCAGCGGCAAGGCCCGCGAATGCGAGTGGAAAATGACCGGCGAGAAGAAAATGATCGGCGAATACGAATGCCATAAAGCCGTGTTGCAAGACACTTCCGAGCAAATCGTAGCCTGGTTTACCCCGCAGATACCGGTACAAATAGGCCCTTCCAGCTACGGCATGTTGCCCGGCCTCATTCTCGAAGTGGATGTGGACAACGGCACGCGCACGATCATGGTGACCAAATTGGATCTGAAGCCCGTGCCCTCCATAGAGAAGCCCTCCAAAGGCAAAAAAGTGACCGAAGAGGAGTTCAAAACCATCGAAGCCGAAAAGATGAAGGAAATGGGCGTTGAAATGGGCGGCAGCGGCAAAGGCATACGTATGATCATCACCAACGACCAGCGCAACTAACTTGAAATAGCTTCGACCACGCCGGGGCGTGGTTCGAGTCGCGGCTCGCTTGTAAACTCACAGCTCGTAGCTCGCAGCTACTTAAAACACATCTCCATGAAGCCAATCTTTTCCCTGCTGGCAGGGCTGTCATTGTCATGCACCCTGTTTTCGCAAAAAGTTGCTTTTCAGGGCTTCGTCACCGATGCGGAAGGCAAGGCCCTGCCCGGCGCCACGGTCACGCTGCTCACGCAAGACTCCATCATGCGGGGGTTCGGCGCCTCTCTGAGCGACGGCTCTTTCAAAATAGAAGCCAGAACAGCGGGCGACTACCTCTTGCAGCTGTCTTATATCGGGTACAAAACCCACTGGCAGCGCGCCAATGCCGCCACCGGGCAAACGCTGGTCAGCCTCGGCGCCATCCAATTAGAGCCTTCATCGGAGATATTGCCTTCGGTGGAAATTCGCGGCGAGCGCAGCCCCCTGCGCATGGGCGGCGACACCATTGAGTACAACGCTGCCGCCTTCAAAGTGCAGCCCGGCGATGCCGTGGAAGACCTGCTCAAAAAAATGCCCGGCATTGAGGTGGAACGCGACGGTACCGTGAAAGCGCACGGCGAAACGGTGAAAAACGTGCTGGTGGACGGCAAGGAGTTCTTCGGCAACGACACCCGGATTGCTACCCAAAATCTGCCCGCAGAGGCCGTGGACAAAGTGCAGGTGTTTGATAAAAAATCTGACATGGCCGAGTTTACCGGCATAGACGACGGCCGGGAAGAGCGCAGCATCAACCTCCAGTTGAAGGAAGGCCATAAGCACGGTTACTTCGGCAAAGGCGATGCCGGCGGAGGGCCGGAAGGGCGTTTCGAGGGGCGTTTCAACCTAAACCGCTTTTCGCCGTCGAGCCGCCTTTCGGCCATCGGCATGGCCAACAACACCAACCAGCAGGGCTTTGCCATGAACGACTACTTCCAGTTCATGGGTGGCGTCGGGGCTATGATGTCCGGCGGCGGCAATATGGAGATCGGCTCCGGTGGCAGCGGCATTCCGCTCAGCATGGGGGCGCCTCAACCGGGCATTCGCACCTCCTTTGCCGGCGGGCTGAACTGGTCGAAAGATTTTTCTAAAAACACCGAACTGACGGCCAGCTATTTTCTCAACCGCTTTCGCCAGGACCTGGAGCGCAGCACCACCCGCCGGAGTTTGGGTGAGGGCGGTTTGTTTTCCGGGCAGGAAGATGAAGATCAGCTCAGCCGCAATTTCGGGCACAATTTCAGTCTGCATGCCCGCCACAAAATTGACTCCTTCCAAAATCTCATCCTCCGGGCCAACGGCGGTTTCAATACGGCCGACTATGCGAGCCTCGGCACAACGCGAACTTTCATTGACCCTCAAAACTTGGAAAATGCCGGCTTACGCGACTATTTCAGCGCCGGCGACAATTTCAACCTCCAATCTTCGCTGCTGTACCGCCGCCGCTTTCGCAAACAAGGCCGCGCCATGATGTTGCAGGGCGCTTTCGGAATGAACAACCGAAACCAGGACGGCAACCTCTTTGCTGTCAATGAGTTCTTCACCGCGCCGGCATACATTGATACGCTCCGGCAGCGGCAGGACGTGTTGGACGCGGGCGCCAATTACGCCCTGAATGTGAGCTATACCGAACCGCTGGGAAATCGGCGCTATTTGGAGCTGAGTGCCGCGCGGCAAAATTACACCAATGAAAACCGCCGCGAATTTTTCGACATCCTGCCTGTCGGCGAAAGCCGCAACGAAGCGTTGTCCAACCAATTCCGCAGGGGCTATATTTACGACCGCGCCGCCATGAACCTCATGATGAACCGCAAAAAATATAAAATCACTACCGGCATCGTCTTACAGCAATCCCGGTTGGAAAACGAGGTGATCGGTGAAAATATACCCTTCAATACCCGCTTTGCGCGCTTACTGCCTTCTTTCACGGGCGAGTATGAGTTCAGCAAAACCAACCGGATGAACCTGCGCTACTCCACCCGCTTCACCGAGCCTTCGCCCGAACAACTGCAACCCGTGGTGAACAACTCCGACCCGCTCAACATCTACATCGGCAACCCTGAACTGCAACCGGAATACACGCACGACCTTCGGGCGGGTTACTTTCTCTATGACCAGTTCACGTTCACCTCGCTGTTTGCCAACGTGTCGGGCAGTTACACCCAAGACAAGATCACCAATGCTGCAAGTATTGATTCCCTGTTTCGGCGCAGCATCACTCCTCTGAATGTGGAGCGCGAAACCGCTTTGCGCGGAAATGTGCAGTTTAGTACGCCCATACGGCCCTTGCAGATCAAACTGCGCGCTCAACTCAATGCCCGGCTCATGCAGCGCATTTTGCTGGTCAATTCAGTTGCCAACGATGTGCAGGACCTGACGCACGGCTTCGACTTCGCGCTGGAAAACCGGCAGAAAAACAAGTTCGATGTTTTGGCCGGTTTTCGCTGGGAAAAGACCTCCACTGCCTGGTCGGTGAGCGACAACCTCAACCAGCAGTTTTCCAACAGTACTTTATACGGCGAACTGCGCTACACGCCCTCCAAACGCTGGATGCTGGAAACGAAAATGGATTACTCGGCCTACGGCGCCGGCGCATTCGGAGAAGCCGTCACCATTCCGCTGTGGCAAGCCGGGCTGACGCATTATTTTCTCAAAAACAGCCGTGCCCGGGTACGCCTCTCCGCATTCGATTTGCTCAACAAAAATCAGGGTATTTCGCAACGCAGCAGCCTCAACTTCGTGGAGCAACAACGCTACAATGCGCTGGGGCGGTACTTCCTGCTCAGCGTCGGGTATTCGCTGTCGGGCTTCGAAAAGCAGCCGGGTATTGAGATCAAAATGGAGGGATAGGCAGGGGGATGCTCACATTTAAACCGCAAAAGGCAAGGGGCAAAACGGCAAGTTGGCAAACGAGCATGGCACCCGCCCCGGCGGGTAAAAAATCCCGATGAACGCAGTGAAATCGGGAAGGCAAAACTGCAAAAGTGCGTGACGCAATCGGAATGCAGGAACAATGTATTTCGCGGAATTAGCAAGAACAGATAAACGCTTGCCTCAAGCAGCGAGGTAATTTTGTAGTTTTACCGTTCCTGTTTCATATCATCCAAATATTTCAATCCATGAAAAAACATTTGTTTTCCCCGGTAATCTGTTGCCTTTTTTTCATCTTCCTGAGCAGCGCTGCAAACGCTCAGGATGCCGCCCTGACGGCAGATTTCAAACAATCCACCGTTGAGCAAATAGTGACCTTACTCAACCGGCACTATGTATTTCCCGATGTGGCCCAAAAAACCGGCGAGCACTTGCAAAGCAGGCTCCGGGCAGGCCATTTTGATTCATACAAAGATTTGAAAACCTTTGCAGAGGCCCTGACTACCGAAGCGCAAGCCGTCACAAAAGACAAACACATGCGCATCCGCACCGTGCCGCCGAGACAAGCCCCTGCCAACACCCCGGAACGGATGGTGGAAGAGCGCCTGAACGACATTGCTCAGCAGCGCGAAGCCGTGGCCGGGTTTGTTGCCGTGAAAAAGCTCGAAGGCAATGTCGGCTATCTCGACATCAGGTTCTTCGCAGGGGTAGAGTGGGGCGCGCCCATTGCCGACCACTACATGGCACTGCTGGCCACTTCCGACGCCGTCATTATTGATATGAGAAAAAATGGCGGCGGCAATCCGGGTATGGTACAGTACTTGTGTAGCTATTTTTTTGACAAAAAAGTGCACCTCAACAGCCTCTACTGGCGGGAGGGCAACCGCACTCAGGAATTTTGGACACTCGACAAAGTGGGCGGTCAAAAGATGTCGGATGTACCCCTCTTTGTGCTGACGAGCAACCGCACCTTCTCCGGCGCAGAGGAGTTTTCTTACAATATGCAGACGCAAAAGCGAGCCACGCTCGTAGGCGAAACCACCGGCGGCGGCGCCAATCCCGGCGGCGGGTTTCCGGTGAATGAGCAGCTCATGATTTTCATCCCTACCGGCAAGGCCGTCAACCCGGTTACAAAAACGAACTGGGAGGGCGTAGGTGTCGTACCCGAAGTGAAGGTACCCCAAGCCGAGGCACTGGACAAGGCACTGGAACTGGCCGGAAAAGCGGCGGCTGAATTCCGCCTGAAGAACAAGGAAAAGCATACTGCTTTGCTTCGTGAACTGTTTGAAAATGTGGAATCTGGTTCCAAAAACAAAGTACAGGCAAGCCTTAAGAAAAGCCTCGAAGCGAAGCTCCTGAACGAGGAAGACATCAACGCTTTGGGCTACGAGTACCTCATGCGCCACAACAAACCCAAAGCCGCAGAACTCATTTTCTATTCCAATACGGTGCTGTTTCCCTATTCTGCCAACACCTACGACAGCTACGGCGAAGCGCTCGCCGTCAATGGCAAGATGGATGAATCCATCAGTGCTTATCGCAAAGCAGTGGAAATGGCCAGAACCAATCAAAGTCAGGACCTGCCTATGTTTGAGGAAAATTTGAAGAAGATGGAGGAGAAGGCGAAGAAGAAGCGGTAGGCAGTTGGCGGTGGCAGCGGTCAGTAGGCAGTGGGCAGGGCAACGTGGAACAGTAGGCAGCGGGCGGTAGGCGGTAGGCGGTAGGCAGTGGGCAGTGGGCAGTGGGCAGTGGGCAGGGAGTTCATACACTATTGACCCGTAGCTCGCAGTTTATTATAGACGGTACAAACAATTCTTTACACATTATGTCGTCCCCCCGAATAGCCTTCGCGCTTGCCTTCTTACTTCTTTTTCTGAACTGTAGGGCGCCTACACCTGCTCAAAACGCTATCGTTGTACAGCACATTGAACCGCGCACCGGCGTCACGCAACTCAGCGAAGGTATTTCCGTGCCGGAAGAAGACGCGGGTTATACTCTTATCTTGCCCGCATCCGGTCGGGTAGAAGGCGTGATCGTTATGGTTCAACTCGGGCAGGGATACCTCAAGCGCTGGGTACGAAATGCGCCTTTATACGGAAGCTGTGCAACGGGAGGTTGCAATGCTGTATCTTACTACGGGCAACCGGTTTGAATTTTTGTTTGAAGACAGTACTTATGTACAGTTGGATGGTTATATTCACAAAGCGGTATCAGAACACAACTTACCTTCCGGCCGGATGCTTTTTTGCGGTATGTCGTCGGCAGGCACCCGCGCCATGAAATTTGCCATTTGGTGCCTGATGGGAAAATCTGCGTATGGCACCAGGCCCAAAGCAGTGGCCGTGTGCGATGCACCGCTCGATTTTGTGCGATTTTGGCGAGAACTGGACCGCGCAAAACGCCTGCAACGCTCTCCGGTGACTGTCAACGAAGCCACTTGGGTGACAGCAGTGTTGGAGCGAAACCTCCGCGACACGCCCAAAGACAATCCCGAGGCTTATCACGACTACTCGGCATTTTGCTATGAATTGGAAAACGGAGGCCATGTGGAATTACTTCGTTCAACTGCCTTCAGGGCTTACACAGAACCGGATGTACAATGGTGGATTGAGAACTGCGGGAAGGACTATTATTCAATGAATGCCCTTGATGCAGCAGCAGCAGTCAACCAACTTCGTATACTTGGTAATAGTAAAGCCGAACTTATTCTGACCACTGGCAAAGGCATGCACCCCGACGGCCGACGCCATCCCCACTCATGGAGCATTGTGGATAATGGGGAATTGGTGGAGTGGCTGCTGCGATTGAAGTAGAATGCAACCTTTTTCACACCATGCTCTCCTTCTATGAAATCTGGTTATTATGAAAAACATACTTATACTTCTCCTCGCGGGCTTTCTGGCAGCAAGCATCCATGCCCAGACATCCCTCAGCGCCGCCGGCTGGCAATCTGACCTTCGCTTCCTCCAGCAAACCGTACACAAGGATTACTCCTTCCTGTTTAAAAAAATTACTACAGAAAAATGGGATGCCGAGGTGGACAAACTGCACAAGTCCATCCCCGCCATGCAGCCGCACGAAATCCTTGCCGGCTTCGGCCGGATCGTCTCCGCGTTCGGCTACGGCCACACCGACATCGGCTGGGCACAAGCGCCCGTCAAAACGCACATTGTGCCGCTCAACCTCTACTGGTTCAGCGACGGCATCCATGTAGAAGGTTGTCGGAAAGATATGGCCGAAGCGCTCGGCGCCAAACTGCTGAAGGTAGAAGGCATGGCCGTTGAAAAGGCCGTGGAGGCACTGCGGCCGCTGTTGCCCGTTGAAAACGAACAGTATTTCAAGGCGTATATCCTCGATTTCCTCTTGGTCCCGGAGGCGCTTCATGTTCAGGGTATCACCAAGTCTTTGAAACAAACGATTACCCTTTCTTTTGAGCGGGATGGCAAATCATTCGACAAAACTTTCAAGACAGTTCCGGCTTTCCGGTTTCAAAGAAAATACAGCTTCGTGACGCCGGGCGGTGACTGGCTGAGCGTGCGCGATCAAAGCACTACCCCTCACTATCTTAAAAACTTGGACAAGATTTATTATTTCGAGTACCTGCCGGAGCGCAAAACACTGTATGTGCGCCAAAGCCAGATGTTGGATGACAAGGATGAAACCATCGCCAATTTTTACAAGCGGGTGTTCGATTATGCAGAAAAGAACGATGTCGAGCGCTTCGTACTGGATGTGCGCCTCAACGGCGGCGGGAATAATTACAAAAACAAACCCATTGTGAAAGGTCTCATCCGGGCGAAAAAAATCAACCAACCCGGCAAGCTCTTTGTACTTATTGGACGGCGTACCTTTTCGGCCTGCCAAAACCTTGTGAACGAACTGCATACTTATACCGACGCCATCTTCGTGGGCGAGCCGACCTCAGAAAATATCAATTTCTACGGCGACAACCGACGCGTGGAATTGCCCAATAGCAAACTTCCAGTGTTCTTGTCCTTCGCCTGGTGGCAAGACAAACCACAGTGGGAAAATGACGACTGGCTAGCGCCCCAATTGGCCGTTGATATGAGCTTCGCCGACTACCGTTCCAACCGCGATCCGGTACTGGAAACCGCTCTGAATTTTGCCGATCCGAACCTCGTATTGGACCCGATGGGCCATTTGCGGGAGCTGTTTGTCGCCGGAAATATGGACGCCGTGCAAACCGAAGCCGCACGGATGGTCAATGATGCCAAGTATCGCTATGTCAATTTCGAGGAAAAAATTAACCGGGCCGGCTACGACCTGTTGAATGCCAAACAAAGCGATTCCGCGCAATTCGTTTTCCGGCTCAATACCCAACTCTTTCCTCAATCGGCCAACGCCTGGGATAGCCTTGCCGAAGCGCACTACCTCGCCGGCCAAAAAGACAAAGCCGTGGAATACTACCTCAAAGCTATTGAACTGGACCCGAATGGCAGTACCGGCGACAATGCGCGCAGTATGCTGGAGGAGATAGGAAAAGGAAAGTGACGACCTCGGATGATTCTATTCTAAACCGCTTGACGATATGTGCAAAACCGTTACCTGGGCATTGGATAGCTGCGAAACGGGGATAACCCCGCACGAAACCAACAGCCTGTTTTATGCGGCAGGCATTCAATGAAGCACCCATGTGCCGGTTCCGGCAATTGAAAATGGAAAAAGCGCGCGAACTGTTGAGGATGGGTAAAATTTCGGTGTCGGAGACGGCGCTGCATTGCGGGTTCGGCGATGTATTTTCTTTCTCGAAGGCGTTCAAGCGCGCTTGGGGAATACCGCCCTCTGCATTACAGGGATGACCAGGTAAGCCGTTAAACACATACTTATGTCACAAAAAATCTGAGCAAAATGACCGCATGGCGATTACTTTTTTTATTGCCGATATCAGGCGCTTTTCATACTGCAATGGCGCAGCAAATTGCCGATACGACATTCATATATATCCCCCAACAGCCAAAAAACCTGCCGGGTAGAGGCAGCGTAGTGTGGATTGACGAGGCGCACATGAATTTTCACACCATGAGCGGCCGCTATGCGCCGTTTGCAAAGGTGCTGCAACAGGACGGGTACCGGGTGGGGGCAAACACCCAAGCTTTTGATCTGGCCGGGCTGCAATCTTGCCGCATTTTGGTTATCTCCAATGCCTTAGACAGCAGCAATGCCCGTAATTGGAATTTACCCAACCCTTCTGCATTTAGTGCCGACGAAATCGAGGCCGTGAACCAATGGGTAGAAACTGGAGGGCGTCTGTTGCTGATAGCCGACCACATGCCTTTTGCCGGGGCTGCCGAAGCGCTTGCACAGTCTTTCGGCATTGAGTTTTTAAATTGTTTTGCCAACGACAACCGGCGGCGAAATTTTGAGCGGTTTTTTCCGGAAAACGGCACCCTGCTCCCCCATCCCATCACACAGGGTATTGACACGGTGGTCACTTTCACGGGCAGCGCCTTCCGCATCCCGGAACGTGCTACGCCTCTGTTGGCACTAAAAAACTACACGCTGATGATGCCCGCTGTAGCTTGGCAATTTGAAGAAAACAGTCCCCATCTACCCGGCGAGGGCTACTTCCAGGGGGCTTGCCTCGCTTACGGCAGAGGGCGGGTGGTGGTTATGGGTGAAGCGGCCATGTTTTCCGCCCAACTTGCCGGCCCCAACCGAAATCCGGTAGGAATGAACACTCCCGAGGCCGGTCAAAATGCTCAATTTCTGCTGAATATCCTGCATTGGCTGGATGAGTGACGGGGATGTTTCCGGCAAAAAAAAGCATCAAAATCCATTAAAAATCTTCATAAAAACCACCTGGCGATGAAAAAAATTCTTTTCCCGCTGTTGTTGTGCGGCTTTCTCACCAGCACTCTCGCACAAGCTTCCGACAGCCTACTCGTCCACCGTGCCGCCCTCGACTACCTCGAAGGCTTTTACGAGGGCGACACTCTCAAACTCCAGCGCAGCCTCAGCCCGGAGTTGTACAAGTACGGCTACTACAAGGGCAAAGCCGGCGAGTACGAGGGCAGCCAAATGACCTACGCCGAGGCGATTGGTTTCGCCAGAAATGTGCTGGAAAAGAAGCGGTTTGCCTCACCCGATGCCCCGAAACTGGTGTCGGTGCTGGAAGTGCAGGAGCAAGTCGCCTGTGTGAAAGTAGTAGCGTGGTGGGGCATGGACTACCTGTTGCTGGCAAAGCACGGCGGGACCTGGCGCATCGAGCAGGTAATTTGGCAAGGGCCGCTGAAAACAGTGAAGCCATGATGACGCTGGGCGGCGTTTTTTTCAAAAAGAAAAACTTGCCGGCCTTTGCCTACACCTTTGAGACGGAGCGGCGGCACCTGCGCAGGAAACGCTCGGTTTATTTACTTTTGAAACAGACCATTTCCCAAAATTGTCTTGTGTACTTTGTTATTTTTGCAGGGAAGAACTTACCGAAGAGGGAATTACCCTTATAATCTCGGCTAAGTAAGTACCCCTTTATGAAACGTACTTGGTTATTTATCCTCCTCTACGCTATTGCCATCTCCATTCAGGCCCAAAGCCCGGAGTTGGGCAGCCCTGCTATCCCTGACGATCTTTCACAAGATACGCAGCCTTGGTGGAGCACCACTTGGGCTTATGCCGGCTATTGGGGAGCGGGGATTATGCTGTGCTTCTTGTTTTTTAGGTTTAAAATCAAACGCATCCGATCCGCGTACCAACTGCTTGTTGAAAAAAAAGAAGCGGCGCGTCTTGCCGAGATTGAACGGATAAAAACGGATTTTTTTTTCACCATTACGCACGAACTCCGAACCCCGCTTATCCTCATTGTTGAGCAGCTCCGACAGGTGTTGCCGCAATTGAAAGACCCGGAGGTAAAGGAAAAAGTAGCTCTGGCAGAAAAAGGCAGTCAACAGTTGCTGGCCTTGGTCAATCAAATGCTCCACTTGGCAACATTTGAAAACAGGTCAATGAAATGGGATATTCAAAATCCTATATCGCCGGCAGTATTCGCAGGAAAAGAGGAGGAGTTGCCGATGGCGGAAGGGGGCGAACCCTTGGTATTGATCATTGAAGACAACAAGGATCTGCGAGCCTATATCAGAGAGGCGCTCTCCGATCATTATCAGGTGGCAGAAGCTGCCGACGGTATTGAAGGGCTGAAAAAAGCAATGGCATGGATACCCGATATCGTCATCTCGGACTTGATGATACCGGGTAAAGATGGGATTTCCGTTTGTGAAGAATTGAAATCCAATCAGTTGACCGCACACATCCCCGTTATACTGTTGACGGGGAAAAACACTTTAGACAGCAAAATAGAAGGGCTGCATGCAGGCGCCGACGACTATCTCGTCAAACCTTTTTACACAGAGGAATTGCTGGCCCGAATGGCCAACCTCATTGAAAACCGGCGTTTGGTTCAAGCGAAGTTTAGCACGTCAATGCCCCACACCGAAGCTATGGCGGGTAAGGCGGCGGAAGATTCTTTCTCTAAAGCCGACCGGGAATTCCTGCAACAACTCAACGCCCTGTTGGAAGATCACCTGGAAGAAGAAGGGCTTACGATAGAAGATGTTGCCGGCCGGCTATACGTCAGCCGGGTACAGTTGCATCGCAAATTAAAGGCCCTTACCGGGCAGCCGGCCAATGAATTTATTCGCAATTACCGATTGGACCGGGCGCTGGACATGTTAAAAAAACAGGAAGGGAACGTATCGCAGATTGCAGTGCGAACCGGGTTCAAAAGCCAGAAATACTTCTCGGTGCGCTTCAAGGAACGCTTCGGCATTTCGCCCAGTGAAGTCTAAACAGATCACAACGATGCACAAAAAGCATTCCCCCAAAAAAAAGAGGCAGCACTACGAAGAGTACTACCTCAGCCCTAACCAAATAAAACCAAATTATTTTTGAACCGTTCGTTCTTTTATTTTAAAGGTGATGTTTGCATTTTTTATCGCTGCAAATTCACGCATCATTATCTTCAACCACGATGCAAAGATAATAGCTTTGTGTATAAAATACAATTACAAATTCCAAAAAAAAATTCTATTCCTGTTGAAAAGCCGATCTAATGCTTGCCAAGTGATTGCGGATTTTCAAATGCCCGGTTGAGGCAGGCAGGTCTTTACTCTTGCTCGTCCTCTTTGAACACGATGAGTTTGGTATTGCCGAGGCTCAGCAAATTCTCTACATGGCCCTTGATGACAACTTCCTGTCCTTTCTGGTAACTACGGGAAGACACCACCCGGATTTCGCCGCTCATGTCCAGGATTTTGAATGCAGAAAATCCCATCACATCAATTTTGGAGGCGACGGTGCCCTTGATCGTCGTTGCGCCGGGTTTTTGATATTTTTCAGGGTTGTCCACAATGTCGCCGATCGGGGTGTGGCGGCTGCATTGCAGTGTCGAAAAGGACAAGAGCAGTAGCAGAAGGATTCGGATCATGATGACTAATTGGTTTGATTTGCTTGGAAACCCTTTACCGGCTTTCGGAGTTGCGTATGTTTGCAAAAAAAAAACGACATGCAAACATTGCAACATACCATAGAGTCGGCGTGGAACGACCGTAGCCTATTAGCGGATACCGCCGTAGCGGCGGCTGTATATGAAGTATTGGAGCTCTTGGACAAAGGGCAGGCGCGGGTAGCTGAACCGGATGGCGAGGGCGGCTGGAAGGTCAACGAATGGATCAAAAAGGCAGTGGTGATGTACTTCCCGTTGCAACAAATGCAAGTAATAGAAGTAGGGCCTTTTGAATTTCACGACAAGATACCGCTCAAGCGCAACTATGCTGCGCTCGGCGTGCGGGTAGTGCCGCCGGCCGTGGCCCGCTACGGTTCGTTTATTGAACGGGGCGTCATTCTCATGCCGGGCTATGTCAACATCGGCGCCTGGGTGGGCAGCGGCACGATGGTAGATACCTGGGCTACGGTAGGCTCCTGCGCACAAATTGGTCGCAATGTACACCTCAGCGGCGGCGTGGGTATAGGCGGCGTGCTGGAGCCGCCACAGGCTGCGCCCACCATCATTGAGGACGACTGCTTTATCGGTTCGCGCTGCATCGTGGTGGAGGGCGCCCGTATAGAGCGGGAAGCCGTGCTCGGCGCCAACGTAGTGATTACACAATCCACCCGGATTATAGATGTTTCGGGCGCAGAGCCGGTCACCTATCGGGGCCGGGTACCGGCTGCGTCGGTTGTCATACCGGGGTCTTACACCAAAAAATTTCCCGCCGGCGAATATCAGGTGCCCTGTGCGCTCATCATTGGAAAGCGACAGGAAAGCACCGACAAAAAAGTGTCGCTGAATGAAGCGCTGCGGGAGTATAATGTGGCTGTTTAAGGTTTTCAATTAATTTTGCGTATTCAAACACACACACTTATGACTTTGCAAGAGTTTTTCGATCTATTAGGCCAAAATCCTGCTTATGTACTTTTCTTTTACTTTATGGTTCCGTTCACCGCGCTGTTGGCGGGTTGGATAGCAAAAGGAGAGGGGCATCTCACTCCCTGGAAGTATTTGTACGCAGTATTGATTTATCTGGCCTGCGTACCGGGAATTTTTGCCGTCACGCTCAATATCTATTTTTTCCTTTTCGAGCGCCGGAGTGTCTTGGATGCCAATATTTACACACAAATACTGCCCATCATCTCCATGATTCTCACGCTATTCATTGTGCGAAAGAACGTGAATTTGGACCGGGTACCGGGCTTCGATAAATTGTCGGGTTTGATCACGATGATCTCTGCTACTTTGGCCATCATGTGGTTTGTAGATCGCACGCGGATTTATGCGATTACTTATTTGCCGTTTCCGGTTGTAATACTGCTGTTTGCCGGCTTGCTTTTGCTCATTCGATACGGATGGGCGGGCTTTTTCGGGAAGACCTCGCGCAAAGAAGTGTAAAGAATCACTAAAAAACAAAAGCCCCGAACTTACGTCCGGGGCTTTCTTCGCTTATCGCGTTAATTCCGGTAAAAACCGGATCACATCATTGTCTGGTCTTAATAGCGATTGCCGCCACCGCCGCGATTGCCGCCGCCGTAACCGCCGCCACCGCCGCGATTGCCGCCGCCGTAACCGCCGCCGCTGTCGCGGTCTTCACGGGGTTCTGCTTTCTTCACCACGATAGTTCTGCCGTCGAGCTCGCTGTCGTTCAACTCAGCGATGGCTTTGCGAGCCTCCTCTTCGTTGGGCATTTCCACAAAGCCGAATCCTTTGGACCTGCCTGTGAGTTTGTCGGTGATAACATTGGCGGAAGAAACTTCGCCAAAGGCTTCGAACGCCTGCTGAAGGTCGTCCGATTGAGTATCGAAACTCAATTTTGCTGCAAAAATGTTCATCAAAAATGAAAATTGAAATGAGAGAAAAAACATGAGGAACTCCTTGCGAGGCAGGAAACCTTAGCGGAAACGAATTGAGACGAAAAAGCAAGGAAGAGAACTGAAGGCAGGATAACTGACGTAAGAAAACTTGGCTTGCAAAAGCGACGGAACTGATTTCCGATGAAGATTATTTGCTGTACAAAAAAATTACTCATTTGATTTACGATGCAAAGATATGTCCTTGATTTCAAATATGCTACACGCAGTGACGATTTTTTTCTTCCCGATCCGGCAAACCCCTTATTTTCCTCAAAATTATGTCGAAATCAGTTCAAAACTATCTGTCAGAGTGCATAGTGCAGAGAGCATAGGGCCTCCGCAGAAGCTACACGGGCCGGGGCGAAGGTGGGGGTTATAGAGTTGAAGGCTGTGGATTCGCGATGCGAACTTTTCATTCAAGAATCGTTTCCACGATGGAGGTCTCCCAGTCAAGCATGGCATTGAGGAGCAGGACGCTGCGGAAGTGTTGTAAGTCGCGGGGAGTGATGTCGGCCAATTCGATGCAGCCCTCTTCGAGCAGCCTGGCGCGGCAGGTTCCGGCCAGCAAAGGCGAAGCCGGCGTGAAGTACCGGCTGCCGTCGCTCAGCGCCACGTTGCTGTAGGAGGTATCGGTGATCAGGCCGTTTTTCACCATCAGAATATCGTCGCAACTACCGCGTTGCAACATCAGCTTATGGATGGCGCTGCGGTCGGCGTATTTGAAAGGATATGATACGGCATCTGCATTGACGAGCTGAAGGCTTTTTACCATTCTCGGCATGTACGACTCCCATTCTATTTTTTCAATGGCTCCGGCGTAAGTGATTCTGCATTTCACTGTCCCGTGTTGAAAGCTCTTTGGAACTTGAATCCGTTCTTCCAAAAAAATGCTTTCGCAAATCCCAAACAATTGCCGCCTGGCATCGTCGAAGCGCTGTTGATGGTAGCGCAGGTGCAATGCCTGTCCGTTTCGGATTTGAATCGTTTCAATCAAGCGGCACATACACCTTATCTATTAATTCCTGATATTCTTTGTGCGGATCGCTTTGTGCGGTAATGCCGCCGCCACTGCGAAAGAACAGCCCGCCGGCGCGCTGTTCGATAAAACGGATCATGACCGCGCTGTCGAGGTCGTTGCCGTCAAAACGGCCGAAGATGCCGGTGTAAAACCCCCTTGGCGCCCCTTCGGCCTCGCGGATGATGTCGAGCGTTTTGGCCTTGGGGGCCCCGCTGACGGAACCTGCCGGAAGCATGGAGTCGAGCAGGTCGCCGATCCGGCTGCGATAATCCGGCGGCAATTGACCACTTATTTCGGAACTGACCTGTAGGAGCGTTTTCCGATTGGTGCGGATGCGGTCAATGTATCTGAACCGGTCCACGCGCACGCCTTCGGCCACCCTGCTGAGGTCGTTGCGCAGCAAATCCACGATGGTGACGTGTTCTGCCAGTTCTTTGCCATCGGCCAATATATGCGCTTCGGCATCGGGCAGGGATGCGTCAATGGTGCCCTTCATCGGGAAAGTGGCAATACGGCCCTCGCGGATGCGAACGAAGGTTTCGGGCGAAAAAACCACAAAGCGTTCCCGCCATAACAGCTTGTAGGGCGCCCGGCTGTGGTAGTAAATATCCTCCAGTGAAAGCGGCGTGGATATGGCAGTAGGAAAGGTGAGATTGACCAGATAAGAATTACCTGCCTGTAAATGTGCCAGCACGGTGTCGAAGCCTTTGCGGTATTCGGAATAGGGTATGGGTTCGAATTGTAACGGGGGCAATGCCGTTCCGGAGTGATCTGCCTCGCAGGCAGCGTATCCGTTGATTTGGAATAGGACGGGCTGGTCAGCCAGTTCTTCGGCGGTACACACGAGCGCTTCCCGGCCCTCGAAGTCGAGCGCAAAAAAGAACGGCGTGCCGGAGCCGCCTAAGCGATTCATTTTGCGGATTGCATCGGGTTGGATCATCGAGATGGAAAAACGAGCGGCACGGAATTTTGTTTTGCTGCTAAGAACGGGTGATAGCAAAAAGCGCATCGAAAAAAAGGCGCAGGCGGTTTTCATCGCCCGACTCCCAGAAACCGGAAGGATCGCGTACTTCGAGGTCGTGTACATAGCGGTTCTTGATGCGGTGCAACAACCTTGCAATGGCCGTGTGCGCTTCGGGACCGGCGGCCTGGGTTTCAGTAGAGAGCCAGATTCTTTTGGGGGGATACCCTTCCCCGGCGTCCAGCGCGAGGAGGAAAGGCGAACTCATAATGCCGTCGGAGCGAAACACAAACCACAGCGGTTCGCAGCGCGGATGCGGGTGCAGGCAAATGCCCTTCAACCCCGTATGCCCCACAATCTGAATGCCCGCGCCGGGGATGCTCTCGAAGTGCGCATCGGGCGGCGTCTCCCAGCTTTCGTCCACCACCTCGCAGGGCCACCGCATGATCTTTGCGATATCCTCTACCTCCTCCGTCAATGCCTGTACGTCGGCCCTGTCGGTTATTTGCCCCCGGTATTGGATGCTGATGCTCATATTTCTTGCAATGCGCTTTAGATTGATGCTCCCAATATATTCTGTTTTCCTGATACAAGGGATGTTTTTTATGCATGCATTTCAAGATCGGACAAGCTATGGTGATCAACCCCGGAAAATGGGGACGTAATCAATCCGTCAGATTTCCCCTGGGGCGCGTACCTTGTTCTTCTTTGTACTTTTGGATGTATTCACGTTCGAGCCGTTTCGCTTCTCTCCGACCGGGTATATCGTAAATGATGATCCGGGCAAAAAAGCGGGGCCAATTGTCAATGAGATTGGCCAGCCTCAATTGTACCCTCATCCTTTTTGACAACCCGTCCTTGCCGATTGGTCCGCAACTGATGCCGTACTTGAATACACTGATGTCTTTCTTGTCGATTATCTCGTACAAGTGATGGAGGTCTTCGTTATCGTCCAGGTTTTTGTGCCCCATCGGATGCTACTGCCAACCGGCTTTATTACTATGGGTTTCGTAATTGTACGCGGGAATGTACTTGAATTCCGCTCCCGTTTTGAGTTCGAAGGCATCGTCTGCCAGGCTCAGCAGGGGTTCAAAAACGATATCCGAGGGCATTTGGGAAGGGTTGTTCAATACCTGTTCGTAATACTCCCGCCCCTCGGCCACCACGGCGCAGCGGGCGTACAGAAAGTCGTCTGCCGAAACAAATTGTTCAGGTTCATGCGCGGCATAAGCGGAAGCGTGCTGTTTCGTATCGAGGGGATACAGCTTTTCCGATAGTTTGTCGGCGAAGAGGTAGATGTTGGACACCGGTTTTTCAGCGAGGTATTGTACGGCAGGAAGCAGTTTTTCTTCGGATGTTTTTTTAGACCAGTCAATCAACTCAATGACGCCCCAGAAATCGCTATCAGAGAACAAATCGTCGGCGGGCGAATGTGCCTGTGCGCGCCATTCTACCTTCACATCTTGCTGCGGGAAAAACTGCTGAGCAGCCGATGCTTTCGGTTGATCTTCCGAATAGAGAAAATCCTGTAGCGCTTTCACGACCAAGGCCTCCTCCCCCATGCCCGATGCCTCGGCCCTGGCACGGATTTGGGCCGATAATTCGTCTTCCAATTTGACGGAGAGTGAGATCATGGTGCGCTTTTTTGATGAACATACTAAAAACGCTCGTGGCACGCTTTGAGTTTCATCGGCAGGTGAGGCAGGGGTTATGGCGCCGGGTGTTGATACAAAGCAAGCAACTACCGTTCCCGCCCTCCCGGCGCGCTTCAAACCGCACCGGCTCCATAGGCAGCAGCTCCGGCATTTCTTAAAACCAAATCTCCACCCCCGGCAGCAACTTGCGGATTTTTTCCCGCTCGGCTTCGGGGATGGGGTTATCGGATAAATCTAACTTTCCCAGTTTATCTAACTGTCCGATTTCTGGAGGCAGGCTGCTCAATTTATTGTTGTTAAGCAATAAAATCTCCAATCCTATATTGCTATAAACAGCCTCTGGAATTTTAGCCAATTCTTGCTCCGACAAGTCCAATGCGCGTATTTCGGGTCCGATATCCTTGATGTTGTAAGCAACACGGTAAGTCTGCCCCAAGGTGTCCAACAGGTAGTTAACCAATCTACCATCTTTTTCCTCCTTTTTTACTTTGGCATACCCTCTGTCGTCGAATTGTTCTGCCTGTATCCATTGGCCTAACTTTTCTACGGGTTCGCCATTTTTATCAATAAAATAGAATAAAAGCCTCCAATCTTCACCTTTCTCGTCATAAGCCAAAGCAAACTTATCATCATAAAAGTAGAAGGCATTGATCAGTTTTTCCGCGTGATTCAGCGCCGTTTGTGTTTCTGCACGAGCTTGTTCCACAATGGCATTTTGTTTTACTGCTTCATCCCTTTGCCGTAAGGCCCAGGCCGCAAAGCTCACCGCTCCTGCCACAATGGCCAGTAGCAGTACGGCCAACAAACTGAGCCGTCGGATGCGGCGCGCAGCGGCGGCGCGCTCTTCCCGGTCCAAGCGTATTTTTCGCGCTTTGGCTATCGGTTCCGGCAGGGTATCGTGGCTGATCTCGTAGTAGAGGCTGGCGCCGCGCGGTTCCTCTCGCAACAGGCGCTCTGCGCCAGATGCCGGCGGATTTCGGCATCGGTCAGCACGAGCGAGGAGGGGTCGTTGTAGTGGCCCAAGAGGTTATAGACGAGCGGACGGTCTTCGGCAATTTCCTGTTCGATGTCCCAAGCGCTTTTGTTGGCCTTTTGGTTGTACTCCGGTTTGTTGAAGTGGAAATCGAAAAACAGGGCGTTTTTGTCCTGTCGGCGCAGGGTGTTCAGGAAGAGGCTGTCGGGCGTGCAGTTGAGCACATATTTGAAGGGCAACTGCGCGGCGAGGTCGTAAAGGGGTATTTTTTCGTTTTGAAATTCTTCATAAAATTTCCGCAACACCGTGCCGGTTTTTTCGAGGGCTTCGGTGTAGTCTTTGCAGGTAGCGGCCAGGCGGCGGGCGAGCTGCGGCAGTTCGGCGGCAGTAGCGGCGGGCGCTCCGAGCGTCTCAGCAAAGCGGAGGGCGAGCAAATCCTGAAGGTGTTCTCCCTCGAAGGTGGCGGCGCGGGGACCGAGCAGCAGGATGCACTCGTCGGCGCGGAGGGCTTCGGCTATTTGTGCTATGTCGGGCATGGTGTCAGCGGTTTGAATGTAAATCAGCACTTCACAGCCGAAATAAAGGCAATATTTGCGAAAGCGCCAAAAGGAAGGTGGGCATTCCAGTGCAATCGCATTTAAACCGCAAAATGTAAAACCGCAAAAGGCGTGACGCTCTCGCTAGGGGCAGTCTCGGGCACTTTTGCGATGGGCTGTCTCGGGCACTTTTTCGGTTTTAAATTTTAGGTTTTGCGGTTTTAAGACTTGTCACTTCTTCGAAATTTATTTTAATGCAATTGCCTTGGTAAGCTTCCCTTTAACAAAACCTTAGCAAAGCCCCGCTAAACCCCAGGCTGTTCCGCCCGTCTTATCCCCGTAACCAAAACAATTCATACAATGACAACGATGAAGCGAGCTATTCAGCTATTTGCATTGGGCGTAGTCCTGATGTTCACCACTTCCCTCAACGCGCAAACGACCCCGGGCAAAGGCAATCCCGATGGGAAAGCACGCATGACGGTAGAAGAACGCGCTAAAAAAATGACCGACCACCAGAAAGAGTCGCTCGGACTGAACGATGCACAGTACAAGGAAATGCTTGAAATCAATACCCTCCACGCTACGAAGCACGAAGCACTGCGGGCAGAAGCTCAAAAATCACGGGAAAATCGCAAAGCAGCCGCGCAGGAAGTGCAAACCTCCCGCGAAAATTCTTTCCGCAAAGTACTCACCGAGGAGCAGTATGCCAAGTATGAGCAGAACAAGCAACAAATGATGGAAAAAGCTAAAGAACGCAGAGCGCAGGGCGCACAGAATCGCGGCAATTGGCAGCATAAGGGGCCGGGAAAAGGCTCCGGCAAAGGAAAATAATGCTATAAGGTTTCGGGTATAATCAAGAGCGCAATGACTTCGGTTGTTGCGCTCTTTTTTTTTTTGCTCCGGGAACGTTCCCGATAACGATTGCGTAAATAAATATCCCTTTTCGTTACCTACCGAGGGTATTCGTTACTGTAACTTTCGGTGGCTTTAGCGCGATTTTGTTTAATTTTATTTGACAAAACCGGGCCGAAATCAATCAATCATTTTCAAATCATCTTTCAACCTTACCATTTATGAAAACCAGGTTTTACCCAAAATTGCTCGCTCTGGCGGTGTTGTTTGCCCTTCTGGGCTACGCACCCTTGTGGGGGCAAACCAAGGTCAACGGCAAAGTGACCTCCACCGATAATGAGCCGTTGATCGGTGTCAGCATCGTGGTGAAAAACACGTCCACCGGTACGGCTACCGATGTGGACGGTACTTACAGCCTTGACGTAGCGCCCGGTACCGTGTTGCAATTTTCCTACACAGGTTTTGCAACCCAGGATGTTGTTGTGGGCAACAGCACACAGATCAACGTAGTCATGCAGCTTGATCTGGCACTGCTCGACGAAGTAGTCGTCATCGGTTACGGGCAGGTGAAACGCAGCAACGTGGTGGGCGCCATCACTTCCGTGAAAGCGGAAGAACTGCAAAAAGTACCCAGCACCAACGTCATGGAGTCGCTACAGGGCAAATTGCCCGGTGTGGACATCACCCGCACGAGCGGCGCCGCCGGCGCAGGCATCAACGTACTCGTGCGCGGCAACCGCTCTCTGACTGCCTCCAACAGCCCGCTCTTCATCGTGGACGGCATCCAGTACAACAGCATCCAGGACTTGAATCCGCAGGACATTCAGTCTATGGAGGTACTCAAAGATGCTGCCTCTACAGCCATTTACGGTTCGCGCGGGGCCAACGGCGTTATCCTCGTCACGACCAAAAAAGGCGTGGCCGGCACGACCCGCGTTTCGTTCAACTCTTACACCGGGGTTTCCGAACTGTTTGGGTATCCTCAGGTGCAGACGCCGGAGGAATATCGGCAGTTTCGCCGCGAAGCCAACCGCACCACCGGCAACTGGTCGGGGCCGCAAGACGATGCCGCCATCTTCGGCAACCTGCTCAACAGCCCCGGCGCGATATGGCCCGACCTGTTCATCAACAACGGTTCGCAACAGGATTACCAACTCGGCATTTCCACCGGCACCGAAAAAACCAACTTCTACGTCTCGCTCAATTATTTCAATGAGAAGGGCCTTTTTGTCAATGACCAGCTCAACCGCTATGCGATGCGCGTCAATGTGGACCACACCATCTCGCGCATGTTCAAAGTAGGCACCCAGAATCAGGTCACGTTTTACGATCAGGACATTCGGCAGGACCCGCTCAACACGGCCAATAAACTCGTGCCGCTGGAAGTACCCTACGACGATGACGGCAACATCATTCCCTGGCTCAACAACAACCGCACCATCAACCCGCTGCTGGACGAGCAGCCCGGCAACTGGCTCAACAACAACCGCACTTCGCGGGTATTCACGTCGGGATATGTAGAGTTCAAACCGTTTGAAGACCTCACCTTCCGCTCCAATCTCGGCGTGACGCTCACCAGTTCCCGCGACGGTTTGTACGCCGGTTCGCTCACCGTGCTCCGGGCCGGCACCCCCCCGCTGGCGCGCTTCACCACCGGCAACAGCTTCGGCTACAACTTGGAGAACATCCTCATGTACAACAAACAGTTAGGCCTCCACGCCTTCACCGTTACGGCCGTACAATCGGTACTCAGCAACCGCCGCGAAGACGTTACGGCACAGGGCGCCAACCAATTACTCGCCTACCAGGGTTTCTATGGTCTGGCCAATGCCAACGAGCAAGTGTCTGTCAGCTCGGCTTTTGTAGAAAGCGCCCTGCTCTCTTACACGGCGCGCATCCAGTATGGTTTCAACGACAAGTACCTGCTCATGGCGACTGCCCGTACCGACGGCGCTTCTCAACTCAGCGCAGGCAACAAATGGGCCTTCTTTCCCTCCGTAGGAGCCGCATGGCGCATCTCACAGGAAGACTTTCTGGCCGGCAGCAATCTCATTTCCGACCTCAAACTGCGCCTGAGCTACGGTGTGGCCGGCAACTCCGCCGTGCTGCCCTATGCTACCCAGAGCAACCTCATTCGGGTGCCCTTCGCATTTGACGAAACGCCGGCCATCGGTTATGCTTTTGGCAACAATCTCGGCAACAACGACCTCTCCTGGGAGATTTCCAAAACCTCTAATGCAGGTTTGGACTTCGGCCTGTGGAAAGGCCGGGTCAACGGTACCATTGATTATTTTCAAACCAATACCGAAGACCTGCTCCTTGAGCGCTTAGTGCCCCTGAGCACCGGTTTTGCACGGGTGACCGAAAACGTAGGCAAAACGGAGACCAAAGGCATCGAAGTTGGCGTGAATGCCTTCCTCATCAACCGCAAAGGCATAGACTGGAATGTAGGCGTCAACTGGTTCAAGGTGGATGAAAAAATCGTGGAACTGGCAACCGGCGGCAACGATGTGGCCAACGGCTGGTTTATCGGATACCCCACACAGTCATTTTATGATTTTGAAAAAATCGGCATCTGGCAACTCAACGAAGCCGATCAGGCAGCGGGTTTCGGGCAGGCGCCCGGCGATATCCGGGTACGCGACCAAAACGGCGACGGTACGATCAATGCCGCTACCGACCGCGTCATTCTCGGCACCACCCGGCCCAAATGGAATGCCAATTTCAATACCGATTTGCGCGTCAAAGGATTTGATGTCTCTTTACAATTCTTCGTGCGCTGGGGCCAAATGATGAGCTACGATTTTGTCAGTATTTACGATCCGCAAGCCAATGAAAACAGCTTGAGCCACGACTACTGGACGCCGGAGAATGCGACCAACGACTTCCCGCGGCCCAGTGCCAACCGCTCGCGCGCTGCCACGCTGTACTATTCCACGCTCTTCTATCAGGATGCGTCTTTTGCCAAGTTGCGCGCCGCCACCATCGGCTACAGCCTGCCCAAATCGTTGCTGACCAAGTTGCACTTGTCTAAATTCCGCATCTACGCTACCGGCCGTAATCTCCTCGTCCTCAGCAAGGTGAAAGATTACGACCCCGAACGCGGCGGCTCCATGACCAATCCGATGAACCGGCTTTTTGTGGGCGGGATTAATGTAGAGTTTTGAGCAGATGGAGCGAAGCGACATCCCGATGACGAAGGAATCGGGAGGGCATGGGGCAGAGGGAACCCACAACCCACAACCCATGCTTCGACTCCGCTCAGCATAAACAACAACTTTAAAAAACAAAAAATCATGCAAATCAAACATATTACCAAAGTGTTGCTCATAGCGGGCCTTTTTCTGGCAAACGCTTGCAGCAAAGATTTCCTTACGGAAAACAACCCGACCGGGCTAACAGGCGAAAGCGCCTACACCACGCCCGACGGCTTCGAATCATTGGTGAACGCTGCGTACTCTTACACCCGTGCCTGGTACGGCAAAGAGGAAGGCTTCACCCTCACCGAGATGGGTACCGACTTGTGGCTGCCCGGTGTGGACAACCGCCGCTTAGACCTTATGGTGTATAACAACCTGCAACCTGCAGAAACCGGCCTGGCCGCTACGGAAGTATTTCTGGAACGCCTGTGGCGCAGCACTTACAAGGCCATTAACTTGTGCAACGCCGGTATCGCCAATGTGAGCAATTCGGGCCTTTCGGCCAACCTGCAAAAAACGCGGGAAGGCGAACTCCGCTACCTGCGCGCCTTTTACTACTGGCACATCGTGGAGCAGTGGGGCGGCGTACACTTTACCACCGGCGTGACGCAAGTGGCCGAGACGACTGCCAACCGCACGCCCGTGGAGGCATTTTATGCTCAAATTTTTGAAGACCTCAATTTTGCTGTGGCCAACCTGCCGCTCACTACGCCCAACTACGGCCGGGTCATCAAACCCGTTGCCGAGGCTTTTCTGGCGCGTATGCACCTCACGCGGGGCAACAACCGCGAAGCATCCGATCTGGCACAAAAAGTGATTGCCGACTACAACTACGCATTGGTACCCAACTACGCCAACCTTTGGGCCATGAACAACCTCAAAAACAGCGAGGTGATCTGGTCGGTCAATTACAACACCAACCTCCTGCTCAGTGACCTGCTCAACGCTGCCACCAATCCCGACGGCCACCCGCGCGGCGGTCACAACGGCCACCTGCATTTCGGCATGGCATACGAGCGCGTAGCCGCAGGCTCTATCGGTATGCAACGCGATATCGCCAACGGACGCCCTTTTGCCCGCTACATGCCCAGCAAGTTTTTGCTCAATCTCTTTGATGAAACCATTGACTCCCGCTACCACGGAACGTTCAAAACGGTGTGGATTTGCAACAAAGCCGACGCATACAAGAAAATAGTAGGCGGCAACGAGATCAACGTCACGCTCGCACTCGGCGATACGGCCATTTTGGCTACCAAATATGAAGTATCGGATGCAGAAGACGCTCTAAAAAGTTATCTGATCATTGACGAGAGCAAGATGTTTAAAGTCGACGGCTCCATCAACGCGAATGCTATGTTCATTCCGTTGAAAAAATTTGACGATCCGACCCGGCCCAACATCAACGAAATACAAAGTGCCCGCGACGCTTTTGTCATTCGGCTGGCTGAAATGTACCTCATTGCAGCAGAAGCAGAGTTCAAACTCAGCAACATGCCCAAAGCAGTGGACATGATCAACGCCGTGCGCCACCGCGCCGCCCTGCCCGGCCGGCAAGCCGATATGACCATCACCGCCGCACAGGTAAACCTCGACTTCATCCTCGACGAGCGCGCCCGCGAATTTGCCGGCGAGCAAATGCGTTGGTTTGATCTCAAGCGCACCGGCAAGCTCATGGAGCGGGTCGTTGCACACAACCCGGAAGCAGCCGGCCGCATCCAAAACCACCACGTCGTACGCCCCATTCCGCAGGTGCAAATTGACGCCGTGACCAATAAAGATGTGTTTACGCAAAATCCGGGATACCAGTAGAGGGGGGTAGCTGCGACCACGCCTTGGCGTGGTCGAAGCTATTCGTTCAAACAAGCCCCGAAGATTCCCGCACAAACAAGCGGGTGGGCATTTGTTCGATGCGAAAGACCGGTGGAATTTTGGTTTTTTGCTCAATCAAATCCAGTAGCAAATGAGCTGCTGTTTGACCCATTTGAAAGGCGGGTTGCACCACAGTGCTCATGGGCGGTTGCAGCAGTTCGGCAGCGTTCAGGTTGGAAAATCCGACAAAGGATACATCTTCCGGGATGCGGATTTTCCGACGTTTCAAAGCGGCGTAGTAGCCTAAGGCCAGCCGGTCGGAAACGGTGAGGAAAGCGTCGGGCGGTTCGGGCAGGGAGAAGAGCTTATCTAAGTTGTCTTCCACTTCCTGCGGGCTGTAATAGCAATATCGCACGAGGTTTTCATCGAAGGGGATGCCCGATTGTTCGAGCGCATTCATGTAGCCTTGCAGGCGGCCTTTGGTAATGGAAAGCCCCGGCTGAGCCGTAATGTGCGCGATACGCCGACGCCCCGATTGCAGCAGGTGCCGGGTGGCCTCAAAAGCCCCGCCTACGTTGTCGGCCACTACTTTGTGGGTTTCGATATCGGCGGGAATGCGGTCGAAAAAAACGAGCGGCATGCCCCGATCCTGCAAAGATTTGAGATGTGTGCAATCGAGGGTGCGGCTGGAAAGCGACATCAGCAGCCCGTCCACCCGACGGGCGGCGAGGTATTCTACTTTTTCCACTTCGCGCTCGTACGATTCCTGGCTTTGAAAAATGACAACGTGGTAGCCTCTGTCGGATGCGGCCGCTTCGATGCCGTTGATGGCTTCGGAGAAATAGTAATTGGCAATTTCCGGCACGATTACGCCGATGGATTGGCTACGGTTTTCTTTCAGACTCAGGGCAATGGGATTGGGGCGGTAGTTCATGCGTTCGGCGTACTCCATCACTAAGCGTTTGGTTTCGGGATTGATCTCGTAGCTGTCGCGCAATGCCCGCGACACGGTGGAAGTGGAAATATTGAGCGCTTTGGCAATGTCTTTTATGGTAATGGATTCCATGAACCTGTTTGCTGAATTGGGCGAGCCGCCTGAAAAAAATAATATGCAATAATACGATTTTCAACAAAGATAATGGAGAAGCTTTTCAATCTTCAAAACAAAATTGCTCTTGTCACCGGCTGTAGCCGGGGCATCGGAAGAAGCATTTCTATTGGGCTGGCTGAAGCAGGCGCCGACATCATTGGGGTGTCCGGTAGCCTGCTGCCCGATAGCGAGCTGGAGCGCGAAGTGCAATCGCTCGGCAGGCAATTCTATCCCTTTCAGGCCGATTTCAACAACCGTGACGCTTTGTATGCGTTCATCGGCAAGGCCAAATCTGCCTTTCCGCGTATTGATATTTTGGTAAACAACGCCGGAACCATTCTCCGCGCACCTGCCGCCGAGCACCCCGATGAATATTGGGACAAAGTGCTCTCCATCAACCTCGACGCGCCCTTTATTCTTTCTCGCGAGTTGGGCAGAGACATGGCGGAGCGGGGCAGCGGCAAAATCATTTTCACGGCCTCGCTGCTCACATTTCAGGGCGGCGTGTTTGTGCCGGGATATGCCGCGAGCAAAGGCGCTATCGGCAGTCTCGTGAAAGCGCTGGCCAACGAATGGGCCGCCAAAGGCGTACAGGTCAATGCCATTGCGCCCGGATACATCGCTACCGACAACACCGAAGCGCTCCGCAACGACCCGCTGCGCAGCCGCGCCATCCTTGACCGCATTCCGGCCGGTCGTTGGGGCGAACCCGACGATTTCAAAGGCCCGGTCATCTTCCTCGCCTCCGACGCCTCCAACTACGTCAACGGTACCATCCTCACCGTGGACGGCGGCTGGATGGGGCGCTAACGCCATCTCATCAAACACAAAAAAACTAACATGCAAATACGCCACACAAACAGCCCCCTCGAAGTTGCCACCATGAACACGGAAGCGCTCCGGCAAAATTTCCTCCTCGAATCCATCTTCGAGGGCGGGCGCACACAACTGACTTACAGCCATTACGACCGCGTCATCGCCGGCGGGGCCATGCCGCTCGACCGGCCCCTATCCCTGCCCGAAGTGCCCGAACTCCGCGCCGCCTACTTCTTGGAACGCCGCGAACTCGGCATCATCAACCTCGGTGGGCCGGGCCAGGTGAGCACCGGCGCAGATACTTTCCCGCTCTACAAATTGGACTGCCTCTACCTCGGAAAAGGCATAGAACAGGTAGCCTTCAGCAGCGCCGATGCCGGCAATCCCGCCCGGTTTTTTCTGCTCAGCGCTCCGGCGCACCGCGAATATCCCACCCGGCTCATGACGGCTGCCGACGCGGCGCCCGCCAAACTCGGCGCACAGGATACCGCCAACGCCCGCACCATTTATAAATACATCCACCCCGACGGCATCGCAAGCTGTCAGTTGGTGATGGGCCTCACCGTACTCGAAAGCGGCAGCGTGTGGAATACCATGCCGCCGCACACCCACGACCGCCGCATGGAGGTGTATTGCTACTTCGACATTCCCGAAGGGCAGCGCGTACTACACCTCATGGGCCAACCCGATCAAACGCGCCACCTGTGGATGAGCAATCATCAGGCGGTCATTTCGCCGCCCTGGAGCATTCATGCCGGCTGCGGCACCATGGCGTATTCTTTTATTTGGGGAATGGCCGGTGAAAACCAGTCCTTTGCCGACATGGATTTCGTAACGCCGGACGCCCTGGCCTAAACAACAGACAACATGAAAATTATACAATTCATCCTCCAATACATCCTCCGGCCCACCTCGACTGCCCTTCGACTTCGCCCTTCGACTTTGCCCTTCGACTTTGCTCAGTGCAAGCTCAGTGCAGGCTCAGGACAAGTGCTCGGTGCAGCGCCTTTAACCTTTTTACTTTTTACTTTAACCTTTTTCCTCCCTCCCCAAGACCCTCCCCGCGTCTTCCTCGCCGGCGATTCCACCATGGCCGACAAAACGCCCGAAGCAGCGCCTGAAACCGGCTGGGGCATGATCCTGCCCGGCTACTTCGACGCGGCGGCCGTACAGTTTGAAAACCATGCCGTCAACGGCCGTTCCACCAAGAGTTTCCGCGATTTGGGGCATTGGGATAAGATGATGACCCGCGTGCGCCCCGGCGATTATGTGTTGATCCAATTTGGCCACAACGACCAAAAAGCAGACGACCCGGTGCGCTACGCCCCCGCACAAACCGATTACCGCACAAACCTGACCCGCTTCGTGACCGAAGTACGGGCCAAAGGCGCGCAGCCCATATTGCTCACACCCGTGGTGCGGCGCAACTTTGACGAGCAGAACCGCTTTGTGGACAAACACGCCGACTATCCGCAGGTAGCCCGTGAGGTAGCCGCTGCGCAAAAAGTGCCGCTCATTGACCTTTGGGCAAAAAGCAAAAACCTGCTCGAACAACTCGGCCCGGAAGATTCCAAAGCGCTCTTCCTGCACCTGCCTGCCGGCCTTTACCCAAGCGCCCCCGAAGGCAAAACCGACAATACACATTTTACGCCGTTCGGTGCGGCGCACATGGCCACGCTGGTGGCGGAGGGCTTGCGCGAATCGGGCCTTCCGCTGAGTGGTTTTTTGAAAAAATCCCCTTTCCCCGAAAAATACGCGTATGAATTGCCCATCGTCAATATGCCCGTTTTCAAAAAAGATACCTTCAACATCCTGCACTTCGGGGCCAAAGCCGGCGGCTTGACGCTCAATACCCGCGCCATACAATCGGCCATTGACTCCTGCGCTGCGCGCGGCGGCGGCGTGGCGCTCATTCCGCAAGGGCTGTGGCTCACCGGACCGCTGAAGTTGCGCAGCCACGTCAACCTGCATATCGCACAGGGCGCTTTGGTTCAATTTTCCGACGACACCGATCAGTATCCGCTCGTGCGCACCAACTGGGAAGGACTGGATGCCATTCGCGGGCAGTCGCCCATTTCCGGTATGGATTTGGAAAACACCGCCCTCACCGGCACGGGCATCCTCGACGGCGCCGGCATGGCCTGGCGGCCGCTGAAAAAATCGAAAGTGACCGACAGCGAATGGAAGAAACACGTGGCATCGGGCGGCGTACTCGACGAGCGCGGCGAAACCTGGTACCCCACCGACCGCGCACTGCTCGGTTCCAAAAAACAACTCCCCGGCGTCATTGCGCAGGGCTACGACGAGGCCAAATCTGAAGAAATCAAAGAGTTTCTGCGGCCCAACATGGTAGCCATCATTCGATGCCATAAAGTATTGATAGACGGTCCGACTTTCCAAAACTCGCCGGCTTGGACCCTGCACACGCTCCTGAGCCGGCATTTTACGCTCCAAAACGTGACGGTGAAAAATCCGGCTTTCGCCCAAAACGGCGACGGCGTGGACGTGGAAAGTACCCGATTCTTCCGCATCGAAAACTGCGTGTTTGATACCGGCGACGACGGCGTGTGCCTCAAATCGGGCCGCGATGCAGAAGGCCGCCGCCGGGGCGTGCCCACCTCCGACGGCATTGTGCGGGGCTGTGTGGTGTATAAAGCCCACGGCGGGTTCGTCATCGGTTCGGAAATGTCGGGAGGCGTGCGCAACATTTACGTCTCTGATTGTACCTTTCTCGGTTCCGACATCGGTCTGCGATTCAAAACCACCCGCGGGCGCGGCGGCGCAGTAGAAGACATTTACATCACCGACATCACCATGACCGACATACCGCACGAGGCTATCCTCTTCGACATGTACTACAACGGCAAGGCCGCCGATGAAGCCATCAAAGACCCGGAGTTGGAAAAGCTGCCTGTGACGGAAGCAACGCCCGCTTTCCGGCGCTTTTTCATCCGCAACGTATCCTGTCGCGGCGCCGATCATGCCATCTATGCACAAGGTCTGCCGGAGATGAACGTGCAGGAAGTATTGATTGAAAACTGCTCTTTTTATGCCAAAAACGGTATCACATTGGTGGAAAGCAACGGCTTTCGCCTGAACAATATCGAGTTGGAAACCACTTCCACCAAGCCCGCTGTGCTGGTGCTCAACAGCCGCAACATCCGCTTCGACGGATTGAATATTGCCGGCAAGGCGCAAAAAGGGCTGCGGGTGGAAGGCAAGCAAAACGGCGCGCTGCATTTCAGTCGCAGCAATGTATCCGCGCTGGGCATCCTGCGCGGCGAGGGCGTGCCGGCGGAGCTGATTACGGTGGAATAGTTTTTTTAGCTGCGAGCTTCGACCACGCCGAGGCGTGGTTCGAGTTTTCGAGCGGTACTTATTCGCAGCTTATAGTACTTACAAGACAAAAGACACAACAATGACAATACGCAACATCACATTCCTTTTACTGCTGAGCACAACGGCGCTTGGGGCGCAATCGCCTGCCGAGTGGTCGGCGCGCATGGCGCATACGCTGATGAGCACCCACCGGGACTCCTTTACTTACGACCATTCCAAACCCACCAAATGGGACTACGAGTTGGGGCTGTACCTCAAAAGTCTGGAGCAACTGTGGCGGCAAACCGGCCACGGCGATTACTACCGCTACATACAGAAGCAAATGGATTTTTTTGTGCAAAACGACGGCAGCATCCGCACATATAATATGGCGTTGTACAACATTGACCACGTCACGCCGGGGCGGCCGGCCCTGCTGTTGTGGCAACAAACTCGACAGCAAAAGTACCTCGCCGTGACCCAAACCCTGCGCAAGCAACTCGCACAGCACCCTCGCACAAAGGAAGGCGGTTACTGGCACAAACAGCGCTACCCCTGGCAAATGTGGCTCGACGGCCTGTACATGGCTCAGCCGTTTTATGCCGAGTATGCCGTGTTGTTCAACGAACCGGACAACTTCAACGACATCGCCAATCAGTTTGTTTGGATGGAAAAAAATGCCCGCGACGCCAAAACCGGCCTGCTCTATCACGCCTGGGACGAAAGCCGCAAGCAGCGCTGGGCCGACAAAAAAAACGGCCGATCTCCTCACTTCTGGGGCCGTGCGATGGGCTGGTACGCAATGGCTTTGGTGGATGTGCTCGACTACTATCCCGAAACCCATCCCCGCCGCAACGAAATCATTGCCATCCTCAGCCGTCTCGCCGATGCCGTCGAAAAAGTACAAGATCCCAAAACCGGCGTATGGTATCAGGTATTAGACAAAGCCGGCGAGCCGGGCAACTACCGCGAGGCATCCGCTTCCAGTATGTTTGCTTACGCCCTGATGAAAGGCGCCCGGATGGGCTATTTGGATAAGCGATTTGCCGGCGTGGCGCAAAAAGCCTACGCGGGCATCCTCCGCGAATTTATGGTGCAAGACCCCGACGGTTCCTGGCACTTGGACAAAGTGTGCAGCGTGGCCGGACTGGGCGGCGACCCCTACCGAGACGGCAGTTTTCAATACTATATTTCCGAACCCGTTCGCCGTGACGACATCAAAGGCGCTGCGCCCTTCATCCTCGCCGGGCTGGAAATGGAGCGCTGGGAAGCGGCGCGGCCGGGCCTCGGCAAAACCGTATTGCTCGACCGATATTTCAACAACGAATACCGCAACGGCCAACGCTACCATTATATATGGGAAGACCTCACCGATTCCGGCTTTGCATGGTGGGGACAGATTTTCCGCGACCTCGGCGCTCAAACAGCCTCTTTGGACGATGCGCCCACCGCCGCCAACCTGAAAGACGCCGACGTGTTCATCATCGTGGATCCCGATACGCACAAAGAAACCGCCAACCCCAACTTCGTTCAGGACGAACACATTGCCGCGCTCAAAACCTGGGTGGAAAACGGCGGTACGCTGGTACTCTTTGCCAACGACACTTCCAACTGCGAGATACCCCATTTCAACCGCCTTGCCGGAGCGTTCGGTATTCAATTTTCCAACAAAAACCGCAGCATGGTGAAAAACAATCAGTACGAGCAGGGCGCTTTCCCCGTGCCGTCGGGGCATTCCATTTTCCGCAGCTCGTCTAAGTTGTTTATCAAAGAAATCAGCATACTCGAAGTGCGCCCGCCCGCCCGCATCGTGCTCGCCGAAGGGCAGGACGTCATCATGGCGCGCACCGATTACGGTAAAGGCCGCGTATTTGCGCTCGGCGACCCCTGGCTATACAACGAGTATGTGGACGGCAAGCGCCTGCCCGCTGAATACGACAATTTTAATGCCGCCCGCGACCTCGCTCATTGGCTGCTCGGGGTGTCTCAGCCCTCTCAACCGGAGGTTGCCGCCGTAGAGCAAGCCGTGGAGCAACTCCGGCAGGCCATGCTCTCCGGCGAGCGGAAAGCATTGGACAACATAGCCGCCGAGGGGCTGAGCTACGGCCATTCGAGTGGCAAAACCGAAGACAAAGCTGCTTTTGTGGAAAGCCTCGCGAGCGGCCGATCCAAATTCACCGCCATCACGCTGAGCGACCAATGCGTGCGCGTGAACGGCGATACGGCTGTGGCGCGGCACTTCCTTTCGGCCAACACCCATGATGCCGGCAAAGCGCCCGGCACGATACAATTGTCCATCCTGACCGTGTGGACCAAGCAAAGCGGCGAGTGGAAACTGTTTGCGCGGCAAGCGCTCAAAATCTGACCTGCCATGGAACAATTATCCAAAAAATACCTCGCCGGAACACCGCAAGCCGCTCTGATGAGCCTCCCGGAAAAGGTGCTGCAATTCGGCACCGGCGTGCTGCTGCGCGGCCTGCCCGACTACCTCATTGACAAGGCCAACCGGCAGGGCATTTTCAACGGCCGGGTGGTGGTGGTGAAATCTACCGACCGCGGCGATGCCGGCGCATTTGATAAACAAGACAACCTCTACACCCTCTGTACGCGGGGCGTCGAAAACGGGCAGACCGTACACCGCAATTCCGTTTGCACGGCCATCAGCCGGGTGCTGTCGGCCAACCGCGACTGGGCGGAGGTGCTGGCCTGCGCCGCTGATCCGCAGATGCGCATTGTCATTTCCAATACCACCGAGGTCGGCATTCAGTTAGTGCGTGAGGATGTGCGGCAGAGTCCGCCCCTCTCTTTTCCGGGCAAGCTGCTCGCCTTTTTGCACGCGCGCTACTTAGCCTTTTCCGGCGATTTGGGTATGGGCGTGGTCATCGTGCCCACCGAGCTGATCCCCGACAACGGCAAGCGGCTGGAGTCTATCGTGTTTGAACTGGCGCACCTCAACCGCTTGGAACTGCCTTTCATCGAGTGGGTGGAAAGCGCCTGTGTTTTTTGCAATTCTTTGGTGGATCGCATCGTACCCGGAACGCCGCCCGCAGCGCAAGCCACCGACATAACAGCCGAACTCGGCTACCGCGACGAGCTGCTCACGGTGAGCGAGCCGTATTGTTTTTGGGCCATTGAAGGCGATGAGCGCGTGGCTGCTTCGTTGTCGTTTCAAAAAGCCGTGCCCGATGCAGTCGTCATAGCGCCCGACATCAGCCGCTTTCGCGAACGCAAATTGCGCCTGCTCAACGGCACGCATACCCTCAGTTGCGGGTTGGCCTGGCAGGCCGGTTTCACCACGGTGAGCGAGGCCATGAACGATGCCGGCATGGCCGCTTTTGTGGAACAACTCATGCTCGACGAGATCGCGCCGGCCATTCCATGCGCCCTGCCGCCCGGCGAGGCCGAAACCTTCGGACGGCAGGTACTCGACCGCTTTCGCAATCCTTTTGTGGAGCATCGCTGGCTCAACATCACTGCGCAATACGCCTCCAAAATGCGCATGCGGGTGGTTCCACTTTTGGCGGAATACTACCGGACACAGGTAGCGCCGCCTCAGGGTATGGCGCTCGGATTGGCCGCTTTTCTTACTTTCTATCGCCATCCACAGGCCACGGTGGAGGATGACGCGGCGGGTTATTTTTATGAAAAATGGCAAAGCTCCTCACCCGAAGAGATGGTGCAGGAAACGCTGTCCGATAGCGAACGCTGGGGAACCGACCTGAGCGCGCTGCCGGGATTTTCGGAAACCGTGCTGCAATACGTACATCAAATTTTGGAAGCGGGCGCCCGACAGACCGTTCAAAGGTGGTTACAAGAAAAACATGAAACGAAAAGCACTGCTGATACACTCATCGGATAACGCCGTGGTGGCGCTCACCGATTTGCAGAAAGGCGAAACCGTGCAGGCCGACGGGCGCGTTTGGACGACGGCGGAGGCCGTGCCGGCCAAGCACAAATTTGCCGCTCATGCCTTGCAGCCCGGCGATGCAGTGCGCATGTACGGCGTGTTGGTGGGCAAAGCGCAAACGGCCATTCCGGAGGGCGGACTGCTCACTACCGACAATCTGAAACACGCCACCGAAGGCTTTTTCATCGGCGGAAAGGCCGCGCTCGCCTGGGCCGCACCCGATGTGTCGCATTGGCAAAACCGCACGTTCAAGGGCTATCATCGTGCCGATGGACGGGTGGGCACGGCCAATCACTGGTTGGTCATTCCATTGGTTTTTTGTGAAAACCGCAACGTGGACGTGCTGCGCGAGGCGCTGGAGGCCGAATTGGGCTACGGCAAAAAAAGCGATTACCGCAGCCTCAGCCGCCAACTCGCAGATGCGCACCGCAACGGCAAAACGCCCGCCGAACTCACGGAAATGGAATTGCTGCCGCCTTCCGCTGCGATAGCGAGCCGACGCTTGTTCCCCAACGTGGACGGCGTGAAATTCCTCACTCACAACGGCGGCTGCGGCGGCACCCGGCAGGATGCGCAGGCCCTTTGCGGATTGCTGGCGGGCTACATTACGCACCCCAATACGGCCGGCGCTACGGTGTTGAGTCTGGGCTGTCAGAACGCGCAGATTCCCATGCTGATGGACGAAATCCGCCGCCGCGACCCGGGCTTTCAAAAACCTTTGGTGGTGTTGGAACAGCAAAAATCGGGTACGGAAAGCGAGCTGCTGACGAGTGCACTCCGGCAAACATTCGCCGGTTTGGCGGAAGCCAATCGCCTCGAACGCCGGCCCGCTCCGCTGTCGCAACTATGCATCGGGTTGGAATGCGGCGGCTCCGACGGGTTTTCCGGCATATCGGCCAATCCGGTGCTGGGGCATGTATCGGATATACTGGTGGCGCTGGGCGGCTCGGTCATTCTAGCCGAATTTCCGGAACTCTGCGGGGTGGAGCAGGAACTCTGCGACCGCTGCGCCGATACCGCCACCGCTGCGCGATTTTCCGAACTGATGAGCGCCTACAACCGCCGCGCACAGGCCGTGGGCAGCGGGTTTGATATGAATCCCTCGCCGGGCAACATCCGCGACGGACTCATCACCGACGCCATCAAGTCGGCAGGAGCGGCCAAAAAAGGCGGTACCTCGCCCATAGCCGATGTACTCGATTATCCCGAAAGGGTCACCCGGCCGGGGCTGAACTTGGTTTGCACGCCCGGCAACGACGTGGAGAGTACGACCGCCGAAGTGGGCGCCGGCGCCAACATCGTGCTGTTCACTACCGGTCTGGGCACCCCTACGGGCAATCCGGTAGCGCCCGTCGTCAAAGTGTCGAGCAATACGGTCTTGGCTCAACGCATGCCCGACATCATTGACTTCGACGCGGGCGGTGTCATCACCGGCGACACCACGATACCCGAAGCCGCCGAGGCCCTGCTTGAGTACGTCATCCGGGTGGCAAGCGGCGAAACAGAAACAGCCGCCGTTCGGCTCGGACAAGACGATTTTATCCCCTGGAAACGGGGGGTTTCGCTGTGATATTCAAGCTGCGAGCTTCGAGCTACGAGTTGCTAAACTCGCAGCTAAAAGCGCGGCTCGTAGCTAAAGAAAAAGTTGTAAGCAATTAGCTGTGGGGCTGTGAAACTCGCGGCTAAAAGCTCGCGGCTCGCAGCTAAAAAGAATAAACAAGTTGTGATTTGTATGCTACGAACTGCAAGTAAGTATCGCTCGAAAACTCATAGCTCGCGGCTCAAAGCTCGTAGCTAAAAAGAAAAAACAAGTAAAATGACCTTTCTCAACGACAACTTCATGCTGCATACGGCGGCGGCACAGCGGCTCTACCATGAGTTTGCGGCGCCCATGCCCATCGTGGATTACCACAACCACCTGCCTCCGCAGCAAATTGCGGAAGACCACAATTTTGAAAACCTCACGCAGGTATGGCTCTACGGCGACCATTACAAATGGCGCGCCATGCGCACGCAGGGCATCCCGGAAGACTACTGCACCGGCGCGGCGAGCGATTGGGAGAAGTTTGAAAAATGGGCCGAAACGGCGCCCTATACGCTCCGCAATCCATTGTATCACTGGTCGCATCTGGAATTGCGGCGCTATTTCGGCATCACCGAACTGCTTTCGCCCAAAACGGCCCGCGCCATTTACGAGCAGACGAGCGAAATGCTGCGCCGTCCCGAATACTCTGTGCGCAACCTCCTGCGCAAGATGAACGTGCGCCTCCTCTGCACCACCGATGACCCCACTGATTCGCTCGAATGGCATCGCAAGATCGCTGCCGACCCGGAGGCGGGCATCGTGGTGCTGCCGGCCTTCCGTCCCGACAAGGCTATGGCCGTGGAAAACCCGGAGACGTTTAATGCCTGGACCGATCAACTCGCTGCCGCAGCCGGCACGGGCATCGTACAATACGAGGACTTCCTCGCCGCGCTGAAAAATCGCCACGACTTTTTTGCGCAGCATGGCAGTTGCCTGAGCGACCACGGTTTGGAGCAGGTATATGTAGCCGATTACACCGAACAGGAGATAAAAAATGCCTTCCGGAAAATACGCAGCGGCGAACACCTCAATGCCATTGAAACCCTGAAAATAAAAAGCGCCCTGCTGCACGAGTTTGCCCTCTGGGATCACGAAAAAGGCTGGGTGCAGCAATTCCACCTCGGCGCGCTGCGCAACAACAACACCCGCGCCATGCGCCGATCAGGCCCCGATACCGGCTGGGACAGCATCGGCGATTTCCAGCAGGCACAACCGCTGGCACGCTTCCTCGATCGTTTGGATGCCGACAACCGCCTTGCTAAAACCATCCTCTACAATGTGAACCCGACAGATAACGAACTCATGGCCACCATGATCGGCAATTTCAACGACGGCTCCACGCCCGGCAAAATACAGTTCGGATCGGCCTGGTGGTTTTTGGATCAAAAAGATGGCATGGAGCGACAGATCAACGCCCTCTCCAACATGGGCATGCTGAGCCGCTTTGTGGGCATGCTCACCGACTCGCGCTCCTTCCTGTCGTACCCGCGCCACGAGTATTTCCGCCGCACTTTGTGCAATTTGTTCGGCACAGAAATAGAAAACGGCGAACTCCCCGCCGAAGAAACAGACTGGATCGGAGAGGTAGTACGGGACATCAGTTACCGCAATGCAGTGCGGTATTTCGGATTTGATAAAAACCTTACAACAATATGAAAAACGTAGTCACTTTTGGTGAAATCATGTTGCGCCTTACGCCGCCGGGATTCAAGCGGTTTAGTCAGGCCGGCGAATTTGACGTGGTGTATGGCGGAGGAGAGAGCAACGTGGCGGTATCGTTGGCCAACTACGGCCTGCCCACCGAGTTCGTCACCCGCGTCCCCGACAATGACATCGGCGAATGCGCCCTCATGGAGATGCGCAAGCGCAACGTAGGCACCCGTCATGTACTGCGCGGCGGCGAGCGCCTCGGTATCTATTTTTTAGAAATGGGCGCCGTGAGCCGGGGTAGCAAAGTGGTATATGACCGCGCCCACAGCGGCATGGCCTCCATACAGGCAGGCATGATTGACTGGGAGGAGGTGTTTCGGAATGCCGCGTGGTTCCACTGGACCGGCATCACTCCCGCTTTGTCGCAGGGTGCAGCCGATGCCTGCCTCGAAGCCATACAAACGGCCAACCGCATGGGCGTTACGGTTTCCACCGACCTCAACTACCGCAAAAACCTGTGGAAGTACGGCAAAAAACCCGGCGACATCATGCCCGCTTTGGTAGAAGGCTGCGATGTGATATTGGGCAACGAGGAAGACGCCGAAAAGCACTTCGGCCTGCACCCCGAAGGCGTGGACGTAACGCAGGGCCACTCGGTAGATGCTCAGGCTTATCTTTCCGTTTTGAAACAACTGATGCAGCTATTCCCTCGCGCCAAAAAGGTAATCACTACGCTGCGCGGGAGCATCAACGCCAGCCACAACACTTGGGCAGGCGTGCTCTACGACGGCGCTACGCTGTACGAGTCGCCGAGCTACCAGATCACGCACATTGTGGATCGAGTGGGCGGGGGCGACAGCTTCATGGGCGGCCTTATATACGGCCTGCTTACCTGGCCGGAAGACGATCAGCGGGCGCTCAATTTCGCAGTGGCGGCGTCCTGTCTCAAGCACACCATTTATGGCGATGCCAACTTGGTCACGGTGAAAGAAGTAGAGACGCTCATGGGTGGAGATGCGAGCGGGCGGGTGTCGAGGTAGTTTGCAGTATTAGTTCAGTTAGCTACGAGCTATGAGTTGCGAGCTGCGAGTTTGCATTTGGAACTCGCGGCTCAAAGCTCGCAGCTCGCAGCTTTAAAATAGTTACAAAACAGAAAAAATCATGGCAAAACATAACCGCATAGCGGTAGCCCAAAAAATGACCCAAACGGGTTTGGTACCCTTGTTCTATCATCACGACCTCGAAATAGCTAAGGCCGTAGTGACTGCCTGCTATGAGGGAGGTGCGCGGGTGTTGGAATTTACCAACCGGGGCGACGGCGCTCACGAGGTGTTTGCTGTACTGTGTCGGTATGTACACCGCGAGCTGCCGGAAATGGCCCTCGGCATAGGCTCGGTGATAGACGGCGGCACGGCGAGCCTGTTCCTTCAATTGGGCGCCGACTTTGTGGTCAGTCCCAGTTTCCGGGAGGATGTGGCGCGGGTGTGCAACCGGCGCAAGGTGTTGTGGTCGGCAGGATGTTTCACGCCCACCGAGATAGGACTGGCCGAGGAGTGGGGTTGCGAAATCGTCAAGGTGTTTCCCGGCGACAGCCTGGGGCCTGCCTTTGTAAAGGCCGTCAAAGGCCCTTCGCCCTGGACGAGCATCATGCCTACGGGCGGGGTCAGCCCCGACGAGGCCAATCTGCGCGGGTGGTTTGCCGCCGGCGTAAGTTGTGTGGGCATGGGTTCGCAGCTCATCGGCAAAGACGTATTGGATAAAGGCGATTATGCCGGGCTGGCGGCTGCGGTGCGCGATACGCTGGCCACGATAGCGCGGGTACGGGGTGTTTAAGGTGCGTTTGCGAAGCCTTAAAGGCTTCGTAAACGTATGCCCGGCAATACATTACATTACGCTTACGAAACTTTGGAAGTTTCGCAAGCGTCGGTCCGAAAATTTCAAAATATGAAAGTAATTCAAACAGTCTTCGTCGCTTGCGCATTGGCGGCTTTGCTCGCATCGTCAGGTTGTGAAAACGGCGTCGGAAAAGTAGCTACCCTGCGGCTGGCGCATGGCTTGGATGTGAAGCACCCCGTTCACCTCGGCATGATGCGCATGGGCGAGCTGTTGCAAACGTATTCTGACGGGCAATTAAAGTTAGACATTTACCCCAGCGAGCAGTTGGGGTCGGAACGGCAGTGTTTGGAGCTGCTGCAAATCGGTAGTTTAGACATGACCAAGGTGTCGGCGGCGGTGTTGGAGAACTTCGCGCCCGATATGCAGGTATTCAGCCTGCCATACCTGTTCCGCGACGACGCGCACACGGACGCCGTGCTATTCGGCCCGGTGGGGCGGGATATGCTCGTCGGCATGGACGCCTACCTCATACGCGGCCTGACCTACTTCGATGCGGGCAAGCGCAGTTTTTATACCCGTGAACGCCCCGTAAACAGCCCCGCCGATCTGAAGGGGTTGAAAATACGTGTGCAGGAAAGCCCTACGGCCATGCAGTTGGTGCGCGACCTAGGCGCTTCGCCGACACCCATCGCCTGGGGCGAGCTATATACGGCGCTGCAACAGGGCGTGGTGGACGGCGCAGAGAACAACCCGCCGAGCTTCCATCTGTCGCGCCACTACGAGGTATGTAAATATTACATCTTAGACGAACACACGGCCATACCCGATGTGCTGACGGTCGGCGCCTCCACCTGGAACCGCCTCAACGCCGAACAACAGGGCTGGGTGCAAATGGCCGCCGACTCGTCGGCCCGCTACCAGCGTCAATTGTGGAAGGTCGCCGAAGCTGAAGCACTGGCTACCGTGCAGGCCGCCGGCGTGACGGTAATACGCCCCGATAAGTCGCCCTTTGCAACAGATACCGCCGGCGCGCTGCAATCGGCGCCCGCACACCTGCAACGCCTCATCCAACGCATACAATCTACCGGACATGAATAAACTGCGCCTTACTCTCGACACCTGGCTGGGGCACCTCGTGGTGAGCATCCTCGCCGCGATGACTCTTAACGTCATCTGGCAGGTGGCCTCGCGCTACCTGCTGAAAATGCCCAGTTCCTTCACGGACGAACTGGCCCGCTACCTGCTGATATGGCTGGGTCTTTTCGGGGCGGCTTACGCCAGCGGGCAGGGCCATCACCTTAGTATTGACCTGTTGGTCAACCGGCTCTCACCGCGTCAGAAGCGGCGGGTGAATGTGGTCATCTACTGCTGCGTCATCCTGTTTGCTGCCAGTGTAATGGTGGTGGGCGGGCTGCGCTTGGTGTATCTCACTTTTGCGCTGAATCAAACTTCGGCAGCATTGGACTTGCCGCTGGGGGTGGTGTATGCCGCACTACCGGCGAGCGGGCTGCTCGTGGTGGCGTACAAGGTGATGGATATTTTGGATGATCCTGACCCGAAGCGACGGCGGATGTTTGTGAAGGGGTAGGTTAAGGTTAGAGGAGTGAAAGGTTAAAGGTTAAAGGCGTCGTACCGAGCGAAGTTGAGGTAAAAAAGGTTAAAGGGGCCGATCATCAAAAAAGAGCAACGGCTGCAAAAAAACGAAGAAATATGAACTGGACAGAAATTGCGATTTTGGTGCTGACCTTTCTGGTCATGCTGTCTATCGGGGTGCCGGTGGCCTGGAGCATTGGATTGGCGGCCATGGCTACCATGCTGATCAACATCCCGGCGTTGCCGGCATTCACCACGGTGGCGCAGCGCATGGCCACGGGTTTGGACAGTTTTTCGCTGCTGGCCATTCCGTTTTTTATTTTGGCGGGCAACCTGATGAACCGGGGCGGTATCGCGCGACGGCTCATTGACTTTGCCAAGTCGGTGGTGGGGGCGCTGCCGGGCGGGCTGGCGCACGTCAACATCATAGCGGCCATGCTGTTCGGGGCCATCTCCGGCTCGGCAGTGGCGGCCGCTTCGGCCATTGGCGGCATTATGACCAAAAGGATGGAAGATGAAGGTTACACGCGGCAGTTTTCTGCGGCGGTCAATATCACGTCGTCCACCACGGGTTTGATCATACCGCCCAGCAACATATTGATTGTGTATTCACTGGCCAGCGGCGGGGTGTCCATCGCGGCGTTGTTTCTGGCGGGTTACCTGCCGGGATTGCTGGTGGGCGGTTTGCTCATGCTGGTAGCAGGAGTGTGGTCGAAGTGGCGGAATTTTCCACGCGGCGCAAGCGTGGGCCTGCGCACGATGCTGCGCACGGGTTGGGATGCGCTGCCCAGTCTCCTGCTGTTGGTAGTGGTAATGGGCGGCATCGTGGGCGGTATCTTCACCGCGACGGAGGCCTCGGCGGTGGCGGTTGTTTATACGCTGCTGCTGGGGTTGTGGTACAAAGAGGTATCCATTTCCGACCTGTATGGCGTGCTCTTGCAAACGGTGGGCACCACGGCCATTGTGCTGCTGCTCATCGGCTGCTCCATGAGTATGTCGTGGATCATGGCTTATGAGAACATCCCGCAGGGCGTGACCGAGGCACTGCTCACATTGAGTGACAACAAGATAGTCATCTTACTCATTATCAACCTCATCCTGCTTTTTGTGGGCATCTTCATGGACATGACGCCGGCGGTGCTCATTTTCACCCCCATCTTCCTGCCCGTGGTGACGGCGCTGGGCCTCGACCCTGTGCATTTCGGCATCATCATGGTGCTCAATTTGTGTATCGGACTGTGTACGCCGCCGGTGGGGTCGGTGCTCTTTGTGGGGGTGGGCGTAGCCGGCATAGCCATCAGCAAGGTACTGAAACCGCTGCTGCCGTTGTTTTTGGCAATGATTGTGGCATTGGTGCTCATTACCTACCTGCCGGCGATTTCGCTCTGGCTGCCCGGCGTGTTCGGGTATTAAACATTCCAACTATCCATTGCGAATTATGAAAAATATCATCCGTTGTCTGCGCCGTCGGGCTACCGTCGGGCTGCTATTTTCACCCTTTATGCTAATGTTGCCGGCCCGGCCCTCTATCGCTCAGGTGTCGGAGGTATGGGTGAGCGATCAGGGCGACGGAAGCTACCGGAACCCGGTGTTGTATGCCGATTATTCTGATCCGGATGTGGTGCGGGTGGGCGATGATTATTACATGACGGCGTCCAGTTTCAATTGTACGCCGGGGCTACCGGTGCTGCACTCGCGGGATTTGGTCAATTGGCGCATCATCGGCCATGCACTGAAACGGCAGGTTCCTGCGGCGCATTTTGCACTGCCGAGGCACGGCGACGGCTGTTGGGCGCCCTGCTTTCGCTATCATAAAGGCATTTTTTACATCTATTGGGGCGACCCCGATTTCGGTATTTATGTGGTTAAAACCGAAGACCCCGCCGGCGAGTGGTCGGCCCCCGAATTGGTGCTGGAAGGCAAGGGCTTGATTGACCCTAGTCCGCTGTGGGACGACGACGGAAAAGTGTGGCTGATACACGGATGGGCGGGCAGCCGCGCCGGGGTGAACAGCCTGCTCACGCTCCGCCAACTCAACGCAGCCGGGAACGGCACGGTAGGGGAGGGACGGCACGTTTTCGACGGGCACGATGCGCACCCTACGGTGGAAGGGCCTAAGTTTTACAAACGCAAGGGCTATTATTACATTTTCGCACCGGCCGGCGGGGTGGCCACGGGCTGGCAACTCATTCTGCGTTCCAAAAACATCACCGGCCCCTACGAAGAAAAAATCGTGATGGAACAAGGGCTTTCCACCGTCAACGGGCCGCATCAGGGCGCCTGGGTGGAAACGGAGTTCGGCGAGAACTGGTTCGTTCATTTTCAGGATCGCGGCGCTTACGGTCGCATCATGCACCTGCAACCCATGCGCTGGCACGAGGACTGGCCCGTGATGGGTATTGACAAAGATGGCGATGGAATCGGCGAGCCGGTACTGCAACACGCCAAGCCGAAAACCAAAGCGCGGGTGCCTGTACAAACTCCGGTGGAAAGCGATGAATTTGACGCCGCCGACCTCGGCCTGCAATGGCAATGGCACGCCAATCCTTCCATCACCTGGTATGCCCAACTCCCCGGAACCGGCCGCCTGCGCCTGTTTCCGCACCTGCAACCGGGCGACCAACCCAATCTCTGGATGACGCCGCAGTTGCTGTTGCAAAAATTTCCCGGCCCAGATTTCAGCGTTACCACTAAGGTGAGCTGGCAGGTGGACTCCCTCAACCGGGACGGCAAACGCGCCGGGCTGTTGGTAATGGGCAACGACTATTCCGGCCTGGTCATTTCGATGGATGCCAAAGGATACAAAATAAGCCGCATCCTGTGTCACAACGCGCCCGGCGGGCAAGCCGAGCAGGTGGTGGCAGAGCGGCGCATCCCCGACAACACGGCTTATCTGCGCGTGCAAGTGACCGGCCCTGATGCGCTGTGCGAATTCAGCGTCAGTACGGACGGGGTGAAATTTGAGCCGCTCGGCAAGTCTTTTTATGCCAAACCCGATACCTGGATCGGCGCCAAGGTGGGCTTGTTTGCGAGCAGTACCGCTCCCGGCAGGCGCGGCGGGTATGCGGATTTTGAGTGGTTTAGGGTTAAAGGTTAAAGGCGATGCACCGAGCGGCTCGTGCTGAGGTTGTCGAAGCAAAGTCGAGGTGCAAATTGGCAAAGAGAACTCGAAACCGAAAAATCTTCATTATGAAACTAAAGCATCTTCTCTTTTTTGTGCTGATGGCCAGGCTTTCCGGAATGGGGATTGCGCAGGGCTACGACTTTGTGGTGGCTGCTGACGGTAGCGGCGATTTCCGCACGGTGCAGGAGGCGGTGAACGCGGTACCGCCGTTGCGACAAAAGCGTACGGTGATTTACATCAAAAACGGCATTTACAAAGAAAAGCTCATCGTGCCGCCCACTGCTGCCGAATTGACGCTCGTGGGCGAGGATGTGTTCCATACCATACTCACCTACGACGATTTTGCGAGCCGACCCAACCGCTTCGGCGAGGCGATGGGCACCTCCTCGTCGTCGTCCTGTTTTATTTTCGGCGACGGGTTTGAGGCGCGCAATATCACTTTTGAGAACTCGGCAGGCGCGGTGGGGCAGGCCGTGGCGGTGCGCATTGACGGCGACCGCGTGAAGTTTGAAAACTGCCGCTTCCTCGGCCATCAGGATACCTTGTACCCGCATGGGAAATCGAGCCGGCAGTATTACAAAAATTGCTACATCGAAGGCACGGTGGATTTCATTTTTGGGTGGTCCACGGCGGTGTTCGACAGTTGTACTATTTTCTGCAAAGCGCCGGGGTACATTACCGCTGCCTCTACGGAGGAATCCTCGCAGGGCGGGTTCGTATTCCGGCACTGCACGATCACCGGCGATGCGCCGACGGGTTCCGTTTATCTCGGCAGGCCCTGGCGGCCATACGCCCGCACGGTGTTTATTGAGTGTGAAATGGGGGATGTGATCCGTCCGGAAGGCTGGCACAACTGGCACAAACCGGATGCCGAACAAACGGCTTTTTATGCGGAGTACGGCAATACGGGGCCGGGGGCGGCGGTTTCAGCGCGGGTCGGGTGGTCGCATCAGCTTTCGCGGGCAGCGCGTGAAAAATACACGCTCGAAGCGCTCTTCGGGGATTGGAAACCATAATCACGCAACGGCGCAACGGGAAAATCGCTTCTTTGAGTGAAAAAATATAGTCCACCAAGCCAAACCACACTTTGCGCCTCTGCGCCTTTGCGAGACAAACCCACACTTCGAACCTTCATGCCGCTACTGTAACCCCGTTTGTTCCATAAATTTCAATACCATTCTGATTTCTCCGTAAGAGCAGGCATCTCCAAAATGAGCCTTGGCATCGGCGGTGGACCGGGTCTTGTCTTCTTCAAAAAAGCGGGCGATGTCGGCTACCTTTTGCGCGTCCATCACTGCTGTGATATCCAACTCTCCCGTGCCGACAAAGTGGGCGAGGTGCCCTTCGATGGTGCTGCGCACAAATCCGCGCTCCTGCGCAATTTCGTCTATGCTTTTTCCGGCTTTGAACAAGTCCATGCTAAGCGCTTTCGTATCCACTTTAGGCTTGGGCGCTTCCGCTACGCCGAGCGACAACTGTGCGCCATCCAGCCCTTTGGCGGCGCAGTACGCGTGAATGATGTCTAAAATAGCCGGTCCGAATTGTTTGACTTTGCCGTCGCCGATGCCTTTTACCTTTTTGAGCGCGCGGGCATCGCCGGGCAGGAGTTCCACCAATTGCAGCAACGCAGCGGTGGGCAATACGCCGTATTGTTCTACCCCGAGCATGTCGGCAGTATCCTCGCGCCACTTTTTGAGCAGGACGTACAGCTCCGGGTGCGGCGCGTTTTTGGGTACGGCCGAATAGGCGGCGGAGAGCGAAGAAGGCGCGGGCGCCGCTTTAAAATCTATGGCGGCATCGGCTTTGGCGCGGGTATAGGCGCGGGCAGAGAATCCGTTTTTCAAAGCGGCAAAACAGGCGTGTTTTACAAACAACTCTTTTTGCAGGTTCTCTAATTTTTCCAGTGCCGTTTTTTTTACCGTCTTATTATCGCTCAGTATCTGAATGCTGCGGGCGGCGGGCAGCAATTCCGCGTTGAGTTTTTCGGCAAACCAGGCTCCCGCCTTTTGCAATCGCTCCTGTAGTTCCTCGCTTGCTTCGGGCAGGCCGGGCAGCCGATCGAAGTAGTTGCGCAACTGCGGTCCGAATTTCTGCGCCGTGGCAAAAAGCTGCGTTTCGGCCGCCACCGCCAGCGTTTTAAATTGCTGAAAACCACCGCCGGGCAGGCTGCCTTCATGTTCGAGAAAGACGCGGTTCATTTGATCGAAATGCTGTTTGAGGGTTCTGAAATCAAACAATTCCCAGAGCAGCGATTGCTGGTAGGCGGCTTTGGATCGTTCCAAATGGGCTTCGTCGGGAGCGTTTTCTACGGCCGCTTCGGTGTAGTTTTTTACTTTAGAATCGGTCTTCACACTCGTGGGCACAATTTTGGTGCGCAGCACAATGCCTTCAAAACTCTTGCAGCGGCTGAGCGCCACATACACCTGTCCGTGCGCAAAAGCGGCCTGCGCGTCTATGATGGCGCGCTCGAAGGTAAGCCCCTGGCTCTTGTGGATGGTAATGGCCCAGGCCAATTTGAGCGGAAACTGCGTGAACGCGCCGACGATTTCCTCTTTAATTTCTTTATTCTCCTCGTTGAGGGTGTATTTCTGGTTGGTCCATTCCACCGCCGATACGGAAATGACAAAGTCATCGCCGGGGCATTGCACCTGTATGTCCTCGTCTCCGATTTTAATCACCTTACCGATCTTGCCGTTGTAGTAGCGGCGCTCGCGGCCCATGTCGTTTTTTACAAACATGACCTGCGCGCCCAGCTTCAGTTCGAGCACTTCGTCGGTGGGGTAGGCGTGTTCGGGGAAGTCGCCTTTGATTTCGGCTTTGAACGTATGGAGGGCGCCCTTGATGGAGGCCAGTTTTTCGGTATTGATGGCTTGCGCCGATGCGTTGTGGGTACTCAGCGTAATGTAGCCGTCTTCGGTGGAGGGTTGAAAATGCGGGTCGTAACGGCTGTTGAGGGTGTTGAGCACTTCGGCATCGAGGCGGTTGTCGCGCACGCGGTTGAGCAGGGCGATGAAGTCCTGGTCGCTTTGGCGAAAGATGTGGGTGAGTTCGATGGTGACGGGGTCGGTTTCCCGCAAGGCGCGGCTGCTGAAAAAGTAGGGCGTTGCGTAGTGTGCGCGCAGCAATTCCCATTCGTCTTCTTTCACCACGGGGGGCAACTGGTGCAGGTCGCCGATCATGAGCAGTTGTACGCCGCCGAAGGGTTTGCGGTAGTCTTTGTAGCGGCGCAGCACGTCGTCAATGGCGTCCAAGAGATCGGCGCGCACCATGCTGATTTCGTCAATCACGAGCAGGTCGAGGCTCTGGATGAGGTGTATTTTTTCGCGGCTGAAGCGGCGTTGCCGGGCGGCGTCTTTGGCGTATTCCGGCAAAAACAATCCAAACGGCAACTGAAACAGCGAGTGAATGGTCATGCCGCCGGCATTGATGGCCGCCACGCCGGTGGGCGCTACCACGGCCATGCGCTTGTTGGGTTCGGTTTTGAGGCGGTTCAGAAACGTGGTTTTTCCCGTACCCGCCTTGCCCGTGAGGAAGATGTTTTTATCGGTGCTGCTGACGTAGTCAAAAGCGAGATCGAGTTGGGGATTGGAGCGGTAGTCCATAGGCGTAGTTTTAGTTGGTAAAATCATCTGCGGTATCCCAGCACATACTCCGGCGTCGGAATGCCGGGCTTGCCGGCCTCATCGGGTTGGGGCGGTTGCGGCGTCAATGCGAGCGGCAACACGCCGGCCCATACTTCCGAATCCATATCGGCGGGATCGTCGCCGACGCCGTGCGCGCGAAATTTGACGGAGGCTTCTTCTATTTCCACCGCGATGAACATCGTTTTTTTCATCTCACCCGGCGAGGGATGACGCGCTTCCTGCCAGCGGCCGGGCAGGACGTGCTCCGTAAATTTTTCGGCGGCCAGCCACTGCTCTGCCTCCTCGCTCACGAGGCGGGTTTTGCCAAATGCCACCACCGAGCGGTAGTTCATGGAGTGGTTGAACACCGAGCGCGCCAACACCAACCCGTCTAACAGCGTGACGGTGACGCAAACCGGAATGCCCGCCGCCATGCGCATAAAAAAATGGCTACCCACCGAGCCGTGCAGGTACAGTGTGTTTTCTAACCGGCAATAGCCCGTGGGGATGATGTACGGTTGTTGGTCGAGATTGAACCCGACATGACACACCAATCCCTCATCGAGAATGCGATTGCGGGCTTCCACATCGGCGTCGTAGCGTTTGGGATAGTAGCGGCTGCCCTGAGTGCGGGTGGTTTTCGGTTTCATACAAAGTGCGTTTTATATTCGTTGATTTTTTCCTCCAGCCGCTTTTCCAGATAGGCGTTTCCGCCTTTTAATTCCTGAAGAATCTGAATGGATTCCCGGCTGTATTCGGCTATTTTCGCATGGTCCCAGTGGCTTGGCGGCTTTTGAAGATTCGTGATCCGGTCGGCCAATTTTACAGCCCACACTTCCGGCGACAATGCTCTTATACGTTTCAAACTGTCGGGCATTTTTTCCGTTTTCGGCAAGACTTCATTTTTTGTCAAAGCTAAAACACCTTGGGCAACATCCATGCCGAACCGGCGGGAAATTTCTTCCGGCGTAGCCGAAGTGTCTTCCAGGGTGTCGTGTAGCAATGCTACCTGCACGGCAAAATCCAATCGGAAATCGGGCGTGTGGGGAGCGGCCATCAGGATTTCCATGGCTACATTGCTCAGGTGAACGACGTACGGCAACCCTGTGCCCGGAATGGTTTGGCCCTGCTCGGTATGTTTTTCGGCAGCAAAGACGATGGCCTGTTGGTAGTGTGATTGGGTGGTCATGTGTGGGTTGTTACAATGAAAATCGCCCCGCAGAGGGGGATTGTATCGCGACCAAAAATAAGAAAAAGGCATAACTTCGCTTCATAAGTTAGGAAGTCACCTTGAAGTGACCGCCTAACCGACAATTCAACTCTACATGCAAAAAAGCGTCCACATCATCGGCGGCGGTATTTTCGGCATAACGGCGGCGCTGGAGTTGTCGCGGCGGGGGTACGTCGTTGCCGTCTTCGATCGGGGCGAACTGCCGCACCCGCAGGCTTCCTCTACCGACATCACAAAAATGATCCGGGCCGACTACGGCGCGGATGCCTTTTATTCCGACCTCATGCACGAGGCGTTCAAAGGCTGGGATGCCTGGAACCGCACATTCCCGCGCCCGCTTTACCACCAAACCGGCTTCCTGTTGCTGATGCTGCAAACCATGCAGCCCGGTTCTTTTGAAATGGAGAGCCTCGAAGTGATGCGGCAACGCGATTATCCGGTGCAACGCATCCACGGCGAATGGCTCCGGCAACACGCGCCGCGCTGGAACCCGGAGCGCTATCCCGACGGCTACTACAACGCCCGCGGCGGCTGGGCCGAAAGCGGCAACGTGGTGGCGCAATTGGTCCGCATGGCCCGGCAGGAAGGGGTGCAGTTGTATGAAAATGCGGGATTGGCGCACTTGCTGGAGGAAAACGGGCGCGTAACCGGATTGGTCACAAGCACCGGGCAAACGCTGCGGGCAGCGCATACCATCGTAGCCGCCGGCGCCTGGACGCCCAATCTGGTACCCGAACTGAAGGATTGTCTCAAAGTGATTGCGCAGCCGGTGTTTCATTTGTTGCCGGAAGACCCGGCGCCGTTTCGGGGCGAAGTGTTTCCCGGTTGGAGCGCCGATATTTCGCGCACCGGCTGGTACGGCTTCCCGGCACAAACGGACGGCATAGTGAAAATTGCCAACCACGGCACCGGCTTTTCCAAAGAGCCCGACGCGGAGGCGGATATACCCGAATCGTATTTCAGGGCCTTGCGCGCTTTCCTGACCGAATCATTGCCGGCCCTGCAGCACGCGCCCATCGTGAAAACCCGGTTATGCCTGTATTGCGATAGCTGGGACGGCGATTTTTACATTGACCGCCACCCCGACAAACCCGGCCTGATGGTGGCTACCGGCGGCAGCGGGCATGGGTTCAAATTCGCACCGGTACTGGGCGCGCTCATCGCCGATGTATTGGAGCAAAAACCCAATCCTTTTGCGCATCGCTTCCGATGGCGCAGCCGGGGAGCAACGCGATTCGAAGCGGCGCGGGGGCGTGATTTTTAACGGCAGAGAGCAAAGGGCAAAGGGGCAAATGAGCAAGGGGCAGAGGGGCAATCCTCCTTCGCCATCTGGATCACTGCCGAGGTATTGTATTCAATCCCATATTGCGTTTTTTTCGGTCAGGATAATTGGCTTATTGTCGGTCACAACAATCGTGTGTTCGTGTTGTGCCATATATCCTCCTTTGTTGCCCACCATTGTCCAGCCGTCATTTAAAGTCACTGCGTGGGTGGAATGGGTGGATATAAAAGTTTCAATAGCGACCACTGAGTTTTTTTTAAATCTGGTGCGGTTAAATCTGTCTTTAAAGTTTGCTATTTCTGATGGCTCTTCGTGTAAGCTCCTGCCTACTCCGTGCCCGGTAAGGTTTTTTATAACCTTAAAACCTCGTCTTTTGGCTTCTGTTTCTATCAGGTGTCCTATATCAGAAATCCTTACTCCGCCTTTTATATAATTTATACCCTTTTGTAAAATTTCTTTTGATGCATCAACAAGTTTTTGATGTCCGTTTTTGTCTTCGCCCATAACAAACGACGCGCCATTGTCTGACCAAAAGCCGTCTAATTCGGCTGAAACGTCAATATTTATTAAGTCTCCTTCTTTTATAATTTTCTTTGTTGATGGTATTCCGTGACAGAATTCGTTATCAATGCTTATACAAGTCCATCCGGGAAATTTATAAACGGCAAACGGCGCTGATTTCGCACCAAAATCTTTTAGAATACCTGCGCCGAAGTTGTCCAATTCTTTGGTTGTCATACCAGGTCGGGCAAAGTTTTTCATTTCTTTCAACGTGTAAGCCACAACGTCGCTTACTTTTTTCATTCCGATGAGTTCTGATTCTTTTGTTATTGACATCTTGTGTAAGAATTAAAGGCGAAAAACGGCTATGTCTCTCAACACACACGCCCGTGGTGCTCGTTGAGGTATGCGATAGTTGCTCTACTGAGTTTTTCCAAGGCTGCAATGTTGATGTCGGAGAGTTTTTTTACATAAATGCAGGCTTTCCCTATTTTGAATTTGCCCAGATCGTCCAAGAGGTGTTTGTGTTCTTCGACGGGACAAAAAACGTAGAGTGACAGCGCGGCTTTTCGCGGGGAGAAACCTAAGAGTGGGGCGTCGCCTTCGTGGCCGCTTGCATATTTATAGTGGTAACTGCCAAATCCAATGATGCTGGGTCCCCACATTTTGGGTTCAAACCCCGACCATTCGCGCATTAATTCTATTAAGCGAAAACTATCGGCTTTTTTTTGGTCATTATCCACCCAGGAATGGATGAAATCAACGACGCTGACGGCTGTTTCGGTTGTTTTGTTCTTTGCCATAAGAGTGGTGTTTTCTGCTCGTTTGTTGTTCGTCGGTCTTGTTTCCAATTACAAATATACAACACTCGGCCCAATAAAATCTTCGCACCCACCGGGGCGGGATCGGCCCTATGCTAAAACCCGCTCCCCTTCAGCCCCAGCCCCGCTTTTTCTTCCAACCCAAACATCAGATTCATATTCTGCACTGCCTGGCCGGAAGCGCCTTTGAGCAAATTGTCAATGGCAGCATGCACCACGAGTTGATCGCCGTGTTTTTCCAGATAAAGGAGGCATTTGTTGGTGTTCGTCACTTGCTTGAGATCAATCATGGCATCGCTCAGGTGGGTAAACGGCGCGTCGGCGTAAAAGTCGCGATACAGCATTTTCACCTCCTCCGGCGAGCGCTCGCAACGCAGTACCGAACTCACATAAATGCCCCGCGTGAAATCGCCCCGCCAGGGTACAAAGTGAACCGGGTGCGGCCCGGCGCCGAGGGGGGCTATTTGCTCCAGCGATTGTTGTATTTCGTGCAAATGCTGATGCGTCAGCGTTTTGTACGCCTGAATGTTGTCGGCTCTCCAACTAAAATGTGCGGTTGCCGAAAGGCCCTGCCCTGCGCCCGTAGAGCCGGTGATGCCGGTGGTATGTACCTCCCCGAGCAGCCCGGCTTTCGCCAACGGCAACAATCCGAGTTGAATGGCCGTAGCGAAGCAGCCCGGATTGGCGATGTTGCGCGCCGATTGTATCGCGGCGCGGTTCAATTCCGGCAGGCCATATACAAAGGTTCTTTGGCCAATGGCAGCATGGCTTTTCAGCCGAAAATCCTGAGAGAGGTCTATGACGCGGGTGCTTTCGGAGAGCGCATTCGACTCCAAAAAACTGCGGGCTTCGTGGTGGCCGGCGCAAAGGAAGAGCACATCGGCATCGGACCCGATTTCCTCCGAAAAGCGGAGATCAGTCTCGCCGGTCAGATCGCCATGCACGGCGACGAGCGGTTGGCCGCCGTTGCTTTTGCTGTGTATAAAGGCGATGTCCACCTGCGGGTGATGCAACAATATGCGTATCAACTCGCCGCCCGTGTAGCCCGCGCCTCCGATGATGCCTGCTTTAATCTTCATGATTCACCGCGTGGTATATGGCCGTTTGGTTCCCAAAAATCTTACTGAAACCCCGTACATCTTCGCCGCTCCAGCCGGTATTCATTTCGCCGTAGCTGCCGAATCGGTTGCTCATGAGGTCGTGCGGCGATTCGATGCCGTTGATCTGGAATCGGTGCGGGAGGAGTTGTATAAACACGTCGCCGCTCACGTTTTGCTGTGAGGATTCCAAAAACGCCTCTATGTCGCGCATCACCGGGTCGAGAATCTGGCCTTCGTGCAGCCAGTTGCCGTAGAACTGCGCCAGCGTATCTTTCCAACTCAGTTGCCACTTGGTGAGCACATGTTTTTCGAGGGCGTGGTGCGCTTTGATGAGGAGCAGCGGCGCGGCGGCTTCAAACCCCACACGGCCTTTGATGCCGATGATGGTGTCGCCCACATGGATGTCGCGCCCGATGCCGTATCCGCCGGCGAGTTCCTGCAAGTACTGAATGGCCTGCACGGGATGCTCGAAAGCGGTATCGTTGACGGCCACCGGTTCGCCGTTGCGAAAGCTGATTTTTACGTCCGTCGGTTCGTGTCGGGTCACCGGGGTAGGCCATGCGTCTTCAGGCAGAAAGCCGTTGGAGTGCAGCGTTTCGCGGCCGCCCACGCTCGTGCCCCAGAGGCCCTTATTGATGGAGTAGGCAGCTTTTTCAAAAGCCATTTCCACACCTTTGCTTTTGAGGTAGGCAATTTCTGCCTCCCGGCTCAGGCGCATGTCGCGAATGGGCGTGATGATCTCCGCCTGCGGTATCATGATATGAAAAATCATATCGAAACGCACCTGATCGTTGCCGGCGCCGGTGCTGCCGTGGGCTACGGCATCGGCCTTGAGTTGTTGGGCGTGTTCCGCAATGTGCAGGGCCTGGCTCAGGCGCTCGGCGCTCACGCTCAGCGGATAGGTGTTGTTTTTGAGTACGTTCCCAAAAATAAGATACCGCACGATGCGCTCGTAGTAGCCGCGCACGGCATCCACGGCAGTGTGCGATGCCACGCCGAGGCGATAGGCATGGGCTTCAATGCGGCGGAGTTCGTCATCGGTGAAGCCGCCGGTATTCACCACGATGCTGTGTACCTCATAGCCTTTGTCCTCGCTGAGGTATTTGGCGCAGTACGAGGTGTCCAATCCTCCGCTGAAACCGAGCACTACTTTTTTCATTTCGCTTCGTTTTGTTTTTTGAAAAACCCCTTTACCAGCCAGTGGCGTTTGATGCGCAACAAGCGTTCATATACCTTCTTTTTCATATTGAAATGCGCGGCGGTTTCTTCGGGTTGGTAATGGTCTTTGGGGTCGTAGAGCATGGCGGTGCAGAGGCAGTTGGTGCGCCCTTTGCTCATGAGTATCTCGTAGTTGACGCAGCTTTTGCAGCCGGCCCAGAACTCGTCGTCGGTGGTGAGTTCGGAATAAGTGACCGGCTCGTAGCCGAGTTCGGAGTTGATCTTCATCACGGCCAGCCCGGTGGTGAGGCCGAATATCTTGGAGTCGGGGTATTTGGAGCGCGACAGCTCAAAGATTTTTTCTTTGATCCTTTTGGCTAAGCCGCTTTTGCGGAATTGGGGCGCTACGATGAGGCCGGAGTTGGCTACATACATGCCGTGCTCCCAAGTTTCGATGTAGCAGAAGCCGGCCCATTCGCCTTCGGTGGTCAATGCAATGACGGCTTTGCCTTCGCGCATTTTGCCGGCCACATATTCAGGGCTTCTTTTGGCGATGCCCGTGCCGCGCGCTTTGGCCGACTCGGCCATTTCATCGCATATCTGCCCGGCAAAACCGGTGTGCTGCTCTGAGGCAAAGGCAACGACAAAGCGATTGTCGGGAGGGATTTTTTTACTGCTCTTGATTTTGTTCATGGCCGGCCGGATGATGTTGATGGTGACGATAGAAAAGAGATTCCTGACAACATCATTGGGCACGGCAAGGTTGAACGCGGGGCTACTTCACGCCCGTCACCAGCACCACATCGTTGAGGGTGTAAATGAGCCGGTTTACATCGGTGGAGTTGAGTTCCAATTTTCCTTTGATGGTGACGGGTTCGGCAGTATATTTTATGGCTTCTTTGGCATATACTTCCATTACCGTTTCGGGGCCTGCGCCGCCGCAAAAGAAGCACATGTTATACGGATAGGCCGAAAACACAAATTCCTTGTGACTTTTGTAGCCTTCCACCGGGATGATGTAGCCTTTCACCGTTACAATTTTGCCCTCCATCGCGATGATTTCCTGGCTGAACACCGGCACGTCCACCTTGAAGCCGAGCAATTCGTCGTATTGCTTTTTGAAGGTTATTTTGCCCAGTGTCTTCCAGATATTCTCCGATTGTTGCGCTTGCAGCTCGCCGGCCATGGCCGTGCAGAAGAGGGTAAAAACAGTGAGAACAAGTAATCTTTTCATAAGTCGGTTGTTGTTTACAGCCTCTATTAACGACAACTTCCCGGAAAAGGATGATAAGAAGCCGTTAAAAATATTCGTTCTTCCAAAATGCCTCAGTTTTGATACGGTTTTTATCTTTACCAAAAAAAATGACCATGAAAACAACTCGCATTCTCTGGCTTTTCCTGGCAGTGACACTCGTTGCCTATCCTTCTTGCAAAACCAACCGGACCGTGAAAGGCGCCGTTATCGGCGGTACCGTAGGTGGTGTGGCCGGCGGCGCTATCGGCAAAAAATCGGGCAACACGGCTGCCGGCATCATCATCGGCGCAGCCATCGGCGGTACGGCCGGCGCGCTCATCGGCAGGTACATGGACAAACAGGCCGAAGAAATTCGCCGCGACATGAAAGGCGCCAAAGTGGAGCGCGTGGGCGAAGGCATCCTCATTACCTTTGATTCGGGGCTGCTCTTCGACGTGGGGTCTTACGAACTGCGCAGCGCCACCCGCCAAAACCTGAACGAACTGGCCCGCGTACTTCAAAAATATGACGACACCGACATCATGGTGCAGGGCCATACCGACAATACCGGCGGCGTTGATCTCAACCAAACCCTTTCGGAAAATCGCGCCCGCTCGGTCAAAACCTACCTCATGCAGCAAGGCGTGGTCATCTCCCGCCTCTACGATCTCGGCATGGGTCAGGGCTATCCGGTAGCCGACAACGAAACCGCGACCGGACGGCAAGCCAACCGCCGGGTAGAGGTGGCCATTTATGCCAATAAAAAGCTCAAAAAAGCGGCCAAGCGCGGCGATGTGGGAACGTAAATTATTGTAAAATAGAATATTCGAAAAGGGCAGCCGGGGCAATCGCTTCGGCTGCTTTTTGTTTGATGCGCATTTCATCATGCCGATCCGATCCGGCTCAAAATCTGAAGCGGTGTATAACAAAGTACAAATTTTGTAGCTTTGCAAAATTGTAATACAACGGCATGATTGTAAAGGCGCTTCATATCATACTGGCACTCAACCTTCTTTTGTCCTCGTCGGGGGTAACGGTGTTTGAGCATTTGTGCCGAATGAAGGGCCGAACGGCTTCATTTCTCTTTCAGGCCGGGAGTTGCTGCAAGAAACAGAAAACGGTCAAAAGCCCCTGCCGCAAAGCCAATTGCTGCTCCAAGAAAGAAGCAGCGCGCGGTGCAAGTATTCATAAAAAACCTTGTTGTGAAGACAGGGCGCAGTTTCTTAAAACTGATACCGAAGGAACCGCCGTTCAGAAAAAGTCGCTTCCTGATGTGAAGTTTCACCCTCTTTTCGCCGATGTGTTTGCCAATGCTCAACATCCCGGCGTCCTTTCGATCCACCAAAAAAATCTTCGCTTCTACCTGTACAAGCCGCCGCTCATAGTGGCCGACATCCGGGTGCTTGTACAGTCCTTCCTTTGTTAGCAGTTTTCCAATGGTAGTCCTTTCGCATGAGTCGCTTTGACCCATGCGGGCAGCTTGTTATTTCCCTCTGGATGCTGCATACGATGGACTACCAAAGCCGCGACAACATCACCAACTGGTTGCTGCGCGCATTCTCCATCTTTGGATTGGCTACCGTGATGAGTGGGTTTACCTTGTTTTTTCTCACCCAAAAGAAGAAGAGAAGATGATACTTTTTATAAAAAACATGGTTTGCGCCCGTTGTGAGCGTACGGTTGGCCGCTTGCTGGCAGCAGCCGGCCTGCGCGTAAAAGACCTGCGCCTCGGCGAAGTGGATATTGAGGGCGAACCGGCGCCGGAGCAACGGGAGGCGATCCGCCTGGCACTGTACGAAGAAGGTTTCGAGCTACTGGAAGACCGTACCAGTCGCCTCATCGAACAGATAAAAACCATCGTCATCAACGAAATACACCACGAAGCACAAAAGCCGGAGATGATGAACTTCTCCGAATTCCTCAAAAACAGAACCGGATATGACTACTCACATCTGAGCAAGTTGTTTTCCTCCACCCAAGGCATGACTATTGAGAAATACATCATTATGCAAAAAATTGAGCGCGTGAAGGAACATCTGATTTACGACGAACTCACTTTGAGCGAAATCGCATGGCAGTTGGGGTACAGCAGTTCGCAACACTTATCCAATCAATTCCGGCAGGTAACGGGTATGACGCCGACACAGTTTAAAAGCATCAATCAGCACGATCGGAAGCGCTTAGACGAGGTATAACCCAAAATCATATACCGAATTTCCAATAAAGTGTAACGTGTAGCGGTGCAACTGCCTTCAACTTTGCACCAACAAAAAACACAAGACATGACACACCAATATCAAGTTTCGGGAATGACCTGTTCGGGCTGCGAAGCCAAAGTGAAATCGGCTTTATTATCCGTAGAATATGTTACCCGTGTAGAGGTCTCCAAAGACACCAACTCGGCGACCATTGTTATGGGCAGGCACATTGCTTTGTCTGATCTGCAAAAAGCATTACCCGCCCAATATCAAATTTCGGCGCCTCACCACAGCGAATCCACCGAGCAGGCAAAATCCTGGCCGGCTACCTACAAGCCCATCCTGTTGATTTTTGCTTACATCACCGGCATTACGCTGCTCATCCAATTCGGCAATCCTCGCTTTGACGCGATGCAATGGATGCGGCATTTCATGGCGGCTTTCTTTTTGGTGTTTTCTTTTTTCAAAATGCTGAACCTAAAAGGCTTTGCGGAGAGCTACCAAATGTATGATGTGATTGCCCGGCGAATCCCCCTTTGGGGATATGTGTATGCCTTCATCGAATTGGCCTTGGGGGTCGCTTTTCTGATGGATTTTAATCCCCTTATTACGAATGCAGTCACGCTGGCGGTCATGTCGGTAAGTATCATCGGTGTGTTGCAAAGTGTATTGAATAAACGGAAAATTCAGTGTGCCTGCCTCGGTGATGTCTTCAACTTGCCCATGAGTACGGTTACCATCATCGAGGACGGCTTGATGATATTGATGGCAGGCGTCATGTTATTACAAATAACTTAAATGCAGTATGATGCTCAACGGAGTCATTCGCTTTTTCCTCGAAAACAGGCTTGTCACACTGCTCCTGCTGGTGCTCTTCATCGCCTGGGGCATCGTCACGGCGCCATTCGGCTGGAAAACATTCCTGCCCTCTGATCCGGTACCGGTGGATGCCGTCCCCGACCTGGGCGAAAACCAGCAAATCGTTTTCGTGGACTGGATGGGGCGTTCTCCGCAAGACGTGGAAGACCAGATCACCTATCCCCTCACCACCTACCTCCTAGGCATACCGGGGGTGAAATCCATCCGCAGCACCTCCATGTTTGGCTTTTCGAGCATCTACGTCATTTTCGATGAAGGCGTTGAGTTTTACTGGTCGCGGAGCCGTATTTTGGAAAAACTCAACTCCCTGCCGGAGGGCTTGCTGCCCACGGGCGTGCGGCCGGCGCTCGGCCCCGATGCCACGGCACTGGGGCAGGTGTATTGGTACACCCTTGAAGGCCGCGACCCCAAAGGAAACCCCATCGGCGGCTGGGACCTGCACGAAATCCGAACGGTGCAGGATTTTTATGTGAAATACGCGCTCAACGCCGTGTCGGGGGTTTCCGAAGTAGCCTCCATCGGCGGCCAAATACGCGAATACCAGATAGACGTGGACCCTAATGCCCTGAAGGCATACAATATCCCGCTGATGGATGTGATGGCCGCTGTTCGGAATGCCAACCGGGATGCGGGCGCCCAAACCATAGAGATCAACCAGGTCGAATACATGGTGCGGGGGCTGGGATACATCAAAACCGTGGAAGACCTTGAAAAAGCAGTGGTGGCCGTCAACAACAACGTACCCATTCGCATCAGGGATATAGCGATGGTGGGACTCGGCCCGGCTACCCGGCGCGGCATTCTCGATAAAGACGGCGCAGAAGTGGCCGGCGGCGTAGTAGTGGCCCGCTACGGCGCCAATCCGCTGGCCGTCATCAACAGCCTCAAAGAAAAAATAGCGGAAATTGCGCCCGGGCTACCCCAAAAAACCTTAGCCGACGGAACCGTCAGCCAACTTACGGTTGTGCCTTTTTACGATCGTACCCAGCTCATTCAGGAAACCCTCGGCACGCTGGAGCAGGCGCTTTCGCACGAAATCCTCATCACCATCATCGTCGTCATCGTGCTGGTGCTCAACCTGCGGGCCTCGCTGCTCATTTCGAGTATGTTGCCCATAGGCGTACTCATGACCTTCATCGCCATGCGCTATGCAGGTGTGGATGCCAATATCGTAGCCTTATCGGGCATCGCCATCGCCATTGGCGTGATGGTGGACGTGGGGGTTGTATTTGTGGAAAACATCATCCGGCACCTTGAAATGCCCGAAAATAAGGGGGCACGGGGCCGGGCGTTGCAAGACGTCATCTACCGGGCGGCCGTGGAAATCGCTCCGGCCATCACCACGGCCTTAGCCACCACGGTAGTGAGTTTCCTGCCTGTTTTTGCGATGCAGGCAGCCGAGGGCAAGTTGTTCAGGCCGCTGGCATTCACCAAGACCTTTGCGCTGGGCGCCTCCTTTGTGCTGGGCATGGTGGTACTGCCTACGATGGCACACTTTATTCTATCCCTGAATTTTGACAAAAAACGGGTGAAATTTTTCTGGAACGGGGCGCTTATTGCCGGAGGCATCTTGCTCAGCATCCTGTTTGAAACCTGGCTGCCCGCCTGGTTAGTGGTCATCGGATTGAATAATTTATTGGAAAACAGGTGGCCCGAACCTTGGCAATCCGTACCCAATATTCTCAATATTTCGATTGCCGTGCTGGTGGCCACGTTCTTCCTCACCGGAAAATGGACGCCGCTGGGCCACAACAACTCGCTGTTGGTCAACTATCTGTTTGTGCTCGGCTTGCTCGGCCTCGTCCTCGGCAGCCTCATGGCAGTGGTTTATTTTTATGAACCGATGCTGAAGTGGTGCCTCGTCAACAAAGGTAAATTCCTGCTCCTCCCCCTGTTTACCCTACTCTTTGGGTTGGTTATCTGGCTCGGCTGGAACAAGAGTTTCGGCTTTTTGGCCAACGGGTTCGACAAAGTGGGCTGGAACATTCGCACCACCGGCGTTTGGAGTACCTTACTGCACAAATTCCCAGGCATGGGCAAAGAATTTATGCCTTCGCTCAACGAAGGCAGCTTTCTGCTCATGCCTACTTCTATGCCGCACTCGGGCGTGGAAGCCAACCAACGGATCGTGGCGCAATTGGATATGCTGTTGGCCAACATCCCCGAAGTGGAATTGGCCGTTGGCAAGGCCGGCCGCGCTGAAACGGCCCTCGACCCGGCGCCCATTTCCATGTTTGAAAACGTCATCAATTACAAACCCGAATTTATTATCAATGAAAAAGGGCATCGGCAAACCTTCAAAACAGATAGAGAAGGCCGCTTCCTCCTCGTTTCGGGCGATACGCTTGCCAACAAAGAAGCGCTGCTGCGGGGCATAACCGCCCGCGACCTCATCCCCGACCGGGATGGCCGGTATTTTCGCAACTGGCGACCGGAAGTAAAAACGCACGGCGACATCTGGAACGAAATTGTGCGGGTTACTAAGTTGCCCGGCGTCACTTCCGCGCCCAAACTGCAACCCATTGAAACCCGCCTCGTCATGTTGCAAACCGGTATGCGGGCGCCGATGGGCATCAAAGTGTATGGGCCGGATTTGAAAACAATTGAGGAATTTGGGCTGCAATTGGAGGCCATTCTTAAAGAAGTGCCTTCCGTCAAAGCGGAAGCGGCCTTCGCCGACCGCATCGTAGGCAAACCTTACCTCCAACTCAACATCAACCGCGATGCCATTGCCCGCTATGGCTTGAGCATCGAAGACGTACAGCAATTTATAGAAACCGCCATTGGCGGCATGGCCATCACCACTACCGTGGAAGGGCGGGAGCGCTTTCCTGTGCGGGTGCGCTACCCACGCGAGCTGCGCGACAACCCGGAAAGTATCAAAAAAATGCTGGTACCCACGCCGGTCGGAGTGCAAGTCCCGCTGGGTGAACTCGTCAACATCGAGTATGTGCAGGGGCCGCAAATGATCAAAAGCGAAGACACCTTCCTGACCGGCTATGTGCTTTTCGACAAAAAAGAGGGCTACGCCGAGGTGGACGTAGTGGAGGAAGCGCAGCGTTTCATCCGGCAACGCATTGATGCAGGCGAATTGGTGGTGCCCGCCAGTGTCAGCTACAAATTTTCCGGCGCCTACGAAAATCAATTGCGGGCCATGAAGCGGTTGTCCATCGTCATCCCAATCTGTTTGATCACCATTTTTCTGCTGCTGTATTTCCAGTTTAAAACCGTCATTGCCTCCTCCATTCACTTTTCGGGGGTCTTTGTGGCCTTCGCCGGTGGTTTCATCATGCTCTGGCTGTACGGTCAGGATTGGTTCCTGAATTTTTCCATCGCGGAAGTCAGTATGCGGGAATTGTTCCAACTCCGGCCCGTCAATCTCAGCGTGGCCGTGTGGGTGGGCTTCATTGCTCTGTTCGGCATTGCCACCGACGACGGGGTGCTCATGGGCACATATATCCACCAGGTATTTGAAGCGAGGCAGCCCTCTACGGTGCCGGAGGTGCGCGCTGCCGTGCTGGAAGCCGGTAAAAAACGCGTACGCCCCGCCATCATGACAACGGCTACTACCATCATTGCCCTGCTGCCCGTACTTACCTCTACCGGCAAGGGTTCCGACATCATGATCCCGATGGCCATTCCTACCATCGGCGGAATGATCATTCAAATGATGACGATGTTCGTGGTGCCGGTTTTACAGGCATTTTGGAGGGAAACGGTGGTAAAAAGACAACAACAATTGAGCAATGAACCATAAAAAAGCACACATGGTACGCATATCCATATTCATCCTCGCCATACTGGCAACAGGCAGCCTTACGGCGCAAACGCTGGAAGACTACCTCCAATTGGCCATCGAAAACAATCCGGGCATCCGGGCGAAACAAACCGAGGTACAGGCCGCACTCCAAAAACTGCCGCAGGCCAAAGCGCTGCCTGACCCGACAGTGAATGCCTCTTTCTTCTTCAGCCCGATGATGCTGCCGATGGGCAACCAGTTGGGTAGTATTTCCGCCATGCAGATGTTTCCCTGGCCGGGCACCCTGGGCATCATGGAAAACGAAGCGGCCCGCATGGCAGACCTGAAGGTGCAGGAGGTGCAAGCGGCAGAGAACGAACTGGTCTTAAAAGTAAAAAATGCCTGGTATCCCCTCTTTGAGTTGGAGGCGCAAATCCGCATTCAAAAAGACCTGCTCCGGGTGCTGGAAACAAATAAGGAGCTGGCCGCTTTCAAGTTCGGGCAAGGTCAGGCGCCGATGGTGGACGCCATCCGGGCCGACATTATGATAGATGAGGTCAAAACCGAAATCGCCCTGCTCGAACTCAAACGCAAGCCGCTCGAAATCGCCTTCAACCGCCTGCTCAACCGGGAGGATACCGCACCGGTAAGCATTGGCGGCACATTGCCGGAACCTGAGCGGGCCGATGCCGGCGAGCACGACAATCCGATTGCCGGAAATCCCGCGTTGGCCGTTTTTGACAAACAAATACTGGCTGCCGCAGCTGAGCAGGCCGCCGCAGCAACCATGCGGAAGCCAATGCTCGGCGCTGGTCTCCAGTACATGCCTTTGGTAAGGCGCAAAGGCGGCGATGAACTTGAATTACCCCCCAATACCGGTCGCGATATGTTGATGCCCATGCTCAGCGTAACGGTTCCGATTTGGAATAAAAAATACAACGCTGCCGTTGAGGAGCGCCGCCTCATGCAGGTGATGTACGCCGACATGAAAAAAGACATGGAAAATGAGCTGACCGCCATGTACGCCATGACCGCATATGAATTGGAAAGCATGGTCCGGATGACGGAACTGCTTGACTTGCAAATATTGAAAACCCAACAGGCCGTTGACCTTATGTTGGCCGCTTACCGCAATGCAGGCCAAGACTTTGAAGAAGTCTTGCGATTGCAACAGCAGTTGTTCCGCTACCAAATGCAAAAGGTTTCGGCGCAGACAGCATACCAGTTGGCTTTAGCGAAAATGGATTATTTAACCGGCAAAATGTAGTGATATGGAAAAGTTGAAAATCAACCGTCAAACTATATGGATCGCTATCATTATGCTGGTAGCCGGTTTCTTTGTCGGGCGGATTCTCCTTCCGGGGCGCGCCCATGAAGCCACTGAAGCGAAATCCGCTCAGACCTCCGGAGCCGTAATTTGGACCTGCTCCATGGACCCTCAGGTTCGCCGATCCGAACCCGGCAAGTGCCCCATCTGCGGTATGGACCTTATCCCTTTGGAAGAGGATACCGGTGACGGCGACCCTCTGGAGATTAAAATGTCGCCCACGGCGATGCAATTAGCAAATGTGCAGACGGTAATTGTAGACTTCGGATCATCCGTGCGGGAGCTTCGGCTCACCGGGAAAGTGCAACCCGATGAGCGGCTCAAATTCTCTCAGGTTACCCACATTGAAGGGCGGGTAGAGCAATTGGCCGTCAACTTCACCGGAGAACCGGTTCGCAAGGGGCAGCAATTGGCAACGCTCTATTCCCCCGAACTCGTCACGGCGCAGGAAGAGCTGTTTGCCGCTCAGAAAATAAAGGATATGCAGCCGGCGCTGTTGGAGGCCGCCAAACAAAAGCTCCGGAACTGGAAACTATCCGACGCGCAAATTGAACGCATTCTTGCGTCCGGTAAAGCACAGGAGCGCTTCCCCATTTTGGCCGATGTCGGCGGCATCGTTCTGGAGAAGCGGGTCAACCTCGGCGACTATCTCATGCGGGGCATGTCGCTCTATGACATCGTGGACTTGTCGCGGGTGTGGGTACTCTTCGATGTGTATGAAAGCGATATGCCTTGGGCCAAAGTAGGCAGCACGGTGGAGTTCAGCGTTCAGTCTTTGCCGGGAGAGCAGTTCAAAGGCCGGATTGCTTTTATTGATCCGGTCATCAACCCCATGACGAGGGTGGCCACAGCGCGGGTGGAAGTGGCCAATGCCGGCGGCAGGTTAAAGCCTGAAATGTTTGTCGAAGGGGTCATCAAAACTCAACCGGGCGGAAAAAAGGAGGGCCTCATCGTGCCGAAATCTGCCGTATTGTGGACGGGCAAACGCTCGGTGGTGTATGTGAAAAACACATCGGAAACCGGTATCAGCTTCCTGATGCGGGAACTGACGCTCGGCCCGCTTTCCGGCGAGGGCTACCTCATTGAGGAAGGATTGCAGGCCGGCGAGGAAATCGCCGTCAGCGGCGTGTTCTCTATTGATGCTGCCGCCCAATTGGCGGGTAAGCCGAGCATGATGAATCCGGAAGGCGGCGTAACATCGACCGGTCACGATCACGGCGCAAGTGTTGCTCCGGCTCAGCCGTTGGAGGTGGACAAACAAGCCAAAACAGCCGTCCAGCAACTGTTCGACCGCTATTTCCTGCTGAAGGACGCCTTAGTAAAGGACGATCTGACCACCGCCAAAAAGCAAGCCGGCGAATTGAAAAAAGCATTTGAAAGTACCGGCATGAGCCTTTTCAAGGGAAAGGCGCACGACCATTGGATGCGACACAGCGGGGCTGCCGTGGAGGCGCTCAACAAGTTTTTGGCGGCCAAAAGCATTGAAGGCGTACGCGAGCACTTCAAATCGCTTTCTGCCCAAATGATAGCTTTGGCCGGCGCATTCGGGCCTTTTGACCAAACGGTTTATGTACAACATTGCCCTATGGCTGACGGCAACAAAGGCGCCGACTGGCTGAGCCGCGAAGCGCCTATTCTCAACCCGTATTTCGGGGCGTCCATGCTCACCTGTGGTAAGGTGACACAAGAGATTAAGTAAACGTCACAACAATTTCAATAATGAAAAATAGCACAATTTTCCTGATGGCAATCTTTGTTCTTGCCTGTTCAAACAAAAACAAGGAAGCCGTAACCAACGAGCATCAACACGAGCAGACCGAAACTGCCGCAGAACCGCAAAAGCCCAAAAGCCCGCGAATGGCCGCTATGGCTATGGCGGGCGGCAATCACATCCACATTGACTACAGCGCGCCGAGCGTGCGGGGCAGGCAAATTTTCGGGGGTCTTGTTGCCTACGATGAAATTTGGGTAACGGGAGCACACAGCGCCACCAACATCTCCTTCGACAAAGACGTGATGATCGGCGCCACGCAGATCCCCGCCGGGAAATACGGATTCTTTACCATTCCCGGCAAAGAAAAGTGGACCCTCATTTTCAACAAACAATGGGACATGCACTTGGCCGATCTTTACCAGCAATCCGAAGATATTCTTCGCATGGAAGTCAGCCCGGAAGTCCTTCCGGCGCCGATTGAAATGCTGACTTATGCGGTGGAAACTCCCAATGACCGCACGGCTGTGATTGCTATGAGTTGGGACAACATCCGCATTTCATTTGAAGTAAAAAATCGTTAATACAAAGAACCTGCTCGTGTGCCCGCACGAGAACAGATGGCTGTAACGGGCAATAATTCATCACGCGCAATGACGCTATGGCGGTGCGTTTACACACGTTGGTCGCCTCGCAGCATTGCATAAAAACCATTTCAATGAGAAGTGTAAAAATCATGTTCTCCGTGCTTCTGGCTTTTGTGGCTATTGCTACTGCCGGCGCTCAAAAATCCACCGTCACCGAATCCTTCAAGGTACTCGGCAACTGCGGGATGTGCCAGAAAACCATCCGAACGGCAGCGCTCGGCGCGGGCGCCGCAAGTGCTGTATGGGATGTGGAAACGCACACGCTCAGCGTTACTTTCAAAAAGAAGAAAACGAACGTAGAGGCTATCCAGAAAGCCGTTGCCGGCAAAGGGTACGACACGCCGCTGCATCGGGCAAGCGATTCCGTTTACGATAAGCTACATGGTTGCTGTAAGTATGACCGAACCGAATCTTTGCAGTAGCCTTTTAAGGAGTTGAAGTAAGTTCCGCAGGTGTATCTAATGTTCTCGGATACACCTGCCGGGACTGCTGTGATGCACTCGTAGTCGTGTGCCCGGTAACCATTAGGCTCTGTGCCTTCGTTACTCCAACGCCCGGGCCATTTGCTCACAGCGCGCTATGGCCTGCTCATGTACCCTGCTTTGAATCTGGAAAATGCCGAACCATGCATATACTATATTGCGCAGGCGGTGGTCTTGTAAGAGTTTTTCCGCATCTCTTTCCATGTCTTCGAAGTCGGCGACATTCATAAAAAACGGCGATACATGTTCCCGGATAAAAGCATCCGAACGCTTGTTTTCATCGTACAACACCTGGTAGCTTGCATAGTGTTCGACGATTTTGTTGCGGGTATCGAAATTTGAAATAAGTTGGAAATCTCCGGAGTTTATAAGCATCTGGTAGGTAATGTCGTGCGATACAAAAGGCGGCGCTCCCCGGAGTTCCCGGAAGATGGTCATCGGTATGGTGTCGCGTCCGGGTAAGGTTGTACGAAAATGAGCCATGATGCCTTGTGCAATTTTAATGCGTTGCGTTAGAAAATCCTTCCCTTTTTTCAACGTTACCAGATCGGCTTCAATGTCCGATTTCAGGCTTTGAAAATATATCTGCTCTTGTTTTTTATCAGAACGGGATTGCGCCCAGTTGTTGAGTGTAAAAGCAATGAGAATGCCTGCTATAACAATCAGCAATTCGCTCAATACATACTTGAATGTAAATTTTGTAGCCATGAGATGCTTATTTAATTGAACGAAAGGCCAACTCGCCCACCATGCCAATTCCGGCGGCCGTTTGCCGACAAAGTTATAAAATGTAATAGCGTGCATAAAACTATTAGCGCCTTTGATCTGTAAAAGGCAATGTTCAACACTTGTTCAAAGTATATACAGAGATGCTGCAACCTGCCCACATTTTCCTGCGCGAGGCTACTACTGCCGATTTATCCCTTTTGCAACACTGGGACGAGCAACCTCATGTGCTTGAGTCTGATCCCAACGACGATTGGAACTGGGAAACTGAATTGCTGCACAACCCCGAATGGCGGCTGCAATTAATCGCTCAACTGGGCGAGCGCCCCATCGGTTTTGTACAAATCATTGACCCTGCGCTCGAAGAAACCCACTATTGGGGCGACGTGCCGCCGGGGCTGCGCGCCATTGACATCTGGATCGGCGAAGCAACCGACCTCGGCAAAGGCTATGGCACGGAAATGATGCGCCTGGCCCTCAACAGGTGTTTTGAAATCCCGGATGTGACGGCGGTGCTGATTGACCCGCTCGCCTCCAATCGCAGAGCGCACGTTTTTTACGAACGGCTGGGCTTTCGTTTTGTGGAGCAGCGCACACTCGGCGATGACGATGACGAATGCTATATTTACCGCCTCGACCGGGAGGTCTGGGAGCAGTAAAATGTAGTGTTTTTTCAACGGCACAAGCAAACCACTTGAGTATGAGCATCGAATTTTCAACGTACGCCCCGGCGTTGCGCCTGCGCAATCAAAAAATTACCGACTGCAATTTGCCCGATCCCCGTTCTGTGGTCACGCATTTGGGCGCCGTACAGGCTCAGGACTACGCTATGGCGAAATGGGCAGTCGGCATTCGATTGCCGGGTGCTACCGACTCGGTGGTGGAGGCGGCCTTGGACGCAGGTGAAATCGTTCGAACGCATGTTTTGCGCCCTACCTGGCATTTGGTGTCGGGCGCAGATGTGCGCTGGATGCTCACCCTTACGGGCAAACACATCAAAGCGCTGTCGGTCGGTCGCGACAGGGATTTGGGCATTGACGACGCGTTGTATCATCGCACCAATGACCTCATCGCCCGTGCATTGGAAGGCGGCCGGCAATTGACGCGGGCAGAGCTGATGCAGGAATTGGAGAAAGGCGGCGTGAAAACCGACTCCAGCCGGGCTGTGCATTTTATGATGAATGCCGAATTGGACGCCATCGTTTGCAACGGTGTGCGGCGCGGCAAAGAAATGACTTATGCGTTAATGGATGAAAAAGTTCCGAAAGGATTGGTCATGAGCCGCGAAGAATCGCTTGCCGCGCTGGCGCAGCGCTATTTTGCGAGTCACGGTCCGGCCACTTTGCACGATTTTCAGTGGTGGTCGGGATTGCCCATGTCGGCGGCCAGAGCCGGTTGGGAGGAGATAAAAAGCGGCTTGCAAGCGGTTGATTGGGAGGGCAAAACCTATTTTTTTGATAAAGACAGTCCGATGGCCCGCAGCGAGGAAAAGCACATTTGTTTCCTGCCCGCTTTCGATGAGTACCTTGTCAGCTACAAGTGTCGCAATGCCGTTTTCGATCCCCGATGGCAAAAGGAAGCCATCACGATCAACGGCATTTTCAAACCGGTTATCACCGTCAACGGCCGGGTGACGGGCATCTGGAGACGAGCGGTTCAAAAAAATAAGGTAGTGGTGGAAACCTCCTTCTTTGATGCAAAAAACACCCTGCCCCTGAAAGCGATAGAAAAAGCAAAGCAAGCCTTCGGCGCGTTTCTGGATTTACCGGTAGTCGTGAAGGGTACATAGGGCATAAAGCTCTGTGCTCTATGCCCCATGCCCTATGCCCCATGCCCCATGCTTCCGTCCACCGACGCCCAGCTCCACAAGCGCTCTCAGAAACTTTGAAACCGGGGTCGTGTGCATCAGTTGCACTTCTTCGACGAGACTGCTTTCCGCATTCAGAAACGCGAGGATACGCGCCGGCGGGTTGCGTTCAAAGAGCCGCCCGAACAGCGCATCGCCGGGGTACAATCCTTTTTCCAGCACATGTAGCAACAGGGTATCGTAGCGGCGGGCGCGTTGTTGCGCGAACGGCTCTGCGGGGAGTGGATTGCCTTTGTTTTCCAACTGTTGCACGATGCGCTCGACACGCTGCTGGATATTCCAAAAAGTATAACCCGTGGAGGCGCGGGTATCGCCGCCGGCCATGCCGAGGTGTACGATGCGCCCCTCGGAAGCGGGAAAGGCATAGTCGGTCATGGGGATGTTGCCCTGTTCTGTGTCCGTTATTTCGTAGTAGCCCGTATAAGCTAAATGTTCGTCCATGTATCGTTCGAGAATGGAGTCGTATTCGGCCCGTTGAAGGTGGCGGTTGGAAAAGATGGCCACTTCTACCAATGCCTCGCGGGCCGAGAAGGGCAGTACATACAGGAAGCGGGTTTCGCCGTGCTGCGGCGTGCGAAAATCCATGAGCGTAGCCTGCTCCGTATCAAATGCATCGCCCTGCGTGCGGATGAACCAACCCCGAAAGTGCTGATCCAGATAACGCACCTTTTCCTTTTCCACCTTCCCGAAAAAGATGCTGTTGAAACACCAGTCGGCGGTGTAGCGGCTGCCGTCGTCGGTCGTTACTGCTACGCCGGTGTCGGTATTTCGGATGGTATCCACTCCGACTTGCCGGCGCGTCACGTTGGGAAACTGCGCTGCAACGCGCTCCGTTTCCCGATAAAAATCAATACCGCGAATCACCTTGTAGGTGTAGGGCGCTATGTCCAACAATTTTGAAAACCCCGCCTGATGAAACCACAGCCGCTGCCAGCGATGGAATACGATGTGCTCAAACGGGCCGGGCGTTTTTTCCCAAAAGCACCAGGTACGGTCATTTTGGGTTTTGGACGCTTTGTCCAGCACGAGTACCCGGCGGTCTTTGAGGGAAGAATGCAGCAGGCGATGCAACAGGCTCAGCCCCGCCGCCCCGCCGCCGGTGATGATGTAATCGTAGTGTGCGTTTGAGCGATCGTTCATCGGGAATTTATACCAACAAAAATTGAAGTACAATGAAATAGAGCAGTTGCACGCCGAGATAAACGGGCAGCAACGGATGCCGGAATCGGATGCGAAACAGGTGCAAAGGTACAGATGCAACGAAGGCCACCGCGGCCCAGGCGAGATAATTTTGCAACGGAATATTGCCGCCGGCCCAGGTCCAGTAGTCCAATGCGATGGCTACGGGTTCTATAAACCAATCATAGGCGGCCATGAGTACGGCGGCTGCCGAGGCTATGAGCCAGGGCGAGCGAAACAGCCGGGCGGCCAAGTCGTTGACGCCGAGCGTGAGCAGCGTCCAGTTGAGCGCTATCACCAATGGCACGCCGAGCCACTGCACTTTCATGCCGCTGCCGTAGGTGTATGCGCCGAAAACAGCGCCGGTAGCCACGCCGAGCGCTTCTATAGCAAAGGTGAACAGATATGCGGCTGCCGCCCAAATCCAGAGCCGTCGGTCGGCATTGCGCCGGAAGATGAACCACAGCAGAACGCCGTTGATACCCAACAAAAAAACATCCGCCGTGAATGCCGTGAGCGGGCGCAGCGATGGCACGGCATGGGCCACCAAGCCGGAGGCGTACAAAAATACCATGATGGCCATGAAGCGCCGTTCGGCCGGTGTGAAGGCCCGCCAACCGGTTTCTTCCGCCACGGTATTTGTGTCGCTGCCGGCCATCAAAGCATATTGAATTGATGCTTCACGGCCGAACTGAGTAGCAGCGCTATCTTCCGGCTGTCGGGTACGCGGATGCGTTCGGTGACTACGCGCTGCGCCGGCGCCCGTTTTATTTTCTGGAACAGTTTGGTGTAATACACATAAGCCAGATACACGCCGAGCCGCACGCCTTTCGGCAATTGAATAATGCCCGGATAGGCATCGTCGAAATCTTGTTTGATGTCGGCCTCAATGGCCAGTTTATCGGCTTCGGTAAACTGCGTAGAATCCACACCGGGAAAATACACCCGTCCGCGTTCGGCAAAGTCGCTGCCCATGTCGCGCAGGAAATTGATTTTCTGAAAAGCCGAACCCAAGCTGCAAGCGGGCGCTTTGAGGCGCTCGTATTCGGCGTCGTCGCCATTGCAAAAAACGCGCAGGCACATCAGGCCCACCACTTCCGCCGAACCGTATATGTACTGTTTGTAAAGATGATCGTGATAGGTGTGAAAATGCAGGTCCATTTCCATGCTGTCCAAAAAGGCGTCAATCAATTCCTGCTCTATGCCGTAGCGATGTACGGTTTCCTGAAAGGCATGCAACACCGGGTTGAGACTGATGCGCTCCTCAATGGCGCGGTGGGTATCTGCGCGAAAGCGCCGGAGCAATTCCGCTTTGGGGTAGTTGTGAAACGTATCCACGATTTCATCAGCAAATCGCACAAAGCCGTATATGGCATATATCGGGCCGCGGTACTTGCGGTCGAACACGCGAATGCCAAGCGAAAACGAAGTACTGTACCTGCGGGTAATCAGGCAACTGCACTCCTGGCAAATTTTACTGTACTGATTTATCATGTAGTTGCTGTTTTTTTGCATAGTGCGTAGAGACGCTGGTTTCGTTGTGGGTTGTGGGTTGTCGTTGGCTCATTTGCCTTTTGCTCATTTGCCTTTTGCCCTATGCCCTACGCTCCATACCTCCGCCGCACCTCCTCCGCCACCACCTGCCCGCTGATGAGCGAAGGCGGCACGCCGGGGCCGGGTGTAGTGAGCTGACCGGTGTAATACAAGTTCGACACCTTTTTGCTCTTGAGTTTGGGTTTCAGGAAAGCGGTTTGAAGCAGGGTATTGGCCAGGCCGTACGCATTGCCTTTGAATGCGTGATAATCGTTCTGGAAATCGCGGTGCGCATACGAGCGCTTATACACGACGTGGGAGCGGATGTCTTCGCCGGTGTGTTTTTCCAAGCGTTCCATAACGATGTGGTAATACTGTTCTCTCAAGGCTTCCGAATCGTCTAAGCCCGGCGCCAGCGGCACGAGCAGGAAGAGGTTTTCGCAGCCTTCGGGCGCTACGGAGGCATCGGTGACGGAAGGCGCGCAAACGTAAAACAGCGGATCGCTCGGCCATTTCGGCGTTTCGTATATCTCCTGGGCGTGCAGCCCGAAATCGGCATCAAAAAACAGATTGTGATGGTGCAGGTTCGGAATGCGCTTGTTCACGCCGAGGTAAAACAACAGGCTGGAAGGCGCCATGACGCGGCTGTCCCAGTATTTTGGAGTGTAATTGCGGAGTTCGGGCGCGAGCAAGTGCTGATCTACATGGTGATAATCGGCGCCGGCTACCACCACATCGGCATCAAATTCGCCGTTCTGCGTCAACACTTTGGTGGCACGGCCATTGGGCGCATAAATGCTTTTCACTTCCTCATTCAACCGGATTTCTACCCCCAGTTCTTCGGCCAGACGCACCATGCCCTCCACGATTTTGTGCATACCGCCCATCGGGTACCAGGTGCCGAGCGCCATGTCGGCATAGTTCATCAGACTGTACAGGGCGGGCGTTTTTTGCGGCGTAGCGCCGAGGAAGAGCACCGGAAATTCCAGCAATTGAATCAGTTCCTCGTTTTTGAACAGCTTGCGAATGTGCGCCGAAACAGATTGAAACATTTGCAAACGGAACATACTGAGCAGAATCCGGATATCGGCAAACTCCATGATGGAATGGCTCGGCCGATGCACGAAATCAGCCATGCCCACCTCATATTTGTATTTGGCCTCCGCCAGAAACTTCCTCAGATTGGCACTGCTGCCCGGCTCGTATTGTTCAAAAAGCGCATAAAGCCCCTCCATCGAAGCGGGCAGGTCCATCTGATTGCCGGAACCGAAAATGACGGAATAGGAAGGGTCCAAGCGAACCAGGTCGTAATAATCTGAAGGTTTTTTCCCAAATCGCGCAAAAAACTGCTCAAACACATCGGGCATCCAGTACCACGAAGGCCCCATGTCGAACATAAAACCCTCGGCCTCAAATTTGCGCGCACGACCGCCCGGCACACTGTTTTTTTCCAAAACGGTTACCTGATACCCCTCCGCTGCCAGGGAGGCGGCTGCCGATAAGCCGGCAAACCCGGAACCGATTACGATAATTTTAGTGGCCAAGAGACGCTGTTTTTTGTTCAATGCCGGAACAGCGAACGAGGTGTTTTGTTTAAGGTTTCTCCAAGTAAATTTAAGAATGCTTAAACAAGAAGGTGGGCTTGTTGGGAATTTGGGGAGCTTCGAGTTGCGAGCTTCGAGCTTTGAGTTGCATCCCTCTCAGACTCGAAGCTCGCGCCACGCCGAGGCGCATTGGCTACCTGACTGCAGTCAGGCATCCGGGGCTATTCGTATTCAACTCCTTTGGAGTTGCCTTTTATATTTTGATTATCAACGCACTATGCGTGTTAAAAAATAAGGTTGACGCCAATGCGCCGAGGCGTGGTCGCAGCTTTCTCCGTCCTAACTTAGCCCATCCCCAGCAATTCCCGAATCATACCCTCTTTCATGGCGTAGTGCGATACCGATATTTCCTGTATTTGCGCTTGACGCAACACAAACTCGATGAGCAAAAACGCCGCCACAATCATATCGGCGCGGGGTTGGGGAAGGCGCGGCATGGCGAGTCGTTCGGCCAGAGTAGCCTTTGTAACTTGCTCAAAAATAGCGGGAAAGCGATCCAATGGGATATCTGCCAACGGATCGGCGGGAATGGCCGGCAAAGCCAGTGCCTCTATCACATCAAAAGCGCCCGCTGCGCCCACGAGCCGCCGTACCGGACGCTGTGCGAGCGCTGCTACCAGCGGCGCCAGCTCTTCCGCGAGGAATTGATAGAGTTCCGCCATCTCTTCGGCGGTAATGGGGTCGCTGCGATGAAAGCGCCGGCACAACACCGCCACGCCCACCGGAAAACTCTGCGCCCACAGCAGGCCCTCCTCATTAGCGAGGATAAACTCCACGCTGCCGCCGCCGATATCCATAATCAATGCAGGTTCCGGCCCGGTGAACGGCACGGCGAGGCTCACCCCGCGATAGATGAGGCGCGCTTCTTCGTCGCCGCTGATGAGTTGGATGGGGATGCCGGTTTGCATCAGGGCTAATCGGATGAATTCCGGCCCGTTGGAGGCGGTGCGCAGGGCGGCGGTGCCGAATGCCTGTACCCGCGTTGCGCCGTGCGCTGCTATGGCGTTGCGAAAAAGCTGGAGCGTGGTTAAGCCGAGATTAAACGACTCAGGTATGATGCGTTCTACGCCGCCGATGCCGAGTTTGGCATACACTTGTTGGCGAAAAATTTCCCGAAAGGAACCCTTGCCGTCGCTTTCCACGATCAACAGGTGGAAGGTATTCGTACCCAGATCAATGACGGCAACGCGCTCCATACCCGCAACAGCAATTATTGCTGGCCGCCGCTCTGTACACGGGTCAGTATATTGGCATAAAAATAGACGCCCTGCTCGGTCATGGTATTGGCAAAGGCCGGTTTTTTATCCTGATAAAACAGGAAATAGGTAGCCCCGGTGCTGAGAAAAATATCGGCCTCCAAAAAAGTTTCACCTTTGATCTGGTAAAAAATGCGACCGAGGGCCTGATTGGCCGGATTGTGCGTGGCCGGCGTTTCGGAAATGTGCTGAATGGAGCCGCGCACGTTGGCCTGGTCTTGCTGATTCATGCTGAACGGCGGATTGTAGATCACCACGTCAATGTAGTCGCATTCTGCAACCAAAGTGCGCAGGATCTCTATCGGCAGGCCGGGCATGGTTGTTCCGACGGGTGGCGGAGCGGCAGCAGGGGCTTTGGTTTCGGTTTTTTTCGGCCCGCAGGCGGCGAATAGCATGGCGATGAGGCCGAGGAACAAATACGGTTTCATGGCAGTGATTTTGCAGTTTTATGAAATGAATGACGAAGGTACTATTGAAACAAATAAACGCCCCGGATAGTGATGAAGTAGCTCAGAAATTGATCCACCTGCCCGCCGGCAATGGTAGAGTTGACATTGCGCACAAAAAGGCCGCGGGTCCAACGCACATCTATGCCCCATTGGGGGTCGAAATAATATGTGCCGCCGAGCAGAAAATTGAGACTGCCGCCGGCAATATTGTAATTGTCGGAAGCATCCGTGCCGGAGATGTCCCGGATGCGGTGATTGATAAGGCGGCTATACGATAAGCCCGTGGAGAGTTGCAATTTCCACTCGGAGAACGTGATGAGCACCGGGGCCTCTACAGCGTTGAACCGGATGTTGTCATACACGGTCAGGAAGGGGTCTTTAGTGGAGCGCGCTGCGCCCTGCTGCGAGAAGAGCAATTCAATGCCCGCCTGCCAGCGATCCGATAAAATGGCAGATGCCTTGATGCCGCCCGTCAGTCCGGGTTTGTTAAATCCGGCCAGTTCGTCGCCATCTATCTGGGCCATATTGATTCCGGCAACCAAACCGGCCTGAAAACGCTGGGCATGGAGCCTGCCGGAGAGGAGAAGCGCGAGCGTCAAAAACACGGGGATGAAATACTTCATAATTTGGGCATTTGCGCAAAAGTAGAAAAACGGCGGGGAATGCTTTACCTTTGTCGGGTACAAACGTCGGAAACAGATGTTGAAACCCACTGCGCACAACCTGAAAAAATTAGAATCGCTGTTTGAAGAACTGGGCTATGTAGTCCGGTATGAGAAAGGCAATTTCCAATCGGGCTATTGCCTTGTGGAAGACCGCAACATCGCCGTGATCAATAAGTTTTTCAATACGGAAGCGCGCATCAACTGCCTGCTCGATATTTTGTCGGGCATAGAAGCGAACACAACCGACATGAGCGAAAAATCGGCCCGACTGTACCGCGAAATCGCCAAGCTGCAAACATCTGAAGAACAAAATACACCGTAGGTCATCAATCTCCAGGTCACATTACTGGGCACCGGCACTTCTCAGGGCGTGCCGGTCATCGGCTGCCGTTGCGCAGTGTGCCGCTCCACGGATGCGCGCGACCATCGGTTGCGCAGTTCAGTATTGGTACAGGCCGGCGACATAAACATCGCGATTGACTGCGGCCCCGATTTCCGGCAGCAAATGTTGCGCGCCGGCGTGGAGTCGCTCCGGGCCATCCTGTTCACCCACGAGCACAACGACCATGTGGCCGGCATTGACGATGTGCGGCCCTTCAACTACATGCAACGGGCCGATATGCCGCTCTATGCCACAGCGCAGGTGGCAAAGGAGTTGCGCAGCCGTTTTGCCTACGCCTTCGATGCCAACCCCTATCCCGGAGCGCCCCGGCTGCTCCTCCAGGAAATATGGGCACAGCAACCTTTTTCCGTGGAGGGCATTCCCATCACGCCCATTGAGGTGCAGCACGGCAACCTGCCGGTGCTGGGCTTTCGCATCGGCCGCTTCGTTTATCTCACCGACGTGAAAACCATCACCGAGGCCGAAATGCAAAAAGTAGAGGGTTGCCACACGCTCATCATCAATGCCCTGCACCACCAACCGCACTATTCGCACATCAACCTCGAAGAAGCCCTCGAACTCATCGCCCGGCTGCAACCCCAACGGGCTTTTCTCACCCACATTAGTCATTCCATGGGCCGGTACGAGGAAGTAGCGCCGCTGTTGCCGGAAGGCGTACAACTCGGCTGGGACGAGCTTTCGTTTTCTGTGCCGTTTGATTAGTTGTTTCAAAAAATGCTACCTTAGCAGTTAAAATCCAACGACTATGTCCAGAACAGATTATTTGACGATTGCCATAGTGGCTGTTTGCGTAGTGGCTTTGTTTTTTCTGATCTATAAATTCGTAACCCTGCCCAGTGGCGATACCGGCGCGGAGCAAACCGAACAAACGGCTCCGGAATACGATTACTCCCCCGATGACCCCGACACCACGGCCTTTGCCGATCCCGACCTGGGGTATGATAATCCGGCATCCGATTACTCCCAAACCGGCAGCGGCCAGACCGACGACAACACCGGTTCCGTTGATGAAGCGCCTGCCGAAACACCCGTGGCTGCCGACAGGACGCCTACCGCGCCCGCACGGATTTCTTCCGGCGGAGAGTATATGGTGCTGGCCGGCTCTTTCCGCGAAACTGTCAATGCGGAAGCGATGGTAGCCAAAGTGAAAAAAATGGGCTACGATGAAGCCACCGTGGAGCGCTTCGACCGCGGCACCTTTGCCGTCGTGCTCGTAAATCGCTTCGATACTTATAGCGAAGCCAACGCTCTGGTGAAAGAACTGGCCGGCAAAGGCGTGGATGCCACTGTTTACAAAAAGCGATAGTCGCACATTCCAAACTGATCTGCGTCGGTGTCCGCTCCGAATTGTACATTTGGGCCAAATATCACCCTGACCATGGAGCCTATCAGTGTTTTCGACATGCTCAAGATCGGAGTAGGTCCTTCCAGTTCGCATACGCTCGGCCCCTGGCGCGCCGCGCAGCGCTTTGTGGAAGAATTGGAAAACAACCAAATCACACAACATACCCATCGCGTAGAAGTGCATCTGTACGGCTCGCTGGCCCTCACCGGCTCCGGGCACGGCACCGATATTGCCGTCATGCTCGGATTGTGCGGCCAGGACCCCGTCACCATCCCCGTGAGCGAGGTGCGCAGTCTGCCCTTGCGCATCCGGGAGGAAAAACGCATCCTGCTCGGCGGGCGCCACGAACTGAGCTTCGACCCGGCAGCACACATCGTTTTTTTGTTTTTTCAAACCCTGCCTTTTCATGCCAACGGAATGATTTGCAAAGCCTTCGACGCCGGAGGCGACTTGCTGCACGAGGCGGTTTTTTACTCCATCGGCGGTGGATTTGTAGTGAAAGAAAACGAAACGCACAGCGGGCAAACCTTGCGCCTGCCATACCCCATCGAAAGCGGCGACCAATTGGCCCGCTATTGCGCCGACAACGACTGCCCGATATGGGAAATCGTGCGCCGCAACGAACTCAGTTGGCGACCCGAAGCCGATACCCGCTCCGGGCTGCTTCGGATCTGGGAGGTGATGAAACAATGTGCTTTCATCGGCTGCCACACCGAGGGCGAATTGCCCGGCGGCCTGCGGGTGACGCGCCGCGCCGCTGAGATAAACCGCAAACTCCTCGGCGCTGCCGTCTATTCCGATGCCGATGAATGGATAGAAGTCATGCGCAGCAAGCCTTGTAATTTTACAGAAATTCTCAAATGGATCGGTTGTTTCGCGATGGCCGTGAACGAAGAAAACGCCGGGTTCGGCAGGGTCGTCACCGCGCCTACCAACGGAGCTGCCGGCGTCATTCCGGCCGTGCTGCTCTATTACGTCTGCTTTTCCGGGCAAGACCCCGGCGAGGAGGAAATCGTGCGTTTCCTCATGGTTGCGGGCGAAGTGGGCAGTATTTTCAAAAAAGGCTCCACCATCTCTGCCGCTATGGGTGGCTGCCAGGCAGAGATCGGCGTGTCGTCGGCGATGGCCGCAGCGGCGCTGACGGAGGCATTGGGCGGTTCGCCCGGTCAGTCGCTCATGGCCGCCGAAATTGCGATGGAGCACCACCTCGGCCTCACCTGCGACCCCATCGGCGGCCTCGTGCAAGTGCCCTGCATCGAACGCAACTCCATGGGCGCCGTAAAAGCCATCACCGCCGCCAACATCGCGCTGGAAAGCAATCCTGCCAAAGCCAAAGTATCTTTGGACAGCGTGATCAGAACCATGTGGGAAACGGCGCAGGATATGAATACGAAGTACAAAGAAACCTCACAGGGCGGCCTCGCCGCACAGATATCCATCGTGGTGCCGGAGTGCTGATCGCGCGCGTGCGCCGCCCGCAGGGATAGCATCCCTTTACCGGCCATTACATGCTTAGGGATACTATCCCTTGGCGGCAAAACAAGAGCCATCCACGAAATTCGGGATGGCTCTTGTTTTTCAGTTTACTTATTTTGCAAACGGATTAATTCTGCATAAACCATAGTTCCTGAGTATGAAAATTCGCTTCGGTAGCGCCGATGCCGTTGAGCGCGTCCAAGTTCCAAACGAATTCGGAGTTGTAGCGCGGACGGAGGCGATACACAGGTTGGCCGCCGTTGTCCAGATAGAGCGTAGCGGGCAGCGTGAAGCCGGTATATACGTTGCTGCTGTAGCGATAGCGGCGCATGTCCACCCAGGTTTCGAGGGCGCCGTGTACCCACAGAGAGATATACTTTTGGAGCATGATGTCGCTCAGCGTGAGCGCATCCGCCGTTTGCGGCACGGCAGCGCTTGCTAAGTAAGCATCGCGATCGGCAGCAGCTACGCCGGCAAAGTCCATGTGCGCAATGATGCCTTTTTTGAAAGCGTCGTAAGCCAGCGGCTTGCTGCCTTTAATGAAGGCGGCCTCGGCTTTCATAAACTGAATTTCGGAATAAGTCATCAATGAGTGCGGTGCGGCGTTGGTGAAGATGTACTTGCCGGGAATATTGGCCGCCACGGTTACGGTAGGCGAAACGCCCCACAAGAGCGGAATGCGCTCCGGATTGTTGAGCGTATTGGTGGGGTCGCCGGCAGTAGGCGTTACGCCCCGGTACACGCCGTCGGGCGAAGGGCTGAGCAACTTGGACAGGCGCGGGTCTTCCACTCCGTTGAAAATTGTACCGTTGAGCAGACTCAGTATGTAAGCGCTCTGGCGATAAGAACGCAGGTTGTTGCGCACCGGCCCGAAGAAGTTGCCGTCGGTGCCGCTGGTGCCTGCGTGCGGCACGTTGAAGTTGTCGGCATTGGATTGCAGGGCGAGGTCGCAATACTCAATCACCTTGTCGGCATTGTAAGTGGATTTGTTGGAGATGTGGTGCGCGTTGCGCGCCAATACGCCGTAGGTAAAGCGGAGCCATTTCTCGCGATTGCCGGCATACACGAGGTCGCCGCGCGCAAGACCGGCCTGGCTCACGCCGCCGTCGGTGCGCTTGAGGTCGTCCACAGCTTCCAATGCTACGCGCTGTACTTCTGCGTATATTTTGTCCTGCGTATCGTAGTCAAACACATAGCGGTTGGGTTCAAACATCTGCGTCAGGATCATTTCGCCATATACGTCGGTAGAAGTTTGCCAGCTCCAGGCGCGGATGGCTTTGCCCACGCCTATGTAGTCCCATTGCTGTTTTAGCTCGGCCTGCTCGATCATCAGTTCTATATTGCGGCCAATAGCCCAGTAGTGCTGGCGCCACATTTCGCCGGCGGCATCGCTGCCGGGCGCGTAGCCGTGCTGGTCCCATACGTTGTTGGCGAGAATCCAGTTCCAGTTTTGGATGTACTGTCCCACATAGCGGGTATCAAAGGTTTCACCGCGCACCATGTTGGCGAGCATGGGAGGCAGGAGCGCGAAGCCTTCGGCCACCTGCGGGTTGCTGGGGTCGAAGTTGATGTCCAAGTAGTCGTTGCAACTGTTGGAGAAAACCAACATAATGGCAACGAGCGCCGGTATGAAGAATTTACGTTTCATAATATTTTCGATTTTTGAAAAAAGTTAGAAAGAAGCCGACAATCCCACAGAGAAAGTACGCGGCAGAGAAATTTTGCCAAAATCCATACCGAAGCCCCCTGCTCCGCCCGTTGCGGGGTTGGTGGTACTCACATAAGGGTCGGCGCCGGTATAGTTGGTAATGAGAAACAAATCGGTACCGTTCACAAACACACTCAATTCTTTGATGACGTTATTCGGTCCGATCCAATTGGTGCGGAGATTGTAGCCGATGGTTACATCGCGCAGGCGCAGCCAGTTGATGTCGCGCTCTACAAATTCCTCCGGTTGCAGGATGGAAGTGTAAAACAACTGATTGTTGCCGGGCGTGATCATCCGGTCATTGGGCGTCGGGTTGGCAGTTTCCTCATTGCCGTCGCGCAGTACGCTGTTGCCTTCTGCGAAGATGAAAGGCTCGTCGCGGTTGATAGAGCGCGTACTCAGGCCGTTTTGGGTGAGATAATACTCGTTGCCGTTGAAGATGTCGCCGCCTTTGCGGATGTCGAGTAGGAAAGATACGCTGAGATTTTTGAGGATGCGGAAATCATTGACCAGCCCCACGGTGAAGTCGGGGTTGCGATCGCCGATGGGCAGGAAGTTGGCATTGGCAATGGGGAAGCCGGTAGCCGGGTTGATGAGTATCTGGCCCTGGCTGTTGCGCAGGTAGCTGAATCCGCCGATGGCCGTGGCCGAACCGGCGCCGCGATCGTTCAAGCCGGGAAAGTAGCGGTTGCCCGGCAGGATGAAGCGGGAAGCGAGCACGTCGGCAGGCGAGAAAGCACTGGCGCGTGCGTTGCCGTAGGCCCAGGTATCGGAATCATAATATTCGTTCACGTTGGCCGGAAGGCTGATCACCTTGGTGTCGTAGTGCGTGAAGTTGGCATTGAGGCGCCAGGTGAAGTTTTCAGCTTTTACAGGCGTAACGCCGAGTTGTATTTCGAATCCTTTGGTGTTGAGTTCGCCGCCGTTGAGCAGGCCGAAGATGAAGCCTGTACCGTAGCTGAGGCGCTGCACCACAATCTGATCGCGGATGGTTTTGGAGAACCACGCCAGGTCCAAAGAGAGGCGGCCTTTGAAGAAGCCGAGGTCGGTACCCACTTCGAAGCTCTCCACCTTTTCAGGCTTGAGGGCCGGGTTGTCGCCGAAGAAGTCGAATGCAAAACCGCCGCCGGTAGTGGTTTGCGGCACGAGGCGGGCGCGGATGCGGTAGGGCGGCGCAGGGTTGCCCACCTGTGCGTAAGAAGCGCGCAGCTTGCCGAAGTCTAAGAATCCGAGTTTATCCTGTAGTCCGGGCAGGTCGGAGAACACAAAAGTCAAACCGGCGGAAGGATAGAAATAGGAGCGGTTGGCTACCGGTAGGGTAGAGGACCAGTCGTTGCGCCCCGTGATGTTGAAGATAAGCCAGTTTTGATAATTGATCTCCGCTTTGGCGAACGCCCCCACCAACCGGCTGCGGGTCAGGATTGTTTTGTTGCGCATGGTGGCGGGGTTGGTGTTGTTGATGCTGTTGAAATCGGGCAGGAAGAACCGCTCGCCGTAGATCGAGTTGGTTTCATTTTCCCGGTCGTTGATGGCAGTACCCACTATCAGTGAGTACCTCAGGTTGCCCTGCGTTTTTTGCAGGGTAGTAAATAAGGTGGTGGTGAGGAACCGGCCAATGTCGGTGTAGTTTTCCATCCAGCCGGAGAGGGTAAACCCGATGTTGGATTCCGGGTGGAAGAAGCGGTTGGCATTGGTGGCGTAAATGTCGGCGCCGAAGCGGCCGGTCACGGTCCACCAGGGCTTGATGGTAGCATCTAAGGTGATGTTGCCGATGGTGCGATCGGTTTGCTCCTTGCGCGCATTTTTATACACATCAAAGAACGGGTTGGCATTATCCGTCACGGGCGTCAAGCTGCTGCGTGTGAGGCGTCGGGTACCTTCCTTAGTTAGATACTCGCTCATGAGTTGGTCGGAGGGGTAGCGCAGTACGCCGGTGAGGTAGCCCTGCGATCCGCCCGGAGGCAGGATGTTGGTATTTTTGGTAAAACTAAAACGCGTAAACGCCTTGAGCCAGGGCAGCAACTTGGCTTCCGAGCTGAGTGCCGCATTGATCTGATCGTATTGGTTGGTGGGAATAACACCTTCCGTTTTTACCAAAGCGGTGGACAAGCGATAAGTAATTTTGTCTGATCCGCCTTCAAAAGACAGATCGTGGCGGGCATTGGTGCCGCGCTGGAAGAAGTCGCCGATATTGTCGTAAAAGGTGGTGTTTTCCGGATATTTCGGCCCAAAAAAGCTGGAAGCGTTGGGGTTGTCCATACCGTCCTGCCCGCGGCCATACACTTGCTGCACTTCCGGGAAGAGGTACAGTTCCGATACGGCGTAGCGCGTTTTGTAGGTCACGCGGCCCGTGCCGGCCTGGCCCCTCCGGGTGGTGATGACGATGACCCCGTTGGCGCCTTCGTTGCCGTATAGTGCAGCCGCTTCCGGGCCTTTGAGCACCGTTACGCTTTCTATATCGTTGGGATTCAACTCGGCCAAGCGGCTGCCGGTGTCATCGCGGTTGTTGTTTACGTTGCCGTTGATGCCCACGGCATCGGAGTGCAGGTTGTGCTGGTTGAAGGTGGCGCTGTTGATGGGCAAACCGTCGAGCACAATGAGCGGCTGGTTGGAGCTGCCAATGGAGTTTACACCCCGCAGGTTGAGGCTCACGGAGCCGCCGGCGAGGCCGCTGGTAGGCGTCAGGTTAAGCCCCGCAATACGGCCCTGGAGAGAGAGGAAGGCGTTGTCGCGCTGGGTACTCGCCAGTTCCTCGCCTTTCACCGACTGGTGGGAGTAGCTGAGTTTGCGCCGGTCCTCTTTGATGCCGAGCGCCGTAACGACCGCCTCGCCGAGATTGTAGGCCGTTTCGCCCATCGTCATATTGACGACGGTTTGGCGATTCACCAATACGGTTTGGGTCGCCATGCCTACCATGGAAAACTCCAAATCCTGGCCGGGCGACACCATAAGGCTGTAAGCGCCGTCAAGATCGGTGACGGTTCCGGTGGCGGTTCCTTTGACCATAACGGTGACCCCCGCTAAAGGCGCCCCGGTATCGTCTTTTACTACGCCGGTAATTTTCTGCTGTGCGTGGGCTGTTGCCAGCCCGGCCAAAAAGAGCAGGATAACTAATACAGGACGTTTCAATGCCCTGACAGTTAGGGTAATGTGAGTAATCATAAAAACATCATTTAGTTGTGAAATAACCTCTTAATCGTCCAAAATTAAAACTAATTCGATAATTAGTATATGTTGTGTAAATTTTAAATTCCACCCGTATAAAAAGCAGAAATTGGCAGAAGGAGAAGAAGTTTAATATCTTAGCAGAACGCTTTTTTTAAGAATCAAGAAGAGGTTATGGATCAAATCATTGTGTTCGCTACATTGGGCTTAGCCCTCGTTCTTTTTGCCTGGGGCAAGTTGCGCCACGATATTGCTTCCATAATATGTCTGCTGATATTGGTGCTCGCCGGGATTGTTCCCGCCGCGGAGTCTTTTGCCGGTTTTGCACATCCGGCGGTCATTACAGTGGCCATGATTCTGGTGGTCAGCAGAGGGCTGCAAAATTCCGGGCTGATAGACTCCATCGGACACCGGGTGCTGCGCCTGGGCAATAACGTGACGCTGCAAATTGCCACCCTGTCCGGCATCGTATGCATTGCTTCCGCTTTTATGAACAACGTGGGCGCCCTGGCCATTTTGATGCCGGTAGCCATACACATTGCCAACAAAAGTGGCTACTCGCCCTCCATCATCCTCATGCCCATTGCCTTTGCCTCTCTGCTCGGCGGCATGACGACCCTCATCGGCACGCCCCCCAATATCATCGTTTCCACTTTCCGGGCCGAGACGATGGGCGCCCCTTTCGGCATGTTCGATTTCAGCCCGGTGGGCGTCGGCGTCGCCATAGTGGGATTGGCGTTTATTACCTTTATCGGTTGGCGGCTGATTCCCAAAAGGGTGAGCGAGAAAGGTGAAAAGGAGCGTTTTCGCATCGAAGACTACATCACGGAGGTCTATATCACCGAAGAGTCAAAACTCAACGGCTTACAACTGAGCGAGATCAAAACGGCGACCAAAACAGACATCCAGGTACTGAGCATCGTGCGCGACAAACGCCTGCTGTACGCGCCCGCCGCCGCTACGGTGTTGCAGGCCGACGATATCCTCTCCATTGAGTCCGACGCCGATACTCTGAAAACTTTTTTAGACATCAGCAAAACCACCTTAGTGGGCAAAGAAGCCCTGAGTGCCAAGGCCGCCGGCGCCGAAAACATCGCCAGCGTAGAGGCCGTGATTATGGCCAATTCGCCGATCCTGGGCCGAACCGCCTCCGGCATGAGAATGCGCACCCGCTACGGGGTGAACCTGTTGGCCATTTCCCGTCAGGATCAACGCATTCGCAAACGCTTGGACAAGGTGGAGTTTATGGCCGGCGATGTGCTGTTGCTGCAAGGCGACTCCGTAGAAATATACGACCGCCTCAGCGACATGGGTTGCCTGCCCTTAGCCGACAGAGGGTTCACACTCGGCCAGCCCAAAAAAGTCATTCTCGCACTCGCCATTTTCGGCCTGGCGCTGGCCCTCATCATTTCGGGTCTGGTGCAAGTACAGGTGGCGTTCACCATCGCCGCGCTGTTGATGGTATTGAGCAAAATGATCCCTTTGCGGGAAATTTACACCAGTATTGACTGGCCGGTGATTGTGCTGCTGGGGGCCTTGTTACCGGTGGGCGCTGCATTGGAAACCACCGGCGGCGCAGAGCTGATCGCCGGGCAAATTCTCCATCTCGGCGCCCGGCTGCCGCTGTGGGGCATGCTCGCCGTAGTGCTCATCGTGACGATGACCTTGTCCGATGTTATCAACAATGCCGCTACCGTAGTGCTCATGGCGCCCATCAGCCTCAATGTAGCCAAGGGACTCGGCGTATCGTCCGATCCGTTTCTGATAGCGGTTGCGGTGGGGGCTTCCTGTGCATTTCTCACGCCCATCGGGCATCAATCCAATACGCTGGTAATGGGGCCGGGCGGCTATAAGTTTACCGACTATTGGCGCATGGGGCTGCCGTTGGAAATCCTCATCGTGTTGATCGGCGTACCGCTGATTATGTTTTTTTGGCCCTTGTAGGAGTGAGGTATGCCTACAAAGCTATGCCAGCAAGGCATAAAACGCCTGCTTGTACGTTTCCGAAACCGGAATGATTTTGCCCTGCATATAGATGCGATCTTTTTCGATGGAGTCAATTTTTCCGGGCGCTACCATATACGACTTATGTACCCTGCACAGCGCAGCCGGCGGGATTTCCTGCTCAAATTGGCCGAAGGTTTGTTGCGTCATAATGCGCTTGCGGAGCGTGTGGATGCAACGGTAATCGCCCATGCCTTCAATGTAGAGCACCTCGTCGAGCAGGACTTTTTCGAGGCGGTTTTCTGTTTTTACAAAAATAAAAGCAGGGGCTTGCGCGGGCGCGGTTTTGGCCGCCAGTTGTAATGCGCGATCCACCGCTTGCAGGAATCGCTCGAAGGTATAAGGCTTGAGCAGGTAATCGGCCACTTTCAAATCGAAGCCCTTGAGCGCGTACTCATGGTAGGCGGTAGTGAGAATGACCTGACAGCCGGGCCGCGTATTTTCCAACAACTGTATGCCCGACACCTCGCCGAGGTGGATGTCGAGAAACATCAGGTCAACCGGATTAGAACGAAGGAACCCCATCGCTTCGAGGGCATTGTCGAAAGTGGCCGAGAGGTGGAGCGCCGGTATTTTTAATACATATCCGCGCGCGCGTTCGAGTGCGAGCGGTTCGTCTTCCACGATGATGCAGTTCGTTTTCATGCCGTTTGAATGACCAATTGTACGCTGTAAAGGTGGTTGTTTTTGTGAACAGCAAGGCGGTGCCGGTCCGGATAGAGCAGTTGCAGGCGCTTTTCGATCAGATCATTTCCCAAGCCGCCGTATTCGGCAGGGAGCGCCGCTGTGGGCAGGAACTTGTTTTCACACTCAAACACCAACTGCCCGGCCTCGGCGTGCAGATGAATGCGAATGGCGTTTTCGCTCTTCACCCGCTCGGCGTGTTTGAACGCGTTTTCCACAAAAGGAATCAGAATCATAGGCGCAATCCGAACTTCGTCTATCTCGCCGCTGCATTCATACGCGGCATAATTGGACACGGAGGTTCTGATTTTTTGCAACTCAATGAATTTCTCGATGTACGTCCACTCGTCGCGCAGCGGTATCTGTGCCGAGCGGGTTTCGTACAGCATGTACCGCATGATGTCCGATAGCTTTTGGAGATACGCCGAGGCGCGGGCGGGGTCCCGGCTGATGAGCACGTCAATGTTGTTGATGGTATTGAACAAAAAATGCGGATCGAGGCGCGCTTTGACCAAGGCCAGTTCGGTTTCAAAATTCTTGCGGGCGAGGTCTTCTTTGAGTTTCAACTCATCGTACCAGCGAATGAACCCCCTCAACAACAAACCCATGCCGCCGTTGAGTACCGCAATGACGGCGATAAAAAGCGTAATACTCAGCATCGCCACCCAACCGTCGGCGCCGACGCCCGGACCGATTTTAAAAGAACCCAAAATAAAGAGGTTGAACATGCCCAGCAGGCCGCACAAAATAGCCGCCCCGATGCCGGCGAGAAAAAGCAGCGGAATTTTTTTGCGCGTCAGAAAGCGGTTAAACAAAATGCTGTAAAAGGTGTAAAACCCCGCTACTGCCGGTATGACGGCAAAGCCGACGAAAATAGCGCCGAAGCGAAAACTGAAAAACAGCGCATCGTTTTTTAGCTCAGTACCGACGCTAAGGCACATCAAAATAAGCACCAGCAAACACAAGTACAAAAACCAATACCCGCTGTGCAACAACACGATGACTGATTTTTTCATGCCTTAGCCTTTGTCTTTTTTGGCAATGTACAAAACAAAACTCACTGCGATAAAAAGGACGGAATATCCGAGCGCATACCATTCGAGGTCCGTTCCGGCGAGAGCTTTCATATCGGCGCCGCGCAGGATGAAAAAGTTGTACGGAGAATACGAATAAGGCAGGAGGTAGCCATATTCCCATTCGAGCACCGTGAGGGAAGCCAGCAGCAACCCGATGCCTGCGCCGAGCGGCACAAAGAAATTACGGAATTGCAAACTGATGAGATATTGCATGGCCACAATCGGCAAAGAGGCTATGAAAAAGCGGAGACCGGTGTCCCAAAAAAATCGAAACGGAAACGGTTGTTGCGGATAGTCTATGGCCGGGAAAAGCAGGGCCGGTAATGCGCCCGCCAGAAAAATGCCGATGTTGAACAGGATAAAAAATTGCACCAGCATGGCCATGATGACCGCCAGTTTGCCCCAAAAAATGACCGAGTAGCTTTGCGGCGTAGTGTGTACCTGCTTCCAGGTGTTGTTTCGGAATTCAATTTGCGTGATGAGGCTGGTGGCCAAAATGATGCCCATCGGCAGTAAAAACAAAGCCATGAGTTGCCAGCACTGCCCTGCGAGGTTTTGCCAAAATTCGGGCGAGGCGCTTTCTGCTGCCGTTTTTTCCCGATACACGATGCGGCCGATGAAAAAGATGAGGGGTATAAAAAATCCGCCGATGATGACGAGCCAGGAAGTGAGGCTGCGCCGCGATTTGAGCCATTCGCTCTGAAAGCTGTGGATGAAAGAGAGGGTCATATCAATTGGTATTGGTAAGGTTCATAAATACGGATTCCAAATCTTCTTCTACGGCAGCGATGCGCCACACGTCAATGCCCTGTAGTACCAGTTGCCGGTTGATGTCGGCCAGAACGGATTTTTCGGCTGCTGCCAACGAAATGCCGTTGTCCTCCATGCGGGCCGGAATGTGGAGGCCGGCGAGCAATTGCAGGGCGGCGGGGTTGTCGCCGGTTTCCATCACAATGCGGGATGCCTGCCGCTGCCGTTGCATGAGCGCTTCGAGTGTGCCCTGAAACAGCATTTGCCCCCGGTGGATGATACCCACGTCGGTGGCCAATTTTTCAATTTCGGGCAGGAGATGGCTGGAAATGAGGATGGTAATGCCCTGCTCTTTGTTGAGCTTTTTGAGCAATTCGCGCATTTCCACGATGCCGGCGGGGTCAAGCCCGTTAGTGGGTTCGTCGAGCACCAGCAAGTCGGGTTGGTGCAGGAGTGCGGCTGCGATGCCGAGGCGTTGTTTCATGCCGAGTGAAAACTGTCGCGCTTTTTTGGAACCGGTGTCTTGCAGCCCCACGATTTTCAGCACCTCCGCGATGCGGCTGCGGGGGCACTGAAATACTTTTTGCCAAACGGCCAGATTTTCGGTGGCCGTGAGATGCCCATACACCGAAGGGCTTTCGATGAGCGTACCGATGCGGCGCAGCAGCGCCACCCGCCGCCGCCCGAACGCTTCTCCGAAGATGGAAATATCGCCCTCCTGTTTGCGGAGCAGACCAAGGATGAGTCGCAGCGTGGTGGTTTTACCGGCTCCGTTCGGCCCCAGAAACCCGTAAATACTGCCCTCCTTTACCTGGAGTTGGATGTTGTCTAAAACCGGTCGGTCGTTGCGGGAGAAACGATATGACAGCCCGGTGGCTTCAATGATGTGCATATACATTGGTTTGTTGGTACGCAGCAAAGGTATCGTGCGTGGGGCGCTGAGAAAAAATTTGTTCTGTAAAGCAGGGAGATTCGTCTTTGAAATGGCGATTTCGTCGGGTGAGGGGATACTTTTTTCTCGCAAAGGCGCGGAGGCGCAAAGTGTGGGTTTTTTCTGGCGGCTTGGCGTAATATATTTTATGCTCGCAAAGGCGCAAAGTGTGGGTTGTCTTGGCGGCTTGGCGACTTGGCGTGATATATTTATTCTCGCAGGGGCTCAAAGTGTAGGTTAGCGTTTTGGCAGGAGCTTCAACTCATTTCCACAACCAAAACAAAGCCGTCATCCAAAACTATTCGAACTTCACAATTGGGCAGGCGGCCATGATCGGGCGGAATCTGCACTAATACGCTGTAGGATTCACGAGGGGCTATGATGCCCGTCCTTAGAGATTGTTGATCCAAAACTTCTCCATTGCTCAAAACTTCTATCGCTTTGTGGAAGGCTATTGCGACATCCTTTTTGTTAGACACGGTCATCTGCATTTGGCTGTCCGAAATTTCGCCAAATGCGATATGAATATCTTCGTTTGCCCAGAAAGTATTCGGCTTTAACCAGAGGTATTGGTTTTCTAATTTAAGCAGGCGCGCCACGAGAATGTCCACGTCCGTGTAGGGGTTGAGTGTGAAAACCGGTACTCCGGATACCTTGCTTCTTAGCCAGGAAGCATTCTCGACAGCCTGGTGTGTTGAGATTTTTAAAGCCGAAAACAAATCAATATTGGCTTGTTTGGAATAATCAGGGAGGTAGCCACAAGCCCTCATGTAGCCGGCTACACATTTCGCCCCGTAACAATCTTCTGAATGGCCGCCGGTACCGCAGTGGATCACGGCCTTTGATGGGTTTTTGCATTCCGACTTGAGAAACGCTGCGGCATTCTTCTCGAAGTGCAGCAATACCCAATGCTCGAATGAAATACTGGAAAATGCAATTTGCGCATATTTGCCATTTACGGGCATCGCAGCAAGTTGAAATGCTTCGGCATGGCGTGGGTGATAATCCTTGTCAAATACAGCCCATGCCTCATCAAAGGCGCCGTCTTCCAACCCCTTTTGAGCTTCCCGTACAAATCGTGTAGGATAGGCTTTATATTCCTCTTCGACATCCGGTACAGGTACCGTTTCAATCCCGGCTTTCAATTGGCGTCTTGCTCTGGCTTTTTTGTGTCTCGAAGGAGCGGGAGTATCTTCTTCATCCAAGGGCGGCTTGGGTCTTATGGTGATCTCGATTCCTTCCGTCCAGAGACCTTGAGCGATCACCTCCTCCCTTATTCCTTTAAAATAGTTGGGTTCTGTATGGCCGCCTTCACATACGATGAGGACGCTGTATCGCTGGGTAGCCTTACGCCGGCTCATGCTGAAATATAAATTCTATTTCCCGGATATTGGGAATGCCGCCGAACTTGCCCGCGAGATACCATTTTTCAAATGAGGTGTCTTCCCGCACGCCATCGAAATCCTGTACGGAAAGCAATTCGCTTTCTCCGAGCTCATTTTTTTCCGCGAGCCATATCTGGTCTTTTCTGAAAATATCCTTGTCTAAGAAAGTCGTTTCGTGTGTAGTAAAAATCAATTGAGCGTTATGCGGATTGGAAATAGGATGCTGGAATAGCATGACCAAGAACTTGGCGAGTTTAGGGTGTAGGCTGGTGTCTATTTCATCCACTAAGAAAACGCCTCCTCTATCGAGCTTTTCCAGTATTTCAGCCCCCAGAACAAATAGTACGTTCGTACCTTTTGACTCCTGATCAAACGGTAATTCTACCTCACCTATTCTTTCGTAATTTTTGTACATGACATGTTTCCCCAATGAATCATAAGTTCTTTGATATACCCTCCTTTTAGCAATTTCAAAAACATCTGCTATTCCTTCATTCTCTCCATTTTCCTCATTTTTTTTGATTATAATCTCTTCTATCTTTGTATCAGCGATCTTGATCAAATTGCTTAATCGTTTTTGTAAGCGCGGAGACTCATATATTTTTTCCTCTACCGTTCTCCGGTTAGAATTAAGGTTTCGCATTATCGTCAATTCATCCTTGAAATACAGGTAAATAGGAGTAAAAAACTCATCCGGAGAATCTGTTCCAAATTTAGAAATGACCGTCTGGTTCTTGAGAACTTTCAGCGTTTTTAACGCCGTATCCTGCCCCATTTTTACAGTGTGTATCAAACCGTCGTTACTTTTGGCTATTGGACGAGTAAATAAATTCTTCCGTTGACTCTTAGGGAAATAGTCTAGTGACTCCTCAATGATCTCTGTTCCATTGAATAACAGACTATATATGTATTTAAAATTGGATGGCCCAACAAAGGACAAGATAAAACGAGTAGGGGCATTTTGCGAGGCCGTATCAAACAAAAAGGGTTCGTATACTCTAATGGGTAGACCTGCCCTTCCTAAATGACCCGCCATATTGCGAAGCGCTTGAAGAGCCTTCAACAGGTTCGATTTGCCAGAAGCGTTGGCGCCGTACAGCACCGCTGATTTCAGCAAACGCACGCTGTCTCCGTTGGCCATTTGGTGCTCAAAGACATTGTCGCTCTTGCTCTTTGAGGCCTCGGCTACTAAAGAGAGCGTACATTCCTTTTTAAAGGAGCGGTAGTTTTCAATGGAAAATTCCAGAATCATTGGCAGATTTTGTAAGTTTTATGCAAAAAACGAATAAATTTACCACAATAGCAAGCAAGATTTCTTTTTTGTTGTAAAAAAGCTGCAATATATGGAAATCGTTATTCCGAAACGATGGCCCAGCGCATTTCAGCCATTCCCCCGACAAAGCCCCGAAAATTCCGGCGCATTATGCAATTCCCCTGCAACTTGCATCTCAGAAAATAAAAACGCATGAGAAACTCCCTCCTCGCCCTGTGCTGCCTGTGCAACGTGGCGCTGACTGCGCAAAACGACCTCCTCAACAGCCGCCAAAGCAGCGCCTACACTTACTTGTACCGCATCTCCAACCAACAGGCCGGCGCCATTTGCCGCGCCGAAACCTGGCAGGCCGATCCCACTTTTTTCCACACCCTGACCGACTCCTTTTCCACCGGCAGCGCTTTCAACCGGAGGCTCCCGGCAGGCCACTACCTCCAAACCCGCATCGTGAAAAACGAACTGAAAATGGACCTGCTCAGCGTGCAGTTTTTCGATGTGACGCTGCTCGACAACGGCGCCGACCTCTGCATAGCCGTGCAGGACACACTGGGGCGCGTCCTGCCCGACGCGACCGTGAAGGTGGACGAGCGCCGCATCCCTTTTGATGCCAAAACCCAAAGCTACCGCCTGCCCAAATCCAACAAAAAGGGCATGCTCACCGTGGAGCACAGCGGCCTCGTGACGTACTACGACCTGCGCCGCAGTTGGAACAACCCCGCTGTCAAACGCCTGCTCAACAACAGTCCGCTGCGCTATGTGTGGCGTCCCGTTCGGTTTGCAGTGCGCCTTCCGGCAGATGCCGTGAGCAGCTTGGTTTCCGGCAGGCGCAAATACACCACCCGGCGCACCGGGCAGTTTTTCAAAAGCATCGGGCGCAGCATTGCCTGTATCTTAGATGAGTACGCCTGCCGGCAAACCCGCGCGGAACGGTTTGCAGACCGTTGGCAGGGCTATATGGTTTTTAACAAACCCAAATACCTGCCCGGCGATACGGTGAAATTCAAAACCTTCCTCGTAGATCAACGCGGCAAACCGCTGCGCGACTCTGCTACTGTTCTGTTGAAAAAAGATGGAAAAGACCCCGTCACGCTCGCCCGCATGGGGTCGCAACAACCCGGCGCATTCGATTTTGAATTTCCGCTACACGATAGTTTAGGCTTGCAATTGGATAAGAATTATGAGATCATTTTGCAAAAAGAACCAGAAAGAGTTTACCGAAAGGGGCAATTTCGGTATGAAGATTATGAACTCCGCAGCACCGCCCTCGCCTTGCGCACAGAGGGGAAAAACCAGTTTCGCGGACAGGAATTCCACTGCCACCTGAAGGGAACCGACGAGAACGATCTCAATCTGCTGGATGCCCGCGTGGAGCTCACCCTGCGCCCGCTGAATGTGTTGACATACCACGCCGATAAGGTGTTTCTGCCCGACACGCTGTGGCGCCACGAACAGCCGCTGGACCCTGCCGGCGAAACGGCCATCCTCTTGCCCGATTCCATCTTCCCCGTTGCGGATGTGGAGTACCGCCTCCATGTCGTGATGCTCACTGCCGATAATGAGCGCGTGACCAAAGAAGAAACCCTGCACTTTTTTCACACCCGCCGCGAATTTCATCATACCCTCGACCGCGACACCATCCGTTTCGAGTACCGGGCAGATGGACAGTCGCAGCCTGCACAGGCACTGCTCAGCGGGTACGACCCTGTGGGCAATGCCGTGGCGGAGCGGGTGGTGGACTTGCCTTTTGCAGAAAAAATCAATCCGCACTTCGCTGCTTATCAATTGGACGACGGCCTGCGGAAGACCCGCATCTCGCTCGACTCCGAGCCGCCGCTGCTGCAATGTCTGGCCAATCGCAGTGCCGATTCCCTGCTCATCGTGGCCGACAACCCGCGCCAAATTCCGTTCCGCTACTTCCTCTACCGGCACAACCGCGAGATAGCGCGCGGCTACGGCGCCGATTTGCGCATCGCCCGGCCTTCCGGCGAAAAGGAGGCTTACTCCATCAGTTTACAATACCTCTGGGGCGGACGCTTGCGCTCCGAAAATTTCGCCATCGGCTTTCAGCGAAATAAGTTGAATGTGGACATTGAATATCCCGCGTTGGCGTATCCCGGTATGGAAACCGACTTCACCGTGACCGTGACCGACGCGCGCGGCCGCCCCGTGCCCGATGCCGATCTTACGGCTTATGCAGTCACTCAAAAGTTTAAACCCGCCCTGCCGAGTCTGCCTTCATTTGAAAAAAAGACAAAATCCCGCCGCCTCATCAACACGTTCAGCGCGGCGCGTGAGCAGCCGGGCAATCTCTCCGCCCTGCTTGACTTCGATGCCTGGCGCGACAAAACCGGTTTGGACACCAGCGAATATTACCGCTTCATCTTTCCCGGCGAGGCAGTATATCGCTATGCGTACGATGCGCCCGACAGCCTCACGCAGTTTGCCCCCTTTGTGATGCGGCGCGGCGCTCCACAGCCGATGCAGGTGGTGTATGTAGATCAAAAACCCGTGTATTTCGGCTGGTCGCAAAACTACCGGCCCTATTCCTTTCGCGTAACGCCCGGCTACCACCGCATCGAACTGCGCACCACCGATCGGCTCATCCGCATGGACAGCGTGTATTTCGAGCCGCACAAAAAGCTAATTTTTAGTTTGAACGACTCCGTACAAGCGCCGAATATTGTCGTCCGCGTGATGCCTGCTTCGCTCAGCGACGGCGAAAAGAGCAATTTGTACCGCTATATTTTTCCGTACCGGTATAGTACAAAGGATCAGTTTCCCTATTTGGAACAACAATCGGAAACCATCCTGCTGCTGCCCGAAATGCCAAATCGCGGCGACTTTCCCCGGCGAGACTGGCGTTATCCACAAAGTCTGCTGGCCGGCCCGGTGATGCCGAATCAAACGGCCTGGCGCAGCGTGGGCGGGGTCGGGACTTATTTTGCACACGAGCCGTATTTTGAATACGACCCGGCGCCCGGCCTGCTCAAAATGCGCAGCGTGGAACCCAGGTTGCGGTACCCCTCGTCGTTGGGCGGACGCGCGCGGGAGGAACTCGACGCCGCCGTGCTCACCCATGAACATTTGCTGCTGCAACACCGGCGGTACAGCGAGGATCGCCGCCGCAACACGGCCCGGTATTCCACCCCGTCGGTCACCCCGCCGGGCAAGGCGAGGTTGCTCTTGCGGCTAACGCGCGAGCAAGGCGAGGCTTGGCCGCTCAATGTGCTGCTGTTCAAGGTCGATGACTCGGAATTTGTAAGGGTGTATCCGGGCTACGTTGATTTATTTCACAACCTCGAAGCGGGGCAATACCGCATCGCGCTGCTCTATGCCGATGCGGCGTATATGCTGTTCGATTCCATCGCGGTGCGCAGCGGCGGCCTGAATTTCATTTCCATCCAGCACCCGCCCCTCCTGCCCCGCGACAGCTTCAGCACGCAGTTTCACGAGTTGATTGAAAAAAACCTATTTACGCCGGTTCCTGACCAACAACAAACCCGTCAGGAACTGCTCGAATACCAGGACCGATACATGAAATCCTTTTCCTACACCGGGCCGGGCCGTCTCTACGAGGGGCGCATCACCGACGAAAACGGAGAACCGCTCATCGGCGCTACGGTACGGGTGAGCAATATGAATATCGGGACGGTCACCGATCTGGACGGGTTTTACAGCCTGTTTGCGCCGGAGGGGGCCATACTGGAGGTGTCGTATACAGGCTTTGAGTCGCTGCGCGTCAACCCCGGCCAATCGGGGCGCAACGACATCGCATTGTCCGGGTCGGGCGCGCAACTTTCTGAAGTCGTAGTAATGGGCTACCGGGTACCCTTGATCGAACAGGACAACATCACCGCCGGACAAATCAAAAACCTGCCCACGCGGAATCTCAATGCGTTGGCCGGATCCGTGGCGGGTATATCGGCAGAGGAGTTTATAAATATTCGAGGCAGCCGCTCGGAAGGTTTATCTTACTATGTGGACGGCATTCGGGTGCAGGGCAATATGTCGGGTTTGGATATCAGGCAAATTCACAGCGTGGAATACATCACCGGCGCGGAGGCGTTGGCCGTATTCGGGCCGGAAGCGGCGGGCGGCGCTATGCTTATTACCACCAAAGCGGGTGCTAAAGGCGCGCAGTTCGACGCGGCGTTTCTGGAAGCTGCCGGCGAGGCGAGTTCCATTCGCAGCAATTTTTCTGACTATGCCTTTTGGCAACCGCGCCTGCGCACCGACCGCGAAGGCCGGGCTACTTTCCGCGTGGCTTTTCCTGACGATATCACGCAGTGGCGCGCTTTTGTGCCGGCCATGACGGGCAAAAAGCAAAGCGGGGTAGGGGAGGCGCGCATCCGCTCGTTCAAACCCGTGGCCGCCCGGCTCAGCGTGCCGCGCTTTCTCGTGGCCGGCGACACAGCCTTCGCCATCGGCAAAGCGCTCAATTACACTTCCGACACCCTCAACCTCTCTACCCGTTTTGCGGTGAATGAAGTGGAAGCTGCGCCGCGAGAACACCGCATCGCCGACGCTGCGACGGATTCGGTGCTGCTCGCTCCGCTCCATACCGATTCCCTTGCTGTGAAGTTTGTGGTAGAAAAACCCGATGGCTACTTCGATGGTGAACTGCGCTCCGTTCCGGTTTTCCCGAAAGGACTGGAACGCGCTGCCGGGCAGTTTTTTGTACTCGAAGGCGATACGACTATCGTGGTAGCGCTGCCCGATTCGCTCGGCGAGACATTGCTGTACGCCCGCGCCGATGTGCTGGACGTGGTGCAGGAAGATATTGCCCGGCTCATTCATTACGAATACGACTGCAACGAACAAATGGCCTCCCGGCTCAAAGCGCTGCTGGCCGAGGAGCAAATTGCCGCGTTCAAAGGGCGACCGTTTGAGCGCAAAGCGCAGGTGGCGCGCCTCATTGATCGCTTGGAGAAGAACCGCAACGAGCAGGGGCTGTGGGGTTGGTGGAACCGCTCCGCTTCGGTGTATTGGATCAGCAACCACGTCATCGAAACGCTGGCGCAGGCCCGCAGCAAGGGCTACAAAGTACAGGCGTTGCCCCGGCAGTTCGCAGAAGAAGCCGTGTGGGAACTGGAATCCACAACGTCGAATGCCCGCAAATTGGAGGTGTTGCAACTCATGAGCAGTTTTGAAATCCCAATTGATTACAAAGCCTACCTGCCTTTTATCGAAAAAGACAGCACCTTGCATCCGCTCGACCGTTTCCGACTCATCGGCCTGCAACAACTGCACGGCCTGCCCTGGCAACGCGATTCGCTGATGGCGTACCGGCAGGAAACCCTATTCGGCAACGTCTTTTTTTCTGCAACGGAATCAGAACTGCATCCCTCGCAAGGTACGCTCCAACTGACGCCGGCGGCGTATCGGATACTGCAACGTGATACCACCGCCGCGCCGGACGAGCTGCGCCGCATTCGCAACTACCTGCTGGAGCAACGCGGGGCCGGCGTATGGCTCAATACTTACCAAACCGCTCAAATCGTGGACTTGCTCACCGCCGACTTGAAAAAAACCGGGGCCGACTGGCAGCCTCCGGCGCTGCAACTTTCGGGCGCTGCGCAGCGCGAGGTTTCTCAATTTCCATTCGAGCTGCGCCTCCCGCCCGGCGACACGCTGCGGGTGCAAAAAACGGGCGATTACCCCGTGTATTTCACGGCTTATCAGCGGTATTGGGACGAAGATGCGCGGGCGAGCGGCGAGCATTTTGAGGTGAAATCGTTCTTCGCCGGCGGTAGTGACACCTTGCAAGCCGGTAAACCGGAGCGACTCGTCGTGGAAGTGACCGCAGCAAAAGCCGCGCAATATGTGCTCATAGAGATACCCATACCCGGCAGTTGTTCTTACGAATCGAAAAAACAATACTACCGGGGCGAGGTACACCGGGAGTACTTCCGGCACAAAACGGCCATCTTCTGCGAGCGACTCGGCATCGGCACGCACCGGTTTGAGGTGGAACTGCTGCCGCGCTATTCGGGCGTATTCGCGCTCAACCCCGCCAAAGTGGAGCTGATGTACTTCCCGGTTTTTCAGGCGAATGCAGCGGGACGACGGGTGCGGGTGCGGTGAATTTGCGAGGCTGTATCAAAACACAACTTAGCTCCAGATGCACAGGATTATTTTTGAAACACATAGAGGCATAGCAACATAGGCGAGATTCTATGGGCCTATGTCCCTATGTGTTTTTTTAAATGGGGCTGCTGGTTGCCGGCGAATCTACTTTTGATACAGCCTCGTTATTTTGCCTTTATCCCTTCACCCCCAGCCGATCCATAATGAACGCATAATTGAACGCCACTTCTTTCAGCCGGTCGAAACGGCCGGTAGCGCCGCCGTGGCCCGATTGCATGTTGATGCGCAGCAGGGTGATGTTGTCGTCGGTTTTCATAGCGCGGAGCTTAGCCACCCACTTGGCCGGCTCGTGGAAGAGCACCTGCGAGTCGTTGATGCCGCCGGTAGCGAGGATGTTCGGATAGTCCTTTTTTTCGATGTTGTCGTAAGGCGAATAGGAACGGATGTAGTCGTATGCTTCCTTTTCGTTGGGGTTGCCCCATTGCTCGTACTCCTGTGTGGTGAGCGGCAAGGTAGGGTCGAGCATGGTATTGATCACATCCACAAAAGGCACTTGTGCCACCACCGCCTGAAACAAATCGGGGCGCATGTTCACCACGGCGCCCATGAGCAGACCGCCCGCACTGCCGCCGTTGATGGCCAATCGCCGGGGCGAGGTGTATTTTTGGTTGATCAATTCTTCCGCGCAGGCGATGAAGTCGGTGAAGGTATTTTTCTTCTTCATCAGTTTGCCGTCCTCGTACCATTGCTCGCCCATCTCGCTGCCGCCGCGTATTTGGGCAATGGCATACACAAAGCCGCGATCCACCAAGCTGAATACATTGGCATTGAAATAAGGATCGGTGCTGTAGCCGTAGGAGCCGTAGGAGTAGAGCAGTGTGGGGTTGTTGCCGTCTAAAGCCATGCCTTTTTTGTGTACCAATGCCATCGGCACTTTCACGCCGTCGGGAGCAGTGGCCCACAGGCGTTTCACCTCATAATCGTCGGGATTGAAGCCGCTGGGGATTTCCTGCTGTTTGAGCAGGGTACTTTTGCCGGTGACCATATCGTAATCGTAGGTGGAATTGGGCCGGTTGAGCGACATGTATCCGTAGCGCAATTGGGTGGAGGCGTACTCGCGGTTGGTGCTCGAAAACACGGTGTAAACCGGTTCCGGGAAAGCTACCGACTGCATCGAGCCGTCTTTGAGACTCATCACCCGCAACTCCTGCAAGCCTTCAGAGCGCACCTCCACAGAGAGAAACTGGTCAAATACCTCCATGCCTTCAATCTTTACTTTGGGGTCATGCGGGATCAGGTCTTTCCAGTTCTTTTTGTCGGCATATCCCGTCAGGGGCGCCGCCATGATCTTGTAGTTCTTATTGTTGACGTCTTTTACCCGCAGGATGAATTGGTTACGATGGTGTTCCAATTGGTATTCAACATCCTTTTCGCGGGGTACGAATATAGCGAACGTGCCGTTGGGCTGATTGGCCGGCAGCATCCGGTACTCCGAAGAAGTAAAGCTCGACGATCCCATAAAAATATAAGCGCCCGACTTGCTGCGATTGACATACACGGAGAACAACTCATCTTTTTCTTCATAAATGAGCGGGTCGGCGGCTTTCGAGCCGAGTTGGTGTTTGTAAACGCGGTTGGCACGCAACGCCTCGTTCCGGCGGGTATAGAATATGGTTTTATTATCGTCGGCCCAGGCGCCGCCGCCGGTGTTTTCGATCTCGTCGGGCAGGTTTTGGCCGGTGCGCAGGTCGCGAAAACGCAGCGTAAGCTCCACCGATGAACCGGTGTAATTGCTCGCATACGCCATGATATTGTTGTCGGGACTAACGCGGTACCCTCCCAACACAAAAGCATCCCGGCCTTCTGCTTCTTTGTTTTCATCGAGTATGACTTCTTCCGGCGCATTCAGGTCGCCTTTTTTGCGGCAGTGGATGCGGTATTGTTTGCCGGTCTCGGTGCGGGAGTAATAGTAATAACCATTTTCGAGGTAAGGCACGGTGGTGTCGTCCTCCTTGATGCGGCCTTTCATTTCGGAAAAGAGCGTCTCCTGTAGCGCTTTGGTGTGTGCGAGCACGGTATCGGCATACGCATTTTCGGCATTGAGGTAGGCGGTCACTTGCGGATCGGTTTTGTCTTTGAGCCAGTAGTAATCGTCCACGCGGGTGTAACCGTGTTCGGTGAAAGTCTGCGGATTGACGGCGGCCATGGGCGGAGCGGGGTAATCGCTCTGCATGCGCATCGGCGCGGCTGCTGTTTCTTTGGGCGCTTGTTTGCAGGCGCCGAAGCCGAAGGCCATTGCAACAGCCATGAGGAGAAGGAACATTTTTTGCATAGTCGGATGATTTTATTTGTGATGGTGCGAAGTTAGAGAAAGAGCATTGAAATACCGGAGGGTTGCACGGATCGTGCGAAATTCGATTGTTGCCACATTCACGACATATTCTTTAACCCATCCCGGAAACCGTAAGGGCAGTGCCGGCAACCGCTTTGGCAGCAATAGCCGCGCTGTCGCAGGTAGTGTTCTGTGAAGACGTAGAGACCGTTTTCGATGTAGAAATCCAATCCTTCCCGCAGGGGCGCAGGCCGGGGCACAGGAGGCGGTATTGGTCGTTTCTTTTTATCGCCGGACATATTGCTATGTGAATTCGGGGGTAGCTTCGAGCCGCGAGCTATGAGCTGCGAGTTACTCGTAGTTCGCAGCTACCTTACACTTCCGCTAATACGGGCGAGCGCCGTTTCACCCATTCAAACACGCCGAACAACACTCCGCAATAGACGAGGTCGCCCAGCAGCGTATTGCCGAAGAAAGGAATACCGGCGGCATAGCAGGCCATCAGTCCAGCGATGGTTTTGGGATACATCGCGCTGCCGAGCCATACGGCGAAATTGGTCACTGCAAAGAACAACACCGAAGCGCCGAGCGCCGAACCCATTACGCGCGGAGCGTTCACCTTGCGTAGCGTGGCCATGCCCAACAGGCCGATAAGCAGAAACGCCCCATACACCCAAACTGAGCCGAACCACTGGAACCCGTTGTAATATTCGGGAAACATGCGGGCGTAAGTGATATTGTTTAAAAACAAATCGCTGAGCCACATCGCGGCGAAAGGAATGAGCAAGGCCATCCATTTGCGCGGGAAATACGCTGCGCCGAACAGTGCAATGGCCCCTACGGGCGTGAAATTGTGCGGGTGCGGCAACAAGCGGCTGATGACGGCCAACCCGATCAAACTGAGCAACAATCCGAGACGCAAAGACGATTTTGGCATAGCTGTGTTTTTTTACGCCACAAAAGTAAGGCTTTCTGCCTCCAAAAACCAAATTCTGCTTTCTCTAACACACAAACGAACTTTCCTGTCCAATGAAATGTATATCTTCGGCTTGCGGGTTCCGGTAGGCGGTATGCAGTGGGCGGTGGGCGGTAGGCAGTAGGCGGTGCCGCCTACTGCCTACCGCCCACCGCCTACCGAGCAGCGTCAATAGACTTAACATGGCAGAGAAGAAAATAAAAACCGTAGAGATCGTAAACCGCAAGGCGCAATACGAGTACCAATTCCTCGACTTATACGAGGCGGGCATTGTATTGCAGGGCACGGAGATCAAAGCCATTCGCAAAGGCAACGCCAACCTGTCGGATGCGTACTGCGTATTTCAACATGGCGATTTGTATGTGCGCAGCATGTTCATCGCCGAGTACGAATTCGGCACCTACGCCAACCACGATACCCGTCGCATCCGAAAACTCCTGTTGCGCCGCTCTGAACTGCGCAAACTCGAACGCAAAGTCAAAGAGCGCGGTTTCACCATCATTCCCTACCGGCTGTACATCACCGAGCGCGGATTGGCCAAATTGGAAATTGCACTCGCTCAGGGCAAAAAGACCCACGACAAACGGGAATCCATTAAAGAAAAGGACAACAAACGCGACATGGAGCGCGTGAAGAAAATTAAGTTGTAGGCCCCGCCGGATCAAACCACACGGCATTGACATCCTCCGGGTCGCCGTTATAGTTCACCGTAATTTCCTCGCCGGCTTCAATATCGCGCAGGCTATGAAAGCTGATAACCCCCTCTTCAAAATCGGGCATGTAAATAGCATTTGGATCGAAGGCATGATTGTACAGAGAGCCGAAGCCCAATGCAATGGCGCAGCGCAACTGATCGTCTCCCCACAAAAAATAGTAGTCGTGCAGCCGGGTGCTGTGGATAATCGGCAAGTCTTCTTCGGGCAGTACGATGACCGGGCAAATCTCGATAAGCGAGCCTTCCGGGATGGGCGCGGCGGTGAATACGCCCCGGCCGCCCAATTCGCTGGCCGCAAAGTATAGTGAAGGAATCCGTTGCATGACGCTTGATTTTACGGCGAAAGAAAAGCATTATTTTTCATAACTTGAGGCCGTATCAATCCTTCCTGCTCATGGAAACCGGCGATCTCGTATTCGGCCCTGTTCCCTCCCGTCGGCTCGGCCAAAGTCTCGGCATCAACAATACTTTACAGCCCAAAGCCTGCTCATACAATTGCGTCTACTGCCAGGTGGGCCGCTCGCATCATCTTGAATTGTCGCGGCGCGCTTTTTTTGCACCGGAGCAATTGCGCGATGCCGTCGGCGCCCGGCTCGCCGAAGCGGAAATGCAGAGCATTCACATTGATTATCTGAGTTTTGTACCCGATGGAGAACCCACCTTAGACATCCGCCTCGGCGAAACCATTGCGCTGCTGCGGTCGTTCGGCAAGCCGGTTGCGGTGTTCAGCAATGCCTCTTTGATTTGGCGGCCCGATGTACGTGCCGAGCTGGCCTTAGCCGATTGGGTGTCGCTCAAATTCGATGCGGTGACCGAACTCGCCTGGCGAAAAATTGACCGCCCGCACAAGTCGCTGCAATTGCCGCTCATCTTAGACGGCGCGCTTGCTTTTGCGCGGCAGTACCGGGGCGAATTGGCGACCGAAACCATGTTGTGCAAGGGCCTCAACGACCAGGTGGATGACCTCGCCGCTACTGCCGATTATATAGCCCGTCTGCAACCGGCGGTGGCATACCTCGGCGTACCCACCCGCCCGCCGGTGGAAGGCTGGGCTTTGCCGCCGGATGAAAATGTAATCAATATGGCTTACGCCCTGTTTGCGGAGCGCCTGCCCAAAGTAGAACTGATGATAGGGTATCCGGCGCCGGCGTTTCAGCACAGCGCCGACGCGGCGCGCAATTTGCTGGCCGTCACGGCGGTGCATCCCATGCTCGAAGCCGAGGTGTTGGATTATTTGCAAAAAAGTGAAGCCGACGCCGAAGTGTTGGAGCAATTGCTCGCCGAAGGCGCCCTGAAACGGGTGGAACATGCCGGGCAACGGTTTATCCTGAGGGCGCTGTGAAACGTCGCTTCATCTGCCCCGCTGCCGCCAGCGCCGCTCCCAGCGGTACCAGCGCGCTAACGCCAAACAGCATTTCATAATAATAAGGTAAAAAACCTTTGGCGCCCCAGAGCAGCGTGCCTTGCAGAAAGAGCAGCGCCTCGCTGCCCAACAGGCCGGCTACGAACAAAACCAAGCCCAACCGGGCAAGTGCTGTGCGGTTGTGGAACAGGCCGCTTCGGAGGGCCAGACTGAATACCAAACAACTCAGCGCACCCAGCAAAATAAGGTGGATGAACCCGATCACATAGTTGCGAATGGTGTAGGCCGCTCTGGCAATGAAGGGAATGACGACCGCCGTTTGTACCAATATCTTACCGGAAAAGGAAAAAAAGGCAAGGAACAGAAAACTTTTGCTCCAACCGGAAAACAGCGCGAGGATGGCGTTGCGCTGCGGCCGGATCAACACGAAAAAAGCGATGAGCGCGGCCAATTGTATCGCCACGCCGGCGCCGTTGACCGCAAACACGATGGGCAAAGGATTGGACCAGGCCACTGCCAACGCATAGGTGAGCAGGCAGGAAATGCTCAGCAACCAAAAGAACAGTCCGACGCGCCTGCCCGGCAGCACAATGCCCTTTTGTTCCAAAAAGCGCAACGCCAGGGCAAGTGCTGCGAATATAAACCAGCCGTTGAACTGAAAATGCAGGAAAAACTGCACTGCCAAATGGAAAAACGTAGCGCTGCGGAAGCCGCCCGTTATGACCGGCCCGATACTCCACACGCCGAGGGTGCTGATGACCATGAATACGAGCGCCGCACGCGCAAAGTGGAGCGACCAGCCGGGCGTATTACTTTGGGTGTCCGTCCAAAACCGCCAGACCCACACATATGAGAGCAGGATGTGCAGCGTAGAAAATGCAATGGATGCAGCCCCGTAGCCCTGTACCGGGAAGCTGAACAACATGCCCAATACGCTGATTTGCGTCAACCAAAACAGCCGGTTGTAAAACTTCAGGCGGCTTTCATCTGCTATAAAAAAGGCAACGAACAGCGCATACAGGGCCATATACCCCCAGCCCAGCATGGCTACATGCGAATGCGCGTGCAGCACGTTGCGAAATTTCATCCAGGCCAGCTCTTCCACAAAAGCGTAGCGCAACAAGGCGCCGAGCAGTGTGGCCAACACCAAATTCAGCAGCGCGATGCGAAACCATTGGATGTGGTAAGTTTTCATGTTTATGCTTTTTGGCAGAGAGCAGAGAGCATAGGGCATAGGGTATGAAGGCGGTTGTGTGCGGTGTTTGGCAGAGGGCGGAGTGCATAGGGTAAAAGCGCTGCCTTCTCTATGCTCCATGCTCTATGCCCTATGCTCTATTCCCCATCGTTCATGCGGAGGTACTCCAATATGGCGCGGGCATCGTCGTAGTTCAGGTTTTGGTTGGGCATGCGCACGAGGCACTCTTCGAGCAGTTTGCGGGCGGCGGGGTCTTCTTCGAGCATGACCTCCACGTTGAGAATCATATTCATAATCCATTCCGGTGTGCGACGCTCAGTGACGCCGCTGAAGCCCGGCCCTACGACGCGCTGTGTGGTCAGTTTGTGGCAGGCGGCGCATTTCAGCTCATAAATGCCTTTGCCTTTGGCGATCATGGCCTGATCGAGCGGAGTGGTAAGAGCGACTTCTTTTACTTCACCTACGCCTTTCGGATCGCCGGTGGGTTCGTCGGCGATCATGCTTTGGGGCGGGGTAGAAGAAGCCGTCTCAGACGAGGAAGAGCCGCCCCCGCAGGCATACGCGAAGGCTGCAATGAACGTGAGCAAAATGATGATTGATTTCATGGCGTATATTGTTTTTTTTGTTTGTAAATACTTGTTTAAAGCGACAACCCGGATGCCTCAATGCGATTGGCCAATTCCCGGATGCTCTGCCGTTCCACGAGGTCAAGCAGGCTGTGCCGGTATATGATCGCCTTTTCGTGCAGCGGGCAGGGATTGGCCGACGAGCAGGCGGGCAGCCCCATGATGCAGGAAGAAAATACGTCCGGCCCATCAATACATTCCACCACCTGCCGGAGGTTAGAGGCCATGTTTTGAGCATTCATAAAGAAGCCGCCGTTGGGGCCTTTGGTGGAAGAAACGATGTGCTCCCGAGCCAGTTGTTGGAGTAACTTGGCCAAAAAAGGCCCCGGAACGCCGAGTGTTTCCGAGATTTCTTTCACACCGATTTTTCTGCTTTCATACGCATGCGTGGCTAAGTAAAGCACTGCGCGAAGTCCGTATTTGCAAGTTTTTGAGAACATGGCGGTTGTTTGTTACATCAACAATCTGAAATCAGCAATCTCCAATCTGACCTTTATTTATGATTGATGAATGTTGATTTAAAATTTTAGAAGTACGACGCGCCGCAAATATAAACCCAATTTTACAATAAAAGACTAAATGGTCTTTTTATTTTATCCTGTCTTAGTTTGAATTTGATCAACTTGCTGAAAAACAAAACTTTAAGTCGGGGGTGATTTTTGCCGTGCCGGGAGGTGACAAAAGTCATTGGGTATTGGGGGCTTCCGATGGACATTTGTGTAATCAAACAAAAGACCTTTTTGTCTTTTATTAATTTTATTACAATAACCAAATAACAAAATGTCATGAGAGATCAATTCAGGTTCCGAAAGATTTTGGCCGCTATAATAGTAATGGCGGTGCTACCGGCCTTGTTCTCCGGCTGCAGCGGCCCGGCTGTAAAGGGCGGCGCACTGACGGGCGACGAGGCATCTCGCGTGTATGTGAAGCCGGGAGAATACGACGAGTTTTATGCATTCTTATCGGGTGGTTTCAGCGGCCAACTGAGCGCTTATGGAATTCCGTCGGGGCGATTGCTCAAAGTGATTCCGGTATTTTCTGTTGATGCCGAGAAAGGCTACGGATTCAATGAAGAAACCAAGCCCCTGCTGGAAACTTCCTTCGGGTTTATTCCCTGGGACGACGCGCACCACCCGCAGTTGTCGCAAACCAATGGCGAAACGGATGGCCGCTGGGCCTTTATCAACGGCAACAACACGCCCCGCGTGGCTCGTATTGACCTGAGTGTGTTTGAAACCGTTGAAATCATTGAGATTCCCAACTCCGGCGGCAATCACTCTTCTCCTTTTATTACCGAAAACACGGAATATCTCGTGGCCGGCACCCGCTTCGGCGTGCCCTATCCGCAAAAGGATGTGGCCATTAGTACCTACGCCGAAACCTTCAAAGGCATGCTCACTTTCATCAGTGTGGACAAAGAAACCGGCCTCATGGACGTCGCCTTTCAGGTGTTGCTGCCGGCGTTCAATTACGACCTGGCACATGCCGGGAAAGGGAACTCGCACGGCTGGGTGTTTTTCACCTCTTACAATACGGAATTAAAACACACCCTGTTGGAGGTGAATGCATCTCAACACGATAAAGACTTCATTGCCGCCATTAACTGGAAGAAGGCAGAAGAATACATCAAGCAAGGCAAATACAAAGAAATGCCTGCCAACTACGCGCACAACGTATATGACGAGTACACGCACACGGCTACTTCCACCATGAAGAAAAAGGTGAAAGTGCTCATTCCAGAAGAGTGCCCCGGCTTGGTGTATTTCATGCCGACCCCCAAATCGCCGCACGGCGTGGATGTGGACCCCACCGGCGAATACATCGTGGGCAGCGGCAAACTATCTGCCGATCTGACGGTACACTCGTTTTCCAAAATGAAGGCTGCTATTGACAAAAAAGCCTTTGAAACCACCATCGAAGGGGTACCGATACTGAAGGCAGAAGAAACGGTGGCCGGCGTGGTGCAAAAACCCGGCCTCGGCCCCTTGCACACCGAGTTTGACGGCAAAGGCAATGCCTACACGACCTTCTTCATCTCTTCCGAAGTGGTGAAATGGAAATTGGGCACCTGGGAAGTACTCGACCGCGCGCCCTGTTTCTACTCGGTGGGTCACCTCATGATACCCGGAGGCGACTCGAAAAAGCCCGACGGCAAATACCTCGTAGCCCTCAACAAAATTACCAAAGACCGCTATCTGCCTACCGGGCCGGAGCTGACGCACTCGGCACAGCTATACGATATATCCGGCGACAAAATGAAGCTGCTGCTCGACTTCCCCACCATCGGCGAACCGCACTATGCGCAGGGAATTGCCGCTTCCAAGATTGTGCCGAGGTCGAAGAAGTTTTTCCCATTGGAAGAAAACAAGCACCCCTACCGCGCTATGGGTGAAAAAGATGCCCGCGTGGAACGCAGCGGCAATGTGGTGCGCGTGTATATGACCACGATCCGCAGCCACTTTGCACCCGACAACATAGAAGGCATCAAGGTGGGCGACAAAGTGTATTTCCACGTCACCAACTTAGAGCAGGACTGGGATGTGCCGCACGGGTTTGCCGTCATGGGCGCTCAAAATGGAGAGCTGCTCATTATGCCGGGGCAAACGGAGACGCTGCTGTGGGAACCTAAATTTGAAGGCGTTTACCCGTTCTACTGTACCGACTTTTGCTCGGCGCTACACCAGGAAATGCAGGGTTACATCAGGGTTTCCACTGCCGGCGCCAACGTACCGCTCAAGTGGAGTCTCGGAGAGGATATCGTGCAGTGACGGGTATAGGGCAAGGTAGTCGGCGGTAGGAGGTAGGCGGTATGCGGTATGCAGTAGGCAGTAAGCACCGCCTACCGCCTACCGCCTATCCCTATGCCCCATGCACTATGCTTAAAAACAACCAATCATGAAACAACTACCGCGTCTGATGATGCTTTTGGCGGCATTATCGCTTTTGGCGCTTTTTGTATGGCCGATGTGGAAAATAGTGTTGTATGCTCCGCAGTACCCTACCGGGGTGGAGATGCATATTTACATCAACAAAATCGGCGGTAAGGAACCCGGCGTGTTGCAGAACATCAACATCCTCAACCACTATGTGGGTATGAAGTACATTGAGCCGGATTCCATCCCCGAATTGAAGTATTTTCAATACATCATTATGGTGATGATCGGCCTGGGGCTTATCGCAGCCGTTGTCAATAAGGGCGGGTGGTTTCTGGGCTGGGCCGTATTGATGACGTTGCTGGCCATTGCCGGCTTGTACGATTTTTATTTGTGGGAATACGACTACGGGCACAGTCTCAGTGACGATGCGCCTATCAAAATACCGGGAGCTTCTTTCCAGCCGCCGCTGATCGGCTACAAACAAATCCTGAATTTTGATGCCGTTTCGCTCCCGCACATTGCAGGTTATTTCACCGGGGCGGGTATCCTGTTGGCTTATGCCGCCTGGTGGTTCAAAAAAAGACTTTCACGATGAAAAACCTCCTGCTGCTGTCCATTTTGGCATTGGTAACAGCCGCTTGCGCGCCTGCGGCCAAGCCCATTGATTACGGCGCCGATGCCTGCTACTACTGTAAGATGACCATTGTGGACCGCCAACACGCCGCCGAAGCAGTCAGCGCCAAAGGCAAGGTGTTTATGTTTGACGCCATTGAGTGCATGGTTCCGTACCTCGCGCTCGAAGGCGAAGCCAACTACCCGGTGCTTGTGGTCAACGACTACCTGCGCCCCGGCGAATGGACCGATGCCCGCAGCGCCGCATATCTTATCAGCCGCAACCTGCCCAGCCCGATGGGCGCTTTCCTCACCGGATTTGCCGATAAGGCTGCCGCCGAATCGGTACAAAAAGAAAAGGGCGGCGATGTGTATGACTGGGCGGGGATGAAGGGGGTGATTGATAGGTAGCATGGGCATAGAGCATACGGCATGGAGCATAGAGTACAAGCATCGCCCACTATGCTCTCTGCTCTCTGCTAAAAACTGACAAAAAATGACACTTCGCGTATCCATATTATTATTACTGCTCGGTTGGGCCTTTGCGGGTGCGGCTGCTACCATAGAGGTGTGTGCCGGGTGCAAAGTGAAGACCATTACCGAGGCCATACAGCAGGCTACCGCCGGAGATATCGTGCTCATCAAATCGGGGTTCTATGCCGAAGGAAACATCGTGGTGGACAAACCCCTCACCCTGCGCGGTGAGGGCTACCCGGTGCTCGACGGCCGAATGACGGAAGAAGCCCTCACCATCACTGCCGACAGCGTGACGGTGGAAGGGCTGAAAATTCAGAACTCCGGTCACAATCAGCTCAAAGACCTCGCCGCCATCCGTGTGCAACGGCGCAAAGACTACATCATTCGCAACAACATCCTGTTCAATAGCTTTTTCGGTATTTATTTGGAATACGCCGGCGCAGGCATCGTGGAGGGAAATACCATCATCGGCAAGGCCGAAAGCGAAATGAACGCCGGCAATGCCATTCACGCCTGGTATGTCAACAACCTCACGGTGCGCAACAACCACCTGAGCGGGCACCGCGACGGCATTTATTTTGAATTCGTGAGCGACAGTCACATCCACGACAACCGCAGCACCGGCAACGTCCGCTACGGGCTGCACTTTATGTTTTCCAACGACGACGCTTACTACTGCAACATCTTCGACCAAAACGGCGCCGGCGTGGCCGTCATGTTTTCCAAAAGAATAACAATGACCGACAACCTCTTTGAACACAACTGGGGCCGTGCCGCTTACGGGCTGTTGCTCAAAGAAATTACCGATGCCGATATCCTCCGCAATCATTTCACCGACAACACCCTTGGCATCATGCTCGAAGGCGCTGCCCGCATCCGGTACGAAAACAATGTTTTCAAAAGCAACGGATGGGCGCTGCAAATTTCCGGCGGCTGCGAAGACAATCACTTTACCCGCAACAACTTCCTGAACAATGCGCTGGACCTCGTGGTGAACGGCAGAGCGAACAACAACTCTTTCGACGGCAACTACTGGAGCGAATACAACGGCTATGACCTCGACCGCAACGGTAACGGCGACGTGCCGCACCGCCCCGTAAAACTGTACTCCTACATCCTCACCCAGGCGCCGGAAGCCATTGTGCTGCTGCGCAGTTTTTTTATTGATCTGCTCAATTTTTCTGAAAAGATCAGTCCGGCCCTCACGCCGGATAACGTATTGGATAACCGACCCTTAATGCAGCCTGTATCATGATTGAACTACGCAATATCCACAAGTCGTACGGCAAACTCGAAGTGCTTCGGGGCATTGACCTGACCTTCGACCAAAAGGGCCGCATTGCCGCTATTCTGGGGCCGAACGGCTCCGGAAAAACCACCCTCATCAAAAGCATACTCGGCATGGTGCTGCCCGATAAAGGTGAAATTTTGCTGGACGGCCGTTCCATCAGAAAACAATGGGCCTACCGGGACGGCATCAGCTACCTGCCCCAGATTGCCCGTTTCCCGGAAAATCTTACCGTGCTGGAATTGATTGCTATGATAAAAGACCTGCGCGGAGGACATGTCGAAGATGAGCGGCTTATACAGTTGTTTGACCTCCAACCGCACTTGAATAAGCGCCTCGGCAACCTCTCCGGCGGCACCAAACAGAAGGTCAACCTCGTGCTCGCCTTCATGTACGATTGCCCGGTAGTCATCCTCGACGAGCCGACCGCCGGCCTCGATCCGCTGGCGATGATCCACCTGCGCGAACTGCTCCGCGAAGCCCGCGAGCAAGGCAAAACCATTCTGCTCTCTACGCACATCATGAGTTTTGTAGAAGAAATGGCCGACGAAGTGGTTTTCCTGCTTGAAGGCAACATTCGGTTCCGCGGCTCCATCCGCCAACTCAAAACGGAATACCGGGAGGAGAATGTGGAGCGCGCTATTGCGCGGATTTTGCAGGGTGGTGAGCGGGGGAGGGCAAAGAGCAGAGAGCATGGAGCAGAGGGCATAGGGCATGGAGCGGAGGGCGCCGCCCTGAGTGGAGTCGAAGGGCATAGCGAACCCGAAACGCCCCGCTTACACTTGAACTGACAACGAATCCGCCTAACCCAGCGACTCACAACACACAACTAACAACTCACAACAACTATGCTAAAAATAATGAAATACACGCTCTCTGACCTGCTGCGAAGCCGTTGGGGGCTGCTGTACCTCGGATTTTTCCTGTTGCTCACCCTATCGTTGCTGTGGCTCAGCGGGGATGTGTCGAAGGTAGTCATCAGCCTGATGAATGTGGTGCTCATTTTGTGCCCGCTCATCGCCGTGATGTTTGGGGTGATGTATTTTTACAACTCGCGGGAATTCACCGAACTGTTGCTGGCACAGCCCATCCGGCGCAGCGATATTTTCTGGGGGCAGTACCTCGGCCTGGCCTTGTCTTTGTCCATCAGTTTATTGCTGGGCGTGGGGCTGCCTTTTTTGTTATACGGCCTTTTCGGCTCCACGGAGATTTGGAATTTCTTCGTCCTCATTACCACCGGCGTTTTTTTGTCGTTCATTTTCAGCGGGTTGGCGTTTTACATCGCTTTGCGCAACGACAATCGCATTCGAGGCTTTGGGTTGGCCATACTCGTGTGGCTGTTTTTCGCGGTGATTTACGACGGCATTTTCCTGCTCTCGCTCATCCTGCTGCGCGATTACCCTTTGGAATATTACTCCATGGTCGCCACCATGTTCAACCCCATAGACCTGTCGCGCATACTTATTTTGCTAAAATTGGACATCTCCGCGCTCATGGGCTACACCGGAGCGGTATTCCGCAAATTCCTCGGTACGGGCCTCGGCACGGCGCTGGCATTTACAGCATTGCTGCTGTGGGTTGTCCTACCTGCCTGGAGCATCCGGCGGCTGGCATTGAGGAAGGATTTTTGAATTCAAAATAGCACACGCTGCATGTACAGACAACGCATGCGTTGTCTCTAATCCTGATAAACCACATCATTACTATAATCAATTTATCTCTTATGAATCACATCACATCAGATCCTGTACAGACAACGCATGCGTTGTCTGTACCCATCCCACCGATCATTTCCAATCAAAAAACCATCGGCGAGACGGTGGCTGCCGACTATCGCACGGCTGCCGTATTCAAACAATTCGGCATTGATTTCTGCTGCGGCGGCAAGCGCTCCATCGAGCAGGTATGCCTCCAGAAAGGCATTGATCCGGTATTGCTGGAACAGGCGCTCGAACAAGCCCAACGCAGCGAAGGACGCCCGGCCATGAACCCCGACGCCTGGGAACTGAGCTTCCTGGCCGATTACATCGTCAATAAACACCATGTGTATGTGCAGGAGCGCTTGCCGCAATTGGTAGAATACGCCGACAAAGTGGCCCGCGTACACGGGGAGAAATTTCCACCCAATCTGGAGGTAGCTGCTTTGGTGAGTACCCTCCGCGATGAATTGACCGCCCACATGCTCAAAGAGGAAAAAATTCTTTTCCCTTACGTCAAGGTGATGGAGAAAGCGCGCAAGGCCGGCCACGCTGTGCCCGTACCTTCGTTCGGCACGGCTGCCGGTCCCGTCAACGTGATGGAAGCCGAGCACGAAGTAGCGGGGGAGATACTGAGCCGCCTCCGGGAAATCACGGGCGACTACGCCCTGCCCGCCGAGGCATGCAATACCTGGCGCGTATTGTGGTCGCTCCTGGCCGAATTTGAAGAAGACCTGCACGAACATGTGCATTTGGAAAACAACATCCTGTTCCCGAAAGCATTAGAGATGGAACACGCGTTTGCGAAACCTTTGTAGGGTATCTCAAAACTTTGTTTTTAAAACTTTTGCAATTTTAAAACCAAAACCTATACCTTTGCACCCGCTCTCGTCGGAGGGCGATTAAAAAACGCAGCAGCCATGGACGCGCTGATCCAGTTTTCCATCCCGGTAAAGGGATTGCGGCAAGGAGTATATGATTACAACTTCCACATTGACAGGCGTTTCTTCGAATGTTTCGAAGCATCGCCGGTGGAGGATGGAAACGTGGATATCCGCTTGCGATTTGACAAACAGCCCGGCATGTTCGTACTCGATATGGACATTGAAGGCACGGTGAATACCGAATGCGACCGCTGTCTTGCGCCGATACAACTGCCGATTGCAGACCAGCGCAATTTTGTGGTCAAGTTCAGCACCGAAGAGGAAACCGATGACGAAGATGTGGTGTATATCCACCCCGATGCGCAGCGGTTCGATCTGGCGCCTTATGTATATGAGTACCTCATCCTCGCAATTCCGATGGTAAAAACCGTGGATTGCGAAGTAGCGCCGCCGGAGGGTTGCGACCGGGAGCTGTTGGAGCGATTTGTCCTCCGGGAGGAGGAATTGGAAAGCGTCGGGGAGTTTGAACCGGAAGAGGAGGACGCAGAAAACGAGGGCGAACCGGACCCGATTTGGGCCGCATTGAAAAATTTTAACAACGATAACAACGACAATTAGAATACAATGGCACATCCTAAGAGTAGAATCTCCAAGCAGCGCAAAAACAAGCGCCGTACGCACCACTCGGTAGATATTCCGCAGACCGCCGTTTGCAAAGAAACCGGCGAAACGCACCTCTACCACCGTACCTACCAAGACACGGACGGCAATACGTTTTATCGCGGCAAAATGCTCATTAAGGTCGAAGACGATATCTAATGAAGCGCATCATCCACACCGATAAAGCGCCGGCGCCGATCGGGCCGTACAATCAGGCCGTCATTGCCAACAATACCTTGTACGCTTCCGGTCAGATCGCCATCAACCCGGCTACCGGGGAGTTGGTCATCAGCGATATAGAATCGGAAACCCGGCAGGTGATGGAAAATATCAAGGCCATTCTCCATGCGGCCGATTTGAGCTTCGAGCATGTGGTGAAAGTGAGTGTGTTTGTAAAAGACATGCACTTGTTCAGCCGCATCAATGCCGTGTATGCTGAATATTTTAATTCCGACACGGCTCCTGCCCGCGAATTGGTGGAAGTAGCCAATCTGCCCCGGTTTGTGAACATCGAAATCTCGGTGACGGCGGTGCTCGCGTAATACCTGTTTAATTCTGTTGTGAGTTGTGAGTTGTGGGTTATCTGTTTCTCACAACCCACAACAGACAACCCACAACGGCCTCCACACATGGAAAACAAGCGCAAACAAGTCCTCTCCGCCATACAGCCCACGGGCAATCTGCACTTTGGCCGGTATTTCGGCGCCATACAAAACTGGGTCCGTTTGCAGGAACAGTACGATTGTATCTACGGCGTTGTGGACTACCATGCCATGACGATGCCTTTCGACCCCAAAAAGCTGCGCGAACAAACCTGGAATGTAATTTTTGACCTCCTCGCCGCCGGGATTAAACCGGAATACCTTTTTATTCAATCGCTTATCCCCGAACACACCGAGTTGTGCTGGATATTCAATTGCTACACCTCTTACGGGCAATTGAGTCGCATGACGCAGTTCAAGGACAAAAGCAAACAAAATCAGGAATCTTCTGAAGACGCGTTTATTTCCGCCGGCCTGCTCGACTACCCCGTCCTGCAAGCCGCCGATATTCTGGTTTACAAAGCCGACTATGTGCCGGTAGGCAAAGACCAGGAACAGCACTTAGAATTGTCGCGCAACATTGCACAGCGCTTCAATGCGCAAGTGGGCAAGGAGTACTTCGTGCTGCCGGAGCCGCTGTGGGCGGAGGTGCCGAAAGTAATGTCCACCGCCGATCCCACCCGCAAAATGAGCGCCAGCCTCGGCGAGAAACACAACATTGATATTTTTGCGGAGGAATCCCGCATTCGCAAGCAAATCGCTTCGGCGGTAACGGATGCCGGCCTTGCTGAAGCCGATGCGATGAGTCCGGGTGTTGAAAACCTCTTCTCCCTGCTGCGCGCCGCCGGCCGCCAAGCCGAATACGATGCCCTCATGGCCGATTATCATGCCGGCAATCTCAAATATGTGGCGCTGAAAGAAGCCGTTGCCGATGCCCTCGTGGCCATCAGCACAATTGCCCGCGAACGCCGCCTTGCATTGGTCGCCGACAAAAAAGCGGTAAAAGAACAAATCAAAGATTCTTCCGCCCGTATTCGCGAACAAGCCCGCCGTACCGTGCGTGAAGTGAAAGAATTGTGTGGTTTGATGAACGGGTAATACGGCGATCTATTACTGTCGCAAAACCCCTTCCAGCACCTCCGCTTTCCCATCCACCGCTGAGGGTATTTCCAATCCCAATATCCGGCACATCAGCGGGTAAACATGAATATTTTTGAACGAAGGAACGGTCATGCCCGCTTTGAGGGCAGGGCCTTTGGCGTAGAAGATGCCGTGCATATCGCGGCGCTCCGGGTCGAATCCGTGCTCGCCGATTTCGGCCTGACCGGCTGATTTTCGACTGCCCATTGTACGGACATTTACAAAGTAATACCCTTCGTCCGGTATGGCAATGAATTCGCCCCAGCGCGGGTTGGTGGGCGGCGTTTCAAAAAAAGGAACTTCGGCAGTGCGATACACGCGATAGTACTGCTCCTTCGCTTTCAGGTCGCGATAGACGGCCTCTCCATCTGTATCGGAGTTGAGATAAAGGTGCGCCAGCGCGCCGTTGTTGACCGTGCGATAACGCTCATTGTCTTCCAACTGCTCAATGGGCAGCAACTGACTGATGGAAATGGGCGACATGCCGTGATCGGATACGATGATGACGTTCACCGGCAGCCCCGTAGCGTCCAAGCCGTCGAAGAGGCGGCCGAGGGAGGCGTCCAGCGCCAGAAGTTTTTCCCGGAGCCGGTCATCGGCGTTGGGGCCGTGCCGATGGCCCACGTCGTCCATGTCGGAGAAGTAGAGCGTGATGAATCGCGGCCGTTCCGCAAGCGGTAGTTTCAGCCAATCGAGCGCCTGTTGTACGCGCTGATCGTTGGGAATGGCGCCGTCGTAATTGTAGTAATAGTTGGGCCGCACGCCTTGCACATCGGCCTCGGAACCGACGAAGAAGAAGCTCGCCGTCGTCATGCCGGCCTTCGCGGCCTGTACCCATATCGGCGTGCCGCCGTACCAGGAGCCGTCTTCCACTAATTCCCGCCGGCCCATGCCGAATACAAGGTTTTTCTCCCGATCGAAATAGCTGTTGTCCACCAGGCCGTGGTTGTTGGGGTACATGCCGGTAGCGATGGTGTAGTGATTGGTGAAGGTTTTGCTGGGAAAACAGGGAAGCATAGATTCTGCGCGGACGCCGGCGGCAATGAATTTCATCAAGTTCGGCGGCTGAAAGCGCTCCGCATAGTCCCAGCGGAAACCGTCCAAAGAGATGAGGAGGAGGTATTGTGAATCGGATATTGCTGTTGTCGCGGTAGCCTTTATGGTATTGACTGGTAGTGCTTTGCGCTGGCAGGCGATAGAAGACAACACTAAAAAGAGGAGTGCGAATAGGATGGAACGTTGCATCAGTGTGGCGATTTATTTCTGCAAACATACATCAAATCCCTCCAGTGGAAACAGTTCCATACAACAGGTGTTTTAGTGGCAAAGTAAAGTGATTTTGTAACCCGGCTAAACGAACGCAACACAAAATGAGCATACTCCTTTATTCATCCCTCGCGGCTTTGTTTTTTGGAACTTCCACCCTGTCCGACTCGCCGGGGCCGCGCAATGCTTCCCTCCGGGTGAAGGTGGAAAACATCACCGCCGCCAAAGGTCGCATACACATCGGCCTCTATAAGGACCCGGCTACTTTTCCCAAAAAGAAACTGGCGTCCGGCGGCAAAGAAGTATCGGTCACCGCTACCGGGGCCATGGACATAGAACTGACCGGCCTGGCGCCGGGCCGCTATGCCATAGCTGTTTTTCACGATCTGAACGGCAACGGAAAGTTGGACGCCAATGTGTTCGGCGTACCCACCGAACCGTATGCTTTCTCCAACGGCGCCGTGGCGAAATGGAGCAGCCCCGGTTTTGAAGAAGCGGCATTTGATCTGCCGGAAGGCGGGAAAGCTATTTCGGTGAAGTTAGCTTTTTGGAAAGAGCAGTGAGCGAGATCTAAGCCAGCAAATCCACAACCGCTTTGAGCGCGACAAACAACGCCTCACGCCCCTCTTTTGTCACCAACATATCCTCCTCGTCGTCCAGCAGGGCATCCTCCACAAAGGCGAGCAGATCTTCCTGTTCTGTATTTTCAAAAAACACCCCGACCCGATCCCGGAAGCGATGCGACTTCACCGTTTCCAACAGTTCCCAGTTCCGATCCTCTGCTTCGCTGATCTGTTCTTCTTCCACAGGGGGCCGGGGGCCGCACACCTCGCGCGTGGCGCGCCATATCACTAAGGCCAGGTATTGCAGGTACTCCCGTTCTTCGTGGGTAAAGAGGTCAAAATGCTCTGAGAAGAAATAGGCCAGCAGCACGGGTTGTTCCCGGTCCATATCGGCTAATGCCTGCTCATACGCGCCGGGCGTGACCTCCAGGTGGTCAATGGCTTCGTCAATAATGTGCTCTGAAACGAACGGCATATTGTTGGGTTGTTTTATTGTCCGATGAAAAAGATGCCGGCCCAGTGAAAAGGCGTTGCGGCAGTTTTGTCTTTGATAAGTTCCAGTTGCGCTGCCCGGAATGCCGTTGCGGCAGGCGCGCCCGCTGCAAACCGGCGTTTGAAATCCTGGAGCAACCGGCTACAGGGTTGCCCGCCCGTTGAGGGGGGCGCGTACAACAGAGCGCTCCTTCCCGACTGAAAAAACGACTGTGCGGGCGAGGGTGCTCTTCCTCCTGCGGACGAAGTCCAACCTACATATTCCGGTTCGTTGCTTTGCGCCGGAACACTCCAAAACGGCGCAGCGAGGTGGTACTGCACCGCGTATTTTTTGGCTAAATAAGGCAATTTGGCGTACTGTACTTTTTTCGGGGCGCCTTTAAATGCGGTAGTCAGCAAGGCATCAAACGGGATGAAGGCCGATTCGTGGTGCGGAATAACGATCAAGCGGTTTTTGCCCGAAAGAGCGCTTTTCACCGGTTCAATGAGCTGCGTATATAAAGGAGCGGCGTTCGACAGATAGTCGGCGGCATACTGCTGCTCGAAGGCGCTTGCGTAGCGGTTCAGGTTTTCCTGCAATCCGGTACCGGCGAGGGGAATAGTATGCGCTTTGAAATCTGTGCGGGAGAGGGCAAAGAGGTATAGCTGTTCGCCGCCGGAGAAGTAAGAAAGCAAGGCCGTTTTGTCATCCAACAGAGATTGTGTAGCGGCAACGCTTGCTTCCTGCCGGGCTAAGCGGGTGACATAATAATGGGGCGCTTGCGCGCGAACTTGTTCGCAAAAAGCGAAAAAAGCGGTTCTCTGCTCAATCAGGCTTTTTGCTTTGCCGGCATCTTCCGGGGCGGATACAAATTCGAGTTGGGCCTCCCGCAGGTTCAGCCGCAACCGTTTTTCATCGGCTGCGAGGGGGTGCTCCGGCAGCGGCGGCAGGGCAAACCGGGTGCGCAGGAGAGTCATTTTAGACCGTTCGGCCCACTCATAAGCGAGCCGGGCGGCGGCAGGATCGCCTGTGTTCATAGCCGCCGCAACGGCCTCAGCGGCAATGGATGCCACTTCTTTATTCAACTTCTCTGCTGCCCGACCATTGCCGCTCAGCATGGCTTCCTCTTCCAGCAGGGCTATGGCCGTGGTATAGTGATTCAGCGCGTCCAACTTTGCTTTGTTGGTACCCGACGAGGCAAAGTACCTTGCTTTGAGCGCATGTGTTTGAGCCGCCAACACGCGGTCTATGGCCGGCTGTTCCGGATCGGGGTTGGCCGTAATTTCATCATTTTGAAATCCGGGATACAGGGCTTGCAGCGCCTTTTGTATGTGAAGCGCTGCGGCTATCAGTTCTGAACCCTCTAATGTGCTGCGGCCCAAATGAAGCCGGGTGAGGGCCGTTTCGCGGCGCGGTCGCTCGCTCCCCGATTCCAATGCGATCAAAGCGCGGATGAAAAAACTTCTGGCAGCTTCGTGCCCGGATTGGCCCCAGGTCACTTCGCCGATGGCATTGAGCAGCAGGGCGGCCTGAGTGCTGTTTTCTCTGCTTTGCTGTTCGGCGCGCAGGGCGATCAAAAACTCGTCTTTGGCATCGGTCAGGCGGCCCAAAGACAGATAAAAGCGGCCCAGTTTGTATTGCGCAGCCACTACGGTAGGGTGGTGGTTGTCTCCATCTTCCGCCAGAAGGCTTTCCAAGGCGAGCAAATAATGCCGCTCTGCTTCGACGTAGTTTTTTATGCCCTTGTACGCGTCGGCCATCAGCCCTTCCATCAGCGCAAATTGATAAGGCTCGACCGAGGGCATGGCTTTGGCTTGTTGGAGGTTTCCCAATGCTTCTTCGAATTGCCCGAGTTGTAAATATATGGCGCCGTAGCGCATAAAATTTTCCGACAGGTCGTCAGCGCGCAGTTGATCGCGGATGGCTTTGGAGCGGTCATTGGCGGCGAGGGCTTGCTCGTAGTCCGACAAACGCAAATAGTTTTGGCTGATACCCAGCCAAGCAACAGATTGGTCGTAGCTGCGCCGGGGGTTTTGCGCGATGAATTGTTCGTAGGTGGAAACAGACTCCCGGAAATGGCCGGCCTGAAAGAGCGAATCTGCCAGTGCGATGGATTGAGCGGCGCCGGGCAAGAGCGCACAACATAACAAAACGGCTGGAAGTAAACGCAGCACTCCGGAGCCAAACGCGGTATGAATGATTTTTGACATGCCTCTAAATTCTTGAGCAAGTGTGTATTGCGATAAGGACGGTGGGTTTACTCCGCCGGTCCGCCGCAAATTTACCCGTATAATGCCAATACCCGCCGATATTGCCCCGGGAAAGATGCAATATGCGCCAAAAGAAAAAGCCGGCAAAACAACTTTGCCGGCTCGAAAATGCGATTACTTGAACTAAATAGCTTGTTCAGGGAATAGTGAACTCAATGTGTTTGCTTACCCTGTTTTTGCAGTCGTGGTCTTTGCAGGCCTCCGCTTCGAGGTGAAACTTGGTGCCGGAAGGATAGGACGACAAGTCAATCGTTTCCATGAGCACGATCTTCTTGTCGTGTTCGTGCGTGTCCCATTCAAAAACAACGTCATTGACGTTGCCGTCCCGGTGGATATAAACTTCAATGGCTTCATTTTCCTCCGTAGCTTCAAATTCAATATGAATGAGCACGCTGCCGGGATTGGCCATCACCTGATCTGCCACCGGGGAAATGATGTTGATAGTAATCTCATTAGAGGCTTCTTTTTCACAACCGGCAGCCGTTAACAGTAAGGCCCCGAACAGGGCAATGAACAGTGAATTCCGCAATTTCATAAACGATCAATTTTGTGAGTGAATAATAGTTTTTGCATCAACGATGCAAAAATAGAAAATGTTTTTGAAATGCAATGATGTTGCAAAAATAATTACAACAGTCAGCGGAGGCGTCTTTTGGTTTTTTTACAATAAAATCGCTATTTTTTTACACTTCTCTTTGTTGGATTTGATCTTTTTTGAATTTTTGCCACTCGTTTCGGGAATAGAGCTTTTTTTATCCCGTTCTGTTCTTCCCTGCCGGTAAAGCCAACATAGCGTTCATTCAACTTCCTTTTGCCGCTCCGGGTGTGCAAAAGGGCAAAACTCAACGGCATGAAAACACGACGGCTATTGGCATTCATCATTCTTGCGGCACTTTCTGTGGCCGGCATATTTGCGCCGGGCAACATCACTCCGGAGTCCGGCGCGGCGCCCATCAATCAGGCCGACACTGCTTATATGTTGGTCTCAGCGGGCTTGGTGCTGCTGATGACGCCGGGGCTTTCCTTTTTTTACGGCGGCATGGTCGGTTATAAAAACGTAGTATCTACGATGTTGCAGAGTTTCATCGCTCTGGGCGTGGTGAGCTTTTTGTGGTTTGCCGTGGGTTTCAGCTTGGCCTTCGGCGATAGCTACGGCGGCTTTGTAGGCAATCCGGGCACTTTTGCGCTGTTTCGCGGGGTAGGGCTGAATACGCATCCCGACCTGGCGCCCACCATTCCGCTGATGCTGTTTGCTTTTTTTCAACTCAAATTTGCGATCATCACCCCGGCGCTCATCACGGGCAGCTTTGCCGAGCGGGTGCGCTTTTCCAGCTATTTGATCTTCATCGTGTTGTTCACCTTGCTCATTTATTGCCCGCTGGCGCATTGGACCTGGCACCCGGAAGGATTCCTTCGGCAAATGGGCGTACTCGATTTTGCGGGCGGCACGGTAGTACACATGTCGGCGGGCTTTGCGGCCATTGCGGCGGCGGCCATCTTAGGCCCGCGCAAAGGCGTGATAAAGCATAGCGCGCCGGCCAATATTCCTTACGTCATCCTCGGTACCGGACTGCTGTGGTTCGGTTGGTTTGGGTTCAACGGCGGCTCGGCGCTCGGCGCCAATGAGACGGCCACCCTTGCTTTTGCCACTACCAATATGGCATCGGCATCGGCTATGCTCACCTGGGTGTTTTTCGACGGGGTGCGCGGCAAAAAGATTTCAGCAATGGGCGCCTGTATCGGCGCAGTGGTGGGCTTGGTCGCCATAACGCCTGCTGCCGGGTTTGTTACCATAGGGCAAAGTTTTTTCATCGGTTTCAGCGCCGCCATTGTGAGCAATCTGGCAGTATCGCTGTTCAGCCGTACCCGATTGGACGATACGTTGGACGTGTTTCCCTGCCACGGCATCGGCGGCATCGTAGGTATGCTGATGACGGGGATTTTCGCTTCAGGCGTAGGCTTGTTTTACGGCCAAACGGACACTTTCCTTCACCACCTGCTAGCCTTAGGCATTGTGGCAGCTTTTACGTTTGGCGGCGCATGGCTGCTACTTCGGCTTACCAACTGGATTTTGCCCATCCGCGTAACGGAGGAACAAGAGGCCGCAGGCTTGGACGAAAGTCAGCATGGCGAACAAATGAGCAGCTTCAACGATCGGATTGCGGCGTATCTTCAGGTACAGGAGCCAAAGAATTGAATGTTACGGCTGCCCGGCGCTGAATAGGATGGATGGAAGGCGTAAATGGCAGTTGAGTAATTTTTCAAAAAAAAATATTGCCGTTCGCTTGCATGTCCAAAGGTTATGTATTAAATTTGCTTTCGAATTAGAAAGAAACGTAGCACCAAGTATCGAATCCTCTATCCTGTGAAATGCTTCAAATGAGTTAAGTCTCAATTTTTTTTTCAATTTTTTTTTTGCGGATTTGAAAAACTACAATACTTTCGCATCGTCAAGAGTTGATAACGTTTTTTGGAGGAGGAGATAAAGAGGTAGCAGCAATCATCGTTCACTAAAGAGAAGAAGTTTTTCTAAAGATCTATAACTGGGGTTTAGTTTTTTTCCGAAAAGTGCGAAGCCGCCCGGCTTCAGCACTTTTCATTTTTAGGACGTTTCGTACAGCACAACCGCCATGCAAATTCTTCTGATGTTTTCTTTGTTGGGGTTATTCGCCGCTATGGTTTTCCTCAATTTTTACTTCCGTATCAAGGTGTTGCGCACCTATCAGCGGCTTACGCGCAGCGGGGTGCAGTTCGGCACAGTCCATTTTTTCAATCGCAGCCGATTAGAAAAAGAGATTCTCCCCCGCTATCCGCAGTCCCGCACAGATATACTTTCCTTCGTGCGCTACATCCGACTATCGGTGCGCATGGCCTCCGTGCTTATTGTGCTCATCACCGTTTTCGGCGCTGTGCTGATGTACTATCGGTAATCTGTGGAAATAAATCGCCTATCGCAGTACGACCTTCCGCACCGTCGTCTGTTCGGCCTGCTCCAATCGCACAAAGTACATACCGGCCGGCAAGCCTTCCAGATGGAGTTGATGAGTATCGAAAAACGGCCCTTCAGCTACGCGCAGCACCTGCCCGGTTGTTGTGAGGAGCGCAATGCGGTCGAGCCGCTGCTCGGGGAATTGCAAGTGCAATAGCCCGTCCGTAGGATTGGGAAACAGCCGTACCGCCGACAGGGGCGCCTGCTCCTCATCGGCAACCGTTACGCCGAGGAAGGTGGCCAATAAATCTGTGCCGCCGACGGGGATGAGCGAACCGTCTTCCCGGATGCCGATGATGTTTTTGAAGCGAATATAAGTGGTGTCGGATGGAACCGGCTCACTGAAATTGTCGCGCGCTTTGATGTTAAACAGATGAAGCGAGTTTTGCGCACCGATGAGAGCGCCCGCTTCATGTCTGTACCACGCAAAATCCAACTGGTGGGCGATAGGATCACGATAGATGAGTCTAAGGTTGGTGGAACCCGCAAAATTAGAGATGCCGAGAATACCTTCAAAATAGCGTGAATCGTATTCTAACGAAAAAGACAATCCTTTGAGTTCAGGTACATTGATCAGGCTAATGCGTGTGAAAATGACTTTCCCCGCCGTGATGTTGGAAAAATTAATGTTTGCCTGAAAAGGCGTAATGGTCAGTTCCGGCCCTTGCGGATAGGTGTCGGGCGGCGCCACATAGTCGGGGCGGGTGAAGCCGTAGTGCTGGCGCGTAATAACGGCATCGCCGGTGTTGATGGCCCCGTTGCCGTCGGTGTCGGCGTGCTTCCGGCCTGCGGTGGACCAATTTTCTGCAAACCAGGGCGACCAGTTCAGGATGCCCTCCCGTGTCGGTCCTGATTGGCTCAGGCCCAGCCCGATGGCCAGCATGTCTTCGTGGTTGGCAATACCGTCGGCATTCGCATCGCCGGGCCACACGCAATCATCGGAGCAGATGATCGGCGGCAGGCATTCATCGGCAAAGCCGTTTTGATAGTCGGCTTGCAGGGCTTCCAACTGCTGGTACATGGCCGTTACATTTTCCAAATGATTGAGGCCCGGTTCGCGGACGTACAGATAAGCGGTTTCTACCGTAGTCCATTCTCCCGGCTCCAATCGCCCCAGCGATATGCCGCCTACGCATTGATTGGGAGGAAAATTCAAACCTATACCTCCTACTGCATGCATAGACCACTGCGTGAGATCGTTGGGGTCGCCGGGGAAAGCAAAACGGGTTATGTCGCCGGCTGTGTTGTAACCAGTACCGGCAGCCGTGATGGGCACACCATTAGGGTGGAAGCCGTGCGTCGCGTTATAAATAGCGCCAGGGGAAAACAAGGTGCCCGTTCCTTGGAGAAGTACCATGAAACTATTAAGCGGGCGGTTGAGTACGGTTACAGCCTGTACTGGCGGATTGGCGCCAAAACTTGACGAACATAATTGATCTACAGGAAAACGGTTGTACACAAAAAAGGCGTTGTGTGCAGGTGAAGAACCTAAATAGTCATCGTGATCGCAGCCGAGTTGAAAGTTATACTTCAGACCCATCCGTACCGAATCTATAAATTCTATTCCCCTGTTGATTATTTTGTAGCCTACAAAAACCGTACGATTCAACGGGGAATTACCTTCACAACGCATTACCCACGAAGTGCGATGCACTTCTACGCCCAACGGAGGGAAGGATGTTGCAGGTAGCGGCCGATGAAAATCGTTGAAAACTACCCAGGTGATTTGCTCCGGTATTTGCGCCATGCTTTCCACTATGGGATAATCGCCGGCGAGCGGATCATATACGCCATCGCCGTCAGCATCGAAAAACGGCGCCAGCCCGTACGGTGCATCAGGCAGAGAGAACCCCAACCGGGCCTCAAAGTACGGGTTGCCCCGGCCGGGCCAATCCATGATGGTCGCAATGGGCGCGTCTATCTGTTGATTATCTGCATAATCAGCAAGGTGGGCTTCGATTTCATGCCGAGCTACGGACCAGACTCTATCCCATCGTTCACAATAAGCAGGGTCAGAAGTTTGCCCGACATCAAAGGGGCCTGTGGAGTAATCGGAGCGAGTTAGCGGAATGCTCCTGACATCTTGTCCGGCGCCCCGCATATTGCCGGCTGGGTCCCGGCCGACGAGCCACAGCGCCTGCGCATAAATAGTTGCCGGCCGGCCTGGCGCATTGTAAATTCGAAAACTCGCATAGTCGTCGCCATCCCAGAACAAATCACCGCCGGTAGTAACGGAGGCTCGTATTTCATTGCCATGAAGATAGGCTGTTCTTTGAGGCGCCGGGCATTGAGCGCTCAAAGCGGCGGCACAAAATAAAATACCTGTGAGGGTAAAGAGCTTTTTCATAATTGGGAGATTTTATTTTGATGAATGAAAACAAAAATAACTTATAATTATGACAATGGGGCGTAATAACAAATATAAGCGCCATTGTGTCACTGATTTGGCAAAAATTATTAGTATTTTGTTTGTTGCGCTATCAGAACTGCCGGGCTATGAAAAATACCCGGTTATTTGTTTAGTGATGAGGTGAGGTACGGTAGCTATTGCGCGGGTTCTGTTCCTCTGTGCCGATTTATTGCATGTCAGGAGTGAGGCTCATAAAATGTTTGCGGAGCAAATGTGCAACAAAAAATAGGAGTTTCCAATTTTTTCATGTTAATAAATTGTGTCTTTTTGACTTAATGCAATATTTTGTCAGGTTGGCGACCAAGTCAGCCCGAAGCTCACTTCGTTGCTATCAAAGGCTTGTTCCATTCCTCCCTTCAACTTACTGTCACAGCTTCCCTATGCCAAGACCGGCTTTTGCCTTACATTTGCCGCCGTAATAGACGGAGCAAATTCAAGCACATGTTGTCAATAGGCGTTTTCGGAGCGGGTTATCTGGGCAAAATTCACATCAAGTGTATCGGTTTGGCCGATGAGGTATATAAGTTGGCGGGGTTTTACGACCCCGACGACGAGGCGGCCCGGCAGGCGCAGGAAACCTACGGCATCAAGCGTTTCGACTCCATAGAAGCGCTCCTCGATGCGGTGGATGTGGTGGACATCGTGACGCCTACGCCCACCCACTTTGCTTTGGCGAGCGAAGCGCTTCGGAAGGGCAAGCATATTTTTATTGAAAAACCGCTCACCCATACCTTAGCCGAAGCAGAAGAATTGATCCGCCTCAGCGCCGCAGCCGGCGTGAAGGTACAGGTAGGCCATGTGGAGCGATTCAATCCGGCGCTGCTGGCACTCGGCGACACGAAAGTAGAGCCTATGTTTATAGAAGCGCACCGCTTGTCGGTTTTCAATCCGCGCGGCGCCGATGTATCCGTGGTGCTCGATTTGATGATCCACGATCTCGATATTGTGCTCAGCTTAGTACAGGCGCCGGTACTGTCGGTAAGCGCCGGCGGCGTGGCGGTGGTGAGCGATACCCCCGACATTGCGAATGCGCGGATCGAATTTGCCAACGGATGCGTGGCCAATCTCACTGCCAGTCGCATCTCCCTCAAGCAGATGCGCAAAGTGCGCCTCTTCCAGCGGGATGCCTATATCAGCCTCGACTTTCTGGAAAAGCAGGCGCAGGTGATCCAACTGCACGACAAAAACGATGCCCCGAACATGGAAGGGATTCCGATGATGGAATTGCCGACCTCCACCGGTACCAAAGTTATACAGGTACACATGCCGCCCATTGAACCGGTCAATTCCATCAAAATGGAATTGGAGAGCTTTGCGCAAAGCATCGTCCAAAATACCCGCCCGCGGGTGAGCATAGAAGACGGATACGACGCCCTCAAGTTGGCTTACCAGATCATAGAGGACATCGCGCGCAGACAAACAGCGGCGGGCATTTATCAAAAAAAATGAATCCGGGCCGTCGGCTCGGATCAGCAAACATACTTGTAGATGAAAGCAACCTTTTATATCCTCTCGGCTTGGGTACTATCCTTGACGCTGTGGAATTGCGACCTGATCAACCCCGATGAGCCGATACCCGGTTATATCGTGGTACAGCCGTTTCAGATTACCACCAATCCGTTTACGCAGGGGAGCAATTCTGCCAGAATCACAGAAGTGTGGGCCTCTTCGGGTACCGATTTCATCGGCGTTTACAGCCTGCCGGCCACCATACCGGTGATTGCAGAAGGCTTGCAAACTGTTGTTTTACAAGCCGGTATCAAAGACAACGGCGTAGGGGCATTGCCGGAAATTTACCCGTTTTACGCGCCCGTGTCCGTACAGGTGGACTTTCAACCCAACGGAACCACCACCTTTAGTCCCGTGACGAGCTACCTGCCGGAGACGCGTTTTGCCTTTATAGAAGATTTTGAAGGCCCCGAACACATCTTCCGGGAATTGCGCGTAGGCGCTCCTGAACTGGCCATGCAGCGCAGCACGGAATCGCCGTTTGAAGGGCAGGCTTCCGGGCTGATCAGCCTCGATTCGGCCAACAACTTAGTGGAAATTGCCGCCTGGCCTCGGTTCAGCAACCTCAACAGCAATTCGCCCTTCGTGTATCTGGAAATGAACTACAAATCGGAGGTGGCCATGCTCGTGGGCTTAGTGGGCTATGTGAGCGGCGGTCCGGCTACCGGATTCACGGTTTATGAAACCGGGTTCTTTGCCAGAGAGGATTGGAATAAAATTTATTTCAACCTCAGCCAGGTGATTTTTGAAAGCAGATTTGACGAATACCAGATTGTAATTCAGGCGGCTATTCCCATAGAAAATGGGACGCCGGTGAGAAAGACCGCGAAAGTGTGGCTCGACAATGTGAAATTGGTGCATTTTTGAGCCGCAATTCGCACAGCAACTATCGGTCTGAATGGGACAACAACAAGCAATGACCCGCCTCCGTCGCCGGCATACCTTACTTTATCAGGTAGCCGACTTTGCCACCGCTATGCTGTCGTGGGCTTGCTTTTTTTTGTATAGAAAATATATCGAAGGCGGCGCCATTCAGTACTCCACGATGGACGACCCCAACTTCGTGTACGGCATCTTCATCATCCCCGTGGGCTGGGTATTGTTCTACGGTATCTTCGATCAGTACAGCGATATATACCGGCTTTCGCGCATGGCCACCCTCACGCGCACCCTGTTTTTGAGCTTTTTCGGCGTACTGTTCCTCTTTTTTACCCTCATCTTAGACGACTTCGTCACCAACTACACCACCTATTACAACTCTTTTGTCACCCTCTTCCTGTTACATTTTTTCTTTACAGGCACCGTGCGCATGATTTTGCTCACCCGCGCCAGCCGCAAACTCAAGTCGGGCGTCATTACCTACAATACCCTCATCGTGGGCGGCAACCAAAACGCCTTAGACCTCTATGAAGATATTGCCGGGCAGAAAAAGGGTTTGGGTTACAAATTCGTCGGTTTCATTGATACCAATGGAAAAAGCAAAAACCAACTCGCTGCCCGGATGCCTCGTCTGGGCCGAATCGAAGACCTCACCCGGCTCATACCGGAGCAAAATGTGGAGGAGGTCATCATTGCCATTGAAACCTCGGAACACAACCGGCTCAGTGAAATCCTGAACCTGCTGTTTGACTACGACGACCGGGTGCTGGTGAAGATCATCCCCGACATGTACGACATCCTGCTGGGCACGGTGAAAATGAACCATGTATATGGCGCAGTGCTTATCGAAATACGCCGGGGGCTGATGCCGCGCTGGCAGCGGCTCATTAAACGTCTCATAGACATTGTCGTTTCGGGAGTGCTGCTGCTGCTGCTTTCGCCATTGTATGCCTACATCGCCGCACGGGTGCGCCTGTCTTCTCCCGGTCCGATATTCTTTCGGCAGGAGCGGATCGGGCTGAACGGAAAGCCTTTTTATATTTACAAATTCCGCTCCATGTCGCTCGATGCCGAAGCGGAAGGCCCGCGCCTGTCGCACGACGGCGACCCCCGCTGCACGCCCTGGGGCGCTGTGATGCGCAAATGGCGATTGGACGAGTTGCCGCAGTTCTGGAACGTACTCCGGGGCGATATGTCGCTGGTGGGGCCGCGTCCGGAGCGGCAGTTTTACATTGATCTCATCCTCTCCCGCGCACCGCACTACAAGCACCTGCTCAAAGTGCGGCCCGGCATCACCTCCTGGGGCATGGTGAAATACGGCTATGCCTCCAATGTGGAGCAAATGTTACAGCGCATGAAATTCGACATCCTGTACATCGAAAACATGTCGCTGGCCCTCGATTTCAAAATTCTGTTTTACACCCTGCTCGTGTTGATGCAGGGCAAAGGAAAATAATGCCGATGAAACGCATTCTGATTGACATGGACGAGGTGCTCGCCGATGTGTATCCCAAATTTTTAGACCTCTTTGAACGCGAATTTGGCCGCCGCCCCGAACGCGAAGAGTACTGGGGCAAAAAAATATACGACCTGCCCAATGCCGACTGGATCCGCGAACGCCTGCACGACAAAGGCTTCTTTGCCGACCTGCCCCTGATGCCGGGCAGCCGGGAAGTGGTGCAGGAACTGAGCGAGCGCTATGAGATTTTTATCAACTCCGCCGCGATGGAATTTCGCTACTCCCTGCAAGAAAAATACGACTGGCTTCAGGAACACTTTCCGTTCATCTCCTGGCGCAACTTCGTCTTCTGCGGCGACAAGCGCGCGCTCCGCGGCGACTATATGATAGACGATCATGTGAAAAACCTGCGCCATTTTCAGGGTACGCCCCTGCTCTTTACAGCCTCTCACAATGCATTTGAAACGGATTTCATCCGGGTGAATAACTGGGAGGAAGTGCGCGCGTATTTCCGCGGGGCGGTCTGAATCATCACATCACCACCAGCGTAATTTCCCGGCCTTCATGGGTGATGTGCTCCCAGCGCAGGCGCTCTTCCCAGGGGAGTTCTTCGGAGGTCTTTTTTTCAAAAATAACCAGATAACCTGCTTTTTGACCGAGTCGGTCCATGTACCGGGAGAGCTGTTGGATGCCTTCGGGCAGGGTACGGGCATTGTGCTGGAGTTTTAACTCAATGGGGATGACCTGCTCTTTCCAGAACACCGCCAGATCGGTGCGACCGTTGCCGAGCGCCATTTCGCGTTCTATTCTGCCGCCACCGTTGACGATGCGCTGTAGGAATGCCATGAGCAGCAGTTGATGCCCGGCCTCTTTGTACTCAAAACGCTCTAACCAGGACTCCGAATTCCAGCGGTAAAAGTCCACAAAAGCGCGGAGGAGTTTGTCCATATCTAAGCTGCCGTCGGCACGGAGATACCAGGAGGTCTGCGCGATGTCCTGATTGAAACCCGCCTGAAATGCCGAGTTGAGAATGCGGGTGACGATCTCCCTGTAGATGGGGTTGGAAAAGCGGATGGGATTGTCCTGTGCAATGATGCCGAGGTCGCGGCAGTAGCGCATGGCATCGTCAAAGCCGTCAAAATTGGGGCTTTCGCCATTGATGATGCTCATGATGACCGGGCGCACGCGGTCTTCCCGGACCTTGTCGGCTAAGCTATCCAAGTGGGTTTGCCGCTGTTCGATGAGGCGCTCTTTGGCTGTTTCAACCATCTCCGGGGTGATGGTTTGGGAGTAGTCGTTTTTGAGCATTTTGGCCACGATTTCATTGGCGAGGGCATTGGTGAGCCAGGGTTGGCCACCGCTGAAATGGAAGAGCCGTTCAAAAACTTCATCGGAGAACACCTGACCGGTATCCTGCGTGTGCTGATTGAGCAGTTCACGCACTTCTTTGGGCGAGAAAAACGGCAGGAAAAACGATTCTGCCTTCACATTGAAAGGCGAGCCGGCGCCGATGGAGGGGTTGTCGGCGCGTGCGCGGATGCGGTACTCGCGAATGTCGCGCAAGCCTACTAATGCGATGGACTGCGGAAAGTTTTTGGGCCGTGCCTGAAACCCGTCGCGCAGTTGGCGCAGGGTGGAAATGAGCACATCGTCGTAGAGGGCATCCACTTCGTCAATCAACACCACGAGCGGTTTGTCGAGCGCTCTGCTCCAGTCGCTGAGGTATTGTTTGAACAATTGCGCACTACGCGGATATCCGTAGGGGTCTGGCGGCATGGCGGCTCCTTCCAGAAATACAGCCGCATTTTGGTACAACGATCGGATAAAAACCTCATTGGCGTCCTCCACCGGTATGCTGGGATAGCCCGCCGATTCTAATGAGCAAACGGTGGATACATAGGTTCCCTCCCGGTTGAGTCGGTGGGCCAACTGGTGTAGGAAAGTCGTTTTTCCTGTTTGGCGCGGGGCATGTACTACGAAATACTGCTCTGCCTCAATTAGGCGCATGATGTCATCGTGCAGCCCCCGGTAAGGATCAACCATGTAGTGCTTTTCCGGATTGCACAGGCCGGTTGTGTTGAAAAAACGCTTCATGCTGCGAAGATAGGGATTTTTTGAGTGGGGGGCGATTGCAGCGCCGGCTCGTTTTTTGCGTTAAGCCTTCCTCTATTACATATCCCCCAAAAAAAATATATGCGACATAAGACACTATATTGATATTTTGATTTTATGTTTGCCGTCGAAAATCATTCACCAAACCTTATTATCATGCGAAATAAAATTTTGCCCCCCCCCGAAAGGGGTAATGTAAATTTTGAAGTAATTTCTAATAAGCGTTCAACCTCCCCCGGTTTTACTACGCTTGTACGAAGTCTCGCCCGCACTTTTTTTGCTGTATCCATTGCGGTGGCATCTTGTATGCCGCCGGCCTTATACGCTCAGGGTACCTGTACCGAATGGAGCGATGCGGCCATCGGCGTGCCGCTCTCCGGCTCGACGAACTACGAAGCCTGCAATCCGGGCACCATCACCATTACTTCCGCCGGATCTCCTCCGAACGGCAACGCCGACAGGCAGTACATGGTACAGCGAGAACTCTGCGGCAACGGAACGCTGACGGTAAAAGTGGAAAGCATCAGTGGTGGACGCGCCGGACTCGAAATCCGCGCCGATAATATGCCCGGCGCCGTAAAGGCAGGGCTTAAAACCCTTTCAGTGAGTTTCCTGACACGCTATGCGCGCAATGCCCCCGATGCTGCCCAGACACAGCAAAATGCCATGGCGCAGGGGTATAACTGGCTGAGATTGGAGCGCGACGGTAACGCTATTGCCTTGTATTGGTCTGCCAATGGTTCCAATTGGACGCCTTTAGGCAGTTACACCCTTTCCCTGCCCGATTGTGCCTATCTCGGCATATTTGTGGAGAGCAGCAACGCCGCCGTGGCCACCGGAGTGTTCAGCAACCTCAGCGTCATTGAGTTTTCAGCACCCGGTAACCCTCCCGTGACCACCTTCTCCTTCGCCGCCGGCAGCCTGAGCGCCGACGCAGGCGAAGACGTACAGGTATGCGTCAATATAGCCGACCCCTGCGCCTGTGCGCCGGCCTCGGTGCAGGTAGCCTTGCAGGGCAATGCCGCGCCGCACCTGTCGGGTTTCAGCACGCAAACGCTGGAGTTCCAGACAGGAGACACGCAAAAGTGCTTTACCCTGCCCACGAGCACTGCGCCGGGCGAGGGCCTCTATACGCTGGTTCTTCAAACTCCCACAGGAGGCAACGCGGCTGCCATCGGTACGCCGGCTTCCCTCGCCCTCACTGTGACGGGCGAACCGGAAACGCCGACGGACTGTCCCTGGGCGGGGCCGGATGTGGAGATTTGCCGGGGGGAGAGCGTGGTGATAGGCTGCCCGGATGAGGTGCAGCCGCCCGCCGGCTCTTTCTATTGCTACAAATGGGCGCCCGAAGAGGGCTTGGATGATCCCTCGCTGCCGCAGCCCACGGCCTCTCCGCAACAGACTACCACCTATACTTTGTATGTTACGGATAATCAGGGAAATGTGGTGGCAACGGATGGGGTGTTGGTGCGGGTACGGCCACTACCCGAAGTAGAGATCAGCGCAGATCCATCTCCTCCTATTATTGTAAACGGGGTACCGGTGACTCTTACGGCCTCAACCGGCCCCGGTGATTATTTATGGGAGCTTGAGGGGGTTGGATCCGTTCCGAATGGCGATATGAATGTACTGACTGTTTCCATTGGCGGAGAATATACTTTTCGGGTCACAGACATATACAACTGCCAAGGAACGGCGGGTATCACAGTAGCAGAAGGTACGGACGAAGATGCCTGCGCCGAAGCCATTCGCGAGTTTTTTGTCTCTAAGGGATTTCTGGATATACCGATAACCATCATTGGAAACGCTCCGGGTTTTACTGTTGATTCGGAAGAGGCTCGTCTGAAATTATTGAATCCCTGCTTGGTTCAGGATGAAGCTCAGGTACTTATTTCTTTGGGAGATGACGAACTAAATATCGCGACTCCTCTCCTGAGCTTCCTTGATGACAGCAATCCACTATTGGCAGAATTCACGGGCACAAAAAAAGGGATCGTCACCCACAACGATAATTTTTGCCTCAACCTGATCCTTTCCGATTGCGGTATCACAGAACTGAGTACGGAAACGGTGGAAGCGACCTTTGCAGATGTAGCGTTCGGCTACTGGGCACATATATGGAAAGCACCGCCGGGTGGTGGAGAAAGTACTCTGTTTATATCTGCACGCTCCCCGCTCTCCGAACATTTCTGGACCACAGGCGATCCCCTGATAGTGCCGGAGGCAAGGCAAGCGTTGGACTATGTGAAAGACCGGCCCCTACATCCTGACGCTGCTTTTCCTTCGACGGATAGAGTAATTGTGAACAACACCTTCGATATCCTTGCAGCCACCTCTATAGAAAAAGGGATTAACCTGGATATTCCCTACATTTCTTCTATTGCAGATTGCACTACACAAACAGATTTTATTTGTTTGTCCTCGGCCGGTGCGCCCGTGCGTATAGTCGCAGGTTCAGTTATCTCTTTTGGCATCAAGGCGCAGTTCAGAGACTTAATAGACCCACAAGCGCTCTCCCGGTTTACAATCTTTACCGACAACGACCTTGTCGGGCATTACAGGGGGATGGTTCGCCTTCCGGCCTCCAACGCATCGGCCGATTATTTTGGAGGGTACAAAAATTTACTTACCACCAAATTCTATGAGTATCCGGGCGCAGCCATTAGTGGGCCACAAACAGTGCGGTTGGGAGTAAGGGTAGATCAAAGTGTGAGCTGTGCTTATTTTTATACTTATTCCTTAGGCTTTACCCCCGAACCGGCTTACCCGCCTAACCAAGACCGAAAAGCTGCGGGAGCTTTGGTAGCGGATTTTCACAACGGCCCCTCCGGTACTTTTGCTCCACCAGATCCGGATACCTACCAGCCTGAAATAATTTCGCTTTGCCCGCCGCCGATAAGCTTTGAGGCATTCCGGGACCCGATTGCAGTACAAACCGATCCACAGAATAGCCCTGCACCGAATGGCTGGTATTTTTTGGTACACGCGTCCAACGGAGCCATAGAGCGTTTTTATGCTTATTACCCTACGGGCACGCCTGAGTTGGCTTATCTCCGCTTTACTTGTAACGGTTGGGTGCCGTTTGATCCGCCGCATCGGCCCACTTATGATTTTCTTTCAGCGCTCTTACAGGTGTTTTCCGAAGTTGGGCACATTGTCCTCGATGTAGCGGGTATGATACCTGTGTTAGGTGAACCGGCTGATTTTATCAGCGGAATATGGTATCTGGCGGAAGGGAATTATTCCGATGCGGGTTTTTCTTTTGCCGCGCTAGTTCCCCTATTGGGCGCGCAGGTTACCGCAGGAAAATATGTGTTCAAAATTGCTGACGAGGCGGGCAATGTACGAACCCTCAATAAGTTCCTGAAAGCTAACAAAACGGCCGACGGCGGCGCTGAATTATTCAAGGTAGGCGGCCTGCCGGTAAACATGGCCGAATGGCTGGGCATCAGGACATTTCAGAATAACTTTTCGCCGCAACAGGCGCAAAAGTGCGCGGAGTGGATGATCAACTTAAAGACTTCGGGGCAGCCAATCTTGAAACTATTTGATGAATCGCCGGCTATGTTCAACGCATGGAAAGCGTTGGACGAAGCCGGAGCTTCCACAGTTCAAGTGGAGCGCCTTTTTGTTCATCTGGCCGAGCTGCCTGCCAATACTCCGCTTCTCACACGGTTTGCTTCCGACCCCGGCATCGCAAAAGGTTGGAAGCTCTTAGACGACCTCTACGGCGGCGCCACCGCCAACAAACGCCTGTGGGACGGCGACCTCATTGCCAAAACTACTGAACTGAGTAATGATGCCGACTTTCTGAGCCGAATTGTACCTGGCGGGGCCGACGATGTTGTAAAATTACAAGCGCTTAAAGACATTGTTGCCCGCAATGCCGCTGCACCTTGCAGAACCTGTGTACCTGCTGTCAATGCGGGCAATGTCCACCTGAAATACATTGAGGATTATCTCGACGACGTACGGCATTTTGTAATCCACTGCGAAATACAGGACGCATCCAAAATCATTGAAACGGTAAAAACCGCCACGGTCAACTGGCAAATAGACGAAGCCGCCCAAGCCATCAGGCTCTTCAAAGAAAATGCTATTTTTGCCGATATACAGGCCATCAACCGAGCCAACGTCATGGGGGATCGATCTTTGGGTATATTTGATATCAGGCTGACGGACGGTACACGCGTGGAGCAGAAAAGTCTTACTAAAATATTTATGGAGGAAGGTATCCCCGGTTCAGTGGAGCCTTTTGCGCAAAACCCCAGAATCATCAACCAATTGAAAAATTACTTCACCGTTTCCGACAATCTGCCCCAACTCCGATACAGTTTTGATGCCCGCAAATTAGTTCAGGACTTAGACGGCCCAGGTACTATGACGACCAACCCCTTCAGCACTATTGCCGAGGCCGAAACGTGGGTGAAAGGGAGGTTTCAGGCGGTTTTTCAACAGAATTCGAGTAGTATTTTTCAAACAGTATTCAATAACTCCAACCTAAGGACGAGTTTGTCGCTTAGCAATGATCCGGCGGTTGCAATCAACCAGTTCAATTCATTGGTGAATAATTCGAACTCCGTTTTATTCCAATTTATAAAGGTTGAATAATGGTAAACTTCAATAAAATAAAGGTGATGCCGGGAATTGGAAACTATTTCCATCCCGTCAATGATAAAATTGTATTTACCGATTGTGGCGATATTTTTAATGTTGCCTTATTTTTTGGGGAAGAAAAAATTGGTGATAAAATAACGGGAGTATGTACTCTCGAAAACGGTACGCTGTTTTGCAATTGGGATGCCAACGTCTTCTGGTTTGATTATATAAATGCCCCAGTGTTGGTGCATCAAGGGGCAACTTTCGGTTCGTCTAGTTGCTCTGATAATGAAGTAATTATTGCTGCCAATGGCGGAGAAAGCTATTGTGTTTACAACTTTTCCGACAGATTAATTTCCAATAAGTTGGAAAAAATAGCCAATGTTGTTTTTTGCCTTCATTTTGAACGCTTTGTATTCACAAACCAATCCAACAATTCAGTTTATTGTAACAACAAAGACACCGGCGCCCTTCTCTGGCACTTCGACGTCACTGAACCCGGCCGTTATCGCGAGTGGTGCCCTGAAGGGCCGGAGCGGGCCGGCGAGGTGCGCAAATTCATAGGCGTATGGGAAGGAATGCTGCTCGTAGCGCTCTCAGGATATACCATTGTGGCGTTGGATGTGGAAACCGGGCGTTTGCTGCAAGTGTGGCGTGATATACCCGGTTTTGAGCCGGGCTGGATGCCTTCGGCCATTCCCAAGCCGGAACGCATGGTGCTGGATGCAGCCGGGGGCAAGCTCGCCGCCCTTTGGAGCAGATATTTCTGGGAAATAGACCTCCGCTCCGGTTCCATCCAAATGCACGATCTCTCTGCGGAATTCGGCACGCCGCGCGACCCTGTGCAGTATCTCGTGCAAGGCGGCTTGAATCCCGCGTTACTTGGAGACAAGCACCTCATCGCCTTTGCCGAAAGATACCATTCAGCGCGTGATGGCTCCGATGCGGAGATGATCGCCTTCAATCGCCAAACGCTTCAAATTGATTGGCGGCACACCTTCCCTATGGAAGAGGGAGTACAGTTCGGCGTCAATGATCCGGTACTGGCGGGCAACCGATTGTATGCACTCGACATCGGCGGCACCCTTCACATTTTTGAACGCGAGGAATCACAGTAAAAACGAACTGATAACCAACAAGTATCAACCCAACTAAAAACCTGAGCTTATGCAAAGTAAGACCCTGTTTCCAACCTTCGGCTGCCTGCGGCGTGCGCTTTCTGTATTAGTGTGTAGCCTGCTGTGTGCCTGGAGCGCCGCAGCCCAGTCGGAGGAAGGTGGCCGCATCGAAATTCCCAGCGACCAAATCCCCTGCATCTGCCCCTCCGGCGGCATGGGTAGCATCTCGCTCATCGCCGAAGGCAGCGCCGGCCCGTTCACTTTTCTCTGGGCCGGCCCCGACGGCTACCTCTCTACCGAGCAAAACCCCGCCGACCTGCCCACGCCGGGTCAATATTCGGTCACCGTGACCAATGCGTACGGCTGCGCGGTGACGCTGGAGGCGGAGGTGCCGGCGTGTGATGGGGTGCCGGAAGTGGAATTGACCCCTGAACCTGCCTGCCCCGACTCTGAAAACGGACGCATTGTACTCACTTTCCCCGACGACGATAGCGGCTACACTTACTTATGGAGCAACGGCAGCACCGGGCGCGACCTTACGGGGGTGGGTGCAGGCGTATTCAGTGTGACCATAACCGAGGGCGGCGGCTGCACCCGCGTGTCGGAGGCGAGCATACCCGAAGAGCAGCCCATGAGCATTTCGGCGGAAGTCGTGGGCGTATGCCAGGGGCAATCGGACGGCAGTATTGATATGAGCGTGAGCGGCGGGCAGATGCCCTACACCTACCAGTGGAGCAACGGCTGGCCGCTGGAAGATATGGATCCGGCTTCGAGCGGCTTGTTCAAGGTCACCGTCACAGATGCCGGGAACTGCCGCATCATCGGTGATTTTACGGTGCCTCTGCACCCGCTGCCTGCCATCAGCGGTGCGGTGCAGTTGTCATCGTGCGTAAGCGCTGCCGACGGCAGTGTGGACATCACTGTGGAAGAGGGCGCGCCTCCTTTTGTCTTTGCATGGAACACCGGCTCAACTGCCGAAGACCTCCAAAACGTCATCGGCGCGCTATATACCGTCACCGTCACCGACGGGAACGGCTGTACCGCTACAGGCACATTCAATACCCTGCCTGTGGCCCCTCAAGACAAAATGCCTTATATCAAGCACCTACGCATGTACGCCGTACCTGCGGGCGCCGGCAGCGAAGAACTCATTTACGAGGCTCACTGGGCTGAAACTGCTACAGGATGTTTGTTTTTTGTTCCCAATACGATCTTCATCACACAGCCCCTGTTTGACAACATCGCAGCAGGGCAATACGGCCTGCGACTGGAAGCGGAGTTTAGCGAGGCGATGGCGGCGAATCCTTCTGTAATCTCTTTAAATCTATTCAACACTGTCGGGTCAAATGTCGGTGGGAATATCTGGTCGTTTACTTATCTTCCCACTGTATTTTCCGGCATCGTCCAGAATGGCCGCATTGAAGAAACCTTTGTGTTTAGCGGAGAAGACCTCAACGGGAATGCCTTGTTCGACTTGCGCAGTGCGAGCGCAAACATGACTGCCTGCGCCGATGTGCCTGAGTACATGCCCAGTTGTGTCTGGTCGCCTCCGGTGTCCGGCGCGGGCGCCGACAATGTACATACCCTGCGGCGGGCATGCATGCGGCTTAACATTGCGGTCAACCCGGAGAACTTTTCCGCTTCGGCAAGCATACAGGGCGGCACAATGCCCTATACTTACTTGTGGGAAGGGCCGGGCGGTTTTATTTCGGACGCAGCGCAGGTTAGCGGTCTGGATCCGGGGTCTTATTGCCTCAAGGTTGCGGATGCCGCCGGATGCGTGGTACAAGAGTGTTTCTTTATGTGTAAGGCGTTGGAGGATTTGATAGAGGACTTGCTCCTCATCACCCCGCCTTGTCCGGGGCAGGCCGACGGAATGCTTTGCTTGCCGGGCAGTACGGATTTTCCATTAGTAGTTTCCTGGCCCGACGGCTCCGACAATCTGTGTATGGCCGGCATTGAAGCCGGGCAAAGCTACTGCTTTACGGTGACGGAGTTGCAGTGCATGCAGGAGGTTGAGTATTGCACGCCTGTGATCCAATCGGAAGCGGCGCTGCATTTGACGGTAGTTTCCACTCGCGCGGCTTGTCCGGGGCAGTCCAACGGCCGCATCACGGTATCCGCTTTGGGTGGCCGCGCGCCCTATGAATATGTATGGGCCAACGGACAAACCGGCGCAGTGGCGTTGGGGCTTCCTGCCGGTATTTGCCATTCGGTCACAGTAACCGATGCTTGCGGAGAGAGCTTTACAGCCTGCTTCACCGTACCCGAAGCGCCTCCTGTTACAGTAGGTAACGCGACAGTAAACAACGCCTGCGGCATAACAGCCACCGGCTCTGTTGTGGTACAAGTAACGGGCGGTCTGGGGCCTTTGAGTTTCTTGTGGATGGACGACAAAAGCGGACAACCTGTGGGCGGCAATCAGCCTTTTCTCAATCAGGCATTGCCCGGCAATTACACATTTACCGTCACCGATGCCTGTGGAAATACGTCTTCCTTAGTGTTTAGTGTAGGCAGTTCCAATACCAATGCGGAAATCGTATTGGGCGATCCGGTTGTCACGCCCGCATGCGCGGGGCAGGGCGGCGCCGTCAACATCAGCGTCAGTTCGCCCCCGGCTTATCCTCCTTCATTTCTTTGGAGCAACGGCGCTACTACTGAAGACATCACCAACCTGACGCCGGGCATGTACACAGTTACCATTACCAATGCTTACGGCTGCGAAGTGATCCAAATTGCAGAAGTGGAGGATATTGATTTTGAGGTGACTTTGGTTCAGGTACTTCCTGCATATTGCGGCAATGCCAACGGCAAAGTACAAGTCGGCGTCTTGGATGATAATGCTTATACCTATAAATGGAGTGACGGATTCATACCATTATCCTTGTCCACACGAGTTGCTCTTACAGCCGGACCTTACAATGTCACGGTTACCAGACAGGGAACAACCTGTAGCAAAGTCTTTTCTTTTGAAATCCCTGCGGTTGATTATGAAGTGCAAATAACCGGAACTGTTCAAAACCAGTGCGGAGAAGGAACCGGCAGTGTTTCCATTAGTCTTTCCCCTTTTTCGTTTGTGTGGAACGGGTTTTCTCCTCAGAGAAATTGGAGTAACGGAGCAACAGGAAACCATATACATAACTTGTCTGCCGGACAATATTGTGTGACGGTTTCGGACGGTAACGGTTGCACGGCCCCCCCGGCGTGTTTTGATGTGGACTATGTAGAGCCGAATTTTGAAATTGAGGATGTTCATATCATTGCGGCATCCGGGTACATTCTAACAGAAAACTACGGGAGCATTAAAGTTACACTGAGCGGTCAGGGGCCTTTTACTTACGCCTGGAGTAACGGCACGACTGCATCAGGGAATTTTACTTCCCATACCTTAACCGGCTTATCTCCGGGGCCGTATTCCATTACCATTACCAATACTACCGGTTGCAGGATCATTCGCCATTTTCAGGTTCCGTTTTGTTCAACAGCCTCAGGAGGCGGGACGCCCCGATTATCCATTGTGAGCGTCATCCCGATCGGTGATCCGGGCGACCCTCCCGGCGCCATCAATATGGACGTTGCCAACGGTACTCCTCCGTATGAATTTAAATGGACCGGTCCGGGTGGATTCACAGCCAATACATTGTCTATTGCCGGTCTCACGCAGCAGGGCGTGTACAGTTTGCAAGTGACTGATTTTTGCGGCCGCCGGGTTTTCTTCAATGCACCGATGGATTGTAGTCATGTTGGCATGTTTAATGTCGATGCGCGCACACAGGACAGATGTCGCGACAATTTGTTTGAGCAAACCAAGATTATTTTCAATGGGCTGAAATTAGATAACAGTTTTTCAGGATTTAGCTTTGGAAGCATCGGGCTATCTATTCTTGGTGGAACGCCTGTTCATGTAGAGTATTTAGGACCTCCCGATTTTGAAGTTCGTGAAACGGGAATAACCAATTGGATTGCTCCATCGCTCATACAAAATGATATCCGCCTCAAAATTGAAGGCCCGTTGAGCGAACACAGGATTTACGGTTTTAACCAAGACCCTCCCGGTTTATATTGCTTGCGCTTAACAGATGTTTTCGGTTGCCAATTTCCCGATGTTTGTTCAAGCTTTGATCAAAAAGTGTGTAAGGAAGGCTTAGTAGATGAAGTAATCTGGCCGGGCGACGACTATATCATAGCTCAATATCACAGTAATCCTATACATGTTTATTCAAAAATAGGCTCTTGCCAGTCTTGTCAGAACCCTTTCATGGGCGTATGCGATCAAACAGGAGGCGAAACAGTCCATAGGCTTAGATACATACCTGAAGTTTGCGACGACCCTTGTAGAGGAGGAGGCAAAATTTTGGGAGAATGCCCTAGTGGACAACCCGGATTGCCGGTACTAATTACCATCCTTCCTGGGACCCCATATTACGAATATGTTGACGGTGATCGAAAAGGATGCCTGTTTAATATATGGGGGGAATATCCCGGAATTGAGGAATCTCAATTAACTTTTAATCCTCAGCTAGGGCTTCCTATCTATGTAGAGTCAATTTGTGTACAAGAAGATCAGGACAGTGATGGTGACGGCATACCTGATGGTGAGGACAATTGCCCTCTCACCTACAACCCGGATCAATTGAATTGCGACGGAGATGAGTATGGAAATGTCTGTGACCCAAGTCCCGGTGTAATCTATACCGACTTCAACCTTAATTTAGATACAGAAGAAGGGTGTACGATTGAGGTTATATGCGATCTGCTATCTGAAATCAGGGTCATATCTGCTGTTGAGTTGAGAGACGATCCCGTGGAGTGTGTAACCCGAACCTTCTGCATTGATCGTACATCGGTAATTCAGGGCCAGCCAATAGAATGGGAAATTGGGTTCGAGCCTCGTTGGGAATATTGTATGGACAGGGTTTCCATCCCCGGATCTTGTAGAATTCTTCGCCGATGCCCGCTTGCCGGACAACAAAACTGGGAATTTTACGATTATGCGAACCCTCCTTGTACCGATTATCCCGATTGTTTTGTAATTATGGCATTAACAGAAGATCCAACCCGACCTGTCGGTGCCATTGAAGAAGAAACGGTGTTAATGCCTGATGTGGGAGAAAATTCCGCAACAGGGGGCTGGGCGCTCCAAAAAGCATGGCCCAATCCTTTCACTCGGGAAATTTTTGTTGACATCACAGCCGATACGAGTACTAGTGTCTATCTTTACATCATAGATATTTTAGGGTTTTCTGTTTTTCAAATGGAAACGACCCTACAGCCCGGCGAAAACCGGTTGACGCTGAATCCGCCGGCAGGACTTGCCCCGGGCATCTATAGTGTACTAATGAGGGATGAAACAGGGCATCATACCGCACGGTTAATGGTCAAACTATAGAGAGGAACCAATATTTCACTTGGTCTTAACATCATGAAGGATGCGCAATCCACTTGTTCGCTTTTGTTCACTGCTCGGTTTTCTGTTTTTCTCCTTCACGGCACACACGCAGAAATGCTGGATATCCTTTGAGCAAAGCAATGATCGGACCAGTACTGCTTATTTTGATTTTGAAAGTTGCACCGCTTCCCGGGTAGGGCTTTCTGATGCCTATCATTATAGCCTGACGATTGTAAATAACACTCCGTGGTTTTATTTTCGCAGGGATTTTAATCCTCCCTGGTACGGCTGGTTTTGGTCCGTGTTTGTTTATACGCCAATTATTCACACAGATACGGTATTGGTCGGCTCCGGCCCGGTTTTTGCCCCTTCCCCCAACGACACCATCCTCAATGCCATGACTTGCGACTATTTCGGCCTCATTTATGCCGCAGGGCAGGGCATCACGCTGTTCAATCCTGCCGACAGCAGCATGGACTACCGGGGCGCGCTGCCGCCGGGCTTAGCTTCGGCGGGGGGCATCACTTATCGCAACGGGGAGGTTTTTCTCAGCACGGTGAGCAATTCTTTAGCCCTTGTGGATGTGGACAACCCCGGCAACACGGTGGAGGTGGCTCAGTTTCCGCCGGGCACGCCGCCTATAGATGCGCTGGTGTCTTTCCCGTACCGCTGCGACAGCATCGTAACCTTCGCTTTTGGGCGCAGAGATTCTTCCAGTATCATATATTCGTTGGATTTCAGCGACTACAGCCTCAGCGAGATATGCACTTTCGACAAAGCCATCACTGCTGCTGCTGCCCGCGAGGAGTGCATATTGCCACCCTGTTCTTTTACGCTCGACCTCGACGCACAAGACCTCTCCGGGCTGCCGGGCCAGGATTTTCGGGCCGATACGGCCTGTTTCGGGCCGCTGCCGATTGCCGCGCCGCTCACAGCGGTGTGGGCCGGCGTGCCGCTCGATTCCATTCGTATCAGGCTCATTGGCATCCTGGATGCAGGGCAGGAGTATTTGGAATTAGCCGCAGCGCCCAACCTTGCGGTATTCGGCTCCGGCACACCGGTACTCACCTTAGTGGATACGGGCTCGGCTACGTTTGCCGATTTTGAGTCGGCACTGGCCGCTGTGCGCTACCGCAACGATGCGGTGCTGCCCACCCACGGGGTGCGGGAGGCAAGGGCGCAGGCTTTCGCCTGGATGTATCGCAGTACCACCTCCACGGCGTATCTGCCCATCGGCAATGCGGCCATCCGCGCCGAAGCAACTGCCATAGACACCGTGTCGTGTTTCGGTTTTTCCGACGGGGCGCTCAGCATCGCCGGCCGGGGCGGCACAGGGCCTTATACCTTCCAATGGGCCGGCGGCCAACAGGACGCCACCCTCAGCGGTCTCCCCGCCGGAGCCTATCCGCTCACCGTTACCGATGCTACCGGCTGCGCCAACTCCGACACCTTGTACCTTCCCCAACCCGATTCGCTGCAACTCGCCCTGCAAGCGCCGATAGCTTTTGTGTGCGGCAACACGGGCAGTGTAGCGGCCATTGTTTCCGGCGGTACGCCGCCGTATAGTTACGGGTGGAGTACCGGCGGCGCCGACAGTTTACTCACCGGTATTCCAGCGGGCGCGTACAGCTTAGCCCTCAGCGATGCGCGGGGCTGTACGGCTTCCGCAAGCATAAGCCTCGACGGCGCGCCGCAGGTAGCGGTGACGCAAACCGAATCGCTGTGCCGGGGCGAGACCTTTGTGTTTGAAGGCGCTGTTTATACCACCGACACGCTGCTGTGCCGTACCTACTTTACAACGGCCGGCTGCGATTCGCTGCACTGCATCGCGCTCGACTTCCGCGATACCTTCCGCATAGCGGAAATTCAACAAATATGCTTCGGCGACAGCTACGACTTTTACGGCACGACACTCACGACCGATACCACCTTGTGCCGGGTGTTCACGGCCTCCAACGGCTGTGATTCCACGCGCTGCCTCACCTTGGAGGTCATTCGTCGGGAGTCGGTCACCTCGGCGGCTATATGTCCGGAGGGAAGCTATTCGTTTCATGGCCAAACGCTCACACAGGCGGGCACTTATACAGCCGTCATTCCGCTGCCGCCGGGCTGCGACAGCACAGCCGTATTGCAGTTGAGTCTGCTGCCGGCGCCGACGCCCGGCCTGAGCGCATCGGGCAGCCTCTGCGACGGAGGCGCGGTGGTGTTGGCTGCTGCTCCCGGTCTGAGCGCCTATCTTTGGTCAGACGGCAGCACGGCGCCGGCATTGACGACCGCCGTGCCCGGCTGGTACTACCTCACGGTGACCGATGCGCAAGGCTGCACGGCTACCGATTCCATCGGCATTGCCGATGAAGCGGTGCGGGGGCAGTTTTCGGTGCAGACCCCGCCCTGCGAAGGGCTGCCGGGACAGGTTTTTCTGGATCAGGCACAGGGTGGGACGCCGCCGTACCGCATCGGGCTATCGGGCGATGCCCTGCAACCGGCCGATGTGCCGCTTGCCTTGCCGGAGGGTGTGTTTTTGTTGCGAATAGAAGACTCAACAGGTTGCGGCACGACGGAGGAGGTGACCGTACCGGCGTCGCCGCAATGGTTGTTGGAATTGGGCCGCGACACGAGCATTCGCCTCGGACAGGCGGTTCGCCTGCAACCGCAGGGCTTGTGGCCGCAGAGCGCGCAATTTAGCTGGCAACCGCCTCAAGGTTTAGACTGCGATACTTGTGCTGTCGTCAGGGCAATGCCCCCGCGCAGCACCCGCTATGAACTGATACTGCGCATAGCGCCCGGTTGCGAATTGCGCGACGCGCTCACCATCCTCGTGGATGGACGAGCGCCGGTATATGTCCCCAATGCCTTTTCGCCCAACGGCGACGGCATCAACGATTGGCTCGCGGTGTTTGCCGGCGATGGCGTTGCGACGGTGCGCAGCTTCCGGGTGTTCGATCGCTGGGGCGCTGCGGTGTTTGAGCGGTTAAACTTCTCCCCCAATGTGGAGAGTCTCGGTTGGGACGGCGCCGTGCGCGGCCGCCCGGCCAATGCCGGTCTGTATATTTACACCATAGAATGGGAGCGCGCCGACGGACAAACGGAACGCGCAAGCGGGGAGGCGATGCTGATGCGGTAGCCGGTTCGTTTTTTTGGGTTAAATCATCCTTTTTGGCGTTATCCGGTCGGCTTCTCCTATCTTTACCGGCCAAAACTTTGTATTTCATGAACACCCGACTGCACATCCTGCTATCATTTGTCTTTTCCATTGTTTTTGCCGTGGCCGCTGTCGCGCAAGCGCCCAAGCGCATGACCTCCGCTGATATATACGAGGCGATGCAAAAACTCAACTTTCTCGGCTCGGCGCTCTATGTGGCTGCTCATCCCGATGATGAAAATACCCGTATGATCAGCTACTTAGCCAACGAGGTGAAGGCCAACACGGCTTATCTTTCCATCACGCGCGGCGACGGCGGGCAAAATCTCATCGGCACGGAAATGAGCGAATTGCTCGGCCTGCTGCGCACGCAGGAACTCCTCGGCGCGCGGCGCATTGACGGCGGCTGGCAGTTGTTTACCCGCGCCAATGATTTCGGTTATTCCAAACACCCCGACGAAACCTTCCAAATTTGGGGGCGCGAGGCCATCTCCTCCGACGTGGTATGGGCCATCCGCCAATGGCAGCCCGACATCATCATCAACCGCTTCGATCACCGCAGTGCGGGCACTACGCACGGCCACCACACGGCTTCGGCGGTGTTGTCTTTTGAGTTGTTTGAAAAAACAGCCGACCGCAACGCGTTTCCCGAACAGTTGGCGCATGTATCGCCCTGGCAGCCGCGCCGCTTGTTTTTCAATACTTCCTGGTGGTTTTTCCGCAGTCGCGAAAATTTTGAAAAGGCCGACAAGTCCAATTTCATCAGTATGGACCTCGGCGTGTTTTATCCCATGAAAGGAAAATCCAACACCGAAATGGCCGCCGAAAGCCGCAGCATGCACCGTTGTCAGGGCTTCGGCTCCGTGGGTACGCGCGGTTCGGAACTCGAATACCTCGAACTGCTCAAAGGCGATATGCCTGCCGATCGCAGCAATCCCTTCGATGGCATCAATACCACCTGGACCCGCCTATCGGGCGGCGAACCCATCGGCCGGCTGCTCGCCGATGTGGAAAAAGAATACCGCTTCGACCGCCCCTATGCCTCTCTCCCGAAACTCTTGCAGGCGTACCGCCTCATACAGGCATTGCCCGCCGGCTATTGGAAAGGTGTGAAACAACAGGAAATAGAAGCGGTGATTGCCGCCTGCACCGGTTTGTTTGCGGAGGCGGTGGCGGCAGATTTTTCGGCAACGCCCGGCGGCGACATCGCGCTCAACATCGAGATCATCAACCGCTCTCCGGTGGCCATGGAACTGCGGGGCATCCGCTCCTTTCCCGCCGGCGCCGACACGGTGCTGCAACACCCGCTGGCCGACAACGAGCGATTTCTAACCAAAAAGACCCTGCGCATTCCCGCCGATTTTCCCAACTCCAATGCTTACTGGCTCAACACGCCCTGGGAAACCGGCCTCTATACCGTAGAGGATCAGCGCCTGCGCGGACTGCCCGAAACGCCCCGCCTCGCGAAGGTGCAGTTTGATCTGCTCATTGAGGGACAGCCGTTTGTGTGGGAAACGGAAGTGGTACACAAAAAAGGCGACCCGGCCAAAGGCGAGGTGTATCAGCCCTTTGAAATTACGCCGCCGGTGTTTGCCAATATCCGGGAAGGCGTGTATGTGTTTGCCGGGCAGGAACCGAAAACCATCGAACTGACCCTGAAATCCGGTGCGCCGAATGTGGAGGGCGTGGTGGAATGGGAGCTTCCGAGCGGCTGGCGCATGGAGCCGACGAGCAAGTCGTTTCAACTCCAACTCAAATCGGAAGAACAGACGCTGCGCTTTTCGCTTTTTCCGCCTGCCGGCGAAAGCGAGGGCTACCTGTCGCCGAAAGTAACCGTGGGCGGCAAGGCGTACAATCAGGAAATCGTGACCATTGCTTACGACCACATTCCGACCCAAACCGTATTGCGCCGCTCGCGGGCCAAAATCGCCATGATTGATCTGCGCAAAGCAGGCGCCGAAATCGGCTACATCATGGGCGCAGGCGACGAAGCGCCGGCCGGCTTGCGCCAAATCGGCTATACCGTGACGGAACTCAAAGACGCCGACATCACTCCTGAAACCCTGCGCCGTTTTGATGCGGTGATTCTAGGCGTGCGCGCTTACAATACCGTGGATCGCCTCAAGTTTCACCAACCCAAACTCATGGAGTATGTGGAGCAGGGCGGCAACCTCATCGTGCAGTACAACACCACCGGCGACTTAGTGCTGCCGCAAGACCAAATAGCGCCTTTTCCGATGAAAATTTCCCGCGACCGCGTGGCGGAAGAGGACGCCGAAGTGCGATTCCTGTTGCCCCAGCATCCGGTGTTGAACGTGCCCAACAAAATCACGGCCAAAGACTTTGACGGCTGGGTGCAGGAGCGGGGCCTTTACTTCCCCGGCGAATGGGACAAAGCCTTCGACGCCGTACTTTCCCTCAACGACACCGGCGAAACGCCCAAAGACGGCAGCCTTTTAGTGGCCCGTTACGGATCGGGATACTACGTCTATACCGGGCTGTCTTTTTTCAGAGAATTGCCCGCCGGCGTACCCGGCGCATACCGGTTGTTGGCCAATATGATTGCGTTGGGGAACCGGGCGGATTGAACAGATGAATTAATAATAAATGATAGGGCTTAAAATATTAGACCGTTACATACTGAAGAATTTCCTCGGCACCTTTTTTTTTACGGTGTTGATCTTCACGTTGATTTCCGTTTTTATAGATTTCAGCGAGAAGGTGGAAAAAATCATCACCGAGCCGATTACGATGCGGGAGGTGCTGCTCATTTATTACCCCGGTTTTATCGTGTTCATCGCCAAGATTCTATGGCCGCTCTATACGCTTATCGCCGTCATTTTCTTTACTTCCCGTCTGGCCGTTAATTCGGAGATACTCTCCGTTTTTAATGCAGGAGTGAGTTTTCAACGGCTCATGCGGCCCTATCTCATCGGCGCGGGAGTGTTGATGATGTTGCATTTGGCGGGCGCGCACTTCTTCGTGCCCTGGAGCAGCAAGTTGCGGCTGGAGGTAGAACAGACTTATTTTGACAAAAACAGCGACAAGGGCCGCACCCAAAACGTACACATGTTTACGGCGCCCGATGAGAAGATTTTTGTGCAAAACTTCAGGAAAGCCGACAGTACGGCCCGCAATTTTCGGCTGGAGCGTTTTGATACGAGCGGATTGGCATTTTTGTTGCAGGCCGACCAGGCCAAATATATCGGCGGACCGCCGCATCGCTGGCAGTTGAAAAACTTTGTGGTGCGCACCTTTGACGGCGACCGGGAAGAACTTTTTATGGGGCGCGGCATGGAGGTGGATACCACCATCAACCTGCATCCGAGTGATTTTGTGGATCATCAGGGCCAGCAAAGCATGATGACAACCCCGGAACTCATGCGCTACATCGAGCAGCAAAAAGACCGGGGCGCCGGCAATACCCGCAAATACGAAAGCGAGTTGCACACCCGCACTGCGGAGGCATTTACCATACTCATTCTCACGCTCATCGGGTTGGCGGTGGCAGCGCGCAAAGTACGCGGCGGCATCGGCGTACACCTGGCAGTAGGCATCGGGCTGGGCGGGCTGTATGTGGTGGTGTCGAGGTTTGCGATTGTTTTTGCTACCGGCGAAACGCTTCCGGTACTACTGGGTATATGGTTGCCCAACCTCCTGTTTGGGGGCGTGGCCTGGTATATGATCGGCAAAGCGCAGAAATAAACGAGCGGCCCTACGGAGTAATCGTACCGAACGACACAACCCGTGCCGGCGTGCCCCACATGAAGATGTCAAATTCTTCTTCCACTTCTTCCAGTACCACTTCCACTTTGTGATGGGGGTGTTTGAGTTGTTCGGGCATGTTCACCAGACGCCACTCGCGCCCACTCTCCTCCACGATGCCCCAGCAACCGGGACCTACGTCCACATGGACAACTTTACCTGCTATTTTATGCTTTTTCATCTGGTTTGAATTTTATTTAAAGAAGCAACTCAGCGCGTTTTCTTTTCCGTCGCCAATTGCTCCACTATGCCTTTCATTTGGCCGATGATCTGTGCCTGCTGTTGCATCGTTTGCCGGATTTCCCGCACTTCTTCGGCTACTGATGAGCGGCGATGCGAGGGATGCGGCAGGAAGGAACTAATGCGCTGCTGCACGGCCCACACTTCGAGTACTTCTTTCACCGGCGCGGAGAAGGGGTCGTAAATGGTATTGTCCGACCACAGCTCCAGCGATTTGTGGTCGTGGAGTTTGTTGACGATGCGCCGCACCAATACGCCGGAGAGGGTGACGATTACAAAAACATGATGATCGGCCACGGCGCTTTCCCAGTCGGCAGGATGTACAAAGGAGGCCAGCACTTTGTCGCCTTCATAGAGAGTCGGCTCCATATTGTCGCCCTGCATATCGAAGCAGCGGATGTTCATGCCGTGAAATTTCGGGTCGGGCAGCGACATGACGGGGAGCTGCTGCATGAAATCGGGATTGCCGGCTTGCGAGAGGTATTGGTTTTGGGCGTGTACCGGCACATGCGCGATGAGGGAGCCGTTGCCGGAGTGGGCAGTGAGCAGGGTGAGGGTGCGGATGGTTTGCGGAGCGGCGTGGTGCAAAAACATCGGTTCCTCGCCGGAGAGCAGATAGGCCGGGTTGATTTTGTATTTTTCAACGGATTTGCGCAGCAATTCAATGGTGACATCGCGGCGGCCGTTCATGATTTCGGAAAAACTCTGGGGTAAGTAATCTAATGAAATAGCAAATTGCCTCCCGGAACGGACTCGGTTGTCGTCCCGCAGTTGCTCATAGCATTTGGTAAACCGTTTGGTGACAATATTCATAAGGGTAAAGGCTGCATTGACAAATATAGCGGATTATCGGGGTTTGCACCGTCGTGTCGGAAATATTTTATTTTTGACCCTGATTTTTTTTAAAACTGCACGCTCATGGAACCCGATTCTGCCGCCGCCTCGCGGGCGCCTTTGTTGCCGATTGTTTTGGCATTCATCGCCACCGCGTTGTGGTGTTACAGTTTTGCGAAAGCGGGCCTGACTTCCATCACGCACGACGAAGCCTCCACCTATTTTCACCACCTCAATTCCGGTTTTTTCAACTGCCTCTACTATCCGGACTGCTGGAAAAGCGCGAACAACCATTTGCTCAACACCCTGCTGTGGCAACAAACGATTCAGTGGCTCGGCCCCACCGAATTGGGGATGCGGTTGCCCAACCTGTTGGCTCACCTGTTGTTTTTGGTAAGCAGCGCGTCCATCGTATTGCGGTTTACGCCCCGGTTGCTGCCCGGTATAGCGGCCTTTGCCGTGCTGAATTTCAATCCTTATCTGCTCGATTTTTTTGCACTGGCGCGCGGATACGGGCTGTGCGCGGGGTTCGTCATGGCGGCGCTGGCGCTGTGGATGGGTTATTGGCAGCACCGCAAACTGTCCCGGCTCGCTTGGTGCTGTACGGCGCTGACGGCGGCCATCCTGAGCAACTTCGTGGCGCTCAATGTTTTTCTCGCCGTGGCAGGCGCTACTTTCCTGCTGACGCTGAAAGGCGAGCGGCGGTTTTTTCTTCGCTCTACGGCGCTGCTCGGCGGCACGGCCCTGTTGCTGGCTCTGATGCTGCACCGTCCTATCGGGTTTCTCCGGCAGGGCGGGGAGTTTCAGTACGGCACAAACAGCCTATGGGAGTCATTGGAATCACTGGTGAAAAACGGGCTGTACGGACACCTATATATAGGCGATCTTACGCTGCCCCTTTTGGCAGGGCTGACTTATGCAGCGGTATTGGGAGCGGCAGGCTTTGCTCTTACGCGTTTCCGAAAAAGCAAAAATACGGGCCGGGATTCCTTTTTCGCCGGGCTGTGTCTGGCATTTATATTGAGCATTGCAGGAATGATAGCGCAACACTACCTCTTAGGCTCGGTGTATTTGGTGAACCGAACGGCTGTGCCGCTCGCGGTGCTGCTGAGTGCGGTGCTTGCGGTGGGGCTGTTGTACGTTTCCGGTTCCCGGCGGCGGTGGAGCGTGACGGTTGTGTCTGCGCTTATCTTATTTGCGTTGAGTTGGAACCTCCTGCGGGCGGCCAATGTGCGTTACTTTCGCGAGTGGTGGTATGATGAAAACACCAAAACCGTAATGCTGTACATGAACGACGTGGGGGCTGCCCGGCAGGAAACAGTCGGCCTCGGCGTGGGCTGGTTGTTTTACCCCTCGGCTGAATTTTATCGCGTTACGCTGGGCTTGCAACACGTTTCGCAAATATCAAATGACCCGAACATCAGCCCGGAAGCGGGATACGATTACTACTACATAGAAGACAGCAACCGGGAGGTATTGAGTGAAATGTACGAGCAGGAAAAGTATTTCCCCTGGGGCCGGGTACTGATGCGCAAAAAGGAAATGGCGGAGTAACGTTGAATTCCGTATATTTGCGGCAAAAAACCATGAAAATGAACCGTATCCTTTCCTTTTGCTCCATTTTCGTTTGCTTATTCATATACTCGAACCTTTCTGCTCAATATTATACCCCAAGCCGGGGCGAAGAGGGTATTGCCATGTTTTATGCCGATTATCTGCACGGGCAGTCCACTGCGCTGGGCGAAATTTATTCCAAAGAAGAACTTACGGCTTCCCACCCATACCATCCCAAAGGAACCTTGCTGAAAGTGACCCGCAAAGACAACGGCCGCAGCGTGACGGTGCGCGTCAACGATCGGGGTACCTTTCAAAACGGCGTCATCATTGATCTCTCTTTCGCGGCGGCGATGGAAATAGATTTGCTCAAAAACGGCAAAGCCTGGGTGAGCGTGGAGCAAGTCGGCTACTCCGAAACCAACCCGCCGAATCCCAATCGCGCCCGTGCGGTAACGGCTGCACCGACCTCGTCTTACGGAAATGACCAATTCACAACCAAAGGCATCGGTGCGCCGGCCACTACCTACACGGCTCGCGGCGGATACAGCGGCCCCTCGCCCAGCGGCGCCCTCGGCGGATATGCCGTTCAGGTAGGCGCTTATTCCGTTTATGACAATGCGCTGCGCCGTCAGGAAAGCCTCACCAAACAAGGCGTGAGCGGTGTGCTGATTAAAGAAAATGTACAGGCCGGCGGCGCTTCCTTATTCCGCGTGCTCATCGGCTCTTTTTCTACCCGTACCGCTGCCGAGACGTACCTGAGCGATTACCTCAAAGCGAGTTATCTGGCCGATGGGGTAGTGGTGCAGGCCGGGCAGTAATGCTTCATCTCTACGGTACCGATGTCGTTTCTGTGGCCTTTCTATACCTTGTAACACCATCGTTATGGAACTTCAGCTTCGTCCTTCACTTTTTTGGGATGTTGATGTCAATACCATTGACAAGCAGAGGCATAAGTTGTCCATTATTGAGCGAGTCACAACGCGTGGTCGTTTAGAAGAGTTTCGGGAGCTGTTAGCGTATTATGGTAAAGAAACAGTCAAAGAAACACTGCTCAATACTCGCTATCTCGACAAACGCACCTTGTCTTATTGCAGTATCATTTTTGAGACGCCTATAACAGCATTCAGATGTTACAAACTCGCTCAATTGAACCCGGAACACTGGAATTATTGAAACAGCTGATGTCCATGTCCTTGTTCAATCAATTCTATTTGGTTGGCGGTACCGCGTTGGCATTGCAAATAGGGCATAGGTTTTCAGTTGATTTGGATTTGTTTACTTCTGAACCTTTTGATAAGAATCAATTAGTTGAGGAGTTAACCAGTGAATTTGACTTTCATCTGGAATCGGAAGGGACGAGCATGATAATTTCCTATGTCAACGAGATAAAAGTTGATTTTGTCAAAATGAGCTATCCCATACTTTTCCCTACAATTCTTGACGAAGGGGTAAGGATGCTTGATATTCGGGATATCGCGCCGATGAAGTTAAAAGCGATCACTCAAAGGGGAAGCAAAAAAGACTTCTATGATATTTATTTTTTGCTTCGAACATTCACTTTAGATGAAATGCTCCGGTTATTCACAGAAAAATTCAAACAGCAAGAGGTGTTTCATGTTGTCAAAAGCCTGACCTATTTTGAGGATGCAGAACAGTACGCTGACCCACTCCTTTTTGAAAAAAATATCACTTGGTCTGATGTGAAATCAGAGGTTATTAACGCCGTTAAAAAACTAGGTTGATCGTAGCTTGTAGCGCGAAGCAGCCAGGTTTTGTGGGTTGGAGCGCACCCCTTCCGAGTAATTTTATATCACCTCCGCCACCACAAAAATACTGCCTCCCACAAAAATCAAGTCCTCTTTGTCGGCGACCCGCTTCGCGGCCCGCAAAGCGTTTTTTACACTCGAATAGGCTTTCCCGTGTAGTCCTGCTTCTGCCGCCTGCCGGCGCAAATCTTCCACCGCCAGGCCGCGGGGAATGTCTGCTTTGCAAAAATAATAGGTAGCCGTTTTCGGCAATAGCCTGAGTATAGCCGCAATGTCTTTGTCTTTTACCATCCCGAATACGATGTGCAGGCGCTTGAATGGCAGGCTTTTGAGTTCCGATAATACGGTGGCGATGCCGGCTGCGTTGTGCGCGCTGTCGCACAGGATGGCGGGGTTGCGCCCGATGAAATCCCAGCGGCCCATGAAGCGGGTGAGTGCGCGTAGCTTGTGCAATCCCTCCCGGATGTGCGATTCCTCCATGGAAAAATAGGGCTGGAGAAGTTCCGCCGCTTGCAGCGCCGTTTGCAGGTTTTTGGCCTGAAAGCCGCCGCGCAGGTTGACCGGCAATTGCGGGTACAGCAGCTCGCCCGACCGATATACATCAAATACGGTATGCGTTTCGAGGGTCGAAACCGGCACGGCATGATATACCTTATCGGCAAATGCAATGGGCGCATGGCATTCCGTCGCTTTGGCCCGAAACACGGGTTCCGTCTCGGGCGCGCTTTCTCCAATGACGACCGGCACGCCGGGCTTGATGATGCCCGCTTTTTCTCCGGCGATGAGGGGCAGGGTGCCGCCCAGATATTCTGTATGGTCGAATCCGATATTGGTAATGACGCTGAGCAACGGCGCCACGATGTTGGTAGAATCGAGCCGCCCGCCCATACCGGTCTCAATGATGGCGACATCCACTTTTTGTCGGGCGAAATAATCAAACGCCATGGCGGTGCTGATTTCAAAAAAAGAAGGCTGAATGTCTTGCGCCAACTGCCGGATGCGCGCTGTGAAATCCACTACGAATGCGCGCGAAACGTACTGCCCGTTGATGCGCGTGCGCTCGCGAAAGTCGCGGTAGTGTGGCGAAACGCACAGCCCGGTCTTCAGCCCCGCCGCCTGTAATATCGCGCTGAGCAAAAAACATACGGAGCCTTTGCCGTTGGTGCCGGCCACATGTATTACCGGGAAGCGCCGCTCCGGATGCCCCAGCGCCGCGCAGATGGCCTTTATGTTGGTGAGGTCTTTGCGATAAGCGGCTGCTCCGATGCGTTGAAACATAGGCAGTTGGCTGAACAGGAAATCCAATGTGCCCTGATAGTCGGATTTTTTCATGCGGCAAAGCGGTAAAAATTTGCGAAAAAACGTAAAAACATTCCAAAGGCATCTAAATTTGGCGCGTCATTTATTTTATTACCAAAAACCAAAATCATGAAGAAGATTTTACTTTCTCTCCTCGTAGTTGCAGCGGTAGCGATTGCCGGCTCCGCACAAGCGCAAAGTTACAGTTCTGCCCTCGGCGCCCGATTTGGAGTGCCGTTTGCCGCATCGTACAAGTTTTTTGTAACCGAGCCGGGCGCTATTGAGCTTTTCGCCGGATTCCGCGGATATGGAGCGGGCTACAGTTGGTTCAGCGCCAATGGAGCATACGAGCATCACTTTCCCATCACCGGTGCACCGAATCTGTCATGGTATGCGGGCGGCGGCGCAGGCATTCAGTTCTGGAGTTGGAGAAATGCCGCTTTGGACGGCAACACTTCGATCAGTATCTTCGGCGTGCTCGGCTTAGACTACAAGTTTGAGGAGATTCCGCTCAACCTGAGCATTGACTGGATGCCGACCTTTTTCGTCAATGGCTTCTTAAACGGCTTCGGCGGCGGCTACGGCTCGCTTTCGGCGCGGTATGTGCTCAATTAGTGACGAGCTTCGAGCCGCGAGCTTCGAGTTTGCCGACATGCTACTCACAGCTCGTAGCTCGAATCTCGCAGCTATCCAATCCACCACACTGCATTACATTTCCCGCAAGAAACGCGGCTGTTTTCTGTTTTTTTGAAAAAAAATGAGCGGAGTGCTTGCATTGTGTTGAAGAATGGCCTACGTTTGTCGCGTTGTTTAAAAATTTGAAAAAATGACTTTTGCGAACCAGTGGCAATTTTGCTTTTACGGCTTTTACTTTTACGCTCCATCGTAAGGGACTGCCGCATTTGGTTTTCAAATTGTTGAAAATAAAAGTTGGGGGTCCCGCCGAAGCGAGGCTCCCAATTTTAGTTTAAAACCAAATTGTTATGCGCTCTAACCATTCACCTGCGCCGTGGTTGTACGGTTGGTTTTATTTTTTTAGCATCGGGGACTTGCCCTGACCGGCTGTTGGTTTTGCCGTGTCATTTCGCAAGTCCCGCCGCAAACGGGACTTTTTTTTTGAATTCAATCACCATAACTGCTTTATGATACAAATAGAAACAACCGAATCAGCCGTTGTCGAAGCGGATACCCCTCCACTGCGGGCCGTCATACAAGGCGTGGCAGGAGCTTTTCACGAAGTGGCCGCGCGACGCTATTTCGGCGACGCTGCGCTGGAGATCGTGCCGGCGCTAAGTTTCGGCGAATTGGTGCAAACCCTCGAAGCGGGCGCGGGCGCAGACGTAGCGCTCATGGCCATCGAGAACACGCTCGCGGGCAGCCTGATGAGCAATTACCGCCTCCTTCACGAGGCCGACCTCGTCATCACCGGCGAACTGCACCTGCGCATTGCCCAACACCTCATGGCGCTGCCGGGGCAGTCCATCGCCGACATCCGCGAAGTGCATTCTCATCCCATTGCACTGGCGCAGTGTCGGGCTTTTTTTCGCGAATACCCACACCTCCGGCTCATAGAAACAGAAGACACTGCCCTGAGTGCCAGGCTCATCGCTGAAAACAGGCAGATGGGCGCCGCAGCCGTGGCCGGCGCGCTCGCCGCTGACATGTACGGCCTCGAAATATTGGCCGAAAGCATCGAAACCAACAAGCGCAACCACACTCGCTTCCTCGTGTTGCAGCGCCGTGAAGACGCCGTTGAATTACAGGACGCCGACAAAGTGTCTATGTCGTTCAGCACCGAACACGAGGTGGGCAGCCTATACAAGGTGCTGGCCGTGCTCGCCGCATACAATGTAAATTTGACCAAAATTCAATCCGCTCCCATCATCGGGCAGCCCTGGGAATATCTATTTTTTGTGGATTTCGTAACGGAAGGCAAGGTGCGCTGGCAACAGGCCATTGATGCCATTCGGCCGCTCACGCATGGGCTACGGGTGTTTGGCGCGTACCGGCAGGGGGTGCATTATGAATAATCACGGCGCAGATGCGGGTGTAGAGATGTTGCAGTGCAACGTCTCTACCGCGCGAATGCAGAGACGTTGCACTGCAACGTCTCTACGGGCGGGAAAACCAAAAATGAATTGACACCATGATTCGACAAAAAAATCCACTCGCAGCACAGCCCCCGGTCATCCAACCGGCACGGCGCCTGTCGGGTATTAATGAATATTACTTCTCCGCCAAGCTGCGGGAAATCGCGCAGATGCGGGCTGCGGGCCGCGATGTCATCAACCTCGGCATCGGCAGTCCCGACTTGCCGCCCGCGCCCGAAACGATAGAAACCCTCGTGCAGCACAGCCGCGAGCGCCACACCCACAGCTATCAGAGCTATGCCGGCATTCCCGAATTGCGGCAGGCTTTTGCACAGTGGTACCTGCGTTGGTTCGGCGTTTCTCTTAATCCCGACAACGAAGTGCTGCCCCTCATCGGCTCTAAAGAAGGCATTGTACACATCGCCATGACCTATCTCAGCGAAGACGATCAGGCGCTCGTACCCAATCCCGGCTACCCCACTTACCGTGCGGCCACTATGCTGGCGGGCGCCGAACCGGTAGAATATGAATTGCTGTCCGAACAGGGTTGGCTGCCCGACCTTGATGCCCTGGCGCAGCGCGACATCAGCCGGGTCAAAATTATGTGGGTCAACTACCCCAATATGCCCACCGGCGTCGTAGCCGCTTCGGACTTTTTTCAAAAACTGATCGCTTTCGCGAAAGCGCACCGCATCCTGCTCGTCAATGACAACCCTTACGCCTTTATCCTCAACGACAACCCGGCGAGCATACTGGCAGAAGAAGGCGCTAAAGACGTGGCGTTGGAACTCAACTCTTTGAGCAAAAGCAACAACATGGCCGGCTGGCGCGTGGGTGTGTTGGCCGGTAGGGCCGACTATTTGCGAGAGGTATTGCGCTTCAAGAGCAACATGGATTCGGGCATGTTCAAACCGCTGCAATTGGCCGCTGCGCACGCTCTGCAAAGTTCTCCGGAATGGTACGCCCAACTCAACGCCGTGTATCGCGAACGTCGGGCGTATGTGTATGAAATACTGCGCCTGCTCGGTTGTCGTTGGGAAGCCGGACAGTGCGGCATGTTTGTGTGGGCAGCGATTCCCGACGGGTATGCCGATGGATACGAACTGTCGGATCGCGTGTTGCAGGAAGCGCTTGTGTTCCTCACGCCGGGGGGCATTTTCGGCAGCCGGGGCGAGCGGTACATCCGCGTATCGCTGTGCAGCGACGGGGCGCTGCTGGAGGAGGCGCTGCGGCGCATTCGTGGCAGTGGCGCGGAACTCCGTTCCGCGAATGGCACAGAGATACTCCTGCACGCGGAACGGAGTTCCGCGAAACATCCGAAGCCATGACCATCGCGATCGTCGGCATCGGACTCATCGGCGGCTCGCTCGCCATTACGCTCAAGGAAAACGGCTTTGCGCAGCGCATCATCGGCGTGGATAAGAACCCCGACAACATTGACAAAGCCCTGCGCCGCCGGCTGATAGATGATGCATTGCCTTTAGCGGAAGCGGTGGCGCAAGCCGATGTTGTCATCCTCGCTACGCCGGTAGATGTCATTGTAGAACTGGCGCCGCGCCTGCTCGACCTGGCCGAACAGCAAGTCATCATCGAAGTTGGTTCCACCAAAACGGCGGTGGTAGAAGCACTGCGGCAGCACCCGCGCCGGGGCCGGTTTGTGGCGGCGCACCCGATGGCGGGTACGGAGTATTCCGGGCCGGAGGCGGCAGTACCCAATTTGTTCGACGGCAAGTGTACCGTGCTGTGCGATACGGAACACAGCGACCCCGACGCCGTGGAAACAGCCGAGCGGCTCTTTCACTCCATCCCCATGCAGGTCGTTTATCTGGATGCCGCCGCGCACGATGTGCATACCGCGTATGTGTCGCACATTTCGCACATCAGTTCTTTTGCACTGGCACTCACCGTGTTGGCCAAAGAAAAAGACGAAGACCGCATTTTCGAGCTGGCGAGCGGGGGCTTTAGTTCCACCGTTCGTTTGGCCAAAAGTTCGCCCGATATGTGGGCGCCGATATTCCGGCAAAACCGGGACAACGTACTCGATGTACTGGACGAACACATTAGTCAATTATCGCGCTTTCGCAGCCTGCTCATCAAAAAGGATTTTTCCGCGTTTTACCAACTGATGGAGGAAGCGAACGCCATTCGCAAAATCATCTCTTAAAATTTCACCGTTATGACCATGAATTTCCAACCCATCCTCGGCGCCGAACACAAACGCCCGCTGCTCATCGCCGGGCCGTGCAGCGCCGAAACCGAAGAGCAGGTGCTTCAAACCGCTCGCGAACTGGCCCCGCAAGGCATTGACCTCTTCCGCGCCGGCATCTGGAAACCCCGCACCCGCCCCGGCGAATTTGAAGGCATCGGCACGCCCGGATTAGCCTGGCTGCGCCGCGTGAAAGAAGAAACCGGACTGCGCACCACCACCGAGGTGGCCAATACGCAACACGTTTTTGAAGCGCTCAAATACGGCATAGATGTGCTCTGGATCGGCGCCCGCACCACCGTGAACCCCTTCAGCGTGCAGGAAGTAGCCGACGCATTGGCCGGGGTGGATATTCCGGTGCTGATTAAAAACCCCGTCAACCCGGACCTCAAGCTCTGGATCGGCGCCATTGAACGCGTCTATAAAGCGGGTATCCGGCGCATCGCCGTCATACACCGGGGCTTTTCGCACCATGGCGAAACCCGCTACCGCAATGTGCCGCGCTGGCAAATTCCCATCGAACTCAAACGGCTGTTTCCCGATCTGCCCATCCTGTGCGACAACAGTCACATCTGCGGCCGCCGCGACACCTTGCAAGCCGTGGCCCAACAGGCGTTGGATTTCAATTACGACGGCCTCATGACGGAGGTACACCCCACCCCCGACGCGGCCTGGAGCGATGCCGCACAACAAATCACGCCTGCTCAATACGGTCTGCTCACCCAACAATTGCACTTCCGCGAGTCGGGGGCTGAAGATCCTGCATTCCTGCAAAACATTGACCACCTGCGCCATCAGATTGACGACATTGACGAAGAGCTTTTCCAAATGCTGGCCCAGCGTATGAAACTGGCGCAAGGCATCGGCGAGTACAAAAAGCGCAACAACATCGCCATTGTGCAGCCTGCCCGCTGGAATGAAATCGTGGAGCGCGCCACGGCCAAAGCGCGCACGCAGGGCCTCAGCGATGACTTTGTAGAAATGGTGTTGCGGGCCATTCACGAGGAGTCTATCAAGCAGCAATCGAAAGTGTTGCATGGAGAGGCGGTGTAGGGCATAGAGCATAGGGTAGGGTATAGAGCATAGGGCGTTCGCCGGATTTGAGCGTGCGTTAGGGGGCGAGAAAAAGTCGTAGGGCATCGAAAAACCCTTTAAATTTGCAAAGAACAATGTAAGCAACATGGCCAAAACAATAAGCGTACGAGACTTTAAGAGTTATCGGCAAGCGCAGATTTGCCCTTGTCGGCATTGACGATATTGGTCGGCGCCAATGCATCCGGCAAGAGCAACATCATTGAGGCACTTGGATTGCGCAGGGACAAAAACTGTCTGCGTTGCAGTATTTGGCCAATAGCGACGAAAAAGTGGTACGGGGCGTATTGCGGATTTGTCTTTGAGAGGACAGCATACCTTCACATTCAGTTATCAGAATTCTGCATCAGAGTACGGCCATTTAGAAATGGAGTTTGAAGTGAGAGAAGACGAGGCGCTTCATATCCGGCGTGAAGTTTGTTCCCATTCTACCGAAAGCCACATCCTTTATGAAGCCGTTGAGCCTGCCCCGGCAGGCAATTCGGATATTCGGGTGGCGTACAACAACTTTGCACGAGGCAGAAATACCCCACAAATTATATGCTCCGATCAGCAGGCCGTTTTATCGAAAACCAGGACTCGTTTATGTTACCGGTGGCCACTATTTTTGAAACGGGCAACCTGATTGTCAATAACAACCAAATAAACGGGAATCAACGACGTGCATTTGCTCAAAAGTTTGTGGAGCAAGTGACAAAAGCGCATGAGGGGAATGCTCCCTGGAAAATTCTTTCCCTTCCCAGTATGGATGATTTGATTTCCTGGTTGAAAGATTTTCCGAATAGCGCCTCCGGGCAAATCAGCCTAGGCGATCATACCATCATAAAAACTTGGGAACAACAAGCAGCGACGTTCCCATCATATTCCGTACATATTGGGTCGTTAGACAGCGATTTGCAGGGATACTCTTCCTGACGCAAAGCAGCTACTCCTTCAGCGACAACTGCACCCGCCCCCGCGCCAAATCTATATCCACCACCTTGGCCATCACTTCCTGATTGAGGCTCAGCACATCGGCGGGGTTTTTTACAAATCGGTCGGCGATTTGGGAGATGTGAACCAGGCCGCTTTGTTTGATGCCGATGTCCACGAATGCGCCAAAGTTGGTGATGTTGTTGACGATACCGGGCAGCCGCATGCCGATGCGGAGGTCTTCGATGCTTTTGATGCTGCGGTCGAACTCGAATGCGCGCGCCTGACCGCGGGGGTCGAGGCCGGGTTTGTCCAATTCTTTGAGAATGTCTTGCAGCGTGGGCAGGCCGGTCTTTTCTGTGACGTATCGGCGCAGGTCAATTTGCTTGCGCAGTTCGGCTTTTTGTAGCAACGCCTCCACGGTACAGCCGAGGTCTTTGGCCATTTGCTCCACTACGGGGTAGCTTTCGGGGTGAACGGCGGTGTTGTCCAAGAGGTGTTCGCCCTCGCGAATGCGCAGGAATCCGGCGGATTGCTCGAAGGCTTTGTCGCCGAGGCGGGGCACTTTGCGCAAAGACTTTCGGGAACGAAATGGGCCGTTTTCAGCGCGGTAGGCCACGATGTTTTGCGCCAGAGCCGGCCCCAGCCCGGAGACGTGGGTGAGCAGGTGTTTGCTCGCAGTATTGAGATTGATGCCCACGCTGTTGACACAACTTTCCACTACCCGATCGAGCATTTCCTTGAGCAGCGGTTGATTGACATCGTGCTGATACTGCCCCACGCCGATGGATTTGGGGTCTATTTTTACCAATTCGGCGAGCGGATCCACGAGGCGCCGACCGATGGACACTGCCCCTCGTACGGTGAGGTCGTGTTTGGGAAATTCCTCGCGCCCGGCTTCCGACGCCGAATATATGGAAGCGCCCGCTTCGTTGACTGAAAACACCTGCACCGACCGCTCAAACGGGATACTGTGCAGCAGGTCCATCGTTTCGCGGCCCGCCGTGCCGTTGCCCACAGCGATGGCGTCAATGGCATATTTTTCCACTAAGGTTTGTACCGTTTTTTTGGCCATGAACTCGTCTGACTGCGGCGGATTCGGATAGATGGTATCGTTGTAGAGCAGGTCGCCGGCGGCATCAAGGCACACTACCTTGCAGCCCGTGCGGAAGCCGGGGTCAATGCCCATCACGCGGCGTTCGCCGAGGGGCGGCGCGAGGAGCAGTTGGCGCAGGTTGGTAGCAAACACTTCGATGGCCTCTTTGTCGGCGGCCTCTTTGGAGCTTTGCCGAAACTCCGTTTCGATGGAGGGCGCCAGCAGGCGTTCGTAGCCGTCGTGCAGGGCGGCCTTCACCTGTTGGGAAGCGGGGCCGTCGCTTTTGAGGAAGTGGCGTTCAAGGCGTGCGAGCAGCGCCTCCTCGTCGGGTTGGATGAACAGTCGCAGGATGCCTTCCTCCTCGGCGCGGCGCATGGCGAGCAGTCGGTGCGAGGGGCATTTTTTGAGCGGCTCCTGCCAGTCGAAGTAGTCGCGGTATTTATCGCCTTCGGGTTCTTTGCCTTTGGCCACTTTGCTGCGAATGACGGCGTCTTTTGCGAAAGCATAGCGGGTGATCTGCCGGGCGCGCTCGTCCTCGTTGATCCACTCGGCTATGATGTCGCGGGCGCCTTGCAGGGCTTCTTCTACGGAGGGTACTTCGTCGGTGAGGAAAGGCGAGGCGAGGCGCTCCACGCGGTGATCGTTTTGGTTAAAAATAGCTTGTGCGAGCGGCTCCAGTCCTTTTTCCCGTGCGGCAGAGGCGCGGGTTTTGCGCTTGCGTTTGTAGGGCAGGTAAAGGTCTTCGAGTTCGTTGATGTCGAAAGCGGCCTCGATGCGGCGCCGGAGTTCGTCGCTGAGTTGGCCCTGCTCTTCGATGGAGTGGAGGATGGCCTCGCGGCGTTTTTCGAGTTCGTCTAAGCGTTTGTTCTCTTTTTGAATGTCGGCAATTTGCACCTCATCCAACGAGCCGGTAGCCTCTTTGCGGTAGCGGGCAATGAAAGGAATGGTAGCGCCTTCGGCGAGTAGCGCGAGGGTGTTTTCCACCGGTTTCAGCGGCAGATGCAGCCTGTCGGCAATGATTCGGCTTTGGGTATTCGTCATGCGTTCAAAAATTTGGGCTGCAAATATATACTCCCCGCGGGCACGAGCGGTGAAATTATGACAACTTTGTTTTGTGGCCTGCAAGACAAAAAGCACAGACGTAGCCGGAGCTACGGCGAGCATTTTTAACGCAGCAGGGTGCAAAAAGAAAGAGACATAAATCGCTTCTTGTGTCCGTGGGGAGTATCCTTTGGTCGCCGGTTTTTGGCCGTAAGTATAGAGCTGTACAAATATGCCGGGGCGCATCCAACCATTCGTGGGGCTGGTCTGTTTTGGATTTCGCGGTAGGTGGTCTTGCACAACAGACAACTCACAACAGACAACAAATGATAAATAATTTTCCTGAAACAGCGCGTGTGTGGATATATCAGGCGGCGCGGCCATTTGGCGAGGCAGAGGCGCCGGAAGTGCAAAACAAATTGCAGCAGTTTGCCACGCAATGGGTGAGCCACAACCGGCAATTGCGCGCAAGCGGCGAGGTATTACACAACCGGTTTTTGGTGCTGGCAGTGGACGAAAGCCTGGCCGGCGCCAGCGGTTGCTCCATTGACAAATCGGTAGCCTTTCTCAAATCTCTTCAAGCCGAATACGATACCGACTTTTTCAACCGAATGCTGTTTAGTTATTTGGACAAAGGGCAGGTAGAAACGGTGTCGCGGGAGGAATTCGCCCTGTTGTACGCCGAAGGACACATCAACGATGCTACGCCGGTTTTTGATACCTTAGTGGCCACGAAAGGCGATTTTGAAACGAGCTTTATAAAGCCGTTGGGAGAGAGCTGGCATCGGAGGATGGTGTGAGGCGGATGGAGCGAAGCGACATCAAGGGCAAATGAGCAAAAGGCAAATGAGCAAAAGGCAACTCACAACTGACAACTCACAACTGACATGTTTGGAAAAGTAAAAAAATGGTTAGGCATTGAAGGCGTCAAGGTAGAATTGGTGCTCCCTGAAACGGTGTATGAAATCGCCGGCGAACTGGAAGGGAAACTGCGCTTTCACACCATGCACACCCAAACCGTCACTTCCGTGAAAGTGAAATTGGTGGAACGTTACTCGCGCGGACGCGGCGACTCCAAGCTCATTGACGAGTACCAATTGGCAGAAATTGATCTCGTGCAAGACATCGAAGTGCCGGCCGATGAAATTGTGGAAATTGATTTCACACTGCCGTTTACGTTGGTGAAATCAGAAATAGAAGAGTTTGGAAACAAGAATATCCTGTTCAGAGGCTTAGCCAAAGCGGCGAAGTTGTCGCGCAACGCCCAATCGGTTTATCGCGTGGAAGCGGAAGCGCAGGTGCGCGGCACGGCATTGGCGCCTTTTGATGTTTGCGAGGTAAAGATCAAGTAGCCGTTTAGTACGGCCGCTGCCGGATTCTAACCTCATCCAACACGGTGAGGCAGTTGCTAAATGAGAAATTGCCGGATTCAATTAGTTGCCGGATAATTTCTGCCGGATATTCGGGAAAATAGGTTCAATGCGCAAATAAATAACTCCCTCCGGCGGGCGATAGCCTGCTTTGAAAATCAATTCTCCATAGTCTCTGTCAAAAGTCATAATGATACGCTGCTCTTTGATGGCAATTTCCATAACTTCTTCATCGGATATAGATGGATTGTCTAAACCGATTGAATAAACATCGTATCCCCATCGGCGCAGCAGGTACACGGAGTCCAACGGAAAATTTTCATTTGCAAGCAACTTCATCGCAGCGCTTGGGGTTCGAGAGGGAACAGGAGTCCGTCTTGCATACATTCATGCACATAGGCAAAAACGGCGCTTAGTGCAGCTTTGGTTAAACGGGGGTAATTTTTCAGAATCTGCTCTTCTGACCAGCCGTTGGCCAATAATTTTAAAATAAACTCCACAGATAGTCGGGTGCCTTTGATGCAAGGTTTTCCAAGCAAAACTGCTTTGTCAGAAGTGATGAAATCTTTCCAGGTTGAAATAGCCTATTTTTTATCAAGCAAATTTACATACTTTTTCTACAAAAACCTCAGTACGCCGAGCGCCGCTTGCCTTCCAGCCAGTCCACATATTGCACATCGCCGAGGCGCAGCCGAACGGGCAGCTTCACGGCTTTTTCTATGTGAACTTCCAATTTGCAAAACAACGACAACTGCTGAAAATTGTATGCCCTGGGCTGCGCCTTGACCGCCGACGGTTGCTGTGCGGAATGCGTATCGGAATCCAACAACAAATAACGGTTTAGCCGGAAACTATCTCCCGGTAGGGTAGGGGACACCCGCAAGCCCGGCCCGGCGGCATCCTGTGCGCAGAGGAGTACCGGAAACCACACTCCGGCGAGTATCGCGATGCAATGCAGGTATTTCCCGATGCGCTTCATTGCCGGGGGCGGTAGGAGGCTACGCAGCGAAACACGACATATTCGGGGTGGCTGATGCCGGCCGATCGCTCTCTTTCCACCCGGCCCTGACGGCTCATCTCGTCCAGTTGGTACATTTCTTTTCTCATGGTTCGTTGTGTAAGAACGCCCGCATCGGGTAAAGAATACACCACTTCCAAAGACTTGCCGGGATCGGCTTTGTCCACTTTTTTCCATAGTTTTTCATTGCACTGCCGCGCTTCCGGGTCGAACCTCGGTCGGTTCACCACCATACTGCGCCATGCGCAATAGGCCAGCATTTGTTCCTCCGACAGCCCGGCGATGGGGTAGTCGTGGAAAGCGGGATTGTTCCACATGATCTGTCCGTTGAAGCTTACGGTGGTATCTGCCGGTACCATCTCCGGATAACGGGAAGGGTCGTGCCGCTTGAGGTAATGCAGACACTCCTGATAAGACAAGTGGCTGATCAACTGCTTGTCTAAGAATAGATTGTCGGCAATGCGCTCGGTGCCGGGCGGCGCAGCTTTCGGCGTACCCGGTTGGACCTGCGATGCGAGCAGGAAGGAAAAGAGCAGAAATGCGTACATAAGTTTGCTGGTTTAAATTAAGTACTACGGCTGCGGCGGTTTGTGCCGGTCGCGGCCGGAATACAATTCGTATTTTTGAAATTTACACTCCAACGGCCCGTTGAACAGCGATATTCTCCGCGAGGGGCGCAGCCCCAGATGTTTGAGCGCTTCCAGGTTGGCGGAGATGATCCAGGCATCGTAGCCGGCCCAGTGCTGTTTGAGCGTGTTGCCGATGGACTTATAAAACGGCACCGCTTCCTCCAGCGGGATGCGTTCGTCGTAGGGCGGATTCATCAGGAGCAGTCCGGGAGCGGGCGGGGGCGTGAGCTGCTCGAAGGAAGCGTGTTCCAACACAATTTTACCGCCGAGGTGTGCCGCGTCAATGTTTTCGGCGGCAGTGCGCAGTGCGCGGCGGTCGTGGTCATAACCGCGTATGACGGGCCATTTATCAGGGACGTGCGCCAGTGCCGAGCGGCGTATTTGTTCCCAGAGTTCCGGCTCGTAGTCTTTCCATTTTTGAAAACCGAACACGCGGCGTTGCCATTGCGGCGGAATGCCTCCGGCGATGAGCGCGGCCTCGATGAGCAGCGTGCCGGAGCCGCACATAGCATCTATGAAGGGCCGCTCGGTCTGCCAGCCGGATAGCAGAATCATGCCGGCGGCGAGCGTTTCGTTGATGGGCGCCGGGCCGCCGCGCAAGCGATAACCGCGCCGGTGCAGCGATTCGCCGGAACTGTCCAACGAAACGGATACCGACAGTCCGCTGATGTGTACATGTACGCGCAGGTCGGGTTGGTCCACATTGACGCTGGGCCGCTTGCCGAGTTCCTGCCGAAACCGGTCGGCGATGGCGTCTTTGGTTTTGAGCGCGGCAAACTTGGAATGCCGGAACACCTCCGACCAGGCCACGGCGTCCACGGCGAAGGTGTCTTCCACGTCCATGTATTGGCCCCAGTCTATGTCGTGTATGCGGCGATAGAGTTCGTCTTCGTTGCGGGCGGCAAACTCCGCAATGGGGCACAAAATGCGCAGCGCGGTGCGCGCTTCAAAGTTGGCGCGGTACAACACGCTGAGGTTTCCCTCAAAATGAACGGCGCGCGCCGAGGTGCGCACTTCCGTAGCGCCGAGGGCTTCCAGTTCGGCAGCCAATACGACTTCCAGGCCGGCCATGGTTTTTGCAATAAGCTTCATGCGGCGAAGATAGGGCGAAAGGCGGAAAAAATCGGAGTACTCGCACGACCTCGGAAAACGGCCTTTATAAAAAAAGCCCGAAAGACATTTTCATGTCGATCGGGTCTTTTTGAGGTATTTTTTCCTACTTACCTAATTATATACGAGTATATATACTGAGGATGCTTTTGACTTTTTTACCTTTGTACACATCATCCCGGCTCCGGCAGAATTTCAAATTTATTCCATCACTATGGCTTGCTATCTCCCATACCGCAGGTTGTCAACGGCATTCCTCTTTTTGTGGGGAATGACCGCTTCAACGGCGCAGCAATCGAACCTGCGCGTTGAGCGGCTCGGAGTGGAGCAGGGCATTCCGATGGGCCAAGTTAATGTAGTGATGCAGGACTCAAAGGGGTTTATCTGGACCGGGGGGCTTTCCGGCCTGACTCGCTACGATGGATATGAAGTGATCCATTACGTCAATGATGCAAAGGACACTGGGAGTATCGGAGACAATAAGGTACAATCGATTAGCGAAGCGCTCGGAGGGGCCGGCCTGTGGATCGTCACCCAAAATGGCTTGAATTATTTTGACCGGGACTCGGAAACATTCACCCGCTTTTTGCAGGAGGAGAGCAGTGAAGTCAGCTCTGGCCGAAAAAGCATATTGAGTATTTGTGAAATACAGCCTGGAATACTTTGGGTAATAGCCGATGATGAAATCGAAGTTTTTGATTCTCATAATAGGCTGTCTAAAAAATTAGCATTAGCGGACGAAAGCGGATGGATGCAATGCCTGCACAAAGGGCCGACCGACACCATTTGGATCGGTACCTCAAGAGGGCTGTTGAAAGCCAATTCAAAAAGCAAAAACGTAGAGAAAGTAACGCTTGCCGGGATAGACCCCGCCGATTTATCCATACATTCCATAACAGAAAACCCGGCCGGAACCCTTTGGCTCGGGAGTAATAATGGGATCATCCGCTATGACATCCGCAAAGGCAGCGCCGTGCATTTTTCCCCGGGTGAATACAATTTCGGCACGGAATCATCCATCGTGGCGGCGCGAAACGGGTTGCTGTGGTGGGGTACACAAAGCGGTTTATTTCGCTTTGATCCGGGAAAAGGCGATTGGCAACGGTTTCAACAGAACTCCAATGATGCTTACAGCCTTAGTAGCAGTTCAATCCGATCTGTTCATGAAGACTTTTCCGGGAATATTTGGGTAAGCACTATAGCGGGCCTCAACGTGTTGCGGCCTTCCACCATGGTATTCAAGAGATTTTCCTCCAATTACCAATATGAGATGTCCAGCGTGATGGAATTGAGGAGTTTTTTTGAAATTTCTCCCGGAAAAATGCTCCTATGGGAAAAGACCGGCTTAACGGTATTCGATTGGACAGAAGGTACTCGAACGCCTTTTCCGTATAAACCGGTCCAAAACATAGATGCCTGGAATACCGGGGTGTATTGTTTTTTTAAAGACAATAAAGACCGGATTTGGATGGGCACACTCGCCGGGGTTTTTGTATTTGATCCGGTCACAAAAAAATTTACGCACTATCACAATGGGCCGGACAGCCCTCTTGTGCTTAGTGGGAATATTATACGGGATATTTGTCAGGACCGCAGCGGCGCTATTTGGATTGCTATATGGTCTGCAGGGGTCAATGTGCTCGATGAGCAAGCCGGAACGGTATCGCATTTTCTCAACTCCCGGAAAGAAAAAGCAACGCTTCAAAATAATGCACGACGCGTTTTTCAGGATCGCAAGGGCGCCATGTGGGTGGGTACCCGCGGCGGCTTGCACAAATACGACCGGGATAAAAAGCAGTTTACGCGCTTTCGTCACGACCCGAATGATCCCAATAGTATGGGTGAAAATACCGCTTTCGATATCTACGAAGATGAAAGGGGGTTCTTGTGGGTAGGAACCTACGGTGGAGGGCTTAATAAGTTTGACCCCGTGGCAAAAACTTTCAAGCGTTACACGGTCAAAGATGGGCTGCCCGATAACACCGTTTTTTCTATCCTTCCGGATAAGCGGGGCCAACTGTGGGTCAGCACTTATGCGGGCCTCGCGGCGTTTGACCCGGAAAAAGAAACTTTTAAAACATTGGACTACCGGGACGGCGTGCTGAACAAGCAATATGACGCCTATAGCTATTACAAAAGCCCTTATTCCGGCGAGCATATTTATGAAGGCAAACAAGGAATTGACATTTTTCACCCCGACAGCATCCGGCCCGATATGACCCCTCCGGTGGTCCGATTTTCGGGCTTCCAATTGTTCAATCGCTCTGTGCCGATTCGCAGGGACGGCCGGCGCAACAGCCGTGATGAATACTATCTGGACCGTTCCATTTCGGAAACGAAAAAATTAGTCATCCCCTACCGGATGAAGGTAATGACCTTCGAGTTTGCCGCACTGCATTTTGCCAATCCCGCCAAAAATCAATACGCCTACCGACTGGAAGGATTTGATAAAGACTGGCAACACATCGGCAACCGCCGCTCCGTCACTTTTACCAACTTGCGCCCCGGCCAATACACCCTGCGGGTAAAAGCATCCAACGCCGACGGCATCTGGAACGAAGAAGGCGCCGCCATGGAAATCGTCATCACGCCGCCCTGGTGGCTCACCTGGTGGGCGTTTGGGCTGTATATGCTGACAACAGCGGCTCTTTTTTATGCGTATTTTCAATACCGCCGCAGGCGCTGGCAAATACAATCTGAACTGGCCGCACAGCAGCGGGAAGCGCAGCGACTCCAGGAGTTGGATAAATTCAAAACTCAACTGTATGCCAACTTTACCCACGAGTTTCGCACCCCGCTCACCGTCATCCTCGGCTTGGCGGACGAGATTCCCGCACAACATGAAAAGCAGGAAACCGGCCGATTGCACAAGGCCGTGGAGATGGTGCGGCGCAACAGTTTTCGCCTCCTCCAAATTGTGAATCAGATACTGGATCTCTCCAAATTGGAAGCCGGCATGTTGCGGGTGAATATGATTCAGGCAGATGCCGTTGCTTTGTTGCGGTACCTGAGCGATTCCTACCAATCGCTGGCCGATGCGAAAAACATCACCCTGACGTTTGAGGCAGCACCCGCCTACCTGCTGATGGACATAGACGAAGAAAAGCTGACCACTATCTATTCCAACCTGCTGAGCAATGCCGTGAAATTCACCGACGAAGGCGGCAGTATCTCCATTAAAGTAAGCAAACAGGAAGGCGTCGGCGCTCCGCTATTAGTGATGGAGGTGTGCGATACCGGCATCGGGATTCCCGAAGAAAAACTACCCCATGTTTTTGAGCGCTTCTATCAGGTGAACGACTCCGACAACTCCCGGCACGGCCTGCGCCTCGAAGGCGGTACGGGCATCGGGCTGACGCTCAGCAAAGAATTGGCGGAATTACTCGGCGGAACCATCGAAGCGGAGAGCGAGGAAGGGCGCGGCGCCTGCTTCCGGGTGCAACTGCCCGTGAGCAACAAGGCTCCGCTACAACCGGAAGGCGCTTTGTTTTCCGTAGCGCCCGTTCCGGCCGGTCGCGCCGTTGTTTCTGCCGCTGAGCCGCCGCTGTCGCCGGACGACCTCCCCACGCTGTTGATCGTAGAAGACAGTCCCGACATCATCACCTATCTGCGCACCTGCCTCGAAGAGCAATACCGCATTTTGACGGCCACCAACGGGCGACGGGGATTAGAAACAGCCATTGAGAAAGTCCCCGACCTCATCATCAGCGATGTGATGATGCCCGAAATGGACGGCTTCCAATTGTGTGAAACCCTCAAAAACGATGAGCGCACGAGCCATATCCCCATTGCCCTGCTCACTGCGAGAGTGGATGCCGAATCGCGCCTCAAAGGCCTGGGCCGCGGCGCCGATGCTTACCTCGGAAAGCCTTTCAACTTGGAAGAACTCAAGCTGCAACTCGCCAACCTCAACAGCCTGCAACAAAAACTCCGCGCCCGCTACCAAAACCTTGCCCCACCACCGCCCACAGAAGACCCGGCCCTACAGATAGAAGATGAATTCGTCGCCAAAGCCCGACAGGCGGTTTATGACCACTTAGATGATGCAGACTTCTCCGTGGAGCACCTGATGCATATGCTGGGCGTGAGCCGTACCCAACTGCACAATAAACTGAAAGCGCTTACGGGCCGCTCGGCCACCGGTTTCATTCGTTTTGTGCGCTTGCAACACGCCAGAGAATTGCTTCGCACTACCCAAAAAACAGTGGCAGAAGTGGCCTACGCAACAGGTTTCAACTCGCCCGGTTACTTCACGCGCCGCTACCAGGAGGAGTTTGGGGAACTGCCGGGTAAGAGAAAATAGCTCCGTAATGAACATTTGTTCTGATGAAAAGAACATCCGTTCCATTCCATCAAAAAGTCGCCGGCTACCTTTGTAGATGTTGTCGCGGAGCTGTTTGTCTTGGGCGCTCGCGGCAGACGTAAGAACAAACACTGTGAACGAGACAAAGCTAAGCCCCGGTTATTTTACCCCATGAACATGAAATGACACTGAGTAATTAGGTGTTTTTGTTAACCGGGAAGAACGGCCCGGGACACCTAAAATCCATAATTTTTTTCTAACGGCGGAAAAGAATGACTTGATGGGACACACCTCCATCATGCAAAAAGTAGCACACTATTGACTATTTGTCTTGAGGAAGCTAATTTTTTGACATTCAATCTTTTAACCCTCAATAACATGCGCCACCTGTTAACGCTTTCCATCGTTTCGGTACTCTCATTTGACCTCATTTTTTTTACGCTGCTTCTATTCTGCGCCTTCGTGGCATTAGGGCAATGGCGTCAATCGAAGGACGCTGCCATACCTTGGTATATCGGTTACCTATTGGGCACGGTCGGGCACTACGGACGGCAATTCTGGATATTGGGTGTGGGAAGCCTGGGCCTCGTAAGTCCGCCCGACCCCCCGCTGCAATGGAACACGCCCTTGAGTTATGCGGCGTTTGCCTGTTACTTTTTGTTTATTGACCGGATGATGAATGTCCGCACCGGCACACCCCGCTTGTCGAAAGTACTAACCGGCATTGCATATTTTTTTGTATTCATGATCGGCCTGAACCTGTTGTTGCAAATGATATGGGGCAGCGGATTGGCCGACAAAGTGCATCGGGTGTTTCAAGTGGTTTTGCTTCCTACAATGGTCTGGGTAGCCTTACACCTGCTGCGCAATGCCCGCCTTTTTTATCAAAAACTAATTCTGCTCGGCACCGTAGCGCTCGTGATCGGCTTTTTGTGCGTGCTCGCCACCCGGATGCTCAGCGGGCGATACGATCTCATCAACGGTGTGATCTGTTGCTTCCCGACTCCCTGGGGAAAAGATATATGCCTGTATCACCTGAGATTCGGCGTCGTTCTGGACGTCCTGTGTTTCTCATGGGCATTGACGTTGCGACAACGGGAGCTACTGCTCGCGACGGCGCCTGTGAAAATAGTGGAGGTGAGAGGACCTGCTGCGCCTGCGGAAGTCATTTTTGTTGAAAAGCATGAGATAGCGACCAACGGCGCCACGTTGTCGCAGCAAATACGGGATTTTCTCCAACAGCGCTTTCAAGACGAAACATTAAAAGTGGGAGATATTGCAAAAGCTTTACACACGACCGCAGATAAGCTTACCCGCAAACTCAAAGAAGAAACCGGCCTCACTACAGAGCAATACATTTTGCAATACCGCTTAGAGCGCGCCGCCGATATGCTGCTGCATACAAACAAAACGGTGAGCGAAATATACCGGGATATCGGGCTGAAAGACTTGGCGCATTTTTCGCGCGCTTTCAAAAAACAATATGGCCGGGCGCCCCTTGCTTTTCGGCAAAATGGGCAGGGAAAAGAGGGATAAAGACAAAAAAAAGGGGGATAAAGTCAAACGGAGGAGTGTGAGGGGGCGGTATTATTGCGGTGGCCATTTGCGGATTCCTTCTCTTGGTATATGTGTGTTGCACTTAGGCATAGGCAGAACGCAGTTGTACCGCAACTCCAAGAAGGCCACGGGCCTCAAACCGGTGGAACTCATCCGCACCATAAGGTTGGACCACGGTCGCCTGCTGCTGCAAAATGAGGGGAAAACGGTTGCGGAAGCAGCTTATGCCGTCGGATTCGGCAGCCCTTCGTACTTCGCGCAGCATTCCAAAGCAGCGTTGGATGCTCGTCGAGCGAGGTGAGGAGGGGGGGACGGATGGGGTAGTTCCTGATAGCATGTCATTTTTATCATTCATCTTAGAACCAGAAACTTATGCGCTACATCATTTTACTCAGTTTGATAATTTCATCTTATCCGCTCTCTGCACAGTGGAGTACTAACGATTCAGATCATGCATTTCACGTTGGCCTTCGAGTAGGTCATAGCATTTCCCAAGGCATAACTAACTTGCCGGAAATGGTAATCCCCCCACATCCTCCGGAAACTTATACGGTTAAAACATATGAGCCTAAAGATTTCGGTTTAACAGGTAGTTTTTTCATACAATATATGCCAGCTGCGCTTAGGGTTGTTGCATTCGAAGGCAGATTTGGAGCTTCGCGACAATATGGGGGGTATGATTATGAAGATATTAATGGCTTGATGTATGAAATGAGGTTTAAGTATTGGTACGCAGATGCGATTTTGCTTGCAAAAATCCAACCCGCTTTGATCAATAATTCGGAGGGATGGTTTGGATTTTATGTGGCACCAGGGCTCCAATTAGGCCTAAATTTTGCCCCGGATCGTCTTACATACTCTCATTCACCTGAAGAAATATATGGTCCCAGCAAACCTGTTGAAGATGAGCTCAAAAGATATTTTGAAGGAGATAATTACTTAGGATGGACGATAGCAGTTGGATGGGATAAAGCGATAAATGATGTGATAGGGTTTAGTATTGAGAACAGATGGTATCAAAGTTTTGGAGACATGATAAAAACCCTTCCAGGCAATCCCTATGGGTTCCCAGATAGAGTCAACAACCATATTCGCCCCATTGCACTTACTGCGGGTATCTCCTTTCGAATTTCTAAATAGCTGTGGTGTTTATTAGACAACAAGTATAAACTGAAATTAATCTTAAGCCTATGAAGTCAATTCTCCTCCCCACAGCATTTTTCCTGTTTTATACAGGTACGAGTATAACAAGTGCTCAGCCCATATTCCCAGGCGGAATTGAAGGCTTGGCGTTCAGAGGTATTGCTCACTCTATCGGTGATAAGTTCACTTTTCAAGGGTACTATCCATTTGATAGAAGTACATTTCAATACGATTTTAAAAGAGGCGCGCTGCTCAACTTCAACCCATCCTTGCTCTTCGAGGATGAGCATGATAGAATACAGGCGTCTTTGGGCAATCTTGACCTGAATAAAATGACTATGTTCACGGTATTCCAGCCTTCCGATACCGCAATAGAAAGGAGTGTTTGGAGCATAGAAAGAAGTGCTAAGTCGGTTAACCTTCTCACCACCCATCATACGGCAGACTTTGAGCAAAACGCTTTTTTTAATACCCGCCATGAGCAAAAAAATGCTCCCATAATCCATGTGTTTAATCAATTCGTTCAGCAAGACACTCTAGCCCTAAGCTCAAATACCTTAAAAATCGGAGAAAAGCCGGTTTCCCCTGATATTCCCGTTTTGCCTTTTATCGGCAAATTTGCTGAGATACTCCTTTACGATCGCGTTTTGAGTCCATCAGAGCAGCTTCAAGTCGAATCCTTTCTGGCACTGAAATACGGCATTACACTTTCCCCTTCCGGCGCACATGCCTATATTGACTCGAAAAAAGATGTGATTTGGGATTTGAGAAAATTCAGAAACTTTTCATCCCGGATATCAGGGATTGGCCGCGATGACAAATCCGGCCTGTATCAAAAGCAATCCTCCAGCAGTTATGACCCTGAACTGCTTGCCATAGGTGTAGGTAAAGTTGCAGAAAGCAATGCGAAAAACAACAGCGAGTTCAGCGACTACACTTTTTTGATTTGGGGCGATGACAACAAGGCAAACAGGTTAAAGGAGAAGCACCCGGGGAGACTTCAAATGGTGTCACGGAATTGGCTAATGACCGCTTCAGGTAACAGTGCAGACATCGATACGGAAGTGCATTATCACATACGGCGAATGAATGCTCCATTAGCGGTTGGCGAAACTTGGTGGCTGGCTGTGGATCGCAGTGAGGCCGGTGAATTTGGAGTTGCCACCACTCAATATTTTCCCGCTACGCAAATTTCTCCAACAGGTAAGGCCGTTTTTCCAAGCGTAACTTGGGACGCCGACCAATCGAAATACGACTTTTTTTCATTCGGCAAGGGGCCCGCAATGATGCCGCTTTGGGAAGTACAGTCACCGACGTGTTTTCCCCAGACCGAAGGAGAACTCACCCTCAAAGTAGTGGGAGGCACGCCTCCCTACAAGATCGTTCTGCAAGCCCTCAATACTGCCTTTGTTAGCGAATGGATAATAACCGAAGACATGCTTCAATTTGTGAACGGCATTCTTCCAGGGGATTATTTGATCAAGGTAACGGATAAAACTGGACAAGTTTATTCGGAATCTTTTTTCATTCAAAGCTCCGATGCTCCTACAATCGACTTGCATTCCCACTACCAGCTTACTCCTCGTCAACCCCTGCTATTAAATGCAGCGGGTAGTAATAATACAAGTAACACCGATATTGAATACGAGTGGAGTGGCCCTGACGACTATCGCAGCACGTCAGCCTTAACAACCATTGCCAAGGCCGGCAGCTATTCCGTTTCAGCTACGCGCAATGGGTGTACGGCCAGGAAAATCATCCGCATTGAAGATGGTCCGCCAGAACTGATCCAAAAGATTGAATTATATCCCAACCCGGTATCGAATGGAGAGTTTCAACTCGCTATTTACTTGGACCAAGTATCCAAGGTGTTTGTCCGAATCAGCGATGCCCAGGGGAGAGGTGTCTTTGACAAAGTACTTGACGGCGGCGACTACTATAAGGAGAATCTGCGGCTCAAATTGTCTGCGGGCACCTATACTGTCTCGGTATTTTCAGGGAATATTTCTAAGAGCCTGACTCTAGTTGTCATTTAACCCTGTCGGCAATTATTTTGCAAAAATCGGCAATCTCATTTTTCACCTTTTCAAATATTTGGCAATGAGACCAATCAAAGTTTTTTCCATCGTTTTACTACCGTTGGTTATCTATTGCATCATCACCCAGGTAACTGGCCATTCGCTGAAAACAAATCAAGAAGCGCAAAAAAGAAGCGAACTGACCAAAGCATCCCGATCAGATTCTCTTCCAGAACAGATAAGAAAGACACTCCCCTCATTAAAACCGGCAAATGGCGACATGGCGGCTCAAGCTTCCGAAATAGCTCATACGGTTATGGAAGGAAGTGCTTTCCCGCCCCGGTTCACGCTGAGTGAGGCTCAATATCTATCTGTAGAATGTGCCAAATTGGAAATTCCTGCCGGTGCTTTAGACCGTGAAATCGCCGTGACCATGACGTCTTTGCAGACAGATGAACTGCCTCCACTTGATCAAGATCTGGTGAATGTAACCTGTAATGAAGGCGGTGTGCGCTGCTTGCCACATGGTTTACAATTTAGCAATGAGGTCACGCTTCAATTGGGCTACGACCAAACCTTGATACCCTCAGGGTACGCTCCAAGCGACATAACTACATTTTTCTACGATGAGGAACGCAAACGCTGGATGCCGATACCGAAAGATTCACTGTTAGAAAATGAGAACTACATAGCCTCGTTAACCACTCATTTTACCGATTTTATCAATGGCATTATTAAGGTGCCTGACGCACCCGAAACGCAGGCATATACGCCCACTTCGATTAAAGACCTCAAAGCTGCCGACCCTTCTGCCGGCATTGTAGCCATAGAACCGCCCACGCCTAACAATACCGGTTCCGCCACCTTGCAATTTCCATTAAAACTGCCCGCCGGCAGGCAGGGGATGCAACCACAGCTTGCACTGCGGTACAATCACGGCGGCGACAACGGCTGGACAGGCCTTGGTTGGGATATTTCCCTCTCTTCTGTCAGCATCGAAACCAGATGGGGAGTACCTCGTTATGATGCGGGACTTGAAACGGAGACCTACCTTCTGGAAGGCATGCCGCTTACGCCTGTTGCACATAGGACTGCACCTGTCAACCGCACCGGGCCGGAGAAACGCTTTTTCCCCCGTGTCGAAGGCGGTTTCCAGAAAATTACCCGGCATGGCACTAACCCGAAAAATTATTGGTGGGAGGTAATTGGCAAAGATGGCACTCGCATGTTTTACGGCGCCAATTCCAGTTCTGGCTTCGACACAAGTGCCGTGTTGACCGATGATGAAGGGAATGTAGCCCATTGGGCGCTGCGCGAGGTACGCGACCTCAATGATAATTTTGTACGGTATCACTATGTAAAAGTCAGCGACCCGGGGGTTATTGGAGGTACCGTTCCAGGCTTTCAGCTCTACATTGACCTGATAACCTATACCGGGAACGGCCAAGCGGAAGGCAAATACGCCGCACGTTTTTTCACGGACAGGAACTTGGGTGAGCCCCGAAGGGCAGACGTGCAGATCAGTGGGAGGTTAGGATTCAAACAGGTAACTGCCGACTTATTGCGCCGAATAGAGGTCACTTACGATAACCAATCGGTTCGAACCTACGATTTGGAATACACCGAAGGAGTCTTCTCCAAGACCCTGCTGGCGGCAATAGTAGAGAAAGACCGTGAAGGGCAGGAATTTTACCGGCATGACTTTGAATATCACAATGATGTATATCAAGACGGCCAATTAAGACCATATGCACATTCTGATTGGGAAGTAGAAAGTGAAAATTTCGCCGATAACATCCATAATTCCCGTGCCAATTTTAACGGGAACTTCTCGGTACTGGGGGCCTCCAGTTCCTCACAGGGGAATATTGGCGGCGCCGTTACATTTGGTCCGCCTATTTTATGCGGCAGTAAAGAGCTGTCTGTAGGAGTCAATTTCTCAGCAGGAAACTCGAACAGCGAAGGCGTAATAACAATGTTAGACATAGACGGGGACAACCTTCCCGACAAAGTATTTCGGCGCAACGGAGCCTTATTTTACAGACCCAACCTATCCGGGGCCACAGGAGGGCAAATGCGATTCGGTGATATAAGGCCCGTCCTTGGCATAGACCATTTCAGCCAGTCCAACTCCAGCACAAGTTCATTTGGGTTCGAAGCCAATGCCTTTGCTTTTTTCGGGAAAAGTGAGTCGGAAAGCGATTCCGAAATCGGTACCTACATGGCTGATTTCAATGGCGATGGCCTGATTGACCTTGCGCAATACAACCAGGTCTATTTCAACCGGATCAACAGTGCCGGTTTACCCGAATTTGATCCTCAGAGCGACGAAACCCCTAACCCCATTGCAGCCGGCACCCAATTGGACCCCACACTAATTACCATTGATCCTATGGAAAGGGAGCGCTTGACGGACAAATACCCGCTGCACGACGTAGTGCGTATGTGGCGGGCGCCTTATCCAGGGGTAATTTCCATAAGGGATACCGTGAGAAGAATACAACCGCAAAACACGGCCGGACAAAACTACGCCAAAAAGGATGATTTAAGAGTAGCTCTGCAAGTACGTGGGGGAGAGTTGGATAGTTTTATTATTGGTCCCAATGACTATTCTGAAAGGTATATCTCCAGTAATGTTACAGTTGATTCAGGCGACCAGGTTTATTTCAGATTACAGTCTGTATTTGACGGCGCTTACGACGAGATTTACAGCAATCCCACCATCACTTATACTGATATAATAGCAGCAGACCTGGAATCTTCGGGCCTGCGAGCCGGCAGGTTCAGTGCGGCGGAAGATTTTATCACGGCCTCTCCGCAGATGCTTACCCTACCCTTTAAAGGACAGGTTAGAGTAACTGGAAATTTTGGAAAGCCCGTCACTTCGGACAGCCTGACCCTCGAAATTATAAGAACGAGAAATGAGATGGATTCCATAGTTTTTGTGAGAGGCTTTGCCTGGGATGAAGACCTGGTTTTCGCTATAGACGACACCATTAGCGTGGACTCAGCAGACGACTTGAGCTTTAAGATCAAGTCGTCCACCAATATAGGCTGGGCCGGTATTGACTTTGTACCGGTAGTTCAGTACATTCAGGCGGAAAATTCGGAAGGGCAATTAAATGTCTTTGACGCCAACGGGGACCCGCAGTTTACTTTTTGCCCGGCAGTGAGGTATTCTATATTTAATGAAGTATATGCCCGCACGGTAGCTTACCGCGCATCCGGTGACGGGCAGTTGACCATAAGTCCTTCTTTAAATGTTAACTTTCCACTGGGAGGTAACCCACCCAACATAGTCAGGGGTACGGTCACCTTTTCTGTAAAAGGAGTGAACCGGCTCTACGCACGCGAAACCTTCGATTTTACCAATACTGTTTTTCAGTCCAATGTTTTCCCCATCTCTATTGATGTCTCATCCGGCGATCAGCTTTTTTTTGAATATCACTTTGAGGACAGGTATTTAACGGACTCCATTATCCTTGGCGCCAACGTGACGGGCGTGCCGAGTGATATGCCTTTCCTGATCGGTCAATTTACCTTTTTGGATGAAGAAAAGGCGGTGTTTGGTCCTTTATACCGCGGTTGGGGGCAATTTATATACAATGGAAACCGCCTTTGGGGCCAAACCCCCATCCAGGAAAGTGAATTAAAACTAAGCACCGCGCTGCGAACCCCGCCCAGCAGAGACCAAATAAGAAATACAGACAGTCCGGATGGGTTGGAAACATTATACAATCCGGCCTACGACAGATTTATTGTGATGGTTGCCGATGCCAAAAACCGTACATGGAGAGGTTATGACGACCGCACTTGGCTCAAAGCAGATACTATGAGTAGTTCCAGGCTGGGTAGAGACGACATTTCACTTGACTTTTCACTTCCCATTGGCGGTACGGGATTGCTCGTTCCCAATAAAGTGTCTCGTTCCGTTTCATCCAATACCGCCTTTGGCGGCAGCGTACCCGGCATCCCGATTCCTGTGGGACTGAGCGGCTCCTATAGTAGTTCCAATTCTACCACAGAAAACCTGATCGAGATCATGGATATGAATGGAGACCGCTACCCGGACGTAATCGGGAAAGATAAGATACAATATTCCACTATACTGGGAGGGCGGGAAAATACGGCTATACCCCACTTTCAGCAAGGGAATCACGTTGCCACCGCAGAAGCAGGCGCATGGACACTAGGAGGTTCATTTACCCAAGCTAAGACCAACAACACCGGCGGTCCAGGAGGAGGCGCTTCAAGACCGAGTATTTTTCAACCGGCCAAATTGGCGGCCTCTATGTTTAAATGTGAAAAAGCCCCTGAAACAGCCGGCCAATCCCTCGGCGTGAGCGGAAACGTCAGTTTTGGAAACAACGAGGATGCTACCCAACACACATGGCTGGATATTAATGGCGACGGCCTGCCGGATAAGGTAATGGAAAATGGTACTGCCGCGTTGAATTTGGGATATAAATTTGCCGCGCCTGAACCTTGGCATCATCCTACTATCCGGAAAGGAGAGAGCGAAGATTTTTCAGCGGGCGGCGGCTTGGGGTTTAACATTGGCAACTTGAGTATCTCCGGTGGCTTCGGCTTATCCAGAACAGATAACAATGTCAATGAGACGCTCCAGGATATCAACGGCGACGGCTTAGCGGACATAGTGACCTTAGGCTCGCCCCTGCGGGTGCGAATCAACACCGGCAGCGGGTTTTCTGATGAAATCCTGTTGTGGAGCGGAGCAGCTGAAATCAGCTCGGGGTCTTCTACCGGGAGTTCCCAAAATTTCGGTGTGACTTTTTGCTTTCACCTGCTACCTGTCATTACTGTAGTAAAAATATGTGTGAACTTCAATGGATCCGGAGGTTCCGGAGTCAGCCGTGAGCACTTCCAAATGGCAGATATCAACGGCGACGGCTACCCCGACCTGCTGAGATCGGATCAGGACGGCCACTTGGACGTCAGCACCTCCACCATAGGTCGTACCAACTTCCTGCGCAAGGTTCATCGCCCGCTCGGCGGCGCCATTGACTTAGACTACACATTGAAAGGCAATACCTATGCCATGCCGCAGGGTCAATGGGTGCTGGCTTCAACAGAAATTTTTGACGGCCTGGACGGCGATGGCGTCAGTATCATGAAAACTGTTTTCGATTATGAAGATGGCTTTTACCACAGGCGCGAAAGGGAATTTTTTGGCTTTAAAACCGTAAGAGCCACCCAACTGAACACTGCCGATGGTAATGCGCCATACCGCACTACTGTATCCACCTACGGCAATGACAACTACTTCACTAAAAATATACTCTTGTTTGAAACCACGTTGGACGCTGCGGGTAACAACTATTTAGAAACCGTAAATACTTATGAAATAAGAGATATTTCCACCGGTGTACCCCATCCCAATCCCTCGCTGGACGATGCCGGCGCCGCTTTTCCCGCCTTGATATCAACCCGGCAGCTGTTTTATGAAGGACAGCCTGCTGCGGGTATCCAGACGACGACTTTGTACGACTACGATTTGCTGGGCAATGTCATTTTTTATGCCCACACAGGCGACAACAGCCCCGGTGATTTGCTAAGTGCTGAGATCACCTATCACGACATCCCCCAGCGATACGTCAAGTCTATTCCCCAATCCATTCGCGTGCTTGTCGAACAGGGCGAAATACGCAAGCGCGAGGCCGATATTGATGACGAAGGGAATGTGATCCAGATCAGGCAGTTTTTGGAGGACGGGCAGGCTGCTGTTTATGAAATGGAGTATTTCGACAACGGGAATCTGAAAAAGATCACCCGCCCGCCCAATTACCGCAATGAAAGACTCTGGTTCGAATACGAGTACGACGACCAGGTGCAGACCTACGTCACCCGCGTATCCAACGCCCATGGGTATGCCTCTTCGAGCGTTTACGAGTACGCTTTTGGGCAGATGTTGGAAACCACCGACATCAACAACCAAAAAACAACCTACTCCATTGACGCCAAAGGGCGTATAAGCACCATCACCGGCCCTTATGAACTTGCCGCCGGCAAGCCTTACACCATTGCATACGAGTACCATCCCCAAGCATCTGTGGCCTATGCCAAAACGAAACACTATGATCCTGAACACGATTCTGATATCGTGACAATTACTTTCATGGATGGCCTAATGCGTCCTGTGCAAGTCAAAAAAACAGGTGCGCTCTACAACGGCGCCGCAGATCAGGACGTGATGATCGTTTCCGGCAGGGTGCATTTCGATGCTTTCGGGAGAACTATTTCCACGTGGTATCCTGTCACGGATCCTACAGGAAGCGATGCTTTTTACCCAGATGAGGACACTGAAGCTGCGCCGACTCTCACTACCTTTGATGTGCTGGATCGCCCTATTGTCACCACACTGCCCGATGGCGCTACGGCCCAAACAGCATATTCTATCGGCGAAGACATTGCCGGAAATATTACATTCATTACCACCGAGACCGATCCACTGGGTAATGTCAGAGCAAGCTATACCGACGTCCGGGAGCGCCGGCGAGCCACCAGGGCCGTAGGGCCTCAGGGCGATATCTGGACTACTTTCCAGTACAACGCCATCTCTGAATTACTTACAGTGACCGACCATGAAGGCAACCGCACGGAATACACCTACGACCAGCTCGGCAGGCAGTTGAGCATTACCCACCCAGCATCCGGGACTAATTTCTTAACATACGACATTGTTGGAAATAAGCTCTCGCTCTCCACACCCGTGATCCGCCTTGAAATTGCCGATACCGCCGCCATCCGTTATCAGTATGATTTTGAACGTTTGGTGCAAGTTGATTATCCCAAGAATTTTCAGAACAGAGTTGTGTATCACTATGGCGTGCCCGGTGCCACACACAACCGCGCCGGAAGGATTTGGCTTCAGGAAGATGCCAGCGGTGGGCACGAGTATTTCTATGGCCCGCTTGGGGAAGTCGTGAAAGATATCCGTACTATCGTAATAGACCCGGGCAAGATAGATACATACGTATGGGAAGCTGAATATGACACCTGGAACCGGGTGCAAACGATGTATTATCCGGACGGTGAAAAAGTAGATTACATCTATAACCGGGCCGGAAAACTAAAACGCCTCACCGGGAAGAAAGGTCCCCACGAATATGTATATGTGGATCAGGTGGGCTACGACAAATTTGAGCAACGCGCCTTCTTCAAGCATGGCAACGGCGCCGAAACTACCTACAAATACGATCCGGCTCGCAGATGGCTTTCGCACATGGAGGTAAAGGCTTTGCTGGGCAGAAAAATTATTGACAACACCTATGCCTTTGACGCAGTCGGCAATATACTATCCATTACTAACAGCGCTGTAACACAGGCTTTAAAGCCCGGTGGCCCGGTGACCCATACCTTTGAATACGATGAGTTATACCGCTTGACCGAAGCAAGCGGCCACTGGGCAGGCTACAGTTCGGAGCAGACCTATGTCCTCCTTATGGAGTACGACAATCTGCACAATGTTCGGCACAAAACCCAAACACACCACAAGCAAGGAAATATAGTGGCCGCCACTACCCACGATATGGCATATACATACGATGCGTCCAGGCCTTTTACGCCGACCAAGATAGGCCGGCGATTATATGAGTATGATGTCAATGGTAATATGAGCGGCTGGACGGTGGAAAACTTCAGCTATTTATGGCGCAAAGTGCTGTGGGACGAAGAAAACCGCATCCGGGCCATATCTGACAATGGGTTTGTGAGCCAATACACTTACGACGCCTTCGGAGAGCGCGCCATCAAAAGCAGCGGCGGCTCGCAAGGGGTTTTTGTTGACGGCGCCCCGGCAGGTTTCATAGCGCATCAGCAGAATTATACGGCTTATGTAAGTCCATATTTGGTGGCCAAAGACGGGCGGTTTACGAAGCACTATTTCATTGAAGGGCAACGTGTTGCCAGCAAAACCGGCAATGGATACTTCCAAAACAGGAACCACTTTAACCAAAACAGGCACCTCACTGCCGGATCGCTCGATTACAATCTGCGCGCCCACTTGCTCCGGCAGGCTTTTGCGGAAAACGCAACGGCGGTTATCCCGGACAGTTTGTACCGAACGCCCCCGCCGGCTTGGCGATTCTATCCGGGTCCACCTGACCCCAATGGCCCTCCCGGCCCGCCGGTGTGGGAGCCGGCGGCGGTTACCAACGACAACGTGCGCGCAGGCTATGCTTTCCGGTACGATATTGCGATCCATCCGGAATCCAACCGCTACTTTTTCCATCCCGACCACCTCGGCAGTACGAGCTACGTTACCGATGCCGTTGCTGAAATACGCCAGCATGTTGAGTACATGCCCTTTGGCGAGATCTTTGTTGATGAATACGTCACTAATGGGAAACAACCCTACCTCTTCAACGCCAAGGAATTAGATGCCGAAACCGGCCTGTATTATTATGGCGCCCGGTACTACGATCCCCTCACCAATATGTGGGCGAGCGTGGACCCTATGGCAGAGAAGTATCCAGGCTTGAGTCCGTATAATTATACCTTGCTGAATCCGGTGAGGTTGGTGGATCCGGATGGGCGCCTCCCCATCTTGGCAATTGGTGCGGCCTTTTTAATACCAGCAGGCATTGAGGCGTATTCTCAACTTGTCGGAATGGGAGCTTCTGGTTTTGATGATATAGGTTCACACGATTTTTCAAAGTCAGTGAACAAGATTGCACTCTCGGGTGCTATCGGATCAGTCACTTCTGGTATTGGGGCAGTTGCAAGCAAGTTCCTTATAGCCCCTGTTGCGAAAACGGTTGGCTTAGCAGTCGATGCAACTGCGAATATGGCAGAACAGTACATTGATAAAGGTCAAGTAGATCCTTGGGAGGTAGTCATTGGTACTGCTGCTGGTTTCTTAGGTGGGGAGTTGGGCGACAAGGTCGGGGAAAAGGGGCTTAAACAGGCGTTATTCTTCCGACAAAAGGTCAAGGAAGAGGCTGGTGCCATAGGAAAGGTAGTCGGTGGATTCATAGATAAGGCAGCCACAGGAATAAAGGACGTGCTCCTAGGGCAGGAAAAGCCTATTCCCGATGCATTACAACAGAAACCCGATATAGAATGAACAGATGTGTCAAAGTGTTTACCCCAAAAATAAAGCCCCTCATACTAGCGAGCGTCACCGCTAGCCAAAAGTCTTCGATAACCCACAATCTGCTCAGGAGGGTCTGTGACCCGACCCGCGTCACTTGAAATTGTAAAAAGTAATCTCAAAAGCCTGCTGAAAACCACCAAAGCATTTAAATCGAACCAGATACGAAACGATTTCAAAAACAAAACACATTGCCATGCAACCAACATCGTCTACCCTTTTTCGCTTCGCCGGGCTGCTACTATTTCCGTTAGTTTTTGGCAGCAGCCTCTCTGCCCAGGTTGACCTCGATAAGGGCCTCGTCGGCTACTGGCCATTCGACAGCAGCGGCGTCAATGAAAGCCCCAACCTGTTGCCCCGCACGGATTTCAGCTTTTTTAACGGCGCCTCCTTTAGCTACGGGATCGAGGATAACGTGACGCCCCATCGGGCCTTGCATTTCAACGACTCTAGTTATGTGCGTTTGGAGCAGGGTATCCGGTCATCGGCGCTGAGTTTCAGTTTGTGGTTCAGTTGTGATGACGCGCGCGGGGGTACTTTGCTCGCCTGGGATCAAAAAGGATATGGGGCTGCCATCAGTTCCGGAGGCAAGGTGCATGCTTACGTACACCTGTCGAGCAACAATCGCTACGACTTCGTCTATAACGACAAAAACCTGGCAGATGGAGAATGGCACAACCTGATCGTCAGCTTCGACGGGTCGGAGTTCCGGGTGTATATAGATGGCACGGGGGTTCACCGCAGCAGCGAATATGGCCGCAATAAGTACCTGTACTACGAGGGGAACGGGCTTAACCTCGGCGGTATTCCCACTGCGGTGGACAAAAGGTATTATACCGGCCGAATAGATGAACTGCTCATCTACAACCGGGCTTTGACCCAACACGAAATCAATATCATCGCAGGGAAAGGACGGGTCGCGGCGGATAAAGATTTAGAAACCGGCCTTATGGTATATCTGCCCTTTAAGAACGAAGATGGGAACAAAAGTCCCAACAAGGTCGAAGCCACCGAAATAGAAGGCGCGAACGGCGTTTTTTCCACCTCGTGCCTGAAAACAGCAGCAAGTGACAAAATGAAGTTCTTCAATGGCGGGGGCGAATATCTGTTCGGAGGGCCGCTGCTTGCATTTCCCCGCTTCACCCTGAGTTTTCATTTGCACACCACCTCTTCTCAAACCGGCCATGTGGTCGGTTGGAATAGTTCCGGATATCAGGTCACGATAAATCCGCCTGGAAACCCGGGGAGATTGGCGGTCAGATTGTGGGTTTCTCCAACGGAGTACTATTCCTGCCTTTCGCTCAAAAACCTGAATGACGGCGTATGTCACCATGTTTTGATCTCTTTCGACGGGGAGTTTTTCAAGGTATTTATTGACGGGCAATCTGAGGCGGAAGACGGGAGGCACGGTCCTCAACGATCCGTTTTTTATGAAGGAAAAAAATTTCTAATAGGGGAGGAGAGCAGAACCGGTTCCAGCCTCGGTTTTCTCGGAAAAATAGGCGAAGTATATCTGTACTGCAGGAGTTTGAGCCGGCAGGAAATCGAAGCGCTGCGCAGCTACTCCGGGGCGCCCGGCAATGGATTGCCCGTTGCCCGGATTTATAAAAGTAAAATCAGCAGCAATGCTGCTTTTATTGCGATCAGCAATCCGGCTACTCAAAGCAAAAGAATAATTGTGTCCAGCAACAAATCAAAAATGGAACCTTGGGTCAGAAAGATGTTGCCCGGCGAGCACTTTCAGGGACGTATAAACGATGATGGCGGGATGAGTGATTTTAAGGTGGATATCAAGTAGGCAGGGGAGACAATACCAAGGGGCGCTTATCGTCGGCTGCAAGCAGGCGATAGGAGGTACTGAAAAGCCGGTATTTTATCACCCCCGCAACCCCGCACTACACCGATACCGATCCTCCCGGTACCGATCGTACAGCGCATCCATGCCGGCTACGCAGTTTTCTCTGCCGATGTCGTCGGCCCATTGGAGGAGGCCTTTGGGGTAATTGACGCCGAGGGTCATGGCGAGGTCAATGTCTTCGCGAGAGGCGATGTTCCAGAACAGTGCGTCGGCGGCTTCGTTGATGAGCAGGAGGGTGATGCGGTCGGCGATGCGGCGGAGCAGGGCTTCGTCCTGAACGGGCGCGGGCGGGGTGGCGCCGGGGCGGTAATCGTAGAAGCCGCGACCGGTTTTGCGGCCGAGGTAGCCGGCTTCCACGAGGCGTTTTTGGGTGAAGGAGGGCTTGTATTTTGGATCGTAAAAGAAGGCTTGGAATACCGTTTCTGTCACGGCATAATTGACGTCGTTCCCGATGAGGTCCATGAGTGCAAACGGCCCCATGCGGAATCCGGCAAGGGCGGTCATGGCGTGGTCTATGGTAGCGATGTCGGCGATGCCTTCGTCGAGGATGCGCAGGGCTTCTCCGTAGAAGGGCCGCGCTACGCGGTTGACGATGAAGCCGGGGGTGTCTTTTACCGTGACGGTCACTTTGCCCCATTGTTGCATGAGGGCGCGGGCGCGTGCGGTTACTTCCGGCTCCGTTTGCAGGGCGGGCGCCACTTCTACCAATTGCATCAGTGGAGCGGGATTAAAGAAGTGCAGTCCGATGACGCGGCCGGGGTGGGCGCAGGCGCCGGCTAAGGCCGTGACGGACAGGGAAGAGGTATTGGTGGCGAGGATGCAATCGGGCCGGGTGATTTCTTCCAGTTCGCCGAATATGGCGCGTTTCACTTCCATGTTTTCCACGACGGCTTCTACCACGAGTTCGGCTTCGTGAAAGGCGTATAGACTCTGCAAGGGGCGGATGCGCTGCAACACTTCGACGGCTTCGCCGGGGCGGAGTTTGCCTTTTTCCTCCATGCGTTGCAGTACTTTTTCCAAACCGCTCATGGCTCGTTCCAGGGCATTCGGATTGGTGTCGTACAGCAGTACTTCGCTGCCGGCCGTGGCCGCTACCTGTGCTATGCCTGCGCCCATTGCGCCTGCGCCGATGATTCCTGTGGTCATTTCTTTTTTGTTATGCTGAGCGAAGTCGAAGCATTGGTTGTCTGGTTAAGGTTAAAGGCGGGAAGGTTAAAGGTTAAAGGCGGGAAGGCACTGCCTACCGCCTACCGCCTACCGCCTACCACTCCACCCACTCACTTCACCTCCAGCCCATTCCCGGCATCGGCCGGCGGACTTACGAACGAGAGTTTCCCGGTTGCGTCTTCTGCCATCAGGATCATGCCCTGACTCATCACGCCGCGCAGTTTGCGGGGAGCGAGATTGGCCACGAGCACCACTTTTTGGCCGATGATTGCTTCCGGTTTGAAATGCAGGGCAATGCCGCTCACCACGGTGCGCTGCTCGTAGCCGAGGTCCACGTTGAGTTGGAGGAGCTTGTCGGCGCCTTTTACAGGCTCGGCAGCGGTGATGGTGGCGGTGCGCAGGTCGAGCTTGGCGAAGTCTTCGTAGGTGATGTCCGGTTTAACTTCGGTAGTTTCGAGTTTCGAGTTTCGAGTTTCGAGTGGTGGCTGCTCCATTTTCTGTTCGGGTAGCATAAACGCGCTGAGTTTGCTTTTTTGGCGTTCGATGATTTCGAGGCGACTCTTGTCGTTGCGGTCCATGATTTTGGGAAAAAGCACTTCCGGCTGCCCGATGGCGCTGCCGGGCGGGAGCAGCGATTCGTTGCGGGCCAGGGTATCGAGTGCGGTTTTTAATTCTCCGTTTACGGCAGGCGGTTGCCCCAGCAGGCGGCGGATGCGCGGCGCGGTGAAGGGCAAAAACGGATCCGCGAGCAGGGCCAGCAGCGCCGCAATTTGTTGGCACACATACAGGCATTCCCGGATGCCGGGGTGCTGCGGGTCTTGTTTCCACAGTGCCCAGGGCGAGGTATCCTGCAGGTAGGTATTGCCCAGAGAGGACAGTTCCATGAGGTATTGCGCCGCATTTTTGAAATTAAACGCCTCTAATTCGCCGGAAAAAGCCTGCGCCAATCGAAGCGCTTCGACGAGTTTATCCCGGTCGGCGCCAGTGGGTTCGGGTATGGCGCCGTCGAAGTATTTGTGCGAAAGCACCACCACGCGGTTCACGAAATTACCGAGATTATCCGCCAGGTCTTTGTCATGAAAATCAACGAATAAGTCCCACTTGAAATCGCTGTCGCTGCTCTCCGGCATGTTGCGGGTGAGCGCCCAGCGCAGGGCGTCTTCGGCATTGGGAAAGTCCTTAAATTCCTCCAGATACTCGTGTTGTTCCAATCCCCAGCCCTTGCTCTTGCTGAATTTTTCGCCTTCAAAATTGAGGAATTGGTTGGCGGGCACGTTCACCGGCAGGTTGTAGCCGCCGTAGGCGCGGAGCATGGCCGGGAAGATGATGCAGTGGAAAACGATGTTGTCTTTGCCGATGAAATGGATGAGTTGCGTGTCGGGGTTTTTCCAATAGTCTTCCCAGTTTTTGCCGTTGTCGAGGGCCCATTGTTTGGTGCTGGAAATGTAGCCGATGGGCGCATCGAACCACACATACAGCACTTTGCCTTCTGCGCCGGGCAGCGGCACGGGGATGCCCCAGTCGAGGTCGCGGGTGATAGACCGCGGCTGCAGGCCCTCGCCGTCGTCTAACCAGGAAAGGCATTGGCCGACGACTTGCTTTTTCCAGGTTTGGGGGTCGTGAAGTTGTTGGCCGTCGAGTTTGCCCGTTTTTATCCACTCCCGCAGCCAGTCGCCATGCTTGTCGAGGCGGAAGTACCAATGAGACGTTTCACGCAGCACGGGCGTGGCGCCGCTCATCATGGATTTCGGGTTTTTCAACTCCATCGGCGAGAGCGTGGCGCCGCAGCGCTCGCACTGATCGCCGTAGGCTTCCGGGTTGGCGCAGTTGGGACACTCGCCCATGATGTACCGGTCGGCGAGAAACTGCCCGTATTCCTCATCGTAGTATTGTTCCGAACTGCGCTCTTCCAACTCGCCGCCTTTGTCAATGAGTTTTTTGAAAAAATCCTGCGCCGTGGCGTGGTGCAGCGGCGCGCTTGTGCGGTGGTAATAATCGAAGGAGATGCCGAGGCGCTCGAAAGTTTCTTTGTTGAGGGTGTGGTATTTGTCAATAATTTCCTGCGGACTGATGCCCTCTTTTTTGGCCCGAATGGTAATGGCGGCGCCGTGCTCATCGGAACCGCACACCCACACCACATCGCGGCCCATGAGCCGCAGGTAGCGCACATAGATGTCGGCAGGCAGGTAAGCGCCCGCGAGGTGGCCGAGGTGCAGCGCGCCGTTGGCGTAGGGTAGGGCAGAGGTAACGAGGTATTTCTGTTCTGACATTGGATCTATTTCTATTTAGGTAGCTGCGAGCCACGAGCTATGAGCTGCGAGTTTAAAACGTTCAATTGAAAAAGAGTATCCATCCATGGAATATATGTTTCATATTTTCCTTTCAAAGGAGAATAGTCCGCGAAGGTACAAGTTATGGACAGGTCGAGAAACCGCAAAACCGCAAAATATTAAATTTAAGACCGCAAAAGTGCCAGAGACTGTCTATCGCGAGTGTATCACGCCCTTTGCCCTTTGCCTTTTAAATTCAACTCTCCGGACCCACCTCCAGCACCAGGCCCTTGAGATACTCCCCTTCCGGGTGATAGAGACTTACCGGGTGATCGGGCGGTTGGCGCAGGTGATGCAGCACGCGCACTGAGCGCCGCGCTTCCAATGCAGCCGCTACGATGGTGTGGTAAAACAGCGAGCGGTCCACCACCTGTGAGCAGGAGAAGGTAAAGAGGATGCCGCCCGGCCTGATTTTTCGCATGGCCAGCGCATTGAGGCGTTTGTAGGCCTGCACGGCGTTGTGGCGCTTGTCGTTGCTTTTGGCGAAAGCCGGAGGGTCCACCACCATGAGGTCGAACTGCTCATCGTCGGCAGCTTGCAGGTATTTCATTACATCCGATACCACCGGGCGGTGACGGGTTGCATCGAACCCGTTGAGGGTTGCGTTGTTCGCGGCCAAGTCCATTGCTTTGGCGCTGCTGTCCACCGAGTCCACCACGGTGGCGCCGGCTGCTAAGGCGTATATGGAGAACCCGCCGGTGTAGGAGAAGGCATTGAGTACGGTTTTGCCGGCGGCATAGCGGCGCAGGAGTTCTCGGTTATCGCGCTGATCTAAGAAAAAACCGGTTTTTTGGCCGCCTTCCCAATCCACTTCGAAGCGAAGTCCGTTTTCAAAGACCCGCCCCGGAGCGGTGGCTTGCCCAAACAAATAGCCGGGACTCACCTTGCCGCCATATTCGCTGGGCAGGGCGTCGGCGCTTTTGTCAAAAACTGCCTGGAGCGCATCGCCGAGCACGCGCTGCAAGGCTTCTGTAAGTTGCTCGCGTTGGCGGTGCATCCCGATGGAGTGGCATTGCAACACCGCCGTAGCGCCATATACGTCAATGACCAGGCCCGGCAGTCCGTCGCCTTCGCCGTGTACGAGCCGGTAGCAATCGGTATGTCCCGGTTGAATCAATCCCAAAGATTGCCGGAGTTGGAAAGCATTTTGCAACTTTGCCTCCCAGAAATCCACGTCGGCTTCCACCGGCGCGAAAGAAAAAACGCGCACCTGGATGCTGCCGTTCTGAAAATGACCGGTACCGAGAAATTCACCGTCGGCGCTGCGCACTTCCACGATCTCTCCGTCTTCGGGTTTGTCCTTCCATTGGCGGATGGCGCCCGAAAAGACCCAGGGATGAAAGCGGCGCAATGCGGCGTCTTTGCCTTTGTGCAGAATGGCTGTTTTTATTGACATGGGGCGAAAGTAGAATTTTCCGGGCAAACCTTGAAGAACATGCGCTACTTTACAGAACTGGCCTACAACGGAATGCAGTATTGCGGGTGGCAACGCCAGCCGAATGCGGTGGGCGTACAGGAAAAATTGGAGGATACGCTCTCCACCCTGCTGGGCGCAACGGTGGAACTAACCGGCTGCGGGCGCACCGATGCAGGGGTACACGCTTCGCAGTATTTTGCCCATTTTGATTGGGAAGAGCCGCTGCCGGAGGGCTTGTTGGGGCGACTCAACCGGATGCTGCCGCACGATATTGCCGTGTATCAAATGCACGCCGTCGCACCCGACGCCCATGCCCGATTTGATGCGGTGAAGCGCAGCTACGCCTATCACATCAGCTTGCGCAAAGACCCTTTCCACCTCCACACCGCCTGGCACTTTCCTTTTTTTGCGCGCCTCGATTTGGACCGGGTGCAGCAGGCCGCTGCGCTGTTGTTGGAATACCAATCCTTTTATCCGTTTTGCAAATCGGAGACCGATGCCAAAACCATGTTGTGCATGCTGAGCCGTTCGGAATGGATACTCGACGAGGCGGCGCAGCGGTTTACGTTTCACATTTCTTCCGACCGCTTCCTGCGCGGCATGGTGCGGCTCATCGTCGGCATGTGCCTGAATGTGGGATTGGAAAAAGTGAGCATAGAGGAGCTGCGCCATGCGCTGGAACATCAGGAGCGTTTGAAAAAAAGTTGGAGCGTGCCGCCCGATGGCTTATTTTTGACGCAAGTAGAATACCCGGCCACTGTGGGCCTCAAAATTGGAAATACATGAAAATCTTCTTTACCTGCTTTGTTGCTTTGCTGCTCGGTGCGTCCGCTTCGGCCCAATCGGGCGGTCGCTGGCAATCGCTGTTCAACGGCAAAAACCTGAACGGCTGGACGGCCAAAATTACCGGCTATGATGCCGGCGACAATTTTGCCGAAACCTTCCGCGTGAAAAACGGCGCCATCGTGACGGCCTACGACGGGTACGACCAGTTCAACAACCGCTTTGGGCTACTGTTTTATGAACGCCCGTTCAGCCACTACCGCCTGAAGATCAAATACCGCTTCAAAGGCGAGCAGGCCAACGGCGGCCAAGCCTGGGCCTGGCGCAACAGCGGACTGATGATTCACAGCCAATCGCCGCAAAGCATGGGCCGCGATCAGGATTTCCCCATCTCGCTGGAAGTGCAGTTTCTCGGTGGCGACGGCGTCAAAGAACGCCCCACCGGCAACCTCTGTACACCCGGCATGCATGTGGAAATGAACGGCGCGCTTGTGACCGAACATTGCATTCCGGCTAAAGCCAAAACCTATCATGGCGACCGCTGGGTGAAGGCCGAAGTGCTGGCGCTGGGCGATTCGCTCATTCAGCACATCTTTGAAGGCGTGGCCGTCATCAGTTATTCCAAACCGGTCATCGGCGGAGAGGTGGTGAGCAAATTCGATCCTGCCGCGAAAGTGGACGGCACGCCCGTCGCCGGCGGTTACATTGCTTTGCAAAGCGAGAGCCATCCCATTGAGTTTAAAAAAATAAAGGTGATGGAGTTGGATGCAAACGGCCAACCGCTGCGGCGGAATAAAAAATGATCCATGAGTCAAATCGTATATTATCTGATTGTGAAACCCCTGTCCCTGTTGCCGTTGCCGGCGCTGTACCTGTTGTCGGATTTCCTGTATGTGGTGTTGTATCACCTGGCCGGGTTTCGAAAAAAAGTGGTGTGGAGCAATTTGACCGGCGCATTTCCCGATAAACCGGAGCGAGACCTCCGGCGCATCATGCGGCTGTTTTACCGGCATTTTTGCGATCTGTTGGTCGAGAGCATTCGCATGTTCAGCATGTCAAAGGAGGAAGGGATACGGCGCTGCAAATTGGTCAATCCGGAGGTGCTGGAAACGCATTACAACGCAGGCCGCAGCATCATCCTGGTGGCGGGCCACTACAACAACTGGGAACTGGCCGCGATGGCTTTCGATTTGCAGGCGCCGCACAAAACCATCGGTATTTATACCCCGCTCACCAATCCGTTTTTTGAAAAAAAAATACAGACATCGCGCGGCAAATACGGTATGATCATGTTGCCCAAGCAGCGTACCGCCGAGTTCTTTGAGGAGCAGCGAGACCGGCTCAATCTCTACCTCATGGGTGCCGACCAATCGCCGACCTACGCCAAAAAAGTGTATTGGATGACCTTCCTCGGCCGCGAAACCGCAGTGGCTTTCGGCACGGAGAAATACGCCAAACAGTACGACTACCCGGTCGTGTTCGGTCATATTCGCAAAGTGCGCCGGGGCATCTATGAGATGTGGTTTGAAGACGTCGAAACGCAGCCCCTCACAGCCCCGCACGGCCGCATCACCGAGGCGCATACCCGCGTTCTGGAACAGGACATCCTCGCCGCGCCGCAGTACTGGCTCTGGACGCATAAGCGCTGGAAGCGCAAGCGAAAAGAAGGAGAGGAGTAGGCGCTACATCCGGGCACGCCATTTGTATGTTTCACATTAAAGGCGTTATTTTGTACAATTGAATTTCAACCTTTTATTATGGAAGCAATCAAGCAACCTCTGACCAATGTACAGTTGGAGTTATTAAAAACTTTTTCGCACCATTTGCCGGAAGGCGAACTCTTAGAACTGCGCAAAATACTGGCTTTGTTTTTTGCACAACGGGCCATTCAACAGGCCAATGCAGTTTGGGATGAGAAAGGTTGGACGGATGCCGATGCCGATCGGATGCTCAACACTAAAATGCGGAAAGGAAAAGACATCACATCTTGATGAAGATCGTCCTTGATACCAATGTGCTACTGGTTTCTATTTCCCAGAGATCAAAACTTCACTGGATTTTCGATGGCATCCTCCAAGGCCGATATATACTGTGTGTTACTACAGAAATACTTTCTGAATATGCAGAAATAATAGAACAACACATGGGAAGTTCGGCAAGCGAGGCCACTTTAGGCGCATTGGAAAACTTACCCAATGTTGAATGGATAAACATCTATTATCAATTCCATCTACTTCAGGATGAAGATGACAACAAGTTCGTTGACTGCGCGATTGCGGCAAATGCCGACTATATTGTGATTCACGATAAAGACTTTAGGCCGCTGAGCCGGATATCTTTTCCGGAAGTTAATGTAGTAGACACCGATAGCTTTCAAAAAATCCTGAACGGATAATCATGTTTCTACCGAATCCTTAATACCGATAAGCCACCGCGTTAATATTCATCCCCGCCCCGATGGAAGCAAACAGCACTAAGTCGCCGGTGTGCAGCTGGTGCTCGCCCAATTGGCCCCGGCGCACCATGTCGTACATGGTCGGGATGGTCGCCACGGAGCTGTTGCCGAAATCGTGGATGTTCATAGGCGCTACGTTGGAGTCGTAGTCGCGCACATCGTACATACGGAAAAGGCGTTTGATGATGGCCTCGTCCATTTTTTCATTGGCCTGATGGATGAAAATTTTGCTCACTTCGCTGATGTGCTTCACCCCGGCGCGATCGAGGCATTCTTTCATGGCGAGGGGCACGTTGTTGAGTGCGTACTCGTATATTTTTCGGCCCATCATTTTGATGTACTTGTGCTGATCGGAGGCTTCGGGATTGTTGCTCGATCCCATATACAAATAGTAGGTGTCTTCCTGAGCATGTGAGATACCTGCTGAAGCGATGATGCCTTGCCGGCCGCCGGTTTCCTGATATTCCACCACAGTAGCGCCTGCGCCGTCGGAGAAAATCATAGCGTCTCGGTCGTGCGGATCCACGATGCGGGAGAGCGTTTCGGTGCCCACTACGAGGGCGCGTTTGGCCACCCCGGCTTTGAAAAATGCATCGGCTTGAATGAGGCCCTGTATCCAGCCGGGGCATCCGAAGATGACATCGTAAGGGATACAATGCACGTTTTTGATGCCGAGGGCGTATTTGATGCGGGAAGCAATGCTGGGCAGCATGTCGAGTTGAAAAGAGCCGCTGTCAATGTCGCCGAAGTTGTGAGCTACGATGATTTGGTCCAGCGTTTCGGGGTCCACACCGGAATCCTCTACGGCGCGCTGCGCGGCGATGGCGGCGATATCGGAGCTGCGCAATTCCGGTTTGGCGTACCGGCGCTCGCGGATACCGGTAATGGCCTCCAACTTGCCTACAATGTCGGAGGTAGGCCGGTCAATGCGAGAGCCGTCTTCGTTGTAAAATTCATTTTGTTCAAATGCGGCGTTGGTTACCACTTCGGTGGGCAAGTACGCGCCCGTACCGGTTATGACGGTGTTTGACATAGGTGCAACGGTTTTTCTTGAGGGGGCAAAGGTAGAAATGAAAAATTTTAGCCCGGCATTTTTCTTACGCTTAATCGTCCGGACTAGATTTCCACCCCTCAAAAATCCTCATACAACAAATACGGTTTCCGCATAGTCCGGTACCGCTCCAATCCATCCTGCCAGCCGGCGCGGATGTCTGCTTCGCTTTTGCCTGCTTTGATCTGCTCGCGCAGGGCGCTGTTGCCGGCCAATTTGTCAAAGAAGTTGGATTTGAGAAAGAAGTTCTCCTTATCGGGAAATGCCTGGTACATGCGAATGATGTGCGAGAGATCAACGCGTTGTAGTCGGCGCAGTTCGTCCAACGGTGTGGCGGAGAGATCGTAGCCGCGGCAGCGTTGACCGAGGAGCTTGGGCTTGGCGGCGCCGGATACCGATTGGGGCGTGAAGTAATAATCGCCCGTGCCGCTATCGGGGTGGCCATATACCTGAAACGGCGTGGGCGTACCGCGGCCTTCGCTGAACGGCGTACCTTCAAACAAACAAGTGGAAGGATACAGGTAAATGGAGCGCATGTCGGGCAGGTTGGGCGAAGGGCGCGCGGGAAGCGTATAAAAGGTTTTGTGATCATAACCGGAACAGGCAATGATGCGCAGTTCGCACTTCAGGCCGCCGGGCAGCCAACCTTCGCCGTTCAGCATTTGGGCGTACTCGCCCACCGTCATGCCGTGTACGATGGGCACCGGGTGCATGCCCACAAACGACTCGAAACCCTTTTGCAGGATGGGGCCGTCCACATAATGGCCGTTGGGGTTGGGGCGGTCCAGAATCATCAGCGGCTTGCCGTTTTCAGCACAAGCTTCCATGACGTGGTGCATGGTGGAAATGTAGGTATAATACCGAACGCCCACATCCTGAATATCGAAGATGACCCAGTCCACACCGGCGAGGTCTTCGACAGAGGGCTTGCGTTTTTGGCCGTACAGGGAAAGAATCGGAATGCCGGTGGCAGGGTCTTTGCCGTCTTTAATTTTTTCGCCGGCATCGGCAGCGCCCCGGAAACCATGCTCCGGAGCGAAGATGGCTTTGATGGCAATGCCGCGCGCCCGCAGCGTATCGGCCAGATGAACCAAGCCCACGGTGGATGTGTGATTGACCACTAAGGCCACGGTTTTGTCTTTCAACAGCGGCAGATACTCTTCCATGCGCTCAGCGCCGGTACGCAAGGGGAGGGCGCCGGTGGGTTTGGGCACAGGCAGGGAGGCAGCCGGTGCGTTGGATACCTGCGAACCGCAGGCCAATACAAAAAGTACAGCGATTGCAACAAAAATTTTTAAGTTCACTTTGGAATTGTTTTAGATTTGCAAAATGTCTGCTGAAAGATACGCCATTATTGATATTGAGACCACCGGAGGCCGGGCCGATTTGCACAAAATCACCGAAATCGCCATCATTCTCCATGATGGAGTGCAAATATTGGACACCTACGAGACCCTTATCAACCCGGAATCCTACATCCCGTATGGCATCACCGAACTGACCGGCATCACGCAGGAGATGGTGCAGGGCGCGCCCAAATTTTTTGAAGTGGCCCGGAAAATAGTGGAGATGACCGAGGGCGCGGTATTCGTGGCGCACAATGCGCCGTTCGACTACGGCTTCGTGCGCGAGGAGTTTGCTCGCTTGGGCTACACCTTTTCGCGAAAGCAGTTATGCACGGTGCGCCTCAGCCGCAAAGCCTTTCCGGGACTGCGTTCCTATGGCTTGGACAATCTCATCTCCGTCATGGGTATTGAGGTGAAAAATCGCCACCGCGCTATGGGTGATGCTTTGGCCACTGCCGAGTTGTTTCGCCGCATCATGGCTCAAAACGGAGGCCCTGAACACGCGCTCTCCATGGTAAAAATGGGGCTGAAGGAAGCTCGTTTGCCCGAAAATTTCGGTCTCGACCGCCTCATGGCACTGCCCGAAGGTTGCGGCGTGTATTATTTTCACGACGAGCGCGGGGATGTGCTGTATGTCGGAAAAAGTCAAAATATCCGCAAACGCATCGCTGAACACTTTGCCGACAAAACTGAAAAAACCCGCAAGCTCCGGGATATGACCCACGACATTACCTGCGAACTCACCGGCAGCGAATTGGTGGCGCTGCTGTTAGAGTCATTTGAAATAAAACGCCTGCGCCCATCCGTCAATCGCGCCCAGCGGCAACAGAACTTCCCGTTTGTAATACACGCGCACACCGATGAGGCAGGCTATCTCAGCTTCACCGCAGAAAAAACGACCATTCCACAGCGCAAAAACCTGAACATTTTGTCGGAACATCCGGCCTTGCCCGCCGCTCGCAGCCGCTTGGAATGGGCCACCGAGCAGTTCGAACTCTGCCGCCGGCTCAGCGGATTACAATCGGGCAAAGGCGCCTGTTTTCACTACCACCTTCAGCGCTGCCGCGGCGCCTGCGCCGGAAAAGAAGACGCCGAGTCTTACAACGAGCGCGCCCGACAAGCCATGGAAGCCCTGCAAACCGGTTTTGAGGAGGATTTTATCCTGCTGGATCGCGGTAGAACCCCGGAAGAACGGGCGGTGATTTTGGTAGAGAAAGGCAATTTTGCCGGATACGGCTATTGGGACAGCACGGAGGGCGGCGGCACAGCACAACTCATCGAAGCGGTGCGCCCCATGCAAGGCAACCCCGAAACGACGCGTATCATACTGGGCTACCTGCACCGCCGTCCGGTGGGGCTGCGCAAAATCACCTGGGAATCCGGTTGGGATAGTCGGTGATGATGCCATCCACACCTAATTTGATGAGCGCTTGCATTTCGGCGGTTTCGTTCACCGTCCAGGGGATGATGCGCATACCGCGGCTGTGGGCGTTTTCCACCATTTTGGCGGTCACTAATTTGTGATAAGGACTGTATATAGGCGGTGTGTAGCCGAGTTCTGCGAGGTTAGTTTCCATCGGGCGAAATGCTTCTACTAAGTAGGCGGTGACTATGGTGCTGTCCAGTTGGCGTACTGCCTGCAACGTGCGCACATCAAACGACTGAACGCAGGTCCGTTCAGCGATGCCGAGGCGGCGGATTTCGGAAAGTACAATTTGCGCGAATGCTGTGGGCGGCGGGGTTTTGAGGCTGTCCCATTCCGGGCGGCTTTTTATTTCGATGTTGTATTGGGGCGCGGGGCGGTTGTTTTCGCCGCAATAGCGCTCCACGGCCTCCACCACGGCTTGCAGGGTGGGCTTAGCCACAGACATGGTGCGTTGTTCGGGAAAGCGGCTGTGCCCCCGGCTGCCGCAGTCGAAAGCGGCAATTTCCGCGTAGGTCATTTGAAAAATATTCAGACTGTCTTCCTGAGTTTTTTGCACCGGGCTGCCATCAGCGTAACTACAAATTTCGGATGACATCCAAGGCTCGTGCGACACGACCACCTGCCGGTCTTTGGAGATGACTACATCTAATTCGAGGGTAGTTACTTCCAAGAATTCCAAGGCTTTGAGGAAGGAAGGCACGGTATTTTCGGGCGCGAGTCCGCGTGCGCCGCGGTGCCCCTGCCAGTCGAATGAGGTGACGGTTTCAGTATCCATAGTATCGGTTTGGGGTCGACTGCCGCAGGCGTATAAAAGTACAGACAGCAGGAGGAGCAGGAGGCGGCTCATTGTTGGGCGTCTAATTGCATCTTTTCCTCCTGAACCATCATCAGCGGCACTTCGAGGTTGTCTGCGATTTCCATTACAGAAAAACCTTTTAGCAATAGCCTTCGGATACTTTGTCTCATACCTTTCTCTATGCCTTTCTCTATGCCTTTCTCGATGCCTTTCTCGATGCCTTTCTCGATACCTTGCTTAATGCCCAAATTGATCCCTTCCTCATAGCCGAGGCTGGTAGCCTGTCTTTTAATTTCTTGCACAATGGCTTCTTCAATACCCATAGGAACGCGATTTTTGGTGAGTTGCTCTAAATGCTGCTCAAAAGTAGAAAAATTCTTCGGCATATTAAAACGGACGAAAAAGCGGATAAAGTTCAGCACGCGCTGCACTTTTTTCTTATCGTATCCCTTCTCTAAAAGCCTTCGGATGAGGAAAATACTGCTCTCCTCAATCTGCTTCTCTTTTTGATTGGCAATGAGGCTGACCCATGCTACTTCCATGACCGCCGCAAAAATATTGTCGCTTTTTGCCAACACTTCTGGCGTATGGTCGCGGAGCGTGAACGTATTGAAACGGTAATTAAATGCCGTCCCCATAAACTCTTCTCTGAACTCAGACGGATGAAAATGGATGTTGTTATCCGTATAAATGGCAATAGCGGTGAGCGGGCGCGCAAATCGGTCTTTTATCCGGTATGCACTCTGAAACATTCGCCGGGCAAAATCCTTATCTGGGTACCCTTGTACTTCAACATGCACCAAGAACCAAAGTTCCTGTCCGTCAATCAAGTGTGCCTTGAAAAGTTTATCCGCATGGCGCAGGGAGGACGCTGTATCGGGGAAGAGTTGTTGCAACTCTTTATCTAAGAAGTTGATCGGCTTTGAGAAGTCAATCTCTTGTATATATGGTTGAAAGAAAAAATGGAGAAAATCTTCCACCAAATCTTCAATAATACTTTTCCAGAGGATGTCGCGTGGTATGAACATATAACTGGGTTTTAAGAGGTCTTTTCCATAGACGAGGTTGACAGGTCAAGCCTCAACTTCATCCTCTTCCATCTCCTCTACTTCCACCGCTGCGCCCTCCGCTTCATCTTTTTCAATGCGCAGGTTGCCGATGATGAAATCCTGCCGTTCGGGTGTGTTTTTACCCATGTAGTAGGCCAGGATGCCGTCAATACTGGTGTCGTCGTTGAGGATGACCGGTTCTAAGCGAATATTGGGACCGATGAAATCGCCGAACTCTCCGGGAGATATTTCGCCCAAGCCTTTGAATCGCGTGATCTCGGCCTTGCCGCGCAGTTTGCGTACTGCTTCCTGCCTTTCGGCTTCACTGTAGCAATAGAAGGTTTGTTTTTTGTCGCGCACCCGGAACAGCGGGGTTTCGAGAATGTAGAGATGGCCGTTGCGCACCAGATCGGGGAAGAATTGGAGGAAGAAAGTGAGCAGCAGCAGCCGGATGTGCATGCCGTCCACGTCGGCGTCGGTGGCAATGACCACGCGGGAGTAGCGCAGGTCGTCCAAGCCGTCTTCAATATCTAAGGCGTGCTGGAGCAGGTTGAATTCCTCGTTTTCGTACACCACTTTTTTGGTGAGGCCGAAGCAATTGAGCGGCTTGCCGCGCAAGCTAAACACCGCCTGGGTTTGCACGTTGCGGGCTTTAGTGATGGAGCCGCTCGCCGAGTCGCCCTCGGTAATGAAAATGGTGCTGGCCATACGCAGCTCTTCGTCTGTCTTTTTGGGCGGGTCGTTGAAGTGGATGCGACAGTCGCGCAGTTTTTTGTTGTGAAGGTTGGCCTTTTTGGCGCGTTGGTTGGCCAGTTTCTTGATGTCGGCTATTTCTTTGCGTTCGCGCTCCGACTGGAGGATACGCTTGAGCAGGTCGGCTTTTACTTCCTGATTTTTGTGCAGGAAGTTGTCCAATTTCTCTTTGATGAAATTGCCGATGAAGGTGCGAATGCCCAAGCCGCCGGGCGCTATTTCGGTAGAACCGAGTTTGGTTTTGGTTTGCGATTCAAACACCGGCTCTTCAATGCGCACACTCACGGCTGCCACAATGGAGCCGAGGATATCTTTGCGGTCGAAACTGCGGCCGTAGTGTTTGTTCACGGCTTCCACGACGGCCTCCCGGAATGCGTTGAGGTGGGTGCCGCCCTGGGTAGTGTGTTGCCCGTTGACGAAGGAGTAGTATTGTTCGCCGTAGTGATCGCCGTGCGATAGCGCCACCTCAATGTCTTCGCCTTGCAGGTGTATGATGGGATAGCGCAGGTGATCGGCTTTGGTTTTGTTACCCAGCAGATCGAGTAGGCCGTTTTTGGAAAGGTAGGTCTGCCCGTTGAACTGAATTTTAAGCCCGGTATTGAGGTAGGCGTAGTTCCAGAGTTGGTTTTCGAGGTATTCCTGCCGGAAACGGAATTTCCGGAAGATGTTGTTGTCGGGGCGGAAGATGATTTCGGTGCCGTTCGGCTCGGATGTCTTTTGCAGTTTGTGGTCTCTGAGCAGGTTGCCGCATTCAAATTCGGCGATCTTGGCCTGACCCTCCCGCACGGCTTTCACCTGAAAATACTCCGACAGCGCGTTCACTGCCTTGGTGCCCACACCGTTGAGGCCCACCGATTTTTTAAAGGCTTTGGAATCGTATTTCCCGCCGGTATTAATCTGCGATACGCACTCTATGACCTTGCCGAGCGGAATGCCGCGCCCGAAATCGCGCACGCGCACCCCATTGTCGTCAATGGAAATTTCCACCTGCTTGCCGAAGCCCATGACGTACTCGTCTATGCAGTTGTCAATCACTTCTTTGAGGAGGACATAAATGCCGTCATCGGCAGCGGCGCCGTCGCCCAATTTGCCGATGTACATACCCGGACGCATGCGGATGTGCTCGCGCCAGTCTAAAGATCGAATGTTATCTTCGGTGTAGCTTGCCTGAGACATAAGTTACTTGTGCTTTATACGGGCAAAGGTAGAAATTTAAAATTCAAACAACAAGTTTTGTTTTTGTGTTGCACCGCTTGTTTTTGTTGGTTGGCGGTCGGCAGCAATAGCCTTACCTTTCCCATTCGCCGGGCGGCTTATGAAACTGCTTTGAAAACGTTTTCCTCAATTGTCGGTCACCTGTCGTTTTACTTTTTATCCTTCGCGCCGGTAGTGTTTTGAAAGCCGCACGACAAACGATCAACCGGATACATCTTACCTCGCGTTATTTCTCACTTCATTTATCTGGTTATGAAAAAGAAAAACAAACAAAACAGCTTTCAATTGCAGGTGCCCGATCCATGTTCCGAATCATGGGACGCCATGATGCCCCTGCCGGGCGGGCGCTATTGCAGCCGTTGCGAAAAAACAGTGGTGGATTTCAGTGCGATGCCGGAGCAGCAAATGCTGGGCTACATGCTGCAACGGGAAGGGCGCGTTTGCGGTCGGTTCAGAAGCGATCAATTGAACAGACCCCTCACGCTATATACACCTCCGGGCAGGTGGCAACAATTGCGAGCCGCAGGACTGCTCCTCTCCGGGCTGACCCTCGCGACCGGCTTAGCAGCACAGCAGCTTGTATCGGAGCCGCCACAGATGATGACCATTGAACGCGAATTGGTTGACCGCCCCGATAGCGAGCAGAAAAAACGAGTGCTAAGCGGCATCGTGACGGATGCCAAAGGCGAAGCAATCATTGACGCTACTATTTTCCTGAAATGGGAAGACGGTCGGCCCTCAAGTTATGGTACCGTTTCTGACTTTGACGGCCGGTTCCAACTTCACATTCCTGAGATAAAATCTCCATACCGCATAGCCATTTCCTATCTCGGCTATGAAACCCGGGAGTTCCTGCCGGATGAAATCCAATCTCCGCTGAATGTTTCGCTTCAGGTTAAAAGTTTTGATTTGACGGAGGTGGTAGTAACGGAATACGGCGTGCAAAGGAGAATGGGAATTATGGGCGGAGCTACTTCCATCAGAGAAGAGCGGCCTAAACCCTCCATCCCGGCGCCGAAAGAAGCGCTTATCGGCGAGGTCTATCCCAACCCTTTCATCTCAGAACTGAATGTAAAATTAGAAATGGAAACCGATGCCGTCCTGCTCTTTCACCTCTATAACGCTGCCGGGCAGTTGGTCTTTGCGCAAGCTTATGACCTGCCCTCCGGCCACCATACCACCACCCTGAACCTCGGTGGACGAAGGCTGCCGGCCGGCGCCTACTTCCTGCGCATTTCTGATGACAAAGGAGAACTTCGCACCAAACAAGTGGTGAAAGTGGAATAGGTTGCAGCGCTACTCCTTCCAAAACGGAAAGCTCACAAAGTCGCGAAACGCCAATGAATCGGAGGGTTCGAGGATATTGCGTCCGAGTTTTCTGATCCGGATTTGATGCGCTCCGCGTGGAAGATATTGTACGTCGAGAACAGCAAACAGCCCCTTTTCGCCGGCGTTGGGATGCTCGAAAAACCGAAAGGACGGCTGCGGAAAAATGCTGTCGTTTATATGTATTTCATAGATCGAAGCCATGCATTCTAAGCTTTGCTGAGAAAAACTTTTGGATGAATTGAATTGAATGCCGTCAATGGAAAAAACGAGATCGGAGCGGATACCCGGTTTTTTTACGGGTTTGATATCGGGGCATTTTTGATTTAAAACCCGGTCGTCGTTGGAGGGGAAATAGCGGATAAACAGCTCAATGAAGCCGTTGTGTACATATTTGGACGGGATGCTCGCGCTGCCCGTCAGCGTTTTCTTCTCCCTAAGGTCGTCATAATACGCTCCGGAGAGTGCCGTTGCACCGGGCTTATCCGGGAACCAGATATGCGAGTCCAACTTGAGAGAAATTATCCACAAGACCATAAGTATGTAGGGAATCAAAAGCAAGCCGGCTTTTCTGCCCAATTTGTTGTCTATCAGGTTGTAGTACATGGGGCGATACAAACCCGACAAAGTGATGATGCCGTAGAAGCGGTAAATCGGGTAATAAATTTTCGAAAGCCGGCGCCGGCGCTTCAGCCAGCCTAATGTGATGAAATCGAACACATACAACAAGCCCGATAAGACCATCACTAAAGAAGTGGAGGCCACAAAAAACCTGGAAGCCCCACCCGACAGGTACTGGGTACCTAATTTGGACAATAGCCCGAACAGCAATACCCAAATCCCTATAGAAATGATGACAAAAACAACCAAAAAAGTAAAGGAAAAAGCAATGCTGCACAGGTTTTCCAAACGCTCAATATAAGTATCGAAACTGCCGGTTTTGCGACGCAAAAAGCTGTCAAATCGTGGGGCTAATTTCAAGTGGTCGAAGTCAATGTCACCGGATACTGACCTCAAACCGACGGCGCTGATCCAAAGCCCTCTTAAAATTACATGGATGATGAGGTTGAGGAGTACAAACAAACTGGCGCCGGCCAGTACTACCCACGCCACCGTTATAAAATTGCCCTCCTGCCCCATGCCCGACACCACCAAGTCGAACTTATACTGGCTATCCTGGAGTGCCTTTAACAGGCCCAGCATCAAAAAGATACTGAACCCGGTAATCAACAATTCCAACTGCCAGCTTTCCTGTTGGATTTTATCCAACCATTCGCTGAGCCTGTGTTTTTCCTTGCTTTCCATCGGGACAATCTACATTTTCACGCAGCCCTGCAAAGATGCTTCGTTTTTTTTAAAATTGAACGTTGCGAGCGTTTCGGCGTCGCGAGAAAAATATCCAGTGGTGTAAAACTTTATTCTCCGGCATCATTCAGCGACCAATCATAATCAAGGTAACTCACAGGCGCGTCTTTGCCTAACTTTTCCACGGCATAGCGATTCACAAAATCCCGCACATTGCCCGCATCTTTTTTGAAATCGCCGCTGAACCAATTGAAAATGGACGACAACTCCCCTTTCCCGGCACTCACCCGGTTGCGCAGCGGGTCGTTTACAAAGCGGCGCATGGCATCGTCAAGTTGGTTGTCTAACCGGTCGGCGGTAAATGCCTCGTTGCGCAGCACCGGACAGGAGTAGGACGCGCAATTGATGGCCGCATGGATGCGCGCATCGCGGAAGTGCGGCCGCAGAATGCCGTGTTCGATTTGGTTGAGATCATACGTCCGGCCCTGCAATTGTATGAATTGGATGTCCCACACCGTACTCACAAAAGGAATGCCCCGCTTGATGTCCTTGATGCTTTCCACCGGGTAATAATCTACGATGAGCTTAACGGTGAAGGCATTGTAAGCATTGATCCAATAGGCCATTTGCTCCTCCCGCGACCAGGACTTGTTGGGATGGGTGGACGACAACAGCGCGAGGTACTCGTTGAGCCGGGTGCTGTCCTGTATGAAGCCTTTGTAATGAACAAAGCCGTCGGCGCGAACGTGTTTTTGCAGCAGGTCGTTCCACAATCTATGGCTCACCGGCGGCGATTCCGGCAGGTTTTTGGGAAAACGCACTTTGCAGGCCCCGACAGCAAAGGTCAATGCAATGGAAACAGAGAAAAAAAGGATGCGATACATGGTTGAGTTGATTGAGTTGCTCGACTAACCTCGTGCAGCGCTATCCGGTTGCGATTGGCACGGTATTTCTGCGAGCGCGATCGTTTTTTGGGGAGAAAGTATAAAACAATTTTTTCATTACCTTTGCAAGCAAATGTTTAACCAATAAATCCATTAATGTATGACGACCAAATTATACTCTCTTCTATTAGGCGGGCTATTGCTTTGTTGTTTGTTCCTGCAAACGGCAGCGGCCCAAATCAGCACCGGCGGCAAGCCGTACAGCTTTGTTCAACGTTTGCAGTCTTCAGAACCTGCTCCTGTGACGCTGCCAAGCATCAACCTGGCCAAATTGCAGGCGGAAGACTTATTGGACGAACAAGCCGGCCAACCGCCGCGTTTCGGCGAGCCCATTGCAGTGAGTCTCAACATGAACAATTCCGGCGTATGGGAAAACCTGCCCGACGGCGGACGCCTGTGGAGACTCAGCATCATGGCTGCCGGCGCGAAATCCATCAATTTGTTGTACGATGACTTTTATTTGCCCTCCGGCGGAGAACTCTACATCTACAGCGCCGACCGAAAGCATGTCATTGGCGGCTTTACATCGGCCAACAATAAGGCCGACCGGATTTTCGCCACCGGCCTGGTGTACAGCGACCACATCGTGCTGGAGTACTACGAACCCGAAGAAACGCCTGAAAAAAGCTTGAAAGGGGGACGAATAATGCTTCCATCAGCATCAATTATGTGGTACACGGGTATCGGCACATTAAGCTCAATATGAATGATCTGGAAAAAGCCTTTGATGATTCCGGTAACTGCAATGTCAATACGATCTGCTCGCAGGGCGACAACTGGCGCGATCAGATCAAGTCCGTAGCTATGATTCTGGTAGGAGGGTTCCGAGCTTGTACCGGGTATTTGGTGAATAACACTGCCCAAGACTGCCGGCCGCTCTTTTTGACAGCGAACCACTGCTTGGGTATTAATGACGATGCCATCAACAGCCCCAATCTGAATACCTGGACGTTCATGTGGCGTTACGAAAGTCCTAACTGTACGCCCGATACCGACGGGCCTACCAATATGACTACCAACGGCGCTACCCTCTTAGCCAATTCAGCTACGGGTGGAAGTATTACCGACAGCGACTTTGCCATTCTCCTGCTGGCCGAAAGCCCCAAAACAGCGGGCTATGACGTCTATTTTGCCGGCTTCGACGCCACTACCACAGCGCCCAGCTCTGCTACGGGCATCCACCACCCCAGCGGCGACGTGAAGAAGATTTCGATGGAAAACGCCGCGCTTACCGGCACCTCCTACGGAAGCACAAGCGGCACGGCTACTCATTGGCGCGTAGCCGACTGGGACAGCGGCACTACCGAACCCGGATCTTCCGGCTCGCCCATCTTTAGTGACGCCACCAAAAGAGCTATGGGCTTTTTGTCGGGCGGCAGCGCTGCCTGCGGGAACGATTTACCCGACTGGTACGGCTCCTTAGGCTATAGCTGGAACAACAACGGCGCTACCGACAGCCGCCGCCGCCTCAGAGACCACCTCGACCCCGGCGGGCTGGCTACCTTCGTAGATGGCAGCGCTGACCCTTGTGCATCTCCCTGTAATACAACTGTTTTATTCCCGGGTACACTTACGACGGGAGACCCGACGTATAATCGGGTTGTCGGCGTCGGCCCGCCTTGCACATTGTCGGCGGTTGGAACGAATGTTCATTACGATGCCTACAGCTTTACTCTGGTCACGGCTGCAACGGTAACTGTTAGTATTGATCCTGATGATGGTGCTTCCATTTCTCCTTTGAACGCAGATACTTATCTGTCGCTGTATGGGCCAGGCGGATTTAATCCAGCCAGCCCTTGTACAAATATTCTTGCTGTTAATGACGACATCGCCGGCTCTTCAAACCGCCGCTCCAGAATCGTCACCGGTACGCTTGCAGCAGGGACATATACGGCTGTACTTACTTCGTTTGATAATGTGCCTGTGGGAGGGCCGCTGCCCTGGATCTACTCGCTGATTGTAATTTCTCCAGGGTTGTGTGAGCCCACTTGCCCCACCTTCAGCGGCGCACCTGCCAACGTGAGCATCGTCAACAGTAGTTGCGGCAGCGGCTGTACGCTCACGGGCGGCAGCATCTCAGCGCCTACGGGCACACCCTGCCCTGCCGGCTCTACGCTGCAATACAATGTGAACAACACCGGCTGGACGACGAGCTTGCCCATTTACGACCAGGATGGCCCTGCACAAAGTATCCGTACCCGCTGCGCCTGCGACAACGACGCCAACAACGTCAGCGCGGAGTCCAATCCGGTGAGTACCATCCCCGGCACATTAGCCAACCCGGTAGTGCCTGCCAATGGTTCGGCTATCGTAGCCTGCCCGGCATTGGCCACACAGCCCACGCCGCCTACCGTAACGGGTTGCGACGGCTCAACTATCACGCCTACTGGGCCGGTCATCAGTAACAGTCCCGACCCCGTTACCTGCGAGGGCACGCGGACTTACACTTGGACATACTCCTGCGGCGGCACTTCTTCCACCTGGAGCTATGTCTATACCATAGAGCGCGACCCGTTTACCGTGCCGGCCAATGGCGCTGCTACCGTCAACTCTCCGGCCTTAGCCGCTCAACCTACGCCGCCAGTAGTGACGAGCAACTGCGGTGAAGTGCTGACGCCGAGCGGCCCGGCGGTGACCAACAATCCCGATCCGATTGTCTGCACCGGCACCCGCACCTATGCCTGGACTTATACTGATTGTGAAGGGAATACAGCCATCTGGAGCTTTGTCTATACCATTATTGACAATACGCCGCCGATGGTTACCTGCAACAACCAGACGATTACCTTTAACGGGCAGGAAAGCATCGCCCTGAATGCCAACGCTTTGGTGACTGCCTCCGACAACTGCGACATCCAGAGTATCACGCTGAGCCCGTCGTCTATCACCTGCGAGCAGTTAGGCCAGCAGGTGCCGGTGACGGTGACCGCTTCGGATGGGGTCAACACGGCCACCTGCACCAGTACCGTCACGGTAGCCGGCTTGCCCTGCGGCTGGAGCCAAAACCCGAACGGGGTGAATTGTAACAACGGTAGCAACATTGCTTACAATGCCGGTACCGGCGTATGGACGGCCACGAGTACGAATTGCTTCTACGGCCCCGGCTTCACGAGCGATGCCACG
>JAHBTW010000004.1:315000-331426 GCA_019638385.1 Saprospiraceae bacterium | reverse complement strand
AATGCTAAGCCCTGCTTCATCTTTTGCAATTTGTAGCTGCGGCTCGTTGTCGGGGCGCACGGTGAGCAGTTCAATAGGAGCACACAGCAGACTGTCGTTGTAGGTTACATACTCCTGTCTAAGGGCTGCCAAAAATGCACGGGCGCGATATACTGCATTGCCACCCTCAAAGGGACATTGTTCTGCAATTGCTGTCAGAGCAGCCATTTCGACGCTGTCTAAAGCGCCAAAGGTGGTACTGAGCCAGGACAAATAGATCTCGTTGACACCTTTTTCATTGATTTCGTAAATCTCCGTCACTGCAATGCTGTCGTTTTGAGTGCGCAGCTTGCCCGCTTCATCAGAAATGAAATCCAGCAGTTGCCCGGCTATGTCCTGATTTTCCCCGGCTAGATCATACAGTGTATTCAATAGCCCGTTTTTCTCATTCTGAAGGGCTATGAATTCCAGGCTGTCTGCTTCGGGCAATAATTCGTCAATAATCACAATGCTGTCTAATTTCTCTTCTACCATTTCGAGGTTAGTCTGCAATTGTGCAACTTCGAGGCTATCCGCAGCCAATAGCTCCGCAATGCTCCGGCTGATCGCATAAAAAGCGCCAATTGAGTTGGTATCTGCATGAGCCAGAAAGGCAAGGATGGAGGCATTTTGCACCGATTCCCCCTGAAGCCGCCCATAGATGTAGCGTTGCAATTCCCACATCACCGCCGCGGCTACAGCAGTATCTCCCAATGCAATGCGTTTCACATCATCCGATTCCGGATCAAACATATTGAGCATACATAACTCAACGTCACAAGCATTTGCAGGATCAGTATCCGTCACATCCTGAAACCACCCCATCGGAGCGTGCTCCTCCGGCAAGAAACATTCATTGCCTTCCGGGTTCGGATCAACGGTGAAGGGGTATTCTTGTGCATGCACCAACGGCACCGGGTTGCTCAGATCCATCCCATACACCGCCGCTCCGGCATTTGCTCCCCAGCAGTTCTGCGTATGCTTCTGCGAACCCAAAATAGCATTCACATCCGGCAGCAGCAGGCTGATGGCGTGGTTGCTGAAGTGGGTGCCCCTGAAGTTGTCAGTAGCTACGCTACCACCGCTCACATAAGTCCCGAGGCGGGTGTTGTCTAAGGTATTGCAGCAATACACATTGCCGGGAGAGGAGGCGATGCGCAGGGCGATGTTGTCAGCGCCGGTGGCGCCGCTGCCGAGTACGGTGTTGGTTTCCAGCAGGGATTTTTGCAAATACTGCAGGTCAAAACCGGCGTATGCGCTTGCAGGCTCGGCCATTTTGATTTCATTGTTCTTATAAGTATTATACTCAGCGCTAATGGCCTGTATGCCGCTGCCCGACTTTTTCACCTCTACCCTGTTGGCGTCAATATTAATCGGCATTTGGCTGAGCGATACCCTGATTCCGGCAATGGCATTTTCTGTATCGGTGCTGACGAAATTGCCGACAACAGTTGCCGTTCCTGCAAAAAATGCATAATCGGAATTAATCCCCAGTAAGGCGTCCTCTATGCGGTTGTCTTTCGCAACAAACCCTCCCGGCTGCCCCAACGAATTGAGGATGCCCCGATCTACCTGTCGCATGATATTCTTCTCTGCGGTCAATCCGTTTATATTGGCCACTATGCCGTTCGTGCAATCTTTGAAGTCGCCCAATTCTACTTTGGCCGTATGCGCGCCGTTGGACCGTCCGGATACTGCAACACCTCGGGGTATCCAGGCAGGATAGTAGCTGTCGTCTCTTTGTATGTTCGCAAAGTAATCATTGACAGACAATAGCATGGAGCGATTGCTCACCAAGCCGGAGCTTAGTTGCTCAAATATGTTTTTTGAGCTGGTGAAGGCTGCCAAATCATTAACAATCATGCCCGCCAATGACTTGGTATTCTGTTGCGGAAGATTTTCCGGTGCAGAGGTTTGACCGGAATACGGAGGCAGCAGGCTGCTCGATGTTTGAACGTAGTAATTGGCAGAAATCATAGCTTCAATTTTACCCACCGCTGTTTCCGGTACAAAGAAGCCGACAAAGTTGTTCTTAAAAATATTTCCCGTTATAGTACCGCCGGGTACGGGGTCTACACCGCTTACTGCGGGGTGTATATATATGGAGTATTGTGCATCGGCTACTGAACTGCCGTTCATTTTCAGTTCAGCGCCTTTTTGCAATTCCATGCCGCGCCACATGGTGTCGCAGCCGAAAAAGTGGGAATTGATAACGGTAAGTGCGCTGCCCTGTTCTATTTCGATGCGCGAGCCGGGCAACATGATGAAAGTACTGTTGAGCATATTGTAGCTTTGATCAATGTAAAGCGTGCCTGCCACGCATACTTCTATGTCCGTACCGTTAGCGGGAAGGCTTTGGGCCGTCAATGCATCGCTGAGCTTGAGCAATTCACCCGTTGTCCCGATGGTGGATCCGGAACAGTCGGTGCAGGCAAAACACTCCGTTTCTGTAATGAGAAAGGTTTGGGTGGCGACCACCGTATCACACTGCATGATGTTCACACCCAATTCTGCATTGGTAACCGGAATGCCGGAAGTGTTGCGAATCACTACGCACACCTGTGTGCAACCGTTCTCTGCCAAATTAAAGGCATCCGGCGTAGGCCCCGCCACTAATTCAAACCCCGTGGGCAGGTTTACTACTATCTGTACGTCCGGATATGTGAGTTCAACTGCGCACACATCGAAGCAAAAAGCGAAATCCTCACCGATACATACCGTCTCGGGAACCCCGGTAATACTGATGTTGACCGGACACCTTTTTGTAACCACAATGTCGTCAATGCGAACAACGTTGTTCCCGTTGAAAGTAATCCAGTTCATCGGAGTTCCGGTATTATTGACCCACTCTATCTGATACGATTCCCATTCTAGGGCAGAGGAGGAGTAATAGATGCCTCCATTGACCCCTGACGTTCCATCGTCTATTGCACTACCGGGCGGGTTAATACTTCCTCCACTGATACAATGCGGAACGAATGTAGCGCCGGCGTTTGCGCTTATAATGCACATATCCGGGTAAGAGGATTCACAGTTTTGCTCATTACTAATTACCAAACAGGGCGGAAACTCGCTGGCCCAGATGGAGGGAATTAAACCGCCTCCGGCCCTGAAAGACAACCTGAGCGTACATCCCGGAGGGACGCTTTGGGCTAATGGCATATGAAAGGCTTCGTTTGTTCTAAGTCGGATAAATTGATTGGTATTCGTACTTGAGTTAGGCCCTTCAAAGGCGATATCCGGTGAATTGTTGCCATTAATGGCATTTGTTCCTGTGAAAAATGGAGGCAGGTCCGCTTGTGCCCAATAATAATCTTCTGCGGAAGTAAATGCTTCAAAGTCTCCATTACAGATCAAGTTGTCGCAATGAGCGGGGTCGCAATCAGGGACCACCGTTCCATCAAAAACTCTTATACCAAATAGTGAGGAACGGCACCTTCCGTCGCAATTTATGGTATAACAAAACCTGACACCAGTCATTGGACTGATTCCAGTAATTCTAAAAGCATCCGGAACATCATCATTATCGGTATCTATCGTCTCCACAGAAATCGCTTCTGCTCCTGTGGTACAATCAGGGTCATAAGTCAGCACCACGGGACTCACATTAGCATATACGTCATTGAATAATAAAAAAGCAAAAGGAACAATCACGCTCTGCCCCGGCACGATACTAAAGTTATTGAAATTATCAGCGTAAGGGCTAATTACGCAATCGTACCCGGTATTGTTTTCTTCATCTACAACATACCCCAAATGCCGGAGGATATCCAGCTCGGTGTCATGCAATTCGCGCCGGGTTTGACCCGGAGCTATTTCGTGATGCATCACATAATATTGCCCCGATGTGAGATTGTCACATACTTCATCCAAATGAGATAAAGCATTTAAATAGGAATCGGCGGCGTTTATCGTAGGAAAATTGGAGCCTTCGTTGAAAACGATTTTAGCCGGCGATCCGTTGGGTGTGCCGCAGTCATCCACGATGCTGTTCAGAAATGTAGAAGCAGCGCCTAATGCTGTGGTGTTAAACGTATGAGAATCACAACAGGGTAAGGAACCTCCTTCTACCAACAACGATACCGGGGTACTGTCGTCCGTTTGCAAAAAACGATCATAAGAGGCATAGTATGTGCTTGCTATCGGGTTCCCGTTCAGTCCTATTCGAGAGCCGAACCCCAATCCATGAATAGCCTCGTGCAAAACGACCGAGTACAGGTCAAACAAATTGCTGCTGGTTTGCAAGGGGTCATTGTCAGTAGTGTGCCATGTAGTCTCGGAATCTATTTCCAATATCATAACAGGTTGAAGAGTGGCGGCATGGCGTCCGTTTAAGGCTTCCAGTGCAAGAGGGTTTGCGAAACCGCAAGTAGGCGAGTAATGGGCGGAGCCGGTTGCCAGTGTAGGTTCATCAAGTTCTACCTTGATAATACGCACCAGAAGTGTCGCGTTGGCGGGGTTTCCCAATATGGCAGAAAGGTCATGAAATACTTCACATATAGTACTTCGCTCTTCGGCACTAAAGTCACCGATAACGGGGTAGTCCAAATCGAAAAATCCTGAATTGCAGTTATCTATTGTGGTTACGGCAAGATCGGAAGCCGTGTAGGAATTGCCGAACCGATCCTGCGCTACGACTATGGAGTCCTCATGAGGCGTTGTCGCCGATTTGATCTCTCCACAGAAATTCTGCCCGTGCAACTGTGCTGTGTTAAGAAACAGCATAGCGGCGAGCAGACTTAGGGTAAGAGTGAGTTGCGGTGGCAAAACAATTGTTGCCCCCCCCCAATTGAATTCGGAATAAAATTTTAGGCACTAGCATAGTGGTTATGTTTAGGTGAAAAAATGATGCTTGGTGTGGTGTTCAGCATCAAAAAACCGAGGGAGGTTTTTGAAACCGAAGTATAGTGTTTGTTTATTCCGATCTTGCAGGAATGGTTGCAAAATTAAATTACTTTTTTGTAAAAAGCAATAGAAAATATGTTAAATCTCAACCATTTTAACTTTAATTTCTACAAATTGATAAATCTACGGGTGTATATGATATCAAAAAATCACAAAGCGCGCTGCAACAAAAGAAGTGCTATTTTTGCACCCTAAAAAACACTGCCATGACATTCGACATGCCGCTTTGGGGCGCCGGCGCTACTTGGATGGGGTTGCTCACGCTCACTTTCCTCGAAATCGTTTTGGGGATTGACAACATCATTTTCATCTCCATTGCTGCCGACAAGCTACCGGAAAACCAACGCCCGCGCGCAGCCAGAATCGGACTGATGCTGGCTATGGTGATGCGCATCGCGTTGTTGTTCGGGGTGTCTTACCTCATTGCGCTGGAAGAACCCTGGCTGAATGTCAACTTAGACTGGGTTACCGCAGGGTTCTCCGGGCAGAGCCTTATTCTCATTGCCGGCGGCTTGTTTCTTTTGTACAAAAGCACCTCCGAGATCCGGCACAAATTGGAAGGCGCCGATACGGTGCAGGCCCAGAATCCGGACAAGCCGTTGAAAAATACGCTCTCCAAAGTGATCGTACAAATCACCATCATCAACATCGTATTCTCTTTCGACTCCATTCTCACCGCCGTGGGCATGACCAACGGTTTGCAAGGGGCTTTGATCATCATGATTGTAGCCGTTGTCATTTCCGTATTGATCATGATGCTCTTTGCCGTACCGGTTGGCAATTTTGTCAATACCCACCCTACCATTCAAATGCTGGGCATGGCCTTCCTGCTGCTCATCGGGTTTATGCTCATTGCTGAGGGCGCGCATCTGGCGCATTTGTCGGTGGCAGGTTCCGAAATAGGCGCCGTACCCAAAGGGTATCTCTACTTCGCCATTTCATTTTCGTTGTTTGTGGAATTTCTCAACATGCGCCTGCGAAAACATCGGGACCCCGTGCAATTGCACGGCGTGCAGCATTTGAAAAAGGATTAAAAATCAACTACTACTGCTCGACTGTACAAAAAGAGGTGTACGTCCTTCACCGCAACACCGTCACCTCCCCCTGCAACTGCACCACCGCGCCGTTGATCAGTTCCACTGCTACCCGATATACATACACGCCCGGACTCACCGGCCGGCCTTTGTGCGTGCCGTCCCAGCCCCTGCTTCCATCGTTGGGCGCAACATCGTTTCGCCGAAACACCTCGCTACCCCAGCGGTCGAAAACCTGAAACCTCTTTATTTGCCTCACTTCCGGCCCCGTAAAAACCCGGAGCAGATCATTGATGCCGTCGTCGTTGGGGCTGAATGCGTTGGGTACAAATATGCGCCGGCGCTCCTGTACCACAATCAGCACCTGCTCCGAAGCAATGCAACCATTTCCGTTTTCCATCTCCACTGTATAGAGCGCTGTAGCCGGCGGCTGTACGGTTACGGTGGGGCATGCGGCGCAATCAATTCCTGCATCGGGTTGCCATTGTGCCCGGCGAATATCCTGACCGGCAGCGCCGGGATCGAGGTATATCACATCGCCCAATTGCACTTCTATGCGTTCCGGCAGATCGAGCATAAGGCGCGGCGCTGCATATACCACGACGGTATCAGACACGCTGCCGCAGGCATACACGGCAGTGGCGTGGTATGTACCCGGCTCGTGTATGGTGATGGCCGCATTGGTTTGGCCCGTACTCCATGTATAGGTATCAAAACCGGAGGGGAGCGCAAGCGTCAATCCGTTTTCCAGACAGAAGATCGTATCCGATGGCAACGACAAGGACAGTATCGGTTGACGGGTAATGGCGATGCTGTCGGAAAAAACACCGCAAGGATGCGCGGCGCTTACCCACCACAACCCCGGTGCATCGGCTGCTACTGCCGGATCGGTACTTCCGTTGCTCCACAGGTAGTCGGTATATCCCGGCGGCGCCGACAGCGGAATAGCGATGGGTGCATCGCCGCAAATAACGGTGTCCTGACCCAGATCGGGCGGAACGAGATCATACCTGCCGATGACCACTGTATCCCATTGCACGCCGCAGAAATGGTCGGTGCGTACTGTATATGTTCCGGGCGTATGCACTGTTATTTCAGCCACTGTATCCCCTGTGCTCCACAGCCAGGCATCCATGCCTTCGGGGGCGGAGAGGTGGAAAGGGAAGTCCTGCGCACACAGCACCGTGTCGGGGCCCAGGTCCAACACTTGCATAGGCAGGTACTTTATTTCAATGGTATCGTGGAAGAAATAGCACCCGTCATAGCTCGCCCACACGGTATAGATGCCCGGCTCGGAAACGGTAATGCTGCGGGTTGTATCGCCGGTGCTCCACAAGATATCGGAATGATGCGGAGAGTTGATGCTCAGGTTGAACGCGCCCGTGCTGTCGCACACCATCAGGTCGCCTTCTACCTGTAGTTCGGCAGCATGGGCCGGGCCGGGCACTAAAGAGACGTCGTCTATGTAAACGTAGCAAGACCCGTTGCCACTTCCTGTATATTGAATGGGAATTTCAGCTTGCCTTTTAAATATTCCCAGGGTCATAAATGCCTCCCCGCCGCGAGCGCGATACACCCATTTTAGCTCCATCCAGCCGTCTTTTTGGGTAAGGAAATCACCTGATTTGTTGGAAAGGGCTGACGGAGCGTAGAAAGCAAAAGAATTAAGAGAGTATATAGGATTAGGAGGTGTTTGAATAAAATAATCAGTAAACAAGATTTCAAAACAATCGGTCGTGAAGGCGGAATTATCGGCAAGAGATACATGAACCGTAAGCAAATATATGGAATCTTTCTGGAGCGGAGCAGTTAGTGGCACTTCGAGATATTCCCGTGCAGCCCAATTCTCATTTTCAGTGTAAGAAGCATCTACAAACAAAAAAAAACCGGCATAAGCTTCCCCTGATTTGGCATATTCGTATCCACGAATATTTGCAGGTACACTACTCCAACCATTACTACAACTGTGAAAATAATCACTTGACAAGGTAGGGGTTGTCCAGGGTACCGCCAGCTCCACCCTGACCTGAATTGCTGAATATCGGGTACGCCCGGGCACTGAGTATGTTCTTCGAAGCTTGGATTGGGAATAAGATTTTGGGCGCGGACGGAAGGTATATTTAACCCCACAGCAGCTATAATTGATATAAAACTGAAAACACGATTGCCTTTCATGATAAGCAACATTTAGGAACGGAATGGAATGACATTTCATCACTCCATTCCGACCTGATAAAAGAACCTTGATTAATCCTTTACTAAAATACCCGCGATGGGCTGTTTTTCGGTATTTATCCGGTAGTAATAGACTCCATTGGGAAGGTTTTCTGCCGAAATGGAGAAGTCAATGGCACCCGCATCCACGCGCAGTACCCGCAGCGTACGCCCTATGGCATCTGTAAGGGTAATGTTTCCGGGGCCGGGCAATGGCCCGGAGAATTGAAACTGCCATGCGTCACGAGCGGGGTTCGGGAAAACGAGTACCGTACGGAGGGCTTCCCCCTCATTCCCTTGTTGTGCTGCTTCCATGGAAGCATTCCCCGTATCATCCGCACTAAGGGTAGCCGCATCATTGGAAATATTGAAGCGGTCGGGATCGCCATATCTGTATGCTCCGTTGAAAAGCACATACGAGAAATCTGTGCTTGAACCGCAGTTATTGCCTACCTCGGCACTTACCCGAATACAACGATTGAGGAAGTTGTTGAGGATAAAGTACCCCGTGCTGCCGTTGATTTCAAATGAATTGAACCCGAATACCAAGGCCGGAATACTCGATACCTGTGTAGCGGGGCCGGAGTAAAGGTTTTGAATCACGGTGCCGGTAGTACAATCTGTTTCGTCTATATCAATGCGGTAAAAAGTAATGTCGCCGTTGCTATTGGACAAACTGACCGCACCTGAAAACAGGCCGGCAGTGCAGGGCGTCGCAGGATTGTGCGATGCAGAGCAAATAGGGCCGTTACCGGCGTTTATTTGCAGTTTTATATCCGCCGGATTGGCAGGCGCGCCAAATACCCTGAAATATCCGAGCCTGGCTCTTTTCGTACAGGCGCCGTCCAACCTGATTTCCACTGCGAAGGTCTGCGTAAGGTAGTCGTCGAACAGGTCGCAATTTACCGGATCATCTATGCATCGCAAGTCTATGAAGGCAGGCGGAGCACCGGAAAATGTGCCGGTATAATCGAGAAATGGAGAGCCGAACACCTGTATTCCGGTGACGGGGTCAACGCTGTAGATGCGCACCATATAATCTGTAGCTTGCCCGGAGTAGTCAACCGACAAATCAATGTTGTCGCAATTGTAAAATGCGGGTACAACGCCTCCGACCGCTTGGGGGATGCTCAACGCTTCAATGGTCAGGTCGGTTATGATCAAAGGAGGTACGTTGTAAAAGAACTCATCTCCCTCGCCGTCTATTTGGTCGGGTAAAGTATAGCCACCTCTTGTCATATTGGCGATACCCGGCTCATTGGAATATACCGTCAGCTCCGTAGCCATCATGGTATTCAGGTCGGGCCATATTTCATACAGGTTGCCGTTCCTGTGTACGCAGTACATTTTTCCGTCCTTACCCGCTTCTATGTAGGTCTTTCCAAAATTGCTCGAATTTGGAATATAGGTATGATTATTAGGCGGATCAACTGAGATGACGGCTATCCCCTGGCCCTCCACACTCGCCAAAAGGAATTGCGAATCATGGGAAAATTCCAAGCCGCTAACAATACCTTCCAGTGTTATTGGTGTCCATGAAGCTCCAATATTATAAAGGTAAACGACATCCCCTACACTCCACGCCATCAACTGTCCATTGGGAGAGATTTCCAATTCACTACTTGGCTCGTTTTCTGCGGTGAATGTTGTTTCTGTGCCGTCAAAAGCAATTCCTGTATTGGACATTCTGTACCGCCGTACCTGTCCCATAGAATTTATCGCTACATACATATAACGATCTGCTGTAGTACCGGGTATTATTTTTGAAGCGCCTATGCTCCCTGTATTTCCGTAAAGCATCCCAAATATGCCTCCATCAAGTATTTGAGCCGTGTTTACAAAAAGAGACCCATTCGGGTAAACTGCAACCTCTTGCATGGAGATGGCAAAGGCTGCTAAGGGATAAGTGTGAATTGTGAAAATGCAATAATTCCTGCACTCTCCGGGCACGGGTAAAATGACAACTTCTCCATTTCCCGATCCTATAAAAAAAGGGTTATTGCCTTCTAACTCACCTTGGGCATTGAATATGTTGCCCTCCTGATAGTAAAAAAGCAAGCTACCATCTGTATCGTACACTGCATTTTCCTGTACATAGGGTGTCGTAAGGGACGTTGAAGGGTTCGAAAAGTTAACAGGGTCAAAAGTAGGCCCGGCGTCAAAATCAACTTCGGCAGGGTACAGAATCCATTTGTCTTTTTGTGCATGTACCATGTTCGTGAAAAGGTTAGTGCAATAAAAAACAAAGGTCAGGAATGCTCCGACAGAAAGGTTGCGAAAGATCGCCCCGATCGGGGGGGAGGGGGGGCGACAAGTTAATGTTTTTCATAATAAACGAGATTAAAGGTTAGAAAATAGAGTGAATACAATTCCAAAGCAGAATCGTCGGCCTTGCGGTAGAACTGTCTAATGATGTAGCGTTGTATTTTGGTGTTCGTTTTTCGTTATGGCAAATATGTGAAGTAATATTTCAGAAAGCTAAGTAAATGCATGTATTTAACACTTTTCTTCAAGAGATTCTGTTGAATCGCACCTCACGGTGCGAGGTATAGATTGGGCCTAATTTAAAAAAAATGCTCCCGCGCTAAACAATTATGACGTATGTTTGCGTTATATTTCCAAATCATTCAGCATGTATGCAAAGACCGACCAATTTGACGAAGAGCAACAATCGCTCGCACAGGACGCAAAAGTATTTTCCCACCCGGCCCGGCTCGCCATCATTACCCTGCTTGCGGAGCGCAAAGAGTGCATCGTAGGCGATATCGCGCAGGAGTTCCCATTCCTGAGTCGTACCACGGTGTCGCAGCATTTGCAGGAACTCAAAAACGCAGGCATCATCCAGGGGGAAGTTGAGGGTGTAAAAGTGTGCTATTGTTTGGATTTCAAAGCGTTGGATGCCGTGCAGGCTAGGCTTAAAAAATTCTTCGGGGCAGTTGAAAAACTCCGGGGCGGCTGTTGCTAAATCGTTTTTTCATTCATTCACCATATTAATACGCTTTTACAAATGAGAACAGAGATCGAACTGAAATCTTTGGTCAAGGAGAAATATGGCCAAATAGCATTGCAAAGCAAGGAGCAAAACGCTTCCTCTTGCTGCGGCGCCACCTGCTGCGGCAGCGGCGCAATGGATTACACCATCATGTCGGAAAGTTATGAAACATTAGAGGGCTACAATCCCGATGCCGATCTCGGATTGGGCTGCGGACTGCCTACGGAGTTTGCGCGTATGAAACCGGGCGATACGGTTGTGGATTTAGGATCCGGCGCCGGCAACGATTGCTTTGTAGCGCGCGCCGTAGTAGGCGATACCGGTCGCGTCATCGGCATTGACATGACCGAGACGATGGTGGAAAAAGCGCGCGAAAATGCCGCCAAACTCAACTTCCGCAATGTGGAATTTCATCTCGGCGACATTGAAAACATGCCACTTTCCTCCGATGTGGCAGATGTGGTGGTCAGCAATTGCGTGTTCAACCTTGTACCGAACAAACGCGCCGCATTGGCCGAAACCTTCCGCATTCTGAAACCCGGCGGTCATTTCAGCATTTCCGACATTGTATTGCAAGGCGCATTGCCGGCAGCGCTTCAGGAAGTAGCTGAAATGTATGCCGGCTGCGTATCGGGCGCGATTCAAAAAGAGGAGTATCTCGACCTAATTCGCGAGGCCGGATTCCAAAACATTGAGGTGCAAAAAGTGCGCACGATTGACCTGCCGGATGAAATCCTCCGCGAATACCTGCCGGAAGAAGCCATTACCGATTTCCGCAACAGCGGCGTGGGCATCATCAGCATCAATGTATATGCTGAAAAGCCGTAATTGGAATTTTGAGGCAGCTAAATAAAAAAGCCGGAGCAAGTGACCCTTGTTCCGGCTTTTCTTTTTTAATCCGTAATACTTCTGTTATTTAAATGGGTCGGAGAACTTCACTTCTGCTATAAACGTCTCATCCGTGAGGGTGCGCAAAAAGGCGACTAAAGCGGCTTTTTCCTGAGAAGACAGGTTGAGGCGCTTGGGTTGGGTAGGGTTGTGAGGATGTTTGAGGAAATTGTGAAGATTGGGGTGCATCTGAATGCCGGAGTTGTAATGTTCTACTACTTCTTCCAGCGTGGCGAAACGCCCGTCGTGCATGTAGGGCGCGGTGAGTGCGATGTTGCGCAGGAAGGGTACCTTAAACACGTCCATGTCATTGGGTTTATTCGTCACGCCGCCCACACCTTTGTCGGCATAATTCAATTCCAGCCCGTTATTGGCAACGGCCATCACCGGGTTGGTCATATCACTACTGTGACAAGTAGCGCAATTCACCATAAAAAGTGACCTGCCGAGGTTTTCCAAAGCGTTGAACGTTCCTCTGTCAAATTTTGAATCAACAGAAATAAAGGAATTTACAAATTCCTGAATGGCCTCTGTGATGCGGTTAGGAGTGATTTGCGGATCGCCGTACGCCTTGCGAAAAAGGATACTATAGTGCTCATCCTGATTTAATTTTACAGCAAGCTCGCTCATATTCATCCCCATTTCTACCGGGTCGGTGATGGCGATCTGGCTCAACTCGTGGATGCTTTGTGCGCGCTCATCCCACAAAAATCCGAGCCGTGTATTGATGCCTACGAAAGAGTTTCCGCCGTTGTAAGAGGTTTCAAAATTGGCAACGGAGGCCAGAGCGAGCGAATTTCTTTTGGTTTCAGCCCCATCAAAGCCGATGCTGCGGGCTTTATCGTCGGAAAAGCCAAGTTCTTGTTTGTGACAAGAAGCGCAGGATACGGAATTGGTCCGGGAGAGTTTTTTATCGTAAAACAAAACCCGGCCTAACGTCGCTTTGCTGTTACTGATTCCCGGAACGAAGCCTGCGTTGGGCATCGTGAAATTGTATTCGTGCAGGTTTGACGGCAAGTTGAGTGCCGTTTTAAGCACTTCGTACTCTTCGTCTGTGTAGTACTTGACTTCCACATCTACGCGGTCGTGGATACAACTTGAAAGCAGAAAGAGGCCGGAGAGGAGCATAAGAGACAGTGTACTCGTTTTCATAGTCACAAAGGATTTTTATGGTTTGATTGCCAAAGATAACGATACTTTTACGGTGTTTCCATCGCCTTATTAAAATTTAACGCGACAGATCAGGTGGTTAGACGCTGAATGGGCGGGCTAAGGTTGGGCATTACTGCTTATTGAATGCAAATTTTTACCTTTACAGCCGACAAACAAAGAGAAATCATGAAACTTCTACAAGGCAAAATTGCCCTCGTCACCGGGGGATCACGCGGTATTGGGGCATCCATCGTTCGTCGTTTCGCCGAGCAGGGCGCCGATGTTGCATTTACCTACCATTCCTCCGAAGAAAAAGCCAAAGCGATGGAAGCCGAACTTACTGCTTTGGGCGTTCGGGCTAAAGCCTATCGGTCGGATGCCGCATCGTATCAAGAGGCGGAAGAGTTGATTAATAGCGTATTAGCCGATTTCGGGCAATTGGATATTCTCGTCAACAACGCCGGTATCACACAAGACACATTGATGCTGCGCATGACCGAAGAGCAATGGGATCGCGTCATCGAAACCAACCTCAAGTCTGTTTTTAACCTTACTAAACACGCGCTGCGCCCGATGATGAAAAACCGGGGCGGCTCCATCATCAATATGAGTTCCGTGGTGGGCGTCACGGGGAATGCCGGACAAGCCAATTATGCTGCATCCAAAGCAGGCATTTTCGGGTTCAGCAAATCCATCGCCAAGGAAATGGGGTCGCGCAACATCCGCTGCAACGCCGTAGCACCGGGCTTTATCGAAACCGACATGACCCATATTCTGGACGAGAAAACCAAAGAGGCGTATCTCAATGCCATTCCGCTCAAGCGGTTGGGCCGGGCAGAGGAAGTCGCCGACCTATGTGTTTTTCTCGGCTCTGACATGTCCACCTATATTTCCGGGCAAACCATCAGCATTTGCGGCGCCATGACTACCTGATAAGGGGGCACAGTGACAAAACAGATGTTGCCGGCTGATGAAAATCATTCGCCAATTAGCAAATTGCCGCTAAAATTGAGTTTTGAAAAACGTTCTGTTGAAGAATTACCAGGCAATAGTGAAAAGCGAACTTTCCATCAAGCTGTTGGGAATGGGTGATGCCCGCTACCGGCGTGTCAAAAGCAACCTGACTGAAGCATTGCAACATATGGCTGTATTGGCCAGGTTAGAGGAAATCATGGACCTGGATACCATACTTCGGTTTCAGGTTTCTTCTGTACCGGCTATTATTGTGGAAGACAAAGTGGTTTTTGAACAGGGCGATATCCCCTCCGTGGAAGAGTTGGATGCATTGCTCAACGAAGCTATGCAAGGAGATGAATAACCTGCAAAAAAAGGCGCCCCTGTACAGGAGCGCCCACACAAACTATAAACAAACAAAAAACATTAGCGAAACAATAGAGAAGGAACAAAGAACATAAAATTTTGTTTTCGATTTTCGGGTTGAAAAAATGTACTTACTCCTGTTCAAAGTTAAGTCATGAAATAGCGTAACAAAAAAAGCCTATCCGGGAGGACAGGCTTTTTGCTTTTCTATGTTGTTCATTGGAACTCCGTTCTGCTTGTAGCCGGACAAGAGACAAAAAAGGGGATTTCCGTCAACAAAAAAGCCCGTCCGAGGACAGGCTTTTGAGTTGTTTTGTGCTGGCGGAACGGCGTTCCGCAGAACAAAAAAAAGAGTTGGCAGCGACCTACTCTCCCACCTTTTAGGGGCAGTACCATCGGCGCGGAGGAGCTTAACTTCTCTGTTCGGAATGGGAAGAGGTGGTACCTCCTCGCTATAGCCACCAACAAATCTTTACACCTTGCTCCCTTCGGAGCGGTGCTTTGTATTATCATGACAGGAAGGAGAGAAAAACGTACTGCAAAAGAACTTTCGCGCACTCAACAGGAATGTGTTTGTTTTGAAGAATAAAAATAGGAAGCTGTCGGGTAATTAGTACTACTCGGCTCAATACATCACTGCACTTACACCTGTAGCCTATCAACGTGGTCATCTCCCACGACCCTCAATGGAGTACTCATCTTAGAGACGGCTTCGCGCTTAGATGCTTTCAGCGCTTATCCTGACCGCACGTAGCTACCCAGCACTGCACCTGGCGGCACAACTGGTACACTAGAGGTGCGTCCAACCCGGTCCTCTCGTACTAGAGTCAGACCTCTTCAATACTCCTACGCCCGCAACAGATAGAGACCGAACTGTCTTGCGACGTTCTGAACCCAGCTCGCGTGCCACTTTAATGGGCGAACAGCCCAACCCTTGGGACCTTCTCCAGCCCCAGGATGTGACGAGCCGACATCGAGGTGCCAAACCTCCCCGTCGATGTGAGCTCTTGGGGGAGATCAGCCTGTTATCCCCGGAGTACCTTTTATCCTTTGAGCGATGGCCCTTCCATGCGGAACCACCGGATCACTTGAGCCTGCTTTCGCACCTGATCGAACCGTCGTTCTCTCAGTCAAGCACCCTTATACTCATACGCTCTTCGCTTGGTTACCGTCCAAGCTGAGGGTACCTTTGCAAGCCTCCGTTACTCTTTAGGAGGCGACCACCCCAGTCAAACTACCCACCACACAATGTCCTCTCTTGCGAAAGTTAGAATCTAAGTATAGAAAGGGTGGTATTTCAAGGTCGGCTCCACCCACACTAGCGTGCAAGCTTCAACGCCTCCCACCTATCCTACACATCCTATACTCAAACACAATGTGAAGCTATAGTAAAGGTTCACGGGGTCTTTTCGTCCCGTTGCGGGTAATCGGCATCTTCACCGATACTTCAATTTCACCGAGCTCGCGGCTGAGACAGTGTCCAGATCGTTACACCATTCGTGCAGGTCGGAACTTACCCGACAAGGAATTTCGCTACCTTAGGACCGTTATAGTTACGGCCGCCGTTTACCGGGGCTTCAGTCAAGAGCTTCTCCCACTTGCGTGAAATAACCCCCTTCCTTAACCTTCCGGCACCGGGCAGGTGTCAGACCCTATACTTCATCTTTCGATTTAGCAGAGCCCTGTGTTTTTGTTAAACAGTCGCCTGGACCTCTTCACTGCGCCCCACTTGCGTGGGGGTCTCTTCTCCCGAAGTTACGAGACCATTTTGCCTAGTTCCTTAGCCGCGGATCACTCGAGCGCCTTAGTCTACTCGACTCGACTACCTGTGTCGGTTTACGGTACGAGCTGCTATAATTCGGCTTTTCTTGGAAGCGGCTTCACACAACTATCACCTCGCCCA
>JAHBTW010000004.1:0-310000 GCA_019638385.1 Saprospiraceae bacterium | reverse complement strand
CGACATCATCTCCTCCACTTCTACCTGTTCGGCAGTGCTGCAGGCCCCCAACGCGTAGGCTTCAAGTATTCCGGATTGTATGTATTGTTCGATATTCATTGTACTACCTGCAATTTATAATCAGGCATTGTTTAAAAAAATTAGTACGAAAGCAATGTACAGCAAGGCGTATTCGCTCAGGTGCTGACGCAAAATGATCATTGCCTGACGCATACGCGACTTCACGGTGCCGAGGGGAATCCCCAATTCTTTTTCGATGTCTTGTTGCGTGTAGCCCTCGAAGTAGGCTTTTTCAATTATTACCCTGTACTTATCCTCCAACTTACCCAGTATCTCCCGCAACCCAATGTACTCAGGGTTGAACGGGTCCGCTTCTTCCATATATACGAGTTGATCGGCGTCGGCGGTTTCGCTGCGTTGTTTAAAATATGCACTGCGGGTGGAGTCAATGGCAGTATTGCGAGCAATTCGGGACATCCAAACGAAAATGCCGGCTTTTTCGGGGTTGTAGCTGGCGCCCGACTTCCATATTTTTAAAAAGGTGTCTTGAAGTACATTCTCGGCCAGTTCCCGGTCGCCTACAATACGCGACACCACGCCAAATAAGGCTGCACCGTACTGGTCGTACAAATGGCCAAGCGTGTTTTGGTCGCTGGTAAGCAGTCCTTTTATTATCTGATCTTGCGTCACTATCATTAAATATATCTGCAAAGTTGCAAATTCTTAGGATACTTCATAGTCCAAAAAAAATCCTTATCAAATTTCTTTATTTTTGTTCCATGCACAGCACACTCCTATCCATAGAAGAACTCGTTGCCAACATCGGCCGGCCCGATTGGCGCATTATAGACTGCCGCTTTTCGCTCGCCGATACTGAAGCCGGTCGCAAATCTTATTCCGAAGGCCATCTATCGGGCGCTTTGTATGCCCACTTAGATGAAGACCTCAGCGGCCTTGTCGTACCCGGAAAAACGGGCCGCCACCCGCTGCCCGACATAGGTAAACTCATTGCGCTGTTTTCCCGATGGGCTATTGACAAAAATACACAGGTAGTAGCTTACGACGGTGGTAACGGCATGGCGGCGTCCCGCTTGTGGTGGCTGTTGCGATATTTGGGGCACGAACGGGTGGCGGTACTCAACGGCGGCTTTGCAGCCTGGATTACGCATCCCGCCGCTTCGGTCACGAATGAGCCGACGGCGTTGCCTGCGGCCTGTTCGTTTGAGGCGCGCGCGCCTTTGTGCGGTGTGGCAGATGCGTTGCAAGTAGAGCACTTGCGCCAGTATCCGGCTTTTGTACTGGTGGATTCGCGCGAACCTTACCGGTACCGCGGAGAATCGGAACCGATTGATCCCGTGGCCGGCCATATCCCCGGTGCGGTGAATGCTTTTTTTATGGACAACCTGTCGGAGGACGGACTGTTTTTGCCCCCGGAGCAATTGCGCGAACGATTTGCCCCGTTGCTCAATGGACGGCCTGCACAACAGGCTGTATTCTACTGCGGCTCCGGGGTGTCGGCCTGCCATAACATATTGGCGATAGCGCACGCCGGCCTCGGCAGCGCCACACTGTATCCCGGTTCCTGGAGCGAGTGGATCACCGATCCAAACCGGGCAATCGGCAGTTTTTAAGGCAATAGGTCTATGCTCACCGCTTTTGTATAATACTCCATCTCTACCGAGTATTCAAACTTTCCGTCACGGGAGGCGCTCGCGCTTTTGCGCAACGCATACATCTGCAAGGCTCCGGGTCGCAGCGCAGCCACATCGGTCGCGGGCAGAATGATCTCATTCCCGCGTTGAGGACCGGCAATCGTGATGGAACGAGACTGCCCGCTTACATCCGTCATTAACAAAACCAGTGTTTCGCCGGCGGCCAAAGGGGCGCCGCTGTGCGCAAACACCAACCCGGATTGCTTACTGACAGGGGATTTGAACCCAATATCACCGATGGGATTGAAAGCCGCTTTTAGCTCGCGTACTTTACCGCGATCATCGGTAAAGCGAAAGTTGTAATTGTCTAAAAAATCTAACTGCCGCTCAGCGGAGTAGCGCTGTTCGCTACCGGTCATATTGCGCAGTTCCATCGCACTACCGATGAAAGCTACGCCGCCTTCCCAGGTTTTGGGCTGCGCCGTGGCTAAAGTATCCCCTTCAAAGAAGGAAGCGCGCGCATTGATTTGGCTGCCCTGCTCCATGTATCGAATCAAAAAACTGCCGTAAACTGCCGGCTGTTTGTTGCCTGCAAGTTGGCATGCGGAAAAAGCGCCTACCACTATTATTAAGGTGTAAAAAGCTAAAGGCTTCATCTGTTTTTTTGGGTGCAAATATACAAGAGAATTGCAGCGCTGTTGTGTTGTGACCGACATCACTCATTTCAGGCATGAGGTGTTATTACCTTTGCGGCTGCCATTTGGTTGAATTATACCTCGCGCTGCCAGGCAAGTCGTGTATAGCCTTCGGCATAAGCATTTGGTAGCAGCGCTCGGTATGACAAAATTGGCTACGCACCTTACGGTGCGAGGTATAAAAACTGGAAAATCCGATGCAATTAGACAAATTTATTCCCGCACTATCCTGGCTTACCGGCTATCGGAAATCTGATCTGAAAGGAGATGTATCCGCCGGGCTGACGGTAGGTGTCATGCTCATTCCGCAAGGAATGGCCTACGCTATGATTGCCGGCATGCCGCCTATATATGGTTTGTATGCTTCTACGGTACCGCTCATTTTATACGCGCTGCTGGGCACATCGCGGCAATTGGCGGTAGGGCCGGTGGCAATGGTGTCGTTGCTTACGGCTGCGGGCGTGGGCGCAATAGCCGGGGTAGGAACAGAGCAGTACATAGCCTTGGTCATTTTATTGGCCTTGTTGGTGGGCGTATTGCAACTGCTATTGGGGGTTTTCCGGCTGGGGTTCATGGTCAATTTTCTTTCTCACCCCGTCATCAGCGGCTTCACCTCGGCAGCGGCTATTGTGATCGGTTTGAGCCAACTCAAACACCTGCTCGGCATATCCCTGCCGCGCGGAGAACGCCTGCACGAAATACTGGCCGGCGCCTGGCAACACGTCGGCGAAACCAATTTGCTCACCCTCTCCATAGGCATCGGCGCCATTGTACTGATACAATTGGTGAAGCATTGGCGCAAATCCTTTCCGGGGTCTTTGCTGGCGGTGGTCGGCGGCATCCTGCTGGTGTGGGGATTGGGGCTGCACGAGCATGGGGTGAAGATAGTGGGCAAGGTGCCCGGCGGCTTACCTGCATTGGGTTTACCCTCATTTGAATGGGCCACCCTCCAATCGCTATTGCCCATTGCCGCTGCCATTGCGTTGGTGAGTTTTATGGAGAGCATCGCTGTGGCAAAAGCCATGCAATCGCGTCATCGGAACTATAAATTGGATGCCAATCAGGAATTGATCGCTTTGGGCGCTGCCAATATTGGGGCTGCTTTTTTCAAAGGGTTTCCGATCACAGGCGGGTTTTCCCGTACGGCAGTCAACGACCAGGCGGGTGCGCGCACCGGGTTGGCGGCTATTATCAGCGCGGTATTGGTCGTTGTCACCTTATTGTTTCTGACACCGCTATTCGAATTCCTGCCCAACGCCATTCTCGCCGCTGTCATTATGGTGGCAGTATATGGCCTGATTGATCATAAAGAGGCAAAGCACTTGTGGCGCAGCAACCGAAGCGATTTCTCATTGTGGGTCGTTACTTTTCTGGCCACTCTTTTTATCGGCATAGAGCAGGGCATCGGGTTGGGGGTTTTGTTGTCTTTGGCGTTGGTAATTTATCGCACTACCAAGCCGCACGTTGCCGTATTGGGACGGGTACCCGATTCGTTTTTTTATAGGAATGTAGAGCGTTTCAGCAATTTGGAGCAGCGCCCCGATGTGCTCATCGTGCGATTTGATGCGCAACTGTATTTTGCCAATGTGAATTACTTCCGGGACTCTATAGATGAATTGGCCGCCCAAAAGGGCGATGCACTCAAAGTGCTCATCATCAATGCAGAGAGCATCAACACCTTGGACAGTTCGGGTGTACATGCATTGGAAGAGTTGATAGAGCAGTACCGACAGCGGGGCATTTCTGCTTTTTTTGTGAGTGTGAAAGGACCTGTGCGAGATGCCATGGCCAAGGCGCACCTCACCGACAAAATCGGGGGGCAGTATTTTTTTATGAGCAACCAACAGGCTGTTGATGCTTTCGACAACATCCGGCAGGGGAATGATTTTACACCGTATATATTACAGACGAACAAATGAACAAGGAAGCGCGAGTGGTTAGTCTTTCAAAGCGTTGACGATCTTTTCCACCTCTTCGATGGAAAGGCCGGTAAGCATCGAAAGTAAGTCGGCGCTTAGACCTTGTTTTACACCGTTGGCGATTACTTCGCGCTGTAGTTCATACTTGCCTTTTTCTATGCCTTTTTCTATGCCTTTTTCTATGCCTTTTTCCATGCCTTTTTCCATGCCTTTTTCTATGCCTAGTTGAATGCCTCTGGATTCTACTTCATGTATAATAGCTTCTTCGATACCCATATTTGTACGATTTTTAAAAGTTTCCTGAATTTTTTGCTCAAACAAACTACTCATCTCCTTTTGTCTAAAAAGGACATAATACCTGATAAAGTTTAGCACTCTGCCCACTTTTTCCTTTGGGTAATTGCGCTGTAATAGACCACGAATAACGGATAGTTTCAGCGAAAGCAAGTGCTCATCATTCTGGTGCTGACGAATACCGGCCCATGCAGCCTCCAATACCGCTGCAAAAATATTATCCTGAGCGGCGAGTTCCTCCAGAGAGTGATCTATAAGCGCGTATGAATTGAACCTATAGTTCAGCTCAGTTCCCATAAACGACCTGCGGTACTCGGATATATGCTGTGCCTTATTGTTATCGGTAAAAATAGCAAGCGCAGTGAATGACTGTAGGGGGTAGCGATCCACAATGCGATAAAACATTTGATACATGCGCAAACCAAAGCCGGAATCAGAATAGCCCTGAACCTCAATATGCACCAAAAACCACATCTCTTCTCCGCTCTTCAACCAAACCTTCAGTAATTTATCCGCGTGCCGAAGTCGCGATTCAGCCGGAGAGGAGAGTTGTTCTAGTTCTTTGTCTAAAAACTCAACGGGCCGGGTAAAGTCAATGTCCGCAACATATCCCGGAAAAAAGAACCGAAGCAGGTCTTCTGCCAAGTCTTCGATAATACCTTTCCACAAAGTGTCGCGGGATACCATAGGCATAGGTTTAGAGAAAACACTTTCCCACCCCGAAAATGACTGCCAGCCAAACCAAGCCTTTGATGAAAAAGAACATAAACCCCGCCACTCCGAAACGCATCAGCCACCTGCGTAGCGGGCTTACAGGAGTTTGATTGGAGGTATCCGCAGGCGGCTGATTGGCGGCGGTAGCGGTTTCTTGATTATCCTTCATGTTGTATGTTTAAACTTGAAAAACGCCCACATTAAACGCTTCAACCGGCACATTGTTGGCAGCTTCTATACCCATCGAAATCACTTTGCGCGTATCCAAAGGATTAATGATTTCATCCACCCACAGGCGGGCGGCAGCGTAGTAGGGCGTGGTTTGGTGTTCGTAGCGCGATTTAATTTCGTGCAGCAGCCGGGCTTCGTCTTCGGCTTCGATTTCCTGCCCTTTCGATTTCAGCGAAGCGGTTTGTATTTGCAGCAGGGTTTTAGCAGCCTGATCCCCGCCCATCACGGCTATTTTGGCAGTAGGCCAGGCTACGATGAGACGCGGGTCGTAAGCCTTACCGCACATGGCGTAGTTGCCCGCCCCGAAAGAATTGCCCGCCACAATACTGAATTTGGGTACCGTGGAGTTGGCTACTGCATTCACCATTTTGGCGCCGTCTTTAATGATGCCGCCGTGCTCGGACCGCGAGCCGACCATAAACCCCGTAACATCGTGCAGAAACACCAATGGTATTTTTTTCTGATTGCAATTCATAATGAACCGCGCAGCCTTATCGGCAGAATCGGAATAAATGACGCCGCCAAACTGCATCTCGCCCTTCGTAGTGCGCGTCACCTCGCGATTGTTGGCCACTATGCCCACCGCCCAACCGTCTATGCGGGCATACGCGCACACAATGGTTTTGCCGTAGTCTTTTTTATAAAAAGTAAGTTCGGAATCATCCACAATGCGCTTGAGCACTTCCACCATATTATAGGGCTTGGCGCTGTTATCGGGTATAATGCCGAATATTTCCTGCGGGTCGGCTTTAGGGGCGCGGGGTTCGACGCGATCAAAACCGGCCTTCGGAAAATGGCCCAGCTTGTCCACAAGGTCGCGAATGGTATCTAAACAGGTCTTATCGTCGGGCATACTGTAGTCGGTGATACCCGACACTTCGGAGGTAGTACGGGCGCCGCCGAGGGTTTCTTTGTCAATGTCTTCGCCGATCGCTGCTTTCACCAAATACGGCCCGGCCAGAAAAATGGAACCGGTGCCTTCCACGATGAGCGCCTCGTCGGACATGATGGGCAGGTACGCCCCGCCGGCCACACAGCTGCCCATGATGGCCGCTATTTGCGGAATGCCCATAGACGACATGCGGGCGTTGTTGCGAAAAATGCGCCCGAAGTGCTCCTTATCGGGAAAAATTTCATCCTGCATGGGCAGATACACCCCGGCGCTATCCACCAGATAAATGATAGGCAAGCGGTTCTCCATAGAGATTTCCTGTGCGCGCAGGTTCTTTTTGCCCGTAATGGGAAACCAGGCGCCGGCCTTCACCGTGGCGTCGTTGGCCACAATCACGCATTGCCGCCCTTTCACATACCCGATGCCGACGACGACTCCTGCTGCCGGACAACCGCCGTGCTCCTCGTACATTTCGAAGCCGGCAAAAGCGCCCAACTCTAAAAATTGGGAATCCGGATCAATCAGGTAGGCCACCCGCTCGCGCGCCGTCATTTTGCCGAGCTTGTGTTCTTTCTCCATTTTGGCCTTGCCGCCGCCCTCTTTGATCTTCTGTATGCGGTATTCCAATCTGGAAACCAACAGTTTAAGGTGGTCTTCGTTTTGGCTTTTTTCCAATTCTGCTTTAGTCATGATGTATGCGGTTGTACTTTGGGCAGCAAAATACAAAAAAGAGGAATCTACCGACGAGGCCCCATTTCTTTTGCCTCCCGTGTTTGGCCTGCACCCGGCAGGTTTTTACCTTTGTCAGGCATCTCACAAAAAGCAGCAACCATTCATGGCAAAATCATACAAAAGCAAAGCGAACAAACAGACGCCTCCTCCGGCCCCGACTCCCGGCTCCGGCGCTCCGGCCCCGGCATGGCTACATCCCAAGCCCTGGTATGCCTGGGCTATATTCCTGTTGGGTTTTTTGTTATATACCAATACCTTCACACACGATTACACACAGGACGACGCCATCGTCATCACCGACAATATGTTTACCCAGGAAGGTATCAAAGGCATTCCCGGATTGCTGCAATACGATACGTTTTATGGTTTTTTTAAAGACCCCGGCAAGGCGCGTTTGGTAGCCGGCGGACGCTATCGCCCTCTCACGCCGGTTATGTTTGCCATCGAAAAAGCGTGGTTCAAAGACCGGCAGGCGCTCGTGGGGCACATCGTCAATGCGCTGTTGTACGGGCTTACCGGCGCGATGTTGTATTGGTTGATTATAGGACTGTTTCGACCGGGGAAAGAGCAGGTATTCGTGGCGCTCGGCGCGGCCCTGCTTTTTGTGAGTCACCCCGTTCATACAGAAGCAGTGGCCAACATCAAGGGGCGGGATGAAATTGTGGCGCTGCTCGGCAGCCTGGCAGCCTTGTTTTTTACCTTAAAAGCATTTAAAAACAAACAACCGCTGTGGCACCTTCTCGCCGCTACCTGCTTTTTCGCAGCGCTGCTATCGAAAGAAAATACCATTACATTTTTGGCCGTGACCCCGCTCGCGTTTTACTTTTTCAGCAAAGCTGATTTCTCAAAAATCCTGCTGCATACTTTGCCTTTATGGATAGCGGCAGCCATTTTTCTGATGATACGGGCAGCCGTATTGGGCTGGCAATTCGGCGATGCGCCGATGGAATTGATGAACAACCCCTTCCTCAAAGTGGTAAACAATCAATGGGTTCCGTTTAGCGCCGGCGAGAAAAGCGCCACCATTATGGTCACCCTCGGCGAGTACCTGCGCCTGCTCGTTGTGCCGCACCCGCTCACCCACGACTACTATCCCCGGCACATCGGCATAGCCGACTGGGGCAATTGGAAAGCCCTGTTGAGTTTGGGGTTGCACATCGCTTTGATCGTGTGGGCAGTGCTCGGCTTGCGCCGAAAAGACCCTGTCAGCTTCGGCATTCTGTTTTATATCATCACACTTTCCATTGTGTCCAATATTGTGTTCCCGGTGGGTACCAACATGTCAGAACGCTTTATTTATATGCCCTCCGTGGGTTTTTGTATCGCGGCGGCGGTGTTGGTATATCGACTGTTCAAACGCGGCAAAGTGAATCGTCCGGCCTGGGGCATGGCCCTTATCGGCCTCGTGGCGCTGTTGTTTTCCATCAAAACCATCACCCGAAATGCGGTATGGAAAGACAACTACACGCTCTTCACCACCGATGTAAAAACCTCTCCCAACAGCGCCAAACTGCGCAACGCCGCCGGCGGAGAACTTTTCACCCAAGCCATCAAGCCCGAAAACGAAGCCCGCCGAGAAGCCATGCTGCGCGAAGCCGTGCCGCACTTGCAAGAGGCCATTCGCATTCATCCTACCTACAAAAATGCTTACCTGTTGCTGGGCAACTGCCTCAACTATCTCAAAGAATTCGAGGCGTCCATACAGGCATACCAAAACGCCTTGTCCATTGATCCTTCTTACTCCGATGCATTGGAAAACCTCGGCATCACCTACCGGGATGCAGGCAAATACTACGGCGAGCAGCGCGGCGATCTGCCCAAAGCGCTCCAGTACCTCAACGAGGCACATAAAATGCGCCCCGATGAGTTTGAAACCCTTCGTCTGCTGGGCGTGGCCAACGGCGTAGGCCAAAATTTTGCACAGGCCCAACAATTCTTCCTAAAAGCAATAGAGGTGAAAGCCGACCATGCCGACACCTGGTTCGATCTCGCCATTACCTACCTCAGCCTCGGCGACGCGGCCCGCCACGACGAATGTATTGCGAAAGCAGAAGCCCTCGAACCGGGCATCACCGAACGGCGAAAACAACGTTAGGCTCAGACAACCTCAGGACTGGATTTTGCACCATGTAGCAGAGGGCATAGAGCAAAGGGCAAATTGGCAAAGGGCAAATTGGCAACCACATGCTCCGCTCAGCATAACGGACAACTGACAACCGATAATAACTTACGTGGACGACAAGGAAAAGCATCTGCTGGCCGAGTGTCTCAAGCATAAACCGGAGGCGCAACGGCAATTGTACGAGCGATACAAAACCCCCATGTATCGCTTGTGCCTGCGTTATGCCGGCAATGCCGCCGAAGCCGAAGACCTGCTGCAGGAAGGCTTCATCCGCGTTTTTTCCGATTTGCCGCAGTTTCGCGGAGAAGGCGAATTGGGCGGTTGGATACGGCAGGTAGTACTGCGCACCGCGTTGCAATACCTGCGCCGCCGCGCCACACAAGCCACTATTGTGTCGGAGGAGTTGATCCCCGACGGCCTGGCTCAATCCTGGATGCCGGATGAAGACTGGAACGCCCGCCACATCGTGCAGTTGTTGCAGCGATTGCCGGAAGGCTACCGTACCGTTTTCAACCTGTACGTCATCGAGGGATTTTCGCACAAGGAAATTGCGGAGTCGCTACACATCAGCGAAAGCACCTCCAAAACCCAATTATTTAAGGCCAAAGCGCAGTTGCGCCGGCAGTTAGAAAAATCTTTTGTGAATTGAATCGAAGTATGATGGGAAATCATTGGCACAACAACGATCCTTTGGAAAATCGAATCCGCCAAACGGTCCAAGATTGGGAATCGGCGCCGCCCTCCGACTGGGATACGCCGCCCGATGCGCTTTGGCATAAAATCGCGCCCCCGCCGCCGGCCGCAACAGGGCCGTTCCATTTCTGGGGGTGGATAGCAGGAGGTGTGGCCGTGGTGTTAATCGCTGTTTTTGCCATCGTGGCCTCACAACCGGTAGCAAAAAATCAGCCGGCCCCGACACAACAAACCGGCCTCCATGAAACGGCAGCCAATGCAACTGAGCAGCCTGAAATGCAGGAAGCGGCGGCCATTCATACCGAGGGCAGTACATCCGCCACCGTTTCCCAATCCATACCGGATGCTGAAACAACAACCGACGATGCGCTTACCACCCGCAAACAGCAAAGTAATGTGACTTCAAAAGCATCCCTTATTTCCCAAATATCGCAAAACCAAAAGCAAAAAACATCGGCGGTAAATCCAGCGATGGCAGCCGCCGAAGCCACTGAATCGCCTGCGATAAATCCCCCGCTCGTCGTCGCGAAAGAAAGCACCGCCGCCGACAATGCACCGGTTGAAAACGCTCCCGATGAAAACACCACAGTAACGGTTCTGCTTTCTTCAGAAAATGACCAAACGGCCCCGGAACAAGACGCCGCGCCAACAACCTTTACCCCGGTAGATCACCTGCACCTACTATCCTTGACGGAATTGGAACCCCTCTCTGCCGTGCCTGCAGCACTGGGCGCAGTGCCCCATACAATAAAACCGGTGTCGGGCGGCAGCCGCTTTTTTGTTGGAGCGATGATTTCCCCAAATCGCACTTTTCGCACCATACAGTCATCGCGCCCGGTAGATGAATTGCCTGCCTATCTGAAAGAAAATGAATTCGCGGCCTGGACGACGGAGTTCGGCACACGAGTAGGCTGGATGCCCAACCGGCGCTGGGCGATCACATCAGGCGTGGGCATTTACACCATGCAGCAACAATCCCTGCATCGTTTTCGCATCAATTTCGACCCCGGTCGGGAACGCCCGGTCGGCAACGGACAACTCGCCGGCGCTTACCACCTCACCGTTCCTTCCTCTTACGGCGATGCGTATGTGGAGCTGCGTATGCAACGAAACCCGAACAACCTGCCCATCACGCCGGGGCAGTTTATCAATGTAGAAATGGAGGCCACCACGGAAATCCGGTATGTCACCGTGCCGCTCAACGTGCATTATTTTGTAACCGCCGGGCGCTGGTCGGCAGGGCTGAAAGGCGGCCTGGCCATGAATTTCCTGCAAGGGCAGCAATTCAGCGCCATGTCGAAAGTAGGGCAGCGAGGCCTGGCTACACGCGTCATTGCCGTAGATCGAAGAGTGGAAAACATCCGCAAAGTAGTACCCGATTTCCAACTCGGCGCTGCGTTATGGTACCGCCCGCATCCGGGCTGGCTGCTGAGCGTGGAACCGACCTACCGGCAAGGCATGCAGCCGGTCATCGAACGACCTGCTTTCAACATCAATCAGTACGCCTGGGGTGTTCAGCTCGGTGTGCAGAAAGTTTTCTGATTGCGCCGGGCAACCATTTGACCCGCCCGCGCACCAATAGAAATAGAATCTTCAACTATAATTTTCCATTAAAAAACTGTCCACATGAAAAAGTTTCTTTTTGCTTCGCTATTGTTACTGAGCGCCGGATTGGCGTTTCAATCTTGTGAAAAAGAGCAGGACTTAGACGACGATGCGCTGATTGAGCAAATCCTTACCGCCGAATTGACGCTCATCGAACCGGCTCAACTGCCGCTTTCCGTGACTCAAACGATTGACGAAATGTTTTTCCACACTTACATGGAAGACATTTACCACGCTCGCGGCTTAGGTTACAGAATCATTTTAGGCGATGAGACTTGCCTGTATTTCCGGGAGAACGGGCGCTTGTTAGAGGCTCGCCGGGCGAACAACCGCCCCACCGTTTTCGGCCCCAACGGCCCGCACGGCCCCTGCTTCGATCGCATCATCGGCTTCGGCAATCAAATTCGCCCGGAGGCGCTACCGCAGGCCGTCCTAGATTATGTAGCAGAAAACTATCCCGATTTACAAATCCGGATGGCAAGGGCACAAGGCAACCGCATCCTCGTGTTGCTCCCCGGCCCGACTGTTTTGATGTTTGACCGGCTCGGCAATTTCGTACAGGAAGTATCTCCGCTGGAACGCTGCCAACCGAACTGCAACCCGGTGGCCGGCTCGGCCCTGCCCGAAGGCGTGAGAGCCTACATTGCCGACAACTATGATATGGTAACTTTCCGGGGCGCTTGCGTGCGCAGCGATCGCATCGCGGTTTATCTCATCACTTCTGAAGGCCGCGTAATTTTGATTTTCGACCGGGAAGGTAATTTCCTGTTCTCGCGTCCGTAATTTCTGACGAGTGTTTTCATTTCCAAACGGAAGGTTTTTATAATCGAAATTTGGAATCATCCCCGTTCACCCTCGCGGTGGGCGGGGATTTTTTGTACCTCGCGCTGCCAGATAAGTCGTGCATAGCTTTCGGCGCCGAGCCACAGCGCGGCTGGATAGCAGCGCTCGGTATGACAAAATTGGCTTCGCACCTCGCGGTGCGAGGTATATATCAAACCGGGATGCCGAGGTGCAGGATGCGCCCGCCAGTTTGGTTGATGGGATACACACTTTTGCCCACCACAATGCCGGCCTCCGGAGCGTGGTATTCTTTTACTACATCGCCGAATACATTTCGAAGCGTAGCCAGTTCCTGGCCGGCTGCTACCCATTCATTGAGGTCGGGGCGAACATTGAGAATGCCGCCGGTGTCGGTGTACATCCAAAAGGAACGGCTGCACAGCACGGGCGGGGTTTCGGGTTCGATGATCGTATCGTCTGTCATTTTGAGGTGGCTCAGCAGGTTGTGTACACCGATGAGACCGGATCGAATGATGCCGCGCTGAAAGGTGGCGGGGTTGCCCAATTCGAGTGTAACGGCGTGAATGCCGAGCGCAGCGGCGGCTCCGCGCAGGGTACCGTCGGAAGGCATATTATTGACGATGATTTGAGCATTTTGCAACAACGCCATTTGCCGGGTGACGGGGTCGTCCATATCGGCGCGAATGTAGTAGGTATTGACGCGGCCGCTGCTCGCCGTGTGCAAATCCACTAAGTAGTCGAATTCGCGCACAATCCAGTTCACCGTACGCCAGGCATACACCTCGCTCACGTTGCCGTCGGGTTTGCCGGGCATGATGTCGTTGAGGTCCACGCTGTCAATAAATTCGCGTTGGTTGCGGTGCAGAGAAGGCACATTTACGATGGGCACGCCCACCAGGGTACCGCGCAGGCCGGTGAGATCTATTTCGTGAAAAATGCGCTGGATAACGGGAATGCCGTTGAGTTCGTTACCGTGTACGGCCGCCGTCAGGCCCAGTACAGGGCCGTCTTCCAGCCCGCGCGCCACCATAACCGGCACATAGATCGGCGCGCCGATGCCGTCGGTGACCAAATGCACCAAGTAGCGCGTTACTGCGCCGCGCGGCGCTTCTTCCACCTTCAATTGCCGAATAATATGGGAGGTTTCCCGAAATAAAAAAATTGGGTTAGACATAGTCGAAATTTCTTCAAACCGCGAATATAGGCCGGTATCCGTATATTTGCTATCGTCAAACCATTTACAACCAAATATTCCTTGCCATGAACCCGGACAATCTCCCGCTTATTCGAGTCGCTATTATTGACGATCAGCAAATGTTTCTCGACGGCATTTCTTCCCTGCTCAGCGCTTGTCGCGAATTGGAGGTGACGGCCACTGCATTGAGCGGCGATCAGGCCCTGGAATTATTCCGGCAGGATTGTCCGCACATTGCGCTTTTGGACCTCTCCATGCCCGGTCGCGACGGCATGGAAGTACTTGCCGACTTCGGCGAGCAGTTGCCCGACCTCAAGGTCATCATGCTCACCGTACACGACGACTTCCCCTCCATTCAGGAATGCATGAACCGGGGCGCTATGGGCTATGTGCTCAAAATCTACGGCAAAGACGAGTTACTCCACGCCATTCAGGAAGTTGCCGGCGGTCGCAGATACCTCGATCCTAAAGCGTTGGGCATTGTGCTGGAAACGAAAACGCCGGCGTCTGCTCCCAAAACGGGCAAGTCCTTTTCCGGTTCCAACCAAAATCTGCTCTCCGCACGGGAACGGGAAGTGCTCGCACTCATCTCGGAAGGCAAAACCAGCGAACACATTGCCGACCTGCTGTTTCTCAGCACTAATACCATAGACACCCACCGAAAAAACATCATCTCCAAACTCGGCGCCCGCAACGTGACGGATGCCGTCAGGCTGGCATTACAGAACGGGTTGATTTAATACAAAAGAAAAAGGGCGCTCTTTATGCAAGAGCACCCTTCTTCTCATTTAAAACAGTTCGTTCTTTTCAGACCGAATGATTACGGACGTACTACCACCAATTTGCGGCGTACAATCTCGTCGCCTACCTGAATAGACACAAAGTAAGTGCCTACGGGGAGGTTATTGGCGTTGAATTCCACTAAGTTGGAACCTGCATAGAGACCGCTCACAGAGCGATTCACCTGGCGGCCCATGTTGTCAAACACCGTCACAATGGCGTTGCCTTCCACCGGCGCATCAATGCGAACGGCTACTTTACCGGTCACAGCCGGGTTCGGGAAGATTTCGCCCACGTTCAGACCGTCCGCCACTTCCTGCCCAAGGGTGATTTCCGGCAGGTCGTTCGGAGCCGTCAACGTAGTGGTACAGGTTGCCGACAATTCGTAGGCGCCCGTAGCCGTGCTGAAGCCGGTCACATAGATGCGGTAAGTTGTTCCACCTACTGCAGCGAAGGTAACCGTAGAGCGTAAGCCGGAGAACGAGCAAGCAGCGTCGTCGTTGCCGGTGATGCACAACAAGTTGGTACAAGGACCGCTGAACACACCCAGTTTGGTGTCAAAGCCTACAGCAGCACAAGTAGTCAATGTAACCATGCCGCTGGAAGCCGGCGTGATGGTGTGCCATACGCCGGGAGCCGTGTTTAGAGCAGTAACGCAGGTGCCCAGAGCGGTATTAATCGTACCGCCCACAGTAGTGCCCGACACCATGCCGCCGCAAGTAAGCGCAGTGGCTGCAGTACAAGCCGCGCCGCCGTTCGGACCTCCGCAAGAAGTACATTGTACCGTTGTAGTGCGACAGCCCGATGCCTGTATAGCACAAGCGTTGTTGAGGTTAATGTGCAGGAAGAGCGGTCCACTGGCTGTTGCCGTTACCGTCAGCGGAGTCGGGCCGCAACCCAATACCGTACCGCCGGAAGTACCCTGGCGAACCGTGAGGTAGTCGGTAGCTACAGAGCTGGAAAAGACGTAGGTGCTACCCGCTACTGCGCTGTTGATGGTAGCAAACTCTGCCGGGAAGTTGCAAGTAGAGATAGTCGCCGGAGAATTGGTTACGGGCGCAGTAACCGTACCAAACGCACTGGTGTTGGTACAGTTGCACGGCGGCGCGGCGCAGGTTACGTTCATCGTAAAGGCGCCGGATGCTGTGCTGAAGCCAGTCACCAGAATGAGGTAAGTTGTTCCAGCTGTGGAGTTGAAGGTTACCTGCGATTGAAGGCTACAGAAGTCGTCATTGCCGGTTACGCAAACCAAAGCGCCGCAAGTGCCACTGAAAACACCTACTTTGGTATCATAAGACGAGCCGCAAAGGCTTACCGTAATTGCACCGCCGTTGCCTGTCACGCTATACCACACACCGGGTGCAGTATTGAGTGTAGTGATACAAGTACCCACTGCATCAACCCCTGCAAGCGCCGTAGAGCCAGTGGTGGTAGAACCGCAGGCAACAGGAATGGCGCCTGCGCAAGCATCATTCGGCGGGCCGACTGCAGCGCAGGTAGCATTGAGCGTAAACGTGCCCGCAGCGCCTAACTTACCGGACACCATAATGCGATACACCGTGCCGAAGGTCGTGTTGAAGCTCACCGTGGACAAACGGCGGAAGAAGTTCGAGCAGGCAGCGTCGTTGTCGTTGCTGGCTACGCAAGTGAGTGCAGTGCAAGCGCCGGAGTAAACCGAAATTTGCGTGTCGAAGTTAGAGGTTGTGCTGCACGTTGTCAGCGTGACAAGACCTCCTGTACCCGTAATGGTGTACCAAACGCCTTTGCGCGGAGCAGAGAGGCCGCATGCCGGTACCACATCATTGGTAGCTGCGGTGTTGTTGCCTGTTACCGTTTGGCCGCAGGAAATAGCAATGGCGCCTGTACAAGCGTCGTTGGCCGGTTGTGCATACGCGAAGCCTGCTGTAAAGAGGCTCAACAATGCTGCAACAAACAGCCGATTCATGTTAAGTGCTTTCATTAGTTGAAAAATTTAAGAATTAGAAAATAAGTAATAACCACCGGCAATCCCGGAGCAATCAAGCCGCTCCGAAATCACCATATCTTTGGAAGTTCAATCATTATTAAAGTTGACTGAAACCGATACTGTCATTCGTGTAGTTGTCAAAGTACCATATCGAAGCGGCAATGGGGGGAGTTTCGCCACGAAATCTTTAGGTCGGTTGTTGGCAAAGGTATGAGATTATCCTTTTAATGCTCCTGAATAAGTGAAGCAAATATACGGTAATATTCATACAGGCAAAATTTTTTCATTTTTTTTTCAATTAAGTTTGAGAACGGGGCATAGAGCATAGAGCATAGAGCAGAGAGCAGAGAGCAGAGAGCAGAGAGCATGGAGCAGAGGGCAGAGAGGAGGCACGGGGGTACGTTGGTAGGTGGTTTGCAGTAGGCAGTTTGCAGTAGGCGGTTTGCAATTTTGCCAATTTGCCCTTTGCCTTTTGCCTTTTGCCAATTTGCCCTTTGCCCGTTTCACCTCGACTTACTTCGGCAGGCTCAGTGCAAGTCGCTCGGTCCTTCTCTTGAGACAGCATTGAATACAGAGAGTCTTCCCGTCTTATTTTACCTTTGCTTGATGGGAACCATGAAAAAAACCGGCATTTTCCTCGGACCGGCAGTATTTGCCTTATTGCTGCTGCTGCCGCAGCCCGAAGCGCTCAGCCCGGAAGCCTGGCAGGTACTCGCTATGGCGGCGCTGATGATTATATGGTGGATAACAGAAGCGGTACCAATTCCAGTAACTTCTTTGTTGCCGATAATATGCCTACCGCTGTTGGGGATCGGTAATATTAAGGAAGCGGCTGCGCCGTACGCCAATCCGGTGGTATTTCTGTTCATGGGCGGTTTTATGATTGCATTAGCGATGGAAAAATGGAGCCTGCACCGACGCATTGCGCTCAACATCATCCGGCTCACCGGCACCAATGCCAACGGTATTCTCCTGGGTTTCATGCTGGCCACGGCTTTTCTGAGCATGTGGATCAGCAATACCGCCACTGCCGTGATGATGCTGCCCATTGCGGTATCTGTCATTGATCTGCTCACCCGCGAACCGGATAAGTATCCCAAAGAAGGTATTCGCAATTTCGCGCTGGCCATGATGCTGGGCATCGCCTACTGCGCCAGCATCGGCGGTATGGCTACCATCATCGGTACGCCGCCCAATGTGGTGCTCAAAGGCTTTGTGCGCGATCAGTACGGCTACGAAATCGGCTTCGCGCAATGGATGGCTGTGGGACTGCCCTTCGCAGCCGTGCTGTTGGCCGCTACCTATTTTATGTTGGTCAAAGTGATTCATCCCAATCGCCTCGGCAATTTTGAAGGCGGGCGCGAACTGATCCGGGCCGAGTTGGACGAACTGGGGCCGCCCTCTCCCGGCGAAAAGCGCACCTTATACATATTCGTAGCAACGGCGCTGCTGTGGACGCTCGGCAGCTTTATCAACAAATGGATTCCCGGATTGCGCCTCAGCGACGAGGGCATTGCGCTCATCGGCGCCACGGCGCTTTTTCTCGTGCCGTTGAATTTCAAAAACGGGGACTTCGTATTAGAGTGGCGCGATACGCAGCGCCTGCCCTGGGGCATTCTGCTGCTGTTCGGCGGCGGCCTGAGTTTAGCCGACGCCCTCTCCAAAACCGGCATCATCGGCCTGATCGGCCAACAGTTTGCCGGCATGGAAAGCGCCGGAATATTGCTCATTCTGGGCCTCACCGCCGTATCGCTCTATCTCACAGAGGTAATGTCGAACGTGGCATTGGTGAGTATTTTTTTGCCGGTTGTGAGCGGCGTGGCGCTGGGAGCGGGTCTGGACCCCATCTTAGTGCTGATGCCGGTGACCTTGGCGGCCAGTTGTGCGTTCATGCTGCCCATGTCCACCCCGCCCAACGCCATCGTGTTTGCGAGCGGGCACATCAGTATTCCGCAAATGGTGCGCGTCGGTTTTTGGCTCAACATCATTGCCATTTTACTCATCACCGTACTCTCCGAACCGTTGACCCAATTGGTGTTTTCGGGTTGGCATCAACAATAAACTGCTATGCTGAAAGACAATGTCCAAACCCTCGCCCATAATCTGCTGCCCGAGTTGATTGCCATACGGCGGCACTTGCACCGGCATCCGGAACTGTCGTTTCAGGAACATGAAACAGCCCGCTACATCGCCGGCCGGTTGGAGGCCTTCGGCATTTCATACCAAACCGGCTGGGCCGGCACGGGCATCGTCGGAATCATTGAAGGAAAAAATCCGGACAAAAAAGTACTGGCCCTGCGCGCCGATATGGACGCCCTGCCCATCCGCGAAGCCGGCGACAAGCCCTATCGCTCCGCCAACGAAGGCGTCATGCACGCCTGCGGGCATGACGTACATAGCACCTGCCTGCTCGGCGCTGCGCACATTCTGCACGAACTGCGCGCCCATTGGGAAGGCACAGTAAAGCTCATTTTCCAACCCGGTGAAGAACTGCTGCCCGGCGGGGCCTCCCTGCTCATCAAGGAAGGGGTGTTGGAAAACCCGCGCCCGGCCGCTATCATCGGACAACACGTGCATCCGCCGCTCGAAACCGGCAAAGTCGGTTTTCACGCCGGCGCCTACATGGCCTCCGCCGATGAATTGTACCTCACCGTCACGGGCAAAGGCGGGCACGGCGCTGCGCCGCAAGATTGTGTGGACCCCATTGCCATCAGCGCGCAAATCATATCGGCCTTACAGCAAGTGGTGAGTCGGAAAGCCGATCCCATCACCCCTTCCGTTCTTACCTTCGGCCGCATAGCATCCGAAGGCGGGGCTACCAATATCATTCCCAACGCGGTACATCTGCAAGGCACATTTCGCACCATGAACGAAGCGTGGCGCTTCGAGGCGCACCGGCACATTCGGAGCATTACCGAAGCTATTGCACGCGGCCTGGGCGGCGATTGCCAACTGCGCATAGAGGTCGGCTATCCGGTGCTCGTCAATGACCCGGAACAAACCGCGCATTGTAAGGCATTGGCGGAGGTCTATTTAGGTGCTGACAATGTGGTGGAATTGCCCATCCGAATGACGTCCGAAGACTTTGCCTTTTATTCGCATCACGTCCCGGCTTGTTTCTACCGGCTCGGCACCGGCAATGCCGCCCAGGGCATCAGTTCCCCAATTCATACCAATACTTTTGATGTGGATGAAAATTGCCTCGAAACCGGCGCCGGCCTGATGGCGTGGCTGGCGATGGAGGGAGCTCCGGGCTTTGAGCTATGAGCTTCGAGTTCTCCAGACAAACTCGCAGCTCGCAGCTCGCAGCTAATTATTCCTCCTCACCGCCTCAACACCTTCGCGACAAATACGCCTTGCGCAGTATGTATTTTCAATAGATAAATACCGGAGGAAAGATGCGCAATGTCGAGCGGAGCGCCGGTGAATTGTCGGTCTTGGAGAAGCACTTTCCCATTCAAATCAGAAAGGCTGATGGATTGAATATCCGTACCGGATGCTGTGATGAACAAAGCGCCGTGGGTTGGATTGGGAAACACAGAGATGCCGGCATCGGCGCCTAAATAAGCGACGGAAGAAACGACCTCACAATCAATGGCGTTGCCGGGCGCTTCGTTGAATACGCCGTTGTTGACGTGCCAGTTTTCCCAGGTACCCCCGAAGCCCGATTTCCAATCAACGAGGTCGAAGCGGTTGTTGCCTGTCGGCGTGCCTTTTATCTTATATACTTTGAGGGCCTGCCCGCCCCGGTTCCAGTGCAGCGGCGTGCCGGGAGCGCAGATTTCGGGCAGTTGCTCGTCGAGTTCGCAATTGGTTTGGATGAAATAGGCATTGTCATCGCCGGCGGGAAAGCGACCATAAACGGAAGCGTTGCCATTGGGCAGGATACACACGGCAGTGTATTCGTCGCAGGCAATGCCCTTGGCCTGCATGCCCCAATCCTGAAACATACGCGCCATAAAAGTGACGTGCCGGCCTTTGCGCACCGGGTTGTCGTAATGCGTATCCGTGATGACATCGCGCAGATGATGGAGGTCCAAGAAATGCGCAGAGTCCACTGCCACCCTGACGTGGTAAGGATTGGCGAGCGCTTCGGCGGTGGTTACGGTTCCATTTTTGGCGGTGAAATACGCGCCGCCGAGAATGGCCATGCCGGCACTCGTGCCGCCGATGACGATGTTGCGATTCAGGATGGCATCGTTGATGAGGCTGTCAATGGCTGTGTTGCGCCACCAGGAGACATAGCGCCACTGGTCGCCGCCGGCAAACCATATTGCTTCAGCTTGCGCAATTTTTTGGTGTATATACGGTTCGGCGGCAGCCGTTGCATTGTTGAACACAATGGTTTCCACCGAATTGACTGACACGCCGAGTTCGCTGTACAAATAATCGTTATAGCCGTTGGAGCCGCTTGCCCGCAATACGAGCACATCACCGCCGGCAGCGCGCTGCAAAAACCAGCGCATGGCATCGTCGCTCTCCGTTGCGCCGCCCATCATGCAGATGCCGCCCTGCGGCGGCGTGACGATGTTGATAGCGTTGCCGGTGAAAAAGGAGGTGTAGGATTGGCTATCGGCAAAAACGCCATTCAGCATTAACACAAAGAGGGAGAGAATCCGACAGGTAGTCATTTTCATTTCATTCAGGTATTATTATGCAGTGACAAATATACCCGTTTCCCGAAGAGCATCCCGAAAAAACAAAAGCCCCCGGCAGCAATACCGAAGGCTTTTGAATCATAACCGGGTTGGATGATGGAGCCACCCAGGAGACTCGAACTCCCGACCCACGCATTACGAATGCGTTGCTCTACCAACTGAGCTAGGGTGGCGTGTGGTATTCGCTCTTGTGGGAGCGATGAGCTACTACACTTACCTGAAATTTTGAATTCAATGTCGGGGTGAGAGGGTTCGAACCTCCGACCTCGTCGTCCCGAACGACGCGCGCTACCTGGCTGCGCTACACCCCGAATTTTCGTGCAAAAACGGACGTTTCCGTTTTGGAAGGGCAAAGGTATAGGGATTGTCCATATCTGGCAACAAAGCGCCAAATTTTTTTTCATTCAACTCCTCATGCCGGTGATTAATTCCCGAAAGGGGTTCCTGGATTTGCCGCTAAGGCTAAAATAACGTTGCACTGAAGTACATTTGTACAACATTGTCACGGCCGTAAAAAAATTGAGCGTATGCACTGCCATCCCCTACCCTGCTTGTTCCTCGCCATTGCACTGACGGCCCTGTGCTCCTGCCGGCGCGAAGCCGCCGACAATTCCCGGCTTCCGGCTTTTACTGAGCAAGGGGTTAATTTTGTGCCCCGATACCCCGCCGGCACTTACCCTACCCCGCGCCCCGGCCTGCCTGCACCGGGTCATCTCGGCATCATACCTTCCACTATCGGTGAAGACGGCGCGCCGCTGCTTTGCCTCTTCATCAGTGGGCCGTTATCCGACGCCCGCGCCGAAATGGTGCTCCCCATCGCCGCCGTACAATGGCGCACGGGCGGTAAAACGATCACCTGTATCATAGCGGTGCCGGAAGTGCCGGATGCGCGCAGCCTTCCCGTGGAGGATTTCATCACCCTGCGCATGGCGTACGACCCCGTCCGCACCGCGCTCGAAGCGTGGTTTCGCCACAGCTATCTGCCGGAAGGCGCCGAATGGTTGGGTTGGCAAAATGAGGTGTATGCGGAGGCGGAAATACGCCGGGCTGCGGATAAGGCTATGAAGTGATTCCGATGATCATGACCGGAATGTCTATATCTGAGACGCCTCGTTGCTCTAAATCCCACACAAACTGTTCGAAGTAAGACACGCCTGTGCTCATTTGCGCTGCAAGTTCTTTTACAGGAACCACTTCAATGCCTGCCTCAATATGTCCTAACTTTTTGAAAATAGTCATCTTTGCACAGACATTATAAACCATGAAAGAGTACTTGCCAAACTGAACTTCTATTCCGAGTTTGTTCTTTACGAAGTCCATATCTCTGAAAGGATACACCTTTTTTTGAGAAAGGCTTTCATATCCATCTACATAGTAGGATGGGCTGTAATAACAAGTTTCCTTCACGTTCGCCCAGCCCAAAGGATATAGCTCCTCTTTGAATGCCTTGTTTAGTCCTACCGGGCTGAAGAGCACTTTATCCAGCATAGTTTTCTCTTTGCTCACTTTTGTTTTGTACAAGGCAGCGTCAATATTTTTAATGGCTGTTATCAACTCGTTCAGTTCCACCGAAAAATGCTGCTGAACATATTCTGTCCCTCCATTAAAAGAATAAATCCCTGCAATTCTCATATCTCGAATAATGTATTTGGTTTAAGGCCATTCTCTGATTTCCATTCGCCGGGAATTTTGGCAACTTTATCATTAGCAGAAGGTATGTGTATTGGTTTATTGATTGGCCGAATTTTGAGCCGCCCATCTTTCAAATCTTTGATTCGCTGCTCCGCAATAGCACAGTAATTTGACTCTTTCTCAATACCCATAGAATGACGTTCATTTTTTAATGCCGCTAATAGCGTAGAACCTACTCCGGCAAAGGGGTCAAGCACCCAACTTTTTGTGTTGGTGAGAGCGAGCACACATCTTTCCACCAATTCGACAGGAAACTGGCAAGGGTGCTCTGTTTTTTCAGGATGATTAGATTTTACATTCGGGATATTCCACAATTCGTTTTCCCAATCCTGAGCAACAATTTCCCAAATATCCGAAGGGTTTTTTCCCAGTGGATTACCCGATGGCAACCCCTTTTTATCCCCTTTGAAATGAAGCTTCCCCGGATATTTGGATGGAACTCTAACGTTGTCTAAATTGAATATGTATTCGTCAGATTTCGTAAACCAAAGGATCGTCTCGTATCTGCCTGAAAAGCGATTACTGGCGTGCAGCCCATGTCCAAAATGCCAAATTATTCGATTCCTGAGCCGTAAACCCAATGTCTTAAAAATTTGATAATAGTAAATATCCAAAGGAAACACTTCTCCTTTATCTACATAATTTCCTACCTGCCAGCAAATACTTCCTTGCCGGGACAGCACTCTCACCAATTCCGATATTATTTCTTTTTGCGTTCCCAAATACTGTTCAATGGATTGTTTCACTTCATAGGACTTTCCGATGTTGTATGGGGGAGAAGTTATGATCAGGTCAAACTTTTCATCGTCAATATTTTTCAATATACTTTTGGATTCCCCACACACCACATCCGTGGTAATATGGGGCGATACATATTCAAACAGCGGCTCTTTGACTTCCATTTTTCATCTGTTTTTGCAAATATAGATCAATGCTCCCAGCCCTCAAAACAGCGTCCCCTGCCCGTTCTTCCCCATATCAAACTCGATGCTATCCCCGGCATGGAGCTTTTCCGGCAGTTCTTCCGACGGCGGAGCAACGACTTCCTCCGGCTCGGCAATTTCTTTCACAGAACTGAGCTTTTGGTCGCTGAGTTTGTTGCCCACAGCGCGCCAGCCCTTTACGTCTATGAAGTCGGCTAAATCAACTTCGCCTTGTATTTTTTTGCCTTTGATCTTCACGCTGTACTCAATGCGGGGCGCGGGTTTCACGGAGGCATAGAGCAGTTTGGAATCCTTGTGCTCGCTGAGGTAAGAGAAGCGTTCGCCGGTGGACTTCGTCTCTACCCGGAAGCGCTTGACCATCGTCCAGCCTTTGTTGCCGTCATAATGGACGGCACTAATGACGGTTTCGGGATCGAACTTGCCGAGGTGCAATATTTCTTCGGGATCGAAGCGGCGATTCAGGTCTATGTCGGCTACCTCGTAGGCGCCGTCTTTATACGTCAGCAGCAGTTGGTCGCCGGTGTCGAATTCGCCGAGCAGGCGGCCGCGGCTGTCGGTATTGAGCTTGCCGCTCACCTCGTCTATCCACACTTTCTGCGCGCCGAGCGTGGATTTTCCGGCCTCCTTGAGCACCACTTTTTTTACCGGATATTTCGACAGAATGTTGCCCTGCGAGCCGCGTCCTTTGATCTCTAACTCGCCGAAGTCGTAGTCGAACACTTTGATTTTGGCTTTGGAACTCGGCGCTAAGGTCACGATCACAATTTCGGCCTCGCCGTTGGGATTGGCAGAAAAATAAAGCAGTTTGGAATTGGGATTGCCCTGCGTGAGATCGTACTCGCGGTCGCGGGTAATGGCCGTCACGTTGAAGCGCTTCACGAAACTGCGCCCGCTCTTGCCGTCCAGATAGGCCATGTTGTAGGTGGTGCGCTCATCGTTCTTTTTCCACACCGCCACATGGATGAGGTCTTTACCCACAAACACTTTTTCGCTGATGCGGGAGACCAAAAATTTGCCGTCGCGGCGAAACACGATGATGTCGTCTATGTCGGAGCAATCGGTCACAAACTCATCCTTTTTCAACCCATACCCGATGAAGCCCTCCGTGCGGTTCACATAAAGTTTGGCGTTGTTGGCCACCACTTCCGTAGCCTGTATGGCATCAAATGTAGTGATGACGGTACGGCGCTCACGGCCTTTTCCGTATTTGTCCAGCAGCCGCTGAAAGTAGGCAATGGCATAATCGGTGATGTGTTCCAGGTCGTGCTTCACCTGTTGCAGTTCGGCTTCAATTTGTTGAATGAGTTCGTCGGCTTTGAACACATTGTATTTGGAGATGCGCTTGATGCGGATTTCGGTGAGCCGGCCGATGTCGTCGTCGGTGATGTCGCGCAACAGCACCAAACGGGTATCTGCTTTTGTTTTCGGCGGGTCGGAGGGCGTGGCTACATACCTGGCCAATTCGCGGTAAATGGTGGCTACCACTTCTTCCCAGCTTTCGCACTCTTCAATGGCGTGGTAGATGCGCTTTTCGATAAAGATTTTCTCCAACGAAGCGAAATGCCACTTCTCCTCCAGTTCGTGTTTTTTGATTTCCAACTCCCGGCGCAACAGTTCGCGGGTGTTGTTGGTGGAAATTTCGAGGATATTTTCCACCGTCGTGAAAATCGGTTTATCCTGCACGATGACGCAGGCATTGGGCGAAATAGACACCTCGCAATCGGTGAAAGCATAGAGCGCATCCACCGTCACGTCGGGTGAAACGCCGGGCGCCAGTTCGATGAGGATTTCAACAAGTTCGGCGGTGTTGTCGGTCACTTTTTTCACCTTGATCTTGCCCTTGTCATTTGCTTTCACGATGCTCTCAATGAGCGAGCCTGTAGTAACGGCATAGGGCAGGTCGCGCACGGCCAGCGTGCTTTTGTCCAACACCTCTATTTTGGCGCGCACCTTCACCTTGCCGCCCCGCGCGCCGCTGTTGTAGTCGGCTACGTCAATGGAGCCGCCGGTAGGGAAATCGGGGTAAATTTTGACCTTTTTGCCCTGGAGAATTTGGATCGAAGCCTTGAGTATTTCAATAAAATTGTGCGGCAGAATTTTGGTGGACAAGCCCACTGCGATGCCCTCCACGCCCTGCGCCAGCACGAGCGGAAACTTGGCCGGCAGGGTTACCGGTTCCTTTTTGCGACCGTCGTAGGAGAACTGCCAGTTCGTCGTTTGAGGATTGAACACCACATCAAGGGCAAACTTGGTGAGCCGTCCCTCAATATAGCGCGAAGCGGCGGCGCTGTCGCCGGTGCGCACATCGCCCCAGTTGCCCTGGCAGTCAATGAGCAAGTCTCGCTGCCCCATGTTCACCAGCGCATCGCCGATGGCGGCATCGCCGTGCGGGTGGTACTGCATGGTGTTGCCGATGATGTTGGCCACTTTGTGAAAACGCCCGTCGTCTTGCTCAAACATGGCATGCAGGATGCGGCGTTGCACGGGTTTGAGGCCGTCTTCGATGGCGGGCACCGCCCGTTCGAGGATGACATAAGAGGCGTAATCGAGGAAGTAGTCTTCGTACATTCCCTGCAAGCCGATGACGTGGCCGGTTTCGCTGTCGGTATGTTGTTCCGGGCGACTGCCGGATCTTCCTTTGCTCATATCGTTCAGGTGGGTCGTTGTGAGTTGTAAAAATACACGGGGCAACTCTGCCCGTTTTTGTTGGCAAAGTTAGAAAGTAAAGTTGTTTTTAAAAATTTTTGTTTGAATAAAAATCTATACCCCGGCATACGCTCCGGAGAACACCCGCTCCACATAGTACATATCAATGGCGCCTTTATTTTTGGCTTCCACTTTGCCCCGGTAGCTGCACTCAAACGTGTAGCGCACTAAGTTGTAAGTCGTTTCCGAAATATTGATGCGGCCCTCTTCACACTGCGACTCCATGCGGGCGGCAATATTCACCGTATCGCCCCAGATGTCGTAGGCAAATTTATTGACACCCACCACCCCGGCCACCACCGGTCCGGTGTGCATGCCGATGCGCGCCTCAAAGTAGGGCTTGCCGATGCGCAGGCGCTCCTCTTTTTGCTCCTGCAGGAACTCCTGCATTTCCAGTGCGGCACGGATGAGGTTATCGGGCGTTTCGAGGCCGGAGTTGAGGCCGGCGGCGCACATATAGGCATCGCCGATGGTTTTGATTTTTTCGATGTCGGGGTATTGCGAAATGATAAAATCGAAACCCTTGAAGCAGCGGTCAATTTCCTCCACGAGTTCTTCCGGACTGAGCTTTTCAGATATTTGGGTAAAGTTTTTAAAATCGGTGAACAACACGGTTGCCTGCTCAAACTTCCGGGCGCGGGCCTTGCCGAATTCCTTGAGTTCTTCGCCGATGGTTTTGGGCAGGATGTTGAACAGCAACTCATCTGAGCGCTCGCGCTCCATCTCGATGAGTTTGTTTTTGCGCTGAAGATTGGCTCTGGAGCGCCGGCTCGATACATACAGCACAATCATAAAAAACAATACCAAACCGCCGACGGCTGCGCCGAGCAGCAGTTGCAATTTGGTTTTTTCGTTCTCGGCTTTCTCTTGTTCCCGCAGGGTTTTCTCTTGCTGAACGGCTAATTCGGCCTCTGCCCGCTCTTTTTTCGCTGCGTTGAGCGCCGCTTCCTGAATCAGGTTTTCACGCGACAAACTGCGGAGCGCCGCTTCCTTTTCGCCGGCCAATTCTTCTACTTTGCGCTTCTCCTCTTCCACCGATACGAGGGCCTCTTCTTTTTGGGTTATCTGTGCTTCCACCTGGGCTTTCTCCTGTACGAGTTGTTCCTGTTTGGTTTCCAATTGGGATTTATCGGTACTGAGTTGGTCCCGTTCTTTCGACAGGCCGGATATTTCACGCTCCAAGCGGGCTTTTTCCTCCATCAAGGCGCGCTTCTCCCGGTCTATCACATTTTTCTGCACCTCGTACCGTCCCTCCAAATCGCTGATACTCGTGCCCTTACCGCTGAAGTAATCAAAGGCCTCCTGATTGATTTCATAAGCCCGGCGATAGTTGCCGTCTTTGGTGGCAATCCTGCTGCGCTTCTTCACGCTCTGCACAATGAGATCGAAATCGCCGGCTGCTTTGGCGAAGTTGAGGCAAGTTTTGTACCACACCTCGGCGTTGCGGTCGTTTCGCAAGCGCTCGTACGCATCGCCGATGAGGTAGGCGGAGCGGGCGGCCAAGCCGTTGTTGCCCTGCTCTATGGCTGTTTGGTGAGCGGTTTTTCCAAAATCAACGGCTTTGGTTTTATCGGTAGAGCGCAAATACACCTCCGCAATTTGATAATTGAGAAACATGCGCTCTTTGGCAGTAGTAGCCTGCTGCAACTCTTTGGTGAGTTCTTCAACGGTTTGGGAGAAGAGCGTAGCGGAAGTTATCAGGCATACAATCAAACAGATCAATCGCATTGGAAACAATATTTTCGTGTGTTAATTGGTCGGGAAAACCTTTACCGTTTTTTCAAATCCTCCAAAAAGCGGTTCAACTCCATTTCGTCATACACGAGCACTTCGCGGGCCTTGCTGCCGTCGGCAGAACCCACGATGCCCACCGATTCGAGTTGATCCATGAGGCGACCGGCACGGTTGTAGCCGAGTTTGAGGCGGCGCTGTATCATGGAGGTAGAGCCGTGCTGGGTTTGCACAATGAGGCGGGCGGCATCTTCAAACATTTCGTCGAGATCGGAATACTTCACCGGGCCGCCGGAGCCGGTGATGGAGTCGGTTTCGTCGCCGTGAAATTCGGGCAGGTAGTACGGCTCAGCGTAGCCGGGTTGTTGGTGGATGAACTCTACGGCGCGTTCCACTTCGGGCGTATCCACGAAGGCGCACTGTATGCGCACCATGTCGCCGCCCACCGACAGCAGCATGTCGCCCCGCCCGATGAGTTGATCGGCGCCGCTGGCGTCGAGGATGGTGCGGGAGTCCACTTTGGCCGTCACTTTGAAAGCGAGGCGCGCCGGGAAGTTGGCTTTGATGATGCCGGTAATGATGTTGACCGAGGGGCGCTGCGTGGCGATGATGAGGTGAATGCCCACGGCACGCGCCAACTGTGCTAAGCGCCCGATGGGCAATTCTATTTCCTTACCCGCCGTCATGATGAGGTCGGCAAATTCATCTATTACCAACACGATAAAAGGCAGGAAATGGTGGCCTTTGAGCGGGTTGAGCTGACGCTGCACAAATTTTTCGTTGTACTCCCGGATATTACGGGCGCCCGCTTTTTTGAGCAGGTTGTAACGGGTGTCCATCTCTATACATAGGGAGTTGAGCGTGTGGATCACTTTGGTAGTTTCCGTCACAATAGGCTCCTCCTGCCCCGGCAGGAACGCCAGGAAGTGAGCGTCCAGCTTGCTGTACGGGAACAACTCCACTTTTTTGGGATCAATGAGCACCAACTTCACCTGAGAGGGGTGCTTTTTGTACAGCAACGACATGAGGATGGCGTTGATACCCACCGATTTGCCCTGCCCGGTAGCGCCGGCCATGAGCAAGTGAGGCATCTTGGCTAAGTCGGCCACAAATATATCATTAGAGATGGTTTTACCCAATGCGATGGGCAGGTCCATTTTGGCGCGGCGAAACTTTTCGGATTGCAGCACCTCCTTCATAGACACGATCTGCTGGTTGCGGTTGGGCACTTCAATACCGATGGTACCCTTACCGGGAATAGGCGCAATGATGCGAATGCCGAGCGCCGACAAGCTGAGCGCGATGTCGTCTTCTAAGTTTTTGATGCGGCTGATACGCACGCCCGGCGCCGGTACAATTTCGTACAGCGTGACGGTGGGGCCGATGGTGGCGCGTATTTTGGTAATTTCAATTTTGTAATTGAGCAGCGTCTCGATGATCTGGTCTTTGTTGGCCTCCAACTCGGCGCGGTCCACCTCTAATTTTTGATCAGAATAATCCTCCAGCAGAGACAGCACGGGGTTTTCGTACGACGACAACTCCAAGGTAGGGTCGTAAGGCTCGCTGTGGTCGGCATTTTCTTCCAGTATCTGCGAAGCCTGGTTGAGGGGCATGGTAGAATCCAGACCGGGCGAATCGGTGCTGTCAGAACTGGCGGAAGGTTGTATTTCGAGTTCGGCGCCTTCGGGCGCCAGTGAGGGAGAGGTGGGACGCAGGCGTTTGTCCAATTCGAGAGAGAGTTGCGCGTCGCCGTCTTCCTCCAGACTGGGGCGAAGCGGTTTTGTAGTCTTTTCTGCTTTCTCTTGATTATCAGCAGCTTGTTGAGCTCGCTCAGCAACACGCCGCCGCTGGTAGAGCCGCCCGCTGAAAAAATCCTGTAAATAAGTCACCACGCCCTGCACTGCACTGCGAAAAGTCATTTCCTTGTAATTGGGGTTGAACACCCAGGTAATGACCCCGATGATGACGAGCAGGAAAAGGGTGCCCAAGCCCACTACGCCGAGGAAACTTTGCAGCCAGCCGGCAACGAAATCTCCGAATGCGCCGCCCCAGGGAAACTTGGCGCCACTGAAAATGAACTCCAGAAAAACGGAGATCAGCAGCATGAGCACCAGCGTGATGCGCAGCCGCCCGTTCAATTGGATCATCGGCGTGCGCTGTATCAGTGCGCGGCCATAGATAATGAGCAAATACACAAAACCGAAGGAGGACAAACCTACCCCCCAATAGAAAAACATATCGGATACAATAGCGCCCAAGCGACCCAGCCAGTTGGCCATCGGCATGTCGCTTTGCATGAGCAGGCTCCAGGAAAAATTTTGCACATCGCTCTGATCGGTTTCCCAGGTAAACAGGTAGGAAAAAAATGCAATGAACAGGTAAAACGCTAAGAACATGCATATTATACCCAATAACTTGGGAACGCGTTCGTCATTCATTCCCAATTTGAGCGCCAACTGGTTTTTATTTTGTTTTCTGCTTGTCATGCCTTTTTCGCTAACGTAAACACGGTGTTAAAGTGTGTTTGACGGGCAAAAATAGGAAGAATAACGCAGGGCAAAAAGTTATTTTGAAATCCTCCCCAACGCAGGCCTCAAGAGTAGATTCCTGCGCCCTCTCACAGACAGGAAACGCACGATAAATCCTACCAACCTAGTAGGTTTAACAAAAATTTAAGGCTCGATTTTCAAACGGCTCTTGACTTTTCAGCCTGCATGCCCCTATCTTTGCCGCCGTCATCCGCAAAGCCGGATAGATTTTATACAGAACGGGTGGAGAGAACAGGCTCTGTGAAACCCTGGCAACCTTGCCGCAAAGACAAAAGGTGCCAAATCCTGCCGGAGCGCCGTATTGGCGTACCCGGAACTATAAAATCAAGGGTTTTATGTATTCTTTATTCCACGCTCCTTTTCCTCCTCTCCCCGATTCGGGGCCTCTTTCCCTTCATCGCGCTCATTGTGCGATGTCCCCTTGTTGTTGTTGTTGCTGTTAATCGCCCGGCAGGCATAGCTGTATGACCTGAGGCCGGCATAGTCGCTTCCGGAGGCGCTGTGCCCCTCGTCGGTTGTACCCGCGAATGCCCACCGGGCTTGTCATTTCTATTCATTTCATTCACCCAATTTAATCTGTTTACCATGTCTAATTTAAAATTTGAAACCCTCCAGCTCCACGCCGGGCAAGAGGAAGTAGAAGGCACCACCCGCTCGCGCGCCGTGCCGATTTATCAAACCACCTCCTATACGTTCCGCGACTCGGAACATGGCGCCAACTTGTTTGCGCTCAAAGAGTTCGGCAATATTTATACCCGCATCATGAATCCCACCACCGATGTATTCGAGCGGCGGGTGGCGGCCCTGGAAGGCGGTGTAGCGGCCCTGGCCGTGGGTTCGGGGCAGGCGGCGCAGTTCATCGCCCTCAACAACATCCTGCAGGCCGGCGACAACTTTATCTCTTCCTCCAACCTCTACGGCGGCACGTACAATCAGTTTAAAGTGGCTTTCAAGCGCCTCGGCATCGAAGTGCGCTTCACGGCCGGCGAAAAACCGAGCGACTACGAGCGTCTCATTGATGCCAATACCAAAGCCATTTATTTGGAAACCATCGGCAATCCCAGCTTTGAAGTGCCCGATTTTGAAGGCATTTCCGCCGTAGCGCAGCAGCACGATCTGCCGCTCATCGTGGACAATACCTTCGGCGCGGCGGGCTATCTGTTTCGCCCCTTAGAGTATGGCGCGGCGGTAGTGGTGGCATCGGCTACCAAGTGGATCGGCGGCCACGGCACCTCCATCGGCGGCGTCATTGTGGACGGCGGCAATTACAACTGGGGCAACGGCAAGTTTCCGCAGTTCACCGAGCCGTCCGAAGGGTATCACGGTTTGAAATTTTGGGAAGTGTTCGGCACAGACGGGCCTTTCGGCAACATCGCCTTCATCATCCGGGCCAGAGTGGAAGGGCTGCGCGACTTCGGGCCGGCACTCAGCCCGTTCAATTCATTCCTCCTCTTACAGGGGTTGGAAACGCTGTCTCTGCGCGTACAGCGCCATGTGGACAACGCGCTCGAACTCGCCCGCTGGCTGTCGGAGCACCCGGCGGTGGAGTCGGTCAACTACCCCGGCCTGGCCGGTAGTCCCGGCTATGCCAATGCGCGCAAATACCTGCGCAACGGCTACGGCGGCGTGCTCTCCTTCACCCTGCGCGGCGACGGCAAAAGCGCCACCCGCTTTGTGGACAGCCTCCGCTTGGTGAGCCACTTAGCCAATGTGGGCGACGCCAAAACGCTCATCATTCAACCTTCGGCCACCACCCACCAACAACTCAGCGAAGCCGAACAGCTCGCTGCCGGCGTATTGGCCAATCAGCTCCGCGTGTCGGCAGGCATTGAGCATATTGACGACATCAAGGCCGATTTTGAGCAGGCTTTCGCCAAAGTAGTAGCGCCCGATAAAGTACTCGCCTGAAATTTAGTATTATGACCACCAAGACGTTGCACATACCCGCGCCATTTACTTTGGAGGGCGGGGCCGTGCTGCCGGAGTTGCACATTGCCTACACCACTTACGGCAAGCCCAATCCGGCACAAGACAATATCGTGTGGATCGCCCATGCGCTCACCGCCAATTCCGAAGCCGCCGCCTGGTGGCCGGGATTGGTGGGGCCGGGCCAACTGCTCGACCCGGAACGCTACTACATTGTGTGCGCCAACATCATCGGCTCCTGCTACGGCAGCACCGGCCCGGCGAGCATCCACCCGAATACCGGCAAGCCCTACGGCGCCGATTTTCCGCTCGTCACCGTAAAGGATATAGTGCGCGCGCATCAACTGCTACAGCGGCATCTCGGCATTCAACGCATCCGACTCGGCATGGGCGGCTCTATGGGCGGGCAACAATTGCTGGAGTGGGCCGCAACCGATCCGGGACTGTTCGATCAGCTTGCGCTCCTCGCTACCAATGCCCGGCACTCGCCCTGGGGCATTGCCTTCAACGAGGCGCAACGCATGGCCATCCTCGCCGATCCCAGCATTGCGCTCCCCCACCCCGACGCGGGCAAGCGGGGATTAGAGGCCGCACGCGCCATTGCCATGCTGTCGTACCGCCATTACCATACCTATCAGCGCACGCAGTCGGAGAGTTCTCACGACAAAATAGAGGACTTCCTCGCCGCGAGCTACCAACAGTATCAGGGGCAAAAACTGCAACGCCGGTTTAATGCGCATACCTACCTCGCCCTAAGCAAGGCCATGGATTCGCACAATGTCGGGCGCGGCAGAGGTTCGGTAGAGGATGCGCTGGCGCGGATCACCGCCCGCACATTGGTCGTGGCCATTCAGTCCGATATCCTATTCCCGCCGGAAGAGCAGGCTTTTCTGGCCCGGCACATTCCTCATGCGCACATAGCGCACATTGACAGCTTGTACGGTCACGATGGCTTTTTGGTAGAATATGACAAAATTGCACCGTCTGTAAAGGCATTGTTGGAAGGTGAAATTGGATCGCCTGTTGCTACTCACACGGTTTTACCATCGCCGGGTTTTACCAAAACGGGAAAATTAGCCGTGCCCGGAACGGAGGGATTTTGAAGGCCCGGCCATGTGGGACGAAGATGCAGGCAAGAAATTTCCAAAAGGATACGAAAAGGCAAGACAGTACCTGCGCATTACGCCGCAGCCGAACATATAGGCATACTCGTGCGGCAGCGCACATCATACCGCTGCAAATCAATCATCTGAAGGAGGGCTATTCCTCCTTCAGATTTTGAATTTTATTGAGTAGCAGGGCGCCCTTGCGCATGAAGTCCTCGTGAAACTGCGTGTACTCGTTATAGACCATCATGAGGCGGGCAGCATCGTAAGCAGCCGACTTGGGAATGATCTGACGGGCGGCAATCGGGTGCAGCCAATATTCGAGGTTGTTGGAACGCAGGTAGGAGTTGTCCAATTCAAAATTGACGACTACCGAAAGTTTATTCAGCGAGAAGAGATACTCTGTCTCTTTGTTGAGGACTTTTTGCAGGTCAATGATGTTAAAGCGGCTGAAGTTGACCCCGGCGCGTTCGCACAAAAAGACATCTCTGCGCCCGTCGAAAGTAAGAATATCGCGAAACTGATACTTCTTGAGATTTTTCAAGAGGAAGTTCTTGATAGACATTTTGGCAGGTTGGAGTTGTTTGAACGCATACTTGAGATCCATTTCTTCTAAGCGAAAGTCCTCTTTGTACGGTTTGCGGCGGCGGGTTTTCAGGTTCACCACCTCTTTGGCTCTGCCGATGGTGTGCCCCAATTCGTTGATTTTGGGATACACATTTACGATCTCAATGTTGGCTTGGTTTACCCAACTTTCGAGAAAGATGCGGTTGGAACCGTTTTCAAAAACCAAAAGGGCGATTTCGCTGATAGCGTAGAAATTTGGGAATCCGCCGTAGATGTTGCCATACTTTAACTCTAAAAAAGCGACGTTAGTGTTCACGGTAAAAGGATTTGGGAGTTGGTTAATGATTTTGGGAGAAACATATTCATTGTCATTGTTGCCGTCGTTCGTGTTTCATAATTACAAGCGCAAAGTACAATCTTTCGTTACGTTTTTGCTCAAAGGCGGGCAAAAATATACGCTCACTTTGAAAAAACCTATTTTCCGGGCATTGAGATCAATCTAAAAACAGAAATTTCCCGTTTTCATAGATTTTTTCATCGTCGGCGTAGATCATTCCTCCATTTTTCATGTCGGCGATCATATCCCAATGCACTGCCGATTGGTTCTTCCCTCCGGTCTGAAGGTACGATTGCCCAACGGCCATGTGTATGGTTCCGCCGATTTTTTCATCAAAGAGGATGTTCTTGGAGAATCGGTTGATGCGGTAGTTGGTCCCCACAGCGGCCTCACCGAAGCGGCGGGTTCCTTCAATCTGGAAAACGCTGTCGAGCAGGTCCTGACCACGCCGGGCTTCCCACTTTTCAATGTAGCCGTCTTTCACCCACAGGGTCACGCCTTCCACTTCGTGCCCGCCGTAGATGGAAGGGTAGCTGAAATGCACGGTTCCGTTCACCGAATCTTCCACGGGCGAGGTGAACACTTCGCCCGAGGGCATATTGGTGCGGCCGTCGGAGTTGATCCAGGTGCGGCCCTCGGTAGAGAAGCGAATGTCTATTCCCTCCCCTACATATCGAACAGATTGGCGGCTGTTGAGCAGGTCCACGATCTGCTGTTGGTCGCGGCGCACAGCGAGCCAGCTTTCCATGGGGTCGTCGTCGTACAGGCGGCAGGCGTCAAATACGAAATGCTGATACTCTTCCAGCGACATGCCTGCCTCCTGCGCGCCGGCATCGGTGGGAAAGAGGCAGAGATTGCGCTTGAGCGCCCGGTCGGCGGTGCGGCGAAAATAGTCCTGCTGCATGGGCAGGATCGCCTTTCGGCGAATGGCGTTGTTGTCGGCATCCAGGTTTTGATCTTCCCGCAGGTTGAAGGGCGCCATGATGTTGAGGAATGCCTCGTACTCGCCCATTGCGGCACGGTACAGCGGCGAAACGTGCTCCAGCCCTGCGGGTGATGCCTCATTGACGAGGATGCGGTTTTGCTCCCGGAAACTCATGTCCACATCCACGGCGGCGCCGGCCTGCAACGCGGCTCTATATACCTCGCGGATGAGCGGTTCGGCCAGCGTGGTGCTGCGCACATACAGGCGGTCGCCGGGTTTTATCTCCATACAGTAATGCACGAGCAGCCTGGCGTATTTGGTTAGTATTTCATTCATTGAGCATGACATTGGTTACTTCCATTGCGCGGCCCGGTACGGGTACCGGATCACATATTGTTCGCGGACAAGCCGGGTGAGCTTTTGTCGAAATTCGTCTATCCCCTCTTTAGTGACCGCCGAAAGAAAGATGTTGTCTTTTCCGAACAGATACCGCAAATTGCCTTTTAGCCCGTCTTCAATTTCCTTTCTGGCTTCTTCATCTACGAAGGCATCGTAATAGAGTTCGCGGTAGAGGTCAATTTTATTAAAAACCAACAGCGTTGGCTTGTCCTGTGCATGCAAGTCGCGCAGCGTTTCGTCCACGGTGCGGATGTGGTCTTCGTGCTGAGGGTGCGCAATGTCCACCACATGCAGGAGAATGTCGCTTTCGCGCACTTCGTCCAAAGTGGATTTGAAACTCTCCACGAGGTGGTGGGGCAGTTTGCGAATAAAGCCCACGGTATCGGAGAGCAGGAAAGGCATATCCTCGAAAACGACTTTGCGCACGGTAGTATCCAAGGTAGCAAAGAGCTTGTTTTCGGCAAAAACCTCCGACTTGCTGAGCAGGTTCATGAGCGTGGATTTGCCTACATTGGTGTATCCCACCAAGGCCACGCGGATGAGTTCGCCGCGGGTTTTGCGCTGCGTGGCGTTTTGGCGGTCAATGACCTGAAGCCTTTCTTTGAGTTGGGCTATTTTGTCTTTGACAATCCGGCGGTCGGTCTCAATTTCTTTTTCACCGGGGCCGCGCAAGCCGATACCGCCGCGTTGGCGTTCCAAGTGTGTCCACAAGCCGCGCAAGCGAGGCAGGAGGTATTGAAGCTGAGCCAGTTCTACCTGCGTTTTGGCCTGTGCCGTTTGGGCGCGCCGGGCAAATATGTCGAGAATGAGGCTACTGCGGTCAATGATTTTTACCTTAAGGGTTTCTTCGAGAATGTTGACCTGCTTGCCGCTGAGGTCGTCGTCAAGGATGACCATGTTGATGTTCTCGTGTAGTTCGATGTACTCGCGGATTTCCTCGAGTTTGCCTTTGCCGATAAAGGTGCGGGCATCGGGGTGCGTGAGTTTTTGGGTAAATCGTTTGACGCACTCCGCGCCGGCGGTTTGGGCCAGAAATTCGAGTTCGTCCAAATGCTCATTGACTAATTCCTCCGTTTGGTTTTGCAAAATAACGCCCACCAAAACGGCGTACTCCGTGGATTTGGCAATGCCTTTATTATCTTTTTCTCCGAGCGACCATTCTTTTCGCATAGTGTTTGTTGAGTTTCCGGGTGTAAAACCGGGTTTATTATTATCGTTTGCCGAGCCATTGAGCGGGGTTGAGCCGTTGCTTTTCCCGCCATACTTCAAAGTGGAGGTCTTCCTGTCCGAGCCGGCCTATTACCTGCCCGGCGCTTACCTGATCGTCGCGATTGACTAATAAACTGGCAATGTTGGAATAAACGGTGTAATAGGCGCCGTGTTGCAAAATGACCATGTTTTGGTAGCCGGGTACAAACTGCACGCCCACTACCTTGCCTTCATAAACAGCCTTTACATCGGCGCCGGCGCCGGCATGGATGTCCACTCCATTGTTGGGCACCGTCACATCTCTGAGCGTGGGGTGCGGCTGCGGGCCGAACGGCCGGCTGATGCGCCCGCCGGATACAGGCCACGACAAGTTGCCCCGGCGCTGTGCGAAGGCGCTGTTGTCGGCTTTTGATTCAGCCGCCGTCGTCGTATTCTTTCGGGTAGCCGGGGAGGTGATAGCGGTAGAAGTGCGGGCCTCGCGGCGTTTTTGCGCCATTTCTTCCCGGATGACGGCTTCAATGGCGGCGCTGAAACGCTCGCGCTCTTTTTCGCGGCGTTCGAGTTCTTTTACCAATTGATTTTCATCGGCTTTGAGCGACTGAAGCGCGCGGTCTTTGTCCTGCATTTCGCTGCGGAGTATTTCGCCCTGTTGCTGTGTGGCGGCGAGCAGGCGCTGTTGCTCTGCTTTGTAGCGCTCCAATTGTTCCACTTTCACGGCAAGCGCCTGTTGGGTTTCCGCGATGAGGGCAGCCTGCCGACGGCGGTGACGGTCGTACTGACGCATGTACTGCCGGCGGCGAAAAACGTGATTGAAATTGTCGGCAGAAAACAAGAATGCCACCCAGCTTTGCTGGAGCTTGACGCGATAAGCCGCGCGAAGGGTTTGGGCATACTCGCGGCGCAGGCGCTCAAGGTCGTCGTTGAGCGCGATGCTCAGCGCTTCACTGCCCGCGATGGCCGAATCGGCCTGAACAATCTCCTGTCGCATGGTGGCTACCAACTGCTGCCGTTTGGCTACCTGAGATTTGAGGGCCATATAGCGCCCCAATGCAGCGGCTTTTGTTTTTTGAGTTTCCTGAAGTTTTTTGTTGGTGCGGTCTATATCCTCAATGAGCTTGAGACGCTTGTCTTCCAATTCTTTGCGCGACTGCCCGGCAGCCTGTGAGGGCAGCGCCAATAGGGACAGCATGACCAGAAAGATAAAGCCGGTATAGGTGGAGGCATTTATCCTGCGCCGTTTATTTGGCGCTAACGCGTGTGTATTTGTCGGGTATCTCAAATTTTACATCCTTTGGAACATTCAACACCACATCAGAAAACTGAAGCCCTACCGATACGCGGCCGGTGGCCGGGCTGTTCATTTCAATTGAACGAAGGTAGGAAAAGTTCCGATTCTCCACAAGGGGCGCATATTCTCCAAACCCGCATTGAATGGTGCGTTGTTCCTCTTTATCTTCAAAACCAATGTGTTGGAGCGTCAGATCGGCGCTGTTTATCCGGTAGCGGCTATCCATACCGCCGCCCTTTCCGGAGAGTTCGTAGTGCGTTACTTTGTCTTCAAACAGAAAACCGGCCGTGGAAAGAAATACCGGGTTGCCGAACAACAGGTTTTGCAACGTGGATAAATCAGCCGGAATGTTGTACTCTTTGGTGAGGAAGCTGATCGGCTCGGCGTAATACTCGTTGTTCAAACGGTTGACCACAAAAACCGAGTCTTTGCGAATCAAAGCCCGCGCTGCCTCAAAACCGAATTTTTTGATGGAAACCCACACGAACTCGCCTTTTTTCATGCGAATCACCGCGTTGGCTTTCACCGATTGACGGCCGTCGTCCACATCCAATTTGGCTTTGGCATCAAACCACTCGGCATCCCACTTGCGGGCGGCCAGGGCTTTGAGCAGTCCTTCTGACGATTTTTCGGAAAGGCCGCCTGTCCTGCCCGCTTTGCGGGAAGCGCCGCAGGAAGATGCACTGATAACAGCGCTCAGCAAAAGGAAAAATACAATGTGTCTGTGTTGCATATTTTTATTGTTTCACAAGCCTACCGCGAGGTGAGGCGCACCACCGGGCAGATGACCTCTTCCAGAGAGATACCGCCGTGTTGGAAGGTGTTTTTGTAATAATTGTTGAAGTGATTGTAATTGTTGGGATAGAGGAAAAACTTGTCCTCTTTGGCAAAGATGAAAGCGGAACTGACGTTGGGGCGGGGCAAGCCGGCTTTCTCCGGGTCGCGAATTTCGAGCACGTCGCGTTTTTCATACTGAAGATTGCGGCCCACCTTGTAGCGCAGGTTGGTGGTCGTTTCGCGATCGCCCACTACTTTAGAAGGGGTGTTCACGCGGATGGTGCCGTGGTCGGTCGTGACGATGAGCTGCACTTTGCGGTCGGCGGCGCGTTGCAGGGCGGCCCACAACGGCGAGTTGAGAAACCAGGAGCGCGTGAGGGAACGGTAGGCTTTTTCGTCGCCGGCCAGTTCTTTGAGCACTTCCATTTCGGTGCGCGCATGCGACATCATGTCAATGAAATTATAGACGATGACGGTGATGTCGTTATTGAGGTAGTTGAGGATGTTGTCCTGAATCTGCCGGGCTAAGTTGCCGCTGGTGATTTTTACATAATCGTTTTTGATTTCTTTGCGAAAAGTGCGCTTCACCAATTCGGAAAAGAGCACGCCCTCATGTAGGTTTTTGCCGCCTTCTTCATTGTCGTTTTTCCACCAGTCGGGGAATCGCTTGGCAATCTCCACCGGCATCAGCCCGGAAAAAATGGCGTTGCGGCTGTACTGCGTAGAGGTGGGCAGGATGCTGAAAAAGAAGTCTTCGTCCTCCACCCGGAAGCGCTCGGAAAGAATCGGCTCAATGATTTTCCACTGGTCGTAGCGCAGGTTGTCCAACAATACCAACAGCGTAGGTTCGCCCTCGCGCAAGTGCGGAAATACTTTGGTGCGCATCAACTGATTCGACATCACCGGGCCGTTGCCGGTCTGAACCCAGTCTATGTAGTTTTTTACAATAAACTTGCTGAACTCCGTATTGGCCTCGCTCTTTTGCATAGACAGAATGTCGTACATCTCGGTAGAGTTCGACTCGTCTATTTTGATTTCCCAGTTGATGATTTTGCGGTACACGTCCACCCAGTCTTCCGTGTTGAGGCCGCTATTGATTTGCATAAAAATCTGGCGGAACTCCTGCTGGTAGTCGGAGGACGTTTTTTCACGCACCAAGCGCTTGTTGTCAATGATTTTTTTGAGCGAAAGCAAAATCTGGTTGGGATTGACCGGCTTGATGAGGTAGTCGGCAATCTGAGAGCCGATGGCCTCTTCCATGACGTGCTCGGCCTCGTTTTTGGTAATCATCACAACAGGAATCAACGGGTTGACGGCCTTTAGCTTGCCGAGCGTTTCCAGGCCCGTGAGGCCGGGCATGCTCTCGTCCAAAAACACGACGTCAATGCTTTTGTCTTGTTCGCATTCTTCCAATGCATCGTAGCCGTTGCTCACGGTAATAACTTCATAGCCGCGCTTTTCGAGAAACATCAGTTGGGGTTTGAGCAGATCTATTTCGTCATCTGCCCACAGAATTTTTATTTTGTCCATGATCCGTCGGGTTGTTTGAATGATAAGTACAAGGTACGTTGGAGAACCGGTATTTAGTATATTGAATCCAAATACGGTTGCTTTTAATTCAGATAGCTCTTCTATTGCCTTCCCTGCAAAACTACTTTCCCCGCAAATGTTCCGCCTGAGCCGCTGATGCGCCAAAAGTACAGCCCGGCCGGCAAATCCTCCAGGCGCTCCTGCCACAACGGCCCCTGCCGGCGAGTTTCCTGCGCCAATTTTCCATCGGCAGAAAAGAGTTGGAACAGAGCCTGTTCGTACCGGTCTCCGGGCATGCGGACGAAGAGCGTTCCTCCCGTTGGGTTGGGATACACCTGTACCGGCGCCGGCGTCGGTTTTTCGGCTACCGAACTGATCACCGGCGTGGGAATATCGGTGCCAAACAGTTGCAGCCCGCCGCGGGCATTGCCCACCGCTGCTTCCAGAAACCCGTTGTTATTCAAATCGGCCAGCGCCACACGGCTGCGCAGCCCTGCCTTGATGTCGCCCCAATATTCGGTGACAACCGGAAATTCGGCGGTGTAATCCGATTCATCTATAATATAGGTTTCGATACGGCCGATTTGCGTGCCCGTTATCAGCATCATTTGCCCGTCCACTTCCACCACCACCGGCGCGCTGTTGGCTTCGGGAAATCCCGGAATACGGGCATCCACCTGGCCGAAAAAAGGCACATTGGGCGCGGTTTCAGCCGCCTGAAAAAAGGGTTGCCCCGGCGTGCCGAGGTTGGGAAAATAATTGATGTTGCCATTGCGCTCCCCGATGAGCAGGTCCGTCAGCCCGTCGCCGTTGATGTCGTAGAGGAAAGGTGCAGACGCAATGCCCACGTCTATGTCCATGTAAGGGTATTGGTGCGGTGCAAACTGCATGGGGTTGCCCGGCCCGGCAGTGTTTTCAAAAAAATACAACAGCCCGAAATCCTCGCCCACGATCAGGTCGAGATCGCCGTCGCCGTCTATGTCGCCGAAAGCCGGGGCATAGTTGAAAGTGGAAGCGGCAAACTGGCTCATGTTGAGGAAGTCTTCATCTGCCAATTCAAATGCCGGTTCGGTATCCGTACCCACATTGAGAAAGAGGTAAAGCCTTGCAGCTTTGGCGCCGAACGGGAGGTAGTACGAGCCGTTGCCCACCAGCATATCCGTCAATCCGTCGCCGTTCACATCGGCAAAAACAGGGTTGGCACTCGATCCGAAATCGAGCATGGTTTCCACCAAAAAGGTGCGTTGTTGTAGTTCAAAATGATGCGGTACGCCCTGTATATTGCGGTACCACCACAGCACTTCGCGGTCTTCGGAGCCGTTGGCCGCGTTGGGCGCTACGGCGAGGTCTTTTTTGCCGTCATGATCGAGGTCTAAATAAAACGCCGCCGGAAAAAGCGGGAGCTGTACCGGCACATCGTAAGAAGGAAAGAAGTTATCTTGTGCAGTCATCCAGGCGGTTTGGGGCGTGCCGCCGTTGGTGAGGAAATTGAGGTTATTGAAAGACACATCGCCCAATACGAGGTCTTTTTTGCCATTGCCGTCGGCATCAAAAGCCGTTACGGTGGAGCCGGCATGGCGCACTTCGATGGGGCCGTCCTCGCCGGTGAGCGGACTGTAGCACTGCCCTGATGTAGCGGCCAAATCTACGGCTTCCGTAAATCCGCTCTCGTAAAACCCGCCCCAGCAGTTCGTCACCAAGCGATAAATGAGCGTATCGGTTCCGAATCCCATTTCAATGGAGCGGTTGGCATAGTATTCCATGTATCCGCCGGCCACGCCGAAAGTGAGTATGTCGAGATCGCCGTCGCCGTCCACGTCCACCACTTCAGGTATGTCAATGGTGGAAACGAACAGTTGGGTTTGGGAGCCGTTCGGCAACGGAAAATAGATAACGCCAAATGGATTGTTGAATTGGATGCGGTTGAAGGCAATGCGGTTTTGGGCGTCGTAATAACCCCTATATACGGAAATGCCGTCAATGCCGGGGATGTGGGAATAAGTGAATATATCGGCAATGCCGTCGCCGTTGAAGTCGCGCAGAATGGCCCAGTTGCTCAGCGGCGGGAACCCGGCAATGTATTCCGGCGCATAAGTATAATGAGTGGAACCGGACACGCCGTCGTGCAAAAAAGTAAGTACCACGTTGCCTTTTCGGTCGAACACAAACAAGTCCTGAATGCCGTCGTTATTCAAATCTACTACCGACAACTGCGGGTTGTTCAGCCCGCCGGCCAGCGCATTGGTCAGTTCCTGCCCGTTGGCGGAAACCGGAAAGAATACGGGCGGAAAGGACTGTGCGTACGAAATGGAAAAAGCAAAAGAAAAGACGAGCGCAAAAGCGGCAGTTTGGGAAAAGCGGTACATCGGTCGGTTGTATTTAAATATAGCAAATGAACGCCGCAGCAAGCGTAAAGTTATCGGCGCATCCTACTTCCGCATCCGTTTGGGGCCGTACCAGAGCCAAAACCCGGTGACGGTGAAGGTGAGCAAGGCAAGGCCCATCACGGTGGTGTAAAAGAGTTTGATTGGCCCGTTGGAGGTTCCGAGGTAAAAATCGAGGATGGAGCCGTCGTGTATTTTTTCAATAAAATCGGCGCGGCGTTCCTCGGCGTGCAGCACCCGGCCGGTGGCGAGGTCCAACTGAAGTCCCTGGAAGTGATCGGCAAATACAAATTTCACCATACCCTTATCGGGGCGTATATCAATGCGGTCGAGTGTGAGGGAGAGCGTGGGGTCCACTTGTTCGTGCAGCGCTTTGCAGGCTAATGTGTGAAGGCTGTCAATGGGGAGCCACTTCGTCATTTCGGTGGTAGTGCCTTTGTGCGATTGGGCGAGGATCAGCCCGCCGCTGTTTTTTTTCCAGCCCAACAGCAACCCGGTCAAGGCAATGACAAAGAAAAAGACAAACAGCGAAGCGCCGGTCAGGCGGTGTACTTTGCGAAACACCCTCAGTACTTTGGCTTGTTGCTGTCTTTTTTGTTGTGTGTCTTTAGTGCTTGATTCCGACATGTCTTTTTTTGTAAAAATTTAACTGTTGGGGTTATGCTGCAACCGTTGTCGCATCGTAAAACGGAGTGCCGGCTTGCCGGATTTGCTCTTTCAGGCTTTCGTGTTGTAAAGAAGGAAAATGAACGATATCAACAAAGTAGGGCAGGCTGCTTTCTTCAAAGTCGCTTTTCATCCGGCGAATCAGTTCGTCGCTCAACTCCTCGTCCATTACGGCGAGATCAATATCGCTCCCGGCGTGATAATCGCCATTGGCCCGGCTACCGTAAATATATACACAGCTTACCGCGGCATATTTTTTAAAAATATCCCGAATGGTACGCATATCGCGATCTGTAAGGCCGAATGCATTTCTCATACTTGCGTTTTGCCGCCTTCGCGGATAAAAAAGTGATACAATTGTTCCAATGCAGGAAAAACATCGGTACGCAGGCGAGGTTCGGAGCCATTGAATTTTTCGCCGCTGTAATCGTGAGACAGTTCATTGCGAATGTCCAATCCGTCAATCAGTTCCTGTGCAAAATCAATAAACCCGCTCTGTTGAGCCAAACGTAGTGTGTCTTTTGGAGAGGGTTTGAACGAGAATCCCTTATTTTCCAAATAATCCTTGAGTACTTTCCAGGAAAGATCGAGCGTGAACTCGAAGCGCTGTATGAGGCCGTTGCGCTCCAATTCATTCAGTTGGCCCATTTCCATTGCCTCTTTGAGGCGCAGAAATGCCGACTCGTAATTTTGGAAGCGCTGTTTCCATCGGGTGCCTGTAGTTTCCATGATGCAAAATTACAAAAAAACTCCTGCCCTCACGGAGAGAGCAGGAGCGGTTTCAACTTGGTTTTTTACGCAAATTATACAAGAGGCTCAACGGCCTGTAATCATTCCTACACGATATCCTCGATCAGCTCCTCGCCGGCGGGCGCTTTGTCCTCCGGTTTTACTTTGCCGCGCATGATTTGAATGACATAACCGAAGGCCACCGCCGTGAGCACAAACACCGCCAGGCTGCCGAAGAACGGCACTGCGCCCAATACTTTGAGCACAATGAAAATGCCCGTGGAGGCCCAAAAAAACTGTCCTTTGCTCCAATTCCGGCCAAGGCGATTGCTCAATTCGTGCGCTGCCACAACCGCCGTGAGCGCACCCGCTACTGCAATGGAGGCGCTATAAACACCACCCAACGCTACCGCCGCCGGAATGCCGATGATGGTGGCGGCGGCAATGCCGGCCAATACCGGAATGCCGATGAGGTACAGGGTTCCCACGCCCATGTAGGCGCCGGTTTTGCGGCGCAAGCCGCCGGCGTGCCGGGCAAAGAACCCACTAAAAAATGCCGTGAGGAAGCCGATGATCAGCGCGCCCGCCGCAATGCGATACGCTATTACGGCCGGAGCAAGACGCTTCTGTAAGAGCCGGCTTTTTTGCTTCCATTCGGTGTGTTTCATTTTGAGCGATTCGGTAAACGTGGCCGTGGCACTGCCGGCCAGCGCGCTGCCGAAATCAACCGCGCCCGACTTGCTCCAGTACGACACATCGCCGCCAAACCGGGCAGTGCTGCCGAGGTGGATATGATCGGCTGCAATTTTGGAAACGCCTTTCACCTGACCGTCCACATCTATGCGGCCGCCTTTGGCATTGAGCTCGCCTTCCACCATACCGGATAGAAACAGCTCGCCGGCCATGACGTCTGCATTGCCCTTCACGGTACCCTCCATCATTACTTTGCCGCCGGCCACGATGAGGTCGCCGCCGATGGTGACGCCCGCTTCAATGAATATCTCGCCGCCGGTGATGACGAGGTCGCCGGGTACGTTATCCGACACGCGCACTTTGCCGCCGATAAGGCGTACATCCTGCCCGCCTGCTTTGTTGAGTTGGATATCGCCGCCGGCCGCCAGTATATCCTGACCTACGGTGTTGTTGATGCGGATTTCTCCGCCGGCGCAGATCAGGTCGCCGCCGATGGGCGCTTCCACGCGGATGGTTCCGCCGGCCACCGTTATGTTTTTGTTCACCGGCTCGTCAATGATGACATCCTTTCCCGATTGGATGCCGGAGGCCGCCAGGTTGTTTGAAAATAAGATTGTTGCAAGAAGCGGCAGTAAGAAGAGCATTCGTTTCATGACGTTTTTCTGATTTTTCACCAAATGTGCGCTGCACCTGCCCCGACAGCCAATTTTAATAGATGAAATGCGCCCGTGCCGGGACGTTGCTGGGGAAGAGAAGGAAAAAGTAAACCCTCCTTCGCTCGCTAAGGCGAGCTTCGGCGGATGAGAAGAGTAAAAGGGCGCCTTTGACTGCGGGGCAGCGTGAGGCGCTAACTTCCGCTTAGCTCCTCAATTTTGGGCAGGCATGAGGCGCTAACTTCCGCTTAGCTCCTCACTTGGAGGGACAAAAAAATCTGCCCAAAAACTTGCGCAACCAATTAATTGCGCATATATTTGCAACCGATTAGTTGCGCGAATAAAATGGACACCACATGAGACGAGATATTTTCCAAGCCATTGCCGACCCGACTCGCCGGGCCATCATTGCCCTCATCGCCTTGCAACCGATGACCCCCAACGCGCTTGCCGAGCATTTTGATTCGACCCGGCAAGCCGTTTCAAAACATTTGCAAATCCTCGTGGAGTGCGATTTGGTGAAACAGGAGCACAACGGCCGGGAAATTTATTACCAGCTCGAAATCGAAAAAATGAAAGAGATAGACCAATGGCTGGAGCAATTTCGCAAAATCTGGGAGCAGCGGTTCAGCCAACTCGACCACTTATTAAAAACCATTCAAAACAATGACAAAAATGACAAGTAACCTTCTGTTCGACTTCCTTGTGGACAAGGAAAACAACACGCTCACCGTCCGCCGTGAGTTTGCCGCTCAACGCCAATTGGTTTGGGATTGCTACACCAAAAGTGAATTACTGGAACAGTGGTTTGCGCCAAGCCCCTGGAAAGCCAAAACCAAAGTCATGGATTTTCGGGAAGGCGGGCATTGGCTCTATGCCATGTGCGGCCCCGAAGGCGAAGAGCACTGGGGGCGCATGGACTACGACAAAATCAGCCCGATAGACGCTTACATGGGCATGGACGGCTTTTGCGATGAAAACGGGGTAATCAACCCGGCTTTGCCCCGCGCTCCCTGGGACGTAAACTTTACCGACAAGGCTGAAAATACCGTCGTCACGATAGTGGTGACCTACAACTCATTGTCAGATTTGGAAACCGTTATCCAAATGGGCATGAAGGAGGGTTTGACCTTATGCCTTGATCAATTGGACGCATTGCTTCACTCAAATCAAGGACAATGAAAAAGACAAAAATCATTTTCTGGATTGCCACCGCGATCATCTTCTTCTGGTGCGGGGTGATGACGGTTGTGTTCTTCGGCAGCGAGGAGCAAAAGGCAGCTATGGAACACTACGGCTACCCGCCGTATTTTGCCCCGATGGTCAATTTTTTCAGCATCATCGGGTCGGTTGCCCTCGTGCTGCCCATCGTTCCTGCGAGGCTCCGGGAGTGGGCATATTTCGGTTTCGCGCTCAATTTTATCGGCGCGGCGGTGAGCAATTGGGCTGTGGACGGGTTCAGCTTTCAAGTGATTTTTCCACTGCTGTTCTTCCTGCCGCTGGGGGTTTCTTATTTTTTGTTTCACAAAATGGAAGCGGCAAAAAACGCCTGAGGAACGTATAACAAATTGCTATCACGATAACGTTACGCACTTTTGCGGTTTTGCAGTTTGCGGTTTTGCAGTTTGTAGTTTAAATGCGATTGCCCTGTCAGCCCGCCGCATCACGGCCGCTGCATTTCCCCTATCTTTGCGCCTCACCCGAAATCGTATCCTATGCAATTGCGATACATCCTCCCGTTTATCCTTGCCCTGTGCTGTTTTACTGCCAACGCCCAATCGGGCGAGGAACCTTACACCTTGTACATTAAGAAGGCAAAAGCGCCCATACAACTCGACGGCGAACTGAACGAGGCTGATTGGCAGGACGCGCAGGTCGCTACCGATTTTTTTCAAAATTTCCCACAAGACACTGCCTTCGCTGCGCTGCAAACCGAGGTGCGCATGACCTTCGACGGCGACTTTCTCTACGTCGGCGCCCTCATCCGGCAAAAACGGGCCGACTATATCATCACCTCTCTCAAACGCGATTTCGACAGCGGCGCCACGGATGTATTCACCGTCAACATTGATCCCTTTTCCGACAAAATCAACGGCTTCCACTTTGCCGTGTCACCCTACAACGTACAGCGCGAAGGCATTATAGACAACGGCGAAAACATCAATACCGATTGGGACAACAAGTGGTACTCCAAAGTGCGCAACTACGACGACCACTGGACCGTGGAAATGGCCATCCCGTTCAAAACCCTGCGCTACAAAGCCCACGACGGGCAGAATGTGTGGCGAATAGGCTTTGCGCGCAATTCGGTCAAACAAAACGAACTGTCTTCCTGGGTGCCCGTGCCCCGGCAGTTCAGCCCCAACAACCTCGCCTTTGCCGGCCAATTGGTGTGGGAAGAAAGGCCGCCCGCGCCGGGGCTGAACGTTTCCATCATCCCGTATGCCGCTGCCGGCAGTGCGCGCGATTTTGAGTTTAAACTCCCCACCGAAGGCCGGTTCAATGCCGGCGCCGATGTAAAAATTGCCGTCACGCCCTCCCTCAATTTAGACCTCACATTCAACCCCGATTTTTCGCAGGTGGAAGTGGATCGGCAGCTCACCAACCTCAGCCGTTTCGAGTTGTTCTTCCCGGAGCGCCGGCAGTTTTTTTTGGAAAACGAAGACCTCTTCAGCCGCTTCGGGTTCCCCAACAGTCGCCCGTTTTTCAGTCGCCGCATCGGGCTGGCCAGAGGCGTCATACAGCGCACCACTACCGACGGGCAGTTGATCTCCGTAGAGCGTTCGCTCGATGTGCCCATTCTGGCCGGCGCGCGCCTCAGCGGCAAATTGGACAACAACTGGCGCGTAGGGCTGCTCAATATGCAATCGGCAGCCGTGGCAGACATCGGCCTGCAACCGGCCAACTATTCCGTGGGCGTGTTGCAGCGCAAGGTGTTTGATCGCTCTTATGTGGGCGCTATTGTGGTCAACAAAGAGAACTTCATACCCAAAGCCGGCGGCGGTTACGAATTGGACAAAAGCGCCTTCAATCGCATCGTAGGGTTGGAATACAACCTGTTTTCAAAAGACAACAAGTGGGAAGGCGAACTTTATTACCATCGCTCTTTCTCTGCGGGCAGCAACCGCGACGCGCAATCAGCCGCCCTTTTTCTGGGGCGTTTTACCCGCGAGTGGCAACTATTTTTCCCCACACAATACATGGGACGTGATTTCCGGGCCGATATGGGCTTTGTGCCGCGAACGGGCTTTTTTGCCACGAGTCCGGGCATGACCAGGATGTTTTTCCCAAAAAACAGCAAAATAGCAAAGCGCATCATTTCCTACGGTGCGGCGATTTCAAGTGATTTTATTTTCAATACCGGCAATGAATTCCGGCTGGTAGATCGCAATTTATCGCCGGGCATTTTTGTGGAATTTCCGGGGCAGAGCCAATTTTGGTTCGATTTTGTCAGCAATTACACTTATCTGTTTTTTCCTTTTGATCCCACCAATTCCGGCGGCGAGCAATTGCCGGAAGGCTCCGACTACACCTACAACTCGGTACGCACGGGGTTCAATTCCGATTTGCGGCGCAAGCTCTACTTCAATGCCTCCTTTCAGCAAGGCGCTTATTTCAACGGCCGCATCACCCAAGTCAGCGGTGCGCTCAACTACCGCCTCCAACCCTACGGCATTTTTGCGCTGAGCTACAATTACAATAACATTCAACTGCCCGAACCGTACAACAGCGCCAATTTCTGGCTCGTGGGGCCGCGCGCCGAACTGGCCTTTTCGCGCAGCCTGTTCTTCAGCCTGTTTTTGCAATACAATACCCAGATTGACAACGTCAACATCAACGCCCGCCTGCAATGGCGCTTCCGCCCGGTATCCGACCTGTTTTTGGTCTATACCGACAACTACTTCTCGGAGGGTTTCTTCGCAGCGCCCATGGCCAAGAACCGCGCTTTGGTGCTCAAGGCGACGTATTGGTTGAATCTATGAAGCGACTCTAACCGGGCGGCCCCCCAGATACACTGCGTTGAAATTTCTGTTTATCTTTGTAAAAAGAACTGCCATGAGAACTGTATATCACACCAGCATCAAAGAGTTGAGCGGCGAGTTCATTCACGATTTGGAAGCGCAATTCGGCGATGCTCCTGTTGAGTTGGTGGTAGGGCCTTCTACCTCCGGTTATGCCTTGACGGAAAGTCAATTTTGGGCATTGATAGCGCTGCTCGATTGGACTAAACTACCCGATGAAGATGCCGTATCGGCCCCACTTATCCAAGCACTGGCAGTGGCTCCCGTGCGGCACATTTATGACTTTTACGATATGTTGTCTGAAAAACTATACGCTTTAGACGGAATCGCTTACGCCTCGCACATCGGTAAAGAATCGTGGAAAAAAGGGGAGACGTTTTCTGCCGACCACTTTATTGATGTAAGAAGTTGCGTTGTGGCCAATGGAAAAGCATATTACGAAAAGACCTTGAGTCACCCGGAAAATATGCCTAAAGACGCATTTTTTGAACTATTGCCTTATATACCCTCCATCGCGTATGAACAAAAAACTGGCAAGTCATTTAATTACCGGCCGAAGTACAACTACATGACTTTCAGCAATAAAGCAGGCTGGGCCGGTATAAGCCAGAGAATAATCTTAACGGAAATTGAAGGCAGGCGGCAAGCCCTCCATATCGAAAAAGAATACATTGAAAATTTTCGCAGAAAGCATGGCGAAAAGCCCCGTGGCAATTCCTGAAAATTTCTACAACCTATATCCGGCATACGCCACCCACGCCCTGGAATAATTGCCCGGGCCGCTCTCCCGCACCCGCGACAGGTCGCTCAGGCCCTGATAGACGCTGAGGCCCAGGATTACCTTTTGCCGGAAGCGTTTTTCTACGCCCAACTTCAGGCCGGCCTGATAGACCCGGAACCAGTCGGGTGCAGGGCTGTATCCGTAGGAATAACTGCTGCTCCAGCCAAAGCTGCCGTCCACCAACGAGCGAGTGCCGGATGACTGCTCCGTCATGACGCCTGCATACCTGCCCAAATGCACACCTCCAAACAAGGTGAACCCCGCCGGTAGCTCGGCGCCCATCATCAGGTTGAGGCCCAGGCCCTGCATTCGCATCACCGAAACGGTGTCGTATCGGAGCAGCCGCTCGCCGTCTAAGTCCAAGCGCTGCTCGGTTACTGCGGAGAGCCGAGGCGTCTCCAATTGCAGCCACCACAATTCAGGCTGGAACGACCAACGCCGGTTCAGCGTCATCCGGTAGCCCATGCCCAGGTTGAGATAGCTGCCTGCCGGGGTATAGTTTTGATACACGCGAGGCGTTTTGCCCAGCGAGCTGCCGGCATACAACACCACGCTCTGCACGGACCGCGAAGTCGATAGGGACGGCATCTCCACCATCGGCCACGCAACAACGGGCGCCGGAATTTCCAGCAAGGCCGAAGGCAGGGGCAGCAGGGCTACTTCATGGAGCGCCTGCGGCAGTGGGGCCGTCATTTTTGCGGCGTCACTCGCGGGATACGATGCCGCCGCTTCTTCATTGGATGCCCTGAGGTCGGATGCTTCTTGCGCAAGCGCACTACCCGCAGTCACTTGCCGGCCTGCCGGGCTATGAGCTGTTGCCGATGCAGGTGAGAGCGTACTACCGACCGGTTGTGGAGTTGCGCCGGGTTTAGTGGTGGGGCGCCGGGTCGTTGGGCCAGTAGTATTTTGAGACTTGGCTTGCGCGGATGTGGATGAGGCGCCGACGGGGCGCAGGTGTCCGGTACCGGAAGGAGCATTTGCCCCAGCGTTTAGGCCAACGGCTTCGGACTGTACCGCATCGGCGCCTGCTGCCCATGAAGCACCCGCGCCGGTTACTTCCTCTCCGACAGTGTATGAATCATTAGACTCGATTTCGGTGAGGCGGGACTGCTGTGGCTGCGTTACTTCATCCACGGGCATTTCCATGGATGTTTTTTGGGCACTGCCGGCCGTTTGGCGGGAAACAAGCGCGTACAAAGCACCGATGCCCACAAGCCCGAAGAACAGCCAGGCGATTACCGTACTCAGCGACTTGCCTGCTGCAGCGGGTGCAGGGCCTGCGGCGATGCCCGGGTCGGGTACGCGGTCGGGTGCTGCGGCCGCATCTAAGCGCTTTTCCATATCGGCCCACATCAGGTCGGCGTCCGGCGGGGGCGGAACAGTGTGATCCTGGCTGGATGCAATCAATTTATCTATGGTGATATTGTTTTTCATAACGCAATGGCGAGTTTGGACAAAAGAGTTTTCATTTGTTGGCGGGCCTGATTGAGCCGCCATCTGGAGTTGGCAACGGTGATACCTAATCGTTCGGCAATTTCGGCGTGCGAAAATCCATCCACGGCGAAGAGCAGCAGTACGGCGCGCAAGGGTTCGGGCAGGGTGTGGATGGCGCGCAGGATGTCTTCCTGGGCCAATTGACCGTCTATTTCCGGTTCCGGCACGGCATCTGCCACGGCGGGCGTGATTTCTTCCGTGAACGCATGCCGGTTTCGGTTTTTGATAGCATCCAGTCCTGTGTGAATCACGATGGTCCGCATCCATCCAATCAGGTTGTCGTTTTTGAATTGCGGCAAGGCCCGGAATACCTTCAGCATGGCAGTATTGAAAATATCGCGGGCATCGGCTTCATCGCGGGCGTAGCGCCAGGCCACAGGCCACAGAATCGGGAGGCAGGTGCGATATAGAGCCTCCATGCTGGTGCGGCATCCCTCTTGGCATCGTTGTACGAGGGCAGGGTCAATGGCCGGATGAGGAGGTGTTTGCATGGCCGGATGCTTATTTGATGATGGTGTTGCACTCGAAGTCGTCGCCCAAGGTATCGCGCGCATCATCGGTAAAGTAAGAATAAGATCGCAGGCGAATTTTTACATTCCTGACCTCGCAATCCGTGGACAACGGCTCCAGGATATTAAAGCCGAATGCAGCGAAAAGGTTCTCTTCAAATGGAGGCAGGTTGAGGGTGGAGGTATTGATGAACCACTCCGGCTGCATACTGCCTACAGGCGTCACTGCTGCGGTGAAGTCGGACCATCCCAAGCCGGCGCCGTTGGAAATAATAAAAGAAGCACGCTCGAAATCGGGAATGCCGGTATGCATCATATACAGTTGGCCGGCAGCCACAAACCCCTGCGAGTAGGTGCTGTCAATTTCTCTTTGTATAAATACCTGCCAGCGATGCACCGGCGATGGGCCGAGGGGTATTTGAGCAGGCGTATCCCCCATCCAATAGCCGAACGCTTCAGAAATGAAGCGGGTAGCTCCAAGGTATAACGACACCCGCGTACCGGGCGCCATGTGTATCTTGTCGAAGCTCAGGGAGAATACGCTGTTGGTCTTGCTGAGATGCACTGCTTTGTACCTCACGCTGTCGGCCTCAAAGGCGGCAATGAAGGGCTTGCTGCGTTGAAACAGGTTCTGATCCATGACAACGCCCGGGTTTTCATCGCGGGAAAATCTGGCTGTCAACTCAGAAGCGGAACTGCCGCAGCCACCCAACCCCGTAAAAAATTCCGGCCAGTATTTGAAATGAATCGGACAAAAGGTATTGTAATCCTCAATGAAAATGGTCTCGTCCTTTTCGCAGGAAAACAAGGCACAAGCCAACAGGAGGGATAAGCATACATTTTTCATAAGCGATGTTTTTGACCGGAGAACGACTCAAAAACAGGCCGCGTTAGAAAAATTCAGCTTTTTTTTTGTCCTACATTTGCCCGTATTAAAAATACATCTTCATGCAATGCTACAGACTCTGGCGATAAGTTATTTTCTCAATTACCGCATGCGCCTCACCGCCGACGTTATTGCCCACTATTTTTGGACCTCCGATGGCAACATCCAAATTTCCAGGCCCAGCTTTATACCTCTGACCGAACGATCCGGCCTGCAAACTCTCAGCAGGATAGCGTTTGCGTATAGCGTTTTTTGAGGCATGGAATTGACCGGCATACGTTTACGAAACTTTTGGAAGTTTCGTAAACGTACTTTTTCACTCGCGAGATTCCATCGTATTTACCACAAGTGCGGCGTGGCGCCCTATCCTGCGGGTTCTACCCGCATAGAATCCCAGAGCTCAACGCAGCACCACCCGCCCCGTTCCCAAACTCCGCCCCGCCGCATCCGTCACGCGCAGCGCATACCAGCCCGGCGCCATACCCGCCAATTGCAACAGACAGCGGTCTCCCTCAAAGGGCAAGCGCAGTACCTGCCGGCCGAATGCGTCGTATAGCCAGGCCGTTTTCACGCCGGCAGCAGCCTCCTCCAGCACCAGCGTGGCCTCATCGTGGGTCGGGTTGGGGAACACCCGCCATTGCGGCCGTACGGCCGGGGGGTAAAAGGTGGCCGTGGTCCGCTCGAAGAAATCTGTACCGACCGTGTGAAAAACCGTATTGGTGATGACCGGCTCGTTGAAGTCGAAATAGATGGCGGCGCTGTTTTCGATACGCGTCAGCAGCGGAATGCTGTCCGCTGTTTGGATGAAAAAATCCACAAAACCTTGCGAAGACTCTAAGTTGGTGGTGCTGTCGGGCAGCAGGATGTTGTCGAAGGTGAACACGAGGGTCCGCTCGCCGGTAATGTCCAAGCGGTACGCGTGGCTCGACGGGCCGGGGCGCAGGGTGGTAATGTCCAACCAGGGCGAAAGCGTATCGCGAATGATGACCGTGAAGGCCGTGTCGGTGCCCGTGTTCTGGAATCGGATTTTGTACGACAGCGGATCGCCGATGTGGATGAAGTGCTGCGTGCCGTAGCCCACCGGAATGGCTTGTTTGTCGTTGGGGTCGTAAGCGCCGATGTTGGGCATGCATAGCGTGAAGGAAGCCGGCGTGGGCGTTTGCAGGGGCAGCAGGTTCACGAAACCGGTGCTGAAACCGCCTGCGTCATTGGTTCCGCAGCCTTCAACGGCTACCGTCACGGGGTTGCCGAAGGGGTGCATCGGCGCTTGTTCCACTGAAAAGATATAGGTGGCGCCGTTGGCCGGAAATTCAAGAACCTGCTCCGCGCCGCTCGGCAAATTGTCTATGGTGTTGGGCATTTGCATGAGCATCACCACATCCTCTATGACGATGTATTGCACGGGGTCGGTGAGATCGCCCGTACCGGTGTTGCGTACGCGGAACAGCACCTCTCCATCCGTACATTCCCCCGACACCTCGAGATTGGCGCCCGACCAGCCCGTCGCCGCAGGCGTACACAGCGAATCCGGCCACGCTACCACCATGGAGCAGTGGGCCTGGCCCAGTTCCGCATCGCAACTGACCCTGGCCTCCACCCAAAACTGCATGCATTGGCTGGGCGCAAGGGCGGGCAATACCCAATGGATGGTCTGGCTGTCAATGGATGCGGGCGCTATTTGAGCAGCCTGGTAATCTAAGTAGCCATCCAGCGTAAGCGACACGACCGGCGCCGGCACGGTTTCTGTGCCCTGATTGCATACCGACACATAGTATTTGCTGGAGAAACAACGGCGAAGGAAAGGCGCAGACAACACGACATCCAGTTCCGGGCAAATGGCCACAAACTGGGCAGGTATATCAAGCGTGCTCACCTGACCGGCAGCGGTAAGGGCTACCGGGTGAGAAGGCGCGCAGAGTTCCCAAGCTGCGGAGGGCGGCATAGCGGCCACGGTGTATTGGCCTAAGGGCAGGTGGAACTGGTAATCGCCGTTCGCGCCTGATATGGCATGGAATGCGCCCGCGCTGCCCACTGCTTGTAATACCCAACTGGAAAGCCCCAGTTCGTCGGCGTCTGCAATGCAGTCTTCACCGGTATCGTAGGCTATCCTGCCGCTGATGGTGGCGCATTCGTCGTTGCCTACATCTATAAAGCGGGTGACGGTTGATTCGCAACTGAGGTTTGGCAGGGTAGTTCGCAATTGATATACGCCGGATTGGGTGGCGATGAAATGCGGCCCGCTGCTGATGCTGCCATCGGGGGTGGTCCACTCAAAATGAATGGGACCGAAATAAACAGGCGGCACAATACCGCTAAGTTGTATGGTATTGCAGGCTACCAGCGCCGTTTGAAAATCGCTTTCGATGATGTTGCTGAAATCGGACACGAACACCTCGTCTTCAGAATAGCACCCGGCATCCGCATCTGTGACCCGGAACCGGTACAAGCCGCCTTCGCTTACCGTTATTCCAGGTTCATCGCTGATGATCGTGCCGTCGGGTGCGAGCCAGGCGTAGGTAATATGCGGGCCGAATTGGGGCGAGCTACCCTGTAATTGCACTTGTGAATTGTTGCAGTCAATCACTTTGTCGGGGCCGGCATTTGCAGCCAATAACACCACTATTTGGTAATTGTAAGGCCTGAGGCATCCGTTGGCATCCGTAACCGTTAGCTGGTAAGAACCCGCCGGCAGATCGGTGAGAAAGTCGGTAGTTGCGCCGTTACTCCAGCTATAGGTATAGGGAGGCGTGCCGCCCGTTGTGGACAATATGGCAATACCGCCGGCTTGAGGAGAAGAGGTACAGGGTATCTGGGTGATGGAACTTGTAACAGCTATTGCAACCGGGGCCTGGGAGGCGGTGAAGCATGCCGATGCTTCCAGACAGCCGTTGTCGGCGGTGACCGTCACGCAGTAGGTTCCAGCCGGCAAATTGGTCAAGCTCGATTGCCCATTGTTGCTATGCCTTACCGTGCCGTTACTCCAGGTGAAAGTGAAATTGCCGCTTGCAGGGCCTACCTGTACATTCAGCGTGCTGCGATTGTTCGGACACTGCGGCGGCTCTTCGGTTATGGTAACCGTCATTTCCTCCACCACAATCATCCTTACCGCCCCGGAAACCAAAACAGAATCAACCCCGCAAAGCACCTGACAGGCCATCGTGGCACGATAGTAGGTGGTATCGAGCGCATGAGTCGGCGGCAAATAACTCGGCCCTTCAGCATCGGGAATATCGGCCCAGGGGCCATCGGCGGTGGGAGCGTTCTGCCAGCGTACCATACAGGCCTCCGTGGTGTTGATTTCAGAAACCTGAATCTCTAAGGTTTGGCCAATACATGCCATTTGATCCGTGGTATCTAAAGCAATTGAAGGTGGCGTATAAACAGGAATGATGTTGGAGGTGGCCGAAAAGCAGTTTGGCTCAAATGTGATAATGCCCCGCTGAGGATGTGTTTTGCTTATAGACGGAGGCGGGAAAACACGCTCGATTTGATCAGGAAGTATTCCCAAGCCGATGGAAGTCGGCGCACCGGCTTCCAACACTTCAAAACATAAGCTCATCATAATGCTACCGGCAGGAAAAATCACCAACGGCCCCAAAACAGATGATAAACTATTGGGCCAGAATACCCACAAAAGCCCCGGATTGTGCATATAAGATTGAGACCCAGAATTCAGATTAAAAGCCAAACCCGGAAATCCGAAGTTCTGTGCCGAAATTAATTTTAGTTTGGCCGGGTCAAAATCCACAAATGATACGAATCTCATATACCAAACCTCATCCCACGCAACCATGTCCACGCAAAACTGCTCTCCTGCGCTCAAATTGTAAGCGTTGGAAATAGCCAAACGAACATTGGGCGGGCTATAGTTGGGCGGTATGCCTTCGCAGCTATACTGCGCACGATAGAACCTTGTGCCGGCCAAGCTGTCCGTGGGCGGGTTGTAATCAGCCCCGTTGGCGCCCGGAATATTTACAAATGGCCCTTGAGGCGAAGTAGCGATTTGCCATTGGACGATACAGGAATCTGCTCCGTAGAAGGTGGTAGCGGTTAGGGTGAGGGAGTCGCTTGCACATGCAGGGCTGATCGCCGGGGCAATAATGAGGGAAGGCGCCTGTTCCACGACAGCTACCTTGGCTGGAATAGTAGGAGGTGGCGGAAACAAAGGGGAGTCACAGCCAGGGCCGGAGCAGGAAACCCGGGCCAAATAATGCATTACGCCAATGGCATCGGCCGGTGGTTCATAAGTATTGTTCGTAGCGCCGGGTATATCGGTGTATGGGCCTTCATAATTGGGGCTGCTGCTCCATTGCCAAGAACAGTGCCCGGCTCCCCCTGTCAAATTGGCCGTCAAAACGGCCGGCTCATTGATGCAGACAATATTGTACAGGGGTGTAATATTGACCACCGGGTCGCCGTATCGCGTCACACTCACTATATTGGAGGTGTCGGTGTTGCACACCGTGCCGGGGCAGGTGCTAATGAAACGGTACTCCACAGTCAAAGGCGGATGGGGGTACGTCCATCCAAAATGCCGGTTGAGCGACAGATTTGTTGCGCCTGTTACATTCGCCCATCCACTAATTCCATTGGACCTTACTTGCCATTGATAAGTGCATCCTGTTGTATTGCCTGCAAGCGTTGCAGTGAGCGTTATAGATGAATTCAAACACACGGCAGTGTCGGAAATGACCACACTTGCTGACATCCCAGGTGTAACGGTCAGGTTCACCACTACCATGCTATCGCAGCCCTCAACAGAGGTCAGGACATACTCGTAAGTGCCGGACGTACATAACTCTTCTGTCCCGAACACGAAGCAGTCTCCCTCGCATATTTCCACGTTCAGTATCGTCGGCGGCAAAGTATCCACCTGCACAGTGGTAGAAGCCACCGCCTCTTCTCCTCCCTGATCCGTTACGGTGAGGCTATAGACGGTCGTTGCCAAAGGCGATGCAAACGGGTTTTCGCAATCCCCGCAGGACAAACTCCCCGCCGGACTCCAGACATAAGTATAAGGCGGCGTACCTCCGCTCACCTGTGGCGCAAGCACCACATTGGAACCGAGACAAATGGCGTAATCCGGCAGGCTTACCTCAAGGCTTTGAGCCGATGAAACAACAGGCCATGCGGCGGCCAACAGCCAAAAGGCAAGGAGCCGGAAACCGGCAAAAGGCGGGAGGTTTGGAAGTGTAATTGCTTTTTTCATACCACGACAGGTTTTGATGGTACAAATGTTCAAGGTTTGTCGGCGAAAACCAAGCGAAAATTTTAGATATTGTAGAATTATTATTTAGAAATTAGGAGGTAACTTTGAAGTTTCCTCCTAACTTTTTCAGGATATTCCACTTTTTTGGATGATGACAACTTTGTTTATTTGTAGAAAAATTTGACAAATGCAGCATGCCCTTCTGCCCGAATTGATCCGCACATTCAGCCCATCCGAGCAGGAAGAAGCCCGTCGATGGCTCCGCTCGCCTGCCCACAACCTGCGCGAAGACTTGCCCAGGCTCTTTGAAGCCCTGCTTCCGACGGCAGACCAAGACCCTGCCGAACCGGATCGCGAGCAGGTGTGGGGCGCTGTTTTTCCGACACAAGCTTTTGACGATCAGGAGTACCGGCTGCGATGCAGTTATCTGTTGAGTGTGTTGGAAGACTGGTTGGTGTGGCGGCGGCGGCGCGATTTTCATCTGGATGCAGGAGCTGTGTTGCTGGCGGCCTACCGGGAGCGTGGATTGGACCGGCATTTCCGGCGGCGTTTGCCCCGATCGCGGGAGGTACTGGAGCACTCGCCCCTGCGCTCGCCCGAATACTATCTCGCGCAGTTTCAGTTGGAACGGGAGGCGTATTTGCAGGATTCCCGCGGCGACCGGCTCAGTCCCAAAAACTTACAGGAACAGGACGATGCGCTCAGTTGCGCGCTCATCGGCATGAAACTGCGGCAGGCTTGTCTGGCATTGGCTCACGAGCAGGTGGTGGAAACCGGCTACCGACTGGCCTTTGTGGAAGAGGCCATGCGCTGGGCGCAACAACCGCCCTACGCCGGGGTGCCGGCCGTGGCCGTTTATCGCGACACCTACTCCAGTCTCATCAAACCCGACGACGATGCAGCCTTTCGGCAATGCCGCGAAAGCATTTTTCGCCATTACCATTGCTTTACGCCCGAAGACCTCCGCGATCTGCTCCTGCTGGCCCTCAACACCTGTATCCGCAACATCAACCGCGGGCGCAGGCTCTACCTCAAGGAAGCGCTCGAACTGTATCGCCTCGGCTTGGAGAGCAGCCTACTCACCGAGCACGGCTACCTCACACCTTATACTTACAACAACATCACCGGCATAGCCCTGCGCCTCGCCGAGTACGACTGGGCAGAAGCCTTTGTCAACGATTACAAAACACAACTCGCTCCCGAACACCAAAACACCCTCTACGCCCTCAACGCCGCCCGGCTGGCCTACTCCCGAAAGCAGTACACCGCTGCCCTGCGCCACCTGCAAAGTGCCGACTACCGCGACTTCTTCCACCAAATGACGGCCCGCATTATGCAACTGAAAATATACTATGAAACCGGGGAAAACGACCTTCTCTCTGCTCACCTCAAAAACACCCGCGCCCTACTGCGTCGCCGCCGCACAAGCTACCACGAGCAAAACTACCTGCACATCATCCGCTTCACAGAGCAACTCCTCCGCCTGCGTCCTTATGCCCCCAGCGCCCGCGAAAAGCTTCGCCAAAAAATAGAAACGACCGAACCGCTTACCGAACGGGACTGGCTGCTGGGGCAGATGTAAATTTATTCCGGCAGCGGAATATAGGTCTCATCGCCCGGCACTTTGGGGAAGCGCCGCGCGCGCCAGTCTGCTTTGGCTTGTTCGAGGCGCTCTTTGCTGGACGACACAAAATTCCAGTACAGGAAACGCTCTTCCGGCAGCGCCGGTCCACCGAACAGCAGCAGCCGGGTACCTTGTTCCAACTCGATACAACAGGTGTCTTCCGCTTTTGAAATGAGCATTTGGCCGGCTTCGATGGTTTCTTCGCCTTCCACTACCCTACCCTTCGTTACCACCACGGCAATCTCACCCTTGAGTTGGCCCTGAATATCCAAATGGGCTGCTCGTTCTGCAAAAACATCCACCATAAACAGTGGGGAATACACCCGGAGCGGCGCCCGACGGCCAAACCCCTCTCCGGCTACCAAGGTCATTCGGAGGCCGTTTTCCTCCCAGGCGGGCAATTCATTTTTGGGAACAAAGGAAAAATTCGGTTCCATTTCTTCCAGTCCCTTCGGCAGCACCACCCACACCTGGTAGCCGTGCATCCAGTGGCTTGCGCCATTGCGCAGATAGGCCGGCGTGCGCTCGGTGTGCGTCACGCCTTTCCCGGAACTCATGAAACCCACATCGCCCGGCGAGACGACCTGTACGGCCCCGGTGCTGTCGCGGTGCTCAATGCAGCCTTCCAACAAATAAGTAAGGGTGGAAAGGCCGATGTGCGGATGCTGATCCACATCCATGTATTGACCGGGCTTCAGCTCTGCCGGCCCCATGTGGTCAATGAAAGTAAAAGGCCCCACCTGCCGTTTTTGCCGAAAAGGCAACAGGCGCCCGACCATAAACTGTCCAATGTCGCGCTGGCGCTCTTCCACCAGCATTTTGTTGTTTCCCATATGCGATTGTGTTGTTGGTTCAAACTCGATATTGTGCGGGTAAAACTATGGGAAAAGACTAATAATTCTTCAGCCCCGGTGATTTTCCCCCGACCTTCAATTGACAAAACTCATTTGACCATTCAATTTCGCCGTGTTACCTTTGTCGCGCTATAAAAGTTAGCCTTAACATCCAAACAAAAAATGCCAGCAATGGAGGGGAAACTCCGCGAATTGACAGATCGTATTTATACAGAGGGCGTAGCGCGCGCCCGTACAGAAGCTGAACAAATACTGGACGAAGCGCGCCGGGAGGCCGAGCGCCTGACCGCCGAAGCGACCCGCGATGTCGCACGCATCCGCGAAGAAGCTCGCCAGGAAGCAGCCCAACTCAGAGAGAACACCGCCTCAGAACTACGCCTCTCTGCACGGCAGGCCGTCGCCGATTTGAAGCAGCGCGTCTCCGGCCTCATCGCCGCCCGGCTCCTCTCCGAGCCGCTCCAGGGTGCCCTTAGCGATACTGCATTCCTGCAACAGATCATTCAAACAGCCATGAGCAACTGGAAACCCGACAGCCAAACCGGTCCGGACCTCCAACTCCTCCTCCCCGAAAAAGAACGCGGTCAACTCGACGCCTACATCGCCGGAAAATCCAACGAACTCCTCGCTAAAGGACTACACATCCGCTTCGATGAGCGCCTCAGCGACGGCTTCCGCATCGGCCCCGCCGACGGCAGCTTCGTGGTGTCGTTCAGCAAAGAGGACTTTGAGCGGTTTTTTAGAATGTATCTGCGGCCGCAGGTGGATGGGCTGTTGTTTGGGGGGGGAAGGCATAGAGCATAGAACACTGAGCCTGGGTGGCCCAACACAGAACCCACAACCCATAACTGACAACTAATGAAACAAGGAACCGACTGAATGGAAAAACGCCAATACTACTACCTCGTCTCCGGCCTGCCCGACCTCGTGCTCGATCAGGCCAAGCCGCCGTTTTCTGTTGCTGCTTTTCGCGAAGAACTCAAAACCCACCTGCACCCCGACGACTACCTGCTCACCGAATTCCTCTTTCTCCCTGCCGACAACCGCAACCTGCTGAACCTTTTGCAAAAAACAGAAGCAGCTTGGGATGACAACGGCCACTACGCGCCCGACGAACTCGCTGAGGCCCTGCGCGAACCCGAGGCCCTGCCGGAATACATGCAGCGGTTCATTGCAGCATTTCAGGCGCAGGAACCGGTCTTTCCCAACATGACCTGGAAAAACCAGCTCACCTGGCTGTACTGCCATCATGTGCTGGAGTCAACCGAAGGATTTATTCGCGATTGGTACACCTTTGAACGCGACCTCCGGAACCTCCTCGCCGGCCTCGCCGTGCGGCGCTACAAACTCAGTTTCGAGGGCCAACTCATCGGCGACTACCCCCTCACAGCAGCCGTGCGCAGCAGCCATGCCCGCGATTTCGGCCTCAGCGGCGAGTACCCCTACATCGAACGCCTCCTGCAATGGGAAGACAACAACTGGCTCGAACGCGAAATGGCTTTGGACACCATGCGCTGGAACAATATAGACCAATGCAACACCTTCCACTACTTCACCGTGGAAGTGCTGCTGGGATACCTCCTCAAACTTATGCTGCTCGAACGCTGGGCGCCCTTGGATAAAGTGGACGGCGAAGCAGCCTTCCGGCAAATGGTCGGACAATTGGAAAACAGTGTTCAATTCACAAGCGAATTTGCTTTATCATGACCAATACAGCAAGCCCCTCCACGGGGAAAGTGACCGGAATTATTGCCAACTTAGCCATTATCAAAGTGGATGGGCCGGTAGCCCAAAACGAAGTCTGCTACATTCAACACAAAGACACTCCCCTGATGGCGGAAGTGATCAAAATACGCGCCGGCCATGCCTATGCACAGGTGTTTGAAAGTACGCGCGGGCTGAAAGTGGGCACGCCCGTAGCATTTCAAAGCCACCTCCTCGAAGCCACCCTCGGCCCCGGTATCCTCTCGCGCAACTACGACGGCCTCATGCACGACCTCGGAACCATGGACGGCATCTTCCTCAAAAGAGGCGACTATACCGCCGCATTGGACAAAGAGCGGCTGTGGCAATTCACCCCCCTCGCCGAACCCGGCGCACAGGTGCAAACCGGCGACTGGCTCGGCGAAGTGCGCGAAAACGCCGTACCGCACCGCATCATGGTGCCTTTCAAATTGGAAGGATCATACACCCTGAAATCCATTGTGGCTGCCGGGGAGTACAAAGTCGAGGATACGGTAGCGGTACTGACCAGCGAAGCCGGTCGGGAAATAAAAGTAACCATGTCGCAGGAATGGCCTGTGAAGCAGGCCGTGCGCGCTTATGTGGAAAAACCGCGCCCGTCCAAATTGCTGGAGACCGGCGTGCGCACCATTGATACGCTCAACCCCATCGTAGAGGGCGGCACCGGGTTCATACCCGGCCCTTTCGGCAGCGGCAAAACCGTGTTGCAGCAAGCCATTTCCCGGCAGGCCGACGCCGATGTAGTGATTGTGGCCGCCTGCGGCGAACGCGCCAACGAGGTGGTGGAATTATTCAAAGAATTCCCGGAATTGGAAGACCCCTGGCACCCCGGCCGCAAGCTCATGGAGCGCACCGTTATCATTGCCAATACCTCTAACATGCCGGTGGCCGCCCGCGAGGCTTCCGTTTATACCGCCATGACCATTGCCGAATACTACCGCAGCATGGGCCTCAAAGTGCTGCTGCTGGCCGACTCTACTTCCCGCTGGGCACAGGCCCTGCGCGAAATGTCGAACCGCATGGAAGAACTGCCCGGCCCCGACGCCTTCCCGATGGACCTCTCGGCCATCATTTCCAACTTCTACTCCCGCGCCGGCATCGTGAACCTGCGCAACGGACACAGCGGCTCTATTACTTTTATCGGCACGGTATCGCCGGCAGGCGGCAACCTCAAAGAGCCGGTAACGGAAAGTACGCGCAAAGCGGCCCGCTGCTTTTACGCCCTTTCCCAACAGCGCGCCGACAGCAAACGCTACCCCGCTATTGACCCGATAGACAGCTACTCCAAGTATCTGGAATACCCGGAGCTGCAACAATATCTGGCCGAAGCCATCGCGCCCGATTGGGTGGATAAAGTAGGCCGCCTCAAAAACATCCTGTTGCGGGGCAAAGAAGCCGCCGACCAGATCAATATCCTCGGCGACGACGGCGTAACCGTTGATTACCACCTCACCTTCTGGAAATCGGAAGTGGTGGATGCCGTGATTTTACAACAGGACGCCTTCGACGAAATTGATTCCCGCACCCCGCTGGCACGCCAAAAATACATGGCTGATACGGTGTTGGATATATGTGAATTGCAGTTTCAATTCGACTCCTTTGAAGGGGTGAATCCTTTTTTCAAAAGAGTCATCAACCAAATGAAACAAATGAACTATTCCGAGTTTGAGTCGGAACAATTCCGGAGCTTCGAGGCCGGGTTGAAGGAAATATTAGCAGAAAGAAAAACCGACTAATGGAAACACAGGCATTTCAACGGGTTTATACCAAAATAGAACAGCTCACCAAGGCCACTTGCACCCTGCGCGCGCAGGATGTAGGCAACGAGGAACTCGCCTTGGTGCATGGCCGCCTCGCACAGGTGGTGAAAATCATGGGCGACGAAGTCACCCTGCAGGTGTTCTCCGGTACGGAGGGCATTCCGACCAATGCGGAAGTGGTATTTTACGGCAAACCGCCGGTGCTCAACGTGAGCGACGACCTCGCCGGCCGCTTCTTCGACGCATTCGGCCGGCCCATTGACGGCGGGCCGGAAGTGCAGGGCGAGGAGCGCGAAATCGGCGGCCCTTCGGTGAACCCCGTGCGGCGCGAGCAGCCCTCCGAAATCATCACCACCGGCATAGCCGGCATTGACCTCAACAACACCCTCGTAACCGGACAGAAAATCCCCTTTTTCGCCGACCCCGACCAGCCGTACAATCAGGTAATGGCCATGGTAGCCCTGCGCGCCGAAGCCGACAAGATCATTCTCGGCGGCATGGGCCTCACCAACGACGACTACCTCTTTTACAAACAGGTATTTGAAAACGCGGGCGCCATGCACCGCATCGTCAGCTTCGTCAATACGACCGAAAACCCGCCTGTGGAGCGCCTCTTAGTGCCCGACATGGCGCTGACCGCCGCCGAGTATTTCGCCATTGATAAAAACGAAAAGGTACTGGTGCTCCTCACCGACATGACCCTGTACGCCGACGCGCTCAGCATCGTATCCAACCGGATGGACCAGATTCCGTCGAAAGACAGTATGCCCGGCTCGCTGTACAGCGACCTGGCCAAGCTGTACGAAAAGGCCGTGCAGTTTGAAGCCGGCGGCTCCATCACCATCATCGCCGTAACGACCTTGTCGAGCGGCGACATCACGCACGCCGTACCCGACAACACCGGTTACATCACCGAAGGGCAGCTTTTCCTGCGCCGGGATACCGAAATCGGCAAGGTCATCGTGGACCCTTTCCGCAGTCTGTCGCGCCTCAAGCAGTTGGTCATCGGTAAAAAAACCCGCACCGATCACCCCCAGGTAATGAACGCTGCCATCCGCCTCTATGCCGATGCCGCCAACGCCCGCACCAAACTCGAAAATGGTTTTGACCTGACCGACTACGACGAACGCACATTGGAATTTGCAAAAGCGTATTCCAACAACCTCCTCGCCATTGACGTGAATATTGACACGACCGAAATGCTCAATACCGCCTGGAATTTGTTTGCCAAAAACTTCTCCAAAGCAGAGGTAGGCATCAAACAAGAATTTGTAGATCAGTACTGGGTAAACGCTTAATCGTTGTGGGTTGTGAGTTGTCGGTTGAAACTGACAACTCACAACTCACAACACACTACCGAAAATGGCCATAAAATTTCAATACAACAAAACATCCCTGCAGGACATGAACCGGCAGTTGCGCATTCGTGTGCAGGCATTGCCTACTTTAAAAAACAAAGAATCGGCATTGCGGATGGAGGTAAAAAAAATGAAAAACGAGGCCGATAAACGCGAAGAACTACTCGCCCGGCGCATGGCCGATTACCGGCAGGTATTGCGCCTATGGGAGGAATTTGATCCGACCTTAGTGCGGGTAGAAGAAGTGGTGTTGGACAAGAAAAAAATTGCCGGCGTGCAAATTCCCGTATTGCAGGACATCGTGTTTCACACGGAGCCGTACAGCCTGTTCAGCAGTCCGCACTGGTTTGCCGACGGCGTAGCCACCCTCAAGGAACTGGCCCGCATCGGCATAGAAAAGCAGGTGCTCCTCCGGGCAATGGCCCTGTTGGATCGCGCCCGCAAAAAGACTACGCAAAAGGTGAACTTGTACGAAAAGGTACAAATACCCGGCTACGAAGAAGCTGTACTGAAAATAAAACGCTTCCTGGAGGACGAAGAAAACCTCTCCAAATCGGCGCAAAAAATAGTGAAGAACCGACAGGAGGCAGAGAGCAAAGAGCAGAGAGTATAGGACATGGAGTATAGGGCCGCGTCTCTCTGCTCTCTGCCCTCTGCCCTCTGCCAAAAAACCAGCAGACATGATAGTACCGATGCGCAAATACGTTTTTTTGGTCCATCCGGCGGACTACGGGGGATTTCTCGAAGAGTTGAGAGCTTCGGGCGTATTGCATGTGCAGCAAAAAAAGGATTTACCTCCGCAGGAAGAAATCAGTGAGCAGGAGCGCCGGCTCAAAGACGTAGAATCCGCATTGAAGTTGGTGGGGAGTCGCAAAAAAGAGAAAGAGACGCTGATTGCCGAAACGGCCGCTTTGGGGTACACCGGCCCGGAGATGGCTCGCCGTATATGGGCTGTGCAGGAAGAATTGGAAAACACCCGGCAGCAATTGCAAATCCTCAACAAAGAATTGAACAGTCTGGCGCCCTGGGGAGAGTTTTCATTAGAAACCTTGCAACAAATAACCCAGGCCGGCTGGGAGTGCAGTTTTTTCACCTGCCCGGTGCGGAAGTTTCAGCAGGAATGGGAAACAAATAATTGCCTTTTCATCATTAATCAAGTGCCGCCGGACGCCTACTTCGTCATCCTGCACCAACCCGGCGAACGCCCCGAATTAGATGCAGAGCAACTGCCTCCGCCGCAGCACGACCCGGTCAGTGTGCGCGCTTCTGTGAAAGAAGTAGAGGCACATATCGCTGCGCTGGAACAGACCTTAGACCATTTTGCCGCCAATCTCGGTGTGCTGGAAGCCGTAAAAGCCGATTTGCAGGAACACACCGACCGCGAACAAGTGATACGCCACACCGGCGATGCCGCCGAGGGCGCCGTAATGGTACTGGAGGGCTTCGTGCCCCGGCCGGTAGAAGACCAACTGAAAGCCGCTTTCGCAAACCGGCCCATCGTGTTTTGGCCCGAAAATCCGACCCCGGAAGATCATCCGCCGGTACTCTTGAAAAATGGACGCTTTGCCAAATTTTTTGAGCCGATCAGTAAACTCTTTGCCCTACCCTCTTATGGCGAGTTGGATCTGACGCCTTTCTTCGCGCCGTTTTTTATGCTGTTTTTCGGATTTTGCCTCGGCGATGCCGGCTACGGCGTTGTCATTCTGGTCGGCACTTTGCTGTACCGGTCCAGAGCATCAGCGGAACTAAAGCCTTTTCTCACGCTGGCGCATTTCCTCGGAGCAGCCACTATTCTGTTCGGCATATTGACGGGCACTGTGTTTGGCATCAATCTCTTGCAGGCTGACTATGCCTGGTTGGGCAATGCGCGCACTATCATGATAGACAGCAAGCAGGCTTTCAATCTGGCATTGGTATTGGGCCTTATTCAAACGCTATTCGGGCTGGCAATACAGGCGGTCAATCGCGCGCGGCAATACAGCCTTGCTTATGGGTTGCCGCCTTTGGGATGGATCATCCTGCTGTTAAGCCTGTTAGACATCGGCCTGTTGAAACTTGTCGTACCGTATTCCTCCTGGACCGCATGGGGCGGCGTAGCGCTCATCGTCTTTTTCAGCATGCCCAAAGGCAATATCTTGAGCCGGGTGGGTAAAGGCTTGTGGGACTTGTACGGCATCACCGGGTTCTTCGGGGATTTACTCAGTTACGTTCGCTTGTTTGCCCTCGGCATTTCCAGTGCTATCCTCGGCTTTGTGATCAACGACATTGCCCTGCAGATGAAGGGCATCATGCCGGTACTGGGGCCTATACTATTTGTGCTTTTCCTGATTGTGGGACACGGCGCCAATTTGCTTATTTCATCGCTCGGCTCTTTCGTTCACCCCATGCGACTTACCTTTGTAGAGTTCTACAAAAATGCCGGTTTTGAGGGTGGCGGAAAAGCCTACGAGCCTTTTGCTTCGAGAAAAAAACAACAAAACAAAAACATTCAAAACGTTTAATTCATCATGGGAACAGCAATTATTCTGGCTTACGTCGGTTTGGGTTTGATGTTGGGACTTGCAGGAGTGGGCAGCGCCCTCGGCGTCTCTATCGGTGGCAACGCCACCATCGGAGCGCTCAAGAAAAACGAAGGCGCTTTCGGCAGCTACATGATTCTGAGCGCCTTACCCGGCACGCAGGGATTGTACGGCTTCGGCGGATTTTTTATCATCAATAGCTCCGGCGTCATCGGCCCCGACATAACTATTCTTCAGGGAATGGCTATTCTGGCGGCAGGTTTTGCATTGGGTTTAGTGGGCCTCATCTCCGCCATTCAGCAGGGCAAGGTGTGCGCCAACGGCATTGCCGGTATCGGCGCGGGGTACAATGTTTTTGCCCGCACCATGATCCTCGCCGTGTTCCCGGAATTGTATGCCATCGTGGCCTTTGCAGCTACCTTCCTTATCAGCGCAGGGCTTTAGATTTTTCAACGGCTGCTTTTATTTTGAGTACAAAAAAATAACGGCGTATCCGGTTAGTCCCGGAGTACGGCTACCGAAACAGAAATGCCGGGGCCGCTGTTGGATGAATAAAAAAAAGCATGGAGAAAGAACTCTTTAAAGGCATAGACCTTCAAAACCTTGTAGTGTTCCTGACCATTGTGGCGGGTACATTCATTGTCACCTTTTTATTCAACCGGGTTTTCAGCAGTTTTATCCGCAGGTCTTCCCTGATCATGCGAAACGACCCTACCAATTATCAGTTTCTCCGGCACTTCATCACGGCGGTACTCTACATTGTGGGGTTCAGCATGGCTGTATTTATGATGCCGCCGCTTCGTACCGTGGCCACTTCGATGCTGGCGGGCGCGGGTATTCTGGCAGTAGCCATAGGTTTTGCTTCTCAAAATGCGCTCAGCAATCTCATCAGCGGTGTTTTTATCATTATGTTCAAACCCTTTCGGGTAAACGACCGCTTGCGCGTGCGCGACAATTTATCCGGCGTAGTGGAAGACATCACGTTGCGGCACACGGTCATTCGCGATTTTGAAAACCGGCGCATCATCATTCCCAACTCCGTGATGAATCAAGAGGTTATTGTTAATTCTGACTTCAGCGACGACAACATCTGTAAATGGGTAGAAATATCCATTGGTTACGGCGCCGATATTGACAAAGCCAAAGCCATCTTGCGCGAGGAAGCAGAACGCCACCCTCTCCATGTTGATATGAGAAAGCCTGAAGATATAAAAAAAGGAGCGGACGATGTGGTAGTAAGAGTCATTGCCCTCGGCGAATACGCCGTAACCCTGCGCGCATGGGTGTGGGCCAACAATCAGGCCGAGGCGTTCGTCATAGGCTGCGACCTGCTGGAATCTGTCAAAAAGCGCTATGATGCTGAGGGTATTGAAATTCCCTTCCCGTATCGGAATGTCATCCATCGCAATTTGCCTTCTTCTGATAATCTTCAAAAACCCGAATGACAAAAGTCATGCTCCGCCCATAGCGAAAGGCGTATTTTGCTTCCGCAAATACTTCCGCTTATGGCTCCTGATATGCAAGACATTATTCCCCTCCATGCTGATTATTCAGACTGGACCGGCCAATTGGATTTTTTCCAATACGAGATCAAAGTTTTTGAAACTGAACTGGCGCATGTGCTCAATCAGCACGCAGATCAGCTTTCCATCATCGAACATGTGGATGAGTACAGGCGCATTCTAAATCGAAAATTGGAACACATAGAAGGCTTTCGAAGGCAGATCGCATTACACGAAAAACAGCTCGCCGATGATCCGCTCATTGACAACCAAGAAAGTATAAAGGAGCATGAGGCCCTCCGGGTTCAAATTCAGCAGTTCCACACAGATTTCGAGAACATGAAGAGCAGTTTCCGGCGGTTTATCTCAAGAAATGATTAGCGCATCTCAAGCCGCTTGAAAAAAACTAAAAAGGTCGCGACATAATCACGACCTCAAAATTAAATTAGTATGAAAAAACTCCACTCACCTAACTACCCCTCCTCATAATATGTTGCACAAAAAACTGGATTTCCGACGGCCCACCGCTCAACGCGGATCAACCGATGCCTTCCGGCGACGAGAAAAGCCGATATAAAATATTCCGTCGCATGTTGTGAGAATCCGTGAAAGAGTCTATTTTTGCAGCCGCTTTAAAAGAAAAGCTCAAATCGGCATAGAAAAACCCGCCCGTAAAGAACGAGGGTAATTAGCTCAGGTGGTTTAGAGCGCTGCTTTGACAGAGCAGAGGTCACAGGTTCGAGTCCTGTATTACCCACCCTTTCAGGGCGCGCGAAATAACATTCGGGGCTTGTTCCCGCACTTTTTTCTAATCGGGGCGTACCACGCCATCGGCGTGGTTGGTAGAGTACCCACATTTTTTCTAATCGGGGCGTACCACGCCATCGGCGTGGTTGGTAGAGTACCCACATTTTTTCTAATCGGGGCGTAGCTCAGCTTGGTAGAGTACACGTCTGGGGGGCGTGTGGTCGCAGGTTCAAATCCTGTCGCCCCGACAACCATCACAGGCCGCATCCAAAAGATGCGGCCTTCCTTTTTATGACCGAAACCTTCCAGGTCTATATCATTCAAAGCCAAAAACATGGCCGCTTCTACATCGGGATGTCCTCCGATCCTGAAAAACGACTCCATTTCCACAACCTTGGGCTGAACACTTCCACCCGAAACGGTACGCCATGGCAGGCCGTTTGGCACAGCAACCCTATGTCTAAAGAAGAAGCCCGAACACTGGAACAAAAAATTAAAAAACGCGGCGCCCAACGATTCCTCGACGATCATCCGGCACGGTAGCGTACACGGCTGGGGGCCACGCCTGCGGCGTGGAGGTTCAAATCTTGTCTTCAGCCATATACTTCTATCCGAAACGGAGTGCTCTGTCAGGTAGTTTGGCAAAGCACCGCCAATGTTAATTTTTAAATCCCCCTTTGTATCTTCCGATTTATTCCACGTTATTTGCACCTGACAAAAATTTTTACTCTCATTTAAAACCTTCTTAGCATGAAGCTGAAAGCTCACGCCACATTTAAAACACGCAAACACCCTGTTGCAAATGGGGGGGGGTAACCCGAACCTTTAAACTCCTCTTAGCCATGATGACTGCCGCCACGCTCCTCTCCGCCTGGCATTTTCGCCCGGCAATGCCTGCGCTTGCAGATGAAGATACGCTCTGCGAAATCAATACCGACTTTGTACCCGATGTGATAATCGGCGTGGATGCGTCAAGTAATACCTTAGTTTCCAATTTGGGTATGCCGGGGTATATAGGCCAAAACATACAGATCAACGGCACCTTAATAGTAGATGCTTCCTCTTTTTTCTTCTGGGACTGTAGGGTTCGGATAGCGCCCCAGGGACGGATCGTAGTATGGACGAACCGTCAATTGAGCGGCTTACAGTCTGATTTCTTCGCGTGTGAACAAATGTGGAAAGGAATCGTATTGCTTGGTTCAGCTAAACTTTTTTTTCTCGATTGCCGCGTTGAAGACGCTGAATATGCCGTACATGTGCGAGGCGCTGCCGAACTTAGTTTGGCAGGAAATACTTTCAATCGCAATCACAAGGGTATATTTATTGACCCGAGCCAGCCCTTACTTCCAAATGCAGTGAACGTCATTGCATTTGAAAATAATACATTTACCTGCACAGCTCCATTAAATGCACCCTACACGGGGCAACCGGATCCCGGTGCTGTGTCGTATGCGGGTATAGATGCAGCCAATTGTTCCATTACGCTTGGTAGTGAAAACTTCACCAATACCTTTACGCTTATGAAGCGCGGGATTACGACCAAGAATGCGATTGTCGGCGTACGCAATTGTTTATTTCTGGAAATGGCAGATCAAGCAGGCAATACCAACGACTCGTATGGTATATATGCAAGCGGAGGCAGCCTGACCGTAACCGGAGAGCGATTGACGGCTACTTTATTCAGAAATTGTGGAGACTTCGGTATTTATACCCAAGGTGTCAATCTGACGGTAGAGCATTGTTTTTTTCGAGAATTTAACAGGATGGGGATATTTTCAGAGGGCAATATTGCCGGGGAGCAAATTCTACTGTTCGACAACCGGTTATTTTTGGAAAACGGCTGCGTGGCGGGAATTCATGTAGAGGCTCCTGTGGGTGGACCTACATATACCATATCATCAAATAAAATCACAATCACTGAAACGGATCATCTTGTTTTCGGTATCCGGGCGCTGACGCCTCAAAATGTTTTTGGGGCACATCCCGGTGCGATATCAAAAAATAATCTCACTGTGAATGGGGCGCTAAAATCGGCTATCGGCATCATCGTGGAGGGAGAACACGCTACAAACTATTATGTAGGTGAAAACATTATTCATTTTAACGGTGCCGCTCCTCCTGCCGATCCGCTTGAAAATTGGTGGGGCATCGCTTTGGTTGGAGCGGTAGCCGGAGGAAATAATGTGTCGTTCAATACCGTAACAGGCACTTCCGGTTTATCGCACATAACCCGCTGCGCCATTCATGTAAGCAATAGTCCTCACACTCAATTGTGCAAGAACGCTGTAAACCACACCTATCATGGTTTCCATTTTATTGCCGATAATGCCGACAGCGAATTATCAGAAAACACCATCGGCGAGCATTCTATCGGCTTGCAGATAGAAGGACAGTACACTACCGCCGGCATAGGAGAGCAGATACGCCGACATAATGTATGGACGGCCCCCGCCTGGGGATATGCAGCGTGGGCGGTCCAGTGTGAGGCTCCCGTCAGTAATTCGCTGTTTTTTGTAGAGAACAATACGCCCACCCTGATGCCTGTGCCGCGTAATCCGGTGAATGGATGGTTTGATGTTGATAACGAAGGAGAAACCAACTGGTGTACCGCTTTAAGACCTGCTGAAAAAATAACATCCATAGAGCAGCGCCTGCTTGGGGGAAGTTTGACCTTGCCACCAGTGCCGTATTGGGAGTTGAAACGGCAATTGGTACTAAAATTGGCGCTACATCCCGAAGCCATGCCCATCGGTTCGGCAGCCCATTTGTTTTATACGACAGAAGCAGCTAACAGTGCAGGGCAATTGGCACAGGCGGCCGCGATGTCGGCTTTTGCCTTACAAATTCCCGATAGTATCCGGCAGATTCTTTCGATTTTGAATCAGGACCGTTTAGGATTGACCGACAGCATCTTTGCATGGGAAGATGCTCTGTCTCTGTTGGAGCAGGATACGACCGTCAACCAAGCGCTTGCAGCAGCTAAAGCGCCCCTACTCGAAGCGTTGGAAAGCCTGCGTTTGCAGGAGCTTCAAATAAAAGAAGCCTTACGCGCTGTCCGTTTGCCTCTGTTGCAGCAGGCACAATCTATTAATGCGGCTGTTTCGGTAAGTGAGGTTTGGGAAATCAATCGAAAAGCAATTACAGACTACACCATCCGCAGGGCCATGTACTGGGAAGAGCCGCCCGGTATCGAGTTGATTACCGCTATTGCATGGCAAGTCCCTAATGAATCAGGAGATGCCGTGTATGCAGCACGCGGATTTGTGAATGATCCTGTGCTGCTCGCCCTGTGGATGGAAGAAGGACATTCCCCCGCAATGTCGCCATCAGAAATAATTACCCCGGCGGCGGCTTCACCTGCTTCTGAGTGGAGGGTTTGGCCCAATCCTGCCGCAAGCAGCCTACAGGTACAGCTTCCTACCGGTATTGCCGGCCGCATCACCCTGCTCGACCTATGGGGGCGGCAGATGTACAGCCGGGTACAGCGAGCCGATGAAGACCTTGACACATTGAATATCGCCGTGCAGGAATGGCAACCCGGCATATATTTTTGTGTATTTCAACCTGAAGCAGGAGCGGTATTCTCCACTCTGGTAATCATTCAGTAACATAAATTTGTCGTAACTAATTTCGGTATAACGTAACGGCCAAGTTCGTTACACCGATTATACTGTTTAATCATGAACGAACATAAATACCTTCTCTTCATCTTCCTTCTATTATGGTTGACTACCGCCGGCGCGCAAGATAAATTTGACTATATATGGATTAATGGATACAGGAGCAATAGTGGCAACCCTGCCAGTCTTCAGGGCGGCATATTATTCGATTTCCACACTCCCCCTTTAAGTACATCATACTTCAATATTCCAATATTTCTAAACGCTTATACACATATCTGTGATAAAGACGGGCAGGTGTTGTATTACACCAACGGATGCAAAATTATTAATCGCAACCACGAAGTAATGTACAACGGCGAGGAGATCAACGTGGGCACGCGTGCATATAACTCATGTGCGGAACACGATTACCGCCTTATGCAAGGACTTCTGGCGCTTCCTGCATTTGCCGAACACCCCGACGACTACTTTCTTTTTCACTTGCGTAAATACGACACCCTTCCGTTGTATCACATCGGCTACGATCTTTTGCTCACAACCATTAATGCCTCTGCACAGGAGGGACTGGGTGCTGTAACAGAGAAGAACCGCTTCATTCATCAGGGCTTTTTTCTGGAACACCTCAGCGCTGTGCGCCATGCCAACGGGCGCGACTGGTGGATCGTGCTTCCGCATTGGGTCAGCAATGAGTTCTATGTTTGGCGTTTTGCTCCCGACGGGCTTCACGGCCCCATCGTACAGGAAATTGGACGGGGTTGGACAGGCGTCAATTGGGGCGGTCAGGTCGCTTTTTCACCCGACGGAACCAAGTATGCAATGGCCAATTTTTACAACGGCCTACAACTGCTGGACTTCGATCGGTGCAGCGGCGCTTTCTCCAATCCTATATATATGCTGCGCGAAGACCTGCCACTCAATGACTTCGGCCCGACCGGGGTGGGGTTCAGTCCTTCTTCCCGGTTCCTGTATCTTTCATGGAGTACGAAATTGTTTCAATTTGATCTTGCAGCACCGGGTATTCCTCCATCGCGGATAGAGATAGCTTCTGCCAGACACTATTCTTTCTTCCAGCAGCAGTTGGCGCCCGATGGCAAGATATATATGAGTTCCTCGGCTACTATAAATTTCTTACATGTTATAAACGAACCTAACAAGCGCGGCAAGGCATGTGCCTTTGAGGAAATCGGTCTTACCCTACCCGCCCGCCGCGGCTGGATGATGCCCAACCAGCCTAATTATCGCCTGTACGAATTACCCGGCAGCCCCTGCGACACCCTCGGCATACAGCTCAACCCACCCATTCCGGGAGCCACTGTAAAAGTGTATCCCAATCCGGCGAGCCATGCGTTGCAGGTAGTAATACCGCAACGTTGGAGCGGACAGGCACTTCAGTTTCGCTTATACGATGCCATTGGGCGGCCCTTGCGGCACATTCGGTGGGACGGATTTCCGTTCGACATCACTATTGATGTCAGCGAGCTACCTGCCGCCATGTACTTCTGGGAGCTGCGGTCGGAATCGGAGCGGCTGGGGCAGGGCAAGGTGGTGGTGGCGCGGTGAGCGCGGAGGGAAAGACCCGCTCAACCTGCTCAGGGGTACTTTTACACCGTGAGAATTTCCTTCTCCTTTCCTTCTAAGAGGTGGTCTATTCGTTGGATATGTTTATCGGTGAGCGTTTGTACCACCTTTTCCAAATCGTGGCCGGAATCTTCAGGAAAGCCGGCTTTCATTGCTTTTTTGATGTGCTCCAGCGCTTCGCGCCGGGCGCTGCGCACCCCTACCTTGGCATCTTCGCCCAGTTGCTTGGCCAGCTTTACCAAGTCGCGGCGGCGCTCTTCGGTGAGCGGCGGCACGCTGATGCGAACGACCTGTCCGTCATCTTGCGGATTGAAACCGAGGTTGGCCTCCATGATGGCCCTCGATATGGGGGCGAGCATGTTTTTTTCCCAGGGTTGGATAAGAATGGTGCGCGAATCGCCGGTAGAAAGGTTGGCTACCTGACTGAGCGGCGTAGGCGATCCGTAATACGGAACCAACAGGCCCTCCAACATCGCCGGGGATGCCTTGCCGGTGCGCACTTTTATCAATTCGTGCGAAAGGTGTTCAATGGCACGATCCATTGCTTGATCGGCATCTTGTACATATTGATTGACTTCCTCGTGCATAACATGACTTTTTTCAGTGGGCAAATATAGATTTTTTTGGAAATAACCGGCAAGTAGTCCCGCACGCACGCGTTGGTTTCGACTCCGCTCAACCAACGCGTGCGTGCGGGAAACGTACTCAACGCCGTGCGCCCATATACCGCAATACTAAGTATGCCAGCATCACTAAGGCCGAAAGCGCTGCGGAAACATAGGTCATGGCGGCCCATTTGAGCGCGTCTTTGGCGCCGTCGTATTCCGCGCCTTTTGCCACGCCGGTATTGTCTAACCATGCCAATGCCCGACGGCTGGCATCAAACTCCACCGGAAGCGTAATGAGGCTGAACAGCGTGGTAATCGCAAAAACGATGATGGCCACCAGCATGACTTGCGGAAAGGTATTGACGGTGAGGAATGCTGCAATGAGGATAAACTGCTGCAAAGAAGCCGATATCTGAACTGCCGGTACCAATGCAGAACGAAGGGTGAGCATAGAGTAGGCTTGGTCGTGTTGCACGGCATGACCGCACTCGTGGGCTGCCACTGCCGCCGCCGCTATGCTGCGCTCGTGATACACCGGCTCGCTCAGGCTCACCGTTTTGGTCAACGGATTGTAATGATCGGTAAGGTACCCCTGGCCGGCCACCACTTTTACATCGCGGATGCCGTAGTGCCGCAGCATGGCTTCCGCCACTTCGGCGCCGCTCATGCCGGAACGCAGCGGTATCTGGCCATACTTTTTGAACTTACTCTTCAACTGGTTCTGTACAAGAAACCCCACCAGCGATAACACGCCGGCGATAATCATGTAACTCATGTAACCTGGATCGAAAACCATATTTGTGTTTGTGTTTTGTAATTAAAAATCAATCAATCTTTTCAAACCCCGTATAGGGCTGAAGTACCTGCGGAATAACAATTCCCTTTTCCGTTTGGTTGTTTTCCAACAACGCAGCCACGATGCGGGCCAACGCCAGCGCGCTGCCGTTAAGCGTATGCACCAACCGGTTCTGCTTGCTCCCGTCGCGAAAACGCAACAACATACGATTGCTCTGGAACGTCTCGAAGTTGGAAACAGAACTCACCTCCAGCCAACGTTGCTGCGCGGCCGAATACACTTCAAAGTCGAACGTGAGCGCCGAGGTGAACCCCATATCGCCCCCGCACAAGCGAAGAATGCGGTACGGCAACTCCAAATCATCGAGTAACCCCGACACATGCGTGAGCATTTCATTCAGCGCCTCGTAAGAACGATCGGGGTGTTCCAAACGAACGATTTCTACCTTGTCAAACTGATGTACCCGGTTGAGGCCCCGCACATGCGCGCCGTACGAACCGGCCTCTCTCCGGAAGCAGGGCGTATAAGCGGTCATGCGCACAGGCAGATCGCTTTCGTTGAGGATGACATCCCGGTAGATATTGGTAACCGGCACTTCGGCAGTGGGAATGAGGTACAAATCGTCGCGCTCCACATAGTACATCTGCGCTTCTTTATCGGGCAATTGGCCGGTGGCGCGAGCGGCGTCTGCGTTCACCATGAGGGGCGGCATGATCTCTTCGTAGCCGGCAGCAGCGGCCCGATCCAAAAAGAAATTGATGAGGGCGCGTTCGAGCCGGGCGCCTTTACCGCGATACACCGGGAATCCCGCCCCGGTGAGCTTCACGCCCAGTTCGAGGTCGAAAACGTTGTATTTTTTTGCCAATTCCCAGTGTGGGAGCGCGTCGGCGGGCAAAACGGGCAGCGGATGAGGCCACGCCTTAAATACCTCGTTGTCGTCGGGTGTCTTTCCGACAGGTACGGAATGATGCGGAATATTGGGTACCTGATAAAGTAGTTCGTCCAATTGCGACTTGGTATCGGTCAGGAGTTTGTCCAATGTTTCGGCCTTTTCTTTGGCCGCAGCCACCTTTGCTTTAATGGCCTCGGCGTCTTCTTTTTTACCCTGCTTCATCAGGTCGCCTATTTCCTTCGACAGGGCATTGCGCTCTCCGAGCAGCGCGTCCAACTCAGCCTGTGTGGTTCTGCGGGTGTCATCTTTTTGCAATATTTGCTCTATGATGCCGAGTTGCTCCTCAGAAAAATTGCGTTTTCGTAAACCCTCCAGCACCTTTTCTTTGTTTTCTCTTATGAAATTTAGTTGCAGCATATTGAAGGTTGTTGTCCCGCCGGAAAAGCCCGGTGAGTTTTTTTAAAAGTTTTGTTATTTTTGACGGGCAAAGATACTACTTGGTTGGAAAAGTAGTTACCTTTGCACAGCGCAAGCGACCAATGATCGCCAATTCGGTACCTCCGCGCTTTAGTATTCACCTTTTTTCATGTAATATTTTTGCTGTATCCCTTCTCCTTATATCGCAGCAGGAGAGAAAAGCCTTGTACAAAAGGCGTTCAAATTCCACCTTTTGAGAATTTTAATCACTACCATAACATGTTAGAAATTTCGCAATTGAGCGACATGCTTGTTCCCGAATTACGGGACATTGCCGACAAACTCGGCATTAAAGGCTACCGCAAGCTGAACAAACAAGACCTTATTTTTCAGATATTGGACCAACAGGCTTTGGCTCCTGATAAACCCGGAAAAGGAGGTAAAACCGTTGCCGCGCCCTCCCTCGTAGAGGAAGAAGAAGAGGATTTTGTAATCCCTACCCATATTCCGGCTGTTTTGCCCGGCGGCGATGATGATTTTCCGCGCAAAAGCCGGAGTTATACCCGCGAGTTGGAAGAGAAACTCTCCGACCCGTTTGATAGCCAGGAGCAGGAGGATAATCGCAAACGCCGTGCGCGCAAAGTGATAGAACGCACTCCGGAACGCAATCAACCCAGCCCCAACCGGCAGTCCAAACACGAAATGCCGAAATTTCACCAACCCGATCCCGAACCGGAGGAGGAGGAACAGGAGCCCGAAATCACAACTTTCCGCCGGCCCGGCACTTTCGCACAGGCAAAACAACCGGCTTCTCCGCCTGTGCAGCAACAGCACCAGGCGCCCCCTGCAGAACCTCAAAAACCGGAAGCGCCTGCGGGCCCTAAATTTGACATCGAACTCGATGGAATCGTCGAAGGGCAAGGTGTTTTGGAAATGATGCCCGACGGCTACGGATTCCTTCGCTCTTCCGACTATAACTACCTCACTTCTCCCGACGATATTTATGTATCGCCTTCGCAAATCAAGCTCTTCGGCTTGCGCACCGGCGATACTGTGCGCGGCGCCATTCGCCCGCCGAAAGAAGGCGAAAAGTACTTTGCCTTGCTGCGGGTGTCTAAAATCAACGGCCTCGACCCGGTGGACGTTCGCGAACGGGTTCCATTCGACTACCTGACACCGCTGTTCCCCAACGAAAAATTCAAACTGACCGTTTCCAATACCGGCAAGGATTTCGGCAATCGCATGATTGACCTCTTCACGCCCATTGGAAAAGGACAGCGCGGCCTCATCGTGGCTCAACCCAAAACCGGTAAAACCTTCCTGCTCAAGGACGTAGCCAACGCCATTGCCAAAAACCACCCGGAGTGTTTCCTCATCGTATTGTTGGTGGACGAACGCCCGGAGGAAGTGACTGACATGAAACGCAGTGTAAATGCCGAAGTAGTCGCTTCTACTTTTGACGAACCGGCCGACAACCACGTTCGCGTGGCCGGCGTGGTACTCGAAAAAGCCAAGCGATTGGTAGAGTGCGGCCATGATGTCGTCATTTTGCTCGATTCCATCACTCGCCTTGCCCGCGCTTACAACACCGTAGCGCCTGCCAGCGGCAAAGTACTCTCCGGCGGTGTGGAAGCCAACGCGCTGCAAAAGCCCAAGAAGTTCTTCGGTGCTGCCCGCAAAATCGAAGGCGGCGGCTCACTTACCATCCTGGCTACTGCGCTCATTGATACCGGCTCCAAAATGGACGGCGTCATCTTTGAGGAATTCAAAGGCACCGGCAACATGGAATTACAACTTGATCGCTCTTTGGCCAACAAGCGCCTCTACCCGGCCATTGACCTCACCAAATCGAGTACCCGCCGCGATGACCTGCTCTTGGACCGGGATACGCTCCAACGCATGTTCATTCTGCGCAACCACCTCGCCGACATGAAACCCGACGAAGCCATGGAGTTCCTGCTCAAACACATGACGCATACCTCCGGCAATGATGAGTTTCTGGCCTCTATGAATGGATGATGAATATGCCTTAGCGGTATGAATCCTATCATCAATGCCCTTCCTGCCGCTCTGAAAAAACGAGTGAAGCAGTTGTGGCCCGACTTTTGGCACAGCTACCGTTTGCTGTACCCGGAAGCCGGAGAAAGCGAGATTCAACAACTGCTCGGCATACTTACCCAGGCCCACGAGGATCGCAGCGACCATCTGAAACAGAGCGACGCGCAACGCGCCCGACAACCCGATTGGTTTCAAAAGCCCCGGCATATCGGCATGATGTTGTATGTGCATCTTTTCAGCGGCGACCTGAACAGCCTTATCCAACACATTCCATATTTCAAGGAGTTGGGCATCACCTACCTTCATCTTATGCCTTTGCTCCGGCCCCGACAAGGCCCCAACGACGGCGGCTATGCCGTGGCAGACTATCGCGACGTGGACCCCCGCATCGGAACGCTGGAAGACCTTCGGCGGCTGACCCGGCTTTTGCAAGAACAGGATATCGCGTTGGTGGTAGATTTGGTGATGAACCACACCGCCCGCGAGCACGCCTGGGCGCAAGCTGCCCTCAACGGCGACCCCCGGTATCAGCAATTTTACCTCCTTTTCGACGACCGCAGCCTGCCCGATTCGTATGAGCGCAACCTCCCGGAAGTATTCCCCGACTTTGCACCCGGCAATTTTACCTTCCTGCCGGAAATCGAAAAATGGGCCTGGACAACTTTCTACGACTTTCAATGGGATTTAAACTATCGCAATCCGCAGGTCTTTGCCGCTATGCTTGGCGAGATGCTGTTTCTGGCCAATTGCGGCGTGGACGTGCTGCGTTTGGATGCAGTCCCCTTTCTTTGGAAAAAAATGGGTACCAATTGCCAAAACCAACCGGAAGCGATACACCTTTTAGCCGCCTACCGCGCCTTGATGCGCATGGCGGCGCCGGGCGTGTTGTTCAAATCGGAGGCTATTGTGGCGCCCGACGATGTTATCAAATACCTCGGCGCCGGAGGCTTGGAAGGTAAAGTGTGTGAAATAGGCTATAACGCTACGCTAATGAACCACCTTTGGCATGCTTTGGCCTCCGAAAATACCCATCTGCTCCGCACCACTCTTTTGCATTTACCCGCCATTCCGCAGGAGGCTACCTGGCTCAACTACATCCGCTGCCACGACGATATCGGATGGGGGATATCTGACGAAAATGCTGCTGCTGTTCAACAAGACGGACGCGGCACGCGCCATTTTTGCACTGATTTTTATACCGGCGCTATTCCCGGCAGCTATGCGGAAGGGTATGTTTTTCAAAGAGACAGAAATACCGGCGAGGCGCGCGTATCCGGGACGGCAGCCGCGCTGACCGGTCTGCAAAAAGCGCAGGTGGAGGCGGAGCCGGAACAAATTCAGGCGGCCATTCGCCGTCTTCGCCTGCTCAACGGCATCATCTTTTTCATGCGCGGCATTCCGCTCATATACTCCGGCGACGAAACCGGCCAACTCAACAATTTCTCCTACCTCGCCGACCCCGAGCGCGCCGGCGATAACCGCTGGGTGCATCGCCCGCCTATGAATTGGCACAAAGCATCGTTGCGCAACCGGAAAGGCTCGGTGGAGCAGCAGCTTTTTGACATGCATGCGCAGCTTGCAAAAATACGCGCCGGGCAAAAAGCACTCCACGGCCGTTCGTCCGACCGGATTTTATTGCCCGATAATGACTCCCTGTTTTTTTGCGAGCGAAGCTATACGGGCGAACGCCTGCTCCTCGTCGCCAACTTTAGCCGCAAGATACAGGCGGGCGCCATCAGCCTGCTCCCGCCGGAGTGGAGGGCCGACGCATACGAAGACGTGCTGAGCAAAACCGTTCTGCGCTTTACCGACAACGAACTCATTGTGCCGCCCTACGGCGTATATTGGCTCCAACCGGCAAAGCAAGCTCAAACTGCCGCCCCGCGAAAAATCAGCCTGCGCGTACACGTGCATACGGAGTTTGGAGAAACCGTATTCCTTGCCGGCAGCAACGAAGCGCTCGGCGCCTGGCGCCTGCAATATGCCGTACCCGCCGATGCCGATGCCTACCCTTGGTGGACTGCCGAAATAGAGGCGTCGCAAGGCGAGGCATTTGCCTACCGCTGGGTGCGTATGCGCAATCACCAAGTGGTACAAATGGGCGAAGAGCGATTCTATTATGTAGTGGAATAGTTAAAGAAATGTTTAATGCGGTCAATCCAAAAAATTGAACGTAAGATAAATTTTTAATTCGCGTTCTTGCAGAGATTCTGCGGAATGAATCACCACTGATTTTATTTTAAATTTCCTAACAATTAACCCGAAACGCAATGAAAAATCAATTCTTTTTCCTCGCCGGAGTCGTAACCCTGTTGTTCAGCGGTTGTGCTAAAATCTACAACAGCCCGGATGCCGCATCAAGGGCGGGCAGTCACCGTCTCATCGCCATTGCACCGCCTTCGGTGTCAATAGCGGCGCAAAAAAAGGTGGACGCAGAAGCCATTAAGGAACAACAAAAAACGGAATCTGTCAACTTCCAAAAGGAGATGCACGCGTGGTTTCTCCGCCGCAAAATGCAAAACAAAATGAACGTGGAGGTGCTGGACATCGAAACGACCAACGCCAAATTGCAAAGAGCCGGACACTACGACGGCAATCCGCTCTCGCCTGCTGAAATGTGTGAAGCACTCGGCGTTGACGGCTTGGTCACGTCCAACTACTCGCTCACAAAACCCATGTCGGAAGGAGGCGCCATTGCCGTGGGGTTGATTTTCGGTGTCTGGGGCTCCACCAATGAAGTCACCGGAACGATTTCCATTCACGACAAATCCACGAACAAGATGATCTGGAATTTCAACCACAAACTTTCCGGCGGCACTTTCAGTACGCCGGCTCAGGTAGTGGACGGCCTCATGCGGCAGGCGAGCCGAAAAATGCCTTACACGATGTAATGACTTGTGGCAACGGCCAATGCAAAGAGCCATCCCGAACGCGAATCCGGGATGGCTCTTTTTTTGCGCTTTAGATAGCATTCGTATCAATCCGCCAATTCTTTATAGCGTATCAGTTGGCGGCGCAAGGCTTCCACTGCGGAAGCCACCGAGGCCTCAAATGTTTTTCGACTTTCTTTAGCGATTAGTATGTCTCCGGGTACATTGATCCTCACCTCGACAACTTTATCGCGCACTTGCCCTGCATTCTCTAACTTTAGCACCACATGGGCGTCAATAATGCGGTCGAAAAACTGATCCATTTTGGCCAGCTTGCGCTCAACGTATTCCAGCAGTTTCTGGTCGGCCTTAAAGGCAACTGATTCGGTGTACACTCTCATATTCCTCAGTTTTATGATGAAAAAATCTATTGTGGTTTATTTTTCAGGGCTTTAGGGTGGGCCTGCAGGTAAACCTGTCGTAGGCGCTCTATGGAATTGTGCATATATACCTGCGTAGCGGCAAGGCTGCTGTGGCCCAGCAGGGCTTTCACGGCATTCAGGTCGGCGCCGTTGTTCGACAAATGGGTAGCGAAAGAATGGCGCAATACATGCGGGCTGCGCTGTTCTGTGGTCGTCACTGCCGACAAGTAACGATGTACAAGCTGATAAATTTGCTCCGGATACATTGCTTTACCTTTATCGGAGAGCAGCAGCGCTTCCGAATCAGCTTTTGGAAATTCGCTGCCGCGCGCCTCCAGATAATTGTGGAGGCAGGTCTCCAACGCCTTTCCAAATGGAATGAGCCGTTCTTTGGCGCCTTTGCCGAATACGCGGAGCATCCGATTGTCGAGATCGGCATCCGAAAGTTTCAGCCCGACCAACTCTGCGCGCCGAAGCCCGGCCTGATAGAGCAGTTCCAGCGCAATTCTGTCGCGCTCTGCTGCAAAGCCTTCTCCAAACTCCATCCGATCAAGCAGGGTTTCCATTTCTTTTTGCTCCACCACCACCGGCAGGCGTTTCCCGGTTTTGGGCAATACCAATTGTTGAGTCGGGTTGTGGGTTACCTCTCCGCGCTTGCGCAAAAAACGGAACCAGGATTTGAGCGAAGAAATCTTGCGATGCACGCTGCGGGCGGAGCAGTCATTTCCGAGCAAATTCACCATCCAGGAACGGACGTGCAAAGCGCTGATTTGTTGCGGTGTATGAATGTCGAAAACGGAGGAAAGGAATTCCTGAAACTGTTTGAGATCGCCTTCATACGCGATGAGCGTGTGCGGGGAAAAGCGCTTTTCAAATTTAAGATATTGCAGAAAGGCATCCAATTTCATGCGCGTTCGGTACGGTTGCGGCGTTCACTGTTACAAGGCTCAAGGTAAGACATAATGGGGACAATGTCAAGAGGGGGAAGGGGTTAATTTTAGTCGTTGGTCGTTGTGAGTTGTGGGTTCCTGCCACCGCCAACCGCATACCGCCGACTGCATACCGGACAAAAAACATTACCTTTGCCCGATGCGAAAAGAGAAAAAAGACAAGCATTTCGTTCAGCGGCCGGCTTATCCCGGCGGCCCGAAGGCCATGCAGGAATTTTTGAGCCGGCAGCTCCAATATCCGGAAGAAGCTCTCCGGAACGGCATAGAAGGCACCGTAGCCATTCGATATGAGATTGATTACAAAGGCAATGTAACTGATGTGCAGGTGCTTGCCGGTTTGGGGCACGGCTGCGATGAAGAAGCCGTTCGCATCGCGAAGCTCCTTCGGTTTAACGTACCGCCTGCGCGGGGTCTTAAGGTGCTGTTTCACAATACCCTCAAAATACATTTTCATCTGCCGAAAGCCGCGCCGCAGTCGCAAGTTCCTTCCGAAGTGCAATACAACTATGTAGCTGCGCCGGCAAAGCCCCCGGAAGAGGGCGCAAAACCCAAACCCGATTCGGGCGGATATTCCTACACCGTTACACTCGGTAATTAGTTAAAACGAGTCCAACCGAAAACGAAACCGGCATGTCTTACTTTTTATACTCACTAAATTAACCAAGCATGAAAAAAACGATTTTACTTGTCGTCTCCATTGTATTCCTCTATAGCGGATTACTGACTGCTCAAACCTATGACCAACAGCGACTTCAGTTGCAGTTTTTCAACCACTACGGCAAAGCGTACCAACGGGGAAACATCGGCCCCAAACTGGTCGGCTCGGAGTATATGCACGAAGAATGGATGCCGATGGACATACAGTTCAGAGATACTTCCGTTCGATTCGAAGCGGTAAAGATCAACCTGATGAACTCCAATCTGGAGGTACTGCTTCAGGGCGAGGAAAAGGTCATCGCCAACTATTTTTTCAAAGATGTAACCCTAAGCGAGGGCGGTAAGAAAAAACAATTGGTACCCGCCAACTTCTTCACCTACAACAACAAAGCCCTCCAGGGCTTCATGGAGGTGTTGGGCGACGGCGCCGTAAAAGTGCTCGTGCAACACTATATTTTTGTAAAAGAACCCCATGCTCAGGCGCACATTACGGGCGGATACACAACGGACAGGCTCCTGAAATCCAGTGACAATTACATCTACGACGGCGAGAAACTTACCCTCGTCAAAAGCAAAAATGACTTGAAAGATTACTATCGCCGCAGAAGCAGCGTGCTGGATAAATACATGAAAGAAGGCAACTACAACATCAAAGATTCTCAGCAATTGCTTACATTGGTAGAGAAAATGTCGGGTAATTAACCTCCTTTAGAAACGTGCACGTAAAAAAAAACGGAGGGCCTGTACATCATGATGTACAGGCCCTCTCTCATTTGAGTATTTAATCTAAATGCTTGACTTACGTCATCGCAGCAATTACAGGCGCAGCGGCGGCCAGTTGGTGCCGTCGGTGCGGGTAAGCGTGGCCGTACCGCCTTCAAATACGCCACCGCCGGTATCCCAACTGGAGCGAACTTTAAGCGTGAGTACAGAACCGGCTACGGTTACCTCTTCCAGGAAAAACTGGTCGCCCCATGGCGAACTGCCTGCCGTGTTGAAAGAAATCTGCCCGCAGGCATCGTTCAGGCGAAGACCGGCGGCGCTGCCGGGAGGAGCTGTTGCAGCTCCATAACAAACGCGGTAGGAACCCAGTGAAAAGTCATCCACGAAGGTGCCGTCGAGATCAACCTGAAGGATGTAAGATGTATTGACTATCGGGTCCACCACAATCCTCGCTCTTCCGGTGTAAGAGTTTCCACACCAGCCCACAGTGCTGAGATCGTAGGTGCCTGCCAACGAACTCGGGCACACCACCGGAATGCGGTAGAAGAACGGAGAGCGATAGTACAAGCCCCCCGAAATGTCAGGGCTAAGGTTGGTATTGGTAAACGTGCGGCCATCGGTCGTGTTGAGCAGTAAGCGGAATTCAAAAAAATCGCCGCCGTTAATGTCTGCTTCTGTCATGCCCATAGCCTGCAACACTGCCGCAATACCGATCGTAAAGGTAGCTGCCGGATACTTGCTGCCGCTTGGCGGATGCACATCAGGGAGGGTCAATGTATGCGGTTGGAAGTCGGCAGCAGCGATCGTACCGATCTTTACTTCCGGCGTTACGGTCTGGACTCTTCTCCGCGCCACGAATACCTCCACATCCCGCACCAATTTTCCGTCTTCAATATCAACGGCTTCTACCGTTACTTTGAATTCAGAAGCCCCTAAGGCAAAAAAGTTGAAGCTGGGGGACGGCGCAACAAGCGTGCGCAGATAAACCCCTGTATCAAAGTTGTTGTACGGGATGGTCGGGTCCACGAAATCCGTACAGGACGCAATGGACAAGGCAAGAATCACCCCGAAGCTATAGATTATTTTTCTCATTGGAAATTCCATTTTTAAGGTTAATCAATAAATCCGGCCGGGTTATTATCCCAAAACACGGTCACATCATGGTTGGCCTTTTGGGCGGCACTCGAATTGAGGTTGACGTGGTCGGCAGGATAAAAGAACGTACGCGGGAACCGACCGAAGTTCGGAATCTGTCCCGGCTGCATGTTGTCCGGCTGGCCGGTTCTGCGGTACAGGTTGTAGGCTTCGTTGCCGTTGCCGTACAGAGAAATCCAATATTCGCGGGCAATCACGCGCATTCTGTCCACAGTAGCCGCTGCTGCGTCATAATCCTGTCCCACTTTGGTGAGGTATTGCACACGGCTTGCATCAAACGCAGCATTATTTTGGTAAGCTGTAATCTTGGGCGCCTCTGCCGTAGTGAGTGACCAGGTACGCACGAAGTTGATGTGCTTCTCGGCGCCGGCCAACATAGAGGTTCTGGCAGCAGCCGCATCATCTCTCAGCTCCAAATGTACTTCCGCCAGCATGAAATCCACATAAGCGGCCAACATGATCGGCTCAATACCGGCGCCGTTGTTTCCACGGTTGGCAGCCGACATGGGGGTGGGCATATCGTTGTCGAAGGTAGCGCCAGCCGGGTATAAGCCGTACAGCGTTCTGCCAAGACCGTCCGGCGGAATGCCTTGAGGATCGAGGTGATCCCGGCCCCAATAGCCGCGCGTGCCCGGCATACACCACACCATATCAACCGGATAGTGGTTAGGCAGGAATTCGTCCACGCAACGCGCTTCCGAACCGCTCGTAGGGTTCGCAGCTCTCTGGCGGTAGAAATAGTACTTGGCACGCGGATCGTCAAATCCTTTGGCTTCGGTAAGATGCCACATAAAGAATACGGATTGGTAATCGCCGCCGCCGCCCGGATACTGCCCGGTGTACAGCGGGTTTACACTCACCGGGTCCTGAAGGCTTACGCCATAGCGCCAGATGAAATCATCGCCGATTTGCAGGAAGTTGTTTTCCGTGAGTAGGGCATTGATGGCAGCTGTAGAACCCGACTCGTCTATCAGTCTCCGGTTGAGGTGGTACCGCAACTGAAGCGTGTTGACTAAGCGCGTCCATTTAGTGTAATTTCTGGCGTAGAAAAGATCGTTGGGTGTACCGATAAAAGAGGTAGCCGCGAAATTGTTCTTCGCTTCCACTAATAGATCGAAAGCAGCGCGATACACATCGGCGCCGGAATCTACCTTAGGGTTGAAATTGGCCGGGTCGAGCGCTTCCGAAAAAGGCACGTCTCCGAAACTATCCACCAACACCATCCACACATACGCTTCGATGGTTTGCGCCATCGCGAGGTGCCGTCTGAAATTGCCCTTTTCCGCCAAATCCTTCAACGTTTTGATGTCGTTGAGAATATTGGCATAGGCCGAACTCCAGGTGCCGTTTTGAAATACCGGCTGGTGAGAAATTTCATAAGTGTCGGAAGCTTGATGCAGTATGCGGGTAACGCGCTGACCGCGGTTGCTGGTGCCTCTGTAAAAAGCCACGAAATCTACCTGAATGCGATTTAGTATAAAATCAACATTCGTACTGGCTGCGGTCACTTCATTGGGGTTGTCCAGAAACTCGTCGAAATCGCACGAGCTTACGGAAAACAATCCCGCAATGAGCAACATATTGATGAGAATTCTCTTCATGATTGAATCGTTTTTTAAGATTTAGAAAGTTAAGTTGAGCGTAGCGCCATACCTCCGGGCACTCGGGCCGGTGAGGTAGTCGAAACCCAAACCGTTGCCTACGCCGGTGCTCAATACGTCGGTATCGAAGTTCACAAACTTAGGCATATTCAAAGCGCGGAACCACAGGTTGGAACCGGTAATCGTGAGCGATGCGGCCTTGAAGGGCGTTTTGCCTATGACCTTGGTCGGCAAGTTGTAAGAGAGGGATGCCTCGCGCAAACGGAAGGTTGAACCGTCAAACGTAATCGCTTCGTCAGAGAAGAAGTAGTTATCGAAGAAGTAGTTGGAGGCCGTAACCTGCACGTCGTTCGGACGACCGTCTTCCTGTACGCCGGGAAGGATGAGCGTCTGGTCGCGATCCAACTGGTCGGTATCTCTGCTCAGACCACGTGCCAATACGCCTTTCACGGTGTTGCTCACGATCACGCCTTTGTGACGGTATTCAAACATGAAAGACAAATTGAAGCCTTTGAAGCTGAAGCTATTGATGAGCGAAGAGGTGAAGGCCGGGTTCGGGTCGCCCAACTCTCTGATGTCGGAACTTTCCTTGTAACGTCCATTGGGCAGAACGATCTTGTTGCCGTTGGCATCGCGCTCAATACCGATACCCTTGATGATACCGTAAGGTTTGCCGGCAATGGCAAAGTTGCCTAAGTTCGTGAAGCCGGAGAACACCACTTCTTCCAAACCGGCAGTCAGTTCCTGAATGATGGAACGATACATGCCGTAGTTGGCAGTGATATCCCAATTCAGACCCGAACGGGTTTTAATCGGTGTAATGGTGGCATTGAGTTCCAGGCCGCGCGTGCGCAGGCTACCGATGTTGATGTTCGTAAATGTGAAACCCGTAGACGGGTCGAGCGGCGCTGCAGTGATAAGGTCTTTCGTATTTCTCTCATACAAAGACAATTCGAACCGGAAACGATTGTTGAACATAACCGCTTCTGTACCGAATTCCAATTCCTGCTGCAACTCCGGCTTGAGATTCGGGTTGCCCAAAGTGGTGGAAATGGTCTGCGTAGAAGACAAGTTGCCGGCAGCATCGGCCCAACCGCGCGGGTTTTGAACCAAAATGTTGCGGGTTCCGTAAGGATTCGGAAAACCGGCAGAGGTACCGTAGCCTAAGCGGAACTTGAGGTAGCGGAGCGTATTCGATTCCATTCCTTCGAAAGCAGAGGTCGGAATGAAAGAGATACTGGCGCCCGGATAAAGGATGCGGCGATTGTCCGCCTCTACCGTAGATGTCCAGTCATTGCGTGCAAGCACGTTCACAAACAAGAAGTCGCCGTAATCTAAGGTCACGCTCGAATAAACACCCGCGCGACGCTGTTGCTCAATACCGTTGATTCTTCCGCCGGAGAACGGATTCCGGGAAGAGGTATTGATGAAGTTGGCGTGGTTGAATAACCCGAACGTCAACTGGTTGGTAGAAGCCAATCCGAACTGCTCATAGTCATCGGCGCGGTAGTTACCGCCCAATAAAGCCGTCAAGTTCAGCTTTTCGCCTAAAGATGCATTGTAGTTGAGGTTGACATCGTGGTTCCAAATGGTGTTTTTAATGGTCGTACTTTGAAATACGCCGCTGTTTACCACCGTGCTGACGCCTGCGCCGCCGCCTTTGTTCAACAGTACTTCCTGATTTTCCGTATAGGTGTCGAGACCAACGCGATATACCAGACCGAAGTTTTTGTTGATATCATAGTTCAACGATGTAGAATTGAAAAAACGATTCACTACACTTGTGTTGGAGTAGTATTTCGTCACCCAAATCGGGTTGGTGATGTCGTCGCCGCCGCGATAATATACGGAGCTTCTGTCCACCGGATTCTCATACGGCATGTTGGCCAAATCCACGTTGCGCGGCGTGTATAATACGTTGGCAAACACAGAGGGAATACCTCCGTTAGGACCGCTACCAAAACCTGCGTTGAGCGGCGGAGCAGCTACGTCCGTGCTGATGTAAGCGAAAGAAGAGCGCACAGAGAGTTTCTCGCTGATGGCCGTGCTAAGTCCCAGGCCGAAGTTGATCTTGCGAAGATTGTTGCCCGGCGTAAAGCCTTCTTCATCCTGATAACCGAAGCTCACGTTGTAGCTCGAGTTGCCGGCGCCGCCGCTGATCTGCAAGGAGGTGTTGTGTACCTGACCGGTGCGGAAGAAAGAGGTGCCGATGTCGTCGTACGCTCTGTTGGGATAACGTACGATGTTATCCCGCTGTGCTTGCGTAGCAGGGCCCCAAGGCTGTGTGGGATCAATAGCAAACTCGGGAAAAGCATTCCGGATGCTGGCTAAGCTGGACAACCCGATCGGGTGCGGCACCTCAGTCACCACGCCAAAATCAGCGCCCCAGTTGCTGAAGAACCAAGATTCCGGTGTGAGCTGCTGGAACCCGCCGCCGTAGTTGTTCTGGTATTTCGGCAACGACGCAATGCGGTTTTGGAAATACGACTGGGTGAGGCTCACCTCAGCGCCTTTTTTCGCCGTTCCGCCGCTCTTCGTAGTGACCAAAATCACCCCGTTGCGGCCCTGGTCGCCATAGAGCACCGTAGCCGACAAGCCCTTGAGTACGCTGACCGACTCAATGTTGTTCGGGTCGAGGTCGAGCATACGGCTGGAGGCCGTCACACCGCCGGCAGCAAAGCTGGCCTGGTTGTTGGTGGCAGAGTTGAACGGTACGCCGTCCACTACGAAAAGGGGCTGGTTGCTTCCGGTGATGGAAGAGTAGCCCCGGATGATGATGTTGGTGCCTGTACCCGACACACCGCTCGTAGAGGTGATGTTCACGCCGGGAATTTTACCCTGAAGGATACGGCTTACGTCCGCTTCCGGGCGCCGGCTCACCAACTCCTCGGTAATGGTCGTTACACCGTAGCCGAGGGCACGCTTGTCTTTTTTGATACCCAAGCTGGTGACCACCACCTCAGAGAGCTGCTCCGCAGCATCCTCCAGCGTGATGTCTAACGTATTGGAAGCGCCTAATGCCACTTCCCGTGTAGCGAAGCCGGTGTAGCTCACCACAAGGGTGTTGCTGCCGGCGGGTACGGTGATGGAGTATTTCCCATCGAAGTCTGTGACCGTACCTGTGACGGTACCTTTCACGAGGATGCTCGCCCCTATGAGCGTTTCCCCTTTTGAATCGGTTACCGTGCCACTGATGGTTCGCTGCGCCCAGGTAGCGCCCAACGCGAACAACACCAGTCCGAGAACCAGTGAGAGTTTTTTCATACTAATCCGAATTTTGATTAAAAAATAAAAATGATGCCAAAAATATGCCTTTTCCCAAGATTCGCCCAATTCGGCATTAACTTTTTTGTAACACCGGCAATTCTCTTCGGTCAGCCATACTTTTTCTCTTGATTCTCAAATGATTCGATGGGATTGGAATTAACATCCAGTTTTCATTGTCTTAAACAAAAGTTAATAACGAACTACATTGGAAATAGCTGCCTGAGCGGTCGGTAGGTGGTATGCGGTGAGCGGTAGGGCGGTATGCAGTGCAAACGTGATACCGCCTACTGCATACCGCCGACCGCATACTACATACTGCCTACTGCCGACCACATACCGCCCTACCCTTTCAACGCGCGCAAATACATTTGAATGGTATTCGACAGACCGTAGTATAGCGCATCACATACCAGCGCATGTCCGATGGATACCTCCAACAGGCCCTCCGTATGCTCCTGATAAAAGCGCAGATTGTCCAAATTGAGGTCGTGCCCGGCATTGAGTCCGATGCCGATTTGAGCAGCCACACGCGCACAACGACGATGCGGCGCTACAGCAGCCTCAGGGTCGGAAGGAAAAAGGGAGGCGTACGGGCCGGTGTACAATTCCACCCGGTCGGCGCCGGCAGCTTTGGCGCCTTCCACATACTTTTCTTCCGCATTAATAAATATGGAACTGCGAATACCCGCCTCCCGCAAACGGTCGCACACCTCGCGCAGGAAAGCGGCCTGCGCGATGGTGTCCCATCCGGCATCGGACGTGAGGGCCGAAGGCGCATCGGGTACTAAGGTGCATTGGTGCGGGCGATGCTCCAGCACCATGCGAAGGAAGTCTTCTGTCGGGTTGCCTTCTATGTTGAACTCCGTAGTGACAACTGCTTTGAGCTGTGGAATGTCGGAGAAGCGGATGTGCCGCTCGTCGGGCCGGGGGTGTACGGTGATGCCCTGCGCGCCGAAGGCTTCGCAGTCTTTGGCCACTTGTACCAAATCCGGCAGACTCCCTCCCCGCGCATTGCGGATCAGGGCAATTTTGTTGATGTTTACGCTGAGTCGGGTCATTTTGAGTTGTGAGTTGTCTGTTGTGAGTTGCAGCGTCCGCCCCCTTTAACCTTTAACCTTCCCTTACAAAATCTGCAATTTCGCAAATTTCAACATCAGACGGCGCTCGGTGCTGTCTCCGCCATCGAACACGATGGTGGCCATGCGGTTCTCTTTTCCACCGTCAACAGCCAATACCTTGCCTTCCCCGAATTTGAGGTGCAACACTTTCATGCCCGCCTGTATGGCATCGGCCGGACTGGCCTTGAAGTCTTTCGGGTCTATATTGATAATCGGAGGAGCAGCGCGTTTTTTGAGCGGAAAAACGCCCGAAACGCCCGAAGGCTGCGGCGCAGGGTCGGTATCTTCCCGGCGCGGTTGCAGGGCGGCCGTGCTTTCCACATGGCGGCGGGGTATTTCCGACAGGAAGCGGCTCGGCTCGTTGCTGCGCATGGTGCCGAACTTATACCGGTTTTCGGAATACGACAGGGTCAGATACCGCTCTGCGCGGGTAATGGCCACATAAAACAGGCGGCGCTCCTCGTCCAATCCGTCGGGAGAATCCATAGACATGAAAGACGGAAACAGTTTTTCTTCCAAGCCCACCACAAACACGGATTTAAACTCCAACCCTTTGGCCGAGTGTACCGACATGAGCGTGACGTGGTCTTTCTCGTCGCCGGTTTCGTCCTGATCGGTGAGCAGGGCAATGTTTTGAAGGTAGGCGGCCAGGCCGGTGTCGGGCGTTTCCTGTTCGGGGTCGGGCGGCGGTTGTTCCACGAAGGTTTTGATGCCGTCGAGCAGGCCGTTTACGTTGTCTAACCGCCCGATGCCCTCCATGGTGGTATCGCTTTTAAGCAGATCAACGAGGCCGGAGCGGCGGGCGATGTCGAGTGCCAGATCGTAGGCGTTGTCTTTGTCAATTCGGCTGTGGAAGCCCTGCATCATGGTCACAAAATCGCCGATGGCAGTGCGAACGCGGGGGCCGGTTTCCACTTCGGCGATGCAATCCCACATACGGCGGTTGCTTTGGCCGGCGAGTTCGCTGATCTTATCCATTGTGGCATCGCCGATCCCGCGTTTGGGGTAATTAATGGCGCGGCGCAGGGCTTCTTCATCGCCGGGATTGACAGCGAGGCGCAGATAGGCGATAAGGTCTTTCACTTCCTTGCGCTGGTAAAACGACATGCCGCCGAACACCCGGTACGGCACGTTGAACCGGCGCAGGTATTCCTCGAAGATGCGCGACTGCGCATTGGTGCGGTACAGAATCGCAATGTCGCTGTTGCGCAGGTGGTAGCGGTTTTTTTGTTCCAAAACGGTATCCACCACGCGGTTGCCCTCCTCTGTGTCGGTGCGGGTTTTGATAATTTTTACGCGGTGCCCCTCTCCCCTATCCGACCAGATTTTCTTCTGAATCTGCCGGCTGTTGAACTGTATCACCTCGTTGGCCGATTGCACGATGTGCTCGGTGGAACGGTAGTTCTGTTCCAATTTGAACACTTTGATGCCGAAGGGTTTGAAATCCGCTTCAAAGTCGAGCATGTTTTGGATGGTAGCGCCCCGGAAGGCGTAGATGCTCTGCGCGTCGTCGCCCACTACGCACACATTGCGGGGGCTGTGATCGTAATTGACCAATTTGCGCACGATGGCGTATTGTAAGTGGTTGGTATCCTGAAATTCATCCACCAAAAGATAGCGGAAACGCTTGCGGTATTTGTCCACCACGCCGTCGGGATTGCGCTGGAGGAGTTCGTACAGGCGGTACAGGAGGTCGTCGAAGTCCATCGCGCCGGAGCGCTTACAGCGGGCGGTGTATTTTTCATACACGGCATACGTGAGCGGGCGGCGATTGACGCGGTCTTCTTCGCGCAGCTCTTCGTTGTCCTGATACAGTTTCGGGGTGATGAGGTTGCTCTTGGCCGAAGAGATGCGCGAGCGCAGCGTGTTCACATTATAGGACTCTTTGTCCAGATTCATTTCTTTAATGATGGCGCTGATGACGCTCTTCGTATCTTCTGTATCGTAAATAGTGAAGTTGGAGGGGTAGCCGATTTTTTCAGCTTCGGCGCGCAGTATCCGGGCAAAGATGGAGTGAAAGGTACCCGCCCACACTTGCCGGGCGCGGTCGCCGATGACGCCGGCAATGCGCTCTTTCATTTCGCGGGCGGCCTTATTGGTGAAGGTGAGCGCCAAAATTTCCCAGGGCGCCGCGCCCTGCTCAATGAGGTGCGCAATGCGGTAGGTAAGCACCCTCGTTTTGCCGGATCCGGGACCGGCCACCACCAATACCGGCCCATCCGTAGTGGTGACGGCAAGGCGTTGTACTTCATTCAGTTCGTTCAAATAATCACTCATGATCCAAGCCTCTCCTAAGGTTATAGTAATAATAAGGTGTAAAAGCGCTACTCTTTACATCGGCAAATGTGAGAAAAAGGGCGTTAAAAACCTAATGAAAATCGCACCCGCATTACCAAATGTCTTCCTTGCCCAGATACCCCTGCACATAGTCTTCAATACCCGATTCCAGGGTGTAAAAGGGCAGCGGGTAACCGGCGGCGAGCAGCTTCCCCATGTCTGCCTCCGTGAAGTATTGATAGGTGTCGCGGATGTCTTCAGGCGTGTCAATGAAGGATATTTTCGGTTCTACCTCCATAGCGCGAAAAGTATTTTCGGCCAGATGCAGGAAAGGGCGTGCCTGCCCCGTGCCCACATTGTAGAGGCCGTTGGCAGGGCGATGTTCGAGCAGCCAATAGCAGATGTTGACCACGTCTTTCACATAAATAAAATCGCGGCTTTGCATACCGTCGGCGAAGTCGGGGCGGTGCGAGCGGAAGAGCTTCATGGCGCCGGTGGCTTTTATCTGGCGGGCGGTGTGAAATATCACGGATGCCATGCGGCCTTTGTGGTACTCGTTGGGGCCATATACATTGAAGAACTTCAGTCCGGCCCAGAACGGCGGCGCGGCGGCCTGTTGGAGCGCCCACACGTCAAAATCGTTTTTGGAACGGCCGTAAGGGTTAAGCGGCTGGAGTTGTGCAGGAAGTTCGTGGTCGTCGCGGTAGCCGAGTTCTCCCAGTCCGTATGTGGCAGCACTGGAAGCGTAAATGAGCGGAATGCCGTGTTGTGCGCAGAGACTCCAGATGCTTTTGGAATAATTGAGATTAAGCCGATCGAAAAGCGCGACATCCTGTTCGGTGGTATCGGTGCGGGCGCCGAGGTGAAATACCGCTTCGATGTCGCGATGCGCGCGTTCGATCCAAGCCGGCAATTGGTCGCGATGCACGGCGGCGATGTAGCTTTTGCCGTGGAGGTTGCGGTTTTTATCATCCCGGCTGAAATCGTCGGCGAGGAGGATGTTTCGGCGGCCCTCGTCATTGAGTTTGCGCAGCATACAACTGCCGATGAAGCCCGCCGCTCCGGTGAGAATAATCATGGGTGCTATTTTGGGAGGCAAGATAGGGAAGTCTGTTCACACGGCTGTAATCGCGGGGTCCTCTCCAGCAGGCATTGAAAAATAAAACCCGGCCCCCTCATCCGGTTTGCTTTCGGCCCATATTCGGCCTCCGTGTTTTTGAACAATTCTTTTGGCCGTTGCCAGCCCTATGCCGCTGCCTTCAAATGTTTCGTCGGAGTGCAGCCGTTGGAAAGCAGCGAAAAGCCGGTCGTAGTGCGCCATGTCAAACCCGACCCCGTTATCTCGCACAAAAAAGACGATATCGCCCTCTTCCTGCCAGGCGCCTGCTGCAATGCGGGCCGGCGCACGGGTACGGGTATATTTCAAAGCATTGGACAAGAGGTTCATCCATATTATTTTCATCATGCCCGGATCGGCGGGTATGCCCTCATGGGGCAGTTCGATGGTCCATTCAATTTCACGGCCGACCTGTTCCGGCTCTAATTCCCGGAGCACTTCCTCCACAATAACTGCCATATCGGCGCTGCGTTTGTGCAGGGGTTGCTTCCCGATTTTTGAAAACTGGAGCAATTCTTCAATCGTCGCCTTCATGCTTTTTGCGGCAGTTTCCACAAACTGCATGTAGCGGTTGAGGTCATCATCCATGACGGGTTGTACCTTTCGGCGAATGACGGTTAGAAAGCTCTGAATATGCCGCAGGGGCGCTTTTAGGTCGTGCGAAACAGAGTACGAGAAGGCTTCCAGTTCCTCGTTGAGCAATTGCAGCTCGGCGGTTCTTTCCTCAATCCGCTGTTCGAGGCTTTCATTGAGGGCCACCAGCGCTTCCTGGGTTCGCTTACGGTCGCGGATATTGCTGAGCAACTCGGCCAGTACGCGCAGCAGCGTTATTTCGTCTTCGTTCCAGTGGCGCGCCTGTTTTACTGCGTCAAATCCGATAAATCCGGTGCATCGGCCCTGTTCGAAGATGGGAAGCGTCACCAAAGATTGAATCTCCTGCGGTTCGAGGATATCGCGTGTCGGGTCGCCGACGGGCAGATCAAGCACTTGCGGGATGAACAGTATTTCGCCGGCCAAATGAGTGTTGAACCACAACGAAAAATGCTCCATCGGAATGTGTTGCAGGTTGTCAATTTCGGGTGTAATGCCTTCCGCACACCATTCATAAACATTGAAACCGAGGCCGCTTGAGAAGTCATAATCAAACACATAAACCCGGTCAGCGCCGATGAACTGCCCCACGGTTTGCAACATATCTTGTATGTGCTTGTCGAGATTTTCCAACGGCGCATTCACAAAATCCGTTGCTAACCTCATGATAATGCGGTGGAACCGGATGCGGCGATCCGATATGTGTTTTAGTGTTGAATCGGTTTTCATGGCGCTCCTTTAGGCGTGTAGAAAGAGCCTTCTGTTGTGTTGTAGTGCAATAGTACTAAAAAAGGTCGGTTTGGTGGGTTTTTCGTTCTTTTGCGACACAAAAAAAATCCGACTACCATGACGAACAACATCTCCTTCGGCTCTCTGTGCGTACACGATCCGGAAGACCCGCGCACCACCAAACCGCATCAACTGCCCATTTACGCTACCTCCTCTTTTGAGTTTGAATCCATTGACCAGGGCATAGACATTTTCAGCGGCCGGGCCGAGGGCCACGTTTACGGCCGCTATGGTAATCCCACCATTGAAGCGGTAGCCGGCAAAATAGCGAGCATGGAAACGTATGGCCTCGACCTGGAAGCCGCCGCAGTGATGTGTAGCTCCGGCATGTCGGCCATTGCTGTTCTGATGACCGCCCTGCTGAAATCCGGCGACAAAATTCTCACCCAGGGCAACCTCTACGGCGGTACCACCGAGTTGTTTTTGAAAACCCTCGCCCCGCTCGGCATCCAAACGGTGATGACCGATCTCAAAGATTTGGACACCGTAGAAGAACTCGTGCGCGCCGATGAGTCTATCCGAATGCTTTATTTTGAAACCCCGGCCAACCCTACCTTAGCCTGCGTGGACATAGAAGCCCTGGCCGGCATCGCACAGCGCTACGACAGATGGAGCGCTATTGATAATACCTTTTGCACGCCTTATTTGCAACAGCCCTTCATCATGGGCGCCGATTTCATCGTGCATTCCACCACCAAATACCTCAACGGGCACGGCAACTCCATTGCCGGCATCGTCATAGGTCGCGACCTGCCGCTGATGAAAGAAAAAGTGGCCAAAACCATGAAGCTGCTCGGCGCCAACTGCAACGCCTGGGATGCCTGGCTCACCAATCTCGGCATGAAAACGCTCACCCTGCGCATGGACCGGCACTGCGCCAACGCACTCGATTTAGCCCATTGGCTCGAACAACAACCGGCCGTGTTGAAGGTCAATTATCCCGGCTTGCCCACGCATGCCGACCACGAACTGGCCCATAAACAAATGAACGGCTTCGGCGGCATGCTCAGCTTCGAATTACATGCCGGCTACGATGCGGCCCTCCGTTTTATGAACCGCCTGCAATTGTGCTCGCTCGCGCCCACCCTCGGCGATGTGGATACGCTCATTCTGCACCCGGCGTCTTCGTCGCACATCAACATACCGAAAGAACTGCGTCTCCAAAACGGCATTACCGACGGTTTAATCCGCGTATCCGTAGGCATAGAGGATGTGACCGATCTGATAGCGGATTTTGACCGGGCGATGGCGGGGGGGTAAAAGCTGCGAGCCACGAGTTTCACACGCGCACCGCTTGCTTCGGGTAGCAGAGGTAGTACTTGGTCACCAAGCGGGACTGAATGCCGTAATCGGCGGTCAGCGACATGGGCAGCACTTTGCCGTTTTTGTGCAGGATTTTTATTTCCTCTTTGGATACATCGTAGGCGCTGTTGGTTTCGGAGCCTTGAAACAACAGGTATTCCAGCGCTTCGGGGCCGAACGGATTCCAGCGCTCCACATGATGCCGGATGCCGGCGGTATAACTTTCCTCAAAGGGTTCGTTGCTCAGTTCGAGTTTGAACAAGCGCCGGTTGAGGATGCAATCGGAGAGGAATGCGAGCACGGGGTCATCGGCGAAAGCCCACGCCTTCAATCCGGATGTGATGTCGTAGTCGTCGAGCAGGGCGAAGTTGGCCAGAAGGGCGTCGCGGTCGGTGAGGAACTGTCCGGCGCTGATATCGTTGTGCAGGAAGAAGGCGAGCGGCCGCGGCGCATCCAAGTGTCGGCCGGCATGGGCGAGGACTTTAGCGCGCTGCATGGCTTTCACGAGCATCTGTTCGGCAGAAAGCACGGTTTTGTGCAAATACACCTGCCAGTACATGAGCCGGCGTGCAATGAGAAATTTTTCTACCGAATAAATACCCTTTTCCTCCACCACCAATTCGTCGTCATACACCGCCAGCATTTTGATAATGCGATCATAACCGATGACGCCCTCGTGTACCCCGGTGAAATAGCTGTCGCGGTTGAGGTAGTCCATGCGGTCCATGTCCAACTGCCCGGACACCAACTGGTGCAGGAATTTTTTGTGGTACTCGTCGCGGAAGATGGCGCGGGCGAGGCCGAGGCGCCCATTGAATTCTTCGTCGAGTTTCTCCATAAAAAGTTCGGAGAGCACCTCATGCGATACATTGATGAGCGTGTGCTCCAGCGTATGCGAGAAGGGGCCGTGACCGATGTCGTGCAGCAGGATGGCCGCACATACGGCCTCGGCCTCCTCGTCGGTGATGGGCGCGCCTTTGCCGCGCAGTACCTCCACGGCCTGTTGCATGAGGTGCAGCGCACCGAGCGCATGGTGGAAGCGGGTGTGCAGTGCGCCGGGATACACATAATGCGTCAGGCTTACCTGCTTGATGCGGCGCAAGCGTTGAAAATAAGGATGTTCAGTGAGGTCGAAAAGCAACCCGTAAGGAACATTGATGAAGCCGTAAACCGGGTCGTTGAGAATTTTGCTTTTCATTTCCATAAGATTGCCTCAGAGGCGCTCCAATCCTTTGCGCACGGAGTCCACATTTTTCTTTTGCTTATCAATTTTCTCTTCAGCGGCTTTCTGGTCTTTTTCGTTCTGAACGATGTTCTCTTCCGCTTTTTTAATGCGGGCTTTGGCATCTTCTATTTCCTTGTGGTACTTGGCATTGTCGGCCTGCAAGCGCTTGAATTCCTTCTCTAAGTTGGCCAGTTCTTTTTCTTGATTGAAAAGGTCCATGCGGATTTTTTCTTTGTTCACCTCAATGGCAAAACGGCGCAGGAGGTTTTCGGCATCTTTGTACGGATCGTCGTATTCGGTGCTGTTGAGAAACCCTTTGCCGAGATCAATCCAAAGATAGAAGCGCACGTTGCTGCCGGCTTTTTCGGGTAGTGCGTAGAGGTCAACCGTTCCGCCGGGATTGAGGGCCGGGATGGAGAGTTTATCCGCGAGGATTTCTCCGCCACCTTTGAGTTGTTTGGTTTTGCCTTTGTAAAAATCCTTGACGTAGTTGTTCCACACTTTGGCCACGAGCTTATCGTCGGCCTGCGGTATTTCAATAACTAAGGCATTGTTGTTGCCCAATGCCATGTCTCTTTTGGTTTCGCTTACCTGCGCCTGTAGCGCAGAGGCTGCCAAAAGCAAAAAAGCGATGAGTGGGAAAGATAGATTTTTCATAGTCTTCTGTTTTTTGATTCGCGGTTTGAGACGTTTGCTTTTACCGGCGGGTCACGAAAGTGCTCATTCAGCCGGAATCAGCACGCTGAGTTTTTCGGTGACAAGATACATCTCCACGGGGGTATAACCAAGAAATTCGCCGTCGGCTTCCACGGGGATAAGCGTTCCTTCGGCGCCGGCCACCTCTATGCGGGCTGTCTGGTAAAGATTTACTTTGGGATGCCTGCCGATGCTTGCGTTGTAAAACCGCCAGGTGTTGAGCAGTACGCCCATTTTACTGAGCTTGCCGGCCAGCGTGAGCGCAATCAGCCCGTCGGTGGGGTCGGCATGGGGCACCACCTGCATACCACCGCCGGAGTAACGGCAGATGCCTCCGTTGATGGTGTAATAATAGTCGCTTTCTTCCTGCCCGTTGAAGCGCACAACGGCTTTGGAGCGTTTGTACCGAAACAAACAGATGAGGATGAGCGCGAGGTACATCAACTTGCCGCCCACGGGGCTTTTGTGCTGTTCAGCATATTGTACTACAAAGGCGTCGTAGGCCAGCCCGGCCACATTTACAAAAAAGCGCCGCCGGGTTTCGCCCTCGTGCTGATAGAGCAATACCCCCACATCCTGTTCGACGATGCGCCCGCCGCCGGCCATTTGCAACCATTCTTCTATCCGGCGCGGGATGCCGTAGCTGCGTATCCAGTCGTTACCTGTGCCGATGGGCAGCAGGGTGTAGGTAATTTGCGAAAGCGGCACTTCGCTTTGCGCCATCAATCCGTTCACCACCTCGTTATTGGTGCCGTCGCCGCCCACGGCCGCTATGCAGCGAAAGCCATCCCGCAGGGCATCCTGCGCCAGCAGTACGGCATGGCCCCGGTATTCGGTGAGCGCCATGCGAAACCCGCCGGGAAGCGCTTGTTCCAACCGCGCCGCAATGGCCGGCAAGCGTTTGCGCACCGCGCCGTTGCCCGCGGCGGGGTTTACAATAAAAAACCAGCGCCGTTCCGTTTGCTCCATCGTTTTGCTTTTATCGCCTGCGAAAATGAGGTTTTCTCTGCCCATTTTTAACAGTTGCTCGGCTTTCTGCTGTTACGCATAGAAAAAAACAGTCTTTCTATCAAAAAACCGGGCAAGTGTCAGCCGGGCTTAGTTACTTTGGCCTCCGTAAAACTCAGGGACGAATATGCAAGACTACATCCTTCGATTGGACCATGTACACAAGACCTACGGCTCCTATGCTGCGGTCAACCAAGTCAGTTTCGATGTGCCCAAAGGCAGCATTTTCGGGCTGCTCGGCCCCAACGGCGCCGGCAAAACCTCGCTCATTCGCATCATCACCACCATCACCCGTGCTGATTCCGGCACGGTGTTGTTGGACGGCGAACGACTCAACAACCGGCATCCGGAGGTCATCGGCTACATGCCCGAAGAGCGGGGTTTGTACAAAAAAATGAAAGTGGGCGAACACCTGCTCTACCTCGGCCGGCTCAAAGGGCTGAGCAAAGCACAGGCGCAAAAGGACCTGGACTATTGGTTTGAGAAATTTGAAATCCGCGACTGGTGGAACAAAAAAGTGGAAGAGCTATCCAAAGGCATGCAGCAGAAAATCCAGTTCATCGCCACTGTGCTGCACAAACCCAAGCTACTCATTCTCGACGAGCCGTTTTCCGGCCTCGATCCCATCAATACCAACCTCATCAAAGACGAGATAGATGAACTCCGCCGGCAGGGCGTCAGTATCCTGTTCTCGACGCACCGAATGGAGCAAGTGGAGGAAATTTGCGAAAAGATTGTACTGATTAATAAAGGTACCGTCATTCTGGAAGGTAAGGTGAAAGACATCAAAAACCAATACAAGGAAAACCTTTTCCGGGTGGATTTTGAAGGCGAATTGCCCGCCGAATTCAGCTCCCGCGCAGCGGTCATCAGCCAAAAGGCCGATAGCGTAACGGTACAAATGCCGCTCGGCAGCTCTTCCAACGAACTCTTAGACTACCTCATCCGCAACGGCGTCATCATTCACGGGTTTAAAGAAATATTGCCTTCTCTCAACGAAATTTTCATCCGCCAGGTAGGCGAATCCAACGAAGCTGAATCATGAAAAAATTAGGCATCATCATCCGGCGCGAATACCTCACGCGGGTCACGCGCCGCTCCTTCATCATCGCTACGTTCCTCACGCCGCTCGGCTTTGCGCTGCTCTTTGTGGTGGTGGGCGTCATTTTCTCGTACCAAAGCGACGACGAGCGCAAAGTGGCCATTATTGACTACGACAACATCCTGCGCGGCAGTATCAAAGACGAAAACAACCTGTATTTCAAGTTCGTACAGGATGACTTGGACGAAATGAAGACCCGCATAGACGACACTGATTTCGACGGTATCCTCGTGCTGCCGGCGCTCAAAGACCTTTATGTGGGGCGCTACACGGCTTTTTATTATTCTGAAAAGCAGCCCACACCCGACATAGAACTGGCCATCAAGGCGCGCCTGAGCACGGCCATGCGCGATTACAAAATTGATTCGCTCCAACTCGACCGCAAGCTGTTGGAGGCCTTGGATACCCGCATCGAACTCGACCCGGAGCCGCTGCGCGAGACGGGTCAGGATGCTTCGGTGCTCACCAGCGCTATTGCTTCGGGCATTGGGTTCATCATGGGCATCATCATGTACATGGCGGTGTTCATTTACGGTATGATGATCATGCGCAGCGTGATGGAGGAAAAAACCACCCGCATTGTGGAAGTGATGATTTCATCGGTGCGCCCCTTCGAATTGATGCTCGGCAAGATCATCGGCGTAGGTGCGGTGGGGCTTACGCAATTTGCTATTTGGGCCATTCTCATCCCGCTCATCAGCATGGGCGCGAGTTTTGTCTTCGGCATAGATTCCAACCGCTTCGACGCCTCTACCATGAGCGCCGCCGAAATTGACCCCGACGACATGCAGGCCATGATCGGTCTGGCCATGCACGAATTGGGCAATCAAAACTGGTGGTTCCTGATACCGGCTTTTATTTTTTACTTCCTCGGTGGGTACTTCCTGTACGCTTCGCTTTTCGCCGCTGTCGGCTCTGCTATGGGCGACGACCTCGGCGAAGGCCAGGCGCTCACCATTCCCATCACCATCCCGGTGTTGCTGGCTTTTTACATCATGATGGCAGCCGTGCAGGCGCCCAATTCCAGCCTCGCGGTGTGGTCGTCTATCTTCCCGCTTTTCTCCCCCATTGTCATGCCGGCACGCCTCGCGTTCAGTCCGCCGTTGTGGGAAGTCGCGCTTTCCATGGTAGTATTGGCAGCCTCCTCTGTATTTTTTGTGTGGTTGTCGGGAAGGATTTACCGCGTCGGTATTCTCATGTACGGCAAAAAAGTGACCTTGAAGGAACTGGGAAAATGGATGTTTTATAAGGATTGAGGGGATACATCAACTTCAACAATCTGCATTCAAAAATCATCAATCTGACTTTTATTTTTGATTGATGAGTGCTGATTTCAGATTTCAGAAGTACACTGTCCACACTATGCTCTATGCCCTATGCTCTATGCCCTCCTCACCGCACCCGCCGTCCCTTCCACTCGTAGCGCTGTACTACATTGCCCAGCACGCCCGCGCCGATCATGTATGCAATGTGCATGGCCTCTGAGCGCAAAAAGCCGCGCAGCAAATCCTCCTGTTGAAAAAACCGGCAAGCTTCGCGCAACAGCAGATAGTCGGCTGCACTCTTTATAAGAAAAAGCGAAAGCCCGATACACAGCGCTTTCCAACCCAGAACCAGCGTACCGGCGGTAGTTGCCGCGATGAATATACAAAAGAGGAAAATAGCCGCCAACGTTGCCGTCATGCCGGGGCGGCGGTAGTGATTGGTTTTAGTGGCCCAACGGATGCGCTGTTGCCAAAAAGAATGCCAGTCGGACTGAGCTGCCGTGCGCACGGTAGCGCCGGCATTTTTCAAAAACAATACCCTGCCCGGAAACTGTGCGGCTATTTTGTGCGCCAGCATGAGGTCGTCGCCGGAAGCGAGCCGGTCCGCACCGCTGTATCCACCCACCGCTTCGAAGGCCGATTTGGCGTAAGCCATATTGGCGCCGTTGGCCAGCAGGGGCAGCCCCCGGTGCGTCATAGCGCCGGTGCAAAGCATCAGCCCGGCCAAATCCAACGATTGAAAACGCTCCAAAAAGCTCACCTCCGGGAAGTATCCTACCGGACCGAGAATACACTGCGGGCGGCGGGTTTCAAATAAAGATACGATGGCTGCCAGCCACCCGGCGGGCGCCACGCAATCGGCATCGGTGGCAACGATCAGTTCGCCGCGCGCGCAGGCCACGCCGGTTTCAATGGCTTTTTTTTTGTAGGATTGCGTTTCGCCGGGCAGCAGATGCTCGGCCAGGCGCAGCAGGCGCAAGTGGGGCAATGTTTTTGCCATATCCTCTACTATGGCGGCGGTATCGTCGTCAGAATGGTCGTCTATTACAATGATTTCCAATAAATGAGAAGGATAATCCTGTCGAAGCAGAGAGTCGAGGCATTGGCGGATGGCGACGGCTTCGTTGCGCGCCGGCACGAGTACCGTCACGGGCGTGCGCGGCACATAGCCCTCCGGCGCTTCCCATACCGGCAGGGCACGCCAGCCCCGGATCAACCAAAGGCAAAGCAGCAGGTAACCTGCTGCCAGGCTACATCCGGCCACCGCAAGTATAATTGCCAGTGTATTCACGGATGCAAGGTATCAGGAACTTCAACAATCTGCAATCAGCAATCAACAATCTGACTTTTATTTAAAATTGATGAGTGCTGATTTTAGAATTTAGAAGTTCCTGCACTTCAACAATCTGCAATCAAAAATCAACAATCTGACATTGCCCTATGCTCTTTGCCCTATGCTCTTTGCCCCCTCAATGCGGCAACTTATCTTTCACTACTCCATAGACATAAGTACCCAGCACGGCGCTCACCAGTACCACGGCGATGATCCAGTACCCTTGTCCGATGAGTACATACATGGGGCCGGGGCAACAGCCGACCAAAGCCCAGCCGAGGCCGAATATACTGCCGGCCAGCAAGTGCCGGGGAATTCTCAACTCCATGGGCGTGTAGCTGACGAGATTTCCGCTGAGGGTTTTAATTTTGAGCTTTTTCAGGGCAAAAATGACACTTGCACCGAGTATCACGGCCGTGCCGATGATGCCGTACATGTGGAAGCTCTCAAAGCGAAACATCTCGTGAATGCGAAACCAGGAAATGGCTTCCGATTTGGTCATGACGATGCCGAAGAAAATACCGACGGCAAAAAATGGTATATTTTTCATTGGTGATGATCGTTTTGGCGATGGATTAAAACAACAAGGGCATGATGAGGTGTGTCATCAGCAGGCCGCCGATGAAGAAACCGATCACGGTGAGGAGCGAGGGCAGTTGCAGATGCGACAACCCGGAAATGGCGTGCCCCGAAGTACAGCCGTCGGCGTACCGGGCGCCGAAGCCTACCAGAAAGCCGCCGGCAATGGCCAAAACCAGCCCTTTGATGTTGCCGAAATTGAACAACTCCGTGGGCACAAACCCCAGTTGTTTGGCATCAGCCTCCGGGTAGCTCAGTCCCCAATCGGCGAGGTGACTCACCGTGGCTGCCGAAATAGCCGCCGGCTCCGGGCTGCGAAAGAATGTAACGGCCAAAAAGCCGCCCACAAGCCCTCCTGCCACAAAAGCCATGCGCCACCATTCCTCTTTCATATCAATGTTGAAAAAAGGAATTTTTTTGCCGGCGCCGGCTACGGTACACATATTCCGAAAAGTCATGGACACGCCGAAACTACGCCCCATCCAGGTGAGCGTGAACAGCGTAAGAGCAATTAACGCGCCCGAAACCGCCCAATGCCAGGGTTGGCTGATAAAGTCAATTAAGTTTTCCATACGATTTGTCAATTAGGTGAATATTGGCGATAAAGATAAAAACACTATGCAAACTGCTCAATCACACCGGCCAAACGATGCGCCGATTGCATGCCCGACTGACGCCATTTCACTTCCCCGTTTTTGAAGAGAATGAAGGTGGGTACGCCTTGTATTTGCAGTTGCTGGGCAAGTGCGCGGTTTTGGTCCACATCAATTTTTACGATGGATGCTTTTTCGCCGATCGTGCCGGCTACTTCTTTGAGAATGGGCGCCATGGCCTTGCAGGGGCCGCACCACTCTGCGGAAAAATCTACCAATACGGGTTTGTCGCCGTTGATCAATTCTTTGAAGGTTATTTGCTTTTTCATTGCGTCAGATTGATTGCTTTAAAATGTGACGCAAAGATGATCGTATGAGGCCGACAATGGTTGTGACGCCGGTCACAAAGCGCAGTTTTTTCCATAATTTTGCTCAACAAACAAAAAACCGCCTATTGCTTTGCCGGGCTGTGGCTGCTAACGCTTGGCCGCGTATCCGGCACGGCCCATCCCGAACTGTGGCTCGGTTTCGGCTGGTCGGTATTAGTGCAGGGCGCTTTCCTGTTTATCCACGACAATGTATTCCACTGGATGCACCTGGTCAATTTCCGCAAATGCAAACCGTATTTGGAAAACCTCATTGAGACACAATACGAGCTGAGCCGGCATGGGTTGTAGGTTATAAATAAAAAACCGCCCTGCATTTCATTGCAGAGCGGTTTCGTGTGTGTTTCAGCGTCCTATCGAAAACTAATCTTTACAAATTGTCGGGAATAAGCACGGCATTCAGCACATGAATCACTCCGTTGGTAGCTTGCACATCGGCGAGCACCACCGTAGCCGTATTATTGTTGGAATCTGTGATGGTAACGCCGCCGGTAGTGTTGACGGTGAAAGTGGTGCCGTTGACGGTAGTGACGATCTGTCCGTTCGACAATGCAGAAGAACGCACATTAGCGCCGCCTACCACATGATAAGTGAGCACTTTGGCAATTTGCTCAGGCGTAAGCGTAGCAACGGTGCCGGCTATGGCAGTGAAAGCGCTGTTGAGCGGAGCAAATACGGTAAAGGGGCCGGGGCCGCGCAACACATTGACCAGATCGCCGGGAACGCTGCCAAGCGCGCCTGTCAACTGCGTAAAATTGCTGTTGGCGAGCGCATGACCTACTACATCGAGCGGCGTAATGACGGCATCCACGACATGGATCACGCCATTTTTGGTGATGATGTCGGCAGTGGTTACGTTAATCGCGCCGTTGATTTTTACCGCAGTGCCGGTTTTTTCAATCAGCATAGACAGTTGGGTAGCGCCCGGTCCGGTAGCGGCAGCCGTTGTGACGTACGTTTGGCCCACCTGGATATCGCCGGATTGAACACTCGCGCCCAAAACGTGATAGAGCAGAATTTCGGTGAGGGCTGCGTCACTGATGGTGGACAGGTCAACGCCCAATGCCGTGAACGCGGCGTTCGTCGGTGCAAAAACGGTGAACGGCCCTGCGCCTTCGAGTGTAGCAACGAGATTGACCCGCTCCAATGCGGATACCAACGTAGAAAATTGCGGATCATTGGAAGCCACTTCCACGATGGTTTGCTCCGTGGTGGGCGTCGGGTCGTCTTTATCGCAGGCACTAAAACCGATGACGGTGACGGTGAGGAGCAACAAGCCCCAGAGATTGACAGATTTAAGCATGGTATTTTGGTTTTTATATAATGATAAAAGTCCCACCTAAACTACCATGCGTGCCGGCATGTTCCCGGCAAAACCCTGAAAAGTCGGCTCCTTGCTCAAAGGCCGATTTTAACGGAAATACTGCAACAAAGACGGAATTAGTCTGTTTTAGGCCGCTTTTTACTGTACGAAATCCTGACCCGGCGTTGTATCGGGGAAATAGTGATACCCCAGATAGGCGATTTTCCATTCGCCGTTGTGCTTTTCCAAAATCCGGGTTTCGAGCGATTTACCGAGGAACTTCCGGGTGTCTTTTTCGTAAGAAAACTGCTCGAACGTGTACCAGGCCATGTCGTTGGAAATTCTGAAATTCTCATTTTCCCGCTCTTCCGTCGAGCCTTGCCAAAGCGTTTCGTTCGCGTCGAACTGCTTTTTCTTTTCGGCTTTTAGGGATTCAAACCCGTTGTGGAAAGTCACCTTTTCGGGAAAACCCTCCCAATAACCGTACTTGCGAAAGGCGGGCGAATCGAGATAGGTGCTTTTCCAGATTTCAAAATCCTGCCGGTAATACGATTCCGTTTCTTTGGCAATGACGGCCCGGATAGCGGCTTTTTCTTTTTCAAAATCAATGGCCTGCGGCTCGGTTTGGCAACCCGAAAACAGCGCGCAAAGGCCGAGAAGTACAATTGCTTTTTTCATGGTGTAGCGATTTTAGGAAGTTATCATATTCAAGTTTCAATGGTAAAGATAAAAGTAATAGCATGGGAAACAAGATTGGTTACCTCCCCTCGAAAAGAGTCTGATAAATGATCTCAGCCGCCACTTGACTGCCCTTGGGGGATGGGTGAAACGCGTCCTCTCCATAGTAGGAAAAATTGCCTGTCGCATCGAAATGCTCTTTCCATATTTTTCCCACCGGACAAAGAAGGGATTCCGTAACGCGCGCTACTTCCGAATAGCTGTTGATTACTCCGCCGAAGGTGTGATAGTGTTGACGTGCGGGCCAAACCATAAAAAAAACGAGTTGTGCTTTATGAGCACTGCAAAGCGTCTTGATTTTTGTTCCATATTCCAACAACACAGCCCTCCCTTCAGCCTGCGACGAAGGCCCCTGCTGTACAATGATATATGAATACTTACCGCTCGTAATCTTTCGCTGAAGGGCGCCTGATGCCCAATGGTCGGCCAACGAGTAGTTTGGGAAAGCCAGCATTTCTACCCGCACATTTTTCCCTTTTTCTTTGGCAAAATCTCTGAACAACCCCGGCAAATCATTGAGGTAAGTAAGACTGTTCCCGACAAACAGAACACGCGTTGCATTTTTTCCCAGACCAGGTTCCTCATGAGACGCACCACCATGCGCAATAAATGCCCACCCGCTGAATATGAGAAAACAGACAATGCCGAGCGAAAAAACATGCTTCATATCGGTTGATTTTAACTGCGTTTATACCCACACCACAAAACACGCCCCTTGCCCCGGCGCGGAGCGCACATCAATATACCCGCCATGCAACTGCACAATTTGACGGGAAATACTCAGCCCGATACCGCTGCCGTTGTCTTTGGTGCTGAAAAATGGGATAAAAATGTCTTCCATCAAAGTGGCATCTATGCCGGGGCCGTTGTCTTCCACCGAGATGTAGGAATGATTTTGGGCGTCCACGCCGGCTTTCAGTTGGATGCGTTTCTCTTTGCCGGCCGGTAGGGTTTGCAGGGCTTCGCGGGCATTTTTGAGCAGATTGAGGAGCACCATCGTCAGCAGGTCTTCGTCGGCGTGCAGCGTCATGCCGGTGGGTAGTACAGTCATACTGCATTCGATGCCGGCGGCTTTCATTTCGGGAGCCGACAGTTGCAGGATGCGATGGAGGAGTTCTTTCATCGGCACATTACTTTTGTGCAGGGCCGGAATGGCCGAAAAACTGCGGTACGCATCCACAAAGCGCATGAGGCCCCGGCTGCGCGAGGCCACGAGGTCGAGCGCCTCGGCGAGGTCTTCGATGATGGGCGGCGGCGCTTCCGCATCGCGGAGATCGTGGTGTACAATGTCCTGCATGGTTTCCACGGTGGATACAATGGGCGTGATGGAATTCATGATCTCATGGCGCAGTACGCGGGTGAGGTCGCGCCAGGCGTCGAGTTCGGTGCGTTGCAGTTCGGAATAAATGTTCTGAAGCGAAACCAAAAAAACGGATCGCCCACGGAGGCTGATTTGCAGGCCCTGCACGCTGAGTTGGCGGTCGGAAGAAGGCTGGTACAGGAGCTTATCGCGGGAACTCAGCCCGGCAATAAAGCTGTGCAATTCGGCATGGGCTTCCGGCAGATCGTCCAGTGTTTGCAGGCGATACACGCCGAGCAGGTTGAGGGCGGCAGGGTTGGAGAGCAGCAGGCGGTGTTCGGCATCGAATACTAATAGGCCGGCGCTGAGCTGTTGAATCACGGCGTGGATAAAGAGCAGGCTCGCCTCTTTTTCGGCGCGTGTTTGCCGAAAGGCGTCCAATACCTCATTGAACTGCTTGCTCAGTTCGGCAAAAGACTCGCCTTTTTCTTTGCCCGACGCAAAGCGCACCGCAAAATCGGAGTAGCGCACACTCTCAAAAAAACGAGCCAGCCGCCGGTTGGTGTGCTGTACCGCCCGGTGCAGTGCAAACGCCATGCCCAGCGCCAACAGCCCCAACGGCAGTGCCGGCAGCTTGTTTGTCGCCTTGACGGCAACGAGCACCGTAGCCAACAGCGCGAGCGTCAGCACGATCACTCTCAGGGTAAGCTCTGCGGCAAATGAGATGCGTTTCATCGGCCTCAGAGGTTGTGTTTTTCGATGCGACGATACAGCGAGGCGCGGGTGAGTCCCAGTTCGCGGGCTGCCTCGGTGATGTTGCCGTGGTGTTTAGCCAGCGCCTTTTCGATGAGCTGTTTTTCCACCTCCTCCAGATGCATGGTTTCGGGCAGGGTTCCCGTGTCGGCGGCAGTGGAGCGAAAAAAGAAATCCTCCGATTGCAGTTTATCCGAAGCCGACATGATGACGGCGCGCTCCACGGCGTGCTGGAGTTCGCGCACATTGCCCGGCCAGTGGTAGCGCTGCATTTCGCGCAGCAGCGCGGGACTGAACCCTGAAACCTCGCGCTTGTATTTGGCGGCATACACGGCGAGAAAATGGGCGCCCAGTGCGGGAATGTCTTCGGGCCGTTCGCGCAGGGGCGGCAGTTTTATTTCAATGGTATTGATGCGATAGAGGAGGTCTTGCCGGAAACTGCGCTGTGCCGCCATGGCGTGGAGGTCCTGATTGGTGGCGCATATCAGGCGCACGTTGACGGGCCGGGCTTTGTTGGCGCCCACGCGGGTCACGGTGCGGTCTTGCAGTACGGTGAGGAGCTTGGCTTGTTGGTTGAGGGAAAGATTGCCGATTTCATCGAGGAAGATGACGCCGCCGTCGGCGAGTTCGAATCGGCCGGGGCGGTCGTCGCGGGCATCGGTGTAAGCGCCTTTGACGTGGCCGAATAGTTCGCTTTCAAACAGGCTTTCGGTGAGCGCGCCGATGTCGGTTTTGACAAAATCGGCGCCGGCTCGGTCGGAGCGGGCGTGAATGATGCGCGCCACGAGGTCTTTGCCGGTGCCGTTTTCGCCGAGCAGGAGCACATTGGCGTCGGTGGCGGCCACGCGGTCAATGGTGTGCAGCACCTGTTGCATGGCGAGGCTTTCGGCGATAATGTGGGGAAGCGTTTGTTGTTCCGAGCGGTTTTTGGTGTCCTGTTTCGATTTGAGTTCCTGCACTTCATCGCGGCTTTCGCGCAGGCGCAGGGCGGCGGTAAGGGTGGCGAGGAGCTTTTCGTTGTCCCAGGGTTTGAGTACAAAATCGGTGGCGCCGGCTTTGATGGCTTTCACGGCCAGCTCCACTGCGCCGTAGGCAGTGATGAGCACGACGACGGCGCCGGGGTCTATTTGCAGGATTTTTTCGAGCCAGGCAAAGCCCTCGCGGCCGGTGTTTTTGCCGCCGCTGAAGTTCATATCGAGCAGGATGATATCGTAGCGGCGATTGCGCATCAGTTCGGGAATGTCTTCGGGGTTGCGGGTGGTTTCCACCGCCGCAAAATGGCGCTTGAGCAACAGTTTTCCGGCGCTGAGCACGCCGGGGTTGTCATCTACTATCAGAATGGCAGCTTCGATCATGGGGGAGGCATTTGGAAGGCGAAGGTAAGAAGGTTCTTACAGGTTTTAGCGAGCGGGAAATTCCACAACAATAGTTCTACTCCATGTGCTACAATATGAGGCATAAAACAAAACAACTTCACACCGCAGAAGATACGGGACAGGATAAGGTCGGAATCTCGCACCGGCAGGTTATATGCGGCAAATCAACCAACACAACACTTCACTGTTTTAACCCCGTAACGGCCCCAATAACAAAAGCGGCTCCGAATGTCTCTTTCGAAGCCGCTTTCTTGAGCGATGAAGCGCCGATGGTTTTGCCCGGCTTATGCTTTTTTGCCGCTCAGGTTCCTTTTCTCTTTGATACGCGCTTTTTTACCCACGAGATCGCGCAGGTAGAACAAGCGGGCCCGACGCACTTTACCGCGCTTAAGCACCTTTATATCAACGATGGTGGGAGCGGAGATCGGAAAAATACGCTCTACGCCTACGCCGTTCGACATTTTCCGCACCGTGAAGGTGCGCGTGCCGGCATGGCCGCTGATCTGAATCACATCGCCGCGAAAAGCCTGAATACGCTCTTTGTCGCCTTCAATGATTTTATAGTCAACCACTATGTTGTCGCCGGGAAAAAATTCGGGGAAGTTCCGTTCCGGCAGCATTTGCTCTTTTACAAACTTTATCGCATCCATTGATTTTCAGTTTTTTAGTGCCCTTTATTGCAAAGTGGCGCAAAGGTAATTCGATTTGTAGAATCAGCAAAACTTTTTTTACAGTAAAAATAACATCTGCTTATCGCACCACCGTGGCAAACCCCTTCATCTCAAACGGTTCGCCGCGCGGCCCGAAAAACCGCACATATACCACATACACTCCGTTGGGCGCATCGGCGCCGGAATTGAATTTTCGCCCGTTCCAGCCTTCATCCGGATTATTGGTTTCAAATATCATTTCACCCCAGCGATTCCATATAGTCATGCTGAATCCGACCGCCCCTTCCATGATGCCCGTGCCTTTGTATTCATCGTTGAGGCCGTCGCCGTTGGGCGTGAAAGCGTTGGGCAGGAAGAAGCGCACCTCCGGGCGCACATCTAAGGTAAGAGACGCCGTATCCTTACATCCGCTGGGATGGGTCACGATTTGGGTTACCACAAAAATACCCGTATCGCGATAAGGATGCATCGGGTTGGAAAGAATGGACGTGGCCCCGTCGCCAAAATCCCAGAACCAACGGTTGGCGCCCTCCGAGCGGTCAGAAAAATTCACTACTGGATTGATGCTGGTGGGGTCGTCGGGAGAGAATATAAACCCTGCCACCGGCGAGGGCAGCACTCGAATGAGATCGTTGAAAACCGTGTCGGTACGGCAGCCGATGGGAGAGGTAATGCTTACGGAGACGGTGTAAACGCCGACAGCGTCATAAATATGAGTAGGACTGATGTCCGTTCCCGTGCCGCCGTCGCCGAAGTCCCATTGAATGTCGTAGGTTTCGTCTATGGGGAAAGAGAGGTTGTCAAAGAAAATTTCGGCAGGCCGGCAGCCGGTAAAAGCGCTCGGCGCAATGACAATGAGCGCGGGCGCCGGGAAGTATGGAATCACTCTGGTAATGCTCGCCTGACACCCGTTGATGTCGGTGACGGTAAGCGTGACGGGGATGTTGCCGGGACTCCGGTAGGTATGCGCAGGATTGCGCGCCATACTTCGTTCGCCGTCGCCGAAATCCCAATCCCATCGTGTGATTTGGCCGCTGCCGGAAACCGACAGGTCGGTAAACTGTACCGGCCCGGCCACGCAGGTATCATACGCAAAAGAGAAATCGGCTTCGATGGCCGGGAAAATATTCATCACCACCCGGCCCGTATCGCCGCAGGCAGTACCGGGGTTCAGGATGAGCGTACCCTGATAACTCCCCACCCCGGGAAAGGTAATGGTGGGGTCCCAATCGGTAGAAATTACCTGCGTACCGTTGATGTTAAAAATCCATCGAAACTCGTTGACAAAACTTCGCTGAAAACTGGTATTGGTAATAGTGACGGTGGTGTCGCCGCAGGAGTTGATGAAGAAAGACTGATTGTCAATAGCGGAAACAGAATCGGCAGCAATCTGGGCCACTACCGTCGGATCGCAGCGCGCCACGTTGAATTGAAAATCTCGAAACACTCTGCTCAGCAGCACCCCGTCGCGGAATTCCGATACGCAAACGCCCACCACAAATTGCCCCAAAGTGACGGGCGTACCCGATATGAGGCCCGTATTGGGATTGATGCCGACCACGGGGTTGCCGCCCATGGGCGCCGCAAAGGTATAGGTCGGCGCAATGAACGTCACCGGCGAATAGGGCGGCGGGCAGCCGGGGTTGGGATAAGCGCCGGCACAGGAAGCAAAATTGAACTGGTCGAGCAAATTGCCGCCGCCGAGCAGCGGGCTGCAAAACTCATACACGAGTTGATCGCCGTCCGCATCCGTAGCCGAGTGATCATATTCCAAAGGCAGGCCGCCGCAAATAACCGTAGGCGGAAAAGTATCAAACGTAGGACTGCTGTTGCACACCTGCTGTGCTGCCGGCGTCAACTCTATAGAGTAGGTAGCGCCTATCTCGCCGGGGTTGATGATGTTGTTGATGGTCACGTTGCGGCAGCAGCGCTGATACGTCACATGATAGCTCTGCGTCGCAGATATCGGGAGGTTGAGCGTAAAGCGGTATAGCCCTTCCTGAACGCATACATTAGGGGGTATCAGACAGGGATAGGTCGGCGCCTGTACATTCCCCGAACTCAATAGCGGCGCATTAGCGCGCATAAATGGATTGCCCTGCCCCTGATTGCCGCAGTTGGTGCCGTCGCAGCGGTAAACGCCGATATTGGCAATCTGGTCAAAGTCGGCGCAACTGGTGCAGTTACAATCCCGATATACCTTAAGTGTAAACTCATAGGAGCCGGGGCTGATGCAGCGGTACGTCATCACCCCTCCGATAATGTGTCGGGCTTGTGACATAACGGCGAAGAAAAGCAGGAACGCGAGGGAGAAGAGTAGTTTGATTGTGCGCATAGCTCGGTAAGCCGGATAAAATTGATTGGCAAAATTGCGGTTGTGTAGTCTCATTATGAAACGAATATGACTTTCTCAACAATATACGTTTTCAGAACATTGCCCCAAGAAAAACAATTAAACTGAAATAAAAGCAGATGCGGTATCGTTTTTGTCCCTTGAAAACGCAGACACCACCTCGTTTTTTCCTAAAAACCAGATGATTGGACAGCCGAATCGAAACAAAAAAAACGCTCGCTTATACATGACAACTTCTACAAACGGCGCTACCTGGTTAATGTCTCAAGCGGATGTTGAAAGCGCATTGCGAACCCTCGAAAATGGAGGCATCATCCTCTTCCCCACCGATACCGTATGGAGCCTCGGCTGCGATCCCGAAAATACAGACACCGTACAACGCCTCCTGCGTTTGGTGCGCCGCTCCGATGCTTCCGGCGCAGAAGTGCTGGTGCCCTCTCTCGAAGCGCTCAAACAGTTGGTCAATCGTCTTCATCCGCGGTTAGAAACTTTACTCTATTTCCACCAACGCCCGCTCACTGTTTTGGTGGATACTCCGCAGCGCCTCCCCCATACAATCCTCACCCCGGAAGGACAAATTGCCATCCGGATTGTTCAGGATGCTTTTTGCAAACACTTACTGGAAACTTTTGCAAAACCCGTTTTTTCCGTTTTTGCCGGTATCGCCGGACAACCCTACCCTACTTCTTTCGGCAACATCAGCTCGGAGATCATTCAAGGCTGCAACCATGTGGTGCGCTACCGGCAAATGGAACGCAACGCAGGCATGCCTTCTGTCATGGTGCGCCTGTCGGAAGTGGATGAAGAATTGGAATTTTTGAGAGAGTAGGATATACCCCAAAAAAGCGTCCCGGCGCCTGCGCTTCGCAAGTACCGGGACGACCCTAAAATTATTCATCGCACTATTCCCTAATCTATGCTCTCGGCATCAGGATTATCTTTCTGGAAAGTGATTTTCCATTTTGCTCTATGGTCAGAATGTAAGTGCCCGGCGCGTTTCCGCCGAGATTGATTTGTTCGTTGAAATAACCGCTGAACCGGTTGATCGGGTTGGAATACATCACCTTGCCCGATGTGTCCATAATGCGCACTGTAGTAGGCACGGCTTCCGCTTCAAACTGCACATTCACCAAGCCCGCTGTGGGGTTAGGCCCTACGGTGAGGGTCTCAATCTGCAACCCGGAAGGAAGTTGCCATTGCGGCGCTTCTACTGCCGGCGCTTCCTCCACTACTTCTTCTATCGCCGGTTCTTCCACGGCAAGTTCTTCTTTATCCGTCGGGCACGCCTTGAAGCCGGCGACGATGTTCAGCCGTTCGCCTTCGCGCAGCACCTCCAATCGGAAAGCCTCGCCGGGCTTGTGTTTGTTGCGTTCTGTCAATAACTCCTGATAGCTGTTGACCGCCGCGCCGTCCATAGCGAGAATCACGTCGCCGGTTTGCACGCCGCTCAGTTTAGCCGGCGTATTATCAATAACCCCCGACACGCGCACGCCTCCTTCGGCCCCGCTGCTGCCGGCATACACGCCGATAAAAACTTTACACGGGTCGCGCTCCACAGGTGTATAGGTGTAAGCGTAGTGTCGCACGCGCTCCTGCGCTTCCGCCATTCTTTCCGCTGCAAATTCCATCCGCTCGGCCATGCGCGTTTCCATTTCTTCTTTGTGTAGCCGGTGCTGCTCCATTTCTTCCTCGCTGCATTCCCGGAAACGGGCATTGACGGTCATTTCTTTGCCCTCGCGCAGAATGCTCAGGGTGAACGCTTCGCCTTGTGTGTGCTTGTCGCGTTCGCGGCTCAGGGCCGATTGGGAGTTCACCGGCACTCCGTCCAATGCCAAAATAACATCGCCGGCTTGTACACCGGATACGCTCGCCGGCGTGTCGTCTATGGTATAGCTCACCCTCACCTGGCCGTCCCTGCTCTCCGTTCCTACCCCGATGAATACTTTACACGGGTCACGCGTTATCCGGGTTGCTGTGTTGGAAAAGGTATAGTGTTTCATACGTTCCTGCGCTTCCGCCATCCTTTCCTCCGCAAATTTCATCCGCTCGGCCATGCGCGTTTCAATTTCTTCCTTGCGCAGCCGGTGCTGCTCCATTTCTTCCTCGCTGCATTCCCGGAAACGGGCATTGACGGTCATTTCTTTGCCCTCGCGCAGAATGCTCAGGGTGAACGCTTCGCCTTGTGCGTGCTTGTCGCGTTCGCGGGTCAGCGCCGACTGGCTGTTCACCGGCACTCCGTCCAATGCCAGAATAACATCGCCGGCTTGTACGCCGGAGTTGTGGGCCGGCGTGTGATCTATGACATAACTCACCTCTAATTGCCCCTCCTTACTCTCCGTTCCTACCCCGATGAAAACTTTACACGGGTCGCGATGTGAAGTGGAAGTGTATTGAAATACCCGGTGTTCGCCGCTTTCTCGTAATATCCTGTTTCCCAAAGGACTGCGGTAATCTTCCTGTGCGCTGAGCATGGCACAACTCAACAACAGGAACATAGCGGGAAGACCCGTTTTCAGCAGGGTAAGATTTTTCATAAGCAATCATTGTTTTTGTAGTGAAATATCGGGAAAGACAATCTACCGGAAAGGACGTTGCACGGCGCTCTAAAAAATAACATTTCCCCTACGGGGCCAAATCTGATTGTTTAAAATTTGCCGTGCCGCAGGATGGAAATGGCGAGCCGGAGCGCGATCAGCCCCGCTATCACAAACCCGCCGAAGCCGAGCGCAGGAATATTGCCCACATAAGGCGGCACCTCTGCCAGTACGATGAGCGAGGAGCCGAGCAGGATTGCCGCTAAGAGGATGCTCACCGCCATCCGGTTGGAAACCTCGTCCATTTTTTGATATAATCCTTCCAAGCCTTTGTGTTCAAACTCAATGCGCAGCTTGCCTTCGCGGATTTTGCGCACGATGGTTTCCATGTCTTCCGGCAGTCCTGTGGCCATCTTGGTGATGTCGGCCAGGGTTTTCACCGCTCTTTTGGCCATTTTGTCGGGGCCGTACTTTTGGCGTAACAGGCGGCGCACAAAGGGGTCTATGTTGGCAATGATGTTGTAGTGCGGATCCAGGGTAAGCCCCACGCCTTCAATGATGACCAAGGCTTTGAGCAGGAGGAGGAGGTTGCCGGGTATTTTTATTTTATACGCAAAAAACATGGCGTTCAGCCCTTCTATGATTTCAGTGCCTTCTATTTGGTCTAAGGTCATGCTACTGTAAATGTCGAAGAACTCCACGATGTCGTAGTCCAATTCTTTTTCATTTTCCACCGTGCCGTCGGGGGTGAAACGGAGCAGGGCTTGTTTCAGCCCGTCCACATCGCGTTCCGACACGGCGAGCAACAGGTCGGCGAGCAGTTCCTTGTCGCTGTCCATAATGGCCCCCATCATGCCGTAATCAATGAAGCAGATTTTTTTGTCGGGCATTACAAATATGTTGCCCGGATGAGGATCGGCATGAAAAAAGCCATGCTCGAACACCTGCTCGAAATACAGATTGATACCCGCAACGGCCAGTTCGGGGCCTGTGTAGCCGATCTGCTGCATCGTGTCCAGATCGGTGATTTTGTGCCCGTCTATGTACTCCATGCAGATGATGCGGTCGCTGCAAAATTCGGGGTATAGATCGGGCACATACACGCGCTCATTGCCGCGAAATTGCTGCGCAAAACGCCGCAGGTTGTTGGCCTCCACAGTGAATTTCAACTCTTTGCGAATGCTGCGTTCAAACATCTTCACCAACTCCATGGGCTGGAATGCCTCGTATTGCGGAAAATAACTTTCCATGAGGCCGGCCAGTTGCTTGAGGATGTGAATGTCTTCCTCAATGGTCACATCTATGCCGGGGCGCATAATTTTGAGCACCACTTCTTTGCCGCCCACGAGGCGAGCGCGATGCACCTGGGCAATGGACGCAGACGCAATCGGTTCGCGATCGAAGCGCTCAAAGAGTTCTTCCGGCGCTTTGCCGAGGTCTTCCGTGATGACCGATACGATGTCCTGTGTCGGGATGAAGGGAACCTGATCCTGGAATTGTTCCAATTCCGCAATGAGTTCTTCGGGGAGCACATCGGGGCGGTTGGCGGCAATTTGCGCAAACTTGATAAAGGTGGTGCCCAACTCCTCGCACACCATGCGAATGCGCTCGTAGCGCGTAAATTCATATACGGGCTTCCCTTCGCGTCGCGGTATGTACTTATTGAACTTAGGCAGGAAGCGGTTGAAGGGCGGATGCGCCAAAACATCCTCAAACCCGTATTTGAACAACACAGAAAAAACCTTCTCGTACCTCGCTAAGAGAGAAGGGCTGTTTTTATGTTTGGCAAGCTCGGTCAAGATTTGATCAGTTCTTTTACCGCCTTCTTCACATGGTCAAAAGCGGTTTCCAGCTCCGCCACGAAGTGTTCCAACTTTTCTTCGGTTTTTTCTTCCGTGCGGAACCGGTCCAGCATCCCCGTCAGTACCGCGCTGAGCACTTCTTTTTGCACTTCCACCTCAGCCCTGTTTTCGAAGGAACTCAACGCCAACCGAATGCGATAAGCATCGAGCGCAGTGCGAAACTGGTCTAAGTACACCCGCAGTGCGGCGCCGGCTTCCACATACGCTTCTTTGAGCACGGCTTCTAAGCTGTAAATGCAGTGCAGCAGCGTTTCTTTGCTTTTGTCGTAGGCTTTTACTTTGTCCGGCGATTCTTCCGCCAACAGCGCGGCCAATTCTTTCATTTTGGCTTCCAATGCATTGAGGCGCTCTATTTTGAGTTCTTCTTCCTTTTGCAGGCGGCTGCGCTGTACGTTGATGAACTCCGTCACATTCTTTTTTTCGCGCTCAAATACTTCCTTCGCTTCGGCTTTGCCGAGGGCGAGTTGTACTTCCAATTCTTCAAAAAAGGACTTTAACTGGTCCATTTTTTCCTTTCCGAATTCTACAAAATCTTTTTCCGATCTCATGTCAGGTAATTTTTGGTTTGATTGTCAATGTAGGCCCATAAGATAACACGGGAAATGACAAAAGTCAATTCCAAAACGGAAAAATAATCATGTGATCTTGTATTTACGGCTCGAAAAAACCGATGGAGCTGCCTACCCAGGTGCGATCTTTGTTGTAGCGCACGCCGGTCATGATGCCTTTGCTGAGGCGCACTAAGTTGTTGACCAAAACGGGCCGGGCAGCGCCCTCTTCCCACACCATCATCATGCGGATTTCTACTTTGGCCGGGTCGTCTAAGGTAGGCACTGCGGGGGCATAGCGCATCTTGCGCTGAAGAATGTAATTGGAAGGGTCTTCTACATTGGCTACATCTTCCGGGGTCGGATTCACAATCACGCCCATGCCGGCAAAGGAGTAAAGCGGTTTGAGCACATAGTTTTCCAGGTCGTCGGGCATGGCCGGAAGCTGGTCCATGTAATAGGATTTCGGCACATACGGACTGTCGAAGAGCGGTAGGGTATGTTTGCTGATGCGGAAAAACCAGTTGGGGTGCCCCGCCCATTCCACCTCTACGTCGTCGGTGAGGTGAAATTCCGAGACTAAGTCTTTGCGGGCCAGCAGGTCATCAAAAATGATGCGGTTGAAGATGCGTTTTACCTGAATGTTGCGGCCGTTTTCATCGGTGTAATAAAGGGTGCGGCCTTCTTTTTTGAGTTTGGTCAAACAAACAAACGGAATACCGAGCATATCCCGCGTAGCGAAAAAATCAATGGAGGTGGTTTGTTTCTCCGGTTCTATTTCGAGCAGAATGACGTTTTCCGGGTTGTGCCCGCCGATGACAGCCCGTTTCAGGATGTCAATGTAGCCCTCCGAGTCCAATCCGTTGAACAAGTGGGTATAATGCGCCGGAATGGTTTCGTAGTGCCGCTTGTAGGTTTCGGCCAGCAGGTGCTGATAGCAAAACAGCGAGGGAAATCCTTGTATCTCTACCAATTGCGGAATCAGTTCGCCGTTGTCTCCTTCGCAGATACCGAAATCCACCACCAGAAACATGGGATGCTCCGACTCGTTGGCCACGATCTGCCCCGGCTGCAGCGCGCCTTCTGATAGCTGTTTGAAGTCGGGACGAAGAAAAAGGGAACATACATCATCACAAGCCGCCGCCAGCGCATCGCGCAGAGCCGACGGAATGAACACAGGCGTTTCGGCCAGGTTGAAACCCGGTTTGTGCCGGTAGCGCTCTTCTATGTCTTTGGTAAATGCTTCGTACTTGGCCTGCGTAAATGCGGCGTTGAAGCGGCTGCGCAATTCGGGAATCATGGCTTATCTATTTGTTGTATGACGCTTTCGATTTCGGGGATCAAACTAGGTATATCTTCCGATGCAGTTGCCCATACAGTGTCAATATCTACATCTAAATAGTCATGGATGAGTTTATCTCTCATCCCGGCAATCGCTCGCCAAGGTATATAATCATACTGTTCTCTCAATGTCGCACTAAGGCGCTTGGTAGCCTCACCCGCCACCTCAATTTTCCTCATCACGGCATCTTGTTTTTCTTCGGATTCCAAAAACGCTGTATAACTAATACCATCCAAATATTGCAAGATTTTGGAAAAACTGTCAAGGATGTGATCCAAATAAATCCGGTCGTCTTTTTTCATTCGTAGATGGGAATCAGATCTTTTGCAATGGCTGCTTTTAGCCGTGGGTTTTTCAAGCTGTTTTCTGTAACCAAATCAATTTTGATTCCAAGCACATCTGACAGCTCTTGTTCAATTTGTACCAACCGGAGAAGACTTATGCCATGTTTAAACCGTATCAAAATATCTAAGTCACTTCCCTTTACGTTCTCCCCCCTTGCGTACGAGCCGAATACACCGATCCAAGCAGGCTCATAAGGAAGCAGCCCTGCTAAAATCCTCACTTTGAGTTCCTGATTCATACACAACTATTATTGTTTCATACCTTATCCAACGCAGAAACTATCAGACCAAGTTCGGGCAGGCGTTTTTGGGCGCGCACTGCACGCAAGGACCGGCTGAGCCATATCGGCAAAATGATCCGTTGGGTGAAACTGATCTTATCCGGGTCTCTGAGGTGAGAAAGCATTTCCAGATACTTCAACTCCGAGTGATCTTTAATGATCTTATCCCGGCGTTCCGGGTCGGAAAAGTGGTGCCGCATCCCTTCCGCATCGGCTTCGGGGTGAAACTGTGTGCCCACAATTTCGGGCGAAAACCGAACCGCCATCAGTGCGCGTTCCAGCGCAATATGCGGCCTTATTTTTTCCAATGCCAATATCTCGGCGCCCAGCTCTTCTATGTGCTGCTCATCCGGCGCCACTACCTGCCACTCCCGGAAATCGGCTACATAAAAAGGATCGGGCAGGCTGTCGAACAACGGTTCGTACTTGCCTGCATCGGTGGGGTGTACGGGAAAAATGCCGAATGACGGCGTATTTCTTTTTATCACCTTCCCTATCCCAAAGTGCTTGCAAGCCATTTGGAAAGAGTGGCAAATAAAAAACACTTGCTTTTTCGGCATTTCCCCCAGCAGATTCCACTGCCACACCGCTTCCATCCAATCGTAGTACAGTACATCCCATACGCCGTCGCCGTCGTGCGGGCTGCCCGGCCCGCCGGTAGAGATATATACGTCATAACTCATGTCGGGCGTTTCGGCCTTGCCCCTCACATCGAATATATCGTATTCGTAGGCATCTCCAAATATGGCTATCAAATCCTTGATACGCCCCATACCGAGGTTGGGCGTATTGTCGTACATGTCAAGGATGGCTAAGCGTACAGATTCCATAATCAATTACTTCTTTTTTGCAGGCGCTTTCTTCGCTGCGGGCGCTGCGGCAGATGCGGCAGCCGACTGCTGAACAAACGTTCCCCAGGTGAGGTTGTCTTTGCCCTCCTGATGGGCCAGTGCGCGCTCAATGGCATACTGCGCGGAAGTTTCCAACACCCACTCAAAATTTTCGTCGCCTACAGAACCCCGTTCCGCATCGGGCGCAGGATTGCCGAAGTCAATGGCATATGGCACGCCGTCGCGAATGGCAAATTCCACGGTATTGAAATCATAGCCGAGCGCCACATTGAGCCGGATGGTGTAATCCTCTATTTGTTTGAGCAGCGCATCCGATACTTTGTGGTTGGCCGCATAGCGCAGGTGGTGCGGATTGCGCGGCTCGTAGTGCATTACACGGATGTGTTTGGCGCCGATGCAATACACGCGGAAGTAGGCGTCAAATTCAATGGCCTCCTGCAACAGCATCACCAATTGGCCGGTTTCGCCAAATTTGGTAAAAAACTCATGCTGCGATTCGAGCTTATACACATGCTTCCAGCCGCCGCCCGAAAAAGGCTTCATAAATGCCGGCCAGCCGATGTATTCAAACATGCCTTCCCAGTCTAACGGAAAAGCGAGGTTGGAAAACGACTCCGCTTTCGTGTCGGTAGGATGCTCCCGCGAAGGCAGTATCACCGTTTTCGGCACCGGTACGCCCACCTGAATGGCCACAGCATTGTTGAAAAACTTATCGTCGGCGCTCCACCAGAACGGGTTGTTGATAACCGCCGTACCGGTGATGGCTTCGTTTTTCAGATAGGCCCGATAAAACGGCACATCCTGCGATATGCGGTCAACGATGACATCGTATCCGCTCGGCGTTGCCTGCATCACTTTGTTGATCTGCACCGGTTCGGCTACTATGCCTTTTACCTTTTTCGAGTTGATCCGCTCTACAAACGCATCTGGGAAGGAGCGTTCCCATCCGTAAAGAATTCCAATTTTTTTCATGCTGTGCTAATTCAGGTTATCAAAATTGATGTTTCGTTTTATACGCTTTGCATTCCGGCCTACCGGCTCACTTTGATGAACCGCTCCCGGATGGTGTGCTTGCCCGACTGCAATTGCAGCGCGTAAGTACCGGAGGGAAGCCCTGTCAGGTCCAATTGGTGGCCGTAAAATCCTGCGTCCAGCAGGCCGGGGCGCACCGTAAGCACTTCTCTGCCCGTGAGGTCAAACAAAATAATTACCACCGGAGCAGATTCAATGACACTGTATTGCAAATTGATAAAATCCTCTGCAGGCACCGGGAACAAATCCAATGTCGGCTTATCCTGCAAGCCCAATCGTTGGGTCAGGGTGCTGAACGTACGGGAGTCGGACCAATCGCTCATCACCGATCCGCAAGATATAGCCGACTGAAATTCGTAAGTGGTGGAAGTAGCCAATCCGCTCACATCGGTGAATTCAGCGGTTGTGGTAGGCAAGGTTATCCACGATGAAGCGCCCAAAGCCCGGTATCTCCAGTGGTACGGGCTTCCTCCAAACACAGCGCAATTGAGCCGGGCGCTCGTAGCCGCGATATTGGTGACAAACAGCATCCGTGAGGTAGGCGCCGTACATGCCGGCGCGGCCAGTGTGGTAAACGTTTGCGTACCCGACCAGGCGCTCCACACGGAACCGCACTGCACGGCTACCTGAAATTCGTAAGTAGTGGATGCCGACAGGCCGGCCAGATCATAAAAATTGACTGCGGTGCTGCCCACCTCCGTCCAGTTCGACGTGCCGGCTACCCGGTAGCGCCAGTTGTAAGCGGATACGCCGCCCAGCGATGTATTTAAGCGCACACTGGACGCAGTGAGGTTCGTAGCTGAAATTTGCCCCACGGAAGGCGGATTGCAGGTCGGCGCGGCGGCGGTAGTGAACGTTTGGGCCGGCGACCAATCGGAGGTGATGCCGTTGGTACATTGCACCGACACCTGAAATTCGTAGTTGGTCAGCGCACTCAGGCCGCTGATGGCGGTGGAGTTGGTTGTTGTGGTACCTGCGTTTGTCCAGGTGCTTGTTCCAACCTGCCGGTAGCGCCATGTATAATTGGATACGCCGGTCAGCGAGCAGTTGAGTTGTGCCGTGGTCGGCGTTATGGCCGAGGCCGACAACTGCGACAACAGCGGCGCAGCACAGGTTTGCGGCGTACCTGTTTGAGTTGTAAACGTTTGAGAAACCGACCATACAGAAGTCAGGCCATTGGTGCACAGCACCGACACCTGAAATTCATACGTCGTAGCCGCCGATAAGCCGGAAAGCGCAATCGTGCCGATGGAGGTAGAACCCAAACTGCTCCAGGTACTTGCCCCTACAGCTCTATAACGCCAGTTGTACGACGATACGCCGGTCAGAGAGCAATTCAAAGAGGCGCCCGATGCCGTGATGTTGGAGGCAGATAACTGGCTCAACACCGGCGGGGAGCAAACGCCTGAGCTAAAGGAGGTGGAAAAACGAAGGTATCCGGACCAATCGCTCGCGGTGGTTCCGCACAACAAACCTATCTCCATCTCGTAGTTGGTGGAGGGCGTGAGATTATTTACGTAGATAAAATTCTCTACCGTGGAGGGCAGCACCGTCCAGGCGGAAGTGCCTTGCACGCGGTAGCGCCACAGGTAGCCCGTTGCGCCGGTTACGGCATTGTTGAACCGGGCGCTCGTGGCCGTGATTTCCGTTACGCTTGATGATCCCGGCGGCGGCGGATTGCAAGGTCCGGTACCGGGGGTGCTGAAGGTATATGATACCGACCAGGCACTCCACACCGTTCCGCATTGCACCATCGCCTGAAACTCGTAAGTAGTGGAGGCGGAGAGTCCGCTAATGTTTGTAAAACCGGCAGTCGTAACGGGCAAGTCAATCCAGTTGGCGGCGCCCACTTGCCGGTAGCGCCAATCGTAGGCGTTTACACCGGAGACGGTGCAAAGCAGTTGTGCCGAAGATACCGTCACATTGGTCACCGACAATTGCTGGAGCGTGGGTGCGGAACAACCGGTTGTGGTAAAGGTTTGAGAAGCCGACCAGGCACTCCATACCGTTCCGCATTGCACCATTGCCTGAAACTCATAAGTAGTGGATGCTGCCAAGCCGCTGATGTCGGCAAAATTGGCCGCAGTAGCCGCAATATCGGTCCAGGTAGTTGTGCCCGAAACCCGGTATCGCCAATCGTAGGCATTCACACCGATAACGGAGCAATTGAGACGGGCCGAGTTCGATCCGACATTGGTAGCGCTGAGCTGCAACGCGGTGGGCGCTGCACAGGTTTCGCCTACCGGCACACAGCCGAGGGAAGTATTCAGACTGACCCGCGCGCCGCCGGGCGCCAATACTGCTTTCATCCGGTTTTTCTGCCCTGCGGTAAACATGTACATGCACTGATCGAACGTGTAATCCATGTAGTTCATGGTCATTTCCACCGGCGTACCGGTGCAGGTACTCAGGTGCGGGAAAACCGGGCAGCCACCGTTAGAAGTATTATGAACCGGCGTGTCATCTACAAAGTCATTGCCGCAGGTGGCGTCGCCCCATATATGGCGCAGATTGAGCCAGTGCCCCACTTCGTGGGTGAGGGTGCGCCCGCGCGCATAGTTGCCGCCGCTGGGGTTGGGGCTGGCAACCGAACCTACGGAAGTATGCACCACGACCACGCCGTCTGTGTTGGCGTTGCCGCCGGGAAATTGCGCGAAGCCCAATAAGTTGGAACTGGAACCGCCGAAAACAACCGTCCAGACATTGAGGTAGTGGTTGCGGTTCCAGATGGTGGCGGGCTTGACGGTGCTGTTGATTTGGCCCGATGTCCAGGATGCCTGCGTGTATTGCACCCGGTTGATGCCATTGGTGGGCGTGCCGTCGGGCTTGCGTTGGGCGAGGCAAAACTGAATCTCTGTATCGGCTGCGACGGGCTGGAAAAGGCCCGGTATGAGAGAGGCATCGCTATTGAGCAAAGCAAAATCCAAATTGAGCTGAGCCAACTGCGCCAGAATGCGCGCTTCCGCCAAATTCTCGTTCGTGCCCACGGCATCTCCGTTGTGAATGACGTGAAACACCACCGGAATGACGACCACGTTTCTGAATTCTACCTGATTGCCCAATTGCTGATGGTAGGCATGATTGTGCTGTTCAATGGCTTCCATTTGAGGGCCCAGAGCGGGGTTCTCCTGTAATTGTTGTTGCAACACTTCCATTGTGCCGCATCCGCGCTGGCCATAACTATATGACAGCGAAAGCATTAATACAAATGCGAAAAAAATTCTCATATCTCAAGCATTAAAATAAGTGAGCAAAAAAAATGAAGTGACGTAACTTTGCCGGTGATGCAGGTAAGCCGCTCTGTGAAAAAATGCTCTTAAATGAAATTAACGGCGGCAAAGTTAAGCGCTTTTCAAAAATTACATAGTTGTTAAATCGTTCTGTAAACCCCGTTGCAAATCATCTTCCGCCATGCCGCTACTCCCGAAGTCCGTTTCTGAAACCTTGCGCCTCTCCACCCGCTTTTTTTTTCGGCCCCAAAGTACTTCCGAAGTGCATACGCTCGAAAATTTCCCGTCGCTCCATTTGCAGCGCAAGGTGCGCATAGATGTTTTCATTCCTCCTTCTTATTACCGTTCCACCGATAAAACATTCCCGGTGCTGTTTCTCAACGACGGTCAGGACATGGAGGCCGTTCATTTAGCCGATACGCTGGAGCGGCTTTACAACGATAAAAAAATCCACGAAACATTGGTTTTCGCCGTTCATGCCTCCGGCGAGCGCATTCAGGAATACGGTATTGCGAATATTCCCGACTACAAGCAGCGCGGCGCCAAAGCAGGCGCTTATACCCGCTTTCTGCTGCACGAACTCATCCCCTTCCTCCAACGCCGATACCGCTGCAGCCCACCCAACAAAAACTGGGCCATTGCCGGGTTCTCCCTCGGCGGCTTGTCTGCTTTTGACATCGGCTGGCATCACCCCAAGTATTTCAGCCGCATCGGCGTATTTTCCGGCTCCTTTTGGTGGCGGTCGCAGGTGTTTCAACCCAACAACCCCGACGGGCACCGCATCCTGCACGACCTGCTCCGCCGCAGCAAAAAACGGAACGGGCTCCAATTCTGGCTCCAAACCGGCACCTTAGATGAGGAATCCGATCGCAACAACAACGGCATCATTGACTCCATAGACGATGCCCTCGACGTCATTCGCGAACTCAAAACCCTCGGCTATCGCGAAGGCAAAGACATCCACTATATGGAAGTGATCGGCGGCCGGCACGACTTGCCTACCTGGGCTAAAGTCATGCCCGATTTTTTGCAATGGGCTTTCGGGCGGTAATTAATGAAAATAACAAACAATGAACTACATCCTTCTACCACTCCTCCTGCTCCTGCCGGCCTTCGCAAGCCTTCACGCCCAGCCCGGCAGCTTGGACACGAGCTTTGACCCCGGCAGCGGGGCAAATAATACGGTATTTGCCATGACCGTGCAGCCCGACGGGAAAATCCTGATAGGGGGGCGGTTTACGAGTTACAATGGCGCTCCTCGCAACTATATCGCCCGATTGAATGCAGATGGTAGTCTTGACGCGGGCTTTGACCCCGGAAGCGGGGCAAATAGTTTGGTATATGCCATAGCCGTACAGCCCGACGGGAAAATCTTGATCGGAGGGATTTTCACGAGTTACAATGGCGCCCCACGCAATGGAATCGCCCGATTGAATTCAGATGGCAGTCTCGACACGGGCTTTGGCCCCGGCAGCGGGGCAAATGATTGGGTATGGGCCATGGCCGTGCAGCCCGACGGGAAAATCCTGATCGGAGGGTTATTCACGAGTTACAATGGCGCCCCTCGCAACCGAATCGCCCGATTGAATGCGGATGGCAGTCTCGATACCGACTTTGACCCCGGCAGCGGGGCAACTAGTGATGTACAGGTCTTCGCCGTACTGCCCGCCGGAAAAATCCTTATTGGAGGGGGCTTCACGACTTACAATGGCGCCCCTCGCAACCGAATCGCCCGATTGAATTCGGATGGCAGTCTCGATACGAGCTTTGGTCCCGGCAACGGGGCAAATAATTCGTTATATATCATAGCATTACAGCCCGACGGGAAAATCCTGATCGGAGGATTTTTCTCGACTTACAATGGCGCCCCTCGCAACCGAATTGCCCGATTGAATTCAGATGGCAGTCTCGACACGGGCTTTGACCCCGGCGCCGGGGCAGATAGTGGGGTAGCGATCATAGCCGCACAGCCCGACGGGAGAATCCTGATAGGAGGAGACTTCACGAGTTACAATGAGACCGCTCGCAATTATATCGCCCGATTGAATTCGGATGGCAGTCTCGATACCGGCTTTGACCCCGGCACGGGGGCAGATGGTGCGGTATTGGACATGGCCGTACAGCCCGACGCGAAAATCCTGATAGGAGGGGCCTTCACGAACTACAATGGCGTCCTTCGCAACCAAATCGCCCGATTGAACGGAGACCTATCCAGCAGTGTCACCGATATTGACAAAACCGAAATTCAGCTCTTCCCAAACCCCACCACGGGCCGCCTCCATCTGACCAATATTCGCGCAGATCGGGTGCAGGTGTATGACAACACGGGCCGCCTGATGCGGTATATTTCGCAGCCGGTTTCGGAGCTTGATCTCTCCGGGTTGTCGGCAGGGGTGTATTTTTTGAAAATCACCGAAGGCAACGTTGTGTATTCGGCGCGGGTGGTCAAGCAGTGAGGGCAATATGCCTGCACCTCCACCCGCAGTTTCCGGCAGCGGTTCGGGAAACTGCCCTCGGAGGTGTATTGCGGAGGATTTATTTCTTGTGGATTAAGCTATTCGGCATTGAGTGAAAATTAGGATATTTGCAAAATGGATATGCCTCCTGTTGTATGAGAATAGCTTGGATTTTATTTTTTGTTGCATACATGACGAGCTTGCTTCCAGCTCAGTCGCAACAGTTAGATTCCGTTTTTATAGAGAAAATCGTACAGGGTTTTGAAGCGCGTCTGGACCAGCCGGACGGAGACATTGCCGACCAATTTATCCTCCGTGAAGTAAAAAATCATTGCAAAGAAGACTACAATTGCCTCAAAAATGCTTACAGCCGGGTATTGGGCCACTTGGAGGGAAGTTTCAGACATTTCGCGGCAGTGGCGGTAGCCAAAGAGTTGGAAAGGCTTGCCGAAAAGAACAGGGATTTTGACATGCAAGCCAGTGTGATGGGGAGGTTGGCGGCGATCTATGGTTTTGTTGGAAACACCAAAATGAGGATGTTTTATCAGGAAAAGTTGTTGGAGCTTTATGTACAGTCGGGTGACACCGAAAAAATCCTATACACCAAGAGCCATATTTTGGAGGGGCGGGTGTGGTACCTGAACGAAGCGGCGGAAGTGCTGCCGGAAATGAAAAAAATCCTTGAGCAGGCACTTCAGGAAGGCTATACGGATTTTGCAAACCGGTGGCGTATCCGCATCAAATACGTTTGTGAAGAATATGACTTTGACGACGAATTTGTAGAACAGGTAAAAGCCCTTGAAAAAATACCTTTGTCAGCCCCTCTGCAGCCATCAGAGTACCATATCGCCTTTCATGCCTCCAGTGGCCGGGGAGATATCCTGCTGAAGGAAAAAAAATACGATCAGGCCAGAAGCGCCTACCTGAAAGCCCTCGACGTTTTCCGCACCGTAGATAATTCCCATCACGATATCTGGCTATGTATATATGCCTTATTCAGGCTTGCCAAATTAGAACGGGAGCGAGGGGAGGTTGCCGAGGCCAAAAAATTTCTGGAGGAGGCATATGTCATTGCTGATGAGACCAACATGCACGACCGGGCCATCCTGTATCTGGAGATGAAAGCAGAAATGGCTGAAGCCGAGGAAAACTATGAGGACGCCTTCCGTTTCACAAAGGAAATCATGTCCCGCCAAGCCATCCTCGACAGCCTGTCGGAAGGCACCGACATGGAAAAGTACCACATACAGTTGGAAAGGGAAAAACTGGCAGCGGAAAAACAAAGCCAAGCTCTGGAGTTGGCCCAGCGGCAAAACCAGTTGATGTACACCACTGTCATCGTCGTATTGGTTGGCCTGCTGGCATTGGGGCTTTTCATCAGCCTCCGCAAGCAGCGTCAGGCCAAGCAGGCGCTGATAGCTCAAAACACCCTCATCCTCCAACAATCCGAGCAACTCAAAACCCTCGACGCCGCCAAATCCCGCTTCTTTGCCAATGTGAGTCACGAACTGCGAACCCCGCTCACCCTCATGCTCGGGCCAGTCCGTACCTTGCTCAAGGAAAACCAACTGGCTCCTAAGCAAACCCAACTGTTGCAGGCAGTGCAGCGCAGCGGCGAAGAGCTGCGGGAGTTGGTCAATGAGATTCTTGATTTGCGCAAGCTCGAAATGGGCAAGATGGAGGTTTCATTCCAGCCCACCGCATGGGCACAGTTCTTTAGGAGTTGCCTGGCGCAGTTCGATTCCTTGGCCCAGAGCAAGCACATCGAGTATGTAGTTGAAATAAGCATGAGCGATGAAGTCGTAGTCGAATTGGATCAACCCAAGTGCCGGCAAATACTGAACAACCTGCTCTCCAACGCCTTTAAGTTTACCCCGGCGGGCGGGCGCATCACCGCCGCCGTCTCTCATCGAGACGGTTGGCTGTACATAGAGGTGACCGACACCGGTGCGGGCATTCACCCCGACGATCTGCCGCATGTTTTTGATCGCTTCTTCCAGACCTCCCGCCCCGACAAGCCCGCCGAAGGCGGCACCGGCATCGGTCTGGCGCTTTGTCAGGAATACGCCCGGCTTCTCGGTGGCGACATCAAAGTAGAAAGCGTACCAGATCAGGGCGCCGTTTTTACAGTCGCCTTTCCGCTAACCTTGTCGGAGGAACTCATCGTCCTACTTCCCACCGCCGACCCAGCGCCCAGCGCGGCCACCGCACTGCCTACCGCACACTACACACCGCCTACCGCACACCGCCCTACTCTGCTCGTCATCGAAGACAACCCCGACCTCCAGGAATACATCCGTCTCATCCTGAGCGACCATTACCACGTCATCACAGCCGGCAACGGCCAGGAAGCTCTGGACTACCTCCTGCCGACTGCCCACCCCGCGCCACAGCGCGGCCACCGCCCACTGCCCACCACCCACTGCCAGCTGATCCTCAGCGACCTCATGATGCCCGTGATGGACGGCTACCAGTTGTTGGAAAAACTGAAATCAGACGACGCCACCCGCCATATCCCCGTCATCCTGCTCACCGCGCGGGCGGAGGCCAAAGACAAGCTAAGGGCTTTGCGCATCGGCGTGGACGACTACCTCACCAAGCCTTTCGATGAGGAGGAACTGCTGGCGCGCATCGAAAACCTGCTGAAAAACAGTGCCGTTCGGGACTTGGCCCAACGCGAAGAACAGCGAGGTACAACATCGCCTGTTCTATCTCTGTCAGAAGCGGAATGGCTCGCCGGCTTCGAGGTTTATATCCGGGCACACCTATCCGACGATGCTCTCTCCATATCTTTTCTGGCTCAGGAGTTTGCCATGAGCGAATCCACCTTGTTGCGGCAGCTCACCCGGCTCACCGGCTTATCGCCCAAGCAGTACTTGCAGGAGGTGCGGCTGCACGCCGCGCGGGAACTGTTGGAAAACAAGACGTATTCCACTATGTCGCAGGTGGCGGCAAAAGTAGGTTATACCGATGCCCGCAGCTTCGCCCGCAGCTTCCGGCAGCGCTTTGGGAAGCTACCTTCGGAGGTGTAGATGAAGATTTACTCCTTGGGTGCAGGCCGGATAGCCCCCCCCCAGACAAAGCCCGGAAAAATGCGCGCCGGCGGGTAGCGTCCTACGACATGGCATTTATCGGCTCCGATGTTTTTGGAAAGTAATTCTACGTTTTTGAGGTGTGCCTCTGTGGGGGTCTCTTTCACTTCGAAGGCATTTTTTTTATCTAATATAAAGTCAATCTCATTGCCGGTTTTGAGCGCGTAATAGGACACCTCTCCAAAGTGGTGAAGCTGGTTGAAAACCGCATTTTCAAACTTGGCCCCGCTGCTCAATTCCGCCGACATAGAAGCGATGCCGTTGTCTAAGAAATAGAGTTTCTTTGCCTTCACGATTTCCCGGTCAGGGCTGGTAGCCGTCACCGGTATGGTGCGAATGAGGTAAGACTGCTCGAAAAGCTGAAGGTAGTTTTCAACGGAATAGCGAGACATACCGGTGAGGATGCTGATTTTGGAAATTTCCAAACGGGTTCCTATCCGAACGGCCAGCAATTTGATGAGTTTGTAAGCCTCTTCGCTTTTTTTAAAGTCCATCAGCGATGCGATGTCGTAGTTGATATAGGAACTTAAAATATCGGCTACCATATCTTTTTTATCCCGGATGTTGGGCATCAGCACCACTTCGGGGAAACCTCCGTAATCCACATACTCCTCATAATAGGGTTTAAGGCGTTCGTATTCCGAACGGGAAAAGGGCGTTTCCGCAAAGCCGACGCCGGGAGATACATGCTCGACGCTTTTAAAATCGAGCATTTCTCCAAAACTAAGCGGGAAAATCTCGAAAATCTTTTTTCTTCCGGCCAAAGACTCATCGAAGTGGTTTTTGAGATAGTACGAACTCGATCCGGTGAGGATAAACTTGATATCGTAGTGATCGTACAGATATTTTACGACGCTTGGCAGGTTGGGCGCCAACTGGATTTCATCCATGCAGATGAGTATTTTTTCCGAAAAGCGGATACCTCTCTGCTCCAGCGCGTAAACGACCGCCTCATAATTCTTCTCCGAAAACAGCTCACGGTTGTCTATCCGCTCCAGGTCGAAGAAGATTTTTTGAGCAATATCCGACACTTCCATGAGCCGTTTCAGCAGGGTGGTTTTGCCCGTTCGCCTCATGCCGGTCAGTATGGTAATTTGCTTTTTAGGGAGATGCGTTACCAACTCAGGGAGTATCAATCGCGGTAAAAACATAAAAAAGTTTTACTATTTTATAAATGAGGTACGAATATAGTAACAATTTTTGAGACAAATGCCTTTGGGAGCTCCAAGACAAGGAATAGAGTTGAAAAAAATATCAAACCTCAGATAACAGACAAGCTGCCCTCATGATTTTACATTTCAAACATCTTCCCCATCATCCGACTATCCCCCCCGTCATTTTGCACCCGCAAGCACATTGTTTGACGGATTTTGCTACCAAATTGACGGATTTTGTCCCTTCGTTCCGCTCACCTTTGCCTCGTCATCGCAGCTTAAGCGAGGGCAAGTGAGGAGGTCAAACGAACGAGGTGACATCTGCCGCCGGCCGGCATAAACAGGAGGCGGAAGGTGTCATCTCGACCACAAGTTTTCAGATCACACCTCCCTCGCGTCCCACTCGCTTAGAAGCCACCTGAAAACGCGCGCCGGCCTGGCACAAACAAATTGATTTTTTTTAACTCAAAATGAATAATAATGAACCACAAGCTTCTACCTATCTTTCTGCTCCTTTGGGCCTGCCTGGGCCTGCACGCCCAGCCCGGTAGCATTGACGCCACCTTTAATCCCACCGATCTCGGCTTTGACAACGGCACGGGCGCCAACGGCACGGTCAATACCATTGCCTTGCAGCCCGACGGGAAAATCCTCATCGGGGGGAGCTTTACCAGCTACAACGGCACGGGGCGCACCTTCATCGCGCGGCTGAATGCCGACGGCAGTTTGGACACGGGTTTCAACCCCGGCACGGGCGCCAACGGCTTGGTCTATGCCATGGCCTTGCAGCCCGACGGGAAAATCCTCATCGGGGGGGGGCTTTACGAGCTACAACGGCACGCCGCGCAACTTCATCGCGCGGCTGAATGCCGACGGCAGCTTGGATACGGGTTTCAACCCCGGCACGGGCGCCAGCAGCGGTGTCTATGCCATGGCCTTGCAGCCCGACGGAAAAATCCTCATCGGGGGGTTCTTTAACAGCTACAACGGCACGGGGCGCAACCGCATCGCGCGGCTGAATGCCGACGGCAGCTTGGATACGGGTTTCAACCCCGGCACGGGCGCCAACGACTGGGTCCAGTCCCTGGCCTTGCAGCCCGACGGAAAAATCCTCATCGGGGGGGGCTTTACCAGCTACAACGGCACGGGGCGCAACCGCGTGGCGCGGCTGAATGCCGACGGCAGCTTGGACACGGGGTTCAACCCCGGCACGGGCGCCAACGGCTGGGTCTGGGCCATGGCCTTGCAGCCCGACGGGAAAATCCTCATCGGAGGGCTCTTTACGACCTACAACGGCACGGGGCGCAACTACATCGCGCGGCTGAATGCCGACGGCAGTTTGGATACGGGTTTCAACCCCGGCACGGGCGCCGGCAGCACGGTCTGGGCCATGGCCTTGCAGCCCGACGGGAAAATCCTCATCGGGGGGGACTTTACGACCTACAACGGCACGGGGCGCAACCGCGTGGCGCGGCTGAATGCCGACGGCAGTTTGGATACGGGGTTCAACCCCGGCACGGGCGCCAACAACGTGGTCAGGGCCATGTCCTTGCAGCCCGACGGGAAAATCCTCATTGGAGGGGCCTTTACAGGGTATGACGGTACTGGTAGAAACCGCGTGGCCAGGGTAAACGGGGGCTCCTCCTGCGTGGAGCAAACCTGGTACATTGACGCCGACGGCGACGGATACGGCGATGCAGCCGTCAGTGTGATGGCCTGCTCTGCACCGACGAATTATGTGAGCAACAATACGGATTGCAACGATGGCGACGACTCCGTGCACGAACCGCAGCTCTACTACGTAGATGCCGACGGCGACGGCTATGGCTCCACCACGACGGCCATGCTTTGCAGCTCGACGGCGCCTGCCGGTTATGCCACCAACAACACGGATTGCAACGATGGCGACGACTCCGTGCACGAACCGCAACTCTACTACGTAGATGCCGACGGCGACGGTTATGGTTCCACCACGACGGCCATGCTTTGCAGCTCGACGGCGCCTGCGGGTTATGCCACCAACAACACGGATTGCAACGACAGCGACGACTCCGTGCACGAACCGCAGCTCTACTATGTAGATGGCGACGGCGACGGCTATGGCTCCACCACGACGGCGATGCTTTGCAGCTCGACTGCGCCTGTGGGCTATGCCACCAACAACACAGACTGCAACGATGGCGACGACTCCGTGCACGAACCGCAGCTCTACTATGTAGATGGCGACGGCGACGGCTATGGTTCCACCACGACGGCCATGCTTTGCAGCTCGACGGCGCCTGCGGGCTACGCCGGCAACAACACGGATTGCAACGACAGCGACGACTCGGTGCACGAACCGCAACTCTACTACGTAGATGGCGACGGCGACGGCTACGGCTCCACCACGACGGCCATGCTTTGCAGCTCGACGGCGCCTTCGGGTTATGCGACCAACAACACGGATTGCAACGACAACGACGACTCCGTGCACGAACCGCAACTCTACTACGTAGATGCCGACGGCGACGGTTATGGTTCCACCACGACGGCGATGCTTTGCAGCTCGACGGCGCCTGCGGGCTACGCGACCAACAACACGGATTGCAACGACAACGACGACTCCGTGCACGAACCGCAGCTCTACTACGTAGATGCCGACGGCGACGGTTATGGTTCCACCACGACGGCCATGCTTTGCAGTTCGACTGCGCCTGCGGGCTACGCGACCAACAACACGGATTGCAACGACAATGACGACTCCGTGCACGAACCGCAGCTCTACTACGTAGATGCCGACGGCGACGGCTACGGCTCCACCACGACGGCCATGCTTTGCAGCTCGACGGCGCCAACGGGTTATGCGACCAACAACACGGATTGCAACGACAACGACGACTCCGTGCACGAACCACAGCTCTACTACGTAGATGCCGACGGCGACGGCTACGGCTCCACCACGACGGCCATGCTTTGCAGCTCGACGGCGCCTGCGGGTTACGCGACCAACAATACGGATTGCAACGATGGCGATGCCGCCATCAATCCCGCCGCCACAGAAATCTGCGATAATGTGGACAACGACTGCGATGGCCTGATGGACACTGCCGACCCCAATTATGTGGATAACATATTGCCAACCATCACTTGTGCTAGTCAGGCCATGTTGAACTTCAACGGCGAAGCCAGCATCCAGATAGACGGCATGAACAGCCCGCTGAATCTGCAAATCGTGGCCAATGACAACTGCGGCATTGCAAGCACCATGATCTCGCCGGGCACGATCTCCGCCTCTCAGGTGGGTCAGAGCGTGCCGGTGACCATTACGGTGACGGACGGAAAGGGGAATCCGGCTACCTGTATCACCACTGTAAACGTGACGGGTTTGCCTGCCGGATGGTCGGCAGCCCCCGACGGAGTTGGATGCGGCAGCGGCAACAACATTGCCTACAACACCGGCACCGGCGTGTGGACGGCCACGAGTACCAACTGCTACTACGCCTCGCCTTTCACGGCCGATGAAACAGCTTTTGCACAGCGCACGCTGTGCGGCGACGGCAGCATCACGGCACGAGTGACCAGCATCAACGGCACTGCACTCGGCTGGGCAGGCGTGGTGATGCGCGAGAGCAACGCCGCCGGCGCAAAGAAGGCGCAGCTGATGACCAACCTTAGTAATCTCAGCCGCCGCGAATTCCGCACGGCTGCCAATGGGGCGGCCATTCCGCAGCAGATACCGAGTCTGAACCGCTACTGGCTGCGCATCGTCAGAGCCGGCAATGAGTTTACGATGTATGTTTCTCCCAACGGAACCGCCTGGTATTTTGCCGGCACGCAAACCATCGTGATGACGAATTGCATCCAGATGGGCTTGGTAGTGACCAACTACACGCCCAACAGCACGGTGACGGCGACGTTCTCCAACGTAAGCTTCACGGGCAGCAACAGCGGGCTGGCAACAGGCGGAAGCATAGAGCAGAGTACACAGAGCATAGAGGCGCCGCACAGCTTCGAAGTGTATCCCAACCCGACGGGCGGCGAGCTGAACATAGACCTGACGCAGTACGCCGGGCGCAGTGTGCGCATTGAAGTGTATAGTCTGGAGGGCAAGTTGTTGCAGTTCAGTGAGATAGACGAAGTGCAAACGACAGTTGAGCAGATGAACCTGTCAGATTACCACAGTGGTATGTATCTGGTAAAAGTGAAATCTGCCGGCCTGCCGGATGCGACGCGGCGGGTGGTGAAGCAGTAATAACGACGATAAAATAGAAGAGGAAGCGGGCCGGTGTGAGATCACATCGGTCCGCTTTTTTTATTTCGGGAGGAATGGAGGAGGGCAACCGGAAGCTACCCTCGGAGGTGTAGATTGGGGCTGTGTAGATTTGACAAATTTTGAAAATTTGTCAAATCTCGGCCCTTTCCTATTCCAATAATTGCGCTAAGCGGACCTCCACATCCACCACATCCTGTGCATAAGCGTTGGATGTGATGCCGTGATTGGTGATGAAGGTGAGGAAAACCTGTTTGGAAGTCCCGGTATGGTCTATGAACCGTTGACGTTTTTCTATCAATTGCTGATAATATGCGGGAGTGATCGTAAAAGGCCCGCTGTGGAATTTGATTTCACACAGATTGATGGCGTTGTCTTTGCGATCAATCAGCAGGTCAATTTGGAAGCCCCCCTTCGCTCCTGTCTTGTCTGCCGGTAAGGCTTCGGTGGACAAACCCGGCGCCTCATCGGAAGCGGGAACCCGCAAACTGGAAATTTCGGTATAAACGGCAGCGATGCCCAATGCGCGTTTGATGGCATCAATATGCTTGTGGCACAGGTTTTCAAAAGCATATCCCGCCCATATCTTGTAAGACTGGCTTTCCGCGAGTTGTTGCCAGATTCCGGGGCTGTACTTTTTATTGGGCTGGATAAAACGATGGTAAAAGATGCTGTATTCGTCCACCAAGCGGTAAGCGGACCCCCGTTTTTGTTTGCCCAAAGGCGTATTCTCAACTACAAAATCGGAGACGATCAGTTCCTCCATGGCTCTTTGATAGCTTCCCGTGGGTTGGCTCATGCCCATTTCTTTCAAGATTTCGGCATGCAACATGCCATAATGCCGTGTGGATAAAGCTGCCACAATCTGTTGGTGCATTTCGGCATTGTTGAATAGCGCCTGATAGAGGTTGTTGTACTCGTTGTGCAAAATTCCGGTTGGAGCAAAACAGATGCGCTCAATGGCCGCCGCAAAGCTTTCACCTTTGCGCAGGTTTTCCAAATAGAACGGTATTCCGCCAAGGGCCATATATATTTTCGTCAAATCCTGGAGACTGAAAGAAAGCCCTTTGTCGGTCAAAAAAGCGTGGGTTTCGGCTAAAGTAAACGGGCGAAGATGAATATTTTCGGTGAGCCGGTTGTGCAGTCCTCCCGGATCATTGATTACCTTTTTGATAATCCAGGAAGTGGCCGAACCGCATATTACCAACACAAAGTGCGGCTCCTTGGACAGGTAATCGTTCCAAAAATGCGCAAGCATTTGCACGAAACCCGACCTCGGCGTTTCGATCCATGGGAGTTCGTCTAAAAAAATGACCTGTCTGCGGTCTTTGGGCAGGGTTTTGAGGTACCCTTTCAATTGCAAAAAAGCCGTTTGCCAGTTCTCCGGATTTTTTGGGGCATTGCTCCCGTCATACTCTGCCAGTTTTACGCCAAAATTGACCAATTGTGTGGCCATGCTTCCATGCTGTATGCCGGTAATGCTGAAACAGTAATGCGTTTTCAGCAGGGTGTCCACCAGAAAAGTTTTGCCTACGCGCCGCCTTCCCGTAACGGCCAGAAACTCTGCCCGCCCGGAAGCAAGCAGCCGTTCAATTTTTTCAATCTCTTTTTTTCTTCCAATCATTTGAAATTGCGTTGATGAAGCATCTTTTGATTTTGTCTTAAGACAAAGTCAGCGCTGATTCTATATTTGGAAATAAGTTTCAAAAATAGAGACTTATTTCCAGATATAACTTTATTTTTGGAAATAAGTGCTTTAAAAAATAACTTATTTCCAAGTATAGCACTGAGTACCATGTAAATGAATTGGGTTGATTTTGAGAGCGAGCGAGTGAAGGGGTGACTCGCCGTCACCCCTTCACTATGCCCTTTTCTCACCCACTTGACATCCCACCCCTCATTTTTACCCCGTAAGCACATTGTTTGACGGATTTTGCTACCAAATTGACGGATTTTGTCACTTCGTTCCGCTCACCTTTGCAGCGCAAGCGAGGGTTAGTGAGGAGTTCACTTCGATGTGAACTCCTCACTTCGCATGCAAAACGAAGCTTTATTCACCATTAAACTTTTCAAATCATGTACATCCTGTTTCAATCCTTCCGTCGCAACGCCTTCCGCTACGTCGGCGTACTCGCGGCAGCCTGTATCCTGCTTGCATCTGCCTGCAAAAAAGATGACCCCGAGCACCTCTGCGGTCCCTGGGAATACGAGGGCGAATTCGGCTCCGAACATTGGGAGCATCTTGCGCCCGTTTGTGCTGAGTATGCCCACTGCGACGGCAGCGCCCAATCGCCGGTCAACATCACCGGCGCCGTACCGGATGCCGTGTTGCATGGGTTGGATATTCGCTATACCGACACCCAAACTCACATCATTCACAAAGGGCACACCATTGAGTTCGAAGTGGAGGACGGTACAAGCGCCCTGGAACTGAACGGCACAGAATACGAACTAAAGCAGTTCCACTTCCATGCACAAAGCGAACATTCTATCAACGGTGCGGCGCAGCATCTGGAAGCTCATTTTGTACACCAGAGCGCGGGTGGCGACCGGGCCGTGATTGGGGTTCTGTTTAAAGACGGCGCTCAAAATGCCTTTCTGGCGCAGTTCATGAACAACCTGCCGAATCCGGGCGCTGTACCGTACACTTCCAATACGCATTTCAATCCTTCCGGGGTTTTTCCCACCGACCGCGACTACTTTACCTATCCCGGCTCACTCACTACGCCCAACTGCGAAGAAAACGTCACATGGTTCGTGCTCGAACATCCGGTTGAGGCTTCCACTGCACAAATCCTCCGATTCCGGGACCTCATGCCCAAAAACTACCGCCCGCAGGCGCCGCTCAACGGCCGGATTATCAGGCATTTCAGCAATTAATACCGGCACGAAAGTGAGGCGGCTCTATCCAGGGCAGTGACAACAATCCGCATCGGGCAGTGACATTTGTCATTCGCGGTACCTGTGCGGCAGCGCTACTTTTGGGGGCCAAAACGACATTTATGCCCGATACGATGATTGCCGAACGGCCTCAGGCCGATACGTTTACAGCTCATGCTGCGCCGAGCTGCTATCACTGCGGCGAAGACTGCCCCGATGATCACATCCACATAGAGGAGAAACTATTTTGTTGCGAAGGCTGCAAAATGGTATTTGAAATCCTGAACGACAACGGGATGTGCCGGTATTACGAATTGGACGAAAAAGCCGGTGTCAGCCTTCGCGGCAAAACCCGCACCGAATACGCCTTCCTCGACGACCCTCAGGTAAAGGAGCGCCTCATTGACTACACCGACGGCGCATTCACCCGCATCACTTTTTACCTGCCGTCCATACACTGCGCCTCCTGTATCTGGCTGCTCGAAAACCTGCACCGCCTCGTGGAAGGCGTGCGCCGCGCTACGGTGAATTTCCCCAAAAAGGAAGTGTTCATCTCCTACGATGAATCGAAAACCTCCCTGCGCCGCATCGTCGAATTGCTGGCCCACATCGGCTACGAACCCGCCATTACGCTGAGCGATTTGGACGATGATAAAAAACCGGTGGTCAATCGCACTTTTTATTACAAACTCGGTGTGGCCGGCTTCGCTTTCGGCAACATCATGCTGCTGAGTTTTCCCGAATATCTGGGATTGGAAAAAGCGGACGACGGCTTCTTTTTCAAAGTGTTCGGCTACCTCAACATCTTGCTCAGCCTGCCCGTGGTGCTGTATAGCGGCCGCGATTATTTCCACTCGGCCTGGACGGGCCTGCGCCAACGCCAACTCACCATTGACGTGCCGCTGGCCCTCGGCATTGCGGTGCTGTTTCTGCGCAGTGTGTTCGAAATCGTAACCCATACCGGCGCCGGGTACATGGACAGCCTCGCCGGGTTAGTCTTTTTTCTGCTCATCGGTCGCTGGTTTCAACAAAAAACGTATCACAACATCTCCTTCGAGCGCGATTACAAATCGTACTTCCCCATCGCGGCAGCCAAAAAGGTGGACGGCGAAGAAGTCACGGTGTCGCTGGATCAATTGGAGGCCGGCCATACCATCGTTATTCGCCACAAAGAACTCATCCCCGCCGACGCCGTACTCCTGCACGGCGAGGCCCGCATTGATTACAGTTTTGTGACCGGCGAATCGGAACCGGTAGAGCGCCGCAGCGGTGAAAAGATATATGCTGGCGGCCGGCAAATGGCCGGCGCCATTGACATCAGCCTCACCCGAAAAGTGTCGCAGAGCTACCTTACCCAACTGTGGAACGACGACGCCTTTACCAAAAAAACAAGCTCCAACACCAGCCGCATCGCCAACCGCATCGGCAAGTATTTCACCATTACCATCCTGTTTATAGGTCTCGTCACGCTGCTGTACTGGCTGCCGAAAGACATGGGCATAGCTGTGAATGCCTTCACCGCCGTGATGATTATTGCCTGTCCCTGTGCCGTGGCGCTCGCTGTGCCGTTCATCTTCGGCAATGTGTTGCGCATTTTGGCCCGGCGGCAATTTTACCTCAAAAACACGGCGGTCATTGAGTCGCTGGAAGAGGCCGACGCGGTGGTGTTTGACAAAACCGGCACCATCACCCAGCGCGAAAACAGCGAAATATGGTTTGTGGGCGAACCGCTCAGTTTCGCTGAAAAGCAGTGGCTGTATGCGCTCGCAGCACCCTCCTCGCATCCGGTGAGCCGCCACATTCTGGGTTGGCTCGGCGATGAGGAACACATAGCCGTGCAGGCGCCCCAACCGCTCCAATGGCACGAAGAAACCGGCAAAGGCGTGGAGGCTGTATTCGGTCAACGCACGCTGCGGCTCGGTTCCGCGCCATTCATGACGGCCCCCTTGCCCGCCACAGATGAGGGTCAAGCGGGAGTTTTTGTGCAAATCAACGACCAAATTCGCGGCTGGTTCCGCATCAATCAATACTTCCGGCCGGGCACAAAAGAGGTCTTGTCGTTCTTTGCAGAAACAGCGCCCATTTACCTGCTTTCCGGCGACAACGACCGCGAAAAAGCTTTGGTAGCCCCGCTCTTCGGCGGCGAGGAGCACCTGCATTTCCAGCAAAGCCCGCAGGACAAACTCCAATTCGTAAAAGCCTTGCAAAACAACCACCGCAAAGTACTCATGCTCGGCGACGGACTCAACGATGCCGGTGCGCTGCAACAAAGCGACGCGGGCGTGGTGCTTGCCGAAAATACCAACAATTTCACCCCGGCTTGCGATGCCATTTTGCACGCGGCTTCCTTTGAGCAATTGCCGGCGCTCATGCAGTTTGTGCGGCGCAGCACCCGTTTGGTCTATTATGCTTACGCACTGGCCTTTGTGTATAATGTAGTGGGATTGAGCTATGCCGTGCAGGGCGCCCTGTCGCCGGTGGTGGCGGCCATTTTGATGCCCACGAGCAGTGTGAGTATTGTGCTGTTCGGTATCCTGTCGAGCAATTGGCTGGCGCGGAGGGTGGGGCTGTAGGGTGCATTTAGCTGCGAGCTGTGAGTGCCTTTCCATCGCTCGTTCCGGTCTCATATCTTTGTACAACGCACTGTACAAAGTCCGCTCGCATGTATAGACCGGCGCGCTATTCGCATTCCGGTATTCTTTATGAGACAACCTGCATCCGGCGGCGGGGATCGCCCTGCGTGAGGGCTTTCCGTTCCGCCACTTTAAATTATCTTTGTTTATACTACAATAATTTTTTTTGTTTGGGTTCTATCTTTAAAATAAACTGTTATAAAATAAATGCCTTTGGATAAATACTGTAATGAAATGGGTTGATTTACTTGTCTCGTTTCCAATACCAACCTTCCATTGATGTCATAGATTTCAACTTTACTGATCCTATTTTGAGATTGAATTTCTAAAACTCCTTTTGATGGATTCTGAAAATAAAAGTCGGGGTCTATGGTAATATTTTCTACCCCGACAACACAATTATTTCCTACTTGATAGCTATAATAATTGGTTACAGACAAACCTCCTGAATAAGCAAATTTTACGCCGTAGCTGATATTGGCGCCCGTTGTTTGTCCCGTAATGGTGTAAGTAAATGTGTTATTACCTAATGCGGTCATTGGATATTCTGTAAAGGGTGTTTGTCTCCAAAGAAAAGCAACAACACCGACTCTATCCGTATCTAACAAAGTAAAAGTGATTTTCACATCATTGCCCAAGGTCTCAAAAGTATAATTATAACCGGTTGAAAAACTGCCTTGTTGAGCCAAGGTTGATGTTCCGGAACAGCCTATAACCGGAGGAGTTGTAGCATCTATCACAGTAGGATTGTTCATACCCATTAACTTAAGCCTCGGATGCTATAAAAAATAGAACGAAAGAAGGACATTCGTGAAAAATTCCCTTAATCATGTCGTCCTCCCTCCGTTCCTATCTTGACACTCTGCAGGCGTTCCCAGCTACGGTTTTGGCGAATCCCCAACAATACTTTTCCAAGCCTGGTCGGGACTTTACCCGGCACCGTTCTTTGTGGCTGGAACGGGTTGTATGGTTGACCATCTCGCTGCTCAAAGTTACGCTTTTTGTCGAATTAGACCGCTTTTTCAGCACATTAGATACCGACGAGGCATCGGTGAGTAAAAGCGCATTGGTGCAGGCCCGAAAAAAACTGCTGCCCAAATTCTTTGAAGATATGTTCACTCAAAGCTATCAAGCATTTTATGCGGCCTTTGTCGCCAAACGTTGGAAGGGTTTTCGACTGTGGGCCACCGATGGCACAGGCTTTCGACTTCCCAATGAAACTTGGTTGGGAAAAGCATTCGGCTGGCACGAAAATCAACATAATACAGTGCCCTCAGCCCGGTTGCTGATGTGCTACGATCTATACAATGCCATCATTACCCGCGCCAAATTTCACACCCGAAAGGTCGCCGAGTCCGTAGTAGCACTCAAGGCTATTAACGAAATCGCTACCGATGTGTTGATGGTTTACGACCGTGGATTTGCCGGGCACATCATCCCCTTTTTACATCAACACTTCGGTTCCAACTGTGTCATCCGCATTCCGGTAGGATTCAGTAATACCGTCAAATCCTTTGTCAAAAGCGGTAAACAACAAACCATCATCACCGAGCGGCTGCAATACAAAGCACGAAAAACATTGCTCGAAATGGGCATTGCAGTTGATACCCAAACTACGATTACCTATCGCCTCATTCGCATTATTCTCTCCACCGGTGAAACAGAAGTGCTGCTCACCACCCTGCTGGACAAAAAGCGCTTTCGCTGGGTGCATTTCGCCGAGATATACCGCCTCCGATGGGGCATCGAAACCTGCTTCTTTGTCATCAAAAGCTATTTCGAACTGGCCAATTTTTCGACTTATACCACCAATAATTGTTGGCAAGATATTTACAGCCACTTCATATTGTACAACATCCAGACCGTGTTGAGCCTTCCTCTCCAGCCTCAAATCAAACGAATCAACGCCCGCCGTAAATTCGATTATCAGGCCAACCGAAACGTCAGCGCCGGACTGCTCAAACGATTTCTTATCAAATTTTTCCTCTCTGCACGCGAGACTTTCAAAGAACATTATGCCAGCTATTGCCGCCAAATCCTCCAGTCGCTCGAACCACTCCGCCCCGGAAAAAACAAGGAGCGACGACGACGACTCATGCGCGGCACCGAACGTCATATACACGAACCCTCCTACCGCCGCGCTTTGTAAACCCCTCGCCCCAGACACATTTTATTCCACTTTTCTCGGCTTTCTTTCTTCAAGAACGCCCGGGCTTTCTTTTTTTACCCTCAAAAAAATCATCCCTGCTTTTTATTTTTCATTCGCTTTTCGGCAATAGCACAGGAGCATTTTCATCGCGCCGACGGGCTTAAGTTAATGGGGTTGTAGGATTGTTGGCAGCCATATTTCCTGAAGCATCTGAAGCAGTAATACTGAAAGTATATAAAGTATTAGGAGAAAGATTGGGTATTACAATTGATTTTTGTACGCCTGATAATTCAGCAACTTGCACGTTTTGATTATCATAAGCTACATTGTAGTTAACACTTCCGGAATTGTCCTGAGCATTTACTAAAAGTTGAACAGTAGAACTTGTAACCGTACCAAGCGTTGCAGTAAAATTGGTAGGAGCCTGTGTATCTGGCGTTGTATTTTGATACACTCTCACATAGTCAATTTCCATAGTTGCCTGGGTAAAATTACTGGGTATATTTCCTGCAACACCCCCCATGGCAATATTCAAAAGCAAATATTGATCGGCAATGAATGGCCAGGTTGATTCATTTTTTACAGCAGGATTATAGGTATAAAAAGCCACGCCATCTAATAAAAATGTAATCTGATTGGGCGACCAATTCATGGAATAAACATGAAAATTTGTTCCTAAATTATTGGCAATTGTTCCGCCATGATTTACGGTATTCCCAAAAGATGAAGGCGTATGGAGCGCACTTTGAATATATCCTGCCGGCTGTGATGGTGTAATGCCGTGTTCCATAATATCAATTTCCCCACACGCCGGCCATGGAGTTGTGCCGTGAGTTGCCGCAAAGAAACCACCAGTTTCTGTTATATTTTTCCCCAAGAGCCATAAAGCCGGCCAGGTACCTTGATTGGTAGGTATTTTAGCACGTATATCCACTCTGCCATAAGTAAATGCGAACTTGGAATTTAATCGTGCAGAGGTATATTGTTTCGTTACCCCTTGATCCGTAAAGGGTTGTTTTATTGCCACTATTTTCAATACCCCATTTTCTACAAAAGAATTTGAAAGTTGATTGGTATAATGTTGCACTTCACCGTTATACCAACTTCCACCAGCCGGTATTTGCGTTTGATGATGCCAATTGGCGCTATTTATTGCGCCATTTGTATCAAATTCGTCAGACCAGACCAAATCATTATAAATTACATCAACCTGAGCGTACGCTAATTGATGAAATATCATAAAGATGAATACAATAATCGTTTTTGTTGATTTCATTTTTATTTATTTATTTGGGCAGGTAATCCGCCAATGTGCGACGGGAAGCCGCCTTGTTACATCAAAGCTTTGTCCATCACATCAGGGGTTCAAAGTACTTGTGTCGGCGTAAAGCTAAGCCATTCCTTTTACAATGCCAACCCGGATGCCCCAAAATAGAACCTGACCTGTAATACCTGCAAAAAATTAAAAAAATTTTGCGCGCTCGTGCACGCTCGTTCCGGTCTCCAGACCGGAACAATTATCTGCTCGTCTCCAGACGAGAATAAGCGCTAAATTTCTGATTTACAGCATTGCACGTCCGGAGACGTGCGGATAGTAGGTTCCTGCCATGAGACAGGAACCAGCGATTGCCTTTTTTAATTTTTTGATAGAAGACCGGTGGCCAGCGGCCATGATGTCTGCATCGTCTTCAAAATCAATACTTTCATCATCATAGAATACAAGATGGTCGGGTAATGCAATCCCGTTTTTTCTGAGTAAAAAGCATCCAAAGCCTCAACTTTGTCGTCGTCGAAGTGAATATCGTAGTCGCTTACGGTCTGACCGCCTCTGAGCAATTCTACCGCCTTTGCCTGATTGATGGTCTGCGTTGCCATAACTCTCTATTTTTAAACTTTAGTCTTTTCGGAAATCCTGATACTCAACTCGTTTCTCGTCATCAAATATTTGTGTTGCTTCTTCAAAACTGATACCGTGTTTGAGTTGATTGGACTTGTTTTTATTCTCGTCCCATTCAAATTCCATTCTTATAGATTGAGTAGTTAAACTTCATTACATCAATTTACACAGGATTCAAAACGCACTCGCCCCTGCGAAACTAACAATACTCCCCCAAAAAGCCAACTACCCCCTAAAAAAATCCCCCTCTCACCAATCAGGAGCATTACCCTGCGCTGAGCCGCAGCGCGCAAAACCACCCCCCATCCCGTCCATTTTCGGCCACCCGCGTCCGAAATCGAACACGCCGGCGACGGCCTCTGCTCTCCAATCATTTGATTTACAATCCCCTACCAAATTGGCACGATATTTCATTTAAAAGCTGTGAGCTTCGAGCCGCGAGTAACAGCCTGCTTAAAGAAATAAGGTTTTACGCTTGAACTCGCAGCTACCTAAAAACAAGACATGGACAGACCGATTCAAAAGAAGAAATGGACCTTGCAACGCATCGGCATCGGAGTGCTGGCGCTGGCTTTTGTGGGCTTCTCCGCTTATACGCTGATGCGGGGCGCCGGCCAAAGCCGCCTCAATGTGGACCGCGACAAACTCAGTGTCTCCACCGTGAGCCGCGGTGTGTTCGATGAGTTCATCGTCGTGACCGGCGTGGTGCAACCGCTCAAAACCTATCAGTTGGACGCCATCGAGGGCGGCTATGTAGCTGAAAAGCTCATTGACGGCGGCGCCACCGTAAAAGCCGGCGACCTCATTCTCAAATTGGAAAACCAGCGCCTCATGCTCGATTTCGTCAACCGCGAAACCGAGATGTACCAACTTATCAACAACTTAGAAAATACCCGCCTGCAATTGCGCCAGGACAAGTTCACCCTCCGCCGCACCCTCACCGAATTAGACTTCCGCATTGAGCAGGCCAAAGACACCTACGAGCGCAACCGCGCCCTCTTTGCCGAAAAGGCCATCAGCGAACAGGAATTCACCCAGTCGCGCATCAGCCACGAACAATTGCTGGCACAACGCGTCATCGAAGTCGAAAACCAGCAATTTCAGGAGGAAAACAGTCTGGTGCAGATCAAACAATTGGAAGGCACGCTGGCGCGCACCCGCCTCAACTTAGAATTGATGAAGAACAGTTTGGAACACCTTTCCGTCAAAGCGCCGGTGGACGGCCTGCTTTCCCGCGTGGATGTGGAGGTGGGACAAAGCATCCTCATCGGCCAAAACATCGGCCAGATAGACGACCTCAAAGGATTCAAAATGCGCGTGGCCATTGACGAACATTATATCTCACGCATCTTTCACAGTTTGGAGGGGTCTTTCGACTTCAACGGCCAAACCGTGAAGCTCGTGGTGGACAAAGTTTTTCCCGAAGTGCGCGCCGGCCGTTTTGAAGTGGACATGGTATTTGAAGACAAACTGCCGGAAGGCATCCGGCGCGGCCAATCGGTGCCGGTGCGCCTCCAATTGGGCAAACCTGCCGAGGCAACCCTGCTGGCCACCGGCGGCTTCTTCAGCGATACGGGCGGCAGTTGGGTGTATGTGCTCGACGAATCGGGCAGCATGGCCCGCAAACGCAGCATCACGCTGGGGCGCAAAAACCCGCAGTATTACGAAGTGCTCGACGGCCTGCAACCCGGCGAACGCGTCATCACCAATTCGTACGGAACGTACGGCGACAAAGACATTTTAAACCTACAATGACATGATAAAGACAGTTGATTTACAAAAAATATTCACCACCGACGAGGTGGAAACCACGGCCCTCAACGGCATCAACATCGAGATTCAGCCCGGCGAATTTGTGGCCATTATGGGGCCTTCGGGCTGCGGAAAATCCACGCTGCTCAACATCCTCGGCATGTTGGATAATCCTTCCGAAGGGCAGTACCACTTCTTCGGTACGGAGGTGGCCCGCATGAGCGAACGCCAGCGCGCCAATCTGCGCAAAGGCAATATCGGCTTCGTGTTTCAGAGCTTCAATCTCATTGACGAACTCACCGTTTTTGAAAACGTGGAGTTGCCGCTGCTCTACCTCAAAGTCCCTGCCGGCGAACGCAAAAAACGGGTGGAGGCCGTGCTCGAACGCATGAACATCATGCACCGCCGCAACCACTTCCCGCAGCGCCTCTCCGGCGGCCAGCAGCAACGCGCCGCCATTGCCCGCGCCGTCATTGCAGAACCCAAGCTCATCCTCGCCGACGAACCGACGGGCAACCTCGATTCCGCCAACGGCCTCGAAGTGATGAACCTGCTCACCCAACTCAATCAGGCCGGCGCTACCATCGTCATGGTGACGCACTCGCCCCACGATTCCGGGTTTGCACACCGCGTCATCAATCTCTTTGACGGAAAAGTGGTGACGGAGAATTTTCATATTTGACCCGCCATGATCAAACTCGAAAACATAGAGCGCTACTACCAGAACGGGGCACAAAAAGCGTATGTGCTGCGCCACATTACCGCCCGCATTGAGGAAGGCGAATTTGTGAGCATCATGGGGCCGAGCGGATCGGGCAAAAGCACCCTGCTGCACATCCTCGGCATGCTCGACCAACCCACCGCCGGCGAATACTGGTTCTTTGATGAGCCGGTACACCAGTTCAATGAGCGGCGGCGCACCGAGCTGTACCAACAGTACATCGGATTCGTGTTTCAGGCATACCACCTCATTGACGATCTCACGGTGTATGAAAACTTAGACACGCCGCTGCTGTACAAAAAGGTGCCCTCTTCCGAACGCAAAAGCCGCATTGCCGACATCCTCGACCGGTTCAACATGGTGGCCAAAAAGGACCTGTTTCCCAACCAGCTCTCCGGAGGACAACAACAACTCGTGGGCATCGCGCGCGCGCTCATCGGCCGCCCCCGGCTCATCCTCGCCGACGAACCGACCGGCAACCTGCAAAGCCAACAGGCTAAAGAGATTATGGAAATTTTTCAACAACTCAACCGCGACGACGGCGTGGCCATCGTACAAGTGACGCACTCTGAAGAGAATGCCGGCTACGGTAGCCGCATACTGAATTTGAAGGATGGGAAGGTGGTGTGAAGGTAGCTGCGACCACGCCGGGGCGTGGCGCGAGCTTTGAGTTTCTTCACGTTGCGCTCGTAGCTCATAGCCGAATGTTAGGGTTAGGCGGTCACTTGAAGTGACCGCCTAACTTAACCAGCAAACCCAAACAAGCTGCGGGGAAGCCTGAAAGACTTCAATTTGATTAGCCCCGGATTTAATCCGGGGTGAGAATGGAAGAGAGAAACAACCCGGAAAGGCAGGGTTGCCTTATGATTCGTTGTTTACAATCGGGGCTATTCGTATTCAACCCCTCCGGGGTTAATTTTAAGTGTTATGAATATCAACGCATTATGCTTACTAAAAAATGAAGTTGACGCCAATACGCCCCGGCGTGGTCGAAGCTAAAACAGACAATTAAGATGAAACAGCTTACGCAAATCGGATTAATGCTCGTTCTCAGCAACTTTATGACAAGTTGTAACGGCCAGACCAATAAAGGCAATCAATCGCAAAAATCAAACGACAAGTCTGTACTTGTCGGCGGCAATTTTGAAAATAGCGAATTCACTTATTACGGTATTCCAAAGCATATAAGCTCCATTGACACAAGCCCGGGTTGGAACCTGAAAGGGGATAAAATACTCCTGACGGGCGTGGTGTATCAACAAGATGGAAAAACGCCGGCCCCCAATGTTCTTTTGTATTATTATCAAACAAACACCGAAGGAAGATATGTGCATAAACCGGAAGAAAAGCGAAGTATGCCTCCGAATAATCTCGGACAGACACACGGGTACATTCGTGGTTGGGTTAAAACAGACGCGGAAGGGAAATATGCTATATACACTGTAAAACCCGGCTCTTATCCGATTCATGCCGAACCTGCTCACATTCATGTAACGGTAAAAGAACCGAACGAAATAAAAGAATACTACATTGATGATTTTGTTTTTGAAGATGACAAGCTGCTTACAGCAACCAAAAGACAGCGATTGGAAAACCGTTGCGGTAGCGGCATACTTAACTTAGTTCCAAACGGAGATTTACAAATTGGCGAACGAAATCTGATACTCGGACTCAATGTTTCTGGCTATCCGAAAAAACAGGGCGTGAATTAGATTAGCTGTGAGCTTCGAGTCTGCTTGCAAACTCACCGCTCGCGGTTCGAAGCTAAAAAAGTCAAAAACCAGAAAAGATGCTACGCAATTACTTCATCATTGCACTGCGCAATTTCAGGCGCAACTCAGGCTTTTTCGTGCTCAACATCGCAGGGTTGAGCGCCGGTATGGTGGTGGCGCTGCTCATCGGGCTTTGGATGGCTGATGAGTTGAGTTTCGATGGGTTTCACGAGAAGCGAGACCGCCTTTACCAACTCAAAACCACCGACTTCGTAAACAGCTCCAAACAAACCTGGAACTCCGTGCCCCTGCCGCTGATGGATGCCTTGCCCGATTTTCCTGAGGTAAAACGCATTGCAATAGCCGACTGGGGCGAAGCGCACGGGCTGAAATACAAAGACAACCTGTTTTTCAAAAACGGCTTTTGCGTAGGCAGTGATTTTTTGCAAATGTTCAGCTTCCCGTTGCTGGCCGGCGATCCTGCCGCAGCACTGGCAGAGCCGGACGCTATAGTATTGACGGCAGCAGCCGGCGAGGCGCTCTTCGGGCATAAAAACTACGACGACATGCTCGGCCAAACTGTCCGGGTAGATAATTACTTTGACAATCGCGTGACCGGAATATTGAAAAACATTCCGGTCAATTCCAGTTTGCAATTCCAGTTTTTGCTCTCCTATGCGCAATGGGAAAACGCCATGCCCTGGGTAAAGGAATCGCGCAACAACTGGAGCAACAGTTCATTTCAGTTGTTTTTGGAACTGCAAGAGGGCGTGACGCAAGCACAATTCGCGCCCAAAATCAAAAACCTCCTTCAGGAACACATCGAAACATCCAAAGCCGAACTAACCCTGCACGCCTCCACCGACTGGCGGTTGCGCGACCGCTTTGTGGACGGCGAAGTAGTCGGCGGCTACATAGAATATGTGCGGCTGTTCGGCATCATCGGCATTTTTGTGCTGCTCATTGCCTGCGTCAATTTTATGAACCTCTCCACCGCGCGTTCCACCGGCCGCGCCCGTGAAGTGGGCGTCCGCAAAGCGCTCGGTTCCTCGCGCGCGCAACTCGGCGGGCAGTTTCTCTCAGAAGCCGTACTCATGGCCTTTGGCGCTTTCTGTCTGGCGGTGGCCGCCGGAGAAGCCGTGCTGCCGGGTTTCAATATACTCACCGGCAAGTCGCTTTCCATGCCTTATGACAACCCGGTTTTTTGGGCCGTATCATTGGGGTTAATCCTGCTATCGGGCTTGATGGCAGGCAGTTATCCCGCGTTTTTTCTCTCCTCCTTCAAGCCGGCAACGGTGCTGAAAGGTACCTTGGCGGGAATCGGAAAGGCCGCTTTTCTTCCCAGAAAAATATTGGTGGTTTCGCAGTTCGCCATCTCTACCGCCTTGATTATCGGCACATTGGTCATACACCAACAAATACGCCACGCGCAGTACCGCCCGGCCGGCTACAATCCCGAAAGGCTGATGATGGTGACGATGACCGGCGATTTGATAGATAAATTTGAACCGCTGAAAAACGAGCTGTTGGCATCCGGTATCGTTGCCGATGTAACGAAAGCATCAAGCCCGGTCACCGCCGTGTATGCCAATATGAGAGACGTGGACTGGACGGGCAAAGACCCCGCCGACGACGCCATGTTCGGCCTCGTTGCCACTTCCGACGACTATTTCCAAACGCTTGGCATATCGCTGCATGAGGGCCGTTTTTTCAGCCCCGAGTTTTCCACCGATTCCACTGCCGTCATTTTCAACCGGTCGGCCATTGAGCGCATGGGACTGGAAAATCCTTTGGAAGAAACCGTGGTGTGGAACAACGTCACTTACCGCATTGTGGGCGTAGTGGAAGACGTGGTGATGACCAACCCTTACAGTAAAACCGGCCCGGCCATGTACATCTACTCCCCCGGCTGGAACGGTGATATGATGTTTCGCCTCTCTCCCTCTGCAGACTCCCGTGATGCCATCGCGGCGTTGGAACCCATATTCAGACAATACAATCCGGCTTATCCCTTTGAATACCGCTTTGCCGACGAAGAATACGCCCGAAAATTCAGATTGGAAATGACCATCGGCAAATTAGCCGGCCTGTTTGCCGGGCTGGCCATTTTCATTTCCTGCCTCGGTTTGTTCGGCTTGGCCGCGTACATGGCCGAACAGCGCACCAAAGAAATCGGCATCCGCAAAGTACTGGGGGCGAGCACGGCGGGCATCACGGGGCTGCTGGCCAAAGACTTCCTGAAGTTAGTGGCCGTGGCCGTTCTCATAGCCACGCCGCCGGCTTATTTTTTTATGCAAAACTGGCTGGCCGATTACGCCTATCGCATTGATTTACAGTGGTGGATGTTTGCCCTGGCCGGAATAGCAGCCATTTCCATCGCTGCCCTGACGGTAAGTTTTCAAAGTATCCGGGCCGCACTGGCGAACCCGGTAGAGTCCTTGCGGAATGAATGACTGAACAAGCCGCGAGTTTGCCCACGTTGCGCTCAAAACTCGCAGCTCGCAGCTCATAGCTAAAGAGAAATATCATGTGGAAGAACTACTTGAAAATCGCCTGGCGCAACCTTTGGAGGAGTAAAACCTTCAGCGCCGTCAACCTGTTCGGGCTTACCGTCGGAACGGCCTGTTGCCTCTACATCCTGCTGTATGTACAGGATCATCGCAGCTATGATGCCCATCACCGCGACGCGGAGCACATATACCGCGTCATCAGCGACCTGCAATTGCCCAACGATCAGGACGAGCTCCACATGGCCACCTGTTCGCCTCCGATTCCCACGGGAATCAAAGCCGAGTTCCCGGAAGTGGAAGTGGCTGCCAGAGCGTGCCGCCCGCCGGGGGTCGAGATGCACCTGTTGCGAATAGGCGATCAGGTACACTACGAGCGGTCGGGGTACTATGTGGACAGCACCTTTTTTCGGGTATTCGACTACCATTTCATTGAGGGCAATGCGGCCCATGCGCTGGATGAACCGTTTTCAGTGGTCATTTCCGATAAGTTGGCCCAAAAGCTATTCAATACCACCGCTCCGCTCGGCGAGGTCATCGGCATCGGGGGCGAAGGCGGCGAGGAGCAGCAATTCAAAGTGACTGGCGTTTTCAGCGATGCCCTCGGCAAGAGCCACCTCATGCCGGAGTTTTTTATGACGATGAACTCCGGCGGCATCGGAGAGTACATCCGCACCAATGATACCTGGACGGGCAATAACTTCATATACGGATACCTGCGGCTCAAACCCGGCGCTGATCCCGGCGCTTTGGAGGCCAAGTTGCCTGCCTTCCTTCATCGGCACGGCGCAGAGCAATTCGAGCAGATGGGCATGAAAAAAACGCTTCATCTGCAACCCTTATCCCATATCCATACCACCTCCGGACTTATTGCCGACCTGCCCGGCAGCACCGGCGCCCGCTTTCTCCAAATTTTGATCCTGATTGCCGGTTTTATCCAATTGGTGGCTTGCATCAATTTTATGAACCTGACCACTGCCCGTTCTACCAAAAGAGCACAGGAGGTAGGCATCCGAAAGGCCACAGGAGCAACCCGGCAGGCGCTTGTGGGCCAGTTTTTGGGAGAGAGTATGTTGCTCACGGTGCTGGCCATGACAATGGCGATCCCTTTGGTGAAAGCGGCCTTGCCATTCCTCAATAATTTGACCGGCGCGGAGGTAGCCATGCAATTGGGGCAGAGTTGGGGCACAGCGGGCGCCGTGGTGGCATTGACGCTGCTCACGGGGCTGGCAGCGGGCAGCTATCCGGCTTTTTACCTCTCTTCGTTCAGGCCGCTCACCGTGTTGCGGGGCATGACCACCCTGCCGGGCAAAACCGGCGCAACATGGCTTCGCAAAGGAATGGTCGTCAGCCAGTTTGCCATTTCTGCGGCCTTAGTCATCGGGGCGCTCATCGTCCGGACGCAACTGAACTATATGCTCGAAAAAGACCTCGGTTTCGAAAAAGAACAAAAAGTCGTTTTTCCTTTCAGATCGGAAGAGAGCCGGGCCGGGCTGGAAACCTTCAGCCGGGAGCTCACGAGCTTGTCGGAGGTCGGTTCCACTTCCGCGATGGCGGTCGTTCCGGGGCAAATGGTTTACAATGACGTTCAGCTCTATGAGAAGGGCAAAAACATGGAAAGCTCAAAGCATATCCGATTCACCCACTGCGACGAGCATTATCTCAACACCCTGAAAATCAAGCTGCTTGCAGGCCGGCAATTTACGTCCGGCGACACTTCCCGCCAACGGGGAACAGGTCAGGTCATCCTCAACGAAACGGCCCTGAATCAGTTGGGCATCGCTGTGCAGGACGCTCCCGGCAGGGTGCTGCATTCCGATTTTGAAGGCCGGCATTTTGAATTTACCATCATAGGCGTCATGCAGGATTTTCTCTACCAAAACCTCGGCAGCAGTATGGACCCCTTCATGATGGTTTATGAGCGGCCGAACCGCCTCAACTATGTGGTGGCCGACATCAAGTCGAACGACTATGCCGCGTTTTTCAAAAAAGCGGAAGCAGTTTGGGCCTCCGTCATCCCCAATCAGCCCTTCGAATACAGTTTTCTGGACGAAGACCTTGCCCGGCTCTATCTGACAGAAAAAACGCTGGCGGATATTGTGAGCGCCTTTATGCTCATCGCCATTTTTATTTCCTGTCTCGGCTTGTTCGGCCTGTCGGTATTCACCGCCGAGCAGCGCACCAAAGAAATCGGTATTCGCAAAGTATTGGGCGCGAGCGCGGCGGGCATCGTGGCCTTGTTGTCTAAAGACTTTTTAAAATTGGTCGGCATCGCGCTGGTCGTGGCATCGCTGCCGGCCTGGTATTTTATGAACCAATGGCTCGAAAACTTCGCCTACCGCATTGACATCCCCTGGTGGGTCTTTGCACTGACCGGCGTGCTGGCGGTTTCGGTGGCATTTATTACGGTCAGTTTTCAAAGTATGCGCGCTGCGCTGGCGAATCCGGTGGAGTCGCTGAGAAGTGAATAAATAAGCTACGAGCCGCGAGCTTTGAGCTGCGAGTTTGCCCACGTTGCGCTCAAAACTCATAGCTCGTACCACGCCTCGGCATGGTCGAAGCTAAAAAGAACTATCATGTGGAATAACTATCTGAAAATTGCCTGGCGAAACCTTTGGAAACACAAAGGATACGCCCTCATTAACATTATGGGGCTGGCATTCGGCATCGCCTGCTGTCTCCTCATTTTGATGTATGTGGCCGAAGAACGCAACTACGATCGCGGCTGGGCCGACGGCGATCGCATTTTCCGCATGTCGCTCGAGCGCATCTATCCCGATCGCCGCACCGGCTACGCGACTGTGCCGCAGAGTTATGCCCAATCGGTCAAAAACGATTGCCCGGAAGTGGCCGAGACCGCGCGCATTTTCAATTTCAACAACGGCGGCGCCTTCAATTTCAAATACGGCGAGCAGTCGTTTGAGGAAAGAAACGTGCTCACGGCGGATTCCACTTTTTTCAACGTATTCAAAATTCCACTCCTCCACGGCAGCCCCGATAAATGCCTCAGCGACCCCGACGGGCTCGTTGTGACCGAATCAGCGGCCCGCCGGTTTTTTGGGGATGCCGATCCGATGGGCAAAGACCTCTTTCTGATAGGCGGCGAGGAGCCTCGGCGGTTCAGCGTGACCGGCGTATGCGCCGATTTGCCCGACAACGTCCATTTTGGGTTTGAAATCCTGTTGCCGAGCAAAGGGTTTGATTTCACCCAAACAGTCAATCATATCGGGTTTGCGGCCCAAACTTACTTTTTGCTGCATCCCGGCGCAGACCCGAAGGCGCTGGAAGCCAAGTTTCCCGACATCGTGGAGAAGTATGCCGCCGGCGAAATACAGCGAAACTTCGGCGTCAGTTGGCCCGAATACAAAGCCGCCGGCAACGGCTATCGCTACTACCTTACGGCCCTGCGCGACATTCACCTGCACAGCAATCTGGAAGGGGAGCTAAAGCCGCCGGGCAGTGCTGCCGTGGTGGGGATTTTCAGCGCCATTGCACTCTTCATATTGCTCCTAGCCTGTATCAATTTTATGAATCTCGCCACAGCCCGCAGCGCCGAGCGCGCCCGCGAAGTGGGCATCCGAAAGGTGCTCGGTAGCCAACGGCGGCTCCTCGCGGGGCAGTTCTTGGTGGAGGCGGTGTTGGTCAGCAGCCTGTCGGCGATTATTGCGCTGGGCTTGGTGGCTTTGCTGCTGCCTTCGTTTAATGAATTGGCCGACAAAGAGTTGACATTGCAGCAATACATGAGTTGGCTCACAATTCCGGGGCTGGCGGCGTTTGCCATCGGGGTCGGATTGGCAGCCGGCATCTATCCGGCGGGCGTATTGTCGGGGTTCCAACCATTGGAAGTATTGAAAGGCAAATTTACCGGTCAAAAACGGGGCGTGTGGTTGCGCAACGGCTTAGTCGTGTTTCAGTTTTCGGCCTCCATCATCATGATTATCAGCACGCTGGTGGTCTTTAGTCAGTTGAATTTTATATCCGGCAAAAAGCTCGGTTTTCAAAAAGAACACATCCTCGTGGTGCAAAATGCCTTCACGCTGCAACAGAAAACCGATGCGTTCAAACAAGAATTGAAAAAAATTGCCGGCGTGGAAGCCGTCGGAGGCGCGAGCGAAATGCCGGGCGGCATAAGTTGGTTCGGCACCTCCTTCAAAAAGCCGGAAGACAATGAAACAGTGACGGGGCGCGGCATCGTGGTGGACGATCAGTTGGTGGAAACCCTGCGCATGGAACTCGTGACGGGGCGCTCTTTTTCGGAAGACTACAACGATTCGCTCTCCGTAGTGCTCAACGAAAAGGCGGTTAAAGACCTCGGCCTCGGCCCCGATCCGGTGGGCAAACGCGTGGTGCAACCCGGCAGTTTTTTCGATCCCAATGAGGGCGATGTGACGTTTACGGTCGTCGGGGTGCTGCGCGATTTTCACTTCCAAAGCCTGCACGAGCCGATTGTGCCGCTGTTCGTACAGTATCACCGCGTTTTCCGGGAACGCAACAATATGATCGCCGTGCGGGTACAACCCCAACAATTTCAATCCTTTATTCAGGATGCCGAAAAACAATGGCGCGCTTTTGTACCCGATCAAGCTTTCCAATACACCTTGCTCGACGCCGATCTGGCCGCGCTGTACGCCACTGAAAAGCGCTTGCAACGCATTTTTATCCTGTTTGCACTGCTGGCCGTTTTCATTGCCTGCATCGGGCTGCTGGGATTGGCCGCTTACATCACCCAACAGCACACCAAAGAAATCGGCATCCGCAAAGTACTGGGCGCGAGCGTGGCGAGCATCACCGGCTTGTTGGCCAAAGATTTTTTGAAATTGGTCTTCGCGGCCTGCGTGCTGGCCTCGCCGGCTGCGTATTATTTGATGCACCGATGGCTGGCCGGTTTCGCCTACCGCATCGAATTGCAATGGTGGATGTTTGCCCTCGCGGGAATAGCAGCCATTTCCATCGCCGCCCTCACCGTAAGTTTTCAAAGCATCCGGGCCGCACTGGCGAACCCGGTAGAGTCGCTGCGGAATGAATAGGGTTAGGCGGTCACTTCAAGTGACCTCCTAACTTACCTTGTAAAACAAGCCGCGAGCTTCGAGCGGTGAGTTTGCCAACGTTACGCTCGAAACTCGAAACACGAAACTAAAAAGCCATGAACCTGCTCGAAACTCAAAGCTCGTAGCTAAAAGCTCGAAGCTAAAAATAGTACCATCATGTTAAAAAACCATCTTACCATCGCATTGCGCAACCTCCGGAAGACGCCGCTGTATTCCGGGCTGAATATCTTTGGCCTGGCCCTCGGCGTGGCAGCCTGTCTGCTCATCGTACTGTTTGTGGCGCATGAGTTGAGCTATGATCGCTGGAACCCGCAGGCCGACCGGATTGTACGGCCGGTAGCCGACATCAATTTCGGCGGCAACCACATGGAATTGGCCGTGGCCTCGTCCATCATGGCGCCCGAAGCGGGACAGGAGTTGCCCGAAATTCAGGCCTGGTGCCGCTTCCGCCAATACGGGAGTTATTTGGTGAAACGCGAGGGCATGGCGCAGCAAAACATTCGCGAGGACAATGTGCTCACGGTGGACAGCGCCTTCTTTGAAATATTCCCGCTCCAAATGCTCGAAGGCGACGCCCGCACCTGCCTCACGCAGCCCATGACGCTCGCGCTTTCGCGCAGCCGGGCCGAAAAGTATTTCTCCTCGCCGCAAATGGCGCTCGGCCAGACCTTGGTGCTGGAAAACGAAGAGCGGCGGCAAGTAACCGCCGTGTTTGAAGACATGCCCGTCAACTCCCATTTTCGCGCCGACTTGTTGCTCTCCATGAACGGCAACGAGGAAGTGAAAAACTCCCCGCCTTTCTGGGTAGCGAGCAATAATTTTCAGACCTACTTTTTGCTGCGGCCGGGAACGGACCTGGCGGCGTTCAGCGCAAAGTTTGAAAAGCTCTCCGCTGAAAAAATTGCCATCACGGCCCAACAACTCATAGGAGCAACGGTAGAGGATTTGGCAGCATCCGGCCAATACGCCCGCTACTATCTGCAAAATCTGACAGACATCCATTTGCACTCCGACCTCGTGGCGGAGCTGGCCGTCAACGGCAGCATACGCTACGTCTGGATTTTCAGCGCCATCGCAGCCTTCATATTGCTCATCGCCTGCATCAATTTTATGAACCTCTCCACCGCCCGCTCGGCCGGTCGCGCCCGTGAAGTGGGTATGCGCAAGGTACTCGGCGGCCGGCGGGAAGAACTCATCGGTCAATTTCTGTCCGAGTCTTTCGTGATCTCGGCCCTGGCGGTCGTGCTGGCGGTATTGATGGCCACGCTGGCCATGCCCTGGTATCGCGACCTCACAGGGCGGGAACTGGCCATGCCCTGGGGCAACCCTGTTTTTTGGGTGGCCTTAGCCGGCGGCGCAGTCGGGGTGGGGCTGTTGGCAGGCAGTTATCCGGCCTTTTTCCTTTCAGCTTTCGACTCTCTGAAAGTGTTGAAAGGGCAGGTGGCCGGTCTGAAGCGGGGCGGCGGCTTCCGCAGCACGCTGGTGGTATTCCAGTTTACCGTTTCCATCGTCCTCATCATTGCCACTACGTTGGTTTTTGCACAACTGAATTTCATCCAGAACAAAAAGCTGGGCTTTGAAAAAAGTCAGGTCATCATCGTGGACGATGCTTATGCCTTAGGCGACAAAATTTATACGCTCAAAGAAGAAATGCTCCGGCATCCCGCCGTACAAAACGGGACGGTATCAAGTTATCTGCCGGTGCCGTCGAGCCGAAGCGGCCAAATTTTTTCCAGCAATCGCTCCATGGAGCAAGACAAGTCGGTGAGCATGCAGCGCTGGCAAGTGGACAACGACTACCTGCCCACACTGGGTATGGAATTAGTGCAGGGCCGCTCCTTCGATCCGGCCCGCGTGACGGACAGCATGGCCGTGATCATCAATGAAACCGCAGCCGGCCTGTTCGGCTTCGACGACCCGATTGGCAAAAAGATATACTCGCTCAGTGCCAATTTGCAAGGCGCTCCCCGCCCGGAAGATTTCACCGAATTTGAAATCATCGGAGTGGTAAAAGACTTTCACTGGTCGAGCCTGCGCGACAACATCGGCGCGCTGAGCATGCAACTGGGGCGCTCTACCGGTCTGGCGAGTTTTCGGTACGAAGGCGCGGCCACCGCTTCGGTGATTGCAGCGCTGGAGAAAAACTGGAAAAGCCTCTCTACAGAACAACCCTTCAGCTACCGCTTCCTCGACGATTCTTTTGCCCGGATGTACAGCGCTGAGCGCCGCCTCGGGAAAATCGCGGGCATTTTCGGGCTGTTGTCCGTGTTGGTTTCCTGCCTCGGGCTTTTCGGGCTGGCGCTATTCACCGCCGAGCAACGCACCAAAGAAATCGGCATCCGCAAAGTGTTGGGCGCGAGTGTGGCGGGCATCACGGGCCTGTTGGCCAAAGACTTTATGAAATTGGTGCTCATCGCTATTGTCATTGCCTCGCCGCTGGCGTACTGGGCCATGAATCAATGGCTGGCCGATTTTGCGTACCGCATTGAGTTGCGCTGGTGGATGTTTGCGCTGGCCGGCGCGGCGGCCATTGTCATTGCCTTTATCACCGTGAGTTTTCAAAGCATCCGGGCGGCGCTGGCGAACCCGGTGGAGTCGCTGCGAAGTGAATAGGTTAGGCGGTCACTTCGGGTGACCTTCTAACTTTCAAGCTGCGAGCCGCGATCACGCCTGGGGCGCATTGGCGTCAACTTAAAAAAAATACATGCGTAAGCATCTAATAAAGCGTGGAAAGTGTCAACCAAAGATAGGTTGAATGAGCTACGAAGAAGCCTAAAGGGCTTCAATGTGATTAGCCCCGGATGACAATCCGGGGTATGAACGAAAATGGCGGGCAACCCTGAAGGGGTTGAATATCATGCACGTATCAAAAATTCAACCCCTTCAGGGTTGCCGCACGATTTGCTATTTACCCCGGATACCTGACTGCGGTCAGGCATCCGGGGCTAATCGTATTCAACTCCTTTGGAGTTGCCTTGGGTTTGTATTGATTATCAACGCACTATGCGTATTTAAAAATAAGGTTGACGCCAATGCGCCTGGGCGAGCTACGAGCCGCGAGTGGAACTCACCGCTGCGAGCAGCTATTGTGGGAACTTTTCCACTTCCCGCCAACGGTTTCCTTTTCTGTCCCGTCTTTGAAAAAAAAACACAACATCATGGCAAACATTCCACTGCTCTCCTTGATCGCAATGCTACTGCTTTCCTCCGCCTGTGATAAAGAGACGCTCAAAACACCGGCTATTGACGGCCGGGTAGAAATATTCGGACTGGAAACCTTTGCCTGGCGCAGCGATGGAACATGCGCCGTTGAATCGAATTCTGCGGTATTGGAAAGTACGCCTTTGGTGACTAATGACGGAATTGTCTCTTACAACCGATCGTCTTTTATTCTCGAATTTCAGGGAACGTCTGCTCAGAACATCAAAGACCTTGCCCCTCGCACGCCCTTTGCGGTGACGGTAAACGGAGAGATCATTTTCATCGGAGTTTGCATGCAGTCTATTATGAGCTCTGCTTGTTTCGAGTCCATCACGTTGGAAAACTTGATTTACGGCCCCAACAAAGCGAAATTAGAATTGGGCTATCCGGGCACGTTGGCCGGTTCGCCCGTTGAAGACAAAAGAAACGACGCCACCTTGCTGGGCGCGCTGCAAAGTCAGGGCAAATTGCGCCCGTAAACGTTTACAACCGCTTCGGTATCGAAAATCAGGGATGGTTCTTCCCCTGTCCGATTTGCGTACACCCCTGTCCGATACCGGACGCCTTGAATGAATTGCCCTTTTATAAGTTGTTGATTTTCAAACTACAGTTGGTTTGGCATAAAACTTGGAACCTGTACCCAAGATTGAATGCTTCAAGCAACTGCTTGCAACCAGAGACAAAACAAGGGGCAAAATGACTTCACTCAAAATCATCCTTCGTACCATTTTCAGAAACAAAGTGTATTCCGGCATCAACATCCTCGGCCTGGCGGTGGGCGTTGCGGCTGTGATGCTCATTTACCGCATCGTGCATTACGAGCTGGGGTTTAATAAAAACTTCAGCCACTACGACCGCATCGCGCGGGTGGTGCTGCACGAAAGCGGTCCGGAGGGAGAATCCTGGAGTTCCTGCGTGCCGATTCCGGCGATGGCGGCCATACAGGAGACAGTAACACAATTTGAAACCTTTGCCAAAGTGCGGGAGGTATGGCCCACCGTGGTAGTGCCCAACCCGGCCGGCGGGGCGCCGATCGCCAAATTCGCCACCACAACGGGGCGCATCTCGTATTTTACAGAGCCCTCGTTTTTCAAAATCTTCAATATGCAATGGCTGGCCGGCGACCCGGAAACGGCCCTCCTTGATGCCGGTTCGGTTGTGTTGACCCGGAGCATGGCGGATAAGTGTTTCGGCGCCTGGCAGCAGGCATTGGACCAAACGCTGCTCATTGACAACCTCGTGGCCATCTCCGTGCGCGGCGTGGTAGCCGACCTGCCCGCCGACTGCGACCTGCCCATCGAAATGCTCATTTCTTACCCTACGCTCATAGCCAACGGCCACCTCTTTTTTTATTCCGGGCAGGATGAATGGGGCAGTTGCAGCTCCAACAATCAGGCGTACGCGCTGCTCAAAGCCCCTTCACAATGGGAGGCGGCGTCTGCCGTGCTGGCCAAAGTGGGCGAACAGGAATACGGCGAAAGCAACCGGTATAAAAACTCGAAAAAAGTGCATCGCCTGCAACCGCTCTCCGAGCTTCACTACGACGAAAACCTCGGCACGCCCTACGGCCATACCATGACCAAAAGCCGACTGCGGGTATTGTCGCTCATCGGGCTGTTGGTATTGGTGATGGCCTGTTTCAATTTCATCAACCTCGCCACGGCACAGGCTACGCAGCGCGCAAAGGAGGTGGGCGTGCGCAAAACGCTGGGCGGCAGCCGGCAGCAATTGGTGCGTCGGTTCATGGCCGAAACCGCCGTGCTCACCCTCATCTCCGTCACCGCAGGGTTGTTTTTGGCGCAAGTATGCCTGCCGCTGCTGCAGTACGTCTCGCAAGTGCCCCCGGAAGCGCCGTTTTTGTCGCTGCCCATTACCTGGGCCTTTTTGATATTCACGGCCATGTCGGTGACGCTGCTGGCCGGATTTTACCCCGCCATGATTCTGGCCGGATTCAACCCGGTGGAGGCATTGAAAAATCAAATAGCCGGACGCGGTTCCAGCCGGGCAACGGTGCGAAAAGGCTTGGTGGTGCTGCAATTCTCCATCGCCGTAGCGCTCGTTATCGGCGCTATGGTGACGCTGGGGCAGTTGGATTACATCCAAAAAAAGGACCTGGGGTTCAATAAAAACTTAGTCTATACTTTTTATTTCAACAACGATACCGCCAGTCTGCTCCAACTGTCGGCGCTCAAACAACAACTGCTGCAAATACCGGCCGTGGAGCATCTTAGCTTCTGCTCCGATCACCCTTCGTCGGGCAATACCTGGGATACCAACTTCGCCTTCCCCGCAAGCGCCGAAGATGCCCCGTTTAACCTCTCGCTCAAATTTGCGGATGCAGATTACCAACAAACTTACGGGTTGCGATTGGTTGCCGGGCAGTGGTTTTCACCGGGCGATACCCTGCGGGATGTAGTGGTCAATCAAATGTTATTAAAAAGGCTCAATATCTCCGACCCCGAGGAGGTCATCGGGAAAGAGCTGAGAATGGGCGGCCGCAGGCGGGTGACCATTTCGGGGGTGGTGGAAGATTTTCACGCGCACTCCGTGCATCGGCCCGTACAACCGCTGCTGATCGGCGCCCGAAAAGAATTCTACTACAATGCCGGTCTCAAAATCAGACCGGACAATTTACCTGCAACGGTGGCGGCCATTCAAAAAACCTTTGACGAAGTATATCCTGAGCAGGTCTTCGCCGGTCAATGGTTTGATGAAAGCCTCGCTCAATTTTATGAAGATGAGAACCGGTTTTCCAACACCTGTAAGGGTTTCGGTTTGCTGGCGGTGTTCATCGCCTGCCTCGGCCTCTTCGGGCTGGCCATGTTTACCGCCGAGCAGCGCACTAAAGAAATCGGCATCCGCAAGGTGCTGGGCGCGAGCGTGGCGGGCATCACGGGCCTGCTGGCCAAAGATTTTTTGAAATTGGTCATCATCGCCATTGTCATCGCCTCTCCGGTGGCGTACTGGGCCATGAGCCGGTGGCTGGCCGATTTTGCCTACAGCATTGATTTGCAGTGGTGGATGTTTGTACCGGCCGGCGCGGCGGCCATTGTCATTGCATTTCTTACCGTAAGTTTTCAAAGCATCCGGGCCGCACTGGCGAACCCGGTGGAGAGTTTACGCAGTGAATGACGAATCAGCTTCGAGCCGCGAGCTTCGAGCTTCGAGTTTGCAAGCAGACTCGAAGCTCGCGCCACGCCGAGGCGTGGTCGAAGCTAAAAAAGAACTATCATGTGGAAGAACCATTTTAAAATCGCCCTGCGCAACCTCCTGAAACACAGAGGTGCCGGCTTCATCAACATCATCGGCCTGTCCATCGGAACGGCGGTGGTCATGCTCTTATCGTTGTATGTATGGGACGAATGGACCTTCGACCGGTTTCATAGCAACGCCGACCGCGTATATCGCGCCTGGGTGAAAGAACACTTCAAAGGCGATGTGTTTTTCAACACCGTCACGCCGGTGGTGCTGGGGCAGGAGTTGCAGGATAATTTTCCCGAAATCCGGCAGGTAGTTCGCTATTATACCACGAACACCCTGGCGAAAAAGGGCAATTTTTCCGAATTGGAAGAAGTGCATTTCGCCGAGCCTTCTTTTTTCAAAGTCTTTGATTTTAAACTACTCAGGGGCAAAGCAGACGATGTACTGAACGATCTGCATTCGGCGGTCATCACCGAAGCCGTCGGCCTCAAATATTTCGGCGATCCCTTTCCCATCGGCCAAACCCTCCCGCTGCAAACCGACGGCGAATGGACTTATTACACCGTCACGGGCGTGATCGAAAAAGCGCCCGGGAATTCGAGTATTCAATACGGCATCATCATCCCCTTTGCCAAAGGCGCAGCGCGGATGCCGGAAGAGACCAAAACGAGTTGGACCAACGTGCTCGTAGAAACCTACGTCCTGCTGGATGAGGCCAATAAGGTACAGGAACTCGAAACCAAATTCGCTCCCTTCGTGGACGGCAAAGTGGCTCAGGATTACAAACCCGGCGAATACCTCGTGGGCTTTCAGCCGCTCACCGATATTCACCTCAATAAAGACTTCCCACTCGGCATTGTACCCGTGAGCGACCGGCGCTATCCCTTTATTTTGGCGGGTATTGCGCTGCTCATACTCTTACTGGCCGGCATCAATTTTACCACCTTAGCCATCGGCCGCTCTGTGGCGCGGGCCAGAGAAGTAGGCGTGCGCAAAGTGAACGGCGCTACGCGGTGGCAACTCATGACGCAGTTTTGGAACGAAGCCATCCTCACCGCCGGCGTATCGGTGTTGCTGGGCTGGGGACTGGCGCGAGCCGCCTTGCCATTTTTCAACAACCTGGCCGACAAGCAATTAACGCTCGATGTTTCGTTGCAAACTTTGCTCCTGCTGCCGGCCTTGGCGCTCATCACCGGTTTCCTTTCGGGCATATACCCGGCGCTGGTGTTGTCGGGCTTCAAACCGGCCATGACCCTGCGCGGCATCCTCTCCGATAGCGGCAACGACCGGCATACCGTGTTGCGCTGGTTGGTCGGTTTCCAGTTTATCCTCTCCGTGTTGCTCATTACCAGTACGGTGGTGATGCTGCGGCAGATGCACTATTTGCAAAACAAAAACCTCGGCTACGACAAACAGCAAGTAGTGGCTCTGGCGTACAAACGCTCCGGCGCAAGGCTCAGCGAACAATGGGAAGAAGGCAAAAAAGTACTGGCGCTGCTCCGCGATGAGTTGAGCGGCCAACCTGCTTTCCGCGATCTGGCCATGTCGGCGCACACCTTCGGCACACCCGGCTGGATGAGTGTCGGATATACGGAGCCGTCCACTGAAAAATTCAGAAGTTTTATGCTCAACGGGGTGGACGACCGCTTCCTGCCGCTGCACAGTATGGCGCCGGCGGAAGGGCGCAATTTTTCAAAAGAAAATATATCGGACGCTAAAGCAGTCATCGTGAATGAGGCTTACGCCAAACAATTCGGGGTAGAAATCGGCCGGCAAATGCCCGAGCCGTTCCGCGATTTTCAGGTCATTGGCATTGCGGAGGATTTTAATTTTGAAAGCCTGCATACAGCGGTGCAACCCCTCGTGATGGCCGCCGATCCCATCGGTATTCTGCGCATCGCGTCGGACTGGTCGGTAAACGATACGCCCAATCCAAAAATTTCCGTCAAAATTGCCGGAGACAACCTGCCTGCAGCAATTTCCGCCCTGCGCCTCGCCTGGCAAAAAGTAGCGCCCGAACAAGCCTTCAACTACGCTTTCCTCGACGATAACATTGACCGGCAATACCGCGCCGAAAGCCGCCTGAGCCAACTGGTCGGCATCGCTACCGGGTTGGCTATTTTTATCGCCTGCCTCGGCCTGTTCGGCATCGCTACGCTCAGCATTGCACAGCGCACCAAAGAAATCGGCATCCGCAAAGTGCTGGGGGCCAGTGTGGCGGGCATTACCGGTCTTTTGGCAAAAGACTTTTTGAAATTGGTACTCATCGCCGCCGTCATTGCTTCGCCGATGGCATACTGGGCCATGAGTCAATGGCTGGCCGATTTTGCCTACCGCATCGAATTGCAGTGGTGGATGTTTACGCTGGCCGGCGCGGCGGCTATTGTCATCGCATTTTTTACCGTGAGTTTTCAAAGTGTGCGGGCGGCGCTGGCCAATCCGGTGGAAAGTTTGCGGAGTGAATAGGTTAGGCGATCACTTCCGGGTAGGTTAGGCGACCACTTTCGATGACCTCCTAACCTACCCCGCCTGACGCGATCTCAATATTTTTTATAGACAAACAAAAGGGTATGCTTCAAAATTATTTTGTCGTCGCGTTCCGAAATCTTGTCAGACAGCGCGATTATGCGCTGCTCAATGTGCTTGGCATGAGCCTGAGCGTTGCTTGTTGTATCCTGATTTTCACAGTGATCCGGCATCACCTCAGTTTTGATACCCATCATCAAAATGTGGAGCGCATGGCGCGCATCGTGATGGATATAAAAACCGAAAAACTGATGCCTTTTTCCGGAACGCCGACACCCATGGCAAAAGCGCTGCGGGAAGAGTGCGCTTTTTTGGAAAAGGCGGCTATGCGAACCGACATCTATGAGGTACTCGTTACCATTGCGAATGCGCAAGGAGGAAAAGACAAGTACAAAGAGCAGGAAAAATTTGCATGGGTGGAGCCGGAATACTTAGAGATGCTCAACCTGCCTTTGTTGAGCGGCGATATCCGTTCGCTATCGGAACCCAATACCGTGATGCTCACCGCCAATCTGGCAAGCAAGTACTTCGGCAACGTTGATCCGCTCGACAAAACATTGCGCATCAACAACAACATTGATCTTCGGGTGGTGGGAATTTTACGCGATCTGCCTCAAAACACAGACTACAAAGATGAAATCCTGGGGTCTTGGGAAAGTTTAAAAAGCAGGCCGGAAATGTCGCTGGGACTGGATTTGTGGGGCGCTGCGCGAGGCGGCAACTACTGTTTTGTTCTTTTAAAACAGGGGTACGAACTGGCCGATCTGCAAGCATTGATGCTTCAAATCAGCAAAAAATACCCACACCCTGATAGCGCTGATTTTTTTCAATACAAAGCCAAAGCCCTCACTGCGCTGCACTTCGACACAGAATACGGGTTCAACGTCAATAAAAAGCATCTTTGGGCGCTCGGGTTCATCGGGTTGTTTTTGCTCATCACGGCTTGCGTCAATTTTGTCAATATGGCTACGGCGCAGGCGCTGACCCGCATCCGGGAAGTAGGCGTGCGCAAATCGCTGGGGAGCACACGGGGGCAGTTGTTTTGGCAATTTATGCTGGAAACCGGGTTGATTGTGTTGGCATCGCTTGTTATCGGCGCTTTGCTGGCTCAATTGGCTTTGCCCTACCTCAACGCCTGGTTGGATGAAAACCTTCGGTTTAATGCAAGGTTGCTGGCAACTTTGGGTTTGTTTTTAACGGCATTGGGCATTGTGCTGACTTTTTTGGCCGGTTTTTATCCGGGCATGATGCAGTCTGGTTTTAGTCCGATAACTGCGCTCAAATCCACGTTCAATGCGCCAAAGACCGGCGGTTTTTCGCTTCGCAGGGTGTTGGTTGCAACGCAATTTGGCATTTCTCAAACGCTTATCATCGGAGCGGCAGTGATCACCGCCCAAATACACTTCGCACAAAACGCCGACTGGGGTTTCAAGCCCGGCGCCATGCTGACCCTGGAGGTACCTGAACCCGCCAACAAAACCAACCTGCAACAGCAATTGCAACAAATAGTCGGCGTACAGCATGTATCGTTGTGCTATCAGCCGCCCGCTGCAAAATCCAATAACCATTCGGGGGTTCGTTTCGACAATCGCCCTGCTTTTGAACCCTGGCTGGTGAGCAACAAACCTGTCGATGACCAATACATCCAAACTTTTGGGCTGCAATTGGTGGCCGGGCGCAACCTGCATCCCGGAGACACCGTGCGGGAGTTTGTAGTCAATGAAACTTTTGTAAAAAAGCTCAATCTGACCTCCCCGGAAGACGTGCTCAATAAAAACATCACTTTAGACGGAACCACCGCGCCGATAGTAGGTGTGGTTCGGGATTTCCACAACTGGTCGCTGCAGGAACCCATTGCCGCCATTACCTTTAGCACCTTTGCTGCCGGCTACGAAACCTGCGCCATACAACTCAGCCCCGGCAATCCGGCGCCGGTGCTGGCGCAAATCCGCAAAGTGTGGGAGAAGAATTATCCCGACCATGCTTATGAGCACCATTTCATGGACGAACGCATGGAAGAGTTTTTGGAAGACGAGGCACTGATTTTAAATCTGATAAACGCTTTTGCGGGCATTGCCATTTTTATCGGTTGCATCGGCTTGTACGGGTTAGCGTCCTTCATGGTTGCCCGCAAGCGCAAAGAAGTGGGCATTCGCAAAACGCTCGGCGCCGGCATACCGGTTATTCTTTGGCTGTTTTTTAAAGAGTATGCCCGCCTCATTGTCATTGCATTTATGCTGGCGGCGCCTGTTGCCCGACTGGCCATGAATGCCTGGCTGGAGGACTACGCCTATCGAATATCCATCAGCGCCGGTATTTTTGGAATCTCTTTGCTGACCACGTTTTTGGTAGCGATCCTGACGGTTGGCGTACAAAGCGCCAGAGCGGCGCTGGCCAACCCGGTGGAGAGCTTGCGGAGCGAATAATTGAAGGAACTGCGAGCTGTGAGCCGCAAGCTACGAGTTGCAAGCGATTCGCAACTCGTAGCTCACAGCTCGCAGCTAAAAAGGATAACCGTTTTCAAGCTATAAAAACTATTGCATCATGGCTTACATTGCTATTCCGATTCCTTCGGTTCCCGGTAAACAGGACATCGAAATTGAAGTGACCATCAACGGCGAACGCCAACAACTACACTACCGCGTGGAGTTGTTGCGCTGGTCGGATTGCGAGGGCATTGAGGGCGACCGCGTAGCCTGTATTCAGCACATGCTCAGCGATTACGATCCCGCCTGGAAGCTGTACTATATCGGCGCTCCGAGCGAAGAATTTGTACCCATCACTTTTGTGCGCAAAGAAGACTGGGCCGTACAACGCCGCCTTTTGTCGGCCGGCGTGTAATCATCCGCTCCTGAGCTACGAGTTTTGAGTTGCAAGCGATCCGCAACTCGCGCCACGCCCCGACGTGGTCGCAGCTAAAAAAGCAATAACAAGATAACCATCAGAGCATGTTTAAAATAAATCTGACACTTGCCATTCGCAATCTTTTGAAATACAAAGGATTCAGCTTTATCAACCTGTTCGGCCTTACGGTTGGATTCACCTGCTGCCTGCTCATCGGCATTTACATCGCCAACGAGCTGAGCTTTGATCGCTATCATGAAAAAGCGGAACGGATATGGCGGGTTTCGCGGGAATTCAGAACCAAAGACGGTAACACGCAGTTGCACCTCGGCCATCTGGCGCCGCCGTTCGGCCCGCTGTTGAAAAACGAATTTTCAGTGGTAGAAGACGCGACCCGAATGTTGCAAACCAATGCTTCTCTGCGCAAAGGCGATCAGCTTTTTTTGGAAGAAGAGTTCTTTTTTGCGGAACCGGCGGCCTTCCGCATATTCGACATTCCATTGGTACAGGGCAGCGCCGCTTCGATGGAAGAACCTTATACCATTCTGTTGAGTGAATCTTCCGCAAAAAGAATTTTCGGCCAGGAAAACCCGGTCAATCAGGTGCTGCGCGTCAATGATCTGACCGATCTGAAAGTAACGGGCGTATTCAGGGATTTCCCCTACAATTCGCATTTTCATCCCGATTTCCTGGCCTCCTTTGCCACCATGCGCGACACCGCTATCTACGGGCAGGAGCAGTTGGAAACCAATTGGGGCAACAACTCTTTCTCCACCTTCCTGCTCCTACCCGAAGGCTACGATGCCTCTAAATTAGAGGCGCAGTTTCCCGCTTTTTTGGACAAAGTGATGGCCGGCGTGTATTCGGGCGAGGGCATGCTCAAACCCTCCGCCATGACCAGCCTGCACTTGATGCCCCTCACCGATATTCACCTCAAATCGCACCTCGATTCGGAAATGGAAGAAAACGGCGACATCAAGCGGGTGTATATTTTTGGCGCCATTGCTTTGTTTGTGCTGCTCATCGCCTGCGTGAATTACATGAACCTGTCCACGGCCCGCTCGGCAACGCGTTCCAAAGAAATCGGCATCCGAAAAGTGGTCGGCGCTTATCGCCGGGAAATTATCAGCCAGTTTTTGAGCGAAGCAGTGATGCTGGCCTTATCGGCTGTTGTGCTGGCCGGCGCGCTCACTTTTCTGATCCTGCCCGCTGTCAATAAACTGCTCGGCCAGGAGCTGAGCGTTTCGTTTTCACAAATGGGCGCTTTTGCAGCAGCAGCGGGCGTGCTGGCACTCACAACCGGTTTGCTGGCGGGGGCCTACCCGGCGTTTTTCCTGTCGGGCTTGAAACCGCTGAAAATAATCCGGGGCCACTTAGACAACGAGCAATCCGGCAGCAGCATTAGCTTGCGCAAAATATTGGTGGTGAGTCAGTTTTCAATTTCGCTCATCCTCATCATCGCCACTTTTGTGGTTTTTAATCAGTTGAAATACATGCAGTCCAAAAGCCTGGGTTTGAACAAAGACCAGATCGTGACACTGAATTTTTACAACCCATTGTCTCAGAAATACGATGCGTTTTACAATGAGTTGATGGCCAATGCCACCATCAAAAATGCTACCCGCAGCTCGCGTTTGCCTTCGGGCCGGCTGCTAGACAGCTTCGGTACCGCTCGATTGCAACTGAATGCCGACACATTGGAACCAACTACCGTGGACTTGAAAATGCTGACGGTGGACCATCGCTTCTTCCCGTTGTACGACATCGGCATGGCTGCCGGTCGCAATTATGAATCGGATCAGGGAGTAGATCGCCGCTCTTCTTATATTCTCAACGAATCGGCCATTCGCAACCTCGGCATTCCATCGGCGGAGGATGCCATCGGCCGGCGCATCAACTACGGCAACCGCGATGCACAGATTGTCGGCGTGGTGAAAGATTTCAACTTTGAATCCCTGCATCAGGAAATCCAGCCGATGATTTTTTTCATCCCCGGCGACAGCACGTTTTACAATTTCCTGTCCATAAAAATTGACGGCGCCCGCCCTGCCGAAGCGCTGGCGCATATTCAGGCTGCCTGGCAAAAATTCCTGCCGGAATTCCCTTACGACTACAGCTTTTTGGATGAACAGTACGGCAGATTGTACCAAGCCGAGCAGCGTCAGGGCCGCGTTTTTATTGCGTTTGCGCTCATTGCTATTCTGGTGGCTTGCCTGGGCCTGTTCGGCTTAGCCAGTTTTACCGTGGAGCGCCGCACCAAAGAAATCGGTATCCGAAAAGTGTTGGGCGCGAGCGTGGCGGGCATCACCGGGTTGTTGGCGAAAGACTTCCTGAAACTCGTCCTCGTAGCCATTGTTGCTGCCTCGCCGATAGCCTACTGGGCCATGAGCCAATGGCTGGCCGACTTTGCGTATCGCATTGAGTTGCAATGGTGGATGTTTGCGCTGGCGGGTTTGGGCGCTGTGGTCATTGCTTTTCTGACGGTGAGTTTTCAGAGTGTAAAGGCGGCGCTGGCCAATCCGGTGGAGTCGCTGCGGAGTGAATAGTCATAAGCTGCGAGCTGTGAGCTACGAGTTGCAAGCGAAACTCATAGCTCGTGCCACGCCCCGGCGTGGTCGCAGCTAAACAGTATTAAACTTGCACCATGTGGAGTCATCATTTTAAAATTGCTTTTAGAAGCCTCGTCAAAAACAAGGCATATACCGCGATCAACATCGGCGGGCTTGGCCTGGGCCTGGCGGCCTGCATCGTCATTGGAGTGTATGTGTGGGGCGAGCGCAGCCACGATCGTTTTCATCAAAATTTTGACCAACTCTACCGCGTCGTGGAGATACAAGAGCAACCCGGCGGCATGTATAACGTAGCCATGACGCCGGGGCCATTGGCGCATACGCTGGAGCAAGATTTTCCCGAAGTCGTTCGCACCACGAGGATCGGTCGCTGGAGGGCTTTGTTGCAAATGGACGGCAAAAACATTGAACCCCAATGGACCATCGTGGTGGATACTTCCTTCTTTGCCATGTTCGATTTTAAACTCCTGGCCGGCAATCCTGCAACTGCCTTGAGGGCAATAAATGAAATTGTCATCAGTGAAACGCTGGCCGAGCAGTTTTTTGGGAAAGACTGGCGCCGGCAGGCCGTTGTGGGCCAAACGCTCCTGTTGAACCCCACGCACCCCATGACGATTGCAGGAGTGATCGAAAATGCGCCGGCCAATTCGCAACTGTCCTACGATGCGCTTCTGCCCATGGAATGGCTGCTAAAAAATGACCCTTGGGCCAGCCGATGGGACAACAACAACCTGCACACCTATCTGCAACTGCTCCCCGGAACGGACGCGCCCGCATTGGAGCAAAAAATAGCCGGTCAAATTGCGAAGCACACCGATAACAATCAGGCGATATTGCAATTACAGCCGCTCCGTGACATCTATTTGCATTCCAAATTCGATTTTGGAACCGACTGGGGCAAGCGGGGCGATGTGGCGTATCTGCGCATTTTTTTATGGACCGGACTGATCGTGTTGCTCATTGCCGTAGCCAATTTCGTCAACATGGCCACGGCGCGCGTTGCGCCGCGCGTCCGCGAAGTGGGGGTGCGAAAAAGCCTGGGCGCGCCGCGCAGGAGTCTGATCGCGCAGTTTTTGAGCGAGTCCTTTTTGCTGGTTGCTGGCGCCGTTGCAACGGCGGTGTTGCTATTGGAGTTGGCGCTCCCGGCAATGGCGCTTTTCACAGACAAGCCCTTGTCGGTACCTTACCGGGAACCGGGGTTCTGGTTGGCGCTGACCGGCGGGGCATTGCTCACCGGCATGGCGGCAGGCGCCTGGCCGGCCTTGTTTCTCTCGGCATTCCAACCGGCCAAAGTTTTGAAAGGCGTTTTCGATGCCCGGTCCGGCGCGAGACTTCGCCAGACATTAGTAGCAGGGCAGTTTGCGCTTTCCATTGCGCTGGGCGTCGGAGCGGTAGTCATTTACGAGCAACTGAGTTTTATGCAATACAAAAACCTCGGATTCGATCAAACTCAACTGCTCTACCTCAACTTGAAGGGCGCCTCCCGCGACAAAGCCGAGGTGTTCAAAGACGTACTGGGGGCCATACCCGGTGTGGCCGCCGTGTCGGCGACTACGAGCAACTTAGTGAATGCCGATAGCGGCACCACCATTGAGTGGGAAGGGCAAGACCCGGATGATTCCTTTTTGATCACCCAAATGAATATAGATGCCGATTTTTTAACCGTCACCGGCATCGAACTCGCGGCGGGGCGCAACTATTCGACGAGCGTCGCCGGCGATACCAGCGATCATTTTGGACGATTCCTCCTCAACGAGACGGCTGCCCGGCGCATCGGTTTCCCCGGTGAGGAGGCCATTGGCCGGAAACTCAAGTTCTGGGGTCAGGAAGGCGAAGTGATCGGCGTGTTGAAGGATTTTCATTTCCAACCACTTAGCAAAGCCCTTGAGCCGATGATTCTGCGGTATCGCCCCAAAGAGAGTTACGCCTGCCTGTTGCTCAAAATCGCGCCCGGTGATATTCCCGGCGCCATCGCTGCCATTGAAAAAAGCTACAAGGCGATAGAGGCCGATCAGCCTTTCAGTTATGGTTTTGTGAATCAGGACCTCCATGCTCAGTATCTCGCCGAGAAACGCACAGGATACACCGTACTGGCTTTTTCTATTCTGGCCGTTTTAGTTTCCTGTCTCGGCCTCTTTGGTCTGGCCCTATTCACAGCCGAACAGCGCACCAAAGAAATCGGCATACGCAAGGTGCTGGGCGCAAGTGTGACAGGCATTGCCGGCCTGCTGGCCAAAGACTTTTTGAAATTGGTACTCATCGCTATTGTCATCGCCTCACCGGTAGCGTATTATTTTATGGACAAATGGCTGGCCGACTTCGCCTACCGCATCGAGTTGGAGTGGTGGATGTTTACACTGGCAGGCGTGGCCGCCATTTCCATTGCGTTTTTCACGGTGAGTTTTCAGAGTGTGCGGGCGGCGCTGACGAACCCGGTGGAGTCGCTGCGAAGTGAATAGGTTAGGCGGTCACTTCAGGTGACCTCCTAACTTACCCTGCAAGGTCAGGCGTCCTGTAAAGTCAGGAGGTCACCTTGAAGTGACCGCCTGACGCGAGCCGCGAATTGCAAGCAACTCGAAGCTCAAAACTCGAAGCTCGAAGCTAAAAAGAACAACATGCTACTAACACACCTCACTATGACCTTGCGGGTGCTGAACAAGCACCGGCTGTTTGCCGCCGTCAACATCGCCGGATTGGCAACAGGCATGGCGGCATGCCTGCTCATTTTGCAGTATGTGCGTTATGAAATGAGCTACGACCGGCAAAGCCCGCATGCCGCGAACATCTGGCGGGCATTTAATGAAACCCTGCCCGACAAAGGCCCCGTTACGGGGGATGCCAATACGCACCCCGCCCTCGGCCCGGCCCTAAAAGCCGACTTGCCGGAGGTGTTGGAATTCACCCGGCTGTTCAATCACGGCGATGGAGAAGCGACCGTTTTTCACAACAATGAGCCGCTCCATTTTTCGGGATTCTGGATGGCCGACCCGGGGTTTTTGCGCATGTTTCCGCAGCGGTTTTTGGCCGGCAACTCCGATGCCGCTCTGCTCGAACCGTATTCTATTGTGCTGGCCGAATCTGCCGCCAGGCGCATTTTCGGCGAGGAAAACCCTTTGGGCAAAGGGCTGCGCATACCCGGCGGTCACTTCTCCGGTCAATACACCGTGACGGGCGTCACCGCCGACCCGCCGCCCAATACGCACCTCAAATATCAGGCCCTGATGAGCTACGCCACCCGCATTGCCAAAGGCCAGGAGGAAGGATGGTACAACTATTGGGAATACACCTATTTTCAGCTCGTTCCCGGCGCCGACCCCGAAAAAGTGCAGCGGCAATTGGACTTCTACTCCGAACAACATCTCACGGAGCAGGGCATCCGGCTGCTCATGCAACCCTTTACCGACATTCATTTGCACTCCAATCTGACCTATGAAATAGAACCCAACGGCAGCGCGCGCACCGTTTATTTTCTGCTCCTCATTGCGATCGCCGTACTCGGTATAGCTTTAATCAACTATATGAATCTCGCCACGGCCGGCTCGCTCAGCCGTGCCAAAGAAGTGGGCATGCGCAAAGCATTGGGCGCCGGCAAAAGGCAATTAATCGGACAGTTTTTATTGGAAGGCGCCCTGCTCAATGGGGCGGCATTGGTGTTGTGCCTGTTTTTGGTGCAGCTGGCCATGCCCTGGTTTGAAACCCTTACCGGCAAACCGATCTCCGCCGTGCATGGCTGGGATGCCCGATTTTGGTCGGCTACCGCAGTGCTGTATCTGTTCGGCATTGCGGCGGCCTGTACCTATCCGGCTTTTTTCATGTCGGGCTTTCGCCCAACGGAAGTGCTCAAGGGCAGTTTTGTAAAAACCCCGCGTGGGCTGACGCTGCGCAAGGGCCTCGTTGTGTTGCAATTTGCCTGTTCCACCGGGCTTTTGGTAGGCGTCATCGCAACAGGGGAGCAAGTCCGGTTTTTGAACAAACATGAGTTGGGCCTTTCTCTTGATCAGATCGTAACGCTCAAAACGCCCGCAGTGGACTGGGCGGCAGATACGACCATGCGCCATAGCTGGCAGGCGTTCAAAACGCAGGCAGGGCAGTTGAGCGGCATCCAATCCGTTGCCGCATCTTCGGTGACGCCGGGGCTGGGCATTGCCACCATCGGCGGTACCAACGGCGGCATGTTTTGGGTGGACAAACCCGAGCTGGCCGCTCAAACCACGGTGTATTTCTGGCAGGTGGACGACCAGTTTTTCAACACCTTCGGGATCAAGCTGTTGGCGGGCGAGCTGCCGCCTGCGACGGATGGCGTCATGCGTCGCGATGCCGTGGCGCTCAATGAATCTGCCTTGCGCATGTTCGGCTTCGGCAGCCCGGAGGAAGCGCTGGGCAAAGCCGTAGCGTTCAGAGACCGCCCCGAACAACGCATCACCGTGACGGGCGTGGTGGCCGATTTCCACATTGAAAGCCTGAAAACCGGCCCGCGGCCCACGCTGTACTATCACAGTCCGGCTATGACCTGGGGTTATCTGTCCCTGAAAACAGCGCCGGGTAATGTGGCCCCGACCCTCGCCGCATTAGAGCAATCCTGGGGGAAACTATTCCCCGAAAGCCCTTTCGAGTATGTTTTTCTCGATGAGCAGTTTGCGCAGCAATACCGGTTGGAGCAGCAGTTCGCGCGCATCTTCGGCATCTTTGCCGGGCTGACAGTGTTGGTGGCCTGTCTCGGATTATTCGGTCTCGCAGCCTTTGCCGCCAACCGCCGCACCAAAGAAATCGGCATCCGAAAAGCGCTGGGCGCCGGCGCGGCAAACATCACGGGATTACTGGCCAAAGACTTTTTAAAATTGGTACTCATCGCTTTCGTCATCGCGGCGCCGGTGGCCTGGTATTTCATGCAAAAATGGCTGGCGGGCTTTGCCTATCGCATCGAGTTGGAGTGGTGGATGTTTGCGCTGGCGGGCGCGGTGGCCATTGTTGTAGCCGGTCTCACCGTGAGTTTTCAAAGCGTAAGAGCGGCGCTGGCCAATCCGGTGGAATCGCTGCGGAGTGAGTGATTGAAGGAGCTACGAGTCTGCTCGAAGCTAAAAGAACCGTACTTTTGTCCTATTCCCAAACAAAAACCTGAAACGATGAAAAAAATCCTTTCTCAATGCCTCGTCGCATTTGCTCTATTGGCGCCGCAAATGGCATGGGCGCAGTCTGCGCCCGCCGCTTCCGACATGGATCCGTTCCTGTGGAAAGAACCGACCATCCCGCTTATGTTCCTAGGCACCTACCACATGGCCAATCCGGGCCTGGATCACTTCAACCTGCAGTCGGACGACGTACTCGCCCCGAAACGACAGGCCGAAATACAAAACTTGGTCAACCGGCTGGCGGCGTTCAAGCCCACCAAAATCGCCGTGGAGGCCCCTTTCGGCGACAGCCTCACCCGGGCGCGCTACCAAAATTATTTAGCGGGGAAACACGAGCTTAGTAAGAATGAGACGGAACAAATCGGCTTCCGCCTGGCAAAAATGCTCGGCCATGCCGAGATATATCCCATTGATGTAAAGGGTAATTTCAATATGGCCGCCCTGCAAAAGGTCGTAGAAGCCGACCCCGCCAAACACGGCCCCCGGATGGGCCAAATGCAGCAAATGGGGCCTGAGATAATGGCCCTGATGGGCAAATGGCTTAGCGAAGGCACGGTTACGGATATGCTGTACCAGATGAATCGCCAGGAATTTATTGATTTGAACTACCAACTCTACCTCCGGGTCTTTTTGCCTACCGTACACGGCGAAAATTATGCCGGCGCCGACTTGGTGGCAGATTGGTACCACCGCAACCTGCGTATAATGAGCAACCTGCACCAGATAGGCTGCACGCCTGAGGATCGCGTGCTCATCATTTACGGGCAGGGACATGTGCCGCTTTTTCAGCGCATCGCGCAGGATTCTCCCTATTTCGAGGTAATAGATGTGCTGCCGTATTTGAAAGGGGATTGATATCAGTGGCCTGGCGGAAGAAGTAGGGGTCAACCAATTGCCGGAGCATCTTTTTCGTACATTTCGCAATCCAAAGCCTGTTATCATATGAAAAAAATGACCTGGATCCATCTCCTCGCTGCGCTGCTCGCGGCCAAGCTCCTACTCCATTTTTGCCTCAACGGCCAATGGTCGTTCCACCGGGACGAACTGCTGTATATAGCGCTTGGTCGGAATTTAGACTGGGGCTACGCATCTGTACCGCCGGGCATTAGTTTCTGGGCCTGGTTCGGCGATCGGGTACTGGGCGGTTCTGTATGGGCCATACGGCTCATTTCCACCCTGTTCGGTGCGGGTACTGTACTGTTCACCGGGCTGATAGCCAAAGAGATGCTGGGGGATAAAACCGCTTTCAACGGCAAATTTGCCATGCTCATTGTGGGCTTGGCGGGCCTCTCCTGTGGGGCGTTTTTGCGGCCCTCCATGTTGTTCCAGCCAGTGGTGTTCGATATTTTTTACTGGACGCTGCTTTGTTGGCTTTTTCTGAAATACATCAACACAGCGCAACCGTCGTGGTTGTTGTGGTTCGGAGCGGCGGCAGGTTTGGGTTTGTTGAATAAATATTCGGTGCTGATATTACTGTTTGCGATGCTGCCGGGCTTATTGTTCACTGTGCAACGACGCATTTTCTCGCAAAAACATTTTTACATCGCAACGGGGATTGCCTTGCTGTTTTTTTTGCCCAATATCGTGTGGCAGGCGCAACATGAGTTTCCGGTGTTCCGGCATATAGGTGCTTTGGCCGCCACACAGTTTGCGAATGTGACGCCCGGCGGTTTCTTCGCCGATCAGTTGATGTTTTTTCTACCTGCGCTGCCAGTGTGGCTTTGCGGGCTTTATTTCTTGCTGTTCCGAAAAGAAGCGGCGCGCTGGCGCATCTTCGGATGGATGTACCTGACCGTGCTTGCTGTCCTTTTGCTTTTCAGTGCCAAAAGTTACTATTCGCTGGGAGCGTATCCGGTGCTGCTGGCGGCCGGGGCGGTATTTTTGGAGCGCATCAGCGATCAGCGAAACAGGTGGGTGCGAATCGCCGCGCCGGCTTTTATGGCCTTAACGGCCTTGATCGTCATTCCGGTAGCCTTGCCGCTATTCGGACCTGAAAAGGAGGCGGTTTTTGCAAAAAAACTCACCCGGATGCCCGGCCTGCAAGGTATTCTGCGGTGGGAAGACGGCAACTACTACATGCTGCCTCAGGATTTTGCAGACATGCTCGGCTGGGAAGAACTGGCAGAAGCGGTCGGCAATACCTGGCAAAGCCTGCCCGACCGATCCACTGCCGCCATCTATGCCGAATCTTACGGGCAGGCGAGCGCCATCGAGCATTTGGGCAAACAATACGGCATGCCCCGGGTATGGTGTTTCAGCGACAACTACCGCTACTGGCTGCCCGATTCACTGCCGGCCAATGTCAACACACTCTTATACGTCAATGACGAATTGGGCGACGACATGCCCGGTTTTTTTGAAAAAATTGAAAAGGTCTGGGAATTGGACATGCCCCTGTCGCGTCAGCACGGCGATCAAATTTACCGTTGCGAAAACCCAACCCCGGCGTTTTTCGAGCGCATCGGTGCAGCCATCCGCATGGTGAGAAACGAGGAGGCGATTGATTGAAGGCATTCGACCTCGGAGCCGAGGACTACATCACCAAGCCTTTCGACGTGTTCATTTCCATGCTGCACAAGTTGTTGCAAAACGACCCGCGCATCAGCATCGAAATCCGGGTAGGGTTTATCTTCAATGTGCCCGAGTAACGGGGCGCAGAGGTTTTTGCTTGCAAAGGCGCAAAGTGTGCTATGCGTGATATTTTTTTGCTCCCAGCGGTGCAGAGGCGTTTTGTCTTTGCGGCTTAGCGGCTTTGCGTGATATATTGTGGGGCTTAGCATTTTGGCGTTCTTAGGCGGGAGATTCTTTTGTATCTTTACACAAAAAATCACCCGCCATGGCTCTTCCGGTTTTATCAAAACACACCGTGTTGTGTTGTATTTTTTTCGCAGCGGCCTGTGGCGCCTTCGCCCAAAAAGCTGCCAAATTGCGCGACAGCGGTACCATCGTTTTTACGCTCGGCGCCGATACCACCTTCGTGCACCAGTACGAAATGCGCGGCGACAGTTTTTATTCCCAAATCCTCTCTCTGCCGCAGGGGCTGCGATACACCGAAGGACGCGGCGCATGGTTCCCCAACGGGAATCTGAAAGCCGTATCCTCCTCCGTTTCGGCATTGGGCGAGGACGGCGCATGGTCGCTTGCGCAGGAAACCCGGCTCGAAGCCACCGCCGATTCTACCCGAATCCTGATACAACGCGAGGGCAGAACCACCGACCGCAGTTTCGCCGGACAATGTATGATCACCAACAGCGCCGATGCCGCCGCTTTTCAACTCTTTCCATTTTACGCTTTCCGGGCGCCGCGCCGCGTGGGCGATTCCTTAGTGTTCCGGCACGTCACCGGACTGGGCGGGCGGGATTTTGTGCTGAAAAGAACCGCCAAAAACGCGGTGCGCGTGGGCAGCAGTCTCATGGGGCAGATCACTTTGTATTTGGACAAAAAAAATCGCCTGCTCTCCATTGACGCCTTAGGGTCTTCGCTCAATTTCACTGCGGTAGTTTATCGCAATGGCGTGGACATAGCCGCCATGAAAGATCATTTTGCACAAAAACAATTTCGCATCGGCGCCGCGCCGGCGCTCTCCCGGCGCGATACCGTTCATTTCACACAGGGCGCGCAAGACATCAGCGTCCACTACTGGCGACCCTCCGCACGCGGGCGCAAAGTGTTCGGCGGCATCGTACCGATGGGGCGTTTTTGGCGCTTCGGGGCCAACAATGCCACGGAGATCAGTTTCAGCGAACCGGTCGTCATCGCGGGGCAGCCGTTGGAAGCCGGGCGTTATACGCTCTTCGCGCTGCCGAATAGCGAACAGGACTGGCAGCTTTGTTTTAATAAAAAAACGGGCATCTGGGGCACGGAATACGACCCCGCTGCCGACGCGTTATGCGTGCCCATGCAAGTGGAGCGCCTACCGACGTATATGGAAACGTTCACCATCGCCGTGCTGCCGGCAACGGACGGCGGCGTGCTCAATGCCTATTGGGAACATACGCGCCTGTGGGTGCAGTTTGCCAACCGATAATATTTTCAGTCACCATTAAAAATCAAAAACATGAAGACTCAATTTGTACTGTTTATGCTGTTGTTTGCCTGGGCATTGCAGTTTTGCACCGGCACAAAAAAAGTAGCGGTAACGAACCCCGCTCCTGAGCCGCTCATTACTTACACAAAAGACATTGCGCCCGTCATACAGGCGCGTTGTACGCCTTGCCATTTTCCGGAACAGGGAAAGAAAAAATTCCTCGACACTTACGCTGCCGTAAAGACCAACTTTGACGACATCCTCACCCGGATTCAACTACCTGAAACAGATGAGGAATTTATGCCTTTCAAAAGCAAAAAAGAACCGCTCAGCGACAGCCTTATCTTAGTTTTCAAACAGTGGAAATTGCTGAGTATGCCGGAGTGAGGCGGTAATCGTTTCTTTGATGCGGCTTGCAGGAAAAGTTATTGTTCGTCATCTTCACTCAACAAGGTCCGCACCTCTTTTTCAAGGATCGGAATGTCAATATTCACGATTTTCCAGATGACGGTGTTGTTGATGGAGTCGTAAGCATGAATAACTTTGTTGCGTAAATCCACGATGAGCCTCGCATAAGAGATAGAAACGGCAGGGTTTATTCTGAGTAATTTGCCTATTGCTTCTCCAATAATTTCAAGCTCCCGCTCTACCGCCGGCGCATAGTTTTGTTTTGGAGGTATTCGGAAAAATCTCTTTTGCCTCCCAAATGAATGTCAATATCGAGGATGGAGGTGAGGATGTCCGTCAGCAGTTTTTTTCTTCGAGAGACATCAGAGAATTTTGATTTTGGATTCCTCAATGCTTTGGGCGAAGTAAGGATTCTTCACCGTCTCGGCAGCAATAATATCCACGTCTCTATTGAGGAGGTTTCGGAGGGCGTCCAACAATGCAAAATAGTTGTCAGCATACGAGACATAATTGAGCGTTGGGTCGAAATAAACCAAAAAATCCACGTCGCTGGAACGCTTCATACCGCCTTTCGCAGCACTTCCAAAAAGGTACGCTTCCACAACGCCATGCTGTTTCAACATGTCTTTTACAAATGGTAATTTTTGTTGGAGAGGTTTGTACATTTCCGAAGGATTTTGAATGACTTTACAAAGATACAGATTTTGGGGCTGAGCGAGCGTCGAATTCACGCCCCGCTCGCCGCTACCGCCGACTGTAATTCGGCGCTTCCTTCGTAATCGTGACGTTGTGCGGGTGGCTTTCGGCGAAGCCGGCGGCGGTTATTTTTACAAATTTGGCCTGTTGCAACTCTTCTATGTTGTTAGCGCCGCAATAGCCCATGCCCGCGCGCAGGCCGCCGGTGTATTGCAACATCACTTCAGCCACGGTGCCTTTGTACGGCACGCGGCCTTCGATGCCTTCGGGCACCAATTTTTTGATATCGTCTTCCACGTCCTGGAAATAGCGGTCTTTGGAACCCTGCTCCATCGCGCCGAGGGAACCCATGCCCCGATATACTTTGAATTTGCGGCCTTCAAAAATGATCGTTTCGCCGGGCGCTTCCTCCACCCCGGCAAACAGGCCGCCGGCCATGATGGTACCCGCTCCGGCGGCGAGCGCTTTCACGATGTCGCCGGCATAGCGTATGCCGCCGTCGGCTATCACGGGTATGCCCGTGCCCTTGAGCGCCCGTGCCGCGCTCATCACCGCCGACAACTGCGGCACGCCCACGCCCGCTACGATGCGCGTGGTGCAAATACTGCCCGGCCCCACGCCTACTTTCACGCCGTCGGCGCCGGCCTGCGCAAGCGCCGACGCGCCTTCGCCGGTAGCCACATTGCCGCCGATGATCTGTAAGTTGGGGTACAATTGTTTGATGGATTTCACTGCGTTCAACACGCCGAGCGAGTGGCCATGCGCCGTGTCCACACACACCACATCCACGCCCACTTTCACCAATGCCTCCACCCGCTCCATCATGTCGGCCGTGACGCCTACGCCGGCGCCCACCACCAATCGGCCGAGGTGGTCTTTACAGGAATTGGGGTGCGCCTGCACCTTCATGATGTCTTTGTAGGTAATCAGTCCCACGAGCGTGAGGTCGCGCTCCACCACGGGGAGTTTTTCGATTTTGTAGCGTTGCAGAATCTCGCGGGCCTGCTCTAAGGTAGTGCCTACGGGCGCGGTGACGAGGTTTTCGGCGGTCATGATATCGCGAACGGGGCGCTCCAACTGCGTTTCGAAGCGGAGATCGCGATTGGTGAGAATACCGGTGAGTTTGCCGGCGGCGTCCACGATGGGGATACCGCCGATTTTGAACTGCCGCATCAGCGAAAGCGCATCGCCCACTTTGGCATCTTCGCCGAGGGTAACGGGGTCAATGATCATACCGCTCTCGGCGCGTTTTACGCTGCGCGCCTGTTCGGCCTGCTGCGCGATGGTCATATTTTTGTGAATGATGCCGATGCCTCCCTGCCGGGCCATGGCGATGGCGAGCCGGTAATCCGTGACCGTGTCCATTGCCGCTGATACGATGGGCGTGTGCAATCGAAGCTCGCGGGTGAGCCAACTGGAAATATCTACTTCGCGGGGAAGGACTTCGGAATAGGCCGGGACGAGCAGCACGTCGTCGTAGGTGAGCGCCTCAGTGAGGACTTGTTCGGGATGTGCAATTATTCTTTCCATGCGCAAAGGTAGAAACCCTGCGGTGGAAGTGACAAGGGTTTTTGGAAAAAAAAGAATTTGTATATATTTAGGTAGCTGCGAGCCACGACCACTCCCTGCGCTGCGAGGAAGCCTGAAAGGCTTCAAAGTGATTAGCCCCGGATGAAATCCGGGGTAAGAATGGAAAATGAGAAACAACCCTGAAAGGGTTGAATGTCATATACTTATTTAAAATTCAACCCCTCCAGGGTTGCCATACGATTCGTTATTTAACCCGATTTTCAATCGGGGCTATTCGTATTCAACCCCCTCCGGGGTTCCCTTTCTTCGCTACATAAAACAAGTCGAAACAGCCCTCGGCGGCGGGCGCCATGCGGTAGTCGTCCATTTGAATATCGGATACCAAAGAGGTGTTTTCGTTGAGTATCTTCTTGCGGTTGAGGGCATTGAGGAGGTCGTAGGGGATTTGGAGCAGTTGGCGGGGCAGGCGGTATTGGAGATTTAGGATGTCGAAACGGGTGATGCGCTCCACCGATTTTTTGTTGATGGCGTAATAAGTCATGATTTTGTCGTTGCCGAAAACGCCGGTTTTTTCCACCTCCTGAAAATGCAGGCGCAACAGGGCGTCCAATTCCTCCACGGTGTATTCACGCACATGCCAGGGGTTGCGGGTGAGCGACATATTTTTGTTGGGCGTGGTGACGATCAGTTGGCCGCCGGGCTTCAGTACGCGGTATATTTCGCGCACAAAGGCGCGGTCGTCCTCGATGTGTTCGATGACCTGAAAGGTGATGACAAAATCGAAGTGGTTGTCGGGCAGGCTGTGCAGGGGCGGCACGCTCATTTGCACGAACTCCGTATTGGGATGGTGAAGGCGAATATGTTCCGCTACAGCGGGATTGTCAAATTTGTCCACCGTGACCAAACGGTCCACGCGGGGACTGATCCACTCGATGCCGTAGCCGCTGCCGGTTCCGATTTCGAGCACGGTACCCGATACCAAATCGGCGGCTTTGACATACGCCAGTACGGAGCGTTGATACACATAATTGTCGGCGGGGTTTTGGTGCGAAACCCGTTCTGCGGTTTGAAGAATGGCCATTGGTTGTTGTCCTTTGGCGCAAAGTTATGACATTTTTTATCGGCAGTAGCCGTACTTTCACCCCCGCAACACAAGCTGTACCGGAATGTCTGCTGTCACCATTGTCAAAAACGAACGCCGCACCATTCACGCCTGGGCCATGTACGACTGGGCCAATTCCTCCTATGCCTTAGTCATCAATTCCGCCATTTTCCCTGCTTATTACAATACGGTGACCCGCAACGGTGATTCCGACCGGGTGCTTTTTCTGGGATTTAATTTGGAAAACACGGCGCTGTACTCCATCGCTTTGGGAGCGGCATTCGGCATCGTGGCGCTGGTCTCTCCGCTGCTGTCTTCCATTTCCGATTACACCGGCAATCAGCGTTCCTTCATGCGGTTCTTTTGCTATCTCGGCAGTGCTGCCTGCATGGGCATGTTTTTGTTCACCGGCGCTGATGCGCTCCTTTGGGGCATTGCCTGCCTGATGCTGGCCACCATCGGGTATTCGGGCAGCATCGTTTTTTACAACGCCTACCTGCCCGCCATCACCGATGAGGCGCGGCAAGACGCGGTGAGTGCGCGCGGCTATGCCTACGGCTACCTTGGCGCCACCACGCTGCTCCTGCTCAATTTGGCCTTCATCCTCAACGAAAAAGCGCTCGGCGTCACCGACGGCACCCTGCTGCCGCGCATCGCTTTTGTCGCCACCGGCCTGTGGTGGTTGGGCTTTGCGCAAATCACCTTCCGGCGCCTGCCCAAAGGCATTTATGCCAAAAAACCGGAAGGCCGCCTGTTGCTGCACGGGTATCAGGAGTTGATCAAAGTGTGGCGACGCATCCGGGGCGAGCGCAGTCTGCGCAATTTCCTGCCGGCCTTTTTTTTCTACATCATGGGCGTACAGACGGTGATGTTCATGGCTGCTTCTTTCGGCGAAAAAGAGATCAGGCTGCCGCTGGCGGCGCTCATCGGCACGGTGCTGATATTGGAATATGTGGCCATCGGCGGGGCATATTTGTTTGCCGGCCTGTCGAAGCGGTTCGGCAACATCCCCGCGCTGATGACGGCGGTAATCATCTGGATGGCGGTGTGTGTAGGCGCGTATTTCATTCGCACACCCTGGCAGTTTTTTGCCTGCGCTTTTTTCATCGGCTTGGTGATGGGCGGCATACAATCGCTCTCGCGCTCCACCTATGCCAAGCTGATTCCCAAAACAGAAAACAACGCCGGCTTTTTCAGCTTCTACGACGTGTGCGAAAAGGTGGCCATCATGCTGGGCCTCGTCCTGTTCGGCTATTTGGACAACCTCACCGGCAGCATGCGCCATTCCATTGTAGGTCTGGTGATTTGGTTCGGCATCGGGTTGTTTTTCCTGTGGCGTTTGCGGCGGGTGAGGGGGTAGGAATATTTTTTTTCAGATCGGGCGTAAGATTTTTTCAAGTTCCTGGATGTAGGGATGTAATTCGATTTTAAACTCAATTTCATCCTTAAAAACAGTAATCATGAACAAGCAAGCATTTTTCGCCATCGCAGCCGTCACCGTATCGGCTTTCATTTTCACTTCTTGCGCAAAAGAAGAACCCGTGGAACCGACTCAAGAGCGCAGCGGCATCTGGATCGGCCTGGGCAAGCGCTTCCTCTCTTGCTCCGAAGGTAATTTCATTTGTATCCGCGAAGACAACATTGACAGCAAAGAACTGCCCAGCCTTATGCTCGGAACTGACGAAGCCGTCGGCGAACCGGTAGCCCTGCTCAACGGCGACATTCAACTGACAATGGACATGGACGTAGATCGCCTCAGCCCCCGTACCCGCCGCCAACTGCTCGACCAACGCGTGATGATTGTAGAAGAGAATGTGATACTGAACCAGAGTCTCGTGCGGCAGGCTTATGAAAACGCCGGCCTCCCTTACGACGGACAAGGTGCAGAAATACTCAAAGGCGCCTACGACATCGATACCGTAGGCGGTGGCGGCGCGGCGCCGCTGCGCATCAAGATCATCATTACCATCGGAAATGGCAAAGTGACCATCAAGATCATCTGGTAACGCATACTGGGAAATGACTATACCTCAAGAGCCTCCGGCAGTGCCGGGGGCTTTTTTGTTTCTCAACATCTCCCCGCCCGAAGAAACACAGGAAAACGCACAGCATGTACTTCGCCGAGCGACCAGTGTTCGGCTATTTTTTTCATTAGGGCGGGCAGCGGGTCTTTGCCGGTTTCGCGGCGGTAGTTGCGCAGGGCCGACCAGGTGCCGAGATAGCCCTCCAATTGGGTGAGGGTCCATTCCATGTGCAACTCGAATCCGGGGGTAGGAATCTCCTCAAAAGGGAAGGGGAAGTCCTTGTAGCGGTCGTCCACATAACGGCGCTCGTAGTCCCAGTAAGGGCCGAGCACATCGCGGTGATAGGCGGTGATCAGTTCGTCGGCAAAAGGGCCGATTTCCAGCAGGTCGTAGCCCCACACGGCGATGAGGGCGCCAGGTTTGGCCGTGCGGCGCGCTTCGCGGTAGAAGGCTGCGGAGTCGAACCAGTGTACGGCCTGCGCGGCGGTGATGAGGTCGAAATGCGCATCGGGGAAAGGCGTCTGCTCGGCGCGGCACACGATGTAGGAGATATTGGGGCGCTGCTCGGCATGGGCTATTTGCGCCTCGCTGACGTCGGTGCCTATTACCTGCTGAAAACGAGTGGACAAAGCACAAGCTACTTGCCCCGGCCCCGTGCCGGCATCCCATGCCTGCTCGAAGTGATCCAGGTGTTCGTACAAAAATTCGTACAAATGCAAAGGATAGGAAGGCCGAAACTGCGCGTAGCCGGCCGAATCTTCCGAAAACAAATCTTTGACGGGTTGCATGGTTGGAGAGGTTTTTTAGCTGCGACCACGCCCCGGCGTGGTCGCAGCTTAAGGAATTCCCTGAAAACGAGAATTCCTCTCCCCTTGTTTACCGTTGTGTTCATTTCGCAAAAATACCCTAAGTTAGCGCTCTCAAAACGAAAAGACAATGACGCTCCTCTCTTATATCACTTGGACGGCCTCGCCGGAGATAACTCAAATCGGCCCGCTCACACTGCGCTGGTACGGCTTGTTGTTTGCGATGGGCTTCCTTCTCGGCCTGTTCATCGTGCGTCGCATGTTTCTGGCCGAGAAGGCTCCGGAGGCGTGGTTGGACAAGTGTTTTCTCTATGTGGTGGGCGGCGCGGTACTCGGCGCGCGGCTGGGGCACGTCTTTTTTTACGATTGGGAATATTACTCCCGGCACCTCGGCGAGATATTTAAAATATGGGAAGGCGGCTTAGCCAGTCACGGCGGCGCCATCGGCATCATCCTCGCCATGTGGATATTTTCGCGCACGGTTTCCAAAAAATCCATTCTCTGGATTTTGGATAAAATCGTGGTGCCCACTGCCTTAGCCGGCGGTTTCATTCGCCTCGGCAACCTGATGAACTCCGAAATCGTGGGCAAACCCACCGACAGTCCTTTGGGTTTTTTGTTTAAAAATGCCGCCAAAGACACCTGGGTGAAATGCGAGGAGTGCGTTCAGTTTGTGACCAACTGCGTAAAAACCGGAACCAATGACCTCGGCGCAGAAATGTGCATGGTTCCCCGTCATCCGGTGCAATTGTACGAATCCATCGGCTACTTTGCCATTTTCGGCATCCTGTTCTATACCTATTGGCGCACCGAAAAGCGCCACAAGCCGGGATACATATTCGGCCTGTTTTTGGTGCTGATATGGGGCACCCGTTTTGGGTGGGAATATCTCAAAATGAGTCAGGGCGGTTTTGAAAGCGCCTTTGGGAATGTATTGTCCACCGGGCAGTTGCTCAGCATTCCTTTTGTATTGATCGGATTGTACTTCATGTTCCGCAAAACGGCTGTCGCAAAACCTTCGGTCTAAGGGCTTGTTTCTTCCTCATGGAACATGTCATATTGCTTTTCGACGGGGAGTGCAACCTGTGCAACGGAACAGTGCAATTCATCTTGCGACGCGACCCCGCCGGGCGGTTTCGGTTCGCCTCGCTCCAATCAGATGCGGGCAGGGAATTGCTCCTCCGGCACGGCTTAGACACCGAATCCATTAGTACCGTGGTGCTCATCGCCGATGACAAGGCTTACACGCGCTCGGATGCGGGCCTCGGCATTGCGCGCCGCCTCGGCGGCCTGTGGCCGGTGCTGTATGCGGGAATGATTGTGCCGCGATTTATCCGCGACCGGATTTACAATTTCATCGCTCGCAACCGCTACCGTTGGTTCGGCAAACGGGAAAGCTGTTATACGCCTACGCCGGAATTGCGCGGGCGTTTTTTGGCATAAGAACCATGAAATATTATAAGATAACCCAACACAATCAGGATCGCGTCGTGCTGGAGCACGCTGCTCGCAACTTGAGCCGATTAACGGGGTTCCTGCTGTTGTTGCTCGCTTCTATCGCCGTATATTTCGTTCGCGATCCGCTGTCCGGACTGTTGCAGGGAGTGATGCCTGGCGGCAAAATTTGGTTGGTAATGGGTTTGATTCTCGCCTTCGGCAATGCAGGTATCGTACTGTTACTCCGCCGCTCCGACGCCGATGCGCCCTATCGCTTTACGTTCGACAACATAGCCGGCGTGCTCCGGCTCTCGTTCCGGAATCATCAAGGGGAGGAGGATTTCTCCATCCCATACCACAACATCGCAGCACTTGGCATCCGAAAAGAACGGGCCCCCAATCTCAATAACAAAACCGCTCGAATTGATTATTACTGGATGGTCTATCTGCTGCTGAAAGACGGCAGCCTGTGGGATTTCAACACCTTTTACAACGGCAAAGGCAAAGCGGAAGCCATGCTGGAATTACTACAAAAACAGGTGAACCTTTCCGCCCCGGATGCAGGCGTATATCCCGTCATGGCGCCCGAAACAATTGCCTTAAAGCGGGTCGGCGACCAAACGGAACTCGAATGGAAAAACAACAGTCTGAGCGATATTTTGCGGTTTCTGCCTTTCCTGTTGGGAATGGCCGGCATTGCCATTTTCCTTTCGGCAGATGCAATCGCGCGTTTTTCGGCGCAGGGATCGCAATCCTGGTTGGGGCCCATCTTTCCGGCGTTGTTCATCGGCGCGTTGTTGTTGATCGGCATCAGCAGCAGCCGTCAGGCATTCGGGCGGTATGCGCTGCGCATCGGCGCCGTGGAGGTGGTTTTGGGCAAATACCGGCGCGGCGTTTTTGTGCCGACACAGTCGCTGCCGCTCAAAGACATTGCCGGCGCGTATTACCAACTATATAACTCCGGTTCAGCGCAAACCGAAGCATTAGGGCTGTGTACACACAAAGGATTGAGCCTCCTGCACGGCGACAAAGAAGAGGTGCTCCCGCACTTGCGGCAAGTCAGTCCGGTTTTGGAAAAATTGATTGCAGCCTTTGAAGGCATGGGCGTGATGGAAAAAACCAAAGTGCTTTTCCAAAATTCAAAAGAAAAGATTCAGATCAGGTTGCACGGGGCGTCGGTTTGGGAAAAAATGATGTTTAAACGGCTCCTGTGGGATTTGGTATCCCATGCAAAAACGGAGCAGCAGTAGGTATCCCCAGCCAATCCAACGTATTATCACAAAAGATTTTCTGTAGCATGTCCTCCGGCAGGCTCATCTCTTCGATGAAGGCGCCGATTTCCAGATCGCCGAGCGGGAAGGGGTAATCGGAGCCGAGGGTCACTTTGTCGGGGCCGACCCTATCCATTACATAGCGGAGCATGGCGGGATCGTGCGTGATGCAATCCACCCAAAAGCGACCGAGGTATTCGGCGGGCGGCACGGGATTGTCAATGGCTACGAGATCGGGGCGGCAATTGTAGCCGTGCTGTATGCGTCCGATGGTGGGCAGAAACGAGCCGCCCGCATGAGCAAAACAAACGCGCAGGTCGGGCAGGCGCTCCAGCACTCCGCCGAATATCATAGAGCAGATCGCCCGCGAAGTTTCTGCCGGCATTCCCACCAACCAGGGCAGCCAGTAGCGACGCATGTGATCTTCGCCCATCATGTTCCAGGGGTGTACAAAGAGGGCCATGTTTAAGTCTCGGCAAGCCTGAAAAATGGGAAAAAACGCCTCCTCATTCAGGTTGCGATCATTGATATTGGAACCGATTTGAATACCCAACAGCCCGATTTCCTTGCAGCGTTTCAATTCGCGGATGGCAGTATCGGCGTCCTGCATGGGCACGGTGCCCAGGCCGAGGTAGCGGTCGGGGTAGTCATGTACCAATTGGGCGATGTGGTCGTTGAGGTATTTCGACAATTCGAGGCAATCGGCGGCTTTCGCCCAATAAGAAAACATGACGGGAATGGTACATACCACCTGCACGCGGGTGCGATATTGCTCGTATTCGCGGATGCGCAGATCGGGGTCCCAGCAGTTGGCTTCAATTTCGCGGAAGAAAGCGTCGCCTTTCATCATTTTGGCGCGGCCGGGCGTGTGATGGATGAGGTGTATAAAGTCGCCGTAGCCGAATTTTTCTGCAAAGTTGGGCAGTTTTTCCGGCAGGATGTGGGTGTGCATGTCTATTTTCAACACAGGCAATCAATTGAGGCGGTAAGGCGCAATGAGTTGGAATACGGGGATTTCTACGTTGAAGGTTTCGCGGGTGTCGGTGCGTTGGAAGATATAGCCGCCCTGCATGGAGCCGATGTCGGAGGCCAGATTGCACCAGGAGGAGTACTGATGCACGGCGCCGGTTTCGAGCACGGGCTGCTGGCCCACTACGCCCTCGCCTTCCACTTCGCGGGTTTCGCCGTTGGAATCGAAAATGAACCATTGCCGGCGCAGGAGCTGTACGGTGAATGGATTGAGATTTTCGATGGTAATGCGGTAGGCGAAAATGTACTCGCCCAAATGGGGCTTGGAGTAGTTGGGTTGGTAGAAAGCTTCTACGCTGATGCGAACGTCGTTGGTGATGAGAGTATCCATGCCGGTAGCGATTCTGTGAGCGTCATTGGGTGTCAAAAAAGGAAGTCTTCGGCGATTTTTTCGGCGCGCTTCAGGGCTTCTTCCAAGTCATCATTAACGAGCACCACGTCAAATTTGTTCTCGAATGCCAGTTCCACATCGGCTTTCACAATGCGTTTGGCAAAGGTTTCTTCGCTCTCGGTGCCGCGCAGCCGCAGCCGTTCGATGAGCACTTCGCGGGAAGGCGGTTTTACAAAAACGGTGAGCGCCTGCTCCGGGTATTTTTTTTTGAGCCGCACCGCGCCATATACGTCTATGTCGAAAATGATGTCTTTGCCTTCGGCCCAGAGCCGATCTATTTCGCTGTGGAGGGTTCCGTAAAACTGCCCCTCATACACCTCCTCCCATTCGGCGAAAGCCTTTGTTTCGATGCGACTGCGAAACTCCTCTGCGTTGATAAAGTAGTAGTCCGTTCCATCGGTTTCATAGCTGCGGCGGGCGCGGGTAGTGGCCGACACGGAAAACGACAGGTTGGGGTACTTGCCCAGCAAATGCCGTACGATGGTGGTTTTGCCTGCGCCGGAAGGAGCGGCGAAAATGAGCAATTTGTTCATATCGTATTGGCCACTAATTCTTTTATTTTCTCCAACTCGTCTTTCATGTTCACCACCAAGCGCTGTATTTCAGAAGAATAGGCTTTGGCGCCGAGGGTGTTGATTTCGCGGCCCATTTCCTGGCTGATGAAGCTGAGCTTGCGGCCTTTGGCGGTTTCGGGCGAATTGAGTTCTTCCAGGAAATAATTGCAATGTTGCTCTAAGCGCACTTTCTCCTCGGTGATGTCAATTTTTTCCAGATAAAACAGGATTTCCTGCTCGAATCGGTTTTCGTCAATTTTATCTTTGCCGAGGTACTCTTCGAGGTTTTGGTGCATGCGTTGCCGCACGCGGGTCACGCGCTCCTCCTGATGGGGGTCCACCAGCGGCAATCCGGCAAGGATGTTGCTCACACGCAGGCGGAGGTCGGCTTCCATAGCGCGGCCTTCGGCGAGGCGAAATGCGTCGAATAGCTCCACGGCCTTGTGCATCACCTGCATCACGGCGGCCCATTCTTCCTCGTCAATGTTGGCGGCGTCGGTGGCTACCACATTGGGCAGACGGAGCACGGCGGGGAAAATATCGCCGACGGGCATATTGAGTTCATCGGCGAGTTTGGTCAGTTCCACCACATAGCGTTTGAAGAGCGGCACGTTGAGGCTGAAGTCGTCGTCGCCTTGCAGCGATTTGATTTCGAGTACAAACTCGATTTTGCCGCGCTCGGCACGCTCGGCGAGCAGACGGCGCAAGTCGTTCTCGCGGTCTTTGTATTTCTGGGGTACCCGCATCTTGATGTCTGTGAATTTGCTGTTGAGTGAGCGTATTTCCACCGAGATGTTTTTGTCCTGGTAAGGTTGAGATTCGCGGCCGTAGCCGGTCATGGAAAGTAGCATAATGGAGCTATTTTTAAATAGTAGGCGGCAAAGATAGGGATTTAGAGGATGGAAAAGATCACTTCTTCCGGTCGGTCACAAACACCACGAGGTCTTCGAGCGATTGGCGCACGTCTGAGTGGGGGAAAGCATGTAGTAGTTGGAATGCCTGATCGCGATAGTCGAGCATGGCTTTTTTGCTGTATTCCATGCCGCCGCTGCGCAGAACAAAGTCAATGACTTCGCGCACTTTGGCGGGGTCTTCACTGTGCCGGCGTATGGCGCTGATGATGCGCCTTCGTTCGGAGGCCGATGCTTGCTTGAGGGCATAAATGAGCGGCAGGGTCATTTTTTTTTCTTTGATGTCAATGCCGAGCGGTTTGCCCACGTCTTCATCGCCGAAGTCGAAAAGGTCGTCGCGGATTTGAAACGCGATGCCTATTTTTTCGCCGAAAAGGCGCATGTTTTCAATCACCTGTTCATCTTTGGTGACGGAGGCCGCGCCGGCACTGCAAGCCGAGGCGATGAGGGAGGCCGTTTTTTGGCGAATGATTTCGTAATACACCGGTTCCTCTATGTCTAAGCGGCGCGCTTTTTCTATTTGCAACAACTCGCCTTCGCTCATGGCTTTCACCGCATTCGACACAATTTCCAACAGGCGGTATTCGCCGTTTTTCAATGCCACCAACATGCCCTGCGAAAACAGATAATCGCCTACCAATACAGCTACTTTGTTTTTCCACAGCGCATTTACAGAAAAGAACCCGCGGCGCTCGTAGGAGTCGTCCACCACGTCGTCATGAACGAGCGTAGCCGTATGCAGCAGTTCCACTAAGGACGCTGCGGTGTAGGTCGCCGGATTGACTTCGCCGCAGAGCTTGGCCGCCAAAAAGACGAACATAGGCCGCACCTGTTTGCCTTTGCGCCTTACTATATAATAGGTGATGCGATCCAACAGCGGCGCCGGGCTGCGCATGGCCTCCCGGAAATGCGTCTCAAAAGCCTTTATCTCTTGATCTATCGGGCGCTGAATGTCATTGATGTGAATGGCCATACGGGCGGCTTGTGTTTTTCGGCCCCAAACTTACGAAACATCCCGAACTCCGACCGCAGTCAAAATTCGGGATGTCTCATTCACTCGTCGAAACGAGCCGCTCGTTGAGCGAAGTCGAAACGAGCCTTACTGCACCACCGTAACGCGCTGCGTCACGACGCCGTAGTTGGTAGCTACGCGCATCAGAAACACGCCTTGTGCTTTGGGCGCCCAGTTGAACTGGTGCGTGCCGGCGCCGTATTGCGTGCCTGACACCAACGTTTCTACATGCTTTCCGCTCAGATCAAATACATTGATCGTCACCGGCGTAGCGGCTTCCAGTTCCACTTCTACGCGGGTGCTGACAGAAGCCGGGTTGGGATACACCGATACTTTGCCGGTAAGGCGGCCGGGTTCGTCGGCAGAAGAAATGACGGCCTCATTAACGCGGATGTTGTCAATGAAGAGGCTATTGCCATAGTCGGAAGTAACCGTAAAGCGAACGTTCACATCATCCAGGCCATCGAATGCAGCCAAAGAGATGGAGTCGGAAGCCCACTGAGCCACGGTAGGAATGAAGCGGCTGGTGGTGGTAGCGGGTACGCGGGTGGCGAGGCTTGCACCGGCGCGGTCCCACACGGTCGTCCAGGAATCGCCGCAATCGGTGGAGATGGAAACAGTGAGGCGGTCTTCCGTATTGAAACCCGTGAACGGATACTGTGCGTGCGCCCAGTCGAACTTCAGGTAGTTGTTGATGCGCTCCGTGAGGTCAACGCGCTGGAAGATCATGTGCGCTTGGGCGCCTACGTCATCCCAATTATATAAGTCGGAAAACAGAGAGCGATTGGATTGGCCGAAGCCGCCCAGCTCCTGCGTGATATTGGCAAAGATGGTACGGTTGATCGTCATGAGGTGGGTTTCTGCATCCTTGATGACGAGCGTACCGGCCGGCGTTCCGCGCAGCGGGGTGGACTCCAGCCCTTCGCTGATGTCTTCGCCTACGGCTTCTGCTTCGAGCGTGGCATACGCTTCGGAGGTGACGGTCTCATTCATGCGATTGAAATCGAATGCGGCGCCGTTGGCATTGGCCACAGAGAAAGTTACGGTACTAACGCCCGGCTCTATGGTAGCTTCATCAAAAGAAACCGCAACGGTTTCGCCCGGCTCCAATTCGCCTTCCCAAGCCAGCACCACCGGATCACCGCCGTTGACGGAGTAGGAAACGTCCATCGAAGTGATGACGCCATCGCCTTCATTGGCAATGTCCACCTGCGGCGTGAGCGAGTAGTTGCACAAGCCGTCGGGGCCGGTGCTGTTGGGATAAATGCCCACATCAACGAGATCGCCAACCAGCGGCTTGGGAAAGCTCTCCTCTGCCTGGTACACCACGCGGTCGGTTGTTCTTTGCACGAATGCCACCACTCCGATACGGGAGTAGTTGTAAATGTAGCCTGGCAATGCGACGGCATAAGAGAACTCAACCGATTCGCCGGCAGCGATTTCGCTGATCGGCGCGCCGGCACTTCCGGGTACCATTTTGCGCGTCACGCTTTTGAAATCGAACTCGTTGGTGGAGCCGGGAGGTTCCGGGAAGGTGATTTGCTTCTCTGTGATGGCCGTGTGCAATACCACGTTGCCCGGATTGAAAGCCACATCACCCACGTTGGTGATTCTGCCGGTGATGTAGATGGAGTCGAAATTGGCGGAAAGCTCATGGTCCAACTCCAGTTCAATCGGCGTAGCCTGGCCCAGGCGAGTGGTGATCATGGCCTGCGTCACAGAACCGGATGTGCCGGCATTTTGGGCGCCGTCCAGACGTACATTGGGTACACCGGTGACGCCGTAATAGCTCACGCGGGCAGCTACTTCGGTCGGGTTTTGCTGGTTCATCGGATCAAAACCGGGCCAGTTGGTTTGGTATTTCAACAAAACTACGTTGGTACCGTTTGACTCCACTAAGGCGCCGAAAGCCGGATTTTGCGCCGCGCAAGGCGGGCAGGATGCATTGGTAAAAGACTCTACCAATACCTTGCGTACCGCTTGTGCGTCGGTAAGCGCCGGAAGGAGTAACAACAGGAAAAAGGGTAAAACTTGCTTCATTTTGATAATGGTTTGAATGTGAGAAGATAATGATTCGTTGCTATCTCCTTTGATAGCGGGTGTAAAAGTACAAAAAATCAATCCCGAACAATAAAAGTGACCCTGCATCTTTACTTTTCGTCTTTAATCCCGTATTTTTGGGGCTTATTCCTCCCAACTCCTGAATTGTAGGGCTATCTTTCGGTCTTGTCTCATGAAATTCGGCGACTTTAAGTCTCAACGGTATCAGCATAAACGGAACGGCCGTTTTGTCTGCATCAATGCGTACAATCGCGCTGAAAGCATTTGTTTGCTTGTGTTTAAAATTTAATACATAACTTTACACGGTCAAAGATTATGAGAAAACAAATACAATCCCTCGTGGCACAAAAATCTACTTTTTTGCTCCTCGGAGCCGTCTTTGCAGCGGGAAGCCTTTTCGCGCAAGACATCCACTACTCACAGTACTGGAATTCGCCTTTCCACCTCAATCCGGCATTGACGGGGGTGTTTCGCGGCAATACCCGCGTTACGGCCAATTACCGCAGCCAATGGAACAGCGTTCCGGTGGAATACATGACTTTCACCGGTACGGTGGACCATAAGTTTCCTGTGCGCGGCGAGCGCAACGGCTTCTTTGCCGGCGGCCTCAATTTCAACTACGATCAGGCCGGCCTCTCCCGCCTGCAGTTGATCAACCTCGGCCTCAACGGCTCCTACACCCACCGGCTCAGCAACAGCACGTTTGCCACCGCAGGCGCATTGGTCGGAATCAACCAACGGGGGTTCAAAATTCAGGACCTCACGTTTGATAACCAATACGATACGCCGCGCGGGCAATACGACCCCGGCCTGCCCACCCGGGAAAACTTCCCCAATTTCACCCGCTACTATGCCGACCTCGGCGCCGGGCTGAACATCCGCATTCAGGCGCAGGACGCATTTAGCTTAGTGGATGAACTAAACAAACGCTCCCGCGTGGACTTCGGTGTCGGGCTTTTCCACATCAACACCCCCGACCAGAGTTTCATCAAAGACTCCAAAGCGCCGTTGCGTATGAGGATAAGCCCTTATTTGCAAGGCGTGCTCATGCTCAATCAGGACCTTGATCTCGTGGGTAATTTCAGTGCGCAGTTTCAGGGGCCTTACCGCGAAATGGTGGGTATGTTGGGCGGCAGAGTGCATTTCATTACCACCCCCGGAAAACAGTTGGCGCTCCAATTGGGCCTCGGCTATCGTTTTCACGAAATCAGCGATGCGCTCATTCCCGCCATCGAATTGCAATACGACCGCTGGCAGGCCGGCTTCAGCTACGATATCAACATCTCCCCGTTCAACGTAGCCACCAACCGCCGCGGCGGCCCGGAGTTTTCTGTACGTTACATCATTTCAAAAGTGCCTACGCTTGGCACCTTAAGGGTGTGTCCTCTCATATAGGCCGATCCTAAAGGTTGATTTATGCCTGCTTTTTCTAAAAACCGAAGCAAAGAACTGACTTTATGAACAATAAATGTTTACTCCTGATATGGTGCTTATTAGGGATGACTACCGCCATGACGGCCCAATCCCTTCGCTCTTGGGTAGCCGCTGCCGACAGCGCTTACACCCAAAAAAATTACTATTCTGCATTCAAATACTACGAAGCCGCCCTCAAGTACGATGATACCAGAATTGACTTGCGCTACCGGTATGCAGAATCGGCTTACCAGTTTCAGGCGTACCCTTATGCGCTTGATGCGTTTAGCGTAGTGTTGGGAAGCCCGCAGCGCAAAGATTACCCGCTTGTGCCGCTGCGCATGGCGCAATCGTATCAAATGATCGGCGAATACGATCTGGCGCAATCCTTTTATCAGCGTTTCATTGATTCAACGGCCAATGCCGATCCCGCCGATCTCGTGCTGGCCGACCGGGGGCTGCGCGCTTGCATCTTTGCCAAACAGGTGGTAGAAAACCCCGACCAATTAGCGTCACGCAACCTCGGCAATAACATCAATACGCCCTACGCCGATTTCGGAGCGGTATATCACAATGACACCTTATATTATAGCTCGTCCAATTTTTTTGACCGCAAAGACACCAACAACCCGCCTCGCCCGCAATACAAAGTGCTCTCCTCCGTGGGTGAAAGCAAAGGGCAACCGCTGCCGGAGTATTTCAACGAGCCGGGCAAGCAAGTGGCGCACACGGCCTTCAATCACGATTTCTCCCGCGTATATTATACCATTTGTGAGTATTTGAACGCCAATGAACTCCGCTGCGACCTGTACTTCCGCAATCGGGCCGCACAAGGCTGGGGACCGGCACAAAAACTGGCCGTGAATGCCCCCGGCTATACCAATACTCAACCCACCGTGGGAAGGAACCCCGACACCGGTGAAGAAACTTTATATTTTTCCTCCAATCGCCCCGGCGGGCGCGGTGGGTTAGACATTTGGTTCACCTCGCTCCAACCGGACGGCAACTGCTCCACCGCCGTAAACCTCACCGCATTGAATACGGCGAGCGACGATGTCACTCCCAACTTCCACAGCCCTACGCAGGTACTTTATTTCAGTTCTGACGGATATCCGGGCCTGGGCGGTTTTGATATTTTCCAATCTTTCAAGCGCGGCGGCGGTTGGGATACGCCCAAAAATATGGAGCGCCCTTTCAACAGCAGTTACCACGACTTGTATTTTGTACTCAACGAGGCAGGCACTGCTGCATTGGTGGCTTCCAACCGGGAAGGCGCCACGCTGATGGAAAAGGAAAAAGCCGTTTGTTGCTATGACGTTTGGGAAATTGAATTGGCCAAGCCCTTTGAAGTCAATGTTTTTACGTTTTCCAAACCCGATGGAACGCCCCTGCCGGAAGTGACCGTTTCGGTATATGAACTCACCGAAGAGGGCGAGCGCCTCGTCAATACCCTCACCAACCCCTCCTCCAATGACTTCAAGTTTTTGCTCAATCGCAACAAACGATATGTCATAAAAGGCAACCGAAACGGATACATACCCGATTCGAAAATTATAGACCTCACCGACCCGGCACTAGCCGATAAAGATTCCACGAATGTCAATCTCTTTTTGGAGCCGGCAGGCATACAGTTGGATGTGACGACTTTCCGCCGGCCCGATGAGGCGCCGCTCGACAACGCGACCGTCGAGCTGTATGAAATAACTCCGGATGGCAGGGAAGTGCTGGTTTCCACAAAAACCAACCCGACGGCCAACGACTTCAAATTTCCGCTGCAAGCCGGCAAGAAATACCTGCTCAAAGCCACCCGCCCCGGCTATGCGCCTACTTCCGACATGGTGGACCTCAACGACCCCCTGCTGGCCGGCCAATCGGTTGTTGAAAAGAAACTCTACTTCGATCCGCGCGCGCTTACGTTGGAAGTCCGCACGGTGCGGGATGACGAGCAGCGCCGCCCGCTATTAGAAGCAACGGTTGATGTGATTGAAGTTACCCTATCGGGGCCGGGCGCCAAACAATCGCAGACCAACGACGAAGGCAATTTATTCCGGTTTCCGGTTGTCATCGGCAAGAACTACCTGATAACCGGCAACCGTGAATCGTATGTGCTGCTCAAAGAAGAAAGCCTCGACCTCATAGACCCGGCTAATATTCCGGAGGGGGATGTCATCTTCAGGGAGTTGGTTTTTTCTTTCAATTCGGGTATAAAATTGCCGGTAAGCACTTTCAATATGCTGGACGGCAGCCCATTGAGCAATGTAACCGTCACGGTAACCCGCATCAACCCCGACGGTACCAGAACTGTATTTGCAGTGGAAACCGATCCGGCCAGTAACGCTTATGTATTCGATCTCGAACCGGGGTATGAATACGAAATCAAAGGCGAGCGCGACGGATTCACTACGGCCTTTGAAAGAGTGGACCTACGCTCCGATATGAATCCTAAAGAGGTAAAACTATACCTGAAACCGGCCGACAGAGAATTTAAAGTTCTTACGTTTAATCGGCTAACCAGAGAGCCGTTGCCGAATACTTTGGTAGAACTGTTTGAAATCAAACCCAACGGCGAGCGCGCTTTCCTCACCAGCCGCACCGACCCGGACGGCAACGAGGTCCGCTTTTCCGTGGAATCCGACAAACAATACTTCCTCAATGCCACCCGCGAGGGTTTCTACCCCGATGGAGACATGGTGGACCTGCGCGAACCGGCATTGGCCAACCTGCCCCTCATTGAACGCAGGATGTACCTGGAACCTGCTGATATCACCTTGGAAGTGAGCACCCTGCGCCGGTCCGACCGCGCACCGCTCATCGGCTCCACGGTGAAACTGTATGAAATAGGCCCCGACGGCAAAGAGACGCTGGTGGATACCAAAACCAACCGGCAAGGCAGCGACTTCAGTTTTCCGCTCAAAAAGGGCAAGCTGTATGTGATAAAAGGCGATAATCCTACCTACTACCCGGTCTCGGAGCGAGTTGATCTTCGCGATCCGGCCACGGCCTCGTCCCGTACCATCCGCCGGGAATTGCTGTTCGATCAGGAACTGCCCGTCAAGACCTTTGACGCACAAACCCGCAATGCCTTGCCCGGCGTACGCATTGAACTACGCGAATTGGACCCGACCCGACCGCGCCCGGCCAACGTTAAAGAAAACCCCACCGGCAATGATTTCACCTTCCCGGTGCTGCCCGGCCGGCGCTATCTGCTCACGGCTGAAAAACCGGGGTACCAACGCGCCGTGGACACCATCACCATTCCGGATGACCCCAACCGGCGATTGGAACCGATAGAAGTGTATTTGCGCCAAAAAGACGTAAGAGAATTCCTGCCGCTCGCACTTTATTTCGACAATGACCACCCCAACCCGCGTACGACCAATAGTACCACTACTTTGGACTATAGCCAAACCTTCGACCGATACTATAATCGCAAACAGGAATTCATTGATGAATTCACCAAAGGAGAGACCCTTAGCGAGGATGATCGCTTCCTCATTGAAGAATCTTACGAGAATTTCTTCGAGCGGGAAGTGCGCGGCGGTTACCGCGATTTGCAGGCATTTTCGGGCAAACTGCTCGAATTTCTGCGCGACGGCAACAGCCTCGAAATCGTACTCAAGGGACTCACCAGCCCCCGTGGCGCCAGCGATTACAACCTCTATCTGAGTCGCCGGCGCAATCACTGCGTGCGCAACTATTTCTACCGGTACAAAGAAGGGGCCTTTACGGAATTCATCCGCAGCGGCAAACTCAAAATCAGCAATCAGGCTTGCGGCGAAAACCCTGAAGGTTGCGGTATTGAGGTGCCCGATGTGCTCAAAGCGAGCGATCGTTTCGACGATCTCAAAGGCTCGATATTCAGTACACAGGCCTCCATCGCCCGCCGGGTGGAAATTGTGGACGTCAAAGTAGGAGGAAACTAATTATCAATAAAGATCAGTAATTCCATGATCGCTCAAAAAACAAATATCGTGAGACACTTACCTTCCACCATACTCCGTGCAGGCATTACGTTACTGCTCGCTTTAACATTCCTGCCCGGGTTGTACGCCACCCACATCGTAGGCGGCCAGATCGGCTATCGCTGGATTTCCGGTACGCAGTTCAACAACACCTACGAGATCATCCTCGATGTGTACCGGGATTGCAGCAACCCCGCCAACGAGCCTTTTGACGACCCGGCATGGATAGGGATTTACAACGGAAACAACGAATATGTGACGCGTATCCAGATACCGTTTACCAGTGCGGATACATTGGATGCCATTCTGTTTGACGATTGCCTTTCTGTGCCCGACTATGTGTGTGTGGCCCGCACTCAATACCGGGGTACGGTGACCCTCTCCAGCAACCCGGCCGGTGGTTCGTACCGCATTTCGTATGTGCGGTGCTGCCGCAACGAGACCATCACCAACATCGAAAACCCGTTGGATGCCGGCGCCGTGTTTGATATCGTTCTGACGCAAGCCGCCATACAAAGGCAGAACAGCAGCCCGCAGTTTCGCTCCTGGCCGCCCATATTTATTTGTGTCAACAATCCCATTTTGTACGACCATTCTGCCATAGATACATTTGAGGTGGCGGGCGTGTCCGACTCCATTGTTTACAGCCTGTGTACCCCTTTGTCGGGCGGTACTATAACCACACCGCGACCGATCCCCAATTCGACCGAACCGCTGACCAATCCTGCCAATTTCAGTTCTGTCGTCTGGAAAGCTCCTGTTTATGATGTATTCAACATGTTGGGCAGTATGGGCGACACTACTATTGTGACTTCAAGTTGCGCCTCTAACGACACGATCATATCCGATTCGCTCAGAATTCATCCGGGTACCGGCCTGCTTACCGGAACCCCAACCATTCAGGGGCAATTTGTGGTGGGGGTTTGTGTGCAAGAATACGACCGCAATACCGGGGTATTGCTATCCTCCACCCGCCGCGATTTTCAGTACAACGTGGGCCAGTGTAACGAAGCAACCGCCAGTTTTGACGCGCCGGAAGTGCAATGCGACGACCTCACCGTGCAGTTTACCAGCACCAGTACCAATGCCGATGATTTTATATGGTATTTCGACTTCCCGGCTTCGACTCCGAGTTCTACAGAACAAAACCCGCTCTATACTTTCCCCGACACAGGTATCTATACGGTGACATTGGTGGCAGAGCCGCTCAGCACCTGCGTGGATACGTTTTGTCAGCAAATCTATCTCACTACCAGCACCCTGTTGGCTGACTATCGCGCCGATGTGTTTGATTGCGATACCTTTGCTATCCTTCAGTTGCAGGATTTGTCGGTTGATACATCCGTGATGATCACATCGCGCAAATGGACGGTGATATATAACGGCGACACTCTTATCTCTACCTTGCCCAACCCTTCTTTCAATGTGCCGCTCGGCGTCACTGGAACCATTCGGTTTGAAGTGACCAATGCCAACGCGTGTACGTCCGTTTTTGACACTACATTTACCTCCGGCTTAGACAACCCCGGCGGGTTTATCCGAGCCGATTTGTTTGCCTGTGCCGGCGATACCCTCAGCCTCAACCCCGATACCGATCCCAATATCGGCTTCGATTATCTCTGGTCGCCAAGCATCGGACTGCTCGATCCGGCCAACTCCGTCAATCCGAGAATCGTGGCGGCCGGGCCGGCGGTTTATACCGTTACCATTACGGCGCCGGGCGGGGTGTGTGAAATCATCCGAACCGTAACCGTAAACAGCAGCCCGCTCCCCATGCTCGATTTTGAAGCAGTAGCCGACTGCGACGGACTGACCATCAATTTCAACAATACCAGCACCGGAGCATCTGTATATGAATGGAGCTTCGGCGACCCGCTCAACCCCGGCGCCGGCTCTACTTTGCCCAATCCGTCTTACACTTACTCCGATGTAGGGACTTACTTAGTCACTCTCAAAGTACCCGACACGGAGCTGTGCCGGGACTCCATCACCCGCGAAGTGATTGTGCAAATGAAATCGCTGAGCGCAGAGTTTACGGTGGAGTATGAAACCTGCTCCCCCGACAGCGTGATCGTTCGCTTTATGGATGCCTCCGTCAGCACGGTAAGCCCCATCACGGCATGGAGTTGGGATTTCGGCAACGGACAAACTTCCGACCAGCAAAACCCGACACTCACCATTTACAGCAATACCGACCTCAACGTAACCCTCACCGTGACGGCTGCCGACGACTGTAGCAACACCATGAGCAAGCCGGTAAACATTCGCCTGATTGATCCGATTGATTTTGAATTGTTGCCCGAATTGTTGGTTCGTTGCGAAGGAGGAAGCGTTCAGTTGGCCGCTCCGCTGAGCACCGATTACCTGTACCTGTGGTCGCCGGCAGATGGCATAGACGACCCAACTTCGAACAATCCGGTATTCAGCCCGGCTCAAACCACGGTTTATACCCTCACCGTCGGCTTGGTGAGCGCCGACACCTGCTATTACGCCTACTCCCTTACCGTGACGGTACCGCCGGCTATTGACATCAACGTGGACGGCGCCGGGCTAACCTGCGATGCCGAAACCACCCTGACAGCCACGGCCTCCGTATCGGTTGATTGGGAATGGACCAATGCGGGGGGCGACATTCTGTCGCAAACCAATACCCTGACAGTACCGGTATCCGGTGTGGCGACCTTTACGGTGACGGCGACCGACGCCTCTGGATGTGAAGCATCCCAAAGCGTACAGGTATCCGGCGGCCCGGTAAACGTCACCCTGCCCGATGTGGCGGCGGTTTGTTTGGGCGAAGAATTGGTAATAGAAGCCATCAACAACGACCCGAACGACATACTGACTTACCTCTGGTCGCCGGCGAGCGCTTTTGTGCCGGGTACGGAAACCACGGCTACGCCTGACTTCATTGAAACGCCGGGCGAGTTGGTGGTAACCGTTGAAATCAGCAATCAGTACGGGTGCGACTTTACCGGTACGGTACAAACGGCCGTGGTGGACACGGCATTCCAACTCGGATTCACCACCCTCGTTCAGTGCAACGGCGCCACCGTGGAGTTTACCAACACCAGCACCGATGCATTTGCTTATGTGTGGGATTTCGGCGACGGCACAGGCAGCACCGAAACCAGCCCGGTACACACTTACACTACTGCCGGTTCTTACATCGTAACCCTCACCATCGGCTACGACGTGAGCTGCGCAGATACCCTCACGGCAACTGTGGACATCACTGACCCGCAGATTGTTGCATTATTCGATTACGACATCGCCGAATGCAACAACGGCAGCGCTGAAATAGCTTTTTTCGATGGGTCTATCAATACGTTCAACAATACCAATCAGTGGAACTGGACCTTTAGCAACGGGCAAAGTTCTACGCTACAAAATCCGGTCATCACGGTGACGGAAAGCGGCGACCTTACGGTGACGCTCACCATCAACACGGCCAATAACTGCCCTGCTTCCGTGACCGAAACGATCAACATCCAATTGATCAATGTATCCATTGCGGACACGGTCCTGGTGTGTCGCGGCGATTCTGTGCCGCTCAACCCCGGCGGAAATCCGGCCTACCAGTACCTCTGGGCCCCCGCCGACGGCCTGAGCGACGCCACGGCCGCCAATCCGCTGGCCTTTCCCGACCAAACCACCCTCTACACTGTGCAAATACAGGCATTGGGCGGCGACACCTGCTCTTATGTACAGGATGTGCTCGTTTTGGTACCCGACGCCATCGGCTTAGACATCCCGGATGACGCAACTACCTGCGGCGGCCCCGTGACGCTCGGCGCCGGAACCATCGTGCCGGCTACCGTCGTATGGACCAACAGCCTGGGCCAAAACCTCGGCGGCCCGACGATAACCGTTGATCCTTTCCGGGTAGAAACCTATACCGCTACCGCTACCGATGCTTTTGGCTGCACCGAAAGCCGAAGCGTGACCATAACCGATAACGGCGTGGATGTGACCGCAACGCCTTCCGGCGATGTGACGGCCTGCGAAGATGTGGCTTTCCCCATCATCGTCACCAATCTCGACGATCAGGATACGCTCACTTACGTTTGGACGCCTGCCGAACTGATTGTCAGCGGCGCAGGCACTGCTACCCCCATTGCTATGGTCGGCCCCAATGGCGGCATGATTACCGGTATCATCACCAATCAATTCGGCTGCACCGATACGGTGGAGGTCAATGTGAGCATTGTGCCGTTTAAGGTGGAAATCGCCGACACGGTCATTATATGTGCCGGCGAACCGGCGGGCATCAGTTCCGGCGCCAATCCCAATTTCCAATACGAGTGGTCGCCTACGACCGACCTCGACCTCAGCAATCCGGCCAATCCGATCTACATCGGCACAACCGGCGGCGTTTACAGCGTAACCATCACGGATACAACCGGCGGCTTTTTCTGCCAGACCATCCGAACAGTGACGGTATTGGTAACGCCGGAAATAGGGCTGACGGCGACCGGCGATACAACCGTCTGTAGTTTGGGTGAATTGGAATTGAACGCCTCGGCTACTGTGCCGGTGACCTTCTCGTGGTCGGAGCCGGGTCAGCCGCCTTTTGCGACCGGCAGCCCGGTATCCTACAACGTTACCGCAGCCGGCAACTATGTAGTGCAGGTCATTGCAACGGACGGCTTTATGTGTAGCGATACGGCGGTTGTCAATATTACCGCTGCCGACTTCCAACCCGGCGACCTGAACTCGCCGCAAACAATCTGCGTCAACACGCCGACTCCGCTCAATCCGGGCGGCAATCCGGCTTATACTTACACCTGGTCGCCCACCACCGGGCTTGACCTGAGCGACCCGTCCAATCCCGTTGCCGTGCTCAACAGCCCGGCCACCTACAATGTAACTGTTACCGATCCGGTAAGCGGCTGTAGTGTGGAGCAGACCATCGAAGTGGGCGTATTCGCACCGATCAATCTTCAGGCGACGGCAGATACCACCCTGTGCGGCTTCGGCGATGTGACGCTGAGCGCTTCGGGCAGCGTGCCGGTCACCATCGAATGGTATCTTAATGGCGATCTGGTATTTACCGGAAACAGCTTTACCGTCACCTTCGACGAGGAAGGCGTTTTCACCTACACCGCAATAGCACTCGACGCCAATGACTGCCGGGATACGGCTACCGTCACGGTGACCGCAGTAAACTTTGAACCCGGCGACTTGGGGTCGCCGCAAACGATCTGCGGCAATACGCCGACTCCGCTCAATCCGGGCGGCAATCCGGCTTACACCTACGTCTGGTCGCCCACTACCGGGCTTGACCTCAGCGATCCATCCAATCCTGTAGCCGTACTCAACGGCCCGGCTACCTACAACGTGACCGTGACCGATCCGGTAAGTGGCTGTAGTGTAGCGCAAACCATTGAAGTGGACGTCTTTCCGCTCATTAACCTGACGGCAAGCGAAGACACGCTGCTCTGCGAGATTGCACCGGTAACACTGACCGCTACCGCTGACGTAAGCGCGACCTTTACCTGGTATCTCAACAACTTCAACACGCCGGCAGGTACGGGGGCAAGCATCACCGTGACCCCGGCAGAGGGCGGCTCCAATTACATCGTGGTGGCCGAAGATGCCAACGGCTGTACCGATACCACAACCGTAAACATTAGCCTCTTTATCATTGATACGGGTATTCAGGATTCCATCCGGGTGTGTATAGATGCGCCCACGCCGATCAATCCCGGAGGCAATCCGGCCTATACTTATGTGTGGTCGCCGTTGGATGGCCTTGACCTCAATCCGCCGCACAATCCTACCGTTACAACTGCCATTGACCGCACTTACAGCGTGACCATCAGCGATCCGGTGCTGGGATGCAGCATTGAGCGGCAAATAGAAGTGCGGGTGTATCCGGCTATAGACTTGTCGGTAAGCGGAGAGACTACGCTGTGTACCCCCGATGCCTTGGCCACGCTCACCGCATCAAGTGCCATAGCGGCAGGCTTCGAATGGGCCGACAATCCGCTCTTTGTGCCGGTAGCCGGCACGGGCGCTACCTTTACGGTTAGTCCGCCGGCGGGTTCTTCCACTTATTATGTAAGAGCAACCGATGACAACGGGTGTACGGAAGTGACCTCGGTGACAGTAAACAACTTCCCGATAGCCGCTATCATTACTCCGCCGGTGGTACTCTGCGTTCCGGCTACTACCACCCAAATCGGCGTAGTGAACTTGGATCCTTCGCAGAACCTGACCTACAACTGGTCGCCGGCCAATGCCGTGACGCCGCCGAGCGGCAACCCCATTGTGACGGTCAATGCTACAATCGCTCAAAACATCAGCGTATTGCTCACCAATCAGTTCGGGTGTGAACAAACACTCTCCACGACAGTAACCATTCTCGATCTGCCGGGAACTGTGACCGCTACCGCCACGCCGGACGAAGTCATATTGGGCGATCCATCGCAATTAGATGTTATCGGTTGCGATGATTGTATGTTTAATTGGACGCCGGCGGAGTCGCTGAGTGCATCCGACATTCGCAACCCGGTAGCCACGCCCGATCGCACCACCGAATACACGGTGACGGTGAGCAAAGACGGATGCAGCGCCGACCTGCGCGTGACGGTAGTCGTCAACTTCCTGTGCGAAGAGCCGTATATTTTCTTTCCCTCGGCCTTTACGCCCAACGGAGACGGTGAAAACGATGTGCTGCGCGTGCGCGCCCGCCCGCCTTTGGTGTTGGAGGTCAACTGGGTGATTTACAATCGCTGGGGACAGAAGATGTTCGAAGCGACCAACCTCAACGATTCCTGGGACGGCACCTTTAAAGGCAAAGACCTTCCGCCCGATGTATATGGGTTCCACTTAATCGTGAGTTGCCCCGGCGGCGAGCAGTTTGTCAAAAAAGGCAATGTGACGCTGTTGCGGTGATGAGCATAGGGCATGGAGCATAGTGTGAAGCAAGGCAGTAAAAGGGCGATTCCGCACTTTTTACTGCCTTTTTTTATTCTTTCTTACCGGCGGCAGCGCGTAGCGCTTATTCCACCAATACGATACGGCGCCGATGGCGAGGTTGAGCATGCCGAGCATACTTTCGCGGGGTTTGTCGTAGAGCAGGAAGCCCAGCATCCATACGCTAAAGAGGAGAAATATGATTTGCCCCCAGGGGTAAAACGGCCCGGAAAACGGGGGTGCAGCGCGGTCTTTTCGCCGCAATATCAATACGCCGGCCACGGCGGCAGTGGTGGAGAGATGCAATACAAAACCGCTGTAAATGAGCACCTGCTCGAAAGAACCGCTCAGCAGCAGAAACACGCTCACGGCGGCCTGAAACCAGATCGCGTTCACGGGTACGCCGTGTTTGTTGTCGCGGGCCAGAAAATGCCACACGGGGTAATCCTCGGCCATGGCCCGACTTACGCGCGGCCCCACCCACACCATCGCGCTGATGCTGGATACCAACAGCAATCCGATAAACACGCTCACCCACTTAGCCCCTGAAGCGCCGAACAGGCTTTGTGCGGCAATTTGGGCCACTTCTATTTTCCCATCCAAAGCTTCTTTGCCGGCCTGGTACAAAAAACCGAATTGCAGCAGCACATACAGCACCGCCACGAGCAATGTGCCGCCGATGAGTGCGCGGGGCAGATTACGCGCCGGTTGGCGCACCTCGCCGGTGATGTAGGCCGCAGCATTCCAACCCGAATAGGCATATACCACAAATACTAAAGCCACTGCATAATGCGCGCTGCCCATTTCCGGCAGCCAGGCGCCGTTCCAATTCAATGCGCCGTTTTGCGGCGGATAACCGATACAAGCCGCAATGAGAAAGACCATAAGGGCGAGTTTGAGCAGAGTGAAAATGTTTTGAAACCGGCTGCTCTGCCGCAGGTGTACCGAGTGCATGGCCGATACGGCTACAATCACCGTCAATGCAATCCAGCGGGCATCCATGCCGGCAATATTGGACAGGTACGCTCCCATTGCCATGGCCGATAGCGCGATGGACGCCGTAAAGCCTACTGTGAGGGATACCCAGCCGGATAGATACCCGGCCATAGGATGGTAAATGCGCGAGAGAAAATAATACTCGCCGCCCGAACGCGGCATCCGGGCGCCCAACTCCGCATAGCTCACCGCGCCGAACAAAGCGATGATGCCTCCAAAAATCCAAAGGGAGAGAATAACCCAGGTGTTGTGTAAGTGTTGCAACTGCAAACCCAGCGTCGTGAATGCGCCCGTGCCCACCATATTGGCTACCACTACGGCGCCCGCACTGACCCATCCTATTGTTCGCTGTGGCAACTTGTGCATGTATTCTTCGGGCTTTTTTTGCGCCGCATGATACAACGGTTTAGCGCAACAACAAAATATACGCAGCCGCAAAGGGAAGCAAAAAGATAAAACCGTCGAAGCGGTCGAGGAGGCCGCCGTGGCCGGGCAGCAGATCGCCGGAGTCTTTGGCATGAAAACTGCGCTTGAGCATAGACTCCACCAGGTCGCCGAAAGTGCCGAACACAATCACGATCACTCCCAGGATCAGCCAATTCAGCGGCGTAAGCCCCTTAAAAAACAGGCTCAACACCCCGGCGGAAAGCAGCGTAAACACAGCGCCGCCCCAAAAGCCTTCCCAGGTTTTTTTTGGCGACAGCCGGGGAAACAACAACCTGCGGCCCCATCTGGAGCCGAACAAATAAGCGGCGCTGTCATTGCCCCAGGTCATGATGAGCAAGCCCATCACCGTGCCGGCAAAAAACTGCTTGTCGTCGAATGCGATGAATTCCAACAACGCGAAAGGCACGCCGATATACACAGCCCCCAACACGGTATAGCCGATATTGGCAAACGGCTGCTCCGATTGAGCGTACATCTCGTAAATGAACGCTAAGAACAAGAGTGGAAAAAGCAACAGCGCCGATGCGGATATGAAATGGGCCTCGTCCAATATCAGGCCGAGGTGCAACAAGGAATTGCCGGCAAAGGGCGTGAGGCCGAGCACTACTCCCAGTAATTTTCGGATGAGGTCGCGCTTCCGGCCGCTTTCCAGCACAATGCCCAGATATTCCCACAAACAACCCGCTGTGATGATGGCAAATAAGCCCAGAAAGGTGTAACGCCCCCCGTAAATGCCGCCTACCATAACCGCAATGAAAAAGAAACCCGTAATGGCACGTTGAAGCATGAGCCTTTTATACTTATGCGACAAAGATAAAAAAAGCGCCCGACTTGCCCCTGCGACCTTCCAACTACGGGCAAGCCCTCATTTTTTTGTATGCTATTTTTCAGGAGATTGCTACTTTGGCGCAGCCATTATCCTTAAAACATGCAAAAAATCACCGAATCGCCCTCCCATTATCGGCATCTGGAAAAGATGACGGTGGGAGAACTGTTGCGCAACATCAATAACGAAGATAAAACTGTGCCCTTCGCAGTGGAGCGCGCCTTGCCGGCCATTGAACGTTTGGTGGAGGCCATTGTGGAAAAAATGAACGGCGGCGGGCGCTTGTTTTACATCGGAGCGGGTACGAGCGGGCGCCTCGGTATCCTCGATGCTTCGGAATGCCCGCCCACTTACGGCGTTCCCGATAGTTGGGTCGTCGGTATTATATCCGGCGGAGATACCGCTATTCGCAAAGCCGTGGAATTTGCCGAGGACGACTCCGGGCAGGCATGGAAAGACCTCAAACGGTATTTCATCAACGAACAGGATGTAGTGGTGGGTATTGCTGCATCGGGCGCCACGCCTTATGTGGTGGGCGGCCTCCACGCCTGCCGCGCCCACGGTATCCTCACCGGCAGCATTAGCTGCAATCCCGATGCGCCAATTTCCGAACAATCCGATTTTCCCATCGAAGTGGTCACCGGCCCCGAATTTGTCACCGGCAGTACGCGCATGAAAGCCGGTACCGCGCAAAAGCTCGTGCTCAATATGATCAGCACCAGCATCATGATCCGCCTGGGCCGGGTACTCGACAATAAAATGGTGGACATGCAACTGAGCAATGCCAAGTTGGTGGAGCGCGGAGCGAAAATTTTAATGAATGCTTTGCAACTCGACTACGACGCGGCACACAAGCTCCTGCTCGAACACGGCAACGTGCGCAAAGCCCTTGAGTCGCGCTTAGACGCCGAAAACCCGCCGGAGCTATGAGGCCCCTGCTGCTCATAGACAGCGGCGCCACCAAAGCCGACTGGGCCGCACTGATGCCCGGCCGGGAGTCTCAGCGATTCCAAACCATTGGCATTCACCCCTTTTTTCTTTCGGAAGAAGCTATTCGCAATGCGCTGGAGCAAGCTCGCCGCCGGATAGGGGAGGCAGCCGGCCGGATATTTTTTTATGGAACCGGCTGCAAAGCCGAAAGCGCCCGCCGGGAATTGCACGAGTTGTTCCGGGCGGTTTTTCCGGAAGCGGAGGAAATCGAAATTGAAACCGATGTGTTGGGAGCTGCGCGGGCCTTGTGCGGCTTCCAACCGGGCATTGCCTGTATTCTCGGCACCGGCTCCAATTCTGTGTGGTACGGTGGTCGTACTGTAGTGCAAAACGCAGGCGGGTTGGGCTACATCCTCGGCGATGAAGGCAGCGGGGCCGTATTGGGCCGCGAACTCCTCATTGCCTGGCTGAACCGCGAGCTGCCGTCCGAGCTGCTCGGCGCATTTGAATCGGAATATCCGGTATCGAAGGATGAGGTCATTTTGTCGGTGTATCGCAGCGATACGCCCAGCCGGTTTTTGGCGTCCTTTGTGCCGTTTCTCTCCCGGCACATCGGCCACTCTTTTGCGGCGGGTTTGGTGCGCCGGCAGTTTGAACTGTTTGTGCAGCGGTGTGTTTTGACTTATTCTTCGGCAAAGGAGTTGCCTGTTCATTTCACCGGGTCGGTAGCCTGGCATTTTCGCAGCATACTGGAGGCTGTATTGGCGGAAGCGAAATTGCAACCGGGCGTTTTTTTGGCAGCGCCGATGGAGGGCCTAATCGGCTACCACACAGAAATGGGTGAATGTCGGCTATAAACATTTTTTGTAATTTCCTGTTTCGATGATGGTTTTGCCGGCGGCAATACCCCTAACCTACATGAACTGTGGCGATTTATTCAATAAAAGATCTGGAAAAATTATCGGGCATAAAGGCCCATACCCTGCGGATATGGGAGCAGCGTTACGGGTTGATTGAGCCGAAGCGAACCAAAACTAACATTCGCTATTACGAAGATGAAGATCTCAAATTCATCCTCAACATAGCTTTACTCAATCGAAACGGATTTAAAATTTCCAAGATAGCCGGTATGACCAAGGCAAATATTGCTGAAAAAGTAGCCTCACTTTCCGAGATGAACTTTGAATACGGCACCCAACTTGACGCCCTCACGCTCTCCATGATCGAGATGAACGAATTCAAATTCGATCGTATCCTCTCCGCCAATATCCAGCAAATAGGCTTCGAGCGCGCCATGCTCGAAATCATCTATCCGTTTTTAGACAAGCTCAGCCTGCTGTGGCTCACCGGCTCCATTCATCCGGTACAGGAAAATTTCATCAGCTACCTCATTCGCCAAAAACTCATTGTGGCCATTGACAAGGCGCCGCTCCTCAGCGGCCCGAAAGTCAAAAAATTCTTGCTCTACCTGCCCGAGGGCGAACGCCAGGAACTGACCCTGCTCTTTATGCACTATCTGGTGAAGTCGCGCGGGTATCAGGTCGTTTATTTGGGGCAGGATATTTCATTGGCCGACCTGCGGGATGCCGGGCAAATCTTATCGCCCGATTTCATTTTCACCATGATCACCGAAACCTTCGGCAAAGAACCCGTACAACGCTATGTGGACAAACTCGCCGATGCTTTCCCCGATTGCCGCCTCTTGCTGTCCGGTTATCAGGTCATTGCCCAAAATGTAAAGGCACCCGAAAATGCGGTCATCCTGAGCAGTTTAGATCAAACCCTCGAATTCCTGGAAAGCGTGAACCAACCGGCTGCGCTCGCAGAATCCGTACTTTAGGCCAAAACTCCTTACCTTTGGTGGAAACCAAAAAAGGCCGCAACACCGATGGATTTCCACCGCCTTTTCGACATTCTTCCCTATCAACAGGCGCGCTATGCCAAAGCGACCGCTTTTTTTCGCAAAACCGTCGCCGGCAACGAAGAGCGGTATTCCTCGCAGGAAGCCGTGGATCGCGTGAATGTGCTCGCCGCAGGGCTGCTGGAAGCCGGCATCCGCTCCGGCGACCGCGTGGGCATCATCTCCGGCGACAACAGTCCCGACTGGCATTTTTACGATTTTGCTATCCAACAGGCGGGAGCGGTAGTCGTGCCCATCCACGCCGCAGCAACCGACAGCGAATTGCAGTTCATTCTCCGCGATTCCGGTATGCGCTTTTGTTTTGTATCGGATGAAGGACCGGCTGCACGCATCCGCGCCAATGCCCCCGAATCGCTCGAAAAGGTATGGTTGTTTTCCGGCGAGGGCGCCTTGCTGCTTTCTGATGCCATAGACAATAACCTGCTGAAGCGCCTCTCCGAAATACGCGATGCGATTCCGGACACCGCACTGGCCACCATCCTCTACACCTCCGGCACTACGGGCGAACCGAAAGGCGTGATGCTCTCCCATCGCAACATTGTGAGCAACATCAAATCCGTCATTACTTTAGTGCCGGTGGACTACACCTGCCGGGTGTTCAGCTACCTGCCGCTTAGTCACATCTTTGAGCGCATGGTCACTTATTCTTACATGGCCGCCGGCGCTACCATTTATTACCCCCGGCAGGCGGGCACGCTCATGGATGATCTGAGAGAGGCACGGCCCCACTACTTCACGGCAGTGCCGAGGGTGTTGGAAAAATTTTACGCCGGCATCGTTGCTTCTACTGCCAAGCGCTCCCTTCCGGTAAAACGGCTTTCCGAATGGGCTGTCAAAATCGGCAATGCATACAAAACAGGCAAGGCGTTTCCGCCGACGTACTGGGTACAATTGGCCCTTGCCGATTTTTTGGTGTTTCGCCATTGGCGGCGCGCATTGGGCGGGCACATTCGGGGCATTACGGTAGGCGCTGCGGCGTTGCGGCCTCAGTTGGGGCGTTTGTTCTCTGCGGCCCGCATCCATGTGCGCGAAGGCTACGGCCTCACCGAAAGTTCGCCGGTCATCGCGTTCAATCGCTTCGATCCCGGCGGGGTGCATTTCGGCACGGTAGGCATCCCGATTCCCGGCGTGGAGGTATGCATTGCCGAACCCGACGAAAACGGCGAAGGGGAAATTCTGGCGCGCGGGCCGGGCGTGATGATGGGCTATTACAATCGCCCTGCCGAAACCGCGCAAGTGATAGATGCCGACGGCTGGCTCCATACCGGCGATGTGGGCAAGTTTGTACACAAACGGTTTTTGCAAATTACCGATCGCCAAAAAGACCTTTTCAAAGTGAGCGGCGGGCGTTATGTGGCGCCCCAATTGGTGGAAAAAGTACTTACTGAATCGCCTTACATCGAATATTGCATCGTGGCCGGCACCGACCGCCCCTTCGTATCGGCGCTAATCGTACCCGATTTTGAGCGGCTCGAAGCCTGGTGCAACGACAACGGCATACACTGGACGGCCCCGCAGTTCATGGCCCTCCATCCCAAAGTAAACCGTTTTATACAACATGAAATAGAGCGATACAGCGAGTCGCTGCCGCACTTCCAACGCGTGAAGCGCTTTATTTTACTACACGAACCCTGGAACGAATCCTCCGGACACCTCACCCCTACGCTGAAACTGCGCCGGAGCCTCATCCTGCGGCAATACGAAAAGGAATTGGCAGCGCTCTACAACGATCAGGAAAAGTAGCAGGCGCACGGCATACCTACCGCAGCAACTGGAAATTGGAGTTGTAAATCCACACCACCAATGCAATAAAGAGGAGGAGGAATAGGAAAAAGTACAGGAGGCAGTATCCTTTCTTGCCGGCATTTTGAATCTCAGACATGACTTGGCGCTGTTTGTTTGGTAATGGCACTTATGCCGCTCGTAGAGCGCGGCAAAGATAATTGTTCTCGGCGTTTTCAAAACATTTTCAGCATGGCAAGTTTATGAGCCGCAAATCGTGGAGGCAAAAAAAGCCCCGCACTGAAACAGGCGGGGCTGCGAATAAAGCTATGAAAACTAAAACTATCTCTTGGATTACGCCTCGTCGCTATCACCGCTTACGTCGCGGCCGCCTTGAAGCTGATCCTGGTACGTTTCGAGTTCTTCCCATTGGCCGGCTGCTGCCAGAGCGGCTTGTTTGGACCAGGTAGCGGGATCGTGCATTTTGTAGCGCGGACCGGCTTCGTCGAGTACAGCCTGCACGGTTTCCGTGGCGGCGTCGGCTAAGTCTGACCAGGTTTTAATACCGGCAGCGTTGAGCAACTCTTCGATTTTCGGGCCGATGCCTTCCACCAGTTTGAGGTCGTCTTGCTTCACCTTTTTGCCGGAAGGCAGGGTGATGGAAGCCGATTTGGCCTTGGCTTTCGCCGGAGCCTCCTCTACCGGCGCCGCTGCCTGCGGGGCGGCTACGGGTGCATCTACTTCCATCGGCGTTTGTACTTCGATGGTTTCGGCTACCGGCGTGGGCGCAGTTTTGGGCGGCTTGGGAGTGGGTACAACGGGCGTTTCCACTTCTGCCGTATCGAACGGCTGTATGCTGATGAACGTGCGGTTCATACGCTTGCGGCGAAATACCACCGTGCCGGCAATGGCTGCGTGCAGGGTGTAGTCTTTGCCCATATATACGTTTTCACCCGGGTGAAACTTGGTGCCGCGCTGGCGCACTAAAATGTTGCCTGCGCGAACAGTCTGGCCGCCGAACATCTTTACGCCCAAGCGTTTAGCATTACTGTCGCGGTTGTTTTGGGTACTACCTTCACCTTTCTTATGTGCCATGGTTGAAGTTGTTTTTTACAGTTAGAAAATAAGTGCCCAATCAGGCCGTGATAGAATCAATTTTGATTTTTGTAAAGTGCTGCCGGTGGCCTTTTTTGAGGCGATACCCTTTGCGGCGCTTCTTTTTGAAAATGATGACCTTGTCGCCTTTGACATGGCCCAAAACAACGGTAGCATTTACCCTGGCTGTGTTCAGCAACGGCGTGCCTACGCTTACCTGGCCGTCCTGGTCAATCAGGAGTACCTGATCGAAACTGAGACTGTCACCTTCGGCGGCTTCTAACTGGTGGACGAAGATCTCCTGACCTTCCTCGACTTTGAACTGTTGACCAGCTATGTTAACGATAGCGAACATCTACGGATGGTTTTAAATAATGAATGAATTTTGAATTTAGGGCGCAAAGGTAATCTCTTTTTTTATTCTCACCAAATACTGATTAATTGTTTTTCCAGGCGCTGTACAAGGGCTCAAACAAGCGCTCCAGCAGGCTGCGCCGCTCGGTGATGATGCGCGCAGCGCCCTGTGCTTCCCGCAACAACGGCAACTCGCGGCCGTAATCGGTGCGCAAGCCCTCCGGCAATGCGATTTCGATGCGGTAAGCCGGGCCGCCATCGCCCGTTTCCACCGGCGACAAGGAGATGTCCTGCACCCTGCCTTCCAACACGCCGTATTCTTTGTACGGAAACCCTGCCAGCCGGATGCGGGCATCCATCCCGACCGCAACCTTTCCTGCGCCGGCGGTGGGCAACAGCCCCTGTGCTCTTACGGTACCCTCCCCTGCGGGCGACACGAGGACCATCACTTCCTGACCGGGGCGTAGGTATTGTCCCGGCGCCCATTCCGCGCTGAACGACACGATGCCGTCGGCAGGCGCCGTCACGAGGTATTGTTGTTTCCAGGATTGTATTTCGCTGCGCAGTTTGCGGGTCAGCTCCCGAAGACGGGTGTGTGTGGAGTGGAGACCTTCGCGGTGGCCCTGCCGAAGTTCGAGCTGCATACGGCGCAGTTCGTCCGAGCGGAGGCGGTTATTCCATTGTTCTGCCTGAAGGTTTTCTACCTGCCGCCGACGGCTGAGATAGGTGGTTTGGTCGCGCTCCAAATCCAGTTCACTGATGGCGCCCGTTTTGAACAACTGTTCGGATTTGCTCAACCTCGTGGCGGCGAGATCGGCTTCTTTTGCAGCGGTTTCCTCCTGTTGTTTCAACCCGGTATTAATTTGGGCGAGGCTGCTGATTTGTTGGTTGAGCGCGGCTATTTGACGGCCTGCATAGTCTTTCTCCGTGCGGAAGCGCAGTTGGTTCCACTCTTCCGTCCAGGCGGAAAAGGTATTTTGCAACATGCCCAGCGACGATAGCACAGGCGGGGTTTCTCCCATATCGAAAACCGGCCCGTTCTCTGCGGAAAGGGTGTCTTCCGGGAACCGGCTCAGCCAGGATTCCAACGCGATTACATCCTCTGATTTTGCCGGGTTTTCCACCGTGAGCAATAACTGACCGGCAATTACCTCGCTTTTATCTTCCACATTAATCGTGAAAATATTGCCGCCCGATACGCTGACCAACCGCACGGCCGGTCGCTCCGTGGCAATCATAACCGGCGCGTTCACCACGTCGGGATAGCGGATGATCCAGGCGGCCGCAACGGCCAGCATCGCAGTCGCAAACGCGATGCTGATGCCGTAGCGCAACAGACCTCCGGGTGTTTTTCCGAGGAGGTATTGCACGTCGTCTTCCTCGCGCAGGTATATGTCTTCCGGCTTGCGTTTCATCCCAATTCCAATTGGTTTTTAATCAAGCGGTAATAAACTCCTTTCAGGGCGGCCAGTTCTTCGTGGGTTCCGCGCTCCACAATGCGCCCTTTTTCCAACACCGCAATCTGATCGGCATGGCGTACGGTGCTGAGCCGATGCGCCACCACCACCACGGTACGGCCTTTGTAAAACGATTCCAATTGCTCCAGAATGCGCCGTTCGTTGGTGGCGTCCAATGCGTTGGTGGCTTCGTCGAAGAACAGGAAATCGGGGTTTTTATACACCGCCCGCGCAATGAGCAAACGCTGGCGCTGGCCCTGGCTCAGGCCGTTGCCCCGGCTGCCCACTTTGGTGTTGTAGCCCAAGGGCAGCGCTTCTATGAACTCATCGGCGCAGGCCGTTTGCGCCGCAGCAAAGAGTCGGGCCTTATCGGGCTTTTCGTCGCTTTGCGAAATATTGCGGGCGATGGTGTCGGAAAAAACAAAGCCGTCCTGCATCACAGCGCCGCAAAGCCCCCGCCAGGTATGCGGACTGATGTGGCGCAGGTGCGCTCCGCCGATATGAATAACGCCTTTGGCCGGCTGGTAAAAGCCGAGCAGCAATTTGAGCAGGGTAGTTTTTCCGCTGCCGCTGGCGCCTACTATGGCGGTCACCTGGCCGTTGGGTATATGGAGGTTGATGTCTTCCAATACATAGTCGCTCAACTCGTTGTACCGAAACGACAGGTTTTCGATGTGAATATCGCTCCGGGCCGGCAGGATTTCCTCCGTAGCTGTTTCAGGATAAGACTCCTCTTCCATGTCCTGAATTTCGCCGAGACGTTCCAAACTGATGCGGGCATCCTGTGCGGAGCGAAGAAACCCGGCCAACTGGGTAAGCGGGCCGTTGAGCTGCCCGGTGATGAATTGTATGGCGAGCATCATACCGAGGGTGATGTCGCCGGAGATTACTGCAGCAGCGGCCACGAAAGTGATGAGGATGTCTTTGAGCCGGTTGATGAATCCCGCGCCGATGTCCTGCGTTTGGCCGAGAGCGAGCGATTGCACATTGGTGCGAAACAGGCGCGCCTGTATGTGCGCCCATGCGTAGCGGTGCCGGCGTTCGCTGCGTTGCAGTTTGATTTCCTGCATACCCTGAATGAGTTCGATGAGCGTGCCCTGGTTGTCGGCTTGTTCCAAAAATCGCTTTTGGTCAATCACCCGGCGGCGCGGCATGAACAAGAGTATCCAACCGAAATACAGCGCCGCAGCGCCCATAAAGAGCAGAAAAATGGGCAGGTGATAAATGAATAACACTACGCCAAACACGAGGAGGTTGAGTAGCGAAAACAGGAGACTGAGCGTAGAGCCGGTGAGAAAAGCCTCAATGCGCCGCTGGTCGCCGATGCGCTGAAGCAGGTCGCCGGTCATTTTGGTATCAAAAAAACCGATGGGCAAGCGCATGAGCTTGGTGAGGAAATCAGAAACCAAGGCCAGGTTGACGCGGGCGCTGATGTGCAACAATATCCACGATTGCAGCGCATTGACGCTTACGATGCCGAGAAACAGCATGAGCTGGCCGAGCAGGATGAGATAAATAAAACTGAGGTCGGCATTGTCAATACCTATGTCCACGATGGACTGGGTAAGAAACGGGAAAGCGAGGTTGAGCAAACTGAGCAGGAGCAGCCCCAGCACGAGTTGGGTCACCAGCTTTCGGTAAGGGCGCAGGTAGCGCAGCAGGTATCCGATGCCGAAGCCCCGGCGGGTGTCGCCTTCATGGTCGTAAAACTGCGGAGTCGGCTCTATGAGGAGCGTTACGCCTTTGTTGCCGTCGCTGATCCAGCCTCTTCGAAAATCGGCATGGCTGAGGCGGAGTTTGCCGATGGCGGGGTCTGCTATTTTGACGTATTTTCGGGAGATGGCATACACCACTACAAAATGCTTCTGTCGCCAGTGTGCGATACAGGGCAGCACAGCATCGGCCAGGCCGGGATCATCGTTGTTTTCTCCCCGAAAGGGCAGTTTGGCAGCCAGGGTGCGAAAACCGATTCGCTCTGCCGCTTCGGCAATACCCAGCAGCGATACGCCCTCGCGATCAATGTAGCAGCGCTCGCGCAAGTATTGCAGCGAATAATGCCGCCCGTGGTGCTGAGCTGTCATGCGCAGGCAGGTAGGGCCGCAATCCATGGCGTCCAATTGGCGGAAAAAAGGAAATCGGTCCATCGGGGCAATGATAATTGACAGGGGCTAAGGTAGCTTTTTTATTCTACTCACTACCCCCGGCCCTTCATAAACAAACCCGGTGTACAGTTGCACCAAGTCGGCGCCGGCGTCTAATTTTTCTTTGGCCGTTTCCGGGCCGTTGATGCCGCCCACCGCGATGATGGCAAAAGGCGGCGGCAATTGTGCGCGCAAGTAGCGCACGATTTCAGTGGAGCGGGTTCGGACCGGGGCGCCGCTCAGGCCTCCTGCGCCGATGTGTTCCAGCGTTGCCGGCGGCGTGCGAAGTCCCACGCGCGAAACGGTGGTGTTGGCGGCAATCAGACCGGCCAGACCGGTTTCTTTGGCAATAGCCACGATGTCGTCTAACTGGGCGTCGGAGAGATCGGGCGCAATTTTCAAAAAAACAGGCTTGGGGACCGCTTTCGCGGAATTGAGTTGTTGTAGCGTTTGCAAGAGCCGGGTGAGGGGTTCTTTGTCCTGTAGCGCCCGCAGGTTGGGCGTATTGGGCGAACTCACATTCACGGCAAAGTAATCAACATACGGAAACAAAGCCTCGAAGCATTGCACATAGTCGTCGGCAGCGCGTTCGTTGGGGGTGTCTTTGTTTTTGCCGATGTTTCCGCCGATGAGGATACCGGCAGGCCGGGGTTTTTGCAACTGCCGGACGAGCGCATCCAGGCCGTCGTTGTTGAACCCCATCCGGTTGATGAGCGCATGGTCGGCGGGCAGGCGGAAGAGGCGCGGACGGGGATTGCCGGCCTGTGGGCGCGGCGTCACGGTTCCTACTTCCATAAATCCGAAACCGAGCGCCGCCATGAGCCGGATGTGCCGTCCGTTTTTGTCGAAACCGGCAGCGAGGCCCACTTTATTGGGAAACACAAGACCCGCCACCGTTATGGGCTGCGTATGGTAAGCCCGGCCATACAGGGCGCGCAGGAGCGCTTCCGCACCGGGAATGTGCAACAACGCCTCCAACAGGCCCAATGCGACGCCGTGGGCGCGTTCGGGCGGAAGCAAAAAAAGCAGCGGTTTGATCAGGAGTTGGTACATGGCCATAAAAAAAAGCCGGTCGTCTTAAGCGTCGGCCGGCCGAAATCATAATCCCAAAAACTATCTTGAATGCTCTTTGAGAGCTGTGTATTCGATGTCGTGCAGGGCAAGGTGCTGCAAAAGTACAAAAAGCTTTATACAAAACAAAAAACCTTAAATATTTTCCTGCACTTTCACCAATAATTGGAACCCGTTGCCATGTATGTTCACAATCTCAATGTTGTCGTCTAATCGGAGGTACTTGCGGAGCTTGGTCACAAACACGTCCATACTGCGGGCGGTGAAGTAGTCGTCCTGGCCCCAAATTTCGGTGAGGGCCGTGGAGCGCGGGAGGATGTCGTTCATGTTGATGGCAAACATGCGCAGCAATTGGGCTTCTTTGGGGGAGAGTTTGAACTTTTCTTCTCCGCTGCCGCCAAGGTTGAAAGAAAGAATGCGCAAGGGGTAGTTGAAGTGGTATTTGCCGATGTGAAACTCCTTAATGTCATCGCGGGCATCGGGCTTGGGCTGACTGCGCTTGAGGATGGCCTGAATGCGGTACAGGAGTTCTTCAGAGTTGAAAGGCTTGGTGATGTAGTCGTCGGCGCCGATTTTGAAGCCGCGCAGCACGTCTTCCTTCATGGTTTTGGCGGTGAGAAAAATGATGGGCATTTCAGCGTCTTTGTCGCGGATTTCCTTGCCGAGGGTAAAACCGTCCTTTTTGGGCATCATCACATCGAGAATGCAAAGGTCGTATTTTCCTTTTTTAAACATGTCGGCGCCTTGCAGCCCATCGGTAGCGAGGCGTACATCGTAGCCGTGCATTTCCAGATAGGAGCGAAGTACATCGCCGAAATTTTGATCGTCTTCCACCAGAAGTATCCGGTTGTTTGTCATTGGTTCCGTTTTTTCAAGGATTAAAATCGTTTGTGGTTTGTATTCAATTACCTGGGTAAAAACACGGTAAAACTACTGCCTTTGCCCGGTTCGCTTTTTACATCAACGGCGCCCTTATGAGCCGTCACGATGGCTTTTACATAACTCAGGCCGAGGCCGAATCCTTTCACATCGTGAACGTTGCCGGTGTGAACGCGGTAGAACTTGTCGAAGATGTGCTTGCGGGCTTCTTTACTCATGCCCATGCCTTTGTCTTGTACGGTGATTTCCACGCCGCCGTTTGCGTCGCGGGTCCAAACAGTAATTTCCGGGCTGTCCGGAGAGTATTTGTCTGCGTTGTCCAACAGGTTATTGACGATATTGGAAATGTGCGTCAGGTCGCCTTGAACGACCGGGTTGGAGGCTTGTAATTTACCTTCCACGGTACCCTGCCTTTGTTCTACCCGGATGCTGAAGTTGGTCAGCGCCTGTTGGATGACCTCGTGCAGGTTTACTTCGCCAAGGTTGAGAGAGAACTCGCTGCGGTCAATCAAGGCCATTTGGAGCACTTTCTCTACCTGACTATTCATACGCTTATTTTCCTGTTTTATTATGTCGGCAAAGCGGCGGACTTTATCGGCGTGGCCGCTGATCATGGGGCTGTTGATGGAATCGGCGGCAAGGGAGATGGTGGCAATGGGGGTTTTGAACTCGTGGGTCATGTTGTTGATGAAGTCGTTTTTCATCTCCGAGAGTTTCTTTTGGGTAAAGATGACATATATGGTGTAGCCGAATGAAAACAAGATGATGCCGGTGAAGATGAACGCGCCCATCAGGTTGGGCCACACGCTGCGGCCCACGAATCCGGAGCGGGCCGGAAAGTGGAGCATGAGCAGGCCGGGAGCGGGCGTTTCGTCGGTAAAGAGGTGTACGCGGTATTTGGAGTTGTATATATTGCTGAATCCCGGCAAGCTCTCGCGCGGTTCGTCCGATTCCACTACATAGCGGTCGTCAATGATGACGAAGCCGTTGCTGGCAGTGGAGAGGAGGCCGTAGTTGTAAGCGATGTTGATGCCCCGGTTGGCGAGTTCCTTGCGCAGGATGTCGCGGAGGCGGTCGCGCTTCACGCGCTCGGCGAGCGGGAGGCGATGGCCGCCCTGTTGTTGCATTACGGTGAGGAGGCTGCGGTATTTCTCGCTGCGTTCGGCCACGCACCTGGAGCAGTCGCAGTCTTCTTCGCGGATGTCTTCCCACAGTTGGGTGAGCAATCGCTCGGCGGGAAGAATACCGGCTGCGGGAGGTGTCGGGTCGGAGGGTACCGGCGGGGGAGCGATGTCTTTTGCCGGTTGGGTTTCGATGTTGTAATACCGGGTCACAAATCCGTTGAAAGAGGTGTTGACGATCTCCATTTCTTCTTCCCGCTCCAATCGCATCACCACCGAATTGAGGGCGTCAAACACGTCTTTGTCAAACTTTACCTCGTTTTCCTTGATGGCGGTATTGATCAAATCCATTTGCAGCCAAAACACGCCGATGACGGCCGCGCTCATCAACCCGATGACTCCTATGATGTAATTTCTGTTCATAAAACGGCTAAAATTCCCGGATACCGCAATGAAACGAATAAGGAGCCGGGGATGTTTTGTGCGGCGCTTGCCGGATGCTGTGCTGATTTGCGGAGCGATTGTTATGACCCATCAAAAATAGCTGGGCAGGCCGGATGAAATTTTTCGCCGCGTATCAGTTTTGAAGTAGCTTTGTCTGCGTAATTGGTAACCAGTTGCCATTCTAAGAAACCTATCCTGCTATGTTGATACAAATCTTACTCCTTGTGCTCGGCCTCGGTCTGCTCATCAAAGGCGCAGACTGGTTGGTGGACGGCGCGTCCGCACTTGCCAAAAGGCATAAAATATCAGACCTCGCCATCGGACTAACCATCGTTGCATTCGGCACCTCCGCGCCCGAATTGGTGGTCAATTCCTTTGCGGCCTCCCAAAGCCACCCCGATATTGTATTCGGCAATGTGATCGGCAGCAATATTTTCAACCTCTTTGTCATTCTCGGCATAGCCGGACTGATCACCCCGATGGTGGTGCAATCCAGTACGGTTTGGAAAGAGATTCCGCTTTCCTTTATCGCGGTCGTTTTTCTTTTTATAATGGCCAATGACTTCCTCTCAACAGATGTAAAAATTCTGACGCGGGGGGAAGGGTTCATCCTGCTTGTTGTGTTTGCCCTCTTCCTTTTTTATGTGTATAAGCAGCTTAAGACCGATCCCGCAGAAATTCCTCAAACCGGAAAAAGCTTTTCAAATCTCAAAATCTGGAGTTTCATCCTCCTCGGTCTGGCGGGCTTGGTGGCAGGCGGCCGATTGGTTGTAACCAATGCCGTAGAGATGGCTACCGCCCTGGGGATCAGCGAAAAAATAGTGGGCCTGACGATTGTAGCTGCCGGCACCTCCCTGCCCGAACTGGCGACCTCCGTAGTGGCGGCCCTCAAGAAAAACAATGATATAGCTGTCGGGAACATCATCGGCTCCAACATTTTCAACATATTTCTGATTTTGGCGGTGAGCGCCCTCATCCGCCCCATTTCCTACGACACGGTATTCAATACAGACCTGTACCTGCTCGCCGGAGGAACCCTCTTCCTTTTTGCAGCCATGTTTCTCGGACACAAGAAAAAGTTAGACCGGTGGGAAGCCGTCGTGCTGCTGGTCGTTTATGTGGCATATACGGTTTGGTTGATTCGGAAGGAGATGTAGATTGCGGCCCCCTTTTTCTTTTTCCCGCAAAAAAACTACCTTCGCTCCTTATGATCATTCATAGTGCCGAATACACGGGAAGTTATCCCTCCGAAGCTGCCTGCCCCAAGGATGGGCGGGTGGAGTTTGCCTTTATCGGGCGGTCGAATGTGGGCAAATCCTCGCTCATCAACCTCATCACGGCGCGCAAGGGCCTGGCGCTCACCTCCGGCACGCCCGGCAAGACGCAGACCATCAATTTCTTCTCCATCAATGAGGAATGGTATTTAGTAGATTTGCCCGGCTACGGCTATGCCCGCACCTCCAAGGTCAACCGCCGCAAATGGGAAACCATGATTCAGGGCTACCTCATGCGCCGGGGGAGCTTAGCGTGTACATTCATTTTGTTGGACGCCAACATCCCGCCGCAACTCATTGATATTGAGTTCATCAACTGGATGGGCGAAAAAAGGCTGCCGTTTGTCATCGTTTATACCAAAACGGACCGAATGAAAGACTTCCAACGCGACGAGAACATCGCCCGCATCCGCGCGGCCCTGTTAGAGCACTGGAACGAACTGCCGCAGGAATTCATCACCTCGGCTGTAAAGCACGCCGGCGGAGCGGAATTGTTGGCATTTATTGAGCAGGTTAGACGGAGGATTGACGTGTGAGCAAAGGGCAAATTGGCAAAGGGCGTTGCCCTGAGCGGAGTCGAAGGGCGAGTACTTCTAAAGTTTTAAACAAACGCTATGTCAACATACAGCCGCATATACCCGCACGTCATACCGGAAATCGAAGACTGGCCGATTTTCAAACTCAGCGAAGACCGCAAAAACTTTGTGGCCGAAGTGGAGCAGTTTACCCTCAATCGGCTCATGGAGAGCAATACCCCGGAGGTGACCGACCTGATCTCCAAAACCATTTTTCAGGAGCGCGTGCGCATCAAAGAGGAACCCTGGAAGGTGGACCCGCCCAATGAGCGGCAGTTTTGGCGCCGCGTGCGCAAGCGCCTCATCGAAGATTCATTGGACAAACCCAACGAGGAAGCCGTTCAAAACAACCGGGAAATTCTGCAACTCATCATCCACCGTTATGCGGAAGAGATTGTGGGCACTTTTCGCAAACAAACCTTCCTGTTTGCCCGCCGCTTTCTCACCTTGTTTTTTACCCGCCTGCTCAACACGGCTGCAGGGGGCAGTATTTTCGGAAGCAAACATCGCCTGCAGGATCGCCTGCTCCTCGCCGGACGCACGGAGGCGGTGCGGGGGCTGTTTGCCAAAGGTACGGTAGTGGTCGTGCCTACGCATTTTAGCAATTTGGACTCCATCCTCATCGGGTTTGCTATGGATGCCTTTGCCGGGCTGCCTTCCTTCTCGTACGGCGCAGGCCTCAATCTCTACAACACCGGCTACACGGCCTACTTCATGAACCGCCTCGGCGCGTACCGGGTGGACCGGCGCAAAAAAAACGCGGTGTATCTGGAGACACTCAAAAGCATGTCGAACCTCAGCATTCAGCGCGGCACCAACAGCCTGTTTTTTCCCGGCGGCACGCGGTCGCGGTCGGGGGCATTGGAAACCAAACTAAAACTGGGGCTGCTCGGCACGGTGGTGGAGGCGCAGCGGGCATTGTATCAGAAAGGGGAAAACACCAAGATATTTGTGGTGCCGGCCATTTTGGGGTATCACTTTGTATTGGAAGCGCCTTTTCTGGTGGAGCAATATTTGCGTCAAATCGGCAAAGAGCGCTATATACGGGCAAAGGACGATTTTTACAGCATCCCGCAACTCATCAAATTTACCTGGCAGTTTTTTTCCCAAAGCAACGATATCACCGTGGCTTTCGGGCAGCCCATGGACGTGCTCGGCAATCCCGTGGACGCCGAGGGCCGCAGTTACGACAAGTATGGAACCCCCATTGACGTGCGCGAATATTTTCTCGGCGGCGAAAGCGTAACCGAAGACCTCCAGCGCGAAAGCGAATACACCAAAACCCTGGCCGAACGCATCGTAGAGCGCTACCACAAAGACAATGTAGTGCTCAGCAGCCACCTCGTTGCTTATGCCGCCTTCCAACTGCTCAAACGCCAAAACCAGCGCTTAGACCTCTACGGCATCCTTCGCCTGCCCAACGATGAGTATGTGTTTCCCAAAGAAAGCCTTTATGACATCATAGAACAATTGCAGCAGCGCCTCATAGAAATGCACGGCGAAGGCGACATACAATTGGCCGACCCGATATATTGGAAACCGGAAGAATTGGTGCGCGACGGCATCCGGCACATCGGGTCTTACCATGTTGAAAAACCCCTGCGCTTCAATAAGGCCGGCAACATCGTGAGCGACAACTTCAAGCTGCTCTTTTTTTATCACAACCGCCTGTCCACCTACGATTTGCAACGGTTCATCCAATGGCGCAAACGCGCAATGGAAGAAGTGGAGCCAAACGATGCGTAAACTCCTTTGTTGAACACCCAAACGATTCGCTCCATGACCTTCATCATCTTCGACTTAGAGGCTACCTGTTGGGAAGACCCGCCCCCCTCCGTAGTGCAGGAAATCATCGAAATCGGTGCCATCAAACTCGACGACTACGGCGATGAAGAGGACCGTTTCAGCAGGTTTGTGCGCCCCGTCGTTCATCCGCAGTTGTCGTTTTTTTGCCAAAAACTCACCTCCATCAATCAGGTGGACATCAACCGGGCCGACACCTTCCCGCGCGTCATTGATCATTTCATTGAATGGATCGGCGCAGAAGACGGTGAAGACTATCTGCTCTGCTCCTGGGGCGGCTTCGACAAGCGCATGTTTGTACAGGACTGCCAACTGCACCGCTTAGAATATGACTGGACGGAATCGCACATCAATCTCAAAGACCAATATCACCAGTTTAAACGTCTTCGCAAAGCGCGCAGCCTCCGCCATGTAGTAGAATTGGAAGGCTTCGATTTCACCGGCACCTACCACCGCGGCATTTCCGATGCGGAGAATCTGGCCAAGGTGTTTGTGAAATACTTAGATATGTGGCAGTTTTAATCTCCGGCGCTATTACAAGTACAAAAACATCGTGAATGAGACATAAATCTACCCTATTCATTTTCGCCCTGCTCCTTCCCCTCCTCGGAATGCGCGCGCAGCCTATGCCATGCGGCACGCCCGCAGCCATGACCTCCACCTGTGCCCCCGCCTGCGTAGTGTGCGACATCAACGGCTTCACAGGGCGCAATAACAGCACCGTACAGGGGCAGGCGCCTCCCGGATTTTGTACCACCGTCGTACACCACATGCAGTGGATCGCTTTTATTGCCGGCAGTACCAACCTCACGCTGCGGGTGGATGTATTCGGCTGCCAGCAGGGGCAGGGACTCGAAATCGGTATTTATCAAACCGCCAATTGTCAGACCTTCACCTTAGTTTCCAATTGCAATACCAACGTACCCAACAACACCTTCGCCACCTTTACCAACACTGTGCCGCTCGTCATTGGGCAACACTATTATTTTGTAATGGACGGCAGTGCCAACGATATTTGCAACTACACCATCACCGTAGTGACGGGCAGTACGCAGGTGCCGCCGCTGACCACTTCCGGCAGCATAGAAGGGCCGGCAACGGTGTGTCCGGGCGCGAGCGCTGCTTTTTCCTCAGCGGGCGTTGCCGGCGCTACCTTATATAATTGGACGTTGAACAATGCGCCCTTCGGGACGGGGCTGGCATTGAATGCCAATTTCCCCACAGCGCCCGGCGCATACCAATTGTGTCTCACCGCCGCCAATGCTTGTAGCACGGCCCCTCCGGTGTGTCGTACCGTGGCCGTGCCCGGCATTCCGATCACCGACCGCTTCGCCGCGCTCTGCCCCGGCGAGTGCATCGCCATAGCCGATACGACCCTCTGCGATCCCGGCATGTACGAACGCCGTTTCCTATCGGCTGCCGGCTGCGACAGTTTGGTGCGCATCACCGTCATCATCGCGCCGGAGGTCATTACTAACCTCGACCTTTTTATTTGCGAAGGCGATACCCTGTCGGTGGCGGGGAATCCGTACGCCACAAGCGGTCAATTTGTGGAAATCCTCCCTGCGGCCAACGGCTGCGACAGTACCATAAATTTGGCGCTCGTGGTGGTGGTGTGTGAAATCCAGGCCGAAATCGCTGCCCGCCCGGTGTCCTGTCGCGGCGACACCGACGGCCGGTTGATATTCGGGGTCACCGAGGGCACGCCGCCGTTTACCTACACCTGGAACCGAATCGGGCAGCCTGCACCCACCGGGCAAGGCAGCCTGGTCAATCTGAGCCGGCGCGATACGCTCAGCGGGCTGCCGGCGGGGCAGTACATTGTGGTCATTGAAGACTTATTTGGCAACAATGTGGTGCTGCTGGCCGATATTGCCGAGCCGCCGGTATTGGAGGTAGCGGTAACATCATCCGACTACAACGGATTCGGGGTGTCTTGCCGCGACGGCGCCGACGGCACGGCGCAGGTATCGGCTTCCGGCGGCACGATGCCGTATGCTGTTTTGTGGAATACCGGCGCCACGGGCAGCACCCTCAGCGGCCTGTCCGCCGGCCAATATGCCTTCACCCTCACCGATGCCGGCGGCTGCACGATTGTTAGAACATTGGAACTCACCCAACCGGAAGCACTGTCGCTTGCTGTGTCATTTGACGATCCCGGCTGCGACGGCCCGGCAACGGGCGCAGTGCGCGTGGAGACGATCGGCGGCGGGGCAGCGCCCTACTCGTTTGCCTTGCAAAGCGGCACATTCGGCCCTGCCGGCGATTTTACCGGTTTGCCGGAAGGCGCTTACGAACTCAACGCCCGCGATGCCAACGGCTGTATCGTTTCTCAAATCGGCGTGCTCACTGCGACGGCCATTCCTCACATAGATGTCGGCCCCGACCTCATGCTTCCTCTCGGCGAGCGCATTCGCCTCAGCGCCATTGCAAACATGCCGTTGTCAGCCCCGGCCTGGTCGCCCGCAGACGAGTTGTCGTGTGCCGATTGCCCCAACCCGGAGCTGATGCCCCTGCGCACAACGACTTATACGTTCGGCGGCTTTTCCTCCGACGGCTGCTACGGCGCAGATTCGGTTACGGTGATCGTCTTGAACATCCGGGATGTATTTGTACCCAATGCCTTCAGTCCCAATGATGACGGGTTCAACGACCGATTCACCGTGTTCGGTGGGCCGGAGGTGGCACAGATTCGGCGGTTTCGGGTGTTTTCCCGCTGGGGCGAATTGGTGTTTGAAAAAAATAATTTTCCCTCCAACGCGCACGATGCCGGCTGGGACGGTGTGTTCCGGGGCAAACCGATGGGGCAGGGCGTATTTGCCTGGCAGGCCGAAATAGAATTCATTGACGGCGTAACCGGGTTTTATGAAGGCAACGTGACGCTGCTGCGATGAGCCAAGAAATGAATATTTTTGCGCTCGAATGCTGCGAACAAAAGGCAAGGGGCAAATTGGTAAGGGGCAAAAGGCAAAGGGCAAGCGGGAAATTGGCAACCCGCAATCAGAAACCCGAAACCAACAGCGCCAAACCAGAACCCGGAACCCGAAACAGACAGCGTACACTTGAAACCCGAAACCAACAGCGCCAAACCAGAACCCGGAACCCGAAACAGACAGCGTACACTTGAAACCTGAAACAGACAGCATAAACTTGAATCGACAACAATATGGACGACAACGGCAATCCTTTTTTACGCATAGAAACTGAATTGAGGCCCTACTTTCCCATCATGGGGCAGGCGTCCGACACGATATTGGATGCAGAGGTTTCATCCTATCCTGTGTTTATTGCGGCCAAGCAGGAAGCGCCCATCGGCGTGCTGCTCATGACGGATGAGACGGGCTGGAGCGTCAATGCTTCTACCCTGGAGGAACTGGTGGCCCGGCAAATTGTAGCCAACGAGCTGGTGGCCAATTTCCGGGCAGTATATAAAGACCCGCGCCAGTTTCATTGCGTGTTTGTCATCGCGGAGGAGGGGAGCAATTTTTTGTTCATTCCAAGGGGGTGAGTTAGCTGCGAGCTACCCCACCCATGGGTCAAGCGCCCGTGGGCCGGCCCGTATATTCGGCATATCTCATCAAAGTGCACTGAACTGGATAAAAAAAAATCAGAGTCGCTACCCGACGTGACAGAAACACTGGTACCCTATGAAGAAGGGGATACTTTAGAACTGGATGAGCTTTGGAGTTTCGTGTCTTGCAAGGCCAACAAATGTTGGATTTGGGTAGCGCTGTGTCGTCGAACCCGACAAGTTGTATCCTGGGTGATGGGAAACCGTGACGAGGAGCGCTGTCAGACATTATGGGAACTGGTTCCGGAGGAATATCGTAAATCAATGATTTATAGTGACTTTTACGCAATTTATGAGAAGGTATTGCAAAATGCGCAGCATCAAAGTGTCGGCAAAGACTCTGGTCAGACCAACCATGTGGAACGCTGGAATAACACCTTGCGGCAAAGGATTTGTAGGTTTGTTCGTTGTACATTGTCATTTTCAAAGTCCGAGGTCATGCATGAATTATATCTGAAATTTTTCATCCACAACTACAACTTATCACTCGTTTCTTGACACTGCCAAATATTGAATGTTAAGAACTTTGGAAATACTTGTCTTGTAATGGCTAAAGGCACTAGCTCGGGAGAATGGAAAGGACAGACGTTTAGTAACTATGAAGTATCTTCGACTGTATTTATCAAGGGAAATGACCAATGGTTTGCCGTTCAGACAATGATAGCACCAGCAACTAAATAGTAAAACAAGAAACTATGGCTACTGAGAAAATAAAAAAGACCTGTAAATTTGGACACACCTTCTATAAAAGTAGTGATTGTCCGACTTGCCCAACTTGTGAAAAACTGAAAGAACCGGCATCAGGTTTTTTAGCACTATTGAGTAATCCAGCAAGAAATGCATTGCTGCATCACAGAATTGACACTATTCAAAAATTATCTAACTATACAGAGAAAGAGATAATGAAAATTCACGGAATAGGTAAAGCATCACTTCCTACTTTTAAAAAATCACTTGAAGAACAAGGATTGACTTTTAAAGAACAAAAGCCAACATAACGAACGAAAGGCTGAAGAACAACGACCCGCTAACATCACCTATACGCAAGCAGGGGTTTCGTGCTTCGTAGGACAGGAAAGCGCTAAATTTAAAGTTCAGTTCTTCGTAGGAAGTTCAGTGGTTAAAATCCCTGCCTGCGTATAGCTGAGAACCGTTACTGTAGCCTCGATATTTTAACCGCAAACAATGCATTCTTCTTTAAACGATAGGTTCTGGATGATTCAAAAATTCGTATTTTGCAGCGGTTGCATCCGCTTCGTTGATGTCAACTATTCGGAGGGACTTGTTGATTTAAGTTTGCTACCTCAAATCTCTTATGTCTCTCCAACTTTTTCTAAGTCCTATGCACAAAACCTCCCGGCGCGAGGTATAAATTATGAAATGGAAATACTAAATATAACAATGTATATGACGACCATGCCCGCTGGCCACCAGCCTCCCCACCAAAAACATTAAAAACAGCCCCGGGCGGTTCCGGCCTCATCACCGCCAAGGTTTTTTTGACCCAATTCAATAACATCCCATAACTTTGATTCCGGCGGTACGCTTTTCGTAGCATTCGCCGTTACACTTCTTTTGATGAGTGGCACAACCGACGAGTCACAACAGAGAATCGCAAAACCGAACATGAAACCATACGACGTATATCCACTTTTCGACATTGAGCCGGTGCGGGCCGAAGGCTCTTATCTTTGGGACGCCGGCGGGCGCAGGTATTTAGACCTGTACGGCGGCCACGCGGTCATTTCCATCGGGCATGGGCATCCGCACTATGTACGCGCATTGGAAGAGCAATTGCACCGCATTGCATTTTACTCCAACTCCATAAAAATTCCTTTGCAGGACAAGTTGGCCACGTTGCTGGGCCGGCTATCGGGCTACGACGATTATGCGCTGTTCCTCTGCAATTCGGGGGCCGAAGCCAATGAAAACGCCCTCAAGCTGGCCTCGTTCCACAACGGTCGGAAAAAGATCATCGCTTTCACCAACTCCTTTCACGGGCGCACCTCGCTGGCCGTAGCCGCTACCGACGATCCGAAAATTGTAGCGCCGGTGAATGCCAACGACAACATCCTCTTTTTGCCGCTGAACGATGTCGCTGCGCTGGAGAGGCATTTGAATAAAGATGTCTGCGCCGTCATGGTGGAAGGCATTCAGGGCGTGGGCGGGGTGCATGTGGCCCAACCGGCATTTTTGCAATTCATCCGGCATTGGTGCGACAAAACCGGCGCCGTGATGATCCTCGACGAGGTGCAGTCGGGCTATGGGCGCTCCGGGCGTTTCTTCGCCCACCAATACGCCGATGTGTGCCCCGACCTCATCACCGTGGCCAAAGGCATGGGCAACGGGTTTCCGGTGGCAGGGGTGCTGATTGCGCCCCAATTCGAAGCGCGGCACGGCCTATTGGGTACTACGTTCGGCGGCAATTATCTGGCCTGCACGGCGGCTATTGCGGTGCTGGAAGTCATTGAAAATGAGAACCTGACGGCACACGCCGCCGAAATGGGCGATTACCTCATGGACGCCATTCGCAGTTTTCCGCATGTGCGGGAAGTGCGCGGCCGCGGATTGATGATCGGGGTGGATTTGGACATTTCCTGTGCGGAGCCGCGCCGGAAACTGCTGTTCAAGCACCGCATATTCACCGGCGCTTCTTCCGACAAAAACACCCTGCGCATCCTGCCCGCGCTCAACCTGAGCCGCGCCGATGCCGATGTATTTTTGCAGGCGTTTAAATTGGTGTTGGCGGCGGTGTAGAGCATAGAGCATGGGGCATAGGGCAGACGGAGCGAAGCGACATCCCGATGAGGAACGAATCGGGAGAGCATAGGGGATCCCACCGAAGCTTTTGGAGTGTAGGTGGGGGAATCTCCGCCGATTGCTCGCGGAATGTGCCTGTTTGAACCCACATTTCGCGGAGGATCAGTTTGGATTGCTCGCGGAATGTGCCTATTATTGTGCGCATTTCGCGAAGAATATCCATCTAACCGTTTGATAAAACTACTACCGGCATGAATCGAAACGCACTGATCGGCAGGATAGAAGAAAAGAAAATCCTGAACAACGCACTCAATTCGGGCAAAGCGGAGTTGGTTGCTGTGATCGGCCGACGGAGGGTTGGGAAGACGTTTCTGGTAAAATCGGTCTATGGAGATCAAATTGATTTCGATATTACCGGCATTCAGCATGCCACTCGTAAGGAGCAGTTGCGAAATTTCATGCTCCAGATTGCCAAATTCTCAGCAGGCAGTTTCCCGATCTCCGAGCCGAAAGACTGGTTAGGGGCCTTTTACCTGTTGTCTAAATTTTTAGAAAGCAAACAGAAGCAGGGTAAAACAATTGTCTTTTTGGATGAATTGCCCTGGTTGGCCACCCACAAATCGGGTTTTTTGAAAGGGCTGAGTTGGTTCTGGAACAGTTGGGCAACCGATCAGGAAATCATTGTAGTCATTTGCGGTTCGGCAGCCTCATGGATGATTAAACATGTAGTACACCACAAGGGCGGGCTACACAATCGCATCACCAAACGCATCTACCTCAAGCCCTTTGATCTGGCAGAGACGGAGCTTTTTCTCAAGGCCGGGAACATGAATTTCGACCGCTATCAAATCTTGCATCTGTATATGGCAATGGGCGGCATCCCGCATTATCTCAACGAAATTGAACCTGGCAAAAGCGCAGCCCAAAATATAGATGCCATTTGCTTTTCGGAAAACGGGGTACTGTGGGACGAATTCCCTAAACTATTCGCCTCCTTATTTGAGAACTCGGAGGCGCACGTTAAGGTCGTTCGGGCATTGGCCGACAGGCAGAGGGGTCTTCCCCGTGCGGAAATTGTACGCATCAGTCGTCTGCCGGAAGGCGGCGGAACCTCAACAGTTATCGAAGAATTAATGCACTCCGGATTTATTTCTTCCTATCAGCCTTTCGGCAAAAAGAAAAAAGACATCCTGTACCGCCTCACCGATGAGTTTTCTCTTTTTTATCTCCAATTTATGGAAAACAACCGGCAGCAGGGCGCGGGTACCTGGCAACAACTCAGCCAAACCCAGCACTATGTCACATGGGCAGGATATGCCTTTGAAAACCTGTGCCTCAAACATCTCCCGCAAATCAAAAAAGGGCTCGGAATTTCAGGCGTCTTTTCAACGGCTTCTTCTTTTTTAAAAAAAGGACCCGATGCAGAAGAGGGCATTCAGTTCGATCTGCTAATTGATCGAAACGACCATGTGATCAATATTTGCGAGATTAAATTCTATACCGCAGAAGTCACTATAGACAAAGCAACGGCTATGGACTATCGAAATAAAATTGCCGCATTTAAAGAATCTACCCATACCCGAAAACAAGTTTTTCTGACCATGATCACCACCTTCGGGCTAAAACCTACTCCGCACAGCCTCGGCTTGGTTGACGCAGAATTGACAATGGATACGCTGTTTGAGCCGTCGTGAAAATTGTGCTCCAACGGAAAGGCATTAACAACCACAGCATACAACTACCTACCACCATGCAATACTTTACCAGCGTAAACGACGTAGAAAACTTAGACGCCCTCGTTGCGCTCGCCCGCGCCGCGAAACAGAACCCTTATGACGCCAACCACTTGGGCAAAAACAAAACGCTGGGCCTCATTTTTATGAACCCCAGTCTGCGCACCCGCCTGAGTACACAAAAAGCCGCGCTCAATCTGGGCATGCAAGTAATGGTGATGAACGTGGACAAAGACGGCTGGGCGCTCGAACTCGAAGACGGCGCGGTGATGAACGGTACAACGGTGGAGCACATCAAAGACGCCGCCGCCGCGATGGGGCAATACTGCGATATCCTCGGACTGCGCGCTTTTCCGCTGCTCAAAAACCGCGAACAGGATTACAGCGAGCACCTGCTCCGAAAGTTCATCGCGCACTGCAAGATACCGGTCGTCAGTTTGGAATCGGCCACCCTGCACCCCCTGCAAAGTCTGGCTGATCTGATCACCATCCGGGAAAACTGGCCGCACGCGCGCCGACCCAAAGTGGTGCTCACCTGGGCGCCGCACATTAAAGCGCTGCCCCAGGCCGTGCCCAATTCCTTCGCCGAGTGGATGTGCCGGGCCGATGTGGATTTCACGATCGCGCACCCGGAGGGGCTGGAACTGGCCGAGCAGTTTACCGCCGGCGCCCGAATACTCCACGATCAGCACGAAGCGTTGGAGGGCGCCGATTTTATTTATGTAAAAAACTGGTCGTCGTACCGCGACTATGGCCAACCATACGCCGGCGCAGCGGAATGGCTGCTCAACGCCGCCAAAATAGCGCATACCGCCGACGCCAAAATCATGCACTGCCTGCCCGTGCGCCGCAATGTGGAACTGAGCGACGAACTGTTAGACGGGCCGCAATCGCTCATTTTGCAACAAGCTGACAATCGTACTTACGCCGCTCAGGCAGTATTGCAGCGGATGTTGGAAGCTATTACCAAATAACTTCACAAGCCTCAAAATGAAAGAATTAATTCTTGTAAAAATCGGCGGAAATACCATTGACGATCCGCCCGCATTGGCGCGTTTTCTCGACGACTTTGCCCGCATCGCGGGACCTAAAATCCTCCTGCACGGCGGCGGAAAAAAAGCCACGGCGCTGGCCGCCCAACTCGGCGTTCCCGTCCATATAGTACAGGGCCGCCGCATCACCGATGCCGCTACCCTCGACATTGCCGTAATGGTGTATGCCGGATTGATTAACAAAAATATAGTGGCCGGTCTGCAAGCCCGGTCTTGTCCGGCCGTTGGTTTGTGCGGCGCCGATGCCGGCTGCATCACAGCCGTAAAACGCCCGGTGAAAGACGTGGACTTCGGTTTCGTGGGCGATATCGTTTTGGAAAAAATTGATAAAGACTTCTTTCACAGCCTGTTGGCGCAGGGCATCACGCCCGTCATAGCGCCGCTCACCCACGACGGAGGGGGCCAACTGCTCAATACCAATGCCGATACCATGGCCTCGGCAGTGGCCGTTGCGATGGCGGCGCTGTACGACGTGCGGTTGATTTATTGTTTTGAAAAACGGGGCGTGCTCCGCGATGTAAACGATGCGCTTTCGGTAATACCGGAACTCTCCGCGCAGGAGTACGAAGCGCTGAAAGCGCAGGGCGCCGTCTCAGCGGGTATGATTCCTAAGTTGGACAATGCTTTCAGTGCCATCCGGCAGGGCGTGACCCAGGTGGCCATAGGCGATGCGCGGTACCTGCCGGCGATTGTGGCCGGCGATACGGGGGGGGCGACGCGGTGTGTGTGAAGTCAAGGGAAGTAAAAAGGCAAAAGTAAAAAAGGCAAATGGGCAAACGAACGAAGCACCCGCCCCGGCGGATAAAAATCCCTTTGCAATCGCTCCTCGCGATGCGTCACGTACTTTTGCCCGGATGTGGACCCGACGAATTCGCGTGAATTTTTCAGGTGAACCCGACGAATTCGCGTGAATTTTTCAGGTGGGCTGGAAAAATTCGCGTAAATTTGTTCGATTCAATGAGAACTGACCATGTATCCACGCATTATTAAATCGCAAATTGAGCAGGACCTGCGGGAGCTTAACAAAATAATCATTTTGTACGGCCCCCGGCAAGTTGGCAAAACTACGCTCGTTAAAGAACTCCTTGAAGGGCATCCTGATGCATTGTCTGTCAATGCCGATCAGTTGATATACAACGAGGTTTTTTCCTCGCGCGACCTGCGCAAAATGCAGGAATTGATTGGCGCCCATACGCTCCTGTTCATAGACGAAGCTCAAAACATACAAGACATCGGTATTAATCTGAAGATTCTCTATGATGAAATGCCGCATTTGAAAATCATTGTAACCGGATCATCTTCCTTCGAACTGGCGAACCACATTCAGGAGCCGCTCACCGGACGCACCAAAACATACAGGCTCTTCCCGATTTCAGCACAAGAAATCCAATTGCACAGTTCCGTTTTTGAATTTAAAAACCAGATAGAATCCCTGTTGCTGTACGGCAGTTATCCCGAAATCTTGCACACTACAGGCGCAGAAGCCAAAATAGACCGCCTCGACGAGCTTACCTCTGCCTATTTGTACAAGGATATTTTAAAATTATCGGGCATTAAATATGCGGATAAAATCAGGAAGCTTTTGCAAATGCTGGCTATGCAGATCGGCAATACCGTGTCGCTCAATGAATTGGCGCGGGCTTTAGGCATGAGCCACGAAACAGTTGCCAACTACATAGATTTATTAGAAAAGGGGTTTATCATTTTCAGACTCGGCGGCTACAATAATAACCTCCGAAAAGAAATCACCAAGATGAGTAAAATTTATTTTTACGATCTCGGCGTTCGCAACAACCTGATCAATAATTACAACCCACCATCGCTGAGAGCAGATACCGGCGCATTGTGGGAAAATTTCCTCATTGTGGAAAGGTTGAAAAAAATAAAATACGGCAGAGCGCGCATTAATTCCTATTTCTGGCGCACCTACACCGGCGCAGAGATGGACTATGTGGAAGAAGCGGCAGGCGGTCTTTCCGGGTTTGAAATGAAATGGGGCAAGCCTTCCAAACCACCCCAATCATGGCTGGAAACCTATCCGAATGCGCAGTACGAGTGCATTCACCGCGAAAATTTTCTGCCATTTATCTCTTAGTTTGTGTGAGCTACTTAGTGTCAGGGTGAATGCCAGTTACCCCGACACTATTTCCAAAAAAACAGATTTAACCTTGAAAATTGAGTGCTGCTATGGATAATTTTCAAGGTTAATTGTTATTTTTGCTGCATGATAGAACGTCGCATTACCGAAAAAGTCAAAAAAGCGCTGACCGCGTTTCCGGTCGTAGGCATCATCGGCCCGCGACAAGTGGGAAAAACCACGCTCGCTAAGGTATTAGAAGACACTTTGGATAAACCCACCCTGTTCCTTGACCTTGAACGCAACAGCGACCGGCAGCGCCTCGCCGAGCCGGAACTGTTCCTTACCCAACAAACAGATAAATGCGTTATCATTGACGAAATTCAGAATATGCCGGAGTTGCTGCCGCTGCTGCGCTGGCTGGTGGATCAACAACGCGAACCCGCCCGGTTCATTCTCACGGGCTCCTCTACCCCCGATCTCATCCGAAACAATACCGAAACCTTGGCCGGGCGCATCGCTTATTTTGAATTGACGCCCTTTACACTGCCCGAAATAGCCGGTGTCAGCACCATGTATGAACACTGGTTCAGAGGAGGATTCCCGTTGTCGCTGCTGGCAGAATCGGACGAAGTGAGTCGGATGTGGTTGGAGAATTTCATTGACACCTTTTTGCAACGCGACATTCGCAGCCTCGGTTATGAAATTTCTATTCCGTCTATGGGGCGCTTGTTGCAGGTATTAGCTTCCATCAACGGAAAAACACTGAACCTCACAGACGTTTCCAATACGATGAACATCAACTCGAAAACACTCGGCAAGTATCTCGATATTCTGGAGGGCAGTTTTCTCATAAGGCGATTGCCGCCCTATTTTCACAATGCCTCCAAGCGTTTGGTGCGCGCTCCCAAGTTATACTTTCGCGATACAGGCCTGCTGCACAGTCTTTTGCAAATAAATAGCGCAGAACGCCTCCACAGCACCATTTTTCTCGGCCCATCCTGGGAAGGCTATGTCATAGAGCAGGTCATATCGGCGGCCGGGGCTTCATGGCAATACGACTACTATCGCACCCACGCCGGCGCGGAGGCAGATTTGGTTTTGTGGCAACCCGGCGGCAAAAAAGTGTTGATTGAAATCAAATACAGCGTTGACCCCACCCCCGCACGTGGGTTTTATGAATCTGCTGCCGAATTAAAAGCCGATCATCAATACATCCTCATCCCGGAAGGGGAGAATTGGATGCGCAATGAAACACAAAAGGTGTGCGGGCTGGAGCATTTTTTGAAGGAAGAATTGCCCTCGTTATGACAACCGACGCCATCGCACTCCTCCGCCGCCTCATCGCAACGCCCTCCTTCAGCCGTGAAGAACAGGGTACCGCCGATCTCATCGCCGCCTTTTTGGAAAGCCGGGGCGTGCCCGTGCAGCGAAAACGCCACAACGTGTGGGCGCGCAACAAGCACTTCGACCCAGCCAAACCGACTCTCCTGCTCAATTCTCACCACGATACCGTAAAGCCCAACCCGGCCTACACCCTCGATCCTTTTACGCCCATCGAAAAGGACGGCAAACTCTACGGTCTCGGCAGCAACGACGCGGGCGCCGCCTTAGTGTCGCTGCTGGCTGCGTTCCTCTATTTTTATGAACGCGCCGATTTACGGTACAACCTCATAGCGGCCGCCACCGCCGAGGAGGAAATATCCGGAAGGAACGGCATAGAATCCATTCTTCCCGAATTGGGGGACATCGCCGTAGCCATCGTAGGCGAACCCACGCTGATGCAAATGGCCGTGGCCGAAAAAGGACTGTTGGTGCTGGACTGCACGGCCCGCGGCGAATCCGGCCATGCCGCCCGCGAGGAAGGCGTCAATGCCCTTTACAAGGCGCTGCCCGACATCGAATGGTTTCGCTCATACCGGTTCCCGAAAGTATCGCCCGCGCTCGGTCCGGTGAAGATGAGCGTGACCGTGATACAAGCCGGCACACAGCACAACGTCGTGCCCGCCGAGTGCCGCTTCACGGTGGACGTTCGCTGCACCGACGCTTATACGCACGAGGAATTGCTCGACATCATCCGCCGCCACGTCGGCGCCGAGGTGCAGCCGCGCTCTTTGCGCCTGCGGCCTTCGTCCATCCCGCTGGAGCACCCGCTCGTGCAGGCCGGTCTGGCATTGGGTTGGAACACCTACGGCTCGCCCACCACCTCCGATCAGGCGCTGATGCCTTTTCCCAGCGTGAAAATCGGCCCCGGCGATTCGGCCCGCTCACACAGTGCCGATGAATTCGTTTATTTGCATGAAATTGAAGCGGGGATAGCGGGCTATGTCCACCTGTTGGAACACCTTTTGAGCTGCGAGCTATGAGCTGCGAGTCTCGTAACTCGAAGCTCGTACCACGCCGGGGCGAATGGGCGTCAACCTAAGAAAACCCGGGGTTGCCTGAGTCAAGCCCGAAAGGGCTTGAATGTGATTAGCCCTGGATGAAATCCAGGGTAAAAGTAAAGGCAGCAAACAACCCTGAAAGGGTTGAATGTCAAACGGTTATTAAAAATTCAACCCCTCCGGGGTTGTCGCCCACTTCGCTCTTTACCCCGATTGGCAATCGGGGCTATTCACGTTAAACCCCTCCGGGGTTATATTTGAAAGCGAATATTTTGAATTGATGATCAAATTTTTGTGCTTGCAGAAAAATAAAATTTACGCCGGTGCACCGGAGCGTGGTTCGAGCTTCGAGTCTCACAACGGACAACCCACAACCAAAAAGAAATATGAAAATCTGGCAAAAAGACTCCGCCGATACCGGCGAATGGAGCCGCCTCATCGAGGCATTCACCGTGGGCCGCGATCTGGAATTCGACCTCCTGCTCGCCGAACACGACGTAGCCGGATCCATAGCGCACACCCAAATGCTGCAACACATCGGACTGCTCACCGCAGCCGAATTGGATAGCATCCAGACCGAACTGCGCCGCATCCTCGAAGACATCCGCGCCGGCCGATTCGCCATAGAGCCGGGCGTGGAAGACGTGCATTCCCAGATAGAACTCCTGCTCACCCGCCGTATCGGCGAAACCGGCAAAAAAATACACAGCGGCCGATCCCGCAACGATCAGGTGCTCTTGGACATCAAGCTCTACCTGCGCGCCGAAATCCGCGCCATTGCGGAAGCGGTAAAAACCTTGTTTGACCTGCTGCTGCAACTCAGCGAGCAGCACCGCGACAAACTCCTGCCGGGCTACACGCATTTCCAGATCGCCATGCCTTCTTCCTTCGGACTGTGGTTCGGCGCTTACGCAGAAAGCCTCTGCGACGACATGGAGTTCTTAGTCGCCGCCTGGAACATCGCCGACAAAAACCCCCTCGGATCCGGGGCGGGCTACGGCTCGTCTTTCCCTTTGGATCGCGCCATGACCACCGAACTGCTGGGCTTCTCCGGGATGAACTACAACGTAGTATATGCCCAAATGACCCGCGGCAAAACCGAAAAAGCGCTGGCCATGGCGATGTCGTGCATAGCGGCTACGCTTTCCAAACTCGCCTACGACGTGTGCCTGTACATGAACCAAAACTTCGGCTTCCTCTCCTTCCCCGATGCGCTCACGACCGGTTCCAGCATCATGCCCCACAAAAAGAACCCCGATGTATTTGAACTCATCCGCGCCAAATGCAACCGCATTCAGGCCCTACCCAACGAACTCACCCTGCTCAGCAACAACCTGCCCTCCGGCTACCACCGCGATATGCAACTGACCAAAGAAATCCTCTTTCCCGCCATCGCCGAACTGAAAAACTGCGCCGGCATGACCGCTTTTATGCTCCAACACGTCACCGTAAAAGACGGCATCCTCAACGATGAAAAATACCGCTACCTCTTCAGCGTGGAAGCCGTCAATGCACAGGTCCTCGCCGGCGTTCCCTTCCGCGATGCCTACCGCAACGTGGGGCAAGCCATTGAGCAGGGCGCCTTCATCCCGCCCAAAGAGGTGCAACACACCCACGAGGGAAGTATCGGAAATTTGTGCAATGAAGCCATCGGGAAAAGAATGGAGGAGGTGTGCGGGAAGATTCTTTAGCTACGAGCTTCGAGCCACGAGCTATGAGTTTATCACGTTCAAATGAAAAAGGTATCCATTTAAGGAAGATATGTTGGATTCCCCTTTCAATGGAAAAATTTTAGTTATTAGATTAAGCCCTAACTCGAACCACGCAGGGCGTGGTCGAAGCTCGCAGCTTTTGTAAAAACTTTGCTCCGGCGGGTTGACTTTTCCGGGTAATCCTTAGTTTTGCAACCGTCGAAAACACACTGAAACCGGTAAAAGGAGCTATACGCTAAATTTTCAAGTATCTGGGTTGGGAGAAGGGCGGGCTATGAGGTCTCGTACATACAAGAAACAAGTATAGATTAACGATCAATGTCAATAACAATAATCATCACTTTTTGCGTCCTACTACTCCTGGCATATGTATTTGACCTGACCTCTTACAAGACAAAAATTCCTTCTGTAATTCTTTTGCTGGTTTTAGGCTGAGCAGTCAGGCAACTAACGGTATGGTTTGACATTCAACTTCCCGACTTCACTTCCATTCTTCCCGTTTTAGGAACCGTAGGACTTATTCTGATCGTGTTGGAAGGTTCATTGGAACTGGAACTCAATAAATCCAAATTTGGGCCGATCAAAAAATCTTTTATCGGCGCTTTGCTCCCCATAATTGCACTGGCAGTTCTTCTTGCATTGGCATTCCGGCAGTTCGGAGACTTCAGTTTTAAAGATGGTTTGATTAATGCCATTCCACTTTGCGTAATCAGCAGTGCGATTGCCATTCCAAGCGTCCGGAATCTTGCTAAACACAATAAAGAGTTTGTAATTTATGAAGTTTCAAAAATCTATCATCTGCCGGGACTGATTTTTATTTTGCTTTTTGGTTTATCAATCGGCAACCTGGACGAGTTGAAAAGGTTCAAGTGGATAGAAAGATTCAAACCGGATGAGTTGAACAAAGAGGTAATCCAGTTCAAAGAATTGACTATTGAAGTGGCATTCTTAGTAAGAGCGCTATTCTTTCTGCTATTCGGTTACTTAATTGAAATGACCGAAGTGCTGAACGCCGACACTTTTTTGTGGGCTATCAGGATTGTATTTTTCATCTTCTTCTTTCGGACCATCCAACTTAAACTTTCCAGGCTCCCTTTGCAACCTTTATTGTTTGTTGCACCGAGAGGACTTATTACCATCTTACTTTTTCTATCCATTGCCCCGGCAAATAAGATTTCATTGGTAAATAGACCACTCATCATTCAGGTTATCATTTTAACCGCTTTGGTAATGATGATTGGACTCATCATAAATAAACGTCAAAAAGAAGAGTTGCAACCCTGACACAACACACCTTCAGCCGTATTCGAACTCATCCGCGCTCCTGCTGGCGTGATATCCCATAGTGCCTCAATTTAGTGGGTTCTACCCACTATCCGCACGTCTCGGAATTGCTGTACTACAGTGTCTTATCACCCCGCCGGCCATCAGCCTTCCTATCAAAAAATTTAAAAAGCAATCGCTGGTTCCTGTCTCATGACAGGAACCTACTATTCGCACGCCTCCTGACATTCAATTCTGTAAATCAGTAACTTATCGCATTTCTCGTCGAAGACGATCGGATAAGTATTCCGGTACGCCCGCCGTTTTTGCCTGCTTCTTGAAAGTCTTGTATCTTTGTGAAGCCTACCAAGCAACAGCAAAATTCCTCCAAATTCAACCAAATCAACCAATGACCAACCGAAAAAACTTTGACACCATCATCATCGGTGGAAGTTACGCCGGGCTTTCCGCGGCCATGGCACTGGGTCGTTCCTTGCGCAAGGTGCTGATTATTGACAGCGGGATGCCATGCAACCGTCAAACGCCCCATTCGCATAATTTCATTACGCAGGATGGGAAAAAACCGGCGGCCATTGCGAAAAAAGCCCTTAAACAGGTTTTGAAGTACCCTACCGTCAAATTGGTGCGCGGATTGGCCGTACACGGAATGAAAACGGAAAACGGGTTTTTAATTGCCACCAAATCGGGCGAGGAATTTCACGCGAAGAAATTGGTTTTTGCCACCGGAATAAAAGACAAGCTGCCCGCCATAAAAGGTTTTGCGGAATGTTGGGGGATTTCTATAGTACACTGTCCATATTGCCACGGGTACGAGTTGCTCGGACAAAAAACCGGCATTTTGGCCAACGGGGAGCGGGCATTTCACTTAGCTTCCTTAGTGAATAACCTCACTGCCGATACGACCATTTTGACGACGGGCAAGGCCGAGTTCACTGCCGAACAAATCAGCAAATTCCAGCGGCACAACATTAAAATAGTGGAAACCGACATTCATAAATTAGAACAAAAAAAGGGACACATCAAAAATGTGATCTTCACCGACGGAACCAAGGTCGCTTTCCAGGCGCTTTACGCAGCCGTTCCATTTGTGCAGCATTCCGACATTCCTGCCGCTTTGGGCTGCGAGTTGACGGAACACGGCTACATCAAGACCGACCCCTTTCAGAAAACAACCGTGGAGGGTGTTTTTGCCTGTGGCGATAATGTAAACATGATGCGTTCCGTGGCCAATGCCGTTTACAGCGGAAATCTCGCCGGCGCCATGGTGAACAAAGCATTAACCGATGACTGGTTTTAGCGCGGCGGGCCAATCAGATGGAATCTCGCGCCGACAGGTAAGAAACACCGGAAACTTTTCATCGTTAGCCCCGGAATAAAAAAAGCGGTCACTCCGAAGAGCAACCGCCTCATCAAATCATAATCACACGAAAAATTCTTATTGCATTCCTGTAAGAATGGCTTCCCGATTCTTTGTTCCGGTGCATTCGTTTCGGAAAAAGGGGGAGAAACCTTCTTAGCAGAAGGCCTCCCCCCAATCACATAAAACAAATTTACACATTCTTAAAAGTGCTCTTTTCAACGGAGCCTTTACTCCGTTATCACCATTTTCTTGGTAGCCATAAACCCATTGGCTTTCAGCGTATAATAGTACACGCCGGAAGCGGGCAGTTCGTCGCGCTCTATGCGCAGCTCGTTGTATCCTGCGCCGTATTCGCCTTTCGCCACCTTTACAATCTTACCGGCTGCATCCTGAATATGGATGGTAGCAGGCCCGGCTTCCGGTAAGCGGAAACCGACAACAGTGAAATCGGCAAATGGGTTCGGGCGATTCTGCATGAGTTCGAATCCTTCTGTCGCTGCGGGCAACGGTACGAATTCGAGTATCACATCCATTAAGCGGTCGTTGCGGTCGTAAGCCTCGGCCTTGGTGTACTGTGAAGTCACTTGCAGCGCTTCGCGGAGCCGTACTTTTTCATGCGCGCGGAACACGAGACTGAACAGTACTTCATCGGCGCCGGGTATGGCCTCGCCGGCTTTGCGATCCCAGCTCAGGGTAATCGCTCCGGCATCCGTGCGGCGCAGCCCGATGTGCTGTTGCTTGAGCACGTTGTACTCTACCGCTTCCAATCCGAGCGCTTCCCGGTCAAACTCCAGTGTAAACTGGTAGCCGTGTATGCGTGCCAGGTCGGAAGCCCGGAAGTCCACTTGGTAGGTTTCACCGACGTTCATGGCCCAATCCTGTATCCGCAGACCGAATACGTCGCCGCTACCGCGCTCTTCGATGTCGGTAAGGCTGTTCGGGTTGGCCGTGAGGTTCACATCACCCACTTTTATTCCGATGAAATCCACGTTGAAATCGCAGGCCGTGAGGTTGTTCTTCACCGTCATTTCCGGGAAGTCCTCAAACCACGGGTTCGTAGGCACAGGGAATACATAGCTGCGTTCCACAAACCGCCAGCTCGTGTTGCTGCTGAACTGATCTATGTCGCCGAGCACTAAGCGCCGGATTTCGATCAGGTCGAGCGTGGTGATGGCGCCGGAGTTGTTGGCATCCGCAGCGATGAGCTTGTAGGGCGAATCGAGCGGCTGTATGCCCAGCAAGTGGCGCTGTATCAGGATGATGTCGAGCGTGGTCACCCCGTTGAGGTGATCGTGGTCTTTCATCGGCGTCACGGTATAGTTGTGGTGCATCGGCAGTTCTTCAAACCCGTAAGTACCTTCGAGGCCGGTGACTTCTTCCATCGTAATCGGACCGGCCAGCGTAACGGTTACATTTTGAACCGGCTTGTCTGCCTCTGTCACGATGTGGCCGGCCAGGTCTGCCGTCAGGTTGGAATCATCGCAGTTCGGGCACAGGTAGTCCGGGTCTTGTACGAACACCTGCGCGGTGCAGTACTTGTAGTTGGGGCCGCCTATCGTACCGTCGGGCTGTACCGAGTATGGATTGAAGGCGCTGTCCCACACATAGATTTCCACCAATACGCTGTAGCGATCGTCGCAAGTGAGCCACAAGCTCGTCTGCTCGCGGTTCGGCGTCTCCCCTACCCTGTTGATGGATAAGGTCACCGGTCCGTTGCAATCTTCGAGCGAGCAAAGCCCCAACTCGTTGGCGAATATCTGCACACCGGCAGCATCCAGATCGCCGTCGCCGTCGAGGTCCACTGCGGGCGTCACCGGCGCCAGGTTCACAATCAAACCGTTGTAGCAGATCGGATCCACCACATAGCAATCCACTACCGAGAACGGCAGGTTGGTTGTCTCGCTACTGTTGCCGCAGCGGTCTATCGCCGTCACCACAAAGCGGTGGTTGCCCAGCGGGAACACACCCTGTATGATGTAGTTCGGATAAGTACCGTGCAACACGCCGGTATTCGTCAGGTCGGCATCAATCGTGCCGTTGGCATCTGCATCGAGCAGAATGACGATGCGCGCCGTGTCGAAGTCGCAGTTTTCCGTCAGTGTGAACGGATAGGTCACCGTCGTTTGGCAAGTCGAATCCACCGTGCAGAACGGTTCCGGTTGTGTAAACACAATGACCGGCTGTATGGTGTCATACACCTTGATGAACTGCGTATATTGCCAGTAGCCGTTGCTCTGCTCCGTGCGCCAGTAGCCGTCGGGGTTGGTGGCGCCGTCGCAGATCGTGCCCTTCGTGCCGGCGAGCGGCAGGAGGTTGTGCTCCAAGCTGTCGCGGTCAATGAAGGTCGTGTCCGGTCTTCTCAGCACCCACACGGCTTCGTTGCCGGCTATCAGGTCGCAGTTTTCATCGCGGCTGATGACCACCGGCGCGCTGATGCCGTTCCACTCGCACCAGTTGATCACGCTGTAAGTGCGGCGTACAATGTAGCACTCCTGGCCCACTGCCGGCAGTATGGTGTCGCGGTGGGTGGTGGTAATGCGGTCGCAGCCGATTTCATACACGCGGGTGGTGTCCACGTTTTGGATGCAGTCGGTTTCTACATCTGCCGGGAAGCGGATGGCGTAGTGCGTCACGTTGGTGATGGTCACTATTTGCTGGAAGTTGCCCGGAGAGATGTTGCCCACGAGGTCAATTGCGCGGAAGCGACGGATGATCGTACCGAAGCCGCAGCTATCTAAGTTGACGACGGGTGCAAATTCCTCCACGAAGGCAGAGCAGTTGTCGGTTACATGCGCCGTGCCGAACAGTTGGGTCAACTGTGCCGTGTTGTACGGATCGAAGCCGGCCGGCAGCGCGTCGCAAGCCACCGTTACCGGTGCAGGCGCTACGCAGGTGGGCACTGTTTTGTCTTCTACCAGTACATTGAGCCAGCACACGTTTTCGTTGCCGTGTATATCGGTTACGCGCATTTCTACCATTACATACTGACCGGCGTCGCAGCAGTCAAACTGCACATACGGGCCCCAATCCGACCAGTACCAGTCTGCTTCATCCAGCAGTTCGCAGTCGGTCGTGTTGCGGGTGTGCATGCGGCGCAGGTGAATGCTCGCTATGCCGCAGTTGTCGTAGCTGCCGAGGTTCACACTTGTCGTGTAAAGGCGTGCCAACCCTTGTCCGCCGAGTGAGAGGTTGATGGCGCCCTGGCAGATGGCCACCGGCTCCTGCGTATCCATCACGCGGAAGGCGCATTCCTTCACAGTGGTATTGCCGCACTCGTCGGTCACGATGAAGCGGAACACATAGTCGCCGATGCCTACTCCTGTGACGGTACGCGGCGCGCCCGGCAGGATGGTGTAGAGTACTGTGCCTTGTGCGTTCACAATGTGCGTGGTCACCGACCAGTTGTCGGAGCAGTTGTCGGTCACTTCCGGCAGGGGCACGAGTATCGTAGCCGAGCACTCGAACGGATCGGTCGGGAAGATCATGATGCTGTCCTGAATGACCGGGCAGTAGTGCTCGAAGATCGGGCATTCCACTATCGGGCCTTCAAAGTCGCCCACCTTTAGTATCTGCGTGAAAGTAGCCGTTGCCGTCGGGTCGCATTCGTCGGTCACCGTCCAGAGGCGGTGTACTTCGTAAGCGTTGGCGCAGGTGCTCACCCGCGTATCCACATAAGCAGCCGATAGGTTGCAGTAGTCGGTATTAAGGTCAACCGCGCCGAAGGCCGTCATCACAAACGGATAGCCGGTGAGCGTCGGATGCGGGTTGTCGTTGGCGTCGGTGAGGAACACCGCTTCGCAGGGATACATGGCGCTCAGGCGCGGCCATACCACATCGGCGAGTACCGCCTTGCGGATGGTGATCTGCTGATCGCAGGAATCCAGCGGGAATTTAAGCCCTTGAGCGGTAAAGATGCGCGTGATGATGAGCTGATCTGCACAACCGCCACCGGTCACTACATCTTCGTATCCCACAAAGTCAAGTCCGCAGGTACCCGTCACTTCCGGCTCGCCGGTATAGGTCGTATTGTTCAGGATGGAATCCACATCCGTACAGATCAGGTCATAAGTCACCGGCGCTGCGACGCCTGCTATGGGCGCCATATTGCCGGTTGCTTGCAGGAGCGGCAGTGCGTCGTAGCTGTACATGGCCCAGGCATAATTGCCCAGCGTGCCCGGCGCCCAGGTCGTTGTCAGGATAGTATATTCCTGACCCGGCTTGAGGCGCAGGCTCATTTGTTGCACCGCCGTGTAGCCGGCCAATCCGAGATCGGCGGCATTGAACGTCGGATTGTACAATCCGGCAAACGGCGCATCGGCAGCAGTCAACACATTGCAGCAGGGGTTGCTGAAGTCGTACTCGCCTTCGAAGATCGCTCCTGCGCCGTCCACCATCGGGTTGGGCAGCGGAGCGGGTGCGTTGTTGAGCGCCATTTGCGACAGCAATACGAAGGTGTAAACTTCGCCGTCGGCTATGTTGTCATCCGTTTTGAACCGGAGAAGGTCATATCGGCGGGCGCCTGCCGGTGTGAGCTGGTCGGGCAGCCAGCACAGCGAGTCGCCGGCGGCCAATACCGCGTCGGTCGCTGTCAGTGCGCCGGTAACAACCTGTACATTGCGCTCGAACGTAAGTTCACTCACATCGTCCGGGCAGTCAATGATCACATCTGTCGGCGGCTCTACGGTAAGCTCAACAGAGCAATTGCCGATGTTGTCCCTTACGGTGAAGGTGAGGGCGCCGTCGGAGTGCAGGAAGGGACCGAGCGTGACGGTAGTCGGATAAGAGCCGTTAGCGGCCACATCGCCGATGGTGTTCCATCCCGTGCTGGCGCCTACGTTGATGCCGCTCACAGACAACTCAAAAGTGAAGGTGTCGTCAATCGGATCTTCGGTACCATTGTCGTCGCACACGATGTTGGTCGCGGTGGCTGCTATCGAGCAGTCTCCGGAGCAAGCCGGCGGCGGCGTGATGCAAATCACATCGGTACAGTTCGGATCATCTATGTCGGTCACCGTAATGCATATCTGACCTCCACTGATCGGGAACGGCCCCAGTATGACTGTTTCGCCATAGCTGCCGGTCGTATTCACGCCACCGGTAGCGACCCAGCCGGAACCGGTGTTCGATCCGGTCACGCGGAGTCCGAACGTAAAGGTGTCGTCATCCGGGCTGCCCGGCGTGCCGTTGTCATTGCACACGATGTTTTGCGCATCAGCGCTGATTACACAAGGCGCAGGCACACACGGATTATTCACCACAATCGTATCGCGGCAACTTTGAGTCACCACGTCCACCAGTACGATGGTAACGGAAGCTACGTTGTACGCGCCGAGTACTACCGGTGGGCCGCCGTACACTCCGAAGGTCGGCACCGGCGAAATGCCGTCATACACTAAGTAGCCCGTATTACCTCCGATGCTCGTAGCCGTCACGCTCACCGTGAAGGTGTCGTCGCTGCTGTCGAGCGGCGTGCCGTTGTCGTTGCAAATCGTGCTGAGTAATTGAGCTTCCAATACGCAACCGCTGCAATGCGGGGGAGAATTCACAAATACCGCTGCCGCGCAACCATTGGTGATGTTGGCCACAATGGTGAAGTTCGCATTTTGACCAATCGGGAAGCCGGCGTAAACAGCGCCCACACCGAAGGTACCCGTCAGGCCGTTGGAGGCCGTCCAACCCGTGCCCGTCAGCCCCTGACCGTCGAGCAGCAGGTAGAACGAGTAGGTATCGTCGCTCGCGATGGGCGTACCCATGTTGTTGCACAATACGCTGTCCACCACCACAGAGATATCGCAAGGCGGCAGGTCGGAGCAGGGCGCCGGAGGCGTCACGGTGAACAGACCTGTGGAGCATTCCTCTTCGTTCAGGTCATGGATGACCACCGCCAGCGGGCCGCCTGCAATCGGGAACCCACTCAGCGTCACCGGCGTGTTGTACGGTCCGCTGATGGGCGTTCCGTTGGCAGTGCCCTGCCAGCTACCGGAGGTGTTAAGCCCCGTCACCGTCACGTTGAAGCTGAAGGTATCGTCGGCATTGGTGCCGGTGCCGTTGTCGTCGCACTCAATATCCGCCACTTCCGCTTCGATTACACAGTACGGACATGCCGGAGGCGATTGCACGGTCAGGTAGAAGATGCAGGCCGCGCTTCCTCTGTCTGCAATGATAAGCGTGGTGTCCATTCCGATCTGGATGCCGGTGTAGTGCTCCAGTACGCCGTACTGGCCGAAGTTTTGCGGCTGCGTAACACCGAAAACAGGGTGCAACTGCCTCCAACCGAGCGGGCTGGTATTGAAGCCTGTCACCAACACGTCAAACGAGTAGGTGTCGTCGTCGGCTTGCGGCGTGCCGTTGTCATCGCACTGGATATTGAGCGCTTGCGCCTCAATCTGGCATACCTCGCAGGTAGGCGGCGCCTGAGCCGTCACCGTCACCCGGCACACCTGCGGATCGCCGTTGTCCCAAATCTGGAACTGCCGGTCGCCGCCGCTGATGCTGAACCCGTCAAACACCGCTATACCCGGATAAGTACCGCTCTGCGATACGCCGCCCGGGCCGGTAGCCGTCCAGGTCGTATTGTTGTTGTTGCCCAGTATCTCAATAACAACTGTATAAACATCGTCGCTCGGATCCACCGGCGTGCCGTTATCGTTGCACACGGTGGCTATCACCGTTGCGGAGATATTACACTGATTAGAGCAGGTTTCCGGCGGCGTAGCTACCGCAATCTGCGTCTGACAGGAGGCATTATCCGCGTCTGTAAAGAGTACGGTAATCGAAGTCTGGCCCGGCACGATGGGCAACCCGCTTATTACCGTCGCCTGGTTGTAGGCGCCCGTAAACAAGATGCCGTTGATGATTGTCCTCCAGCCGTTGCTGCCGGTATTGTTCCCGGTCACAAGTACAGAGAAGCTGTAAGTATCATCGCCCGGGATACCGGGTGTGCCGTTGTCGTTGCACTCCGCATTCACCACCACGTTGGCCGTAATGGCGCATATCGGCGAGCAGGTAGCCGGCGCATCCACCGTAAGGTTGGAGATACAGCCCGGCGTTGCCGCATTGGCAACAATATTCACATTGCCGCCCGATATCGGGAACGGCCCCACCGTCACGTTGGCTCCGTAAGCCGTAGCGGGCACGGTGAAGGATGCGCCTGCATTGGAGGCCGTAGCTGTCCAGTTCGGGCCGCCGTTGTTGCCGGTCACGGTGAAGGTTACAAAGAACACGTCATCGTTCGGGTTGCTTGCGGTGCCGTTGTCGTTGCAGGTCACATTGATCAGGCTCGCCGTTACCACACACTGGTTCGAGCAAGGCTGCGGCGCCACTACCACGACTTGTTCCTGGCAATCCGGGAAGAGGAAGTCGTTGAAGTTAATCACGCGGTTGCCCTGCGAAATCAGGTACGGACCGAAAGTAAGCACCTGGCCGTAAGCGCCGGCGGGTTGAGTCGGGTCGTTGGACTGCCAGCCGAAGGTGCTGTTGCCTGCGCCGAGGCGCGTCACTACTGCCGTAAAGGTGTAAGTGTCGTCGCTCGGATCGCTCGGCGTGCCGTTGTCGTTGCAAACCGGGTTGGTAAAGGTAACCCGCAGTTCGCATCCGTCAACCGGGCAAGGCGCCGGCGGAACCACACAAATGGTCTCCGTGCAAGTCGGGTCGTCGTTGTCCACAATCGTGACGCACACGGCGCCGCCACTGATGAGGAACTGGCCGAAGGTGGTCACCGTAGCCGGGCCGTAATTGCCCGTTGCAACCGGCAGACCGCCGATAAACGCCGTCCAGCCGGTAGCCGAACCGCCGTTGGTCGTATTAATCGTCAGCCCGAAGCTGAACAAGTCGTCGGCAGGATCAAACAGATCGAGGCCCGGATCACAGATCGGCTGGCTCTGAGTGACGCTCAGCACACACTCATCGGAGCAAGGCTGCGGCACGGTAAACTCTATGCGATCGAAACAACCCGGTAGGTTCGCGTCGAATATGTTAAAGATAACGCTGTTGCCCGCGCCGAACTGGCTGATCGGGAACGGCCCCAATGCCACTTGCGTGCCGATGTTATACACACCGCTGTTGGGCGCATTAGAACTCCAGGTCCCGCTCGTGCTCGTTCCGGTCACCGTTACCAATACCGTGAAGGTATCGTCGCTCGGGTCTAAGCCGGTGCCGTTATCGTCACATATTACCTCGTTGATGGTCGCAACGATTTCACACGGGTTCACGATCACGGTGGCACAATCGCCGTCGTCTTCATCGCCCGCATCGTCTATACAGTTATTATTACCGTTGGTATCCACGCCGTTGTCGGGAGTGGAGTCAATGTCCACTTCGTTGTGCGCAATTACCTCGGCGCTGTTCACATGGTTGCCCGTGGCCAATACCTGAGCCTGGAACGTGAACTGTACCGAAGCGCCTGCTGCCAGCGACGGGATGTTCCAGATGATCGTGTTGTCGGTCGAGTTATATACCCCGCCGCCGCTGATGGCTGTGATGCCGGTATAGCCGCTCGGAATATCGTCTCTCACCACTACGCCTGTAGCGGTACCCGGTCCCCGGTTCAGCACATCCAGGGTGAAGGTGACCACATCGCCCACATTGGCGGTGGTTTGCGAAACGCTCTTATCCAACTCGATGTCAATCGGGTCGTTGGGGGTCACGGTGGCGCAATCGCCGTCGTCTTCGTCGCCCGCATCGTCGTCGCAATCGCCGTTGCCGTTGGTATCCGGCTCGTTGCCCGGCGTGGAGTCAATATCGAATTCATTACAGCTCAACACATACGCCTCGTTGCGGTAGTTGCCGGTTGCATTCACCGTCACCTGAATCGTCAACACCTCCGTCTGGCCAGGCTGGAGCGTGCCTACGTTCCAGTGCGCAGATACCGGGCTCCAGTCGCCTTGAGTAGTCGTGTGGCTCACATAAGTGAAGCCGTTGGGCAAGTTATCGAACACAATGATGCCTGTAGCCGTGCTCGGCCCCTGGTTGGTAAGCGTTACCGTGAACGCTACCTGTTCGAAGATATTCGGCGTGGCATTGCTCACCTCCTTATCGAGTTCGAGGTCAACCGTCGGTTGCGGGAATACTTCGGCGCAGTCGCCGTCGTCTTCATCATCCGGGTCGTCGGCGCAAATACCGTTGCCGTTGGTGTCCACGCCGTTGTCCGGTGTGGAGTCAATGTCGTCTTCGTTGGCAAACGTCACCTCGGCGTAGTTGACATAACTGCCGGTAGCGTTTACAGTGGCCGTTATTTGCATGGTAGCTCCGGAACCGGGGAAGATGGTTCCAATTTCCCAAAGGCCGGTAGCCGGGTTGTAAGCGCCTGTTCCGGTGTGGCTCACATAAGTGAATCCATCGGGCAATTGGTCGGTCACTTCCACCCCGGTAGCTGTAATCGGGCCGGCGTTGGTTACCACAACCGTGAAGACGACCTGCGTGCCGATCGGCGGGAAGATGATGTTGACCGATTTATCCAATTCGAGGTCAATCAACGGGAGATCGCCGCAGTCTTCAGTCGTGTCTTCCGGTATGCCGTCGTTGTTGGTGTCAACGGCTGCGCGGTTAAACAAGCCTTCGCCCGGTTGCGGTTGTTGGCCGTTGGCGCCGCAGGCGGTATAAACGTTGTCGCCGGTTTGATCATCCAAATCGTACAGCACATTCACCGTCAAGGTGTAATTGTGTACCGTATTAGCCGCAATCGGCTGATCGTTTGCCAATACCCACGGTCCTGTGCCGGCCAAAGCGCCGCCGGCATTACCCGGCGCATTGCTCGTGTAAGAAGCGGAGGCCGGAATGATGTCGTCGTCGAAGCCCGGCGTATCCGTGAGGTCGTATTGGCCTTCGCCGCCGCCGTTCGTCACGGAGATGTTATACACCACCGTGTAAGCGCCCTGACTGGTACGGGTAGCAGACACAAAGGTTTTGCTCAGTTCCAACACCGGCAGGTCGCCGCAGGCATCTGCCGTGGCATCCGGGATACCGTCATTATTGGTATCCAGCGCGGCGAGGTTATACAAGCCTTCACCCGACTGAGGGGTGCCCGTTGTCGAGCCGCAGGCCGTGTAAGTGTCGTCGCCTTGTCCGTCGTTGAGGTTCATGCTCACGTTCACCACCAATGTATAGGTATGCGTTGCGAACCCTACAATCGGCTGGTCGTTGGCCAGGGTCCAGGGACCGTTGCCGGCCAGCGCGTTGCCGGCGTTGCCGGGCGCATTGCTCGTATAGGAAGCGCTGTTGATTGTGATGTCATCGTCGAAGCCCGGCGTATCCGTGAGGTCGTATTGACCGGGGCCGCCCGTATTCGCCACCGTGATGGTGTAGATTACATTGTAAGTGCCGTTCGGTTGCAGGGCTGCGCTCACGAAGGTCTTATTCAGTTCGAGATCGGGGAACGGATAGATACCCGCGTCTATGGTCGGATCGGACTGCCCGTTGACCAACGTGACAACATGCGAGCGGCCTGTAATCGGATCGGCATCGCTGTCAAGTGCATCATCACCCTGGTTTTGCGGAGCGAATACGTTGCCGGCCGGCAATACAAATTCTACCATATAATCACCCGGAATCAGGCCGGTAAATTCGTAGAACCCGGTACCGTCCGTTGTGGTGTTTCTGATAAAGTTGCCGTTGCCGTCCAACAAGTTGACGGTTACACCGCCGACGCCCGTCGGGCCGTCATCCTGGATGCCGTTGCCGTTGGTATCGAGCCACACATAGTCGCCGATGCTCGCACAGCGATCCGGGTTTACGGTCACCGTCCATTCATCCATACCCATCGGCATGAGACCGGTGTTGTTGCCGAGGAACCATACGGTGGACACGTCCATAGCGGTATTGGTCGTCGTCACATCATAAATGAGTGAGTATCCCCAAACAAACTCTTCACCGAAATCGAGGAAGCCGTTTCCGTTATCGTCGCCGCCGATCCAGTAAGTACCATAAGGCGTCAATGCCATGGGCAAATTAGAATCCATTACACTAACATCCCGGAACTGTACGCCCGGCGCGCCGCCCAACATCCGCATGGTGAGCGAGAAAGTCACCTCTTCGCCTGCGCAGATTTCCTCTTTGTCGGCCTCTTTGTCAATATTGATGAACAGACCGACGTAGTTGGACGGATCGGAATCCGTTACCGTGCCTCCGTGCGGATCGCCGTTGACATCTACCGGCTGGGCTACTACGGTACCGAGATTGGTATAGTGCCCGCGAATAGCCGGCGCCGTTTTCGTGCAGGTTGTGGAAGCGCCCGCTGCCAGGAACGGAATCACGCATACCTGACCTTCCTGGTCGTCGGTGACCACAAGATTGGTCAAGTCAAGCGTACCCGTATTAGCAATGACGTAGGTCCAGGTAATCGTAGGCGCTATATTGGGTACCAATACAATCACCGATTCCTCGAAGGTGTCGGCATCCTGGCCGTTGGTTGCTTTCTCAAGATCAACCGAAGCCGTTTGCTCTACTGGTACGGTCACTTCGTCCTGATCGTCTTCCGTCGGAACGTCGTTGTCCGGTGTGGAATCAAAATCATCGCCGTCGTCCTCGGTAATTTCTGCCACGTTGGTAATGGTGAATCCCTGGAAGGTTGCGCCGATCTGGTACGTTACCGTAAAGCTGATGCTCGCACCTTGCGCTAAGCTCGCTACCGTGAACTGATCGTTGCCGTTATACGTCACACCGGCAGGCAGGTTGCTGCTCACATAGCTCAGTCCTGTTTCCGGGCGATCTGTTACTTCTATATTGGCTGCATTCAGACTGCCTTCGTTGGTCACCGTGATGGTGTACGTCACCGAGCTGCCCTGCGTGAACGGTCCGGCGCTTGACAAAGTCTTGCTCAGTGCAAGGTCATACGTCTGCTGCACCGGTACGGTTACTTCGTCCTGATCGTCTTCCGTCGGAACGTCGTTGTCAGGTGTGGAGTCCACATCGTCGCCGTCGTCTTCCGTGATCTCGGCCACGTTCGTCAGGCTCGTGCCCTGGAAGGTTGCGCCGATCTGGTACGTTACCGTAAAGCTGATGCTCGCACCTTGTGCTAAGCTCGCTACCGTGAACTGATCGTTGCCGTTGTACGTCACACCGGCAGGCAGGTTGCTGCTCACATAGCTCAGTCCTGTTTCCGGGCGATCCGTTACTTCTATGTTAGATGCGTTCAGACTGCCTTCGTTGGTCACCGTGATGGTGTACGTCACCGAGCTGCCCTGCGTGAACGGTCCGGCGCTTGACAAAGTCTTGCTCAAGGCAAGGTCATAGGTCTGCTGCACCGGTACGGTTACTTCGTCCTGATCGTCTTCCGTCGGAACGTCGTTGTCAGGTGTGGAGTCCACATCGTCGAACGGATCATCTTGTGTGATTTCCGCTATATTCGTCAGGCTCGTACCCTGGAAGGTCGCACTTATGGTGTAAATCACCTCAAAGCTGATGCTCGCGCCTTGTGCCAGATTGGCTATCGTGAATGTGTTGTCGTTATTGTTCGTAACACCCGCCATTGGGTTCATTCCTGTCAGAACAAGGCCGGTTTGCGGGCGATCGGTTACTACGATATTAGTGGCATCAATACCGCCTTCATTGGTTACGGTGATGGTGTAAACTACCTGGCTGTTTTGCATAAACGGACCGGTATTTGCCAAATCCTTCGTCAAAGCAAGGTCGTACAACGGCAGATCACCGCAGGCATCGTCGCTGCGATCCGGCTGACCGTCTCCTGTAATATCTATCTCCGCCAGGTTATACATACCCTGACCCGGTTGGCCGTTGTTGTTCGGACCACCTACACTGCAAGGCGTATAGACATTATCGCCACCGTCCGTACTATTTGCGTCCAAACCGAGCGTAACATTGTAGGTCAGTGTGAAAGTCTCCGTTGTACCCGCCGCAATTGAGTTGTTCGTCGTCAACGTCGTAGTGCCTGTAGTGTTCAGCGTTCCCGCTGCTTCACCCGCGTAGTTGCCGCTGTTAATTGTTACATCATCGTCGAAGCCCGGCGTGTCCGTCAGGCTGTAAGTACCCGTCGCGCCGCCGTTGTTCGTCACCGCGATGGTATAGACCACGTTGTAAGTGCCGTTCGGCAACGGAGTAGCTGATACGAAGGTCTTATCCAATATCACGTTCGGCAGGTCGCCGCAAGCGTCATCGCTCACATCCGGCTGGCCGTCGTTGTTGGTGTCAAGTTCTGCTAAGTTGTACAAGCCCTGACCCGGCGTGCCGTTGCCGTTCGGGCCGCCTGTGCCGCAAGCTGTATAAACGTCGTCGCCGCCGTCGTTGAGCGTGCCCGTAAGGTCGAGCGTTACGTTGAACGTCAGTGTGTAAGTATGCGTCGCACCGGCGTTGATGCTCGCGTTGGTCGCAAGCGTCGTGCTGCCCGTGGTGTTCAACGCGCCTGCTGCCTGTCCGGCGTAGCTGCCGCTGTTGATCGTCACGTCATCGTCGAAGCCCGGCGTGTCCGTCAGACTGTAAGTACCCGTCGCGCCGCCGTTGTTCGTCACTGCGATGGTGTAAACCACATTGTACGAGCCGTTCGGTTGTACCGTGGCGCCTACGAAGGTCTTATCCAAGATCACGTTCGGCAAGTCGCCGCAAGCGTCATCGCTTACATCCGGCGTGCCGTCGTTGTTGGTGTCTATCTGCGCCAAGTTGTACAGACCCTGACCCGGTTGGCCGTTGCCGTTCGGGCCGCCTGTGCCGCAAGCTGTATAAACGTCGTCGCCGCCGTCGTTCACCGTGCCTGTCAGGTCGAGCGTTACGTTGAAGGTGACGCTGAATACATCCGTCAAGCCTGCTCCCAGCGGAGAGTTGGTAACCAACGTCAACGTTCCCGGGTTGCCTGTGAAGTTGTTAATGAACGCCCCGCAGCACACCAAACCGCCGCTGTAACTGCCGCCGTTGATCGTCACATCATCCTCAAAACCGGGCGTGTCTGTCAGCGTGTATATGCCCGCTGCACCGCCGTTGTTCGTCACGTTGATGTTGTAAGTCACATTATAAGAACCGTCGGGCTGTACCGTAGCCGATGCGAAAGTTTTTTCCAAAACGATATTCGGCAAGTCGCCGCAAGCGTCTGCGCTGTCTTCGGGAATGCCGTCATTGTTCGTATCTACGCTTGCGCGGTTGAATAGGCCCTCACCCGGTTGGGGCGTACCGTTCGTACTGCTGCAAGCGGTGTATAAATCATCGCCGATACCATCGTTCGTATTCATGCTCACATTCACCAACAAGGTATAGGTGTGTGTAGCAAAAGCGACAATCGGCTGATCATCAGCGAGCGTCCAGGGACCGGAGCCGGCGAGAGCGCCGCCCGTCGGAATATCGCTCGTGAAGGACGCGCTATTGATGGTAATATCATCATCGAAGGCCGGCAGATCCGTTAAGTCATAGTCATCCGGGCCGCCCAGATTGTTTACGGTGATCGTATAAGTCACGTCGTAAGTACCGTTCGGCTGCAATACTGCGCTCACAAAAGTCTTATTCAACTCAATGTCAATCGGCGGATAGAGACCCGCGTCAATCGTGAGATCGCTTTGCTCATTGACCAATGTAATAACATGCGAGCGGCCGGTCACAGGGTCCGCATCGCTGTCGAGCGCATCATCACCTTGGTTTTGCGGAGCGAATACGCTGCCTGCCGGCAATACAAACTCAACGATATAGCTGCCCGGAATCAGACCGGTAAATTCATAAAAACCGGTCGGGTCGGTTGTCGTATTAGTAATAAAGTTGCCGTTGCCGTCCAACAGATTCACCGTGACGTTATTCACGCCGGTGGGGCCGTCATCCTGAATGCCGTTGCCGTTGGTATCGAGCCACACATAGTCGCCCAATCTTGCACAACGATCCGGGTTCACCGTCACAGTTACCTGATCCATACCCATCGGCATGAGGCCGGTATCGAAACCGTTGAACCATACAGAGGCTTCATCCATCGCCGTGTTGGTGGTGGTGCCGTTGTAAACCAAAGAGTAGGTCCAGACGAATTCTTCGTCCGATTGTCCATCGTTGTTATTGTCAATAAAATCAATGTATCCATTTCCGTTCAGGTCGCCGCCCGTCCAATATTGGCCGTAAGGCATGAGCATGGTACCTGCGGGCAGGTTGTCATCCACCACGCTGATGTCGCGCAGTTGCAGGCCGGGGCCGCCGCCCAACATGCGCACGGTGAGGGTAAACGTGACCGTTTCGCCGGCGCATATCTCCGTTTTATCGGCTTGCTTGTCCACATTGATGTAAATACCGACGTAGTTCGACGGATCGGAATCGGTCACCGTCGGGCCGTGCGGATTGCCGTTGTTATCAACAGGCTGCGCCACTACCGTACCAAGGTTGGCATACACACCGCGCATAGCAGGAGCCGCCTTCGTACAGGTGGTAGAAGCGCCCGAGGCCAGGAATGGAATCGTGCAAACCGCGCCTTCCCGGTCGTCGGTGACTACAAGGTTGGTCAAATCCAGGGTGCCTGTATTGGTGACGACGTAAGTCCAGGTGATCGTCGGCACCGGGTTATCCGGGATAAGTACAATTACCGCTTCCGCATAAGTATCCGCATCCTGGCCGTTGGTGGCTTTTTCAATGTCCACCGAAGCGGTTTGATTGATCGGCACGGTTACCTGATCCTGATCGTCTTCCGTCGGCACATTGTTGTCGGGCGTAGAGTCAATATCGTCGCCGTCATCGGTTGTAATTTCAGCCACGTTCGTGAGGCTGAAGCCCTGGAAGTTGGCTGCAATCTGCGTGATAACGCGGAAAGTGCGGCTTTCGCCGATCGCAAGTGCCGGAATGGTGTAGGTGGCGTTGCCGTTGTCTATCGTACCGGAACCTAATGCGTCGAAGCCCGTAATGGTCAAGCCGACCGGCAAGCGATCGGTCACGACCACATTGTTTGCAGCAATGCTACCTTCGTTTGTTACCGTAATATCGAAAGCTACGGTACTGCCTTGCTGGAACGGGCCGGGCGTCGTGGAAGCAAGCACTTTGGTCAGCGCCAAATCGTAGCGCGAGAAGCCCGCATCAATGGTGTTGTTGGTTTCACCCGATTGCAATACCACCGTAGCAGTGCGCCCTGTTAGCGGGTCGGCGTCGCTGTCGGTAGCATCGGGGCCTACATTTTGCGGAGAAGCCTTATAAGTGGCATCCGGCGCTGCAAACTCAACGATGTATCCGCCCGGCGTCAGTCCGGTAAAGTTGTAAAAACCGCCGTTCATGGTCGTTTGGGTAGCGACGGCCGGCCCGTCGGGGATGCCGTTTTGATCCGCATCGGCGTACAGATTCACCGTCACGCCGTCAATACCCGGTTCGTTGCCTTGTTGTTGGCCGTCATTGTTGAGGTCTTCCCATACATAGTCGCCCAAAGCGGCCAATTGGTAGAAACCCGCGTCATTGCTCAGATCGTCTTCTCCGGATGCCAGCGGAATACTGCCGGTGAGGCCCGTGATCGGATCGGCATCGGAGTCGTTCGCGTCTTTGTTGGTGTTGTTCAATTTTATCGTACCGAAATAGCCGGTCAGCGATTCAAACCCAATGACATAATTGCCCGGTTTCAGATCGTCAAAGAGGTAAAACCCGCCGTTTGCGGTAGTTGTGGTGGCAATGGCCGGCCCGTCGGGGATGCCGTTCTGATCGTCATCGGTATAAAGATTTACCGTCACGCCGTCAATACCCGGTTCGTTTCCATCCTGCAAACCGTTGCGGTTGAGGTCTTCCCACACATAATCACCCAAAGAAGCCGCTTGATAGTAGCCGGCGTCTATGGTGATGTTGTTTTCGTTGGATTGTAATACGATCGTACCGGTGCGGCCCGTAGTCGGATTCGCGTCGCTGTCGGTAGCGTCGGGTCCAACATTCTGAAGCGTCGGATCGAAGCCTGTCGGGCCTTCAAATTCTACGATATAGCCGCCGGGGGTCAGGTTCGGGAAGTTGTAAAAACCGCCGCCTGCCGTGGTCGTCGTTGCGATGGCCGGCCCGTCGGGCGTACCGTTCTGATCGGCGTCGGCGTACAGATTCACCGTCACGCCGTCAATGCCCGGTTCGTTCGGTTGCTGTTGTCCGTCGCGGTTGTAATCGTTCCACACAAAATCACCCAAAGAGGCCGTGCGGTAAAAACCCGCGTCATTGCTCGGATCATTTTCTCCCGGCGTCAGGGGAATGGTACCCGTACGGCCTGTGAGCGGATTGGCATCAGAATCGTTGGGGTCTTTGTTGAGGTTGTTCAGTTGAGTGGTAGCGAGGTATCCGCCGCCGGGCGTCACAAATTCGATGATGTAATTGCCGGCGCACAGATTAGGGAAGTTGTAAAAACCGCCACCTGCCGTGGTCGTCGTTGCGATGGCCGGCCCGTCGGGCATGCCGTTTTGATCGGCATCTGCATAGAGGTTCACCGTCACGCCGTTAATGCCCGGCTCATTACCCTCCTGCAAACCGTTTCGATTGAGGTCTTCCCACACAAAATTGCCGAGCGAACCGACCGGCTCAATCGTGAGTATCATTTGATCCGATACAGCAGGACAAGGCCCGGCCGGATCGTTGGTAGTCAATGTCAAAATAACAGAACCCGCCGCGATGTCTGCCGCTGAAGGCGTATATACAGCATTCGGTTGGTTGGGGTTATTGAACGTACCCGTACCGCTTGTACTCCAAGTGCCGCTCGTAGCCGCTCCGCCGATCATACCGGCCATCGTGGCCGTACCGGTAGCACAGATCGTTTGGTCAGGACCGGCATTCGCCGTTGCCGGCGGATTGATGACAACAATGGCCGGAGCAGAAGTATCCGCACCGCAACCCTCACCGCTTGCGCTCACGATGACGCGATAGTGGGTAGTAACGGTGATGATCGGGGTCGTATAGGTATCGGCATTGGCTCCGATGATATTCGTCCAGGTCGTCCCATCGGGGCTGGATTGCCACTGGTAGGTCAGCGAAGGCGTGCCGCCCGTAGCCGTTACGCTCATAGAGTGAGAACCGCTGATGCAGAATACTGCTCCAACCGGATCCACGGTAATATTGGGATCGGGCACTACAATCACCGCCGCCGTATTGGAGGTAGCCGCATCGCAGCCGCTGCCCGTGCAGGTATAGGTGGCACGGTAGTAGGTCGTGCCCGCTGCGGTCGTTGCAGCATTGTAGGTAGCGCCGTTAGCGCCGGGGATATTCGCCCAGGGGCCGCCGACGTTAGCAGAAGATTGCCACTGTATGGTACAGGTTCCGGCGCCGCCGGCAGTGTTGGCCGTCAGAGGCGCCATGCCTCCGACACATACGGTCGTAGAAACCGGATTGATGCTGATGGTGGGATCGGGCACAACGGTTACAGTCGCCACATTGGAGGTGGCTACAGTACATCCGCCGCCGGTGCAAGTATATAACACCCGATAGTATTTCATACCCACCATATCTGTAGAAGGACCGTAAGTAGCGCTTGTGGCGCCGTTAATGTCCACCCACGTTAAGTTGTTGTCGCTTATTTGCCATTGGATGGAGCAAGTACCTGCGCCGCCGCTAAACATCGCGGAAAGCACTGCATTGGCGCCCACGCACACCGACAGATTCGCAGGAGTAACGGTGGCCTGCGGGCCGGGGGTAACCAAAACGGACGCCACATTGGATGCTGCCGGATCGCAACCGCTACCGGTGCAGGTGTAGGTGGCACGGTAATAAGTAAGCCCTTCTGCCGAAACATCGGGGTTGTAAATCAACGCATCTGCGCCGGCAATGTCTGTCCAGGGACCGCCCGGAGCGGCAGCAGATTGCCACTGTATGGAGCAGGTTCCGGCGCCGCCGTTAACGGTGGCGAGCATCGTCAGGCTTCCGCCCACACAAACGGTATTGGCCGGCGGGTTGATGCTGATGGAAGGATCTACAATAATCACTACCAATGCGGTATTGGAAGTAGCCGTGCCGCAGCCGCTTCCGGTGCAGGTATAAACTGCGCGGTAGTAACGGGTGCCCGACACGGCAGTGGGAGCGCTATAAGTCGTACCGGTTGCGCCGGAAATATCGGCCCAGCCGCCGGTGCCCGTAGCGCTCGATTGCCATTGGATGGTACAGGCGCCCGTACCGTTGCTCGGCGTAGCCGTCAGCATTACAGTACCGCCCACACAGGCCGTTGCAGAGGAGGGCGTGATGCTGATAGAAGGATCGGGTATTACGGTTACTTCGGCTACGTTGGAGGTAGCTGCATCGCAGTTGTTGCCGGTGCAGGTATAAATGGCGCGATAGTACATCGTGCCCGCCACATCCGTGAGCGCAGGGTAAGTCGTACCCGTGGCGCCGCTGATTGTAATCCAGCCGCCTGTGCCGGTGGGGCTTAACTGCCATTGAATGGTGCAGGTACCCAAACCGCCGGACACGTTTGCCATGAGCACGGCACTTCCGCCCACGCACACAACAGGGTTAGAAGGCGTAACGGTGATCGTAGGATCGGGATTCACCGTCACCGTGGCCACGTTGGACGTTGCCGCATCGCAACCGCTGCCCGTGCAGGTGTAAGTAGTGCGGTAGTACATCGTACCCGCCGTGACAGTGGGAGCATTATAAGTCGTGCCGGTCTGGCCGGAAATGTTCGTCCAGCCGCCCGTGCCTGTTGTGCTGCTTTGCCATTGTATGGTACAGGTACCCGTGCCGTTGTTCGGCGTAGCCGTCAACACAACTGTGCCGCCTACGCATACTGTACTGTTGTCAGGGGTGATGCTGATGCTCGGATCGGGCGTCACCACCACTGTAGCCGTATTAGACGCAGCCGGATCGCAACCGCTGCCTGTGCAAGTGTAAGTAGCGCGGTAGTAGCTCGTACCCGCCGTGGCGGTCGGAGCATTATACGTCGTACCGGTTTGGCCGGAAATGTTCGTCCAGGGGCCGCTCGCAGAAGTTCCGCTCTGCCATTGGATCGTGCAGGTACCTGTGCCGTTACTCGGCGTAGCCGTCAGGGTCACCGTACCGCCTACACATACCGTGCTGTTGTCGGGGGTGATGCTGATGCTCGGATCGGGCGTCACCACTACCGTGGCCACGGTGGATGCTGCCGCATCGCAGCCGTTGCCGGTGCAGGTGTATGTGGCGCGATAGTACATCGTTCCGGCGGTCGTCGTCGGAGCGCTATAAGTTATAGCCGTCTGACCGGAAATGTTCGTCCAGGGACCGCTTGCAGAGGTTCCGCTTTGCCATTGGATGGTACAAATACCTTTGCCGTTCGACGGTGTAGCGGTGAGCGTCACTGTACCGCCTACGCATACTGTGCTATTAGCCGGCGTGATACCGATCGTCGGGTCGGGGCTTACCAATACAGTTGCCACGTTGGATGCCGCTGCATCGCAGCCGCTGCCCGTGCAGGTATAAGTAGCGCGGTAGTATCTCGTTCCCGTTGTGGTAGTCGGAGCATTGTATGTCGTACCGGTCTGGCCGGAAATATTCGTCCAAGGGCCGGTTTCAGAAGCGCCGCTTTGCCATTGGATGGTGCAGGCGCCTGTGCCGTTGCTCGGCGTAGCCGTCAGGATCACTGTGCCGCCTACACACACCAAGTTATCATCGGGGGTAATAGTAATCGTTGGGTCGGGTGTTACCACCACTGTCGCCACATTGGATGCCGCTGCATCGCAGCCGCTACCCGTACAGGTATAAGTAGCGCGGTAGTATCTGGTTCCCGTTACGATGGTCGGAGCATTGTAAGTCGTGCCGGTTTGGCCGGAAATGTTCGTCCAGCCGCCTGTGCCCGTTGTGCTGCTTTGCCATTGGATGGTGCACGTTCCTGTGCCGTTATTCGGCGTAGCCATCAGCGTCGCGGTACCGCCTACGCATACGGTGCTGTTTGTCGGCGTAATGCTGATGCTCGGATCGGGTGTTACCACTACCGTAGCCGTATTGGATGTTGCTGCATCGCAGCCGCTGCCTGTGCAGGTGTAAGTCGCGCGGTAGTACATCGTACCCGCCGTGGCGGTCGGAGCATTATAAGTCGTGCCGGTTTGGCCGGAAATGTTCGTCCAGCCGCCCGTGCCTGTTGTGCTGCTTTGCCATTGGATCGTGCAGGTACCTGTACCGTTGCTCGGCGTAGCCGTCAGCGTCACCGTTGCGCCTACGCACACTGTTGCGCCGGGAACGGTGATACTGATGCCCGGATCAGGCACTACCGTTACCGTAATGCAATTGCTATTAGCGGAGCAAACAACTCCATTGAGCGTTGCGGTAGCAATGCGGCGGTAGTAGGTCGTTTGCGACAGCCCGGCCGGAGCGTCATAAGTGGCGCTTGTTGCACCGGAAATATTGGTAAAGCCGGTACTGCAATTCGTCGTACTTGACTGCCATTGATAGGTGATGGTTCCGCCGCCGGAAGCAGCTTGTGTTACAGTGAAGGCCGCAGGGTCTCCACCTACGCAGATGGTTTGGTTAGATCCCACCGTTCCGGGAGTGACATTGTTTACTTGTACCACCACCTGATCCGTATTCGTACAGCCGTTGGCGTCTGTAACCGTAAGCGAATAAGTGGTCGTCACCGTAGGCGATACGGTAATATTTTGAGAAGTGGCGCCGGTACTCCACAAATAGGTATAAGGGCTTTTGCCCGCCAATCCGTTTGCGGTAAGCGTAACGGATTCCCCCACACAAATGCTCAGACACGCTGCCGAAACGTTGGGCAGAGTGGCGCCGGACAAATTGACGTTGAAGTCTCCATGAGTAGGGTTGGCTGTAAAAAGCGTGCCCGAATCGGGCTGTTTTTTCACAACTGTATTCAACCATCCCGATGCGCCGAATACTGTGGCGGCATTCAAGTTGGCGCCGGTTCCTACCTGAAAGGCTTCCCCCATGCGCGTAAAGGTCACAACACCGCCGGCCAAAGCATTGGCGCCTTCGAGTACGCCCTCAATTTCGGTGTAATAATACCAGTCGGAGTTGTTGACGTCGCCTACGCACTGTGTATTTTCTTTAGGACTACCGGCCGGGGGCGAGTAGGTACGGCCGCGCAAGATGGTGGTAATGTTGAAAACCAAAGAGGAATTGGCCTTATTTACAGCCTGCATCTGAAGCCGTGCCGTGCCGTTGGCATACTCCAAAAAGGTAGCGCCGCTTACGTTCCAGTGTTTTTCAGTGGTCCAGTTGTCCACCAAATTCCCGGAGTAATAGCCGTAAGAAGTCATCGGGCTGCAAGTTTGGGCGCTATTGGAAACCGTCCGGGTGAGCAAGGGGTCATCCTGGCAAGTGATGACGGCCAGCGGCTTGCTGTTGATGGTAACGGTCGCCGTATTGGAGGTTACCGAAGAACAACCCGCAGCACCCGAACCGACCAAAACCCGGTAGTAGGTAGTGGCCGTTACACCGGAAGCCGTATAGCTCGATCCGGTACCCGACAGGATATTTGACCAGGTCGTGCCGTTGGAGCTGGACTGCCATTGATAGGTCAGCGGCGGAACGCCCCCGGAAGCAGTCACACTCATGGTGTGAGAACCGCTTTCGCAAAAAGACTGCCCCACCGGATGCACCGAAATAGAAGGCCCCGGCACAACCGTGACGGTCACACAGTTGCTGGTGGCCGTACACGCTACACCGTTTAAGGTGGAGGTCACTATTCTTCGGTAATGGGTGGTTTGGGACAACCCGGCCGGCGGAGTATAAGTAGCGGAAGTTGCTCCGCTTATATTGGAAAATCCGGTGGAGCAGTTGGTCGTACTGCGCTGCCATTGATACGACAAGGTACCGGAGCCGGTAGCGGCTGTAGTTGTTGTGAGGGTGGCAGGGTTTCCGCCGGTACATATTGTTTGATCGGCGCCGACGGCGCCGGCCGTCACGTTATTAATGGTGACGACGGCCGCATTGGAGTTTACGCTGGAGCAACCCGGAGCGCTCACCACTACCCGGTAGTGTGTAGTGGTGGAAAGCGCAGGCGTAGTGTAGCTCGCATTGGTTGCGCCGCTGATGTTGGTCCAGGTTGAGCCGTTGGGGCTGCTCTGCCATTGATAAGCAGGCGTACCGGATGTAGCCGTGGCCGCCGCCGTCAGCGTACGCGTGCCTCCGCTGCAAATGGTGGCGCCCTGTGGTTGGGTACTGACCGTGATGAGGCAGGGGCATTGCACATCTATGTGCGCCAGGCCGGCAATCACCCAGGATTGGCCGCAGCCCGAAGCGCCGCCGCCGGGATTGGATGTACTGCGGGTGTCTATTTGTATGGTGACGGAGCTCACATTGCCCGGCACATTATTCAGTGTGATCGTAGGAATGGCAAGACAACAGGTGCCGCTCGGACCATATATAGTAGTGGAGGCCGTTACGGCCCCGGCGGTAGCGATGATGGTCAGGAAGCGGTTGTCGGTAGTAAGCTCTGAAATGGGCAGGCTCACCGTTACGTTGCGCGGCCCGCTGTAGGTGGGAATCGGCAGAACAAACGACTGCAAATCACAGTAGCCGCTCAAGCCGGTAAACTGTACCGTGGAAGCCTGCTTAATGGTAGTATTGCGAAACGCATAAACGACAACAGACTGCAAACCCGCGCCGCTGCCGCAACTTCCGGTAGCGCTGTTGTGGGTCACAGAGGAGGGGTTGCCCGTGAGCAGGCCCCGGTAAACATGTACGTTGGAACTGGTGCCCGAAACGGTTACTTTGTTGAGTGAATAGTTTTGGCCGCCGGCCGTCACCACGATGGTGCTGCCGGGGTTGGTACCTTTATATACCACTTCCACCACAACCTGATAGACGTTGGCAGGGCTGGGAATGGACACACTGGCATCGGGGGTGGAAGCGCAGTTTGCGCCGGAGCCGTATTCATTCACGATCACCCCGTCGTCGCAATTGAAAGCAAAACTGTTCGGAGGAACAGGCAGGGTGTTCGTAGCGGTTTTACAAGTGAATTCTATAAATGGCTGAATGTTGCTATTGCTGGGGATATAAAAAACCATTTGAGCGCCGACCCCCGTGAGGTTGCTGCTCGTAACGGCCTCTTTGGCGGCATTGCATAGGCCGTTGCAGGAGGTAACCGTGCCGTTTATACCCCATATCGCCGCGTTGATTTCAGCATCGTTATAACCGAGCGATGCGCCGTTGCATATCGCCCAGTTCATTCTTTCTGCTATCAGGTTGGAATAGGTGGTGCTCGCGTTGCCTACTACACGGGTAAAAGTAACCGTACCGTAAGCATGCCCGTTGCCGGGAGTAGGAGCGGCCTTGTTGTAATCCAGGCACAACACGGGAACAGAGGTCTGCACATTGCAACTGTTGTTCACATACGCAATACATCCGATGTAGCTGTTGGCTGTGAAAATGTGTGTATTGGGGGAAATATTGGCTCTGTTGATGCTCACCGAGGCGCCGAGGCAATTGGTATGGCTGATGGTACCGGTACCGCAAGTCGTTGACAACAGACCGGAAGTCGTGGTGCTGCATGCATGATGAACGATTGCATTTTCATTGTTATACGGCGCACTTCGACACACGCCGCCGACTCTCATTACGCGAATGTTGCGATATGCGCCGGGCTTCAGGCCGCTCAGTTCGAGCACCCCGTCCACCGGACGAAGCCCGCTCACCGTTTTTGTTGCGCCTTTATCGCCATATCCATAACTCACAGCATATTCCGACCCGGTCGGGGCAGAATCTTCTATTTGAACATATATCTTACCATCTGATGCCTCGCATTGAGACTCCGGCGCCCAGGTTACCCGCGCAATTTGCAAATCGGAGCATGGCTCCAGGGCCGCTTCATTTTCGATTGCCCCTGCAATTGCGGGGGATTGAGCCATGAGCGGGCCGGCCGTCGCAATCATCAATGCAATTAACAGGCAGGAAATCAAAGAGTTAACCAGACTTGCTGCAGGTTTCTCAAACAGAGAAATAGCGGGCACGGGTAGTTGATACCCGTCCGTCAGGGATGGAGTCGAAAACGATTTCATACGATAGTTTTTTAGGAAAAAAATGCGAAACGCCCGGTGTATGGTGGGTTTCTCCGGGTAAATGATCTTTTCGGCTTTTCGGATTGGATGTTGGGTACTGTTCCGTTTGGTTGAAGCCGTAGGGTAAATTTCCCTCATGATCTTTAGTGTTGTGTAAAAGTGTGTGTTCGTTGTTTTGCATAAAAATGACAGACCTGGAGCAGTACGCTTCAAGCTGTCTTTTTTGACTTTTCCATTGCGTGAAATGCCCGTTTCAGAGACCTGGGAATAGACCTTTCCCGGTCACTTTTGCTTGGCAAGCAAAGAAAAGTGTTCGTTTTTGTTTCCCCCTGTGAAGCCCCGGAATTACCAGACCCGCATCGGAGTAATCTTAATAGTATTGTTGTTTTTTAGTAAGGGAGGAAATCATCGTATTGGAAGCACAAAAGTATGCACAGATGTAAGCACTTCAAATTTTCAAAAATAAAAAAATCACAATTTGTGACACTTTTAAACAATCCAAATTCTCAAAAAAATATTGAAATACAACAAAAAAATACTCATAAATATAAAAATGATAAAATAATGACTTAAAAATGATGATTCGTTAAATAACCCCTCAATAGGTGTGACAAAAAAATAATATTACATTTTTTATACTATTCTACCACAGATATCTTCATCATGTTCGTACGCAGGCGTTTATGGATCGGCATGCTTCCCGTATTTATGACAATATCTCCCGGGTTTAACTTTCCTGCTTTCTTCAATATCTCATTTACATCCTGAAAGGTTTCATCCGTCGTCGTGAAGCGATCATAGTAGAAACAGCGCACGCCCCACACCAAATTGAGGGTGGCCAGCATGTGTGTGAGATTGGAAAAGATGAATATCTGCTTGTTGGGACGATAGCTGGACACCATGAAGGCCGTGTAGCCTGAGCTAGTCATCCCTACAATCGCCGTGGCATCTACTTCTTCGGCAGAACGGGCTGCATTGTAACAGATTACATCCGATAAGAACGTGCGCTTTTTGACGTGCGGCACCGGGCGTTTGCGTTGCGGCATATCGTGTTTTTCCGCTTCCCGGATGATGCGGTTCATGTACTCCACCACCCGCACGGGGAATTTGCCGGAAGCCGTTTCGCCGCTAAGCATCACCGCATCAGCCCCGTCGAGTACCGCATTGGCCACATCGGTGGCTTCGGCGCGGGTGGGGCTGGGGTCTTTCATCATGCTCTCCATCATCTGGGTAGCTACAATCACCGGGCGGGCACGCTGAATGCACTTTTCGATGATCATTTTTTGAATAACCGGCAGGCGCTCTATGGGCATTTCGATACCGAGGTCGCCGCGGGCAATCATGATCCCGTTGGAGTGCTTGATGATTTTGTCTATGTGCTCTATGGCTTCGGGTTTCTCTATTTTAGCAATGATTTTGGCCGGGTGGTTCTTGGCATCAATGCGCGATTGGAGGTCTTTGAGGTCTTTGGGAGAGCGCACGAAGGACAATGCGATCCAATTGACCGGTTGCGTGAGGATGAAGTCCAGATCGGCGATGTCTTTTTCGGTGAGCGCGGGCAGCGACACCTTGGTATTGGGAAGGTTTACGCCTTTCTTCGATTTGAGTTCTCCCCCATGCAATACCTTAAGCCGTACGAGATCATTTTTATTGGTTTCCACCACTTCAAAAACGAGTTTCCCGTCGTCCACCAATACCGTTTCGCCTACGTTGACATCCTGCGGAAACTGCTGGTAGCTCATGTAGATCCGCTCTATGTTGCCCACACAGGGTTTGTTGACAAACGTGACCACATCACCCTCGTCTAACATCAGAGAGTTGTTTTCAATCTCGCCGACCCGCAGCTTCGGCCCCTGCAAATCGGCCAGAATGCCAATGTGCGTACCGAGTTTTTCATTGATGTCGCAGATGTAATTGATTGTTGTTAAATGGTCGCTGTGGTTCCCGTGTGAGAAATTGAGCCGAAATACATCCACGCCGGCATGTACGAGTTCAACAAGCTTATCAAAGGAACTGGAAGCCGGACCTACGGTAGCCACGACCTTAGTGCTTCTATGGTCAACGTTGCGCATTGGTTGTTCAATTTGGATGACAGCGCCGAGGCGCCTTACTAAGTGTACGTTTTACAATAAACAAGCTGTAAAGGTACAATTTATTTGATAATTGCGCTTCCCCTGTCAATTGCACACAGGGCAATTGCGCTTGTATGTCAACAGCATGCGGCTGCAAACCGGTTCAAAACTTCCTTCCCATAAGTTCTCGCACAAAAGCCGCTGCGACGTGCAACCGCTGCTGTTCATCGCCGGCCACTTCCATGAAGAGCACGCCTGCACCCTGCAACTCCTCCTTGTATATATGGTAGAGCTCTTCTCTCTGCTGCGGGTGTTCGCGCAGAGGGTCGTATGCCCAAGGCATATCGGGGCGGCACAGCAGGTGGAGATCGTAGCGCTGCTGTGCCAAAATATCCGTGAGGGTGGGATCGCAATCCCCGTATTTGAACGCCGACCACACCTTGATCATCAGCATGTCGGTGTCGCATATCAGCAGGGGGGGATGCAGGGCCGCGAGTGTGTCTTCCCATCGCGCTTGCCCGCGTGCGATGGCGATCAGATCGCTTTTGGCATACGGACGCCCCAACAACGCCAGGTAAATGCGGGCATACTCGGGCACGCAGGGTGCGCCGAAGTACGCGGACAACTGCCGGGTAAGCGTGGTCTTTCCCGATGACTCGGGACCGGTGACGGCGATTTTTATCATTTGGCAAATTTCTATATTTTTGACGCAAGTAAAAACATTTCCAATGGAGCACGCCGATACCCCACCATCCTGCAAAACTTGTGAAGCGCTGCTCTCAGGGGCGTATTGTAGCCAATGCTTTCTCTCTGCCGCTTGCGCTATTGCGCTATCGAAATGCTCTCAGGGGCGTATTGTAGCCAATGCGGGCAAAAAGTAATCCGGAAGAGATTGACGGTCCGGCAATTGTTCACTGACCTTTTCAGCCAAATTACGAATGTAGATCGCGGGCTTTGGTACACCGCTTCTATGTTGTTCCGCAACCCGGGAAAAGTAATACGCGATTACATCGGCGGCAGTACCATGAAATATACTTCGCCTGTAAGATATCTGCTCATCTGGATTACAATAAGTTTTTTGGTGTATTTCGGGTTCGGATTGTATGAACAACAAGCCGCCGAGATGACCGAAGCGTTTAGCCAAGATTATACAGAGAGACAGCGCATTTTTCAGGAAAAATGGGGTAATATTGTAAAAAACTACGCACAGGTTTTCGGAATGATCCTCGTTCCTATGTATGCCATCTTTTCCCGCTTACTTTTCCGACGACGCGACCTCAACTTTGCCGAACACCTGGTAGCCAATGCTTATTTTTCCGCTCAGGCGGCCCTCATCGGGGCGCTGCTGAACCCCCTTATATTGTTAGCAACAGACCGCTTTTCCTTGTCTCTTTTGTTTGGTTTCAGCGTTTCTGTTGCCTACTACACCGTAGGGTTGCGCAGTCTTTTTGCGCAGCGATGGGTTCCTGCTTTTCTCAAAACGCTGCTCATCATTTTTTTTGGATTTATCGGCTACTCGATCGTTCTTTCGATTGTCGGGGCAGTGGTCGGAATAATTTTCGCGATGAGCGGCAACATTTGAGCGCTTCATTTGTAATTTGGCGGATAATCACAACATGCACGATATAACTCCTCACGACCGCTGGCAGCAAGCCTATATTGCCGAAGAAGACGAGCGATCGCCTTTTCACCGGCTGGAAAAAGACCGCAACAACTATAGCCACGCGGTGTACAACTATTACGTCCACCCTGAGTGGGATGCGTTTGGATCTTCTACCTTATATATAAAGGTGTTGTACGCCGATTATCTCGAAGGATATGCCATTCTGGAACTGATCGGCGAATGGAACGACTGCCTGCACAACGACATCATGTACCTCAAGCGAAAAGTGATAGACTATATGCTGCCCGAAGGCATTCACAAGTTTATCCTGATTTGTGAAAATGTACTCAACTTCCACGGCTCCGACGATTGCTACTACGAAGAATGGCAGGAGGAAGCGCTCGAAGAAGGCGGATGGATTTGTTTCATCAACACCCTCCGGCATGTGACCGAAGAAATGGAAGATACACGTCTGCAATTTTTTGTCCATTTCGGGGAGGCTTACAACAATATTGTATGGCGGCCGCAGAAACCCAAATGGTTGTTCAAGACAGTGGAAGCCATCGTGTACCGGGGCGTAGCGCAACTGAGAAGCGGATAAAACGGCCTATGCTTCGCCATTTCCGCAAAAGGAACCCCGGCTCTTATTTTTTTGTTGCCGGAAACAAACAGACGCGCTATCTTTGCGTTCCGAATTAAAAAGGGTCCCGTAGTACAACGGATAGTATGTGGGTTTCCGGAACCCAAGATCTAGGTTCGATTCCTAGCGGGACTACCAAAATGAAGCCGGTCCCTTAGCTCAGTTGGTTAGAGCAGCTGACTCATAATCAGCGGGTCGCAGGTTCGAGCCCTGCAGGGACCACCCGCCGAAGCCTCATCGCACAGCGATGGGGCTTTTTTGTGTCCATTTTTTTCAAATATCGAAAGATATATTAACTTTGGCTCATGTTTATGAAAATTGCACTTGTGTAGTGCCATTCCCCCCTATCATAAACGATGTTCCGCACCGGCATATACCAAAATATTTTTTGTGCTTTTGTGGCTATTACGGGGGGCCTCTTTTGAATCATCAGCTCCTCCTTTTTGGCTATCTGCGTCGGAGCGTGGCATTATTTTCTGTGCAAAATTGAATTGTATTCCGCCTTTCAAATGAAGGCGGCTATAGCTGCTTTGCTTTTTTCACCAAAACAGAAGTAATATGAAATCCATTTCTCTCCTGCTGATAGCCTTACTCTTCGCGGGTATAAGCGCATCAGCGCAAAACCGATCCGTGGTAGCTGCTGCGGGCGGCGAGGGCCAAACCGCCAATGTCCGGTTGAACTGGACACTTGGAGAACCCGCCGTCGCCACGCTACAGCGCACCAATGGAGAACTGCTGACCGAGGGCTTTCAGCAGCCTGAAATCTTGCGCATCGAGACCGCACATCCGCCGGTCGTTGCCGCGAGCGACGGCTTGGAGCGCATTCGTATCGCCCCCAACCCGGTAAGCGCCGTACTCACTGTTCGCATGCCGGATGCCTGGACGCAGGAATCTTCCTCTTTGGAGTTGTTCGACCTCGGTGGCCGACGGGTACAGAGCGGGCGCATTGAAACGGGTACGGCATCGCTCGAATGGGACATGAGCGCCCTGCCGGCCGGAACGTACTGGCTGCGCATTGCCGGCACTGCCAAACAGGCGCAGACTTTCAAGGTTGTTAAAATTCAATAATCTTTTTCATTCAAAAACTCATTTACCATGAAATTCAAAAGTTTACTCGGCATGCTGTTTCTGCTCTTCGCAGTATGCGCAATGGCCCAACAGGCGCCCGTCGGTATCAATTACCAGGCCGTGGCCCGCGATGCAAAAGGCCATATCCTGGCCGATAAGACCATCAGCCTTCAAATCACCCTCTTCGACGGCGAATCCGGCGGGAAGGGCGCTTATGTCGAAAGACACCAGATTCGCACCACCGATCTCGGCCTTTTCAGCCTCGTAGTAGGCAAAGGCGAAGTGACCGACGGCGACTTCGCGAAAGTGCCCTGGAGCACCATGAATATCTGGATGGAATTAGCATTAGACGAAAACGGCGGCGATAATTTCACCACCATCAACGCTAGTCAGCTCATGGCCGTACCCTATGCTTTTCATGCAGGAACCGCCCGTGACCTGACGAACGGTCAAAATGATGATGGAACAGAAAAAACCGCCGCGTTTTGGAAGGTGAACGGCAATGACTTCACTTTTCCCGGCCCGCACTTCCTCGGCACCATAGACGCCAAAGATTTGGTGTTCAAAACCACCAATATTGAGCGCATGCGCATCACGGCTGCCGGAGATATTAATATAGCCAACAGCCTGAATGTGGGCATAGATGTGAACGTAGGCCGCGATGTCAATGTAGGTCGCGACGTCAATGTTGATCGCAACTTAGACGTGGACAACAACGCCAATATAGACAATGACCTCACCGTAGGCGGCATCGCCCGTTTTAACAACACGACCGAGTCAACGACGAAAGACAACGGCGCCGTCATCGTGGAAGGTGGCGTAGGTATTGAAAAAAATCTTAATGTAGGCGGTAATACTTCGCTGGGCGGCACCCTCGCCGTAGGAGGCGTACTCACGGTAACCAACACCACACAATCCACCACCAAAGACAACGGCGCACTCGTGGTAGAAGGCGGTGTAGGCATTGAAAAAAACCTCAACGTAGGCGAAAGCAGTTCCGTGATTGGGAACAGTACCGTGGGTGGAAACAGCTCTGTGGGTGGAAACAGCACCGTGGGCGCAAACAGTACCGTAGGCGGAAACAGTTCTGTGGGCGGAAACGTTATCGTGGGCGGAAACACCTCCACCAACACGCTGGATGTCCTCTCCAGTGCCAACGTCAAAACCAAATTGGTAGTGGACGGCAACAATGCCATCAGTGGCGGGGAAGGCAGCTCCGCTCCTTACCCCCTCGTGGTACAAGGCAGCAACCAGGGCATCTGGGTGAGCATCAACACCGGCAGAAACAACAGCACCAATTTCATCACCTTTGCCGACAACGGAGGTATTCAGGGCCGCGTAGAAGGGCTTACCACCAGCGAGGTACTCAACAGCTTCGAGTACATCTGGGGCAATCTTTTTATCGGCCTGCAAATAGGATTTATCAGCGCCGAAGCAATATGTACAGGTACTCAATTGGACCTCTGCGAAGCCGGCGCACTGGCAGCACAGGCTATTACACTGGGGATCGAGTTGGCCGCTTTCAACGCGGAAATGATTGCCCGGGCAGGCGTTGCTTACGAATCGGGCGGGGCCGACTACGCCGAGTGGCTGGAACGCGCCAACCTCGCGGATAAACTCCACTTCGGCGAAATCGTGGGCGTAAGAGGCGGCAAAATCAGCCGCAACACGGCCGCTGCCGATCATTTTATGGTCGTTTCTATGAATCCGGTTGTATTGGGCAATCAGCCGAAAAACAACCCGGAAAACTACGAGAAAGTAGCATTCATGGGCCAGGTGCCGGTGCGCGTCATCGGCAGAGCCAATATCGGCGACTACATTCTTCCTTCCGGCAACAACGACGGCTACGGCGTCGCGGTCAGCCCGAAGAATATGAAAGCAACAGATTATCGCAAAGTAGTCGGTATGGCCTGGAGTGAAAATCTCAGCGATCTCGGCGGCTATGTCAATGTAGCCATCGGCCTCAATGCCAACAACCTGGCCGATCAGGTTATCGCACAGCAAGAACAGATTGACCAACTCACCCAAACGCTCAACGAAGTCATCGCTCACCTCAACCGTCAGGAAGGCACGAACATGGCTCAATTGCCTGCTACCGCCACAACGCAGCAGCCGACAGCAGCCGCTAAAGTGGAAACTACAGCGCCGCAACACTTCTCCGACTCCGACTTTGAACGTTGGTTAGACGAGAACCGCGCTATTTTTGAAACGGAGATGAGCAAAGTAAAAGCGCATCTGGAATCGGTGGGTTCCGACCTCAGCGCATTCCCTGAACTGCAACTGATGGTGGACAACCCCGTGGACGCTATCAAACAAATGCGCACCGACGTGAACAACAAAACGCTGTGGCTCAAAATGAAAGAACTGCATCAGCGCAGCGCCGGCGAAAGGAATTAATCGGCATCGCGTAAGCTGTTTATAACAACAATGTACCGCAAGAGTGTGAAGTGCCGGAGTTACTCCATCCCGCCTTTGCGCCCTTGCGGTTTTTTTATGCCGCTCCCCTACCCACTCCGCTTCCGGTAGTTCCAACCGGCCAATCCGTTGACCAACACTGCCGCCCCCAATATCGCCGCGAAATGCCGCTGCACATCGCCAAAGGTGCTGCCCTTGAGCAAAACCAACCGAATTACTTCCACAAAATAAGCCACCGGATTGAACCAGGTGATCTTTTGCGCCCAAACGGGCATGCTCTCTATGGGCGTGAACAAGCCGCTGAGTAAAATGAAAACGAGCAGAAAAAACCAGGCCAGAAACATGGCCTGTTGCTGCGTTTCGGTGATGGTAGAAATCAGCAGTCCGAAACCGAGCAACACCAATAAGTATGCTCCGGCAAACAAAAACACCAGGCCGAGGCTGCCTACCATCGGAATGTCAAACACCAACTTTCCTACCCCCAAACCGAGCGCCAGACTCACCATAGCCAACACCCAAAACGGCAACAACTTGCCGATGATGAACTGATACTTGCGAATGGGCGTCACGTTCAATTGCTCAATGGTGCCGGTTTCTTTTTCCTTTACGATGTTCATAGAACTAAGAAACATGCCGATCAAAGACACGAGCAATACCAAAATACCGGGCACCATAAAAGCTGAATAATCTAAGCCGGGGTTGAACCAGTTGGAGAACGTGATGTCAATGGGCGGCTTCACTTCGGGGCCGCTGAGGCCGAGCCACTCCGCGCGCAGGTCGTTGGAAAAGCCCTGTATAATAGCGCCAGTATAGGCCGATGCCACGCCGGCTTTCACGCCGTTGATGGCGTTTACCGTCACTTGCACCTGCGCCTTGCCCTCGCGGCGCAGGTCGTATTCCATACGGGGCGGAATTTGCAATACAAGATCGGCCCGACCGGTTTGCAGGTCGTTCATGCCCGCTTTCGCGGAAAACGATGCGCCCGTGATGCGAAAATGCGGAGACGCTTCAAAGTGCCCGGTCAGTTCGCGGGAGGCGGTAGACTGATCGAGGTCAATGAGGTGCAGGGAGATGTTTTTCACCTCAAAATCGGCGGCATTGGCCAGTATCAGCAACTGCACAACGGGCATAATGAATATCATACGCGCCAGCACTTTGTGCCGAAAAATCTGCAAGAATTCCTTGCGCACCAGAAATAGAATTGTTCTCATCAGCCGTCTAATCTGATTTTGAAATTCCTCACACTCAGTCCGATAAACAACAGGGCCATTCCGGCCAGCACCGCCGTTTCGCGCCACACTTCAGCCAGGGTATTGGCCTTCAGCATCACCCCGCGAATGATGATGAGAAACCACTTCGCCGGAATCGCATTGCTCACAATCTGCAAGGGTCGCGGCATGGATTCTATTGGAAAAATAAATCCCGACAGCAATATAGTGGGCAGCATCAACCCCAACATGGACATCATCATGGCCACCATCTGACTGTTGGTGAGGGTGGAGAAAAAGATACCCAGCGCCAGCGCTGTGAGTACAAACAGCAGCGACTCGCCGGCCAGCAACCACAGGCTGCCCCGCACCGGCACATCAAATACAAATACGCCCATCGTAAGAATAATGGCCGTGATAATCCCCGACAATACAATGTACGGAACCACCTTGCCCAGCACGATCAGCGCCGGAGGCAGCGGCGACACGAGCAGCACCTCCATGGTGCCGTTTTCCTTTTCGCGGGTAATGGCCAGCGAGGTCATCATGGCAGAAATGAGCATGACCAATATGGTGACGATGCCCGGCACAAAGAGGAAAACGCCTTTCATTTCAGGGTTGTACATCATGCGGGTTTCGGCAACGACCTGCAAAGGAAGCGCGCCGTCATCAAGACTTTCCTGCTGGAAATCGCGAATGATAGCGGAGGCGTAGTTGACGAGGGTGGTGGCGGTGTTCGGATCGGAGGCATCGGCGAGGAGCTGAATTTGGGCCGGGCGGTTGTGGTGAAATCGTTCGGCGAAGTTGGGCGAAAACAGCACGGCCATTTTGATCTCCCCTCGCCGGAAACTGCGCAGGATGTCTTCTTCCCGATCGGCTCGCGCCGCCAATTGGAAATACCCGCTGGAGAGCAGGCGCTGCGTGAGTCGCTGCGTCATTTCATCCTGTGCCGGGTCGAGTATCGCAATGCGGGCATTGTTGATTTCATTGGTAATGGCAAATCCGAACAACAGCACCTGCACAACGGGCATGCCCAGCAGGATGAGCAGGGTGCGCTTGTCGCGAATAATATGCAGCGCTTCCTTCCAGAGAAATATGAAGAATGGTTTCATTTCTTGTGATTTCTGTTCGTTGTGAGTTGTGAGTTGTGAGCCCGCAGACAACTCACAACCCACAACTCATTCCCTCGCAATCTTCAGAAAAACCGCTCCCATGTCAGCCGCGTTGTACTGTTCGCGCAGTTTCCGGGGCGTATCCAATGCGGCGATGCGGCCCTCCGTCATCATGGATACCCGGTGACAGTATTCTGCTTCATCCATGTAGTGCGTGGTTACAAATACGGTCGTGCCCCGCTCGGCTGCCGCATAGATCATCTCCCAAAACTGCCGCCGCGTGAGCGGGTCCACCCCACCGGTCGGTTCATCCAAAAAAACGATGGCCGGATCGTGGAGCATGGCCACTGAAAAGGCCAGCTTTTGTTTCCAGCCTAAGGGCAACGACTTCACGAGCGCATTGGCCGATGCTTCTAACTGGAGTTCGCCTATGAGCCGGTCGGATTTGCTGCGGATGTCGCGATTCGTAAGCCCGTAAATGCCTCCGTAGAGTTGTATGTTTTCCCGGATGCTGAGGTCTTCGTACAGCGTAAAGCGCTGGCTCATGTAGCCGATGCGGCGTTTCACCTGCTCCGGCTGTCGCGCCACGTCGAACCCGGCTACGATAGCGCGCCCGCCGCTGGGCCTGCTCAGCCCGATGAGCATGCGAATGGCTGTGGTTTTGCCCGCTCCGTTCGCTCCGAGAAATCCAAAAATTTCCCCCTGCTCCACTTCAAAGGAAATCTCGTTCACGGCCGTGAAGCTCCCAAAGCGCTTGGTAAGTAGTTCCGCTGTAATGACTTTTTCCATGTGTGTGTGTCTTATCCGCCGAAGCCTTGGCGTAGGCGGGTTTTGCCAATTTGCTCATTTGCCAATTTGCTCATTTACCTTTTGCCCCTATGCTCTCTGCTCGCCCCCACTCCCCAATTCCATAAAGCAATCCTCTATCCCGGCCTGCACCGGCGCCACCGTTACATCCGTGTGTTTGCATGCTGTCAGATACTGTTGTATTTCAGCTTTCGATTGGTCGGCACGGGTAGCGAGGTGTACGGAGTCCCCGAAAGGGAAAGCCGTATGGCACCAATCCGCTGCGCGCAGGTCGGCCAGTAAACGGGGTACCTGCGCCGCTTGCACGGCCCACAGCGGTTTGTCGTAGCCGGCTACGATGCCTTGCGGACTGTCCACCTGAAGTACGCGGCCCTGTTGCATGAGCGCTACGCGGTCGCAAAGACCGGCTTCGTCCATGTAGGGCGTAGAAACCACGATGGTGATGCCGCGCGCTTTGAGCCGGGCGAGCATGTCCCAGAACTCCCGTCGCGACACCGGGTCCACGCCGGTCGTCGGTTCGTCCAAAAAGAGCACTTTCGGTTTGTGAATGAGCGCGCAGCAGAGCGCCAGTTTTTGCTTCATCCCGCCGGAAAGCTGCCCGGCCCGGCGCTTTCGAAAAGGCGCCAATTGCTCATATATATCGGCAATGATCTCATAATTTTCCTTTCCCGTTGTTCCGAACACGGTCGCGTAAAAGCGCAGATTTTCCTCCACGCTCAAATCCTGATACAATGAAAAGCGACCCGCCATGTAGCCGGCATGGCGCCGTATGTGCCGGTAGTCGCGCAACGTGTCCCATCCGAGCACCGACGCCGCTCCGCTGTCGGGTTTGAGCAAGCTCACGAGGATGCGCAGCAAAGTAGTTTTGCCCGCCCCGTCCGGCCCGATCAGTCCAAACAACTCGCCCTGCTGCACAGAGAAAGAGACTTCGTGCAGTGCCGTCACCGCGCCGTAGCTTTTGCTGATCCCGTGTATTGAAATGGTTGGTTGCATACAGTTGTGATTGTCGGTTTTCCGGTTTTCCGGTGGGCGGTGGGCGGTGGGCGGTGGGCGGTATCGTAGTAGAGACGCAATGCATTGCGTCTCTACTACCACCGCACCTCCCCCGGCATTCCGATCTTCAGCGTTCCATCGTTTTTCACTAATACTTTTACGGCATACACGAGGTTGACGCGCTGTTCTTTGGTTTGTACAATGCGCGGCGTAAACTCGGCTTTGGGGCTCACCCAACTCACCGTTCCGGTCAATGTGCGATTGCTTTTTTCATCCGCATCCACCAGCACCGTTACCGCTTCGCCCACTTTTACATTCGGCAGTTGGTCGCCGCCGACATACACGCGCAGGGTCATTTGATCCAAATCGGCAATTTTGTACAGCGGTTTGCCCGGCGCGGTCACCTCGTGGGCTTCGGCGAGTTGGAGCAACACCGTGCCGTCAACGGGGTTGACGATGTAGCAACGGGCGATCTGGTCTTCGATCTGTTCAATTTGCACCCGCAACGGGTCGGTCTCGCCGAGAATGCCTGTGTTGAGATTGCGGTTTTGGGCGCGGGCCGAAGCAATCTGTCGCTCTACCACGAGCAATTGTCCCTCCATGTCGTCCAATTGTTTTTGGGTGGCGGCATGCTCCTGTACGAGCGCTTTGAGGCGATCGCGTTCGCGGAGGAGGTTGCGGCGCTGCTCTTCCAGCACGTTGATTTGCGGCTGTACATCCTGCGTCTTGCCTTGCACCGTCCGGATGGAGGCCAGTAGTTGGAGCTTGCGCAAATGCAGCGCCGTGGTGTCAATGACGCCGACTATTTCTCCGGCTTTCAGGCTTTGGCCTTCCTCCACATCCAATCGCAGAATTTTCCCGGCGCTTTCAGAGGATACCAAAATTTCGCGCGCTTCAAAGTTGCCGTAGGCATCGGAGGTGTTTTCCTCCGGTTTGCAGCCCCACAGGGTAAGGGCGCATAGCAACAAAGTGGTTTTTTTCATGATTTTTTCTTTTTAGCTGCGAGCTACAAGTTGTGCATATAATCACAAGAGTCCTTTAAGCGTCATCAAATTCACTTTCAGCAATTGCAGTTGTACGCGGCGGTTTTGCAAGCTCAGTTGTGCTTGCGTCACGGCGTTTTGTTGTTCTATATAATCAGTGGTGGTAGCCGTGCCGTGTTCGAGTTGGTTTTGCACCTGTGCGAGGATGCGCGTTTGCAGGGCCACTACCTGCTCATCTTTGGCCGAGAGCGCGGCCATATCTTCTATTTGGCGGCGGAGTTGCGCTCCCTGTGCTTCCAATTGACGATCGAAGGCAGCGCGACGGTGGTCAATGCTCAGCGTTTGCAGGCTGAGCAATTCTCGCTCACGGCTAGCTTGTTTCCAGTCGTGAATGCGCCAACTGAAGGCCAGACCCACCGCAGCGAACGGACTGAGATCGTTGTCGAAAAAATTGAAAGGATTGGGGTAGCCGAGGCCGGCCTGCGCCCAGGCGCTGAGACGCGGTTTGTTGCCGGCGGCAATCAGTCCTTCCGCTGCTGCGATGCGTTGCTTTTGCAAATCAAAAAGGCGATACTCGGCGCGTTGTACGGGCGCAGTGAAGGCGTCCAATACGGGCAGTTCCAGTGCGGCATCGGCGGCAAGCGGGGTTTGTATCCACACTGAGAGCGCATCGAGCAGGGCGGCTTGTTCGCTCTGCGCTTCGGCGATGCGGGTTTCGATGCGCAGCGCTTCCACTTGCAGGCGGTCGGCATCGCCGGGCAGGGCGGCGCCGAGTCGCACGGCCGCTTCCACCGTTGTCCGCCGCGCATTGAGGTTGTCTAAGCTGTTTTGGAGTACGGCCTCTCGTTCGCGCAGCAACAGGATGCCGAAAAATAGCTCGTTGATGCGGGGCTTGAGTTGCTCCAATTCCACGCTCACAGCCTGTTCTTCTGCGGGTAGCGCAGCCTGTTCTACGGTCCGACGTGCCGCTGCCATACCGCCGTCGGCAATGACGTAAGCCGCGTCCACGGTACTTTGAATGCTGTACAGGGGCAATTTCGGAATGGCGATGCCGGGAAATTCGAGCGGAAATTGTACCACATCGCTTTGCAGTCGCGCTCGTCCGTTCCATTGCAAATCGGGGAGGCGCGCGGCGTCAATTTGCTCCTGTCGCAGTGCTGTGCTTTGTCGCAAAACGCCGAATTGACGCTGCAAGGGATGCACCTCCTGCGCCATGCGGTAACATTCCTGCAAACTCAAAGTATTAACCGTTTGGGTAAATACAGGATAAAAAAACAGCATCAGAACCGGTATGAGCATCCATTTGTGCATAATTTGACTCATTGGTTAATTGTTTTCGTTGCGAATGGCGTGCAGGATGAAGTCCGTTACCTCCTTTTTTCTGCTCCGCATAAAATCCCAATATTGTGCGTCGTTGATCCCCATGACGGCCTGAAACATGGGCCGGGCTGCGAACGGCAGTACGCACATAGACACGATGTTCATCCACAAATGCAAAGGACTGACGGAGCGAATGCGCCCGGCATCGGCCTCCATTTGCAACTGCATCATCAGTTTCATGGGGTTGGGTAGTTCTTTCCGGCTGAGGATACTGCGCGTAAACTCCTGCGGGTGTTGATTCATTTCACCCAACACAAACGCCGGTAAATGAGGGTTTTTTATCAAAACCTCCATGTATTCGCCAATAAAACCGGCAATTTTTTCCTCCAAAGAAAGATCGGCTTCCAATACCTGATTCACTCGCGGAATGAAATTGTCGAGCGCATCGTGGAAAACTGAGAGGAACAGTTTTTCCTTGTTTTTGAAATAATAATGCAGCAAGCCTTTATTGATACCCGCCGCATCGGCAATCTCCTGCATGCGCGCGGCAGCATAGCCTTTTTGAGTAAAAACTTCCTTTGCCGCCAGCAGTATTTTATCTTCGGTGCTTATTTCCATAATTTGACCAAACGGGTAAATATTCTGCAAAGGTAATCGCAATAATCGTATTTGTCAAGCGGAAAATTTAAAAAAATGCCTATCATTGCTGCCGATCTCAACCAACGCAAACGCTAACATCCATGCAAACCGATCTGCGCAACCGGGTAATCATAGAAAACGTGCAGCCTGAAATTGATGACGGCCGCCATTTCATCAAACGAGTCATCCAAGAGTGGATGCATGTGAGCGCCGATATTTTCTCCGACGGCCACGACGTGCTCCGCGCTTCGCTGTACTACCGACACGAATCGCAAACCGACTGGACGGAAGCCTTCATGGAGGCTCAGGACAACGATGCGTGGACAGCCTCTTTTCAGGTGACCGAAAAGGGGTTTTATTTTTACAAAATAGAGGCTTGGGTGGACCACCTGCTCAGTTGGCACAACGGTTTCCAGAAAAAATACGCCGACAGCCAGGACATGGCAGTGGAGTTGCTCATCGGCGCAGATTTGTTGCGGCGCACTGCCGGCGGATACACCAAAACAAAGGCTGCTGCGCTCAAAAAAGCAGCCGACACCATAGAGAAAGGCGGCGCTTATGACGACAAAGTCGCCTTTGTCATCAGCCCGGAATTTGAGGCACTGGTGCTCCAACACCCTATGAAGCAATTCCAAACCTGGTACGACAAAAACCTGCGGGTGCGCATCAGCCGCGACCGGAGCGTGTTCAGTGCCTGGTACGAAGTGTTTCCCCGTTCGGCTGCCGCCAAACCCGGCGCGCACGGTACCTTCAAAGACGTGGAGCGCCTGCTGCCCCGCATAGAGGAGATGGGATTCGACGTGCTCTATCTGCCGCCCATTCACCCCATCGGCATTTCCAACCGCAAGGGCAAAAACAACAGCCTCGAACCCGGCCCCACCGACCCCGGATCGCCCTGGGCCATCGGCGCTGCGGAGGGCGGGCACAAAGCCGTGCATGCTCAACTCGGCACGCTCAAAGACTACCAAAACCTCATTAAAAAAGCCAAACAACACGGTCTCGAAATCGCTTTCGATCTCGCGTTCCAGTGTTCGCCCGATCATCCCTGGGTGAAGGAGTACCCGGAGTGGTTTCTCTGGCGGCCCGACGGCTCCATTATGTATGCCGAAAATCCGCCGAAAAAATACCAGGATATTGTACCCATCAATTTTGAAACCGACGATTGGCGCAACCTCTGGGAGGAACTCAAAAGCGTCATCCTCTTTTGGATAGATGCCGGCGTAGAGATTTTCCGAGTGGACAATCCGCATACCAAACCCTTTGCCTTCTGGGAATGGGTCATCAACGAAGTGCATACCCTGCACCCGGATGTGATTTTCCTTTCGGAAGCCTTTACCCGCCCCAAAATCATGGCGGCATTGGCCAAGCTCGGCTTCTCGCAATCGTACTCTTATTTCACCTGGCGCACCAATCGCAGCGAAATGGAGGAATATCTCAAAGAACTGTCTGGCACGGAGTTGCGCGATTATTTTCGCCCCAACTTTTGGCCCAACACCCCCGACATCCTCCCCTATCACCTCATGGATGCCGGCGCCAACATCTTCGTGCTGCGGCTGCTGCTGGCCGGCACGCTGTCGTCCAACTACGGCGTATATGGCCCCGCGTATGAGTTTATGGAAAATGCCGGCAATACCAACGGCAAAGAGGAGTATCTCAACTCTGAAAAATACGAGTTGCGCACCTACGACTGGGAAGCCCGCAACCGCATCACCGAGGCCATGACGGCCGTCAACCGCATCCGCCGCGACAATCCGGCTTTGCAACGCACTACCAATATTACTTTCACCCGCACCGACAACGACCTGCTCATGAGCTATGTAAAGGTGTCGGCCGACGGCAACAATATCCTGTGGTGCATTGCCAATTTTGACAGCCAATACACACAATCCGGTTATGTGGAAGTGCCCAAAAAGCTCTTGGGTATAGAAGGCCGCGTGAACCTCAAAGTAACCGACCTGCTCACCGGAGAAACCTACCACTGGTTCAGCGAATGGAATTACGTGGAACTCAATCCGAACCGGCACCCGGTGCATGTGTTTTTGGTAACTTTATGATGAGGAGTCTGTACTATGCGCCGCGCAGCCGTCAATTGGATAGAATTTTGGTTGGCTGATTCGTTTTTTTGCTAATTTTAGCCTTCGTTTTGAATTAGAATTTCATTTGAAAAGCACACTATCTATGAAATTAATCTCTACACTCTCTCTGATTTTTCTCTTCCTGGGTTTCGGCCACATCGCTCGCGCACAAACGACCTGCGAATATACCTTGGAAATGTTTGACTCGTTCGGCGACGGCTGGAACGGCGCCACCCTTACCGTCAACATAGGCGGTATGCCCGCCATTTACAGTGTCGGTTTAAACGACAACGGCGGTTTTTCGCGTACCGTGACCCTCACCGTTATGGCAGGTCAGACCATTACGCTCACTTATGCTCCGGGCGCTTTCGAAAACGAAAATACCTACCGGCTACGCGATTCTGACGGCAACATCATCTTTAGCGCCGGCCCGAATCCGGGCCTCGGCCTGGTATTTACCGGTACCATTTCGTGCCCCACCTGCCCAAGCGTACCTGCGGCAACTGTGGCCGCTTTTGATGTGCGCGCCTTCACGGCCCGCATAGGGTGGGTCCCTTCCGACCCGGACGGCGTCTATGTCATTGAGTACGATACGACCGGTTTCACATTGGGCGCCGGCAACATCGCTACGGCCGTGGGCAATACCCGCCAATTGACCGGCTTGCGCCAAAACACCAATTACCAATACTACATGACGGTGCTCTGCGCCAACGGCGACACCAGCAACACCGTGGGACCGTTTACGTTCAAAACCTTGTGGGCCAATGACGTAGGTATCTCTGCGCTCACCACGCCCCTCACGGGTTGCGGCCTGATCGCTTCGGAGGAAGTACGGGTCAGTATTCGCAACTTCGGCGGCAATCCGCAATCGCTCATCCCCCTCCGGTACAGCGTCAACGGCGTGGTTGCTCCTATCAATATTCCCTTAGACGGCTTTTATACCGGCGTGTTGGGTAAAGACAGCACCGACACCTTTCTCTTCGATGCGCGATGGGATTTCTCCGAACCCGGCGATTACGTCATCCGAATTTGGACGGAACTACCCGCCGACAGCCTGCGCACCAATGATACGCTCACCATCACCATTTCCAGTCTGCCCGTCATTGACGAGTTGCCTTACCTCGAAGGCTTTGAAGACTGGAACGGCGGCTGGCGCGTGGGGCCGCAAAGCGTCAACTCAAGCTGGCAATTCGGCGTGCCCGCTGCTTCGCTCATCAATGCAGCGGCGAGTGGCCAAAATGCCTGGGTGACCAACCTCACCGGCACCTACAACAACAGCGAAATGTCTTACTTGGAGTCTCCGTGTATTGACCTCTCGGCCTATACAGAAGACCCCCGGCTTACTTTCTCGCTCTTCTTCGATTCCGAAGCCTGCTGCGATGAAGGATGGGTGGAATCGAGCATCAACGGCGGCCAAACCTGGACCAAAGTAGGTACGGCGGGCACCGGCTTGAACTGGTACAACGACAACATCGCCCAATGGTGGGACGGCACCGGCGGCTTCAACGGATGGGTCACGGCATTCAATACCCTGACCGGAACCGCCGGCCAGGCAGATGTGCGCATTCGATTCGTGTTTTCTACCGACCCCTCGGTATTGCGCGAAGGCATGGGCATTGACAACATCTTCATCGCCCTGCCCGTAGCAACCGACCTCTTCAATCAGGGGCCGACCTACACCGCACAAGCCGCTTGCGGCGAAGAAACCGGTACTGTGAGCATGACCATCGTCAACCTCGGCACGCAAGCCCAAAGCGGCTTCGACGTGGCGTACTCCATCAATGGCGGCGCACCGGTGGTAGAAAACGTGGGCGCGCTGAATATTCCGCCCAACCAACAGGCATCATACACCTTCAATGCCCCGGCGGTGTTCAACCAAAACGGCGCTTACGACATCGTCACCTGGGTGGCAGTGTCCGGCGATCTGCTGGTGGCCAACGATACGGCCAACCTCATTGTGAATGTGGATTTGGCCCCCTTCGTTACAGAATTCCCCTATTTTGAAAATTATGAAACCGGCCCCGGCGGCTGGAAAGTAGCGCCCGGCAGTGTCAACTCCAGTTGGCAATTCGGCCAGCCCAACGCCCCCATGCTCAATGCAGCGGCGAGCGGCCAAAACGCCTGGGTGACCAACCTGACCGGATCTTATAACAACAGCGAAATGTCGTATCTGATATCGCCTTGTTTTGATTTTACTGATTTCACCGTTGATCCGCGCCTCACCTTTTCGCTGTGGTTCGATTCCGAAGCTTGTTGCGATGAGGCATGGGTGGAGCAGAGCATCAACGGCGGTCAAACATGGACCAAAGTAGGCGCCTCCGGAACCGGCCAAAACTGGTACAATGACAACATCAACCAATGGTGGGACGGCACCGGAAACTTCAGCGGATGGGTGACTGCCTTCAATACGCTCACAGGCACGGCAGGACAGGAAAGTGTACGCATTCGTTTCGTATTTTCTACCGACCCCTCCGTGTTACGCGAAGGCGTCGGCATTGACGACGTACTCATCTCCCTGCCATTAGCCAACGATCTGGCCTCCAATAGTACGACCAACGCTTCCGGCGAACCCTGCGGACAGGATAACGACCAGGTCAGCATCACCATTTCCAACATAGGCTCCGTACCCCGCACCGGCTTTGACGTGGCATACAGCGTCAACGGCGGCGCACCGGTGGTAGAAAATGTAGGCGCCCTCTCCATCCCGCCTAACGGGCAGGAGACCTACACCTTCGCTACGCCGTTCAACTCTTCTCTGCCGGGAACCTATACGATTCGGGCCTGGGTCTCCGACCCCGTAGAGCAATTTACGGCCAATGATACCACTACGTTCGTGTTCCAGTCGGCGCTCTCTGTTCCTTATTCTGAGGATTTTGAAAGCGGCGTCATACCTCCGGGCTGGACGGTGGATACCGATTTGTTTGTACAAAACGGTCATGGAAACGTTTCTTTCGTTTTGGCAGACAATCTATGGACCGCCGACCAAACCTTCTCGGCCGCTACTCCGGCCATCGGGCTTATCTCCGAAAACGATACGCTGCGCTTCGACTACCGCGTCGTGAACTTCTCCGGCACCAATGTACCCACCGTACTCACGCCCGATGATGTCATCCGGGTGGGAATTTCTACGGATTGCGGCGACACCTACACCGATATTTATACCATCAACGGCGCCACGCATGTGCCTTCTCCTGTGATGACTACGGTCGTGCTCCCGCTGGCCGATTACGCCGGCCAAGCCATTCGCATTCGCTTTACGGCGACTTGGGCAGAGGGTGATTATTGGTTAGATATTGACAACATCAACGTGGCGTCTATCATATCGAGCACAACGGAAATTGACCGCATCAGCCGGGTCGTACTGGCGCCCAACCCCACCGGCGGCTTATCCTCGTTGGATGTGCGCTTTACCGAACCGGTGGACGCTGTGATTTCGGTACTCGATCTGTTGGGCCGGCCCGTAGCGGAATTCCGCGAGCGCCAGGTGCGCGAGGCGATTTACCCGATTGACCTGAGCCGCAGCCCGGCCGGTATTTATTTCGTGCGCATCGTAGCCAACGGACAGGTGAAAACTTTGAAGTTGGTGCGCGCTGAATAGAAAAATTGTAAAAAGCTGCGAGCCGCGATCTACGAGCTTTGAGTTTTACCAAAGGGTACTCCACAAGAGCGGAGCTTTGGCGCTTGAACCTTTTAGATCGCAAACAAATAACAAGGTGAAATATAACGGGGGCGCTTCTCTTACCAGGAGCGCCCTTTTTATTTTAAACTTTTGTCTCACTTTAATTGTATCGAAAACAGCCCGCCACGAGCGGGCGGCTAATGAGCCGACGGCCAACTCGCGGCCACGCCTTGCAGCGCGTGATCGTAGCGGCCCCGGCAGTACCAATCAATCGGCAGGAAACATGAGAATAGGTATTGTATGTTACCCCACTTATGGCGGCAGCGGCGTGATGGCCACGGAATTAGGGCTGGGGCTTGCCCGGCACGGCCATCAGGTACATTTCATCACTTACCGGCGACCGCCCCGGCTTTCGGCTTTTCACGAGAACGTATTTTTTCACGAGGTATCCGGCGAGGATTATCCCTTGTTTGAGTACCCGCCCTACGATACGGCCTTAGCCAGTAAGATGGTGGACGTGGTGAAGTTTGAAAACTTAGACCTCTTGCACGTTCATTACGCCATTCCGCACGCTACGGTGGCGTATATTGCCAAAAAAATATTGCTCACGCAGGGGCGCTATGTGCCGGTGGTGACGACCCTGCACGGCACCGACATCACGCTGGTGGGCAACAACAAAGCATTCGCGCCGGTGGTGCAGTTTTCCATCAATAAATCCGACGGGGTCACGGCTGTGTCTGAGAGTCTGCGGAAGGAAACCTGCGAATACTTCGATATTGAGCGCGACATCCGGGTCATTTACAACTTCATTGATTTCGATCGATTTTCAAAATCCGACAAAGACCATTTCAAAAAAGCCATTGCCCCCAACGGGGAGCGCATCATCGTACACACTTCCAACTTCCGCAAAGTGAAGCGGGTGGAAGACGTGGTTCAGGTGTTCAAGCGCATACACGAACATACGCCGTCCAAGCTGCTGCTCATCGGCGACGGGCCGGAACGATACGCCATGGAGGAATTGTGTCGCAAATTGGAACTCTGCCACGAGGTGCGTTTCCTCGGCAAACAGGATGCCATTGAAGAGTTGCTCGCGGTATCCGATCTGTTTATCCTGCCTTCTGAAAGCGAGAGTTTCGGGTTGGCAGCCTTAGAGGCAATGGCTTGCGAAGTGCCGGTCATCTCTTCCAACGCCGGCGGCGTGCCCGAAGTAAATATTCAGGGTGAAACCGGTTTCCTCAGCGAGGTGGGCGATGTGGAAGACATGGCCCGCAACGCCCTCCACATTCTGAGTAACGACGAGACCTTACAGCGCTTTCGCGCCGCCGCTCTGGCGCAGGCCAAGCGCTTCGATATCAGTATCATCCTACCGCAGTACGAGCAATATTACGAGGAAGTACTCACCGCGAGTACGATGCAGGTGCTTTGAGGGATTAATTCACAAAAAGAATCTTAGCCGTAGCCGTTTCTGGTTTGCCGGCGAAGCCGGCGAAGCGCGGGTTGCTCACCACGAACACCAAATAAACGCCCGTTTGCGCCCGACGCCCGGTATAGTCGCGGCCATCCCAGATGGCCTGTCCACCGAGCGCAGTGGTTTCGTAAATCAACTGGCCGCTGATATCCGTAATTTTTACAATGGCATCGCGGGTAAGCCCTTTGATGGCAATGGGGCCTTCGTATTCCGGCCGCACCGGATTGGGAAACACCTTCACGGGGTCAACCTGAAAGCGGCTGCCTTCGGTAGCGTTGGAGCGGTAAGAGACGATGCCGCGCAGGGTGCCGAAATACACTTCACCGCTGCGCGCGTCAATGCCGACGGCGAGCACGGTGTTGTCGGGCAGGGGCGAATTTTCGGTAGTGAAATGCGCAATTTCCTCTTCGCCGGTAGGTGATAACAAATAAACGCCGTTGCGGGTGCCCACCCATTTGCGGTCGGCGCCGTCCACGGCGATGGTGAGTACGTCATCTGATTCGAGCAGCAAACCGAGGAAGCCGTTGCGCTCCACCCGGCGAAGAGAGCCGACACAGGCGGTGTTGAAGGGGTCGCCACATTCAAAAATCACCACCCCTTGCGCCGTGCCCACCCACACATCGCCGTCAAGATCAACTGCTACGCAATTGGCGAGGTTGGTAGGCATTTCGCTGTTGGATTGGGTGATGATGCGGCAGCGTTCGTCGCCGTTCACGTCGAGGGCGCCTTCGTGAAATACCATCACGCCCGAAGCGGAATTGCTGGACACGAACCACTTGTTGCCGGCGGGGTCTATGACCGTTTGGTGTATTTCGGTGAGGCCGCAGTCGGCAGCAAAACTTTGCCAGGTACCGTCCTTTTTGAGCACTGAAATGGGGCGCTCTGCGCGGTGGTTGGCGATCCACAGGTTGTCGTCGCGATCAAAGGCCAGACCGCCGATGCGCGTGCGCGTGATGTCGCCGATGGCCGGGCCGAGCGTAGAATTATTTTTGTTGTAAAGATTCATGGTTTCGCCGTCGAACTCGATCAAGCCTTCGCGAAAGGAGCCGGCATAGAGCTTCCCGTTGGAGGGGTGAAAAGCCAGAGCGAGAAAATCGGTGAGATCGTCGTTGATGTCGTTGGGGTTTTCGCCGCGCAGTTCGGCGCGGGTGTCGGGGGTGTACGGCGTCCAGATGCCGTCAATGAGCGAATAAAAGCCCTGCCGCGACCCTCTTGCGGAGAAGGTAATATCCACCCCGCCGGCGGCCACCCACACTTCGCTGTTGCGCACTGTGATCTGATAGTTGTTGGGGGTGCGGGGGGTATTGAAATTGAGCAGACGGCAGTTGGGGTCGGCCACGCCGGGCACATAGCGGAAGCCGTTGAAGCCGTCGGCAAACCACACCCGACCCTGTTGGTCTTCGAGTGCGTAAAACGGCACGCTCACACAGCCCGTAGCCATTTGGCCGCTGTTGCCATTGGATTCAAAATAAAACACTTTGGCATTGGTACAACCGAAGGCATTGCAATTGCCGAAGCCCGCAAAGAGCCGCGAGCCCTCTCCGCTGATGAAGCGCAGCGCTGTGCCCGGTTCGGCGTGTATCAATTCGATGCTTTGATTTTCTATTTTAAAAACCCCGTTGCTGACATCGGCGTACAAACGGCCGTTCCACACGGCGAGCGCTTTGGATTGGTAATCGCCGGGAAAGCCCTCGGCGGGCCCGAGCAGGCTCCAGTTGTCAAAATCGGCGATGTTGGCGCCGGTAACGGGAGAGCGGTAAATGCCCTCATCGGTGGCGGCATATATCCGGTTGTCCAATACCGCCACACTATTGACGGGAATACCGGTGAAGGTGGTGAATTCAAATTCGTCGCGGGCCAGATTGATCAGCGACACGCCGTAGCTGGCCGCGAGGTACAATTGCGCTGCGCCGAGGGTAAACGCTCCGTTGATTTTTTTTTGGCCGGGCAGGTTGGTAAAATTCCGAATCTGGTTGAGCGTAACGATCTCATTGGTTTTGACGAGGTCTATTACGCTGTTGTTGTAAATAACGGCCAGAATATCGCTGCCGGGATGGTATTTCACCAAATCAATACCGCTGTTGCTAAGCCCTTCGGTTTTGGTGAGAAACTCTGCCGACAGGTCGCTTTTGTCCAAACTGAGCAGAGCCTGATCGGCGGCATAAAAAATCTTGGTATTGCTTTGGGTCACCGACCGGCCGAACTGAAAAGGCAGGTGCGAACGCCATTGGCCCAGTGCCAGCGGACTTTGGCTGTGGACGGTAGCGGCAGCAAAAAGCAGGAGCAAAAGAGGTAAAAAACTACGCATAGCGAAAGTATTTCTCAGGATAGGAATTTGACTGAATTAACCCGGCCCGCCGGGGCAATATTGCTTGCGCGGGGGAATTTAGGACATGGGGAACCAAGTTAGCTGCGAGTTGTGAGCTACGAGCTACGAGTTGTATAAACTCACAGCTCGAAGCTCGAAGCTATTAAGTACTCAAGGCCGCAAATACAACTGCACATACCGGGCAATGTACTTGCCGATGATGTCGAATTCCAGATTCACGCGGTCGCCCGGCTGCAGGGCTTTAAAATTCGTGTGCTCATAAGTGTAGGGAATGATGGCCACCGAAAAGGAGCGCTCGTCGGGATTGACAACGGTGAGACTCACCCCGTTGACGCACACGGAGCCTTTGTCCACCAGCAGATGTTCGGGGTTGGGTTCGTATTCGAAGCGGTAATACCAGCTTCCGTCGAGCACATCCACTGCGGTACAGATGCCGGTAGTGTCCACATGGCCCTGCACGATGTGCCCGTCCAACCGGCCGTCGGAGCGCATGGCCCGTTCGAGGTTGACGGGGTCGCCGGGGCGCAGCGCGCCGAGATTGGAGCGAAGCAGGGTTTCCTCCACTGCCGTGACGCGGTGCGCGCCTTCGCTCAGTCCCACCACGGTGAGGCACACGCCGTTGTGCGACAGGCTTTGGTCAATTTTCAATTCGGACGAAACCGGCGACGCAATGGTGAAATGCACGTTGCTGCCTTCCCGCTCTATGGCGCTTACCGTACCGAGGGCTTCTATGATTCCTGTGAACATGGTTGATTTTGTTTTCCAACAAATAAAGGCCGAAAGTAAGAAGATTATCGTTGGCGGGCCAGAGTGGAAGTGTGCAAATGACGGGTGGGTAACCTTTCTCTGCTTCCCCAAATAGATACCCTGAGCGACACCAATTCAGCCAACTGACGAAGTCGCTCGAACAGTCAATGGCAAAACACGCAAAATCCATTACCCGCCGGGGCCGCACGGCTCCGGCGTCTTTTGCACTTATAAAAAATAACTTTACATTTGGGCTTCCTCTTAACCCGTAAAATATAATGGCAATGACGTTAATTGACCAAATTCGCGAACTGATAGCCGAAGGCGAAACCGAAAGGTCACTCGAAGAACTTTACAAATACGTCAAAGAAAACAATGCCGATGTGATAGACACCCTCGTGATGCTGCGCAACAGGATGCGCGGCATCCAGGACGAGGTGATCCGCGGCACCATGGACAGCCAAACCGCCGCATTGGAGCGCGCCAAGGTGAACGATGCCATCCTCAAAATTTTACCTCAACTGACCCCCGAATATATGGCCCAGGCAGGCATGTGGAAACAATCGGCAGCTACGGCCGCCGCGCCTGCCAGAAAGGCCGCACCCGCTGCAGCTTCCGGCAGCAAACTCAAGTGGCTGCTCATGGGCGGCGGGGCCGTGCTGCTGCTGATTGTACTGATCGCTGTACTGAGCGGCGGCGGAGGCGACGATAATACGACTGCCGATATGGATCCCACCGCGGAGGAGGCGCTCTCTGTTACTTTACTCGAGCGCGTGACGGCGGCGCACGGCGGCTATGCCGTTTGGCTATCACAACCGGATGCAAACGGCTTGTACAGCACCTTTGTATTCGATAATGATAGTTCCTTTACAGAATACAATGCGGACGGCGAGGCATTTACCACCTTTTCCATACAGGAAGTTACTTCGGAATATGTACTGCTTTACGACGAAGCCCGGGAAATAACCATGCGCATCCACGAAACCGAAGCTTTTTTCCAAAATCCCGGCGATCCGGCATGGAAAAAGCTGCGAAACGGACAGTGGGTAACGCCGGAATAGAGACGGTATCGACTCGACTACCTTTACTGAGCTAAATACGTTGATCATTGCAACACTATCCCGATGGGGTATCCGAATGACAGATTCATTCGAAAAAAAACAAACATGTTTTTGGGGCAACATTCAAGCAGATTCTTGTCATTCATTTCTCCAATGATTGGCCTGCTGCTTTTTTCCCATTGCTTACTTTTTGCCCAGAATAGCGCTGTACAAAAAAGCACTGCAGCCGCTGATCAAAGCAACGCTTACCGGGCGAAACAATTCACCCTCCAACACGGATTGCCGGATAATTTTGTCAATGCGCTGTTGCAAGACCGGCAGGGCTTTATCTGGATCGGCACAAATGACGGCCTGAGCCGGTTCGACGGGATTCAATTCAAGACCTTCCGACATCAGCCCGACGATCCCTTCAGTATCAGCAGCAACCAGATCAATGCCCTATTGGAAGACCGGCAAGGCCATATTTGGATCGCTACCGACGGCGGGCTGAACCGCTACGACCCGGCTACCGAAAGCTTCCGGCATTTCCGGCACAACCCCGATGACGAGCACAGCATTAGTCACGACCATGTGCGGGCGGTTTTTGAAGACGAAGCGGGCGTGATATGGGTGGGGACATTTCACGGATTGAACCGGTTTGACCTCCAGGGCAATCGTTTCACGGCCCACCTTCATCAAGACCCCTTTTCACCTTCACCACTTTTATACACTCAATCCATACAGGAGGTGAGCGCAATAGGTGAAACAGCCGATGGGCAACTGCTCGTGGGTTATTGGGGAATTGGATTGATGCAGTTTGACAAAAAAACCGAGCGCTTCCGGCATGTGTTGGTCAACGGATCGTCCACTGAACGTCAAAACCTTGTGGTGGAACGAATATCGCGATCGGAAAAAGGAGAAGTTTGGATTTGTGCATCGGGGAGGCTGTTTTTGTATGATGCAAACCGGGGGATGAAACATGTTCCGGCAGTGAATATTTCGACTCTGGCCACTTATACCCCAACACCCTCCGGGGTTTACATAGCCGGAGGCATTGATTTTTGGATATTGGATAGGAAACATCAGGTCATTCAGCATTTTATCCCCGATGCATCGCCCGTTGACCCTAATCAGAATCTCGTGATAGCCGCTATCGAGGATCGGGCCGGCGATATCTGGTTCGGCACTATGGGCGGCGGCTTGTTTCACCTGACAGCAGAGAACAAATCTTTTGTCAATTACCAACAACAAAAGGGCAGCACAAACGGCCTGCATGACAATTTCATCAACGCGCTGGCAGAGGAAGAGGAAGACCTCGTCTGGGTGGGGAGTAGAAGGCAAGGGATTTCGATTTTCGACCGAAAAAACAGCTCATTCAGCCCTTTACCCAATTATCTGGACTACCCTATTGGGTTGAAAACTAAAGAGATATCGGCACTCTACCGGGATCGCGACCAAAATATCTGGATCGGTACCTGGGGGGCGGGGCTGCACCTGTACCGCCCCTCGGAACGAGTTTTCCAATATTTTCTGCAAAACCGCAGCGATACCACCAGCCTGTCCGATAATTTCGTGACCGACATCCTGCAAACCGCCGAAGGAGAGATATGGGTCGGTACCACGCTTGGCTTGGCGGTTCTTTTTACAGAGGATGACGTGAAAAAGGGCCAATTCAAACAGTACCGGTACGACCCGGCAATTCCCGGCTATTTGAACCATTACCGCATAACCTGTATCCGCCAAATAAAGTCCGGGCAGATCTGGATCGGCACTATGGACGGCCTCCAACTCTACGACCGGCAAAAGGAAACCTTCACGCTCTACCTGCAAAAACCGAATAAGCCCGGCACGCTGAGCAACAATGCTATCAAGTGCATATTTGAAGACCGCAAGGGGCGTTTGTGGATCGGCACGGCCGGCGGCCTGAACTTGCTGGATACGAAGCAAGGTAGCTTCCGGCACTTCCCCGGTATGGGCGAACTGTCGGATGGAAACATCGCCGGCATTCGGGAAGACGACAAAGGCTTCCTGTGGGTGGCGACGAAGAAGGGCATCGCGCAGCTCGATCCTGATGGGATGACCTACAAGTTTTACGACGACAGAGATGGCCTCGACAACCACAGCTTCAACCCAAAGGCTTTTTTCCGCAGCCCGCATAGTGGGATGATCTATGCCGGGGGCAGAAACGGCTTGAGTGTTTTTGCCCCGGGCAGTATCCGGGACAATCCCTTTGCCCCACCCGTCTGGATTACCGGGCTAAAAAAATACGCTTCCCGCAAAGGGAAGACCACGGAAACCATCGTGAAAGGTATGGCCCGCCGGTCCAAAATAGAGCTATCCCATTGGGAGAATATCATGGCCTTCGAGTTGACCTCCCTCAATTTCAGGAATCCCGAAAAAAATCAATTTGCTTACCGACTTGTGGGTTTCAATGACAATTGGATATACATCGGAACCCAGCGGAAAATCACCTTCACCAATCTCGATGCCGGCGCTTACACGCTGCAAGTGAAAGCCGGTAACAACGACGGCGTTTGGAACGAAACTCCCACTGAACTGACCATCGTCGTACATCCGCCCTGGTGGAAAACCTGGTGGGCTTATGGGCTGTACGGTCTTCTCCTTTTCGCTATTATCTATGGGTTGCGCCGGTACGAACTCAACCGGCAGCGGCTGGCATTTCATCTGGAAGCCGAAAAATCGGAAGCCACCCGTCTCAAAGAATTAGATGCTTTCAAAAGCCGTCTCTACACCAACCTGACCCACGAATTCCGTACCCCGCTCACCGTCATCCTCGGTATGGTAAACCAAATCAGAAACGAACCGAAAAAATATCTGGCTGAAGGCGCCCGCCTCATCGAGACCAATGGACGAAACCTCCTGCGCCTCATCAACCAATTGCTTGACCTGTCCAAACTCGAAAATAACGCTTTCCAGCTCCATATACAGCAGGGCGACATCGTGCCCTATCTGCGCTATGTGACCGAATCGTTTCAAACCTACGCCAACGGTAGAAACTTGTCGCTCCGATTTGTCACCACCCTGGAATCATTGATGATGGATTTTGACGAAGAGCAGATAAAACAGATAATGAACAATCTGATCTCTAACGCTCTAAAATTTACGCTTTCGGGTGGCCATGTCGTCGTCCGGTTGGCGGAGGAAGATGGCCGATTGAAGATAGAAGTACGGGATACCGGAGCCGGTATTGCCGACAAAGACCTGCCCCACGTCTTCGACCGGTTTTATCAGGTGGACGGCTCGCATACCCGTGAGGGGGAGGGCACCGGCATCGGACTGGCCCACACACTCGAGTTGGTCAAAGTCATGGGCGGTCAGATCAGCGTAGAAAGTGAACTCGGCAAGGGATCCACATTTAAAGTCAGCTTGCCTGTTACCCGAAATGCCCCTGTAAACGATGGGGCAATTGCGGAGTTGCCTGTCGCATCCATTGATATGCCTGAGGTGTTTCAACAAGCCCCAGTCCTCAAATCTCACTCGTTGCCCCAGCTCCTTATCATCGAAGACAATCCGGATGTGGTCGTCTATCTCAAATCCTGTCTGGATAATTTGTACCAAATAGACGTGGCCTACAACGGCAAAATCGGCATCGAAAAAGCGCTTGAAAATGTCCCCGATCTCATCATCAGCGACGTGATGATGCCGGAAAAGGATGGCTATGAGGTATGCAACACACTAAAAACCGACGAGCGTAGCAGCCACATTCCCATCATTCTGCTTACGGCCAAAGCTAATGCCGCCTCAAAAATAACCGGCCTGCGCCGTGGCGCCGATGCTTACCTCACCAAGCCCTTTGACAAAGAGGAACTGTTGGTGCGCTTAGAGATGCTGGTAGAGCGCCAGAAACGCATGGTGGCTTATTTTTCCAAAAATTTGCTCCTCGCCCCCCCTGCTGCGCAGGAACCCGAAGCAGCCATTCAGGTGGAAGATGCCTTTATGCAGAAAGTAAGGCAAATTGTAGCCGATAACTACAGCAACGAGGACTTCGGCCTGCCCCAGCTTTGCCAAAAAATCGGCATGAGCCGATCCCAGTTGTTCCGAAAAATGCAAGCCCTGAGCAATACCTCTCCTTCCGATTTCATTCGTTCCTATCGCTTGAACAAAGCCAAAACACTATTGGAAACCACTGAACTAAACGTCTCCGAAGTAGCCTGGAAAGTTGGATTTAATGATCCCGGCTATTTTTCAAAATTATTTCTGGAGGAGTTTGGATTCCTTCCCAGCGCAACCAACAAATAGCTGTTTTTCAATACTTTATTTCAAATCAAGATTCGTCCTTTGCAACGAATTTACCAATCTCCCTTTGCTCCCTGCAACGAAAACACCGGTTTTTGAACTGGTTCTCCTAACGCTTCGCTTCGCTTGGCGGGCATCTTTGCACGGTCGCTTCGCCCCATCGCTATGATGCGGTGAAGTGGCAAACGAAAAATTTATTCATTAAAAATCAATAACAACATGCGACATCAAAAAATGAAGCATTGCGCCATCCTGCTGCTGTGTTTCGGCTGTTGCGCGCTGCAAGCGCAGCAAGCTGTAGGCGCCGGCGGCGGGGATGCTGCCGGCAGCGGCGGCTCGGTAGCCTTTACCGTAGGCCAGGCCGTGTACACCCCGGTATCCGGCGCAACCGGCTCTGTTTTACAGGGTGTACAACAGCCTTACGAAATTTTCGTGGTCGGAACTCAAGAACCCGGATTGGACATTTCGCTGGCCGTTTTCCCCAATCCGACTTCGGATAACATCACCCTGCAGGTGAAAGACTTCAAGGGAGAAAAACTGGAGTACCAGCTCTTTGATGTGCAAGGGAAGCGCATAGAAAGCAAAAAAATCACAACAGATGAAATGCCCCTCTCCCTGCAACATCTGCCGTCTGCCACCTACTTCTTGTGTGTAATGCACAGAAACAAACCCTTACAAACATTCAAAATCATCAAAAATCAATAGTTATGAAAACAGCACTTTTACGCTTTACAGCTTTAGCGATAGCCCTCGCGTTCCAATGCGTTACTGCGATGGCGCAAGCGCCCGGTAAGATGAGCTATCAGGCGGTGGTTCGAAACAGCAACGACCAACTGGTTGCCAATCAGCAAGTAGGTATGCGCATACAGATATTACAGGGTTCGGCCACAGGAACTGCCGTGTATGCAGAAACCCATACGCCGACTACCAACGCTAACGGCTTGGTGAGCCTTGAAATCGGCGCCGGCGTCGTAGTGAGCGGTACTTTTGCCGCCATTGACTGGGCCGAAGGCCCCTACTTTATTCGCACCGAAACCGACCCCGCAGGCGGTACCAATTACTCCATTTCAGGCGCCGGCCAATTGTTGAGCGTGCCTTATGCCTTGTATGCGGAGCAAAGCGGAACGCCCGGCCCGCAAGGCCCACAGGGTATCCCCGGGCCGACAGGAGCAACCGGGCCGCAAGGCAACACAGGCCCACAAGGCCCCATCGGGCCTGTAGGCCCGCAAGGCATTCCCGGCGTAACGGGTGCAACAGGCCCGGCCGGACCGGCAGGCCCGCAAGGGCCGCAGGGCGTTCCCGGCACCGGTATCAATCTGTTGGGTACCGTAGCCACCGTAGGTGATCTGCCGGCAGGCGCCAATAACGGAGACCTCTACATTGTTGCCGCCGACGGCAACGGCTATGTGTGGGACGGCACTACCTGGAATAATGTGGGTCAGATTCAAGGCCCCGCCGGACCGGCAGGCGCTACAGGGCCACAGGGGCCCCAAGGGGTTACCGGTGCCCAAGGACCGCAAGGTGAACCCGGCCCGCAAGGATTAACCGGCGCTACAGGTCCGCAAGGACCGCAAGGCGCAACAGGGCCGCAAGGAAATACCGGCCCGCAAGGCGCTACAGGGCCACAAGGGCCGCAAGGCGAACCCGGCCCACAAGGATTGACCGGAGCTACAGGGCCGCAGGGCCCGCAGGGATTGACCGGCCCTGTTGGACCGCAAGGAGCTACCGGCCCACAAGGGCCGCAGGGGCCGGCAGGCGCGGATGGCGACTCCCACTGGACGGTTGACGGAGATAATGTTTACCGGGAAGAGGGCAATGTAGGTATTCGTACCACGGCCCCCAATCATCCACTGCACATCGAATCGCGCGGGCAGGACGCCGCTTCCGACACGGTCTATTCCGCCTACATTTACACGGAAGCCAAAACCATCGCAGAAGGCAATCCTTCCGACCGCAACGTGGGCCTAGTGAGTGAGCTGAACACTGACGCGACCAACGGATTTGGACGCGGTATCTGGGGCCTGGCCAAGGGCAACCACTTCGGCATCGGCACGGTTGGCGAGTCGGATGTGCGGTTTATCGGCTACGGTGCTGCCGGTTATTCGTTGAGCGTTCCGGGAGACGACAACTTCAAACTGGGTGTTTATGGCTGGGCAAGAGGCGCATGGGATGGATCCGGTGCAGGTGCAGGCATCCACCGAGGGGTATTTGGTCGGGCCGAAGGTAGCGGTATCAATCAGGCCATTTATGGTTCTGCATCGGGCGGTACCGCCAATTACGCCGGCTTCTTTGACGGCATGACGCATGTAAATGGCAACCTGGGGGTCAAAATCGAAATGCCCAATCACCCGCTGCACATTGAGTCGCGCGGGCAGGACGCCGCTTCCGACACGGTCTATTCCGCCTACATTTACACGGAAGCCAAAACCATCGCAGAAGGCAATCCTTCCGACCGCAACGTGGGTCTAGTGAGTGAGCTGAACACTGACGCGACCAACGGATTTGGACGCGGCATCTGGGGCCTGGCCAAGGGCAACCACTTCGGTATCGGTGTAGTGGGCGAGTCGGATGTGCGATTCTTGAGCTACGGAACCACCGGCTACGCACTGAGTGCCCCCGGAGACGACAATGAAAAAAGAGGCGTATTCGGTATCTCAAGAGGCGCCTGGGACGGTTCCGGCGCCGGTGCGGGCTTGCATCGCGGGGTCATGGGCGTAGCAGAGGGCAGTGGAACCAACTACGGCATTTTTGGGGGCGCATCGGGCGGTACCGCCAATTACGCCGGCTTCTTTGAAGGCGATGTACACATCAGCGGAACGCTGACCAATCCTTCCGACAAAAAGCTGAAGACCAACATCGTTGAAATGGGTAGTGTGAGTGAAAAACTCCTTTCACTTCCTGTTTACACCTACGAATTCAAGCCGGAATGGGTGGATGCCATGCATTTGCCGGAAGGCACGGAATTTGGCTTCTTGGCGCACGAGATGGAGGCCGCGTTCCCGTCTTTGGTCAAAGAAGCCGTTGCACCCATATCGTCCAAAACAAGCGACGACCGGGAAGCAACAGGTGAGGAGCGCTTCAAATCTGTAAATTATATCGGGCTGATCCCCGTGCTGGTCAAGACCGTACAGGAACAGCAGGAAGTCATCCGGCAACAACAAACACTCATTATGAGCCTTGAGGCCAGAATGAAAACACTTGAAGAAAAAATGAAGTAAGCCTTTTGAATTTCCTTCAGAAAGTTTTCATGCCCTGCCCATCCGGCGGGGCTTTTTTTATTACAGTTGCTACTTGTTTTCAACCTCTACCCTACTAAAAATCGGGCAGGGTTAAATTATTAGGATTGATCTGAATCCATAGTAGAAATCGGATGATCAAATCAAGAAACAATTGAAAATTTCGTTTCCAAATCCTTCGCAGCCCTTCGCGAACGATGTCGATTCCCCGACGCGAGAAGCTGTTTTGCTTGTAGCCGTGATTTTTTATCGCAATAGCTTTTGCATGTAGATGTTGATGAAGTCCGACATTGGCTACCACAGCATAAGCGATACAGACAAAGGCTACCAGTTTCTTAAGTTTATCCAGGTCTCTGAGATGGGTAGACTCTAAATCAAAGCCTCGCTTCTTCACATTTTGAAAAAAGCATTCGATTCGCCAGCGTTTCTTGTATAGCTGAGCCGGGAACTCGGTCTTGGCCGTACCAAATACAAACAGCAAATCACCGTCTTTAAGCACTTTGGCATACACATTGCCCCAGATACCGTCCACTCTACAAGCACTCAGCCGTAATGTTTGGCGACCTTGGAGTAATTGTTCCACTGTGTGGGGATGCTCATTGAGACCTATCTGGCGAGTGATTTTATGATGCTTGGGGACACGAACGCAAAACCGAATACCTTGATCTTTTAGGAATTTCAGCCAACGATGCCCAATAAACTCCCGGTCACCAAGAAATAAGCCAATGCGTCCACCCAATAGCCGGATACATTTTTTGAGCAGATCGATTCGATCATCTGTATTGGAGTTGCCACTATTATTGTCCAGTAACTCCCAATACAAGGGAATACTGATGTGCCGGCAACGCACAATAATCATCAGAATATTGACCTGGCATTTGCCAAAGTCCCATTCTGTTCGATCAATACATAAGGTTACTTTCCCTCTTTTGGGTAAGAACATGGCTAACAATAGAGCCACTTGTTCATAATCTAGCGACACCTCTCGGAAGAAATCCTGTATCCTGACTTCATTAGAGGAGGCCTTGACCTCGTCGTTGAGGGCTTGAGCTACCTCAAAAAACTGTACGGATCTGGTTTTGATCATCGATAAAACAAAAAGTACGATGAATTTTTTGCGAGCCAGATTCTTTACAATTGGCACCTTGTCCAGAATCGCCGTAACTTTAGCGCAGCAATATTGCTTCATAAGGAAGTTAGTCGTTTTTGAGTGTGGTAACCCAAATATGACGCTTCCTTATGATTTTTTTCACCCCGCTAACTTTTTAGTAGGGTAGAGTAGGCAAGTATATGCGATTTTGGGACTTTTAATACAAATGGCTGATTCAGAGAACAAAGATACGCTAAAACAAGACCTTGTCAATACGATTTGACTGCCCTCATCAGAGGCGCTTTTTAAAACTTACAACCTCAGCAAACTATCCTGAAACCTCAGCAAACCCCATTCTACCGATATAGCTATAGGTTTGCCGCACTTCAGCGCCTGTCTGCAACAGGTATCTGGCACATAAATCTGAATTTGTACATCTAATCAAAAAAAACTATGAAAAAGATTGTTTCGCTGCTCTGTCTCTCTCTGTGTTCATGGTATGTGCTTTCGGCATCCAATAGCGGGGTTGAAGAAAACATGGTGGTCGTCGGATGTGATTTGACGACCTATCAATCCGCTATCAAAATCGCGCCGGCTGACTTCCCTTACACATCCGGGTCGGGCATCACCGTGAATGCGACCACGAATGTCGGAACCTTAACGAATACCACTTACTCTTGTGGGGGGAATTCCTTCGCTACATCCCCAACTGCGTGGTGGATCCAAACTACATCCGATCTTATCACACTCACTTTTTCTGCTCCCGTTGCTAATTTTTCGGTTGTAGTGAACGGCACAAACAGCGGCGAAATCTTCACCTTTAATGCGGCAACCGGAACGATCAGCCTGAATAATTTCTGCACGGCGGGTTTTGCTGTTATTGGGGCCGGAAATCAATTGGAATACACTGGTCCCGGAACATCCGGCACCTTGATTACCATCAATAACCCTACCGGTTCCACCGTATATACCTTCACGCACAATGGCGCTGCAGCCGGTTCCCGGATTACTTTATTGGATTGTTTCACAGGCGACCCGGTGCCTGTGGTAAACCCCGTCAGCAATGTGGAGACCTGTGGAGGCGATATGATTCCGGCGATTGCTTTCACGGGTACGTCCGGCGCTACCTTCAACTGGACCAACAACAATACGGCGATCGGGCTGGCAGCGAGCGGTAGCGGGAACATTGCCAGTTTTATGGCAACCAACGTAACATCCCAACAAGTGGCAACCATTACTGTAACGCCTGTACTGGGCCCGCAAACCGGAGCCCCCGTCAATTTTACCATCACCGTCAAGCCCAAGCCGACCCTTGCCGTCGGCACGGTCACACAACCCATTACTTGTGGAGGTATGAACGGCAGCATTGCTTTTACCACCACCAATTTGCCTAACGGCATTTACAGCCTTACTTATACCGGCACAGGTAGTCCGCGAAACGTGATCGTTAGTGAAAATGCCTTCACCTTGACCGGACTGGGCGCGGGTTCGTACAGCAACTTTTCCATTACGCTCAATGGTTGCACCGGCTCGGCTGCCGGCCCTGTTAGCTTAGCCGATCCCTCTTTCACCTGGTACCGCGACATGGACGGCGACGGCTTCGGTAACCCGGCTGTGACGCAAACGGCTTGTTTACAACCGACAGGCTATGTGGCCGACAACACCGACTGCGACGACAACGACCCGCTGGAATTCCCCGGTCAGGTGTGGTATGCCGATTTGGACAACGACGGATACTCCTCCGGTACAACCCTGACGCAGTGCCTCCGTCCGACAGGCTATAAAGTTCCCGCAGAACTCACCGCACCATCCGGCGATTGCAACGACAACAATGCCGGCATTAATCCTGGCGCAACGGAAATTTGCAACGGCATAGATGACGACTGCGACGGCATGACCGACGAGA
>JAHBTW010000035.1 GCA_019638385.1 Saprospiraceae bacterium | reverse complement strand
GGGAGATGTCACCAGAAAGCATCTGGATGAAGAGTTACGAATCCGTAAAATGTAAACCCAAAAACAAAATAAATTTTTTGTTTAGAAAAAACTTGTTTTAAACAACTATTTGTTTTAACTTTGCTTCCACTTAGAAGAAACAACATCGGTTCAGTAGCATAAAAAAGGCGTTATGGAATCCAATTTCAAGAAAAACTATCCAGGCTCATCCGGATATGGGAATTCCCGAATGAGCCGCAAAGCCTCTGCTCCACAAAAAGGATTTGAGGACGAACTACCTGAATTCATTACGCTCGGCTGGGTGCTGCGGCGCTTGTGGGCCGGCCTCAAGTTGATCTGGATGGCCCTCCGATACCGGTGGAGAAGGATCAACGGCGGCAAAAAAGTTGGCGGGCTTCGGATATCATGGTTCAAGATCACGGCCATATTCGTAGCTGTTTTTTTGGTCACGCAAAAAGACGTCCGGTTCTCCATCAACCTGAACGCGCCGTTCGCAAACAACCGGACCAAAGAGGAAACAGTGGCCGCAAAAAACACCGGCGTTGATAAATTCAGCCTGGGCGATGCGCTGCCGTTCGGCGGAGGCGGCAAAAAAGAAAGCGCTGTGAAGGTAGAGGATTTAGACGATGCCGCTGTCAACACCTACCTGCGTCGTTTTTCAAAAGTAGCGGTTGCGGAAATGCGCAAATTCGGCATACCTGCATCCATCAAACTGGCCCAGGCGGTATTGGAAAGTCAGGCCGGCACATCGGCCGGCACCTTGCAAAACAACAATCACTTCGGCACTCCGCTCGCCGGGGAAGAATACGTCAGCGCCTGGGAAAACTGGAGAGCGCACAGCCTGCTGCTCAAAAGAGACTATGCCGATGTGTGCGACAGCGCATTCGGCTACAAACAATGGGCTAAAGGGCTGTCGCAAAAAGGCTACAACCCGGACCGGAAATACGCGGAAAAGCTGATTCAAATTGTGGAGAAATACGGGTTGGATCGGTTAGACGAGTAGCCATGATTGGAATTTTTTATGCCTCCCAAAAAACCGAATGGCGCATCAGGGTCGTATGTTGAGTAAAACAACAATACCATGATGCGCCATTTTTTATGCACCCTCGTCCTCTGTTCGCCTTTACTACTCACTGCTCAAGAGGTGGTATCCATCAACATCCCGGATGTGGAAATCATTGCAGACCGATTGATTCACGGTGATGCAGACACCTACGGTCTGGGAGATTGGTCGTGCAGTTTCCGTTTGAGTCGGACCAATGATACGCTGGTGCTGAAGGGAGAAATCATTTTTTCTGAGCGAGCGAACGACCACACCATCATAGCGGGGTATTACCGGCAGTACATACCGGCGCCGGAACTGCAAAAATATGCGGGATGTTCGGTTGTCTTGTCTGCGGAAAAAGGCAAAGTCAGCGGCCCTAATATCGGAGCGCGTGGATACCGCTGGTTCAAAGGAAGCGACCTCATCAACAAGGCGTACATCCGCACCGATACTTTCGGAATGGATGTCGGCAAGATCGGAGGCACGGTCAAGTTCAACGAGGTGAGCCTGACGATATATTGTCACTATTCAGCAGCGCATTCAGACTAAGGACACCCCGCTTGAGGCTGTCTCAAAACACAATTTGACACCAGATGTACAGAATTATTCTTGAAACACATAGCAACATAGATACATAGACAAAACACTATGTGTCTATGTATCTATGTGTTGAAATAAAAAATGGCATGGTTGCTGCCGAATCTACTTTTGAGACAGCCTCTAACCTCACCAGCGCTCAAAAATCCCAGTCATCTTCCTCATCTTCTTTTTCTAAAGGAAGGTCAATGGTGTCCAACACAACCGATTGAAAAGAAAAGTGAAACCATTCTTCAAACAGTTCCCAGGTGAGCGGGTTGGGCCACAGGGCCTCATCTTCGCACCATTCGTATAGTTCCTGCTCAAAAAATGCCTGGTAGTTTTCTTTGAGCCACTCTTTAAAATCTTCTTCAGAAAGAAATTCCGGAACGAGATAGACCGTACCCCAGTCATTGGACAGCGGTTCCTCCGACGAGATTTTGTCCTCGCCGGGAAACACATAATTGACCCAATCTATGAGCGGCTTTTTGGGCGCCAGATAGAGCGCCTGACGGTTTACAGGTATCATGTTGTGAATTTAAGCGTTGATCCAAACGGTTTTCTCCTCCACCGGCGTTCTTTTGGCCGGAAGCTCCACCGGATCATAATTTCCCATATAAAAAAGCCCCAGGCAACGCTCGCCTTCGGCCAATCCGAGCCATTCATTCGCATGGAGGATGGAAGAGGGCGTGCTCCAATATGAACCTACACCGTGAGCGGTACAGGTGAGCCACATATTTTGAACGGCACAGGCCACAGCGGCTATTTCTTCCCACTCCGGAATTCGAGCTTCGGGGTCGCGTTGCATACACACGGCAATGATCGCCCCGGCGCGGAGGGGCGTTTCATAAGCGCTTTGGTATTTGGGTTCTGAAAACAGTTCTGCCGGTGTGAGATCGCGATAACGAGCGGCCATAAATTCTCCGAGGCGATGCAGTCCCTTCCCATGAAATACTTTGAAACGCCAGGGTTCTGTACGCCGATGCGTAGGCGCCCAATTGGCATTTTCCAATACCTCCCGGATGAAAGATTCCTCTAAGGGCAAGTCATTGTACATCTTGGGAAAAACGGCTCTTCGTTGCCGGATCAGTGCGGTAGCCTCCTCAGGAGTAATTTTCGCCATTTCCAATTTTTTCGCCAAAGATAAAGGTATTAATGAAGGCAGGACAAATCCCTACAAGAAAAGAGGCCGGAGACTCCCGGCCCCGACCCCTCAATATAGTGAATTAGTATTTCTTGGTAAGACGTATTAGCTGTTGCAGGTCACACTACTTTTTCAGGTTCGTGCATTCCATTGAAGCTAATGGGTTGAGACACATATTCCGGGCGCGGCCCGATAAGTTTTTCAATGTCTGACTTGAGCAGCACTTCTTTGTCCAGCAATGTTCGGGCAAGCGCCTCCAGTTCTTCTCTTCGTTCGAACAACAGTTTCTTTGCTCTTTCGTATTGAACATCCAACAAACTCCGCACTTCCGCGTCAATCATAGATGCGGTGGAATCCGAATACGGGCGCTGAAACTGGTCTTGCGACAGGCTGTAAAAAGATACCTGCCCCACTTTATCATTCATGCCAAAAACGGATACCATACTGTACGCCATGCGGGTTACCTGATCCAAATCGCTTTGTGCTCCGGTTGACACCTTGTCGAACACAATGGACTCCGCAGCCCGGCCGCCGAACGTCATACAGATACGGTCCAGGATTTGCTCCGTGCGGGTGATATATTCTTCCTTGGGCAAGTATTGTGCATAGCCCAGCGTACCGATGCCTCTCGGCACAATGGTAACTTTCACCAAAGGCGAGGCATGTTCCAGATACCAACCGCACACGGCATGGCCTGCTTCGTGGTAGGCAATGATCTCTTTTTCTTCGGGGGAGATAATTTTGTTTTTTTTCTCCAAACCGCCGATCACGCGATCCAGTGCGGAGTAAAAATCCTCCATATCTACCGCTTTCTTATTGCGTCGGGCTGCTATGAGCGCGGCTTCGTTGCAAACGTTGGCAATGTCTGCACCGGCAAAACCGGGCGTCATCTCCGCCAGAGAATAGGGCGAAACGCTTTCGTCTGTCTTAATGGCCTTGAGGTGTACGTTGAAAATAGCTTCCCGGCCCTGAAGATCGGGTTGGTCAATGCCGATTTGGCGGTCGAATCGCCCGGGGCGCAACAATGCCTGATCGAGAATGTCGGGGCGGTTGGTGGCTGCCATCAGGATGACGCCTTTATCCGTCGGGAAGCCGTCCATTTCTACCAGCAACTGGTTGAGCGTATTTTCGCGCTCGTCGTTGCCGCCCTGAAAATTGGACCGGCCCCGCGCGCGGCCGATAGCGTCTATCTCGTCAATGAATACAATACAGGGCGCTTTCTCGCGTGCCTGCCGGAATAAATCGCGTACTCTGGAGGCGCCTACGCCGACAAACATCTCAACAAAATCTGAACCGGAAATAGAAAAGAAGGGTACGCCTGCTTCGCCCGCTACCGCTTTTGCCAGCAGGGTTTTACCGGTGCCCGGTGCGCCTACCAGCAATACGCCTTTGGGGATTTTGCCGCCCAGCGCCGTATATTTTTTGGGATTTTTCAAAAAATCAACCACCTCCATTACCTCTTCTTTGGCTTCATTGAGGCCGGCAACATCAGCGAAGGTGACGTCCACCTTGGTGTTTTGGTCAAAGAGCGTGGCTTTTGATTTGCCGATGTTGAAAATCTGAGCGCCCGGCCCGCCCGGCCCGCCCGCCATCCGGCGCATGATGATGATCCATATAAGCAGAATCAACCCGATGGGGATGAGCCAGCTCATAATGGTGGGCCATATACTGGCCGCTTTGAAATTGGGGACGAGCGGATCAACGATGTCGGCGCTTTCCTGCACCGATGCAATCTGCTGGAGGAATTGGTCAACAGGCCCGGTTTGTATCAGGTAGTGAAAGCGTTTGTCGCTCATACTGCTTTTGGAAATATCCTGATATTCAGCTTTCCCGAGGCGGTCTTTCCTGATAAATATGTAGGCTTCTTTGCGGTCTTCTGCGATTTCCAATCGTTCAATATCCTGATTTTCGAGCATATACCGCAGGCGGTTTTGCTCTATGGGCTTGGGTTTCCCGTAGGATCCCCCCAGAAGATTGAGACCCAAAAGGAATACGATGAGTATTCCGTATATCCAGAAGGAATTGAAAACCCGGGCGCCTCCCGGTTTATTCTCATCGCCTTGCTTGTTTTCCATGCTAAAAACTTTTCAACTGTAACTAACCAAAAATATAGAATGCTAAACGTTTAGTAGGCCATTTCGTTGCCGGGTGGGATCAAGGGAGTGCTATAAGGTGGCATACTCCGTCAGAACGGCATCGCTCCAGAGTTGTTCTAACTCATAAAAAGCGCGGGCTTCGCGATAAAATACATGCACGACCGTATTGTAATAATCTATGCAAATCCATCGGGCAACCGTCTCTCCTTCTTTCGCGGCAGGGCTTACGCCCCCCTCGTATTTCACGCGTCGAGCTACATTTCCTGCTATGGCCCGAACTTGCGTGCTCGAATCGCCTTCACATATAATGAAGTAGTCGGCAGGAGAATCGGGCAAACGCCGCAGGTCCAATTTGATGATGTTTTTGCCTTTTATGTCCTGAATACTATCAATAATCAGGTCGTTCAATTCTTCTAAGGCGAGTGGTTGGGTTACCAAGTTAAGTTGTGACTCCAAGAGTTGATTTTATTAGTTTTGCAGATTAATTTGAAATTCTCAACAAAATAGAAAAACTTTTTTCATTTGCGCAATAGCAACACCCTTCTTATTGGAAAAGTTCTCCTCGATTTTTCTTCTCTGCCCTCCACCAATCAATACGCACAGGAATGGCTCGCAGCAGAAAGACCCGATGAGGGCGCCGTAGTGAGTGCCCGAGCGCAAACTCAGGGCAAAGGGCAGGGCACAACCGCATGGGAAAGCGAACCGGGCCGGAACATCGCCCTGAGCGTGATATTGTATCCCTACTTCCTTCCGGCAGTATCGCACTTTCTGCTTTCGCAGACGATCGCACTGGGGGCCCGCGATTTTGTCGCCTCGTATGTGCCCGGACAAGTTACGATCAAATGGCCTAACGATATTTATATAAACAACAGGAAGGTAGCCGGCATCTTAATTCAAAATACGCTGAACGGCAGCCGTTTTCAAACCTGTATTGCCGGCATCGGCATCAACGTCAACCAAACCGAATTCCCGGCTCATTTGCCCAATCCGGTTTCTTTCGCTGCTTCAACAGGCAGTACCTTTGAGCTGGCTGAATTGCGCGAATCGCTGTTTTTGTGTCTGGAAGAATGGTATTTGAAACTCAAGGCCGGCGAAACGGAACAAATCCGGCAAACCTATTTGAACAATCTGTACCGGTTTAGAACAGATGCCCGGTTTCGCCGCGCCGACGGCAGCATTTTTGAAGGCCGTATTACAGGCGTCACCGATCAGGGCCGGCTCCTGATACGACACAGCGACGGAGAGGAACATTTCGACCTGAAAGAGGTTTCGTTCATTTGAACGTTTTAAACTCGTGGCTCGAAGCTCGCAGCTACCAAATACAAAACATGAAAGTACATCTCATAACAGTAGGGGATGAAATCCTCATCGGTCAGGTAGTGGATACCAATTCCGGCTGGATCGGCCGTTTGCTCAATCTGCACGGCGCCCGCGTGGAGCGGGTCGTTTCAGTGGGCGACCAACACGAGCAAATCATCAATGCGTTGTCCGAAGCGCTGTCGCGGGCCGATATGGTGCTGATGACCGGCGGCCTGGGACCTACCAAAGACGACATTACCAAAAAAGCCCTGGCTGACTACTTCGGCATGGAAATGGTATTCAACGAACCCACCTACGAACGCATCAAGCGCATCTTTGAGCAGTTGGGGCGACCCACATCCGAGGCGCATCGGCACCAATGCTACATGCCAACAGGCGCCACCTTGTTGCACAACAAAATGGGTACCGCGCCCGGTATGTGGTTCGATTACGATGGGAAAGTGGTGGTGTCAATGCCCGGCGTGCCCTACGAAATGGAATACATCATGGAGCATCAGGTCATTCCACGGCTGAAAGAATACTTCCCCGGCAAGCCCATCGGGCACCGCACCATCCTCACTGCCGGAGAGGGAGAATCGCGCGTGGCCGAGCGCTTGGATGCTTTTGAAAACACCTTGCCCGAAGGCATGAAACTCGCCTACCTGCCCAATCTCGGGCAGGTGCGGCTGCGACTTACCTACTCTACTGATTCCCAAACCCAACTTGACGCTGCATTGGATGAAAAAGCCCGTGAATTGGAAAGCCTGCTGCCGGACATTGCGTTCGGGCGCGGCGACCGGCAATTGGAAGAAGTATTGGGCCAAATCCTTGAAGAGCGCGGACTGTTCATCGGCACCGCAGAGAGCTGCACGGGAGGTTATATCGCCCACCGCATCACGGCGATACCGGGCGCATCGGCCTATTTCGGCGGTTCGGTGGTGGCGTACAGCAATGAAATGAAAATGAAAGCACTCGGCGTGCAACCGGAAACACTGCAACAACACGGCGCCGTAAGCGAAGCCACCGTGCGGGAAATGGTGCAGGGCGCATTAGCTGCCATGCCGGTGGATGTGGTTATTGCCATTTCGGGTATCGCCGGGCCGGACGGCGGCACGCCCGAAAAGCCCGTAGGCACCATCTGGATGGCGGTCGGCAGCAGCCGGGGCGTTCAGGCGCACCTGCTCCGGGCAGGCAAAGACCGCCTCAAAAACATACAATACGCCGGTACTCTGGCATTGGAATTTACCCGCCGGTTTATTCTGGAATTTCACTAACTGCCCTCCGATGCAACAATTGATCCTCGAAGATTACGCCATATCAGTAGGTGACATCAGCCGGGTCTTGCCGCTTTTTTTATCGGAGCGCTCGTACTCTTCCCTGTTGATTTTGATGGATGAAAATACGCGCAGAGACTGCTTTCCGTTGCTGGAACCGCTGTTGCCCGACGGAACGCCGCGCCAAATCATCGAAATACCCGCCGGCGAAACACACAAAACCGTCAGCACCTGCGAGACAATATGGGCGGCCATGCTCCATGCCGGCGCCGACCGCAAGGCGCTGCTGCTCAATCTCGGCGGCGGCGTCATCGGCGACATGGGCGGCTTTTGTGCGGTGACTTTCAAACGCGGGATTGATTTTGTCCAAATTCCCACCACCTTGCTCTCGCAAGTGGATGCCTCCATCGGCGGCAAACTCGGCATTGATTTCGGCGGAGTGAAAAACAGCATCGGCGTTTTCCGAAACCCGCAGGCGGTGTTTATTGATCCCCGTTTTTTGCAAACGCTGTCCAAACGGGAATTGTACAGCGGTTTTGCGGAAGTGATCAAACACGCCCTCATCGCAGATCCCGGACACTGGGAAACCATTCAGTCCGGCGACCCCGCTGCCCTGGCCGGCGATACCCAAACCATTCTAAGATCATTGGGTATAAAACAAACCATCGTCCAGGCCGATCCTTTTGAAAAAGGAATCCGCAAAGCGCTCAATTTTGGCCACACCGTAGGACATGCGGTAGAAGCCTGGTCGCTGCAAACGGACCGACCGCTGCTACACGGTGAAGCCGTGGCCCTCGGTATGATCGCTGAAGCGCACTTATCCAATCAGCTCACCCGCTTGCCTGATCGCGCATTGGGCGACATCAGCCGGTATCTTTTGCACACCTATCAATTAAACGCGTTGCCGGAGGACTGCTTCCCCGATTTTATCGAACGGATGCAAAACGACAAAAAAAATGCCGGCGGGCGCATCAATTGCAGCCTGCTGGAAGCGCCGGGGGGCGCGCGGATAGATCAGTACGTCTCAGAGGAAGACATACAGCGGAGCCTGCGATATTTTAATGCGTGTGTGCTGAGGTTAGGAACGCGGCGTGAATAACTGCGCTGCTTTCCAGAGCAATCGCATTTAAACTTGAAATTGTCTTGAACGGGTCGGCTGCGGCGTATGAGACTTTGGCATTATTGTGACAAAACCCCAAAAGACACAATTTTTTAATGTTAAAAAATTGGAACCCCATCTTTTTTGTTGCACATTTGCCCTGTAAACATTTTATGAGCCTCATCTTCTGACATAAAATAAACGGTTACAGCGGAACAAAACCCGCGCAAAAGCTACCGTGCCTCACTTCATCACTAAACATATAACCGGGTATTTTTCATAGCCCGGCAGTTCTGATAGCGCAACAAACACTATACAAAAAATTATTTTGTAACCCGCTTCCGAAAGGAAGCACAACACCTTTTTTATGAGTAATTTACATTTATTATTTCTTTGCCCCCGCCCCCCCCCCCCCCCCCCC
>JAHBTW010000034.1 GCA_019638385.1 Saprospiraceae bacterium | reverse complement strand
CTTATCACTCGTTTCTTGACACTGCCAAATATTGAATGTTAAGAACTTTGGAAATACTTGTCTTGTAATGGCTAAAGGCACTAGCTCGGGAGAATGGAAAGGACAGACGTTTAGTAACTATGAAGTATCTTCGACTGTATTTATCAAGGGAAATGACCAATGGTTTGCCGTTCAGACAATGATAGCACCAGCAACTAAATAGTAAAACAAGAAACTATGGCTACTGAGAAAATAAAAAAGACCTGTAAATTTGGACACACCTTCTATAAAAGTAGTGATTGTCCGACTTGCCCAACTTGTGAAAAACTGAAAGAACCGGCATCAGGTTTTTTAGCACTATTGAGTAATCCAGCAAGAAATGCATTGCTGCATCACAGAATTGACACTATTCAAAAATTATCTAACTATACAGAGAAAGAGATAATGAAAATTCACGGAATAGGTAAAGCATCACTTCCTACTTTTAAAAAATCACTTGAAGAACAAGGATTGACTTTTAAAGAACAAAAGCCAACATAACGAACGAAAGGCTGAAGAACAACGACCCGCTAACATCACCTATACGCAAGCAGGGGTTTCGTGCTTCGTAGGACAGGAAAGCGCTAAATTTAAAGTTCAGTTCTTCGTAGGAAGTTCAGTGGTTAAAATCCCTGCCTGCGTATAGCTGAGAACCGTTACTGTAGCCTCGATATTTTAACCGCAAACAATGCATTCTTCTTTAAACGATAGGTTCTGGATGATTCAAAAATTCGTATTTTGCAGCGGTTGCATCCGCTTCGTTGATGTCAACTATTCGGAGGGACTTGTTGATTTAAGTTTGCTACCTCAAATCTCTTATGTCTCTCCAACTTTTTCTAAGTCCTATGCACAAAACTTCCCGGCGCGAGGTATATATGACCATTTTCAACAAACATTTGACCTCTCCGAGGTCATTCCTGATTTTGATGCGTTTGCCCTGCTTGTGCGGGTGTTATTCTGATAAATGATTTGAATTTGCTTATCTTTGTACCTAAATCAGGCATTTATGCAAACCATATCTGTTCAACTACCGCTATTTTCTACCGTATCGGAATTTGATGCGAAGATGATATTGGCCGGTGAACTATACACTCGCGGAAAACTGTCTCTTGGACAAGCGGCGGATGTTGCAGGTCTAAGCAAGCGGGCATTTATCGAAATAATAGGCAAATACGGCTTTTCCATCTTTAGTGAATCTATAGAGGATTTTCGCCACGACCTCGAAAATGCATGGAAAGCGTAATTATCTCCGATACCTCCTGTTTGATTGTTTTAGAAAAAATTGACAGGCTCTCCCTGTTAAAAGAATTGTATAGTCAGGTAGTGGTTACCCCTATTGTAGCAAAAGAATTTGACAATGAATTGCCCAATTGGTTCAAGGTAATCTCCCCCTCGAACAGCTCTCTGCAAAAAATGCTGGAAGAAACTATTGACCCGGGTGAATCGGAATCTATTGCATTAGCCATGGAGACCCCAGATTGCTTGCTGATTTTAGACGATTTACGTGCAAGAAAAGTAGCGACCTCTTTGGGGTTGGCTTTCACAGGTACACTGGGTGTAATAGCCGCCGCAAAAAGGCAGGGCATCATTGCTGCGGCTCGCCCTGTGTTCGACCAACTCCGCGCAACCGACTTTCGATTATCAGACTCGTTTTTGGAGGTTGTTTTACATGAATTAGGCGAGTAATCGGGTAAGCCGAAAGGAAGGGTATTAGTTGCCTTCTAAAAACTCATAGAAATTGTCGCGATGAACGGCTTGGGTGGTTTTGCGATTGCAATCGCAAAAAGACTGCCTTTATTTACACTGTTAAGAGTACCTTAACCGCATTTGTCGGCTGTGCGTTGCACCTACGGCCCTTTCTATGCGTTCTCCAATAGTTATTTCGGCTCGAACAAAGTCGAAAAAGAATTTATTTAAGAAAATTATACCGAAAACTAAAAAAGCCATGAGAGCAACTACCAAATTGTGGGCCGTCGTACTAATCCTGTCGGCCTCCGCCACCATCGCCTCCGGTCAATACTTCGGCCGCAACAAACCGAATTACGAAAGTTTTGAGTTCCGCGTACTGCAAACGCCTTCCTTCGAGATTTACAACTACTTAGGCAATCCGGAGCGCCTGCGCAGCTTTGCCGAGGAGGCTGAGCATTGGTTCAGTATGCATCAGGCCATTCTCGACGATACGATTAAAGGCAGAAACCCCTTGGTGCTGTATAACGACCACGCTGATTTCCAGCAAACCAACACCATCATGGGTGAAATCGGCGTGGGTACGGGCGGCGTAACCGAGGCATTCAAAAACCGCGTGGTGATGCCTTTTGCCATGTCGAACCAACAAACCAATCATGTGCTCGGCCACGAATTGGTACACGCCTATCAGTACAACATGATCATCAACGGCGACTCTACCTCGCTGCGCAACCTCAACAACCTGCCGCTCTGGATGGTGGAAGGCATGGCCGAATACCTCTCCATCGGCAGCATTGACCCCAACACCGCCATGTGGATGCGCGACGCCGTGATGAGCGACAAGGTGCCGACGATTCGCGAGCTTAACAACCCTAAATTTTTCCCCTACCGCTACGGACAAGCATTTTGGGTGTTCCTCACCGGCCTTTACGGCGATGAGGTCATCAGACCTTTCTTCATTGCTACGGCCATTTTTGGATTCGATGAAGCCTGCCTGCGCGTGCTGGGTATGAAAGAAAAAGATCTGTCGAAACTTTGGGTGGATACCCTCAAAAGCTATTTCGGCAAACAAATAGGCGAAAAGCAGGAAAAACCCATCGGCACACAACTCATCAGCGGCTCCGGACCGGGCCGCCTCAACATCGCGCCCGTGCTCAGCCCCAACGGCAAATACGTCATCTTTCTCTCCGAGCGCGACCTGTTCTCCGTTGACCTCTACCTCGCCGATGCTACCTCCGGCGCGATCCTCAAAAAAGTAGCCGGCACTCTCAAAGACGGCCACTTGGACGACATCAGCTACATCGAATCCGCCGGTTCCTGGTCGCCCAAAGGCGATGAGTACGTCTTTGTGGGCATTACCAAAGGGCGCAACGTGCTCGTCATTAAAAATGCCGAAACGGGCAAAAACGTCAAGACCATCAGCATACCCGAAGTGCCGGCATTTACCAACCCCGCCTGGTCGCCCGACGGGCGGCAGATTGTCGTCAGCGGTTTGGTGAACGGCCAAATAGACCTCTTCGCTTACGATGTCCGCAGCGGCAGAGTGGAGCAACTCACCAACGACATCTATTCCGAAATCATGCCTGCCTGGTCGGCTGACGGCACACAGCTCGTTTATTCCACCGATGAACTGAGCATGATAAACGGCCGCACCCACGGCAAGTGGAAGCACAACATCGCCGTGATGGACGTGGTGGGCGGGCGCACCAACCACATTGACGTATTCCCCGGCGCCGACAACCTCAACACCCAATTCGATCCCGAAGGCAATATCCTCTTCCTCTCCGACCGCGACGGATACCGCAATCTCTATCGCTACGATGTACTCGATAAAAAGGTATATCAACTCACCGATTCCAAAACCGGCATCAGCGGCATTACGCCTTTTGCGCCGGCCTTCAGCATTGACCGCAAACGCAACCGCATTGCCTACACCCACTACCAGGGCAGCGCGTACAGCATCTACCGGGCGCGCTCGGAAGATTTTCTCAACATCGAAGTGGACCCCAATGCAGTGGATTTCACGGCCGCCACCCTGCCCCGCGTCAACCGGCAGGCCAGCCGCCTCGTGGACCAACTCATCGGCCAAATGGACGCCATGGAGGCCATGACCGTTGCGGAGTTCACCGAGGAACCTTTCCGCTCCAAATTCAAACTCGACTACATCGGCGGCAGCGCCGGCATGGGCGTAGGTACCAGCAACCTCTTCGGCGCATCCACCGGCGGCGCCGGCGGCGTGGACCTGCTCTTCAGCGACATTGTGGGCAACAACAAGATTTTTTCCACCTTGGCCATCAACGGCGAATTGCAGGATTTCGGCGGTCTCGTCAATTATCTCAATACCAAAAAACGCGTGGGATGGGGCGCGGCGGTGTCGCATATTCCGGCCTTTTTTGTGGAAGGGTACCAACTGGCGTTGGATACCATCCAACTCAACAACGGACAATTCATTGAGGCCATTCGGGAATCCGTCATTGCGCAGCGATTGTTTGAGACCCGCGGCGGTTTTTTTACCCAATATCCGTTTTCAACCAACCTGCGCGTGGAAGCCAATACCAACTTCACCCGCTACGGTTTCAGCCGCCGCCGCTATGATTCCTACTACGACGGGTTCGGTCGCCTCATCGGGCAGGAGCGCCAACGTCTGGAATCGGCCGACGGCTTTAGTCTCTACAACGTGGGTACTGCTCTGGTGGGCGATAAATCGGTGATGGGGCTTACCTCCCCGCTCGCCGGCGAACGCTTCCGCTTCGGCGTCAACCAGTTCTTCGGCGCCATTGAATTTACCAACATCACCGCCGATTATCGGCGCTACCTCCGGCTCAAGCCCGTTACGTTTGCCCTCCGGGCCATGCACGACGGGCGCTACGGCGGCGATTCCGATTTTTTCCCGCTGTTCATCATCAGCCCCTGGTACATTCGCGGCTACTCCGATTTCCTCGGCGCCACCAATACCAATGAGGTCATACAGCGCTACAACCTCACCAACGAAGACATCAGAGGCTCCAAAGTACTGGTGGGGAATTTTGAAATCCGACTGCCGTTCACCGGCCCGAAACGCCTGGCGCTCATTCCTGTCAATTTCCTGTTCACCGATTTATCGCTTTTCGCGGATGGCGGTTTTGCATTCAACCAACTGAAGCAGGTAATCGGGGATGTGGAACAGCCGCTGCGGCCCCGCCTGCTGGCAAGTGTGGGCGCTTCGCTGCGCGTCAATCTTTTCGGCGCCATGATCGTAGAGCCGTTCTATGCCGTTCCGGTGGGACAAACGCTCGCACCGGGCCAAAAGAATAAAGGCTCCTTCGGAGTGAATCTGATGCCGGGGTGGTAATTCGTCAGGCGCCATATTATTCCGAAGCGCCGCTCGGGAAAGGGATGTGCATAAAAGCCGCTTTGATAATAATAGGTTGCCGATTGTACGAGCACGGATACGCAAATCATATCACCAACTCTATTTATTCACCCACCCCTTCGGCAATAGAAGCGGGACTAATCCATTGCTTTACATGAGACCTGCTTATTTATTACTGCTACTACTTGTCGTCCTGCTACCGGCTTGCAAAGAAGCCGTTGTGAAGGAAAAGATCGCCGAAAAAATCGTAGAGGCTCCGCCACTCACGCCGGGCATGATCCATACCGTTTACTTCTGGCTAAAGTCGGATGTGACGCCGGAAGAAAAACAGCAACTGCTCCGTGAGCTGAATAAGCTGAAGGCCATAAAATCGGTTCAACGCGCCTTCATCGGGCCACCTTCTGCAACGGAGGCCAGAACCGTAGTGGATAATACCTACGACTACGCCTTCATCCTTTGGTTTGAAGATGTGGCGGCGCAGGAAGCCTACCAAATAGACCCCATTCATCTGGCTTTTGTAGAAAAAAATCAACATCTTTGGACCAAAGTGGTGGTCTATGACAGCGATGTGCTGTAAGCGCCTTTTCGTGATTATTTGACGCCAAGGGATTTTATGGAAAAATTCGTAATCCTGTCACCTATGCCTAAACCAGAAAAAATATGGCTCTATCGGATGACGCATGTGGACAACCTGCCGCACATACTACAGCATGGCTTGGTCACGGCGGGACATGCGCAGGCCGATCCCGGGTTTCGACGCATAGGCGATCTGAGCCTGATAGACGTGCGCAAAGACTTGGACGCGCCCGATCCGCCGGGCGATAAATTCAGCGAATATGTGCCTTTTTATCTGGGCCACCGCTCGCCTATGTTGTACCAAATAGCCACCGGCCACGAAGGCGTGGAGCATCTTCCGCAGTCGGATATCGTTTATATCGTGACAGAACATGCGTGCATCGTAGAGAGCGGCCTTGCCTGATTTTTCAGCGACGGCCATGCACGGCACGGCATGACCCGGTTTTTCACCGATGAATCCGGCTTCGATGCCTTAGGCTGGGATATGATATACGCCCATCATTGGCGCAATACGGAAGAAGACACCGACCGGCAGCGCAGGAAGCAGGCAGAGTACATGGTGAAAGGGCATGTGCCGGTGTCGTGCTTCGCTTATATTTTGGTCTATGACGAACCGACACTGCAAAAAGTATTAACTTGGCAGCGCATATACGGCGTGGATATTCCGGTGCGCATTTCAAAACAAGCGTATTATGATCACCTATAAAACAGGCAATCTGCTGGCCGCACAAGTAGAGGCGCTGGTCAATACGGTCAACACCGTGGGGGTGATGGGCAAGGGCATTGCCTTGCAGTTTCGGGAGCAATTCCCGGAGAACTATAAACAATACCGGGCTGCCGTGAAAAATGGCGAGCTGCACACCGGCAAGATGTTTGTGACCGAAATGCAGCGCATGGACCAATTGCGCTACATCATCAACTTTCCCACCAAGCAACACTGGAAAGCGCCCTCACAAATGGCATATATCCGGGAAGGCTTGCACGACTTGCGGCGGGTACTCATAGAGAAAAACATCCGTTCGGTAGCCATACCGCCCCTGGGTTGCGGCAACGGAGGTCTGGACTGGCAAGAAGTGCGCCCCCTGATAGAAGCGGCCATCGGCGATCTGAATATAGATATTGTAATCTACGAGCCTTCCGCCGAAGTGGCGCTCCGTTTGGAAAAAGAAACAAAGCCTCGTCAGGCAGGTCTCACGCCGCCCCGCGCCATGCTCCTTTATCTTCTCTATCAATACAGGCGCCTGGGAGAATACGCCAGCGAGTTCGCCGCGGAAAAACTCATGTATTTCCTGCAACGGCTGGGCGAACCGCAACTGAAATTGAATTTTCAAAAACATCACTACGGGCCGTATTCCGGCAAAGTGCGCCATGTGTTGTATCAGCTCAATGGCGAGTACCTCACCGGAATGGCGCAAAAGAACAACCGCCCTTTCGACATACTCACGCTGCTACCGGAGCGCAAGCCGGAAGTAGAGCGCTATCTGACTTCGGCTATCGGGCAAGAAGAGAGAAAGCGCTTGGAAGCGATTGCCGATCTGATAGAAGGGTTCCAGTCACCGGCGGGTTTAGAGTTATTGGCTTCGCTTGATTTCCTCATCCGGGAAAACAATACCGTGGACAAAGCGGAATTGCACGCTGCATTGCACACCTGGTCGCCCCGCAAAAAACGCTTGTTTACAGATTACCAGATCGGTGTTGCCCTGCAAAGACTGATGCAATACAAAGCGGTTTTGTACCCGGAACAAATTGACATGGCGCCGCCGGGTTGACTTTTTGCGCATAAGGCGTTAGCTTTGCAAGCGGCAAAACACACGGGAACCGGGGGGAGGAGCTAATGCTAAGCGGCACATTACTTCCCGTGTGGAGTTGGCACTTTGGTAGCATTCCCGCTCGCTGGAAGTAGAAAAATATAAAAAAACAAACTATAGTGAATGTTGTAATTATTGGTATCAGTTTGATAGGATTTGTTTATTTAATCAATCTTAACAAAAAACAAAAAGAAAGACTGGAAGAAAAAGAAGCAGAAGTTTTGAAATTGTGGGATGATAAAATTGCTGAACACCAATTTTTAGTGAATGTAACCTATCGTGATTCTGAATCCATGAAAGAATTCTTTGATAACTTGAATAGCTCGTACAATAAGTTGAGACAATTGTTGAACCAAGAAGAGTTAACCGAAATTGATAAGAAGCAATTAATAGATTTCATAATTAATGATTTCACGGAAACAGCAGGGATGAAAAAAGAAGAGGTTTTTAGAAGGTTAAAAGTCGAAAGCGAAGACTACATGTTTGTTGGGGATAACTTAGAAATCGTTAAGAGATTAGAAAGGTTATTTAACCCAAATTTTATGACCAAACGTATCTACTTTCAGGATTTTGACATTTGGGAAAAGAGAGAAAATTGGAATTTAAACCCAGGGGATACGACTGTTTTAATGATCAGACTTTTAAAAAATTATGATTTAAATAGTCATCAAATGGAATTGATACCAAGTGAAGAATTAAAGGTGATTGAGCCATATTTAGGGGAATTAACAGTTGTTACGCATAAGGGTGCAAAAGAAAGTAAATCGAGAGAAATAAGTTTCAAAATTTATGATTGGGTAAGGCAAGATACAATCGTCCAGAAAATATATTTGAATCCAAATTAAAAAAATAGACCTACAGCGAATCGATTATGGAGAGGCGGCCAAGATTAGCCGCCCTTGCCCGCTCACTCCGCCGGACGTACGGCCCACGTATTCAACTCACGCTCGATCTTTGCTTAAAAAACCGAACCGCTCCTTCCCGCCTCAGTCCCCGGTGTGTATTGTGTTTCATAAACTAACACCGATCTTCGCCCCCAAAACACAACAACATGAACCATTGGAACCTCGCCGGCAAATGCGCGCTCATCACGGGCGGCACCAAAGGCATCGGATGGGCGGCAGCGGAGGAAATGCTCGCGCTCGGCGCCGAAGTATTCATTGTGGCCCGCCAGGAAGGCGAGGTAGTCGCTCAGGTGAGCGAATGGCAGGCTCGCGGGTTGCCGGCGTTTGGCAGCGCGGCGGATGTGACGTCGCCGGCCGACCGGGAACGCATCGCGGAAGCGCTCACGCGGCAATGGGGCCGGTTGGATGTATTGGTCAACAACGTGGGCATGAATATCCGCAAGCCTTTTGCGGAGTATGCCGAAGCGGAGATTCGCAGCGTATTTGAGACCAACCTGTTCAGCGCGGTGGCCCTCACGCAGTTGTTGTTTCCGCTGTTGCAAAAAGGGCGCGGCGCTTCCGTCATCAACGTCAGTTCCGTAGCCGCTTCTGTGGATGTGCGCTCCGGCGCGCCTTACGGCATGACCAAAGCCGCCGAACTGCAACTCACCCGCAGCCTCGCCGTGGAATGGGCGCCTTTCGGCATTCGCGTCAATGCGGTATCGCCCTGGTACACCCGCACCCCGCTGGCCGAGCCGGTACTCCAACAGCCCGAACGTCTGGAGGCCATTCTGCGGCGCACCCCGCTGGGCCGCATCGCCGAAGCAGAGGAACCCGCCGCCGCCATCGCTTTTCTGGCCATGGACAAAGCCTCCTACATCACCGGACAAAACATCATCGTGGATGGCGGAATGGCGGCCTGCGGGTTGTAGCAAGCTCTTCAAAATAGCGCGTTTCAAAACGCATCGGCGAAATGATTTTTTCTTTGTGCCGAATAGTTGCTATTTTTGAATGTTGATACATTGCATCGAGGCCATGCTTCGGTGTTTAAAAAATCTCCCGATATGCCCTTCGTCCTTTACGCCACACCCAATTTCACAGAAAATGCCGTGCGTTTTCTGAGTACGGTCGTACAAATTCCCGACGTACAATTAGGTTTGATCACGCAGGAACCCTTAGTGTTGTTGCGCTCCGACCTGCGCGAACGCCTCGCCGCCCATCGGCAGGTGGAGAACCCTTTCAATGCCGATCAATTGAAACGCGCCGCCCGCAGTATGCAGGAGCAACACGGCCCGATATACCGCATCATCGGCGCGGTGGAGACCATACAAACGCCCATAGCGGAAGTGCGGGAAGCGCTCGGCATAACGGGTATGAATGTGGAAACCATCCTCAATTTTCGCGACAAAACCCGTATGAAAACGAAGCTCCGCGAGGCCGGCATTCCCTGTGCGCGCTATCGCGGCGTGACCTTCGTGGCCGATGCGCTCGACTTTGCCGCCGAGTGCGGTTTTCCCATTATTGCCAAACCGCCTACCGGGGTGGGATCGCTTTCTACCTTTAAGTTGCACAACCTGGAGGAACTGCAATCGGCCCTTGCCTACATGAAACCCGCCGCCGGGAACGAGGTGCTGCTCGAAGAGTTTATCATCGGTACGGAGCACTCCTTCGACACGTTTTCGCTGGCCGGCCAACCGGTATTTCACACCCTCACCCATTACCATCCCAACCCCATAGAGGTGATGCGCGAACCCTGGATACAATGGCAGGTGCTGCTCCCCCGCGAAGTGGATGCGCCCGAATACGACGACATCCGCGATGTCGCGTTTCGCACTTTAGACGTGCTGGGCATGCACACCGGACTGAGCCATTTGGAGTGGTTTCGCCGCACCGACGGCAGCATCGCGGTGTCGGAAGTAGCCGCCCGGCCGCCCGGCGCACAAATTACCACCCTCATTTCCCGCGCCAACGATTTCGACGCGGTGGAGGCCTGGGCGAAAATGATGATATTTGAAGAATTTACACCGCCGCAACGCCAGTACGCCGTAGGGGCCGCCTATTTGCGCGGATTGGGGCAGGGCCATGTGAAAGCAGTACATGGGCTGGAACAGGTGGATCGCGAGGTGGGGCACTTGGTCACCGATGCCAAAATACCGGTTCCGGGCAGTCCGCACGCCGCCAACTACGAAGGCGAGGGGTATATCATCCTGCGGCACCCCGACACCCATGTGGTGCGCGCCGCATTACAGAAAGTGGTGTCTTTGGTGCGGGTGGAGTTGGTGTAGGTTAGTGTACCCTCCTGTACAAAACCTCCGTGGCCTTTGCTTCATCCCCTTCCGGGGAGATATTATAGGCTGTAATTCTTATTTCGTCATCACCCAACAGCTCAATTTCGGTACGCCAGCCCCATTGTTGTTCCACTTCGGGCGTGACATACGCATAGCTGCCCAGTACACTAAAGTGGTCTTCTCCTTTGTTGCTATCCGAAAACATAATGGCCGTGCCGTTGTGAAAGCTGTCAATCCAGGCGCTTTGGAATTTCCCCAACTCCAGATGATACCCATAAATGGCAATGCCTTCCAGCGGCTTACCGTCAATACTGCCGCTGTATTCGTGCAGGATAAACCGTCCGCCCAAAACAAGCCGCATGCTTCCGCGCATGGGCGATTGGTCGGCTATTACCTCCGGCTCAAACCAGGTGGAGGCGATGCCTTCCCATTCGCCAACGAATTGGCTGAGTTGCCCGTGCGGACCGGACATTTTGGAGGTTTCTAATTTTTTACTCATGATGATCGGTTTTTTTGTAAGAGCTTGTTGAGAAATTTATAGTGCATTGAAATCAATTCGCCAACCCCAAGCTGGGCAAAGGCTCCCGTTGGTTTTGAACTCGTT
>JAHBTW010000033.1 GCA_019638385.1 Saprospiraceae bacterium | reverse complement strand
GCTTAACTTACTCAAGTAATCTATTTTCACAAGAAAAGTTTGAAAATGAAAGAAGAAATTTTATTTACCGAAAGACAAAGATTTAAGCAATGGTGGCTGTGGTTAATTCTGTTGGGGGTTAACGGGCTGTTTTTGTTTGGAGTATTTAAACAATTTATCGGCGGACAACAATTTGGCGACAAACCAATGGGTAACGCAGGACTTTTAATAGGAACAGGGTTAAGCATTGTATTTACACTTTTTTTTGTAAGCTTTCGCCTTGACACGACAATTAAAAAAGACGGAATTTATGTTCGCTTTTTCCCATTCCACTTAAAGTTCAAACATTACGCTTGGGACAGTTTGACAACATCATTCGTTCGACAATATTCACCGTTGACTGAATACGGCGGGTGGGGTTTACGACTCGGGCTTTTTGGAAAAGGAACAGCTTATAATGTTTCAGGCGACAAAGGATTACAACTTGAATTTACTGACAGCAAAAAATTACTTATCGGAACCAACAAACCGGACGAACTGACCGATACACTTAACAAAATTGGACAATTAAAACATACGACTCGTTCCTAATCCCCTGATTCCTACCTTTGACGCGCATCAATTCCGTATTGTACCATGCTGCTCACGACTCAGGAAGCCTCCGAAATCATACTCGCCCATGCCGGCCATTTCGGCGAGGAAGCGGTAGCGCTCGAATCGGCATTGGGCCGCGTACTGCGCGAGCCGCTGCTTGCCGACCGCGATTTTCCGCCCTTTCCGCGCGTCACCATGGACGGCATTGCCATTGCTTTTCAGGCTTTTACCGAGGGGCAAAGCGCTTTTTTTATCGAAGAAATACAGGCGGCCGGTGCGCCGCAATTGCAACTCTCCAACCCCGCCAATGCGCTGGAGGTGATGACCGGAGCCATATTGCCGCTCGGCGCCGATACAGTTATCCGGTATGAAGATTTGAACATAGTGGATGGAATAGCGCAGGTGCAAATTGAAGACATTCGCGCCGGGCAAAACGTACACCCTCGCGGCTCCGACCGCCGGGCCGGACAGGAAATCACAGCTGCCGGGCGGCTCATCGGCGCGGCGGAAATCGGCGTAGCGGCTACCGTGGGCAAAAACGCTCTGCGCGTGGCCCGCCTGCCGAGGGTGCTCATCGTTTACACCGGCGATGAATTGGTGGAGGTGGACGCCGTGCCGCTGCCGCATCAAATCAGAGTGTCGAATGCATACACTATACAAGCCCTGTTGTCGCCCTGGGGTATACGGGCCGGACGCCTGCACATAGCCGACGATCTGGCCCGCACGAAGGACGCCCTGCGCGACGCCCTGCAACAGTACGACGTGTTGCTGCTCAGCGGCGGCGTATCGGAGGGCAAGTACGACTATGTGCCGCGCGCTTTGTCGGAACTGGGCGTTCGACAGCTTTTTCACAAGGTCGCGCAGCGGCCGGGCAAGCCGTTTTGGTTTGGATGTGTGCCGGAGGGCGCGGCGGTATTTGCGTTGCCGGGCAATCCGGTATCCGCATTTGTAGGCGCCCGGCGGTATTTTGTGCCCTGGCTGCGCCAATCGCTGGGACTGCCGCCGGAGGCCGAAGAGTGGGCGGTGCTCACCGAGCCGTTCGATTTCAAACCCGATCTCACTTATTTCCTGCAGGTGCGGCTTCATTCCGGCCCGACCGGCGTACGCTCGGCGCAACCCATTGCCGGCAAAGGCTCCGGCGATTTGGCCAACCTCGCCGATGCAGACGCTTTTCTCGAACTCCCGAAAGGCCGCGATCACTTCCCCGCCGGGGAGGCATTCCGGGTGTGGCGGTACCGCTGAGGTTTTACCGCAGGGCCTCTTCCATTTTTCGGTTGTACAGATCGTAAAAGAGCAGATTGTTGTGGCTCGCGCCGCGAACGGTATAGAACGCGTCGCCGGGTTTGAGCAGCGGTTGGAGGCGGGCGGCGCAGCGGTGCGGCACGATGAGGTCGCCGCTGCCTTGAAACACGATGATGGGAATGCGGATGCGGCGCAGCGAACGGGCGTTGGAGAGCCGGTAGCGGAAGTAAAAAACGTGCGGCAGAAAAGGGTAGTAGGTATAAAAAAGGTTGGCGAGGCTGTAAAAAGGCGTTTCCCACACCAAGAGGCGCGCCGGTTTTTCGGCTGCCACGCGCCCGGCGAAGGCCGAGCCGAGCGAACGCCCGTAGAGCACGATTTGCTCCGGTTCATAGTGCTTGCGGGCGAAGTCATAAAAAGCGAACGCATCGCTGTACATGGATTTTTCGCTGCGGGGGCCCGTGCTTTTGCCGTAGCCGCGATAATCGTAGGTGAGAAAATCGTACCCATGCCGGATGAAAAAATGGTGCAAATGCCCCCATCGCGCCAGACTGCCCGCATTGCCGTGGTAAAACAACACGACGCCTTTGGCCGGCTGGGAGGCTTTGAACCACAGGGCATTGAGTCGCCCCCGGTGCGGCGTTTCCAAAAACAACTCCTCGAAAGGCGCTTCAAATTGATACTGGAAATCCTGTCGCAGCCGCCGGGGCCGGAAAATAAACCAATGCTGCAAAGGGCCGGTAAACGCATTGCCCAATACCCACAGCCCGGCCAATATTCCAACCACATAAAACAACCAGGTAAAGGATACGTCAAGCAAAAGCATCGGCGAATTGTTTTTCCGGCGGCAAAGATAAGGGCGGGAGATTCGCAAAATGAAAAAACATCCGTTGTATGGCTTTAGCTCGCGATGTCTTTTTAAGACAAGTTTATATGCGATTGCCCTGGCTCGCCGGAGGCTACGCTTGCCATTCCGAAGGAATCTTTATATTTTGCCATCTCAAAAACCGATTCGCCCTATGAAAAACAGTACTTTAATTCGTTTGCTGCTGCCGGGATTGTTCCTGATGGTGTCGCTTTCTTTGGCTAGAGCGCAGGGCAGCGGCCCGTATAGCATACTCGGCCCTTCGATAGTTTGCGATATTTCCTGTGCTATTCCTCTTCAAATAACCGGAGATCCTGCGGCAATGGCCATGATTGCCACCGTGAATTTTAACAACTTTCCCTCTACCGTCCCCCAATTTGTAAATCAGGCTGCTCAATACTATGAATATTGCCTAGGCACCCCGGGATCTTATCTTTTCCGATTCATCATTACTACCACAAACGGCACAGTATATATAGTAGAACACATCGTTATGGTCGTTCCTTGCATCGGCGATCTGGAACTCCAGTCCAACGCCGCCGATTTTTGCCCTGCCGGAAATACCCCCGATCCGCCTCCCGCCCCCAACGGCTTTGCCCTCTTTATCGGTAGCGAAAACAATGTAGGCATAGGCCAGCAATTGTGCCTGAACGTAACCGCTCAACAATTCCATGAAATTGTCGCGATGCAGTTAACCATCAATTATGACCCGACGATGTTGCAATTTGTTTCGGTTGGCAATTTCAACTTACAAGGGCTTACGGTGAGTAATTTCGGCACGCCCGGACCAGGCGGCACGCCTCCCGGCACGATTGTTTTGTCCTGGACAGACCCCGATTTGGGAGGGGAGACGTTCCCTGTCGGAAACCCATTTTTTCAATTGTGCTTTATAGCGCTGGCGGAAACCGGCGCCACGACGTTGACCTTTGGCAATACGCCGACAGCAATAGAATTCATCAATGCACAAAACCAAAATATTCCGTTCACCGGGGTTCCGGGTACGGTCAGCTTCGGCAGCAGCGGCCCTACCTCCCCCGAACCCTGTGAAAAGGTATGTGCGGGCACAACTGTGCAATACAACGCCAGCCTGATTAACGCCGATACAATGGCATTTTTTACCCCCAACTGGTGGGTGACCGGCGCATCAAGTTGGGGTCAGGTGGACAACGATTTGAGCGTGATAGAAGTGACCTGGGGCAACGCGGGTACAGGATTGGTGCGGGTAGAATTTGTGGACCAAAGTGTTGAAATCTGCGTCAACGTACTCGCCCTGCCGGAGGCCGGCTTCAGTTCCGCCCCACCTGCTGACGGCGATACCCTGCGTTTGTGTCAGGGGCAATCGGCGGCTTTCGCCAATACTTCGCAGGGCGGCACGAGCTACCTGTGGCAGTTCGGCGACGGCAATTCCAGTACGCTCCTCGACCCCGCACATGCCTGGGAGGAACCCGGAATTTACCGCATGGCGCTCATTGCCTATAACGAGTGTCTTTGCACGGATACGAGTTTTCTCATCGTAGTGGTGTCGCCTTCTATCGCACCGCAGCTCAGTTGCCGGGGCACGGTGTGCGAGGGCACTTCCGTCACGTACACCACCGACGCCGATTGCGGTACCTTCCTCTGGACGATAAGCCCCAACGGAACTGTAACAGCCGGCGGCGGCCCGATGGATAATTTTATTTCCATCAATTGGAACAGCGGCTCCGAAGGCCTCATTGAGTTGCAGGTGGCCAACTGCACAACTGGCGATTACTGCACCGAACCGAACCTGATGCGCGTGCCTGTTATCAGCGAAAGCGCCCAAATAGAAGGCCCGGAGCAGGTGTGCCGGGCGCAGGCGGCGCGCTATGCCGTCACGCCTTTCGGCGGCACAGCGTTCACTTGGTCGGTATCTGCTATGGGCGTCATTGAGACAGGGCAGGGCACGCCCGAAGTGATCGTGCAATGGAGTAATGTCGTCAGTACCGAACCGCAGTGGGTGGCGGTGGAATACGACAATTGCTATTTGGGGTGCGGTGGCCGGGATACGATTTGGGTCAATATCCAGCTTGATTTTTACATCACCGGCCCGGTGGAGGGTTGTTTGAACGATCCGAAAAGCTACACGGCGCGCCGGACGGATGCGACGCACTCGCCCCTGCCCTGCCATTGGGAAGTTGCTGCTGCCGACGGCACGATGATTTGGACTTCTGCCGCCGCTACGGCTACTCCGACGGTACCCTGGAACTTCGGCCCCGGGCGCTACCGGCTCATCGCCCGCCCGGCCTCGCCTGCCACGGCGTGTATTCCTTCGTATGAAATTTTCGTGCAGGTGCTTGCCCTGCCGCCTGCATTGGCCGGCATTGAAGGCGCCGACACGGTATGCGCCGGACTGGATTACACCTACTCCGTTGCGAACCCGCTGCCGGGAGCGCGCGTGGAATGGACGCTCAGCGGAAGCGCCGGCGCGCCGTTACTCAGCGGCAATCCGGTGGTGGTGGAATGGGGTACAGCGCCGCCTTACAGCCTCAGTGTCCGGCAGTTCAATTCGCAGGGCTGCGCTGCTCCGTCTGTGACGCTCAATATTGCGCCGATGCCTCCCGTGGTCATCACAGGCGAAGACGATGCTTGCGCAGATCAAAAATACCTGTACAGCGCCCCTGTTTTTCCTCAGGTAGAATATGACTGGAGCATCTCCCCGCCCGAAGCCGGCACAATTTATCGGGTGGGCAATTCCGCAATCATTGAGGTGCTGTGGCATACTGCGGGACCTGCCGAAGTGCGCCTCGATATTTGCGGACAAAACGGGTCGCTTCCGCTACTCGTGCGGCCCCGCCCCATGCCGGAGGTAACAGCCCCGTCTTATGTATGCACGGGTGAGACGGTTTTGGTGGAAACAACCACTCCTTACGCGGCCTATGCTTGGAGTGATACGACCGGCGGCGTTTTTTTCGACGGCCCGGCGGCCCTGCTCGGCCCCGGCTACTATCAGGTATCGGTAACCGACGACTTTGGCTGCCGTGCCGATGTGCTCTTCAACATGGGGGCTTATCCCTTACCCGATGTGTCGCTCTCAACGCCCGACAATAGAGGCTTATGCCCCGGCGATCCGCCTTCCACACTCTATGCTTTAGTGTCGGAATCGGGATATACTTATGCCTGGTATCGCAACGGCATACCCATCGCGGGGGCTACAGGACCAACGTATTCAACGACCGAAGTGGGTTCCTACCGGGTGGAAGTAACCGACATCAACGGCTGCAAGGCCATTTCCAGACAGATCGTCTTTTTCCTTTCTTGCGGCTCCGGCGGCGGCGGCTCCCCCGGAAACCCTCCCGGCGGCGGTGGGCCGCCGACACAATGCCCGCTCAATTCGCTCATCAGCTTTGACATACAGTCAACATCCGACTGTGCCGTGGCCAATTTCATCAATACTTCGCCTGCCTTTGTGCCAGGGAGCCTCTTTTGGGATTTTGACGACCCGCACGCCGGCGCCGCCAATACTTCTATCTTGGAAAACCCCTCTCATACATATAGTGAGGCAGGGTTTTATTTAGTTTTTCTTCAGGGCCAGGTACTGAATCCCGATCCTGTGACCTGTTATGCCGCCGGCATTGCGACCGTGCCCCTGGCAGCCAATTTCTTTTTTGAAGAAGTTTGCTTTGGGGAAGCGCTGCCGTTTTTTGATGCCTCCACTTTTCTGCCCACTGAATCCATTGCTTCCTGGAGTTGGGATTTCGGCGACCCGGCTTCCGGCGCCGACAACAACAGCGTCCTGCAAAACCCGGCGCATATCTTCTCTGTGCCAGGCACTTACACCGTGACCTTGACGACGACGGCGGCGAGCGGCTGTAGCTCCGTGAGGACGCATATCGTAAATGTAGCGCCACCGCCCATGGCCCATTTTGACGAACCCGACGTATTGTGCGCCGCTACGGCGTTGCCTTTCTCGGCCCAACTAAGCAGCGAGGCCGTGCAGTTTCGCTGGACCTTCGGTGACCCCGCCTCCGCCGATGCCGACACCTCCCGCAACCCGCTGCCTTTCCACCACTACGATATCCCCGGCGACTATACCGTCACGCTGCATGCGACCAATATTTACGGTTGCTCCGCCGAATTCAGCCGCAACATCACCGTGGAACCTAACGGCCTCAGCGGTACAATTTCCTTCAGCTCTCCGATATGCGAGGGCGACAGCAGCCTGCTCGCCGCCCCATCCGGCGGACTGCGCTGGGAATGGAGCACCGGCGATACCACCGCGAGCATTTATGTACGCCAAACCGGAACTTACGCTGTGACTGTGCAGGATGCGCGGGGCTGTATCTTCGAACCGGAGGGCGTGGCCGTGCGGGTGCTGCCAACGCCGCGTGCGCCCGTTCGCGCTGTGGAATACACCGCCGAGGGGCAACCCATCGGCTACACCTACGATTCGCTTTCCATCTGTGTGGGCGAAGATGTGTTTTTGGAAGTCATCAGCCGCGGTGGACAAACCTATTTGTGGAGCACCGGTCAGCCAGGTGTGCAAATTGAGTTTTCGGAAAACAGAGGCAACAGATTAGACGTCGGCGAATACGATGTGTCGGTCACTGTGACGGAAACATCCACCGGCTGCACCCATGTAGAGCAGTTTAAAATAATAGTCCGGCCGCTGCCTGATGTGCCGCTGGTAACCGCCAACCCGCCGGGCAATGTGTGCGAAGGCACCCCCGTCACCTTCACCGTAAGCAATCCGCAGGCGGGCGTTTCCTATGCCTGGTCATCGGGGGCATTGGGCGCCGTGTTGGAAACCGCGCGGCCCGGACAGTACCGCGCCATTGCTACCAACGAGTGGGGCTGCACCAACGAAAGCGCGCCCCGCACCGTCTTGCCCGGCCCCGAAATCAACCTCATTCCTGCCGGCTGCCACAACCGCTGCCGGCCCGACACGCTGTGCTTTCCGCCCGTACCGGGCATTGCTTCTTACCAATGGTTTTTTGAAGGCGTGGCGCAAGGTCCGGTATCCGGTAGCGTGCCGCAAGTGGTCATCAGCGAAAGCGGCGCCTACTTCATGCGCATGACCACCGATCAGGGCTGCACCCTCGATTCTGATCCGCTGACGGTGGACCTCTTCGACGGATTCGGCGACATTCGCGGACAGGTGTATTGGGATCGCAACAACAACGGGGTGTTTGACGCCGGAGATTCCCTGATGGTGAACGTGCCGCTGATTCTGTTGTCGGGCAACACCCCGGTGGACACGGTGCTTTCGCAAACGGGCGGGCAGTACGGTTTTGTCAACATCCTCTCAGCGGGCTACGGCTTGCAATTGGATACTGCCGCTCTGGCGATTCGCCTTTTGGCGGACACGGTGCGCATTGACACGGCTCTGGTGGGTTGCGATGTGGAAGTGATTGTAAACTGGCGCTTGTATTGTATCAATTCTACCGCATCGCTCGACTTGAATGCCTGCGCGGGCAGCACGGTGGATTTCAACGGCACGCCGCTCGCGCCGGGCACGACGACGGATTTCACTTTCGTAAATGCAGTCGGCTGCGATTCCATCCTCACCGTCACGGTTAATACCTTGCCGGCAAGTATGGCTTCGCTTTCGCTGAGCGCCTGCGCCGGAGGTACCGTGGATTTCAACGGCACGCCGCTCGCGTCGGGGACAGTTACCGATTTCACTTTCGTAAATGCGGTGGGCTGCGATTCCATCCTCACCGTGACGGTGAATACCCTGCCGCTGAGTACGGCTTCGCTTTCGCTAAGCGCTTGCGCCGGCAGCACGGTGGATTTCAACGGTACGCCGCTCGCGCCGGGCACGACGACGGATTTCACTTTCGTAAATGCGGTGGGCTGCGATTCCATCCTCACCGTGACGGTGAATACTTTGCCGCCGAGTACGGCTTCGCTTTCGCTAAGCGCTTGCGCCGGCAGCACCGTGGATTTCAACGGCATGCCCCTCTCACCCGGAACCACGACCGATTTCACGTTCGTAAATGCCGTAGGCTGTGATTCCATCCTAACGGTTACAGTCAACACCTTGCCGCCAAGTACGGCTTCGCTTTCGCTAAGCGCTTGCGCCGGCAGCACCGTGGACTTCAACGGCATGCCGCTCTCCTCCGGTACAGTTACCGATTTCACTTTCGTAAATGCAGTCGGTTGCGATTCCATGCTCACCGTGACAGTTAATACTTTGCCGCCGAGTACGGCCTCGCTTGCGCTCAATGCTTGTCCCGGCAGTGCAATAAGCTACAACGGCACAGCCCTTGCGCCGGGCACGATTACTGATTTCGCTTTTGTAAATGCAGTGGGTTGCGATTCGATTGTGACGGTTACGGTGAGCGCGTTTACGCTACCGACTTTCCAGACCGGCGTTTCAGAAAGTTGCCCCAACCGGGCATCGGGGAGCATCGCGGTGTCCGGGTCGGGGTTTGCGGGTTTTGCGCTCAACGGCGGCCCTTTGCAGACCGACGCCACTTTTGCCGATTTGCCGGCAGGCGCTTATACGTTACGCCTCGAAGATACCAACGGATGTGTGCAGCAAACACAGGTGCAGGTGAGCGCTTCGCCGCCATTGCAAGTGTTAGTGGCCAATACGCTGTTGCCTTGCAGCGCTGAGGCCATTACAATGGAGGCGCAAGTCTTTTCCGGCGACGACGGCAACCTGCGCTTCCTCTGGGACAACGGCCAAACCGACCCGCAACGCAGCATAGACGCGCCCGGCGATTACACGCTCACGGCCATGAACGGCTGCGATACCCTGACCCAAACCGTGCAGGTGCGCTACGAGGGTCTGCCCAATCTGACGCCTGTTTACATCCCAAACGCCTTCAGTCCCAACGATGACGGCATCAACGACCGCTTCCGGGGCTTCGCTGCCGGCGAGGTCGTGGTGCAGGCTTATGAACTGATGGTATTTGATCGCTGGGGCAATGTGATGTTTCACACCAAAGACCTCGACGCCGGCTGGGACGGGAAGTTCAGAGGCCGCGAGCAGGACCCCGCAGTGTTTGTATGGTGGTTGCGCGCTACGGTATTTCATTGCGGGCGGGCGATGGAACTCAATGAGAAGGGAGATGTGACCTTGGTGCGGTGAGGGCGGACTTGCTTTGGTTTTTGGCTCACAATAAAACCAATGGAAAATTCCGCAACCGAATCAATGATATTCTATTCCTTGATGTCCGTGAGTTGAGAACCATGATAGAGGCGTTCTGGAGCAGGAGTTAAAACGCACACGAAATATTTTTTGTTTTACTTTTGGTAAGGCAAAGTAAAATATAAAAACCTTTATGTTACTTTTGTAATAAAAGAGAGAATATGATACAGCTTGAGACGTACCAGTCTGGCAAGTTTGAAAAACACCATACCGGCTATATGTATTTCTTGCCGACACCTGTCAATAATCAATGGAAATGGGGAGATCAAGCGCTAAACTTTCTACTGGAAAAAGCGGCTATTAAAATAGGCGAGCTTAATTCCTATGCACGATTGGTACCGAACATAGATTTATTTATTCAACTGCACGTCACTAAGGAAGCCGTAGTCTCCAGCCGCATCGAAGGAACCCAAACCCAGGTGGATGAGGCGCTTTTGGATGAAGACGAAATAGCGCCGGAACGAAAAAACGACTGGAAAGAAGTCAACAACTACATTAGAGCCCTGAACCAAGCCATTGAAGAACTTGAAAAACTACCCATTTCTTCCCGGCTTATTAAGCAAACCCATAAAACGCTGCTAAGTAGCGTGCGGGGCGAGCACAAATTGCCGGGCGAATATCGCAACAGCCAAAATTGGATTGGAGGAAACACTCTTTTAGATGCCGTGTTTATTCCGCCTCATCAGGATTATGTATCCGAGTTGATGAGCGATTTGGAAAAATTCCTGCACAATGATGATATCAATCTCCCCGCACTTATCAAAATAGGCATTGCCCATTACCAGTTTGAGACCATCCACCCTTTTTTGGACGGTAACGGGCGTATAGGGCGATTGCTCATTACCTTGTTTTTGGTGGATCAAAAAATACTGCAAAAGCCCTTATTGTACCTTTCAACCTATTTTGAGAAAAACAAAGGACTCTATTACGACAACCTGACTTTTGTGCGTACCAAAAACGATATGACTCAGTGGCTCAAATACTTTTTGGCAGGGCTGGCCGAAACAGCCGAAACGGCCACACAGACGCTCTCTGCCGTGCTGGAACTAAAAGCCCGCATAGAAAGCACACTGCCCCATACCTATGGCAAACGAGCCGCTAATGCCGCTGTATTGCTACAACACCTGTTTGAAAAACCGGTAATACATGTAAAACAAGTGCAATCTCTTTTAGGTGTGAGTTACAAATCGGCGAATGACCTGGTGAGTGACTTGGTGCAAAATAACATACTGAAAGAAATGACCGGACAAAGCCGCAACCGCGTTTTTGTTTTTGATGAATACCTCAAAATGTTTAGGCTACGAGCTGATGGGGAGTGAAGGAGCGAGACCTTGCTGGGGTGAGGTGCGATAGGCATACCACATGCCGCTAAAAACACTTACCTTTCCCTTCCAAAACAGGCAGGCTTGTATGGCAAATCCGGTGCAGGAACAACGGCAGCGCTACGCCGATGCGTTTCAGGCGGCACTCGAACAACTCGACGCAGCGCAGCGCAGCGCCGTGGAACGCATTGAGGGGCCGGTTGCCGTCATAGCCGGACCGGGCGCGGGAAAAACGCATATCCTTGCCGCCCGCATCGGTTGCATCCTCGCCCAAACCGACGCGCAACCCTACAACATCCTCTGCCTCACCTTCACCGATGCCGGCGTGAATGCCCTGCGCGCGCGGCTGCTTCAGTTCATCGGCCCCGAAGCGCACCGGGTACACATTTTTACCTTCCACTCTTTTTGCAACAGCGTTATTCAAAACAACATCGAACTGTTTGGCCGACGCGATTTGGAGCCGGTATCAGATCTGGAACGCATTGAGATGGCCCGCGCTATTTTGGATGAACTGCCGCCGGACCACCCGCTTCGCCAAGGGCATTCCTACCCTCACCTTTACGAAGAGCATTTGCGTGAACTGTTTCGCCTGATGAAATCGGAAGACTGGACGCCTGAATACGTCAGCGGGGCGATAGATGCCTACCTCGCGGAGCTGCCACACCGGCCCGATTTTTTGTACCGCCGGGCCGGAAAGGGTTTTCAGAAAGGCGAAGTAAAACAAGCGCTGCTGCAAACGACAACCGAACGGATGGAGCGCCTGCGCGCTGCCGCTCTGCTCTACCCGGCCTACGAAACGGCCATGCAACAGGCCCGCCGATACGATTACGACGACATGATCCTGTGGGTGCTGCGCGCTTTTGAGCGCAACGAAAACCTCCTGCGCAACTATCAGGAACAGTACCTCTATTTTATGGTGGATGAATACCAGGACACCAACGGCGCGCAAAACGAAGTGCTGCAAATGCTCATTCGCTATTGGGATGAACCCAATGTTTTTATTGTGGGCGATGACGATCAGTCCGTGTATGAGTTTCAGGGCGCCCGACTCCAAAACCTGACCGATTTTTTGGAAAGTTACGCCGACAGCATGGAACTGATTGTGCTGCCCAATAACTATCGCTCTTCGCAAAACATCCTCGACGCCGCTACGGCCGTCATCGGCAACAACCGCCTGCGGGTGGTACATCAGTTTGCCGATTTGGGTGTTGAAAAACAACTCATTGCGAAAAATCGGGAGTTTGCAGCTTCTCCCCTGCTCCCGGAAATCATCGCCTATCCCAACCGCCTGCATGAGTGCGCCGACATTGTGCGCCAAATGGAGGCGTGGCGCGACGCGGGGCTGCCGCTGTCAGAGATCGCGATTTTGTACGCCCGGCACAGGCAGGTAGAATCGCTTCAGGCCCTGCTGGAGCGTCGGGGCATTCCGTACCAAACCAAACGCAAGATCAACATCCTGCACCTGCCGATCATCCAAAACCTGATGGACTTGCTGCGCTACCTCGCTGCCGAATCGGAGTTGCCCGGCAGTGGCGAGCACTTATTGTTCCGGCTATTGCATGTTGATTTCGTGGGCATTTTGCCGGCCGATCTCACCCGCATGGGGCTTTATCTCGCCGGGCAGGAGGCGCGGCCGTTCTGGCGCGCAGTTTTATCCGATGGTGCGTTGCAGGAGCATGCCGGATTAGAGCAACCGCAAGCCTTTCAAAATACGGCACGGGTGTTGGATGATCTGCTGCACAGCTTGGTCAACTACAGCTTGCCCGCTTTTTTGGAACGGGTATTGAATCGCAGCGGCCTGTTGCGGCAAGCCATGAGCATGCCTGATTCGGTGTGGCAATTGCAGGTGTTGCGCACTTTTTTTGAATTTGCCGAGCAGGAAACCACGCGCCTGCCCAAGCTCACCCTGGCGCGGCTGTTGGAAGTATTGGACAGCTTCGAGGCCAATCGGGTGCCGTTGGAGATCAATCGCTCCATCCATCCGGGGGAGGGCGTGCAGTTGCTCACGGCGCACAGCGCGAAGGGTTTGGAGTTTCGGCAAGTGTTTGTCATAGATGCCGTGAAAGAAGAGTGGGAGCCGCGTAGCCGGAGCGGCGTCGGTCGGTTTGCGCTGCCCGATACGCTCAGCCGCTCGGCGGAGGAAGATGCATTGGAGGCCCGGCGGCGCTTGTTTTATGTAGCGATGACCCGCGCACAAGAGCGTTTGCAGGTGTCGTATAGCCGGGAAAACAGTGCCGGCAAGCCTTTGGAAGCGGCCGTATTCGTGGATGAAATGACGGCGGGATCGGGCATTGCCATACAGGAGCGGCATCTGGCGCAGGAGGAGGCGGGTGCGGCGCTGCATACGCTGCTGTTGGAACAACCGGCGCCGGTCATTTCCGATCCTGACCGCGCGTCGGTGGCGGAGTTGTTGCAAGGGTTTGCGTTGAGCATTTCGGCGCTCAACCGCTACCTGCGTTGCCCATTGGAGTTTTATTACCAACATATTCTGCACGCGCCGGCGCCCATGAGCGAACGCGCCGCTTATGGCATGGCCATGCACCATGCCGTGCAAAAATTCTTTGAGCGCATGCTCGCCGACCGGGAAAAGGCATTTCCCGACCTTCCTTCCTTTCTTCATTTTTTTGAACAGGAAATGCAACGCCTGCAAAGCCGTTTTGCGCCGGACCGTTTTGTACAGTTCCTTCGCACGGGGCGCAGCCGCATAGAAGCGTTGTACCGGCAGGAGGACTGGCGGAGCCACAAAAACGTGCGGGTGGAATACACTGTGCGACATGCGCAATCTGACGGCATACCGCTGACCGGAACCATTGATAAAATTGAATTTCACGAACAATTGGACGTAAGCGTGACGGATTACAAAACCGGCAAACCGGACCCTAAAAAGCTTGCCTCCCCAACGGAAAAGAACCCGCAAGGCTCGCCCTGGTGGCGGCAATTGGCATTGTATAAAATTCTGTACGAGAGCTTTGACAACAGTTCCCGCATCGTGCGCTCCGGCGCCGTCACTTTCCTCGACCCCGATGCTGCGGGGTATTTTCACACTCACCGTGTCACATTCTCACCCGAAGATATGGTGATCATGAAAGCCCTGTTACGACAAACTTACGACAAGATCATGAACCAGGAGTTCTACGAGGGCTGCGGCAAAAGCGACTGCCTGTGGTGCAATTTCCTGCTGCGCAATGCGGCCGTGGACAGCTTTGCGGAGGAAGAGATTGAGACCTTAGACGACGTGCGGTAAGCGGATAGTTATTTCTCCACCACCACTTTTCCGCCTTTCTCCAAAGAAATCCCGGAGCGCTCCTCGTAGATGGTTTTGTACTTTTTGGCTAAGCCCTCCGGCATTTTTTTGCCGTTCACTTTGAGACTGCCGGCACTGAGTTCCATTTTGTATTTGTTGCGATCGTTGATGAGGCCGTCGCGGAGGAGTTCATTTTCCAAAGCGGCTTGTACATTGCCCCGGCCGGCGCCGGCGGGGAAGAAGTCCCGATTGGGCGCCATTTCTCTCAACAAATGTACATCTGGCGCAAGGCTGAGTTCCAATTCGCGGGCCAAATGCTCTGCATTGCGTTCTGTTTCCCGCATTCGCTGTTCTATTACTCTGCTCTGCCGTTCCATTTGTCGCGCCTGACCTTCCATCTCCCGTGCGCGGCGCTCTAACAAGCGCTCCCGGCTTTCGTGCCTTTCCTGTTCGCCATTTTCAAAAAGATGTTCGAGTTCGCGGGCAATCTCTCTGGCTCCATCGAGGAATTGTATCCCGTCCGTGTTGATGACGATGGTCGTATCGTTGCCGTTGATGATGGTAATTTCGGCCGCTCCGCTGCGTCGTCTCGCGATGCCCTTAATCTCTTCTTCCTGCGTGCGCACGATGGCACGACCGTCTTCACCCACTTCTACGGTGACGGTTTTGTGCTTTGCGGGCGCAGGAGGGGCCGGAGGTGTGGGTGGAGCCGGCGGATTAGGCGCCATACCGGGTCTGGGCGGCGCGGGCGGTGCGGGAGGTGCCGGCGGCGCTTCGCTGAGTTTTTGCTCTACATAACTTTCGTAGTCGGGCAGTTCAGATTCGGGAATTTCGCGGTCATTGAGGCGGAGATAAACGAGCTTGCGGTTTTCGATGCGGGCTTCCATGCTTTCGCCGTCGTCCACGGTTTTAATGCGGACTTTGCCGGGCGGAAGGCTGTCTAAGGCGACAATTGCCGGATCGAAGTTTTCAGGCGCAGCAGCCGTAACGCTGGATGCCTGAAGGGTGAATGCAAAAACAGCGGCCAGTAAGAGGCCGGTCACAGTGATCTTTTCCATAATGTCGGATGATGATTTAATGGATGGATGAAGAATGCGTTGGATGCGATGTAAAAGAGCGCCTTTGCCGTTGTGCAGCGCCATGGCGAGCGCCGGAGCCGGGCGCGACATTTCCTGCAATTGTACCAGTGCTTTGGCATAAGCTAAGGAGTTGCCGCATACGCGCACGGCCGTGTCGTCGCAACTGTGTTCCCGCTCGGCGCGCACCAAAGCGGAGATGTGCCACACGGCCGGGTTGAAGTAAAACAGGGCCTCTATACAACTTTGCAGCAGATTGAGAAAATAATCGTGCCGGCAGATGTGAGCCAGTTCATGTGCCAATATGGCCTCCGTTTGTTCAAGACTGAGCCGGTTAACCATTCCTACCGGCAGCAGAATTACCGGCTTGAGCCAACCCACCACTACCGGCGTTTGCAACAGCGCCGACTCCAGTACGCGTACGGCCCGCTTTACGCCGGTTTTCCGTGCCAGCCGGATCACGAGTTGCTGAAAAGATGGGGGCAATTCCGTAGTGGCTTTGTATTTCAGCCGCCCGGCATACCACACGCCGCCCGCCAGCCGGAGCAGGAAAAAGCTGAGGCCGGTCATCCATACCACAACGATGAGCGGCAGTTGCGCGCTGAGCCTGTAGGAAACGGAATCCCAAAAGCCCCCGGAAGCCGGAGCGTAAATTTCTGCCGGCGCAGCGGCATACATATATAATGGTGTAGTAGCGGGTTCCACGAATGCAGGTAAGGGCCGGTAATACCAGGCGAAGGTGGCAACCGCCATCAACAATACCGCGACCAATGCGCCGTAGCCGAGCAGGTAGCGCTTTCGGGCAGGCAGGCCGCTTCGGGCGCGCAGCAGGAGCGATAAAACCAGTGCCGCAGCCGGGGCCTGCCACAAAGAATGGAGCACCGTCCAGCCGATGGCCTCAATGATATTTTCGGATAACAACTCTCTAAGAACTTCCATCCGGTTTCTATTTTAAGTGGGTGGGTTGTCGGAATCAGCGTTGCCGCCCTGTTCGATGCGTTGTATGAGCGCTTTTATCTCGTCCAGTTCCTCGCTGCCGGCATTGTGTTGCCCCAGCGCCTGCATCACCAAGTTCATGGCCGAGCCGCGAAAGGCGGTATCCACAAAACGGCGGAGCAGGTGTTGTTGTATATCCTGCTCGGCAACGACTGCTTCGTAAATGTGCGAGCGGGTGTCTGTATTGCGGCGCACCAAACCTTTTTCTGCCATGATTTGCATCAGCTTCAGCGTGGTGGTGTAGCCCACATCGCGGCCGCCGGCGAGTGTGTCATGTACCTGTCGCACCGAGCAAGGCCCGGTTTGCCAAAGTACTTGCAGTATTTCCAACTCTGCGTCGGTCGGTTTTTGATGGTCTTTGCCCATGTCGTAATTGTATTAACGCGGCAAAGATATACGAAGGCTTTCGTATTGTCAACAGGAAGTACGATTTTTTTCGTAGAAGAGGGCTAAATTAACGTTTGGGCGCCCGGGGGAAGAGCATACTCGTCCGTTTCTTGTACGCCGCGTATTCGGCGTTGCCATCGTAGCGCTTTTCCAGCAAGGGTACGCCCGACACAAAAACCAGCAGCCAGGTGATGGTGAGCGGGCTGATGAGGGCCATCCAGCCGTTGGGGGCCGGCAAGACAATGAAAAACAATCCCCACCACACGAGTATCTCGCCGAAGTAATTGGGGTGACGACTCAGCCGCCACAGGCCGGTTTGGAGTACTTCCTCTTTGCTTTTGCGGGTTTTGACGAAGCGGGCCAACTGGTAATCGCCCACGGTCTGAAAAAACATCCCGGTGAACCAAAGCACCGAGCCGAACCCCGCCCAAAAGCCGATCTCATCTGACTGCGACACCCCCGCCACGATGATGGGCGCGGCTATGACGAGCATCAGGAAACCTTGCAATAGATACACCTGTAAGTAGGACCGGAGGTAAAAAGAGCGGCCCCACTCTTTGCGCCATTGGCCATAGCGGAAGTCTTCCGTTTTGCCCCGATTGCGCAGGAAAATGTGCCCGGACAGGCGCAGCGCCCATATTGCCGTGAGGATAAAGACGAAAAGCGGCAGATCGGTCAGCGCTTGGGTGAGGGCCAGGTACAGGCATATGCCGAGATACCCCAAGCCCCAGGCCACATCGGCTACATCGTTGCGTTTGAATAACAAAGAGATCAGGAACCAGCCGCTTGCGTATAAAAACACAAGGCCGGCAAGGCTGAGGAGTACGGCGCCCATAGCTTACTTCAGATGGTTGGAAATAAAATACCCGGCCAGTGCCACCGAGCCGGTTAGTACCATGCCCCAGGCGATGTCTATAAAGACAATGGGGAGCGGCCAGTTTTTGAGCGTGGCGAGGTTGGTGAGGTCATAAGTGGCGTAGGTGAAGAACCCGAAAAGCGCGCCGTACAGCAGCGCGTGTCGCCAAGACTCCTTTTCCAGTGCCGGGAGAATGGCGAAGATGAAAATGCCGCCGATGAACAACAGGTAAAATATGCCCGCTGCCGTCCAATTGACCTGATCGCTGAGAAAATTGCCCAGAAAGCGCCGGTACAGTCCTTTGGCGATGAATCCGAGCCAGGCTATGTCTATGGCGAAAAACACGACTGCCGTGAGCAGGTAGCTGAGCGCGAGTTTTGTAAAAGGCATGAACGATCAATTTAGGAGCGACGACAAGTGGCCTTCACGGCTCATCCCCGTCAATATCCAACTCGCGCTCCAACTCTTCCATAAATATATAATCAATGGATTCTGATACGGTAGGTACCAGCGTGAGGATGGTTTCGAGACGGGAAATCTCTATGAGTTTTTTGACGCTGGGATGCTCAATGCCTGTCACAATGAAGGAGCCGAGCCTTTTCCAGAGGCGGTCGCCTGTCAATATGGCACTTAAGCCGGAAGAGTCAATAAAAACGACATTGGAAAGGTCCAAAATCAAATTAGTTACTCCTTCATTGGAAAGAATGACAAACTCCGACTTGAGCTGAGGCGCCAGCAGGGAGTTGAGGTTCTCTTCGTCTAATTGGAAAACGGTGTAACGCTCTTGTTTATCTACGGTGTACTTCATTATGGTTCGGTTTTCAATACCTCATGGCAAAGGTAAACATTCCCATATATTTGCCAAACTTATCTGCGAAAGCAAAAAACAGCGGGGCACTTTCCTTTAAACTTACTCTATGCCGATGATGTTTATGCTTAGTTCAGCGAAAAAAGCGGCATCATTTTTTCTGTTAAGGTACTGGACTTTTTCATCAGAAATGCGCAACCTTTGCATCGCCGGGTTTAAAACCGATTAAAGCGCCGGGTTCGCATCTTACATCGCAAGTAATACCATTCTATGAATAATCAAAAATTTTCTCCTAAGGTAAAGCAAATCATAGCGCGAAGCCGGCAAGCTGCTCTGCGACTCGGCCATGACTTCATCGGAACAGAACACATCCTCCTTTCTATCATGGAAGACAAGGAAAGCCTCGCCGTCAAGGTGTTGGAGTCGTTGGAGGTGGACGGTGAGGAGCTTCAATTCAAAATCAGGGAATCCATCCAACAGATTCCCGCAGCGCCTACCACCCTCAACGTAGGCAAACTTCCGCTCAATAAGCACGCCGAAAGAGTGCTCAAGGTGACCCTGCTGGAAGCCAAAGCCCTCAACAGCGATGAGATTGCACCGGAACACTTAGTGCTCTCTATTCTCAAACATCACGACTTCGCCGCCGCCCGCATCCTTCAGCAATTCGACATTGATTACGATATGTACAAGGCCGAACTGGAGTACGCCCGGCAGGAGCAGGATTTCAGCGCCGGCAATTTCGTAGAGCCTTTTGCTCAGGCGCCCAGCGACCAGGAAGATCCCTACGATGAAGACGAAAATCAATCGCGCTATCAGCAACGCCGCAGCGGCAACACCAAGTCGCGCACCCCGGTGTTGGACAATTTCGGGCGCGACGTAACCAAATTAGCCGAAGAAGACAAGCTCGACCCCATCATCGGGCGCGAGAACGAGATAGAACGCGTATCGCAAATCCTGAGCCGGCGCAAAAAAAACAACCCGATCCTCATCGGCGAACCGGGTGTGGGCAAAACGGCCATTGTGGAAGGCTTAGCCATGCGCATCATTCAGCGCAAGGTATCGCGCACCCTGTTCAACAAGCGCATCGTCATGCTCGATATGGCCGCGCTCGTGGCCGGCACCAAATACCGGGGCCAGTTTGAGGAGCGCATGAAGGCTATTATGAACGAGTTGGAAAAATCGCGCGATGTCATTCTCTTCATTGACGAAATCCACACCATCGTAGGCGCCGGCGGCGCTACCGGTTCTTTGGATGCTTCCAATATTTTCAAGCCGGCCCTCTCGCGCGGAGAATTGCAGTGCATCGGCGCTTCTACCTTAGACGAGTATCGCCAGTACATTGAAAAAGACGGCGCACTTGATCGGCGTTTCCAAAAAGTGCTGGTAGAACCGCCATCCCCGGAAGAGGCGGTACACATCCTGCACAATATCAAACCCAAATACGAGGAATTCCACAATGTGACTTTCTCCGACGAAGCCATTGCCGCCTGTGTGCGCTTTAGCGACCGCTACATCACCGACCGCTTCCTGCCGGACAAAGCCATTGACGTGCTCGACGAAGTAGGCGCGCGCGTTCACCTCAAGAACATCCATGTGCCCAAGCACATCGAGGAGCTGGAAAAGTCCATCGAAGAGGTGAAAGAACTTAAAAATGCGGCGGTGAAAAACCAGCAATACGAAAAAGCCGCCGACCTGCGCGATAAAGAATCCAAGATGGTGCGCCAGTTGGAGTTTGCCAAAATCCAGTGGGAGGAGGAGTCCAAAACCAAGCGCTATCCCGTGTCGGAGGAAGACATCGCCGAAGTGGTGTCCATGATGACCGGCATTCCCGTGAAGCGCGTGGCCCAGAGCGAAAGCAAAAAATTGGTGGGCATGGGTACCGACATGCAAAACATGATCATCGGTCAGAACGAAGCCATTGCGAAGGTGGTGAAAGCCATACAACGCAACCGCGTCGGCCTCAAAGACCCCACCCGCCCGATCGGCTCTTTCATCTTCCTCGGCCCCACGGGCGTAGGTAAAACCGAAATGGCTAAAGCTCTTGCCCGCTACCTGTTCGATACCGAAGATGCGCTCATCCGCATAGATATGAGCGAATACATGGAGAAATTCACCGTGAGCCGGCTCATCGGAGCGCCTCCCGGATATGTGGGCTACGAAGAAGGCGGCCAACTCACCGAAAAAGTGCGCCGCAAGCCCTATTCCGTAGTCTTGTTGGATGAAATCGAAAAAGCGCACCCGGATGTGTATAACATCCTGTTGCAAGTGCTCGACGACGGACAGCTCACCGACGGACTCGGTCGCAAAGTGGATTTCAAAAATACCATCATCATCATGACCTCCAACATCGGCGTGCGCCAGTTGAAGGACTTCGGCCAGGGTGTCGGGTTTTCTACTAAAGCCAAGCAGGACGCGGCAGAGGATCATTCGCGCAGCGTGATTCAAAACGCGCTCAAGCGCACCTTCTCGCCCGAATTCCTCAACCGGATTGACGATGTGGTCATCTTCAACAGCCTTGGTCAGGATGAAATATTGCGCATCATTGACATTTCATTGAAAGACCTTTACAAGCGCCTCACCGGTATGGGTTACACCCTCACCCTTACAGAGGAAGCGAAGAAATTTGTCGCCGACAAAGGTTTCGATCCGCAGTTCGGCGCAAGGCCGCTGCACCGCGCCATTCAGAAGTACATCGAAGATCCGCTTGCAGAGTACATCCTCAACGAAAACCTGCAGGAAGGCGCGGTGTTGGAAGCTCACTTGAACGAAGAATCACAGTTGCTCGACATCAAAGTGGCGGCCGCAGAAGTGGAGAGCGATGTGAAGGAGTAAAGGGAAAAACTACGAGCCGCGAGCTTCGAGTTCAAACACGTAGCTCGTACCACGCAGGGTGTGGTCGTAGCTACCTCAAGAAATACAGATTAGTAATATGACTGCGGGTTGCGGGATCGCCGATGGCGAATTCGCAACCCGTTGCTGTTTTTAGGAATTCCGCAGGGCAATCGCATTAAATTTCTTGTTCAAGGAGTCTGAGTAGGTAAACATTATCTCGTCCTGCTTTCAGTCGCTTGTTTTGTAGCCCGACCTTTACGGTTTGTCACTTTTGAACATATTGATTACCATTCTTCAAATGATGGAGACGTTCTGATCGACCTTTCCTTTTCTGATCGGTAAACAACTACGACGCTTTACACAACCGTTGCCCCAAGTCTTCCCTGCACGTTGTTTCAAGTTTACCCCGCCCGGCGGGGGTAATTTGAAACTCATACATCAGGTACGCCGGGGCGTACCTGGCCCGGAGGGCCGCTTTTGTTGTCACATCTTGCGAGTAGAGAAACCCTCCGGGTTATGTACGCCACGGCGTACCGGCTATAGCAGTTTCAAGTTTAGGCCGCAGAAGCGGCCGTAACTTGAAACAACGCGGGGGCATATACCTCGCGCCGGGAGGTTTTGTGCATAGGACTTAGAAAAAGTTGGAGAGACATAAGAGATTTGAGGTAGCAAACTTAAATCAACATGTCCCTCCGAATAGTTGACATCAACGAAGCGGATGCAACCGCTGCAAAATACGAATTTTTGAATCATCCAGAACCTATCGTTCAAAGAAGAATGCATTGTTTGCGGTTAAAATATCGAGGCTACAGTAACAAAGCTATTGCCGACATACTGGAGGTGAGCCGAAATACGGTGGGCAACTACCTGAGCCTTTATGAGCAGTTCGGCTTAGAGGGGATCAAAACACTTAATTATCAAGGGCCTACCAGCAAATTAGATAAACACCAGGCAAAAGTAGAGGCGTCTTTTCGAGAACAACCCCCTAAAAGCGCTAAAGAGGCTCGATCGCGGATAAAAAAACTGACAGGACTCAAACGAAGCCTTCCGCGTGTGCGGGCATTTATGAATCGAATGGGGATGAAACCGCGAGCTACGGGCCAGATACCGGCCAAAGCCGATCCTGTCAGGCAGAAGGAGTTCCACGACCAAACACTCCAACCACTCTTGCAAAAAGCCCAAGCCGGCCAGTGCCACGTTCTGTTCATGGACGGTGTTCATTTTGTTCTGGCGGCTTTTGTCGCTTTAGTGTGGTGTTTTGAGCGGGTATTTGTCAAAACAGCTCCGGGGCGTTTTCGTCTTAACGTACTGGGGGCCATCCATGCCACTTCCCTCCAACTGACTGCGGTGTACAATGACACATACATTACAGCCAGCACGGTCGTTGAACTTTTAGAGCGCATTGCCAGACAGTATGCCGGGTTGCCCATTCATATCATTTTGGATAATGCCCGCTATCAACATTGCCACTTCGTTAAGGATGCTGCGCAAAGGCTTAACATCAACCTTGTTTTCTTGCCGCCTTATTCTCCGAACCTCAATGTGATCGAACGGCTGTGGAAGTTTGTAAAGGCCGAGGTCTGTGCCGCAAACTATTTTAAAGACGCTAAAGCTTTTCAAAATGCTATTATTCATTTTCTGAATAATTTAGACCGAAAGCCTATTAAAAAACAAGTGAAATCAAGAATCACTCTCAATTTTCAGCTATTTTCTCATGCACAAAACCTAGCGGCTTGAGGTATAAAACAAGACAACTTCTCACCGAAAAAGATACGGGACAGGATAAGGATGGAATCTCGCGCCAGCGGTTCCAGCGACAACCTCAGCGCGAGGGCACTATTACCATACATCAACTTTGCATGAATCTATGTTTACCTTTACGCGTAGCGTATTTCTTTCGTAGAATTGTCCGAAACCAATAAAATAATATTTTTCCCAATTCTCAAACTTCTCTCCCGAAATTCTTTTATTTTTAAAATTGAGTAAATTAATAATGATATTTGTTTGGCCATATTTATCTTGAAACCCTAAATATTGACGATTGTAATGCCAAAAATATTTTTTTATGTTTTTGTTGTTGTAGTATAATAGTGTTGTGTTTTTTGAAAATTTATTCATAAAAATCAACTCAGCCACATATACCTGCTCGGGAGTAACGCGAATAAATTTCGAACTAGCTGGCAATATGATTTTCGGAGAAAAACCATCATTCAAAATATATCCTTTTCCATTAAACAGAGATGGATCCGAAAATTCTAAAAATGAACTCACTTGTGAATAACTGCCTTCTGTTATTATAAGCAGTAATACTCCCAAAAAGAAATATCGCATATTTATCAGTATTTAAACGGTATTGGAAATCGAAGTGAGCCTTTCATCAAATAGTAAGAACTCATTCGGGTACCGGGTATTATTAGCCTACCTACCCCTTTTCCTTGGTCAACTCCGTAAAATTCTCTCAAGGGAAGATTATTTTCGGCCCTAATTTGATTTTCAATATGGCTGGCGTATAACTCGGCATAGGTTGAAGTAGTCTTATTATCACTATAAGTTATCCATGTTCTTGTGTCAATTACGCCATCATCCCAGTCCAGAGCATGGGCCAACTCGTGTGCCAGTGAGATAAATGAAGGCGTATTTCTTGATCCATTAACATCTAAGCCTCCTTCAACGCTCGCAGGATTGAAGTGAACTGTTCTTCCCCTTGCGCTATTAACAGGGCCTTTACCAATGACAAATATGTCATTATCTTTTTCCAAGGTCGAAACTAAATTACTTCCGACCGCACCTCCAGATCGTATTTGATCTAAGGCCGTGACCGTTTCTTTCAAAAAACCTTGCAATTTTACTGTGCCATCTTTCTTTTCTTTCACACCTTTTCCGGTATATTTAGTGCCATCCCTATTTGTAACCAATCCATTATCGTATAATGCAACATTTTCTTTGCCTTTGCCAACTCGAATAAATATACTATCTCCATTCACATCCACAAACTTCACTGGGTCATTGGCAGCCATCACATAAGCTGATTGGAATGCATATTTTTCTGCAAATCTGTCCACAGTAGTAAATCTTCCCAGCGCCGGGTCTTGCCATCGGTTACCAAAATCATACAAATCTAGCCCCCCGTCCTCATTCCACTCTTTCCCATTGTAGTGGTACTTATTATCCGGCGCCACGCTCGCATACCACGGCCCT
>JAHBTW010000032.1 GCA_019638385.1 Saprospiraceae bacterium | reverse complement strand
TTTATGTTAAAAAATTGTGTCTTTTAGGGTTTTGTCACAATAATGCCAAAGGCCGGGAGCGATGCAATGGTATAGGAAATGCGTCCCAATGACTACAATAACAGTATCTATTTAGGTAGCTACGAGTGGCGAGTTTACGGATGTAACTCGCGGCTCGTAGCTCGTAGCTTAAGGGAATAGCTATTTCAACACCACCCGCTCTGTATGCACCAGCACACCGTCGGTCAAGCGCAGGAAATAGACCCCGGCGGGATGATTTCCTTTGCGCAGGGCAAACTGATGAGTTCCCGAATAAGGTACCCCGGCAAACAGCGTTTCCACCACCTGACCGGAAGTTGAAATAAGCTCAACGCGCCAGGGAAGCGTAGCCGCAGTTGCGAGGGTCAGTTCTACCCTGCCTTCCTGTGAGATGATATTGGGAAAAACCCGAACGGAATATTGCGCCGTAGGTTCAGCGGTGGAACTGGGTTCTAAAAATTCGTCCTCCTCATTGGAATTGACCGCCTGATAGATGGCGCCTTCTTTTTTCCAGACAATGGTGACGACGCGCAGCTGGGAGGCATCCAAACCGGCTACAGAAATCTCCCCGTTGATCGTGACCTCCGTACCGGCATTGATCGCGCCGTTGCCGATTTGTTCGCCGAAAGGCGTAGCGGTAAGGTGAGCAAAGACCATTTCTTTGTGCTCGGCACTGTTGCCCTGTCCCGATTGGAACCCTATGAACTCCTTGTGTACCAGATAAATGCCGAGGTAATACTCGCCGGTGGCGTTTTGAAAAAAGCGGGCTTTGGCCTGCACAGAAAGGGTGTTGCTTGCGCTGTTGAGCACCGGGCGGATGCCGCTTTGCACTACCGGAGTGGAGGCATACGCCGCGTTCACCTGATTTTGGATGTTGGTGCGCGCAGTGGCCGTATTGGCGCTCGTTACACCTTGATTCTGGTTATTGAGAAAAAAGACGGGTTGGCTTACCCCTCCGAAATTGCCGGTGATGGCGGTAGAGGTCGGGGTGGTATGCGCGCCGTCAAAGTGGGCGGCAAAAAAGACTGCTTTATTTTGGTTGTCATCTAACAGGTTGCGGAAGAAGGTCCAGCCCCAGCCGCCGCAGAGCGGACACCAGCTTGCCGTACGTTTGGTAATGAGGGGGCGCTGCGTTTGCGGCACGACGATTTCCTGTGCATCGGCAAGCGAAAGCGCGCAACAAAAAAGAAGGATGGTAAAAATTGACCTTTTCATACTTGGATTATTTTTCACAAAGTTGGCTCGTTTTTCCGGTAATACAAAACGATATGCCGGCGGGTTTGCGCCGTGATGCGGAATCTGTCGTCGGTGCGATAGCCGGCCACCCAGCATATCTCGCCCTGCGCTGTTTCGACTACCCAGGTTTTTTCTTTTTCAAAACGGGACATTTTTTCATCCGTAAAAAAATCCTGTAGCTTTTTGCGCCGGCCATTCATCCCGATGGGGCAAAAGTAATCGCCCGGCTTCCAGCGTCGCAACCGCAGGGGCCAGCTCAGCCGCGCTGTATCCAACATGGCAATGTGCCTTTCGGCAGATATGACCGCAGGGCTGCCGTCAAACATTTCTAATTCAAACCAACCATCCGACACCGCCGCCGAACCCGTTTCGGGAAACAGTTCAACCGGCGCGTCTGATTCCGTTCGCAGGGCCTCCAGATACGCCACGCCCCGGTCTATCAGCAAGCGATGTGCCGGCGCCAGAAATATTGCGCCGGATTGACCTTCCTTGCGCTCCATGATACCGGCTACCTGAGCAGGCAAAAAACCATAGGGGTGCAGTATTTCATACAATACGGTGGCCGGGGCCGGACAGGCGCTGAGTTCATCCAAACGGATGGAAATGCCGCCGTCGGCACTTTGTTGTACGATCCGCCGGGCGATGCCGGCTACCGCATATTGCAACAGCGCCTCCGTGTCGCGAAAGCGCTGCATGTTGGCGGCCATTGTTTTTTCCCATTGCGGATTGATGGCTTTCAGCAGGGGTACTACTTCCAGACGGATTTTGTTGCGCATGTAGTAGGTCTGCGCGTTGGAGGCATCCTCGCGCCATAAGATGCCCTCCGCATGGGCAAAGGCTTCCACTTCTTCCCGCGTAGCAAACAACAAAGGGCGAATAATGCGCTCCCGGCGAGCAGCGATGCCGTGCAATCCTCTGATGCCGCAGCCCTTGGTGAGGTTGTACAGCACCGTTTCAGCAGCGTCATTGAGGTGGTGCGCTGTGGCGATGAGGTCGTAGCGCTCCTCTTTTCTAACTTTTTCCAACCACTCGTAGCGCAGTCGCCGGGCCGTTATTTGTATAGATTCCCCTTCTTGTTCCGCTATGGAATCGGTCGGAAATGCAATGCTGTAAAAAGGAATCGAATGCTGTTGCGCGTATTCCCGCACCAATTGCTCATCGGCATCGGAGGCTTCTCCACGAAGTTGGAAGTTGCCATGCGCCATTCCCAAAGACAACCCGGCTTGCCGGAAAAGATGCGCCATCACCATGGAATCCACTCCCCCGCTGACCGCCAGCAAGATGCGTTCGCTACGAGATGCGAGGCATTGTTCGGAGAGGAATTTGGAAAAGGCGTCTTTCATTGCGGTTCAATTAAGTCCCATAAATTTCCATACAAATCCTCAAAAACGGCTACGGTTCCATACATTTCCACACTCGGTGTCCGCACTATTTTGATGTCATGGTCAAGCAGATTTTGATAATCCCGGCTGAAATTGTCGGTATGCAAAAATAAAAAAACCCGTCCGCCGGTCTGATTCCCGATCCGGCTCTGTTGCTCCGCTGTTGCAGCTTTGGCCAGCAATAAATGACAACCATGCGAGCCGCCGGGCGGCGCCACCAGCACCCAACGCTTCGTGTCGCTCAACTGCGTGTCTTCTATGAGATCAAAATGCAACTTTTGGGTGTAAAAAGCGATGGCTTCATCGTAGTCTTCTACAACTAATGCGATATGTACTATGGCTTGTTTCATGGCAGTTATTTAACAAACAACTCCTTTCTGCCATAAACGCTGCAAATCGGGCAAGCCTTTGGGTCGTGGCCGCGCGCCGGGCAGTGCTCGCGCCCGAAAAAAATGATTTGCAGATGCAACTTGTTCCAGGTATCTCTGGGGAAAACCTTTTTCAGGTCGGCTTCGGTTTGCTCCACGTTTTTGCCGTCGCTCAGCCCCCATCTCCAGGCAAGCCGGTGAATATGCGTATCAACCGGGAAAGCAGGCACGCCGAATGCCTGGGACATTACCACGGAGGCTGTTTTGTGGCCCACGCCGGGCAATGCTTCCAAGTCTTCAAAAGTGGCCGGCACTTGTCCGCCGTGTTTTTCCAACAGAATTTTGGAGAGGTCTGAAATGGCCTGCGATTTTCGCGGCGCCAGTCCGCAGGGGCGTATGATGTCGTGAATGGTTTGCACCGGCAGTTCGCTCATAGCCTGCGGGGTGTCGGCCAGACTGAATAAATGCGGCGTGACTTTGTTCACCCTTTCATCGGTGCATTGCGCCGACAACAATACCGCAATCAGCAACGTATAAGCATCTTCGTGGCTCAGAGGAATGGGCGTCTCCGGGTAGAGGTGCTCCAAAATGGCGGCAATAGCGGCGGCTTTGGCTTTGCGTGTCATGGTTCAGCGATTGTCCAGAATGCGTTTGAGTTTCCCGCCCTCGCTGCGCGGAAGGGCGTCCCGGTCGGCGAGCGTTACCTTCATAGAGAGGCCGATGTTGTCTTTGATCTTTTTTTCTAAACGCCTTTTTAAAGCGCCGAGAAATTCATCCTGCACGGGGAGCCTCGTGCCTTTGGCCTGGTATATCGCTTCGCTCAATTCCACCAACACTTCCACCGCATCCATAGCGCCCTCGCGATGGATGATGAGTTGGTAATTGGCTGTAAATTCGGGCATATCGGCCAGCAGGGCTTCTACCTGGGTATGAAACAGATTGACGCCCCGGATGATGAGCATATCGTCGGCGCGGCCTTTGATGGGGCTCATTTTGATGTGCGTGCGCTTGCTGCCGGAATCGTAGTACAGGCTGCATATATCGTTGGTCCAATACCGCATCAACGGCATGCCTTGTTTGGTAAGGGTGGTAAAAACGAGTACGCCGTCGCGGCCTTCGGGCAGCGGTTGGCCGGTGTCGGCATCCACTATTTCGGGGTAGAAATGATCCTCCCACACATGACTGCCGCCTTTTTCTTCGTAGTCTTCCTGCGATACGCCGGGGCCGGCTATTTCGCTGAGACCATATATATTGGTAGCCGTCACGCCGAGGCCCGCCTCCACAGCCTGCCGGGTCGTTTCGGTCCAGGGTTCGGCGCCGAGCACCGCATAGCGCAGGTTGAATCGCTCTAAGGGAATACCTCGCTCGCGGATGGCTTCAGCCAAGGTGAGTGCATAGGAGGGCGTACAGGAAATGACCTCCGGCGCAAAATCCTGCAGGAGTAAAAGTTGCCGGTCGGTCATACCGCCCGAAACGGGCGTCACGGCCATGCCAAGGCGTTCGCCCCCGTAGTGCAGGCCCAGCCCTCCTGTGAACAAACCGTAGCCATAGGCATTGTGCAGTTTCATGCCCGGTAGTGCGCCGGCGCAGCAAAGGGAACGCGCTACTACTTCCGAAAACATTTCTATATCGGCGCGGGTATAGCCCACCACGGTGGGCTTGCCGGTAGTGCCGCTGCTGGCGTGTATGCGTACGAGTTCGCTTTGGGCTACGGCCAACATTCCAAATGGGTATTGGTCGCGCAGATCGGTTTTTTTTGTAAACGGGAAGCGCACTATGTCTTCGATACCTTTTACAGCAGTTATATCAATACCGAGTTCGTCCCATTGCCGCCGGTAAAAGGGCTGACGCTCATACAGGTAGCGCACCAAAGCAACGAAGCGCTCGCTTTGCAGGGCGCGCAGTTGCGGAAGAGCCAGGGTTTCAATGGCAGGGTTGAAAATCATGGGAGGGTGATTTTGATCAATACACCGGCTGCGCAGGTTTATTGCCGAGAATATCCTCCATACGTTGTACCACTTCCGGCGTAAGCAGGGGCAGTACATCCGGCGATTGCAGCGTTTCTTCCAACTGTTCTACTTTAGATGCGCCGAGGATAACGCTGCTCACATGAGGGTTGGAAAGGCACCACGCAATGGCGAGTTTGGGCAGCGATACGCCCAGCTCTTTGGCCAACTCGTTGAGGTGCGCGGCTTTTTCGATGCGCTCCGGGGTGAGAGCAGCATTTTTGAGCCACTCCATACCGCTCATCGCCAGGCGGGTATCTTCGGGCGTATCTTTGAGGTACTTGGGCGTAAGCACTCCGGAAGCCAAAGGCGACCAGATCGTCGTGCCCATGCTTACGGTTTTGTATATCTGACTATATTCCACCTCTACCCGGTGGCGGTGAAACATGTTGTACTCCGGCTGCTCCATGACCGGGCCGGCAAGACCGAGTTGACGCGCGACCATGTGCGCTTCCATGATTTCCTGCGCCGACCATTCAGAAGTGCCCCAGTAAAATATTTTGCCCTGCTGAATGAGCAGGTTCATGGCGCGCACGGTCTCTTCTATGGGCGTATTTTTATCGGGCCGATGGCAGAAGTAGAGGTCAACGTATTCCAATTGCAAGCGGCGCAGGGATGCTTCACAGCCTTCGATGATGTGCTTGTGACTCAGGCCCGTTTGGTTGGGCTTTTTGCCGCCGTCTCCAAAGAAAACTTTGCTCGATACCACATAGCTGCTGCGCTCCCAAGCCGTTTTTTTGAGAATGGCGCCCATGACGACTTCCGATTGGCCGCGGGCATATATTTCGGCATTGTCAAAAAAATTAACGCCTTTGTCGTAAGCGGTGATCATGAGTTTTTCGGCTACGTCGTCTCCGATTTGTTTGCCGAAGGTGAGCCAGGAGCCGAGCGAGAGGGCGCTCACCTGCAAGCCGCTTTTTCCAAGTCTTCTGTATTCCATGCTGTTAACGGTTGGTATTTGTTTTGAATAAAATGCCGGTTTTGAGGCCGAAAGCGTACAAACTGCGGTTGACCTCCTCCTTGGGTTCCAGTAGCAAACCGGTGAGCCAAAACTGGAAAGTCGGTTGTGCAAAGAAAACAATTTTTTCACCAAATTCACGCTGCCAGCCCACACCGGTTTGAAAAGCCATTTGCAAGCGCTGAAATCCATTGTTGCTGATCTTCATATTGTCCTGCCCAACTTTTTCGCCGCCATAATAAATGGTTTGCTCAAAATTGCTCACGTTGAAGGCCGCGCTGAATCCCATCATAAAATTGAGCCGGTCTTTGGGGCTGACTTCGTGCATAAACAGTATTTCCGCCGGTACCTCAATATTCAGATTTCTAAACACAATACTTTGTGTTTGAGCATTGGCCGGCACATCCGGGCCGGGCGTCACCGGTTCGCGAATGGTGCGGTATCCGGTGTCGGCGAATTGAATCCCGGTGCGGAATCCGCCTTTCAGGCCCTGCCATTGCGCTGCCAAACCTAAGGATAGAGAAGGGCGAGAAGTTTCGCGGGCTTCCAATGAGTCTATGGCGGCATTGTTTACGGAAGTGCCTGCGGCAAGCCGCCGCCCCGAAATGTTGGGGTAGGCCGTAATGCCGAAGATGGTTCCTTGCCCGGCCAGTTCGGAAGACAATAACAGCAGCGCGCCCAACACGAGGCAACAATTGATTTTTAACCGAATCATACTCACTTCGTTTTTTTGACTTTCCTATAACGCAGTTCTCCGCGAGAGTCGCATCAACAGACCATTTTTGGGGCGCAGTGTGATGAGCGCCTGGGCTTCGATTTCCTGACCGGGAGACAATTCCAAATCGAACCGGCGCAGCAGTTGCACCAAAATCAGTTGCATTTCCATCATTGCAAAACTGTTGCCGATGCAGAGCCGGGGGCCGCCGCCGAAGGGAAGATAAGCGTACGGATGCCGCTTAGGCTTATTTTCTTTAGAAAACCGCTCCGGGCGGAATGCCTCCGGCGCATCCCATAAATCGTTAGAATGATGCGCCCCGTAAATGCTGAGCGCTATCATGCTTCCTGCCGGAATATGAACGCCGGCCACCTCGTCGTCGGCAATGGCCATCCGATCCGTGATCCAGGCCGGCGGATACAGCCGCATGGCTTCCTCAATCACTTGCAGGGTGTATTCCAGGCGGGGCAAATCGGCAAATTCGGGTAACCGGTCGCCAAGTACCGCTTCATGTTCGGCTCGCAATTGCTTCATTGATTCCGGGTGCTGCGACAACAGGTAGCAGGTCCAGGCCAACGCATTCGCGGAAGTTTCGTGGCCCGCTACAAACAAAATAAGGCTTTCGTCTATGAGTTGTTTTTCACTCATGCCCTCACCGGTGTCTTCGTAGCGGGCATCGAGCAGCATTTGCAGCAGGTCGTCGTGCTGCTCCGGTTTTTGGCGCCTTTGGCGAATCAGGTCCGTTACAGTGGATCGGGCGCCCCCCGACAGGTGGCGGTGATGAGCAGTGGCGCCCGACAAGTTGAACCACCACTCCAAATAAGGTTGGCGGATAAGCCGAATGATAAATGCCTGCAATGTGGTGATTTGTTGTGCCAATTGGAGCAGGCGTTCTTCCGGCAGGTCGGCACTGAATAAAGAACGCGCCACTGCACGGAAGGCCAGTTCCATCATGGTACGGCTCATGTCCACTTCTCCGGATGCGCCGGAAATTTGCCCGGTCCGATCAAGAAAAGCGGCAATTTCGGCATTCATTGTTTGGGTGAGCGCGGCAAGGCGCGTCCGGTGAAAACCCGGCTGAATAAGACGGCGTTGCCGGAGCCAATATTCGCCGTCGCTGGTGAGCAGTCCGTTGCCCAAAAACCGGGCGAGTTTATCGAAGTGAATGGGCGATTTGCGGTAGTTGCGGTGGTTCTTTTGCAGGATATGCTGGATGATGTCCGGGTTGGCGGTCATCATGCCTTTTTGAATACCGCCGAGGTGAAAGGTGTAGGTATCCCCGTAATGCTTGAGGTTTTCAGATATGACTTCTAAGGGATTGCGCAAAAACCGGACGGAGTTGAGCAAAGAGCGGCTGCGCGGTATGGCCGGAACAGAACGAGTGGTCATGGAGGCGTTTTTACACAGCTTTGAAATGCTGTACGATTTTATCACAAGCGGCGTCCAGCATTTGAAATACGGCTTCAAAACCGTCATTGTTCCAATAGGGATCAGGCACATTGCGGTTTTCGCCGGGATGGAGATAATTCATTATCATATTCACCTTGCTGCGCTGCTCCTCATTTTCGGCTAATGCTATGACGTCGCTGTAGTTGGTTTCGTCCATGGCCAGAATAAGATCGAAGCGGTCGAGGTCAACTGGAATAATTTGGCGGGCACGCTGACGCGCGATTTCAATGCCGTGGCGGCGAGCAGTGTGAATGGAGCGAGAATCGGGGCGTTCGCCGCTGTGCCAGGAGCCGGTGCCGGCGGAATCCACTTGCCAGTCCAAGTCGTGTTCCTGTGCTTTTGCTTTCATAATACCCTCTGCCAACGGCGAACGGCAAATGTTTCCAAGACAAACCATCAGAATTTTCATTGCGATACTGTATTATTGTTCGGGACTAAACGATATTTGCGGCTTGAAAATCAATGATCTCCGAATTGTTGCACTTAACAACGACACAGGAGTAAGAGTTGATGCCCGGTTTGAAAGAAAAACCGGGGGAAAATAAAAGAAAGCTGACATGAAAATTGTAATAGCCGGCGCAGGCGATGTGGGGTTTCACCTTGCCGAATTGCTGGCTTATGAGGACAAGGACATTGTACTCATAGACATGGACCAGGAGGTCCTCGACTATGCCTCTACTCATTTGGATGTGATGACCATCAAGGGCGATTCGGCTTCGCCGCAGGTGCTTGAACAGGCCGATGTGGAACGCGCCAATTTGTTTCTCGCCGTCACTACCTCTGAAAAAACGAATCTCGTATCGGCTATTCTCGCCAAAAAGCTCGGCGCCCGCCAAACCATCGCCCGTGTGAACAGCGCCGAGTACCTCAACGAGGTCAATAAAGACATGTTTCGCCAATTGGGCATTGACACCCTCATCTCGCCGCAGGAGTTGGCTGCCGCCGAAATTTTCCGCTTAGTGCAGCAGTGTTCTTTCACCGATATTTTTGAGTTTGAGGACGGAAAGATCAGCCTGGCAGGCATCACACTGGAGGAATCTTCCCGGCTTGTGAACGCGCCGCTGAGCAAATTCAGCGATTTTTGCGCCGATGACAGCCTGCGCCCCATTGCCATCCTGCGGGGCCACCAAACCATCATTCCACGCGGTGATACGGTGTTGCGGCGCGGCGACCACGTCTATTTCATCTCCAAACGCGACAATATTGACGAACTGCACGACCTGGTCGGAAAACGAAAAATCAGGCTCAGAAACATCATGATTATAGGCGGTACGCCGCTGGCACAGGCTACGGCAAAACGCCTGGAAAGCGATTATAACGTGACGCTGATTGAAAAAGACAAAGATGTGTGTAAGCAATTGGCGGAAGAGCTGAAAAATACCCTCATCATTCACGGCGACGCGAGCAATATAAGCCTTCTGGAAGAGGAAGGGCTGAGCCGGATGGACGCCTTCATCGCCCTGTCGCCCAATTCGGAAACCAACATTATTGCCAGCCTTACGGCCAAAAATTTCGGGGTATATAAAACCATCGCTCAGGTGGAAAACAAAGAATACACCCACATCTCTCAAAACATCGGGGTGGATACGCTCATCAATAAAAAACTCATAGCCGCCAACAACATTTTCCGCTTTGTGCGCAAGGGCCGCATTGAGGCTATCACCAGTCTGCACGGCGTGGATGCGGAGGTCATTGAATTTGTAGTCACCAAGTCTAATCAACTCACTAAAAAGAACTTGCGTGACCTGCACTTTCCAAAAACAGCTCTCATCGGCGGGGTCATTCGCGGAGAGGAAAGTCTGATTCCCAACGGCGATTTCCGCTTAGAGATAGACGATAAAGTAATCGTTTTTGCCCTGCCCGAAGCCATCGGCAAGGTGGAACAATTGTTCCGGTAACGACTTCCGCCATGATCAATTTCAAACCCATATTCAGTTTTACCGGCATATTGCTCATCATCATCGGAGGCTTCATGCTCACGGCCCTGCCGGTATCGCTGCATTTTGAGGGCACTGATTTTGACGCCCTACTCTGGTCGGCATTGTGCTGCATCGGCTTCGGAGCGCCGCTGTGGTTTTTCAACCGCACGAAGTCGAACACCGACATCGGCAAACGCGAGGGCTACCTCATCGTAGCGCTCGGCTGGCTGGCTATGGCCACGTTCGGAATGCTGCCCTACCTCTTCAGCGGAGTGCTGCCGGAGTGGCAAGATGCTTTTTTTGAGACGGCATCCGGCATTACCACTACCGGGGCCAGCGTACTCACAGATATTGAAGCTGTTTCACACGGCATTCTTTACTGGCGCAGCCTCACGCAGTGGATCGGCGGCATGGGTATCATCGTGCTTACGGTGGCTATCATGCCCCTGCTCGGCATCGGCGGCATAGAGCTGTTTGTGGCTGAAGCGCCCGGCCCCACCTCCGACAAGGTACACCCGCGCATACGCGAAACGGCCAAACGCCTGTGGCTCATTTATGTGGGCCTTACCGGGATGTTGTTTTTCCTCCTTTGGGCCGGCGGCATGACGCCTTACGATGCGCTCAACCACGCCCTTACCACAATGGCCACCGGCGGTTTTTCTACCAAAAATGCCAGCATTGCTCATTATGAAGACAACGCCTTCCTGCAATATGTAATCATTTTCTTTATGATTGCGGCAGGTACCAACTTCACCATCCATTATTACCTGCTCAAGCGCAAGTTTGCCAATGTGTGGCGGAGTGAGGAGTTCAAAACTTTTCTGCTCATCATTGCGGTGCTCACCATTATCATCACGCTTTCCTTAGCACTTCGTCTGGGGCATGATTGGGAGAAAGCCTTCCGGGAAAGTCTTTTTCAGGTGGTGTCCATTATCACCACTACGGGTTTTGTATCAGCTGATTATATACAATGGGGCGCCGGAGTAGTGATGCTCGTTTTCCTTATGTTGTTTCTCGGCGGTTGCGCCGGTTCCACGGCCGGAGGTATCAAAATTATTCGTCACCTGGTTTTTATTAAAAACTCCTATTTGGAGTTCAAACGCATCCTGCATCCGCGCGCCATCGTTCCACTCAAAGTAAGCGGTGAGGTGGTGGCCCCGCGCGTGATGACCCATATCATCATCTTCCTGCTGTTGTACCTGTTACTGGTACTGCTTGGCAGTTTGGGGCTGTCTGCTATGGGCATTGATTTCACCACGGCCGTAGGCGCTACCGCCACCTCCTTAGGCAATGTAGGCCCTGCCATCGGGGCCGTAGGCCCTGTGGATAACTTCGCCTGGATGCCGCCCGCCGCTAAAGTGCTGCTCTCTTTCCTCATGATTATGGGCCGTTTGGAGATATTTACAATCCTGGTACTGTTCACGCCGTTTTTTTGGAAATCGAATTAATCGCCTTACCTAACATTAGGTACCACCCCGGCCCATTAGGTATTTTTTGGCCCGATGACGTTTGTTGTTCCTCCAATTCGGAAAAGCGTCTATTTTTGCAGCGGCAATTGTAAATTAGATTAAATCAAAATAAGCATGGCAGCCGCAACATCCAGTCCGATCCTCAAGACTTTATCCGGTGTTCCGCGTGGAAATACCGCAGTGGTTTCTCACTTCGGCGATCAAACATTGGCCGGACGCCTCATCTCTATGGGTGTATTGCCGGGTAGTTTGGTGATGGTCATGCGCTCTGCCCCTTTCGGTGGCGGCATGTATGTGAAAGCCGACAACCTGCTGCTCGCCCTGCGCAGCGAAGAGGCCGGAACCATCATTATCCGTTAATAGCAGCGCCCCATGGCCGACCGCGCCCCTTTCAACATCGCCTTAGTCGGCAATCCGAACTGCGGAAAGTCTTCCATTTTCAACCAACTCACCGGCTTGCGCCAAAAGACCGGCAATTTCCCCGGCGTCACGGTTGATAAAAAAGAAGGCCGTATTGCATTGGCCGCCGGCATCGAAGCCACGCTCATTGATTTCCCCGGTGCATACAGCCTGTACCCCAACTCACAGGACGAACGCATCGTGGTCCAAACCTTTGCCGATCCCAACAATCCCGTCTATCCCGATGCAGCCGTGTATGTGGCCGATGTCACCCGCCTCGAAAAACACCTGCTCCTGTTTTCCCAACTCTGCGATCTTGAAATCCCTTTGGTGCTGGCCCTCAACATGGCCGATGTAGCCGAACGGGAGGGATTGAAAATAGATACCGCAGTGCTGTCGAAATTATTCGGCGCTCCTGTGGTGCTCCTCAGCGGCAGAAGCGGACAGGGGATGACCGGCTTGCAGGAAGCACTGTTGGGCCTGTACGAAAAGAAAAACGGCGGGCATACGTCTCCTTTACAATATAAATTATCTGCCGACGAGCAAAAACTCGCCACCTCGATAAAAGCAATATTTCCGGTCGCTTCCGACTATCACGCGATCTTGCTCGCCCATCATTATTCGTGGCTGCCTTTTCTTAACGCATCACAACGAACAGACATTGAGGCAATTGTACAAGCGCGCGGCTTTGAAAGCCTCCGGAGTCAGGTGGAGGAAACCTTAGCCCGGTACGAACGTTTTTCGCCCATCGTGGCGCAGGCGCTCCAACGCCCCACTGCCGAAAGCGGCCGCCTCACCGCCGCTATGGACAAAGTGCTGACGCACCGCATTGCCGGGCCTGTCATCTTCTTTTTTCTGATGGGCCTCATTTTTCAATCCATTTTCGCCTGGGCAACTTACCCTATGGACTGGATCGAGCAGGGTTTCGGCGGCCTCGGCGCCTGGCTGGGAACGGTGTTGCCCGAAGGTTGGATCAATAGCATCATCACAGAAGGCGTGTTGGCCGGTCTGGGTGGCATCCTGGTTTTTGTGCCGCAAATCGCCATTCTGTTTTTTTTAATTTCGCTGCTCGAAGAATTGGGCTATATGGCCCGCGCCGCCTTCATCTTCGACCGGCTCATGCGCGTGTTCGGACTGAACGGACGCAGTATTGTAGCGCTCATTTCCGGAGGCGCCTGCGCCATTCCGGCCATTATGAGCACCCGTACCATCAGCAATTGGAAAGAGCGGCTCATCACCATATTAGTTACGCCGTTTATCAGTTGTTCGGCGCGCATACCGGTTTACACCGTGCTCATCGGCTTTGTAGTACCGGCCAAAACGGTAGGCGGTTTTTTCAACCTGCAAGGTCTGGCCTTTATGGGCCTGTATCTGCTGGGTATCCTGACGGCCTTGCTCTCCGGTTTGGTGTTGAAATGGATTTTGCGCACCGAAGAGCGCAGCTTTCTCATGCTGGAACTGCCGCAATATCGCACACCCGTGTTGCGCAATGTGGCCCTTACCGTTTGGGAAAAAGTGCGCACCTTCATAGTGGAAGCCGGCAAGGTTATTATGATTATATCATTGGTACTGTGGGTGTTGTCGAGCTACGGGCCTGGCCGGAAGATAGAAGCCGCCGAGCAGGAGGCTGTAGCGCTGGCCGAATCCCTCCAATTGGATGAAGTGGCCACCGACGATCTCATCGCCGCCCGCCGCATAGAGGCATCCTGGGCGGGCCACATCGGCAAGGCTATCGAACCGGCTATTCGCCCCTTAGGGTTTGATTGGAAAATCGGGATAGCGCTCATCACTTCTTTTGCCGCACGGGAAGTATTTGTGGGCACCATGGCCACCATTTACAGCATCGGCAGTTCGCAAGACGAATACTCCATCCGCGACCGTATGGCACAGGAGCGCAATCCCGTTACCGGTCTGCCGATGTACTCTTTGGCCACTTCTTTGTCGCTGCTGCTCTTTTATGTTTTTGCCATGCAGTGTATGAGCACTATCGCCGTGGTGCGTCGCGAAACCAAAAGCTGGAAGTGGCCGCTGCTCCAGTTTTTCTTTATGACCGGGCTGGCGTACCTGGCCTCGCTGGCGGCTTATCAAATCTTTTCCTGAGTTGGGCTTACACCTGCACAGCAAGGCGACCGGCGAGTTCTCCGAGCCGTTGCGTTATGCCGGCTTGTTGTGCCTCAATGCGAACGATGTGCACTTCCTCTGTCTCCAATAGGACGTCAAAGTGCTCAAAGTTGCCCGCTATCCGACTCTTCAACTGACTGATATAGCCTTTCAGTTTATCTGTTACCTCTGTTTCCATCAGGCGACGGCCTTTTTCCAACTCCGTTTGGAAGCCCTCTAAAATGCGCCGGCGTTTCACTCCTGCCGTGACGCCTGCAAACAGCAACCCGATCGTGGTGAGCACGCCGCCGGTGATATCGAACACCATGCCCTGCGTAACGGCGGCAAGGATGATGCCCACTATCGCAAGCCCGCTGCCGGTAGCGATGTTGGGTGAAATGGAACTGCGGTCGGGAAAGAGGTCACGCTCCGCGAAATTTTCGGTTTGAGCCAAAAATCGGGCAAAGGTTTCCTGCAGGTCGCGCAGTACGTTGCCCCGGCGTTCGGCAATGCTGCTGAATAATTCGTGGTCATTGCGCAGGATGGTTTCGCTGCTGCGAATTTTCAGGTCAATGAGTTTGGCCATTTGCTGTATGCTGTCGGCTAGGTCGGTTACGCCTTCGTTGAGTTTCTTTTGCATTTCGGCGTTGAGGTCCTGCTCGAAATTTTGCGCGAAAGCGCTCAACCACTCCTGCGGAGAAGTTTTTTTGGAAAAAATTCCGGCGATAGATCGTTTGAGCAGCCCGAAAAAAGAAAGCCCGATGCCGAGTTCGTCGCGCTTGGCTCGTGTAATTCTGTCATAACCGGCCAGAAGGTTCTCCACTAAAATGTCCACATGTTTGAACGACTTAGCCTCCTGCTGTTCCAGGGTGTCGTGTATGTCCTTTCGAAAAGCGACATCAGCCTGCCACTGCGCCCTGCGAAGTTCCACCCCGGCGCGTATGCGGGCATCTATATTTTGCGCCACGGCGATGTTGTTTTGCAGTTTCAAAACCGGCGCCTGCCCACCGGTAATGTGCCGGCGTATGTATTCCCGCAAAGGACCGAACCCGCTGTGCTCCGGGCCAGATTCCTGCTCGACTTTGGCTGACACGGCAAATATCTGCGGCGTTTCGATGCCTTTTTTCTGCGCGTGCTCGGCTACGCCCCGGAGGTTTACCTCCAAATCGGCAGCATCCATGAGGTCTTTTTGTTGCAACACGAAAACGACCTTCTTCTGCCAGTCGCCGTGGATGTATTCAAAAAAGTCCCAGGCCGATTGCCGGTAAGGGTTTTTGGCTTCAAACACAAACACGATGAGGTCGGATGCAGGGATGAAACTCTCCGTAATTTCCTGATGATGCTCAATGATGGTATTGGTGCCCGGCGTATCCACGATGGCGATTTCGCGCAGGATGTCCACAGGCAGGAATATTTTTTTGAGAAAAGGATTCACCGTCACAATTTCCTCGTGCTCGCCATACACGATTTGCTGTATGGTGTCGGTCATGGGTTGGGGCGCCACCTTGGTGACTTCACGGCCGGTGGCGAGCAGGGCATTGATGAAACTGCTTTTCCCGGCTTTCACCTCACCCACGATGACGAACATGAAAGGGTCGTTGATGCGGTTGCGGAGGTCGCTCACGGTGCGGCTCAGTTCTTCATTGCCGGTTTGAATGGCCAATTCGTGCAAGTCTTTGACGATTTCCTCTACTTGCGCCCGATATACCTGTATGTCGTGGCTGATCAGATTATTCACAGGTCGTTGTTTTTGTGTTGAATGACCGACCGGCGCAGCAGGTGCAAGGCTTCGGGGCCGGTGCAAAAAAGCAGGTCCAAGATACTCAAATTGGGCATAAAACCGTGCCTGTCCTGAAAAACCTGCACATAAGGCTGCGTTCGGTATTGCGGGTCTTCGCGTTGCAGGCGGGGCTTGAAGGCAAAGGCATCCCGAAAATCGGTCGTATTTTCAGGTTCCGGTTCATATTTTTCAGTGAGTAAAAGCGGTTTTGAAAGCCCCAACTGCCGCATCACAATATGGAGCAGCCCAAGATTCCATTCCACCAAAAATTCCTTCTCCTTTCGGTAATATGGTTCGAAGGCTTCGGCATAATGGTCGAAAAACGGAGCGCTGCGGTAGGCGTCGTGTATGCTGCGCCAGTGCTGCCGTTGCCAGGGTTCGTCGTAGGCAATGCGCACTTCGTGCAACGGCTGCCGGTATTTTCCCGACTTTAAAGGAACGGACAAGACCAACGGACCGCCCGCCGTGGCAATCACGCAGCGGTTTCGATAGGTTCCTTTCCGGTAGAGCGAGTATTGCTCCAACTGCACTTTTGGATGCACTGCCAAGTGCGCCATGTATGGCGCCGGCGGCAGGTAAAATACATCAAAAAGGGCGGCCTGGTTATCGGATTCCATCACTAATTTAGTTCCAGTATTCCGTTGTTGAGTGCATACAACATGAGTTCGGAAGGCGTCTGCAATTGCAGTTTTTTCATGATGTTTTTGCGGTGGGTATAAACCGTGTGCGTACTCAGGTGCAGCAAGTCGGCGATCTCTTTGGCAATGTATCCTTTGGCCACCAACTGTACAATTTCGATTTCGCGTGGCGACAACGGCGTGGGTGCGCAGGAATCTGCTTTGCCGAAGCTCTTTTCCAGCAGAATATCCACAATCCGCGTACAGAAAAATTTGTCGCCTTTCACCGCAGCACGCACGGCATCGGCTATTTCCTGTTCGTCGCAGGTTTTGGTGAGAAAACTTTGTACACCGCTTTCCAATACTTTGAAAATGGCATTTTTGTCGCGGTCTTCGCTGATAATCAAAATCTTGGGCGCCGGGCTGTGAGCAAGTATCGTATTGATGCTGTCGCGGCTGAAATTGTCCGGCCCGTCATAATCCAAAATGACCACATCGGGGTGGAGCACCTGCAACGCAGCGGCCAAATCTTCTTCATTGGCCACCTCTCCCACCACTTCAAAATCGGGGTGTTTGGCCAAAATACAGCGCAGCCCTACCCTGACAAGGTATTGCGCATCGGCCAAAAGGATAGTCGTTTTTAACATGAAACAATGGTAATATCAGGTTGCAAAAATAACAAAGAAACCGGCTAACTACTTACCAACCGAAAAGGTGCGCCGTTCCTTGCCTACTCCTTTAAACGTCAGAGCGCGCCATTTGGCCGGCAATTTGGTTTTGAGTTGTACAATGCCTTGGTCGGTAATGTCTAATCCGCCGATACCGGACAATACGGCCTGCAAGGCGCCGCCAGCTCCGGTGGCGAAGTACGGATTGGTTCCTCCGGCTGTTTCGGCCAATACGCCAAAGGGCGGTACCTCGTTGGGTTTGTAGCTGCGCACAAATAGTTCGTAAGCCTTTTCAGCATCGCCGAGACGGGCGTAGAGCGCCGCGAGTACGGAGTGCCCCATCGCCGGCCCGTCGGGCGCCATGCGCGGCTCATAGTAGGCTAAGTCTTTGCGAATATCGGCCTCCGCAGTTACTCTTTTGAGTGGATAAGCGAGCAGATTTACGTCAGCTTGTTTGATAGGAACGCCGTTATAGGTGGCGTTTTCACGGGTGACGCCGTCGGGAAATTTGAGGATCGGAATGTTCTGCGCTACATGCATCCAATCGAGGTTGGGCACGATATCCAGTTCTTTGGCGGCAGCCGTGGCGTATTCCAGTACGGTGATGGCCATGCCGTTGGTGAAGGCGTTGTTGTCAATATTTTCTTCCCACTCGTTTGCCCCGATGACGTTGTTGATGTCGTAGCGGCCGGGGCCGTTGCGCTCTACACGGCCGGCCCAGAAATCGGCCACTTCCTTGAGCATGGGATAGCCTCGTTCGCGCAACCAGGCTTTGTCTTTGGTCACTTGATAATATTTCCAAAACGACCAGCCCACGCAGCCGGTAATGTGATGCTGAAAAGGGCCGGTGAGCGCCCACACAGGAGTATCTTCGCTGCCTTCGGCGGAAGATTCCCAGGGGAACATCGTGCCGGGGTAGCCGTGCGAAAAGGCATTTTGGCGAGCCGCTTCCATGCGCTCAAAACGGTAGTCGAGCAGCGACCGGGCAATCTCCGGCTGCAACAACAGCAGCGGCGGATACATCCACAACTCGGTATCCCAAAAGACGTGACCATTGTAGCCCAGCCCCGACAAACCCATCGGCGAGAGGCTCAGCGCCGTGCCTTCGCGGGCGAAGGAGTACAAATGATAGAGCATAGAGCGGATGGCGCGCTGCGATTCGAGGTCGCCTTCCACCACGATGTCGCTCTGCCAGAGTTTGTTCCACTCCGCATCATGGCGCAGGAGCAGGCGTTCGCGGCCTTCCAACTTGGCAAAAATGGTGAGGCGTTCGGCTTCGTTGTGCGGATCGTTGTAAGTGTGGGATGACACCGTAGAACCCACCACGCTGAAGCGATAGGTTTCACCGGCTTTGAGGGTTTTGTAAAACTTCGCCAAATGCATGTTGTAATCCCAGTCTTCATGAATGATTTTGGGTTCCTGCCCGTGCTTTTCTTCAAAAACAAAACTGGTGGAGGCGGCCACCGTATATTTCCCGGAAGGGCTTTTGGCCACCGAAGTGAGCAGCGGAATGAGGACGTGCGGGCGGTCTATTTCACTATAAAAATTGCGCACATCGGCCAAATGCACCGGCGCTTCGATGACGCTCATGGGCGTGATGACCACATCCTTTTTGGCCGTTATTTCCACTATGGAGAGGGCCGTGTAAGGCAGGTGACGCAGGGCCAGCAGGGAGTGTTTCACGCTGAGTTTGTCTCCCACGTCGAAGGTGGTATGAAGCGTGGCCTTTTGCATGTCCAATGTTTGGGCGTAGTTGGCAATATCGCCGCGCCCGATGCGCCGGCCGTCCACGTCCAAGTTCATGTTGACGTGGTTGAAGGTTTTGAGAATGTTGCTCACGCGGCCGCGCTGATAGTAATCGTAGGCGCCGTTGAGCACCACGTCCTGCACTTTCATGGGTTCGGGCGAGGAAACAAGGCCGATCATACCATTCGCCACCGTTACCCCGAAATAGCGGGCCGGGTTGATGTCACGGGCCTGTATGTGCCAGGGCGACGCAGATAAATCCTGTTGCTGGGCAATGGATGCTATGGCAGGAAGGAGAAAAGCAAATAGAAGAAGGTCTCTCATGATGGAAGGAATTTTTTCGTTAGGCTAACATAGGCTGCCGTTTTTTGTTTGCGGGCCGGCGTCCCGCATTAAGTTGCAGTTGAATATTACAGACTACCAGGTCTCCACATCCCATTCCGTCACTTTTTTCTCCCGGGAAGAAAAGTTGATGCCTACGGCGATTTTCTCTTTGGGCGAATCGGCATAAGGGGCGAAGTAGTTGCGCTCCCGGATTTGCTGCAAGGCTTCGGCAGCGCTTTTGTCGAGCTTAAATTCGAGCACATAGATGTGATCGTCGGTTTGCACCAAAGCATCGCAGCGGCCCGTGGCAGTATGTACTTCCGATTGAATGAAAACACCGAGCAGACTAAACGTCAGGTGGATGAGCGCATGGAAGAGGTGTTCGTTTTCCATCTGCCACTCGTCGTAGGGAAGGCCGGCAAAAGTGGCGTTGATGATGGAGATAACCTCCTCTATATTCTTATCCTCCAGCGCATACAATAGGCGGCTTACCCGAATACTCGACTCTTTGCGGTTGTCGGCAGCGTATTGGTTGAGCAGGCGCTCTTCAAAAGCGGATTTTACCTCCAGATTGGGATAGCCCAAGGTATAAAGTCGCGTGCGATCAGGGCCGGCCTGAATCGTGAGGTAACCGGTTTGGAAAAGGACTGTAACAGGGTTTAGGTTTTCAAAATCAAATTCATTAAGCACCAGCTCGGAAGCCATTTGGTTTTCCAAAGCGTAATACCGGTGTTTTTTCACTTCCTTGATGAGGAAGGTCGGCGTACCGGTTTCAAACCAGAAGTTTTTGAACTGCCGGCCGGCGAAGAAACTTAAAAGCGAAAATGGATTATAAACCTTGGCGCCGCCTGTCCAGGAGTAGCCGTTGTACCACTGCTTTATTTTTTTGCGCAATTCAGTGTTTTGGATACCCAATTGATCGGCAATTTCCTGCAACGACCCGCTGAATACGGTACTCAGTTCTTCTTCCGAAATACCGGTCAAATTTTCTGCTTCAATAGACAAAGAGAGGTTGTAGAGATTATTCAAATCTGAAAAAATACTCACTTTGCTAAAAGCAGAAACCCCTGTGATGAATACCAGTTCCAAATGCGGGTCGCTGTCTTTTATGATGGAATAGAGCCATTTGAGCGTGTCTCGGTTGGCCTCTGCCTGTGGCACGTTGTCTAAGTAGTCAATGATGGGCTTGTCGTATTCGTCTATGAGCAACACAGTTTTGCGCCCGTACTTTTGGTGGGCTTTCACGATGAGGTCTTCTAAGGGATGGATGAAATCGCCCTGCGCCAGTTCAATGCCCAGCCGTTGCGCCTCTAGGCGGATGCCCTCCCCGATAGCTGCCTGAAGCGGATTGTCGCGGTATTTTATGCTGGCAAATTTCAGGTGTATCACCGGGTTGGTTTGCTCCCAGTTCCAGTGGTCTGCGATCCACAGCCCTTCAAACAGTTCGCGACTCCCGGAGTACAGTTCCCGCAAAGTGGAAATGAGCAGGCTCTTTCCGAAACGGCGGGGGCGAGAGAGAAAGAAATAACCCCCCTGACTGGTGATGCGATGAATGTAGGGCGTTTTGTCCACATACACATAGCCTTCTTCGCGCAGCCGTCGGAAATCCTGTATGCCGATAGGGTATTTCATGAAGTAAAGGTAGCAAATATTCCCACTATTTAATCAGCGTCACCTCTCCCGAAAACTGCGCATGGTGGCCGTCGCGGAAGGTGACATCGGCAACATAAACGTACACGCCGGCCGGCAGTAATTTACCCTGCCGCTTGCCATTCCAAGCGGGCGCCCCTTCCCCACCCTTCCACTCAAAGAGCATCCCGCCCCAGCGGTCGAATATGCGGAATACGTTCACGCTTTGCACATCGCCGCCATGCAATGGCCCGAACAGGTCGTTGATGCCGTCGTCGTTGGGGCTGAATGCTGTGGGAAAATAGACCTCCCGGCAGTTTTCAAAACCCACCGCAATCGCATCGTACGCCGTGCCGCACACATTGGTCACCTCTACGCTGTAAACTCCTTCCCGGCGCACGAGGAAACTATCGACCGGCGAACCGTCCTGCCAGCGATACGTTGCCTCCGGGAAAGCGACTTGCAGCAGCAGCGTTTGCTCCTCGCACAGCAGAGTGTCCGGCCCCAGCGCCGCCACCGGCTGCGGCTTGCTTTCCAGTACAATCTCATCGGCCGATACGCAGTAAGGGTTTGTCCAATTGACCGTGACGGCATAAGCGCCGGGGCTGACCACTTGCAGCGCAGGGGTAACATCCCCGGTGGACCACAGGTATCGGGCGCCCGGCGCACCGACATCGAGTGTGCGCGCGGTTCCTTCGCAGAGAACACCGTCTTCGCCCAAATTGACGACCAAGCTGTCGCCCCCCACTGTGATGGTTATCTCGTCGTAAAACAGCCGGTTGCAGTTGTCCAATATTTCTACCACATAAGTGGTGGTAGCTTCGGGAGAAGCAATGGGGTTGGGAATGTCGGGATTGCTAAGCCCTTCCGTCGGCGACCACCGATAGGAAGTGCCGCCCCGCGCCAGCAGCGGATATTGCCCGCCCGGGCAGATGGTGACATCTTCCAACTGATCTAAAAAACTGGTGTAGGTGAAGCACACCTCATGGATATTGTTCAGCCCTCCGGTAGCCGATGTGAATCCCCAAAACACCAAGGGATCGCCCCCGAAAATCTGGTTCACAATGTCGCCGGTATAAGTGAGCCGCAACTGGCAGTCGAAAAATACCTGCAATTGCTGCATGGGGGCATTCCAGTTTACCCGCAGGTCGTGGTAGTTGCAATCTTCAATATTGGGATTATTGGCATTGGCCTGCACCGGGCCGGCGAGGGCATTGCCGGAGTTGTGATTGACGTTTCCGTTGCGAATGACGGTGAGGTGATCGAAAGTCGGGTCGCCGAAATCTGAATTGTAATGGGTATCAATTTCAATACCGAGAGAAGGCACGATATTGGCAAAGCCTATGCCGCCGCCCGTTGTGCCGATGGAGGTGCTCAGCGGCTGAAACCCGAATACGATGCCGTCGGCGCCGTCGGCATCTTTGCACCCCAGAAATAGCCGCACGGCTACATCGAAAGATTGGTTGAGATTGATCTTATCGGGATTCCATATAGAACCTACGGCGTTGTTGACGGCCGGCGTGAGCCGATAGCATGTATCGTTGAGCACAACGGCCTGCCCGTTGAGGAAGAATTGTGCGGGCAGGGCGAGGGGCAGCAAAGTAGCTACGAAGAAAAATATTGATTTAAAAGGCATTCTAATCATACGTTTCATTAACAAATAAATTACGCTCCCTTCAGCGCCTTTAGCGCCTTCATATCCCGCCAATATCGCTTGGCCAGCGGTACGACCTGCACCTTACTTGATGCCGCATCGTCGGTCCATTTTACGGGCAGTTCATAAATGTTCAGTCCCAGCCATTCGGCTACGGTGAGCAACTCAGTGGAGAAGAACCAGCCGTTGTTGCGGGCGCCGGCTTCGTGTAGCTTCTGATAGGCCGCGCGTTTCAAAAACTTAAACCCGCACATGCCGTCTGAAAAGCCTACGCCGAGGTACAGCTTGAGCAACAGGTTGAACACACGGGAGGCGATTTCCCGCTTCAGGGTGCGGCCCAGCACTTGCGACCGGGCGTGCAACCGGGTGGCATACACCACGTCGAATCCCTTCTGGGCAATGGCTTGATATGCTTCCAAAAAGTGCGGCAGGTCGGTGGCCATGTCCAAATCCATATAGCCCACCACGTCGGCCTGCGATTGCGCCCAGGAGGTTTTCAGCGCCAGTCCGACGCCTTTTTCCGGCACTTTCACAAAGGCTACTTCGGGTAGTGTCGCAGTGAGTTCCTGCGCTATTTGCGGGGTGCGGTCGGTGGAGCCGTTGTCGGCTATGACAATGCGCCATTGCCCCTTTTCGGGGAAATTTGTTTTTAAAAATTCATACAAAATCCTAACTTGCCGATCCAGCGTGGCCGCTTCATTCAGTACAGGTATGGTTACGTCGAAAGTCATTATGCATCATAAAATGGTATGGGCAGCGAAGATAGAGAAAGCGGCAAAGCTGTTCCTATAAAATTTGAGCTATGAAAAGGATACTACTACTCGTTTTGAATTGTACAGCCCTACTCGCGGCCGCACAGACGTCGCTCAATATGATCCTGCGCGGCCAATGGTTTGACCCGACACTGCCCATTTCCAGCGGCTTGACTTACAACGATATCTGGGGCTATTCCACTCCCGACGACGGGCGCGAATATGCCATCATAGGCTCCCTCACAAAAGTCCATTTTATTGACATCACCACCCCTGCTGCTCCGGTAGAAGTGGCGGCCATTGCCGGCGGCGGCTCTTCGCTGTGGCGCGACATGAAAACCTACAGCAAATACGCCTATTCTGTAGCCGATCAAAACCCTACCACCGAAGGGCTGATGGTCTTTTCACTATCCGATTTGCCCAATTCTGTGACGAAAGTGCTCCAAACCACGGCCTTCTTTTCCCGTTGCCACAACATATTCATAGAAGAAGCCACGGGAAGATTGTATGCTGCCGGGTGCAATACTCAATCCGGCGGACTGATTGTATTGGATCTCGTAACCGATCCGGCCAACCCAACTTTGCTGGCCTCCGTGGCGCTTCCCGGCGGCTACGTCCACGATGTATTTGTGCGCAACAACATTGCTTTTTGCTCACACGGGTTCAATGGCCTGTACGCTTATGACCTCACCAACCCCGGCTCGCCGCTGACCTTAGGCTCCTTAACCGGTTACCCTGAGGCAGGCTACAACCATAGCAGTTGGATGACCGGCGACGGCAACCGGTTGGTCTTTTGCGATGAGACGCATGGAAGCTCCGTAAAAATTGCCGACATCCAGGACCTGAGCGATATATCTGTCATCAGTTTGTTCAAATCGGCGCTGCTGGCGCCGTTGCACACCAACAGCATTGCGCACAACCCTTTTATCAAAGGCGACTCGGTGTATGTGTCCTACTACCATGAAGGAGTACAGGTGTTTGACATCTCCAATCCTGCCGATGTACAGCGGGTAGCCTACTATGATACCCACCTCAACCACACCAACTACGGCGGCTACGACGGCGCCTGGGGCCTGTATCCTTTTTTGCCTTCCGGCAACATCATTGCCTCCGACACCAAAACCGGCTTGTATGTGCTCAGCTTCCCACCCGCTGCGCCGCTTCCTGTAGAATGGGGCAGCTTCCATGCCGATGTGGAAGAACATGGCATCAGGCTGAATTGGGAAACCATCACCGAACGCGACAACGCCGGCTTTGAAGTGGAGCGAAGCACGGACGGGCGTCCATTCCAAACCATTGCCCGCATTCCGGCCCAGGGCAACAGCAGCGCGCCGCAGTCGTATGCTGCTTTTGATCGCTCGCCCGCTCCCGGCCTCCATTATTATCGCATCCGGCAAACAGACTACGATGGAGGGTATGCCTTTTCAGTAATCGTATCGGTATCTTTTTATGGTAAAGAAAACAGCATCCGGCTTTACCCGACGATGGTTTCGGCGGGCGGCCCGGTTTCCATCAGCGTCGGCGCAACGTACTTATCGCCTGTGTTGATCTCTCTTTTTGATGTGGCCGGCGCATTGGTGTATCAAACTGGTGTATCATTGTCTCAAGGTGAAAATACCTGGCGTTGGCCGGCGCAACTCGGCCGGTCGGGCATTTACTTCGTTCGCATCGAAACACCGGCGGGGCCGCATGCTTTTCGGGTTTTGGTGCAATAGCGCCCACTGAGATTTTTTTTCAAAAAATTGTCTGTTCCGCCCTGAATGCGGAATAACTCCTCATCGCTTTTACCTGTTGCGCAGCAAATCCCGCACCTGCCCCAGTATTCGATCCAGCACGCGGCGCTCTTCGGTTACAATGCGTGCGACGCCACTCATTTCGGGCTTGAAGGGCAGCAGCTTGCCGTAGGTGCTGCGCAGGGTATCGGGCAGGCTCAGTTCTACCAGGTAGGTGTCGCTGCAGGGCAGCAGAGCCACCGATACCACACTTGCTTCTATTTCGCCGAACTGCTCTGCGGGGTAGCCATCCAAGCGGATAGAAGCCCGCTGCCCCACCGCTACCCTACCCGACTGCAGTGCCTGCAACTCCGCCCGGCCGATGACGCGCTCCGACGACGCGGGGCTAATGGCCAGCAGTTCCTCTCCCGGCGCTACGCTTTGTTGTGCGCTCCACACCTTGTACAGCGACACTTGCCCGCTCACAGGCGCCGTCACCAAGTAGCGCAGCTTCCACTCGGCTATGGCGCTGTGCATCCGTTGCAGGTCTTCGGCTACGGTGAGCGATTTGTCGTTTTCGCGCTCCGATTTGACGCGGCGCAGTTCGGACACCTGGCTCTCCAACTGGCGTATTTGCATCTCGTTTTGCAAAATGGAGGCCTCCGCACTTTCCACCTGACGCTCCTGCGCCAGATACGCCGCCTCGGAGCTGTGCCACTCCTTATCGGAAATGACGCCCCCGGCGTGCAACTGCTGCTGACGGCGGTACTCCCGTTCGGCTAAGGCTAATTCGCGGAGCATGATGAGCACCACGCCGGCCTCCACCACATCGGGGTAGCGCAGTACATAGCTCAGCCACAGCAAGAGCGCCAGCAGCCCCGCTACCGCCGTAATGCCGAAACGCATCATCCAGCCGGGCGCATTGCCCAGCAGGTACTGGATTTCTTCGCGCTCCTGAAGGCGGAGGTGGTTGGATGTGGATTCACCCACGAGTTATTTTGTTATAAGATCTTTCAATCGGCCCACTTGGTACATCTCCGCATTCCCAATAAGTTCTTTCCCGAACCGTTCATTGAGCAATTGCCTGGCCATTTGGTTGTAACCCAGGGGTACAACATATACCTCGTCCGGGTCAAACCGGCTCAGGTAATTATTTACTTTTTCGAGTTGCAGCACTCCCGGGGATAATATTTCCCTCAACATCAAAGACAATCGTTTTACCGGAGTGCCGTTTTTGTCAGCATAATAGAAAGCATTGCCGCGCATAGCGAAAGAGATGGGATCAGCAGCATGTAGCGTTTCCAATAATCCATTAGAGGGCACATGAAATGTTCGTTGTTCGATGGGGTCTATACGTTTTGTTACGAGATCAGGAGATTGATACAAGACAACAAGCAGCCCCGTAAAATCTTCTTCTAAAAGAAAGCGGTTGCAGATTTCATCTTCCGGGCAGTGGTATAAAGGGTCAGACTGAGGAACAACATGTTTGTATGAAAATTTCACTCCGTCTATATGGTCATTTATCAACGGACCTTTTTTGTATGAGATAGTCACTTTCATCGTATCGGTAAGAAGTAATAATCTATAACAGGAGGGTTGATTGATTCTCATTTTTTCAATATTACAGCATAGTAGGGTGTCATCTTGCAAGTTGATCATGAATGCCATTTCGCCGGGTCCCCAAGGGCTGACTGTATCTATATCTATTTGAAAATTGAACAACTTACGCGCCGCATCGCCGGTATAGTAAACATCAATAGTTGAATCGGCGCGATAAACGCTTTTTACATCAAAAAGAGACGGACTTTTCCATTCACCGATCGCATAGCGATAATATGTATCAAGAATTGACTGCCCAAACAGAAAATGGGGTGCAATAGTGATGATTATAATTAATTTATTAGTTATCATGCATTTTTGATGTTTTGTTGTGCCAAATATTATTGTAAGGATCGAAATTACATTTTTCAATTTTGAAAATCTTACCGTCATTTTCAACGAGATCGCAATTGTCAATACAACAATAACGGTATTGACAGTCTTTACATATTTCGACCTGATCTA
>JAHBTW010000031.1 GCA_019638385.1 Saprospiraceae bacterium | reverse complement strand
TTATGAAAATCAAAAATATTGCTACACTCTCAATGCACAATAACCAGCTTCCCCCCGCCCAAGCGGCTCGCGCGGGGTTCCAACCCCGTGTGAAAATGCAACTCCACAAAATACACCCCTGCCGCCAAGCCGCTCACATCCAACTCCTGCCGGATGCGACCGTTCACTACCGGCGAGGTGAAGCGCCGTACCGTGCGGCCGAGGGCATCGCGGATTTCGACTACGCTCAATCCGCGAAGCCCTGCCGGAATACGCTCAGCGACTAATGTCGCCCCTACGCCGAACTGCACAGGATTCGGCCATATCTCTACCCGCACGCCCGCCGCCGGTTGAGCGGAGTCGAAACCAGCGGAGCCGAAAGTACTACTCACCACCCCCACCCGTACCGTATCGCACACCGTGTGGCTGCCTGTGAAGTTGCTCGCTGTGAGGCACACCGTATATAGCCCTCCCTGCGCATACACATGCACCGGATGGCGGGCCGTAGAAGTGCTGCCGTCGCCCAGTTCCCAATACCAGGCCGTGGCGAAGAAGGAACCGTCGAAGAACTCTACCCCCGTCGTCGTGCTGTCGGCGGTATATTCAAAGGCAGCCACCGGCACGGGGTTGTCTATGCCCAGCGTATCGCAGGGGCTGCCGTCCCAGGGGCCGAGGCCGTAGTAGGGGTGGTTGGGCATGGTGCGGAAATTATAGGCCGCTAATGGAAAACCAGCATAAGAAAATTGGCACGCCTGTGATCGCTTGTTTGGGTGATGTACAACAGATAAACTATCCTTAGTGCCGCCGAAACTGATATACACTTTTCCGTCGGGCGCAAGCTGGGCCGTAAAAAAAGGATTGGGTTCGGGTATATCAAAAACACTGCCGATGACTTGCATGGAAGCGATTACATCATCTGCCTCCGTATCTAATTGATAAGTAAACCGAAAAGATGGCACATACAGAAATCTCGAATTCTCTGAAAACGCCAGCCCACCGGCTAATGCCGTATCCCGATATACAAAATGCTGCGGATTGGACAACATGCCGCTGCAACGGTCGAAGTCGTAGAGGTCTATGTACTGGTCGCCGCCGAGTAGGTACAGGTTGAGCCGGGCATACTTCGTGCCGTCTGGCGAAAAAGCCGCCTGCCCCAACCCCGACGGGATGGTGTCGCCGATGGCTTGCAGGCCGAGGTTGAGGATGGTGTCCGGGGTCACTAACAGGCGGTAGTAGCGGTTGGTAAAATCCTCCCACGCCAACACCCACCAATCCCGGCCGTTGGCATGGCGTACGGCTGTGAGTTTTCCGTTATCAAGGGTATCTTGAATTACCGGAATGTTTTTTGAAACAACTCTGCCCTCTCCGTCATTTTCCGACATATCAATCGTACTGCTGTAAAGTCCAAAAGACATCACATCGTATCCAAATACATTATCGGCAGCCAATGTATCTATGGGTAAATACAAAAAACGATATAGTGTACTTTCTGAAGAGGTAGGCAGGGCAAGCAATATTTGCGGATAACGAGAACCTCCATTGGCCCATGCATTTAAAAAAGGGCCAAAAGTAAGTCCCGTCCCGTTCTCCATCGGCTGGTGCAAGTAATTGGCAATATACACCCCATTGCTGTAAAACAGCAGTTCGCCTTCGGCGTCGCAGATGCTTGCGTTGGCGGCTTCGAAACGCATGGGAAATTCTTCCGGGAAAACCGCAGGAGGCTCCGTATCAAACTCTACTCTTGAATGTAGTAACTGCCTCCCAAACAACCATACATTATCTCTTTTTTCCCTGAAGAAAGTTTGTTGCGTATATATAGGTATGCTGTTTAGCATAAAGAAAAGTAAAGCAAGTAGTGCTGTTTTCATGCTTGCAATATAAATGTCGCAGCCCGCAAGTATGGTATGCCTGCGGGCTGCATGGTGATCAATGAATTATGGAAATGCTCCGCGAATGGATGAGTCCATTTATGTCTCTGAGCAGGAAGTAGTAATACCCCGATGCCAGACGGCTCACATCGATGGATACCTCGCCGCTATCGCCTGTACCGATGGAGACATCCAATGACCATCGGATATGCCCCATGACGTCTGCCAGTTGCATGTACTGCGCAACGTCCGGCAGGAAGCGTACGGTAATCACATCCTGAGCAGGATTGGGGAAGATGTTCAATTTGACGTCCAGCTTGTATTTTCCTGAGCTAACTATTGATTCGACAGCCGGATACCGGAGCAGCAAGGATAGGAGGGGAAAATTGAAATGTGTCATAAGGTCTGTGGTTTTATGAATGAAAAAGCAATGCCGCAGCAGGGAGTGTTTTTCAAAAGTGTTTTGACAAATATAAAAAACTTTGAACTTTGGATTCTGCATTTTTGATACCGTACCCTACGCCTCATGGTGCAATTTGTCATGCAACATGTGTAGCGCACAGCTATCCGTAAAATCACAAAAAATCCTACCTTTGCGACATGCCGAAATCAGTTCAATCCTCCATTTTGTTACGCATTGCCCTTTGCTTTTCCGCAGTGTTTTTGCTGGCCGGCTGCCGGAGCATCGCGCAGGTTATTTCTCCGGCGCTTCCGTATCGGCTCGATAAGCCCGCACAGCGGGTAGAATTGGAAGATGAACTGCATGAGATTTCCGGGTTGGAAATGGCGCCCAACAGGCAAGACCTCCTCGCCGTGCAGGACGAACGCGGCAGCGTGTATGTGTTGGACGGAAAAACCATGCAGATCAAACAGCGCATTGACTTCATCCCGGAAGGCGATTTTGAAGGCGTCGCGGTCATCGGGGATACCCTCTTTGCCGTGAAAAGCAACGGCCATATTTTCAGAATCATAGCCGGCGGCACGCCGCAACAACAAACCGATCGGTACAAAAACAAGCTCAGCAAAGAATACGATGTGGAAGGGCTTGTTGCCGACCCGGTGCGCCGCCTGCTACTCTTAGCCTGCAAAGCTGCACCGCCGGAACAGGCCCAGGATGAAAAGCACATCTATGCCGTTCACCTTGACGGCATGGCACTGGATACGACGCCGTATATGCGCATCCGGCTGGGTGATATCGTTCAGTTTTTAGAACAAAACAAACAACACTCGTTGTACGCCAAACTACAGGAGTACCTCACCCGCGCGGAGCACGGGGGCGCATTGCGATTCAGCCCTTCCGGACTGGCCGTGCATCCCATCAGCGGGCATTACTACATCCTGTCGGCCCCCGGAAGAATGATGGCGGTGTATTCGCCGGAAGGAAAACCGCTGGCCATGCATCGCTTTGCAAAAGAAATTTTCGAACAGCCGGAGGGCATCTGTTTCGACAGCAGCGGCACCCTGTATATTGCCAGTGAAGGGAAAGAAGGGAAAGGAATTATCTGTGTGTTTCCGATGCTGAAAAACGGCATAAAGTAGCATCCATCTTCTATTTTTTCAATACCACTATCATGAATAAAAACGCCTTCGTCCTTTGTATGTGCGCGGCCCTGCTGTGGGCTTGCTCCGAAAAACGCGGCGCCGATTACGACCTCGTCATTCGCAATGCGGTGATCTACGACGGGCGCGGCGACGCGCCGTTTATGGGGTCCGTAGCCGTCAACGGCGACACCATTGCTGCGCTGGGCGACATCGGCGACAAGCGGGGCCGCGAGGAAATTGACGCCAAAGGCATGGCCGTCAGTCCGGGCTTCATCAATATGCTCAGTTGGGCTACCGAAAGCCTGCTGGCCGACGGGCGCGCCATGAGCGACCTCAAGCAAGGCGTCACGCTCGAAGTGATGGGCGAGGGCTGGAGCATGGGGCCGCTCAACGACGCCATGAAAGCAGATATGCTCAAAGGGCAGGGCGACATCAAGTTCGATATTCCCTGGACCACGCTCGGCGAGTATCTCCAGCACTTAGAACAAAAAGGCATATCGCCCAATGTGGCCTCCTTTGTGGGCGCTACCACCGTGCGCATTCACGAACTCGGCTACGAAGACCGCGCGCCCACGCCGGAAGAACTCGAACGCATGCAGAACTTAGTGCGGAAAGCCATGCAAGAAGGCGCTATGGGCCTGGCTTCCTCGCTCATCTACGCACCGGCTTTTTATGCCGATACCGACGAGTTGGTGGCCTTGTGCCAAACCGCATCCGAGCACCGGGGGCTGTACATTACCCACATGCGCAGCGAGGGCAATCGCCTCATTGAATCCATAGACGAAGTAATTGACATTTCGCTGCGAGCGAGAATCCCCGCCGAGATTTACCACCTCAAAGCAGCCGGCAGCAAAAACTGGGATAAAATGAATGCCGTGGCGGTAAAGCTGCTTGACGCGCGCGAGAGAGGTATTCCCATCAGCACCAATATGTACACCTATACGGCAGGCGCTACCGGATTGGACGCTTCCATGCCGCCCTGGGTGCAGGAAGGCGGATTCGCTGCCTGGGCCGGCCGGCTCAAAGACCCTGCCACTCGCAGCAGAGTGAAAATGGAAATGTTGAAAGATGCCGACGACTGGGAAAACCTCTATGCCGCTGCCGGCTCGGCCGACAAGCTCCTATTGGTGGAATTTGTGACCGACAGCCTCAAAAAATATACCGGCAAAACGCTGGCCGAAGTGGCTGCGCTGCGCGGAACCTCCCCCGAAGATACGGTGATGGATTTGGTCGTACAGGATGGCAGCCGGGTAGGCGTGGTGTATTTCCTCATGTCGGAAGCCAATGTGCGCGCTCAAATCGGGCTGCCTTTTATGAGCTTTGGTTCTGATGCCGGCGCGCCTGCCGCAGAGGGTGATTTTTTGAAATCGAGTACGCACCCGCGAGCGTATGGCAACTTTGCCCGCTTGCTGGGCCGCTATGTGCGCGATGAAGGTCTCATTCCGTTGGAGCAGGCCATACGCCGGCTCACCGGGCTGCCTGCATTCAATCTCAAACTAAAAAAACGCGGCTATCTCTATCCCGGTTATTTTGCCGACATCGTCATCTTCGACCCTGCCACCATTGCCGACAAGGCCACCTTCGAACAACCGCACCAGTACGCCGTCGGCGTAGAGCATGTGTTCATCAACGGTGTACACGTACTGAAAAACGGAGAACATACCGGGGCCACGCCGGGGCGGTTTATTCGCGGGCCGGGCGCCGCCTCGGTAGAGACGGATTGAATCCGTCTCTACAACGGCAACGGTGACGCCGATGCAGAGACGGATGCAATCCGTCTCTGCATCGGCGACAATGACGAAACGGATTCAATCCGCTGATTTGCCCGCGTTGTGATAGGCGGTCGGTTTCTGGAAGGTGGAAATGAATAACATCACCCAGCCGGCCAGAAACAACACTCCGCCGATGGGCGTGACCGGGCCGAGGTACGACAAATTACTTTTCCATACATCCTGCATGGCCAGCAGATAAATAGAACCGGAGAACAGTACGATGCCGGCTGTAAAAAGCCAGGCCGCATACACTAAGCCCCGCTTCTTGCCGAAGTGAATGAGCGTAGCCGTTATGACGATCGCCAATGCGTGAAGGAGGTGATACCGCACGCCCGTTTCGAAGGAAAGGAGTCGTTCAGGGCTGAGGATTTCTTTGAGCGCATGCGCGCCCAATGCGCCGAGCGCAACTGCAAAAAAGGCGAGCGCGCTTCCGATGCGCAGGAACATTTTTCTCATAACCGGAAAAGTATTAATCTTGCCATGCTATTCACCGTGTAAAAGTACTATTTTGAACCGTTTAAAGCGCCGTTTACTCATTTTTCTTGCCCTATCCGTCATTTTGGTCTGGGCCTGGCTGCACTTCAAAGGCATGCCTTTCGGCAATGTATCTCCTCATGCGGGCCTGCCCGCCGATGTGCCGGCTGTAATTGAATATGCCGACTACCGGGCGGCTTTCGTAACTGATTCTACTGTTTTGGCCGCCGATTTTGCCTTTACAAAATCCCTGCGGGAGGAACTGGAGTTGTTGGGACGCGTGCTGGGCTTTTGGTCACCCTACCTCAACAAATCGGGCAACGCGTCCCTCACGGCGGGTCTGCACGGCGTCGGAACGAGCAAGGTTTCGGCCTCTTTACTCATCAATACCCGGAGGTCTGGCTTCGACTTAGCGCCTTTGTTGGCGCACCCGGAAGTGCGCCGGGTATTGCCTTCTACCTATCACGGTCGGGAAATATATACGGTGTATCTCGACAACCGCCGCACCTTTGCGGTAGCGAAGTATCGCAATTTGCTCATCGTGTCGGCATTGCCCCTGCTCGTGGAGGAAGCCGTCGGACGATTGGAGTGGCGCCCCTCCGGCCTCCATGCTCAAAAAAGATTTCAAAAAATTTTGCCGGCAGGCAAAGCAAAAAAAGAGGCTGCTACCGCGCGCCTTTATCTGCAACCCGCCCAATTGCCCTTGCTCCTTTCGGGCATCGTTCATCCCAAAGGTTTGACCGAACTCCGGCGCTGGGCCACGCTCGCCGATTGGCTGCGCCTCGATCTTCAACGGCATAAAAGTGGCTGGACCATCGCCGGCGCATTGTATCCCGCAGATGGCGCCGGTTGGGCCGCTGCGTTCCAAAACCGCCCGCAATTGATTCCTTCCGGGCAATTGGAAATCATTCCCGACAATACCGCTTTTCTGCTACTCGGCGCCGTCGCCAACTGGAACGGAATGCCGGGGCCGGAATCTGCTCAATTTCGCAAATACATAGCCTCCTGGGCCGGCAAAGAAATGGCGCTGGCCATGGCGCAACCCAAAGGCATTGAGCTGCCTTCCGATTGGTTTGCGGTCATTGAAGTGCGCAACAAAGACCTCGCCGAGCGCCGCCTCAATGCGTTGGGTGAAGAAACCGGCCTATTGAAAGATTACAACTACCAATCGTTTCGCATCCGGCAGCTTATGACCGACCGCCTCCTGCCGCTTTCGTACCCGGGCTGGATGGAGAATCCCTATTACGTCTTTTTGAACGACTATGCCGTTTTTGCCGCTTCGCAGGCCGGGTTGGAGGTTTGGGTAGATGCGTACATAGCCGGCAAAACCCTGGCGAGCGATGAGGCTTTTTTGCCGCTTTATGCGCAGGGAAAGGAAGCGGGCGCCTGGTTTGTATATATGCCGTCGGGCAAAATAAAACCGCTGTTGCAGGCTTACGCTCCAAGCGAGCCTTTGTTTGCCGGGCTGATAGAGACGCTGGGAACCGTCGCCATCGGAGCGCAGAAAGGCAGCGGCGCCTGGGAATTGCGGGGCGCAAGTGTGAAACAGGGCGCGGAAAGCCCCCATAGCGCAGTAGCCTGGAAAGCCCTCTTGTCGGCGCCGGCACTCAGCCGCCCCTTTGCCATACCGGAGGCGCTCGGAGGCGCTACCTGCATTGCCATACAGGATTCTATGCACCGTCTTTATCTGATCGGCCCCACAGGCGAAATACGCTGGAGCAAACAATTAGAAGGGCCACTGCTCTCCGATGTGCAACGCATGGATTATTACCGCGACGGAAGCGCCGCCCTGCTGATGAACACCGCGAACAACATACATTTGTTGGACATGAAAGGCGACGATGTGGGCAATTTCCCGCTGCCTCTGCAATCGCCGGCTACCAATGGCGTCACGGTCGTGAATTTCGACGGCGGGATGCAAATTTGCTTTTTCGTGGCTTGCGCCAACGGCAACTTGTACGGATTTGATCGCCTTGGCAGGCCGCTGCCCGGTTGGAATCCGCTGCCCGGTTCAGGCATATTGCGTTTTCCGGTATTGCATTTTTTTAAAGAAGACAAGGATTATTTAGTCGCGCTCAACGATAAGGGGCTGATTCAGGTGTTCCGCCGCGACGGCGGGGAGCGCATGCCGGCCCGACGTTTGGACGGCGGGTTTTTCTCACCGCCCGATTTTCAGGTGTCGGACAACAGCAACCGGATCGTGGCGATGAACACTACCGGAACGGTGCATGTAGTGGGGTTGAAAAACGAATACTTCCGGCTGGCCTGTCCGGTGGGAGAAGGCAAAAACGTCCGCATGGCTTTCGGGGAATTCTCCGGCGACGAGCGCAAGGACTACGTCGCGTTGTCGGGCAACGAACTGGCATTGTACGCCTACGGCGAGGGCAACAGTTTTGGGAAGATATTCTCACATCGCTTCGAGACGCCGCAGGATGAAGTGTTCGGCATCCGTTTTCCGGGCGAACCGGCAGACCGCATTGGAACCGTAAGCCGTGAGACCGGCATGATCTGGCTTTTAGATGCTGAAGGCGCCCTGTTTCCCGGCTTCCCCCTAGCCGGCAACACGCGCTTCTTCGCCGCCGATCTGTACCAAAACGGCCGCACGGTAATCGTTACCGCCTATGGAGACAGCGTGTATGCTTACCAGATACAATGAGGCGTTGCAGGCTCACCATTCCGCCGTCACTTCGGTTGTTGCCTTTTCTTTCACCGTTGCGTGCAGGGTCTTTTTGCCCAAGTAAAAACTATTTCATCTCTTCCCCCGGCGCATACACGATTTTTTCAATCTTATTATCAATAGGGTCTAAAGATTGCAGAAAAGCAAAAATCGCCTGCGAGTCGGTGCTGTCCATTCTGGATAATGCGCCCCAGGGCATGGGGCTGCCTTTATATACACGCCCTGCCCGCATTCTGCTGATGAAGGTTTCCGCTGTCCAAGTGGTCATGATACCGTATTCCGGGTGAGGGGTCAGGTTGGGAGACACAAAGCCGTACCCTTGGGAAAAGGCGTCGGGTTCGAACACAAACCCTCCGGAGAAATGCGGTTTGGTGAATTGCCCGCTCATCAAATCCATTTCGGTGTGGCAGCCCATGCAATTTGCAACGGCGGTGGCCATATAGCGGCCGTAAGCCGTGCCGGCATCTCGCGGGACATCTGCCGGTGGCTGCTCGGCGGGCGGAGTGGGTTTTAACATGCCGAAAGCGATCAATGCCTTACCGAGAAAGCTGTACTGCGTAGGCTTCATTGGGTTCTTCACCGCAGGTTGGGATCTCAGATAAGAAATGATGGCGGTGAGGTCGGCGTCACTCATTTGAGAATAAGGCATTACCGGCATGATGTAACGGCCGTCGTGGCCGATGCCGGAACGCAGGGTGCGCGCCAACTCGCCGTCGGTGCGGTTGCCGATGCCGGTCTCCGGATCGGGTGTCAGATTGGGCGCCCGAAGGGTTCCCGGTGGAATAGCAACCTCCCATCCCCCGGAAAGCGGAATTTTCAACCCTTCTTCAACAGCCATGATTTTATCCATAGGTACATGACAGGTGGCGCAGTGCGCCGGCCCGAATACCAGATACTCCCCTCTTGCAATGATCTCGGGGTCGGTGCCGGCGGTGATCTCCGGATAGGGCGCGTCAAATTTTTTGTTGCCGCCGATTTGGACGAAAAGGACAAACAGAAGCAGGATTCCCGCCAGGGCGAGGAGTACTTTGTAGCGTGTTTTCATGTCAATAGTTTTTAGTGAGAAAATTTTATCGTAGTATTTTTCAGGAGCTTATTTTTTGCGAAGCACAATCCCGGCGGCGATCATCCAGCCGATACCGACGGGTACGATTATGAATCCTAAAGATGAAATGGCGGGTACATAAATGGCAACGATGGAAAGCAGCCCGGCGCTCCCGGCCAGATAGCCCCAATACATCAACCAATTGGGCGCCCAGTTGCCCTTGCCGGCCACAGAGAGTAACAACGGCGCTGCGCCGATGATGAGCGCAGTGGCCAGGTCGTCGGCCCGTGCGCCGATCCAGCCTATGGCGCCGGCTATTTCTATTGAAGACCCTGAGTCACCCGGCGCAAGTTGAACGACCAATACAAGCATGGTAATGAAAGAGGTAATGGCTAATGGAACGGCCGTGTTGACGCACATCCGCGTTGCCCTGGCCGCAACAGGCCGGTCTTTGATCAAATCGGCGATTAAATGCAAAGCCGTACCCATGAGGAATACCCCCGTTATCCAACAACTGAGATTGGCAATGAGCAGCCCTTTCACCCCGCTCGCGGCGGTCAGGTAGCCGACTATGTCGCCGGTTTGCAATGCGGCCCAAAGATCCGTGCCGGAGCTTCCCCAAAGCGCTGCGCCAATGAGCATGATGACGGCGCCGATGATGGTGAAATTGCCCGTCAGGCGATTGGGCGCCGTTGTTCCGATGGTTTTGTCTGTTGTCATGATGTATGTTTTTTCAACAAAGGTGGGGCGTCGCTTTGCCAAAAAAATGTACAAATGTTCCATCAGTATGAAAGTTGTCCGGGCAATCCGGTCATTTTTCCCCGGTATTCGCCCGGCGTCATCTCCGCAAAATCTTTGAAGGCGCGAATAAAATGAGGCTGATCAAAATACCCCTCTTGCATACCCACATCCACCAACCGGCCAAACGGGAGGTGCAGGCGATGTGTGGAATTGACAAACTGGAACAGTTGAAGGCAATGCCCCGCCGACCAACCGAACCAGTCGTTGAAGATGCGAAATGTTTGGGTGCGGGAATAGCCGAGGCAAGTGGCAATGTCAATGCTTTCGCCGAGCGTTTTCTGCCGGACAAGCCCTTGGGCCAGCCGGGATAACTTCATCGCCACATACAACTCGTTGTTTTCATGTATCCGACGAAGGAGCAGGTGTTCCAGCCGGCGTGCTTTGTATGGAAACGGCGCTGCCGATTTCAACAAATCTTCTACTCGGTTTAATTCGTCGAACAGCATATCTCCTTCGGCTGCGCCGTCCCGAATTTCGTTGGCCGGCAGTCCGAACAGGGCTTTCACCGCAACGGGATACATCTGAACGCCGACGACATGAAACTTTTCAAAACTCATGTACAGGGGCTTGGTGTGCAGGCCCGACAGGAAACAAAAGTTTTGCATAGGATTGTTTTCCGGGCCTAACTTCCGGGCCTTCTCCATTTGAATCGTCGGGCCGACCCTAAAAATCAATTCCACCATGCCGCTGGGCAGAATTTTCCAGTGCATGGGATCATCGCAAACCTGCTCCCAAATCATTTTGATCAACCCGTTCGGCTTTTCCGGTATGTAACATTCATGATTCATATCATACAGGGAAAGTCGTAAAAGTACAAAAAGGCAACAACAAAATACTGAAAAGGCGCGCTATTGGGTATTAATTGCGTTATTTGGCGGGCATATTCAAAATAACTGCATGAAAAAATTACTCTTCACCCCATTGTGCGCTTCCGTTTTGTTCCTCGCTTGCGGCCAGAATACCGGCGCCGACAGGCGAACCGGCGCACACATCAACCCCTCCGGAACCACGATTGAGACCCGCTTCAACGCGCCGGCGGGCTATGAAAGAATCCGGGCGGAGAGCAATTCTTTCGGGCGCTATTTGCGACAATTGCCGCTCAAACCGCACGGCGAGCCGGTGTTGTATTACAACGGCAAGGTGAAGCCCGACAGAGGGGTGTATGACGCGGTCGTTGCGTTAGACATCGGCGCCCGCGACTTGCACCAATGCGCCGACGCCGTCATTCGCCTGCGCGCCGAGTACCTGTACGAGCGCAAGCGCTACGATCAAATCAGCTTTCATTTTTCGAGCGGTTTCCGCGCCGATTACAGCCAATGGATGCAGGGCAATCGCATCGTGGTGAAAGGCCGCGACGTGTATTGGACATCCTCGGCGAGCGCATCCAACACCTACCGCGATTTTTGGAAATACTTACAAATTGTATTTGCCTACGCCAATACCTGGTCTTTGCAACAGGAAATGAAGCCGGCCAGGGTGTCCGAACTCGCCATCGGCGATGTGTTCGTACAGGGCGGTTCGCCCGGCCATGCGGTTATCGTAGTGGATGTAGCCCTGCATCCGCAAACCGGCAAAAAGGTCTTCCTGCTGGCGCAAAGCTATATGCCCGCACAGGAAACCCAGGTGCTTAAAAACCCCGTGAACGCAACGCTCAGCCCCTGGCACGAAGCCGATTTCGGCGATGTGCTGCGCACCCCGGAATGGAGCTTTAGGGCTAAGGACCTCCGGCGGTTCTGAAAAAGTGTTTTTTTTGTATTAACAAGGCGCTTTCAAAAAACAACTTTTATTGATTGTCAGGCGTTTATGTAGGCGGCAATAAAAACAATTTGCATAAGCTACTGATTATTGGTACCTTACGCGTTCAAACCAAATCAAACATCCATGAAACAGTTCCTGAAAACTACTGCTGTTGTTGCTGTTCTGTTGCTTGCTCTTACGCCGGGTTTCGGTGCGGGCACGCTCTACATCTATTTCGATGCGGCTTGTATGGATCGCTTAGAGTACGGCAATCCGGCGAGTCCAACCGGTGAAAAATTCATTGTATATCAGGTAAATACGCCTGTCGGGGATAAAATATCGCTCACGCTGGGGGCAGAAAACCCCAATCCTGTGGCGCAGTTGCCGGCTCAAACCCTGAATTGCGGCAACACCATTTTCGATCAGCGGTTGGTGCAGGCCATCAATCAGCAAACAACCGAAGTCATTGTGGTGCGGGCCACCGGAGGCGGTCGCTATCACATTACCAAAGTAGCCTATGCCGGCTATTTCAGCAACCAATCCGGCGTGCTGATGTACCAGTCGCCGCGTTTCCAGTTTGCTTTCGACACCCGGATGGGCGTGATCGGCGAAAACATTGCACTCAACAAAACGAACTCCATTGTGCAATTTGAAGGCCGCATAGACAATACCTGTTCCGGCGAGTACATCTTCAGCATGTCGGGGCTTACCGGCGGGCCTTATACCAATTTGGTGGTGGCGCCGGAGATCGGTGTGATAGAAGACCGTAGCGGCGCCAATGCCGCAGCGGCTATGAGCAACACGCTTCGTTTGGAAAAAGTGAACGACCGCCTTACGGCAGATTATCTGCGCATTGTGTGCAGGGGCGAGCGCCCGGTTCCGGTGGCGAGCGCCGGCGATCCGGGCGTTGAATTGGTACCCCGTTCCGGAGATGTGCCGGTTTCAGCCGAAACCGTTATTCCGGTGGTGAATCCTGCCGCCCCTGTTACCACTACAACGGTTGCAGCAGCCGATCCCTGCGGAGAAGTTTCCGGTAACGGTTACCACATCGTGCGCAAAGAGGAAAACTTGTACCGCATTTCGCTTCAGTACAAGGTGAATGTGAGCCAGTTGCGCGAATGGAACAATCTGAACGCTTCCAGCACCATTTACCCCTGCCAGAAGTTGCGCGTTGCATCCCTTACCAGCGTACCCGCCGGCTATTCCGCCGAAAGCCTTACGCCGCGTGGAGTGGGAGAAGCGCTGCCGGTTTGGAAAACGTACGCCGGTACGCACACAGTGCAGGCGGGTGAAACCATTGCATCCATCGCCATGAAGTACGGCTATTCTGAATACCGCTTCCGTTATCTCAATAATCTGAGCGCCAACGAGGTAGCCAGAATAGGCCAAACGCTCAAAACGACCGATTGCAACTGCCCCTCTCTGACGGATACCCGTACGACAACACCTTCCACCTCTTATGATGCCCGCACAACAACCCTCACGGCAAGAAGCCCGGCAGTAGCCGACAGCCCCTGGGGAACGACCGGCGGCAAAATCATCTCCACCGGCACGCTGGAGCAGGCAACGGCTACCGAAACAGAACTGACCTCCAATTCCTGGAAATCGGCCGTGAATACGAGTACATATAATAATTACTCCACCCTGCCCGCGCCCTACGGCAACGAAACTTACGGTTCCGGTCAGGTAAGTTCCAATCTCAGCGCCCGCATGGCGCCGACTTATGATAGCTCCGTGCCTGCAAGTTATGAAGACCGGGCCGTCAAACGCAGCACCCATCTGGTAGGCAATGACGAGACGCTTTTCGACATCGCCCGTCGGTACAGTACCACTACCGAAAACCTGCGCCGCCTGAACAATCTCAATCCCGGCGAAGCCGTCATTCCGGGGCAGCGTTTGTATGTGAATTGATTTTGAATGTTCTTTTAAAATAAACGCCGATGCAGGGAACTCGACTCCGTGCATCGGCGTTTCCCCTCTCCCGGAGAAAAAAATTTTCTTTTGTACGTTCTTTTTTGGCAAAACGGACATATCTTTGCCTCGCTTTTCAAAAAAGGCGCCGATTCCGTAGCTCAGCTGGTAGAGCAATACACTTTTAATGTATGGGTCCTGGGTTCGAATCCCAGCGGAATCACCAACCAATAGTCCTTGTATATCAATAGATTGCAAGGGCTTTTTTTATTCAATCCCAATTCCTGCCGCATGCGTAAGTATCATCCCGACGAGTTGGAACGCCCCGATCCGGAGACCGTCCGGCTTCAACCCAAGCTGCCTATTGCGCTGGTGCTCGACAATGTGCGCTCGGCCCTCAATGTCGGTTCTGCCTTCCGCACCGCCGATGCGTTCGCATTGCAACACATTTTTTTGTGCGGCATCACCGCTACCCCGCCACATCGGGAAATTGCCAAATCAGCCCTGGGAGCTACCGAAACAGTGGCATGGAGTTACGCCGCCACCGCAGCGGAAGCCGTCGCAACGCTGGAGGCGCAGGGCTATCAGATATGGGCGGTAGAACAGGCAGCGGGCAGCACCGCATTGCAGGATTTTACGCCGGCGCCGGGCGAGCGTTATGCCTTCGTTTTCGGCAATGAAGTGAGCGGCGTGGGCGAAGCGTGGATGGAACAGGCAGCAGGCGCCATTGAGGTGCCGCAGTGGGGCGCCAAACATTCGCTCAATATCTCGGTTTGTGTAGGGGTAGTCCTTTGGGAAATTGTCAGAAAAATAAAATTCGGCTGATATGAACTACTGGCTGGTCAAATCGGAACCCTTCGTGTATCCCTTTGAGGAATTGGAGCGCAGTGGCCGCACGATGTGGGAAGGGGTGCGCAACTACACGGCCCGCAACCATCTTCGCGCTATGAAAACTGGCGACCTCGTCTTGTTCTATCACAGTCGCGAAGGGCTGGAAGTGGTGGGGCTTTGCCGGGTGGATCGCGAGCACTACCCTGATCCCACCGCAGAAAAGGGCGACTGGTCGGTGGTGGACCTCGTGCCCGTGAAGCGACTGGCGAAACCGGTTCCGCTACCAATCATTAAAACCGTGCCGGAGTTGCAGCAGATCGGCCTGGTGCGCATGGGGCGCTTGTCGGTAATGCCTTTACAGAAAGACGAATTTTTGAAAATAATGGAGTTGGGAGAAACGGAGGCAGAAAACAACTAAGGGAATTATGGAAATCTTTAAAGAATTTACATTCGACTCGGCGCACTGGCTGCCGCATGTGCCCGAAGATCACAAGTGCCGGCACATGCACGGCCATACCTATATTGTGCGCTTGTATCTGGAGGGGGAGTTGCACCCCGTACTCGGTTGGGTAACCGACTTTGCCGACATCAAAGATGCCTGGAAACCATTGGAAAAACTGCTCGATCACAAGGTACTCAACGATATTCCGGGATTGGAAAACCCCACTGCCGAGAACTTGGCCGTATGGATTTGGCGGCAGCTAAAACCCCAATTGCCCCAACTGTGTAAGGTCGTGGCCTGCGAAAACCAAACGAGTGGAGTAGTATATCGCGGAGAGTAGCATGCCCTTACCCGCATGTGAGCAACTACTTGCCAGGTTCATACGGCGGAGTTTAAAAACGGTACCGCAGCGTAAAAAAATCGCTCTGTTGCTACCTATGGCATTACAGTTCTTTGCGGTTATCACCTTACGGTTTCTTTAGCTATCCATAATTCACGTTAACTTAGCCGGAGAAAACAAACAAGAACATGACACATAACCTAAGCGACAAGGCATCCCTCGCCAATCAGTTCATCGCCGAGCTGCGCGATGTGCATATTCAGAAAGACCGCCTGCGCTTCCGGCGCAACTTAGAGCGCATCGGGGAAGTGCTTGCCTACGAGATCAGTAAAACGCTGAAATACGAACAACGATCGGTAGAAACCCCGCTCGGCACGGCTACGGTGGCGCTGCCCCGGCAGCAGGTCGTGTTGGCATGTATTCTGCGGGCGGGTATCCCCTTGCACGAGGGCATGTCGCATTTTTTCGATCAGGCAGGCCATGCATTTGTGTCGGCCTATCGGCGGCATCACAAAGATGGTAGTTTTGAAATCAGCGTTCAATACGTTTCCTGCCCCGACCTTAGCGACTCGGTGCTCATCGTCATTGACCCCATGCTGGCTTCCGGCGCGTCTATGGTGCTTGCGGCGCAGGAGTTGCAGCAATTCGGAACGCCCGCCAAGATTCATTTCGTCACCGCCATTGCCAGCACGGCCGGCGTGGAGTACGTCAAGCGCTTGTTTCCCAAAGCCGATATATGGGCCGGCGCCATTGACGAAGAACTGACCGCAAAATCGTACATCGTGCCCGGCCTGGGCGATGCCGGAGATTTGGCCTTCGGGGAGAAGCTTCAGGAGTGAGGTCTGATTTGCACTCCGGCCATTTATTCCGTATTTTTGCATAAAAAACAGCAGATGACTGCCGCAAAAGAAAAAACATATACCGTGGCTGAGTACCTGTACTTTGAGAGACGTGCAGGGGAGCGATACACTTTTCATAATGGGAAAATTGAACGCATGGCCGGAGGAACTATACCCCACAATCGCATTGCCCGGAATATTTTGGGGCTTTTGTACAACGTTATGAACCGACGCCCCGATCTGGAGGTATTCGCCAGCGACCAAAAAATCTACCTGCCCAAGTACCACGCCTATGTATATCCCGATGCTGTCGTGGTGGCCGGCGTACCCATTGAGAGCGAGGAAGAAGCAAGCGCTATCATGAATCCCCTCCTCATTGTTGAGGTGCTGTCGCCCAGTACGTTAAACTATGACCGCAACCAGAAATTCATGGATTACCAGACCCTGCCCTCTTTCAAAGAGTATGTTCTGGTGAGGCAAGACGCTCCGGAGGTGATTCTCGCTTTTCGGGAAGAACCCGACCTGTGGCGCAGTTCAGAAGTAGCCGGCTTGGACTCCGCAGTGTTTTTGCGCAGCATTGAAGTCAGTCTTTCTATGTCGGATATTTACAATAAAGTAGAATTTTCGTAGCCTTGCGTAAGCCGTTCCTAATTGCGACTTTTGCGCCCGCAAATTGGTTATAGCAAGTATGAAATACCTCATCGTCGGTTTGGGAAACATTGGATCAGAATACGCCGGTACGCGTCACAATATCGGATTCATGGTAGTGGATGCGCTGGCGCAGGCTGCTGAGGCGAGTTGGAAAACGGAAACCCTCGGCGATGTAGCGCGCATCAAGCACAAGGGCCGCACCTTCGTACTACTCAAACCCTCTACCTATATGAACCGCAGCGGAAAGTCAGTGCGCTATTGGCTTCAGAAAGAAAAAATTGAGCAGAGCAATCTCTTGGTCATTCTTGACGATCTGAATCTGCCTTTCGGCAAACAACGCCTGCGCGGGCAGGGCAGCGACGGCGGCCACAACGGCCTCAAAGACATAGACGCCCTGCTGGGCAACAACAACTACGCCCGCCTGCGCCTCGGCATCGGCGCCGAATTTCCGAAAGGCCGGCAGGCCGATTTTGTACTCAGCGAATGGAGCAGCGAGGAGCAGGAGCAGTTGCCCGACATCCTGAAATACGCCGCCGATACCGTGAAGAGTTTCGGCACGCTCGGCTTAGGACAGACGATGACGTTGTTCAATAAGAAGTGAGTTCCCTCAAAAACTGAACCCCAACGAAAAGAGCAAAGACACATTTCGGTCTTCGTCGCTGCGCGGGATGTAATTGCGGTTGACGTCTAAGTCCTTTTTGGAAATATCCTGGTTGTTGTTCGTCACGTCGAGCAGGCCGTAGTGGATGCGACCACCCAGAAACAGCGATTGGTTGAGGTAAAAAGACAAGCCGCCGATTACGCCCACGTCTATACCTTTGTACGTTTTTTCCCCGTTATCCAATGCCTCGTAATACGCGCCGATGGTGAGCGGTATTTCTACCGGACGGCCTTCAATGACGCGAGCCTCAAACTCCTGCGCAATTTTCTCTCGGAAGGTATCGGAGAAGTAGCGGTGCTCCAGGTTGATGGTGAAAGGCGCAATGGTCGTGCCGAGGGTAGTGCGGCCACTGTAGGTCAATTCGCCAAATCCGCGCGAGCCAACGAGCAGAGCGGTATTGATGCCCCCCGACACTTCGATAGAACCGAAACGGGCAAAGGCCATCACGGGCACGTTGAGGTAGGAATTGGTCACGTCTAAGCTCATTCGGCGCGTACCGGCGGTGTAAATGGTAGGGCCTATCAACGGCTCCAAGGTCCAATAAGAAGGGCCTTCATAGTCGTAGTTGGTACCCATTTGCGAGTAGAGCAATTCGGCGCGCAGGCCGAAGATGTCAGTGAGCCGCACATTAAAAGTAGCGCCCACATGAAACCCGGAGGAGAGGGAAAAATTTTCCAGGTCTGTACCGTCATCATCCATTTCGGAAGGCCCCTGAATGGTGGAAAAGGTGAGGCCGGCCCGGAAACCGCTGGAAAAAACACGCTGAGCGCTCGCAGCGGCCAGAAAACCCAAAAAGCTGAATAACAGCAAGTATTTTCGCATAAGAATGTATTTTTTGTTGTTTAAGATTGAACCCTTGTGAGGGTATTCGGTTCGCTGTAAGACGTATTATATACCGCCTTTCGATGGGGCGAAGATAAATTTAAAAACTGTTTCCATGAGATTCCCTACCCAAATCCTTCTTGCTTGCTTTATCCTTTTCTGCACTCCCCGGCTCCTACACGCCCAAGCCGATAAAGGCATGACGTTCTGGGAAAAAGACGACCCGGCTGCGGCGGAGGTCGCATTCCGCGCCGATGTGGACGACCCCAAAATCGCTCCTTATGCCCTGTACGGACTGGCGCTGGTGTTTTCTGACGATCAATTTGAGCGCCGGCAATTGGACACCGCCTTTCACTATATCGAGTCGTGTGATCGCGCTTACCGCAAAATGCCGCCCAATTTCAAAAGCAAAATCGTAAAAAAACTCACCCAGACCATGATTGGCGATCTGCGCCGGAAAATTATGACACAGGCACTCGCCCGCGCTGCAGAACAAGATTCGCCGGAGGCTTATGATTTCTTTTTGGAAAACTACCCCAAGCCCGCCGCCAAGCTCAAAAAACAAGCCCTCACCGAACGCAACGCGCTCGCCTACCGCCAAGCCGAAACCGCCGGTACCCGGCAGGCGCTCGATTCACTGCTCACGCGATACGGCGCCAGTCTCGCCGCCGACAGCCCCGCGCTGCACCAACAGGCGCAAAAATTGCTGTTTGAGCGCTACCTGCAAGAGCAAGGTCCCGGTTCCTACGACGCCTTCAAAGCCGAATACCCCGACAACATCGTGAGCCGCGACACCACAAAGGCCGCTCTCGATCGCGCCCTGCTCGGCGCCGACGCTGCGGCGTTGGCCGTTTTTGCGGAAACGCATTCCAATTCGCCGTTCAGCACCCTTGCCATTGACAGCCTGAACGCCCGGCTCCTCGCGGCCGGTTCGGGGTCGGAGCGGTTGAAATTTGTGCGAAAGTACCCCGACCACCCCGGCACGAATGCCCTGTGGCGGCAATATTATCTCGATATTAAAGCATCCGCTGTCGCTCCGACGGAATTGGAAAAATTTCGCCGCGATCACCCAGATTTTCCTTTTCAGGAACAGTTGGAGGCCGATCTCGACGACCTCAACCGCAATCAGGAGCGATACGCTTACGAAGCCTTCGAGCGCAAGCCCGATGCGGCGGCCGGATTTCGTTTTTTGCAGCGCTACCCGGCTTCGAGGTATAAGGATGCGGTGAGAAACCGCATCGCGGAAACGCTCACTGCACCGGAGGCCGATCGGGCGGATATAGAGGAATTTTTGAAAAGATTTCCCACACACGAACGGGCGTCGGCACTGCTCAACCATCTTTACAGCTTAGTATCGGAAGATTTAGACGTCAAGCAAATCCTCGCTTTTGAACGCAAGTACCCCGACTTTGCCGGCAAGGCCCGCATTGCTGCCGATAAGGAGCGCGCCGACTGGAGTAAGACCGATCTCGGTGCTTACACCGACGAGCGCCGCGCAGATTTTGAAATGCTGATTCGCAAAACAGCGCCCTCCGAACAGGCGTTCGATGCGCTGCGCAAAATGATTGACAAAGATTTCCGCAATGGAGCCTACTCTGCCGCTGCCGTCACCGTGAAGGCTTTTGCTACCGCTTTCGGAAAGGCCAACGCCCGCTACACCGAACTGGCCGTAATGCTCTCTGCCCAAACCGAAGACATCAACCGCAGCCGCTTTGCTCCGCTCATCAATACCCGCGCTGAAGAATATGCCCCCATCCTTTCTGCCGACGGCCGTTCGCTGTACCTGTGCCGGCGCGGAACGGGCGGAGAAGACATTTGGGTGTCGCATCAGGATGCCAACGGCAACTGGCCGGCGCCGCAACCGGTAGCAGCGTGGAACACCCCCGACAAAGGCGAAGCGCCCGAAAGCATCTCCGCCGATGGCAACGTCTTCTTTTTGTTTCGTTCGGGCAGCTTGTATCTCAGCCAAAAAACAGCGCAAGGCTGGTCGGAACCCCAACGCCTCGGCGCGCCGTTTAACCGCTTCAAATGGCAAGCCGATCTCAGCATCGCAGCCGACGGCAAGGCCATGCTCTTTGCCGCATCCGAATCGTTATTTGGACAAAAAGACATCTATGTGAGCCTCCTGCAACCCGACGGCGCCTGGGGTGAACCTTTCCCGCTCGAAGCGCCGGCCAATACGCCCAAAGACGACCGCTCGCCTTTTATTCACCCCGATGGGAAAACCCTCTATTTCAGTTCGGCAGGGCATGCGGGGCTGGGCAGTTTGGATATTTTTATGACCAAACGATTGGACGACTCCTGGAAAAACTGGAGCCAACCGGTCAATCTCGGTCCGGCCATCAACACGGCCGGCGACGACTGGGGCTTCCGCGTGAGTACCGACGGGCAGTTTGCCTACTACAACGCCAACATAGACGGCAACAGTGACATCATGCGCTGCAATCTGCCCACCGCCCTTCGACCGGAAGAGGTGGCCACCATCACCGGCAAAATAACCGACATGGCCGGCAAGCCGTTGGACGCTGAAATCCTGTGGGAAAACCTCCAAACCGGCGAAGTAGTGCAGGTGACGCGCAGCGACCCCAAAACCGGCGATTTTTTCGCCGTGCTGCCCGAACGCACCCGCTACGGATACAGCGTGCGCAAACCCGGTTATTTCCCCTTATCGGGCAATGTGGACCTGCGCACCGACCTCGGTCAAATCCGCTTGGACAAACCCATGGAACTCGCCACCATTGAGGAAATGAAATCGCGCGACATCAGCCTGCCGCTCAATAATCTCTTTTTTGAAACTGCGAAATACGACATACAGCCCGAATCGTACCCGGAGCTGAACCGGCTGGCGCAGTTGCTCATCAGCGAGCAGTTGAGCATCGAAATTCATGGCCATACCGACAACGTGGGCGGCGATGCGATCAATCTCAGCCTCTCCAAAAACAGAGCCGATGCCGTGCGAAGCTATCTCATCGGCCAAGGCTGCGACGCCGCCCGCATCACCGCGCAGGGCTTCGGCAAAAGCCGCCCCAAAGCTACGAACGACACGGAGGCCGGCCGGGCGTTGAACCGGCGGGTGGAGATAAAGATCAGGACGGAATAATTGATTTGTGTTCTGATCCCTCTAAACAGGATCACCGTAAACAGGATACGAATACAACAACTGACTACAGATGGAAGTAATGTTACGCGGCGGCATACTCGGTTTGCTTTCGAAAAAACGGAGAATGGAAACCTAATACCAAATCTGTTTTGAGGATACCTTTCACCAAGAGTTCATTGGCAAGTACCAGATTAGTGCCGTCATGTTGCAACCATACCTTACCATCCGGCCGCACATCAATATGGACGTAGCAGCCGTAAGTGCGGCTTTCATTGCTCCAGCCGTTGGAGTACAATAAATAGTGCCCGTGCTCGTCATCTGTGATGATCTGAGTTTCGACATCTTCAAAGGAAGATGACCCCAATTGACCAATTTCTTCAACTAACTTTCGGACAATTGTTTTATATTTTGTTATTTTATCCATTCTACAATTGTTTCGTTGATCGGATCATATATCAAAACCTTTATTTGGTATCTTTTGATGATTTTTCGAATATAAGGCTCTTCTAAAAAGTCGCCAAGCAGCCGATTGGGCAAGCCTAAGAATAACGCCCGCTCAGGATCTTTTTCCTCCAATCCGGGCAAATAAAAAAGATACTGCCCCAATGCGCTATGGAAATCCAGTATTTGCGACAACCCGGAAAAGCTCTTTATTTCAACAGCTATTTTCTCAGTACCTCTTTGAGCTGCGATAATTTTTTCCCGTTCAGCCCCTAAGTCAATGTACACTTTGGTTTTTCCCACAGGTATAATAAAAGGATCGTGAGTGATGGTCCATCCTTCTTTTAGGAGTCCTTTACTGACTGCATTATGAAAAACGTCTTTGGCCGGCATAAGCTCAATTTCAAAGGCAAATATATCAATTTTTTGTTTGGGCAAATAGGCTGAATCCTTTTCAAACTTAGCAGATGCCGCAAGGAAACGGTGTAATTCACCTGTTTCCCTCAATAGAAAAAATGAAAAACGCGTAGCTTGCAGCCGGAGGCTCACGGCTACACACCACTACACAAACCAAACAGCCATGATAAAGCGCAGCGCCACCTGGCTAAAAAACAGTTTCTACGCATTCCCGATACAATTGGTATTGTTGCAACTGCGCAGCCACTTGTTGCTGATAGGAATATGGGCCGTGCCGGCGCTCATCATCAGCGGCGCGCTGGGGCGAAAGCTGGGCCTGTGGTTGCTCTTTCTCGACCCGGAGTACCTGGGCCGGGTCGGCTTCTGGAGCTTCTTTTTCATCGGGCTGACCCTGGGCGGGTTTGTGATGACCTGGAACCTGACCTCGTATCTGCTCAGCGCGCATTTCTTTCCGTTTCTGGCGTCGTTGTCGCGGCCTTTCACCAAGTTTTGTTTCAACAACCTGCTCATTCCGCTCGGCTTTTTTGCCTACTATGCGGCCTCCATCATTCATTTTGAATATGTGATGGAATCGTTGCCGCCGGGTGTGATTGCGGTCAATTTAATGGGTTTGCTGACCGGGTTGTTTGTGTTGTTTTTACTCAACGGCGGCTATTTTTATTTTACCAACAGCGACATCTTTTCCTTTGTACAAAAAGGGCTGATACCGGCGGAAATGGTCAGGCAGGTGCCGCCCGGCCGCCGCGATGTGGATGTGGACTATATCAAGCAGGATGAACACCGGATACCCGTGCGCACCTACCTCACTGAAACCCTTATGCCCCGCCGGGTACGCAGCGTGGAGCACTACGACTCCGCCATCCTGATGCGCATTTTCCGCCAAAACCACCTCAACGCCCTCTTGGTACAACTACTCAGCATGTTGGCGCTCATGGGTCTGGGTCTGCTCGTGGAGATGCCCTGGTCGCGCATTCCGGCCGGAGCCAGTATTTTTATCATGGCCAGCATTGCTACGGCACTGCTCGGCGCCATTATCTATTGGTTCAGTTCCTGGTGGGTCACGGCGCTGATCGTCGTGTTAGTATTAGTAGATTTTATCACCGGCTTCGATTGGCTGCGCGCCAAAAACAAGGCGTACGGCATGAATTACGAGACGACGCCCGCAGCCTATTCCTACCCCGACCTTGTGGCGCTGGCTTCGCCGGAACAAGTGGAAATAGATAAACAACAGACCATCGCCATACTCGAAAACTGGCGCAAACGCGCCAAACGCCCCGGCACGCAGGCCCCCAAAATGGTGATCCTGTGCGTGAGCGGCGGCGGTCTGCGTTCGGCCACCTGGACCATGCACGCTGTACAACAGGCCGACAGCATTTTAGGCGGCAGCCTGCTGAACCATACGGTGCTCGTCACCGGCGCATCGGGCGGCATGATCGGCATGGCCTACCTGCGCGAGCTGTATCTGCTGCAACAACAGGGCGAAGCTCTCAATTACCGGAGTTCGGTCTATACCGATCACGTTGCCAAAGACCTCCTCAACGCGGTGGCGTTCACCACCGTTTCCAACGATCTTTTTGTACCTCGCTCCAGGTTCTATTTGGACGGCAAACGCTATCGCAAAGACCGGGGCTATATTTTTGAGCAGCAACTCAATGAAAACACGGGCCGGCTGTTGGACAAAAAAATGGCCGACTACCGCGATCCCGAACGCCGCGCGCTGGTACCCATGATGTACATCACGCCCACCGTGGTGAACGACGGGCGGCGCATGATCATCTCTCCGCAGGGGGTGAGTTTTATGATGAATTCGCCCATCGGCATCCGGCAGCCCGATGCCGTGGAAATAGACGCCGTGGATTTCGGCAGGCTCTTTGCCCGACAGGACGCCGACGACCTGCGATTCCTCACTGCCCTGCGCATGAATGCGAGCTACCCTTATGTGCTGCCCACCGTACACCTGCCCACCCGGCCCGGTATAGAACTGATGGACGCCGGTTTCCGCGACAACTACGGTCTGCTCTCGGCGGCACGCTTTATTCAGGTGTTTCACGAGTGGATACAGGAGCACACCTCCGGCGTGGTGCTGGTGCAAATTAATACCTCTGAAAAAATAGAAACCATTAGCCCCAGCGACCAAAAAGGGGTGATTACCTCGCTCTTCAATCCATTGGATATCGCAGGGCAACTGCTCAGCCTGCAAGAGTTTGAACAAGATGCCGGCATCGGCTTTGTATTTGACCTGCTGGGAGAGGAGCGCTTTCAGGTGGTTCGCTTTTTGTATCGACCTACAAAGGCTTCAAAAGTAGCCGCCGCCATTTCTTTTCACCTCAGCCAGGGTGAAAAACGCAGCGTGCTGCAGGCCTGGGATTTGCCCGAAAATCAAGCCTCGGTGAAGGCATTGCGCAAAGCGTTACAATAACCCGGGTAAGGCAACCTTTGCGAAATGTGATTGTTCTACCCAAAGATTGGATGGAGGCTGCTGCACCGCCGGAAGTCTCCGTCATTAACCAACAAAAACGATATAGCATGATTTCGAAAACGATGGAAGAAGCGCTCAATCAGCAAATTGTATTAGAGGGGTACGCTTCCTTTTTATACCTGTCTATGGCATCCTGGTGCGACAAAGAGGGGTTGCAAGGCTGCGCCGCGTTCATGCACCGGCAGTCGGAAGAAGAGCGCGCGCACATGCTGCGCATATTTCACTACATCAGCGAAGTGGACGGATTTGCGCTTACGCCCGCCATTGCACAGCCGCCGCATGAGTTTGAGTCGGTGCGCTCCCTGTTCGAAAGCGTATATGCCCACGAGCAGAAAGTGACGGCCTCCATCCACAACCTCATAGCACTGAGCTATAAAGACAACGACCACACCACGCTCAACTTTCTGCAATGGTATGTGCAGGAGCAGCGCGAAGAGGAAGCGCTGATGCGCAACATTCTGGACCGCATCAAACTCATAGGCGAGGGGCCGATGAGCTTGTTCTACATTGATAAGGAAATCGAAAAAATCAATAAGGCGCAAATTGCTGCTGAGGCCGCCGAAGGCGCTGCGGAGTAAGGGTTTTGGTGGCCGGCCGGATTCGTTCAACGGTGCTGATTCTTTTTTCAAGCATCAAAACCCCAGCAAAAACTCCGTCAAATTATCCTCATTGTCCAATTCCAATTTCCAGCGCAGGCGGTAGCGACTGATCTCCACGCCGCGTATGGAGATGTTCATCAGCGGGGCAATTTCTTTGGTGGAGAGGTTGAGGTGCAGGTAGGCGCAGAGCAGGTGGTCTTTGTGGGTGAAGTGAATGCTGACAACTGGACCTTCGAAACGGGCATCGGCAACAACGGTTGGGGCAATAACAATCGGGCAACAAAACCGAGTACAAATCGAAGTGTAAAAAGGAAGTACTGTTGCTCCATGAACCGCCGGATACGCGGTACGTACGTCCCCCGTTGGGCAAATCGCAATCAGGCGCTGAATGCCCTGCTGCCTACCGCTCCACGATGGTGAAAATGCGATCGTAGCTCAAGCCCGTAAATATCCCGATGGCATTGGCCGTGCCGCCCAGATTGGAATTGATGGGACTGGGCTGCGCAAAGGGATTTCCATTGGAGAAGAAAGCATTTTGTACGCTGTCAAAGTAGTCGTAGTAGGCTTGGTCAATGTGAAAGAGGGTATTGATGACCGTATCGCCTTCGGCAAATTCGTAACTGGTACCGAATACGAATTTGCCATTGTCGGAAAATCTGTCGCTCAATGCAAAATCTTGCCGGGGAACGGAATCCAAGCTGCTGAAATGCAACATGCGGCGATAGTAGTTTCGGGTATTGAGGTCGTCGGTAAAATAAGTAAGCACACGGGCTAAGGTATCGGCGGGAGCAAACTGCACCACCACGCTGTCAATGGGTACTTTGGGCAAAAGCCGGGTAACAGCCGTGATCGTTTTTCCGTCTTTGGAGGTAATGCTCAGCTCGAAGTCGTGTTCGTAGTCCTCCGGCACCGGGATGAAGTTGGCGTAGTTGAACAGTTTTCCCGTGAAGGGATTGAATACGAGCCGGTTTTCTAATGGGTATTCCTGTCCGTTGTGGCGGATAACCACCGTGGCGCTGTCTTCGAGGATATTGGCCAAAAACTGATCGTCCAGGGTGGGAAACGCTTCAAAATACGGGGCCGTTTTGCTGAGCAGCAGGGTGAAAATATTGCCTGGCTCCAAGTAGCATTCTACCGAGAGGCGCGGCTCGTATTCAGGCAGCACGATTTCAATTTCTTTTTCGAGATTGCAAGCCTGAAGGCCGAAGAATATGACGGCGGTAAAGGCGGCTATTTTCAGGGAATGGAACATTTGGGTACGCATCAGAATTTGAAGTTGTAAGTGATGGAAGGAAGAATCGGGAACAGCGACACCTGTTTGGCCGCAATGCGTTTGGGCACTTCAAACTCATTGCCGGACACGTCGGTGACCGTGTTGAACTCCGGTTCCAAATAAATAAAAAAGGTGTTGCGCCGATCGTAGGCGTTGATGATGTTGAAGGTGAGATCGCTTTCGCCGCGCTTAGGGTAAAACCGCAGCACTAAGCCCAGATCGAGCCGGTGATACGAGGGCAGGCGGTAGGTATTGCGATCCAGATAGTCGGGTACAACAGCTTGAAAACTGGCGCCCGGCACATCTTGGAAGGTGAATCGCCCGGCGGGCAGCCAGCGCAGGTCGCCGGAGCCGTAAACCCAGGTGGCGGTGAGGTCGAGTTTCCGGCTCAGATCGAAAAACAGTACCACCGAGAGATCGTGCCGGCGGTCGTACACCGGCCGAAAAAACCCTTGCTGCGAAAAAGGCCGACCGGGACTCAGCGTGGTAAAATCGCCGCGTCGCGCCCAAGCCAGCGTATAGCCGATCCAGCCGTTGAGGCGCCCGGCTTCTTTTTCCAAACTCAGTTCAAAACCGTAAGCATCGCCGCGGCCCAGCGCAAATTCATCCTCCAGATCATTGTTGGCAAACAAGCGCGCGCCGTCCACAAACTCTATCTGGTTTTGCAGGTATTTGTAATACGTTTCCACATTGATCATAAACTGCTCGCCCAGCAAATACGACACGCCGAGGGCCACCTGATCGGAGCGCTGCGGCGGCACCCGCGAGGTGGACGGATACCACACGTCGGTGGGCAACGACACGCCTGCATTGGCAATGAGGTGCAGGTACTGATACATGCGCGCATAGCTGGCTTTTGCCGTAAGGCGGCTGCTGAGCAGGTAGCGCAGGGCTGCCCGCGGCTCTAATCCGCCGTAAAACCGATCCCCGTTGGTGAACCCGCTCAGGCGCAGACCGGAGTTGAGCTTGGCCCTTTCGCTCAGTTCCAATTCGTCGGACACATACACGGCGCCCTCCACGCCGCGAAAATTCTGACCCGAAGAGAAGGAAATGGAGCCGTCGGAATTGCCCGCCTGCAAGCGGCCTACGCGAAAGTTGTGCGAGGTCACGGCAGCGCCGAAACGCAGGGTGTGTTTAGGATTGACGGCATAGTACAGGTCGCTCTTGAGCGTAGCGTCCTCGATGCGGCTGCTCAGGTCGAAGCTGAATCCGGTCACTTTGTTGCGGATGTTGTATTGGTAGTCGGAATAGGTGAAGGTGGTATTGGCAAAAAGGCGAGGGTTGAAAACGTGGTTCCAGCGCGCGGTGCCGGTGGCGTTGCCCCAGTCGAAGGTGAAGTCGAAAAAATCGCCGTCGAAGCCAAACTTATCTCTGCCGAAATACCCGCTCACATAGAGATGGTCTTTTTCGCCGAGTTTGTAGTTGATCTTGGTATTGAGGTCGTAGAAATAATAATCGGGAATGGGCGAGTAGTCGGGATTGTCTTTGTTGCCGGCATTGATGCCCCGCGTGATGAGGTCGAAGTAAGTACGCCGCCCCGACACCATGAACGAGGATTTGTCCTTTTGAATGGGGCCTTCCAGCGTGAGGCGGGATGCGATGAGGCCGATGCCCCCGGTAGCGGCAAATTTTTTGGCATTGCCCTCTTTGAGTTTCACATCAATGACCGAGGAGAGCCGCCCGCCGTATTGGGCCGGAAAACCGCCTTTGTAGAGCTTGAGGTCTTTAACGGCATCGGTATTAAACGTGCTGAAAAAGCCGAACAGGTGGCTGGCGTTATACACAACGGCTTCATCCAGCAGGATGAGGTTTTGATCGGCGCCGCCGCCGCGCACAAACAAGCCGGTAGTGCCTTCCGAGCCGGAAGGGATGCCGGGTTTGAGTTGGATGGCCTTTATAATATCGCTCTCGCCCAACAACACGGGCAGGAGTTTGGCCTGTCGGACGGAGATTTCTTCCACACTCATTTCGGTGGAGCGCATTTTTTCCCGAAAGGAATTGGCTTTCACCACTACCTCTTCTATCTGCACCCCGGCGCCCAACTCCACGTTGACCACAAGCCCGGCCTGGAGCAACACCGTTCGGTAGGCCGTTTGGTAGCCCACATAGCTGAATTCGAGCGTGACTGAATCGGCAGTAGCCGGCAGGGTGAGGGAGTAAAAACCGTATTCGTTGGTGGTGGCGCCGATGCCCAGCGCGGTGATGGCTACGGTAGCGCCGATGAGGGTTTCACCGTCGGCGGCATCGCGTACTTCTCCGCTGACGGTGAGGCGTTGCTGTGCAGAGAGGGATGTTGCAAAAAGGAGGAGGAGGCCAATGGCGGGGAGGATAAAGTTGCGCATGTACGATGTTGCTTTTTCTATGACTTTTACAGGAACGCACCAAACCGAAAAACGGCATTCGGCGGCCTAACAAAATTCTACCAACGGTAGTTGTGAAATGCTGAACGGTAATTCAGGGCGCATCCTCTGCGTTGAGGCAATCGCCGAATGGATGCGCGTTGCGCTCAGCGATATACACGTTGGAGGCGAGGTCATGCAGTTCTTCGGTAAGTTGTTTTTCTAATTGCCGCCGTAGCGCCGGCGCAAAAGCATCGCTTTCCAGCCAGAGCACAGCCATGCAGGTATCGGGTTGTTCGGCCAGTTCGCACACTCTGGCCCAGAAGGCGGATTCGCTGCTGCGGGGCGGGCGCTTGCGGTACCGGTGCAACGCCCATCGGCGCCACCAATGGCGCTGCCAATACTGTCGCACCGCATCTATGGCGGTGAGCGTATCCACTATTTTGCGCCCGAAAGATTCAGTGAGTATTTCCGGTTGGGCGAGTATGGCGTTTAAGGTGTGCCCCCTGCTGCCGGCGGCGCGAATGCTGTAGTTTTTTACCTCCATCAGCACGAGCGTGTCATCGCGCAGGATGCCGATGAAGTCCACGCCCTTTAGTCCGGCGCCACTCCAGCCCCGATAGTATCGGTGCGCATCGTACCGGCACACGACCCAATCGTCGGAAAATCGGAACCGCAGATCGCTTTCGCTGAACATCATCATGGCGCAAAGGTACGACGGGTGCGGTGTGTATAACAAATTGTTAGCGGGGCACAAAAAACAGGAGAGATGAAAAATAAAGAGCAGGTAGATGCCCGTCCATCAGGAAGAAGCACCGGCGAGCAGTTCGTTCAGATCGAGGCCGATCTCATCGCTAAAAGAAGGCCGCGCTAAATCCTCGCCCGACGACAGGGCATATTTCAGCCATTGCCGGGTGTCGTAATTATAAACAAAGCCTTCCTGAACGCCATATTCTTCCACCAACTGCTTCACTTTTTCAAAGTCTCGGCGAGCGCCCGTGTTGCCGCTGACTTCTATGATTACCCGATTGAGTTTTTTTGCGTTATCGAACAACAAAATATCCGGCGTCGGGCTGGTCTGACTTTCATCAATCATGGTTTCGGGGAAGGGTTCATACGGAATACTTTTTTCTGTGTAGTACAGTATTCCGAGTTGCATCATCAATTGTCCAATGATGCGTTGGTGGATTTTTGGCGCGTTTACTCCCATGTATATTGTGTTCTCTGTCATTCTGTCATTTTTTCACAAAAATAAGCGGTTGCAGAGTTATTTCCAAGCCTTCACTGCCCCCATTTGCACATATTCAAAGAAACGCTATCTTTACCCACCATTTCATTGATTTACGCTTATGCCGACATTAGAGGACATCAAAAAAGAACTGCGGGGCTATGTGGCCGAAGACGAATTTGAACAGGCCCTCGAACTGTTCAGGAAGGTCATACACGACGACGCCCGCCTTGAAAACGAGATCATTTTGCAGCAGGGGCAGTACAACTCCGTAATGCGCAGCGCGCGCGGCGGCGGCGTAGCGCCCGAACAGACTGAACGCTCGCTGAACCGCATTCGGGCATCCCTGTTGGACATGATTGCCGGCATCAGAGAACGCGATCTGGAGCCGGGCATTTTGGCCGGCCATGCCCCCGGACCGCATCCGGGCGTGCTTTCCCAATTGGAACGCGACGGACTACAACGACAACTCGAACTTTCCGTCGGCCGGCTCAACGCCCTGCGCGAAGCCGTAGCCATACAGTTTGATCCGAATATCAAATTCGCATTACAAACACAGATCGGGCAATTGGAGCAGGAAGTCGCCGCTCTCAAATCCAAATTGGGCTAACACATGTCTGCCACCGTTGAAGGGATCAAAAACCAATTAGAACTCACCATTCGCCGCCAAAACGAAGTGCGGCAGGCCTATGCCATTGCCTTCGACCCCAATCAGCGATTCTCTTTTGAGGTGCAAATAGGGCAGTTGGACAAAGAAATAGACGCCCTGCGCCTCCAGCTCAAAGATGCTTACGGCCTCGAAATGCTCGAAGAATCGAGCATCCTCGAAGGATTAGTGCGGCAACTGACCATAGACAAAGACATCGGTGAAATACATTTAGTGAACTGCGACCGGGACCCCGTGGCCCGCGATTTCTGGAAAGCATTCGATGATTTTTCAGGGCGCAGCAACCATTTTCAGTTTTACTTCGTCGTGGCTTGTCCTACCCAGCAACCGTCGAGTTTCGCCGAACGCATGATTTACGAAATCGTCATTGAGGAACTGGAGGACGAAATCGGCGCCATGCATTACGTTCACCGGGCCGATAGCCGCAGGGTACAAATTGAAGACCTGCCGCTGGGGCGCAATCTGGCCAATTCGCAAAAGGATTTCAAAAAATACATGAGCCGGCGCTTTGCCCTCGGCGAAACCGAAACCTCCTTTGAGGAATACCTCCGCACCGGCCTGCCCAAACTCCAGTATGAGTACATTGCCACTGTGTTTGACCTCAACGCCGGCCGATGGGACAAGGACATGATGAGTGAATATCTCAACTGGATCATGGATACCTTTGCTGATACGCCGGATCACATACCCAATTTCATCTTTTTCTTCGTTATCTTCCTTCGCAATGCGCATGTGCAGCCGCTGCAAGGCCGCGAAAAGGCCATCTTTGAAGACATCGGCGGCATCGTGGGTAAAAACCTGCACCGCGCTACGCTGCTGTCGGAATTGGTGCCTGTACCGGCAGAGCTGCTGGAAGATTGGATACGCGATCTCGGCGAGCACAGTCAGGGCCGCATTGAAGACGTGGTAAAGGCCGTCGTCGCGGAATTGTCGGCGGAAAAACAGCAAAAGTTCCAACAGGACAAACTAATAGACATGACCGACATTGAGCGCTTTCAGACTTTGATTTATAAAATTGCGCAGGCTCGATAGGTTGGAAATAGCTTCGAGCTGCGAGCCGTGAGCTGCGAGTTGCATGTATGACGTTCCCGGCATGTTGGGCTAAAAGAACTACTTTTGAATAAAAATACATCGCTATGAGCTTTTTCGTGTATCAGGCAGAGGGGCAGGGGCAATTGCCGCCGTTTCAACCCAATTTCAAACTCAATGACCCGTCGCTGTACAAACCCTCGCAGGCATTGACCGACGCGGTGAACGTGGCCTTAGCTCTTGGCCAGCCGCTGCTGCTCACCGGCGAACCGGGTACCGGCAAAACGCAATTGGCCTTCCACCTGGCCTGGTTTTTCAATCTGGGGCGGCCGCTGATCGTCAATATTCAAACTTCCGCCACCGCCAATGATTTGTTTTACAAATACGATGCGCTGAGCCATTTCCAACACACCCAAAACAACAAGGAAATTCTCAGTCCTGATGAGATAGAGACGCGCTTCATCCGCTATCAGGGCCTCGGCGCTGCCATTCGCACCGACGAGCGCCGGGTGGTACTGCTCGACGAACTCGACAAAGCGCCGCGCGACCTGCCCAACGACGTGCTCGCCGCCATCGAAGACCTCGAATTTCAGGTGCCCGAAATCGGGAAATCATTCCGCACCACGGCGGAAAATCGCCCGATCATCGTACTCACTTCCAATTCGGAGAAAAACCTGCCCGACCCTTTCCTGCGTCGGGTGGTGTATTATCACATTCCCTTTCCCGATGCCGATGCGCTGCTTTCTATTCTGCATTCCAAAGTGGAGGGTTTTTCGCAGGAGCAATTGAAACCCATTGTGGCTCATTTTGAAAAAATACGCACCGACCGCAATCTCAAACTGAAAAAGCAGCCGGCTACTGCCGAACTGATCTACTGGGCCATGCTGCTCAAAAAGCTGCAATTCGACCCTGCGCTATTAGCCTCCGGCAAACGCGCTCCGGCCAAAGAACGCGGATTGTTGCAAACAAGCTATTCCGTGCTGGCCAAAACACGGGAGGACTTGGAAGCGATGCGGGAATGGGAGGGATAGTGGGCGTAGGGTAAGAGGCAAATGAGCAAATTGATAAGGGGCAAACGAGCGAAGCGAAGTCCCGATGATGAAGGAATCGGGAGGGCAAATTGGCAAATGCGGAATTCCGATAATCTGGAGGCTGTAATGTAAACCCGCGCCTCTGTTGAGGTAAGTCGGGCTACAGCACGGTAAACTTTTTACTTTATCCTTTTTACTTCCACGGCATCGCCTCCGCAAAAAAGACAACATGGACACCATCATTGCATTGGCAACGCCGCCCGGAGTGGGCGCAATCGGCATCATCCGGCTGTCGGGGCCGGATGCATTTCGCATAGCCGGCACGGTGTTCAAAGGCAAAGACCTGGGCGCGCAGCCTTCTCACACCATTCATTTCGGGAGCATCCGCAGGGAGGACGGCAGTGTATTGGACGAGGTGCTGACCTCTCTGTTTCGCGGGCCCCATTCTTATACCGGCGAAGATGTGGTGGAAATATCCTGCCACGGTTCTCATTATATCCTTCAGGAAGTGATGGCCCTGCTGCTGCGCAAAGGCGCCCGCTTAGCCAAGCCGGGAGAGTTCACCCAACGCGCCTTCCTCAACGGCCGCATGGACCTCAGTCAGGCCGAAGCCGTAGCCGACCTCATCGCGTCCGAATCGGCCTCGGCGCACGCCATTGCCATGCAGCAAATGCGCGGCGGGTTCAGCAATGAAATCAAACAACTTCGCCAACAACTCATTGACTTCGCCGCGCTCATCGAACTCGAACTCGACTTCGGCGAAGAGGACGTGGAATTTGCCGACCGCGACGATCTCAAAGCGCTCATCCGGCGTATCCTTGCACTCATGGACGCGCTGCTGCGCTCTTTCCAGTTGGGCAACGTCATCAAGAACGGCGTCAGCACCGTCATCGCCGGCCGGCCCAACGCCGGCAAAAGCACCCTGCTCAATGCCCTACTCAACGAAGAGCGCGCCATTGTGAGCGAGATCGCCGGCACCACCCGCGATACCATAGAAGAGGTGCTGCATATCGGCGGCGTGGCCTTCCGCATCATTGACACCGCCGGCATTCGCGAAGCACAGGATGCCATAGAGGCCGTGGGCGTAGCCAAAACGATGGAAAAGGTGCGGCAATCGGCACTTTTGGTGTATGTGTTCGACGTCATCCGCACTTCGCCGGAAGACTTGCGCAACGACTTGGCGCAGTTGGTCCATCCCGATACCAAACTCATCGTAGTGGCCAACAAAATGGACATGAATCCCTACACCACTTACGAGCAATACGCCAACGAGCAGTTCGGCCCCGACGCCTGGGTTCCGGTTTCTGCGCTCAATCAGATGAACATCGAATTCCTGAAAGAAAAACTCCTGAATGCCGTACTCGAAGGCGATATCAACCTGACGCACACCGTCGTAGCCAATACCCGCCACTACGAAGCCCTGCTCAAAGCCTCCGACAGCCTGCGCGATGCGCTCCAAGCCATAGACGCCCGCATCACCGGCGATTTCATCGCTATGGACATCCGCCGCGCGCTCACGTTCCTCGGCGAAATCACCGGCGAAATCAGTTCAGAGGACTTGCTGGATTCTATCTTTTCGCGGTTTTGTATCGGGAAGTGAGGGAGGGTTATGATGTAAAAAAACTTTTGCAGGCCGGTATTTTTTTCGAAATTTGTCAAAAACCTGATATGTCACAGATTGCCGGCTCACCACTACCTGAACTGCCCACGATTCTCTCCCGGCTGGATTCGTTGCAAGAGATTGTTCGGCGGCGGTTCAAAACGAAAATTTTAGGCGTTTTCGGCTCTTATGCACGGCGGGAGCAAAATGTGAAGAGTGATCTTGACATCCTTGTTCATTTTGAACCGGATGCCACTTTGTTTGATATAGTTGAGTTGGAGTATTTTCTTGAGGACGAATTAGGCATCAAGCCTGATATTGTATCGGACATGAGCATCAAGCCCCGTATCAAGCCTGGCATACTTAAAGATTTGGTACATATCTGATGAGGGAGGAAAGCACATATCTTGAAGATATTCTTGATGCGATTTCCGCTGTTAGGCGTTTTGTGGAAGGTATGGATTTCGAAGATTTTAAGAATGATGATAAAACGTTTAGCGCAGTACTGAGGAAACTGGAGGTTATCGGAGAGGCTACCAAAAACATTTCAGAAGAAACCAAAAACAGCTCACCCTGATGCTCCTTGGCGAGCCGCCGCCGGTATGCGCGACAGGCTGATTCATGGATACTTTATTGTGGAAGAAAAAGTAGTCTGGTCCACCGTTCACCAGAGCCTGCCCCTTTATGGTAAGAAAATTCAGGAAATTCTTGATAGTATGAATTCTGAGCCCAAAGACATAAGCAGGTAAGAAACTTAAATTACAATGCAATTAATTTGATTATAAAAATACCGAACGTTACGAACCAAACTTGCCCCTTGCCAATTTGCCCCTTGTCCTCCTGATTCCTTCGTCATCGGGACTTTGCTTCGCTCGTTTGCCAATTTGCCAACTTACCCCTTACCGCCGGCCTTCCACTTTTTCCAACAACCATGCCCGCTCTGCTACCAAAGGCGTATCGCGTATTTTTTGCGCCAGCCGGCGTGCGCCCTCACGGTCCTGAGCAGGCAGGCGCAGCAGGCGGCCGGTGAAGCGGGCGAGGTTGCGGTACATTTCGCGTTGGTAACCGATTTCGCCGTGGCGGCGCAGCCAGGTGAGCAGGTTTTCGAGCAGCGAGTCGAGCGCATCGAAAGCCTGTTGTTCGTAATAAATCTTGAGGAGCATTTTGCGGCTTTCCAAATTGTACATCGGATCGGGGAAGTTGACGTTGCGCAGCAGTTCGAGGGCACCGTCAAAATCGCCGCGCCGAAAGCGATATACGGCGGTGTTGTACCGGAAGATGTTGTCCTGCTCTTTGGCCGGCAATTGGGCGCGATAGGTTTCCAGAAAGGCCGCCGCCTTGTCCCATTCTTCGAGGGCCAGAAAAGTCATCAGCACGTTGTTGTAAGTAAATTTGGAGAGCGCGCCGTTTTCGTCGTGCAGGAGCATTTTGTCCAATCCGAATAAATAAAAATCGAGGGTGCGGCGAATGGCCTCGCGATCGCCGGCATTGATGCGCCGAATGCCGTGATTGATAGCGAGCATGAGTAGTTCACGGGCCTCGGTATGAGGCAGCGAGCCAATGTGCTGCTCAAACAGCGCGCGAAACAACTCCACCTGCCCGCCGTTTTCGGGCGCTTCGAGCATGTGCAGGCCGTGGTAGTAAAGAGCGGCTTCGGGCGTGTGTTCATGCGGCGTGTCGGGAATGTGCCCGATGATGCGCTCTATCCAGCCGGCCGGCGCTTCGGCGTTCGTTTCTCTGCTGCGCAGGGCCGCTTGTGCCGTGTCGTTGCAGGCCATTTGCAGGAGTTGACCGGCATACCAGGCGTTGAGGTGTGTGGTCAGACTTTGGAGCGGATATTCCAAATGGCGGCTTGAGCGCTTTTCCCACTCGTATTTTTCCTTTTCTAATGAAAACGCAAACAGACTGCGCGAGAAAGCGGGGTCTTCCGTTCCGGGCGCGAGCGATTCCGATTCGCGGATGGCCTGTCGGTAGTTTTTTTCCAACCCGCGTTTGCGCAGGGCGCGCACCAAAGTCAGGTGGCGTTGCAGGGGCGAGCTTTCCAATTCCAATTCAATAAAGTACTGGCGCAGAAGCCCCAACAGGGTAGTCATTTCGTGGCGGAACTTAGAGGCGCTGCCCATACCGTCGGGAAAAACGGCGGCAACGGCGGCATCCAAATCCGACTCCTGTCGGCCCTCATTGAGCAGGTAGTCGAGCAGGCGCAAAAGTGTAGCTTTGCGGTTGAAGCAGGGCGACTCTAAACGCAGGCGAAAATGGCGCATTTCCCAGGCGCTGAGGCTGCCCAACGCTTCCATTAAAGTGGAATCCTTCATGTTTCGGAAGTATTGTAAATTCACAAAAACCGACACGAAAGGTAAAAAAGTAATCCGATAAATTGCGAAAAGTGATTTTGTGCCGGACCGCAATTCGCCGGAGATTTGCAGCGTATCAAATAAATCAACCGCCATGACAAAGACATCACGCTTTTTTCCTGCGTTCGTATGGACGCTTTTGTGCCTGCTCTGGGCAGGCGCTGTTTTCGGTCAGCAGGAAAACCGAAAGATCATTTTCCCCACTCCGGCGCCCTTTACAGAATCGTATGGGCACTATGCGCGCCCGGTGAGCGACGGGGGGTACATCCTGCTCGGCACGGCCTCCAACTTCAATAATTTTTCTGTGCAACAAGTGCCGCGCCTCATCAAACTCGACGCTGCATTGGATGTGGAGTGGGATAATACCTACCTGCACGCGCCCGCTCAGAATTTTGTAGTGATTGAAATTCAAAGCGCTCCGTTGGAACTTCCCGACGGCAGCTTCGTCTTCAGCGCGCTCGATTCGCTTTCAACCCTGGATTTAATGCGCGTTTCCAGTAGCGGGGAGTTGCTGTGGACCTTAGACCTGCCGGAGAGTTTTAGTCAAACCAACCCGCTGGGTATTTTGCCAAACGGCGATATTTTCGCTACGCATTGCCGCTTCGACAACGGCATTGACTGCGGGGTTTTGCAGGTTGATATCGACGGTAATGTAGTGTCTTTTCAAGCCATCGCGGAATTAGCCAACATTATTAGTTCAGCTATTTTTCCCAACGGCGACGCGCTGACTACTCACTACGTTCAAAACAAAATCGTATTCAATCGCGTCGGCGCGCAAGGGCAATTTCTGTGGCAAAGCGAACCGGTGAACAACCTGACCGGCGTAATGGGCACAGCGCCCGACGGCAGTTTCGGCGCCGTAGCCAGAGAAGGAAGTAACGCGCACCGGGTTCTCTTTTTCGATGCCGACGGCCTGCCCACCGGCCAAACGCCGCTGCTCTCCATTCCGATCAGCCACATCACTGCGATGGATTTTTACGCCGACGGCTCCATTTTCCTCAGCGGAACCACCGCCACACAACGCGGTTTCATGGCTCGCTTCCAGCAAGACGGAACGATTGTATGGTCGGCTGAATCGCCGGAAGACGGGCAGGAGCACCTGCGTACCCTCAGCGGCGCACCCACTTCCGACGGTTGGGCCATCGGCGCGGGAGCCAGTACCTCCACTTCGTTCGGCGCCTTGCGCGCAGAGGAAAACACCGGCATCTTTATCAATACGCTTAGCGGTCGGGTAGGCAGCGATACCAATGACGATTGCGCCCTCCAAAGCGACGAGCCGAGCCTGCACTACCAGCGCATCAAAGCCGACAACGGCGCACAGGAATACTATGCCTTTACCGGCAACACAGGCGAGTACACGATCTATCTGCCGGCAGGCGACTATACCTTGTCGGTGAACTCCAACGATCCTTTTTTTGAGCTTTGTCCGGATGCCCTGTGGGAGGCGTCCTTCCCTTCCGGGGAGAGCAACAGCCTTGCGCTCAACCTGCCCATGCAGGCATCGGAATTGATTCACCACATCAGCGGCTATGTGCGGTTGGACGAAAACGACGACTGCAGCTCCGATGCCGGCGACACGCCTTTGAGCAACTGGTCCGTTCGCACTTCTTTCAACGGTCTATCCGTATTCCAGCGAACGAATGCGAGCGGTTTTTACCAATTCTTTTTGCCTTCCGGCGAATACGAACTCTCGGTCGTTCCCTTCAACCACCACTTCAGCACCTGCGCGCCGGCATCGCAAACGGTAACATTCAGCGGCAACGACCCGCAGGCTGCCACCGCCGATTTTGCGATAAGCGCCGACACCGACTGCGCCTACCTGCGCACCGCCATCGGCTCTGCTATCGTCCGGCCTTGTCTGACGAGCGTCATTCCGGTTTATTATTGGAATGAAGGCGCCCATGCGGCCGAGGATGTAGCGGTGGAAGTCACCCTGCCGCCTGGCCTTACTTATGTGAGTGCGTCGCCGACGCCGGCTTCCGTCAACGGCAACGTACTGCGCTTTGAACCCGGACAGGTACCCGCTTCGCCGGGCGGTGTGTGGCATCGCATAGACGTGACGGCAACGGCCTCCTGCGACTTGCAGATCGGCGATCAGGTGTGCCTCAGCGCGCAGATTACTCCCGCTGAAATGTGCGGTGATGCAAACGGCTGGAACGGCGCCGTGGTGAGCCTAAGCGGCGAATGCGTGGGCGACAGCGCCGTGTTTACCATCAAAAACATCGGCAACGCCCCCAACTCCGTACCGCTCGAATATCGTATCGTGGAAGACCAGATCGTGTTGCTGCAAGGTACGTTCCAGCTCGATCCCGATGAGGAAGAAATGTATGCTGTTTTTGCCGTGATGGCCGATTCGAATACTTATTCCTTTGTTGCCATGCAGGAACCGGGTTTCCCCGGCAACGAGGAAGTGACCTTCACGTTGAGCGGTTGTGTGGGGTCCGGTAGCAATCCTTCCGGTTTCGGAGGCGATCCCGGCCCCTTCACGGCCAATATCTGCATACCGGTGCGCAATTCTTACGACCCCAACGACAAGCAGGCTTTCCCGCTGGGTTTCGGCGAGGAGCAGGTGATCCGGCCGGGCACGCCGTTGGACTACACCATCCGTTTCCAGAACACCGGCAACGACACGGCTTATGTGGTGGTGCTGCGCGATACGCTCTCCGAGCATTTCGACCCGGCGCGCATCGTGCCCATCGGGGCGAGCCACCCGTTTGAGTTTGCGCAGTTGAACAACAACGTGTTGCATTTTCACTTCCCCAACATCCTGCTGCCCGACAGCACGACCGACCTCGCCGGTTCGCAGGGCTATGTGCAGTTTCGGGTGTACCCCAAAGCCGGTCTCCTGCTGGGTACGGTGGTGGACAACCATGCTGCGATTTATTTCGACTTCAATGCGCCCATCATCACCAATACGGTGCGCCGGGTGTATCAGGAATTCACCGTGGTGCAAACCCGCGATCTCTCCGGCGACCGCTCCCTTGCCGTGCGGGTGTTCCCCAATCCTTTTACCGAGCGGGCCACCTTCCGTCTGCCCGATGATGCGCCCGATGCAGATTACCGTTTGGCGGTGTACGACGCCACGGGCCGCTTGATGCACACAAGCGCTTTTACCGGCCGCCAATGCGAACTAAACGGCGGGCAATTACCGTCCGGCCTGTTTTTCTGGCACATCACCGCTGCCGGGCAGGTAGTGGCGACGGGCAAGCTGCTGGGGCAGTAGGTTCGTCTGCCGGGGTCGAGCTGCGAGTTGCGAGTTTGTCTGTGATGCAACTCGCGGCTCGCAGCTTTTTTATTAAATACGGTTGGGAATTGCGGCCTGTAAGGCTTACCGTTTTTATCAGGGGGTTGACTTTATAAAGACTTTACAGTAGTTTTGCACAGTTAAGAAACGCTCTCAACCCTATAAGGAAGAGCTAAATGCCGGGAAAATCGTTGTCGGCTTTGATGAAATGAACCGCACTGCTGGTTTTGGTGCGGTAAGACAGGGAACGCAGCGCGCACATTCGGATTTATACGAACCATGACATGGGGTAAGCCATAAGACGAACTAAGGTTCGTGTTTTAGTTACCTCGGCGAGGTACGGGTAACATGA
>JAHBTW010000030.1 GCA_019638385.1 Saprospiraceae bacterium | reverse complement strand
AACGGGGACGCTTTGAGGCGTCCCCGCTACCAGCGATTCATTTTTTTATTTTTTTTGTGGTGGAAGACTCTGCGCGAGCGGAGGTTCCACAAAGCGGACAATTATGCAATTTGAGAAGTCGCTCACTCTTCCGCAATGGCTCACAGCGCGCGCCCGAATGGTAGCATCACTTTGAATATCTGTTACAATCTGTGCTATTTTTCGCAGAACTCCCTGCTGATTGATGGTCGTCAAATTCCAGTTGTTGCCGCCTGCCGATATTTCCCACTCGTACTCACGCACCTCCTTTTGATCGCTCGTACCGGCGTATGAATACTCCAATTCAGCAGTCAGATTAAAACTTTCGCTTCTTCCTAATACGATGTTATTGCAGTTGTCAATCGTAGGTGCTTGTCCACCGATAGATCGGACAAGTATCTTGAAATCGGTTTGTGAGATGCATGATATCCCTGACATTGGGTTAATTCGCACTTTCATTTCTTGTGGAATATCCGCCGGCACCAACCGAAATTTATTGCCGTCCACTATAAAGGAAGTGCCTGCCGCAATAGCGCCCTCCACAAGTTCAATGGTAAACATTGTACAAGTGGGCGGAATGCCGCTCAGGGTAAATTCCGTTTGTATCAACGGACAAATGGCTGCGACTTCCGAATTGGGCGAAATGGTTATTTGTTGCCCCGACATCTTGTGGGAAGCGAGCAGAAAGAACAGGAAAAATAAAAAATATATCGTTTTCATGGATGTTTTTTTTTTTAAAATTCGTAAATGAAATAAAAAGAAGAAAGAGGCCTGAAATCGGCAATGTACCTTTTCAAGGTGCGCCCTCCAAAAGAATTCAAAACAAGGGGGTCGCCCAGCCATGTGTCCGCGTTGTAATATTCCCTTTGGTAGCCTAATCGAAAAGCACTGTCAAAAGAAATAACAAATCTGTCTATTACTCTTACAGACACTCCGGCCAATAAACTTAATCCATAATATTGGTTCGAATAGTATTGCCGGTACTTCACTATGGTAGGAGGAACAGCTCGCGGGCGCGTATCAGTGTCAGTTCTTTCCCAATGTCGGAAAATAGACACTACACCCTCTGCACCCACAAAAAAAGAAGCTCTTCCCCGGCGCACATAATGCTCTACTCCTATGCTGCCTAACAAACCGAACGGACCACCGGAGAGCAGGTCTGTTTCCGGGTAGTTATTCGGACGGTTTCTTATTTCCTCAAAGGTAAACCCGATTCTCGATCGCAGCTTAGCCCGATCACCTATACGTTTTTTTACGATCAGGTAGCTTTGGAAGCGTCCGGTTGTATCAATAAAGGTTAAAAAATCTGCCCCTATTTCCCACTTGGGAAGCTCCGTATCCAAAATATTGGATTGAGCACAGGCCGTAGCAGCCGCAAAGAGCATAACAAGAAATGTAAACGCCGTTTTCATAGAGCAAGGAATTGATGAGTGAAAAGATATGGCCAATTCAAGCACTTAAATCGGCCTGTTTTATGGAGGAATATAGACGATCATGGTCCGGCTTTATGGGGTTATGCGTAAGATGGCATTGCGAAATTTGAAAATAATTCAATAGCAATACCTACCCATCAAAAATGGAACAACCTCAAAATGGACCGTATCAGGGAAAAGAACTACAGGCGGAAGGCGAGTAGGAAAGGTGAAAGGGCGCGGGGAAAGTGAAGGTCTGTTTCATGCTTTTGGTTTTTTGTGTTGTACAAAGATAAGTAACATTTATTTAATTGGGTTGCAAAAACAAAAATTTAACATGAAAAAATAAAATAACCTGAAAAGACGAAATATTAGTCTCTTCGGACTATACCATCCGAGACTGTTCATTAAAGTGTGTCCACTACCTTTGGGTCGTAAGATCGAAAAAACGTATGAAAAAGACAACAAAAGCAACAAGTTTTGAAGAGCTGGTTCCTGATGAGGAACTGCGGGAAAAGATGAAGGCACATCTGTACGCTAAAAAATCGCTGTTTGGAGAGGGGAGCATATTTAGCGATTTACTGCAAACAGCAGTAAACGGGATGCTCAACGGCGAGATGAATGATTTTATAGAAGAAGAACGTGCCAAAGACAAGTCCAATAAGCGAAATGGTCACACGAAAAAAGTGGTCAGATCAATGGCGGGGCCTCTGGAAATCCAGACGCCTCGAGATCGCGCGTCGGATTTTGAAAAGGATGTGCGAGCGGTTCGTCAAGATTTGCGAGCTGTTTATACGGCCACCACCCGTTCAGCAGCCGAATTGGCCATGGAAGCCTTTGACGTTAAATGGAAAAGCAAATACGCCGACATTGCGCAAAGCTGGCGCAGAGACTGGGATGAACTCATGGCATTCATGGACTATCCGCCGGCCATGCAGCGTATGATCTACACCACTAATCCGGTAGAGGCATTGCATCGAATCGTCCGCAAATTGATTAAGGGTAAGGCCGCCTGGGTGTCGGATACGGCGCTGCTCAAGCAACTCTACTTATCTTTACAACACAACGAAAAGTCATGGAAACGCAAAGCCAACGGATGGAAAACGATCCAACGAGAACTCATCAAGTTGTACGGAGATCGAATAAGCAAACATCTACATGATGATTGAATGACGTACTCACCACACATCGTGCAGAAAGCTGCACTTTGGTCTATTGATTTTTTAACCCGGACACACTTAGATGAACTATCCCCTGAGGAATTTCAGGTCTTGAACCCGAAACTGAAATAGAAGCATTACCTTTCCGACCACTATTTTACAATGTACTAATTACAACGGAGTTTTCAGGAGGAAAAAACAAGTTACTGACATGATACGACATCTTCTCATTGCGCTGACACTGCTGCTGCCGGCCCTTTCCACTGCGCAGTTGCAAAGTCCCGACAATTTTTTGCCGCACCGACTCGGCGAACAATTCACGCCGCATCCTTTGCTGCTGAGCTACTTTGAACATGTGGCTGCCAACAGCCCCCATGTGAAGTTGGTCCCTTACGGTTATACCACGCAGGGGCGCCCCCTCATGGTAGCGATTGTGTCTTCACCCGACAACCTTCGCCAGTTGGAGGACATCCGGCAGAACCATTTGCGGCGCACCGGCCTTGCGGAAGGCCGTCCCGATGCGGCGCTCGACCGGGCAATTGTGGGCCTCGGTTTCAGCGTACACGGCAATGAAGCCGCCGGTTCGGAAAGCTCTATGGGCGTGTTGTACGACTTAGTCAATCCCGCCAATGCCGCCGCGCAAAATTGGTTGAAAAATACCGTCGTGCTGCTCGATCCTTCGCTCAATCCTGACGGATACTCGCGCTACACCAATTGGTACCGCGACGTTTCACCTACCAAGCCCGATCCGCGCCCCGAAGCCCGCGAGCACCGCGAACCCTGGCCCGGCGGGCGTGTCAATCATTACCTGTTTGACCTCAACCGCGACTGGGCCTGGCAAACGCAGGTGGAATCGCGGCAGCGCGCCGTTTTGTACCGCCAATGGCTTCCCCATGTATTTGCCGACATACACGAGCAGGGCTACAACGAACCTTACTACTTCGCGCCGGCGGCAGAGCCGTTTCATGCGTACATCACCGACTGGCAGCGCAATTTCCAAACCACCATCGGCAACAACCACGCCCGGTACTTCGACCGTGAGGGCTGGTTGTATTTCACCAAAGAGCGCTTCGACCTGCTCTATCCGAGCTACGGCGATACCTATCCCACCTACCTCGGCAGCATCGGCATGACCTACGAACAGGGCGGTATCGGCGCCGGCCGGGCCATTCTGCTCGAAAACGGCGATACCCTTACGCTCTACGACCGGGTCGCCCACCATCGGGCTTCGGCACTTTCTACGGTAGAAATAGCTTCACAACATGTAGCCGATCTGGTGCGCAACTTCCAGGCGTTTTACGACCGCAGTCGCAACAACCCGCCCGGCGCGTACAAATCTTTCGTCATCAAAGGCAACAACCCCGTCGGTCGCCTCAAAGCGATCACCACGCTGCTCGACCGCAACGGTATTCGATACGGCAAGGCCGGAAAAAGTGCCACGGTAAAAGGATTCGATTACAAAACCGGAACGGAGACTTCCGTAAAAATAGAGGAAAACGATTTGGTGGTGAGCGCTTATCAGCCGGCCGGTACGCTGGCGCAAATTCTCTTAGAACCCCAAACACAATTGGCCGATTCGGCTACGTACGACATCACCGCCTGGGCATTGCCTTATGCCTACGGCCTCCATGCCTTTGCGCTGAAGGAGCGCTTCGACCCGCAGGGCGCCTTTGCTGTACCTGCTCCGGCTGCGAATTTGGCTACCGGCCAGAAGCCCTATGCGTATGTGTTGCGCTGGCAATCGATGGAAGATGCGCGCCTGTTGGGCGAGTTGTTGCAACACGGCATCAGGGCGCGTTTTGCCAATTCGGCCTTCCGCATAGAGGGCCGCGACTTTGCGCCCGGTACCGTCATCATCACGCGCGCCGATAACCGCCTCGCCGGCGATGCGTTTGATGAAATTGTGACAACAACCGCCCGAAAATATGCGGCAGAGGTATTCGGCGTGCGCTCCGGCATGGTAGAAAAAGGCTACGATTTCGGTTCGCCCAATCTGCCCATGACGGCCCGGCCCAACATTGCCGTGTTATCGGGCGAGGGAACGTATTCCAACTCCTACGGACAAGTGTGGCATTTCTTGGAGCAGGAATTGGGCTACCCCTTTGCGGCGCTTCCGGCGGCCAATATTGGCTCGTTGGACCTGAGTGATTACAACGTACTCATCATGACCGACGGCAACTATCGCATAGACGACGCTGCGGCAGACAGGCTCGGCGAATGGATCGCAAAAGGAGGCCGGCTCATTGCCGTGGGCAGCGCCTTGTACTCTCTGGAGGATAAAAAAGGATTCGCTCTGACCCGCTACGCGAGCACCGACGAGAAGAACAAAGCCGAGAGCGCCGCGGAAAAAGTCGAGTTGGAAAGCCGTCTGGCGGCCTACGGCGATCAGGACCGCCAGTCTATCAGCAGCGGCATACCCGGTGCGATTTTCAAAGTAAACCTTGATCGGACGCACCCCTTATCTTTCGGTTTGTCGGATGCCTATTTTTCGCTAAAAACCAATACGCAGCGCTATCCCTGGCTAAAAGGCGCCTGGAATGCGGGCACCCTGGGCGAGAACCTGCAATATACCGGGTTTGTGGGTATGCACGCCAAAGAGCAAATGAAAAACACGCTGGTGTTCGGTCTGGAGCAAAAAGGGCGCGGCGCCGTCATATATATGGTGGACAATCCACTGTTCCGTGGCTTTTGGGAAAACGGCAAGTTGCTCTTCAGTAATGCGTTGTTTTTCGCGGGGAAGTGAGGGAAGGCTTGATTCTTTTCATCCATTTTATCAATTCAAACCAAATGACAGACGAGGAGCCGATGCCGGCGCAGAGGAGCAACTGAGCCATATTCAGGGATGCAAATTGAAAAAAGGACGCTAAGGGTTTTATAAAAAGCAGCAATCCGACGATAGCGATGGTTATAAAAATGATGAGCGGTACCAGATTGTTTTTGTACTTCAGGGTGGTTAATATGGAATAATAAAATGAACGGTTGATGAGGGTAAGGAAAATATTGGCCACGATTAAAACCGTAAAAGTCATTGTTCGGGTGACGTCCTCATTGTATCCCTGCCGAACAGAATATTGATAGGCCAGTAAGGTGCCGGCCGTAATGGCCAATCCCTGTATGATGCTGATGGAGAGTTCCTTCCAGTTGAAAAATGTTGTTGTCAGGGGCTTTGGTTGTTGAATCATCGTGTTTTTTTCCAGGGGTTCATTTTCATAAATAATGGAGCAGGTTGGCCCCATTATTAACTCTAAAAAAATGATGTGTACAGGAGAAAAAATATTTGGATAAACCCATCCGAAAGCCAAAGGAATAAATACCGTCAGAATGATCGGTATGTGTATGGAGATGATGTATTGGATGGCTTTTTTGAGATTGGTATAAATCCTTCGGCCCATCGCTACGGCATGCACCATTTTGGACAAATCATCCTCCAGTAAAATCAAAGATGCGGCCTGTCGGGCAATTTCTGTTCCCTTTTTGCCCATTGCAATGCCGATGTGCGCCGCTTTCAACGCCGGGCCGTCATTAACGCCGTCGCCGGTCATGGCCACGATTTGGTTTTCCGCTTTTAAAGCGTTTATTATTCTCAGCTTGGCTTCGGGAAACATCCGGGTAAAAACATGCGTATCCATTACACGCGTTTGTAATTCCGCTTGTGGTAAATTCATCAATTCATCGCCGGAAATACTTTTTTCAAAACCCCTGAATCCGATTTGCCGGGCAATGGCGGTTGTGGTTTCGGCATTATCGCCGGTTATGATTTTTACAACAATTCCTGCGGCATTAAAATCATCCAGTACCTTTTGAATGTTTTTTTTCGGAGGATCGTAAAAGGCAACAACGCCTTTGAATTGAAATTTTAATTCTTGTTGTTTGGTCGGAAATGCCTGGCCGCTAAAACTTGCTACACCTACTCCCAGTAACCTGTAGCCCTCCTTTGCCAATGTTTCAATGGCGTCGTTGATTTGTTGCTGTTCAGGTTTTGTCAATTTAGAAACATGCATCAATGCTTCCGGCGCGCCTTTGGCTGCTATGATTCTATGGCCCCTGCTATTTTCGAATACATGGGTCATCATGGGCGGTTTGCCGCTCAAAGGGTATTCGTGGATGAGTTTGTAATGGGGGCGATCGTCCATCGGTATCACATCTGTATAAGTTTGATGCAATGCTACCTCCATCGGATCAAAAGGGATCGGCTCGCTGGCCCACATCGCCAATTGAATAAGCTCTTTTTCTTCTTCCGACAACGCATCTTCAGGCTGAGAAATCGTTCCGGTTGAGAGCAAAAACAATTTGGCCAAACTCATTTTGTTTTCTGTAATTGTTCCGGTTTTATCCGTACAAATAACAGTAGCACTGCCCAGGGTTTCAACGGTTTTCATTTGTTTCACCACAATGCCCGCTTTCATCAGACGCCAAGCGCCAAGCGCCATAAAAGTGGTAAAAGCAACGGGAATTTCTTCCGGCAAGATACTCATTGCCAGGGTGAGCGCATTGAGGAGGCTGTCCAGAATATTTTGAGACTTGAGATAGTTGATGGCCCAAACGATTAAAAAAACTACGACACCCGCAACAACCATTTTTTTTACAAAATTGGTTATCTGTAGCTCTAAAGGAGTCTTTTCTTCATGTATGCTTTCTATACTTTTACCTATTTTGCCAAGCCGCGTTTCGTTTCCTATATTGATTACCCTCGCAATGACCAACCCACCGGCAACTGTTGTTCCCAAATAAATAAAGTTGTCCTCTTTTGTTTTGTCTTTAAAAACGGAGAATGACTCCCCGGTTAGAATTGATTCATTTACTGAAAAATCATTGGAATGTTCAATGATGCCATCTGCTGCAATATAGGCGCCTTCTTCCACCATCAGACTGTCGCCCACGACCAGTTCTTCGCTTTTTATTTCCACCACCTCCCCGCCTCTGATTACTTTGCAATAGGGCTGAGTAAAGGTTTTTAATTTTTCTAACGCATTGCGGCTTCTGGAGTCTTGATACAAGGAAATCGCAGCAACTAAAATAATAGCAGAAGTAAGAAAAATACCATCGCCGGTTTTACCACTGACAAAATAAATGAGCGCCGCTACAAACAATAAAATCACCATCGGCTCTTTTGCGAGGCTTTTCAGCGCCGCCAAAAAGCCATTTTCTTTTTTGTATTGCAGTTTATTGTAGCCAAATTTTTGTCTTGCAAGCGTTACCTCTTCATCGGTTAAACCAGTTATGTTGAAATTATTGGCAGGCATTGGTTATGGTGAATTTATCGCACGCTACTGTTTTTTCAAATACGCTTCCACGCGACGCATGGCATTGTTGCGTACATTCATATAATAGAAGTTGTAATCAGCAATGTGGTAATTGGGGCGCGTGAAGAAGATACTACCCGGAAACCGGGGCTTGGTGACCCACAACAGCCCATCGTGTACCTGCGCATCGGCCAGTTGGGGGAATATTTTATTAAAATCGCGGAGTACGGCGCCATCGTTGAGCGCGGCGGGCGCATAATCACTACCCGTATTCCACAGGAGGGGGTTGGTGGCTACAATGCGGCCTCCGGGCAGGTGATACGGAGGCGTGTGTCCTTTGCGAAAACTCTGCCAGGAGCAATAGCAGCCGGTATCGTCGGGGCGTTCGCAGGGCGGAATTTGATTCAAATAGCCATTTTCCACAGGAATGCCCACGAGATACGCAGCGACGAGGCGTTCCTGCAAGGGTTTGCCGTCGAAGAAATCCCGTAGCAATTGCTTGGCATGCGTAGTACCCTGACTGTGTGAGGCGATAATGATGGGGCGCCCCTCATTGTAGTGCTCAAGGTAGTATTCAAATGCAGCTCGCACATCGCGATACGCCACTTCAAATGCGCGAATAGCCGTGGGTTTGTTTTTGTCTTTGGTAAAATAAGCATGCAAATGCGCCTGCCGGTAGCGCGGCGCATACACCCGGCCCGCTCCATTGAAAATACTGGCCTGATAGAGGATGGAACCATTGTCTGTTTTGGCATTGAGATCGGGGTCATCCACCGGCCCGTTCCAGCTTTTTTGGCCCCGGTCGCCGGTGTAGGTGGTCGGGTGGAGGAAGAACACATCTGCCGGCGCGATGCTTTGGTTGTCGGTAAGCGAATCGGTCGGCGTCCGGTCGGCATTATCGGCGCGTTGCGGCAGGGCTGCCCAGTGATCGGGATTGGCATAGTCAGGCGCAAGCGGTGCTGCTTGCTCGCCGGCATCGCCACGCGGCAGCGAGGAGCAGGCCGCTGTGACTAAGAACAATACAATAAGCAGGGATGAAATTCGCATATCCGACAGGTGTTTTGACCGCCGTATAACGCGTTTCGGACAATTCTATTTCCGGGGATTCAAGATAGCTGCGAGCTATGAGCCTCGCAGCTCATAGCTCGCAGCTCGAAGCTAACTCAAAACCCTCCGATAGCCGCGATGAATTCCGGGCTGTCGGGTTTCACTTTAGAGGCGAAGAAGTGCGTCAGTTCGCCTTTTTCATTGATGAGGTATTTGCAGAAGTTCCAGCTCGGCTCCTGATTGTTCCAGCCGTTTTGAGCCGAATCGGTGAGCCACTGGTACAGCGGTGCTTTGTTGTCGCCTTTTACATGTACTTTTTCAAACATGGGAAAAGTGACGCCGTAGTTTTTTTGGCAAAACTCGGCAATGTCGGATGCCGTGCCGGGTTCCTGCCCCATGAAGTCGTTGCAGGGGAAGCCGAGGACGACCGCATCCTCTTTGTTTTCGGCATAAAACTTCTCCCAGTCGGCATATTGCGGCGTGTAGCCGCATTTGGAAGCGACGTTGAGGATGATTACTTTTTTGCCGCGAAATTGTTCGAGCGCCACCGGTTCGCCTTCCAGCGAATTGACGGTAAAATCATACAAGGTGGTCGTGTCAGGATTGGATATGGCAGTTTCCATAGGGCGGGAAGCGATTTTATTGGAGTCAAAACAAGAGAGCAACAACAGCGGAGCGCCGGCAATGAGGAGCGCAGTGAGTAGGACTTTCATAGGCGAATCAAGGTTGATGGATACAAGAATAAGTGCTAAACAATAGTGTTGTGATATGGTTGCAAGACAAAAAAACAGCAGGCAACTCAAAAGAAGCTGCCTGCCGCTAAATAAAATTGGACGGATGCGCTATTGGTAATGCTTACTTCTTAAAAGTCAGCGTAGCATTTTGTGTCGGGCGGTTGTCTTTGAATACCGACTTCATGTTCACCCGCAGTTGCCCGTTGCTGAGCAGTTCAAGGTCTAAATTGCGGGTAGCAACGTTGCTGTCAAACACAGCTTTGTACTTCGTGCCGTTGGGCGAGAGGTTGACGGTTCCCCAGTCGCAATCGGAAGGGCTGCACTTGCCGAAGCACTGTACTTTGGTAGAGTTGTTGGTCACCACTACACGGGTGACGCTGCCGGTATTGGCATCCACATTTTTCCAGGTTCCGGTGATGTTCGGCCCCAGGCTCTGCCGGGTCCATTGGGTACCGCCGAATCCGCCGCCGCTGGTTTTGGCAATGGTATTTACGCCGGAAACGGAGAGTTGAAGCGTGCCCTGACCGGAAAGCCCGCACTTGGGCACATCGGCCCAGCCGAGGGTGATGTTGTTGCCGCTGCGCGTGCCTACGCCTACATTGGCAAAGCCGGGTTTGCCGTTGGTGTTGGAGGCTTCGCCAAACCAGGCCACTGCGCTGCCCACCTGCCGAATGTAATAGATACCGCCGTCGTTGCAGGTCCAGCGGCCCGATACGTCGCTCTGCACAGTAGCGCCGAACTGCCCGTCGCGATTGCCGGGCAGGCCGGAAGCGGGCAGGGCCATTTTGGTCCAATTAGTGCCGCCGAATCCGCCGGAGAGTTTTACCAAACCATTGCCGTTGTTGTTCACCTCCAGTGTCAGGTTGCCGCTGCCGGTGGCGCGGCCTTTCGGCACGTCGTAAAATTTTCCGGTGATCTGACTGCCGGAGAGCGTGCCCTGGAACACATTGGCCCAGTTTCCGTTGGGGTGCTCGCCAAACCAATATACCTTGTTGCCCACGGTGCGGATGTAATAGTGGCCGTTGTCGTTGCCTTTGTAATATCCGTTGAGGGAAACCTGTGTGCCGGTATTGCGCTTGGCCTTCACCCAGCAGGCGCGGCGGCCGATGTTGCTGGTGTTGTATTTAATCCACATGTAGCCGTTTTCACCCCAGCCGGTACCCCAGGAGTTTTTCATCAGCCAGGCGCCTTTGCTATCATCCCAGCCTACGAGCAGTACTGCGTGGTTGGAGCTTGGGCTGCTTGTGTTGCTCGTGAAGTCAAAAAATACGCCGTTGGTGTAATCCTGGAATTTTTGTGTGACTAAGCAACTCACTACCACCGAGCCGTATTTGCATATAGCGGCCTTGATATCGGCTACGGCAGCGATTTTGGAAATGTCATTGTCCGGGCGCACGATGCCCCATGCCTCGGCAAAGTAGGGCGAGGTGCAGGAACTCGGCGCGCAAGCCTTGTCGTTGGCCGTGTAGGGCGCCTGTGCCTCGGTACACAGCTTGCGGTTGTTGTTAATCATCCATTGAAAAACCTTGTAGGTAAGCCCGCCGCCGCAGTTGCCTCCTCCGGAACAGTTGAGCGCGTACTGCTCGGAGGCATCTACTGTATTGGGCGCCACGCCGTTCACTTTCAAGTAGTTGGACTCATAGCCCGCCACCGCAGCAAATGCCCAGCAGGAACCGCAACCCAGTTGATTGCGCACCGGCGTCACCTGATTGTTGTTGCGCGAATCGAACTTTGCGGCAGAAGCCGAACAAGGCCCTCCGCTGCTGCTACCGTCTCCGTCGTCGGAGATTACACCGATGAAAGTGCGGTTGCCGAACAGGGTTTTTAAGCCCTGTACTTCGGCAGGCGTGGCTTCAATTTCTCCCGTGATTTCTTTGATCGTAAGTGCTGATACGGATGTGAACCCCACATTGAATTGCAGGTTCTGAGCGCGGATCTCGTTGCGGGTCTGGATCAGGCGCTGCTGCACCACCGTGGGCGCCTGCGTTTCGCGTACTTTGTAAACGTTGGGTAATTCCGGAAGTACCTGTCCGGTTGCGGGCTGAACGCCGGCTATCCATGCCATTATCGGTAGGAAAGCGATAAACGCACTCCTAAGTGCGGAGCGGAGATTTGGGATTGAAAACATTTGTTATTGGTTAAATGGTGAATAAATCGTTGCGATCAATAAATTTCAACTTTTACGGTGCGGGTCTTTGCATCGGATGCTTTTTCCTGTTGCCAGGCCGGATTGTAAAGCAAATGGATGGCGGTTTTGCCCGGCGTTAAACCCTTGAAGGTCCAAATTTCTGTATCCATACTTCCGTCCACATCTGCATCAGATTCCTTGTAAACTTTGTCCACGAGTTCCAGATACCGGGTATCAAGCGAATCGGCCAGGCTCCAGCGGTAGCCGGTAGCGATTTGCGATTCCAACTTGACTTCGAAGGTTTCGCCGCTTTTTACTTTCACCACATCGTCTCCCGAACGTGGGGAACTGGAGCAGCCGGCGACGAGCATACACAGGAGAAAGAGAACATCGAAATGCATATAGATTTGATTTTTGGGTGAAAAAATCAGCCAATACCGCAGAGCCGTTAAAGGCACGGTCGGTGCGGCCTTTTCGTTCAGCAGGTGTTTGAGAAAAGAGTAGATGCAAAGACGAGCTGTTTACTGCGTCCGAATGCGAGGGGAAGGGATATCTGTTATGATTTGTCGCAGTTAATACACCGCTGAAGAGAAGCGTTACAAATATAAAAACAATTTTTTTTGCCTGCCATTTTTTTCACGCCGGCTGCAGGTAGGTGATGGATTCCTGGTTTTTTAAGGAACGTGTCGTGAATAACAGCCCGCAACAAGACGTGTCGTGGGGGAGGGTTTTGTGCCTAGGCGCTTCGAGCTATGAGTCTGTCTGTAATAGAACTCACAGTGCTCAAAACCCCTGCACAAACTGATTCAAGTCGGCCGTTTCGGGCAGGCCGAGCCGCTTGCTCAGCCGGTGGCGGCTTCGCCATACGCTCTCTTTGGAGATGCCGAGCGCTTCTGATATTTCGAGGGTGTCAAAACCTAATTTCATCAACAGAAACAACCGGATTTCGGCATTGGTCAGGCTTGGGTGCATCGCTTTGAGGCCGGTCATAAATCCAGGCATTTGCCGGTCGAATCGTTCGCGAAAGCGCGACCAATCGGCTTCTGTCAGAATTTTCAGGCCGTGCAGATTGGGATTTTCAGAGGAATCGGGGGCATCCACGTCTAAGGGGGCGAGGTTGCGGCGGTGGAGGCGCATTTCAAGCTCTTCAATAAGTTGGTTTTTCAGTGTCAGGAGTTCCGCCGTGGTATTCAATTCCGCCTGTGTGTTTTTCAACAGGAATTGGGAATGTTCGAGTTCTTGAATTTTGAGTTGTTCGCGAACCTCGGCGAGCGCTTTTTTTTGTTGGAGCAGTTCATTGCTCTGCTCGAGGAAACGGCGGCGATTGCGCTGCCGCCACAGTAGCCCCGCCAATAGGCCGATAGCTGTGAGAAAAGACAAGATAATGAGGAGGTCGCGTTGTTGTCGGATTTTTTGTTGGGCCTCCAGTTCGGTGATGAGGCGTTCTTTGCGGGCAGCTTCAAAACGCGCTTCAAACTCGGAGAGCGCGCGCGCTCTTTCTGCGGCAAAAAGTCGCTGATTCAATTCATAGGCAATAATGACTTCTGAGAGGGCCGCTTTATAGTCTCCCCGTTGGGTATAAATATCGGCTAATCGTTTGTGTACGCCGGTAAGGTTTCCGGTATCCGGACTGGCGATCGCCTGACGGATGAACCATTCGGCGGAGTCTAAGCGGCCGAGGCAGAAGTAACTCTCACCGAGGGCCTGGGCAAGTTGGCTCGACCAAAAAACATCCTGTTGAGCGTTGTTGCGGTCATAGGCGTCCCTGCATAGTGGCAGCGCGGCAGCGCAGTCTCCTTTTTTAAAGTGGGCGAGGCATAGATAATATTGAAGCCGTGACGGAACGGGCGCATCTGAATTTTCCTTAAAAATATCCACGGCTAATCGCGCCATTATTAAGCTGGAATCCGGGTTGTTTACGGCATAAGCAGAGGCCATTCGGGCAGCAATTTTCACCTGATAATCCCAGGCCTTGTCCAATTGGGAAAAGTCGGCGTTCCAGGCTTTATGGAGCCAGAACATTTCTTGCAGGAGGTCTTTGCTGCGCCGGTAGGCGGTCGCTATGTCCATATACAAAAAGGCGTGGCGGTGCGAAAACGCGGTATCATGGCGGTTGAGGAGTTCCAACACGCCGAAATAACTTTCGAGCGCCTTGGGGAGGTTGTTTTCCTGGCTGTAACACCGGGCCATGAGGTAATCGGCATCGGAGGCATCAAGCGGGCGCCCGAGTGCGAGGTAACGCCGGCGGGCATCGTTGAGGAACACACGGGCAGAGTCGCGATGCCGGAGTTCTACCATGAACTCGCCGCGCACCAACTGAGTAAACGCAAAAACAGTATCGTGCGGGTAGTGTGTGTCGTACAGTTCGAGCAGGCGAAAACTCCGCTCCGGCGAATTGCGCGGCAAGCGATACCACAGGGAAAAGCAGGCCCAGGGCTGCAACTGCTCCGGCACTTCGGCTTTGAGCCGGATGATACAGGAATCGGGGTTGTGCAGCGGGTAAGTCGCTAAGTAGTCGCCGTCGTGCGCCGCGTTTTGGCGTTCGAAGAAGGCATCATCCGTACTCGTTTCCTGTTGCCGGCAACTGACAATTGCCATGATGGCCCATAGAAACAAAGCAATCCAAACACCAGAACCCGATAAATTTCTTTTGGGAAGACACATAGAGTAGTAACTAGGTTGAGCAAGCAAAATTACGCTTACAAGCGGAGCGAAACTCCATACATACAGGTTATTTTAACTTGTCCGGGTGTTTGTCCGAGTTCGAAGTTTGTTGCAAGGCGGTGAATGCCCTTTATTTGCAGCCTAAATCAGATGATATGGTGCAAGATTCTTGATTCTTCATCCAAATCGCTATCACCTGATACCTGAGCGGCTAATTGTACCTCCCAATCAACAAGGCAAAACACTATGAAACACCGTCTTTCTGGACGACAGTGCGGTTCTACGCCTGACGGCGCTAACCGGGCTGAACGAAAATGACAACAGAGAAACAAACACTTTTACCATTTTTAAAAGTAAGTATTGGAGGATTAATTTTTTTAGCCGGGGCAGTTGCTTCGGCTTTTTTATTCCCCCCGCTTTCATCTTTTATGCTTCGCCACCAGCGCAGCCGTAAAAAACACTCCTGCCACCACCGACATAGCGCCCGCAATGGAGCCGTCAATCCAGCTTGCCAGGTAGTAGCCGCCCACTGCGGCGCCGAGCCCAAACAGCACCGTGAGGGCCAGCATCGGCTTCAGTTTATTGGTGAGCAGATAAGCCGTGGCAGGCGGCACGATGAGAAAAGCCACCACCAGAATGGCGCCCACCGATTCGAACGACACCACCGTGGTGACCGATACGGCGCTCATGAGCAGATAATGCCAAAAGGCAACGGAGATACCGATGGACGCTGCGTGTTCAGGGTTGAAGGTAGTGAGCAGCAGCCCTTTATAACCGATGCCGATCATGGCCAGCACCAATACCAGTAAGCCGCCCGTAACCCACACCGCGCGCGGCCCCATATTGATGCCGCCCGGCGTGATCCACACATCAATGGGTACATACGCGATCTCGCCGAAGAGCACGCAGTCTAAGTCTAAATCCACCTGCCCGGCAAATAGCGAAATGAGCACAATGCCCAGTGCAAACAGCCCGGTGAACGTAATGCCGATGGCCGCATCCGATTGCAGGCGTGCTTTGCGGTACAGCGCCTCTATCACCACCGTGGCGAATACGCCGAAAGCAGCCGCCCCCACGAGCATGGGCAGTACTTCCCGCGAGCCCGACAACAAATAGGCGATGACGATACCCGGCAGCACGGCATGCGATATGGCGTCGCCGACCATAGACATTTTGCGCAGCAGCAGAAAAGCGCCCAACAGCCCGCCGCAGATAGCTACCAAAGTGCCGGTGAGAATGATCCAGAAAGCGTTCATGGCGCATCGGTTTTAATATCGTAGGGAATGGCGCTGTCGTGCGGGTCGAGGACCGGGTATTCCAGTTCCTCCAGAAGATGTTGCTCCACTTCGGGGGTGAGCAGGTGTTCCATGGCTTCAGCGCTGTTGTGTACATGATCGGCCGGCAGGCCCAGTTTATGGCTCAGATACAATTCCCACAGGCGGTGCAGGCGTACTACGCGGCGGCTTTCTATCTGGCCGGTCTCCGTCAGTTGCCAGGTTCGGGGCGCGCTTTGCTGCACCAAGCCCCTGCGCTGTAACCGGCGCAGGCCGCGGCCCAACCCGGTGACAGAAAAAGGCCGCGCCTCCAAAATATCGGCTTCCGATATGGCTTCCTTTTTTGCCGAAAGGCTGAAAAACGACTTCAGAATATTCTCCGCCAGCATTTTTCGGCTGTTCTCCGCTTGCAGCAACCAACGCGCCAAAATACCCCGCCGTGGAGCGAGCAGCACCGAAATGACCGCAATGGCCGACAACAACAATACGATCCAGGGGCCGGTGGGCATGCTCGGCGCCGTATAGGAGACGAATGCCCCGAAAAAACCCGCCACAATGCCGAATCCCGCCGCGAGACCCGTCATCCGCTGCATACTGTCGGTCCAGAATCGCGCAGCGGCCGCCGGCGTAATGAGCAGCGCAGCCATCAGCACCACGCCCACTGCTTGTATGCCCGTAGCTACCGACAACACAGTGATGGTGGACAATACAAACTCCAGCAGCCGCACCGGCAAGCCGATGGCATGGGCGAAGTCGCGGTCGAAGGCTAAGAGTTTAAAAGATTTGAAAAAAGTAAAAACCACGAGCAGTACGAGCAGGGTGGTCAGTCCGAAAACGATCACATCCTGCTGCGTGAGGGAAGCGGCTTTACCGAAAAGGAATTTATCCAAACCCGCCTGTTGGGCGCTGCCCGAATGCTGAATGGCGGTGAGCAAAAGAATGCCCAACCCGAAAAAAAGGCTCAGTACCGCGCCGATAGCGGCATCGGCCTTGAGCTTGGTGCGATGGGTGATGTAGTCCATAAACAGCAACGACAGCCAACCCGTAACGACCGCGCCGGCGAGCAGCCACAGCGGGTGTTTTTGCCCGGTGATCATAAAAGAAAGACAAATGCCGGGCAGCACGGCATGGGCAATAGCATCGCCGACCAATGCCCGCTTGCGCACAAAGGTGAAGCAACCCACAATGGCCGCCCCCGCGCCCAATAACATGACGCCGAGGGTTACCATCTGCACGTTCGGATCGCTGAAAGAGAAGAAGGAACTCATGGCCGGTCTTTGTATGGTTTCTCCCTTACCGGGAAATGGCGTTCTTTTACTAAGTCGGCTACTTTCGACAGGATGGTGAGTTGGCCGCCGTAAGCCTGCCGCAGGTGGTCTTCGGTGAAGGCCGATTCAACGGGGCCGGAAGCGACCAAGTGCGTATTGAGCAGCACAATCCAGTCGAAAAACTGCCGCACGGTTTGCAGGTCGTGGTGTACGATGAGCACGGTTTTGCTGGCGGCTTTCATTTCGGTGAGGAGTTGGAGAATGGCTTGTTCGGAAGCGGCATCCACCCCGGCAAACGGCTCGTCCATGAGGTAGAGATCGGCCTGCTGGGCCAGCGCCCGCGCTATGAATACGCGCTGCTGCTGCCCGCCGGAGAGTTGTGAAATTTGGCGTTTGGCAAAATCCTGCAAGCCCACCTTGTGCAGCGCATCGGCGGCAATGTCCCGGTCGGCGGAGCTGAGGCGCCGGAGCAGGTTGGCGCGCCGGTAGCGACCCATTTCCACCACTTCGCGCACGCTTACGGGAAAATCCCAATCCACGGATTCGCGCTGCGGCACATAACTGATGCGGGTGCGCACCTCGTCCAAAGATTGTCCAAACAGCTTCACATAGCCGCTGTCGGGTTGTACCAAACCCATGATGCTTTTCAGTAGGGTGGTTTTGCCCGAACCGTTCGGCCCGATGATGCCGATGAGGCGCCCCTCCGGGAGGCTGAAGTCAACGTCCCACAACACCGGGCGGCGGTTGTAGGAAACGGTGAGGTTGTGTGTTTCGATGATGGGAGTCATATTGTTTTATTGCAATGCTTGTACAATGGTGGTCACATTGGCGCGTACCATGCCGGGATAGGCGCCTTCCGGCGAACCGGTTTCGCCCATCGCATCGGAATATAGCGAGCCGCCTATTTTGATGGGATGCCCCCGGCGGGCGCAGCCTTCGGCTACGGCTTCCAGCGATTTGGCCGGCACGGAGCTTTCCACAAACACGGCTTTGATTTTGCGTTCGGTGAGGAAAGCGACCAATTCGCTGATGTCGCGGAGGCCGTATTCAGATGCGGTGGATATGCCCTGCAGGCCGCGTACTTCGATGCCATATGCCTTGCCGAAATACCCGAAAGCGTCGTGAGCGGTGATGAGCACCCGGCCTTCCTGGGGGATACTCGCTATCTGTGCGGCTACCCACTGGTGCAGGCTGTCCAATTCAGTGAGGAAGGTGTCGGTGTTGGCGCGGTAATATGCGGCGTTCTCGGCGTCGGCCTCCGCTAAGGTTTCACCGGCTTGTCGCACCACCCGGCGCCACAGAGACACATCGAACCAGACGTGCGGATCGAATACATTGGCTTTTGCGTCAGAGTGCAGCAGCAATTCCTGTGGAATGGCTTCCGCCAATGCCGTTACTTTTCTGGTTCGGGACAGTTTTTCCAACACTTCACCCATTTTGCCCTCCAAGTGCAGGCCGTTGTAAAAAATGAGGTCGGCTTCTGTAAGCAGGCGCAGGTCGCCTTGTGTGGCTTTGTAGAGGTGCGGGTCTACGCCCGGCCCCATGAGGGCAGCCACGGAGGCTTTGTCGCCGGCGATGCGGGTCAGGGCATCTCCAATCATTCCGGTGGTACAAACGATTTTCAACGGCTCGCCGGAGCGATCGGCATCCGAAACACGAGAGCAAGCCGGGCCGGTTGCCCAAAAGGTAAGAACCCCGATGATGGAGACGAGACGAAACATGGGAAAAGCCCTACGTTTTTTGGTGTTAAACGGGATCAGAGTGGCCTTCCTGTTTGGGTGTAATAAATACATGGGCTATTTTTTTAACCAATAAAACACCAAAGTTAAAAGTTGGTTTAATTTTTTTTAGTCTTATCTAACATTTTTTTTAAAAACGATGTCGCTTACCGCACAAAAACGTGGAGGGAAAACTTTTCTGACACTTGTATCTCCCGGCCTTCGCTGAGGATGCGCAGAGAGTTGTCGAAAGCAATTTTTTCGAGTACGGTTATTTCCGATTTGAGGCTCAGGCCCAGTTCGGAGATGTATTGCAGGAACAGAGCAGAGCTGTCGCGCACGCCTATGATGCGACAGGCTTGGCCCACCGGAATTTCGGCCAGCGTGAGTTTTTTGCGAGGCGCCATATTGCCTTGCGCATCGGGAATGGGGTCACCGTGGGGGTCAAATTCGGGGTAATCCAAAAACTTGTCCAACTTTTCGATGAGCTTTTCGGAACGAATGTGTTCCAATTGCTCGGCTACCTCATGCACTTCGTCCCAGGAGAAATCTAAGGTTTCGTAGAGGAAGGTTTCCCAAAGGCGGTGTTTGCGGATGAGTTGCAGCGCCGCGGCCCGGCCCGCTTCCGTGAGGGTGGACTTGCCATACTTCTGGTAGCCGACCAACCCTTTTTCTTTCAGCTTTTTGAGCATATTGTTGGCAGAAGCGGGGGTTACGGCCAGCTTGTCGGCCAATTGACCGGTGCCGGCATTATCGCTCTCTTCGCCGGTGGTGAGGTGAAACAGCTCTTTGAGGTAGTCCTCTTCATTTTTGCTCAACATAAAAGTTAGTCTTGTCTAAATACCCTATAAACGGCAGCTAAAGGGAAATGGTTTCGCCCGAAATTTTCCAACTTTACATCCTGAATCGAAACCGGCCTTTAGTAAATCCGTTCACCTTGACTTTTGAATCCATTCGCCACCGGCTGAAAAACCGCATCCAATCGCTCCCCGACGAAGACTTCGAGGCGACGGCGCTGGAGGTGTTCCGGTTCCAGGCCGAATACAATCCGTTGTATGCACAGTATTTAGAGCTTGTTCAGGTCGAACCCGGCCAGGTGCATGCGCTGGAAAAAATCCCTTTTTTGCCCATCGAATTGTTTAAGCATTACGACATTCAAACCGGCACATGGACGCCGGAACGAGTATTTACCAGCAGCGGTACTACCGGCCAAATCGCGAGCCGGCACCTGCTCCGTGACCCGAACTGGTATCGCCTGCAAGCGCGCCGCACGTTCGCACAACGCTACGGGCCGCTCGAAGACTATTGCTTTTTGGCGCTTTTGCCCTCGTATTTGGAGCGCAGCGGTTCTTCGCTGGTTTTTATGGCGGAGGATTTCATCGGGCAGTCGAGCTATGCCGCAAGCGGTTTTTATCTGTACGATACGGAAGCATTGGTAAAAGCGCTTTCGCAATGCCGGCAAAACCGCATTCCCACCATATTGCTCGGCGTCAGTTTTGCTTTGCTCGACTTGGCCGAGCAGCACCCGATGGACCTGGAGGGCATCATCCTGATGGAAACCGGCGGCATGAAAGGACGCAGAGAGGAGATCACCCGTGAGGCGCTGCAAGAGCAGTTGCGGCAGGCATTCGGCGTGCCGGCCGTACACTCGGAATACGGCATGACGGAACTGCTTTCCCAGGCGTATTCCACCGGCGGATATTTCCAGCCCGGCCCGGCCATGCGTGTTTTGGCACGGGAAGCTACCGACCCGTTTGCCATACAAGCGCCCGGCAAAAACGGTGCGCTCAACATCATAGACCTAGCGAATGTGGATACAGTGAGTTTCATCGCAACCGACGATCTGGGGCGGGGGCAGCCCGACGGCGCATTTGAAGTCCTGGGGCGCTTGGATCACAGCGACATACGCGGCTGCAATCTCATGGTGGAGTGAGGCAGTGGGGTCAGGAATCTTCGCCCCGGAAATTGCTTTGCATCAAATAAATCAGCACAAAACCGCCCAAGACCATCAGCAGATGCACAACAAAGGCAAACAAACGGCTGATTTTGCTCAGCCACGCGAGCCACGCGAATTGCACGCCGATGAGACTGAGCATGAGCGCCAAAATCCCTGTGCCGACTAACAGGAAACCGACGAGGGTCCAAAAAATTTTATTTTTTAGCATATCATTGCCATTTGCATTCAGACAAAAGTAAGCGGAATATGTTTACTTTTGGTCGTACCGGCCACAACAAATATATCGCATGTTGAAAATCATTGAATGCCCAAGAGATGCCATGCAAGGCATACGGGAATTTATACCGACCGAAAAGAAAACTGCTTACCTCAACCAATTGCTCCGGGTGGGTTTTGACACCCTCGACTTCGGGAGTTTTGTGTCGCCCAAGGCCATTCCACAAATGCGCGACACCGCTGAAGTGCTCGCCGGTCTTGATCTGAGCGCGACAGCGACCAAATTGCTGGCCATCGTGGCCAACAAACGCGGCGCCGACGATGCGGCTGCATTCGCAGCCATCAGCTATCTCGGCTATCCTTTTTCTATTTCTGAAACCTTTCAACAGCGCAATACCAATGCAAGCATCGAAGAATCGCTCGAACGGGTGATGGAGATACAAAACGTTTGTGTGCAAACGGGTAAACGCTTGGTTTTATACATATCTATGGGCTTCGGCAACCCTTACGGCGACCCCTGGAACGTGGACATTGTGCAGCGCTGGGTGGACCGGTTGGCCGCTTTAGGCATCGGTATTTTTCAGTTGTCAGACACCATCGGCGTGGCCGGCCCGGAAAGCATCCGCTATCTGTTTTCCAACCTCATACCCGCCTATCCGCAGGCCGAAATAGGCGCGCACTTCCATACCCTGCCCCATGCCTGGCGCGAAAAAATAGAAGCTGCTTACGAGAGCGGTTGTCGGCGTTTCGACGGCGCGCTCAAAGGCTACGGCGGCTGCCCAATGGCCAAAGACGACCTCACCGGCAACATGCCCACCGAAAAAATGCTAAGCTATTTTGCAGAAAAAGAAGACCTGAGTTTAGACATGCAAGCACTGGATACGGCGCTGCGAATGTCGCAGGAGGTTTTCCCTTAAAATCTCAGACCTCCGGGTCTATTCCCAATTTTCGGAGTTGTTCGGCTAAGCGTTCAGCGCGCTGCTCGGCCGTTTCCGCGCGTTGCTGCTCTTTCTCCGCGCGTTGCTGCTCTTTCTCCGCGCGTTGCTGCTCTTTCTCCGCGCGCAACTTTTCCCTTTTGGCAACTCGCTGCGCCAACTTTGTGCGCGCCCGCTCCGCCTCTGCCTGCTGTTCTGCCACTTCACCGAATTCCAATAATTCAAGGTAAGATAAAAAACGCTTACCATCAGGTTGAAACAACGTGAGTGTTTTGGGGCTCCATTCCATGCGAACGCGGAGCAAGGGGCTGGTCCACCGACTGGATTCGGCGCGCGAAACGGGCATCAATGAGCCGCTCTGCCGGATGTAAACTTCAAACTCGTTGTGGTCGGGATCGTAGATGTAGTATTCTTCTACGCCGTATTTTTCATAAAACCGGAATTTCTTTTCCATCTCTGTGCGGGTATTGCCCGGCGACAGTATTTCAAAAACTATTTGCGGAGCAATGCCGGCCTCCAGCCATTGGAGATAGGAACTGCGATGACCTTTGGGTCGGCCTACCGCCACGAGTACGTCGGGCGCCAATCTGATTTTATTTTGCCCTTCTTCCGGGTACCAAAAGAGATCGCCTGCCACAAATATATCATCGCGATTGCGGAAAGCGGCTTCCAGCCCTAATTTGATGAGTACGATCCACTCGAATTGCAGGGTATTTTCGGCCATAGGTTGTCCGTCCGTTTCGGGGTAAGTAATGTGAAGATTCTGCTGATGCGCTATTGCCATTGGAGACATACCGTTTTTCGATTTTTATGTGATCGCAAATATAAGCCATTCCGGCGGCAATCGCAAATGAGCGCACTCCGACATTGAGCCGAAAAACCGAAAGAACGAACCGAAAAAAATAATTTTTCCATTGGGGAATTTTTCGGTTCAAGGACAGGTTGTTTTTTTTATTCAGCTTTTATAAGGCACTATATCACAATACCTTATGCGCCGATCTTGACAGCAGGATTTCGGGTGGCATTCTTTTGGCTCTTTTTTCACAAACCATAAAATTGAGAGGCCATGTCAATGACCACATTCTTCGTTCTGGCCGCAGTCTTCGGGCTGCCTCTGATGTGGGCGATGGGTTCGTCCCCCCGGAGAGATTACGATGACGACTATGATGGTGAGTGGGATCGCCGCTACCCGCCGTACCCGCGTTATCCGTATCCGCCGTACCCGCCTCGGAGACGAGATTCGCAGTCTCTGCTTTTACTGCTGAACCTTGTACTACTAGGTGTTATCGTTTTTATCGGCATGAGATACATGGACGTCAAAACGGAAGAGAAACGAATTACTGAATTACCTGAAATAATAAATCCGCCGCTGCCATACGAAGAGGAAGGGGATATAGATGTTGACAAATCTAAAAAACAGCATGAAGAACCTATACAGGAGGAGTGGTTTTCACAAGCCGGGCAGTACAAGACCGAAGCCAAAGCGCGCGAGGCAATATTAAAACTCCGCGAAAAATTTGCAGGTAAACTATGGCTCGGCATCAACTACAGTTTCGATACCCAATCTTACAAAGTGCTCATCGGGCCGTTTCCTTCGGAGTACGCCGCAAGAGAGGCGCTCCAAGGCGATTACCCGGTACGCCGGCCGGCACAGGAAAACATCGAAATATACCGCGCGGATTAGGCGCATAAGTACAGCGTTTAGCTGCGAGCTATGAGTACGACACGGAACTCGCAGCTCGCAGCTCTACTTCACTTCACATCGAAATACTTCCCTTTCTGAAATCGGTAGAACCGATGTCTGCATTGATGATGTAGGGCACGCCTTTGTCCATGGAGGCGATGGCGCGTTGTATGGCCCATGCAAAGCTTTCGAGCATGTCCACCCGTTCGCCGGCGCCGGCAAAAGCCTCGGCAATGCGGTGATAATCGGAGCGGGGCATGGTAGTGGCCACGGCGCTGCCGAGCATGGTGATCTGATCGCGGGCAATCTGCTCCCAGGAGCCGTTGTTGCCGATGATGGCGCACACTTTCATGCCGTTTTTCGCAAAAGTGTCAAATTCCATCAGGCTATACGCGGCACTGCCGTCGCCATAGATGATCCACACATAGTCGCCGGGATTATGCAGGGCCGCGCCGAGCGCAAATCCGCCGCCCACGCCGAGCGTGCCGAATACGCCGGGATCGAGCCAGCCCAGGGGTTTGCGGGGCCGCAAGGTATAAGCGGCAGTAGCGGCAAAGTCGCCCCCGTCGGCAATGAGAACGGAATTGGCAGGCAACATTTTTTCCAACACCATAAACAGGGTTACGGGGTTGATACCCTTCACCAAAGCGCCGCCCTGCCGGGCAATTTCTTGCTCGCGCCCTTCCTGTAGGGTGTGTAAATGCGCTTTCCATTCCGGCCATTCCGGCAGATCAGTAGCCGTTTCGGCAAGCCGGATCAAAAATGCGCCCGGATCGGCCTGAATAGCCTGCTGCGGTTTGATGTTTTTGTGCAATTCGCGGCGGCTACGGTTCACGGCGATCTTTACGGCATGGCGATTGAGGTGACTGCCATAGTCTAACCGGAAATCGCAGGGAACGCCGGCCAGGAGGATGAGGTCGGCTTCGCGCAAAGCCTTTTTGCGCTCGTGCAGGTGCAACAGCGAATGGGTATGCCCCAACAGCCCGCGCGCCATGCCGCTCAGATAGGCTGGTATGCCCAATTTTCCAACGGCGTCCGACAGCGCGGATGCGGAACGAGGCAACAGCATAGCGCCGCTGCCGATGAGCAACACCGGCTTTTGGGCTTTTTTCAATGCCACTGCCGCCGCATTGAAACCGCCGCCGCCGGCGATCGGAATTGTCGGCGCGGGATGCTTCAGCGCGTCAACAGACGCAACTCCGCCGAACAACTTACCGAGGTGACGTTCGATGTACCAAGTCATCAGTTTGTCGGCAATGCTATCTCCGCCTTTGCCTTTTTTGCCGTACCACTCGCGCACCGTAGCTTCGTCGTAGAGCAGGTCCACAGGAATTTCCACAAAAACCGGACCGGGTACGCCGCTGAGCGCCGTGTGCAGGGCACGCGTTATCACACCGGCCACATCGCGCAGGCGGCCCACTCGCACGGCCCATTTGACGTGGGGTTTTATCAGCGCCATTTGATCAATGTCCTGTAGCGCTCCCCGACCGCGCAGCAAGGTAGCCGTAGCGCCGCCGAGCAACAACAGCGGCGATTGTGCCATTTGTGCATTTTTGAGTGCCGTGACCGCATTGGTCACGCCCGGCCCGGCCGTAACGACTGCTACGCCGGGAATACCGCTGAGCCGGCCGGAAGCATCGGCTGCAAACACGGCGGAGGCTTCATCGCGAACATCCACCACGCGAATGCCGCTTTTTTCAGCCTCCACATAGATGGGCGCTATGTGTCCGCCGCACAGCGTGTAGAGGGTTTCGACACCGTGCATTTTTAATACGTCTGCGATTATTTTTCCACCGTTCATTTGTCGTTGGTTTTGAATGGATTCCGGGATCAAAGGCAATGGGGTATAAACTTACACCAAAAATAGAAGACTTTTGCCTTTAGTAAAAAAGCGTACATGCCCAATCGAGTGGATATTGAAACATTTTTGACCGAACGGCAACATCGGGTGCTATTGGATGTGCGCGCTCCGGCAGAGTATGCGGGCGCCCGCATTCCCGGAGCGATCAACCTACCGCTGTTTTCGGATGCCGAACGGGCCGAAGTAGGCACGCTGTACAAACAAGTCGGACTGGAACAGGCGCTGCTCAAAGGGCTGGAATTTGCCGGAAGGCACATGCGGAAATATGTGGAAGATGCGCTGCGCATGGCCCCCGATCGCCGCATCGCCGTTCATTGCTGGAGGGGCGGACAACGCAGTGCCAGTATGGCCTGGCTGCTGGAAACCGCCGGGTTCGATGTCGTGACGCTGGAAGGCGGATACAAAAATTACCGGCGGTATGTATTGGAACAATTAGCAAGCCGGCCCGCTCGCATCCTCGTGCTGGGCGGCAAAACCGGCGCCGGCAAAACCCGTATCCTCCATGCCCTGCGCGATGCAGGCGAGCAAATTTTAGACCTCGAAGCGCTGGCCCGGCACAAAGGCTCCGCATTCGGCGCCTTGGGCGAATTGCCGCAACCGAGCTTTGAGCAATTCGGCAACGACCTCCTCGAAGCGCTCCTCCTGCTCGATACCGACCGGCTCGTGTGGGTGGAAAGCGAAAGCAAAGCCATCGGCAAAGTGCAGGTTCCGGGGGAGTTGTGGGAGCGTATTTGCATTGCGCCCATGATTGAAGTGGATATCCCGTTTGAAAGCCGGCTGGCCAATCTCGTGGAGGTGTATGCCGGTTTCCCGAAAGAACAATTGCAGGAATCGTTTGAAAGAATAGCCCGGCGCCTGGGCGGCCTCCAACTGCGGCAGGCATTAAATGCTTTGGACGCCGGCGATTACACGGCAGCCGCAGCCTTCGCGCTCGCTTATTACGACAAAACCTACCTACACTCGCTCGCGGCCATGAACAAAGGCCGGCATTTTTCCCTTTCACCCGCAGCCGAATCGCCCGAAGGCATTGCGGTGGAGCTGCTCGAATTTGTAAAAACAAACGACTTATGGACCGAATAAACCTCGCCGATTACAAGCTCACCCAGTACAGCCACGGCGCGGGCTGCGGCTGCAAAATATCGCCCAAAGTATTGGATGAAATTCTGCACCACCACAGCGAAAAACTTCATTTCCCCAATTTGCTCGTAGGCAATGAAGAGCGCGACGATGCCGCCGTGTTCGACCTCGGCAACGGCACGGCCGTGGTGAGTACCACCGATTTTTTTATGCCCATCGTGGATGATGCGGAAGACTTCGGGCGCATCGCCTCGGTGAACGCCATCAGCGATATATATGCTATGGGCGGCACGCCCCTCATGGCCGTTGCTGTGCTGGGATGGCCCATCAACACCCTGCCTGCCGCCGTGGCCAATGCCGTGATAGAAGGCAGCCGCAAAGCCTGCGCCGAGGCCGGTATTCCGCTGGCCGGCGGCCACAGCATAGACAGTCCCGAACCCATTTTCGGGTTGGCCGTGACGGGCATTGTTCCTGTTGAACAGCTCAAAAAAAACGGCGGCGCTACGCCGGGTTGCACGCTGTTTCTCACCAAACCGATCGGTGTGGGCATCCTCACCACGGCCCAAAAGAAAAACAAACTGCTGTCCGAACACAGCACCCTCGCCCGCGACAGCATGGTGCAACTCAACAAAGCCGGCGCCGCCTTCGCCCGCCTGCCCTACATCAAAGCCATGACCGACGTAACCGGATTCGGCCTGCTGGGCCACCTCAGCGAAATGTGCGAAGCGAGCAACACCCGCGCCGTCCTCTCCTGGGACGCCGTGCCGCTCATGGACCGGGATATCCTAAACTACTACTTAGATGCCGGCTGCATCCCCGGCGGTACGCACCGCAACTGGGACAGCTACGGCCACAAAATCGCCCCTCTGCCCGAACGTCAACGCCACATCCTCTGCGACCCGCAAACGAGCGGCGGACTACTCGTAGCAGTAGCACCCGGCCATGAGGAGGACTTCCTCCGCGAAGCTGCAGCGCTTCAGCCTTTTGGGCGGATGGAGGCGCCGGGGGCGTATTGGGTGGAGGTGGAGGGCTGAGCGCTTGTGCCTTTCCTGTTCCGGAGCTATACGCCCCTACAAATGCCGCTCCGCATGATAGGAAGAGCGCACCAGCGGGCCGCTTTCCACGAAGGGGAATCCTTTGGCGAGGCCGGCTTCTTTGTATTTGGCAAACTGATCGGGGTGGATAAATTCTGCTACGTCCAAGTGCATTTTGGTCGGTTGGAGATATTGGCCGATGGTGAGCACATCGCAGCCGTGGGCGAGCAGGTCGTCCATGATTTGGAATACCTCGTCTTCGGTTTCGCCGAGGCCCACCATGATGCCCGATTTGGTTCGTTTGCCGTAGTCCTTGGTGCGGCGTATTTGTTCTAAGCTGCGCTCGTATTTGGCCTGCGGGCGCACTTTGCGGTAGAGGCGCTGCACAGTTTCCATGTTGTGCGACACGACTTCCTGCCCGGCGCAGATCATGCGTTCGAGCGCCGTCCAGTTGGCTTTCACATCGGGTATGAGGGTTTCGATGGTCACTTCCGGGGTGCTTTCCTTCACGGCGCGCACGGTTTGGTACCAGATTTCGGCGCCGCGGTCGGCGAGTTCGTCGCGGTTTACGGAAGTGATGACGGCGTGTTTCACGCCCATGAGGCGAATGGCTTCGGCTACGCGGCGGGGTTCGTCTTCGTCGTATTCATTGGGCCGGCCGGTTTTCACGGCGCAAAAGGAGCAGGAGCGTGTACAGGTATTGCCCAGGATCATAAAAGTGGCCGTACCGGCGCCCCAGCATTCGCCCATGTTGGGGCAGTTTCCGCTTTGGCATATCGTGTGGAGTTTATACTCGTCCACGAGGTTGCGCACATTGCGGTAGCTTTCTCCTATGGGCAATTTGACCCGAAGCCAGTCGGGCTTGCGCCGCCGTTCTTCTTTGGCTTCTACTATATTGAGTTCAATCATGTTTACCAACGCTTTCCGAACTGCAAATTTATGTAAAGATTTACGAACAGCATTTGATTCTCCGCATGCTGTAATTGCGGCAACTCCGCCATGATGGGCATGTTTTTGAAAAAACCGTCAATCATCACGCCGGCTTCCACCGATTTGACAAACTCATCGAAGGCGCCCCAGTCTAAGTGAATGGCAAATTTGGCATGCGCGCCGGGCACTAAGGTAATTTCGCCTAGGCCCTTGGTGACGCCCGAAGCCCCGTATATGCTGTTGAGGTCCAAAAACTTATCGGCATTTTCTTCCGAAAAAGATTCGCTGCGGATGAAAAATGCGGTGAAATCGGGTTCCCGGTACCGGATGAGGTCTAAGTAGTAAGGCTTCAACATGCCGAGCGTGGGGCCTACGGAGTAGCTGATGCCGACGGCGAGGCCGCGGTTGAGCGCTTTTTCAGAGAAATATCTTTTTTCGCCGATGCCGCCGTGCAGGGCGTAGAGGTTGTTTTGTTTGCCGAAGATGAAGGAGCGCGACACGCGGTTGGCATTCGCGATGGGAAAGTCGAAACTTTGGCGAAATTCTTTGGGGTGCTTTATTTCGGTCAGTTCGATGTTGAAAAACCGGGTGCGGTAGTAGGTTTTCAGGCGGGCAAAATTGACGCCGATGCCCAGCCCGGAGGTGTGCATTTTGAAATCAACGGTGAACTCCCGGTTATAAACAATGCCTTTTGCTTCTTCCGGAAAGTCCTTGATTCTGGGCGTATTGGGCTGAGCGAAGGCGGTAAAACAACAGGCGCTCAGCAGTGCGAATAAGTGTATTTTTTTCATGCTGATGGTTCCGATTGAAGTAAGACAGATGGCGTTTGGCAAAAGTTCAGATAAAATTAAGCCAAAACATTTGGATTTGCATCCACTTGTTCACATTTTGTCTCCGCGTTAACCATATTACGCATTCAACTACCGCCCGCTATGCCCGACATGATTTGTATATATGCTCCCTTCGATACGCCGCGCCTCCGGTACGCGCTCGACATTGCTTTCCGCCACATCCTCACCACCGGCTATTGGCTCACGCGACATCCGGACACCTTCCGCAGTTTTGCCGGTCCGCGCCTCAATTACAGCGGCGCCCGGGTGTCTGATCGGGAAGTGTGGATACCCGCCGGGGCCTTGCTGAGCAAAACGGGTATTCAGCCGCAGGAAATCCAGCCGGAGCAAAGAAGTGGCCGGCCGGCTTTCTTTTTTCAAAAACACATTCGGGGCGCCGACTTCGATTTTGATCTGCTGAGCCTGATTTTTTTCCTCGTGAGCCGCTATGAGGAATACCTGCCCGGCGAGCGCGACTGGCATGGGCGGTTTGCGGCCCGGCGCAGTGCAGCGTTTCAACACAACTTCTTAGAGCAGCCGGTGGTGAACCGTTGGGTGTTGCATCTTGCCGGTATGTTGGAGGAGCGCTTCCCGGGTTTTCGCATCGCGCGCCCGGCATATCGCTTCCTGCCCACTTTTGATATAGACCAGGCTTGGGCATACCGCTATAAAGGCGTTTGGCGCAATGCGGCGGGTACGGTACGCGATGTGCTGCGAGGCAATTGGGCGGATTTGCGCCGGCGCGTGGCCGTGTTGTCGGGCAAGGCCGAAGACCCCTTTTTTACTTTTTCCGACATAGAAGAATGGCACCGCCGCCCACAGTCCAATCCGGTTTTTTTCTTCCATCTGGGCAATTACGGTCGCTTCGACAAGAGCATTTCTCATCGCCACCCCATACTGCGGCTGCTCATAGCCCGGTTGGCAGGCGCACACCCGGTGGGCATTCACCCCTCCTGGCGAGCCGCACAGGACCCTGCCCGCTTTGCAGAGGAAATCCGCCGGTTTCACGACATCACCGGCGCGCCGCCTCTGCGCAGCCGGCAGCACTTCCTGCGCATGGAACTGCCCGCCACATATCGCCTCCTGCTCGACGCCGGCATCGTTGAAGACTACACGATGGGCTACGCCGACGCGCCCGGCTTTCGCGCCGGCATCGCCGGGCCTTTTCCCTGGTACGATCTGGAGGCAGAAAAAACAACCGGACTTATACTGCACCCCTTTACCGTGATGGACGTCACGCTCAAGGAATACCTCGGCCTCTCGCCTGAAGCGGGTCTGGAGCGCGCTACCGCACTGCTTCGTAGCACCCGCGAAACCGGCGGCGTTTTTTGCACCCTCTGGCACAACTCTTCCTTCTCGGACATCGGCAACTGGAGGCCCTGGCGGAGTATGTATGAGGCATTGCGACGGGAGGCGGAGGGGTGAGGGTTTAATGTGAGTTATGGATAGATTGAAGTATTAAAGACCTCTTCATCAATTACTCGTTTTAAATATGGGATGTTTTAAGCCGCAAAACCGCCTATGTCATCAGCGGTGCAATTTGTTGTGCGCACAATATTCCCTTCAATACTTGCATTTACCGCAAAATAGCCGCAACTTGCGGCCCGAAATGAATTTCCTTCAGCGTACTCCTCCGGCAAAAGCATTCCGGAACCCCGCTTTCGGCATTTGTAAACCGGTCATCGCTACCTAATATTCCGGTGGGGCTGACGCTTAAATTCTCCTTTATTTCTTTCCAACATCCATCTTTTTCATTCACCGCACTGCGATGGTGTTTTGCACAAATTGCAGGCAAAATGCTCGTGACACACGGGCTTTCCTAAATTGTTTTATATGTTATTCGAACAACTGAATTTGATTGACCCCATCCTCAAAGCACTCATCGAGGAAGGTTACACCAATCCCACCCCCATCCAACAACAGGCCATTCCCATCGTATTGGAGGGCCGCGACCTGCTCGGTTGCGCCCAAACCGGCACCGGTAAAACGGCTGCTTTTTCCGTGCCTATCCTGCAATTGCTCGACGGCCGGCCGCGCAACAGCCGTGACCCGAAGAACATCCGCGCCCTCATCCTGACGCCTACCCGCGAACTCGCCATACAAATTGACGAGAGTATCGCCGCTTACGGTCGCCATACCAACCTGCGCCATACGGTCATTTTCGGCGGGGTATCTCAAAAGCCCCAAACCGATACGCTCGGCAGAGGCTGCGATATTCTGGTAGCTACGCCCGGCCGCCTGCTCGACCTGATGCAGCAGCGCTACATCAGCCTCGACCAAATCGAAATATTTGTGCTCGACGAAGCCGACCGCATGCTCGACATGGGTTTCATACACGATGTGCGCAAAGTTATTGCGCGGCTCCCGGCCCGCCGGCAGTCGCTTTTCTTCTCGGCTACCATGCCGCCGGAGATCATGCAATTAGCCGACACCATCCTCACCAATCCGCAGAAAGTGGCCGTCACGCCGCCTTCCACCACGGTGGAAGCCATCCGGCAGGAGCTGTATTATGTGGAAAAAAGCGACAAGCGGGCCTTGTTGGCGCATTTGCTCAACGAGCACAAGGTGCCTTCCGCATTGGTATTTACGCGTACCAAACACGGCGCCGACCGCGTGGCCAAAGAACTCCTGCGCACCGGCATCAAAGCGGAGGCCATACACGGCAACAAATCGCAGAACGCCCGCCAACGCGCACTGAGCAATTTCAAATCGGGACAAACCCGCGTATTGGTGGCCACCGACATCGCCGCGCGCGGCATTGACGTGGAAAACCTCTCGCATGTGATCAACTACGAAATTCCGAATATCCCCGAAACATACGTACACCGCATCGGTCGTACCGGCCGCGCCGGCGCCGACGGCATCGCTTTTTCCTTCTGCGATACGGAGGAACGCGCGTACATCCGCGATATACACAAGCTCATCGCCAAGCCCATTCCGGTGGTACACGATCACCCGTATGTATCGGCGGCAGGATCGCCCGAATCAGTTGCCGCCCCCGCAAAACCGATCAAGCCGCAACAGAACAATTTCCAGCCCCGGCATCCGCAGGGCAGTTCTTCGCAGAAGAATAAAAAGTCGTGGTACGGTTCAAGAACGGGCGGGAAAAGGCCGGCGTTTAACTCTTAAGAAACGCGTCGTGAATAATTTATCGATTTGGTCGGCCTCTTTTTCCATCATACAGCGTTGCTTCGTCGGTCAAATAGCGCTGCTATCTTCCCTCCTTGCGCCTTGTCTGATGAAAAAATAGTCTCGCCGAAATCTGACAACTTATTCACGCCACGTTCCTAAGCTGCGAGCTTTGAGCTGCGAGCTTTGAGTTTACATGCAAACTCGTAGCTCGCAGCTCACAGCTCGTAGCTAACTTTAGGCCCAGCGCACCAGCGCGGCTACGCCCAACAGGAACGCAGTCAAAAGCAGCCCGGCCAGTCTTCGGTCTTTTTTCAAAAGAACGAGCGGCTCGGCTTCTTTTCGGCGGCGCTTGACGGTGTTGCCGGTTTTGATAACCCGCAGCATGACGAAGGCAATGAGGATGTAAGACAACAGATATATTTTATCCATCAGTACCATGTAGCCCACATCGGGCAGCGCGGAGCTGTACGATTGTTGTAAAAAAACACAACTCAGCAGCCCGCCGATGGGCAGCGATATGCGCGCGTCCATGTAGCCGGGATGGATGACCAATCCGCCGAGACTTGCCACGATGACCACGAGCAGCGGCAGCATGAGTTTGAGCAGAAAATAGCTGAGCGGGCGGGCGATGGTGAGGTTGTAAGTAAAATTGCTAAACGAAGAGCCGCTCGTCTCCGGTTCGCCGAAATCGGTGTCGTAAAAATTGGAATGCGTATCTATCCGTGCGCCGGCGATTCGCCAGCCCGGAATGACGAAATCCTTGCGAAAGAGCGATTGCATCGTATCGGCCTGATAGACCAATTCCTCCAAAGGGTACTCCACATTTTCCACCCGGATGTCTAAGTCGTGGCGGTCCAGCGGGAAGCGCCGCAGGTCGAAGGAGTGATAAAAACGCCCCTCAGCTCTCATGCCGTTGTAGAGACTGCCGTCGGGTTTTTCCACCGTTTCTTCATGGAAGGGCGTACCGGTGAACGCCCATTTTTCTACCGCGTTCACAAACTCAATGTTCATCGGGTCGCACTCGCCGCGCCATTTGAACCACAGATAAAAATCGGCATAGAACGTATATTCGCTCACGTTGAGGTCGTATATGTTCATGAGGTACATGCCGGTGGCAACGGGCTGTTGTTCGGCATCTTCCTGTGCGGGCAGCGCGGCGGCGAGCAGGATGGCGGCGGCGAGGAGGAGGTGTTTTGTGTGCATGACTGAGAGGCTAAAGGTCAATGTTATCTGGCGCTTTGGCGCTTTTTCATTTTTTGTGCAAACAACCATTTCAGCAGTTCCGGCTCCGCGAAAGTAGGGTCCCAGCTATTGTGATTGACGCCCGGATATTCGGTGTACCGCAGCTTCCCGCCCGCACGGCGCAATGCTTCGGCCATTTTTCGCGAAAGCGCTACCGGCACCACCGCATCGGCATCGCCGTGAAAAATCCACAGCGGCGTATGGGGAGCGTACAACGGCGCCAACAGCGGGTTGCTGCCTCCACAGATCGGAATGGCTGCCGCAAATCGCTTCGGTTGTCGGGCCAGCAATTCAAAGGTGCCCATGCCCCCCATAGACAAACCGCCGAGGTACAGCCGCGAAGGGTCCACTTGTTCGGTGCGGATGAGTTCGTCCAGAAGTTGTATCACTAAACCCATTGCTTTGCCGGGCGTTTCGTGGAACGGAAAATCCCACTGTTGCCGCTCTGCATCGCGTTCTACCCTGGCCCAATACCCGTCTTTGGGGCATTGCGGAAAAACCACGATAGCGGGGTACTGTTTCCGCACTTCCGGGTTCAGAAACAGTTTGGCCCCGTGTACCAATTGCGATTCATTGTCGTTACCGCGCTCTCCCGCGCCGTGCAAAAACAACACCAGCGGGTACTTTTTCCCCTGTTGATATGACTCCGGCAACAATATCCGGTAGAGCAGCGTATCGCCGCCCTCGCCGATATAATGCCGCTTCAAATAGGCGGAAAGGTCTTGCCCCGTAAGGGAGGTAAACACTAAGCACCCCAGTACAAACAAGCACGTTTTTAGTCTCATGATTTATCTTTTTTATTTTAGCTACGAACTTCGAGCCGCGAGCTTCGAGTTTTGGATTATATTTTAAAAATTAAGTTTCGACCTTAACCTACCACCTCGACTGCCTTTCGACTCCGCTCAAGGCGGGCGCTCGGTGCAACGCCTTTATCCTTTAACTCACCCCAAAAAACTCAGCAGTAAGCCCGCCGCTACTGCCGAGCCGATCACGCCGGCCACATTGGGCGCCATGGCGTGCATGAGCAGGTGGTTGTTGGGGTCTGCTTTCAGACCCATCACTTGCGCTACGCGGGCACTGTCGGGCACTGCCGATACGCCGGCTGCGCCGATGAGCGGATTGATACGGTCTTCCTGTTTTAAAAACAAATTCATAACCTTGGCAAACAGGATACCGCCTGCGGTGGATACTGCGAAGGCGAAAGCCCCCAGCGCAAAGATCATGATGGACTGCGGGGTGAGAAACACATCCGCCTGCGTGGAAGCGCCCACTGTCAGTCCGAGAATGATGGTGACGATGTCAATGAGCGCAGTGCGCGAGGTCTCGGCCAGGCGTTTGGTGACGCCCGATTCTTTGAGCAAATTGCCAAAAAACAACATTCCCAGCAGCGGCAATGCGCTCGGAGAAATAAAGGTAGTGAGCAACAGGCCCACAATGGGAAACAATATTTTTTCGGTGCGGCCCACGGCGCGCGGCGGTTTCATGCGAATGAGGCGCTCTTTTTTGGTGGTGAGCAGCCGCATAATGGGCGGTTGTATCACAGGCACTAAGGCCATGTAGGAATACGCCGCAATGGCAATGGGGCCGATGAGGTTTTTGACGTAAATCGGGTCGCCGTTGATGGTTTGCCCGATCACATTGAGACCGTTGGCGAGGCGGGAGGAGAGAAAAATTGCCGTCGGGCCGTCTGCGCCGCCGATGATGCCGATGGCGCCGGCTTCTGCGGGGTGAAATCCGAGCAACAAAGCCCCGATAAAGGTGGTGAAAATGCCTATTTGCGCGGCAGCGCCCAACAGCATGAGCCGCGGGTTGGAAATGAGCGAAGAGAAATCGGTCATGGCGCCGATGCCGAGAAAGATGAGCGGCGGATAAATGCCTTTTATCACGCCGAAATAGAGGTAGTTCAACACGCTGCCCGATTCGTATATGCCGATCATCAATCCCGCATCGCTTTGAAAGGGAATATTGCCCAGCAAGATGCCCGTTCCGATGGGGATGAGCAGCAGCGGTTCGTATTCGTATTTGACTGCCAGAAAGATAAAAAGCAAGCCCACTGCGATCATCAGCATATTGCCCGCCTTCACATTGGCGAAGCCGGTAAATGACAAGAACTTGCGCACGGCCTCCACAGCGCCTTTGTCGCTATCTCCCGAGGCCGGCGCATCCTGCACCTGCATGGTTTGCGGCCCCGAAGCGGTGGGGACCTGCTGCCGGTTTGCTACCAGAAAGGTGGAATGCAGCACCGACAAAAGGACAATTACAGCAATAAAAGCAGCCAGTTTTTTCATAGTTCTTCCACTTCTATCAGTACATCGTTTTGAAGTACGGCATCACCCGCTTTTACATGCACGGCACTTACCTTGCCCGGCTTGTCGGCATGAATATCGTTTTCCATTTTCATGGCTTCGATTCGAAGTACGACCTGACCTTTTTTCACCATATCTCCCGGATTGATTAACACGGCGAGAATCGTACCCGGTAGGGGCGCTTTTACAGGGGTTCCCTTTGTGTCTTTGCGGGCAATGACCGATTCTTCCGGCTTGGGTTTGGGCAGCTCCGAACGCACCAATACGGGGGTTTTCGACGGTTGCGGCGCCTCGCGCAACAACTCTACGCTGTAATGCGTGCCGTTGACCTCCAATTCGGCATGGTTATTTTCGATTTGGAGGATGTCCACTTCGTAGTCGTGGCCTTTGATGCGGAATTTGTACTTCTTCATATCACATCGCGTTTATCGGCGTAGCGGGCGACTCAGCCCGAAAATCTTAGAACTCCAGGGCGAGTAGGATTTGGAAATTTTTTTGATCGTCAGTTTCACCGGTTCGTCATCGTGCGCTTCGTTGAGGTGCAGGTACAGCGCGGTGGCAATGGCAGCGCTCACATCGCCCGTGATGGGGAGATGCTCGCCGGGCAACACGGCTTGTCCCATTTTGCGCATGCGGGCGCGCAGTTGCAGTTGCAGCAACTTCGGCAGGTAGCGAAAAGCAAAATGCAGCAATGCCAAGGTGAGCAGCGTAACGCAGTATCCTACCGCCGATATAAGTAATCCGTATTCAAGGTCTGACATGACTTCGATTTAAGGTAGCTGCGACCACGCTCTGCGTGGCACGAGTTTGGTTCTCCAATATTAAAAAAGAACTCGTTATTAAAATCAAGTTTTTGATTTCTCCAAGAGGGAAATTTATTTCCTTCACAAAGTGGCAAACTAGAAGCTCGCAGCTCGCAGCTCGCAGCTTTTTGAAGGGCGTTAAATAGTCACAATGAGTGTTCATAGATTGTAGAAGTGTCTTCCCTTTGCCCTTTTTGCCCTATGCTCTTTGCCCTACAACGGCATATTCCCGTGCTTCTTCGGCGGCAGTACATCCTTTTTGGTGGCCAGCGCGCGCAAGGCGCGGATGATGCGCGGGCGTGTACTGCGCGGCTCTATCACATCGTCCAAATAACCGAAGCGGGCGGCCACATAAGGGTTGGCAAATTTCTCCCGGTACTCCTCCTCTTTTTGGCGAAAAAACTCGTTGCGCGCTTCTGCATCTTTCAGTTCGGCAATGGCTTTGCTCTCCAGCACTTCAATAGCGCCATGCGCGCCCATGACGGCGATTTCAGCGCCCGGCCAGGCGTAGTTAATGTCGGCTCTCAATTGTTTCGATCCCATCACATCGTGCGCTCCGCCGTAAGATTTGCGCAGGGTGACGGTGATTTTCGGCACGGTGGCTTCGCCGTAGGCAAAGAGCAGTTTGGCGCCGTGTGAAATGATGCCGCCGTACTCCTGAAAGCTGCCGGGCAGAAATCCGGGCACATCCACTAAGGTAATAACGGGCACGTTGAAGGCATCGCAAAAGCGCACAAAACGGCCCGCTTTTCTCGCGGAATCAATATCGAGCACCCCGGCCAGGAAGTTGGGCTGATTGGCCACGATACCGCAGGGCATGCCGCCGAATTTGGCAAAGCCGGTCACGATGTTTTTGGCCCAATGGCGCTGTATTTCCAAAAACTCCCCAAAATCCACGATGCGGTGAATGACGTCCTTCACATCGTAGGGCTTGTTGGGGTCGTCGGGAATGACCTCGTTCAGTTCGTCGTCCATGCGGTCGGAGGGGTCGGAACATTCCGTAGCGATGGGGTCTTCCAGATTGTTTTGAGGCAGATATTCCAACAATTTGCGGATGAGGAGCAATCCCTCGTCTTCACTATCGGCTTTGAAATGCGCCACGCCTGATTTACCGGTATGGATGCTTGCCCCGCCGAGGTCTTCGGTCGTGATGTCTTCGCCGGTTACGGTTTTGGTCACTTTGGGACCGGTCACAAACATGTGGCTGGTTTTGTCGGTCATCACGATGATGTCGGTGAGGGCGGGCGAATACACTGCGCCGCCGGCACAAGGGCCGAAGACGGCGGAGATTTGGGGTACCACCCCGGATGCCATGATGTTGCGGTAGAAGATTTCGGCATAGCCCGCGAGGCTGTTCACGCCTTCCTGAATGCGGGCGCCGCCGCTGTCGTTGATGCCGATGATGGGCGCGCCCACCTTCATGGCCTGATCCATGATTTTACATACCTTCATGGCAAAGGTTTCAGACAAAGAGCCGCCAAAAACGGTAAAATCCTGAGAAAAAATATACACCACGCGGCCATCTATGGTGCCTCTGCCAGTCACGACCCCGTCGCCGAGGTATCGCTCGTTTTCGAGGCCGAAGTCTGTACAGCGATGGGTCACAAACATATCGTACTCCTCAAAGCTGCCTTCATCCAATAGCTTTTCGACGCGCTCGCGGGCGGTGTATTTGCCTTTGCTGTGTTGGGCGGCAATGCGTTTTTCCCCGCCGCCGAGACGAGCCTGCTCGCGGAGTTCTATCAAATGCGGGATTTTATCGTGTGCGTTCATCTGTATGCTAAGTTAAAAATCTGCGACCTCGCCTTGGGCGGGGCTTATTTTTTAGTACGCATAGCGCATTGATAATCAATATGTACAAAAGGCAACTCCGAAGGAGTTGAATACGAATAGCCCCGGATAATATCCGGGGTAAACAACGAATCGTACGGCAACCCCAGAGGGGTTGAATTTTTTATAAGTGCATCATATTCAACCCTTTCAGGGTTGTCTGCTGCTTTCATTCTTACCCCGGATTTCCTGCCTGCCGGCAGGCATCCGGGGCTAATCACATTGAAGCCCTTTAGGCTTCTTTGTAGCCCATTCGGACTTACTTAAGTTGACGCCAATGCGCCCGGGTGTAGTGTGAGCCACTCAATTTCCAGCATACCCCCTCAAATCGGGGAAAGCACTCGTATATGCCCTTGCAGGACCTCTCTCCAGACGAAAACCATATACATAAGCCGTAATATAAGCGCTCGTTTGCCCCTGTGCGACCAATTGCCGCCGAAATTTCTCCGCTTCTGCATACGCGGTAAACGCTCCGACGGTATAGCGGTAAAAATCCACACCGTGGCTTTTTTCCACCATGGCATCGGGGTAGCGGGTCAGCAAATCGCCTTTGTACTCGCCTTTGAGCGAAGTGATCTGCACCTTGTACAGCAGGGGCGCTTCATACGCCTCATTGTAGGTGGCCGAGGGAAGTGATTTTTTCAATGGATCGTATTCGGGCGCCGTTTTGCCGGGCGCCGGCAGCCATCGCAGGGCTAAGCTGTGGGTTCCGGCAGCGGCGTCGGTCCAGGTAGCCGGCAGGGCGCGTATAAAAATACGGTCGGCTGCAATGCCTTGTTTTTGCAATTGAGCAGAAGCGGCTTCTGCCGTGCGAATGCCTGCAAACAGAGCCGTTCCCGGCGGCTGCGCGTCTTTCACATAAGCGCTGAGAGAAACCTTCGCATCAGGGTTGGATTTCAAAAAAACGGCGGCGGCTTGTATCCAACTCGCATAGCGGGCATCGCTCGCTGCCAGGCCCTGCGCGGAAGCGAGCACATTGGAGGCCGTGGCCGATACCGGCGTTCTCGGCCGGGTTTCCACTACAGGCGGAGCGGTTACTGCCGGAGCAGGCGTGGGCGTTGTTACGGCGGGCGTTGTGGCGGCAGTGGGGGTGGAAGCGGTCGGCGTCGGCACGGTCGGGCGCGGCGCCGGCGGCGCCGAATACGTTACGATGGGGTCCAGTTCTAAAAAGTCGTTGAAGTACGCTACATAGATGTCGCGCAAACCGAATCCGTCTTTGCGGGCGGAAGAGAAATAGGCGGAGAAGCCGTCGCGGGAAACGCGGAAATGGGAATCGTCGGCAGCCGAATTGACAGGGATGCCGAGGTTTTCGGGGGCCGACCACTTTTTGGTGAGCGGATTCCAAATGCTTTTGAAAATATCGAGACCGCCGATGCTGCCGGCGCTGTTGTTGGAACTAAAGAACAGGCTTCTGCCGTCGCGCAACAGGAAAGGCGCCGTTTCGTCGAAAGCGGAATTGATCTCCGGGCCGAGGTTGTCGGGGGCGGTCCAGCGGCCGTCGCGCCACGACGATTTGTACAAATCATATCCGCCGTATCCACCGGGGCGTTGGCTGGAAAAAAACACCAGCGTGTCGTTGAATATATGAAATGACACTTCGCCTTCCAGCGGATTGAACGGCCCGATGAAGGGGTCGGAGGTGAGCGCTTGCGGCCCGCCCTGCCGGAAGGTGTCCACGAGGATTTCGCCTTTTTGGAGCGTCAGCCCTTTGAAGAAGATCAACGCGTTGCCGTTGTTGTTGATGTCCACCAATACTTCGTGGCGGGGACTGTTGACGGAATAGGGCAAGGGCTGCGTTTGCGACCATTTGCCGCCGATGAGCCGGCAGGAGTAAATGTCGCTGAAATAGCGGCCGTTGGCTTCGTCGGGGTTGCCGCGTTCGTCGCGCCGCCCGCCGCTGTTGCCCTGCCGGATGGAGGAGAAATACAACCGGTCAATGTAGGTCGGACTAGGCACCGAGCCGAACTCATCGCCTGTCGTATTCACGCCCGGCCCCAGATTTTCTACAAAAGCGGGCGCAGTTTTGTATTGCAAATCCAGCCCGTTCTGGCAGCGGCGCACTTCGTTCCATACGGCGCGGCGCAGCGGGTTGGAAGTGGAAAGCGTTTTGAGGTACTTTTTGTAATGGCGGCCTGCTTCCGCAAATTCGTGCCGGGCATGATAAATCTTGCCGAGGTAGAGCCGGCATTCCGGAAAAGGGTAGCGTTCATTATCGCCGAGGGCTTTGAGCTGCGTAAACGCCTCATCCAATAAATGCAGGTGATAATTACACACTGCGAGCAGGAAGCGGCCTTCTTTGTCGTCGCGGACGAGTTCGCGGGAATTGGACAAGGTGGCTTTGGCCTCCGTGTATTTGCCCTGCCCCAGCAATTCCCGCGACTTTTTTTTCAGGTCTGTCGCAGATTGTTGCGCCGACAGGGCCGGCAACAGGAACAGCAGCAGCAAGGAACACAGGAGCAGACGGTGTGTCATGATTGCGGGTTTGTTGAATGAATCATTAGGTAGCTACGAGCTGCGAGCTACGAGCTATGAGTTTACATCGTTCACTTGAAAAAGAGTAATCGTTCATGAAAAATATGTTTCAATTTCCCCTTCAAGGGAAAAATTTCATTAAAGAAGGCTCTAACTCGCAGCTCGAGGCTCGCAGCTGTTGTAGGGATTTACAAGCTGCGCTTGCCATCAAACTGCTCCAGATAGTCGCCCACCCGACGCAGGAAAGAGCCGCCCAATGCGCCGTCCACCACGCGGTGATCGTACGACAGGGAGAGGAACATCATTTGCCGCACGGCAATGAGGTCGCCGTAGGGCGTTTCCACCACGGCCGGTTTTTTGCGAATGGCGCCCGTAGCGAGGATGGCCACCTGCGGCTGATTGATGATCGGCGTGCCCATTACGTTGCCGAAGGTGCCCACATTGGTGAGCGTGAAAGTGCCGCCCGAAATTTCGTCGGGCTTGAGCTGATTGTTGCGGGCGCGGGTGGCGAGGTCGTTCACCGCTTTGGTGAGACCGGGCAAACTCAGCAGGTCGGCGTTTTTGATGACCGGCACAATGAGGTTGCCGCTCGGCAGGGCCGCCGCCATGCCGATGTTGATGTCTTTTTTGACGATGAGTTTGGTGCCGTCCACCGAGATGTTGACCATCGGGAAATCGCGCAGGGCACGGCACACCGCTTCTATAAAAATAGGCGTGAAGGTTATCTTTTCGCCGTAGCGCGTTTCAAAGGTCTTTTTCACCCGCTCGCGCCAGTTGACCAGCTCCGTGACATCCACCTCCACGAAAGACGTGACGTGCGGCGCGGTGTGCTTCGACATCACCATGTGGTCGGCAATGAGCTTGCGCATGCGGTCCATCTCAATGATTTCGGTACCGCCGCTTACCGATACGGCCGGCTGCGGCGCCGGGGCGACGGCGGGCGGTGCGGGCGCTTGCACGGCCGGCGTTTGGCCGCGCTGCTCTATGTATGTCAGGATGTCTTTTTTGGTAACGCGGCCCTGTTGTCCGCTGCCGGGGAGCTGCTCCAATTCCTGGGTGCTGATGCGCTCTTTTTGAGCGATGTTGCGCACCAAAGGAGAGTAAAACCGGCCCGAATCGCCGGCGCGGCCTGCGGTGCTCAAGGCAGGTTGGGGCACGGACTGCGGCGTTGCGGGTTCCATGACCGGCTGCGCGCCGTTGCTCGGTACGCCGTTGGAGGCCGGCGCCGCTTCCGCCACACTGGGCGAAGCCAAAGGCACTGCCGCGCCCGCTTCGGTGGCAATGACGGCAATGACTTTGCCGACGGGCACCACATCGTTTTCTTTAAACAGGATCTGTGCGATAACGCCGCTCGTAGGCGAAGGCACTTCCGTGTCCACCTTGTCGGTAGCGATTTCGAGGATGGTTTCGTCGGCTTCCACACTGTCGCCCACGTTTTTGGCCCACCGCAGGATGGTGGCCTCCATTATGCTTTCGCCCATTTTGGGCATGATGAGTTCTACCTGTGCCATGTCTGTTTTTTCGGTTTTAACTTTGGTTCTACGGAACGTGTTTAGACTCCCCACGGAGTATTGGCCGTGCAAATATAAGGCAAAGTGCGGGGTTTCATAGTATTGTTGTGTGGTAAAAGGGGATAGGGGCGCCGGGCGGGAAACTGCCGTCCTGCCTTACACAAGCGCATAGTCCTGCTCATACAGTCGGTAAGACTTCAACGGGACAAACTGATCCGGTTGCGCCTCGCCGATCTGGAACCTGACAAGGGGCCAACCCCATTAACTTAAGCCCG
>JAHBTW010000003.1 GCA_019638385.1 Saprospiraceae bacterium | reverse complement strand
CGGAATTTTTCACGAATGTCCTTCTTTCGTTCTATTTTTTATAGCATCCGAGGCTTAAGTTAATGGGTATGAACAATTGTTCCCCGTGAGATCGCCGGGCCCAGAACAAAAACATCGAGCGGGTCGCCATCGCCGCCGGATGCTTCCGACAGTAAGGTTTGGGGAACGAAACCATAATTGGCCGGATAGGCCAGGTAATCAATTACCCTGAAAGAATCGGGCGCAATCTGCTCCCACTCTATTTGTCCGCTCACTTTATTCACTTCCCATTTTTGATTGGTGCCTGCCGGGATTTCAATTACAACATTCACCAATGAATCGGGCGTGAATGTGCTTATATCGTGCAGGTAGTTTGGCTTGTTAATCGCCGTAATATTAATCCTGCCCGTATTGCCGCAGGAACAAAACAATATAACTACACAAACCGTAACCAATACCTTCATTCTGTCTGATTTTAAAAAAAGAAAAGGGTAAATTTACTTTTTATACATTTCTGTTTTGGTCAAAGGTAAATGACCAAAGGTACATCCCGGCGCCGTAAGCAGAGATTATCATTAGGTTAAGTTTTTAAACGTCATTTGGGTATTGATGACGGCGCCTTCGATCCTTTCTCCATTGATCACGATGAATCCGCGGAGCAGGTGTAAGCGTACTTTGTGCAACAACCGTTTACCGTATGGATTACCTTTGTATATAACATCTAAAAAAACCAGAAACGCCATGATTCCATTTCACATCATCGCACCTGCCTTTTTGCTTATTATAGCGGTTGAAATTGGTATCAGCCGCTTCAACAAACACAACGTTTACGACTGGAAAGACCTGGGAGTCAATGTATTGATAGGCATTGGCGGCGCTTTGGTTTCCTCCTTACTCAAACGTGCTATTGAGATCGGACTCTTCTATAGTGTGTTCAACTGGCTCTCCCCCTGGCGGCAGGCATGGCTAGGCTACGATTCGCTCGGATGGGGCGCTTGGGTGTGGGTTTTGGCCATCATAGGAGACGACTTTACGTTTTACTGGCACCACCGCTGGAGCCATGAAGTGCGCATCCTGTGGGCAGCACATGTGGTACACCACTCTTCTCATTTTTTCAATTACAGTACGGGATTGCGCAATGGTTGGACGGTCCTGTTCTACAAGCACTTCTGGTGGATATGGATGCCTGCGGTCGGGTTTGAACCGGCTATGGTTACTGCCGCGCTTATCATCAATGCCGCGTATCAGTTTTCATTACATACCCAACACATTCGGCGCTGGCTGCCCGATATCATTTTTATTACGCCCGCACTGCACGAGATTCACCATGCTTCTAATGCCCGATATTTAGATAAAAATTATGCAGGCATGTTCGTTATTTGGGACCGGCTTTTCGGTACTTTTCAGAAAAACGAATCCGAAATCGAAAAACCCGTCTTTGGCGTACCCGGGCATCCTACGTCGCACAACCCGCTTTATTTGCATCTTTATCTGCCGCTAAAAATATTACAGGATTTGAAGGGCGCCAAGACCTGGAAAGCGCGTTTCCAATACGTCTTTGGAAGGCCGGGGCGAAACACAGACATTGGCGCCGAAGCTGGTTCATCCAGCATTACAAAGAGAAGATAGATTTCTTAATTAAAATGCTCCGCCATAAAAGTGAGTAACTGCTCATCGCCCATTCTATTCGAGGTGCTTTCGCTGGACACCGCATTTTTGTACTGCGGGGTGCCGGCGAGAAACTTCATGAACTGTTGCTGAATCTGACCGGTACCGGTCACATGGACTTCCTCTACATTGGGCATTTTTCCGGCAATCTCTTTATCGAATGGTTGTTCAAATTTAAAATTTGAACATTCGTTTGTTCTGCAAAACTTTTTTTGTCACAACTCAAAAGGTATTTCTATTTTTGTTGTCGTACAATTATTTCAACCTAACCGGGTCGGCAGATCATTCCTTCGGAAAAGGCTGTCGGCCGCAAATCAACTTAGTATGGATCTCCTTTACATCCTCATCATCGGCGCAGTAGCGGGCTGGCTCGCAGGCCTTATCTGGAAAGGTGGCGGCTTCGGCTTGCTGTGGAACATCATTCTGGGCATTGTAGGCTCCTTCGTGGGCGGCTGGCTGCTCGGAAAATTGGGCGTTAACGTTGGCATTGGAAGCCCTACGGTCAGCCTGATTATTACAAGTGTCATCGGCGCCGTTGTGGTACTGTTTATTGCCAGTTTGATCAAGAGGCGGTAGCCCGCGGGGGTTGTTCGCACCTGCCTTCCTTTTTTAAAACAAAATGCAATCGCCGGTTCCGGGATGCTTCTAACGTACCCGGACCGGCGATTTTTGCGGCCGGGAAAAAACTGCTGAAATGGAGAAGCAGGTTTCCGGGCGCGTTTGTACATTTGCGATACAATAACACCTGCTTAGGAACGTGGCGTGAATAAGTTGCCTGATTTCGGCGAGATTATTTTTTCGTCAGGCAAGGCGCTAGGAGGGAAGGTAGCAGCGCTACCTGACCGACGAAGCAACGCGGCCTGATGGAAAAATAGGCCGACCAAATCGGTAAGTTATTCACGACGCGTTCCTTAACAAAAAAAAACAATGCATCTGCAAATGAAAGCACCCATTATCATTGCCCTATTATGTTGCTGTTGCATCGCTCAGGCAGGCGCACAGGACAGCACGATGCTCAACGGCGCCAATTGGAGCGGATTGGTTATTTTGGGAACCAAAAACCTGTGGCGCGGCATTGATTTCGGCAACGCCACCCCGACGGTTCAGGGATTAGTGGCCTTCAAGCCCTCCGACCGCTGGGATATCAATTTGCTGGGCATCACCTCCCTGACCGGCGAGAATGCCGGATATGCCTCTACGCTGAATCTTTTCGTCAACTATACGCTCAACAAGCTCACCCTCACCTTAGACAACTACTATTTCCACGGCGATGCGACGAATATCCCCACCAACTTCTGGGACTACAAAAACGCGCATTTCCTCGAAGGCAGAATCGGATACGCGCTGAACAAATTCAACTTTACGGCCGGCTATACCCTGTATGGAGGCGGTTATTACAGCAATCCGGTCATTGATTCTACCGGCGCCACCCTACAAAATACGCGCGGATTATACCTCGAAGTGCAATATCGCCCCATTGAGCAAATTACCCTGACTATGGGCGGCATCACAGCGGCCAGCGCCCTCAATTTCGCCGACAAAGCCGGTATCACGAACATCGGTTTTAAATACACCAAAAACCTGAAAATAACCGATCATTTCTCCATCCCGGTTGATTTTCAATTGGTGGTAAATCCATCCTACCAAAACATTGCACCGCTCGGCCTTCCGCGAGTCGGGTATGGAAATCAGCGCGTCAATTTTGCCATCATGATGACGCTGGAGTGAGACTCCCCAGAAACGATTCTAATCGGAACCCGGCGGTAAATTCTGCTTTTTCATCCAACATGAAACACGGTCGAAAACGTTTTTCATATCTTTGACAACTCATCAAAAAACGGGAAAAATGAAAAACAACCTTCTTTCCAAGCTACTGGTTTTCACCGCCTTGTCAATCATTATTTTCGCACTCGCCTCCTGTGCCGGCGTAGAACCCGTGCAAGAATGCCTGAAAGGCAAGCAATACGGCTTCCTGTATGGCCTGCTGCACGGCTTCATCACGCCCGTCAGCTTCGTCATTAGCTTATTCGATGACAACGTCGCCATTTATGCCGTGAACAACCGGGGCGGCTGGTACGACCTCGGCTTCCTGCTCGGCTCCGGCGGCTGGGGGATGTTGGCGGGCAACAAGTCTAAGCGGAAATAAGCCTTCCGGAATAGCGCATCAAAAATGAAAACGTTTTATGCCATAGTAGTTGGGATTGCCTTCCTGTTTCTAGCAACTTCATCGGCTGCACAAACCGAAATGGACAGTCTTTGGCGCCTGAGCCGCAATACCCGCCTGCCGGACACCGTCCGATTGGCCGCACTGCACCGCCTGGGATTCCGCTATGTACATCACGACCCCGATTCTGCCCGGATGGCAGCCCGGATGCAATTGGCTTTGGCCCGCGAAAAAGAATTGCCCGACTGGCAGGCACGGGCACTAAACGTCATCGGGCTTTCTTACCGCTACCAAAGCCGGTATGATGAAGCCTTACAACATTACGAACAGAGCATCGCCCTGCTCGAAAAAACAGGCGACCGGAATTACATGTCGGCCGTGTATGGAAACATGGGCGGTGTATTTCAGGTACAAAGCAACTTCCCCAAAGCCATTGAGTACATCACCAAATCCTTAGCCCTTGCCGAGGAGACCGGCGACCGCAAAAAAATGGCCGACGGCTATATCGGCATTGCCACCATTTATTTTGAGACGCCCAACAATGAGGCCAAAGTCCTCGAATATCTGGAAAAATCTCTTGAGATATACGAAGCGCTCAACCATCGGGAAGGTCTGGCATTGGCCTACGGCAATTTATCATCCGTTTATTTAGAATTGGACGACTTAGACAAAGCGCTGTATTACAACAATAAAGCATTCGACATTCAGGAAAAAGACGACAATTTGTACGGCGCCGCCACTTCATTGCACAATCGCGCCGTCATACACAGCTTTCAGGGCCGCTATGAGGAGGCATTGGCCGACTTCAACCGGGAAGTAGCCATTTTCAAAACCATCGGCGATGAAGAAGCGTTGGCCGATGCCTACAACAGCATGGGCGATCTGTGGATACAACAGCAACGCTATCCCTTAGCCATCCAGATGTGCCGTCAGGGCTTGGACATCGGCCGCCGGGTCGGCAGCGCCAACCTGAGAGTCATAGATGCCTGCGCTTGTCTCTACCAGGCTTATCGCCTGCAAGGACAATACAAACCGGCGCTGGAATATCTGGAGCAACTCAGCGCTACGAAAGACAGCCTGCAAAGAGACGAAACAGCGCAAAAGCTCAAGGAAATGGAACTGCAACGCCAGGCTGCCATAGACAGTCTGGGCCGCGAGCAGGAAAAATTTCGCATAGAAATGGCGCACCAACAAACCCTGCGCCGCAAAGACAGTACAATGGGCGTGCTCACCGTCATCGGGTTGGGCATATTGGTCGTCGCGCTGGCATTTTGGGTACGCATGTTGTATTTCCGGCGGCGCGCTCAATTGTTGCAACTGCGCTCAGAAGAGATGGAAAAACAGCAGTTGCTGAACGAAATCGCGCTGTTGCGCACGCAGGTCAACCCGCATTTTCTTTTTAACAGCCTGAGTATCCTTTCTTCGTTGGTACAAGTAAATGCAGACCTCGCCGAGCAGTTCATCGAACAATTGTCGCGCTCCTACCGCTATATTTTGGAACAAAAAGAACAATCGCTCGTCCCGCTGCGCACAGAACTGGAATTCATAAAAGCTTATTCGTTTTTGCTGCAAATTCGTTTTGAAAACAAATTCAACCTGCACGTCGAACTGCCCGACGAGCTCCTCGACACCCGCAAAATTGCGCCGCTGACCCTGCAACTCCTCATCGAAAATGCGGTGAAGCACAACCGGATGTCCCTGAAAGAACCTTTATCCGTAAGCGTATTTGTTGAAAACGGCGAAACGCTCGTCGTGAAAAACAACCTCCAGCCGCGCAACACGCCGGCAGTTTCCACCGGAGTAGGTCTGCAAAACATCAAAGACCGTTATGCCCTGCTCACCGAGCGTCCGGTATGGGCAGGCGAAATGGAGGAGGCTTTTGTGGTGAAAACGCCTTTGTTGTAAATTTACAGAGACTCCGAAACATTTACACCAGTAGCGGTTCGGCCAATACCATGACTACATGCGCAGCGATGTGCGCCAGAAAAGCACTTTCCAAGCCGCTTTTCCAATACAGCCATCCAAATATGATGCCCCCAATCGCATTTCCAATCAGAATATAGCCCAACAATAGCCCCGGAGGATGCTCAACAGTCTGAAATACAATCGGGAAATGCCCAACGGCAAACATGATGGTTGGATTGATCAACACCAACCACTTAATTTGACCGGGTGTAAATATCTCCAACAACGCCTCCTTCGCTTCTTCGGGAAGGGGCAACTCCATAGTAAGAATGGAAAGGATACCGGTTAATCCCAACATAAATAGAATCACTGCCAGCAGAAGTTTTTCTTTCTTCATCTCAATTCATTTTTGGCACCTTAGAATGATGAGTTGCGGCAAATGTACAAATTGAACGCCGCACAGGCAGGCCGCCAAACACAATATCCATAATGCACGTTAGTGTAATTATTCTTCCTTCGCCAAAACAACCATGACTGCCATCAAAATCCTCCTCTTAGACCGACCACACCCCTTCCTCCAACAATCGCTGCGGGAAGCCGGGCTGGAGGTTCATACCCATTTCGATACGCCGCGCGCGGAAATATTGGCGATCCTGCCGGATTTTCAGGGCATCGTGATGCGCAGCCGGCTCCGCGCCGACCGCGAATTGCTCGATCGGGGCACACAGCTTCAGTTCATCGCCCGCGAAGGCGTGGGCGTAGAGCACATCGACACGGAATACGCCGCACAAAAAGGCATCGCCGTCATCACCTCGCCCGAAGGCAGCCGCGACACGGTGGCCGAACACGCGCTGGGCCTGCTGCTCTGTCTCATGAACAACCTCGCCCGCGCCGATGCTCAGGTGCGCCGCGGCGAATGGATACGCGAAGGCAATCGGGGCTACGAAATCTTCGGCAAAACGGTAGGCATCCTCGGCTACGGCAATATGGGCACGGCTTTCGCCAAACGCCTGCAAGGCTTCGGCTGCCGCGTCATCGCTTACGATAAGTACAAAACCGGCTACGGCGACGCTTTCGCAGCGGAGGCCGAGCTGGCCGCGCTACAGCAGGAAAGCGATATCCTCAGCATCCATATTCCATACATGCTGGCCAATCATCACTTCATCAACGACGGCTTTTTGGAGGCTTTCGCCAAACCCATTTTTTTGGTCAATACAGCGCGCGGTACGGTGTTGGACACCGCCGCATTGGTGCGCCACTTAGAAAGCGGCCGGGTGCGCGGCGCAGCCTTGGATGTGCTGGAATACGAAGAAACCTCCTTCGAGTTTTTGAATTTCCCGGCCCTCCCCTCCCCTTTCCAGTATCTCCGGCAGGCTGAAAACGTGGTGCTCTCGCCGCACATCGCGGGCTGGAGCTATGAATCCAAGCTCGGCCACGCACAGGTTTTGGCAGGGAAGATTGGGGAGTTTTTGGCGCTCCGTTAGACGATATGGCAACTCAAATCTTTGATTAATGAACACGAATGTTTATTTTTGCACAAATTCAATATAGATGGAAGCGGCAAAACAGGCGCCCAAGCCACCGAAAAAACGTAAAATTCCCGACTATCTGGTTTATGAAATCCTTGACGGGGTACCTCTCTACCGCGAGGGGTACAAATCCGTTTTGAATAAATCTAAAACCTTAGAAGACATCATGGGCAGCAGCACTTTGCAAAGCGAGATTCACATGTATCTCAACTCGTTGCTGTTTGGCTTTTTCGGAATTGAAAATTATGCTATTTATTCCAACGAAGCCGGGCTTCACATTTCAAAAAGCAACAACCTCGCCGGAGATATTCTCGTGTACGATGCCAAGGCTATGAGCGGCGATAAGATCGGCAAAAAGTACTCCGACATCCCCCCCCTATTGGCTTTTGAAATTGATATTGAGGTAGATTTAAGCGACATGACCGAAACGGCCTATGTCACGCGCAAAATTGAAAAACTCCTCCATTTTGGCGTGAAGAAAGTATTCTGGATTTCTACCGAAGCCCGCAGGGTACTCGTAGCTGAACCGGGACAAGACTGGACTACCATCGCATGGGAGAAAGATATCGAAATTGTTCCCGGACTCGCCATGAACATCCCCGACCATCTGCGCAAGCGAGGACTTGAACTGTAACTTGTTAGAGACTAACGCTTTAATGCGTCTTCATAACCCGCCGCAATGCGCTCCACCCGAAAAGGTCGTATTCGCTCCGGTAAATCCGCAGGAGACTCCCGGTAGTTTCCCCAAAAACCTTCCAATGCAGTAATGGCTTCTTCGGGCGGCACGCCTCCGGGCCAGTACAGATGCAATACCTGGCTGAAACCTTGCGCAAACTTCTGGAACGCATCCGCCTCGCAGGCGGCGATATTCAGCACCGGCTTGCCGGCTGCGAGATAATCCACACTTTTGCTGGGCAGGTGATAATCGGTCGTGTTGCCGATGTGCAACAGCGCGTCCATCTCCTGCATAGCCGAAGCCGTATCCTCCCGACTGATGAGACCGTGGAAAAACAAGCATCCCCTCAATTCCGGGAACTGCTGAAACAACTGCACAAATTCCGCTTCCATACTGCCGAAAAAATGTACCCGCAGCCGCTCGCGCCATGCCGGCCGCTGCTCGCACAGCGCCCTCATCAGTCGCAAAAACCGCTCCGGCGTGCGTACCTTTCGGTAAAAAGAGCCGAAGTATCCGAGCCGGATTTCGCCGGGGCGCCTGTCTCTCATCGGAAACGAGCGGACAGGCGGCGGTAAATTGTACAGCGGCGGAATGACGCAGAGCTTTTCCGCGAAAGCGGGAAACAGGGCAGCATACCGCGCAGCAGCGGCCGGATTGGTGAGCGCTACGGCATCAGCGGCCCGAAACGCAGCGTGTTCTGCCTTGTAATTCAAGCGGCGGTACAGCGCCGCGTTGTTCACAAAAAACTCCTCCGAAAAACAAAAGGGGTCTTCCACGTCCATGACAAAACGAAGAAGTGGAAACCGCTTTTTGCAAGCCATCCCTACGAGATGCGCCGTGAATGGCAGCCCCACGCTGATGACGGCGTCGAATCGCTGTGCTGACAGCAATGATAAAGCCCTGCGCCGCGCCGGGAAATACCAACCGCAACTGCCGTCGGGCCAGTAGAGTTTGCGCCAACTGATGTCTATGATTTTTTCTGCCACCCGACGAAGGAGACCGGGCCGGGCTGGGAGAAGGCCGGGTTCGCTGCGGCGCTGCTTCGCGCCGGTGAGATTGTACGCCCAATCCAGAAGCGTCGCTTGTCCGGCGCGATGCACCTGTACCCCGTTGACAACTTCCTCGTCGGGCCGCTCGCTGTGGCGGGCACACAGGAGGTGGATCTCATGACCGGAAGCAACCCAGTGTTCGGCAATACCCGCCCAGCGATATACATTGGGGTTCATGGCCGGCCGGTATTGCACCAAAACGAGGAGCAGGCGCATGGTTAGAGTTCCGTCATCCGGCCGTAGGTTTCGGGCCGGCGGTCGCGGAAGAACTGCCAGGTACTGCGCACTTCCTCTATCATATCGAGGTCAAATTCGGCTACGAGCAGTTCGTCGTTGTCTTCCGATGCCTGTGCGAATATCTGTCCGCGCGGGTCCACGAAATACGAGGAGCCGTAAAATTTGCCGAGGTTCCAGGGCGCTTCCGTGCCTACCCGATTGATACAGCCCATGAAGTATCCGTTGGCCGCCGCGTGTGCGGGTTGTTCCAATTTCCAGAGATATTGCGAAAGGCCGGCTACCGTAGCGGAAGGGTTATATACGATTTCTGCGCCGTTGAGGCCGAGAATGCGCGCGCCTTCAGGGAAATGGCGGTCGTAGCAGATATACACCCCGATGCGGGCGTAGCGGGTTTCAAACACCGGATAACCGAGGTTGCCGGGTTTGAAAAAAAACTTTTCCCAGAAGCCGGAAGTATGCGGAATATGGTTTTTGCGGTACTTGCCGAGGTAAGTTCCATCGGCATCTATCACGGCAGCGGTGTTGTACAACACGCCGGCCTGCTCGCGCTCGTAAATGGGTACAATGATGACCATAGCATATTTTCGGGCCAGTTCCGCCATGCGCTCCACCGTGGGTCCGGGCATGGGTTCGGCCGAAGCATACCAGCTCTTATCTTGTCCGGGACAAAAATACGGCGTGCTGAAAATCTCCTGCAGACAAAGAATCTGCACGCCATGCCGGCCTGCTTCTTCTATGTACGGAATGTGTTTTTGAATCATGGCCTCTTTGATTTCCTCCATCGTGCCTTGCCCCTCGCTGAGTGGCAGGCTCATTTGGATAAGACCGGATTTGATTTTTCGTGGCATGTCGGTGCGGTTTTGCGGATTTGGAACAATTAGCGGCGAGTTGCGAGCTACGAGCTGCGAGTTTACGGCTTTCCAATGAAAAAGCGTATTGGCTTCGGGGAAATATGTTTCAGTTTTTGCTTCAGCGAATGGATCGGAGTGCCTTCACGGCGCAATGAGCAAGATTGCAATTATTTTAAAGTCTTGCTCTCTTCCCCCACATCCAACAAGGCTTTTAGGGCCTGTAAGCTCTGAGGCATATCTCGTTGGCTGAAATTTCGGAGATAATCCCATCCCCTCCATACAGGAACAACGAGGATGATTAGGGTAAGTAGTAATGTCAGTGTTCGCATCACAATCAACAAAAAGTGGGGTTCGTCATTGGCATTAAAAATGCCTCCTTCATCCCAAGATATGTAAGCACATCCCAAAAATAAAAAAAGCAAAAGAGCTCCGCCAAATTTGGCATACACCTCCTGTTGATGCGCTCCCTTGATCTTGACAAACACCCTGCTGCCGGTTTCTTCCGGGATTACATATCCGCTTACGAGCGGGTGGTTCTCATCGTTGCGGGGATTCAGGCGATGATACATGATGAAAATATTGCTTTTTACCTCTCCGTAAAATTCGCCGAACGGCTTGCGCAAGTCAGAATGCCTCAGTCGGTCCAACACCTCCTCCGGAGGCAAAGGGCAATAAAAATCAAAGTTTCCCTCCGTCTTCATTGTTGCTTTTTCTTGTATGGTTTGAAAGTAGAATCGGCGCGCTAAGTGTGTAAAAAACAGACTTAGAGCCAAACTGAACAAACAATCGGCGCGCTAAGTACGTTTTTTTTACACTTAAAGCCAAATCAATCACAAGCAATACCCGCCAAGCATGCAATTATTAGTCGGCAGAACGAAGGAGGCAGTCCTTTTGGAAAGCAAGTATCAATCTATGTCGGCGGAGTTCGTAGCAATATACGGCCGACGGCGCGTGGGCAAGACTTATTTGGTTCGGGAAGTATTCAAAGAGCGTATTACCTTCCAGCATACCGGCGTTGCCAACGCGGGCCTGCGCGACCAGTTGGGCCGGTTTTACGCCTCCTTGCTACGCCTGGTTGAATCCGCCGGCCATCTCTCCCCGCCGGAAGATTGGTTCGAAGCTTTTGATCTGCTCATTGATGTCATAGAGCAGAAAGGTGGGGAAGGCAAGAAGGTCATCTTCTTAGACGAGCTCCCCTGGCTGGATACCCGCAACTCGAAATTCCTGCCCGCCCTGGAACATTTTTGGAACAGTTGGGCCAGCGCCCGGCGGGACATCCTCCTCGTCGTGTGTGGCTCGGCGGCAGCTTGGATGGTCAAGAACCTGCTCCATAACAAAGGAGGCTTGCACAACCGGGTCACGGAGCGCATCCGGCTGCGGCCTTTCACGCTGGCCGAAACGGCAACATTCCTCAAGACAAAGAACGGAGTTTACGACCCTTACCAGGTTGTGCTGCTCTATATGACCTTCGGCGGCATACCCTTCTATCTGGAAAAAATAAAGACCGACCAGAGCGTACTGCAAAACGTCAATGCGCTGTGTTTCCATCCGGACGCCCCCCTGCGGGACGAATACGACAACTTGTACCGCTCGCTCTTTGAGCAGGCCGACCAGCATTTGAAAATCGTGGAGGCCCTTTCGGGCAAAAAAAAGGGGCTGAGCCGGGCCGAGATCATCCGGCACACCGGCATCGCGAACGGGGGCGGGCTGACCCGCCTGCTGCGCGAGCTGGAAGAAAGCCACTTCATCCGCAAGTACAAAGCTTTTGGCAAAAAAGAGAAAGATGCCCTGTATCAGTTGGTGGACTTATTCTCCCTTTTTCATCACACCTTCATTCACAATACTGACCCCGACGACGAGAATTTCTGGCTCAACGCCCACCAAACCCCTGCTTATGCGGTATGGAGCGGCTACGCCTTCGAGATGGTCTGTCTGCTGCATGTGCCCCAAATCAAGGATGCCCTGGGTATCCGGGGGGTGCAAACTTCCGTTGCCGCATGGCACAGCCCTGAAGCACAGATCGACCTCGTTATCGACCGAAAAGACCAAGTCATCAATCTTTGCGAGATGAAGTTCTCTATTGACCAATTCTCCATCGATAAGGTCTATAGCGAAAACCTGCGCCGGAAAATCAACACTTTCAAAACTGCAACAGATACCAAAAAGGCTGTATTCCTCACCCTGATCAGCACCTACGGATTAGCGCCCGGCATGTACGCAGGTCTGGTGCAGAACGATATTACCATGGAGGCTCTATTCCGGGAGCCGGGATAGTGGAAAATGGTGTACAGGACGTGCTCCTCCTCTGTCATATATTCGGCAATATTGTTGCGGAACAAAGGGGTAAAGTTGGGTTAACGCCCAAGTTTTGCCCGTCGCCAATTATTCTGTGCCACATCCCAAAAGCAATTTCCTTTTTTGGGCCATCCAAACGAAAGCGATGAAACGCATTGCCATCATTGACGACGAAGCAGACGCCCGACAGGGGCTGCGCAGCTTGATTGAACTGATACCGGACATCGAAATTGGAAAAAATCGCCCTGCACACACGGGAAGGATTGACTTACCTGCGGGTAAACGAAATTGTTCACCTCCAATCGGAAGGCAGCTATACAAGCTTCTTCACCCAAAATTGTGAACGCCATGTCATATCGCGTTCCATCCGGGAATACGAAGATATGCTCTACGGCGATGGATTCTTTGTTAATAAAGATAATGGCCGACACTCAACGCCCCAGCACCACCCGCTCATGCGCCACCCGCCCGGAGGCATCGCGCCGCTCCAGCAGGTACATGCCCGCTTCGAGGTGTTGGATATTCATCTCTGCCCGGCTCTGCCCGGCGGGTACAACCATCCTATAGACCATGCGCCCGGTAAGGTTCCGCAGGGTCAGTTCGCAGGACCGTTCCGATGATTTTATGTCCCAATATACGCTGGACGATCCCTGTGTGGGATTGGGCGCTATGCGCAGCCTGGTTTCTCCGCCCCCCATCCGCACATGTACCACTTTGGAATACTCGAAACTGCCGTCGAAATCCACGATGTGCAGGCGGTAGTAATTGTCTCCGTAAGCCGGTCGCCGGTGCGTGAAGTGGTAGGACTGCGGCTCGGTGGTGGTACCTTGCGCGGGTATTTCGCCTATGTCTTTGAAAACCAAGCCATCGGCGCTGTGCTGGATAGCGAAGTGCGACGTGTTTTGCTCGGAAGCAGTGTGCCAGGCGAGGGCTACGGATGGGCCGTCGGAGGAGGGCTGTGCAGTGAAATCGGTGAGTTCGACAGGGAGCAGCGGGCCGTTGATGGAGTAGCGAAACCAAAGGTCCACATCTGTACCGGTACCGCAATTGACAGTTCGTGCTCTGCCGCCCGGATAGGGGTTGGCGCTAAGCCCGCTGAGTTTAAGCTCGTGCCATTCAAACTGTACGGTTGTTCCCAGGCATATCAGGTATTTCTGGCCGGCTACCAAGGCTCTGCTTGAGCCGCTGCCGTCGGCCAGATTGATCGTAATGGTGGAGTTGGGCGCAACCGGGAAGCCGGTCACCGTCCATCTTTCGCTGCATGGAGACAGGGTTTTCAATCTAAAAATAGAGGGGTTGGAGTTCGTGAAAATATCTGTTCTGAACTGCACCTGCTCCAGCGTACCGCTACAATATGCCGTTATCTCCTGACATTCGAGTCCATAAGTCTTGGCTGAGGTTATCAATTGCTCTTCCTGGCACTGCGCCCGGGCATCTATGCGGAACAATGCGACAGCGAGCATCAAGAGAAAGTAGAAGTATATTCTCATGTTGTTCACGTTTTGAATGCGCCGGACGGCGAGGGACCGTCCGGCGCGGGTTTGGGTTATAAGATATGGCTACTTGAGCGAATTTAAAATGGTAGTTCGGTTTTTGTCGTATTGCTCCTGCGTGTAGGAAGTGATCCTTTTGGTGCGGAGCGAACTGCCGACATACCGATCAAACTGGTTCCAGGCATGGCAATCGCCCCAGGTGCCGCGGGTAATCTTATAGAGCTTGCCATAGCCGAACGTATAGCCCGGAAAGGCTGTATTGGCAGTACCCCAGGCAGTCAGCGGCCCCATTTCTGTACCTGCTGCGCAGGCATTGGCCCCCATATCCCACTCACAAACCTTCCACCAGACTTTATCACATTGGGGTGTAGTGGCGGAAGTAGCCGACACCTGGTAGGTTGCAGCATTCACGCCCTGCGTGGTGATTTGGAACGTAGCCGCGCTGACCGGGCAGACCGGCAGTTCGATCAAAGCGATGTCGTCCAGAGCCAGGTCGTTACCATCGCCGGGTTGAGATTCGTGAAGGAAAATTTTGATGTTCAAAGAAGTACCGTACCCCCAGTTGTCGAGGCCTTTTTCAAACTTGTACCAGTCACAAGGGCCGGCGCTTACGTTCAGCGTTTCAGACAAATTTCCGAAAGGCAGCGAGAACTCAATGTCCACTTTGGGCTTTACGTCAAAAGTGCATTGTTTCAGGTTTTTTGCATACGCGCAAAACTTATACCTGCCCCATTCTTTGACGGGGATGGTCTGCTCCCAAATCACCCTTCTGCCGCTGCCGGTAGTGGCGCCGTTCACTGCCAGAAACTTACCGGAAGCGTTGGTGCAGGTTCCGGGGTCCTGAGCTATCCAACCGGAACTGATGGCCAGGGCCTGCGCACCGGTGACGATGTTGTACTGTCCGGGCAGGGTGGCCCAGGTTGTCGTAGCGCCGTTGAAGGTGTATTGGCTGGTAAAACCTGTGTTGCCGGCCTCAAAGTCGCCGTTGCGGACGAGGTTGTCGCCGGGGCAGCACCAGGCCACTGGTGGCTCGGTTTTTCTTAAACAGAAATCATCAAAATTGACGTATATTTTTCTGTAAGAGTCAGGGCGAGCATTGTCATCTGCTGTAACCATGATGTGTGTAATTCCTCCGGCAGGCAGAATAGATGAATTGAAAGTAACCGTTTGGGGTATCCATGTATTGGAAAAAGGTACGGGGGTGGTCACAATACCTAATAACACCACCTGCACGGAGCTGCTGCTGCTTTGCCACAGGTTGATGTTTGTCGGATTGGAATTGGCCCCCTGAGGCGCATTCGCCAGAATGTTGGAAGGATTATATACTCCGTAAATACCGATGTTGTGCGGCATGTTGTTCTGAGTACCCCCCAGCAAAGCATTGGCGATGTTAAATCCAAAAGAATAGAAGCCTGAATTTTGCGCAATAGGAGTAGCCAGCCTATTGTACATACCTTCTCTGAACGTTGGGTTCGTAGTGGTTGCGACGGTTCGATTTTCAATCCAGATACCGGCGTACACTCCGGAGTTTGGCGTTGGCGCAGTACCCGTAGATTTGGAACCACCTGTACAGTGCAAATCGGCTAGTGAACCGGTACGCCACATAGGTTGCCACCCCGTTGCCAAGTTAATGTCTTGGTCGGTGCTGGCATTGGGGTCTCCGGTTACAGTTTCAAAATTGCCGTTTTGAAATGTATTGCCCTGGCAAAATTGGGGATTGGGCTTGTTGCACCACTGCCCAAACGAAAAATAAGAGTTCATCAGGATCAGAACGATCCAAAAAAAGCGTCTCATGGTTAAAGGTTTTATGAGTGAATAATGAAAGTTTTTTTCGAGAACAATACCCTTCCACACCGCAGCAGGCTTGCACCTGTGTAGTATTCAGTTTTGGAGTATTGAAAAAGACGATTCGTACAAATTGGCCCGGTCTCATCTCCGCAGACAGAAGCCCCATAGTTTTTTATCGGCTATGCAAATCATTACCAAATCTAAAGATATACGAAACCCGGTCTTCATTTCCGGGCAGCCCTGCATTCAGCAAGGATGAATTTAAATTTGGTTATCATCAAACGCTATTCGGTAAGGCCGTTGCGTTGGATGTAAGTGAGGAGTTCACCTTAAAGAGAACTCCTCACACACGGCTGACTGACTTATAACAGCATGATTTAACGCTCCAACACCACCCTCACCGTAGCTGCCGGGCCATCTTGCGCCTTGGCCTTTACAAAATACATCCCCCTCTGGAAGAGCGTCATATCTATTTGTTCCACAGGAATTTGCACCTCGTCTATTACCTTGCGCAGCAGGCGACGGCCCTGGATATCGTAGATTTCCAGTTCCATTTCCTGCCCATGGTAGGCAGAAATATCTATATTCAATGTACCCGATGTAGGGTTGGGGAAAACGCTGATACCTTCCAGAGGCGAGACATACGACATACTGATGTCTCCGGCATCTTCGCCTGGTGTGAGGAGCGTATTCTGCATTCCGGTAATTCTTACATTGGCAAAAGTGGCGTTCACCGTACTTACCAAATGGTAGTTGGTGATGACCAGCCCCACTTCTATGCAGTCATTCATCGGGATATGAGCAGCCATGGTCTCAAACCAACTGATCCCATTCAGTGAAGTGTAACCCAGGAACTGATTGCCCTGCCGCACCAAACGCAGCCAGCGGCGGTCATTGCTGGGAAATTGCTGAGGATATGCCTGCCCACCGGTGAGGTACCGGAACTCCCGGCGCGCCAGGAAATTCAAATTTGTCATCAACTGCGCTTTTTTGGCATCAGCCGCCCCGGTCTCTCTCATGATGATGCCCGCCCAGCCCAGAGTGGAGCCGCTGATGCCGGTCACCTGCGCGGCGATAGAGCCGTTGCCACAAAGGCTAAGCCCCGCAAAAGAGACCTCGTCCTGTGTGAAAGGAGGGGCATAGTAGCAATTGATCGCCGTACCGTGGAATATCCCGACGCCGGAATCGTAATACCAATCCCCGTCGCAGCTCTGGGAGGTACTGCCCACACTCCAGTTACAGGGCAGACCCTCTACCGTGACGTTGGTAATGCAGGTAGATACATTGTTGTGCGCATCCGTTGCCATGACCACCACGGGTACTATCTGGCCCACCTGCAAACAGGAAATAGCGTCGTTGGAAAGTGAAATACTACTCTCCCCACAGTCATCGGAATCAACAGTGGCCAGCTGTGCCGCCGACAGTGAGATGAAAGGTTCTCCATTGAAGGTCACTGTATGGCTGCTGTTGCAGGTTAACATAGGCGGTGTGTTGTCCACTCCTGCCAGCACCTCCACAGAAGCGGTGGAGATGCAGGCCTCGGCATCCGACACAGTCAGGCTGTACATGCCGGCGGGTAAGCCGGTAAAGGCGCCAGTGGCATTGCTTTGGTTCAGTGGCCCGCTGATGGCATAAGTAATAGCTCCGGCACTGGACGTAGCCATGGCCGTGATGGAACCGTCATTGTCTCCGGGGCAAGAGGGCGCGTTGGCGGAAGTCTCGACGATGGCAATATCGCAACAGCCTTCATCTATCTGCCCGTTACAGTTGTCGTCTATGCCGTTGTCGCATACCTCGGCAGCTCCGGGATGGATCATTCCACCTGTGACGGGATTGTCGTTGCAGTCGCCGGAGGTAGCAATCAGTTCTTCCTCGGCTTTGTAGTCTTCCGGGCGCTCGCATTGCACTAAGAACATGCCGTCGGAGTAGCCGTCGTTGTCGGCGTCTTTGTACCACACCTGGCCGGGAAACTGCAGCGGGTCGTTGTCGTTGCAGTCCGTATTGTCGGTCACATAGCCTTGCGGCAAACTGCAGGCCTGTGTGGAATTGTCGGGATCGCCGTAGCCGTCGCCGTCCATATCGGCGTAGTAGATGTTGGTCACTATAAGTACGACCTCTATGGTTTGGCGGTTGGTGCAGCCGTTGGCCCCGGTGATCTCCACGGTGTAGAAGCCGGCGTTTTCCTGAAGGGGGTTGGCAATGACCGGATTCTGATCGGTGGACTGGAAGCCGTTCGGGCCGCTCCAGAGCCAAGAGACGGCTTCGCCGCCGGATTCATTGAGCAGGAGCGGCTCCGTACCGCCGCAGGACACGGTGTTGCTGCCGGCATCAACGGCGGGCGCCGTGTTCAGGTCGCCCGTCACCGCGGCTTGCCCGGTCATCGTTGCGGAGCAGGCCGTGCCATTAGTGGTAGCCACCACGGTGTACGTTCCGGCCGCCGTTTGCAGGCCGAAGTCCAGCGCTGCGCCGGTGCCGGGTATGGGGCTACCCACATCCGAACCGTCGAGTTGGAGTTGGTAGGAAACGCCCGTGGCGGAGCCGTCCAGCCCCACGGGTACGCCGTTGGAGCCGGCGCAGACCGTGCCGCCGCCCGTGACGTTGAACGCTGCGGGGGGCGTAGTGATCGTAATGTCCACGCTCAATACCACGGTGCTCTCGCACAGGCCGCCGTCGCTGAATACACGGGCGTAGTAGGTCGTGGGGCCGGTGATGTCCGGCTCGAAGAGGTTGCCGCCGAGGCCGCCGGAATAGACGAGGTTGGTAGTGGCGTCGGGGTCGGTGTACCAGTTGGCCCACTCGTCGGGTTTAAGGCCGGCGAGGATGAGCTTGGCCTTGCCGGGCGGACAGCCCGTGGTGATGCTTGCCGGGTCGAGCACGGGGATAGTGGCCGGGCAGGGGTTGCAGGGGAAGAACTGCCAGCCGGCGTTGTTGAACACGTTGCCGCCGGGCGTGGGCACGTAGATATCCTCCGTACCCGTGTGGGTCATGCCGGTGAGGAAGAGATATTTGGTGCAAGTGCTCGTGCCGTTGTAGTCGTCCATGTGGATGGTGGCCGGGCTGTTGATATCGCTGGATTTGAGCTCGATGAATTGGCCGGGCAGGCCCTGAGCGATGAATTGGCCTTCGATGCCGTTGTGGGGGACGATCGTCTGAACGGAGCCGGCCTGGAAGGTATAGCGTTTGCCGGGGGCGAATTTCATGGAGTGGTATGGGCGGGAACCAAAAATAACCCCATCATCCCTAAACTCGACCTCGTGAATTTCAATACCAGCACTTATTGTACCATTCTTCTCAAATAGCACTTTATTGTTGATTTTAAAAATCCCTGTTTCTAACGCGGAGTTGAACCATTTGAAAGTGACATCGTAGAACTCTAAGGTATGTGTTGAAGGGGTATTGAGTGTTGCCCAAACACCGCTCTCAAAAATGATTTCAGATGTTCCTGCGTCAAAATTTCCCAAATCGTAGTTGAATATCCCTCGTGTTGCCCAAATCGCTGTTGGATAAAAGCGCATTTTTGAACTTCCGAGAAAAAGTTTGGCAGTAGGGCTTGGTGTATAGCCCTGAATGATCCAGGGCGACTGGGTTACCCCCCACCAGATACGCCCTGTTCCAATAGTTTGGTTGTTTGAGTTGATGATGCCGTAATAGTGGTGAATATCCACATCCGGAACCGTCTCAAAGGCATCCAGCAAGGTCCATTCCCCGTTGGGACTCCAAAAGTAAACGAAGCCGTATTTCCTGCCTGCGCTGGCGATGGTAGCGGGTTGTTCGGCGCGGAACCAGGTTCCTGAAACCGAATAGGTCATGGCTGCCGACAAAGTCAGGCTTCCGAAAACATGCAGACTCCGGCCAACCCCGGACAAAGTCGTCCCGGCGCCCGCGCCCGTCCAGTCCATATCTTTGCAATACGCCCAGTTTTGAGTCAGCACCACGTTGTTGCCCGGCCCAAGCCCTGAGCCGGCATTGAAAAAGACGTTGTCAAGCGGCGTAGGGGGACACTCGCCGCCTGACCCGCCTGAACTGAGCGACCAATGTGCCGCATCGTTCCAGTTGCCGCCGCCGCCTACCCAATAGAGCGTGCGGGCAGGAGGCAGAGAAGCCGTCCAGCCGGTCGTATTGCCCTGCAGGATGCCGTTGGTCGCGGAATACGTCGCGCCCGTGCTCACGTCTCCAATCACATTCTCCAAAACGATGTTGTTGACAACAATGAACCCGCCACCTTCTTTTCGCAGAGTAGCGGTCTTGTCGGGAAAACCGGTATGGAGGGTCACGTATTTCTCGCAATCGCTGCTGGTGTTGAGCGCCCCGCCGCTGGTGATGGTTTGCACGGCTCCGTCCTGAAACCTGTACACGTTTCCGCCCGTAAGCGTCATGATGTCGAAGGTCTGGTTGCCGCGGATTTCGCCATCGTCTTTCATTTCCAGTTCGTGGATCAACCGGTTGGGCGTGCTGTTTTCTATGATCGCATAGGTATTCTCATAGTAAGTGAGTTTGTTCAGGATTCCACCATAAAAATAGCCTGCCCCGGAGGTGAAGCCGTTGTAAAAGCTCACGTCCCAGAAGTCATGCGGTCTGTTTTCGGCCGTCACATAAGGACTGCCGTTATTTTGATACGCGATGATGTGAGATTCCACCGGATGAAAATTGCCCGGCTGGTAGCCTGCCCTGAAAGCGGCGTTCCCGCTAAACGTCACCGTAGAACTATTTCCACCTGGTTCGCCAAGCCAAAGTACAGCACCCTGGTCCACAAAATTGTTGGATGTGTTCTTATTGCCAAACCAGTTCTTGTTGGGACCCAGGTAAATGGAATTTCCTAAAGTCCTGATCGTGCCGCGCAGATGATAGACGAAAAAGACAGGCGTATAAGCGAAGTTGTCAAAAATGATATTGTCGAGGAATTGATATTCTCCGGTTCCTTCGAAGAAGACGTTAGACCTGAAGGCTTTGCCTGCGCTGGTGATCGTATGCACATACTTGCCCCTGAACCGGGAGGCGCCGCGGAAGTCGAGCGTCATATCGGGCGAGTAGGCCACAGAGCCATAGATATACTGGTCGCTGGTGATCGATCCGTTGAACACGGAAAGAAAAGTTGGATTACCCGTCACCCCTGACCAGTCCATATTCATGAAGGCGATATAGGAGCCATCGGCGGGCGTTCGCACTTGTTCCACATCGTTTGTGGCTGGCGTAAATCCGGAATTTGCGGTAAAAAACACATTTGTCGCGCCATTCGGAATGCAGGTGCAATCGCCGGTAACAGCCGAGGGATTCGAGGTCCAATGGCAGGGATCGTCCCAATCGCCCGGGCCGCCCACCCAATACAGGTCAAAACCGGTGCTCGGCGTCAGGAACACCCAGTTGAGGCAGTTCCCGAGATCTACATAATCATTTGCTCGCAGGGCATTTGTTCCCGCAGCGTGCACATCCTCCAGGATCACACAGTGAACGGTCTGGTCGGCGCCGGAGTTATTCACTATCTCGAAAGCCGTGCCTGCCTGCCAGGAACGTATGGTGATGAAGCCGTTGCAGGTTCCGTTTCCCATCACATTTAGCGTTCCTCCAGGAAGAATGATCTGGTCCGTATTCGAGGGCGCTTGCCCATTGATAACCGCAACATCCTGAATCGTGTAGGTTCTTCCAGGAGAAAAAGTAAGTGAGTTATAGCTGTTGACATTGGAGATCAGCCCGTCTCCCAGAAATACGACATTGTTCAGCACGGGTATGACAGCGCTCGTATTGTAATTTCCGATGAACCCGAATTGGTGGAAGGTCAGCGTTCCGTCCACATTTCCCCAAATAAACCCCTTTTGAGGACTGCAACGGCCGAAAAAACTAACGTCGTTGTAGTGGGTTGGGGAACTGAAGTGATTGGTTCCTTCCAGGCTGACTGCATCTCCGTACATTTTGATATGAGAAGAACCGGCGTCAAACTGGGCGCTGCTGTATTTGAAAAATGCGTTCCCATCCAAAATGATGAATTCCGAACTCCCCAAGTGCAACTGCCCATTGGCTACATAGTAATTCCCAAACCAAGTATCGCCAATTGTCACTTTTTGCCCATTAGTTTCAATCAGGCCACCTTCGTGGTTCACCCGGCCATCGCAGTAAAAATCGTCCTGAAGGTTCCATCCTCCGGCATTTCCGGCAAAAATGACCTCCACCGGGAAATGAACGCCATTGGATACAATCGATTTCATGTTGCCGGAAAGCGAATTCATCTGAATATACCCGGAATAAGTAATGCTCATGTTGGCATCCAGCGTCATGGAACCGTAAATATCTATCCGGCTACCACTGCCGCCCCACACCGTCCCGACGGGTACGCCCGTCCAGTCCATATTCCGACACTTCGGCACGGTGCTGCCCGCGTCCACGGTCAGAGTGTAGGGGTCGCCTGGCGTATAGCCGATATACCCCGGCTGTGCGTTCGCCGTGAAGTACACATCGTCATCGGCCGTGGGCACGTTGGCGTGGTAATGGCTGGGCAGGGTGGGGTTTGGGATTTTGGCCCAGTGATTGGCGAAGTTGCTCCAGAGGCCGGAGCCGTTCACCCAGTAGTAGTCGAGGGCATGGGTCAGTCCGGGTAGTGCGCTGAGCAGGAGCATCAGCCATAACCGGGAGAAGGGATTTGTAGAGATTTTCATAGTGAATGAATTAGTGAATGGGTAAAAAAACAAAGGCTGTTGCAGAAGACAGGACCGGAAAACGAGGTACTGAACCCGGCCGCTACAGCCAAATGTTCACCTTGTCGCCCCTTCCCTTAATTTAATTTTGGTAATAAGTAAATGATTATCAGTCATCTGTATAACGTTATGTTATTGAAAAGCGGCGTGTATTTTTGCTATTATTCTGACACAAAAATACCGGGACTTACAGGAGGATACAATATAACTTTGGTTATAAGGCACATGGGTCGTTGTGGGGTCGGCATGTCGAAAACAGCCCTTTTCATCCCTTCGCTTTCAAGAACTTCTGCACGGCCTCCGTCCTGTTGTTGACCTGAAGTTTTTTATAAATAGTATAGTTGTGTTGCTTCACTGTGCCTTCCGAAATGCCGAGGCGGTCGGCTATTTCTTTGTTGAGCAGCCCTTGAGAGAGTTGTTCCAATATCAGCAATTGCTGTGGCGTCAGTTCTTCAAAGCCGGAGGTATTGCGCCGGTAGTGAATGTGAAAACTACCCAGCACTTTGCGGGCTATTTCGCGGCTCATAGGAGCGCCGCCCAGCCGGTACTCCTCAATGGCCTTCACCACGCCACCAGCGCCTTCCGACTTGAGTATGTAACCTACAGCCCCAGCCTTGAGCGCATCGAATACATAATCATCCGTATCGAATACGGTGAACATGAGAAAGTCCACCTCCGGGGCTTGCAGTTTGATGCGAATCATACACTCTACGCCATCCATTTTGGGCAGGCCAATGTCCATCAGCACCAAATCGGGATGCTGTGCGGGTATGCGTTCCAGCGCGTCTTCGGCATTGCTGAACTGACTCACACAGATCATTCCCTCCGTGCGGTCTATGCGGCGTACGAGGCTGCTCAATACGTCGGGTTGATCTTCTACTACGCTTATTCGTATCATGGTGTCAGTGGTTTATGAGTGTGTGGAGGGCTGATGCTGCGTGTCGGCGTCGGGCCGACACGCAGCACTTTTCCGGCTTCCTCGCCGGGGCCGGCAGCCTATCCCCAAAACTCGCTCAAAAAATCCCAGTATCCTGTATGTGTAATATTATACCCCGACGAGTATTTATACAGCTCCGGCGCGGGAGCCAGTATCCAGCGTTTTGCCACCGGATTGCGGTGTACATAGTTGACTGCGCGGTAAAACATTTGCTCTTTTACGATAGCAATTGACTTAGGGTCTCTCTGCCAAAACTGGTACTCCCGGTCTGATTTATCCACTCGAAACATCTCCAGTATATTGGGTGTCTCTGCCCTCAGTTTCTTTTGAAAAGCGTGCGCTGTAAACGATGTAAACGCCGCCTGCACTTGGGACAGCAAATATGGCTCCTCAATGCTCCAGACTATATGAATGTGGTTTGGCATAATGACAAATGCGTAAATGGCACAGCGTTTTTCGCGCACCAAAAAACGGAAAGAGTTAATGATAATGTCTTTCATGACATCGTCGAACAGGAGGGATTTCCAATCCAGAATGGAAGCGGTGGTGAAGTAGAGTTCTGGGTATTTGACGTGCATTTGTGTTGGATTTATATGGAGCTAATGTCGTAAAAGTGGGAAGAAAAATTGAAAAGTCTTTGATTATCCGGCGAGGACGCCGGCTTGGTTTGGGGTTGGTGAGACACCAACCCCGGAACCCCGGACTCGCCGGGCCTTTTTGGGGTTGGTGAGAAACACCAACATCGGATTCCAACCCGGGACTAACTGCGCAGCTCACGGCATAGCCGATAATCTTACAATTACCCCCTCACCCGGCTTCGATATTAGTTCCAATTCCCCGCCGATAGCCCTTGCCCTTGCCTGCATACTGCCCATACCATAGCCGCCCGACTGTCCGGCGCCCTCCGCCAAGCCGCGCCCGTTATCTTCTATTTCCAAAACGATATGGCCGGCTTCCATGCGCAGCGATACCCGTACCTCCGTTGCCCGCGCGTGTTTTAGCACGTTGTGCAGGGCCTCTTTGGCGATCAGATAAATATTGCGCCGCCGCTCGCCGCCCAGTATCACCGCTTCAAAGCCTGTGGTCGGAATGTCCAACACAGCGGTAATTTTGTTGTCCGACAACAGCTCATTGGCTATGGAGCGAAGGCGTGAGGCCAGGTCCTGCAACGTGTTTTTGTCGGAGTCCATCGCCCATATAATCAAGCGCATGTTTTCAAGGGCTTTTCCGGCCAACTGCGAAATGCGTTGCAGTTCGGGCGGGGCTGTTTCGGTATCGTCCAGCAGAAGGTCTTCGCTTAGGAATCGGATAGACGAGAGGCTCCCACCCATGTCGTCGTGCAATTCTTTGGCGATGCGGTTGCGTTCGGCGTGCAGGGCTTCCTGGCGTTCCAGCAAGGCGCGTTGACGGCGCAGTTGCCTCCGGTAGTACAGCCCCACCGAGCCTCCGGTTAGCAAAAGTATAGCCAGTACGCTACCGACTTTAAACCACCAGGTTTGCCAGAACGGCGGGCGTATCCACACGACCAGCGTATGTGCCGGCCCGGTTTCGCCATTGGCACTTTTGGGCAGCACTTCAAGGGTGTATTGCCCCGGTGGTATCTTGGTGAAGCGTGCAAAACCTCCGTTGGCAACGGTGGCCCAGTTGTCGTCGTAGCCTCGCAGCCGATATGCCAGAGTGTTGTCCTCGGCTTGATGGAAACCGATGGCCATCAACTCCAGTGCCAGCGTGTTTTCGCGGTAGCCCAAATACAGCGTATCGGTTTCGGCTATCACTTTCGGCGTCTCGAAAGGCAGGTTGTTCACCCACAACGCCTCTATGTGTACACTGGGCGGGGCACTTACTGCCCGTATGGAGTCGGGATGAAAAGCTAACATGCCCTTTTGGTGACCGAGAAAGATACGACCATCCTTGCTTTGCCAAGTCGCCAGGTGCGAAAACTGTTCACCAGAGAGACCGTCGCGCTCGAAAAAGCCGTGTAGTTGTCCCGTAGCCGGATGGTAACGATAAAGCCCCCGCAACGTACCCAGCCACAAATGCCCCGATGAGGTGCGAAAAACGCTCGTCACATCGGCTCCGCCCAGATTGCGGGCGCTGTCCACTACCCGATGCAGACGGCCGTCGGTGTAGAGCAGCAGCCCTGTGTTAGAGGCTAACCACAGCGAGTCGCCATCTGGCGTAAGGCAGATGCCGTGAGTGTCGCCGCCAACATCCATTCGACTCGTGATTTGTAAAGATTGCCCTTCCACGGTTGCGATCCAAATTTTCTTGCTTTCAAAGGGAATGAGTACTCTGCTGCTTCCGGCGAGGTGCAAGTCTTTGAAATAAAAACCCTTATGCGCTGCAAACTCCGGTGCAAACTGCATACTGAATTGGCCCGCCTGCTCCTGCACATCAAATATGCCATCCTGTGTGGTCAATAGCACTCTTCCGGGGATGCCGGTAAAAACTGCCACAAGGCCGACAGGTACTTCATAGCAAGCTTCCCAGCCGGAAGCGCCTTTTTTTATCCGGTACAGCCCCTGTTGCGACAAACCCCACAGCGTACCGGCATCATCGCTGGCCAACTGCACAAGCGAACGTGGAGGAGCGGGCTTTTGTATAACATTTCCACCTTTGTATGCCCACACTTGCCCTTCGGCTGAGGCGATCCACAAAGTGCCGTCGGGCGTCTGCACAGCGGCTCGGATATGCGTTGGGTTTTCGGGGAGCAGCTCTTCAAAGCCCTGCTGCGATAAACACGAATAGCTCAGGCCGCCGCTTTCGTAGCCTATCCACAGTTGGCCTTCCCGGCTCAGGAGCAGGCCTCTGGGTGCGGCGTTCAGCATAGAAGTTGCCCGACCGGCCTGGGGTAGCAGTTGGCCGCGCCATTGCCTGCGCCGGGTATCGAATATCAACAGCCCGTCTTCTTTGGTACCCACAATCATACTTTGTCCCGATTCCCAGCACACACCCCCGTTGGTATTCAGGGGGACTGCACCCGGCGTTTGCGTCCAATGGCCGAGTATCTGACCGCTCCGAAAATTGAACTCCAGCAGGCCCTGCCGCGCAAAGAGCCATGCGGTGGAGTCCGTGTGCAGCAAAGCGGAGCGGACTTCCATTTCCGGGGATAAATAATTTTCCGAAATCCAGGTGTCGCTGTCGGTTTTGCGGTGTACGCTCACCGGACTTTTGAGCCAGGCGCAGGCGATGACATATTGCGGAGCGCCTTTTTTGTCGGCGCCGACTGCAAACCGGATGCCCTGCGTGGCAAATTGCGCTGCCCAACGCCCGCTTTCGGGCAGGAAAGTCCATACCCGATCGCCCGCCCGAAGCCAGAGCCTGCCCGTGTTTTTTTCGAGATGAAAAACGTGGTATGAGCGGTCGGCGCCATCGGGTGCGCGAAAGTTGAGGATGCGTCCGTCGGCTCGGCGCAGGCAGTGCAAAGAGTTGTAGGTGCTAAACCAAAGATTGCCCACTCTGTCTTCCCAAAAACCACTTTGGATGATCTGGTCAGGCGTGTAGGCATCCTCTTGGTTCTTGGGTATCAGGTAGTGCCAGAACCGGAGGCCGTCGTAGCGGTAGAACCCGTTGAGCGACCCAACCCACACGAAGCCCCGACTGTCCTGCGTGAGGAAGTAATTGGCCGTGTTGTGCGTGAGGCCCTGCTCCTGGCCGAGGTGTTCAAATTGCCATGCAGGCGTCTGGGCGGCACTGCCTACCACCGCCAACAAAATCCAACTCAGTAACGGAATGACATGAACTGAGCAGATACTCCGGGCTACGCTGTGAAAAAGCATGAGCCGAAGGTAGAGAATTGTTGAAATAAGCTATGCAGAAAGCCTGAACCGAAAAGACAAGCATCAGAAGCAATATTCCACCGTTTATGTCTGGGAACTATTTATTGGTCGGCAACGGTATGGTCTGCCAATTTTTTGGATTCAGCCAACTGGCTCGTATGGCGGTCATTTTACTTATATCAAAACCGGTCCCCTTTCTCGCTATAATTGCTGCAGCTACGCCCAGAAATTGCTGCCACATAGGTGGGCAGGGGTGGCCGAACAAAACATCTGTTCCAACGGCATCTATATAGCTACCGGCAGTGGCATCCACCTTTTGGGCAGGGGTGCTTTTGGATGTTCTTTCATACCCTTCAATTTTGAGGGAGAAGCAAATTTCATCGTCCTCGCCGGAGGTAGCAGAAACGTCTGGTTCGAGATTCAACTTCCCTCCCACTTCAAACCGGTATCCGGAAATAATCAACTTGTCGTAAAATTCCGTCAGCAGTTGCAGCGGCCCCGCCGGAAAGAATACAAAGTCAATATCTTTATAAAATCGCAACTTTTTATAGGGCTTGTGGCCATCAACCCAGACGGGTATGATTGCAGCAGAATCCAACTGGAATTTTTCATCTGACGTTTTTATCACGGGGCGTCCGTACACATGCGCAGTCAATTCCATGGTATCAGGGCTTACTAAAAAAAAAGAATCTTGATCACTGGCTGCTTCATCAAAATACACCTTCCTGATTCTAGGTTTGGCCAGTAAATTGCTTCCCTCTCTAAATTCAATCCTCAGCCCGATCAAGAACTTTGTTTCGGCGTCACTATCCGTCAATAAGGAACTAATATCCGTCGAGTTCACCACATACGCCATTGCCGGAGGAAGCAGCGAATCTATGCTCGGGGTACTTTTTCCACCTGCCGACACGGTTTGAGAGCCGCCCAAATTCCCTAGAGAAACTTGCTTTGCCATAATATTTAATTTTTTAGGTTAGATGTTAAAATTCATCGCAATATAACGCCTAACGGCGCAAACGGCCAAAAACCGATCGGGTATTTTGGCAGAATTATAACTTACGTTATATGCTGCAAGAAAGCATCATACAAGTGCGGGCATTCGCAGGCGCAAACGGCAAGGATGGTTAAAAATTTGGCGGGGTGACCGCACTACAACCGCTTCATCAGCTCGCCTGCTTTTCGGTGCCATGCATGATTTTCATCTTTTACAATCCTTTGCAGCAGCGACTCAAACTCCGCATCGCGCTGTCCGGCAGCTAATTTGTTGATTAATAAAAGGCCCTCTGCCCGCTGTTCGAGGAGTGGATCGGACGATATGCTCAGGATATTTCGGGCGGCATCGGCCGCTTGCTGATAATTGCCGAGCTTATAGTGCGCATCAATCATTTGAAAAAGCACCGGCACGAGCAAGGTCGAGTCGGATATATTGCTCAATGACTGCAGGGCTTCTGAATAGGCTCCGCGCTGTATCTGTGCAAGGGCTTCGTCAAAAACAATTTTATCGGGGCCGCTCTCTGTGCCGCGCGCTATTCCGGCCGGAGGAGATTCGTAATAAGCGGCTGCGAGTTCTTCATTTGACAAAGAAGGATTGAAAAATGCCCAACGGGCAACCATGGCAACCACCAACAGGATAGAAGCGGCCAAAGCGATGCGCGTCAGGCGGGATGACAGCGTAATGCGCTTCGCTTCCCGCGGTGGGCCGGTTTGTGTGGCGCCATTGGCCGCCTTGCCGGTTTTTTCCTTTTTCCATTCGGCCATTTGCGCTCGCAGGTCGTCCTGGAGAGAGAGTTGCATGGCCCGGTGTTCCAGCCGTTGGCGGGCCACCGCTTCTGCCAGTGCTTCATCGGTTTGCAACTGCGCTTCGAAGGCCGTTCGCTCTTCTTCGCTCAGGTTTTCCAATAAATAGTCTTCTATCGTATCGAATGTATCCTTTTTCATGTCCATTGTTTTAAAAAGTTTGCCAATGCAGGTTTGGCCGTTATCAATGTGCGCAGTTGTTGCCGACACCTGTCTACCGCTTTTTTGGCCTGGTGTGCATTTTTCAAACCCCGCTCATCCGCTATTTGTGCCATTTTATACGATTGGTAATAGTACAGTCCGAGTACTTCGCGGCAATTCTCCGTCAATGCGCCCAGGCATTCTTTCAGCAATTGATCCCGTTTTTTTTCAAGATCAGATTGCTCCTCTACCATCATCCGGTCTTCCGGCGTATCGGCGTCTTCGCGGTCGTGCTCGGCGATCTCTTCTTTCAGCACCACTTTGCGGCTGCTGCGAAGGTCGTTTCGGATGATGTTTTTACAAATGCCGATCAGAAACGACCGCACTTTGCTGTCTCCTCTGAACTTGTCTGTTCGGATCATTTCATCCAACAGAATAACGCCCTCCTGCAACACATCGTCGGGGTCGGCTTTGCTGTTGTAATCGGAAATCATGCTGATGATTTTACCGTTGACGACCTCGTCCATGTAGAGCGATTTCAGCGCCCGGTTCCGTTGAGTCATGTCACGGCTTTTTACAGCCTTGATAAATTCCTCATCGCTTGGAAAGTCTTTGCTCATCTGTCCACCTTTAGTAGCGTTAGTCAATAGTCGGTACCCGTTTTTGGGGATACAATTTTTTCTCCGGCATTTTGTTTCGACAAAAGTAAATATCTTACCCCTGTTATTGTACAACATCCACCCTATCTGCCGTGATTCATTGGTTATTCCGATTTTGCCTGTTTTGTATGTGGCCCTTCGCGGCCCTTCCCGCTCAAACGCTGGATGATGCCTGGGCGCGTTTTCGGGCAGGCGATGTGGAGCAGGCATTGGTATGGAGCGATTCCATTGCCCAACGGGCAGTCCTTGAAAATGATCGCGCCGATGCCCTGAGTTTATACGCCAACGCCCTGCGCCGGCTCGGCAGGCCGGATGAAGCGCTGCATGTTCACGGCAAGGTGCTGAATATGAGACGGAAATTGTTTGGCACAGATGCCCCGCAAGCCGCCAATTCACTGATCAATATCGGCAATTGTCACAATGATCTGGGGCAGTACGCCGCCGCCGTTCGTTCTTTCCGGGAGGCATTTTCCATTCAACAAAAAAAACTTGACCCCTGCGACCCGGAAGCAACTTTGTCGAAAAACGGACTTGGCCAGTCACTCCTGTTGGCCGGACTATGGGAAGAAGCCCTGCTTCACAACCGGCGTGTGCTGGAGGCGCAAACCGCCTGTTTTGGTTACGAATCGCCCCTCCTTTCCGGGGCCTTACTCAATGCCGCCAATGCATATTTCGAATCCTTTGCCCCCGGCCATCTCCAACAAGCGGAACGGCTGCTGCACCGGGCTGCCGGGATCACGCCCAACGGCCCCTCGCCCACATCGGTTATTATTTACCGAAATCTCGGCAATGTGTATAGTCGCAGCGGTGATTTGGAGCAAGCCCGGCAACATTACCAAAAAGCGCTCGATATGGCGGCCGATCTGCCGCATATCGGCGCGGAAGAGTTGGCTGCCTGCTATTATAGCATCGGTGGCAACAGTATGGACCGCGGCGATTTTGCGCCGGCCGCAGCCTGGTTTCGGAAGGCGCTGAGTGTTGCCGGGGAACATAACCCGGCCTTCCGGGCCGACATTCTCAACCTCTACGCGATCTGTATGAGGTACCTTGGCAATCACGAAACGGCTATATTGCTGCTCGAAGAGGCTGTCAATACGATGCAGGGTGTGGCGCCCGAATCCCGCAGCGTAGCCGGGTTCTACTTCAATCTCGGCAATTGTTTTTTAGACCGGCAGGAGACCACTTCGGCACTTTATTATTTTGAAAAATCCGTTGCCGCTTTTCCAACCGGCAGCGATCGCCGGCGGCATCTTTCCAAAGTGTGGAGCAAAATGGGCGAAGCATACCTGGCCGCCGGTCGCCCGGAGGCTGCACTCCGCGAGCTTTTCCGCGCTTTGCATCAAGCCGGTGACGCTCCCGCCGCAGAAAAGTCGCTGCTCCTGATTCAAACAGGCCGGGTACTGCATCGGCTCAATCGCCTGGAAGAGGCTTTGAAACACTACGATCAGGCTCTGAAAACAGTAGGATTTAATGTGCTCCGCCAACAGGTGGACTTCCCGTTGGAAACGCTCAGTGCATTGGCCGGGCGTTTGGCTGTTTTATCCCGGCTCGCGGCTGAAAACAGCTCGCAAAGCAAATGGAAAGTGGTGGCTGATGAATATGTTATCGCCGTAAAGCGCTTCAATCGCATAGCCGACCCGCTGAGCGAGGGCGAAAACAGCGCTGTTTTCAGAGCTTGTTTTCACGATCTGTATGCGGGCTTAGCCGAGGCGTATTACCGCTTGGGCGAGTACGATCCCGCTTTTTTTCAAACGGCATTTTTTTATGCTGAACAGGGAAAAGCGCATCAATTGAAAAAAACGATGCGGCTTTTCCATGCCGACCGCTCAGCGGAGGATCTCCGCGAAGGAATGCAACTGCGCGGACACATCGTTGCCCTGGAAAAACAGCGCATGGGTTACGAAACCCAGGATCGCCTGTGGCCTACGCGTTTGATAGAACAATTGGACTCGGCTCTGCTCGCCGAAAAGCTTCGCTACGAGCATTGGGTGCAAAAAATGCAGGAATCAACACCCTCATCCGAACCGTCCATGCCGGAATCAGACCTGCTCCACTCCGTACAGCGCAGCCTGAAAAAGAGAGCGATACTGCTGCATTACAGTTTTGGAATAGACAACTTGTTGGTGTTTGTAATCAATAAAAAACATTTGGAAGCCTTCGCCATTCCACTGACGGCAGAATTGGATACAAACCTGGAACTGTTCTACCGCAAAATAAGCACCCGCCCCGATTTTAATGCCGGCGACCGGGATTTCGCGAAGGAAGCCCATTGGTTGTATCGCAGCCTCGTGGCCCCGCTGCAATTGCCGTCCGACGCCGATTTGGTTGTCGTTCCCGACGGCATTTTAGCCTATATCCCTTTTGAAGCATTGCTCACCGGAGCGCCCCCGCAGGGAGATTTGTACAAAAGCTATCCCTATCTCATCCAGCAACATGCCCTGAGCTATCGGGTTTCGGCCCTGCTGCCCGACCTGCGTTGCCGACCGGTCCGCGCCCGTTTGCTGGCCGTAGCGCCTGATTATGCCGGCCATTCCGCAGGGCTGTCGCCTTTGGTGTTTAATGAAGAAGAAGCGGGCCAGGTGAAAGCGCAGTGGCCGAAGGGCGAACTGCTCAACGGGAAATCTGCCACGGTAGATAATTTTTTGAAAAATGCCCCACACCACAGCCTTTTACATGTTTCGGCACACGGGGTGGTCAACAATGCCTTTCCCGATTACTCCTTCCTTGCATTTTCTGCTGCGGAAGGCCCGGCGCCGGATGTGCTTTTTGTTTCGGAATTGGCCTCCCTGTCGCTTTGCGCTGAAATGACCGTCCTGAGTGCCTGTCAAACCGCCAAAGGGCCTTTTTTCAAAGGGGAAGGCATTCTCAGCATGGCGCGCGCAATGACGGCTGCCGGCAGCCGAAGCGTACTGGCCTCGCTGTGGAATGTGGACGACCGTTTCACCGCCGATCTCATGCCGGCGTTCTACCGACACCTGAAAGCCGGCGGGCGCAAAGACCGCGCCTTGCAACGCGCTAAAATTGACTTCATAGCGCAAAACGATCACCTCGGCGCGCACCCTTATTACTGGTCGGGCTTTGTGCTGCACGGCAATACCGACGCCATAGCAGCGCGCCTGCCGGACGCGTGGATCATTCTGCTCCTCCTGATTTGTGCCGGTGTGATTGGGTATTTTTTATACCTCGCCCCCTCAGGTGCGAAGCCAATTTTGTCATACCGAGCGCTGCTATCCAGCCGCGCTGTGAAATCAGGAAAACCTGACAGCGCAAGGTATAAATCAAAAATTAAACCCGACCGACAGTTCTAAATTCGGTCCGCCGCCGATAGCGCGCGGGCTGATGCCCAGATTGCCCATCGCAAAGCCCAACTGAAGCAGATTGCCGATGCCGTTGGTACCGTCGCTCAGCCATAAATTGCAACCAAATTCTGCGTTGGCCGTGGCGTTGGTACTCAGCCCGGCGCCGATCCACAACTGCCGGATCATGCGGCGCACGTTGAAGTCCACACTGAGCGGATTGCTGAACCCCCAGGTATGGTATTCCAGTCCAGGCAAGTAGCGAATCCAGACCGATGGTTCAAATCCTTTTACCACCCCGCCCACCACGGCATAGTAATGCGGCTGAAAAGGCGTGACAAAGGCATTGCCCCCGACCGAAGAAAGGCTGCGACTCACCAACTGTATGGTCGAAATCCCGGCGTAAAAAGGAGGCTGATTGTCGAAGGTGCGAAATTTGCCGGCGTAACGCCTTATGCCGCTGCCCGAACGCGATCTTTGGTAATAAAAAATGCCGATATTCAGGTCGAGGTACGACCTGGAGTTGATGTCTAACGGCACATTAGGCGTTGTTTGCCAATTGACCTTGTTGATGTTCACCCGTTGATTGGTCCAGCTTAGCGTACCGCCTATAGATAACTGATGCTTGCGATCTAATGCAAAAGAATAAGCAAAATTGCCCTGTATCCGGTTCTCTCCCAATGCGCCGGCTTTGTCGGATGAAACAAAGAACCCCAATTTCACATCTGAGTAGCTTTCCAGATCGGGGATGTACTCGAACCGCACATTGTGATGCTGTGGAAAACCCTCAATAAAAATGGTTTGTGCGCGGGAGGCCGCACTGAAATGATGCAGAAGTTCTTGATCTTCAAAGTAATTGCGCGGAAATGCCGCCGGATTGAGCAGTGCCCAGTTGTGCCGGTAGAGCGTGATTTGCGGCCCTTGTTGGGCGAGCGCGGCAGAGAAGCCTGCCGTAAGCGCAGCAAAGAGGAGGAGCAGCGGAATGCCTTTGTTTCTCATGGCACAGGGTGTTGTTAGCGTATAAGTAAAATAAATCCGCGAAGGGGTTTTTGCCCTTCTGCATTGGGTAGCAACACATAATAGTAAGTACCCATCGGCAGCGGCGATCCGCCCTGATCGGTCCCCGACCAAAGGTTGTCGTACGGCTGCCGGCGAAAGACCAATTCGTTCCAGCGGTTGTAAACCCGCAGCTCCGCCTCCGGAAATTCGTGAAGATTTTCCAACACTAAGCAGCAGTTCTCCCCATTGGGATCATCCGGCGTAAGCCCGTTGAATACGCGACCTGCTTCGGGCTGTACCTCCACCAGAATGCGGCGGGTGTACAACGTCAATTCAGGCAGATCGGGATGTGTGACATGCGCGTGATAGACACCGGCATCCTCCGGGGCGAGATCAGTCAACACCAATTTATTGTTATTGAACGTGTTGTAAAGGTCCCCGTCTTTCCGCCAGGTATATACATTATCCGGCACGCCGGCATCAATGCCGAGATCAATGGTCAGCGTGGCGCCTGCCGCGCCGGTAATCAGCGTGTCTGAAAAAATAGAATCCTGCGGGGCATACCTGGCCCGGTCGGCCCAAAAGTCGAGCAGGTCGAGGTCGGGCAGCAGGTCTTCGAAAGTGAATGCGTTGCCGTCCAGCCGAATCACATCCGGGTAGCCTACGCCGCCCACTACCGGGTTCCAGGCATTGAGTTGGCTCAGCCCACTGATGTTTTTCAAGCGATTGTTGCGCAAGTTCAAGCGACGCAATTCGGGCGTGTTGAATGCGGGAACGGCGCCTTCCAATGCATTGTCTGCCAGAGAAAGCAATTGCAGGCGGCTCATGTTGAGGTTGGGCAAATTGCCGCGCAAGTCGTTGTTGTCCAATCTTATCTGTGTCACACAGCCCTGCGCATCCACACTCACGCCGTACCAGGTATGGAGCGGGCGACCGGGCACGAGCCAGTTGGTATTGTCTGTCCAGCCGGGGCCTTCGGTATTGTTGTACAAACTCGCCAAGGCTAAAGAATCGCCCGGCAGACAGGTTGGAACAGCTGCACTGCTGATCTGGAAAGAGCAGCTATCCACACAGCCCGCTGCATCCGTCAGGGTGAGATGATAGGTTCCGGCAGCCAGATTCGCCAACAGAATAGCGCCGGCGCCGGGCGGAGTGAGTGAACCGCCCGTCCACATGATGCTGTATCCGGGCGTGCCTCCCTGAATGGAAACCAGCCCCACCCCGTCGCTCGCCCCGACAGCACTGACCGGCGTCTGCTGTTGGCAACTAAAACTGATGGCCGGCGCCGAAGAACCGCCCACAATAGCCGACACAGAAGCGGAGCAGCCGTTGGGATTGGTTACGGTTACGGAGTAGGTTCCGGCCGGCACGTTTGGCAAGTTTTGGGTCGTAGCGCCGTTGCTCCACAGGTAAGTCGGCGTGCCCACTGTACCGCCTACTGTAATGCTCAGCGCGCCGTTGGCCAAACCGCAACTGGCAGGAATAATGGAAGCCACCGCCACCGTAGGCACGCCCGCCACGCTGAGGTCGGCGGAGGTGGTCGCCGTGCAACCGTTGCCGTTGGTTACTGTGACGGAATACAATCCCGCCGGAAGGTTGAACAGGTTTTGGGTGGTGGCGCCGTTGCTCCACAGGTAGGTCGGCGTGCCGGTGGCATTGGTCACGCTCAACACGATGATGCCGTTCGATTGGTTACAGCCCGGCGCAACTACCTGAAGCAAAGCCACATCGGGCGCCGTGGTACCCGTCACATTGGCCGTAGCGGTGGCCGTACAGCCGTTCCCGCTCGTCACCGTCACCGTATAGCTGCCGATGGGCACGCCCGTGAGGTTGGGGGTAGATGCGCCGTTGCTCCACTGATACGAAGGCGTGCCGACCGCGCCCGCCACACTGATATTGACTGCGCCGTTGGATTGGCTGCAAATCACAGGCGTAATGCCCGCAATACTCACCGTGGGCGCATTCGTGCCTGGCACCGTAGCCGAAGCGGTGGCCATACAGCCGTTCCCGCTCGTGACGGTGACGGAATAGCTGCCCGCTGCCACATTGCTCAGGTTTTGCGCCGTTGCGCCGTTGCTCCACAGGTAGGTGGGTGTACCGGTCGCGCCGGAAACGCTGAGCGTGACGCTGCCGGTGGGCTGGTTGCAATTGGCAGGCGCGGTGTTGGCAATGCCGACGGTGGGCGCGTTTGTTCCCGACACCATCGCCGAAGCGGTGGCCGTGCAGCCGTTCCCGCTCGTGACGGTGACGGAATAGCTGCCCGCTGCTACATTGCTCAGGTTTTGGGTCATTGCGCCGTTGCTCCACAGGTAGGTGGGTGTGCCGGTAGCGCCGGAAACGTTGAGCGTGACGCTGCCTGTCGGCTGATTGCAGTTGGCGGGAGCGGTGTTGGCAATGCCGACGGTGGGAGCGTTTGTGCCCGGCACATTGGCCGAAGCCGTGGCCGTGCAGCCGTTCCCGCTCGTGACGGTGACGGAGTAGCTGCCTGCCGCTACATTGCTCAGGTTTTGAGTCATCGCGCCGTTGCTCCACAGGTAAGTCGGCGAGCCGGTCGTGCCGGAAACGTTGAGCGTGACGCTGCCGGTGGGCTGGTTGCAATTGGCGGGCGTGGTATTGGCGATGCCGACCGTGGGAGCGTTCGTGCCCGGCACGGTCGCCGTAGCCGTGGCCGTGCAGCCGTTCCCGCTCGTGACGGTGACGGAGTAGCTGCCCGCCGCCACATTGCTCAGGTTTTGTGTCATCGCGCCGTTACTCCAGAGGTAAGTCGGAGTGCCGGTCGTGCCGGAAACGTTGAGCGTGACGCTGCCTGTCGGCTGATTGCAGTTGGCGGGAGCGGTGTTGGCAATGCCGACCGTGGGCGCATTCGTGCCCGGCACATTGGCCGAAGCCGTGGCCGTACAGCCGTTCCCGCTCGTGACGGTGACGGAGTAGCTGCCTGCCGCTACATTGCTCAGGTTTTGAGTCATTGCGCCGTTGCTCCAGAGGTAAGTCGGCGTGCCGGTCGTGCCGGAAACGTTGAGTGTGACGCTGCCGGTAGCTTGGTTGCAGTTGGCGGGAGCGGTGTTGGCGATGCCGACCGTGGGCGCATTCGTGCCCGGCACATTGGCCGAAGCCGTGGCCGTGCAGCCGTTCCCGCTCGTGACGGTGACGGAGTAGCTGCCTGCCGCTACATTGCTCAGGTTTTGAGTCATTGCGCCGTTGCTCCACATATAAGTCGGCGTGCCGGTCGCGCCGGATACGTTGAGCGTGATGCTGCCGGTAGGCTGGTTGCAATTGGCGGGCGTGGTATTGGCAATGCCGAGCGTGGGCAGCGGATTTACCGTGATGGCAGCATTGCCCACAATGGTGGCCGGGCAGCCCCCCGCATCGGTTACACTGCTGATGGAATAGGTGGTAGTACTCGTAGGTGATACCGACACTGTATGCCCGTTGTTGATATTGGAGAGCGTGCCGTTGCTCCAAACAACGTTGTAAGGCCCTGCGCCACCGCTGAAATTGAACGTGAGCGTGGCAGATTGCCCCTGACAGATGGCGGTGCTGCCGCTGAGGGAGGCAGTGAAGGATGAGCAAGGCACGCAGCCGGGATCATATACATCTCCCATGATCGTCCAGCCTTTGAGATTGACGAGGCTGTCGTGAGCCGCTTGTGCCCCGTACTGTAGCCCCGCCGCACCCAGCGTAAGACCATCCGGCGTGTTGGGGTTGGCGGCCCAGCCGGTGAGGGTGGCGTCGTAATTGGCGCAGTCGAGGCCGGAGTTGTTGAACATACCCGACATACTCGTCACTTCCGCTGTATTCCAATTGCCTAAAGGCTGGTTAAAGGAAACGGCCTCTCTAAACATACCCGACATACTCGTCACTGCCGCTGTATTCCAGTCTCCAATGGGCTGATTGAAGGAACTGGCAAGCTCAAACATTGCGTATATCTCTGTCACCGACGCTGTATTCCAACCGCCGATAGGCTGGTTGAAGGAACTAGCTACGGAAAACATCGCCCTCATGTCCGTCACCGCCGACGTATTCCAATTACCAATGGGCTGGTCAAAGGAACTGGCACTCTGAAACATCCAACTCATATTTGTCACCGCTGACGTGTTCCAGTTTCCGATGGGCTGGTTGAAAGAACTGGCGTTTCTAAACATGTAACGCATATTTGACACTGCTGACGTATTCCAGTCCCCAATGGGCTGGTTGAAGGAGTTGGCTCCATCGAACATATATTGCATATTCGTCACCGCAGACGTATTCCAGTTTCCGATGGGCTGGCTGAAGGAAATGGCCCAAGAAAACATTGATTGCATATTCGTCACTGCCCCCGTATTCCAGTTACCTATGGATTGGTTGAAGGAGTGGGCTTGTGAAAACATAAACGACATATCCGTTACCGTCGCCGTATTCCAGTTTCCGATAGCACCGTTAAACAAGGTACAGCCTCTGAACATTTCACTCATGCTTAGCACACCAGATAAATTCGGTGCATCCGTAGCATTGTATGTCAAATTAGAACAGCCAGAAAAGGCCCTTTCCATGCTGCTCCATGCAATATTACCCCACTGCTCAATGGTCAGTAATTTTTGGCGATCGCCTCCATTATTAAACAGTATCCGCGTAAAACCCCCACTAATGCTCACCCGGTACGTCCCCGGCGCAGGGAAGGTGACGGTGGTCGTGTTGTTGCCGATGGCCGTGCCGTTGTTGGCGGGGTTGCCCACCTCTTCCCATTCGATGAGGTAGCCCGTGCCGGTGCCGGGGATGGTGATCTGGTTGTTAGCTGAAGTACCGGGATTGTCGGTTTTCCAGGTAGTGATGAAAGCCTCGGGGTTCGTGGGGGCGCAGGCGCCACTGTTGTTGTTGCAAAACGCCGTAAAATCACCGCCGCCTGGCAGGTCTGTGTTTCCTGTCAAATTATAGCCGGGAAGCAGCAGATCATTGCTCAGCCCCAGACTACAGTGAACCGACAACTCCGCCGGAAAACAACCCTGCAACTGGTTGTTGTTCAGGTAGAAATGCGTGAGATTGGACAGGTTGCCCAAAGAGGCGGGAATGCTACCGGTAAGTTGGTTGAAGGAAAGTTCGAGCGTAGTCAATTGCGATAAATCACCCAGAACAGCCGGGATGGAACCCGTGAGATTATTGAACGAACACCAGAAATGCGTCAACAGGCCGAGGTTGCCCAGTGATGCGGGAATATTGCCGCTCAACTGATTGATAGATAATGACAGTTCTCTAAGTTGAGCCAAATTGCCCAATTCCGGCGGGATGCTGCCGCTCAATTGGTTTTCGTACAGCCACAATCCCTGCAACTGCGACAAATTGCCGAGAGAAGCCGGCATACTGCCCGTAAGATCGTTGGATGCGAGCGACAACAATACCAGATTTTGAAGATTGCCCAGCTCGGCGGGAATGGCGCCGCTCAATGCATTCTCATACAACCACAGTTCGCGCAGGTTGCTCAGCCCTCCCAGCGAAGCGGGGATATTGCCGCCTATGTTGTTGTTGTTCAGAAAAAGGATTTCCAACGCACTCAAATTGCCTACGGAGGCAGGAATGCTGCCGCCCAACTGATTGTCCGACAAATTGAGTACCCGGAGACCAGACAGCGTACCCAATTCCGCCGGCAAGGCGCCTGACAGGTTGTTGCCGGGCAGCAGAAGCGTATCTACACAGCCCTGAGCATTCACCAACACACCATACCAAGTACTGATCGGCTGCCCCGGCACGAGCCAGTTATTGCGGTTGGTCCAGCCGGGGCCGTTGGCAGCGTTGTAGAGGGCCACGAGGGCGAGGGAATCGGAGGGGCAGGAAGTTGACAAGGCGCCGCTGCAAGTGCAATCTGTCTGTATCACATCATTGGTAGTTAAGGGATTGCCATCATCGCAGCTTGCACCGATTTGGTCTTCGCCGGCGCAGAATCGTTCAAAATCGCCGCTCCAGGGGAGGCCGGGGTTGTTGGTGAAGTTATAGCCGGGCACGAAAAAATTTGCACTAAAGCCCAAATTACAAAACGGACTTAGTTCTTGAGAAAAACAGCCTTGCAATTGATTGTTTTGAACATACAAATAGGCGAGATTGACGAGATTTCCTAACGTTACAGGAATCTGACCGCTTAACTGATTATTGTGAAGCCATAGCGCAATCAGGTTGGTTGTGTTTCCCAACTCCGCTGGAATAGACCCCGTCAATTGATTATCACTGAGCGTCAACTCTGTCAAACTCATCATCATACCAAGTTCAGGTGGAATTACACCGGTCAGTTGGTTGTCGTTTAGGCCGAGCCATTCCAATTGAGACAAATTCCCCAGCTCCGGCGGAATAGAACCCGATAATTGATTTTGCATCAAGCCAAGCCGATTGAGGCTACTGAGGTTACCCAAATCTGGCGGAATTACTCCGGTCAATTGATTATCAGATAAATGTAGTTGCTCCAGATTGATCAAATTTTGTAATTCAACCGGTATTGCTCCGCTCAGTTGATTGCTGATGAGGTATAAGTCTATTAAGCGTTGCAAATTCCCCAGTTCAGGTGGAATCGCACCGCTTAGCTGGTTGTCAGCAAGCCCCAAACGTTCCAAGTTCTCCAGATTTCCCATGGTCGCAGGAATTGAGCCACTCAGTTGGTTGTAAGAAAGATAGAGTACCACCAAACTATCTAAGGCCTCTAAAACCGCGGGTAGTGTCCCGTTTAATTGATTGGAGGAAAGATTAAGTTCCACCACACGTCCGTTGTTGCTACACTGTATGCCATACCAAGGTTCTCCGTTAAAATTACACGGATCACAACTCGTACCCACCGCGCCTTCCGCCCAGCCGGTGTTGTTGGTCCAGCCGGGGCCGTTGGTGCTGTTGTAGAGGGCCATGAGAGCGGCGTAGTCGGGGTGAGTACAGGAGACAGGGCCAAATGTCACCGTACCCGGTACGCTGTTGAAGGGTACGCTTTGTTGAGCGGCGTTAACAATCTCTATCGGCGTAGGAGTATTGCCGAAGGTCACTTGTGTGGAGCCGGTTCCTACCAATGCGGTGAAGCATAATTGGAATACCGTCGCGCCGTTAGCCAGTGTTTCGCCGCCCAGATCGGGGTCCGCCCATGAAAACCCGATGACGCCCGAATTGGTACCGCCGGGAAACCCAAAATTGCTCGCCGCAAGACCCTGTAAGTTGAAATTACCCACCGATACAAATTCCAACATCGCCGGATTGTAATTGATCGTGAATTGCATCGCGACGATATTAGTGAAATTCTGCGCTGTCACGTTCAGGCACACCTGCTGCCCTTGGCTCACGTTGTCGGCGCTGCCGATTGTCAGCGTGAAGCCCGTCGGCGCGTTGAAGCTCACCGTACCCGGTACGCTGTTGAAGGGCCGCTCAATAGTAAAGTCGGCGTATACGACTTCCATAAGGGTCGGTGTATCGCTGAAAGATACTGTCGCATCTGTACTGCCGATGACGTTGAAGCACAATTGGAAGATTGTCGTTCCATCCGGCAGGGTTACACCGCTGATCGAAGGATCTGTCCATGCAAAGGTAATTATACCGGGTGGGTGCAACCCTCCGAAGCCTCCCGGTATGGGAAGACCGAAGTTGTTAGCAAGTGTGAGATCCGGCAAGCCCAGATTGCCTACAGAGACCAACTGCAATAATGCAGGATTATAATTGATTGAAAACTGCATCCCGACAATATCTGTAAAATTGCTCGTCGTCACGTCCAGACACACCTGCTGCCCCTGGCTTACATTATTGGCGCTGCCGATCGTGAGTTGGAATATTCCTGATGAAGAAGTAGAGATGATAAAGCTGCACTGCTGCACGCACCCATTCCCATCCGTCACCGTCACATTGTAATTGCCTGCTATCAAATCTGTTATCGTCGCTGTTCCGGCTGCTGCCTGATTTTGCGAGCCGCTTGCCGCGCCGCTCCAGGCGATGGTATAGCCAGGCATACCGCCCGAAATCTGCACCGTAGCAGCCCCGTCGGAAGCGCCGGGTGTGGAGGCGGGACTTTGCTGTGCGCACACCAAAACCAGTGCTGCCGGATTTGTCAAGGTTGCAGAAGCCGTAGCCGTGCAGCCCGCCCCGTCGGTGACGGTGACGCTATAAGCACCGGCGCTCAGTCCGGTCGGATTTTGCGTGCCGTCCAATGTATTGTCATTCCAATCATAAGTGAGCATACCTGTGCCGCCCGATACGGTTAGCGCGATGCTACCCGTGGCGGCGCTGTGGCAGCCGGGATTCGTACCCGTTGCATTGGCAGTGAGATTGCAGTTTGGGGCGTTGATTGTGAAAAAACAGCTCTGAGTACAAGTGTTCCCATCCGTCACCGTTACGCTGTAATTACCTGCCGGCAAGCCCGTTATGGTTGCTGTTCCGGCTGTCGGCTGATTTTGCGAACCGCTCGCCGCGCCGCTCCATGCAATGGTATAGCCCGGCGTGCCGCCCGAAATCTGCACCGTTGCGGAGCCGTCGGAAGCGCCGGGCGTGGAGACGGGACTTTGCTGTGCGCACACCAAAACCGGCGCAGGAAGCACCAGTAGCTCTACCGGTACCGGATTAGAGTTGCATTGCCCGTTGTTCACTACGGCATATACCGTGCCCGATGCAGACACATACGCAAAAGGATTCCCGATGGACTGAAACCCTGCGGCATCCTGATACCAAGCGACGCTGCCCGCCCCGCCGCTGATGAGTCCGTTCGCATTGGCAAGCGGGAAAGTGGCTGTGCCGCCGCCTTCGTCGCAGCGCTCGAAGGGAAATCCGGGCGCAGTGGCTATGGGTAATGAATTCACCGTCACCGTCATCATCGCACTCGTGGCGCATTGCCCGCCATTCGGTGTGAAGGTGTAGGTCGTGGTGGCTGTGTTGTTGATGGCCGGCGACCAGGTTCCTGTGATGCCGTTGTTGGAACTCGTCGGCAGGCTGAAACTGCCGCCTGCACAGATCGGCGATACCTGTGTGAAAGTAGGCGTCGTATTTGGGTTCACCGTCACCGTCATCATTGCCGTCGTGGCGCATTGCCCGCCATTCGGTGTGAAGGTATAGGTCGTGGTGGCCATGTTGTTGATGGCCGGCGACCAGGCTCCTGTGACGCCGTTGTTGGAGGTAGTCGGCAGGCTGAAACTGCCGCCTGCACAGATCGGCGATACCTGTGTGAAGGTAGGCGTCGTATTTGGGTTCACCGTCACCGTCATCATTGCCGTGGTGGCGCATTGCCCGCCATTCGGTGTGAACGTATAGGTCGTAGTAACCGTGTTGTTGATAGCAGGCGACCAGATTCCTGTTATGCCATTGTTGGAAGTAGTCGGCAGGCTGAAGCTGCCGCCTGCACAGATCGGCGATACCTGTGTGAAGGTAGGCGTCGTATTTGGGTTCACCGTCACCGTCATCATTGCCGTCGTGGCGCATTGCCCGCCATTCGGTGTGAAGGTATAGGTCGTGGTGGCTGTGTTGTTGATGGCCGGTGACCAGGTTCCTGTGATGCCGTTGTTGGAGGTAGTCGGCAAGCTGAAACTGCCGCCCACACAGATTGGAGATACTTGTGTGAAGGTGGGGGCTATATTGGAACTCACCGTTACGGTCATCATTGCAGTGGTGGCGCATTGCCCGGCCGTAGGCGTGAAGGTGTAGGTCGTGGTGGCTGTGTTGTTGATGGCCGGTGACCAGTTGCCCGTGATGCCGTTGTTGGAAGTAGTCGGCAAGCTAAAACTGCCGCCCACACAAATCGGTGATACTTGTGTGAAGGTGGGGGTGGTATTGGGGTTCACCGTTACGGTGGCGCCCGAACCGATGGTAGCCGGGCAAGCGCTTGCATCTGTCACACTGCTGATGGTATAAATTGTGGTGCTGCCAGGATTTACAGACACCGTATGCCCATTGTTGATATTGGACAGCGTGCCGTTGGTCCACATTACGGTGTAGGGGCCTGTACCTCCGCTGAAGTTGAACGTGAGCGTGGCAGATTGTCCCTGACAGATGGCAGTGCTGCCGCTGAGCGAGGCTGTGTAAGAAGGGCAGGCAGAAACTATAGTCGCACAAGATGAGAAAGCGGAAGTGCTGTTTGTAATCGGACTGGTAACGGTGGCCGTTACTCTGGCGCCGGTGCTCGAAGAAACACTTAAAGACCAAATACCGGAGGCATTTGCTGTAACTGTACCCAGCAAAACCTTACCTGCACAGACACCCCAGGGACAACCTGAATTGTCTTCCCTATATACATCTACCAATCCGTTCGGCATGCATGTACCGGCGATGGTGGAGGTAGTGGAGGTAGTGATTAGAGGAGCTGTAATACCGCCGTTAGCCCCCCCCACTAAGTTTATGCCGCTGCTATTGATACAATACATTTCGTTTTGTCGAATACTGATACCGGTTGAAGTACCGGCCACTTGCACCCCGCCACTAAAATTGTAGGCAATTTTGTTTTGAAACACCTCGCCGGAGGCGCCGTTATCGAAGCGGACAGCGAACCCGTTGTTTGCAAAATCCTCCGTTCCATTTAATCCGGTTCCAATAATTGAAAAAGCAACAATGAGGTAGGCGCTGCTTCCTTGCGCCAATACACCGTCGAAATTGTTATTGCCTATAATATTTATGTCTTCCGGGTCAGGACCGGTAACGTCAATGATAACGAATGAATTGATCACTTCTACACCTTGCGCACCATTCCCCAGCGAGAAGGAAGCACTCGCATCAACGCCGATTCTGTTTCCTGAAAAAATGATAGAGCCAGAATCAAACACCCTTCCACCTGCGGCTGCATTGCCGGAGAGTACATTCCGAGTGATGAAGATATCGAAGCTGCTATATACGTCAATGCCGTCGCTGGTATTGGGATTGGCGATGGTTCCTGTGAGATCGGTGCCAATTCTGTTTTCAGATATTTGAATGAAATTGGAATTGGAGACTAAAACCCCTTCTCCAGGGTCTCCGCCGCCGCCATTGCCCGAAATGACGTTTTGGAGAATGTTTACATTGGAACAGTCTACCACTTTCACACCGTCATCCGGAAATCCGGTTACTACCAGACCTTCTAATGTGCCGCCTGTAACTCCATTGAATTCCACACCCGAAATGATGCCGCTTAAAGCACTGCCTGACAAGCGAATGGCGCCCAGCGCCGCTCCCCCTTGTAAAACCGAAATGGTAACGCCATCATCTGTAATTGGGGGGAGTACTGTCAGTGGCGTAATAATATGAGGCCCGGCTCCTGGGATGTTGAAAGTGATCAGGTCTAAAGAGGTGCTTAAATTGGCACATATAATGGCCTGTCTGAGCGAACCCGCCCCGGAATCATTGGTATTGACAACCTGTATAGAAGTGGTTCCCAGAGGAGGACACTGACCGAGTACTCTGGTAGCTTTCCAAGAGCAGAAAATGGCTACAACGAGCAGCGGTAAGATTCGATAGTGAATTTGAAACTTTAGGGTGTTCATCCGAATACAGGTTTTTAGATTCAACAGATACAACTCACTCCACCACAAACACCTTCGTTTCTTTCCCCAGGTCGTTGCGGATCAGTGTCGGGTTTTGTTTCATCAGGTCGGCATTTTTTTGGAAAACTTCCTGAATGAGGCCGGGTACGCGCAGACGCACGTATTGGTATAGCTCCTCGATGGAGAGGAAGAGGTCTTCGTTCGCATCCGGGTAGAAGGGTTTGTCTTTGCCCGGCAGGGCTATGGGTTTATTGGCCAAAGCGTCGAGCAGGGCTTGGGTGAAAGCGCCGTTTTCCCAGGCCGGTTCTTCGTAAGAGAGTTCGTTTTCCTGACTGGAGCTGATGGTAGTGACGCCTTCGGCAATGCGGCTGAGTTCCTCCAAGGCTTTGTTCAGGTCAATTTCGCCGGGTATGGCCCGCGAGCGGGCGCCGCCGCTGTGGCAGGCATCAATGAGCACGATCTTCTTGCAGCGAATTTTTTCCAACTGCTCCAGAATGTCTGCTCGATAGTCCACGGTCGTCTCTTCGGGGAAGTCGCCGTCGTAATCGCCGGGTACGATTTTGAAGCGGCGATTGAGCACCGTTCCGTGCGAGGAGATGAACACGAGGATGATGTCTTTTTCAAAAATGGCGCGGTCTTCGGTGGCGGCGGTTGCTTGTTGCACCAAGCGTTTGAAGGCCAGTTGTATTTGGGTGCGGTTGGCGGTGATTTCCGTGTTGAGGCGCGTCACGGTGATTTCATCATAAATGCCTTTTTCTTTCTGTTGCTCCAATGCGGCGATGAGGTCGTCGGCATCTTTGCGGTTGTATTTCAGGTCTTTGTACGGCGGCGCTATGGCGATGATGTGCAAGTTGGGTTTGCGCGGCACAAATCGGATGAAGATCGGATCAGATTTGGTTTCCACGCCGTCAGCCATTACGCGCAGTTCGGCGGTGTTGTCGCCTTCATGGAGCGATAGCACGGTGGTGAACAGGTGTACATACAGGCCGTTTTCCTCGTGCACTTCAAATTGGGTGAACTCGTTTTTGGCATCCACCACCAAATGCCCGTTCACATATGTGCGGAAGTTTTCCTGCGGAATGATGCGATCGGCATACACTTTGCCCGTGGCGGCTATTTTGTCGTTGGGGCTGCGGGCGCTGCGGCTGCCGGTGGTGTGTTGCGGCGTTTTGTAATCAATAGCGCGCACGGCCGATCCGGAGTCTATACTTTTGACGCTCAGCACCGGAGCATTGAACTTGGCCAGGGTATTGCCCTTTACTTTGAGCGATATTTCGAATACAGAGGTACCGGCGGCAAGGTTGGCGGCGGCGGCAACCGGCACGGAGAGCCGGCGTTTTTCGCCTTTCGGCAAACTGCTCACAAACAGCGTTTCATACACTAATTCCAGTCCGGGCATCACCGGCGGAATGCCCCTCACCGTCAGTTCTGCTTCTTCAATGTCGGCATCACCGGTATTTTCAGCAAAAAACACAATGGCGCCGCGCTCGCCGGGAGCGAGTCGCCCGTCGCCGTCTTCGTCGCGCAGTTCGGGCTGGGAGCATTTTACGGCATACATGGCTTTGGCCCTGGCGAGTACCTGCGTGGGTTTGCGGCAGATGATCCGCGTATAGAACCGATTCTGCCCCGCCGCCACATCCGCCACGACCCAGGTGGTCCGGCGCAGACCTTGCCGCAGGAGCGTCACCATCGTTTTGCGTTCGCTTCCGATGAGGGCAATCGTATCCACAATTTGTTGTTGCCGCGTATCGAACACCACCAAGTGGTTGAACAACTCGCCGGAGTAAGCGCCTGCCTCCCTGCCGAGCGCGCTCATGGAGAGCAGGTAGCGGCCCGGAGCAATGCGGACAGCGGCCCGAACAAATTCGGGGTTTCGACTGCCGATAATTTTTTCCGACACATCGCCGGTGGCCGTATTGACATAGCAAAACCAGAGGTCGTCATCGTTGCTTCCGCGCCAGGAATTGCCAAATACATACAGGCTGTTGGCGGAGATAAAATCGGCGAAAACGGGTTCAGAACGGGCAATGTTTTTAAAAAAAGGCTCCTCTGTGCGGGCCAGTTTCCGGTCGAACCGGATGCGCCAAATGTCTCCCGGCCGCTCGCTTCCCCCGAAGATGTCAACGCCGTCTTCGACATCTATCACCAATTCTAAAAGTTTGCCGATGCGGGCATTTTTGTAATTGTTTTGCGCCGCAATCCGATCGCGCTGCCATTGGAGCACCCACAAATTATCCGGGCTGTTTTTGTAGCCGGCCAACAGCAGAGAGCCGTCGCTGAACAGGGCGATTCGTTCAAATGCGTCATTGCCTCTCGACGCTATGAGGGTGTCTTTCAATACCTGTCCTTCGCCGGTGATGCGCAGCAGCCAGGCATCCTGATCCTGCAATTCATTGCCGGTGCTTCCGGCGAGATAAAAGGTGCCGTCTTCCGCTTGCAGTCCGGTGTTGAGCCGGTTGAATCGTTTCATACCCAGCGCCGAGTTTTGGCGAATAATTTTGCCGTTGGACTCGTCAATGAGCAAAAAAACGCCTTTGCTGGCATCGTCATCGGTTTGCATTTCGCCCACCACGGCCAATTTGCCGTCAAAGGCTTGAAAGACCTGATTTACGGCAAAGTTGGGCAGGTCATACAGTGTTTGCTCCCACGCGGGGTCAAACACCTGAGCCGAAAGAGGAAGGAAATTTACACAGACTATCCATAGCAGCCACTGAAGGTAGGTTCTCATTGTACAGGTTGGTATTTATGGCAAAATTAACCATTAGTAGGAAAAAGGCCGGAGCGGTACCCTTGAAAATAAAAATTCCCCGATAAATGGGTACCGGCACAGCCATTGAGCTACTTACTTCCAAATGCATCCACCATGAAAAAAATAAGTATTTTTCTCCTCGCAATCGGCTTTCTCCACGGCGCTACTCCAGGGCGCTGTACCGCCTATCAGCCTGATACCACACTGACGGGAAACTACATCGTACTCGAAGCAGGAACGCCCGTATCGCTCACGCTGTACAGCGAAGCGAGTTCGGCCCGGCTGCAGGAAGGCAATACGGTGGAGTTGGATGTAAAAATCAGTGTGGTGGTGAACGGCCGGGAAGTCATTCGCGCCAGAGATTACGCCGAAGGACGGGTGCGAATGGTGCGCAAAGCCGGCATACTGGGCCGGGCCGGCGCACTCGAAATAGAGGCCGTGAGCGTACGCGCCATAGACGGTCAAATAGTACACCTGCATGGCACGCCTCACACTGCCAAAGGCCATTCCCGCAAGGGCGCAGCCATCGGCTTATCGGCGGCTACCACGGTCGCCGGGCTGGCCATTTTGGACAAAAAAACAAAGGGCGCCTCCGTCGGCTTTGTATTCACCGGTTTGTTTGTGAAAGGACAGGAGGCCGTCATTGAAAAGGATATTATCCTGCGCGCTTATGTGGCGCAACCTACCAAAATCCGAATATTTTAACCAACCGAACAAAAACATTCAGCCATGAAAAATTCAATGTCTCGTATGCTCCTGCTGCTGCTGTGCAGCGCCTCTTCCCTTGCTTTTAAAGCCGACACCATCATTTTGCCGAGAGGTACGACCATTTATGTAGAACTCTGGAATGAGGAAAACGGAGAGGAACTCGATGTGGGCTATGTGGTCAGTTTCAAGGTGCGCGACGAAGTGCGCGTCAATAATTTCCCGCTCATCGTCACCAATGCGCCGGCGGAGGGGGAAGTCATTCGCGCGAGCTTCGACGAAGTTCAAATAGAAGTGCGCACGGTAAAAGCGGTGGATGGAAAAGTCATCAATGTGCGCGGCCGGCTCTCGGCCAAACGCCCTTGCCGCAAATGCCCGCTTACGCTCAAAAAAGCCACCGGCATCATGACGACCGTACTGGACGACGTGAAAATTCAGTACTAACCGCGCCGAAATGGCAGCACAACAACCGGAACGCCATGAAGCCGTCGCTCGCAGTATTATTCGTTTTGTTTCCGATGCTATTGGCAGCGCAAAGCGGCAAAAAAACGGCCCGCACACACACCCCCTGTGTTTTGCCGGCGGGTACGGCGATTGTACTGGAATCAGCCGACAGTCTTTCTTCCGAACTGGCAAGGATGGGCGATATTGTTCAGTTTGCGGTGGCCGAGGAGGTACGACAAAACAAAACGATCCTGATAAGGCATGGCGCCACGGCCTATGCCCGCGTTTTGAGGGTTGTGCCGACTACCTACAACCGCCCCGAATATATTGTGATAGAGGTAACCTGCGTATCGGCCGTTGACGGTCAAATGATTGATGTCAATAGCCGGTATATGGAAATAGCCGCCGATATCCCCGGCGTAAACGCAAAATTGAAGCCCGGCAAACGCGCCCTGGCTTACACTGCTAATGATGCATTTATTCGGATTTGACAGGGGTTGGTTAATCCTGTTTATGGCAGGCCCGGCTGTGCTTTTTGCATGGCCGGGCTTTTTTGTTTTTGGCACATAAAGACATAGGCCAAGTTCTATGTGCCTATGTGTTTAAATAAAAAATGGCGTGGTTGGAATACTCAGCAAGCGCTTAAAAATTGAACCCCGGCAAAGCCAAATCCTTTTCGGAAAGAATGGCCTTGTTCAGATCAATTTGCCAATCAATGCCGAGGGTGGGGTCGTCGTAGCGGATGCCGCCCTCGTGCGGTTTGGAGTAGAAGTTGTCACATTTATAACAAAACTCGGCGGCAGGACTGAGCACCACATAGCCGTGGGCAAATCCGCCGGGAATAAAGAGTTGGCGTTTGTTTTCAGCGCTGAGCAGGAGGCCGTACCATTGGCCGTAGGTGGGGGAGTTTTCGCGAATATCCACGGCCACATCGAACACTTCGCCTTCGGTGACACGCACCAATTTGGCCTGTGCAAAAGGCGCCCGTTGGTAATGCAGTCCGCGCAGCACGCCGAAGGAGGAGCGCGCCTGGTTGTCCTGGACAAAATCGGCCGTGATGCCGGCCTCAGCGAAAGTGCGGCGATTGTAACTTTCAAAGAAGTAGCCGCGCGCATCTTCCCACACCTGGGGTTCAAAAACGATCAGCCCGTCTATAGGCGCATTCCAAAACGGCATGGCAGCATTATTTTTCTCTGAAAAATATGGAAATAGGCGATCCGGTGAACTTGAAATTTTTGCGCAACTGGTTTTCCAGATAGTTCTTGTAAGGCTCCCGGATGTGTTTGGGGTGGTTGCAGAAGAAGGCAAAGGCCGGGTAGGCCGGCGGCAACTGTGTGACGTATTTGATTTTGATCAGGCGCCCGCGATATGCCGGCGGCGGATGGCGTTGTATGGCCTCCAACATGATCTCGTTGATCTGGGAGGTTTTGATCTTGCGGCTGCGGTTTTCATATACTTCCAGCGCCGCTTCTACGGCTTTGAAAATGCGCACTTTTTCAGTGGCGGATATAAAGATGATCGGCACATCGGTAAAAGGAGCGATGCGTTCGTGAATGGTTTTTTCAAAATCGCGGGCGGTATTGGTCTCTTTGTTTTCTACGAGGTCCCATTTATTGACCAACAAAACGATGCCTTTGTTGCGGCGCTGCGCCAGCCGGAAGATGCTCATGTCCTGCATTTCCATGCCGGTTTGGGCGTCAATCATGAGGATGCACACGTCCGATTCTTCCATGGCGCGAATGGCGCGCATGACGGAGTAGAACTCCACGTTTTCGTGTACTTTGGCTTTTTTGCGAATGCCGGCGGTGTCAACGAGCAGAAATTCTTTGCCGAATTTCGCGTAGTGGGTGTGGATGGAGTCGCGGGTGGTGCCGGCTATTTCGGTCACGATGTTGCGTTCTTCGCCGAGCAGCGCATTGACGAGGGAGCTTTTGCCCACGTTGGGCTGCCCCACGATGGCGATGCGGGGCAACTGGTTTTCCTTTTCCGGTTCTTCATGGATGTGGTCCATGACGGCATCCAAGAGTTCGCCGCTGCCGCTGCCGCTGAGAGACGACACGAAAAAGGTATTTTCGATGCCGAGGCTCCAAAACTCATTGGCTTCCATGTAGCGCTCATTGTTGTCCACTTTATTTACCACAAGGTAAACCGGCTTTTTGGTGCGGCGCAGCATATTGGCCACGTCCTCGTCCAGGTCGGTAATGCCGGTGGTGACATCCACCATAAATATGATGACCGAAGCCTCTTCGATAGCGATGTTCACCTGCGAGCGGATGGCCGATTCGAACACGTCGTCGGAATGCTCTACGAAGCCGCCGGTGTCTATGACGGTAAAGTTTTTGCCGTTCCAATAGGAATTGCCGTATTGGCGGTCGCGGGTGATACCGGGCTGATCGTCAATGATGGCCTGGCGTTCGCCGATGAGGCGGTTGAAAAGAGTGGATTTTCCGACATTGGGCCGGCCTACGATGGCTACTATGTTGCTCATGTTGTTAATTCAGCTAATTCTAATTCCGGCTTTAGCTCTGGTATGGACGGTTGATACGCGCTTAAAAGAGATGTTTTTTCCGCTATCTTTTTTGAAAAAGCCTTACAGGGCGGCAAAGGTAAAAAAAACCGCTTACATTTCGCAGTTCAAACCACAGGCTTATGTTCACCCGTTTGCTCCTCGTTCCCTTTTTGCTGGTCACAGCGATATTTTTGTACCTGGCACTCCGGGTGGACCCCGCGTATGCCCGCTTTATTCCCTGGCCCGTGGTGGCCATGGCAGGTTTGTATGTGTTTTCGCCCAAAATCAATTGGTGGTGGTACACCCGGTATCCACCCGATTTGGATGCCGGTCTTCGGAAGTTGGTAGAACAGGCTCCCGGCTTTTATCACCGGCTCAGCGCGACGGAACAATTGCGGTTCCGGCAACGGGTGTCGCTGTTCATCATGGGCAATGACTTCAAGGCACAAGGCATAAAAGCCGTACCCAATGACGTGGAAGCGGTGGTGGCGGCTTCGGCGGTGACACTCATGTTCGGACAAAAATTTTTGGTGTTTCCCAAATACGAACACATCGTCATATACCCCCATCCATTCCCTTCGCCGCAATACCCGGAGCGCTTTCACATTTCGGAGGTGTATGACGAAGACGGGGTGCTGTTGTTTTCAATGAAACACCTGATGCACGGTTTTTTTCAACCCGATCAGTATTTCCACATCGGTTTGTACGAATATGCGCGGGTGTATGTTCGCAGCAATGCGTTTACCCGGCTGCCGCAGGTGGATGAAACGCATTGGCCGGTGTTGGAGCGCATCAGCGGCTTTGGCCGGGAAGCGATTGAAAAATACATCAATCTCACCGACATAGACCCCTTGGCCGTGGCCATCGCACATTTCTTTGTGTTCCCGGAGGCATTCGAGCGGGAATGGCCCGATGCGTTTGAAAAAATGCAAGCGACTTTCAGGGCGCCGGGGTTGTAGGGATAACATCCCTGAGCGTGTATTTGCCGGTTGAGGGATGTTATCCCTTGCGAAAAAGCATGTACGGCTTCCGGTTGTATTCAAATTCCAAAAGACGCACATAAGGCCGCTCCACGCAATCGGTTTCGGCCAGATAAAACACGTCGGGTGCTTCCTCATAGGAACGGGTAAGACAACGGCCCCGAATGCGATTGAGATAATATACCGTGGTGAAAGAAATGCGGTCGTAGCGATAGATGTGGAGCGGCGCATCGCCGGTGATATGGGCAATGGAGTAAGCGAGCGCTTTATCGTGCTGAGCGCCGCTTTTGTAAGCCCGCTGCGGCAATACCGTGAGGTCAAAAACGAGGCGCAGTACGGCCATGGCCAATACGAGCAGAATCAGTTCGGTGCTTTTCTTTTTCCCAAACAGCCACAGCAGCGCGCCAAACGCCACAGCAGCGACCGCCGCCAATACATGCCGGTAGGGCAAAAATGCCAGATCGGGCAGAAAGCCCAGCGCCGGCGTGCCCAGCGCAAATGCCGCGAGCAACAAACCAGTCAATATTCGAAACACCTTGTTGTACAGCGGTTTCAGCTCCCCGGCATGGCGCCAGGCCCAGGTGAATGCGATGAGCAACAACGGGAACAACATGTACAAATAGCGCTGCTTGGCCCCCGGCGAAAGCCAATACACGGGAAAATTGGCGATGAAAATGATAGCCGAAAACGCCACCCACTCATTGCGCAGCAGCAGCGCTTTCCAGTCTTTTCTGATTAGAAATACAATCAACAGCGAAAAGGGAAGCAAATCCTTGAGGCTGTCCAACGGGTAATGCACCAAATGGATGGGTAGCCGCCACCATTCCTGTGCTGCGATCGTTCGCTCGCCGGCCTGCCCGGCCCATTCGGGGAGCAGTTGCAACAAGCTATGATACCGGCTGTATTGAAACAAATATCCGCCGACCATTAACAAAAACAACCCAACGCCCGCCAGATGCGCCCACGAGAACAGCCGCCGCCAGTCTTTTTTATACCCAAACCAGACCAAAAGCGAAATGCCGATGAAGAGCAAAGAAGGTAAACCTTTGGTGAGAAACCCGACGGCATGGAGCGCATAAAAGCTCAGAAACAACCGCCCATCCTGCCCCTGCCGGTAAAAATGATACAAAGCCGCAAACGCACTGAAAGAAACAAAGGCATAAAAAAGGTCTATCTCGCCCAGATGGGAAAAGAATATCAGCACGCTCCCGCAGGCCGCAAAGAGCAATCCGCTGACTGCTCCGAACGCCGCATCCACATAGCGCCGTCCCATGCAATACATCACCCACACCAATCCGATGACCGAGAGCACCGTCGGCAAGCGCATGGCCCACTCGTGGAAACCGCCGAGCAGGGCCGCGCTGCCCATGAGTACCCAATTGAAAAATGGCGGCTTGTTGTAGTAATATTCGCCCAGTTCGGTGGGAATCCAGGGGTTGCCGCGTTCCCACATTTCCATGGCGATCAGGGCACGGCGCGGCTCCTCCAGATACAGGGGCTGCGTACCCAAATGCAGCAACATGCCCGCCAATAAAAGCAGGGCAGCCAACTGCAACAGCCGAATCTCGGTGGGGGAAAATTTCATGGCGCCGGTTTGAAGCGCCGAAAGTACGGCGCAAAATGTAAATTAGCGCTTTCAAATTGTCTGCTCTACGGCTCCGTGGCGTCGGGTTTAAAACCCAACGCTATAGAGCCAAGATCAAAATGCCTTATGACCATGAAAGAAACCATCGTAGAACTCACCGAAGACGTTTCCGGCTCGCCGCTGTACAGCGAAGATTTCGCGCCCGTACCGGCAGCCGCGCGCACCTGGAACCGTTGGCATATTGCTTCAATATGGATCGGAATGGCCGTATGCATTCCCACCTACATGATCGCCGCCGGACTGATACAACAGGGCATGAACTGGCAGCAGGCGCTTTTTACCATCTTTCTCGGCAATGCCATTGTGCTGGTACCGATGATCCTCAATGCGCATGTGGGCACGAAGTACGGCATCCCGCTGCCGGTATTTCTGCGACTCAACTTTGGCGTGGACGGCGCTGTGTTGGCGGGATTGCTGCGCGGTCTTGTGGCCTGCGGTTGGTTCGGCATCCAAACCTGGATCGGCGGAGCAGCCATTTATCAATTGGTGCTGGCCGTTTTTCCCGGCCTCGCCGACAGCCCCTACCTCGGCGATTTTATCGGTCTTAATGCAGGGCAGGCCCTGTGTTTCCTGTTTTTTTGGGCCGTCAATATGCTCATCATTTACAGAGGCATCGAATCCATCAAACAATTGGAAACCTGGGCGGCGCCTTTTCTGCTGATCATCGGACTGTGCCTGCTCGGCTGGGCCTGGATGCGAGTGGGTTCGATGAGCGATATACTGGCCGCATCGCACCGGCTCGGCGTGGAAACGGAGGTGAATTTTTGGAAAATCTTCTGGCCCAACCTCACCGCGATGGTCGGTTTCTGGGCTACGCTGTCGCTCAATATTCCCGATTTCACCCGCTACGCCAAGTCGCAAAAAGACCAGGTTTGGGGTCAGATCATCGGCCTGCCGGGCACGATGTCGCTATACGCTTTCATCGGCATTGCCGTAACGAGCGCCACGGTCATCATCTTCGGCGAAGCTATCTGGGACCCGGTAGCGCTACTGTCCCGTTTCGATTCGCCCGGCGTGGTCATCATTTCCATGCTCGGCCTCACCATTGCTACGCTTTCTACCAACATAGCGGCCAACGTGGTGGCGCCGGCCAACAGTTTTGCCAACATCCTGCCCAGCAAAATCAGCTTCCGCACGGGCGGCTACATCACGGGCATCATCGGCATTCTCATTTTCCCCTGGAAGTTGCTGGCCGATCCGCACGGCTACATCTTCGTATGGCTCATTGCGTACTCTGCACTGCTCGGCGCGCTGGCGGGTATTATGATCTGCGATTATTTTGTGGTGCGCAAAACCGTCCTTAACTTAGCCGAACTCTACAAACCGAAAGGTATCTATAAAGGCTGGAACGGCCGCGCCTGGATCGCTTTCGCCCTGAGCCTGCTGCCGGTGCTGCCGGGATTTCTGGCCACCGTGCATCTGCTACCCGAAGCAAAAGTGGGAGCGTTTTGGATGGACCTGTATTCCTACGCCTGGTTTGTTACCTTTTTGCTGTCGTTCGGTGTGTATTGGGCGCTCAGCCGGTATGCCCCCAAATCTTAAACTGCTCATCATGTCAATACTCATCAAAAATGCCCGCGTCATCACCGCATCCGAAGACTATCGGGCTGATCTCTACATCGAAGGAGAAACCGTTCATTCCATCGGCAAAGACCTGAGCGTGAATGCCGATCAGGTCATTGACGCCACGGGCAAAATCGTTTTTCCCGGCGGCATTGATCCGCATGTGCATTTGCAAATGCCCTTTATGGGAACCTGGTCGAGCGACAGCTATGAAACAGGCACCCTCGCCGCGCTGCACGGCGGCACCACCACCGTCATTGATTTTGTGTTGCAAACACAAGGCAAATCGCTCCGCCACGCCTTAGACGCCTGGCGCGGCCGCTCCGACGGCAATTGCTACGGCGACTACTCCTTCCACATCGCCGTCACCGATTTCAATGCCGATACCCGCAAGGAGATTGTGCAAATGATCAAAGAAGAAGGCATTACCTCTTTCAAAACCTTCATGGCCTACAAAGGCGCCCTCATGATTGACGATGGCCAAATGGTGGACCTCATGCAGGAGGTGAAGCGCCACGGCGGCCTCGTGACCGTACACGCCACCAACGGCGATATGATAGACAAACTCATCGCCAAACACCGCGCCGAGGGCAAACTCTCCCCGCTCTATCACTACTTCTCGCAGCCGGAAGTGACCGAAGCCGAAGCCTCCGCCCGTTTTGCCGATATGGCCCACTACACCGGCGTGAGCGCCTACATCGTACACCTCACCTGCCAGGGCGCGCTCGATGCCGTGCGCCGCGCCACCCTGCGCAATCAACGAGTGTTGGTGGAAACCTGCATCCAATATCTCCTCTTGGACGCCTCCCTGTACGAACAAAATCCCGACGGCGCCAAGTGGGTGATGAGTCCGCCGCTGCGGCAAAAAAAAGATCAGGAAGCCCTTTGGGCCGGCATCAATCAGGGTTTGGTGCAGGTAGTCGGCACCGATCATTGCCCCTTCAATTGGGAGCAAAAAATGATGGGCAAAGACGATTTCTCCAAAATCCCCAACGGCCACCCCGCCATCGAACACCGCATGGAACTGCTCTGGTCGGAAGGCGTTCACACCGGCAGGATCAGTCCCAATAAGTATGTAGAACTGACCTCCGCCAACGCCGCCCAAATCTTCGGCATGTATCCCAAAAAAGGCTGCATTGCCCCCGGCTCGGATGCCGACCTCGTCATCTTCGATCCGAACGAACAACACGCCCTCTCCGCCAAAACCCACCACATGAACGTGGATTACTCCGCCTACGAAGGCTGGAAAGTACAGGGCAAGTGCAAAACGGTGATTCTGCGCGGCCGGGTAGCGATTGACAACGGGAAGGTCGGCGTGGAGAAGGGGTATGGGGCGTTTGTGGGGCGGTAGTCAGTGAATCATTTAATGCAATCCGTAAAATGGCATATACGCTGAGGAAAAGCAGGCGGCGCCACGGGCCGCTTCTTTATTTGCTGTTGTTTCAGGCCGGATGGGTCACAGCGCAAACGACAACGGTCAACTATACGCCGCACGATTTAGCCATTCCCAATCCGGAAAGGGGGTTTTATGCTTTTTCGGAAACCCATTCCAATAATTATACGCCTCTCAACGCGACCTGGATGGCCGGCCTGCGCAATGGATACACTCCTTTTACGGGCAATTATACGGTTCCGATCACCTTGGTTTACAGAGGGTTTTACCTCGAAGACTTTCTGAATGCGCCTATTTCCAATGCGTATCTGCAAAACATGCAAAATGATTTTGACGACGCCCGGCAAGCTGGGGTCAAACTTATCGTGCGCATGGTTTATACCCAAGACTTTAGCCCGCCTTACAACGATGCGCCGAAACACATTGTACTGAATCATATTGGGCAATTAGGCCCCTTGTTCACGGCCAACGCCGATGTCATCGCCACCGTGCAGGCCGGGTTTATCGGCGCCTGGGGGGAATGGTGCGCTACCGACTACTTCGGCGATGTGTGCAGTGCTCCCTATACGTTGAATACCTCCAACTACAATGACCGCAATGATGTAGTTAATGCCTTGCTCGATGCGCTGCCGCCCCATCGTACCATCCAGTTGCGCACACCCAGGTACAAACAAAAAGCCGTGTATGGCCCTTCTGCCCTCGTCACTGCCGCTGCCACCGGGGGCCGTATCGGGATGCACAACGACTGTTTTTTGGCGCCTTTTTTTGATGCCGGTACTTATGTGGATACTGATCTCGGCGTCCACGACACCTTGCATCTCAAGCCCTATTTGGAAGCCGAAGCAACACTGAACGTGCCCATCGGCGGGGAGACCTGTGCCACGAATGCGATTTGGCACCGATGTCAGTCGGAAGGCGGCATGGCAGAAGTGGAAATGAAACGTTTTCGCTACTCCTACCTCAACGCAGACTACAACAATACAGTGAACAACTCCTGGTTGCCGTGCATCAACAGCATTGAAAACAAACTCGGCTACCGTTTCGCATTGAGCAGCGGCGTCTATTCCAATAGCACTACGCCGGCCGGCGCTTTGAGCCTCAGTTTTACCGTTTCTAATACCGGCAATGCCAAACCTTTTAACCCCCGTGCTGCCGTGTACGTTTTGCGCAATGCCGATACTCAGCAAGAATGGTTTGCCCCTATTGATACCGACCCGCAGGGCTGGTCGCCTGATGTGTCCAGTACGGTTAGCCAAACTTTTTGTGTGCCCGCCAATATGCCTGCGGGCGATTACGAACTGCTGCTCAGCCTGCCGGACCCTTTGCTCAGCCTGAGTGATCGGATGGAATATGCAATCCAGTTGTCCAATACGGGTCTTTGGGAAACAGCTACCGGTTACAACCGCCTCAACCATACCGTAACCATCAGTGGAGGGGCCGGCGCTTGCACCGGGCTGACGACTTTTTTTGCAAACATACCTTTGGCGGTAGAGATGCATACGTTCACCGGCAGGGAGACGCCCGAAGGCATCTTACTTCAGTGGACCACCGCCGCCGAATCTGATGTCCGGCGCTTTGCGGTGGAGCGCTCGGCCGACGGCGTACATTTTGATGCAGTCGGATATGTGCCGCCTCATGGCGCCCGGATCGGTTACCGATTCTTAGACAAGGATTACTCTACGGGGCATCTTTACTATCGCATTCGCACCGAGGATTGGGGCGGCTCCACGGATTACAGCCACATCGTTTCCATTCGCGCGGTTTGGTCGCCCCGTCTTCATATCTATCCCAATCCGGTGAAGGAAACCTTGCGGGTAATACTCTCCGGCGATGAATCGCTTTCATACATCATCACCGATTCAGCCGGCATCGAAGTACAGGCGGGGTACGCCTCCGAGGGGCAAATTTCTGTACGTGCCCTGCCGCCGGGCGTTTACTGGTTGAGGGTGTTATCCTCCGAGCGGTTTTTGTCGGGGCGCTTTGTGAAGTATTAAAAAATATGACACAAAAAAAAAACCGCCCCTTATGCAGGAGCGGCTCTCGGTTTGTTTTTTCCTTTTGTTTAATTGACCCGGATGGTGATGTTGTCCATGACGTGTGCTGTGAGGATGAAGCCCATGTCTGCGCTGCCCGTCATACCGGGGTCGCCTTGCGGCGAATATTGGTAAGTGGCATTGAGATTGATCATTTGTCCATCTACTGCCTGCACGTCGCGCACTTCGATTTTCACGATACCGCTGCTGGTAGCGGTGGGGCGGGTTACTTCCGTTACTCTGCCGAGGGCCATCATATTGGAGCGGATGGCTACCCTTCCATCGGCGTACACATTGGAGCGCACTTTGAGTTGGATGATGTTGCCCACTTGAGTGGTGCCCGGGTTGACATTGTTCACTAATTCGAGGTAGATAACGGTTCCGGCGAGGAGTTCTACGTTGCGCCCGTTGGCGGGAAGCGGATGGGAAACAGTAGCTGCGGTGGCGAGGTGGCCGAAAAGAACGGCGAAGAGTGCTGCGAAGAAAATGCGATTTTTCATGATGACAATTTTTTTGAAAGATGAAAGGAATGTGGTTAATGATGTTAAATGATTTTTTAGAAAGCTGTGAGTTGTTACAGGCTTACACGGGTGTTGGAGAGCGTATAGGCGCTGAAGCGGTGGCCTATGTTGAGCTGTGCGGGCACGCCGGGCCGGGAGGCTTTGATGTTGATGGGCGTAGAGCGGAGTTTGACGTTGGAGCCGTCCACCGCTTGTACGCTTTTTACCACGATCTGGATAGAGGCGCATCCGTTTTCGCAACTGCGGCAGCTCGGATCGGCTTTAGTGACCCGTGTGATCTCGCCGCTGGCCGTAGAGCCGGCACTGATGACGACGTGGTTGTTGACGGTCACGTTGTTGCGCACAAAGAAATCTACCGTGTGGCCCGGCTCAACAACCTCGCTGTTGAAGTCAATACCGGATTCGAGGGAAACTTCCAAACCGGCGGGAACGATGATCGGAAGCCGGCTGCTCTTGCTGGTAAATGATTGTCCGACAACGGCTACCAGAGCGAGTGCGGAAATGGCGAAAAAACGATTCAAATTTTTCATGCTTGAAATAAATTTTGTGTGTTAAAAAAGTGATTTTGAAAATGCTGTTCGCGCTGTTTGTTTTGCGCTTACATCAATAGGTAGCGGAAGCGTAGGGGCGGTACCCGTTTTTGAAAAGAAAAACTTGATTTTTTTTTGAAATTAACGTGAATTATGGATTAACGTATAATCAATAGTCTGATATTCAATAAAATAGGATGCAGGCCGGCGCTGCATCACAACCCTTTCGCGCTAAAAAGTGTATCTTTATACGTCGAAATGAAACAACTTTCCTTCATATTACTTTTTTCCGCCGCGCTGCTGGCCGCGTTGTCCCCTTGCACGGAGGCATTCCTCTATGCATTGGAAACGGGCGACGGTTGCGGCACAGAAAAAACCTGTTGCAGCAAAGCCCCAGCGACCGAGAAGAAAAAAACGACCGGTCATTGCGGCGATCATTCTGAAGAAAATCACGGGCAATGCTCTTCGCTGTGCCATTGCAGTTGCTGCGCACATGTAGCCACGGCTTTTTTCTCCTGTTGCACCTATCCGGAAGCAGAGCAGGAAGTACGAGAAAAACCGAATTACTACTCCGGTTACAATTTTGAATTTTCAGAATACGTCTGGCGACCGCCGAACGCAGGTTGATGGGTTCACCGGCAGGCACTTGCAGTCTGACCGGATGGAATGATATTGTATAAATTGATCAACCTATACCTCGCGCTGTCAGGCGAGTCGTACATAGCTTTCGGCTAAGTTACTATCTGGCAGCACTCGGTATGACAAAATTAGCTTCATCATGTATTTCAAAATATTATGGCTGTGTGCCTGGAGCATACTGCTTTCCTCCTCTGTCCTTTCCGGCCAAAGCGCCGGCCGGGATACTGTTTCTATTTGGGTCAACGGCCTCTGCGGCATGTGCGAAGACCGCATCCAAAAAGCGGCGCTGCGCGTACCGGGCGTGCGAACGGCGGTATGGGATTTGGATACCAAAATACTAACCGTGGAGGTGCAACCCGACAAATTTGACGAAACCCGCCTGCACCACAGCATCGCGCAGGTGGGGCACGATACCGAAAAGGAAAAAGCGCCCGACGACGTATATGCCAAGCTCCACCACTGCTGTCTGTACGATCGCAGCGAGACGCCGCCGCCGCCGGCCGCTCCATGGCGCATCGGAGGGCAGGTGTTGGAGGAGATCAAAAAAGGAAGTACGGCGCCGCTCATCGGAGCGAGCGTGTATTGGCTCGGCGCCGCCGAAGGTACCCATACCGATGCGGAAGGTCGCTTTGAACTGGCGCCGCATCCGGGTACCAATCGCCTAGTTATCAGCTACATCGGGTTTCAACCCGACACCGTGGAAGTACGCGAAGGGTTTGACATAGACATCGTACTGTCGAATACGCTTACGCTGAAAGAGGTGGAAGTCACCTATCGGCGCAAAGCCACCGAGGTGTCGTTTTTTGCGCCCATACAGGTACAACTCATCAGCGAGCGCGAACTGCTGAAAGCCGCCTGTTGCAATCTCTCGGAGAGTTTTGAAACCACTCCCTCCGTGGACGTGAACTTCACCGATGCCGTAACGGGTACGCGGCAGATACAACTGCTCGGTCTGGCCGGTCCCAATATTCAGATCACCCGCGAAAACATGCCCGACGTGCGCGGCCTCTCGGCGCTGTACGGCATGTCATATACCGCCGGCCCCTGGATGGAAGGCATTCAATTGAGCATGGGGGCCGGTTCGGTGGCCAATGGGTTTGAGGCCATTGCCGGCCAAATCAATGTGGAACTGCGCAAACCCGAAGATACCGACCGCCTGTACCTTAACCTCTACGCCTCCGAAATGGGCCGCTTTGAGGGCAACGCCAACTTCAGCCACCGCCTCTCCGACAAATGGAGCACCGGCCTGCTGCTGCACGGCAAAAGCCAGCAAGCCGAATTGGATCACAACAAAGACGGCTTTTTAGACAACCCGCTCAGCAAAGCGGCCGTGGCCATCAATCGCTGGAAATACCAGGGCAGCGACGGCTGGCAGGCGCAGTTCGGCGTGAAAGGCGCGCTGCTCGAAGACATTGCCGGACAAGGCGGGTCGCACCACAGCCACGGTTCGCACAACGACCTGCTATGGACCTCCAACGTGAACACCAAGCGCATAGAAGCCTGGGGCAAAATCGGTAGGGTATTTCCCGGCAAACCTTACTCCTCTATTGGATTGCAGCTATCCGGCGTGCGCCATGAGCAACGCGCCAACTTCGGCATTCGGAACTTAGACGGCGATCAAAAATCGGCTTACGCCAACCTGATTTATCAAAGCATTATCGGCAATACCAACCATCAATACCGCACGGGCGCGAGTTTTCAGTGGGATAATTTTTTGGAAAACGCCAACAACCGTTTTTATCAGCGCGACGAGCGCATCCCCGGCGCATTTTTTGAATACACTTATCACAGCACTGAAAAGCTCACGGCCGTGGCCGGCATCCGCGCCGATCATCACAACAATTACGGTCTGTTTTTCACCCCGCGCCTGCACATTGCCTATAATCCCGATGACCTCACCGTTATCCGTTTGTCGGCAGCACGCGGCCAACGCACGGCCAGCGTATGGGCTGAAAACATAGGCGTTTGGGCCTCCAATCGCGCCGTTGTGTTGCACAGCGAATCCGACGACAAACCCTACGGCTTAGACCCGGAAGCTGCCTGGAACTTCGGTCTGAACTTCACCAAAGGCTTTTCGCTGGCAACCCGGGCGGCTACTTTCACGGCGGGGTTTTATCACACCAATTTCATCAATCAGATTGTGGCCGACTTTGACCAAAGCGCCCGCGAAGTTCATTTTTACAATCTCGACGGCCGCTCCTACTCCAACAGCCTGATGACGCAAATTGACATAGAGTTGATTCCCCGATTGGACCTCCGCTTAGCCTATCGTTTCAATGATGTAAAAACTACCTTTGCCGAGGGCCTGCTCGAAAAGCCGCTGCTCTCCCGGCACCGGGCCTTCTTCAACGCCGCTTACGAAACCAATAGCGACTGGCATTTTGATTTCACCCTCAACTGGCAGGGCGCCAAGCGGATACCTACTACTGCCGACAACCCCGAAGTATTTCAGACGCTGCAACGCTCGCCCGATTTCTTTTTAGTCAACACACAAATCAGCAAGCGTTGGGGCGAAAAATACGATGTGTATGTCGGCGCTGAAAACCTGCTCGGCTTCACGCAACGCAACCCCATCATCGGGGCCGATGCGCCGTTTGGAGACTACTTTGACAGCACATTGGTATGGGGACCGATCTTTGGACGGAACGTGTATGTGGGCGTGCGGTATCGGTTGGCTTATGGCAAATAATCCAGCGCCCGATACGCAAGCAACAGCGCAAGCGCATCCCCATCAACAGACACATCTGGTAAGCGCCGCGGCAGCAATGTCGCGGCAGCTTGTTCTACCGGAACGTTGGGATAGCAATGATCCCGTGCAAAGTGCGCAAATTTCATCACCGTAAAAGCATTAAACCAACGAAAAAACCGCTGCCGGAAGGCCGCCTCTCCGGCCGTGTTGGCGCGCGCTTCATCCACGGCCTTCCAGCCGTCCGTTTCCCGAAAAAAAGATTGAACAGCCTCCGGCAGCGAATGGCCGTCTATGTCTTCCGAATGGTAGAGCGCCGGTATTGCATCAAACAAAACGCGCAGGTCTTCAAAGGTTTGCAGCGAATAAGTGAGATACCCCTGCGAGCTGCGCAGCAATTCATTGACCGCCCTCCCGGTGCCGAAAGGCACCCGATCAGAAGGCCGGGGCGAGGGAATGACGCAGGTGCTATGCAGTTCGCTGAAATGCGGAAAAGAAGTGAATTTGTGCAAAAAATAAAAATCTTCACCCGCTTGCCGGCGATTCATGCCGCCCTGTTGCTGGTAAGCGTCGCAGCGCACCGCCATGCTGCTGCCCACGGTATGAAAAGCGTGCGGAAATCCCGCATAGCGCTGTGCCTGAATGTAATACCGCAGATGCAGTTCGTACAACACAATGGCCTGATAAATCTCCGGCGGGTACTCCGCGCCGCGCAGCGGGTGCTCAAAGCGAATGCTGCACGCCGGGCTTTTGGGATGATCATGAAAATGCTTCTCAATGGCGCACAGATAATTGGGCGCACAAAGGCTGTCGGCATCAAAACAGGCGATGATGCCGCGCGGCGCTCCGGCCCGTTCCAACCTTCGGCAGGCTTCGTCCATGCCGATTTTGCGCGCCAGGCCGACGCCCGCTTCTTTGCGCGACAAGCCGCAATGGTAAAGAATGTGGAACCAGCGGCGCGTAGAATTGTGTCGGTCGGCCCAGCGTTCCGCTTCTGCGGCGATGCGCAGGTTGAGGTCGCGGGTAGCGGTCGGGGCGGTCTCTGAGTCGTTGATGATAACCAATACTTCCACATCACATTCCGGTAGCGCGCAGCGATGCAGTGCCATGAGACTGAGCAGGAGGTGTTCTTCCCGGCAGGCCGGAATGACGACGGTCAATCCTAAGTTGGGCGAGGGTTTCCGCTCAATTTGGTTAAAGAGGAGGGCGCGTTGTTGAAGGTATGGCGTCATGTTGTGTTTTGCGGCCGGAAATTTACTTACTTTTGCGCTTTTGAAACCAAAACCTGCCATGAGCAGTCAGGCTACCTACCGAAGCAGAGTCAATTACCTCAATGTCATCCTCAGCATGGCCGTGGTGCTTTTTATGCTCGGTCTTTTCGGGTACGCGCTGTTGTACGGCGGCCAATTGACCAAAGCCCTGCGCGAAAGCATTGACATCGTGGTGGAACTGAAGGAAGGCGCCCAAAAAACGCAGGCCGATAGCTTAGCCGGTTTGCTGCGTTCCAGTGATTTTGTGAAAACCGAATCCGTACAGTTCATTTCAAAAGAAGAAGCCGCCAAGGCCATGCGGGAGGAATTGGGAGAAGACCACGCCCAACTCAACCTGCCCAATCCCTACTTTGACATGCTCACGTTTAATGTGCAAGCTGCCTACATGCACCCCGACAGCCTGGCATGGATACGGGATGCCGTGCGCGAATTTGCCGGTGTAAACGATGTTTTTTATCAGGAAAATACCGCCGGCATCGTAGCGGCCAACATAAAAAAAATAGCCTGGGCCGCCCTTATCATTGCAGTGTTTTTCATCTTTGCAGCCGTAACGCTCATTCACAATACCATCCGGCTGGCGCTGTACGCCAATCGCTTTTTGATAAAAAACATGGAATTGACCGGCGCCACCTGGGGTTTTATCAGCCGTCCGTTTTTGCGGCGGGCTGCCTGGCACGGCCTGCTGAGCGCCTTGATCGCATGTGCTGCATTGTGGCTGATGCACCGGGGCTTAGAGACCGCGCTGCCGCAATGGCGCAACTTTGAAAACGTACCGCTGCTCGCCGCAGGAGCCGCTTTATTGATCCTGCTGGGCGTGGCGGTACATGCGCTCAGCACCCTCACCGTAGTGAGAAAATACCTTCGCCTCCGGGTGGATGATTTGTTTTAAACCGACACCATATTTACTCAACACGGCGAATGATGTTCGCTACATATCTAAAAATCAATTTATGAGCAAAAGCAAACCGGGACCCAAACGAGTCGTCGTTCCCGCCGCTCCCACCGCCAAAAAAACCGCTGCCGCCACTCCTCGCACGCGACAGAGCGTTGCGGTAAAACAGGAACTGATGTTCGGCCGCCAAAACTATATCCTGTTCATTGCCGGCGCCGTACTCATCTTCATCGGGTTGGCGCTCATGGTCGGCGGGCACATGCCCAGCCCCGATGTATGGGACGAGAGCCTCATCTACAGCTTCCGCCGCATCACGCTGGCGCCTATTCTCATCGTGGCCGGCTTAGTGGTGGAGATATTTGCCATTTTCAAAAAATAAGGGCCGGTGAGCATACTGCAAGCTATATTGATTGCCATCGTAGAGGGCATTACCGAGTTTTTGCCCATATCTTCTACGGGGCACATGATTGTGGCTTCTACCGTGATGGGCATTGAAAAAGAAGACTTTACCAAGCTATTCACCGTAGCCATTCAACTCGGCGCCATCCTCTCTGTAGTGGTGCTGTACTGGCGAAGGTTTTTTCAATCGCTGGATTTTTATTACAAACTCTTTGTGGCGTTTCTACCGGCCGTGGTGCTGGGGCTGCTGCTGAGCGACTGGATAGACAGCCTGTTGGAAAACGTAGTGGTGGTGGGCATTACCCTGCTCATCGGGGGCGTCATCTTTTTATTTGTGGACCGCTGGTTTGCCCGCGCTGCCGAATCGCCCGACAAACCGGTATCGTATCCTTCGGCGCTGCGCATCGGGTTGTTTCAGTGCCTCGCCATGATACCCGGCGTATCGCGCTCGGCAGCCACCATCATCGGCGGCCTTACGCAGGGGCTGAACCGACGGGAAGCGGCGGAGTTCTCGTTTTTTCTCGCCGTACCCACTATGTTCGGCGCCACTGTGAAAAAGATGTACGATTATTACAAAGACGGCATCTCTTTGGATAGCTCGGAAATCAACCTGCTGCTCATCGGCAATGCGGTGGCTTTCATCGTGGCCATGTTTGCTATCAAAACCTTCATCGCTTATTTATCCAAACACGGCTTCAAAATATTCGGCTACTATCGAATCATAGCGGGCATTCTCATCCTCACGCTGTACGCATTGGATGTGCTCAAGTGGAACGTGTAATTCAATTGCAATCAATGGAGCATACAGACAATGACGATCCTTTGCCGCAACGTTTCGACTTTCTCGGCGGTGAAATGCTGTTGGTGAATAAACCCAAAGGCTGGACCTCTTTTGATGTGGTGAATAAAATTCGCTACAAACTCCGCCAACGCCTCCGCGTAAAAAATATCAAAGTGGGCCATGCCGGCACCCTCGACCCCATGGCCACCGGCCTGCTCATCATCTGCACCGGTAAGTTCACCCGCCGCATAGACGAATACCAAAACCTGCCCAAAATATATACCGGCACGCTCACCCTCGGCGCCGTTACGCCCTCTTATGATGCCGAAACGGAGGTAGAAGAATATTTTCCCATCGAACACATTGACGCAGAAAAATTAGAGGCCGCCCGCCTGCAATTTGTCGGTACGATAGAACAGGCGCCCCCCATGTTTTCGGCCATAAAAGTGGATGGGCAGCCCCTCTACAAGCGCGCCCGAAAAGGCGAATTCATTGCCGTACAGCCACGCACGGTTCACATTGAGCGCTTCGACCTGACGCGGGTATCGCTGCCGCAGGTATCCTTTACGGTGCATTGCAGCAAAGGCACCTATATCCGCTCGTTGGCCTATGATTTTGGCAAAGCCCTGCAAAGCGGCGCTTACCTCTCGGAACTGTGCCGCACCGCCATCGGGCCGCATCGGCTGGAAGATGCCTGGGAAGTGGAGGCGCTGATAGCGGCCTTAGAGGTGGAGGGTTAATGGCCCTATGTGTTGAAATAAAAATGCGCTACTCCTTCACAAACCGCGACATCTCCTGCTGCCCTCCGACCCTCAGACGCATCAGGTACATCCCGACGGGCAAGCCGCTCAGGTCAAGCTCTTTTTGCAACAGACCGGCGGGGATTCCACTGCGCTGCAATACGCGGCCCTGCATGTCCAACAAAAACAACTCGCCATCCTGCACAGGGCGCTGCGACAGACGCAGCGTGATGCGGTCGCCGGCGGGGTTGGGGAAGAGAGGTCGAAGGTTAAAGGAGAAAGGTTAAAGGAGCGGAAGTCGAGGACAATGGTGTTGAAATATTCAAACGCGCCGTCGTAGTCCACTTGCCGGAGGCGGTAGTAGTTGAGGCCGGGCAGCGGGTTTTTATCTAAGAGACTGTACGCCTGCAGCACGGTAGCAGTACCCGCGCCGGACACGCGACCGATTTCTTTCCATACCTGCCCGTCGTGGCTCCGCTCCACAGCCATATAGTCGTTGTTGAGTTCTGTGGCAGTGGCCCAACTGAGGAGCGCGGTTTTATCATCCTGCTTTTCCGCTTTGAAGTAGAGGAGGGTGATGGGGAGGGCGGAGCCGGAGTAACTGATTCGCAACGCATTGAATATATCATAACCGGCTGCAAAGATGCCCGGACTGGGCGGGAACGTTTCTGTTGCAAACATCCCCGACCTGGAGCCGTAGGTTACCACATCGAAAACATCCATATCGTAGATCGTACCTCCCACAAACAATACATTTAAGGTCCCTGCAAAAGTGACGTTGCCGGAAACGGCCAGCACATCATGAGCTACCGGATCGCCCGCTACTTCAATCTCAATAGAACCCGTAGGCCCAAACTCCACGTCTCCCGTAACAGTGAGCGTACCGATGGAATTGCCGGGGGCTATGGCGCCGTTGTTGGTGGTGGGGAGTGCAATAGTCCCCGTGCCGGTCAGTTTACCTCCGTTGTTTATGGTCAGGGAGTTGCCGGTGATGGTGTTGAGTGCCGGTAAATGTAGTATCGCATTGTCTCTCACCGTGAAGTTGATCAAACTGGAAACCGTTGCACCGGAGGTGTAATTCTGGGGCGTGCCGATACCGGTAAAATTGATAGATCCGAAGCCGTTGGCATTACCGGAAGTTTTGGTAAGCGTACCGCCGGAGATGGTGAAATTGCGGCCTATGTTCAAAACTGCCTCAGCGTTTACACTGGTCATATCAAAAGTGCCCGCTGTTTGGGTAAAGTTGCCCAGCACATTGATTATTGCATTATTAACCCCACCGGCCGGCCGCTGGTTAAGTGTGCCGTCAGTCTTTATGAAATCACCATTGATGTTAAAATTAGTCATTCCATTTCCGGCTTTCACGTTAAGCGTTCCGTCGGACATCAAAACATCTCCGGCTACATTCAGCACCGTCGGAGCACCTCCAGCGGTGACAGTAAACGTCCCGGAAAGCATTACAAGATCGCCGCCTATATTCACTGTTAAATTTTGGGCTGCTCCGGAACCATTTAAAGCAACGGGACGAACTTCTGCAACACCGTTGTTTAAGATGAAATTCCCTGCCACATTTAAGATGCCGGATTCACCGGTAACCAAATCACCAACACCGCTGCCACCCTCTAAAAAAGGTCCTATCTGAAAATGGCCGAAAGTTTGGCCGATGAGATTACTGGGGGTGTTACCCGTCCCCGACCAGTTTCCTATGATTGCGGTAGAATTGGGGTCCCAGGTTGCGGTGGGAATGTTGCGCGAACCCGATCGCGTGAGAATATAGGAAGCGCCATCGTTGAACACAATATTTGCGCCGGCATTTAGAGTGAAAGTACCGTTGGATGACCCTGTAATGGCGCCGTGATACAACGTGCCGTTGACTTCCAAATCGGTTTCCACGCCATTGGCAATGGTTAGATTCCCATCTACCTCCAGAATGGCGCCGCTTTCCACCAACACCTGATCAACGGTTACAGCGGCTGTGATGGTTATCGTATGTGAGCTAAGAACGGTGATGTCGCCACTCGCGGAGGAAGGAGTCGCTGTGCCGGTAACGCTTTGAATACCGACTATGCCGGCTGCCCATTCCCGGGCGGCAGAATAATTGGAAAAAACGCCCGGGTTTTGACTCGCACTTTGAAATTCCCGACGGCCTGTTACCATTCTTACATGCTCCGGCCCGGGGGTTCCACTATAAGCGCTCACCTGATTGCTATAATTCGCAGGAGGGTTTACCGGATTGTTGTCGCCTTCAGAATGGGCAGACGCAATCCATAGCGTATTTACGTTTCCAAACCCTGTAGTGAAATTCGGAGCATTCGCCGAATTACTATTATTTGCTGCAGGATTAGCCGCTACCGGTATGCCCTGATAAGTATTCGCTCTGATGCGGTAAGCATTATGAGCGCTGCGCTCCTCTCCTGCGGTTATCTCCAACGTAGCCCCCTCTGTGCCATCCGCCACTTTATACCATGCCCGACGAATTCTGTTTACGAGCGTATTGGTGTATAATTGAGTCCAGCCCGCAGGAGTGCCCGGATCTGTGGCTATATCATTAGCATCTACCCAAAAAACGAGCAGAAGGTCGCCTGGCTGAATTCCGGTGGGAAGCGCTACGGTATGGACAGTGCCGCCGGCATCTGTTTTGACACTGGAGGCTGTGCCGGCTACTTCGGGGAAGTCACACTGCTGAATCCACTCCATGCCGTCGAACCGTTCCCATGTACAACCGTGGTTCCAGTTACCGGATTGCCGGCTGCGATAATCTCCGACACTCTGCCCCCAAGCCACCCCGCTCGTCCACAGCCCTCCTGCGAGTGCGAGGCAAAGAACCGTTTTGAGGAAGGCTGCGTGGGCATGGAAGGAAAAGGAAAGGCATGCGGGGCGCGTGCTCCCGGCGGAGATGAATGGTAGTTGCTTGTACATGGCGATTATCGGTTTTTGCTTCAAAAATCAGAGGGCAACGTGTGATGTGGATGTGGAAAGACCGGATACGGACGGGCTGTACCGGCGGGCAAAAGTAGGGAAGTTTTCTATAACGTGGGGCAACTTCGCTACTTTTGCCCGTTTCAAACAAAAAACTATACGCATGCCCGTGCTGACTGATTCCGACTACCGCCCTCCGTTGTTGTTCAAAAACCGGCATTTCAACACCATTTTTCCGGTGCTGTTCCGGCGGGTCAGCGGCATCGCTTATCGCCGGGAGCGAATAGACACGCCCGACGGCGATTTTCTTGATCTGGACTGGGCCGGCGAGGGCCGCAGCGAGCGGTTGGTGTTGGCTTTGCACGGCATGGAGGGCAGTTCGGAGCGGCACTACATTCGCGGTATGCTGCGCGCATTTGTAAACGAAGGCTGGGACGGCGCGGCGCTCAACTTTCGCGGTTGCAGCGGAGCGTCCAATCGCCTGCCCCGCGCTTATCACATCGGCGAAACCGGCGATCTGGATTTCATCATCGGCCATTTGCGCGCACTGCGCCGCTACCACGAGATTGCGCTCACCGGCTTTAGTCTCGGCGGCAATGTGGTATTGAAATACCTCGGCGAACAGGGGGCGGACTTGGCGCCAGAAATAAAAAAAGCCGTCGTGTTCAGTGTGCCCTGCGATGTCACTTCTTCGGAACGGGAAATCGCCAAATGGCACAACCGCCTGTATGTGAAACGGTTTCTGCAAACGCTGAACGCCAAAATGTTGCACAAAGCAGCACTGTACCCGGATCAAATCCGCAGGGAAGCGCCGCTGCCGCGCAGTCTGCGCGAATTTGACGAGCGTTTCACCGCGCCGCTGCACGGATTCGCCGGCGCAGAAGATTATTGGGCGCGCAACAGCAGCCTGCCGTATCTGCCCAACATCGCCATTCCCACCCTGATGGTCAATGCATTAGACGATTCTTTTCTCAGCCCGGAGTGCTATCCTTATGCGCTGGCGGAGCAACATCCAAATTTCTTTTTGGAAACGCCGCAATACGGCGGGCACGTCGGTTTTGTTACCTTTGGGGCCGGAGGGATGTATTGGTCGGAGCAGCGCGCCTTGGGTTTTGTATTAAAGGGACGTTAAACGCCGCGCGCCGGCCAACGCTACTCCCCGATGTAAGGTTCTTAATACCGCATGGACAAGGAGCAAACACCGATACAGGAATCGCCCTCCGGCAAAAAGCGGGAGGGTTGGGTTTATAAATTGGGAAGATGGGTCGCCCGCTTCTTCTTTGCGCTGTTTATCCTTTCCATTCTGTTTTCCATTCTCGTACAGATTCCGGGCGTACAAAACCGGCTGGCGCGGTTTGCCACCGAAAAAGTATCCGACTATCTGGGGGTCAACGTCTCCATCAAACGCTTGGGAGTAGCGTTTTTCGATCGGGTGGTGCTGGAGGGTTTTTATGTGGAAGACCCTGAATGCGACACGCTTTTCATCGCTGAAAAAGTAGTGGCCGATTTCAACACCAATATATTCAAGCTGCTTTGGTCGGGATTGGAAATCGAAGAATTGTCGCTGACCAACGCCTCTCTCAACGTGTATCGGGCACAGGGCGCGCAGCGCAGCAATCTGCAATGGCTGCTCGACCAGTTTACCCGAAGGGGAAAGCAGGAAAAAAAGAAACCTTTCCAGTTGCGCCTCAAGCGTTTGTATCTCGAAGAAGTGCGCTATACCTCTCGCGACGACATAAAAGGCAGCTACCTGCGCACCTATCTTCCGCAGGGGATTGTGCGCGTGAACAAAATGGACCTGCCCGGAAAAATACTGTTGATTGAGCAAATCGCGTTGAACCGGCCGGAACTGCATGTAGAATCCCGCCCCGAACATCCGCTGCCTCAGGCTTTGTCCACCGCGCTCCGGCAACCCTCGGCCCCGGATGGCGATACCGTTACCTGGACGCTCGCAATCAAAGACTTAGACCTCAATCAGGGTGTATTTTCCACGCACAATTTGCGCAAGGCGCCGATAAAACAAACCCCTGCCCATGTGCTGGATTTTGAACACTTAGAGGTATTTGACATCGGCGTGAAGATAACCGGGCTGAGCATGACCGAGGGCCTGACGCGGGGGGTGATAGATAAAATTACGGCGCGCACCGGCAGCGGGTTTCACTTGCAGCAGTTGGCGGCTAAAGAGGCATTGGTGTCGTCCAAGTCTATCGTATTGAACGGATTAGACCTGCAAACGCCCGATTCGCGTCTCGGCGATACCCTAGCTTTTTCGTTTGAAACCTTCGACGCTTTTGCCGACTTCAACTCCGCCGTGGGTATGGACGCCCGTTTTCAACGATCGGTGGTGGCCATCAGCGATATTATGGTCTTCGCTCCGGAGCTGGAAAGCAATCCTTTTTTTCAAAACAACCGGGAGGAAACACTGCAAATTCAGGGCCGGGTAAGGGGCACCGTCAATGACTTGTCGGGCAGAAACTTGGAAATAGAACTCGGCCGGGGCGCCTTCCTCCGCGGCCGCCTCGACCTCAAAGACATCACCATACCCGGACAGGGCTACTTCGGCGTGAGCCTGCAGGAAGCGCGCACAAGTATGCGGGTGCTGGAGCAAATTATTCCGCGGTTCAACCTGCCCGAAAACTTTGACCGCCTCGGCAACCTTCAGTTTCGCGGCGACATCAACGGCTTCTTTGCCACGGGTTTTACCATTTTCGGCCTGTTGCGCTCCAACCTCGGCATCGCCGATCTCGACATGACCTTCAACCCCAACGGAGGCAAAGAAAAAGCCACCTATTCCGGCGCCATCAGCCTGCAGGATTTCGACCTCGGCGAGTGGTCTCAAAACCCCGACCTCGGCAAGGTGAGCCTGTCGGCATCGGTGCAGAAAGGCCGCAGCCTCGAGGCAGCCACGGCCAGCGCAGAGCTGTCGGCACAACTGCGCAGCTTCACTTTCAAAGGCTACGAGTATAAAAACGCCAACCTCGCCGGCAATCTGAACCGCAAGTTTTTTCAGGGCGATTTCGACATCCGCGATGCTAACGTGGATTTCACGTTCAACGGACAGCTCGACTTTTCGCAAGCCGTGCCCGTTTTCAATTTCAAAGCGGAGCTGAAAAAAATTGACCTCAAAGAACTCAACCTCTCCAAAAAAGACATCATCATTGCGGGCAACATGGACCTCAACATCCGCAACAATACCATCGCTACTGCAGAAGGCGAAGCGCACATCACCGACCTCCAAATTACCCTCAACCAGGACGAAACCTTTAGCGTGGACCGACTCGATGTGGTGTCGAAATTCAACGGCCCCGGTGGCGGGAAGACCTTTCGCGTGGACTCCGACATCGTGCAGGCGCTCCTCACGGGCCAGTTTGAAGTTGACCAGTTGCCGGCTGTTTTCCTCAACCATTTCCACCGGAATTACCCCGTATTTGCCGACCGGCTCGGCATCAAGCCTTCCCAGCGGCGCCTCGACCCGACCATATTTACTTTTCAGGTGACGGTAAAAGATTCCAAAGGGTTCAATCACCTGCTTTCGCCGCAGTTGTACCCCATCAAAAACAGCACGTTCAGCGGTCGTTTCGATGAACCGGCTGATTTGCTCCGCATGGAATTGAAAATGCCTTTTTTCCAGTTTGGCAACTTACGCCTCGAAGAGCCTGATTTCATGTGGGATACAAAGGACCGGGTCGCCGAATATTCCATAGGCATTGACTACGTTTTGCTGGACGACAAAGAGATATTGTCCACACCGCTCATCATCACCGGATTGTTGCGCAAAGATTCGCTTGAATTTGCCCTGACCTACTTAGCCAAAGGCGTTACGGCGTTGGAAAACCTCACGCTCAACGGCATGCTCACGGCTATTGACAGCAGCGCCATAAACCTCCACTTCGACCAGTCCAATCTCACCCTGATGAACCGGCTGTGGTTGATCAATCAGGACAATCAAATTACTTTTTTCAAAGATTCGGTAAAAATCAGCAACCTCGTGCTCACCCACGAGGATTATCGCATCGGGATAGAAAGCAGCGGTCGAAAGGGGCTGCGGCTGGCGCTGATCAACTTCGACTTCGATTTTATTGATAAATACTGGGCGTATGAGCCGCTCAATTTTTCCGGTCGCTTTGCCGTGACAGCGCGAGTGGACGATGTGTTTAAGATGGAAGGATTGCAAGTGGACGTCATCGCCGACAGCCTCTTCATCAATAATGACGACTGGGGCACGCTCCACCTCAAGGCCAAAGCCCAAAATCTGAAGGGGCAGGTGAGCGCTTCCTTCAACATAGAAAGCGACAGTACCCAGCTTTCGGGCGAGGGGTATTACAACCTGCAAGACATCAAAGGCCGGGGACTGACCCGTGCTCTGGCGCAAAACCTGAAAAACTACTTCGCGGCTCAGTTTACCCTCTCCGGAGTTCCTTTGCGGACGGTGGAATACTTTTTGCCCGATGTCATCACAGATACGAAGGGGCGCGTAACCGGCGAACTCAGCCTGAAGGGCGGTAGCGGCGGACCTTATGTGCAAGGGCTGTTGCACATCAGAGACGCGAGCGTTTCGGTCAGTTTTTTAAAAACCTCTTACCAATTCGATTATGCCTTAGTGAAGATGGACAACAACTGGCTTTTCGATGCATCGGGTGTTTCCATCCGGGATAAATTTGGCCATACGGCCACTATTTCCGGCGGCATACGGCACACCAAACTCAAAGACCTCCGCATAGACGCCACCGTGATCACTAATCGCCTACTGGCATTAGACACCAAAAAAGGAGACAATAAGCAGTTTTACGGCCAGGCCATCGGCTCCGGCTATGTGAGTTTTAAAGGGCCTTTAGAACGCATAGACGCTTATATAAAAGGCGCCGTGAACGACAGTACCCGCCTCGTCATACCCATCAGCGCTGAAAGGGAAGCCCGCGCCGTCAACTACGTCAATTTTGTGAACCGCCGTGCCCAGGCCAGAGAAGATGCCACTCCCCCGCCTACGTTCACGCCGCCCAAAGGCATGAATGTGGAAATGGACCTGACCATAGGCCGCGAGGCGGTGATGCAATTGGTCATTGACGAGCAGGCCGGTGACATTGTGGAAGGAACCGGCAGCGGCAATATCCGCATATTGATACCCCAAAACGGCGCCTTCCAGATGTTCGGCGATTACACCATTGAGGAGGGCGACTATCTGTTTACGCTGTTCAATGTGATCAATAAAAAATTTCGGGTGCAACGGGGCGGCTCCATTCGGTGGTCGGGCGATCCTTACAAAGCGCTTATCAAATTAGATGCGGAGTACAAAGGCATCAGCGCCCCGGTGGCCGGTCTCATCGCCGACCTCATTGTGAGCGAACGACAGCAAATAAAAACGGAAGCTGCCAAGTCCACGGCCGTCAATCTCATTTTGCATTTGGCCGGCGAGTTGTTTCAGCCGCAAATCAATTTCGACATCGAATTCCCGCTCCTCACCGGCGAGTTGAAAAACTACACCGATACCAAACTGCGTATTCTCAAACAAGACCCCAATGAACTCAACCGGCAAGCCTTCGGCCTCATCGTAGCCGGGCAGTTTTTGCCTTCCGATCTGAATGTGCAAAGCGTGGATGTGATATACAATACGGTGAGCGAGTTTGTGTCCAACCAGCTATCTTTGCTGCTCACCGGGCTGTTTTCCGAATTCATCGCCGACGGCAGGGTGCTCTCCGGCCTGGATTTCGATGTGGCTTACAGCCAATATCGCCCGGGCGCGGAAGTCGGTGACAACAATCCGGGGCGCGGCGAAGAATATGAGGTGCGGCTGCGCCAAAATTACTTCAACGACCGGCTCTCGGTAGTCGTAGGCGGAAACCTCAACCGGGGCGGAAGTCTTACCTCCAATCCGGGCGCCAACAACGGCACCTTCCTCGGCAACGACGTAGTGATTGAATACGCTATCAGCGCCGACCGAAGCCTTACCCTCAAAGTGTATCAGCGCCTCCAACCCGACATCGGCGGACGACGGCGCAAGGTGGGCGCAGGTCTCAGCTTCAGAAAAGAATACGATTCCTTCGGCGAGTTTTTGCGCAGCATCGGGGGTGGGAAGAAGAAGGAGGAGAAGTGAGCAAGGGGCAAAAGGCAAAATGATATTGTGATATTGGCGCGCAGTAGAATATCCTAATATCAAAATATCCCAATATCAAAATATCTCAATATCAAAATATCAAAATATCTCAATATCAAAATATCACAATGACCAGAAAACTTCTACCATTTTTACTCTTATTGGGAGTTTCGTTTTCCGCCTGCGAGAAAAAACCGCCGGAACTGCCCGACATGCCGCCGCCGGCAGAACTGAACATACTCATGGGCAACCCCAGTGAGGCAACGACCAATGTCGTCAATTCCAACAACTACCTCATCTCGTTGCCGGAGTACGCCCTTTCTTACAACCGCACTAAAGGCATCCCCAATTGGGTGAGCTGGTATCTGAGCAGCGAATGGCTCGGCCCCGTAAACCGACAGGATGATTTCCGGCCTTACGATCAATTACCCGCAGGATGGTATCAGGTGTCAAGCATGGACTATATCGGGTCGGGCTTCGACCGCGGGCACAACTGCCCTTCCGGGGATCGCACCCTCACCGTGGCCGACAACAGCAGCACTTTTTACATGGTCAATATCATACCGCAAGCGCCGCAAGTCAATCAGGACCCCTGGGAAAAAATGGAGACGTATTGCCGGCAATTGGCGCAGCAAGGCAACGAACTGTACATCATCATGGGCAATTACGGCAGCGGAGGCACCGGCAACAACGGATTTGCCACCACCATCTCCGGCGGTAAAGTAACCGTGCCCGCCGCCGTCTGGAAAGCTGTTCTCGTGCTGCCCCGCGGGGAGAACGACCTCAGTCGCATTACCGAAAATAGCCGGCTCATTGCTGTAATTATTCCGAATGAAAACATAGCCGGCAACTTGCATTGGGGCGACTACCGCACCACGGTCAATCAAATTGAAATCACAACCGGATACGATCTTTTTTCCAATATCCCCATTGCGATACAGGACATATTGGAAGCGAGAAAAGATACCGGACCGACTAATTGAAAATCAATATGCTTACCAAAGACACCCTTCAATTCCTCCGCGAACTGGCCGCCAACAATGAGCGGGACTGGTTTTATGCCAACAAAGCGCGCTACGAACGCGATGCCAAAAAGCCTTTTGAGGCATTTATAGGCGCTGTGATTGAACGCGTACAAGCCATTGATCCGAGCGTGCTCATCTTACCGAAACAGGCCATTTTTCGCATCAACCGCGATACCCGTTTTTCGGCGGATAAAGCCCCGTATAAAACGCATCTTTCGGCGGTTATCTCCCCGTTCGGCTCTAAGGGCAAGGAATATCCGGGGTTTTATATCCACATAGAAGCAGATAAAATGATGCTCGGTGGGGGCGCCTATTTTTTGGAAAAAGACTCGCTGCAAAAAGTCCGTACGGTCATCGCGGAAGATGTAGCGCAGTTCCGTTCCATTATAGAAGCGCCTGATTTTGTGCAGCATTACGGCGAAGTGCAGGGAGAAAAGAACAAACGCCTTCCGGCAGATTTTCAGGAAGTTGCAACGACTTTCCCATTGATTGCCAATAAGCAGTTTTATTACATGGCCGATCTGCCGGCCAATACCGCATTGAGAATGGAAGGAGTAGAAACGGCTTTGAAATACTACGCAGTCGGGAAGCCCCTGTCGGATTATCTGGCGCAGGCGCTGCGCTGATGCGGCGCTAATATTACCGCAAAATGACAGAGTAATTCCGTAAACTCCACACAGGTGTTTTACTTTTGCGCGCAAAAAAACATGATGCGCCTGATTCTTACCATTTTTACTGCCCTTGCCTTAGGACTGTTGGCTTCATCCTGCAACAGTGCAGGCAAAAACATCGGCGCTGCGCCCGACACCCTGCGCTATCCGCAGGAAAAGCACTTTAAAAGCCTGCGACAACTCACTTTCGGCGGCAACAACGCCGAGGCATATTTCAGTTTTGACAATAAAAAGATCGTTTTCCAATCCGATTATGCAGCCTGGAACGTATCCTGCGATCAGATATTCGTGGTGGATCTGGCGAAAAGCGACATGAAAAACACTCCGCCGCGCATGGTCAGCACTTCTCAGGGCCGCACCACCTGCGCCTATTTTATGCCCGGCAATAAGACCTTCCTGTACGCCTCCACCCACCTCGGCGACGCCGCCTGCCCGCATGTGCCGCCCCGCGGCGACAAGTACGTGTGGCCCATTTATGACACTTACGACATTTTTGTAGCCGACCTCAACGGGAAAATTGTCAAACAACTCACCAACGAACCGGGCTACGATGCCGAAGCAACCGTGTCGCCCAAAGGCGATAAAATCGTTTTCACTTCCACCCGCAGCGGCGATCTGGAACTCTGGACGATGGATATTGACGGGGGCAATCTCCGGCAGGTGACCCGCGGCTTAGGCTACGACGGCGGCGCGTTCTTCTCCCCCGACGGCAGCAAATTGGTGTTCCGGGCCTCCCGCCCCAAAACCGAAGCAGAAATCAAGGAGTATAAAGAACTGCTCGCCAAAGGTTTGGTGCAACCCACCAACATGGAAATTTATGTGTGCAATGTGGACGGCTCCGACCTGCGTCAGGTGACCAATCTTGGCAAAGCCAACTGGGCGCCGTACTTCCATCCTTCCGGTGAAAAAATCCTTTTCAGCTCCAACCACCACTCCACGCGCGGCTACAATTTCAACATCTTTATGGTGGACCTCGACGGCAGCAACCTGCGCCAAATCACCTTCGACGACACCTTCGACGCATTCCCCATGTTTTCCTACGACGGCAAAAAACTCATTTTCTCCTCCAACCGATTCAACGGCGGAAACCGGGACACCAACCTCTTTATTGCGGAGTGGGCAGATTGACCACATTTTGCGGCCGGCCCGATAGAAATGCCGCTACATTGCTTACGCAAATATCCATGAGGCGACGGCGCGCTTCGAGCGTGGCCCAGGCTAAGTGCGGCGTGACGATGCAATTGGGCGCGCCGATGAGCGGATGAGCAGCCGGCGGCGGCTCCACGGAAAGCACATCCAAAGCGGCGCCGGCGAGCCTGCCCTCTTCCAATGCAAGTCTCAAATCCGGTTCGTTGACGAGTCCGCCCCGACCGGTATTGATGAGCAATGCGCCAGATTTCATGCGTTGCAGGAGGGCGGCGTTTACGATGCCGGTATTGGCCGGGCCGAGCGGCGCATGCAGTGTGACGACATCGCTTTGTTCAAAAAGCCCCTCTAAGGAAACAAAACGCACCCCCGGCCGGGCATCCCGCTCCGGGTGTTTATGCGTGGCAATCACCTGCATACCAAAGGCTTGTGCTACCTCCCCTACCCTTCTTCCGATGTTGCCGAAGCCATAAATGCCCAGGGTTTTACCCGCCAATTCCACGATGGGTTTCAGGGTGTAGCTGAAATGCTGTTGCGCGGCCCAATCGCCCCGCCGCACCGATTCGTCGTGCGCGCCGACGGCATTCGTCAGTTCCAACAACAAAGCAAAAACATGCTGCACCACCGCCTCTGTACTGTACCCCACAGCGTTGCACACGGCGATGCCCCGTTCGCGGGCGGCAGCGGCATCCACATTGTTGTAGCCCGTTGCCGTAACGACGACGCACTTCAAATCAGGCAATCTGTCCATCAGCTCGCGATACAGCAATGCCTTGTTGACCAATATAATATCCGCTCCTGCGGCGCGCGATTCCAGCAACTCCGTCGGCGTGTAATCATACACGGTCAATTCGCCCAGCGCGGCCAGCGCATCCCAACTCATATCACCGGGATTGAGCGTGTAGCCGTCCAATACGGCAATTTTGTGTTTTTGCTCCATGATTTTCTTGCTCCTTTTCCTACATTTGGAGCATCAAAGAAAAGCAATGAAAGAGAAAATCATCGCAATAATTAACGATTGGCGCACGGCGGTTGTACTGTGCCTCACGCTGGGCTTATCGCCCTTTTTTCCCGAACCCCATATTCTGGGAAAAATCCGGTGGATTGCCGGCGGCGCCGTCGGGATGGAATGGCTCGACTGGTTCGACTTTTTCCTGCACGGCCTGCCCTGGGTGTATTTGTTGTATATATTAAATAAGCGTTTTTTTAGCTAAATCATGACTTACTGGGAAACATTCATACACGGGTATAAAGGCTATGCCGGCTACGTTTGGAAAGAAATCAGCAACCCCGGCCGGCACAATTACTTTTATTGGCTGCTGCTGGTATCTGTTTTTTTTCTGCTGTTGGAATGGATAAGCCCCTGGCGCAAGGAGCAGCCGAAATTCCGAAAGGATTTTTGGCTGGATGCCTTTTATATGTTTTTCAACTTCTTCCTCTTTTCGCTCATCATTTACAATGCCGCCTCCGATGTGGTGGTGCGCTTTTTCAATGATACCATACTCAGCCTCACCGGTTTCAACCTGAAAGCCTCCAACCCCATGCGCCTGTGGCCGGCCTGGGCGGTGTTGCTGACAGGTTTTGCGGTACGCGATTTTGTACAGTGGTGGGTACATCGGTTGTTGCACCGCTCCGACCGGCTTTGGGAGTACCACAAAGTGCATCACTCCGTAGAGCAAATGGGTTTTGCGGCGCACCTGCGCTATCATTGGATGGAAACGGTGGTATATCGCAGCATTGAGTACATACCGCTGGCGCTCATGGGCATCGGGCTGCACGACTTCTTCGTCATTCATATTTTCACACTGGCCGTAGGGCACTACAACCACGCCAACATCAGCGTGCCCGGCTATGTGACGGGCGGAGTACTGGGCCTTTTAATCGGCATTGTGGCAGCCAACGGCTTGTACGATGCCACTCTTTTCACAGCGCCGGGCGCTTGGCAAAAGGCGGGCATCATGGCGGGTTTTGCCGCCGGCGGCGCGCTATTGCTCGGCCCGCTGATGAAACGCATTTTTAATCACCCGGAAATGCACATCTGGCATCATGCCTACGATCTGCCGGAGGGGCGGCGCTACGGCGTCAATTTTGGTCTCACGCTGGCCGTCTGGGATTACCTCTTCGGCACGGCGTATATGCCGCACAACGGCCGGGACGTACGGTTGGGGTTTCCGGGTGTGGAGCAGTTTCCAAAGCATTTTTTTGGCCAGATTGGATACAAAGTATTTGGGGTTAAAAAGCCTTAGGATCCTTCCCCGGAAAGCGCACCGTCAGCATACCGCTGATCTTTTCTTCTTTTTGATTGAGCATTGCGATGCTCCAATCCGTACCGCGAGCCAAGTGCCGTGTTGTGACGGTGAACTCTACTTTCAGCGGCCCCTTGCCCTCTTTGCGCTCATAGTAGTTCATTTGGCCGGGACCGTAAAGAATGAGTGCGGCAGGCGTCCCCTGCGGCGTCCATTCGGCCGTAGCGAAAATGACGCCTTCTTCTTCTACCGTAAAATCAATGGAAGCCCTTTCCAAACAGACCAATTCGAATGCGGTTTGCAGTTCGCGTTCCTCAACGAAACGATTGGTAGCAGGGATAAAAGCCATGCTTCCGAAAAGCAGGATGACAAAGACCGGGAAACTCCATGCGCTTCCCCACAGCCTTGTCGGATGGTTAGTGCGCGGTTTCATCTGTAACGGGTTTTGATTATTGCCGGAATCTTCACAGCAACTCAATGATATGGTTTTAACCCGCTTTTTGCAATGATTTTTATCAACAACGCGCCACTCAATGCAGCGCCGGCCGTATCTCTAAGCCGCCAATAATTCGCCCTTCCTGCTCCACCCACCATTGCAGGCGGTCATACACCATTTTTTCAGCGAAATAGTTCAGCGCCATTTTCACATAGATGTTGCCGTGTTTGGCCTCGGAGGCCCATAGCATTTTGTAAAACTTGCGCATAGCTTCGTCCTCCTGTGCTTCGGCCACCAACCGAAAACGCTCGGCGCCGCGCGTTTCCACCACCGAAGCAATCAGCAGCCGGTCCAAAAAGCGCTCCTGAATGCCGTTGTGCATGATTTTCAGCAGCGACTTTATGTACGGGTCTTCCGGAATGGAGTGCAACAAACCGATACCCCGACTTTGCATAATGTCATACACTAAGCGAAAATGATCGAGTTCTTCGATGGCGGTTTCAATCAGTTCCGGAATGATTTCCGGGCGGTCGGGATATTTGGCTACTAAGCTCATGGCGGTAGCCGATGCCTTGCGCTCGCAGTCGGCGTGGTCTTGCAAAAAAGCGTTGAAGTCGTTCATCACAGCGGCTACCCACTCCGGTTTGCTGGGCACGGCAATGTCGAGGTTGAATTTCATGGTTTTCTGTTTGAATGGTAAAAATAACCCTTATCCGAAAATGAGCACCACTACCAGCACCAATCCCAGCAGGAAGGTTTGGGTTGTTTGCAATATGAAATAAAGTGCGATGGTTTTTCCGATGGCCTCGCCCCATTTGGTGCGAAATATCTTCTTGAGGGCATACGCCAAATAAAAATAAGTGAGCAGCCCCATTAAAATGGCTATCAAGGGAAAGAACGGAACGATGGGCACAAACAAAATAAAAATGAGCGTTTGCACGCAAAACAGGTAAGTATTCATCACTAAATGCTCTACATAATTCAGCCGAAAATTCCGGAACAATAAATAAGTCCCCAATGCCAGCAGCGGTATGGAACTCATGTAAACCAGATTGAAATATTGGGTAACCGCCCGGAGATACAAGGTCAATGTTTTTAAAATCATGGGCGGGATTTCCTTTGCATCCTGCGAATTGGTAAAAAGGTCCACACCTCCTTCGTTGATCTTTAAAAACCGATATGACATATACGCTGCAACGGCCACCAACAACACCAGAAGCGGAAATGGCTTGGCCATGCGCTGCCTGTTTTCAAACAAATATTCCTGAATAGCACCCCCCGGATCGGCGATGAGCCGCTTGAAGGTATAGGGAATCCCCTTCTCCAGATTGACAACTTCCAGCACATCTTCTGCAATTTTGCGAAAAGATAGTCGCGGCAACGGCGGCGGCTCCGGTACGTTCATTTCCACTCAGTTTTTCTATCTCAATAAGGTGACATCCCCTTTTATAAGGTGCAATGTTCCATCAATCATCTCCACTTCTGCATAAAACACAAACACTGCCGGCGACAACAACTTACCCCTATGGTAGCCGTTCCAACCGTAAGCCGGGTTGTTCGGCGGGAAATTGTACGCTTCAAAAACCGCCTCGCCCCAGCGATCAAAAATGAGGAAAGAGCGTACGGCCGCTATCTGCCTTCCGGCAAATACGAGCAGTATATCATTGGTCCCGTCATTGTTGGGCGAAAACGCATTGGGTACAAACACATCCGGCCGGCGATCCACCGCCACGGTCAGCTCGGCAGTAGCGCTGCATCCGTTGAGATTGGTCACCGTCACGGCATAGGTGGCCGTATGCGTGGGCGCCAATCGAAGTTCCGTGCAGCCTTCGCACAATGCCGGCGACCAACGAATAGAGCCGATCTCATCGGGCGGGAGATTGACGAGCAATTCCAACCAAAGCGAATCGCCCAGCCGAATCAGCGTATTGTCGGAAGACAAGCCCAATGGATTGATAACAACCTCTACATCAACGGGTTGTTGCATTTCAAAGCGCAGTTCTTCCTCACAACCGGCCGCATCGCGAATGAGCAAATTATAAACGCCCGGTCCCAGATTGGGGAACTGCACCTGCGTTCCGAATGCGCCGCCGTTCAACGAATAGAGCAAGGGCGGCGTGCCGCCGGCAATGGAATCTATGCGAATCAGCCCGTCATCGGCGCCGAAACAACTGATCTGCGTCTCGCTTGCAAAGGGCATCAGAACGGACACCTCCGAGATGACCGTCACCTCGTCAACGGCCCGGCAACCAGTAACGGGGTTTGTCACCTCCAATCGGTAAACGCCCGGCGCCGTGGTCTCCACGATGGGAAGATCGTCGTCCACGAGACTGCCGCCGGAAACGACCGTCCAGCGGTACAGAAGGCCCACGCTGCCGCCTGCGCCGATGCTCACCATCGTATTGACGCAGTCAATGCTTCGATCAGGACCGGCGTTGGCAGGGGGTAAAGGTTGTATCAGTACCTCCACTGCGGTCGTATCGCCGGGGCAGGCAGCCCCTGCGGGCAGACTATACAAAAAGCGGAACAGGCCGGCATTGTTTTGGCGGGGGTTGAACGTGCCGGCTGCCGGTTGGAAACTGCCGGGAAAAGGAACGCCGCTACCCGGCACGACCGACCATACGCCGCCCGCATCGGCCCCGCTGAGCAAATTGCCCAACGACAACAGCGTATCCGCGAAAGCGCATGCCGATGCCGGAACGGCCCAGTTGCCCGCCACAGGCTGCCGCTCCACTGTGATGGTAAACGGCTGCGGCAAACTCAGCGGGCAGAATGGAAGCAACACATTGTCAGCCGATTGGATGGTAAACATCCCGGTTTGTAAAGGCAATATCCTCGCCTGCGTTCCATTTGCTATATTGTTGAAAATCCATTGTTGTACGCCGTCGCTGAGGCTGATATTGAGCCTCGTATCCGCCGGGCCGGTGATGGTGAAAAGCAACGTAGCCGAATCGCCGGCACAAATCACCGGCGGACCTTGAATGGTAAAACTCACCGCAGGGCAGGCCAATGTTTCGCAGACTATAACAGCAGATGTATTGGGACAAGCCCCGGCGCTCACGGCCGTCACCACCGCGCTCACCGGCGTGGAGGGTACAAGCCCCGAAACGGTCAGGCTGGTATCAGAGGTCCATACCGGCGTCATGCCTGCCGGAAGTTGAACATCGTAAGCACTTGAACCGGGTACCGCCGGCCAGGAAAAGCTCACCGAAGTATAATCGCTCGTACACACCGGCAGGGGTACATTCAGCAACGGTTCAACGGTGACGGCACGCGATGCCGGTTCCGACACACAACCGTTCTCCTCTACCGACAAAGTAACTGTATAGCTACCTGCCGCCGGAAAAGTAAGCGCCTGCGGCCCGCTGCCCGAACCCGGCACAGCGACCGCTCCGCCAAAATTCCAATTCAATACCGCCGCGCTGCCGGCATTGCCCGCATATTGCGCCGTAGCGGCATCGGCAACACATATCACCGTATCCATTACAAAATCGGCAGTGGGCACGGCAAATACCGCAATGCTTGTGCTGTCGGAATATATACAAACATCCTCTGTAAAAACGGCGCGCACGGGAATGCTCTGCCCCGTCATATCGGCGCGGCTCACCCATATTCCGTTTTCGGAATCTATGATGCCGTCGCCTTCCCAATGCAGCACCCCGGAGGGCGGTCCTCCCGTCACTTGCACATTCAATTGCAGGGTGTCCGCCTGCCCGTCCCAACACACCTGCGGGATGGGTGGAATGGAAAGGCTCACATTGGGGCAGGGCAGGGCTGCACAATCGGCATTGGCCGTAAGGCCGGGACAGGAATTGCCGCTGACGGCGCTGAGTGAAATGGAAACCGCTTCGCCCGGTTGCAAACCGCTGAAAATGATGCTCGTATCCGTCATCGCCGTTGCAACTTGTCCGCTCAGCGATTGCGGCACATATTGCGCCACATTCGCTCCCGGCGACCAAAAGAAAAGCACGGAGGTGTAGGTGGCTTCACACTGTATAACCGGCACTTCGAGGAGCGGCTCCACCACCACATCAACCGTGACGGGCAGACTGCTGCAGCCGTTTTCCTCCACCGCGAGGCCGATCGTATAGGTCCCCGGCTGCGGGAAGGCAACGCTGTGCGGCCCTTGTCCGAGGCCGGGCAGCGCATTGCCACCGGCAAAATCCCAGGTGTAAGTAGCTGCCGCAGGGGCATTTCCCGTGTACGTTACGTCGGTGGCATCGGCTATACAAATCGGGCTATCTGCGGTGAAGGCGGCATCCGGTTGCAAGAACACATCAATGAGTACCGTATCCGCAGAAGAGCACACCTGATCGGTATAGGTGGCAATGAGCGCCACGGTTTGTCCGACCATCCCGGCATCTGTTTGCCAAAGTCCGGCCTGTGCATCCACAATGCCCGGCCCGCTCCATACTAAGCTGCCGGTTCCGGGGTCGCCGCTGAGCGTAGCGCTGAGTTGAACGGTTTCCGGTGTGCCGTCGAAGCAAACCGGCCCCACGGGCGCAATTTGCACGAGTATATCCGCGCAGGTGAGCGCATTGCAGGTGATGGTTGTTTCCGTGTCGGGGCACACCCCGGCGCTCAGCGCTGTCACTTGTATGGTTACGGCATCGCCGGGCATCAGATTTTCAATTAAAATACTCGTATCGCTACTTCCGGCGGCGCTTTGCCCACTGAGAATGACAACGGTATAAGCGGATGCGCCGGGTATGGAATTCCAATTAAAATTCACGGTGGTATAGCTGCTTTCGCAAATAATTTCCGGTAGCGACAGCGCCGTGTCTGTTTGCACCTCCACGGAAAAAGGCGCGCTCCGGCAACCGTTTTCCTCCACCGACAATTCAAGCAAGTAAGTCCCCGGCTCGTCCCAACGCAACTCGTACGGCCCTGCGCCGGCGCCCGTGATCTGCGGATTGCCTGAAAAGGCCCACTCAAAAACGGCGTTGCCGCCGCCCGTGCCTTCGTACTGCACGAGTACCGGATCGGTTTGGCAAACCGGCGTCGTGGCCGAAAAGGCAGCCGCCGGAGTATTGAATACGGGAATGTATATCGTATCGGCTATGGTGCAACTGCCTACGGTGTAAGTAGCGATGATGGGCACAAGTGTTCCGGCCATGCTCTCATCGGGCTCCCAGATGCCCGCCTGCCCGTCGCTGACGCCCGGCCCCGACCAAATTAAACTGCCCGAAGTGCCTGCGCCGGCGAGTTGAGCCGTCAGGGTAATCGGAGCGGCGGGAAGACATATCGTATCCGTCGGCGGGTCAATGGAGAGCGAATAAGTGGGGCACAACAGGGCGCTGCAATCCACCAGAATTTCAATACCGGGACACACGCTCTGTGAGTCCACCTGTACGCGAATGCGCACCGCTTCTCCGGGCGTAAGCCCTGCTATGAGAAAGCTCGTATCGGAGGTGATCATGCCGAAAGGCCCTTGTTCTACATATACTACGGTATTGAAACCCGGCGGAAGGCTGTTCCAAAAAAATTCTACTTCAGTGAGGTCGGCACTACAAAAAATTTCGGGGATGCCCACCTCCGGCGTAACCACTACTGCATTGAGAAACGGCAGAGAGGCGCAGCCGTCTTCCGTTATGTTGAGCGAAATGAGCCGCACCCCTGCAGACGGCCAGGTAAGGCTGTAAGGGCCTGCTCCTGAACCGGACAGAATGACCCCGTCCTGAAAATCCCAGGTGAAAATCGCGCCCGGCCCGGCCATACCGGTGAAGGTTACCAATGAAGTATCCGTAACGCATATAGGCGATTCGGTATCGAATGCGGCCACCGGCCGATTGATTACCACAATTTGGATCGTATCAGAGCTGATGCAATTATCCAGATTGTATTGATAAACAATGGTATGTACGCCCGGCCCTGCTGTCGTCGGACTGAAAATCCCGGTGACGGTATTGGTAATACCCGGCCCGCTCCAGGCGCCGATCCCCATGCCGGAAGGGTCATTCACCACTACCTGCAAGGGTTCCACCGGACTTGCCGGGAACAGACATATCGTATCCACAGGGGAGATGTCTACCGGCAACACATTACAAATAAAGGTGGTGCAGGATAGGGTATCGCTCCATACATCGGGGCAGGGGCCGAAACTGATGGCCTGCAACACCACCTGCACGGTCGTTTCCGGCGGCAAGCCTTGAAACAGCACCGAGGTGTCTGTCATTGCTGTGGGCGTTTGGCCGGTCAGGACGTGTACCGCAATGCTGTCGGCGCCGGTCACTGCGGGCCACTGCATTTCAATTTCGCTGCCGGTGACCACGGCGCAGAAGGGAACGGGCGGCGTTAAAGGCGCTTCTACCAACACTGCCACCTCTACCGGCCCGGCCGTGCAAATACCGTCGGTAACGCTAAGCGCGATGAGGTAGGACCCGGCTGTATTCCAACTCAAATTGTGCGGCCCCTGCCCTGACAATGTATGCCCCGGCGCCGACCACATCCATACCGCCTGTGCAGACGCGACCCCGGAATAGCTCAACGAAACCGTATCTCCGCTGCATATTGAATCTTGCGACACGGCAAGGGATATCTGCGGCGGCGCTTGTATTAAAATACTACCCGGCGTGGAGTTCTGGCATCCGACAGGGCCGGCCGTATAAACGATGTTGTGGACGCCTGCCGGCAAATCGGCCGGATTCAGTTGGGTGGCCGGCTGTCCGTTGATCGTCCAAGCGCCGCCCGGCGCCGAGCCGGGCAACAACCAGGTATCGAGCACTTCGGCGGGGTTGCTTTGGCAAAGCGTATCCGGGCCGTTCCACGCCGTTACCGGCAATGGTTGCACCGTAATGGGCTGACTGAGTACGGCAGTGCACGGCGGTATGCCCGCCGTATAACTCACGTTGTAGGTACCCGGCCCCCAAACAGCGGGGTTGAACACCGATGAAACAGCGCCGTTGATGCGCCAAACCCCGCCCTGCGTACTCCCGGGATCAAGCAGGGAATTGAGCGCAAAAGCAGCCGTGGTAAGGCACAACGGTGGCGGAGCCGTCCAGTTGACGACCGGAAGCGGTTCTACATCAATGAATTGGGTGACGGTATTGGTGCAGGGCGGCACCCCTACGGTATAAGTGACCGTGTGTACGCCCGCTCCGAGCAGCGCCGGATTGAAAATCGCTCCGGGCATGCCGTTTATCAACCATACGCCGTTGGTGGGCGTGCCGGGCAGCAATTGCGCATTGAGCGAAAAAGGAGCCGAATTCACACACAAACCCACCGGAAGCAGCCAATTGGCCGACGGAATGGGGTTGATAACAATTTGCTGGGTATTGGTTTGAGTACAGGGCGGCGCGCCTACGACGTAGCTTACGCTGTGCGTGCCCGGCCCCAATGCGCCTGGATTGAAAAACGAGCCCGGCTGCCCGTTGATGGTCCATTGCCCGCCAGGAGTAGCAATCGGGCTTAACTGTCCGTTCAAGTCAAAAGGAGGAGAAAAGAGACAAAGGTTTTGCGGCGGCGTCCAGGAGGCATTGACGCTCACTACGGTGACGGTAACTTCTGCCATATCAGTACATACCGGCCCGAACTCAAGGTCATCTAATACGAAGTCATTGCCACTGGGTTGGGTATTTTGATTGACGATACAAATTTGTGCCGAAGTGGCCCCGCCGGAGTTCCAGGTTTGGAAAAACTGAGTCCACTGACAGGTAGCGCCAGGCAATGTAAATGGAGCGCCCAGAAGAATACCGTTGATGGAAATTTGTAAAATGGCCGGCGATGCCGATACGACCGAAGCGCCCCAGGCACTGAAGGCGTAGGTAGTACCGGGATCAACCATCACCGTTTGGCACCATACGTCTTGGTTGGGCGTACCGGCGCCGTTTACTACCAACATACTGCCACCGCCGGTATGGTCGGGGCAATTGGCAAAGTTCGTGTGGGTGAGATTGGCGTTGGTCGCTACGGCAAAAGTGCCCTCATTCGACAGCAATCCGAACGCGCCGCCTGTGCCGGGCACATAATCACTGGTGAATCCAAAAAGGCCGGCATTGAAATTGCCGTTGACGATGAGATTGCTCGTTCCGAGGCCGGTTACCATAAGGGTATAGGTTGTGGTCTGATTTACGGTGGCGGTGGTTCCCGGGCTGTTCGGATTGCTCAACCCGGTGGTCGGACTCCACATCGCGCCGAGGTAAGGGCCGTTCACTACGCCGTTGAGGCTCACGGTTTGCCCCGGCGAGCATATTGTGATGTCCGGCCCGGCGGATACGGTGAACGTACAATTGGGCAGCGCGGCAGGATTATGACCGTTGGCGCCGGCATTGCCGGCCAATTTGGACAAAAGGATGAAAGCGAAAGGTAAAAGTGTCATTCATATTGGATGTCAGTGAGTTGAAACAAGTGGAAGTTGTTTTCATTGGCAGAGAGGGTATCAACTGGCCCAGTCTTTCCAGGCCTCCGGGTCCCATTTGGTAGTGGTTTTTTTGAGTTTTGTCCAGAAGTGGATAGAACTTTTGCCGGTGATGTCGCCCACGCCGAAACGGGATTCGTTCCAACCGCCGAAGGAAAACGGTTCGCGCGGCACCGGTACGCCCACATTGACGCCTACCATACCGGCACTGACCCGCTCAATGACGTAGTTGGCCAGGCCGCCGCTTTGGGTAAACACGGAAGAAGCATTGCCGTAAGACGAATTGTTTTCGATGGCAATGGCCTGGTCTATGTTGTCGGTGCGAAGGATGGCCAACACCGGGCCGAATACCTCTTCGCGGGCAATGGCCATGTCGGGCGTCACATTATCTATCACGGTCGGACCGACGTAGTAGCCGTTTTCGCTGCCCGGCACCACGGCATTTCGGCCATCTACCAACACGCGGGCGCCTGCGGCTTCTGCTTCGGCAATGTAGCGCTCTATGCGCGCTTTGGCTTCTTTGGAAATAACGGCGCCGAGGTTTTTCCCCGGCACGATTTTGCGGGCCTCGTCGCAAATCTGCGCGATGATGTGGTCGGTTTTTCCCACGGCCAGCATAGCCGATGCAGCCATGCAGCGCTGACCGGCACAGCCCGCCATAGACGCCGCGATGTTGGCCGCCGAAATGTCCGGGTTGGCATCGGGTAGCACAATGAGGTGATTCTTTGCGCCGCCGAGTGCGAGGCAGCGCTTGAGCCGATCGGTGCTTCTGCGATATACGATTTTGGCCACTTTGGTGGAACCGACAAAAGAAACGGCCTCAATGCCGGGATGGTCGCAGATGGCTTCCACGATGTCGCGGTCGCCGTTCACAATATTAAAAACGCCGTCGGGCAAGCCCGCTTCGGCCAGCAATTCGGCGAGGCGATGGGCGCTGAGCGGCACTTGTTCGGAGGGTTTCAAAATCATACAGTTGCCGAGCGCAATGGCGTTGGGGATCGTCCACAGCGGCACCATGAGCGGAAAGTTGAAAGGCACGATGGAGGCCACTACGCCGAGCGGCACATGCGCCGTTCGGCACTCCACGCCTTTGCTCACTTCCTGAATTTCATCGCTGAGAATTTGGGGCAGAGAGCAGGCAAACTCGCACAGTTCCATGCCTTTGAGCACTTCTGCTTCCGCTTCGGGCAGGGTTTTCCCGTTTTCGGCAGTCACCAATGCGCTGAGTTCGGCTTTGTGCTTTTCCAACAACCCGTGCAGGCGGAAAAACACCTGTACGCGTTCTTTGAGCGTGCGTGCCGACCAAGCTGGGAAAGCGGCCTGCGCTGCTACCACGGCGGCGTCTAAGTCTTCCTTTGCGGAAAGCGGCGCCGATGAGATAACCGCCCCGGTAAGCGGGCTTACCACCTCAATGTTTTTACCGGCATGGGGCCGGAAATGCCCGCCGATATAATTTTGTGCCGTTGAAAATGAAAGGCTCATATTGATTGCGTTTTTTGTAATGGCCCTGCGACCATTGTATAGCGTAAGCCAAGGTCGTATTTTTTTAGAAATCGAGCAGGAATTCCACCAAATTTTCATCGTTGGGCAGATTCATTTTTTTGCGCAGGCGGTAGCGTTTGTTCTCCACACCCCGAATGGAAATGCCAAGCAGCGGAGCAATTTCTTTGGAGGAGAGGTTCATTTTGAGATAGGCCGCCAGCCGGAGGTCGCCGGGCGTAAGGTCGGGAAAGGCTTGTTTCATCTTTCGCAGGAATGCCTCGTGTACTTGATTGAAATTTTCTTCAAATACGGCCCAGTCGTTTTCGCTGCTGAGTTCCTGTTCCACCAAATGATTGAGTTGCTGCACGGTTATGGCTGTATTTTGCCCTTGTTTCAATCTGGAAAAGCGCTGCTTGATTTCCAACAAAACCTCGTTTTTCCGAATGAGGTGCATAGTGGAATTGGCCAGGTCTTTTGCTTTTTTGAGTACGTCCTCCTGAAGTTGTTCGTTGCGCTCCTGAATGCGTTGCTGGTGAAGCCGGCGCTCGCGCTCCAGCATTTGACGACGGTGCCGGCGCTCCAACTGCTGAAACCGCCATACCATTAAAACAGAAATAGCGCCCACGCCGGCAAGTATATACAGCAGTTTGAAATACCAGGTTTGAAACCACCGCGGCTTGATGCGGAACCGAAACACCGCCGTCTGATCCGATTGATCTGATTGTACTTCAAAACGGTAAGTGCCGGGCGGCAAATAGGAAAACTCCTGCATACTATTCTCCTGCCATTCCGACCAATCGTCCTGAAGCCCGACCATCCTCCAGCGGTACGCCGGTTTTTGATCGAATCGGGTAGCAGAGAAAAAGAAGCTGAGATGGTTTTCATAAGGCTCTAGAATGGCCTCCTGATCGGCATCCTGCGGCTGCGTGATGCGCCGGCCGGCGCCGTTGATACTCAGCTCCGTGATGCGAACATACCCACTACCGTCGGTGGGAGCGCTGCTTCCGTTTTTGCGATCCCACAAGGCGTATCCGTCTTCGAGGCAAAAAAGGAAAGTGTTGTGGGGCAGTTCTACAATATTGGGGCGGTCATTGGGCAGGCGCAGCGAAAATACGGCCTGTTGTATGCCCGGTTCCTGCAACATCACCTTGTCGTTGAACACGGCAAACCAGGCTTCTTTGTTCCCGGCAGGCAACAGTGCCCGCTCTCCTCCTTTTAGGCCCAGGCCCTGCCCCGGATTGTACAATTCCCACCGCTGCGCTTTGTTGTTGAAGTGAAAAAATTGCCCACCGGCGCGCAGCAAAATTTGCCCGTTAATTTCCGTCAGGGCGAGGTTGAAATCCATCGGGATGCCATCGGCCGGCGTGATTCGGCGCGTTGCCGTTACGGCTGTCAGGTCTTTGCTCAATTCAATGCGGTGCAGCCCCCGGTAAGGGTGCGCCGCCCACAGGTTCCCCATTGAATCAAACGACATGAACTCTACCGGCTGATCGAAGCCGGCAATTCGATGCGAAAATTGCAGCCCCTGCTGTTCGTCTTTTCGGAAAACGATCAAACCGGTGTAGGTGCCTTGCACGAATGCGTCCTTATCCCAGGGACAGTTTTTGGTCACCCAGCCGCCGGTCACTTCTGATATTTTAGTCGCCGTTCCGTTTTCGATCAGAAAAGAGCCGTCGTTGTGACCGCACAGCAACTGATTGCCGATGATAGTCAGTTCCCACACTTGCCCGTTGAGGCCCGAAACGGGCATCCAGTTTATAGCTGCGTCTAAGCTGCCGGCAGCGGTTGCACTCCGGTGAAACAATCCCTGATTGGTACCGAGATACAATTTGTCTTTCCAACGGCAGGCGGTAAACACCGTGCCGATGTTGCCGCTGCGATCAATGGAAAAACGAAGAGGCGAACTGAGGGCCAGTATGTCCAATCCCTTATCCATTCCGACCCAAAGATTGCCGTCGGCATCTTGCATCAGAGACAAAATGGTATTGTTTTGCAAGCCCACCCCCCGGTGGATGTGATAGAGCACTTTCCCATCCTGGGTGATGATGTACAGCCCCTCTCCTACCGAACCGAGCGCGATGTTGCCATCGGAGAGGAGGAGCATTTTATTGAGCCGGCTTTTTCCGAGTTCTTTCTGCGCCGGGGTTTCCCAGGTGCGGAGTTGGTTGTTTTGCCAATAAAACAAGCCACCTTGCGCGGCGCCGATGAGCAGGCCGCCGTTGCGGAGCGGTATCATGCCCACCACGATTTTGTCGCCCAGCGCTTCCGTTCCCGGCAAGAGCGTAAACCGGTCGTTTTTATCTTTTTCAAAAATGCCCTGCCCGATCACCGGCAAGAGCGCTCTGCCGCCGGCGTCCTGCATAAACATGATGTTGCCGGGTACGGGCAGCTCTTCCAGTTGTTTATAATCGAAACGGTACAGCGCAGAAAAGGACTGGAAATATGCTTTGCCTTCGAAGAGCAGAATATGCCAGATTTCCTCCCGACCGGCTTTTTCATTTTTAATAGAGTCAGAGAGAGAAAAATACGCCGGCATGCCGTTTCGGTCGGGTTTCCAGTATCCGAATTCTCCGAATCCGCCGCAGAAAATACGGCCCTGCGCATCCACCGCCGAGGCCCTTGCAATTTGGCGGTTGGGAAGCGGCAATAGTTTCCAGCGAGCACCGTCGTATTGTACCATGCCGGCGGAGTTGGCGATGTACAAGTCGCGGGAAGGCGCCTGGGCCACTGACCAGTTTTGATTGCCGGCCTGCATGGCGTCGGGGGGGTGGTTTTTGATATAAGGGATTTCCTGTGCCGTTGCGTGCAGCAACGTACAAAGGCCGAGGGCCGCAGCGATGATGGCTTTGCGGGGGAACATGGCTTACCTGCCCAATTCTTCGGCCCGGCGCAGGGCAGCCACAGCACCGGCTATGATGTCGTCGTGTACGGCATTGCTGCGGTAGGTACTCAAGGCCGCCTCCGTGGTGCCTCCGCGCGAGGACACCCGGTCTATCCATTCTTCGCAGGAGAGGCTGGAGGCATTGTAGAGTTCTATGGCGCCGCTGAAGGTTTGGCTTACCAGCAGTTCCGCCTCCGAAGGGCTGAACCCCATTTCCCGCGCGGCTTCAATGAGCGCTTTCATAAAAAACCACACATACGCCGGGCCGCTGCCCGAAATGGCCGTAGCGGCGTCTATGGCCGATTCTTTTTCCACATACACCGTTTTGCCCGTCGTATTCATGAGATTTTGCACCGTCACCAATTCGATGCGGGTCACTTCGTCGCTGGAAGTAAAGGCGGTCATGCCCATGCCGATTTGAGCGGGCAGATTGGGCATGGCGCGTATGATTTTCTGAACGCCTAAGGCATCCGAAATAGCCGCCATTTTCACGCCGGCCATAATGGAGAGGAACACCTGTTGCGGATGCACATACGGGCGAAGGGTAGAAAATAGGTGAGCAGAATCTTGCGGCTTTACAGCCAAAATCACTAAGTCAGCCTGCGATACGCAATGCTCCGGCAAGCCGTAAACGGTACCGATGTCCTTTTGAGACAACTCAACCGCCTTCTCCGGCGATTTTTCCAGTATCATCATATTGTCTTTGCCGGCTATGTGCGAACGCAAAAAACTCTGCGCGTATGTCATTCCCATATTGCCGCCGCCGATGATAAGTATTTTCATACCGTCTTTTTTTAGGGCGAAAGTAGCGGATTTATATGTCAATCGCCAATACAGCCATTCGTTGCCTGCAAACTCGCCCAAACATTTCAGTATAAGAGAACCGGCGGGAAGCGCTACCTTTGCGCGATCAATAAAACAGAACGGTATATGAGAATCGAGGACGAAATACAACAAAAACAATTCAATAATGAATTCCAGAAAGCACACATCAATATCGTCTTTACGGCAGCCTGGCTCAATCATCGCAGTTCGAAGATTTTAAAACCGATGGGTATTTCGACGCAACAATTCAACATCTTGCGCATTCTGCGCGGGATGCACCCACAGCCGGCCGGCATCAAACTCCTCACCGAGCGCATGATTGATAAAATGTCGAACGCTTCCCGTTTGGTGGAAAAACTCCTGCAAAAAGGGTTGGTCGTCCGCACCGAGTGCGGCAATGACCGCCGCCGGGTGGATGTAAAAATTACACATCAGGGATTGGACTTGCTCCAGCGCGCCTCCATTGCCATCGAAGAGCGATTCCACAACGATGTCCAAAGCATTTCCGTTGCCGAGGCCGCTCAACTCAATGACCTCTTAGACAAGCTCCGCGGGTAAGGAATGTTAAGTTTTTATTAAAATACATGTATCTACATTAATCAGGACAACCAGCACGCTCTACAAGCGTTTAGCTTGTCATTGTTTTCACAACTTAAATTAAACAAAAATGAAAAAATCCTTCCTTTATTCCATGGTACTTGTTGCAGGCGCGGCGCTTAGCTTTGCCTTTTCGCCCGTAATGGATTCCATGAAAGTAGATGCCGCTGCCAGTGTTGTTTCCTGGAAAGGCTACAAAGTGACCGGCTCGCACTACGGCAAAATTGCCGTGAAGCAGGGCAAATTGGACTTCAAAGACGGCAACCTCGTGGGCGGCAGCTTTGAAATTGACATGAACTCCATCACCTGCGAAGATATGCAGGGCGGCGGCGCTGAAAAGCTGGTCGGTCACCTGAAGTCTGACGACTTTTTCGGCTCTGCCAAGTATCCTACGGCCAAGTTTGTAATCACACAGGTGGTATCGCGCGGCACGCCGGGCGCTTACAAAATCACAGGCGATCTTACCATCAAGACTTCCACGAAGCCTATCCGTTTCAACGCAGACGTGAAAGAAGAAGGCGGCAAATATGTGGCTACAGCCAAAATAACGGTTGACCGCTCCGATTACGATGTTCGCTTCGGTTCGGGCAGCTTCTTCGACAGCCTCGGCGACAAAACCATTTACGACGATTTCGACTTGGAAATCAAATTGGTGGCAGGCAAGTAATTTTTTAGCTACTAGCTTTGAGCTACGAGTTCTGTACGTGATGGCTCGAATTTACACTCTTAAAGTACTTAGCTTTCAGTAAAATAAAGTGAGAAAATGTAGTTGCCGGTTGTCTTGAAAAAGCAACCGGCTTTTTTGTTGCGGCGGGGCCGAGGCTGTACCCAAACACAACCTGACTCCATATCTTTTAAGCCTTCATTATAAAATAGGCGCCCGATCAAACCACGGATGCGAGCGCTCCAACTGCCCTGCCAACTGGAAAAGCAGGTCTTCCCGCCCCATCGGCGCCGTAAACATGACGCCTGCCGGCAGATTGTCGGGCGTCCAATGCAACGGTACCGACATGGAGGGTTGTCCGGTCATATTGGCGAAGGGCGTGTGCGGAATGTAAGCGAAAAGTTTCTCCGCCAACTCGTCTATACTTGCCTTGAGCAGCCCCCCCAAGCCCAATATGTTTACCATCCCGATGAGCCGTTGTTCAGCCGGCGTGGCCTGCAAAGCACCGATGGGGAAAGGCGGCATCGAAACGGTGGGCGTGAGAATGATATCATACGCCTCATGAAACGAGGCCACACGGCGCGAGATGTCGTTCCAGCGGCGGCGAGTCACCGCATAGTCCTTCGCGGAGTACGATTTGCCCAACAAGCCGAGCGCGTAGGTATTCGGTTCCACATCCCGGCGTGTAACCGGGCGGCCCAAATACCGGCTCATCTTCTCCAGATCGGCGGCCACCTCTCCAATTACCATCATTACAAATACCTCCTTGAGGTCCTCTTTGTGGTAAGGCAAGGGCCGTTCTTCCACCTTGTGGCCGAGCGCTGTGAGCAAAGTAGCGGCCTCTTCCACGGCTTTGACACATTCGGGGTCCATAGATTGCCCCAGCGTATGGCTCGTGGAAAATGCGATGCGCAAGGGCTGCGGTTCGCGCTCCACTTCTTCGAGGTAAGGTCGTTCCGGTCGTTGTATAATATATGGATCGCCGGGAGTGGGGGCGCTGAGTGCATCCAAAAAAGCGGCGCTGTCGCGCACCGATCGGCTCACACAGCCTTCTGACACGGCGCCGCTCCACATTTCGCCGAGCGCATTGCCGAAACTGAGCCTTCCCCGGCTGGGCTTGATGCCGAACAGCCCGTTGCAGGAGGCGGGGATGCGAATGGAACCGCCGCCGTCGCTTGCCGTGGCAATGGGCGTGATGCCGGCTGCCACGGCCGCTCCGGAGCCGCCGCTGGAACCGCCCGCACTGCGCTCCGGATTCCAGGGGTTGCGCGTGGGGCCGAAGTGATGCGGTTCGGTGTAGGGCGTCAGCCCGAACTCAGGGGTATTGGTTTTGCCAAAATAAGCCAATCCGATGTCGCGGTAGCGCCGCACCAGCACGCTGTCTTCGGGCGGCATATAGCCCTCATAGCCTTTGCTGCCCGTGCGGATGGGGAAGCCTTTTATATCCAACCCCAAATCTTTCACCAAAAAAGGCAAGCCGGCAAAAGGCGTTTCTTTGTCGGCTTTGGCAGCCAATGATCGGCCTTCTTCGTACATTTTGTGGATGACGGCATTAAGCCGGGGGTTCACTTCTTCCGTGCGGGCGATGGCGATGTCCATCAATTCGGAAGCCGTTACTTCGCCTTTGCGCACCAGTTCGGCCAAGCCGAGCGCGTCGTATCGGCGGTATTCGTCGAAAGTCATAGCAGGTGTAATTTTTAGGTTAGGAGAAGGCCAAAGTACGGCTAATTTTTCTTGCACATCATCATTAGTGTGTTAAACTTCATATTAAGGACTTGACTTTTTATCATTTTCGCTATAATTTTGCAAACGTCATTTAACCCTATTAATTTAATTCAATCCAAATGCGAAACGAAATTTCACCTCCTCCCGTCAAGTGTAATTTAAATAACGAAGCTCCCAATATTCTTTTTCTTCTCAATTCGCGCCCAACTTTTCCGGCATTATCGCCGACCTTACTCAAGAATGTATCACATCAATCAAAATAAAGCAACAGGCCCTTTCAAACAGCTGCTTTTCAGCAAACACTACAAGCAACTGGGTTTGCTTAAGAACGATTGATTTCTATCAGTGGAAAAACTCGAAACCACTCATCAAATTCAGAGCGAGACCGTCGAAAATCGTTTAGAGTAGGCAATCAGTTAAATTTCCTGATTATGCAACCCGTTAACCTAAAGCAGTTTCAATCCCAAGTTCACATTTTATTGCTAATTGTTATTGCTTTCTTTTTTTTATCCACAACAAAAAGCGCTGCACAAATTAATTGCGGCGGCGAAGTTGTGGATATAGCTTGTCTGAAAAATCCCTCGGCGAATTATCAGTGTATTAACGGGGATTATGACTCGCCGATGCTTTACGGCGCCCAGTTGCTCACGCCTACACAAGCACAAAATACTCCGCAGTACCTCATAGTGAAAGGCATGGTGACTTTTACAGAGGATTATACGTTTGCTCCCGGCTCGGAAATTATTTTTGTAGATAACAACAGTGCCTTTAAAGCCTTCAATTTCAGGCAACTAATGCTTTCCGGCAGTTATCTGCATGGATGCACAAAACTCTGGGCCGGTGTAGAAGTGCTACAAGGCGCTACCATCATTGCCGAAAATAGCACCTTTGAAGATGCCCGATCCGCTATCATTTTGCGAAATTTTGCGAGGATAGAGGCAACAAAGAATATTTTCAGAAAAAATGTCTGCGGTATCCTCGGCCATAGATTCGGCTTTTTCCTCTCTATTTTTTTAGCAAGCGACAATGGTATATCCGGCAATACTTTTTGGGGAAATGACCAACTTTTGGAGCCGATCGTTCCGGCTTCAATTGATGCCGGACTTAGTTCTGATGCTCCAACTTCAACTACCCAGTACCCTTATTCAGGGATTTGGATAGAGCGTGTCGCTTCGCTTACAATAGGCCATACTACTGAAATCGAGGGAGCTTCCTTGAACACATTCCAAGACTTCGGCCAACATAATGAATCAAATATAGTTACCTCCGGGGTTCGAAGTATTCAGTCAAATGTGACAGTGAAAAATTCGGCTTTTGTTAATTTTGGTTATCAAAATCCTCTAAATGCTTCTCAAGATTTCATTGAATCAAGAGGTATCTATGCCAAAAACAATTTGACTTCCGTTTTTCAGACTACTGTCATTGGTTTAAATCAGGTGAACCCTTCATCTCCTCCAAATACCTTTACAAATTGCTATCTTGACATCCGGACGCTTGGCACTAATCTGACCGTAACAGATGTTACATCCTACAAAGCAGTAGGATTTATTTGGGCATCAATGGATAATATTCCACAAAATCCAATCTCTTGCGATATCCGAAACAATAAAGTTGATTATTTTCGAGCACTTGGCATCCAGATTAGCTTTTACAAACCGATTGCGATCAATATTGAGAACAACCAATTTTTTGACAATGATCAGTTTTTCGACCCCAACCAACGGTTTGGTATCGTTATCAATGCCCTCACTGCCGATCCGGAGATTGCTTTACGCCACCACGGTCACATTTTTAACAACAAAATTAGGTCAAGATCCATTTTATCAGGAGCGTCATTCACCGGGATTTCTATTTCAAAAACAGCTTATTTAACAATTGAACAAAACACTATAACAGAGCAGGAGGTGGAAAGTAACCTTAATTCGTTCTATGGGATCAAAACCTGGTTTAGTCCCACTAACGGATTGAGGGTACTCTACAACAAGATTCACGGAGCTGGAACTAATTATATTTTTGCAGCCGGAATTGATATTAGGCATTCCGTAAACACCATCCTCAACTGTAATTCAACCGATAATTTAAACACCGGCATCTTATTCATAGGGAACTGTGACAATGCCGATCTTCGTAAAAACGATTTTTTTTACCACGAGAGAGGACTTTCAGTTGGACATCCACTTCTCCCGAATGTCCCTATGAATCAAACCGGCCTCCAAAGCGATAAGGAGAACCGTTGGCACGGTACCGACAGCCCTATTGAAGCATTTGCTCTTAACCTTCAATCGGCACAGGCATCTATCTTTGAAATCAATAGCAGCAATTCAAATTCGGTTTTTTGGCCTTCTCCTCGTAAAATTAATACAGTAGATGATAACGGCACTTGGTTCTTGCCCTCAACAACCGGGCCGGAAGCAGATGAAAACTTAACGGCTTGTTATATTTCTTACCCTGCTCCAGGGCGTGATTTATTTTTGGCCGATACAGATACAAAGATATTGGATGAAACTTTTCAGCCGCCGCTTAACTATCCTGCCTTGACATGGGAAGCCCAATGGTTGTTTTCAGACCGCTTGAACCGCAATCCTGAATTGCACGATTCCGGAAATGAGGCTTACTACCAAAGTACATACGACGAAACATACAGCAGCCTGAACAGAGCCTATCAGGCAGCTTTAAATCGCTGGGAACCGGCTCATCCTTTAAAGCATGTCGTGGATAGTTACGCCGATTCGATCAACGTCGCTATTGCACAACGTTTCGCTTTAGATGAGGCCCTTTCTGAGGACTGGCAGGACAACACAGTATTGCACCAACAAATGGCAGAGACAGATTCGGCTATAGTTGCATTATCGGACTCATTAAACGCAACGATTCAGCATCTGAACGGACTTATAGACCAGCAGGTCAATGATTTGATTGCCGTTGTGGATACTATAGTTTGCACGGAAGTATATGAGACAGATATGAAGGATGTCATTAAAACGATGTTGTCGGCTCATTTGGCAGGTGGCCAACTGACGAGTACACAGACTGACCGCATGAAGGAAATAGCCGATAAATGCCGGTATTCGGGAGGCTACGCCGTACTACTGGCCCGGTCCTTTTTTGACCCACAAGATTCCTACATTCAGGACATCAACTGCGATGAGGAAGAGGAAGAGTTAAGGATTCTCCATCCGGCTGAGCAACCGGCGCCGGATGAAGTAATCGTATTCCCTAACCCGGCGGGCGATTTCCTCACCATTCAAACCGGGCAGTTATTCGAAGGCGGAACAGCCCGATTCTTCAACACGCAGGGAATGTTGCTACGCCATATCGAACTGCAAGGGCAGAGCACGCACATTCCTTTGAACAACCTAGAGGCAGGTATGTACTACATTGACGTAATACTGGACGGAAAACCGGTGTCCCGCAAAACATTTGTTGTGGCCCGATAATATTAAATCACGCCGGCAGCGGCAGATTAACCCGTCCGCTGCCGGCTTTTAAAGCCGTTCTCTATGAAAAAAGTTGCCATTATTCTGTTACCTGCCATCATCATCTGTATGCGCCTGTCGGCTCAGGTTCCCGATTCGACATTTGGTATGCCCGAGTCCTTCGCGGGAATTCCGGGAAGTTATTTACCGGCCGTCACGGGGTGCGATTTTGACGGAAGAGATGACCACGCCTTTACGGCTTTGCACTTAGATAACGGTAAAATCATTTTGGTAGGCCATACCCGTAGCAGCGACGGCGCCGACCTGGCCTTCGTCCGGCTTTTACCGAATGGACACTACGACACCGGGGCCGGGCCGAACGGGAATATGAGAATTGACCTGGGCTATCTAAGCGACAGTTGCCTGACGGGCGCCTTGTACGGAAATGACCGCATCGTGGCAGGGGGCGCTGCCAGAATAGCCGGGCAAAGCGGGTATGTGAACCTCATTGCGCGAGTAGATACGAATGGACAACTCGATCCCGGATTTGGTAACGGGGGGCATCTTACCATTAATTTGTCTTCTGACAATGAGATGATTACCGGAATCATTCCCTTGGCGAACGGCAAAATACTGATTGCCGGGAATGCTTACTATGGATCTTTCCCGGATTCAACCCTCGTTTTTGTCGGGTGCCTGATGCCTGATGGGCAAGTTGATACGAGTTTTGGAACGGATGGATTTGTTTTTCAAAGGTTGGAGCAAGGCTGCAACGCTTCTCTTTTGAGCAAAATAGTTGTAGATAGTGGCGGACGTATTGTGATAAGCGGAGCCTCTTATCACCCTTATCCAGGGGTATTGAACGACGATCCTCAGTGTACGCATAACATTCGAATTTTTCGCTATCTACCCAATGGAGTGAGAGATACGACTTTTGCCGGCACCGGTATGACGGTTCTGCCGAGTACCAAAGGAAGAGCAACCACTTTACTTATTGAAGATGACGATAAAATTGTAGTGGCGGGGCTGATAGGAGGAGGGCTTACTTTCCCTCTAACCACATACATGGGCAGATTGATGCCGGATGGAAGTCTTGATTCCACTTTTGCTAACAATGGCCGGTTTGTGCAGGACCTGTTCGGTGCAACAGATCCTGCGGGGTCTTTTGACATTTTATCTTTTAACGGGTACTATTATTTGGGTTTTCTTGATATCCCTGACGAGGTCATTCATGTTTCTTTCGGCCTCATTCGCGTTAGCCACTCCGGTGTGTGGGACACCTCATTCGGCACAAATGGGATGTTTACGACATGGGCGCATCTGCCTTTTATCGGCCGTATTTACCAAATCAGCACGACCGACTCGTTAGGTATATTCTTTACCGGTTTCTACAAAAAGGGGGCGGAGTCCAATATGATGATATACAAAGTCAGGTTGAACAACCCCATATCATCAACACAGGAAGAAGCGCCCGCCCGGCTCAAAGTCTTCCCCAATCCGGCCTCAACCGGTAAGCTGTATTTCGATTTTTCAGGTGCAGCCACAGAAGAGGTCATAGCGATCCAACTGAGCGATATGCAGGGCAGGCAGGTGTTGCAGCGCAGGGTTTCTATGATATCCGGCATCAACGAATTGGATGTGTCGCATCTACCCGGCGGGATGTATGTTTTACAGCTCACCGGAAGGCATTATCGGGGGATAGAAAAAGTGGTCATTCAGTAGTAAAAACTTACAGTTGTAGTAGGGCGCAGGATGGGGTTTATTTCTTCCCAAAAAGAATGCCTACCGAAGCGAGTATGCGAGCGGGGCGCTGCTCAAAAGGAGCGGGATTCCCAAAGAAGTTGAAGTGCTCGCCCCAGGTGGAGAAGTTGCCTTCGTAGCGCACATCGAGTTGGAGGGTTTTCCAAACATCCAATCCTGCGCCGGCCAACCAACTGTACGTCATGTCTTTAAAATCCTGTCGGTAGCCCTCCAGAGCAGAAAAATCGGATCGGCTGCTCAGGTAGATGTGGCCTTGCGGACCGCCGTACAAGCGCAACGGACCGGCTCTGAAGCCCAGCAGAAAAGGAATGTTCACATATTGGTATTTCTCGCCGAGCACCTGAGCCGGACTGCCAGGTGCGGAAAAATCTTCGATGCGATAATCCACTTTGTTGGTTTGAAAAAGCACTTCCGGTTGCAGGAAGAAGGTTTTGCCGATAGCGGCCTGAATGATGACCCCGCCATGAATGCTGTACTCTGCCTGCGCCAGAGTCAGTCCGTAGCGGCTCAACCCGCCGTTATCAAATATTTCCAATTCCTGATCGGGTACGGCCGTCGTGCCGGCGCCTAATTTCAACCCAAATCGAACTTGAGCAAAGGAGCATTGCAACACACAGAGCAACAAAAGCGATAAATAATACTTCATGATTTAAATAGTGGTTTGTGGAAAAAAGAAAAGGGGGAAAGACCTTTTCGGCTACCCCCCTTTCCTGCGGTCAAAGATAGCGGTTCTTAACGGAACATAATCTTATGCGTTTTTATTCCTTGCTCAAAGCGAATTTTTGCAACATAGACGCCTTTCGGCAAATTGCCTCGGCTGATGCGGTACTGATTGTTGCCTATGCCGAAATGAGCCTGTACCTGACGGCCGCTCATGTCGAACAACAAAACATCCTGCATCGGATATTCCGGCGCCGATTGCAGCATCAACTCCTGCCCTGCCGGGTTCGGGAAAGCCGTGAGGCGCACCTCGTCGCCTTTGATGAGTTCCTGCGTAGAGGAAGCCAGATTCAAAGCGACAAAAGCGCGGGGCGCAAAATAGCCCATGATGGTGTCGGTGTATAAGCGGCCTTGTGCGGCGCTCATGGTAGCATTGCCCAACAAACCGATGAAGTGGTAAGAACCTGCGCCGGTCGGGTGCGGAATGGCATCCCAGTACGCTGCATCCCACCAGCTCCAGGGAGAGCCTTCGCGGCGACCGAATCCGTTGACGGCGCGGTGGAACGGATAAAGTCCTTCCAGATAGGGGTGGCCGGCAACAGCCGAAGCGGCAATGGCTGCATCGGTGTATTCGTCGTCAATGCCGATGAACACATCGTTGTTGCCCAGCATATTGGCCTTTTCCGCCACGGCAAAGCTGCCCTGTACCTGCACGATCGGGTCGCCGGTAGTGGGTACGATAAGCACTGCGTCGTCATAAGGCGCGTTGGGGTCCAACGGCACATGGAAAGAAATCATGGGCACCTCGCCTTCTTCGAGCCAGGAGATGTCGCCCAATGCGCCGCCCATGTTCACACACAATTGGAAATCAGAATCATACCCCACATGGTTGGGATAGCAAAGCGTATCGCCGGCGGGCAGCGGCGGAGCAGCAAATGGCAATACGCCGTAAGAGGTGCCGTAAATATCGCCGTTGGCAATGGGGTTCACCATGGGATCGGGATTGCCGTCGCCGTTCAGGTCGGTGAGAAATTTACCGGGAGGGTTGGTCGTGAATATGATCTCCTGAAAACGGTCTAAAGTAGCCGTCGCAAGCGTGATGTATCCTCCGGTGCCTTCGCCCCACAGTACAATGCGGGAAGGGTCCACCCCAAATGGATTGCCCTGCTCGGCCACCGTGCGCTTGAAGTAGCGAATGGCCGTGCGGGCATCCTGTACGCCGCGGTAAGCGGCCTGGATGAGGCCCAGTGCGCGCTCCGGCTGCGTGGGCGCCGTGGGGTTCCATCCTAAACGGTAGGAACAGATAGCTACGGTATAGCCCATCTTGGCTAAGCGATGGGCGATTTCCACATTGATGCTGTCGCCGCGGGTACCCGAAGTCGTCTGGTTCAGTACGGAGGGCAGGAAGTTGCCCGTGTGAAAAAAGAGCACCAAGGGGCGCGACGTGTTGTCGTCATCGGCCGGCTCATAAAAATCGAACTTTAACTCTTCCGGTACCGCCTGTCCAACTATGGTAGCGAGCAGAACGGTGGCGTTTACGCCGTACGTCAGATCATAAGTTACATTGACATCATCAAAAACCGGCTCGAGATAACGTTCCTGTGCCTGTGCGTTTGTGCTGAACAAAAGCACTGCGGCAAAAAGAACAAGAGAGTTGAAATACTTCATAAAGATTCTGTTTTGGTGAAAAAAGATTTATCGTTTTTTGAACTCATACACAAATGTAATGTAGGCCAATCGCCCGATGCGCGGGCCGCCGTACGTTTGGAATTGCTTGTTGTTAAGCACATTCGACGCGCCTATTTTTACGGTGGTATTGATGCTTCGCCATTCGTGGTTCACCTGCGCATCTACCAGGTCGTAGGTGGGTATTTCGCCGGTGAACTGCGGCGAACCTTCAAATGTAAACCCCTCAATCCATTTGTAGTTGATGTTGAAGCCGAGTTTAGGAAGTTTTACAAAACCCAGATTAAGGGGCATATCCCGGCCGCTGAGGCTGATGTTGAACTTGTGTTCCGGGGTATTGAACGCCGGAATGATCGGATCATCCTCAAAGGTTTTGTTGAGGCGGTTCCAGGAGTAGTTGCCGGCCAGCATGTAATAATTGCTGAAGTAATAGTTCATCCCGATGGAAAAGCCCTGTGTGGTGACGGTATTGGTAGAGTTGGCGGCATATCGGTACGCCTGCACCCTCACCGGTCTTCCGGTAGCCGGGTCAAGGCCGAGATCGGCGCCGATATTGAACCCCAAAAAGTCGTCGTAAATGCTGAAATAGTACCCGGCATCCACAAAAACCCTTTCAAACAAAGTGGTCCGGTACCCCAGCTCAAAGGTTTTCACCTTCTCCGGTCGCACGGGGTCAATGTCGAAATACTCCAACTGGTTGCGGTCTAAGGTGCCGAGAAATTGCCGCAGGGAGGAAATGGTCACTAAGCTATCCACTCCATTCAGATTGCCGCTCAGAATGGCGCGCCCCACATTGAGCGAGAGGTATTGATCGGTCAGCGTCGGGTTGCGAATGGCAGAGGAAAACGAGGCGCGCAGGTAGTTGTTGGCCGAAGGTTTCCATACCAACGAAGCCGCCGGCGAAAACAACCAGTCAAAATTCTCATTCTTATCGGCCCGGAAGGCAAAGGAGGCTTTCAGTTTTTTATGGAAAAATGCTTTTTCCATACCGGTGTACATCCCAAACTCATAGTTGGTGAGGCGTATGCCGGCCGTATCGTAAAAAACAGTGCCCTCCGATACCGGCGTGTAGAGCCGCCCGTTGCCGCCGATCGTCAGGTATTCTAAAAACGACGGCGTAAACTTGTACTCTCCATGTACATGATACAAGGCAGAGCGATCAATGAAGCGCGTACCCTGCTCGTTGCGGCTTTTGGAAGATATTTCATTAAACTCATCCCTGAACCGCTGTGTGCCCGGCTCATAAAACGCACGGGAGGAACTGCTCGGATTGGCCATGTTGGCAAAGGCTTCTGCCTGAGCGTGCCAGTCCACGAGCCGGTCGTTGTTGGCAGCCAGCCAGTCCAACGCGGCTTGCCGGTCGAATGTGGCCAATACCTCGAACGTGATCGGGTCGAAAGTGATCATGAGTTCCGGAAAGCCTTCCGCATTTTTGATGACCGGCGCCACGTTGCGCAGCCAGTAGTCCACATAGTCTATACCCCATTCCGTATTGCGCTTGGCGCTGTCTTGCAACAGCAAGGCTGTGAAATAAGGATCGAACGAGTTGCCGGCATCCTCATGGGACGCATACGCCCGCAGGAAAAATTTATCGCGCTTTCTGAACTCCACGCGGTTTTGAAAAAACAAAATATCGCGCAGGCTGAACCGGTTGTCGCCCTGATACACCGTAGTGCCGGAGCCGAAACTGGAAGAAAAAATCAACTCCGGAGACAATTCGGCGGCCTTGGGGTTGGTGCGAAAATGAAAAGAGGCATTTGCCTTGGTATTGCGGGTATTGTAGTCCACTAAGTCTTTTTCCCGGTAGCCGGTGCGATGCCAGATACCGAGGCCAGGGTACGAATGCAGGTCGAAGGTGGAATAATCGAACCCTGCAAAGTACTCATCGCCATATATATTGACAGCATCGTAGCGTCCGGGGTTGTCCACGCCTGTGTCGGTGCCGTCCACCGGGTCATAGTTGTCGGCTTCCCAATCATAAGCGCGCAGGTGGGAGAAATTGAGTTTGTAGGCAAAAAAATCGTGGCCGTTTTTGTTTTTCAAGGCGTCGGCCCAACGGAAAGCGCCCTCGGCCATGCTGCGCTCGCCCGCCTTGAGCGATGCCGACAGCCCCTTGTGCAGAAAAGGGTTTTTGGTTTCCATGCTGATGACGCCGTTGAAAGCATTGGGGCCGTAAAAGGCCGAGCTGGCGCCCACGATGAGATCCACCTTGAGCACATCTAACTCGGAGGAGCCGAGAAAATTACCGAGCGAAAAATTCAGGCCCGGCGCCTGGTTATCTACTCCGTCAATAATTTGAAGGCTGCGCACGGGGCTGGTGCTGTTGAAGCCACGCGTATTGATAATTTTAAAACCCAAACTGGCCGCCGTGAGGTCCACTCCTTTGAGCGAACCGAGGCCGTCGTAGAAGTTGTCGGTAGCGGCTTGTTTAATGGCGATCAGGTCGAGCGATTCCACGGTCAGGGGATTGGCTCGCTGTTTTTCGGAGATGCGCTGGCCCGTCACTTCCACCGTTTGAGTAGTCACCACGTTGGGGTCCAGTTTTATCTTAATCGTTTGATTGGCATCCGATACCGTCACTTCCAGGTCATCATAGCCGATGTATGAAATGACTAAGGTGAGCGGCAGCGGCGACCGGGTCCGGAGCTCAAAAGTGCCGTCGTATTCCGTAACGGTTCCTTCTGTCGAACCCTTTACCGTAACGCTGGCCCCGATCAGCGGATCGGAACTGCCGGCCTCGGTGACTTCACCCCGGATGGCAACTTGAGCGGCCAATGGCAGACTCACCGCAAACAGAATAAAGCTTACAACAATAGTGGTGTAATGAAATTTCATAGGCTTAAACAGGCTATCGGTAAAAGAATTTTTAATATTGCGCTAAAATACCGCTTTTTCAGAATCCGGGTATCAATCCCTCTTTTTTTTGCCGGCATTGCCATTTTTCTGACATTTCAACTGATCATCGTTAACAAAGACAAGCCTACCCCGATAATGATAGCCGCTAATTTTTTCCACGATACCCGGTGCTCCTTCACATCGCCCGACTCAAATAAAATCGTCGTGGCTATATGTAAAAAAGACCCGATAACAACGGCAAGCAAAATGGAAAAAGTAGCCTGATTGACATCGGCCAGTTTGGTAACCAAGGCCCCGGCAGGCGACATGACCGCAAAAAAGAAAAGGCTGAAAATAACGATGCCGGGCCTGATGTGCGAGCTGAGTAAAAGCACCACCAACGCGAAGGCCGCCGGCGCTTTGTGCAAGATGATCCCATACAATAAGTGATTGTGGGTGTGGTCGTGACCGTGGGCCTCATGTATGCTATCGTACCCGCTCAGCGGCATGCCTTCCAAAAAAGCGTGAACGCACAAGCCCAGCATCACCTGAATGGCGAAGCCTCTGCGGCCGTGAGCGTGAGCGTGAATATGGCCGTGTTCTACCCCGGTGGAAAGTTGCTCCAGCATCAATTGAATAAAAAAGCCGAGCAGTATCCACAAGCCCGCCACCTCTTTTTGCTGTATATATACGGTGGGCATCAGATGCAGCACCGTAATGCCCAGCAAAAATGCGCCGCTGAAGGCGAGTACCAAATTCAGGTGGCTGCGGTTGAGCCGCTGGAGGTAAAAACCCAGGCCGCCACCCAATAACACGGTGAAAAACAACAGGAAATACTGGACTGTGGTCATGCGGAGTTTCCGAATTTTATGAAAATGCGCTAATGTCTCTGCGGCGAAGGTATAACCCGGCGATCAAAAAACCAATACCTGTACCGAGCAAGGCGCCCCCGAATATGTCGCCGGGATAATGTACCCCCACATACACCTGCGCATAAGCGACCGAAGCAGCCCACAGCCACCACAGCCAGCGCGCGCGCCGGTGCAATATACCCAGCGTCATAAACAAATAGGCCGCTACCGCAAAATGATTGGCCGCATGTGAGGAGGTAAAACTGTATCCCGACCCGCAATGCACCAATAAATGCACATCGGGCTGCATCTCCGCATCATTGCAGGGCCGGAGCCGGGCCACGGCGGGTTTCAACACCCGGCTACTGAGCGTATCGCTGATGCCGACCGCAATGACCAACAACAATAGAAACCACACCGCTTTGGCGCGGAATTTCCAAACAGCATACCCGGCCAGCACGAAATAAAGCGGTATCCAGAATCGCTTGTCCCGCCACAGCGGCGCCAGAAAATCCAACAGCGCGGAACGCCATGCTCCATTGATCAGTTGGAATAAGTCCTGATCCCATTGTAGTAATTGCTCCATTGGCAGCCGTTGTTTCGGATTCCACTTTGTGTTGTAGGAACGTGTCGTGAAAGCGCGCAAAATTATACTTTTGCGGGAATTCTTTTTGCTCAATAGCGGCGCGCTTCGAGCCGGACGCTGCAAGACGCTTGTCCTCGCAGCTCGTAGCTCACAGCTCGCAGCTAAAAAAAACACATCTTGGCACTCATCAAATCTATTTCCGGCATTCGCGGCACCATCGGCGGTACAGCCGGCGACAACCTCACCCCGCAAGACATCGTAGCCTGCACCGCCGCCTTCGGCGCCTGGCTGCTTCAAAAAGGCAACGCACCCAAAATCGTCATCGGTCGCGACGGGCGGGGTTCCGGGCCTATGGTCAGCGCATTGGTCGCCCAAACGCTCATCGCGCTGGGCATAGATGTGGTGGACCTCGGCGTTTCTACCACTCCTACCGTCGAAATGGCCGTGCCCTGGGAACAGGCCGGCGCGGGTATCATCATCACGGCAAGCCATAACCCCGCTCATTGGAATGCGCTCAAATTTCTCAATGCCGCCGGCGAATTTATTTCCCAAAAAGATGGCGAGGCATTGCTCGCCCTGTTGGAAGAAGGAAAAATTCGCTATGCCGATTACAACCGGCTCGGCGCCTGCCGCTCCGACCTCGGCGAGGCGTACATGAACCGCCATATAGAAAGCATCCTCCGCTTGCCGATGGTGACTGCCGAGGCCATTCGCGAACGGGTGTTCCATGTGGTGGTAGATGCCGTGAATTCGAGCGGGGCGGTTATTTTGCCGAAACTGCTCCGCGAATTAGGCTGCGTTGTCACCGTTATCAACGGCGATGTGAGCGGCGAATTTGCACACAACCCGGAGCCGCTGCCCGAACATTTGGCCCAGCTTTCCGAAACCGTGCGCACACTCGGCGCCGACGTGGGCTTCGCCGTTGATCCAGATGTGGATCGCCTGGCCATTGTGTGCGAAGACGGCAGTATGTTCGGCGAAGAATATACCCTCGTGGCCGTAGCCGATTATGTGCTCTCGCAGCGGCCCGGCAATACGGTGTCTAACCTCTCCTCCACCCGCGCACTGCGCGATGTGACACAGCAACACGGAGGACAATACTTCGCCGCTGCTGTCGGGGAGGTGAATGTGGTGGAAACCATGAAAGCCGCAGGGGCCGTCATCGGCGGAGAAGGCAACGGCGGCGTCATCCTGCCCGACCTGCACTACGGCCGCGATGCATTGGCCGGCATTGCTTTGTTTTTATCACTGCTGCGCCAATCCGGCGGAACGGCCTCTCAACTTCGCCGCCGGTATCCCGATTACCATATTATAAAGGACAAAATCAATCTGACACCCGAAACAGATATGGAAAAACTACTCTCCGCGCTCCACGAGCGCTTCAAAAACGAGCAGTGTAACACCTCCGACGGTCTCAAAATTGATTTCCCCGACGGCTGGGTACACTTGCGCCGTTCCAATACGGAACCCATCATCCGCATCTATGCCGAAAGCAATACCGAGAAAAAAGCCAAAGAATTCGCGGCTATGATGAAAATGGCTCTTGAATAATGGAAGATAAGTTACTTTGCCAAATCCCATACCCAATGCCCCTGTTGGTCGAAGTAACCTACCTTATCGCCTTGTTCTACGCGGAATAGCCCTTCGCCGGCATAAGAGATGTATTCGTAATCGGGTTGTACGATGAGTTCGCCGTTGAGGTTGGTCAGGCCGCTGAAGCCGAGGATGCGCACTTTGGCGTAGCCGTTTTCAAAGGACTCAATTTTATCGTATTTGGGCGGAATGATGGCAATGCCGCGTTGGTCTATGATGCCCCATTTGCCGTTGGTTTCCACCACCGCCACCCCATGCCGGAAAGGGCCGGCATTTTGATAAAAATCGTTGTAGGCGCCGGTTTGCTCCGTGATGTAATAAAAAGAATAGTCTTCGGCGCGCATCAGCCCGCGGCCGTTGGAAAACTGGAGCAAGCGATCATTCAATTCCGGTTCGAGCATTACATTGCCCTGTGTGTCGAGGAGATGAGGGTGGCGCAATCCTTTGTACGCAATGGCGCGGTCTTGCTCATAGTCTAAACAACGGGAGTAGTCCATCGGTACCACGAGCGTACCGTTTGCATCAATATAGCCGCAGCGGCCCTCGCTTTGCACAACGGCTCGCGCATTGGAAAAATCGGCTACTTTGGAGTATTGCGCCGGCACGATCAATCTTCCGGTAGTATCAATGAATCCGAACTGATCTTTGACCCGCACAGCGGCCAGGCCCTCGCGAAAAGGCCGTATTTCGCGGTAGGGCTTGCGGGTCACCATAGCGCCGCTGCGATTGAGCAGGCCGTAGCGCACTGTGGTTTTGCCAAAGCGCACCAATGCCAGTCCGTTCACATCAAAAGGTTGAATATCAGAATATTTGGGTTTCAATATAAAGCGCCCGCCGGTATCAATGAGTCCGGTTTGCCCACCGGTACTCACCCGCGCTATGCCGTTTTGGAAATCGAATCCGCGTTCGTATTTGGCAGGAATGGCAAACGCGCCGGTACTGTCTATGTATCCGTAAGCGTCATTGGCATATACCCAGGCCAACCCTTCATGAAAACTCCCTGCACGGGTGAAAGTGAACTCAATCTCTGTGTCGCCGAGCTTGTCCACATATCCCCAGAAGCGGCCCAATTTTACGGCTGCCCGGCCCTCGCTGAAAGGCTGCGCTTCGCGAAAGCGGCAGGGAATGACCTCCAATCCGTCGCGATCGACGAAGCCCCAAACGCCGTTGCGCTTCACAGCCAGCCGCCCTTCGCGGAAGGAGCCTAACTCATCGTATATAGCGCTCACGGTGAGGCGCCCCAGGGTATCTATCAGTCCGTATTTGGGTTGTTGGATATAAACGCGAATGATGCTGTTGCCGGTGTTTTCCAAAAACTGTACGCCGTCGTAGCTGCACGGGAGGATGGTTTCCGCTTTGAGGTTGACCATCCCCCATTTGCCATCGCATTCCACAATGCCTACGCCGTTGGTAAAATCGCGGGCGTATGTGTATTGCGCAGGCACTTTTACCTGCCCGACGGTATCGAGATAGCCCCACTGACAGTCGCGGCACACGAGCCATGCCTCCCGCTGAAATATCTGATCGTACTCTGTGTAATCGAGCATGATGACCGGCGCTTTGAGCGTAGCGAGGTAGTCTTTGAGCCGGCCGAGATTGCCTTCGGTTTTAAGGCTTCCGGAGAGTGCGCCGGCAGATGCGAAACGGGCGATTCCTTCATTGAATTCGCCGATATAGGCCAGATCGCGCCGGACGATGCGTCCGATGCGGTCCACCAAGCCGTGTTTGCCGTCTGAAAAAATACATCTGGCCAAGGGATTGCCTTGCTGGAAATCGCTGAGCTGGATGTCGAGAAAAACCGGTTCGGTGACTAAGCGGCCCAGCACGTTGCTCACCAAGCCGTAAACGGCCTCGAACCGGAAGGTGGTGCGTTCAAAGTCGCCGCGCACGGTTTGTTGCATCCCCACGAGGGTAAAGCCCAGATCGGCATACACTTGTATGGTGTTGAATTTCGGTTCTATTTGGATGCTTCCGTCGGAGAGGCGACGCAGCCCCCAGCGGTCTTTGGAAGGCGAATAAAACCATTCGAAATCGTCGAGCAGGAAGTTGTTGTCGGCGGGTGACAGTTTTGCTTCCGCATCGCCGGGGCTGCCGCTGATGCGAATGCGGAAGTGGCGGCTGAAGTTGTTGTTGTCGGAAAGATGGCCCTCATCGTCCCATTCAAACATCGCTAAACTTTCAGCGCCGTCTTTGCCTTTGCCGTAAGCGCGGGCAGTATTCCCATCCATTTCGATGCGCTGAAATTCGGGACTGACCAGTTCGGCGCCATCCTTGTCCAACAACCCGTACCGTCCGGCGAGTTTGACGATGCAAACCGGCCCTTTCGGCGGGGCAATATAATCGTAGCGCGGTGGAGTAAGCTCCTGCCCCTGAAGATCATACAGGCCCCATTTGCCGGCCCGCTGCACGCGGAAGGTTTTGCCGTCGTGGGGTTGTATTTCATCATAACCAACGGCTAAAGTCAGTCCGCCGCACCAGTCCATCAAGCCCAATTGTTTGCCTTTTCTAATCAACACATGGCGGCGGGAGAAGGGGTAAAAATTATCGTATTCCGTACCGGTGACGATGCCGGCACAGGCAAGGGAGTAGAGGTATGCACGCCCTGCAGACATCAACTTGATAAACTGATCAGATACTTTTAAGTAGCCCTCAAAGCGGGGCGGAATGACGATTCGGCCCCGTGCATCGGCGGCGCCCCATTGACCGCTCATTTTGAAAAAAAACAAGCTATCGTTGAAGAACTGTATGGCGTCGGAATGGTTGGGGATCAACTCTTTACCATCGGAAGCCAACAAGCCGTACTTTTCGTTTTTGCGGGTGAGAAAAAGCCCCTGCGGTTCCCGGAGGATTTCATCAAACGCAGGCGCCGACAATACCCGGCCTTCGCTATCTACCACGCCCCATTTTCGTCCGCGCATAAATGCCAGAAAACCGCCGCTTAACACTTTCACCCGTTCGTAACCTTTCTCCAATACCACCCGACCCTGCAGGTCCACAATCATCCATTCCCCGGCGTCCATTACGGCCACACGCGAGGAGTCAATCATTTTCAAATCTTCATACACAGGCCGTACGATCTCTGTTCCCTGCGTGTTGAGCAGCCCCACTTTTCCGCTGCGTTGCATCACGGCAAAACCGAAGTGTTTAAACTCCCCTATGGCATCGTACTCCGGCGGCAGAATGACGCGCCCGGAAGCATCTATCAAGCCCCATTTTTTATTGAGCTTTACAGGAAATGCTTGTTGGGCCGACAAAAGGCCGGCAAACAAAAAGCACAAAAGGAATATCATTTTTTTCATAGGCCGTCTGATGCAATATAAGGCGGTGGGATGAGATGTCTAACGCTACCAAAAGTGGGAAATTATCTGCCGCACAGGCAATAACGAGACAAAGGTAAAAAAAACAAATATGTCTGGATTCAATAGCGCACAATTCTCAACACATCGGGCAAAAGCAATTGCACCCATTGCCGGTACATTTCGCCGGAGGGATGCAGCCCGTCGCCGGCCACGAGCGCCGGGTTTTCCAGTCCCTGCCTCGAAATCGGCGTGATGTCCACCCAGATAATGCCCCGTTCCATCGCGATTTGCCGGTTGATGGCATTGAAGGCATCAATTTGCGAAGAAATCTGACCGGCATTGGGCCGGTTTTGCCCAAAAGGGGTGAAAGCATAATCGGGAATAGATAATATAATCACCCTTTCGGGGCGATTGGCAGCGTAAACAATCGCAGAATCCAACAAGCGGTGGAAGTCTTGTGCGTAAAGATTTTGAGGCAAATTCTGATACTGGTTGTTCACCCCGATGAGCAGCGACACCAAATCGTATTTTCTCAATACCGGCTTGGTATGGATTTCGTTCAGCAAGGAGCCGGTAGTCCAGCCTGTTTTGGCAATAATATCCGGTGGATGCGCCGGGATGCCGGCCTCCCGGAGTCGTTCGGCCAATTGTACCGGAAAACGTTGTTGTTCCGGGACTGAGTGGCCGATGGTATAAGAATCGCCCAGCGCCAAATAGCGCAGTGTATCCGGCATAGCTACTTCTACGGGCGGAATTTCCGGCGTCTGAATGGCGTGCGTACAGGCAGCGAACATTAGCAGCATACCGCACAGCTTCGCCGCGAGCTTAATCCTCCTCTTCTCCGAGATCATATACATCATCTTCTGCTCCAATACCGGAAAGGCTCAGACTCATCAGCCATTCCCCGATCCTGCTGCGCTGTGCATCAGTGAGACGGGCTTCGGGGTGGCCCCATTTGTAAGAGTCTAAGGGCATCCATCCTTCTGTTACGGCTTCGCCGGTTTCCTCTATTATCTCCTCACGATCATCGGCGGAGTAGGTTGCATAAAGGGAATAATTGAGGTGCTCGCGGCCTTCATCAATATGGCTTTTGAGCCACCAGGATACCGGCGCGATGTTGGCGTACCAGGGGTACTTCGTTTCGTAAGAATGGCAGTCGTAGCAAGCGGTTCGCATCAGTTGCGCCACATCATCAGGAGCAGATGTCAGCACGAGGAAGTCGTCGTTGGAGCTAAAGGAAGGGACCTTTTTGTCAATGCGAAAAAACTGCATAGCGACGAGTATTCCCAAAAGAGCGTACAAAGCGATTTTGACCTTCTTATTCATAAACGTTGGCGTATAAGGTTGTAAAAAACGGTTCATTCCGATTCGTTGCAAAGCTAAGGCTATTTTTCAGATAATTTTTTTCAATATGTGGGCGTTAACCCGCCGTCTTAGGGTTACACGCAATCCTTTTTTTATGCAACCAGCTTTTATCTCAACGCCATGAATACACGCTTTCATCCAGGAATCCTTGCCCTGCTCGCCGGGTTGTTGCTCTCCTTCACCGGCTTCGGCCAATCGTATTTTACCGCCGGCGGCCTTCGTTTGGGTACCGACTGGGGGCTTACCGTGCAGCAACGGGTCGCCAAAAAAACGACCGTAGAATTTATCCTCCAATCCAGCCTTTTCCGGGAAGAAACCATGATTACGCTGTTGGCTGAACAACACACTCCTCTGATTTCGAGGAGATTCAACCTGTATGTAGGCGGCGGCTTGCACAAAGGCTGGAACACTACTCAGCCGCTTTACGGTGTGGATCAGCCGAAGTACCGCGACCCCTTCGGCATTTCATTGGTAGCCGGGGCAGAGGTGTCCATTGGCAAATTGAACGCGAGCTACGACTTCAAGCCGGTCATTAATATCAGCGGCGGCGAGCGCTTTTTTTATAGCCAATCCGGCATTTCGCTGCGCTATATCATCGCCAAGAAACCTTTTTGGGAAGAAAGCAAAAAGAGCAAGAAGCGCAAGAAAAGAAACGCCCGTTATCGGTACCGGTAGCCTTAACGCACTATTTTGGTCAAAACCACCGGTTTTCCGGCAGCGTCTTTTTTATCATCAAACTGCACTTGAAAGCTGTTGTCGGTTCGTTCAAACCGGCCCTTTCCGATCGCCGATTGGAAGCTGAGATCGGTTGTATTGAGCGCAATATCGGGCAGCGGCACCGGTTGTAGCGTAGGCAGAAAATGAACCAATTGCTCTGCCGGCGGCAAATGGCCGTCTGCTTCAAAAAACTGTCCTTGCAAGGTATCCTCGTGCAGCCCCACAAACAGCACCCACGATTTTTCGGCCCCGTCCAACGCATACAGCCCTACCAGGTCGCTTTTGTAAGTAGGCAAAGTAACCGAAAACTTCTTCCCGTCGTATGTTGCTATCGCCTGATAGTTGTAGCCCGGCGCCTCCTGCATCTCGTCGGCACTGCCCTGAAATACCAGCACTTTGCCATTCTCCGGGATTACATAAAAATAATCCCCGGCGCCGGCCCACCATCCTCCTACGGCGGCGAAGGCCGTTTCCGGTATCTCGTAGGCAGAAAATTCCTCCTGCGTGATGGCGTCGCAAGTGCTGTGAATTTCCGCAATTTTGGTTTTGCGGTCGCCGACTTGCAAATATACAGCGTACAGCGGCGCATCATCGGAGCCTTCGAGTTGGGTACAGGTCAGTTGAATTGTTACGGCGCTCCAGTCGGGGGTCTCTTCCGGCGGTTTGGCATCGCGTTTGCAAGCAGCAGAGAACAAAAGCAGAAGCAGGGCCGTGCCAGGCAGGTATTTTCTCATCGTTTTGGTTTTGAGACGGTAAAAGTAGGAAAGTTTGCCGGTGAATACCGAATATCGGAGCCGGTCTGTCGGTATTAGATCAATTTTGGCCTTATCAACGCCTCCAGGGTATCCGTGCCTTCCAGACCCAACCACGCCCCCGCCTGTGCATACAACTCGCGCGGGCTTCTGCCGTTTTCCCGCCACGCAGCCAGCGAAGCGGCGCCGGCCGATTTCGACAATTTATCACCGGCAGGCCCGGTGAGGAGCGGATGATGGTAAAAAACGACCTGAGCAAAATTGGCAGATTCCGGCAGGTATTGCGACAGCCACAGTTGGACGGCCGTGGAGGGCAGCAAATCCATACCGCGCACGATATAGTTGATGCCCCATGCCGCATCGTCGCAGAGGGAAGCAATTTGATAGGCCGGCATTCCGTCTTTCTGCCGAACTACAAAATCGCCCATCGTTTCGGAGAGGTTGGTCACAAGGGGTTCGGTCCGGCCCCTTTCCTGAAATTGTACGATACAGTCGGCGGGCAATCGTACACGCCAGGCCGCCTCCGGGGCAGCGAGGTTTATATTTTTATTGCGGCAAAACCGATCGTAGAGGCCGTTTTCCGATTGTTCCCGGATGCGTTTGCGCGAACAATCGCAGGCATAGAGCAAACCCTGTTTTTTCAAAACCTCCAGCCCTTCCCGATAAAGGTCTAAGCGGTGCAGTTGCGAAAAACGGTCGAGAAAATCCTGTGGAGAGGCCGGTCCTTCATCGTAATCGAGGCCCAGCCAGTCCAATGTATAAAAGATGTCGTCTAAGTATTCCTGCCGGAACCTTGCTCGGTCGAGGTCGTCAATGCGAAGCAGCACCTTGCCACCCGCCGCGCGCGCCAGTATCCAGGTGAGGATGAACGAAATTCCGTTGCCGGGATGCAGATAGCCGCTCGGCGTGGGCGCTATACGCGTGCGAAGGCTCATAGCGCAGCAGGCTAATTCATGGTGAGGTTGCGGAAAACGTCTTCCAGCTTGGTTTCGTAAGGAATGAGTTCAGTGGCCATCCATTGGCGGCTCACACAGAGGCGAAATACCTCGCGCGCGATGTGCGCCTCCGGGAGGCTTTGCAGTTCAAACCGGCCGGCCCCTGCATCCAACGGGAGTACAGCATCAGCGCCCTCCAGGTTTTGCAGCGCTTCCAGTACGGTTTCAGGAGCGGCGCTTTCTATGCGGACATGAAGAATTTGTTTGCCTTGTGCCTGCTTTCGCAACATATCCGCTGTGCCGTCGGCGGCAATAACGCCCCGGTTAATGATGAGGATTCGGTCGCAGGTGGCTTCCACTTCGGGCAGGATGTGCGTGCTCAGGATCACGGTTTTTTCTTTGCCCAACTCGCGGATCAACTGTCGGATTTCTACAATCTGATTGGGGTCAAGGCCGGTAGTGGGTTCGTCTAAAACCAGAATTTCGGGGTCGTGAATCATGGCCTGCGCCAGCCCCACCCGTTGGCGGTAACCTTTCGACAGCTCGCCGATGCGCTTGTGCTTTTCGATGTTGAGGCCGCATACTTTCACCATTTCGCGCACGCGGTCGGGGATATTGCTATTGGACACACCGTTAAGCGCCGCGCAGTAGCCCAGATAATCCATCACGGGCATGTCGGTATAGAGCGGGTTGTTTTCGGGCAGGTAGCCGATGTGGCTGCGCATGTCGTGTTCGCGGGTCGATCGGCCGCCGATGAGGATTTCGCCTTCATCGGGCGCCACATAGCCGGTAATCATTTTCATGGTGGTGCTCTTGCCGGCGCCGTTGGGGCCGAGGAAACCGAGGATTTCGCCGGTTTTCACCTCAAAATCAATCCGGTCCACGGCTGTTTGCGGGCCGTAGTGTTTGCTCAGGTTCTGAATGCGAATGTCCATTGAACGTATATTGGTTAAAACTTCGGGGCGAAAATAGGGATTTTGTCATGAAGGTTTTTCTCGCAAAGGTATTTTCTCGCAAAGGCGCAGAGACGCAAAGCATAGGGGTTGTCTTTGCGGCTTTGCTGCTTGGCGAGCGGTTTTTTGCGTACATTTCAGCGAATTTTCGCTAAAATCTTAATCACATCTTTACTTTTCGTGCAAATACATGTATATTTGTAGCGAATTTTCGCTGTTTCACTATTCAAAACCACAAAAACATGACCGATACATTAGTGCAAAAGTCGCAGGTGCTCAAGGGCGGCGAGTTTTTAGTCAAGTCTTCCCGCCCGGAAGACACCTACGTTCCCGAAGAAATCAACGAAGACCAGCGCATGATATATAATATGGTGCGCGATTTTCTTAATCAGGAAATTCTGCCCAATTACAACCGCATCGAAAAACAGGAGCCGGGCTTCACCCCTTCCCTGTTGCAGAAAATGGGCGAACTCGGACTGCTCTCCGCGCACATGCCCGAAGCGTACGGCGGCATGGGTTTGGATACCAACACCAATACCTTCATCAGCGATGCGCTCGGCCCGGCCGGTTCTTTCACCGTTTCTTTCGCGGCGCACATCGGCATCGGCATGTTGCCCATCTTCTATTTCGGTACCGAAGATCAAAAACAGAAATACCTTCCCCGGCTTGGTTCGGGCGAATTGAAAGCGGCCTATTGCCTCACTGAACCCGGCTCCGGCTCCGACGCATTGGCGGCCAAAACCCGCGCCGACCTCAGCCCCGACGGAGCACATTATGTGCTCAACGGGCAAAAAATGTGGATTTCCAACGCCGGTTTTGCCGACATCTTCATCGTGTTCGCACAAGTGGACGGCGACAAGTTCACCGGCTTCATTGTGGAGCGCGATACGCCCGGCCTCACGCTCGGCGCCGAAGAAGATAAACTCGGCATCAAAGGCTCCTCTACCCGGCAGGTGTTTTTTGAAAATGCCAATGTGCCCGCCGAAAACGTGCTGGGCGAAATCGGCAAAGGACACCTTATTGCATTCAACGCCTTGAATATCGGGCGTTTCAAGTTGTGCGCGCTCAGCCTCGGCGGCGCCAAGATGTGCAATACCCGCTCCATACAATACGCCAAAGAGCGCATCCAATTCAAGCAACCCATCGCCAACTTCGGCGCCATTCAATTTAAATTGGCCGAACAAGCCATTAAAACCTTTGCTTCCGAGAGCGCCCTGTACCGCGTGTCGGACCTGCTGGAGGATATGAAAAACCACTTCCTCTCAGAAGGCGACGACTATGCACAGGCGCAGCTCAAAGCCGCTGAAGAATATGCGCTGGAATGCGCCATCCTCAAAGTGATCGGCTCCGAAACGCTCGACTATGTGGTGGACGAAAACGTGCAGATACACGGCGGCATGGGGTATTCGGAAGAAGGCACTGCCGCACGCGCGTTTCGCGATGCGCGCATCAACCGCATTTATGAAGGCACCAATGAAATCAATCGCCTGCTGATGGTGGATATGCTTTTCCGCCGTGCCCTCAAAGGCGCCATTGACATCGTAACGCCGGCCTGGGAAGTACAAAAAGAACTCGCCTCCATGCCTTCTATGGAAAAAGCGGAAGGCGCTTACGGGGAAGAGGAACGAGCGCTCCGCGATTTCAAAAAAATAGTACTGATGACCGCCGGGGCTGCCGCCAAAATGCAAATGGACGGCAAACTCAACCTCAAAGAGGAGCAGGAAATCGTAATGAACGTGGCCGATATGATCATCGAGACTTTTGTGGCCGAATCGCTGCTGCTGCGCGTGCAGAAGCTCGCCGGCATGTCGTCGAAGCCCGAATCGCAGGAGGTATATGACGCCATATTGCGCACCGTTTTCCACGATGCTACCGGCCGCATCAGCAAGTACGCCACCGACGCATTGTCTTCCTTTGCCGAGGGCGATTTGCTGCGCACCTTCCTCATGGGCCTGAAACGTTTTACAAAATACCCGCCGGTGAATGTGCGCGATACGCGCCGCTTAGTAGCCGCACGGCTGATCGAGGCCGGGGAATACTGCCTCTGAGCAGGAGAGCACACAGCATAAGAGCAGAGGGCATGATGCACAGCGTAAGCAGACGTTGCAGTGCAACGCCTACCGGTGGGCAGAGAGCATAGCGAAGGTGGAGAGTCTCCACCGGGATAAAGGAGTTCCAGGGAGTTTTGCTCCGTGAAACTCCTTTTTTTGTACCTGATTCGCTTCTTATCGTCTAACTTCGCTTTTCAAAAGCCATCGCCATGAAAAAATCCACCCGTCGCCAATTTCTTGAAAAAACCGCGCTCGCCGGCGCCGGTGTCATGATTGTTCCGCGCTTCGTCCTCGGAGGTAAGGGTTATATTCCGCCCAGCGACCGACTGAACATCGCTCTCGTGGGGGCGGGTGGCAAAGCCGAAAATCATATTCACCATCTGAAAGACACCCATAACATTGTAGCCCTCTGTGATGTGGACGATCGCCGCGCAGCAAAGGCGTACCAAACGCTGCCCAAAGCCGCCCGTTTCAAGGATTATCGCAAAATGCTCGACGCTATGGGCCGCGACATTGACGGCGTGATGGTGACTACCCCAGACCACACCCATGCCGTGGCCACCCTGGCCGCTATGCAAATGGGCAAGCATGTATATGTGGAAAAACCGCTGACGCACAACATCGCTGAAGCGCGCCAACTTCTGGAGGCGTCGCGCCGATACAAAGTGGTGACCCAAATGGGCAATCAGGGCGCCTCGATGGATTGCAATGCCGAAGTGGCCGAATGGATACAAGCCGGCGCCATCGGGAAAGTCACCCGCGTGCATGTGTGGACCAACCGCCCCGTGTGGCCGCAGGGCGTACCCACGCCCCGTACGGCCGACCCGATATCGTCCGAATTGGACTGGGACCTCTGGCTCGGCCCTGCTGCCTATCGCCCTTTCAGCGATGCCTATCTGCCTTTCCGCTGGCGCGGCTGGTGGGACTTCGGCACCGGGGCGCTTGGCGACATGGGTTGCCACCTCATGGACGTACCTTATCGCGCATTGAAACTTACGGCGCCCACCGCAGTGGAGGCCAACGCCACTACCGTGTGGTCGGGCGATTTTGTGGAAGCCGATTACAAAGAGAGTTGCCCGCCTTCGTCTGTCGTCAAATACGATTTTCCTGCCCGCACCGGTATGCCGGCCTGTGAATTGCTGTGGTACGACGGCGGCATCCGGCCCATGCGCCCCGCCGAACTCGGCCCCAACGAACCGTTCGGCACCTGGGACGGCGGCGTATTGTTTGAAGGTTCTAAAGGGAAACTACTCTGCGGCATTTACGGCCAAAACCCTACCCTGCTGCCAAATACCCGCATGAAGGATTTCAAAACACCCAAACCCACGCAGCCGCGCTACAAAGGTTCTCATCAAATGGTGTGGGCGGATGCCTGTAAGGGCTTGGGACAATCCTCTTCCCCATTTGAATACGCTTGTCCGCTCACGGAAATCCTGCTCATCGGCAACCTGGCGGTGCGGTGTTTTGATGTCAAAACCTTGCAGCCGGGCAAGACCCCGGATTCCTGGGCGCCCTACGATTATCCCGGTCGCGTTCGTTTGGAGTGGGATGCAGCGACCATGCGGGTGAAGAACCTGGAAATGGCGAATCAGTTTGTAGGGCGAGCTTATCGGGAGGGGTGGAGCTAGCCTGTACGACTTTGCATAACGCCAGATTGCCGCGCCCCGGATGGGCATATTGCCGCCTTCGTAGCGCAGGTCTTTTTGTTAAAAAGCGAAAAAAATTACCAAAAAATTAGTGTGTGTGTGTGTGTAAATTTGAACTATGAACACTTTTACCAAATTAAAAACACCGCAACTATGCACCGTTACTTATTTTTTCCACTAATAATATTGCTATTTTCAATTGTTTCGTGTAGCGACAAGGACTTCGCTGATACACTTGTCGATGATGCTCCTCATGGAGTTGAATACCGCTCTGTAGAATCTTTAGAGTTACTGGTGAACGAGATTGTGGCGGATAGTATATTTTTGGAGTTCGTTAAGATTCAAAACTCGCTAACGCAAAAAATTTTTACAGAATTTGAGAATTTAGACACATTGATTATTTCACAACTTGATCAAAAACTTGAAACTTGGGAAATCGGAGACACCCTTAGTGTTGATGACTTCATATTTATCAGGAACCTGTTGACATACTCAGAAACCGAGTTCGACTCCTTAGTACATCAAGCTGGACAGGTCACTTTGGCCATGAAGAATAAATATGCAACAACCTTTGCTCAATTTACTACCCAAAACCAAGTTGATACTTTCTTGTCTATCTGGGCCAACAAATCAATGGGCCTATTTTATTTTCCGGGAAGTGAAGATTCGTCTTTTTTAAATGGATCATTGGAATTTCGCTTTGACAATTGTTGTGGATTCAATCCCTTGTGTTATGCGCAAGAGCGATGTATTAATGAAGCCTGTGCGTCTTACGATGATAGAAGTAGAGACCTTTTAGGAACTAGCTTTACTATTTGGACAACTCATATAGCTGTTCTTGGAGGCATTGGAGGGGCATTTGGTTTATTCACCGGAGGGCTTCCAGGTGCAGCGGTAGGAGCAATTGAGTTTGGCTCTTTTGGGATATCTAGCGGGGCAATTCATGGAGGTATTTACTATGGACGTAATCTTTTACGAATCAGAAACTATAGAGCGTCTGATTGCGAACACTGCAGGCAACACGTGGAATGCGATGAATGATGAATAAAATAAAACACTTACTCGTATGAAATTTCTTGACCGATACCGATACCCGAAAAACAACAGGAATTTGAAAGTTAATTTTTGGGGATTCCCAATTATGTTTTTGGGTGTGGCTTTACTTTTTTTTCCGATAGGGCCACGTCCACATGCTACATATTTTGCCTTCTCAATTTTTTCTTTTGGGACCACCTTTTTGAATAGAGAATTGGGTTTAGCCACCATTGCGATGAGCATTTTGTTAGCATTGCTCCACCTGTTCCCGTTATAAAAGCTTGTTGGGGATTCCATCAATACCGCGATACAAAATCGAGTAGTTCCCGGCTGAATTTGATCCTCTCAGTGTGGAATGCTGCGTGCCGGAAGTTTTTAAATCCCCGGTTTTGGGGGAGCACTTCATTTCATCGAAACCTTCTCAAAATGGATACCCCAGCCCGAAATTGAAATTAATGTCGCGCATGCCCCAGCCCTGGAAGTTTTCCCAGTAGTCCCACTCGCGGGGATTGGGGTTCATGGCATTGCGGACGGGGCGCGGATTGCGCAGTTGCACCCCAGGTCCATTCGGATAATAAAATAGATCAAATCCAATCGCAAGCCAAAGCCGGAGCCGATGCTTCGGAACGTATCGTGAATAACTTACCGATTTGGTCGGCCTCTTTTTTCATCATGCTGCGTTGCTTCGTCGGTCAGGTAGCGCTGCTATCTTCCCTCCTCGCGCCTTGCCTGACGAAACGTAAGTTCGGCGAAGCCAAAAAATAGTCTCGCCGAAATCAGGCAACTTATTTGCTCCACGTTCCTTGGTTTAGGAGTGGGATGCAGCGACCATGCGGGTGAAGAACCTGGAAATGGCGAATCAGTTTGTAGGGCGAGCTTATCGGGAGGGGTGGAGCTAAGGCCTCACATCCTTTTACACAACCGTTACATTCTTTTACAAGCGAAAATCAGTTCGGCCTTTCACTGCCTGTACCTTTGGCGTATTGTTTCACCAAATCAGACAACATCATGCAAGTCCATCTATTTGCTTTTTTTCTCTTTTTACAATCCTTCGTCTCCTGCCAGCCGGCACAACAACAGGCTCAGCCATTGGCTATTGCCAACTCAGGCTTTCAATATCTCGACCTCGGCCTGCTGAGCGTGGAAGAAGCCCGCAAACCAACTGCTGGCATTGTTTTTCGATCCATGGACGGCGGGCAAACCTGGCAGGACGTCAGCGCAGGGCTACCTCGGAATTTACAGGTCCTCGGGCTTTTCGCAAGCGACGGCGAAGTCTTTTTGGGCGCCGAAAACGGATTGTATCGCAGCAACAGCTACGCCGCTCCGGCATGGCGGCAGGAAGTTCTGCTTTCCGGAAGGATCACCGCTGTTGCTCCGGGCCGGGCCGGCTTGTATGCCGGCGGCTACGGGCACGGCCTGCTCCAAAACGTAGCGGGCACCGATATATGGAGGGACCTGACCGGCACACTGAAAGAAAAGACCATTCAAACGGTGCTGGAAAGCTCGGACGGAGCCTTGTTCGTCGGTACTGACAACGGCATTTTTAAATCCGCCGACGGCGGACAAACCTGGAAACAGGTATTTTCTGACGGCCTGATACTGAACATCGTGGAGGCAAACGGCATACTGATCGGCGGCGGCTTGCAGGGCGTACTCCGCTCCACCGACCGCGGCGAACACTGGGAGTATGCGCTCAACGAAAATATTCTGGCCAAAAAAACAGGTCTCATCAAGGACAGTTTCGTCACTATTCTCGGTACCAGAGACCCCTCAAAGATCAATCCCGACGGCATTACGAGCCGGCTGCGCGCTTCTGCCGACGGCGGCAAAACCTGGCAGCGCATGGAGCAGTCCCTTTTACCGCTTCAGGGCATATACGACATGGACGAGCGCCTTTCGAAGACACGCGACATCTACGACATCATACAGGTGGGCGAATACCTCTTTTGCAGCTTCGACACCGGCATTTACCGCTCCTCCGATCAGGGCAAAAGATGGGAACTCGTGCTCCCTGCCAAGGGCCAATCGGGGTTCAACTTCGCCGTTTCCGGGCAGGTGATTTATGCCGTACCGGGAGGGGGATGTTGAAAAGTCGGTTTTTCATCCCCTCGTAAAATTGCGAATGGCTTCAACAACTATTTCAGGCTCTTCTTCTTGCAAAAAATGGCCGCTTGACTCAAGTGTGATTGCCTGTGAGTTAGGAAAGCCTGAAATAAATTTGTCTAAATATTTCGGTTTAATGACGGGGTCTTTAAGCCCCCATATAAACAGCGTCGGTTTAGCTGAAATGGACTGCTTTTTATTCCAGAGCTGCTCAAACCAATCCTGATCATTGAGCAATGACCTGGCAAAGGCTAAGGCGCCGTTTCGCTGTGTTTTGTCTGCAAATGGCTTGGTGTATTGCTTCAATGTTTTTTTTGAAATTTTCCGGTCTCCGAAAGATTTTGGTAAGATGAATTTTGGTGAAAAATTGAGATACCGGTACAGAAATGGCAACAAGGGGCTTTTTAATACCTTGCTCAGTTTTACAAATTCGGGGTCTGTTTGGCTGCTCCAAAGCCAAGAATTTAATATCACTAATTGCTTAACCTTTTCAGGATATTGAATGGCAAAATTCAACCCGATAGGCCCGCCAAAATCATGAACCACCAGCGTGAAGTTTGAAAGCTGTTTATCCAAAATAAACTGCTCAAGCGTCTTGCTGTGGTTTTGAGTCGAATAATCAAAATGTGCCGGCTTGTCAGATAAACCAAAGCCGATGTGGTCAATTGCAATACAGCGATACGATTGGCTTAAGTCTTTGATAATATGCCTGTAATCAAAGCTCCAGGATGGCGTTCCGTGAACAAACAGCAATGTTTCTCCCCGGCCTTCGTCAATGTAATGAAGTTTGTGTTCGCCAACTGCAAAGAATTTGGAAGTAAACGGATATTCCGTTTTGTCGAGCCAACTGTGTGTCATACTTTTTTTGCAAAGGTCGCGGCGATCTTGCAAAACCATCTTGGTCTATACCAAGATTAAAACTTCACTGTATTAAACAGCTTACTGAAATTGGTTGCGTCAATTCCTAAATAGGATGCGATATACTTATGTGGCACGAGTTGGAGTAAATGCGGGCTTCTTTGGCAAAATATTTTGAAGCGTTGTTCTATGCTCATCGAATGCAATTCAATATGCCGGTTTATCATTCCTGCTAAAACGGCTTCTGTCATTTTTCTGAAAAGTCTTTCAATTTGTTGTGATTGATCAAACAACGATTGGAGATCGTCAAACGTGATGTATTCAAACTCACTATCTGTCAAACAAGTCAGATAATATTTAGAAGGCGTTTGAAATGAAAAGGATTCCGGAATAGCACAAAGACCGGGGCTGTATGTAAAGGCAATTACATGAATTTTGTTCTCCGCATCAAAGAATGACATTTGAACGCCGCTTTTTACAAAATAAAGCTCTTTCTGAATTTGCCCCGGAACGGTGATAAAGTCGTTCTTTTTAAAGGCCCTGTTTTTGAGCTTACCGGCCAGCAAATTATAGTCTTTTGTGCTGATGTCGTAAAAGAGTTTGAAGTATTCGTGTTGTTCCATAGCGTACTTTTTTTCAAAACGGATATCCCAGCCCGAAATTGAAGTTGATATCGCGCATACCCCAGCCCCGGAAGTTTTCCCAATAGTCCCATTCGCGGGGGTTGGGGTTCATGGCATTGCGGACGGGGCGCGGATTGCGCAGTTGCACCCCCAGGTCCATTCGGATAATAAAATAGGTCAAATCCAATCGCAAACCAAAGCCGGAGCCGAGCGCTATTTGTTTGTAGAACGCATCATTGCGTGGCGTATGTTCGGGGCAGTTTTCGGAGATGCGGGGGCTGAGCAAAAACTGCGAACCGCAACGAGCGGGGTCGGGGCGCAGCGTCCAGATGTTGCCGGCATCGAGAAAAAGCGCGCCTTTCAGCCGCCAGTATATTTCGAAACGGTATTCAATACTCGCTTCTAATTTCAGGTCGCCGGTTTGATAAAAAAGCAGGCGGTTGGTGAGATTAGTGGAAAGCGTGTCTAAATACCCCCCGGGACCGAGGCCGCGCGCGGCCCAACCCCGGATGCTGTTGGGGCCGCCGGCAAAAAACTGTTTCACATACGGCACATCGGTGGTGAACCCAAAGGGCCGCGCAATGCCGAAATTGAATCGGGCGGCGAGGCTTCGTTTGGGCGAATATTCCCGGTTGTAGCGCATGTCCCACTCAATGCGGAGGTATTGTGAAAAATCGGTGCCCGAAATGCGGAGCGTATCCTGCGACAAGGCAAAAGCATTATACATAGCATTGACCGCCCACACTTCGGCGCCGGCCAATTCGAGGTTGAGGCCGTAAAACGCCGATTCGCCCAGCCGGTTCTGGCGCTTGCGATGGGTGAGGTTGAATTCCCGGAAAAACAGGCTCACAAACAATTGTTTGCCGAAACTGCGCAACAAAAAAGGATTGGAACTGAGAATGGTATCAAAAGCCGGCTGCGTTATCGGGCGGAGATAGTCAATGCCGATGTGGTCAAACACATAGCGGGTGTTGGCGCTGCGCGGTATGTCGTAGCCGAAAGAGGCATTGAACAGACTGGTTTCATAAAATCCAAAATTAAAAACGTAGTTGTACCGGGCGGTCACCCGTGTGGAGGTTTTATCCTGAAGGGTTTGGTAAAACGAATCGCTGACGAGGTTTTTCTTCCCGATGGGCAGCCGGTTAAGCCCTTTCCAAAGGCCCAGGTAATCGGCAAATTTTGGAATAAAAAGGTCGTTTTGGAAGCCGAGTTCCACCGAATTCCACACGGCATTGGTTCTGATCTGACTCAGGTTCACCTCCAGACCGGCGCTCAGGTTGGTTACCAACAGTTCGGCCCCCTTAAAGAGGTTTCGGTTGCTGGCCCTCGGATTCACGGAAAGCCCGATGAGGCTCCCCCTTCCGGTGAGGGTAAAGCCGTCTATGTAGTTGGCTTCCACATCAAATCCAATTTCGTACTTTACGTTGGGCGTGAGTTCAATGCGCAGATGGAGCACGTCGGTTTGTGCAGAATCCTGTTCCAACCGAATGCGCACGAAGCGGAAAACCCCCAGTGAGGAAAGGTGTTGAATGCTGCGGTCGTAGTCTTCCTGACTGTAAATCTGCCCCTTTTCCAGATGAATACCGTTGAGGACGGTTTGGGGTTTTACCAAAAAATCGGGCCGTTTCAATTTAAAAAGATAACCGGCCACCACGGTATCGCGGTAGAGCGAGTCGGGCGTAGCGGGGTCAAACTGCGGAAACACAGTGATATCGCCGATGGAATACTGTTGATGGCTCGTTTCACCGAACGGCGGCTCCACTTCGAGATACAGCATGGCCTTCCGCTGCGATTCGGTGGTGTCGGCGTCTATGGCAGATATCGCATTGGAGTAAAAATAGGCATAGCCGCTGTTGCGCATGTGGCGGGCAATGCGCTCGCGCTCGCTGTCGTACAAGCTCCCTTCCAACGCAACCCCGCGTTTAAAAACCGTTTCACCGCTAATCGCTAACAGTTCGCGATAAATGGCCGAATCGGAACTCGCAAAGTGAATGGTATCTACCAATACCAATTCGCGCGCCTCGGCATAGTAGCGGATGCGCGCTTTCTTATTGCGCTGTATCACTTCATAATTGACCCTGGCCTGAAAATGCCCCAGATAATTGAGGTAAGAGGTCATCTGCATTTCGGTGACCTGCGCCAGCGAGTCGCTGAAAATGGCCGGCGGTTCGGACTGCCGGCGAAGAAATTTTTTGAATTTGGAAGTGTGTTCCGGCTTGTTGGTTTTGAAATGCAGCCATTCGCGGGGAATAAAGAACCAGTTTTTATTGGGCCGCTGTTTGTACAAGGTGGTCAGTTCGTAATTGAGATTTCTTTTATTTTTGACTTCCTTTGCATGCGTGAGGATGATTTCATTTTCCACCAACAGCAGTTCGTCTTCGCCAAGATACTTCGTGGTGTTGCATCCTGTAAGGAAGAGCAGCGGGAGGAAGACCCACAGCAACAGCACAGCACGATGAAACGGTAATTGAGGCATATTAAAAATACAAAAATGGCTCTTTCCAAGAACGAAATAAAGTTCGTCCAGTCTTTGCGGTTAAAGAAATTCCGTCAAAAATATGACAATTTCACCGCCGAAGGCGAAAAAATAGCAGAAGAGGTATTGCGGCAGCACCGGTTTCAGGTGGAGCGGGTTTATGCCGTTTCAGAATGGCTGGAAAAAGCAGCGCTGCTCACCGATCGCTCGGACCCGTCTCCGGCGCTTCACGAGGTCAGTGAAGCGGAACTGGGTAAAATATCTTCTCTCAGCACGCCCAACCGCGTGCTGCTGGTGCTTCGTTCGCCGCAACCGGCGCCGGTGCACGCATTGGAGCCGGACGAGCCGGCCCTGTATTTAGACGATCTGCAAGACCCCGGCAACTTGGGCGCTGTGCTGCGCATTGCCGACTGGTTCGGCATTCCCACCGTATTTTGTTCTCCCGACAGCGTAGATGTATTCAACCCCAAAGTGGTACAAGCTTCTATGGGCGCCTTCCTCCGCGTGCAAAGCGCAGAGATCGCACTCGAAGAACTGATCGCGGTCAATCCGGGCACACCTGTGATAGGCGCCGTTCTGGACGGCGAAAACGTGTTTGAAACGGTGCTGCCCCAAAACGGCATTATGATCATCGGAAATGAAAGCAAAGGCATTTCAGCTGCGGCCCGACAGCAGCTCACCCATCGCATTGCTATACCCCGGCATGAGGACGGCGGAGCGGAATCGCTCAATGCCGCAGTGGCAACGGGCATATTGGCAGCCTGGTGGCGGAGGGGAGGATGAGGCTGTGTTAAAGGCAAAGGGCAAATTCGCAAGGGGCAAAAGGCAAATGGAGCGAAGCCCTCCCCTCGCAGCTCCCGCCTAAAATCAGCTGCCCAAAGAAATATAAGGCGAATTATACAGAATGGCTCCTTTGGGCGCCGGTTGCCTCCATGCAGGCAGTTTGGCGTTGTTTTGCTCCTGAGCGCCCAGCGTTTCGTAGAAGCTTTCCAGATATGCTCTGATTTCCTGCCGCATGGATATGGGCAGTAGTTTGAACTGCATTACGATCTGGTACAACGACGACTTTTTCTCTTTAAAAAGAGCCGTGGTAGTGTTTATCGTTTGAGCATCCCATTGTATTCCGAGATAGTCGCGGTCTTTTACCCGCGACTGCCCCAAATCTGCGTTAGGCACAGCATAGGAGGGATTTACTACGCCCGAAAAATCGAAATCGTACGGCACAGCGATGATGGGCGCCCCATTCTCGAAAGAGACCATTTTTAAGTTGCGGGCCATGTCCAGATTCCAGTCTTCGTTGCCGATCATGTATTGAAAGGTAGCCATGATGGCTTCGTCATTGCGCGAGAGATTCTCCGGCGCGGTACCGAGACATTCGCAAAGTTTACCACCCATGCGCTCAGCCAATTCTTCGTCGTCTTCGATGAGGAAGCCGTAGCGTCTTGTTTTGGCCACTTGCCCCGTTGCGTCTATATAGGTGATGCGGACCAATTGCACCCTGAAACTATTGGGATTCAGTTCGTTATAGAGCTTGTAGCTCAGGTACTCTTTGAACACGTTGTAATTGCCGGCATCCTTGTCGTCTAAGCAATGGGTGGTGAGCTTGAGGTTGTTGTGCTTCTTCAGCCCGGCAGCAACCAATTCTTTTTTGGAAAATTTAATTTTGACCGGCGGGAAATCGCACACCCGGCGGCGGAACTTACCGCGCGGCGCCACTTCTATTGCTGTACGGACGGAGACGCCATCTTTGCCTTTATAAGAAAGTGTAGCGGGTTGATAATCGTCGCGACGGCGATTGTTGATGAGTTCGTATAAATCGGTTTCGAGGGTGACATCCAACACTTCATCCCGCATCAGCGTTTCAAATATGGTAGTCGGTGAGTCTTGATTACCGGCGAAGCCGGCTGCCGCATACAATGGAAAAACGAACAACAAAAGATTTCTAAGGGTTTTGGTACGCATAATGATTAAATTTTTGTGCGGCAAAGATTGATCAGAAAGCCGTTTCCTACACATTTTTTTAGATTGATGCTTGTGAAGCGTCGAAGAAGTGCCGGTTAACTGTTTTACATGGACACCCCCCGATTAGAAAGGTTGCACACTTCCCATGAAAGCCAAGTTAACACCTGACAAGAAACAAAAGTTTCTTGTTTTGGAATATAATTCTGTTTCAACAAAATTATGAAATCGATTCAGTTTTTAATTTTGAATCCATGAACCCCCTGAATTGATTAGTTTTGCGGCACCCTATAGCGGATTAGTTTGAATTCGGGCGTTTCTATACCCCGACAAAATATATTTAGATGAAGCGACACATTTGGCAGCTTATTTTGGCGTTAGCGCTTGCCGGCGCCTGTAGAGTTCCTTCTAAAGAACCCTCTGCGATGCTTCCCGTTTTCGAGCCGGGCAGGCAGGCTAAAAACATTATTCTGCTCATCGGCGACGGTATGGGATTGGGGCAAATCTCATCGGCTATGTACAGCAACAACAACCACCTCGCTATGGCTGAATTTCCGGTTGTCGGATTTCAAAAGACCCATTCCTTTGACAATCTCATTACCGATTCCGCTGCCGGCGCCACCGCCATGTGCTGCGGTGTAAAAACCTTCAACGGCGCATTGGGCGTCACCTCCGACACACTGCCCTGCCTTACCATTTTGGAGGAAGCCAAACAACACGGCTTTGCCGCCGGCCTCGTCGCTACCGCTACTGTCGTACATGCTACGCCTGCGGCTTTCGTGGCGCATCAGGAAAGCCGCATATCTTATGAGGCTATTGCACTCGATGTTTTAGATTCTAAAGTGGATTTGCTCATCGGCGGAGGAGCGCAGTATTTCAATAGCCGCCAGACAGACAACCGGAACCTCTATGCCGAACTTCGCAATAAAGGATATTACGTTTCTGACCATACGGTAGAGGACTTACTCCGTGCGCCGTTTCATCCCGGCAGAGGCTTTGTTTTTTTTACCGCAGAAACGCAGCCCGGAGGCGCGTCGCAAGGCAGAAGCTATTTACAGTGGGCAACCCGCTACGGGCTTAAATATTTGCAGCAACGCAGCGAAAAAGGATTTTTCGTTATGATTGAAGGCTCTCAAATTGACTGGAAAAGCCATCACAATGATGCGCGCGAAGTTGTGCGGGAAACCCTCGACTTTGATCTGGCGGTGCGCGAAGCGCTTGAGTTTGCCAAAGGCCGCGACGACACCTTGGTCATCGTTACAGCCGACCATGAAACCGGCGGCATGACGATCAATCCCGGCTCCAAAATGGGGCGACCCAAAATTGTTTTTTCCACCAACAGCCATACCGCAGCCATGGCGCCTGTTTTTGCGTTCGGACCTTCCGCAGAGTTGTTCTCCGGAATATATGACAATACGGGTATTCACACCCGCATGCGGCAGGCACTCGGCTTCTCCAATTCAACTTCAACCGCAGGCAGCCACGCACAGTAAACTTTGTTACACACCCGATGAAAATGTTAAAAAACCTTTTTTTGTGTGGTATTTTGATAGCGGGCATCAGTGCCTGCAAAACCACATCCAAACCGGCACGTCCTATGGAACAATACGATGCAGCGCCGTCGCTCGATCAAAATTCGTCTATTCACATCCCGCTGCGCATTGACATTCTCGAAATGGAAAGGTCTATCAATGAGCAAATTACGGGAATGATCTATGAAGACAACAACCCCGACGACGGTGACAAACTGGCTCTCAAAGTGGAGAAAAAAGACAGCATTACGCTCACCGTTTCCGGAAATGACCTGCAATATCGGGTGCCGATCAATCTTTGGTTTAAGTACAATGCCGGCATCACGTATGTGACCGGAACGGCAGAGCTGGCCATCCTGTTCCGAACCTCCTTTGATATTCATCCCGACTGGAGCGTTTCTACCGTGACTCAAATAGAGGATCATCAATGGCTGCGAAAACCCAAACTCCAGGTAGGCGCCATCAATATTCCAGTGGGGTTTATCGGCGATATTGTGCTCAACAGAAGCCGTGCCACCATTACCGCTTCCATTGACCGCATGGCCAAAGAACAGCTCAATCTCAGGCAGCAGGTAGAGGAAGCCTGGCGCCGGATGTTTGACCCGGTCCTCGTGTCGCCGGAATACAACACCTGGCTCTTGGTGAATCCGCAAGTCATCACCATGACGCCGTTGCAGATGAACGTGCGGGAAATTACGGCCGCTATTATGGTGGAGTCGAAGCCGCGGCTCAAAATCGGTTCAAAACCGGAAGCCCTGTCGCCCACGCCCCTGCCGCCCTTTAAATATTCAGATGTGCCTGCCGGCGATTTTGTGGTATTCCTCAATGCGGAGGTTCCTTATGAAGAGGCGGAGCGCATCGCGAAAGAACAACTGATGGGAGAATCTTTTTCTTCCGGCGGCCGTTCGGTGACGGTAGAAAACATCGAACTGTACGGCAAAGGCAGTACCCTGATTGTCAACACCCAACTCAGCGGCAGTTTCAATGGGAGCGTTTATTTGGAAGGGCGGCCCTATTTCAATTGGCGCAAGAATTCCATTGATGTAAGCGACCTCAATTTTACATTGGAAACGCAGAATTTCCTGCACAAATCAGCCGGCTGGCTCCTCAAAAGCAATCTCAAACGCCGGCTCCAGGAAAACTTAGATTTCTTTTTGGCCTACAACCTGAAAGAACTCGAAACGGAGCTTCAAGCCCAACTGAATCATTTTCAGGTGTCCCCCAATATTTTCCTGCAAGGCAAATTATCGGAATTGCAAATCCAAAACGCCTATCTCGCGCCGGAGTCCATCCGGGTACATATCGGCCTGCGCGGCAATGTAATGGTGCATGTGCATGGACTGAACTAAGGAACTAATCGCCGCTGCCTTTCGGCGCCAATTTCATCAGCGTTTCATCGGCCATGCGCAGGAACAGCGAGTCCTTGGTGAGCTTTATGATTTGTACTACCTTTTCAGCAGCAGCCTCATTCAACGTATCGGATGTATAAAGGTAAGAGGACTGAATATAGTAGCTTCCCGCCTCCCGGTAATAGAGGTTGCCGGTATAGCTGTATTGACCGTCTTCCGTAAAGGAAAATTGAAAATCTTCGAGTTGGTACTCCGGAAGCGGCGCATCAGAAGTAATCGAAACCACTTGCCAATCGCCGGAGATCAGCGCATTGGGGTTTTGGGAACACGAAAGCAGGCCCAAAATGCCCAATGCCGACAAAACGAAAAACTGCCTCATGTAAAGCCGGTTCAATTGATCTGTAAAAAGTCCGATTCGCTATTCAAAAATCGGTAGCATGAGTATATAAACTGCCGCGCCGGCCAAAAAGCCCAACATGGCAATCCAGGAAAACTTGCGCAAATACCATATAAAGTCAATCCGTTCCATACCCATAGCAGCTACGCCGGCTGCCGACCCTATGATGAGCATGCTGCCGCCGGTACCGGCACAGTAGGCAATGAAGTGCCACAAGTGGTTGTCGGTCGGGTATGCGTCCATCGGATACATACCCATGGACGCAGCGACGAGCGGCACGTTGTCTATCACCGCGGAGAGAAATCCGAGCACCACTACCACCACATCCTGATTGGGTATATAGTGTCGCAGGTTTTCTGCCAAAGAGGCCAGTAGCCCCAGCGGTTTTCCGGCTAAATAAGAAGATACCACCGACTCCAGGCCCGCCACCGCCATGAGTATTCCCAGAAAAAAGATAATACTTGATAACTCAATTCGCGAAAGCGCCTTTCGGGCAGAGTACATCTCTTTTCGCTCCTCCTCAAAATCTTCTTCCGGTTTGATGTATTCAGAAATGAGCCACACTATCCCCAATGACAACATCATGCCCATGTAGGGAGGCAGGTGGGTGATTGTTTTGAAAACCGGAACAAAAAGTAGTGCGCTTATGCCTGCTATCAACATGGTCCGGCTGCTGAGCAGTTTTTTTTGCAAAGTAGCAGTAGCCGATTGTTGTGCGGTGGTTTCGGGCAGGTCGCCGGAGAAATGTTTGGAAAAACTCCCGATAATCAAAGGCACTACCGCACAAACGACAGAGGGTATAAACAGCCGCAGTATCAGATCTTGAGTCGTCACCTTCTTGCCGATCCAAAGCATCGTGGTTGTTACGTCGCCGATGGGCGAAAACGCGCCGCCGGCATTGGCCGCAATGACGATGAACGCAATGAACCACATTCGGTCGTTTTTGTCGGGAATAATTTTGCGGAGCAACGAAATGAATACAATGGTACAGGTGAGGTTGTCCAAAATAGCTGACAGAAAGAACGCCATTGTGGAAAGTACCCAGAGCAGTTTGCGTTTGTTGCGTGTTTGGATCAGATCGGTGATGACCGAGAAGCCCTTGTGCAGGTCCACCAATTCCACTATGGTCATGGCCCCCAACAGAAATACCAGGATTTCGGCTGTTTTGCCCAAATGGTGCAGCAGCCCGTCTTCAACCGTTACTAAGGTATGTTCGTGGCCGACTACTTCCATGTGACCCACTGCGATGACAGCCCATATCAACGATCCCATGAGCAATGCAGGAACAGATTTGTCCAACTTGAGCGGGTGCTCAAATACAATTGACAAATACCCGATAACGAAACAGAGAACTATGGCCGTAAGCATAACAAACCGGTGTTTTGACGGTGAATTTTTATTTTCATGGCAAAAGTAAAATTAATAGCAACGATTGCACTGTTTAGGGTTTAGGAATTGAAAAAATGACCTTAACCCGGGATGGAACAGCGCCGCCAAAAACACACAAAGGCACAAAGGGCTGAATCAACCCTTGTGCCTTTGTACACTCCCCCGCCTTTGCTCAAGACAGGTTAGACCGATTTAAACCACTCTTGAAACTTCTCACCGATGACCGGTACAGGTTTCTCTTCTCCCTGCACGGCGCTTACCAAGCCCATGATCCAGAGCACGAGCGCCAGAATGCTGCCGGCAAACATAACCAACCCGCCGCCGTACGGGATGTAATTAGCGGCATTGGCCACTATCCCGATAATGATGATCCCCAACGCCTGCCGGATGTGGAAAGATGCGAAATCGCTCTTGGGGTTGTTGAGCAAATAGGCTATGATCCAGCCGATGGGAGTGACGTAAGAAATGATAGCTACCAATTTTGGATCGGTGTTGCTACCGCCCGTTGAATTGCCGGAATTTTCCATTGTTTTCTGTTTTGGTGAAAAAATCGTTTTCAAAAGTAGTAAAAATCTCCGGCGGAGCTGCACCGGGCCGGTCAATTTTCGAGAAAGCCCGGCATTTACTCGACCGTCAGTTTGGTTTTGATCTCCTGCCCGTCTTTTTCCACCGTCAGCATATAAGCGCCCCGGTACAGATAGGTTTTACCATTCGGAGCGGGTTTCACGGCAATGGGCTTTTCGTCCGGCTTCACCTTTTCATTGAGCAACGCATTGTATTCTGTGAGGACGCTTTCGTCAATAATCAGGTCATACGCTGGGTAACTCAACCCTTTAGCTGCCTCGGTTTCCCATTTGCGCAGCACCAATCCGCTTTCCGTCGTGAGCGTCATGCGCAACTTGCCGGCACTTTTGATATAAATGGGAATAGCAACGGAAGGCGCGTCGGCTGTCCACCAGCCCACTGCGCCCCAACGAGGACTGTACCGGGTTTTGTCCACATCAAAAACGAGCAGGTCTTTGGCCATGCTCCCCGATGTGAGTTGCTGCAATTCCCTCACCCTTCCTACATACAGAGAGCGGCCATGCGTGCCCACCACCAACTCTGCATCGCGCGGATGCACCACCACATCGTGTACGGCCACTGCCGGCAGGCCGTTGTTCAGCAGCATAAATGAACCGCCCCGGTTGAACGACACATACAAACCGTGATCTGTGCCCAGATACAGCAGATCAGGGTTTTTCGGGTCTTCGCGCACCACGTTCACCGGTTCGAGCGGCAGATTGACGCCGAGCTTTTGCCAGGTTTTGCCATAGTCGTCGCTGGAGTAGAGATGCGGCTCGAAGTTGTCCTGACGGTAACCGTTGAGGCTTACATATACCCGGCTTTCGGAATGGGCCGACGCGATGACACGACTTACCCACAAGTCTTTGGGCAGGCCCGCGCTGATGTTGTTCCAGGAAACGCCGCCGTCGCGGGTCACATACACTAAGCCGTCATCGGATCCGGTATAAATCAATCCGAACCGCAGCGGCGATTCGGCAATGGAGCTGAGCGTGCCGTAGGGTACATCGCCTTTGCGGCCGCCGGCGGTGAGATCGGGCGAGATGGCCTGGAAGTCATTCCCCTGATTGAGGGAGCGATACAGCCGGTTGGCGCCCATGTAAAGGATATCCTGGTTGTGGACGGAGAGCTGAATCGGACTTTGCCAGTTCCAGCGCAACGGCGCTTCGCCGAGTTCGTGTTTGGGGGTGATGTATTTGCGTTCGCCGGTTTTGGTATTAATACGAAAATAATTTCCGAATTGGAATCCACTGTAAACAGTGGCATTGTCGCGGGTATCCACGGCCACCTGCATGCCGTCGCCGCCGACTAAGGGCTTGTAGGGATACTGCCCGCTGTCGTGCCATCCGGTACTTGCCTTGTAGGTAGAAGGTCCGTACCACACGCCGTTGTCCTGCAATCCGCCATATACATTATAAGGCTTGGCCATGTCCACCGCAACGGCATAGAACTGGCCTAAGGGCGGGTTGTTGCATTTGATCCAGTTTTCTCCGTCGTCGTAAGAGATATTGAGACCGCCGTCGTTGCCGAGGATGAGGTGGCCGGGGCGGCGCGGGTTGATCCACAGCGCGTGATGATCCACATGCACATTGTCGCCGTTGACAGAGCGCCAGGAGGCGCCCCCGTCGTCGGAGCGGAGCACGGGTACGCCGAGTACAAATAGTTTATTGGCATCGTAAGGCGCCACCCGTATCTGCCCGAAGTAGTACCCGTAAGAGTTGTACATGTTGTCGAACAGCTTCTTATGCGTGCGCCGCCAGATTCGTCCCTCGTCGTCGGAGCGATATACTTCCAGGCCGATTACTTCCGAACCGAGCAGCACGGCGTTGGCATCTTCCACATATTCGACCAAAGCAACCGGTTTGATTTCATCGTTTTTTACCATACCGATGATTTTATCCACGCTGTACTGCTCCGGGAATCCTTTGGAGGACAGATAATCTTTCACCTTGTATTTGGGCAATTGCAAAAAATCCTCTTTGCTCATGTTGCGAAGCATATCCGTGGTAAGCGCGTCGTCCTCCTCCTTTTTGGGGCGAAGGCCGTAATTGTCAATGGCGGCGTAGAGTACATTTTTGCCGCCCGATTTGGCCAATGCCAAGCCAATACGACCGGCGCCGGCGCCGGCAGGAAATCCGCCGGCCGGCAGGCGGTTCCAACGCTCTCCGCCGTCGGTACTTTTATAAATAGCGCTTCCCGGACCGGATTCCACAAAATTCCAGGCACGGCGTTCGCGCTCCCAAGTAGCGGCATACAGCACACGGGGATTGGCAGGGTCTATGAGCAGGTCAATGGCGCCGGTGTTTTCGTTGTTGTACAAAACCTGCCGCCAGGTCTTGCCGCCGTCGGAGGTTTTATACACACCGCGTTCCGGATTGGGAGAATACAGATGACCGAGCACAGCCACCCAAGCAGTGTTCGGATCGGTAGGGTGCAACACGATGCGCCCGATGTGGTGGCTTTCGCCGAGGCCGAGGTGCTGCCAGCTTTTGCCGCCGTCGGTGCTTTTGAAAATACCGGTACCGGAATAAGAGGAACGGCTTGAATTGACCTCCCCGGTACCCACCCAGATGATGTTGCGCTGCCAGTTGACCGCAATATCCCCGATGGTCATCACCATTTCCTGATCGAACAGAGGCCGGAAAGAGGTGCCGTTGTTTTCTGTTTTCCAAAGCCCGCCGGAAGCGTACGCCACATAAAAATGACTCGGATCGGTGGGCGACACCTCCACATCGGCCACACGCCCGCTCATCACGGTGGGGCCTATGTTGCGAAACGAGATGCCGTTAGCAATGGAGGCGGATGCTAATGCTTTGCGTTGCTCGAAAGAGCGAATGCGATCCGTGGCAGGCGTATGCGAAGACTGCGCGAATGTCGCGTGGCAGAACACTGCTGCAAAAAGGAATGTCAGGAAGCGATTCATCGGTAATGGTGTTGGTTCTCCCGACAAACGTAAAGAGAAAACCCGCAATTACAAAACCTTCCCAAACGGCAAATCTTCCAGGTCCACGTTTCCGCCGCTGAGGATGATGCCCACGCGCTTGCCGGCAAAGACTTCTTTGTTTTGCAACACGGCCGCAAGGGGTACGGCGCAGGAAGGTTCGATGATGATTTTCATGCGTTCCCATACCAAACGCATGGCCTCCACAATGGCTTCTTCGGACACTGTGAATATGTCGTCCAAGTGCTCTTGCAGGATGCCGAATGTTTTTTCGCTGAGGTTGGTGCGCAGGCCGTCGGCGATGGTGTCGGTGGTGGCGTTGGTTTCGATGCGGCCCGCGCGCAGGGAGCGGAAGGCATCATCCACGGCGGAAGGCTCGGCGCCATATACCTTTGTTTTGGGCGAGAGGTAGCGCGATACGAGCGCCGTACCGCTCATCAGTCCGCCGCCGCCGATGGGAGCGAGGATAGCATCTAATTCTTTGACGTCGTCAAAAAGCTCTTTGGCGGCTGTGGCCTGACCGGCAATCACATCGTAGTTGTCAAAAGGATGAACAAAGGCGGCGCCGGTGCGCGCCCGTACTGCTTCCAGCGTGGTTTCTCTCGACGCTAAGGTGGCTTCGCAAGGAATGATTTCAGCGCCGTAACCGGCCGTGGCGCGCATCTTTATTTTGGGCGCATTCACCGGCATGACGATGTAGGCGGGCATACGCAGCAATTTTGCGCTGAGCGCTACCGCTTGCGCGTGATTGCCGGAGGAGTGCGTCGTTACGCCCAATTTGCGCTCCTCCTCCGTGAGGCGAAGCAATGCATTGGAAGCGCCGCGCATCTTAAAAGCGCCCACTTTTTGGAAATTCTCACATTTGAAAAACAGCCTGGCGCCGCTCATATCATTCAAACTCTTGCATTTCATTACAGGCGTGCGTTCTACCATCTGAATGATGGCTTCGTGGCTCTCCTGAATATCAATAAGAGTGGGAACGCTTTGCAGTTTTTCCATCGCGATTAGTTGGCTAAGTTCAGCCCGGAAGTAGAAGCGTTCATCAAATAGCCGCTCGCTTTCACTGCTTTCTCTAAAGGCTTTACGTTGCTCGCAGCCGGGCTGTCGGGATATTTCGAGCCGTCGAAGGTCAGTTTTACGCTGATAGCGGTGCGTTTCTCATCAAAAAGCTGGGTGACGATGTCTGCCCACCCTTTGGTGGTAGTGGCGGAGACCAAAACCGGCGTGCTAAGCCCCTTAATCATGGAATGCACTTTAAACTTGTCGCCTGCTTCGCCGGTGGCAACCAACAGCGTACACTTCTCGTCGTTGCAAAACGCAGTAGAGACGAGATACACCAGAGCATCCTTCACTCCGTCGCCGTTGAGATCAACGAGGTTGTAGCCATACGAGCCGTTAGTAGTTTCCACCGTGGTGCCTTTCGAACTGAGAAATGCTTTGACGGCGCTTTGCAAGGCTGCATTTTTTTCAGAAGAGGTCGTCGCCACCCCCGCTACCATGATGGCGCCCGGTTGTCCTTTGGATTCAAAATTTTCCGGTGTGATGAGATTCGCTTCCGTTTCTTTTTGTCTTTTTATCATCTCCTTGGCATGAGCGACAGAGTCGAACATCTCCAACTTTGTCGGATCAACCGGTTCAGTAGATGCTACCGGCTCAGTGCTGTTATCAGCGGCGGCAGTGCGGTTTTCATTTTTACAAGCTCCCAGAAGGAAGGTCATTGCCAATGCAGCAAAAAATAATTTTTTCATGGTTGATTTTTTTTTCGGAGTGCAAAGAAATAGACTTTGCCGCACTAATCAAAGTGAAAGTTTATAGCCGGCCTCGTACACCCTGTTTTGCTCATTTTGATACAATGCATAGTTGAACCCCTTCACAACGGCATAAGCGCCGTGCTCTCCGTCTTTGCTCAAAGCCAAAAAACCCGCCTGATACTCCTCCACCCCGGCCGCTTTCGCCCTGTTGATGATTCGCACAACCGCTTCCTCACAGGCGGCCTGCGGGGAGTACCCCTGTCGCATCAACTCTACGATGAGAAAGGAACCGAGGGTTTGGGTCACCAACTCGCCGAGGCCGGTAGCGCAAGCCCCGCCTACCTGGCTATCTACAAACAGCCCGGCCCCGATGATGGGCGAGTCCCCTACCCTGCCGCTCATTTTGAATGCCATGCCGCTGGTGGTGCAGGCGCCGCAAAGCTTACCCTGGGCATCCAATGCCAGAATGCCGATGGTGTCATGGCGCTCAATGTTGATGACAGGCCGGTATTCTTTCTCTTCGAGCCATTGCTCCCACGCGCGCCTGCTCTTCTCAGTCAACAGGTTTTCTTCCGGGAACCCCATCTCACGAGCAAAGGCTAAGGCGCCGGATCCGCAGAGCATATTGTGCGGGGTCTGCTCCATTACCTTTCTGGCTACTGAAATGGGATGTTTGATGCCTTCCAGAAAACAAACCGCCCCGGTATTGCCCCTGTGATCCATAATGCAGGCATCGAGGGTGACGTGGCCGTCGCGGTCGGGAAATCCGCCGTATCCCACACTGGTATCATTGGGATCGGCCTCCGGCACGCGGGCGCCGGCTTCAACCGCATCCAACGCGCTCCCCCCTTCCTGCAGGGCTTTCATAGCGGCGGTAGTAGCATTTCGATTGTCCCATGTAGCGAGAACGACCGGTTTCCCTTTTTTTGAATGTGGATTGCTTTTTTGTACAGACGTGGGTTTCGGCTTACAACTTACAGCAGTAGCGAGCGCAGCTAAAACCGAGGATCGGACGAAGTCCCGGCGATTAAACATAGTGCTAATATTAAAAAAAACTTCCCGAAGGTAAAATACTTTCGGGAAGTTCATCACACTTTTTGAAGCCGGTATTATCGAATCATTACTTTAAAACTCTGAACCGCATCTCCGTGTATTACCTCTAAGAAATACATCCCGGCAGCCAACCCCTGCGTAGAGAAGCGAAGCCGGCCTGCTTCTGTTTGCGGCGCCGTGGGCATGGTTTGGCCGATGTTGTTGAGCAGTCGGCAGCGAAGGCCGGACAAGTCTGTGCCGGCATCCAAATAGAAATGATCCTGTGCCGGATTGGGATACACGGCAAATTCCTTGTCATCGAAAGGCATTTGCACGGCCACCACGCTGGAAAAGCTGAACGCCCCGTCGAAGTCGGTTTGCCGCAAGCGGTAATAGGACACGCCGGGCAGCGGGCGGGCGTCTGTGTCGAAATACTGGAGCGGTTCGGTGCTCGTACCGGCGCCGGGAACTTGCAGTACCGGATCAAAGCGAACCCCGTCGCGGCTGCGCTCCACGGTAAAGTAATCGTTGTCTTTTTCAGAAGCCGTAGCCCAGTTCAAATCCACCACCTTGCCGTTGGGCCGGGCATTGAAATAGAGTAACTCTACGGGAAGCGGGTTGGCGGCCGTTGTAGAAGCCAACGTGAACGGGCTAAAACTGCCGACATTGCTCGCCGTAATACTCCCCGAAGGTAACAGACCCATGACGGTACCGCCGAGACTGGTCCAGTTTGCACCGTTCCAGCGAGCGAGCCTCAGCGCGGCCAGATCGGTAATGCCGCAACTGCGCACATCATCCCAGGTCATGGTGACATTGACTGTGCCGCCGCCGGAAAGCCGGCTGATGTCCCAATATTCACAGCCGCTCACATGATCGAGTGTAGCATCTGTAACCAATGAAGTGAAGGGACTATTGAAGTATTCCACTTGAAAAGTTCCGAAGATTCCCGCTCCTGATTTTGAAATAGTAACCGGTGCGTATTTATTGTTTTTTCCCACCGGAAAAGTAAAACTTGATGTTGTAGTGCTGTGAATCCGGCGCGCCGGCCCGGCCACGTGGCTGTTGTCGCTCATGCCGGTAGCGGCAAGAACTGCAAACGTAGGAACGTTTACGGCGTCGCTCAATATAATGCCGTTGGTAAAAACGACCTGCCCATTAATGGTAATGGGAACTTGCAGTTGAAGCGTGCCGGTCGTATTCATGAGGATGCGGTAAAAAACCGGGGGGATGAAGAGGTCGCCCCGCAAAACCTGAGCAGCATTGCCGCTTATCACCGCTCTTCCGATGGAACTTGGTCCGAACGCAATTGCTTTGGAGGTACCCACGGTAGAGATGTCTCCGTCAAACAAGCAGTCCGAGTTTGAACAGGGAAAAAGATTGCCGGCGGGGTCTGACTGTATAAAGGATGCTTCCGCTATAAACCTGTCGGGGGCGCCAAACCCGTACGACAAGGTCAAATTATTGGGCGAGTCATTGATGATCTCCACCTCGCCGAAGGAATTGTTGCCCAGCCAAAAATTATCGGCGCCTCCGGCGAGCTTCGTGAACGAGGTTTCGTGCCCCGGCACATCGCTGAATACAGAAGATTGAACATCGCTAATGTTCGGCGCAGAAAAAATGTTGGTGCGGTGGAAGGTGCTGGAGTCAATGAGTATGCTCAATATAGCCGCACAGGAGAAGCCGCCCTGAAAATTGCTGACCTTAGCCAAAAAAGCGGTGGGCGAAAAAGAGTCGTTGTCGGAGGAATCAAGCTGGTCTGTCCGAAGCAATTCCAACGGGCCGGCGCTGTAAACATTGCTCAAAAGCCTGCCCTGAATAGTGGCGCGCCCTCCTGCGATGGTAGAGCCGAACCGGATGCCGGCGGGCGATGAGTTATCAAGCGTGACATTTCCGCCGAAATAGCAAGAGTCGCGAAAAGCGATTTCCACCAAACCGGCGCCTTTGTTTTCAAAAACAGCATCCGCCCGGAAGGTATCCCTTACGGAAGCGCTGATGCGCAAATTGGCATCGCTGAAGTTGATGATTGAGCAAGGGCCGAATTTGTTGTTGCCGAACCAGAAGTTATTCGCCGGCATACCGGCATTGGTTTTCTGAATGGTGGAAGCCGTGGAGCTTGGACCGCCGATGACACAGCCCGTCACCTGAATAATGTTGGGCGCCGCGAATGCATTATTGCCATTGAATACGCTGCCGTTCAAAGCGATAGAAGTTTGAGCCGAGCAAGAGAAATTGCCGACGAAGGAGGACGCGCTGACCACGATGGTTTCCGGTGTGCCGAGGTTGTTGGCTGCCGGGCCGGTTTGCGCCAAATTGCGCAGAAAGATGTCTCCATCGGTAATACCGCCCCCCAGAAACGCCCCGAGAAGCAGATTTATACTGGTACTTGTGCCAAATGTAATGGCGCCTGAACTGGTATTAACCAGGGTCACATTCCCCAAAAAAGTATTCAGCCCTAACTCCGCGATTGACATGTTCACCACAGCCGATTGGTTGCGAAACTCCGCATTGCCGGTAAAGCTGTCACCGGCCAACATACCCATTCGAAAAAAACCACCCGCCGTAGCCTTCACATCAAATATAGTAGTACCGTTGAAGGTATTCCCTCCAAAACTGAACAAACTACTGGCGCCGTGTTTTTCAACAGTGAGGCTGTTGAGGGTACTGTTGGTAAAACTCAGCCCGGAAGCGGGGGTAAAATCTACCAGCGTACCATTGGATACGGCCACTCCGGTAAAGCCCCCCACTGTATATATATGGAGTTTATTTCCGTTCAGGTTGAGGGAGGCCCCCATTGACATCAATATCGTACCCACACTTACGTCCGAACTAAGCGCGGGTTGAAATGGAAGGGTCGGAATGATAACCACCGCAGCGGGACTATTGGGCACTGCCATAGGCGACCAGTTGGCCGGCGTATCCCAGTCGGTGGTCATCGCTGCGCCGGTCCATGTTTGCGCCGGCGCCAATGCCGGAAGTAGCAGCAGAATAGCAATGCAAAGGATTGTGTCAATTTTTCTCATAGTAGATTATTATTGTTTTTGTTTTCTCAAATGGTTGACCGGCGCCTTATAGCCGGTATGCGATAAGAACATGACTTAGACAATTTAAGTAAGGGGGGCAATACATCCGGCAACAACGAGGTTTGCCTGGGTTTGGGTCCTTCCATACGGGAAGAGGACTGCGGGATTGATTTTCTGATGGTATCGTCATGGGAAGAGGTCAAAATGCAGAGGCAAAGTTAGTGTAATTTTAAGTCTGATACAATAGCGACGCCGGGCAAATTATTTTGAGAATCTATACCCTGGCAAAGTGATTCTAACCTGTGCCGGCTGTTTCCCAAAAAATCCTTTTGAGCGGCCCCTCTTCTACCCCGCCCGACCTGTTGAAACGGCCCTGATGCACGGCCGAAATAAAAAAATGAAAAAAAACAGCCCTCGAAGCAGTATTTTTGAAATGAAAAATCTCACAAAAATATCGAAATACAAAAACACAAAACTCTAATTTACAGTAAAATAACTAATATGTGCTTTCATACTTTTTTTCACAATACTAAAAATCTGTCTTTGTAGGAGGTCAAAAGCCGCCGCATATTTGTATCGTGATCGGGAGATAAGAGGAGAGAGACACAAAACGGCGGGTTCAAAAGGAGCCTGCGACAATTGAAAGAAATATGTTCATGGGATTATAATTTGTTGGTGGTAAGTCGTCCCGAATCACTTTTTCGGGACGATTCACACTTTTTAGAATCCCGGTTCAAAGATAACGTTTCGTACCAACACAACAAAAAAAAGGCGAGCCGCTTTCGGCCCGCCGGAAATAGGTCATGCTCATGGGATTACGAAAACTATCAGCAAAATTTTGAGATCACAATTTGTTAAGGTGAATTAGTAACTCCCTTTTTTAAAAACGTTGGTGCGAAATTAGTCCGATTATTTGTACTGCACAACAATTGGGTACAATTTTTTTCGGAAAAGTTTTTTCACAGATTTTGGATATGTTCATGGGATTATAAGATTGGAAAAGTCGTGCCAACAGGTACGACTTTTTTTTTGCCCGGCTTTCCGGTACTGTTCCAATCAATCCCGCCTTTCAAAACGCTTTGGCTCTATTGACGCCGGGCGTCTATACAGGTCACACAATCTTCAAAAATTTCTTTTCCCGCCCCCTTAATGCCGGTAGCCCTTGAAGCCGTAGTACGTCAGGTACAGATATGCAGCCAACGGCACAACCAGCGAGTATTTCAACCCCACTGTGTCCCAATCAGCTACCAGACCTTGCAGCGGCGGCAACAAAGCGCCGCCCACAATCATCATCACCAATAGCGAACTGCCTTGCCCTGTGTCTTTCCCCAAGCCGTCAATGGAGAGCGTAAAAATATTGGACCACATCACCGAGTTGAACAAGCCGATGCCGATGAGCATCCACATGGAGATGGCTCCCGTACCGGCCATAGCCGCTGCCAACAAGCCGATGATAATGACGGAAAAAATGCCCACCATGCGCCCGGGCTTCGATTGGCCGAGGAAAAATGCGCCGTAACTCAGCGCCACCATTATTATATATAAGGTGATGTCGGCAAACTGGAGTTTCTGCTCTCCCGTAAACCAGTCGCGGGAAGAAGCGAAGAAAATGACCAATGTTCCCGCCACGGCGGCGACGAGCATGAGCAGATACTTTTTCGCTTTGTCTTGTATGCTGCCCAGCGATATGGCGCCCATGAACCGCCCGATCATGAGGCCGCCCCAGTAAAAAGAAAGAAATTTCGTAGCAGTTTCATGATCGTAGCCCATTACTTCGGGCAAGCCTAAGAAATTGACCAATACACTCCCCACCGCTACTTCGGCGCCCACATAGCAGAAAATGGCCAACATGCCCCATTTGAAATGCGGGTATTTGCTCAGCACATTTTCCCGCACCGATACTTGCTCGACAGCTACCTTGGGCAAGCGGATGAGAAAAAAGCCCAGCGCCAATAACAGAAAGGCGCCCGCAAGTGCCAGGTAAGGTATTTTTACAGATTCTGCGCCCGCCAGGGTGCTGCGAAAGATCAGCACGCCGCCGATCACCGGCGCTATGACGTAGCCCAGCGAGTTGAGGCCCTGCGCCAAATTGAGTCGGGCAGAAGCAGTCTCCGGCGTACCGAGAATGGCCACATACGGATTGGCGGCAATCTGAATGACCGTGATGCCGGAGGCCAGCACAAAAAGCGCCACCAGAAAGAAGCCATAGCTATGCACATCCGCCGCCGGAACAAATAAAGCACAACCCAGCCCGCTGACGAGCAGTCCCAATACCAATCCTTTTTGATACCCCACCCGCGCAATGGGATCGCCCGATGCGGCAGAATAGATGTAGTACAGCAAAGAAATGACAAAGTACGCCCCGAAAAAAGCAAATTGCACCAGCATGGCTTGCCAGTATTTCAAATCAAAAGCCTCTTTCAAATGTGGGATCAAAATGTCGTTGAGACAGGTGATAAATCCCCACATAAAAAACAACACCGTGACGACGGCGAAAGAAGTGCGGAAGTTGGCAGGAGCGGCCATTATGAAATGGTTTTGAAGGTGGTGTATAAAACAAGCCTAAAGATAGAAAAGCAGCTTATTTTTGCGCCGCTGTTTTTTTTAGAGACTGCCACTCGAAGCTCACGCTACGCCCCGGCGTGGTCGTAGCTCATTCACACAAACCGCCCGCAACATGACCCGTCAGGAACTCTTCGCACAAATCCGGCTCAAACAATCCTTTCTTTGCATCGGCATAGACCCCGAACCGTCCAAACTGCCCCCGCATCTTTTGGAGTATAAGAACCCCGTGTTGGAATTCAACCGGGCCATCATAGAAGCCACCGCCGATCTGTGCGTGGCGTACAAGCCCAATCTGGCCTTCTTTGAAGCGCTCGGCCCGGTCGGTTGGCAAATCCTCGCCGATACCATGTCCCACATCCCCGCCGACATTTTCACCATCGCCGACGCCAAACGCGGCGACATCGGCAATACCTCCCGGCTCTACGCAAAGGCATTCTTCGAACAGTTCCACTTCGATGCCGTCACCGTAGCGCCTTATATGGGCGAAGATTCTGTAGTGCCATTCCTCGATTTTCCCGGCAAATGGGTCGTGCTATTGGCGCTTACGTCGAATGCCGGCAGCCGCGATTTCCAATTTACGCCACAGGAAGACGGACGCCCCTTATACGAAAAAGTATTGCGCAAAGCCCAAAACTGGGGCACCTCCGACAACCTCATGTTTGTAGTGGGCGCTACGCATCCGGAGCAATTTGCCGCTATTCGCGCTTCGGCGCCTCATCATTTCCTGCTCGTACCCGGCGTGGGTGCGCAAGGCGGCGACCTGTCTGCGATTTCAGCTCACGGTATGAATAAGGAATGTGGTCTGCTCGTTAATTCCTCCCGTGGGGTTTTGTACGCCGGGCGGGGCCGCGATTTTGCCGAAAAGGCCCGTGAAGCCGCGCTGGCCCTGCAACAGGAAATGGCGGCACTTCTCAACAAAAACCTTGCAACGGGATAACCTGCAACGCCGGTCTTTTTATATTCTCACATACATTTGCTCCTCTTGCAAAAAATGAAACCCGCTGCCAAAGTGTACCAACTGTAAAGAACAAGACGAATCCAAGCCGGCCTGCATTCTACCTTAGCGCCCGGAAAAGGTATTTTTAACATTCAATTTTATGAGACCCATTTTAGTCATTGTACTCCTGCTGTCGGCAACACTGTTTTGCCGCGCACAAACCCTGCGCATACAAGGTACGGTGCGCGATGCCGCTACCGGCGAAGCCCTCATCGGCGTGAGTGTATTGGAAAAAGGAAATCCCCAAATGGGCATTACCGACCTGAACGGTTTTTACTCCATAACCGTAAGCGGCCCGGATGCCCGGATTCGCTTCAGCTACATCGGGTATGAACCGCTGGAACTGCCCCTGGCCGGTCGCAGTGAAATCAATACAACGCTGACCGCCTCGGTGACGGCGCTGAATGAAATCGTAGTGACGGCACTGGGCGTGAAACGCGCGGCGAAAGATATCGGCTACGCCCTGCAAACGCTCAATGCCGATGAGGTATCGGGCGTGAAATCTGCCAATTTTGTAGATGGGCTGGCGGGGCGCGTTGCCGGTCTCACCGTCAGTCAGGGCGCTACCGGCGTAGGTTCTACGTCCAAAATCACCATCCGCGGAGAGGCTTCTTTTACCAACAACAATCCCTTGTTTGTGGTGGACGGCATCCCGGTCAACAACAATTCCATTATCAATCCCACCAATGATGCTGCCGCAGGTTTTCAGGAAGTGGATTTCGGCAACGGAGCGATGGACCTCAACCCCGACGACATTGCATCCGTATCGGTGCTCAAAGGGCCGGCAGCAGCAGCGCTTTACGGCGCGCGGGCAGCCAACGGCGCTATTCTCATCACCACCAAAGACGGCAGCCGGGGCCGGGGCACAGGCATCAGTTTTCAATCGAGCGTGTTTGTGGACAAACCGTTTCAATTGCCGAGATTCCAGAATGAATACGGACAGGGCAATTCCGGGACCTTTGCTTTTGTCAATGGATTGGGCGGCGGCATCAACGACAACATCACCTACAGTTGGGGGCCGAGGCTGAACGCCGGAGTGCTCGTGCCGCAGTTTGACAGTCCGGTGCAACTACCCGACGGAACCACCGTGCGCGGCGGCGATGTAGCCGTGCATGGCGGCGCGCCGATAGCCCCCACTCCTTTTGTAGCATACCCCGACAACTTGAAGGATTTTTATCGAACAGGCGTGACGACCTTCAACAACTTAGCCCTCGGCACAGGATTCGAGCGGGGCGATTTTCGCCTCTCGCTCACCGATATGAACAGTGAGTCGGCCATTCCCGGCGTCAACCTCAACCGCCGCACCGTAGCCGCTAAACTCAATTTCTCGCCCACCGACCGGCTACAGATCAACACCTCCATCAACTACCTCAACACACAAAGCGACAATCGCCCAGCCAACGGCTACGGCTCCGAAAATATCAACTACTCCATCGTGGCCTGGGGGCCGCGCTCGTTGGACATCAACGCCCTGCGCAACTACTGGCAGCCCGGCCTGGAGGGGTTGCAGCAATATTCCTACAATTATACCTTCTTCGACAATCCGTTCTTCACGCTGTTGGAAAACCGGAATTCCTTCAACCGCGACCGGATGTTCGGGCATGTACTCGCACGGTACCAACTCAGCGAACAATTTTCCGTGCAACTGCGCAGCGGCATGGATTTCTCGGCAGAGAAGCGGGAATTTCGGCGCAATTTCAGTTCCAATCGCTTTATCAACGGCGCTTACGCCGAGCAAAACGTATCGTACCGCGAGCACAATACCGATGTGCTGCTCAACTATCGTCATAGCCTGGGCGCTGTGTCGCTTGATGTATCAGCCGGCGCCAACCGCATGGACCAACGGGCTGCTTCTGCCCAAATGCAGACAACCGCACTGGCGCAGCCGGGCATTTTCAAGTTCACCAATGCCGCCGTGCCGATTGAGGTATTTGAACTCGACGCGCGCAAGCGCATCAACAGCGTGTATGGAATTGTGAAATTGGGATTTCAGGATGTGTTTTTCTTAGACATCACGGGGCGCAACGACTGGTCGAGCGCGCTGGCCACCCCAACCTCGGCCCGGCAAACGGCCTTCTTTTATCCCTCCGTAACGGGCAGTCTGATCGTTTCAAAAATAATTGACTTGCCGGAAATTATATCTTACGCCAAATTGCGCGGCGGCTGGGCGCAGGTAGGCAATGACACCGACCCCTACCAAACGGCGGGTGCATTCGTGTCGCAAACGCCGGTCGGCGGGCAGCCTACTTTTAGCGCGCAAAGTCTCATTGCCAACGGGCAATTATTGCCGGAGCAAACATCGGCCGTAGAGGCTGGCGCCGATGTCCATTTTTTCAACAGCCGCTTGCGCGTAGATGCCACTTATTATCGCGCCCGCACCGCCAACCAAATCATTGCGCTGCCCGTATCCATTACGTCCGGCTACACAGAGCAGGTGGTCAACGGCGGCGCGGTGCGTTCGCAGGGGCTGGAACTCGTGCTGGGACTCACCCCGGTGTACAATAGCCGCTTTCGCTGGGATGCCATGTTCAACTTCAGTCGAAATATTGCCACCGTGGAAGAATTGCCCATCGGCGGAGGCCGGCTCACCCTTGCCTACTCGCGGGTATATGACAATGTGAACCAAACGGTGTGGGTTCAGGTGGAAGAAGGCGGGCGCATCGGCGACCTGTACGGAACCGGCTACCGACGCAATGAAAACGGCCATTTCATCATCAATGCCAACGGCCAATATATAGCCGATAATACGTTGAAAAAATTAGGCAATTACAACCCTGATTTTATACTCGGATTCAGCAACGAACTGCGCTACAAAAACTGGAACCTGAGCTTCCTCTTCGACTGGCGGCAAGGCGGCATTCTCGTATCGCGCACGCTCGCGCTGGCAGCCGTAGGCGGGCAGTTGATAGAAACGGCCGACCGGCCCGAAGGCGGCATTGTGGCACAGGGCGTGGTGAATACGGGCACGCCCGAAGCGCCGGTGTGGCAGCCCAATACCAAAGCCGTTTCGGCCGAAAGTTACTACCGGCAGTACTACGACCGCAACCACGAAGAGAACAACACTTACGACGCGAGCTACCTCAAGTTGCGCTCCTTTTCCGTGGGCTATACTTTTGGAAACAGCGAGGCCGGCAAAGGCTTTTTCAGCAACGGACGCAAGCTGAGCATAGCAGTTATCGGGCGCAATTTGTTTGCCCTGTCTGCCATTCCTCATTTCGACCCGGAACAGTTGGCGGTGCAGGGGCAGCAGTTTGTAAGCGGCGTGGAGGACATGTCGTATCCCACCACGAGGAGCCTGGGGCTGAAGCTGGGCGTTCAATTTTAATTATCCCAAAAAAGAAAAATAGATGAGACCGATCATTGTAATGGCATTGCTGCTGAGCCTCACAGCCTGTACCAAGGATTTTTCAGAAATCAATACCAATCCCAACGCCCCGGTATCGGTATATCCCTCGCTGCTGCTGCGGCAGGTGATTTACAGCTACGGCGAAGAGATGTCGTATGAAGGATTTGTGGCCGGCAATTTGCTCGGCCAATACTTCACGGCCATAGACTTCAACCTCTTCGACCGGCACAGCCTCAACGAGCCGCAATTCGGCGGCAATCCCTGGCCGGTGCTTTACACCAATCTGCGCGACAACGAGTTGCTGCTGCGACAGGCACAGGAGCAACCCGCGCTCGCCGTGTATGAAGGCCCGGCCCGCATTCTCAAAGCCTACATGGCGGCGGCACTTACAGACATGTTCGGCGATGTGCCTTACAGCGAAGCCTTGCGCGGCACAGAGGGTTTGGTAAGACCGAAATATGACACACAGGAAGCCATTTATCTGGCGCCCGGCGGAATTTTGGACAATCTCAACCAAGGCATTGCCGCCATTGAAGCCTATCAGGGCAACATCCGGTTGGAGGGCGACATTCTCTTCGGCGGCGATCTCCCGGCCTGGGTGGCTTTTGCCAATTCGCTCAAAATAAAAAGCCTGATGCGCATATCCGGCCGCATGGATGTGCGCGCCGAATTGCAGGCGCTCTATTCGGGCGGAAATTATCTGCAAAGCAATGCACAAAATGCCGCTTTCGATTTCACCGACGGGCAACCCAACAACTTCCGAATGGCCCGCCTGCGCTCCGGCGATTTCAACCTCTTCATTCTCTCTCAAACGATGGATGAAATCCTCAGCGGCCTCAACGATCCGAGGTTGGCCATCTGGTTTCGGCCTACGGGTAACAACCCGGCCCAATACCGCGGGTTGCTCAACGGCCCCGACGCCAGCCAAACCTCCATTTCGGTAGCCGATTATTCTCTGTCGGGAACCGTTTTCCGGGAACAGACCGGCCGCCTCGACGCCAATTTCCTCACGGCATGGGAAACACTCTTTTGGCTCGCGGAAGCGGCAGAGCGCGGCTGGATCAGCGCGGACGCCAAATTGCTGTACGATCAGGCCGTAACCTTAGCTTTTGAATATTGGCAAACGCCGATGCCCGCCGGGTATCTCAGTTCCGGTCCGGCAGCGTACGGCCACAACGGCGCCGACAAGCTGGCGCAAATTATCACCCAAAAATGGATGGCCAACATCATCAACGGCTATGAGGGTTGGATAGAATGGCGCCGCACGGGCTACCCGGCATTGAAACCCATTGCCGCGAGCCTCAACAACGGCCTCATCCCTGTGCGCATGCCCTACCCTGCCGGCGAAGCGGCGCTCAATAATACTAACTTTGCCGCAGCAGCAGCTATCACTCAGGGCAACAGCATCAATGCCCCGGTGTGGTGGGATGTAGATTGATTATGGAAGCAGCATATTGGCAATGGGGTTTGGTATTGTTTTTCGGGCTGGCATTTTTGCTGATGGCGCCCACCGCCCGCACGCGGGAGGCATTTTTCAGGGCCTCCTCCGGCGCAGGAAAGCAACCGGGGCTGTGGATGCTCACGAGCAGCTTGGTCATTTCCTGGATATTTGCCAAATCCATTACCAACGCGGCCAATCTCGGCTTGTCGTTCGGCATCGTGGGCGGGCTGGCTTATTCGGGGTATTACCTCTCTTTTATCGTGGCGGGGGTGGTCATTTACCTCATGCGGCAGCGCGGCGGGTACAAGAGCATTCACGATTTTTTGCAAAGCAAATTCGGGCACGGGGCGGTGATCGTCTTTTCGCTGTTGGTGGGCATCCGGCTGTTCAACGAGGTGTGGTCGAACACAATGGTCATCGGGAGCTACTTCGGAGCGGCGGGCAGCGGGCCTTATTATACATCCATATTGGTATTCACGGCGCTCACTTTGGCCTACACCATCAAAGGCGGCCTGCGCAGTTCGATGCTCACCGATGCGGTGCAAATGGCCTTGTTCGGGGTCTTGTTGTTCATTGTGTTGGGAATGATATTGCCACGCACGGAAGGCGGCGCTACGGCCTATCTGAGTTCCGGCGAATGGACGCTTGCCGGCGGACTCAATCTGTTGTTTGTCGTATTGCTCCAAATATTCAGCTATCCCTTTCACGACTCGGTGATGACCGACCGCGGCTTCATCAGCGACCCGCGCACTACCCTGCGGAGTTTTTTGCTGGCGGCGCCCATCGGGGTGCTGTGCATTGTACTGTTTAGTTTCGTGGGCGTGTATGCCGGTATGCAGGGTATGACGGGGCAGGCGGCGGTGGAGCTGAGCAAAGCGCTCGGCATGGGCGCTATGCTGGTGATGAATTTTATCATGATCACCTCGGCAGCTTCCACGCTTGATTCTGCTTTTTCATCGGCAGCCAAATTGGTTGTCATTGACATCGGCAAACTCCACCTCAACCCGCTGCGCAGCGGCAGAATCGCCATGGCCGCTTTTACGGTTTTGGGAACGCTGCCCATTTTTTTCGGCCCCGAAATACTCTCCGCCACGACCATCAGCGGAACGATGGTGCTGGGCCTGGCGCCGGTTTTTTTGTTTTGGCGAAAAGCCGCAGGGCCGGGGGCCTTCCATCTCCCGGTAGGAGCGGGTGTGCTGCTCGGCGTCGTGTATGCCCTTGGGTATTGGCCGGCAGCCTGGGTTTGGTTTCCGGGGCCTTACGGCGATCTCCTTTCGGTAAATATAGCCGGCATGATACTCTGTTTCAGTCTTTTCGGACTGGCGCAGGCAAGGGCAGGATGGCAATGATATTGAGATATTGGGATATTGTCGCTCAGGCGAATATCTCAATATCCCAATATCCCAATATCAAATTAGCATTTAAATAGTTACAAATGGAAAACACGCCCTCTGTAAAGGTAAAAGACATCGGGCTGCTGCGCGGTCCGTTGCTCGTTTTCGGCGGCATCTATAGCAACCTGCAAGCCTTGCAGGCGTTGCAAGTCATTGCAGAAAAACGGGGCATCCCGCCCGGAAACATCATTTGTACCGGCGACATCGTGGCCTACTGCGCCCAGCCGGAGGCTTGTATCCAATTGGTAAAGGCATGGGGCATTCACTGCATCGCCGGCAATGTGGAAGTGCAACTCCGCGAGGGCAGTGACGATTGCGCCTGCGACTTTGTGAGCGGCGGGCGCTGCGAGGGTTTTTCCCAAAGCTGGTATCCGTATGCCCGTGTCCACGTCGGCGAGGGTTCGTTGGAATGGCTGCACAGCCTGCCTGATCATCTAAGTTTTCGCTACGCCGGCAAACGGGTAGCGGTTGCACACGGCAGTTGTCACAACCGCTCGGAATACATTTTTGCGTCCACGCCCTGGGCCGTGAAAGCCGCCAATTTTGCCGCTTTAGATGCTGATGTGATCTTGGCCGGACACAGCGGCTTGCCTTTTTTTGAACAACAGAATGGAAAATACTGGCTCAATGCCGGCGTCATCGGCATGCCCGCCAATGACGGTACGCCCCGCGTATGGCACGCCCTATTGGATGATAGCACTGGATTCAACTTCGCCATTCAACCGTTCACTTATGAACATGACACCGCCGCCAGACTGATGGACGCCGCCGGCCTGCCCCCCGAATACGCTCAAACGCTACTCAGCGGCTTGTGGGACAATTGCGAAATACTACCCGCGCAGGAAGCGAATCAACAAGGGGTGGAATTGCCGGAAATTAAGGGGTTGTGAAACGCGTCCTAAAACCGGTACGAACAATACGGCGTTCCTATTCCTAAATCCTTCTGCTATGGCGCCTGTTTTACCTCTCCTTTTTCTCCTGTCTGTTTTATTTCCGAAAGCTCCCGCAGTTTCCCCGGTGGAACTCACTATATGTTCTCCTTTCGACCCCGGACAAGGGCTGGGCGGCTGGTCATTCGGCGGCGCGGAGTATGTAGCGGTGGATGAGGACGAAGGGCGCGGCGCCAATTCGATTCGGCTGGGCGACAAGCTCGGCCCGGTGTCGTATGGCATGGCGCCGCAGGTGTATCGCGGCAATTGGCAGATATTCAACGGCAACGGCCTCATCGAATTTGATTTGAAAATAGAATCGGCTAACCCCACAGACACGCTGCTCGTGGAGTACAACACCATAGAACTGAGCGGGCCGGGCGGCAAAGCAGTTGTGAAAGCACAGAACATTGACATATTGCAAGCCGTGGGGCAATGGCATCGCCTGCAATTCTCCGTCAGCCCCGAAGCTTGGGTCATGCAAAACGGCAATTGGGAAGCTCTCCTCAACAACGTCACTCAAATCAGGGTCACGTTGGAATATATATATGGTATGGAAACCGTATGGTTCGACAACTTCTGCGTGTGGAACAGCCCTGCGTCGAGTAGCGTAGAGCCGACCGCCGATGCGGATATCGCCGTGTTCCCCAATCCCTCCGGCAGCCGGCGCATCACCATAGAACACAAAAACGGGCAGGCATTGGATCGGGTTTCCCTCTTCGACCTCTCCGGGCGCAGGGTGTTGTTTGTTTCCCAAATCGGGACGCCGCAGTACCAATTGGATTGCCGGGAACTGCCGGCGGGGACATACATATTGCAGGTGGAACGCACCGGCCTGTTAACGGCGCACAAAGTGATTTTACTGTAACCGCAGCACAACCCCGATACCCGGCATCATACCGCCCGGGCCGGGCATACCGAGGCTGGGCCTCAACCGCAGACTCAGGTCTTCATCCACATCAAAATCTTGCAAGTGAGCATCTACCAGTGCCTCTACAGCCTGTAAGCCGTAGGCTATGCCGGAGAGCAGATACCAGGTTTGGCGGTTTTTGTTGAACTGGTCGCGATACACCCGCAGGCGGTTGGCATCGTCTAATATCGTGTCGGAGAACTCGTGCGGTTCATTGCGCAATTTGAGCGTATAAGCATCTCTGAAGGTTTCGTAGTTCTGCTGATTGTTGACCGCAACGGCGACGGCGCCGCCCAATACGCCATATACAAAAGGCACTTTCCACCAGCGCCCGTTATATACCTGTCCGGCGCCGGGCAGGGCCAGTGATAAATAGGCCGCCTTTTTGGGCACAGGTTGCCGGCGCAATTTGGGCGTTATGGCCGTATCGCCTACTGCCCATTCTACCGCATCCGCTTCACAACAGCGCATCATTTCTGAGTGCGTGAAACCGTATCCGGTAGCGGCTATGCAGAGCAGGAGCGCCGATACGAGGCTACTTCTCAATTTGATCGAGGTAAAAATTGAACTGCTCCACCGTATCGAAGGGCAGCACGATTTGTCCTTTTCCATCGCCTTGCAATTTGATTTGTACTTTGGGGGTGCCGAAAATTTCGCGCAGGTTTTGCTGCACCCGTGCAAAATCATCGGGCATGTTGTTGTTCGGTTTCGATTTGGGTTTGTGCTCGCTGAAGGAGGCCACCAATCGTTCCAACTCCCGTACGGAGAGTTCTTCTTTGAGCGTTTGGCGAAACAGCGAATCCCGCACGGCGTAATCCTCTATGCCGGCCAATGCGCGGGCATGGCCCATGGTGAGTTGGCGGTCTTTGAGCGATTTCTGGATGTTGGGCGGCAACTTGAGCAGGCGCAGGTGATTGGTCACGGTGCTGCGCTTTTTGCCCATGCGCTCCGAGAGTTGCTCATCGGTGAGGCTGCACTCCTCTTTGAGCCGTTGCAGCGTGAAAGCCACCTCGATGGCGTTAAGATCTTCGCGCTGAATGTTTTCCACCAGCGCCATTTCGAGCATTTCCTGATCGTTGGCTAAGCGGATGTATGCCGGCGCCTCGGTGAGACCGGCCATTTTGGAAGCCCGCAGTCGGCGCTCCCCGGAGATGAGTTGAAAAGCGTTTGCGCTCAGGCGCCGCACAGTGATGGGCTGTATCAGTCCGTGTATTTTGATGGATTCTGACAATTCCGTCAGGGCCTCTTCGTCAAACTGGTTGCGCGGCTGAAAGGGGTTGACCTCAATTTGGCTCAGCGGTATCATCGCTACGGTGTGCGATAGTTCTTTTACCACCTCTTCCTGGTTTTCGGCTATTTCCTGATCGGTGAGTGAAAAAATGGCGCGCAGGCTGGAGCCTAATTGCTTTTTATCCGGTTGGGTGGTTTTGCGTTCTACTTTTTTGGCCATGCTGTATCGTTTGTGCGGTTGTATTAATTCTTCAGGCTACCGGATCGGAGGCTAAGGCCGAAACGGTAATCTTGTCGTTGTTATTGGCCAAAAACTCGTGTGCCAGATTGAGAAAATTCACGCTGCCCTTGCTGCCGGCATTTACCATCACCACGGGCATGTGCAGGTTGGGGGCCTCGCCGATGCGGGAATTGCGGTGAATGATGGTGTCATACACTTTGCCTTTGAAAATTTCGCGCACCTCGGCCACCACAATGTTGGAGAGGCGCAAGCGGCTGTCGTACATGGAGAGCAGAATGCCTTCGATCGTGAGCGCAGGATTGAGCTTTTGCCGCACCAAATTGATGGTGGCTTGCAGTTTGCTCAGTCCTTCCAATGCAAAATACTCGCACTGCACCGGCACGAGCACCGAATCGGCAGCCGACAGCGCGTTGATGGTAATGAGGCCGAGCGAAGGCAGGCAATCTATGAAAATGTAATCGTAATCATCGCGCACCTGATCCACCACGGCTTTGAGGATGTACTCGCGATTGGGGCGGGCGGCCAGTTCCAATTCGGCGCCCACTAAGTTGATGTGCGAGGGCAACAGGTGCAGGTTGGGCGTATCGGTTTCGTAAATAGCCTCTTGCGGATCGAGTCCGTTGACCATACAATCGAAAAGATTGGTTTCGACATCGGTTTCCATGATGCCCACGCCGGAAGAGGAGTTGGCCTGCGGGTCGGCATCAATGAGCAGCACCTTTTTATCCAATATGGCCAGGCTGGCGCCGAGATTGATGGCCGTGGTCGTTTTGCCTACGCCTCCTTTCTGATTGGCGATGGCGATTACTTTTCCCATAATACAAAGCGATTGAGGAACGGTTTTTCGGGCCGGTTCCGGATTAAAAAAATGAAAAAGCTGCTTTCCGGTATCAGTGTAAGTCAGGCAAGAACAGGAGCCGGTCAGATGTCTATGCTCCCGCCGATGGGCAGCAAAATTAGCTCTTTCCCTTCATCTGCGAAAGATTTTTTTGCCTCCTCATGGTCAATTTTGATGTATCCGAAGGTATCGTAATGACAGCCGATGACGCGTTCGCATTCCACAAACTCCGCCGCAATGACCGCATCGTCGTAGCCCATCGTGAAGTTGTCGCCAATGGGCAGAATGGCCACATCCAATTCAGGACAGGTGATCGGAATGAGTTGCATGTCGAAATGGAGCGCAGTATCGCCGGCGAAGTAGAGGCACTGCTCCTCGTTCCACACCACAAAGCCGCCGGGGTTGCCGCCGTTGCTGCCGTCGGGCAGGGAAGAAGTGTGTACGGCATTGACGTACTTCACGGTGCCGAAGTCAAAGGTCCACTTGCCGCCGAGGTTCATCGGGTGTACTCTCAAGCCTTTGTTTTCAAACCAGGTAGCGACTTCATAGTTGGACACGATCGGTGCGTCGCTGTTGCGGGCGATGGTTTCGGCATCGGCTAAGTGATCGCCGTGCCCGTGCGATACGAGGACGGCATCCACCCGAATCTGCTGCACGTCAATGTGGGCCGCCAATTCATTGGGGCTGATAAAGGGATCGAAGATGATGCGTTGGCCGTTCCATTCCAGCAGAAAACAAGAGTGGCCGTAATAAGTCAATTTCATCGGTATGTGTTTTGCGACAAAGGTAGGGATTTCGCCGAATCTTGCGGCGCAACATTCGTGCCGGTCAGGGCAATCGCACTTAAACCCCAAAATGAAACAAAAAGGGCAGCCCGCTGCCGGACCGCCCTTTTCTATCTATTTATCAATCCGTACAGTCAACCCTACAGCTCGAAGCGGTCGAGGTTCATCACCTTGTTCCAGGCGGCGGCAAAATCGGTTACAAACTTCTGCTGAGCGTCTTCGCATCCATATACTTCGGCGATGGCGCGCAGTTCGGAGTTCGACCCAAAGATGAGGTCTGCACGAGTGCCCGTCCATTTGAGTTCGCCCGTTTTGCGATCGCGACCTTCAAACACATTTTGAGCGTCGGAAGTCGCTTTCCAGGTGGTTCCCAAATCGAGCAGGTGTAAGAAGAAATCATTGGTGAGCGCCTCCGGGCGATGAGTGAATACGCCATGTGCGGACTGATCGAAGTTCGTATTCAGCACCCGCATACCTCCCAGGAGCACGGTCATTTCCGGCGCCGTCAGTGTCAGCAGTTGCGCTTTGTCCACCAGCATTTCCTCTGCCGTTACGGCGTGTTTCGGCTTGAAGTAGTTGCGAAACCCGTCGGCAGCCGGCTCTAAAGCAGCAAATGACTCTACATCGGTTTGTTCTTGCGAAGCATCGGTTCTGCCCGGCGTAAAGGGCACAGTCACACTATGGCCCGCATTCCGCGCGGCCTGCTCCACGCCGGCACATCCGCCCAGAACGATCAGGTCGGCCAGAGAAACCTGTTTGCCGCCCGACTGAGCGCTGTTGAAAGCGGTTTGAATGCCTTCGAGCGTCTTCAACACGGTGGCCAATTGAGCGGGATTGTTTACTTCCCAATACTTTTGAGGCGCCAGGCGAATGCGCGCTCCGTTGGCGCCCCCGCGCTTATCGGAGCCGCGGAAGGTAGCGGCCGAAGCCCATGCAGTAGATACCAATTGTGACACCGACAGTCCTGAATCCAATATTTTAGCTTTCAGCGCGGCGATGTCCTTATCGTCAATAAGCGGATGCGTAACAGCCGGTACGGGGTCTTGCCAGATCAGCTCTTCTTTCGGCACTTCCGGGCCAAGGTAGCGCGCAATCGGCCCCATATCGCGGTGCGTCAGCTTGAACCAAGCACGAGCGAATGCATCTTTAAACGCATCCGGGTTTTCAAAAAACCGTCTTGAAATTTTCTCATACGCAGGATCCATTCGCAGGGCGAGGTCGGTCGTCAACATGATGGGCGTATGGCGCTTAGCGGGGTCGTGGGCATCCGGCACTGTGCCTTCGCCCATGCCGTGTTTCGGTTTCCACTGATGCGCGCCGGCGGGGCTTTTCGTCAGTTCCCATTCGTAGCCGAACAGATTCCAGAAGAAATTGTTGCTCCACTTTGTCGGCGTGGTCGTCCAGGCGCCTTCCAAACCGCTCGTAATGGTGTTGACGCCATGGCCGCTTCCGAAGGTGTTTTTCCACCCTAAGCCCTGCTCCTCAATACCTGCCGCTGCGGGTTCCGGCCCCACATATCGGCCCGGATCGGCGGCGCCGTGGGTTTTGCCGAAGGTGTGCCCGCCGGCAATCAGCGCTACGGTTTCTTCATCGTTCATAGCCATGCGGCCGAAGGTTTCCCGAATGTCGCGGGCTGCTGCGAGCGGATCGGGGTTTCCATTGGGACCTTCCGGGTTTACATAAATGAGGCCCATTTGCACCGCTGCGAGCGGATTCTCCAATTCGCGGTCGCCGGAATAACGTTGGTCGCCCAGCCATTCTTTTTCAGAACCCCAATAGACATCCTCCTCCGGTTCCCAAACATCCTCCCGTCCGCCGGCAAAGCCGAACGTTTCAAATCCCATTGACTCCAGCGCGCAATTGCCGGCGAGGATCATGAGGTCGGCCCAGGAAATTTGCTTGCCGTACTTCTGTTTGATCGGCCAGAGCAGCAGACGGGCCTTGTCGAGGTTGGCATTGTCGGGCCAACTGTTGAGCGGTGCAAACCGCTGAGTACCGGAGCCTGCGCCGCCGCGGCCGTCGGAGATGCGGTAAGTGCCTGCGCTGTGCCATGCCATACGGATGAAAAACGGCCCGTAGTGCCCGTAGTCGGCCGGCCACCATTCCTGAGAGGTGGTCATCAGGTCGAAGATGTCTTTTTTCAAGGCGTCCAGATCGAGTTTTTTGAACTCCTCCGCATAGTTGAACGACTCACCCATCGGATTGGACAGGGCAGAGTGTTGGCGGAGGATGTTCAGTTTCAACTGATTGGGCCACCAGTCGCGGTTTCTCGTGCCGGCGCCGGCGCTTTGCTTCAGCGCTCCACCGGTAAACGGGCACTTGCTTTCACCATTCGCGCTATGCGGTGATGTGCCTTGTGATGTGTTATTTTCCATTTTGTATGGTTGAAAATTATTTAGTGATGATAAATTCTTAGTAGCTCCTGCTTATCCAGAAGACAATTCCGTAGTGTCGGAAGTTTCCCAAAATTATAGTGAGGTTGAAAGGCATCGAAACATCTGGATAACACCGGGTCGGCATAAAGTCCGCCAATCCAAAAACCCGAAAGTCGCCGGATTGTTTGATGAATTTGTAAATACTAATAGAAATCCGGGATACCTTTGCCGTCAAAATCATATTGCTATGAAAATCTTCTTTCCTGTTATGCTGATTATTGCCGTGCTATTTGCTATGGGATGCAACGGCTCCCGACAAATTACTATGGCGGGACCCGGAATGAAATTCTCTCTCAATCATCAGGATACGGCTCAAGACGGAACGCCCATGCTGCTGGGGCGCATTGACCGTAAGGGGCTGCTTCAGGCGCCTTTCAGCGAGTGGTTCAATGCCGAATATGCGAGCTATCAGGTGAATACCGCTGCCGCAGCGCCCCTGCAAGGTAAATTCACCGAACTGGACATTGAAATCTTTATGGGCACCTGGTGTGAAGACAGCCAGCGCGAAGTGCCGCGTTTTTTCAAAATATTAGACCAGCTTGGCGTGGATGAACAACGACTGCGGATGTATAGCTTAGACGATCACCCCGACCGCCGCAAAACCAGTCCGCAAGGCGAGGAAAAAGGCAAAAACATTGAATATGTGCCCACTTTCATTTTCTCCCGCGCCGGGCAGGAGATCGGGCGCATCGTCGAAAGCCCGCAGATGTCGCTGGAAGCCGACATGGCTGCCATCCTCTCCAAATAACTGCCGGATTTACAGGGCATTTGTCGGTTTCGAGATGTACTTTTGCAACAAAAATGATGCCCATGAGAAATTCCCGTTATCATTTGCGCTTCCGTGGAAGCTCTATGCTCTCTGCCCTCTGCTCTACGCCCCTTGCCCTTTGCCTCTTGCCCCTTGCCCTCTCCCTCCTCTACGGCTGCACCAACTCCTCGCCGGGCGAAAAGGCCGATCCGGGCGCGTTCGCTCAGGAAGAACCGACTGCTGCTCAACCAATTGCCAATCAACCTGTTGAGCCGTATTACATTCCGGCCAATGCTCTCCGCTTAAAGAGTAATGCGTACGACCACACTGTTTTGCTGCCGCTTTTTCCGCCGGCGTTGGCCGGTATGCAACGCAACACCCTCAACGGAGAAAGCTACACGATGGGGGCCGGCCTCGTCGCCGCGCTCAGTGCCGCTTACAGCACACAGGATCGCCGCTTATCGGTTTCTCTTCACGATGTGGGCGATCAAGCAGAAATATTATCCGTATTGGCCGATTGGACTGCGCTTCCCGAAGAAGAAAACCCTGCGGTGGAGCGGCGCTCCTTTCTTTACAAAGGACAACCCGCGTTGATCCGTTACGGGCCGGGAAGGATGGGAACATTTAACGTGCTGTGGAACAACCGCTTCGTCATAAGCATCGCCGGCCGGAATATCGGAATAGCGGACTTGGAACGGGCGATGGACGAACTGCAAATCGAGCGATTGAAATAGCCTCCTTACATACCGCCTGTCAATTTCCGGTATTCGCCTTCCTTAGCCGTAAGTTCTTCATGTGTGCCGCGCTGCACGATGCGCCCGCGGTGCAACACCACAATTTCGTCGGCATTGCGCACCGTACTCAGGCGGTGAGCAATGACGATGGCCGTGCGATTTTTCATCAACTCCTCCAATGCCTGTTGTACCAACTTTTCAGATTCGGCATCTAAGGCAGAAGTCGCCTCGTCTAAGATGAGAATGGGCGGATTTTTGAGAATGGCGCGAGCAATGGTGAGTCGCTGCCGTTGGCCGCCGCTGAGCTTGAGGCCCCGGTCGCCGATATTGGTTTGATAGCCGTGTTCGGTGGCCAGAATGAAATCATGGGCATTGGCAATACGAGCAGCGCGCTCCACGTCTTCTGCCGTGACGCCCTCCATGCCGAACACGATGTTGTTGTAAATGGTATCGTTAAACAAAATGGCCTCCTGCGAAACAATACCCATGAGGCGGCGCAGACTCCGCAAACTGACGTGCCGAATATCTATACCGTCTATAAAAATGCCGCCTGACTGCACATCGTAAAAGCGGGGCAGCAAATCGGCGATGGTGGACTTGCCCGCGCCCGAAGCGCCCACCAAGGCCACTACGCGACCTTTGGCAATGCGCAGGTTGATGTCTTGCAAAACGGGGCCTTCATTGTTGTTGTAAGCAAAACCCACATCGCGGTATTCGATGGCGTCGTGGAAGGCGTCAAGCGGTTGCGGCTGCTCCGGCTCTGCTATTTGCAGCGGGGCGTCCAGCACCATCTCCACCCGTTGCAGGGCGGCGATGCCTTTCTGAATGTCATACACGGCGCGGGAGAGTTTTTTGGCCGGTTCGATGACGTTGTAAAACGCAAAGATGAAGGTGAGAAAGGTCTCTGCGGCCATTTGACCGGAAAAGACCAAACGCGAACCGAACCACAGCAATACCGCCACTACGCCGATGCCGAGAAATTCGGACAGCGGCGACGACAAATCGCGGCGCCACAGCAGGCGGGTGAGCGTGTGGCGATAACCGTCGTTTTCCCTGCCGAACTTGTCGCGCTGATACCCCTCTGCATTGAAACCCTTGATGATGCGCAGCCCTGACAACGCCTCCTCGATGAGCGATACCAGCGTGCCGAGGCGTTCCTGCACGTCGAGCGAACTGCGCTTCAAGCGGCGCCCGATGCCCCCGATGACGAAGCCGGTAAAAAACATCAGCACGAATACAAACAAAGTCAGTTGCGGGCTGATGTAGAGCATGATGCCCAAAGCGCCGCCGATGATGAGCGGCTCCCGAAATACCGCTTCCAATACGTTGAGGATACTCCATTCCACTTCCTGCACGTCGGCGGTGATGCGCGACATGAGGTCGCCTTTGCGCTCTTCGGAGAAGTACGGTAGTGGAAGAACGAGCAATTTGTGAAACAACTGCCCGCGCAGGTCGCGGATGATGCCGTTGCGCACCGGCGCCATAAAAAAAAGGGAGAGGTACCGGAACAGATTTTTCAGAAAAAAGACTGCCACGATCCACAGGCACACATACACCAAAGCGGCCTCTTTGCCTTGCTCCGTAATGAAATTGCTGACCGTGTAATTGAAATAATCACTGATGTTCTGAGCCGAAAACAGGCTGCCCGCCGGCGGTTCGGTTACGAGCGATTTGCGGTCGAACAGCAACTCCAGAAACGGAGCAAGCAAGGGAATGGCAACAGCCGTGAAAATGGCGGTGAGCAAGTTGCTGACAATGTTTAGCGCCACATTAGCGCGATAGTTTCGCAAATAGCCGAGCAATCGCCAGAAACTCCTCACTATCAGGCTTTCAGGTCAAAATCATTGAGAAAACTGGTATTGAAATTTCCTTCGCGGAAATTCGGGTCCTTCATCAGCCGCTGGTGGAAGGGCACCGTCGTCTTTACCCCTTCGATGATGAACTCGTCTAAGGCGCGTTCCATTTTCCGTATGACTTCTTCACGGGTACGGGCGCGGCAAATTAGTTTGGCAATCAACGAATCGTAGTAGGGCGGTATGGTATAACCGGCATAAACGTGCGTGTCCACGCGTACGCCGTGCCCCTTGGAGCTGTGAAACGAGGTGATGCGCCCGGGACTGGGCCGGAATCCGTGGAAAGGGTCTTCGGCATTGATGCGGCATTCCATCGCGAAGAGCGTCGGATAATAATTTTTGCCGCTGATCGGCTCGCCCTGCGCTATTTTGATTTGTTCCTTGATGAGGTCATGGTCTATCACTTCTTCGGTAACCGGGTGTTCTACCTGGATACGGGTATTCATTTCCATGAAGTAGAAATTCCGGTACTTATCCACGAGAAACTCTATGGTGCCCACGCCCTCATAATTGATGGCTTTGCCGGCTTTGATGGCGGCATTACCCATCTCCTCGCGCAGTTCGTCGGTCATAAAAGGCGAAGGGCTTTCCTCCACCAATTTCTGGTGCCGGCGCTGAATGGAGCAGTCGCGCTCCGACAGGTGAACCACCGTGCCGAACTGGTCGCCGGCAATTTGAAACTCAATGTGTCGGGGTTCCTCTACAAATTTTTCGATATACACCCCGTCGTTGCCGAAAGAGGCTTTAGACTCGTTGCGGGCCATGGAGTACGCGTTTTCAAAATCCTTTTCCTCCCACACCACGCGCATGCCTTTGCCGCCGCCGCCCGCCGTTGCTTTGATGATGACGGGATAGCCCACCTCTTTGGCCGATTTCAGGCCGTGCTTAAGGTCTTTGACCAAACCTTCGGAGCCGGGAATGACGGGCACGCCGGCCTTGACCATGGTTTCTTTGGCCGTAATTTTATCGCCCATTTTGCGAATTTGCTCCGCTGTGGGGCCGATGAATTTGATGCCGTATTCGCCGCACACCTCTGCAAACTCGGCATTTTCGGCCAAAAAGCCGTAGCCCGGATGAATGGCGTCGGCATTGGTGATTTCCACCGCCGCCATGATGCGCGGTATGCTCAGGTAAGACTCGGCGGAGGAAGGCGGGCCGATACAAACGGCTTCGTCGGCAAACCGGACGTGGAGGCTCTCGCGGTCGGCAGTGGAATACACGGCCACCGTTTTTATGCCCATTTCCCGGCAGGTGCGAATGATGCGCAGGGCTATTTCGCCCCGGTTGGCAATCAGTATCTTATTGAACTGCATGGTTAGTGGTCAGGTTAAAAATGAGTTGAGACATCAGCGAACCCGCAGGTTTACCCTTTGGGATCAAGCAGGAAGAGCACCTGATCGAACTCTACAGGCGAAGCGTCTTCCACAATCACTTTTACCACCTTGCCTCCGTGCTCCGACTCGATCTCATTAAACAGTTTCATGGCCTCTACGATGCACACCACGTCGCCGGGTTTGATCACATCGCCGGGTTTGATGTACGCCGGCTTTTCCGGTGAAGGGGAGCGGTAAAAAGTGCCGACGATGGGCGAGCGGATTTCCAAATATCCGCTGCTCCCTTCTGTTGCAACAGGCGCCGCGCTCGGTATGTCGGGCGTGGCGGGCGCGTCTGAAGCAGGAGGCGCTGCCGGAGCGGCAGGAGCCGGAGCAGAGAAAGTTACTGCCGGAGCAGCAGACACCTTGCCGGAATTGTTGAAGTATTTGGTGCGAATAGACAACTCAAAATCGCCGTCTTTCATCTTAAATTCCGACAGTTCGGCTTTGGTGATGAGCCGGATCAGTTCCTGAATTTCCTTGAAGTTGTTCATGCCTTTATTGTTTTACCCGTTCCATATAGGCGCCGGTGGAGGTATCAATGCGTATCAGGTCGCCTTCGTTTACAAACAAAGGTACTTTTACTTCCGCACCGGTTTCAACGGTAGCGGGCTTATAGGTATTGGTCGCCGTATCGCCTTTCATGCCTGGTTCGGTGTAGGTCACTTTGAGGGCGATATTGGCCGGCAGATCGAGGGTGAGCGGAATGTCTTTTTCGGCGTGAAACATGATTTCCACCTCAGTGCCTTCTTTGAGCAGTTCCGGGCGGCTGATCATGTCTTTTTCCATGGCAATCTGCTCAAAAGTCTCATTGTCCATGAAGTGGTAGCCTGTTTCGTCGGGGTAGAGAAACTGGAATTTGCGGCGCTCTACGCGCACGATGTCAATCTTATGACCGGAGGGAAACGTATTTTCCAATACCCGGCCGTTGGTTACGCTTTTCATTTTGGTGCGTACAAAAGCGGCGCCTTTGCCGGGTTTGACATGCTGGAACTCTACAATCGCGTAAATGTCGTTGTTGTATTCAATACACAAGCCGTTGCGAATGTCTGCTGTACTTGCCATAGGTTGATAATGATTATTGGTTTTTCAAAAACTGCGCAAAGATAGAAAAAATCGGATTTCCCGTTAGTATGCCCACTTTAGATATACGGCGCCCCAGGTGAAGCCCCCGCCGAATGCCGTCAGGATGATGTTGTCGCCCCGTTGGAGCCGGCTTTCCCATTCCCACAAACACAGCGGAATGGTAGCGGCAGTGGTGTTGCCGTATTTGTGAATATTAATCATGACCCGCTCTATGGGGAAATTCAGGAGGCCGGCCACGGCTTCTATGATGCGCATGTTGGCCTGATGCGGTACCACCCAGGCCACATCGTCCTGAGATAAGTGGTTGCGTTTCATCACTTTCTGTACGATGTCCGACATTCCGGTGACAGCGTATTTGAACACCGGCTTCCCATTTTGATACACAAAATGCTCGCGGTTATCCACCGTTTCGCGGCTGGCAGGTCGCCGGGAGCCGCCTGCTTTTTGGTGCAGAAACTCCTGCCCTACCCCATCGCTGCGGTGCATGAAGTCCATCACGCCCACCGGCTCCTGCGAAGGTTCCAACAACACAGCGCCCGCCGCATCGCCGAAAATGATGCAGGTGGCACGGTCGGTATAGTCTATGATGGACGACATCTTGTCAGACCCCACCACCACTACTTTCTTATACATACCCGATTGTACATACATGGCGCCGGTGCTCAGCGCATAGATGAAGCCGGAACAGGCGGCGGCGAGATCGAAACAAAAGGCATTTTTGATGCCGAGAGCATGCGCAATGAGGTTGGCCGTATCGGGAAACATCATGTCGGGCGTAACGGTGGCACAAATGACGAGGTCCACTTCCGAGGGATCGGTGCCGGTTTTTTCCAGCAGTCCGCGCACGGCTTCGATGCCCATCACGGAAACGCCTTTGCCTTCACCCTTGAGGATGCGGCGCTCGCGAATACCGGTGCGGCTGTATATCCACTCGTCATTGGTATCTACCATCTGCTCCAATTCGGCATTGGTGAGCACATAGTCCGGCAAGTGGCAATGGATGCCGGTGAGGGCGGCATGAATTTTTGACATAGGCTGTATGACTTGCAAAATCGGCGCGAAGGTAGAAAATGTTACAATCAGTTTTCATAAAAGACCTTTATCGCCTTCGTTTTGAGCTTCGCTTTGAGCCAATTTTCTATTTTTTCTTTTTCCGCATTGGGGAAAGGGCGACCCTGCATTTTGAAAATCACGGTTTGCATGCGTTCCGGGTTGGGCACGGTGTCTTGAAAAACCAGCGACTCCCCGAAAGCGCAATGTACGATTTGAGGATACAGGATTTTAATTTCATCCAACACCTCGCGCCCGCGATAATTGCGGCGGCTCAGGCTGTCAATGTGCCGCTCTTTGTTTTGCAGAGAAACGGTGAGGCGGTTGATTTCTGTTTTCAGGTTGTCCACCTCGCTGCGCTGCCCGGCGAAATTGTCAAAAGCCAAGCCCTGCTGAAATTCTACATTGGCATTGTTGAGCGAAAAATCTGCCGCGCGCTTTCTGATGCGTTCTTTCTGGCTACCGTCTAAAGTAGCCCCGCCATACACCAATACGATGGATTTGTTATTGAAGCTAATTTCGTTTTTCAACAGGTAATTCCCTTCTATTACGCTCACATTCCGCACATATTTAGCGGCGTTTTCCATGAATTTTTCTTTTTGCACCAGGTTGTAACCAAAGTAAATACTCGGAAAAAACACCAATGCGATGACGAAGGAGATCAAACGATTGACCTTCTTCTTCTGGTCGGCATCAACAATGGTTCTTATCGGAAATTTAAGTATTTGAGAAATGACGACGGAGGAGATGGCAATGAACACCGTATTGATGGTGAAGAGGTAAAACGCCCCGAAAAAATAGGTGAATTGGCCCGTTGCCAGACCGTAGCCCGCCGTACACAAAGGCGGCATGAGCGCAGTGGCAATGGCCACCCCGGGAATGACATTGCCCTTTTGGCGGCTGCTGATGGCCACAATGCCGGCCAGGCCGCCGAACAGCGCGATGAGCACATCGTAGATGGTCGGGCTGGTGCGGGCCAGCAATTCGGAATGCGCCGTGGAAATAGGGCTTATGGTAAAATACGCCGTGGAGGCCACCAAACTGGTGAGTACCGCAAAGGTCAGGTTTTTCACCGCTCTTCTGAAAAGCGGAAAATTGTAAGTGGCAATGCTATAGCCCATGCCGTTGATCGGCCCCATGAGCGGGGATATCAACATCGCGCCGATGATGACGGCCGTGGAGTTCATGTTTAGCCCAACCGATGCCACAATAATGGCAAATACCAAAATCCAGAGGTTGGTGCCTTTAAAAATAATGTCTTTTTCGATGGATTCGTGAATCTTGTCGTAGTCGTCCACCTCACTCTCCAAATTGATGTAAATCAGTGCTTTTCTAATAACTCTCAAGTGCTTCATTGAGCGGTAGGTAAGTGAAAAAATGGTGTTCAAAAAAAACCGGGAGCGATGCGCTACACGTTGAAATACGTCCGGTACCAGTCATTTTCATGGTGATCTTTGGCGTGCGCATCTATGACGTGCGCCGGGTCAATTTTGGAATACAATAGTTCCAGCGATGCATAATCCCGCTGGCTGATGACTTTGAACCCGTGGCGCATCAATTGCGCTGCGCTCACCCCGGCGCCGATTTGATACACTTTTTCGGGGCCGAATCGGTTGCCGTTATAAATGACCTGACTGCCGCAGGCCGCGCTGATGTCCATCATGACGGCGAGTTCGACCGCTTCTCTTCTCGCAATGTCCAGCATTTTCAAGGACGCCGCTATCATGCCTTCCGTCCAGTCTTTTCCGGTTTCGGTCAGCACTTTTGCCCTGCCTTCCAGTACGTCTAAGCCGGTTCCGCCGTGAATGTCGCACATCTCTCTGGGAGCGCCGAAAGAAAATTCCTCCGGGCAAAAGCGGATGAGCCGCACCGTGTCGTATTGCAATAATTTCAGTACGCTCGGATATTCTCCGTTGGCACTGCCGTCGTAGCCGCAGGTAATGCCGGTGAGACAGGCGCTTACCAACACCCGGAGCGGGTTGTCCGGCGTCGGTGTGCGGAGGGTAGCTAAATAAGCTCGGTCTGTCATGTCAGTAGGCTTTTGATGTGGATGTTTTTTACAATTGTATTGCCTTGTGGTGTGAGTTGCATTTACTATAAGCCAAAACGTAGTTGTCCCAAACAAAGGCTTTTTCAGGATACATCTTTTTGGGGTAAATATGCTCAATGTCAGTAGCTTCATTTTGCTCGCAATAGACACAGATTTCCACTCCCACGCACATTCTTATCAGGGTATCTTTTATTTCTTTGAAAGCAGCTTTGCCGGTACGAGAAGATTTACTCTTCCATTTGGCATCCGCTTTTTTTGCTTTTTCGGAAAACGAAACGGCCTGATTGATTTCATCTTGAACAGATTCGAGATGAGCAACTGATGTGGCAGAAAGGGTTTCAGAGTTCAAAAATATCATCGGTGGAGAAGGTTTTTCGAAGTTCTTCCAACTTGCTTTGTTCTTTGATTGACATTTTCCCGGCTACTTTCTTTTTGCTGAGATGTACTAATTCTTCTTTCTTGTCAACGGCGTCCGAATTTATGGTCACATCGGCGCCGAATACTTCTGTCCCGTAAGCATCGAGGATATTGCCGTATATCAATCTGTTTTTATCCGCCCCGGTCACTTCCCCCGATTCCATATCGCTACCCGGCGCTGCCAAGCGCCAGATACTGCCGTTTGCGCCCGCCCGGCATACTAAAGGGCTATGGGTGGTGACGATGAACTGGATTTTTGGAAAATACCGGGTAAACCATTGCCCGATGCGGGTTTGCCAACTGGGGTGGAGGTGCGCATCTATTTCATCAATGAGCACCACGCCGGGCATGTCAATTTCCATACGCCCATTCCTCACCTGACGAAACACCGCATCCTCTCCAAAAACCCGAACGAGCTGACGAATGAGTTCAAAGGTCAAACTCAAAATAGAACGGTACCCGTCGCTCATTTGCGTCACGGATATTTCGGCGCCGTTGCCGTCAATAAAAATTACTCCCTCAGAGCCGACGCTTTTTAGTTTGGAATGATGGGGCAAAAAATCGGGTGAGTTGATCAGTTTTTTCAAATCATCCAGCAGACTGTGTTTTACTTTTTTTTCCAGCGCTTGAAACTGAACGCTCATCAAGCACTTGGTCGCTTCTGTTAATGCGACATCTTCGCTAAAGAGAGATAGGTGCGATGCTAACCGCTTATAGCTGGGATTTTCAAAAAGCTTATCCTTCTCGAAACTGCCGCCCGTAAAGCGCCGGAATGGACCGTAGCCGGCAGAGAAACCATTGTCTGACTTTTGAGATAAATCACCATTGTCCGATATAAGGAAGGCTTCTTTATCTTCCTCTCTTTTTATTGTTAGGTGGCTCTGCACTTCCTTTACTCCTGATTTATCTGTTTTTTCACCACTTAATAAAACACTCCCCTCTTTTGCTTTCCATTGCAACCACTCGCTCCAGTTGGGGTTGATACCATGAATCTCAATCGCTCCAATCAGCCCCAACGCAATGGAGCGAATGATGCTCGATTTTCCTGCTCCGTTATCGCCTATCAGTACATGCCAGCCGGCGGGCGTTTCAAAAGTCATTTTGAAATGGCTGATAGAGCGGATGTGATTTATTTCTACTTGCCTGATGTACATGGCTGTATTTTTTTCAAAGTTACAACTGTTTTGACAATCGCTTCAGAAGCTACAAATGTAAAAAGCGAGCGGCTTCGTCGGGCGCCGGCCACTGCGTTTTCTTCATTCACTCTGCCTGCTCCACCCGCTCAATCTTCCGCACATTCCCAGACATGGGCGACACAATGACCGCATTTTGCTCCTTCGTCACATAAAAAACGTAGCTGCTGTTGTTGCCGATCAATTTCACGGGGAGCACCGTGCCATCCTGAAAGGTGATTTCATGGCGGATTTTGTAGTCTTTGCTTTCGAGGATACTCTTTGTTTTTACACCGCCGCCCAGCCCGAACCCCAAAAAAGCAGAGAAAATGATAAACGCGGTGAAAAAGAGCCAGAGGCTATTGTCCGACAGGGAGACCATTTTACCGGCGGCGGCGACAGTACCTTTTCTGGCTGCCACTCTCGCTTGTATTTTTCGCATCAGCTTCAAATAATAATAGCTGAAAAGCGGCAACACAATGACTACGACCGGAAAAATTACGCTGTCGGTAAGGTGAACAATAGGACTGAGCAAAATATCCAACACGCTGGAATAACTCATGATGTTGATGCCCAACAGGCCGTAGAAGATGGAGTCGCTCACCACGCCCAACAGAATGAGGTAGAGATAGCCGAGCGAGAGGTAGTCCTGGATGGAGCCTCTGAATGTCCGGGGTCGGGATTCCTGTTGTTCCATGATGGTCTGTGTGTTGATTCGTTTGATTAAATACTCTTCAAAATCATGGCCGAGCGCCCCGGCACTTGCAGCGTCGCCGTTTTGATGACGCCCAGCCCTTCCGGGTTTACCGTGTGTGCATCGGCTACCATGAGCCAGTCGCGGTCGGGCACGGCGATGGTTTTGGCAGTGGCATTGCCGTTGAACACCACCAGAATTTCTTTCCATTCGTCTCCGCCGGCGTGGTCGCTGAGCAGATAACCTACCAGATTCGGCTCGTCAGTGTCCAAAAAGCGGAGGTGCTTTTGGATCAACTCCTCCGACGTAAGCCGGAAGGCCGGCCTGCTTTTGCGCAGTGCGATGAGGCCCTTGTAATACTCAAACACATCGGTGTACCTGGCTTTGCGCGACCAGTCCAACCGATTGATGCTGTCGGGCAGGTTGTATGAATTTTCGGCCCCGAATTTGGTACGCAGCATCTCCTCGCCGGCATGGACAAACGGCACGCCCTGACAGGTAAGGACAATAGCCGCAGCCAGTTTGTTCATCTGAATGCGCTCTGCCTCGGAGGCTTCGGGGCAGGACTCTAGGAAGCGATCCCAGAGCGTGTGGTTGTCGTGGCAGGAAGCGTAGGCAATGGCCTGCGCCGGATTTTTGGCCCAGGGCGCCTCCGAATAATTGATTTTGCTGTAATCCACCTGCGGGTGCCGGGTCGAAGCCACGATGCCGAATTTGAGGCTTTCCTCCAATCCTTCCAATCCGCTCACAAATCCTTTTCGCTCCGGGTGAAACACATGGCCTTTAATGGCGTCGCGCACATCGTCGCTGAAGGCGGCCACATGATCGAGTTGCAAGACATTGTGTTTGAGGGCGCGTTGTTCGGCGGGCAGCGGACTGTCGCCGCCGGTCCAGCCTTCACCGTATATATATATGGAGGGATGCAGTTTGCGCAGTTCGGCGCTCACTAAGTTCATGGTTTCGATGTCGTGTATGCCCATGAGGTCGAAGCGGAACCCGTCAATGTGGTACTCCGAGGCCCAATATTTGACCGATTCCACTATGAGCTTGCGCATCATGAGCCGCTCGGAGGCCGTTTCGTTGCCGCAGGCGGAGGCGTTGGAAAAGCCGCCCTCTGCATTCTGTCGGTAATAATAACCCGGTACCAACTGATTGAACACCGACAACTCCGTTGCGCCCGTGTGGTTATACACCACGTCCATCACCACGCGGATGCCGGCGTCGTGCAGGGCTTTGACCATTTGTTTGAATTCGCGGATGCGTACGGCGCCGTCGGCGGGATCGGTGCTGTAGCTGCCCTCCGGCACGTTGTAGTGCTGCGGATCGTAGCCCCAGTTGAATTTATTTTCCTCCAATTTTTCCTCATCAATAGACATGAAATCGTACACCGGCAGCAGGTGAACGTGCGTGACGCCGAGTTCTTTGAGGTGGTCGAGGCCGGTGGCGAGGCCCTCGGGGCTGCGCGTGCCGGTTTCGGTGAGGCCGAGGTATTTGCCTTTGTTGGCAATGCCCGAATTGGGATGAATCGACAAATCGCGCACATGCAGTTCGTACAGAATGATGTCGGTGTATTGCTTTAGTTCGGGGCGACGGTCGTTTTCCCAGCCGGGCGGGTTGGTGGCGGCCATATTGACCACTTGCGCGCGGAGGCCGTTGGTACCGACCGCTTTGGCATAAGGATCGGGCGTTTCACTCAACCACACATCGCCGATGCGCACCTGAAAGGTGTAGTATAGACCCGCGAGGTCTTTTTTGACGGTGGCTTCCCACACGCCTTTCAGTCGTTTTTTGAGGTCTTTGGTTTGAACGGGTTCCCCTGTTGTGGGATGATCGTAAAATTGCAGCCGGGCCGCATTGGCCGTAGGCGCCCACAGTTTGAACACCGATTTGGAAGGCGTGTAGCGCAGCCCCAGGTCTTCATCCGAATAATAAGGATATTCTTCAAAATGAGAAAATCCGGGCGATTCCGGGCGGCAGGAGGAGAGCATGAGTATCACCACAAAGAGCATTGTAAATGGAGAAAGGAAGGTTTTCATGTACGGTCAATTTCAGGCAAATATAGCGGAAAGATCAGAGCCATATTACCATTCTTCAAATGATGGGGAAGTTCTGACCGGTCTTTCCTTTTCTGATCTGTAAACAACTACGAGGCTATTTACACAACCCCGAATAATGGTAACAGTGCGTGGGACCCGCTACCAGCGATTCGTTTTTTTATTTTTTTGTGGTGGAAGGCTCTGCGCGAGCGGGAAGCGCAGGTCGTCAATGAAGTCCGACTGTGGGGCGTTGCCCGCGCCCATATCTATGATGCCCCGGCGAGTGAGGGTTTGAATGTTGCCGGCGGGGTCGTAGGAGTAGGTGGTAGAAAAAGCGTCGGGATAGGGCTGCTGTCCGAAAAAAATATTTTTCATGGCCGTGATGCGGTGCAGGCCGTCGTATTCGTAGTTGTTGAGCATCATAAACCCGCAACCCGAGCCTATGGCGATGCGGCTGATGTCTAAGCCATTGTAGCCCATGGTTTGGTGACTCAGTAACCATCCCAAATTATCGCGTAACTTCGCCGCGTCCGACTTTAACCATTGCCGTTGTCAAAACCAATAACATACGATTTCCTCATAGTGGGAGGCGGCCTGTTCGGGGTGTATGCGGCCTTGTACCTGGCCCGCAACGGGTGCAGCGTGGTACTCGTAGAAATGGAAGACGAACTGCTGAAGAAGGCTTCCATCGTCAATCAGGCGCGCCTGCACAGCGGCTATCACTACCCGCGCAGCGTGGCTACGGCCCGCATGAGCGACGACCATAAGGAGCGCTTCATCGCCGAGCACCGGCCCTTTGTGCTTTTTGATTTTGAAAAATACTACGCCATTGACAAGTACGGTTCCTTTACCGACGCAGGGCAGTTTGAGCGTTTTTGCGATTTCATCGGCATCCGGCGCGAACGGGTGAAGGCGCACCCCTGGTTCAATTTCGACCGCATAGAGGCGCTGTACGCCACCACCGAATATACCTTCGATCCGGTTTTGATTGCCGAGCACTACCGCGCCCAGGTGGAAACGCATCCCGGCATTCGCATCTACAAAAGTGCAAAAATAACGGAGGCAGGCGCTGCGGGCGGGCGCTGGGAATTGACAATCGAAAACCGCCACGACGGTACGCGTTCCCACATAGCAGCCGCGCAGGTCGTCAACGCCACCTACTCCGGCAGCAACGCCGTGAACCGGCTCTTCGGGCTGAGCGACATCAACCTCATGCATGAAATTTCGGAAATCGCTTTCGTCAGTTCGCCGCAGGTGGGCCGCATCGGACTCACGGTGATGGACGGGCAGTTCGGCTCCATTATGCCTTACGGATTGTCGGGGCTGCTATCATTGTCGTCGGTGGCTTATACGCATCACAAGGTATCTTACGACAACCTGCCCAGCTTCAATTGCCAGGCGATCAATACGGCCTGCCGGCCCGATTTGCCCGGCAATTGCAACTTCTGTCCGGCCAAGCCCCCTTCCAACGCAGGCAAGATGACGGCTCAGATAAAACACTATTTTCACCCGGACGTGCAACTGCATTATTTTTTCAGCCTCTTTACCATCAAGAGCAAGCTCAAGGCCAGTTATATTGACGACGGGCGCCCCACCGAGATCAGTGCCTTGAGTGAAAATCCGCCATATTATTGCATCTTTGCCGGTAAGATCAATTCCATTTACGAAATCGAAAAGATCATACCATTTTAAGTCCTGACCAATATGCAAACCAAAGTAGAAGTAAGCTCCGAAATCGGGAGTTTGAAGCGGGTTATTGTGCATCGTCCCGACGCCGGCATCGCCCGCATTTCACCCAAACGCGCCGAAGAACTCCTCTTCGACGACATCGTACACCTGCCCCGGATGCAGGCCGAACACGACACCTTCACGCAAGTGCTCAAAGCCTTTCTCGGACCGGAAAACGTACTCGAAACGCAGCAGCTCATCCGCGAAGCCTTAGACGCCGACGCGGAAACCAAAGTGGAACTGATGAACCTCATCGTCAACGACGAGGAACTGCCCACTGCGGCCCACGACATGCTCATGGAACTCCCCCACGACCTGCTCAGCGAGGTGCTCATCACCGGGTACTACCCGGAACAGGATTATATCCTTTTCGACCCCATACCCAATTTCATTTTCACCCGTGATATCGCCGTGGTGGTCAATGACCATGTGGTAGTGACCAAAGCCGCCAAGGAGGCCCGTTTCCGGGAAAACTTCCTCACGCGGTTTATCTTTTGGTCGCACCCCATTTTCCGCCCCATGCGCGAGGCCGGCAAGGTCATCAATCTCAACAAAGTAGATTTGTTTCCGCCCTCCAAGCGAGGCGAGTGGGTATCGGTGGAAGGCGGCGATATGATGATTATCAACGAGGACTACCTGCTCATCGGGCAGAGCGAGCGCACCTCCGAGCACGGCATTCGCTCTCTGGCCCAATATATGCTCGACCGGGGCATCGTGAAAAACGTGGCGCAAATCAACATCCCGCACGACCGCTCCTGCATGCACATTGACACCATTTTTACCCAAATACACCGCGACCACATCGTAGCCTTCAAACCCATTGTATTAGATGGGCTTAGTTCCAATGTAGAAGTCATCCGGGCGCAGGGCAAACCGGGAAATTACCCCTCTGTGCAAGATTTTATACTCAATGAAATCAATCCCGGTATGCGCTTCATACTCAGCGGCAACGGCGAATCACCCCATCAGGAGCGCGAGCAATGGACTGACGGCTGCAACCTCGTGGCCATCAAACCGGGCGTGGCGCTCACCTACGATCGCAACCCAAAAACCGAAGACGCTTTCGCCGCCGCCGGGTACAGCATATTGCACGCTTATGAATTTTTGGAAGCGGTGAAAACAGGGCGCATACAAGCCGATCGGTTGGAGAACACCATTATCACCCTGCCGTCGAGCGAACTGTCGCGCGCGCGGGGCGGCTCGCACTGCATGACCTGCCCCATAGAGCGCACCGGACTGTAAATAATTGCCTTTCAACCAATACAAACCACGACAATGAACAAGGTAACCGCACTCCTTTCCATCATCGGCTGTATGCTGATAACGTTCCAATTGAGCGGCCAAAAACCGAAAGCCGTCCAACCGGCCAAACCGGCTGTGCAGGAGCACTTTTTAGAAAAAATCGCTACATCGGGCCTGAAATTCCGCAGCATCGGGCCGGCATTCACATCGGGGCGCATTTCCGACATCGCCGTGCATCCCCGCAACCGCAGCGTATATTATGTGGCCACCGCTTCCGGGGGCGTGTGGAAAACGGAAAATTCCGGCACCACTTACGAACCCATTTTCGACGCACAAGGCTCTTATTCCATCGGTTGCGTTACGCTCGATCCCAACAACCCCAACGTAGTGTGGGTGGGAACCGGCGAAAACAATAATCAGCGCTCGGTGGCCTACGGCGACGGTATTTACAAATCGGAAGATGCCGGCAAAACCTGGAAAAATATGGGGTTAAAAACCTCCGAGCACATCGGCAAAATTGTGGTGGACCCGCGCAATTCCGATGTAGTGTATGTGGCTGCCATCGGGCCGCTGTGGAAAGAAGGCGACGAGCGCGGAGTGTATAAAACTGCCGACGGCGGCAAAACCTGGAACGCTGTGCTCAGCGTGGACGAACACACGGGCGTGAATGATATTTTGATGGATCCGCGCAACCCGGATGTATTGTACGCCTCAGCCTATCAGCGGCGGCGGCATGTGTTTACTTATGTGGGCGGCGGGCCTTCGAGCGGCATGTATAAATCGAAAGACGCCGGCCAAACCTGGGAAAAGATCAACAACGGCCTGCCTACTGTGGACATGGGTCGCATCGGCCTCGCCATGGCGCCCTCCGATCCGGAGGTCATCTATGCCATCGTGGAAGCGGCAGAGGGCAAAGGCGGTTTTTTCCGCAGCACCAACCGGGGGGCGAGTTGGGAAAAGCGTTCCGGCCATGTTACGAGCGGAAATTATTACTCCGAAATCGTGGTGCATCCCACCAATCCAGATGTCATATTTTCTATGGATGTGTGGATACAGGTGAGCTACGACGGCGGAAAGACCTTCAAAATGCTGGGCGAGGATTTCAAACATGTGGACAACCACTCTATGTGGATAGACCCCAACGATACCAATTACTACCTCGTGGGCTGCGACGGCGGCATTTACGAAAGCTTCGACGCGGCCAAAACCTGGTCGTTCAAATCCAACCTGCCGGTCACGCAATTTTACAAAGTAGCCGTGGACAACTCCGAGCCGTTTTACTACGTCTATGGCGGCACACAGGACAACTTCAGCATCGGCGGTCCCTCGCGCACCCGCAGCGGGCACGGCATCGTCAATTCCGACTGGTTTGTCACCAACGGCGGCGACGGATTCGAGTCGGCCATTGATCCCAAAAATCCCAACATCGTGTATGCGCAAGCGCAGCACGGCGTATTAGTGCGCTACGACCGGCAAAGCGGCGAAATAACCGGCATCCAACCCAAACCCGGCGCAGGCGAACCGGAGCTGCGCTGGAACTGGGACTCCCCGCTCATGACCTCCGCGCATGTGGACAAGCGCCTCTACTTCGCGGCCAACAAAGTGTTCCGCAGCGACGACCATGGCAATAGCTGGACCGCCATCAGCGCCGACCTCACCCGCCAAATAGACCGCAATACCCTCCCGGTGATGGGGCGCATTCAAAGCATGGACGCCATTGCCAAAAATGCGAGCACTTCGCTCTACGGCAATATCGTGGCGTTCCACGAAAGCCCCATTGAAGCATCGCTCCTCTATGCCGGCACCGACGACGGTCTCATTCAGGTCACAGAGGATGGCGGACGCACCTGGACAAAAATTGATTGCAACGCCATTCCGGGCGTGCCGGAGCGCACTTATGTCAACTTTTTGCTCGCCTCCCAACACGATATGAACGTGGTGTACGCGGCTTTCAACCACCACAAGTACGGCGATTTCCGGCCCTATTTATACAAAAGTACCGACCGCGGCCGCACCTGGAAAGCCATTTCCAACAACCTGCCCGAACGCGGTTCCACCTACTCCATTGCAGAGGATCATGTGGACCGCGACCTGTTGTTTGTGGGTACCGAATTCGGTTGCTTCTTCAGTCCCGACGGCGGCGGCTACTGGAAAGCGCTCAAAGCCGGCCGGCCCACCATTGCCGTGCGCGACATTGCTATTCAAAAAAGAGAAAATGACCTCGTGCTCGGCACCTTCGGCAGAGGCTTTTATGTATTGGACGACTATTCACCTTTGCGTTTTCTCAAAAAAGATCAGCTTGCCGCAGAAGCCGTGATATACCCGGTGAAAGACGGATTGGTGTATCACGAGAGCCTGCCCCTAGGGTTACGCGGCAAATCCTTTATGGGGCATTCCTATTTCAGCGCACCGAATCCGCCGGTGGGCGCCACCTTTACTTATTGGATAAAAGACGAGGTGAAAACCCTGAAGCAAAAGCGGCAGGAAGCGGAGAAAGAAAAGATCAAAAAAGGCGAAGTGATTCGCTACCCAACTTATGAAGAACTGGAAGCGGAAACCCGCGAAGAAGAGCCGTATCTGCTTTTCTCCGTGCGCGATCTGAACGGCAATATTGTGCGCGAGCTGAAAACCGGCGTGAGCAAAGGCGTCCATCGCATCACCTGGGACGGGCGCCTCCCTTCCGTCAATCCGGTACGCCTCGCCCCGCCGGCCTTTGACAATCCCTTTGCTAATTTGGACGAAGGCGTACTGGCCATGCCGGGCGAATACACGGTCAGCCTTGCGCAAAGCGTCAACGGCCAACTGCGGGAAATCGCGGCGCCCGTTCGTTTTCGCATCAACAGCCTCGGCGGTGTAACGTTGCCTGCATCCGACCGGGCAGCCCTGGTTGCGTTCCAACAGGAAGTACAGGAATTGGATCGGGCCGTGTCGGGCGCATCCGCCATGATGAGCGAAATCGGTACCCGCATGCAGTTCCTGCGCAAAGTCATCTACTCCGTGCCCGTGCCAAAAACAGAACTCGCCGGCGACCTGCAAGCCATAGAGGCCAAATTGTACGGCATCCGCAAAGCGCTATTCGGCGATCAGGTGGCAGCCCGATTGGACAAAGACACGCCTTTCACCGTTGCCGGCCGCATCGGTTGGCTCACTTACGAAATGTGGAAAAGTACCTCGGCGCCCACGCAAACCCACCGCGATGCGCTGCGCATTGCCGGTATGGAGTTCAAACCGCTGCTGGAACAGATAAAAAGTGTGAAAAATAACGATATTCGCCTGTTGGAGGAGAAATTGGAAAAGGCCGGCGCGCCTTATACGCCCGGCAGAGATGTGAAGTGGGATTAGTTTTTTTTAGCTGCGAGTTGTGAGCTTCGAGTTTCGAGTTCCTGCGTCACGTTGACGGCCGGTGAGTACTCGTAGCTCAAAACTCGAAGCTCGCAGCTAACCGGCAACAAAACCGAAAATCATGGCATCTTCAACACCGTCATTCCCGGCGGAGGATTTAAAAACCTTGCTGGATTGCTTTTACGAATGGGAGCAATCGAAGCCGGATGCGCCGTTTTTGCGGCAGCCTTACGGCAACGAATGGAAAACCATCACCTGGGCAGAGGCGGGGCAAGAGGCCCGACGCATTGCTGCGGCGCTGGCCGGCATCGGGCTGAAACCCGGCGACCATGTGGGTATCCTTTCCAAAAACTGCTATCACTGGATCATCGCCGACTTGGCCATCATGATGGGCGGCTTCGTTTCCGCGCCTTTTTACCCCACGCTCACGGCCGAGCAATTGCAGCAAGTGCTGGAATTGAGTCATGTCAAAGCGCTGTTTGTAGGCAAGTTAGACGACTGGCCCGCGCTGCGCAAGGGGGTAGCCGAAGAACTTCAACTCATTGCGTTCCCACACTACGAAGGCAACAGCCGGGTAGAGGAAGGGCTGGCATGGGAAGGGCTTTTGGCCGCGTATGATCCCTTGCCCGGCAATCCGAACCGCGACATTCACGACCTGTTCAGCATTCTCTATACCTCCGGCACTACCGGCGTACCCAAAGGTGTGATGCTCGACTTCTACGCCCCTTCCGCACTGATGGAAAATGAGCGCCGGCACGACAGCCTGAAATTGTTCTCCGGCACGGAGCACCGATTCTTCTCCTACCTGCCGCTGTGCCACATCGCCGAGCGGCTCATCGTGGAAGGCGCTGCGTTGCTCACGGGCGGCAGCATCGCTTTCGCTGAATCCATCAATTCTTTTGCCAAAAACCTTCAGGACACCCAACCGACGCTCTTCCTCGGCGTGCCGCGCATCTGGACGAAATTCCAAATGGCCATTCTGGAGCGAATGCCGCAAAGAACGCTGAATATTCTGCTCAGCATCCCAATTGTCAATAGTCTGATACGCCGGAAAATACGGCAGGGTTTAGGCCTGGACAAAGCGCGCATCCTGCTTACCGGCGCAGCGCCCATGCCAGATGCGGTCAAAGACTGGTATGCGCATCTCGGCATACATCTTCAGGAGGTTTACGGCATGACCGAAACCTGCGGCGGCGCCACGCTGATGCCCCGCGACCGCATCCGGCGCGGTACGGTGGGCAAACCGCTGCCCAATGTGGAAGTAGGCGTCGTACCTGAATCGGGCGAAATCACCATTCGCCTGCCCTGGATGATGAAGGGCTACTACAACGAGCCGGAAAAAACCGCCGAAATTCTGCACGACGGCCTCATCTTCACCGGCGATCAGGGCGAATTGGATGAAGAAGGTTACCTTCGCATTACCGGGCGTATTTCCGACACGTTTAAGTCGTCGAAGGGGAAGTTCATTGTGCCGGGACCGATTGAGTGGAGTTTTGCCAAAAACAACTATGTAGAGCAGGTATGCGTAGCGGGGCCGGGTATTCCGCAGCCCTTGGCATTGGTGGTTTTGTCGGACATCGGGCGCGAAGCCGGTATGGAAAAATTGCGCCAAAGCCTGCAGGAAACCCTCGACCACATCAACAGTCAACTGCCCAATTACGAACAACTGAAAGCCGTGGTGGTGATGAATACTCCCTGGAGTGTGGAAAACGGCCTGCTGACGCCGACCATGAAAATAAAACGCAACGAACTCAACCGCCGCTTCGAACATCTGTTCCACGAATGGTACAACCGGGAGGAGCAATTGGTGTGGGTGGGGTGAAGCATAGAGCAGAGGGCAGAGAGCAGAGGGGCAAATTGGCAAAGGGCAAGGGCAGAGAAATGTTCAATGGTCAATGACCAATATTCAATGTTCAATTGTTCCGGCCATGCACACTTGTACATTAAAAATTGAAAATTGACCATTGTACATTTGGCGATCCCGGGAGCTACGGCGAATGAAACCATAAAACCATGCTTCGACTTCGCTCAGCATAAATACAACTGAAAATACCATGAAAAACCTGAAAGACAAAATCGCCGTCGTTACCGGAGCGGGATCCGGGATCGGCAGAGCCTTGGCGCTCGAACTGGCCGCTTGCGGCTGTAAATTAGCTATTTGCGACTGGAACGACGCCACGCTGGAAGAAACCCGCAAGGCCGTTTCGGACAAAGGCGCGCCGGTAGTTGCCACGCCCTTCGACGTATCGAACCTTGAAGACATGCGCAACTTCGCGGCAGAGGTGAACGAAGTGTTCGGCGCCGTGGACATCGTGGTGAACAACGCCGGAATCACTCTCCTGCGGCAATCGCTCGAAAAAACGCCGTACAGCGATTTTGAAAAAGTGTGGAAAGTCAATATCTGGGGCGTACTATATGGCGTGAAGGAATTTTTGCCCTCCCTCAAGAGCCGGCCCGAAGCAGCATTGGTCAATGTGGCCAGCATTTTCAGTACGGCTGCCCATCCATATCAGTCGCCCTATACGGCCTCCAAGTTTGCCGTGCGCGGCCTCAGCGAGGCCCTGCGGCCGGAACTGGCCGGCTCCAACGTGACCGTGACGGTGGTCATGCCCGGCGGTATTAAAACCAACATTATCAACAACATTGCCGCGACGGATGAAGCCGCCAGGCAAAAGCTCGCACAGGAATTCGACCGCATGACGCCCACCTCGCCGGAGACGGCCGCCAAGTGCATTGTGGCCGGCATCCGGTATAAAAAAGCCCGCGTGCTCATCGGCAAAGATGCCCGCATCATGGACCTCATCGTTCGCATTTTCCCACACAAATACGAAAAAGTAATCAAAAAGCTCTTTGGCATATAACACTTTGGAATGACTGCAACATCTGCTCCGTCTCCGGCTTTCACCGAAACCGGAATTCGACAATTGTTTGAAAAACAAATCGCCTACGCACCCCAGGCTGCCCACACGACTGCCCGGCAGCGCATCGAAAAGGTGAACCGGATATGGACTTATCTGGAAAATGAAACCAACTTCCGGGCATTGGCGGAAGCCATGTATAAAGACTTCCGCAAGCCTCCGTTTGAAGTGTGGGCTACGGAAATCGGGTTTGTAAAATCAGCCGTCATGGCGGTGCGCCGCGACCTGCGGCAATGGATGCGCGACGAGCCGGTACCGGGGCCTTTAGCATTGGCAGGTATGTCGTCGCGCATTCAATACGAGCCGAAAGGCGTATGCCTTATTCTGTCGCCCTGGAATTATCCGGTCAACCTTTCGCTTTGTCCGTTGGTATCGGCCATTGCCGCCGGCAATACGGTTATACTCAAACCTTCGGAAATGTCGCCACACACTTCGGCCTTCATGGCGGATATGATGAGTGCGCTTTTTCCACCGGAAGAAGTAGCCGTAGTGGAAGGCGATGCCGACGCAGCCAAAGCGCTGCTCAAACTGCCGTTCAATCACATTCACTTCGTAGGAAGCCCGGCTGTGGGCAAAATCGTCATGGCGGCGGCGGCCAAACACCTCGCCTCTGTCACGCTGGAATTGGGCGGAAAATCGCCGGTCATTATAGACGAAACAGCGGATGTAGCTTATCATGCAGAAAAATTGGCGTGGGCCAAGTGTCTGAACAACGGCCAAACCTGCATAGCGCCCGATTATGCCATCGTGCATGAATCGAAGCTGGAAGTCCTGCTGAAAGGGTTCAAAAAGAGCCTCCGGGATTTGTACGGAGAAGATCCGAAGGCTTCGCCCGATCTGTCCCGTATGATCAATCTCCGGCACTTCCACCGCGTCCGGAGTTTGATAGAAGATGCTGTAAGCAAAGGCGCACGGATAGCAATAGGCGATCAAAGCGATGAGGCTGATTTGTACATTGCTCCTACGGTGCTAACCGGCGTGACAGAGGACATGGACATTATGCAAGAGGAGATTTTCGGGCCGGTGCTGCCGGTAGTCACGTTTCGCAGCAAAGAAGAAGCGGTCGCCATCATTCGCCGGCGCCCCAAACCTTTAGATATGTACATCGGCAGCCGAAACAATGCCGCCATCCGCTATTATTTAAAAAACACTTCCGCCGGCAACACCGTCGTCAATGAATACATGACGAGTTTCAGCAACACCAATTTGCCTTTCGGCGGTATCAACAACAGCGGCATGGGGCGATCCAACGGGCGGCACAGCTTTTTAGATTTTTCCAACCACCGGGCCGTCATGCGGCGGCACTGGCTGTTCATCGGCCTCAAAGTGGTGCAGCCGCCTTTCAACGACCTGAAAATGAAAGTTCTCAAATTCTTTTATCGCTTCGTGTGAATCATTCAGCTAGACTCACAATAGGCGCCGGGACCGATGCGGTCCGGGGACGTTACGCTCCTTTTTTGCAAGCGCAACTGAAGGCGGCAGGCGTGGAATCTTCCATCGTCGCGCTGCAATATGCCGCATTGGAAGAACTGGGCGCCGCTCTGTCGGCAGGCGCTTTCGATGCAGCCGCTTACCCGATGGAGTGTCTGCCGGCGGTTTTGCCGGAAGGCTTGACCATCACGGCCGTTTCGGCGCGCGAACATGCCGGCATTTGGTTATTGGTGCGGCCGGATGCGTTCACGCCGGGTGAAGATTTTTCTTTAAAAAAAGGAGCAACCGTAGCCGGAAACGGCCCGCTGTTAAAAGCACAGCTACTCGATTACCGGAAGGATATCACCTTCCAAGAGGCTGCCGGCAGTATGCAGGATTCGATTGCTGCACTGCGCCGGGGCGAGTGCGACGCAGCAATGTTGTCTGCCGCCGGCATACACCGGCATTCGATTGATCTGCCGGACCTGGAAGTTGTGCCGATCAACCCCAAAGAGCTGATGCCTGCGCCGGGGCAGGGCGTTCTGGCCTATCTGACGCGACGCGATGACGTGCCGGTACGGCTCATTTTGAAAAAAATTCACCACCCGGAGGTGTCTGCCGTTACCAATATAGAGCGGGGCGTGCTGCGATTGTTGGGCAGCGATGCCGGGGAACGGCTGGGGGTGTATTGTGAACGTGATGCGGCGCACAATTATCACGTTTGGGCTGCATTCGTCACCGCAAGCGGCGTGCTGAAAAAGGCGCGATTGTCGTCGAGTACTACCCACCAACTGGCAGAGCGCGTGGCGGGCGCATTGGGTTAAATGTAATTTCTACATACAGTTACATCATTCAACAACAACAGGTTATGAAGCAAGACGAGGATTTTTTGCGAGAGGCCGTTCGTCTGGCACATGAAGGGCCGGAGCAAAAAGCCGGCGGCCCGTTCGGTTGTGTGATCGTCAAAGACGGGCGCATTGTGGGTCGGGGTTTCAACCGGGTGACCTCCAGCAACGACCCCACTGCCCATGCCGAGGTCACTGCGATTCGGGATGCCTGCCGCAACCTCGGCACGTTCCAGTTGGATGGCTGCACGCTGTACGCCTCCTGCGAACCTTGTCCCATGTGCCTCGGCGCCATTTACTGGGCGCGCCCTTCGCGCGTGGTGTATGCCTGCACGCATCAGGACGCCGCCGCCATCGGCTTCGACGATCAATTTATTTATGAACAAATAGAGCTGCTGCCCGCCGAACGTTCCATTCCTATGACGCAGATGCTCCGCGAGGAGGCGCTGAGCGCTTTTCGGGCATGGGAGGAGATGGAGGGGAAGACGCGGTATTGAGGTAAAAAGCAAAAGGCAAAGGGCAAAGGGCAAAAAGCAAAGGGCAAAAGCAAAGGGCAAAAGGCAAAGGGCAACCCTCCTTCGCTCGCTAAGGCGAGCTTCGGCGGATGAGAAGAGTAAAAAGGGCGCCCCTACTTTCCTTTCTTAATGGCGCGGTATGCCTCTACCGGCCGGTCGGTGGCGAGGATGCCCACGCCGCGCTCGATGAATCCGCTATATATATGGTTGCCGCGGGCAATGGCGCTGTTGTCCAAATTGCCCATCGTGCCGAGGATGGCAGGAATGCCCAGTTCCTTTAGTTTGGCGTACAGTTCAGGCGTCGCTTCGGAGGTGCCGGTGAAGGCGAGCAGATTTTTGGCGGGGATACCGGCAGCGGTGATGCGTTCCAATTCTTCAAAGTTGCGGATGGTGGCTGAAATGACGAGCCGGGGGTTGAGGCGATGTACGGAAAGCGCATCGGCGGCATTATAGGTAATGACGGCGGCGCGATTTTCCAATTTATACTTTTCGATCAAACGGATTACTTTTTCAAACGGCACGCCCCGCTTCACATCCACGGTGAGTACGGCGTTGTTGGCTTTCGTCCATTGCAGGGCCTGTTCATAAGTGGGAATGCGATAGACAGTGAGGCGCCCGTCGTCGGTTTTCAAAAACAAACTTTGCAGTGCCGCCCATTCGTACTCCGTCAGGCGGCCCGTGCCGGTAGTGGTGCGATCCAGGGTGTTGTCGTGCAGCAGGATAAGTACGCTGTCGGCGGTCATGGCCACATCAAATTCGATGACGGCGGGTATTTGCGAAAGCAGGAAATCGAAGGTTTCGAGGCAGTTTTCGGGGTGGCCGGAGAAGTTCATGCCGCCGCGATGCGCGCTCACTAAGGGGCCTTGTCGGAAATAATCGTGAAGGTTTTGCGTGGGAAGCGACCGTTGGATGCCGCAGCCGGAGAAAGCTATTTGAAAAAGCAAAACAACAAAGAGGAGATAACGCATTGATAGTAAGTGTTGTAAATGAATAAAAACCCGAAGGTAACAGTAAGTTGAATGCAGGTAAATCAAAAATGCCGAAAATTCACATTAGGTTTACAATCTGTGTTTACCTTTGCGGCTGTTAAGAAACGTTAACAAAAATTTCAAAACAAACTACTTGATTATGAGAGACAATCTACGATCTGTCATGAAAGGGATGCTTGGCATCGTTCTGACAGCAGTCATGCTCTTGAGCTTCGCCGTGCAGGCAGAGGCACAAATCACCACCTCCTCAATGGGCGGTAAAGTAACCGACCAAAGCGGAGAAGCACTCATCGGTGCTACGGTCATTGCAGTACACACCTCTTCGGGTACTCGCTATGGAACCACCACCGACGTCAACGGACGTTACATCCTCCCTGCCATTCGCGTAGGCGGTCCCTACAGTGTAACAGTGAGCTACACCGGCTACAAAGAACAAGTCAGGGAAGACATTTTTGCCAGTCTCGGCGCGCGCGCTACGGTGGATGTTGCTCTTTCTGAAGACGTGATTGAACTCGGCGTGGTCAGCGTCACGTCGCAGCGCAACGACATCTTCAGCGGCAACCGCACCGGCGCCGGCGTGAACGTCACGGCTGATGCTTTCAATGCCGCACCGACTCTGAGCCGCAACTTCCAGGACTTCGCCCGCCTCGTTCCGCAGGCGCGCGGCAATTCCTTTGCCGGCCAGGACGACCGCCTCAACAACATCACCATTGACGGTTCCATCTTCAACAACAGTTTCGGCCTCGCAGGCCAGCCCGGCGGTCGTACAGGTACGGCGCCGATCTCCCTTGACGCTATCGAAGAAATCCAGTTCAACCTTGCTCCTTACGACGTTCGCCAGTCGGGCTTCGTCGGCGCCGGCATCAACGCCGTAACCCGCAGCGGTACGAACGAATTTTCCGGTTCGGTTTTCGGCAACTTGCAAAACGAAAACTTCGTGGGCACGAAGGCAAGAGACCGCGATGTCAACGTGGCGGAATTCAAAAACGTACAAGCCGGCTTCCGTTTCGGCGGTCCGATCATCAAGAACAAGCTGTTCTTCTTTGTGAACGGCGAAATTGAGCGTCGCAACGAACCCTTCCAACGCCGCGCGCTCCAGCCCGGTGAAACGGCAGGCGGTGACATCTCCAACGTTCCGTTTGAAGACATGGTCCGTGTTTCCAATTTCCTGCGCAATTCGTTCGGATACGAAACCGGCCCGTACGAAAACTACGATTTTGAAAACACAAGCGATAAGTTTTTGGTAAAATTGGACTACAACCTGTCGGATGCGCACAAAATTGCCGTTCGCTACAGCCATCTGAATTCTTCCCGCGATGTGCCCATCAGTGCCAGTAGCTCTTTGGGCTTCGGCAACCGGGTCGGCGCCAACTCATTGAGCTTCCAGAACTCCAACTACATCCAAAACGAGAATATTCGCTCTTTCATCGCAGAGGTAAACTCTGTTTTCGGCGGCAAGTTCTCCAACAAGTTTTCGGTGGGTTACACCTACCAAAACGAAGACCGCGGTACGCGCGGCGACTTCTTCCCGCTCATTGAGATTCAGCGCAACGGACAAACATACATCTCTACCGGTTTTGAGCCGTTTACGCCTGCTAACCAGTTGTCGTACAAAACGTATCAGTTGCAAAACAACCTTTCTATCTTCCTCAACAAACACACCATCACCACCGGCTTGAACTTAGAGCGTTTGGAGTTCAAAAACGTGTTCTTCCCCGGCTCGCAGGGCGTGTTTGTGTATAACTCAATTGACGACTTCTTTACCGACCTGAACGGCTATCTGGACAACCCGAACCGCACCTCCGGTACGGTTTCCCTGCGCCGCTTCCAATACCGCTACGCCAATGGCAGCTTAGACCTGCCCGTGAACCCGACCCTCGGCGTGCGCGAGCCGGTGCAGCCCACCAAAGTATGGTACGGCGGCCTCTACTTGCAGGATGAGTGGGAAGCTACCCAGAACCTGAACCTGACCATCGGCCTTCGTGCCGATATTCCGATTTTTGACGAAACCGGTTTTGAGAACCCGGCTGTTGCCGGCATGACTTTCCGCGACGCCGACGGCAGCCCGCTGCAAGTGAGCACGGCTAAACTGCCGGATGCTAAAATCCTCTGGTCGCCCCGCATCGGTTTCAACTGGGATGTGATGAGCAACAAATCATTGCAGGTGCGCGGCGGTACGGGTATCTTCACCGGTCGTCCGGCATTTGTTTGGATTTCCAACCAAATCGGCAACAACGGTGTATTGAGCGGTTTTGAACAGATTGACAATACCAATACCCGCTACTTCACGCCCAACCCGATTCAGTTCATTGCCGACCCTAATGCACTGCCGAGTTCTTACGAACTGGCGCTCACCGACAATGACTTCCGCTTCCCGCAGGTATGGCGCTCCAACATCGCCGTGGATGCCAAACTGCCCTGGGACCTCGTAGGTACGGTAGAATTCATCTACAACAAAAACGTGAATGCCATCAACTATCTGAACATCAATGAGGTGCCTTCTTCCAATACCTTCGCCGGGCCGGACAACCGCCCGCGTTACCCAGGTTCGGGCCTTACCGGCGGCGCCTTCAACAATGCTGCCCGCATCAACCCGGCGGTGGTAAATGCTATTTATCTGACCAACACCAACGAAGGTTCGGCCTACACCGCTACCTTCCAGTTGGAAAAGCGCTTCCAAAAAGGCTTGTTTGCTCGCGTAGCCTATAACTACGGCTCAGCTATGGACCTCATCAGTGCCGGTTCTATCGCTGCCGGTTCCTGGAACGGCAACGCCACGGTGAACGGCAACAACCGGGCAGAATTGGCTTTCTCCAACAACGATCAGCGCCACCGTTTCCTCGGCGCGGTTACCTACCGCAAGGAGTATGGCGGCTTCACCGCCAGCCAGATCGGCATCATCTTCGAATCGCGCAACAGCGGCCGCTTCACTTATGTGTATAACCAGGATATGAACGGCGACGGTGTGAACGGCAACGACCTGATGTATGTGCCGAACAACGCCAGTGAGATCAGATTCCTCCCGAACACAACCGGCGGCACCACTTTCTCTCCTGAGCAGCAAGCTGCGGCGTTTGATGCCTATATTGACCAGGATGAATACCTCAGCAGCCGCCGCGGCCAGTATGCCGAGCGCAACGGAGGTTTGTTGCCCTGGATTACAAACCTCGATCTTTCTTTTGCGCAGGACTTCTACATCAATGCAGGCGGCAAGCGCAACACCTTGCAACTCCGTTTGGATTGCTTCAACTTTACCAACCTGATCAACAAGAACTGGGGTGTGTTCCAGTCTGTTATCCAGACGCGCCCGCTTTCTTTTGCCGGCGTAGCTGCCGACGGCACCCCGCAATTCCGTATGCAAACGGTAACGGTAGGCGGTCAGCCGCAGTTGTTGTCGGAGACTTTCCAATACAACAATACGATCTTTGACGTATATCGCTTCCAACTCGGCTTGCGCTATACCTTCAACTAATACGTTTTTTTCAAACGTTATTAAGAATCAGGAGCCATTCCTTTTGGAATGGCTCCTTTTTTTTGGCTGTTTTTCAAAAAAGACCTACATTTATACGTTTGCTCAATAAAATGAAACGTCATGAAAAAATTCATTTCAACGGCAGTATTCCTGTTGACGGGAATGCTCGCTTTCGCGCTTCATCAACCGTTGGAAGCGCCCCGTATCTGCCAATTCAACGCTGAACAACCTGCTGTAGCAGCGGCGCCGGAAGACATCATCGTCATCAATGAGATCATGTACAACAATCCCGGCGTGGATGACTACGAGTTTATTGAATTGTTCAACGCCGGCGATGTGCCGCGCAATTTGGACGGCTATCAATTCACCACGGGCATTACTTTTACATTTCCGGCGATCACGCTTGCCCCCGGTGAGTTTGTCATCATCGCCATTGACTCTGCCGCATTCCGGCAAGCCTTCGGCGTACCCGCGCTCCAATGGAATACCGGGCAAGCACTCAACAACACCGGCGAATTGATTACATTAGTGAACGAAATCAATGAGATTGTAGATACCGTGCGCTATTCTGCCAGCATGATGCCCTGGCCTACTACACCCAACGGCGGCGGCCCTTCGCTCCAATTGTGCGATGCCGCTTTCGACAACAGCAACGGCGCCAACTGGCGCGCTTCTTCACAAGGTACCGGCTTTTTTATCAACGGTATAGAAGTGCTGGCCACGCCCGGAGCGCCCAACGATTGCACCCCGCCGCCACCGCCGAGCTATCCCCCCTACCCCATCGGTGTGGTCACTACCTCGGATGGAAACGGTGTGGCTGATTCGCTCAATGTACTGTGCCAGTTGCAGGGCATCGTTTACGGCATCAACCTGCGCACAACAGGTTTGCAGTTTACCATCATTGACGGGGCCAACGACGGCATAGGGGTATTCAGTACCAGCGCCACGTTCGGTTATACGGTGTTGGAAGGCGATGAAGTCATCATACGCGGCCGCGTGACTCAATTCAACGGGCTGACGCAAATCCTGCCGGATACGGTGTTGCGGGTCTCGCAAGGCAATGCGCTTTTTTCGCCCACTACGACGGTTCAGTTGGATGAGAGCACCGAATCACAATTGGTGCGCTTAGAAAACCTGAGCATTGTCAATCCGGCACAATGGACCAATTTGGGCACGGGTTTCAATGTGGATGTGACCAACGGTACGAATACATTCCAGATGCGCGTGGTATCCACCAGCAACGTCTTCGGCACAACGCCTCCGGCGGGCGCGTTCAACCTCACCGGTCTCGGCGGCCAATTCGACACCTCGCTGCCCTATACGGAGGGCTATCAGATTTTTCCTCGCTATTTAGATGATTTTGAACCGATAAGCTCCGCGTCCAATATTATCCAAAAACAGGAAATCATCCTCAGCCCCAATCCCGGAAAAGGGCAAATAACGGTATCGAGCACCCAGCCGTTTGAGGCAATCCGGGTGACAAACAGCGCCGGGCAGATCGTATTTTTCACGTTTTTTGACCCGGTACAACAAACGCTCATAGACACTTCAAAACTGCCTGCGGGCGTTTATCAGGTCATGCTGCTGTACGGCGCCAACAGAACACAAACGGTGCAGATGGTGGTCAGGTAAAGGTTAAAAGCGAACAACATGAGTAAACCCATCAGAATAGGGCTATGCCTGTCGGGCGGCGGGGCCAAAGGCATAGCCCATATCGGCGTACTGAAAGCGCTGCATGAGTCGAGTATATACCCCGATATCGTGTCGGGTACCAGCGCCGGGTCTATCATCGGCACTTTGTACGCCGCCGGAAAAACGACGGAAGAAATGACGGAGTTTGTGCGCGACGGCAGCCTGTTCAAAATTTACAAAGTCATTCTGCCCAGCGACGGCCTCACTAAGTTGAGTTATTTAAAAGAAAAATTGGCAGAGGTAATTCCGAACGACAGCTTTGAAGAACTCAAACGCCCGCTGTTTGTGGCCATCACCAACCTGCTCAGCGGCGAGAGCGAAATACGCAGCAAGGGCACGCTCTTCGACGTGATCGTGGCATCTTCTTCTATTCCACTGGTCTTCAGTCCGGTGGAAATAGATGGTCAACTCTATGTGGACGGAGGGGTGTTGGCCAATTTTCCGGTAAAACCTTTAGTGAAACATGCCGACGTCATCATCGGCGTCAATCTCATGCCTCATACGCCCGTACAGGAAAAAACAGTGCAAAATATTATCGGAATTGCCACCCGGTGCTTCGCCATCGCTATTGGGTCGAATACACAGCCTCAATTACGCCATTGCGATGTATTGATAGAACCGGCTAATCTGGAGCCGTACAACCTGTTTCAAATTCACCGCTATAAAGAACTGATTGAAATAGGCTATGAAGCGGCGATGGACAAAATACCGGAAATCATAGACGCCGTTGCCGCCGCCCGGAAAAGTGGGAAGAAAAAGGTTAAAGAGGGGAAGGTTAAAGGTTAAAGGGGCTTGGGTGCCGGGCATGTCGAAAAACTTTAAACCCAACGCTTCAAGAAATAAACTGAAATATGGCTTTGCGCGACGATTTTCCACCTGCCGGCTCCGACTACATGGGCGGCGAAAGCGACGGATACGAATACAAAACGGTATTTTCAGGATCGAAACTGGAGATCAGCTACGGCATGGTAAGGCAGTTTCTCAAAGAAGAAGGATACGCCGAGGTGCCGCTGCCGCGAAATGCGGATGAGCTGGCGCTGTTTCGCCTGCCCACCCGCAACCGGCAGATATTGTTATTTGAAGACAACGGCTACGTCCACAATCCTGTCAAAATTTTATTCCCCACCGACCGCCGCAAACGCAGCACGCTCATTCTGTGCCTGTACAACGAAAGCGACCCGGAGCATTTGCTCAAATTCCACCGCGTCAATTCACGTCAGTCAAATTCCGAATGATCAACTGCGGCGTAAAGGTCGGGTTGGAAAACTGCGATACTACCCCCGTGATGGACACCGCTCCCGTCGGCACATTGGTGGACGAGAATGGCGCTTGGTTACGGGTAAATAAAACAATAGACCCCGTGCCGTCCGTCACTGCCTTACTGCCGTTGTAGGTGCCAGTATCCGTAAAAGTTGCATTGACTATGCGCACCAACGTAGATTCCCAGGCATTATAGTTGGATAAAATTTCCGCTATGGTAGCCGTTCTCGGCGCCGGCAACACACCTGCGCCCGGCCGGGTGGCATTGGCATTGGGCACGTTGTTGAGTTGAAGCAGCCCGTTGAATACCGAAATTTCTGCTCCGCCGACATTGATGACCAATGAATCGCCGAGATTGAAGGTGTGATCGGCGGCAAAACGCACCACGATACCGGCACTGCCATCCTGAAGGACGATATTCCGGGTGGTCCAGTTGTTGTTCACCCGGTCGCTGATGACCACGCCGCGCACCTGCCGGTTGGCCGGCACATTGGTAGTGGCGCCACTATACAAAGCCCTTACTTCCGCCAGCGTGATAGCAGTGATACCGCCGCTGCCGCCGCCTTCTACATCGCTCGGCGCGCGGATAATGAGTTGGGGATTATCAAACTCCGATACAATGGCCGTCACGTTCACGTTGCCAGTCGGGAAGTTCTGACCGGAGAACGTAGCAGCGCCCCGTGTAAAAATAGGCAGGGTACCGGTTCCATCGTTGGCCGTCACGTTGCCGGAATAGGTGCCGCCCGTGCCGCCGCTGAGAGTGGCGCTGTTGATTTTCACCAAGGTAGATTCCCAAGCCTGCGCATTGGCGTTTACTTCTGCAATGGTGGCCGTACGCGGCGTGGGAAGTATGCCTGCGCCTTTTGACACCGCTGAGCCCGGCGCGGCATTGTTCAATTGCAACAGCCCTCTGAACTCCGACAATTCTACCCCGCCTACGGCTACTTCTACTTTTTCGCCGAGCGAAAAATTGTGGTTGGTGGTGAAACGTACCACGATGCCGCCGGTTTCGTCCTGAAGTACCAAGTTGCGCGTATCTATGCTCGCAGTGGTACGATCAGAGATGACCACGCCTTCAATGGATTTGCCGGCAGGCCCGGAAGAAGCACCACCCGCAAAAAGACTGCGAACAGAAGCTATACTCACGATATCGCCGCCGGGGCCGCTGCCGCCGGCGCAACGCGTGTCTTCCATTTGCACGTCGGTCAATTCGCGAATGAATAACTGTTTGGTAGCACCGAATACCGTGTAAATGGCTGTAATGGAACCTTTGCCTTGGGGGGTTAGATCAACAGCAAAGGTGGCGAACCCGCTCGTGCGCAGCGTGATGGTATTGCCGTTGCAGTCTTGCACCGTGCGGTTGAGGGTGCGCAGGCCGGCGGCATCGGCATAGAATTCGGCGGTATCAACCGGGGCAAACTCCACATTTTCCAACCGCACCAACATACTGATGTCCGAAGCATTGAGTTCGTTGATGGTCCGTATTCTTGGGGCGGGTTCGCCCACTTTAGTGCTTCTGAAAATGAAAGCGGCGGTATTGACAATGTTACCCAGACGCACCGAACCGGTCTGCGTATAAGTGTAGCCGCCCAACTGGATGACTCCGCTGTTGTCGCCCAGCACCAGGCCTTTGCACTTGATGTACAATTCCCGGCCGATGGGGAAAAAATTGTACGCATTCGATATGCTGATACGCACTTCGATGCCGGCCGTTTCGTCTTGCAGCATAATGGACTGGAAGAAATTGCCGGAACGGTCGTCGGCTACCACCACGCCGCGAATGATGACTTCGTCTTCAATAGCGACGAAAGAACCGCTCACGGTGAGTCGGCTTTTCAATTCTGCAATGGTAGTATTGGCCGTCAGGCCGGGGTCTTCGCCTTCCAATGGCGGTTCGTCGAAGTTTGAATCCACACAGGCGGGGATCAATAAAGTGGCAAAGGCCAGGAGTGCAAAAGACAAAAGTTTAGAGAAAGATTTCATTGAAGTATTTTTTGGTCTGTATTTAATTTAAAGCCGCAAACTAACATTGATAAAAAAGTTGCGGCCAAAATTGTAGAAGTAGCGGCTCGGAAACTGGTCCGGGTCGCGGGTTTCAAAATCGAAGCGCAACTGCTCAAAGCCTCCGGTGATGAAGTTGGTATTGTTCAACAGGTTATTGACCCCCACGTTGAGATAGAGGAAATACTTGCGTTGAATGCGGAAGGATTTGCCTCCGAAGAAGTCCATCGTAAACGTAGCGGGCGCTTTTTCCTGGTCCACAATTTTGCGCAGGAGCGGGTCATTGCCATCAAAACCATACACTGCATTGGCGGTGCGGCGCACCGGGTTGAAGTCAATGAAGATGTTGTCGAAATAATTGAAGTTGAGATTGGCAAACCAAAACTTGGGCGAACTGTAATTGATGCCCGCAGTATAAGCCGTTTGCGGCATGCCGGCCAGGCGGAAGTTTTCGGCGTAAATGGAGAAATCGCGGTCTTCGCCCAGCGCAAAATCGCGCGGATTGTCGAGGAATACGCTGCCGGTAGGGCGGTTGCTGTAGAGGTAACTGCCCAGAGCCGCTACACCGGTGAGGCGAATGGTGGGCGTCACTTTGGCTTCCAGCGCGAGTTCGACGCCTGCGTGGCGACGATCCTGCCCGGTGATGACGTAGTTCACGAAAGCGCCTTCCAGATCGTCGTTGTAAAAACGGAGAATGCGGATTTGATCTGAAAACTGCGTGAGGTAGGCCACGGCCCGCGCTTTTAAGTTCGGTGCGCGCAACAGATAGCCGCCCTCTGCGGAGAGAATTTTTTCATTGGTAAGATTCGGCACCAATTGGTCGCGGGTGCGCGGAGAGATGTAGGCATTGTCGAAGAAAGGGGCGCGGGTTTGATAAAATCCGTTGAGAAAGAGATAGTTGCGCCCGTCTATTTTGTAAGTAGCGCCGGCTTTGGCGCCGAGGTTGGTAAAGTTTTGTTTTTCCGACTCCCCGAAGGAGATATCGGGAAACATACCGGAGCGCATTTTGCCGTCGCGCCAGAAACGGGTTTGCCCCACGCTACCCGACGCGAAGAATTCCAGATTGCTGTATTTGAAAACGCCCTGCGCCCACAATTCGCCGCGGCGGATATTGGCATCGTAGTCGTAGCCCCAGCGGTCGCCTTCGCGCACAATGCGGCCCGGATTGTTCAGGTCATTTTGCGGAATATCGGTATCGCCGGGGAAATCGCGCACCACGAAGCGGTTGATGTCGGCATAATAATCGCCGCCGAGCAAATCGTCCACCGTTTTGAAATTGGCAATGGTTTGAGCCTGGTAGGAGAACCCGCCGTGCAGGCTGATGTTATCGCTGAGTGCGGCCTGATAATTGGTGTTGAAACTGAGATCGCGGGTGTCGCTGCGACGCTCCTCGATGATGTACTGCGACCAGCGGCCTTCCGGCGCCTCACCGCCGAGGAGATTGGCAAATTTTTCGCTCAGCAGGCTGTTGCGGTTCACATCGTACAGCGCGGCCCAGTTGATTTGGCTAATGCTTGGGTTGTTTCTAAAATCATTGGCCACCACGTTGCCCTCCGCCGTACTGTTTTGGTTGATGAAGCTGGGCAAGTAGCGGTAGTAATTGGGGCGCGGATCGGGCGCGTCAAACCAATCAATGCCGGTATTGCCGTCGCGGCCGATTTGGTACGACAGGGCGGTGATGAGTTTGGCGCCTTTGTGTATGTTGTCCCAGTCGTGGCGCAACATGAATACCGGCCGGTCGGTTTTCACCACGCTGCTGTTGCGTTTTTTGCCGTTTTGGTATCCCCACAAGGGGTTGTAGAAATTGGTGCCGGCCAGTTCGTACAGTTCGTTGATGCTCGACGTAGAGCGTCCCCGGCGGATGGGCGCATCAAAAGTGGTAAAATTGAGCAGGTGATTTTTCCCGATTTTTTTATCTGCCGACAAAAAGTAAGCCCAGCCGTCGAAAAAAGTGCCTTCTACATAGCCCTCCTGCGCCCAGCGCCGCGAACCGGAGAAACTAAAAGCCCAGCCTTTTTCCAACATACCGGTGGACCAGGTGCCCATGATGCGATTGGTGAAAGCGCCGTTGGAAAGCGAGTAAGAGAATCGCTTTTGTTTCATCTGATAGGAGGCGCGGGTATCAATGAAATTGGCGCCGCCTACCCCGCCAAACGTATATGGCGTAGGGTCGAGGCCGATATTGATTTCGCGGTTGCGGGTTACGTCGTTGAGGCCGCCCCAGGCGTTCCAGAACACCCTGCCGTTATCCAACTCATTAAATGACAATCCATTCAGCATCACGTTTACATATTCCGAATCATACCCTCTGATGCGAAACCGCGCCGGGCCGAAGGTGAATGCCGCCGCCGACACAAACACGTCGCGGGAAGCGGTGAGGATGCCCGATATGTTTTGGTTGTTGCTCTCCACCTCCAAGTTTTCATCCGACAGAGAGATGGTAGGAATGAGGTCTTCTTTGAGCGCGCCGCTGTAATCGCGTCTTGGCAAAAGGCTGACGGAGCCCAGGTCTGTATCCCGGCCCTCCATAACGACGTCCACGGAGTACTCCGCAAAGTTTTCGAAACGAACCGTCAATACATAGCGGCCCGCCGGAACCGATTCGAAGGCAAATTGCCCGCCGAAGTCGGTCAGGGTGGACAGTTCCGTTCCGCCAAGCGATATAGCCGCACCGCTCACGGGCAGTTGGGTGTTTTGGTCGAGCACCCTGCCTGTCAAACGGGCATTTTGTGCCGATACGGAAGAAAAAAATAAGGAAAGGAAGAACGCGAAGGTGGCGGATAAAGCGAGGTGACGCTGCATATCAGGTAATGATTGGTGTTCTCAAAAAGTGAAGCGTGAACCGGCCAGGCTAAACGCCGCTGCCGGGTTGCGCGGAAACCGTTTGTTTCCGGCACGCAAAAGTAGAGAATTCTCTGCGCAATTCCCCGTGCCTTCAAAAATTAACGATTTAGTAAAGCGCAATTGAAAAACCAAACAAAGCACCTCCCTGCGCGTTTCTTCCCCTATATGAATGCGCCCGTTCCGCCTATCCGAAAAACAGCCCAACTCACCGGCCACAATGCCGCCGTGTTTGCACTCGCGCCCGGCGAGCAACCGAATACTTTTTTCTCCGGGGCCGGCGACGGCTGGATCGCACAATGGAATTTAGACAATCCGGACACCGGCCGCCTCACCGCCAAAGTAGAAGCGCAGGTGTTCTCCATGCTGCACCTGCCCGAACAACACACCCTCCTGGCCGGCAACATGAACGGCGGCCTGCACTGGATCAAACCCGGCCACCCCGACCGAACGCGCAACATCGCCCATCACCGCAAAGGGGTTTTTGATCTGATTCGGGTAGAGGACTTTGTGTTCAGTGCCGGCGGAGAGGGCCTGCTTACCCGCTGGTCGGCGGTAGAAGAGCGCTCAGTGGAAAGCCTGCACCTGAGCAACCGCAGCCTGCGCGCTTTGGATTATTGCGCTTCGCGGCGAGAGCTGGCCGTGGGCGCAAGCGATTGCTCCATATATATATTGGATGCCGATACGCTCAATATCCGGCGCACCCTGACCGCTGCGCACGACAACTCGGTTTTTGCCCTCCGCTACTCTCCCGACGGGAATTATCTGTTCAGCGGCGGCCGCGATGCGCACCTGCGCGTATGGGATTGCCGGCAAGATTTTGCGCCCGTATCGGCTCAGCCGGCCCACCGATACACCATCAACTGCATCGCTTTTCACCCCGAAGGGCACATCTTCGCCACCGGCAGCCGCGACCGCACCATAAAAATATGGGATGCGCACAGTTTCCAACTCCTCAAGGTACTCGACACCATCCGCGACGGCTGCCACATCAACTCCGTGAATGCGCTCTTGTGGTCGGGCTATAACAATACCCTGATTTCCGGCAGCGACGACCGGAGTATTATTTTGTGGCAAGTTTAGCGGAACTCCGTTCCGCTCCTTTCTATGTGTTTAAATAAAAAACGGCGTGATTGCTGCTGTCGAATCTACTTTTGATACAGCTTACTGCACCAACCGCACCTTCACCAACGCGATGATCTCGCGCTCCAGGGCATCGGCCTGTTCCATCCACTGCGCGGCTTTTTGGTTTGCTGCTTCCGCATATCCGCGATCTTTCAGCCCGGTTGTGTTGACCAATACGTTCATACCGGCGCCGTGTACGGCGGCACGGGCGCAAAGCGCACCTACGCCTGCGTCGGTCACCGAATTGGGATTGCCTTTTTCCACCATTTCCCGTATGGGTTCAAAGGAAGCCATGGCCAATTCTATGGTGCGCAGCGGGGCCTCTATGGCGCGTTTGGTGGCGGCTTCAATGGCTGCGCTGCGGGTCGCTTTTTCGGCGGGCGTGCCTTTCGGCAAACCGAATGCCTCCATGATGGCCTGGAAAGCACGGGTATCTTCATCTACTAAGGCGAGCAATTGTTTTTTGATGTCCTGTGAGCGTTCTGCCCAATCGGAGAAGAACTCCCATTGCTCGTCCCAGCCTCTTTTGTGGGAGGAGAGGTTGGCCACCATAGCGGCCAGCGAAGCGCCCAATGCCCCCACATAAGCAGAAATGGAGCCGCCGCCGGGGGCGGGACTTTCGGAGGCGGTTTCGTTGGCAAACTGCACCAAGTTCATGGCGAGCAGCGGATCTCCGCCGGTCTCGCGGAGTTTGTATTCAATCACTTTTTGGCGCGGATCGAAGGGGGCCAGGTCGTCCAATCCGAGCGAACGCACCGCTATGCGCAGCAATTCCTCCTCCGATACGCCGGTGGAGCGCTGCTGCCGCCGCAAAAAATACCGCCCGGCATCGAGCAATACGCGAAGGGGCACCATGCCCACCAATTCCGACCCGGTAACGCGCATGCCGCGCGCCTCGGCACTGCGGCAACTCGCCTCAAATGCAATATGCAGGGGCGTGACATTGATGTCGGTGAGGTTCATAGACACCTGCGCTATGCCGTACTCTTCGATGTACCATCCGATGGCTTTCACGGCTTTGCAGGCGCCGGGTTGGCGCAGCGGTTCGCCGTCTTCGCCGGTGCGTACCGGTCCGGTAACGGGGTCGCCATCGCGCAATACGCGACCTTGTTCGCGCACATCGAAAGCAATGCTGTTGGCCCGGCGCACCGAGGTCGTATTCAAATTGATGTTGTAGGCCACCAAAAAATCGCGCGCGCCGATGACGGTTGCGCCGCTGCGTGCATGGAACCGGGCCGGACCGAAATCGGGCGCCCAGTTCGGATCGGCGAGCTTTTCGGGCAGCGCTTCGTATTCGCCGGTGCGGATGATCGCCAGGTTGCGCCGTTCGGGGCGGGAAGCGGCCTCCTCGTAGAGATACACGGGAATGGAAAGCTCCTCCCCTACCCGTGCAGCCAGTCGTTTGGCCCATTCCACGGTCTCTTCCATGCTGATGCCGCTCACGGGCACTAAGGGGCACACGTCGGTAGCGCCCATGCGAGGATGCTCGCCGGAGTGCGCTTTCATGTCAATGAGCAATGAAGCCTGCCGGATGCCCTGAAAAGCAGCTTCTACCACCGCTTCCGGCGCTCCTACAAAAGTGACGACGGTGCGGTTGGTCGCTTTGCCGGGGTCCACGTCCAATAGCTGAACGCCTTCCACGGCCGCAATGGCATCGGTAATTTGGCGAATGATTTCCGGATCGCGTCCCTCGCTAAAGTTGGGTACGCATTCGATGAGTTGTGTCATGAGTTATTCAGTTTATCGGTAGGCAGTGGGTGGTAGGCGGTCAGCGGTGAGCATGTCCATACCGCCGACTGCACACCGCCTACCGCATACCGCTCACTTTTTCCATTCAAAAGTTTCAATCAGGTGCAGGATGTCTTTTTTTACAAAATCATATACCGGAGCGAGCGAATCGTTATCAACGGTTGTATTGAAATACAATGCGCCGCGCAGGAAGTGCCGGGTGCTGTCGGTGAGGAAAAACTGGAAAGGCGAGGCGGCCGGACCTTCAATGTTGAATAAAAAGCCGGTGGCGCCGTTGGGCAAACGAATGCGCTGCTCTTCTATGTAATTGGCTTTCTTATTGTGCCAGTCCAGCATTTCAAAAGCATCCGCCTGAAGTTTTTCCAGTGATTTCGGTCGGTTGATGGCATAATAACTAAAATGGATTTTGCCGTCGAAATCGGGCAGATAAACATTGAACCAGCAAGGGTGCGGAGGCTCCGACTCGAAGAAGGAAGAATCGCGCTGTATGATGGCATAAGCCGGGTACTCAAAAGAGAATTCACAGGCGTCTAAGCGAAATGACGTGTATGCTTTTGCCGGGTATTCCACCCTGGGGTATGCCCGCGGTTTAGGGCCGAACGAAGGCTCGCCGCAGGCGCTGATCAATAACAAAAACAGAACCGAAAAGCCGGTAATTCTCATGCGTTGGTATTGTGAATGGTGATGCGCACCTCCTCAATGCGGCGCTTGGTCACCGAAACGATTTTGAAGGTAAACTGATTGTAATGCAGTACCGCATCTTTGCGGGGAAACTGGCCGTGAAGCTCCAGTATAAGCCCGGCCACCGAATCGGCTTCGCCTTTTACGGCATCGAAGGTTTCCTGCGGCACGCCGATGAGGCGGCACATATCGTACAGGAGGGTTTTACCTTCGAAGGTGTAGTTGTTATCGTCTATTTTGCGAAAAACCACTTCGCTTTCATCGTCGAATTCGTCTTTTATATCCCCGATGATTTCTTCCATAATATCTTCAAGGGTGACGAGGCCGGACGTGCCGCCGTATTCGTCCACCACGATGGCTACATGGAGATGCTGGCTCTGGAATTCGCGGAGCAATTCGTCAATTTTTTTAGATTCCGGAACATAAAACACATTCTCCCGGATAAGGGGCTGCCACGCAAACTGATCCGGCTCCTGCAAGTGTCCCAATAAGTCTTTGACATATAAAATGCCCGCGACGTTGTCTAAGTCTTCCGCATACACCGGAATGCGGGAATATCCCGACTGGCGGGCCACCTCCAGCAGTTCTTTGTAAGATGCAGTATTCTCCACTGCTACTATATCTACACGGGAGGTCATGATTTGCTTCACCGTGACGCCGCCGAACTTAACGATGCTGTGCAGGATATCCAGTTCCCGCCGAACCATGTCTTTTTCACCACTCACCGTCAGTTCAATAGCCTCGCCGATGTCTTCCTTACTCGTACTGTTGCCGGCTTTAGCCCTTTGTTCCAACTTGCGTTCAATGAGGGAAGTGGAGCGCACCAACAACGCACTAATGGGACCGAAAACAATAGAAAGCACTTTGAGCGGCCTCGCCATCATGCGCGCCAGCCGCAGGTTGTTTTGGGTAGCATAAATTTTGGGGGCCACCTCGCCGAAAAGCACCAACAGGAAAGTGACCGCTACTACCGTAATGAGAAAGCCCAAAATACCGGCCAAACTGTTGCCCTCTGCCGTGGAGGCAAAGCCCATCATAGCCGCTATTCCGTCTGCCCATTGTTCCAACAACATCGCCGGCAATAGCATCTTGAGCAGGAAATCGGAAAGGATGACAATGGAAATATTGATGAAGTTGTTGCTGATAAGAATCGTGGCTAACAGAATTCTGGGGCGGTCTTTCAAATAAAGGATAAGGCGGCCGGAACTCGTTTTTTCTTCTTTTAGCGCATCAAAGTCATTGTGTGTCAACGAAAAGAATGCTACTTCCGAGCCGGATACGAGCGCTGAGCCGATAAGCAATAACACAATGCCGGCAAACCCCGCGATGAGCTGTACGCCGGAAGCAGGCGGAAGCCAAAGGAGCAATTCTAAGAGGGATAACGGTATATCAGATGGTGGTTCCAAAAGTAGCGTGGTTCGTTACTTTAATCTTGTGTCATGTATAAAGAATCAAAAAGGCAGGTCTTCTCCTTGCTCGGTGCTGTTGGCATCCGTGTGATCGGGCATGGGCGCCGAGGATTCCACAGTTTGAACCTGAGGCGCCATGGAGTCTTCCTCCCGTTTGCCGAGACTGCGAAAATAATTGGCTACTACTTCGGTCGTGCGCCGGCTATTGCCGTCAGCATCCTGCCAGGTTCGGTTGGTCAGCTTTCCCTCCACATACACGGTCATTCCTTTTTTCAGACCGGCTGCGGCGCGCTCAGCCAATTGACGCCACACCACGATTTCGTGCCATTCGGTGAGGGTCTGCCAATTGCCTTCCTTGTCTTTGTAAGATTCATTCGTAGCCAATGAAAACTTGGCAACCACCGCTCCGTTATCCAGTCGGCGCACTTCCGGGTCTTTACCTAAGTTTCCAATCAGAATGACTCGATTAACCATTGTTCTTTAAGTGTTTACAAGAGGTTTAAATGCAATTGTCCGTTTTTCAAATAGCTGTCAATGACTTTCGGAAACGCAAATTTATTCAAACTTCGGCGTTCTGCTTGCAAAAGTACATCCGCTTTGTATGGAATTTCTTTTTCCGCCCGGATTTCCCAAAAAACGGCATGGATGTGTTGATGCGTAAGCACTTGCCGGAAAGGCGGCGATACGGCCGACAGCTTATACGGGATTTGGCCGAGCAGCTTTTGCCACAATTCGCCGGCCATGAGGTCTTTGTGCGTAGCGCCCGGCCCCGGCCATTCGATGAGCGGAAACTCGTACAGGTTTTCCCAAATGTCCTTCCCAACGCGCTTTTGCAGCAATACCTCGCCCTCGTGTTCAATCACCAGATAATGGAAATAGCGCTCGCGCTTCACTATGCTTTTCGATTTGACCGGCAATGACCTGACGCTCCCTTGCCGAAAAGCAACGCAACGACTTTGCAGCGGACAACGGGCACACTGCGGCGTTTGGGGCGTACAACATACCGCCCCGAAATCCATAATGGATTGATTGTAAGCCGCCGGACGGGCCGTGTCCAGCGCCGACCGGGCCATCTCCGCAAAGATTCGCTTGCCCTCCGTAGTATCCACCGGCTCAGCGATGCCGAGATACCGGCTCAACACCCGGAACACATTCCCGTCCAACACGGCACAGGGCGCATCATACGCAAAGGAAGCAATCGCAGCGGCCGTATAAGCGCCCACGCCCGGCAGGGCCAGCAGGCCCTCGTAAGTATCGGGAAATTGACCGCTCATCTCCCCCGCCACGATGCGGGCGGTTTTGAGCAGGTTTTTGGCGCGGGCATAGTAACCCAGCCCTTCCCAGAGTTTCATTACCTCATCGTCGGGAGCGGCGGCGAGCGATGCTACGGTTGGGAATCGTTCCCGGAAACGGAGGAAATAAGGCAGCCCCTGAGCGGCGCGGGTTTGTTGTAACAGTATTTCCGACAACCATATAACATAAGGATCGCGCACGCCTTTCCAGGGCAAAGGGCGATCCACTGCGGCGCCCCACTCCGACAATGCGCTGCGGAAAAAAGCGAACTTTTCGGCGGGATCATCTATATGCCCCACTAATCTAAGTGTCTGAATTGAATGCCTGCCGCACCGATATCGCCCGTGTATTGCAGTATTTTCAGCTCGCCGGGCAGGAGGTCGAAGTAGTTGTCGGAAAAGCGGCAGTCGCCGGATTCAGAATAAAGAAACAGACCGCGCACCAAGGTTTCGGTTCGCACGGTGATAGAGCGCGCCTCTTCGTTGACCTGTATCTGAATCTCCGGTTTGTCTAATTGCATCTGCCGCGCCGGCACGAAGTAGTGCAGCGTGTGCGCCAATTCACCGCTTTCGTTCATCAGGCGAATTCTGGCTACCACCTGATTGGGTTTGACGCCTTTGAGCAATGGCTTTAGCGGCAGGGCTAAGTACTGACCGGTAGAATTGGCCTGAATATTTACTTCTGACAAAAAACTGGAGACCCGACGGCCGTCTGTGCGAAAGATTTCCACCAATACATTTCCCTGCACCGGTTCCAGCCGGTCGGAAACGATGCTCAGGTTGAGCCGGCTTTGGTCGGAGTCGGCCACGATGAGCAGGTCGGCATAGAGTTCCTTGAGGGAATAATGCAGCGCTTTCCAGCGGCCGTAGTAGTCAATTCCCGACCAGGAAGGCCCCGGCCAGCAGTCGTTGAGTTGCCAGTACATCGTGCCCATGCAATGCCCTTTGCGCACCCGGTGGTTGGTGATGGCCACGCGCATACCCTCCGCCTGCGTGATTTGACTTTTGTAAACAAAGTCCTGGAAATCAGTAGCGTCTTTGTAATACTTACGGGTAAACTTGGCAATTTGTCCGTTGCCGATATAGCTCTTTTGGTGGCGCTTCATCACATCTGAGTCCAAGCTCCAGTCGTCGGGGCCGGAGAATGCGCGAATGGTGGCCCATTCCGGGAAGGACTGAAACCCGTACTCATTCATGTAGCGACCCACATAGGTGCGGTAGCCGTCGAAGCTGTCGGGGCCGTGCCACACGCCCCAGTAATGCATGGTGCCGTAGTTGAAATTGTCGGCTTTGCCCCAGTTGCTTTGCGGCGAGGTGCTCACATAGGTACGGCCGGGGTCTTCGGTTTCGAGCACGGCGGGGAACAGTTGGTGAAACAGCGTCTGGTACGCCTCCCACATTTTATTGGCTTTGCCCGGCATAATGAGGTGGCGCACCTGCCAGCCCCAGTGATGCCAGGCCATATCCACTTCGTTGTTGCCGCACCATATTGCGATGGAGGGGTGATGCCGCAGGCGCCGGGCGTTGTAAGTGATTTCCTGTCGCACATTTTCTACAAACAGACTGTCGTCGCCGGGGTACATGCTACAGGCAAACATGAGGTCTTGCCACACCAGCAGCCCCATTTCATCGCAGAGGTCGTAAAAGATATCTTCTTCATACACACCGCCTCCCCACACGCGGATCATGTTCATATTCACTGCTTTAGCGGCACCAAGCAGTTGCTGAAAATCCTCCGGGCTTCGGCGCGGCAGCAGCGCATCGCCGGGAATGTAGTTAGCGCCTTTCATAAACACCGGCACGCCGTTGAGTTTGAAATAAAAGGCGCGCCCGATGTCGTCCTTTTCCTGAATGACTTCGATGGTGCGCAATCCAAACCGGATTTCGCGCTCGTCGAGCAGGGTATTGCCCCGGCGCAACTCCACCGAAAACCGGTAGAGGTACGGTTCGCCGAGGTTGTGGGTCCACCAGCGGCGGGGCTGCTCAATTACAAAAGGAAGCATAAGAATTGACGATCCATTTCCTGCGACGGTTTGCTGCGTCAAAATAGCCTGGGTGGAAAGATCGCGGATAATCCATTCATACGTCAGGGCGGTATCGGTCGAGAAGCTGAGTACGGCACGGAGTTCGGCGCGTTCATCGTTGAGGACATCCTGAAAAATTTGAGCCGTTTCGATGCGTGCTTCGGTCCAGGTATTCAAATACACAGGCCGCCAAATACCGCAACTCACCATGCGCGGGCCCCAGTCCCACCCAAAATGAAAAGGCGCTTTCCGGGTATAGACGCTCACTTTTTCTTTGTTGGCATCGTTTTCGGCGGTGACGTGATAGGGCAGCGGGCCGCTGAGCTTGGGTTCATTGACCGTCATCGGCGAGCGAAAATACACCATCAGCGTATTGATGCCGGCTTTGAGCAGGGGCTTTACATCCACTGCCCAACGGCGGTACATGTTGTCGGCAGCAAGGATTTTTTCGCCGTTGAGGAACACGGAGGCGTAAGTGTCTAAGCCGTCGAATACCAGCTCAAAGCGTTGGTTGTCGCGCAGGGCCGGCAGCGAAAACGTGGTTTCGTACATCCAGTCTTCGCGCTCAATCCATTGTACGCTGTCTTCATTGGTACCGTAGTAAGGATCGGGGATGAGGCCGTGGCGCAGCAGGTCCAGATGCACTACGCCGGGTACGCGGGCATCGAGCCACTGCACTTCGCCGGCGCGGCGGAATTTCCAGTTTTGAGTAAGATCAATTTTTTCCACAGCGCTATGGGCGTTGATGATAGAGAGAAAGAGTACGAACAGTGCTGCCGCCGCTCTCAATAAATGGTTCATCGGCACAAAGTATTTAAGGTCAAAGATAGTTGGAAACCGACTCATTTTCCCACATAAGCAATGCACTTCAACTCAATGGCAATGGGCGTGGGCAGCGCATCTATGGCCACCGTGGTACGGCAGGGCTGATGGTCTTTGAAATACTCGGCATAGATCCGGTTGTAGGTGTGGAAATCGCGCTTCATATCCACCAGAAATACCGTCACATCCACTAAGTCTTCCCATTTAGCGCCGCTCGCTTCCAGCACGGCGCGCACATTTTTGAACACGGAATGGCACTGCGCCTCAAAGTCGAAGCTCGTAAAATTGCCAGCCGGGCTGCGCTCCAAACCGGGGATGCCGTCCGTTTGCGCGTCGCGCGGGCCGATGCCGGAGAGGAAGAGGAGGTCGCCGGCTCTGCGGGCATGTGGGTAAAGCCCTACGGGCGCCGGTGCGGCAGCGGTTTCTATTTTTTCTGTTTTAGACATAATGTTCAGTTGTGAGTTGCTCGTAAAAAAACCTCAGTCGCCCCCCATATCAAGCGAAGGCAATACCTCCCACACTAATTCCTGCTCGAAGCCGCGCTGCAGAGCATACCGCAGCAATCTGGCTTTTTGTTCGTAAGAATCGAGGCCGGCGATTTCGGCGGCTTTTCGCTGCAATACTGCGATCAAGGTTTCCCGGTATTCTTCCTCCGGAATTTCCTGCATCGCTTTTCTGATGCAATAATCGGATACCTTCCGTTGGCGCAGTTCCTGCGTGATGCGGTTGCGGCCCCAGTTTTTTATCCGAAACTTTCCGCGGGCAAAAGTACAGGCATAGCGCTCCTCGTTGAGAAAACCTTCCGTTACGAGTTCGGCCAGAATTGCCTCCAATACATCTCCATATACGCCCCATTCTATAAGTTTGCTGCGCAGCTCGCTGTGGCATCGCTCCTGATAGGCGCAATACCGCTGCGCTTTCGCTAAAGCCTCATCCGGCGTATAATATTTCTGTGATGTATGCTTCATTGAATAAAAAATGCGCGCAAATTTACCCCGCTGCGATCATTTGCAAAATTTAAAGATTTTTTTCGCTCTAAGTGGCACAGCGAAAATAATTCCTTTATCTTTGCCGCCCGAATAACGGTCGCGTGGCCGAGTGGCTAGGCAAAGGTCTGCAAAACCTTGTACAGCGGTTCGAATCCGCTCGCGACCTCACACAAAAGTAGCCGACTTGATGCAAAACATTGGGTCGGCTCTTTCTTTTTTAGCGCAACATGAAACCTGCAAAACCACACAAAGCGCCCGCAGCCGGCGAAAAGCAACTTCGCTACTTCCTGATTTTCAAGCCTTACGGTATGTTGTCTCAATTTACCGAAGATACGCCGGGCCAAATCACGCTGGCCGGTTTGGAAACGCTGCTTCCCTCCGATGTATATCCGGTCGGCCGATTGGACAAAGACAGCGAAGGCTTGTTGTTGCTCACAAACGACCCCTCCCTCAATCATCGTCTGCTCGATCCCCGCTTCGGCCATACCCGCACCTATTGGGCGCAGGTAGAGGGCATTCCGACCCACGAAGCGCTGCAACGATTAGCAAGCGGAGTCCTCATCAAAACGGAAAAAGGACCGTATCAAACCTTACCGACTCAGACCCGACTGCTGGAACAAGCCCCTCCCCTGCCCGACCGAAACCCGCCTGTGCGTTACCGGGCCGCTATACCGACTGCCTGGCTCGAACTCCGCCTCCGGGAGGGAAAAAACCGGCAGGTGCGCCGGATGTGCGCCGCTGTCGGGTTTCCGGTGCTGCGGCTCGTGCGGGCATCCGTTCAGCAGGTGCATCTGGGCAACATGCTGCCCGGCGATGTGATTGAAATCGGGAAACAGGAATTGTTTCGTCAATTGGGCTTATAAATCGCAATACCTATCTTTGTCCTTATGAAAACAATAGTAGTACTCACCGGGGCCGGAATCAGTGCAGAAAGCGGCATTCGCACCTTTCGCGATGCCGATGGACTGTGGGAAGAGCACGACATCATGGAGGTAGCCTCCATCGAAGGTTGGCGCAAAAACCCGGAATTGGTACTTCGCTTTTACAATCAGCGGCGGCGTCAGCTTAAAGAGGTGGCGCCCAATCCCGGCCATGCAGCATTGGTACAATTGGAATCGAAATACGACGTACACATCGTTACGCAAAACGTGGACGACCTCCACGAAAGAGCCGGCAGCAGCAACATCGTACACCTGCATGGCGAACTGCGCAAAGCCCGCAGTACAAAAGACGCCTCTTTGGTGTATGACTGGCCCGACGATATCAAGACCGGCGACACTTGCGAACTCGGCGCTCCACTGCGCCCCCACATCGTGTGGTTTGGAGAAATGGTACCCCAGCTCGAAAAGGCAGCCCAACTGATGACGAAGGCCGATATCGTAATCATTGTGGGCACCTCCATGCAGGTGTATCCGGCAGCCGGGCTTGTCGCTTATGCGCCGCCGCATGCGCCCGTTCACTACATTGACCCGAATCCCATGATCAATTACGAGCTGAGCGACCGCAGAAACCTCCATGTCATGGCCGAAAAAGCTGCCGCCGGGGTACCTGCTTTAGTTGCACAATTATTGGAAGATTCTGATAAAAGCGACTGATGCTTTCAAATTATCCTTAGATTTGCACATAGTTTCATCCGGCACTTTGAGCAACACACAAGAACCGATTTGTCTAACCTTTAGCCGATGTACCTATGAGAAAACCAATACTCCTATTTATTGCTGTTGCCTTATTGGCAATCGGCTCAACTGCCGCGCAGAATTCCAAAATCCGCAGAGCCGAAGAAGCCATGCGACTGCTTCAATACGCCGAAGCCATCAAACTGTACCAGGAAGTGATCGCCAAAAGCCCCGATCAAAAAGTACAAACCAGTCTGGCGGTAGCTTATCGCAAAAACTTAGACTACGCCAATGCAGCGGCGGCCTTCCGGCAAATTACCGACTGGGAAAACGTCTCTCCCGACTGCCTGCTGCAATATGGACGCGTATTGCTACAGACAGAATCCTGCACGGCAGCACAGCCCGTTTTCGACTCCTTCATTGAGCGCAGCCCGTCGGACGGCAGAGTTCCCCACTTGCGCGATATATGCAGCTATCTGGCGTCCGCCCAAAACAAAAATGACGGGCAAATCGAGGTTTTTCAGGCGGGTTTCAACTCTCCGCTCGCGGATATGTCTCCTGTTTTATTTGGAAATGACCTCGTATTCGCCTCCAACCGAAATGCGGGCGCCGGCGGCTTCATGGATTTGTTTGTTGTGCCCCAGCCCTCACAAGCGGTTGATGCAGCGCCGTTTGCGACCGAATTGAACACCAAACTGCACGAAGCCGCCGCCGTCTTCAGCCGCGACCTCAGCCGCATATTTTACACCCGCAGCCGCGAAAGTGCGACCGTTTACACCGACAGCAGGATTGTGCCGTTGGAAATAATGACTTCTACCCGGCAAAACGACGGAAAATGGTCGAAGCCGGAACCGCTCAACCTTTGTCCGCCTGAATTTGCTGCCGCACACCCCGCGCTCAGCCCCGATGAAAAGCGTTTGTATTTCTCCTCCGACCTCCCGGGCGGGTTTGGCGGCAAAGACCTCTATTACTCCGACTGGAATGGAAGCGCATGGGGTACGCCCGTCAACCTCGGCCCCGACATCAATACCGAAAGCGATGAACTCTTCCCGTTTATAGCTCCCGACAACCGCTTGTATTTTGCATCCGACGGTCATCCCGGCCTTGGCAGCTTAGACCTGTTCAGCGTTGCGGCCGGCGGCGCGCAGGGAGAATGGGGCGCAGTAGAAAATCTGGGCGCTCCGTTCAACTCGCCCGAAGACGATTTTGCGTTCAGCCTCGCCCCCGACGGCCTTTCCGGTTATTTTAGTTCCAACCGGCCCGGCGGCGCCGGCGGCGATGATGTGTACGGGTTTCGTTATGCCTACCGCACGCTCAATTTTTCCATTCAGGATGCCGCAACCGGCAACCCGCTCGAAAACGCCGCGGTGGAAAGCGCCTGCAACCGGACGGACGGCAAACCCGGATTGCGCTTTCCGGTAAACGATTGTTGTACCGTAACAGCAAGCGCTCCCGGTTACGATTCGCAAACGCTGAAAATTTGCGACACGGAGACCGGTCTTGATTTTTCGACCCCCTACCCCATCCGGCTTGCGGCCGAAAAAATTTATGAACTCACCGGGCGCGTGCTCGACGAGGACAAAGGGGCGCCGTTGTCCGGCGCCGCCATACACATCTTTGATGCATCGGGAGCATTGGCGCAGGCATTGGTTTCCGACCAGAATGGCCAGTTTGCAACCACGCTCCCCAAAGGCAAGTGCTACAAATTCAAAGTGGAAAAAGGCGATTATTTCGCCCAAACCTTAGACGAGCAGATATGCGCCGAGGGCGCCGTTACGCTCTTCCGCTTAGAGATATTATTGCAGCCCTTTTGGATCAGCGCCTCCAATACACAACGACCGCTTCATGCGCCGGTCAAAGGCGTTTTTGCTTCCGGCACCGCTACGGCCGGCGACAAGACCGTTCCGTACCTCTTACAGATTTATTACGACCGGTACAGCTCTGACATCCGGGAAGACGCACTGCCCGAAATGACGCGCCTGCAAAAACTGCTGGAAGACAACCCCGGCATCGTTTTGGAAATCAGTTCGCACACCGATACGCGCGGGGACAAGGGTTTCAACCAAAAACTTTCTCAAAAACGGGCAGACATCGTCGTTCGGTGGCTCATTGAGCGCGGCATTGAAAGTAAGCGGCTGATTGCCAAAGGATACGGTAAATCGCGGCCCGTAAACCGCTGTGTGGATGGCGTTACCTGCCCGGAAGCCGAGCACCAACTCAACCGACGCACGGAATTCAGGGTTATCGGAACGGTGAAGTGATTTAACCGGCTCTTTTCAACACCACCTGCTCCGCCTGCTTGGACATGATTCGGTCAAAAAACTCTTTCAGCCCGGCATATTCATCCGGTTCAAATACCAACTGGTCAATGCGGAGTTTGTAGCTGACCGTCACCACATCGTTCGTTGCATTGACGGTGTATTGAAAACTCCCTCCTTTCTCCGGTAAACTCAAATGGAGGCTTTCAGGAAGTTCCTCTATGCCATACCCCTTGGGGACATCCAATTGCAGTATGAATTGCTCACTAAAGGGGTATGGTATTTCAACGGGGTAAGTGCGTTCATCCAGTTTGAAAGGGTTTTCCCGGAATTCAGGAAGCAAAACCGGGGTAAGATAAATAAACTCGCCGCTGATGCTCGCCGCCGAGGGAAACACGCACGCCATTTGAACCGCCAAAGGAGTAGCATTTGCCTCAGCGTTTTCCATGTCCAACGATTCAACAACAGCTTCCGAATCGGCCTGTGAAATAATCCTCTGCCAATACGTTTTCGGGGCGGTTGCCTGGAGTTCCTCCCTGTGTCCTATCGCGTCGTAACCTTCATATTTGTAGCGAATGGCAGCGCTGAGCGCTCCGTTTTCAGCGAGCGTGCCTTTCAGCAAGATCGTGCTGTTGCCGGCCGGCGGGTTCACCTCCAACCACTCCGGCTTGTCGGGTTTCAGGAGCCAGGCCATGCCGTTGAGCGCATTTATTCGCGGATACCCTGCCGGGCGCGCAATGCTGCCCACATCATAGATTTTAGGCCCTTTGTCCAACTCAACCATCACCATAACGTGGTTGAACTGGTCGAGAAATGGGTACTCACCCAACATTCGGCCATGGCTGCGCGTACTGACCAATAATGGATACGCCTGCATGCCGGCCTCCTTCAACAAGGCCAACAACAATAGGTTGATTTCGGAGGGAGAGCCTTTTTTTTGTTCAAAACATTTATCCAAAGAATTGCGGCAATGAATACCGTACTCATCCATTTGGGTCATTGAACGGGCCAAAAAGGTGTAAAGGCGGTCTGCTTTTTCGTCGTTAGATACAGCGCCTGTGAGAAGCCCGGAGGCCTCCTCCCATGCTTTTTTGTAATTGCTCTTTTGAGAAAACTGCAATCCGAAGTCCTTATCCGCCATCAATTCAGCGGCCAGTTCTTCCCAGGTTGACATATAAGTTTCCAGAGCCTTGCGCGGTGTTTGTACCGACCTGAGCTGAAACCGGATACGAGCGAGATAATCATCGGGCGTCGTTATGAAAGACTCCATTTTCATGGCCGGCACGTCTTTCATGGCCACCAGATAATAACTCATTTTGGGAGTTACCTGTACCGTTTCCGGATGGCTGTTTTTATGTACCAAAAATTCGAAAGTGAAAGTTTCTGTACCGGTCAGGGCCTCGGTTATGTCCGGCGGGCATCCTTGTGTGATAACGGCATAATCATACCACTCAGGAATGGCCAAAAAATACTCGCTCCAGCGAACCGGAATATCGTCCTGAAAATACCAGTCTTGAAGCCGCCCTACCCTCTCCGATTCCTGAATATAACTGTACTCAACTATACTTCCTTCCTGCACATCCGGAAATGCAATTTTTTTGACAACCACATCCTCATTTACCTTTTCTTCAAAAAAAGCGGATTTGTCTAATTGATTCTTTTTCCCGGTGGGCTGAATAATCTGTGCTTTCAATGACTTTACGATATCCTTGCTGTAAAACGGAATTGCGATGTCGGCATACTCGAAGCCGGCTCTTTTCAATATCTTGATGCGCCGATGACGCTCAAAAGCATACCGAATTCCACGCTGACCAATCACAAATTTAAGTTTGCCCACATCAGAAAGGACTACGGCTACCGCTGCCGTATCCATGTCATACACCTTCATGCGGAGGTCCTCATTGGCTACCTTCCCCCATACAATTTTTGTGTCTTGTGCCGGAAGCGTTGCGGCTATCGGCATACAAAAGCAGACGAAAACAATTTTAATTAACAGGTTCATAATAAGGAGTTTTTAAGGTATTTTAGACTTTTACTCTTTCTGAATGAGTACCAATTTTGCAGCATCGTATTTGGCCACATCGCGAAAAAAATTGCGGAATTCGGCATAGCCTTCCGGAGCGAGCCGGGCGGGTTCCAGGCGCAAACTGCGATAGCCGGTAATGCCCGCATCCGTTACGGCTACATGCAATGTATAGCGGCCGAAATCGCTTCGTACTTCGACGGGTTCGCGAGGATAGCTCTCCAAGGCGTAGCCCTTCGGTATTTCAATTGTAATGGTGTCCGCTTCGAGGTACGATTCCTGAAATGCGATGGGAAGTCTCCGCGAGTGGAGCGCAGGGGGCACATCGTTGAAGGCGTTGACCGGATTGAGGGGCACAAACCAGCGTTTACCCGTTCGGGCGCCGAATTGTCCAAGAGTGGCCTCATAGCTGAGTCCGGCTTTCGGTTCTTCATTCGCGGCGTCCATATCCATGCGGCTGAGCGTGAACGCGGGCAGAGAATTGTTTTTGAGCAGCCACTTCTCCTTTTCCTCCTGAGAGAGGTTTTTTACAATGTACCTGAGGCGCTCATGCAACTCGCCTGTACTTTGGGTAGCTTGCTGAATAGCGGCGCTGCCGTCGGGCTGCATCTGAATGCGCGTGCGATTTGACTGTGTGCTGCGTTCGGGGTTGAGCGCCGGCGTTCTTATCACCTTTCCGCCCTGCGGGGTTACTAAAAGGACATTCCGGTCGGCATTGCCCGCGCCGATGTAGTTGGGCGGATAGTCGGTACTGGTACATTCCAACCAGATGTCCTCTCCCGGCACATACAAAATGACGTGATTGAACCTCGGCGTGATGAAGTCTTCGGTGATGTCATAGTCGAGGCGACCGCTTTTGATGAACGCCGGCCATGCCTCAATGCCGGCTTCTTTGAGAGCGGCTTTCATAAAATTGGTGAGCGCTTTGCAGTCGCCGTATTTGTTTTGCGCTACATACACCGCATCAAAAGGCTGCCAACCGCCGATGCCCATTTGTACGCTCACATAGCGCATGTTGTTTTGAAGATAACGGTACAGCGCGGCTATCTTTGCCTCTGTTCCGGTTGCTTCGCCGGCAATACGCCGCACCTCTTCCGCTGTTTTGGCAGGGAGTATATCCCGGCCTTCATAGAGTTTGTAAACAAAAGCTCCGAATTGATTCCAGGAGGCCATGCTGCCGGAATAAGTATCAATTTGGAAGGCATCGGGCGAAGTAATCACGCGGGGCAGCACCGACGAAGGGCTTGGACTGTACGGCTCTCCCGCTACGGCCGGCAGGTCTTTCACTTCCCATACCCAACTTTTCCGCCCGGCTTTGGGCGTTTCTTCACGGGGCGCGAGATCGGTGTTGAGCGTTTTGAAAAAGAAATTCATATTGTCGGGCAATTCCACCACAAAACGGCCATCCTGTACCGCACTGTGATAGCCCTGGATATTCCAGTCGGGAAACACAGCATAATAAATGCCCCGCAATGACATTTCGTACTCGTATTCCACGGTATAAGGGTAAGAGGAATGCGCCACTTTGAGCCGCTTGATGCGGGCGTCGTTGTATATAGAAAATCCATCTACTGCCGCCCAATCCTCTATTTCTTTTTCTTTACCGCCAATTTTGCGCACTAAGAAACCTGCGGCATCATATATGTTGGCCTGCATTTTGAGGATGCGCGTATCTTTGTTGTAGCCCAGCACCAATTCGTCATCGCTATTATGAGCGTTGAGCAAAGTCACTACTTTTTTGTGGTAAAGCGTGCCTTCTTTGTTGTCCTTAATGCGAAACTCCAGGCGTTCTAACCGCACCACCTGATGCGCGTTTTCTTTCAGATCGGGCGGAATTGTGATGGCGGCGTATTGCAGCACATTTACTTGAGCAGAGAGAAAAACCGGGATCAGGAGGCAACAAACGGATAGGTACAGTTGAAGTAGGGGGAAAGGCATAAAACTGAATTTTTAGTTTTGATTAAAAGGGTCTTGAGCACACGAGGATTGTGGGTGGAGTACAAAAATAAAGCGCATCGCTTAGCGATACAACTACCTTAACATTTCCTCTTCCTGTTTTTTCCCGCCTGTAACCTTCCTGCCCTCCCGGCGTTATGGAAAAAACGTTTCATTCAAAATACTACCTGCCCGGTGCAACGGCGTTTACCGGGCGCAAAATCATTCGCTTTCCTATGAATAAATTATGGGTTTTACTATCGGCGGCTGTGCTGTGGATCATGCCGCTGATTAGCTTCGCGCAATCCACCGACAAGGCATTCAACAAATTAGAAAAATACAGAGAAGACAACTGGCCGCCCCAACGCATTCACGGGCGCAGCTCGCTGGGGTATGCCCTGCAACAAACCTTCAAGCGCCACGCCGAATTTTGCGGATTCAAAATAAAAGAAGAAGGCCGCGATTTTGTGCCGCCCGATGCATCGCGGTTTCTGGGACGCCGCAGCTTGCGCACCCCGGTAGAAACGGCCGATATTGCCGGCGGCGGGCTGCTGTTTTACATCTTTCACGATCAGGAGCGCAGCATGCCTTTCTCCAGCCTGCGCTTCTCTCCGTCGAGGGTGTTCCGACTCGAGGGTATGCCGCAACCTTTTGCCATCCATCCCGACGAAAACTTCGATGCCTTTGTGCTCACCAAAACTTGCGGCGGCTATCTCAAAGCCTCTTTGGATGCGGGCATTGAGCCGCCCTATGCTTCCTTCAAAGCGGCGTTAGACACCGACAGCCGCCGCGAATCTTCCGTCATGGCCATTTCCGGTTCCTTTGTATCGCCCCTGCGCGTAGCCTTAGAGGCCAATGATCGCCGCACCGCCGAAGCTATGATGAAGCTGTGGCAATTTTACAAAGACCACCCCGAATACATCGGCCGGGCGTATTATCTGCGCGAGTTCCAGGGCGTGATGATCCGGCATGTATCCACCGCCGAGGAAAACGCGCGCATCGAATCGGAAGGCGCTTTCAACCTCAGCGGACCACTGCCGGTACGGCTCAAAGCAGCTTTCGGCGTGGGCGCTTCCAAACAAAGTTCCTTTTCGGGAACGGACTGGCAAACCATCCTCTATGCCGATTTTGATGCCGCCTATCGCCGCGAAAGCCTGTTTGCGCCGCTTCCCACACCCGCAGAAATCCGCCGTTATTTTGAGAGCATCCGGCCGCTGGCCTACTTGGGCAACAGCAGTCCGGCATTGGTGGAGGGAGTGAGTTTTCAACATGTGGTGGAATTGCCCGGCGTGCCGGAAGAAATGACCGCTTATTTTTGGGAATTAGAAACCGTGGCAAGCGGCAGCTTCGACGGTACACCGGCTCTGGAAGTCGGTTTTTTCTCCAAAGGGGAAAGTTCCGGATGCCGTTTTGCGCTCAGCGGGAAGCCGGCTCGCAGTTATTTCAACCCCTACCAAAATCAGCGATCGGGTGTGGCACAACTACACTATACCATTCGCAGCCGCAACCCCGTGGGCGGCGAGTACATTCGCATACAAGTGGAAGCCGAAACGCCCACCAGCATTCATCCGCTCGCCAAAGCGGGCCGCGGCGAGTTCAACATCGGCAAAAAAGAAAACCGGCAGTTTTCGCTGCAATGGACCTTTGAGGTAGAAGTGGAAGATGCCGACAATCCGGTGGATTTCAACGTGGCGCCCTACATTGAAAAGCTCAGCATTCGCAATGCCGACATGGACATGCCCGTGCGGCTGGCCGATGTGCAGGCCGACGGCGGTCGTCGCCGCTTTTTCATCACCGTGGAATCTGTAGAAACCTGGCCGCTGGATCGCATCAACGACAACGACCTGCAACCCTACAATCTCTCCTTAGACCTGTACCTGAAGAGCCGCCGCGCCGATACGTTTGCCGTAAGGCCGGTACAGGGCGCTGTATATCTGCCGGGCATACGGCCGCCGGCGCTACCTGCCACGGAGGGGGGCGGCGAATAAGACCGTTTTTTGCAGGCTTGCCTTTTTTGTCTATTTTTGTACGATTAAACAATACTCATTATGGAAAGCGAAGCCATGACCGTCAAAAAAACAGCTTCCAAAAAGAAGGTTCCCGAATATTTAGTCAAAGAGGAATTTGACGGCGTCAAGCTCTATTACAAAGGCTATAAGGAAGTTATGAAAGGGAATAAAAAACTAGAAGACATCATGCCCTCCAGTGGATTGCATTCATTTATTCTGACCTTCATGTTTAAGATACTCATCAAACATTTGGATGAAGATATATATGAACTGCTCGGCGGCGAAGTCGGGAATCTCACCCCGCAAAAAAAACGCGCCGGTCTCGACCTTGCCATTTTTGAAAAGAAAATCCTCACCCCGGAACAAATCAACCGCCACTACACCAAGGTACCGCCCAAAATCGTCATCGAAATAGATGTGGATGTGGAAAGCGAAGACCTCACCCAGGACGAGATCATTCAATTCCGCACCCGGAAACTGCTCGAAAGCGGAGTAGAAAAAATCATTTGGATTTTTTCACTTTCGCAAATGGTCATGGTCGCCGAGGCGGGCAAAGACTGGATTCTGTTCGATTGGGATCGCGAGGTAGAAATACTGGACGGCATCGTTTTTAACGTAGGCGCACACTTGAAAAACAAAGGAATCTTATAACCGCAAGCCTTCGCAAATTCACGCCTCCATAAAATTTAACCATTTGGTAAAGTACTTTCTGCGGGCTTGTTCGTTAGTTTGCGGAAAATTTGTATCAAATGAAGAATTCTGTTGTCACGCTTGCGCTTTTTTTGTTGCCGCTCATCGCTCTTGCCCAACCCAAACAATACAAAATCGCTGCCATCGGGTTTTACAACTTAGAAAATCTGTTTGACACCATCAACAACCCCCTCATTAACGACGAAGACTTTCTGCCTACCGGTTCTTACCGCTACAACACCGCCGTATATATAGAAAAACAAAATAACATGGCAAAAGTCATCGCCGAAGTGGGTACCGAACTCACGCCCGATGGTCTGGCCATACTCGGTGTGGCCGAAGTTGAAAACCGCGATGTATTGGAAGACCTCGTGCGACAGGAGCAAATCAAAGATCGCAATTACCAGATCGTCCACTATGATTCACCCGACTACAGAGGCATTGATGTGGCGTTGCTCTATCAGGCCAAGTACTACACCGTCACCGGCTCGCGCCCGGTTCCTATGGTCATCTACGACAGTGAAGGAAAACCCACCCGCACCCGCGATATTTTGTTGGTCAGCGGCATTCTCGACGGCGACCCGTTGCATATTCTAGTCAATCACTGGCCCTCCCGGCGGGGCGGAGAAGCGGCCACTCGCCCGCTGCGCAATGCGGCCGCGCTTACCTGCAAAAACATTGCCGACTCCATTGCCTTAGCCGACCCCAATGCCCGAATCATCATCATGGGCGACCTCAACGACGACCCCGTCAGTCCCAGTGTGAGAAGTGTGTTAAACGCCAAGCGCACGAAGGAAGAAACGCGGCCCGGGGGGCTGTTCAATCCGTTCTACGATTACTACAAACGCGGCATCGGCACGCTCGCCTATCAGGATACCTGGAATCTCTTCGATCAGATCATCATTTCGCACAACCTGATCAATCCGACGCAGGGTGGCTACCAATATTATCAGGCCAGAATTTTTAATCCGCCTTACCTCACCCAGGATACCGGCCGGTTCAAGGGCTATCCGCATCGCAGCTACTCCGGCAGCACTTACATCGGCGGCTACAGCGATCACTTTCCCGCCTTTATCTATCTGGTGAAGGAGAAGGGTTGAGTTTTAGCTTCGACCACGCCGCGACGTGGTCGAAGCTATTCATTACTCTCCGGACTTAATTCGCTTTTGCTCGTCCTCCAACCCTGTAGAACGGCGACGGGCGGCTTTCACCTCCGTGTTGCCGAAGTTGTAGGTCAGGCTGGTGCGAAAACGACGGCTGTCCCATCCGCCGCCCACGCGCATATCGAGCACGCCGAACCGGCTTACCCCCTGCCAGCGGTTGGTGAGGAAAATATCGCTCACAGCGATGCGAAAGTTGGCCTTGTTGTTGAACAACTTTTTCTGAATGCCGGCATCAACGCTCCACATTTCACCCATTTCAAAAGTACCGCCCCAAAGCGAAGGTGCATTGTACCAACCCGAAATTTCTAAAGAGAAGGCTTTCGGCAACTGGAAGGTATGCTGCGAATAGATGTTGAAAGTCGCCGCGCTCAGGTCAACGATTTTGTCGCCGCCGTAATCTGCCTGGTTTTGAAGCAAAGAGCCGGTGAGGTTGGTAAAGCTGCTCCACCAGGGGCGAATTTGTATCGGCGCGCTGAACGCGAGGCTGTAGGCATATTGGTCGGCCAGGTTGAGCCAGGTGATGTAGCTTCCCGTAACGCCGGCAGTATCCACTATCCGGGTGATCTGATCGCGGGTGTGGCTGTAGCTCAGGCTGGTGTTGAAGCGGTAGTTGAACGTGTGCGTGAGTTTGAGGCTGTTGGCATACTCCGGCCGGAGGAAGGGGTTGCCCTGCTCGTAGGTCAGTTCGTCCAAGCGCCCCTGAAAGGGGTTGAGGTCCTGATACGAAGGCCGGTTGATGCGGCGGCTGTAGCTGAGTTGCAGGTTGTGCTTCTGGCTCAGGGCATAAGTGAGGCCGCCGGAGGGAAAGAAGTCGAGATAGCTGCGCGTCACCTCGGCATTGTCCACCGGGCGGAAAGCCGTGAGGATGCCTTTGGAATTGGTTTGTTCGGCACGCAAGCCGGCTGAAAACCCAAACTTCTTAAACTGCCGCTGGAAATTGACGTAAGCCGCATTTACATTTTCTGTGTAATCGAACTGATTGCTCAAGTCGGTATTCAGCTCTTTTTCGCCATCTATCACATTGAAAAAATCAAAGGTATTATCGGTGGCTACGATGGCCGATTTTACACCGGCACTGAGTTTGCCGCTGAGGAAGGGCCGCTCGTGGTCTATTTTAAAAGTCGTGATATTGATGTCGGTAGGCGTGTCGTTGGCATAGATGCGCTCCGACAATAAGATTTGCTCGGTAGGATCCCAATAGCGGTTGGGCTGCTCTTCTACGCCTACATTGCGAAACATACCGTAGTCGGCATCCAAATTCCAGATAGTTTCCTTTCCGTTATCGAAGCGGTAATTGACGTTGAAATTCATGTTGTGTCGCTGACCGTCGTTGCGGCTGGAGGCCACGAGTATGCTGTCTAAAAATGGTTGGTCAACGGCGCCGATGAGGGCGCGACTATTGGCCCGCATGTTGAAATCGCCCATGTACCCGTTGACGAGAAAGCCCACGGTGTGCTTTTTGTTAAGAAAAAAGTCGGCGCCGGCTTTGAAGTTGTGGTTCAGGTTGGTACCGCCGTTCACAGAGGTCTGGTCGAAGGTGAGGCCCAATTGATTGCGGTACAAATCCATAAAATTGAGCCAGTTGCCGGCATTGAAATTGTAGCTACCGAATGTATTCACGGTTTTGTTGCGGTAATTGCCCGACACCCCGCCCGAATAGTTGGAGAGAATGCCGACGGAGTACCCCAGATTGGCGCTCCCGTTGCTGCCGAGGCGTTTATCCTTCTTGAGACGGATGTTGATAATACCGGCATTTCCGGCGGCATCAAAGCGGGCGGAAGGGTTGGTAATCAATTCAATGGCATCAATTTCATCGGCCTGTAGCGCTTTGAGAAACTCCGCCAGATCGGTACCCCGCAGCGGCGAGGGCTTTCCGTCTATGTAAATCTGCACGCCCGCCCGGCCCAGCATGGTGATGTTGTCATTGTTGTCAATAACCACGCCGGGCGCTTTGCGCAACAGCTCCAGGCCATTACTACCCGAAGCGTTGATGGTGTTTTGCACATTGAATACCATCTTGTCGGCGTGAACCTCCAGGATGGGACGCTGTGCCGTTACCGTTACTTCTTTCATTTCCACCGTGCTGCCCGCATAGCGAATATCGGGAAAGCGCAGTTGCTCGCCTTCCGCAAGGGTAAACGGCTCGGTGCGATAATCGGGCAGGCCCACATAACTCACGCCGATGAAGTACTCGCCCGCTGCGACGGCAGCTATGCGAAAACTGCCGTCGGGATCGGTGTATTCGAGCTTGGCAAGTGTAGAATCGGCCGAGCGTTGCAGCAAGATGGAGGCGTACTCGAGTGGTTTGCCGTCTGCGTCAAAAACCTGACCGGTGATGAGACTAACGCCGTTTTGGGCGCTGAGGAATTGTGCTGCAAGCAACACAAAGGCTGTACTGAACAGCCCGCGTAAGGATGTTTTCATATTTAACAGTCAAATGGTGATGGGGCAAAGGTGAGGCGCGCGCCTCCCGAAAATGACATTTTTATGACCAAATGGAAAACCGCTTCGATGAAACGGGGAGATTTGGGCAATGTGATCGCAGCGAAGCTAAACCGACGAAGGAGGTTTAATCGCGTTTTTCTTCGCCGGGCGTTTTTCACAAAAAGAGTTGCTACTATTGCCCGCCGGGATTATATTTGCCCACGGAAAAGAATTTTGGAACGCCGTGCGGAGAACCCCCAACGTCCAACCGCACATTCTTTTGCCGCTCCACGGACAGACTATATAAGTTTCAATAAGACATTCAACAATAATATGAGTGCAGACAATCCAATATTAAATAGTCCTTATGTAGAGCCGCTACTGCATTACAATACAGACAGTGAAGGCAGCTTAGACTATACAGATATTCGCAAAGGACGAAGAATATTTAAAGCAGATTCGGCTGTTATTCCAACAAGACAAACAGGACAAAAAGAAGTCTTTGAATGGAACGAAGATGCAGGAGAATATCTCACCCACATCATCAACCTGTGCAGAAAAGAAGTTGGACAATGGCGGGTGGCCAAATACCCCAACACAACAAGAATTTCTAAAGCACTTTTGACTTTTTGGTTTGATAACCCCGAAAGACACGCAGTTAAAAAACTATTCTTTGCCCAGCAAGAAGCTGTTGAAACAGCTATCTGGCTGAATGAGGTTGCCGAAAAATCAAACGCAGGACAACACATTTTAAACTTGCTTCGCAACGGACAACAAACTGTAAGTAACGACCCTGCCGACCAACTTCCGAGAATTGCTTTCAAAATGGCAACAGGTTCGGGAAAGACCGTTGTAATGGCTTGTTTGATTTGTTACCATTATTTCAACAGACAAGAATACAGAAACGATACTCGTTTTGCAGACTATTTCCTGATTGTTGCTCCTGGCATCACCATCAAAAGCAGATTGGGTGTTTTGTTTGTGGATACCAAAAACAAAAATCCGAAAGACATTGAAGATTATTACCGTGTTCGGGGGTTGATTCCTGCCAGTATGGAACACCGCCTGGAAAATCTGAACGCCAGATTGGTAATTACCAACTATCACACGTTTGAACCTAAAATCCTGCAAGGCAACAAACGAAGCCCTTTTGACGGAAAAGTAGATTTGCAAGGAAAAAAAATTGACACAGACAACAAAGAAGACTTTTCGCAAGTGGTGAAACGAACACTTGGGAAATTCAAAGCAGGTAGTAGGCTGCTGATTCTGAATGACGAAGCCCACCACTGCTACTTGCCAAAATCAAAAAGCAAAACCACCGACAACGAAGAAGCAGACGAAAACGCAAGAGCAGCCGTGTGGTTTAGCGGATTGCGTGAAATTGCTAAAAAGTTCAAACTGCAATCGGTTTACGACCTTTCTGCAACACCATACTATTTAACTGGCTCAGGTTACACACCTTACAGTTTGTTTCCTTGGGTAGTTTCTGACTTTGGATTGATTGAAGCCATCGAAAGCGGATTGGTGAAAATTCCTTTCTTACCCGAAAGCGACAACACACAAGAATTGACAATGCCCGTGTTGCGTAACTTGTACGACCATGTAAAAGACGAATTGCCCAAAAAAGGGCAACGAACCCAAAAGAAAGATGCAGCAGCAGAAGGAAACAAGTTTGTTGAATTGCCACCCCGACTGCCTTCTTTGGTGAAAGGCGCCTTAGACCAATTTTACAATCACTATGCAGAGTATTACAACGGCATCAGAAAACACAAAGAAGAAAAGGCAAATATCTTTTCTGCTCCACCAGTTTTTATTGCGGTTTGTAACAACACAGGTGTTTCAAAAGAAGTCTATAAATACATTGCAGGTTACGAATATGTGGATGCAGAAGGCAATACCGTAACTGTGCAAGGGGCAAAAGACTTGTTTAGCAATTACGACCCCGTCACCAATAAACCATTGAAACGACCGCCGACATTGCTCATTGACAGCGATGCGTTGGAAAATGGCGAACAAATCAATGACGATTTCAAAAAGATATTTGCTTCCGAAATTGAAGAGTTTAAAAAAGATTATGCCCGAATGCACGGACAAGGCAGCATCGAGAAAATTTCTGATGCTGAAATTTTGCGCGAAGTGGTAAACACTGTTGGGCAGCAAGGCAAACTCGGTTCTTACATTCGTTGTGTGGTTTCAGTTTCTATGCTTACCGAGGGTTGGGATGCCAACACCGTAACGCATATTATGGGCTTGCGCGCATTTGGTTCTCAATTGCTTTGCGAGCAGGTAGCCGGCAGAGCTTTGCGAAGAAGGAATTACTTTTTGCAGGGCTACGATAAAGAAGGAAACCCAACCAACGACAAACGCAAAATTGTTATAGAAAAATTTCCGCCTGAATATGCCCACATCATTGGCGTTCCGTTCAAAATGTTTAAAGGTGGGAAAACCGAACCACCGCCGCAGCCCGTTGACCTGACGCATATTGCCCCCGTACCCAACCGGCAAGCTGCCATGGAAATTGATTTTCCGAATGTGGTGGGTTATCGGTTAGAGAATTTGGACGGTGAAATAAAACACGATTTCAGCAACCTCGAAAACTACGAAATTGATGGTTCTAAGTTTCCGACCGAAACCATTATGACCAGTCCTATCTCTGCATCGGAAGAAAAGTTGGAAGTAAAAGGCGTTTTGGAAAAACGTGACCAGGAACTGATTTTCTTAATCACCAAAGAATTGATCAAATACCATTTCAGCGATGAAGAAGGAAACCCATGTTTCCAAAAATTCAATAAACTGAAAAGTATTGTGGAAGAATGGTACAACACCAAAGTATTGTTGTTGAATATTCCTGACCAACGTTTTAAACGACTGCTTTACTTTGAAGACCCCAAGAAAATGGTTGACCACATCACCCGTGGCATCAATCCGCAGCACAACACCACCGAATACATTCGGCCTGTGTTCAACTATTACAACAAGTTCAGCAGCACCAAATATGTAAATGGCAACACCGTAAAAGACGTCTATAAAACCAGCAAAAGCCACATCAACTATGTGGTAATGGACAGCGATTGGGAAGGCATTTGTGCCAAAACCTTAGAAGAAATTGAAACGGTAGAATGCTATGTAAAAAATCAGTTTCTTGGCTTTGCCATACCATACACCAAAGACGGCAAAGAAAAACAGTATTTTACCGATTTCATTGCACGAGTGAAAAGCAAAGACGGCACTATCAAAAATCTGATGATAGAAATTAGCGGAATGAGCAAAGACAAAGCCGAGAAAAAATGGTTTGTGGAAAACCGTTGGATACCTGCCGTAAATGCCTTGAAAGATAAATACGATTATCCCGAATGGCATTTTATTGAAGTGGCCAACGACATCCGAAACATCAAGAATCAACTGATTGAAAAAATCCAGAGTATATGAAATCAGAAGAAATAAAGAACCTGTTCGCCCAATTTGAAGCGGCAGCAGCCGAATTGGAAGGTATAGAGTGTTGGAGCGCCCGAGAACTGCAAAAACTCTTGGGCTACAACAAATGGGAAAACTTTGAAAAGGTCATTGACAAAGCAAAGGCAGCCTGCACTAATGCCGGCGAAGATGTTGCCAACCATTTTCCTGACGTCAGGAAGATGGTTCCAATTGGCTCAGGTGCAGAAAAGCCAGTTGACGATATTCTGCTAACTCGCTATGCTTGCTACCTCGTAGCTCAAAACGGTGACAGCCGAAAAGAAGAAATCTCTTTTGCCCAAAACTACTTTGCAGTGCAAACCCGAAGAGCAGAGTTGGTAGAGCAAAGACTCTTGGCAAATGAAAGAGTAATTGCCAGAGAAAAACTAAGCCAAACAGAAAAACAACTTTCAGGCATTCTCTATGAAAGAGGTGTTGACAGTCAGGGGTTTGCCATCATTCGTTCTAAAGGCGACCAAGCACTTTTCAGACTGAACACCCAAATGCTCAAAAAGAAAATGGGTGTTCCCGATAATCGTCCTGTAGCTGATTTTTTGCCCACCATAAGTATCAAAGCAAAAGATTTGGCTGCTGAAATGACAGGCTTAAATGTGCAGAGCAAAGATTTAAGCGGACAAAGCAAAATTGAAAAAGAACACATTGACAACAATTCAGCAGTGAGGGATATGCTGAACAAAAGGGGCATCATCCCCGAAAACCTGCCCAAAGCAGAAGATGTGAAGAAACTGCAACGCCAATTGGACGGAGACGAAAAGAAAATTTTGAAGGACGCCAAACAAAAGAAAAAAAAGAAATAAGCCATGGCCAAGAAAGTAGAATCCATCAAACATACGGGCAACACCCGACCGCACATACCCAGCAAGGAAGAAGCGGGCTATGAAGATGCCAATGCCAAAGTGCAAGACGGCAAAAAGGTTTTGGAACTACCCAAAAACCCGGTAGTACACCGCGGCCAAGACCCCGAACTATTTTGGCTCAACAAATACGGCAACGACGACCGCGACGACCTCCTGCGCGTGGACATACGCAGCCTCTACCGCCACGAACACATTGCCCCCGAAACGCTGATAAAAAACCTCTACAAAACCGTACAGACGCAGCATGCTGCGTCTCAGCAGCTCGATTTATTCAGCGTGAACGAACTCTTTGGCAATGCCCTCGAAAAAGACGAACTCGAAAAAGTAAGCGAATACTACCACCACCAGGATGGATGGACAAACCGACTGATACAAGGCGACAGCCATTTAGTAATGGCAAGTTTGTTAGAGCGGGAAGGAATGGCAGGACAAGTTCAAATGATATACTTTGATCCACCATATGGAATTAAGTATGGGGGGAATTGGCAGATAAAACTAAACAATCGTGATGTAAAAGATGGGAACGATGAAGCACTAACAGGAGAACCTGAACAAATAAAGGCGTTCCGAGATACTTGGGAATTGGGTATTCATTCCTATTTATCGTATTTGCGAGATAGGCTTTTGATAGCCAAAGAGTTACTGACTGAAAGTGGTAGTTGCTTTGTGCAAATTGGCGATGAAAATGTGCATTTGGTAAGAAGTGTGATGGATGAGGTTTTTGGGAGTGAGAATTTTGTGAGTTTGATAACTTATGCTTCCACGAGCGGATTAACATCAAAATATATAAGTAGGAATGGAGATTATATAATTTGGTATGCTAATAATTATGAAAGATTAAAATATAGACAGGTGTTCTTAGAAAAATCATCTTTATTTGAAGATGAGAATTCACGCTATGATCAGATTGAATTATTGGATGGTACACGAAGATCATTAACCATTGATGAAAAAAAGGGGATATTACCGATTCCCGAAAAAAGTAAAATATTTTCACTCGGAGCAATTGACAGTCAAGGCTCGTTAGGAGATACACCTTTTGAATTCAATGGAAATGAATATACACCACCAAAGGGACGACATTGGACTGCAAATTACCCTAAAGGAATGGAACGGCTTAAGAATCTTAATCGCCTTGCTATTATGGGAAAACGCCTTCGTTATGTTCGGTATTTCAATGATTTCCCATATCAGCCAATAACTAATAGTTGGTTAGAAATAGGTGGGGCTGTACAAAGTAGAAGCGATGGCAAGGTCTATGTTGTTCAAACAGGCACATCAATTGTCCAACGCTGCCTCCTAATGACCACCGACCCAGGTGATTTGGTCCTCGACCCCACCTGCGGCAGCGGCACCACCGCCTTTGTAGCCGAGCAATGGGGCCGCCGCTGGATAACCATTGACACCAGTAGAATTGCCTTGAACATTGCCAAGCAGCGTTTAATGACGGCGGTGTTTCCGTATTATAATTTGTATGATGAGCAAGGCAGTGATATCCGCCAAGGCTTTAAATACAAAACCGTTCCGCACATAACCCTTAAAAGTTTGGCAAACGATGAACCACCTGCTACGGAAACTTTATACGACCAACCCGAAATAGATAAAAAACTATTGCGGGTAAGTGGCCCTTTCACCGTGGAGACCCTGCAAAACTTTGACCCCATCAGTCCCGAAGCATTGGACGATGAAGTGCGGGTAAACGAAGCAGAGGGCGCCTTTGAAGAAGTCATCAAGCAGCATTTACTGAGCGCAGGCATCAAAAACGGCAGAAAAGATGAAATGGTGGTATTCCGTTCGGTGGAGTTGTTGGCAGGAGAAGCCCTGCACGCAGAAGGTTTTTATGTAACCGAAAAAGGAGAAGAAAAAGCCTATTTCCACATCGGGCCCAAATTTGGCACTGTGAGCAAGAAATTGGTGAGCGATGCCATCAAAGAATGTCGCCAAAAAGGAGATGCCAATTGGTTGATCATTCTCGGTTTCAGTTTTGAGAGCGATATTGAAGGCGGCAGCCATACCACCAGTATGGGCAATTTTGAAGTAACCAAAGTCCGCATACACGATGACTTGTTGCAAGAAGGATTGAAAAAGAAACCCGCCAAGTCAGCCGCAAGTTTTGTAACCATTGGCGAACCCGATATTTCATTGCGCAGCCTGAGCGGAGCCGAAGGCAAGCAAGTTGAAATAGAAATCAAAGGCTTGGACATTTACGACCCCATCAAAGACGAAGTAAAACCACGCAACGTACACGACATTGCCTATTGGATGGTGGACGATGATTATGACGGCAGCAACTTTGTGGTAAAACAAGTTTTCTTCTGCGGTGGCGACAAAGATGCCTTTGCTAAGTGGCGTAAAGGTTTGGATAGTCTGGCCAAAGACAGCACCAAAAAGAAAGTAGAGAAAACCCTGAAAATAGAAATTGACGATGAAGCCTTTGACCGTTTGTACGGGCACATTTCTCACCCGATAGAAGTGAAAAAGAAAGGACAAAAGATAGCGGTGCGTATCGTTAGCCAATTTGGAGAAGAAAGCATGAAGGTTTTAACTGCTGAATGATTGAACCATCTCCGGCAGCATGCCCCCAAGGCAAACGCATCAAATGAAACGGCGACCTCGGAGAGGTCGTATCTTTGTAGAAACAAGCGTTTTTTCACGTTATGATGACCTCGGAGAGGTCGCACATTATATGACAAGCCAATGTTCGACCTCTCCGAGGTCGTCCCAATTGGTATAAATGACCTTTTTCTACAAACATTTGACCTCTCCGAGGTCATTCCCGATTTTGATGCGTCGGCCCTGGCCACCCCTACCCCATCCTCCCAAATGCCTTCCCCAACAGCTCCAACGCCAGATGAACATCATCCTCGCGCGCCGTCATCGGCGGAGATATGCGGATGACATTGCCGTACAGGCCGCCTTTTCCGATGAGCAGGCCCAGTTCGCGGGTAGCTTCAAACAGTTGTTTGGTAGCATCGGGTGAGGGCTCTTTGCTTTGCCGGTCTTTTACCAATTCTAAGCCCTGCATCAGCCCCATACCGCGTACATCGCCGATGACCGCGTATTGTTCCTGCAGGCGTTCCAACCCGTTGCGCAATATTTTGCCCACGCGGGCCACATGCTGCGGATCGGCTTCTTTTTCCAACACGCCGATGGCGGCCGATGATGCGGCGCACGACACGGGATTGCCTCCGAAGGTACTGATGGTGAGGCCGGCATGGCGGGTGCTCTCCGCTATGTCAGGGCGGGTAATGGTATTGGCTAAAGGAAATCCGTTGGCAATGCTTTTGGCCATGGTCATAATATCGGGTTCCACATCCCAGTGTTCAATGCCGAACCACTTATCGCCGGTGCGCCCAAAACCGGTTTGCACCTCGTCGGCAATGAACAGTCCGCCGAAGTTTCGCACAATTTCCTGCACGATTTTGAAGTACTCCGGCGGCGGCGTGATGAAGCCCCCTACGCCTTGAATAGGCTCGGCAATGAACGCGGCAATTTTGCCGGAGGTAGTGGTTTTGATCGTGTCTTCCACATCCTGGGCGCAAGCCACGCCGCAGCCGGGATAAGTCATTTTGAGCGGACAGCGGTAGCAGTAGGGGTTGAGCGCGTGTTTGATACCGGCAATGTGCGTGCCGCCGATGCGCCAGGGCGCCTGCGCGGTGAGTGCCATGCCGATGGCCGAGCGACCGCTGTAGCCGTGCCGGAGCGCTACGATTTCCTGCCGGCCGGTGTAGGTCTGTGCCAGAAATACCGCCGTTTCATCGGCATCCGTGCCCGACGGCGTGAAGTACGACACCTGTAACCGGCCGGGCGCTATTTCGGCCATTTTTTCAGCCAGATTCACATGCGCTTCATTGGGATACAGGGTAGAAGAGTGGATGAGTTTTTCCGCCTGCGCTTTTACCGCATCTATTACTTCGGGGCGGTTGTGGCCCACGCTTGTGGTGAGAATGCCGCCGAAAAAGTCGAGGTACTTTTTACCTTCCACATCCCATACATACATGCCGTCGCCGTAGTCTAAGGGCAGCGGCTCCGTGTAATAGAGCAAGTGATTGGGCCAGAGGTACTTTTTTTGCTTTTCTAAAATCTCTTCCTTTTTGTTGTGCATGGTTTTATCTGTTTTTATTGAGCAGAGAAAGGTACGTCTTTTTGCAACAGCGGCGCTACCTCCACTTCTTCCCAGCGGCTGCCTTTTTGTATAATGAAAATCGCGCCGGGCGGGATGGCATCCAAATAGAGCCGGTATCGTCCGTCGCCGGGTTCAAAGCGATAGGCGGGTTTGGCGTAAGCCGTTGCCCCGATGCCGCCGCGCCACCACCAGTTGCCGCTTTGGAGAAACTGCACCGTCAGTACGCCGACGGAATCCGATTGTACGCTCACACCGTCTTCCGGCGCGGCAAGGTTGTACTGCGCCACCTCGTAAATGGTTCCGGCAGGCGTTTTTCCGCCCATGTAATGCAAGGCGTCGGCGAGCGCCCGATTGCTCAGCGAATGATCGCGAAACATGGGCGCGCCTTGGTAGTTGTCGGGCAGGTTGAGCAGAAACACATGCTCTTTGTCCTGCCAGCGATAGTCGTCAAGCAGGCTGTAGTACAGTTGAGCGCTTTGTTCCCAGCGCTCATTTGTTTTGATCAAAAAACGAACGGAGAAGCCAATAAACACGACCAAAAAAACACCGGCCAATACCCTGTGCAGGGAAAAAACCGCTATGGCGGCAAAAGCGAAAAAGAACAGCGAAGGCACATAGGCGTAGCGGTCGCCGTCAATGCGCATGAGGTTGTTGAAATAGAGATTGAGGATCGGAAGCAGGACAGCCACATAAGACAGGATCATAAAAACGGACAAACGGCCCTTTTGGCTACCTCGCCCGCGCAAGGCCTGCCACAGCAAGCCCCCGGCCAGCGCCACACTGAGCGCGATGATCCAGGCGGGTTGATCTAATTTCCCAAAAACGGCCTGCTTGACGGGCAAGTCTAAATACCGTCCGAACAAGCCGAGTTTGGCCGTGTAGCGCCAGAAATTGGCGGCCATTTCCTGCAAAGGAAACCGCAAATGCACCGATTCACCGTAGTGGCCCACCCAGGCGCCCAGCACGATTTTATTGAGCAGAAAATAAAGTCCGGTCAGCGCCCATTGCGGGCCGGACAAGGCGATCAGGCGTTTTTTGACCTCGGCGGATTTGCCGCCGATAAGCCATATCAGCAGCAGGCTGATGACGGGGATGGCCAGCGCGAGTTCGAAGGTGAACAGAGCGAGGGTGAAAATGATATGCGCCCACCAAAGATATTTTTTGCGCGCTTCGTCTATCCATTGCAGGGCGAAGCGCAGCGTCAGCAGCAGGAACATGCCGGAGAGCAGATAGCTGAGGCAAACCCGCCACACCAACACTTCGGTGTGATAAGGCGACAAGGCGAAAAGCAGGGCCGCTGCCACTGCGGCGCCCTGCGGGTGGGAGAGCTTGAATCGGTGTGCCAAGTTTTTGACAAACCCGTACAGCAGGAAGGCATTGAGGATGTGCAAACTGCTGAAAAGCAAATACCAGGGCAGGCCCTGTGCGCGAAAGGCGTTGTAAAAAACATGCAGCACCAAAAGCAGCACCTGTTGCATGGCCGGAAATCCGAAGCAGTTCAGGAATCCCCAAACGGGCTTGTCTTCTACCCGCCATTGTAAGCCGGTGAAATCGGTGACGAAGCCAGCATCCCAGGTGCGGTGATAGAACAAATGCACCGCTACGGCGAGGAGTGCAAAGACCGCTGCCGGGTGTTGGATGAAATGCCGGATTCTATTGGGAACCATCTCCCAAAAGTAGCAAGATTTTGATGTTCTCCACAATGCGATCCGCGTGTACCCTCGAATTTTCTATAAACCACACATGCGTGTCCATGCCGCCGCACACCACGCCCGCGAGGTAGAGGCCGGGCACATTGCTTTCCTGTGTGTCGGGGTTGTAGCTGGGGTAGCGTTTTTCATCCGGGGAGAGTTGCACGCCGATGCGTTCCAAGAACCCGAAATTGGGCTGGTAGCCGGTAGCGGCAATGACAAAATCGTTGGGCAGAGTGATGACGCCCTCCGGCGTGCGCACATCCACTTCATCGGGGCGAACGGCTGCCAATTCCGATTGAAAATATGCCCGGATGGCGCCTTCCTCTATGCGGTTTACGATGTCGGGGCGCGCCCAGTATTTCACCCGCTTGCCGATTTCCGCCTCGCGAATCACCATAGTGACCTCCGCGCCTTTGCGCCAGATTTCCAAAGCGGCATCCACGGCGGAGTTGTTGGCGCCTACCACGATCACTTTTTGCCGGTAGTAAGCGTGCGGTTCGCCGTAGTAATGCGTCACTTTGGGCAGGTCTTCGCCGGGAATGTTGAGCAATACCGGAACGTCGAAGAAGCCGGTAGCGAGGATGATGAATTGAGCCGTGTAGGTTGTTTTATCCGTCTCTACTGTAAAAAGAGGCGTTGCACCGCTGAGCTTTTGGACGGTTTCGTACAAATGAAGATTCAACTGCTGCGACTCCGCCACCCTGCGATAATATTCGAGCGCTTCGCTACGGGTGGGCTTGGCGTTATTGGATACGAAGGGAATGCCGCCTATTTCGAGGCGCTCAGAGGTGGAGAAAAAAGTCATGTTGGCCGGATAGTGATAAAGCGAGTTAACCAAAGCGCCTTTTTCTACAATGAGGTATTGCAGCCCGGCTTTTTGTGCTGCGAGGCCGCAGGCCAGTCCGATGGGGCCGCCGCCCACAATGATGATATCGTAGTGCATGGTTTTGTGTTGACTAATCCTTTTTGCGAACGCGGTGTTAATACGACCGGATAAAATCTAAAGATCATGCAACACCTGAAAAGGGCAGCGGTTTTTTTTCTCCTTTTAATACTGTTCACCGGCGGCGGCGCGAGCGCTCAACCCGGTAATAATTCCACAAAAATAACACCATCAATGGATAAGATTCTTGTAGAAATTTGGTCGGACGTCATGTGTCCGTTCTGTTACATTGGGAAGCGGCAATTTGAAGCGGCGCTGGCACAGTTTCCTCATCGGGAGCGGGTGGAGGTGGTGTGGAAAAGTTTTCAGCTCGACCCCGATTTGAAAACCGACCCCGATAAGAGCGTCGTGCAATCGCTGATGGAGAACAAAGGTTGGTCGGAAGCGAAAACGCGGCAAACGATGTCTTATGTAATTGAGATGGCCGCGAGCGTGGGTTTGACGTATAATTTTGATAAAGCGGTGGTAGCTAATTCTTTCGATGCGCACCGGTTCACCCATTTTGCCAAAAAACGCGGCTTGCAAAGCGAAGCGGAGGAAAAGCTCTTTGCAGCATACTTCGCGGAAGGGCGCAATACGGCGGATCATCAGATACTGGCCCAACTCGGAGCAGCAATCGGATTAGATGCTGCGGAGGTACTGAAAGCCCTGGCCGGCGACGATCATGCGGATGAGGTGCGCTACGACCTATATGAAGCCCGGCAGATCGGCGTCACGGGCGTTCCGTTTTTTGTGTTCAACCGGAAATTTGCCGTTTCCGGCGCGCGTGGAACGGAAGCGTTTTCAGAAATGCTGGAAAAAGCGGCTAAGGATTAGTTCAGGGCAATCTTTACGGTTACGAATCCTTTGAGGCTTCGCAACCGAACGCCCCACGTTTACGAAGCCTTCGAGGCTTCGTAAACGTATAAAACCATGAGTTTATACCCATCCAATACGCGAAGGCTCGGCCGGGCCGACAGCAGGTTCCTTTTCATGAACGGAGCTATCATCCGGAGCAGAAAGCCGGCGATTGGGAGTAGCCGATATCTTTTTAACGTCTCCGCTGCGCTAAACAACCGAGTTTCCACCGGAAAACCCTGCTTTCGTAACCACACGAGATTTTGAACGGCCTGCGCGGTTTTTTGTAAAAACACGTCCGCTGCTTCCAGACCGATGTGCTCCAGCGGATTGTCTAAATGCCGTATAGGAATGCCGCGTTTTTGCAGCTCCATGCCGAACAACGTATCTTCGTGGCCATAGTGCCGGATGCGCTCCTCGAAGCGAATGGCTTGAAACACCGCCTTGGGAATCAGAAAGTTATTGGTCATAAAAGCGTGGTAGGGCTGAGCGGCCCGCCGATGCGCCGGGGTTTGCTCCCGCGCTGTTCCAAATTTCCAATGCAAAAGATACCGCGTATCCTGTGGCGTTGTCGGCGCATACACCCTTCCTCCATACAATACGGTGTCGGGCAGAAGATGAGCGATGTATTGCTGTATGTAATCGGCGCGCACCACGGCCGAATCGCAATCCATAAACAACAGGTAAGGAAAGTACGCCCGCTCCGCCAAAAGATTGCGGATGGCTGCCCTGCCGATGTTTTCCGGCAGTTCTTCATATCGGATGCCGGGGCGCCCCCGCAACAACCGGTTTCGCTCCAAAAATGGAGGAGAAGACCCGTCGTCTATGCACAGGATTTCCCAGGATACACCGGTCGCCGCACATTGCTGCGCCAGTTCCTCTGTCAAAGGAAGAATATTGAAATTGTAAACCGGAATGAGAACCGAAAGCACCCGCTACGGGATCAATTGAGCATTTCGTAAACACCGGCGATGCCCTGCCCGCCGCCGACGCAGGCCGTCACCATGCCGTATTTCTGTCCCCGGCGCTTCATTTCGTGGAAGAGCTGGGTAGAGAGTTTGGCGCCGGTGCAACCGAGCGGGTGCCCCAGTGCAATAGCGCCGCCGTTCACGTTCACGATATCCGGGTTCAGCCCGGCTTCCTGAATGACCGCGAGTGCCTGTGCAGCAAATGCTTCGTTGAGTTCGATTTGTTCAATATCGGAGAGTTTCAGCCCGCCTTGCGCCAGCGCTTTGGGAATGGCCGCTACCGGCCCGATGCCCATGTACAGCGCATCCACGCCGGCTACTGCGCAGGAAACCAAACGCGCAATCGGCTGTAAATTGAATTGTTTTACGATGTCTTCGCTCACCACGAGCACAAAGGATGCGCCGTCGGAGGTTTGGGAGGCATTGCCGGCTGTGACTACGCCGTTGGCGGCAAATGCCGGGCGAAGTTGGGCCAACCCCGCCACGGTCGTATCTCTGCGCACGCCTTCGTCCACGGCCACGATGTTTTCCGTTTCCACGCGTTTGTCGTTTTTCACAAACACTTCTTTCACCTTTACCGGCACAATCTGATCGGTGAAGCGGCCTTCGTCAATGGCATTGGCGGCCTTAATATGGGAGTTGTAAGAAAACTCATCGGCAGCCTCGCGGCTGATGCCGTATTTGTGGGCAACCGCCTCCGCCGTCAGCCCCATGCCGACCAAATAATCGGGGGTGTTGGCGGCCACGGCGTAGCTCGGCGCCAGTTTGTAGCCCGTCATGGGTATCATGCTCATGTTTTCGGTGCCGCCGGCCACATATACATGGCCCATGCCGGCGCGGATTTTGGCCACTGCAATGGAGATGGTCTCTAAGCCGGAAGCACAATAACGGTTTACGGTCATACCCGGCACTTCTTTGCCGAGCGCGCGCAGGGAGATTTGCCGTCCGATTTGCAAGCCTTGTTCGCCTTCCGGATTGGCGCAGCCTACGATCACGTCGTCCACCAATTTTGGATCGAGTTCCGTGCCATGTTCAAAGAGGTATTTGACCACGTCCACGGCGAGGTCGTCGGAGCGGTAGTTGCGAAAACCGCCTTTTTTGGCTTTGCCCACCGCGCTGCGGTATGCTTTTACGATATATGCTTCCATGTCAGTGTTTTATTGGAACGAATAAGACGCCCGGCGTCGGGCTTTGGTTGCGCAAATATGGAGAATTTATTTATAAACACGGGCAGCTTTCAATTCCATTAGCGACAGAAGCATTACAACAATGATTTCAAGTGCGAAATACGCCAAGCCTAAAACCGTCAGCATTGGAAACCAATAAATGATCAGACCGACGGTAAGGCAGCAATATGAGAGGTTTGCCAGGGCGATGATCCTCAGACTGGGCCTCCAGTTGGCCGGTTTTCTCAAAAAACACAGCAATGAATGGATAAAAAATATGCCGGCGATGGAAGCCAACCAATACAATACCAGTTGCGGCATTCCAAAAATACTTTCCAACCGGGGCAGCACCAGACCCAGCATGATTGCGGAGAGCAGCGCTCCCAGGCTGTCCGTTAAAAATAGCTTTTGAGGGTTCATGGCAGCAAAGTTAAGCGCCATCCGGCAAAGTCAATACCCGTCTGAAAAAAGTGCCGGAATAGTCCTACTTTTGCCCATCCAAACCAGCAGCCAAGCACATACCATGAAAATCAAAGTCGGTATATTTTTCGGAGGCCCTTCCCGCGAACGCGAAATTTCCTTTGCCGGCGGGCGCACCGTTTATGACAATCTCAACAAAACCCTCTTTGAGCCGATACCCGTTTTTATTGACAGCCGGCGCAATTTCATCTTGTTGGAATGGCCTTATATATATAAAGGCACCATCCGCGATTTTTACCCGCCGGTGGAGTTTCTGCCCGAATCGCCCAACGAATTTCAGGTATATATTGAAAGCCTCGGCGATTTGCACGAAGAGGAATTAGACGCGCTTATTGCAAAGGTCGGCCGGCGGATTGCACTCGAAGAACTTCCCCAACTCATAGACGTCGCCTTCCTCGCCCTGCATGGCGAATACGGAGAGGACGGTCAGATACAACGCCAACTCGACGATCTCGCCATTCCCTACACCGGCAGCGGAATTCACGCTTCCGAAACCGGCATGGACAAAGCCCTGCAAAAAGAGCTGATGCCGCAACACGGCTTCGATGCGGCCGGGGTTTTTTCCATTTCCCGCGAGGAATGGACCGCCGACAACGCTGCCGATGCTTTCTTTCGCAGGGCCGCCGACACCATCGGCTTTCCGTTGGTGGTGCGTCCGGCCAATCAGGGTTCCTCCATCGGTGTTTCCATCGTGGAAGCGCCGGGCAACGAGGAGGCTTTTCACGATGCGCTCAACCGTGCTTTTTTTCGCGAAATCATACCGGTGCAAGCCTGGCGCGGCAACAGCAAGTTTGAAAAGGTGGACTACCTGCGCCTGCTCACCGACATCCGCGACGGGCTGGGCTTTCCCATGACGGTCACTTTTGAAGGCCATTCCGCATTGGTGTATCACCCCGAAAGTTTGCTGGCGCATTTAGATACGCTGGCGCGCAAAGCATTACCCGGTTCTGAAGCGGTTTTTGTGCTCGAAAGCGCCCTCGATGAGCGGGCAGTCATTGTAGAGGAGTTCATTCACGGTCGGGAGTTTTCCTGCATTGTCATTCGCAAAGAAGACGGTTCGGCGGTAGCCCTGCCGCCCACAGAGATTGTGAAAGGCAGCGAGGTGTTCGATTACCGCTCCAAATACATGCCCGGCATGTCGCGCAAGGAAACGCCCATTCGCCTGCCCGACGAACAGATCAACGCCATTCGCAGCGAATGCGAGCGGCTTTTTCATGTACTCGGTTTCGGTGTGTATGCCCGCATAGACGGTTTCATCACCGATGAAGGACGCATCTTCCTCAACGACCCCAATACGACTTCGGGCATGATGCCCTCTTCCTTCTTTTTCCATCAAGCGGCAGAAATCGGGCTGAATCCTTCGCAGTTTCTTACCTATATCGTGCGCACTTCTTTGCAGGAGCGCATTGCGGAACACCCGGAACGCGAGGCTTACGGTGAATTGATGTCGCGTTTGGATGGAGCCATTGAGGGTTTGAAGGTAGAGTCTGCACAAAAAAGCAGAATAGCGGTCATCCTCGGCGGTTACTCTTTTGAGCGGCATATCTCGGTAGAGAGCGGTCGCAATGTGTTTGAAAAACTCGCCAGTTCTGACAAATACGAACCCATCCCGGTTTTTCTGGCGGGAGATGAGCACAACTATGATTTTTACCAATTGCCCGTCAACCTCCTGCTCAAAGACAATGCCGACGACATCCGCGACAAAATACGCTCCTGGCATCCGCATCCGGTCATTGAGGCCATCAAAGAACAATGTGCAGACCTCACGGCCAAATACGCTTCGCAGGGAGTGGTGTTTGAGCCGGTAGCGCTCAGCCTCGACGACATTGAGCGCATTGCCGACGGGGTATTCATTGCCATTCACGGCCGCCCCGGCGAGGACGGCCAATTGCAAAAAGAACTCGAACGGAGAGGCATCCCCTACAACGGCTCCGACGCGGTGTCATCCGCCATTACAATAGACAAGTATCACACTTTGCAAACGCTCAAGCGCAACGGCTTTAAAGTTACGGAGCAATTGCTCGTCAACCGCTCCGACTATGACGCCGATGCGGAGGCTTTCTACCGCCGGGCGGAGAGCTTACTCAACTATCCGTTTATTGCCAAGCCGGTGGACGACGGTTGCTCCTCGGCCGTAAAGGTGCTCAACAACCGCGCACAGTTGGAGGCATTCACGCGCATGATGTTTCGCCCGGAAGGGCAGGAAAGTCAGGAGGCGCGCCGCGTATTGCGACTCAAAGCCAAGGAGGAATTTCCGCGCAAGCAACAGATTTTGTTTGAGGCGCTTGTGACGGAGCAGAATGCAGCGCATTTTTTGGAAATTACCGGAGGGATTCTCACGCACACCTCGGCTGACGGCGCCGTGCAGTATGAGGTGTTTGAACCATCCGAGGCGCTGGCAGGCGGAGAGGTGCTGTCGCTGGAGGAGAAATTCCTTGCCGGCGAAGGGCAGAACATCACCCCGGCGCGCTTTTCGCCGGATGCGGAGGGATATCGCAAAATTGCCCGGCAGGTGAAGGCCGATCTCGAACGCGCCGCCCGCATATTGGACGTGCAAGGCTATGCCCGCATTGACGCTTTCGTGCGCATCTTCGACGACGGCCGCGTCGAAACCATCATCATTGAAGTAAACTCCCTGCCCGGTATGACACCGGCTACCTGCATCTTTCACCAAGCGGCCATCAATGGGTACAAACCGTATGATTTTATTGATCGCATCCTCACGTTTGCTTTTCAGCGGAAGGCCCTGACGGAGAAAATTGCTCAACAATCCCTTGCCGTACCGCCGCCCGCCGTCGAACCCGATGTGCTGCCCATGCCTACGGCTAAGCCGGCGGGAGAAGCCGAAAGCGGCTACTTCGGGGAGGGCGTTCGGAGCCGGCAGGTGAGCTATGCCGGTGAACCCGGCTCCTGGCAAACCGAGCGACCGGAAGCGCCGGCATTGGAGGGTAGCGCCGGAAGGGTTTTTAGTTATTATCTAAGTCTTATGGCACAATTTTTACGGTCCGGTATCTTTTTGCGCAACCTGCTGGCAATAGGCATTTTTGTGCTGATTGCTTTTTCAATTACCCAGTTGTTGCTGCGCCTCTATACCCGGCACAGCGAATCGCTGCAAGTACACGATTATATTGGGTTGACTTTGGAGGAGGCCAAATCGAAAGCCCGCAGCCGCAATTTTGTGGTAGTGGTTACGGATTCCATTTTTAAAGTAGATCAACCCTTTAATGTGGTGCTCGACCAAACTCCGCGTCCTTTCAGCCGCGTGAAAGAGCGCCGCCGCATATACCTCACCATCACCAAATCTACCGCCGACATGGTGTCGCTGCCCGATATGGTGGGGAGTTACAACTACGATCAATACGCCCGCAAATTGGCATGGGCGAATATAAAAGCAACCGTGCGGGAGCGTCAGTTTGATGCCAAACAGGAGGAAAACACCATCCTTCATTTCTTTTATGAAGGGGAAAAATATACCGAGCGCGACGTGAAGAACGGCATGAAAGTGCCGATGGGCGCCACCCTGGAATTTGTCGTCACCGAGCGACTCACCGGCATGGTGGCCATTCCCGATTTGGTATGCAAAACCTACGAGGAAGCCTTCTTCATCATCACTTCTTTCAACCTCAACATCGGCACCCTCTACGGAGACGGGGAAGGCCGCGACAATTTCTATGTGTGGAAACAGGAACCGGCTTTCACCCCCGGCGGCGTTCTCCCCCCCGGTCGGCAAATAGACCTCTATATCACAGCGGAGAAGCCTTCGGGCTGCGGAGAGGATGATGTGAGGGACGATGGAATCGAAAACGATGGGGGAGAGTAGGCTGCTAATGGGTTGGACCGAGCCGGCTAGCTAATTGAGTCAATTGACATGAAATTATAAACATGACGCAATCATCCACATTAATCCCCTCCGCGCGCCAACTGCTGTATGATCGTATGGCGTCCAAGATGGAAACGGCGAATCATCTTAGCCGTAAGGTTGTGAGCTTTCAAGCCAATAAGGATGAGCCGATTTATCGGTGGTTCAAATATAAAGAAGGTTTTTCCTCTGCATTGGTAAAGTACTTTCTTGGCGAATATGGTAATAAGCCGGGCAGGCTTTTAGATCCTTTCGCAGGCGCGGGTACTACGCTCTTTGCCGGACAGGAACTCGGCTGGCAGTCTTTGGGAATAGAACTTTTGCCTGTAGGCGCTTTTGTTATGCAGGCAAGGGAGGCTCTGAATGGAATAGATACAGACAAACTTCGCCGCATTGTAAAAAAAACCTGGACTGAAATATCTCAAATTGAGCACTATGTAAATCATATTAAGCACATAACCATCACAAAAGACGCTTTCCCGGATGAGACGGAACGACAGTTGAATAAGTTCTTAGCTTTTTGTGCGACTATTGAAGATGAAAAAATCCAGACAGTAATGCGCTTTGCCGCATTTGCTGTGTTGGAAGATATTAGCTATACCAGAAAAGATGGGCAATATTTGCGGTGGGATTATCGCTCCAACAGAGAACTTTCAGGCAAGCCCTTTGATAAAGGCAAAATACTGACTTTTGAAGAGGCGCTTAAACACAAACTGAACCAGATATTAGTTGATCTTTTACCCGGGCAATCTATCAATTTGTTTGAGCAACTCGATTCAAACCGGCATAGCACTATTGAGCAAAATCCTGTTAGTATTATAGAGGGTTCCTGTTTGGAAGAGTTGCCGAAGTTAGAGAGTGACGCTTTCGATTTCATTGTTACGTCTCCGCCTTATTGCAATCGTTATGATTATACTCGCACCTATGCCTTAGAGCTAGTTTTTTGGGACAAGATAGCGATCAGGTAAGGAGCCTTCGGCAAGCGATGCTTTCATGTACTGTGGAGAACAAAGAAAAAGTGGACAATTTAGAGGCATTCTATGCTAATCGGGGTGGATCGAAATCCTTTAAAGAAGTTATCGCTGCATATAGTAAATCGGCAGCGATGACAGAAGTGAATTCAGTTTTAGAATTACTCAACAAGCAAGAAAAGCTCAATAATGGTAATATTCCGAGAATGGTGAAAAATTACTTTCTGGAAATGTGTTTTGTCATTTACGAGATGGCCCGGATTACAAAAAGCGGGGGCTATTGTGTAATGGTCAATGACAATGTGCGATACGGAGGTGAAGAAATTCCGGTGGATCTGATCTTGTCTGAGTTCGCGGAGTGTTTCGGATTTAACATTAACAAAATTTTCGTTTTGCCCAAAGGGAAAGGCAATAGCAGCCAGCAGATGGGCCATTACGGACGCACAGAAGTTCGCAAATGCGTTTACCTATGGCAAAAAAAATAACAACAAATATCTTGATTCAATCTGCCGGGGATCTTGTCACTTCCCGAACGGAAACCCGCGCCGGATTTATCGCTATGGCTTTGGAGAAAAACTACATTGCCATACCATATATTGAAGAAGCAAAGGTATTGAAATCATTGGCGTCCATAGCGAAAGAGCCGATGGAGCTTTTAAAATTGCCAGACTTGCGAGTAGGTCTGTTAACGGCATCAGGGTTGTCAGACAAATCCTTAAACTACTTGAATGAGGAAGATAGAACGCTCGCGATTAAAGGGTTAATAGAAAATTTTCTTGAGCCGGCAGGAGAGCATTTCATAGATGAGTTAGTTTATCGTTATCTCTTAACAAAAGGCGATGCACTTGGCGACAAGGCCAGAAATTTAGCGAGGGTATTAGGAGAAAGAAAATTCCTTCGATCCCTGATAGCTATTTTCCATCTCACTGGAATTGCTTATCAGTGGAAAGATTCTGATAGCAATTCGTGGTTAGAAAAACCTGATGATGATACAGGTATTGAAAAGCGTATTAAAGCCCTTTATTGGAAAAAAAAAAAGGATAGATTACTCCTATTGAATATCAATGTCCCCATGGTAAATAAGAATGTGGACGTATCTGTATTAGAGGGTCTTCCATCCGACCTGAAAGTAGGAAAACAATCTATTATACATCAGCCTGATAAATACATAGCTCTGGGAGAACTAAAAGGAGGGATTGATCCCGCCGGGGCAGATGAGCACTGGAAAACTGCGAGTTCTGCATTGAACAGGATTCGATCGGGCTTTGAAAATGTAGATTTAAAGCCAAAAACCTTTTTTATTGGCGCCGCCATTGAAAATTCTATGGCTGTTGAAATATTCAGGCACCTTCAAAATGGAGACCTGAGTAACGCTGCGAATCTAACTATAGACCAACACCTTACTGCTATTGGAGACTGGTTGATCAACCTTTAGTACTCAAAACTGCAATTTCATCTGTAAGGTCGCCTGACTGCGGGCAGGGCCTTGTATCTCTTCCAAGCCGCTGCCGAAGGTTTTTTGATTGGCCCAATACGTTTGAGCGATGCGACCCTCCAGCGTCAGGGCGCGGGTGGGGCGATAGCGCACGTTGAAATAAAACCGGGAGCCTCGGTTGTAATAAGCCGGAATGGAAAAGTTGTACAACAAGTTGCTTTCAAAAGAGTAAAAGCGCACTGCATAGCCATCGGTATCGAAGAGGGCGAAGCGAGTGCTGAATGAAAGAGGCGAATCAATCGGCTTATACAAAACGTCCTGATAGATGCTCATGCCCCGGCTCATCGTTCCGGCGCCGTCGTCAAAACTGCCGATGTCGAAACGGGTGCGCAACTCCAATGTTTTTGACACCTGATTGGATACATGAAAGCGGGCTTGCGACAATTGTGTTTGGGTTAGAAAATCTAATACCGTCTCGTTATTGCGAAAATTCTCTTCTCTGAATTTTTGTCTGAACTCTGCAAAAGCGGTGAGTTTGCGGCGGATAACGTAAGTGAGGCGCAGCCGATACTCGTAGCCGGAAGAAGGCGCATCCGCATTGAATCGCAGCCAGGGATGGCGCCAGGTATCAAAATACGCATTGAGGGTCCAACCGTTGACGGGCCTTAGCTCTACTCCCATATAGATGCCATGTTCGTTGCGCACGCCGCTGCTTTCGCCGAAGGCATCGCCGGTAAGGGTTTGGAAATCGCGGGCGTAGTAGCGGTGTACAATGGACAAATCGGCCCGGCGGTCCAAGCCGAGTATCAAGCCGTTGAGGGCGGCAACGGCGCCGTTATCACTGACGGCCGTTTCGCCGAAGAAATGAAAGTTGCGCAGAGCGAAACCGTAGTCCACGGAGGCGTTGAGGAGTTGATTGCCGGCAAAATAGTAGCGGGCGTAGAGTTGGCTCCGGTCGGTAATGGTTTTGTCCAAATGTGTATAGACGGTATTGAAAGCGATGTGATTGTTGTTGCGTTTCCACTTGAGCGAGGCGCCGCCGTTGGTTTGCACTACGGCATTTTTGTTCTCAATTTCGCGCGGGGTTCGGTGCAAACCGCTCAGGTTCAGCGCCGATATTTCTCTGAATTCCGGATCCAGATCGGAGGTGTCGGCTTGAATGACGCTGCCGTCGCGGCCGGTGCGGGAGGCAAAGAGGGTGATTTCCAGATTGGCAGGAAGCGCCAATTGCGCTGCGGCCCCTCGCAAAAACAGCACCTCATTTACCGAAGTATAGGGGCGTAGGGTTCTGCCACCCCGCTTTACAGCCACGGTAGAAATGGTTTTGCCGTAATTGAATCCGGTGAGCATGATAAGCCCCTGCCCGAATGAAACGGCGTAGTCGCCCAGTACCAATGCTTTGATGGTGCGGTTATAGTTGCGCAGCGCAATGTGCGCCGAATAAAAGTCGAACCCGGAAGGATTGCTACCCCGGAAAAACTCCTCGCCCCGGTCTTTTTCTGCGGTAAGCCCTACACTGAGGCGTGTACCGTATGAGTGCCGGTAGCGCAGGTAGTATTGGTTAGGATCGCCGAGGTAGCGGTTTTCTCCCGGTTGTGCAGGCGGAGAGAATCCCCGTTGCGGCTCCAACACCCGCGCCCAACGTAGGTAGAGTTCATTGGTTCCTTCGCGGAGCATTTCGCCGATGGAGACCCGGTAGTCGTCCAATGAGCCGCCTACGCTTACAAAGGGCAGTATGGCTCGAATGATATCGGGTGTGAACCCGGCAACGGCTTGCAGTTCGTAGATGGAGATGAGATCGCCGGCGATTTGGCGGTGCAAGAGCAGACCGGCAATTTGGACATCATTGAGCAGGCGCAGGTCGCGCAGGTCTTGTTCGTCGGCGCGGTTGAGGTCTAAGGGTCGGCGGCGGTAGTCATTCAGGCTTTCAAAGAGGGTATTGAAATCGGCTACGCCTTCGCTGTCGGTGTTTTGCAAAAAATCCTCCAGAATGTCGGTATTGCCCTCCGGCAGAGCAGGAGAGGGGATGGAATCGGGTTGGGCTTTGAGCAGATAAAAACAAAGCACAAAAGAAAACAGAGCGAAGTAACGCATGAGGCAGCGGTGTTGCTCCGCAAAAATAGCATTCCGGTGCAACTGTTTGCCACAAAGGGAAAAGTAATGCGAAATTTCACCCGGAATCAAAAAACGATAAAGTTTTTCAGAAAAAAATCAATTAATATGGAGCTATAATTTTCACGAATAGATTGTTTCCTTTTACGCTACTGCCTTTAAAATAAAGAAATTTTCATTTTATTCAATGCCATATTTTTTTCACAACTCTGCAAAAGTGTATTTGATTACCCAAGGCCGGTAGATGCATATTTGTATCGTGAAGAGGGAAAAGCAGTGTTTGACGGAGAAATCAAAGGACTTCTCCACCCGAAGTCAGGATATGTTCATGGGATTATAAATACACCGCCATGAAGTCCCGGATTGATTTCAATCCGGGACTCATGGGCGACTTCCCGCCCTGGCTTCCTCCGAATTGTATATGTTCATGGGATTATAATATCGTACGGTCGCATCTTATGATGCGACCTTTTTTATTCTCCCGCGACGATTCGGTTCTACTTGCGTTCTTTTTATAAGATATATATAGAGTAAAGAAGGGTATAGCGCATCGGCGGCGCTATACCCTTTTCTTTTTCAACTCAAAGCCTGTTTTGGTTGATGAGTTCGAGTAGCTCGTCGCGGTAGTTTTTGCCGATGGGCAGGTGTTTGGCCATGCCCTTTTCCGTCACCTCCACCATATTGCCCACAATGGCGTTCACCCTTCTCATGTTGACGATAAAGGAGCGGTGTATGCGTTTGAATTTCGCCTCCGGCAATTTGTCTTCCAAACTTTTCATGGTTTGCAGCGTGATGACCCGGCTCGCTTCGAGTTTGATGATGACGTAATCTTTCAGTCCTTCGATATACACCACATCGTCGAAGTTGATTTTCACGAGCTTTTTGTCGGCTTTCACGAAGATGAAGTCATGTACCTCTTCTTCCGGGGCGGCAGTCGTCAGGTTGTCCCGTTGCTGGAGCGAGAGTTGTTCGGAAGCCTTGTTCACGGCCTTCATAAACCGCTCTAATGAGATGGGCTTGAGCAGATAATCTAAGGCGTTTAGCTCAAAGCCTTCTACGGCAAAATTCGGATAAGCCGTAGTGAATATGACCAAGGGCGGATCGGCAAGGGTTTTGAGGAAGTCGGTACCGGTGAGTTGCGGCATCTGGATGTCTAAAAACATCAGATCAACCTTGTTGTTGTTGAGCGCTTCATTGGCCTCAAAAGCGTTGTTGCACTTTTGAACCAAATTCAATCCGGGCACTTTGCTGATGTACGTTTCGAGTACATCCTGTGCCAGCGGCTCGTCATCTACAATAATTACATTTATCATGTCTTATGGTTTTGTGAGTTAAATTAAATCCATTTCAAGCGACACCGCGTAGGTATTCGGGTTGTCCTTTACATTGAGTTCGTATTTTCCCGGATACAGCAATTGCAGGCGTCGGCGCACATTCACCAGCCCAATCCCTCCGCTGCGCTTTCTGTCCTGTACGGGGGTAGTTTCGGGTTTTGTATTTTCAATGTAGAAGGAGACGTGTTGCCGTTCCACTAAAAGGCTGATGTGTACGAAGCCCTGCGTCAGCGCATTGGTCAGGCCGTGTTTGAAGCTGTTTTCCAAAAAGGGAATGAACATGAGCGGTGATATTTGCTGATCGGACACTTCGCCGGACACCTCGAATCGGATATCGGCATTTTTGCTTTGCCGGAGCCGTTCCAAATCCAAATAGTTTTGAATGTAACTGATCTCTTTACTCAAAGGTACCCGTTTTTCATTGCAATCGTATAACATGTACCGCATCATCTCCGATAGCTTGATGACAATTTCGGGCGCATCGTCCGACTTTTTGAGCGTCAGCGCATACAGGTTGTTGAGGGTATTGAAGAGGAAGTGAGGGTTGATCTGGCTCTTCAGGAAGCGCAATTCCGATTGCATCGTTTGGTTTTCCAATTCCTGTCGCTCCCGGAGTTGTTTCGCCCAATCGGCTACAATTTTTACTACGGAGGAGGCGCCCACTACAAAAAAATGCACTAAAAAATACCAGTTGAGATTCTCTATAAGCTCACTGCGGGTAAGCGGGTGATCGGCAAATTTGATGTAAAAAACAATAGCCTTTATGGGGGTGATAATGACGGCCGCGAGCAATAAGAGGATAGAGTAGGTGAGAAATTTGTTCCGGGTTAAATAATTGGGAATGAGGTATTTGAAGTTAAAATAAACAATGATCCCATAAAATGTCGCATTGATCGCTTCATTGGTAAACGCAAACCAGAAGTCGGAACGGGTACTCTCCAAGAGCGTTAACAGGATGGCGACAAAAAGCCAAAATAAGATATGCCTGCTCGAAGAGCGGTTCAGCAACCGGAGCAGGCCGGATTTCAATCGTACGATGACAGGCGGTTTCATAAAGGTGCAAAAGTTATGCGCTTCAGGTTGCGGCAAAAAGATTTTAGACCAATGCGGCTTTTATGCGGCATGAACCGCCCGGCTTTTCGCTTGTTCTGCAATTTCGCGTCTTTGAATGCGCTAATGTGCCTATCTTTTGCCAATTTCGCGGCGTCAAGTTCGGTAAATTGCCGGGTTATTCGCACCAAAAATTTTCATCAAAAAAATCAACGCCTTATGGATCACGAAGAAAGCCCTGAATTCGATCCCGCAGTTACCGAAAAACTCATGGCGGCTTACGACATCATATTGACCGGACTGAACGAAGACCCCGAAAGAGAGGGGTTGTCGAAAACGCCCGAGCGCGCCGCCAAAGCAATGCAATACCTCACCAAAGGGTATGAGGAAGATGGGGAGGCGATATTGCGTTCGGCCATGTTCAAGGAAGATTACAGCGAGATGGTCATCGTCAAAGACATTGAATTGTATTCGCTTTGCGAGCATCATCTCCTACCCTTTTTCGGGAAAGCGCACGTCGCCTATATTCCCAACGGCTACATCGTGGGGCTGAGCAAAATACCCCGTGTAATTGATGTGTTTGCGCGTAGGTTGCAGGTGCAGGAGCGACTCACCGATCAGATTTTGCACTGCCTGCAAAAAACGCTCAATCCGCAAGGGGTCGCCATTGTTATTGAGGCGCAACACATGTGCATGATGATGCGCGGGGTGCAAAAGCAAAATTCGCTGACCACTACCTCCGCATTTACCGGCGCCTTTCAGCAGGTGGAAACCCGCACGGAGTTCCTGACTTTAATTGGCACAAAACTGCACTGACCTCTCACACCGGGTGTCAATGCGTTTAAGGTATATTTTTTTGAATCAACTGTTGCACAATGAAAAAAGCATACGTTTTTCCGGGCCAGGGCGCTCAATTTGAAGGCATGGGCAAAGACTTGTATGAAAGTTCCGAAACGGCCCGTGCACTCATGGAGCAAGCCAACGACGTGCTGGGCTATCGGCTCTCCGATGTCATGTTTGAAGGATCGGCAGAAGACCTTCGTCAAACAAAGATCACTCAACCGGCACTGTTCGTACATGGCGTAGTAAAAGCGCTGTTGGCCGGTGATTCTTTTCAACCCGATGCTGTAGCAGGCCATTCGCTGGGCGAGTTTTCGGCGCTCACGGCAAGCGGCGCGCTTTCCTTTGCCGACGGTCTCCGGTTGGTACAGCAAAGGGCTTTGGCCATGCAAAAAGCCTGCGAGGCGGTGGAGGGCACCATGGCTGCTGTGCTGGGGCTGGCCGACGATGTGGTGGAGGAAATCTGTGCGCAAGTGGAAGATGTGGTCGTGCCGGCCAACTATAATTGTCCGGGCCAATTGGTCATATCGGGTACCCGCCGGGGTGTGGAAGCGGCGGCAGAGCAGTGTATTGCTGCGGGCGGAAAGGCTACGATGCTCTCGGTTGGGGGCGCTTTTCATTCGCCGCTCATGCAGCCGGCCCAGGAAGAATTGGAGGCCGCCATTGCCGCTACGCCCTTCCGTGTGCCGGTTTGTCCGGTGTATCAAAATGTGCATGCCCTGCCCGAAACCGACCCCGCCCGAATCAAAGAAAACCTCATCAATCAGCTCACCGCGCCGGTGCGCTGGACCCAAACCATGCAACATTTTATTCGCGACGGTTTCACCGAAATGATAGAGTCAGGAGGTTCCGGGCGGGTGTTGCAGGGCATGATGAAGCGATTGGACCGGGGATTCAGCACTTCGACGCTGTAAATTGCCCGGCAGAAAGTTCGTCCTTGAAAAATTAACGGGCGAAAGAAAATAAAAAGATTGTCATTCCGCGTTTGTGTGTGGATGCCTTTCCTACGAATAGAAAGGCTGTTCCCAAAAACAATAACGACCTAACAAGACACCATGAAAAAGTATCTTATTTATTTTTCTTTTCTCTCTCTGGCTGCCCCCCCTCTACTTCATGCGCAAAGCACTGAAATCGGTTTATTCGGCGGCGCTTCTTTTTACAGCGGCGATATTACGCCTCGCGAGCTTGGGTTTTATTTCAATGAGATCAGTCCTGCGTTCGGTGTATTCGCTCGCTTCAATGTACATAAAACCACCGCCATTCGGCTTGGCATTACACAAGCAAAAGTGACGGGCGATGACGCCAATTCGGCATATCCCGAACGAATGCTCAATTTTCGCACCAATATTACCGAGTTCGCACTTATGGGTGAGTTCAGTCCGGTTCAAATTGGCGGACGGCAGGCAGCGGTGGTTGTCGCCCCCTACATATTCGGCGGCGCAGCGATATACCGTTTTAATCCTCAAACGCTATACGACAACAACTGGATAGACCTCCAGCCGCTCGGCACCGAAGGGCAGGGCCTCGCCGGATATGAAGCGCCGTACCGGCTTACTCAGGTGGCCATACCGTTTGGAGTGGGCGTTAAATTTAACTTTAGAGAGGCTTGGTCGCTCGGCTTGGAATTCGCCCCCCGAAAAATATTCAACGACAATCTGGATGACATCACCGGCGCCGAAGTGAACTATCTGGATGTGCTGACCGGCAATGGAACCGTTGCGGCAAGCCTCAGCAACCCCAATATAAAAGAGCCTCAGGATGTGACCTACCGGCGTGGAGGCGATTTTAATGATTGGTACTACGTTATCGGCGCTACGCTCTCTTTCCGGCTCAGAGGATCGGACCGGCTCTCCGGCCGCAACATCGGCTGCCCTAAGTTTTAATCCGGGCCAAACCGAAGCTCCCTGTTTTGTGTTTATTGCCTAAAGTCGCTTAACAATTACCTGATATGAGTCATACTGCTGGAACCATCGCTGCGCCTGTAACCCTCACGGAAGGCGCTATACAGGAACTCAACCGAATAAAAGAAGCACAGAATATCCCCGACAACTACGGCCTCCGTATCGGAGTGAAAGGCGGCGGCTGCTCCGGCTTTACCTACATTTTGGGGTTCGACGAAGTAAAAGAAGGCGATGAATTTTTTAACATCAGCGGCCTTAAAGTGCTGATGCAAAAGGCCCACGCCATTTATTTGCTCGGTATGGAAATTGATTGGGTGGAAGGCTTGAGCAATCGCGGCTTCTCCTTCAACAACCCCAATGCCAAGGAAACCTGCGGATGCGGAACTTCTTTTTCTGCAGGATAGTAATTTGGGAGACGAATTATTCTTTCCACATATAGCCCTCCTTTGAGCCTTTCTTTTTTTCTTTGCGCAATTAACCATTTCAAACAATTGATTGCCTATGAAAAAAGGAATACTTCTCGTTGTGCTTGCTCTTGCAGCAGCCTCGTACCTTTCAGCACAAGACGTAGTCTGGTCGGAAGATTTCAACGGCGGTTCCAACGGATGGACCGTTAAAAGTTCCCTGTGCGGCAACTTCACCGGCGGCGCCATCGGCCGGTGGGAGTTGCAAAATGCTACCTTGAACGGCACTCCCATTGCCGGTTTGACCGGAGAACTATCTGTCAACACAAACATTGAGTACTCGGTGCGCTTTTCCGACGGAACAAACCGGGGCGAAGCGCAGGCCCGTTACACCCTCACGGACGGCGTATGGGGATCAAATCTCAACGGAGTAGCCATCCCGTTGAACGGATCAGACAACCTCTACGATGCAGCCACACAGGAAACGCCGCGTTTCACCGACATGAGCATTTCACAGGCTGCATTTGACGCATGGGGCGCCACCTTTCTGGGTCTTAACTCCCCGACAGTAGCGACAGCCGGCGCTATGCTCACCATTACCAGCGCAGACGGAACCGTGGTACTCACCTTTGACAAGCGCAGCAACTGCGGCGCTTATTGGTGGTGGACCCCCAACGGAAACGTAGGCGCAGGCGCTTTGGTCGGTCCTACCGTGGCCATCACCTCGGCTACCGCATCCAACGGCGCTATGGTGGTAAATGCCGACTACCTGACAACCGGCGGCTTGCCGGGCGGGGTGCCTTCCGGGCCGCCACCGTACCCGCAATATACCACTGAATTGATATCGCCGATGATTGACCTGACGGATGTGGAGTTTGGCTTGTCTGTTCGTTTTTATGAATTGACTCGTATCCTCAATCCATCCGTTGATGCACCCACTACTACATCGCGCACGACAATCGCCTACAGCACGGACGGCGGTAATACCTGGAGCGATGTGATCAACGCCAATCCCGGCCTGGCTGTAAATGCCGCTCCGCTCAATACAGAGCGCGTATTCACCTTACCCGGCATTCAGGGGCAGGACAGCGTACGCATCAAGTTCATTTGGTCGGCCGACTTTTACTACTGGGCCATTGATGACATTTCACTCATCGAGCAACCTCGCTATGACGTGCAAGTCAACAATGACTTCTTCTCCATCATGCCGAACTTTGCCACGCCGGTCAGCCAGTTGGATGAATACCTGTTTGGCGCCGACATCGAAAACATCGGAGGCCGCACCGCTACCAACGTGCAGTTGAATCTCCAAATTTCGAATGCCGCAACGAGCGATGTGATTTATGACGACACGATGGATTATGGCGATGTACCGGCAGGTCTGCGCGTTGAAAATTACGTCTTCCCCGCTCGCCTGGCCGGTTCCGATTTGGGAATCGGCGCCTATACCGGCAGATACGAGATTACATTGGATTCTACGGATTTGTTCCCTTCCAATAACGTAATTGAGTGGAACTTCGTAGTAACGGACTCCTTGTTTGCCAAAGAGGGCGCCCGCACACGTACCATTGCACCGGCTGCCGAGCCGAGCTTTACCTACGGCAACATCTTTTATGTGCCCAACGGGGACGGGCTTTATGCGCGTTATGTATCCTTCGGCGTAGGCGCTACAACCACGCTGGTGGGGCGTTCCGTCACCACACTGCTGTATCGTTGGGGGGGCGACGCGAATGACAACAATCTGGCCGATCCGGATGAATACGGTGGAGGACCGATTGCGTTTAACTCCTACACGTTCACCGGTGAAGAGGCCAGCGGTATCGTTACCATTCCGATTGATTTGGATGAAAACCCGATTGCACTCGAAGACGGTATTCACTACATCATGGCTGTACAGTACATCACCGACGATGCCGTGAGCTTCTTTATCGGAGGTAACGGGGTACTCAACTACGGCGCTATGAATTACTTTACCGACTCGCTCAATGTGGAGCGTTTCCATACCGCATTAGTAGTGGGGGCCAACTCCAATCCGGCGTTCAGCACGGTGGCATTCGGCTACGGCATCACGCCGCAAATCCGCATGTCTATCGGCGACAACCCGGACCTGTCCGGCCCGGCGTTTATGATCAGCAACACCAACGAAGTGGTGGAAGAAAACTTCCTCGAAGTTTTCCCCAACCCGGCTTCAGAAGTGGTGAACCTGCGCCTGAATCTGGAGGGCACGCAAGACGTTCACCTCATGCTGTTCGATTCACAGGGCAGAACGGTAGCCCAGCGCAAGTTTGAAAACGTGAGCCGGGAAATTATCTCCCTGCCCGTTCACAGCCTGCCTGCAGGTACCTACTATGTGCGCCTGAGCACGCCGAACGGCGCCAATGTGCGTCCGGTGGTTATTAATCGTTAAGCTACTTTTCGGCTTCAAGCCATAAGCTGCAAGCTGTAAGTTTACTGCGGAAATCCTCCGCGATTAACTTGCGGCTTGCAGCCCTTTTTTCTCCCGGTTACATCACACCTTCCCCCCGTTCACGCCCTATGCCTCCTGTTATTGCTTTTTCCCAATGCGATTCGGCTGTCATCACCTTTGTGCGTTCGGCGCGTAAGCGTTAGTCTATTGCCGTCTGTTGGTTCACCCATCCCGAAATATATCAGGCGCTGAAAGAGCGCATACATGCCGGCGTAGAACTGACCCTGTTGCTCAACTTCGATCAGGTCAATTTCCAACCGCAGGGCCTGGTTTTTTTTGCACTGGAACAGGCCGGCGCTCAGATACTCGGTTTTACCGGCCCGGAATTGCTGCATCACAAGTTTGCCGTTGCCGATGAGCGGCGCGTGCTCGCCGGTTCGTTCAACTGGACTCGCGCCATGCATCGGGACCATATATGGATACAGGAAGACCCGGCTGCTGCACGGTCGTTTTTGAGCGAATTTGAACGCTTGAAAATGCAATGCAAATCACTCTCCGCTTTGCGAAAAACGTCTCCCCGGTCCACCTCTTTTCAGCAATTGCACCAGCCGATGTGGTGGTCGCTTTCCGATTTCCGGCAAAGAATCATTTCCGGGGCGAAGATATGGACGAGCGCCTTTACACCCGCACACGCTGCCGTTTGGAAACAATGCCTGCAACAACAGCGACATGTATTGATGTGTAAAGCAGAAATGAGCGCCTTTTGGCAACAAAACCGATATTGGGACGAAACGGCTTTTCGGCAGTGGATGCAGGAGAATGCTGCGCTCCGGGGCATACGACTGCTTTCTGCCTATTGCTTGCGCGTGCGTCCGGGCGATGTGATCCTGGCTGTGCAGCCGCCCGGCCGCTTACTCGGTATTGGTATAATAGGCTCTGATCCGGAACCCGCTACGCTGCCCGGCGCTGCCCTGAGCCGCTATGTGCCCTGGCGCCGGCTTCCGGAAAACGCTGCTTGCTCTGACCCGACACTGACTGCATCCACCCGCGCCCTGCGGCGGTACGCCGGTTCCGGCTTGCGCATGTTGGAAGAGTTGAGATCGTATTGGGAGGGAGGCTGAAATATTTAATGCCAAATTTTCAATGCTCAATTTTCAATTTCAGGATAGTGCGGTAGCCGTGCGCATGCTACTGTACAATTTCTTACGCAGCACTGCAAAGATGACTGTTTTTGGGCCGAAAAGAGTCTAAAATTGAACGTTGCGAGCGTTGCGGCGTTGCGTGAAATAAAAAATGTCCAGTAGTGTGATCCGTTCGGCATGCTTGTCCCGAAAGGCGCCCGGTAAAAAAAAAAGTGCAAAAAATTGACATTTAAATAACATTGCATACATTTGCCTGTCCTTCCCCCCCGCTGACAGGCAAAATTACCTACCAATCCATTTAGTTTCGGACTTTCTTTCCTTTCCCATGGCATCGCTATGCCCTGCGGAGAAAAGGGGTTTTTATAATCAATTTTCTCATTTTAAACACTTTAGAAAATGAAAATGCTTTTTACACTTTCAAAACGAGGGATGGGGCTGATGATACTCGCCATTTTGGCGTTTCAGGCTACCGCCCAAAACACCTGCGCGACAGCTGTAGCTATCGCTTCGGTGCCTTTCTCCAGTGGCGCGCAGACTACCTGCGGTACTGTGAATGACTACGCTGCAGGATTTTCTACCTGTGTAAGCAGCAACTATGGTGGTGGGGAGGACTATGTGTACTCTATCAACATTACAACTGCGCCAGTTACTTACACCCTTAATTTGGGCGGGGCCGCTACCTGGAAGATTGCCTCCGTGCATTCAGCCTGTCCGCCTGCCGGCGCCAATTGCGTTGGCGGAATTGCGACAAGTAGCGGTACAAGCGCATCGGGCAATGTTACATTCCCCTCGAATGGAACCTATTACATCATCATAGATACTTGGCCGGCGCCTACCTGTGGTGGATTTACGCTTGATATTACGCCGCCGCCGCCGCCGCCGGCCAATGATCTCTGCCCTGACGCCATCGCTTTCCCGGCAATTCCTACTAACGGCGATTGCGCCGACGTTACCGTAACTACAGTGGCCGCAACAGGAAGCGCCGACCCTGTCTGCAGCGGTACGGAAGATGACGACGTTTGGTACACCTTCACCACGCCGGCAGGCGTCACCTCCCTGCTGTACACCAATACAAACATTTCAGGCAGCGCCGACCGCGCCCTGCAAATTTACAGCGGCACTTGTGCAGGTCTGACCTCCATCGGCTGCTACGACCCGGAATCGGGTACCCTTACCGGCCTGACCGGCAGCACAACCTACTACCTGCGCGCCTACACCTGGGGTACAGGTGTAACAACTACCTTTAATTTGTGCTTAAGAACCACGCCGCCTCCGCCTGCCAATGATAACTGCGCAAGTGCAACGGTGCTTACGCCGTCGGCAGGCGGGGTATGTACGCCTGTTGCCGGCACGACTAACGCAGCGACGCAATCCATTGCAGCTATATTGTGCGGTGGTTTCACAGCATCTACCGCCCTTGATGTATGGTATTCATTTACGGCAACTTCTACCTCCCATAATGTTGTAGTTGTAGGTGATGTCAACTTTGATGCTGTGATAGACGTCCGCAGCGGCCCCTGCAATGGCATCAATATTGCCTGCGCCGATGCTACTATAGCAGGAGGAACAGAAACGGCTGCACTGACCGGTTTGACTGTCGGCCAAACCTACTTGGTTCGCGTGTACGACTTCTTCGGAACTGCTAGTTTCACCATTTGTGTCAATACGCCCATACCTCCCTGCAACGCTCCGGGTACGCCCACGGCATCCAATATCACACCCAACAGCGCATCCGTGAGTTGGGCGGCCGCATCGGGCGCCTTGACGTATGACTGGACATTAGGCACCGGCGCAAGCTGCCCCACAGGAACGGGCGCCAACACGGCTGCTACTTCCCTGAACCTCACAGGGCTTACGCCAAATACCACCTACCGCGTCTGCGTGCGCACCGGCACTTGCGGCGGCGGCGCTGCCAGCGGTTATGTGACGACTACCTTTACCACTGCGCCCCTGCCCAACGACAACTGCGCCGGCGCCCAAACGATTACCTGCGGTAGCACGATCAATGGCAGCACGGTAGGAGCTGCTTCTGATGCGGGTGTCGGCTCTTGTGGAATCGGCACCGGCGGTACACCCGGCAACGGCGTGTGGTACAAACTCGTGGGCAACGGCGCCCAGGTTACGGCCAGCCTTTGCGCTTCGGCTTATGATACCAAATTGCATGTGTACACCGGCAGTTGTGCCGGTTTGACTTGTTTGGTGAGCAATGATGACAGTCCGGTATGCGGAAACACCCGTTCGCAGGTTGTCTTCAACGCCAACGTAGGCACCGATTACTACATTTTAGTGAGCGGCTTCAGCACCAATACGGGCGCGTTCAGCCTGAACCTCGCCTGCCTCTGCGGCCCGGCCCTCGGCGCTCCCTGGACAACGACGAACATCGGCGCCAGTAACGGCGGCGCGATTGAAAACGTATGCGACGGTACCATTGACGTGAGAGCGACCAACTACGGCTCGCCGACCAACGACGTTCAAACGTACGCCTGGCAGCAACTCTGCGGCAACGGCTTCATCAAAGCGAAAGTAGAGAATGTGACCAACGGAGGCTGGGGCGGCATCATGTTCCGCGAAAACAATGCGGGCGGTTCCAGAAAAGTTGCCCTGCGTACCCAGTTGACTTCGACGGTTATTCGCGACTTGCGCGCTACGACCAACGGATTTGCACAATCGCAGCAATTCCCGCGCCCCAATACGCCGCAGTGGTTGCGCCTGACGCGCAACGGCCATGTGTTCGTGGGAGAAACTTCTTTGGACGGCGTGAACTGGGATTACACTTTCTCTGTGACCTTAGTGTTGCCAAGCTGCATCGAAGTGGGCTTGTTTGCACAAAGTATCAATGTAAACACAACTACAACGGCTGTATTCAGCAACGTCATGGGCGTGCCGCTTACGCCGCCGGTCATTCCGTTGGTGGGTGGAAATGCGCCTGAGTTGAATGTGGCCGAACTCGATTTCAGCCTCTTCCCCAATCCGGCACAGTCGGAGATCAATGTGAAGATGGGCGAGGAATTCATGGGCAAGGACGTGACCGTCCGCATCAGCAACCAACTCGGCCAAACGGTACTGACGCGCCGCCTCGGCGAGGTGCAAAATCAGGTGGAGAACATCCAACTCAATAACCTGCCCGACGGCATGTACATTATGACACTACAAACGGAAGGCAGTCATAGCCTTACGAAGAAATTTATAGTGGGTTTGAACAGGCCGTAGTTTTGTAAAGGGCAAATTGGCAAATAAGACAAGTTTGCAAGGGGCAAATTGGCAAGAGCAAATTGAAAAATTGCTGCTGCCGGTTTGCCCCTTTTTCTTTTGAGCGCTTTCAGGACTCTATTACCTTTTTCATATCCCAAATTTACTTGATTTATGGGAGTGAAGTCTCTACTCCTTTTTTGTCAAGTCTTTTTGAGCATATCCATGCCCTCTGCTCTATGCCCTATGCACTATGCTCTCTGCCCATCACCGCCCCCCATCCGGCAACTCATCCAACAACAACTCATCGAGGAGCAGAAGACTGTCGCGGGCTAAGGAATCGGCGAGCAGTTCTTCTTCAGAGGGAATGCGGAAAGCGCAGTTCAATTGCCGATTGATTTCGGGGCTGAGCGGCTGGAACTCACCGCCTTGCCATTGCGCGAAAGCGGGGTCTTTTTTGAGGCGTTGCATGAAGAAAGCCCATACCGGCAGTGCAGACGCGGCGCCCTGTCCGTTTTCAAAATTGCGAAAGCGCACCAAGGGCGAATCGCCGCCCACCCACACGCCGGCTACAATTTTGGGCGTATAGCCGATGAACCAACCGTCGGCGTGATTTTGGGAAGTACCGGTTTTTCCCGCTAAGGGAATATCATGATGCCCGTAGCGCCAGCGAATGCGGCTCGCGGTGCCGTAGATGGCCACCGATTGCAGCATTTTGGTCATCATGGCGGCTTGTTCGGAGCTGATGGCCTGCCGGGGCTGAGTGTTGGCGAAATCGGCCAGTACTTCGCCTTTGTAGTCTTCGATGCGGGTGATGAACACCGGCGGCACATGACGCCCTTCGGAGGCAAACACGGTGAAAGGCTGAATCATTTCCAGCAGCGAAACTTCTGCCGAGCCGAGCGCAATGGAGGGTTCGGCGGGTAAAGTCCCCGTAATGCCGAGATTGCCGGCCATGCCGAGTACGGCTTGCACGCCGAGGCGCATAATGAGTGATACGGATATGGTGTTGACCGAGTTGGTGAGCGCGCCTTCCATGGAGTACGAGCCGCCGTAGATGCCGTCGGAGTTTTGGGGAATCCAGTCGTCCATGTCGGTACCGTCGGGGCGGAAGTTGGGTTCGGGGTCATCGCGGCGCCAGTCTTTGATGGCCCAGTCGCCTTTGGCATATTCGTGATACACGCGGAGTTGGTTGGGGATCTGTTCGCAGGGCGGAACACCCGCTTGCATAGCCGCCATATACACCACGGGCTTGAAAACAGAGCCGGCCTGCCGCCGGGCGCGCACATGGTCAAACTGGAAGTAATCGTAGTTGATGCCGCCCACCCAGGCGCGGATGTACCCGGTGTAAGGCTCTACGGCCAGAAAGCCCACCTGCAACATGCCGAGGTGGTAGCGCACCGAATCGAGCGGACTCATTTCCACCTCTTTGGGACCGTCCCAGGAAAAAATGGTCATGGTCACTTTTTCACGAAAGACAGCCTCGATTTGTTCTTCGCTCAGCCCCTGACTTTTGAGGCGAGTGTAGCGCAGCGAGTTGCGCATACTCATGCGGATGGTGTTCATGTCGCTCCAGGGCATGGTGGAGCCGCGCCAGTGCTCGTCGAAGGTTTTTTGCATGGCCTTCATGTGTTCCTCCACTGCTTCCTCGGCAATGCGTTGCATACCGGTGTGCAAGGTGGTGTAAATCTTTAGTCCGTCTGTGTCTAAGTCGTAGGCTTCGCCGTTGGGTTTGAGGCGGTCTTTGAGGAGCCGCTCCACTTCCTGACGCACAAATTCGCGGAAGTAGGGCGCCACGCCTTCGTTGCGCATGATGGGGTTGTATTGCAATTGCAGCGGCACGGCGACGAGCGTATCGTAGCGTGCCTGATCCAGATATTCGTTTTTGAGCATTTGGCCGAGCACCACATTGCGGCGCTCAATGGCCCGGTCGGGAAACTTGGCGGGATTGTAATGCGTCGTAGCGCGCAGGGTACCGATGAGCAGGGCGCTTTCTTCCGGCAACAGTGCGGAAGCGGGTTTGCTGAAAAAACGCCGGGCGGCTACATCTATACCATACACATTTTCCGGGAAGGGAACGGTGTTGAGATAGAGGGAAAGAATGCCTTCCTTTTCGTAGGCGCGCTCTAAGCGTCGTGCGATGACAACTTCCCGCAATTTGTTAATAATCAATGCAAAGAACCTGAATTCTCTTCGCGGCAAGAGATTTTTTGCCAATTGCTGACTGATGGTGCTGCCGCCGCCGCCGGACTTATCGCCCTGCAAAACCGTGCGAAACAATACCCGGCCCCAAGCGATATAATCCACTCCTTTGTGTTGGAAAAAACGGGCATCCTCCGTGGCAACCAGCGCATCAATGACGTGTTGGGGCAAGTCTTCGTACGGCACTACGGTGCGGTATTGTTTGAAATACCGCCCCAGCAATACACTGTCGGCAGAGTAGATGTCGGAGGCTACCTGCGTTTGTACGGCTTTGAGTTCCTTAACGGTGGGCACGGTAAGAGACACGGAAAAATATAACAGGAACAACAAGCCTATTCCGATAAACCCTGCCATGCCGAAGCGGAATACCCAACGTGAAAAACGAGGCCACCGGGTCTGGAAACGACGCCAGGGTGCGGCTACAACAGATGTTGCTGTACGGAAGCGCTCGCGAACGGCGTTCCATTGACTTTTAAAGGAGACAGGCATAAATTGGATTGTTCAAAACAGGTGCTAAAGGTAGCAATTCCATCAATGAAAAAGATGCGCTGATTTCATTTCGTTTCCAACCTTAAACCCTACCTTTACCACACATAACCCCCACAAGGGTTTTTCCGTTGAAATGAGTACAAATACTTTTGTTGCCATCATGGCCGGCGGAGTCGGCAGCCGTTTTTGGCCGGCCAGCCGTGAAGCGCGCCCCAAACAGTTCTTAGATATGCTCGGCACGGGCAAATCTCTGCTTCGACTCACCTTCGAGCGTTTTCTCCCGCTGTGCCCGGCGGAGCAAATCTATGTGGTGACGCATCAAGATTACAAAGCGCAGGTATTGGAACATCTGCCCGAACTCCGCCCCGATCAGGTTATTACGGAGCCGGCCCGGCGAAATACGGCGCCTTGCGTGGCTTATACGGCGCTCAAATTGAGTCAATTGCACCCCGATGCCAATCTCGTCGTAGCGCCCTCCGATCACATTGTTCTGAAGGAAGAGGCTTTTGTGGAAGCACTGCGGGAAGGGCTGGATTTCACAACGCACCACAACGCCCTGCTCACGCTCGGCATCCGCCCGGTGCGCCCCGATACGGGCTACGGGTACATTCACTACGAGCGGCAACCCGTTGCCGGGCAGGTGTGCAAAGTGCTACGGTTTACAGAAAAACCGCCCGTAGAACAGGCCCGCGCGTTTCTGGCATCCGGCGATTACCTCTGGAATGCAGGCATCTTTGTGTGGAAGCTGAAAACGCTTTTGGAGGCATTTCAACAATGGGCGCCCGATGTGTATGGGCCGCTGGCAGCGGGAATGGAGGCGTACAACACGCCGGCAGAGCAGGATTTTATAAATAAAACGTATCCCGGACTGCCCGGCATTTCCATAGACTATGCCATCATGGAAAAGGCGGGTAATGTGTTTACGTTGCCTTCGGACTTCGGATGGTCGGACCTCGGCACCTGGGCCTCTTTGCATGCAGAATTGGAAAAAGACGAAAACGGCAATGTGGTGCAGTGTTCTCATGCCCTGTTGTACAATACGACCAACTGCGTGGTGCGCGCTCCGGCTGATAAGCTGATTGTGGCGAGGGGCTTGAGCGATTTCATTATCGTAGATGAAGGCGATATACTGATGATTTATCCCAAGTCGGAAGAACAGGAAATAAAGACGGTCACCAAACATGCTAAAGAAGCCGCCGGCGACCGGTATCTTTAAGCTATTTAAAACCCCTCAATGCCCTAACTTCAAAAAAAGGCAAACACATTGAGAAAACAAAAATCAAAAACCGATTTCAAATCAGGGGCGCATCAACCCCGGCGTATCGCTTTGGTATCCAACTCTTCCTGGTACACCTACAATTTTCGTTTGGGGTTGTTGCGCAGGCTCCGCGAGATGGGAGTGGAAGTGTATGTCATCAGTCCGCACGACCATTACAGCACCAAGTTGATTGCAGAAGGGTTTCACTTTTGCCAATTGCCCATCGCCGTTTACGGCACCAATCCGCTCCGGGAGTGGCGCGGCATTCAGCAATTGATACGCATTTACCGCACGCATCGGTTCGACTTTATTTTTCACTACACAGCCAAGCCCAACATTTACGGCGCCATAGCCGCCTGGTGGTGCGGCATTCCTTCCATTGCCATTACTACCGGGCTGGGGCTTATGCGCGACGAGGCCAAGGGGTTTTCCCGGCTCATGGTACTGGGGCTTTACCGCATTGCGGCCAGATTGAGTAAAGAAGTCTGGTTTCTCAACAACGACGACCTTCGCTTCTTTCAGGAACGCGGAGTGGTGGGTCCTAAAAAATCCTTCGTTTTGCCCAGCGAGGGCGTGGATATTACCTGGTATCGAGCGGGGGAAGATCGCGGCGCCCACAAGCCCGTGCGTTTTTTGTACGCCGGCAGGATCGTTTGGAGCAAGGGCATGAAGGAACTGTACGAGGCGGCTCGTTATTTTCACGATCAGGGCGAAGATTGCGTTTTTCACCTCGTGGGATTCATCGTGCCCGATCATCCCGATGCCGTTTCTTTTGAATTGTTGCAACAATGGCAGCAGCAGGGCATCGTGCGCTTTCATGGCGAAACAGAAGACATCCGGCCTTTTTTGGCGGAGGCAGATTGCGTCGTACTGCCTTCTTTCTTCGGCGAGGGAGTGCCCCGTATTCTTTTGGAAGCCGCCGCGATGGGTAAACCCGTGATAACCACCGATTCGGTCGGCTGCCGGGAAGTGGTCAAAGAGGGCGCAAACGGCCTTTTGTGCAAACCCCGCGATGCGGCAGACCTGATTCGCAAAATAGACACCTTTCTCGCCCTGTCTCCCGGCGAGCGCCGGCAAATGGGCCTCGAAGGGCGCAAAAAGGTGATCCGGGAATTTGACGAAGAAATCATCATCGGCCACTACCTCAATGCGCTGCACCGATTCTTAGGCTGGCCGGCCCGCAGAAAGAAAAACTGGGTGATGCGGTGAGATCGTAACTATTTTCAAAATAATCTTTTTCGCTGAAAATACCAGGCCAAGCCCAGGCTCAATGTCACAGACGAGAGCAAAATGCCGATGATGGCATAAGGGTTTTGTTGAAAAGGAAGGGTGATGTTCATGCCGTAAAAACTGGCAATGAGCGTGGGCAACATCAGTAAAATGGTGATGAGCGTGAGCCGGCGTATGGTGATGTTGAGGTTGTTGGAAATGATGGAGCCGTAGGCGTCCATAGTGCCGCTGAGGATATCGGAATAGACTTTCGACATTTCCATGGCCTGCCCGTTGTCAATGATGATGTCTTCAAAAAGGTCGGAGAGGTCTTCGTCTTTTGTGATTTGCAGGAAATCGGTTCTTTTCATTTTAAGCAGCAGCAATTCATTGGAGCTGAGTGAATTGAGGAAGTAAACGAGACTCTTTTCAATGCTCAGAAGCAGCTTGAGTTCCTGGTTTCGACTGGAGTCGTAGAGTTCCTGTTCGATGAGGTTGCGTTTGGAATTCAGCTTTTTGAGGCAGGTGAGGAAGCGGTAAACGTTTTGTTCAAAAATTTGAAGCACGAAGAGCCGTTCGTCGGAGGGGTTGAAGTTTTTGACCTTATTGTCCAAAAACATGCGGAGAATCGGATTGTCAAAGGCGGATATGGTGACGATGGCATCCAATGTGAGAATGACGCCGATGGGTAAGGTGATATATATCGCGTCGTTTTCGGTTTCATTTTCATTGAGGATGGGCGAATTGAGCAGTATAAAACGTACATCTTCCTCACGCTCATAGCGGGAGCGCTCGTCTATGTCTAAGGAGTCGGTTAAAAAATCGAGCGGAATTTCAAAAGCCTGCGCCACCTCTTCCAATTCCTCATGGCTGAAGGGCGGAGAGATATTCACCCAGCAGCCGGGTTGGGGCTCTTCCAACTCCCTGAGCCGGTTCTCCGTTTTTATGTAATACCTGACCATCTGGGTTGCGTTTTGTGGAGTGGAGAAAATATAGCGGCGCCTTAGCGCTGTTTGCGGCCCCAAATTTACGGCTTTGCTCCGCTAAAACGATGGCCTTTCAAAAACTCCGCTGTTGCCATGCGTTTGCGCCCTTGCAGTTGCAGTTCCAACACGTCTATGTAGCCGTCGGCAGCGCCAAACCGCAAGTATGATTTTCCATCGCTCATAAGCGTGCCGGGCGCGCCTGATGAACCGCTTGTAACCGGCCGGCTGCGAAATATTTTCAATTCCTGATCTTCCAGGAGCGCCCATGCGCCGGGAAAAGGACTGAGGCCCCGGATGAAATTATGCACGTTTTGGGCGGGTTGTGCAAAGTCTATTTGGCAGGTTTCCCGAAAGATTTTGGGCGCTTTGGAGGCGAGTGTATCGTCTTGCTTTTGCAGGGTATAAGATTGGCTTTCAATGGCCTGCACGGTTTTCAGCACCACTTGTGCGCCGAGTTCCATCATGCGGTCGTGTACTTCGCCGGCGGTTTCGTCGGGGCCGATGGGCAATCGTTCCTGAAAAAGGATATCGCCGGTGTCAATATCGGCATTGAGGAAAAAGGTCGTTACGCCGGTTTCTTTTTGTCCTTCTATAACGGCCCAATTAATGGGCGCAGCGCCCCGGTAGCGGGGCAGGAGAGAGCCGTGCAAATTGAAAGCGCCCAATGCCGGCATGCGCCACACTAATTCCGGCAGCATCCGAAAAGCGACCACCACCTGAAGATTGCCCTGTAGCGCCGCCAACTGTTCCAGAAATGCCGGGTCTTTGAGTTTGTCGGGTTGCAACACCGGCAGCCCGCGTTCTACGGCAAAGCGTTTCACGGCCGATTGCAGGAGTTGTTGTTTGCCCCGGCCGCCCATTTTATCCGTTGCCGTCACCACCCCGGCCACCTCGTAACCGTTGTCCAACAGGATGCGAAGCGAAGGCACGGCGAAATCGGGGGTTCCCATAAAAACGATACGCGGTTTCATACTCAAAATCGCTTAATAGATTCGATGATGTACAACGGCCTTTGCTTGATCTCATTGTAAATATTGGAAAGATAAATGGACATGATGTAGAGGTTGAGGCAGGTGGTGGCAAAAAAGATGGAAATGAGCACCACCAGAAAGGTCCAGCCGGGGAAAGGCTCCGCCGCCTTGCCGAAAAAGTCCATGCCTGTGAATTTCACTTTGAGGGCATTGATGATGACGAGGATGAGAAAGCCGAGCGAAAAGAGGAATATCCACAGGAGCAGGGTGCGCAGGAAGGTGGTGTAAGACGTGATGGCCACGAGCGAGGTGCGAAACCGTTCTGAAAACGCATCCTTGTCGCTCCACTCCGGACTAAGTTCGGTGTCCAATGCGGCAGTGCTGTAGCCCACGATGGAATAAATGGCCTTCATATAGCGGAGGTTTTCGCGCAGGCGCAGCAGCGAGTTGAGCGCCCTGCGGGAAATGATGCGGGTATCGTGGGCCTTTTCATCCACTTTGAGGTCGGAGTAGTGGCGCAGGATGTAGTAAAATGTTTTGTAGAACGGCCTGAGTTTCATTTGAATAGGGCGGTTGGCACTGCGCAGATACACGATGTCGAAGCCCTCACGTGTTTTGGCAAAAAGCTCGGTGAGGATATCGGGATGCCGGTAAAAGCCGAGTTCAAAAATGACCACATAGTCGCCGTTGGCGCGGTCCAAGCCCGCTAAAACGGCGTGGTTGCGGTTGACATGCGAGGACAGATTGAGCAGATATATATTCTGCTTGAGCGCAGGGTCCAACGGCTCAATGAAAGGGCCGGGTTCCATTTCCGGGCAGTTGTTGACTAAGATGATTTCAAAATCACTGAAATTATCTTGTAAAACCGGCCAGGCAGCCCGCAAAAATTCCGGCAACACGCGCGCATCGCCGGGCGTGTGCAGAACAGAAACGATGGAGAGAAAACTGCTGTACATGGCAGCAAAAGAAAGAACTTTTATGGACACTCAATTTATTAACACGATAAATTTAGCAAGCCGGTTTCTTTTACACTACTTTACTAATTACAAGTTATTGGAAAATAGATAGATAAAGTTAATTTTGCACAGTGAAAGCCGAACCGGACACTGCCGGCAACAAAAAAGCGGATACAGCAGGAAAATTATGCCGAGGATTTTTCCATTTTACAAACAATTGGACGCCAACGACTGCGGGGCCTCCTGCCTGCGCATGATCGCCCGGTATCATGGGCGGTACTACTCTTTGGACAATCTGCGGGAAATGACCTACATCGGCAAACAAGGCGTTTCCCTGCTCGGCATCAGCGACGCCGCCGAACGCATCGGCTTTCAAACGCTGGCGGCAAAAACCTCCTTTGAGCGCCTGCGCAAAGATGTTCCGCTGCCCTGTATCGCCCACTGGAATCAGCAGCATTTCATCGTCATTCACAAAGTCACCGATAAGTTTGTATGGATTGCCGATCCGGCTGCGGGCAAGTTCAAGCTCAGTCGCGAGCAGTTTCTCAACGGCTGGGCAAGCGATGTGGCCAACGGCGAACCCACCGGCATTTTGCTCCTGTTGGAAACCACGCCGGAATTTCATCGCTACGATGATGAAAAAGTGGAAAAAGGCGGATTGGGCTATGTGTGGTCGTATTTTAAGAAGTACAGCGCATTTCTCACCCAAATAGCGGCGGGCCTGCTCATCGGCACCCTGCTACAAATCGCCTTCCCTTTTGTGCTCAAAGAGGTGGTGGATGCAGGCATTCAAACCGAAGACACCAATTTTATATACGCCGCCGTTCTGGGGCTTTTTGTGCTCTTCCTGTCCCAGTTGTTTGTGGACTATGTACGGGGCTGGATACTGCTGCACGTCGGGGCGCGGGTCAACATCAATCTCATTTCAGATTTTTTGATCAAACTCACCAACCTGCCGCTGCGGTATTTTGATACCAAAATGAGCGGCGACCTCCTGCAGCGCATTTTCGATCATGAGCGCTTGCAGCGATTTTTGTCTTCCACCTCTTTGTTTTCCATTTTCTCGTTTTTTACGTTCATTGCTTTTTTCATTGTGTTGGCGGCCTGGAACACCACGGTGTTTATGCTTTTCCTCGGCGGCACGCTGCTCAACGTGGTCTGGTTTTACATCTTCACAACCTATCGCCGCGACCTCGATTATGCCCGCTTCGATCAGGCAACGGAGAATCAAAACCAATTGATGGAGCTGATCAGCGGTATGCCCGACATCAAGCTGCACAACGCCGAAAAGCAACGCCGCTGGAGCTGGGAGCGCATGCAGGCCAAGTTGTTTCGCACCGGATTGGACACCATGCGCGTGGATCAAATTCAAAAAACCGGCGCGCAATTCATCAACGAATCCAAAAATCTCATCATCATATTTTTCGTAGCGCTGCAAGTGGTGGAGGGCCGCATGACCCTGGGTATGCTGGTGGCCGTGCAGTACATCATCGGCCAGTTGAACGGGCCGCTCAATCAGTTCGTGGATTTCATTCGCTCGTTTCAGGAAGCCCGCATCAGCTTGGAGCGCATGAACGAAATTCACAAAAAAGACAATGAAGAACGCCCCGAAGAAAAAATCAACTTCCTGCCCGATTGGGGCGACCTCGTGCTCGACAAAGTTTCTTTTCAATACAGCGGTCCGCACTCGCCGGTGGTGTTGAAAAACATCCGGCTTCGCATTCCGAAAGGCAAAACCACCGCCATTGTAGGCGCCAGCGGCAGTGGTAAAACCACGCTGCTCAAGCTGTTGCTCAACTACTACGAACCCACCGAAGGCGCCGTGCGGGTGGGCGACGTGAACATTTCCAATATTCAAAACCGCCTGTGGCGTCAAAAGTGCGGCGCTGTAATGCAGGACGGATTCATCTTCAACGATACCATCGCCAGAAACATAGCCCTCGGCGACGACATCATAGACAAGGTGCGCCTGCTGCATGCCGTCAAAGCAGCCAATATCCAAACCCACATTGAGGCTCTGCCTTTGGGGTACAATACCCGCATCGGTCGCGACGGGCAGGGGTTCAGTCTGGGGCAGTTGCAGCGCATCCTCATAGCGCGCGCGGTGTATAAAGCGCCCGATTATCTCTTCTTCGACGAGGCAACTTCGGCGCTTGATGCGTATAATGAGATGGTGATAATGGAAAACCTTCAGGAGTTTTTTAAAGAAAAAACAATGGTCATCGTAGCGCACCGGCTCAGTACGGTGATGAATGCCGATTACATCATCGTGCTCGACTCCGGCGAAGTGGTAGAACAGGGCACGCATGGCGCGCTGACCTACAAACGCGGCGCGTATTACCATTTGGTGAAAAACCAATTGGAGCTGGGCGCGTGAGCAAAACAACCTCAACATGAATCAGGAAGCCGATAACATAGAACTGCGCAGCGAAGAAGTGCAGGAAATACTGGGCACACCGCCGGGTTGGCTGGCACGCTGGGGCACGCTGGCCGCATTGGCAGGCGTGGTCGTACTCGGTTGGATAGGCTTTTGGATCGAACTCCCCGAAACCATCGAAACCGATATTCAGATAACCTCCATTGACCCTCCCCGCCGATTCTACGCACCCTCTACCATCATGCTCAGAGAAATCATGGTGCCCAATGAGTCGCTGATAGACAGCGGGCGCATCATTTTACACTTTAGCTCCAAAGCAAAACTGAGCCATGTACAGGCGCTCGAAACGGCGCTGGGGGAAGTCAAATCCGACTCTCAAATACTCTCTTTTCAGCCATCCAAGGAGTTGCTCCTCGGAGAATTGCAGGAGGATTATTACGATTTTTTGGAAAAATGGGACCAATACCATCTCATGCAAACCAAAAATTACGACCGCTACGACCGAACCGATATTCAGGATAAAATACGCGAACTGGAGGAGGCTGTGGCCGACCTGGAGCGCAAGAGAGATCGGCGCATGGAGCGGCTCACCGAGGCCCGTTCCCGCTTTGAGAAAGAAGAGCAACTGTTCAAAAAAGGCATTCTGACCCTGGCCGAATTGAACCCGACCCGAACAGAAAGAGACAATCTGGAAGCTGAAATTCAGGACATTAACGCCGGCATCCGTTCCCGCCAAACCCAGATGAGTACCCTGCGCGACCGGCTCCGGAGCCGAAGCGGCAGCGCAAAAGCTGCTGAAGATAAAACCATTGCTTTTAATTTATTGAAAGACAGCTTCGCGCGTCTGGTAAGCAAAGTGGCCGATTGGAAGCGCGATTTCACCATTGAATCGCCGATCAGGGGCACCGTACTTTATACCAAAGACAATTTAGCGCCGGGCCAGTATGTGCAGCGCGATTCCATGTTGGTGGTGATCCTGCCCAAGACCCCGTCCGGCATGATCGGGCATGTAGGGCTTCCGGTGGAAAAAGCCGGTCAGGTAAATAAAAACCAAAAGGTACAGGTGAAACTGTATGAATTCCCCTTCACCGATTACGGCGCCGCCTGGGGCTATGTGGAAGGCAAAGGGAAGATCCCTTCCGGTGGCAAAATTCCCATAGAAATTCGTTTTCCCGGCGATAGCTTAGTGATGACCAAAGGCGGTCGGATACACCCCGAAGGAGAACTGCGCGGCAAGGCAGAAATCGTACTGGCCAAACGCCGGCTCATTCAGCGCCTTTTCGGAGTAGCCGGTCGGTAGCTTTGCCAATTTGCCCCTTGTCAACTTGCCCTTTGCCAACTTGCCCCTTGCCTCTATGCCCTCTGCTCTATGCCCTCTGCTCAAAACCCCCACTTCGGCTCATAAGTATCCAGCGCCTCATAGACTACCTCGTGGATGCGCTTGCGCACATTATTCGTAAAAAAGGCATTATTTTGCGCTTTGGGGTGTACCCGGTTGGATAGAAAAATATACACCAAGCCGCGTTGCGGATCCACCCAGGCGCAGGCGCCGGTAAAACCGGTGTGGCCAAACGACTCCGGCGACATTTTTGAAGAAAAGGAAGGATACTTCACCGCTCTCGGCTTATCGAACCCGATGCCCCGCTTCGAGCGGCTGTCGGCCCCGGTAAAAAGATTGACAGTGGCCGGCTCCACGAAACGCCGCCCGCCGTAGCTTCCTTCATCCAGCAGCATTTGAAAAATGACCGCCAACTCCTCCGCCGTGGAAAAAACGCCCGCATGACCGGCCACGCCTCCCAGCAGCGCAGCGGCGGGGTCGTGTACATAGCCGTGTACGGTTTGTTGTCGCCAGCGCGTATCCTTTTCGGTGGGTGCGATTTCTTTGAGGCTGAACTTCCGGGCAGGTCTGTAAACCGTGCGGCGCAGCCCCAGAGGTTGAAACAGTTCCTCTATCGCATACCGGTCTAAAGTGCGCCCGCTTGCTTTTTCCACCACTTGCTGCACAATGACCATATTTACATCACTGTATCGCGTTCCGGCGCGTTTGGCCACGGGCAATTTGTGCAGGCTGTTGAGCAACGACGCCCGTAAATCAGTTTTGAAATACATGCCTTTTGCTACCTCCACGGTATAGTTTTTCTGCTGCGTCTTGCAAAAGTAGGCGCTGCAAGCCCGGTGGCGCGCCAACGGCGATCGAACATAGGGTGCAATGGGCAGATTGGGCTGAAGCCCGGAGGTGTGGGTCAGCAACTGCCGGATGGTAATGAGACCGTTTTTGCCCTTTGCCCCAGGCAGAAATTGTTGTACGGAATTGTCCAAACCAATTTTTTCCATGTCTTTCAACTGCATCACCGCAAGTGTGGTAGCCGCCACTTTGGTGATGGAGGCGATGTCGTACAAAGAGGTATTGCTCACCTCCGGCCCACCATTGAAATCGTACCTTCCGAAAGATTTGGAATAGATGATGTTGCCGTTTTGGGCTACCACCACCTGACATCCGGGAATGATTTTTTGAGCAATGACGCTACCCGCAATCGCATCTATGCCGACTAATTTTTCCGGGTTGATGCCTTCCTCATTGGGCGTCGAATACCGGAGCCTCACTTTGGGTCGGGCAATACCGGCGCCTGCTGGAAACCAGCCGTTAACGGCATCCGGCAGACCGGCCTGGGTTGCTGTTGCGCCGAACACTACATTGACGGCCGCCTGCTCGGTGTGTCCGTTTCGTTCAAATACCTGTATCACACAGAAGGAGGTATCGGCCAGTTTTAAGCGGCTCATGTCGCCGAAGTGGATGAGCGTGAAAGCAGTAGTGTCGGCATAACGCCGCAAAGCGTCGAAGAGCGCTGCATCTGCCGTCGCCGAAGTGTAGCGGCTGTCCCAGAGCAAGATGCCGGGACGAAGCGCTTCGAGCAGGAGAGGGATGGAATCCGGCTGAGCCGTGTAATAAACGGCCGTGTCAAGATCGGCATACTTTTCTACCCGGTCAAAAAAAGCATAAAATGGCGTCGTGTCTGTCAGCGCAAGTGCCCGCAGGGGCGTTTGTGAAAAAGGTATCTGCCCGCGTTCATCGCAGAGCAATACCGGCGATTTTTCCCACAGCCGGGCGGCCTGATAGTCGAGGTCTTCACTTTGAAAAAGCCGATAAATGGTTGCCGCGCGAATGCTGTCGGGCACTTCTTCTACCTCAGACGAGCCGCCTTTTTTTGCAGTCCAGTACTTTGCCGCCAAAATCCTTCTTACTCTTCGATTGATGTCGGCATTGCTCAACCTCTTTTGTTTCAACATATTGAGAATGATCTCGCGCCCTGCCGCCGGGTCGCCCGACCAAACAACTACATCCGCGCCGGCCAAAATCATCGCTTCTATATCACCGGCGCCGGCGAGCAATCCATCGAACTGAATTTTTCGGGTAAAATAGTCGCGGATATAATCCTTGGGCGACAGGCTGTCTAACACTTCCGGCGCTATCCAAAAGCCGGAAATACCTGCATTGGCCAACTTCCGGTACGGGGAAAGTATTTTTTCAGTCAGGCCGGCAGTATCGTTTGGAATTTCCACAAAATGAGAAAAATAACGCCCCATTGAGAGCACGCCCTCCTGCGATTGCACTTTGACGGCTTTCAAGGGTAGCGCATAATTATCCTTCGGCAGACCCGTGGCCGGATTCCACACAGCACCCGCGTATATGAGCGGCCCCATGCCCCAATTCAGGCAGATGAAATTGGTTTGTAACTTGTACAATTCTTTTATTTTTTCACCGGTAACCTTGTCCTGGCAAGCGTCAAGGCTTACAGGGCCGGGAAAAGGCACGGCATCGGAAAATTGATTGTTCAGCAGGACAGGCTCATTTGTCCCCCAAAAAAGCGGGATCGGGGCATTTTTTTTGAGGCTGTCGGAGTAATTCTGAAACCGTTCTACGGTCAGCCCTTTGAGAATAAGGCCGCCGATCAGCCCCCGTGCTGCCTCCTCCGCGATGCGTTCCAGCAGCGAATCTCCTTCGGTTTCTACCAAAAGGAGTTGTCCGGCTTTTTGTTCGAGGGTCATAGCGTCCAATGCCGCTTCTACCGTTTCGGGTTCGGTTTTATGGAACGGAGCGTAGATGAGGTCCTTTTTTTTGAATAGGTCGCAACTGTTCAAAAAGAGAATCCCTGCTATGATAATAATTATAGTCGGGAGGGCGCCATACAATGGGGGGACTTGCAGCTTTGTGTCGTTATACTGGGCTTGTTGACTGCTCATCCGTCTGAAATTTTCAAAATGCTCCCTGCCAGTTTTCGGGTTTCCTCCTTTGCGTCGCGCCACCAGGCCGCCGACCATAGCGGAATAAACACAATGTCTTTGTTTTTCAATCGCTTGCGCTGTTCATATTCCCACCTCCAGTCGGTTGCCGGCGTATCGGCCAGACTGCCGTCCGCTCGTACGGCTGCCACCGGCCGATGGTTTTCAGCATTCAAAATAAGTAGCGGGAAGACGGCTGCTCCGATTTGCTCGCCAAGCCCTATCCGCTCCGGCCCCAGATAGGCAGCCAATGCGCCGGCCACTTCTTCATGGAAAACAGGGCTGACTGCTTTTTCTTCGGGTCGGTGCATGAGGATGCCCACCCGTTCAATGATTTTTTGCTGCTCCTTTTCTTTCGCCGATTGGAATGCCTGAATAAACAACATGAAATTGGCCAGCAAACAGGTAGCCGGCTTTTGAGCATTTCCTGCCAGGCTGTTCAGCGTGTGTTCATCAATGGAGCACAGCGCATGAATTTTATGGATGCTCCGGCTCATCAAGGCCGACAAGTGAGGTACTTGTCCTTCTACCTGTTCAATTTGCCGGGATACGCCGGACCGGGGGCCGGTAGGCCCGAAGGTGGCCGAAAAAATCAGTTCGTCAAAACTTTGCCCCGCCAATTCGCCCCAGTGAAATACGCCGAGTCCGTTGCGTTCCAATTGCTGGATCATATCGGCGCCGGGTTCATTTTTTTGTTTGATCCTCAACAGATAGTAGCTGATGAGGTCCCGTTGCTGCGGTGTGGCGCACACAATCCCCACGCGGGGCAGCGTGCGCTGCGGGGTAGGTTCTATCCCGTTGAGCAATTGCAGTGCCGCCTCGGCTTCTTTTTCATTGATTCCGGTGTCTTCGTTGAAAAAACCGTGTACCTGGGTAAATGTCATCCGAAACGAACGGGGCGTCTCATCGGCTACAGTGACCGGATAGGCCGATTGCAGCAGGTTGCCCGGTTTGAGCTGGTGCATCATATTGAGTGAAAAAACCTCCAGACCGGAGCGGCGGCAGAAGCCGAGCAGTGAAGTATCATCTCCGCCCTGCAATTGCCCGGGGTCTCCGCACACGAGCGCTCTTTTACCCAGATGGAGGAGCGGGGCCATTTCGGCAGCAGGCGCCGCTTGCGCTTCATCTACGAGGACGTAGTCAAACATTGCCCCGTTGTCGAAAAGCTGTTGGGCGGCATAGGGAACGGTGAGCACTACCGGAAAAATGTCGGTAACGGCATCGCCGGCTTCGGCAAAAAGCGTTGCTAATGAAAGTTCCGGGGCTGCCGAACCGCTCAGTATTTGGTTTATTCTTTTCCCGGAACGGCGCAGTTTGGCGCCGGCTGCTTCCCGGCGGTCTTGCCATATACTCGCCATGCGGCCCAATTGCAGCGGTTGGAGTGCTGCCAGGGTTTCCGCAAATTCTTTGACGGACTCCTCACCGGTAGGCAGGTCGTTGGAGAACCGATTGGCTAAGCAGTTATTAAAATACCAGCTATCTAAGGCAGCAGCCCAGTCTTGCGGTTTTACTTTTACCAATGCACGCACCACTTTTCGCCCGTTTCCCGGCAGGCCGATCCAATGGCGTTGCCAATCGTAGAAGTCATCGTAATCTTTGAGGTACAGACGGATATTATCAAGATTTTCAATTACTTCCTCCAGAAATTTGAGCCGTTTGGGCAGGGTCAGCATGTTGTGTTCCCAGGGATTTTCAAAAAGCCCCGACTCGTTGAGATCGGCCAGCAGTGTGTCCAATCCTTGTTCGAGTTCGGAAACAATGGTGTTGTAGGGCAGGTCGGGATGCACCGTGTTGCTGCCGAGGCGCTGTACCTCTTCCTGCACTTGAGCGGAGAGTTGGCCGTTCCACTCCGTAAGCCCGGCCTCGAAAGCCTGTAGATTGTGTTTTAGTTTGGCAATGGAGCGGCGCTCCTTTTCGGGGAGCCAGGGGAAATCGAACATGGCCTGCCGGGAAAACGAGCGTTCGAGTTCGGCAAATGCCTGCCTCACTTGCTCCCGGCCTTGCAAAATGCTTTTTGCGCGGGAAGAAACGATGCGGCTCCATTGCAGGCTGCCTTCCGAACTTTGCTCAAAATCGGCGCCGTACAGATTGCCGAGATCGGTGCAAAGGCCCTTGATCTGAAATGCCGAATGGTGAAATTTCTGAAAATTGCTTTGGTATATATCGTGGAGCTTGTCAGAATAAGCGTTCAGCGTGCTGATGTACCGATGATGCAAACGGGCAGCCCGTTCGGAAAAAGCGGCAATTTGTTGCCGGATATAGGCTAAGCCGGCGTTTTTTTCTCTTTGTGTAAACAATGCTCCTTTGAGTACCGACAGGGGGTGTTTAAGCGTATTGATGCGTGGATAAAGGGTCTGACTGCCCTCTATCCCTTTCCGAAGGCGCTCATATTCTTCGTATGTAAAGGTAAAATCCTGAGTGTAAAGCTGCTGCCCCAACAATTCTTTCCCGGCCCGGCGCTGGCTGCGCAGGAAGAGGCCGACGGTTTCCGTCCAGTTGTACGCGCCGAAAACCGGGCGGTGGGAAGCGTTGTAGCCGGCATCCAACTTTTCTTTGAGCCGCTGCGCTTTTTCGGCCAATAGCTTGAAGCGATCAGCGGCATGCGTATCTACCAGCGGTGCAGCCGCTACTGCGGTGCGGAGCATTCCCGTTACGGCTGGTTGATCGGATACGGCGTCGCGAATGAGAATGTGTTGTGTGAAAATCCCCTGACGGCTGAGCAGGGTTTGTATGGCGTTCAGCGCAGGAAGCCGGGAAGACAGCACGAGGCATTTTTTGCCGTTCGACAACGCATTGACGATGGCTTCCATCAAAAGCTGCGTTTTGCCCGTACCGGAAATGCCTTCTGCCACGGTGAGCCGGAAATGGCGCAGATGTTCCAACGCAGATGCCTGGCAAGGGTCGAGATCGGCTAGGCCGAAAGGGTGGCCTTCCGGTGTGAGCGGGGCCTGTTCCGGCAAGGTGATTTCGCTTTGCTGCGGTGCGTGCTCCGGCATTAGTCCGATCAGGCCCGCCCAAAAAATGCCCCCGTTCTCCGGCAGTTCGCCGAGTGCCTGCGAGTCGGGGCAGGCAACGGCGGTGAGATTTTCCACCTCCAATTGCAGAGATGCTTCTGCGGCAAGCGCACTCACCCAGCCCGCTATTTCCGCGCCGGAAGGTTTGCGCAGCCGGAATATGGCATCGAAACGGCTGCGGAGGGAAACCCCCAACCGCTGTTCTATGGCATCTACCAACAAGGGATTATAGGCAACCGTATCTTCCGGGCCGTGCGACAGCGCCCAGGATTCAGTGAGGTTAGGACTGGGATCAATGCGCAATTGCCATACAAACAAAGGGCCGCAGAGTACGCCCTCTTCCGTATGAATGCCGACGAGCGGAAAGCCGAACGCTACGGCCTGCTGCCCGGTGAGGCGCTCGCGGTTGCGCGATTCAAAGAAAAGACGCCGCAGCGCCGGCTCATTGACCGATTGGGCTTCTAAGGGCGTTTGAAGAACCCCTTTATTGACTATGTCGTTCACCCATTTCAGGGCGTAATCAGGGTTGGTGTGGAGAGAGCAAAGGTCTAAGCGATCCGCTGCGACAGGCGCTGAAAATGAAAGAAAAGTATCTGGCGCGGCCAAACGGCTCGTGGAAAAAAGTGTATCCATTGTTGACGATATGAGGTCAATTAATACCTGCAAACATACTGTTTAACGGCTATTTTTTGCGCTTAAAAAATCAAAACCCCGACAAGTATGGCTTACCGTCGGGGTTAGGGCCGCAATGCAGCAGGGTGAAAAGCAGGGAAGTTACCCCTGCGATGATTCGATCAATTCTTTAGCCAGTTCCAAAATGGAAGTATCTTCCAGATGCACAACGCCGCCGTTAGGACCGGGCTGAATGTGGATGCCGGGAATGTCGCCGTCGTCATATTTGGCAGCGCCGAAGTAGTTGCGGACCGTTTGCTCATCCATGTTGAGCTTATCGGCAATTACTTTTACACTCCCGGTAGGCAACTTGTGTTTGATTTCGCGCAGTTCATCAAAGGTGATATACATAGTTAGGCAGTTTTGTGAACGATTACTTTTCGATTGGCTTAAAGGTAAGCCGGAATCGAATTTTGTGCAAGCGTTTGGCCGGATTTTTTTTCCGGCACTTATCAGAACCGCGCTGTGATGCCCGCAAGCGCATTCAACCCGAATACGGGGTAATGCTGCCAGCGCTGACGGCGGTTGTCGGCCAAATTGTTGATCTGTATAAAAAGGCCGATGTTCTCTACCACGCGGTACTCGGCGCCGAGGCTGAGGTCGAACAGCGCATTGAGGTTTTTGGCCTCCCCCATTTCATCTAAGTAGGGTACCCCGTTTTCCATAAACAGATCGGCACGTACCGAGCCTTTATTATCACTGGTGGTGTATTTGGCGCCGGCGCTGATGGTGAGAGAGGGCAGGTGCCAGGCTTTGCCTTCCTTGCCGGCATTGAAGAAGTTTTGGTTGAGCTTGCCGTTGATTTCAAACCCCCGGAACAAAGGCGCTACCAGCGATGCATTGATGTAAACGATGTCAATGGTATCGTACAACACGTTGAAGCGCGGTATGTCGGCGCCGTTCCACAGGAAGGTAGCCAGGTTTTCAGTGGTTTTATAGCCGGCCTGTACGCGGTAGTCAATGCCCTCCACTACGCCCCGGATGCCGCCGTAGAAGTTCATGTAGCGGGTGTTGCGCACCCGGATGCGAGAACTGACGAAGGGGTTGTAATCGCTCAGGTTGCGGAACGTATTTTTATACAAAGAGCCTTCTGCGCCTGCAAATGCGCCGAGCACCGGACCGAGTACGCGCGCCGACAATTCCAGATCGGGAAAGAAGGAAAAGTTGTCGTCGTTCGATACTATATTCACACCCAGTTTCACCCGGAAGGCATCACCCGAAAAGGTGAAGTTGGGCTGGAGGTAGAAGTTGTTGAGCGATTGACTGGCCGTGTCGCGGTAAGAAGTGAAATCGGTGCGAAGATTCACCCGGAAGGCATGGCGTTCCTGAAACCACTTGGTGGCATTGATGTTGAGATCAAAACCGTTTTCGCGGGAAGCGTAAGAATCCTGCAGGAAATAAAAATCGAATGCGGCTGAGTAATTGAAATCGGCCACGGTGCGCTCGCCATTGAAGATATTGGCGCCTATGTCCACCGTAGTAAAGCGCTGTCGCACATCCTCTTTGGCGAAAGACAGGTTCATGCTGGTATCCTGCCCGTTGAGGTTGTTGTATCCGTAGAAGAACACATTGTCGGCGGTGTAGCGGGCTTTCCCGCCTACGGCGATGCCTTGCTCTAAGTAATAAGTACCGTCAATGCCGGCGGTGGTGTAGGCAAAGCGCTGATTCTCCACTTTGGCCGTATTGTTGGCGCTGTGGTGTAATGCTCCGATGCCGAAGTTGTACTTCTTGTCTTTGGCGATGTTATACGACAGCTCTCCAAACAGAGAGGAAGGCAGGCCGGCGCCGAGTTTGGTGTAGCCGTTGTAAACGGGCGTCACTTTTTCACCGCGCATGGCTAAGGGGCGGATTTGCGGCGGCAGGTATTCTACGGTGATGGGCCGGCCGGTGATGTTGTAGTTTTGCCGTTTCACAGCAGTGTCTAAGGGCGGCAGCTCCGGGTTGAGCGGAATGCGGTCGGTCTCCAACAAACGGGCGTCAAAGTCCTTGATGATGTTCACCTGTTCGGTAGGAAGGTCTTGAGCCGAAAGGGTTGCAATGAAGCAGAGCATAACAACCGGCAAAGCAATATATTTCAACATTGGATTTTTCATTTTTAGGTTTCACAATCAATTAGTTACCGCTGTTGTCCATGTCCAATCGGTTGATGTTCCGGTTGAGATCAAGGCGACTGCCGGCATTGATACGAGCATTGACGGCGGCCAATTTATCGCGTGCGGTCTTCACTACTTCCGGGTCCTCGGTATAGTTTTCGAGCACGGCCTCGAGTACCGCGCGGGCGTTTTGCAGCTCGCCTTTTTCCAAAAATACATCCGAGAGCAAGATGACTGTTTGGGCCACCCAATAAGGATAAGCCGAACTTTCGCGATTGGCGGCAATGCAGAGTTCCTGAGCCCTGTTGAGGTCGCGGCGCAGGTAGTGAATATTGGCGATGAGGTAGCGGGCTTCGGCGGTTTGCTCGTTGTCGCTCAGGCGCACCACTTCCTGAAGGGAGGTAAGGGCGCCGTTGTAGTCTTTGCGGTCAAAAGCCTGTTTGCCGAGATAAAAATTAGCGGTGGCCACTTGCGCCGGCGAGGCTGCCGGGTTGGACGACACCTTGTTGGCGTAGGTATTCACGGCCTGTGTATTGCCGGCGCGGTAGGCGCTGCGCAACGCACCGAGTTGCGCTTCGAATCGCAGATCGGGACTGGTGGCGGCCGTTTCCAATTTTGTATAAAGATCGTAGCTCTTGTTGAAATTCTGCTCGTGGTTATAGGCAATGATGGAAGCTTTTTCCAGCGCCTTCAGATAGTGACGGCTGGGCCCGCGGCCTACCACAAATTCGTAGTCTTTGAGCGCTTCCGAGTACTGCTTGAGCACTGCATACGACTCGCCGCGCTGGAAATAGGCATCCAATACATGGATGCCGGAAGGATACTTGCGCAGGTAGTCGGTATAACTTTCTATCGCACGCGGATAGTTGCCGTTTTCAAACTGCGTGAGCGCCGCCCGGAAGCTAATGGAGTCTTTGGCCATATTGTCCACCTTGTAGCCGGGTATGGTTTCCAAAAAGGCAAAATAGGCATCGGGTTTGCCCATGTCGTTGATGTAGATTTCTTCCAATGCCGACAGGGCCAGCGCGGCCTCATTGGGGTCGGGGTTGTTGGAAAACACTTGCTTGTAGTAGCTGATGGCGCCTTCCAGATTGGCCTGGTTGTAGCTGATAAGCCCCAGACGAAGCAGGCCCTGATTGATGAGGTCGGACTTGCCCCGGTAGTTGGTGACCAATTGGCGCAGCGGCGCCACCGCCTGGTTGAGTTGTCCCATTTCCTGATAAGTAGAACCCATGGCGAGCAGCGCATCGTCGGCAAATTCAGAATTAGGGAAGTCTTTGACCAAACGATCCAGCGCGAGGATTTTATCCGTCGGGCGACCGCGCAAGCCTTCTATAATAGCCTTTTGGTAAATGGCATATTCAAACCCGGCATAGCGCGCATTGATGGCCTCATCATAGAGCTTGATGGCGTCGGCATATTGGTTGCGCTTGAACAGGCAGTCGGCAGCACGCATGGTGGCATCGCCGAGTATCTGATTTCTTACTACTTCGCTTTTGATGAAACTCCGGTTGCGCTTGATGCCGTCCATTGATTCTTTGAAAAAACCGAGCGAGGCATTGTAGTTCTCTTGTTTGAGGTAGTTGTAGCCTTGCAGATAATTGGCCGTAAACAGGGACGATTCATCCGGCAGGTTGCTCATTGTTTTAGCCAGTGTAAGAAACTGGTTGAATTGCCGGATGCTGGTGTTGTAATCCTTATCGCGGTAAGCCAAATCGCCGAGCCAGTAGGTGGCCAGCGCCCTGTACTGAGCATTGGGGGCATCTTTGAGGGAGAGGTCGAAGTGCTGTCGCGCCCCCGGCAAGTCGTTGCTTTGCAGGAGCTGCAGGCCGCGCAGATAGGTCACTTTTTGGTACGTTTCGCGTATGGCAGGCGTTTTATTGGTCATTTGTTCAATCACATCCATCGCCTGTTTGTAGTCGCGGTAGCTCAGAAAAATTTCGCTCATCAGGTTTTGGGCTTCGCCGTAGTATTGCGATTCCGGGCGAATGCTTTGCAGCGCGGTAATGGCTTCGCGGGGGTCTTTGAGTTCATACGACAACTTGGCGTAATTGAACAGGGCGTCTTCCCGCACGGCAGGGTCGTAGTTCATCCGTTTGGCTGCTGCAAAAGCAGTACGTGCGGAAGATTTTTGATTCAACCGAACATACGAATCGCCGAGATAGTACATGGCGTACTGCCCCACTTTGGAATCTACTCTCGACAGTTCTTCAAAACTGCGGGCGGCCTTGGGGTAATTGCCGGTCATGTATTGCGCGTAGCCGAGTTGGTAAAATTCCTCCTCGCGCAACTTACCGGTGCGCTCGGCGTAGAACTCCAGATAGGGAAGAGCGCTCTGGTAATCGCCTTTTTCGAAGTACGCCTGACCGAGCAATTGTTGTATTTCCTTGGCACGGGACGAGGTGGTGTTGGACGTCAAGGGCTTAGCATACGCAATCAGCTCATCGTATTGGCGCTCCGCAAAGTATATCTGCGCGATGTAGTACGGTATCTGGTCTCTGAAGCGGGCATTTTTTTCGGCTACTTTGAGCGAGGTGATGGCGTCGCGGTAGTTGCCCTCAAAGAAATAACAGAGGCCGAGGTAGTAGTTGGTCGGCTCGTAGTATTCGTTGCGCACGTCCTTGATTTCCCGGAACTGCGTTTTTGCTTTCGCAAATTGCTTGGTCACAAAATAGGAGTAGCCCAAGCGAAACCGCGCCTCATCGCGCTGTGTCTTCGACAGGCCGTACCAGTCCACCTGATCGTAAAACGTAATGGCCTTTTCGTACTCTTTGCTGTCGTAGTAGTACTTGGCTATTTCGTTGAGGGCCTGCATGGCCATCGGATCGGGCTTGTACTTTCGGATGAAATCGAGAATGAGCTTTTCGCCGTCGGGCAGTTTGAGTTGGACGGCGCTTTTGGCGTAATGCAACTCCGCCTTGGTGCGCAGGAGCACGGCATCCGGCTCGTTGACGGGTTGCAACAGCGTCATAGTTTGCTGAAATTCTTCCTGCGCTTTGCCGAACAGACCTTGTTGGTAGAAGTCTATCCCTCTTTTGTACGCCAGATCGGCTTCGGTAAACACTGCGGTAGATTGCGCCTGCAAAGCAAATATCGAGAGGTGCAGCGCAAGCAGCAGAGCAATTCTTTTAGTCATAGAACAACGTGTTTTTAGTTTGTCATGAGCAAGCGGGCTTACAACGCATTCGCATCCGGTTATCGTGTGCCGGTGAGGATGTTGAAATAAAATCCCGGCCTGCTTCAAGCGACGAAATTAGAAATAATCTAATACATGAAGGGAGTTAAGTAGTGAGCGGGTTGTTATTGAAACACTACATTTTAAACACTATTCTTATTTTTACGCCGATACAAATCTGAAACCGCTTATGAAAATGCTCCACAACCTGTCGGCCTGGTTTTACAGAAAAACCTCCATTTTCTTCGTATTAGCCTTCCTGGCGCTGTATATGATAATGGTCGCAGTGATTTTGCCCGGATTTGAGAAATCGCTCGCAACTCACACACCCCTGAAAATTTTCGATCTGCGATTCGGATTTAGCCCCGATGAAGCATACACCCTCTTAGATGGACTGGGGGAAGCAGGCCGGGCACAATACCGGCTGCTGGAAATGTCGGTTGACGTGATCTATCCCTTCATATATACCGGTTTCTTCGTTTTGCTGATCTCCCTGATCTATCGAAACATACTCCCTCCGACGGCTAAACTGCGAATGATCAATCTGCTGCCTTTCGCCATAATGTTGTTCGACTTCCTCGAAAACACAGGCATCGTGCTGTTGATCAATCGTTTTCCGGCCCGGGCCGATGCGCTCGTCGGCTGGGTATCCTGTATAAATCAGTTGAAATGGCTCCTTTTCGCCGCAGTGGTGGTCACTACAGTATTCGGGTTGGGAATGGCGGCCATCGCCAACCTGCGCAAACGACGGGCGCGCAAATAGTCCGCAGTGTCTCTGCTACCTCAATTCGTCTATGTACGACTGCGGAATATTGGCGCCCAACGATTGCCCCTTGAGGGCGTCCTCCAATGCCTGCGCGCTCCGCCCCGACTGATTGTAGAGCAGCGAGCGATTGTGATAAAATGCTCCTTTCGGCTGCATTTGAATGGACTGCGTGTACGCCCGCTCCGCCTCCTCCAAACGGTTCAAACGCTGTAGGGCCAATCCTTTGAAATTGGTAACATCGGCATCCGTGGGTTTAATCCGAAGGAATTGCTCAATGTCCGCCAGCGCTTTTTCAAATTGCCCGGCATTGTAATGCACTAAAGCGCGATTGCTCAGCGCATCGGTGAAGTTCGGGTCCAATTCAATGGCCTTGTTCAGGTCAGGTATTGCTTTTTCTACCTGATTCAACGCTGCATAGGCGGCGCCCCGGTTGGAGTAGGCTTTAGCCTGACGGGGGTCCAGCTCCAGCGTTTTGTCATAGTCGGGAATGGCGGCAGCGTATTGTCCGGCATTGAAGCGAATGTTGGCGCGGTTGAGCCAGGCTCTGTGAAAATCGGGATTCACGGCGATGGCTTGTTCGTAATCGGCCATGGCGCCTTGCAGGTCGCCGCTGTTTTTGCGGGCAATGCCGCGGTTATTGTAGGCTAATGCCAAAAAGGGATTTACCTTATCCTGCTCCAACTTTCCTTTTTCGATGACATCGGAAAAAACAGTGAAGGAGTTTTGCCACACCTGCGCGCGCTGCCAGGTCATCGCAGCCAACAACAGGAAGTATGCTCCCAGGCCCACCCAAACGGCGTTGCGCAGGGCGGGTTTGTTTTTGGTCAATACGTTAGCGCCCCATGCGATCAGCAATGCAAAACCGATTACGGGCAAATACACATAGCGGTCGGCCATAATGACATCGCGCACGGCCATCACCTGAGAGAGAATGGTGAGGAAAATATTGAACCCAAAAAACAGGATAGCAAATACCACCGTGCGTTTTTCTTTTTTCCAGGCATGATACAGCGCAAATCCTACGGCTGCTACCAAAACGGGCGTGAGGAAATAAAACCAGGGAATGGCGTCCTTGACCGGATAAGTGTAAAATGCCGACAACTGCATCGGCAGCAGGAGTTTGCCCAAATAGGCCGACAGCGAATATGCCGAAAAAATGAGCCGGTCGAATGCCGTGTAATAGCTCGCCATTTCTGCGCTTTGCATATCCCCCTTTACGGAAAGGGTTACGACCCCAAAAATCAAGGAAACCAAAAGAAACGGAATTTTCTCCACAATCACCCGGCGGCTCCACAGGGTGCGTCCTTTCAGGTAGTCTATGGCCAACAACGTGACGGACAGGGCAATGGCCTGCTCTTTTGAAAAACAGGATAAGACAAACAAGCCCAGCGCCGCGAACAGATACCCCAGCTTAGAGCGCTTCAGATACAACACATACACTATGAGCGCTGTCAAAGAAAAGAACGAGTAGGCGCCTATTTTCATGGAAGCCGTGAGCCAGGCCACCGACTCTACCTGCATGGGGTGCAGACCGAAAAAAGCAGCGGCCATGAGGGCATAGTCATTGCGCTGAAACAGCAGTCGTACAAACAGGAATACCAAAATCGTATTGACTAAATGCAGCAGCAGGGCGATGAGCTTGAGCGCGGCGGGGTCGTTGCCGAAGGCTTTTACCTGCGCGGCCATGATGACCATTGCCACCGGCGAATACTGATTGAAATAATAGTCGGAAAAGAGCGCCTTTAAGTTTTCGTTATCCGGATTTTGGATATACGGATTTTCGGTGATGTAAATATCGTCGTCGTAGTTGAGGAACTCCGATTTCAGTACCGGTCGGAACGCTAAAAATACTGCCAGCAAAATGCCGGCCAATATATATAAAGGTGTGCGGGAGGAGCGTATGGGAGCAGCAGGCTTAGCGCTCGTTTTCCGGTCGGCGGTCTTTTTCTTCGGCTTGCTCATAGGGCGTGTCGGTTTGTTCAATCGCAGGCAGATCAGTTTGTTCTTTAATAAAATAAAGCGGCCGGGCTTTCACCTCATTGAATATACGGGCGATGTACTCGCCGATGATACCCAAATTGATGAGGATCACCCCTCCGATGATCAGCAAAGATACAAGAATGGAAGTCCATCCCGGAATGGTTTGGCCGGAAAAGAATTGCACAACAGCATAAATGGAATAGGCCAACCCGGCCAGCGAAATGAATATGCCGCTGTAAAACGACAGCCGCAGCGGGCGCGAAGAAAAAGAGGTAATGCCGTTGAGGCCGAAGCGGAGCATTTTTCGCAGGCTGTATTTGGTCTTACCCGAATGACGCGCCTCCGCCTGATAAGGAACCACGGCCTGCCGGAACCCCATCCAACTCACCAAGCCGCGTGTAAACCGGTCGCGCTCCGGAATGGAGAGAAAAGCGTCTGTTGCGGCCCGGCTCATGAGCCGGAAATCGGCGGCGGCCGGCTCTATGCGCACATCTGCCAGATAATTAATGAGCCGGTAAAACAAGCGCGAACTGAGTTTTTTGAATAGCCCGGCAGCCGCTTCATCTATGCGCCGGGTGTTCACGATGTCAAAGCCTTCCAGATGTTTTGCGTACAAAGCAGGAATCAATTCCGGGGGATGCTGCAGGTCGCCGTCAAGTGTGATGGTGACCCGCCCGCTTGCATGGCGCAAGCCGGCGAGCAGCGCGGTTTGGTGCCCGAAATTGCGGGAAAAGGAAATACCCTGTACCCGGCGATCTGCTGCGTTCAGCTTTTTGACGGAGGCAAAAGTGCCGTCGGTGCTGCCGTCATCCACAAAGATGATTTCATAATGGAGCGAGATGCCCGATAAGGCCGGCGCGAGCCGGCGATAAAGCGCCGTTGTGTTGCCTTCTTCATTAAAAACAGGCACAACGGCGCTGATAACAGCAGTTCTGTTCGGTTGCATTTTGAGGCGCTAAGCAGGTGTAAATCGGTCAGTCGTCCTCCTCCTCGTCGCGGGTGCTCACTTTGACGTGCTGCTCGTCAATGGCTTTGTCTATGGCCGATCGGAGTTCCAGCAGTTCACTCGCATCAAAGCGGTTACTGGTTTTCCATTCGCCGTCTTTTTTGTACAATTTTTCAATTACGAAGTTCTTCCAGGTTGAGCCGTTTGCCCGGTCGTTTTCCCACACGGTAATTTTAGCCGCGCCCACCTGATAAGTAGCAATGGGCTTGTTGTTGGCTGTTTGTTGTTCGTTTACAGCGCTTTGTGCCTTGGCAGTGAAGGCGAACCCCAGCAGCAAAACCGCTGCAAAGGTGCATTTGAGTAGCAGTGATTTCATGTCGTTTGTTTTTAAAGTTCCTGTAAACGTAAGATTTTTTTGAAGAAACTTGTATCGCCCTGTTCCTGAATTGCAGGAATTAGCCTTTCATTTGCAGTTGAAACAGGCTTTAACATGAAACAGACTTTTTTACTCATTCTGTGGCTGGCAGCGGCTGCCGCAGGACATGCGCAAGGCAATAGTAATCAGCGCTACGTCACCAATCAGAATGCGTGGTTCATGTATTTCGGCGACCATAAATTCAGCGAAAAATGGGGCGTGCATCTCGAAGCCCAACTTCGACGCAGCGACTGGCTCTCTGCACCGCAGCAAGTACTCCTGCGCACCGGCCTGAACTACCATTTCAATTCTCAGGTATTTGCCACCGCAGGATATTGTTATGTCGTCACGTCCCCCTACGGCGATCTTCCGGCAGCAGCAACGTTTCCGGAAAACCGAATTTGGGAGCAAGTGCAAGCCAAAGCGCAATATGGCCGCATTGAGTGGGTGAATCGCCTCCGATTGGAACAACGCTTCGTGAACGCTCCGGCGCCCGTAACAGGAAGTCCGGGAGTTTTTGAACCGGGAGACGCCGTTTATACCAACCGATTTCGCCTCTTCAACAGAATATCCATTCCTTTCAAAGGAAAAAGCATCACAGACGGATCTTTGTACCTGACGCTATACGACGAGGTGTTTTTCAATTTCGGAAAACAGGTGGCCGTCAATGCCTTAGATCAAAACAGAGCGTACGCCGCGCTCGGCTATAAAATTCCGAATCTGGGCCGACTTGAACTGGGGTATCTGTACCAAACCCTCTACAAGTCGGACGGTATAAAAATAGAGCGCAATCATACCCTTCAGGTGGGCCTGATCTCGAACATTGATTTTTTTAAGGAAGGATAAGGCCGCACGGTGTCGCCGTGAAGCCTCACCCTGTGACGCTAATTCTCCACTTTTACCGTGAAGGTACGGCTGCACGAAACGGGCTTGCAGTCCGGACCCTCGCAATAAAAAGAAATGGTAATTTCATATTCTATCGGCTTAGCGGGATCATGCAAAAAGCTGATGTACTCCTCATCGCTATTCGGTTCTTTTTGAACGCTCGTTGTCGCTCCTTTCACGGTAATGTCCGGCAACTTGGAGGGCGTTTTCTTCGCATCTTTATAAACCGGACAATCGGACTTTTTCGCTGCTGTTTTCGACTTCGCCAATGCTTCTTTTTGGTCGTTGATCGGTTTTTCCAATTCGGCCAATGCATCCTCGGCTTTACGTTTTTTTTCCTTGGCCTTTTCGATCTCGCCCGTCAGTCTTTTGATAGTTGCTTGCGTAGGTCTTTTTTCGGCTTTTTCTTTTGCCAAGTCGCTTTCTTTTTTGTCCAATTCTTTTTGAGCGTTTTCTAAGGCTTCTTTGGCCTTAGTGATTTTGCTTGCGTTGTCTTTTTCCAGTTTATCCAAATCTTTGCTTGCCTGCTCCATAGCTTCTGTCCACTCAATACAAGGGCAATCCGTTTTGACATTTCGGATGGCCATCAGATATTGGTCTGCCCTCGCAGGCAGTGCAGGCAGATTTCCTTTTTTGATCGTGACGGAGTGGGCCGGTAGCCCCGGCTTGCTGTCGGCCCCCACAGGTTCTTTATGAGGTTGACCTTTTTCGGCATCAATTCCCTGATCATTTTTCCCCCATGTCCATATTTGAAATTCAAACGTTATGGGACCGCATTCACACTTTTTTTCGCGGGGCTTCTCTCTTCGCTGCCTGGCCTGAATCAGCTCGGGCGGCGAGTCAACTTCTGTTGCGGTTTGTCGCGGGCCGTCCGAAAGGGGATCCGAACTTGTGCCACGAGGCTTGACTCCGCCATCGTTAAAGGAATTCCAAAAATCATCTATCCGCGGTTCGATGTCCGGCACTTTGGGCAGTATTTTCGCCTCTGCGCCTACTGCCTGGAAGGTATTCCAAAAATCGTCCACGCCCGCGTCAAGTTTGTCTTTTTGCTCCTTCGGCAAATTGTCGTATTGCCGGTTGGTATTAGACTCAAACTGGCGCACGGTGTTGTCGTGAAAGTCTTCCGGTGTGTAAGGCTCGCCTTCCAGTGCCGCCGAATACATCCAGAAAGTTTGCTGAATAACAGATTCGCGTTCTCGGTCGCGATTGTTGCTAAACGGGGTATTGATAGCGCCGCGCGGCTGCAACTCGTCATACGCTTGGGAGACGCGATTGATGGCTTCCAGAAGGAGAGGCGTGGCAATACCCGGCGCTGCATCTGCATTAACCGGCACGCGAATGGGCGTATTTGTACCCGGTACGAGCGGCGTCCCCGAAACCGGCAGGTCGGGGCAGTTCCAAGTGGATGAGGCCGGCGGCCCCGGTGCATTTTGCAACATATCAGCTATTTGCGAAAGCGGAGGCGCCGTTTGGGTAGGAATAGAAACGAGCGTTCGCCTTCCGGCGCCGGGCGGATTCATCGGTTCGGGCACAGTCGGCGCAGTAGTCAATGTCGGCGCATCCACAGGGCTGCCGCCTATCCAACTTTGAATCGGAGGCATGGGTTCGCCGGCCCCCACCGGCGGGCGGCGCACATCCACGCAGAACCCTTCCACCGGGATGCTCACCGTTTGGCCCGGCTCTACGGGAATATCCGGCAGGGAGGGCACGATGTAGGGCTGGTAATTTCCCGAAGAGGGGATTAAAAACCCTCTGCCATCGCCGATGCGTATGGTGATGGGGTCCTTGGTGGGGTTAGTTGCGAAAAACCAAACAATATGGCCGGTGGTTCGACCGGTACCGACCACGCGTATGGTGCTCGCCACGTTGGGGTGGGAAGCAGGTTGGGCAGGAGTCGGCAGTGCCGCAGCGGCCGGCAGCGGAGGAGCGGTAAACCCCGGCAGGTTGCTTGCGCGGCCTACTCTGGTGATGGCATCGGCCATTTGAGCGATGCCCTGACCGACATCCGGCCCGTTCGAGCGCCACCAGTCCGTATCTCTCAATGAAGAAAGACTGCTGCTGATACGGAGGCAGGGATCATAAGTTGAGGGTGCGCTGTACCACCATAAAGTTTGCTGAATGACGGATTCGCGCTCGCGGGGCGGGTTGTTGCTGAACGGTGTCACGATTTGCCCGCGCTGTTGCAGGTCGGTAGTAGTCCGTATGATATTTTGTATGGTCGGGATCAAGGGCGACCCGGTATCCCAGGTATTTATCGGTGTGAGCGGCGCGCCGGGGGAGGGCGGCGGCAGATCGGGATCGGTGCAGAATCCCTGAAGCGGCACGGTTACGGTGGAGTTGCCGGGCACGGTCACGGGAGTAGGTTCGGGTACGGTATAGCCCTGATGCTTGCCGTCCGATGGAATGACCGAAGCTGGAATCTCGAATTGACGAGGCCGCGGGCCAGGATTCTTTACATCAAGATCGGCAATGTGACCGGTGGTGCGGCCGGTGCCTTTTGCAGAAAATACAAGTTCCGAGGGGGGCATCCAGGGGCGTGGCTGGGCGTGAGTAGCGCTTGTTGTCAACAGGCAAAGCACTGCTGCAACAATTGCAGTAAAAGGCTTGGGTATCAAAAATCTCTTCCTCATAATTTGGTATGTTTTAAAATGGGTGGTGAATGTGCAGTCGCTCTCGTCGTTTCTGTGCTTTGTCCGGTTGATCGCAGCGGGTGCGGTATGGCGGGTCGAAAAGTTCGTGCCGAATGGCGTTCTTACAGCGTAGGTCGCTTTTATTTGGATGTTCAAAAATACTGATTTTCGGCTCGTTTGTCAAGCAGGCGGCGGGGATTTGACACATCTATCTGTTGACACACCGCTTCCCGTCACTAAATCTCCAGCCCAGCCCCACTTCTCCCATCACCGCATATTCCGCGACGGGACCTCTTGCGTACGAAGCGCCCGCTTGCAGGTATGCACTCCTGCCGAGGTAGAACCGAATGCCTGCGTCGCCAAAGGCGGAGAAGGTATTGTGGGCTACGGGATTCATCTCAAAAGGCAGCGCTACGCCGGCCATTTCCGCTGAGGAACTGTTGCTGAACACCCACTGTCCGCGCGCACCGACGCCGAGATAGGGGCGTACCATCCTGCCGGGCAGGTAATAGCGCGCCTGCACATCGCCGAGCAAACCGGTAGCAGAAGCTGCGAGGGCGCCCGTGTAATTCCCCATGCGGCCTGTCCCGCCGGGAAAAACAGTGTAAGGAAAAGTGCCCGACCAGCTTGCGGAAAACTGATGAACCCTAAGCCCTAACTCCAGACCGGAGCAAAAACCCAAGCCCATGCTTATGCCGGGAATGACACGGTTGCTGCCGCTCATGGCAATGCCTTCAGTATTGCCGTTATTTGGATCGCCTATGAAAAACTCGCCGCCGAGCCTTTCAAAGAGATACCCCAAAAGCACGGGATCGGAAAATACGGCTTCGTTGAGCTGTTCCAACAGTTCGGAGCCCTGCGTGATGGTCGAGGACGACGGTGGCACAATTAGGCCGACACCCAAATGCAATCCCGATGAGGACACAGCACGACGCGGCTTCGTTTCAGGTCGGGTGCTCGCTTCGTCGTGTTCCATTTGCACCTTGTACTTCCTGATTTGCCCGGCTCGGGTTTTCATGGCTTCTGCTTTATCGGCGCTGCCTTCAGCCTTGTACGCCTCAGCAGCTTTCTCGAATCTTTCGGCAGCCTTCTTAAAGGCTTCGGCCCTTGCGTCCGGCGTCAATTCAGGGTTGTGGCCATATTCATAAAATTGTTGTCCTTCGGCCTCCCATTGTGCGCCTGTTTTTTGCTGCCCGAATGTAGGTGAAATGATTGAAAATGTGATTACTGCGAATAAAAAAATGAATTGCGTTTTCATGATGAATTGTGTTTATTAACAATTGAATTGTTCTGTTTGCCAACTTGCCAATTTGCACCTCGACTTGCTTCGGCGGGCACTTCGGAGTCGCTCAGTGCGTCGCTCAGCACGAGCCGCTCGGTGCATCGCCTTTTGCGAATTTGCCTCTTGCGAATTTGCCAATTTGCCCCTTGCCCCTTTGCTCTCCATCCCGTTATTTCTTACAGAAGTAAATCAGTTCGGCATCGCCTTCCTCTTCCAGCCAGCTCCTTGCCTCGCCTGCCCGGCGATACCTGCGGCCATCGCTTTTGTTGGAGAATTTGCCGTCCCGGAAAGTCACTGTGGCAGATCTCCCCCATGAAAGGGTACTTACTGTACTTTTTTCGGAATCATTCGGGTCCACGGCAATGGCTGTTACCACCTCAATATGCCCCGCTCTGGCGCCATTTTTGTACCAGATCATCACGTCGCAGCCGTCATCCAGTGCCTTTTTAGCTTCCTGGCTTGCGGTTTCCGTTACGCCATCGGCGGCGTCTATCACGCCGTATCGGGCCGTACTCATGCCATATCCTTTGCCTTCAAACCAAGCCTTTATCCCGGATACGCCTCCATGACCGGCAGGCGGCGAAATGCCTTTGGAGAGATCGCTCCAACCGGTAGAGTCCACGTCTTCTTTGAGCAAGCCGAGTTTGTGAGCACACGCGCCGGTGGCGAGGGTGGCACAGTTTCCGTTGTGCTCGGTTTGGAAAGGAAAAACGATGTCAGTCCACTTCGTCCGTGTGGTATCTATGGGGCGGGGAGCAGGCGCTTCCAGCAGCAGACCGGCGAGGTGGTTCTTTCCGCAACAAACGCGCACATTGACCATAGCCGACGAGGGCGCTTCAAATACTTTGCCTCCGACAACGCTCAATGCGAGTAGTTTTTCAGGGTCGAAACAGAGCATGGTGAGCCGCTGCAATTCGTCGCGGGCCTGATGCACTGCGGCGGGATTGCCCTGCGAGGCGGCATTGTAAATCTGCTCCCCATACCGGCGAATACTTTTCAGCACCGCAAACCAGGGGTTGGCAGTCGGCATGGCGAAATAGTTCTGCACGACCGGCGGCGGCAGTTGGCCGGATTCCAAGGCATTGAAAAACATTTCGGGCGAAAAGGCTGTACCTGCGCCGTCAAAAGCAGATTGGACGCCGGTTTCGCCCAGGTTGGAGCGCATTTGGGCCAGATTGCTCAGCGCCGGAAATCCGTAGTTGGCCCAATAAGCGTACAGGTTTTGGCGATAAAAAGACTCTATGGCCACGCGGTCGCCGTCGTAGTCAAATTGCACTAATTCGGGTGGGCAGTCATCGTCATCAATGGGTACGATGTCGCTTTCTTTTTTGCAACCCGCAAGGGCAAAGATAACAACAGTAAAGGCGAAAAGCACGGCCCGCCGAAAGCTAAAGCCGAACGTCAGGTTTTGAAAAAATGATTGCTTTTTCATGGTAGTTGATATTTGAAGATGAAAAAATACGGTCTAAGGCATACCGGTTGCAGTATGCGTTCTTGCGTTTTGACAGTGAAATAAATCAGTGATTACAGTGCAAATATGCACCCGGAGGAAGGGGGTATGCCATTACATTTTTGGCCCGAAATCCGGGCAATGAAGGAGCCGCCATTAGGCACGCTGCGGCACATCGGGGCTTGTTTGTCCACAGATTCGTTGGATTTCGATGATTTTTATTGGCCTGCGATTTTTAGGTTGTCCACAGATGAACTGTGATAAATCTGTGGACAAAAATTTCAAAGGAACCCCGAGTCACCCAACGCTCCATTACCAAAAAAGCCGAAAATCCTGCGGAGAAGAATCAGTGCTTCACAAATTTGGCAGAAAAAACCCTTCCATTGCTGTGGATGCGCACCGCATACATGCCGGGAGGCAGGGAGGCAACGGCTATGGGAACGCGATTTGCTCCGGCCGGGAGCCATTCCTGGACACGACCGTGAGTCCGCCCGGAAAAGTCAATGATGTCCATCCAGACCGGCGTGGAAGCATGCAGGTAAAAAGAACACCACAACTCCTCTCCGGAGAGCGGGTTGGGATAGAGTTGCAATGCCGGCAGCGCCGGTTCGATCCTAACCGAGGAAATCAACTCCGGACAGGGCGCCAGACTAAACGTATTGAGTTGCGGATGGGCAGCGATGAAAGCCTCCTTGTTCGTGCCGAAGTCGCCGTGCTGGGTACACTGCAGGCGGTAGCTCTTGCACACAAAAGGAGCGATAGAGTCCCATGGCGCGGCAATGCCTTTAATGTCGTCCACGATAATGATGTGGAAAATGAACTCCGGCCCTGTAACGGTGGCCGTTTGGGTCAGTCCTGGCACATTGCACACGGCGGCGATGCCAAATGTATGCACGGCTGCGGGGAGCAAGACCTGTTCCCAAAACGGCTCCGGTGTGAAGGCGATCTGCAGCGGCGATGCGCCTGCCTGATACCTCACCCGGAAGCTGTCGGCTTCGGGGGCAGCGCCCCAGGCAAACTCAATGAATCCGGGTAATAAAGTGAGCAACTGAAAATTCTGTATGGCCGGGCAGTGATTGTCGGCTTGGCGGAAATCCAAAAACCAGGTAGCGCCGGTATGTACGGATTCATCAAAACACACATTGCGCGCCGTAAAGCCGTGAAGGCCGGTATTGGGCAGCCCCGGAAGCAACTGCGGTAGCTCCGGGCCGGATATGGGCGCCTGACCCGGAGTGGGGTCCGTGTCAAGGAAGAGTGTATAATTCAAAAACTGCGATTGAACCAGCGGGTGACCCTGAACGGAAAACGCCAGATTGGCGCCGCTCATGGTGGTATTCAAATTCAGATACCTGAGATCGGAACTGTTGCATTGGGGGGGCGTCTGTGACCAGGTGCGGATGGGAAAAAGACAGATGGCCAGGAGGATGGGAAGCAGTGTTTTCATGGTGCAAAAAGTATTTGTTTTCGCAATTTACGGTACTTTTGGCTGATTGTCAAGATTATGCTGCATGCTCGCCTTTTGGAATTGTTGCGCCGCTTGCCGGCCCCGGAGTTGTCGGGCTTCGACAAATTTCTGGAATCGCCCTTTTTCAACGCCAATGAAAAAGTGTTGAACCTGTACCGGTATCTGCTCGTTTTTGCTCCCGGTTTTGATCATCCGAAATTGAATGCCGGCGCTGCTTTCGCACAAATATGGGGCGCCGATAAGCCCTTCGATAAAGCGGCGCTCAATCGGCTGAGTTCTCAATTATTCAAACTGGCAGAGCAGTATCTCGCTTTCTCCGCATTGGCGGAAGACGAAAACAGGCGCACCTTGTACCTCTTGAGGCGATATGAAACCCTGGAATTAGACGATCATTTCAGCTCAGCTTATCGGCGCATGGAACAAAAGCTCGAAGCGGCGCGCGGCAATTTCACCCGCTTTGACCTTTTGCTGGAGTCGGAACTCATTCGGGCCGATTGGCTCAACCGCGCCGACGATCGCACCGGCGAGGCCAACCTCCAACTACTCAACGACCGGCTCGATTGGCTGTTCATCGCTTCAAAAATCAAATTTCTCAACGAAATGCTCAGCCGCGGCGCCGTGAGCAAAACCGGCTATCGGCTCAGTTGGAAAGACGAGGTTTTGCAGGCGCTGGAGGCGTCGCCACACTATCTCGACGATCCGGCAGTGGCGCTTCAGTATCGCATGCTGCAAGTGTTGTTGCAGCCCGGCGATACGCCTTCGTTTGATGCTTTGCACGTTTTTTTGCAACAGCACAGCGCCGGCATTCCGGCGGCCGATCTTCGCGACGGCTATGCCTGTTTGGAAAATGCCGCCAAATTAGTGTTCCCGCTTCAGACGTATTACAGCCGTTTATTGGAGTTGTATCGCGAGCAGTTGGCCATGGGCGTGTTGTACCGGGAGGGTCAATTGCACCACGCCGTTTTTCGGAATGTGGTCAATGTAGCGCTGAACTTAAACGAGTTTGAATGGAGCGCACAATTTATAGAGCAGCACCGCGAAAGAATTACCCCGGAGGGCTACCGGACTGCGGCATACCTGCAAAATATGGCTTTGCTGCATTTTCACCGGGGCGATTTCCACCAGGCGCAGCAAGTTCTGGCGCAGTCCAACCCGGAGGATGTGTATTACAAATTGATGGATCGCAGCCTGCTGGCACGCATCTACTTTGAGCTGCGGGAGTCGGAGGTGCTGGATAATTTTCTCAATGCTTTTTCCAAATTTGTATTTGACCAGCAAAAGAAAATCGCCGCGCCCAAAGTGCGCTCGTATCGCGCTTTTATCAATAATTTGCGACAATTGCACAATCTCATCCATGCGCACCCATCGCTGTTTCAGGACTGGCTGGGGCATGCTCCGGCACGACATGCAGATGACCGGGCGCTCATAGACCGCCTGTATAACGACATTGCCGCTGAACCTGTTTTTTATGGTCAAAAATGGCTGTTGGAGAAAATTGAGGCGCTGAAAGACGGAGAAAGGCTTTGAGTTGTCTTAGCGGGAGGTTTTTTCTCGCAGAGGCGCAGAGACGCAAAGGCGATTTTTTTTCTTCACGGCAATTTTGTCTTTGCAGCTTTGCGACTTTGCGTGAATTTTTTTGCCCGCACAGGCGCCATTTCACAATGCTAAAATGCCACCCTCACCAAACCCTTTCACTTGCAGCACCCGTCTTCAAAAAGGTAATTTTATTAGATCACCCAAAAAACATTCAGACTGTTATGCGTTACTTACACATTTTGCATTCTCTGCTTGCCCCGTCACGCCAGGCAAACTTTTTACTTTTGCCTTTTTACTTTTTACTTTCTTCCGCCGTGGCCCAATGCCCTTTCACGCCTACTGTTACCGGCAATTTGTTGGTTTGCCCGGAAGGAAGCGTCACCCTCGGCACTCAGGTATATGACGGCTATCAGTGGTACGCGCGCCCCTTCTCCGGCGGCACGGCACAACCCATTTCCGGCGCTACCGGCCCGACGCATCAGGTTGGATACAACGACACGCCGTTGTATATTTCCATAGAAGCCACGCTCAACGGCTGCACCGAACGCAGCGCAGAAGTGCTGGTGGACGGCCTGGTATTCCTGCCGCTCGTCGTGCAGTCCACCGGTAATTTTACCACCGGCCCCAATGGCGAGGCGGCCATCTGTGCCGGCGACACCATGTTCCTCACGGCTTTGCAACCTTATACTCTGAATTTCAAATGGTATGATGACAATGACGTCATCCCGGGTGCAGACGGTCCTACGCTCGCCGTGACCCGGCCCGGTCTGTATTGGCTCACGGCCTCGCCCGGCGATTGCCCCGACCTCACCGTCGGCCTGGGCGTTGTTATTGAAGTGGTGTGGAGCGATGTTCCCGGCTGCGCGCCCTCGTCGGTGCGGGAACCGCGTCGGCTCAACGCCTCGGTGGCGCCCAATCCGGCCCGCGACTTCGTGGAGGTGAATGTGACCGAACCCGGCGCAGTGGAGTTATTGTTGTTAGATGTGTGGGGGCGCTTGCTGCGGCGGCAGGAGTTTGTACAGCACACGATCCTGCCCACGGCCGATCTTCCGGGCGGCGCTTATGTGCTGCAAATGCGATCGGAGCAAGGCACGAGCGTGTTGAAATTGATAAAGCGTTAAGAGCAGAATAAATGCCAGTTGATATTGGGATATTGAGATATTCGCCTGCGTGATAATATCCCAATACCTCAATATCCCAATATCACTTAATACATTATGATGATGAAGCAGGTTTTGTTTTTCTGTTTCCTGGCCGTCTTGGTCAACGCTTGCCAAAAGAACGATGATATACAGGCGTTGACAGGCGAGTGGCGGGTGACGCGCATCCGGCCCTTGGACGAGACCTCCCGAAAAGCACAGGAGGATTATATTCTAAGGTTCAGAATAGATGGCGTTTACAGCCTGAATTTGGATGTAAATAACTGCGGGGGGCCTTTCTTCTCGGATGGTATAGACCGGTTGGATTTCGGCGGCGTTGCCTGCACCGAAATATGTTGCGATTCGCCTTTTGCAACGCGAATGGCCGCCATGCTGAACAGCGTCAGCGCTTTCCGAATCAATGGCCGCACCTTACTGATGAGCGGAACGGCAGGCACGGTGGAAGCCCGCTGGAAGAATGATTGACATCGGACCCCGCCTAAGTTGTGTGCCGCCGCACCCTGCGCAAACGCCGTATGCCCCACCATATCCCCGCGATGATGAGCAAGGTAATGGGCCATATTGAAACCAGTCCCACAACGATATCAAGGAAGGTATGCCATCCTGCGGTAAAGCTGCGCCCGATGCGTTTCCAAAAAGAAGGGCGCGCCAGGTCGGGCCGGTCGAACTCCTGATAGAGGTTGAGATTGACCGTGCTGAACTGCACCTGATCGCGCATGTAGCGCAACTGCCCTTCTACGGATTCAATTTCCTCTATGAGGGCACGGAGTTGTTGCTCCACGGCGAGGATTTCCTGCACGGTTTTGGCCGAGCGGAGTATTTCGCGATAGCGATCCACGGTGGCGCGTTTGGCGGAAAGCCGCGTTTCCAAATCCACAAATTCGCGGGTGACATCGCGGCTGCTGATGTTCTTTTGATCCACATGCAGCGCCAGTTTTTCCAAGCCGATGACGAAACTGTCCAACCGCTCCGGCGCCAGCCGTATGGTGAGATTGTTTTGAATTCGATAGGAAGAGCGGTTTTCGGACTCGTGGGCGATGGTAGCTTGCATGCGCTGCACGAGTTGGTCGAGGGCACTGCGCCCTTTGGCGTAGTCGTCAACCGAAAGCGTCACGTCGGCATTGCGGATGATTTTTGTGGAAACAGGCGCCGGAATATCGCTTCGGCCGTCGGGTTGGCCCTCACCCTCTTCAGGCGGAGGCGGGGCGGGGGCTTCGGCGGTACGGGGCGGCTCTACACCCTGGTAGTCGTCCATCGCCATTTCGCCTTTTTCAAAGGATTGATAACCGTCGGCATTGTTTTGTTGGCAAGCGCCGGCGAGCAGGAACAAAAGCGCAAGAACAGGTAGTATTTTCATGGTGAAAGATTTTACAGCCGGAGCTGAAGTAGCAATGTGCGAAACCCGGCCATCTACAAAGATGCGGAAAAACGATGATTTGCATATTGATAATTAAGCATAGATTTACGCTGAATTTACGCAGTGCAACAAACTGCTCACCACCACAATCAGCATCCCATGCCGTCATACAAAAATCTCAATACAGACACGCCCGCCGGAGTGCGAACCATAGATCACCTTTTGAAATTAAGAGCACATCTGGACCGGGAAATTCCGCATAAATCAGCGGAGCGAACCCTCTTACTCGCTACCTGGAATATCCGCGAATTTGACTCGCCCGCTTACGGCGACCGGATGCCGGAGGCATTTTATTATATTGCAGAAATCATTGCCCGTTTCGACCTTGTGGCCATACAGGAGGTGCGCCAAAACCTGAAAGCGCTGCAACAACTTATGGAAATACTCGGCAACGATTGGGGCTATTTTTTTTCTGATGTTACAGAAGGCACGCAGGGCAACGGCGAGCGCATGGCCTTTGTGTTCGACAAGCGCAAGGTGCATTCGGGCGGATTGGTCGGACAATTGGTACTGCCCCCCATAGAGCGAACGGTGAACGGAAAAAGGGTTTATGAACCGGCCGGCCAAATTGTTCGCACCCCTTTGATTGCGGGTTTCAAAACCGGCTGGACGGATTTCATCCTCACCACCGTACATATTATATATGGAGAAGGCGTTGCCAATTCTCCGGCAAGAGTGGAGGAAATACGGCAGGTAGCGCAGGCGCTGCGCCGGAGAAGCGAAGACCCCTTTGAATGGTCGAGAAACCTGATCATTCTCGGCGATTTCAACATCTTCAAACCCTCCGACAAAACCATGCAGGTCATCAACGAGGCAGGATTCACCGTGCCGCCGGAATTGCAGAAACTGCCCTCCAACGCACTGCAAAACAAATATTACGATCAAATAGCCTTCCGCATCCGCCCCGACCGATTCGGTACTACCGGCAAGGCAGGCGTTTTCAATTTTTTCGATACGGTTTATACCCGTGAAGAGGAATCCGTTTACGCGCCGGATATGGGGGAGGCATACCTGAGAACTACTAACGGGAAGCCGCGCACCAACAAATCGCTCTATTATCGCACCTACTGGCGCACCCATCAAATGAGCGATCACCTACCTATGTGGGTAGAATTGAAAATTGATTATTCCGACGAGTTTCTGGAGCGGAAACTTGAGTCGGAATAATCAATTATACTTCTTACGAATTACATATTGTCATACACCGCCATCACCGAGCGAACGGAATCGGCGGAATCGCGCAGTAGTTGCATTTCGGCCTCGTTGAGTTGGAGTTCGATGACCTGCTCCACGCCGTTTTTGCCGAGCTTCACCGGCACGCCGAGGAACACATCCTTCATGCCGTACTGGCCTTCGAGCTTGATGCAGCAGGGGAATACACGGTTTTCATCGCGCAGAATGGCCTCTACCATTTGAGCGGAAGCGGCGCCGGGAGCATACCAGGCAGACGTGCCCATGAGTTTTACGAGTTCGCCGCCGCCCGTTTTGGTACGATCCACGATGGCAGTCAGTTTTTCTTCAGAGATAAGTTCCGTTACCGGAATGCCGGCCACCGTGGTATAGCGGGGCAGGGGCACCATGGTGTCGCCGTGGCCCCCCATCAAAACGGCCTGAATGTCTTTGGGCGATACTTGCAACTCATGCGCGAGGAAAGCCCGGTAGCGCGCTGTGTCGAGAATGCCGGCCATACCGATGACTTTGGAAGCGGGCAACCCGGAGGCCTTGTAGGCCGCGTAAGTCATCACGTCCAATGGGTTGGACACCACGATGAGGATGGCGTTCGGCGAGTGTGCCATCACGGATTTGGTCACTGTATTGACGATGTTGGCATTGGTGGTGATGAGGTCGTCGCGGCTCATGCCCGGCTTGCGGGGTACGCCGGCGGTGATGACCACGATATCGGAACCCGCCGTGTCTTTATAGTCGTCGGTGCCGTACAGGTAAGTGCTGTAATTGTCAATGGGGGCCTGCTGCCAGGTGTCGAGGGCCTTGCCGCGCGCGAAATCGCCCATGATGTCAAGGACGACAATTTCTTTCACCAAATCTTTGTGGGCCAATGTATTAGCCACTGTGGCGCCTACATTGCCTGCGCCGATCACCGTTACTTTGCTCATATTTTGATTTTATTTTGGATTTACAAACTCGGCGCGACATCCATTCGTCTCCGGGAAGCCTGCCTCCGAAAAACGCGGCAAAAGTAGGCATTATAGTCGAAAAAAAAGAAGCGGGTTTCTTTATTAATCGGCAAGGCGCTATGAGCGTAGGTGGTATCAAAACGGGGCGTAATACGGCCCTGCCTGCCTGATGATAGCGGCTTCGGCGCACGGGCGCAAGTACCCGCTGCCCTGCCTCCACGACCGCAGCCGCCTGCGCTCTATTATCACTACCGTTTATTGACAACATTGATCGGTACGCGAAAAAAACTACTTTTGCCCCTCAATTCTGCACCACATGATCCTGAGCGATAAGAAAATATTGGAAGGCATTGCCGCGAGTCAAATTGTGATTGAACCGTTTCGCCCGGCCTGCCTCGGCACCAACTCTTATGACGTACACCTCGGCAAGTGGCTGGCCTGCTATAAAAACAAGGTGCTCGACGCCCGCCTCCACAATGAGATTGAGTATTTTGAAATCCCGGAAGAGGGGTTTATTTTACAACCGGGCACGCTCTACCTCGGCGTCACGGAAGAATATACCGAGACCTTCAACTCGGTGCCGTTTCTCGAAGGCAAATCGAGCGTGGGCCGCCTCGGCATAGACATACACGCCACCGCCGGCAAAGGCGATGTGGGCTTCTGCAATCACTGGACGCTCGAAATTTCCTGCACCCAACCCGTGCGCATCTATGCCGGCATGCCCGTGGGCCAGCTCATCTACTTTATGGTGGAAGGCGACATAGAAACCTACTACCACCGCAAACAAAACGCCAAGTACAACCAGCGTTCCGATAAACCGGTGGAGAGCATGATGTGGAAAAATCGGTTTTAGGGTATGACAGAAACCATCGGACGGCTCGACAACAAAATCATCTCCCGCCACTACCATCTGGAGGAGGAGTTGGTGCATTTTGTAGAAAGCGTGACCTGGGGCGTCGGCGATACGCAATACGAGCACTTCTACGCCTTGCATCGTCTCCACCATATTCCCGACCCGGTATATTTCACGGCCCGCGATGCCGATACTGATGAGTTGCTTGGTGCGGTAGTGTTCGGCAGGCGCTACATTCTGGGCGTCAAGGCGTATTACATTCGCTTCTTCGCCGTGTCGCCCAAAATCCGGGGACAGGGCCTTACCACCCAATTGGCCGTCTTTCTTTTTGATTTTCTCCGGGCGGAAGAGAAAGACCCCGTCATTTTTTATGCTTCTACCGATCGAACCAATCCGGGCGTAAACCGCATGGCGGGTCGCATCGGTTTTGAGGAGTTGGCCCTCAATCGCACCATGGCCTTCAGTCGGTTTCACCCGCGAAAAAGAGTGGAGGCAGCACCGCTGAGCGATGCGGAGTTTGCAGCATTTCTGCCGCAGTTGGAGCAGTTTTACGCCGGGCACGGCTTCTGGACCGCCGACAACGTGGGCAAAGACGGACACTATTTCGCTTTGCGCGAAAACGGACGCATCATCGCCGGTTTGCAGGCGTACAAAGGTTTTTGGCGAATCGGCAAGCTGCCCGGCCTCATGGGTAAAATATTGCTGAGGGTCATTCCGCTCACGCCGCTTCGCATCATTTTCAACCCCCAATCCTTCCATTTCTTAGCGTTCGAAGGCATTTATTTCGCGCCCGGTTGTGAGCATCGCCTGCAGGAATTGATGGAAACAGTGTTGCACCATTTCCAGTATCATTCCGCGCTGTTTTGGATGACTACTACCGACCCTTTAGGCGAGCGCATAACGCTACATAACAATCTGGGCCTGCTCAACGGCTTTTTGCGCCACACGATGGCGCGTTTCATCACTTCTTTTCAAAACGTGGATGCTGCGGTGGAACAGGAGTTGCGAACCAAGCCCGTGTACAATTCTTGCTTGGACTATATATAGACCTTCGGATTTTCGCTTACTTTGTGCCGGCATACCATTCAGCCGGTCCTTATGAAATTAGAATTTCCACCACACTTTTTATGGGGTACCTCCACGGCGGCAGCGCAGGTGGAAACCGCGTTCGACCATCAGTGGAAGGGCCTGGAGGCAAAGGACGGCTTCGTACTCGACCGCACCACCGACCATGAACGCCGCCGGGAAGAGGATGCCGAGTACATTGCCCGTCTGGGGTCGGTGTATCGGTGCAGCATGGATTGGTCGAAGCTCCAACGAGCGCCCTTCGCACCCTTCGACGAGGAAACCGTTGCCGAATACCTCGATTTTTTTGAAATTCTGCGCCAAAAACGCGTGCGCATCATGCTGGTGCTGCACCACTTTGCCCATCCGAATTGGTTTGAAAAGGGCGGCGGCTGGCTCAACGAAGACAATCTCCCGGCCTTCATGGATTTTGTAAAACAAACTGCCGACCGCTTCGGCGAGTTCGTATCGTTCTGGAATACCTTCAACGAACCCAATGTGTATGTCCTCAACGGCTTCTTCCGGGGCACTTTTCCGCCGTATAAGCGCAGTCGGTCCAAAGCAGAAAAAGTGCTTCGCTACATGGGCATGGCGCACGATCTGGCCTACAAATACCTCAAAATCCGTTTTCCCGGCACGCCCGTCGGCATCTCGTTCAACACCGGCTATTTCAAAGGGCTGAACTTTGTCGGAAAAATCCCTGCGGCCTTTACCGATTGGTGGTTTCACCGGTATGCCGCAAAACCTTTCCGGCAGGTTGATTTCTGGGGATTGAGCTACTATGCCTATATTCCTTTCAACCCCTTTCCCATTGACGAACTGAGCAAGCCCGGCAAATTGGACCAACTCGGCATTGCCCGCGACAACATGTGGGGCTATTTCCCCGAAGGGCTGAAAATCAGAATAAAAGAGTTTCATCAGCGCTATCAAAAACCCATTTTCATCACCGAAAACGGCATTTGCACCGAAGACTCCGACCGACGCATTGCCGCCATAAAAGACTACCTCAAAGTGTGCCACGAGGCCATTCAGGAAGGCGTCAATTTGATGGGCTATATCCATTGGAGTACCTGGGACAACTTCGAGTGGGACCTCGGCCCTACCTACCGGTTCGGGTTGGTGCGGGTAAACACCTTCACCAAAGAACGCCAAATGACCCCCGCCGGGCTTTTTTATGAAAACATAACTAAAGTCAATGCAATCGAAATTTAAAACTGCAACACTTTGCCTGTTACTCTGGGCGGTTTCCGGGTTTACTTTAATGGCGCAGGGCGGCATCACGCCCATTGCCGGCGCTCGCGGAGCAGGCATGGGGTATGTGGGCGTCGCCTTCACCGATGTACAAAGCGCCCTGTACAATCAGGCAGGCTTGGGGTTTTTGGAACAAACCTCCGCCACGGTCTTCGGCGAACAGCGCTTTTTGCTGGCCGATTTGCGCAGCCTCGGCGCCGCATTGGCCGTGCCCACCAATTCGGGTACGCTCGCCCTCACGGCAGGGTATTTCGGTATGCCGGAGTACAACGAACAGCGCATCGGGCTGGGCTATGGGCGGGAACTGTTTCCCGGCACTTCCATCGGCGCGCAGATCAATATGTTTACTTCCCGCATACCCGACTACGGCAACACGCTCAATTTCAATATGGAAATCGGCCTGCAAACCCTGCTGCTGCCCAAACTGCGCCTCGGCGTACACTTAGCCAATCCGGTGCAAACCGAAACCCGCGAGGGCGACCGCATGCCCACCTCCTTCCGCGCCGGCCTCGGCTATCAGACTTCCGACAAACTGCTCGTTGCCTTTGAATTGGAAAAAGACATTGACTTCCCCTTGCGCGCCAAAACCGGCATAGAGTACCGGCCGGCCGAGCAAGTGCAGTTGCGCATCGGAGCGGCCACGCAGCCCGTAGCGGTCACGATGGGCGCCGGCTATGTGCTGCCCGGCGGCCTGTCGTTCGATTTTGCGGCGGGTTATCATCAGGTATTGGGGATTACCCCTTCCATCAGCTTTACCTACGTCAAACCGGGCAAATAATGAAGATACTCATCGTAGCGGCTACCCCGTATGAGGTGCTTCCCGTGGAGCAATATATGAAAGCCAACTTCGTGCCGCACGGGCAGGCGCAGTTTCAGCGCGGGGGTCTCAACGTCACCCTTTCTATTACCGGCGTGGGGCTTACCGCAACGGCCTACAGCCTGGGGCATATTTTTGCAGGCAATCGTTTCGATTTGGTTATAAACGCCGGAATCTGCGGCGCATTCAACCGGGATTTGGCCATCGGCGATGTCGTGCAGGTGGTGTCGGAACAATTTGCCGACATGGGCGCAGAGGAAGCCGACGGGCGATTTACGGATCTGTTTGAAATGGGACTGGCAGGGCCGAATCAACCGCCTTTTGCCGGCAGGCTATTGCTCAATGCCGTCGGAGCGGAGTACGATTTTTTGCCTAAAGCGAAGGGCATCAGCGTGAACAAGGTACATGGCGCAGCGGCGAGCATTGCCGAAACCGCCCAACGCACACAGGCCGATGTGGAATCTATGGAAGGCGCTGCGTTCTTTTATGCCTGCCTTTCGGCCAATGCGCCGTTTGTGGAAATCCGCGCCGTGTCGAACTACGTGGAACCCCGCAATAAAGACAATTGGAATATCCCCTTAGCCATAGACCGGCTCAACGAGGTGTTGATTCAGATGGTGTCAGGCTTGGCGGCGTAATGGCCTGCGCGTAACCGAAGCTTTCATTGGATGCGGTTATCGCTCTACAAAAGAGTAGAGCTTTTTATCTTTGCCTTTCAAACAAATACCATGGCCACCGAAAAGAAGAAGCGCACCATAACCCCTTTGGAAATTATCCTGTTAGCAATTGCCATCATCATTGTACTGTCCATCGGGCTGCAAAAATCGGGCATGAAAGTGTTGTACCAAAAAGATGACACCAAGATCATCCAAAAACCGCACGCCCCCGACCGCACAAACTAATCCTCCTGCTCCGAAACAAGGATGAATCCGGGCTGGAGCGGATCCAATTCTTTTAGCAATACATCAAACAGATTTTTACCGTGTTTGATATAAAGCGGCAGGAAGTTGTCTTTGCGCTCTTGCAGGCCGTTGCCGGGGAAGTACTTTTCGCGCAGGGACCTGATTTGCTGTACGGACGTATCCTGACGCTGTTTTTCGGCGCGCATCAGTTTGGCCTCTAAGTTCTCCAAAGCATTGAGTTGTTTGGTTTTTTCAGCCAGCACGGCCTTTTCCAGGGTCGCGTCTATGTCAACGGCTTTGTGCAGTACTTTTTCAAATATCTCCTCAATGCGATTTTTTTCCTCTTCGAGACTGATCTCTTTTTCTGTGTTATCAGCCACATACCGCTTTATAAGCGACTCCGTTTCCTCAAACAGGGCCTCCGGCGGCAAACCGAGTTTTTGCATTCGCTTTGCGCCGGCCTCGTCTATCCACCACACGGAATTGCGACGCACCAGCATGGGGAAGTTCACGCCGAAATGCCGGAACTGCTCCTTGCGCTCCAGCCAATAAGCGATCTCCCCTCCCCCACCGATGTAGGCTAAATTGGGTAAAACAATTTCCTGATACAAAGGCCGCAGGATGACGTTGGGGCTGAAGCGTTCGGGGTGTTCATGCAGTTCGTGGAGGATTTCCTCCCGACTGAAAACGAGATCTGTATTCCAAACCCTGTACCGGTCATCTTCCTGTACGATGCGTTCGCGCAATTGATTCCGCAGATAGAACAAATTGATCTCCCGCGCATGCGCCTGCGCGCCGAAACCCACCTGCTCCAACTCGCGCTGAGCCTTTTCCACCCATGCCTGAGAGGGCTGTTCGAGCAGTTCTTTTTCCATTTGCGGCACAAACAGCTTTTTTAGCAGCGGTGTGTTCATGTCCACCACCACGAGTCCGTATTCCCCGAAAAGGGCATTGAGCAGATCAAGCGTGGCACGCCCGTAAGTGTCGTGCGAGGTATAGGCGCGGTGAATGCGCTCAAATACTGCTTTCGCTGCATCCGAATCGCCGAGTACGTTTCCGAGTTCTTCCAATACAGGCGCCAGCGTTGCGGCAGACATAGCGCCCACGGCGCCCTGCGCCTCATTGTGCCAGGTGATGCTCTTATTATATAGGTGTATGGTGTTGATCTCTTCAAAGTCGTGGTCTTCAGCGCCGCTGACGAAGACCGGCACGAAGTGACAATCGGGGTAGGCGCGATTGAGTTGCTCTGCCAGGTGAATCGTTGAAAAAATCTTATAGACGTAGTACAATGGCCCGGTGAAAAGAGCCGGCTGATGCGCCGTAGCCACGGTGAAGGTATCGGGGCTTGCCAGACGCTCCATCTGGACTGCTACCCGCGGATGTACGTCCAATCCGTTGTATTGCAGGCGCAAGGCGTCGCACAAAACTTCGCGGTTGCTTGCATCCTTTTTTTTATCTTCCATCACCCGGCGAAATGCCTCGATGGAAGTGTCATAGTTGTAAAACGGCCGCAAGGCGGCATCTCCCACAGTATAAGCAACATCTATTTTCGACAATTGCGGAACCTGGGAAAAGGGAAGGCGGGTAATTTTCATAAACAGTTTGGTCCTAAGTAAGGCAGGTTGATTCCTCTCCAAAATGGAGCAACTGCAACGCAAAGAACCATTGATTGGTTGAGCGGGGTTTTATTTCTTGTCCGAAAAAGGCCGACTGAAATGCCAATCGAATGTGAACTACAGCACCCATCTCTGCCTTTTGCGCCGTTGACTTGAGTTATTCGTTTTTACAACTTTCAAAATATACTGAAAGAAAAATATTTTAAAATTTTTTTAACTTTTGATTTAAATTATTGATAATCAATATAATAAAAATAAATTGATGTCAACACATCGATTTTGATGAAAAAACACTTCCGAGTCGTTTGGTTTTTGTTTAACCATATAGTACCTTTGCTTCAACAACTGAGGTTATCAATTTTAATACGTTAAACAAAAAAAATACGGCCATGTCCCAAGTTGAATTTTTTTCCCGATTTGACCAGCTTACAGCGCTCCTTCAGGCCTTCGCATACAATTTGACGAAGAATCAGGACGACGCCAAAGATCTTTTTCAGGAGACTGCTTTTCGCGCCCTGACCAATCGCGACAAGTTCAGCCCAGGCACCAACTTCAAGGCCTGGTCGTTTACGATCATGAAGAACATCTTCATCAACAACTACCGGAAGAAGATGAAGGCCAACACTATCATGGACTCTACGGACAACATGTACTACATCAATTCCGGGAGTACCACCATCTCCAACGGCGCCGAAGCGAACATACTGATGAAAGAAATCACCGGCATGATTGAGCGCTTGGACGACAGCATTCGCATTCCTTTTCTGATGCACTATCAGGGCTTCAAATACCAGGAAATTGCCGATGAACTGAAGCTCCCGCTCGGCACCGTAAAGAGCCGCATCTTCTTTGCCCGCAAAGAACTCAAGGAAATGATCGGGGTCAACTACAGCAGCCTGCCCGATCTGATGGCTATAGACTAATGTTTTCCTACTCTACCGACCGCGCGATTTGGGTTTGGTGCTCCGGCTGTTGGGGCCGGTTTTTCCGAAATGAGCACCCGGAGCACTCCCCTTGCTCGATTTAGGTTTAGATTTTCCAATTCTCTTTCCCGACGCCGGTTTACCGGGCTTCGCAAACATTGTTAAACCCGTACCCGTTTTTTTGCGGCCTGCCGTCCCTGTACTTCCTGTCTTTTGCCCAAACGGCTTTTTACCGGCAGCGGCGCGTTTCGGCTTGGAAGGTGCTACAGGATCGGAAGAAGAATCCCTGGTGAGTTCGTATATTTCGTTCATTTCTTCTTCGCTGAGGTCGCGCCATTCGCCCAAAGGCAATCCTTTCAGACTGATGTTCATAATGCGCACCCGCTCCAACTTCGTCACTTCATAATCGTAAAATTCGCACATCCTGCGGATTTGCCTGTTCAGCCCTTGTACAAGCGTGATTCGGAAAGTTTTCACCCCCTCCTGCACTATTTTGCACTTCTTGGTAATCACGCCCAGCATGGGCACTCCTTTCGACATGCCTTTGAGGGCCTCCTCCGTCAGGGGCTTGTCCACGGTTACCACATATTCCTTTTCATGGTTGTTGCCTGCCCTCAGTATCTTGTTGACCATATCGCCGTTGTTGGTCAAAAAGATAAGCCCTTGCGAATCTTTGTCGAGGCGGCCGATGGGGAATATGCGGGCGGTATGGTTGACGTACTGCACGATGTTGTCGCGTACCCTTTCAGAAGTGGAGACGATGCCCGGCGGTTTGTTGAGGGCAATAAAAACGATGTCCTCCTGTTGGCGAGGCTCCAACTCATGGCCGTTCACGCGCACGCGATCGCCCGGCATCACCTGGTCGCCTTTCTGCGCTTTCCGGTTGTTGATAAAAACCGTTCCCTGCTCTATGTATTTGTCTGCCTCCCTGCGCGAGCAAAGACCGCTTTCGCTGATAAACTTGTTGAGCCAAACGCCATCGTTGCCTTCCATGACCAATTTTTTCGCAAGGTAGGGCTTTTGTCTCTATTTGGATAGCTGCACGCTGCGAGTTAGATTTTCCAATATTACAAAAAGAACTTACTGTTTCACCACCTTAGCCGTGGCCCGATGCGTCTCGCTGTGCAGCACAACGGAATACACCCCTGCCGGCAAGTGCTGAATATCCATGCTCCACTCCACGCGTTCGGTATCTTTGCGCAACACCTCGGCGCGTACGCGCTGCCCCAGGAGGTTGAACACCTCTAAGGTGAATGCGCCCCGGTGTTCGTTTTCCATCCAGAGTTGCAACGCGCCGTCCGTCGGATTCGGAAACACGCTCACCGTTTTGCTGATGTCCTGCACTTCTTCTGTCGAAGTCATGAGGTTGAATTGGAAAGGATTGCTGATGCTGGAGCAGCCGTTGGCCGCAAATACCTGTACGATAAATGCGCCCGACACCAAAGGCTGTATGGCCTGTGAGGTACCGCCCTGATTAGCCGGTATGGGGTTGCCATTGTAATACCATTGGTAACCCACTCCCGGACTACTCGTGAGTACGTTGCCCTGCAAAGTGATGGTCGGAGTGGGCGGAGCATTGACGGGCACTTGAAAAGTAGCGGCCCGGCTGCACCCGGCGCTGTTGGTTCCCACCACCGTAAATTCCCAGACTTCATAAAGCGTCACGGTGATGGCCGGCCCTTCGAAGATCAATTCGCCGCTGCGCTGATCGTACCACTCGTAGGTGGAAGCGCCGGATGCCGTCAGCGTAACCGGAGTGCCGCCGCACACCGGTAGTTGGCTGGCCGATACATTTACCGTGGGCAGGGGCAATACCTGAATGAAGTTGGAAGCCATACCGCTATTGCTGCCGAAGGTATTCCCCGCCGTGAGTCCGACGGAGTAGGTACCGGGCGTGTTATATGTCACAAATGGATGCTGAAAATTAGAGGTAGCGGGCGTGCCGCCGGGAAATTGCCACTGCCACTGCCGGGGAAAATTGCTGGAAATGTCCTGAAATAAAATCGTTTCCCCGGCACAAATCTGCTGGCGGGCCGTCCTTATATTGGGTTGAGGCGCCCCGTTGGTGTAGTTCTGCGCGTCCACGAAGGAGATTTCATCCAAATAAAGATTGTTGCCCCAGCCCGATAGATTGGCCAGCAAAAAATGCACCCGCTGCTGGCCCGCCAAAAAACCGATTGACACCTGATTGGCTCGCCATTGGTTGGCTGTAGGCACAAAATACGAGTTGGTCGGCGCAGCAGTAGCCAGGTCGGCGCCCCCCATAAACCAGAACGGCGTAAACGTGGCGCCGCAGTCGGTGGAGTAGTACAATACCAAGGTGTCAGAATAAACAGAACTGTACTGCGCGTAAGCATGCTCGAAATAGAGGTAGGGATTGGACATGCCGCTGAGGTTGATAGCCGGGCTGACAAGCGCGTCCACCGTACCGGAGGGATCGTCGTCGGTGCTGAAATTGTCCATTCGCACACTGCGCACACCCATGCCGAAAGAACTGATATTGGCGTATTCAAAAGTGCGATCTCCATCGGGGTTGTACAGCAGCCAGTTATCAAATGCCGTATTGATGTTCTCTACATCTTCGATCAACTCTGTGTAGGAAACGGATGACAGCACATAGATATAATTGTCTTCCCGCGTGGTGTTGCTGCCCGATGCGTTGGCCGCAATCAACTCTACGCTGTAAATGCCTTGCGTATTAAAAGTGATGCTGGGATTGGCCGTAGTAAACGTGCCCAGCAAGGTGTTGTCTTCGTCGTAAAACCGCCAGGTGCGGGAAGTCGGGTTGTTGGTAGATTGATCGGTAAATTGGATGGACTGGCCGGAGCAGATATTCGTCCGGTTGGCTGTGAACTGCGCCACAGGAGCGCCGGGATTGCCGCCGCTGCCGATGTGTACCGTGGAGTTGAGGAGCTCTTTGCGGCGCGGGCTGTTATTGAGCACCGTACGCATCCGGCCCTTTTGGCAGTTGGTAAAGATGTTCATGCAGGCATCGTTGGTATAATCCATGTAGTTTTGGATCATATCGGCGCTGCCGCAAGTGGTTACTGCTACGCAGGTGTAATTAGGCTGCGCCGAGTTGGGCGTATCGGCGCAAAAATCATCTGCGCTGCAATTGCCGTCGCCCCAGATGTGGCGCAATCCCAACCAGTGCCCCACCTCGTGCGTGGCCGTGCGCCCTCCGTTGAAAGGCGCCTGCACGTTGCCAGTGCGTCCGAATGCCTGCCAGCGAATAACCACTCCGTCAGTAGAGGCGGGGCCTTCGTTTTGCTCAAACCCCTGCAAGCCCGAAAAACTTGGAAATTGGGCATATCCCAACAGGTCAGAGCTGCTGCCGCCAAACTGCACCGTCCACATATTCAAATAGCGGTTGGGGTCCCAGAAAGTGTTCGGTTTCAGGGTAGATTGAATGGTTTCGTACGTCCAGGAAGCGGCATTTCCGTTGATGCGACGAATGCCCGGCTCCGGCAGCAGGTTGCCCTGCGGATCAACGAGGGCGAGCGCAAATTGTATTTCCGCATCAGCGCCGGCGGGGTGGTTGTTGAAACCCGCCCCCATGCGGCGATAATCTTCGTTGAGCACGTCTATTTGCGATTGTACCTGCGCTTGACTGATATTGGCGCCTGTGCCCACCGGCTGGCCGTTGTGAACCACATGCACAATGACGGGTATGGTCACGAGATTGTTGCGGCTTTCCACCAAGTCGGCATCCCGTGTTTGTTGTTCCTGAAGGGCGGTTTCAAAAGCGTCCAGCGTGCCGAGTTGCGGATAAGCGGCCCGCAAGTCGGCATCGGCCTGCATGGTGTGGCAGGTGCGCTGCGCGGGGGTCGGCGTGTATTCCGCATGGCTCGCCTGAAAAGGCGGTTGGAGTTTCTGGCGGGGCAATTGATCCTGCACCGGTCTTTTATGAAGCCGGTTGTGAAATGGCTCAAAATGTTGTTGTCCAATTGCAGCTTGCGCCGTAAGTACCAACAGGCACGCGAGCGCCGGGAGTTGTAAGCCTCTTTTCATTACTCTATATTTTAGTGGTTTGGACGCCGCCGAAACGGCCCGATGTTAATTTTTCAGCTTCAGCACATCCTTATTTACTTCCATGATGCCCAGTTCAAAAACCTGCGCGCCGGCTTCCGCCGGGGTGACGATCAGCGTATTTTTGCCCTTCATGGTCCATTTGCCCGGCGCCTGCACGGGCACGTCCACCGGTCCGATTTGATGATGAATAAATTCACCGCCTTTTTTTATTTCAAAACCCTCCCGGCCTCTTGCCGGCGGAAAATCGTAGTCCGAAGGCCGAAAAGTGCGATAGCCGTCCCCGTCCTCTTCGTGCAAATGAACCCAGTGCTGAAAAAGATCGTTGCCGAATACCCGTTCAGCTTTTTTGGCAGAATTGCAGGCAGCGGCCAGCAGAAAGATGAGAAGGAGGCGAAGGATTTTCATGATCGTGAGCATTTAATAGTGATGAGGGATGAAGGGCCAAAATTGAGAAATAATTAGGAATTTTGCCTTACTTTGCTGTTCAAAAATCCAACATACCATGCGCCTCCTGCTCGTGATTACGATAGTCGTTTTTTTACTGGCCTGCCACAATACAGACAGCAACGGGCAGTCCACCCCCGAAAAGACCAGGCCGGCTGCGGTGCAGGCCATTGAGGAACCGGCCCGGCCCGCTCCGGCGTCAATACCCGACTTGTCGCTCTACCGCGACCTGTACCAAAAACACGACACCTACAAAGAGAAAACCATCACCAAACAGCGATTCAAACACGCCGACATTGTGCCCTTGGTGCAGCGCCTCAAAGCGCCGCTCAGCTTTGCCCTTGCCGGCAAATCCATAGAAGGGCGCAGCATTTACAAGGTGCAATATGGCGACGGACCGGTGAAAGTGCTGCTCTGGTCGCAAATGCACGGCGACGAACCCACCGCCACCATGGCCCTCATGGACATTTTCAACTTCCTGAGCCGCTCCGACGAGTTTGACGAATTGCGCAACCGCCTGCGCCGCGAACTCACCCTCGTGTTTGTGCCCATGCTCAACCCCGATGGCGCACAGCGATTCGAACGCCGCAATGCCCTCGGCATTGACCTCAACCGCGATGCCCTCCGCCTGCAATGCCCCGAATCCAAAATCCTCAAAGGCTTGCGCGATGAACTCTCCGCCACTTGGGGTTTTAATCTCCACGATCAAAACCGGTACTACGGCGCGGGGCTTGCCCCAAAAAATGCCGCTATTTCTTTTCTGGCGCCGGCCTACAATTACGAAAAGGACATCAACGACGTGCGTGGCAATGCCATGCGCCTCATCGTGGGTATGAATGCGCTGATGCAGGAATACATCCCCGGCAACGTGGCCCGATACGACGACGAGTTTGAACCCCGCGCTTTCGGCGACAACATCCAGCGCTGGGGCACGTCTGCCATCCTCATCGAAGCCGGCGCACTGCCCGGCGACCCCGAAAAACAAGCCCTCCGCCGCCTGCATTTCTCCGCACTGCTTTTTGCCTTAGACGCCATTGCCCAAAAACACATTGAGCGCTTCGACATAGCCGGATACGAAGACATCCCCTTCAACAAAAGCAACTTTTTTCACGATCTCATCGTGCGCGAAGCGGAGATCGAAAAAGCCGGGCAGCGCTATACCGTTGACATCGGTTTCCGCCATAGCACAACCGCTTCCGGCGTTCAAAGCAGCAGTATTTCCGATCTCGGCGACCTGTCCATTTTTCATGGCTATCAGGAAGCGCCTGCTCGGGGCATGCGCCTCGTGCCCGGCAAAACATACCCCAAAGTATTGCCCGATATAACGGCGCTCAAATCCATAGACGCGCTGGACCTGATGCGACAGGGTTACACCGAAATTCAGTTGACCAAGCTCCCGCCACAGCTACCGGCCGGCGCTTTTCCGTTCCGACTCGTCGCCCCCGGTAAAGGCGGCGCGGGAGAAATCAAGGTAGGCCGCAACCCCTCTTTTGTTTTGATGAAAGACGGCAAGGTGCGCTGGTCGGTCGTCAACGGTGCTGCTTTTGATTTGGGAAAGGACGCAGATACAATCCGGGCAACGGTAAAGAAATAACCGGCATATAGAACGCCGGTTTGGGCAGTTGATAAAAATATCCGAAGTTTGTTGAGAAAGTAGAATCCAATGGAAAAATGTGTGTTTTGTGAAATTGCAGCGGGAAGGCTGCCGGCAAGCATCGTGTATGAAGACAACATGGTACTCGCCATCATGGATATCAACCCCGTGAACCCCGGTCATGTGATGGTCATTCCCCGGCGGCATTTTGAAACCCTCGGCGACATGGACGAAACGACCGGTATGCACTTGTTTCAGATTGCCATGCGGGTAGAACAGGCCGTGCGCAATGTGGAAGGAATCCGCTGCGAAGGCACCAATTTGTTGCAAAACAACGGGAGCGCAGCCGGCCAGGATGTATTTCATGCGCACTTGCACATCATTCCCCGCTTTGCCGGAGATGCTGTCCGAGTGAACTTCGGCCCCTGTCCGCCGGCGGAAAGAACAGCGCTCGACGCGCTGGCCGATGCTATTGAAGAGGCTATGTAGTAGCTTACAAATCCGGCGGAATAAGGTGTTTGAAATGGCCGTTCATGCGCGCTTTGCGTTTAAGTTCCTCCGTTTCGCGAATAACCGGAAGCAGGCGCTCCAGATGCTCGATGAGGTATTCTCGGCGCTGCGTTTCTTCGTTAATACAGAGCAACTCGTACTCCTGTCGTTGCGAAAGCCCCACAAAGTGACCGATATCATAGGTGGAAAAACCGTCAGGGTCGGGAGGCAATTCCTTTTCGATTCCCAATAAGTGAAACAGTGAACGCGCCATACTCAGAATGTGCCCGCCCATTTTCCGATCTCCTTCCCGAACAATCTCCACACGCGCGATACGCCCCCCCGGATACAGCTTGTTCGGCGCCTGTTTGTAAAATTCCTCCAACAGAAAAATGCCCGTTCCACGCGTGCGCACATCCATCTCACCGCTCTCGTATCGCTTCACGATCTGCACCAAAGCCATCTCCGTGCCGACCCCCATCACTTCGCCGTCTAAGTGCGGCGGAATGCCGAACGTAATACCCTCCGATTCACATTCTTGCATCAATTGTTTGTAGCGGGGTTCGAAAATGTGCAGGTTGAGTTTTTCACCGGGAAATACAACGAGTTGGAGCGGAAAAAGAGGAAGCATAGCTACAATAATTTTTTTCAGCTACAATAGTACGAAAAAGTAAGATTCTCCCTACCTTTTCCGTTCGATACCGCCGGGCAAAAAAGCAGTAACCCGCTCACTGCTCCGCCCCGGCCTGATTCGGATTTTATTTGTCCCCAAAACATTCAAAACCACCATGCCATGCGTAAATTTTTGATTTCTCTCAGTGCGCTCGTGCTTCTTGCAGCGCCGGTTTTTCTTTTGGTTACCACTTCCGGTTGCACCAAAAAACCCTCCGACACCGCCCGCATTATTCCCGAAAGCGTGGGAGCTTATGTGTATGCTTTTACTTCGGGTATGATTTCCAAAGCGGCCCCCATCCGGGTGCAATTTGCCGCCGCCGCCGTGGACGCCGCCAAAGTGGGCAGTGACGCAGACGCCGGCCTCATCAGCTTTAGCCCCGGCATCAAAGGCAAAGCTGTGTGGGAAGACGAACGCACCCTCGTGTTTCAACCCTCCGACTTGTTGCAATCCAACACGGGCTATACCGCTACGCTTAGTTTGAAAAAACTGTTTCAGGGGCTACCCGCAGATGCCGAATCGTTTAGCTTCGATTTCCGCACACGCGACCAGTTTTTCACTGTGGAAGCCGACGGTATTTCTGCGCCCGACCCTTCCGACCTGAGTAAGCAGGAAATTGCCGGCACGCTTTCTACCTCTGATGTAGCAACTGAAGAGGAAGCCGCTAAACTCATCACCGCCAAACAAAACGGCAAATCCCTGCCGGTGAAATGGACCCAAAGCGGCGACCAACTCTCGCATTATTTCACCGTAAGCAATATCAACCGCAGCAGCAAAGCCTCCGCCGTAGAACTCGCTTGGAACGGCAAGCCGCTCGGCGTGGACATCAAAGCCTCCAAAAAGGTGGAAGTGCCCGCCATCGGCGATTTTAAAGTAGTGAATACCCGCGTGGTACAGGACCAGGAACAATACCTCCTGCTGCACTTTTCCGACCCCATACTCAGTTCTCAAAATCTTGACGGCCTCATCCGCATTCAGAACTATAGCAGCGCTTTGCGCTTCATCATCAACGGCAACCAGGTACGCGTGTATCCTTCGCTGCGCCTTTCCGGAAGATATACCGTTCAAGTGAGCGTCGGTATAAAAAATGCCGCCGGTCAAACTATGGGCAATGCCGGCGTGTATGCCGTTACATTTCAGAACCCGGAACCGGCAGTGCGATTGGTGGGCAACGGCGTCATCGTACCCAACTCCGGCGGGCTGCTGTTTCCTTTTGAATCCATCGGCCTGAATGCCGTGGAAGTGGAGATTTTTCAAATTTTCAACAACAACATCCTGCAGTTTTTGCAAACCAGCGACCTCAACGGCAACAGCTACGACATGTACCGGGTGGGCCGGGTGGTGATGCGCAAAAAAATTCAGTTGAATGAATTAAGCCCCGGCGGGCGCGCTTTTGAATGGACCCGCTATGCTTTCGACCTCGGCCCGCTCATCGGCAAAGACCCCAAAGCCATTTATCAGGTGCGCATCGGGTTCCGCCCTCAATATACCGCGCTGGCCTGCATGGCCAAACCGGCCGATGAAGAACAGGAACTCACTGCTGCATCTTTTGAAACGGAATTAGACGAAGAAGGCAACATCGCCAGCATCATGAATTCCTGGTATGGCCTGGACGGTTGGTATGAAGGCTACCGCTGGGACGACCGAAACGACCCCTGTAAACCAGCCTATTATAATTCCGACCGCTTCGTGCAACGCAACGTGCTGGCCTCCAACCTCGGCATCATCGCCAAAGCGGGCAAAGACAATTCCTACCACGTCACCGTGGCCGATCTGCGCAATGCCAACCCCGTATCGGGCGCCAAATTGGAGTTTTATGACTTCCAGCAACAAATGATTCAATCGGCTCAAACCGACGGCAGCGGCAATGCCTCCGTACAGGTCGCCGGCAAGCCTTTCGTGGTGGTGGTTTCGCAGGGCGACCAACGCGGCTACCTGCGCCTCGACGATGGCAGTGCGCTCTCCCTCAGCCGATTCGACGTGGGCGGCGCCGAGCCGCAGAAGGGCCTCAAAGGCTTCCTATACGCCGAGCGCGGCGTGTGGCGGCCCGGCGATTCCATCTTCCTCAACTTCCTGCTCGAAGACCGCAGCCTCAAACTGCCCTCCGACTACCCCATCACAGTAGAGATTTATGACGCGCGCGGACAACTCTTCCTCAAGCGCAGCACCGGCGCCAACACCGGCCGCCTCTATCCGTTGCATTTCAAAACCGGTACCGATGCGCCCACCGGCAACTGGGTGGCCAAAGTAAAAGTGGGCGGCGCTACCTTCGATCGGGTGTTGAAAATAGAAACCGTGAAGCCCAATCGGTTGAAAATAAACTTAGACACCGGCAAAGAAACCCTGGCCAAAGCAGATGACCCGCTCGATGTCAATCTCAACGCTACCTGGCTGCACGGCGCACCTGCCAAAAATCTCAAAGCGGTGGTGGAAGTGCAACTCAACGCGCAAAAAACGGCCTTCCCGAAATACAGCCAGTTTGTATTCGACGATCCGGCACGACAGTTTGAAAGCGAACCGCGCACCATCTACGACGGCAATCTGGATGCAGAGGGCAATGCCAAATTCCAGGCTCGCCTCGCCGGAGGGCTTACCCCGCCCGGCAAACTCTCAGTCAATTTCAAAACCAGGGTATTTGAAAAAGGCGGCGATTTCAGCACCGACAATGTGCGCTTCGATTATCATTCCTACGACACCTATGCCGGCGTGCGCATCCCGCTCAACAAATGGCAGGAAAAACGCCTTGAGCTGAAAAAAGCAGGCAAGATCACTTTTGTAGCTATAGATACGGATGGCAACCCGCAATCGGGCCGAAAACTCAGCGCCGGCATTTACAAACTCTCTAATGACTGGTGGTATGATGTGGGCGAAGACAATGTGTCGCGCTACAATTCGGTAGGCAATATGCAGGCCCAAATGCGCACCGACTTCACTACCGGCAACCGCGGCGAAGCCGAGTGGAGCGTGACAATGGAGCAATGGGGGCGCTACCTGGTGCGCATCTGCGATACGGAGACCGGGCACTGTTCCGGCGATTATTTCTACGCCGGCTACTCCTGGGACGGCGACGACGAAGGCGCCGGAAACAAACGCGACGCAGCCGCCATGCTGGCCGTCTCTTCCGACAAACCAAAATACAGCGTGGGTGAAACCGTGCAACTCACCATCCCCACCGGCGAAGTGGGCAAAGCCTTTGTGTCCATTGAAAGCGGCACCAAAGTAATACAGACCTACTGGGTAGATGCCAAAGCCGGCAACAACAAATTCACCTTCAAAGCAACCGCCGCCATGGCGCCCACTGTGTATGCCCACGTCACGCTCATACAGCCCCATGCGCAGGTGAAAAACGACCTGCCCATACGCATGTACGGCGTCATTCCCATACAAGTAGAAGACCCCGCCTCCCACCTCGTTCCAAAAATAAATATGCCCGCCGAACTCAAACCCGAACAAGCCGTGACGGTGGAAGTATCAGAGGAAAAGGGCCGCCCTATGGCTTATACCCTTGCTATGGTGGACGACGGGCTGCTCGACCTCACCCGCTTCAAAACGCCTGCGCCCTGGGAATCTTTTTATGCCCGCGAAGCCCTCGGCGTCAGTACCTGGGACGTGTATGACATGGTGCTCGGCGCGCACGGCGGCGAATTGGGGCGCATCCTCAGCATCGGCGGCGATGCCGCTCTGGTGCCCGGCGCACAACCGCAGGCCCTGCGCTTTAAGCCGGTAGTGGTACACCTAGGCCCGTTTTATCTCAAAAAAGGTGAAAAGGCGAAACACGTCATCAATGTGCCCAACTATGTAGGCTCGGTGCGCACGATGGTGGTAGCCGCCGACAACGGCGCTTACGGCAGCGCTGAAAAAACGACGCCTGTGAAAAAACCGCTCATGGTGCTGGCCACCGTTCCGCGCGTACTCAGCCCCGGCGAAACCCTCAAAGTGCCGGTGAACGTGTTTGCCATGGACAAAAAAGTGAGCAACGTAACCGTTTCGCTCAGCGACAAAAACGGCAAGGTGCAACTGATGGGCGAGAACCGGAAGAGCATTTCCTTTAGCAAACCCGGCGACGCATTAGTGGAATTTGACATAAAAGTGAACGAAACGACCGGGGTGGCGAAGTTCCTCATCACCGCAGAAGGCGGCGGCGAAAAAGCCACGCAGGAAATAGAGGTGCAGGTGCGTAACCCCAATCCTTACATGAGCAAGGTGTATGCCCAAATATTAGAAGCCGGCAAAGAATGGAAGGAGAGTTTTGAGCCGGCGGGGATGATCGGCACCAATACCGGCGTGCTGGAACTGTCGTCCATTCCGCCCATCAACCTCGGCGAGCGCTTGGAGTATTTGCTGCAATACCCTTACGGCTGTCTCGAGCAAACGCTTTCGGGCGGTTTCCCGCAACTGTATGTGGGCAAGCTCATTGAGTTGAATGACAACCAAAAGAAAAAGGTGCCCGAAAACATCAAAGCAACGGTGGAGCGCTTGCGCAAATTTCAGACAGCCAACGGCGGCTTCGCGTACTGGCCCGGCGAAGGCACGCCGGATCAATGGTCCACTTCGTACGCCGGGCATTTCCTGCTGGAAGCCAAAGCCTTGGGCTACAGCGTACCCGACAACATACTCGACAATTGGTTGAAATTTCAAAAAAAGGCGGCCCGGATATGGGATCCCAAATTGGAAGAATACGGTTTCGGTAATCAGGGCAGCTATGAGTTGAGCCAGAGTTATCGCCTTTACACACTGGCGTTGGCCAAGTCGCCTGACTTATCGGCCATGAACCGCCTGCGCGAATCGCCCAAGCTGGCGCTGCAAGTCCGCTGGAGCCTCGCCGCCGCTTATGCCGTTGCCGGCAAACCGGAAATTGCCAAAGAGGTGATGAAAAACCTCAGCCGCAAAGTGCAACCCTACACCGAGTTGTCTTACACCTACGGTTCCGACTTGCGCGACCGCGCTATCATACTGGAAACACTGCTCCTTACGGGCAACAAAACCGAAGCAGCAGAATTGGTGAAATACATCTCCGAACAACTCAGCGGCCGCAACTGGTACGGCACCCAAACCGTGGCCTGGGCGCTGATGTCGGTAGGGAAATTTGTAGGCCAATCGGGCGCGAGCAAAGAGTTGCAATTCAGCTATCAGGTAGGCGGAAAGGCGATGGTGAATGCCGGCGCCGACACGCCTTTGATGCAGGTGGATGTGCCCGTGGACGGCGCGAAAAAAGAGGTGATGGTGAAAAACACCGCCAAAGGACCGCTCTTTGCGCGGCTCATCCTGCGCGGACAACCCGTCATGGGCGATACCCGCAGCGAATCCAACGATCTCGATATTGCCATTGCTTACAAAAAAATGGACGGTACGCCCATTGATGTAAAATCCATTCCGCAAGGCACGGACTTCTATGCCGAGGTGCGCGTCACGCATCCGGGCAAGCGGCCCCTACCCTACCGCGAACTGGCGCTGGCGCAGATATTCCCCTCCGGTTGGGAAATCATCAATTCCCGCATGGACGGCATCGAAGGCGCCGCATCGCCCAGCCGCGCCGATTACATTGACGTGCGCGACGACCGGGTGAATACCTTCTTCGGACTGCGCGAACGTGAAAGCAAAACCTACCGCGTGCAATTGAACGCCGCCTATCAGGGACGATTCTACCTGCCCGCCACCCAATGCGAAGCCATGTACGACAACTCCATTTCGGCCAGCCGGCCGGGGCAGTGGGTAGTGGTACACAATGCGGAAAATACTTAAAAGCCGCCATGACGCCTGAGTATGTAAAAGCAGGCCCTGACGACGCGGCGCTGCTGAGCGAGTTGAGTTGCATTACCTTCATCGAAGCCTATTCCGATCAGGTTCCGATGGAGGAAATGCAACCCTACTTAAATCAGGCATTGAGTACGCAAGCCGTAGCAAAGGAACTGGCCGACCCGGAGGTGCATTACTACTTTGTATATGCCAACGCCAACCTGGCCGGTTTCATCATGTTGCGTCCCCGGTACAGTTCCGACCTGCTCCACGGGGCGCCCGCTACCTATATCAACCGATTTTATCTGCGCGCCCAATACTGGGGCAGTGGCATGGCCCGCCAAATGATGGCGTTTTGCGAGGCATTCGCCGAGGCGGCAGGCGCTCACTGGCTTTGGCTACAGGTGTGGGAGCAAAACGATCGCGCCATCGCCTTTTACCAAAAATGCGGTTTTGAAATATTCGGCATCGCCGATTTTCAGATGGGCGATGTGGTGCATCGCGACCCGGTGATGCGGAAGGCGGTGAGGGGCACACAATAGCCCCTGCCGAGGGTAGGCCGTAGTTCCAATCCCCGGAATATCGGGGCGAATTATTTTTTCATTAACTTGCGCCTGAAATAAGATTGTGCGAGAATCTGCGCATCCCGGAGAAATGAATAAAAAAATATAATATCCATACCATGCCGCTACCTACCCAACAAATCCGCGACTACTTCCGCACCCAACCCGTCATCCGGGCCTGGCTCTTTGGCTCGTATGCCGATGGCACAGCTACCGAAAACAGTGATGTGGATATATTGGTGACATTGGATCATTCCCGTGCCATCGGCTTACATTATGTGCAAATGATTTTAGACCTTGAGGAATTGCTGGGTAAAAAAGTAGATTTGGTTGCAGATGAAGGACTTTCGAAGTACGTCAGACCTTATGTGGAAAAACAGAAAAAACTGATTTATGAAAGACCGGCTCGGGGATAAGGCAAGGTTGCAACACGCACTGGAGGCAACGGAAGATATTGAACGCTTCACAAAAGGGAAAAACCTTCAGGATTTTTCCGAAGATACGATGTTGCAATTGGCTGTCATGAAGTTGTTTGAGATCATCGGGGAGGCCGCTTCGCGTGTGAGTGACGAATTGCGGGATGAACACCCTACTGTGCCCTGGCGTAAAATCATCGGTTAAGGAACGTCTTGATTCACCAATATTTTGAAGTATATCCTGTCTTGCTTTGGGAAATAACAGAAAACGACCTGCCCAGTTTTAAAGCGGGCATTCAAAAAATCATCATCTTACTATGAACCACCTCTTTCATACGGTTCATATTCAATCTGTGTAGTCCATCCTCCTGTCTCCCCCGCTCGTCAAATAATTTTCCGGCCTTTTTCGCGGCTTCGCTTATCTTTACGCGCAAATCAATTAACTACCTCATGGGATTTTGGATGTTTTTGCTGTTAGCGTACATAGTGCTGAGCATTAGTTTGTTCTTTCTTTTCCCCAAAGTGGGAATCGCTGCCTGGAAAGGATTGGCGCCGGGGCTGAACATAGTGGAATGGGCCAAAGCCGTGGGGCGCAAGCCGACGCATGCTCTGTGGATGCTCGTTCCCATCGTCAATATTTTCACCTATTCGGGCTTAGCCATTGACATGGTGCGCTCTTTTAAGCACCTCGGATTTTGGCAAAGCGTGTTGGCGGTGTTGTTTGCGCCGTTTTACTTTCTCTATCTCGCATTTAATAAAAAAGAAACGTACGACGGACCGGCCTGGCAAAAAGAGCAGGCGTACCGCGCTCAATTGGAGCAAGCCAGAAAGGACGGCAACGCCAAGCTGCTCACTAAATTGACCAATACCAGCCCTTACAAAAAATCGGCCCTGCGCGAATGGACGGAGGCCATCATATTTGCTGTGTTTGCTGCTGCTTTCATCCGCATGTTTCTCATTGAGGCGTATGTCATTCCCACCTCCTCGATGGAAGGCTCGCTGCTCACCGGCGACTTTTTGTTTGTGAGCAAAGCGCACTACGGCATTCGCATGCCGCAAACCATCGCTATGCTGCCGCTGCTGCACAATCGCGTTCCGGTAGTGGGCGGCGAATCGTATCTCAAAAAACCCAGTCTGAAATACAAGCGATTGCCCGCATTGGAAACATTAGACCGCAACGACCCCGTTGTGTTCAACTATCCCGAAGGCGACAGCGTGTTTGTGTTCCCCCACCGTACCTGGAGCATTTATGACTACAAACGGGGCGGCTTGCCGCAACCCGACAATCAGGCCATCACTGCCCGCCAGAAAAAGCTCGTGGTGCGTCCGATGGATAAAATGGATCACTACATCAAGCGCTGCGTGGCCATGCCCGGCGATTCGATACAAATTATCAACCGACAGTTGTATGTTAACGGGAAGCCGGGGGAAGAACTGCGCTTTGTGCAATACATCCACCACCTGCGCTCCCCCAATGGGCCGTTCAACGACAAGAGTTTTGCCAAGTGGGGTATTTCGCAGGAAGACGTGTTGAAAAAAGACCCCAACAGCAACTCCCTGTTGGTGATTCTGAACAAAGAACAAGTGGAAAAAATCCGGCAATTGGACCCCTCCATCGAGGCGGCGCCCTGCAAGCGATTTTTTGTCACCACTCCGCCTAATTACGACCCGACCGGGTTCGCCGCTGCCGGTATTGACAACGCCAATCTCACCCAAAGCATCGGCGCCAACTCCTACCTCATGTATCTCACCGACAATGAGGTAGCCAAAATAAAGGAGGATACCGCCTTGCAGGTCAATCCGTTCGTCCTCGACGCCGGACGCCTCTTCCCGCACGATGCCGCCAACCACCCCGACTGGACGGTGGACGACTACGGCCCGCTGTATGTGCCTGCCAAAGGCGCTACGGTGCAGCTCGATCCGGTGAGCATTGCGTTTTACCGCCGTATCATTTCGGTATATGAAGGCAATACCCTCGAAGAAAAAGACGGCCAGTTTATCATCAACGGCAAACCCGCCGACACCTACACTTTCCAACAGAACTACTACTGGATGATGGGCGACAATCGCCACAACTCCGAAGATGCCCGCGTGTGGGGCTATGTGCCTGAAGATCACATCGTTGGCAAGCCGCTCTTTATATGGTTCTCTACCCGTGAAGGCAACTTCCGCAAAGGCATCAACTGGAATCGCATTTTCTCATCGGCAAATAAAAAGTAGTTTTATTGCCCGATCAAAAACCGCAACATTATGAAAAGTTTTTTCGCAGCCATCAGTAGCTTTTTTAAAACCCTCTTTGGAGGAAAAAAGAAAGAACAACCGCAACCCGCCACGCCGCGTCCAAAACCTGTACCCATTGACCCCGATACCGCACAGGACGGCGCCGATATCAAACCCGATACGGTCATTCATGTCGTCAACGAAATGGAAAAGGTCGTCATTCCGCCCAATGCGCCGGAGGAATCATTTGTAAAAGATATTTTTGAAGAACCGGCTACGCCGACGCCCTCGCCCACACCCACACCCACGCCGACGCCGACACCGACACCGACACCGACACCGACGCCGACACCTACTCCTGCTCCGACACCAACGCCTACTCCAACGCCCACTCCCACTCCACCGACTACGGGTCATAAGGCACGCTATATGTGGTGTTTGGACAACGGGCATGGCAAAAAGACGCCCGGCAAGCGCTCCCCGCTTTTCGATGACGGGACTACCCGTTTCCTGGAATACGAGTTCAATCGCGACATTGTGAAACGCATGCAGGTGGAATTGGACAAAATTGGAGTGAAATACTACATCACCGTCCCCGAAGTGGATATTGACGATTTCCTCAAAGGCCGCGTGGACCGGGCCAACAATCTCCGATCAGATTTGCCCAAAATATTTATCTCCATCCATGCCAATGCCGCGCCGGCGCCTACGAGCGAATCCTGGGCATTAGCCAGAGGCATTGAAACCTGGTTTTTCCACGGCAGCTTGCGCAGCCAAAAACTGGCAGGTATCTTCCAGAAGCATCTCATTGCAAAAACGGGCTTCCGCAATCGCAACATCAAATCGCAGCCGACGGGGCAATTTTATGTACTCCGCAACACAACCATGCCGGCTGCTCTGACGGAAAACGGCTTCTACAATAACAAAGAAGAAGCTGCCGACCTGATGAAGCCCGAAGTGCGTCAAAAGATAGCGGATGCGCATGTAGCGGCCATTCTGGAGATAGAAAAAGACGGGCTGTAAAACCGGCACACCTTCCATGATTCGCCGGTACGCGCCAACGCTTCACACCCTCCGAACAGAGCAGGTGCTTTTTATTGTTTTTGCAGCCGTTACGCTGCTGAGCTTGTTGGGCGCGCTTTACACAGAGGAATGGCTCCTCGCTGCCGCTCCGGCAGCGGTGTTACTGGGCTACCTCACCCTCGTTGATTTTCGCAAGGTATTTTATCTGATGCTCTTTTGCCTTCCGCTTTCCACGGAATGGGTTTTCCCCAACGGATTCGGCACCGACCTGCCCACCGAGCCGCTCATAGTGGGCCTTATGCTGGTGTTTGTCGTGTATGCGCTCCGACACAGCGATGCCTTGCAAAAAGAGTTCTTGTTGCATCCGGTCACGCTATTATTGTTGTTGCATTGGGGTTGGACGATCGTGCCCCTGCTCAACTCCGGCAATCCGGTCATCTCGCTCAAGTTTTTTCTGGCCAAGTCGTGGTACCTCATCACGTTCTATTTCCTCGCCGGGTATGTGCTGCGGGGCGAGCGGGAAATACGGCGTTTCTTTTGGTTGATCTTCGCTTCGCTGATTGCCACAGTACTCATCGTTCTGGCGCGGCACGCCGGCCACGGATTTTCCTTTGAATCGGTTTATAGAGTCCTCAGCCCGTTTTACCGCAACCATGTATCTTACGCGGCTATTATGGCGGTTTTTTTTCCGTTCGTATGGTTTGTACGACAATGGTACCCGAAGGGGAGTTGGCAACGCTGGGTGTTGGCCGGAGCGCTTGCCGTGCTGTTTGTGGCTATACAATTGTCTTTTACGCGGGCAGCTATTCTGGCGGTGTTTCTCTCGGTGGGGGTCTATTTCGTCGTCCGCCTCCGATTGGTGAAAGTTGCGCTGATTCTGTCGGTCGTGGTTGTCACCGGCGCTATCGGCTGGATGTCGTCGCAGAATACTTATTTGGACTATGCCCCCGATTACGAGCGCACCATTTCGCACACCCGATTTGACAACCTGCTGGAAGCCACTGCTCAGGGAGAAGATATTTCCACCATGGAGCGCTTTTACCGCTGGGTGGCGGGGTTCAACATGGTGAGCGAACGCCCTCTGGCCGGGTTCGGACCGGGCAATTTTTTGGAACAATACAAGGCTTATACTGTCTCCGGGTTTCGCACTTATGTGAGCCACAACCCGGAGCGCTCCGGCATACATTGCTACTATCTGATGATTGCCGTGGAACAAGGTCTGCCCGGCTTGCTTTTCTTCCTGCTGCCCTCCTTTGCATTGCTCCTCTACGGTGAAAATCTCTACCACCGGCTCTCCGACAAGCACAGCCGGCAAGCGGTGATGATGCTCCTGCTGTCTTTTACCACCATCCTCATCCTGTGCATCATCAACGACCTCATCGAAACCGATAAAATCGGTTCTTTCTTTTTCCTCATCATGGCGATGCTCGTCAACATGGACATAGCAGCGCGGCGAAAACCCGACCCGACCCCGTGAACGACCAACAAAAACAATGGAGCGCAGCGCTCGACCGGGCAACCCGCTTAGCAACCGGATCGAAGCTCGGCCGCCTGCTGCATCAGCCACTGCGGTACCTCGGTGCAGTGGCATTCCGATATGCGCTGTATCCCCTTACGGGGAAATCTCTCCTGCGCCGCTGCCATACTTTTTTCGACACCGAAATGAGCGTAGCCCTGCCGGCCGGCATGGACTTATACCTGCTCGGCTGCAAAACCCACGATTCAGAAATCCGGCTGACTCGCTTCTTTTTGAACCACATCCAACCCGGCGACACCGTAGCGGATGTCGGCGCGCATTTCGGGTTCTTTTCGCTGCTCGCGGCCCGCCTGACGGGGCCGGAAGGCAAGGTATTTAGCCTGGAACCGGCGCCACAGAATTTCCGCGTACTCCGGCAAAACACCGCCTCCTTTGCCAACATCCGGGTGGAGCAGATCGTCATAGGCCGAAGCAAAGGCGTGGCGGCATTTTGGGAATTTCCGCCACTCTATTCCGAATACAACACCATGAATCCGGAGGCCGTGCCGGCCCACCTCAAAGGCCAAAAAATAGAGCTGTCCTGTCTGTCGCTTGATGCTTTCGCCGCACAACACGGCATCCGGCCCCGATTGGTAAAGATAGACGTAGAAGGCGCCGAGTGGGAAGTGGTGCAAGGCATGGAGGCGATGCTGCAAAGCGATGCACCGCCCGTCATTGCCATGGAATATTTGGCCGGATCGCGGGCCGCTACCGGTCATCACCGGGCTGCGGAGTGGTTGCGTGCGAAAGGTTTTGCTGCGCACGTCCCCGATCAGGAGGGCCGCCTCCAGTGCTGTGAAGATTTGGATGCCTATATGATAGAATCGGGGCTGGATTCTGAGAATTTTGTGTTTGTGAATACCTCCGGCGACTGAAGCTCGCCGGTCAGGGCAATCGCAGGTTTATATGCGATTGCTCTGGCTCGCCGGTACAGGAGGCCCGGAATCCCAAAAAAAATACCCAATTTTGCTGCCGGAATAAATGCACCATCTATGCTTCACAGAATCTTCATCGCAGTCGCGGCGGCTGCGCTCATCAGCGCTTGCGGTGGCAATCAAAGCAACTCCTCCCCGGCTGCTGCGCCGCAAAACGTCAATAAGGTAAGGGTTTACACCCACCGAAACTATACCGTTGACCAGCAGTTGTTTACTCAGTTCACAGCGCGTACCGGAGTGCAGGTGGAAGTGGTAAAAGACACCGATGAAGCTATCCTGGACCGGCTGAAGGCAGAATCCGGGCAGGCGCAGGCCGATGTGTATATCGCCTCCAACGCCTACTATCTGGAGCAGGCCCGCCTGGCGGATGTGTTGCAACCTTTTTCCACGCAGGTGATGTCGGACAACGTGCCCTCGCGCTATCGCGACAACAACGGCAACTGGACGGCGCTGGGCCGCAATGCCGTCGGGCTGGCCGTCGCCATTGGGAAAGCAGATATTTCCAAACTCAATTATTACTCCGATCTCGCCTCGCCGGCCTGGCGCAATCAGTTGCTGCTCGGCAATCCGAACCGGCCCTCCACGCTCGGCTTAGTAGCGGGCCTCATTGCCACCGAAGGCGAGGCCGCTGCCGCCAAATGGGTGAGCGATGTATTAAAAAACCGCCTGCCCGATGTGACTTCCGACAGCGAATACGACCTCATTAAGGCATTGGCAGAAGGCAAGGGCACGCTGGCGCTCGTACAGGCCAACACCGTATTGCAAATGAAGGCCAGCGGCAACCCGGAATTTACGGCGCCCGCCGAGAAGGTAGGCTTCATTTTTTTGAAAAACAAAGACGACAAAAGCGTCTTTTATGTTACCGGCGCAGGTTTGGTCAGGGATGCGCCCCATCGCGACTTTGCCGTGATGCTGCTCGAGTTCCTCACCGGCGAAGAACAGCAACAGCCTTTTACCGGCGCTACGCTCGATTTTCCCATCAACCCCATGTCGTTGCCCAATGATTTCTTATACGAAATCGGCGGTTTTTTTGAAATCAAGCCTCATCTAAATACCCTCACCACACATTATGGAACTGCCGCAAACGTTATGAAACAGGCCGGCTGGACCTTTCAGTGATATTTCAAAATAAAAATGTTGACCGTGAATTTACTCCGATCTTTTTCTCTCCTTGCTATTGCTTTGCTTTTTGCTTTTTCCATCGCCGCACAACCGCCGCCGGGCTACTGGCAGCAGCGCGTGGAATACCGCATGGACATTGACTTCGACGTTGTGAAACATCGGTACAACGGCCGGCAAGAGCTGACATATTTCAACAACTCCCCGGACACGCTGCACCGGGTGTTTTATCACCTGTATCTCAACGCTTTCCAGCCAGGTAGCATGATGGACCTGCGCTCGCGCAACATCCTTGATCCGGATTCCAGAGTGGCCGCCCGCATTGCTGCGCTGAAACCCGATGAGATCGGATACCAGAAAATCATTTCCCTGACGCTCGACGGCACGGCAACCCAATGGGAAGTGGTGGGTACCATTTTGGAAGTGAAACTCCCCCACCCCATCCTGCCGGGCGAAAAGGCCGTATTGGCCATGCAATTTGAGGCGCAGGTACCGCCGCAAATTCGCCGCAACGGCAGAAACAACCGCGAGGGCATTGACTACTCTATGGCGCAGTGGTTTCCCAAAATATGCGCCTACGACCGGCACGGTTGGCATGCCGACGACTACGTGGGGCGTGAGTTTTACGGCGTATTCGGCGATTTCGACGTGCGCATTGCCATTGACGCCCGCTATGTGGTAGCCGCTACCGGCGTTCTTCAAAACCCGGATGACATAGGGCACGGATACGGCGGCGCTGAAACGAAACCCGCCCGCTCCGGCGAAAAGCTCAACTGGCATTTCAAGGCCGAAAAGGTGAACGATTTTGTATGGGCCGCCGATCCCGATTATAAGCACGCCACGCTCACCCGGAAAGACGGTACCGTGCTCCGTTGTTTTTACCAACCGGGAGAAGCGACCGAGGCTTGGGACAAACTTCTGTCCATCATGGATCGCGCCTTCGACTACATCAACGCCCGCTTCGGGCAGTACCCCTACCCGGAATACTTGTTCATACAGGGCGGCGACGGCGGCATGGAATACCCGATGGCTACGCTCATCACCGGGCATCGGCCGCTCAACAGCTTAGTGGGCGTATCGGTGCATGAACTAATGCATATATGGTATCCCATGATACTCGGCACCAACGAGGCGCGCTATGCCTGGATGGACGAAGGCTTCGTCAATTATGCCACGGCAGATGTGATGAATTTCCTCAGTAAAGAGGGGCTTTTGCCGAACAGGCCGCCTTCCGATTTTCCGCAAAGGGGCGATTATCAGGGCTACATCAATTTTGCTTCCGGCGAGTGGGAAGAGCCGTTGAGCACCCCTTCCGATCATTTCCAGTCCAATACCGCTTACGGCGTAGGCAGCTACAACAAAGGTTCGGTGTTTCTCAGCCAATTGGCCTACATCATCGGGCCCGAGGCATTGGATGCCGGCCTGCTGCGCTACTTCGACGAGTGGCAATTCAAGCATCCCGACGACAAAGACTTCATCCGCGTGATGGAGAAGGTATCGGGTATGGAGTTGGACTGGTACTTAGACTATTTCGTGTATTCTACCCATACGATTGATTACGGCATTGTATCGGTGGAGAGCGGCGCCCGTCGGGAGACGCAGATAAAACTCGCTCGCATCGGCGCTATGCCCATGCCGGTTGATGTGGAAGTGACGCTGCGCAACGGCAAACGCCTGCGCTACAACATCCCGCTCGGCATGATGCGGGGCCGCAAAACGAGCGATGCGCGCTTCGGCGAGTTCAGCGCATTGCCGATTTGGCGCTGGGTGGCGCCCGACTACACGTTCACCGTACCCGTACCTATCGGAGAAATCGCCCGCGTACACATTGACCCTTCCGGCCGCTTAGCCGACGTGAAACGGGACAACAACGAGCGCGTGATGCGATAGACGAATGCGGGGTCTGACAGAAAATGCGATTGGACAAGTTGACGTCAAATTTGCAGTTTAAGCCGCCGCCGCTTCCAATTATTTCTCCGAAAGGACGTTTTGAAAAAGTCTCCGCTGGAAAGGTCTGTGCTCGAAAAAATCCTCTCCAAATGAAAAAGCGGAACAAAAGCCTATTTTTGCTCCATGCAATCCAACGCGAATGAGGATACTTCAACTGTGTAAAAAATTCCCGTTCCCTCTCAAAGATGGCGAATCTATTGCGGTGACCGGACTGAGCAGAGCTTTGAGCAGCGCGGGAGGGGAGATCACATTGCTGGCCATGAATACCAGTAAACACTATGTGGAAATCAGTGAATTGCCACGCGAACTGGCACACTACAAAGATGTACATACCGTTTCGGTGGACAATCGCATCAAGCCCTGGGACGCTTTTCTCAACCTCTTCTCCCCGGATTCCTACCATGTTTCCCGATTCGTTTCTGACACTTTTGAAAAAAAACTGATTCACCTCCTTACGGAAGAAGACTTCGACGTAGTGCAGTTGGAAACGCTTTATCTATCGCCTTACATCCCCGTCATACGTAAATACTCCAATGCCGTCATTGTCATGCGCGCGCACAATGTAGAACATGAAATATGGGAACGCGTGGTGCAAAACACCCGCTTTCCGCTCAAAAAAATCTACCTGTCGCACCTCACCAAAAAACTGAAGCGGTTTGAGCAGCAACACCTGAACCAATACGACCTTCTCGCCGCCATTTCCCAACGCGACCTGGAGCAATTCACCGGCATGGGCTATTCCAACGCCTCGGTCGTCATTCCCATCGGCATTGACCTGAAAGATTACAAACCCGATTTCCGCAGCTACCGCCGCGAGCTGAGCATCGGATTCATCGGCTCCTTAGACTGGACGCCGAACGTGGAAGGGGTGCGCTGGTTTTTGGACGAGGTGTGGGGGAAGCTGAACCGAAAGTTCTCCAATATCCGCCTGTACATAGCCGGGCGCAATGCGCCGCAGTGGATCCGGCGCATCCGGCAACGCAATATTACGGTAGTGGGCGAAGTACAGAGCGCCACCCGCTTTATCAACCAACACAGCCTTTTGGTGGTGCCTTTGCTATCGGGCAGCGGCATGCGCGCCAAAATATTGGAAGCCATGGCCTTAGGCAAAGTGGTCATCACCACCAGTATCGGCCTGGAGGGCATTCCTGCGAAGCACCGCAAAGAAGTAATCGTGGCCGATACCGCAGAGGAATTTGTGGAGGCCGTTCGCTTTTGCCGGCAACAAAACGGCCGGCTCGAATTGATGGGGCGCAGAGCGCTTGATTTTGTGGGCCGAAACTTCGACAGCCGTGAAATCGGGCGACAGCTCATGGAGGCTTACGCCGCCCAATTGGAGGAAACCGTGAAGGTGTGAAGTGAATAAAATGATGGAAACGGCGCCGGTACTTATCTTTTTTGCATCCTTCCTTGCTCTGGCTCACTCTTATGTATTTTTTCCGCTGCTGCTCCGGCTGCTGGCGCGTGGTAAAATGCCCAATCAGTTGATTTTCAAACCAACCGATGAATTGCCGTATGTATCCGTTATCATGTCGCTCTACAATGAAGACAAGGTCATCGGGCAAAAATTAGAAACCCTCTTCCTGCAACAATACCCCGCAGACAAATACGCCCTCTTCATCGGCTCCGACGGCTCCACCGACCGTACCAACGACATCGTGGCGGAAGCGGTGCATTCCCGGGACAATGCATTTTTTTATCCTTTCACCGAACGCCGCGGCAAACCGGGCGTCATCAATCATTTGGTAGAATTCGCTTTCGAGCGCCACCCGGCGGGCAGCGATCACATCCTGCTCATTACAGATGCCAGCGTCATGCTCACGCCGGAGGTGGTATTTCACTTGATCAAACACTACCGCAGCCCCGATATCGCCATTGTGGATGCCTTTATGTCTCACACCGGCATGGAGCAGAGCGGCATCTCCCGCTCCGAAAATCGCTACATCTCCGGAGAGGTGCGGCTCAAGTATTTGGAGAGCGTCGTATGGCGCAAAATGATCGGCCCTTTCGGCGGCTGTTATGCTTTGCGATCTGATTACTTCAATCCCATACCGTCCAATTTTTTGGTGGACGATTTTTACATCACCATGAAGACCTTTGAGCGCGGCGCACAAGCCATCAACGAGCCGGAAGCGATTTGTCATGAGCCGGTATCGCACGATTGGCGCGAGGAATTTCGCCGCAAGGCGCGCATCTCTGCGGGGAATTTTCAAAACATGATCCATTTTCGCCATTTGTGGTGGCCGCCGTTTACCGCATTGGGTTTTGCTTTCTTTTCGCACAAAATTCTTCGTTGGTTAGGCCCCTTCTTTTTAGCAGCCATGCTGGCCGGATGCGCAATATCGGCCTGGCAGGGCAACATCTTCTTCCGTTTTTTGTTCCTTTGCCTCGTCATCGGGGTGTTTGTTGTGCCGATGGCCGATGTGTTGTTGAAAAAATCAGGGCGCAATTTGCTGTTTTTCAGAAATGTGCGCTATTTCATACTCATGAATCTGGCACTGCTCCAGGGCTTTTTCAGATTTCTAAAAGGAATTCGAAGCAATGTCTGGGAACCAACCAAGCGCCATTGAAGGCATCCGGCTCGACACCATAGAAGCCGCCATTGAGGACATCCGCGCCGGCAAAGTCGTCATCGTAGTAGATGATGAAGACCGCGAAAACGAAGGGGATTTTATTTGTGCCGCCGAATGTGTAACGCCCGATATCATCAATTTTATGGCCACCCACGGGCGCGGCCTCATCTGCACGCCCCTTATTGAAAAACGCGCCGACGAACTCGAACTCGGCCTCATGGTGTCCAACAATACCGCGCTCCACGAAACGGCTTTCACGGTGTCCATTGACCTCATCGGGCACGGCTGCTCTACCGGCATTTCTGCTTATGATCGGGCCACCGGCATCCGCGCTATGCTCAATCCGGAAATAAAAGCCGCCGATTTCGCCCGGCCCGGCCATATTTTTCCGCTGCGGGCCAAAACAGGCGGCGTACTTCGGCGCACCGGCCACACCGAAGCAGCCATTGACCTGGCCCGCCTCGCCGGCTTTTACCCCGCCGGTGTTTTGGTAGAAATTCTCAACGAAGACGGCACGATGGCCCGCTTGCCGCAGTTGTTTCGCATTGCGCAAAGATTTGATCTCAAGATTATTACGATAAAAGATTTAGTGGCTTATCGCATGCGGACGGAGCGCATTGTGCGGCAGGAAACCGAAGTGCCGCTCAACACCCAATACGGTCCGATGACTGTACGCGCCTTCCGCCAGCTCACCACCGGCGATTTGCATCTGGCCTTTTGTATGGGCCACTGGCACGAGGACGAACCGGTATTGGTACGGGTGCATTCTTCCTCCGAAACCGGCGATGTGCTCGGTTTTCTGTTGGGCAATTACGGCGTATTGCTCGAAAATTCGATGCAACGAATTCGCACCGAAGGCAAAGGCGTGCTGCTGTACATGCGCCACAGCGAAAAAAGCGAGGAGGTGCTCGCTCATCTTACCGCCATGCAACAAATGTCGGAAGAAGATATTCGCACCAAAACCCTGCCTTCCGATATGACTCAACGCGACTTTGGAATCGGCGCTCAAATCCTGCGCGACCTCGGCATTACCAAAATCAGGCTCATGACGCAGAACCCCAAACGCCGGGTAGGTCTTATCGGCTACGGTTTGGAAATAGTAGAACACGTTGAGTGTTGAAAATCAGAACTTAGGGCAGAGCACAGTCTCATTTTCGTAAGCCCCCAGATAGGCGATGGACAACTCAAAAGCCCCGGTGCGCCTGCCCGCGGTCGTCCAGTAGCTCATGGTCGCATCATAGCTGAATCCGATGAGAAAGTTTTGGTATTCAAAGCCTGTCATGAGGATGAGGGCATCCAAGCGCAGCTTTTTTTGTTCGTCGCGGGCGGGTCTTGCCCAGGCGCCGATGTGCACCGCTGCGCCGGTGATGTCGCTCACCAAAAAACGCACATTGGTGCCGGCATTCACGGCAAAATGTTCGCCCTGATTGTAGGCCAGCGCACGCGGCAGCAACTGCACCCGTTCGCCCAGAGGGAGTTTCAATGCGAGGTGAGCGGTGTATTTACGCAACAGCGTATTATCCCCATCTCCGTCGAGGAGGTCCTCAAACTGGTAAAAGCTGATTTGCGGCTGCAATATATGGTGCATGGCCACCCCTGCGTACAGCCCGATGCCCCGATCGGGAGCATAAGTGTAGTTGAGTCCGAACGCCATATCGCCGAAGGTGAAATTGTTTTGCGGCAGGTTTTCCCGGCCGGGCAGGGTGTATCCGGTAGCGCCGTTGAACTCGTCCTCGAAGGTGAGGTTTTCATAGTTGATGTTGCGCTGGTTGACGCCCCACTGAAAGCCGAGGGTGAGAAATTCGTTATTGCGGTGGTTGAGCGATTTGTGATAAGCCCCGGCAATGTTGATTTGATTGTGATAAAAGCCCACCTCCGGCACCCGGTCGTTGTAAAACAGCACGCCGATGCCCACATTATCATGCAAAACCTTTTTTTTGAACTGCATCCGAAAGCGATAATCAATGGCGCCGGAATAAGTGGCATAGGGATTCACTAAGGCGCTTCGCCACTGATCGCGATAAATAAGCGACATGCGGTAGGTGCCGCTGAATGCGCCGGCCAATGCAGGGTTGAGGGAGAGCGGGGAGGCGTAAAATTGTGTAAAATGTTGGTCTTGAGCCGTTGAGCTTTGTATGCTAATAAAAAACGCCATGGCTATGACAGGCAAAAACAGTCGAAGATTGGACATTGCAGCAAGTATATTGGGTAACAGAACGCCAAAAAAACGGAGAATTTTGAAAACTTAGTATCTTTGGTCGCTCGGTAACAATAATACTTTCGTCAGATGATATTTGCCGTTTGTCCTCTCAGCGTCATTCCCCTGCGAGCGCATCCCTCTCAGCGCAGCGAAATGCTGTCGCAGTTGCTGTTCGGCGAAGTAGTGGAGATCATGGAGGAAAAAGGACGTGCCTGGGCAAAGGTGCGCTGTGTTTGGGACGACACCGTTGGCTGGGCAGCGTCCAATCAGTTGTTGGAAATAACGCATTCGGAATACGACGCTTACCGGGAACAATTTGCGCTCAGCCTCGAACTACTGCAAGCGGCGTCTGCTCCCGACCACTTCCTGCCCATCACGCTCGGCGCGCAACTGCCGCTTTTCGACGGCATCCGGTTCCATCTCGGAGAGCAGGAGTTTGCCTTCAGCGGGCAAGTCATTTTCCCTCATTCGATCAACTGCACCCGTGAGCTGGTGGTGAAATTGGCCCGCCGGTACCTACACGCTCCTTTCCTGTGGGGCGGGCGTTCGCCGTTGGGCATAGACGGCCCCGGGTTGGTACAAATGGCGTTCAAGTTGGCCGGTGTCCGGCTGCCCCGAACGGCTGAAAAACAAGTATTTGAAGGCGCCGTTGTTGACTTTATCGAACAGGCCCGGCCCGGCGATATTGCTTTTTTTGAAAACAACCTCGGGCGCGTATTCCACGCCGGTATCATCCTGCCCGACAGCCGCATCCTCCACGCCTTCGGCAAAGTGCGCAGCGACCTGCTCGATCACTACGGCATTTTCGATGAAGAGAAGCGGAAATATTCGCATCGGTTGCGCGTTATCAAATCCATTTTGCCGCCCGGCGCCGAAAGTGCTGCTCCCCCGCAGGAAAAAACAGAACCGGCGCAAACCCAAATCGCTTTGTTTTAGTAATCATCCAAAATTTTTAATACACCCGACATGAAAAAGTTGACTTTTTTAGCCTGCCTGCTGTGCAGCCTGCAACTGGCGGCACAGTCTCCGGAGTTTGATGCCCGCCAATATGAAACCGAGGCACACCTCCGCTTCCTTGCTTCCGATGAATTGCAAGGCCGGCGCACCGGCGCTCCCGGAAATCTCATCGCCGCCCGCTATCTGGTAGAGCAGCTCAAATCTTACGGCGTAAAGCCGCTGCCGAATGCTCCCGATTATTACCAGCAATTTCCATTGGAAACCGTTACGCCGCCTGCGAGTGCCGCTCTCAACATCGGAAAAACCGCGTATGAGCACCGCAAAGACTTCATGATGATGGCCGGCAATGCCGCCAATGCGAAAACGACCGCCATTTTTGCCGGGCACGGCTGGGTGGATGCTGCCTCCGGCCACGACGACTACAAAGCATTGGATGTGAAAGGCAAAGTGGTATTCGTCATCACCGGCCTTCCCGACGACAGCAGCCCGATGGCAGCTTTCAATAGCATACCCGCCAAGCGCAAACTCGCGCAGGAACGCGGCGCCGTAGCGCTCATCGAATTGTACCGCCTCAATTTTCCCTGGCAATTTGCACTCAACTACTTCGGCAAGCCCTCTACCCGCCTGGCAGAAAAATCGGATGAGGTAAAGAGCACCATCCCCTACGGCTGGCTGAAAGAAAAAGGCAACGACCCGATAGCAACCTTAGTGAAAGGATCCGCGCAAAAAGCCGTGTTCAGTTCTTCCGGCGGCAGTTCTGAGCGGATGTATGTACCCAATGTGGTGGGCGTCATTGAAGGAACCGACCCGGAATTGAAAAAAGAATACATCCTGATCAGCGCCCACTTCGATCATGTGGGTACGGGCAAAGACGGCGGCGCGCCGTTTACGCCGGAGGATAGCATTTTCAACGGCGCCCGCGACAACGCAATGGGTACCACAGCATTGTTATTGACCGCTCGCGCATTAGCCATGAAGCCGTCTAAGCGTTCTGTGATTCTGCTGGCCTGCAATGGGGAAGAAATGGGGCTGCTCGGCAGTCGTTACTACTCCGATAACCCTTTGGTTCCATTGAAAAACGTAGTGTTCAACCTCAATGCCGACGGCGCAGGCTATAACGATATGCGGTATATATCAGCCGTGGGCTACGGGCGCACGGGTACGGACGAAATGGTGTCCGCCGCAGCGGCAGCGTTCAATTTGGACGTGATCCCCAACCCCGTACCGGAGCAGGGCCTGTTTGACCGCTCCGACAATGTATCGTTTGCGGCCAAAGGCGTACCTGCCTTATGCCTCAGCCCCGGCGTTACCGGCTTCGACGAGGAATTGTCGCGCTATTACCACCAAACGGCCGACGAAGCCGATGCCGTGGATATGGAGTACCTGTTGCGCTACTGTCAGTCCTTTGCCTATCTGGCGCGTATGATTGCAGATGAGGTGGAACGTCCCCAATGGGCGCCTGGCGACAAGTACGAAGAAGCAGGGAAGAAGCTCTATCAGCAGTAATGTGGAGCGGAACTTCGTTCCGCTATATGCCGTAACGCGAAGCGGAACTCGTATGTTTGAGGCTGTTTCAAAACACAATTTGATTCCCGATGCACAGAATTTTTTTTAAACACATAGAGACATAGGCAGAACACTATGTATCTATGTTGCTATGTGTTGAAATAAAAGAACACGGAGCGGAACGGAGTTCCGCTAAACAGCATAACAAAATGAAAAACAAGCACTTGGTACTCATTTTTCTGCTCCTTGTGGCGGCGGTTATTCTGTCGCGAAAGCAGTTTGGAAAGCGGGAGCGGAGCTTCGAAGCCGTTTTGATCGAAGCCGATACTTCCGCATTGAGCGCCATCGTGCTCCAGCCTCCCGACGGAGATGAATTCAGCCTGACCAAAGAAGCAAAGGGTTGGATCATCTCCGACGGGGTGCGAAGCGCAGCGGCCTCGCCCGAACAGATCACTAAGCTGCTCGGCTCCCTGCAATTGATTGAGTCGCGCCAAATCGCTTCCAAAAACCGCGATCAATGGCAGGCGTACGGGGTGGATGAGCAGCAAGGATTCCGGGTGCGGCTGTACCGGGGCGGCAAAGTCACACATGATTTTATGCTCGGCCGTGAAGATTTCGATCCTCAAAATCAGTCTATTATCACCTACTTGCGCATGACCGGAGAAAATACGGTGTTTGTAACCGACGGGGCGCAGGTGATGAGCATCGGCAGGGATTTCGACAGCTACCGCAACCGCGTGTTGTTGCGCATGAAACGAGATATGGAGGTCACGGAGTTTAACTGGGAAAGCCCAGATACGGCCTTTGCTTTTGTGCGCACACCGACGGGCTGGGTGTTGGGCGACAGCCTGCTCGACTCCATGGCCGTGGAAAACTACCTCAATGTGCTGCGCAACATTTCAGGAGATCAATTTGCCGATGACTTTGATGAAATGCAGGCGGAGCAATATCTGCACAAAACGATGACCATAAAAGGCAATAACATCCCTGAACCCTTTGTGATTCAATGCTTTCAGGACTCGCTGCGCCAACCGCCTTTTCTGATTCGCTCTTCTCAAAATGCCCGATCGTTTTTCAAAAGCGATAGCGCCGGCTTGTATCAAAAGGTATTCCCGGATGCTTTTTATTGATCTATAGTCTGCCAACCTACAAGTTGTGATATTTTTTCTGCTAAAGATTACTATATAGTATATTGCTACACCTTCAGGTGTTGACACGATAAGAAATTACGCGTATTATTGCAGCAGTTTAAATTCAGCTATTTCATAAAACGGCCCGTTCCACTCACATAAGCTGTAAAATTAAAAATAAATTCCAGGCAATTCAAATTATTATTTAACCCTTAATACTTGATTATGAATATTTTACACACACACACACACATGAAAAATGTTTCGCACATGTGTGTTGTATTCCGAAATCTCGCCATTCGTTTTTGCTCGAATCAACAGGTATCCCGGTTCGGACTTGGAGAGCAATAATCCCGATGGTAGCGATGATGATATGGTTAAATCAAAGTATTCTGGCACAGGATCCTATGCCGGTTAGTTGCGGAATGGAATCAGAAGCCACCTCTGAAAGCGATCCTGTGAATCTTCAAAATGCCGGTCTTTCTTGTGTTTCCAGCTTTTCTAACATTGTTAACAATCCTGTCTATACCGATGTGAATAGATATACTCCCTACGAGTCCAGTCGAAAAATCCGTGTTCGAGCCAATTTTATTGTCATTCAAAAAGCCGACGGAACCGGTAACTTCCAAGATATACCCGAGCACAGAGCCTTTTTAGATGACTGGTTCAACCGATGCAACTTCAGGTTTGGCAGTTTATGGGGATCGCCGGATGCCAACTGCTCAGACTATGTAATTGATTCGAAGGTAGAGATCGCTCCAAATTGGATTTTTCTTCCTGATCCAACAGAGTATTACTGGGACAATACCAATAACCCCGGTACTACTGATTGCCCCAATTCGGGTAGTTGGTGGCTCAATGGGTTGGATGCTCAGATTAACAATGATCCCAATATACCAAGAGGTATTAATGTGTATCTCACTTCTCACGGCCCTGTTCATCATCAAATGGTCACCTTGGGTACAATTAACCACCCATTCCAGGCGGGAATGCCATACACTTGGTGTTCCGAGCTTCCCAGTATTACCGATCTCAATAAGCCCTCCCGCATTCATATTGCCAATTTATTTTTAAAATATTGGTGGTTTCAAAACCACCCGGATGTGATAGGCGAGCCTTTTTCCGTATCGCGAGCATGGATTGTAGATGAAGGGATAAGTCTGGCGCATGAATTTGGGCATTCTTTCATACGGGAGTATGTTCACACTTGCCCTTGTCTAAATCATTTAATGGGAGCCAATTGCGGCTACGGGGCTGTATTAAGAAAACGAGACATTCAATTTATCCACAGGGGTTTTGTCTTTAATAATATCCGTCAATTCATTGAGTGTGAAGAGAAATACGACATACAGGACAGCCCCAATGAGACCCCGTACCTGTGGGTTACACAGGATGAAACCTGGAATGTCAATATGAGGCTGTACGACAATGTGCGAGTAAAATCAGGTGTTACGCTCACCATTACCTGTCAGGTGTTGTTTCCGCAAAACGGGCATATTCGAGTTGAACGGGGCGCAAGAATCATCATTGACGGCGGCCATGTAAAACGTGCCAACACCTGCTCTCCCAACCAATTTTGGCACGGCATTTACGCCAACGGCAATAGCTACCAACCTCAACCGGACCCTTATGGCCCGCTGCTTCCTGATCAGGGGGCCATTGTGATTCTCAAAGGAGACGGTTTGATAGAGGGCGCAGGCATAGGCGTATCCACCAAAAACTCCCCGCCATGGGATACCCCCGAACACAGAGGGGCCATCATTGATGCCGATGATTTCACTTTCATGGATTGTAGAAAAGGGGTAGAGTTCATGAAATACGAGTTTCCAAATTTCAGCAGGTTCCATAATGTACGATTTGAGCGGAGCGCAACGGGTAGTATGTTCAACGGAGTTTCCATGTGGGCTACCAACGGAGTGACCTTCCAGGATTGTTTCTTCAAAAATATGACACAACAAGGAATCATCAGTTGGGATGCCTCTTATACGGTTACCAAACGCAATGTTTTTACAGGCTCGCCCATAGGCATTCTGGGGGGCGGCTCCATGCCTTTGGCCGGCCATATTGTGATAGGCCAGGAAGGCGCAAGCTTGCAAGACCGAAACCAATTCATTAATAATACAGTGGGCGTTCGGGGTACCTCCAATACCCTGTTCCGGATATTCTCCAATTATTTTGAAAACTACGACTTCGATATTGCCATGATCGGCCAAGCCAATAATGAGATCCGAGGCAACAGGTTTCAAGGGGCAGCGGCAGGGGTACAGTTGGATAATACAGGGAATTTCAAAAGTGACCTGCAATGCAATGTATATTCGGGGAATATAGTGGGCGTGAACATCGTAGAGAATAATCAGGGATTCAACTTCCGTAATGAAGATTTTACCGTTGTTTTTCACGATTTATTTATAGAGGGTACGGCAACAAATCCGGGACGCATTCAGCAGTTTCAGGGCAACTCCGGCGATGCTCGTTGGAATTATTTCAGTGCCGGCAAACCCGAAAAGTATTAATTCAACGCTAACCCGGAAGTGGCATCCCGTGCGCTACTTGTACACCCGGTGCCACCTTTTCTTAAATTTGAAGTCATGCGGCATTTCATCTATACATCCGTTTTTATCTTTATTTTTTTCATGCTGGGCCATGCCCAAAACGAATATACTCATTACGGCTCGATTGATCCCCACGCAGCTACAAGCGGGCTGCCCTTCTTTGATCGAGGGATGATAATTCTTTCAGAGGGAGACCACTTATTTATCGTAAGCGGATATGTCAAACTGGAGGGAGGGCGATCCTGCCACTTGATCAAAGTGGACATGTCTGATATGAGCGTGGTTGACATCATTCCATTGGAAGGTCCGCAAGGTGATAATGCTTTCGTGGAGGGCTGCGTAGCACCGGACGGCGGCTTGGTTTTTACAGGCGAATGGCTCGATTATGAGATTGGCCGCATGAGGACTTTTTTGGCCAAATACAATACCGACCTTGAGTTGCAATGGATCAATTACTTTCCCGAACCGGATTCAACAGGAATCGGCTATTTCCCCATGGACGTATGCAATACCTTTGACGGCGGCTATTTTATCTATTATGTTGAAAGCAGGGCCGTTGGCAATCCCAAAAGGCAAACCGCATGGCTGCTGAAAACGGATGAAAACGGCGAGCGGCTTTTTCAGAAAATGATTCCGGATACCTTTGCCGTCAGCAGAGTAAGGGGCAACATCACCCCAACCGACGACGGCCACTATTTTGTAACGGGGTATGGCAGAAACTCGGAATATTTTTCACAGGCATACAAAATAGACGAAGACGGCGAGATCATCTGGTACCAGCCCAGCCATATAGGGCAGTTGTTTGACGACCAAAGACCGTATTCTACCCGGCTGCCAGGCGGAGGAGGCGTGCATGCATGGATGCACGATACCATCATCCTTGAAATCTATCCGCAGTTGGGACGCCACTTCAATATGCTGAAGGGGTACGACACGGACGGAAACTTAGTATGGCGTCATATATGGCTTGATCGCAATATTGTTAACTCGGGTATTTATCACCTCTCCCCCGCATCCAACGGCGACATAATCGGAACGGGGTATATGCAAATTCGACCATCGCCGTTTCTTTACTTTGGCGCCTGGGTGTTTCGTATGGACCCCCAGGGGCATCAAAAGTGGGAACGATTTTACAACGATTCCCTGGTTCGCCCCTGGCCACCGGGGTATTTCATCCCGTTTAGAAATACCGAATTGACCGACGGGCGCATTGCCATTACCGGCATCATTGTGGACTCGACCGATCATCCTGATTTGCCGCTTGGGTTTCAGGCCAATGTGTTGCTGATGGTATTGGACAGCATGGGCTGCTTAGTGCCGGGCTGCGAGGGCGACGAACAAATAATAACTGCTGTGCGGGAACCACTGATCATTGATCGGTATTCTGTGTCGCGCTTGTCGGTATCGCCCAATCCGGCATCAGATATGATCGAAGTAAGGCTGCAAGAGGGCCTTGTCACTCCTTATGAGGCTATGATGCTGGAGTGCCGCGACATGCACGGCCGTCAGCTATACCGCGCTCTGTGGCAGAATACAACATCTCATACCCAGACAATGGATGTTCGAAATTGGCCGCCCGGCGCTTATGTACTGACGCTTCGCACGGGGTCCGGCCTGGTGGCTGCCGGAAGGGTGGTTGTAGCCCGATGAGATAAAGAATTCAGTTGCAAAAAAATCTCCACATGAAAAAAGTACTTCTCCTCGCTTTGATGCTGGGGGCCGTCTCATCGCTGCTTCCGGCACAAACCATAGACTTCGCTCCCGTAGGCGCACGTTGGTACATCAATCAAATCGTGCTGGAACCCATTCCCGCCGATTCGTTTGTCATCGCAGAGGTGACGGGCGAGGAAATGATGGCCGGGCAAATGTGTCGGGTAATATCCAACCTGAGCGGTTGCGGCCTGCCCAACCCCGCTCATGTATTCACCCGGAACGATTCGGTATTTTTCTTCAGCATTGAAACCCAACAGTTTGAGCTGCTGTATGACTTTACCGCAGAGGCCGGCAGTCAATGGACGATACGGGGGCTGTCTCATTTCAATCAGGATGTACACGTCACTGTGGTGGAAACCTTCTATTGGCATTTCGGCAACGACTCCCTAAAAACCTGGCGGATACTTGTAAACCAAAGCTATTGGGACGACTTAATTCTGGAAAAAGCAGGCAACCTCTGGTATCCCGGCCCCACCCCCAGCATGGGATGCACCACAGATGAAGAGGATGTGTTTATGCCTCACGCCGTCAGATGCTATCAGGAGAACGACTCGGTTTTATACCGGCTCAATGCCTCCACGCTGCCTTGCGATCATTATGCTAACATATCTTCCGCGCACACGCCCACCGAAAATGGAGGGTTCAGGCTATATCCGAACCCCGTACGGAGCGTAGTTCATTATCAGATGCCGCAGGCATTACCCGGAGCAGAATTATTTATTTATGACACTTGGGGGCGTTTGATACAACGCAGGGCGCTAAATGATCAGGAGGGCGCCATCACACTTTTGGAAGGATCAAAAGGCATTTATTTTTGGCGGCTTGTGCAAAATGGGCAGACATTTCAGTCCGGGCGTTTGTCGGTAGTGGAATAAGGCTGACAGGTCCCCGGATTCGAGTCGGCGCCTTCGGATTCAGTGCGTTTGATCAAACACCTCCACTAAGTGGAGCAAGCTGTGAATGTCTTCAAAAAACTCCCGAATGCGGTCGAAGTTGAGGTTGGATTTAAACAAATAAGGTTCGAGCAAATCCTTTTCTTCCGAAAGGGCGAGGTAAATATCCCGGTTTTGGAAGGCAATGTAAATATCCTTTTGGGTAGTCAGCGTATATTCCAATAGCGCCTCCTGCATAGGCGGCGATAAAATATGGGCCACAGGCGTATCTTCGGTGGCATACGTCATAAAGGTTTGGCGAAAGCCTTCATTTAATATTTCATCGTCCTTGTTTTTACCTCCTTCAAAAGTGAACGCCCGAATGGAATTCGTGAGAAACTGTATGCGGCTGCGCGGCCACACCATGATGTCGCCGATGGTGGGTTCGTTAAAAACGGCGTGCAGAAAAACACCGTGAAACACCGAATTGATGCGGTTGAGCACTACGGAAATCTCGCCGACACGCAACTCGCACAGCTCAAAGTACATTTCCCCGACCTTGCCTTCTACCAGGTCTTCGCCTTTGTACTCGTGGGCGGGCGTATCGAAAATCCGAGACCCCAGAAATCGCTCTTTAGGGATGAATCCTCCGGCATTGTAAACCAAAGGGTTATTGTCGTCAAAGTTGGGGCCGTCGTCAATGAAATCAAGAATGAGGCGAACTACCCTCGGCTTGAAGCTACGCCTGAATGCATCTAATCGGTACACCAAATACACAAAGGCAATGCCCGCAGGAGCGGCCAAGATCAGCGTGACGATCAAAATATTGAGGTAGAAGCTCAAGGCGAACATGCCTGCCATGAATAGGACAGACAAGGCGGCAAATGCAACTAAACGAAGGCGCATACGCTCCAAGCGCATCAACTCGGGTTGAATGGTGTGGTTGTAAAACAGTCTGAATTCGTCTAATCGCGTTGTCGCCACCAATATGAAATTTAAAAAACAGTTAAACCCGCAGGCGATAATCAAATTGCCGACCGGCGGGGCGTAAATTTACCGCGTTCTACCAACGAACGGAACGAATCATTCGTCTTTCATCACAAAAAACCAAAAAAATGAAAAAAACACTTACCACTGTTGCCTGTTTGCTCCTGCTGTTTTTCTGCATCACAGCGGCCCGCAGCCAATCCTTCCCTTACGCCTTCAGTTTCGGCAATACCCCGTATATTCCGCTATCCAATGCTACGTCCATTACCAACGGCATGATCTGGGATGACCCGGAGGAAATCATCCCTATCGGGTTTGAGTTTACTCTTTTCGGAAGAGATATGACCGAATTAGACCTCTCTGCCGGTGTAGGCGGCACCCTCTCCCCGCCTCTCAACGGCGAATATCCCAATCCGCCGGTTATTGTGGCTTATGCAACCGATCTGATTGATCGCGGATATCTGGAAGATGTTTCCCAATCGGAAATCGTTTACCTGCTCGAAGGGACGCCCGGCAGCCGTATTCTTAAAATTGAGTGGGTCAATGCCGGTTTTTATAACGAACTATTTGACAATGACACCAACAACGACTTCATCAACTTACAACTGTGGCTCTACGAGGCCAACAATGCCATTGAAATCCGGTTCGGACCAAGTTCCATTGCAGACAACGAAATAGTGCATAGCTTTCTCACAGGGCCGCTCATCGGCCTCGTTGATACATTCCCTGACCTCAACCCCAACCTGTTCGGCAGTCTTTTTTTCCTCACCGGGCAGCCCGCATCTCCCGAAATAGCGATTGTGGACGATATTGATGAAATAGACTTTTTAACCCCGCTGATCGGCAACCCTGAGGATGGTCAAATCTACCGATTTACGCCGCTCACTTCTTCTGCGCCGATCATCGCGCAAACTCCGGATGTTTGGAAAGTATTTCCGACCGTAGCTCAAAACCAAATAACGCTGGAGCAAGAGGGCGCCGCCAATGAACAGCTGTGGAATGCTCGCATAGTGGACGGGGCAGGCAGGCCGGTTTCCACACTCACGGCCATCGCCGGCCAATACACCGAATTTGATATTTCCCGTTTGCCTGCGGGCGTTTATTACCTGCAGGTATTAAATGGCCGTTCAATAGATGTTACGAAAAAATTTGTAAAACCCTGATGAGTTTACTTCTTTTAACTTACCTTTGCGCCCTTATGAGGAATAAGATTGTTTTGCCTGTCCTTTTCGGCGGGATCATTGCCCTGAGTTTATTCGGCGGCTGCCGCAGCGAGTACGAGAAAATCCGCAGCGGCGGCGATCCTGAGCTTATTTACAAAAAATCTTTTGAGTACTACGATAAGAAAGACTTTGTAAAGGCTCAGGGATTGATGGAGCTTATTTTGCCCGTTTACCGGGGCAAAAAGGAAGCCGAAGAAATTTTCTACCGCTACTCTTACACTTACTACCACAACCGCCAGTATTTGCTCGCCTCTTATTATTTCAATACGTTCACGCAAACCTTCGGCGGCAGCCCTTACAAAGAGGAAGCCGCGTTCATGTCGGCATATTCCAACTACATGCTGTCGCCTACCTTTCGATTGGATCAGACGCATACCCTCAAAGCCATTGATGATCTTCAGCTTTTCATCAATAGCTATCCGGAAAGCGAGCGGGTGGCGGAGTGCAACCGCCTGATTGACGAGTTGCGCGCTAAATTAGAGCGCAAAGCGTTTGAGGAAGGCAAGCTCTACTTTGATGTGCGCAACTATCAGTCGTCGGTTCACGCATTTGAAAACCTGCTTCGGGATTTCCCGGAAACCGGCAATGCAGAAAATGTGCGCTACATGATCATGCGGGCTTCGTACCTGCTGGCTGAAAACAGCATCATTGAGAAACAAGGCGATCGTTTTGCTGAAACGCTGGAGCGCGCAGAAGAATTTCTGGTCCGCTTCCCGAACAGCGCCAACAGCAAGGAGGTCGTTCAGATGAAAGAAACGTCTATCAAAAAAATAAAACAATTAGAAAATGTCGGATATCAAAGCAAAAGCTCAAGGGCTGGAACCTAGCGCAGGTCCGCGCAACGTAACAGAGTTGGTGAAGGACAATGGAAACATCTATGAGTCCCTCGCCATTATTTCCAAGCGGGCACGCCAACTCAATACCGAACTGAAGTACGAACTGCATCACAAGCTGGAGGAGTTTGCCGTTTCTTCCGATACCATCGAAGAAATCAACGAGAATAAGGAACAGATTGAAATTTCCAAGTTCTACGAGAAACTCCCCAACCCCGCGCTCATGGCAACGGAAGAATTCGTTCGGGGAGAACTGGCCTTCCGTTTGGTGGAAAAGAAGGGCAAATAATCCATTATCCATTGGGAACCGGCTCTTTTTCCTTTTCCGGTCCCGTTCCAGGATCGCTCGCACATGAGCAGTTTACAAGGTAAAAAAATCATTTTGGGCATTACCGGGAGCATTGCCGCTTACAAAGCGGCAATGCTCGTGCGTTTATGGGTGAAAGCCGGCGCCGAAGTACAGGTATTAATGACCGAACCGGCTACGCACTTTATCTCGCCGCTCACCTTAGCTACGCTCTCCAAAAGACAGGTACTGACCAATATTCACAGCGGAGAAAGTTGGAACAACCATGTAGAACTGGGCCTCTGGGCAGACGTCATGGTCGTAGCGCCGCTGACGGCTACTACCCTGGCCCGCTTATCTTACGGCATAGCCGACAACATCATAACGGCCGTGTATCTGTCGGCTCGTTGCCCTGTGTTTTTTGCCCCTGCTATGGACCTTGACATGTGGCGCCACCCGGCCGTACAGGAAAACGTGCAAAGGCTGCAATCTTTCGGCAATCGGCTCATTCCCGTCGGTGTCGGCGAATTGGCCAGCGGCCTGGTCGGCGAAGGTCGCATGGCAGAACCGGAGGACATCACCGGGCTGCTGGAAGCGCACTTCACCGCATCGTACGACCTCGCCGGAAAAACGGTTCTCATAACAGCCGGCCCTACCTACGAACCCATTGATCCCGTGCGATTTATCGGCAACCGGTCCTCCGGGCGCATGGGGGTAGCGCTGGCAGATGCCGCCGCACGGCGCGGGGCTAAAGTCCGACTCATTCTGGGGCCTTCGAAGCTCGCCCCTGCTCATCCGGAAATAGAAACCATTCGCGTGGAAACGGCCCGACAAATGTATGACGAAGCAGTGCGCTGCTTTCCTGATGCCGATGCCGGCATTTTGGCTGCCGCCGTTGCCGATTACCGGCCTGCTCAGGTGGCTGAAGAAAAAATTAAAAAGACCGGAGAGGAGATGACGTTGCACCTTATCAAAAATCCGGACATCGCGGCTGCATTGGGTAAAATGAAACAGCCCGGGCAGGTACTCATCGGGTTTGCTTTGGAAACAGAAAACGAAGCGGCCAATGCCCGCGGGAAAATGCAGCGCAAAAATTTCGATTGTATCGTACTCAACTCGCTGCGCGATCCTGGTGCAGGCTTCGATGTGGACACCAACCGGATTACCCTCCTTTATCCAGACAATAATGCCGTTTATTTTGAGTTAAAAAACAAGTACGAAGTAGCCAATGACATCCTCGATGCTGCTTCCAATACCTTCAATAAAACAATGCCATGAAAGGAACACGCTTACTCGCCACCGCTTTTGTCGCCTTCTTGTTTTGCTTCAGCGCGCAGGCACAGGAGCTTAATTTTTCGGTCAAGATCAACACCCAACGCTTGCAAACCGTTGATCCCAGGGTTTTTGAAACGCTGGAAAAAACCATCCAGGATTTTCTCAACAACACCAAATTCACCGACCATATCTACGAGCCGGGCGAACGCATCAACTGCAATCTCCAACTCACCATTCAACAGGAATTGTCGCCTACCCGCTTCAAGGCAGACCTTGCTATCCAGTCTTCCCGTCCTATTTTCGGCAGCAATTACCAAACCACCATGCTCAACCACCAGGACCGGGACGTCACCTTCGATTATGAACAGTTTCAGCCGCTCATCTTTTCCCGAAACGCTTACAACGACAACCTCTCTGCCGTACTTTCGTTTTATGCCTATATCATTCTCGGCTTAGATTATGATTCGTTTTCTTCTCTCGGTGGAGACCCCTATTTCAAAATAGCGCAGGATATTCTCAACAACGTACCGCAAGGCGCCGCCGTGGCCAATCCGGGCTGGCGCACCTTGGACGGCAATCGCAGCCGTTATTGGATCATTGAAAACATGCTCTCGCCGAGGGTGCGCGCCATGCGTCAGGCCATGTACGACTACCATCTGCACGGGCTTGATGTAATGTATAAAGAGCCTGCTGCCGGCCGTGCCATCATTTTGCAGGCACTCGATGAAATTGGACAAGTCAATCAGGTCTATCCCAACAGCATGGTCGTGCAGATGTTTAACCAAACCAAAGGCACGGAAGTCACCGAGATATTCAAAGGCGGTTCCTTTCAGGAAAAAGACCGGGTCATCGGCATCATGACCCGCATAGACCCTTCCAATGCCGCGCGATACCGTACCGTTCGTTCTTGAAAAACAGGAAGCATATCGCCATTTTCGCTTCCGGGGCCGGCAGTAATGCCCGGCGCATTGTGGAGTATTTCCAACACTCGGATGCCGTGAAGGTGCAATTGGTGGTATCCAACAAACCGCAGGCGTCGGTGCTTGACATTGCACGCGATTTTGGCGTGGATACACTAGTCATCCATCGCAGCAGTTTTTACGACTCGGAAGCCCTGCTCGAACGCCTTCAGGCCGATCAAATTGATTTGATTGTGCTGGCCGGTTTTCTCTGGCTCATTCCACCTTATTTAATACAAGCATTCCCCCGACGGATTGTCAACATCCACCCGGCCTTACTCCCCCGATACGGCGGCAAAGGCATGTACGGCATGCATGTGCATGAAGCGGTGAAAGCAGCCGGTGAAACGGAGACGGGAATAACCATACACTATGTGAATGAGCAGTACGATGAGGGGCAGACGATTTTCCAGGCCGCTTGCCCTGTGTTGCCCGAGGATACGCCTCAGGACATTGCCCGCCGCGTACAAGAGTTGGAACACCTTTATTTTCCGACCGTATTGGCGCAATTATTATAGGCCGGCGGCGTTATTGGGCCGTTAATATTGTACACCGAAGCAATATCCCTATCTTTACCCAAGATTAAAAATCTTTATTATGAGTAAAACATTATTTTTCCTGACGCTGGCTATGTGTTTTGCACATTCCATAGACGCTCAGAACTGGAAAAAATCCCGAAAATCGGGTGATGAACTCTACCAGCAGGGCCAGTACGCCCAGGCTGCCGTCGAATTCGAACAGGCTTTCAAAAAAAAGCCGAAAAACAAAGACCTGGCCTTCAAAACGGCCGAAAGCTTTTACATCATCAAGGATTACCGCAAAGCAGCCGAATACTTTCAGTACATCAAGGACGACAACGTCAAATACCCCATGTCGGGGTTGAAATATGCGCGCAGCCTCAAACAGGACGGACGTTATGAGGACGCCAAAAGAGAGTTTCAGGCTTATCTGGATAAATATACCGGCGCCGATCGCGCCATCATGGAGGAAATCATCCGGGTAGAGATTGCCGGATGCGACCTGGCCAAAGAGCTGCCCGGCCGCGCCAACCGCGAAGCGGAAGTGATGTTGCTCAGCCGCGGCGTCAATACCGACGCTACCGAGTTTGCGCCCATTCCTTTCTCCAATGACGTATTGTATTTTTCTTCTACTGCCGGAAATAAAGCCCGCATATTCCGCTCCCAACGGCAGGGCAAAGAATGGTCGAAAGCAGGCGCGCCGGAAGCATTTCCCGTTATCCCCAATGACCACTACTGCAACGGAACGCTCTCTGCCGACGGTCAACGCTTCTACTTCACCATCTGCAGAGGCGATGAATCCTGGGGCACGCTGACTACCCGCTGCGAAATTTTCCTCATCAAGCGCCAGGGCGGTGTTTGGTCGCAGCCTACACGCCTGCCCGATTACATCAATATGGACAAAGTGACCGCCACACACCCCACCGTGACGGAACTCGCCGGACAGGAGTTCCTCTTTTTCGCATCCAACCGGGAAGGCGGCCGGGGCGGTATGGACCTCTGGTTCGTTTCGCGCGATTTGGCTGCCGATGACACTGATTTTTCCTTCCCCGTCAATCTCGGCCCTACCGTCAATACGGCCGGAGATGAGATGACGCCTTTTTACGACGCCAACTCCGGCGTGCTGTACTTTGCTTCCAATGGACATCCATCTATAGGTGGGTTAGACGTATTCAAATCCAAAGGCATGGAGACGATATGGGCAACACCCGAAAACATCGGATTGCCTTTCAACTCCCCTGCCGACGACCTCTACTACATCCTCAATGCCGACGGCAATGCAGGCTTCTTCGTATCCAATCGGGCCTTCGGAGGGCAAAAAAATAATACCCGCGACGAAGATATCTTCGAATTCACCATCGGAGGCCGGCGCCTCATGGTAAAAGGTACCACCTACGACCGTGATAGTGGCGCGCCTTTGGGCGAGATCATCGCATCGCTGTATCAGGTATTGCCGGGCAACGTGGAGAACCTCCTGCTCGTGAAAGATTTCAACGACGGAAATTACTCTTTTGAAATACTGCCGGGCAGAACATTCAAAATAGAGATACAAAGTACCGGATACCAAAGCGCCTCTTATGAATTTGCGTCCACCGATCCGGCTATCACTACCTACGGACGCCCTGTTTATATGGATAAAATGGTTGTGGAGCCTCCGGTAGAAGTTCCCGCTGATCCAAACCCGGTGGATAAGTTTACAGACAACGAAGTATATACCGTCATCGGCATCGGCCCGGATGATCAATTGGAATACACCAGCTCAGCGCCTCGCTCGACGGGGATTTATTACAAAGTGCAATTGGCCGCTTTGCAAAAGTACGATCCGGGGCACTCCGGTTTAAAAAGGGTGAGCAGCCTGGCCGGCCGTATGGATACCGAATACATTCCCAGCCAAAACCTTACGCGGGTTATGCTCGCTGATTTCACCAATAAAGAAGAAGCCTTTAAGGTAATGGAACAGGTACAAAAACGCGACTTCCCCGGCGCTTTTGTAGTGCGCTACGAGAACGGCTTGCGCTACGGAAAAGAGATGTAAAATAAAGAAGAATATGGGCCATGAACTGCCGATACGAGAGGTGGCAGTTCATGGCCCTATAATGTATTCAGCGCTCCGGTCTTATCCTTTAGTTGACTGCCACGAGCAAAGTTTCCATATCCCTTTTTCCTTCCGGTAAACGGCCGTGTAGTACAGGCGGATGTCAAACTTCGTGCCTTGGTACAGACCGCTCACCAACGCAAGTCCATTGGAAATGGCTGTTTTTCCCCATTGCCGAATCACCGGTTTGCCCTCTGCCTGCATAGCGAGATAACGAATGCCGCCGCTGCTTACGCTGCGAATAAAATCGGCCTTTGTTTCTATCAATGCGTTGGAGTGAATATAAACCAAGTCATCCGATAATAGATCGGCCAATGCGGCCGTGTCGCGTGAAACCTGTGCCTGAAAGCGCATCGTTTCCGATTCCGGGACCGTGCGCTGTCCATACGCCGGTAAAAAACTACCGCTAATAAGAAGGCCGTCAGAATGACAGAGAAACATTGCTTCTCGCCCCGCCGACGGGTTGTTTGTATCCAAACCATAATTGATTTTCTTTATAGTTGCAATAAGCGACGCAACTCTTCCTCCGTAGTAGGCTGTTGCTCCTGCAACTCCATGACCAATTTGACTGAAGTCACTTTGGAGAAAGCCTGTTGCAACGCTTTCGGGCGCAGGACGGCAATTTTTCCATCCGGCGATACGGCCCACAGCATGCTCCCCGGTGACAACGGAATTCGATTGTTGCCGCCGCCTATGAGAACTTGGTGCAATGTATTCAACTCCGGGTTCACCACATAAGCGATTCGGCGGTTGTAGGCATTATCGTATTGATCGGTGATACGCCCGGCCGCAACCGTGGGCGTAGAAGGCAGTGGATGCGCAACTGACCAAAGCCCCAACTGGTTGATTTCCATGCGATGCCGGAGTTTTACCCGCAACATGGAAGATGCTGCAACTCCCGCTCCGGCCATTTCCTTTTCGCATCGTTTTCGGGCCGTTTCTTTGTTTTTCTCCTGCTTGTGGCGAATCGCGAGGCGCTCTTTATTCATACGTTCCTCCCATTGACGGTAGGCCCGCTCGTATTCCGCATAAGCTTTCCGATAGGCTTCCATCGCCTGCTCGTAAGCGGAGCCGGTAAGTACGGGATTGACCAGCAACCTAAGCGAACTTTGACCGTGAGAAAGCAGCAGTTCGTAATCGCTCCCTTCTAATTGGCGCAGGCGCGCCGACTGCCAGGTTACACCGAATGCGCGCTGATCGTAGGCGGGGCTGCGAGGCGAAACTTGCCAGATAGTTCCCTGATACATTTTGGCCTGATCGCCGGAAGCAGTTTCGGGAACGGCGCCCTCCAGAAAGTCGAGTTCAATAGTGGGTTGATTGGGATCGCTTCTTTCCGGTTTCATCGGCGGTATGGGCGCCTGCATAGCAACTTCCAACTGGGCCAGTTCCTGAGCGGCGGCGGCGTCAATGGCAGCAATGTCTTCATAGAGTTTCATTTTGTAGGCATATCCCGGGTCGGTTTCGGCGGGGCGGGTTTCGCCAAGCAGTTGGGTATTGCCCGAACCGCGATTTACCCAGGTGCGCGCTGCTGAGTCGAGGTAATAGACATAAAATTCGGGGAAATTATTCGTGGAAGCGAGCTGCATCTCCGACTCAAATTCCACCGCGATCACCTTACCGGGGGCCATATAAACTCGTTGGCCGTTTTGTTCGGCATAAATTTCTACCATTCCGCCCGATTCCAATTGGCGTTTGATTCCGGCAGAATCGTGGGTAAGCACAATTCCTGCCAGAAAGAAGTCAACAAAATCGTCTAATTTGCGAAAGAATATATCCACAGACCCTTCCACCGGGTTGCCCCGGTCGTCCATGAAAGCCATTTCGGGAATGATAAATCGAGGATTGCCGTTGGATGCTTCAATCGTTTTGGGTGTTGTGACATCGTCTAAGTTCAATGGAGTAAATTCGCGGGAAAGCCGGGGCAAGGGCGGCGCTACAAAAGGCTGTTCGGCCCAAAAGGCCACGTCATCCTGAACGGCGCCCGGCGTGGCCGGAATGCGGAGAATCAGGAAGAGGGCAATAGCTGCGGCGACCAATCCGGTACCGGCATACATCAGATGCCGCATTTGAACGATTCCACTGCGCCGGGCGCCGGTTTGGTGCGCTTTCAGCAGGGCGTCAAAATCTTTGTGCCGGGCAATGTCCTTATCCGAAATCGGTTTGGGACTGATGCGAAAATCGTATTTGTGCCTCATACGCATATCTTGTGCAGCTTCAATCGCTTGAAGCCGGGTTTATTTTCACCATTGCTCCTTTCAAGCGTTCTAAAATCCGGTACGTTTTCACCTTTGCATTGCTTTCTGTGATGCCCAAAATATCGGCGATATCCCGGAATGAACGCTGCTCGAAAAAACGCATTTCAATCAGTACCATGTCCGGCGCCTTGAGTGTTTGCATGGCCTGTAACAAAACTTTCCTTTGCTCCTCCGATCGGTCTTCTTCTTCTATTTCATCGGCCAGATCAAAGAGATTGCCTTCCTCCATACTCACCACACGGCTTTTCTGGCTTTGGCGATAGTGTTGCGCTATTTCATTGGATGCAATGCGGAACAACCAAGCCGAAAAAGGAACGCCCTGAAATGTGTAATCGCCCAACCTTTGAAGGGCTTTGAGAAAAACTTGCGCGCACAAATCGGCGGCCAGTTCTTCATCCTGCGAGCGGTTGTACAAAAAACGGAATACAGGCTCGTAGTACCTGTCGTACAAAGGCCGAAACATAGCAGGCTCTTGCTGAGCGGATTGTACCTCCAACCACTCGGCATGCATGGCCTCTGCGGAAACAGTCCGGTCAGAACCGCCGGCCCGGCCCGCCCGGTTCAGGCTGCGGCTAATTTGAAGGTTTGAAAACATTAATTCCGGAATTTTCCTTATTTCTCGGCTGTTTCAAAATCATAATGCAAATTTGGCGAAAAGATACAGTAAATGGAAAAAGTAAGAATAGACAAATGGCTCTGGAGCGTGAGAATCTTCAAATCGCGTACCATTTCTTCCGATGCCTGCAAGGAAAGTAAAGTGAAACTCAACGGCGAAAACGCCAAGCCATCACAATTGATTCAGGTCGGCGACCGGGTGGAAGTGAAAAAAGAGGGGTTCAACTTCCAGTTTCGAGTGGTGCAACTCATTGAAAAGCGCGTAGGCGCTCCCATCGCCGTCACCTGTTACGAAGATCTCACCCCACCGGAAGAACTCAACAAATACAAAGAGTGGTTCGTAGGCAAAGCCGGCGCAGAATACCGCGACAAAGGCGCAGGACGCCCCACTAAAAAAGACCGCAGGGAACTGGAGGACTTTAAAACGGGGGAATAGAGCAGAGCAGATGGAGCGAAGCGGCATCCCGGATAGCCTGTCCCGATGAGGAACGAAAGCGGGAATGAAGGAATCGGGAGAGCAAAGGGCATAGCGCAACCTGCCAACTGAGTACCGCCTACTGCCTACCAAAACACTGCCGACCGCCTACCGATAACTTTTCAAAATCTTCCTTGCCAAAGAAGCCTTGTGCGCTTCATCCGGCCCGTCATAAATGCGGGCGCCGCGCTCCTCGCGATAATAGTAAGACAGCAGCGTATCGTCAGTGACGCCCAATGCGCCGTGTACTTGCACGGCTCTGTCCACCACCCGCTGTAGTACGCCGGCCACATAAAATTTGATGGTAGAAATTTCCATGGCAGCGGCTTGTTGGCCCTGTGTTTGAATACTGTGCGCCGTATGCAACACCATGAGGCGGGCAGCGTCAATCTCGGCGCGACTCTCTGCAATGAAAGCCTGTACCATTTGTTGCTCGCCGAGCTTTACGCCCGGCGCAATATTGCGCGAAGCAGCCCGGCGGCACATCAGGTCGAAGGCCCGCTCGCAAATGCCGATCCAACGCATACAGTGGTGGATGCGCCCCGGCCCCAGCCGCTCCTGCGCGAGTTTGAACCCCTCCCCTGCCCCACCCAACAGGTATGCAGCGGGTACGCGCACCGCTTCGTACTCAATTTCGCCGTGGCTGTGCCAGCCCTCTCCCGCATGACCCATCACGGGGATATTGCGCAGCAACTTGAACCCCGGCGTGTCGGTCGGAACAATGATCATACCGGCGCGGCGGTAAGGATTCGGATCGTCGGGGTTGGTAACGGCCATAACGATGGCAAAAGCCGCGCCGTCGGCAGCCGTGGTGAACCACTTGCGCCCGCTGATGACGTAGTGATCGCCGTCGCGCACGGCGGAGGTGTCCATCAGGATGGGGTTAGAACCTGCATTACCGGGTTCGGTCATGGAAAAGCAGGACCGGATTTCACCCTCCAGCAAAGGATGCAGGAAGCGCTCCCGGATTTCCCCGGAGGCATATTGTAGCAACAGTTCAATATTGCCGGCATCCGGCGCCTGACAATTGAATACAAAATGTCCGAAGGGCGAAGTGCCCAGCAATTCGCTCAGTTGGGCCACCTCCACGAGATCAAGCCCTGCCCCGCCGTGCGCCTTAGCGTGATAAGGATTCCAGGCGCCGATGGCTTTGACTTTGCTTTTTTTGGCCCGGAGCAGTTTTTCGATCTTCTTAAACGGCATTTGCAACCATTCCAGCTCGTAGGGATAAATCTCCTCTTCCAGAAAATGTTTCACTTTGGGATACAATTGCCGGAGGCGGTCGGTGGCGAACAGATTGTTGAGCATGGCGCATAGATTTTAAACAAACAACGTAACAATAAACAGCAGCACAGAAGCAATGAATCCTACCATAAATAAGGTGTAAGACACCGTAAGGTAGCGGTATTTTTTGTCCAATACTTTGCCGAGATAGTACATATCGCGCACCATATTGCCGTAAAGCAATTCGCCGTCACGGAACAAGCGGCCCATCGCTTCCTCGTAGTCTTCCAACGGCAGGGATACGAAATTGCCGAAGAACACGAGGTTGCTTTTCGACAAATCGGGTATCTGTGCGCCGCTGTGCAGGCGGGTCACTTTAGGCCGGGCAGCCAATACCGCAAAGATGAGCGAGCACAGCCCCGACACGAGAAACAGAATGACAGGCAGCAATACCTTAGGATTGGTTTCGGCGATGTTACGGTAGGAAAGAATAGTAATCAGTACGCTGATTAGAATGGAATTGACGCTGATCATGATGTTGGCCTTGTTGTCGGCAATGGCACTGAGATTGATGTGGTTGCGGTAGTTGGTGCGAAAAAACGACTGAATACCGCGCCGTGGGATTTTCCGTTCGATGCCGTAAAAAGGTCCCGGAATGTAAATCTCCGCCGGGTTGGTAGTCGGTTCCTGTCGGTTTGTTTTTTCCTCTTGCATAAAAAAATGAGCGTTGAGTGAGAGGCAAAATTGCGAAGTATTGGGCGCAATTACCGCAAATCCTGATGATTCCTTTCAAACAGCAAGTTCTCCAGCGTCCAGGGAATGGCCGCTTCAAAGGGCGCCTGCCGGTGCGCGCAATCCTCTTTGATACAAATGCTGCATGCAGCCGGCGGCCGGCAGGGGTCGGCATGGATAAACAGCTCTACCGGAACGGGGTTGACCGACTGAATGATGTTTTCCAACTGTTTGACCTCCTGATGCCCCTGCTCCACATTGAAAAACCAGGGCACGGTGAGGTGGCAGTCCACATGCATGGATGCGCCGTAGCGAATGACCCGGAAGTTGTGTACGTCCACCCAATTGTACTTGCGGTGTTCGGCCATGACCTTTACCAAAGGGCGGATGATGTCAGGATCGGCTTCGTCCATGATACCCGATACAGAGGAGCGCAGCAATTTGAACCCGGTGTAAAGAATGACAAATCCGAATGCAACGGCAGTCAGATTGTCCAACCAGACGGCGCCTGTGAGCAACAACAGCGCTATTCCCACTAAAAGCCCCGCAGAGGAATAGGCATCCGACAATAAATGTTTGCCGTCGGCTTGCAGGGTGAGCGAGTGAGATTTTTTGCCCTGCCGCACTAAAAAGTAGCCGAGCGCAAAATTGGCCAGCCCCGAAAAGGCCGTCAAGCCCAGGCCGATATCCAGCTTGTCCAACGGCTGCGGAAAAATGAAGTTGTAAAACGATTTGCCGATGATGAGCAGTCCGGCCAGCGCAATCAGTCCGCCTTCAAACCCGGCGGCGATGAACTCTATCTTGCCATGCCCGTAGGGATGGTTGGCGTCTTTTGGCTTGGCCGTAATCACCAAACTAAATACCGCAAACAGCCCGGCCAGCACATTGATGATACTCTCTAAGGCATCGGTGAGAATGGCGTTGGAGTTGGTGAGCCACCAGGCGAAGAATTTGATGCCCATCAATAGTACGCCGATGACGACCGCCCAAATTTGGAAACGAAGATTGGTGTGATGCGCAGATGTCGTCATGGAATTACCTTTGCGACAAATGTACGGGTTTTGCGCACCAACGCAAATCCGTATATTTGCACTCAACAACTAAAAATAACCTATCACCGATGAGCAAAAACAAGAGCAGCCGACGGGAAGGCATTGTTTTTTCTACCGATCCCGATTTTCAATACCGGGAGGAAGAAGAGGATGACCCGGCTTTGGCGCCACCGGACAAGCAAAACCTGCGGGTGTCCATTGACCGCAAAAAGCGGGGCGGCAAGGAAGTCACCTTAGTGACCGGGTTCGTGGGGCCGCAAGATGCCTTAGAAGCGTTGGGCAAGCTGCTCAAAACAAAATGCGGCGTGGGCGGCGCAGCCAAAGACGGCGAGATTCTGGTACAGGGCGACCATCGCGACCGAGTGCTCCAAATCCTGTTGAAGGAGGGTTATACGCGCAGCAAAAGAGCCGGAGGATAGCGCCGCAGCGGAAAAAAGTTAAAAAACCAACCGCTTCGTAAATAATTACTGCTCTGATACACTTTTTCCCGAAAAGGCTTCGATATTTGCACCCGCTTTTTTCCCTCTCCAAACTGCTATGAGAAAGCCCACGAATTATTAAGTTTAAAAAATTTTTAATAGCCTCCTGCTCGTGGGTGGCGCTCAAATATTTGGTCAAATTGCGAATCTCAAAAACTCTTTTCATTCCATGAACAGAACGCTTACGTTATTGCCTGCTGTATTGGTGCTTTTCAGCATCTCACTACAAGGCCAGCAACTCTCCCTCTTTTCGCAGTACCGCGAAAATGCCGTCATCATCAACCCGGCGGCCATGGAGAGCGATTTCCTCACTTTCGGTCACAACATGACTTTCGGCGCCTCTTACCGGTCACAATGGGTGGGCTTAGCTTCCGGGCCGCGCACCCAAACCCTCCGCATGTCTTTCGTCAACAAGCGGTATGCCGGCGTGACCCCCCTCTTTGGCGGTCATATCATCAATGACCAAACCGGCCCTACCGGCTTCACGGGCGTTTACGGGCGCATCGGCGGCGTAGTCACTTCCGACCCCGAATACGGCGGCTTTGCGATAGCGCTCACCGCCGGCGCGGTACAGTATCGCGTAAAGGCATCCGAATTAGTACTACGCGATCCGGGCGATGCCGTCGGCTCTACCAATCAAACCAGCATTTTTCCCGATGTGGGCCTCGGCCTTTATTTTTATCAAATGGTCGGCGACGGCAACATGTTCTATTCCGGGCTGTCTGTGCCGCAGGCACTCGGCTTAGACCTCACTTTCAAAAATGAAAACGGAGAGTTTTACACCAAGCGGGTGCAGCATATATATGGTACGCTCGGTTTTTACAAATTCTTCGGCGATGACGGGTTTCTGGAACCTTCTCTTCTTTTCAAATATGTACCCAATGCACCGGTCAACGTGGACGTAAACCTGCGCTATCAGATTCCGGGCAGCCTGTGGGTCGGAGCCGGCGTATCCACCGCAAAAGCCATACACTTGGAAACGGGCTTTCTGCTCGGCGGAAGTCTCGGTTACGACAACACCTTCCGCATCGGCTACGGCTTCGACTACTCGTTCGACTCGTTCGGCCCTTCCGTAGGTTCTACGCACGAGATCAATCTGACCATCGCATTAGACAAGTAAAGCACCCGTGCTGCTGTTGTGTATTTTCCTGACAATTGTTTTCCCATGAATTTTGAAACCATTCCATCCAAATTCAATCGCCACATGAAAAAGATATTCCTTTTGCTGTCATTCGGCCTGCTGTCTTGCGCCGGTCTCATGGCACAACCCATGTTTATCATTAGCAACGAAGCCGCCTGCCAGGGCGAGTCTTTCACAGTAGATGTCAAGGTTCAAAACTTCACCGACATTTACCTCATGGACATCCAATTCCTCTGGGATGAGACTGTCATTCAATATCAGGGCGTGGAGATGATCCACCCCACCCTGGCGTTGCGCGGCTTAGACATAGCGGATTTTGATGCCGGTAATGCCATCAACGGAGTATTGTCGCTCGATTGGGCCACCTCGGCCAATTGCAATCAGGTGACGCCGGCCGACGGGGTTACCTTAGACGACTGCCTCGGCGCGTGCCGCCCTACGATATTCAGACTCCGGTTCACTATGCTTTCGGCTACTTACGGAGAAACAACGGAAGTCACCATCGGCAATTTTCCTTATGTGGCAAGGGCTTCGGTACTCCCTTGCGCGAACACGGGGTTGATAAAAACGCCGGGCCTCATATCCAACTGCGTACGTCCGGTGGAACTGATTGCTGCGCAACGACAGGGCAATCCCGGCGATTTGGTGTGTGTAGATTTCAAGGTGACCGGTTTCGACGACCTTAACAGTATGCAGTTCACCATGAATTACGATCCTGCCGTTTTGAACTATGAGAGCATTGTCATACCGGGGGTATTAACCAATTTATCGCAGGCCAACTTCGGTACGCCGCCCAACCTTCCTGAAGGAACCATCACCCTGTCGTGGCTCTACACCCCCCCTCAAAGTACGGGCATTACCATATTGGACAGCACCACCATATTCCAAATATGCTTCCGCATTGTGGGGGATTGTGAAACCGCTTCGCTTATTACATTCGGCAACGACCCTACGCCCATTGAAATCGGAAACACCATTGTACAAAATTTCAACATTCATGTGTTGCCGCGCAATGGCCGCGTACAGGTATCGGATTGCAATCCTACCGGGATGCCGCTCATCGTCAACTGCGGCCCGCCGGTAAATTTGGGCGACACCTTCTGCGTGGATGTGACCTCCAACGGCTTTTTCAACGTGGCCACCTTCAGTTACCTTATGGAATGGAACCCTGCTATTCTTGAGTTTATTAATGTTACCGACGTAACCACTAACGGCATCACCAACTTCGGACCCGCCAATTTCAATACCAGCAACCAACAAGCGGGTATTTTGGGTGTCAGTTGGGAGCGAACCGGCGTGAACAGTGCGTTTATCCCCAACGGGGTGGTTCATTACAGGGTTTGTTTTCGGGTGATCGGTGTGGGCAGCAACAGCCCCATTTCGCTCGGCGGTCCTTTACCCGTGGTGCGGGTAGGCGGTGTCAATTCTCCGAATATCGGCATCAACCCCACCAATTGTGAGGTGGTGGTCAATCAGCCTTCCGGCGTAATTATGAACGTCAGCAGCGCTTCCGCTGAATTGGGCAGTCAGGCTTGTGTAGATGTATCGGTATCAAACTTCACCGACATCACCAAGTATCAGTTCTCTCTGAGTTGGGACCCTGCACACTTGCAATACAACATCGCCACCTCTCTGCAAAACGTGATGCCTCCGCTCAGCCCGCTCATCAATTTCAACCCGGCCGGCGCGGCTTCCGGTACGCTGACTTTTTCCTGGAACCCGGCCATGGCTCAAACCCGACCAGACGGCACCATCCTGTTCCGCGTATGTTTCACCGTCATCGGCGATCCCGGCGATTGCGAGTTGGTAAGCGTCTCCGACGTTCCGGTCACCCGCGAGGCGGTTACTTCGTTTTCCAACGGCAATAACGTAGGCATTTCAAGCACTGACGGAGAGGTGTGTTCTCTGTTCCCCGAAGGATTTTTCCTAAGCGTGGGCAATGCGAATACTTTTTATTTCGATACAATTTGTGTACCGTTTAAAGTGGCCAGCTTTGACAACATCACCGAGGCGCGATTTGAAGTGAGTTTCAACCCCAACGAGTTGGAATACATCGGTTTCGGCAACCTGGCAACGCTGCCTGGCCTGAACGCCTCCTCCTTTAACGTTACGCAGGCAGGCCTCGGCTCCATCGTTTTCACCTGGACCAACTTTGCCGGCAGTATGCTGCCGGATAGTACGGTACTGTTTGAACTGTGTTTTATCGCCAACGGAGAAGCCGGCGGCGCTTGTCATAATATTGAAATCATACGAGAACCGCGCCCCACCGTGCTAACCACCCAAGGCGTGGGTAGCTTAGTATGGCGCAACGGAAGGGTGTGCGTGGCCGATAAACTCATTTTGGTGGAGGCGCTTATCACACCGGTAAGCTGCCCCGGCGCTAATGACGGCTCAATTGAAATAGTCGTCACCGGAGGCAGGCCGCCCTACGGTACAATTTGGCAATCAGTTCCGCCGCAGTTTACCCCGCTTGAGGCCCGCAATCTCGGCGAAGGCCCCATCATCGTTACTATTTACGACCTCGGCCAGGTGCCGTCCATCACGCGCATTGACACTTTTTTCATCCCCTTGTCATTGGATGCCCCCACCGCCGATGCAGGACCTGATTTCTTCTTCCCCTGTGACGGCACGCCCATTGCTTCCATACAAGGGCAGGGTACCGAAGGACCGGATTATACCTATCAATGGACAACCCTCAATGGGGAAGTCAGTGGAGCAGGCGACACAGAATTAGGGCTGGCTGCCAGTCCGGGTTTCTACATCTTCTCGGTTACTAATACCGTGTCGGAATGCACCGTGCGCGATACGGTGGAGATATTCCAACCCGATCTGCCGACTGCCGATGCCGGAGCGATTCAACTCACTACCTGCCTTTCTGATACAGTAACCTTAGACGGCAGCCTTAGCAGTACCGGCGATACGTTGGCTTACACCTGGACAGCGCTCAGCGGCGGCGCCATTCTGGCCGGAGATGAGAACCTGATCTCGCCCCGCGTCATCGGCGTGGGAACGTATGTGCTCCAAGTCCAATACACTTCTACCGGCTGCGTTGCCACAGATACCGTGACCGTGAACGACGGCGCCGTACTTCCCACCGCAGTGGCCGGCAGCGACGCCGTAATCGGTTGCGATGCGACCCTGACCTTAGACGGCTCCGCTTCCTTCGGTGTGAATGCCTTAGACTTTCGATGGGAAAGCCCCACCACTGCTGTGTTATCAAATATTGCCACCTATGAAACCGGTGACCCCGGCGTGTATATTCTGATCGTTACCGATCAGATCAACGGCTGCGAACATCGGGATACGGTTACCGTAAGCCTTACCGGCGAATTGCCCATGATAGATGCAGGCGCAGATCTCGAAATCACCTGCATTGATTCGGAAGTCACTTTTCAGGGCACGGTGAGCAACTCAACTTCATTTTCCGTTCTTTGGACGCCCTTAGACGGCGGCGCTATCGTGCCCAACACGGAAACCAGCCTCAATGCGCGCACTTCAGTACCTGGAACCTACCTGATGCGGGTAGTGGACCAATTCACCAATTGCGTGGCGACCGACACGGTAACGGTAATCGATAATGCCGTGCTCCCCGAACTCATTTTCAACCAACCGGACACGCTGACCTGCGACTCCGCCTCGATCACCCTCAGCGCAACGGTTTCCTCCGGCGCCGGAATTGCCAACCGCTGGTTTTTCGGCGGCGCTCAGGTAGCTACTGATGTGAACTTCTTCACGGCTACGGCGCCCGGCTTCTACACCGTAGAAGTAGAAAATACGCTGACCGGTTGTATTTCAACGGATTCGATTGAAGTATTCGTCAATTTGAGCGCGCCCACCCTGGGCATTGTGCCGCCCTTGGATTGGAGCTGCCTCCTTGACTCCATCCCCCTTTCGGGTTCTATTGTGACTGGAAATGTGCCGGGAGTGGTTGTTTGGTGGGTAGCCGCCGATGGCAATAACAGCAATATTCTGGGCGACTCGTCGCTCTCACCGGTAGTGCTTGCGCCGGGTACATATATCATGCGCGCCGCCGATCCCTTTACCGGTTGTATCGGAGAAGCGACGGTCACCGTGGAGGCCGACTCCATTTCGCCGACAGCATTTGCCGGCGCCGACCGGGAAATTGGTTGTGACGGCAACGGGATTTTATTAGATGGCAGCGGCGCCGGCGGCAGCATAAATGCTGTTTCATTCGCCTGGATCGGTCCGGGTGGAGGCGTAATTGCCAGTACAGATACCGTAACGATCAGCGATCCGGGGATTTATGTATTCAGGGTCACCGATCAGGTAAACGGCTGCTCGACAACCGACAGCTTGCAGGTGAGTTTCAACGACGAGGTACCCGTAGCGGTTATTGTGCCGGATGAGATAAGAGTGAATTGTTCTACTCAAGGTCCGGTTACCATTCCAGGCGAAGTAACTTTCGCCGGCAATTTCACCTTTACCTGGACCTCGTCTATCGGTGGGATGTTAAATCCGGGTACAGAAACCAGTTTAACGCCGCAGACGGAAACTTCTGCAAGATATGTACTGACCGTTGTTAATCCTGACAACATGTGTTCAACATCCGATTCCGTGACGGTCATTGTGGAGCGCGATCCGCCCGTTGCAGTATCCAGTCAGGATTATACGCTAACCTGTATAGATTCCAGCTATGTGTTGCGGTCGTCAGGTTCTGCTATCGGTAGCAATATCGTCTATAACTGGTATTTGAACAGCCTCGGCAATCTCCTAGCGGCTGATGTAGATTCGGTTGTGGCAAACGAGGCCGGCGTCTATATTTTGGAAGTGATTGATACCACTACCACCTGCTCGGCCACGGATACCACGATCATTACAATTGAAGATACGCCTCCGCAGATATCCCTTCTGACACCAGCCGAAGACTTGGTGCTCAACTGTGTAGATGGAGAAGTTACTGCACTCATCGAAATCACTCCCGCCAATCCCGATTATACCATTGAGTGGGGAATTGCCGGCCCGAACGGCAATTTTGTCTCCATTGCTGCGGATAGCCTCACCATTACGGTGGACGAACCCGGCTTTTATGCGGTTCGGGTCATTGATCCGGTCACCGGTTGTGTGGGCGTTGATACGGTGGAAGTCGTTTTAGATATTGATGCGCCTACCGTGAGCATCGAACCCGACACCATGCGATTGGACTGCACAACCGATGAGTTGACCTTGCCGGGACAAATAAGCTCCGGCGGTGATTTCACCTTTGAATGGCAGGCATTAGCCGGCGGGCAACTCGTTGCCGGCACCGAGACCAGCCAAACGCCGCAAACGGAAACCACCGGCCTGTACATCCTCATAGCAACCAATACCGCCAGCCTCTGTACTGCATCTGATACGGTAGTGGTGATTGTGGACCGCGACCTGCCGACGGCCGTTTCCAGCCCTGATGACACGCTCACCTGCACCGACCCAAGTTTCAAATTGGAATCTACCGGGTCCTCTACCGGCGACCCAATCGTTTACAACTGGTACCGCACCAATCTGGACACCCTCATAGCGCCGGGTACCGATGCACACATCGTAACTACGCCGGGCGTCTATATTTTGCAGGTAATCAATACCGAAAACGGCTGTACCGCCACCGACACCACCGTGCTCATCCTCAACGGAGTGCAGCCTATGGTGTCCGTCCTGACCCAATCCATAGAGTTGTTCATTACCTGCGACAACACAGAAGTGACCGCTGAAATAGGCATCACTCCTTTCAGCCCGGACCTCATCATCGAATGGTCTATTACAGGTCCGACCGGTAACTTTGTATCCATTGCCCCCGACAGCCTGTCCATCACGGTAGATCAGCCGGGGATTTACACCGTTCAGGTTACCAACCCGGATAACGGTTGTGTGGGCATCAATGAAGTCGTAGTAGATTTGGATACCGACCTTCCCACCGTAGTGATAAACAGTCCTCAGGGCACTCAAATCAATTGCATTACCTCGGTCGTTCCTCTCAACGGAAACGGCTCTTCTTCGGGGCCGGATTTCAGCTACGAATGGAACGCCATAGCGCTCGGTTCGCCGCCCGTAGTGATCACACCCTTGCAAGTTACCGTGAATACGCCCGGCGTTTATGAATTGGTCGTTACCGACGAGGCCAACGGCTGCGTCAGTCGCCAAACTGTAACGATCACTCAGAACATCAGCAATCCGGTAGCGACCATTGCCTCCCCCGACCCCATCAATTGCAACATCACGATCGTATCGCTCAATGCAGACGGTTCCACCACCGGCGCCGGCATCACAGCTACTTGGAACAGTCTCGACGGGGGGGCCATATCCCCCACCGGCAACCCGCTGCAAGTGAACGTTTCGGCTGCCGGGCGTTATGAATTGGTCATCCGTGACGAGGCCAACGGCTGTGAAGGGAGAGATACCGTCACCGTTACCGCCAATGTTGCGCCGCCCGTGGCCAATGCGGGCGCCGATCAGAATATTAACTGCAACGGCACGAACGCCACCTTGGACGGCTCTGCCTCCACTCCGGCAGGCGGCGTCACCTTCCTTTGGAGCGCTATTGCCGGTGGCGGCCCCATCAACGGCACTACAATTGCTATGCCGATCGTCAACACGGCGGGTACTTATCAACTCATTGTGACCGACACTCAAACCGGCTGCCGCGACACTGCAACCGTCATCGTGACGGTGATAAACACATTGGAGGACGCTTTTGCCGGCGAAAATTTCCAGGCATGTGCCGGCGAGCCGATTATGCTCTCCGCCAACCTGCCGGCCGGCGCCACGGGCCTTTGGAGCAGCCCCGGCAGCGTTACTTTCAGTTCGCCGACCACCGGCCAAACCGAAGCCAACAACCTACAATCGGGGGCCAACACCGTAATATGGACGCTCTCCACCGCGCAATGCCTGAATTACAGTGCCGACACCCTCACCGTGACGGTGCAGGCTGCGCCCCAGGCGGGCAACGACCTGATCAATATTCCTACGGGCGAATTCACAGCCACTGCCAATATACTGGCTAACGACATGCTGTTCGGCGCCACTGCCTTTTCCGTCTCCATCATCAGCGGCCCCACATTGGGTCGGGTAGATACCTTATTGGACGGCATTCTGCGGTACAGTGTAGCGCCTGGTGTTTTCGGACAGGATCAGATCAGGTATGAGATTTGCAACGCGGAGTGCCCCGGCCTCTGCGATACGGCGTTTATACAGATCAATATTGAGCAAACAGTTATCGAGTATAACCAACCCAATGCCATCACGCCCAACGGCGACGGGCTGAACGACGAACTCATCTTCGATCAGTTGCTCAATACGCCCGATTTGTACCCGAACCACGAACTGATTATTTTCAACCGCTGGAACGATATCGTGTTCAGGGCAAGCCCCTACCTCAACAATTGGAGGGGGACCAACCAGAGCGGACAGGACCTGCCGCAAGGCACGTATTACTACATTTTGAGGTTGAACGTCGCCGAAGGAGAAATTATCCGGGGCGATATTACGATACTGAAGTGATGCGATGCGGTAGGCGGTAGGCAGTGTGGCGGTAGGCGGGCACTCTGCTTACCGCACACTGCCTACTGCCTACTGCTCACTGCATAGGAAACTTCAAACTTCTGTATATCTTTGCGCCTATGAGCGAAAAGATACTAATCTTGGATTTCGGGTCTCAATACACTCAACTCATTGCGAGACGAGTGAGAGAACTCAATATTTTTTGTGAAATATTCCCCTTCAACCGCTTTCCGGCCATTGATGATTCCGTAAAGGGCGTGATCCTCTCCGGCAGTCCTTTTTCTGTTACCGATGAAAATGCGCTGCAAATAGATATCTCGCAAGTAGTTGGAAAAACCCCCGTATTAGGCGTTTGCTACGGTGCGCAATACATCGCGCAGTATTACGGAGGCGAGGTACAGCGCTCCCTCAAACGAGAATACGGCAAAGCGCATCTCAACCGCTTCTACCGCGAGGATGCTTTTCTGAAAGATATTCCACAAGGCGATCAGGTGTGGATGTCGCACGGCGATACCATCACGCGCATCCCGGAGCAGTTTGACTTGCTGGCTTCTACCGAGAGCGTGGATGTAGCCGCTTTTCGCTCTAAAGAAGGTGCGTTTGCGGCTCCGGTGTATTGCATTCAGTTCCATCCGGAGGTGACGCACAGCCTCAACGGCGGCGCACTGCTCAAAAATTTCCTCTACGACATTGCCGGCTGCCGGGGCGACTGGACGCCGGCGCATTTTGTAGAACATACGGTAGAGGAATTGCGCAACAAAATCGGCGAAGAACATGTGCTTATGGGGCTTTCCGGCGGCGTAGATTCTACGGTGGCGGCCGAGTTGCTGCACCGCGCCATCGGCGATGCCCTGATCTGCTTTTTTGTGGACAACGGGCTGCTGCGCAAAAACGAATTTGAAGAAGTGTTGGAATCCTATAAAAGCATGGGCCTTCGGGTCATCGGCATTGATGCGCGCCAACGCTTTTGGGATGCGCTTCACGGCGTGCGAGAACCGGAAGAAAAACGCAAAATCATCGGCAGGGTATTTATAGAAGTATTTGAGGAGGAGGCCCGCAAAATCGAAAAGGTACAATGGCTCGGTCAGGGCACCATCTACCCCGACGTCATTGAATCCGTATCGGTGCACGGTCCTTCGGTTACCATAAAATCGCACCACAACGTGGGCGGCCTGCCCGATAAGCTGAAACTCAAAATAGTGGAGCCGCTGCGCATGCTCTTCAAAGATGAAGTGCGTCGGGTGGGCAAAGAGTTGGGCGTGCCGGCTGCCATTCTCAACCGGCATCCGTTTCCAGGCCCCGGCCTCGGCATCCGCATACTCGGCGATGTGACGCCCGAACGCGTGGCATTGCTTCAGGAAGCCGATGCCATCTTCACGGGGCAGCTCAAAAAACAGGGCCTCTACGATAAAGTGTGGCAGGCGGGCGTCATCCTGCTTCCGATACACTCGGTAGGCGTTATGGGCGATGAGCGCACCTACGAGCAGGCTGTAGCCCTGCGCGCAGTGAACAGTTCCGACGGCATGACCGCCGAGTGGAGCAGGCTCCCGCACGATTTCCTCGCCGCTGTGTCCAGTGAAATTATTAATAATGTAAAAGGCATAAATCGCGTAGTGTATGATATCAGTACCAAGCCGCCGTCAACCATTGAGTGGGAGTAACAACCTTTTGTTGTTCTTCCTGCCATTGGCTCTGTTTCTCTCTTCCTGTGATCTTTTCACAAAGGTACAGCCCTCCGATTCCCGCAAGGACAAAGAGGTACTCGATCCTATTCAGGGCCGACGGGTTTTTGACCCAGAAACCGGTACTTATGTGATCATTAATACAGCCCCCACCGCAAAGATGGACACCGTCGTCTGGAAGGATGTGCCCATGAGTACTTACCCTCCGATAACCTCCACAGGGGTATTTTTTGAACCCGGAAACACCGGCGTTTCCGAGCCGTTGGCAACCGATCCGAACACCGGTTCCAAATTCCTGGAATCTTATAATGTGGTGTTGGCCCTGCCGTTCCAAACCGATCGGTACAGTGCCGGAGGCCAAATTCCGACCAATTCCTACTGGGCCTTGAATTTTTACTCCGGCGCCAAGATTGCGTTGGACGAATTGAAAGCGGAAGGCGTGCAACTCAATGTTTCCGTATTGGATACAAAAGCTACCGAAGCCGGCATGTCTGATCTGATTCGCCGCAATACCGACCTGGCCAACGCCCACCTTATCATTGGGCCGTACCGCCGGGAGAACGTGCGGCTGGCCGCCGAATTTGCCAAACAGAAAGGCTCCGTTCTGGTATCGCCCTATTTTTCCGGCGAAAACCTGACGGACAACAACCCGAATTACATTCAGGTAAACCCCTCTATACAAACACATTGCGAAGCAATACTGGAAAGTGCGAGAAAAAACTACCGCCCCGATCAAATCGTATTGGTGTGCCGGGGCAGAGATGTGGAATTGGAACGGCTGAAATATTTTCAGGATGCCCATAAGCGGATGCAGGCGGCTTCTTTTTCGCGCGACACGACCTCGCTCCGCGAATTTGTCATTGCCGACGAGGGCGATGCCGGCAATTTTCGCATCAACGTACAACCGCTCATTCAAAACAAAGATACGTTGGCCATTATCGTACCGTCCTGGTCGAGCGAGAGCTTCATCAATGCGCTGTTGCAGCAGCTATCTACCGCGCTTGCCGGCTATTCGGAATTCACTGTTTACGGTATGCCGCAGTGGATAGAATACGAGCGGATTGATTATGCGCTTTACCAAAACCTCCGGCTACACCTCACGGCCAGTCATCACGTTGACCGGGAACAATGGCCGGTGCAGGATTTCCAACGCAATTATTTCCAACGCTTCGGGGCCATACCGGCGGAGGAATCTTATCTTGGATATGATGCTACGCTCTACTTCTGCCGGATGCTGAAAAAATACGGCACCCGTTTTCAATACTCCCTGCGGGAAGATCCTAATCAGGGCCTTCACACCCGATTTGAGGTGAAGGGCTTGCCCGTGAGCGGCTCAGCCAACCGGGAAATTCCTTTGTTCCGGCAGTTTGAGAACAAATATCTCAACATGCTGCAATTCCAGGATTTCCAGTTTGTGAAGATCAATTGATGGCTTGGGTTGGAACTTGGAAAGCTGCGAGTCCTGCGCGATGAAGCTCGAACCACGCCCTGCGTGGTCGAAGCTATTAATGCATCCGATCTCCCCGCAGCTCTAATTCCTGCATGATTTCGGCTTCACGGGCGAGGTATTCCTGCCAGCGGGATTTTACTTTTTCTTCGCCGGAATAGGCTTTCGCCAAATCTATGAACAGCCGGTAGTGCCCGGCTTCAGACACCATGAAGCGGTGGTAAAAATCGCGCAGGGCCGGGTCGCTGATATAGAGCGACAAGAGGCGGAATCGCTCGCAACTGCGCGCTTCTATGAGGGCGCACACGAGTAGTTTCTCCAACAGCGCATCCTCGCGGCTACCGCCTTTTTTCTGAAATTTGAGCAATTCATTTACATATTCGTCTTTGCGTTGCCGGCCCAATTGCAGCCCGCGTTTCTCCATTTCCGCCAGTACGGCCCGAAAATGCCCCCATTCTTCCGTGACAATGGGTGCAATACTTTTCACCATTTCTGTCTTGTCGGGGTATTGTTGTATAAGCGAGATGCAGGCGGTAGCGGCTTTCTGTTCGCAATAGGCGTGATCGGTCAGGATTTCTTCCAGGTCCATTTCTGCGAGATTGACCCAACGGGGGTCGGTAGGTAATTGCAGCCCCAACATTTGCACGCCGCGGAGGTCTTGTTCTTGGGTCAATAATTCAGTATCGGTCATTTTTCCAAACAGGCTAATTGATTGATAAAAAAGTCCACTTCAAATACCTCATACTCCTCGTATCCGCTGCTCCAGAATACCAGCACGCTGTCCACTTCGCTGTTGCGCAACAGGCTCATTTGAGTACGGTCAATGGGATAGTGTACGCTGTAAGTGAGCAGGTTGGTGATGGTGTCGTAGCTGCCTTTGTCCATTTTGCCGGAGCGGAGATTGACGAAGGAGCCGTCCAGCAGCTTGACGGTGAGGATACTGCCTTTTTCTATGAACCCATAAGCTTCGCGCGCATTGGGATAGGCGAACGTAAATTGCAGGGTGATGAAGCGATAGCCTCCGATGGATGTGGTGTATCCTTCGCAGCGGAGGTATTCTTTGTCTTTGAGGAAGAGGCGCAGCCGCTCATCGGTATGCGTAAAGAGCGTTTGCTTCTGTACGTCGCGCCGAAACTGATTCATGTCTTTGTCCATGCCTTCATAAGCCAATCGGCATCCCGGTGTGGGCGCGGCGCGCAAATTTTCCAGGGTTTCTTCCGGCAGCATAAAGGCATTGTCGGCAAAAGCGAGACCTGCGATAAAGTCGGACGATTGCAAAACCGTAGTAGCCGATGCGCTGCGCTGTAGCTTAGACTCTTTGCGGGTAGCGGCGCGAAGTTGTTTGAGGTACACGCCCTTTTGGGTGAGCACCTCTGCCGACGCAACGGCTTTATCGGCCTGCATTAACTCCATTTGCGATTCATTCTCCGTTTTCCGGGCAGCATTCAGCCGGAAAACGAGCCGGCGCAAGGCATCCGAATCGGTTTTTTCATCTGCTTGCAGCGACTTCATCTCCTCTTCTAACTTTTGCCGCTGGGCCTGGGCTTCCACCGCTCGTTTATCGGCCACCATTTTGGCTTCAGCGGCGAGTTGGGCTTTGCGAATGGCAATGCGGCGGGCATACTCTTCCGGGATAGAGAAAGCGAGGTCTAACGGAGCAATTTCGCCCTGAAAAACAGGGTATTGCACGCCAAAGTCCGGTTCAGGATCATTTACTTTGGCATCCTGTTTGTCGAACAGCACATCTTTTGATCCACCGAAAATGGTGAAATACTGCCAAGTGCCGTCGGGGTACACAATGATCTTTTCTCCTTTTTCATTCACGCGAACTTCCTGAGCTGAGAGCGGCAAAACACCTAAGCTAAAAATGAGCGCGGGGAGTAAGTAGAGGCTTTTTTTCATCTGAAGCATCGGTTTGTTGTAGGAAAGTATGCAAATTTATTGAATTCAGCGCTCTCGTGCCGTATTTTTTACTTTTTTTGTAGCCGCCAATCCAAAAAAGGATTTTTGCACAAACCGAGAATCATTGCTTTCGCCTGACCAAATACTCTTTGCCGCCAAAATAGGCTTTCTGCCGATACGGATTTGGGATGTGCTCGACATCCTGATCGTGGGTTTTCTCATTTACCAATTATACAAGCTACTACGGGGTACCATCGCCTATACCATCTTCGCAGGACTGCTGCTGTTGTATGTGGTATGGTGGTTGGTGGATCGCCTCAACATGGATCTGCTGTCCGCCGTGTTGGATCAATTTGTCAACGTAGGCGTTATTATTTTGGTCATCATTTTCCAACAGGAAATACGGCGCATTTTGCTTTTTTTGGGCAATACCGCTTTCAAACGACAGGCGCGCATTTTGGGTACTTTGATAGATTCCAATTTTCCCCAATCGCACAAAAAGGAAAAACAAGTGGATGCATTGGCCGGAGCGATGCTGCGCATGAGCAGTCGAAAAACCGGCGCGCTCATCGTACTGGCCGGCAATGTGCGGTTAGACGGCCTTGCCAATCAGGGCGTTGTGCTGGATGCAGAACTGAGCGAGGTGCTGTTGGAAAGCATTTTTCAAAAAGAAAGCCCCCTGCACGATGGCGCCGTCATCATCAGCTCGGGTAAAATACATTTAGCCAGTTGCGTGTTGCCCTTGTCGGAAAAAACCGACCTGCCCAAAAGCCTCGGCCTCCGACACCGGGCCGCCGTAGGCATTACCGAGAAAGCCAATGTGGTTGCATTCGTCGTGTCGGAAGAAACCGGCAACATTTCTTTTGCCTTAGAAGGCAACCTGCGCCGAAAACTCAAAGAAGAGGAACTGCGCAAACTCCTTCACGAACACTTTTCCTGAAAAATCGTAAAACATTAAACAGCAACATAATATGCAACAAGTACAGGATTATATCTCGAAAAACAAAGAGCGTTTCTTAGAGGAACTGCTCGACTGGCTGCGCATTCCCTCCATCAGTGCCGACCCGCAATACAAAGGCGACGTGCAACGCATGGCAGAGGCTGTGGCCGACAAACTGCGCGCCGCCGGCGCCGACAAGGTGGAAGTATCCCCTACCGCCGGCCACCCCATTGTGTATGGCGAAAAAATCATCGGCGACCATGCCCCCACCGTTTTGGTTTACGGCCACTACGATGTGCAACCCGCCGATCCGATAGACCTGTGGCATTCAGGGCCGTTTGAACCGGTTATTAAAAAAACTGAATTGCATCCGCAGGGCGCCATTTTCGCACGGGGTTCCTGCGACGACAAAGGGCAGGTGTATATGCACGTCAAAGCGTTTGAATCCATGCTGGCCTGCGATGCCCTGCCTTGCAACGTGAAATTCATGATTGAAGGCGAAGAAGAGGTCGGCTCCGTCAACCTCGGCAAATATTGTGAAGAAAACCGGGAAAAACTGCGTTGCGACGTAGTGCTCATATCCGATACGGGCATCATCGCCAACGACGTGCCCTCCATCACCGTGGGGCTGCGCGGTCTGAGCTATGTGGAAGTGGAAGTGACCGGCCCCAACCGCGACCTGCACTCCGGTATCTACGGCGGCGCGGTGGCCAATCCGGTCAACGTGCTATGCGATATGATCTCCTCCCTGCACGACGAAAACCGGCATATCACGATACCCGGATTTTACGATGACGTGGAAGAAGTCAGCACTGCCGATCGCGCCGAAATGGCCAAAGCGCCGCACAACGACGCGGCCTACAAAAAAGCCTTAGACATAGCCGATGTGCAGGGCGAAGCCGGCTTTACCACCCACGAGCGCGTTTCCATACGGCCTACGCTCGACGTCAACGGTATCTGGGGCGGCTACATCGGCGAAGGCGCCAAAACGGTACTGCCGGGTAAGGCTTTCGCCAAAATAAGCATGCGCCTCGTGCCGCATCAGCATCCCGAAAAAATAACCGAACTCTTTGCCCGCCATTTCAAAAGCATTGCGCCGGTTTCGGTGAAGGTGGAGGTAAGACCCCATCACGGCGGTTTTCCCGTAGTGACGCCCACCGACACGCCGGAGTACAAAGCAGCTCACAATGCCATGGAAACGACCTTTGGAAAAGCGCCCATTCCCATGCGCGAAGGCGGCAGTATTCCCATCGTGGCGCTGTTTGAACAGGTGTTGGGGGTGAAATCGGTACTCATGGGTTTCGGTCTCAATTCGGACGCCATCCACTCCCCCAACGAGCACTACGGCGTGTTCAATTTTTATAAAGGCATTGAGACCATCCCGCATTTTTACAGCAATTACGCTCAACTCAAGCAAAAGTGATTATGAAAAAGAACACCCTCTTTATTTTGCTTTTCGCAATTGCGCCGGCAGTACTGCCCATTGCACACGCGCAGTACCACTTCTCTGCACAAGTGGACGATTTGGCGAAAGCCGTAGAACCCAAGGTGATTGAGTGGCGGCGGCATTTGCACCAATACCCGGAGCTGTCGAACCGGGAGTTCAAAACCGCTGAATACATCGCCCAATACCTCCGCACGCTTGATCTGGAAGTGCAAACCGGCGTGGCCCACACCGGCGTAGTCGGCATATTGCGAACCGGCAAGCCCGGCCCGGTGGTGGCGCTCCGTGCCGACATGGACGGGCTGCCCGTGGTAGAGCGCGTGGACCTGCCTTTTGCGTCCAAAGAAAAAAGCACTTATCAGGGGCAAAACGTGGGTGTGATGCACGCCTGCGGCCACGACACACATGTGGCCATGCTCATGGGCGCCGCCAGGGTGCTTACGCAAATGAAGGACCAACTCAAAGGAACGGTGGTGTTCATCTTCCAGCCGGCAGAGGAAGGTGCGCCTCCCGGCGAAAACGGCGGCGCTAAAATGATGGTGGAGGAAGGCGTTTTGAAAAACAACAAAGTGGATGTCATTTTCGGATTGCACATCAACTCGGCCACCGAAGCAGGCTCCATCCGCTACAAGCCGGGCGGCGCGCTTGCCGCTGCCGACCGCTTCGTCATCACGGTGAAAGGCAAACAAACGCACGGCTCTACTCCCTGGACGGGCGTTGACCCGGTGATTGTGGCCGCGCAAATTATTCAGGGGCTGCAATTCATCGTGAGCAGGCAAACAGAACTCACTAAAGAAGCGGCCGTCATCAGTGTCGGCAGAATTCAGGGCGGCGTTCGCAACAACATCATCCCGGAGGAAGTGGAAATGGAAGGTACCATCCGTACTTTGGACAAAGACATGCAGGCCAAGCTGCACGCCGACATCCACCGTACGGCCACCAACATTGCAGAGAGCATGGGCGCTACCGCTGAGGTGGAAATATTCAAATATGTGCCCGTCACTTACAACGATCCCAAACTCACGGACGAGATGCTGCCCATCATCATTGCCACCGCAGGCCGGGAAAACATCATCCTCAGCAGGGCCATCACCGGCGCGGAAGATTTTTCCTTTTTCGCGCGCGAGGTGCCCGGCTTGTTTTTGTTTGTTGGCGGCATGAAGCCGGGACAGGACCCCGCCACTGCCGCACCGCACCACACGCCCGACTTTGTTATTGACGAATCGGGTATGTTGTTGGGGGTGAGAACCTTGTGCAATTTGACACTGGATTATATTTCTCGCAGGTAAACAGGAAATCTTTTTCACCAAACAAAAAATCACCATGAAACAACTCGCGTTTATTCCCATTTTCTTGCTGTGTCTGTGGAACTGCGGCACGGCTCAGAAGGCTTCCAATACCAGGAATGACCCGGAAGCTCGTATGCGCGAATTGGGCATCGTGCTGCCGGACGTGGCTGCGCCGGTGGCCAACTATGTGAATGCCGTGCGCACGGGCAAATTGATTTTTTTAGCCGGCAAAGGGCCGCGCCAACCCGACGGCGCCTACATCACCGGCAAAGTGGGCCGCGACCTCAGTGTGCAGGAAGGCTACGAAGCCGCCCGCTTGGTAGGCATCAATCAATTGGCGGCGCTCAAAGCGGAAATCGGCGACCTGCGCAAAGTGAAACGGGTGGTAAAAGTGCTGGGCATGGTGAATGCCGGGCCGGACTTTACGCAGCACCCGCAGGTGATGAACGGCTTCTCTGATCTCATGGTAGCCGTATTCGGCGACAAAGGCAAACACGCGCGCTCCGCCGTAGGCATGGTTTCGCTTCCGCTGGATATTGCTGTGGAAGTGGAGATGATCGTAGAACTCAAATGAAAACCTTTAACATCCTTCCCGCCATGCGAACCATTTCTGTACTGCTGTTTTTTTTGCTTTTCGCCTGCGGCAATTCGGCCAATACGGCTGCTTCATCAGAGACCGGCAGCCCGACAGGAACTCCTGCCGCATTAGAAGAAGGGGCCGCGCCGCAACCGGAAGCCTACGTCGCCCCCGAACGCCGCGATGTACTGCATTACTACCGCCAACTCAAACCGCCGCACGCTCCCCCGTATCCGCTAAAAGAAAACGGCGGCAAGTGGATGACGCGCGCCAACAGCACAGAAGAACCCTTCGAAGCCGTGGTGGACCTGAAAAACGGATTCATTGAAATCGTGGACTCCGGCACCGGCGGCGGCGATTGGACCTACCGGGTGGTGCTGTTCCGAACCGCGAAAGACGAACCGGTCATCGGCATTACCCACACCTTTTTCGACGGCGCCGGCATTCAGCACAGCTACTACTTTCTGCGGCCGGAAGACCCCAAACAGCTGGATTGGACCAAACACACCATGCCTTCGGTATCCGGTTTTGATTTTCTGCCTGATGACAATGCGGAGGAAGAAGCCATTGTAGAGAAATTGCTCCCCGTCACCCTCGAACTGCCCCGCTACGGCACTTCCGTCAAGGCGCATGTCTATACCGGTCTGGAATACATCTATTGCCGGGGCGATGAGAACGAATATTCGGATTACTGCGGGCTGTTTCGGCAGGTGAAGCGCAAGGAATTACTGTTGAAATGGGATAAGGAAAAAGGTAGATTTGAGAAGGGGTGAAGCATCACTCATGCTCCCTACCCTTCCGCTCCTTTTTTTTCAAAGCGTTTTCTAACTCCTCCAACTCCTGTTTTTCTTTTTGAGCCAGCTTATCCTCGCCGAGTTTGGAGAGGTCGGGTTGGCCGGCATCTATCCATGCGGTGAGCCAGGCGCTGCCGATGGCATGTACGGCGTCGCGCATGCGTTGTTCTACCTGCCCGTCCAGGCGTTTGTGGTAGGCTTCGGCGTACTCGCGGCATTGGGTGCGCACCAATACATCCAGGCGCTCTTCGTAGCAATATTGGCGATCGGGTGGAAACATGCGGCTCAGGTCTTTTTCCACGGCCAGTACGCTGTCGAGCATGAGGTGACTGTCGAGCACTAATTTCCAGAAAAAGTCTTTTGGCTTTGCAATGTATTCAGCTTTGCCCACAAAGAAGTCATAATCCTTATCGGCAAACAACTCCGGCAGACGGCTCTCCCAGAAGGCATGAATGCCTACCTGATTGGTGAGTTGGCCGTTGTAGTTCACCGTGGTGTGCAGCGGCACGGTGGCATCGCCGATGTAGTGCCCTATTTCTGCCGAAAGGCGCAAAATGGCCGTGAGGCTTCCTTGCCGGAAAGCTTCCGTGAGCCGCCGTTGCATCACGAGCAAATGGTACGGAAGGATGCCGTGCTCGGAAAAGCGATCCATGGCGAAAGCCGACACGCAATATCCGTCGGGCAACTGAAACAACCGGCTCAGCGTGTCGCAGGGCAGCATCCAGTCGTCTTCATAATATTGAGACAGGACGGAGCTGTAGAAAAAGCTGCGGTAGTCTCTTTCAGCGGGCGGTTTTGCGGCAACGCGCGGCAGGCGAACGCCGGCTTTGTAGGTCCACTGCCCTTCAATGAGTTCCATCATCGGTTCCCCGGCAATGCGCACGGTGTCGTTGCGCGTGTTGACCACATATATATCGGTGTATTTGGCCAGGGCATCCACCCAGTCGCGGGGTACTTCGTTGAAGGGATATTTGCCCCACATATCAATGTCTATGTAGTGGCGCACCGCTTCGTGTTTGGTAGCATAGCGGCGCTTGTCGGGGTCAACGGAGTGCTCGGTGATGTACTCGATGTGTTTCTTGTAGAAACCGATCATATTGGTCGGCAGTGTAAAAACCGCCAGGCGATTGATGCGCCGATGCCCAAAAAAGCCCCAACGCTCGGAAGACGGCACGGTGGCGCAGAGCGTAAGCCCCAGTACCACCAGCAGAAGAGATGATGTGATGCGGCTCATTGTTCAAAGAAAAAATCGTACGCCCAAAAAATCTTTTTAAATACCCGGTCTTGTACCAGCACAAAATCGCCCGTGCTCATATCCACATGATACCGCTCCACGAGCGGGCTGTCGGAATACTCGCCTGTAGTGGGGTCCTGATAAAGCTCATCGTTGAAAACGGGAAAGAACCGCGCCTCTGTCGCTTCCCCGTCTGTGTCGGTCACCTTCACCACCACGAAAGGAACGAGCCGGGTAATGGAGTCCCGATGCGTATATTCATTGAGAAAATTTTCGGCGCCAAGGCTCTCAAAACCGGTGAGGTAGGTTTCGGCGCTGCGCTCTTTGTAAGGCTTGTTGATGGGATCGGTGAGTCTGTAATACGGCGCAACGTTGAACGTTTTTCCATTCCTTGTCAATACGAAACTCTTGTTTTGCTGTTTGGGATATTCCACCGAAACGGACTGAATGCGATCGGGGTTGTAGGCAAATACGGAGCGATCGCGCCAGTCGTCGCCGGTCAGGGAATATCTTTGGCGGATGTTGCCGGTCCAGCCGGGCAGGTAGGTTACATACGGTTGCTTGGCGCCGTCCAGTATCATGTAAGTGCCTGTTTCGTCGGCGTTTGCGCCGCCTACATAGTACGTTTTGATGATGCGGTTGCGGCTGTCGTAGAGTTCTACTTTGATCCCCTCTGCAATGATGCTGTTGACCATATTGTCAATGGCTGCATGAGCGGGTTTGTACTTCATTTCCACATTCCGGATAATGTCGAGCAGGTTTTTAATGGCCGTGGGCCGGGCCTTCCATTTGCCGTTGTAGAGCCAGTAGCCGTCGCGCCGTTCGAGGGTGACGCGCGCGCCTTCCCGGTCGGCCAGAAAAATCTTGTGAATTACGTCTGCATTGGGCACCGCAAATTGCCGGTCGGCGCCGGCTAAGGTCGTTTTTGAATCGCCCCTGTACAAATACCAGGCGGTAAGCCCCCCCAATACGAGCACCAAGCCCAAAAGAATAAATGTTTTTTTCATGTATTTACAAGTTGTTCGTTGTTGTATCTGCCAAAACTGCTTTCCGTCGAGCACACAGGTTCTCTATGCTCTCTGCTCTCTGCTCCATCCCCTATACTCTCTACCCTCCCCCAAACCGCCGCCGGCGGATGTAATTAAACAAAAACCCAAAGCCTGCCAGCAGCAGCAACGGCAGTCCGATATTGACTGCGCGCCAAAAGTTTTTCTCTTCCTGCGCCTGTACCGTGTCCAGCATGCGCAGGCGAACATCTTTCCCGCGCGCTTCGGCTACGCCCTGATCGTCGAGCAGGTACTCTATCGAATTGATTACGAAGTCTTTGTTGGCAAACAAATAGCGATCCACTTCATTGTATCCGAGCGGGCTGTAGGATTGTTTCTCTATGTTGATTTTGTTCTTTGCCACATCGCCATCGGCCACTACAATCATGCGGGTCGGCGCGCTCTCCGCTTTGAACGGCTTGCCGATTTGCTCCAGCATATCCAACATCTCCCCGTCGAGCCGGTTCTCGTACAGAGAAGGAAATACGCCTTCCAGCAATACGGCCAATGGCTGATGGGGTTTATTGAACTTACTGGAATCCAAGGGGTAGCGCAGGAATTCAAAGTCCATTGTGATGGGTGAAAATTGCAACATGCTGCGCCGGGAAGATTCCAGCAGCACGGTTTTTTCAACGGGTGTTTTGGTTTTTACCGTATCAATACTGCCGACGTAGAGCATGTTCACCCCATTGAGGCTCTTCACGATGGGATGGTTGGAGCGCGACAAGGCTACGATATGGTACGGGTAGCGGAAGTAATCAAATTGAGGCGCGTTGCCTAAGGTGCCGGTCACCAGTTGTATGCCCGTGGACTGAAAATCGAGCACCAAGTTGTTTTTGAGCCGGGCGCCGTATTTGAAAAGGAGATCGTCCAATCCGAGCTGATACTCTACGGCCAGATAGCGATCGCGGGTGCGCAGACTGTCAATGTCCACACGCAAAGCGTCGAGCAGCCACAGCACCTTGCCGCCGTTCATCACATATTGGTCAATTTTGAACTTGGTTTTTTCCGAAACGGGATAGCGCGGTTTGGCGATGATGAGCGCCGCCACCTCCTGCGGTACCGACGACATGCTGTCTAAGTTGAGCCGTCCGGTGTCGTAATAAGGGCGCAGGGAAATTTCCAGATCAGCGGTTTCGAGCGGTTCCAACTCTCCGTTGCCGGTGCTGAACACGAGGATGGGTTTGGCTGTAACGCGCAGTTTTTGGATGGCGTTGGCAAATTTGTACTCCAACAAACCGATGGAGTTATTGAGCACGATTTCAGGCGGTACGCCGGGCACTTCATTCTCTAATAAGTTGACAACAATGGTGTTGCCTTTGTAATAAAATACGGCGTGCGGATAAATAATGCGCTCGGAAGTGCCCTGCTGATCTTTAAGCCGGAGGTTGATGGGCCGAATACCGTCTTCGGCGAGTTGTTTGCGGCGGGCGCTGATTTGCTCTGCCGTGCCGGCGCCGGGATCGTCAAATTCAAACTCAATGAGGCGGTTCTCGCTTCGGAATTTGGCCAGCATATCCCGCGTGGAGTTTTGCAGGCGCTTGAATCCGGCGGGAAATTCGCCTTCCAGCAATACGCGCACAAACACCACTTCGTCCACATTGCGCAGCAGTTGGCGCGTACCTTGGGTGAGGGTGAATTTCTTTTCTTCCGTGAGGTCCAAATAGCCGTACATCGCCCGGTCGCCGAAGCGCGCATTGGCCAATATATTGATCAATACCAGCGCCACCACGAGCAGTGCCAGGTTGGTAAGCGTTTGAGCTTTATTGCGAAATAATCGAGCCATAATCGTTATCCATTACCATTTGTGCCGGTTGACGGCGGCGGCAGTAGCTGCCAGAAAAACAAGAATTAAGGAGCCGAAATACACCATGTCGCGGCTGTCAATGACGCCCCGGCTGATGGAATTATAGTGGGCATTGATGCCGAGTAGTTGTATCACATTATCGCCCCGGCCCACAAAAACCGGCAGGCTGCTGATGAGGTCGAAGCCCCAATGAAAAATGAAACACAAGAATGCCGCCATGAGAAAGGCTACGATCTGATTGTTATTCAGCGCCGAGGCCAGCAATCCGATGGCGGTAAACGCGGCAGCCAGCAGCAAAAGGCCGAGGTAAGAACCGGCAATGGCGCCGGCGTCTAAGTTGCCTTTCGGCGAACCCAATTGATACACCGTCAGATAATACAACAGCGTGGGCGCCAGCGCAATGGCGGCGAGCGCAAGGCAGGCCAGAAATTTGCCCAGCACGATGTGCGTATCGCGCAGGGGCCGGGTGGCCAGCAGTTCAATAGTGCCCGTTTGGTTCTCTTCCGCAAAGGAGCGCATCGTGATGGCAGGTATGAGGAATGCAAAAATCATGGGCGCGATGTCGAACAACTGGTCCAAGCTGGCGTAGTTGCCGTCGAGGATACTCGACTGCGGCCAAAGAAACAAAATAAGGCCCATCACCACCAAAAACAGCCCTACCACCATGTACCCGATGAGGGAGCTGAAAAACGTCGAGATTTCTTTGACAAAAATGGTCCACATGAAACGATCAGTGCTTTAGCGTGTAAACGGGGTAGCGATCTACATAAATGAGCAGCCCCTTAAACAATTTTTCCTCCAATTCCTCTTCCGGCAGCGCCGCCACCGCCTCGGTGAGCCGTTCATCGTTCGATATCCAGGCCACCACATTTTCGCGATTGAACTTCACCGTTTCGCCCGTGATGAAATGCAACATGTATTGATGCTCTACGGTTTCCTGCTTTTTCAAAGTGGCTTTGCGAAAGGGCACGCCGGTCACCGGGTTGTACGCCTTCACTTCCACCGTGCGCTGCTCTACATCTTCATAAGTATAATAACAAATAATGCCCCGCAGGCGCAATCCGGCGAAAGCCGTCAGCGATTTGGGCGTAGCGCCTTGAGGCAACCGAACGTAGGGAATGCCGCTGATGACGATGCCCCATATACTGTCCAGATGTATGGGGGCGCCGTTTTTGTGGCGAATGTAGTCCACCTGCGTGAGAAAAGTCTGCGGATTGGTAGCCGACACCACGAGCAGACTGTCCCAGGCCCAAGTGGGTCGGTTGCGCTGCAAATCGGAAAATGCCTGGTAAACGCCGTCCTGAAACTTGAAGTTTTTCGTCACCAAAACGCTGTCCGTCTGTCCGTTGGCAGTGAATGTGACGGAAAGCAGCGCCAAAGCAAAGACGATGCGAATGCTGCTCATGCTGTTTTTGAGTAGATCCAATGCGGTGTAAATCATCATGGTAAACAACGCGAACATCGGAGAAAATTGGGTATTGCGCGTCCGGTTTTTATTCACAGCGCGAACATACGAGCAAATCGGGATATGCGCAAGTCAAGGCAAGAGCGAATGCTCCGAAAATTGCGCAGTGAGCATTTTGAAAAATGCCCAATGTGCAATATCTCTCAATTACCCCAAAACTTTAACACGCCTCCCCCCTCCCATTTTCCCGGGCATTTTTTTACATTTGCCATACCACTGTGAAAAACACACCCCTGCTGCGGCAGACCTCGTACCGCTTTCGTCATTTCTTAAAACCATAGACCTTATGACACATTTAACTTTTTTGCGCAAAATTTTGCTACTCCTCGTAGCAGGCGCTGCATTTACTGCGGGCGCCATGACTCTTGTTCATTCATTTGGAAATGAACGACTTACACACACACACACACACACACACCAACAAGACGCACACGCAAACGCCATGAGTAGCGTTGCTTTTTCCGTCGCGTCGGGCAGTTCCGATGTGTTTTGCTCTCCCTGGCAGGATTCTTTATTGGGTTCCGGCTACGCGAGTGCGAGCTACGACGACTGCCTGCCAGACACCGTCGTGCTCTCCACCAATGCAGTAACGGCTTCGGGGGCAAGCTCCGACAATCAGGAAACTATTTATCACGAATTGTGCGGTGACGGACAGGTCATCGCAAAAGTGTCGGCTCTTACGGAATACCATGGATAACAATAACATCGGCCTGCACCTTGACCTGGCCCTCTTCAACCAACAAGCGCACAAGGGCAATATCTGGAACGGGACTTTCAGCAGCCATGGTGCAAGGTTTGATTACATAAATCAAAATGACGTAAATGCTGCAAAGTTTTTTGTAAATACCCAAGATGGAGGCTTTTTGATGCCTCCTAACCCTGTACCTGATGATGAATGGTTTGAAGACGTGCCAGGCAGTACCTACCTCTGTCCCACCGAGGAGTTTGCCTGCTTGCCCGGCCTGAGTCAGGAATTTGCCCCCGAAGACATGGATATGCTTGTGGCGTCGGGCGGCATTCCGCACCCGGTCTTGCGCTGGATGGCCGAAAAAGACCTGTACCGAAAAATGCGGCAAAGCGGCAGTTTCGGTGTGGGTGTGAATCAGTACGCTGACTTTGAAGAGGACAGGGAAACAGGTCCCGTCGGCAAATTTTATACACTGCACCGGGATATGGATGCCGGCTTTTATGCCGATTCGCTGCGCCTGCTTCAGCACAACGATGGCAGGAATGCTTTGTGGCTTCTCATGGACAGCGTGGCCGCCGCCGGCACGGCGCTGCTTACAGCAAGCGGTACAGACAGCATCAACCTGCTTTTGCTCTTGGACAGCCTCGCTGCCCAAATTGCGCAAGCCGCCGCTCTGCAAGACAGCCTGTATGCCCTACTGCTCAGCGACCGGAGTGAAATTGCAGACTCTCTCCTCGTCGCCAATGACTCCATAAGCATACAAAAGCTGTACGAAAGTAATGAAAAGGCGGTAAGCGCCATCTTCATAGACCGGAGTATGAAGGAAGCCGGCGCGTTCACTTCCCTTCAGGAAAAAGCCCTGCATTCCATGGCATCGCAGTGCCCTTGGGTCGGCGGAGATGCAGTATATGCTGCGCGCAGCCTGTATCGCCTCATAGAACCGGATTCCTATTTTGATGACTACTACTTGTGCGGAAGAGATAGCCTGCCGCAACTGTTGCAGCAGGAGGAACAAGCTGCGCAGGCGATGCGTTTGGAAGAATTGCTTGAGTGGGACGGAGATGAACCAACAGACCGGCTTGAGGTAAGGCTCTTCCCCAATCCGGCACAAAGCATCCTGAACATCCGGTTCAGCCAGGCATTGCCGGAGGAGATTTCCTTTATGCTCATGGACATACATGGGCGAGCCGTATCTGTAATCCGGCTTGGCGCCGGAACAACGGACTACAGTCTGAATGTACAGGACATGGCGCCGGGGGTTTATATTGGTGCGTTCCAGTCTTCTAAAGGGATTGCTGCCGTTCAGAAAATCATCATTTCAAATTAATTCACATACACCGGTATCGGGCAGGCCGCCCGATACCGGTATAAACCTGCAACAGGATGAAAAGGTACTGCATAAGCACAAGCCTTCTGCTTGTTCTTGCTATAGGCGCTTTTGCCCAAAAACACGATTATGTGTGGGTAATGGGTAGGGATAATAATCAATTCATACCCGGAGGAGATGCGAATGTGTTGGATTTTAATTTTGATCCGGTTGACATTTATTATGTGTCAAACAACATGAATCATTTTCGATTAAACGCCAGTATTTGCGATGCGGCGGGGAATTTATTATTCTATACTAATGGGGTGTTTATTGCCGGTTTTAATCATGAGCAACTAGAAAACGGAGGCGGGCTGAATCCAGGTCAATACACCAGTGAATTTGCAAACGACGGTCTGCCGATTGAACAGGGCGCCATGTTTTTGCCTTACCCCGGGCGGGACAGCTTGTTTATCTTGTTGCATGCATACAGGGAATGGAGTGGTTTGGTTTCTCCCAGCTCTTACAACCTTCGTCTGTATCATTCCATTATTGATCAAAGACTGAATAACCACATCGGGAGGGTAGTGGAAAAAAATATTCCGTTGATCGTGGATACCATAGAAGCGGGCAAGATTACGGCAGTACGTCACGCCAACGGCAGGGATTGGTGGTCGCTTATGCAGAAGTATGATACCAACCTATATTATAGGATATTGATTGACGACAAGGGCATCGCCTTGCAGGCGCCACAGGAGGTGGACAGCAATGTTTACTCCGGCGCAGGGCAGGCGGTCTTTTCTCCCGATGGTTCAACGTATGTACACTACACGCCGAGAAGCAGGGAGTTGGGATACTTTGTTTATATTTATGATTTCGACCGCTGTAGTGGAATGCTGAGCAATCAAAGGATTGTCAATTTATTAGCCGATGAAATTTCTTTTGGAGGGGCGGCAATTTCTCCTAATTCCCGTTATTTATACATCCTGACAGCCAAATATATCTTTCAATTCGACCTTTGGGCGGATGACATTGCCGCCACCAAAGATACCGTGGCAGTGTACGACGGTTATAATTCTCCTTTTTCGACGCGGTTCTATTATCCTCAACTGGCGCCCGACGGCAAAATCTACATCAATTGCACCAATGGCGTTGATGTGCTGCACGTCATCAATAACCCCGACCTGCCCGGTATGCTTTGCGATGTATGTCAGCATTGTGTACAATTGCCAACTTACAATCCCTTCTCCCTTCCCAACTTCCCCAACTACCGCCTGCACCACCTGGAGGGCAGCCCCTGCGACACCCTGCGGCAGCCGCCGGTAGCGGAGTGGGCACATGAGCCGTTGGGCATGGAGGTGGCCTTCCAAGATGCCAGTTTTCACGACATCCGCGCCTGGCACTGGAGTTTCGGTGATGGGGCCACGGACACGGTGCCCAATCCAGTGCATAGCTATGTGGCAGAGGGTACATACAACGTGTGCCTCAGCGTGAGCAACCCACGCGGCACGGATACGCTGTGCCGGGAGGTACAGGTGCTGCTGAGCAGTGCTGGTTTCGACTCCGCTCAACCAGCGGTGCGGGTATGGCCCAATCCCTTGGCGGCAGGGCAAAGCCTGACGATAAGCGGAAGGGGAATACTTCCCAACAGCATCCTGGTAATGCAGGATGTGCTGGGGCGAAAAATACATCGGGAAACCCTGTATCCAGCCGAAGGGATGCCGCTGCGTCTGTCCGCACCCGGCAATCTCCCCCTTGGTGTATATTTCTACCGCATAGAAACCGGCACGGCCGTGTATGCGCAAGGGAAAATTGTCATCCAATAAAAGTATCCGGCTATGAAAAAATGGATCCTGTTTTGCCTCGGAATATACGCCTGTTCCGGCATGGCCATTGCGCAGTGCCCCGGCCCGGGCGCTGTATTTCTGAACTCCCAGGCAGCCATTGATAATTTCCCCATACAGTATCCAAACTGCACGGTGCTTAATGTTGCTCTAAATATCCAAGGAGCAGATATAGTTTCCTTAGCAGGGCTGTCCAACATTACGGCCATTAATGCCAGAGGGTTAACGGTGTTTGATTGTCCCATGCTCACCAATCTGCATGGCTTGGATCAAATACAGTCGGTTGGTATTCATGTTCGAATTCATGCAAACCCCTCTTTGACCAACCTTGACGGCCTACAGGGCCTGACCACCGTAGGCAACAGCCTTGAAATATGGGACAACCCGGCGCTGTCCAGCATCAGCGGCCTGAGCAGCTTGAACAGCGTGGCAGGCGATGTGCATCTGCTCAATAATGATGCCCTGCTGAGCCTGCATGGCTTGGAAAACCTGACGCATGTGGGCTTAGACATCAACATCCTCGGCAATGATGCGTTGCAAGACCTCGGCGGGAACTGGGCTTTGGAGCATATGGGGCGCAACCTGCAACTCAACAACAACCCTGCCCTGACGGACATCAGCGCCCTGTCCGGCCTTCAAACCATCGGCGGCGACCTGATCATCACCCGCAACAACAGCCTGCCTGATCTGTATGGGTTAGAACAACTCCAGTCGGTAGGCAATCTGCTGGAAATCAGCCACAATACCTCGCTTACCGACCTTAATGGCTTGGAGCGCCTGCGCACCGTGGGGGGCAGTATGAGCATTCGCAACAATGCCTTGCTATCCGACCTTACCGGCTTAGATAGCCTGCTGTCGGTACAGGGCAACCTCAGCATCTCAGACAATGCGGGGCTGCTCACGCTGGAAGGGGCGTCGCAGCTAAACGCGCTCGGCGGGCTGATTGTGTCGGGCAATACAAGCCTGGCTTCGCTGTCCGGCATGGATCAGATTGTGGAGCTTCCCCAGGGGTTGGCCGTGCTGGCCAATCCTCAACTGCCCATGCTCAGCGGCTTAGAAAATCTGGCTGCAGCCGCCCATGTAGTAGTATCCGGCAATGCCGCCCTGCAAAACCTGCAAGGCTTAGACAATCTGAGCGCAGTGTCGGGTTCTCTGACCATCACTGATAATCCAGTGCTGGCATCCCTTCAGGGGCTGGAGTCTCTTCAGCAGGTCGGGGCAAGCATTCACATCGGCTACAATCATTTGTCCGGCAATCTTTCCGGCTTGGACAATCTGCTCAGCATCGGCGGGTTCCTCCATATCGAGGGAAATGCCGCCCTGTCCTCGCTTCATGCTTTTGAAAACCTTCAATACCTCGGCGGACGCTTGACCATACGCCACAATCCATCCCTGTCCGAATGCGCTGCCCAGGGCATTTGCAATTACCTCAACGACCCACAGGGGACGGTCACCATACACAGCAATCTGGGTGGGTGCAATTCCGTAGCGGAAGTGGAGACGGCCTGCGCCCCGGTAAGTGCAAGCGAGCAAAGGCCGCATGAGATGCCGAGCGTGTTTCCCAACCCTGCAAGGGAGGTATTGCATCTTACCTTTTCCGAAGTACCGAATGGGGATGTGGAAGTATGTGTGTGGTCAATGGAAGGTAGGCAGGTGGAGCGCCGGATATTTAGCGGTGGAGGGCAAATCCTCAGCCTTTCCACAGAAAATCTTGAATCGGGCATGTATGTCCTTCAGATCAGGATAGGCGGAGGGGAAACGCTCGCTGCACGGGTCGCGATCATTAAATAGCGGCAGCCGCCGGTGGCGGAGTGGCAGCATGAGCCGTTAGGCTTGGAAGTAGGCTTCCACGATGCCAGCTACCACGACATCCGCACCTGGCATTGGAGCTTCGGTGATGGAGCTACGGACACCGTGCCCAACCCGGTGCATAGCTATGCGGCAGAGGGTACCTACAATGTATGTCTCACCGTGAGCAATCCGCGCGGGGCGGATACGTTGTGCCGGGAGGTGCAGGTGTTGGTGAGCAGCGCAGCGCGCGGCGGCGGGCAGTGGCCTGCGGGTGGAAGTGTGGCCCAATCCTTTTGCCGCCCGGTGTGCCGCTACCTTGATGGCGGAGGGCATTGCCGCCTCTGAGGCCGGCATCAAGTTGCGCGACGCTTTGGGGCGTACGGTGTGGCAGCAGTCGGCGCAGGTAGTGGGCGGCCGCATCCGGCAGGAGTTGGATGTGAGCGGTTTGGCGGCGGGGGTGTATTTTTACGAGTTGGTTTCCCCGGACGGTCTGCGGTTGGGCGGCGGGAAGTCGGTCATTGTGCGTTGAGTATTTGTTATTGCACCCTTCTTTTTTTGAAATGACCTGCCTGCCATGCCGGCAGGCAGGTTTTCAATACACAAGGGTGCGCCTCAGCGTCTCAGCAATGCGAAGCAGCGTTTTCACGGAACGTGCTATCTTTGCCGCAAATCAACCCACTGTGAAAAGAGTACTCATCACCGGCGCTGCCGGATTTCTGGGATCCCACCTGACGGACCGCTTCATCCGCGAAGGCTACCACGTCATCGGAATGGACAATCTGCTGACGGGTAGTATGGACAATATCGCGCACCTTTTTCCGCTCAAGGAGTTCGAGTTTTACTTCCACGATGTGACCAAGTTCGTCCACGTTCCCGGCGAGTTGGATTACATCCTGCACTTCGCCTCCCCTGCCAGCCCGATTGATTATCTCAAAATGCCCATTCAAACGCTTAAAGTGGGCGCTTTGGGCACGCACAATCTGCTCGGTTTGGCGAAAGCCAAAAACGCGCGCATCCTCGTGGCTTCTACTTCCGAGGTGTATGGCGACCCGCTGGAACATCCGCAATCAGAGGGGTACTGGGGCAATGTGAACCCCGTAGGTCCGCGCGGCGTGTATGACGAAGCCAAGCGATTTTTGGAAGCCATTACGATGGCGTATCACACTTTTCATGCGGTGGACACCCGCATTGTGCGCATTTTCAACACTTACGGACCGCGCATGCGGGTGGAAGACGGCCGTGTATTGCCCGCCTTTTTTTCGCAAGCCATCCGGGGCGAAGGACTGACCGTTTTCGGCGACGGCTCGCAAACCCGCTCCTTTTGTTATGTGGATGATTTGGTGGAAGGCATTTACCGGCTCTTGCTGAGCGACTACCACCACCCGGTCAACATCGGCAACCCCGATGAAACCACTATCCTCGAATTTGCGCGCGAAATCCTCGATTTGGTACAAAATCCCAAAGCGCACATTGCCTACAAACCACTGCCCGTGGACGACCCCAAAATACGGCAGCCCGATGTGACCAAAGCAACCGAATTGTTAGGTTGGGCGCCCAAGGTAGCGCGCGCCGAGGGTTTGGTTCGCACTTACGAATACTTCAAAACGGTCGTTTCCGTTGATTAATACAAAAATGAGCGACATGGCTTTCTCCTCCACCCTGCTTATCACCGGCGGCGCCGGGTTCATCGGCTCCCATCTGGTGCGCCGCTTTGTGAATAAATACCCGCAATATCGCATCGTCAATCTCGACCTGCTCACCTATGCCGGCAACTTAGAAAACCTGCACGATGTGGAGCAGGCGCCCAACTACACGTTTGTGAAAGGCGACATCAACGACGAGGCGCTGTTGGACGAGCTGTTTGAAACCTACCGCTTCGACGGGGTTATTCACCTCGCTGCCGAATCGCATGTGGATCGCTCCATTTCCAACCCCATGAGTTTTATTCAAACCAATGTTTTCGGCACGGTGCGGCTGCTCAATGCCGCCCGCAAACACTGGACCGACAAGAGCGGCAAACGGTTTTACCACATCTCTACCGATGAGGTGTATGGCTCGCTCGGCGAAACCGGTCTGTTTAGCGAAACCACGCCTTACGATCCGCGCTCGCCTTATTCGGCTTCCAAAGCGGCTTCCGATCACTTCGTGCGCGCCTATTTCCATACCTACGATCTGCCGGTGGTGCTGTCGAATTGCTCCAACAACTACGGCCCGTACCAGTTTCCTGAAAAGCTCATTCCGCTGATGATTCACAACATCTTTCAGCAAAAACCGCTGCCCGTTTATGGCGACGGGAAATATACCCGCGACTGGCTCTGGGTGGAAGATCATGCCGACGCGATTGATACCGTATTTCACAAAGGCACAATCGGCGAGACCTATAACATCGGCGGCAACAACGAATGGAAAAACATTGACCTCGTTCATGCGTTGTGCGACATCATGGACGAACTGCTCGAAAGGCCCGCCGACGCATCCCGGCAATTGATCCATTTTGTAAAAGACCGGCCCGGTCACGACCGCCGCTATGCCATTGATGCTGAAAAGATTAAATCAGAACTGGGATGGACGCCGACTGTGGGGGCGAAGGATGGGCTGCGCCGCACCGCGGAATGGTACCTGGCTCATTCCGGGTGGTTGGAGCGGGTCACTTCCGGGGCTTACCTGAATTATTACACCCAACAATATCACAACCGGTAATTTATTTCTACTTTTAGCGGCATTCAACGCCCGATACCGATGCCCTTCAAAGTCATTGTCGCTATGGTATGCGCTGCAACGCTGATGAGTTGCCGCCCCTCCGGTTCTGCCAAACTCCATGCAGAACCGCAGGCCGATACCGCGCAAACAGCGCCGCAGGGTGATGTTTTTATGCGCCGCGACGGGAAATTGTTCGGCCTGCCCGTCATCAAAGACGTTTACCGGCCCACGGCCATTGATACGATTCCTTTTCCTTTTTTCGACGCCCGGCTCAGCGCTGCGCTGCGGGAGCAATACCGGCTCTTAGACAATCCGCGCCTCTCCAGAAATCACCGCATCGGCGGGCTTACCGTGAATGAAAAACAATTACGGGAAGTAATCACGCGCCTGCTGGAATGGCAATACACTTACCCCGACGGCATTCACAATCAGTTGGAAGCTTGGCAGATACGCGGGGAAGATAAACGTGGTAACGTGCTATTTACCGGATACTTTACGCCCATTGTGCCGGTGAACGACAAACCTAAGACGCCTTTTTTGCACCCCATTTACGACCGTCCGCGCAATTGGGAAGGCCCCTACCCTACCCGTCGGGAAATAGAAGCCGGAAAAAAGTTGCAGGGTCTGGGCTTAGAGCTGGCTTACGCCAAAGACAAATTGGATGTCTATTTTATGCAAATACAGGGATCGGGTTTTATAGAGTACCCCAACGGTCGAAAAAAATACCTCGCCTACAACGGCACCAACCGCCACCCTTTCCGGGGCCTGGAAAATCTGATTGCCAAAAATTTACCCGATGAAGAATTGGCTTTCTCCCCGCAAGGCATGAAGCGCTTTTTCAACAACAACCCTCATCTCACCGACTCCATTCTGCATCTCAACCCCTCCTATACTTTTTTCACCGCAGCCGATAAGCGGCCCGAAGGCGCCGGCGGCGTACCGCTCAGCGGGGCCATTTCCATCGCGGTGGATCCCCGGTATATTCCATTGGGCAGTTGTTTGTTGGCTGCCGTGCCGGTGTACGACCCCGTTTCCAAAACCGTTCGGCATCAGTATCGCATATTGGTGGCGCAGGATACCGGCGGCAGAATACGCGGCGCCGGGCATATTGACTACTACACCGGGATCGGCGCAACGGCGGGGAAGCAGGCCGGTCAATTGCGCCACTACGGGCGTTTGTGGCTGTTGCTGCCCAAAAACATCGTTCGGCCGCCCTATGTGAATTGATTTTGGCACGGTATTTGGAACATGTTTCATTATACAGATTACATTTTTTAATAATCTCTAACTTATTGAAAAAAATCTTCAACAAACAGAACGCATGTTATTTTTTTATATATTTGCATTGATTTCCTGTTCACTCAACTAATGAAACACTTTACTACATGAAACCACATCTACCACTGCGACGGCCCTCCGGATAATATCCGCTGCCAACCTGCCGGGCCGCTAATCCCGCTCCCAAAGACATCCTGTATCAAAAAGCAAATGCACCCGCAACTGCGAGGTGGCAAGAGGCTTCTTTACTTCGCTATAGCAGCACTTGTGCCGCTATCACGACTGTAGCAACATTTGCTTTTTGAAACAATGTCTGAAAAGAATTGCGCTGTAATTCTATGGGCGTAGCTATGCCTGCCCGGCTTCTCTACTCTTAGTTTTTCGATTTCTGTTGCTGTGTCCAAACACGGCCCGGCAGCGCTTTTTCAAAAAATCACACAACAAATTTGACATGAACGCGACTTCACATACTCTTCCAGGCAAAAGCAAAGGCATCGAAAACAGCCTGTTGAGCATCCTCTTTATCGCCGGTATTCTCGGCGCTTTTTACTTCCTTCGCCAATCAGGTGAAATGCGGCAATCTTCTGCTGATGAAACATTTACTACAGATCAACTTTCCGTACCGGCCATGCGCTCTACGGAAGACTACCTCACCATAGAAGGCGCTATGGAGGAGCATATTCCGATGAAATTTTTCATCAATGCCTATAATGAGCAAGTGCAGTATGAGCTGGATTTCGGAAACGGCGAGCGCCGGGTTATTGCCAAGCCGCTAACAACTTATGCCTACAAAAAATCAGGCACGTTCCGGGTGCGGCTGACCGCCACTTTCAATGGAAGCGAAAAAATACTGTTCTCCGGGCGCTTGTACATCAGCAGTTCTTCGGAGGTAGCGGGATATTAGTATCCGGTTACAAACTTTGGAAAAAGTGTCAACAATAACCGATATTTGCGTGTTTCCCGGAAGTTTTAAAACCAAAATCAGGATAATGGCTGCACTTAAATACTTATTGGAGCGCTCTGCATTCGGGGTATGCAGTTATTTGGGAGCGCGCATGGGAATAGCCTCCTCGAGGGTGCGGGTATATTTCATCTACCTCACTTTTGCCGCCCTCGGTTCCCCTATCTTAATTTATTTGTTTGCTGCATTTTGGCTCAACGTCCGACGCTATATCAGCGACAACCAAAAGGTTGTGTGGAAATAAGCAATCCGCTTATTGCCGAAAGGCAAACTGAATGATGTTGGCGCCCATGCGCAATGACTGCTGCCGCAAGTCCTCCGGCGTGCGGTGTACTTCCCTCGATTCCCATCCATCGCTGATGTTGGATTCTGTGCCGTAAAACAGCACCAAACGATCCTCCCAAAAAATGCCGTACCCCCCCGGCGCTTTGCCGTCGTGTTCGTGTATTTTGGGAAGTCCGCTGCGAAAGTCGTACTTCTGCCGGTAAATCGGATGTTCGAAAGGCAACTCCACGAGCTGCCGGTCGGGGAATAATTTTTTAATGGCGACCCGCGCATACGGGTCCATGCCATAATCGTCGTCAATAAACAAAAAACCGCCGCCGATGAGATAGGTGCGCAGGTTTTCGGCCTCGGCATCGGAGAACACCACGTTGCCGTGCCCGGTCATAAATAAAAAAGGGTGGTTGAAGATATCCGGGCTGCCCGCATCTACGGTGGCGTACTCCGGGTCGAAATTGGTGCCGAGGTTGCTGTTGCAAAACGCAACGAGATTTTGCAGGGCATCCACCACGGCATACCAGTCGCCGCCGCCGCTGTATTTGAGCAGCGCGAGTTTGATGCCGGCGCCTTGCGGTTTTTGTTCGGCTGCAAAAGAAAGCGAAATAGCGGCCACTAAGGCCAACGCGAAAACACGCATAATCAAGAGTTTACAAAATGAACAATCTGGCAGGCCACCAAAGCGGCCGTTTCGGTTCGGAGCCGGTTGGCGCCGAGACTCACTGGAGCGAAGCCCGTGAGCAGCGCTTTTTCCACTTCCGATTCGCTGAAATCGCCTTCCGGACCGATGAGGATACAAACGTCTTGCCCGGCGGCACAGTTGTGCTGAAGCGGCCTTTTACCCTCCTCTTCCCGGCAGTGGGCTATAAACAGTTGAGCGGCACTTCCGGTTTGGCGCGCTGCAAAATCGTTGAAAGCAATCGGCGCTTCCAATAGGGGCAAATGCGCCTGAAGGGATTGTTTCATCGCGGCCAGCGCGATTTTTTCCAAGCGGTCCATGCGAATGACTTTGCGCTCCGAGCGCTCGCACCACAGCGGTGTGAAAGTATCTAAACCAATTTCCACGGCTTTTTCGAGCAGCCACTCTGTGCGGTCTATGTTTTTGGTAGGCGCTACGGCGAGGTGCAGGCGCCAGGTGCGGTCGTTGGAGCGCTGCTCCTGCTGTTCTATTTGCAGTACGCAGGTCTTTTTGCCCGTTTCCACGATCCGGCCTTCATACCAGCCGCCCCGGCCGTCCACCCAGGTAACGGCATCGCCCGCACGGCGGCGCAACACCTGCGTGCAGTGCATGGCCTCTTCTTCGGGCAGATAGGCTAAATCGCCTCTGATGTCATTGGTAAAAAACAAGTGCATGGCGGCCCAAAGGTAATGAGGATGTCGAAATTTGTACAATTCCGCTTACCTTTGGCCGCCTGCGGTGCAACACGGGCCGCAGAAAAGCTGTTATTCGCAAAACTTTAAAGACAAGTACACCCAATATGAATATACTGGTAATGATCGGGCAGCTCTTGCTAAGCCTTTCCATCCTGATCACATTGCACGAAATGGGCCACTTCCTCACTGCCCGCTATTTCAAAACCAAAGTTGAAAAATTTTACCTGTTTTTCGATTTCCTTTTCCCGCTGCCCAACGTACTCAATTTCGCCCTTTGGAAGAAAAAAATAGGCGATACGGAATACGGCCTGGGCTGGTTTCCGCTGGGCGGCTATGTGAAAATAGCCGGGATGATAGACGAAAGCAACGACAAAGAATTTCTCAACCAACCGCCTCAACCCTGGGAATTTCGCTCCAAACCGGCCTGGCAACGCCTCATCATCATGTTGGGCGGCGTCATCGTCAACTTTCTGCTGGGCGGCCTCATTTACGCAGGCGTATTGTGGTTTTGGGGCGAGGAATACCTGCCCTCCAAAAATGTAAAATTCGGCATCTACGCCGATTCGCTGGGCCAACAAATCGGCCTGCGCGACGGCGATAAAATTCTGGCCATCGGCGACCAACCCTTTGATAGATTCAGCGATAACGCCGTCAAACGCGCCATCATTATTGACAATGCCGATGCCCTCACCATTGAAAGAGACGGCAGCAGCATGGTGCTGACCATTCCGGGAGATTTTATCAAAGAACTCTCGGCCCACAAAAACAAAGACAAATCGCTCTTCGGTGCGCGCGTTCCTTTTATCGCAGACAGAATGGTGAAAGACTCCCCGGCAGAGCGGGCCGGCGTGAAACCGGGCGACCGGGTCATCGCCTTCAACGATACGCCGACGCCTTACTTCCACGAATTCCAACGAATGGCCGGCGCCAATCCGGGCAAAGAAGTTGAAATCACCGTTCTCAGAGCTGATACAGATACCTTGCGCCTGCCCATCACCCTCTCCGACGACGGCAAGGCGGGCATATTTCCGCGCGGCTACGGTCATTTTTTCAGCACCGAACGCAAAGAATACTCGCTGCTACAGGCATTCCCGGCGGGCTTTGTAAAAGGCTACGATTTCCTCGCCGTACAACTCAAGGCATTCGGACAGATGTTCAAAGGCAAAATCAAAGCGAGCGACAGCCTCGGCGGGTTTGCCTCCATCGGGCAGATGTTCGGCTCCGATTGGATATGGGAACGCTTCTGGAGCATGACCGCCGCGCTTTCCATCATCCTCGCCTTTATGAACCTGCTACCCATACCGGCATTGGACGGCGGCTATGTGATGTTCCTCCTTTTCGAGATCGTCACGCGCCGCAAGCCGAGCGACCGCTTCATGGAATGGGCCGGCACAGTGGGCTTCATCCTCCTCATTGGGTTGATGCTCTGGGCCAACGGATTGGATGTGCTGCGCGGCTGCGGGCGAGGTTGATGAATGCTCAATGACCAATGCTCAATGTTCAAGTGTTCTTGCCTCCCTTGTACATTGAAAATTGGGCATTGGGCATTTTTTTGAAATGTTCAATGACCAATGCTCAATCTTCAAGTGCTCTCGCTCATGCCCTTGAAAATTGAAAACCTGACTGCCGTCAGGCAGGTTGTCATTGAAAATTGTACATTTTTTTGAAATTGCTCAATGTACAATAACCAACTTCCCGCCGCTCAGGTGCATCCCTTCGTCTGAAACCAACTCCACAAAATACACCCCCGCCGCCAAACCGCTCACATCCAAGTCCTGCCGGATGCGGCCGTTCACTACCTGCGCCGACTGCTGCCACACCGTACGCCCCAAAGCGTCGCGGCAGCGTGATGCCGACCTCAGAGGCGGCAATGCCCTCCGCCATCAAGGTAGCCGCACACCGGGCGGCACAGGATTGGGCCACACTTCCATCCGCAGGCTACCACTGCCCGCCGCCGCGCCTGCGTTACTCACCAACACCTGCAGCTCCCGGCACAGCGTATCCGCACCGCGCGGATTGCTCACCGCAAGGCATACGTTATATACCCCCTCTGCCGCATAGCTATGCACCGGATTGGGCACAGTATCCACCGCTCCATCACCAAAGCTCCAGTGCCAGGCGCGGATATCGTGAAAGCTGGCATCCTGGAAGCCTATTTCCAACCCCAGCGGCTCATGTACCCACTCCGCCATCGGCGGCTGCCGCAGCGTGTCGCAGGGGCTGCCCTCTAAGTGATGGAGGCGGTAGTTGGGGAAGTTGGGGAGCGAGAAGGAGTTGTAAGTAGGAAGCTCTACACAGTGTTGACACACATCGCAGGCCAAGCCTAAGGAATCGGGATGATTGATGACATGCAGATGTTTTACGGTGTTGTTACTGTTGATATAAATCTTGCCGTCCGGAGCCAATTGCATTAAATAGAAAGTAGTACGGGCATGTTGGCTGATCGGCTCAGAGTAGCCGTCATAAACCGCCACGGTGATGCGTGACGCCTCAATATCGTCGGCATGAAGGTCATATTGATACACATAGCTGCGGGAGGATACATACAAAAAGCGATTGTTGGGAGAAATGGCAATGCCCGCGCAAGCTGCACTATCAATGTATGTAAACTGTACAGGATTACTTAATTCGCCTGTGCATCTATCAAAATTGTATATGCTCACATAAATGGGGTCACCGACAACACCGGTTACATGAACATTTGCATACTTTGAACCATCTGGGGAAAAAGTAGCTTGCCCGATAGAATTGGATGGAATTACAGTTCCTGTCGTTTGCATTCCAACTAATGATAGCCCTGCCGGGGTCAGCAATATCCGATAATATTGGTTAGTCCAATATTTTCTTATCAGTATCCACCAATCTCTACCATTGGCATGTTTAGTAGCAACCAACTTGCCCTTATGAAGTATGTCGGTTAGTATTATTTGATTTTTCTTTGTCACAGCCCCAATTCCATTGTTTTTGCTCACATCGATTTCCGAAAAATATACATTTGAGGACTGAAGGGAGTTTTGAGCTGCAGTTAATTCCTTGTCCATGTGAAGCAAGAAATATATATTGTCGTTTTCGGGGCGGGGTAATGCAATTACTCCCTGATCGAGAATGTACCCATAGTTGCCCTGATTGGGAACACCAGCCGGCCCGGCAGCCAAGCCCGCCCCGTTCTCCATCGGCTCATGTAGCACATTAGCGATGTAAATGCCATTTGTATAAAATAGCAGGTTTCCAGCGGTGTCACACATGCTGGCGTTGGCTTGGCTATAGTTCATTTGCCGAAACTCGTAGTACAAATCCGGCGGATCGGTATAAAAATCAATCGTCGTACCGGCCCACTCCGGCATGGTTTGGTTGTTGCCGCCCAATAGCCACACATAGTCGTGTTTTTGGCCGTAGGCAGCAAGTAAGAAAAAAAACATGCAATGAAATATGGATAGAATTTTCATTATTCGAGGTATTAAAAACAGGAGTATCTCCTGCGACATGTTGCCACAGAAAATACCCCTGTAAAGTGAAACCATTAATGTTTGATCACGAGCTTGTTAACGAATTCCTGATTGTCCAACCAGGTTCGCACCACATACAAGCCTTCGGGTAAATGCCGGAGCGACAGATTTTGCCCCATGCTTCCTACAGGCACCTGAACTTGG
>JAHBTW010000029.1 GCA_019638385.1 Saprospiraceae bacterium | reverse complement strand
GGGAATTTTTCACGAATGTCCTTCTTTCGTTCTATTTTTTATAGCATCCGAGGCTTAAGTTAATGGGTATGAACAATGCGCACCAGCAGCCTTTTAATCGTACCAGATTGGAATTGAAACGCGGTATCCACTCATCCGCATCGCGAGCTTCCAAATACTTTTAATCGTACCAGATTGGAATTGAAACAACTTTGCAGCCTGGCAAAGCCGAATCTCAGGCACATACTTTTAATCGTACCAGATTGGAATTGAAACCCTGGAGCAAGCTCCCTGACACAATCCTTTCCGTGCGCTTTTAATCGTACCAGATTGGAATTGAAACTTGTAAACGCATCTGCCGGTGCCGCCATAATTAGCACTTTTAATCGTACCAGATTGGAATTGAAACCGGTTTTTGATGACGCTGTTGAAAGCAGCCCAATACCTTTTAATCGTACCAGATTGGAATTGAAACTGGCAACGGGCCACAGCAACCGAAAGCGGGCCGGTACTTTTAATCGTACCAGATTGGAATTGAAACAAAATATTATCACTTATTCCGGGTGGAATGCCGACGCTTTTAATCGTACCAGATTGGAATTGAAACCTCATACAGGGCTTCAATTTGAAGCGCGAAGCCTGCTTTTAATCGTACCAGATTGGAATTGAAACTCCACCCGTCCACCAGGATTCTGAACCCGTAGGTATCTTTTAATCGTACCAGATTGGAATTGAAACAATAATTCCGGGCGCCACCCCGGCTCCAGTGTCGCGCTTTTAATCGTACCAGATTGGAATTGAAACGCAGGTTATGCCCGGTATTGTCGAGCAACAGTATCCTTTTAATCGTACCAGATTGGAATTGAAACCTGTATTTGCCTACTTGCGGGGAGGGCACTTTACTCCTTTTAATCGTACCAGATTGGAATTGAAACTCTTTCATTTTTATTTTTTTTGTTAAAAAAACCGCCCTTTTAATCGTACCAGATTGGAATTGAAACCGAACATGAAAAGTTTTGGAAAGCAGATTATCGACCTTTTAATCGTACCAGATTGGAATTGAAACGCAAGAAGCGCATCCTTTCCCGACAAAATCTTCTGTACTTTTAATCGTACCAGATTGGAATTGAAACTGCAACGGCTGCACGAAAACGACCCAACAGCCGTACCTTTTAATCGTACCAGATTGGAATTGAAACTCGGAAGGGTGCAGCGCCGTGAATTGCTCGGTCGCCCTTTTAATCGTACCAGATTGGAATTGAAACTTTCACTCAACACAAGAGGGGAACGAGCGGTACAACCTTTTAATCGTACCAGATTGGAATTGAAACGCGCGCAACGCCTCATAAAACCGCCATCCGAAACAACTTTTAATCGTACCAGATTGGAATTGAAACATGTTGGATGAAATAGCCGGCATCGCCGCAAAAATGCTTTTAATCGTACCAGATTGGAATTGAAACTTGTGATAGCGGGCGTGCTCTATGGCAGGTGTGCCATCTTTTAATCGTACCAGATTGGAATTGAAACATTGTGTTCATCTCCGACCCGGAAGACGGCATTTTTGTACTCTCCAACCCAAATTGGAATTGAAACATTGTGTTCATCTCCGGCGTGTTCGGATTGCCGGGGCTTTTAATCGTACCAGATTGGAATTGAAACTAGATGCACCCCCCGTATTCGACGAATACTCCGGAAGCTTTTAATCGTACCAGATTGGAATTGAAACTGGAAGACGACTGGCAGCCGGGGCAGCCGCTGCCGCACTTTTAATCGTACCAGATTGGAATTGAAACTTTTGATGCACCGGTGAGCTGCTGAAGCTGCTGCGCTTTTAATCGTACCAGATTGGAATTGAAACTCCTTCAGGAGTTCTTCTATCTGCTTGGCCGTGATGCCTTTTAATCGTACCAGATTGGAATTGAAACCCTCGTTTTCCCTGTTATGCCCTTTTCGCTCCTGCCCTTTTAATCGTACCAGATTGGAATTGAAACGCCCGGTAGCCCCCGTCGTGCGGGAAAGCATGTTCACTTTTAATCGTACCAGATTGGAATTGAAACACGCTCGGATCTTCGGACTTGTAAACGCTACCCTCCTTTTAATCGTACCAGATTGGAATTGAAACTTCGTCAATTTCCGGGTTCAAGTCGTGCCCGGTTACCTTTTAATCGTACCAGATTGGAATTGAAACAAGGGGTATGGATACCCAAATCCGTTTGGCTGAACGCTTTTAATCGTACCAGATTGGAATTGAAACGCCATAGCCGCCCAAATGGGCGTGACCACCAAAACACTTTTAATCGTACCAGATTGGAATTGAAACACGCTGAAATGGCCAAGTATGCCGACGACACGGAGGCTTTTAATCGTACCAGATTGGAATTGAAACTCATGCTGACCCCGGTGAAATGACGGAGGAAGAATGGCTTTTAATCGTACCAGATTGGAATTGAAACTTGGCTCCCTGCCCGGTGTGGTAGGCAATGCCATGGCCTTTTAATCGTACCAGATTGGAATTGAAACATAACGTAAACGATGTAGACGCCAAAATTCTGGTTTCTTTTAATCGTACCAGATTGGAATTGAAACTTTTTTATTTTTTTTAAGGCAGGAGATGGCCCCTCCCTTTTAATCGTACCAGATTGGAATTGAAACGGCCGGTTTCGGCGTTGGCGATCATCTCGAGGTTCACTTTTAATCGTACCAGATTGGAATTGAAACAAAGTAGCCATAACTTGCGCTACACCCGCGGGAACATCTTTTAATCGTACCAGATTGGAATTGAAACAACTTACAGCGTTCAATTGGCGCTTACCTTGGTCTCCTTTTAATCGTACCAGATTGGAATTGAAACAGAGAAGGTCGATCTTTTCTGCTCTAAGATTCGGGACTTTTAATCGTACCAGATTGGAATTGAAACAACGGAAGCTCTGGTTCAATCATAAACGATTGCAGTCTTTTAATCGTACCAGATTGGAATTGAAACACAGGGCATTCCAAGGAAGTTTCTTCGTGAATCGCCTTTTAATCGTACCAGATTGGAATTGAAACAGGGATGTAGCCATGTCTCCGGCAACACGAGAAAGACTTTTAATCGTACCAGATTGGAATTGAAACTTGTGCACCTGCGCATAAGGCACATCGGTGAAGATGCTTTTAATCGGGTGTAATTCAAAATGTCGCACTGTGTAAAGAATTTGTACCTTAGCTGAGCACTAAAATCACATTGATAAAAGATGACCAAAGAAGAATATGTATCGTTAGCCTTGTCGCATTGGCCCGAATTGGAATCGTTGGATCAAGAGAAAGATTTTTACGAATTTGAGAAGCGTTTTGAGCAAATCATGCTGGATTTGGGTCGATCGGTAATGGAACGGAAGATAAGTGAAGTAGGCAAAGACCGTCGAAAAAAAACAAAATTCGGACACGATTCGGGATTATCGAAGTGAGCAAGAAACATCCTTTTAGTGGGCCAGTGTTGGGTCAGCGTACGAGTCCATTTTTACAAGAGAAACTGGCGGAGCTCGGCTGCGTGGAAGTATTTGGGGACGTACCCGATCGGATATCTTCTTTGTTGGGTATAGCCGTCAATCAAAGCCAAGTATATCGGACGTGTCAAAACGTGGCAGAAAATTTGGATGAAAGCGCTTTGAATGAGCCATGCAAAGGGTTGTTGGAAGCTCAATGCAAGGAAAGTGAAGAAGTATATGCGATGGTCGACGGCTCTATGGTTTTTACAGACAACGGCTGGCAGGAAACGAAAGTAGGGCGGTTGTTCCAAGCAAAGCATTTTATTGACAATGAAGAGCATAGGTGGAGGATGAAAGAATCTAATTATGTTGCTAAGCGAGGACATTACACCCATTTCACAACAAATTTTGAGCAAATGTTGCCGCCGGAGAGTGCCTGCAAGAAGATATTTGTAACAGATGGAGCCACTTGGATTGGTCAGTGGATTGCCGAGCGATATGACAAAGCCACACACATAATTGATATTTTCCACGTGTGTGAAAAGCTGGCATCAGTAGCTCCCAAAGACCAGCACCTGTGGATGGCTAAACAAAAAGAAGCACTGCTGAATAGCCGGGTCAAAGATGTTATCACGGAAGTCAAGGCTTTAGTGGGCTCTAATGACGAAATCCAGACACTAATCGGCTACCTCGAAAATCATCAACATCAAATGGACTACCTGCAGTACCGTCAAAAAGGCTGGATGATTGGAAGTGGTGCCATTGAATCTGCTCACCGAACACTGTTGCAGGTCAGAATGAAAAGAAGTGGTCAGCGGTGGGCAAACGCCGGATGCGACAGTATGATAAAACTGAGGGTGGCATACAAAAACAACAGGTACGAACTCATTAGGAAGCTGTTAAAAAATGCTGCCTGATGCGACATTTTGAATTACACCCGCTTTTAATCGTACCAGATTGGAATTGAAACCGACAGGGTGATTTAATAGATGCTGAAGACTTGATTCTTTTAATCGTACCAGATTGGAATTGAAACATATAGAGTATGACGATGGCGACGATGAAGCGGATACTTTTAATCGTACCAGATTGGAATTGAAACAATATTCATATCCGTTATTACGAAATTCGGCCAATGCTTTTAATCGTACCAGATTGGAATTGAAACCAAAAACGAGCGATTGTCAAAAACATCCGTACAGTGCTTTTAATCGTACCAGATTGGAATTGAAACATGTCCCGGTAATGGATATCGCCGCTTTGTTGCGCACTTTTAATCGTACCAGATTGGAATTGAAACTATATCCCGGCGGGGCGGACGACTTTGAGGCTGCGTCTTTTAATCGTACCAGATTGGAATTGAAACCACATTAGAGATTGGGTAGAAATGATATGCCTGGAACTTTTAATCGTACCAGATTGGAATTGAAACTGCTGGTGAACGGGCAGACCGGCACCATGGACGAAAACTTTTAATCGTACCAGATTGGAATTGAAACGAAGAAAAGAGTTCCCCTTTTAAGGGTGGTTTCTTCGCTTTTAATCGTACCAGATTGGAATTGAAACAAGTGGCAGGCTACGGAAAAAAAGTTACTGGAAAAGCCTTTTAATCGTACCAGATTGGAATTGAAACTTCGTCTAACCTCTTTTTTACTACAGCCTCAATGCCTTTTAATCGTACCAGATTGGAATTGAAACCGGTTCAAATAAAGCCATGTGAGGATGACCAGATAACTTTTAATCGTACCAGATTGGAATTGAAACAAAGCTATCGAAATTCCCCGCTAAATCGCCTGATCTGCTTTTAATCGTACCAGATTGGAATTGAAACGGAATACAATTTGTAAGACTTATCGAAGCCCAGCGCCTTTTAATCGTACCAGATTGGAATTGAAACAAAAAGGTCGGCTTAACCACAAAATTTAATAAGATGCTTTTAATCGTACCAGATTGGAATTGAAACCAGAACTACACGAATTCTCACATAATACGCAAACTGCTTTTAATCGTACCAGATTGGAATTGAAACTGTATAAAGGGTACATACCGGTAGAGAATGCCATGTTTCTTTTAATCGTACCAGATTGGAATTGAAACTCCGCACAAGGAAGGAAACGATGTCGCCGTAGTACTCTTTTAATCGTACCAGATTGGAATTGAAACTGGCATTTTGTAGAGTTTTTTGGCCTCGAGAAGCGCCTTTTAATCGTACCAGATTGGAATTGAAACGGGCCTCATCAAAACCGAGATACAGCGGGTGAACTACTTTTAATCGTACCAGATTGGAATTGAAATCGACAAAAAAGAGAGAGAGAATGCGCTTCATCTTACCTTTTAATCGTACCAGATTGGAATTGAAACAGACGAGTGTTGGCTTCACTCCACACCAAGGCACTTCTTTTAATCGTACCAGATTGGAATTGAAACTTCGACGATGAATGAGGTACCCACTTTGTCGCGGATACTTTTAATCGTACCAGATTGGAATTGAAACAATTTTGAAACAGCATTGGCGTTTCTCGCGGACCGTCTTTTAATCGTACCAGATTGGAATTGAAACAATTTTGAAACAGCATTGGCGTTTCTCGCGGACCGTCTTTTAATCGTACCAGATTGGAATTGAAACAAAAACTTGCCCGGCAGTTGGATGGTTGGCATTCAGCTTTTGGTAGTGTCAATCGATGAGTGAATTGTATCTTTGCCGAAAAAATGGTAACCGAGAACAAGATCTGTAAAAAGTGCCAGTCTGAGAACATAGTCAAGAATGGTAGCAATGGCGTAGGCAATCCTAAATACAAGTGCAAAGATTGCGGATTTGGCGGAGTATTTCAAAGCCTCCTTCCATCTGAGGAGACGAAAGAGGCGTTGTTGCGGGCAGCGCAGGAACGGTCAAGCGCCCGTGGGCCGGCCCGTATATTCGGCGTATCTCATCAAAGTGCACTGAACTGGATAAAAAAAAATCAGAGTCGCTACCCGACGTGACAGAAACACTGGTACCCTATGAAGAAGGGGATACTTTAGAACTGGATGAGCTTTGGAGTTTCGTGTCTTGCAAGGCCAACAAATGTTGGATTTGGGTAGCGCTGTGTCGTCGAACCCGACAAGTTGTATCCTGGGTGATGGGAAACCGTGACGAGGAGCGCTGTCAGACATTATGGGAACTGGTTCCGGAGGAATATCGTAAATCAATGATTTATAGTGACTTTTACGCAATTTATGAGAAGGTATTGCAAAATGCGCAGCATCAAAGTGTCGGCAAAGACTCTGGTCAGACCAACCATGTGGAACGCTGGAATAACACCTTGCGGCAAAGGATTTGTAGGTTTGTTCGTTGTACATTGTCATTTTCAAAGTCCGAGGTCATGCATGAATTATATCTGAAATTTTTCATCCACAACTACAATTTATCACTCGTTTCTTGACACTACCGTGTTTTGATACAGCTCAGGCTGGTTTATTTTCAAAAAAAACCACTGCCGCTGTAACCTTTTTCCGGAAGCCCCGTAAATGGTATCTGTTTTGTTGTTTGCAAGGGTACAGGCAAAAAAAAAGCCGTACCACTCATGGTACGGCCTCTCGCTAATAACAAATCATAATCTCATGAAAAAAAATAAGACGACCTAATCTTTAAACAAAACTGTTCATTTCTTGCTTGTACCCTTCTACCTTCTGCGCTCCCTTTTGGAGTGTAGAGGTTCCCTGCCGAAGCAGGGAACCATAGTAGTTGGGATTATGATTATCGTACCAAAATCTTTCCGCTGCTAATCAGGCGGCCCTCCGATTTCAGGAGGTAGAAATACGCTCCCGAACTCATTCGGTTTTTAGGTTGATACTCCAATCGATTTCCAAAGAACTCAAGTCTTTCCACAATCCGTCCGTTCGCGTCGAAGATGGTCAATTCGGCCGCTTGCAACTCCATTCCTTTCACCTCAAAAACGGCGGCCTCTCTAAACGGATTCGGAAAAACATTTATTTCTACGCCTGCGGGTAAGTCCGGGTTTTCGATGGATACCACCAAAAACTGTGGGAACTGACCGACTCTGTGTATCACCTCATTGGTGACTTGCGGCGCGTAGTAATCAAAGAAGAGGGCAGCGCGGTGTTCGATAACAGAGCCGAAGGGAATGTTCGGTTTTTGGGATACGGAGAATGTTACATACCCACGGCTCTCCGGATCGGCAGCGCTGCCACCCGGTAAAAGTTGTACGTCATCGAATGTTATCCGAAGAATGCCTTCGCCTGTAACCTCCCAGCGGCAAGGGTGACTGCTGCTGCCCGGCACGATGCTCGTGGGGTCGAGGAGGGTGGACAAAGTATCGCGGATAACGATACGGTTGACGGTGTCGGTTCCTGTATTGGCGAAAAACAGGACGTAAGTAATATCGGTATTTTGAGCGATTAGGGACGAGTCCCCGTAGCCTTTGGGATAGCCTCTCAATTCGGCTGGTAATATTTCGGAACCGACTATTTCCTGAACATGAATGTCAATGAACGGATCCTGATCGTCTTCAGGAAACTGGGTCACCTGACCCGTTGTATAAGTACCCCCTTCTGTGCATCCTTCCACTGCGAGGGTCGGATAACTCTTCCCGGGATGAAACTCCGATTGTTCTGCGATGATTCGATAAGTTGAACCGTTTGCAGGTAAGGTTATTTCCAGATCAAATCCGGATTCCAACTGATACGATTCCTGAAACAAGAGCACCTGATCTTCAATGATGATGTAATCTTTCGGATCGCTCATGTCGCCTGTTCCGGTATTCCGAAGGAAAAAGCGGATCGAGTCGGTTTCACACTGTGCTGCCACCATGATGCTGGAGCCGTCCCAGTTGGGATCGGGATTCACACACGGCGTATTGGGAAAAATGCGGGCGCTTATCAATGCGGCCGAACCGACCAGAATGCCGTCGCAGGGAACCGAAGTAAGCAGGCTGAAACTTCCGCCCGAAGTACTCGGCACATCTCCGATGTCGAACGTGATCGTGTTGCCTAAGACAGTGCCGGGAATGCTGGAGGAGATGAAATTCAGCGTATTGCCGAGCGTAACCTCTATGTAAGCATTCTCGCCGGTGGCGGGTCCCAGATTCTCGTAGTTTACGGTGAACTCTACCTGCGAGCAGTATTGCAGGTAAGGGGCCGTCACATGAGTTTCGAGGTAGGAGCAATTGATGGCCGGAAACACCGGAAAGTCCAAATACGCCGTATCGTAGAAGGTGCTCAGGTTGGTAAAAAAGCCTCCGGGAGCACAACTCTGCCAGTATTCGGATGCGCGGGGCAGCAAAGTGACCTGATAAGTGCCCGTGTCAACCAGTATGTCGTAGTTACCGTCTGCATCCGTAGAGCCGAAGAAAGTGCCGCCGCCGGTCCGCTGTGCTCTTACCAACCACCCCTCAAGCGGGGTATCGGTAGGATCGAGTTGGCAACTGCCCTGATCGCGAAATACTTTACCCGAAATGTGATTCGATATGGTATTTCCCTGATCATCGGTGTGGTACATCAACAAGTCGTTGAAGAAAATCACCTCCCGTGCATTGTATCCGGCGATGGCAAAACCGCCTGATTGGGTTGCTGTAAGACCTTCTGCCGTTTCGAGCCGGTTGGCATCGCCCAAAGAGCGGAACCATATCAGGTTGCCGTTTTTGTCCAGCTTAGCCAGCAGGATGTCCGTATTGGACGGGCTGGTTTCGGTGCGACCGGCGATGACGAGGCTGAGATCGGCCAATTCAACGATGGAAAAAGCTTCATCTCCGAATGGGCCGCCTAATGATTTGGTCCACATCAGGTTGCCGTTGGGCGTGTATTTGGCTACGAACGCATCGTTGTAATCGTTGATGCTGCCGGTTATCACCAAATTGCCCTCGGCAGAGAGCAGCAAGTCGTGCGCTTCTTCATTGCCGGCGGTACCGAAAACTTCCATCCAGACGACTTCGCCTTGTGCATCTACCCTGTAAAGGATGATGTCGTTGCCGAAACCGCCGAGTTGGTTATCGGCATAACCGGTGAAAGCGAAACCGTCGCCCATCGGTACGATGGCGGTGCCTCTGTCATCGGCATCGGTGCCGTAGGAGCGCGTCCAGAGTTCGTTACCGTTCTCATCCACGCGAATAAGAAGGATATCGTCTCTTCCGTTCGTCGTGTTTTTGGTTCTGCCGATGATGGCGTAGCCGCCTCCGGGAGCGGCGCATATAGCCAAGCCCTGTGCGAAAGCGGTGGTTTCGAACTGCTTGCTCCACAACATCCTGCCGCGCTTGTCCAAGCGAAGCAGATAAACATTGGCATTGCCGGGGAAATCCTGGATGGTGTTGAAAATATCTCCTACAATCAACAAGCCTTGATCCGCAGTTTCAATTACGTCGTAACCGTGTTCGATAAAACCTTCGTCATAAACATCAAACCAGACGAGCTTTCCATCTACATCAGTCCGTACCACATATACGTCGAGATCGTTATCTCCGCCGTAGGATTCGCTAAAGCCCACTAAAACATACCCGTGATCCACCGTTTGGATGATTGCCTGGCCTTGATCTTCGCCGTTTCCGCCGAAATACAAAACCCGGCCCTGCCCGTTGGCAGACAGAAGAGAAACTAAGCTCAATAACCCCATCAGCAGCCATTTGCCGCCGGGCGTCATTTGCTTCATTTCAGCCTCTCTTCTTTTCATGAGTTCGTTTTTGTGTAGGTCATTTCCGAATGCGATACAAAGATGCTCCCACTTTCCGCCAAACACAAGAACATATTAAGGGCATAATTGAAAAAAAACAATCCTTTTTTGAGCGATAAGAAAAGTTATTATTTCATTTATAACTTGATTTTCAATGTAGTAAAACAAAATTGATTCGCATCCGTTTGTTGAAAAAAAGAAGATATAGTCAAATGGAAAATAGCAATATCATTGTCATTTTAAGGACGTTTTCTCCAGCCGAGTCCCGAAAGTGCCGAAAGTGGCTTTTGTCGCCGGCGCACAATCAACGGGAAGACACGGTACAATTATACGATTATCTCATGAGCGGTGCGCATTTGGAACAGGAAAAATTCCTGCAAAAGGAGCGGGTGTTTGTTAAGATTTTCCCCGATCAACCCTACGACGATGCCCGACTCCGGCAAGCGGTACACTTTCTGCTCAAGGCAGTAGAGGATTTTTTGGTGTACGAAGAAAGCCAGTCGGATGAAGTGCGGCGGCGGCTCGATCTGGCGCGGGTGTTTCGCCAGCGGCAGTTGGACAAGTTGTACCAAAAAGCATTCCGGCAAGCGGAGGAATTGCAGGAAAGCGTACCGCACCGAAACGCCTACTATTTGCGCAACGAATACCTCCTGCAGCGAGAGCAATACGCCTTTCTGAGCGAAAAGCAGAAACAACGCGCCATGCCGCTCAACCTCACCGAAATGTCGGAAGCGCTCGACCGCAGTTTTATGGCCGACAAACTCCGGCAAGCCTGCCTCATGCTCGCCCACCAGGCTGTATATAAAGCCGAATACGACATGAAGCTCCTGCAGGAAGCGCTGCAATATGTAGAGCAAAAACAATGGCTCGACGAGCCGGCCATCGGTATATATTATTACGGCTACCGGGCGCTCACCGAGCGGGACCAGTCGGAACACTTCGATCAACTCAAACAAAAAATACTGACCGGCGCCCATCTTTTCCCTTCTTCTGAAGCCCGCGACATCTACCTCATGGCTATCAACTATTGCATTGCGCGCATGAATGCTGGAGCGGAAGCCTTTATTCGAGAGGCGTTTGAATTATATCGCAAGGGCTTCGAAGAGCGTCTGCTGATTGAAAACGACACTATTTCCAGATGGACTTTCCTCAACGTGATCATGATCGCCCTCACGCTTTCCGAATTTGAGTGGGCCGAGTCTTTCATTGAGTCATATCAGGACTTTTTGGAGGAAACCCACAAAGACAACTTCGTACACTTTAGCCGGGCCTTGCTTTTGTATGAAAAGCGCGAATACGGCCAGGCTATGCTCCTGCTCAATACCGCCGACTACGACGACATGCTCATCAATTTGCGCTCCAAAGCACTGTTGATGAAGATGTTCTATGAGCAAAACATGACCGACTCACTCGAATCGCTTCTGGAAGCCACTCGCACCTACATGACGCGTAAAAAGGTGATGGCCTACCACAAAGCCTTCTTTTCCAACTTGGTACAACTCACCAAAAAGCTCCTGCGCACCAACCCCTACGATCAGGAGCAAAAAAACAAACTGAAAGAGGAAATCCTCCAGGCTAACCCGCTTACCTCCAAAGAGCGGAACTGGTTGTTGGAGCAGTTGGGGAAACGGAAGTAAGGTTTCAGGAATCCGCCAACATCTCCTCCAGGCTGCGCACGGCCGCACCCGGCCTGGCCGGAATCTGGGCCATGGCGTATTCGCTCAGCGCTGTAATGGTAAGACTTGGGTTGACACCCAAATTGGCCGGCACTATGGAGCCGTCCAAAATGTACATATTGGGATAGCCGAAGGCTTCAAATCGTTCGTTTACAACACCTTCAGAGGCATCGGCGCCCATCTGGCAACCCCCGATGATGTGCGCGGTGGACGACATGTTGAAGACAATTTCGGGCAGAGAATTTATAGCGGTGCCGTTGACTTTGGCAGCAAACCGGTGCATGACGTCCTGCCCCGAGGGAATATAAGCGGGCACTCTTTGGTGGCCTTCGGCGCTATTGTCTATGGCAATGCCGCTGCCGAACCATCCTTTTTTCCAGATCATGCGCATGGAATTATCGAGCGTTTGCATCACCAGCAAAATGACCGCCCGGCGCGGCAAATTGGTAGAAAAAAATATGCGCAGCGCTTTGAGCGGATGCAAAAAGAACGAGCCGGCCCACTTGAGCAGGCGCACCTGCGGGTGCTCGCCGTCGGCGGCCAGGGAGCCGAGGCGCAGCATAGCGCCCGACTTGTCGGGAAATTTCACCAACTCCACATGCGTGTGTTCATCGGGGTAAAACCCGGAACTGATGGCCACGCCGTAGTTGAGCTTGCGGTCGGCATCGGCCACGCCGCACAGCGATTCCGAGTTGGTGCGCAGGTTTTCGCCCAGCGTATCCGAAAGGCGGGGCAACGTGCCATGGCCGTACTTTTGCGAAAGCAGGAGCTGCATGGTCCCCAACACGCCGGCGCTGAACACGATGCCGCGCGCCCGGAAGCTCCGGCGACGGCCTTTGCCCCAGGCGGTGCTGCTGCGCGTTTCCACTGTATATAATAAGGTGTCGTCGTCGAAGCGAATGCGGTCGGCTTGTGTTTCGGGGCGTATTTGCGCGCCGAACTGTTCTGCAAACCAGAGGTAGTTTTTGTCCAAGGTGTTTTTGGCGTCGTGCCGGCAGCCGACCATACAGCCGGCGCATTCCACACAGCCTTTGCGCTGCGGTCCCAGCCCTTTGAAGTAAGGATCGGTCGGTTGTTGGGTGTCGCCGTAATACACGCCCACATCCACGCCCTTGTAGGTATGGCCGCGCCCCATTTCCTGCGCCACCTCTGCCAGCAGGCGGTCGTCTTCATAGTCGTGGCGGGAGGGGGCGGCGCCGAGCATAAATTTCGCTTTCGCGTAAAAAGGCGCCAGCGCGCTTTTCCAGTCGCGGAACCGTGCCCAACGCGGATTTTCAAAAAAAGCATCGGGCGGGGTGAGCAGGGTGTTGGCATATACGAGGCTGCCGCCGCCTACGCCTACCCCGCTGAGCACAAACACCTCGCGGAAAAAAGTGAGTTGTTGTATGCCGAAACAGCGCAGCAGCGGCGCCCAGAGGAACTTGCGCAACTGCCAGTTGCTGCGCGGAAAATCGCGGGCCGAATAGCGTTTCCCTTTTTCCAATACCAATACCTTGTATCCTTTCTCCGCCAGCCGCATGGCCGACACACTGCCTCCGAAACCGGAGCCGATGACGATGTAGTCGTAAATTTCTTCCTCCATAATGGCAATGCCGATTGTGTGGGATAAAAGTAGGAAATGCGTGCAAGATTAGGCGCTCCGATAATTGACTTTTATACAGATAGAACCCACCGGATACATCAGTAATCATTAACTTTGTCCAGTCTGGTCAGACAGCTAAAAACAAAATAATGGATGCATACCGATTTCACCGCTTAGCCCGGACGCTGAACGACCGGCACTTCAAAGACTTGGTTTTCAACCGACTTGTGTTCACGGCTGCTGAAAAATCTATCTCGCTGCTCTCCACCAATCCCATGACGCCGCAACAGGGCATCCGCCGCATCGGCACGGAGAACGGCGCCGAACGCATCCTCAAACAGGTACTTCAGGGCAAGCGCGCGCTCAAAGCCTCCGGCAGAAATACCGAAAAACGCCAGCTCCAAACCTGGATCATTCGCGAGTCCTTTCAGGGTGCTTACAAGACGCCATTCGGGACCGATATCACCTTTCTCGGCGCGGATGTGACCGTACCCCGCTCGCGGATATGTGCCGACCTCGTCGGCGTGGACAGCCAAAACCGACTGGTGCTTTTTGAACTCAGCGACAAACGCCAAAAAAATCGCCTGCAACGCCGCATGGCCACCCTTACTAAATGGGCCGAAGACAATATGGAATATTTTACCAACTGGCTGCTGCTGGGCCATACCAACGGCTGGAATAAAAAAGTGCGCCGGATCGTGGTGTGGCCCGCCAGGCGCAATGACAAAAAAGAAAAATGGGACAACGAGATCGAAGAATATACCTACGAGAAGCGCCCACAGAATGAGTTTTTGATTCGATAATCGCCTGCCCATGCCTTCCAATCCGTTACGTCCAATTGTTCCGGCTGCCGATCCTGTGCAGGAGCGGAACGGAGTTCCACTGAATGAGCCTTTGCAAGAGCGGAACGGAGTTCCGCTAAACAGGCCGCTCCCGACCATCCGCCTCCACCCCGGCAACGACTGCATTGTACAGGTGCTCGATCAGCGCAAACTGCCTTTTGATGTCATGATGAACGACCTGCTCACCGCAGCGGACGCCGCCTCGGCTATCCGCGATATGCAGGTGCGCGGCGCGCCGCTCATTGGAGTAACGGCCGCTTATGGCATGTATCTGGCCGCTTGCGCGGAAACCGGCAGCGACATCGTCGGGTATTACCATCAGGCACAACAAAGCCTCGCCGTCACCCGCCCTACTGCCGTGGATTTGTTCGCCGCACTGAAACGCTCCGCAACGGCCATTCTCGCTGCGCCCGACCGCAGTGCCCGAATCGCCGCTGCCCTGCAAACCGCCCAAATCCTCGCCGAAGAAAGCATTGCCGCCTGCCGGGCCATCGGTGAACACGGGCTGCCCTTCATAGCAGATTTGGCGAAAGCTAAAAACGGCGCCCCCGTCAACATACTCACGCATTGCAATGCCGGTTATTTGGCCTGCATCGAATACGGCACCGCCACCGCGCCCATTTATCTGGCACATGAAAACGGCATTCCCGTGCATGTATGGGTGGACGAAACGCGGCCCCGCAATCAGGGCGCACGCCTCACCGCCTTCGAACTGGCGCAGCGCGGCGTACCCCACACGGTCATAGCCGATAACACCGGCGGCCACTTGATGCAGCACGGCCTCGTGGACCTACTCATCACCGGCACCGACCGCACCACGCGCTGCGGCGATGTGGCCAACAAAATCGGTACATACCTCAAAGCGCTCGCCGCCTTCGACAACGGCATTCCTTTTTACGTTGCCGCCCCCTCTTCCAGCATTGATTGGAATAGCTGTAACGGCCTGCGCGACATTGAAATAGAACAGCGCGATGCGCACGAACTCCGCTTCATGGAAGGCGCCGACGGCGATGCCGTAAAGGAAGTGCGTATTTATCCCGAACATAGTCCTGCCGCTAATTTTGCCTTCGATGTGACGCCGGCCCGCCTGGTCACGGCCATCATCACCGAACGCGGGGTGTGCCCGGCTTCCGAGGAGGGGCTGCGCAGGCTTTTCCCAAAATAACATGGAGGGATATATCAAATTCAAGCCGCATTGGACTGCCGCTCCGGCACTGCCCTACGAGCAGATTGAGGAAATCAATCGTTGGAGGACTGAGGTGTACCGGCTCGGTCTCATCGGCGCTTATCCCGACGGCATCGGATACGGCAACATCAGCGTGCGGCTCGATGCCGGGGGGCGGTTTCTCATCAGCGGTTCTGCTACCGGGGACTTGCCGGAGTTGGATGCCCGGCATTATTGCGTGGTGCAATCTGCCGACCCGGAGCGTAATACGGTTGTGTGCGAAGGCCCTGTGGTGGCTTCTTCCGAATCCATGAGCCATGCCGCCATTTACGGCGAATGCCCGGAAGTGTGCGCCGTGATACATGCTCACCACCGGGAGTTGTGGCGCCGGCTGCTGCACCGCATCCCCACCGCCCGCGCCGAAGTGACCTACGGCAGCCCGGAAATGGCCGGAGAGATCGTGCGCCTATTGCGGGAAACCGATTTGCGCCGAACCAAAATTTTCGTCACAGCAGGCCATGAAGAGGGTATATTTGCATTCGGAGCAAGTTTGGAGGAGGCGACCTGGCGCCTTCGCGACGAAATAAAACATATATTCCTTGAGTGAATACTCTTTTTCATTTGAACGTTTTAAACTCGTAGCTCGTGGCTACCTAAACAGATACAAAAGAGATGTCCCAACCCTTTCGCACCGTCCCCATTTTGTTAGAAACAACGGCCATTCTGGTCGTAAACAAGCCGGCCGGCATGGCCGTAGAGCGGCTTGCGCACGGTTACCCCTCGGTAGAAGACTGGGCGCTGCGTTACATCAAAGGTGAAACCCGCAAACCGTATGTGGGCATCGTACATCGCTTGGACCGGCCGGTGAGCGGCGTATTGTTGTTGTCTAAAAAACGCTCGGCGCTCAAAGTACTCAATCTCCAATTTGCCGAACGCAGCGTGGAAAAAATATACCACGCCATCGTGGAAAACCCGCCGGAATCCTCATCGGGCCTGCTGACCCATTGGCTGATAAAAGATGTGAAAGAAAAACGGGCCGTGACCGCCGCCGAAGGCGCAAGCGGCGCCGTGCGTTGTGAATTGAAATTCAAGGTATTGGAAACTGTGCCGCGCGGAACGCTGTTGGAAATCCGGCCCTTGCAGGGGCGCTATCACCAAATACGCGCGCAGTTGGCCGCCGCCGGTATGCCCATTGTCGGCGATGCCCGATACGGCGCCGTTACGCCTTTCCGCCGCGATTGCATTGCGCTGCACGCTTATTCCCTGTCTTTCCGCGATCCGTTCAACGACAAGCTGCTGACGGTGACGGCAAAGGGGTTTCCGGGGTAAAAAACAACTACCCCCATTGCTGAGGGCAGTTGTTATAAACAATCAATCATTCATTTAATCATTTCGCATGATCACAACGACTTTCGTGTGAACTTCTTGCGCTGTGATAATCTGGACCAGATAGCTGCCTTGACGGACTTTCGACACGTTCAGTTCGTGTGTGTTCAGTCCTTTTTGAGCACTGACTTCTTTCATCAGGACCACCTGACCCAGCGTGTTTACCAAGCGAAGCTGCACATCCGCTTCCTCTGTGGATTCATAATTGATATTCATCAGCGCCCCGGCGGGGTTGGGCCACAAGTTGAGTATTTTCACATAAGCTACCGGGCGATTCTCCGCCACCGGCGTTGTACCTGCCGGAGCCGTTTGATTGGAAGTCCCTCCGGGGGTAACCCGGATCGGTAAATGACCTGGGAGTTGAATGGGTTCAATACAAGGCATTGTAATGATGCACGTAGAAACACAGCCGAATGCATCTGTCACCGCCAGGATTATTTCAACTTCGGACCAACCTATGTAAATCTCATATAGACGGCGTAGTTTCACCGGTGTTCCAGACTCCGTCCACATTTCCGGAGAGGGTCACGCTTTCGCCGATGCAAAACGACGTTGGGCCATTGGCCGAAATGACCGCCGCTACTGCCGGCAACCCTCCGGTAATTGTATTACTATGCAAATTGACAGCGCCGGCTTGCGAGAGCGCTCTGCCGATGAGCGTGGAGCCTTCCAATAAATTAATGGCGCCGTTGACCAAAAGGGTGCCTTGAAAAGTAGAAAAATCTCCCAAACCGAATTCTCCGTTTACTTGCCAATATACATTGCACAAAGAAGCTGAATTAATCAGCGTAACACTTGCAAATGTACTGGTGGCCAAAGCGCCGTCTATTTGGAAAATAAAAATAGCATCAGGGTCTCCCTGAGCGTCCAACGTTAAGTTGCCATTCAATGTAGTAGCCGCTCCTGTGCAGTAGATATCAGGCGTAAGTATCTGCCCATTCCCCAGAGTAGTTCCGATTACAGAACCGCAGGTTTGCCCGGCCAGAAAGCTATAGGCAACGGGCACATCTATGGCCGCTTGTGCGGACACGGCGTCTTGTACATGAATTTGGCCGAAGACAAAACGCCCGGAGGGAAGCCGGCGAACGCACCCATGTCGGTGCCGATGTCTCCTGTGATAACGGTTGTTCCATTGTTTTCAAATGCTCCAACAGCGGTAAATACGGCAAAACTCTGCGCTGCGCCCAAATTGGGTGTTTGAGCAAAGTTTAGATTTGGCATTAACAACAGAATAACTGCCGTTATGAATGCGTGTGAAATTCGTTTCATGTGATAATTTATTTTATTATTTTATATAGAGTTTACTAAGGATACAAAAGTGGGATTTCGGGATTTTAAAAAGTTACACTTCTGCCGGCAATCATTGTATAATTCACACATATACAATATATAATCTGATCGGAATTTTTACAATAACGCGGTTGCGTTTTGCTGATGGAGGAGCGAAACGTAATTAAACAGGGAGAGGTTTATATCGCGGGGTTAAGCCAATCAGTTGGATTGTCGTGGCGAAACCCGCTCAATGTGTGTGTCTTTGTATAGATTAAGCGGATTTTATGTACGAGAACCTTATCGGCCGCCGGCAACAGATCAAAGAAATGGAGGATGCGCCGGCTTCTCCCAGGCCGGAAATGTTAGCTTTGGTGGGCCGCCGACTCATCGGGTACTGCCCACGCCGAAAAGTTAAGCCAAAACAGCACAAAAAAGAGAGGGCTTCACTTCAAGTGAAACCCTCTCTTTCTTCTCCTTTGTCGGTGCGCGGTTTACACCTCGTGCGGCAGTTCTTTATTTCACCATCACTGCATCCACGCCCTTCTCCTTCACCATTCGGTTGAACGCCGGCAATTCCGTGGCTTTGATTTGGCGGAACTTAGCGAGTTCGGCGTCAATTTGCGGAACCAGCTCGTTTTTCACGGCGACGGCCTGAGCGGTGGGCGGGAAATCGCCATAGCCGGCGAGGCTCGCCACGGCGGCTAATTTGTTGGTAAGGCGAATGGGGAAGTTGAGCGGGTCCTGGCCGCTGCGGTTTTTGGTTTGGTACAACGCCTCTTCCACGGCCGTCATAGCCTTGTCTATGGCTTTGGCCTTTTCCGCCAGCTCTTTCATGTCGTCTTTGTCTTTGAACCGGTCGGCGTAGCCGTTGAGTTGTTTGCGAATATCTCTGATTTCCACGATGGTCTCATGTGCTTCAGACACCTTACTTTGCACCTCGGTCACGAAGTCGAATTGCGCCTGTAGTTCCGCCTGTGAGGACTCTGCGCGGGGGTCTTTGAGGAGGCGCAGCGGCTGTTCCTGTGTTTTATCGCCGATGCGGAGGCGCACTTTGTAGTCGCCCGGTACGGCGCGCGGACCGCGCAGCGAGCCTGACCACAGCACGATGCCTTCAAAGCCTTTGGCATCGGGATAGAGCAGATTCCATACAAACATATTGCCGCCCTGCTTCACTTCCAGCTTGTCGGCGCGCTCTTTGGCCGTGCTGGAAAACTCGCGGATGAGCTTACCGGCTGCATCGTAAAAGCCGAGCGTGACAGCCACCGAGTCCAGCGGTTTTTCCTTCAGGTAGAAATGGATCATGGCCCCGGCAGGGTGGTTGGCCCCGGCCGTTTTCGGAGGTCGCCCCCAGCCTCCGCCGCCCATGCGGTAGGTGTCGGCGGGTTGGTAGAGTACGACGGGTTGAGCAGCCGTTTCCGGGTTGAGCTGTCGCAGCGGTCCCAGGTCGTCTATCATCCAGAAACTGCGGCCTTGCGTGGCGGCAATGAGGTGATGGCCTTTCACGGTGAGGTCGGTAATGGGCACGATGGGTAGGTTGAGTTGGAGCGGTTTCCAGTTGGCCCCGTCGTCGAAAGAGAGGTACATGCCCGTTTCCGTACCGGCGTAGAGCATGCCTTTGCGCACCGGGTCGGCGCGCAATACGCGGGTAAAATGATCGGCGGGAATGCCTTTGGTGATGAGCCGCCAGGTTTTGCCGTAGTCTTCGGTTTTGTACAGGTAGGGGGTGTAATCGCCCAGTTTGTAGCGCGTACCGGCTATGTAGGCGCCGCCTTTGGTGAAGGGGTCGGCTTCGATGCTGTTGAACATCATCCATTCGGGCATGCCTTTGGGCGTTACGTTTTCCCAGTTTTTACCGCCGTCGCGGCTCACATGGAGGAGGCCGTCGTCGGAACCGGTCCAGATCAATCCTTCTTCATACGGCGACTCCATAGCCGCAAAAATGGTGCAGTAGTATTCTACGCTCGTATTGTCTTTGGTGATGGGGCCGCCGGAGGGGCCGAGTTTGGTGGGATCGTTGCGGGTGAGGTCCGGGCTGATGATCTCCCAGCTTTGCCCGCCGTTGGTGGTGACGTGCAATTGATTGGAGCAGGCGTAGAGTTTCTTCGGGTTGTGCGGCGAGAAGAAAATGGGGAAGTTCCACTGAAACCGATACTTCATGCCCTCTGCGCCGTGGCCCATCGGGTTGTCGGGCCATACGTTGACGGCCTGCGTTTTGTTGGTGCGGTGGTTGAGCCGGGTGAGAAACCCGCCGTAGCTGCCGCCGTACACGATGTCGTTGTCGAGCGGATCTACGGCAATGTGGCCGCTTTCGCCGCCTGCCGTTTCTTCCCAATCGCTTTCGGTAATGGCGCCGCCGTCGGTGCGGTGCAGGATGCGCACGGTGGAGTTGTCTTGCTGCGCGCCGTAAATGCGGTAGGGGAAGTGATTGTCGGTAACGACGCGGTAAAACTGCGCGGTGGGCTGATTGTGGTAAGTGCTCCAGTTTTCGCCGCCGTCGAAGGAAACCTGCGCGCCGCCGTCGTTGGCCATGACCATGCGCTGATTGTCTTCAGGTGAAATCCAGAGGTCGTGATGGTCGGCGTGTTGCGACATGAACGACTTGAAGGTGCGGCCTCCGTCGGTAGATTGGTGGTAGCTCACGTTGAGCACATAAACAATCTCTGCGTCTTTGGTATCGGCGTAGATGCGGGTGTAGTACCAGGCGCGTTGGCGCAGGGCGCGGTCGTCGTTGAGCTTTTGCCAGGTTTCGCCGCCGTCGTCGGAGCGATATACGCCGCCTTCATTGGCTTCCACGATGGCCCACACGCGGTCTTGTTGCACGGGCGAAGGCGCCACGCCGATGATGCCGAGCGGGCCTTTGGGAAAACCTTTATTTTTTGAAATCTCCTTCCAGGTATCCCCGCCGTCGGTGCTTTTCCAGAGGGCGGAGCCGTCGCCGCCGCTCTCCAAGCTGTATGGGGTGCGGCGTATGCGCCAGGTAGAGGCGTAAAGCACGCGCGGGTTGGCGGGGTCGAGCACGAGGTCCACCGCGCCGGCATCGGCGTTGGCAAAGAGGATGCGCTGCCAGGTTTGGCCGCCGTCTTTGCTGCGATACACGCCGCGTTCATCGCCGGGTTTGTACAGGTCGCCCAGTACGGCGGCATACACGAGGTCGGGATTGCGCGGGTGGATGCGGATGCGCGGGATGTGACGGGCCTTGTTCAGCCCGATGTTTTTCCAGGTCTTGCCGGCATCTTCCGACTTCCATGCACCGTAGCCGTAGGACACGTTGCCGCGCACTGTTTTTTCGCCGCCGCCCACATAGATGACGTTGTGATCGTATTCCGACACCGCCACGGCGCCGATGGAGCCGCCGAAGAAACCGTCGGAGATGTTGTCCCAGGTTTGACCGCCGTCGCGGGTGCGCCACACCCCGCCGCCTACGGAGCCGAAGTAGTAGAGGTTGGGCTTGCCCGGCACGCCTGTGACGGCAGCCGAGCGACCGCCCCGGTACGGGCCGATGCTGCGCCACTGCACGGATTGGTACAGGGCCTCATCGAAGTTGAGCGCCGGTGCTGCTGTAGTCACGGTCTCGCCTTTGACCGGGCTTTTTTTCTGGGCGGCCGCATCGGCCGGAAGGAATTGGAAAGCGACTGCCGCGAGCAGGGCGGCGAAGTGGTAGAAGTGGTTGGTTTTCATATTGCAATCTTGTTTTGCGAGACAGAGCGAAGTATCATTTTCTTTGCCTGCCGGTGATGTGGAGCAAATATAAAAAGAATGCCGTACCGGCCATGATACTGGCTACGGTTTATACAGAACTGCTCAAGGCTGCACTATCTGGCCGGGTACTCCCGTCGGGTACCCACACAGCGTGTGCAGATTCCTACGGAATGACAAGCGTAGCGTGTGCAGGATCCCGGGATAGCAGCATCCCTCCCCCAAAAAACAAAAAAGCCCTCCTTGCAGAGCAAGGAAGGCTTTCAAAGTTTGATCATGATTTGTTAGGAATACCCTTTTGATGTTTTCCGGCGCACGGTATCCAAGTAAGCTGAAGCGCCTGGCTTTTGCAGCAGTTCATAAAGTAATTCTTTAGCGCGAAACAGTTGGGCTTTCACTGTTCCGAGGGGTACGTTCAATGCGACGGCCATTTCGTCGTAGCTCATTTCTTCAAAGAAGCGCATTTCGATCATGCGGCGGTAGCGTTGCGGCAGGTGCTTGAGCAGCAATTGTATCAGTTCAATCCGTTGGCTGCGAATGATGACCTCTTCCGGGTCGGGATTGGCGCAGGGAATGGCATGACGCAGGTCGGCGCCCGATTCCGAAAGCGCTGGTTCGTCCAAGGAGAGCGTCCGGGTGCGCTTTTTGCGCATGTAGTCTATGCAGTTGTTCACAGCAATGCGGGCCAGCCAAGTGCGGAAGGCATAGTGCGGCGCATAATGCGCGAGATGGCGAAATGCTTTGCCGAAAGCCTCTAAGGTGAGATCGTCCGCATCTTGCCGGTTGCTGACCATTTTGAGCATCAACTGGTGTACGGAATCGTAATAGCGGTTCAACAGCGACGAATAGGCCCGCTGATCGCCATGTACCGCCGAGCAGACCAACTCGTAGTCTTCGGTAAGTTTTTGAGATAAGGCAGTAGAAGTTGCTATTTCCATCTGTTTCTTTTCCCGGCCCATAATGCCGGCGCTAACACTATATAATACCCCAGATACGCTACATCCAGGAGGATGACCCAAGGGTAGAGGTCTTGCTGATGCAAGCGCCGGAGGATGCGATTCCACCGAACGAGCATCAGCGCCCAACGCAACACCGCCAGGCCGGCAACAACGAGGACATAATTCCCTGCAATCAAAAGCCACACCGCCGTTGCGTAGTGCAGAAAATGGCTCGCCGACAATGCTCCGAGTACCGCTTTATGCAGCAACCGATAGCTTCTTGCGGTGCTCAGGTGCCGCTTTTTTTGCCGGTAGTAGGCGCTCCAATTCTTTTCCGGCAGCGAGTACACAAAGGAGTTTTCATCCAATATGACCGTGGTGTTTTCCCGCGTAGCCGTTGCATTTACAAAGAGATCATCATCTCCTGAAGCAATGTGCCCGTGCTCGCGAAAACCTCCTGCCCTTTCAAAAAGGGAACGGTTGTAAATCAGATTGCGCCCCACTCCCATGTACGGCATTCCCCGCAGCGCCGACGAAAAATATTGCACTGCGGCATACGCCGTTTCGTACCGGATAAAAAGGTTGAGAAGGCCCTTTTGCCGGTCATAGGGACTAAAGCCCAAGCCGATTTGTAATATAGTGTTTGTGTCCAATGCTCCTTGCATCGTGGCAATCCACCGGTCAGTGGAGGGCCTGCAATCGGCATCGCTAAGTAGAATGCTGTTGCCGCGGGCTGCCTCAATACCTTTTGTAAGGGCCGCTTTTTTTCCGGGCGGGGTATCCTGTGCTATTTCAATGAGGCGCAAGTTCGACCATTTCGCCAACCTGTCCAACACCACATTTCGGGTGCAGTCTGTTGAGTTATCGTTAACAACAATAACCTCGAAGGAGCGGTACTTTTGATTTAGAAAGTGGTGGAGATTTTTTTGCAAGTTTTCCGCCTCATTGCGCGCGCAGATGATGACGGAGACAAAAGGAGGCGGTTTTTCGGGCGATTCGGCCTCCGGCATCGGAGCGGAGTCCCTGGCCGGCCAACGAAAAAAAAGCCCCCAAAAGAGCAATTGCACGGCAGTGGCCGAAAGGAAGATCAGCAGTAAAATGACATCGGCACTCAAGACGGGGTATTGAATGCCCATTTCCCAACCGGTATCTGCTCCATGATGGCCTTCCGCAGTTCCCGCCACTCCTGTTTCAGCTCCGAATGCCGTCGAAAGCGGCGCCAGGCGCGGAATCGCTGCCAGACATAGAGCGCCTTTTTAAAATACAGCCATGCTGCCCAGCCCGCTATCGGCGCTGCGAGTACCACGGCCCAACACGCCACAGCGGGGAGCGGTATTTTCAACATTTGAAACAAGACTGTGTACCACAACGGAAAAAATACCAACCCGGTTACATATTTCCAGGTCGCTTTGTACTCCGGTACCACCTTGAGCCGGTCGGAAATGAGGCCGGGCAGGTGAAAAGGCAGGGCATTGGCGGCCCAGCCGAATACAAATACCGGCAGCGCGAGCCACAGCGCGGGGAGGAGTAGCCAGAAGTCGCGGAAGGACTTGGCTACGATGTCGCGATCTTGTAAGCCCAGTGCGTTGAGCCGACCGAAGTAGGCCCGCACATCGCGGCTGAAAAGCTCCCATGCTTCCGGTTGGTCGCTTTGTACTTGCCGGAAGCCATCCGACACCTGCCGGCTGCGCCAATAGCTTTCCCGCAAGGGCAGCGGGCGTTCATTTTGCAGGAGTATTTCCACCTGATGCAGCAATTTGTCTTCGGCTTCGTCTTCCGTGTGTACGACCAATTGTTTCATCTGCTGCTCCAGCGCATCGGTGAGGTCGCGAACGGCTTGCATGGGGTCGACGGCATGAGCGACAGCAAAAGGGCGCACCGGAACCGGATCGCCGGCATGTATCACCACGCTGCCGCCAAATCGGTGCGGGCGCTCGTAGGTAAGTCCGACGGGAAGAAAGACCAAGCCCAATTGGAACCCCGCTTTGGATTCGGCGCTGAGAGCGATGCGCGCTGCGCCGGTTTTGAAAGGGCGTACGCGGCGGCCCGGCAGGCTCGCGCCTTCGGGAGCGATGAGCAGCCGGCCCCCGGCGGCCAAATGCGCATCGGCGCGGGCAAAGCTATCTTCGTTTTGCAACGGCCTGCCCGCCGTATCCTGATAGCGTTGGATGGGAATGCAGTACAGCCGGTTGAGCAACCAGGCGGCTACGGGGTTTTTGAACAGGCTGTAATTGGCCAGAAAAAAAGTTTGGCCTTTAATAGCAACGGCCGTGAGCAGCGCGTCCAACAGCGTATTCGGATGGTTGAAAATGACGATGACCGGACCTTTATGTTTGAACAAATGCCGATTGACTGCGGCTGCCTGCGGGTAAAAAATGCGCAGCGTAACCACCACAATCGCTTTGAGCACATAGTACAGTCCGGTGAGGAAAGGGTTGGTCATGCTCATGCTTTGAATTGGAGCAAAAAGTTTTTGACATCCTCGTCGAAACGCGGGGCCTCGTCCTCGAAATGGAAACGCACCTCTACCGGCAATACAAAAACGGGCAGGCGGTTGTTTTCAAAAAACTCCCGGTGCGTGTCTAATCGCACGGCATCTTTTTCGGTGGTGAGGATGATTTTTTTCTTCGTCTCTATGTTGTCGTAGGTTTTTTTCAGGTCGGAGATGTCGGTTGTACTAAAATAATGGTGGTCTTCGTACTCTAATATTTTAATAAAACTCACCTGCTTGCGGAGGTACTGCGTGAGATAGTCGGCGTTGGCAATGGCGCACACGAGCACTACTTCCCAGTCTTCTTCCAGCTTGGCGGTATAGCGCGGATCGAGCAGGAAATAGGGTTGCAAATAGTGGTAATAAGAAAAATACACCCGCTGCTGCGGGAGGGGCTTGATCTCTTTGAGGAGCGCTTCTCTTTGCACGAGGGCGGGGTCGGCGGGGCATTTGCTCACCACGATGATGTCGGCCCGGCGATAGGCGGAAGGCCATTCGCGGAGGCGGCCGGCGGGCAGCAGCATGTCGCGGGTAAAGGGCCGGTCGTGTTCGGTGAGCAGAATGTTCAGTCCGGGCATAATGGCGCGATGCTGGAAGGCGTCATCGAGCAGGATGACTTCGAGACCCTCGTGTTTCATCAACATGCGGGGAATGCTCATCGAGCGATTTTCACCTACGGCTACAAAAGCCTGAGGATACTTTCGCTTGAACTGCAGCGGTTCGTCGCCCGATTCTTCCACACTCATGCGGGGCGTCACTTCTTTAAAACCCACACTTTTTCGGCGGTAACCGCGCGACAAAACGCCTACTTCCATGTAGTCTTTGAGCAGGCGAATGAGGTACTCAACGTGCGGACTTTTCCCTGCGCCGCCTACGGTGAGGTTTCCCACAGAGATGGTGGGCAGACTGAAACTCACCGCTTTAAGCAGCCCCCAGCGGTAGAAGCGCTCGTGCAGCGCAGCGCCCAGGCCGTACAGCAGGGCGAAGGGCAGGAGCAGTATCCGGGCAATCCATTGTTGCATCATGCGGGCGAAATTACAGCAATTGTGCAATTCGTGCCTATATTTGCCGCCCGTATGCTTAATGCCTATATGCCCTTTAATCCCCGAAAGGGTTTTTGCGCTGAAAATTGAAATCAAAAACAGGATGTCAACTACAACTACTACCGAGGCTCGTGCCGCGTTCAAACAGGCATTATTTGACCGCCTGAACAGCTTTTTTGAGGGCAATCGGATTTCTAAAAAAAGCAATTGGGAGATGAAACTCAAAATTGCTTTTGCCCTGACGTGGTGGATCGGCAGCTACTTTCTGCTGTATGCCTCCGACTGGAGCTACCGGCAGTTTTTCGCACTGTACATTTTGCAGGGGCTGGGGCAGATATTCATGTTTCTCAATATCGCCCACGATGCCAATCACAATTCGATTTCCAACCGGCGGTTCGTCAACAAAACCCTGAGCTATATGCTCGACGCCTGCGGCATCAGTTCGTACATGTGGCGCATTATGCACAACAAGGGCCACCACTCCGTCATGAACGTACACGGGGAAGACGAGGGCATTTGGGCGCACGGCATTTTTCGCTTCTCCCCGCATGCTCCCTGGAAAAAGATGCACCGGTTTCAGCACATCTACGTCTCCTTTATGTATTGCATCACCACGCTTGATTTTATCTTCGTGAAAGATTTTGAGTACCTCTTTTTCAACAACAGCAACAAACATGTAGCGTCCGTCAAACACCCGCTGAGCGAGTGGATCATCATCATCGGGAGCAAAATCTTCTACCTTTTTTACATGATAGCGCTGCCGGTGCTCCTGCTCGGATTTTCGGTGGGGCAGGTAGTGCCGGCGTTTTTTATCACGCATTTCATCATGGGGCTGGTAGCGGCATGGATCATTCAAGTTGCTCACTTGCTCGACATCAACGAGTTTCCCCGTACGCGCGACGACCACGATTTTGTGGATCACATTTTTGCCACTACCACCGATTATTCCACCCGCAGCCGCGTGGCCAATTTCATCTGCGGAGGGCTTAATCATCATGTCATTCATCACATCTATCCGCATGTGGCGCATACGCACTATCCCAAACTAACCAAAATCGTACGGGAAACAGCGGCGGAATTTGGCGTGGAATACCGCGAAAACCGCTATATGTACCAGGCTGTTTCGCACCACTTCCAACTGCTCAAACAACTCGGGCAACCGCCTGCTCAATAGATTACCGGCATTTTTTTTAAATCCAAAACAGACGCTCCTCGCGGGGCAATCGGCGCCCATTCTATTTATTGACTTTAAACAAGCAAAAAAAATTCTCATGGATTCCATTTTTGAAACCTTCGATCTCCGGGTCGCACAGCAACCGGACAAATTGCTCTTTTGCTTTTTGGATATTTCCGGCAACCAGACCGAGAAATATACCTACAGCGAGTTTGCCTACCGCATCAATGCCATTGCGAGCCATCTCCAAAACGAGCATGATTTTGCCACCGGCGACCGCGTCCTGCTGGCTTATCCGCCCGGACTGGAAATGATTTGCGCATTCTTTGCCTGCGCCCGCATGGGGCTGATACCGGTGCCTGCGTACCCGCCCAACTCGCATGGCTTCGAGTCGTCGCTCAATAAGATGACTTATATCGCCAAAGACTGCCAGGCCAAGGCCATCCTCACCAGTCGCGACTACTACTGGTCGGTGAAGCTGAACCTGTCGCGCAACAACATCGCAGAGTCTTTTTTCAGCACCAGCTACACCTCCAAGCTCAATTGGATCAATACCGAAGACTTCCGGGACCGCCACAGAAACGGCTTTGCACCCGGCCACTCCGATATTCTGTTTTTGCAATATACCTCCGGCTCCACCAGCGAGCCTAAAGGTGTAATGGTGTCGCACAGCAATATCCTGCACAACTGCGACCTGGCCACCGAACATGTGCCGCATACCGTAAGCTGGCTGCCCCAGTATCACGACATGGGTCTCATCGGCTACTATATATATATTGCGTTGAAAGGCGGTACCACTTACGGATTCTCGCCCATTGATTTCATTCAGCGCCCGGCGCTTTGGTTGGAAAGCATTACCAAATACAAGGCAACCGCCTCCTCTGCGCCCAATTTCGCATTCGAATATTGCCTGCAGCCGGGCAAGATTTCGGAGAAGACCCTCGAAATGCTGGACCTCAGCTCGCTGGAATACCTGATGACGGCCGCCGAGCCGGTGATGCCTTCCACCTATATGCGGTTTTTGAAATTTTTTGAACCCTACGGACTCAATCCGGAGGCATTTTTTGTGGCATTCGGCCTGGCCGAAAACACGCTGGCCGTTACCAACTATGGCCGCAGCTATGTTTCTTTGGATTCGGTCGCCTTCAAGCAACACAAAATAAAAATGCTGCCGCAGTTGTCCGAACCCGCAGTCGGTACCAACATCATGAGCTGCGGGGAGGTGCTGGGCGACATCTCCGTGCGGATCGTGGACCCCAAAACCCGGTACGCCCTCAAAGATGGGGAGATCGGGGAGGTATGGCTGGCCGGCAAGAGCAAATGCCTCGGATACTGGGACAAGCCCGACCTGACCAAACAACTCTTTCAGGCATCTATCGTGGGCGAAAACCAGAACGCCAACAACTATCTGCGCACCGGCGATATGGGTTTTATGCACCAGGATGAACTCTACATTTGCGGTCGCGCCAAAGACATGATCATCGTCCGGGGCTTGAATTTCTTCCCTCAGGATATCGAAAAAATCGTGGAGCAAACGGTGCCTTCTTTTGTGCGCCACGGCTTTACGGCGGCCTTCGACGTATTCGATCAGGAGGAAAAACTCGTGGTAGTGGTGGGGGTCAAAAACCCCAAATCCCTGCCCGATCCGGTGCCCATTGTGGATGCCATCCGCAAAGGGCTGAACGTGCAGCCTCACATCGTGGCCTTCATACCGGCGCGGGAAATACCCAAAACCAGCTCCGGCAAAATCATGCGGCACAAAGCCAAAGAACTTTGGGAAGCCGGCGCGCTCAACATCCTCGGACAGTTCTCCGGTGCAGAAGAAGTGGAACACCTGCACGAGGAGTGTCAGGGCCCCGTGTCGCCGTTTGAAGACCTCAAGCGCAAGTACGGCCTTAAAGGCAATGAAGCCTATTCGCTGGGCAAGGCCGGCCTCGAATCCATTGACCTGGCCGTGCTCATGCACGACATCAAGGAACTGCTCAAAGACAAAGGCGCCGATGCCCTATCGAAGCAAATTGACATCCGGCTCATTCAGGAAATCTCTATTTCCGAATTGTTTGAACTCGTAGAGCAGTTCGATAACGCCTCCGCAGTAGCCATCATCCGTTTGAAAAAAATGATCGGCAGGCTGCAAAAGGAGCATACCAAAATGGAACAAAAAATGATGCTCAGCGATGTGCATCTCACCTTTGATCCGCCGGCGCCGGTATATCCCAAAAACCATGTGGTTACGGACGTGCTGCTCACCGGGGGTACCGGCTTTTTCGGCCCGTTCATCCTCAAAAGCATTCTCGAACAAACCGATCAGCGCATCTATGTGCTCATCCGCGCCAACAGCGAAGCGCAGGGCATGGAACGCCTCATGGCGGCTATGGACTCCGTGGAGCCGATGACGCCCCAACTCGTTGCCACCTTTCGCAAGCGCGTAGTACCTGTGTGCGGCGACCTGGGCCAATACCAACTCGGCCTGAGCCGCGAAAAATGGGATTTTCTCGCCCGTACCGTACAGGAAATCTATCACAACGGCGCCACGGTGAACTACCTGTTCAACTACGACAAGATGCGCAACGTCAACGTCATCGGTACCAACGAGATTCTCAAACTCGCTTTTGACGGTACGCCCAAGGTGTTCAACCACATCTCCACTACCTTCATTTTCGGCTGGGCCGTCAAAGATGTGCTTTACGAAACGATGACCAATGACGACCTCAACCTGCTCGATTTCGGCTACAGCCAAACCAAATGGGTGTCGGAAGAGATTGTAAAAGACGCTATGCGCCGGGGTCTTCAGGGGCGCATCTTCCGCCCGGCCCTCATCACGCCGTCCATTTTCGGGGGCGGTCACAACTTCGACATCTCCATTCGCCTGCTCTCCTTTATGATACAAAACGGCATAGGCGTGGACGCTCAAAATCAGGTCAGTTTCTCCCCGGCCGACGTGGCTGCCTGGAACATCGTGGCCGTGTCGAACATGCCTGATACGATCAACAAGACCTTCCACGTGGTGCGCGACCAGTATTCCAATATGACGGACATCACCAACATCATCACCAAACTCACCGGGGTGTCTTTTGAGATATTCCGCCTCAAGGAGTTTGTGCCCGCCATCATTGACCGGTGCCGGAAAGAAGACCTGCTCTTCCCGCTGCTCGACTTCTTAGTGCGCTCGGTGGACAATATCTCCGCTATGGAGTTCAAGCTCTACGACAGCACCAACTACCAGACGGCGTGCGATGCTTCCCCCTGGGGCCGGCCCGATCCCTCGCTGGAAGAAACCGTGCGCGGCATACTCCTCTTCCTCAAGCGAAATAACATTATCACCGTGGACCTTTTACCGGAATACGCCGAGGAAGTGAGCACCGAAATGGAGAACGCTATGGCAATTGAATAACAGCCGGCCATGAAAGCCATGATCTTTGCCGCCGGCCTCGGTACCCGCCTCCGTCCGCTCACCGACGAGCGCCCCAAAGCGCTGATAGAGATCAATGGCGTGCCGCTCTTAGAGATTGCCATACGGCGCTTGCAGGCGGCAGGCGTGCGGGAACTCATCATCAATATCCACTATCTGGGCGGGCAGATAGTGGATTTTTTGCATCACAATACCTTTTCGGGCTTGCGCATCGCCGTGTCCGATGAGCGGGATTTGCTCTTAGACACCGGCGGTGGCCTCAAAAAAGCGGCCTGGTTTTTCGAAGACGGCCGCCCGTTTTTGGCGTACAACGCCGATGTGCTCACTACTTTAGACCTAAAGGCGCTCTATGCCGCGCATACCGCCTCCGGCGCCCTGGCCACGCTGGCCGTGCAGGAGCGGGCAAGTTCGCGGGCTTTTCTTTTTGATGAAAACGGCCGGCTCAGCGGCTGGCGCAACACCGCTACCGGCGCCGAGCGCTTGAGCCGGCCGGCCCACCCGCTGTATCCGCTGGCATTCAGCGGCATACACGTCATTGATCCGCGTTTGTTCGGCTATATGCCTGCAGAGGAAGTGTTCTCTATTGTGGAGGTGTATTTGGGCGCAGCCGGGCGGGAACCGATCCTCGCTTACCGCCACGATACGGATTTGTGGTTGGACGTGGGCAAGCCGGCGCAGTTGGCGCGAGCGCAGGATTTGTGGAGCTGAGCCATCGGCGCCCGGAATTGATGTTGCATGAAAAATTTCTCTTCCCAAAACCATTATTGCGCTTCGCTGCGTTGAAGACAGGTACAGCAGATCACGACCATGAAAAAATACATCTTCCTCGCCGCCACCTACCTCGTTAGCTCCATGTCGGGTGCATTGATCTATCGCCTGTTTGATGAGCCTCGCGAGGTGGTCATTCGGGAAGATTCGTCTGCCCGCTATGCCGCCACCCTCGGCGAAGACCCGCTCGATGAGGTTCGGCCGCGCACCTTTCTGTCTGCTTCGCCGACTGAATTCACCGGCGCTGCCGGAGCCGCCACGCCGGCCGTGGTCAATATCCGAACCATGCAAAAGGGGCGCAATTTTCACTTTTGGGGCGAGGGCGTCAATACGGCTACCGGTTCGGGCGTCATCCTCAGCGCCGATGGGCTGATCGTCACCAATAATCACGTCATCGAAGGCGCCGATCGCATCGAAATTACCCTCAACGACAAGCGCGAATTTGAGGCGGAAGTCATCGGCGTTGACCCTTCCACCGATCTGGCGCTACTGCGCATCAAAGCCGCCAACCTGCCGTTCATGCCTTTCGGCAACTCCGATTCTCTGCGCGTGGGCGAATGGGTGCTCGCCGTAGGCAATCCCTTCAACTTAGAATCTACCGTCACGGCCGGCATCGTGAGCGCCAAAGGCCGCAGCATTGATATTCTGGAAGGACAGGATCGCATCGAATCGTTCATCCAAACCGATGCCGCCGTAAACCCCGGCAACAGCGGCGGCGCTTTGGTCAATTCCAACGGCGAACTGATCGGCATCAACACCGCCATCATTACCCGCTCCGGGCGCTATGAAGGCTACTCCTTTGCAGTGCCCGCCAACTTAGTACGCAAAGTCATTCGCGACCTGCGCGACTACGGCACGGTGCAACGCGGGCTACTCGGCGTTTTTATTGAAAACCTCAACAGCCGCCAGGCCGAAGCCCTCGGATTAGAATCCGTTGAGGGCGTGCTCATTACCCGCGTGTCGCCGGGCGGCGCTGCCGAAGAGGCGGGCATGCGCAAGGGCGATGTGATCATCCGCATCAATAATGTAAAAACCCGTACCCTGTCCGAAATGCAGGAGCAGGTAGGCCGTTTCCGACCGGGCAACGTCCTCTCCGTGGAGTACATCCGGGAAGGCAAGGCGAATCAGGCGAAAGTGATTTTGAAAAACAAAACCAACGATACTGCCTTGGTCACCGCCCGCGATGAATCCATGCTGCGCGACCTCGGCTTCGAACTGCGCAGCCTTACCCGCGAAGAACGCCGCCGATTGGGCGTCAACGGCCTCAAGGTCATCAGCGTCTATCGCGATACGAAAATTGAAAAAACCAATATGGAACCGGGGTTCGTCATCACCAGAGTGAATGGGAAATCCCTGAGCGCCTTAGAAGAACTAACAGCCGCCATCTCCGGCGCTACCGGGAAAATACTCTTGGAGGGTATTTATGAAAACTACTCCGAAACGTACTACTACTCCTTTATAATGGAGTGATGTAAGCTCTAAAAGCCTCCGAAGCGGAAGGTAAACATGGCAAAGGGACTGCTGAAATCCTCGTTTTTAACTTCAGCCGGCAGGCGGTCTATGCCGTTCACCCAGCGATACCCGCCCGTGACGGCCAGTTTGAAAAAATCAAACACGTTGAACTCCACGCCTATTTCCGGTGTGAGTACAAAGATGCGGTCGGAATACTCTCTCCTTCCGTCTAAGCGCAGATCGGTCCGGCCCCAGCCTATGCGGGCGCTGCTGTACAGGTGCGCTACTTTGTAAGACTTGGGCACATAGCCGAACCAAAGGCCGCCGTGCCGAAACTTGATATCGTACAAGTCGCTGCCGATCCGAACATTGGCCTGATCGTTGCCGAGGCCGTAGCCGCCGAGGAAAAAATCTTCCAAAATGAGCGCGCCGCCGCCGCCTACGTCGGTGATGGATTCCCCTCTGATGGTGCTGAGTTCTACAATCGGGCCGCCGAAAGCGCCCACTACATCTAAATCGCTGAACAAGGTTTGGTGCCGTTGGGCTTGTACTGCGGACATGCCGGCAAACAACAGGGCTAAAACAAACAGGTTACGCATCGTTTCAAGGTTTTGCGGTTAAACAAAGAATCGGGTGAATACGATGACAAGATGCAGGCAGGCGGAGCTTACCCCTATGGCGGAGAGAAATTGACAGCACTAATTATTCCAGAATTCCCCTTTTCACCTCCATGGCAAGCCGCCATCGCTTTACCAACACTGCGGTAGCATCTGCGTTATACATTTCTATGATCTCGGCGTCCGTGTAAGTTCCTTTGATGCGTTCAAGGATACTTAATACCTGCTTTTTGAGTTGTTTGTCCTTGTAAAGAATATCGTTCATTTGGATGCCCATAATTCGTGCATAGGCAATATCCAGGTCCAGTTCCTCCTCCGATTCGAGTTGAGGCAAAAAAGGAGCTTCAAAGATGAGCATCGGCTCAATTTGCTCGTAATGTTCCAGCAAAAACCAAAAATCCTGCAAGTCTTTGTGCCGCCAATCGGACCTGTCAGACCATGCAATGAGTTTCATAATGCAAAGCCCGGGTAGTGTGATAATGCGAAACCCTTGTGAAACCGGCACGGCATGACGAGCCACTTCTTGCGTACCGAAAACAGACAGTTGTATAGGCGGGGTGCCGGCTATATATACCTGTCGGTCTTTTTCTACCCCGCCGAATGGGATCAAGCCAATTATTTGTCCGGCGTTATTATGAAGCCTGTAAGGCTCTTTATCTGCCAAAAAACCATGCGTTGCTATGAGGTAGTTTTTAAGTGCCTCATAATCCTCCCAATTTGAAATATACACCGCGAGGTCTAAATCAAGCGTTGCTCTAAGGCCGGGCAGGCGATCATTCTCACCCAGCCAAATGTCGCGGGCAAATGCGCCGATGACATAAAAGTCTATACCATATTGCTCGAAAGCAGCTTCCAACGCATCAAAGACATTTCGGAACGGGCCGCTACGCAGGTTGTCAAAGTTGATTTGCAAGGAACTCATCGTAGAATAGTTTAGCGGTTTCCATAGTTCTCGCATCATTGTCATCGGCAAGGTCTGCAAATACTAACAATGCCGGAGCAATTGCTTCTGTGGAGGGTATAATTGTTTCGTTCCAAAACTTACGAAGCACCCACACCTCACCATTTTTATCGGGCAAGATGCGAAGCGCCTTCATTAAGGCAGGCACATCACCGCTTGTATAAAGTATCCATTTTGCCGGGCGTAAATAGACATTCAGCATATATGCGGCCGGTTCTCCGCTCCAGCAAGTGCCCGCCGGCAATGCAACCTGTTGCCAGTTATGTTGAATTTCCTTATCCGCAAAACGATACCTGCCCCAAACGGCCTGTTCCCACGGTCCTTCCCGATATGCCTGTACCCACTGTTCAAGCAATTGCTCCCGGTTGTGCAATCGCCACTGATTATCCCCTTTTTTTAGCAGATAACCCTGTTCTTTCAACAAACTCATGGTATTGGTCACGCTGCCAAGAGAAATATCGAGCGCCTCAGCCCACTCGCGGTACGTCTTTCCCAGTGCCGAAGGCGCTGCCAATAAGTGAAATACAAGAAGCAATCCTGTTTTTGTAAACAGTTTCCGTTTCTCTTTCGGCAGATCGGGATACTCGTCTTTGCTTTCGATCAGCAAATACAAATCCCGCTGTTTTACAAAAGTATTTCCTCCGCTATCCAAATAATTAAAATCTGAAGTGCGCAACTTTTCCCGCATGGCAGGGCTAATTTTTGCGGCAATCAAGATTTGATTTTTTGCTTTTCGCAATCGTTTTTGCAGCGCGTTCCATTGAAGTCCGCCTACCCGTTCTAAGGCGGTTGGGGTCATCAGCCATTCTTTTCCCGATTGGCTGTCTGTTATTGTCAAAGTGTCGGCAGCGGCATCAGTTCGGGTTTCCCATTTCCAGTTCAACCCGGTCAGGTGAGATAGTTTTTCTAAAGCAACCTGTACAACATCTATTTGCATGTTCATTATTTTCGCGTGTTCATAAAAAAATGAACATGCAAAAATAATGAACATTATTCAAAAATACAAGCGGTAGCAACTATCTACGGCGCTAACACCAACTTCCCATATAGTAACCTCGTCGCCGTCCGGATGCGCCAGGTGTACAGCCCCGGTGTGGTCGGCGGCAGTGCAAATTGGGTGTTACCGCTGGCGGTTGTTTGCAATACCCTTCGTCCGGCGGCATCGAACAAGGTGAAATGATATGCCTCCGGCAATTCCGTGGCAACGGCGACGACCTGTCCCGCTACAGCGGGATTGGGATATACGGCAAACGTATAGGGCGCTGCTTCGCGGGGCACGCTGCTCACCGGCATACCGTCGCCCGCAATGATGAACTGCCCCAGCCGGGCAATTTCCTCCCCGGCCCCGAACACGACCGCCCCGTCGGCGCCTGCCGTAGCAGCGGTTGCCGTGGCATTCAATTGCCAGGCATCGCCGTCGGCATTTTCCAATCGGGTATATAAACGGAAGCGCTCCGGTGCAGCTTCTTCCGCTTCGCTCAGCGGGCCGATGAAGTCAAATTCCGCTGAGAGCAGGGGCGTGAAAGCCGTATTCACACCGTAGTTATTCACCACCCAATACGAGCGGGAATGCGTTTCGTCGCTTGGCAGAGCGTCGGGCGCTAAGTTGATGCGGCTCACATACACTTCTCCGCCGGGATATGTGCCGCCGGCGGGAAATGCCATCGCGAGATCTGTGCCGATGAATTCATAACTGCCCGCCCCCGTGACCTGTGCCCGCGCCGAGGTGCCGATGCCCACCGGGCAGGTAGATGTGAACCGGGAAGCCGAGCCGCTCAAAAAAGCATGGCGCAAACCGGAGCGGTCGAGCGCATCGCCGATATCTTCATTAAACTGATAATACGCCAGCAGCGCGGGGTCGTCCTGCGGTGTTTTGGTAAGATGGCGCAGTTGTCGGATTTCGTCCTGTGATAACTCGCGATTCCACACGCACACTTCTTCCATTAACCCTGTGAAGCGGCGCGTTCCGCCCGTCGGATCAGCCCCGAAGTACAGCGGCGCCGCAAAATCCTGCACGGCGTGGTTGCCGGTATTCACTGCCGGTCGGCCGTTGAGGTAGATCACCGCCCGGTCGGGGCGCACCACGAGCGCCACATGCGCCCATTCGCCTTCGGGAACCGTGAGGCCCGAATTCCACGACCAAAAGCCGTCGTTCCAGTGGTAGCGCAGTTCGTTGTTGTTGCCGAAATTCAATCCTGCCGTCGTATTGCCGCCCCGGCAAAAAACGATGCCCGCATTGGCAGCCTGCGCGCCTTCGCGCTTTATCCAGGCCGAAACGGTGAAGGTATTGGTGTTGGCGTTCAGTGCGGGCGCGGAGGCGAAATCGCTGCTGCCGCCGTTGAGTTTGAGCGCATAGCCGGGCACGGTATCGGGCGAGCAGCCATCCACGGGGATGCTCACCATGCCTTCCACGGTTTTGGTATTGCTCTGCCCTGCGCCGTCGGTGACGGTAAGCGACACATCGAATACGCCTGTGGCGCCGAACACCACTTTGGGATTGCGGGCCGCCGGGTCGCTCACATACGCCGCGCCGGGGAAGGACCATTGCCAAGTCGCGCCGTCGTGGCGGAGGATGGAGTAATCTTCAAAATAAAAGGTATCGCGGGCGCAGTAGGCGACTCGCTTATCGGCCATCGGCTGGGCAATGGGCGCAGAAGGCGTTTTGAAATCCACCTCCCAGATACCGTGGCTGTAAGTGGCCATGCGCAGCTTGTTTTCTTTGTAAAACGGGCGCATGATGTTGCAGTTCGTTGCAGCGGGCAGCCCGGTGTGGTACAGTTCCCAATCGCTCATACTGTCGTCGCGGTAGAACACCGAAAAATTGGTACCGGCATACACGCCGCCGTCGGTACCGGCCTGATGAAACACATAATGTACGGTCTGTCCGTTGAGGGTAGTCGTGGTCAGATTTTGCCAACTCAGGCCACCGTCGGTGGTTTTGAAAATTTTAGCGCCGTCGTTGTTTTGGTGCCCGAAGGCTACCCACAGCGTATTTTCATCGGTAGCGCTGAGGTTCATGGTACCTGCCCGTTGAGAACTCGCCGCCGGGAAGTTTCTCGCCTGCCAGGTAGCGCCGCCGTCGGCACTGCGCCACAGCACGGCCCCGTAAAAAGTGGTGCGTTGATACACATACATCACGTCGGGATTGCTGCGCGAAATCTCAAAGTGCATCACCGGCCCCGTGCTGCCGTCGAAGGTTTTTACCAATTCAAAACTCGCGCCCTCGTTTTCGGAACGCCACAGTTGGTTGTCTTTTCCGATGTAAATGTGCCGGTAGCAGAGCGGGTGAAATTCGAGTTCACTGGAGTGCGCGGCAAAGTACGATTCGCCGGGATAGTCGCTCAGCGACGGCAGATTGAGCACCTGCGCTTCAATACTGGTGGGAATAATTTTGGTGCTGATGTCCGAAAAATAAGCCTTGCCGGCAATGCCCGGATTGACGTATCCGGTAGGCGCTTCGCCGCCGCCCAATCGCAAAAACTGCCCTGCCGGGAAGGTGTTGCGCGTGGCGGAATTGCCGTTGTGGTAGCGGCCGCCCACGAGCAGGTCTTCGTTCCAACCGCTGCCGAAGCCCCAGAAATCAGAGGCCGTGATGCCGTTTTTGCGTGATTCGTGGGTCGTGAACAGGTTGGTGGAATAGTTGATGCCGCCGTCATTGGCCACCCACATATCGTTACCGAAAATTTTGATGTCCTGTTGGTCGGGATGTATCCAGCCCACGCTGCCCTGATAGCCGCCGAGGGCGGTGAAGCTCTGCGCGCCGTTTTCAGTTTTCCACAAATTAAGGCCGCCGATGAGCACCTGATCTGGATTGGTATGTGATGCCGCTATGCCGAGGTTGTAAAAGCCCTGGTACAGTGTATTCGTGTTGTTGAGGGTCATCAGGTTGGGATGCGCAGCAGTCCAGGGGCCGCCGACGGGCGGGTTGGGCAGGGTCCAGCTTTCGCCGGCATCGCTGCTGCGGAACACGCCGATGAACCCGTTGTCGCCGGGCTTGGAATTGCCGACGAGCACGGCATACACCACGTTGGGATCAGCAGGCGTCACGGTCATGCGGGCGCCGTCGTCGCGGCGGGCATCGTCGTTGGAGCTGTACCAGCCGCTTTCGCGAATGGAGAAGGTTGCGCCGAAATTGTCGGATTTAAAAAACTCGCTGCGCCGCGCCACGGGGTTGGTTTTGAGCAAATAAATCACATTCGATTGGGTAGGGTGTACGGCGAGGTCCCAGCAGGCGGTGTTGTACAGTTGCGTCCAGTTGGCGCCCGCATCGGTGCTGCGAAAGAGGCCGCCTTCGCCTGCCGCCAGCACAATGGCCGGATCGGTGGGATTCACCACAATGGTATTGGCCCTCAGGCCGCTGCTCGTCCAGATCGTCGTCCAGCTTTGGCCGCCGTCGGTGGTTTTGTACAGGCGGGTATCGTCGCCGGCATACACGGTGTTCGGGTCGGAAGGGTGGATGCGCACAGCTCGCACGGCGCGCATCAGTGTATTGACGGAGGCGTGCGACCAGTTCAGTCCTTTGTCCATAGTTTTATAAATGCCGCCGGCTTCCGTGCCGCAGTACAGTACATTAGGTTGCGAGAGCGATTGGTCTATACAATACACATTGGCCTGCCAGGACACTTTCACCTGATCGGGCGCGGTGCTGAAGGTTTCCACCGGACCGATGTGTACCCATTCCTGGAGGAGGTTTTTGGGCGCCGCGTTCCAGCGTTGGAGCCATTCGGTTTCCTGTGCCGTTTTTGCGGCGAGGTCGGGCACTTGTACCCGGCCGTCGGGTTGCACAAACGGCTCTATGCTGCGCCGCCATTTTTTGTAGTACTGCGTGTGGACGGTTTTTATAAAATCGTGCTCCGCGTAATAGGCCCGGTATGCAGCGTCCACCGCTGCCACATCGGGATCGGGCGCGTACATCAGCAGCGCCCAGGGCGGCGTGCCGGCATCGGTTTCGGGAATAAAGTTCAGCGTTTTTTGCGCCGATGCGGCAAGGGCCGTCAACGCGCAGAGGAGAAAGATAGCTAGTGATTTCATTAGAATTGAATGATGATACGGAGGGCAAAGGTAGGAAAAAACGCCCCGCGCTAAACAAGGCGGCACCTGACCGCAGGGCAATCGCATATAAATCTGAGATTGCTCTGGATGGGGTACACTGCGGCTATCGGATTTTGTTTGTCCACAGATGAACAGATTTTAATGATTTTTTCAGGGACCGAATCTGTGAGAATCCGTTCATCTGTGGGCAATAATTTCAACCGTTTAGTTATCGGACAACTATGCTCGTTATTTTTATGCTATTGCCCTGCGCAGCACAGCATCTGTCGAACCCGTGTACAAAAACGCCCGGCTAAATCAGGATATCGCCCGACCGCCCTCCCTCTCCTGCATCGTGCCGCACCCGACTTTGGCATTATTGCGACAAAACCCAAAAAGACACCATTTTTTAACATGATAAAGTTGGAAACCCCTCTTTTTTGTTGCACATTTGCCCTGCAAACATTTTATCAGCCTCACTCCTGACATAAAATAAAACGGCACAGAGGAACAGAACCCGCGCAAAAGCTACCGTGCCTCAGCAAACACTGTATAACAAAAGCAATTCCTTAACCCGCTTCCGAAAGGAAGCACAATCTTTTTTGTTATGACTAATTTACAAAGATTATTTTCCTGCCCCCCCCCCCCCCGCAAAAGGTAAGTTGGCTCACGCTGATGTTTTGCGCACTCATTACTACGACCATGTACGCTAAGCGATGGTCGGAATGCCCGACCGGATACGCAGCCGAACAAGATGCGATGACGTATCGCAGCCCTGCAAAGTACCTGAATGCAGTCCTTGGGACGAAAAAGATTGACCATGCCCCGGCAACGACTGAGGACCGTTGTTTCATCACAGAATCGCCGATTGTCATTTCCAATACGATGGACGTAACCTGGGACCAAGACGACATTATTCTGGCTCATGTATTGATAGAGTCGGGCGGCAAGCTCACCATTACAGCTGAGATAGGGATGCCAAAAGATGCCATAATTACAATTCAACCCAACGGTGAGTTATATGTAAACGGCGGACGGCTGTATAACACCTGCACGGGCCATCGCTGGGAGGGCATCATTGTAGTGGGTGATGATTCCAAACACCAGTACAAGGTTTATGGAGAACGGTTTCAAGGATATCTGTCGCTCACTAACGAATCTGTTATTGAGGGCGCCAATACGGCCGCCGTCAACCGTAACCGAGATGTACCGGGTGCCAATGGCGGAGTAATCGTAGCCGATAAAGCCACCTTCCGCAACAACCTCACCGGGGTAGATTTTGCAGACTACCAAAATACTCATTTTGCAACTGGCGCACCGCAAAGGGATTTGAGCATCTTCACGAATTGTACCTTCATAGCGGATGAAGACTTCGGTTCCGACTACAATCAGTTTAATCTAATGGCTGTTTTAGCAGACGTCAGGGGCATCAGATTCGGGGCCTGCACCTTCACCAACGACTACCCCACGAACTTGTTGACGTATGTTGATCATAAAAAAACGGGGATTCATGCAGTGAGGGCAGGATTTGAGGTGAGCGCCATTTGCCTTTCCAATCCGCTGTATCCCTGCACCGAGTATGCACCTTCCTCTTTCAAAGGGTTTGCAATAGGTATATCCACATGGGACTTTGGCCTCAAGACCTTTTCGGTGACGAATACCCATTTTGAGGAAAACGGGCAGGGCATTGTGGCCATAAGATCGAACAACTTTTATGTGGTGAATAATACCTTCGAGGTGGGTTCATCACTACCGTTCCTGGATCACTCCCTCGATGAACCTATTCATTACGCCGGCATCAATGTGCAAAACTGCACGGGATACAAAATTGAAGAAAATGAGTTTGAAGGCTACGATGACATCCCCGCGAACACCCAAACCGTGGGGGTTAGCATTGATAACTCCTGGGATGAACCCAATGAGGTGTACAGAAATACTTTCACCTGCCTGCATTATGCCAATGTGGCAAGCGGAGATAATCGTGGGAACAGTGCCGAGATAGGATTACGATACGAGTGCAATACCAACATCACCAACGGCATTGACTTCTTTGTACCGGAGTCCAATGCCCCTGCCTTTCCGTCAAGCATAGCTCAAAATCAGGGTACAGCCGACAAAGCTGCAGGCAATGTTTTTTCAACCGTAGGGGGCGCTGCCCATCCGGCAAAGCACTTCTGGAATCAGGGGCAACACATTACCTACTTCTGGCAGGATGCTCCCTTGCGTAAACCTACACATTATACAACGGCTACGGTTACGCTTCCTTTGATGGCGTCCGATTCGATTAGTTGTGTTTCCCGGCTCCCCAACCCCAAAGGTCACGGCCGGCTCGAACCGCAGCAAATCGAGGATATGGTGGATATCTACGAGACGAGTACAGATACAAGCGAGCAAATTCACGCGGCCAATATGCTCATACGGCATTACCTCATGGACGAAGACAGCATTCAATTGCCGGCAGTTCGCACCTGGTTGGCCAATAAGGGCACGCTGGGCGCGTATTTTGCCATCGTTGATTCCTGGCTGGAGGAAGGCGATGCGAGCGGCGCCCAACAGGCATTGGACAGCATCCCTTATATTTTTAGCCTTTCAGGACGGACACAGGTAGAATACGACTATTTCAGCACACTGAAAAACCTGCAGATAAGCGCCTTGCAGGGCGACACGAGCGATGCGCTCATGGTGACGACTCACTTTACAACTCTTCAGGCCATAGCCGATAGCGGCTACTACTATGCCTCTATTCAGGCGCAGATACTGCTCAACCATTTTGAAGACGCGGGGTATCAGCACGAAATACTGTTGCCCAAAGAGGGACTGGAGTTTCCAATAATTCCATGCGATACAACTCCTGCTTCGCTTCGTCTGCTGCCGCAACCGGAAGAGACCTTGAATGCGCCGGAAGAACTCGCCGCCGAGGCGGGGACAAATGAAATGTACATCCGGGCCGTACCCAACCCGGCACATGACGAGACCCTGCTGCACTATCTTCTGCCGGAGGGCGTGGAAAAAGGCATGATCAGCGTAGTGTCGGCGCAAGGACAGGTAGTGTGGGAATACGCCGTGCAGGCCGGCGAGGGCATGGTGCGATGCCCTTTAGACGCCATACAACCGGGGCTGTACCTGTGCCGGCTCATCGCGGAAGGCCGCGTATTAAAAACGAGCAAACTCGTTGTTGTGAAATAATTTACTAATCGGGCAAGGTTTATGGATGGTGCCGGGGTGACTCTGAAAGTTACCCCGGCACTAAACCCCGTAGCTATGCCTTCCAAATATACCCATCATGCGCTATATATATTACTTCCTGCTGCTCGCATTGCCTTAT
>JAHBTW010000028.1 GCA_019638385.1 Saprospiraceae bacterium | reverse complement strand
AGTTTTAGCCGCTTCCATGCTTTCTCACTTACCGTCAACTGGTATTTGCCCCGTATGCCTTTCTGGTACGTGGACACAAAGCGGAAGCCCAAAATCTCCAGTTGCACCGGTCGGCGGATGCCGCTCTTTGCCCGGTTTATGGGCAACCTGAGTTTGTTGCGCAGGTACAGGAAAATGGCGTTCCCTGCCTTGCGTGCTTGCGCCCTCGTGCGGCAGTATATGCTAAAGTCATCGGCGTAGCGCACGTAGCGCAGCCCTTGTCTTTCCATCTCCTTGTCCAGTTCATTGAGGATGATATTGGACAATAGCGGACTTAGGGGGCTGCCCTGGGGTACGCCTTTGCGTCGTTTGCATAGCCTGCCATTGATCAGCATCGGTGAGCGTAACCATTTGCGGATGAGCCGCAGCGTGATCCTGCATTGCACCTTGCGGTACAGCAGGTTCAGCAACAGACAGTGGTCTACTTCATCGAAGAAGTCCTTCAGGTCTATATCCACTACGTGGCTGTAGCCCTCGTGGATGTATTCCCGTGCCTGTCCTGCTGCCTGTCGTGCGCTCTTGTGCGGACGGAAACCGTAGCTCCTTGCACTGAAGGACGGTTCGAAGTGTACGCTCAGTACCTGCGATACCGCCTGTTGCAACATCCTGTCTACCACCGTGGGGATACCCAGCAGGCGGGTTTTGCCCTGCCCTTTCGGGATCTCTACCCCCAGGATGGCTTGTGGCCGGTATTGGTTGCTGCGAATACAACTCAGCAGGTGCACTTGCTGTGCTTTTACATGAGTGCGTAGCTGTTCTGTTGTCAGACCATCTACGCCTGCACTGCCACCATTGGTGATCACCTGCTGCATTGCCCTTTGCAGGTTCTTCGCGCTCAATACCCTTTCGATCATTTCTCCATACAGTTTGTTTTTGTACTTAAAGTTCTTGCTCCTGTTTCTTCACAGCAGGGCTATGGCAGTGCCAGTCCTTTGCCATTCCGAAACAACTTAACGTTCAGCCCTTCCCTGCCAGTGAGCCCTCTGCCGTTTGTTGGTGGCAGCTCGTTGCCGCAGGTACTATGGCCTCTGCTGACTTCTCCGCCATGCCAGCCAGTGGCGGCGGAGACCTCCCCCGGTAAACACTCCAACTTTCAGCCTATCCCCGGGGCATCTACTGACATAACCTGTTGTCTTGGGGCTTCGCAATGCTGTGTTTGCTCACCCGGTTATAGCAGCCTCTTATGCCCTTCGTGTTCCTCGGTACAGGCTTTTGCAGTCCGGCTTCCTTCACTGCCACGGTCGCCCGTGACCAGCTTGCCGCTTGCTAATCGGCTCATGCTCCTGCGACAACTTGCCGATAAGGGACTCTCACCCTCAAGTTTTATTACTTACTTTCGTAAGTATGGAGTGTATGCGGGGCACACACAGGCGTTTGGCTCAATGGCGGGTGACGTGGTTAATTGAACATTCTACCTCGCATCAACTTTTGTGGTGTATTGACAGTTTTGTGCTCCGAAATCCGCCACTGCGCCAAGCGCCAAAACGTTCCGCCTCAAAAAAATCCCCCTCCCCTTGCCCATTCCAAAAACTATCCTTTACTTTGTGCTATAAAGTACTTTTATGACTCAAATAAAACCGCAAGACGACCTGGCGCAAATCCGATCCATCATGGAGCGCTCCACCCGGTTCTTGTCTTTGAGCGCTTTAGCTTCCGTTCTGGCGGGCCTGTACGCCCTCATCGGCGCGGCGGCGGCGTATCGCTACATCTACTTCTCGTCCAAGGTGTTGTACGGTCGAATCACCGACGACCTGTTGGGGCCGGACACGTTGCCCCTCGTGCTCATGGCCGCAGCGGTATTCATACTGGCCGCCGGCACGGGGCTGTGGCTCTGTTCCCGGAAAGCGCACCGCGCCGGCCAACGGCTGTGGACGAAGTCCGCCCGGCGGGTATTGGTCAATTTCAGTTTGCCCATGCTGGTGGGCGGCATCTTTATATTGGTGCTGTATTGGCGCGGGTACTACGGCCTCATCGCAGCGTCCACGCTTATTTTTTACGGAATGGCGCTCATCAGTGCCGGCAATTTTACCTTCAGCGATATCCGAACGCTGGGCCTGTGGCAGGCTGCACTCGGATTGCTGGCAGCCGTATTTCCCGGCAAGGGGCTCTTGTTTTGGGCCTTGGGCTTCGGGGTGTTGCACGTTGTATATGGCGTAGTGATATATTGGAAATACGAGCGTAATACCAAGGACGCGTGAAAAACTATTTTCAAGATCTGAACAAAGCTTTTGAAAGCCGGGCGCGGCTGGGCATCATGTCTTCGCTCATGGTGAACGATTTTATTGATTTCAATGCATTGAAAGACCTGCTCGACCTCACCGACGGCAACCTCGCCGGCCATACGCGCGCACTGGAACAAGCCGGCTACCTCCGGGTGGAAAAGTCGTTCATCGGGCGCAAGCCCAACACGCGCTTCGCCATTACCCCGGAAGGGCGCGCGGCATTCGAGCAACATTTGGAACTGTTGGAGAAAATCATTCGCGATATCTGAGTTTGGTAGCTGCGAGCCACGAGCTGCGAGCTGCGAGTTACAGTACCTAAACAGCTATTTTTTTGTCTTTTTACTTTAAAAATCAAAGTACTTTAAAAAATCTTAAAAATGGAAAATCAAACAGGTTCAACCGGCTCCCGCATCGGCCATTGGATGCGCACGTCTTTATTGGTGAAGCTGCTCTCCATCGGCTTCATCGTGTTATTGCTGCTCATTCCCAAAGCGATGATACAAAGCCTGATCTTTGAGCGACAAAACCGGCAGGCGGAGGTCATACACGAGATCAGCGAATCCTGGGGCGGCAAGCAATTTCTGACGGGGCCGGTGCTCAGCATTCCTTACACAGAGTGGATAGCGCACAGCGACGGCAAAAAATCATCTGCCCTGAAGGTGGCGCATTTTTTGCCTCAAGAGCTGAATATCAAAGGGGAAGCGCGGCACGAACTGCGCAAACGCAGCCTTTTCGACGCGGTGCTGTATCACGCCGGTTTGGAACTGACAGGCAAGTTCGAGGCGCCGGCATTTCGGGAACTGAACATCACCCCCGATCAAATTCACTGGGACGAAGCCCGCGTATCGGTGGGCATTTCGAGTATGCCGGGCATCAAAAACATAATAGAACTGAACTGGAACGGCGCCAAACGTCGCATGGAACCCGGCACAGCGTATCCTGCTTTGCTGTCGTCGGGCGTGAGCGCTATGGCGGCGATATCGGAAGGGCAGGAGGGGTATGAATTTTCCATCCCGCTGGAGCTGAACGGCACGGAACTGCTCTACTTTGAGCCGGTGGGGCGCGTCACAACTGTCGATCTGCGCTCTACCTGGCCCTCGCCGAGTTTTTCGGGTAAGATGCTGCCCGAAAAGCGCGAGATCGGCAAAGACGGATTCAGCGCTGCCTGGAAGGTGCTGGATTTGAATAGGAACTACCCGCAGCAATGGAAAAACGAGGCTTTCAGTTTTGAAGACGCCAACTTCGGCGTGAAGCTGATACAGCCGGTGGACGAATACCTCAAAAACGAGCGCGCCGTCAAGTACGCCATCATGCTCATCGGGCTTACTTTTTTGATCTACTTCTTCTTTGAGGTGTTGCGGCGCTTCCACATCCACCCGTTTCAGTATTTGCTGGTGGGTCTGGTGCTGACCGTTTTTTATCTGTTGTTGCTCTCGCTCTCGGAGCAGGTGGGATTCAACGCCGCCTACGGCATTGCGTCGGTAGCCACCATCGGCCTCATCAGTTTTTACAGTGCAGCCGTGTTGCAGGTCCGGCGACTGACGGTGCAACTCACCCTGTTGCTGTGCGCCATGTACGGGTTTATTTTTGTAGTATTGCAACTGGAAGACTACGCGCTCCTGGCCGGCAGCATCGGCATTTTTGTCGCATTGGCTGCCGTGATGTACTACTCCCGAAAGGTGGACTGGTACAACCTGGGCAGCGGAAAAGGGGATTGAACCGGGATAGTTTTGAAATTTGTCCACAGATTCAGCGGATTCACACAGATTTAAAAAACCATGGATTGAACCCTGGGAAAAAATCTTGATAATCCTGCTAATCTGTGGACAAATAAACCCTGTGCGCCGCAGGCAGCGTATTCTTCCGTTTGGGCATCCTTGTTGAACCAAATGTGATCTCCATGAATACCACGTACTCCCAAAAACGCCTGCTGTTGGCAGGGCTGTCGCTCTTACTGTGCGTTACAGTTGCCCGATCGCAAATCAACAACCCCTATTTCCTTACCGGGCCGGAGGTAGTCTGCTCCGGGGAATGTATCCCGATATACATACAGGGCGAACCGGATGCCTTACAGGCAATTGCCGGCGTCACTTTTATTAACCAAGGCCCGACAAACTATACACAGGTATTCTCATCCGGCAATTATTTTCTTTTTTGCCCCGCTCAGTTTCCTACCACAGGCGGTGAAATATTTCAGGCCGTTATTGTAACCCACAACGGCCTTACCTACACGACACAGTCTATAATTGTTCCCGTCAATCAATGTGCCGACCCCATTGCTATTATCTCCAACGCCGCCCAAACCTGCCCCGCCGGGAACGTCCTCGCCCCGCCGCCACCACCGCCGCCCAACGGCTTTGCGCTGCTCATGAACAGTGTGAGCGACCTAAACCCCGGCCAACAAGTATGCATAGATGTGACCACTCAAAATTTCTCCGAAATAGTGGCGATGCAGTTCAGCATCAACTATGATCCGACACAGTTGCAGTTTGTCTCAGTGGCTAATTTAAGTTTAAGCGGCCTTACCCAGAGCAGCTTCGGTTTGCCCGGACCAGGCGGCACGCCTCCCGGCACAATTACTTTGTCCTGGACGGATCCCAGTCTGGACGGCGTGACCCGCCCAAACGGAAGCACTATCTTCAGACTCTGCTTCATTGCGCTGCCCGGCGCCTGTACCACCGATGTAGTGTTCAGCGGCGCCCCTACCCCGATTTTGATCTTCGGAACAGATGTTCTGGAGGTCCCCTTTAACAGCAGGCCCGGCCGGATTCAGGTCAATAGCGGAATCTCTTCCGGGGGAAATCCGCCCATACCCGGCTGTTGCGAAAATGTATGCGCCGGCGCCACCGTATTGTATCGCATCACGGGGGCCGCAGGCACTGCTCCTCCCAATTGGCAGGTAGAAGGCGCGCAAAGCTTCACCGTTACCAACAACGGCTTCGGCCTGGAAGTGGTGTGGGGCAGTGCCGGTGCGGGTGTAGTATCTGCGTTTGCAGCCGATCAATCCACTGAAATCTGTGTCAACATACTCGCCCTGCCGGAGGCCGGTTTTAGTTCCGACCCGCCCGCTGCCGGCGACACCCTGCGCTTGTGCCGGGGGCAATCGGCGGCTTTCGCCAATACTTCGCAAGGCGGCACGAGTTATCTGTGGCAGTTCGGCGACGGCAGCTCCAGCACACTCCTCAACTCCGTATATGCCTGGGAAGAACCTGGAACCTACCGCGTGGCGCTCATTGCCTATAACGAGTGTCTTTGCACCGATACAAGTTTTCTGACCGTCATCGTGTCGCCTTCCATTGCGCCGGAAGTGACCTGCCGGGGCACGGTGTGCGAAGGTACTTCCGTCACTTACACCACCGACGCCGATTGCGGTACTTTCCTGTGGACCACTAGCCCCAACGGAACCGTAACAGCCGGGGGCGGCCCGACGGATAATTTCATTTCCATCAATTGGGACAGCGGGCCGGAAGGGCTTATTCAGTTGCAGGTGGAGAATTGTACCGATACCAGTTACTGTGCCGAACCCAATCAGATGCGCGTGCCCGTCATCGGCGAAAGCGCCCAAATCAACGGGCCGGAACAGGTGTGCCGGGCGCAAGCGGCGCGTTATGCCGTCACGCCTTTCGGCGGAACGGAATTCAACTGGTCGGTTTCGGGGCAGGGCGCTATCGAATCCGGGCAGGGTACGCCCGAAGTAGTCGTGCAATGGGCTCAATTCCTCAGCAGTCAACCGCAATGGGTCGCCGTCGAGTATTACAATTGCTATTTGGATTGCGGGGGCCGGGATACGATTTGGGTCAATATCCTGCCCGAATTTTACATCACCGGGCCGGTGGAAGTTTGTTTGGATGACCCACAGAGCTACACGGCGCGCTTGGCTACGCCCGGTCTCGTGCCGGCGCCTTCCCATTGGGAGGCCGTGGATGCCGGCGGCACAGTAGTATGGACCTCAGCGGCTGCAACGGCTACCCCTACCGTGCCCTGGAACTTCGGCCCCGGCCGCTACCGGCTCCTGGCCCGTCCGGCGGCGCCGGAGGATTATTGCAATCCTTCGGCTGAAATCCCCGTACGGGTAGTTGCGCCCGCAGCGACGCCCGACAGCATCATCGGCGCCGATGCCGTGTGTGCAGGTTTGGATTACACCTACTTCGCGTCGGGTGCTTTGCCCGGCCAAACCGTAGAATGGACGCTCACAGGGAATGCAGGCCCGGCTTTGCTCACAGGCAATCCAATCAATGTAATTTGGAGCGCTACCCCGCCCTACAGCCTTAGCGTGCGGCAGCTCAATCCGCAGGGCTGCGCCTCCCCTACCCTGATGTTCAGTATTGAGCCGGTGTCCCCGGCGGCCATAGCGGGCGATGCCGATGTGTGTGAGGATGCGGTCAGTACGTTCAGCGCACCCGTTTTGGAAGCGGTGGAATACACCTGGACCATCGCGCCTCCCGATGCGGGCACGATTCTCAACGCGTTGAATACCGCCTCCATAGAAGTGCTGTGGAACCGACCCGGCCCGGCGACGATACAACTCGGCCTTTGCGGCCAAAACGTTTCTTTTCCGGTAACGGTACACCCTAAGCCCCAACCGCAGGTACTGCATCCGGCCTATTTGTGTCCGGGTGATTCCGCAGCAGTGCAAACGACGCTGCCTTTCAATAGCTATGTTTGGAATAATGAAACCGGAGTGGAAGTATCGCAGACCGCTATGCCCTTGCTCCCATTCGGATACTATCAGGTGTCGGTGAGCGACAACTTCGGCTGTGCCGCCGATGTGCGTTTCAACATCGAAGGCTATCCCAACCCCGACATCTCCATTTCCACCCCCGACAATACCGGCTTGTGCCCCGGCGGCCCGCCTTCTACTATGTTTGCGCTTAATTCGCAGGAAGGCTACACTTACCAATGGTATTTCAACAATACCGCCCTGCCCGGCGCCACGAATGTGACGTATTCCACCGCTCAATTGGGCGATTATTATGTGGAAGTAACCGATCACAACGGCTGCACGGCCCTGTCCAATGTGCTGAGTTTGTTCCTCTATTGCGGCCCAGGCGGCGGCGGTGGCTTTCCCGGCGGAGGCTCTCCCGGCGGCGTCGGCGGAACGCCGACTACTTGCGACCCGAATACCCTGCTCAATTTTGACATACAGGCCACCGCCGACTGCAACGTGTCCAACTACGTTAATACTTCTACTGCTTTTGTACCAGGGTCTCTGGCATGGAATTTCGGCGATCCGGCCTCCGGCGCGGCCAATACCTCCACGTTGGAAAACCCTTCCCACACGTTTAGCCGGGCAGGGTTTTTCCGAATCTACCTGAGCGGGCAGGGTTTGAATCCCGGCCCTGAATTTTGCTATGCGATCAAAGTGGACACCGTGCCTTTGGCCGCCAATTTCTACTTTGAACGAGCCTGCACCGGCGAGGCGCTGCCATTTTTTGACGCCTCCACCTTTTTGCCCATCGAAACCATTGCAAGCCGGCATTGGGACTTCGGCGACCCCGCATCCGGCGCCGATAACAACAGCGCGCTCAAAGACCCCACCCATATTTTTTCCGGCCCCGGTATTTATACTGTGACGCTGACCGTGACAGCGGCAAGCGGATGCAGCGCCGCCATAACGAAGCAGGTAGAGGTTTTTCCGCTGCCGACGGTTTCTTTCCAGTTGCCCAGTGTCAATTGTGCCGCTACAGCCCTACCCTTCCTCGCCGATGTGAGCAGCACCGTGACGGAGGTATTTTGGACCTTTGGCAATCCGGGCGCCGGCGCGGCCGATACCTCCCGATTGTTTCAGCCTTTCCACCGCTACGAGACGGTCGGCGCCTACACCGTCTCTTTACAGGCAACGAGCATATACGGTTGCGTCAATGATTTCAGCCGCAGCATTACCGTAGAACCCAACGGCCTCAGCGGCACGATTTCCTTCAACTCGCCGATATGCGCCGGCGACAGCAGCCTGCTCATGGTCTCCCCCGGCGGTGTGCGTTGGGAATGGAGCACCGGCGATACCACCGAAACGATTTATGTGCGCCAAACCGGCACTTACGCCCTCACGGTATATGATGCGGAGGGTTGCTCATACGAACCGGCCACCGTAGCCGTGCAGGTCATCCCGCCGCCGCGCGCGCCCATTCGCGCCGTCGAATACACCGCCGAAGGACAACCCATCGGCTACACCTACGATTCGCTTTCCATCTGCGTGGGCGAAGATGTGTTTTTGGAAGTCATCAGCAGCACGGGACAAACCTACCTGTGGAGCACCGGTCAGCCGGGTGTGCAAATCGAGTTTTCGGAAAACCGGGGAAACAGATTAGGCGTCGGTGAATACGATGTATCGGTCACCGTGACGGAAACCACAACGGGATGCGTCTTTGTGGAGCAGTTCAGCATTTTTGTGCGACCGCTGCCGGCCGTGCCGCTCGTCACGGCCAACCCGCCGGGCAATGTGTGCGAAGGCACGCCCGTGACTTTCACGGTGAGCAATCCGCAAGCGGGTGTTTCCTACTCCTGGTCCTCCGGGACCTTGGGTACCGTGTTGGAAACAGCGCGCCCCGGCCAATACAGCGCCATCGCCACCAATGAATGGGGCTGCACCGAAGCGAGCGCTCCTCAAACCGTACTGCCCGGCCCTGAGATCAACCTCATTCCCGCCGGCTGCCACAACCGCTGCCGGCCCGATACGCTTTGCTTTCCGCCCGTGCCCGGCATCGCTTCCTACCAATGGTTCTTTGAAGGGGTGGCGCAAGGTCCGGTATCCGGTAGCGTGCCGCAAGTGGTCATCAGCGAAAGCGGCGCCTACTTCATGCGCATGACCACCGATCAGGGCTGCACCCTCGATTCCGATCCGCTGACCGTGGACCTGTTCGATGGCTTCGGCGACATCAATGGACAAGTATATTGGGATCGCAACAACAACGGCCTGTTCGACGCCGGAGATTCCCTGATGGTAAACGTGCCGCTAATTCTGTTGTCGGGCAACACCCCGGTGGATACGGTGCTTTCGCAAACCGGTGGGCAATATAGTTTTGTCAACATCCTCGCAGCGGACTACGGCCTGCAATTAGACACTGCCGCCTTGCCGTTTCGCCTTCTGGCAGATACGGTGCTCGTTGATACCGCCTTAGTGGGTTGCGATGTGGAAGTGATTGTAAACTGGCGACTGTATTGTATCAATTCTGCCGCATCGCTCGACTTGAGCGCCTGCGCCGGTGGTACGGTGGATTTCAACGGCACGCCGCTCGCGCCGGGCACGACGACGGATTTCACTTTCGTAAATGCAGTCGGCTGCGATTCCATCCTCACCGTCACGGTTAATACCTTGCCGGCAAGTATGGCTTCGCTTTCGCTGAGCGCCTGCGCCGGAGGTACCGTGGATTTCAACGGCACGCCGCTCGCGTCGGGGACAGTTACCGATTTCACTTTCGTAAATGCGGTGGGTTGCGATTCCATCCTCACCGTCACGGTGAATACCTTGCCGCCGAGCACGGCCTCGCTTGCGCTAAGCGCCTGTCCCGGCAGTACCCTGGATTTCAACGGCACGCCCCTCGCGCCCGGAACCACGACCGATTTCACGTTCGTAAATGCCGTAGGCTGTGATTCCATCCTAACGGTTACAGTCAACACCTTGCCGCCGAGTACGGCCTCGCTTGCGCTCAGCGCTTGCGCCGGAGGCACGGTGGACTTCAACGGTACGCCCCTCGCGCCGGGCACGACCACCGATTTCACTTTCGTAAATGCCGTGGGCTGCGATTCCATCCTAACGGTTACAGTCAACACCTTGCCGCCGAGTACGGCTTCGATTTCGCTAAACGCCTGTCCCGGCAGTACCGTGGATTTCAACGGCACGCCCCTCGCGCCCGGAACCACGACCGATTTCACGTTCGTAAATGCCGTAGGCTGTGATTCCATCCTGACCGTGACGGTGAGCGCGTTTACACTTCCTACATTTCAGGCAACGGCGACGGAAAGTTGTCCCAACCGGGCATCGGGGAGCATAGCGGTATCTGGGTCGGGATTTTCAGGTTTTGCGCTCAATGGCAACGCTATGCAGGCCGATGCTACTTTTGCCGATTTGCCGGCAGGCGCTTATACGTTACGCCTCGAAGATACCAACGGCTGTGTGCAACAAACACAGGTGCAAGTGAGCGCTTCGCCGCCATTGCAAGTGTTAGTGGCCAATACGCTGTTGCCTTGCAGCGCTGAGGCCATTACAATGGAGGCGCAAGTCTTTTCCGGCGACGACGGCAACCTGCGCTTCCTTTGGGACAATGGCCAAACCGATCCGCAGCGCAGCATAGACGCACCCGGCGATTACACCCTCACAACCATCAATGGTTGCGACACGCTGACCCAAAGCGTACAGGTGCGCTACGACGGCCGCCCCGATGTGACGCCCATTTACATTCCCAATGCCTTCACACCCAACGATGACGGCATCAACGACCGCTTCCGGGGTTTCGCCTCGAACGAAGTAGAAGTACAGTTGTATGAACTCATGGTCTTCGACCGATGGGGCAATGTGATGTTTCACACCAAAGACCTCAACGCGGGCTGGGACGGAAAATTCAGAGGCCGCGAGCAGGACCCGGCGGTGTTTGTATGGTGGCTGCGCGCCACGGTGTTCCATTGCGGGCGGGTGATGGAACTGAATAAGAAGGGAGATGTGACATTGGTGCGGTAATTCCTCACTCCGCCCGAATCTCATCGGCAAAAATCCATGCCTTGCCGCCGGCGCCTTTGTGTCCGGGCGGGCACACGCCGCGGTTGCGGGCCTGTACCCGCAGGTAGCGGGCGCGGCCGTTCCACGCCAGGGAGAAATCCTGTATCAGCGTGCCTTTGTCTTCGGGGCGCACGGAGGCCGCGCGTTCGCCGATGCGCTCGTAGGTGACGCCGTCTTTGGAACGATAAAAGGTGACCCGCTCCGGCATAAAAATCCAGGAGTTTTCATCTTGCAGGAACCGTATGCCCACGCGGTTAAACACCTGCAAAGCGCCGAAATCCACGATGGCGTCTAAATCCACGCCTTCAAAACCCTGCCATTCGCCGGTGCGATAATCGTTACCGCCTTCCAGAAAATCAATCAAGGCTTTGGGGCCGGAAGCGGCGTACTGCGGTGCGTACGGATGAGCGAGTTGAATGCTGCGTTCGGCGGGCACGCGCAGAAAGTTGGCCGTGATGACCCGACTCAGGCCGAGTTGCGGATGTCGGGCCAAGGCTCGCAGTTCCGTGTCCGAATCAATGACGATGGGTTGGGTGTAGCGCAGCCCGGCAACATCGGGCGGCGAACCGTCGGTGGTGTACAATATTTCCACGTCGGGCATGGGGTGGTCGAGCGTCAGCGTGTCTTGCCCGAAGAAAGCGCGCTTGCCTTTTGCTACTACCGGCAACGGAACGGAGCGAGCGCCCCCAATGCGGCTGCGCGGCAGGTCGTCGGGGCGAACGCCCCAGGCGGTGTTGGGCTTGGCGCCCATGGTGAACTCCAATACGCCGCCGGCGATGATGTCGGCGTGGCGTAGAAAAGATTGGGTATGGTCGCTGCCGTTGAGCTGTACCGATTGGATATAAGGCGCATCGGGGCCGCCGTTTTTGACCGATACGCGGAAGATTTTGCCCTCAGGCAACATGATTTCAGCCGCCTGCACTCGCGGCGAGCCGATGATGTAATCGGTGCTGCCGGGCGTGACGGGGTAAAAGCCCAGCGCGCTGAAAATGTACCAGGCCGACATTTGGCCGCAGTCTTCATTGCCCGAAAGGCCGTCGGGGGCATTGGCGTATTGCGTGGCCATGATTTCCTGCACGCGCTGCTGGGTTTTCCAGGGTTGCCCGCAGAAATTGTAGAGATAGGCAATGTGATGGCTCGGCTCGTTGCCGTGCGCGTATTGGCCGATGAGGCCGGTGATGTCGGCTTGGTCGCGACCGGTGGTTTCGGAGCTTGCCGCAAAAAGCGCGTCGAGTTTTTCGGCGGCTTTTTCCCGGCCTCCGAGTAATCCCATCCAGCCCTCCACATCCTGCGGCATATAATAGCCGTACTGCCAGGCGTTGGCTTCGGTGAAGTGGTAATTGACCTCTGCCGGATCGAAAGGCGCTATCCAGCTTTGATTGCGGCGGGCGCGAAAAAAACCGGTTTCCGGATCGAAGAGGTTTTGGTACGATTGCGCCCGGCGAATGAATTCCTCGTATGTCACCTGGTCTTCCAGTTCGTGCGCCATTTGCGCGATGCACCAGTCGTCGTAGGCGTACTCCAATGTTTTGGACACCGACTCCGCTTCCTCCTCGGCGGGCACGAAGCCGTATTCGCGGTAGTGTTGTTTACCAAATTTATCCTGATTGGCCGTAGCCGTCATGGCCTCCAGCGCAAGACGCGCGTCGAAATCGCGAATGCCTTTCACCCAGGCGTCGGCAATGACGGAGGCCGAGTGGTAGCCGATCATGCAGTACGTTTCGTTGCCCGCCAATTCCCACACGGGCAGTTCGCCGCTTTGAGCGTATTGGCTGAGGAAGGTGCGAACAAAGTCGCGGCTGCGCTCCGGCTCCATGATATTGTAGAGCGGGTGAGCGGCGCGGTAGGTGTCCCACAGCGAAAAAACCGTATAGTGGGTATAGCCGTCCGCCTGATGTACATCGCGATCCAGACCGCGATAACGCCCGTCGGCATCGGTGAAGAGATTGGGTTGTAGCGAGGCGTGATAGAGGGCCGTGTAAAAGATGGCGCTCTCCTCGTCGCTGCGGGTTTTGATGCGGATTTTCTCCAATTGGCGATTCCAGGCATTTCTGGCTTCCGCCGAAACGGCATCGAAATCGTGGCGGGCGTCCTCAGCGGCGAGGTTGTTGCGGGCGCCGGCGATGTCCACGGCAGAAATGGCCACCTGCACCACGAGCGGCTCGGCGGAAGGGGCGAAACGAAAAGCGGCTTTTACCGACAGGCCGCGCAGAGAATCGGGCGCGGCGCCGGACTGCCCATCAAACAGGTAGTGTGCAAAGGGTTTTGAGAAGCGCGCCACGAAGTAAACGTGTTGCTCTTCGGCCCAGGCGCGGGAGATGCGGTAGCCCTCTATTTCATACTCGTTGCGCACCCACAGGGCGGCGTCGAGCACCTCGTCGCGGTGAACGAGGTCGAGCAATATACCGGCCGTGTCGGCAGCGGGGTAAGTATAGCGATGCAAGCCGGTGCGGGGCGTGGCGCTCAGTTCTGCGCCGATATTGTATTTGTCGAGTTGCACCGCATAGTAACCGGGCGATGCTTTTTCGGTATTTTTATCAAAAGCAGAAGCGTAACCCGGTTGGCCGTCGGCGCCGTTGTGAAACAGGGTAGCGCCGGTGTAGGGCATGAACAGGATGTCGCCATAATCCGAAACGCCTGTGCCGCTGAGGTGGGTGTGGCTGAATCCATATACGATGGAGTCGGTGAAGTGGTAACCGGAGCAACCGTCCCAGCCGTCGAGGCGGGTATCGGGGCTGAGTTGTACCATGCCGAAGGGCGTGGCCGCACCGGGGTAGGTATGGCCGTGGCCGCCTGTGCCGATAAAAGGATTGACGAAGCGCGCAAGGTCGTCGGCAGAGGTGGCGGCGGGGGGGCGGCAGCTTGGGAGGAGGAGGGAGAGGGCAAAGAGCAAAGAGCAAATTAGCAAATTGGCAAATGAAGCGAAGCGGAATCCCGATGAGGAACGAATCGGGAGGGCAAAGGGCAAAGGGCGATTCACCGAGCGGCCCCGAGGTGCGAACGAGCGAAAAGACACCCCGATACAGTTGGGAAGGTTAAATGTAAGAGGGTACTGTTTCATGGTGGGTGGCGTTTGATTAAAGAATTTTGACGGGATAGTTTTTGAATGTATCATCTGAAGTAATAATTTCCAATCCCTCAACTATTGCTTGCGCAATAATGATGCGGTCAAAAGGGGCTTTGTGGATAAAAGGCAACGATAACAATTCAAATACATGTGAGGACTCGATTCCCAGTATCTGAAGTCTTCTTTTTGGAGTTGAGCAACAAATCGTTTCAGTGGCTGGGAGAGGTTAAGCTTGCCGATACTTACTTCTATGGCTATTTCCCAAATCCCCGCTATACTGGCAAAAATACTTACACGGGGGTCTTCAATGACCTTTCTGGCTTCTTGATCCAGTTGGGTATTTCCTTCTATAAACCAGATAAGAGATTGCGTATCTATTATATAATTCATCAGGGCATATAGTCTTTAAATTCCTCAAGAGGCGAATTGAAATCTGTAGCCATATAAGTGACTAAGCCTTTCATACTGCCGAATTTTCGTTTCTTTTTTGTCGGAACATTACGAGATGAGGCTGCTGACATCTTTTTTACAACCTCTTTGATTTCGAGTAATAAATCCTCCGGGAGTTGATCTATTTCCCTGAACAGTTCCAGCTTGATTTCTGAAGTATTCATACTTTACATAGTTGTCGTTTTGAGAACATGAGGCTTTTTTCAAATGTTGCCAAAGGTAGAAATTTATTGTCGTGAACCTGCGGCAAAGCATTACCTTTGAAATCGAAAATCGGAAAGAGAATGAGTCAATTTGTCGTATCGGCCCGCAAATACCGGCCTTCCCGCTTTGAAGATGTGGTGGGGCAGGAGCATGTGTCCAAGACCCTCAAAAATGCTTTGCAGACCGGGCATCTGGCGCACGCTTTTCTGTTTTGCGGCCCGCGCGGCGTGGGCAAAACCACCTGTGCGCGCATCCTGGCCAAGGTCATCAACTGCCAAAATACCGGCGCCGACTTTGAGCCTTGCAATACCTGCGACTCCTGCCGCGCCTTCAATGACAACGCCTCTTTCAACATCACCGAACTCGACGCCGCTTCCAACAACTCGGTGGACGCCATGCGCGCGCTCATTGACCAGGTGCGCTTTCAGCCGCAACAAGGCAAGTACAAAGTATTCATCATAGATGAGGTACACATGCTGTCGGCACAAGCCTTCAATGCGTTCCTCAAAACGCTGGAAGAGCCGCCGCCCTACGCCATTTTTATACTGGCCACCACCGAAAAGCACAAGATCATACCCACCATTCTGTCGCGCTGCCAGATATACGATTTCAGGCGCATACAGGTGCAGGACACCGTAAAACACCTCCAGCACATCTGCGCGCAGGAGGGCATAGAAGCGGATGAAGCGGCCCTGCACATCATCGGTCAAAAAGCCGACGGCGCCCTGCGCGATGCGCTGTCCATCTTCGATCGCATGGTGGCGGCGGGCGGCAATCGAATCCGGTACGAGGCCGTTTTGGAAAACCTCAATGTGCTCGACTACGACTACTACTTTCGCGTGGTGGACGGCCTTTTGTCGGAAGACCTGGCACAGGTGCTGCTCCTTTTCGACGAGGTGAGCCGTCGCGGCTTCGATCCCGATATTTTTATACTCGGATTGGCAGAACACCTGCGCAATTTACTGGTGTGCAAAGACGAAGCCACCCTCGCTCTTTTGGAAACCGGCGAAAGCCTCCGCGAACGATACCGCGCTCAGGCCCGGCTCGCGCCTGCCGCGCTCCTCCTCAGCGCCCTCAACCTGGCCAATGAATGCGACCTCCATTACAAAATGGCCCGCAACAAACGCCTGCACACCGAAATGGCGCTCATCAAAATGACCTACATCCAACGCGCCCTGCGCCGCACGCCTTTCACGGCAACAGAAGAAGACCCTGAAAAAAAAAATCCTGACGGATCAGAGCAGAGAGCAAAGGGCATAGAGCATAGAGGGGATGCATTAAGCAACGTTGAAGAGGAAAAGGCAATTGGGCAATTGGCAAATGGGCAATTGGTAAATAAGCAACAGGCAACCGATGCTTCGACTTCGCTCAGCATCGCCGACAACTCACAACCCGCAACTCATGCTTCGACTCCGCTCAGCACGAGCAACTCACAACCCGCAACCCTCAACGAACCCGACCCCGAACCGTACAAACGGGAAGCCCCTGTACTAAAAGGCAGCGACAAGTACTCCATCGCGAAGCTCAGCAGCTTAGCGTCCATGCTCGAAGACCAACTAAAACCTGCCGATGCAACCGCCAACGGACACACCCACCCGTTCACGGAAGCAGAACTCCGAACCGCCTGGATGCTTTATGCGGAAGATGTGAAATCCGACTCGGTAAAAACCTACCTGCGCGGCGTGCAATTGAATATCGAACACGACAATATAGTGGCTACGGTGGGCAGCAACTTGGCAGAAAGCAGCATCCGGCAGGAACCGGACCTTATTGAATTTCTTCGCCAACGGTTTCAAAAAAGAGAATTAGCACTCCATATCAAGGTACAGCGAGATGAATCCAACACCGCACCGCAGCGTGCAGCGCCGCTCAACGATCGCGAAAAACTATTACAGATGCGGCAGGCGAATCCGTTGGTGCAGGAGGTTTGGGAAAGATTGGGGTTGACGCTGGAACAGGAGTAATAGAAAATTATAAGTAGAAAGGATGGGCTGACCTACTATCGAAAACCGAAACGATGATGATGTCTTGCGCTGATACAAAATATGCCAAGCCGACATGCCGCGTCACCTGGCATCGGCGTACTCCGGAAATATGTCCAATGGGCGGGCACAAATAGTTGAACGTCTCCAACCGATCGAGAAGGGCATCCATTTTATTACCTAACAAAAGAGCCGCATCTGCGGATTGCGCATAAAGCACTTGCAGCATATTGAGGTAGGCTTCCTCGGCTGTATCTGTCCATAGAATCATTTTCATACGGGCAGGAAGTTCACCTCCGGCACGGTAATTACCAGGCTGTATCTGTCCATAGAATCATTTTCATGAGGTGCTGCTCGATCGTCCAGCTGCCTTTAAACACGGCTGTATCTGTCCATAGAATCATTTTCATCCGGGGTTGATGCGGTTTTAGTTGAAAATAGAACTGACTTTCGCTCGAACCTCTTCGTTCGTCTTGGTTCTTCCCGCATCCATATCGGCCAGCCCTCTTTGGATAGATTCCTTTTCGGCATCCGAAAGGGTGTCCCATATTTTCTTTTCATCGCGGAGCACCGCGATATAGGCCATCATTTGCTCCAATATTTCGAGATCGTCTGTCTCGACGATCACTCGATGCAGGTCATTTTTGATTTCAGCTACATTCATCCGGTTACTTATTTGACTATAAAAAACGCTTTACTGCCGCGTACAAAGTTAAGCCATTTTTCTCCCGTTGGTTTATTTTCTTAGTTTTGCCGCCTGTTGTCCTAACCAAAATGAACTTATGTCCGGCGATATTCAAACCGCCCTGGCCATTCTCCTTACGGGGATGGCTGTTGTTTTCCTGATGCTCGGCTTAGTAGTAATCACCGGTCGCGTGCTTATCGCTACGGTCAACCGGTGGAACAAAGACAAAGCGCCGACGCCCGGTTCAGGAGCCGGACTGCATTCAAAAACAAGCTCCATTCCCACCCAAAAGATAGCTGCTATTACTGCTGCTGTGGACATTGCCACGGGGGGTAAAGCTGCTGTCGAAAACATTCAACGATTGGAACATTCAAAGCAGAACAAATCATGAGAAGAAAAGAAATCGGGCTGTGCTTGGTGTATCGCGACATGTGGCAGTCTTCCGGCAAATACATGCCGCGGGCAGAACAGTTGGAGCGCATCGCCGGCCCCATCATCGAAATGGGCTGTTTTCGCCGGGTGGAAACCAACGGCGGCGGATTTGAACAAATACAACTCATGGGGGGCCAAAACCCCAACGATGCCGTGCGCCGCTTCACCCAACCTTTCCGCGAAGCAGGCATTCAGACCCAAATGCTCGAGCGGGGCCTCAATGCCCTGTCTATGAGTCCGGCGCCATTGGACGTGCGCAAACTCATGTTTCAGGTCAAATACAAACAAGGCACCGACATCGCCCGCTCCTTTGACGGACTCAACTACGCGCCCAACCTGAAAGCCTCCTTCCAACTGGCCCGCGAGGCCGGCATGATTGCGCAGGGCGCTTTGTGCATGACCGTTTCGCCGGTACACACGGTGGAATATTACATCCAATTGGCCGATCAACTCATCGAACTGGGCGCGCAGGAAATTTGCCTCAAAGACATGGCCGGCATCAGCCGCCCCACCTCCATCGGCCGCATCACCAAAGGCATCCGCGAGCGCCATGCCGACATTCTTATACAATACCACGCGCACGCCACGCCGGGATTTTCGGCGGCCTGCGCGTTGGAAGCAGCCCGCAACGGCGCCGACATCATTGACGTGGGGATGGAGCCGCTCTCCTGGGGCACCGGCCATGCCGACCTGCTCACCATACACGCCATGCTGCTTGACGACGGTTTTCAGGTACCCGATGTCAATATGAAAGCCTACATGGAGGCCCGCAAACTCACACAGGAGTTCATAGATGATTTTCTGGGCTACTACATTGACCCGCAAAACCGCTACCTCAATTCACTGCTCATCGGCTCCGGCCTGCCCGGCGGGATGATGGGCAGCCTCATGGCCGATTTGCAAAACAACCTTAAGAGCCTCAATGCCTGGTTGGCCAAAAACGAGCGCCCGGCTATGAGCCGCGACGATCTGCTGCTTCGCTTATTTGAAGAGGTGGAATACGTATTGCCCCGGCTCGGCTACCCTACCCTCGTAACGCCCTACAGCCAATACGTCAAAAATCTGGCACTGATGAATGCCGTCAATCTTATCAAAGGCAAAGAGCGCTGGAGTATGATTGACGAAAACACCTGGGATATGATCCTCGGCCGGCAAGGTCGGCTGCCTGCGCCCCTGTCGGAAGAAATTGTAAAATTGGCCGGCGCACAAGGCAAAAAATTCTACTACGGCGATCCGCAAGACCTCTATCCCAATTCGCTGGAAGTGTATGCGCGCCGTATGGACGAAAAAGGCTGGGACTACGGAAAGGACGATGAAGACCTGCTCGAATACGCCCTGCACCCACAGCAATTTGAAGATTTCAAAAGCGGAAAGGCGGCTCGCGCCCTGCAGGATGACCTCGTAAAAAAACGGCGCCCGCAAGTGCCGGAAGCTGCGCCTGCCGCCCCGGTTGCAGTCGCTGCGGCCAAACCCCGACATCTCATCATACAAGTGGACGAAGAGCGCTACCGCGTATCTGTATCGTACGACGACGATCCGCCGGCAAACAAAGAGGACACGCGGGGCACTTCGACTTCGCTCAGTGCCCCGCGTGTTGACGCAGCCAACGGCCGACACGAGGCCGTCACCGCGCCCATTGAGGGCCGTTTTTTACTCACCCGCGACAGCGGAGAAAAGCCTGTGCAGGTAAACGACCGCATCAAGGCCGGCCAAACGGTGGCCTACATTGAGGCCATGAAAGTGGTAAATGCCGTAACGACCCAGCACAGCGGTCGGGTGGTGGAAATAGCGGCCCGCCACGGCGAAGACATTTTTGAAGACGACGTCATCCTCACCATAGCACCGGAGTAAGGTCATGGAGCAGTTAAACCTGAAGCGCATCCTGCAGATGCCCGGCATAGACGAACTCATACAGGAGCCGCAAACGCTCGGCATGCTCCTCATCGGCTTTGTACTGTTGTACCTCGCTATCAAAAAAAAATACGAACCGCTGCTGCTCGTGCCCATCGCATTCGGCATTCTGATGGCCAACTTCCCCGGCGCCAATCTTGCTGTGGTACCTGCCACGGAGGAGAACGGTATCAGCCTGCTCAGCTTGCCGGAAATCGCCTCCAGATACGGCATTATGAACTACCTCTACTATGCCCTCATCAAAACAGGACTGCTGCCGCCGCTCATTTTTATGGGCGTAGGCGCCATGACCGATTTCGGGCCGATGCTGCGCAATCTGCGGCTCGCGTTTTTTGGGGCTGCCGCCCAAATCGGCATTTTCACCGTCATGATCGGCGCGGTGCTCATGGGATTCCCGCTCAAGGATGCTGCCGCACTGGGCATCATCGGTGGGGCCGACGGCCCCACGGCCATTTACACGTCTATCATTTTGGCGCCGCACCTGCTCGGCCCTATTGCCATTGCCGCGTACTCGTACATGGCCTTAGTGCCGGTCATTATCCCTTTAGTGGTGCGGTTTTCTATAACGAAAAAAGAACTGCGCATCAACATGAAAGAGCAGGACCGGCTACACCCCGACAAGATGCAGATCAAGGATTTAAAAACGGTCAAGATTCTTTTCCCAATTGTGGTCACGGTGGTGGTATTGCTGCTCGTGCCATCTGCGGCGCCCTTAGTGGGGATGCTGTTGTTCGGCAATTTGATCAAAGAAATCGGCCCTGATACCGGGCGCTTGTTTCAAGCCGCTTCTGAAACCATCCTCAACGCCTCCACCATTTTCCTCGGCTTGTGCATCGGCGCTACGATGGGCGCATCCACGTTTTTGCAACTGCAAACCCTGCAAATTGTAGCCGGCGGTTTTCTGGCGTTTTCCATTTCCATACTGGGCGGCATCATGGCGGTGAAAGTGTATAATTTTTTTGCAAAAAAGAAAATCAATCCGCTCATCGGCGCTTCTGGACTGAGCGCTGTGCCCATGTCGTCGCGGGTAGTCAATGAAATTGCGCTGAAACACGACTCCCAAAATCACCTGCTGCAATATGCCATGTCGAGCAATATTTCCGGGGTCATCGGTTCTGCCGTAGCGGCGGGGGTGCTAATTGCGTTGCTGGGCTGAGGCTGAAAAAGCTACGAGTTTTGAGCTTTGAGTTTGGCGGCTCGAAGCTCATAGCTGGAAACGTTCTACCCCCTCCAACGGCCTCGTCCCGTACATTTTTCCTTGCCGGGTCATTTTTATCAAATAATCCAATCGTTTTTGCGCTTCGGCTCGGCGGCTATCGCCTTTTACTTCATCTATCCAATACACTTTCAGTCTTTTGTAAAAATGCGGGAATGCTTCGAATGTTTCCCAAACCGAGGCGGCTTGCAACTGCGTCTGTATCCATTCCGGGATGAGGAGCGGGTCGTCGGGCGAGCCGATCTGGTCGTCAATGGGCGCAATGCCGGCGGGCGTCATGAGGCCGAGTTGTTGGAGTTTCCACACCCGTTGCCGGTTGAGTTCGGAGAGGAAAGTCTTTTTGCGGCGGGGTGTGATGCGCCGCACCGTGCTGTGGTCGTCGTATTTTTTCGCGGTACCGTCAATCCAGCCGAAGCAGAGGCATTCCTCTACCATGTCGTCGTAGGGCAGGGATGGTTGTCCGGTAGCTTTGAGAAAAGTGCGCAGCCAAACTTCCGTTTTCACAGTATGATGGGTCTCCAACCAAGCGCGCCACTCCCCACGATGATGCGGGTAAAAAACTTCGGTTATTTCCATGTGGAGGGTTTGAAAAACAGTTCAAAAACAAAGAGCAACAAAAACAGCGCGGTGACCATATAAGCAAACGCGACGCTGAGCGGCAGTTGTTGCAGAAAGAAAGCCGCCAGACCGGTCGCGGCCGTCACCGCGCTTACCACCGCCAGCACTTTGCCCCGGAACCCGCGCGTCCACACAAAAGGCGCCAAGGCGCAAAACACTAATGCAATGCTCCCCCACTTCAGCCAGGTGAAGGCTTGAAGCCGGCCGAGCGCCGCGCTGAAATCGGTCTTATCCATCTGCTCGAGTATGGTCAGAATCTGCCGATTTTCGCCAAAATCGAATGCACCGGCGGCCAGGGCCAATATCAAGCCCGCCAGGGCCGGCCACGAACGGCTGATCCGCCATACGACTGCGCAGCTCAAGGCCAGGAACAGCACATACGCGAAGATAAACCAATGGTCGTGCGCCACATTGGCACGTAGGGCCTGTACAATCTCCGGGTTTGGACCGCCATCCCCTACCGTACTGAAACCCGCTAACTGAAATACATCCCCGGCTTCGCGCGCAAACTCCAGCGCCAATATAGGCGCATCGGGAAACAACGCCGACAACACCGCCACCGCCACGCCCAATATCAATGCAGGTAAAAACGGGTTCTTTTTCATGGCCTTTTTCCGCGAAAGTTAAGAAGATTTAAATCGCTTGCTGTCGAATCTATATCTTTGCCCGGTTTTTTTGGGTTCCGGGTAACGAATATCGAATGCTTCGACTCCACCTCGACTTCGCTCGGTACAGGCGCTCAGCATAAACCCGCCTTCGCTCCTCCACGCCACAGGCGTGGTTCGGCGGACGCAGCAACTCACAACCGACAACTGACAACCGACTAACAAACATGACAATATCCCTCAACTGGCTTAAGACATACATAGACATCCACCTTGATCCCGCGCGCATCGGGGAAATCCTTACCGAACTGGGCCTCGAACTCGAAGGCATGGAAGAAGTGGAAAGTCTGAAGGGCGGCCTGCGCGGCGTAGTCGTCGGCTTGGTCACCGATTGCCAAAGACACCCCAACGCCGACAAGCTATCCCTCACTAAAGTGGACATAGGCGGCGACGCCGAACTGAGCATCGTGTGCGGCGCGCCCAATGTGGCTGCCGGCCAAAAAGTACTCGTCGCAACCGTGGGAACGACCCTGTACCCGCTTGGCAGCGAAGAACCGCTCAACATCAAAAAAGCCAAAGTGCGCGGCGAAGAATCCGAAGGTATGATCTGCGCAGCCGACGAACTCGGCCTCGGCGAAGACCACAGTGGTATTCTCGTATTGCCCGCCGATACGCCCGTGGGCATGGCAGCGGCCGAGTATTTTAAGATAGAAAAAGATGTGGTTTATGAAATCGGTCTCACGCCCAACCGCTCCGATGCCACCAACCACATCGGCGTGGCCCGCGACCTCGCCGCTACGCTCCGCATCAACTACCAACACTCCGGCGAACTGCGACTGCCCTCTGTGGAAGGATTCACAGTGGCCAACCGAGAGTTGCCCATCGAAGTGCAGGTGGACAACTACGATGCTTGCCCGCGCTACGCCGGCGTTTGCATACAGGGCGTCACCGTCGGCGAATCGCCCGACTGGCTCAAAAAACGGCTCCAATCCATCGGTATTCGCTCCATCAACAATGTGGTGGATGCTACCAACTTCATCCTGCACGAATTCGGGCAACCGCTCCATGCTTTCGACTATGATGAAATTGCCGGCCACAAAGTCATCGTGCGCACCCTGCCCGAAGGCACGCCCTTCCTCAGCTTAGATGAAGCGGAGCGCAAACTCAGCGCCGAGGACCTCATGATTTGCGACGGCAACGCGGCCCCCATGTGCATCGGCGGCGTGTTCGGCGGCATCCGCTCCGGCGTGAAGGACAGTACCCGGAACATCTTCCTCGAATCGGCGCATTTCAACCCCAAATACATCCGCCGCAGCAGTATGCGCCACAACCTGCGCACCGAAGCGGCCAAGGTATTTGAAAAAGGCAGCGACCCCAACGTCGCCGTGTATGCCCTCCAACGGGCGGCCATACTGATCTGCGAACTCAGCGGCGGGCGCATCGCTTCCGACCTCATAGACATCTATCCAACGCCCGTACAGCCCCGGCAGGTACCGCTCCGCTTCGATCACGTCAGCCGTCTCATCGGCATTGATATTTCAAAAAAAGAACTCTTCGCCATCCTCGACGCGTTGGACATGCCCCGCGTGGCCGAAACGGCGGATACTTTCACCGTGACCGTACCGACCAACAAATCGGATGTGCTGCGCGAAGCCGATGTCATTGAGGAAATACTGCGCATTTACGGCTTCAACAAAGTGCCCATCCCCGCGCAAATACGCACTGCCGCTGTGGAAGCGCGCCGCCCCGAACCTTTTCAGGTGCGCAATGCCGTCGGCGATTATCTGGCCGCAGCCGGTTTCCACGAAATGATGGCGCTTTCGCTTTCGGAGTCGAAGTATTACAAAGAACTCATGCCCGCCGTTTCCGACGAGGAATTGGTGTATATCAACAATACCTCCAATGTCAACTTAGACATCATGCGGCCCACGACGCTCTTCAGCGCTTTGGAGGCTGCGGTTCACAACCAAAACCGGCAGCAAACCGACCTCAAACTGTTTGAGTTTGGAAAAACTTACCGCATGAAGGCCGGCACTACCGCAGAACAAGCGCACCTCAGCCTGCTGGTCACCGGGCAACGCAACGCCGAGTCCTGGTTGGAAAAAGAGCAGCGCAGCGCCGATTTCTACACCCTCAAAGCCTACTGCGTCAACATTTTAGCGCGATTGGGCTGCACCGGGTATCAGGAATCGCCCGCAACGGATCCGGCTTTCGCTTACGGCGTGAAATACCACCGGGGCGAACGCATCCTGGCTGAAATAGGGAAAGTGACGCCCGCACTGAGCAAGGCCATGGACATTCGTGGCGAGGTTTTTTTTGCCGATATTCGCTGGGATGCCCTGCTCGATGCCGTGGCCAAACAGAAAATCGGCTACCGGGAAGTGAGCAAATTTCCGACCGTGCGAAGAGACTTGGCATTGATAGTAGAAAGTTCCGTAAAGTTTTCGGATATTGCCGCGATTGCCGGAAAAGCAGGCAAAGGACTATTGAAAAACGTGAATTTGTTCGATGTCTATGAACAGGAGCAAGCAGTCGGCGCCGGCAAAAAATCCTGCGCGGTGAGCTTCCTGTTTGAAGACCCGACCAAAACGCTGCAAGACAAAGAAGTGGAAAAAGTAATGGATCACCTCATCCGGGAATACGAAACAAAACTCGGCGCCGTGATCCGGCGTTAATTCCAAAAAAATATAGCGTTTCCGCATAAAAGGATGCGCAAAACGAAAGCATGACTTTATCCGAACGGGTGAACGAAATGGCGCAAAAACTGCAAACCGTAGCCAAGCTTATGCAAACGCTCCGCGCAGAAAACAACGCCTTACAGCAAACCAACCGGGAACTCAACGACCGGCTGGCTGCCGCCGCCGCCGCGCTGGAAAAAGCCCATGCCGCCAAACCGGAGGAAGCAGGACAAAAGGGGCAGGGGGGGGATACCCCGCAACCGGAGCTTGCGGAAAAACTCAGGGAACAACAGATCGAGCATTATATTGCCGAAATTGACAAGTGTATAGATTGGTTGCGCAACAATTAAGCCGCATGGAACAACAAGGGGAAGACATAAAAAGCATCACCGTGCATGTGGCCGGAAGGCCCTACCCCCTGAAAATCAGCGTAACCGACGAAATTGTCATTCGTAGAATTGTGAAAGAGGTCAACGATAAAGTAAACCACTTTCAGCTCAGCTATACCAATAAAGACAAGCAGGATTGCTTGGCAATGGCGCTGCTCACTTACGCAGTAGATCTGTATAAATCTTCTCACGAGTTTTCGCAAGACCCCGATCTCGCCTCTTCCTTGTCCAGATTGGAAGACCTGCTCGACGCCTTAGTGGACGAGTAGTTTAACTTTTCTCTCTCCGGCCGGCTGTAAGCCTTTAGCTGTTGCGATACCCCTCATTTATGAGACGCGCAACCGGCAGCCCAATAGTATGGAAAGTAAAAGCGAGATCAATAATTCTTAAACACCAACATCAACACATGGAACCGTTAATCGGAGGAATCATAGGACTCATAGCAGGCGCGGTGGCGAGTTTTTTTGTACTGAAATTGCAAAAAGGCAAAACCGACCAGAAACGACAGGAGGAAATAAAACTCCTGGCAGAGCGCGAATTGCAAGACGCTAAGCTCAGTGCCAAGCGATTGGTAACAGAAGCCGAAACGAGAGCAGAGAAGCTCATTTCTCAGGCCGAAATCAACAACGAACGCACCAAGCAACGCAAAATTCAAGAGGCCCAAGAGCGCTTTACAAAATTGAGATCGGAGTTCGACAAAGAGAGAAACGCCCACACGGCGGAAATGAAAGAACGCGAGCTGGAAGTAAAAACGCTGGAGGCAGAACTCAAGGTCAAGCAAGATAAATTCAAGGAGCGCATCGATCAGATCGAGTCCCAAAAAGCCGATCTGGAAGCCAAAGACACCGAAATGAACAACCTCCGGGAGAGCTTGGAGAAACAACTCAAAATCGTGGCCAAGCGCAAAGAGGAACTCGATGCCGCCAACGAAATCCGCATCAAAGAGTTGGAATCTGTGGCCCGCATGAACGAATCGGAAGCCAAAGAGCAACTCCTCGAAGCCGTGCGCGCCAAATCGGAAACGGAGGCCATGTCCATCGTCCGGGAATCCATCGAACAGGCACAGGCCAATGCCGGCAAAGAAGCCAAAAAAATCGTCATTCAGACCATCCAACGGATGTGCGCCGAATACACCATTGAAAACACCGTATCGGTGTTCAACTTAGACTCCGACGAACTCAAGGGCCAGATCATCGGTCGCGAAGGCCGCAATATCCGCGCGCTCGAAGCCGCTACCGGCGCCGAAATCGTAGTGGACGACACACCCGAAGCCATTGTCATTTCCAGCTTCGACCCCATTCGCCGCGAGGTGGCTCGTCTGGCGCTCAAGCGCTTAGTGGCCGATGGCCGTATCCACCCCGCCCGCATCGAAGAGGTGGTAGCCAAAGTGCGTAAAGAGCTGGATCAACAGGTCATCGAAATCGGGGAGCGTACCGTCATAGACCTTGACCTGCACGGCCTCGACCCCAACTTAGTGCGCATGGTAGGCCGGATGCGCTATCGCTCCTCTTACGGACAGAACCTGCTCAAGCACTCCATCGAAACCGCCAACCTCTGCGCCACCATGGCCGCCGAATTGGGACTCAACCCCAAACAGGTAAAAATGGCCAAACGCGCCGGTCTGCTGCACGACATCGGAAAAGTAGCCGAGGAAGAAACCGAACTCTCCCACGCCATTCTCGGCATGAAACTCTGTGAAAAATTCAAAGAGCATGCCTCAATCGTCAACGCCGTAGGCGCTCACCACGACGAGATTGAGATGAACAACATCATTTCGCCCATCGTACAGGCCTGCGATGCCATTTCCGGCGCACGGCCCGGCGCCCGCCGCGAAATTCTGGAAAGCTATCTCAAGCGCATCGGCGAACTCGAAGACCTCGCCATGGCTCACGAGGGTGTTTCCAAAGCCTTTGCCATGCAGGCCGGCCGCGAGTTGCGCGTCATCGTGGAAGCCGAAAAAGTGAGCGACCAATACGCTGACGAACTGTCGTTTATGATTTCTCAAAAAATACAAAACGAGATGCAGTATCCCGGCCAGATCAAGGTGACGGTCATTCGCGAAAAGCGGGCAATCTCATTTGCAAGGTAAAAAACCTTGTAGCTGATACGACATTTTGCATTTCATTATGATTTCAGCACTTGATTGTTCGGGTTTTTAATCCGAACTTTGTAGTCTGATTTTAAATTCATTGAATGATGAAACAACTTTTACTGCTTTTCACCTTTAGCCTCGCCGCTATCCTTCTGCCCGCCCAAGACGTCGTTCTTTCGCTTTCGCCCAATCCGTCGGAGGCCAACGACATCATCAACATGAACGACCCGAACTACGAATTGGTCGCTTATGCCACCCTCACCAACGTTTCATCTTCGCCGGTATCGGTGCGCTGGAATCGCATCATGCCCACGCTTCCTATGGGCTGGGAAGTATTGGTGTGCGACAACACCTCCTGCTATCCTCCTTTTGTAAGTTCTAATATCATGCCGGAGTTTGATCTCGACGCGCCGGTCATATTGGCGCCGGGCGGCACTTCCAACTTAGACGTGCATGTACTCCCCCATCAATTTGCAGGGAGCACTACCGTAAATATTCAATTCACCATCGGAACCGACACCACCACAGTACTTACCGGTACTTATGTCTTCAATGCTTCTCTGACCAGCAGTACCAACAACGGCGCCGGCAAGCAAGACATCCGGGTGTTTCCCAATCCTACTGTTGACCAATTCCAACTTTCTGCGGGCAGTCAGGTCAGCCGTGTAGCGGTTTATAACACGCTCGGCCGTCAGGTGCGCCTGTTCGATGCCGTGGAAGGCAGACGTTACAGCCTCGCCGGTCTCCCGGACGGCATGTACATGGTCAGCCTTTTAGACAGCCGTTACCGGAATATCAAAACCGTACGGGTGATCAAGCGCGCGTTCAGGCCGTAACCGGGTACTCTACAAAATTTCGCGGAGTTTCATACAAGCGCACCCACAGATCGTATTTGGGGTCTAACCGCTTGCGAATGAGTTGCCAGATGACGTAGCAAATATGCTCGGCGCTGGGATTGAGGTTTTTAAACTCCTCCGTGTCCAAATTCAGGTTTTTGTGATCGAAGCGCAGCTCCACCTCCTCGTGGATGATATCGCGCAAGATGCCGAGGTCAATCAGATAGCCGGTATCGGGGTCCACCTCTCCGGCCACTTTCACTTCCAATTCGTAATTGTGCCCGTGATAATTGGGGTTGTTGCACAGCCCAAACACCTCGCGGTTTTTTTCATCCGACCAGGCCGGGTTGTGCAGGCGGTGCGCAGCATTGAAATGGGCTTTGCGATAGGCAGCGATTCTCATGGCATTCGGTTTTTGAATAGCAAACAGATGGGCGGGCGGATGGTTGCGGAGGGAGGCCGTCCTGCCTGTACTCCCTTGTCATTCCGTAGGAATCTACAACGCAACGCTTGAAGCGCTGCACCGGGCAGGAGGTAATTTTATCCAATACGATTAACAAGAACTCTTGGCGGCATTTGTCCGGGATGTTAGGAAGTTATTTCGAAATTACTTCCTGACCTCCCGCTAATAAGGCGCCCGCAACCTTCGAAGCCGCCATCCGGCCGGCTCGCTTGTTTTCAGGTGACATCTAACGCGCCCCAAGGCGCGGAAGGTGTCATCTGAAAACAATTTTGAGTAATACTCCCGTGTCGCGAGATGACACCTCCCACCGCTTGTAGAGCTGGTCCAGTGGTAGATGTCACCTCGCTTGCTGTCAATCCTCCAACAAAAGATCATTCATATCATCCAGATCATGCTCTTGCCGGTGAAAATCCTCAAATGCCTTTCTCCCTCCAAACCACCCCAACACTTCTTCTCTTTTCAGCCGCGTGGGTTTGTCCGATAAATATGCTTGGTATGAACTCCAAAAATACTTGGTGAAGTCGTGATAAACCCTATGCTTTTCCGGTTTTTTGTGAATATAGTACACCAAGCGAGCGAAATAGACTTCACTGTCCACTAAAATTCTCTTGAACGGGCGGTGAAATAAATTTCCTTTTCGATCCCATTTGGGATTTACATGTACGGCATACGATGTAAAAAGTCGGGTAAATTGGGCGGCCAACACTTCCTGAACGCTTCGGTTTTCCTCCGGCGAGGCCAGGAGTGCTTTCTGGGCCTCCGTGCGGTCTTGGGGCCTGATTCCTTGCACGAGGACATAAATGAGTTCGACACTTTTTACCCGAACTAAAAGATGGAAGTGGTTGCCCAGAAGACAGTACGCCAAGGAGTCCACATACGGCATGATATATTCCTCATACTTGGAGAGAAAATATCGCCGTTCCGTATCATCCCGGAACAGGGCTTCCTTATTGTTGGTGCGGTTGTATATATGGTAGGTATGCTCGGCTTGTAACGGAGCCGTATAATCTGGCTTTTGTTTTCTTTTTCGCATCATTGATGGGTTTGTGCTTGTTTTCAGGTGACATCTAATGCCGCGCCTTAGCGCTGCGGGAGGTGTTATCTGAAAAAGGTTTTGACCCCTCCTTCCTTGCCGCGAGATGACACCTCCCACCGCTTGTAGAGCCGGTCCGGTGGTAGATGTCACCTCGCTACCGATCGCACTCCACAGCCCTATCGGCGCCTTTAACCTTTTCACTTTAACCTTTCTACTTTAACCTTCTTTCGACTCCCTCTCACCCCATCCGCACCATCGTCAATATCGTGGCGATGGCTACCGTTTCGCCGGTTTCGTCATATACGTCCACGAGCCATTTTACGATGCCTTTTTGGTAATCCTCGTCCTCGCGTTTTTCCTGGGCTACTTTTTCCTTCACCGTGAGGCGCACGCCGATGGTCATGCCGGGATAAACGGGTTTGGTAAAGCGGCATTCTTCGAGGCCGTAGTTGAGCAATACGGGGCCTTTTTTGGCTTGTACGAAGAGGCCGGCAGCTTTGGAGAGTACCCAATAGCCGTGCGCCACGCGCTGCGTGAAGGGCGTGCCTTCCAACGCGGTGACATCGGTGTGGGCATAAAAGTGATCGCCGCTGAGATTGGCGAAATTGACGATGTCGGCTTCCGTGACGGTGTGTTTCGCCGTGGTGAGGGTTTCGCCGATTTGGAGCGCTTCGAATGGTTTGCTGAAGGGGTGCGCAGCCGCTTCGATCTGCCGTCCGCCCTGCTGATACACTCCGCTCACGGCGGTTATCATGGTGGGATGACCTTGTATAGCGGTGCGTTGCAAGTAGTGTTTGATGCCGCGCAGGCCGCCCATTTCCTCGCCGCCGCCGGCGCGCCCGGGGCCGCCATGTACGAGCAGCGGCATGGGCGAACCGTGCCCGGTGCTCTCTTTGGCGCTGTCGCGGTTGAGGATGAGAATGCGGCCGTGGTAGGGCGCCGCGCCGAAGACGTATTCGCGGGAAATGTTTTCGTCATAAGTGGCAATGCTGCTCACTAAGGAGCCTTTGCCCATATTGGCCAGTTCAATGGCTTCGTCTATGCTGCGATACGGCATGAGGGTACACACCGGGCCGAAGGCTTCCACCTCGTGGCTGTCGCGGTGCAGAAAGGGCTGCGCATTCAGCATCACGATGGGCGGCAGGAAAGCGCCTTTGTTTTTGTCGGCGCCGATGACTTCAAATTCCACCAAATCGCCGATGATGATGGGACTGTGTTGGCGGAGCATTTCCACCCGGCGCTTCACTTCTGCGGCTTGTTCCCGGTTGACCAAAGCGCCCATGCGCACGCCTTCCGCGCGCGGGTCGCCGACGGCGGTTTTCAGCAGTTCGCGCGCCAGCGCCTTTTGTACCGCTTCCGTCAAATGCTCCGGCACGATCATGCGGCGAATGGCAGTGCATTTCTGGCCGGCCTTGGCCGTCATTTCACGGCGCACTTCTTTGATGTAGAGATCAAATTCGGGCGTACCCGGCTCCCCATCTTCGCCGAGGATGGCGGCGTTGAGGCTGTCGGCTTCCATGTTGAACGGCACGGAATGCTCGATGATGGTGGGATAGGTTTTGAGCAGGCGGCCGGTCTCCGCAGAGCCGGTAAAAGTGACCACATCCTGCGACCCCACAGGGTCGAGGATGCCGATGCCGGCGCCGCAAACGAGTTGAAGCGCGCCTTCGGGCAATATACCCGAGGCGATGATGTCGCGCACCATTGCTTCGGCGAGGAAGGACGTGACCTCCGACGGCTTTACAATAGCGGGTACGCCGGCCAGCAGGTTCGCCGACAGTTTTTCCAACATACCCCATATCGGGAAGTTGAACGCATTGATGTGAATGGCGATACCGGGCTTGGCCGTCATGAGGTGATGGCCGATGAAAGTGCCCTCCTGTGAGAGCTTAGCCTGTTCGCCGTCCACATACCAGGGCGTATCGGGCAGCTTGCGGCGCAGGCTCGCGTAGGCGAAGAGTGTGCCGATGCCGCCGTCAATGTCTATCCAGCTATCGGAGCGGGTAGCGCCCGTGCGGTAGCTGAGCGGGTAGTATTTTTCTTTGATCTCGTTGAGGTGCAGGGCCAGCGCTTTGAGCATGCGGCCGCGCTCCTGAAAGGTCATGCGGCGCAGCGCCGGTCCGCCGGTGCGGCGACCGTAGTCGGCAATAGCGGCAAAGTCAAGTCCGTCGCTGCTCGCCGTACAAATCACATCGCCGGTGACGGCATCGTATTGCGGAATGCCTGCGCCCTCGTGGGGCGTCCAGCGGCCGAGAAGGTAGTTGTGGAGATTCATATTAAGCGTTGACCTGATCAATTTCCGCACACACGGCAGCGAAAATATCCTCAATGCTGCCCACTCCGTGAATCTTTGCGGACTTCCCCTGTGCGGCATAAAAATCGAAGACCTGTGCGGTTTCTTTCTGATACACCGTGAAGCGGTTGCGAATGATTTCTGCATTGATATCGTCGGCGCGGCCGGAATCCTTTCCCCTTGCCAACAGGCGATTGACCACCTCCTCTTCCGGCACGTCGAGCATGATTAGCCGGGAAATGCTTTGCCCCCGCTCCGCCAGCAGCGCATCCAAGGCTTCGGCTTGCGGAGTGGTGCGCGGGAACCCGTCGAAGATATAGCCGTCCACTTCCGGGTGGGCTTCCACTTTGTTGCGAAGCATGCCGATGGTGACTTCATCGGGCACCAACTCGCCTTTGTCCATATAGCTTCGCGCTAATATGCCGAGCGGCGTGTTGTGGCTCAATTCGTAGCGAAACAAATCGCCCGTAGAGATATGCAGGAGGTTGTAGCGTTCCACCAATTTAGCGGCCTGCGTGCCTTTCCCGGAACCGGGAGGGCCGAATAGGATCAGATTTATCATTGCACTGTACTTTTGTTCTTTCGCAAATTTGAAGCATAAACCCCAACTACCGTAATTTTTCGGAAACTTTCCTCTTTTTTAGACCCGGAACAAATAAACTGTTGCTCCTTCCTGTTGTCGAAGCATTGTTTTTTTCACCAAATTCCTTGCAAGATATGTGGCTACCTTACTCAAGAATCAGCAATCAAGGCTTCACGCCTTTCCCCAAAATCTATATCCTCGCCGCCTTTTTCACTTTTTCCATCACGGCACATGGTCAAAGCCTCTACTTCCCGCCGCTGAGCGGCAATACCTGGCAAACGGTATCCCCCACAGAATTGGGCTGGTGCGCGGAACAATTAGACAGCGTGTATGCCTATTTGGAGGAAACCGATACCAAGGGTTTCATTATTCTCCACAACGGCCGCATCGCCGCTGAGCGCTATTTCGGTTCGTTCAACGAAGACAGCCCCTGGTACTGGGCTTCCGCCGGAAAAACCCTCACCGCTTTTCTCGTTGGACAGGCACAGCAAGAAGGGCTGTTGGACATTAACCAACCTACCTCCACCTATCTCGGCCCCGGCTGGACCAACCTCCCGCCCGACAAAGAAGCGCTCATCACCGTGCGCCATCAACTCACCATGAGCACCGGCTTAGACGACGGTGTTCCCGACAATTTCTGCACCCTGCCCGCTTGTTTGGAGTACAAAGCCGACGCCGGCACGCGCTGGGCCTACCACAACGCGCCTTACACCCTGCTCACCAACGTATTGGGCAGCGCTACCGGGCAGGGACTGAATCCCTATTTCAACTCCCGCATCCGAAACCGCATCGGCATGAACGGCTTATGGATACAGCAAGATTACAACGAGGTTTATTTCAGCAATACCCGCAGCATGGCGCGCTTCGGGCTGTTGATACAAAATCGCGGCGTTTGGGCCGCCGATACGCTGCTCCGCGATGCCGCTTATTTCGACGCGATGGTGAATACTTCCCAACCGCTCAACCAATCTTACGGCTACCTGTGGTGGCTCAACGGAAAGGCAAGTTTCCGACTGCCGGGCCTCCAGATCAACTTCCCCGGGCCGCTCGTGGCCAATGCGCCTGCCGACCTCATCGCCGGTTTGGGCCTCAACGATCAAAAGGTGTACGTCATACCCTCCCTCAACATGGTGGTGGTGCGCCTTGGCGAATCCGCCGGAACGCCGGCCGCCGCCGCTTCCAGTTTTGACAACATCCTTTGGGGCAAACTCATGCAGGTGTTTTGCAATGTGAGTAACACGAGCAGCGCCGGCAACACAGGCGTTCGCCTTCGTATCGTACCCAACCCGACGACCGGACAGACCTGGATAGAAATTCCCGACCCGGCGCGCAACTTCGACCTTGTGGTGCGCGATAAATCCGGAAGGCTATTGTTCGTTCAATCCAACCGGCAGGAACTCGACCTGCAATCGCTGCCCGCAGGCGTATATTTCATAACCGTACGGCAAGAGGGATTCCGCCGCACCCAAAGATTGGTGAAGCAGTAAGTGTCGGGGCGAGGCCGACGAGGTGGTCACTTCGAGGACCTCCTCATTTATCAAGAGCATTTGTTTACTTTTGCTCCATGAATTTATCGTCCAAACTATTAGAAGAAGCCGTACAGGCATTTGCCGGTCTGCCGGGCATCGGGCGCAAATCGGCGCTTCGCTTAGCGTTGCACCTCGTCAACCGGGAAACCGAATACACCGAACAGCTCGCTCAGGCATTGCTGCGCATGCGGCAGGGCATCCGCTCCTGCGAAATGTGTCACAACCTCGCCGACGAGCGCCTTTGCAATGTGTGCGCCGACCCGCGCCGCGACCGCTCCACCGTGTGTGTGGTCGAAAACATCCGCGATGTAATGGCCATTGAGGATACGCAACAGTTTCGAGGATTATATCATGTGCTCGGCGGCGTCATCTCGCCTATTGAAGGTATCGGCCCCGATCAGTTAAACATTGACGACCTGGCCCAGCGCGTTGCCGGCGGTGAAATCCGGGAACTCATCATGGCCGTAAGCCCTACCATTGAAGGCGATACCACCATTTTTTATCTCACCAAAAAGCTGCGCGAATACCCCGTGCAAATTACGGCCATTGCCAGGGGCGTATCCTTCGGCGGCGAATTGGAATATGCCGACGAACTCACTCTGGGCCGCTCCATCGTAGCGCGCATTCCTTACCAGCTCGGAGAAGACAAACCCACCTAAAAAAAGAGCGGAGCTTTATGCAAGCCCCGCTTCAAGCGGTGGGTAAATAGTCACTCATTCTGAAACACGTCCCACCAGATTTTTTTAGGGCGCTGTGGCCCGATGTTGTAACTGTTCAGCGTCCTGTTTTCAGGTGACATCTAACCGCGCAGGGTGGGAAGGTGTCATCTGAAAATCTCCTTTTTGCTCAGCAGTCTCATAGTGTTGTCAACAGTCCTTAAAAGCAGGCCCTTCTGTATCACACTTTATGGTAATACAAAAAACCGTGCCAAAAAAAAAGCCCCCCTCTCGTTACCGAGAGAGAGGCCATCCCAAAAACCGATTTAAACTTGCGCTTAGAAGCGGTCTTTGCGAAATTACATACAATCCAATCGCCTAAATAAATGCAAATTCTAAACCGATGCGCCGGCAGATACCTGTCTTTTCCTTTTCCTGTTATAGAAAAAACAGTGGGACTCCAATAAAAAAATGGAAATCAAACGCCGGCATGCAATAGCATGGACATTTGGTGAAGAGAGCCTCTCAAAGCTGTTGAGGAAGTGCGCCGAAGCGCCGTTTTTTGTCTTGGTTGTAGTAGAAGCACAAAGTTAAGTAAAAAACTATATCCGCCGCAAGTACTTCACCCGTATCTTTTTTTATAAGAGCTTGTTCCTGTCTGCTCTACTACAAAAAAACGCCCCTCTCCACCGAAGCAGAGAGAGGCTATCCCAAAAACCGATATTAAAAAATTCTTTGTGTTTAGTATCTCCTGTTGGCAGGATTGTTTTTGTTTTTGAAATTCAAGGCCACCGTCACCTCGTGGGCGCCCCCGTTGTATTGTTGGAAGCGCTGAAATGAAACATCGTATGAGTAATATATGTTGAACGTAGATACCTGTGTGCCCAACAAAACCCCCAGGCTGCCCAAGGAACGGTACGATAGCCCTGCTACCAATTGGTCGTCCAAGAAGCCTGCTTTCAGGTTCACATCCATCTGAAAAGGTACGTCGCGAATCTGCCGTACCATCATAGAGGGTTCGAGTGTAAAGTTGAGGTCCTCCACTTCGAAGCGATGGCCGAGCAAAAACACATAGTAGCTGAAGGGAGATTCCCGTTCGTTAGTACTTCCGATGTTTTCTAACCGGGAGCGCGCCAGATTGGTGAATGATACCCCACCGAATGTGTTTTCCCGGAAGGTGCCGTAAATGCCTACGGAAGCATCCAAAAACCGGACGCCGTCCATATTGGCATTGATGATGCGGTCGCCGAGGTCCACAAAGGGGCCGCTTGCCACGTCGTTGGTGAGGCGTATTTGGTGCAATTCGGTAGCGAATCCTGCCGCCAGGTTCCAGTCGTCCTGAATTTGAAAGCGGAACGCATAGTTCAATTGAGCGCGCACGCGTTGGAGTTGTGCCGCCGATTCGGTCAAAACGCCCAGACCTACGCCGAAACTCCGGCCCAGCGGACCGTTGTATTGCGCCATGAAGGTTTGGGGAGCATCCGGAAAACCGGTCCATTGCATACGGGCATTGAAGAGCACTTGATACTGCTCATTGAAGCCCGCTGCGGCGGGATGTATCAACACCGGGTTGATGTTGTAGTGAGAAAAGATGGCCTGATCCTGAGCGCTCAGCCGGACCATAGCGGCTGTCAGTATGGCGAGTAAAATTAATTTTTTCATGTGGTTGAGAATCGGTTGATGGTTATGAAATCAGGTTTTTGAGAGGAAGGCAGGCGGCACGGCTGCTGCGCCGCCTGCTATACGGTTGTTATTATTGGCGTAAAACAGTGATGGAGCCTTTCAATTGCTGCCGCACACCGTCAATATCGGTATATTCAAACACGAAATAGTACGGCCCGTCGGGCAGTTCGGATCCGTTGCGCGTGGTACCTCTCCAGGTATTGTCGTAGCCGTCCATCTCAAAGACCAATTGTCCCCAGCGGTTGTAGATTTCCAGGCGGTTCTCTCTGAATTCTTCGATGCAACTGATGAGGAATTCTTCATTCAACCCGTCGCCATCCGGCGTGATCACTACCCGCATATCGAAACAGGGCGTTCTTCGGTCGCGTACATTACCGGAAGCCAGGTTGGGATTGGGACGGCATCCTCTGCTATCGGTTACCATTACGAAGTAATCGCCGGGGCACAAGCCGGTCAGGAAAGGATCGGTAGTCGTTTGTCCCGTGGACCAGTTAAAGGTATAGGGCGCTGTTCCTCCCGAAACCACCGCCAGTATCGAACCGTTACAGCCTTCTGTGGCCGGCGTAGCATTTACGGTCACCTCTATCGGCGCCGGCTCGGCTACCGTGAACGTAGCCGTGGTGCTGCAATTGTTCACATCCGATACCGATACGGTGTAGCTTCCGGAGCGCAGGAAGGTGATGCGCGGCCCAAAGCCGCCGTTGCTCCATTCGTAAGTATAAGGCAAGCTGAACACCCCGCCGCTCGCAGCAGCAAGGAGTTGCCCGTCATTGCCGCCCACACAACTCGGCGCAATCGCATTGGCCACCACCGTTACGGCTTGCGGGGCAGTAAGCGTGAGCGTTTCCGTTGACGTACAACCCAGCTCATCGGTCACCCGCACCTGATATTCGCCGGGAGCGGCATTGCTGAGCGTTGCATTGGCGCCACCGACCACATTGCCGTTGAGCCGCCATTCGTAGGTGTAATTGCCCTGCCCGTTGAAAGCAGTGGCTTCCATCTGTCCGTTGCTCGCATTGTGGCAACTCACATCAAAACCATTGAAGTTGGATAATACATCCACATCAAGTGCCAAAGATGATACCGATCCTATGGTATAGTTGCGCACTAATTCATTGCCCGAAGCCTCGGTAACGCGGACAGTGTAAGTACCCGGAGGTACATCGCCGAGATCTTCGTCATTTGAAACAACCATGCCTGCTGCATTGCGCCACTCATAAGTATAGGGGGTGCTACCGCCGCTGACCACGAGGTCAATGGCGCCGGTTTCATCCTCCGGGCAGTCCGTAGCGGTCGTATTCGCCGAAAGGCCGAACGTATTGACCACAATAGCCGGAAGCACATACACACAGCCGTTGGCATCGGTTACGGTGGGGATGAACGACCCCGCACAGAGGTTGTTGATCTGCGGGCCGCCGGTATTGGGCGTGTTCCATTGAACCATATACGGCGTAACGCCGCCCGTGAGTACCAGCGTAACAGAACCGATACAACCCGGCTCCTCCGTATCGTGAACGACTATAACATCCGTAGTGGACACTACGGTAGAAACCGTAATGTTAACGGAGCCGGTTATCACCGTACCCGCCGCATCGGTGATGGTGTAGGAAAGCATGCCGGCCGGAAGATTGCTGCGGCTCACCGTGATACCGGATACCGTTTGGGTGTTTCCATCACTGAACACTACCGTAAATGGAGGCAAGCCGCCGTCAAGGGTGAGCGTAAGGCTGCCATCGTTATCGCCCGGGCAGGTTACATTCGTTGTCTGGGTATCCACCACCGTCAGCGGCCCGGGGTTGAATCCGACGGTAAAGCACTGCTCTATGGAGCAATTGGCCATATCAACAATGGTGGCGCAGTACTGCCCGGTCGGTACGTTGTTCAGCACAGGGCCTGTAGCGCCGCCGGGCGCCCAGGTTACGGTAAAGCCCGGCGTGCCGCCGCTGAGATTGAGCGTCACAGAACCGTTGGTATTCGTAATGTTGCCGCTTGCATTCACAACCGTACCGGTAGCCACAATGGCCGGGTGATTATCTACCACAAAACTTCCGGTCAATTGCTCTCCGGCATTATCCGTCACTACAACATTGTACGTTCCACCGGGAATATTGGTCAAGTCCTGATTGGTGCTGCCTCCCGGCGTCCAGGCATAAGTATAAGGAGGGGTTCCGCCCTGCACCGAAATGTCAATTGCGCCGGTAGAAGCGCCGCTGCAGGTGCGCGTTATTTGGATATTAGTGAAACGCAGGCGCTCCAGCAATTGCACACAACCGGTCGCCGTACAATTGCTGTTGTCGGTCACAGTGATGCAATACTGCCCCGGAATATTCAACCCCGTTAAGTTGGGCTGGCTGGAACCGCCGAAACCCGGAGGGCCGGACCAGTTGAACGTATATCCCGGCATCCCGCCGATAACGGTGATGTTGATGGCGCCGTCGTTGCCGTTGTTAATGTTTACAGGTGTGATGGAAGTGAGCATCAAAGGCGGGTTCGAGCCGACATTGATCGTGCGGTTGGCCGTACAGCCGTTGTTATCCGTTACCGTTACCGTGTAGGCTCCGGCAGCAAGATTAGAGACGGTTGTTTGGTTGGCCGGCAATCCGCAGCACCAGTTGATGCTGTATTGAGGAGTACCACCTGTGATGTTGAGTGTTATGGACCCCGTAGAGGCGCCGGCGCATACAACCGGTTGTACCTGACTGGTCACATTCAATGCGGCGCCTGTCGGTTGGTTGATGGTCACCGTTTGCGATGTCATACAACCGTTCGCATCCGAAACGGTAACAGAATAAGTGCCGGCCGCAAGCCCTGTTTGGCTGGGACTTCCATCCGGCAAACTGCCGCTCCAGTTGTAGCTATAAGCGCCGGTTCCACCGGTCACGATGAGGTTGATCTCCCCGTTTGTTCCGCCTGCACAAGAGACATGCGTCGGCAGTGCAATAACCGACAACGCCATGGCCGGCTGCGTAACGGTAAAGGAACCGCTCGTCGTAAGCCCCGATCCCGTGTCGGTGACGGCAACCGAATAGGTGCCCGCCGGAATGCCGCTGAGATCTTGCGTTGTAGCGCCCTGATGGCTCCAGATGTAACTATAATTGCCCGACCCGCCCTGCACGGTGATATTGATAGCGCCGGTAGAAGCACCGAAACAAGCAACATTCGTAATGTTCGCCGGAGAGGTAATGACAGGCGGATCAATGGGAACAGTCGTTCCGAAAACTACCGTGCCGGGTATGCTGTTAAACGGTACCGTTTGGCTCTGCGCATTGATGATCTCTATGGCGGTCGGCGTATTGCCGAAGGTCAGTTGTGTGGAGCCGCTCCCCACCAATGCGGTGAAGCACAATTGAAATATAGGCGTACCGTTCCCCAGAGTCTCTCCTCCGAGGTCGGGATCCGTCCAGGAAAAAGTGATGGTGCCTGGGTTAGTTCCCCCTGGTCCGGGCGTTCCGAAGTTGCTCACCGTAAGCCCCTGAAGGTTGAAGGCGCCTACCGACACAAACTGCAACATCGCCGGGTTGTAATTGATCGTAAACTGCATCCCGATGATGTTATTGAAGTTGGCCGTCGTCACATTCAGGCATACCTGCTGACCGTTCATCACATTGTTCGCACTCCCGATGATCAGATGGAAGCCGGTGAGCATACCGAAACTCACCGTACCCGGCGAAGTGTTCACCGTCAGCGTCTGACCGCCTGCATTGGTGGCGGCTATCATGGTCGGCGTATTGCCGAACGTTACCATCGTGGAACCCGCACTTCCCGTGGCTGTAAAGCATAGCTGAAACAAGGCGCCGCCGTTGGCCACCGTTTGCCCGTTGGCATTGGTCCAGGTCATGGTAATTACGCCGGGCGTAGCCGTGTTGAAATTGCTCACCGTCAATCCCGGAAGGTTAAAACCTCCTACCGACGCAAACTGCAGCATGGAAGAATTGTAGTTGATGCTGAATTGAAGCGAATTGACATTTGTGAAATCCGTAGCCGTTACGTTCAGGCATACTTGCTGGCCTTGAATCACATTATTGGCGCTCGAAATCGCCAGGCTTATAGAGGAACCGGGAGGCGCCGCGCCAAACGTCACCGTGCCCGGTACGCTGTTGAACGGAACCGTCTCGTCCTGCGAATTGATAATCTCTATCGCCGTGGGCGTGTTGCCGAAGGTCACTTGTGTGGAGCCGGTTCCCGTCAGCGCTGTAAAGCATAATTGGAACACCGTTGCTCCGTTAGCCAGCGTCTCGCCGCCCAAGTCGGGGTCTGTCCACGAAAGCGTTATCGTGCCGGGACTCGTGCCGCCTGCCCCGGGAACGCCGAAGTTGCTCGCCACAAGGCCCTCTAAGTTGAAGTTGCCCACTGATACAAACTGCAACATCGCCGGGTTGTAGTTGATGGTAAATTGCATCCCGATGATGTTGGTGAAATTTTGCGCCGTCACGTTGAGGCACGCACTTTGGCCATTCATCCATTGCTCGCGCTCGCAATCGTCAACGTGAAACCAGTCGGGTTGCCGCCACCGCCACCGCCGAAAGTCACCGTACCCGGTACGCTGTTGAACGGAACCGTCTCGTCCTGCGAATTGATAATCTCTATCGCCGTAGGCGTGTTGCCGAAGGTCACTTGTGTGGAGCCGCTTCCCGTCAGCGCTGTAAAGCATAATTGGAACACCGTTGCTCGTTAGCCAGCGTCTCGCCGCCCAGGTCGGGGTCTGTCCAGGAGAGCGTTATCGTGCCGGGACTCGTTCCGCCGGCGCCGGGAACCCCGAAATTGCTCTGCGGCAAGCCCTTGCAGGTTGAAATTACCCACAGAGACATACTGCAACATCGCCGGGTTGTAGTTGATCGAAAACTGCATCCCGATGATGCTGTTGAAATTTTTGCGCTGTCACGTTCAGACACACTTGCTGGCCATTCATCACATTGCTCGCGCTCGCAATCGTCAACGTGAAACCAGTCGGGTTGCCGCCACCGCCACCGCCGAAAGTCACCGTACCCGGTACGCTGTTGAACGGAACCGTCTCGTCCTGCGAATTGATAATCTCTATCGCCGTGGGCGTGTTGCCGAAGGTCACGTGTGGAGCCGCTTCCCGTCAGCGCCGTAAGCACAATTCGGGAACACCGTTGCGCCGTTAGCCAGCGTCTCGCCGCCCAAATCGGGGTCTGTCCACGAAAGCGTTATCGTGCCGGGATTGGTGCCGCCACCGCCGGGAACCCCAAAAGTTGCTCGCGGCAAGCCCTTGCAGGTTGAAATTACCCACAGAGATATACTGCAACATCGCCGGATTGTAGTTGATGAAAACTGCATCCCGATGATGTTGGTGAAATTCTGCGCCGTTACGTTGAGCACACCTGCTGCCCGTTCATCACATTGCTCGCACTCGCAATCGTCAACGTGAAACCAGTCGGGTTGCCGCCACCGCCACCGCCCGGCAAAACTCACTGTGCCCGGCACGCTGTTGAACGGAACCGTCTCGTCCTGCGAATTGATGATTTCTATCGCCGTAGGCGTGTTGCCGAAGGTCACTTGTGTGGAGCCGGTTCCCGTCAGCGCTGTAAAGCATAATTGGAACACCGTTGCTCCGTTAGCCAGCGTCTCTCCACCCGTGATCGGGGTCTGTCCAGGAGAGCGTGATGGTGCCGGGACTCGTGCCGCCCGCGCCGGGAACCCCAAAATTGCTCGCGGCAAGACCCTGAAGATTAAGATCGTTACCGATGTGAACTGCAACATCGCCGGGTTGTAGTTGATCGAAAACTGCATCCCGATGATGTTGGTGAAATTCTGCGCCGTTACGTTGAGGCACACCTGCTGCCCGTTCATCACATTGCTCGCACTCGCAATCGTCAACGTGAAACCAGTCGGGTTGCCGCCACCGCCACCGCCGGCAAAACTCACTGTGCCCGGCACGCTGTTGAACGGAACCGTCTCGTCCTGCGGAATTGATGATTTCTATCGCCGTAGGCGTGTTGCCGAAGGTCACTTGTGTGGAGCCGCTTCCCGTCAGCGCCGTAAAGCACAATTGGAACACCGTTGCTCCGTTAGCCAGCGTCTCGCCGCCCAGGTCGGGGTCTGTCCACGAAAGCGTTATCGTGCCGGGACTCGTGCCGCCCGCGCCGGGAACCCCGAAGTTGCTCGCGGCAAGCCCTTGCAGGTTGAAATTACCCACAGAGACATACTGCAACATCGCCGGATTGTAGTTGATCGAAAACTGCATCCCGATGATGTTGGTGAAATTCTGCGCTGTCACGTTGAGGCATACCTGCTGCCCGTTCATCACATTGCTCGCACTCGCAATCGTCAACGTGAAATCATCTGTGGGGTTGCCACCTCCGCCGCCCGTCACAGTTACCGTTCCATTTTGAGGATTCAGGCCTACATTTGTGAACATTCCATTGAGAATCTCAATCGAAGTAGGCATACCTCCGAACGCAATATTTGACGTGCCCGCTGCAGCGGCTCGAAAATTCAACGTGTACAAGATTGTACCGTTGGGTAAATTGATCCCTGTAAAGGTATCATTGAACCACGAGACGGATAAACGTCCCGCAGGAATACTACCGGTTCCGGGCAGCCCGAAAGAACTCGCATTGAAACCGGGGACAACAGCGCTGTTGATGTTGGAAACGGAGAGAAATTCAATCACCGATGCATTCCATTCCATGGAAAACTGCATACTGGCAATATTGGAAAAATTACTCACCGTCACATTCACAGAGAACTGCTGGTCAACCGTAGCATTCACGCTTTGTGGGGAAACCGTAAAAGTCGGTTGTTGAGCGAAGGCTGTTGCAGAAAACAACAGCATCGCTGCGGAAAGGCAGGTAAAAAACCTAATCATTGTGTCGGAATTTGGGATGTGATAAAAAAAACGCTATTGCTTAATCAGCCTTCGACTGATAACAGTGCCATTGTTAAAGCTAAATCGACAAAAATAAGAACCGGGCGTATCCATCAGGTATGCCTTTACCGGTACGATGTGCTCTCCCGCGCCGAACCAGCGCTCCTCTGAACTGATGCTCTTTCCCGTTGCATCGAATATTTCCCAATGCAATCTGCCCGCTTCTTTAAGCCGAACAGAAAAAGAAGCATTGTCTCTAAACGGGTTGGGAAGACATTCGCCCACCTGTACGCGAGCTTCGGAATATTCAGCTATCGAACTAGGACCGAGAATCGAAACCGCGCCGTCAATGAACCCGGCATTGATAGGAACAAACGTCGTATCAACCACCTCTTTGACCGTAGGCGTGTTGGTAAAAGCGACATTGGTCGAACTGCCGGGAGTGCCGATAGCCTCGAAACGAATGGAGTAGAGTATGCTGTTATCGGTGAGCGTCATTCCCGCCAGTGAAGGGTCATACCACGAGAAGGTAAGCGTTCCTGTCTCTGTACCGGAAGTGCCGAAATTTTCGGAAGCATTCAAATTGAGTGCGAGATTCTCCACCCCCAGAAAACGAAGCACCGCCGGATTCCAGGACATGGAATATTGCGCGCCGACTATTCCCTGAAACCCTGTCACCCGAATATGGGCAAGCAGTATAGCATCCGGCTCTACCGTCATAGTGGGAGCAGAAAAACTGGTGGAGGTTTGAGCCTTTGCTGCAAAGAACCCAAATAGAAGCAATGCAAGAGCAAGGAAGGAGATTCCTGTCTTTTTTTTCATGGGACTACAACTTTAATTGTACAAAAACTCGCGCAAGGTATTAAAAAAAGCAATGGCGCGCAAGAGGAACAAATAAGAAAGCACAAAAAAAGGGAGCGCCCCCGAAGGAGCGCTCCCAATGTTTCGATTTAT
>JAHBTW010000027.1 GCA_019638385.1 Saprospiraceae bacterium | reverse complement strand
GTCCCTCCGAATAGTTGACATCAACGAAGCGGATGCAACCGCTGCAAAATACGAATTTTTGAATCATCCAGAACCTATCGTTCAAAGAAGAATGCATTGTTTGCGGTTAAAATATCGAGGCTACAGTAACAAAGCTATTGCCGACATACTGGAGGTGAGCCGAAATACGGTGGGCAACTACCTGAGCCTTTATGAGCAGTTCGGCTTAGAGGGGATCAAAACACTTAATTATCAAGGGCCTACCAGCAAATTAGATAAACACCAGGCAAAAGTAGAGGCGTCTTTTCGAGAACAACCCCCTAAAAGCGCTAAAGAGGCTCGATCGCGGATAAAAAAACTGACAGGACTCAAACGAAGCCTTCCGCGTGTGCGGGCATTTATGAATCGAATGGGGATGAAACCGCGAGCTACGGGCCAGATACCGGCCAAAGCCGATCCTGTCAGGCAGAAGGAGTTCCACGACCAAACACTCCAACCACTCTTGCAAAAAGCCCAAGCCGGCCAGTGCCACGTTCTGTTCATGGACGGTGTTCATTTTGTTCTGGCGGCTTTTGTCGCTTTAGTGTGGTGTTTTGAGCGGGTATTTGTCAAAACAGCTCCGGGGCGTTTTCGTCTTAACGTACTGGGGGCCATCCATGCCACTTCCCTCCAACTGACTGCGGTGTACAATGACACATACATTACAGCCAGCACGGTCGTTGAACTTTTAGAGCGCATTGCCAGACAGTATGCCGGGTTGCCCATTCATATCATTTTGGATAATGCCCGCTATCAACATTGCCACTTCGTTAAGGATGCTGCGCAAAGGCTTAACATCAACCTTGTTTTCTTGCCGCCTTATTCTCCGAACCTCAATGTGATCGAACGGCTGTGGAAGTTTGTAAAGGCCGAGGTCTGTGCCGCAAACTATTTTAAAGACGCTAAAGCTTTTCAAAATGCTATTATTCATTTTCTGAATAATTTAGACCGAAAGCCTATTAAAAAACAAGTGAAATCAAGAATCACTCTCAATTTTCAGCTATTTTCTCATGCACAAAACCTAGCGGCTTGAGGTATAGAAGCATTGAAAATAATGGAGGGATTACAAGAAAACGGACCTTTGATGTACTTGATTTATCAGGGGTTGGGGCGCGTCAAAGGCTATCAGGGGCTGTTCAAAGAGGAGTTGGGATATTATGCCAAAGCCATGCCCTTCGCGGGAAACGATCTTGGGAGGGTCAATTTGATTCAAACCATGGCGGTAGCTTATTCGGCGACCTGCAATTTGAAAAAGGCTTGGCCACCGCGCAGGAAGGCATCGCATTGGCCCGTGAAAATGGTTTTCGGGATCGCGAAGCGGGCTGCCTGACCCATGCAGCTTCGGCTTTGCTCAACCTGAAACGATTGGACGAGGCGTTGAAGACGATTGATCAGGCCATTGCGCTGAGCAAAAAAATCAATTATCAGGCCGTCCTCTCGTCCGCTTTGGTGGTACGTAGCCGCATTCTCGTGCAAATCAACCAGGACAAAAAAGAGATTCTTACGAATGCAAAAGAAGCTCTGAAGACTGCGGAACGATTGGACAACCCATTGGAGCAAGTACATGCCTGGGAGGAGCTGGCCGAGGCTTATCGCAGTTTAGGTCAAGCAGACGAAGCCTTGGATGCGCTGAAAAAAGCTCAATTGCTGCGCGACAGCATCTACAGCAAAGATGACATCCGAACCCTGGCCATTCAGGAAAAAGACTACGAATTCGATAAAGAGCGCGCCGTGCAGGAATTAGAGCAAGAGCGCGCAGAAGCGGCCGCAGCGGCGGCTTTGCGTAAACAAGGCCGGCAGCGAAACGCCTGGATCATCGGCTTGTCTTTACTGCTGCTCGGCAGTGTAGGATATTTCCTGTACTGGCGCAACCGTCAACGGATGCTCGTTCAACGGCGGGACGCAGAAACCCGGCAGCGGATAGCCCGCGACCTCCACGACGATGTGGGCAGCACCCTCAGCAGCATCAGCATCCTGTCGGCAGCCGGCGGCCAAACCTCGCTGGGCGAAAAAGCGCGGCAGGCCATGGAAAGCATGGACGACGTGGTATGGTCGGTCAATCCCGCCAATGACTCTATGGAGCAGGTGCTGCAGCGCATGAAAGTATTCGCCATCGAACTCTTCGAATCTCAAGGCATTGCGCTCCAGTTCCAAGTGGACGCAGCCGACACAACCCTGAACCTGCCTATGGTACAACGCAAAGACTTTTACCTGCTCTTCAAAGAAGGAGCCAATAACGCCGCCAAATACAGCGCAGCCACCGAGGTTGGGATTTCGGTGAGCAGTACCAACAGCCAACTTCACTTAGAGATACGCGACAACGGTCGCGGTTTCGATCCTGCCCATGTGAAACGCGGCAACGGCTTAGCCAGCATGCAGCGTCGGGCGGAGCGGCTGGGTGGAACACTTGCAATCGAGAGCGCAATAGATCGGGGTACCGTCATTCGCCTGACGATCTGAACGTGTCCTGCCCGTAAACTTCCCCACATCGGTAGTCTCCGAAATAGACGCCCTGCGCGCGGAAGTGGAGCAGATCAAGGCATTGCTGAAAGGGGAGCGGAAGGCGCTACCGGTGCAGTAATTCAACTCTTAATCCGATTCAACCCTGCCTTTGCTTTTTGATGCAATTCCGTTTCGTATTCGTCGGATACTAAAGAGAGGCAGCGTTGGAAATATTCGCGCGCCTGATTGCGCTGATTGCGCTGCTCGTGGATGAGGCCGATCTGCAGGCAGGCATTACAGGCGAAGAAATAGCCCTGCGTACTACCCTGGCGTAGCGCCGAGCGGTAGTAGAGCAACGCCTCGTCCAATTGTTGAAGGTTGTGATAAATGCGGCCCATGCGGTAGGCGTATTCCACCCGATGGCGGTCGTTGGCGAAAGAATTGGGCGGGCGGGTACGCAACAACTCCAATGCCTTCCGGTAATATCCGCCGTCGAAAAGGAGGCGGGCTTGCAGCAGAACGGTATTGGGCATTTCGCCGGAGCGGGCTTCGCGCAGGGCGCTGCGGTCGCTGCCGGAGGTTGTATAGCCTCTGTTGATGCAGTGTTCCATGTATTGCCGGTAGGCTTTTTCGTTGCCGTGTATGAGGGCATGCCAAGCGAGCTTTTGATAGGCTTCTTTTATAAAATTGCGCCCTTTGTGTTGGCGAAGGAACAGCAGGAGGTATTTGTCGGCATCGCGGTCTAAGCGGCGCAGCTTGGCCATGCCGAGCATTTGGTCAATGAAAGGCAGAGGCAGGTACCGGCTGCCGCGCGGGCATTTTTCCAACAGGGCAATGGCTTTGTCATTGCGGCCTGTGCGCATGGCGATGTTGGCGGTAATGAAGCAGTGTACGGGGTTGCTCGCCGGCTGCAATTGCCCTGCCCCCACGGCATTCCAGGCCGCCTCCCCGTCGTTGGCCAAATGCAGCAACAGGAAAGCATACAACACGCGGGTTTCGGTTTCAAATAAAAAATCGGTCCCGCGGGCTTGTTGCAGCACGGTTTCCATTTCGCGGCGGCCCTGCGCAATGCTGCCCTCTAAGCCCGCCAGGAGTTTCATGCCCCACTTGAAGTTGTCGGGAATGACGCCCGCTATGGCATGGAGGAGCGCCATGTCTTTTTGGTTGGGCAGGAAATCGGGGTAGAGTTCCTCGTTTTTGCGCAAGAGCTTGTGCGCTTTGCTCACTTCGGTGAAAGCGTTGAGGTATTCTCCGAATTTGAGATGCGCCATGGCCCATTGCAGCCGCGTATCGGCCTGCGCATAGCGGTAATAAGGAGATTGGGGGTTGCATTGCTGCAATAGCCCGATGCGTTCAGATTTTTTTCTTTTCAGCCGGGCAAAGGCCGCCTCATCTTCGCTGATATATACCGCGAGGCAGTCCATGTAATTGTCTAAATGATAAGCGATTAAATTCTTAGGGTCGCTCAATTTGAGGCGTTCAACGGCCGCTTGCGCTTCGCCGAACCGGAGGCTCGTCACGAGTTCATAAGCCTCGCGGGCAGGGGGCGTGATTTCGTAATAAGACATGCCGGCGGTAGCGGCACACGGCACAACAGAAAGGACGAGGTAAAAAAGGTGCACAAAAAAACCGGAAAGCGGATCGGTATATATGCACCTTGCCATCTTTCCGGTTTTTATTTGGGAACTGCCTTTAATCAATCTTCCAGCTCTTCGGCTACGCGCACTGTTTCTTCCAGCATCACGGGCTGCACATGGTCTTGCAGGATGAAGTCGTCCACCAAAATGCGGCCGCAGTGTTCGCAGGCCATGATTTTTTTGCGCATCGCAATTTCCAACTGCATCTGCGGGGGAATCTTATTGAAACAGCCGCCGCAGGAATTGCGCGACACCTTCGCTACGGCCAAACCGTTGCGGTAAGAACCGCGGATTTTGTCGTAAGCGCGCATGAGCCGCTCTTCAACGCCTTTGCGGGCTTTGTCCGACTTCTTACGCAGTTTCTCTTCTTCCTTTTCTGTTTTTTCGATGATCTGTTGCAGTTCTACACGCTTGGCGTCCAATTCGGCAGAGCGCTTTGACATGCGTTCTTTGGCGGCCACCAAGGTTTCCTCTTTCGCTTCTGTTTCGGTGCGTGCCTGCCGGATTTTTTTCTCGGAAAGCTGAATTTCTAAACGCTGCAATTCGAGCTCTTTGGTAAGCGCCTCAAATTCGCGATTGTTCTTTACATTGTCCAACTGGCTTTGGTAGCGCTCAATGAGCATGTTGGCGTGCTCTATGTTGGCTTGGTGCCGGGATGCTTCGCCGTGCATTTCTTTTACGGCAGCGTCCAATTTGTTGACGCGGGTCTGTAAGCCGACAATTTCGTCTTCCAAATCGCTGACCTCAATGGGGAGCTCCCCTTTGAGTATCTGGATTTCATCAATTTGGGAGTCTATTTGCTGAAGCTCGTACAGTTGGCGAAGTTTTTCGGCGACGGTCAATTCAACCATTCTCACAAAGTTTTAATAATGAACGTATTATAGATAATGTACGGGATTGGTTTTTACCTCCGTGCAATAGGCCGCAAAGGTACTGAATTTTTCTGAAATAATGCGGTGCAGCAATTGAATCGTAAATTGTTCACTTTCAAAGTGTCCGATGTCGGCAATGACGATTTGGCCGTCGGCGTCAAAAAATTCGTGGTATTTGTAATCGGCGGTCACAAACACATCGGCGCCCTGCGCTATGGCTGCTCCCAGGAGGAAACCGCCCGCGCCGCCGCACACCGCCACGCGCCGTACCGGTCGCTCCAAAAGCGCCGTGTGCCGCACGACTCCGGCCTGCATGGTCGCTTTGAGTTGTAGTAGAAAATCGGGTTCGTTCATCGGTTGCAGCAGATCGCCTACCATGCCGGAGCCGATGAGCGGGTCGGGGTCTTCCACCGCATGTATGCCGAAGAGGGTAGCGCCCGCTGTGCCCAACGCTGCTTCAATGGCCGGGCGGGCCGCCTGCGGGAAAATGAATTCCGCTGTGGCGGAGGAAGTATGAAAGGCTATTTGTACGGCGCCGGCATCCGACAAAGCGACGCGAACAGTATCCGACAAGGCCGGAGCAACGGCCGCCGATGCTTTGTACAGTACGCTCTTGGGCGCCAGAATGCGGGTGTTTTGCAAGCCTAGGCGCGCAGCAATTTCGGCGTTGACGCCTCGGCGAAACATATTATCCAGATTGGTATGCGCAGCATACACGGCTACATTGTTTTTGATGGCGGCTATGATCACGCGCTCCACATAGGTTCGCCCCGTGAGCCGCTTTAGCCCTTTAAAAATAATGGGATGGTGCGCCACCACAAGGTTACACCCCTTGCGAACGGCCTCTTCAATGACGGCCTCGGTGCTGTCTAAACAGGTCAGCACGCCCGTCACTTCTTGGTTGGCATCGCCGGTGAGCAGCCCGGCGTTGTCGTAGCTTTCCTGATAGCCCGGCGGCGCCACCGATTCTAAGTGTCGGATGATGTCTTTTATTTTTGTCATAATGGCAAAGGTACAGATTAGCAGGATTTTCCCCGCGCGGGGAACCTGCGGTTTTTAATCTGTGTAAATCCGCAGAATCTATGGACAAAAATTTCAAAAGAGCATCTGTGTTCTACCGGATCGGACGGCTTTGCTAATCCCGGCAGATAATTTTTTTTAAAAAACATCCTCCGCGCTGGGCACACCCTTTGAGGCAATAACACATTGCCTCGGAAGCCATGCAAATGGCGCCCCAACTGCGAAAGCCGAAAAGCAGCGAACAGAGTAGGCACAACAACCATATTCCAAAATCCTTTTTTACCATGAAAACGATCAACATTTTTTCGATCCTGAGCATTGCCTTCGCCCTGTGTGCAGGCATGACCGTAAACGCTCAAATCACGGTAACGCCGCCGCCGGCAGGCTTTACCACCCAACAGGCAAGCAGCTACGAAATCAGCCCCGTCCACTTGCGCAACATCCAGAGCAACGAAGAGGTAGAACAACGCTCCTTCACCTTCACCCGCCCCGGAGGTAAAATTGAGGCCGTTCCGAAAACCGCCGCGTTCAAATCCAATGTGTTTGCACAAAAATTCCATGCCGCCATTAAAGATCAGGTAACCGGCTATGCGATGCAGTTGCGCAAAAATGGCGCTGTCAATCAAACGCTTATCTGGAACTGGGCGCAAACCCCCGCCAACTCCAGCTTCGGCTGGACCCTCGACCGCCGCATGCATGTGGCCAGCGTGAGCAAGCTCGTCACCGCCATTGCAATGGTGAAACTCCTCGACGAAAAAGGCATCTCCTTAGACGCCAAAATCATCAACTACCTGCCTCATTACTGGGCCAAAGGAGGCAACATCAACCAGATTTCCTTCCGCCACCTGCTCACCCACCGCTCCGGATTCAGCACCGGCGGCTCGGCGTCCGATTTTAACACCATGAAAGGTCGCGTTGCTGCAGGCGTAGCCGGCGTGGGAAGCTACGATTATGAAAACCTGAACTTCGGCTTGTGCCGCATCCTCATCTCCGTCATCAACGGCAACATCGCCCCCAATGCCAACTACGGTCCCGCACTGAACGACCAGCTTTGGGATATGATCACCATTCAGGCGTACCGCAACTATGTGCAAGCTAAGGTATTCACCCCCGCCGGTGTGAACAATGCAGGGTTTGCCCCGGTAGCAGGCGGCGCATTGGCCTATCGCTTCCCGCACAACAACCAAGCCGGCTGGAACTCCGGCGACCTCTCCACCATGAGCGGCGGCGCAGGCTGGCGCTTGTCGGTCAACGAAGTGCTCCGCGTAATGGACCACGCCCGCCGCAAAAACACCATCGTGAATGCAGCCAGAATGCAGGCCATCTTAGACGGCGCGCTCGGTATAGACCAGATCATTAATACCCCCCTCGGCAAGCTCTACAACAAAAACGGCGCATGGCGCGACGGTGCTTGCGAAAACAATCCCCGCATGGAGCAATGTGTGGCCTTCTTCCTGCCCAACGGCTTCGAATTGGTGGTCTTCGTCAACTCCCGCATCGGGGCCGGCTGTACTTCTCTGCGCAACCTCGTTACGGAAACCTACTTAGATAGCATCCAGTAAACCGGATTCTTCCCCTGATCGGAAATAAAAAAGCCGTCCCGAATTTTCGGGACGGCTTTTTATATTCGATTCATAATATGTAAACACCATGAAGGTTTTATACGACACGTTATTGCCACTGAAAGAACAGGCCGGCTGTCATTTTACGATGGCTGTGAAGTCGAATGCTCGAAGTGAGAAATGTTGCAGCGGGAAAATGCACCCTCCTGAGTGGAAAAGTTGCTAATTTTACAGCCATGATTCGATTGATTGAAACGAAGAATTTCCGAAGCCTGAGATACATCTCTCAGCCATTGAGTAATTTTCATGTGTTGACAGGCGCTAATGCCAGTGGCAAGACCACCTTCTTAGATGTCATCAGTTTTATAGCAGACTTGGTGATGAACGGCGTAGATTATGCCATTACCCAACGTACTCAAAATTACTCCGACCTTACTTTTGCAGGAAAAGGCGGCGATATTGAATTGGCCATTGAAATGGAAATTCTCCCAGAGTTAGCATCTCAGCTTCCGGATAATAAATTCGATCGGATCCGTTACGAGGTTAGGCTCGGCCTACACTCGGAAACCAAAGAACATGCAATCCACGAGGAACGTGTAGTCTTGCTCAACAGCCGAATGGCGCATAAGCAAACCAACGGGACTATGCGCATCAATTTTCCGGAATATTTTGAAGCAGACCATAAACTGCTGAACACGACTTACAACCTGAAGCAATACAAGCAAATTGTAAAAAAGCAAGAAGGTGGGAATGACAATTTTTATCCGGAAACCCGAAAAGATAGCGGCGGAGGATGGATACCGTCCTTCAAATTGGGCATTAAAAAGTCGGCATTGGGCAATCTTCCGGCTGACGTCACTAAGTTCCCTGTATCCTCTTGGTTGAAAGATTTTTTAAGCGAAGGCGTACAACTGTTTATTCTCGACAGCTTGAATATCCGCCGGGCAAGCCCGCCCGGACAGGCCCGTCAATTTAAACCCGATGGCTCAAACCTGCCCTGGGTTATTGAGGATTTAAAGAAGCGCGACATGAATGCTTTCCGAAACTGGGTGGAACATATCCGAACCGCTTTGCCCGATGTAGAAGAAATAGTTACCGTGGAACGCTCTGATGACAAGCATCGTTATTTGAAAGTTCGTTACAGTACGGGCATGGAAATCCCCAGTTGGTTGGTATCTGACGGCACCTTGCGTTTACTGGCATTAACCCTTCCGGCTTATTTGCCTGATTTTGGAGGTGTGTATCTAATTGAAGAACCGGAAAACGGCATTCACCCCAAAGCAATTGAAACTGTTTTTCAGTCGCTTTCTTCCGTTTACGGCGCCCAGATTCTTTTAGCCTCTCACTCCCCTGTCATCCTCAGTATGGTCGATTTGGCAGACGTACTGTGTTTTGGAAAAACTGCGGAAGGTGTCACAGATGTAGTCAGAGGCAGCGAGCACCCTATGCTAAAAGATTGGAGGGGCGAAACCAATTTGAGCGTTTTATTTGCAGGAGGAGTGCTATCATGAAAGACCTCATCATTCTCGTAGCCGATCTTGATATTGAAAATGTAATGCAGGGCTTGCTACCCCGATTGACCCACGTTTTAGGTACCCGTGATTTTTCTTTCGATATCAAACGCCACCCCTATCGCGATCCCGGATGTATGACCGGCAGCGCTGATTTTCTGCGCCCATTTATCCATCAATATTGTCATGCCTTGGTCTGTTTTGATAAAGAGGGTAGTGGACAGGAAAAAAAATCAAGATCAGAAATTGAAATACAGGTAGAAACTGAACTGATCAATAGCGGTTGGCCCAAAGGAGACATAGCCGTCATTGCCATAGAGCCGGAACTGGAGAACTGGATGTGGATCAACTCCCCCAAGGTGTCGGCGGCATTAGGCTGGAATGGCGCACAACAACTTTATGATTGGTTGAAAGAAAACGGGTGGTTGGAACACGGAGAAGAAAAACCGAAGCGCCCCAAAGAAGCAATGGAAGCCGTTCTCAAAAAAACTAAAAAAGCTCGCTCCGCCTCTATCTACAGAAACATTGCAACCAATGCCTCCTTTCGCAACTGTAAAGACAACGCATTTTTAAAGACAATCGACTTGTTGGAAAAATGGTTCGGGTCTGAGTAAGAGATCACACATGCAGAAGTACATGTACAGTCTGATTCTATCTTACATGAAAAAAACAAGGAAGCCACTTCAAAATGGCTTCCTTGTTTTCATAAGACACTACCGCATCAAAGTCACATCGCCTTTGAAGATAACGGTTTCGCCGTCAATGAATTCCACTTCGGCCACATACACATACACACCGGCATTGAGCGGGCGGGTACGGTGACTGCCGTCCCAGCCGTAGGCAGGATTGTTCGGCTCGAAATTGAAGAGTTCATACATCGTTTCACCCCAGCGATTGAACACCATGAAGGTTTTCACCTGCGACACATTGTTGCCGCTGAAAGGATAGAACCGGTCGTTGATGCCGTCATTGTTTGGAGAGAAGGCTGTCGGGAAGAACACATTGCGGCCTTTATCCACAAAAACGATGATCTGATCCGTAGCAGTACAGCCGTTGCGATCGGTTACCACAATACCGTAAGAAACTGTTTCAAACGGCCGGACCGAAGGGGTGGGGCAATCCTCACAAGACAACCCTTCGCCGCCCTGCCAGATGTACGTCTCCACCGGATAGGAGGTCAGCGCCTCCAACCGGATGCTGTCGCCCAAATTGATGAAGAGATCGGGACCGAGATCTACGGTGAGCTGCGAGGGCTGATTCACAGAGGCGTCCACCGATTGAGTACATCCGTTGGCATCCTGCACCCGTATGGAATAGGTACCCACCGGCAAGCTGCCAAACAAAGAACGGGAACTGAACGGACCGTTGTCAATCGCGTACAAGTACGGCTGCACGCCTCCCGTCACATTGTCCACAGCAATACTGCCTTGCGACTGCCCGAAACACGGCAGATCGGTAGGCGTAACGGCAATCACCATCGGTGGAGGCGCGGTGAGCGTAATGGTCGGATTGGCCGGCGAGGAAGTACAGCCGTTGGCATCGGTCAGGGTAAGGAAGTAAGTTCCTGACGGTACATTGCGCAGTGTGGGCTGTGTGCTGCCGTCACTCCACAGATAGGAATACGGCGTGGCGCCACCGCTAACCGTTACGGTAACTTCGCCGTCGGCATCGCCGGGGCAGCTCACTCCAAAGCCGTTGTAATTCGATCCCGATAAGGATACGACGACCGGCGCCGGCTGCGTGACGGTGACATCGAAAATACGAGTAATGTCATAAAAGTCTATCACCGTGATGCGGTAGTTGCCGGCCGGCAAGCCGTTGATGACCGTCTCAACGCCGTTGGCGCCGATCGTGCCGTTGCCGGTTTGGCCGCCACCTATGGCCTGCCAGGTATAGGCGTACGGAGGCGTTCCCACCGTCATGGTGAAGCGCACCGAGCCGTCGGCCTGCCCGAAACAACCCGTAGCGCCGATAACCGATGTCAGTTGCAAAGTACAGGGGTGGGTAATGAGGTTGAGGGTTACAATACTATCACAACCTGAAACGGAGAGGAGCGGCACCTGAAAAGTACCCGTTGTAGAGAAACTGGATGTGCCCACGATGAAGCTTTGGTCATCGCAAATCCTTTCATTCAAAGTCGTTTGATACACCGGATTCACCGTCAGGTTGAGCGTCACCGTACTGTCGCAGCCGGTCGTGGAAGTCAGTACGTCCGAATAAGTACCCGCTGCCGTGTAGCTGGAACTGCCCACGCTGAAGCTCTGCCCCTCGCAGATGGCCCGGTTGAGCGCCGTTGTGATGGCCGCCCGAACGGTGAGATTCAAATTCACAATACTATCGCAGCCGGTAAAGGCGGTCAATATATTTTGATAAGACCCCGAAGTAGAGTAAGTAGAGCTGCCCACGGTGAAGGACTCCCCGGCGCAAATAACCGGCGCAAGGTTTGTCACCGGAATGGGATGCACCGTCAGGTTGAGCGTTACGGTACTGTCGCAGCCGTTGGTCGCTGTCAATACGTTGGTAAAAACGCCGCTGACACCATAGGGGGTGCTCCCTACCGTAAAGGTCTCACCGGCACAGATGGCCTCCGTGAGCGCTGTCGTGATGGGCGCGCGCACGGTGAGGTTGAGATTCACAATACTATCGCAGCCGGTAAAGGCCGTCAATATATCCTGATACATACCCGAAGCGGAATAGGTAGAACTGCCTACGGTGAAGGACTGCCCGGCGCACACAATTTCCGTCAGGTTCGTCACCGGAATGGGGTGTACCGTCAGGTTCAGTGTTACGGTGCTGTCGCAGCCGGTAGCAGCGGACGTGAGCACATCGGTAAACGTACCTGAAACCGTGTAAGAAGAACTGCCCACTGCAAAGCTCTCCCCGTCGCAGATGGCCTCCGTTAGCGTCGTCGTGATGGGCGCGCGTACGGTGAGATTGAGGTTCACAATACTATCGCAGCCGGTAAAGGCCGTCAATACATCCTGATAGGTTCCCGAAGCGGAGTAAGTAGAGCTGCCCACCGTGAAAGTCTCTCCGGCGCACACAATTTCCGTCAGGTTCGTCACCGGAATGGGGTTTACCGTCAGGTTGAGTATTACCGTGCTGTCGCAGTTGTTGGTTGCCGTGAGCACGTCTGTGTAGGTACCCGAAACGGTATAGGTGGAACCGCCGACGGTAAAGCTCTCCCCGTCGCAGATGGCCTCCGTGAGGGTGGTGGTAAATACCGGATTTACCGTAAGGTTGAGATTGACGATACTGTCGCAACCCGTAAAGGCAGTGAGCACATCCTGATAAGTACCCGATACGGTATAGGTAGAATTCCCCACCGTGAAACTCTCCCCGTCGCAGATTGTCGGGCTGAGGTCGGTTACCGGAATAGCAAAAACGGTCAGGTCAAGATTCACAATACTATCGCAGCCGTCCAATGCTATGAAGAAGTCCTGAAAGACGCCGGTTGTAGTGTAAACGGAATTGCCCACCGTGAAACTTTCGCCGTCGCAGATACTGCGGGTGAGATTGGTTTCATAAAAAGAGGTGATGGTCAGCGTCAGGTTCACAATACTATCGCAACCGGTAAAGGCCGTCAAAACATCCTGATAAGTGCCGTCAGTAGAGTACGTCGAAGTGCCGACCGTGTAAGAGGCGCCGTCGCAAATACTCGTGACGATGTTGGTAACCGGAATGGGGTTTACCGTCAGGTTGAGGGTCACGATACTGTCGCAGCCGTTGGCTGCTGTGAGTACGTCGGTGTAAACCCCCGAAGCCGTGTAAGAAGAAGTGCCCACTGCAAAACTCTCCCCGTCGCAGATGGCCTCGGTCAATGTAGTTTGCGGCACGTTGAGTACCGTCAGGTTGAGGGTCACGATGCTGTCGCAGCCATTCGCAGCCGTCAATACATCGGTGTAAGTGCCCGTGGCATTATAGGAAGAAGTACCTACGGCAAAACTCTCTCCGTCGCAGATAGACTCGTCAAGGGTCACCTGCGGTACGTTGAGAATCGTCAGGTTGAGCGTCACGATGCTGTCGCAGCCGTTGGCCGCCGTGAGCACATCGGTATAAGTGCCGGCCGCATTATAGCTCGAAGTACCTACGCTGAAACTTTCGCCGTCGCAAATTGCTTCGTTGAGCGTAACCTGCGGCACGTTCAGCACGGTCAGGTTGAGCAACACGGTACTGTCGCAGCCGTTGGCTGCCGTTAGCACATCGGTGTAATTCCCCGTTTGGGAATAGGTTGAACTGCCTACCATATAGCTCTCTCCGTCGCAAATGGAAATGGTGAGCGGCGTTTGCGGCGTGGGCAATATGGTGAGATTGAGCGTGACCAAGCTGTCGCAGCCGGAAGGCGTCACGAAGAAATCCTGGAAAGTACCGGTGGTAGAATAGGTGGAGTTGCCTACCGTATAGCTCTCTCCATTACATAAAGAGATATTGAGCGTATTGGTGAGCAGGTCGTTGATGGTGAGATTGACATACACCACACTGTCGCAACCGATGACAGAGGAAAACAGCGCCGAGTACGTTCCGGCAACGGAGTAGGTGTCGTTGCCGAGCGTGTAAGACTGGCCGGTACAGATTTCCACATCAAGGAAGGTTTCGAGCGGCGGTATCACATTGAGGTTGAGGGTGACCACGCTATCGCAGCCGGTAGCGGCCGTAAGTACGTCCTGGTAGGTTCCGCTCATATCATAATCAGAACTACCCACGGTGTAGGTTTCGCCCTCGCAGATGGAAATATTGAGGGTGGTTTGCGGAATGGGCAGCACCGTAAGATTGAGATTGACGGTACTATCACAGCCGTTGGCCGCCGTCAGTATATCGGTGTAGTTGCCGGCTACCGTATAGGCCGTACCCCCCACGGTGAAGCTGTCGCCGTCACATATACTCGGCGTAAGATTGGTGACGATAGCAGGCAATACGGTCAGGTTGAGATTGACGGTACTGTCGCAGCCGGCTACGGTGCTGAGTATGTTTTGGTAGGTTCCGCTCGCATTGTAAGGCGTGCTCCCCACGGTAAAAGATTCACCGGCGCAAACGGTCTGTGTGAGATTGGTCACCGGTTCCGGATTGGAAACCAAATTGAGGGTTACAATACTATCGCAGCCGTTGGAGGCGGTGAGCGTATTCACATAAGTGCCCGAATTGAAATACGTATTGCCCCCCACAGTGAATCCCTCGCTCACGCATATCGTCTGATTGAGGGTGGTGGCTATCGGCGGTAGTACGGTTAGGTTGATGGTGACGGTACTGTCGCAGCCGAGCGAAGAGGCATCGGCCAATACGGCTGTATAGGTACCGGAGGCATTATAGGTAGAGTTCCCCACAGAGTAGGTTTGGCCGTTGCATATCGTAGGGCTTACCGTGCTTTGCGGATTGGATACAGTGAGGTTGAGCGTGACATTATTGACACAACCGCCCGGCCCGGTTACAAACTGCTGGTAAGTGCCCGATGTGGTATAAAAGGTATTGCCCAATTCATAAAACTCCCCCTGACATATCGTAGCTGAAAGGGTTTGTACGGTAGGCGTATAAACCGTAAGGTTGAGCGCCACAATACTATCACAACCAAAAAAGCTCGGCAGGGTAACTACATACTGCCCGGTGGTATTGTAAGTGGTATTGCCCACCGTGAACCCACCCGAATTGGAGCAGATTTCTTCATTGAGAATGGTGGGCGGAATGTTGTGTACCGTAAGGTTGAGCGTCACGATACTGTCGCAACCGAAGCTCGTCTGCAAAGGCACCGTATAAAAGCCCGACGCGCCAAACACCTGATTGCCCACTACCGCCGTTTGGCCGGGGCAGAGGTTTTGTGTCAGCGAGGTCATTTGCGTCGGCTGCACGCTGATGGTTATGCGCTTGTTCAATACACATCCCTGCGGCGTGGTGACGGTATAATCATACGTGCCGGCAGCGGAAAAGGTGTTGCCGTCCACCGTATAGCTTTGCCCCGGACAGATCGTTTGGGGAGGCAGCGTAACCAACTCCGTAACCACCTGATAGTTCTGGCAGGCAGGCGTACCCGGCCCGTGGCATAAGTTGGAGGGGGTCACGCAAATCGTTACTGTTCCGGATGCCGTGGGAGGTATGGTAATGTTCACATTTTGACCGGCGCCTACGGGTTGGCCGTTGAGGGTCCAATTGTAAACACCTGCGTTTGTCACCGTAGAGGTGCTGAATGGGAAAGTGCCTCCGGGGCAAAGCAGGATGTTGCTCGGCATAATAGTGGGTACGCCCGCTACCGGCTGTACCGTGGTGGAGCCGGAGGTCACGTTTACGGTAAAATCGCACACATCATCGTTGAAGCCGTCCACTACAAAGAAATAAGTGCCGCCCACGGTGAGGCCGGTCAGGCTGAGTGTGGAGGGTTGATTGGGGGGCACCTGATACAAACAGTTCGATACCAGGTTGAAGGAATTGCAATCGGAGGTACCCCATACCCCTGCCTGTAGCCCCTGATTGCCGGCGAGCGCACAGTTGGTAGGGGTGATGGTCATGGTGATGTTGGTAGAACCCGCCACAAAACCAATCCACTGTACATTGTGTGCGAAGATCGCTTGCCCGGGACAAAAGCCGGTAGGCACCTGTTGACCCTGGTTGGTGGTGTTGTTTGAGCTGGAAAAAGTTTGAAAATCGCACAATACACACGCACCGGCGCAGGTGTTGGAGAGGGCAATTTGGCCTGGCGGGCAAACGCCGGGAAGCTGCGCGCGGAGCGCAAAAACGGAAAAGAAAAACAGCGTAAGTAGTAGCAGTCTCATCATGTGGTGATCAATTATTAAATGTGTTCAATAAAAAAACCGTCATCCCCGGCGGAGACGCGGCGGTTTCTTTTTTCAGGTTTTTGAGGGGTGGGTTATCTTACATTTTCAGGCTGAGGCTGCCGGGAACAGGATAAACGACAACTGTACAAAAAAATGGATGCACAATAGCCGTTTGGCATTCTCCGAACAAAGAGATGCAAATATATCAATGTTCGCTGCCTGTCAACAATTTTCTTCCGGTAAAATTCACAACAAGCTCTAAGGGGTAGCCGCCGGATTTATCTTTGAAAACCCAATGCCTGGCGCATCTTATCAAAAATGGCCGTGTTTTCATACACGCCGCCGAATAGTTCAGCCCCGGGGCCGTACGCAAACACAGGAATGAGCGTACCCGTATGGTCGTCGGTGGTAAATTTTCCTACAATGGTATCCATGCCGGAGCCGGGCGTGATGGAGAACCCGCCGGCCTCGTGATCGGCCGTGATGATGACTAAGGTTTGGCCGTCGGCCTTTGCAAAGTCCAAAGCCTGCCCAACAGCCTGATCGAAATCTATCATCTCCCGAATGATGTATTGCGCATCGTTGGCATGGCCGCCCCAATCAATTTGAGCGCCTTCTATCATGATGAAAAAACCCTTGGCGCTACGCTTGGTAAGGAAAGGCAGTGCCTGACGGGTGGCCGGTACCAGATAGTCCCTCCCGGCCTCCACTGTTAGCGGGCTGTTGTCGGCGGTGAAATAACCCAGCGGCTTGGCAGGGTCGAATACCAGCTCGCTAAAATCTTTTTCTGCATAGTGGGTAATGAAATATCCTTTCTTCTGCATGGCTTGTATCAAATCGCGCTCGTCTTTTTCGCGGCGGTCAAAAAACTTTTTCCCACCGCCGATAAAAAGGTCAATCCCGGAATCCGGGAAAAAGGAGGCGATATCTTCTTCCAAATCCCGTGATGGCACATGGGCGATGAATGCCGCCGGCGTGGCATGCGTTATAGACGACGTTGTAATGAGGCCGGTGGCTAAGCCGTGTTGGCCGGCTTCTTCCAAAATGGTTTTTACGGATTTACCCGCCGCATCTACTCCAATGGCGCCGTTGTAGGTTTTGACCCCGGATGCAAATGCGGTGGCAGCGGCGCCGGAGTCGGTCACAAGATCATTGAAAGAATAGGATTTGTGCAGGCCGGTGACGGTGCAGCGCTCCAAATGGAGTTGGTTATTGTTGGCATACATGCCGGCCGTGATTTGTGCCAGCCCCATACCGTCGCCGATCATAAGAATGATATTTTTGGGCCGGGTCTTCAGGGTTATCGGTTGGTTCGCTGCCGGGGCCGTAGCCGGATTATTGGGCGTGCAGGCACAAAGAAGCAGTGCCGCAAAAAGAATCGCTTTTGTTCGCATCATCATTATTTTTTACCGGGCGGACACATATCGTTTACCCGGCAGGGGGCGGATCAGCCCTTTGAATTCAAGCCCCAACAACAGGGCCGCCATTTCACTGTGATTAATTCCACATTCAAAGGTAAGAGCGTCAATGCTAAGTTCGGTGTGCCCGGCCAGTAAATTAACGATAATTTGTTCTTGAGCATTGAGTTCCACAAATAATTCCTGCTGCACACCGCTGCTGCCGGTTTCTTCCCAGCGCATGATGTAGCCCACATCGGCGGCGCTCTCCAACAAGTGCGCCTGATTGGTTTTGATCAAATGGTTACAACCCTGCGACATGCGGTCATTGACTTTTCCCGGCACGGCAAAAACATCTTTATTGTATCCGTTGCCCATTTTTGCAGTGATAATGGACCCTCCGCTCGCTCCTGATTCCACCACAATGACGGCATCGCTCAGCCCTGCAATGATGCGGTTGCGCATGGGAAAATGCTCCCGGTCGGGTTTGGTGCGGCTGGGGTATTCTGATAGCAAGCCACCCTCCTTTAGCATCCGGGCAGCGATGTGCCGGTGCTGGCCGGGGTACACCATATCTAAGCCATGCCCAAGGGCGGCTATCGTGGGCACACCCGCCTCCAGGCATTTCCGGTGGGCGGTAATGTCTATGCCGAAAGCCAGACCACTGATGACCGTGACGTTGTAGGGTTTCAGCCCTTCCACCAGCTCTTCGCAAGCAGCTATGCCGTAATGACTCGGTGTGCGCGTACCTACTATGGCCACCGTTCGATGGGCATTGAGGTCGGCGGCGCCTTTGTAATATAGCATCACCGGGCTGTCTCGGTATGGCTTTAGCCGGGCCGGATATTCTTTATCTAAATAAAAATAAGGTCGAATGCCGTGCGTCTGCATGAACTCTAATTCCCGCTCGGCCATGGCCAATACGTCTTGTTCCACCACATGCTTCGCCACTACATCGCCGATGCCGGGAATTTTGCACAACTCTCGTTTCCGTGCGCGAAAAACGGCGTCCACCCCGCCGCAATAGCTTATCAGGGTACGCGCGGTGACCGCTCCCACCAATGGAATTTGAGTGATGGCTATTTTGTACAGGAGGTCTTCAGCGCCGCTCGAAGCAGTCTCCGGAAGCTCCATTTCTTCTCTTTCTCCGTCCTGATGAGCATTTTGTGCAACAACCATAAAGCAAAGGTTTTAATTTTGTGCTGTTATTATTGATAAATTAAATCTACCCTTGCGATGAGCAAAAGCAAAAAAAATCCACGCCTTGAACTTCTTGTTATAGCTGCTTTCTTTCTTTTGTTCTGTATTTGGGCCGTTTCCCGATGCAATGACAAGAGAACAGACCTGCGCAAAAAAATGGAAGCCGAAGCTCAGGCCGATCTTTTGCAAGACTCTATAGATCGCGCCGCCGCATTGCTCAGAGCATTACCGCCGCCTAAAGATACGACCACCCCTGCCGCTCCGAAAACAGAAATTATTCGGGAGCAAATCACTCCGCTGTATGTGGTGCTCGACGAACTCAATATGCGCTCCGAACCCAAGCTCAACAGCAAGTTGCTCGCCCGGCTTCAATTATACGATGAACTGACCTTCCTCAATGAAGTGACCGACTTCAAACAGGAAATCAACATAGGTGGCGCGGTTTTCAATGAACCCTGGATAAAGGTCAAAAACAAACGAGGGCAAGTTGGCTGGGTGTATGGCGCGGGGGTGCATTATTACAAAATCCGACGCCAAAGTTGAGCCTTGCTCTTCTAACAAAAAGTGTATTTTGGGGCAAAGCTAAATCTTTTGTTTTTTAAGGGCAAGTTTTTTTTCAACCGGATGGCTACATATTGCATTGGCAGTTCTCTAAGCACTCAATGATGAGCGACACGTCGCGTTCTTTGAGCGAGTATAACATACTGCGCCCCTCTCGTTTGACGCCGAGGATGCCTTTGAGCCGCATCGTTTGCAAATGATGGGATGTAAGCGATTGCTCGCTGCCCAGCATGTCGCATATTTCGGTGACCGAAAGCCGGGGGTACTGTTCGAGCAAATGCACGATACCCAGTCTCAACGGGTGAGCCACCGTTTTGAGAATGAATGCAATGCGTTCGAGTTTTTCAACTTCCTGAGCGTTGATCGCTATGTGTTTTACTTCCATATATACAAAGGTAATAAGGTCATTGATGGTAAAGAAACTTCCTGCAAGGCAATGTGGTTCAACGGCGCACGGTACGGTGCGGATATGTCCGGTGTAAAGAAATTCATTTTTTGATAATATCGGCATAAGCCGTATATTTACTATCGAAACCAAAAACGAACTGTACCATGAAACAAGGATGGATAAAGATTTTTTCTGCGCTCGATGTGCTCCAGGCAAAGCTGGCAGAAGACCTGCTCAAACAAAACGGCATTGAAAGCCATATTTTATCAAAACCGGACTCCATGATTCCTTCAGTAGGAGAAGCAGAACTTTATACGCTGCCCGAAAAAGCAGAACAGGCTGTCTCCCTGCTTAAGGAAAACGGCCTGCTCTGATTCATTTGGTTTTCTATCAGGGGGTTACTCCGCCGGGTTCATCATCTTGCCCAGAAACAGCACATTACCTGCCTGATTTTCCCGGATGGCAAAGAGGAAAGGCCGGTCGAGAACAATCGTCGGATAAGAAGGCAAAGAGGTGACGACTATGCCGACCGAAGTGACAGCCGCTGCTTCTGTGCCCTGTTCTGTTACTTCCACAAAGGCTTTGTGTTTTACTTCGCTGATGGACAACTCGGCGTCGGCAATGTTGCTGAAGTCGGCGCCGCCGGCTGTAAATGCCCGCCCCATACCCAACTCTTGTAAGGCGGTATTGAGCTTTTTATCATACGTCATTTGGAATTTTGGCATCCGCAGTTCCATTTCCTGCACGGTCATGCCGGCGAGTATTTGCTCCCAGCTTTGGCCGTTGAGTTGTGCCATGATGTTTGCAATAGTGTTGTTGCCACGCGGCACAATGAGGGTCATGGAATATACTGAATCGGCATAGGGCAGGTCAACCGCATAATAAGCATCCGTGATGTAGAGCGGAAACTTCACCGTGCCGCCGTAGCCCATCATGTCAACGTTCACCTGGTTGTTGTCGGCCAAATGAAACGGCCATTGCGTCGTCTCTTCCGGCTTGAACGACTTGCGCCAGGGGCCTTTAAAATATATGGCGTTGATGAGATACATGATGGCGTTGTCGGGTATTTCATCTACAATGGTTTCGATAAGGCCGTTGGTTTTTTGATCTACCCATTGGTTGATGATGTCTTTTGCTCCCGGATCGCGAAAGTCCAGCGGCGTCACTTCGCTGTCAAAATAATCGCGGTTGAGGGTCAAAAAGGGTTGCTTGACCGGAAAGCCCTTACGGTACCAGATCGAGTTGGCTATCTGAAGATTGAGCCGGTTGTCTAAGGCGGGCAGCGTAGTGAGCAGCACTTTGTAAGAGGCGTTCACTTCTTCCAAATTAAACCCGTTGAGTTCCAGCGTGCTTTTCATTTCGTCGGCAGTGGGGCCTTGCGCCCCATTGAGGGTCATGGTGAGTGCCGTGGCAATACTGGAAGGCGACATGAAAATGTTGTCGGCGGGAGCGTGCTCGTGCAGTTTTTTGAAAATCTTAAACCCAAAGTTGTTGTTGGCACGACTCACATCGCACACAACCGGCGATTCCTGACAGTCGAACGTAAGCTCCGGGCCGGCATTGATGTTTTCCTGCTGGCATTTCCAGCCGGTCAAAGTGGTCATTACGGCAATGAGTGCCAAAGCGATATTTTTCATAATAAATGGATTGAATGATGAAAACGCAGGTTTGGTGAACCTACCCAATTAAGACCGCCTGAATGCGCATAAGGTTGGGGTCAGCGCCGGAATTCGCGCAAATTGGTAGAAATGCTCAAGTGATTAAGCCCTCCGGCCAGGTGGTAATTGCTCCGGCCGTAGTCTAACCGGAACCGGCTGATGCGAATGCCTGCGCCGAACGTAAAGCCCGACAGGGAGCGGTAGTTTTCTACCTGAAGCTCTTGCCGCAAAAAGTGATTGTAACCCACCCGGAGCCGCAAAGACTCGCGTTGCCCGATGAGCAACTCTCCGTTGAATATGAAGTGCCGAAAAAAATTGTCAAAAAACAAAGACACGTCACTGCGCTCCATCGGGTCATCGCCGGCAAAAATATTGTTCGATTCCGTGCGGTTCGGATCGTCGTACAGCAGGTTCCAGCGCTGAATGTGGTGATAAATTACGGAGAACCGAAAAGGCAGATATTGCAGCCGCTTGGATATGCCGGCCTGAAAGTCGAAGGGCAGCGGTTCGCGGTTGCCGCTGCGGTAGGTGCTCAGTTGGGCGCCCACGTTGCGCATCACCACGGTGAAGGTCAGTTGCCGCGCTGTGTCGAAATACACCGCCGCCAGATCGGCCGCAATGCCGAGCGAATGGTAGCTTTCCAACTGCGAGGTGATGAGCTTTGCATTGACGCCGATGGAAAGACGTTCGTCCACCTGCCGCGCCGCGCCGAGCGTGATGGCGTATTCGGCTGCTTTGAAAGTGCCGCCCTCATTGCCGAACTCATCCGTGTAGTCGAACACTCCATAGCGCACATACTGAATGCCGCTGTGGAAAGTGGTGTTCCAACGCCCCGCATGATGCCCAAAGCCTGCATAACCTTGCTGAATGCCTTCAAACAGGAAGCCGTGACTGAACGCCAGTTGCTGATGCATGGAGGCATTCAACAGGCTGGGATTGTGGTAGGCGAGGTTGACGTCGTCGTCCATCACGGTGATCAAGTTGCCGCCTAAGCCGCTGATGCGCGCCGAAGGAGACAGATTGAGAAAAGAAAAAGTGTGCAAGCCGCCCAATTGGGCCGCCGCCTGAAAAGCCAATCCGACAAACAGCGCAGGAAGGAGTATTTGTGTTTTCATATCAATGCGTAGAGGTCAATAAAACGACCGGATGCGCCGGTCTTTACACCGGTTTTTGAATAAGGCACAAAGCGAAGATATATTGTTCATTAGGATTTCAAAAAAGATTTCATGCACATTTAACGGCCGTCGCTTGCAATTAACCCGACAAAAACCTTAACTTTGGCAGGTTCTTCCCGATTCCCTTACATTTTTGAAATAAATTATTCATAGACAGGAAGAACTGACTGATATCCTGATTTGAGATTCCTTTGAAGAAATTATCATGCTCAACGTACTGCTTGTCAGTGCGATGAGTGTTTTTATCATTCCCAAAAACATATTAAACATACCATGAGTAGCGACATTATTCTCATTTCCATCCTCTTGCTGGGGGTTGTAATCCTCAACAAAGAATACATAGCCTCTGAAATCTTCGACAAAGGCAAAGGAGACGAGTAAGGGGCTTTGTGTAAAAGGCAAGTTCTGGGCTGGGGCAAAGGGGCAAAGTGCAAATTGGCAGGCGGCAAAACTACAATCCGTGCTTGCCATGTCGTGTGTATTATATAGGATCCTCCACGCCTCGCCTTTTTGCCGTTCCCGCTTGCACGCCACAAACTTCGGCAGCGCCACTATGCCCCATGCTCTCTGCTCTACCCCGCCAGGAACACCCCCAGCGCTCCCGCAAACCCCACTACGCCAAGCAGTACCGTCATCACCGTCCAGGAACGAAAAGTTTGAGATTCCGTGAGGCCGAGATATTCTTTTACCAACCAGAACCCGCTGTCATTGACATGCGACAGTACCGTGGCGCCCGAAGCAATGGCAATGACCACCGCAGCGAGTTGTATGCCGGATAAGCCGCCGCCCGTCAGCAAAGGCGCTACTAACCCCGCCGAGGTGATCATGGCCACCGTGGCCGAACCCTGCAATATGCGAACCAGCGCCGCCGCCAAAAATGCAAAAACAATGACGGGCACGCCCCATTCACTCACGGCCCCGGCCATCATCTCGCCGGCCCCTGTTTGCACCAGCACTTGCTTGAACACCCCCCCCGCACCGGTGAGCAAGATGATGATACCGGCCGGCTGAAGGGATTGTGCAGAAATTTTCAACAAATCGGCAGAAGCAAACCCCGCCCGCCTGCCGAGCAGGTACCAAGCTAAAATATTGGCCAGAATGAGTGCACCGAAAGGATGACCTAACAGGCTGATGACCGTGAGCAGCCATGCCGATTCTACCTGAATAAGCCCCGACGCGACAAAGGTGTTGACCAAAATGAGCGCAATAGGCAATGTAATGATGGCCAGCAAAATGCCGATATTGGGCATGGTATCGCCCGATACCTCTGCTGTCGTGGCCGGTACTTCCACATAAATGCGGCTGGAAATAAACCTGCCAAACAGCAAGCCGGCAATACATGCCGCCGGAACCCCTGCGATCAATCCCACCGTGATGACCAGCCCCAAATCCGCGCCGATAATCTGCGCCACCGCCACCGGGCCGGGCGTGGGCGGTATGAAGGCATGGGTTGTGGCCAGTCCGGCCAGCAGCGGTATGGCGAATGCCAGTATGGATTTTCCGGTATTGCGCTGCAAGGCTGCAATGACCGGGTACAGGATGATAAAAGCCACATCGAAAAACACCGGAATGGCTATGACAAACCCGGCAAGGGTCATGGCCAAGGGCGCTTTTTGCGGGCCGGCGCGCTGCAACAAAAATGCGGCGATGCCCCTGGCCCCGCCGGTCTTTTCCAATATGCCGCCGAAAATGGCGCCTAAGCCCACCACCGTAGCCACAAAGCCCAGCGTGGAACCCATCCCCAATTGCACCGTGTCAATGATCTCCTTGCCCGACAGCCCTGCCATCAACCCCGTACATATAGAAGCAATCAACAACGCGATGAACGCCGGAATGCGGGCTTTCAAAATGAGTAATAGCAGGATGGCAACGCCCGCCGCTACCGACAATAACAGAACAAACTGATCCATGCGTTACAATTTTTTTGTCCAGTGGGTATGATATTTACCGCCGCCGGGATTGTCCACGCGCTCGTAGGTGTGGGCGCCGAAATAGTCGCGCTGTGCCTGTATCAAATTAGCGCCCGATTGCGCCTCGGTGGCTCCGTTGAAGCCGGCGAGCGCAGCCATCAGGCAGGGATACGAATGTTTGCTCAGACAAAGCGCGCTCAGCACATTGCGCATAGCAGGATAGTATGTGTGCAATTGCTCCGCTACTTCCGGATGAGCCATTAGCGATGGAGCATTTCCTACCCATTCAGAGATTTGTTGCATCAATTGCGAACGAATGATGCAGCCGTTCGTCCAGATGCGGGCCAACTCCGCCGCGTCAATGTTCCAGCCATATTGCACGGAGGCTTCCCGGATCAAGTGGAATCCCTGATGGTGATTGATGATGCGGCTAAACGCGTACGCATTTTTTATGGCTGCATGGCGCAAGCCTAATCGCGCTCCGGGCATGTTGTATTGTCCATTCAGGGCGTTTCTTTCTTCTTTATGGGCCGACTGATAGCGGGCAAACAGCGCAGCGGCTATGACCGACGCGGGCACGCCGAGTTCGCAGGCGGCCACGGTCGTCCAACTGCCGGTGCCTTTGTTGCCGGCCTTGTCCAAAATCTGATCTATCAGCGGAGCGCCATTTTCCCGGTAGCGGAGTATATCCAGCGTAATGCCCAGCAGATAGCTTTGCAATTCGGTTTGTTGCCAGTTTTGCAATTCGGCCGCCACGGCTTCAATGTCCAATCTCAATTCCCACCGTAAAAAGGTATAAACCTCGGAGAGCAATTGCATTTCGGCGTACTCGATGCCGTTGTGGACCATTTTTACAAAGTGCCCGGCCCCGTCCGGTCCGATGTAAGCACAGCAGGGCTTCCCGGCTGCGTCTTTTGCCGCTGCGGCGTGCAGATACGGCTCGACGAGCCGGTACCCTTCCGCTGATCCTCCGGGCATGATGGCCGGCCCGTTCAAGGCGCCTTCCTCGCCGCCCGAAACCCCCGCGCCGAGATAGTGTATGCCGGCCGTGTTCAGTCGCTCCGCTCTTCTAAGTGTGTCGTTGTAGTGAGAATTTCCGCCATCAATCACCACATCGCCGGGGCTGAGCAAGGGCAACAGCGCATCCAATACCTGATCTACCGCCGGCCCGGCTTCGATCATCAGAAATATTTTGCGCGGAAGCGCCAACGAAGCGACGAATGCCGGCAAGTCTTCAAAAGCCGCCGCACCCGACAACTCCCGGTAATCGGCCACGCATTGTTCGGCCACCCTTTCTTCTTTGCCGGGTACATGGCGGTTGTACAACGCGAGCGCCATGCCGTTTCGACCAAAATTGCGGGCTAAGTTCCTGCCCATCACCCCCAGCCCGATCAGGCCCATTTCAGCAGGTTGATTTTCCATAGCATCCATAATTTTTTGAATCAGCCGCTCCGGCGGTTCTGCCACATCCAACAGCAGCCCGTCATCCGGCGGCTCGTAAGCATCGAACTGGGAGCGCAGCAATTGCTCCGGCATAAAATGCCCCTGCCTTGCAGACAGTCGTTTATATATGGTGTCGTAATCGCCGTTGAGGTGAACCCAAAAGCATCGACGGCCCGGAAACCCTTGCGAGAGTAGCGCCCGGTAAGCGGCTTTCAGCGCCGAACAGGCAATGACCACAGAAGAACGTTGCACGGCGTCCACGGCGAAGCGCCGGATGGCTTCGAGCCAGGGCAGGCGGTCGGCGTCGTTGAGGGGTACGCCGGATTGCATTTTGTGAATGTTTTCCGGCGGATGAAAGTCGTCGCCGTCGGCAAAAGGAATGTCTAAGCGTTGCGCCAGCAGCCGGCCCAGTGTTGTTTTGCCACTCCCGGATACGCCGGTGATGAAGATGACGTTGCGGTTCATGGCGCTAAATGTAGAAAAAAGGATACACCGGGAATAAAAAATCCCGAACTCCGGCGGGCGCCGAAATTCGGGATGGTTTGTATTAACGGTATCGGTAACGGTATCGGTAGAGACGCAATGCATTGCGTCTCTACCGATACCGTTACCGATACCGTTACACTCCCTTCAGCACCACCTTCACTACGCCCGTTTGCCCGGCAGCAGTCTGCACCTGTGCCAGATACATGCCCGGCGGCAGTTGCCTGCTTTGGATAGAGACCGGATACTCCTGAGCTTCTGTGCTTTGTACGAGGCGGCCCTGCATGTCCCACAGCCGAACCCGGAGCGGAAATACCGGATGCGCAAACCCGGCGAGGCTCAGGTGGAAGAAGTCGTGCGCCGGATTAGGCGAAGCAATAAGTACGGGCTTTTCAACGCTCGGCGTCACAAGCTCCCGCGTGGAGGTAACGATTTGCACCTCGCCGCAGCCCGGCTCCAGACACCCCATACTATCCAACTTGACCAGCCACACATTGGGGTTGTTTATCCACGGCGTATGATTGGAAAAGGTGTCCTGATACAGCCCCGTGAATACCAACATGCCGTCGGGGTCTTCCGCCACGTCGTAAAAGTAGCTCGATTTGATCCGGGAGCGCAGATCAGCGATGGTGCGCTGCCAGCGCAGCTCCCCTTGGGGAGATATGCGAAAAATCCAACCGCAAGTGCCAAGCCCCTGAGAAGAGAGCCTGACATAGCCCATGCCGATGAGGTCGCCATTGGCGGCGCGACGCATATTAATTAAAGTCCGATACAACCCACTGAATTATTCATACATCTGGAAAAGGATGAAACCAAATACCCATCTTCGAGGCGAATAATCTGAATGCTGTACTCTGCATCGTTATTGAGGTCAATGGAGGTCATAAAAGTATTTTGGCTCCACAGGAATACAAACGGCAGGAGGCCCAATACCAGCCTATTTATTATTTTATACATGATGTATATGCGGTTTGAGTGGAAAAAAGAACTGAAGCAGCGGGCAATTGAGCGCATTGCCCGCCGCAGGAATCCGATAATAATTTATTGCTTTACCACCTTTTGCCTGTAAAGTATGCGCTCGCCCGATTCAATAGTCACTACATATATGGATGCAGGCAGGTCGCTTAAGTCTAAGGCGGTTGTTTGGCCTTCCTGCCAGGGCAAGACCTGCTGTAAGCGTCCGTGTATGTCTCGGACATAAATCATCCGTATTATTATTGTTATCCAAAAAATTCCAGCCGCGCCAATCATCAACAAAGCCGTTGCCGTCATTATCCATGCCATTGCCGGTGGAAGGGTTGAATGGTGTCTGCCAGGCATCTTCTCCCGGATTGTGGTATATTACTCCATCCAGATCGGGATGATCCCAATCAATACCGGTATTGAGCGTCGCAACGACGATGCTGCTACTGCCCGTAGTGATGTCCCAGGCAGCGTCTGCCTTGATCTTGTTGAGATGCCATTGATCGGGAAAGAGCGGATCGTTGGGCGCGCGGAGCAAGTGCCCCATATAGTTATATTGCAATGTTTCCACCAGAGCCGATTTTTGTAAGCGATCATGAACGGAGGTAATGTCGTGCAGTGGTGGAATCTCGTAATCAATGAACCCGGTAATGGCCTGTCGGAGCTTTTTGAGCCGATGCGTTGCTTCAAATGAGACAATATCTTGTTCGGATGCCCCTGACTTGAATTTCAGGGGCAGAACTTTATTGTACATTTTTGCCCTCCCCGAACTATTGTTTGGGGGTGGGCGGGGGTAAAATGCCACAGGGTTGCTGCGCAAATCAGGAATAAAAAGTGGAATGCAGTCTTCATACAAAGATATTTGAGGTGAAAAAATACTACGGGATTTGATGGATTTAATTCACAAAATTCTGACATCCGGATAAAAATAGGGAGAATAAATTTATTCCGATTTTTTTAACATTTAAATTTTGGCAAAGCAAGTTTTGAGGAAATCCCTGAAACAAAAAATCCCGAACTCCGGCGGGCGCCGAAATTCGGGATGGTTGGTTTTCGTAGCACGGGGGAGACTTGAACTCCCGACCTCATGATTATGAATCATGCGCTCTGACCGGCTGAGCTACCGTGCCTTTTTGCAAAAGCGAGCGCAAATATACGCCGACATCTTTCGAAATTGCAACAATTTGGCTCGCTTAATTTTTATAGCAATGCCTCATGAACAAAAGCGGGGCGCAGAATCGTTCCACGACCGTTATCTAAAAAGCTTTTGAGTATGCAAATCGCACTGTACGTTTTTATCACCCTCGCCGCTGTGGCCGGCATGGAGTTTGTGGCCTGGTTTGCGCACAAGTACGTCATGCACGGCTTCCTCTGGAATTGGCACGAAGACCACCACAAGCCGCACGAGCACAAGGGCCGCTTTTTTCAGCGCAACGACTTGTTTTTTCTGGTGTTTGCCATTCCCAGTGCAGCCTGCTACATCATCGGCACAGCCACGCCGTATATCAGCTTGTTGTTTGTAGGCATCGGCATATCCATTTACGGGCTTATCTACTTTCTCATCCACGATGTGTATATCCATCAGCGGTTCAAGTGGTTCCGGCAATTGGACAGCCCTTACAGCCGGGCCATTCTACGGGCGCACGGCGCGCACCATGCCAAACAAACCAAAGAAGATTGCGAGTCATTCGGGCTGTTGGTCGTAGCGCAGAAATATTTTCAAAAACGCAGCAAAAGGCCGGCCTGAATTTGGTTTTCAGCGAAAGCATGGTATTTTTGAGCATCATTAACCAATATCTCATTAACCATGACAGACCAGGACCTCATTCTCGACGAACTCGACCAGCCGCAACGATTCGAACCGGAATACGCCGGTTTTTGGCTGCGCGTAGCGGCGTACCTGATTGACAGCATCATCATCGGCATTCCGATGTACATTATTTACGGTACCATCGGAGGCAGTTTCCTCGAACCGAATGCGCTATCACAGGTGATAGGCGGGGTATTGGGCGTCTTCTATTTCATTTACCTCGAAAGCTCTGAAAAGCAGGCTACGTTTGGCAAGCAGGCCGTCGGGATCATCGTTACTGATATGGACGGCAACCGAATCACAGGCGGACAGGCGGCGGGGCGCTATTTCGGTAAGATCGTTTCCGGCCTCATTCTGCTCATCGGATTTATGATGGCCGGGTTCACCGATAAAAAGCAGGCACTCCACGACATCATGGCCAATACGCTGGTGGTGAGGAGGTAAATACAGTGCAAGCTAAGTTTCGTTATTGTCGGGGTGACTGGCAGTCACCCCGACAATAAACGCTCAAAAAGTACATCGCTATGGAAATCAAACTATTTGATAAGGTAATGCAGCCTATTCGGACGACATTGCCGGATGCCAACTCCATAGACGAGTATCTGGAGGATAAAATCCTGCCCAGGGTGCGCCCCTGGAGCGAGGACCTTCGCGAGGAGAAGTTTTACCTTAACAAATCCTGGCTGGAGTTTCGCGACGATGTGGATTTCCACAAAGCCGTGCTTCACTTTTTCAATACCGATGGAGAATACCTCAAATCGGAAGATGGGGAAATCTCCTGCGGCAAGTGGCGATACCTGCGCGATTCCAACAAGTTTTTGATCATGGAAAAGGACTGCGAGGGAGAGCTTTTTGACCTCGCGTTCCTCGACGACGATTTTTTTATTTTGAAAAAACACGGGGATCATCGCAAGCACGGCAAGCGCGCTTTTTTTCTCATGCTGCACGAGCCGCTCGGCAAAAGGACTACCTGGCGCGAGGCCATGGAATTGCTCTACGACAAAGCCGGGCGCAGCGTGGGGTTTTATTTTTTACTTTTTATAGCATTTCTGCTCGTCGTCGGCATTTTGATGATGCTGTAACGGCGGGTTTATAATTCTTACCAACATGGCTTCACACCGGCTCCACATTGCCGAAGATATCCGGCACGCCCACACGCTGCCGGCTTCTTTTTATCGCGACCCGCTCGTTTTTGAGGCGTCGAAAGAGCGCATCTTCGCGGCGAGCTGGCTATGGGCGGGCGAGGCGGGCGTCATTGCCGAACCGCAGCAGGTATGGCCTTTCACGTTGCTGCCCGGCGTGCTCGACGAGCCGCTCCTCTTTACCCGCGATGCCGAAGGCTGGGCGCATTGCCTCTCCAACGTGTGTACGCACCGGGGCAAAGTAGTGGTGGAACAGCCCGGCAAAACGCGACTGCTCTCCTGTGGGTATCACGGGCGCTGCTTTCGCTTAGACGGGGCTTTTCGCAGTATGCCTCAATTTGAGGGGGTGGAGAATTTCCCCTCCCCTGCCGATGATCTCACGCCCGTTCCTTTCGCCGAATGGATGGGGATGTTGTTTGCCTCCTTGCAGCCGGCCATGCCTTTCGACGAGCTTATACAGCCGCTAATCGAACGCATCGGCTGGATGCCCTTAGACACCCTGCGCTTTCATCCGGAGCATTCGCAAGATTATGAGGTAGCGGCGCATTGGGCGCTGTATTGCGACAATTATCTGGAGGGTTTTCACATTCCGTTTGTGCATCCTGCGCTCAATCAGGCCATTGAATTTGAGCAGTACGAGTACGCATTATATCCTTATTGCAACTTGCAAGTTGGCGTAGCCAAAGAGGGCGAGCCTTGCTTCGACATACCGACCGATGCGCCCGATCATGGCCGGCGTATCTACGGCTACTACTTTTGGGTGTTCCCCAACCTGATGTTCAATTTTTATCCCTGGGGGCTTTCGCTCAATGTGGTGGAGCCGCTCGCACACAATCTCACCCGCATTCGTTACCGCACCTATTACTTTGAGGAGGTCGCCTCAGATCGTTCGCTCAACCGCATAGAGGCCACCGAAATGGAAGACGAGGCCGTGGTGGAAAGCGTTCAGCGCGGCATTCAATCCCGGTTTTATCACACAGGGCGCTACTCGCCGCAACAGGAGCAGGGCGTACATCATTTTCATCGACTGATACAGGAAAGAATGGCTTAGCGGGGGTTATTTTCTCGCAAAGGCGCAGACGGGATGTTTTTCTCGCAAAGGCGCAGAGACGCAAAGTGCGATTTTGTCTTTGCGGCTTGGCGGCTTTGCGTGATTACTTTTACTTGCAGATGCGGTTTTGTCTTTGCGGCTTGGCGAGATTATTTTACTTGCAAAGTGTGTTGATGCGCAAAAGCCAGCAATGACGCTTCCCGGAAGGCGCCGGCCATGAGTTGTACGCCCACAGGAAGACCGTTTTCCGGGTGAGAGCCGAGCGGCAAGGCGATGGCCGGGATGCCTGCCAGATTGGCCTGCACGGTAAAAATATCGGCCAGATACATGGCCACCGGATCGTCCGATTTTTCGCCGAAACGCCAGGCCGTAACAGGCGCAGCGGGCATGAGAATGAAATCGAATTCCTGAAAAACGGCTTGGGTCTTATCGTAGATGAGGCGGCGAATCTGCTGCGCCTTAGTGTAATAGGCATCATAATAACCCGAACTGAGCACAAAGGCGCCGAGCATAATGCGGCGTTTGACTTCCGCCCCAAAGCCCTCCGTGCGCGAACGCCGGTAGGTGCTCTCCAAATCCTTCGCCGCCGGGCTGCGATGCCCGAACCGGATACCGTCGTAGCGACTGAGGTTGGACGAAGCCTCCGCTGTGGCCAATACATAATATGCCGGGATCGTATAGTCCAAATATTCAAAATCAATGGCTTCCACTATGTGCCCGGCCTCGCGGAGCTGCCCGATAAAATTAAAGGTCATTTGGCGAATGCCCTCATCCAAACTGGGATGCTCCAATGCCGTGCGGTAATAAGCAATGCGCGCCGGGCGCCCCAGCGGCGCGAGCGCAGCGTATGGCTCCACCGGAGCGGTACTTGCCGTGCTGTCAAACTCATCGGGGCCGGCCATGATTTCCAACAGCAGTGCCGCGTCCTCCACGCTCTGGGTCAGCGTGCCGATTTGATCCAATGAAGAACCGTAGGCAATCAGTCCGTGCCGGGAAATGCGCCCGTAGCTCGGTTTGAACCCGACGACATTGCAAAACGCCGCCGGCTGCCGCACCGAACCGCCCGTGTCGCTGCCCAAAGATGCCAGACAAGTATCGGCCTGCACCGCCACTGCCGATGCACCGGAAGAACCGCCCGGCACGCGCTCCGGGTCGGCAGCATTGCGGGTGGGGCCGTAGCAGGAATTTTCAGTACTGGACCCCATCGCAAACTCGTCGCAGTTGACCCGCCCCAGTATGATGGCATCTTCCGCCAACAGGCGCTCCACCGCAGTAGCTGAAAAGAGCGAACGAAACCCCTTCAGGATGTTGGAAGCGGCGGTGACCTCGTGGTCTTTGTAACAAATCACATCTTTGAGCGCCACCGTCATGCCGAATAAACGGCCCACCGAGGCGGGATCTTTTTTGAAACGAGCATCCAATTCCCGCGCCTTGGCCAATGCTTCCTCCTCAAAAACCTCCACATATATATTAAGGTGTCGGGTTGCTTCGATGCGTTGCAGGTAGTGGCGCACCAGCGATTCGCAGCTGACGCCGCCGCTGTGCAGCGCTTCCTGAACCTCGGCGAGCGTACTAAATTTGGGCATGAGTGTAATGGCTTGTTGAGGGGGTAAAGGTAAAAGCAAAAACCCTTACTTTCGCGGGCTTGTTATATGAATGCCTTTATCAATCAAAAACGAAAGCCATGTTCCAACATACCATTGAGCCGTTCGGCGTATTTCAAAAACACATCATCAGCAGCTCCAGTGGGTCGGAGCGCATCACATTCGTACCCGGTCACGGCGCCTGCCTGTTGGACCTCGTACTCGACGGCGTATCCGTACTCGACGGCTACTCTACCCCGGAGGAGCTGATTGAAAATCGCTACGGCAAAAACATCGTGTTATATCCCTTCCCCAATCGCCTCAAAGAAGGTCGCTACTCCTGGCAGGGACGCCCATACCAGTTTCCGGTAAACGACACTAAAACCGGCAACGCCATTCACGGCCTCGGCAGAACCCGCCCCACGCAGGTGTCGCGGGTGGACTTAGACGAGACCGGCGCTTCTGTGACCTGCCTCCGCCACGAAACGGGCGAAGACGAAGGCTATCCTTTCATCTTCACGTTTTCCATCACCTTTACCATCCGGACCGGAGGGGTTTTTGAAATGGACTTGCGATTCAAAAACCACAGCGATATGCCGATTCCTGTCGGCATGGGTTGGCACCCGTATTTCCGCCTCGCCGACAGCGCGGATGAGATGAGTCTGCACCTGCCGGCCTGCCGCCGGGTGGAAATTGACGCGACCATGATTCCCACCGGAAAAATACTGCCCGAGGAGCGATTTGCTGCGGCAAGGTCCATCGGCGATGAGGTTATTGACAATTGTTTTCAATTGGACGAAGCCGCCCCGTTGGCAGAAGTGCAACTCTCCGGCCCCGCAGGCCGGCTGCATTACGCACAGCAAACCGGCGCCGGAAAATTCAATTATCTCCAGATTTTCACCCCGCCTCACCGCCGCTCGGTTGCGCTCGAACCGATGACCTGCAATATTGACGCCTTCAACAACGGCATGGGGCTGATTGCCTTAGAACCCGGAGAGGAGGCGCATGCGGCCATTCAGGTGCGCTTTAAGCAACCCGTTTAACGAAAATCCATCTTTTTTCCTGCATCGGTGACTAATGTCACTTACTGCTTGTTTGGCAGCTTATAATTTTGCACCTGTATTCAAGCAAAACATTTTTGCCGGATACATGAAGGAATTTTCATTTACTTTTTTTCCTAACCGCAAAATTTCTATTCTTATGAAGGTTGAACAAATCTATACGGGTTGCCTGGCAGAAGCCGCTTATTACATCGAGAGCGATGGAGAAGCTGTCATCATTGATCCATTGCGCGAAGTAGAGCCTTATATCGAAAGGGCTGAAGCCGACAATGCGAAAATTAAGTATGTTTTAGAGACCCACTTCCATGCCGATTTCGTTTCGGGTCACTTAGACCTGGCCAAAAGAACCGGCGCAACCATTGTATTCGGCCCTACGGCCCAACCCAATTATGAAGCCCACATTGCCGCCGACGGAGAAGAGCTGAAAGTGGGCAAGCTTACCATCAAAGTACTGCACACCCCCGGCCACACGATGGAGTCTTCTACTTTCCTGCTCAAAGACGAGAACGGCAAAGACTACGCTATTTTCACCGGCGACACGCTCTTTTTGGGAGACGTAGGCCGGCCCGACCTCGCTATAAAAACCAACCTCACCCGCGAAGACCTCGCATTGCATCTCTTCGACAGCTTGCGCAATAAAATTATGCCGCTGGCCGACGATGTGATCGTATATCCCGGGCACGGCGCCGGATCTGCCTGCGGCAAAAAAATGGCTGCCGAAACCGTCGGTACGCTCGGTGCGCAAAAACAACTCAATTACGCGCTGCGCGCCGATATGGGCCGCGAGGAGTTTGTGAAAGAAGTGACCACCGGCTTGGTCGATCCGCCGCAATACTTCCCCAAAAATGCCGTGATGAACAAGATGGGCTACGACAGCATTGACACGGTGCGTGAGAAAGGCTTGCGCGCTTTAAGCGTTCGCGCTTTCAAAGCAGCATGGGAAGGCGAAGGCGCCTTAGTGCTCGACACCCGCCTGCAAGACCATTTCGCCCAATCATTCATTCCCGGTTCTGTCTTCATCGGTATTGACGATAGTTTTGCGCCCTGGGTAGGCGCTTTGGTGAGCGACCTCACCGTGCCCATCCTCTTTGTATGCGAACCCGGCCGGGAGTTGGAAGTAGTAGATCGCTTAGCGCGCGTAGGGTACGACAATCCGATCGGCTATCTGGAAGGCGGTTTTGATGCCTGGGTTGCAGCCGGCGAAGAAACAGACTCCATCCGGGAGATCACGGCACAGGAATTTGAAAAAATATACAACGATCAGCAGACCAATATTCTGGATGTGCGCCGGCAAAGCGAGCACGATGCGCAGCACATCGTAGGCGCTCAAAACTTCCCGCTCGATTTTATCAATCGCAATATGAGCGAGGTGGATCGCCACAACGAATACTACCTCCACTGCGTGGGCGGCTATCGCTCCATGATCGCAGCATCCATTTTGCGCAGCCGGGGTTTTGAAAACCTAATCAACATCCGCAGCGGCTTCCGCGCATTACAGGAAGAAACCAAGCTGCCGATGACGGAGTATGTGGAGCAACTCACAGAGTTGTAATTCAATCTTGTCATACCGAGCGCGGCATCGAAGGTTATGTACGCTTGTCGGGCAGCGCGAGGTATAACAGGTGTTCCTTTTATGGAGGAGAGGGGGCTTCGCGGCCTCCTCTTTTTCTTTGTAAAGAAAAAAACAGAACGCCTTGCATCTCTCCCATTTATCGGCATATATTTGCCGGACGTAAAACGCAATTATGATTCTATCGCTGCATACAAACGCCTGGTGGTGGCACATTCATTCGGAGTTCCGGGTGAGGTGACACGGTCGTGTTGTGCGTTTTTGCAGTAACAATCGGCTTGTCGGATCACCCGGCAGGCCGATTGTCGTTTTAGGACACCTTTAAAATTGATCAACAAGAGATGCAAACACCCGATTCTGCTCCATTGCTGCTGCGCACCATGGTACGCCGCCACCTGGCCGACCTGCAAACGCCGGTAGCCGCATACCTGAAACTGCGCGACCACTATACCTGTCCGGTATTATTGGAAAACAATAACTTCGGCAGCCTCGAAGACTGTCGTTCCTTTATCGGCTTGGAGGCTATGGCCACGTTCAAGGTGGAACAAGGCCGTATCTTCACGGAGTTGCCGGGCCGGCCGGTGGAAAGCAGGGCGGTGGACGGCGTGGAAGATGTGCCGGCACAGTTGCACCAATTTCTGTCTGCATTCCGTCCGGCCTACGAAACACCCTACGAGGGATTCAACGGCCTGATCGGATACACCGGCTTCGACGGCGTGCAATACTTCGACACCCTGCATTTCGACCCGGCCAAACGCCGCATGGATGTGCCGGAGCTGTGTTACCACGTCTATCGCTTTGTCATTGCCTTCAATCACTTCAACGACGAGTTGTTTATTTTGGAAAACCTGCTGCCCGGTCAGGTGTCGGAAATAGCGCGCTTAGAGACCTTGTTGCGGAGCAACAAATTGACCACGTATGCTTTCCGTTTGGAAGGAGAGGAACAGAGTAATCTGCGCGACGAGGAGTTCAAAGCTTTGGCAGCGTTGGGCAAACACCATTGCCGGGTGGGGGATGTGTTTCAGATCGTATTTTCGCGGCAATTTTCGCGGCGCTACCGGGGCGACGATTTCAACGTGTATAGAATATTGCGCTCGGTGAACCCTTCGCCTTATTTATTTTATGCCGATTTCGGAAGTTATCGCGTGTTCGGCTCTTCGCCCGAAACCCAAATGGCCGTGGCGAACGGCGTGGCCAAAGTGAACCCCATTGCGGGTACCTACCGCCGCAGCGGCGATCCGGTAGAGGATGCACAAAAAGCCATTGACCTGGCCGCCGATGCCAAAGAAAATGCTGAACACATCATGCTGGTGGACCTGGCCCGCAACGATCTCGGTCGCCATGCCGTTAATGTGCGTGTGCGCGACCTCAAACACACTCACTTTTACAGCCACGTCATTCACTTAGTGTCCAGAGTAGAAGGCGACCTACCCCCCGGCGCCAACCCCGTGCAGGTTTTTGCCGATACCTTTCCGGCGGGAACGCTGTCGGGCGCCCCGAAATACAAGGCCATCGAACTCATCAACCAATATGAAAACCAAAATCGCGGTGTGTACGGCGGCGCACTCGGCCTCATTGATTTTAATGGAAACATGAATCAGGCTATCATCATCCGCTCTTTTTTGAGCAAAGACAATACCCTCTACTATCAGGCGGGGGCGGGTATTGTGGCCGCCAGCGATGAGGAAAGCGAATTGCAAGAGGTAAATAATAAGTTGGGCGCTCTGAAGAAAGCGCTGTTGGAGGCGGAGGGGATTTAGTACACAGAAGCAAAAAAGAAACAACATGAAAATACTCGTTTTAGACAACTACGATTCCTTTACATACAACCTGGTACAATACATCCGGGAGTTGGGGCCGCAGCATCAGGTGACGGTGTGCCGAAATGACGCCATCGAAGTGGATGCCGTGGCGGAATACGATGCGATTGTACTGTCGCCGGGACCAGGATTGCCGGCACAAGCCGGTATTATGCCGGAGCTGATCCGGCGGTACGCGCCGCACAAACCCATCCTCGGCGTTTGTCTGGGGCAGCAAGCCATCGGGGAAGCATTCGGCGGGCAGTTGGAAAACCTCAGCGCGGTCTTTCACGGGGTAGAAACGCCCATCCGGGTGACCGATGCGGACGAACCGCTGTTTCGCGGCTTGCCGCCGGTGTTTCAGGCCGGGCGCTATCACTCTTGGGTAGTGCGTCGGGAGGGCTTTCCGGAAGCGTTGCAAATAACGGCAGAGGATGAAAACGGCGCCATTATGGCACTCCGGCACAAACGCTACAACGTACGCAGCGTACAGTTTCACCCGGAATCCATTATGACGGAGCACGGACGACAAATGCTGGCCAATTTTTTTCGCTATTGCGTGGAACCGCATCTCCATAAAAATGAAGACTGATTATGAAATCCATCCTCTCCCGCTTATTCGATCACGAACAACTCCACCGGCAAGAAGCCGCCGCCATCCTGACGGAAATTGCCGAAGGGCAGCACAATCCCGCGCAGGTGGCGAGCTTCATCACTGCATTTCAGATGCGCCCTCCCGCCGTGCAGGAACTGGAAGGATTCCGCGACGCATTGCTGCGCCTGGCCGTTCCTTTTGACCTCCGGGGAGAACAAACCATTGACATCGTAGGAACCGGCGGCGACCATAAAAATACGTTCAATATCTCTACGCTGGCCGCTTTGGTGGTGGCAGGCGCCGGCTATAAAGTAACCAAACACGGCAGTTACGGAGTCTCTTCTTCCGTTGGCTCCTCAAATGTGCTGGCCGCATTGGGCTACCGGTTTACCAATGATACGGACGTGTTGCGCAGGCAGTTGGAGCAGGCCGGCATTTGCTTTCTTCACGCGCCCTTATTTCACCCGGCATTAAAAGAGGTGGCGCCGATCCGGCAGCAAATGGGGATGAAAACCGTTTTCAACCTGCTCGGCCCCTTAGTCAACCCGGCGCAGCCGACGCATAATTTGTTGGGTGTCTCCGGGTTAGACGTTTCCCGACTGTATCAATATGTGATGCAGGAATCCGGACGCCGCTTTGCCATCGTCCACAGCTTGGACGGCTATGATGAAATTTCCCTGACCGGGTCGTTCAAGGTATTTCAAAACTCCGGCGAATATACCCTGGAGCCGGAAGACATCGGGTCGGCGCGGGTACATCAGGATGCCCTTTTCGGCGGGCATACCGACGTGGAAGCAGCCGGCATTTTCAGAGCGATACTTGAAAATAGCGGTACTCAGGCGCAGGCGCAAGTGGTGTGCGCCAATGCCGGACTCGGCATTCATTGCCTCCGCCCCGAACGCAGCTTGGTAGAATGTATAGAGGAAGCACGGGAGAGCTTAAAAAGCGGTCGAGCCGCACAAGTGCTGGCTAAGGTGTTAGAGTAGAGGAAGTTTTCAAAAAAAAGCGCCGTCCGAAGCCATTGCCGGACGACGCCCACTAAAACTTTTCAGAACTGCTTAGTTACTTGAGTACTACCGAGCCTTTGCCGGCCAGGTAGCCTTTGTTGAAGATTTCTACCTCGTACTTGCCTTTGGAGAACGGCTGGTTGGGCGACCACACGGAGCATATTTGTTCCGGCGTGCCGTTGTAGTTGAACTCCTTGCTTTGCGTGAAACGAATCTGCTCGTTGCTGGCAGCCGTGAAGGAGCCTGATCCGAGTTCTTCCACTGCGAGCGTTTCGCCCAGCGGGCTGAGGATGCGGATGTAATATACTTCCTTTCCGTTTTCGGCTACCTCGTTGGCAGTCGTTTTGAAACAAACCTGCAGTTGGTCAATGTTGTCTGCGTAGTTTTTCTTGGTGGACTTACCGTCGGAACGGCGTTTCAAGCCGGTCACTTCGATGCTTTGCACCGAAATCATGGAGGCGCGGTCCACTTTTTTAGCCAAAAAGGTTCTCTCTTTTTCTACGGTTTCTTTTTCGCTGGCGAGCGCTGCTTTCGCTGCTTCGAGTTGTTCGTTGGTCATTCGTTGGGCCTCCAGATCCGTAGTAAGTACTTGTCTTTCTTCGGAGAGCTGTCGGTTTTGGTCTCCCAATTCCTGATTTTCAAGTCGCAATTGATTGATCTCAGCCAGATACTGTTCTACCTGCCCGTTGAGCTTCTTGATCTCGGAACGAGCTTTGTCCAAGCTGCCCTTATTGGCGAGCAATTGATCAATTTTGGCTTTTTGAGTGGCTAATTCGTCTTTTTGCGATTCAATCAGAGAGTTGAGTTCTTCGTTGGAACCTTTCATCTGCTCTAACTGTGAGAGCGCATCGTAGTACTGTTTTTCCAGATCGGCGCGCAGCGTTTCTTTTTCATCCAATTGGGAGGATAACTCGGTATTCTCACGGTCCTTTTTGAACTTGTTGATCAACAGGAACGCATTGACGCCTAACAACGCTACAATAATCACAGAAGTGATAGCGACGAGACGTTGACGGGAATTCCCGGAATCGGGGCTGCTCATAGGAGCGCCGGGGCCGGGAGCGGAAGATGGATTCGGAGGAATCATGGCGTTGGATTTTTTTTGTTAAGAAAAACGTAACACAAACGATACCGGTTTTCCGAAAATTGTCTGGATGTTTTATACAAATTTACTTTTTTTGCCTGCATCCATGAGTGCGTGTCGAAAAAGAACTACTTTTAGACCAAGAATTCTTGCCCAATATGATTGAACAAATAGACATCGGCAACGTCCTTTTTTTGGACATCGAAACCGTATCGGCGCAACCGACGTACGACGATTTGGACGAAAATTTTCAGGAACTGTGGTTTCACAAAGCGGCCTCCGTTTTGCGCAAGCCCGAAGATGAACTGACCAGCGAAGACGCCGATGCAGCGTATCAACGTCGCGCGGCTATTTATGCCGAGTTTGGCAAGATCATCTGTATTTCCGTAGGCTTCGTTTTTCGCGATACCGATAACAAACTTCTGAAAGTGAAGCTCAAATCCTTTGCCGGGCACGATGAATCCGTGGTGCTGAAGGACTTTGCTGAACTCGTGCAGAAGTACTACAGCAACACCGACAAGTACTTCCTGTGCGGGCACAACATCCGGGAATTTGACATACCATATATATGTCGGCGTATGGTGGTACATGGCTTACAGTTGCCGGGGCCGCTGCAATTGTGGGGAAAAAAGCCCTGGGAAACAAAATACCTCTTAGATACAATGGAGTTGTGGAAATTCGGCGACATCAAGAGCTATACCTCGCTCAAAGTGCTGGCCGCCCTGCTGGGTTTTCCTTCCCCCAAAGATGACATTGACGGCAGCATGGTGGGGCAGGTGTATTGGGAAGAACAGGACGTGGAGCGGATTTCATTTTATTGCGAAAAGGACGTACTGGCCACCATCCAGTTGTTTCTGCGTTACCAACGGCAACCCATCCTGACTTCGGAGCAGGTCATTCACGTGCGTTGAGAACCCGACATTAGCGGATAAGAGAAACTTTTTCAGTGCAGAAACTGTATCTTGAGCGAGTTTGTTAATTTTGATAAAACTTAATCGCTCAATCACCGTATATTTTTCCCGAATGATTTTCTAAAATGTCCCGGACGTATGCGCCAGCTTAAAATTACCAATAAGATTACATCCAGAGAGAGTTTAGCGCTGGATAAGTACCTCAACGACATCGGCAAAATACCCATGCTGACTGCCGACGACGAGGCTCGGCTGGCTCGGGAAATCAAGCAAGACAGCCAGGAAGCTCTTGAAAATCTCACCCGTGCCAACCTTCGATTTGTGGTGTCCGTTGCCAAACAATACCAGAATCAGGGCCTTTCGCTGAGCGACCTCATCAATGAAGGCAATGTGGGCCTGATGAAAGCCGCCCGCCGATTTGACGAGACCAAAGGATTCAAATTCATATCTTATGCCGTGTGGTGGATCCGGCAATCCATCTTGCAAGCCATTGTAGAATATTCGCGCATTGTGCGCCTGCCGCTCAACAAGGTAGGTTCTTACAATAAAGTCAACGAGGCGTTTATCTCTTTTGTACAGGAATTTGAACGCGACCCCACCAATGATGAGCTGGCCGAAATACTCGACATGACGCCCAAAGAGGTGGCCAATATGCTGCGCGGGCAGAGCCGCCATTTGTCGGTGGATGCCCCGCTCAATAACGAAGACGGAGACGCCACGATGCTCGACCTCATCTCCGGCGACGACAACATGAGCCCCGATATGGAATTGATGGAGCAATCGCTCCGCGACGAAGTACAACAAGGGCTTTCGATCCTTTCTCCCCGCGAAGTAGAGGTGCTTTCCTCCTACTACGGCCTCAACGGCAGCAAACCGCTCACGCTGGAGGAAATCGGCGAGCTGTACAACCTCACGCGCGAGCGGGTGCGCCAAATCAAAGAGCGCGCCATCCGCCGCCTGCGCAAGTCGTACAACCGCAATGCGCTTAAGTCTTATCTGGGGCAGTAGTTTTTTTTGCTAAACCGCCTCCATTCTGTTAGATATTTTCAGGGATATTCTATTGCTCCTTCGGGCTTAAGCCGTCAGGCTTTCCCGGAGTTGCGCAGCGACCCCGCAAGCGGGGCGTTTTTTCGCCCACCCCATAAAAGTTAATTTTACCGCTTTTCGAAGTAAGGCCGGCAGCGTTTATTTGGCGGGGAGTAATGTATTGATGTTAATAATAGAATTATATTCTGTTATTTTTTTTTTTTTGAAAAAAAATTAGCAAAAAAACTTGCCTTTTACAATCGAAGCTATTTACTTTGTTTACGAGTTCGATATTTTATAGTCCGCATACAAGGCTCGCTGCAAACATTTAACGGCTGTGCAGCTTGACGCCACCAAAACGCTGTTGACATGAAAAAAACATTCCTCCTCCTCCCGCTTCTTACCCTCGCACTTTGGACCGGCTGCAAAAAAGACCCGCCCTGCGATGACCCCCTCAACCCGGAATGCCCGAATTATGATAAGTGCCTGACGGTGGTAAGGACAGATGCAGCGTTTACGGTAACCAACTGGACCGACCCACATTATCTGCCCTTCAGAGATACTATACCTACTCCGGGGGTAAGAAGAATTTACTTCAGAGCTGCTGATACGCGCATGAGCCGCTACGAGTGGAAAATCGGAGACGATCCGCGTGTGTTTACCGATAGCCTGTTCTTTCTTATTTTCGATAACGTATCCGGCTGGATTAATTTTACCCTCACTACATATAATGACAATTTTGATTCCCTTTGTTTTCCCGGTGATAGCGGCAAGGTAACGGTACAAAAAGCATACTATTTTAATCACTATACCGACAACAGCCATTCGGGAACATTAGCCCAGTACCCAATTTTCGGCGAGTACCTCGGCCATGACGAAGGGTCCCCTTCGGATACTTTTCGCGTGACGCTTGATTTAGATTATAATTTAGGCGCTTATCCTTTTAATTTGCCCAGAGGATGCAATGCGAGACTTGGGAGTCGGGGGATTTATAATACGCATTATTTCTTACATCAAACCACTCACTTACCTCCTGCCGGTCTTGAACAGTGTTACACACCCGGTCTGGTCTTTGCCGTGCTACAGCCGGACAACAAATCCCTCAACATAGAATACGAATTCACTCAAAACGGCGTGCGCATCAAGCGCAAATGGCGGGGAGAAAAGCTACCGTAATATCCCGGCAAGTTAAGTTTATTCAGTATGGTTTCAGCCATCTATTCACTCAACTTCGTCGTCCGGCGAAGCAGGTACATCTTTTGCATTTCTTCACTCTAAAGCATACTGTTATGTTCAGAAAAATTACATTGCTGACGGCACTCTGCGCCATCATTGGAGGGCGGGCAACAGCCCAGTACTGTGCCGACAATCCGGATAATAACTCCACTTTCGACTGGACGGCTTCCGGTTGGTATCTGTATATTAAACCGAATGATAACAGCCCCGGACAACTCAATTATCTGGCTTCCCCTTACCATCCCAACACCAGTAATACCCAGCCCAACACAAGCCATATAGAGGCCGCCACAGGTTTGGGCGATTACCACCCCGCCGACGGCTGGGTGCTGATCAATGAGTTAATGGGATTAACAGATTCACAATCGGTTGTATTTCCTCAATTCGTGCTTTACAATCGCTTTGAGTCCAAACTCCGGTATTTTGCCTATGTGGCAGACAAGAATGATGTGGATCAAATAAAACTTAGAATAAAATTCATAAAGCCTCTTGGCTACACGCATGTAAGCGCTGCGTTGGAACACGCCTTCACACCGATGGATGTGGTGGAAAATTATCAGGATAAGAAGATTGCCATAGAAGTGCCTAACGGAAAAATGTTTGCGAAGGGCGGGATTAAATAGCACTTTCCTTGCCCTACACACAATGTTTATAGAAAGCACAAAAGCCTAAATTACGCACATTAGCCCGCCTTTTCGCAAACATAATGTTGTGTGTGGTTTATTTTTTACACACCAAGTACATTAGCAAGTACATCATCAAAGAATACTTCAGCCACTCCGTTCAAGTTAGGATTAGTTTCTTCTTTAACTTTCCTTTCTGAACGGTCGTATTTTGTAACTACCAACTCATTTGACTGATTAAAGTAAAATGCCCTTAGTTGTATCCTGTCTGCCCAAGAAAAACGTTCAAGAACAAGAAAACTTTTTGTTTCGGTATTAAAACAGTTCAACTCCAAAGGAACAACGGGATTGTCAAACCCAAATTTATTGTGGTCTCTGAAAAATCTGAAAAGAAATGTTTGCACTATCTTTTTTGTTTCTCGGTGATAAAAACGAATTGAAAAGAAAAAAGTATTGTTGGAACTGCCTCGTTCCTCCAACTCTTGGAAAGTTTCAAAAGTTATGGGTGGGTACTCGTAATAGGTTGCCCCATAGGTTGATAAATTTTCGTTCAATAAATCAGTGAATTGTCTAAATTCCAATTTGATTTGGTTCATTCTATTTTGCCAAAGTTCAAATCTTCCTTTCTCTTTTCTAAGTCTGCTTTCTATGTCTTTATTTCCCCACTTCTTGGCAAACTGTGTTTTTCTGTTGGTTTCTTCCCTTATTCTGACATATACACCAAAAAGTTCAGCACTACCTTCCGCTACCATTTCAATAATTTGATGGTAGTTGCCTTTATCTGCCTCCGACATCGCCTCATAATATCTTGGACGTTCAGTTCGCTTGATGCTACAAATAGGATAGCCTTTTTTCAACAGAATAAAATTAAGAAGCAACCTTGCAGTTCTACCATTTCCGTCTGCAAAAGGGTGTATTTTAGCCATTTCGTGGTGGGCTACTGCTGCCAAAACAATAGGATTTTCTTGGTCAAAGTTTTCGTTCAACCAATCCATTAGTTCTTGCATCTTGAAAGGCACTTCAAAGGGTTCGGGTGGTGTATGTTCCGAACCTGTGATAACTACACCTACATTTCTATAATTTCCCGCATTCAAGTAGGGGTCGTTACCGACTACTAACTGGTGGATTTGTTTGATGTAATTTTCTGAAATGGGCGTGTCTTGCTGTGCCAATTCATAAAAAAAATCAAATGCAATACCTAAATTTTTAACTTCTACCGTGTCTTGAATAGATTTTTCAGAGATTGTAACTCCTTCTTTCAAAACTAACATTGTTTCTTGCAAGGTTAGCCTATTGCCCTCAATCCCTGCACTATGAAAAATATGTTGCGTTCTAAAATGGTCACGCAACTTTTCTTTTGAAAGTTGGTCTAATTCGCCTTCTTGACGGAATTTACTAATTTCCGAATGTAGATTGTCAAGTCTTTGAATTAGGTCAGGACTTAACAGAGATTTGTCAATGGTTATCATTTATCCTCGTTTTTAAAATCACATACAACGCTTGTTCATACCCATTAACTTAAGCCC
>JAHBTW010000026.1 GCA_019638385.1 Saprospiraceae bacterium | reverse complement strand
GCAGTTGTCAGTAGGCGTGTTGGGCGCCGTGGAGGTCCAACGCAGAGATGCGCTGTTCTGACCAATGTTCAGCGTCGTCAATGCAGACGGCGCAGCACACTGTGCATTTGCACTCTGGAACCCCGCCAGTCCCAAGACTAAGGTCAATAGACCCAGTACCCAAGACCGGTTCGTTGTAAAACTCGTTCTTTCCATAAGATCACAATTTGTTAAGATATTAAGAGATAAAAAAAATTGCTATTGATTTCAAGTTCAGGTCGTCGTAGTCGTCGTCAAAAAAAGTGGAACGAGAAACATTCAAAGAACAATCAAGGGGCAAAAGTAAACCCTTTTACCAGAGAAAAAAATTAATGGCATGACATATTGAAAAAAAAATCATGGAGTAGAAAAGACGGTGCAAAAATGGGGGGTTTTATGGATACTGTCAATAACCTATGTGATATTTTTTTATTTTGTGGTTGATTTTGTGTTCTCTTGTTCCTCATCACTGATATGGAAAAACAGCCGATAGACGTATTGAAGCAGTATTGGGGGTATGATGCATTCCGGCCTATGCAGGAACAAATCATACAATCTGCCCTGGACCGGCAGGATACGCTGGCGCTGTTGCCCACAGGCGGCGGCAAGTCCATCTGTTTTCAGGTGCCGGCGCTGTACAGGGAGGGCATGTGCATTGTTATTTCACCGCTCATTGCCCTTATGAAAGATCAGGTATATAACCTGCAACGACGCGGCATCGCCGCAGCGGCCATCTTCTCCGGCATGTCTTCCCGCGATATTGACCGGACTTTTGACAACTGCGTTTTCGGCGGCGTTAAGCTGCTCTATGTATCTCCCGAAAGGCTGACAACCGATATGGCGCGCGAACGAATTCAGCGAATGCAGGTCAACCTCCTTGCTGTGGACGAGGCACACTGCGTATCGCAATGGGGGTACGATTTTCGCCCGCCCTATCTGCAAATTCCGCTCCTGCGGGAGTTGATACCCGATGTGCCGATACTCGCGCTCACCGCCACGGCCACCCCGGAGGTCGTCGCCGATATTCAGGAAAAACTCGGTTTCCGAAAGCCGAACGTATTTCAGCAGAGCTTTACCCGGAGCAATCTGGCTTATGTGGTGCGCCACGAAGAGGGAAAAGAAGAGAAGTTGGTGGAGATACTGAACAAGGTCGCCGGGTCGGGGGTGGTGTATGCCCGCAACCGAAAAAAGACGAAAGACCTCGCCCTCATGCTGCAACGCAAAGGCATTTCCGCCGATTTTTACCACGCCGGGCTGGAAGGAGAACTCCGCTCCCAAAAACAGGATGCCTGGATAGCCGGAAAAACCCGCATCATGGTAAGCACCAACGCTTTCGGTATGGGCATAGACAAGCCGGACGTGCGAACCGTGGTTCACACCGACCTGCCGGATAGCTTAGAAGCCTATTTTCAGGAAGCCGGACGCGCCGGGCGCGACGGTAAGAAGTCTTATGCCGTATTGCTATATAATGATTCCGACCGTCGGAATTTGGAGCGCAATTTTGAGCTCTCCTATCCTCCCATGGAGTACATCCGGCAGGTATATCGCGCGCTGGGCAGCTATTACCAGTTGGCGCTCGGCAGCGGGCAAGGCGAGAGCTACGATTTCGACATTACCCGGTTTTGTGAGAATTTTAAGTTGGAACCCGCCCGCACCTACAGTTGCCTCAAAATATTAGAGCAGGCCGGCTGGCTCACCCTTACCGAGGCCGTATGGTCGCCCTCGGCGCTCCTCCTCACAGCGGATAAGGAGGCCATCTATGACTACATGCTCCGACAGCCCAAGTTGGACGCCATCCTCAAAAGTATCCTGCGATCCTATCAGGGCGCTTTTCAACACCATATTAATATAAAGGAGGAACAGTTGGCCCGATTCCTCAACATACCCGCAGAGGAAGTGATCAAGGCACTGGAACTCATGGCCAAGGAGAACATCCTCGAATACCAGCCCCGCAAGGATAAACCGCAAATCGTTTTTCTGCTGGAGCGCGTGGACCCCGCCAATCTCACCATTGACATGGAGTTGTATCAGTTCCGGAAACAACGGCAGGAAAAACGCATTCGCAGTGCGGTAGCTTACGCAACAGACGACGAATGCCGCAGCAAAATGTTACTGGCTTATTTCGGCGAAACCGACAGCCGGCCCTGCGGTGTGTGCGATGTTTGTTTGGAGCGCAAAAAGCAAGCGCTTTCCACTACCCTGTTTGAACAAATCAAAAACAAAATGAAAGAGGCCCTTACGGGCAAACCCGATACCTTAAAGAATGTGCTGGCCCTCTTCCCCCCTTCCCAAAAAGAAGAAGTAGCCAATACCCTGGAATACCTCTTAGACGAGGGTTTTTTGATAGAAGAAGAAGAGCTACTGCATTGGAACGACTAAACCATTCCGCCCGCCCCATGCGCATCATTGCCGCCGTGACCAACGATTTGCTTCACGATCAACGGATGATGCGAATTTGCTCAACGCTGGAATCGGCCGGTTACGCCGTGGAGTTGGTCGGGCGGTTGAAAAAAGGTAGCGCGCCGTTGCCGGTTCGCGCCTTCCGGCAAACCCGGCTCCCTTGTTTGTTTCAACAAGGCTTCCTGTTTTATGCTGAGTATAATATCCGGCTGTGGCTGTATTTGCTCCGGCGCCGGTTCGACGCGGTGTGCGCTGTGGATACCGATACGCTGCCGGCCTGTTTTTGGGCAGCCAGGATCAAAAGCAAACCCTGCGTACTCGATGCGCATGAGTATTTCTCCGAAGTGCCGGAACTGGCGCAGCGGCCCATTGTCAAGAGGGTTTGGGAAATGATAGCCGCCCTGCTCATTCCGCGGCTGCGGCATTGCTACACCGTTGGGGAAATGCTGGCCGGGGCGCTGTCGGCCCGATACGGCGTGCCTTTCGGCGTCATTCGCAATCTGCCGCTACGGCGGGATGCTCCGGTTTCCGACAGGCGCCCCGGCGCTCCGTTCATCGTTTTGTATCAGGGTATGCTCAACGAGGGGCGCGGATTGGAGGAGATGATCGGCGCCATGGAGCAATTGGAGGGCGTGCAACTTTGGCTCGCCGGGGATGGCGACCTCGCAGCGGCGCTGCGCCGGCAGGCCGCTCATCTGGTGCAGGCCGGCAAGGTCATCTTTTACGGATTCCTGCCGCCGGAACAGCTTTGGAAATGCACCGCAAAAGCCGATATCGGTATCAACCTGCTGGCCGACCGCGGACTGAGCTACCGCTATTCTTTGGCCAATAAGGCTTTCGACTACATACAGGCGGGCGTGCCTTCCATACAAATGGATTTCCCGGAATACCGGCGACTCAACGAACAGTTCGGCGTTTTTACCTGCATCGAATCGCTGACGGAAAGCGCTATAGCAAAAGCCGTGACGCGCCTGCGCGACGACCGCGCGTATTACGACGCCTTGCGGCGCAATTGCATACAAGCGGCCGCCGTGTTGCACTGGGAAGCCGAGGCGCCCAGATTGCTGGGCGTTTATGAGGAGGTGTTGAGAAAAGAGTAACAATGTAGGTCATCACAAAAAGCTACGAGCTTCGAAAGTTGTAAACTCGTACCACGCCGCGGCGTGGTCGTGGCTCGCAGCTCCTAAAAAACATGCTGCCCGCCATTGATGGCCACATTGGCGCCGGTGATGAAAGAGGCTTCTTTGGAGGCGAGGAACGAAACCAAGTGCGCCACCTCCCAGGTGCCGCCCAGCCGACCCACGGGTATGTTTTGCACGATCTTATCGCGGTGTTCCTGCGGCACGGCCATGACCATGTCCGTGCCGATGTAGCCCGGCGAAATGGTATTGACGGTGATGCCCTTGCTCGCTACCTCTATGGCCAAGGTTTTGCTGAAACCGTGCATGCCGGCTTTGGCGGCGGCATAGTTGGCCTGACCAAACTGCGCGCGCTGTGCGTTCACCGAAGAGATGTTGATGATGCGCCCGTAGTTTTGTTGTATCATGTGGTTGATGACGTGGTGGCAACAGTTGAACACGCTGTACAGATTGCTTTTGAGCACTGCGTCCCAGTTTTCGTAGCTCATTTTCCGGAACGCGCCGTCGCGAGTGATGCCGGCGTTGTTGACGAGCACGTCAATGAGGCCGTGCTCCTTTTCTATTTGCTCCACCATAGCGCCCACCTCGTCGTAGTTGCTCACATCGGCTTTGGCCATGGCGAAGGTATAGCCTTGCTCCTGCATTTCTTTTTGCCAGCTATCGGCCTTGTTTTGGGTGCGATAATTGGCCACCACAAAAAAGCCTTCGTCCGCCAACTGTTTGCACATATCGGTTCCTAAGCCGCCAATGGCGCCGGTCACCACTGCAATGTACTTTCCGTCTTTTGTCATGTTTGGATGTTTTTTGGCAAATATATGGATTTGCAGCAGTTGTTTGGATACAGAAAAGCTACGAGCTGCGAGCCGCGAGCTACGAGTTGGCAGCCATTTTCAAAATGATTCTGTGCAGCTAAAAGAGAGACCCTACTCTGAAAACATTTGCATACTTTTCGCCCTTCAAAACAAACGAAAAACCATGGCATCACCGGAAATGGTAACGGCCACTGCCGTTTTGCTGGCGCTCTATGCGGCGCTCATCTTATTCTTCGTCATCCGGGGAGCATTGCGCACCACCTCCATATCGGATTATGCAGTGGGCAGCATACACTTTTCGCCCTTCGTGGTGGGGTTGTCGCTGGCGGCATCCATTACGAGTGCGGCCACTTTTATCATCAATCCGGGATTCATCGCCTTGTACGGGGTGAGCGGTATTCTCGCCTTGGCCGTAGTGTTGCCCACCGGACTCATCATCTCGCTGGTGGTGCTCACCAAGAGCTTTCGCAAATACGGCCAGTCGGTCAAAGCGCTCACGATGGCGCAATGGATCGGCACGCGCTACGGCAGCAAGGGGTTTGCGCTGTTTTTTGCATTCCTGTCTTTGTTGCTGCTCACTTTTATTGTGTTGATCTGCGTGGGCATGACCAAGGTGCTGTCCAGCGCATTGAATATCCGGGAGATGTATGTGCTCATCGGCCTGGTGGTGTTTGTGTTCGGATACATGATGTTCGGCGGCGCCAACTCAATGGTTTATACCAACACCATTCAGGCGGTACTTATGCTCATCGTGGCCTTTGTGTTGCTGGGTTCGGGATTTGAGCATTTCCGGGAAGGCGTTCACGGCTTTTTGGACAAACTCGCCGCCATAGACCCGATGCTGGTGAAAGCGACCAACCCGCAAAGCCCGCTGTTCAGAGATTGGTTTGAGATTTTGTTTTGCAATTTCGTGGTGGGTATCGCCATTGTGTGTCAGCCGCATATTCTCACCAAAAGCCTGTTGTTGAAAAACGAAAGCGACGTGAACAAATACCTGCTCACGGGCATCATCGTGGAGGTGATTTTCTTTGCCGTGGTCATAGCCGGCTTGTATGCGCGCTTGTCTTTTCCCGACCTTACGGTAAACGGCCAAAAAATCAACATGGACGGCATCATCCCGGCGTATGTGGTGGCTGAGTTTCCGGTGTATGTGGGAGTCGTTGTCATCATGGGGTTGTTGTCGGCAGGGCTTTCCACGCTGGAAGGCTTGATTCAGTCTTTGTCCACCACCATTACCAACGACATTATCGCACCGCTTTCGGGTATAAAAACCGATACGCCGCAAAAGGCATCTCAATTGGTTTTTATCAACAAAGTAGTGATTGTGCTGCTCGCCGTCACCGCTATTTTGCTCACCCGCCAACAATTGCTGCACCCGAATCTCAGCGTCGGCATTTTTGCTCAAAACGGCGTATATGCCTTTTTCTCAGCCGCCTTCATGCCGGTGTTGTTGGGCGTATTTTTCAAAAACGTGCCGCGCATAGCGCCCATAGCAGCAGCGGTGACAGCGGTGATAGTACATTTCAGCGTGTATTACATCGGCATCACGCCGTACATGCAGGGGGCGGTGCGCAACCCGGCCATAGCGGCCACGCTGGCCATTTTGTCTTCGGCGGCGGTGGGTATTGTATTACTTTTGCTGTTTCGCAAAACGAATGAGCAGCCCGCCGTGAAATAAGCGAGGCTGCGCCAAACAGGAATGACGATGTTGGAATGGGTGTATCCGTATCCGGTGAAAATGGCGCCATTGCCGGGAAACCTCTCGGTAGCTTATGTGGACGAAGGGCAAGCTGAACAAACCCTGCTGTTTTTGCACGGTCTGGGCAGCTATCTCAAGGGCTGGCGCAAAAACATAGACGAACTGCGCGGCCAATTCCGCTGCATCGCGCTCGACTTTCCCGGCTACGGCAAAAGCTCCAAAGGCGATCATCCCTACGGCATGACTCTTTTTGCACAAACAGTGCGGGATTTCATCGCTTACATGGGGCTGCAAAACGTGATCCTCATCGGGCATTCCATGGGCGGGCAGGTAGCCGTAACGGTGGCTGCCCGGCAGGCGCCGCAATTGCGAAAACTCATCCTCATTTCGCCCGCAGGCTTTGAAACCTTCTCCGATACAGAGCGCGTATGGATTCGCTCCCTCTACTCCCCTACCCTGTTGAAAGCCACGCCGACCGAGCAGTTGGTGCGCAATTTTGAGATCAATTTTCACCGCTTCCCCGAAGATGCCCGCTTCATGATCAGCGACCGCATGATGATGAAGGGTACCGATGCCTACGACCATTATTGCACCCTCATTCCGGCCTGCGTCAACAGCATGTTGGACGAGCCGGTGCTGAATATGCTGCCCACCGTGCGCATCCCCACTTTGGTAATTTTCGGCGAAAACGACCTGCTCATTCCCAACAAACTGATGCACCCCCGGCTCACAACTGTAGCCGTTGCAGAAGCAGGCACGGCGCGGCTGCCGCATGCGCGCTTGGAATTGCTGCGCCCCTGCGGGCATTTCGCTCAATGGGAGCAAGCCGAGACAGTGAATCGTTCGATCAGAAGTTTTGTGGTGGGAGTGTCCGGCTAATCTTTATTATAAACAGCTTCCGGCTCCTGTGCCATAGCGGCGTGTGTGAACTCAGCAGGAAAAAACGGCGCCAATACGGACGACAGGGCCTGGTAACCGGCCGTTTGAGCTTTGGCGTTTCGAGCGCCAGGGTAAAAATGGTGCATCAAGCGGGACACCAAAGGGAAAGTCTGCGGCTCTGCACTATTCAATTCGGAGTTTATTAAGAGGGTGAGCAACTCCTTTACGAATTTCAGTTTCAACGACTCATATTGCTGTACCTCAATTTTGTGCCCGGCATCCTTATGCATGGCAATAAGAACATCTAATTTGTTGATTTGCTCCAGCAAATCCCCTACCTGCAACGCGAAGTATTTTTTAGAAGAATTCATTTCTTTGTAATTGTAGTTCTACAAATCCTTTTTGGTGGCATATCCCCTTCCTATTCCTCCTACATTTTGTAAACAGTTCCGTCCAATAAGCCTTATCTGATGCAGTGTAAAAATAAAGTGGATGATCAGAGGCAAAAACCCGGACAAGATAAGCATCTACGCCATAAACATTCTTTGATTCATTCTGAGAAAACTTACTCAACAGAACAGCTTCATTTTGTTCGACTAATGCTGCATCCAGAAAATAAACCAAATCTATGTCTTTTGGGTTCTCCTTGCGCGTTGCAAAACTCCCGTCAATCCAAATAAAAACAGATTCGACCGGCAAGCTGGTAAAAATACCCTCAACAAATGCCATGAACCCGGAAAACAATCTGCTTCGGGTCTCATCCATAAATTCCTCTACAAACAACCGTCGAAAATCTGCCAGCCCCATCGGGATGTTCCGTGCAGGCGTCAGATGGCCTCTCCTGTCAAACTGCGGCTCCATTACCCCACGAACTTGTAGCCGATGCCTCGAATTGAGAGAAAGTAACGCGGATTGGCCGGGTCTTCTTCAAAGTATTTGCGGAAAGCGAGTATGAAGTTGTCAATGGTGCGGGTGGAAGGGAACACATCGTAGCCCCACACGGTGGAAAGGATGTGCTGGCGCGACACCACCTCGTTTTTGCGGTCAATGAGCAGCTTGAGCAGCATGGCTTCTTTTTTGGTAAGGGTGAAAGCGCCCTGCCGGCCTTTCGCTTCGAAGGTGGCAAAATTGATGTGGTTGCCGCCAAACTTGACCTCTTCGGGGGCATGGTCCACGCCTTTGTGCGAGCGCCGCACGAGGTTGTTGACGCGCAGTAACAGTTCTTCCAGCACGAAAGGTTTGGTGAGGTAATCGTCGGCGCCGAGCTTCAGGCCGGCCACGCGGTCCATAGCGCCGTCTTTGGCGGTGAGAAACAAAATGGGCACTTCCCGGTCGGTGAGGCGCACCTGCTCGCAAATTTCAAACCCGCTGATTTCAGGCAACATCACATCCAACAGAAGCAGATCGAAGCGCTGGTCCTGAATGATTTGCATGGCTTCCCTGCCGCTGCCGGTCACTACCATTTCGTAGCCCTCCAACTCTAAGTTCATCTTCACCGCGTCGCGGATGGTTTCTTCGTCTTCTACCAACAGTATCCGTTGCATCTGTATCAAGGTTTTAGAAAAGGCAAATCAATGCGAAATATGGCGCCTGCCGGCGAATTGTCGAGTACGGCAATGGTTCCCTGATGGGCCAGAACGATTTGCTCCACGATGTACAAACCCAATCCGGTGCCTTTGGTTTGCCGGGTGTCTTCATTGCCGATGCGGTAAAACTTGTCGAAAATACGGCGGCGCTCTTTCTCCGGTATGCCCACGCCCCGGTCGGCTACTTCAAGTCGGATGCCGTTGTTGTCGCGGGCTTGTATGCTCATTGCCACCCAGGCAGGTTCAGGCGAATATTTTGCAGCGTTTTCCAGCAGGTTGTAGCCCACTGCGCTCAGCCCGGAGCGGTCGCCGGCGAAGGGCGGCAAATCGTCGGAGCAGGAAAGTTGAAAGGTAGCGTTAGGGTATTTGGCCTGAAATTCCCGGACGATTTCCTCCATCATGGCGCTGATATCCAACGGCTCAATGTGGGGGCGGTAGGCCGTTTCGAGCTTGGCGGAGAGCAGAAGATCGTTGACTAAGATATTCAGCCGGCCGGTTTCGCGCAGGGCATTGCCGAGCAGTTTTTCGCTTTGCTCCCGCAATAGTTCCCGCTTGAGCAGGGTTTCTACGGCCAACTGTATGCCCGCAATGGGCGACTTCAATTCGTGCGTGATGGACAGCAGAAAATTGCGGCGTTGCCGGGCCGATGCGGCTTCCTGCAGGTAGGCCCTGTTGACAAACCAGATTCCGAGCAACAAGCTGAGTACAAAAACCGTACCCTCACCGATGATCATCAACTGCTGCCGGCGATGCGTTTTTTGCAACCGCAGATAGGTTTCGCTTTCAAAAAATTCGGCCTCCGAGCCGGCCAGGCCCTTCATTTGCATGTCCTGACGATAATACCGCTCTTTGGCGTCAAAAGCCTCCCGGTTTTTTTTCACCAATAAAAACGACCACCACGTCACCGCCGCCAAAATATAGATGATGACGCCGATGGACAGTATGCGCATCCGGTAGTCGCGCTTCACTTTGCCCCCCCGCTTTTATCCGCCGGTTTCTTTTTGCCGGCAGGCGCTTTGGCGCTTTCTTCCGAGGTATTTGTCGTGGCGCCGGCCTTCCTTTTCACCGTTGCTTTTTGGGCGGCAGGCGCAGCGGTAAATACAATTGCGGCCAGCGGAGGTAAGGTGAGGCTGAGGTGATACGGGCGGTTGTGTTGCTCGCCTTTGACGGCTTTCACCGTGCCGTTGACAAACTCCCCGCTTCCGCCATAAGCGGCCGAATCGCTGTTGAGAATTTCCTTCCAGGGGCCGGTTGCCGGCACGCCGATTTTGTAATCTTTGCGCACAACGGGGGTGAAATTTAGTGCGACTAACAACGGCGGGTCGTTTTCCGTGCCTTTCCGCAGAAACACGAGTACGCTGTTGAGGTAATCGCTGTGATCTATCCACTCAAACCCTTCCGGGGAAAACTGCTTGCGGTACAGCGCCGGTGTGGAGGTGTAGAAGCGGTTGAGGGTTTGCACCCATTTCTGCACGCCCTGATGAGCAGGATTATCGAGCAGTTGCCATTGTATGCCTTTTTCGATGCTCCACTCGGTGGTTTGGCCAAATTCGCCGCCCATGAACAGGAGTTTGGAGCCGGGGTGCAACCACATGTAACCGAACAGCAGGCGCAGATTGGCAAAACGCTGCCAGGCATCGCCCGGCATGCGGTCAATCAGCGGCCCTTTGCCGTGTACCACTTCGTCGTGCGAGAGCGGCAACATGAAGTGTTCGCTGAAAGCATACACCAGACTGAACGTAATGGTGTGGTGATTGTGCCGGCGATACAGCGGATCATTGAGGAAGTATTTGAGCGTGTCGTGCATCCAGCCCATCATCCATTTTTGTCCGAACCCCAGGCCGCCGTCAAAAGTAGGTTTTGATACCCCAGGCCAGGCCGTGGATTCCTCCGCAATAGTCATCGTGTCGGGGTATTCCGAATACACGGTTTCGTTGAATTCTTTCAAAAAATCAATGGCCTCCAGATTTTCCTTGCCGCCGTAGCGATTGGGCAACCATTGACCTTCATCGCGCGAGTAGTCTAAATACAACATAGAGGCCACTGCATCCACCCGCAAGCCGTCGGTATGGTACACATCTAACCAAAACAAAGCATTGGAAATGAGGAAAGAGCGTACCTCGTGGCGGTCGTAGTTGAAAATGGCGCTTTTCCAATCGGGATGAAAACCCTTGCGGGGATCGGCGTGATCGTAGAGGTGCGTGCCGTCGAAATCGGCCAGGCCGTGCGCATCGTTGGGAAAGTGCGAAGGCACCCAGTCCAAAATCACCCCCACGCCGGCATCGTGCAGGGCATCCACTAAGTGCATGTAATCCTGCGGCGTACCGAATCGGCTCGACGGCCCGTAATAGCCCGTGATCTGATACCCCCAGGACGGGAAGTACGGATGCTCCATCACGGGGAGAAATTCAACATGGGTGAAGCCCATTTCGCGAACGTAGGCGGGGAGCTTTTCAGCCAACTCCCTGTAACTCAAGGTTTGGAAACCGCCTGCTTTTTTCATCCAGGAGCCGAGGTGTACCTCGTAAACGGAGAAAGGTTGTTCCAAACCGGCCGTTTCCCGACGGCGTTTCAGCCAGTTTTCATCCTGCCATTGGTACTCCAAATCCCATACCACGGTAGCTGTGTTGGGCGGAATTTCAAAAAACAAACCATAGGGATCGGTTTTTTCTAAGCGGCGCCCTTCACCGGAGATGAGGTGGTATTTGTACAAATCGCCTTTTTTGACGCCCGGAATGAAACCCTCCCAGATGCCGGAGCCGTCCCAGCGCGGGGCCAGCGGGTGCGCGGCCGGGTTCCAGCCGTTGAAGCTGCCGATGACGGAAACGTTGCGCGCGTTGGGCGCCCACACGCCAAAATGAGCGCCTTGTTGTCCCTCCACTTCGAGCAAGTGACTGCCGAGTTTTCGGTAGATGCGAAAGTGTTTGCCGGCGCGAAAAAGACTGCTGTCAAAATCGGTGAGCAGGCTGTGTCCAATTACTTTTGACATGATGGGTGGTTGTCGTTGTTGTTTTTTTGCAAACATACAAAATTACCCCCGACGAATGCGTTTGGGCGCCTTGGCGCCCTGCAATTCAGGGAAAAACGACTGCCGGAACACATTGCGCTGCGCGTCCATGTAGGTAATCACTACCTCGAAATCGGGGAGCATGCGATCTTTTCCGGTAGCTTCCAGCAGGATGCCATATACTTTGCCGGCTTCAAATTCGTGTCCGGCCAGCGCATTTTTGATAGCAATGGATTTGCTGCCCTTGATGGCCGCACTCAGCAGCGTTACCCGGTCGCGGGTGTTGTGGATTTTGAGAAGCGCATCCCGTCCCAGCGGCGCCATCTGGAACGTATGGAAAGTCAGGTGCATCGGTACCACGGGCAGGGGTCGGTTGCGCCGTTTGGTTCCGCCACCGAGCACTACGGGCAACAAAAACAATAGCAGCCCGGCAGCGCCCGTAGCGCCCCATTCCAACGGACCGAATGCGGCTGTTTTTTCTACAATCAATGCCCAGTACTGCTCTATCTGCTCCATAATCCTGCGGTGTTGCGCGGTGTTTCCTGTTTTGAAAGGGGCGAAGATAGGATACCGGAGGGAAAAAGAAAAGCAGAGAAATCGAAGGTACTACTTTATCCGCTTGGTGCTCAATCTTTAAAAGCTACGCCTTTAAATTTTCCATTGGTGAAACGCAGGGTATCGGGGGTGTCCGGGAAAATATCCCGGAGCGGGTCTTTGATCAATTCCACTTGAAATCGTCCTTCTATAACGCCCGTGGTCGGGTCATAAGCGTCAATGGCAAAAAAGTGAAAGGCCGTATCGGAAGAAGTGTAGTATATTTCGCCAATCACATCTCCGTCATCAATTCGAGTATTAAAAGTCGCGTAGCTGAATTTTCCGAGTTCCATACCCCTCCCGGACACTGAAAGAGGAAAAACGCCTGTTTTTAAAGGGATTCTCTTGAAGTCGAGTTTTTGGCGGGTTATATTTTCTGCTGTTACAAAAAAATTAAATTCTGAAGTGTCTCTATTAGCGTAAGACCACGGTAACGGAAAAAGATACCCGTACCAATCTTCTCCATTGCGCAAGGCAGAAACATGTGCGTTTCCGGCATTGGGATCGGGATAAGAAAGTTCTTCCTTTTTACAGGAGCTTACTACAAGAAGAAGGAGGGCGAAAAATAGTGTAGTGTGCTTCATGGCGAGTATCAATTTAGTGTTTGGAAAATGGAATTGTTTGTACGTCGGCAGTACCGGTAATTTTAAGCCAATACATTCCGGAGGGATACCGCGAAATGTCAATGCCTATTTCCGGGGTGTCTTTCCACCATGCAGTGTGGATTACTTTCCCGGATATGTCCATTACGTCCAATCGAATGACATGGGCGGATAATGCTGCTGGCAGGCGCACTTCCAATGTTTCCCTTCCAGGATTGGGCCACACTTTAATCTCCGATATATGCTCCGCAGGAGCCTCATTTATCCTTTGAATCCTCCACGGGGTACAGTGAATGCCATCTGTAGCAGCAATTTCAAAAAACCCAATAGCAGCGTGCCCGTGCACACTCGTAACCGTAAGGCGAACAAATATTACACTTCCTTGCTCTCCGGCGCCTATGTTGACGACAGGAGTGTTGCCTGAGAAAAAATACACGCCGGGAAAGGACGTGGCGGTTTCCCATAAAAAGGTGAATGGACCGGAAACGTCTCCTCTTATCAGGCCGAGAGCATTCATGCACTCCAACCAGATTGAGGCGCAAATCGCACCATGCTATATCACTATTGAGGAAGGCTAATCGCGTTCGTTCCATTTCCAAGGCGATAAAGCCGTGAATATCTCCGGTTGCGGCCGCTAAGGAGTCATAGAACACAAGTACATCTGCGAGGCAATACTTCTATGAGTGACTGGGCATACAAAGTGCTGATATTAATTAGTGCAATATTCAGGAAAAGTATCACCGATGGCCGATGGCCGATGGCCGATGGCCGATGGCCGATGGCCGATGGCCGATGTATTGGAACCAAGCATAGCGTTAAGTATTGTGTTGTTTGGAATAATAATCCAAAGATAGCACAATAGACCGAAAACTTCAAAGATTTATCAAATTACACACTGCCCCGGACCACGGTGTGTATGCCAAATTGCGTCACTGCAGGCAATAAACGCATAGGTCGCCTCAATGCTTATGGTCGTGATCATGATCGTGATCATGGTCATGGTCATGGTCGTGGTCATGGTCGTGGTCGTCGCCTTTGAAGTCTTTATTGGCCACATAGTCCATGCCGCAAACGGGACATACGCCGGCTTTGTCGCTGCCGCTGCCGGCGCAGTTCATCGGGCAGATGTAAGCAGAGGTGTATTCCGGGCCGGAGCGGTCCACGGATTGCTCTTGTTTCTCTCCACTTTTGTCGTGGCTGTGGCCCTGCCCGCAAGCGTACGCGATCAATACAAAAGCAGCAAGAATAGCAGCGGGAATGAGGGAATGCAGTTTCATTGGTTGGTAATTTTAATGACAAAAAAGAAAAGCCCGCCCGATGGGGCAGGCTTTTGAGTGGGTGGCTAACCGGGTTCGAACCGGCGACCTCTGGAACCACAATCCAACGCTCTAACCAGCTGAGCTATAACCACCAAATTTGAGCTTCCTGATAAAGCGCCGCAAAAGTAAAAAAGTTCCTGCATAACTCAAGATGATACCGGGAAGATTTTTTTGCTCACCCCACCGCATTGGCCAGCAACTCCTGCTCCGTAATCTGCCGGAACGAGGCTTTATACCCCAGATACACGGCCAGACCGTAAAAAAGCCACCCAACCGAAGATTTTTTCTATTTTCGCTCGCTCAAAAAATAACCACATCTTCATGCGTGCTATCCGCTTTCTCCTTGCATTGGCTTTCAGCATCGGTCTTCTTGTTTTTATGGGTTGGGAAAAGCCCTTCGGGCAACCCCTGCCGCCGATTGGCAACTTCTTTTCACCGTTTAGCGGCTTTTGGCAAAATACCGCCCACAGCGATGAATTTTCGTTGGACCAGGCAGCCTTCGAAGCGCTCGACGGGCCGGTCACGGTCGTGTTCGACGATCGCTTAGTGCCGCACATTTTTGCCGGCAACGCCCGCGACGCCGTGTTTGCACAGGGTTACGTCACAGCCTATTACCGACTTTGGCAAATGGATTTCGCCACGCGGGCCGCTGCCGGTCGCCTGTCGGAAGTAGTGGGCGAACGGGCCTTGGAGCGCGACCTCGGCCAACGCCGAAAAGGCATGTTGATGGCCGCTCAAAAAGCATTGGCCGCCTGGGAAAAATCGCCCGAAGAAATGGAACTGCTCAACGCCTATACCGCCGGTGTGAATGCTTATATCGGCACGCTCGCCCCGGCCGATTACCCGTTGGAATTCAAACTACTCGATTACGCGCCCGAAGCCTGGACGCCGCTGCGCTCGGCCCTTATGTTTAAAAACATGGCCGAAACGCTTTGCTTTGGCAACGCCGACCTACAGTCCACCAACGCGCTGCAACTGCTGGGCCGCGAAATGTTCGACTTTCTATACCCCGAACACAACCCCCGTCAATCGCCCGTGATCCCTGCGGGCACGCCGTGGGATTTTGCACCGCTGCCCGCCCGCCCGGAAACGCCTGCGCCCACTATGATTGGCGAACTGCTAAACTACCCGCTCCTCCCGCAATCGCCCCCCGGTATCGGCAGCAACAACTGGGCCGTGAGCGGACAAAAAACCACATCGGGGCATCCTATCCTCTGCAACGATCCGCACCTCACCCTCAGCTTACCTTCTATTTGGTTTGAAATACAGTTGCACACCCCTGAATATCAAGCTTATGGCGTATCTATTCCCGGCATTCCCGGTATCACCATCGGCTTCAACAACGAGCTGGCCTGGGGCGTCACCAATGTGGGGCAGGATGTGCTGGACTGGTATCGCATCACCTGGTTGGACGATGAAAAAACGCGCTATCTGCTCGACGACGAAGCGCAGGAAGTGCAAATCGTGGAGGAAATCGTGGAGGTGCGCGGCCGCCACGCGCCGCATGTGGAGAAAGTGAAACACACCGTGTGGGGGCCGATTGTGTATGAAGACCCGCAATCGCCTTACCGCGACCTCGCCATGCACTGGATTGCCGCCGACGTGCAGGAAACAAAGGACTTCTACGAATTAGGCGCTTTTTTCCGATTAGGGCAGGCTAAAACATACGATGACTACGCCGATGCCCTGAAGCGCTACGAAAGCCCGGCTCAGAACTTCGTCATGGCCAATCGCGCCGGCGACATTGCCCTGCGGGTAAACGGAAAATTTCCCATCAAAACCGATCAGCAGGGCCGATTTGTGCAGGACGGCAGCACCACGCTCAACGAGTGGAACGGCTTCATCCCGATGGATCAAATACCACAGGTGCGCAATCCGGCGCGCGGCTATGTGTCCTCGGCCAATCAGCACTCCGCCGACACCACTTACCCCTACTACTTTCTCGGCAATTTTGACGACTACCGCGGGCGCATCATCAACCGCACGCTCGAACAAAAAAACGGCTTCACCGTAAAAGACATGATGGCCCTGCAAAACGACAATCGCAGCATATTGGCCGAGGAGGCGTTGCCATTGCTCACGGCCCTGTTGGACAGCAGCGGCCTCAGCCCCGCCGAGCGCCGCTACCTGCAATGGTTGGCCAACTGGGATTTCCGCTTCGAGGCAGGCGCCAAAGCGCCGATGGTTTTTGTGGAATGGCTGCGCCAAACGCACCGCCTCGCTTTTGATGAAATATATTCGCTCGCCGATTCCGTGCCCCTGCCTTACCCTGAAAACTGGCGCTTGCTGGAATTGCTGGAACAATCGCCCCAACATGCCATTTTCGACCGCAAGGATACGCCCGAAACGGAAACCGCGCGGGAGATCGTGACCGCCGCCCTGCATGCCGTGACCGAAAAGTGGGAAGCCGTATTTGAAAAAGAAGACTACAACTGGGCTACACATAAAGGCACCGATATCAATCACTTAGCCCGTATCCCCGCTTTTTCCCGGCTCGATTTGCCGGTAGGCGGGTACGGCGAAGCGCCCAACGCCATCAGAGAAACCACGGGGCCGTCGTGGCGCGTCATTGTGGAGTTGGGCCGCGAGGTACGCGCTTACGGCATCTATCCCGGCGGGCAGTCGGGCCATCCCGGCAGCCGGTTTTACGACAACCGCATCGAACCCTGGATGAAAGGCGAATACGACGAGTTGTTTGTGATGAAAAACCCCGATGACCGGCGCGCTCCGGTGCTTTTTTCCGTAACTTTTTCCCAATCCAAATAAACGCACACTAACATTATGAGAGCATTTATTTTGTTTATAACCATTGCGTTGCTCGGTTTCGGAGCGCATCAGTTGTTGCCCTGGTGGGCAGTGGGCGGCATTGCGCTACTCGCAGGGGCCGTGGTGGGACTGCGTCCGCGGCGAAGTTTTTTCATCGGCTTTTTTGCGGCAGGTTTGTTATGGGGCGGTATGGCCGCTTGGCTGCATCACGCCGGCAATGAAATGCTAGCCCTGCGCATGGGTGAGCTGTTTGGCGGACTGCCGCCTTTGGTCCTGTTTATCATTACCGGGGTACTCGGCGGACTGCTCGGCGGGTTCGGCGCCCTCACCGGAAGTTTGGGCCGGGAATTGACCCGGTAGCGCATTTGAGTTGTTATACCCTGAAAATTCAACCGGAGCATTATGAATCCAGACCACGATAAAAAATACAAAATAGCCCGGAAAAGGGTGGAAGAAAAAAAGAAGTTTTATCAGCATCTCACCACCTATCTCACCATGTGTATTTTCTTTTTGGCGATCGGCTTTTTCACCAGAAGCGGTGGGCGCTGGGTCATGTTCCCCATTCTGGGCTGGGGCATCGGCATCCTGTCGCACTATTTCAAAGCATTCGGGCTACCCGGCGTAGGTCCCGAATCCGACTGGGAAGAACGGGCCATGGAAGAGGAACTGCGCCGCCTCGGCGTACCGCCTCCGCCGCAGGAAAAACCCAAGCCGGAAACGCCCTCCGAAGAGGAAACCATGACGCCGTTGGAACTCAAAGAATTGCAGAAGAAGTACGATGATCGGGATTTGGTGTGAGTTATAATCAAAACCGCAATAGCTATGAAAACAGTAAATCTGGTCCTCTTTTTGCTGGGGGCATCCCTTTTCAACCTCCTGAACGCTCAGAACGATCTCGACATCGGAGGTCTGGAGGGCGACTTTGTTGTGATGAGAAGTTTTGAAGTCATTGGAAACGTCTTATGGAATTCTAAACTTGTAATCTCCGACGGACGCGGGGAAGTATGGAATACCGAACTCAAGACACTCCGTCCTAAAGACCTGGAAATAAATGCCAAAACAATTGCTGCAGCCCTCGGCAACATAAAGAAACAAGGATATCAATTGCGAAACGTCAGCACTCAAAATCTTTTTGAAGGCAGCATATATCTTTCTGAATACCTCTTTGAGCGCAAAGAGCCTTAACAATACAGCCTTTAATTGCACAGAATGGTGATAGGGCTGGTTTGCACCGAGTTGCTAAAGTTTCCGGCGCGGTCTTTGATTCTGATGGCGTAGGAAAAGGTATCAATCGGAAAAACCGTGCTGGCGGTGCAGGGTTCCTGGCCGGTCGGGAAGGTGCAGCAAATATTGAAAGGTTTGTTGAAGATACGCACAGTGATTTCGCCCGAAATGCCGTTGCCCGTGCCCTGTGTGGGAATATCCGGCAGTTGGAGTGTTTCTTCAAATCCGTCGCGACTGTCGGTCAGAAAGATGTCAACTATTCCTTCGTCGTTGCCCAAATCCCCGTCTCCATCGGTGAAGCTGACGGTGATGAGTAAGGTGTCGGGCAGAGCGGAGGGCGAGCCTTGCGCAATCGTTTGTTTATTCATACTCATAAATTCGATCACCGGCTCAATGGGATAGTCGGGGCGTTTGACGCAGGCTGTGACCGCAATGGCGAGGAGCGAAACGGATAGGATGTGAAGTCGGGACATATGCGTTAGGATATTTGGTTATGAAATGCTTTTGAGCGCGAGTTTGTTGTATGTCATCCGCAGTTGAAATCCTCAAAATCGCCTATCTTGGCGATCCCAAAAATACGTTTATGCTCGAACTTGATTTGATGCGATACAAAGACGCCCTGCGGATCAAGCGGGAAGAGGGGGTGCGCAAAATATGGGACCCCATCCGAAAAAAATGGTTAGTGCTGCAACCGGAAGAATTGGTGCGCCAACTGCTGCTGCACTACCTGCTCGAAGAAAAAGGCTACAACCGCAACCGCATTCGTATGGAAAAAGGATTGCAGGTCAACACATTAGACAGGCGCTGCGACCTGCTCGTTTTCGACGATGCCGTGCAACCTTACCTGCTGGCCGAGTGCAAAGCCCCGCATGTGGATATCGGACAAAATGTAATGGAGCAAATTGCATCGTACAATTCCACCCTCAGCGTGCCCTATTTGCTCATCACCAACGGGCCGACGAGCTACTGCTGCCACATTGATTACGACAAACGCAGCTATACTTTTCTGGAGGAGGTGCCCGGCCCCGATCAGAACCCCGCCCGGCCGGTATAGTTGGCCGGAGAGATATTTTTCAACTCCGTTTTCACCGCATCGGACACAGAGAGTCCGTCAATAAACGCATAAATGTCTTCGCGCGACACGGATTCCTTGCCTCGTGTGAGCGCTTTGAGCGCCTCATAGGGTTCGGGGTAGCCTTCGCGGCGAAGAATGGTTTGTATAGCTTCCGCGACGACCATTTGGTTGTTGTCCAAATCACCTTGCAAACGGATCTCGTTCAACAGGAGTTTACCCAAGCCTTTTTGAATGGAAGCGAAAGCAATGAGCGCGTGCCCAAACGGAACGCCCACGTTGCGCAGCACGGTACTGTCGGTGAGGTCGCGCTGCAAGCGGCTGACGGGCAGTTTTTCCGCAAGGTGGCCCAGCACGGCGTTGGCCATGCCGAGATTGCCTTCCGCATTTTCAAAATCAATGGGATTGACCTTGTGCGGCATCGCCGATGAACCCACCTCGCCGGCTACGGTGCGCTGCCGGAAGTACTCCATCGAGATGTACGTCCACACATCGCGGCAGAGGTCAATGAGAATGGTATGGATGCGGCTCATGGCTTGAAACAGCGCCGCGAGATGGTCGTAGTGCTCAATTTGCGTAGTGGGAAAAGCGCGGTGCAATCCCAGGTCTTTTTCTACAAACTGCCGGGCAAAACCGTGCCAGTCCATATCGGGATACGCCACATAATGCGCATTGAGATTGCCGGTGGCGCCGCCAAATTTAGCGCTCATCGGCACGGCGCGCAATGCTGCCATTTGCGCCTCCAATCGGGCTGCAAACACCTGTATTTCCTTGCCCAACAGCGTTGGAGAAGCCGGCTGCCCGTGCGTGTGGGCCAGCATGGGAATGGCGCGCCATTCTTCCACCATGCGGTGCAGGGTGTCGGTCACTTTGGTCAAAGCGGGCAAATACGACTGCTCCAGCGCATCGCGAATGGACAGCGGCACAGCGGTGTTGTTGATGTCCTGCGAGGTAAGTCCGAAGTGAACGTATTCCTTCCATTGCGCCAAGCCGAGGGTACCAAAGGCTTCTTTGAGGAAATACTCCACGGCTTTCACGTCGTGGTTGGTGGTTTTTTCAATGGCCTTGATGCGGGCGGCATCTGCTTCGCTGAAGTTTTCACAAATGCGGTCGAGCGCGACCAACTGAGATGCCTGCACGCCCTTCAGTTGCGGCAGCGGAATGGCGCACAGCGCTTTGAAATACTGCACCTCCACCCATACCCGGTAGCGGATGAGCGCAAATTCGGAGAAGAACCCTGCCAATACTGCCGTTTTGTCGCTGTAGCGGCCGTCAATGGGTGAAATGGATAGGAGCATAGGAATCATAACTGCTTTGGTGGCAGGGCAAAGGTAAGCAAAGATTCTCGCCGCAGTGGTTGTGGATAAGTGTCGCAGTGGCTACAAGGAAAGGGAATAGCTTTCGCAGATACCAACTTTACAGGGCGGCTCGCGTTCCTCAACGTATTCATTCATTCCGACAAAAAATTGCCATGCGAATCCTCTTTTTCCTTTTTGCCATCACCACTGCGTCTTACGCCTGCGCCCCGACGCCTAACCCCGCAGTTTCAGAAACGCCCGCCCCGGCTGCTGTCTCCGCGACAGAAGCCCCGGCCGTTCCACCCGCTGTCGCAGCGGAACCGGCTGCCACACCGGAACCGGCTCTCGCAAAGCCTGCTCCTGCAAGCCCGGAAACACCTCCCAAAGCCACGCCGCAACCGGCCGAAACGGCAACAGAACCGGCCGCTCCGATGCAAGAACAGACCGGCTTCAGCCATGAGAAATGGGATCAATTGCTGCGCAAACACGTCGGCGCGGATGGCAAAGTAAATTATAAAGGATTTTTGGACGATAAGGCAGTTTTGGCAGCGTATCTGGCCACGCTAAGCGCCGGCGCGCCGGCAAAGGAGTGGTCGCGTCGCGAGCAAATGGCCTGGTGGATCAATGCCTACAATGCATTTACCATCCAACTCATTTTGGATAATTACCCCGTATCTTCCATTACCAAATTGCATGGCGGTAAACCCTGGGATGTAAAATGGATTGCCATCGGCGGGGAGAAATATTCGCTCAATCAAATTGAAAATGACATCCTGCGCCCGCGCTATAAAGATGCGCGCATTCACTTTGCGCTCAACTGCGCCGCGCGCTCCTGTCCGCCACTGCTCAATCGCGTCTGGACGGCAGACAATTTAGAGTCTCTCCTCGACCGGCAAACCCGGCAGTTCCTCAACAACCCCAAATTCAATCGCATCGAACCCGGACAAGCCGCCATTTCCAAACTCTTCGACTGGTATGCCGTTGATTTCGGCGCTATACCCGCGTTCATCAACAAGTACAGTTCTGTCCAACTTAACGCGGATGCAAAAATCTCTTTTCAGGAATATGACTGGGGGTTGAATGAGTAAGCATAGGGCATGGAGCATAGGGCATAGGGTTGGTATGCAGTAGGCGGTGGGCGGTAGCTCCGCAAACCGCCTACCGCCTACTGCCTACTGCCTACTGCTCACCGATCAAGGTCTTACCACACCCGGCTTTTTTTCGCCGGTAGTAGCACCGGCTTTTGCCGAAGCGCTCGTAGAACCTGCTTTTTTCTTGCCTTTTGTTTCCTGTGCTAAACGAATCGCCGCATCCAGGTCGAGGGTACCGCCGGATACGCTCAGTTTGCTGAAGGGCACCAGTTCCTCTCCTCCGGGAAGGGTCGTTTTACCCGGTTGGGGCGCAACAGAGCGCATGATGATGTCCTTCACCTGCGCAGCGGTCAAATCCGGGAAATGCGAGCGAATGACCGCAGCAGCGCCGGCCACCATGGGAGCGGCCATGCTGGTGCCGGGGAATTTGCGATAGCCGTTGTCGGGCACCGCAGAGAGAATGTCCACGCCGGGTGCGAACACGTCCACATTTTTGCTGCTGTAATTGGAAAAATCGGCAGCGAGGTTTTCGCCTCCGGCCCAGTTGATAGCGCCTACTTCGATCCAGTTATCGGCGTATTTGGGGCCGAACAACCCTTTTTTGGCAAAACGGCGATTGGGGAAGTTGTTGTCATCCGTGTTTTCCTTGCCGTCGTTGCCGGCAGCGTGTACGAGCAGCACATCGTTTTTCGCGGCAAAACGAACGGCCTTATCCACTGTCGCTTTGTGAGGGGAAGCGCCTTTGCCGAAGCTCATATTGATGATGGAAGCGCCGTTTTCCACGGCATAGAGAATGGCATTGGCCACGTCTTTGTCGTGTTCATCGCCGTCGGGTACCGTACGCACCGACATGATACGGACGTTGTCGGCTACGCCGTCCATGCCGATGTTGTTGTTGCGCACCGCGCCGATGATGCCTGCAACGTGGGTGCCGTGCTGAGCGTCGGGGCCTTGTACGTCGTTGTTGCCGTAGTAGCGTTCGTTTACGTTGTCGTAGTTGTCGCCGATGATGCTGCGGGGGTTGAAGTCTAAGTTATAGTGGTAGTGGTACTCGGCATATACATGCTGGTAGTACTCGTCGAGGTCTCGTTTGATTTCCCCGAAGTTTTGGCCGTCGCTCATGATGCTGAGCGCCACGCGGGTAGCACGGGTGATAGTCGGTTTATTGCTTTTAATTTTGCTGATATCCTCCTGCGTTACTTCAAAGAGGTCTTTGTCGAATGTTTGCGCCAGCGCCTCGAAAGCCTCGACGATGGAGCCGTACAGTTCTATGTTTTTCTCGGCATACGCACGCTTTTCGGCAATCACGCCTTCGTACTCTTTGTATTTGTCATAATCCTTTTTATCAGCGCTGCTCACTTTTGCCGGATCGGTATTCTGAAAGCGGGCGTGAAAGGTTCTGTACAGGCGCACAACTTCGAGGTTATCGCTCCCCACATTTTTTCCATCTTTTCCACCGAGGAAGCTCCAGCCGTGTACGTCGTCAATGTAGCCGTTGCCATCGTCGTCAATGCCGTTTCCGGGAATTTCACCGGGGTTGGTCCACATCACATCGCGGAGGTCTTCATGGTTGGGATCCACACCGGAATCCAATACTGCGACGATTACCGGTTTGCCGGTTTTGCCGCGCAACGGCCCTTCGTAGGCTTTTTCTGTGCGCAGTCCCGGAAACCCGTCTTTGGTCTGGTCTAAGTGCTGCCAGTTGGCGGGAGCCTGTTGGGCTTCGGCGCCGAAAACGGTCAGGATAAAAATAGAAATAAAAAAACTCTTCAGCTTCATAGTTAAGTTGTTTTGAGAATGGATATTTGCGCCGCAATTCCGGTTTGGCGGGCGCGTTTGAAATAAACGCCAATGCTACGGATTGTGATTTAATTCCCCTTCACAAAATTTATACCAATTCGATGAAACTGCTCAAAATTTCGATGTTCCTGCTCCTGCCTGCTCTGATGAGCGCCCAACACTTAGAAATCGGCGTCTTCGGCGGCATGTCCAATTATCTCGGCGATTTATCGTCCAATTCCCAAAAAGTGTATTTTCAAAACGCCGGTTTCAGCGGCGCCATTTTCGGGCGATACAACATCAACAACATGGTTGCCGCACGCCTCCTGCTGGGGTATTCCGGCCTCTCCGGCGGCGATGCCCTCGCTTCCGACCCGGCCATAATCGAGCGCAACCTCAACTTCCGGGCAGACTTGTTTGAGTTGTCCCTCACTGGCGAATTGAACCTCCCAGGCTACCAACCTTACAACCTGTCACAACCATTTTCTCCTTTTTTGTATGCAGGTATTACCTTGTACACGGCTGAGCCGACAACAGACTATGCAGGCGCTGCTGTGAAACTGCGCACCCTCGGCACCGAGGGGCAAGGGCTTCCGGGTCGGGAGGCAGCTTACGGCGCTACGGGCTTCGCTATTCCGATGGGGCTTGGAATCAAATACGCCGTCAGCGACAAGTTCAATATTTCGCTCGAAGCCGGTGCGCGCATGACCTTCAGCGACTACTTAGACGACGTGGGTGGAACCTACATGAGCTACCCCGAATTGCTGGCCGGCAATGGCGAACTCGCTGCCGCACTCGGCAATCGCAGCGGCGAACTCAACGGCGGCGACCTCGTCATCGTCCCCACCGGTACGCCCCGCGGCGATGGATCGGCCCGCGACTGGTACTTCAACGCCGGCGTTTCTATTTCGTACAATTTTATGGACAACGGATTGGTGGGCAGCAGAGGCCGCACGAAAAGGAAAGCGGGATGTAAGAATTGATAAGTAGCTACGAGCTTTGAGCTGCGAGCTTTGAGTTCCTCACCGGACGTAACTCGCAGCTCGCAGCTTGACTTAACCCCCTTTTAACGTCTTTTTGTTTTTTCACAACATTATTTCGGCGCCGGCTTGCGTTTAAGGCGGGTTTAAACCACTCAAACAACTTCAAGCCATGAAAAACAAAATCGGTTTTCTGATCATCGCAATTGCCTTTTTGTGCAGCGCCCAAATCACCGCTCAGGTCCTGATCAATCCAAAGGTAGGTTTCAATGCCTCCGCCATAGACGCCAAATTCAGAGACATCACTGCTGAGGCGCGTTTCGGATGGAATGCAGGTGTGGACCTCCGCGTGGGCGAAGGCATTCTTTTTTTCAAGCCCGGTCTGCATTACTACAACTTTACGGCCAACCTCTTCAAAGACGTGAACGCGCCCGGCGATATTCCGCTCAAAGATGAGACCACGATTCAGAGCCTGAAATTGCCGGTCAATCTGGGCCTGCGGGTCACGGGAGAAGGCGGCCTGATCGGCGTCAACGTACACGGCGGCGTGATGCCGTCTTACATTCTCGGCGTGCGCGAAAGAGCCGTTGTGCCCTTCCTGCGCGAAGACCTGAAAGACTTCACGGTCGGCGCCAATCTCGGCGTAGGCATTGACATCCTGCTCTTCACCGTGGAAGCCAACTACGAAATCGGCCTCACACCTTTCTTCGAAAGCGCCAACGGCAAGAACAATATGCTTACCGTCACTGCCGGCGTCAAATTCTGATCCGGGCAATCCCGTTTGAGAGCGTACTTTTGCGGCGTCCGTTAAATAAATGAACTTATGCCGCCATCCGACGCTTCTTCTTCCGGCCGCTCTGTCGTCGTCATCGGCGGCGGAGCGGCCGGTTTCTTTGCAGCCGTTCGCTGCGCCGAATTATACCCCGGCATAGACGTCATCCTGCTCGAACGCGGAAAAGAACTCCTGAGCAAAGTAAAGGTCTCCGGCGGCGGTCGTTGCAATGTGACGCACGCCTGTTTCGTACCCAAAGAATTAATTCGCCACTATCCGAGAGGAAGCCGCGAACTATTGGGACCTTTCAATCGCTTTGCCTGCGGCGATACAATGGAATGGTTTGAGCAGCGCGGCGTAAAACTCAAAATAGAAGACGACGGCCGCGTTTTTCCAGTTTCCGACAATTCCCAAACCATCATCAACTGCCTTTTGCAATCGGCTCAAAAAGCCGGCGTGCAAATACGCCTCAATCACCGCACCGACCGAATTGTGCCGCCTGCAAAGGACGGCGCTCCCTGGCGCATCGAAACGGCTGCGGGCCTCATTAGCGCCGGCAGCATCCTCTTAGCGTCCGGCAGCAATCCGCGGATGTGGGAGCAGGTGGCCGCACTCGGACACACCATTGTGCCGCCGGTTCCGTCTCTATTCACCTTCAACATACGCGATGCCCGCCTCAGCGGCCTGCCCGGGCTTTCGATGCCCGATGCGCAATTGCACATTCCCGGCACGGAGCTTTCTGCCTCCGGGCCTTTGCTCATCACGCATTGGGGACTGAGCGGGCCGGGCATTCTTCGCCTGTCGGCCTGGGGAGCGCGGGCATTGGCCGAAAGAGCCTATCGCTTTCCGCTAAAAGTAAACTGGATCGGCCTGACGGCAGAAGAAGTGGAGGATGTTTTTGAACAACTCCGCGTCCATGAGGGCAAAAAACAGGTGACGGCGCACCCGCAGTTTTCTATGCCGCTCCGGCTGTGGCGCGCCCTGTGTACGGTCGCCTTTGGCGAAACAGAGCAGCCGCGATGGGGCGATTTGAACAAAATACAGCGCCGGAAACTCTGCGAACAGTTGACGGGCGGCGAATTTCAGGTTACCGGAAAGAGCACGTTTAAAGAAGAATTCGTCACCGCCGGCGGCGTGGACCTCCGGGAGGTCAATTTCAAAACCTTTGAAAGCAAACTACTGCCCGGCCTGTTCTTTGCCGGCGAAGTACTCGACATTGACGCCATCACGGGAGGATTCAACTTTCAGGCAGCCTGGACAGGCGGGTGGATCGCCGGAGAGGCGATGGGACAACGAGTGAATTAAACCGCTACACCCCCGTCACGCGCATCATCCTGTCTTCTACTTCCTGCACCAGTTCAATGAAGTGCGGCATGCGTTTGGTATCCTTATCGCGCACAAAGGGCAGGTCCACATGCACATGCTCCACGATGCGGGAAGGCGCTTTTTTCATCATATAAATATCGTCGCCGAGATATACGGCCTCTGTGATGTCGTGGGTGATGAAAATGACGGTGGGGTGAAACTTGAGCCAGATTTTGGCCAGCAAGTCCTGCATTTGCAAGCGCGTATTGATGTCGAGCGCGCCGAAAGGCTCGTCCATGAGCAGAATTTCGGGATTGGCCATAAGACTGCGGGCAATGGCCACGCGTTGCAACTGACCGCCGGAAAGCGTGGGATATTGCGCGTATTTGTTTTCGTGCCCTTCCAGCCCCATGAGTTGGAGCATTTCCATGGCCCGGTCGCGACGCTCGGTTTCGGGTATGTTTTGAAATTTGAGCGGTAGCGCCACGTTGTCCAACACCGTAAGCCAGGGCATAGAGGAATACTGTTGAAACACCATGCTCACGCGTTTGGAAGCGCCTAAGGGTTTGTCGTGAATGAGCACTTGCCCCGACGTGGGTTTTTGCAAATCGGCGATGTAGCGCAGAATGGTGGACTTCCCGCAACCCGATGCGCCGAGAATGACGACAAACTGCCCCTGTGCGGGTTTGTCTTCCACCAAAAAATCCATATTCTGGATAATGAATGTTTTGCCGCCGTCGTAGCTCTGGCTCACGTTGCGCAGCTCGATGATGTTGGGATGATCGGTATCTTTAAATAAGCTCATGTTTGTTTTTTTTAGCTTCGACCACGCCGAGGCGTGGTACGAGCTTTGAGTTCTGCTATTCGTAGCTCAGGACTCGCCGCTCGCGGCTTCGGAAGAAAATCAGTTGGCTGCTGCCGTTCTTATCAATTTAAATTCTCCGTACAACATAATCAGTACGCCCGTGACGATTGCGATGGGCGCCAGCGTACTGAATACGCCGCCGAGTGCCGGCACAAAAGCGCCCTGCAAAATGAGCAGCAGCACAGCGCCCAGCACCGTGAGGATGCCGTATTCCGTTTCCTTGAGGCCTTCCCGGGTGGTTTTTAAATATTTATGCGGAAAGAGCCGCTTATCAAAATGGGCGAAAATTCGGTCCTGCAAAAAGCCGATGAGAATGATGACGATGAGCATGGCAAACACCTTCTCCAACTGCCCCTGCCGGGCTTTGATATAAATGAGCGACCCGATGCCGCCCCGCCGATTGATCAGTTCGGCAATGATGATGTAGGTCCAGGAAATGGCCGTGAGCACCCGGATATCGTCCATGAGTTTGGCCATAACGGCGGGGAAATACACCGTTTTGATGGTTTGCCAATTAGTAGCGCCGAGGGTGAAAACCGTTTGCAAATAAACTTCCTGCACTTCGTCAATGCGCTGCACCACCACCGGCAACAGATATACGATGATGCCGAAAGCGAGAAACGCAATCTTCATCTGATCGTCTATGCCGAACCATATAATGAACAGCCCGGTGAGCGCCGTGAGCGGCAAATACCGCATCGCATCTACCTGTCGGCTGAACAGACCCCGGAACAGCGGAAACAGCCCGATGAAAAACCCGATGGGCAAGGCAATGAGCACCGCCCAGAAATACCCCTGAATATTGAGCCATACCGAGCGCCAGGTGTTGGATGCCAGTTCATCTTCCTGGAGCAGGGTGGGATAAGAAGCAAACACCCGCTGCGGCGGCGGCAACACCGGATATACCTTCTCAAACTCGGTGGCATTGGCAAAAAGCAAAGAATCGGCACGGGCCAGCGAGTCCCGGTCTATCTGCACGACGTCCCCGTCTTCATTAATGGAAGATGGCAGGTAGGCTTCAAAGCCCTCAATGACAGGCTTTTGTTCAGAAAATACCTCGGCCAGACCCCACCAGGCGCTCAAAAACAGGAGCAAGCCCAGCGTTCCCAATAGGGCGCTTTGTGAGCGGTCTAATTTTCCTCTAAGTGTAAAGAGCGACATATTGATGTAAATTAGCGGCGGAAAATTACAGTTTTTATCCACATCTCCAGCCTTTTTCATTTGTGAATCGGATGAGCATGAATCACTACATAGCCGCTGCCCGGCGCCGCCTGCGGTTTTTTATGAACGCGAAAACCCGCTACGATCTGCATTCGCCGTTTATGGCCGAACTCGCAGAACGGGTCCTCGAAGACCGGCGCGCCTTTTATGCTTTTTCCGATATCGAAATTGCCCGTGGCCGTTGGTTATTCGACCGCGAGACCATTCCCGCTTCCAATCTGGGCGCAGGCTCTTTGGTGAACGCCGCCGCCGCTCGCAGTGCCGGCGACATCCTGCGCAGCGCAGCCGTAGATGCCGAAACGGGGCGCCGCCTATTTCGTTTGGCTCACTGGCGTAAACCCGCTACGATACTTGAGTTGGGCGCCTCACAGGGCATCTCCACGGCCTATCTGGCTTCCGCCGACCGACAGGCGCAGGTGTTCACCATTGAAGGCAACCCGCCGTTGGCCGAAAAGGCAAAACGGCATTTTACAGAACTGGGTTTGGACAATATCGAGGTCATCACCGGCAGTTTTGAGGAACAGTTGCCCGCCGTTTTGAAAAAAATGGAACGGGTGGACCTACTCTTCATTGACGGCGACCACCGCGAAGCGGCGCTCCTGCGATACGCCCGCCAATGCGCCGCCTACCGTACCGACGACAGCGTGTTTGTGATAGCCGACATTCACTGGTCGGACGAGATGGAACGCGGTTGGGCGCAGCTTTGCGCATTGCCCGAAGTAACCCTCTCCGTGGACCTGTTTCATTTCGGGCTGCTGTTTTTCAAAAAAGAATTCCGGGAGCGACAACACCTCGCCATTGTACCGGCTCGCTGGAAGCCCTGGCGGCTGGGGGTGTGAGGCATAGGGCAGAGAGCAGAGAGTAAAGGGGCAAGAGGCAAAGGGCAAATTCGCAAAAGGCAAAAGGCGAAGGGAGCGAAGCGCCCGCCCCGGCGGGTAAAAAATCCCGATGAACCAGTGAATCGGGAAGGCAAAGGGCAGGTTTATATGCGATTGCCCTGGCGGCTGGAATGAGGTTAATCCTCCGGTTTGGAATCTTCAAAAATCAGATTTTTATACTTCGCGTATAAAAACGAGATGATCAAAAGCAGTACGCCCAGCGAAACCAATACGATGGTTTTTGAAATCGTGTCGAGGTGGGAAATGTCGTAAAAGAACAATTTAGCCAGCGTCAGTCCGAACAATACAATGGCGCCGACTCTCAAATGTTTTTTCTTTTGCCAAATGCCCAGCGCAATGAGCGCCAAAGAGGAAACGCCCCACAAAATACTCAATCCCAACTTATACGATTGCGTCGAGTGCGCCATGTTCATCCAATGGATCAACTCACTGCTGGCCACCCACACCATTGAAATACACAGCAATATCTCGAACGCCATGCGCAGGTTTTGCCGGATAAAATCCTGCCGTACATACTGAAAACAGGCAGCCCATGCCAATCCAAAAAAAGCCAATGACACATACCGGATGCCGATGTGGAAGATAGTCCCCTGCTGGTTATCGGCGAAAGCCGGCCCCAGATAGGAATCCCGCAACTCGCTGACGGCATACAATCCGGCAAATAGAAAAACGAGCATGGATAACAGCAGCAGGACAAGATTGACCATGCCAAGTGTTTCATTCTTTATTTTACGGATGTTGACGAATGACAATATTGAAAAAAAGAAAAGCGAGTAGTTGATCATCCACACCGTTTTAAACCAATTGTAATCATGGTTCCATTTCTGATAGGTGTAATTATCCTCTGTAATCGGCACGGCAGAACCCCGGTATAATTGGGTCCAATAATTGGATATTTCCACCCGAAACGCAAAATAAATAGCCGCAATAAAAATGGCCGGAATGGCGAGCGATATCAGGCCGCGAAAGCCTTTTCCCGGCGAGGCTTCGGACAGGTAATCTTTCCTTTGGTGTATGTAATTGATAAACCCGAAAGCGCCTGTAAATAATAGAGAAGAAAGAAAATTAACATTGAGTAGCGGTGTGATTTTCGTATCGGGGTTTTCTGGGTTGTAACTGGCGTACAGCGTTTCCCAATCGTGCATGATGCTGAACAAAGCCAAGGCCATCAGTGGATAGGATAATGTTTCGTAAACGGGCGCATTTTTTGTTCTTCCGATCCAGAACAACAAGGCCGCTTCTCCCACCCACAACAGCGTAACCCAGTTGCCGTCCAATTGCACCGGAATGGCAATGGTGATAAAAATTAACACCAACCCGGAGACCAAATAAAACAGGTTTCTATCCGCTAATTTCTGCCGGTAAATAACCGCCGCCACTACAAAGTGCAGCAGCGCATTGCCGAGTGTAAACAATCCCAACAGGTTTTTTCCGGTCGGGTGGGTGTCGAGCGTGGCGTAGCCGATTCCGAAAAACAGGAATGAATTGGCCAATAAAAGCAGCACATCGTCCACATTGAATTTTTCTTTTCGAATCAATTTATAGGCCAAAAAGGTAATATAGAATATGGGGAAAAATATGCAGGCAAATGTCAGCGCTGTTGTGAATTGGTCTATAGACGGGTATTTTACAAAAAACCACGATAAAAATATAAGCCAAGTCAAGCCGAATGACGCATAATACAGGGATTTCCAATAGCGCCTGAACGAAAGCGCCAAAATGCCGGCATTGATAATGGCCGTGTAGCTGAACAGGGTCGCGATATCTCCCGTCTTATCATCCAATAGAAACGGAACGGCATAAGCGCCTACCAACCCGATATGGGCAATTACTTGCCGGTTGTAGGTGATTGCAGCAAACACCGTAAATACCGTAATGATGACCATGAGTGCAAAGGCGGCCATTTTCGGCAGCAAATCAAAAAAGCCGTAGGCGGCATAAGTGGTAAAGTATAGAATGGCCATGGCGCCGCTCACCAATACCGCGCTGAAATTCTCATACTTCGCCTTCAGCCGGTAGCCGAACCCCAACAATCCGACGCCCATCAGATAGCCCAAAATAATTCTGGTGAGCGGACTAATCAGGTCGCGGTCAATGGAGTACTTTACCCCGACGGCCACCCCGATCACTGTAATGGCAATGCCGATTTTATTGATCAGGTTTTCGCCGATGAATTTTTCAAGGTTGGATTTCTCTTTGGGCGGGCGAACGGCCGGCGCAACTGTATGTCGCAAGGGCGCAGGCGCGGCTTGTTGCGCGATTGCCGGGGCCGGCTCAACCGGCGGTTCCTGAACCGGTTGCGGCGGCGGAGTCATCGCCTGTTGAGAACCGACCGCCTTCAGCAGGTTGATCTCATCCCGTAGCAGGTTGATTTCTTTTGAAAACTCATCCTGCCGGCTCAACAGCAACTCTAATTTTTCGTGGAGTTGGCGCATCTTTTCGTTGGCGGTGTCCATTTAGTCAGTGTTTTTCATTGTTGAAGAAAATTTACTGATGATGATTCCCACTAAAACAACAGAGTAAAATTGCCCGGCCAGCCCGATTAAGGATGCTGCCAGCTTGGTATGGTATGCATTGGGCGTAATATCGCCATATCCGATGGTTGTAACGGTTACAGAGCAAAAATAAACCAAATCTATATGTGTGTGCCCCGCACTGGAATAGTCAATGCCTGTAAAGGAATCGCGATCGGCATAAACCCATATTTGAAGTAAAAAGACAAATGCTTCGATGAGTAAAAACATGCCACAGGCGGAGGCTGAAATGATGTCAATATTGATATAGCCGGGTTTTATTAAAAACTTGAAAATCTCTACAAAAATGAACATAAAAAAAATGACATAAGCTACATTGAGTGCAAACAAGAACTCCGGTATGTGTTTGAAAAACGACAATAAAACAGGAAATGCAATGACTATAACGGTGAGTATATTTTTGATATAGTTTTTCCATCTGCCTTTTCCCAGAAAAACGCCGACACTTGCCAGGCCCAAAAACACCATATTGACGGGCCATAATACTTCAATATAGAATGGCATATCTCTTACCACAATGCCTATGTAGAGATGTAGGATTAAAGCAATGAGCAATAGCTCATACTTGCGCTTTTGTATAAATGACCTTGCCTTCATTAAATTGATTGTACCATTGTCAAAACCACCAAGGAACGTGTCGCCCATGCTGTCCTGCCTCACCCCCCCTTCCGCACAAATTTCGTCAAAATGACAATCGTGCTGCCTTCTATCTTTCCTTCAATCTGTTCCGGGTTGTCGGACACCAATCTTATTTTGGGCACTTTCGTGCCTTTTGCTGCCATGAAGTTGGCGCCTTTTACATTCAGGTTTTCCGTGAGGAACACCGTATCGCCATGTTGGAGCACTACCCCGTAAGCGTCTTTGTGGACGACGGCGCCGGCCAACGCCTCTTGTTCCGAGTTGGCCCATGACAGTTCTTCTTCCGTGAGGGCGGCGCCGTCGAGCGCGGCCTGCGCCCATTCCTGATCGCTCAGTCGGGAGAGTATTTTGTAGGAAAGGACTTTTACGGGCGGCGTCTCGCTCCAAATACTGCCGGTGAGAAACATGAAATAATTGGCATTGCTGTAATCCTGCTCGCTGATGTATTGCATACAAGTATCGCACAGCACGGCGACGTTGTCATCGGCCTCCTCGGTTCGCGCCGGCACGAGGTAGGCGTGCAGGGCGTCGGAGGGCGCTTCGCACAGCTCGCAAGCGCTGCGGCATCTGTTCAAAAGAGTGTTGGAAATTTTCATGCCCAAAGGTATAAATTCTCTCCTTGTGCGAGTTTGTCTTGCGCTTTCCTCCGGGAATACAGTAGTCAGAGGGATATATCTGCCACACATTGGTCTGCCGGGTTCCTTTTTTTACTGCCGGGAACAGATAAGCCGCTCCGGGATGTTGATGCAATCGAAGGAAAAAATTACCTTTGCGGCGCTTTGAAAGCAAAGCGTTTTTAGCTGTTGAAAAAATTGGTCCCGTAGCTCAGTTGGATAGAGCATCTGCCTTCTAAGCAGACGGTCACAGGTTCGAGTCCTGTCGGGATCACACATTTTGAAAGCAACCCCTTGCAGGTCAATTACTTGCAAGGGGTTTTATCGTTTTAGGAATACACGGCAAAATACCAGGACAGGCTTTTTTAGAAATAACTATTAAATTTGCCCACTCAAATACCCAAATCAAAAACGCCGCTTATGAAGACCTTTATCCCGGCCACTATTGTGCTCCTGCTATTAACGGCTGCCCTGACAAGTACCTACGGCCAACAGAAAACAGTGTGTTATGACCTGGACGGGAATGTAGTCTCCGAAAAACAATTAAAATCCCTCGTAACTGACGGCCTGATCATCGGGGAACGCGAGCTGGACGGCGTGATGGAGAAAAGGCTGACACAGCGCGACATTTCCGGGCAATTGGAGCCGGAAGTGTACACCCAAATCAGGAACCGGATAGCAGAAATCCCCGGATACAACCTCGATAAAAAACCGATCATCGTCATCGGGTATTATCCCGGCGAAGACCCTTGCAATTCCACGGGGATTGCTACAAGAGAGGACATCGGTATAAATCATGTAGCGTATTTAAAGCAACTCAACCGGCTCAAAGTCGCCGGCCATTACAATATTTATAAAAATGATTCCGGCCTCAAGCGCTATTCTGCAAGCCGCAAATGGTACGAAGATAAGGACGGCCTTATGGAGCGTACTTTTTTCCCGTACCACTACCCCTGCGGCAGTTATGTGGTGATTGCCCCCGATGGAACGTACCGGGGCTATCTCGCGGAAGGTCATGGAGGCCAGATTCTGGAGGATGTAGAAATCCTTAAAAAAAGAGGGTAAGGCTAATAATTATACCCAATTTAAACCCCTACCCGCTTCGAAGGTCTCAACAGCTCTCACATCACCAAAACTTGTAAAACAATGAAAAAACAGCTTATTTTGTTGCTCTTCGTTTGCTTCGCCGCAGCTTTCGCTACCGAAGCCCAGGCTCAACAAACGCCCCGTGCAGACCGCCGGGAAGACGTGCGCGACCGCCGGGAAAATGTGCGCGATCGCTCCGAAAACCGCCGGGATCGCCGCGAAGACGTGCGCGACCGTACGGAGGACGTGCGCGATGCCCGCGAAGACGTGCGTGATGCCCAACACCAGGGTGGCGCGAGAGATAAAATGGAAGACCGCCGCGACGCTCGTGAAGACGTGCGCGACGTGCGGGAGGATCGCCACGACCGCCGGGAGGACGTGCGCGACCGCTCCGAAAATCACCGCGACCGCCGCGAAAATCGTCGGGATCGAAAGAATTGAGCCACATTTCCCCAACAACGAAAAGGCAGAGGACTATTAAAGTTTTCTGCCTTTTTTGTTTTTAAAAATGCAAATGCTGCACCATCTTTTTTCCCTTCCCCCGTAACGTTCACTTACCTTTCTGCGACTGATAACGCAAACAACTGACAACGTGTCGAAACAGGCCACACCCGACGAAGCAGCATTTCTCTCCGTATTGGAAGCCCATCAGGCTATCCTGCACAAGGTATGCCGCATGTATGCCCGCACCGAGGAGGGACGGCGTGACCTTTTTCAGGACATCGTGGTGCAAATGTGGCGCGCGTGGCCCCGGTTTCGCCAGGAGAGCAAAGTGAGTACCTGGATGTACCGCATCGCGCTCAACGTAGCCATTTCGGGCCTGCGCCGACCGGAGTTGCCCACCGAAACGCTGACAGAGGCCCAACACCATCTGCCCGGTACGGAAAAGGAACTGCCCGATGAAGTCCTGCGTCTGTACGCGGCATTGGAGGGCCTGAGCAAAAGTGAAAAATCGCTCGCCCTGCTCTTCCTCGACGACTACTCCTACGAAGAAATGGCACAGATCACGGGGCTCGGCACGGACCACCTGCGGGTGAAACTGTTTCGCATCCGGGAAAAATTGAGAACGATTTTACAACAACAAAATACCATATACCATGAAAAACGATGAATTGGAAAATCTGAAATCTGCCTGGAATGCCGCCGCCGGCGAATCGCCTTCCCTTGGGCAAGGTGAACTGCTCTCCGTGATGCGGGCGCGAACGCAATCTGTTTTTTCCAAGATGCGGCGCAATCTGCTGTTTGAGATGGTCTTTGGAATTTTCGCGATGGCCGCCTGGGCTTATTTTGTGAGCCGGATTGCTCCGGGCAATGGCGAGGCGTATTTGGCCGGCCTGCAAATGATTCTGCTCACCGTACTTCCACTGGGCTTTTATTACTTCTCGGGCTTCCGGCATTTGGGGCGCGGCATGGCCTCCGATTCGCGCCTGATTCCTGCGCTCCGGCAAACCATCGCCTACTGGGATCAGGTTTTGCCTTTGTATTTTTGGGGCGGCGCGGTAATGATCCCGTCGTTCATCCTCTCGGCAGTATGGCTTACCAACAGCATAGGCGGCCAGTATTTGCTCAAACTCACCGACAGTATGTCGTGGCAGAAAGTCGTTCTTTGGGTCATCGGGTTGTCGGCCATCACCATTCTGTTTGTTTGGATTTCGATAAAAGTCAGCTATGCCAAACACGTCAACCAACTCAAAGAAACGCTACACGAACTGGAAGAAGCAGAAGGATAGCGGCTCGTGGGTCGAAGCTCCCTAAAAAGTTACATAGATTTAACACCGCCTCAGTCAGCATTTCACGCGGCTCGTGCGTTCCGGTTAGGTGGTTTCCCAAACACAACCGCATCGCACGCCATGTTCGGAAAAAAACCCTGCCTTGTTGTTGTTGTGCTCTGCCTCGCGGCTCTGTTGTGGAGCTGCGAAAAACAGGAATTTTCCTTTTTCAGCGGGCCGGGCAAGAAGCCGGTGTATGTTCCTTTGGCTGAATTGCAAGACATCAAAAGCGAGCCGCCCCGCCCCATTACGCTCAGCGGGACTATCTTTTTGCGCGACACGTTGCTTTTTATTTTGGAGCAAAAGAAAGGCATCCACGTTTTTAGCGTCGCCGACCCTGGCAACACGGCAGCACTCCGATTTCTAAACATTCCGGCCATCACCGATTTCACCCTCCTCGGCAATCGCATATTTGCAGATAGCTGGCGCGATTTGGTCACCATTGACATCAGCGACCTATTCCAGATCAGAGAGATAGACCGGCAAACCGGCGTCTTCTCTCCTCTTTTGTCGCCGCCCTTGTTCGCCGGCATTTTTGAATGTGTGGACGAATCGAAAGGCGCCGTAGTGGATTGGGTAGATGCAGAACTGGACAACGTGCGCTGCCGTACCTTCAATTGATTTTAAAAACCTCAATCATATTCTGATGAAAAACACGCTTATCCTCTTCCTCGCCGGCATCTTGCTGCTGGCAACAGCTTGCTCCAAAGATGCTGCCGATATCGGCGCTGACCCCGGAAGATCCGGTTCCATAACCCGCTTTGCCGTTCATGCGGGCTACATGTATGTGCTCAACCTCAACGAGGTGCAAACCTACGCACTTAGCAATCCGGACAAACCTCAATTGGTACACCGCCTGCCGACAGACTACGGGCTGGAAACCATCATTGTGTATGAAAACACGGTTTATCTCGGCTCCACCACAGCCTTGTATATTTTAGACATCAGCAACCCGGCCGCCCCGCAAATTTTATCTCAAACGCCTCGTCTGGAGGTGTTGTCGGGCGGCTGCGACCCGGTAGTGGTCAAGGGCAACTATGCCTATTCCACCATCAAAATCATTGAAAACATCTGCGGTCGCACCGGCTTCCAAAGCGCCTTGCTCGTGTATGACGTGAGCGATCCCACGGCGCCGGTGAATGTGGGCATCTATTCTCTCGGAGTGCCTAACGGATTGGGCTACAAAGGCGACTACCTCTTCGTGTGCGATGAAGGCACGGATCGCGTGGAGGTTTTCGACATCTCCGACCCGCTGTCGCTACAACTCACCAATTATTTTATCTCCCTTACCGACCCCGTTGACCTCATCGTGTCGGGCGATAAAATGATTGTTTCTGCCAAGACCGAATTCCGTTTTTACGACATCTCCGATGTTGCCGACATCCGGCCTATCGGCCAAATTGCCAAATAAATGCGCCTGCTGCTCCTGCTATGCCTCTGTCTCCCGGCGGCGCTTTGCGGTCAGGATAGTTTGTTGCTTCCGGGCCTGCCGCTGTTGACGATAAAAACCAATCCGCTCACCGCATTGAATCCCTACAAGTATTCGGCCTCCCTCCATGCCGATGTTCGTCTCAGTCCCCGGTTTAGCTTAGACCTCGGCGCGGGCGCTATTTTCGATTCCGCATTTTTTGCCAACGAAAAAGGGGAGTCGTACCGGGGGCCTAAATTCCGTGCCGGGCTGAAATATTTTTATCAAATCCGCCCGAGAGCTGCTCAACACCTCGGCATAGAAGCCAGATACACCGACGTGACCCACCTGTTTTTTCGCAGTGCGCTGCGCCAGGGAGGGCGATACGAAGAAATCCTGCTCAACGAGCGCAGCGTGAAATCTTACGGCGTATCACTTCGCTACGGGGTGCAGTTCTATCTCGGCAACACCCGGCGATTGCTGCTCGAACCTTATGCCGGCTTCGGCCCGGCCTGGAATCAGGTGTCCATTTCCCTTCCGCCCGATGCAGAACTGCTGCGCGATCGCAGGTTTATTACATTTGAGTTTCGCGAGGGTACTTTGCCCTGGATTGATATTTTGCTGGGCTTTCACATCGGGTATGTGCTGTGGTGAGCCTTGTAAAAAAAATAGTTTCGGCACGACTAAACCTCTATCGTATTGTCTCGTCTGAAATGGCAAAATTTTCACCATGCAAAGACTCCTTGCCACAGCCGCCATCATCCTGGCCCTGACCGCCATTTCCTGCGAAAAGGAAAAAGAAGAGCATCCTGCTTCCGACCTGCTCAATCTCCCCGACACCCCGTACAATTACAGCAACATTATCCTGCCGGCACATTTTCGCGTCAATGCCGGCGGCCCTTTGCCCACGGCCATTCTCGCTCACGACAATACGCCTGCCACCAACCCCATCACCGATCACGGCGCGACGCTGGGCCGGGTTTTGTTTTATGACAAAAACCTGAGCAAAAGCAGAAGCGTGTCCTGTGCTTCTTGTCACAATTCCGAAAACGCGTTCAGTGATTCAGACATCCTGAGCAAAGGCTTCGATGGCGGCCTCACGCGCCGGCATTCCATGAGCTTAGTGTTTGCGCGCTACTACCAGCGCGGGCGTTTTTTCTGGGATGAACGGGCCGCCACCCTGGAACAACAGGTGCTTATGCCCATTCAGGACGAGGTAGAAATGGGGCTTACGCTCCCGGAACTTCTGGAGCGAATAGATGAACAGGGCTATTACCCTGCCTTGTTTAAAAATGCTTTCGGCGATGAAAATGTCAATACAGATCGCATTTCCCGCGCGCTGGCGCAGTTTGTGCGCAGCATTGTGAGTACCAACAGCAAATACGACCTGGGGAGAGCGCAGGTTCCCAATCCGGGCGCACCGTTTCCCAATTTCACTCAACAGGAAAACCTCGGCAAACAACTGTTTTTCCAACCGGTTATCAACGGCGGCGGCGCGTGTTTCGGTTGCCATACCACGGAGGCGTTTATCAATCCGGCGCCCGGCCCCATCAACAACGGCTTAGACGCCGTTTCCACCACCGACCTCGGCGCGTTCGAGTCGCAGCCCAATCCCCTCTTCCGCGGCGCATTCAAAACGCCTTCGCTGCGCAATGTCGCGCTGAGTGCTCCGTACATGCACGATGGCCGTTTCGCTACACTCGAAGAAGTGGTGGAACATTACAACAGCGGCATACAGGCACACCCCAACCTGGGACCGGCGCTGCGCGACCCGAACGGCAACCCGATTCGATTGAACTTCACACCGGACCAAAAAGCCGCTTTGGTGGCCTTTCTAAACACCCTTACCGACAATACACTTTCTACCGATCCGCGTTGGAGCGATCCTTTTTTGAAGTGAGGATAGACTTATTCAATTGTAAATTAATTGGGTTGATTTTGAGTGCGGGCGAGTGAAGGGGTGACTGGCAGTCACCCCTTCACTAAGCAATATTATTTAATCTTAATCTTAAAAACCGCCGTTTTCACCCTCTGACTCAGCATGCCGTCGGGCCAGGCTTCGTCCAATATCATGGCCTGTGCGAGCGGCAGTTCGAACACCTCCTGCATGTTGCGAATGCCGGCAGCGGGCACTCCGATGGCATGGAGCCTTTGCAGCAAATCACCTCGTTCGAAGCGCGCAAAAGCCGGCGCTAAGGCTTCCCGCAAAGCAATGCGGTTGCGAACCCGGTTCGCATTACTGCTAAAGCGCTCATCAGCGGACAGCGTCTCTAATCCCAAAGCCTTGCACAGCGCCTGAAATTGGCGGTCATTGCCCACGGCGAGTACCACCGGTTTTTGGTCGGCGCCGTAAAACACATCCCCGTAAGGGGCAATATTGGGGTGCATCGTGCCCATGCGCTGCGGTATTTGGCCGGCCATGAGCCAGTTGGTCGCCTGATTGGCTAAAGAAGCGACCGCCGCTTCCAGCAGCGACACCGATACATAAGCGCCTTGCCCGGTTCGTTCGCGTTGCAACAGGGCCAATAGCAAGCCTTCTTTCAGTTGGTGGGCGGCCAGCAAGTCAATGAGCGCTACGGGCATCTTTACCGGTTCGCCGCCGGGTTCGCCATTCATAAACAAGAAACCGGCCTCTGCCTGAAGGATCACATCGAAGGCCGGCAAGGGGTCGTCATCGCCGAAGCCGGTGATATGGCCGAAGAGCAAGCGCGGATTGATTGGTTGTAAACTGTCGTAATCCATGCCCATTTTCCGGGCGCTGTCGGGGCGAAAATTGCTGATGACGATATCGGCAGCTCGGATGGCTTCGAGTACCTGTGCCCGGTCGGTAGAGTCGTTGAGATCGAGCATCCACACTGTTTTGCCCCAATTGACGGAGGCATAATAGGCGGAGTAAGGCGTGGCAGGGTCTTCAGCAGGCAGTTTCCAGGAACGGGTCACATCGCCGCCGGCGGTTTTGTTTTCCACCTTGATGACCTGAGCGCCCAGTTCGGCAAAGAACATGCCCACGGCCGGCCCGGCCAGCACAGAAGCGAGTTCGACGACTTTGAGTCCTTGGAGTATGGGTTGCATGCTGAGTGGCTATTTGTGTACAGGGGATAAAGGTAGGGGTTAGGGAAAGGCTCTTTGCTGCATTTCGTGAAAAAGCCTTTTTTTTTTGTGAATGCTCAGGGCATTAGAAGCGACTATCAGCCCACTACTTTATTTAGTCGTGGGCGCCAAAAACCACCATACCATAACACCAGCCGTTTTAACGGCTTATAAACACAGAAAAAAATGGCACACAGCAAAAGCAAAAACTGGATACACCTTATTTTCAGCACCAAGAACCGGGGGCCTCTTATCACAGCCGAAGTGGAACCTGCTATCCATGAGCAACTCCGGCATCAGTTCATCAAGATGAATTGTCCAGTTGATACCATCAACGGCATCAGCGACCACGTTCACATTTTGTTCCTGCTACATCCCCAAAAGGCGCTCAGCGACGTAGTAAAACAAGTGAAAGGCGCCAGTTCTCACTTTGTCAACCACAGCGACTTGATGCCTTACAAATTTGCCTGGGGTGTAGGGTATGCTGCATATTCCGTAAGCGAATCCGGGGTTCCGGCTGTCAGAAAATATATACAAAACCAGAAAGAACATCACCGTAAACGGAGTTTTGAAGAGGAGTATCAGGCTTTTTTGCGCCTACACGGCCTGGAGAATGAAGACGGAAATGAAAACGGCTAAAGCCGTTACCGGCAGCGTTTGTGGCCCGGTCAGCCCATGAATAAATTCATGGGCTGATAAGAGATGTACCTTGCCAATGATGTCGCAAATACCCAATGTTTATTACATTCTCCGGATCATGAAGCCCCCATTTCGATTTAATTCCCCCTTTCCCAATCACCCGAATTTTCCCTATCTTTGCCTTCCCAATAAACTACTATGAAAATACTCACCGCCGAACAAATCCGCGCGCTCGACGCCTGCACCATCGCGCAGGAACCGATACCCTCCATTGACCTCATGGAACGGGCGGCGCTTACTTTCGTACATTGGTTGGCCGACCGATTCAGCGATACCGACCGACCGGTGTGCATCTTCGTCGGACCGGGCAACAACGGCGGCGACGGGTTGGCCGTGGCACGGCTCTTGCACCAGCGTTTTTACAGTGTTTCTTTGTATCGCTGCCACATCGGAAGCGGCGTGTCAGCAGATTTTCAGGCCAACTGGGAACGCCTGCCCAAAGGAGATGCCATTCCGGTGACGCACCTGCACAGCGGCGACCCCATGCCGGATTTGCCGAAAGGCGCCCTGCTCATTGACGCCATTTTCGGATCGGGCCTCAACCGCCCTTTGAGCGGCTATTGGGCGAAACTGGTTGCCGCCGTCAATGCTGCGCCCCTTACCCGCGTTGCCATTGACGTACCCTCCGGCCTGTTCACCGACGGGCCAAGTGAAGGCGCTTGCATCGAGGCAGATTATACCTTCAGTTTTGAGTTGCCCAAACTGGCATTTTTCTTTGCAGAAAACCAACACCGCATAGGCGAATGGACGACCGGCAGCATCGGGCTGGATGCCTCCTTCATCGGCCAAAGTGAGACGCCGTTTTTCTACTTGGACCGGCCGATGGTACAACCGTTGCTGCGCACACGCCGCCGCCACGACCACAAGGGCACTTTCGGCCATGCCCTGCTCCTGATGGGCAGCTATGGCAAGACAGGCGCCGCCATACTGGCCGCACGGGCCTGCCTGCGCAGCGGCGTCGGTTTAGTGACAGCGCACGTGCCGCACAGCGCCTACTGGCCCCTGCAAACGGCCGTGCCGGAAGCCATGGTAAGCGGGGATACCGGCGAGTACTTCCTATCTGCGCTGCCCGACCTGAAGCCCTACAACGCCATCGGCGCCGGTTGCGGCTGGGGGCAGGAGACGGTCACGGCTCAGATGCTCCGCCAACTGATAGAAGGCCATCGCCAACCCTTAGTGTTGGATGCCGATGCGCTCAATCTGCTGGCCAAGGATCAGGAACTGTTGTACCGCCTGCCGGGAAACAGCATCCTGACGCCGCATCCCAAAGAATTTGAACGGCTCTTCGGCCCTTCGGCCAACGGGTTCGAGCGCAATGCCCTGCAACGCCGCATGGCGGAGGCGCTCAATGTCATCATCGTACTCAAAGGCGCGCACACCTGCATCGCCGCGCCCGACGGCGCCTGTTATTTCAACGCTACCGGCAATCCGGGCATGGCCACCGGCGGCAGCGGCGATGTGCTCACGGGCATTATTACGGGCTTCCTCACACAGGGCTATCCGCCGCTGGAAGCTGCCCTGCTCGGCGTCTGGCTGCACGGCCTGGCCGGCGATCTGGCCGCCCGCGATCTTGGATACGAAGCGCTGTTGGCGGGAGATATTGTGAAATATCTGGGCGCTGCCTTTCAGTATTTGCATCAACAAAAATAACAACCATGTCAAAAATAGTACTGGTCACCGGAGCCTCTTCCGGGTTGGGGAAAGCGCTGGCGGAATACCTGCACGGCAAGGGATACAAAGTATATGGCACCAGTCGCAGGCCCTCGGTAGCGGCGCCTTTTCCCATGTTGGTACTCGATGTGACGGACGCGGCAAGTATAGAGACGGCTGTTGCCGAATTGGTACAACGCGAAGGCCGCATTGATGCGCTCATCAACAACGCCGGCATCGGGTTGGCGGGGCCGCTGGAGCAGTTGCAGATCAACAACGTAAAGGCCGTATTTGACACCAACGTATTCGGAGCACTGCGGGTGTGTCAGGCCGTATTGCCGATCATGCGCCAACAAAACGACGGTCGCATCATTCACATCGGCTCCATCGGCGGCGAATTCGGCTTGCCTTTTCGCGGCGCATACAGCGCTACCAAAGCCGCATTGGCCATCATCAGCGACGCCATGCGTTTTGAAACCGCTCGTTTCGGCATACAGTCAACCATCGTACTGGCCGGCGACATGCAAACCGCCATCAACGATCACCGCATCAAAGACTACCGTGCCGACGACGACACCTACGCCGCCACCTTTGAGCGGGTGTATGCCGCTATGGATGAGCATGTGGACAAGGGTCTTCCGGCAGATGAGGCCGCCCGGCAGATAGAAATATTGCTTCGCAAAGGTACCTTGCGCAGCCGCTATGTGGTCGGCCCGGAAGGACAGCGCCTTTCGGTGAAGTTGAAAAAACACCTGCCGGCTTCCTGGATGGAACGCATTTTGAAACAATACGCCCGCGTATAACGGTGGACACTTTTTTCACAGAACAGATGCAGGCCGTTCTCGGTGTAGAATGGGAGGCTTTTCAGGCAGCTTTGAGCGCCTCGCCGCCGGTGAGCCTGCGCGCCAATGCGGCCAAATGGCCCGGCCCGGCACAACACGACGGCCGGACGCCGTGGTGTCCGCAAGGATACTATCTCGCTGAGCGACCGGTGTTCACCCTCGATCCGCTGCTCCATGCGGGCGCCTACTATGTGCAGGAAGCCTCCTCCATGTTTGTGGCCGAAGCCCTGCGCCAAACGCTCGACCTCAGCCGTCCGCTGCTGGCGCTCGACCTTGCGGCTGCGCCCGGCGGCAAATCCACCCTCATCGCCGGAATGCTGAGCGCAGATAGTTTTTTCATTGCCAACGAGGTGATCCGCAGCCGTTACAACATCCTGCGCCACAACCTCGCGCGCTGGGGCCTGCCCAATGTGGCCATCAGCAATCACGACCCTGGCGATTTCGCGCCGCTGGCCGGCCGTTTTGATCTGGTGCTCACCGATGCGCCCTGCTCCGGCGAAGGGCTGTTTCGCAAAGACCCCGATGCCATACGAGAATGGTCACCCCAACAAGTGAATTTTTGTGCCGCGCGCCAACGGCGCATTCTGGCCGATGCCGTTCGGCTCCTGGCCCCCGGCGGCGTACTCATATACAGCACCTGCACCTACAACTTTGAGGAGAATGAAGAAAATGCCGAATGGCTTCAGGCAGAAGCTGGTTTGGAATACGTTCCCTTAACTGTGCCTCGTGAATGGGGCATTGCGGAAAGCCGGTTCGGCTGTCGATTTTATCCGCACCGAGTGCGCGGCGAAGGCTTCTATTTGGTATGCTTTCGCAAACCGGGCGCTAAAGCAACGCCCGATAAGCCTAAACGCTTGCCCGCTCTCAGGCTCAAACCTACCGCCGCAAAAACAGCCGACATTGCAGCTACCTGGCTCAAGCGCCCCACCGAAATGCGTTTGTTGGAAGACGCCGCCGGAAGATTGTCTGCCATCCCCGTTACAGCAGAGGAAGCCTTTTTCACTGCGAGCGCTGCGCTGTATCGCATCGAACCCATTCTCGAACTGGGCGAAGTAAAACAGGGGGAATTGATTCCCGCGCCGGCTCTTGCCCTCAGCACGGCCCTCTCCGACTCGATTCCCTCCGTTGATTTAGACAAAACCCAAGCCCTTCGTTACTTGAGAAAAGAAGACCCGCAAGTTCCCGAAGTTCCGCGCGGCTGGGTTTTGGCCCGCTATCAAAACCTGCCCTTGGGATGGATGAAGGGTCTCGGCAACCGGGTCAATAATTACTTCCCGAAAGAGTGGCGGATTTTGATGCGGGAGGGGGGAAAGGTTAAAGGTTAACTCATAGCAGTGCATCCGCCGCCGCCTCCCCCACCCAGAATCCATCTTCC
>JAHBTW010000025.1 GCA_019638385.1 Saprospiraceae bacterium | reverse complement strand
GCGGCACGGCAGCAAGCCAACCGTTGGCGGCAACCGCAGAAAAAACAAACACCCGTATCCAGGCTTTGAGAGAGAAGCAAATTTACATAACCAAAAACCATTTGACTATGAAAAAAACCAAAACCAGACAAGAGCTTGCCGCAGAGTATGGGATTTCAAGAAAAACGCTTGCCAGGCGTATAAAAGCAGTGGGGTTAGAATTTTCTTTATCGCGCGGCGTATTATTACCTGCAGATATCATGAATGTTTACCGAACTTTAGGCTTTCCGGAAAAGATGTCGCCGGAAGAAAGAACAGAATGGAATGAAGAATTGAACAAAGAGAATTCGATATAATGTCCCAAAAAGGGCCAAAACGACCCAAAACGACCCAAGAATACCCAAGATGACCCAAAAAATTTCATCGGCAGGTCGGTAAATTTGCCGTATCAGAATCGGCAAAATGTAAGGCGCCAAAAATTTGTAGATTTTGACGGTGGGATATTCCTGAAACCACCCCAAAAAGAAGTAAGGGCTAATCTTCTAAAATTCTCTTATTTATGAAAAAGTTAAATTACATATTGTGGATATTCGTTTTTTCGTTGAGCATGCAGGCTATTTGGGCACAAGAAGAACCTGTAGCACAAGGAGGGTGTAATAGCGTAACCGTTGTATCAGTTCCAACCTATGCAACCAACTTATACGAATTCGTTCCAACAATGAATCAATGTACCTTTTATACTGCCGTCCCATCCGGCACTATGGTGCATCGAATGCGATTGGAAAGGTTGAATCATACTACGCAAATGTTTGAAACCATAGGAACATACAAATATGCAAATACCGGGAATACCTTCAATAATCTGACAAAGGGCACATACCGGGTAAAAGTGCAAGTGCCACGAATACGGTTTCAAAGCAATTGCGAAGGAGGATACGCCATAGTGCTGAATAATGCCAATGGCCAAACCATTGGATATCGCGGCCATTACTCAGAAGTAACAACCGGCGACTCTCCCGGCACTTTCTTCTCCAATGAAGTAGTGGTAGGTATGACTACACCAGCAGATATTGCATTCACTTTCATTGATGAGCCGGAAACCGGCCCCGAAACGGCTTATGACTACGGCGAACCGGTAAAAATCAATACTTCGCAGTGTAAAAATTATAATCGTTGGATGATTGCTATCATTGAAGACGGTGGCCAAAACCGTTACATGAGTACGGGATGGATGAGTGGTAAGATTGGAGGGAATGGACAGTCCTTTAGTTTGACAGAATTATGGCAGGAGTGGATAACTTGGTGGCAGTTCGAGCCTTTGCATTCCTATCATGTGCAGGTAGTTTTGGAAAATAATGAGTGCCCCAACCCTTCGTGGAATCAGTTGATCAGAACATTTTTTGTATGCCCGACAGGCTCGGGTTGCCGCTTAGGCGAGCCGGAAGAGCCACAAATTCGATTAGGGCCTAATCCTGCTCATTCCAGTTTTTTCTTGTACAACTACGATGCCGGTTTCTATTCCGGCAGCTTAATGATTATAAGTGACATGGCAGGCCAGACGAAAAAAGCCATACCGCTTACCGGCAATGAGATAGACGTATCGGCACTGCCGGCCGGCGTTTACGCGGTACAACTTGTCCATGAAGGCAAACGGGTATTCAGTTCCAAATTGGTGGTCTCCCGGTAAACCGTATTTTGTTAACCAAACGCGAGCCATCCCGAAATCATTGCATGTTTCAAAGGGATGGCTCGCGTTCTGATCTTTTCTCCATGGTGAGGATTTTCCGTATTGCAACTTTTTACGGCCTGTTTTATTGGCACTTTGCAGCTATTGCCCAAGTACAAAATTTAGTGCCGAATCCCGGCTTTGAAACCTTTACGCACTGCCCTTTCGATGACGGGCAAGTATATTTTGCAGCCCCTTGGAAGAACGCAACGCATGATCCTTCTCCGTTTTTCCACGCCTGCTCTCCTCAACCAAGTTACGGAGTACCGGGCGGATCTCCTTTTGCATACCAAATGCCACGCAGTGGGGATGGCTACGTTCTTATTCGAGTATTTAGCAATGTGTTTCAAGGCGCTATTGATCCTGTTGGCAAGGGACTAAGTGAGTACATAGCAACCCCCCTGACCCATCCTTTGGAAAAAGGGCATACCTATTATATAGAATTTTTCGTCTTACCTTTTATCAGACCCAATTCTTTCAAGGGATACACTGACGCTGTGGGGCTTGCGTTTACGGATACATTTTTTTACCAGGAGATAATTCGTTCGGATGCCTTACCCTTAAATCCTGCGATTGAAAACCGAGGGATGCTCATTACCGACACAGAAAATTGGACGCGAGTCAGTGGTTGTTATACTGCCAAAGGAGGAGAAAGTTATGCTACTATTGGCAATTTTCGGAACTCACTGGAAACAATGCTGGTATTTGACGGTCCCGCAACTTATCCTTATAATCTATACAGCTACATAGACGACGTCTTCATCGGGAAGTTTGACCCCCTGCCGGATACCCTGCTGCTGTGCGAGGGAGAGGAGTTGCTCCTGAATGCGGGTTTTCTTGATGCGGGGTATCGCTGGAGCACCGGCACTACCGACTCTGTACTGACGGTGCAAGCGCCGGGTGTCTATACCGTAGAAGCCATCATGGAAAAGTGTGTACTGCGGGATACGGTCATCGTGATAGCTGAACGCGATGCCGTCGCCCTGGTTGCCGACACCACCGTCTGCCTGGGCGAACGCCTCACCTTGGAGGCGCCCCTGCCGGGAACCTACGAGTGGTCGAACGGAGCGCAAAGCCCGAACATTACCTTGCTCCATTCCGGGCGGTACGCACTTACGGTTACTAATGACTGCGGTGTGTTTCACTACGAAACCCTTGTGGAAACAAAAGACTGCACCTGCCGAGTATATGTGCCCACTGCATTTTCTCCCAACGGCGACGGCATCAACGACAAGCTGGAAATTTTTCCACACTGCGATTGGCCCTTCCAACTCCACGCATTCAAAATATTTGATCGCTGGGGAGGGCAGGTCTATAGCTATCAAGGAGAAGACATGCCCGGATGGGACGGCCAGTACAAAGGTATGCCTGCGCCTTCAGGCCCCTATGTGTGGCTGCTGGAATACAGCACGGAGCGAAACGGCGTATCGCGTACCTTTGTGGAGAGAGGCGAGATCAACCTGATGCGATGAAGGATAGCTGCTTGATGCGCAAGAATGTATGGCAACTTCGTATGGCCTTCTCATTGCTGCTTGGGGCGCTCGTGCTGTCGGAAGCGTCGGCCCAGTCGGCTCCATATTGCGGCTTCGAGGCTATGCTGGAGCGCCAAATGCAAGAAGACCCATTGCTTGCAGCCCGGCTCCGGCTGGTGGAAACTGTGCTGACCCAGGCAAAAAGGACTGTTGATCAGGCGCTGGAAATGAGAACAGAAATGGTCATTCCTGTGGTGGTGCATATCGTATGGAACACCCCGGAAGAAAATCTCCCCGATGCGCGGGTATGGTCGCAAATAGAAATTCTGAATCGCGACTTTAATGCTGAGAATCTTGATATATCAAAGGTTCCTGCGGAGTTTGTACCATTCGTTTCCCGCAGCGGCATTCGCTTTTGCTTAGCCTCCAAAGATCCCCGGGGCAATCCCACATCGGGTATTGTCCGGGTGAAAACAGATATTGATTTTATCGGTATGAAAGAGGAACTCTATTTTTCCCATCGCGGCGGGAGCGATGCATGGGACACCGACCGGTATTTCAATCCGGGCCGTGAAGAAGGAAGACCCGGAAGGCATTTTGCGGCAGCAATACGACCTGAGCAGTCTCCGCTACCTGTTTCTCGCCGGGGAGCGCTGCGATGTGGCTACGCTCGAATGGTCGCAAAACCTGCTCGGCATTCCGGTCATAGACCACTGGTGGCAAACCGAGTCGGGCTGGCCGATGCTGGCCAATTCTGTGGGCATGGAACTGCTGCCGGTGAAACCGGGTTCCGTCACAAAGCCGGTATGCGGGTTTGATATTCAGGTAGTTGACCCCAACGGCCACCGTCTGCCGCCCAACGAAGAAGGCATTGTGGTGGTAAAAATGCCCCTGCCGCCGGGCAACCTGCCCAACCTCTGGAATGACACCGCCCGGTTCAAACAATCTTATTTAGAACCGCACCCCGGCTATTTCTTCTCCGGCGATGGCGGCTATACCGACGATGACGGGTATGTGTATATCACCGGCCGCATAGACGATATCATCAATGTAGCCGGACACCGGCTCTCCACTGCCGCCATGGAGGAAGTGGTAGCCGCTCACCCGGCCGTGGCAGAATGTGCCGTCATCGGCGTACAAGACAATATCAAAGGCGAAGTACCGATGGGGTTCGTCGTGCTGAAAGCCGGCATACATATAAACGAAGAACAGTTGGAGCGCGAGTTGGTAGCCTTAGTACGCGAAAAGGTGGGGCCGGTTGCTTTTTTCAAACAGGCCGTTTTGGTGAAACGCCTGCCCAAAACGCGCTCCGGCAAAATACTCCGCAAGATCATGCGCAACATGGCCGACGGCAAGACCTTTGCCCCGCCTTCCACCATTGAAGACGCCTCGGTACTGCCCGAATTGGAAAGCGCCATGAAGGAACACAGCGTGGGGTAAGAAACCTTATCCTGTCCCGTAAAATAGCGAGGCCCATAGCCGGGTGCGCTTAACGTTGTAGATGCGATTACACTTGTGCCATTGTGCATTAAAATATACTGAATTGTATGTCATGGGAAGTGATAGTCCGAGGGACTAAATCAAAAGTAAATTTGACAGCAACCATGCCATTTTTTATTTAAACACATAGAGACATAGGCACATAGGGGTTTTGTCTATGTCTCTATGTGTTTCAAAAATAATTCTGTACATCTGGAGTCAAAGTGTGTATTGAGACAGCCTCAATGAATGTTTGTCTTTCAGGCCAATCCCACAACAGTATTTCAATCCATATGCCAGAATATAAGGCTTAAGCAAGCCCACTTTTCACTACAAAAGATACGAGACAGGATAAGGTTGAGGAACTCGTTCCCTCTACTCCGATTCCGGCGCCAACGCTACGGTCATGCCATCCATATCGTTGGTGATGTGAATTTGGCAACCGAGGCGGGAATTGGATTTTACAAAAAAAGCCTGATCGAGTTGGGCTTCTTCGTCGGCGCTCATTTCGGGAAGTTCGTGATCGCTCTGTATATATATATGGCAGGAAGAACAGAGCGCCATACCGCCGCAGGTGCCTTTCACGGGGAGTTCGTGGGCTTTACACACCTCCATGAGGTTCATGTTCATGTCGGTGGGCGCCTCGTATCGGCTTTCATTGCCTTCCCGGTCTATGATGTTGATTGTAATGATGTTGTGATCCACGGTCGTCGGTGCAGGTTCTGTTACGAAGTGATGCATAAAAAATATTTGCGGCAAAAGTCGGCCTTTTCAGCGGCGCATTTGGTGACCCTGCGCACACAGGACGGCAAAGATAGGCTTCTCTACAGCGTTTTCAAATACTCGATCAGGGCTTTGCGCTCTTCCCGGCTGAGATCGTCCCCAAAGGTGTGCCCCTGATTGCCGTAGCCGGGCAGGGTCGTATCATACACCCAACCTTTCTTTTTGGCTTTTTTGGCATCGGTGTATTTCCAGCCCACGTTTTCCCAATCGTAATCGTTGCTATCGCCGCTGCGCTGCCAGCGCAGGGGCCGGGTCGGACTGTTGAGCAAGGCTTCGAGGGTGGGCACGGAACCGTTGTGCAGGTAGGGCGCAGTAGCCCACAAGCCATCCAAGGGCGGCGCGATGTAGCCCGGCAGCGGCTCAAACCAGGAACGCGGCTCGCTTTGGGCAAACCAACTGCTGTTGTACCACTGCGTGATGCCGGATTGATGAATGTAATTGACATACACGGGATCGGTTTTTACCACATCCAATGAAACGACCTTGTTGGGGTAGCTTGGATTGTCGCCATAAGTACCATGACAACGGCTGCATTTCGCCTCAAAAATCAACCGCCCCTGCGCAGCCGATGCCGGGTCAATCTCACGAGGATACTTCGGCGGCTCTAAAGCGTGCAGCCAGGCCAACACATCCTTGAACCCCGTGACGGCCTGTCGCGCAGCCGTGCTGTCCGTAATGCCGAGCACGGATGCCTGAAAGATGAGTTTGGTGAAATCGCCCCGACCGATGCCGTCATAATAGAGCGCATTCTTTTTCTTCACATTCCACAGCGGCGGCACATCTGTGGCAACGGGGTATGGCGAGATGTCGTACAGCGGCTCTTTGGAATAGCTGAGGTCTCCGGCGTTGCGGTGCATCATACAGGCTTCGGCCAGGCGGAAGGCCGGATTGGCGCCGGGCTGACCGGTGCGGATGTGGGGCGACATTTTGCGAAAATAGCGCCCGAAATCTTCAAAGGCTTCCCATTCGGGCGAGCGCTTGCCGAAGCGCAGACTCACGCCCAACGCCGTCATGTCGGCTAAAGGTTTGAAACTGCGGCGGTAGTCGGAAAAGCTATTGCCCAGGCCGGGGATCAACTGCCCCTGTATGGCGCCGGCGTGGCAGGTGAAGCAGTTGCCGTTGAGAACGGGTACGCCGTTGGCCGCTTCAAATACATTCATCAGATAGGGCGCATGGGCATTGGGGCCGTTGCGCTGCCAGAGGGTGTCATTTACCTTTTTGGTAAATCGCTTTTCCACTATGCGCCAGGGCAGGCCCGTGCCGAGGTAGTTGCCGTAGATCAGGAATGCCAATCCGGCTTCCGGGTCGCCGTCCAATTGCTGCGGCGTGGCCGGCAACGGGAGCGTTTTCCATTCGGGGCGGTCGGTCAATGCCGAAGGTACGCCTTTGTAGGCGGCACAGGCATAGACAAAAGCCAGCAATCCTGTGATGAGCAGTTTTTTCATATTGAAAATGCGGTTTCTCAGCAGGAAACAAAAAAGGAGCGATTATGCTCATCGCATCAGCGTCACATCTCCTTTAAATATCTCCCGCAAGCCGTCCTGAAACTCTATTTCTGCAAACCACACATATACACCGGTCTGCATCAGTTGGCCTTTGAAGGCGCCGTCCCAGCCGCTGTTGGGGTCGTTGGGTTGCCCGTCGTTGGTTTGAAACAACAAAGAACCGCGCCGATCAAATATCCGAAACTGCCTTATGGTGTGTACATCTGCGCCGCTGAAAACATAAAACCGGTCGTTGATTCCGTCATCGTTCGGACTAAAAGCATTGGGTACAAATACCCGGCGCGTTTTATCCACCGTGACCAAAATCACATCCGAAACCGAGCAAAACGAGATCGTGTCAAACACCGTAACAGTGTAAGCGGTCGTATAGACGGGTTTCACCACAGCAATTTGGCCGGGCAGCGGATCATCGCCTTCGGAGGCGCTCCAGGTGAAAATCGGACCGGGGCTGTTGGTTTCTGCCCGCAAGGCGACCGAATCGCCGAGCGGAAGCAACAGGTCATCACCGAGCGTAACCGTCAGCACGGGAGGAGCATTTACTACGGCAGGGAACGTATAGGTACAACCTTCCGTGTCGCGAATGCTCAGCGTTAAGCTGCCCGGCTGCAAGCCGGTGAAAAGCGGCGCTGATCCGAACCCGGCGCCGTCTATGGAGTAAGAATAGGCGCCGGTACCGCCGCTCACATTTTCAACGAAAATGGCGCCGCCTTCGGCGATGTTGCGGCAATTGACGTGCTCTATTTCCAGCGTAGCCGTAATGGGATCGGGCTGCCCCAGCAGGTATTCCGCCGATGCAGCGCAGCCGTTTTCATTGGTAGCCGTTACGCTGTACATTCCGGCTGCCAGACCGGTATTTTGCTGTTCGAACGTTCCGTTGTTCCACAAGTAAGTAAAACTTGTTCCCGGACCACCGGGCCGCGCGGCCAGTATGGCATCGCCCGCGCCGAAGCAACTCACCGCCCGGTCTTGTTCAATCACAACCGTAACGGCTGAGGGCGGCTGCGGTATAAATATGCTGGTGACGGCCGTACAACCGTCAAAATTCGTAACCGTGACATCATAAAAGCCGGTGAAAAGTTGGCCGGCCAGGGCGGTAGCATCTCCATTGCTCCAGATGTATGATTGAGGCGTGCCGTTGGTCGTGACGGTAGCTTGCCCGTCGTTGCCGCCAAAACAGGAAACCGGCTGCACCACGCTTGCAGTGGCAATGAATTCTTCCGGTTCGCCGATGTTGATCGTTTGGGTGGTAAGACAATTATTGGCATCCGTCACGCTGAACTGATAGGCGCCCGCGCACAAACCGGCGATGGACGGTCCGGACGGCTGCGGACCGCTCCAACCATACGAATAAGCCCCGGTACCGCCCGATGCCGCAATCTCCACCGCGCCGTCGCAGAAGCTGAAACAGGAGGCGCTGTCTATACTGTTGATTGCCACGACTAAGACGGGCGGTTCCGAAATGACGGCAGTAGTAGTATTTTGAGCAAAAATGTCGGACACCGTTATGGTATAGGAGCCGGCGCTCAACCCGGTGATGATAACCTCCTGCCCTTCAGCATTGATAACACCGGTACCGCTGGGGCCTCCACCGATTCTTTGCCAGTTGTATTGATAAGGGGCATACCCCTCATTTACCGAGAAGGTGATGAATCCGTTGGCATCGCCTGCACACAACAGGGTGCTTCCAACCGAAACCGGCTGCAACGGCAAAACTTGTTGAATAAAAACACTTTCAACCTGCGTACAGCCGAAACCGTCTGTTACCGTTACGCTACAGGTCTGATCGCCGGGCAAGGATAGTGCCTGGCTACCCGTTTCGCCGTTGCACCATTGGTAAGTAAAATTACCCGTACCGCCGCTCGCCGTAGCGGTGGCAATGCCGTTGTTGGATCCCAAGCCGAAAGCGGGCAATACCTGTGTGAGGGCCAGATTAATGGGCGGTAGTACCGTTAATGTGGTGTTGATGATGCTATCGCAGCCGGCAAAAAGCTGTATGCGGTCTGTATAACTGCCGGATTGGGTGTAAACAGAAGAGCCTACGGCAAAACTCGCTCCGGTGCATATCGTCACATCCTGGTCGGTCACCGGGGTTATATCGCCCGCATCTTGTATGCTGAGTGAAAAAATGCCCCGGCCGCCGGCGCCGAATCCATCAAACATAACCCAGTAGGGTTCACCGGGATAGAGGCAACTCACTTGCAGGCGCTCATCATTGGCGCTGCCGTCGAACCGGCTCGCAACGTGTAGTAAGGTACCGGCGCAGGTCCCGTCGCTTGAAGCAAACAATGCCAACTGAATAGCCCATGGAGCGATTTGCGTATCGCTGATGCCGTCAATGATAACATGGCCGGAGGGCGGCGCTACAAACCGGAACCATACGGAAGTTTGTACCGAAAAAGCCGGCACAAAAGGGTCGCTTACATTCGTGGCACAGAAATTGGCGCGTTGAGCAGGTGTGCTCACCATACCTCCGACCGGCACCTCGCCCAAGTCTTCTGCATCGCAGGCTTCATCGGCTGCTTCTTCCACACCCACGCTCGTGACCTGAAATCCGAATACGCCCTGATAGCCGTCCGGCACAATAAAATCGCCGTCAAGAAGAACGAAGTAGGTAGTATTGGGAAGCGGACACCACAGATCAAGGCGGCTATCGGAGCTGCTCCAATCGGCTACGGCGCGCACGAAGCTCATCGTTCCGGTGCAGGTGTTGTCGGAGGAGGTATATACCGCGATTTGGGTGTCCATGTTGTCTCCGCTATTCTCGGGGTCGTCGCGGGCTTCCAGAATGATCAACGAACTGGGATTGTCGTCGGTAGTGAAGGTAAACCACACGCCGTATTCGTTATTCCAACCGGGCATATTGGCTAATGGGTTAGGCTCATTGAGCGAGGTGGCACAGCGGTTGTGATAGAGGCCGAGGTTTGCATCGCCCAATGTTTGGCCGAAGCTGAGCGTTCCCAAATCAATCGGCGTACATATATTGTCATAAGCAACGGTTGGGGACAGCGTAGTGGTAACGGTAAAATTGACGCTACCGCCGGAACTCAATCCTCCCGGCAGGCTGAGCGTATAATCGGCGCTGCCGGAAGCAGGTATGGTAAACATCTCGCAAATGGTTTCACTGCAATCTTCTACGATTTGGCAAGTGAACGGCAGTCCGTCGTTTTCAAAAGCCCGATAACACAACTGCAATTGGGCCGGCACGTCGGCGGGGCAATCATAGTCGGCGGTGTATTGCACATTGGGCAATGCGGTGAAACAGTTGCCTATGCGCGGGTAAGTCGCCCAACCGTTGTTTTCGATATTGACGCGCCACATAGGGTCGGGCGAAAAGAATATATCGGTGCAGGTAGTAGTAGAGGCGCCGCTGTTGATGGTGACCTGTACCTGGACCTGTGCTCCCGCTAAAGAAAAAAGTGAGGAAATAAAAAAGACGAGAGGAAAAAAGACTGCGTGGGTAAAGGAAAATCGCATGAGCAAAGTAGTTTGTTCAAAAGTAGAAATTATCCGGTAAATGCTTAGTGCAAACCGCTAAAGCACGGCGAGAAAGAAGTGAAACAGTTGCTCAAAAACGGCGCTGTGTGGCCGGCGTATCAGAAAAAGCAGACACATAACGCCCCATAGGTGGGGTTTAGTTTTTCAGGTTTGCGTAATTTCATCGCCACAATCGGATATTGATGCTTTCAAAAAAAGTTTTTCTCCGGCGGGGCTTGGTTATTCTATGTTTCGGCATGGCAATATTCCCATTATTTTACCGGCTTGGAGACGCCCCTCTCCGCCTGTGGGACGAATCGCTGTTTGCCATGCGGGCCTACTACATGGCTGAAAAGGGGGCCTTCCTCTCCAACTTTGATTACTTTCCGGGCATCACTTTTTACCGCAATCTCAAACCGCCGTTCGGCACCTGGTTTCAGGCACTATCCTTCCGCTGGTTTGGGTATTCCGAATGGGCGCTGCGTTTGCCGGTGGCCGTTTTTTCTTCATTGTTGCCGGCCTTGGTTTTTATACTCGGCAACCGGGCCATCCGAAACACCGCCGCCGGAGTGGTTGCCGGCTTGATTTTGATTGCATCGCCCGGATTCCTGCGCGACCATGTGGCCCGCACCGGCGATCACGATGCCATACTGCTCCTCCTGATGACGGGGGGACTTTTTTCCTGTTTTTTCCTTGCCCAAACAGCAGACCGGCCCCGGCAACGCCTGTATATCGCCTTGCTCGGCCTCAGCTTGTTTTTGGGGTTCCTGACCAAGAGCTTTTTTGCGTTCGCTTTTTGCCCGGCATTTTTGCTGTTCCTTTTGCTCAATGGCAAATTGGCCGTGCTGTTGCGCGACCCGTTTACCTGGATCGTAGCAACCGCAGTCGCTGCGGGCATCGGCTTGTATTATCTTCGGATGGAAAGCGCTTTCCCGGGTTTTTGGCAGTATGAATCGGATACGGTGTTGGGGCGCTATGTCAAGGTGCAGGATGGACATCAACTGGCCTGGAACTACTACCTCGGCGAGTTCTTCGACAAGCGGTTCTTTCCGTGGTTCTTCCTACTCCCGCTGCATTTGTACCTTACCGTCAAGACTTCATCACAGGCATTTAGGAACTTCGGCATGCTACTTTGGTTGAGCTTCCTCTGTCATTTTTTGCTGATTACATTTTCCACCACAAAGTTATCCTGGTACGATGCCCCTCTGTATCCGGTGGCTGCACTCATGGCCGGCAGCGCGGTCGCAGCGTTGGTATCTCAATGGAAAACCACGCCGCTAAAGCAAGGCATAGCGATCGCTGCGCTACTGCTTGTTTTCGCAACCGTTTATTTTCAAGGGATAAAAACCTTTTCCACCGCTGCCCCAGCTTCCTCCGAAGAGTATTACCAACCTTTCATACGCAAATTAAAAGCGGAGCGCCCCGATTTAAAACAATACACGGTATATTGTTACGAATACAACGGACAGGTCGGTTTCACGGCGAGGTTGCTGAATGACAAAAGCGGTTACGATATTTCGGTCGCTGTTTATTACCCCGAAACGGGTTTCCAAAAAGGCACTTATATAATGGTGTGCAACAGCGAAAAAGAAGAGCGAGTGACATCAGCCCATCGCGTCAGGGTAGAAGCGGAATACGCGCCCTGCCGGCTGCTATATATAATGGAGTGACGAGATTGCTATAAAAAAAGAAGTCGCACCAAAATGATGCGACTTACTAGCAATGATTATAATTCCACGAATATGAAAAAAAAGAAAATCCGATTGTTGTTTTGCAGCCCTTAAACGATTGCAGCCGCTAATATAGTGTGAAAGTTTGTATATGAAGTAACTATTTTTTGATTACTTCAATTTTTTTGTTGACCGGTCCGTCGGGCGTTTGTACGCTGAGTACATATATACCATTGGGAAGATGCCCCACGCCGATTTGGGCATTGCGGGCCTGCATGTTGCCGGTGTTATACACCATCTGCCCCATGAGGTTGTACACCACAATCCGGCTGAAATCCTTACCTCCGTTGAGGTGTACATTGAGGTAATCACCGACGGGGTTGGGCCATACTTTCAAATCATCGGGTGTCAGCGGTTCTTCCACGTTGTGATAACGGATTCGGATGTTCGCCTTGCCGATTTCAACGCCGACTGTCTGCCCTGCGGCGTTCATCATGGTAGAGGTACCTCCGCCGACTTCCACCGATAGCATTTCATCACTCTGGCGGATGCCGGTGAGGTCATCTTCAATGATCAGGCGCACTGTACCGATTACGCCGTGACCACTCGCAGAAACTCCGGTGGTACGGGTGAATCCGGTTTCCAGCAGCCCGCCCATGTCGTTGCGGTTCATAAAAAGGATTGGAGAATTGTAGGCTAACCAACTGCGGTGTGAGAATTCAACCTGAACACTCTCCGGAACGAAAAGCCCGGGATAATAGGCAAACGGAAAAGTAAGGCCATACACATTGAGTGCCGGTTGGTCTGTTGATCCGAGAATCATGTTTAGTTCCACCACATCGCCCGGTCCGGCAAAAAGATTCCCGGTCAGGTTGATGGTGTATTCAGACTGCGGAGCTTTATTGGCAACGATCGCGTGCGTCCGGCCGTAGAAGTTATGAATGGCAGCCGTATCATGCGCAGAGACATAGCCATTTCCGTCAGCATCCAAATGCTTCAAATCAACATAGAAGTCAGCAAAGGGATTGTCCCAGTTATTGGCGTACTTGCCATACCAGAGAGCGGGATTATTGTCGGCGCGTGGAATGCCGGCTTCTCCCATATACCAACCGATGGGCAGTAAATCTTCCATATTGACAACGCCGTCGAAATTCGTATCGCCCGTCCAGATGCAATCTCCGAAACACATCGGCTCATCACCTGTCCCGATGTCGAGGATTTCGATTTCAATCTTTACCGTTCGCGTAAAGCTACAGCCGGCGCCGGAGGCATTAGCAGTAACGCAATAGACCAATTCAAATTCATCCGATTCGTCGGTCGCGTCACTATTGGGCACATAAATCACCATGTTGTACCCCTGAATTTGCCTTCCATAAATGATCGTATCAACGGCTCCCGGAAGAATGAGTACCTGACCGAAATCGGGGTTATCTATCACCGTGAACTGAAAATTGGGAACAGGTACATTGTTGCCGATGACCAAAGGCGTCGCCTTGGGCGTATTCATGTAGTAGGTTGCGGAGGAGGGCTCAAAATTGCTCACATAAACCGTGGCGGTAGCCGTTTCCAGATTACCCGCGCCGAAAGGCCGACGAGAGGAGTACTTGAATTTATCCGTACCGGAAAAGCCCGCATTGGGAATATATACAACTAATCCATTTTCGGGACCGACCACCAGCGTTCCGTTCGCCGGCTGCTGCACGATGGAAAACATAATGGCGGAAGTGCCGAAAGCGTCATTTTCCAACACATTGAACTCCACAGAAACGCCGGGAGTAGTGTAGGCTACATCGTCTTTAGCAAACTGATTGAAATTCGTGTTCAGGACGCGAATCTGAGCTACAATCTGCCGGGCGCCGTCCGAGTAGGTGATATAATCAAACCCTGTAAAATTATTGTTTGGTTTGTATTCCGGCAATTCTGTCCCGGCATCGGTATAGGTTCCGGAGCCCGGACCGGAGATGCGCTGGAATCCGGGCGGTATGAGCACCACCTGCGCGGTGTTTTTGTGTGTAAAGATATGCACCGTATCGGTGGCCGGAGGAGAGATGCCTCTAACGTGAATACTCACATTGCCGTTGTCGCAGTTGTTTTCATCATCACACACGATGTAGTTTAAAAACGCAACCCCTTCAAAATCGGGCGCAGGCGTAAATACGATGCTTGAAGCGCCCTGAGTGAAACTCGCAGCACCATTGTTAGCCGAGGAAATACTGTTGAGTACCAGTATGCCTCTGCTACTGTAATCATTACTCAGTACATTGATTGTTACGGGCGTATTGATATTTGTTACTACATTGTCCTGGTAAGCTCTTACTTGTGCCGGTACTACCGTGATGTAAACGTCTAAGTACTGAAAACATTGGGAAATAATGGGGCAGGTCCAGCGGGTAAGGCGAATAAAATCCTGACCGATGAAACCGTCGTTCGGCGTGTAAGTGAGCAAGTAGTTGTTGAGAGCACCAGAAGCGACCAAAGTATGCGTTCCGTGGGTGGGCGCCACGGAAGTTCCGGGCGGCATGGGCGAGGAAGTGAAATTATACTCGACCGGAAGCCCTTCTATGGTTTCGAGCAGAATACTCGTCTGGCCGCTAACCAAGAGCGGCACTGCCAGTATAAGTAATTGATAAAGAATCTTTTGTAAAGACACATTCATGGTTCGTGGATTTTCTTCATTGCGTGGTAAAAAAGTTCTCTCAAGTATGCGCTAAATTTGGCGCAAGTTACTAAAAAATAGTTCAAATGCGCAACACCAAATTGTATTCAATTTTAGAACATTTTGACAAGTATGAACAGAATCGCTTGCGCAAGTATTTGCAGTCTCCTTATTTCAATAAAAATCAAACCCTTGTGGCTCTTTTCGAACTGCTGGCAACCGATGTGAACAGTGAAAAAAACAAGGATTTTGAAAGAGAAAACGTGTGGAAATTGTTGATGCTCCCCCCTCCCTACGACGATGTCCGTTTTCGCAAATATTATTCGGACCTCCTGAAGTTGGTAGAGGGTTTTTTGTGCCAGCAAATCTATGAATCCAACCCGGTCCAACAGGCTTCCGATCTCATCCTGGCCGTCGGCAAAAAGAAGATGGAAAAGTTGTACAACAGTACCATGAAAACGGCCCGACGACTCTCACAGGATCAGCCCTTTCGCCATGCGCAGCACCATCTGCAGCAGTACCTCATCGAGCTGAATTACTACTACATGATGGAGTATGAAACCAAAAGGGGCGAGCGCACCAATGTGGAAGAAATAGCCAACAACTTGGACGCCTTCTATCTGGCGGAAAAATTGAGGATTTACTCCTCTGTGCTCACCCAACAACATTTTGTTTCGCAAGAATACAAGGTGAAACTCATTGACGAAATCGTCGAACACCTCCGTCACAATGACTACCGGGATACGCCTTCCGTTGCCGTTTATTTTCAAATTTTCCGCACCGTTTCCGAGCAGGATAAGTTTGAACATTATTTTAAGCTCAAAGAATTGCTCGATCAGTACGGCCTTATGTTTCCCAAAGACGAAGCACTTACCATATATTATTCGGCAATCAATTATTGTATCCGACAGATCAACCACGGCAATCTTCAGTTCAATGAAGAACTTTTTGACCTTTACAATGACCTCATTAACAAAGAAATAATATTTGTCAATGACGAGCTTTCTCCCTGGACTTTCCGGAATATTGTCGTGATTGCCAATCGCTTGGGCCGATACGATTGGACGGAAAACTTCATCATGACCTACAGCCGAAAAATACCGGAAGCATACCGGGAAAATGCTGTTACCTATAATTTGGCCCAGCTATACTTTTACCAAAAAAAATACGACAAGGTCATTGAGCAATTGCGCAACGTGGAATACGAAGATGTGTCCTATAACCTCAACTCAAAAATCATGCTCCTGACCACTTATTATGAAACCGACGAACTGGAGCCCCTGTATTCACTTTTCGACAGCCTTCGCACCTACATCAACCGGCAGAACAATATACCGAAAGACAGAAAAGAGAACTATAAAAACCTCATCAAATTTACCAAAAAACTCACCCGCATCATGCCCGGCGACGACAAGGCTTTGCAGAAGCTGAAGGAGGAAATTGCTACCACCGGCAATGTGGCCAGCTTGAATTGGCTGCAAGAGAAAATTGAGGAGCTAAGTTAAAAAAGAAAAAGCCCCCGGATATGATCCGGAGGCTTTTCTGAGGCAGTGCCGAAGGCGGGGGTCGAACCCGCACTCCCTTGCGGGAACACGCCCCTGAAACGTGCGCGTCTGCCAGTTTCGCCACTTCGGCGGATGGATTACAGGGATTGTAGGGATGGTATCCTTTGAAAGGATACCATCCCTACAGTACCGAAGGTAGGACTTCCCGCATCCTGCGGGATCCCACCTTTTGAACTAACTTGTACCGAAGGTGGGACTCGAACCCACACACCATTGGTACACGATTTTGAGTCGTGCGCGTCTACCATTCCGCCACTTCGGCAAGTGTTTTTTAGTGCCCTCCTTTTAGAGCGACGCAAATTTAGAGAGATTTTCTCTGATGCGCAATAGGTAGCGTTTTTTTAAATAATATTCTTTCAACCGAACCAGGCCGGCATCCAGTTCCGGTTTATCTTCATAGCCCTCTAACAAAGGCCGAACCGCCTCATATATGGATTGCTCCAAAGCATCGAGGTCCTGTTGTATAGACTCAAATTGCTCCTGCTCGAAATCGAATTCCAGTTCCATGAGGGCCTCATTGATGTCCATCATTTCCCCCAAAAAATCTTGCGGAAGTTGATTCTGACCTTCCTCGGCCAGCACATTTTTGAGGTCGAGAATGTATTTCATCCGCTTGTCGAAATCCGATAAAGTATTGTATGCCTGATTGTTGAGCGTTGACAGTTCGAGAATTTCTGCCTGTTTCTCCTCCGTATCCAATGTAAAAAAATCGGGGTGATACTTTTTACTATTGGCATAAAAGGCTTTGCGAAGGGCATCTTCATCTATGAGGAATCGAACGGGGAGGTTGAAAAATTCAAAGTAGTTCATGTACAGGCAAATTTTTCAGGAAACCGTTTCCTCCGGATTTGGTTCACTTCAGCGCTGATGCCGGCTCCGGCACCCAATGGCCCAAACCGCCGGCCCGCTCATCGTCGAAAGAATCCGGCGCTTTACCCGCAGCCACAAAGTCCTTCCAGTTTTCGTTGCGGCTGCCGTCGTCTTTTTGCACCATAGTGATACAGTTTTCCACCGGACATACCAGCGAACAGAGATTGCAGCCCACACAATTCTCCTCTATTATATAAGGTATGCGGCTGCCGTTTTGCGGCAAGCCGATGGCCTGATGCGCTCCATCCTCGCAGGCCGTGTAGCACAATTGACATTGGATGCACTTGTCCGGGTTGATGTGGGCTTTTACATCATAGTGCAGGTTGAGATGTTCCCAGGTTGTGACATTCGGCAGCGCCTTTCCGATGAAATCGTCTAATCGGTCGAATCCCTTGTCGCGCATGTAACCCTCCAAGCCGGGCAGCATTTCCCGGATGATCCCGAATCCGTAGTGCATCACCGCAGTGCATACCTGCACGTTACTTGCGCCGAGCAAGAGATATTCGGCAGCATCGCGCCAGTTTTCAATGCCGCCGATAGCCGAAATGGGGATGCCCACACCGGGGTGCTGTGCGCAATTTTTCACCATGTTCAGTGCAATGGGTTTCACGGCAGGGCCGCAGTAGCCGCCGTTGGTGCTTTTTCCCGCCACGGTGGGGTAAGGAACAAAATTGTCTAAGTCAACCCCCACAATACTCTGAATGGTATTGATAAGCGAAATGGCATCGGCGCCGCCTTGCGCAGCCGCTACTGCCGGGTCTGTAATATCGCTGATGTTGGGCGTCAGTTTAACAATGACGGGTACGGTAGCCACTTCCATTACCCAGGAGGTGATCAATTGGAGGATTTCCGGTTCCTGCCCTACCGCCGAACCCATACCGCGTTCGCACATGCCGTGCGGGCAGCCGAAGTTGAGTTCAATGCCGTCAACGCCGGCGTTTTCTACATCTTTTACAATTTGGCGCCACTCCTCTCTTGTTTCCACCATCAGTGAAGCCACAAGCGCGTGATCGGGAAAGTATTTCTTTACCTCCTCTATTTCGCGCAAGTTCTCGGAGAGCGGCCGGTCGGAAATCAACTCTATGTTGTTGAACCCCACCATCCGATTGCTGCGATAGTTGATGGCGCCGTATCGGCTTGATACATTGATGACCGGGATGCCGAGCGTTTTCCATACAGCGCCACCCCAACCGGCATCAAATGCCTTCATTACCTGATAGCCTGAATTGGTAGGCGGCGCCGAGGCGAGCCAAAATGGGTTGGGCGATTTGATTCCTGCAAGATTGGCGGTTAGGTCTGGCATGGTTTGAATTTATGGATGAAGATAAAATGGTCGTTACCCCGTAGTTAGATAGCGCTCCAACAGGATTTTGCGGTGGTGCGTCTCGTGGCCGGCAATGACGAAGCCCAGTGCCATAACGGATATTTCAGTGTTGTTGGCAAAGCCCTTGCACCACAACATTTCTTCCGTAAAACCTTCAAAAAGGTCAATAGTGGACAGGCGCAGGCGCTGCATTTCGCCGGCAATTTGCGACAAGCTCCTGCCGCCGGCATTGGCCAAGGGGGCATAATCGTTTTCATCCCACCCAGGCAAAGCCGTTTGGTCATTGCGCGCAAAGCGCAGCGCGCGATAGGCAAAGATGCGTTCGGCATCTATCAGGTGGCAAAGCAGTTCGCGGATGCTCCATTTGCCTTCTGCATAGCGGTGGTCTTGCTGTGCTTCGGTGATGGAGGCAACTACCTTCATGGTGTGCTCGCCCGATGTTTGCAACGCTTGCAACACGTCGGTTTCCTCCACTTGTTTTACATAGTTTTTATAAAAGCGAGGAACGTTTTCAAGGTGAATCAGCATATAAATATTGGTTTAAGTATGGTGTAAAAAAGCATGAATTCCTTTTGCGGCAGCCTTCCCTTCCGCAGCGGCATTGACCACCTCTGCGCCGCCGTTTACAACATCTCCTCCGGCAAAGTATTTCGGATGCATGGTTTGAAAGGTACGCGGGTCTGTTGCGATGCGGCCTTGTCGGTCTGTATCAATACCTCCGATTTGAGAGAGCAGTGCAGTCATTTTTTCCTGCCCGGTAGCAAGAATGACCGTGTCGCAGGGAATGTCAAATTCCGTTCCCGCAAGTGTTTGCAGACGCCCGTCTTCGAGGCGGGTCTTCGCTAATCGAATGCCTTCCACCCGGTCTTCTCCGAGGATGGTCACCGGCGCTACATTGAACAAGCCCTTCACGCCGACCGACTTGGCGAGTTCATACTCAAACTCATAAGCTTTCATCTCCTCTTTCGAGCGCCGATAGGCGAGTACCACTTCCTCTGCGCCCATGCGAGCCGATTCGGAGGCAGCATCCATAGCCGTATTGCCGCCGCCGATTACCACTACTTTTTTCCCAATGCGGGTATTCAAGGGGGTCAACTTTATCTGAGCGATATACTCCGTTGCACCGACGACGTTCTCAAGTTGTTCACCCGGAATATGAGCTGCCTGCGTATGGCCCAATCCAATGCCGAGAAAAACGGCGTCATAATCGTTTTCTAATTTTTTCCACTGATCTGCAGTTTGCACCGGGCGGTTCAGATGCAGCCGGAAGCCAAATTGATCCTGCAACCAATCCACTTCGTTCAGTACGTCCTCGTTGTTTACTTTATAAGGTGCGCAACCGTACAGCGCCAACCCGGAGGGTTGTTCTTTTGCTTCAAACACATCCACTTCGTAGCCCAGTAACCTCAACTCGCAGGCACAGGCAATACCGGCCGGACCGGCGCCCACGACGGCTACTTTTTTGCCGTTGGGAGCGGCGAGTTCGTACAGTTTCGATTTGTTCTCAATGACCTGCGAGGTAGCGTAGCTTTGCAGCCGGCCTATTTCAATGGGTTTGACATTCTGATGGTTATACACACAAGCGCCTTCACAGAGCACTTCCGTGGGGCACACTTTACCGCACACATTGCCGAAGTAATTGGAGTCGTAAATCGTTCGGGCGGCGCCCTCCGTATTGTGGGTATGAATTTGCCGGATGAACAAAGGGATGTCAATGCCGGTCGGGCAAGCCTTTACGCAGGGCGCATCGTAGCAAAACAGGCATCGGGCGCTCTCATAGTGCGCCATCGTCGGATTCATGTACGGCTTGAGTTGCTGGAAACTGTTTTCCAAATCCTCAGCGGTCGCGGGCGTTAAAAATTCTGGCATATTTTTGCAATTTTCATGCAACCCTTCCCAACGCGAGACGTCCTTTCAGGCGTCTCTGTCAAAGAAAAGGCGCTTTTCGACGACCAAAATACGCAGTTAGTTGTTATTCCGTAAGATTTGCAAACTCGAAAAGCGGATAAAATTCAAAACACCTGTCATGAAAAAGTCTTTCTCTCGTTTTGCAGTTATTGCGCTGCTTGCTTCTGCAAGCCTCTTGAGCTACATCTATCTCGCCACCCGAACCACCGTTGACTCCCCCGTAGTGATTGAAAACAAATCGGAGGGGTTGCCCAAGGACGATGGTATTTCCGGCGAGAAGTCCACCCGCTCTTTATTGCTCGATATAGAATTGGTGAAAAAAGTAGCCTCTGCTACACGCAGGTTGTTGCCCGCATCTTCTTATTGAGCTATGCTTTTCTTTTTCCAATAGCGCATCAAACCCGCCACGCTCATCCAGGCGGGATTTGCTTTTTCGTACGCCGTTATTTCCTCTGCTGTTAGTGCTGTTTGACGAAGTTGTTCCATCACAAACGCCGTAAACTTGGGCGTAATCAGTTCTGCGCTTTCCCCTGCCTCAAAATAAGGTTTCATCCATCCAGCCCAACTCAACAGGCGCTCTTCCAACTCATTCAAGTGATTTTCAATCTCGGTAATCTCCCCATAGTGTGTGAGATAGAGCCGCTTCAGCGGCAAAGACCGTATAAGCGCGAGCGACTGCTGCCATTCCTCCACGTTGATGTCGGGCGGAGGACAGGGCGGCGCTACCATGCCGCGATGGATTTTTACCCCGCCCACATCGCCGGTGAAGAGGCTGTCGCCCAATTGCCAGGCTATATGGTGTACGGCATGGCCGGGTGTGTGCCAGGCGGTAAAGGCAGTGTCTCCAATTTGAAATACTTCCCCATGAGCCGCCGTCACAATATACTGTGATGCAATGGGTTGCAAATCGCCCCACAAAATCTCCATTTCATCCTGATAAATCATTTTTGCCGATTGATACAACTTCTCCGGATTGAGCAAATGCCGCTCGCCGGCCGGATGCACATATACCGTAGCGCCCATACCGGCAAAAACCCAGGCAGCCCCGGCATGGTCCAAATGGATATGAGAAAGCAATATATGACGCACATCCCGGAGGCTGTAGCCCAATTTCGCTATACCGCGCTCCAATGCGGGCAAAGTGGAATGCGGCCCCGTTTCCACCAACACCGGCCCGGCAGAAGTTTCTACCAGAAAAGCGGCAATGGTATCGGCAGAGCCTTGAAAATGCAGGTCAAGTATGTGAATCATTTCAGTCGAAGTGTTGGGAGGCAATATTCATGGTGACGCGCTCAGAACTTTGCAGGCGCTGATGCAGCCCTTTGGTTTTGGGCAGTTCGTACTCCATAAAGTACTGTGCCGTCAGTATTTTACTTTCGTAAAACACCTTTTCTTTCGCGCCCTCCGCCTGATGCAGACCGGTGTGCGCGGCAATGGCCTGCTTCAACCATTGCCAGGCGATGGTCACATGGCCGAAGTACTCCAGATATAACGTCGCATCGGCCAAAAATACCTCTGCTTTTTCGGTAGTAGCCACCTGAAAGAGGTGTAAGGTTATTTTTTGCAAACTACCCGCCGCGTCGCCCAGCGCTATGGCCATAGCGCGCAGTTCGTCCACCTGCATGGCTCGGGTCACGGTATCGCTGATTTCCTGTGCAAACAGCGCTGCCGCCTCGCCGTTTTCCATCATCACCTTACGGCCCAGCAGGTCAATGCCATGTATGCCGGTGGTGCCTTCGTAAATGGAATTGACCCGGATATCGCGGTAGTACTGCTCCAGCGGAAAATCGTCGCAATAGCCGGCGCCGCCGAGGCATTGCATTCCGGCACTGACGGCCAGTGTACCCATTTCCGAAGGATAAGATTTGGCAATGGGCGTGAGCAATTCCAACAGTAGGTGCGCACGGCGGCGCTCTTCACCCTGTGCGTGTTTTTCCAAATCGGCATAGTAGCTGCACTGCAACAACAGCGCAAAACTGCCCTCGATCACCGCTTTTTGAAACAACAACATGCGCCGCACATCGGCATGTTCGATGATGAGTACCTGCGGCAGACTGAGGTCTTTGTTGGACGGATGCCGGCCCTGCGGCCGCTCCCGCGTGTATTCCAGTGCAGCATAATAAGCGCCCGAAGCCGTTGCCGCTGCCATCAACCCCGTAGCAATGCGCGCTTCGTTCATCATCCGGAACATGTACGACAAGCCCCGGTGCGGCTCCCCGACTAAGTAGCCCCGACAATCGTCGCTTTCGCCTATTTGCAGGTGAGCGGCCACATAGCCCTTTTGGCCCATTTTCCCATAGATGCCGGCGGTCGTCACGTCGTTCGACACCCAGACGCCGTTCTCTTCGCGCAGTTTCGGCACCACAAACAACGAGATGCCTTTAGCTCCCGCAGGAGCGCCTTCGATGCGGGCGAGCATGAGGTGTACCACGTTGTCCACTCCATTGTGATCGCCGCCGCTGATGTATATTTTTTGCCCTTTTAACAGATAATACCCATCGGCATGGGGTTGGGCAGACGTAGTGATGTCTGATAGCGAACTGCCGGCTTGCGGTTCGGTGAGTGCCATGGTGCCCTGCCATACGCCGGCATACATGTTGGGGATAAATTGATGTTGAAGCGTTTCTGAACCGAAGCTCCGCAAGAGATTGGCCGCGCCCTGTGTGAGGAAAGCATGGGTAGCGGCGTTGGAATTGGCGGCATAAAAAATCATCAGTCCGGCATTCAGGAGCGTGATGGGCATTTGCTGCCCGCCAAAGTCGAAGCTATCGGGGGCGCTGATCCAACCGCCTTCCCCAAGGGCCTCCATCGTTCTGCGAATACACGGATCCACCTTCACTTCGCCGTTGTCGTAGTATGCTTTGTTTTTGTCCATCACCCGGTAATAGGGAAACAGGTGCGTATCCCCAATTTGGCGGGCCGCGTCCAACGCCATGTCGAAGGCATCCCGATCGTAGGCTTCAAAATAAGGAAACCGTTGCAGGGCGGGCGCGTCGAGTACCTCGTACAACAGAAATTGGAGCTGACGCATGCTGACGTATTGTGTGGCCATATTCGGTGGGCGGTTTTGTGTGAAGGCAAAGGTAAAAAGTTCGGATTCGGATTAGCGCAAAATACCTTATTTTGCATTTCATTATTCATAGCGAAACCATGCAACAACCCGACATCCTCTGGCGCCCCGATGCGACCTTCATACAGCAAACCAACCTGCGCAAATATCAAAACTGGTTGGAAACCCACTACCAATTGAGGCTCTACAATTATGCCGAATTGTGGGAATGGTCGGTAGAGCGCCCGGCACAATTTTGGGAGAGCATCTGGCAGTATTTTGAAGTCATCAGCCATGCGCCTTACACCGAGGTCATGACGGCAGATCCGATGCCGCACACGGAGTGGTTTAAGGGCAGCCGGCTCAATTATGCCGAGCACATTTTCCGGCAATACAGCGACGATAGGCCGGCCATCCTGTTTCGTTCGGAACGGCATCCGGCAACTGAAATTTCCTGGCGCGAATTGAAAGAAAAAACCGCCGCCCTCGCCGCCTCGCTGCGCCGCTTCGGCGTGCAGCCCGGCGATCGGGTTTGCGCATTTTTACCCAACATACCCGAAGCCAGCATCGCTTTTCTCGCCGCCTGCTCCATCGGGGCGGTGTGGTCGAGTTGCTCGCCCGATTTCGGCGCCGGCAGTGTGGTAGATCGCTTCCAACAAATTGAACCTAAAGTCCTCATCGCCGCCGACGGCTATTCCTACAACGGCAAGCCCTTCGACAAAATGAATACCGTACAGGAATTGTGCGATCAACTGCCCACGCTGGAAAAACTTATTCTCGTGCCTTTTCTGAATGCCGATGCCGATGCCGGGCGATTCTCGTTGGGCGTTTCCTGGGAAAACGTCACCTCAGAGCACGGCGCTGAATTACGCTTTGAAGCCGTGCCTTTTGAGCATCCGATTTGGGTATTGTATTCCTCCGGTACCACGGGGCTTCCCAAAGCGATCACCCACTCACAGGGCGGCGTGCTGCTGGAACACTTGAAATACCTGTATTTCCACAACGACGTACATCCGGGCGAGCGCTTCTTTTGGTTTTCCACTACCGGTTGGATGATGTGGAATTTCGTGCAGGCATCCCTGCTCGCCGGCGCCACCATTGTGTTGTACGACGGCAGTCCCGGCTATCCCGGCATAGAGACCTTGTGGGAATTTGCCGCCGAATCGGGCATTCATCATTTCGGCACGAGCGCGCCATTTCTCATCGCCTGCGAAAAGGCGGGTTTGGAACCGGGCAAAAAATTCGATCTCTCGCGCCTGCGCACCGTGAGTTCTACCGGTTCGCCTTTGCCGCCGGAGTCGTTCGATTGGGTGTATAAAGCCGTCGGCAGCCACTTGTGGCTCTGCTCCATGAGCGGCGGTACCGATGTGTGTACGGCCTTTGTGGGCGGTTGTCCGCTCGTGCCCGTCACGCGCGGCGAAATACAATGCCGGGCCTTGGGCTGCGCGCTCTATGCCTTCGATGATGCGGGCCGCCCGGTGCAGGATGAGTTGGGCGAAATGGTCATTACGCAGCCCATGCCTTCTATGCCGGTGTTTTTTTGGAACGATCCCGACGGCGCGCGGTACCTGTCGAGCTACTTTGAACTGTACCCCGGCGTGTGGCGGCACGGCGATTGGGTAAAAATTTCCCGGCAGGGAACACTCTCCATCTTCGGCCGCTCCGATGCCACCCTCAACCGGCAGGGTGTACGCATCGGTACCAGCGAAATATATCAGGCCGTGAATAAAGTGAAAGCCGTGAAGGACAGCTTAGTCGTCAATCTTGAACTACCGGGCGGACGGCACTACATGCCTTTATTTGTGGTGATGAATGACACCTGCGCATTAGATGAGGTTGTAAAAACAGACATCAATCAGAGCCTGCGCAGCGCTTTTTCGCCCCGGCATGTGCCCGATGAGATCATCGCCGTACCCGACATTCCCTACACCATCAGCGGAAAAAAAATGGAAGCCCCGGTGAAGAAAATTCTGCTTGGCTTCCCGCTCGAAAAAGCGGCCAGCGTAGATGCCATGAAGAACCCGGAGGCACTGGCATTTTTTATTGAATTTGCAAAAAAGATTGGGTAGCGCTCGGTAGGGGTGCTCGCAAAGGCGCAGAGACGCAAAGTGCGGGGAATTGGCGTGGAATATCTTTGCTTGCAGCTACACCTTGTCCTCGCGGCTTTGCGGCTTTGCGAGATATTTTTTCACATTGTATAGGTATTCAAAATCGCATCGGCCAATACCGCCGCATCGGGCCGGTGCCCGCTCTCCGGCAACCGGATGCATCGGGCTTGCGGGAGCCTTTTGCTGAATCGGTAAACAGCATCTGCCGAAACCAACTTGTCTTTGTCGCCGACGATGAACACCAAGGGCATCCGCATTGTCAGCAACGGCGCGCGGCGCACCGGAAAATGATGCAGATTTCTCCATACGGCCAACAGCCTGTCCCGTCGCTTCCGGGTTTCCAAACTCGACTGGAAAAACCGCAATACCGAGGGGCTTAATATTTTGGCAGCAGCCAGATGTTCCGCTCCTTTTATCCAGCGGAGCGTATTTTTTGAAACACTGTCAATCAACGAAGTGCGAATGAAATGCGGCATTTTTTCGCCGCCCCATTTCGAGCCGGCATCAAACCCGCCCGGCGCAACCAAATAGGCCGCCCCTACCCTACTTTCCAACTGCGGCAAAGATGCCAGACTGATCCGCCCGCCCCAACTGTGGCCCAACAATACGCAGCGCTCCTGCCCCGATTTCGCCAGTAGCGTTTCCACCATTTCCTGCACGTCCCCCGCATCAAAGGATTCTTTTTCCCATTCCGTAGCGCCGTGCCAGGGCAAGTCGGGCGCTATCACGGAAAAATGCGGCGAAAGCGCCTTTGCCAAAGCCTCAAACTGTGCCCCCGTGTCGCCAAACCCATGCAGGCACAAGAGCAAGGACTTGCCAGTGCCCCATTGCCGCCAACAGATGCGGCCGCCACTGATTTGGGTATGTGCTATGCGCATTATGAATTAGTAAGAAAACACTCGCGGCAAAGGTAAGCGCAAATGCTACAACTTGCACCAGCGCAACACGGCGCTCTCCTTCTCTCCCACAATACGCAACAAGTACAAGCCGGAACGCAGCCCGGCCACGGGGATGCGCACTTGATCGCCGTCGTGGAAGAGCGACGCGCTCACAACGCGCCCGGCCAGATCGTGCAAAGTAAAACTGCGTCGTTCCGTGCCGGACAGTATTACCGTCAGCTCGTCATGAGCAGGGTTCGGAAACAGGCGTGCCACGAGCCTGAAGGACTCGGAAACGGAGGTCAGCGGGCCATCAGTGAACAGGATGTTGCGCGGCGTGGCGCCGATGGGTACCGATTGCCCATCGGGGTCGAAGGCCACCGGGTTTCGAATGCGCAGCGCGGTGCTGAGGCTCGGCAATTCCCCCGGAAATTCATCTAAGCCGTATGCCCGCAAAGGCAACGATAACAACGGACCGGGGTTTGCCATCACACCCTGCGCCCATTCTGCCGCCCAGGCCACGTCAATGTGCCCCGGACCTGTATGCCGAAAAAAATGAGTTGCCGATGCAGCATTACCCAGGTCTTCGGGCGCAATCGGCTTAAAAAACAAGGGATCGTATTCGACTGTAAAAGCGAGGGTATGGACAGGGGCCGGCGCGTCTAAAGAAATGTGTACAATGCCCACACTGCCGGGTTGAACGTTTTCCAGATCGAAGCCGGGCGCGGGCAGGATCAGCAGCTCTGAACCCTGTGGATATTCAAAAACGGGCACATAACCGGGTACCTGCTTGCCGTAGTTGATTTCGGTAACGAAGAAGTCCTCCATTTCCACCATGCCGTTGCCGTCGCAGTCGGCGTGTTTGAGGTTGAGATCGCCGAATATGACTTGGGGCCAATTGTCGGCATGGTAAGGTCCCCAATTGCGGGGCGAATGGCGCTCCGGCCCGCCGTTGTGCCGCCCAATCGCCAACGCCGTGAGGTCGCGGTGATCGGCCGTGCCGTCGGCATTGGCATCGCCGGGCCACACGCAATCGGAGGTGCAGAACACCCCGTCGAAAGGAGAGGCGCAATATGGACCAAGTGGCCAGGCATCATCACTCCACAAAAACAAGCTGTTGAGTTCTTTTTCCATAATAGCGATCTGGCCCAGCCAAGGCGCTGATTCGATGTTGTGATGAGCGGTAAACATGACGCGCATATAACGACTTCCTCCCGGTTCAAAAACACCGGTTTCCCAATCATCTAAGGGAACACTACCCACCATCTTAAAATCACCGGGCGGTAAGTTCTCTGCAAACATAGACCACTCTTCCGGTTGGGCAGGATTGCCGGAAAACAAATAGGAAGTAATGTTACCCCCGGTAAGATACCCATTGCCGGCTTCAAACATCGGAAGCCCATGATTCCATCTTCCTTTCAACAGCCAATAAATATGAGCCTCATTTTCAGGTTGAGGATAGTAAGGCGGGTAAGGGCCGGAGGCTGTACTTCCGTAAGCAGTGGCGTATTGCATCCAGCTATCAAAAAAACCGACAGACTGCATGGGGATGTGTTGACAAAATGAAGCCTCTGCGCAGTTACATTGCGGGCCGCCGTCTATGGCTTCGGCATTGTACGCAAAATAGGCATTGTGTTCCGGCGAACTACCTACATAATCGTCGCCGGAACAACCCAGCGCAAAATCAGTCCACACACCTGCATAAGAATCAGAATACTGCTCAACCGCTCTGTTGTATATGGTATAGTCCACTACGATGGTGTTGTTGTAAGGAGCGCCGCTTTTGCAATGGTGTGCCATCACCGTTTGTCTCACCTCAAAAGGATAGGCATTGTAAATACACCAGGAAATGGATTGAAATGCCTGTGCTTCATACCCCCTGTATCCAGGGATTTCAGGGTAGTCCCCGTTTAAAGGATCGTAAATACCATCCCCATTATAATCGTAAAAAGGGGCCAGATGCATCCCTTCGGGCAGCGGAAAACCATTGTATGCTTCAAAATATGGATTCCCTCTTCCCGGCCAGCCCATGACCGAGGCAACCGGTGCATTTACCACTCCGTCATCCATAAAATCCAGTCGGTGCGCTATCCTTTCATAAAGCTCTACTTTCCAGATGCGGTTGAACCAGCGGCAATGATCCGGGTTGGGTGTAATGGCATATTGCTCAAGGGGGCCGGGAAGGAAGGTAGATAGCAATTCGTTTGTCGGTGTTTTGCTGCCGGCAACTACTGAATTTCCGGCAGGATCAAGCCCGGCTATCCAAAGCCCGGCGGAACGAATAGTTTTAGCGGTTCGGCCCGTACCCGGCAGCGTAACGGAGTAACCTGCATTGGGCCGGTCATCCTCAAACAGCGTACCGTTATTGGAAATCGTAGCAGCCACATTATTGGTCCAAATGATCGCTTTGGCGGGCGGCAGTTCGCAGGGCGATTGTGCCGTAAGGCAATAGGAAAGGCCGGCGAAAAAGAACAGAACGGAAAGGCGGTAATAGTTAGACATGGCTTAGGGTATTTTGTTTCAAAGCCAAAAGTATCGCTATTAAGTGTCGGATGTATTGTTTTTTGAAACAAAACCTTGGGTATGTCAGCAAGGTTGCTTAGTTCACCCAAAACAATTCCGCGCTCACGAAATCCGCCATCAGTTTCCCTGCGCGGCTCAGCCGATAGGTACCCTGCGTTTCGGTGAGTAAATGCTGCTGCAAAAACGGGGCGGCGGTTTTTACAAAATGCGTGGCGTATTCCGTCCCGATGCTTTCAATTTCTGCTACCCGGCAGCCCCACATCGTGCGCAGGCGGGTCATGACATACTCATTGTAGCGGTCCTTGGGTTGGAGGTGCTCCTGTTCGTAAACGCTGCCTTCAAGCGCTTTCCATTCGACGGCCTGCTCTATGTGTCGCACATACAAAGCGTTGTTGGGCAGGTTCCATTGCCGCATATCGCCGAGGTGTGAATGTGCGCCCGGCCCGATTCCGAGATACGGCTCGCTGCGCCAGTAGGCCGTGTTGTGCCGGGCATAACGGCCGGCGCGGGCAAAGTTGGAAATTTCGTACTGCTCATAGCCGGCTGCGGCGGCGGCATCCATGAGGTATTGAAATTGACGGGCGGCTTTTTCATCCTCCACGCCGGGCGATTTGCCGGTTTTTACAAAATGATCCAGCGCGGTTTTCGGCTCCACCGTGAGGCAGTAGCAGGAAAGATGCGGAATGCCGTAGTCGAGCAGGATTTGAATATTGGCAGCCCATTGCTCGTCGCTCGTGGTGGGCGCGCCGTAGATGAGGTCACAGGTGAGGTTGTCGAACCCGGCCGCGAGCGCCGATTCAATGCAGCGGCGAGCTTCGTCGGCATGATGGGCGCGATTCATCCATTTTAAATCTGCATCCGAAAAAGACTGAATGCCGATGCTGAGGCGGTTGACGGGCGTTTGGCGCAGTTCGGCCAAATAGGCGTCGGTGAAATCGTCGGGATTGGCTTCGAGGGTAATTTCGGCGTCGGAGGCCATGCGAAAGTGGCGGTGAATGTGTTCAAACAGCGATTCCAATTCCGCGCGGCTGAGCAGCGAGGGCGTGCCGCCGCCGAAGTAAATGCTGTCGAGCGGGAGCTCTTCTCCAAAAAAATTCCGGCGCAGGTCCAACTCCCGCAGCATGGCAGCGAGCAAAGGCGCTTTGAGCCGGAGCGAGGTGGAAAAATGAAAATTGCAGTAGTGACAAGCCTGTTTGCAAAAAGGAATATGGAGGTATATGCCCGGCATGAGATCGGATTAACTCCCGCAACCCAACTGCGCCAGCGACTCCTCAATAACGCGGAGTTTGGCTTCGCCGTCGGCGAGTTTTTGCCGCTCTTTGGCCACCACTGCTTCCGGGGCGCTGCCCACGAACCGCTCGTTGCTCAACTTGGCCTGCACCGAGGCGATGAAACCCCGGTAGTGCTCCTGTTCCTTGCGCAGGTTGGCGCATTCCGCTTCTTTGTCTAAGCCCTGTTCCATCACCACAAAGAATTTGTCTTTGCCGGCCAGAAACGCCACGGCGTTGTCAACTTCCTTTTCGGTGATTTCAAAACTTTCCAAAAAAGCCATTTTGGCGATCATTTCTTTGAGACCCACCGTTTGAAACAAACCGGTTGCGGTGCGGCTGTCCTGCACAAAGACGCGCAGCGGGTCTTTCATTTTGATGCCGTAATTGTTGCGCACTTCCCGAATGGCGGTCACGACCTCTTTGGCCTCTTCCACCAATTGCAGGAACTCCTCGTCGTACTCGCCGGCTTTCGGCAGGGCGCTCACGATGCAGTCTTCCCCTTCGAGGCGCGAACGAAGCTGATGCCAGATTTCCTCCGTCACGAACGGCATGAAGGGGTGCAGCAGCACGGTCATGCGCTCGTACAGCGACACGGCGTGCTCTATGACGCTTTGTTGCAGCGGCTCCCCGAACGCGGGTTTTATCATTTCCAAATACCAGGAGCAGTAGTCATCCCAGATCAGTTTATACAGCGTCATCATGGCCTCCGACAAGCGGTATTCCCGGAACAGGCCGGTCACTTTGTCTATCGTGATGTTCAGCCGGTGTTCCATCCAACGGGCGGCGAGCTGGTGTACCGTAGCGGTTTCTCCTTCTGCGGGTTCTTCCGTCAGCGGCCAGCCTTTGATGAGGCGCAGGGCGTTCCACATTTTGTTGCAGAAGTTGCGGCCCTGTTCGCAGAGCTTGCTTTCGTTGAGAATTTCGCCTGTTTTGGGATCAAACGGCGCATCGAATATGATGTCATTACCGGCTGCCGCGCTCGACAACATGCCGAACCGCACGCCGTCGGCGCCGTAAATGTCGAGCAGGGCGAGCGCGTCGGGGGAGTTGCCGAGCGATTTGCTCATTTTGCGGCGCTTGTTGTCGCGCACCATCCCGGTGAAATACACATCGTGAAAGGGCTGCCGTCCTTTGCTTTGCGCCAGTTCAGGCCCCAGCAGCTCGTCGGCCCATTCGTAGCCCGCCATGATCATGCGCGCCACCCAGAAGAACATGATGTCCCAGCCCGTTACTAAGAGATTGGTGGGATAGTAATAACGCAGTTCGTCCTGCCGCTCGAATCCATCGAACACAGAGATGGGCCAAAGCCAGGCGGAAAACCAGGTGTCCACCACATCCTCTTCCTGCTTCAGGTCGTCGAGTGTGAGATTGGGTTTGCCGGTAGCCTGCCGGGCCTGCCGGAGCGCTTCTTCTTCATTTTCAGCCACAAAGACCATCTGATCTTCGCCCGCCGATTCGTATTTGAGATACCAGGCCGGGATGCGTTGCCCCCACCAAAGCTGACGGGAAATGCACCAGTCGCGCACGTTGTCTTCGCGCAGCCATTGATAAAACATATTCCACATGCCCTCCGGGTAAAAGCGCACTTCGCCTTTGCGCACCGCCTCCAGTGCGGTACCGGCAAAGTCTTTCATGTCCAAAAACCATTGCAAAGAAAGGCGCGGTTCCACCACGGCATCGGTGCGTTCGGAGCGGCCTATTTTGGTGCGATAGTCTTCTGTTTTTATCAGGTAACCGCCGTCTTCCAGCAGCGTTTTGATTTTTTTGCGGGCGGCGAAGCGATCTTCGCCCACCAGAATTTGCGCGTGTTCGTTGAGGGAGCCGTCTTCGTTGAGAATATCAACAACCTCCAGGCCGTGGCGTTGGCCGATGGCGAAGTCGTTCTGATCGTGAGCGGGCGTTATTTTGAGCGCGCCGGTACCGAACTCGCGATCCACATAAGTATCGGCAATGATGGGTATAGCCTTGTCAATGAGAGGAATAAGTACGCGTTTGCCTACGAGGTCGCGGTAGCGGTCGTCGTCGGGATGCACGGCCACAGCTACGTCGGCCATGATGGTTTCGGGGCGTTGGGTAGCAATGACGATGCCGCGCTCCGGGTCGCCTTCCACCGGATAGCGAATGTGGAACAGGCGGGCGTTTTCCTCCTGATGAATGACCTCCTCGTTGGAGAGTACCGTTTTAGCTTCGGGGTCCCAGTTGGTCATGCGCTTGCCCCGGTAAATGAGGCCCTTATTGTGGAGGTCCACAAAAACCTTGAGTACGGCCCGCGACAGACTCGGCTCCATCGTGAAACGGGTGCGCTCCCAGTCGCAGGAAGCGCCGAGGCGTTTGAGTTGTTCTAAGATGATACCGCCGTATTTGTCTTTCCAATCGAAAGCGTGGCTGAGAAATTCCTCGCGGCTGATGTCGGATTTGCGAATGCCTTGCTCACGCAGGAGTTTCACCACTTTGGCTTCGGTAGCGATGGAGGCATGATCGGTTCCGGGCACCCAGCAAGCATTTTTGCCTTCGAGGCGCGCTTTGCGGATGAGGATGTCCTGAATGGTATTGTTGAGCATGTGCCCCATGTGGAGCATGCCGGTAACGTTGGGCGGCGGAATGACGATGGTGTAGGGTTCGCGTTCATCGGGTACAGAGTGAAAATAGCCCTGTTCCAACCAATGAGCATACCATTTGGCCTCCGTTTCTTGCGGGTTATAGCGCGTAGAAAGTTCCATTGTTGTTGTTTTTCAAAGGCGGCAAAGATAGGGGAAAATGATGGGTATGAAGGTCCCGCGCTCATTTCGTTTTAGTAGGAGTGAAAAATTTTGTGTAAGTTTGCACAAACCATTCGCGCCATGACCGAACATTCCGCTCCCCGGCACACCACTATTGTACGCACCGGCATCCCTTTGCGGCCGAAGCGGCATCTACCAAAAACTTTCGAAGAACGGGCCGAACTCGGCGTACGCGAATTGCGCGTTCCTGCCACCTTCGACGAGTACCTCCGATTCGCCTTAGCTTGTGAATATCGCCTGCACTACCGGGAAGGACACATCATCTCCTTCATTGAAATAGAGGAAAAAACCGGAACCGTTATGGGAGAAGCATCTGTATCTCATGAGGCGCTTGTCATTCGCATCGGGCGGCTACTCGATGAACTGCTCGAAAATAGAACCCCCGCTCATCATGTACTCGGCAGCAATACCCGCATTTTCATTGCACAGGATCGGAAGGGCATCAATGCAGATGTGACGGTAGTGCGCGGTCAGGTAGAACAATTATCCTATAAATACAACAAACGCCAAGTGACCGGCATTTCTAATCCCTGGCTCATTGTGGAGGTGCTTTCCGAAAGTACCCGCGATTTTGATCTCTCTGAAAAACTCAGCGATTACAAGCAGATAGCCTCTCTACAACAGATCATTTTTATAGAACAGAATTCAGCCGGCGTCACTACTTACATCCGCACCGGCGCCAACGAATGGCGCAACCTCGACTTCTTCTCCTTGAATGACAACCTGCCGATAGAAGACAAAGAAATTTCCTTACGCCGGATATATGACAGGATAATCAGAACGGAGTAACTGGAGAAGCCTAAATCAAGGCTGTTTCAAAAAGCGCTAACAATACCGGTCAAAAGCCATTTTCAGGTTCTCGGAAATGATTTCTGCCGAGCGCCCTTCGATGTGCATGCGCTCTAAGAAATGCACCAAACGGCCGTCTTTAAACAACGCAATAGAAGGCGAGGAGGGCGGATAAGGGAGTAAAAATTCTCTCGCCTTGCTGGTGGCGTCGCCGTCAACACCTGCAAATACGGTGAGCAGGCGGTCGGGGCGCTTGTCGTGGCGAACGGCCATCTTGGCGCCGGGACGGGCATTGGCAGCCGCGCAGCCGCATACGGAATTTACAACTACAAGGGTCGTCCCTGTTTGGTTTTCCAACGCCTCTACCACTTCTTCGGGAGAGGTAAGGCTCTCAAATCCGTAGTCGGTCAGGTCTTTTGCCATCGGCACGGTAAGCTCAACTGGATACATGATTATGCTGTATTTTTGAATGGTTAAATTAGAATCGGTATAAATACAGCAAAGAGGGTACATTGGTTCATTAAAAAGACCGCCACACCCCAGACACAGTGGGCGGTCGGCGGTATGCAGTATGCGGTGGGCAGTGAACTACCACCTACTGTCTACCGCCTCACTACTCCATGCCCTATGCCCTATGCTCCTCCCCGCCCTTCCCCGGATTCTTCGGCACCGGGTCCGGCCCCCAGGCGCCCCAGGGGTGACAACGACCGATGCGTTTCAGCCCCATCCATACGCCGCGTAAAACGCCCCATTCTTCTATGGCTTGTATCATATAATTGGAACAAGTAGGCTCAAAGCGGCAGTTGCGGCCGAGCAGCGGCGAAATCATCCATTGATACAGACGCACCGGAAAAATGAAAATCATTTTCAGTAAACGGTTCATGCCCGAAAGGTACTGCTCAGCGGGGAAAAGATGAGGCTTTTTTGTGCAAAGCTCCCCGATATGCCCTAACTTTAGCCCCAAGACGAACAACTCAACACATGGAAACGCCGGTCAACTTATTCTCAGAATTCCCCCCTGCCACCAAACAGGAGTGGATAGCCCGCATGGAAAAGGAGTTAAAGGGCAAACCGCTGTCTGATCTGATGTGGCATCTGGACCTGGATGAGCACATCATTACCGCTCCGTTTTACCACCCCGAAGACGCCCCGGAGGACTACGCGCCCCTGTCGGGAGAACGAAGCGCCAACAATTGGGAAATCGGCGAATACATAGAGGTACACCATGTAGAAAAAGCCAACCAACAAATATTGGAAGGACTAAACGGCGGCGCAGAAGCTCCATTATTTCAATTGGGCCGGGAACTAACCGATGCCGAGATGCGGCAGTTGTTCAACGACGTGGACATTTCTATGATCTCCACCCATTTTGGGCAGTACTTCCCCGGAAAAGACCCCCACCGCCTGCTGTACCAGTTTCATCGCTTAGCTCAACACAAAGGTATTGATCCGTCCACGCTGAGCGGCTCTATTGATTGCGACCCCATTCTCGACTGGCCCGAACCGCCCTTCGATATGCAGGCCGATATGATTCGCTTTGCCGCCGAAAAAATGCCCGGCTATAAAGTGGTGCAGGTCAACGCCCGCCGCTTGCATTCCGGCCCGGAGAATACCGCATGGGAACTTGCCTACTGCATTGCCAAAGGAAGCGAATATGTGGCGCAAATGGGCTTGCGCGGACTGAAGGCAGACGTGATAAACCTGCACTTGCAGTTCTCCATGACGGTGAGTACCAGTTTTTTTGTGGAAATAGCCAAACTGCGGGCGCTGCGCCTGCTGTGGGCCAAAATCCTCGACACGTATGGCGTTAAGAGTGGCGGATATGCCACGATGGAGGTACACTTAGCACCGGAAACGCAGGAAAAGGACCCGAATACCAATCTCATCAAGGCAGCCACACAGGCCATGTCGGCAGCCATCGGAGGCGCCGACATTGTGTATGTGTTGTCGTCCAACGCGATTCTATTGCAGGAAAGCACTGCGTTTACCCGGCGCATGGCCCGCAATGTGCAACACATTCTCAAAATGGAGAGCCATTTCGATCGCGTAAATGACCCTGCCGCCGGCAGCTACTATATTGAAGCGCTCACGGATATGTTTGCCCGTCGGGCCTGGGAGTTGTTTCAGGAAATAGAAGCGAAGGGCGGCTATCTCATCGCCGGTTGAGACGGGTCATACAAAGTCCCTGTCGCTCAGTTGCTTTTCCGGCGATTTCTCCAAATCGGGTAGTTCCAATCCTTCCGGCGATGCAGGTAGTTCATTGCTCACCGGTTCATCTGCCGAAAGCAGGTGTTCCTTGCGCAATATGGCCCGCACTTCTTTTTCCAATTCTCTTTCCTCCCAACCCTCTGTAAGTATTTCGGTGCCCGGTACGCCGAACATCGTAAAGTAGTGAATCAAAAGCCCGACCATCCAGGGCAGAAGCGGGAAGAAAAACCACCAATCTCCTTCGTAGGTCAGCACATTGAGGAGTAAAAAGAAAATGCCCACCGACAGATAAACGCTGAGGTGGGTAAAGAATCCCTTTTTGGCTTTTACCTTTTTTTGTGCTTTTTCGAATACAGATTTGTTTGCCATGATGACGTTAGATTATTATAAAAACATTCGCGTAAACTCAAAATTTTTGCCATCGAACAGCCCTTTATCGCTGAGTTTCAGCTCCGGGATAACCAGCAACGCCATGAATGAAAGCGTCATAAAAGGCGCGCTGAGACGGCAGCCCAGTTCCGATTTCACCCAGGCGTCTATTTCGGCGTAGCGGCGGGCGGTTTCATAGCCGTCGGCATTGGTCATGATGCCGGCAACGGGCAGCGGCAATACATGTATCTGGCCCTCAAGGGGCGCAACAGCCGCAATGCCACCTTTGTGTTCAATGACGGCATTCACAGCGGCGCAAAGCGACCAGTCGTCGGCGCCCACGGCGATGATGTTGTGCGAATCGTGGCCCACACAGGAAGCAATGGCGCCCTGCCACAAACCGAAGCCGCGAATGAAGGCCACGGCGGGCGGCGCATTTTCATAGCGATTGACCACCACAATTTTGAGCAAATCCTGATCGGGATCGGGTTCGACCCATTCTACGGTATCGTCTATATCGGCCAAGCCGCTGCGGGTCACGATCTCGCCGTCTATGGCATGGATGTAGCGCACCACATTGGTATGTGGACGAATGCAGAAGTCCAGATATTCTTTGGGCGAAGTGTTGAAATGATTGATCACAGCAGCCTCCACACGCGGAATGAGGCTTTCGCCGGATGCCGCTACTTTGTGCCCGTCAATGTAAGTGGCCGTCACTTTAAATTCCTGCAAGTTTTCCACCACAATAAAATCAGCCGGATCGCCGGGGCGCAGCAGACCTACGTTCAGGCCGTAGTGTTGAACGGGGTTGATGCAGGCCGCTCGCAACACCTCAAACAAGTCGTACCCCTCCCCTACTGCCCTCGAAGCCAGCAGGTTGATGTGTCCGGTGATGAGATCATCGGGGTGTTTGTCGTCGGAGCAAAAAAAGATGCGGTCGGGGAATTGCGGCAGCAACGGAATGAGCGCTGCAAAGTTTTTGGCGGCACTGCCCTCGCGTATGGCCACCTTCATGCCGAGTTGAAGTTTTTCCAACCCTTCCTCGTAAGTAAAACACTCATGATCGGTGCTGATGCCCGCTTCGATGTACCGGCGGGCCTCGTCGCCGCGCAGACCGGGCGCATGGCCGTCCACGGGTTTGCCGAGGGCTTTGGCAGCGGCAATTTTGGCCAGCACCTCCGGGTCGCCGTGCAACACGCCGGGGTAGTTCATCATTTCCGACAGGTAACGGATTTCCGGCATGCGCAGCAGTTCTTCCACCTCCGCTACGCACAATGAAGCCCCGGCGGTTTCAAACGCAGTAGCCGGCACACAAGACGGCGCGCCGAAATAAAATTTGAACGGAACCTGCCGGCCGTTTTCAATCATATAGCGCACGCCTTTCATGCCGAGCACATTGGCGATTTCGTGCGGGTCGGAAACCGTCGCTACCGTACCGTGTACCACCGCCATGCGCGCAAACTCGGAAGGCACCAGCATGGAACTTTCCACATGCACATGCGCATCCACAAAGCCAGGCATGATCCAGGGAGCGCCTTCCACTGCATCGCCGAGACGGTCTATCGCTGCAATTTTGCCGTCTTGCAGGTGGAGCGTGCCGTTGTAAAGGTCGCGTCCCTCAATGTCAACAATGTTGGCTGTTATTTTCATAAAGCAGTGGTTATTCGCGCTCAAAAAATTCTTGGCGGGCCTCTTTATGGTAGCGACACCTCCCAGCCATAGCGTGTCTTTATTTCGTGGGCAAAGGTAAGACAATTACCCTATACGCGGGGTTCGGCCATCGCACGGATGTGTATAGCAATTTTGTACTTTTGCAGCTATGGAAAACATCAACACCATATTGCCGATCATGACGGCCGCAGCATCGCCGGAATCAGCGCTGCTTCAACTGGCAGAGCAGTTTCCCGGTCAGGTCGTTTTCACCAGTTCGCTCGGCGCGGAAGACCAGGTGATTACCCATCTCATCGCGCAACAAAAAGCAAACATCCGCATTGCCACCTTAGATACCGGGCGGCTCTTTGCTGAAACGTACGAACTGATTCAGCGCACGGAGTCTCGTTGTAAAATTCGCATTGAGGTTTTTTTTCCGGATACTGCGGAGGTGGAGCAATTAGTCGCCGGCCAGGGCATCAACGGCTTTTACGACAGCGTAGAAAACCGGAAGCGCTGCTGCTATGTGCGAAAAGTACAGCCCCTCCGGCGCGCACTCGAAGGCGCCGCCGTGTGGGTGACCGGCATACGCCGCGAGCAAAGCGATAACCGCGGCGATTTCCCTGCCGTAGAATGGGATGCTGCCAACAAAGTGTATAAAGTGCATCCTTTGCTCGATTGGTCGGAAGAACAAGTGTGGGCTTACATCAAAGCGTACAGCGTTCCCTACAACCCCCTGCACGACAAAGGTTTTCCCAGCATCGGTTGTGCGCCCTGCACCCGCGCGGTGTTGCCCGGCGAGCCGGCACGAGCCGGTCGTTGGTGGTGGGAACAAGGCGCGCAGGAATGCGGCTTGCATGCAAAATAGAATACGTCAACCTGCTTTTCTTACAACGCCTCCACAATCATACCGCCGGCCACGGTTTGGCAGGTGCTTTCATCTATTAATATAAAAGCGCCGTTGCTCCGGTTGTTGTTGTACAGATCAAATGCCAAAGGGGCTGCGAGGCGGATGTCAACGGTGGCGATGTCATTCAACTGAACGGCGCCGGGCGTTACGGTCTCTAACGTGGCGATGTCAATCTTATCTACTACCGTTTGTACGATGCAACGCAATTGGCGTCCGTGGTGCTGCAATAAATATTTGCCGCCAGGCATCAGCGATTTTTCATCGTCCATCCAGCAGAGGCGCGCCCGGAATTGTTTTGACATACAGGGCGAAGCTGCGGCAACGGCAATCAAATCGCCCCGACTCACGTCTATATCATCGGTCAGGTGCAACACGACCGATTCCTGATCGGCGGCTTCAGCGGCTTCGCCGGCAGTGGTTTCGATGCGCTCAATGCGCGATTTGTGTCCGCCGGGAAATACCTGCACTTCGTCGCCGAGATGGAATACGCCGCCCGAAATGCGCCCCGCATAACCGCGATAATCGTGCAGATCGTCGTTTTGAGGCCGGATGACCCATTGCACCGGCATGCGCGCCGCGCTATCTGCCCTGAAGTTTTCTACCTCCACTTCCTCTAAATACGGCAACAAAGCAGGCCCCTTGTACCAGGGCATGTTGGCGCTTCCCAGCACTACGTTTTCTCCGTGCAATGCGCTCATCGGCAGAAAATGCAGGGTATCAAAATCGAGGCGCCCGGCGAACTGCTTGAAAGCGGCGGCGATGCGATAAAACACCTCTTCATCGTAAGCAACCATGTCCATTTTATTGATGGCGGCCACGATATGCCGAATACCGAGCAGATGGGCCAGAAAAGCGTGCCGGCGGGTTTGCTCCGCTACGCCGTGCCGCGCATCCACGAGAATGATGGCCAAGTCGCAGTTGGATGCTCCGGTCACCATGTTGCGGGTGTATTGCACGTGACCGGGCGCATCGGCGATGATAAATTTCCGGCGTTCGGTGGAGAAATATTTGTAGGCTACGTCTATGGTAATGCCTTGTTCCCGTTCCGCTTTCAGTCCGTCGGTGAGTACGGCGAGGTCGGGCGCGTCCGTTTGCGAAAAGCGGGTGGCACGGCGCATGGCCTGCAACTGATCTTCATAAATGGCATCAGCATCGTACAAGAGCCTGCCGATCAGGGTGCTTTTGCCGTCGTCCACACTCCCGGCTGTGATGAATCTTAGTAAGTTCATTTTTGTCTGTTTTAAAAATATCCTGCTTTTTTTCTTTCCTCCATAGCAGCTTCGGAGAGGCGGTCATCTAATCGGGCGCCGCGTTCGCTGAATTTAGTATTGCGCAGTTCCGTCAGAATATCCTCTACGGTGCGCGCATCCGATTCCACGGCGGCGGTGCAGGTAATGTCTCCGATGGTTCGGAAGCGAATGATTTTGGAGTGAACGGTGTCTTGTTCATCCATGTTGAGGCAGGGATCGGCGGCCATCCAGGCGCCGTTGCGGTGCACCACGTCACGACGATGAGAGAAGTATAACGAGGGCAGGGCCATGTTTTCGCGGCGGATGTATTGCCATACATCCATTTCAGTCCAATTGCTGATGGGAAAGACCCGCACGTTTTCGCCGGGGTGTACTTTGCCGTTGAAGATATTCCACAGCTCCGGGCGCTGCCGTTTGGGGTCCCATTCGCCGAATTCATTGCGCACCGAGAATACCCGCTCTTTGGCGCGGGCTTTTTCCTCGTCGCGCCGGGCGCCGCCGATACAGGCATCGAAGCGGAATTCTTCTATGGCGTCCAACAAAGTGATGCTTTGCAGGGCGTTGCGGCTCGCGTTTTTCCCTTTCGGGTCAATGGCTTTTCCCTGCCGGATGGAGTCCTCCACATGTCGGGTGATGAGCCGGGCGCCGGTTTGGGCGGCCAATTGATCCCGAAAATCGAGGGTTTCCCGGAAGTTGTGTCCGGTGTCAATGTGCAGCAAGGGAAAAGGAATCGGGCCGGGCCGGAACGCCTTGAGGGCGAGATGCACCAACGTGATGGAGTCTTTGCCCCCGGAAAACATCAGTGCGGGCCGATCAAATTGACCCGCCGTTTCTCGCAAGATGTAAATGGCTTCTGATTCCAGCCGGTCGAGATGAGAAAGTGATTGCTTCATAGGACGTTTTTTCGTCATTCTACTATTCCTATATATCCTACTTATTAAATAGGATTTGCAAAGGTAAACAGGGATCGGAAAAAACCAAGCATCTTTGCTGTTGATTATGCAGGAAACGGCTACCTTCGAAGTTGAAACAGGAAAACAGGCATGTGGAACAAGAAGACTAAATACGCGCTAAAAGCGCTGTCATATATAGGCCGGTACTTCGGCTCAGAGCGCAAAGTGCTGGCCAAAGAAATTGCCGAGCAGCATCAGATTTCGATCAAATTTCTGGAAGCTATTTTATTAGAACTACGCAATGCCGGCATACTCGGCAGCCGCAAGGGCAAAGGCGGAGGCTATTATCTGCTGCGCCCCCCGGCAGAGGTTCCGCTCTCAAAGGTCATTCGCATCACCGACGGGCCGATCTCCATGCTCACCTGCACCAGCCTTTTCTTCTACGAACCCTGTGCCGATTGCGACAGTGAACCGATCTGCAAAATCAGGGAAACCTCCTTAGCCATTCGCGACAGCACCCTGGCCATTTTGGATCAAAAAACCTTAGAGGATATTATCCCGGTGCGGGAAACGGCCTAGGACGGGTAAGCCGCGAGCTTTGAGTTCCGCTTGCAACTCGCAGCTCGTAGCTCAAAGCTCGTAGCTATTTACCTCACCGCAACAACACAGCTTCCCCGGAGACGGAGTACAACTGCCCGTTGGCCAGTTCCACCTGTACCACATACACATACACGCCGGGATCGAGCGGGCGGCCCTTTGCCGTGCCGTCCCAGCCGAATGCATCCTCATTGGGTGGAATATCGGTGGCTTTGAATAGCTGCGCGCCCCAACGGTCGAACACCTGAAAAGAGACGATCTCACGCACTTGCAGCATATTGGCAAAAACGATTAAGCGATCGTTGTTGCCGTCGCCGTTGGGCGAAAAAGCATTCGGCACAAAAATATCGGCGGCAGGATCTACTATCACCTCTACCGAGGCTTCGCCGGTACACCCGAAAACGTCAATAATTCGGATGGTATAGGTCATGCTATTCAGTGCTGTCAAGGTGGGGTTCAGACAATCTACGCAACTCAGCCCCTCGGCGGGCACCCAACGCACAGCGGCAATCAGGGACTGCGGAATGTGCAGCATGGGATTCAATTCCGCATCTTCGCCCAGGCGCAGGCGCAGCGTGGCGGGCAATTCCACCATGTTCCGGTACAACGCCGGCATGAGCCAATCCTGTTCGTACAAACACCCGGAGGCATCGCGGATGCGCAACTGATAGCGCTCGCCGGGTTGGAGGCGATTGAAAATAGTGAAATCCGAAAAACCGGAACCGTCTGCATCATATATATAAGGTGGCCGCCCGCCGGTAGCGCTGAAGGCAAATCCCGGCGTAGAGAGGTCTTCGCAGGAAAACACCACATCGCTCAAGGGCTGCGGCTCCTCCACTTCTATCGGCACTACCTTGCGGCAACCCTGGGCATCGGTGATGTCTAAATAATAAATACCTGCCGGAAGATTTTGCGGGTTCAGCGTACTTCCTATCCCGTGACTCCAAAAGAATTGGTACGGCGGCAGGCCCTGACTAATGGCAGCGCTGATACTGCCGTCTGAAAACCCGAAGCAACTTACCGGCACGGTCTGCACATCGGCCTGTATGCGGAGGAGGTTAACGTGTCCTTCTCCGAATCCCGGTCCGTTGCAATATGCATCGCGGAGGCGCTCAATCCGGTAATGCCCGCCGAGCGTGGCCGGCAGCGGGTACGGATTGGCGGTAATGCCCGTAATGGGAGGCTGCCATTCATCATCTACCGACAAGATGATTTCCCAAGGCGGCGTGCCGGAAAAAACAACTTGCAGGAAAGCCGAATCCCCTTCGCAGATTTCGGCATCCCCGCTCAAAAAAGCCTCCGGAGGCGTGGTAATGTCAACGAACGCGGTATCGGCGGCGCTATTGCCGCAAGCGTCGTACACTGTCACGCTATAATATGTGGGCGAGGCAGGCGTCACGGTCAGTCCCGGCCCGGTAGCGCCGGTGCTCCAGCGATACGTAAAACCCGGCGTGCCGCCGCTTGCGGCAGCTTGCAATTGGGCCGGCTCATCGTTGCACACACCCGCATCGGGCAAATGGACGAATACGGGCGGGCTATCCATAATATATAACAAGGCCGTATCGGTGTAACAGGCGCAGGGGATATCCAACTCAATGACTAAGCGCTCTATCGGTTCCGGGATTTGATCGTTGATGGCATTCACGGGCACATTCACGGAGGTCTGCCCGGCCGGGATGGTAACGATACCCGGCAGCGGCGCAAAATCTTCGCCTTCTACGGCCGTAGATAATGCGGTAGAAACGACATAGCGTACCGTGATGGGTGTGTTGCGATTTTCGGTGTCCACGCGCCGAAACTGGAAATAGCCGTCGCCGCAGCCTTCTTTGGCAATGGGTGCGCCGCCGCCCGCAGCATGCCCCGATACGGTTACCGCCCCTCCGATGTTGAAACTTTCAGCTTCCAGGAATACCGCAGAATCGTAAAAATTGTCGCCCACATCGGCTACCACGAGCCGCAAGTGATAGGTTTCGCAAGGGATGAGCTTGAGGCTCGCGGTCAATTGTCGGGTAAAGCCGTCGTATTGTATGTAGGGCAAATAGGGAGAAGTGTGAGGCGGCATGTTGCATTGCAGCGCATCGGCGGGCAGATCATTGCGTACAAAGTAGCCTTCGTTTTGCAAGTGGTTTACAGAGTTGATAGACACAAAGCTGTTGCTGCCGGGAATGAGTGCAATGTTGCGCGAGTTGTTGGAGAAAGGGCCGCTGATGCCCGGCCCGCTGATGAAAAAACCAAACACGTCATTATATACGCTTCCCACAAATTCGCAATATTCTTCGCTGGCAAAAACATAGCGGAAGGTGACGAATGAATCTAATGGCACAAAATCGAATTCCAGACCTATGCGGTCTCTTACGGTAGCGCCGGAAAGGATGTCCAGATCGGGGTCGCCGCCGGAATAATTGTAGCTGCCGCTTTTGTCGGTGAAATTATTCGGCCCGGAAGCATTGCTTATAGGGCCGGTGGCGAGAATGATGCCCCTGTCCACACCGATCGAAGCCAGTCCGTTTTCAAAAAAACCGATGCCGGCGGCCGGACCTATGGCGCGTATGTTGGAGATGTTGTCGCATCCGTCGCGCACAAAGATGTTGCGCACCAACTGTTCAACCGTGTATTGGCCGGAAGTGGAAATCACGCCGTTGGGAGGAGGCGGAGAAGCCGGGGAGAGGTCTGCGGGCGCATATACCCCTACTGCAATACCCGCAAGCGACAAGTAAACACCCAATACAGAAAGACGCCAACTCCAAGCCATAGTCGGAATTTTTTTTTCGAGAGCAGAAGATGAGTTGCCCGATTATCCGGGAGGCTTTCTTGATGGATTTTGCCCAAAGTTATTAAAAATTGGAGATCGGGAAAAAAAAATGTCAAAAGATAAAAAAATGCGACACCGGAAATGGCATATAGAGAAAAATCTTATTAATTTCGTGCCGTAATCCGTGAACGTGAATTCAAATCAGGTGACATCCCAAGGACGGTCCCCCTCTTTCCTCCCGAAACCTTCCTTCCCAACGCTTGATGGCTATCATCTTCCATTTACAATCCGCATGTCGGGGTTGTTCCAACATTGTATTCAATATTTCAATTTTCCAATAAAAACTCACTTTCCATGATCCTGAAAAAAGTACTACCGTTATTGTGGTTGCTTATGGCCGGTTTTACAGGAGCTTTCGCCCAATCGGGCGGCGCCTGTATCCAGAATGCCATGGTGAGCACGCGATCCGGCGATACCACCATCGGTATTTGTCAGGGGGATGCACTCCCGGATATTTTTCGATTCAAGACCTCTCCGGCGGCCATGCCGTTCGGTTATTTGGTAACGGATGAGAACAACGTTATTCTCGCTGTCAGTTCCAGCAACATCATCAACCTGGAAGGCTTTCCACTGGGAACGCTCCGGGTGTGGGCTTTCTCCTATTTGGGCGGCATCATTGCCCAGCCCGGCCAGATCGCTACCGAAGTACAATTGGGCGGCATCTGTTCCGGGCTGACGGCCAATTTCGTCACCGTGAACAGCATCAACCCTTCGGGAGGAATCGTCAGCACGGCGCAGGGGGCAAGCAGCACATTCGCCTGCGTGGATAACACCGGCAGCAGCGTGCTTGATTTCACCTCCACTACCTTTCAGCCCGCCGGTTACTCGTTTGTGGTTACGACTGCAGGCGACATCATTGTGGCAACCGCTACGGGCACCTCTTTTGACTTCGGCACAATTCCTGCCGGCACTTACCGGGTATGGGGAGTGGCGCATGCCGGCCCGCTGACGGCCGTTCCGGGAGCTGATATTACCTCAACGGTATTGTCTTCCCAATGTTTCGGCTTGTCTTCCAACTTTGTAGAAGTGGTACGCGGCGATGCCGACGGCGGCACAGTCAGCACCGTTCAGGGCGACAATGCAGTGTTGTTTTGTCAAAGTACGGATATCACGATCGTAGACTTGGCTTCTCAAACGGCCTCCTCCGCCAATTATGTGTTTGTGCTCACTGATCCGAACAACATCATACTGGCACTCCTGCCCGGCAACACGATTGACCCGGCCAACCTGAACCCGGGAAGCTACCGGATATGGGGCTTGTCGTACGGCGGCAATATTACCGCGCAGATCGGCGACGATGCAGGAGCGGTTGAACTGACCGATGCTTGCTTTGACCTCTCCGACAACTTTGTATCGCTCATCGTGCGGAACGTAAAAGGCGGAACCATAGAAATTGACGGCAGTACTGCTACCACGCTTTGCGTAGGCGACGGCGAAGCCGACCTTGTTCAGTTCACTTCTACCGGCGCGAGCGGCGGACCTTTTGTGTTGGTGGCAACCGACGATGCCAACCGCGTGCTGGCTATTTCTTCCACAGGTGATATTGATTTCGACGGCTTTGCTGCCGGAACGGTGCGCGTTTGGGGGCTTTCCTACACCGGCACGCTCCCCGTTCAGGTGGGGCAGGACATCAGCGAATTGCTGCAAGAATTGGAATGCGCCGGTCTTTCTGAAAACTTCATTGATTTCACCTTGATTTTCACCGACGGCGGCTCAGTTTCCTTAGCCGACGGCTCGCTGAGTATTAATGTATGCACCGGCGACGGCGAAGCGGATGTGCTTACCTTCATAACCACCTCTACTGCTGCCAACTACGTCTTTGTCGTTACGGATGCCAACAATGATATCATTGCTTTTTCCCCATCCGGTGTGGTTGATTTTGAAGGCTCCAGCGTGGGTATCGCCCGTGTGTGGGGGCTTTCGTACAGCGGCAACCTCATCGTTCAGGTAGGCGACAATGCCGCCGCAGGACCGCTTTCGGACGAGTGCTTCGATCTTTCTGAAAACTTTGTGACCGTGGATCGCCGGAGAACCAGAGGCGGCAACGTCTCTATTTCCAACGGCGAGGTTTTTGCCCGCCTGTGTGTAAATGACGGAGTACCTGCTGTTTTATCTTTCCAAAACAACTCCGGGTTTGTGCCTAACTACGCTTATGTGGTAACCGATGAAGACAATGTCATCCTGTTTATCTCCACTTCTCCCGACATAGACTTTGACGACTTTGCTGCCGGAACGGTGCGCGTTTGGGGGCTTTCTTACACGGGCAACGTGACGGCTGAAGTAGGCGATAACGCTGCGGACGTAGAACTTTCAGACGAGTGCTTCGACCTCTCCACCAACTTCGTGTTGCTGGAATTGGAGGCCGTTTCAGGAGGCGTTGTTCAAACATCTACCGGAGAAACGGAATTGACATTTTGCAGCGGTGACGGTTTTTCTGACTTCGCCATCTATCTTTCCTCCACGCAGGGAATCGGCAATTTTACATTCCTCGTTACCGACGCCAATAACACGGTATTGGTGGTCACACCTTTGAATTTCACAGATTTCGAAAGCTTCGGCGCCGGCACTTACCGGATATGGGGCTTGTCTTATACCGGTGATCTGACCGTGAATGCAGGCGATAACGCTGCAACGACCGATCTCTCCGACCGCTGTTTCTCGCTGTCCGACAACTTCATACAAGTCAATGTGAATTCTGTTGACGGCGGTGTTGTGTCGCTGCTCTCCGGCGGCATCTCCTACCTCGCATGTGCTGCCGACGGCCTGCCCGATGTAGCGCAAGTAATCAGCACGGCCAACGACCCGGGAGCCGACTACACCTGGTTGTTGACCACTGAAGACAACCTGATCTTAGATGTATCCGACAATGCCGCTTTTGATTTTGATGATTTTGCTCCCGGAAACTACCGCATCTGGGGATTGGGCTACACCGGCGACCTCGTGGCAGAGGCCGGCCTGTCAGCCGGTACAGACATATTGGCTTCCGATTGCTTCGGCCTTTCGGCCAACTACATCGAAGTAAGAGTGGATGCAACTGTCGGCGGCGAAATCAGCATTGCCGACGGCCGTTCGTTTATTTCTATCTGCATCGGCGACGATCAGGGAACGCCGCCTGTTGATTTCAACACAACGGGCTTTTCATCCGGCAACTACATTTTTATCATCACCGACGAAGACAATCTCATCGTTGATATACCCGGCGCACAGCCTTTCGGATTTGAAGATGACCTGGTGCAGGGCAACCTCCGCATCTGGGGATTGGCCTACAGTGGCAACTTACTGGCTCAACTCGGCGATGACGCAGCTACCACCGCGCTTTCCGACGGCTGCTTTGGCTTATCCAACAATTTCATCCCCCTTATTGCCGGTTCGCCCGAAGGAGGAATCATTGCTTTTGAAGGCGTGACTGATCCTGTTGTGATTTGCCCTGATAACGGCATCGAAGACATTCTGCAATTTTTCACCAACTCCGGTTCTATTCTGCCGTATCTCTTCCTCATCACCGACACCGACAATGTCATCATAGATATTGTAGAAAACGGGGAATACGACTTTGACCAAACTGACCTGCCAGAGTTGCGCGTTTGGGGGCTTTCTTATGCCGGCGAATACCTGGCTGCTCCCGGAGACGATGCTACCGGTGATTGGACCTCGGAGTGCTCTCAGCTCAGTGACAACTTTCTCGTCGTGCTGCGGCAGCAGCCCGACGGCGGTAAAGTGTTTATTGAGGGTGGTCAAACCGAAATCACGGTATGTGCCGGTGATCCGACAGACGATATTTTCTTTGAAACCGATTCGGATTTCCGGGGCAATTATGTGTATGTCATCACCGATCAAAACAACATCATCCTCGCGTTTGCCAATGGCAACAGCTTTGATTTTGAAACCCTCGGTGTGGATACCGTCCGGGTTTGGGGGCTTGCCTTCACCGGCAACGTGCTCGCAGAAATCGGCGATGACGCCGGCGCCATAGCGCTCACCGATGACTGCTTCGATTTGTCGCTCAACTTCATTACCGTATATCGCGCCGATCCGCAGGGAGGTCTCCTCGTTACGGCTGACGGCATTACGGAGTACCTCCGTTGCGCCGGCGACGGCATCAGCGACCTCATTGATTTCAATGTGGTAGGCGCCTCCAGTGCTCCATACTTGTATCTCATCACAGATGAGAACAACTACCTCATCGGGTTCACTACGCAGTCGGACTTCGATTTTGAAAATGCCATTGAGGGCATCTTCCGCATACATGGGTTGTCTTACACCGGTATATTCCAGCTTTTCCCGGGCGACAGCATTTTCGGCCCCATCCTGGCCGCTACGGGCTGTTTTGACTTCTCCGACAATTTTATTGAAATCAACAACGTGCGGATAAACAGCGGTACGGTTTTCACAGACACCCAGGAAACCACGTTCTACACCTGCCCGGCCGACGGAACGCCCGATATCATTACGTTCTTCAATACGTCCAATGCGCCCAATGCCACCTACGCCTATTTGTTGACCAATGAAAACAATGCCATCGTCGGTTTCCTGCCTGGCAATTCTTTCAATTTCGACATTGCAGGCATCGGCATTACCCGCGTTTGGGGTGTGAGCTTTACCGGCAATTTTACCGGCAACTTCGGCGATACCGTAACTACTACGACGCTCTCCGACGAGTGTTTTTCGCTCTCCGACAACTACATCACCGTCATCCGGGATATCCCGTCCGGAGGCATTGTCTCTACGACTGATCTGGAGACGGAAATACAGATTTGCCAGGGTGTTGACGATCCGTTTGTAACGGCCATTACCACCAGCACTTCTTTGGTTGCTTACCGGTATTACCTCACCGATGAGTTCGGCGAAATCATTACTTCATCGGATGCCGGTGTGTTTGACTTCAGCGGTATCCCGGAGGGCACTTACCGGATATGGGGCGTATCCTACACCGGTATGTTGAATGATGTGGACAATATCCTCAGTATAGACCTCGGTACGAGTTGCCTCGAAATCTCCGGCAATTTCATTGTTGTACACCTTACGGAGCCGATCATCGGCGGTATCCTGAACGCCAATCAGGGTCTTACAGAAATCCTGTTCTGCCCCAATGACGGCGTTAGCGATCTGGTAGAAGTAGAAACGAGCAGCCCGAGCAGCAATTACCGTTATGTGGTAGCAAACGCTGCCGGCTTAGTATTCATCCCCGACCTCGGCGGTAACTCCATTGACTTTGAAGGCGCGGGATTGGGCGAATATCGCATCTACGGAATCGCCTTCACCGGCAACTACACGGTAACCATCGGTACCAACCTGAACACCGCCGACCTGTCAGATGATTGCTTCGACTTGTCGGACAACTTCATCTCCGTTATCGGCACAACGGCTGACGGCGGATTTGTAGGCACGGATGAAGGCGACACGGAGTTGGAAATAGAAGCCAATGACGGCAACCCGGATGTATTTACCTTTGTGAACACCGGTATCCCGGCCATTCCGTATGTGTATATTCTCACCGATGCTCAGAATACAATTCTGGAATACCTCGACAGTGATTCCTTTGACTTTGAGGGTCAGGATGTGGACGAACTGCGCATCTGGGGATTTGCTTACTTCGGCGACCAACCGGATGTAATCGGCGTACCCGTCGGCAGCTTGGTGTCTGCAACCGGATGCTCGGCATTGTCGGAGAACTTCGTGCAAATAATCATCCTCGACGCAACGCCGCTGACCGGCGACGGCACGACAACCGCTCTGCGCGCCACCGTGCATCCCAACCCGGCCATTGACCGCGTGATGCTGAACCTGTGGTCGGAGTCCAAGCAGGGCGCCAATGCTCTCATTCGGATTATTGACGCCACGGGCCGCACCCGTCAGGAATACAGAACCGAAAAATTGGAGGGCTTCCGCCAAATGGAACTCGATATCAACCGCTTAGAGGACGGTATCTATACCGTTCACATCAGCAGTGCGGACGCTACCGCCACCGTGCGCGTAGTTAAGAAGAGCATGTAAGTGCCCTTCGACTCCGCTCAGGGCACAGCACACGAAAGGGCGCAAGGCTTCGGTCTTGCGCTCTTTTTTTATACCTTGTTTTTCAATGGGTTAAACTTATTGGTTTCAGATTGAAATTATATAGAGTACATTGTTAATTCCATTTCACAAAAAGTTATCCACACTGTGGAAAAATCAACTCACAACAAATAGCTATTGAAAATCAAAAACTTGCGATAGTTATCCACAGCATGTGAATAACTTGGAGTTGAAAATCTGTTTTCTCCATCTAATTTAGCAGTCCGCAATTGAGAAAAACAGAAACTCGTAATGAATATCGAAATCGAACCGATCCTGAAGGAAAATCCCAACCGTTTTGTACTCTTCCCCATTGAGCACAACGACATCTGGGCCTTCTACAAAAAATCGGAAGCCAATTTTTGGACGGCAGAGGAAATAGACTTGTCCGCCGATCAGACGGACTGGAACCACAAACTCAACGACGATGAGCGGCACTTCATCAAACATGTGCTTGCCTTTTTTGCTGCAAGCGACGGCATCGTCAATGAAAATTTAGCGCTGAATTTCGTCAACGAGGTACAATACACTGAGGCGAAGTTTTTCTACGGTTTTCAGATTATGATGGAGAACATTCACTCCGAAACGTACTCCTTACTTATTGATACTTACATCAAGGACCAGAAAGAAAAAGACTACCTGCTGCGCGCCATCGAACACATGGATTGTGTGAAGAAAAAGGCCGACTGGGCACTGCGCTGGATCGAAAACGGCGGTTTCGCCGAACGCCTCATCGCTTTTGCGGCCGTGGAGGGTATCTTTTTCTCCGGTTCCTTTTGCTCCATCTTTTGGCTCAAAAAGCGCGGCCTCATGCCGGGGCTTACTTTTTCCAATGAACTCATCTCCCGCGATGAAGGCATGCACTGCGATTTCGCCTGCCTGCTGTACAACGAGCATTTGAAAAACAAACTCGATCCGAAGATCGTACGCGACATCATCGTGGACGCTGTGAGCATAGAAAAAGAATTTGTGTCGGACGCCATTCCCGTGAAGCTCATCGGCATGAACGCCGACATGATGTGTACCTATATCGAGTTTGTAGCCGACCGGCTGCTCGGCGCGCTGGGCCTGCCGAAAGAATACAACGCCGAAAATCCCTTCCCCTGGATGGACCTGATTTCCCTGCAAGGCAAAACCAATTTCTTCGAAAAACGCGTAGGCGACTACCAGAAAGCCGGCGTGATGACGGAGCGGGACAAGCAGGTGTTTACGCTGGATGAGGAGTTTTAGCATAGAGCATGGGGCATAGAGCATAGAGTAGCGGGAGGTAGGCGGTATTTGGATAGGCGGTAGGCAGTATTTTGGTAGGCGGTAGGCGGTGTGGGGGTAGGCGGTGTGAGGGTAGTCGCTCAGCATAACAATTAAACCAATAAACCAATAAAGGTCATGTACGTATTAAAAAGAAGTGGAAAACAGGAAGAAGTCAGTTTTGACAAGATTACCGCAAGGGTAAAAAAACTATGCTACGGGCTGGATTCTCAGTATGTGGACTACATCGAGATTTCCAAAAGAGTTATTCAGGGCTTGTTTGCCGGGGTGAGTACCACAGAATTGGACAACCTCGCCGCCGAAACTGCCGCCTCGCTGGCCGCCATTCACCCCGACTACGCTCAGTTGGCGGCGCGCATCGCGGTGTCGAACCTGCACAAGAACACAGACAAATCCTTCTCGCGCACGATGAAGGAATTGTATCACTATATTGACCCGAAAACGGGTGAAAAGGCCGGCCTCATCAGCGACGAAACCTTCGACATCATCTGGAAGAACCGCGATGTGCTCGACTCGGCCATCATTTACGACCGCGACTATGAATTCGATTACTTCGGATTCAAAACCTTAGAGCGTTCCTACCTGCTCAAAATGAACGGCAAGGTGATGGAACGCCCACAGCAGATGCTCCTGCGCGTGGCGGTGGGCATTCACGGCGAAAACATAGACGCAGCCGTTGAAACCTACCACCTCATGTCGGAGAAGTGGTTTATCCACGCCACCCCTACCCTCTTCAACGCAGGTACGCCCAAGCCGCAGTTGAGTTCCTGCTTCCTGCTTTCCATGACGGAAGACAGCATCAAAGGCATCTTTGAAACCCTGCAACGCTGCGCGCTCATCAGCCAAAGCGCCGGCGGCATCGGCCTCAGCATCCACAACATCCGCGCTACGGGCACCTACATCAAAGGCACCAACGGCGCCTCCAACGGCATCATTCCCATGCTGCGGGTGTACAACGACACGGCCCGCTACGTTGATCAAGGAGGTGGTAAGCGCAAAGGCGCCTTCGCCATTTACCTCGAACCCTGGCACGCAGATGTGTTTGAATTCCTCGATCTGAAGAAAAATCACGGCAAAGAAGAGAACCGCGCCCGCGACCTGTTCTACGCCATGTGGATTCCCGATCTCTTCATGGAGCGCGTGAAAGCCAACGGCGAATGGTCGCTGTTTTGTCCGCATGAAGCGCCCGGTCTGCACGACTGCTACGGCGGCGAGTTTGAAGCCCTCTACCACCGCTATGAGCAGGAAGGTCGCGCCCGCCGCACCGTGAGCGCGCAGGAACTCTGGTTTGCCATCCTCGAATCGCAAATCGAAACCGGCACGCCCTACATCCTCTACAAGGACGCGGCCAACAAAAAATCGAACCAGAAAAACCTCGGCACCATCCGCTCCAGCAATCTCTGCACGGAGATCATAGAATACACCTCGGCGGATGAAGTGGCCGTGTGCAACCTCGCGTCCATCAACCTCTCCAGGTTCGTCAACGAAGACCGCACCTTCGACTTCGACCGCCTCGTGGAGATCACCCGCGTGGTGACGCGCAACCTCAACCGCATCATAGACATCAACTACTACCCGATACCGGAGGCCCGCAACAGCAACTTCCGCCACCGCCCCATCGGCATCGGCGTACAGGGTCTCGCCGACGCGTTCCTCCTCATGCGCATGCCTTTTGACGGGGAAGAAGCCCGCGCCCTCAATCGCGACATTTTCGAAGCCATTTATTACGGCGCCTTGCAGGAATCCTGCGCACAAGCCGAACAACACGGCCCCTACTCTACCTACGAAGGCTCGCCGGCCAGTCAGGGAATCCTCCAATACGACCTGTGGAACGAAACGCCGGGCCATCGCTTCGACTGGGCCGCGCTCAAAGCCGACATTGCCCGGCACGGCATTCGCAACAGCCTGCTGCTGGCGCCCATGCCCACCGCTTCCACCTCGCAGATACTCGGCAACAACGAGTGCTTCGAACCCTATACCTCCAACATCTACAGCCGCCGCACCCTGTCGGGCGAGTTCATCGTGGTGAACAAACACCTGCTCAAAGACCTCATCGGACTGGGCCTGTGGAACGACGAAATGAAACACAAACTCATGGCCGCCAACGGCTCGGTGCAAAACATCCCCGAAATACCGGAGCACATCAAAAACCTGTACAAAACCGTATGGGAACTGAGCCAAAAAGCCATCATTGACATGGCCGCCGACCGCGGCGCTTTCATCTGCCAAAGCCAGAGCATGAACCTGTTTGTGGAAAGTCCCAACTTCGGCAAGCTCTCCTCCATGCACTTCTACGCCTGGCAAAAGGGCCTCAAAACGGGCATGTACTACCTGCGCTCCAAAGCTGCGGTGGACCCCATCAAGTTCACCGTGAAGCAAGACGCGCAGCAGCAGGCCGCCGCCGGCAAGAGCAGCCGCAGCAATGCCGCCGAATTGGAACCGGGTAGCCCGGAGGAGGAAATGGCCATGAAGGCGTGTAGTTTGGATGATCCGGATTGTCTCGCTTGTAGCGCGTAGGCGGTAGGCGGTAGGCGGTAGGCAGTATGCAGTTCGCGGTTAACCGCATACCGCCCACTGCATACCGCATACCGGCCAACTGCCGACTGCATACTGCCTACCGAAAAACTGCTTATGTCTTTATCGTACCATACTTAGCGAAAAACCAGCTAATTTTCCAACTTACTGATGTGAAAGGCCGGGCTTCCTGCGAGGGGAGTCCGGCTGGTTTTTGGGAGAATGACAAGAATGAATGGGTGATAAGGAATGAACCGTCGAAATTAAGGGACTGAAACGAGGAAGTAAGCGACTGATATTAGGGGAAATTGATGCCCGTGGGATAAAGACCATGTGATTGTAAAAATAATTTATCAAACCAAAACCAACCAAAAAAATGGTTAAAGAAGTTAAGAAAATCGTGGATGGACATGAAATCCTATTTATTGTAAGTACCGCTCCTGCCCATCAAGCTGTTCATGTAAATGTTAGAATTCATGATAGTTCATTAAATGTATTTTTACCTCTACCCTACTAAAAATCGGGCAGGGTTAAATTATTAGGATTGATCTGAATCCATCGTAGAAATCGGATGATCAAATCAAGAAACAATTGAAAATTTCGTTTCCAAATCCTTCGCAGCCCTTCGCGAACGATGTCGATTCCCCGACGCGAGAAGCTGTTTTGCTTGTAGCCGTGATTTTTTATCGCAATAGCTTTTGCATGTAGATGTTGATGAAGTCCGACATTGGCTACCACAGCATAAGCGATACAGACAAAGGCTACCAGTTTCTTAAGTTTATCCAGGTCTCTGAGATGGGTAGACTCTAAATCAAAGCCTCGCTTCTTCACATTTTGAAAAAAGCATTCGATTCGCCAGCGTTTCTTGTATAGCTGAGCCGGGAACTCGGTCTTGGCCGTACCAAATACAAACAGCAAATCACCGTCTTTAAGCACTTTGGCATACACATTGCCCCAGATACCGTCCACTCTACAAGCACTCAGCCGTAATGTTTGGCGACCTTGGAGTAATTGTTCCACTGTGTGGGGATGCTCATTGAGACCTATCTGGCGAGTGATTTTATGATGCTTGGGGACACGAACGCAAAACCGAATACCTTGATCTTTTAGGAATTTCAGCCAACGATGCCCAATAAACTCCCGGTCACCAAGAAATAAGCCAATGCGTCCACCCAATAGCCGGATACATTTTTTGAGCAGATCGATTCGATCATCTGTATTGGAGTTGCCACTATTATTGTCCAGTAACTCCCAATACAAGGGAATACTGATGTGCCGGCAACGCACAATAATCATCAGAATATTGACCTGGCATTTGCCAAAGTCCCATTCTGTTCGATCAATACATAAGGTTACTTTCCCTCTTTTGGGTAAGAACATGGCTAACAATAGAGCCACTTGTTCATAATCTAGCGACACCTCTCGGAAGAAATCCTGTATCCTGACTTCATTAGAGGAGGCCTTGACCTCGTCGTTGAGGGCTTGAGCTACCTCAAAAAACTGTACGGATCTGGTTTTGATCATCGATAAAACAAAAAGTACGATGAATTTTTTGCGAGCCAGATTCTTTACAATTGGCACCTTGTCCAGAATCGCCGTAACTTTAGCGCAGCAATATTGCTTCATAAGGAAGTTAGTCGTTTTTGAGTGTGGTAACCCAAATATGACGCTTCCTTATGATTTTTTTTCACCCCGCTAACTTTTTAGTAGGGTAGAGTAAAACTATTGGAAAAATTAATAGACAAAATTAATCCGGCTATAAGGATTATTGAGTATGAAAATAGATATTGATAGTAAATTACCCGCTGGCGTCAAGTCTTCTTTTACGGGATAGTTCATCTAAGTGTGTCCGGGTTAAAAAAATCAATAGACCAAAGTGCACCAGCTCGCGCCGAGGTTGCCGCTGGCGCTGCTGGCGGGAGATTCCATCTCGCGCCAGTATGATGCGGGTTGTACTCGTCGAGACTGATCTGTTCGATAATATACACGCTGCATCTCGCGCCAGTATGATGCGGGTTGTACCCGCTTTGTTTAACCGCCGTTTCCGCTCTACTCCAGCGCACAGAAAGCAGCGCATGGCTTTTTGAAAATACCGGGCCGGAATGGATGGATGTCATTGTCTTGAACCATCGCTCAATGGCTCACCGGAATGGGGGATGTTATTTCGACTATGCCTGCGAAGTCAGGAAGTGACTTCGAAGTTACTTCCTGACTTGCACTCGTTGCTCCAAGTCTTCCCCGCATGTTGTTTCAATTTCCTCGCCCGGCGGGGCATACATCAGGTATGCCCCGAACGCGTCAGGTAAAGCACAGAAAGCCCAATTAATGGAAGTCAAAATTATTGCTGAGCCGGATTTTGGGACGATAATCGGGGTAGATGTGGAGCAGGCCCCCCCTTTTGTGTAAATTTACCCGGCATACAATATTGGACATGAAAAAAGACCTGGAAACTGTAAAGCAAATGATCGGGGCAGCTCAGCTGAAGCCCGCGATAGAGGTACTTAAAGCGGCAACCCGCGACCTCAAGGGTTTTGAACAGCGGATCGTGCTGCTCGAAACCCGCTACCACAACTATCAGAATTTGTTGGGTGGCGGGCAGATTGATCCCTTGGACAAAGAATTCAACCGCATCGCGGCGGCCCTGCTCGACCTCGTGGTGGAAGCCAGCGCCGAGGAAAATACATCCGAATCCGCCATGTTGCAAACTGTGGGCGAAACACTGCTGCTCACCCCCATAGCGACCGAAAAAATTGCGTTGCACTACAGGCGGTTTCGCACTGGGGAGGTCTTTGAGATGCAAGTAGCCGCCGATATGAACATCCGCGAACTCAAAAATCGCCTCGTGCTGTCGGTCATGCCCAAGTATTTCCGCTCCTCCGACCTGCGCGAGGTCTTCGATTTTGAATTGGTGCTGCTCCGCTCCAATCAGACACTGAGCGACGGCGCTTCGCTGCGCGAAAACGGCGTGCAAGATCGCGATACGGTCTATCTGCGGAAGTTCTTTTATGACCACATGGAGGAGGAGGAGTGAGAGATTACCCCGCCAGCCATCGGTCTTCCGCCGCATCCAAAATAAAAAGGTCAATCGCTGGTTCCGGACTCATGACCGGAACCTACTATCCGCACGTCTTCAGACGTGCTATTTTGAAAATCAATAACTTAGAACTTGTTCTCGTCTGAGACGAGCGGATAAGTGTTTCGGTCTGGAGACCGGAACGAGCGTGCAATTTCTATTTCTTTGCTACTTTAGTTTTCATAAACCTGAAACTCGTCATGGGAAAGTACCGCATCCTGGAACAGCATGGCCTGAATTATCTCACCCTCACCATTGTCGGCTGGATAGATATTTTTTCGCGGCAGCGATATCGCGACATTGTAATTGAAAGCCTGAAGTACTGCCAGGAACATAAAGGATTGTACGTCAATGCCTATGTGATCATGAGCAACCATATCCATTTGATAGGCTATACAGAGGATAATGAATTATCACATGTGTTGCGGGATTTCAAGAAGTTCACGGCCAACCAAATACTAAAAGCCATTCAGGAAGAGCCGGAGAGCCGCCGGGAATGGATGCTGCACATGTTCAAGTACTTTGCTAACGTGAATATAGACAACCGGCATTTCCAGGTGTGGCAGGGCGATAATCATCCTATTGCACTATGGAGCCTGCCGGTGATATGGCAAAAGATTGATTATATCCATTTGAACCCGGTGAGGGCCGGAATTGTAGTAGAGCCGGAACATTATCTATACAGTAGTGCGGTCAATTATGCAGGAGGAATAGGGTTATTGGAAGTAGAATTGATGGAACAGATGGGATTGATTGGATCGGTGATGTGAATGAAACAAACCGGAAGCGAGCGGGTATAGCCACAACACCGTAAAAACCTATCTGAAAGCCTTCCGGCAATTTATCCGTTATTACGACAACATCAAGCCCAGCCAACTGAGCCGCACGCAAATTGACGCCTTCATTGCACACCAAATAAAAACAAAAAACATTTCCGAATCGCATCAGAATCAGATTCTGAGCGCCATCAAAATGTTTTACGCAGAAGTGGCGCATCAGGAAGAGAAGGTGCGCAACCTCATTCGCCCCAAACGCCCCATGAAGCTGCCGCATGTGCTCACCGAACATGAAGTGGAACGGCTGCTGAAAGCTACCGGCAACCCCAAACACAAGTGCATCCTGATGCTGATCTACTCCGGCGGGCTTCGCTTGGGCGAACTCA
>JAHBTW010000024.1 GCA_019638385.1 Saprospiraceae bacterium | reverse complement strand
AGAAATGACCGGCGCTATCTCATCTACAAAAGTAATCGTCTGCGTGCAGGAAGCCGCATTGCCTGCCTGATCGGTGGCCGTCCAGGTGCGCGCAATCTGTCCATCCGACGTTTGATCGCTGAATGTGATGGTAATCTGCGCGGTCGGGGTGCAATTGTCGCTTACGGTGGGATTGCCTGTTATTGACGGATCGGCGGAGGAGCCGCAGGGCACGGTGATGGCCGGCGGACAAGAGATGACCGGCGCTTGATTGTCAGAAACTGTTACAGATACCGTTGCCGTTGCCGTTTGTCCAGCTCGATCGGTGATGGTATAAGTGAATGTAAGTGAAGTATTTACAATATTAGAAACCACGATATTGCCACCGCTTACAATGGCCGCAGTAGCGCCGACGGGTTGAGTGACGGCCGTAACGGTGATGCCCTCGCCGGTGTCGTTGGTAAGGACGTTGACGGTAACGGAGCCGCCGCAATTGGCCGTAGTCTGATCATCGCGGGCGATTAGTTCGGGCAGCGGATCATCGTCATTGCGGGTGAGCAGGAAGATGCCGATACCGGTTACTGCGCTGCCGCCCACGATGTAGGGCCATACGGGTTTTGTATCCACCATACCCGCTAAGCCGGCCTTGAACCTGCGTCCGTTGAGGTCGAATTGTTGCCAGTTGACGGTGTCGGCTTGCGCGAAGGTTATGACGGGAGTTGCCAGTAAGCAAAAGAGTAGGAGTGTAGAGCAATTTTTCATAAACCATTGGTTTGGGAATGAATAAGAAGGATGAGCATCAATTGCCAGTGGCAGAACGCAGCACTTTGGCCTCCACGCCCACCAGTTGAAAGGTACTCCAAAACTCTTCGATGCCGCTTTCCAACTCTTCTTGTTGCCGGCGCGGCGCGTTGCTCAACGGCGTGCCTGTATTGGTTTCAAACTGCTGCACGAGGTTGTCCCGGAAGTCGGTAAACTCATAAGCCCGGCCGGTCAGTATTCCTATGATAATCCAAAAAGTCTGTTGAATAACGGCATCCCGCTGGGCGGGCGGATCGCCGGAAAAGGGCGTGACGATGCCTCCCGTCTGCTCCAGATCGTTGTAGGTGGTTTCCAGCGCGTGGAGGATGTCAATGACCAACTCTGCTGCTTTGTCGGGGTGCGCATCAATGTTGATGGTGTAGGGAAACGGAATGTCCGTGTCCGGATACGTAATGCCGGGGATAGAATCAACGACCGGGATCGAAATGAATCCATCTTCGGGCCGGAGTGTCGCCCCCGGAATAATGAAAGGCGTTTCGCCGGGCGTTACCCAAGTGTCGAAGCGGGGCATATCAGCGCCGGGGCTTACCGGCGGCACGAGCGGGTTGGTGCAATAGCCGTTGAGCGGTATGTCCACGGAGCCTTTCGGCGGCACGATCACATCATACACCCCCGGCACGCCGTAGCCCTGAAATTTTCCGCCCGACGGGATGAGAAAAGGACCGATGTTGAGCGTGATGGCTTCTTTGCCGGGATTGGATACAGTGAGGGTGGCAATGTGGCCGGTGGTGCGGCCGGTGCCGGTCGCTTTTATTTTTTGGGCAAAGGCTGCCGAAGGCAGTACGATAAAAAGCACACATACCGCCGACCTCCAGGTAAGGGTAAAAATGGTTTTCATGGCGAAGGTTTTTGGAAAATTGATACCTCGAAGACAGCACCCCTATTGGAAAAGCAAGTCCGTCTTCGAGGTATGATTGTTGGTCGCCGGAAGCCCTATGTTGCCTTATGTGGCTTTTAGAAGTATTTATTTGGCAACAATAGCGCCAAATGAGATGCAATTTAAGATTGTTGAGATGAAAAGTCAAATGAAAATTGTCAGAAGATGGATCGCCCGCTGCGGGTGGTGAACCACTCCAGGGCCTGAATGCCGACCACGGAATTGCCCTGCTCGTTGACCTCCGGACTCCACACCGCAACGGCCAGTTCACCGGGAATAATGGCCGCCACGCCGCCGCCTACGCCGCTCTTGCCCGGCATGCCCACCCGGAACGCAAACTCTCCGGCCTGATCGTAAAAGCCGCAGGTGAGCAAAATGGCGTTGAGTCGCTTGGCCTGACTGTGTGTGAGCAATTGTTCGCCCGTAGCGGGCAAGACGCCGTGGTTGGCCAAAAACAAAAAAGCCCGGCTCATTTCCCGGCAGTTCATGGCAATGGAGCATTGGTGAAAATACACGTCCAACACCGTGTCCACATCGCTGTGGATGTTGTTGCATGATTTCAAAAACCAGGCCAGCGCCTGATTGCGAAAGCCGTGTTCCTTTTCAGACTGCGCCACTTCTTCATCAAAATCAATGGTATCCGTGCCGCTCAGTTGGCGGATGAAGCGCAGGATTTCGCCTTTGGGGTCGGCATAACGGCTGCACAGTACATCGGTGACGACCAATGCGCCGGCGTTGATGAAAGGGTTGCGGGGCTTGCCGCTTTCAAACTCCAATTGCACCAAAGAATTGAACGGATTGCCGGAAGGCTCCACGCCCACGCGCCGCCACAGATTGTCGCCTTCCAGTGCAAAAGCCATGGCGAGGGTGAAGGCTTTTGAAATACTTTGAATGGAAAAGCGGGTGTCTGCCTGCCCGGCGAGCGCGCTGCGGCCATTGATGGTTTCCACCGAAATACCCAATTGATCGGGGCGTACCCGCGCCAATGCCGGAATGTACGACGCTACTTTGCCTTGCCCGAAATAAGCCTGCACCTCGCGGTAAATGTCGTTCACGATGTCTTGGTAGTCCATGTTGCTCTCAATTTTGTACGCACAAATGTTGCGATAATTTTTTTGCCGCAAGAGCGGCTTCATTTTTTTGCCTCCTGCCCCCATACTACTGTGCATTTTTCACGCAGCACTGAAAAGAAGCCTTGTTTTTAGCCGAAAAGAGCCTAAAAATTGAACGTTGCGAGCGTTGCGGCGTTGCGTGAAACAAAAAATGTCCAGTAGTGTGTCCCGCCCGCCATCCCGGAGATCAACCCCCCCCCCGCCCCAAGCAGGGATAACCTCGTCCCAACAAGCGATAAATACCTTACCTTTGCGCCTCAATTGACCAAAACGAATTTATGGAAGTTAGTACGAGAGTAGAACTGCGGAATTTGCGCTATCGCGATTACATCGGCCTTAAGGAGGCTATGGTGCAGGCGTACTCCGGCCTGGGCGGCATGGTGTGGGAAGAGGCTTCCATCAAACGGCTGCTCAAGAAGTTTCCGGAAGGGCAGCTCTGTGTGATTGTGGACGACAAAGTGGTAGCTGCCGCACTGTCTATCATTGTGGATTATAAAAAATTCGGCGACAACCACACCTACCGCGATATCACCGGCAATGAGGAGTTTGATACCCACGACCCCAATGGCGATGTGTTGTACGGCATTGAACTGTTTGTGCATCCTGACTATCGCGGCATGCGATTGGGCCGCCGCCTGTACGATGCGCGCAAGGAATTGTGCGAAAACCTCAATCTCCGCGCCATCATCGTGGGCGGGCGCATTCCCAATTTCAAAGACTATTCTGAAGAGCTGACGCCGCGAGAGTATATTCAGGGGGTGAAGCAAAAAGAAATTTACGATCCCACGCTCACCTTTCAGTTGTCGAATGACTTTCACGTCAAAAAAATCCTGCGCCGATACCTGCCCGGCGATACGGATTCGAAGGAGTACGCTACTCTTCTCCAATGGGACAATATCTATTTCCAGGAAGACGAAATGCTCATCAACAAACCCAAAGAAGTGGTACGGGTGGGCCTGGTGCAATGGCAAATGCGCCTGTTTGACAACTTCGATGCGCTCGTACAGCAAGTGGAGTATTTTGTGGACAGCGTGAGCAATTACAAATCGGATTTCATTCTTTTCCCGGAGTTTTTCAACGCCCCGCTTATGGCGGAATTCAACCACTTGGACGAGCCGGTCGCCATTCGGGAACTGGCTAAATACACAGAGCCGCTGCGCAAAAAATTCATGGAACTGGCCCTGGCCTACAACGTGAACATCATCACCGGCAGCATGCCTATTGTGGAAAAGAACAAGCTGCTGAACGTGGCCTACCTCTGTCGTCGCGACGGCAGTTGCGAGAATTATTACAAAATACATCCCACACCCTCGGAAGTGAGCGCATGGGGCATGGTGGGCGGCAACAAATTGCGCGCATTTGACACCGACAGCGGGCGCATCGGCATTCTCATTTGCTATGATGTGGAATTTCCGGAGCTGGCTCGTATCTACGCGGAGCAGGGCGTACAGATTCTTTTTGTGCCCTTCCTCACCGACACCCAAAACGGCTACAACCGGGTGCGCCTGTGCTCCATGGCCCGCGCCGTGGAAAACGAGTGCTACGTCGCCATCGCCGGCTGTGTGGGCAACCTGCCCAAAGTGAACAACATGGACATCAACTTTGCGCAATCGGCCATTTTCACCCCCTCCGATTTCCAGTTTCCCACCAACGCCATCACCGCCGAAGCCACGCCCAACGCCGAAATGACCATCATTGCCGACGTAAATTTGGAACTGCTCAAAGAGCTGCACCAGTTCGGCAGCGTCCAGAACCTGAAAGACCGCCGCAAGGATTTGTACGAAGTAGTGTATAAAAAACGGAAAAGAAAAAAAGTAGTGAAGGAGTAGTAGGCAGTAGGCAGTGGGCGGTAGGCAGTTTGCAGTACCGCCTACCGCCTACCGCCCACTGCATACCGCCTACCGCATACCGCCATGTCCGCAGGATACACCATAATATTGCCGCAATTTGAAGGCCCGTTCGACCTGCTGCTCTTCTTCATTGAGCGGGACGAGTTGGATATTCAGGACATCCCCATCGCCAAAATCACGGAAGATTTTTTAGACTACCTCCACAGCATGGAGCGCATGAACATTGACCTTGCCGGGGAGTTCATCCTCGTGGCAGCCACGCTCTGCCGCATCAAGGCCCGCATGATGCTGCCCCGCAAACAGTTGGACGAACAAGGCAACGAAATTGACCCCCGCCAGGAACTCGTGGACCGCCTGCTCGAATACAAGCGCTACAAAAGCGTATTGGATGAAATGCGCGCCCTGGAAGAAGATCGCGCCCAAAAAACGACGCGCGGCAATGTGAGCGACGAGCTTCAAAAAATAGCCACCCGCGCACTCGTAGATTCGGAATTAGAATCGCTCACGCTGTTCCGGCTACTCAAAGCATTTGAGCGGGTGATGCAGCGCATGGAAAACATGCAGCCGCGGCCGATGCACCAAATTGCCCGGTTCAGCTACACGGTAGAGGAACAGCAAATCTTCATCCTGTCGCGCATCCCGCAGGGTGGTCGCGCCGATTTCAATACCATCTTCAGCGACTGTGCCAACCGCATACACGCCATCGTCACGTTTCTGGCCATGCTGGAATTGCTCAACATGCAGCGCATCACCATATTAGCTGCTATGGGAGCGAATAGTTTTTGGTTGGAAGCGGTGGAGGAGTGAATTAGAATTTCAACACCTGATAAATTTGCTCCAGACGGAGATGGCCTTCATCAAGTATGGAGATGCTTTCTGAGGGGAGGCTGAATTCCTGCAAGAGCCAGTCGTTGCCTCCGTTGTGGCGGGTATAGCTGAGCACGTTCATTGCGGTGCTGTCCAAATACAGTATCTGGCGAAGTGAGGCTATTTTTCGGTATTGATGGAGCTTGCGCGCCAAATCGAATTGATAGGTTGAAGGAGACAACACTTCCACTAAAAGAATGGGATTGACAACCGCTTCCATACTGCCGCGCAGGGTTACTTTTTCCACTTGTCCTTTTAATACAACACAATCAGCGTTGTAATAATGGCGATCGCCGTAATCAGGAATGTGTAAGGCAAGATTGCTGGCGCAGATGCTGTAAATATCCTTGCCCAATAACTGGTTCAACAGGCCGATAATGGCGCCGACCAATTTTTCGTGTTCAAAAGTAGCATATCCCATAAATGAAACGATTTGGCCCGCGTCATACTCGATCCGGTATTCGCTGAGTACGAGCGCATCCAAAAACTCCTCCCACGAGGCCGGCATTTCCAGCTTGGCATCGTGTTCTAAGCGCTCCTCCCATGTGACGGGTATTTTTTCAATAACTTCCATAGCCCGTATTGGTTTGGTGTGCAAAATAGGACTTTTTTAGTATAATAACATCCCCTCCATCGCCCTGGCCACTTTCTCTGCTGAAAGGATCATCGTTTTTTCTAAGGTTTCGTTGAGCGGCACGGCGGGCATGTTTTCGGCTCCGATGGTGCGCACGGGCGCGTCTAAGGATTCAAAGCAGTGTTCCTGAATGCGGGCGGCGATGCTTTGCGCAAAGGTGTTGTGGACCGGCTCCTCTGTAACCACCAGGATGCGCCCGTGCCGGCGCGATTGCGCATAAATGGCATCGGTGTCTAAGGGGTGCAAGCTCCGCAGGTCGAGGATGCTGATGCGGTTGGGAAAGCCGCTTGCGGCGTTCAAGGCCCAGTGTACGCCCATGCCGTAGGTGACCACGAGCAGAGCCTCGCCTTTGTCTATGTGTTCGGCTGCGGCTTCGAGGGCCATGCGCGATTTGCCGAAAGGCACCACATAATCTTCCGAAGGCTCCACCGTGCGGGCCGCTTCCGTGCCGGGCACTTTGCTCCAGTACAAGCCTTTGTGTTCAAAAATGACGACCGGGTTGGGATCATACCAGGCGGCTTTGAGCAGTCCTTTGAGATCGGCGCCGGTGCTGGGATACGCTATTTTGATACCGCGTATATTGGTCACCACCGATTCCACGCTGGAGGAATGATACGGCCCACCGCTGCCATAAGCCCCGATGGGCACGCGAATGATGCTGCTCACCGGCCATTTGCCATTGGATAGGTAGCAACTCCGGCTCAGCTCGGTGAACAACTGGTTCAGCCCCGGCCAGATGTAATCGGCAAATTGCACCTCCACAATGGGCCGCAAGCCCACCGCCGACATACCCGCCGTGCTACCGATGATAAAAGCCTCCATGATGGGTGTGTTGAACACCCGGTGATCGCCGAACTTCTGCGCCAGCGTAGCGCACTCCCGGAATACTCCGCCGAGGCGACCGCCCACATCTTGGCCATAGACCAAACATTCGGGGTGTTTTTCCAATAACTCTTCGAGTGCAAACAGCGCACAGTCCACCATCACCTTATGCTCGCGGCCGGCGGGTTCGCGTTCACCGGTTTCTTCGGTGATGGGCGTGGGCGCAAAATCGTGGGTATAGAGGTCTTCCGGGCGGGGGTCTTCGGCGCGGCGGGCGGCTTCAAAATCGGCGCGCACGGTTTGCTCCGCTTCCTGTTCAATGGTTTCCAAATCGGATTGGCTCCAGCCCTCCTCCAGGAGCATGTTGCGCAGCACCGGGTAAGGGTCGCGGAGTTGATGCTCTTCGAGGTCGTCGCGGTACCATTCCTTGCGCACGCCGGAGGTATGGTGATTGAGCAGCGGCACGGTGGCGTGTACTAAGAAAGGCCGCCGTTCGGTGCGAATGGTGTGGCTGACTTCTGTCAAAACAGAATAACAGGCGGCAAAATCGCTGCCGTCAATGCTGCGTGTTTCGATGCCGTGGAAGCCGCGGGCATACTCGGCGGCATTCTGAGCGCGGGTTTCGGCGGCATTGGCGGATATATCCCAGCCGTTGTCTTGCACGAGGTACAGAATGGGCAATTGCTTGAGGGCCGCCATCTGAAAGGCTTCGGCTACTTCGCCTTCCGTTACGCTGGCGTCGCCGAGAGAGCAGAGTACGAGCGGGCCGTTGCCCTCGTCCCAGTCGGCCATATTGTGATTGGCTTTATACCACAAGCCCATAGCCGCGCCGGTGGCCGGAATGGCCTGCATACCGGTAGCCGAGGATTGGTGCGGAATTTGGGGCTTGTCGGCATCGCGCAGGCTGGGGTGTGAATAGTAAGTGCGCCCGCCGGAAAACGGGTCGTCGCGTTTGGCCATGAGTTGCAACATCAGTTCGTAGGGTCGCATGCCGATGCCGAGCAGCATGGCGTCGTCGCGATAGTAGGGGTAGGCAAAATCCTGCGGTTGCAATTGCATCGCGGCGGCGAGTTGTATCGCTTCGTGCCCGCGCGCCGTAGCGTGTACGTATTTCGCCGCGAATTTGAAATGCTCTTCATACACCTGCGTCATCCATTTGGCAGTAGCCATAAGGCGGAAGGCTTTGGCGAGTATTTTGGTGGAGATATGTGTCGCGGCTGTCATGACGATTTTTTTTTGCAGAGAGTATAGGGCAGAGAGCATAGGAGGCGGTCGGCGGTTGCAACCTTAAACCAAAATTACCATTTACAATTCTTCTAAGTTTTTCACAAAACGCTCCTGATTAAAAGGCGTATCGTTTTCAATAGAACTAATGTACTCAACGGCCACACACTGTGCGATAAGCAGGCGGGCATTTTCGGCGGAATACCCTTCGGCGACGAGGCGTTGCAGTGTGGCGGTCGTTTCCGCCGGGCGACCCGATTTCAGTTGCTCCTCCACGGTGGCCAGAAACTGCATTTTCAGTGCTTGATCTGCATTCATATCAGTTTTTTTGTTTAAACGCGTTGATGGCCGATTTGGCATGGTCCGTCAATATCAATTGCCCGCTCACGGCGGCGCGTTGATCCAGCAGTTCGTTCCAGTGTGCGGCATCTTCCCAAAATACAGACTTGAGGCGGTGCATGGCCTCCGGACTGGACGCGACTAAGCGCGTGCAAAGTTGTTCGATGTGAACGTCCATGGCTGCTATGGTCGGAAACACTTCGTTGTACAGTCCTTTTTGCAGTGCCCAATCAGCGCTTTGAAAAGTGGCAGCATCAATGGCCAATTGGGTGAAAGCCGCTTTGCCCACTTTGCGCTCCACCGCCGGGCCTACCACGAACGGGCCGATGCCGACGGCCAACTCGCTGAGTTTGATGGATGCGGCCTCCGTCGCCACGCAATAGTCGGTAGCCGAAGCCAGCCCCACACCGCCGCCGATGGCCTTGCCCTGCACCCTGCCGACGATGAACTTGGGGCATTGGCGCATGGCATTGATCACATTGGCAAAGCCGAGGAAAAAGCGCTTTCCGGTGTCGAAGTCTTCAATAGCGGCCAACTCGTCAAAACTGGCGCCCGCGCAAAAGGTACGCTCGCCCTCGCTTTCCAACACAACGACGCAAACGCCGGCATCTTGTCCGGCCTGTGTGACGGCCTCGGTGAGTTGGGCCAGCAGGTAGCCGGGCATGGAGTTGTGGGCAGGATGGTAGAAGCGGATGCGGGCTACTCCGCCGGTGACGGTAGTGGTGATGTGCCCTTGCGCTGCGGCGTTAGACATGGCGTTGTGCAGGATGGTTTCTTGCCTGCAAAGGTACTAAAAAAGCAGGAACGAACGAATGTGCGTTAGTTTATCGGGGCAAGAATTTTATGGACAATTCAACCAATGGTGTAGTTTGTTCTGTTTATTTGCCATTGAAATCTTAATTGTCTTGTTATGTCTCTGACCATTCAACTACCGGAGCTGCTTGAGCAGCAAATGCGCCGTCGCGCTGCGGGCAAGGGTCTATCTGTGGAAAACTACGTAGCACAGGTGTTGGGTGCAGATACAGCTCAGGACAGACTTGAGAAAAACGAACAGGCACTTGACGACGGTGAATTGTTAAGGCTTGTCAATCAAGGGGTTTCCCCGGAGATTTGGGTTCGGTTTCATGAATTGGACGCACTCAGAAAATCAGAAAAACTTACCAACCAGGAATATCAGGAACTGCTGGAAATTGTCGATCTAATTGAATCTGCACACGCCGAACGCGTCCGGTTGGCTGCTGTTTTGGCAGAGCGGCGAGGGGTTCCGCTGGAGCGTCTTCTGATAGATTTAGGCGTCAAAAAGGCCCGTTTTGAATAGGTCATTGCAACGGCGTATTCGCACCCGTGCGGAGGGCCGCTGTGAATATAGTCAATCCCACGATGAATATTCTCCCGATCCTTTCACCGTAGAACATATAGTTCCCCTATCAAAAGGCGGATCCTCTGAAGACCAAAATCTGGCATGGGCTTGTTTCGGGTGCAACTCATATAAGTACAATGCTACAGAAGCGATTGATCCTGTAATCCGCGCCACCTTCTCCCTTCATATCCCTACGGTTTATACACAGAGTGAAACTCTCAGAGGATACGCACGCATCCGATGACAGCATCCGCGAACTCTTTTGTGTCACAGAAGGAAAGGGGCGTTTCACAGAGTTTATTCTCTGTGTTTGCTAAGCAGGTTTCTCCGGCTTTTGGAAAACGTCGTTGGCGGCTAGTTCAAAGCCTTGAATGACCGGGGTGGCGGAGCAGATATCCTCGCCTTTACAAACCGTCATTTGTTTCAAATGAGCGCCTCCGTAAACATGTATTTCTTCTATTAGAGGGAAAATATGCCATACCACTTCAACGCCGGCCAGCCGATAGTCCTGCATTTTTTTGTGTACGAGATTCATTTGATCCTTGCTGGAAATGATTTCTATTACGAACCGCGGCACTTGGTTCTCCTGATAAGCCGTCTTATCTATTTGCTCATCTGAAAGCCAGGAAATATCGAGGCGGCGATGGTTTTGTTGAAAAAAAATATCTCCCTCCGGTATCAAGAGGCCATTGGTTTTCTTTGCTGTGAGTAGCCGGTTGAAAAGATTCATCAAGTTTCTGGCGATGTTAAACTGCTTGAAGTCCATAGCTCGTTTAGTTTTTTCAACCGTGCCGTCCACCCATTCATATTTGAAACTGTCTTCCCGTGTGAGGTATTTTTTTTGAAACTCCTCCCAGGAAATCCGCTTCGGCGACTTGGCGTCGGTCAACCCTGAAGGTTGCATACCCGGCGGTTGGTTTTGAACAGCGGTCGCTTCCATATCTACTTTTTTACAAACTTACATAAAAATCCCCACTCGTACAAAACACACCCTGTTTTCAGACCGCACAAAGTACCTATCCTCACCCCATTCCATACTCCCGCTCCACCACACACACCCGCACCCGAAACGCGCTGTACCAGCGCTCCCTGCCCGCCTGCCGGGCCAATGTGTGCTCAGCATGGAGCCTCCAGGTCTGTATGGCCTCTAAGCTTTCCCAATAAGATACGGTGATGCCCAGTCCGCTGCGCGCCGATTCTACACCGAGGAAGCCGGGTTGCTCCCGGGCCAGTTCCACCATGCGGTCGGAGGTGGCGGCGTAGTCGAGGTCGTCGTCGGTGCGCAAGCTGCTGAAAATGACGGCGTAATACGGCGGTTTGGGTGTGTCGGCAAGCATAGCGGTTTTTACTTTTATCACCCTGCGCTATACGCCATTTCAGGGTACAGGGGGAATTGTTTCATAAAAGCGCTCACCTCTGCACGCACCGCAGCGCTGCGCTCGGCATTGTCCATATCGGTGATGATGCCGTCAATCCACTCCACAATGCGCAGGCAATCGTCGGTTTTGAAACCGCGCGATGTAACGGCGGCCGTGCCGATGCGGATGCCCGAAGTGACCATCGGTTTTTCCGTGTCGAAAGGCACCATATTTTTGTTCACGGTGATGCCGGCCCGGCCCAGCGCTTCTTCGGCGGCTTTGCCGGTCGCGTTTTTGGAGCGGAGGTCTATGAGCATGAGGTGGTTGTCGGTGCCGCCGGAAATGATCTTATAGCCTTTTTGTACAAACGCCCCGGCCATGGCCTGTGCGTTGCGGATCACCGCTTCGCCATACGCGCGAAATTCCGGTTGTAACGCCTCATAAAACGCGGTAGCCTTGGCGGCAATGACGTGCTCCAGCGGCCCGCCCTGCATGCCGGGAAACACCCCGCTGTCGAGAATGGCCGACATTTTTATCATGGTTCCTTTAGCCGTGGTACGGCCCCAGGGGTTGTCAAAATTTTTACCCATCATGATGATGCCGCCGCGCGGTCCGCGCAGGGTTTTGTGGGTGGTGGAAGTCACGATGTGACAGTGCTCCATCGGGTCTCGGAGCAGCTTGGCGGCAATGAGGCCGGCCGGGTGCGCAATGTCGGCGAGGAGCAGCGCGCCTACTTTGTCGGCGATGGCGCGGAAGCGGGCGTAATCCCAGTCGCGGGAATAGGCCGAAGCGCCGCATATGATGACTTTGGGCTGGGTTTCCAGCGCGACGGCCTCTACTTTGTCCATGTCAATGAGACCGGTAGTTTCCTCCACGCCGTAGAAGTGGGCGCGGAAAGTTTTGCCGGAGTAGTTCACCGGCGAGCCGTGCGTGAGGTGGCCGCCGTGGGAGAGATTGAAACCGAGGATAGCATCGCCGGGCTGCAGCGTGGCGAGATATACTGCGGCGTTGGCCTGCGAGCCGGAGTGAGGCTGCACGTTGGCGTATTCGGCGCCGAAGAGTTCTTTGAGGCGGTCAATGGCCAATTGTTCTACCTTGTCCACCACTTCGCAACCGCCGTAGTAACGCCGGCCCGGGTATCCTTCTGCGTATTTGTTGGTCAAACAACTACCCATAGCCTCCAAAACAGTCTGGCTGGTAAAATTTTCGGAAGCGATGAGTTCGATGCCGTGGCGTTGGCGGGTCAATTCTTCGTGGATAAGATCGAAGAGCAAAACATCTTTGTTCATGTCGGAGCGTTTATACGACAGCGCGGGGCGCCGGTCAAATTTTCCACCAAAGGTACAATAAATGAAAAAAGAAAAACCTTATTTTGCGTCACGTCCCATCCAAGAACCAGCATTATGAGAAGAAGGATTTTGTACTGCGTAGGAATGATAGCTTCGTTTTTATTCCCCATCTCCCCTGCTAACGCTTTAGTGGACAGGGTGCGTTGTATGTGGCGCGACGACCCCTCCACGACCATTGTCATCGGTTGGGACCAGGTGACCGGTCAAAGCGCGGCGGTGTATTTGGATCAAACCGATCACGGACGCAATTTCAACGCCTACAAACTGTCCAAACGTGCCGATCGAACCGTAGTGGCCAAAGGCATGAACAACAATTTCGTGCGCTTCGGCGGCCTCACGCCCAACACAACCTACTACTTTATTATAAAAGATAATGAAGGCATGTCGGAGCGCTACTCCTTTCGTACCGCGCCCGACCAGCCCACGCAACGCCTGTCTATCATAGCCGGCGGCGACTCCCGCAACCACCGTGAAGCCCGCCGCAGCGCCAACCTGCTCGTAGCCAAACTCCGCCCTCACGTCGTGCTTTTCAACGGCGATATGACGGTACACGACGGGTCCAAAGAATGGATAGAATGGATGGACGACTGGCAACTCACCATCGGCGCCGATGGCCGCATCACCCCCGTACTCACTGCACGAGGCAACCACGAGGCCGAAAACCGCACGCTGGTGGATTTATTTGACCTGTCGCACCCCGGCAATTTTTATGCCCTCAATTTCGGTGGCAACCTCCTGCGCATTTACACCCTCAACACCATGATACCCGCCGGCGGCGACCAAAAAATATGGTTAGAAAACGACCTCAAAACAGAGGGCAGCCGCGCGATCTGGAAAATGGCGCAATACCACCACGCTATGCGGGCGCACACCTCCGCCAAGGTGGAGAAAGACGATCTGTATGCCAATTGGGCGCAATTGTTTCATCAGTTCGGCGTGCGGCTGGCCATTGAATCCGATTCGCATGTGGTGAAATGGACCTTCCCGATCCGCCCCGACACCGGCCCCGACAACGACATGGGCTTCGTGCGCGACGACGCTGCCGGCACGGTGTATGTGGGCGAAGGCTGTTGGGGCGCTCCCTTGCGGGAAAACAACGACGACAAAAGCTGGACCCGCGCCAGCGGCAGTTTCAATCAGTTTAACTGGATTTTTGTAGATCAGGATAAAATAGAAGTGCGCACCGTGATGACCGACGGCTCCGCGCAGGTGGGCGAAGTATCGGCTTCCAATATTTTTGAACCGCCCATCGGGCTGTCGCTGTGGAGCCCGCCCGGCGGCGATGTCATTCGCATTGACAAAAAACGGAGCGCTTCCCCGCCGGCATCCGACCCCGTAGTGCGCAAAGACCGCCCGACAACGTCCCAACCGTCTCTTCCTGCAAAAGATAAACCAACCCAGGCATCCCCTGCCGCTTCTGAAACCGACGATCTCGGCGGCAACTGGGATCAGCTCCCCAGCCTCATGCCCAACCCCGCTACGGGCCGCGTAAAAATTGATTACGAACTCGCACAGCCCGCCGATGTCACGGTTGTGCTGCTCAATACTGCGCGCGAAGAAATAGCCCGGTTGACCTACGACAATCAAACTGCCGGGCCGTATTCCCGTTCCCTGGATTTTGCGCGGCTGCCTGCCGGTAAATATCTCTTAGTGGTGCGCGCCGGTCGAAAACCGGTGAAACGGTATCAGTTGGTGAAGGGGTAGGAAAAGCCAATGCTGATTGTGACGCAACAAAAAAAATCCCGGGAAGAGTAACCTTTTGCCTGCCGGCTAAATGAATGGAGACAAGGAAATTCCAATTTACCAGACATAGGTACCTACCGAACCCGGATTCAGCGTGGTAACAATCCACCGGCCGTGGCAACCGATGTTAAACGAAACAGGCGTATCGGCCTCGTTCAACACAATGAGCGTTTTTTTTCCATCCAGTCTTTTGAAGGCGACGTTGGGCAACGCATCCGGGACGTTACTTTCGATCCTCACAGAACCGGGCGGTACAAATTTGGAAGCCTGCGCCACGACGTAATAGCTGACGTTTCGCGTCACCGAAGCAGCATCAATCGTCAATGCGCCTTTGCATTCATTGCATCCGCCGGGCGTATGAGGGCCGTAAGCGGGATCGTTGGCGAGGTTCCATTCCAAAGCCACTTTGCTCCAGTTGCGCATAGCGCCGATGATGACATTTTTGAGATGCCATTGCAGGTCTCCTCCAAAATCGCCCTTCGCGCCGGTCCACTGCTCGGTGAAGTACAGGTTCCGGTCGGGATGGGCGTTGCGTACCTCCGACAAGGCGCTGATGTCGCCGGCGTACAGGTGAAAGGCTGAGCCGTCAATAAAAGCCTTCGCGGCCGGGTCGTTCAGGATGGAAATGGGGTACGCGGGGTTGTCGCAGTTGTGATCCCAGATGATGATTTTGGCGTCAATGCCCATCGCGGCAAACGTGGGGCCGAGGTGATTTTTGATAAAATCGGCCTGCTGCGCAGCAGACATAATCATGCTCGGATTGTTGCCGCCGTGCTGAGGCTCGTTTTGAGGCGTGACGGCATCTATGGCAATGCCCTGCTCCGCCATAGCCAGCATATATTTCGCCAAATACCGGGCATACACGTCGTAGTACTGCGGCTGAAGGGTTCCGCCGATGCTGCTTCCGTTATCTTTCATCCATACCGGCGCGCTCCAGGGCGTGCCCATTATTTTGATGCCGGGATTGACGGACAGGATTTCCTTCAGCAAAGGAATGAGATAAATGGTGTCTTTTGACAGGCTGAATTGCCGCAATCCCGGGTCGGTTTGTCCCGGCGGGAGGTCGTTGTAACTAAACACCGATTCGTCTAAGTCGGAAGCGCCGATGCTGACGCGCAAATAACTAATGCCGATGGCGCCGTCGCTGTTTCCGAAGAGTTCTTGCAGCAGTTCCGCCCGCTGCGGTTGGGGCAGCCTTCCGATCAACAGAGCGCTGCCGCCGGTGAGCGTAAATCCGAATCCGTCCACTTGCTGATATACCGCTGCCGTGTCTATCCGAATGACGGGGAAGCGCTCGTCGGCGCCCTTCGCAAAATCCAGTGTTTTCAAATTCAACAATTCAGTCCGATCGGCGGAGCTTATCCACGCTTCCACCGAAGCCGGCGGGACAGATGGGTTACAACTCAACAAAATACAGACCCCAAAGAAAACTTTTGCTCGCCACATAGCCGATTGATTTTTACTTCGTCCGCCATTTTTTGAAAAACACCCCAAAAAGCCCTCCCGCGAGCAGCAATACACCAAGCGCAAAAAGTGTCGGTCGGGGCATACCGCATTTTTTCCACCGGAGGCTCGCTTCGTCGCCTGTATAAACCAACCCGGCCCAATAGTAGGGCGATTTTTCAAACGCGGGTACGTCCGGATCGTCGAGGTAGCGGAGCTTGGCCTGCCGGAGCGCAGCGGGTTTGGCGGCGCCGGCATTGAGTTCGGCGTACATAGCTTGCAATACGCGGGCGGTAGCCACTTCATTGATCATCCAAAGGCTCGCCACCAAACCTTTCGCGCCGGCATACGCGAATGCGCGCGACAGGCTCATGACGCCTTCGCCCTGCCGGAAGCGGCCCAGCGCCGTTTGGCAGGCGCTAAGCACCACGAGTTCGGACTGCAAGTTGAGCGCATACACGTCGGGCAGATAAGCCGCGCGGTCGAAGAGTTCCACACGGGGCAGGAGGCCGCCGGTATCCACCCCGGCATGCGTGGAGAGATGCAGCACGGCGTATTGAGACGCAGCCTGTTGCAATTCGGCGAGGCCGGCGCGCTCATCTTCATACAGGGCGCTTTGGCAACGCTTAGATACAGGCGCTTCGCCGGAACTGTGAAGCAAAGGCGGCAGGTTTCTTTGCCCGGCCTCAAAACGGGGCGAAAACTGTGCGATGTTGCGACCCGCACGGGACACTAAGCCCCGCCGGTTCTCCAATACCGCCAATGAAAAGTCGTAATGAATGCCGTATCGTTTCAGCAAAAAAGGAGCGCGCTCCCAGCCTGCCTCCGGCGCCGGCTCGTAATACAGGGCTTCAAAAGGTAAAAAGGCCAGCCAGGCATCGGGCACGATGAGCACATTGGCCGGTTGTTGCGTTCCAAAAGCCGAAAGCGCGGGTTGCAGAAGTCGGGTATAGATATCGTAAGCCGAGGCGCGGTAGGCGCCGGGCGTTTGCAGCGCTTCCCGCGATTGCAGTAGCAAAATAAATGACTGCACCTGTGCGCTCACCGAATCGGCGCGAGGGATTGTTTTCCATATCGCCTGGCCGTTGGGCGACTGCCCAAACACTTCTATATCGTCCGTTCCTACAAAAAACTCTATCAGCGCATAGCCCGGCAAGGTATCGCGCAATGCCTTTACCGAGGCGCCCGAAAAGACTTCGGCTTGCGCACGCAGGGCTACCCAGGCGGGATATTGGGCTTCCAATTGCCGCTCCGTTTCGGCCAGTTGCCGTTGGAGTTCATCCAATTGTGCTACCCACTCCGGGCGCAGCGGCGAGGCAGGTTCGAGCAGGAGCAGGCGGTCGAAATAGGCTATTTGTTTCCGAATGCGGCGCTCTGCGGCAGGCAGGGTATCGCCAGCTTCCGCCGAACTGTGGAAGCGGTTGCTTTGTACGGCTTCCAACAGGATGACCGATTTCGCCTGTTCGGCAACAGCCCATGCCTCATACAGAAAACCCTCGTCGCCGGTGACAGCATACAGTTCGCGCGCGATGGCGATGGCTTTGGCGGCACGCTGCCGGCTTTGCGACAGCAAGGTAATTTTAGACGATTCGTATTGCAGCAAGCGACGCAGCAGTAGCTCCGTTCCGGCCGCCAGGCGATGGCAGTGGAGCGCCGTGCGCAGATCGTCCAATTGCCGGCTCCGGCCATACTGCGCCCACAGGGCATCCGCTTTGCCCTCCAGCGCCTCGTAAATGGTGTTTTCCTCATAGAGCTGCTCCGTAGCCGGTAAGGCATTGACCGCTTCCGGGAGATCGGGAATGAGGTTGCCCAAAGCGGCATGAAAGGCTTCCAACGCCTGTTCGGGGTCATTTTTTTGTAAATGAAGCCGGCCCAATTCCAACTGGATTTTGGCCACATCGCGATGCCGGGCCGTTCCGCGGGCTGTTTTTATAAAAATCAGGGCTTGGTTGAGGTAAGATAGCGCTGCCGGCGTATCGCCGTTTTGCGACAGCAACTTTGCTTTCACGGCGTACGCTCCGGACAGATAATCCGGCAGGGCTTCCTCCTCGGGCGATTGTCTTTTTACCTCCTGGAGCAGGGCGATCGCGGTGTTGACGCGCGGTTCGGCCGCTTCGCTGCGGCCGGCGGCGAGGAGACTTTGCGCCGAAGAAAAATGCAGCAGTGCCGATTTGACGGCCGGAACGTCGCGGCAAGCCAGACCCTTATCAAAGGCGAGCAGGGCCTTGTCCTGATCGCCTTCGTTCCAGTAGGTAAGACCGAGGTTGTTGTACAGCCCGGCCAAGGCGCCGTCTTCCGGACCTTCCGGGTGGCGGAGCGCCGCCGTTTCGTACAGTACCCGCGCCTTCTCGTTGTCGCCCAGACGGGTGTAATGCGCGCCGAGCGGAAGGTAGAGGTAGTCTAAGGCTTCAAAATCGGGGATGGCGTAATTTTGATACCATTGCAGGGCGGCTTCGTAGGCTTTGACGGAGGCGAGCACTTTGCCGAGTTGGAAGAGGTGATAGCCGCGATTGACCTGCACCCAGAGCATGGCCTCGGCTTCTTCGGGCGTTTGGGGAGCGCGCCAGGCGGTTTGTACGACGGAGTCCAATAAAGACAGCGCCAAGGGAGTGTCGTCGAAAACGGCGGCCTGCCAATCCCACCAGGCATAAGCCCAGGAGGCGAGGTCATTTTCCTGCCGGTGGTGTTGGGCTATTTTTTGGTAATAAAAAGCGAGACTGTCGGGGTTGAATTCGGTTTCAAACGCGGCAATTTTTTCCTCCCAGCCGCTCAGTCTGTCTTGTGCCGGCAGCGGAAAAAGCGCCGCTGCCGCCACACAAAACAGCATCATAATTTTTTGCCTGAGCCTCGTTTGCATCGGTGCGTGGTGTTAGAGATTCCCACAAGCGGGAATTGCACAGAGGCAAAAATCGCAACTACCGGCTAATCTTCTTCTTTTTTCTTCTTCGCTGCCGGGTTGAGATCTTCTTCTTTAGCACGACGAATGAGCATGCCCGCTTTGAGCTTGCGCGAAACGGCAGCATAAGGTCCGCTCACCGCTTCGTCGCCCTCATTGAGGCCCGAAGTGATTTGTATATAAGTATCGTCCTGAATACCGGTTTTCACCTCCACCATTTTTACGGTATCGCCTACAGCGACGAACACCACTTCCATGAGGTCGTCGAAGTTTTTCTCTTCTTTTTGGTCTTCCTCGTCACCGTCATTCCGAACGACTTTCGCTTTCGATTTGGCGTCTTTCTTTTCGCGGGTTGTCACCGACTGAATGGGGATACTGAGCACATTCTCCAAGGTCTTGGTATTGATATCTACAGAAGCCGACATGCCCGGCCGGAAAGGGTAGGGCTTTCCTGCGCTGACCAGATCGGAATAGGAAGCCGGATCAATGAGGATGCGCACCTCGAAATTGGTCACCTGATCGGTGGTGAGGCTTGCCATAGCGCCGCCCAGTGAGGTGGCGGAGTTGGCTATTTGAGTCACCTTGCCTTTGAACTTCCGCCCGATGTAGGCATCCACTTCCACATCCACCATATCGCCGATAGACACGCGGGGGATATCGTTTTCGCTCACGTCCACGCGCACTTCCATGCGGCTCAGGTCGGCAATGCGCATCATTTCGGTACCCGTCATCTGGATGGTACCTACCACGCGCTCGCCGCGCTCAATGTTGAGCTTGGATACGATGCCGCCTTTGGGGGCGTAGATGGTGGTACGGCGCAGGCTGGTGCGTAGTTCGCGCAGGCCGGCTTCGGCGCTTTGTATTTGAAATTCAGCGGCTTTCACGCTTTCCTGCGCAGCCCGGATGCTGGCTTCGGAAGACCGGGTGTTGGCTTCCAATGCGCGAAGGTTGGACAGAGACGTATCGAAATCGGCATCGGAAATGACGCCGTCTTTGCGGAGCTTTTCGTTGCGCTTGTGTATTTCGCGGGCATTGGTAAGTTGGGCTTCCACCTGTTCTTTTTGTGCGCGCAGGGTTTCTATCTGGCTGCGGGCGTTAGCGGCCTGCGCCTGCGCGCTGCGCACCCCGGCTTCACCGCGCTCCACCTGGCTCTGGTAAGCGTCGGGGTCAATACGGGCCAGCAACTGGTTGGCCACCACCGAATCGCCTTCTGCCACATACAACTCCACTACCTCGCCCGATACATCGGAACTGATTTTGATTTCCGTTACCGGAAAAATTTTCCCACTGGCGGCCACTTTCTCGCGAAGGGTCCGCTTTTCCGCTTTTTCCGTGAGCACCTGCTCTCCTTTGGGTTTCGATTTTTGCTTAATCGCCACCACTACGATGAGCAACACTACAATTGCCGCCAAACCGATGAGGAGCAAGTTGTTATTTTTTCTCTTTGCCATGACTATCGTCCGTGTTTAAAATATGATGATTAATTCAGTTGCATGGGTTTCCCCAGATAAAACTCGACGTTTTTCAAATTGAACAGATATTGGTATTTAGCCCGGATGAGGTCCACCTGTGCAGAATCGAGCGTAATGCGGGCAGTGCTGTATTGGAGCGCATTGATGGCGCCGAGGTCAAATCGCTTTTGGGCGTTGTCGAAGGCGGCTTGTGCTGCCTCCACGGCTTTGTTGCCGGCCATCCAGGCTTCGCGGGCGGCCATTGCATCGTTGATGGCTTGTTGTACCACCGTTTGGAGCAGTTGGCGTTGTTGGCGGTTTTGCAGTTCCTGGTTGAGTACGCCGAGACGAGCGCGCTCCACGGCGATGTTATTGCGATGGTTGTTGTAAATGGGAACCGACAAGGTAAGACCGATGGACTGGCCGAAGTTATTGTTCAATTGATTGAAGTAGGGGATGTCCATGAAGATGGGCGACAAAACGTCCGTTTCGAAGAGGATGGGCTGGCCGTCAATAAATACGGTTTGCGATTGGCGTATTGTTTGAAAGCCGTCCACTTGCCGGGCCACCGAGGAGAACGCCGTGTTGAGGTTACCGCCGATGCTGAGCGTGGGCAACATCCCGGAGCGGGCCAGCGTGATGCCGTCTGCGGCAGCCTTAAGCCGCAAATCGCCCGATTTGATTTGAGGCTGGTTGCTCAGGGCGGAAGCATATACGGCGGGAAATGACAAGGTAGCCTGGTCTATCACTTCGGGCACGGTGATTTCCGGCCGGGCGATCACGAGGTCCTCATCGGGCGGCAATTCCATCAATTGGCGCAAGCCGAGGTAAGCACTTCTCACGGCATTGCGCACTTCTACCACAACCTGTTCGTTACGGGCTATTTGGGCCAACACGTCCAAGCGATCGTTGGGCGGCAGGGCGCCTGCGCGGATGAGTTTATCGGTTTGGTCGAGTTGCTGCCGGGAGAGGTTGAGCTGTCGTTCGGCATTGTCCAACTGCTCCTGAGCCAACAGAATAGTGAGGTAAGAACGGGCCACGTCCAAAGCGAGTGTATTGGACACGTTTTGCAAATCGTACGCGCGGGCCTCCAATTCCAGCTTGCTTTGATGAATCCCGGCGCTGATGCGGCCGCCGGTGTAGAGCGGCATACCGGCACTGAGGCCGAAGCTGTTGAACTTGATGGAAGAAGTGGCAAAAGTGTTGGTGAAAGGGTCAATGGTGCGGCCAAATTGCGCCCCGGCGCTCGTGCTGGCGTTCAACGAGGGAAGGCGGCTCATTTGCCCTTGTTTTACCGCGAGTTCTCCATCCCGGATGAGTGCCTGGGATTGCTTGACGCGCAAACTGTTTTGCACGGCATAATTGACGCATTTTTCAAGCGTCCAGGGAGCCGATTGGCCGAACAACCCCAGACTCAGCCCGGATAGAGCTAATACGGTGAGCAGGCGAATTCGTTTCATAAGGGAAGCGATTTTTATTTAAGAAAGACAATAGTACGCGCCGGATAACGAACCGGACAAAAAAATCTATCAATTCTCCTTTACATTGGATAAAAGGATGTTCCTGCACAGACGTATCCGCCTATCTTTGGGTGTTAGTTAATAACTCTATTATTCAGAACAGTATGAACATTACCACCTCAAAAGCAACTCGCAGCGATATGCCGGCAGTACATGCCTTAGTGCGCGAACTGGCCATATACGAGCGCGCCGAACCGGAATTGATCGCTACGGTAACCGACTATGAACGCGATTTCGATGCCGGCATATTCGAAGTATTGCTGGCAAAAGACGGGGAAGAAACGGTCGGTATGGCGCTTTATCATTTTGCCTATTCCACCTGGAAAGGGCGCATGATGTATCTGGAAGACTTTGTGATAACAGCAGCGCGGCGCGGAGAAGGCATCGGCCGGGTTTTATTCGACGCTTTTCTGGAAACCGCCCGGCAAAAGGGCTGCCGCTTAGTAAAGTGGCAGGTATTGGACTGGAACGAACCGGCGCTACGTTTCTATGAGAAATATGCCGCTGCGATAGAAAAGGATTGGTGGAACGGTAAGCTGTTTTTGGATGGCCAATAATTTTAATCTATTTTTTTGCACAAGCTCTCAAAAGGTCATACCTTTACGATCTCGAAACGAATCGTATATGTATCGGGGTTCTTTTCCCGATTGAAGATCAATATAGTGTTTCATAGTGTGAGGGGTAATCACTTCGGTGATTGCTCCTTTTCTTTTGCGCTAATTTCTCCTCATACATCGCGTTGGAAAAGCCAGTCGGAGAACTCGATGATGGGCGCTTTCCGGTCGTCGGGGGTGTTGATGGCGCGCAAGTGTTCGAAGGCGGTGCGTTGAAACGAGGCTTTGGCCGCCTCTGTCTGCTCCGGAATGCGGAGCGTTTGAAAAATGGATTTGACCTCTTCAATTTTTTCGGATTCGTCGCCTTCTGCCTTTTCGTACCAGGATAAGAGCGCAGCGCGAGATTTTTCATCCGCCACTTCCAAAGCCTTGAGCAGCAGGAACGTTTTTTTGTTTTGCACGATGTCGCCCCCGGTTTTTTTTCCAAATTTATCCGGGTCGCCGAAAGTATCCAAGAGGTCGTCCTGAATTTGAAAGGCGATACCGATGTGCCGTCCGAATGCGTCTATATGATATTCCTCTTCGGGCGAGGCCCCTGCAATGACGGCGCCGAGCGCCAAGCCCGCGCCGATGAGCGCAGCGGTTTTTTGCTCTATCATGCGGAGGTATTCGGGAAGCGTTACATCATTGCGGCGCTCAAACTCCATATCCAAAGCCTGCCCTTCGCACACCTCCGCAGCCATGCGATTGAACCGCTCCATCAACCGGGCGAGCGAGGCGTCGGCAGGGCATCGGCACAGGCTGCGGTAGGCGTCGATGAGCATTACATCGCCCGAAAGAATACCGGCATTGAGGCCGTACTTTTCATGAACCGTGGGCATGCCCCGGCGTAATGGCGCCTGGTCCATGATGTCGTCGTGTACCAAGCTGAAATTGTGGAATATCTCTACGGCCATAGCCGCGGGAAGAGCGTCCTCAGCAGGGCGGCCAAACAATTCGCAGCCCATAAGGGTGAGAAGCGGCCGCAGGCGCTTGCCCCCGAGGGTCATTATATAATCGGCGGGAGCATATAAGCTACGCGGTTCGCGACCGGTTTCCATTGCCGCCAAAAATGTGGAAAATACCTCCTGAAGCCCTGCTATATTTTTTGCCATCACAATTTCGGATTTGCCTCAAAACTAATATCTTCGGCTTTTGTTTCATCACTTATAATTAATTTATCCGAACATTTTTTCCCCTCAAAAATCGTAAATCACTCGAATTTTCGGTGCAATAAGTTCCTCCTTGCTGAAAAAGTAAAGCAAAACAAATTAATACAAAAATACACATGCAGCAACGCATCCTTATTATTGAGGACAACCCCGCGGACGCAGCAATTATCAACCTCTATTTAGAAGAGGCCGCTTTCGGGCACGTCCTTTTCCAAGCCGATTCTTTGCGTGGGGGGTTCCAAATTCTCAGAGAAAACGAGATACATCTCGTGTTGCTCGATCTTTCATTGACCGACAGCATCGGATTCAGCACCTTAGAAAAGTACCTGGCGGAGTTTTCCAGTGTACCTGCTATCGTTATGACCGGCCTCAACAACGACATTGTAGGTGTACAATGCGTTCGTGCCGGTGCGCAGGATTTTTTGGTAAAAGGCGAATTTGACAGCCGCGCCTTGGTGAAAAGCGTCCGGCACTCCATGCAGCGGTTTCAAACCCAGATTAAACTCCGCGAATCGGCGCTGCAACTCGCCTCCCGGCAAAAGCGGATTCAGGAAGCGCAGGAGCTGGCCCAGGTGGCCAGCTGGGAAATGAATATGGCAACTCATGCAATGAAATGGGGCGATGAGATGTACCGCATATTCGGCGTCCCGTCGCAGGCCCTGTCGCTTTCTTTGTCCGATTATCTCAATTATGTGTATTTTGATGACAAACAGAAGGTGGAGGCATTTTTTACCGACGCCATGAAAGACGAAGAAATCCACAAAATTGAACACTGGATTGTGGCCGGCAATCGCATCAAGTACTTATCGGTACGCGCCAAAGTGCAATTCGATCAGGCATCCGGCCACCTGTTGCTCATCGGCAGCGCTCAGGACATATCGGACCAAACCGGCGCCTTTCCTCCCCGGCCGGATAAAAAAAGAGACGACACTCGCTGGAGCAAAGAAGTGCTCACCGCTTTGGGGAGCCAAATACAAAAACCATTTTTTGACTCTATAGGACTGGCGCACTTGCTACAAAAAACAGCCGGCCCGGCCCAGCTCGATTTACTGCACGATTTTCGCGTCGGTATGGACGATCTGTGGTTGCACATCAACAACTTGCTCTTCGTACAAATGGCGCTCACGCAATCGCTGTCGAAGGAAAAGACTTATTTTTCTACGCGCGCTTTTTTTCAAAACCTCCACGAGACCGCTGAATTGCAGGCCCGCAGAGCCGGCGCGGGTTTTCAGTTTACCATGCAGCCCGACATGCCTGAAACCATACAGGGAGATGAAAAGAAAATGACCCAGATATGCTTCAACCTCTTTAAGTGCGCCTTTTCAGAAAACGCGTCTCCCGACACGCCGCTTCAATTTCAATTCGCCTGCACAACGGCTGTACCCGAACGACCCGAATTCCACTTCCGGTTCATCCCCGGGGTAAAAACCTTTCCGGTGCAACAACTCCACGCTGCGCTGGAAGAAGGGGATTCTTCACAGGTCATTGCGCCCCAATTCAGCGCAAAGACCCCCTCATTGGCCGTTTCCGGCGCGCTGGTCCGCTTCCTCGGCGGTAGATATGAAATTCGCGAAACCGACGGGTTGTGCGATATGCTGGAGGTGTGGGTTCCGGTCGAAATGCCCGATGTAAAAACCGCCTCTTCATCCGACGATACGTATGAACTGCCGGCCTTGAACATTCTGCTTATTGACGATCATGCCTTGCACCGCATTGCGGGAAGAAGCGTCTTGAACCAGGTGAACATCGGCGGCGCTGTGGAACTCGCCGAAGATATACCCACCGCATTACACCTGCTCAACGGGCGACATTTTGACCTCGTGCTGCTCGATCTCCAAATGCCGGATACCGATGGAATCGAGGCTTTCAGTACCCTGAAAAAACATACTTCAGCTCCTTTTATCGCCGTTTCACCCAGTCCCCATGAGGAAGAAAAAGCGCATTATCTGTCGCATGGGTTCAGCGGATACATAGCCAAACCGCTTCGGCCCGACACCTTGCAGGTTGAAATCCGGGCAGCGCTGCAAACGCAGGCGGTGTATTAAGTCCCTTTGATATTGGGATATTGGGATATTCGCCTGCGCGACAATATCCCAATACCTTAATATCCCAATATCTTAACACCCCAATTACTTAGATTACAAAAAACAATATTCACCCTTCGAAGCTCCGGTAAACTGCCGTTCCGTACCGTTTCCTTAAATGTTGGCGACAGCCTCCCGGCGGGCGTACTTTTTTGCCTTCCCCGGTCGTATTTTTATCCTTCAATTTGGCACGGTGTTCGCTTATACTCCCCCGATGGTATAGCTTGAAGCCTGCTGCTGTGCGACCATCCTGAGTTCACAAAAAAGAAACACTGTCACCATGAATATCAATTCCTTTCCCATTGTAATCCAAGCTTATGAAGACGCTTTAACGGGAGAGAACTGCTTTTGCGGAACCGAAAAAGATTTCCTTTCCGTCATCGAATATTACCAAAAAGACGATTTTCACGCTCAGGCCCTGGAAGCCGTGGAAGCGGCCCTGTACCGGCATCCGCGATCCATTGGATTATACCTGAAAAAAGCGCAAATCCTCATAGAATTACACCGGGAAAATCAGGCCGTGCTCGTGCTCAATGAGGCCGGTCGGCAGCACCCCGCCGATGTTTCCGTTGCTTTACTCAAAATTGAAGCACTCACCTACCTGCACCGTTTTGAAGAAGCCTTATCCCTTTTGGAGTTGCTCAAAACTGCAGTTCACGGCGATCAGTTTGCCGACGTGTGGGTAGCCGAGGCACTGGTATATGAGCACAGGCAGGAGTACGAACGGATGTATTTTGCCCTGCGAGCCGCTTTGCATATTCAACCCGGCCACGCCGCTGCACTGGAACGCATGGGTATTTGTGTGGAACTCACCCGGCGCTACGAGGACAGCGTAGCCCTCCATGAATCCATTCTGGAGGCCGACCCTTTTTCCTGCTTAGCCTGGTACAATTTGGGGCAGGCCAAAGCCTACCTCGGTCGCTATGAAGAAGCCGTTCAGGCTTATGAGTATGCCTTCATTCTTGATCCCGCTTTTGAAGCAGCGTATTTAGACTGTGCCGAGCTTTGTCTCGAAATGGGTTACCCTCGCAAAGCATTGCAGTGTTATCTGGAAGCGCTGGAGCAGTTTGAACCTCATGCCGAATTGTTTTTCCAAACCGGCCGCTGCTACGAGGCCCTTGCAGAATATCAACAGGCCGTGGCTTGGTACGCCAAATCTTTGGGGCAAGACCCCTTCGACGACGAGGTGCATTTCCATATCGGCGCCTGCCATGCTGCCGCTAAACAATGGAAGAGGGCCGTTCGCGCTTTTCAAAAAGCCGTGGAACTGGACGATCAGCGCGAGGAGTATCACCTGGCGCTCGCCGGAGCGCACGATAACGCCGGGCACGCGGGAAAAGCCGATTATCACTACACCCTCGCGCTCGAAACAGCGCCCGAAAACAGCCTGTGCGCGCTGGAGTATGCCCGCTTTTTGCTTCAGCGCGGACATCCCGCAACCGCGCTTATCGTACTCGAAGATGCAATGACCGTTACATCCGAAGATGCTCGCCTGCCGTATGCCCGCCTCGCCTGCCTGTTTGCTGTCGGGCGGCAAGCCGAGGCATTGTACCGGCTGGGCGAAGCAATGGAGGAAAACCCCTCCGGGTTGAATCTTTTGTGGGAGTGGGCGCCGCAGCTCGCCGAAGACCCCGCCGTGCAAAAGGTTATTGCCGGCTGTGAAGCGATTGTTTCTTAAACCGAGGCAACACATCTCCGCAAAGTGTGGAAAAAACGCCACACTCAGGAAAAACCTATCGCGCCTCTTTTTTTTATAAAAAATTGGTTTTTAATAAATTATGCCGAAAAATAAATATTGGCACGGCCTTTGGATTTATGGTAATGACTTTCATTCACTAACCATAAATTTTCTGACATCATGAAAAAATTGTCAATCCTCTTCCTCGCTGTAGCTTTTTTCGGTTTGAATCAGGCTTTCGCCCAACAACCCGCCGACGATACAAAAGAGGCCGCACCCGCAGTAGCCGCTGTTGAAATGGCAGTAAACTCCAACCAATCTGAAACGGAAGTTGCAATTGCCGACCTGCCGGAAGCAGTGCAAACAACCCTCAAATCTGACGCTTATGAAGGATGGACGGCATCAAAAGCAATGCACATTAAAAAAGATGATGGCGCCGAGTATTACAAAATAATCATGACCCGCGGTACGGAAGAAACCAAGTTGAAATTGACCGCCGATGGTAAAGTACTCCCTAAAGTTGACCCGAAGGGATAGTCCCAAAAACAACCATCTCGCTATAAATGCAAAAGCCGGAGCCGAACGCTTCGGCTTTTTGCTTTTGGCGCCGACCGGGAAAGAACCACGGCCGGCTTTGGTTGTTGACTAATGAAACAAGTTCACAACCGGCCCGACCATGCCCAAAGTACTTTTTGTAGAAGATGACCCGGCCTTTGCGAAGATCATAGAAATTTTCCTGCAACGCAAAGGCTATACGCTGCACACCTGCTACCGGGTGCGGGATGCGGAGCGAATAGCCGCTCAACAGCGATTCGATCTCCTGCTGCTCGATTACCGCCTTCCCGATGGCATTGGCTTAGACGTGATGCGGGCTGCCCGACAGGCACAAGGCGCTGTACCCACCGTCATCATGACGAGCCTCAACGATATCCGCACCGCCGTGCGCGCTATGCAGGCCGGTGCTTTCGACTACATCACCAAGCCCGTCAATCAGGACGAACTGCTCATGGTCTTGCAAGGCGCTTTACAGCAAAAAGATGCCCCGCAGCAAGTCGCCCCGCCAACCGCTGCATCAGAAGAGAAAATAGAGGGCAACGGTCCCGCTGCAAAAGAACTCTACCGCATGGCCGCCGTGGTAGCCCCCACTGATATGTCGGTACTCATCCTCGGTGAAAGCGGCACAGGAAAAGAACACATTGCCCGCGCCATTCATGTACAGAGCCGGCGGGCTGCCGGCCCCTTTGTAGCCATAGATTGCGGCGTGCAATCGAACGAATTGGCGGTGAGCGAACTATTTGGGCATGAAAAAGGCGCTTTCACCGGGGCGGGCAGCAGCAAAAAAGGCAAGTTCGAAATAGCCTGCGGCGGCACCCTTTTTTTAGATGAAATCGGCAACCTCAGTTATGAAGTGCAGATCAAACTGCTGCGGGCGCTACAGGAACGGGTCATTACCCCTTTGGGCAGCAACCGGGAAATAAGCGTGGATGTGCGCATCCTCGCCGCCACCAACGAGGCACTGTGGCAACAGGTACAGGACGGCGATTTTCGCGAAGACCTCTATCACCGCCTCAACGAGTTCAGCCTCCGCGTGCCGGCATTGCGCGAACGCACAGAAGACTTGCCCGAATTCGTCCGCTTTTTTATACAACAAGCCAATCACGACCTGCAAAAAAATGTAGCCGGATTGACGGAAGAAACACAGGGCCTGCTGCACGCCTACGATTGGCCCGGCAACCTGCGCGAACTGCGCAACGTGATCCGGCGTGCCGTGCTGCTCACCGGTTCGGGGCCGATCGGCAAAGATGCTCTGCCCGCAGATTTGGCGCTGCAACTGTATGCAACCCAAACTCAGGACGACCTGCGCGCACAACGCGACAACTCTGAACGGGACATCATCATGGAAACCCTGCGCAACTGCCGGTTCAACAAAACCAAAGCCGCAGAGCTGTTGAAGATAGATCGAAAAACGCTCTATAACAAGATGAACCGGTACGGAATCCGGCTGTGACCCCGCATACCGACGAGCTTAAGTCGCCTGTGTAAGGTCGTCGGCAGCTAAAGCAGCCGGCACGCGGGATGCAGCAATCTCTACACAAAGCGCCTCAATTTTCGGTCGCAGCACCGCTAAACCTTCTCCTCCCCGCAGACCGATTTCCAAGCGCCGCAGCGCCGCATACCAATCGGTAAAGCCGAACTGCCCGGAACGGCCCGCCAAGCGGTGCAGCATTTCCGCCGCATCGGTCGCGTCATCGGCATCCAAAGCCGCTCGCAGCGCCCGCAGGTCTTTTTCCGTTTCCGAAAAAAATAATTCCTTCAAGCCGTCTTCCTCTTCAAAGAGTGGCGGCGAAGGCGTTTCCGGCCGTGTAAACCGGGCTGCTACGCCCATCAATTCATCGGCGGTGAAGGGCTTGACGAGTATTTCATCAAAACCCGCCTCGCGGATGGCTTGCCGTTCTTCGGGCAGTGCCTGAGCCGTCATGGCAATGACGGTGAGTTGCGTCCCGGCCGCGCGCAGCCGTTCGAGCAGTTGATACCCCGACAGGCCCGGCAGGCGAATATCGGTGAGTACCACATCGCCGGCTTCCGGCGCGGCGGCATTCAGCAGATCGGCAGGAGAAGCATAAGCCGCTACTTTGAAATGCGCATCGCGCAACACCTGCCGGCACAATCGCAGAGTGTAGGCATCGTCATCTACCACATGCACCGTGCCGGCATGACCGGCAAGCGGGGCGGCAGGCGCAGTTTCGCCGACAGGTTCCTGTGCGGGCGCAGCGGCTTGGGGATACTCCATACAAACCGAAAACTGTGACCCGACGCCGGGCGCGCTTTCTACCGCTATGGTTCCGCCCTGTATTTCTACCAACGCTTTTACGATAGACAACCCCAGACCTGTGCCGCCGAAGCGCTCGCGGTCTAAGCCGGGCGCTTGTTCAAACTGATTAAAAACGTGTTTCAAATCCTCTTCTGACATGCCGATGCCGGTATCCTCCACCCGAAACTGGAGCCGGCAAGCGTTGCCGTCTTGTTCGCAATTTGCCGAAAGGCACACCCTGCCCTCGCGGGTAAACTTGATGGCGTTGCCCAGCAGGTTGTACAATATTTGCCGCAAGCGGAAGGCGTCGCCGAGTAGAAGGCCGGCCGGCGCTGTTTCAAACCGGGCAATGAACTCCAGCCCCTTGCTTTCGGCCTGCACTTTCACGGCGGCGCCGACCTCTTCTATCACCTTTACCGGATCAAAGGGCCGGGCATCCAAATGAAACTGCCCTGACACCAAGCGGTTGTAATCCAATACTTCATTGACGATTTGGAGGAGATGTTGCGCCGATTGGTGAATGGCTTGTTTGTCGGCGGTGTCGGGTTGTTCGGTTTTTTGTATCTGTTCGGCATAGCCGATGATAGATTGCAGCGGCGTGCGGATTTCGTGGCTCATGTTGGACAAAAAACGCTCCTTGACCCCGCTGAGGCGTTCGGCTTCGTCGCGTGCCTGCACCAACTGCGCCCGGTAGCGGCGGCTGTTGGAAAAATCGGTCAGGATGAGGTAAATGAGCAAAGCGAGGCTCAGTAGTATGCCGATGAGCAGCCAGTTGAACATACCGAAGCTGTCGGCAATGAGTTTGGCGAGCGCCTGTTGGTTGGCTTCGATGTTGCGGAGTTCTTCTTCCTCAATCTCGTACAGCAGAAAGCGGATTTCGTTGGTGAGTACATAGCCGGCCCGGAGAAATTCCAATTCCGACCAGGCCACGCGGGTGATTTGCTGTTGTTGGCTTTGCACCATTTCGCGCAGGCGCTCCTCCAGGCGGGGCAGTACTGTATCTCTCTCCGCTATGTTGAGGCTGCTGACCACGGAATCTACGGTTGCTTCCACCCTGATTTCCGGTGTTGCCGGTGTGAGGGTTTCTTCTACCTCGGTGGGTTTCTTTTTTCCGAACAGGCGATTGAACAAGCCGCCCTGCCGTTCGAGCGCAATGATTTTGATGAGGGTATCGGGCGGGGTGGAAGTAGTGGTAATTTGCCGGTAGATTTGAGTTTGTACGGTGCTATCCAGCAAGGGGTCGCTGTCGGCCAGCCATTCGGAAATATCGCGAGCCTGGGCTTCGAGCAAACTGTTCGACAACAGGCGGTCGCGCTTCTGAATGAAGCCCCAGAACAATCGGCTTCGTTTTTTCATCACTACCTGAATGGAATCCAAATGCAGGTATTGGGCATCGTCTTCGCGGTATAGTTGTTGGAGCGCTTTGATGCGGTTGAGCAGGCTGTCGGAGAGCGCTTCGATTTTCTCCCGCCGGTTGAGCTTTTCCTCCACGGCGATGCGGCGCTGGAGTTGGTCGGTGCGGGTAAATTCCTGAAACAGCGCGTGAACCTGCACTAATTTATCGTTGGGTTTGCTCAGCTCTTCCATATTGCGCAAAGCAACGCCGAACACGAGGCGGCTGCCCACCCAAAACAATACCAACGCCACGCCGGCCAGCACAAAGCCGGCAATGACCTTGCTTTTGGCTGATTGGAAACTCAGACGGAGTTTTTTTTCGCCGGCGTTTTCTTTCATGGTATTCTAAACGGGAGGAAAAGCCATGTTCTTGCCTCTTCGTCAAAAATCACGCCGCCAAAAGCGTGCTGTTATTTTAAAGAATATTGAAGCCGTTTTCAAAAAAGATTGTAACTATACGGTCGTTTCGGCTTCGCTCCACACCGGGCGAAAAACACAAACACGCTATACATGTCCTCTACGGATCATCACTTCATCACAGCCATTCGCTCCGGCGACACGGAGGGGCTGCGCCGCATTTATCGCGAGTTTTTCCCCAGGGTGAGCGGGCTGATCACGCAAAACGGCGGCAGCTATGAGGATGCCAAAGACGTTTTTCAGGATGCCTTAGTGGTGTTGTACGAAAAATGCAGACAAAGCGGTTTTGAGTTGAGCAGCACTTTTTCCACCTTATTATATGGCGTGTGCCGCAACTTGTGGGGTAGCCGCCTGCAAAAAAAATCACGCACAGAGGTAACCCTTACCGATGACTTCAAATTCAGAGATGAGACGGATTTGGAATCCGAAATAATAGAAGAAGAAAAAGATCGCATTTTATGGGACGCCTTTCGGCAGATCGGCGAGGATTGCCGTCGCCTGCTTGAGTTGTTTTTTGAAAAAAAGAGCATGGAAGAAATTGCAGCAGCTATGGGGTTCGGCAGCGTGGGATACGCCAAAAAACGCAAATTCCAGTGCAAAGAGCAGCTCCTGGAAAAAGTGCGCGGCGATGCGCGTTATGCAGAGTACCTGAACAATTGATGTTATGAACAAAGAAACCATACACGAACGCATCGAAGCCTACCTCGCCGGAACACTAACGGCAGCGGAGCGGGAAGCGCTGGAGCGGGACATAGCCGCCGACCCGGAACTGGCCGCCGAGCTGGAGCTGCACCGGCGTTTGGAGCGCGTGGTTTCCGACAGGGAAAAACGCGTCTTCCGGCAAAAGGTGGCCGAGGTGGCGCAGGAATTTCCGCCGCCCGGCCCCGTTGTAGGGCCCAATCCGCTCCCGGGTGCTTTTATTGCATTGTTAGCCATTGTGTTGGGAATAGCGCTGCGTTCATACCTTTTCCATCAACCGGCCCACACGCCGGCTTCCGAACCGCCCGCCATCCTGCAGGACACCATCGCCGACACGGAGGCGCCAGACTCCGCCGAAATGAAAGAAATCATAGCGGACACCGTGCAAACGGCTCCGCCACCCAAACCGCAGCAGCCGGCCCGCAGTCCTTTCGCGCCCAACCCCACGTTGGAAAAAGAACTCACACAGCCCCGCGATGCTTATGTATCGGTAGAAACAGCCCTATTGGAAGCCTTTCCCGGGGACGCAGCCGGCACGCGCCAAATCCGTTTCTCGGGGCGCATGCTTACCGCGCTGGAACCGCCCGAATTAGAATTGGTACTGCTCAACAACAGTCTGCCACAAGGCAAGCCCCTGTTGCGCCTGCCCGTTGCGATTACACTCATAGACGAGGGAAACCGCTTCCGGGCTTTTGCCGGCAAAAAGGCGTACTCGCTCGAAGCCGAACAAACCGTCGCGCTGCCGGATGGCTTGTATTACGGCCGGCTTGTAATCGTAGGACAAACGACATCCCTTTGGACGGGGAAATTCTGAGCATAGTGCATAGTGCAAGGGGCAAGATTGCAAGAGCAAATTGGCAAAAGGCGTTGCCCTGAGCGGAGTCGAAGAGCAAATGGAGCGAAGCGACATCCCGATGACGAAGGAAATCGGGAGAGCATAGTACCTCCGCCGAACCACGCGCGTGGCGTGAAGGACGTGGCGAAGGAGGAAACCAAGGGAATCCGAAACTCGCAACCCGAAACCTGAAACCCGAAACCAACTTGAACGCACTCAGACACAACATTTACACCCAAAAAAATTTGCTATGAAAAAGCGCATATTCAAAATTACATCGCTGATTTTCCTGCTGGCGCCCCTTGCGCTTGCCGCGCAGTTAAAACCGATGGGGCAGCCGCAACAGGGCCTTACGCGCGCTGTGGTGATAGGGGTGTCTGAATACCAAAACGAGCGGATACCCAAGTTGCTGTTTGCCCACGCCGATGCCGATGCGTTTGCGCGCTACCTCCGTTCGCCGGCGGGCGGCGCGCTGCCCGATGCGCAGGTCAAATTGCTCACCAACAAAGACGCCACGCAGGGCCGCATGGCCGCCGCGCTCACCTGGCTGCTGGAGGAAAGCAAAGAGGGCGATCATGCCATTATCTATTTTTCCGGGCACGGCGACATGGAAACCCAAACCATGATGAATCACGGTTTTCTGCTCACCCACGATGCGCCCGCTTCCGCTTATATGGCCGGCGGGGCGTTTCCGGTGTTTTACCTCCAGTCTATCGTGCAAACCCTCAGTGTGCAGAAAAAAGTGCAGGTCACTCTCGTGGCCGATGCCTGCCATTCGGGCAAGCTGGCCGGCAGCGCTACCGGCGGGTCCGTCAGCGGCACGCAGGCTACCACCCGGTTGATGACCGAACAGTTTGGCGGCGAAACCAAAATGCTGTCCTGCCAACCCACGGAATACTCTCTGGAAGGCCGGCAGTGGGGCGGCGGGCACGGCGTTTTCACCTATTACCTCATAGACGGCCTCACCGGCCTGGCCGATGCCAATGGCGATATGAATGTGAGCCTGCTGGAGTTGCAGCGCTTTCTCGAAGATCGGGTTGCTTCGGATGCTGCGCCTCATTCCCAATTGCCGTTCATTGATCATGTCGGCAACAAAGCGCTCCGCACAATGGCTCAGGTGGATGCGCCTTCTTTGGCTGCATTAAAAATAGAACGCGCCAAACCCAAACCCGGTGATTGGAATACGGCGGTCGCCTCCCGCAATGTTCCGAAAACGGCAGAGGAAGACTCTCTTAGCCTTGCCTTGTACCGCCGTTTTCAGGCTTCGTTGGAACGCAAGCATCTGCTCTACCCGGAAGAGGACGCCGCCTATCATCTGTATATGAAACTGCGCGATCGCCCATCTATGGCCGAGTACCGACAGGAAATGCGCCGCAATCTGGCCGCCGCCCTACAGGACGAAGCCCAGCAGGCCGTCAACGACTATCTGGCCGCCAGTCCGCTGGAACTGCGTCGCCGCTGGTCGTTCGATGAGCGCTATGAGCAGTACCCGGCATACCTCGGCAAAGCCGCAGAAATTCTCGGCGCCGACCACTTCATGTATCCCGAACTGAATGCTAAGGAACGGTATTTCAGAGGGCTGAATCTGCGCCTCAAAGGCGAACAAACCCGCGATGCGACGCTGTACCGGCAAGCGGAGACCCTACAATTGGACGTGTTGAAAAGCGACCCCAACGCCGCTTATGCCCACAACGAACTGGGGCTGCTCGCCCGCCGTCGGGGCGATTTTGCGGGCAGTGTGCTCCATTTTCAGCAGGCGTTGGCCCTTTCCCCCACCTGGGTGCTGGCCGAAACCAACCTCTGCGGCAGTTACATTGACCTGGAACGGCCGCAGGATGCCGTTGAAGCCTGTTCCCGCGCATTGGAACACAATCCTGCTTTTGCGCTCGCCCACCACAACCTCGGCGTGGCGTTGATGAACCAACAAAAAGGAAAAGATGCCATTGCCGCTTTTCGCAAAGCGTTGCAATACGATTCTCAATACGCTATGACTTTCGTCAAACTCGGTGAGGCTTTTTATCTTCAGGAAAAAGACCCGGAGCAGGCCATTGCCGCCTGGAAGGACGCGCTCCTGCTGATGCCCAACGATGTAAACATGCTCTACAATCTCGGGCTTGTATCCGCAGAACTGGGCCGGGCGGAAACGGCGATGGAATATTTCAATACGATTATCGCCCTGCACCCCGACAATGCGGAGGCTCGCCTCGAAGTAGCCGAGTTGCACACCACTGCCGACCGCTATGCCGATGCCGATGCGCAATTGCAAACCTGTCTGCAACTCGATCCTGACTTTTCTGATGCTTATTATCTGCTCGCTCGCCTGAACGCCCTGCAAAATCGCTCCGACGCAGCATTGGATGCGCTAGAAACCGCGCTGGCCAAAGGCTTCCGCGATCGGGAACGCTTAGCCTCCGATGCGCAACTCAACAGCATCCGGCGGCAGGCACGGTTCAAGGCATTGGTGAAGCAGTATTGGCCTAAGTAGGGTAGGCGACTTACAGGCTTAGCGAAGGGGTGACTCGCAGTCACCCCTTCGCTAAGGTGAAACTTTATTTAGGGAAGGTCATCGCGATCAATACCGGCGCCTTCGCAAATCCAATCGGTAAGTTGTTCAAAACCGGGCGCCTTTTTTTGTTTGAGCGTGTTGAGAAAGTTTTTCAAATCGGAGTTCTTACCGGCATCTACTTTTTTGCAGGCATCCCGAAAGCGCTTGCGGTCGGAAAATCCGTATTTGGCGGGATCTACCTCTTTAGCTTCTGCATTATCATATATCCAGTCTTCAAAGGCGGGACTGATGACCAGCACAAAATGCTTTTCCTTTCTGAATCGCTTGATACCGAAGTTTTCTTCAACAAGCTCAAAAGTTTCTAAGGATTTAGGTTTCACTTTGTCATCATCAATGATACCTACTGCGGGCCGGGTATCGGCGTAGCATTCGGGGATAATCTGCGGATGAGAATTCATGCCGGAATAAAATGGTCAAGGTTCAGAAATACATCCACTCCATAATCGAGTATTTCGCTCAACTCCGTTTCTGAAAGACGCCGGGCATGGGTTTGATAATTTTCAAACCAGGTAGTGAAAACGGCTACGTCTTTCCCCTCCTGAATGAGCGGAATAAGAAAATAAGGATTGTGTGTGGTGATGAAGTACTGGTTGCCGCCCTCGTCGTTGAGGATGTGCTGTGCCAATTGGTAGATGTACGGCCCATAAGCGTGTACTTCCGGCTCCTCAAACAGCAATACTGATTGCTGATTGGACATGACAGCCGCCAAATGGAAAATGTACCGCTGGAAGGTGTCAGGCAGCAGTCGCAGCGGTAAACGAACCAAGGTGTCTTCTTCCCGTTGCAGTACGGATACCTCGCGCTTTTCTTCATCAAGCATGAGTTCGAGGCCGTTGGGCTTCAGGAAGTTCTGAATTTCCTGCCTCAACGCTTTGGATGTGCGCACAATGCGATAAAAATTGCCCCCGTGCGGCGGCAGGAAAAACGACAAGTCTGAACGGTCAGAATCTTCTTGCGGGTGAAATTCGTAGCGCTTGACGGGGGAGAAGTTGTGGCCGTAGCGCTTTCTTTGGGTTACAATGCCGTTGGGTCCTACGATAACCTCACAGGATTGGTTTATGAAGTCTTTTTCTGTTGATACAATTGGATTTTCAAAGTCATCCAATGTGTATTGAAGCAGAAAACTCGTCTTGAACGATTCAAAATCAATTTGATCATGGAAGCCTTTCAATTTTCCTCTCTCCTTTCTAACTTGAACAGGCTCAATGGAGAAATAATAATTTTCTCCTTTTTTTGACAGTTCTATGTCAAGAATATCGGTTTCAATAGAAACAATTTTTCGTGTATCAAAATTATTAAACAACTGAAAAACAGAATTATACCGGATCATTCCCTCCATAAACTTCTCGCCCGAATACCCCTCGCCCAACAGCGAAATAGCCTCCAGAATATTCGACTTGCCGGCATTCGGCCTGCCGATGAAAACGTTGATTCGGTCGCAATCAAGTGTCAAGTCTTTGATGGACTTGAAGTGCCGGATGTGCAGTTTGGGAATGATGGTACTCATGGAAATGGTGGTTGACGGCATCAAAATTACAATAAAAATGTGACGTCCTCCCCATGTATGCCGTGTAGGATCAGGTCATTTCTCTGAAATGTATTTTAATGCCATCGCCCTGCCGCGCAACTCACCCAGCCGCCCCCAGTCCTTTCATCCATTCCAATTCCGCTGCTGTAAAAGCCGGCGGCGGGGGCGTTTCGCGGTAGTTGATGGATTTTTCATAAAAGCCTTGTTCGTAGAGGTCTTTCAGCGCTTTTCCCAAGTCGAGGAAGGTATCTGCATCGGGATGTTTTAGTGGAACGGGGATGACGGGCAACGGCTCCTGTACGTTCATGGCCCATACAGAGGTTTGGCCGAGACCGGCCCGGATGAGGTTCACCATGTAATGTTTTTTGGGCAACAGGGGATGCGCGAGCGAGCGCTCGCCCCGACGCAGCAGGTCAATTTCGATGAGGTGAACATCGGCATGGTGCAGCCGCAGCCGTTTTTCGCGGTAAGGTTGCAGGCCAGGTTTGCGCTTATTTACGGGGGAGAGTATTTCGATGGCGGTGATGAGTTTGTTTTTCTTTGCGTCTTTTATTTCCACCACGGGAATGTTTATCTCCACGGGTTTGATGTTGGGCAGTACGATGGTTTCGGGGGTGATTTTTACACCGTAGGCGGCAGCCGGTTCCATGACGGCATCCGGTTTTTGAAAAACCTCTACATCCGGGTAAAGAATGCCCAGGTCTTCGCCGGGCGAGGTATCTTCTACAGTGTAATTGTTTAGATGAACCGTATAAGCAGCCCCGACTCGGGATGCAATCTGCACTTTGATCAGATAGGCGAGGCTGTTATGCACATCGGGCCACAAATGACCTTCGAGGTATGGGTTCATCCCCGGAAATGGTGACGGCATGGTGGTTGTTTTTACAAAAGTAGTAATAATTGTGTTTTGATACAGCCTCCTTGCACCGCCGCTTTTTTATACAATCTCTTCAAATTCCTCCTCTTCGCCGGAAGGTATCTGTCGCGCTAACGCTGCGCTTCGGGCGGCCTGCATTTGTTGCAAAATGCCCAATACCGATTCCGCGAAAGCGGCATCCACGATGCGGTGTACGTCCTCTGCGGAGTCGGCGCCTTCGCCGTCGCGGAACTTGTAGGTCTGCTCGCACAGGCCCGATTCAAACTTGACCGACAGGCGGTTGTCGTTGCGAAAGATCGTGATTTTCATCACGGGATGTTCAATGGTTCCTACGATCCGCATGTTGGATGGAATTCATGATTAAGGTGAGGATAGACTGCGATATTTCTACATAGATCGCATGATAATCGGAATGGCTGCGAAGGTAATCCAAATGCCGGGCCATCGTTTCGTGGTCGCCGCGGGCGGCAGGGCCGGTTTGCATCCGGGAGGGGTCGGCATCGGGCTGCACTCTTTGAGCGGTTTCCTGTATAAGCGGCAGCAGCAGTTCGAAGGGCAATCCTTTTTCCAACAACAAGCGGTAGCCGATACCGTAGAGGTGATTGACGAAATTGTTGACAAACACCGCCGCGATGTGGAGCGTGGCGCGCTGCTCGTCGGAAATGACGCGTACCGAATCGGAAATTCGGCCGGCCAGGTCTTTCAGCAAAGAGCAGTCGTCGGCTTCCGGCGCATGAATGCAAATGGGGATTTTGCTAAAATCGGGCGAGCGGTCTTTCGCGAAAGTTTGCAAGGGGTAAAACACCCCATAGCGGCGAAACGAACCGGCCAACACGGTGGAGGGCGTGGCCCCGGAAATGTGCGCGACCAAAGGGTTGTGTTTTAATACCCCGGAAAGCGCCTCCGCCACTGCTGCGATGGCGTCGTCGCGCACGGCGATGAGATACACATCGGCATCGGTTACTACCGCCGCGAGATCGTCGGTAAACGAGGCGTCAAGGGCTGTTGCCAAATGCCGCGCGTTATCGAGCTTCCGGCTGAACACCTGCACCGGCGCCAAGCCGCAGGCCGCCAGCCGCAGGCCCAATTGCGTCCCTGCTTTGCCGGCGCCGATCAGCGCTATTTTGGGCGTGCCGGCGCTCATTACTTCCGGTACAACTGATGAATGCGGAAGCCCATGCTCAGGCCCAGCCCCAACATCATGAGGGTAGTACCGAGCCAAAACAAGTTGATACCCGGAAACTCAATGGCTTCCATCACGATGTAGTCGGAGCGCAGGGCGTTGGTAGCCACTTCGAGCGGAACGCTTGGGTTGGCCGGCGCTTTGCGGGCCAGCATCAGGGTGGCGGTCTCCGTGTTGGGATCAATGGAAATGAAACGCAGGTGCAGCCCCAGCGCCTCCACTTCTGTTTTGAGGTTGAAGGGCGAATTGTTGCGGATGAAAAATATCGGCTCCGTTTTATAGGTATTGCCTTCGGGCGCCGCGACGGTCATTCGGGCGCCCACCACGAGGTCGCCTTTCTCCCGGCGCAGGGCAGGGTGCTCCGCTTTGGGGTTGAAACCCTCGAACTGTATTTTTAATCCCTCAAAATCAACCGCCTGGCCTTGTTTTAAAACAAACTCGTCGTATTGCAACTGATCCTCCGGCGTAAATACCTCGTCGAAAATACTCGGATGGAGGCGCACCCGCGTGCTGAGTTCGTTGATCTGCGCGGGGAAATAATACACCAGTTCGCCGCGCAAAATCACCATCGGTTGGGCGATGTAGGTGCTGTCATCGTCTTCGCGCACAACGCGCAGGGTAGCGCCCACGGCGAGGTCGCCTTGCTGCGGCACATAGTCGGGATGCTCCGGTTGGCGGGTGATTCCTTCGAGCAGGAACCGGTAGTTTTTCACCACGGAAGTGTCGCGGTCGCGAATTTTTACCGTATCGGCAAAAACATAAGGCTTATTCACTTCCACGAGGTGCGACTTGTATGTCAGACTGTCTTCGCGCTGTTTGCGCAGGTCCATGTCTATCTCCACGGCCGGCAGGTTGGAGATGTGGGTAAAAATATCTTTGTGCCAGTACTGTTTGGTATCCGGGTTGGAGGCGGCTATTTTTTTGAAAGACTTGTCGTATAGGATGTTGGGATAGAGGTTGAAATTCTCCACTAAGCGGCCCTCCTCGTTGCGGCGCTGGTAGTTTACCGTATAGGTGCGGGTTACGTTTTCGAGCGTATCGGAGCGGTACGTCACCTCATAGCCGCCCATCATCATGGGCACGCCTTTGAACAGCAGGATGTTGTTTTTCAAACGTTCCGGGTCGGCGCCCTCCATCAGTCCGTCCATGACGAAGGTGTTGATGGACACGAAGCGCTTGTTCAGCCCTGAAGCGAGGATGCCGATGATCATCATACCGAAGCCGATGTGTGCAAACACCGAACCGGCCACTTTCAGCTTGCCGCGCAGGAAGAAGAGGAGGTAGTCTAAGTTGGAAATCAGCGTAAACCATCCGGCGAACAGCAGCAATACATATTGCCAGGCATAAGCGTTGATCCACAGGGTAGTGACCCAGGTCATGAGGCCCGCCGCCGCCAATGCGATCCCGGCGTGCAGCGCAAATTTCCGCCATTGCCCGGGCCAGTTCATCTCGCGAAAGCGCAAAAACTGCGCTCCGCCCGACAAGAGTCCGATGAAAATGCCGATCCAAAGCTGGTACTTATTGTAGTGCGGTATCGGATCGGTGATGACCCGCCCGACATAAGCCGGGTTGAAATATTCTGCTATTTTGTTGTAAACCGGCAGCGAGGTGGAGGTCGTAATGAGCACGGCCGAAAACAGCAGCACCAAACTGCCGATGAACAACCAAAACTCCTTCGATGCCAGCGCTTCTTCCTTTTTGGGCGCGGGCACGGCGCCGTAGCGCATAGCCCACAAAACGACCGACAACACTGCAAAGAAGCCTACGAAAGCGACCAATTGCCACTCTAATCCCATTTCGGTGAAAGCGTGCGCGGAGGTTTCGCCCAACACGCCGCTGCGGGTCATAAAAGTGCTGTACAAAATCAGTACAAAACTGAGCATATAAAAGGCAAAGGTGCTGCGAATGGAGTAGCCCGTGCTTTTGGCCACCAAGTGGGTGTGAATGCCCGCAATCAAGGTGAGCCAGGGCACGAGCGACATGTTTTCCACGGGGTCCCAGGCCCAGTAGCCGCCGAAGCTCAAGGCTTCATACGCCCAGGCGCCGCCCATGAGGATGCCCGTGCCGAGTATCATACCGCTGAACAAAGCCCAGGGCAGGGCCGGTTTGATCCAGCCTTCGTAGTCGCGTTTCCACAGGCCGGCTACGGCGAAGGCAAAAGGTACCGCCGTAGAGGCAAAACCGAGAAACAGCGTGGGCGGGTGAATGGTCATCCAGTAGTTTTGCAACAGGGGGTTGAGGCCGCTGCCCTGAATGAGGCTCAGGTAGTCGGCATTGGCGAAGATGGGCGCGTCCATCACGTCTCGGAGCAGCAGCGTGGGGTTGCTCCCGATGCGCAGATCGCCGAAATAGATGCCCAATATCATGGTGACAATAAACAACTCAATGAGCAGCAGCACCGCCAGCACCGGCGCTTCCCAGCGTTTGGCGCTCCAGATCAACAACCCGCCCAGCACCACATGCCAAAACATCCACAACAAAAAGCTGCCCTCCTGCCCTTCCCAGAATGCAGAGAAAATGTACTTCATGGGCAGGTCTGCCGACACATGCGCCCATACATACTGGTATTCGTACAGTTGGTTGATCATGGCATAAAAAAGGATGCCGATCACCGTGAGTACCCCGAAAGCGTGCGCCCCGAATGCCCAGCGGCCCATGCGTTTCCAGGTGGCGCCTTCGGGCGCGTCTTCGCGTTGGGCAGCAAAATAATACGCCACTACGCCCATGAGCGCCGCCACAAACGCCAATATAATACCCGCATGACCGATGCGTCCCGGCCACAGGGTTTCATTCAAATAGGGAATGCTCTCCTCCATTAGCTGTTCTCTTTCTCCGACTTGATGTAAATTTCCTCATCCTTGTACTTCGAGGGGCACTTCATGAGCATGTCGGTGGCTACAAATTCGCCGTCCTTCATGCGCCCGGTGAGTACGAGCTGCTCCGACATCTCGAAGTCTTGCGGCTTTTCGCGCAGCAGCACTACTTTGCGCTGTTCGCCCTTGCTGTCGGTGAGGTAAAACGTGAAGTAATTGGGGTCTTTTTCAGGATTGTAGTGCATTTCCCGGTCTTTGGCCAACTGCCCGGCAATTTTCACTTTACCGCCGTTGCGGGCGGCATCTTCAAAATTGGAATAAGCGCTGCTTTCACCGGCCACATTGATCAACAGTACAATAGCGGCTACCACCATAATTGCTGCAACGATATATGTCTTTTTCATAACAGTGTTTGATTGATTTCTAAACAACAAAGGTAACAATTCGTTGCAGGCGAAGGATGTGGAGTGCTTTTTAAAAGGCAAATTGGCAAATGAGCGCAGCGTTCCAATTTGCCCGTTGCGTACTCTTCGCTATCTGAGATTTAACGGAAGCTCTCTGCGCTATGCCCCATGCTCTATGCTCCCTACCGCAACACCGTCACCTCCCCCTGCAACTGCACCACTGCGCCGTTAATCAGTTCCACTTCTACCCGATAGACATACACGCCCGGACTCACCGGCCGGCCTTTGTGCGTGCCGTCCCAGCCGAGTTTTACTTCGTTGGGTTGGAAAAAGCGCTGCTCGAACACCATGCCGCCCCAGCGGTCAAAAATACGCAACAATTGAATACTGGACACGGATTCCGGGCGCGTAAACACCGTAAAGCCGTCGTTGATGCCGTCGCCGTTTTGAGGTGTGAAGACGTTGGGAATAAAAACGGGGATATTGCGATCCACGCCGATGGTGATCCCCGCCTCGGCGGTACAGCCGTTCAGCGTTGTGATGTGCAGGGTATAGGCGCCGCTGTTCAGAAACTGAAGTTCCGGCTCTAAGCAATCGGCACAGCTCAGTCCCTCTGCCGGTGACCAGCGGATTTCGGCAATCTCATCCGGCGGCACATTCAAAACGGGACGCAATCGGATGCGCTCGCCTATGACGCCGCTCAGCAATGCCGGCAGTGAAATGGCCGGCTCCGGCGGTTCGATGACGGTTGCTTGCGCAGAAAACGAGCAATTGCGGGCATCCGCTACCACAATGTCATACATGCCCGGCGCGAGCGAGTCAAAAATTGCTTCCGGTACAAAATTGCGGCCTCCGTCAATGGAGTATTCCAGTGGGAAAACCCCGCCGCCGATATGCCATATCTCTATGGCGCCGGCATCGCCGTGGCAGGGCGGTTGAATAACCGACACATCGGCCGTCAAAGGCGGCGGATCGCTGAGCGTGACCTCCATTTCGGCCCTGCAGCCGCCCGCGTCTTCTAGCGAAATGCGGTAAATACCCGCTGCCAGCCCCTGTGCCGATTGCGCGCCGAATGTCGCCGGATTCCATACAAAACTATACGGCGCCTGCCCGCCCGACACGGCAAGTTCAACGGCCCCGTCGGCATAGCCTGCACAAGAGGGTTGCGTCGCGAGAGATGACACCGCGATTACAACAGAATCAACCGTGGCGATGCCCGATACCGTACCCGCGCAGCTCTGTCCCGACATGGAGAGCAACTGGTAAGCGCCGGCGCGCTGCACCGTCAGCGGAAAGGGGTTTTGGGTCACCTCGCTGAGTGTGGTCGGCAGGCCGTTGTGCGAGTAGCGGAAGGTCCAGGGGCCGGGGCCGGTGAAGGACACTTGCAGCAAGGCTTCTTCGTGCCCGTTGCAAATGTAATCCGAGCCGCTGAGGAATGCGGTGGGTGTGAACGTCGTTACCGAAACGGTTCGGGAAACCGCCTGCCCGCACGCATCGGTCACGGTAAGCGAATACGAGCTGTTTGCGGCGGCGGGGATGTTCAATTGCGGTGTAGTTGCGCCCGTGCTCCACAAATAAGTATGGTCCGGAATGCCTCCTGTAACGGTGGGCGTCAGTGTGAGCGGTTGCCCGGCACATACGAGCGTATCGGAGAGCGCAACGAAGAGCAGGAGCGGGTCGGCGATTCGGATGTCTGCAAAAATGGGCTGGCAAGAGCAGGCATTTTGCAGCGAGATGCGGATGGTTTCGATGCCTTCCGTGAGGGCGTCGCCGAAAATAGTAACCGGCAGCGCAACGCCGGTTTGCCCCGCCGGGATGGTGACGGTGGGCGGCAGGGGCGCGAAATCCACGCCGGGGGTGGCGGTGGAGGAAGGGTGCAGCGCAATTTGGATTACATGCGGCTCGCTGAGATCAGCCCCCAATCTTTCAAAGCGAAAAAAGCCATCGGCACAGCCTTCATACACGGTGATCGAATCCGGCCCCGGCCCGGCAATGCCTGCGCTCACGGTAACGCCCGCTCCGGCGTCGAAACTGCTCATGCCGAGAAACACGGCGGAGTCGTAAGTGTCTTCGGCCTTATCGGCCAAAATGATTTTGATGTGATAGGTTTCGCAGGGGATGACCTCGGCTTCGGCGCTGAGCACGGTGGTGAGGCCGTCGTATTCGAGGAAGGCGGTGAACAGGCCCGGCGAGTTGTTGCAGCCGGGCGACACCCCGGCGGGGATGTTGTTGCGGTAGTATTGCGAATTGTTAAAATGATTGACCGTAGCAATGCCCACATAAGTGTCGGTTCCCGGCAGGGTGGCGATGTTTTCGGCATTGTTGGTGTAAGGTCCGTTGATGCCCGGCCCGCTGAGGAAGAAGCCGAACACGTCGTTGAACGGAGAGTCGGCAAACTCGCAATATTCCTCCGAGGCAAAAACGTAGCGAAAGGAAATCCGGTTAACGGAAGGGGTGAAATCAAACTCGATGGACACCGGGTCGTAAATACCCAGCCCACCGCTGAGCGCCACTAGGTCGGGGTCGTTTATCTGCGTGCCGTAGCCGGTCGTGGTATTGGTTAACTCATTCGGACCTACCGCGTCGTTGATATTGCCACTTGACAGTATGATGCCGCTTTCAATGCCGACCGACGCGCCGCCCTGCGAAAACACCCCGATTTGATTGGGAAAACCGTTGACCGTCATGCCGCTTACGCCGAAGCAACTACTGCCCACAAAAACATCTTCTACCAGATATTCGGCATCGTTGTTCGGCACGACCACAATGGGTTGCATTTGTGCCAAACGATTCCCCGAAGCGCCCGGCGAAGGGCGCTCTCCGGACGGCTGCATCCAGGGAGAAAATACGGACAGGCTCAACCAAAGGCTCCATTTGGCTATCATAAGCGTAATCGGTTTTCAGGGCGCGGAGCAAATCAAGAATGGCAATCAGATTACCTCTGCAAATATAGTACAGTGTGGGCTTGGTAGTACCTTTATTTTAGCTACGAGCCGCGAGCTGTTAGCTACGAGTTTGTGCCGGGTAGAAACTCGTGTTTTCTGGTGACATCTGCCGCGTCCCAAACGCGGAAGGTGTCATCTGAAAACAGTAGGAGTTTGCAGGCGTTTTGTCGTGAGATGACACCTTCCGCCGCTTGTTGATGCAGGCAGGCGGCAGATGTCACCTCACTGCCCGCCGGGCTGAATAGTTACCTTTTATTTAGCCGCGAGCTGCGAGTTTGTGCTAAGTAGAAACTCGTAGCTCAAAGCTCGAAGCTATCACATACCCCGCTACAACCCCAGCACAGCCGGGTTCATACCCATCGTGGAGAAACCGCCGTCGTGGTAGAGGTTTTGCATGGTGACCATGCGGGTGAGGTCGGAAAACATGACCACACAGTAATCGGCGCAAGCCTCAGAGGATGCGTTGCCGAGCGGCGACATTTTGTCGGCATAGTCGAAAAACTCCATGAAACCCTTCACGCCGGTGCCGGCAGTGGTTTTGGTAGGCGATTGGGAAATGGTGTTCACCCGCACTTTTTTCTTCGTGCCGAAGTGGTAGCCGAAGCTGCGCGCAAAGGATTCCAACAGGGCCTTCGATTCCGCCATTTCATTGTAATCGGGGAAAACGCGTTGCGCCGCAATGTACGACAGCGCCAAAACGGAGCCGCCTTCCCGAATGGCGTCGAGCTTCATCATTACCTGCATCATGCGGTGGAACGAGATGGAGGAGATGTCGAAAGATTTGAGCATCCACTCGTGGTTGAGATCGGTATATTCCTTGCCTTTGCGCACGTTGAGCGACATGCCGATGGAGTGCAGCACAAAGTCGCAGGGGCCGTCGAAAATTTCCATGGAGCGGCGGAAGAGGTTTTCCAAATCCTCCATGCTCGTGGCATCGGCGGGCACGACCTCTGCATTGAGCTTGGCAGAAAGCTCGTTGATCTGGCCGAATCGAAGGGCAACTGGCGCATTGGTGAGCACGAGTTGAGCGCCTTCTTCCGCGCAGCGTTCCGCTACTTTCCAGGCGATGGATTTTTCGTCTAATGCGCCGAAGATGATGCCTTTTTTTCCTTGTAAGAGGTTGTTTGCCATGGCGTTATTGGTTGTGTTGAATGAAAAATGATCTATGTTGTCAGGAGCAGTTCGCGTGCATTTTGCAGGGCGGATTCGCTCGGCGGATTGCTGCTCAGCATTACCGCAATAGAGCGGATGCGTTCTTCTTCATTGAGCAGGCGCACGTTGGTGACGGTGCGGTCGTCCATGTCTTTTTTATACACAAAATAGTGGGCGTCGGCTTTGGAGGTCACCTGCGGAGAGTGCGTGATGGCCACTACCTGATGTTGGTTGGAGAGCCGGCGCAGGATGTTGCCCATGCGCAGCGCCACATCGCCGGAGATGCCGGAATCTATCTCGTCGAAAATGAGCGTGGGTAAGGGTATGGCGGCAGCTACCAGCGATTTGGCGACCAAGGTGAGCCGCGACAACTCGCCGCCGGATGCCACGTCTTTGATGAGTTGGAGCCGCCCGCCTTTGTTGGCTGCAAAGAGGAAATTGACCTCGTCCTGTCCGGTCGGGCCGGGTTCGGGCAGCGGGTCGCATTGCACTTTGAGGGCGGCGTGTTCCATTGACAATTGGCCCAACATGCGGGTCACTTCCGCTTCGAAATCCTGAATGACGGCGAGGCGGCGTTCGCGCAGGCGTTGTGCCTGTTGGGTCAAATGTTGGCGGGCAGCGGCGGTTTGCTGTTGCAGCGCGGCGATTTCTTCATCCAAATTGGCGAAAGCCCGGAGCTTGTTTTGCAACTCTTCCTGCAGGGCCATGAGTTCGCTCACGGTAGCTAAGCGGTGCTTGTTTTGCAGGCGATAGATGAGGTCTAAACGCTGCTGCACCTCTTGTAGCCGGATGGGGTCGTATTCGGTACCGTCGGCGATGCGCTCCAGCTCGCGGGCGATGTCCTGTACTTCGTTGATACTGAGTTCAAACCGCTCAGCCAGCACTCCGATTTGCGGATTGATGCGCCGAAAGGTGTTGAGTGAAATGCCCACTTCGCGCAGTTGGGTGATGACCGCCTGATCGCTTTCCAGCAGGTAATGGCAGGAGGCGGAGAGGGTGCGTTTGATTTCTTCGGCGTTGGTGAGCAGAGCGAGTTCCTGCTCCAATTGCTCCTGCTCGCCGTCGCTGAGGGCGGCGGCAGTGAATTCTTCGAGTTGGAATTGGAGGAACTCGCTTTCGCGGACGCTGTCGGCGTTGCGGCGTTCGAGATCGGCCAGGCGGCGACAGGCCGTCTGCCAGGATTTGAACTCGCTTTTGTATTGCGCGAGCAGCGCTTTGTTGTCGGCGAGCGCGTCGAGGAGGCGGAGTTGGAACGACACGTTGTGGATGTCGCGGGTGTCGAATTGCTGGTGCAGGTCAATGAGCGCGCCGCTGAAGCTCTGCAATACGTCGAGCGTGGCGGGGCTGTCGTTGACGAAGGCGCGCGACTTGCCGGCAGGGGTGATTTCGCGGCGAATCACGAGTTCGTGATCGTAGTCCAGATCGTGTTCCTGAAAAAACTCCTGCAGGTCGTAATGCTTGATGTCGAAAACGGCCTCCACGAAGCACTTTTCATCGGTGCGGTAGAGGGCTTTGGTATCCGCGCGTTGGCCCATGATGAGGCCGAGTGCGCCGAGCAGGATGGATTTGCCCGCGCCGGTTTCGCCGGTGATAATGGTCAGACCCTTGGAGAAATCCATCTCTAAATGGTCAATGATGGCGTAGTTCCGGATATGGAGCTTTTTGATCATAGGCGATTTGCGACGGTATGGCAGTTTTTCACTCCGGCAGGCGCAAAAATACTTTTAACTTGGTTATTTTGCACAAAAAAAAGCGTGAAGGACACCTACCGCCACAAGGGCATGCGTCGCCAGCTCATTGAAGAACTTCGCCGCAAAGGCATTACCGATGAGCGCGTTTTGCAGGCAATGGAGCATCTGCCGCGCCATTATTTTTTGGACAAAGCCTTTGAGGAGCACGCTTACGAAGACAAGCCTTTTCCCATCGGACACGAACAAACCATCTCGCAGCCTTACACCGTCGCGTTCCAAACTGAATTGCTCCGGGTGCGCAAGCGCGATAAAGTGCTCGAAATCGGTACGGGGTCGGGCTATCAGGCCGCCGTGCTGGCGCTCATGGGCGCGCGGGTATTTACCGTGGAGCGCTACGAAGCACTCTACCGCAGCGCCAAAGAATTATTGGAAGCATTGGGTATGAAAAACGCGCGCTGCTTCTTCCGCGACGGCAGCAAGGGCCTGCCCGAATTTGCTCCGTTCGACCGCATCATCGCTACGGCCGGCGCTACCGAGGTGCCCGAAGCGCTGAAAAAGCAATTGGCCGTCGGTGGCATCCTCGTCATCCCGGTGGGCGCCGAAGTGCAGGATATGCGGCGCATCGTGCGCACTTCCGAAACCGAATTCATCGAAGAAGATACGGGCAGCTTCCGGTTTGTGCCTTTTCTGGGGGGCACGGAGCCGGCTATGCCAGGTAAAACGCCTCCGTGAGGCGATGGTACGCCGGCGTTCGGGTGCTGCCGTCTGTTTCGGTGAGGACGAGCGCGTCCTGGCGCATGGTGTCGGGAATGTCAGACACGAACTGGAGCAGGAGGCGACTGGCGGGCTTGCCGGCTTTGGTGTGTACTTCGGTCATACGCTCGCAATACAGGTGATAGCTGCGCGCCATTTCCATAAAACGCAGTCCTTCCAGCAAAGGCAAGATGACGGCAAAAACGCCTTTGGGAGCCAGCAGCCGGCGGGCGGCCATGAGCAATTCGCCATGTGGCAGCTTCACGGTGTGCCGCACCTGCAGGCGGCTTTCGCTTTCCGACAGTACGCCTCCCGTGAAGAACGGCGGATTGCTCACGACGAGATCGTATGTATGAGCAGCGGTTCGGGCGTAGTCTTGTATAGAACTGTGGATAGCGCACAGGCGCTGCGACCAGAGCGATTGCTGCATGTTTTCGGCAGCTTGCACGCAGGCGATGGCGTCCACTTCCACTCCGTCCACGATGGTATCCTTACTGCGCTGTGCCAGCATGAGGGCAATGAGGCCGGTGCCGGCGCCGATGTCCAAAGCACGTTGTACGCCGGCTGTTTCCACCCAGGCGCCGAGCAGCACGCCGTCAGTGCCCACTTTCATGGCGCAGCGGTCTTGTGCAATGGAAAATTGCCGGAATCGGAAAACGGAATTATCCGGAGGCAGCGAATCGGGAGTGGTCATGGTGGTTGTTTGCAAAAAGAAGGCAAAAGTAAAAAGGATAAAGGATAAAATTTACCGTGCTATGGCGCGACATACCGTAACAAAGGCGCAGCTACCCTTTGCCACCCCTTGATTTAACATTCCTTTATAATGGTACAAATAGAACCCATTGGCGCATTAAGCTACTTTTGTCCATTCCTTAATTTCAAAAATACCTGAGCTATGAAAATTTCTACCCTGTATGCTGTGCAGCTTTGGCTGCTCCTCTCTCTTGTCGCCGCTTTTTCCCCTCATGCCGCCACAGCGCAAAGCGATACCACGACTTATAATTATGCCGCCTTCCGTTTCCCGGACATCAACCGGAGGGCGCTGGATTTCAGCATGGATGTGGCCGGCTCTGCCAACGCATCGGAAACAAGAGGCACGTTTCCTATTTCGCTCAGCAGCGGCAATTTTTCGCAAAACTTAAGCGCCTCGTACGGCCAGTTTATCAATAACGAAAGGCTGCAGGCGCTTCGCAGCGTATCGCTATTCCAAGGCTTCAGCGACAGGAGCCAGGAAACGATTATTCAAAATACGCCCAACAATTTTTTTTGGCAGCAAGAAGCGAGACTGTCCGTTTCTTCTTCCGGTGAAAACCGTCTGTACAGAAGCCCTTTGCGGTACCTGGAGGCCAACTGGCTAGTGAGTGTGCAGTACAACTTTTTGCAACGCCGTCAAAACGGCCCCAACCCGGCAATAAAGAGCGAAATGACCCGAACTGCACTCAAAATGCCCCTTCGCATCGGGGTTGGACGCATCGAACCCGTTGACGATGTGTTTTTGGCAAAATTCATGGTAGATGACATGCAGCAGAATGGCATTTTGGCTGCTCCGCTTTCTGAGAGCGACTTGTTTGCGCTGGGGCAGGTGATGGCGCATGCCCGCAACCAACGGAATTTTGATTTTCGCCGGCAGCGAATATATGAACTCACCCAATTAAACAACTGGTTCAAAGAGAAGGGCATCACCGACAGCGGCGATCTGATGTTTTTCACCACACTGGCCGACAATTGGCTGTACGGCTTTTCCAATGTCCGCTCCTCCGGTCAGCGGTTCTCGGTAGGCATAGAGCCTTTTTATCAGTACATTTCGCAGGCTACATACCGTGCGACGGCATCGGTGCGATACGAGGGAAGACGGCCGATCAACCAGTATTGGCAACTCGGCCACACCTTAGACATTTCTACGGCCTACGGGGTAATTAACAGCCCTTTTCCTCAAAATCCCGCAACGCGGTATTGGCAGCCGGGCGCGACGGCGCTTTTTTTGGCAGGATGGTTTCCCAATTCCCGTACCCGCATCAACGGATCAACCAGCCTTCAGGCTAATTATTTCATGCCGCAATCCAGCTCGGATTTCATCTGGATTGCACAAAGAACCGACCTCGCTGCAGACTATTTCCTCAACTTCCGAACCCGTTTGAGAGCTAATATCGGCTTGCAATACAACTGGAGTTCTTCCACCTCCGAGTTTGCATTTATTCCATTAGAAAATGCTTTTGCCAACAACAAGGAATTTTTCCTGAACGGAGGGCTGAGCTTGTTTTACAGTCTCTTTTGAGGCCGGCGCCCCGGGTCCGGCGCGTGTGAATTGCGGCATACAGATGCATTGTACCGATCCAACTCTTATCTTTCGGCCAACTTATCGCTCATGGAAACCAACAAACTACACGGATACTTGCACAGCGCCGCTTTTCTGGCCGGCGTGGCGGCCATTGCCTGGTATTTCAACTACGCCGATATTGCACAACTCGGCCCCTTCTCGCTGCACAACTGGCGGCAGGCTGACAGCGCCTCGCTCGCCCGCTGCTACTACGAAAACGGGATGCACTTTTTCCACCCCAAGGTACACCACGTCCTCGGCGGCGCCAATGCGGCGGTGGGCGAGTTTCCCATCCTGTACTACATCGCAGCGGGTTTGTACCACATTTTCGGGCCGTACGATGTGATTTTGCGTTTGTTGGTGTTCGGCTGCTTCACGGCGGGGCTGTGGGCCTGGTCGAAGATGTTGTTGCGTTGGGTGGGCGGCTGGACGGTGTCGCTGGCACTGCCCTGGGCTTTTTACGGCTCGCCGTTGCTGGCTTTTTACGGATTCAATTTTCTGCCCAATCCGGCCGGGCTGGGACTGGCTTTAGTGGGTATGTACGGGCTGCTGCGCTATTGGGAGCAGCCGGGCCGGGGTCGGTTGATCTTCGCGGGCGCTTTTTTTCTGGCGGCGGCGCTCATCAAGGTGAGTCTGCTCATTGTGCCGTTGGCGGCTGTGGCGGCGGCTAAGTGGTTTTACTTTTTTGCAAAAGGCGGCAGAGCAAAATACTTCCCGGACAAGTCGGTTTTTTGGAATTGGATGGTCGCGGTGGCGGTCATTCTCGTGTCCACAGCGGGCTGGTACCTGTGGGCGAGTCATTACAACAAAACCAACCATTCGGGCCTGCTGATGACCTACATTATGCCGATATGGAAGATGCCGCAGGCCGAGATAAAGCGCTATGCTTATGAGATTTACATGTGGTATCACTCCATTTATTTCAATAAGTTTACCATTCTGGCCTTTTTGGTATTGTTGCCGGCGGTGCTGATTCTGCCCCGGCAGTTTCCGCGCCCGGCGTATGCTTTTACGGTGTTTATGCTGTTAGGGTCGCTGGCCTTTTTGGTGTTGTTTTACAACCAGATTTTGGTACACCATTATTACATCATTGACATCATGCCTTTGGCAATGGCCGTTTTTTCGCTCACGGTGTGGAAGTTGAAAAACTGGTTGCCGGCCAAACTCGCTGCGCCGGTGCTGGGGGTAGCGCTGTCGGTTTTTGCGCTTACCTCGATTTCCTACGGCAAAAAGCACCTGAGCGATTATTACGGCAACGATCAGTACATCGCCCCGTTCAACCGGAGTTTATTGAAAAAGAAGGAACTGCACGCCTTCATGGCCGAAAAGGGCCTGACCTACGACTCCACGCTCGCCATTGTCGTGCCCGACCTCACCCCGAACGTGAACCTCTATTACCTCAACGTGAAAGGCTGGGCTACCCGCCCCGACGAGCCGTTCAGCAATGCCGATCTGGAGCGTTACGCGCTGTGGCGCGGCACCACTTTAGTCGTAAGCGACACTGCTTACCTCAGCCGCCCCGACATGGACAAGTGGCTGGCGCATCCCATCGGCGTGTTTGACGGCACGATTCATTTTTTTGATATACGGCCGTATTGGCCGAAGGAGTAGTGTGCGACGACACCCAACGAAGAGCCACGCACGAACCGTCTTATTTCAAAAACACTTCCTGCCATGTCCAGATTTAGCCTGCTTTTCGCCTGTGTTCTTTTATTTCTTTTGGCCTCGTGTCAAAAATCGGCAGAATGGTCGCTGCAAAGCCCATGTCTTGACCAGTCGTTTGACCAACGACTGAGCCGAACAATTACCACCATTTTTTCTCCCGGTACGGGGTTTAGCCCCATACAAAAAGAGACCTTCTATTTTTTTGATGCTCAAAACCGCCTGGACAGCATTGCGGGCTATTACACTTTTTCAAAGATTATTTACAACCCGGACGGCGCCGTAGAGAAGCGGCTCAATTACAAAACAAACAGCCCCCAAATACTGAGCAGCGAATCACAATACATGTATGAAAACGGCAAGCTGGCCCGCATAGTAACCACCTACTTTGGCAGTATAACTTGGAGTACCACTTACCACTATGAGTGGCACAACAACGGTTTTCTGAGAAGTAGGTGGTTCGAGGGCGGCAATGATAAAACGGTTTTTACACGCGACGGCTGCGGCAACGTCATAAAGGAACAAGACTTCTATCACGTCAACAACGAAGAGCATCGCCTGGCGATAGCAGAGTTTGACGGCACTTTCAGCCCTTACTACCTGATCGGCCTGCATCGGATTTTCCCTGAAGACTACTCCGTTTACAACCCGGTGATGAATCAAATCGTCCATTGGGATTGCGGAGATTATGACCCATCTCCTATTCACCACACCTACGAATACAACGCGGGAGGACTACCTGTGAAGATGGCCAATGCCTATCGCATGGTTGAATTTTTTTATGAATAGATGCTGCACCCTACGCGTTTCCATCTTACTTATGAACATCTTCGGCCATCAGCCGCTTCAATAACTCCAGTGTCCCGGGTTCAACTGTTGATAAGTGTAGCATCGGAATTGGTCTTTGGGGATATCAAAAAGATTTCACGCCCACTTCACCGAAACACCGAAAACATCACCCCGTCGCGGTACTTTTGGAGTACATGGCGCACGGTTTCGGTCATATTGGGCGGTAGCGCGTCCAGTTCAAACCATTCGCATTCGTTGAACTTGTGGACTTCTTTGGCCATGAGCCGGCCTTCCCAGCGGTAGGTTTTGAAATACAAGGTGATACGGTGCTCGCCATTTTTGGCTTTGTGGAGTACATGCACCAACTGAAGGTCTTTCTCCTTGAGTACCACGCCGGCTTCCTCGAAGGCTTCGCGGATGAGGGCCTGCGGGGCAGTTTCCGCGCTTTCCACGTTGCCGCCGACCAAGGTGTAGTTGCCGCCGTTGGGCTTGGTTTGACGCAGCAGCAGTATTTGTCCTTTGTGGTACAGAATGAGGCGCACTTTGAGGAGAACTTTGCCGATGGCCATTTCAAGGATATTTTACTGCCGGGCCATTCGTCAGCGCGGCGCTTGAGCAATGATTTCCGGAGGCATTTCGGTTGTCGGCCTGCCGCCGCCGGAGTATAGGGCAATTATACGCATGTTCTCCCGGTTTGGTTCAATTGGGCGCATTTTTTAAAAATAAGGAAACATTACCTGCCGATTATTTTTCTCTACCTTTGCCGTAGGAAAAGCAACTGTCAATTCAATTGGGTACCCAAAAACGTTGAAGCCTTTTGTCTTTTGGTGAATAAGCCGCAAAAGCAAAAACGGTAACGTATGTACTACGAAAATGTATTAGCAACTATCGGCAAAACGCCGCTCATCAAGCTGAACAAAATTGCGAAGGACATCCCAGGTCTCGTATTGGCCAAGGTAGAAGCCTTCAATCCCGGTCAATCAGCGAAAGACCGCATCGCGCTCTACATGATTGAAGAGGCGGAACGAGCCGGTAAACTCAAGCCCGGCGCCACGGTAGTGGAAGCCACTTCCGGCAATACCGGCTACAGCATCGCCATGGTTTCCAGCCTCAAAGGGTACAAATGCGTGCTCACCGTCACCAGCAAAGCATCGCCTGAAAAAATATCGCTGCTGCGCTCTATGGGCGCCGAAGTGGTGGTGTGCCCCGTGGAGGTAGAACCGGAAGACCCGCGCTCTTACTACTCGCGCGCGGAGCAGATTTCCCGCGATATTCCCGGCGCCTACTACCTGGCTCAGAATTTCAACTTAGACAATGCCGACGCCCACTACCACTCCACCGGGCCGGAAATATGGGAGCAAACCGAAGGCCGCATCACGCATTATATATGTTGCGCCGGTACCGGAGGCACCCTTTCGGGAACCGCGCGGTTCCTCAAAGAGCAAAATCCCGACATCAAAATTATCGGCGTGGACGCTTACGGCTCTGTGCTGAAAAAGTATTGGGAAACAGGCATTTACGACCGCGATGAGATCCGGCCCTACAAGATTGAGGGCTTGGGCAAAAACATCATTCCCGACAACATGGCGTTCGATTTGGTGGACGATTTCATCAAAGTAACCGATCGTGCCAGCGCCCATCGCTGCCGGCAGTTGGCCCGGTTGGAGGGCTTGTTTGTGGGCTATTCCGCGGGATCGGCCATGCAGTGCGTGTATCAAATCAAGGATCGCCTGCGCCCCACAGACGTGGTGGTGGCGCTGTTCCCCGATCACGGCAGCCGCTATCTCGGCAAGGTATATAACGATGATTGGATGAAACAACAAGGCTTCCTCGGCGTGCAGCATCCCACGTCGCAATACGACAACATTAAACGGGTCTATAAAAGCTACCGGATCAAATACCAGCGGTATTTGCGCCAAACACTCGGAATTTGATGCCGTTTTCCCGATTGATATTTGATTTTACAACCAAACGCTGTTACCTTTGCAGCTTCTAAACAGTGTGTAATATGAGTACCAAAAAACAGAAACAGTTTGTTTCAGATGAAAACGTTTCCGTCCAGTTGTTTAACAACAAATTCTTAGACAGCCTCACTCGCACGCATATCGCCATTCCGGTCACGATGTTTTTTCTCTACGCGGCAGGTCTGATTGTATGGACCAAATTAGCCACCACACTGGGCAATTGGCACATTGCAGGGCTTTTCTTCGGCGGCGCGTTGTTTTTCACTTTCGTAGAATATCTCGTACACCGCAACGTATATCATATCTCGACCACCACCGAAGCGCGCAAGAAGTTTCAGTGGAAAGCGCACGGCGTACACCACGATTATCCGAAAGACAAGCAGCGCCTCGCCATGCCCCCGGTGTTGAGCGTCGTCATCGGCACTATGCTGTTGGGTTTGTTCCGACTCGTACTCGGCGATTTTGCCTTTTCATTTCTCGCCGGCTTTATGGTGGGATACGCGTTGTATCTCCTCATTCACTATTCGGTGCATATTTTCAAAATGCCCGGCAATACCTTTAAAGCGTTGTGGGTCAACCACGCCATTCACCACTACAGCGAAGACGAGGTGATGTTCGGCGTTACCTCTCCCCTGTGGGATTATGTGTTCGGCACGGTTCCCCGCAAAGAGAAAAAACGCGAAGTAAAGGTAAACGTGGAAGCCGACGCGGAGAAGTGGCTGTAGGGCAGGCGTCAGGAATACCATCCCTTATCAGGCAGTTGCAAGTTCAGGGATGGTATTCCTAAGCGCACGCATCCAACACGCCTTGCAGTACCGTTTTGGCCGCCTTTAGACTGCGCACCCCGTCTTTGATCAGGATAAAACTTTTATTGGATTGTTTGAAGCTCAGTCCTTGGGCTTTGCCCTGCCCGCCCACATAAGCGAGCACCCGGTGGAATACAGGCGTTTCGAAAAACACCGATTGCGGGTTCTCCACAAAATAAGCGCGCAGCTTGTTGTTTTTCAATATGATGCGTTCAAATCCGAGTTGACGGCACACCCAGCGGAGGCGCAAGCCTTCAAATAATTCCCGCACCTGCACCGGCACGCGCCCGAAACGGTCGCGTAGTTTCTCGGCGTATTGCTCCAATGCTTCTTCGGTTTCTATGGCATCCAATTCGGTGTAGAGCGCAAGCCGCTCGGTGATGTTGCTGACGTATTCGCTGGGGATGAGCATTTCCACATCCGTATCCACCATCACGTCGGTCACATAGCGCGGGTCTTTGGCGATTTCTTCGCTAAAGAGTTCTTTAAATTCAGATTGTTTGAGTTCCATCATGGCCTCGTCGAGAATGCGCTGGAAGGTCTCGAAGCCGATATCGGCGATGAAGCCGCTCTGCTCTGCGCCAAGCAGGTTGCCCGCGCCGCGAATGTCCATGTCGCGCATGGCGATCTGGAAACCGCTGCCGAGGTCGGCAAATTCTTCAATGGTGCGCAGGCGCTTGCGCGCGTCGCCGGTGAGGGTTGACATCGGCGGGCTAAACAGGTAGCAGAACGCCTTGCGATTGGAACGACCCACTCTGCCGCGCAACTGGTGCAGGTCGCTCATTCCGAAATGGTGCGCATCGTTGATGATGATGGTATTGGCGTTGGGAATGTCAAGGCCGGTTTCGATGATGTTGGTACACACCAATACGTCGAACTGTTTGTCAATAAAATCCACGAGGGTTTTTTCCAATCGGTCGAGTTCGAGCTGCCCGTGCGCCATGCGGAATTCCACATCCGGACAAAGGCGCTGTAGCAGGGCCGTCATGTCGGGCAGGTTTTTCACGCGGTTGTGTACAAAAAATACCTGTCCGCCCCGGTTGATTTCATAATAAATGGATTCCCGGATGAGCGCCTCGCTGAATACGCGCACCTCGGTGTGGATGGGCTGCCGGTTGGGCGGCGGGGTGCGGATGACGGAGAGGTCGCGGGCGGCCATGAGCGAAAACTGCATGGTGCGCGGTATGGGCGTGGCGGTGAGGGTGAGCGTGTCCACGTTTACCTTGAGGTTGCGCAGGCGCTCTTTGGCGGCCACGCCGAATTTCTGCTCTTCATCCACAATGAGCAGCCCCAGGTCTTTAAATTCCACCTCCTTGCTCAGCAACGCGTGCGTGCCGATGATGATGTCAATTTTGCCGGCTTTGAGCCGTTCGAGGATGTCGCGGCGCTCTTTGGCAGAGCGGAAGCGGTTGAGGTAGTCCGTTTCGGCGCCGAACTCTTTGAGCCGTTCGGAGAAGGTTTTGAAATGTTGCAGCGCGAGGATGGTGGTGGGCACGAGAATGGCCACCTGTTTTTTGTCGAGCACCGCTTTGAACGCCGCGCGCACGGCCACCTCGGTTTTGCCGAAACCCACATCGCCGCAGATCAGGCGGTCCATGGGGTGCATTTTGAGCATGTCCTCTTTTACGTCATTGGTGGCCTTGAGTTGGTCGGGCGTGTCTTCATAAATAAAGGAGGCTTCGAGTTCATTCTGGAGGTAACCGTCGGGGCTGAACGCGAAGCCGGGCGAGGCTTTTCGCTTGGCATAGAGCTGTATGAGTTCTTTGGCAATGTCTTTTACCTTCTTTTTGGTTTTGGCTTTGAGGTTTTTCCAAGCCTCCGAGCCGAGCTTGTGCAGCGTGGGTTCGGTACCGTCTTTGCCGGTGTACTTGGCTATTTTGTGCAGCGAGTTGATGCTGACGTACAGGATGTCGTTGTTTTTATACACCAACCGCACCGATTCCTGTATGTGTCCGTTGATGTTGATTTTTTCCAGACCGGAGTACCGGCCCACGCCGTGATCGATGTGGGTAACGAAATCGCCGGGCTGCAACTCGTTGAGCATGCGCACATTGAGCGCCATTTCTTTGGTGTAGCCCTGCTTGAGCTTATAGCGGTGGAAACGCTCAAAAATCTGGTGATCGGTGTAGCAGGCTATTTTCAGGTCTTCATCCACAAAACCCTCATGAATGGGGCACAGCACCGGGTGGAAATTCACATCAGCCTCCAGGTCTTCAAAAATGGAGTAGAAGCGCTCTATCTGTTTGGCGTTGTCGGTGAAGATGTAGTTGGCAATGCCTTTTTTGGAATTCCCTTGCAGGTTGGCAATGAGCGAGTTGAACTGCTTCTGGAAGGCCGGTTGCCGCGCGGTGCGGTAGGCCGCAATGGTGTTGATTTTGAAAGTCTGCTGCGCTTCTGTGCCGAAAATGGTCGCCGGAAAACGCTCCACAGCGGCCATCACCTCCTGCGGATCGAGGAAGGTCTCATCGCGAAACAGCACGGCGAGGTCGCTCTCATCTAAGGTTGAGATGGTTTTGGCAAATTCCGCCGCCTTGTCGGCCCCGGCCTGCAGCACTTCTTCCAATTTGTGGACATCTTTGATCCACAGCACCGCATCGGGCGGCAACACGTCGAAGAGCGGTACTTTTTGCTCTTTTCGAAAGCGGGAGTTGATGTTGGGCACAATGGACACCTTGCTGATGTTGCGCACCGACAACTGCGTGAGCGGGTTGAAAATTCGGATGCTTTCTACCTCGTCGTCGAACAGTTCGATGCGGTAGGGCTGATCGTTGCCGAAAGAAAAAATATCCACGATACCGCCCCGGATGGAAAACTGCCCCGGCTCGAATACAAAATCTTCGCGGTTGAACCCATGCTCGGCGAGCACGTCAATGACCGTATCCACATCCAGACGCTCGCCTTTGTGTATGTCTATGCGCGACTGATCCAATGCCGTGGGCGACACTACTTTCTCCAACAGCGCCTCCGGGTAGCTGACGATGATCTCCGTTTTGGCGGCCGAAGTAGCCAGCGCATTCACGGTATCGGCGCGCTGAAGGGTTTGGGTGCTGTTGAGTTCTTCGAAGAATTGGGGCCGCTTGAAGGAGTCGGGAAAGAAGTGGACCGTTTGCTGTTCGAGCAGGCCGCTCAGGTCGTTTTGCAGATAAGCGGCTTCCTCCTTATCGGCCGCGATGAGCAGATAACAACGGGGGCGGCTGAGCCAGGCGCCGGCAGCGATAAAGCCGCGTTGGCCGCCCGTAACGCCGGTAAGCAATACGCGGGGCGCACCGGGCTGTTCGAGCGTGCGGTTGAGTAATTGGGTGCGACGGTCGTCGCGATAGCGGTCGAGAAGTTGTTGCAAATTGCTCACGCCGCAAAAATAGGCAATTCGGAACGAGCGGGGTATAGGTTTGTGAATTTAGACAGCACCCCCGACGAGAAAAGCACCAATTGATTGATTTTCAGTGTAAAACGTTCGATATGTGCAGGTGGTGGTTCCGGTGGTGAGGCCGGAACCGGCGATTGTTTTTTAATACTTTTGGTAGGGAAGACCGGGAGCCGATGGGGTGGGTACAAATTTTTTTAAAAAAAGAGCTACATCTGAAACGCTACCACATACTTCTGCTAATAATGCAATTGACAAACAATTTTTAACCACTGCAATCAAGCAGTTCAAGCTGTTGATTGCAATCAAAATTTCAATGCTTTATGAAACTTTCAATTTCAAAGGTTAGCAAACTTTCTCTTTTTGCTTTCGTTTTTACACTTTTCTTCGCCTCTTGTGAAAAGGAAAACTTCGATGTTGTAGATGAAGTAGTTGTTGACACCGTCGTGCCCAAAATGGCATTAACGATGAATGGCGCCACTACAGAATACAATGCCTATGCCACCTATTGCGCTGGTGATGACGGCAGCGTATTCTTCAACGTCTCGAACAATCAACTTCTTCTTGACACGCTCATTATTTCTGATGACTTCATGGTTAATGATTTTTTGATTTATTATGCCAATGACGGTACGGAAGTAATCACGCTTGGCGGCGCCGCATTTACCGAGGATTTAGGCGGTGTTGAAATCACCTCTGTTGTTTTAGATGCCGAGGCAATAATCACTATTGAAGAAGCCAATAGTGAATATGTTCAGGGGAGCATGTCAGGCGTCTTCCGGCTATTGAGTGGCGCCGAGGTACCCTATTCTGTTGAATTTACAGCCGAAGTTGTAGATGTTTCTCCATGGTGCAATTAATTCGCCGTTCTTTTTAAAATAGAACTCCTGACCTTAAATTCCTCATGGTGGAAAGTTCGGATCAACAACTCATTCAAGAGTGCCTTAAAGGAGCGCAACGCTCCTTTAAGGCACTTTATGAAAAATACCAGGCTTATGTTTATACCATTTGTGTCCGATACGGTGTGTCAACTATAGACATCAAAGATCATATGCAGGTGATTTTCATGGAGATTTTCAACTCTTTAGATCGATATGATGCCACTAAGGCCGCTTTTAAAACCTGGATAACCAGAATTACCATCAACCAAATTTTGCATCAAAAAAGGAAGAGGAATATTGATTACAGTACGGGAGGTTCTGATGAAATTAACCTCATTGATAGCGGTTTTACCATTCCGGTGGATTGGGATATTGACCAACAAGAACTGTACGCTCTATTGAATAAAATGCCCGCCAAATATATCACTGCTTTCAACCTCTCGATTATTGACGGGTACACTCATTCAGAGATTGCTGAACAATTAAGGATTCCGGAAAGCACCTCCAGAGTCCTTGTTCATCGTGGCCGAATATGGGCCATGAAGCAGCTTCGGACCCACTTTAAAGAAATGGTCTCTCTCTTTGACAATAATAGTAAAACCATTTGACGTACCATGGAACCTTCTCAATTTGATGACTTTATCAAGTCAAACACTCAGGATGAGCTACCTGTTCCAACTGAATTAAGTTGGGAGAATATGAATTTCACTTTGCCTCCAGCAAAACGAAAGCGCCGAATATTGCCCTGGATGCTATTCTTCCTGATAGGCGCCGTAGGAATGGGTAGCGGATTATGGTATGTGTATCAGCACGACAATACCCAAAGCCAGCCAGTCCCTGAAAATGATCCAATAGGCATACAAAGCCAAAACAGCAAAATTAGCCCCCCAAAAGAGGACGCCTCTGTGGATATGACGCACCCCCAGGATGCCGGAGAAAATACGATTACCGGCAATAATGCCGAAAATCAAAAAACCTTCAAACCGGAACGACTCGCCAAGGCAGATATGGCGCATCCCCAGGATGCCGGAGAAAATACGATTCCCGGCAATAATGCCATAAGTCAAAAAACCTTCAAAACGGAACGACTCGCCAAGACAGATGTGGAGGAAGGTAAGCCCTTGTCTTTGAGTCAAGCTCCGAAATCAAATGACATTGAATCCGCAAAAGCAGAAACGCTAAGTCTAACGGATCCTTCGCTCCTTGACAGTACGCAAGAAACCAGTCCGGTCCGCAGGGATTTGCCGGCTCCTTGTGCTTTTCTGAACGTTTTACCTGTTGGACCTGTACGTTCCACGTCGTCAGAAAACCGTCTTACTGTATCCTCCCATGCGCATGCTGATCCCGATACAAAGCATGCGGCAAAGTCTATGGCTCTGCTCGTGAGCATCGGCACGAACAAAGCACAGATGAACCACAGTAGTGCAAGCCTGAATGATGCGGAAACACCTGCCTGGGGAAACAGTTACCAAATCCTACTTGAAAAAGAGCTGAAAAACAATTGGCTGTTTAGTATTGGATTGGGTTACCGACGGCTCCATAGCACTTTCTATTTTGAAAAAGATTTGGGAACATACGTCAACTTCTCCCAACGGCAAGTCATCAGACAAACCCGACGAGTTTTCCACAACAACTACGTTGACATGGCCTCCTTAAATGTGGGTGTTGGTAAACAGTTTATAATCAGCCCGCGATGGCAGAGTCAGTTTCTAATGTATTTGTCTCCCTCCTATCGCTTCAGGTACACAGGCAGAGCCATAGACGATTCCGAGTCCATAATAGCACTTGGCCCTAATACGGTTGCACAAAACAAATGGCTTTTGAACGCAGATGCAGCCTTGCGATTTTCCTACAGCCTGAATAAAACAGATTTGATAGTTGGCGTCTATCTTTCGCAGTCACTGGCAAAATCAGATTTATTTTCAGGCAGTAATAATACGACAACGGTTCAGCCACGGGTCTTCGGTTTAAATCTGGGTATAAAGAGGGCTTTATAGTTCCCGCTCGCGCTGAGGTTGCTGCCGGTAATTGGGTGCGACGGTCGTCGCGATAGCGGTCGGGAAGTTGTTGCAAATTGCTCAAACTGCAAAAACAGGCCATTCGGAACGAGCGGGGTATAGGTTTGAGAATTTTGAGGGGTGGGGTGGTTTCATGTCGCTGGGGAGGCAGTACGTCAGAAACGGGTGGATAGTGGTTCCGGCCATGAGGCCGGAATCGGTGATTGTTTTTTAAATGTTTTGGTGGGGAGAGCGGTGGCCGGTGAGTAGCGCGCCGGCTCACATGCGGGTGGAAACCGCGCAATAGGTCGCACGAGATGGAATCTCGCGCGAGCGTGGTGCGCTTGCCCTCTATGCAACTCAACCGCGAGGAGGATGCCGGTTTACGGCCACTAATTCCTCTCTCATACGGATCAACTCGGACCTGCTGAGTTTTAGTATTTCCACGGTAGCTCTTCCAATGGGCGTCAATCCCAAAATCCTTATAGCATCTATACCCCAGGCAAAATGGATATTCCAGTTATCTCGTCTTGGATTGTAAAGGGCAACCTCACTTTGTGAAAAGGGTCAAAAGCTTTGGTGTGATCATGCTTGGAACGATTGCAACCAAAGCAGGCGTATGCGAGGTTTTCAGGGTCATCGCTGCCTCCGGCACTTTTTGGAATAATATGATCTATTGTGAAAGGATTGGGGCTGAAGACCACATTAGCTTTGCAATATTCGCAACAAGCTCCGGCCCTTTCTTCCAGAAATTGCCGCATCTCTCTCGGCGGAATGTTTAGTCCCGGCCATTCTTCAAGCCCATTTGCGTCATAATGTCTTCGAGGCCGACATTGCGAAGCAATGCCAATTTTTTCAGTAGTTGTAAGCGTTCTACGCTGAATTGTTCATAAGCCTCCGTCAGTTTTGTGAGTTCGGCATATTCTGCTTCCGAGAGCGCACTTGCTTCCATTTTAGCCTCCAGTTCCACCATTCTAACCCATTGATCACTGGGGAATCCCCGATTGGCGGCTTCCAGCAATACTGTTTATTCCGCACCCGGAGCGCCACGTCGCTGCTTCGCCCGGACTTTGTTGACAGCAGTAATGAATTCCTCATACGCTTCAAAGTCCAATCGGGCGGCTTCATCCACAAGCTCGGTAAAAGAAAGATGCATGCTCATAGGCCGGTTGTTTTAGTAGCAAAAATAAACCCAAAAAATGAACCGGGCCGACGATTATTATTTTTTGCAGGGAAAATCAATCGGTCAGAAGAAAACTTCATGCCGGCTCACATGTGGGTAGAACCCGCGCAATAGGTCGCACGAGATAGGCGGAGAGCGTAGAGGAGCCGTAGAGCGAGATTGCACTGAAAAAGAGCTTTTACAAGCCACGCCATGCGTGGTAAACTTGGGTAGCACCTGCGTAATACTCACGCGAGTATGGAATCTCGCGCGAGCGGCTTTTTAATTTGACCTCCGGTTTTATTGATGACGTCACTTCAGCACCCTGGAAGCATACTCGTAAGTTTTTTCCAGCTTATCCTTCCCCGGGAACGCACTTTTCCATCTCGATGACCAAAGGATGACCCCGCTCGAAGGGCCGGTTGCGGTAAACGCGCCCGCGTACCTCCAGGACGGCCGCACATCAATACAGGGGTGAGCCCCGGGAAAGGGATGTGGAACAATTCCAATCTTTTTAGTCCAGGTTTGGTACCAGTAGGGCAATATCGTCACCTTTACCTCGTATTCGTTGAGCGGCAGGTGGTCGCGCATAAGCGCAGCCCGCATTTTCAAGGTGTAGTTCCCCGGCGGCAGGTTTTCGTACTTCACCCGGTTGTTGTGGCGCCCGGGCTCATTCCAGTCATTTTCGTAATGGTCCAGATAATAGGAATAATAGTGGCTTTCCGGGCTTCTGAGGTCGCCTAATAAAAACTCCAGCGTGAAGTAGCGGTCACCAGGCTGGAGGACAATTTCTTTCATCGTGCCTACTCCCTGGTTTTGAGTCGTCAATTGACCAGTAAGGCCGCTGTATTTAGAAAACTGCCTGATAAAAACGGGCGCTTTGCCTTTTTCCGGATCCAGATACTGTTCAACGACTTCCTTGGGATAGAAGGCTACATTCTTGCTCCGCAGGTCTGTTCCCCCAAAATACAAGCGGCCGTTTTTAGCACGCAGATAAGAGGTACGGTTATATTCCACCTCCATGACCATCGGGTTCAGCGGGAAGTCCATGAACAGCCCGGTATGTTGGTCGAAACGAAACAGGCCATGATTTGTGCTTAGCCACAGAAAACGATCCTCCTCCTCGGGCAGTATCCCGTAGATGATGTAGTAGTCCGGTCGGCTTTCATCAATGGTATAATGCTGAATTCCCGCAAAGCCGGGCGCCACTTTGCTGATACCGGAGCTGTGGCCCAGCCACATGTTGCCTTGCCGGTCTTCGTAAAAGGAAGAAACAATGCTGTTTTGCAGTACCACCCGGCTTTCCGGCCGGATATTCAGGTGGTGGAGCAGTATTCCATCTTTGGAAAAAACAAATGCGCCCTGCCCGAAAGTACCCAACCAAACGGTCTGGTCTGATGGGCGCAGGTACAGGTCATTGATATCTACCAGGGTACCTTTTAAGGCCGGTATCGGAATTGACTTCAGGAACGCCAGGCGCTTCGCATCGTACACGTTGATCTGATCGTCTCCCCAGCCGGCTGTCCAGGTTTGTGTGCCCACCAACAGGTGGTTGGTGGTGCCCTCAGCCCTTGTGTTCCCTGAATAGGGAATGCCTTTGAAGTTTTCAATCGCCCCGGTTTCCCAATCCAATGCTTTAAGGTCAAAGTACAGCCTGCCGGATTTATACACCGCAGAATACCAATAGGGGAAAAACGGAAGCTCAAGCCACGCCACGGTATCCTTACGGGGATCATACCTGGCAATACCCGTTTGGGGGCCGTAAACTTTGAAGCCATTCGCCCCGTATATCCGGCCTTGTTCGTCTTCTGCAAAGCCTCTTATGCTAATCCTGGGAATGATGTGGAAGGCGTTCGGCTGTTGTATCCATTTTCCAAGCCCCGATTGCATCGCCACAAAAAGCACGCCGGTTCTGTCAACAAGAATATCCTGTACATACATTAAGTCGCCGCCCCTGGGATTTTGGTCGTTGATGTACTGATTGATCCGAAGTTGTTGCCTGGTACGGACATCTACCTGGATAAATCTTACCCCTCCAGCAAGATAAAGCTGATGATCAATTGACCGGATCAAGTCAAGGCGGACCGAGCCCCGGTCCTCGCCTTTCCGATAAGCAAACTCTTCAATCCAGCCCGTGGGGGCCACTTGGCTGTACGGTATCTGCAGAAAATCATGGACCGACCAATCTGCCAGATCGATGTAGTACACGACCAAATCCCTAGAGGGGAGCTCCTCCCGATATCCCCACAAGCGGTTTTGCAGATCAATATCCAGGGTATTATTGGTCATTAACGCAAGCTGGGAAGCGGGCAGCCTGAGTTTCCGCAGTACCTGCCCGGAGGTATCGAGCCAGGCCAGGCCTGCCGTATCTTTTACGATACATCCGCCTTGAAAAGGTTTGATAACCGGCTCGCCGTAGGTCAGCAGCGGGGGCAGGGCCATCCGTTTTATGGAATCGGCGCCGGAGGAGAAGTAAAGGTGATACCGTCGACGCCCTGTTCCCGGGTCTTGAGATAAGGCGTGAATACCCCAAATGCATCCGGTGGCTTCCTCCACTTCGATAAAATCCAGGGTAGCCTGCGCTCGACCTTGCGGGGCCACTGCAATAGAATCGGTTACCCGGTGCTGCAAAGGATCAAAAACATATATCTGCTTGCCGGAATTGAGATATAATTTCCCCCGGGCGGCTTCAAAAACCTGTTGTTGATTCGCAAAAGACAAATCTATATCAACCTTTATCTGCTGGATTTTTAGGCCATCAAAGACCTCCAGACCTTTGCCGTAGTGTCCCAGCCATAGCCTGCCCAGGCTATCCTGATAAAGATTGTGCACCGCCCCGAAGCTGGCCCGGGTCTCCTCATTGATCAGCTTAAAGGTGTAATGGCTTTGCGCCGCTGTCGGGGAGTGCAGCCGGTATATGATACCTACAAGGAGCAAAAATCTAAGCCAGACTTTCAATTTAATCAGAATTAGCCCGGTGAAGATAAAAAATCATTGGAAAATGGTTAGCCCGATACAAGGTATAAGAGAAACGCATAAGAGCTTGTATTGTAGTGCGGTAGCGCTGTCGTTTATCTCTGTTCCTGCCAGAGCCGGCTTCGTAGTTTATCGGCTGCGGCAGGCGGCGCAACAGGCAAATAAAACATCAACGAAAGGTCGGCTTGCGCTCAAAAAAAAAGAGACAGTCGAGGCGATTTGCCCCGCTGTCTCTTTTTCATTCCTGTATCCTACCCTTACCGCGCCAGCACTACGCGTTGCGTCACATCAGGCAGTTCGCGCGATTTTACTTTCACCAAATACATCCCGCTTTGCAACGCCGACAAGTCGAGTCGCTCAACGGTCGTTTGCACCTCCTCTATTTCCACAAAACGGAGCAACTGCCCGGTGAGGCTATACAATTCAACTCGCACTTCTCTTCCGAGGTATTGGATAAGATCCACATTCAACTCCCCGGAAGTCGGGTTCGGATGGACCTCAAAGCCGTACGGCGCCTCTATGCTCTCTGCCCTATGCCCTATGCCTTCCTCCAGCGGCGGCACATTGCTGCCCGTGAAGCCTACATTGGCAAAAGTAGCGGTCACCGTACTGGTTTGTTGGTAATTGGCGGCTACCAGGCCCAC
>JAHBTW010000023.1 GCA_019638385.1 Saprospiraceae bacterium | reverse complement strand
CCAATAATACTTTCATAGTGGGAATGACTTTGCCGGAGCTGAACAATACTCCGTATGTAGGAGTTGAAGCCATTCGATGCACGGGATACAGAATTGAGGAAAACCTCCTGGAAATAGCCGGGGAGATACCCGGCACTGCGGAAACTGCGGGTATAGTCGTCAACCATTCCTTCAACGAGCCGAATATGGTATATAAAAACGACCTGAGAGGTCTTCATTGTGCCAATTTGGCCAATGGCGATAACCGGGGGGCAGATGATTTTGAAGGGTTACAGTATATCTGTAATGAGAATAAAGGCAACGCTTTTGATTTTGCAGTCAAGGGATTGCCTACTGGCACAATAGGTATTGCAGCCAATCAGGGATCAAGCGAATTGTCAGCCGGGAATACCTTTTCAGTATTGACTGTTATTCCAGATTCGGAGATCAATTTTCAAAACCACGGAGAGCCTTTGACATATTTTTGGCAAGATGACGACGAGTCTTTTGAACCGGTTAACTATACCACAAGTACAATAATCTTAGAGCAAGGCTCCTCAAATGTTTGCCCCAGTAGGCTCCCCACCAGAGGAGCCGGCGGGCTACTAACCGGCGAAGAAATAAATATCATGGAACTGACCGTACAATACGGCTCAGACACCTTTGAGATATTTCAGGCCGCCAACACGCTCGTTCGGCATTATCTCATGGGTGAAGACAGCATACAAATGGATTCAGCCCGCATCTGGCTGACGCGCAAAGGCAGTCTGGATGCTTATTTTGCCACGGTGGATTATTGGCTTCAACTTCGCGATACGACAGCTGCCCAACAAATGCTCGACGATATTCCCAACCTGATAAGTCTTTCCGGCTATACACAGGATGAATACGATTATTTTCACGATCTGAAAAGCATCCAAATAGCAGCCTTGCAAACCAATCAGAGCGATTCCCTAATGGTAGCGACTCACTTCTACGATCTTGAGGATATAGCAGAGGCCGGTCTTTATTACGCTTCTGTGCAAGCACAGGTGTTGCTCAATGATGTAGCAAATGCGGGATACCGGCCTGCGGTGATAATGCCGGAAGCAGCGCAGCAAAACTTAGTCGCGCCCCTGCCCGGGGAAGTAGCCGATGCGGTAAGCGAAGCCGACCTGCACATCCAAACTATCCCGAATCCTGCGGTACAGGAAACAATGTTCTATTACCGGCTTCCTGCCGGCACAGAACAGGCTTTCATCGTGGTAACAACGATGGATGGCAAGCCCATTGCCCGCATCCCGGTAGATGCAGGTAATGGACAGGTACGCTGGAATACGGCAGGCAGGCAACCGGGTATATACTTCTATTATCTGGCTACTGGTCCCCAAACTCTGCTGACAGGGCGATTGGTGATCCTCAATTAAGTGTGATCTTGATGTAATGAACGCAGCCGGACATCGTTCCGGCTGCTGTTTTTCATTTTTCCAAATCCTGTGCATTATGACAAAATATATTAATACCTTCATTTTGGTTATGGTCAGTGCCAATTTACTGACAAGTCAGATTACTTTCAATAAAAGATTTTCTCCCGGCTTTCCGGCTGCTATTTTGAGCAACGTAATAGCCACGGATAGTTGTTATTTCCTGACCGGAACTATTGCAGACTCTATGCCGCCTCATAGGCCGGGGGGCTTATTCCTGAAAACTGATTTAGAGGGAAACCCGCAGATAGTAAAAACCATCCGAAGTCAAACACAGTCATTTCAAATTTGGAATCCCGACTTCGCAATTCTGCCAGATGGCACGTTTGCAGTAGCAGCTCGTAAAAATGATTCTATTTCCAAGGCAACGTTGGTCCGTTTTGACCAAAATGGTGATACACTGCTTACCCACTCATTTACCAGTTTACATCAACCACCTTTCAGCACCTTTATTTGGCCCAGAGCATTCACGCCGCACCCGGACGGAGGGTTTGTTTTTGCTTCAGATATACAAGGGTTGCCGTGGGGCGGGTATAATCATGGTGATATTTGGGTGGTCAAGATGAATAGTACAGGCCAAATAGAATGGCACAATAAATTAGGAAACCACTGGCACGAACGACCGCTCTCCTTGTTAATAGATGAGGACAATAACATCATTGTTGGAGGATGGAAAGCCAATATCAGCTTTGTAACCAGTGGTTATATCTATCAGAACTACATCATAAAATTAGACAACAACGGTACAATATTATCCTCTTACCTTTCCCCTGTTTCATCGGGTTTGCGCCGCGGTGCAGCAGACATGGTACTCCTTGACGATGGGAGCCTGGTGATAGCATCCGGTGTGGGGCATGAAATAGCCATACCTTCAGTTAACGGCATTAGCTTTGAGAACTATATTTTCAAGCTCAACCCCGCGCACGTAATCGAATGGGAAATTACTTTCCCGGAACCAGTACGCACTGGGGCTGCAGAACTAAATAAAATCATAGCCGTATCAGATGGCAGTGGCTTTGTCGCAGCCGGAAAGCAAGGAGTGCTTCAACCTAGCTTAAATGCACTCTCAGTTCATGGCTGGATCGGCAAAATAACTCCAAATGGAGATAGCCTTTGGTCTCGGTTATACATCGGCATAGACCAACTCAAAAACCGGCATAACATCTACGGCCTCAAAGAAACCCCCGACGGCGGTTTCATCCTCTGTGGGGATTCTCAAAATTCAGGTACCCTTGCCCCCGGCGAAATCAGGCAGCAAGCCTGGCTGCTCAAATTGGACCAATACGGCTGTTTAGTGCCGGGCTGCCACATCACTACTTCCGCAGCAGAGCCGGCGCCGGAGCGCCTGCGCTTGGCCCTGTATCCGAACCCTGCGGCGGAGTATCTCAACTTTTACCTCCGTGCGCCGGCGGGTGTGGGCAGCGAGCTGTCGTTTCGCATCTTTGATGCGGGCGGTCGCCTGCTGCGGGAGTTCCCTCATGCTTCGCCCGATGCCACTTATGTAGTGTCGGTGTGGGACTGGCCGGCGGGTATGTATGTGTTGCAGTGTGTGAGCGGCGGGCAGGTGCTGGCGGTGGAGCAGTTTATGAAGCAGTAGACTTGTGAGTGAGGCGATCACTTCGAGTGATCTCCTCACTTTTCCCGGAAGCAGGCCCGGCGCTAAGTCAGGAGATCACCTTGAAGTGATCGCCTGACCGCGGAGCACAGCATCTGTGAAATCCTGTTCATCTGTGGACAAAAAACACCTCGACTCCGCTCGGTGGCACCTCGACTTACTTCGACTGTGCTCAGAACAAGTTGCTCGGTGCGGCTTTATCTCAAAAGAATCTACACACACCATTTCGCGGGAAGCTCTCTTTTTAGGCGCAGAATTTTAACTTTGCCGCCTCATTAAGCATATCCAAAACGATGAACACACAAATTCAACCTGCGGAAACCATGCGCCTCAAGCGCATTTTTATAGAATCCCGATTGCCCGAAGCATTAAGTCCCTTGCGGGAATTGGCAAACAATTTATGGTGGAGTTGGAACCCGGAAGCCACGGCTCTTTTCCAACACATTGCCGGCGATCAGTGGGAGGCGCTGCAATACAACCCGATGGCAGTATTGGACGAAATGGGCGCCGAACAAGCGGAGCAATTGATCGCCGACAAAGCCTTTATGCAGCGGATGAAGGAGGTGCAAGGTGCTTTCCAATCATACATGTCTGCCAAACCGGCGAAGGACGCTGCCCGTATTGCCTATTTCTGCATGGAATACGGGCTGCACATTTCGCTCAAACTCTACTCCGGAGGTCTCGGTGTATTGGCCGGCGACTACCTCAAAGAGGCTTCCGACTCCAACGCTGCCATGACGGCGGTGGGCCTGCTGTACCGGCACGGCTATTTTCAACAGGAAATTTCAATGCACGGCGATCAGATCAACCATTACCCCGTACAGCTTTTCACCAAACTGCCCGTGCAGGCGGTGCGCGATGCGCAGGGCGAGTGGGTCAAAATCGGCGTGGAAATGCCGGGCCGCACGGTGTTTGCCAAACTGTGGCTGTTGCAGGTGGGACGCGTTGCCTTGTATTTGCTCGACACGGACATAGACGATAACAGCCGCGAAGACCGCGAACTGACCGATTCGCTGTACGGCGGCGACAACGAATTCCGCCTCCGCCAGGAAATTCTGCTCGGCATGGGCGGGGTAAAAGCACTCCAAAAAATCGGCATCGAACCCGAAATTTTCCATTGCAACGAAGGCCACGCGGCCTTCCTGCAATTGCAGCGGCTCCGCGACCTCATAGCTGTCAGGAGCCTCAGTTTCGACGAAGCAAGTGAGGCGGTGCGGGCATCTGCGCTCTTTACCACGCATACGCCGGTGCCTGCCGGCCACGACAATTTCCCGGAGAACATGATGCGGACGTACTTTGAGGGTTTTGTAAAACAATTGGGCATTTCCTGGTATGAGTTCATGGCATTGGGGCGATTAGACCCCGCCAACCCTTATGAGACATTTTCTATGAGCCATTTAGCCATTCGCCTGTCACAGGAAGTCAACGGCGTGAGCCGCCTGCACGGCGAAGTGTCGCGCAAAATGTTTGCGGAACTGTATCCCGGCTATCACCACGAAGAGTTGCACATCGGCTACGTCACCAACAGCGTACATTACCCCACCTGGGTAGCGCCGGAATGGCATGCGTTGCACAAGAAACTGTTCGGGGCGGATTTTCTCAAAACCCAATCCGACCCAAAGACTTGGGCGGGTATTGCCAATGCGCCGGCAGCAGATATTTTGGGCATTCGCCAAACACTCAAAGAGCGCCTGCTCCGCTATGTAAAAACTAAGTTGCAGGCCGATCTCACCCGCCGGGGCGAAAGTCCGCGGTTTATATTCGAAGCGCTCGGCGCCATTCGTTCCGATGCATTGGTCATCGGCTTCGCCCGCCGGTTTGCCACTTACAAGCGCGCGCACTTGCTGTTTACCAACATGGAGCGTTTGGTACAAATTTTGCACAATCAGGATCGCCCGGTGCTGCTGCTCTATGCCGGCAAGGCGCACCCTGCTGACAAAGGCGGGCAGGAACTCATCCGCCACATCGTTAATATTTCCCGTCGGCCCGATCTGGCCGGAAAAATTATCTTTCTCGAAGATTACAACATGGAAATGGCCAAGCTGCTCGTGCAAGGCGTGGATGTGTGGCTCAATACCCCGACTCGCCCCAAAGAGGCGTCCGGTACCAGCGGTATGAAAGCTGTGATGAACGGCGTGCTCAATTTCAGCGTGCTCGACGGATGGTGGGCCGAAGGGTACCGCCCCGGCGCCGGATGGGCATTGCCATTGGAGGATACCTACAAAGAAGCCAATCTCCAAAATGAATTGGATGCCGAGACGATTTACAACCTGCTGGAAGACGAAATCGTGCCGGCTTACTTCGACCGCGACGAGCAAGGCATTCCGCAACAGTGGATCGCGCACATTCGCAAAACCTTTGCGGAAATAGCGCCTCAATTCACCATGAAGCGAATGCTTGACGACTACTACGAGCGCTTTTACAACAAACTCGGAGCACGCAGCCGCAGCATGACAAAATCTAAATATGCGGAAGCGACCGAACTGACCGAGTGGAAAGCCCGCATGACGCAATCGTGGTACAACATCAAAGTGGCCGATATCCAACTGTACGATACCGATAATTTTGCTCTGCCCTTAGGGCGTCCTTTTACGGCCAAAGTATCTCTCCATCTCAACGGGCTAAGCGCTCAGGACATCGGCGTGGAATTGGTGTTTTTCAAACGCATCAATGAGGAAGAACTCCATATTCGCCTTCGCGAGGAGATGACGTTGAAATCCGATCAAAACGGTCAGGTCGTTTTTAAATGCGCCGTTGAGCCGGGCATGGCGGGTGTGTATGAATACGGTCTGCGCATGTATCCAAAACACAGATTGTTGCCGCACCGGCAAGATTTGGCATTGGCGCGCTGGCTGTAAGATAGCTTCGAGTTGCGAGCTTCGAGTTTTCCAGCGTGTACTTTTAGGCAAAAAAACCGCCGGAGAAATCCGGCGGTACGGTTAACTGAAGTTTTGCCCCAGGGGCGTGCGTGAAAACATGGGGAGATCGTAGAGTAGCTGCCGCCTTCCGGAAATTGTTCAGGGATTACAAAATCACAAAAAACGGATTTTAGGGGTTGCGTTGTCTTTTCAGCGCATCCATTGATGCGTACCGGAAGAGAAACGTTACCGGATTCGCAGAAAAAATTTTTTTTCTTCCGCATATCCTTACTTTTGGTAACGCCAAAGACAAACACGGCATAAATGGGCAGCTATCAACAAGACGAAAATCGGCTGAGGCAACTTCAAAAAGGCAAAGATGCCGACTGGAAAGCCTGGCACACGGAAGTCAAAGAGGCGTTCCAGTTGTTCTTTTTACAACACGGACGCATGGACAGCGAAGAAGCGAAAGCGCTTTTTCATGAGGCGATGGTGGTGTTTCATCGAAAAGTAACTGCGGGTACCTTGCAGACGCCGTTGAAAAGCACCCTCAAAACCTACCTCATCGGTATCGGCAAAATGCTGTGCAGAAGAAAGGGCAAACCCGTCGAGTCCGCCTTGCAGGAAATACCTGACATAGGGGAAGAACCCGATGTGTTGGCCGCCATTGATGTCAGAGAACAGGGCGAGTTTATTCGCAACCTGCTGAACAGGGTAGGGGCCTCGTGCCGGAAGTTGCTGGAAATGATCTACTTCGACGATGCTTCTATGAAAGAGGTCGCCGATGAGTTGGAGCTTGCAACGGAAGGCGCCGCCAGGAAGCGAAAGTTTGACTGTCTGAAGAAAATGCGGTCCATGTTGTAGCCTGTTTGTCATTCACCCAAAAAAAAGTCCGAACACATCATGGACAAAGAACTCGACATATTAGAAAACATAGAGCAGTACCTGCGAGGCAGGATGACTGAAATGGAACGACTCGACTTTGAGCGGGAAATGGCTGCCGATGCAGCGCTTCGGGAAGAAGTAGAAGCGTACCGCCGGATATTTGACGGATTTCAGGCCGCCCGTTCCGAACAATTTGCCGAAAAACTCCTCCAATGGGATACAGAACCGGATCAAGCCCCGATGACCACCAAAGTCGTCAGCATCCGGCGTTTCTTACGCCCGCTGGCTGCTGCGGCGGCCCTGCTGCTGATGGTCGGCATTGGGTTGCGTTGGTATGCCGTGAAGCATTATTCCAACCAAGCCATCGTGGCGAGCATGTATGTGGCGCCCAACTTCAGCGGAACGATGGGCGATAACGGGCAGGCGTCCGAATCGAGTTTTATGAACTTTGTAAAATCCGGCAACCGCGATGTGACGAACGGCCTGTACGGAGCAGCGTTGTTGAAATTTGAGCACGCGTTAGATATTTTGCCCGAAGCCGGTTTTGATGAATTTACCCAAAAATACTGGCGCGACAATCTCAGTTGGTCCATGGCGCTGGCTCGTCTGGCCATTGGAAATCCACAGTGGGAATCAGATGTGCAAAGCATTGCCGATGACAATAGCCACGAGTACCGGCAAAAAGCGTTGGAGTTGCAAAACAGAACCCGCGGAGGGGTGATGAGAAGGCTGGCTAAGTAATGCGTCAAATAAAAAAAACTTTTACTAAACCATCTGCCCATCGAAATCCTTTATAGGGTACTATGATAGGATGGAGATTTTCGGCCTACGTTCCCGGCCAGGAGGGAAGCACTTTCGACCGGCTTTTCAAGCTGTTTCAGGAGATATTGATCCACACATCCGGCGATGTGTCGGAGGCACTGTCGTGGCTCACCGAGTTAGACAAGGAGTACAAGATTACGGATGAGAACTACGGCATGGCCGATTTCATTCAGGACCTCATTGACAAAGGCTACATACAGCAAGAAGGCGGCGGCGCGGGCATGCCCGGATTCGTGCCTTCTTCCAAATTAGAACTGGCCCTGCGCCGCAAAGCGCTGGAAGACGTTTTCGGGCAGTTGAAAAAATCCAAATCCGGCAATCACAACACCCGGCGCTACGGGCGCGGCGATGAGGTTACCTCCGAGTTGCGGCCTTTCGAATTCGGCGACCCGCTCGAAAATCTCGCCGTTTCGGAATCCCTGCGCAATGCGCAAATCAACCACGGCATTGAAGAGTTCAAACTCGGCATGGAAGACCTCGAAGTGCAGGAAACCTTCTACCAGTCGCAAATGAGCACCGTGCTTATGATTGACATCTCGCACTCGATGATCCTTTACGGGGAAGACCGCATCACCCCGGCCAAAAAAGTGGCCATGGCCCTGTCGGAACTCATCACCACCCGCTACCCGAAAGACACCTTGGACGTGATCGTATTCGGCGACGATGCCTGGCAAATCGAAATCAAAGACCTGCCCTATCTGGAAGTCGGGCCTTTCCACACTAATACCGTAGCCGGTCTCGAACTGGCGATGGACCTCCTCCGCCGTCGAAAAAATCCCAACAAGCAAATCTTTATGATTACCGACGGCAAGCCCACCTGCATCAAAAAGGGCAAGCGCTATTACAAAAACAGCTTTGGCTTAGATCGCACCATCGTCAACCGAACGCTGAGCCTCGCCATGCGTTGCCGCAAACTGCAAGTGCCCATCACGACCTTCATGATCGCCCGCGACCCTTATTTGGTCAATTTCGTGGATCAGTTTACCCGCGCCAACAACGGAAAAGCCTTCTACAGCAGCCTGCAAGGCCTGGGTGATTTCATCTTCATGGACTACAAAAACAACAAGGCCCGCCGGAACCGGTGAGGAGGGCATAGGGAGGCGCGTACTCTATGCCCTCATGTTCCATGCGCCCTACCCGCCAATCTCCTCCAAAGAAAAAAATGTCATCCCATAGACTGAAAGCGTTAATTTCTGTATCCCGTTTGATTTCTGATTTTTTGTTGCATACTTTTGTATCTATTGCAAACATGCCCATTTAACACCAGCGCTTTCATAACCCTTTAAACACTCGATTTATGAGGAATTCAACTTTCACTCCGCAGCATGCCGAATTCTGGCAAAAGAACTTTGTTCATTCGGCGAAAAACAAAAAATTGCCCCTCGCCCCTCGCCCCTCGCCCCTCGCCCCTCGCCCCTCACCCCTCGCCCCTCGCCCCTCGCTAATCACCCGTATCCGCTTCTTTTTACCGCTACACACAACAAAGCGATGTGGCCTCGCTGTACATCGGGCAAATGGGAAAGCATCATCGTAGCCGGCAATACGGCTGTGCCACACCATCCTGACATGAAAAACGACAACTACCCGCTTGACCCTGATGGACCGGGCATCGTGTTGTTGCGCAATGCCACCATAGAACACGCCTCAAATGCCGTTACGACCCGCTCTTCCGGCATTTCATGGCCGCAATCGGAAGAATATTGGGGTGGGTTTGTGTTTGCCGAGAATACCAAATTCCTGAATAACAGCCGCAGCGTGGAGTTTATGAAGTTTGACCACCCCAACTTCAGCGCATTCCACGGGTGCCAATTTACAGACGAAGACGGCTCCGCTGACTACGGCGTAACCAATTGGGCCTGCAACGGCATATTATTTACCGGTTGCACGTTCGCAGAGCTGAACCGTACCGGCATTTTGGTTTATGACGGCGGCATCACAGTAACCGGCAGCACTTTCAAAGGCAATACCATCGGTGTGGAAGGTTACGCCACCTACCCCCTGGCATCGAATATACAAATTGGCAACGGGCCGGGAACCGCCAATTTTTTTGAGCAAAACTATGTAGCCATTTACGGCAATGCCATTAATAACCTTTTTGTACAAAACAACACCTTCAACGGCAACGTCTTTAGCGTAGCCGTAAATGGTGAAAGCCAGTATCAAATAGCAGATAACGAGTTCAATAATTCCTGGGTGGGTATTGACCTCGTTCAAACCGGCTCAAGATTCAACCTGATCAATTGCAATACCCATGATGATCTCTTTGGAATTCATGCTTTAGGCGACAACTGGGGAATGCGATTCTGGAGGCAAGATTTCACCACGCTTTATGACATTATATTGGGCCATGAGGGACTCACCCCCGGCCAAATATTTCCCAATCAGGGAGGTCAGGACGCTGCCCGCTGGAATTATTTTTCCCCCGAAGCCATAGGGCGACACAAATTCGTAATGATCCGGTAATTGTCTCATCCGGAGGAAGTCGGGTATTTTCCCGGCTTCCTCCATTTTTACTTTTTCATCATGGCACGTTCTCTTTACATCTTCTATTTCTGCTGCCTGCTACTTGTATCCAATGCCCAGAACACTTGGCAGCGCAGCTACGATCTTATTCCCGGTGGCTTTCCTCCCAACTCTGATATTGGGATGCAAATTATGCCGTCGGGGGAGGGTTATTTGTTGTTAAGCGCAACGTTGGCGAATAACAACACAACAAGCACCCCGGGCATCTACCGGCTTGACGGACAGGGTAACGTAATTTTTAAAAGATACTTTTTTAATCCCGAAAACAGAATGCGCGCATTCGGTCAGAATGTCATGCTGGAACTACCCAATGGGGAAATATTAATCACTGGCGACCAGTTTATCGGTAACCCAGGCGACCAGTACCAAGTATTTCTGCTTAAGTTGAGTGCCTTAGGTGACAGCATCTGGATGCACACTTATAACGATCATTGGGTTGATTTTCCTACTGCTATTATTCCTGCTCATGATAGTGGGTACTACATTTTGGGCTCAGGTGGAGCTGAAACGGGGTGTTGCCAGGATATGTTTTTGCTCAGATTAGATGAAAACGGGAACTTGCTCTGGAAACGGCGTTTGGAAATGACGGACTTCTTTCGTTATAGCACGCCTAGTGTTGTTCTCTTTTTCGACGACGGCAGCCTGATGATCCCTTTCCAATCAGCACCGCACGCCGATCCTAAGGCTTATACCTATATACTCAAAACCGATACATTGGGCAACCAGCTGTGGCTCAAACGCATGTATCGCCATGTAATCACAGAAGGCCCGCCTAAACTCCGTAAACTGCCCGACGGCAACTTAGTATTGATCACGGTGGTGGATACGCTCATGCCGCCTCATTTCAATCCCTTTGTGGTATTCGTCACCAAAATAGATACCTCCGGGAACAAAATATGGGAGGTCAGTTACGATTGGCCGGGGTCGTATCTCCTTTTCGGCGACATCGAAGTAACTGCCGAAGGAGACATCCTGATTGGAGGTACTTTCGCAGATCAGGCTAACTCAGCAGCATGGATAAGTAAAGTGAGTGCTGAGGGAGAAAAACTCTGGGAAAAGACATACAAAAGAGATTTGCCGGTACAGCTCAATTTTGTGATTTACGACATTGCAGAATGCCCCGACGGCGGCATCATTGTTTCCGGCCTGGGGCAAGACCCTGTCGAAGGCGCTACTTACACAGACGGCAACGCCTGGGTGATGAAAGTGGACTCCAACGGCTGCTTTTACCCCGACAACTGTGAAGAATTCACCCTTATTACTTCTGTTGCCGACATACACGAACCCGAAGCGCCCGACATCCGCCTATTTCCCAACCCAACGCCGGATGCGGTTTTCGTCGCCTTGCCGGAGGGTCTTCCCTTTGCAGATTTGGCGGTATATGATGCGCTGGGGCGCTTGGTACTGCGTCGCCGGATGGCGCACAACGAAAGCGTGCATCTGCCCGAAAAGGGCTTGTACTATTTCGCCTTTTTCCGGGATGCTGTACTGTTGAAAAGTGTGAAAGTACTCATAACCTGAGCCTTGAGACGGAGAATCCGTTCGGCACAAACTTCTATTCGATCATTTCTAAAAAATCTCTCCATCATGAAAAAAACCTTACTCTCCCTGTTTTTTCTGTCTTCCGCACTTGCGCTTTCTGCGCAGCATGAGTTTGCGCCCATCGGGGCGGTGTGGTACCACACCGAAGGCCCGTTTTTGGTTCTTCTTCCCGGTCACATCTGGCAGTATTACCGTGCCGAATCGGTATCAGATACGATAGTGTTGGGGCGCAACTGCCGAAAAATAGTGAAAAATATGGTTGTTACTTGTACCAGTTTTGACACGGTCATGCTGGTGCATCAGCACGGCGATACAGTGTTTCTGTACGATGCCCGCCTGAACGACTTCCAGGTATTGTACAACTTCGGCGCACAGCCGGGCGATATCTGGACGATGGAATTATTGCAACAAGTGTCCAACGACATTTTAATGCTTACTGTACGAGTAGATTCAGTTTCTGTTGTTACCATCAACGGCCTTGATTTGCGACAGCAGTTTGTGTCCTTTCAATTGACCGATCCAGCATTCACCGGGAATTTTTATCCTTCCCAGTACCCTATAACTGAAAAAATCGGCTACCACCATTATTGGTTGTATCAATACTCCTATGAATTGGGGCCTATTTGCGATGTTCCCCAACCCATCGGCCTGCGCTGTTATTACGATCCTGAGTTCGGTCTGTACGAAACCGGCTTTGCGCCCTACTGCGATTGGGTCGGCACCAATACCCGCGAGCCGCTTTCCGAACCTGAAGGCGTGCGCATCTTCCCCAATCCGGCAGCGGGCGCATTTACCGTGGAGAATCTGCGCGCCAAGCCTCTCGCCTTTGATGTCATGGATATGCAGGGCCGCACGGTACTGCGCGGCCACACAGCCGGATATCGCACCGAAACCGGCATCGGCGCTTTATCGCCGGGGGTGTATTCCGTTGTTTTTCGGGAGGATGGACAGCCCGTAGGGCGCATCCGGCTGGTGGTGGCGAGATGATCGGCATAGAGCATGAAGCATAGGGCAAGAGGAGGAGCACGCTCCCTTTGCACTATGCTCTCCCGATTCCTTCGTCACCGGGATGTCGCTTCGCTCCATCTGCCCACTACCCGCCGTCCTTTTTCTTTTTCAGGGGGTTGAATTTTTCCAGCTCGTTTTTGATGCGCTCGGCTTCTTTATTTTTGTCAATGATTTCGCCGGCTTTTTTCTGCAAGGTGCTGTCGAGGCTGGAGCCGACGGCGTCGCCTAATTTATCTTTGGCGGCATCTACGGCTTTTTGGCCCGCCTCCTCAATCTGCTGGCCTACAACCGTTTTGGCGGAGTCAATGGCTTTATCGGCTGCATCTTTGACCATCTGCTTTCCTTCCTCAATTTTTTGATCCACCTGTTGTTTGGCTTCATCCTTTATGGCGTCCACCTGAGCCTGAAGTTCATCTTTGACGGCATCGTCCACAGGCGTATCGCCATCAGCGCCGAGCAGGTTGAGGGCCACTTTCGGATCGGTAGTAGAGCCGGTAATGTTGATCATCACATTGACAAATGCATTTTGCTGGATATTGACGCCAAATTTGGAGGCTTCCTTGCGCAGCAAGTCGTACCCCCGGCTTGCTGTGGCGCCCACCACGTTTTTCTCCAACAGTTTGCGTGGGATGCGGGCCTTGATTTTGTAGTGCATATCTTGCATCAGCGCGTGCGAACCGCTGATTTTCATATCAATATCCTTATACTTGTAGTCAAACTCCTTTAATTCGACAATGCCGTTTTTGATCTCAAACCAGTTTTTGGTATTGGTCAGCCTGATGTTGTCTTTGAGATATTCTACATCAAGCATGTTGCCGAGTTCCTTAAACGGCTTGAAATTGGAAATGACGCCGTTGAGGGTTTCCAAAAAGCCCTGCACATTGAGCGACGACAGTTCGGGCATCATGTCTTTACCGAGTTTGCCGTCCATGATGAGGGAAGTATTGAAATTGCCGTCTAAGTACCCGGCTAAAGGAGAGAGCATTTTAAAGGTGTTGAGGGCTTCGAAGATGCGCTTGAAGCTCATGTCGCGCATATCGTATTTCATGTTAAACAGGGGATTGTCGGGGTTGCGGGTATCGTAGCCGCCGGTGAGGCCGACTTTGCCGCCGAGGAAACCGGCAGTAGCATCCTGAACGACAATGGTCTGATCTTCGACGAGGAGCGTCCCGTTCATGTTGTTGAGTTCGTAATCTGTATAAACCAGTCGGTCTATATCGGCATCTATGGTCATTCGGATGTTTTCGGGCACGAGAATTGGTTCGTACGCTGCATCGCCGGCGGAACTGGGCACAGCTTTGGGCGTGTCGCCGGGTGCTTCTTCCATAAACTGATTGAGATTCATCAGTTTAGACCGGACCTTGAGATTGCCGCCGAGCACGCCGCCGTCAAAGAGATAATCGAACATGTGGACGATGGTACCGGAGGCTTTCACATCGCTGTCGCCAATGAGGAACCCGGCGTTTTTTATCTCCATGCGGTTGGGCTTCACGTTGCCTTCTGCATAGGTGTTGAGTAATCGGTAATCGGAATACACGAGTTCGCGGATATTGCCGTCGAGCGTGAAATCAAAGCGGTCGAACACAGGAGAAGAAGCGATAGCGGTCGCTGCGGCAGCATCGCCGCTTTCCAAGCCGGCCACGGAGACGGCAGAAGTTACGGGTTCTTCTTCCTGCTCTTCTTCGGGCATCCACTCGTTGAGGTCAAAGAAATTGGAGCGGATGCTCAGGTCGCCATACATGGTTTTTTTAGGAGAGAAATAGGCCAGGATATTGCGGATATGGCCTTTGGCCTGCAGGTCGCTTTTGCCGAGTTTGGCATCGAAGCGATCTACCTCCATGCGCTGCGGCGTGAAGCGCGTGCTCATAGCACGAACATGCACCGGAGGCATATCGTCGGCTTTGTACTTGAGGTCTTGCACGGCTATTTTGCCGCTCATATCCACGCGGTCGTATTGTTCTTTGTCAATGAACGACATGCGGGTTTTGATGCGCACATCGGCGTCAATGATGCCGCTCACAGAGAGGCCGTCCATAGGGAATGCCTGGGCGAGTTCGCCGAGGTGTATTTCGCCTTTGATTTTGGCATCCACATCGGGATCAGAAATGGGAGTTTGAAGATGAAAAATCATATCAAAGGGCCGCTTCCCGACTAAGAGGCCGAAGCGGGACACGTTCACCGTCATCAGGTCGAGGTCGCTGCCGGGGCTGTTGATGCGCATTTCGGCCTGAATTTTTTCCAAAGCAAGCGGCATGCCGGGATACTGTGCATCGCCGTCGGCAATAGCCAGATTCAAATCGAATGCCGGATATTCTTCCCGTTCGCCGTTGTAGATGCCTTTGGCGGAAGCCTGAAACTCAAACCGCCCGCCGGCTTTTACATCCTCGTATCCCTCAATATATGCATTGGGGATGAGGGAGAGGAGGTCTTTAAAATCATTTTCCGGGGCTTTCACCACGAGGTCCATGCCGATGTCATCGTTTTCAAATAGTTGCACAAATCCGTCGGCAGTTAGTTCCATATCATTGATGCGCAGGTTGTTGTCTTTTAAGGTGTATTTGCTCGTTTGAGCTTCTACGTTAAAGGTGGCTTTCAAATCGGTGCGTGCCTCTTTGAGGTAGGGAATACTGCCGTATCGTACGGAGAGCGCCTGTATTTTGGTGTCGGTGACTAAGTCATATACATCCTGCGTGAAATTGCCGGCGCCCCGGTGGTCGAGTCCGGTGATTTCTACATAAAGATCGGAGGTAGCATCCTGATAAATAATGTTGCCTCCAGAAATACTGTAGGCTTCAAGGTTGATTTCAAACGGAGTAACTTCTGTGGGAATGGGTTCTCCTGTTTCGGTTGTATCGCCCTCGAGGAATTCTTCTTTCAAAATATTGTAATTGGCCCTGCCGTCTTCCAGTACATACACTTTTACTTTGGGCTTACGCAAGTGTACGGAGTTGATAAGGAGCGGTTTGTCTTCGCCCCAAAACGAGGAAAGGTCAACTTCAACCTCAGCCAATTCTCCTTTGGCTAATGAAATGCCTTCAAAAACGCCGGTACCGACGACGGAATAATTTTTTAACCCCACGGTCACATTGGGGAAATGGCGAAACAGAGAAAGGCTGACGCTCTGGAAGTCTACCTGGGCAGTGAGGCTGTTGTTGATCTCTTCTTTGACAGCGGCCAGAATTTTATCTTTGAAGAGAAATGGAACGGCCGCAGCGGCTCCGAGGACAAGGACGACGAGAATTGCTGCGAACAGCAACAGGCGTTTGGCGATTTTCATGTTTGAATTACTTATTTTTGCACCAAAAATACATTTCGGCTTCCGCATATAAAAACGCAGTTTACGCAGAGAATGGTTTTAGCGCGGCGCTTTTTCCTCAATAACTTATTATGCAGCATTCTTCTTCGTCCTTTGAACTGATTGAAAACCAGGCACAATTGGAGCATTTTTGCACTGAAAACCGCAGCAGCGAATGGCTCGCCATAGATACGGAGTTTGTCGGTGAAAAGCGCTTTCACACCCGGCTTTGCCTCATTCAGGCAGCTACGCCCAAAGGAAACTATATCATTGATCCCTTCGGAATCGAGCGCTTTGACCCCTTTCTCGATTTGATTGAAGACCCGGCCATACTCAAAATCACCCATGCCGGCGAAAATGAGTACCGCATTTTGTACCAGCAGTACGACGCCGTGCCTCAGAATGTGTTTGATACCCAATTGGCCGCCGCTTTTTTGGGTTATAAACACCCGGTTTCCTTTCGTCGGCTGGCAGAGAACGAGTTGGGTTTGAAATTGGACAAAACCCTCACCACTGCCGACTGGGAAGCGCGCCCCCTCAACCGCAAATACCTGCGCTATGCGATGGACGACGTCATCCCTTTGTACCCGCTTATGGAGCAGATGAAGGAAAAGCTGATTCGGCACGATCGCTTGGAATGGGCGCTGGAAGAATGTAAAACCTTGGAATCGGAGGAGTATTACATCAAAGATCCCAACAGCGAAGCATTGGGCAGCAGCATGATGAAATCGCTCAACATAAAGGAAAAAATCTTTTTGTTGCGCTTGTACCAGTGGCGGCGCGAGCAGGCGGAGGCCAAAAATCACTCTAAAGAAATGGTGCTGCCGGCCAAACTGATCGCTCCCATCGTGCGCGGCGTGGGTTCCGGCCTGGAGGGCCTGCGCAATAACCGCCGCCTGCCGGAGCACATTATCCGACAGCACGGACGGCTGTTCACAGAATTGTTCAACGGACCGGGTACGGCAGAAGAAAAAGCCCTCATTGCCTCCATAGAAGTAGAAGAAGATGAGGACCCGATGGAGGAAATCTTGCAGGAAATCCTGTACCTGCTCATTCGTTATAAGTGTCTGGAAACCGGTATCACGCCTGCTTTTGTGATGACCAAATCCTCTCTGCGAAAACTCAAAAACGGTATAGAGGAAGTGCCTGAAGAACTCCGCAACGGCTGGCGCCGACGGCTGCTCGGCGAAGACATCTATCATTGGATGGCCAACTATGATTGCTTGGAACTGGCCGTTGAAGCGGGCAAAATTGAACTTCGGGTGCGGTAAAAACAGGTACTCCTTTAACCTTCAAATACTTTAACCTTTTCACCTCGACTTACTTCGATATTGCTCAGTACAAGTCGCTCGGTGCGGCGCCTTTAACCTTCAAATCTTTTAACCTTAGCAGCTATATGATCTGGAAACACGAACCGACACTGGAGTACGTCAATGCTTTTGCGAAAGGCACGGCGATGGAACACCTCGGCATAGAAGTAACTGAAATCGGCCCCGATTACCTCACCGCCCGTATGCCGGTGGACCACCGCACCCGGCAACCGATGGGCATCCTGCACGGCGGGGCATCTGTATTGCTCGCCGAATCGCTGGGGAGCTTTGCTTCGGTACTTTGTCTGGACGATCTGAGCAAACAATCGGCCGTCGGTGTAGAAATCAATGCCAATCACCTGCGTTCCGTGCGGGAAGGCTTCGTGTTCGGTACGGTACGCCCCGTCCGCATCGGTCGCACCATACAAGTGTGGAACATTGAAATCGTGGACGAGGCCGGTCGGATGGTGTGCGTGAGCCGGCTTACCATCGCAATCGTAGCGCGGTAAAACCCCGACAGCATGTTCCTTACCGTTGCACCACCATTTTAACGCTCCTCAACAAACCATTCTCGTTGTGTGCCTGTAAGATGTACAAACCGGGCGGCAAATGCCGAACCGGAATGCGCAGTGTAATGCCTTCATTCGGATTGTATTGGCTGCGGTGTACGACTTGCCCGACACTGTTGATGAGGAGTACATCTGTTTTTGCAGCAGCCGAGCCGCTGAAATTGACAGTGATTTCATCGGATGCCGGATTGGGATACGCTTCCAGTGTGGATGCATCGCCGACGCTCGGCTCCGTTTCGTTACCTGCCCATAAAGGCGATATGGCCCCGATGAGGGTTATGTTGTTGAAAGTAGCGGCCGTCACGGTTGTATTATTGGGGCTTTGTGAAAAGATTCCGATCCAGATACAAGAAGTCATGGATATGGTGGAGGCGAAGCGAATGTCCCAGTTAATACCGTTGGTGGAAGTGTATCCTGTAAAAGTGTTACCGCTTCTCACCAAGCGAAGCCATCTCGGCGTGTTGGGAGTAGGGAACTGCTGAGAACTTACCACCCCATTGGTTGAAGTGCGTACTTCCCGAATGATATTAGAAGACAATTGGGTTCTCAAAACCGCCTTCTTTGACCCCGGCGCAAGGGTTTCCCGCATCATAATGCCGGCCCAACCGAGGTTGGTGACATCGGCCACATACGCAATGATTTCGCCATTACCGCAGAGTTCTTTGTGGAGAAACTGAACGGCATCCAGGGTAGGTGTGATACTAAACCCGGAAGAGTAAACCGTAAAATTATTGCCGCAAGTCCCCAAAGTAGCGCCCCCGGAGATGTTGCCAATCATGGAACTCGTCCAGCCGGAGGGGATATTGACTACATCCGTCACCGTAACATTGGCGGTGCAATTGGCCGTATTGCCGGCCGCATCTTTCACCGTAACCACCACCGGCACCACAGCGCCTGCATGAGAGCAATTCACAACGGGCGGCTGAATACTCTCCACTGTAACCGGCCCGCAGTTGTCGCTCAGCGATCCCATATCAATTACATCGGAAGGCAGCAATGTATAGGTCCCGGTATTGTCCAGAGCAATGGTAGGGGAGAGGCAACTGACTGTGGGGGGCGTTTCATCTTTCAGCTCCACCTGTGCGAATCCGAAGTTGAAATTGTTGCTCGCGTCCATTGCCAGAAATACGACGAAAGAATTACCGGTCAGGGGTTCGCCCGGCCCCGGAATTTGTATCATCGAGGGGTTGGGATCGCAATTATCCGTCAGATTAACCAAAGGCCGCAGATCGGGAAAGACCGCTTCGCAATCAGTGTCTAAAGGAACTGTAAATTGAGCGGGCACTTGCAGCGTCGGCGGCGTGTTGTCCAACAAAATCAGATTGAAAAAACAACTGGTTTCATTGCCGGACGCATCTTTTATTTTGAAAGAAATGCCGGTATTGCCATACACCACGGTGCCGGGAGCGGGTAATTGTATCACCTCCGGCACGGCGTCGCACTCATCCCCGACAAGGATGAGAGAAGAATAATCCAACAGTGTGAAAGAGCAATTTACATCGTAATTGGCAAACCGATCCACCGAGCAGGCGACCTCCGGCGGCGAAACGTCTTTCACCTCCAGCATAAAGGCGCATTGGTCCATGTTTCCGGAAGCATCTACAACGGTTAGCGTAATGGTGGTGTTTTGGCTGACAATGCTCCCCGGAACCGGCTGCTGGAACACGCTTGGGGCGGGATCACAATTATCGCTTACGGAGATCATGCCTCTGTAGTCAGGAACCGTAAAAAGGCAGCCTGCACCGGCCGCGCCGGTTTGTGTGCCGGGGCAGTTCGAAATGACCGGCTTGATGTTGTCGGTTAGAGAAAGCTGAAAACTGCAGGTGTTCTTATTACCGTACATATCTTCTGCCGTAATGGAAATGAGCGTGTTACCCGAAACGACTGTTCCCGGGGCCGGCAATTGTGCCAGCGTAAGATTGGGATCGCAGTTGTCTGTCGCAAAAACCAGATGACGGTAATCCGGGAGTGTAAAATCGCAGGCGGCGTCCAAAATCTCCTCCATTTCAAACGGACAGAAGATCAAGGGCGGCTCATTGTCGGTACCCAGGCCGCAGACCAAATTGCAGGGCGCCGGCAGTGCGAAACGAATATTGTCATCTTTCATCCAATTCGCAGGGTTGTGAATAGCCACTTTCAATGCAGCAACGGTGGGGCCCGTCAAGGCACAATCATAGCGCGCATTGTCCACCTGCGGACTAATGGCTAATGTATTGACGCCATCGGTAAGTCCGGGCGGCAATGCCGTGGTATTATCGTTGACGGCATCGGCGTCCCAGGGGCCGTTCATTTGAATGGCTGTAATGAATTTAGCTTGTTCGGCAGGCGTGTTGTTTGCCGGCTCCGGACCTTGATAGGCAAATAATTGATCGCCGGCAGCAGAGAGCAAAATGTTGGCGCCGACGCTCGTTCCGGCACTCAATCCGGAGAAGTCTAAAAAAATACCTGCGGATGCCGGCACCCGAAATTGCTCGCCGGTGGTGCGATCTGCTGCAAAAGTAATCGTCAGCGTACTCTCGCCCGCCCGGAAGCCTCCGGCAGCCAACCAGCCCCGATCAGTAAAAGTGATGGTGGTGCCGGCCTGAACATCCTTGAGCAGCACGAAGGAAAAATCGTCGGGATTGTCGCTGTTGTAACCGGTGAATGCAAGGTCGCCCGCGCCGAGGGTGGTTTGAGCGTGCGCGCCGGGCAGCAAGGCGCCCGACAGACTAAACATGGCCGCCGCAATAAATACAGCGCAAGCCATAAGTTGATTTGTTCTCATAGTAATGTTATAGTATGTAGTGTTGTTAACAGTCCAAAGCCTTCAGGGCAAACCACTTGTATAGCGGCTTAAACGAAAGAAAAACCTTCAGTAAATAGTTGGAAAAAAGTCCCGGAAAAGAATCCGGCGTGTGTTTGTTTGGATCGGCTTTTGGAAATGATGAGCATCTCCCTGAATAATGTGCAAAGGTAACGTTTTTTTAACGAATATTGCAACACCAAAATTTAATCGCCATGAAAGACAACATCTGCGTTTTCCTCGATGCCGGGCATGGAGGAGTTGATCCCAAAGGGAACTACACCACTGCGCCATCCAAAATGCATGACCACAAAACCGGGGTATTTCACAAAGGCTCCATTTTTTACGAAGGGGTGTGGAATCGCACTTTGGTAAATAAGGTGTCGGAAAAGCTCCAAACGCTCGGTATTCGCCACATCAAAGTACACCATGAGTACTTAGATACGCCGCTTCAATATCGGGTGGATATGGCCAATTGGTACCATCGGAATTTCGCTTCCGGTATTTATATCTCTACCCACGCCAACGCTTTCAATACTCAGGCACGGGGCTTTGAGGTATATACCAGTGTGGGCCAAACGGCCGCCGACCCCCTGGCTACTTTATTGTTTAATACGGTAAAGGAGCTTTTCGGTACCCGGATTACTTATCGCTCCGATACCTCCGACGGCGACCCCGATAAAGAAGCTCAGTTCTTTGTGCTCACCAAAACGGCCATGCCTGCCATCCTCATTGAGCATTTGTTTTTCGACAATCTGGAAGATGCCAAATTGCTGATGAACGATGAAATCATTGACCTTTTCGCGGAAGCGCAGGTGCGCACCATCATCAAACATTTTTCCTGACCTTGACCGACAGTTACCAAACCATTGCAGCTCCGGTCACAGGCGAGTTCAAAGACCGGGGCAGTAAATTTATTGCATACGCTTTTCCGGCCGCTACCGAACCGGAATGGCAGGAGCATTTGGAGGAAGTGCGCAAATTGCATCCCAAGGCCCGGCACCACTGCTTCGCTTTCCGGCTCGGAACGGGTGGAAACCAATACCGCGCCAATGACGACGGAGAACCCGCCGGCTCGGCCGGACGGCCCATTCTGGGGCAGATTGACAGTTTCGGCCTTACCAACGTGCTCGTGGTGGTAGTGCGGTATTTCGGAGGTACGCTGCTCGGCGTTCCGGGGTTGATAGCCGCCTACAAAGGCAGCGCGCAGGATGCTCTTGAAAAAGCAGCAATCGTAGAGAAGATAGTGGAAGACGTATTCCTTGTCCGATACGACTATGCGTTGATGAGCAACGTAATGGGCGCAGCAAAAAAATTGTCTATGGAAATGCTGCGCCAGGAATTCGGGGATACAACCGGCGCAGTGGAACTGGCCGTTCGCAAAAGCGAAACCGAACAAAAACTATTGGAATTCAAGGCATTGGCGGGCAACCTCCATATAGAAGAAGCCGCCGTTGCTGAAAAAATTCCGGGTATGGAGATCGAATATCTCCACACCCGGTAGTATTACATTTTCACGATCTTGACAACGGCATGATCTGCGCCAGCCTGGAGCCGGAGCCAGTATATTCCCGCCGGATAGGCATGCATATCTATTTTTCGGCGTTGTTCGCCCGCTGCCGGCATCCACAGCACCGCAGAAACGGCCCGCCCTTGCGCGTCTATCAATTGTCCCTGAATTTCCATCGGTTCGCCTGTATCAATGCGCAATTCCAATACATCCCTCACCGGATTCGGCCAAACCGATACCCCGCCTTGTCGGAAAATGCTTTCGCGGGTATCGGATACAATACAGTTCGGGAAACCGGGATTGTAGCTTATCGGCAACGTGAAGCTGTTCGCACAACCACTAATGAGGTCAACCACTTCCAATGTGTAATCACCGGACTCCGAAATGCAATACGTTTCGCCCGTCTCGCCGGGTATGAGCGTACCATTGAGGTACCAGCGCAAGGCGGCTGCCGCAGGTAGTACCGATGGGTCGAAAAGCGTAAGCCGGTTGTTGGACGAAACATATACAGGGATGGACGGCAGCGGTGCAAAAATGACGGACGCGGGCGCCGAGGTAGCCAGGCAGCCGTCGGGAGAGGTATAAACTACCTGATAAACACCGCTTTCCGCAATGTCCAAAACGGATTCATCGCCGGGAATAACCGGTACGCTGTCGCGATACCATTGCAGATTGTTCGAATAATTAACCGTCACTGTGAGTACTTCTTCATCGCAGAGCGGCCCGCTGGGCAGCCCTTCTATGAGCGGTGGCGCCGGCTGGGCAAACACCGTCACGGTATCCGAAGAGCGAATGGTATCGGTGGGATGAATGATATCCAAAAAGGCATGTAAAGGACCGCCTTGCAAATTGCCGCTGAGTGTCCGGTTGAAAGTAATGGTGCCGCATTCATCGTCGGCGCCGCCGAGAATTCCATCGTCTTCATCAATTACGCGCAGCCGGTAATTGCCGGGTCCAATGGGTATATTGACGATGAAGTCCACCGGGGGATTGGCATTTTGAATGGTGGATGAAGCAAACACCTCCACGCTGTCGGGGTCGTAGATAAAAATTTTCAAATCCGGCCCGTTGAACAGATCGGAGCAGGAAACCTGATTGACCCGCACATTGGTCAGGAAATGGCCGAAAGTATCTATTACAGCCTGATAGTTGACGGCGTATTGTCCCGGCGTTGTGTAGGTCTGGACGGCGGGGTTTTCCTGCGGAGAGAAATTGCCGTTGCCGAAATCCCAGAAATAAGAGAACCCGGAGTTTCCGCCGGAAGGCACATTGTTGACAAACCCGGTCGTCAGCTCACCGCAGCCGGAGGTATTCAGGATGGTAAAGCCTTCTGTGATGCTTTGGGCCGGCTCTATGAGTATGGGGAAAGTAAATGTAGCGCTTTGCGTGAAAATAAACACCTGGGCGGTGATGACCACATTCACAAAGTAAAGCCCCGGTTGCAGCGGTGTGCCGCAAATCTTGATGCAGCCGTCGGTAGAATCGGGCAGGTTAAACATAGCCTGCGGAACCTCCCAGGCCAAACCGGGCGGCAGGTTTGTAATGCCGGTAAGGGTAATTTTGTTGATGGTAACGCCCGGCGTCACGGTAGAGTCAATAGCGGCTACGGGCGTGGTGCTGAGCGGCACGCGAAATCCGATATCGGCGCTGTACCATTCGCCCACTCTGCCCACCGGCGCTGCGGCGAGGTATAGCGTGTCGTCGGGTAAGTCTGCGGGTAAATCAATTTCGCAGGCAGGGCAGGTAATTTGCCCGGAAACGAAGGTCGTCAGGCTGAAAAAGGTCAGCGCGACCGGAATCATTTTTCTGATCATCGGCGATGAAATGTGAATGAATAAATGAATCGGGAAGAGCTGTAGAAGTTGCTAATATTTCAAGCTGTGTAACGAGTTGCAGGGCAAAGGTATGTTTTTTCCAAAAACACCGATGCTTTTCATCATTTTTGCAACGATGAAGTCATCACGGCTACACACGGAACCTGTCCGGCGTTTAGATGCCGGTTTTTATCGTCGCGAGGATGTGGTACAGATTGCCCGTGACTTGCTCGGCAAATATTTAGTCACTCACTTTGAGGCAGGACGAACTGTCGGCCGCATTGTGGAAACCGAAGCCTATCGCGGCCCTGACGACCGCGCTTCTCATGCCTGGAACTACCGCTTTACCAACCGAACCAGATTCATGTTTGAAGCCGGCGGTCTGGCGTATATTTATCTCTGTTACGGAATCCACCACCTTTTCAATGTTGTAACCGGCCCGGAAGGAATGCCGCATGTAGTACTGATCCGCGCACTGGAACCCATGGAAAACCTCCCTCTCATGATGCAGCGCCGGGGCCTGGAAACAATAGCGCCCCGGCTTACGGCCGGCCCCGGGGCATTGAGCAGGGCCTTGGGTTTGAGTACTCAATATACCGGAACGGACCTCCTGAGCGAGCACTCCCCGATCTGGTTGGAAGACCGCGACGACTTCATCCCTGAAACGGAGATATTGACCGGGCCGAGGGTCGGCATTGATTATGCCGGCGCCGACGCCTTGCTGCCCTGGCGATTCCGCATTCGCAACTCCGGGTGGACGAGCAGATAGTACGCTCAGGGGTTGATACGGGCGAATATTAACCCGCAGATAATCGCCTGTACAATGCCGTAAAGCAACCAACTCAACACCATAACAAGAGAAACCGAAATAGCGCTGAAAGTAATCCACATAGAGGGCAAAGTGGCTACTACGCCATACACCAAGCCCATTTCCGCGCCGCGAAACCACCATTTGCCGGCGTATTGATTTTTAGAACGCTCCCAAAACCAGGACAAACAAAAAGCAAGCACAAAAGGATGTGCAAAAAATAACATCGCCCGGTCGCCGCCCGGCCAGAATATGGGGTTGTAATATTCCTCCACCAAGCCGGGGAATCCTTTTATGGTGACGAACAGTACGAGATAACTGATGGCGAGCAGCACAAAGCCCGCCATAACTCCGGAAAGAAGTACTTTTTTCATGTTAAATGAAATTTGGTCAGCATGTTTGCAAAGAGGTAAAGCTAACCATTTTTCACTGGAAGAAAATCTATGTGCTCATTCTGAAACCCTGCCGCGAATGTTCCAGTTGACGCTTTCGCCGGTGCGCTGAATGTAGGTGCGCCATTCAGAATCAATGGAGAAGAGCCAATCGCCACCCGGTTTGTTAGGTCCCGAATCACAACCGATGCTCTGCCCGCTCTCTGTTTGAGTGAACGCAATGCTGATCCATAATTCCTCACCGGTAATGTCCACAGGAGTGTCAAGTTCATACTCATTCCAGGATTGCGGGCGTACGGAGCTGCTTACGTTTTTGGAAAAAAGCAAGGCGCCGGGGGTATTGCCGCTTCCGGGGCCGTACACGCGTACCTCTGTGGTAGCAGGGCGCGGGCCGGTAAACCACCGGACGGAGATCAGTTGCTTTCCTTGAAAGCGGCTGGTCGCATCGGACGTGAAGCGAACGGCCATTTCGTGGGCTCCAGCCTCCAAAAGCGGCCCTGAAAAGTTGTCTCCATCCAATTGAAGAAGATTTTCGCTGTCTTTTTTGCAGGCGCCGAAAAGGACGACAGCGCTCAGAAGCGCCAGGAAGTAAGTTGTTTTCATAATAAAAATGATTTTGGCAAAAGTAACCCGGAAAAGTTCTTCCCCGTGTTAAGGAGCGTTTAAAGCCGGGTTAAAAGAATGATAAAAAAACATCGCAGGGAAGCGGCCTGTTCACCGCCGTTTGGTTTGCCGGATGCGCGGATGGTTCCATTCTTCTTTTTGGGCAAACTCAACAATGCGGCGTGCCATATTCATGATGGAAAGGAATACCAGATACCCCAAGGTTAGCACAAAAAATATCCAACGATAGGAACCCGCCTCGCTGATGCTAAGGGATGAAAAAAGCCAGGCCAGCAGCCCGGTGCTCAGCGCGAGCCCTGCGAAACTGTAAACGGAGCGCCCCCAATATTGTGTCCGGTTTACGGAAATCAATGATATAACGGAATTGGCCATGGCGAAGAAGAGCAGGAAGGAAGCCGCCGTCATCCAGGGGAAGCGCGCGGAAGCCTCCGTTATGTCGGCATATTGTAAAAATTTGGAAATCAACATGATGAGTAGTGCGCCCGACAAACAAAGTGCAGCTTGCACGATCGGATTAGCCAACTTTCCGTAAAATGTTTTATTTTTTTCTTCCATGCGGCGATGCGTTCCAGATGAAACACGAAGGTAGAACAATTGTTACAGGAAGCCGCAGATTACTCCGGTCACCGCTCCTTGTAAAAAACAAAAAACGCCCTATCTTTGGCCAAAATCTAATTTATGGAAGTAATCAGCAGCGTACCGGTCACATTAGACGAGCGCTTGGGCTTCGGCAGGGAACTTCGGATACCGGCGTCCTGGGAGGAGTTTTTAGACATGCTCGAAGAGTGCGAATACCGCATCGAATACGACGAGGGTGAAATCATTTCATATATGGGATACGCTACAGAAGAACACGAAACCTTGGTGGGGGAAATCATTCGCCTGCTTGGAAACCTACTATCAGAGATGGCATGCCGCGTCAACGGCAGCAATCTTGCCCTGCACATACCCGGCTTTGTAAACCGGCACTACAACGCCGATTGTGCAGTCGTTCAAGGCGCATCCGAAAAAGTGATCCTTCGCGGAGATATGACCGCTGTTGCCAACCCCGTTCTCATCGTAGAAGTGCTCTCCCCTTCCAACCGGGATTACGACCTGAGCCGGAAATTTAAAAATTACAAAAAAATACCTTCCCTCCAACAAGTCCTCTTCATCGAAAGCACGGAAATAAAAGTCGCCAGTCACTTCCGACACGACGATTGGGCGCCGCAGGTTTTTGACCTCGACCAAAAGGCCGTTCCCATACTGAATGCAGGTACGATTTCGATAGAGGAGCTTTACCGGAAGGTAGCAATAGGGTAGGGGGCTTCACCCTCCTTTCCGCACCCTTTCCAACACGACCCCCTGATCCAGATACGGCAAATACTTTTCGTACGCAATTCCCTGATCGAAGATGAATTGCGCGAGCAGCGTGCGCACCTGCGCTTGCAGGGCGTCCACGTTCCAGGGCTTTTCGATGTAGCGATCTATGGCGGCGCTGTTGATGGCGTTGATGGTGTCCTGATGGGTGGCGAGGCCGGTGAGGAGTAGTTTTTTTGTGTAGGAAAAGCGCGGGTCGCGGTTCACTTCGATGAGCAGTTCTATCCCGCTTTTGCCGGGCATAATGTGGTCGCAAATCAGGAGGCCGATGTAGTTGCCTCCGGCGTCTATTTCGTCCAAAAGCTCTTCCGCCTCATCGGCGCTTTCGCAGCCTTCCAGAAAGAATACCGCTTCAAAAGATTCGAGGTCTTTGAGCACAGCGTTGAGTACTTCGCGTTGGTCTTCGACGCAGATGATGAAGATTTTTTCCATAGTTTTTTTAGCTTCGAGTTATGAGCTTCGAGTTGCATCCGGCATACTCACAACTCGTAGTTCAACGGCAATTTAACCGTAAACACCGTAGCACCCGGCCGGCTACTCACTTCCACTTTTCCCCGCAAGTTATCTACAATTTTTTGCAAAATAGACAATCCAAGGCCGAGGCCGAAAGAAAGTCCTTCCACTTTGGTGGTCACATCAGGTTGGAAAATGTGCGGCAACAGATCGGGCGGGATGCCGGGGCCGTTGTCGCTGATGGCGATGCGGGCTGTATCGCCTTCGCGGACGGCACCGACGGCGATGGCCGGATTGCGGCGACCCTGCCCGTGCAGCGCTTCGCAAGCGTTTTTGATGAGATTGACCCACACCTGTACCAACTCGCCGGGATTGGCTTCGAGCGTCATGCCGGGTGTCAATTGCATATCTAATGCTATACCTTTCAACGGGTCTTTGAGCAGCATAGCAGCCTGTCGGATGGTTTCGGCCACATCGGTAGCAATGCGCAGAGAGTGATTGGCCACGCCGAGTTCTTTCACCGAGCGCACCACCTGCGAGGCGTGCACCGCAGCGGCATTGAGGTCGTGAAAAGCAAGGCCGGCTTCGAAGTAGGGAAAGAACCGGGCGAGCTTTTCGGCGGGGTCTTTACCCAGCGCGGCAAGGTCGGCGTCGTCCAATCCGGCGGCAGCGGCCTGCCGGGCTACTGCGGCGGGCAAATCGAAACGGTCCTCCAAATCGCGGCGGCGGCGGCGCTGATCGACGGTGGAGAGCGAACTGCCTTGCTGAAGCCCTTTTTGGAACAAGTACAGCGCGCCGGAGTCGTCGTCATTGCGTACTATGTCTTCTGCCCATGCAGCCAATTGCTGCCCCTGTCGGGTGATTACTCCCACGGCGTTGTTGAGCTCGTGGGCCAGTCCGGCGGCCAGTTGCCCCAGTGTAGCCATTTTTTCAGCGTGGAAAAGCTTGCGGGTGGTTTTTTGGTTTTGAATGGTCATGCGCTGGGTGAGCAGTTGCCGCATGTAGATTTCCTCCACCACTACCGGCAGGAAATGCTCTGCAAAACCCATGCCGTCTTCTTCTATCGTATCGGCCTGATCGCCGTCAATATAGGCGAGTTCGCAATCCGTTTGAGCTATGACCGTAGAGTAGCTCTTGTGCGTGCGGGAGAAATAGCTGTACACGCCGAGAAAATGGTTTTGGCCGGAACGGAATGCTTCAAAAGGTTCGCCGGTTTCATACCCCAGATAGCCGTGCAAAGTGCCTTCAATGACGAAAAACAACCGCTCATTGTGCTGATTCTCATACAACAATATCTCTCCTGCCTGGAGGCGAATGCGCCGCGCCGGATCAGAGAAGTAGGTTGTCCGGAGCCATTCGGTATTAACTTGTACGAGCGTTTCTTTCATTTTTTTGCATTGGTTGAGACCATTCAGAAAAATCCAACCAGATTTAATATTTCAATAAGTACCAGCGCAATGACAAGCCCGATGAGGCCCACCGAGATGCCGGCGCGGGCCATATCGCGGGTATTGATTTCGCCGGTGGCGTGGGCAAGGGCGTTGGGCGGCGTGCTGATAGGCAGTGCCATTCCCAGTGATACGCTGAGGGTGACGCCGAGGATGAGACCAGCCGTGCCGCCTACCGAGTCGAGCAATAGCCCCGATGCGCCCATAGCGGCAATGATGGGCAGCAGGAGGTTGGCAGTACCGGTATTCGACATGAAATTGGCCATGACCAAGCCGGCAAAAGCCGACACGATCAGTACCGTCCAGGCCGACCAGTCGGAAAACGGTATGAGCGCGACCAATCGCTCTGCCAGACCGCTTTTTTCCAATGCCAGACCAAGCGCGATGCCGCCGGCCACAAGCCACAGCACATCCCAACTCATACCCTTGAGGTCTTCTTTGCCGATGATGCCGGCACTGAGAAATACCGCTACGGGTATCATAGATACCACATACGCATTCATGCCGTGCCAGAAATCGGTGAGCCACAGCAGCACCGTAAGTACAAACGTACCGTAAACAATATAGGCTTTGGGCGTGCGCAGAAATCGGGTTTTGAAGGTCAGCATTATGGACGGGGTTCGTACCGGAAATAACGCAAGCAATAAGGCCCAGGCGCCCAACAACAGAATAATGACAAAAGGCACGCCGAAACTCATCCATTGGCCGAAGCCGATGGCGTGTTCGCCGCTGAGGTATTGCAGTGCAATGGCGTTGGGCGGCGTTCCGATGGGCGTGCCGACTCCGCCGATGTTGGCGGCAAAGGGTACGCCGAGGGCAAAAGCAGCCCGCCCGCGGTCGCCCGGCTCGAAAAATGGCAGCACCGGGGCCAGTACCGTCAGCATCATAGCCGTGGTGGCCGTATTGCTCATAAACATGGAAAAACCTGCCGTGATGATCATAATGCCCAGCAGCAGCCACTTGGGTTTTTGGCCGAAAGGCCGTAGCAACACTGCCGCCAGACTTTGATCGAGCCGGAACTTAACAGCCGCCATAGCCAAGAAAAAACCGCCCAGAAACAACAGAATAACGGGTGAGGCAAAGGTGGCCATGATCTCGCGATAGTCGAGCAAATTGCTATAAGGCTGCCCGGTCTCGTCCTGGCGCAGGAAGCGCAGTCCCGCATCGGATATCATCATCAATGACAACACGATGATGAGCACCGAAGTGGCAAAGATGGGAATGGGTTCCAGTATCCAAAACAGGGCCGCCAATGCGAAGAGTGCCAATACCCGCTGCTCCACCGGACTGATGCCGGGAATGCCCGACACCTCCGCCGGCGCCATGAAAATCAGCAAAGGGATGAGCGTGGCAATGCCGGGTTTGATAAAGGCAAGCAGTTTTTTTCGTGGCTTCATGTTACAAGCCCAGCAAGGTTTGCCGTGCTGCGTCCAAAATGCGGCGCACGGCAGCCTGATCGTCGGCCTGAGCATACACGCGCAATACCGGTTCGGTGCCGGAAGGCCGAATCATAACCCACTGCTCATTGCCGAGATTGAACTTGAACCCGTCCAAATCTTCTGTTGATTCTACAGTATAAGACCCGAATGCCTTGTAGGAGCCGTTTTTGCAGGCGGCGATGATGGCCTGTTTTTGCGATTCCTGAATGTGCAGATCGTCGCGGTCGGAAGCGAAGGGGCCTACCAAATCATATACTTCCTGGATGAGTTGTTTGAGCGACTTGCCGGTTTTGGCCATAAATTCGAGGATCATAATGCCGATCCAGATGCCGTCGCGTTCAGGGATATGACCTTTTACGGCCAAACCGCCCGACTCTTCGCCGCCGACGATGACATCTTCAGCAGACATGATTTCAGCGATGTATTTGAACCCGATTTTGGTTACTTCGCAATCAAGACCGAAAATTTGGGCCATTTTTTTCATTTTGTCCGTCACGGAGAAGGTGATGACTACTTTGCCCTTTTCACCTTTATAGCGGTGCATGTACAGCAGGAGCAGGAGCAGGATGTGGTGGGAATCCACGAAGTTGCCGTCCTGATCGTACATGCCGATGCGGTCGGCGTCGCCGTCATTGGCTAAGCCGAGGGCTATGCCGTCGGAGTTGGCGAGCAGGGTAGAAAGGGCCGTGAGGTTGCGATGTATCGGTTCCGGCGCCTGCCCCATGAAGGATGGATTATATTCACAATGAAGCAGATAGGCTTCGGGGAAGAGTGCGCGCATCACATTTTGGCCGGCGCCGTACATAGCATCGAACGCCATCGGGATATTTGCTTTGTGAATGGCGGCCAGATCAAAATTGGCCTTTACATGATTGATGTACATGGTTTCCATGTCCACATATTCGAGCAGCCCCTTGGCCTTCATGGCCTCAAGTGTGGGCAGGTCCAAGGCGCAGTGTTCCGGTATGAGTTCTTCCACTTCGGTGACCTGCGCAGGCGACAGCGGCCCGCCGAGGTGAGATTTGAGTTTAAATCCGTTGTATGAGGGCGGGTTGTGGCTTGCGGTGATCACCACGCCGAGATCGGAGCCGGTTTTGGGGGTAGCCAGCGATACCATCGGGGTGGAAACGAATCCTTTGGCTAATTGCACTTTGATGCCGAGCGCGCCAAAAACACGGGCGGAGGTTTCGGCAAATAATTCCCCGGCAAAGCGTGTGTCGTGGCCGATGGCTACTTGTTTCATGCCCCGGCTGAGCATCCAGCGCCCGGTGCCTTCTGCCACGCGCTTCACGTTGTCAACCGTATATTCTTGTGCGATTATGGCTCGCCAGCCGTCGGTTCCGAATTTGATAGCGGTCATGATTAGGTTGGTTTTGGGCAAAAATACAATTTTTCTTTATCGCGTTCTTTATTCCACATTTTGACAACTTACCTCCCGATTCCTTCGTCATTGGGATTTTTTACTATCCGGGACGGGCGCTTCGCTCGTTTGCCATTTGCCTCTTGCCTTTTTGCCCCTTGCTCTATGCACCTACCCAGCCCCTACCGACACCTCCCACAAATCCCCCGGTTGCAGATACAACTGTGCCAGGCGTTGCAGTTCTTCGGCAGTGATGTTTTTTACGGTGTGTACGATGCTTTCGAAGTAGCCGGCCGGCAGGTCTTCGACCACGATGGTTTTGATGATGTCTGCTACGTTGAACGGGCCGTCGAGCATGTTGAGGAACCCGCCGAGCAGGTAGTTGCGCACCATTTCCAATTCTTCCTCCTCCACGGGTTCATTGCGCATTACCTCCAGTTCGTGATACACCTGAATGAGGGTGTCCTTTACAAATTCCGTTCCCGTTTCGGTGGAGATGAAAAAAGCGCCGTCGTAGCGCATAGGGTCTAAAGAAGAATAAATGTTGTAAGTGTAGCCCTTTTCTTCGCGGATGTTGGCCATGAGGCGGGAGCCGAAGTAGCCGCCGAAAATGGTATTGAGCACATACATGCCGGCGTAATCGGGGTGGGTGCGGTTAAAGAGCCGCCGCCCGATGCGAATGGCCGATTGCACGGTGTCGGCATGGCTCAGGTGCAGGCGCTGCGGTGCGTCTTGTGTCATATCCGGCAAATTCGGTTCAGTTTTTCCGGGGCGAATAGCCTTGCTCAGGTATTCGTCAATGAGCGCGATCATGCCCGGTTCTATTTTGCCACTGAGGAATATAGAGCAATTGCCGGCCACAAAGTGTTCCCGGTAATGCTGCATGAGGTCTTCGCGGCGCAGGGCGGCGTAGGTTTCCGCGTAGCTGTTGTATCCGTAGGGATGGCTTTCGCCGAATATCAACTCGGTGATTTTGCGGTAAGCCACCACATCGGGTTTTGACAATTCGATTTGCAAATCCACCTGATTGCGCTGAATGAAGGTGTCTAATTCGTGCTGTGGGAAAACCGGGCACTCCAGAATCTCTGCCAGTACCGGTAACACCTTGTCGAAATACTTATTGAGCGAATAGAGGGCTAAGTTGGCAGTATCTAAACTGTACGGAGTTTGCAGCGTGGCGCCATAAAAGTCTAAGGTTTCGGCGATGGCGGCGCCATCCCGGCGCTCGGTGCCTTCTTTGAGTTGGCTGAGCGTGGCGCGCGCTACGGAGTGTTTGGTTTCAAAAGGCCGTCCGGCATGAAAATTCAGCTCCAATTTGACCACCTCTTGCGTGCCCATATTGACCACGTACAGCGGAATACCGTTGCTAAGGGTGACCACTTCATAGGGCGGTATTTGCAATTGGCTGATGTCGCCGGTAGGCGGCGCTTGGGTACGATCGGGCATGTTGTTTTTTTTTGGCGGGCAAATGTAGGGTAAATCGGGGATATGCAAAGAGCATGGAGCAGAGAGCATAGAGCCTCCGCCGAAGCTCAGAGAGCGAAGGAGGGAGCATAGAGTATGGGCGACAGGGCAGTTATCCACAATATGTTAATGAATTAGCTTTCAAAAGTTTGAGCAGGAATATATCTTTGTGCGTTCGTTTTCATTCAAACAGCCACAAACTACCCGCATGAAGTTCAGCGTATCATCTTCGGAATTGCTCAAGCAGTTGCAGGTTGCCGGGGGCGCCATCGGCTCCAATCCCGTGTTGCCAATTCTGGAAGACTTCCTTTTTACCATAGCCCACAATAAACTCACCATCACGGCCAGCGATTTGGAAACCTCCATCATCACCGAAATGGACGTGATGTCGGATGCAGACGGCGCCGTGGCAATCCCCGCCAAAATTTTGTTGGAAACGCTCAAAGCGCTTCCCCAGCAGCCGGTTACCTTTTCTATAAACCCGGAAAACTTCGGTATTGAAATCACCTCCGCTTACGGCAAATACCGCCTCGCCGGCGAAAACGGTCAGGATTTTCCGCAAATACCCGAAGCCGATGGTGTGGACAATGTGACGCTCCCCGCGCCGGGCCTGCTCGACGGCATCAGCAAAACCATCTTCGCTACGAGCAACGACGAGTTGCGCCCCGCTATGACGGGCGTTTATTTTCAGGTGGATTTCAACAAACTCACCATGGTGGCCACCGACGCGCACAAATTGGTCAAATTCACTTTTACCAATGTGACCAGCGACGTAAGCACCACTTTCATCGTACCCAAAAAAGCGCTCAACCTGCTCAAAACCGCTTTCAGCGGCAACGATACGGTAACGCTCGCATTCAATAAATCCAACGCCTTTTTTAGCATCGGCGAAACCCGGCTGATCTGCCGCCTCATTGATGCGCGCTATCCCGATTACAACGCCGTGATCCCCGTGGGCAATCCCAACCTGCTCACTGTACTGCGAAGCGACTTTCAGAACTCTCTCAAACGCATCGCCATTTACGCCAACAAAACGACCAATCAGGTGATCCTCAGCATCAATGACGGCAGCCTGACCATTTCCGCACAGGACCTCGATTTTTCTAATGAAGCGACCGAACAAATGACCTGCACTTACGATGGAGACCCCCTCACCATCGGCTTTAACGCCAAGTTTTTGGTTGAAATGCTGGGCGTACTCGAATCCGAAGAAGTAAAGATGGAACTGGCCGGGCCTTCCCGCGCCGGTATTCTGCTGCCTACTGATGAAAAACCGGGAGAAGAAATCCTCATGCTGGTAATGCCGGTCATGTTAAGCAACTGATACATGCCCCCGATTGCCGGTTCATTTGGCATTATGACTCTATGAAAACTTTCTCTTATCTCATCTTGTGCTGTATCGGCGCAACATTCTATTCCTGCAAAAGCGAACGGCATCAGGTCGTTGTGCCGGAGGAGGTCATTCGTCAATACCAGGGCTTTGTTGATTTGAACCGCTACGAAGAGGCGAAAAAGCTCAGCACCCCCGCCGAGCAAGCGCGATTAGACGCGGAGGCCAAACTCATGGCAATGGAATCGCTTGATTCCACCGTGTTCCACACCACCTTTCTGAAGATCAACTGCCGGGAAACCGGCGAGGAGGCGATGTGCCAGTGCGTCGTGGAGGATGAATACGGCGAATACGAAATGGAGTTTCGTTTAGTCAAATCCGACGGCGTTTGGCTCGTTGATGTACCGGTAGAGGAAAGCGAGGAAGGAGACCCGTCCTCTGCGCCGCTCGGCCGAATGGAATTGCTGCCCAACAAACTCTGATGATGCCCGAAAAAACAGGTCTGTTCTTCGGCTCTTTCAATCCGGTACACATCGGACATCTCATCATTGCCAACTATATGGCGACGCAAACCGATCTGCGACAGGTGTGGTTTGTGGTGTCGCCGCACAATCCGCTCAAAGCCAAGCAGAGCCTCGCCCGCGACCGCGATCGCCTGCATTTGGTGCGCCTCGCCATCGGCGACAACCCGCTGCTACGCGCTTCCGACATCGAGTTCGGACTGCCGCAACCATCTTACACCATTGATACGCTCACGCATCTCAAAGAGCGCTACCCGGAACGGGCGTTTGCGCTTATTATGGGCAGCGACAACTTAGCCACGCTCCATAAGTGGAAAAACTACGAGTTGATTCTGCGCGATTACGAGTTGTATGTCTATCGGCGGCCCGATGCCGCTCCGGCAGATTTGGAGCAGCACCCGAATGTGCGCCTGTTCGATGCGCCCATGATGTACCTTTCGGCCAGCTATATTCGCGATTGTATCCGGGCAGGGAAGTCTGTGAAGTATCTGGTGCCGCCTGCCGTGTTTGATTATTTGGATTCCGGCAATTTATACCGCCGGTAAATATCAATTCCCGCCGTCTTCCTGATACAGCAATTCCAGTAGTACTTGCCCCACAGCGCGGAGTGTGCGTGCATCTATGATATCCATGTTGTCGTCGTGGGTATGCCAGTAGGCGCCGAAACCGGTATCGGTAGTGCCCGGCCGGTTGATGATGTCAATCATTTTCACGCCGGCTATGGTATTGACGAAATAGTGATCGTCCATGACCGCACCGCCGTCGTCATCCACAAAATAATTGCCGTAGCCGAGGCCCTGAGCGAGTTTCCACACTTTGTCCACCACCTGCGGGGCGTATTGCATAGAGATGCGCTCGCGGGCGAAGCGGGCGCCTTTTGCGCCGACCATGTCGAGCAGGATGCCGTATTTGATCTGATTGGCGCTTACATGCAGATTGCGCGACCAGTGTTGCGCGCCCATGCCCCAGGATTGATCGTTGTTGCCGCCCATTTCTCCGTAGTCCTCCGCATCGAAGAGCACGAGGTCCACGCCGATGCTTTGCAGCGGTTGGTTTTGCAATTGGCGAGCAATTTCCAACAACACCCCTACGCCGCTGGCGCCGTCGTCGGCGCCGAGTACGGGGTCTTTGGTGCGTTCGGTATTGAGCGGAGAATCGGCAAAGGGCCGCGAATCCCAGTGGGCCGCCAACACGATGCGTTTGGTAGCCGCCGGGTTGTAGCGGGCTATGACATTGGTGGCCTGAAGCACTTCCCCGGTATAGGCTTTGGGTTGAAACGCCTGTTCGATCACGGTAGCGTCGTAGGCATTGAAACGCTCCACATACCAGTCTTTACAAGCCCGGTGCGCCGCCGTATTGGGTACGCGAGGGCCGAATGCCACCTGTTGTGCCACAAAGGAATATGCAGAATCCCGATCAAATCGGGGCGCTTGTACGGTGGGCGCTTCCGGCGTTTTTTCCGATGGCTTGTCGGATTTGCAGGCGGCGAGCAGGAGCAGGCCGGCTATGGCCGGGATAATGGAGAAGATGGAGAATATGCGCATGATTCGGTTGGCTCGTCAATGATAGCTTTCCGCAAAAGTAGAAAAAGCAGCTCAGAAATGTTCATTCCCAATGTTCAATTCTCAATTCCTAATGAGACGACCTTCTACCTTACCACCACTACGCGCCCTCGCCCTACCATCCCCTCGCTTCCCTCTGCCACCGCCACATACACCCCGGCCGGCAAGCCCGGCGGTAGCGCGATGCGATGCTCCGGTTGCCCCGCCGTGAGCGATTGCACAAGTACCTGCCGCCCCATGCTATCGTATAAACGCAGGCGGGTAGCAGGAGCAGTAAGCGCAACGGTAAAGTGCCCATGCGCCGGATTAGGGAAGATGTGCAGCGGTTCTGTTTCCGCAAGCGGCCAATGGGTTGTGCTGCTCGAAATAATCGAGTCGCAGGGGCTGCCCTGCAGTACGCCGAGATTGAAATTGGGAAAATTAGGGCCGGCCATATTGAGATAAGGCAGTTGAACCGCCCGCTCAATGACTTCGCAACCTGCACCGGGCGTATCGGGATGCGCTATGACATGGAAATAAGGCAAAAAATCTGTACCGAAATAAATTTTTCCGTCGGGAGCCAATTGACCGTAGGAAAACACAGCCGGAAAACTATCGCCCTCAATACCGGGTACAAAAACCCCGTCCGTGATGGCAACGGTGTCCTTCGATGCGAATATATCGGCAGCCGTCACATCGAACTGGATGATCATAAAGGTCAGAGAAACATACAAGAGTTTTGAATCGGGCGAAAAAGCGATTCCGTAATACCCTCCTGTGGGCACCGGAATGGCGATTTGTTCCAGAATAGAAAACTCGCCCGTGCAGCGGTCAAATGACAAGATGTCTATATAGGCAAACAGTCCGGCATTTGAGACAGAAAAAGATATTTGAGCATACAAGGCGCCGTCGGGCGAAAACACAGCCTGCCCCTCACCCGGGTGCAGCCCGGCGCCTTCAAGCGCAGAACCTGCATCGGTAATGCCCTCCGGGGTTAATAAAAACCGGCGCAGCCTGTCCGATGTATGTTCATAAGCTATTACCCACCAATCTCTGCCGTTGGCGTGCCGGATAGCCGTCAGCTTGCCGTAGTCAAAAATGTTGTTGGACAAAACCTCATTTTTGACAAATACGTCGCCTGCCCCTCCGTCCAAGCTCATATCTATCATAGAATAATACAGCGGAGAAGCAGCCAAACCGGTACCGGAAAACGAGATGCCTTCATGAAAAAGGACAAATTGATGTTCATGGCCGGGAAGAGGTAATGCCAATGCGCCTTGCGGAATCGGCAGCCCGATGTCTTCAAAGCCAAATGTGCCTTGCGGGCTAAGGCCGTCGCCGTTTGGCATGATTTGGTGCTGGGCGTTGGCTACCGATATACCGTTGGTATAAAAGAGCAGATTGCCATCCTGGTCGCTCATGGCTGCATTGGCGCCGGAGAAACTTATGGCCTGCCCAACGTCAAGTATTCTCAATGAGTCTTCACAAAAGGAGAGGATGGCCGTACCGAACAGCGGGTCGAAGTTGGTAGTGGAAAATCCGGTCGGCCAATTGCAATCTTGCTTAGACTGCGCCGATACAACCGTCATGCTCCCAAAAAGAAGCGCAAGCAGTAATGTTTTTTTCATGAGATAATTGATTTCAGATCAATGAATTAAATTCACTTCATCACCACGAGCTTCATCGTTTTGATCGCCTGCCCGCCGTACTCCACGCTTACATAATACATGCCTGCGGGCAGGGCGGAGATGTCGAAGCGGTGTTCGCGCAAGCCCGCCGGCAGGTTGTGCCGCTGCAAGAGCCGGCCCGTGCCGTTGTACACGCACAGGCTGCCCGCAGGAAGCCCCGGGTCGTCGGCTGCCAACACAAAGAAATCCTGTGCCGGATTGGGCAGCAGATACAACTGCGGCTCGCGCTGCTCTGCTGGCAATACAGACGACACCATAAGCGTATCGCAGGGACTGCCCTCCAGCGCGCCGAGGCGGTAGTTGGGAAAATTGGGCAGGGTTTTGTTCAGCTTGGGCAGTAGGACGCTGTGCTGCCGCACATCGCAGGCTTCACCCGGCAGATCGGGCTGCTCAATGACGTGCATGGAGCGCACCGTGTTGCTCGATACGATGTATATCTTGCCGTCGGGCGCCAATTGAGACAAATAAAAAACAGTGGGCAGAGTAACAGTCAATCCCGGAATTACTTCCCGGTACCCATCGTACACAGCTACGGTGTCTGCGGAGGCGGGAACATTGTCAGCCCAGAGGTCGAACTGCCGGATTTCATACAAAGAGGAATTATATACATAGCGCGAATTGGGCGATATGGCCAGCCCGGCCAAAGCCTCCTCTTCAGTGTAATGGTACTGCCCCATAGCAGTAAATTCGCCTGAGCAACGATCGAAAGCGGTGAAGGTGATGTAGTTGTCGCCCCAATCATGCAGCGAAAGGTCTGCATAATAAGCCCCGTCGGGCGAAAAAACGGCCTGGCCGTTTCCCTTTTTAATGAGTATGTCCAAAGTAAATACGCCATAATCCACTATGCCTTCCGGCGTGAGCAGATACCGCAGCATGTCGTGGCTGTGAAACTTAGAAACCACAATCCACCAATCCCTGCCGTTGGCATGGCGGGTGGCTGTTATTTTACCCAATTTCAGGGTGTCTGATGAAAGAATGACGTTTTTATCCACTACAGCCCCCAAGCCGCCTTCTTCATTCATATCCACTACGGCATAGGCAAAATTGGTGTTGCCAACGGTAAGCCATGTGATATTGAAATAAAGATAGATGAGCTGCCCGTAAAAAACAACATATTTCCCTGGGTTTTCCGGCCAGGGCAGTATGAGCACGCCCTGCGAAACGGGAATGCCGTCCTCCCCAAAGCCGGAAGTACCCGGCGTGTGAAGCCCCGTGCCGTTTAGCATAGGTTCATGCTGCGCATTGGCAATGTAAATGCCGTTGGTGTAAAACAACAGATTGCCCGCCTCATCGCTCATGGAGGCATTGGTGAAGCTGAAATTCATGGGGCGGTCTATCTCGTACATCTGTAACGAATCGCCGCAAAAGTCCATCACAGATGGGCCGTATTTGGGGATTGGCGAAGAACTATTGTACCCGTAGCCGAACATCCAGTAGCAATCGTATTTGGGTTGGGCTTGTAGCAGCATAACACTGGAGACAGCTACTACGAAAAGTGGAAATATCTTTTTCATAACTATATAAATGGAGCGAGGCATCTTACCGCTTTCGGATAAGATGCCTCGCAGTGTTTAGAAATTATTGACTTATTTTGCTCAGCTTACCGTTCATTAAGCGCATGCCGTCTCCCCATACCTCATATAAATACAACCCGCCGGGTAGTACAGACAGGTTCAACTCACTGCGCGTTTCGGCTGGCAATATAACTCTGTGTACCTGTTTCCCGGTAAGGGAGTATAGTCGCAATTCTGCCTGCCCGGACTGTGTAACCGGCACATTCAGGAAAAATTCGTTGTGTCCCGGATTGGGATAAATACCCGCAACGGGTTCTTCCAATGTGGTATGCACAGGAGGAACGGGCGCCTGAAAGGCGGCTGGCAATTCCACACAATCGTCCCCATGCAATTGCCCAAGCATGGCGCGAGCTATATACACGGCATCGCCGCCTTCAGAGGGACACAGCAGGGCGATGCTGTCTAAAGTTAGCCGTTCTGCCATAGTCCATTCGGAGTGATCTGCCGCATGATCTAAGTATATCTCGTTCACCGATTTCAGATAGTGGCCGGGGTTATTGGCGGGCGTTATGGCGGCATTGTCCGTTTGCAAATCTTGTATCTGCGCCAGCCGATCGGCTTCCACATCCTCCAAAATTTGGGCTATTGCGAGGGCCACTTCCTCCAGATCATCTTCAATGTCCTGACGCTCTTGTTCGAGCGCGGGCAATTGAAGGGAATCGGCATTGGCTATCAGCAGCTCTACGTCCTCCCAGGCTTCGGTATAAGTTTGCTCGTCTTCATACAGCGTTTCCAACAGCGTCTTCACCGAGTCGGGTATTTGGCCCAGCGTGCCGATGCCCTGCTCTATGTCGTAAAATGCACCGATAGGCCCGCTTGCTGCGTCGGAATAAAACTGCGGCAGGATGGCGCCGCTGAGCAATGCAGGCGTTGCTTTCAGGTTGCGGTACAGGTGTCGCTCGGCCATCCACTGCGCTCCCTTGCCGTAGCCGGCCAATTCAAATCCACCCTCGGCATACATCGCAAAAATCGAAATGGCGTCGTCCGAATTGCCCTCTTCGGGGGCCATGGGGTCGCATTGGTAAAAGTCTTGACTGTCATCATCATCAAACCAATCCGTCGGGGCTTGGAATGAATTATTGACCAGGACGTGTTGGGGGTGGTAGGGAAGCATATTTGTGTGAGTGGTAAATTTTGAGAGGGGCGCCATTAAAATATCTCCCACATAATTTGCGCCGAAACTGGAGGGATCGTTTACGTCCACCCCAAGCCATTGATTGCCCTGCCACTTTTGGGGCGAGGTGACAGCGTTTAAAAGTACAAGTTCACCCCAAGTGTGAAGTGATCCGGGCTGCATGATGACCTCTCCGCCAATAATTTCAAAGTTTTTATCAATGATCAAGCGCCCTTGAATGGACAAACAGTTGTTTGTCATGGTATTACCCTGAAAAAAAGTGAAAGCGCCTTGCAGTTGTGTAAGCGTAGCGCCGTTGGGAAAAATAACAGGGTCAATCACCACATTAAAATCCGGGTCGGGGCAAAGGCAGGGTGGTTCCTGCGCCCGGCTTTCAAGGCTGTACATCAAAAGGAGAATAATCGCCCACAGGGGGGGGGGCAATTTCGGAATAAAATTCTGATTTTCATAATAGGTGGTTTTAAAGTGAAGAAAAATAGGATTCAGTGCGCAATATATTATATATATCTAAAAAACCAATGCTTATCAAAGATTTTAAAAATGCTTCCAACCCTGCGCCGTAATCGGGTGGATATTCCCGCCTTTGGTGTGCAGTTGGATGCCGTCGGCAGCGGGTGTGATCTCTCCCGCGATGTAGATATCGGGCAGGTATTTGACCTTGTCCACATCGTTGGGGTCAATGGTGAAGAGCAGTTCGTAGTCCTCGCCGCCGCTGAGCGCGGTGGTGATGGGATCGAGGCCGAACTTGATGGCCATTTGCTGGGCATCGGGGTGAATGGGCACGCCGCTCTCTTCCAGAAAAGCGCCTACGCCCGATTGCCGGCATATATGCGTCAGATCGGACGACACCCCGTCGGAGATGTCAATCATGGCCGTCGGGATCAATTGCTGTTGGGCAAACATCTCTATCATATCCTTGCGGGCTTCGGGCTTGAGTTGCCGCCCGATGAGATAGGTTTGACCTTCGAGGTCGGGTTGTATGGCGGCGTTGGAGAGGAAGAGTTGTTTTTCCCGTTCCAAAATCTGCAAGCCCAGATAGGCCGCGCCTACATCGCCGGTGATGCAAATGAGGTCGCCCACGCGAGCGGTATTGCGATAAACCACTTTGCCGGGTTCTCCCTGTCCGATAGCCGTCACGCTGATGAGCAGGCCCTTGTTGGAGGAAGAGGTGTCGCCGCCCACGAGGTCCACCTGGTAGTGTTCGCAAGCCGCCCGGATGCCGGCGTACAATTCATCGAGCGCTTCTACCGAAAACCGGTTGGAAATGGCAATGGAAACCGTCACCTGTTTGGGCCGGCCGTTCATGGCATAAATATCCGACAGATTCACCACTACCGCTTTGTATCCCAGGTGTTTGAGCGGGGAGTACATCAGATCAAAATGGATGCCCTCCACGAGCAGGTCGGTAGAAACAAGCGTGAGGAAGCCGCCGTTGTCTATAACGGCGGCATCATCGCCCACACCTTTTAGTGAAGAACTGTTCTTTACCTCGAAATTTCCGGTAAGATGCTCGATAAGTCCGAACTCACCGAGCGTGTTGACGTCGGTGCGGGTTGTTTGTTCCGCCATCGGTTATTTTTTCATCGCTTTTATCTTGGGCAACAGTGCCTCGGTTTCGGTGGCATCTTCCCCATTTTTCTTAGCAATGGCGATGGCTTTTTTGGCGTATTTCGTAGCCTGCTTTTTGTTGCCGAGCTTGTAGTAAAGCGCCGCTACGGTATCGTTGTTGAAATACTCATCGCTGATTTTAACGGACTGCAATCCCCAGGCTAATGCTTTTTGAAGCATGGCTTTGTCATCCACGTTTTCGAAGAAAGCCCAAGCTACTTCGTTGAGTTCAAGATAATTGTCGGTAGGATATTGCTCGTAATAGCTGACGGCCGTTTTGGCATACAGGTCGGTATTGCCGGACATGCGATATACCGACATGGCCGTTTCGGCGCTGAGGCGGGGAGCGATATCGGGGCATTTAGCTTTGAAAAAGGCGTCCATTTTTGCCACAGCTTCTTCGGCTGTTATATCGCGCGATTTCATTGCGTCGCTGAAGGCGGCTTGCTGTATTTTGCCGCGCACCATTTCTTCGCCGACCATTTCTTCGAACGCCGCGCGGTTTTTAAACAAAAAATCGAACATAGGAGAATTAGGGTCTTCGGCGTATTGAAACAAGAACTCCATGTTCTCTTCTGTCGTCCAGTCTTTTTGTGTCTTGAGGTACTCCTCTGCTACCTGTGTGTGGCTGCCGTCCATCATAGCGGCGCGCGATTCGGTATATTTGAGCAGGAATTCGGGGCTGCGGTCGCCGGCAGCATAGCGGGCATTGAGGCTCGACATGCGGCGTTCGGGGTCGGCAGCAGCTTTGCCGGTGCTGAGAAACGCAGTGGCTTCCTGATAGCCCAAAGAGCGATGCACCAGAGCGCCGTCGGAATCTACAAACAGGAAAGAAGGGTAGGCGCGCACGCCATATTCCTGCGCAATGGCCGGACCTTCGCCTTTTTCCATGTCAATTTTGGCATTGATAAAATTGGCATTGAAAAATTCGCCGACCTCTTTGTTGGGAAACGTATTGCGATCCATCATTTTGCACGGCCCGCACCAGGTGGTATAGGCATCCACAAAAACGATTTTATTTTGACGACCGGCTTCCGCGAGAATTTCTTTCCAGGAGCCTTCTGCAAACTGAATGCCCTGTGCGTGGAGCGCTCCGAAAGCGAGGATACATGCGAAAACGAGAATGATGTTTTTCATCAGTGGTGGTTATTTGTTGAGTTGTTGGATATAATATTCTACAGAACGAACGGCTTGGTCGCCGGCAGGCTTAGCCAGTTCGAGGGCTTTGCGGGCTGCGGCCAATGCCTTGTCTTTTTTGCCGTTGCGATGCAGGATGGCAGCGTAGTTGAGGTGGAGTTTGTAATCGGTGCTTTTGTCGGCGGCCGATTTGACAAAAGTTTCGGCAGCCTGTAGTGCTTTAGGCTCGTGGCCGAATTGTTTGGCAATGGAAGAGCCTAATTGCGATAGCGCGTTGGGGTCCTTTGCGGCTTCTTTCTTCGCGTAATTGTTGCAGGCGGCAATGTATTTATCCATATCGCCCATAGCCGACCAATAGTCCATTTCCATCGAAAGTTGGAAAGCAGCGGCTTTTTCGGGGTAGTTTTTTTTCATTTTGGCAACTGCCTCATCAAACAGGCTGCGATTGCGAAACTCCACTGCCTTTTGAGCCGTTGCCTCGCATGCTTCGCGGATGCGGTCTTTTACAGCCTGTGCAGATTCGAGCGGTTCAATGGCCTTTCTGTGTTGGATGAGCAGGTCGAAAATACGCGAATCGGCCTCGGCGGCAGCTTCAAATATAAAGCGGAGATTGAAAGGCGTGCTGAGGTCTTTTTGCGTACGAAGGTAGTCGTTGGCGATTTTCAGGCTCGGCTTACCTGCCTTGTTGAGTGCCCGGACGTAGTTGAAAACCAGCTCCGGGTCGCGGTCGCCGTTTTCGTAGGCAGTGACGTATTGTTGGCTGCGATCAATTTGCGACAGCGCCTTTTTACCCAATTCGAGGAAGCCCTCTACCTGCTGAGCACCGCGCACCTGCTGTACGATTTCGCCAGTAAAGTCTATGTAAAACAATGTCGGGAAAGCAGATACCGGATATTTCTCCCGGAATTTAAGGCCCTCGCCGCGCTCCATATCGAGTTTGAGGTTGACGAAGTTTTTGTTGTAAAACTCTCCCACTTTATCGTTGGGGAACACATCTGCTGCCATCTTTTTGCAAGGCCCGCACCACACGGCGTAGGCATCTACAAAAATAACGCGATCTAAGCGCTTGGCTTCCGCCAATGCCTCCTCCCAGGAGCCTTCAAAAAAACGGATGCCTTCCGCGCGAACGCCGACAGCACAAGCAAAAAGCGCAAAAACTAAAAAACTGAATTTCATATTACTCAAATTTTTTCCGGCATATTCACAAAACCAGTAGGAATAACACCCGAATCTATTTGCGGTTGATTCCGGTGCGAAAAATGAACGCCGTTATCGTCACCGCCCCAACTTGCGGGCAACGGTTAAACCGAGCAACGCATACCAATCATTCTTCTGTGGATTACCCGAATAACTGATGCCGTCTAAGTAATCGGTGAAAGGATATCGGATAACGGCCTCAAGACCGAGCACCCATATATCTTGTATCTGGTATTTTATGCCGATGCCCGCAGGAAGCACTACCCGGAATTTGGAATACGGCGTGTCGCGATCTCTGATAACATTCCGGGTGAGCAGATCGCCCTGAAATTGAGAAAAATCAACATTGGGATTGGTGTACAAAAAACCGGCGCCGCCGACAAGGTAGGGCGAAACGGCGAGCCGCCCGTCTAAGCGATTGCGTTCCCAAGGTTCCCACTCGCCGACGATGGACAACTCGATGAGGTTGTTGTGAAAGGCGAAAGCTCTGCGGTCTCGGTCGGCATTGTCAAAGTCGTCGCCTGAAATGCGGATGTAAGTGGCCCCGGTTCTCATGGCCCAACTATCGTCTAATGAAAAACGGGCGAAAAGCCCCAGCCCGACGCTGGTTTGTTTTAGTTCCCAAAAGGGGTTGTTGGTCACATCGCCCTGATAGCCCGAAGGCCCGGCGATCAGCCCGAGTTCAATGCTGGATTGTGCTGTAATCAGGTTGCAAAACAGCGCGATGAACACTGTGAGTAACAGATTTTTCATAGTATGCGAAAATTTTGAAGCCAAAAATACGGCCAATTCGGGAAGGATGCAATTTTATTCCTCCGGAACTGTCAAATCGAACTCTACCCGGCGGTTGTGTTTGCGGCCGTCGGCGGTTTTGTTGCTCGCTATCGGCTTCGTTTGACCGAAGCCCTGCGACGACAACCGGCTTTCCAAAATATCTTTGGCTACGAGATAGTCTCTACATGTCTTTGCCCGCTGTTTGGAGAGGGTAAGGTTTTTGGCAGCATCGCCTCTGTTGTCGGTATGGCCGGATATTGTGAGGTGATAGGTCGGATACTCCTGAAGGATTTCTGCTATGCCATCCAAAATTTTACCGGACTGCGGTTTGAGTTTTGCGCTTCCGGTTTCAAACTCTATACCAATGCGAGCGGCCGTCAGCAATTTCTTTTTTTCTTCGGTTATGACCGGGCATCCTTTCAGTTCGGGCGCTCCGGCCATGTCCGGACAGCGGTCGTCTTTGTCGGCAATGCCGTCGCCATCGGTATCCGGGCAGCCCTTCAAGGCTTCCGGGCCGGGAATATCCGGGCAGTCATCGAAATCGTCAAAAATGCCGTCGCCGTCGGTATCGCGGTAGGGGCAGCCTTGCTTTTCCGGTACGCCGGCTTCTTCGGGGCATTCGTCCAGGTGGTCGGGTATGCCGTCGCCGTCGGTATCGGGGCAGCCTTTGTATTCGGCTGTACCGGCTTGCAGCGGGCACTCATCGTCCTTGTCGGGTATGCCGTCTTCATCCGTATCCGGGCAGCCTTTGGTGTGTTCGGGGCCTGCTTCGAGCGGGCAGTCATCCAAGTGGTCGGGTATGGTATCGCCATCGGCGTCCGGACAGCCGTTGGCGGCCCTCGGCCCGGCGGCATGGGGGCACATGTCTTCCAGGTCTTCCAGGCCGTCGCCGTCGGCATCGGGGCAGCCCATCGCGCTGATGACGCCGGGAATGGCCGGGCACAAGTCGTATCGGTCGGGGATTTGGTCGCGGTCGCGGTCTTTGAGTGCAAACCGGTAGTTGTAGTTAAGGCCCGCATAGCCGTACCAATCGTTGCGAGTTGTATTGCCGGCGTAGCTCACCCGATCAATATAGTCGTTGAAAGCCGGCCGGGCGCCGACCTCAATACTTATCATGCTGCGCGGCGTCAAATCAATGTGCAAGCCGCCGCCGAATGCTACCGTGAAGCCGTTATTGGGGAATTCAGAAACCTGATCCTGTCGAACCGCTCCCCACATACCGTCGCCCGGCATGGAGGTGTAATCGGCCGTTACTTCATTTTTATACCAGGCCGGCCCTGCATATACATAAGGCGATATGATTCTTCGAAATTGGAGTATCCCCGGATAACGCGCTGCGGCAAAAGGCTCCCACTCCAACATCAGCCCGGCTTCCATAATACGGCTTTCAAAACGAATATGCCGGACTTTCCGAATTTGGCGGTCATTGATATTGGCATCATTCCCGCTGAGCCTTCCACTCAAAAAGCTTCCCCTTAATGCGAAAGATGATCCTATGTGCTTGCGCAGTAGCGCACCGTAGCCGGGCCGGGTTTCCCGCAATACCGGAAGGCTGGAAGGCGCCACATCGCCTTGATACATAAAGCCGCCGCCGGTAATACCAAACTCCCAATTGGGTTGCCCCCAAAGCAATACCGGTAACAACAATGCTGTGATACTTGTAATAATTCCTCTCATGTCGGTTGATGCAAAAGCGCTGATAAACTAAATAGGTCGCCTCAAAACGGACCGCCTGATATACAGGAAGGAGCGTTAAGCATGCGTCTTGACAACGGCAAAAATATAAAAAATTAGCATAAGTTAAATTTTCATATAAAAAGGAATTACTGGAACAACGATGGAGGAGAAAGACTGGGGTTTCATATAACCAGGCGCCGGGGTTTTTGCTTCAAATGCACAGGTCTGACTGCCTAACGGAGCTTAGGCAGGCAGACCTGCGAATAATAGAATCATGCTTTGTGTCTCCGGGGTATATTTTGAGGCTACACGATATCGTCGAGAATATCTTCCCGCGCGGCCAACTGTTTTTGCGGTTCTGCACCGGGTAAGCCTAAGTATTGAGCATCGCCGAAACCGAGGATAGGGAAAAACACAAAGGGCAGAAAAAGGCATCCGAGCGTATAGCCTTCATCCTTTCCGAAGCTCTTGACCAACAGGTTGAGCGCCCATACTTGCCATATCACCCCGATATAGGGAATCAGCATCAGCAATACCCAATGACCCGGCTTTCGGATAATTTCTACCCATACAATGAGGTTGTAAATGGGGACAATAGCAGCCCAGCCGGGCTTGCCGGCCTTTTCGAATATTTTCCAAAGAGCTGCAACGTACAATACAATGAACGCGAGGAAAAAAAAGAAAACAAAAGCAATGACTATGCCTTCTCCGTTGCCCATGATGCAAAAGTTTTTAGGTGAAACAATCGCCAAAAGTAGCGTTTTTTGGAAATGTGTTTCTAAACCTTTTTTCATAACAAAGGCTTCATAGATGGAATATCAACCGGAGTACAAGATGCTTTTCAACCTTATTCTGAATAATATTGCCAAACACATTGCGCTTGACAGGCGTGAACAAGAGCATTTCCTGGGACTGCTCAGCACTAAAAAGCTGAAAAAGAAGCAGTTTCTTTTACAGGAAGGAGACGTGTGCAGGCATTCTGCTTTCGTAGTGGAGGGATGCCTGCGCGGATACACCGTAGATAGTAACGGCTTCGAGCACATCCTGCAATTTGCGCCGCCCGATTGGTGGATCGGCGACATGTACAGCCTGCTCACTCAAAAGCCCGGTAATCTGTACATTGACGCACTTGAAGAAACTGAAGTGCTATTGCTTTCCAAGACAGATCAGGAGCAGCTCTATCTTGATATTCCCAAGTTTGAGCGCTTTTTCCGCATTATTACGGAGAACTCCTTAGTGGCCAACCGACAACGACTGTTGGACAACCTCAGCCTCTCCGCTATGGAGCGTTTCGCTTTGTTTTGCCGGCAATATCCCACCCTCATTGAACGGCTATCGCAAAAGCAGATCGCCGCCTACATCGGCGTTACGCCGGAGTTTCTCAGCAAACTCAAGTCGGAATATTTTCGGCGCAAGTGAATCAACAACAAGACCGGGTGAAGACTAATCTGCGTATTCGCGCTGTTTCTTCAGCCGGCCGCAGGCGTTACAACTTTTACATATAGCCGTCGTTTATGGGAAGTAAAATCAAACCATACTTATGAGCCGTTTTTTAATATCATTGACACTGCTTTTACAAGGCATCCTGCTCTTTGCGCAGCCTGCGGGCAACAACCTGGCCCCTACTGCTGCCGAAAACTCCTTACTATGGGAAATCAGCGGCAAGGGCATGGAGCAGCCTTCCTACCTGTTCGGCACCATTCACCTCATTGGAAAGGAGGATTTTATTCTCACCGATTCTACCGTTACCGCCTTCGACCGCTGTGCTAAGGTGGCCTTCGAAATTGATTTGGAAGAAATGACCGATATCGCTGCCATGCTTCCGCTGCTGATGAAGGCGTTCATGCGCAACGGTACCACTTTGCGCGACCTGCTCAGCAAGGAAGATTACGAATTGGTAAATAAACATTTTGCCGACATGGGCTTGCCCATCTTTCTTTTAGAGCGGGTCAAACCCATGTTTTTATCGGCGATGATGGGGCAACAGGGCGGAGGAGAAGCCATGGGCGAAATGAAATCTTATGAAATAGAATTGTTGGATATGGCGCGTAACGCCGGAAAACCCGTGGCAGGCTTAGAAACGGCCGCCTACCAGATGAGCATATTCGACAGCATACCTTATAAAGCACAGGCCGACATGCTTGTGCAATCGCTCAAATCAGAATCCTCGGACAGCCCCGAAATTGATCAGTTGGTAGAACGGTACAAAAAACAAGACCTCTACGGGCTACAGGAAATGCTCGAAGGCGAGTCCGGCATGGGCGAATATACGAGTCTGCTCTTAGACACCCGCAATGCCAACTGGATACCCGTGATGGCTGAAATGATGATAAGCCAACCCGTATTTTTCGCTGTAGGCGCCGGGCACCTCGCCGGAGCGCGCGGTGTTATCGCACTTTTGCGGGCCGAAGGATACTCTTTGCGGCCGGTGCGCTGAGGCTTCCTTTGTGCAAATAAGTAGTTTTAAAAACAGCCTGTCTTTACTTTTTTAATAGATTTGTGATGCTATTTGTAAAAGCGTCAGGGCGGCGAAGTGACTCTCGTATGAGCGATCCGTCCCAATCGCGATTTTTTCAAACCAAACGACTAATACGATGAATCTTAATTTAATGGATGTTCTCCAGGGGCAGTTGCCGGATGATTTGGTAGATCAACTCAGTTCGCAAATTGGGGGCGCCGATCGCCAACAAACGGCTATGGCCGCCTCCGGAATTATGACTACCTTGGTGAGCGCTTTGGCGCGCAACGCCTCCAACGAACAGGGCGCCGCAGCCATTGCAGGCGCATTGGATCGCGACCACGACGGCAGCATCCTCAATAACTTAGCCGGCTTATTGGGCGGCCAAACGCAGGCACAGGAGGGCAATCGGGCACTCAACGGCGCCGGAATCTTGCAGCACATCCTCGGTGATCGTCAAAACCCCGCCGCAGATATGATCAGCCAAATGAGCGGCCTGAACTCCAATCAGACCGGCAATATGATGCAGATATTGGCCCCCTTGGTAATGGGTATGCTCGGCAAAACGAAACGCGAACAAGGCTTGGACATAGGCGGGTTGGCTTCCCTTCTATCAGGAACGGCCAATTCCCGTCAGGCGCAAAGCAACCCGGCCTCAAGCCTCGTTACCCGTTTGCTCGACAAAGACGGCGACGGCAGCGCTGTGGACGATATAGCAAGAATTGGGATGAACGTACTGGGGAATCTCTTTAAGAAAAAGTAGTACCTGAACTCCGCCCGGCGCTCAAAAGCGCTACAACGACGAAATCGCAACAGGAGACGCTCTGGATGTCGGAAAACCCCGACTACAGGGCGCTTCTAGTTGCGGTTTCACTTTTTTAAAGCAGTTTAGTACCGTTCGATCGGACCTTCCTGCTTTTGAGCTTTATTTTCTAATTCTTTCCGCTCGGCATCTCTTATGCCTTCTTTGAGTTCTGATTCAATAGACGAGCGGGCAGAATTAAACTCTCGTATGCCTTTTCCGATGCCGCGCATCAGTTCGGGGATTTTTTTGCCCCCGAAAAGCAGCAATACAACGCCGAAGATGACGAGAATCTCCGAACCTCCCAAGCTGAAAAACAACAGAATATTCATGTTTTGCGATTTATTGACTTCAAAGTTACGGCTAATCCCACAACCAACCAAAAATACCTTGTTACTTCTTGAGCCCGATCTCCCGCAGGCGCTCGTTAAGGTATTCGCCGGCGGTGATGGGTGCATAGGATAAGGGCCGGCCTTCGGTTATGCATTCCGGCAGGCAACTCAGATCCATGTTGCTTTTGGGGTGCAGGAAAAACGGAATAGACAGCCGTGGCAGATGCCAGGATTCGCGCGGGGGATTCACTACGCGGTGCGTTGTGGATTTAAGGTAGTTGTTGGTGAGGCGTTGGAGCATATCGCCCACATTGATTACGATTTCGTCGTCTTCCGGCATAATGGGCATCCATTCATTTTCTGCATTGAGGAGTTCCAGTCCGCCGGCGGAAGCGCCTACGAGGAGCGTGATGAGGTTGATGTCTTCGTGCTGTTCGGCGCGGATGGCGGAGGCGGGCTCCTGTGTGATAGGTGGATAGTGGATGGCGCGCAGGATGCTGTTGCCGTTGTAGATTTTTTCGTCGAAATAGTTTTCCGGCAGGTGCAGATGAAGCGCTATAGCGCGCAACAGGTGTGCGCCGGCTTTTTCAAATGCCCGGTACAATTCTGTGCCGAGCCGGGTGAATTCAGCAGCTTCGGCCACATGCACATTGTCGGGGTATTCGGCCTTTATAGGGTCGCCATCGGTTACTTCCTGGCCGATTTGAAAAAACTCCTTCAAATCCGCCACTTTCGATTGTTTGGCATGCTCCTTACCAAAGGAGGTGTAGCCCCGTTGGCCGGCGAGGCCGGGCACTTCGTATTTTCTTTTTACCGCTTCCGGCAAGGCGAAAAACGCTTTGGAGGCATCGTAAAAATCGTTGATCAACTGCTTGGAAATGCCGTGATCAATGACGCCTACGAATCCGATTTCATGAAATGCGTCGCCTAATTCTTTCACAAAGGCAGTGCGATTGCCGGCATCTCCGTTTACGAATTGCGCTAAGCGCACCAATGGAATGGTTCTTGTGATGGTAGTACCCATAGAGTTGAGAGTAATAATAAGTTGGAAAGATTAAAATGAAGCGTGAATGATTCCAAACCAAAAGACAATATTACAACGTTGCCCCTCCGAAAGTTGCGCTAACGCCGAGGTTTATATTTGCTCTTGGTGAGTATATCCTGAGCGTCGCGCAGCTCAATGAGTTGTTCGGGGCTTGTATCCGGGAATTGCTGCATATAGGCTTTTATGATTTGCCATCCGATCCAGTTGGCGGTGCGTCCGGGCGCTTCGGGCGGCATGCCGGGCGAGTGTGGGGAGTACTCGACATACTTTCTTATTTTCGACCAATCGGAGGCGTATAGCAATTCCTCCTGAAGGATATAAGCCCACATTTCCAACTGGTTGTCGGGCAGCCATTGCGCTTGTTCCGCCGTGATTTCCAGCTTGATGCTGTCGGGCGTGTAAGGCAGCAGCAGGTCGAGGAGGTAGAGTTTTTTGCCGTTGAAAATCATCATATCCAACAATCGGTTGCCGTAAGGCGCTCCGAGCATGTCTTCTATGAGTGGTTGCAATGTTTTGGAAACCAAGTGTTCGCGTGTAAAAGTGCGCGTGAGATAGCCGGAGAAGCTGGAGTTGCCGGGGTTGTAGAGCGCATACGGGTGTTCGGCGCCGAGAAAAAAATCGAGCCCGACAGCCAGCGATTGCTCATCGAAAATGAAGTTGCCGATAGAATACTCGCTGAAGAAAGTGGTGACATCAGGAATTTCTCTATCCGGAAAGTAATATCGGAAATACCGGAAGGCTTGCTGGAATTCTCGCTCTATATCGGGCATGACATGATACCGGAGCATACAGGAGTCGTACAGCGCGCGCACCGCCGGGTAGCGCAAAAAACCGTTTATATATGCCTCATGACCTTCGGGAGCGATCTCAGGGTTTTTGGAACCGAGAATATCTGTAAAAAAAATTTCACTGAACTCCGGATAGGCAGTTTCAAGTCTGGCCAACCCGCCGGCAACATCATTCGTGTCTATGGCAAACAACTCTTTCTCGAAGCGGCGGATGTTGACAGGCACGTCTATTCCCGATACATCAGGGGCTTTTGGGGGATCGTTTCGACAAGCAACCGCTAAGAGTATTATAAGAGCGGACAACTGCCAGATTAAACTCTTCTTCATTTCTTTCAGCACTATCATTGAACTATATCGCGAGTGATTTTAACTTTGCCCGCGTTTTGAGGCGCGAAGTTACCGCCTCTTTGCGTTTCTACACCAAAAAACAGTACAGATATGAGAAAAATTGCCATCCTCGCCGCTTTTATCATGGCTTCCGCCCTGAACCTTGCGGCTCAAGAGGACGTTCGCTTCGGCTTCCAGGCCAGCCCCACCTTCAATTGGATGAATACCAACAACAATAAGATCAATTCCAGCGGCGTAAACCTGGGATTGAAACTCGGCATGATGGGGGAGTTCTATTTTCGGGAGAACTATGCTTTGTCCACCGGACTCGGCTTTTGGTTCAATGCAGGCGGAACCCTTTTGCACGAAAACCCAGGTATTTATTGGGACCCCGCGATTCTGCCTCCCGGCGTTGACACACTGCCCGCTATGGTAAAACTCAAATACGGCATTCAATTCGTGGAGATTCCCATTGGATTGAAAATGCGCACGCGGGAGTTCGGCTACAACCGGTTTTTTATTGAACCGGCCCTTACACTCGGTTTCAAAACTCAAGCCCGCGGTACGGCCATCGGAAACGGCCTGGGCGAAGAGGTAGAGAAAATCAACATCCGCAAAGAGGTGAACCCCATCAACCTATCCTGGGGCATTACCGGCGGAATAGAGCGCAACATCTCCGAAAACACTGCGCTGGTACTCGGCGCGGGGTTCCAGATCGGTTTTGCCGACCTGACCAGAAATAAAGGGACGGTTTTCGACCCCAACCGGCCCGAACCGATAAGAGAAAATTCCAAAGGAAAAGTCAGCGGCATCATCATCCGTGTCGGCGTATTGTTTTGATACCTTTCGTTTACCAGCCGCTCATTTTTATAAATTAAAATAATGATCAACACACCAACAACGGTATCTGCGCAATTGGATGCCTTTATCGCTTCGGCGCTGGCAGAAGATACCGGCGCCGGCGACTATACGTCATTGGCCTGTATTCCGGATGGCAGCCGCAGTCATGGTTATTTATTGGTAAAAGAACCGGGCGTTCTGGCCGGGTTGGAGATAGCCCGGCGCATTTTTCAGATAGTAGATCCGAAAGCCGAATTTACCCAACACATTGACGACGGCACAGATGTAAGTGCCGGCGAAAAAGCATTCGAGGTGTATGCCGATACCCGTGCATTGTTGGGCGCCGAACGGGTAATCCTCAATACCATGCAGCGCATGAGCGGTATTGCCACACTCAGCAATCGCTTCCACTTTGAGGTCGAAGACCTGCCGGTTACCATCCTTGATACCCGGAAAACGACCCCGCTGATTCGCTTTCTCGAAAAATGGGCGGTGCGGCTCGGCGGGTGTACCAACTATCGCAACGGCCTATACGACCGCTTCCTGATCAAAGACAACCACATTGAAGCCTGCGGAGGCATTGCGCTCGCCGTTGAGCGCGTAAATACATACCGAAAGGAAAACAGCTTAGACCATTTGGGCATCACCATTGAAGTGCGCAACCTTGTAGAGTTGTATCAAACCTTAGATGCCGGGCAGATTGACCGCATTATGTTCGATAATTTTGAACTGCCCCTGCTGGAAGAAGCGGTTGCCATTGTTGACGGCCGATACGAAACCGAAGCGTCCGGCGGAGTCAATATCCACAACGTGCGCAGGATTGCCCAAACGGGGATCAACTTCATATCCGTGGGGGCGCTGACACACTCCGCCGTGAGTTTGGATTTGAGTCTTAAGATTGACCGGTAGCCCATTCGCGGCCGGTTCTATACACTACTCCCTTAAACAGGGCCACCGTTTTTCCGGATTGGTTGCGTACCAGAATTCGGTAAATGGCGATTTTCTCGCCCAGATGTTCCTCTTCCGCCGTTGCGATGAGCAGGTCGCCTTCCTGAACGGCCAGCGTATGAGAAATGGACGTTTCCACAGACAGGGCTTTGCGGCCGTGCGAATTGGAGGCAAATGCCAGCGCGCTGTCGGCCAGAGCATAAGTAATACCGCCATGCGCAATGCCGAATCCGTTGAGCATTTCGGCGCGCACCCTCATTTGCAAAATGCACCGACCCGGTTTTATTTCAACCACTTCTATGCCCATCCATTGACTGAAAGCATCGTCGCGCATCATCAGTATTACAATGTCTTCGGCTAATTTTTCTGTATTCATCGTGCTGCGAAATAAATTAAATTGTGCCTAAAAACATTGCTTACTTTCGGTGAGGCAGAGGGGTGATCCCGCCAGGAATCGAACCTGGATCTAGAGTTTAGGAAACTCCTATTCTATCCGTTGAACTACGGGACCTGGCGCCGGATCGTTTCGGCGATACTGAAAAGAACGGCAAAGTTACCGTTAAACCGGCAACCGGAAAAGAAAGTTTCTTTATTTTTGGCGGTATGAATATCGAAGAATTTCAAACGTATTGCCTTTCTAAAAAGGGCGTGGAAGAAACCTTCCCATTTGACGAGGTCACGTTGGTGTTCAAGGTCATGGGGAAGATATTTGCTATTACAGGGTTGGATCGGGAGGAGTTTTTGGTAGCGCTGAAATGCGACCCCGAATGGGCCTTGGAACTTCGCGAACAATATCCCGAAGTGCAGCCCGGGTATCACTTGAGCAAAAAGCACTGGAACACGGTGGACTTTGAAGGAAGCCTCGGCGATGCAATGCTCCGGCAGTTGATTGACCATTCTTATGATCTGGTGGTGAAGAGTTTAACTAAAAAGTTGCAGGCGGAATTGGCCACACTCTAAAACCAAAAACAACGCCCAGATATGTCGCACAAAAAAGGAGAAGGAAACCTCTACGACAAAATTTTTAAGGAGAACGCAGAGAGCATCTTTATGCCGTTGGTGGAAGAGCGCTTGGGTATTCGAATAAAAGAATACAGCCCGCTCAAGGAAAAAATGCAAACTACGGTGGAGCGGGAAATGGATTTTTTCTATCAGGTGCTCACAGAAGATGGCCAAGATTTTATACTGCATTTGGAATTTCAAACCCAAAATGATCCTGAGCTATTGTACCGGTCTGCCGAATATCACGGGATGGCATTGCGGCGCAAGCGTAGACCTATTAGGCATATAGTAATCTATCTTGGAGAAGGTACGCCGAATATGCCGACCCAACTCCCCTCAGAAGAGGTCTTCAAAGGATTTGTGTTGATCAATCTGCATGAACTGAGCGCGGAGGAGTTGTTGAGTTCTCAGGTGCCCGATGTGATATTGTTAGCCATTTTAGCTCATTTTCCAGCGGAACAAACGGAGGCGATATTGCGTTTTTTGGTGAGGAAGTTGCGACAAGTTTGCGTGAATCCAAGCCAGTTGTCAAAATATCTCAAGCAGTTGGTAATTTTAGCCCGACTGCGCAACTTACAAGAGTTAACGCTCAAAATTGTAAATGACATGCCAATAGCATTTGATGTAGAAACAGATTTCCTCTATCGGAAAGGTATCGAAAAAGGTATCGAAAAAGGTATCGAAAAAGGTATCGAAAAAGGAAAGGCAATAGAGAAAAAGAGCTACGAAGAAAAGAAAAAGCAAGCAGGGATAAAGATGCTGACGGCAGGGTTACCTGTTGAGCAGGTAGCAGATTTCTTAGAGGTCGCGTTGGAAGAAGTGAAAAAGTGGAAAGAGGAATTGACCCACTTTGACAATTAACAGTTTTGCCCCGGTTATTTCAAATTCCTTTTATGTGGGATTATCTCCTTATCGGTCAGGGACTTGCAGGCGCCCTACTGGCATATTTGCTGCGTACCGATGGTCATAAGGTAGCCGTTTTAGACGATGCTCAACCCCGTGGCGCGACTCGCGTGGCGGCCGGATTGATAAACCCCGTTACAGGCCGGCATTTTGTAAAATCCTGGCGCATAGACGAATTGTTGCCTTTTGCTCGCAGCACTTACCGGGCTTTAGAATCAGAACTGGGCGTTCCCCTCTATCATGAGCGCACCATCATCCGGGCCTTGCACTCGATAGAAGAAGAGAACAACTGGTTGGGGCGTTGTGCCGACCCCGGTTATCGCGCCTATATTTCCGATGAGGCCGGCCTGGGGGCTTATGGCGACTGGATTGTGCCGCCGCATGGCTTCGGCGCAGTGAAAGGCGGCGCGCAGGTGGAAGTAGGAACATTGATCAATAAATATCGGGAGGTATTGGAGTCAGAGGGATGCCTGTTCCGGGAAAGCATAGATTATACTAAGTTGATCCTCACAGATGATGGGGTCCGCTATGGCAATATTCAGGCCCGGCAGTTGGTGTTTTGTGAAGGACACTGGACACGGGAAAACCCTTTTTTCCAGTCTCTACCGCTCATCGGTGATAAAGGCGAAATTTTCATCGTGCGCTTTCCTGCCGGGGTTCAGTTTGACACTATTTTGAAACACCGGGTTTTTATAGTGCCGCTGGCAGACAGCAGCTATTGGATCGGCTCCAATTATGATTCCCGCTTTGAATCCGATGCGCCCACCGAGCAGGGTAGGGGATGGCTGGAGCAGAACCTCCGACGTACGTTGACCTGCCCATTTGAAGTATTGGCACATCGCGCTGCCATACGCCCTACTGTCCGCGACCGACGACCGCTGCTCGGTCGGCACCCGCAGCATGCGCAATTAGCCATTTTCAATGGCTTAGGCGCCAAAGGCGCTTCGCTCGGCCCATTTTGGGCGCGGCATTTCGCAGATTACTTGCAAGAAAAAACAACACTGGATCCGATGGTGGATATTGGGCGATTTTCTGGTTGGCGCTAACTCATTGCTTTAAGATCGGAAAGACTTTTCCGCCGTCAACATCCAACCGCAGCCAATAAGTGCCGCGCGGCAAAGTACGGAGGTCAATGTGGCCATTGGGCAATGTAAGGATACCCCGCAGCACCCGTTGCCCCATACTATTGAAGGCTTCAAAGGGCGTAGTTGCGCTCATTGTCTGTATGTGAACATGAAGCAGGCCATCCGTAGGGTTGGGGTATAAAAGTACGGTGTTTTTGAGACTGTTATCTGCCAGACTGCTGCTAATGGTTGTCGGCGAGTCGGCAGGGTTGACAATATTCGCTGCCCGATGATAAACCGCCACGGCACTTTCCCCGGAGTAGCTGGTATTGCCCCAGGCCGGCACAGACGCAACGGGCATTTCATGACCGGTACCCGTATGCTGCCCGACGACGATGATGCCCTGTGCTGTTTTGAACATGCCCCGAAGGCGCACATTGTCGCCGCCCTGCTGTGTGAGCGTGTCCCAGGCGCCCACTACCAACGAGCTGTACAGTGGTTTTGAGAGGCTGGAGTTATATTGCCTTACAAAGTCATTCCAGCAGGAGAGGCCGCCGTTGCCGGGCTTCACCATTTTTTGAAATGCATTGGCTGTAGTAATGGTGCGCCGTCCTTTTCCCAGTACGATTACTGAACCGTCGGCGGTGCTTTTGAGCATATTTACTCCCAGACGGGTGGTATTCACATTGGGCCAGCCGGCATTGGGATTGGGCCAGCCGTCGAGGTTGGGATCGGGATGCGCGGCGCCCAGCCCTCCGGTTCCCTCTGCGTATTCTGCCACATAAGTGCTGTGCATCAAGGTGCCGTTGGTCAGGAGCAGTTTGCCCAGCCATGAAATGTGAATGTTGCCGCTGCTGCCGGTGAAGTTGTTTTGAAAACCGGAAGCTCCGGGATTAGCGGCAATCTGGTCGCCTTCCCACAGGTTTTCCACATTGTTGCCATGACAACGCGCCTGCACCACCAGCATCTCGGAGGAATAATCAATAGCGAGCGCGTCCACATACTGGTCGGGACTGGAGTTGGTTATTGAGCCGCCCGGCTGCACTTCGTGATACAACCGTGACCACCATAGCAGGTCGCCGTTACTGTTCATGCGCAGGACGGCAGGTTCAAAATCGGGGTTGCCGTCCGGCAATACGGATTTGAAATTAAAGCCGATGTACATGTCTCCGTTTCGGCGATCTATGACAATAGAAGAAGGGCCATAGGTAAAGGTGCCCGACGGGGAGTATCCGGTATAACCGGGGCCGGCGCCGCTATTGCCGGGTTGTCCCGGATTGCAGGGGCCGTTGAAAAGCACATCAAGCGGCCACTTTCCCTTCTTCATGCCGCCGTTGCCATCGCTTTGCCAGAGATTGTAATCGGAGGCATCGGTAGATCGAAGGTCGCAGCGGTTGGCATCGCGCTTGAACACGATTCCACTGTAAAGGATACCGGTAAGGCCGCCGGGGAAATCAAATGCGCTGCCGTAAAACTCTCCGCCTCCTGCTTTCCAATGGATGCGCCAGTTGGGCACCGGTTCGCGTTGCCCGGAGGGATTGAGCCGGTAGATAGCCGACCAGTTGTAATCGTGAGAATCACCCGTGGCAAATACCACCCGCCCGTCGCCGCCTACATCCCAGGGCTGGTATATTTTTGGATAAGCTCCTTCTACGGCATACACGTTGTGTATCCAGGAAAAGCCAGTGGGCGCTCCGTCCACGAAGTTGTTGTTGAGTTTGCCGATAAAATATCCGCCGTCGTTGCTGTCGCGGGTATTGCCGCTAAGGAAAATGTCTTCGGTGGGATTGCCCGGCAGATTGCTCGTTTTGATGAAGCGAAAATCTTCCGCAGCGCCGGCCGGCAGATGGTAACAATGCAAAATTTGTTGCAGCAGGCTGTCAAATTCGAGTACAAAAGCGAATTTGCCACTGCCCTGATTGTTGGCAATGCCGGGATGGCTGAGGACTGTACGAGGCGTTGAAGCAGCAATCCAGTTTAAATCATCCGCTGCCCCGATGATGTAAATATGCCCGTTTGACAACTGCACCACATCATTGAATATTTCCGAACCGCTGCCGCCCGCATAAGTGGCCATGCTGTTTTGTGCATGGACAGAGATGACAGTTCCAAACAAAAAAAGCAATAAGGTCGTCAGTAGTTTTTTCATACAAGAAGTCTTTTAAATATCTTTTTTGGATGCCAATTATGCTTAACTCATATTCCGCTTCAAAGTTTAGTATGAATCGCTTTTGGTTCTTGTCCAGTCTTTTTACTTTTGGCGGCTATGGATGAACGCGCTATCCAACATCTGTCTGCCGACCCTGCTATGGCAAGGGTTATTGCCGCTACGCCACTCAAATTCAAGGAGGGCAACGGAGACGTTTATGCCGATCTTTTAGACTCCATTGTATCACAGCAGTTGTCGGGAAAAGTGGTAAAAGTCATCCTTGGCCGCTTTTATGCTTTGTTCCCCGACGGCTACCCGCATCCGGAACGCATTTTGGAAATGGATTTTGAAACGCTGCGTTCGGTCGGGCTTTCCCGACAAAAGACCGCTTACATTTGCAACACAGCAGAGTTTTTCCGGTCGGAAGAAGCACGAAACAAAGATTGGGCCCGGATGGACGACGAGGAGGTCATTCGGTATTTAATTCAAATAAAAGGCGTAGGCCGCTGGACGGCGGAAATGATTCTCATGTTCACCCTCAACCGCCCCGATGTGATGCCCTTGGACGACCTCGGGATTCAGCAATCCATGGTGGTGCTTTTCGGTTGGGAAGAAACCGGCAAAGCCCTGCAAAAACGAATGTTGGAAGCCGCAGAGGCATGGCGACCGTACCGCACTTACGCCTGTAAATACCTCTGGAAATGGCCCAGAGTTTGAGTATGGAAAGAATAATAGGACGATACACAAGCCCCCACAAAGGACCGTTGCTGATTTGCTTCGGCGGCATGCACGGCAACGAACAAGCCGGCGTGAAAGCGCTGGAAACGGTTTTCCACTTGCTGGAACGCGAGCCGCTCGTCAATCCCGATTTCAACTCAACCGGCCGCCTGCTCGGCTTGCGGGGCAACCGGCAGGCATCAAGCAGGCACAAGCGCTACTTTGAGCACGACCTCAACCGTTTATGGCGGCCCGATGTCATAGAGCGAGTGCGGGCTGCGCATCCTGCCGATTTGCGGTTTGAAGAATTGGAATTGCGGGAACTGATAGAGTGTATTGAGCGGGAAGTAGCTGATTACCAACCCGATCAGTTGATCGTACTCGACTTACACACCACCACTGCCGACGGCGGCATTTTTGGCATTGCTACCGACGACGCCGAAAGCATTCGCATCGCCAAAGCCATGCACGCGCCCGTCATTACAGGCATGTTGAAAGGATTGCAAGGCACGGTGCTGCACTATTTTAATGCAGAAAATTTTCCCTGCCCTACAGTCGCAGCAGGGTTCGAGGCAGGCCAACACGACGACCCGCTCTCCATCAACCGCTGCATTGCCGCCATCATCAATTGTATGCGAACCGTGGGCTGCGTGGATGCCGACGATGTAGAAAACCGCCACGATGAACTGCTGATTGCTTATTCAGAAGGATTGCCCAAAGTGGCCGAACTGCGCTACATCCACCGGATTAAAAACAACGATGAATTTCGGATGAAACCGGGTTACCGCAATTTTCAGCCCGTGGTCAAAGGGGAAGTACTGGCGTATGACCGCTTCGGCCCCGTGCAAGCCACGGAAGATGCGCTCATTCTGATGCCGTTGTACCAGTCGCAGGGGGATGATGGATTTTTTTTGGTAAAACCTAATGAGGTAGCAACACCTTACCTGCCCGCAGCCGGCTGAGCGGTCTGCCCGGTGATTTGAGCCAGGATTTCGGTGATGTGCTGCTCGCCCACCATGTCCTCTTCATCATCAAAAGCATTATCCACTTTCAGTTTGGGATTGGTGAGGTCAAATTCGCTCTCGTCGTATTCGTACAAAGACCATTTGCCCCAGCGGTATTCCAATGCAGTGAGGCTTTCCACCCAATCACCGGAATTGAGATAATTTACCTGCTTGCCGTTTACTTCCGTGCTGCGCATGATGGGGCGGTGAATGTGGCCGCATATCACATAGTCGTAGTTGTCTTCTGCGGCCAGCTTAATGGCGGTGTTTTCAAAATCGCCGATGAACTTCATGGCCTCTTTTACGCCGTATTTCACCTTTTGGGCAAAAGACATTCTCGACATGCCCAGCGCAATGCGCACCTTGTTCACAAAGCGATTGATCATGATGAGCAGGTCGTATCCTTTGCCGCCCAGACGGGCAATGAACGGCGAGTATTGGATGAAAACGTCAAACACATCGCCGTGAAAAATCCAATAGGATTTGTCTTTGAGTTTGAGCAGCAGCTTGTCTCTGAGATGGATATTGCCGGAAGAGAAATCGGAAAAGCGCCGGAGCGCGTCGTCGTGATTGCCGGTGATGTAATAGACCTTCACACCACGGGCAGCCATTTTCAAAATCCGTTGTATGACTTCTAAGTGTTCTTTTGGGAAGTAACGCTTGCTGAATTGCCACATATCAATGAAGTCGCCGTTCAAAATAAGCGTGCCTACTTTGACGCTTTTCAGGTAGTTAAGCAACTCTTTGGCATGGCAGCCGTAAGTGCCGAGGTGTACGTCGGAAATGACTACGATGTCGAGTTCTCGCTTCATAAAGGCGTTGTAATCAAGTGGTATCAGTAAATTGAGTGCAAGGTACACGCGTAGTGTAAAGTGAGCATTAACTACTCATTACCAAATGATTAAAAGATGAAGGATGTGAGCCTCTTTATTTCCTTTGCAAACTCCCCCACAAAAACAAAGGCACGAGAAAATGCGGAAAACGAACGAGCACCTCCGGCGTCCATTCGGCAACTGCCTCGCTCCACCAGGGCAAGCTGAAATCAACATGTGCAACCCAGCGCGCCATAGCGGTCAAAAAACCCCAAACGACCATGTAGCCCACGGCGGCCATTTGCAGTTTTTTTATTGGTATGAACAGCGCTGCCGCCGCGAGGAGATCAAGGATGCCGACTACTGTGAGGAACCGGTTCGCGCCGCTTTCGCCGAAGTGCAATATGCTCATCGTCATTTCTGTAAAATGGCCCGGACGCGGAAATACGCCCGCCGCGTACAACCCGTGCGCGGCAAAGGTGACGGCTGCCGCAGCCACGCCAAAGACGTTGAAAGCCGGCTGCATTCCTTCCCGCCGGGCCGCTAAGAGGAGGAACAAGGGGCAGCTCCATTGCAGCGCGTATTCTGAAAACTGCACGAGGAAGAAATGACGGTCAATTCCGTGCAAAACGGCGAGCAATAATATCTGTACCGAACCAAGAATCAGCAGGATTTTAGCAGGCGCCGGGAATCTGCGCAGCCCGAAAACCGCCGCACCGCACAGCAGGAAAAAAACGCCGGCGCCTGTGATGAAGCGGTCTATATGGCGGCTGACAGCGGGATTGGTAGCATATTCATCCCAACTCATTCCCAACCAATTGGAAACAAAAGCTCCCAGCAACTTCTCATCCCAGAAAAAAACGTAATGGGGAGTTTTTCCTGAAAAACACAGCCACGCATACCCGATGAACAGGGCTACTGCGGCTATTGGTAGCGACAAAAATATGCGGGAGTACTTTGCAGGCGCCATGAGCAGGTTTGGTAGTCCGACTCAAAAGTAGGATTTTAGAGGCCGGAAAGCACCGATCATTATGGCATTTATCATCATTTATTCCACACACGCCTCCGAGGAGGAGGCTAAGCGCCTGTCAAAGGCATTATTGGAACGGCGGCTGATCGCCTGCGCCAACATCTTTCCCATGCAAAGCATGTATTGGTGGCAAGACGCCATCGAGGAAGGCCGGGAGTGGGTGAGTATCCTGAAAACCGCCGAATCCCGTTGGGCGGAAGTCCGGCAGGCCATCGAGGAAACTCATCCTTACGAAGTACCCTGTATCATGCGGCTCGAAGCAAGCGCCAACGCCGCCTACGAGCAGTGGATTGTGCAGGAGGTGACTTGAGGGGCTTCGAGCCGCGAGCTTTGAGTAAATGCCGGCAACTCGAAGCTCGAAGCTCACAGCTCGCAGCTTCTTAATTTTCCGGTACCGGCTCCCCCTGATACATCAAGAACGCCTTGAGGAAGTCGTCCAGATCGCCGTCCAATACGGCATCGGTTTGGCTGGTTTGGTGGCCGCTTCGATGGTCTTTCACGCGGCGGTCGTCGAGCACATAGCTGCGAATTTGTGAACCCCACTCGTTTTTCATCTTGGAGGCTTCCACTTTGCCGCGCGCTTCGGAGAGTTTTTTCAATTCCAACTCATACAGGCGAGATTTGAGCATTTGCAACGCTTTTTCGCGGTTCTGATGCTGGGAGCGCTCCTGCTGACATTCCACTACGATACCGCTGGGCAAATGTCGTGCGCGCACGGCCGATTCGGTTTTGTTGACGTGCTGCCCGCCGGCGCCGCTGGCGCGGAAGGTATCCCATTCCAGATCGGCGGGGTTGACTTCTATTTCAATGCGTTCGTCCACCAATGGGTGTACAAAAACGCTGGAGAAGGACGTCATGCGCTTGCCTTGCGAGTTGAAAGGACTGACGCGCACCAAGCGGTGTACGCCGTTTTCGCCTTTCAGCAGGCCGAAGGCAAAGTCGCCGGAGATTTCCAATTCTGCCGATTTGATGCCGGCCACATCTCCGTCAACGCGATTGAGTTCGCTGATTTTGAATCCTTTGCGCTCGGCCCACATGGTGTACATGCGCAGCAGCATCTCCGACCAGTCGCAGCTTTCGGTGCCACCTGCGCCGGCGTTGATTTCGAGGATGCAGCCGAGTTCATCTTCCGGTTGGTTGAGGGTGGAGTGAAATTCAAGGTCATCCACGGCAGCTACGGCTTCGTGGTATTTGGCATCCACTTCTGCTTCGGTTGCCGAGTCTTCGCGGAAAAATTCTAGTAGGAGTTCGGCATCGTCCACCACGGTTTCCACCGCTTTGTACTGTGCTACCCAGCTTTTGTAGCTCTTTATGGTTTTGAGAATGCTCTCCGCTTTTTTCGGGTCATTCCAAAAGTTCGGGTCTAATGTTTGTTGCTCAAGGTCTTCAATTTGGACAAGTCGTTCATCCACGTCAAAGATACCTCCTCAAAGCGACAAGCCGGTCCCGAAGGTCTCTCAATTGCTCGTTCGTCATTTTAGCTTTGGTTATGAAAGTTATTGAAAAAAAGGGCGCCACGAAGTTTCACAGCGATAAACGGGCGCTGAGAAGCTCCGTGGCACAAAATGAAATTATTCGGACTTTAGTTCACCGATTCCAGCGAGATGTAGAAAATCAGGTCGGATTTTGCCGGAATGACGGGCGGGAAACCTGCATCGCCATACCCCAAATTGAAGGGGATGTACAGCAGCGCTTTTCCGCCCTGATTCAACAGGTCAACGCCTTCTGTCCAGCCTGGGATAAGACCCGGATCGCCGAGCGAGAAGTCGAGCGGCGCGCCGCGGTCGTAAGAAGTATCAAATAGGGTGCCGTCGGGGAGCGCGCCGTAATAGTTGACAGATACGGCATTGCCCGGTTCGGCGGCTGTGCCGCTGCCTTGTTCTACAATCAGATATTTCAGACCGGATGCAGAAGTTTGCAGCCCCGCAGGCGGGGTGCCGGCGCTCATGGCTGCGGCGAATTCCTCTACCTGCCGGACCACATCGCTTTTTTGTGCGGCCAATTCTTCCGCTGTTTTGATTTCCACTACTACGATATCGTAGTACATTTCACTCACATCCTCAAACCCGGGAGGCTTGCTGGGCAAAGAGTCGAGCGCGTAAATGACCGTGGCGCTGTCGCCTACGCTGAGCACCCGGAGCAAGTCCACAATAGGAGAGGGTTCGCCTTGCTGTGCGTCGGCTGCGGGAATCGTCATGCTGGGTATCTGCGCTTCGCCGACGCGTGTATCGAAGAAGATGGAATCGGAACCCGGCTTGCGAACGGTAGCATGAAAGAAGACCACGTCGCCCGGTTGTGCAACAGGGCCTTCTGCATCCTTGTGCATGATGTATTTGAACCCGCCTGCTGTTGTTTGCGTAGCGGCTTCTTTGTTTTTGCAACCCCAGGCAAACAAGAGCAAGCTTATGGCCGCAATGAGATGAATTTTCATAAATTGTTGTTGAAGAAGTGATTGAATGATGGATATGGTTAATACTGATTGAGCGATTCCTTATATTCAGGAAGCAATTCTTTGAATTTGCGGAGCGTAGCTTTCAAGGGTTGAAAAGAAAACCCGCCGGAAGCATTGCGGTGGCCGCCGCCTTTGAAGTGTTTGCGCGCAATGTCCTGTACGGAGAAGTCGCCTTTGGAGCGCAGCGAGAGTTTCACGATATTGGGCTGCTCGGTGATGAACGCCGCGAGCGTGATGTCTCTCATTTTGAGCAGATAGTTGACAATGCCTTCCGTTTCGCCACGCACGATTTCGAAGTCTTCGTAGTCTTCTTTGGTGAGTGCAATGATGCCGGTTCGATATTCGGGCAGTATTTCCATGCGGTTGTTGAGGCAGTGGCCGAGCAGACGCAATTGTTTTTCGTCTAAACTGTTGAATATGAGGTCTTGCAGGCGATAGTCGTCCACGCCCAATTCCAGCAATTCCGCTACGATGCGAAACAACTTGGGGGAAGTGCTGAATTTAAAGGAGCCGGTATCGGTCACGATGCCGGTGTAAATACATTCGGCTGTCGCCAATCCGATCTCTTTTTTGTGCCCCATCAGAATGATGAAATCATACACCATTTCAGCCGTGGAACTGGCCGTGGTGTCCGACATCATATAATCGGCAAAAGGCTCCGGGTACAAGTGGTGATCTATCAGAATTTTTTTCGCCTTGAGAGGTTGTATCAGTTCGCCGACTTTGTCTATGCGGTCTAATGAATTGAAATCTAAGCAAAAAATAAGTTGTGCGTGTTCTATGACCTCGCGGGTCCGGTCGGGTTCCGTATCAAAAACGATACATTCTGAGACGCCCGGCATCCATTGGAATACATCGGGGTATTCGGAAGGCAAAACGACATGTACTGCGTGACCGAAGCTACACAAATAATGGTAGAGTGCTAAAGATGAGCCAATTGCATCGCCGTCGGGATTCCGGTGGGAAATAATAATAATGTCTTTCGGCGCAGACAAAAGGGCTTTCAACTCGTGTATGTTCTCCATGGCTGGTAAAAATCGGGGCGAATTTCTTAAAAATCCGGCATTCTACCAAAATATTAAATCATACAGGTTGCGAAACATTCTACTTTCCTTAGCTTTGCGCCCTCTTAAAAAACAAAATATCCTATGGCAGGCAACAAGACGTTCACCATGATTAAGCCCGACGCAGTGCAAAGCGGGTACATCGGCGCCATTTTGGCAAAGATCAATGAAGCCGGATTCCGTATTACGGCTGTGAAAATGATGCACTTATCGGCTCAAAAAGCCGGCGAATTTTATGCGGTTCACAGCGAGCGCCCTTTTTACGGCGAGTTGGTGGAGTTCATGTCTTCCGGCCCCATCGTGGCGGCTATCTTAGAGAAAGATAATGCCGTGGAAGATTTCCGCACGCTCATCGGGGCTACCGATCCGGCCAAAGCGGCGCCCGGCACCATCCGTGCCCTCTATGCCCGCAACGTGGGCGAGAATGCCGTTCACGGCTCCGATTCAGATGAGAATGCCGCCATCGAAGGCGCGTTCTTTTTCTCGAACTTAGAGCGCTTCTGATAAAGCGCCGACGAATTGGCCCGGGAAGATGGACACTCGTCCGTTGAGCACTTACACCGCCGTGTGTTCATCTTCCCGATGATTTTCTATTCCTCCAAACCCTCCTGTAAGTAGTTTCCTACTTGAAAAGCTCCCGGTCGCCCCGCAGTTATGAGACCGCATCCACGCTATTATCATTATTTTTGATTAGTGAGCGACAAACACCATCCTTTTTTAACAGCAAAGCCCTGTCTTCCCCAAATTTAACACGCCTCCCCCTTTCTGTTTTTCCCCGCAATTTTTACCTTTGTAAATACACTTTGAAAAGCACTCCCCTGCTGCG
>JAHBTW010000022.1 GCA_019638385.1 Saprospiraceae bacterium | reverse complement strand
TAAATGTAAATTACTCATAACAAAGAATTTATGCTTCCTTTCGGAAGCGGGTTAAGGAATTGCTTTTGTTATACAGTGTTTGCTGAGGCACGGTAGCTATTGCGCGGGTTCTGTTTCGCTGTGCCGTTTTATTTTATGTCAGGAGTGAGGCTGATAAAATGTTTGCAGGGCAAATGTGCAACAAAAAAGAGGGGTTTCCAATTTTTTAGTGTTAAATAATTGTGTCTTTTGGGGTTTTGTTGCAATAATACCAAAGATTGGAAGGAATTGAGCATCCGTTATATCGCAACGGCATGGAGCATCCGCCGAAAAGGTAGTCAACCCAGCCGCTCCACCATGAGCTGCGCGGCGCGGGCAGATGCGCCTGATGCCCCTAATGCAGCGCGGAGCGTTTGATACGCCTGTCGGATGTATGCGCTGTGCTGTTCGTCCAAGAGCAGCGTCAGTTGTTCGTGCAGATTTTCCGGCGTGAGGTCGTTTTGAATCAATTCTTTCACAATGGGGCGGTCGGCGATGAGGTTGACCAAAGAGATGTATTTTACATTCACTAAGAGACGGCCGATGAAGTACGACAGGCGGCCGCCGCGGTAGCACACCACCTGAGGTACGCCGAAGAGGGCTGTTTCCAGCGTTGCGGTACCCGAAGTGACCAATGCGGCGTGGGCGTGGCTGAGCAGGGCATAGGTTTGGTTGCCGGTCCAAAAAACATTTCGGATGCCGGAAGCCTGAATGATGTCGTCGTAAAAGTGACGCGGCACGGCCGGCGCACCGGCTATCACAAACTGGTAGCCGGGAAACTGCGGCACTACTTTCAGCATCAGCTCCAACATGCGGTTGATCTCCTGCCGGCGGCTGCCGGGCAGCAGCGCTATGATGGGGCGCTCGTCGAGGCCGTTGTTTTGTCGGAAGTCGGGCGGCGGCACAAAGTCGGTCACCACATCGAGCAGCGGATGGCCTACAAAATCCACTTCACAATCGTAGCGGCGGTAAAATTCCTGTTCAAAAGGCAGGATGACATACATGCGCTCCACGGTGGCCTTGATGCCGTGTACGCGGCTGCTGTGCCAGGCCCAGAGCTGGGGCGAAATGTAGTAGAATACCCGAATTTGCTGAGTTTTGGCCCATTTGGCCATGCGTAAATTGAAGCCGGGGTAATCAATCAAAATGAGCACATCGGGTTGCCAGGCGGCGATGTCGGTTTTGCAAAATTTGAAATTGCGGAGAATGGCGCCCAGGTTTCTGGCCACTTCCAAAAAACCCATAAAGGCCAGATCGCGGTAGTGTTTCACCACTTCAGCGCCGGCCTCGGCCATGAGGTCGCCGCCCCATGCGCGTATTTCTGCTTGAGGGTCTTCCTGCCGGAGCGCCTTGATGAGATTGGCGCCGTGCAGGTCGCCCGAAGCCTCGCCGGCTATGATGTAGTAGCGCATAGGGCGTTAAAACAGGTATTTCCAAAACTTAAAAACCCAGATACCCACGCAGATGACCGTGGCGATGACAATGCCCTGAACGGTGCGGCCGAAAAAACGGCGGCGCATGTAGTAGTTGAGTATGGGCACGTTGAGGCATATCGCGACAATAGAAAGGGTGCGCTCGCGACGCAATTTGGATGATAGCTCAGCCCCCCGGTTAAATATTCCGGCGAGTTCCAATTGCTCAAAAATGGTGAGCAAGAGGGCATAAGTTACCAGCGGCACGCAGAGCCCCAATAGCAGCCCTACCCAGAGAGCGTTTTTTTGCGGCATTATATTCATATCGTCAAGGTATGCGGCGCGACGATGTGTTCGAGCGAACGCATTCTGTCCAGCGCCTTGTAATTGGTCAAATCGTGCATAGAAGGGACTACGGAAACATAGCCGTTTTCCAATGCCCAGAGGTCGGTATCGGGTTCGATGTCGTTGTTTTCGAAACGGCCGGTGAGCCAGTAGTACTTTTGGCCGCGCGGGTCCACGGCTTCCACAAACTCCTCTTTCCAGCGGGCATCGGCCTGTCGGCAAACTTTCACGCCTTTTATTTCGCCGGCGGGCAGGTTGGGGAGGTTCACGTTCAGCAGGCTGCCGCGTTCGAGGCCGCTGTTGAGTACATACTCCATGATTTGGCGCACGAAGGGCTTAGCGGGTTCGAAATTGGCATTGTGGGAATAGTCCAACAACGAAAACCCGATAGACGGAATGCCTTCCAAAGAAGCCTCCATGGCGGCTGACAGCGTGCCGGAATAAATGATATTAATGGAAGCATTGGAGCCGTGATTGATCCCCGACACGCAAAGGTCAGGCTCGCGGCCGTTGAGTAGTACGTTCACCGCCAGTTTCACGCAGTCCACCGGCGTACCGGAGCATTCAAATACTTCCAGCCCCTCAAAAGCGCGGGAAGGATGCAGGCGGATGGGATCGTGGATGGTAATGGCGTGCCCCATGCCGGATTGCGGCGAATCGGGCGCTACAATGAGTACATCGCCGAGCTGAAGGGCTACTTCCACCAACGCGCGGATGCCCGGCGCCGTAACGCCGTCGTCATTGGTCACTAAAATCAAAGGTTTTTTCATCGGGTGCGGGTTTGAAGGGGGCAAAGTTATTGTATTTTCAAATAAGTACGCAGAATAGCTGCGAGCCGTGAGCCGCGAGTTTCGAGTTTTTTCACAGCGCCATTGCTATGAACCATTTCCCCTGCCTCGCGTTGCAATCGGCAATACGGGGCGATATGCCCCGGAAGCAGTACCTTTGTAGTATGAAAAAAAATGAACCGGGCACGCCGGCGCCGCTGCCGATCGAAGCGGTAGGGCAGGATGATCCGACGGCGGCATCACGCAAGCGGGATCACATCGAACTGGCCTTTCGTTCCACCGTAGAGGAAGCGAAGCTCGATCGCCGGTTCCACTACGAGCCGTTGTTGTCGGGCCATCCGGCGCCGGGCAGTTTCCCGCCGTTGCGTTTTTTGGGCAAAACCCTGCGCATACCGCTATGGGTGTCGAGCATGACCGGCGGTACGGAATGGGCGCGCACCATCAATACCAATTTGGCGAAAGCCTGCCGCGAGTTCGGCATGGGCATGGGCTTAGGCTCCTGCCGCTCGCTGTTGTACAGCGACGATACCTTGCCCGACTTCGACGTACGCGACCTCATCGGCGAGGAGCAGCCGCTGTATGCCAACCTCGGCGTGGCACAATTGGAGCAGCTCATAGCACGCGGCGAATTGGCCCGCGTGACGCAATTGATCGCCCGGTTGCGCGCCGACGGTCTCATCATTCACGTCAACCCTTTGCAGGAATGGCTTCAGCCCGAGGGCGATCGCTTCCGGCAGCCCCCTTTGGAAACGATCGTGCAAGTGCTGGAACAGTTGCCCTCGCTCGGCATCATTGTCAAAGAAGTGGGGCAGGGCATGGGGCCGGAGAGCCTGCGAGCTTTGTTGCGATTGCCTTTGCAGGCCGTGGATTTCGCCGCCGGCGGAGGCGTTAATTTTGCGTTGTTGGAATTGCTCCGCAGCGACCCGGCGCTGTTGGATGCCTTTCAGCCGCTGGCACAGGTCGGGCATTCCGCAGAAGAAATGGCCGACATGGTGAACCGACTCATAGAGGAACCCGGCGCCGAGCTGAAATGCGGGCAACTCATCATCTCCGGGGGCGTTCGCAATTTTTTAGACGGGTACTATCTCACCCGCAAAGTGCGGTTGCCCGCAGTGTACGGGCAGGCATCCGGGTTGCTGCGCCACGCGCGCGGCGAATACGAGGCACTTCGACAGTATGTGGAAACGCAGGTAAGAGGATTGGAAATCGCACAGGCATATTTGACAATTAAATCATCATAACCCGGTCGGAACAACATGCAGGAAAAGCAAATTACCGGATTTTCAAAAAAATCAAAGCAGGAAAAACTCCGCTGGGTGACCGGCGCATTTACCGACAACCCTGCACAGGCGGAGGCCGAACTGAGCAGCTTTTGGCATCCCGATGAGCGCTTGCAGCGCATCATTGACGGATTCAGCGAAAACACGATCAGCAATTTCCCCATTCCCTACGGCATTGCACCCAATTTTGTGATCAACGGAAAAACCTACGCCGTGCCCATGGCGATAGAGGAAAGTTCGGTGGTAGCCGCCGCATCCAGCGCCGCCAAATACTGGATGGACCGGGGCGGTTTTCACGCTCAGGTGCATGCTACCGTAAAACTCGGTCAGGTGCATTTCTACTGGCCTGGCGATTCGGCCCGATTGCACCGGTTGTTTCCACGCATCGAACAACAATTGCGACAAGACGCCGCCTACCTCACCGCCAATATGGAGCAACGCGGCGGCGGCATCACGGGCATAGAATTGCTGGATTTGGGCCATTTGGAACCTCATTTGTATCAGCTTCGGGGAAGTTTTGAAACCTGCGATTCGATGGGCGCCAACTTCATCAATTCCGTGCTGGAGGAGTTTGCCGCTTCGCTGGAGCGCTTTCTGCAAAACTGCCCGGAACTACCCCAACCGGCGCGGCGCGTGGAAGTTGTCATGTCTATCCTCTCCAATTACACCCCTGATTGCCTTGCAAGCGCCTGGGTGGAGTGCCCGGTAGAGCAATTGGGCGAACCCGGCAAAGAGGCCGAAGCCCGGCTCATGGCCGAGCGTTTCCGCAAAGCGGTGCGCATTGCACAGATAGACCCCTACCGCGCCGCTACGCACAACAAAGGCATTTTCAACGGAATAGACGCCGTAGTGTTGGCTACGGCCAACGATTTTCGCGCCGTGGAAGCCTGCGCCCACACCTATGCCGCCCGCGACGGGCAATACCGCAGCCTGAGCCATTGCCGCATCGAAAACGGCCTGTTCCGCTTCCAACTCGATGTTCCGCTGGCGCTCGGTTCGGTAGGCGGACTCACCAAACTGCACCCCTTGGCTGCCCGCTCATTAGAAATTCTGGGGCATCCATCTGCTGCGGAACTGATGATGATCGTCGCCTCGGTGGGCTTGGCGCAAAACTTTGCCGCCGTGCGTTCTTTGGTTACCACGGGTATTCAAAAAGGCCACATGCGCATGCACCTGATGAACATTCTCAACCACCTCGGCGCAGCCGAAGCCGATATCCAGATAGCTTGCGCACACTTTGCCGACAAGGTGGTGTCGTTCAGCGCCGTGCGCGACTTCCTCGCCCAACGCCGGGAGGCCGTACCGGCCATTCAACCATGATGGATTTTCGGGCCAACGGCAAACTGCTGCTCACGGGAGAATACGCCGTGCTCGACGGCGCCACGGCGCTTGCCTTGCCCACAAAGCCGGGGCAAACGCTGCACTTCGAGCCGGGCGGCGAGCAACTCCATTGGCGGAGTTTTGATGTGGACGGCGTCTGTTGGTTTGAATCAATATTGGCCCCGCCTTCTTTTTCCATTCAGTCTTGCTCAGACGCCGCAACAGGCGAGCGGCTCGTGCAAATCCTTCGGGCCGCGCAGCAATTGAACCCGGACTTTGCGCCCTGCGGGGTAGCGACTACCCGGTTGGAGTTTTCGCGGCACTGGGGTCTGGGCACGAGTGCTACGCTCATTGCCATCATGGCTGCCTGGGCGGGCGTGGATGCTTATCTGCTGTTAGAAGGTACCTTCGGCGGCTCCGGGTACGATGTAGCCTGTGCGACAGCGCCCGGTCCCATTTTGTTCCGTCGTATCGCAGCGGGAGAGGTACAGGTAAAGCCGGCAGCGTTCGACCCGCCTTTCGCAGCGCAATTGCAGTTTGTGTATCTCGGCCAAAAACAAGACAGCCGGGAGGGCATCCGGCGATACCGGGAGCGCGCCGGGCAAATGGACCCAACCTGGTTAGATGCGGTGTCGCAGATTGCATTCGAGTGCATGGCGGCTACGCAATTAGTTGATTTTGAATCGGCACTGTGCGAACACGAGCGCCTCGTGGCCGATGTATTGGGGCTGCCGCCGGTGCAAAGCGCGCTGTTTTCCGACTATTGGGGCACAGTGAAATCGCTCGGCGCCTGGGGCGGCGATTTTGTGTTGGCCGCCGCTGCCGGCAGCCCGGAAGAGACGCGGAAGTATTTCCAACAAAAGGGATTGGGGGTGGTGCTTTCTTATGAGGAATTGATTGGTATGCGATTCATGTAGCCGCGAGCTTCTTTATGGCCATAAGTTTGGCCATACTGATCACATGATTAATCATCAGTAAGCCGTCCAATTCGTTTTTTTCTCCGATGCTCAGGCTCCCGGCCTTTTCTTTTGCAACCAATGCAATGTACTGCTCTGTCAGGTAGGCGGGAATTTCATACGCCATGAGTTTTTCCGGCTCAATTCCTGTAGCCACGAGCCTTGCAATTTCATCAAAAGCGCTTGGTGCAGCAGTCATGGTAAAAGTTTTTTACAAAGGTAAATGACTTTTCGGATCACATCAAATGGGGGAATGGCGTGTAAGCGTCGAAAAACCGTCAAATCGGCTGCCATGGCCGGCAAGCGCAAAAAACAGCGCGTTATCTTTAGGAAAAATCTATCTTTGTAAACAAAGTCAATCACAATGCCTACGCAGGTTTCCCGAAAACGGTTTACGATAAGCGAGTACCACAAGATGGCCGAAGCGGGCATCTTGCCGGAACGCGGAGTGGAATTGATGAATGGAGAAATTATTGAGATGAGTCCAATCGGCAGCAAACACCTTTCTTGCGTCAATACCCTCAATGAACTGCTCACAGAAAAATTGGGCAGAACGGTAATTGTCAGCATCCAAAACCCGGTTCAATTGAATGATTTTTCCGAACCCGAACCGGATATAGCCCTCCTGAAGCGCGATCAAAACCGGTATGCTGACCGGATCCCCACATCAGCAGATACCCTGCTTATTATCGAGGTGGCCGATACTTCCATCCACTACGACCGGACTGTGAAACTGCCCGCTTATGCCAAAAGCAGCATCCCCGAATGCTGGATCGTCAACCTCGAAGCCCGCGAAGTAGAAGTCTATTGGCAGCCGTTCGGCGATACTTACAGGAATAGGGAGGTTTTATGTCCGGGCGATCTTGTGGTTGCCCGCAGATTTGATTTGTCTTTAGATGTTTCTGAGATTTTGGGTTGAAATAGGTAACACAAAAAGCATGGCCTGGAAATGGTACGACAGCACCGTAGTGCGCATGGAAGACGCCGCCCCGGGCGTACGCCGATTTTGGCTTCAGGTACCGGAACAGGAACCCATTGAGTTTAAAGCCGGGCAGTTCGTCACGATGGATTTGCCCATTCACGAAAAGCGGCTCAAGCGCTGGCGCAGTTACTCCATTGCCAACTCGCCGACGGAGAAAAACCTGCTGGAGTTTTGCATCGTGCGATTGGAAGGCGGTGCGGCTTCCGATTATTTTTTTGATCAGTTAAAGGTCGGCGATGCCGTCCGTTTCAAAGGTCCCGACGGCAATTTTGTGCTGCCCGACGATCTCTCCGATCGGGAATTGGTGCTTGTTTGCACCGGCACCGGCGTGGCGCCCTTCCGCAGTATGCTCTTAGACATTGAGCAGCGCAACATCCCCTATAAAAGCATTCATCTCATCTTCGGCACCCGCTATGCCGCCGGCATCCTGTATCGGGAAGACTTTGAGCGCATGACGCGCAACATGCCCCACTTTCGCTACTCCGTGGCGCTGTCGCGCGAAGCCGGTATTCGCCCGGAGGATTTTGCTTTCCCCGTTTTTCAGGGGTATGTGCATCAAATCTATATGGACGCCTACCCGACGCCCCGCCCCGAACTCGACTTCTACCTCTGCGGCTGGAGCAATATGATAGACGATGCCGTGGCCAACCTCTTGGTAAAACGCGGCTGCGAAAAAAGCCGGATTCATTATGAGTTGTATGGCTGAGCGGGGGGTTATGATACCTAATCCTAAACCCCTACTCAAACAGCAAATTTTCGCTGTCGGCGGGCCTCAAACAGCAACACCGCAGCAGATGCTGAAACGTTGAGCGAATCCACCCGGCCCTGCATGGGAATGATGATGTGTTCGTCGGCGGCCTCTATCCAGAACCGGGAGATGCCGGTGGCTTCTGCGCCCATCACGAGGCCGAGGCCGCGGGTCAGGTCGGTGTCGTAGCAGGAGCGGGCTGCCTCTAAGTAGGTGGACAGGATACGCAGGTCATTTTTCCGGAGCCAGTCGACTACTGCCACAGAATCGGCGGCGGCGACGGGCACGGTAAAAACAGCGCCCAAAGAAGCCCTTATCACGTTGGGGTTGTACCAGTCGGTGAGCGGATCGCAAAGGATGACAGCATCGGCCCCGGCGGCATCGGCAGTGCGCAGTACGGCGCCGAGGTTGCCGGGTTTTTCTACGCTTTCGAGCACCAATATGAGCGGCGCATCCGACAGGGCGATGTTTTCTAATGGCAATGCCCGCATGTGGAACACCGCCACCACATTCGGCGCCCCGGCGCGATAGGCGATTTTTTCAAACACCGGACTGCTCACCGACACGAGCGCATCCGGCGCCAATGCTCCAAAGGCGGCTACATCCCCCTCATCGGTGTGCGCCGGATCGTACAGGAGCGCCTCCGGGCGATAGCCTGCCCTGAGCGCCATGGCCGTTTCGCGCAGCCCTTCAGCCACAAACAAACCCTGTATGCGGCGTTCGCGCGCTTTCTCCCGCAGCACTACAATATTTTTAATCAGCGGATTTTGCACGCTGGCAATTACCTTTGTCATATCCTTGATTACTCAATTTACGCTATGTATCAACTCACCGGCCTGCCGCCGTTTCCCGATTATGAGCTGTTAGACTCCGGCAATTTTAAGAAATTAGAACGGTTCGGCGCATACATTTTATCGCGGCCCGAGCCGCAGGCGATCTGGACGCCCGCGCTGCCCGATGCGGAATGGCAGCGACTGGCCCACGCTATCTTTGAACGCCGGCCCGGCCGCCGCGACGATGCCGGCGAGGAAGGCAACTGGGCCCTTCGCCCCGGCATGCCCGAACAGTGGTACATGCAGTATCGCCACGGCGATATGGAACTGCGCCTGCGCCTGGGCCTTACAGCCTTCAAACATGTGGGCGTATTTCCTGAGCAGGCCGACAACTGGAACTTTATATACGACACCCTGCGGCAAATACCGGAGGCCGCTCCTGCACAAGTGCTCAACCTTTTTGCCTACACGGGGGCTGCATCACTGGCCGCTTGTGCCGCCGGCGCCGATGTGGTGCATGTGGACGCCGTGAAGCCGGTCATCACCTGGGCGCGGCAAAACATGGAAGCCTCCCGATTGGACAATATCCGCTGGGTAGTGGAAGACGCGCTCAAGTTCACGCAGCGCGAGGCACGGCGCGAGCGGCGCTATCAGGGCATCATCCTAGACCCGCCGGCGTATGGGCGCGGCCCGGACGGCGAGAAGTGGCAGTTGGAAAAAAACTTAGACGAACTGCTCGCACTGTGCAGCCGCTTGTTGGACCCCGGCCGCCGGTTTTTTGTGCTCAATCTGTACTCGATGGGCTTTTCCGCGCTCATCCTCGAAAACCTGCTGAAACGGCATTTCCCGGAGGTGACGGCGTATGAATACGGCGAGTTGTTTGTGCCGGGCCGCGATGGAGTTCGGCTGCCGCTGGGGGTGTATCTGCGGTTTCGGGAGAATGCGGAATAAGTACGTCCGCTACGAGCTGCGAGTTTCACGACTAACCTGCATGCACATTGTTTCCTGCGTACTACGGGAAATTGTATCTTTGCCTCAAATTTCTAAAAAGCCATCAGATTGAAAGCGATAACCTGGGCTTTGTTTCTCACTGTTTCTGTATGGTTTCCGGCCCTGGGGCAAGGCAGCCTCAACCCCTTCGACCTTGTGTCTCGCCTGCCTGCCTCGGAGCGTGCCGCTGCATCGGCCGTGCCGGGTTGGGAAACCGGCAACCCATTTGATGTAGCCCATGCGGTGTCGCCGGTTGATCCGCAAGCGCTTCGGTTGGCGCCCCAGCCGGAAAAAAAGCGGAAATCCGCCCGCCCTCAACTCAGCTCGGAAGAACAATACAAGGCATTTCTCTTTACTGTAATAGTAGGGCTGCTTGCGCTGCTCACCATTTTGGTCACCATTTTCCGACAGGTGTACCAGCGGGCATACCGGGGTTTTCTCAACGAAAATATGCTCAACCAAATACACCGGGAGAGTCAGGGCAGCGGCCCTTTGCCGTATTTCATCCTCTATGGTTTTTTCCTGCTCAACGCAGGCACCTTTGTATTCCTCATCACCCGGCATTTCGGGGCGGTACTGCCCGGCGGCCTTTGGCAGGGCTGGCTGATGTGTGCAGGAGGAGTAAGTATTTTGCTTATTGCCAAGCACCTGTTGCTGGCGTTCCTCGGCGCCGTGTTTCCCATTGGCAAAGAAGTCGCTTCTTACAACTTTACTATTGTGGTGTTCGGCATATTGCTCGGCCTGCTGCTCGTGCCGGCCAATGTTTTTATTGCCTACGGCCCCGCTGAATTCACCCGCCCGGCTGTATTTACTACGTTTGGCGTAATCGGGTTGGTGTACGCTTTTCGTTCGTTAAGAGGTTTATTTATAGCGAACAATTTTTTAGCATCAAATAAGTTCCACTTTTTTTTATACCTTTGCACCGTCGAAATCGCTCCTGTGTTGGTATTGGTTAAACTGGTACAAAATCAGGTTTAAGAAATCGTAGCATTGGAGTTAACCTTCAAAACCTTAACTGAATGTCTGCAACCATTAAAGCGAAGGAAGAAACCTACAAAAAAGTAAAAACAATCTTAGTTTCCCAGCCCAAGCCTGAACGGTCGCCCTATTACGATCTGGAGAAAAAATACGGTCTCCAAATTGACTGGCGCCCATTCATTCATGTAGAGCCGGTATCCGCTAAAGATTTCCGCAAGTTCCGCATCTACCCGGAGGAGTACACGGTGGTGATATTTACGAGCAAGTACGCCGTAGATCATTTCTTCCGGCTCTGCGACGAAATGCGCATCAAGATGTCGCAAGACACCAAGTATTTCTGTCTCACAGAGACGATTGCCAATTATCTCCAGAAGTTCATCATTTACCGCAAACGCAAAGTGTTCGCCGGCAACAAATCCATTGAAGATTTGGCCTCGGCGCTCAAAAAGCACCGCAACGAGAAATTCCTGCTGCCCTGCAACAACCTCGGTAGCTTAGACGTAACCTCCTACCTCAAAGAGACCGGCATCAATTTTCAGGATGCGCTCATGTATCGCACGGTGAGCAGCGACCTGTCGGACCTCTCGGATGTCACGTATGACATGCTGGTGTTCTTCAGCCCGCAGGGGATCGAATCTTTGTTTGACAATTTTCCCGACTTCAAACAAAACGATACCCGCATCGCCGTTTTTGGCAACAGCACCTTCAAAGCAGTGGAGGAAAAAGGGCTTACCGCCAATATAAAAGCGCCCGCGCCGGAAGCGCCTTCCATGACGATGGCACTGGAGCAGTATCTGCAAAAGTCCAACCCGCTGAGCTAAGGCAACCGACGCGCCATAGAAAAGGTATAAAATGCGAATGCCGGACAGAACGATATGTTTTGCCCGGCATCGCTTGTTTTGGAGGATTGGATATCAACTTACGCCTGATTAGAAGCGCATCATTCGCATCATGCCCGCCGGCATCTGTTGCCCGCCGAATTTTCCGAATCTATAAGAAAAACTCAACATAAAGTACCGTTGCAATATGCTGGTACGCAGATCTTCTATGAAAGCGTCACCGATGGTGCGGTTCACATTAATATTTTGATTGAGGAGGTCGAAGCCCTGAAAACGCAAGGCGCCGGCATTGCCTTTGAGAAAGCGCTTCTCGACATAAGCGCCGAGCAGCACGGCTTGTTGGTTGAAAGTGGCAGAGCCGCCCCGGTTGGCCGTGTAGCGCACATCCGAACCGATGACGATTTCGAGCGGCAAGGTCCAGTTGAAATCACCGGAGGCGGTGTAGTTGAAAAACTCGGAATTGAGATGCGTTTGCACCGACTGCCGGGCATTGTTGTAGCTCATGTTGGCGCCGGCGCTCAGATCAAATTTTTCGCCGGGATTGAACGAAACCCGAAACCCGCCGCCCGCTGTCAGCGAGTTGGTAATGTTTTCCAAATTGTTGAACAGGTTGGCGTAGTGATCGTAGCCGATGTTCGTATTCAGGTTGAGGTTCGACTTAATGCTCTTGATCGGAATACCCATAGCTGAAAAAGCATTCAGGTTCCAGGCGCCGTCTGTGTTGACGGGAATAATCGTTTGCCGACCGCCCTGGCCCATCATCGTGGCGTTCACGATGCGGTCGTTGGTAACCGACCCGCGCAACGACACAAAGAAGCTCCGCATGGATGCCAGATTGAAGTTGTTGAAGTTGAGATTTACGTTGTGTGAAATCTCAGGATTCAACTCCGGGTTGCCCAAACGAACGATCTGCGGGTTGCTCACATCAGGAACAGGCTGTAGCTGGTTCACGCTCGGATTGCGGGCGTTGCCCCGGTAGTTGATACGCAGGCGCTTGCTTTGAGAAAAATTATAGTTGAATTGGGCTACGGGAAACAGATTCACAAACGAATAGTTGATAGGCGTAATCTGCTCCGGCGATTCGCTCAATATGCGACTTTCCTGCAAGCTCATGCCCAGGGTGTAATCGTATTTCAGCTTCTGTACCCGGTAGTTGAACCCGCCCTGATGTGTGTTGAAGGTATTCTCAAATTGATTGGAGAACAAATCGTTCAGGCGGTCGAAACGGCCGGTGAGCGGATCGAAGTCAAAGGTTTCGCGGTCGGAATTCTGGAAGTTGGTATTGAAATCGTAGTTGATCTCCAAAAACTTGTTCCGGCTCAGCGGCTCGGTATAAGCCAAGCGGGCGCCAAAACGCTGATTGACATTTTGCTGAAAAGAGAGCTGACGGATGGAGTCAGCCTCCAATATGCCGTCATTGTTGAGGAAGGTATTGTCGGATTGGTTGAGTTGTTCGGTATCCTGATCGTTGTAGGAACCGCTCAGGTTGAGGGAGAAGGTGCGGCCTGCTTTGCGGAAACGCTGCCGGAGCAGGAGGGAGCCGCCGAGCGCGGGGCGGGTATTGTCGGAGCGGGAAAGAATGTTGCCGCTGTTGAGCAGGGCATCCTCGTCGGTAATAGAAGTATAGTCGTTGGTAGAGAATGCATTTTGTTTGCTGAAAGTGAAGTTGGGCCGGAAGATGAGCGAACGCAGGCTGTCTATCTGGTATTCGAGGTTCATGTTGATGCGGTGGTTGCCGCGTCGGTTTTCCGAATCCCCAATTTGCAGGTTGCTGAATCCGCCGCCCTCTTCGAGCAGGGTTTGGCGCAAGCGCTCCTCTGTGTTGACGGTGGAGGCATCGCTGCCAAAGTAGGAGCTGTTGAACTTGAGTTTGCCGTCGCTCCATTCGTTGCGATAGTTGAGCCCTCCTGCATACGCGGTAGTGATGCCCGCGTTGCTGCCGCCCAACAAGGCATTGCTGATGCCGCCCTGCCCGCCCCGGAAGTTCATATTGCCGCCCTGTCCGCCGCCGCCGAGTAAGTCGCCCAGCCCGCCGCCCCTGCCGCCCTGTCCGCCGCCGAAGGACGTCATCAGGTCGGAAACAGAGAAACCGAGATCGTTGACATTATTGCCACTGCCAAGGAGCGAAACGCGTTCTTTTCCGCGAAAGCGGTTGAGGTTGCCGTTGGCCGCAAAGCGCCCGTCGGGACTGCCGCCGCCGACCGTGGCGCGCCCGAATACGCCTTCGTTTTTGTCTTTTTTCAAGGTAATGTTGATGGCCTTGCGGGTATTGCCGTCGTCAATGCCGGTGAATTGGGCCTGATCAGACTTGCGGTCGAGTACCTGCACTTTCGATACAATATCGGCGGGCAGGTTGCGGGTAGCGAGTTTGGGGTCGTCGCCGAAGAAGGGCTGCCCGTCCACGGTGATTTCTGAAATCTGCTCGCCCATAGCCCGTACGCTGCCGTCGGCGCCTACTTCCACACCCGGCAGACGCTTGAGCAGGTCTTCTACTACGGCGTTGTCGCGCAACTTATAGGAAGCTGCATCAAACTCAATGGTATCCTGCTTTACGGTGACGGGTATGCGGTCTTCGCGCACCGTCACCTGTCCCAGCGTAATTTCCTGCTCTTCCATATCCATGATGCCCATGTCTTTGGTGCGGGCGCCGCGAGCAATGGAGACGGTTTTGTCTAAGTTTTTATACCCCAGAAAAGTAGCTACAAAGCGGTATTCACCGTCGGACACACCGGTGATTTGAAAAAACCCCTTGTCGTTGGAAATGGCAGAATATGCCACAGTAGAGTCTTTGGGGTTTTGGAGCATCACGGCGGCAAAGGACATCGGTTCGCCGGTATCTAATGTTCGCAGATAGCCTTTCACTACGCCGTTGCCGGCGCCCTGGCCCCAGGCTGTGCCGAGTGCCAGAAAACTTATGAGAATGGAAATTGCAATACTACGCATGGAATAACAGGTTTTGGAGAAGTGAGGGTGGTTGTAGCGGTGGGCGGTATGCAGTATGCAGTATGCGGTAGGCGGTTACTGCATACCGCCTACCGCCCATCGAAAAACTACTGTCGTTGCATTTGCTGAAACTGTGTTCTCATGCGCTCGCCGGCCTGACGGCGCATGTCGCGAAGTTCTTCGGCACTGACCTCTTTGGCATCGGCGATATCCGGTTTTACTTCCTCCGGAGCGATGGCTGCTGCCAAATCCACTTTTTTGGCCACAAACGACTGCTCATCGCTTTCGAGCGCGAGTACCAAGCCTTTCGCAGGCGCCAGGCCGTTGATCGGGCTGAAATTGATGCCGGGTATATCGGTTGTGTACCACACCGTATAAGGTATGTCTCTCAGCGTTGCGGTTGCTTTTTGGCACTCGTAGCCGAGAATTTTTTTGGTCTTTTTTTCTACTTTCCAATCGGCAGGCTGCGCAAACGGCTCTACGTTGAGGTACCAGGTGGTGGTATCGTCGCCTGAGGTAGCCCGCATGTAGTGGAGGAGCGTGCTCTTGTTGAAGTCTACATAGTCTTTCGACTCAAAAGGCATGAAGCGGCGCATCTGCTGCATTTGGCCGGCGCCGCCTATCATAGCGGCTATCTCGCGGCCGGGCCGGGGTTGGGTCCAGGTTCCCATGTTTCCGGAGAAGCGCATGGTCTGGTTGCGGGTAATGACGGATGGCGCTCCCGATTCATCTCCGCCGCCGAAACGCGCCATTTGGTTGGCACTCACTTGCCGGGTAAATTCGTATTCGATTTCGCCGCTTGATTGGGCGAATGTAGCGCAGCTCGAAGCTGCTATAAACAAGATAAATAGAAATGTACGCCGCATAGTTTTTATGGTTTTTTGATTCCGGTGCAAAGTTCGTCCCCTTTTCCGTTAAGCAGCCCTATTTTCCGTTAATTAGTGTTAACCGGTAAGCCGATCTTGCTGAAATACAGTTACTTTTGTAAAAAAAGGACGATATCAGTGAAGAAACGTATCAGATACATAATGGTTTTGATGGTGCTCAGCATACTCGGCGCCAATTTATTTCAAGGGTACTGGCTGTACCAGGCCTACCGGCTCAACCACCGCGAAATGACCCGGCAGGTCAACATCTCGCTTATCACGGCGGCCAATCACACCGAACTCAACGATGCACAGCGGGTGCTCGGCAGTTTTGACTCCATCGGGACTGTCGTTTTTAAAACGCATAGCCATACCGAAAGAGCAAAACCCGAAAACGGCAACATCACCCTCTTCTCCGATTCCCTGCCGCTGCCCGACAGCCTGACGAAAAACAAGGCCATCCGCATCGGCCTGAAAGATTCCGATAAATCGGACAGCCTGCGCCTGTATGCCGATACCCTGGCGCGTCGCATTTCTTCTATGTTAGTCATGAATAAGCTGTACGAACGGGGTATTAACCTTATGGAAATTGACTCGGCTTTTCGCGAAGAACTGCGCCTGCGCAACATTGACGCCGCCTACACGCTCGACACCCTGCGTGTGCCCTCCTGGAAAGACTATCGCAGCGAAACGCCGCCGCCCATCAAAATCGGACAGCCCATTGCCACCCGTGTCATTGCGCTCAATCCGCTGAGCCGGCTCGGCGTACAGGCCAAATTTCCCAACCCGGCCATGCACATCGCATCGCGCATGATGGGTACGCTCATCGGAAGCCTTGTGCTCCTCATTGTCACGGTGTGGGCTTTTATATACATGCTGCGCACCATTTTACAGCAAAAAAAATTGTCGGAAATCAAAAACGATTTCATCAACAATATGACCCACGAGTTGAAAACCCCCATCGCCACCGTTTCGGCAGCCGTGGAGGCGCTGGAGCATTTCAATGCCATGAACGATCCGGCGAAAGCAAAAGACTATCTGGCTATTTCCCGGCAGGAACTAAACCGGCTCTCCGGCCTGGTAGAAAAGGTGCTGAACATTGCCGTTGAAGAACGTCGCGAATTTGATCTGAATCCTGAACCGGTAAACGTAGCCGACCTGCTCGAAACGGTAGCGCAACAATACCGAATCCGCAACGGCAAACCTGTGGAGGTTGTCCTGAATTGCGCCCTGCCCGATCCGGTGGTGAGAATAGACAAGACCCATTTCACCAATGCCATTCACAACCTGATGGACAACGCCGTCAAATATTCTCACGATTCGGTGAAAATTGAGATCGCGTGTACGAAAGAAGACGGAGTGCTAAAAATTGCCATCCGCGACAATGGCATCGGTATTCCGAGAGCCTACCAACAGAGCATCTTCGAACAATTTTTTCGCGTACCGCAGGGCGACCTGCACAACGTGAAAGGATTCGGCCTCGGCTTAGCCTACGTTCGCAAGATTGTAGAAAAACACGGCGGCCGCATCAGCGTAAAGAGCGAACCCCGACACGGGTCGGAGTTCGTTATCGCTATTCCAATCGGTTGATCTACAGTGCCGGAGCAAGCTCCCGGTTGCGGCGCGACTCTTTCCGTTTGCCTTCTTTGAGTTCAAAATTGAACCCTTCGGCTTGAAAGCGTACATATTTATCCCGATCGAAACGATAGAGCTTGGCCGGTCGGTGGGCTACGCCTTCCTGCGTTTGACGCAAATCTACCAGAAGGTCCATGCTCAGGATTTTTTTGCGAAAATTGCGTTTGTCCAACTCCGTTTCCAGTATGGCCTCATAGAGGTGCTGCAGGTCGGTGAGCGTGAAGTGGGGCGGCAATAATTCAAACCCCAAAGGCCGCAGGCGCACCAAACTCTTCAAGCGTTCCAAACAACTGTCGAGGATTTCCCTGTGATCGAAAGCCAATTCGCCTACTTTTGACACGGGATGCCACTGTGCTTTTTGAGCGATGGAAGCCGGTTGGAGTTTATAGTCGTTGATTTTGACCAAAGAGAAGTACGCCACTGTAATGACCCTCCCGAAAGGGTGACGGTCCACGGCGCCGAATGTTTTTACCTGCTCCAGATATACTTTCCGCAGTCCGGTAAGCTCTTCCAATACACGGTTGGCGGCTCCGTCCAAGTCTTCATTGGGATACACAAAATACCCCGGCAAAGCCCATTTGCCCATGTAGGGCGCTTCCCCTCGTTTGATGAGGAGTACTTTGAGGTCGCCTTCGTCAAAGCCGAAGATCACATTGTCCACCGTGAAGGCAGATTTAAAAAAGGAGTCAAATTCAGTCATTGTTTGTCTAATCGTTTGTTAATTTGATACAGGCGGTCGTATCCTTTGAACACTCGAAATTAGTGTATATTTTACCCTTGCAAAACTTTTTTTGTATTCAATTAACAACAGCTTGCTATTTTTGGTCAATATAAAACCACAAAATGAGCATTCCCCTGATCAATTGGCGCGAAGCGCCGTTCTTGCGGCTCCTGTTACCTTTTGTGGCCGGCATCTTGTCGGCGGCATGGCTTCCTTATTCAGCGAATGCCGCAATGGGTGTGGCAGTGGGAATTTTGCCGGGCTTAGTGGTCCTGTTATGGCTCAGCTACCGGCGCCTGCCGTATTCACAGCGTTGGATATTCGGCGCAATATTGGGCTTGGCTTTAGCGGGTTTGGGTTATCTGTTGGGGTCTTTGTCGGATGAGCGCCGGGCAAAAGATCATTTCTCTGCTCAATTGCTGGAGCAAAATCTAATCAGCGCCGAGGTGTTGCAAATCCAGCCGCGCGGGGAACGGCTGCGCCTGCAATTGAAACTAAAAGCCATCGGTACAACAAGCGCCGGCATGCAAAGCACTCGCGGTCGTTTGCTGGCCCATCTTCCCGTGGATGCCGCCGCCGGAAAAATCGGCATCGGCGACCATCTTCTCATCCGGGCGGCCGTTGCCCCGGTACCAGGCCCTAAAAACCCCAAAGCGTTCGATTATCGGCGCTTTCTTCACAACAAAAACATTCATTATCAGTGCTTTGTACAGGAAAATGACTGGCGTCTGCAAAGCCGGACCTCCGAGCGGGCCTTCGCCCGCCTTACGTATGCCGCCCGGCAATATTGCATCGGCGTATTGCGACAGCACCTGCCCACAGCCAATGAATTCGGCGCCGGTTCGGCGCTCATTCTCGGCTATCGCGATGAAACGCCGGGCGAACTGCGGGATGCCTACGCCGCCACCGGCGCCACTCATGTGCTGGCCGTTTCGGGGCTGCATGTGGGCATTGTGCAAATGGTCATCACCTTTCTGTTGCAGTTTTGGGGCGGAAAAGGGCGGGAGCGCCGGGTGTGGAAAATGGGCATCACCCTGCTCGGCGTGTGGGGCTTCACCTTGCTCACCGGAGCGCCCAGTTCTGCATTGCGAGCGGCCACCATGTTTAGTTTTCTCACCGTAGGCCGGGCGCTGCGCCGTCCTGCCAACGTCTATAACACCATCGCCGCCGCAGCTTTTTTATGCTGTGCTTACAGCCCGGCTTCCTTTTTGATGTGGGGTTTCAACTATCGTATCTGGCGGTGATCGGCATTGTGTATTTTCATCCAAAAATTTATGCGTTGTGGTATATCGAAAACCGCATCGGCGACTATCTGTGGCAGCTCACCGCGCTGTCGCTGGCCGCTACACTGACGACCTTTCCACTCAGCCTGCTGTATTTCCACCAATTCCCGGCTTACTTCTGGCTCTCCGGGTTGGTGGCGGTACCCGCAGCCGCGCTGATTCTGGGCGGCGGCTTGTTGTTGCTCGCGGTACATAGTGTTCCGCTACTCGGCATGCTCGTCGGGAAACTCCTGTATGGCGTGATCTGGCTGATGAACGCCTCCATTTTTTTAATACAACAACTGCCCGGCAGCCGCATTTCGGGCATCTGGATCGGGGCAGGCACGGCGGTATTGTTATACGCGGTGCTGGCTGCTGCTGCGCTGGCCATTTCCAGCCGGCGCTTTCGCTGGGTGTTGGTTGCATTGGCCGGCGGGGTGCTTATCGGAGCGGTCGGACTGTGGGAACAATGGAAGGCACATCAACGACAGGAGATCGTACTCTACCATACCCGACGACAAACAGCAATTGATTTTTTCGATGGTAAACGGGTGTTCACCCTTTCGGGAAATACGCTCACGGAAGAGGACCACACCTTCGCACTTCAAAACTACCGTTGGTACGCCCGAAGCCGCCCCCAGGGCGCCTGGCTCCTGCACGAATCGCCGGCGCCGGCAGATCGTTGGTTTTATCGCAACGGGCTGGCGCGATTCCACGATGTGCGCCTGGCCGTGATGAACCGGCCGCTGCCTGCCAATCAATCTGTAACTGCCGACTACCTGCTCATAAGAGACAATCCCCGCCAAAGCATGGAAGAACTCACGGCCGGCTGGACCATATCCTCCCGCATGGTACTATTCGACGCATCCAACAGTCGCCGCCGGGCAAGCCGCTGGATGGCGGAATGCGAAAGCCTCGGACTGAACTGCTATGATGTGGAGCAAAATGGCGCCTTTGTATTGAACCTCCGAAAAAATCGCAAATGATGGAACCGCTGAAGAACTTTTTTCACTACACCCGCTCCGAGCGCAACGGCGCTGTGGTGCTGCTCTTTCTGTGCATCGCGCTGGCCCTCGCGCCCCGGCTGATTCCGCTGTTTCAGCCTGCCCCGACCATTGACTTCAGCGAGGAGGAGGTGCTGGCCGAAATGCTTCCCCCTGTTGACTCCGAACAAGAAGACGCCGGATCGCCCGGCACACTACCGGCACAATTATTCGAATTCGACCCCAATACAGCGACCAAAGAGGAACTGATGCAACTCGGCCTGCGCGAGCGAGTAGCCGGGGCCATCGTCAATTACCGCAGCAAAGGCGGCAAATTCAAAAAAGCGGAAGACTTCCAAAAAATATACACCCTTTCGGAAGAGGACTACCGGCGCCTGACGCCCTACATCCGCATTGCGGGAAGCGAAAGTCCCCGCAGCGTTGCCACCGAGCCGCAAGTGTTCCTGCTGTTTCCTTTCGACCCCAACACAGCGAATGAGGCCGAATTGCGCACCCTCGGCCTGCCGGAAAACGTGGCGCGTGCCATACTGCGCTTTCGCGAAAAAGGTGGAAAATACCGCAAAAAGGAAGACTTACAAAAAATATACACGCTATCGGAGGCCCAGTATCGGCGCATTGAGCCGTACATCACCATTGAGGAGACGGCAACGCCTACGCCTTCCTACACCGCAACAGAAAGACCCGCCTCCTACGAAAAGTCAGAATCTGTGGTCATTGATATCAACCAGGCTACGCAGGAGGAATGGCAAAAACTGCGCGGCATCGGCCCGGGTTATTCGGGAAGAATTATCAAACGAAGAGATGAACTGGGCGGCTTCTCCTCTGTGGAACAAGTGGCCGAAACCTGGGGCCTGCCCGACAGCGTATTTCAAAGTATCCGCCTGCAACTGCGGCCTTCGCCCGTTCTGCGCACCATACCCATCAATGCGGCTACTGCCGAAGCATTGGCCGCCCATCCGTATATCCGGCAGCGTCGCATAGCAGAAGCCATCGTCTCCTACCGCAACAATCACGGTCCTTTTCGCAGCGCCGACGACCTGCGCAAGTTGCAGGTACTCAAACCGGAAACAGTGGAAAAATTGCTGCCTTATGTGGCGTTTGATTAATCGAATGTAATCGTCAATACGCCTACGGTGATGCCGAAAGATTTTAGCTCCGGGTCGTCGGAAGTCAAGAGCACTTCTCCCATGTAATTATCAGAGAGCAAATCGGTATTTCCCGGCGTAAGCGTGACCATAACGGACGGCGGCATCCGGCCTCCTTTCCAGTCGGTAACAGCGCCGCCGAAATCCCATTCGAAACCAAAAAACTGGAAGGGGCGCATGTTGAGGCTTTCCAACTCTTGCAAAGAGATGCCCGCTTTGAGCCCGTTGGGCGCTTCCCATTCGGAGCCGGGCTTGGTGAGGCGAATGAGCGAGGGCGTGCCTTGTTCACTCCATATTATCTCTAACTCGTTATCGGTTCCCGGAAACACTTTTGTGCCCATATCAAAGTCGCCTTCCATGAGCCATATCGTATCGCGGCGCACGTTTTCAGCGCCGTACAGTTGTTGCAGTTCTTCCGCCGTAGTGGCGGCGGTAATAGCCCCGACACGGCGGCCCGGCTCAATGGTATAGTCAACGGCAGTTTTGTCCTCGCCCGATTTTGCTTTGGATTCAGGCCGGCATGCTGTGGCCGCGAGGGTTGCCACCATGTAAAGGAAAAGAATATACTTCATTGCAGCTAATAATTTGTTAGTGAAAATTATCCGTCCTGAGCATTGCTGCTTTCTTCCCCGGCAGCAGGGCGGTTTTCCTCTTTGGCATTACCGAGGTATTTAGGAAGCTCCATGCCGGCCATATTGAAGAGGTCGCTGAGCGGCGGCACAGATTTGTACAGGCCCGACACAAAACGGGAGGTAGAACTGCCTTCGCCATCAGCGCTGTTGCCCCCTTCCCACACGGTCACCTTGTCTATCTTAATGTTCTTGATCGCATCCACTTGGGTTTTCACCAAGTTCTCAATTTTATCTGCCACCATCAGCAACACAGCCTCCCGGGCATTCCCACCGGCAGAATGCACAATTTTTTGAAAACCCTCGGCCTGTTTGCTGAGTACTTCGTACAAGCCGCGCGCCTCGGCGTCCTGCCGGAGGAAAATGGCGTCGGCTTCGCCTTTGGCCAAGCGGCGCATTTGTTCTGCCTGGGCTTCGGCTTCAATTTCCAATTTGCGGCGCTGTATTTCGGCCTGCACGATGATGTCGGCTTCTTTAGTTGCTTTTTCACGGGCAGCGCGCGCTTCTTCGGCTTGTTGTTCAGCCAGATAGGAATCTTCCAGGGCTTTGGCAGCTTGTACTTTTTCGGCGGTGACGGCATTTTTATTGACTTCCGCTTCGCGGATACGGCGCAGGGCATCGGAATTGGCGATGGTGATCTTAGCCGTATTTTCACCTTCCACCGTTTTGGCATTGGCCTCAGCTTCTCCTACCTGCGCCAGCGCCTCTGCCTGAGATACCTGGATGCGCTGATCCCTTTTGGCATTGGCTTCCCCGATGGCGCCGTCGCGGTTTTTCTCGGCCACGCTCATGCGGGCATCGTTTACGGCTTTGGCGGCAGCCTCTTTGCCGAGCGCCTCAATGTAGCCCGACTCGTCCTGTATGTCAGTGATGTTTACGTTGATGAGGGTGAGTCCGATTTTTTTTAACTCGGCGCCCACATTGGCAGATACATTGGAGAGAAACTTATCGCGGTCGGAGTTGATCTCTTCAATGTCCATAGTAGCTACAACGAGGCGCAACTGCCCGAAGATGATGTCTTTGGCAATGTCGCGAATTTCTTCCATAGACTTTCCGAGCAGGCGTTCTGCTGCGTTTTGCATCACCCCTTCTTCGTTGGAAACGGCCACGGTAAAACGGGAAGGTACATCCACGCGAATATTTTGTTTGCTGAGCGCGCGCCTCAAATCCACATCAATGGAAATGGGTGAGAGGTCAAGGTACTCGTAGTCCTGAATGACGGGCCACACAAAGGCAGCGCCGCCGGCAATGCACTTTGCCGAGCCGGAACCGGTGCGACCGTAGATGACCAATATCCGGTCGGAGGGGCAGCGCTTGTAGCGGGAAATGAGAAATGTAAGCGTGATAAAGGCCAGAAAGATCAAGCCAGAAAGAAGAATAATCAGCGAAGTTCCCATAATGTATAGTGGTTTTGCGGTTTTCTTGGCATAGGGCATAGGGCAGAGCGTAAAGGGCAAGAGGCAAATTGACAAAGGGCGATGCACCGACTGCAAAATCAGAATCGGTACAGCCGTTGGCCGAGGGGCAAGAGGCAAATTGACAAAGGGCGATGCACCGACCTACTCCGCCGTGCTTACCAACAGCGTATTTTCTTCCAGTACATCGGTCACCAGCACCTTAGCGCCGGTGGGGATGGCGGGGCCGTCGGTTACGGCGTCCCATTCGCGGAGGGTGGTGCGGGTTTTTACCGTTACGCGGCCTTTGCCGCTACGACTTGCGGGAATGAGCAAATATACATCGCCCGATTGAAACAGCGCCTCCTGCGCCGATATATTGTCTTCCTGTCCCAACTTGGAGAACCAAAAAATGAGATATGCAACCAAAAACATGGCAATGCCGCCCATGAGCAAGCCCAACAGCAAGGCCAGCCAAAGGCTGATACCCGCGCCGAGCATGAGTACGCCCGTCCAACCCAGAAAAGCAAAAAAGGCAATGATGCTGCGCACCGAAAAGACCGAAAAATCGTGATCGTGGTCGAGAGACGGAGTATGACCATCGGCATCGCCGTCAAAATCTACGCCGGTGAGCGAGAGAATAAACTGAATCAGCATCAGCACAGTGAATACTACTGCGATGATCCAGAATATTTGTTCCGGCCGGTCCATGGCCATCCACCAATCGCTCACGGTTAGAAAAAGCATGTGTTCTACACTTGAGGAATTTATCATATTGAATGCCGCAGCAAAGTGTTAAAGAAACTCCAAAAATTCAGAATGATTAGATAAAGCAGCCGAAAACTTCGGCTAAAGGTAACAATCTATCCACTGCATCATTTATAGTACTGCGCAAAAAACTCCGGCAACAGGCGAAGTGCCGCCAATTCGCGATACATTTTACGCGCTTCTCCGGCGGGAAGGCCAAAGTAGGATTTTCCGGCATCGAGGTCTTTAGAAACGCCCGCTTTGGCCGATACGACCACTTTGTCGCCGATGGTGAGATTTTGGGCAATGCCGACCTGCCCATAGAGCACTACGTCATCGCCGATAACGGTATTGCCGCCGATGCCGGTTTGTGCAGCAATGAGACAACGCTTGCCGATGCGCACATCATGACCCACATGTACTTTGCAGTCTAACTTGGTGCCGGCGCCGATGACCGTATCGCTCGATACGCCTTTATTAATCGTACAGCCGGCGCCGATCTCGGCATCGTCTTCTATCACCACACGACCGCAGGAGCGCCATTTCACAAAGCCGGCGGCTGTTTTTTTGAAATAAAACGCATCCGTGCCGATGATGGCGCCCGGCTGAATGAGTACGTTGTCGCCGATGACCGTATGATCGCCGATGATGACATTGGCGGAAATGTAGCAGTTTTGGCCGATGCGCACATGATGGCCGATGATGGTATTGGGTTCTACCACCGTGCCTTCGCCAATATCGGCCGTATCGCTTACGGCGGCGGTTACCGGCAGGAAAGGGCGATAATGCAGGGCCAGATTGTTATACGTTTGGAAAGGATCGGCGCAATACAACAGCGTTTTGCCTGTAGGCGCATCTATTCGTTTATTTAGAATAATGATACTTGCAGCCGACTTCAACGCCTTGTCGAAATACTTCTCCACGTCCACAAAGGTCACATCGCCAGGCTGCACATGGTGAATTTCGTTCATTCCCAGAGCGATCAACTCCGTTTCGCCAATGAGTTCTGCGTTCAGTTGGGCCGCCAATTCCCGCACAGGAACAGGTTGAGGAAATTTCATTGCTTTTTGCGGCAAAGGTAACCAAGTACCTCGAAAAATACCCCCGGCTTTTTGTACCTTTGCGGCATGGAAACAATGACAGCAAACAAAGGACTACCCGCAAATCCCGGCGACTATGATGCCAGTAATATTCAGGCATTGGAAGGGTTGGAGGCGGTGCGCAAGCGCCCCGGCATGTACATCGGCAGTACCGACACCAAGGGCTTGCACCATTTGATTTGGGAGGTAATAGACAACTCCATTGATGAGCACCTCGCAGGCTATTGCGATCTTATCGAAATCGTCATTCACACCGACAACTCCGTGACCGTGCGCGACAACGGACGCGGCATTCCCACCGGTATGCACGAAAAATTGCAGAAATCGGCGCTCGAAGTGGTGATGACGGTGCTGCACGCCGGCGGTAAGTTTGACAAAAACACTTACAAGGTTTCCGGCGGTTTGCACGGCGTGGGCGTATCATGCGTCAATGCCTTGTCGGAATACCTGCGTGCAGAGGTGCATCGCGAAGGCAAAATCTTCGAGCAGGAGTATTCCAAAGGCATCCCGCAGAACGAAGTGCATGAAATCGGCGTATCTAACCGCACCGGTACCACCATCACTTACCGGCCGGACGCCACGATTTTTGAATCTACAGAATACAAGTACGACATCCTGACCGCTCGCTTGCGCGAAATGGCATTCCTCAACAAAGGTTTGAGAATGAACCTCACCGATGAGCGCGAAACCGATGAGGAAGGCAAACCCAAATACGAGGAGTTTCACTCGGAAGGCGGCCTGCTCGAATTCATCGAATACATTGACAGCACCCGGCACCGCATCACCGAAAAGCCTATCTATGTATCGGCGAGCGTGGACGATGTGATGGTAGAAGTGGTTTTCCAATACAACAACTCCTACTCGGAGAACGTGTATTCGTTTGTCAACAACATCAATACCCGCGAGGGCGGCACCCACGTCGGCGGCTTCCGCATGGCCGTCACCCGCCTGCTGCGCCAGTACGGTGAAGACCTCGACCTGTTCAAAAAACTCAAAATAAAGCCGACCGCTGAAGACTTCCGCGAAGGGCTTTCGGCCATCGTATCAGTGAAAGTACCGGAGCCGCAGTTCAAAGGCCAAACCAAAGGCGAACTGGGCAATGCCGAAGTCACCGGCATCGTGTCGCGGGTGGTAGGCGAAGCATTGGGGCATTATCTGGAGGAAAACCCCAGAGAATCGCGCAAGATCGTGGAAAAAGTGGTGCTGGCCGCCACTGCCCGCGAGGCTGCTCGCAAAGCCCGCGAAATGGTGCAGCGCAAAAACGTGCTCACCGGCAGCGGGCTACCCGGCAAACTGGCCGACTGCTCCTCCAAAGACCCCGCCGATTCGGAGTTGTTCTTAGTGGAAGGCGATTCGGCAGGCGGTACGGCCAAACAGGGCCGCAACCGGGAATTTCAGGCCATCTTGCCCTTGCGGGGAAAAATCCTCAACGTAGAGAAAGCTTTAGAGCATAAGATTTACGAAAATGAGGAAATCAAAAATATGTTCACCGCGCTCGGCGTCAGTATTACCGAAGACGAGCACGGCGAGCGCCGCCTCAACCTCGAAAAACTCCGCTACCACAAAATAGTCATCATGTGCGACGCCGACGTTGACGGCAGCCACATCACCACGCTCATTCTCACCTTCTTCTTCCGCTACATGCACGAACTCGTCAAACAGGGTTTTGTGTATATTGCGGCGCCCCCCTTATATTTGGTCAAAGGCCCCAAAGGCCAATCGCGCTACTGCTGGAACGACACAGAGCGCAAGGCGGCTCAGGAAGAACTCGCACGGGGCGGCAATCTCGACTCCGTGAAAGTGCAACGCTATAAGGGTTTGGGTGAAATGAACGCCGAGCAGCTCTGGGAAACCACCATGGACCCGGAACGCCGTTTCCTTCGCCTCATTTCCATTGACGATGCCCGCGAAGCCGACCGCGTGTTCTCCATGCTCATGGGCGACGAAGTGCCGCCACGCCGCGCCTTCATTGAAGCCAATGCCAAGTATGCCAAGGTGGATGCGTAGGTAGCAGTTTAAGTTCTCTACCTAAGCTTCGAGCCGCGAGCTTCGAGTTGCGTGATGCGAGTTCCATCCTGCAAAACTCATAACTCGCGCCACGCCGAGGCGTGGTCGTAGCTACTTAATGACACAGCATGTATGGCCAAGCGAAAAAGCAAGCGACAACTCAAACAGGGCTTACCGCCCGGCTCATTGGTATTCACCGGCGACCGGCATACGGACGCGGCATTCATCACCCTCGTGCAATACAATGAGGAAAACGCCGAAGAAAAAATCTCCACTGACGCTATCATTCCGCCCGATGAGGGCAATTATCTGCTATGGCACGACATCCGGGGGCTGCAAAATGTACCGCTCATTGAGCAACTCGGCAAGCAATACAATATCCACACCCTCGCCTTAGAGGACGTGCTCAACACGCAGCAACGCCCCAAATTAGAAGATTATGAAGACGCCCTCTTCGTGGTGGCACAGGCGCTGAGTTTCGACGAAACGACGAAAGAGGTGCAAACCGAACAAATTGCCATCTATGCCGGCGAGGGTTTTCTCGTTTCTTTTCAGGAAAAACCAAACGACACCTTCCTCACCGTGCGCGACCGCCTCCTCAACGGCAACGGTCGGATTCGCAAACGCCGCTCCGACTACCTCCTCTATGCCCTATTGGACACCGTGGTGGATCAGTACTACATCGTGCTGGATAAGCTGGAAGAAATTATTGAAATACAGGAACGCGAAATTCTCGACAACCCCACAGACGCTAACAAAACCAGCCTGTACCAACTCAAATTGGAGATTTTGGGGCTGCGCAAAACCATTTATCCGCTTCGGGACGCCGTCAGTTCCCTGACCCGAACCGACAACGCTTTGGTGCAAGACAGCACGCGCATTTTTATCCGCGATTTGTACGATCACATCATTCAGATCATGGATACGGTGGACAACTGGCGGGACCTGCTCAACGGCTTGTTTGACCTCTACCTGTCCAATCTCAGTATGCGCATGAATAACGTCATGCGGGTGCTCACCATCATCTCTACCATCTTCATACCGCTTACCTTCATCGTCGGCGTATATGGTATGAATTTCGACAACATGCCCGAGCTGCACTGGCCGTACGGCTATTTCATCATCATGGGGTTCATGTTCCTATTGGGGCTGTTCCTGTTGTATCTTTTTAAAAGAAAGCGTTGGCTGTAAACCTCAGCCCGCGCCCAACCGCCCTTTCAGCGCTTTGAGGCGGGTGCGTTGCATCACAAACTCCGTGCGCTCGTCGGTCATTCGCAGGATGTATTTGTCGTTTTCCCAAAAGGAATAGTTTTTTACAAAGCGAAGTTGGACGATGATCGCCCGGTTGACGCGAAAGAATTTTTCGGGATCGAGTGCTTGTTCTAATTCGCTGATCGTCATTCCAATATCATACGTTTTTCCATTTGTAAACGCTTTGTAGTTTTTGCCTTCCACTTCAAACCACCATACGTTTTCCACCGGCAGCAACGCGGCGCCCTGTTCGTCCTTGGCCTCAATGTGTTGGAGATAGCGTGCCGTGCCGGTCGTATTTAAACCCTCTGAGAGGTTTTTGAAACGCGCTTTTTGCCAATCGTTGTAATTCAAAAAAAGATTGACGTTGAGAATGACGTACCCGAAAATGAGGAAGGGGACCAGATAGTTGACATACATCCGGGCCGTGAAAAAGTATTCAGGGAAATACGCGCTCCATTCATAGTCGGGAAAAAACACGACGGCATACCGGATGGCGTTGGTAACAGGGCCGAAAGTGAAAATAGAGCCGAGCACCAGCGGCAAATAACGCAACTGGTACAGCGCCAGCCCCCGCACGGAAAGTTCTATTTCTGAGATGCCTGCTACCCAAAAGTACCATCGCGTGAGCCGCAAAAAGATGAACACCGAAACCAGCTCGAACACAAAATAGTATAGCAACAGCGAACGCAACCAAGCCAGTACATTGCCCTCGAGCAACAAACGAAACTCGCCGAATCCCGGCCGTTGCAGCGTCATGAGTTGGTACAGCAAAATGCCGAGTATGGTGTAGAGCAGCCATTTCCAGCCCTTCCCGACTCTGAAATCTACCGGTATCCGTATAGCCGCTGTTGTATCTGGTTCCATTTGCATCCTTTCCTTTTGGAAAGCGGCAAAAGTACGCCCGTATTTCAGGCCGACAAAACCGTATTTCAGGAAAACGCCTCCCTGTCTCAATCCTCAAAACCCGTGGCTCGCCTTGCTGCGCTTGACTTTCAGGAGGTCGGCGTCGCATCTTTGACAAATCGAAAAAATATTGCTCATCTGAAAATTTCCATACAATGAACCTGCTCAAATTTGTCCTCATCGCCGCTATGGCACTTTCCGTATCCGGTTTTTTTCCAGCCGCCGCTCAACAGCCCGCCGAAACGTTAAGCGGTGAATGGAGTATCACACTTCGGCACAGAGGCTTTGGAGAATTTCGCCTCTTATTGGATGTTGAAACCCTGCCCGACGGCACATTTGCAGCCTATTCACATCGCAAAGGCGTAAAGAACCTCATGGGCGGCTTCAAGGCTGCTGCCGGTAAAATATTCGGCCCAAAATCCAACCAAATGATCCAGACCGGCGCTTTATGCCGCATCGAAAACGGCGCCTATACCACCGACGCCGAAGGCATCGCCTTCAGCGGTGTATTGCACACGCCGATGGCCAAAATGGATGTGAAAGGCCGCGTCAGTAATGGCAAAATCAGCGCGGCTGTTTTCCAAACGAATACCGGGAAGGCATTAGGCGGACTGGAAGGCGCTCGCCGCAACACTGCCGGCCCTGCAGATGATTATTCATTGATTAACAGTGCACTGATGTCGGTGTACGATCAAAAAATATACGACCGCCGGGTGTTGCAAAGCAAAGAGTGGAAAAAATTTGCCCGGCAAATGGAGCGCTTCGCGGCTCGGGCACAAGACGACCTGGATATGATGGCAGCCTTTTATACCTACTCCAACCCCCTGCCCTTCTCTCACAAGGGGCTGTATCGGGTGGAGGGCGTCACCGGCATGGGCGCTACGCCTTTTGTGACGCGTCCGGGGCAGCTATCGCTGGAGGAAAAAACGCCCGAAACCGTGGTGCTGCGCGTGCGCTCCTTTAGTTGCACGGCACAGGAAATGGACAGCCTCCTGCAAATTGTCGTGACGAAAGGCTACCAAAATCTCATCGTGGATTTGCGCGGCAACCCCGGCGGCTCGCTCGAAGGCGGCATGACGCTGGCCGGTTACCTCACCGATCGCGAAACGCCCACGGGCGTATATCTCACGCAGCGCTGGTTCAACGATCACCCGGCCCCACCCACGGCTGCCGAGTTGGAAACCATGCCGGCATTTAGCAAAGCCGATGTGGCCGCCTTTACGGAAGCATTGGAACAGCAGGGATTTGTAGTGCTCAAAGCACGGCCCGGCACACAGCGGTTTGACGGACGCTTGTTTATACTCACCGACCGCAAATCGGCCAGTGCCTGCGAGCCGCTCACCTGGAACCTTCAACACACGGGCCGCGCTACCGTGGTGGGCGAAGCCACCGCCGGCCAAATGCTGAGCGCAGAGTCGTACCCGGTACACAATGGGTTCATGGCCGTCATCCCCAATGCCGATTACTACACGCCCACCGGCGAACGCTTAGACTTCGTAGGCGTGCAGCCGAATATTCCCGTAAAAAGCGAACAGGCACTGGCGTATGTGTTGGGTATGTTGGCGGAAAAGAAATAGCATTCCGGCAATGTTCCGTCCCGCATATCAGTTACGGCGATCAAACATAGGAAAGTTGGAAGTAGAGCGGGTGGGGGAGTTGGAGCCGCTCACCGGGAGTTTGCATAAAAGTATATTGTTTGTTTAAAGAGTACATAAAAAAAGGGGGTCAGTACGCGAAGTACCGACCCCATCAAAAACACCTAAAACCCTATTAACTAACCTTTGCATCTGCCTGGTAGCAGATTGCGCCGGGGTCTAAGCCCCTTTATTCTATCTCAATGACGCGTGCATTTTCAATTTGTGCGACCTCTCTTTTAGGAAGCTGTACTCTTAAAACGCCATTTTCGTAATTTCCGTGTACGTTTTCGTAATTTACTGTTTCCGGCAAGGTGAAAGAGCGGCTGAAAGAAGTATAGTTGAACTCGCGGCGGGTGTATTTCCCCTCCTTCACTTCTTCATTTTTCTCTTTTTTGGCAGAGATAACGAGACAGCCGTTTTCGACGCTCACTTTGAAGTCGCCTTTTTCCAGACCGGGCGCGGCTACTTCAATCGTGAAACTGTCGGGTTTTTCTACCACATTGACAGAAGGTACACTGAAGGCATGATCGTAACCGATCAGTTCGCCAATGCCCCTGTTGAAAAACTCATCAACCACATTGGTGAGCGAGCGCACAGGAGCGAACGGGTCATATTTGATGAGTGACATAAATAATGGTTTTTAAAAGTGAAACAAAGATACGAACTTATTGCTGCAAAAAAAGTGTCAGAAGAACGTCATTTTTACTTTTTCTTCTTTACGCGATCTCAATCTCCCTCGGCGGTTTCACACGGGCTTCTTCGCGTTTGGGCAAAATCACCGTGAGTACGCCGTTGTTATAGGCTGCATGAATGCCCGACACATCAACCACGGTAGGCAGGCGGAACCCGCGCTGGAAATTCAGAAAGCTGAATTCGCGGCGCAGTATCTTTTCGTTTTCGTCTGCCGGCGCCGGCTTTTCTGCCGAGATGGAGAGGATGTCTTTTTCGACCGACACTTTGAAATCCCCTTTCTCCAGGCCGGGTGCAGCCAATTCAATGCGGTAGTCGGCATCGCTTTCCAACATGTTTACTGCCGGACGGCTCACGGCGTTTACGCCGCCGCTGCCAAACTGCGGCCATTCGGATTGGAGGAATTCGTTGACCAACTTGTCAAACACAGGCGGCGTGAAAGCGGGTTTGTGCATTCTCACTTTCGGATTGAACAATACAGATGTCATGGTTCTCGATTTTTTAGTGGTTACAACAAAAATAATTTGCTTTTCATACCCTATAAGGCAAATGGCGTACCACCCTGACAACCAGGACTTTTTGTCAGTATTTTTTGAAAAATTGGCACTAAAGCCATCGAATGTAAAGACAAATTGACCGCTTGGGGATGAAAGTTGCTGACGGATTGACAGCGGGGCCGTAGAAAAGGAAAAACGTTCAGTAACTTGATGGCGTTTATAATTTCGGTTCCGCAACGTTAAGTGAAATCGCACTGTTTTTAGTTGTTGCAGCCATAATCATTATGAAATCAACCGTTCTTTCAGGGGTAAAAAACTGCGACATTCTCAAAGTGGAACAGGGATACGCCACCGCACAACAAGACGTGCTCGCGGTGGAGGAGCCGCTGGAAATACAGTTGGTACATGGCCCCGCAGCGCAGCGCCGGCGGCAGAGCATCGCCGTGACCATGCGCACCCCCGGCCACGATTTTGACCTTGCGCTGGGGTTTCTTTTTACAGAAGGCATCATCGGCCGGGCGGAAGACGTGACGCTGATGCGTTATGCGGCAGAGCAATTGGACCCCGAATCGCAAACCAATATCGTATCGGTAGAGTTGCGCCCCGGAGTAGCAGTAGATACAGCGCAATTGAGCCGGCATTTTTACACAGCCTCCAGTTGCGGCGTGTGCGGCAAGGCATCCATTGATATGGTGCAAACCGACATTTGCTACCAACTCTTACCGCAGGCGCCGGTACTCGACAGTCGGGTGCTACATGGCTTGCCGGCCGCTTTATCCGAAGGGCAGGATGTATTTTCCTGTACCGGTGGATTGCATGCTGCCGGGCTTTTCGATGCGGACGGGCGTCTGCTCTTGCTGCGCGAAGACGTAGGCCGACACAACGCGGTGGATAAACTTGTGGGTGCGGCAATGCAGCAAGACGACCTTCCGCTGAGCAATTGCCTCCTCTTGGTGAGCGGGCGCGCCGGGTTTGAGTTGGTACAAAAAGCGCTCATGGCCGGCATCCCCGTACTGACCGCAGTGGGAGCGCCCTCCAGCCTCGCCGTAGAACTGGCCGAGGCTTACGGCATGACGCTCATCGGTTTCCTGCGTGACCGCCGCTTCAATGTATATTCAGGTAAACAAAGAATAAATCTACCATCATGAAACTCCGCTGTACAACCAATAGCATCCGCATCCGGGTGCGCAAATCTGATCTTGAAATGCTCAAAGCCACCGGCCGCATAGAGGAAAGCGTGGGCGTGGGCAATTTTCGCTTCCGCCTCGAAATCTGGCCCGGCGCAAAGACCCTACGTGCCGCTTTCATGGACGGCCTTGTATCGGTATATCTGCCGGAAGGCCAGGCCGCTGATTGGATAGACTCCGACCAGGTAGGCATGGAGGCGCTCTGGACCTCCGATACCGGCGCGGCCGTGCAATTGCTCGTGGAAAAAGATTTCCCCTGCGTACACACGCCGGAGGAAGATTTGGACAATACTTTTGTCGAGCTGTCGGACAAGAGTTGTTGACCGGAGGTTAATAATCCTTCCCCTTTTTCCGTTTTCCGTCCGTACCAGTTCCGAACCCGCATGTGGAAAATACTATGGTTGTGTATTGTGCTGCTGCCCGCTTCGCTGTTTGCGCAGGAAGCGGTTACCCGTAAAACGGCCAACCCCAAAGCGCTGAAAGCGTTTGAAAAGGCATTAGAATCGAGCAAAGCCGACAACAGAGCCGATGCGTTCAAGCAAGTCGAAGGGGCGCTCAAAGAGTCGCCGGGCTTCGTGGATGCGCTGCTGTTGCGGGCCGCCATGCGTTTTGATCTCGGCGATTTACCTGCCGCCGAGGCCGATTTTAAAAAAGCGCTGGGCTTGGCGCCCAACTACGATGCACGGGCCTGGTATCAGTTGGGAATTTGTCTGTTGAGGCAGGAAAAATTTGGGGAAGCCGCGCCGGCTTTCGAGCGTTTTTTACAATCAGACAATCGCAGCGAATCTTTGCGTCAACGCGCCGGACGTTATGCCGCCGATGCCCGGTTTGCCGCTGTGGCAATCCAAAACCCAGTGCCGTTTGATCCCGAACCATTGAGCGACAGCATCAACACGCCGATGCCCGAAAGCCTGCCCTCGCTTACGGCCGACGGCGGTATGCTCGTGTTTACCCGCATCGTTGACCGCCAGGAAGACTTTTATTACAGCCTGCGCCTGCCCGATGGAGAGTGGGCGAAAGCGCAGCCGGTGGAGGGCATTAACACACCTTTTAATGAAGGAGCGCAGAGCATCTCCGCCGATGGGCGCACCTTGGTATTCAATGCCTGCAATACGCCCGATGGGTTGGGCAGTTGCGATCTCTACATTTCATACCTCAAAAACGGACGCTGGAGCCGACCCCAAAACCTCGGCGAGCCGGTGAACACCAAATGGCTCGAACGCCAGCCCAACCTCTCTGCCGATGGCAAGGTCATCGTATTTTCGAGCGACCGGCCCGGCGGCCACGGCGGCCGCGACCTGTGGCTCACCCGCCTGCAGCCCGACGATCGCTGGAGCACGCCGGTCAATCTCGGCTCGGTGATCAATACTGCCGGCAACGAAGATTGCCCCTTCTTTCACGCCGACGGGCAAACGCTGTACTTCATGTCCGATGGGCATCCCGGCATGGGCGGGTTCGATCTCTTCCTCAGCCGCATACAACCGGACGGACGGCCCGGCGCGCCCGAAAACCTGGGCTACCCCATCAATACCCCCGCCAACGAAGGCGCACTCATCGTCAGTTTGGACGGAACGACCGCCTATTTCACCTCCGATGCCCGCGACGCTCGCGCCAAGCCCGGTGACAACCCGGCCGGCATCAATACCGATTTGTTTTTCTTTGCCATGCCCCCGCACTTGCGGCCCGAACCGGTCACTTATGTAAAAGCAGTGGTGCGCGACGCACATTCGCGCCGGCCTTTGCAGGCAAAAGCCGATTTATTCAGCCTGCCCGACGACCGCCTGCTCCAAAGCGACCGCATCGGCGAGGACGGGAGCTTCCTCTATTGTCTGCCTGCCGGCCGCAATTATGCCCTGCACGTCAGCCATGAGGGGTATCTGTTCCATTCGGAGCATTTTCAATTAGACACTTCGGGCACGCCCGATCAACCGTTTGTATTAGACATTGCCCTTTCCCCTGTGTCGGCGCCCGGCGAAACGCCTGCCGGCGCGGCGCCGGTGGTGTTGCACAACATCTTCTTCAACACCGGATCGGCACAGCTCCTGCCGGCATCAAAAGCAGAATTGGAGCGGTTGCTCGCTTTTCTGAACGAGCATCCGGCGCTGCGAATACAGATAAACGGGCACACGGACAGCGTCGGCGCCGATGAGACCAACCAATTGCTATCGGAACAGCGCGCCAAAGCCGTGCATGATTATCTGCTGTCGGGGGGCATTGCGCCGGAGCGCCTGCGTTACAAAGGGTTTGGGGAAAGCTCGCCGATGGATACCAACGATACGCCGGAAGGCCGCCGAAAAAACCGGCGTACGGAGTTTGTGCTTTTTTAAATCAGATCAACTCTATTGCGGCCCAACCGCACCTCGCCTTCATTTTCCAACTGTTTGAGCAGGCGCGATACGGCTTCGCGGGAAGCGTTGAGATCGTAGGCAATTTCCTGATGGGTGGCCTGAATGGTATTCGACCCGGTGATTTCCGCTTTTTTGCGCAGGTAGGTCATCAGGCGTTCGTCCATTTTTTTGAAGGCTATTTCGTCAATGGTGTGGATGAGTTCTTTCATGCGATTGTCGTACGACAGCATCACGAAGTTTTTCCAGCTTTGATACCGTGACATCCAGTCGTCCATGTATCGGATGGGAATGGCAATGACGAGCGCATCTTCTTCGGCCTGGGTGCGAATTTCGCTGCGCTTGTTCATCATACAACAGGTAAATGACATGGTGCAGGACTCGCCCGGGCGCAGGTAGTACAAAAACAGTTCGTTGCCATCGTCGCCCTCTCTCGACACTTTGATGCTGCCCGCTACCACTAATGGAATGAGCTTGACATACGCGCCGTAGTCCATAATGACATCGCCGGCTTTGAATTCCATCAACTTGCCGATGTGCGCAATTTCGTCCTGTAAACCCAGCTCTGCAATGTTGGGGTATTGCTTGCGCAGATAGTCTCTTATTTCTTGTTCTTCGGTCATTGTTGTTGCTGCTTTCCCGATTGGGTCGGGTCGTATTTCACCATCAAATTGATCCAAATAGAACGCGCCAGCCTGAAAATGAGTACATACAGGAAAAGGCACACCGCGACGAGCAAGCCGAAAGAGGCCGCCAGGCTCCAGTCCAAAACCCAATGAAAAAACATGAGAAAGAGCAGGCAAAACCAGCCCATGAAAATATAGGAAACGAACATGGCGCCGTAATAAAACCCGGGTTCGGGCATGTAAGGCTGTTCGCAGTGCGGGCATTTGTCGGGCATGAAAAACGGCTGCCGGAAAGAAAAGGCAGGCGTGGCGAATAAATCGCCTTTATGACAGCGAGGGCATTTCATCCCCAGAATGGCTTTTAGCTTAGACGGTTTTACCGGAGCGCTCATTTTGTAGGTTGTTTAATGGTCTTTTCTCGTCACCTCGCGCCAGTTGATGTTGCGATAGGCGTCGAACAAAAGCACGCCGATGACGCCAAACAAAAATGCTGCAAAGGTAACGGCCAGCACAAGTACACTGCGCCGCGGCCGCGACTTCACCTCCGGCGTTTGGGCGGCTTCCACCAACAGCACCGCCGGCGCTTCCGACTGGTAGGCGGCCTGCCATTGTTTGAGGCGTTCGCGGTCTTCGCTCAGCACTAAGTTGGCCTCTGCGTATTGTTTTTCCAAATTGTAAATACCGGACACGCCGCTGTTGAGCCGGTTAATCTTCGCCTCCAATACTTTGACTTCCTGCCGCATACCGGCCACTTTGGCATCGAGCATGATGACCGTATCGCGGGGCACCTGCGCATTGGGGCGGAGAATCTGGAGTCGAACGCTGTCGCGGGTAAAAAGTGCGATTGCTTCCGACAACTGTTCGGTGAGCGATTGTGTTTGGGCCACCACATTATATACGCCGAATTGTGTGCGCAACTGAGCGAGGGTATCTCCGACGGCCATGAGGAGGCGTTCTTTCGAGACGATGTTGTCTTGAAATGTTTGTATGGTTTTCACCTGGCTTTCGCGCAGGAGGTTGCGGGCAATTTGTTCAATTTTTTCGCGGGCGGCATTGGCAATGCGTGCGGCCAGTTCGGGATTGGTATCCTCCACGGTCAGTTCTATGGCGTCGCGTTTGTTCTTTTTCACGCTGTAAAGGCTCATAAACGTCTGGCGCATGAGATAGGAGGCCTTCTCTTGTTCGGGGTGAATGTCGTAATGAGTATAGAGGTCAAATGAGTCCACGATAAAAAAGATCAGGTCATTCGATTCGGCAATGGTGAGCAGGCGGTCAATGTCGGCGGTGTTGCCGTAGTATTCAGTGCGGATGGGGACCGTGCGGCTGAAGAACATCTCCGGCCTGGTTTGGTCGGGGCTGGCCGCCAGAAAGGTAGTGGCTGCCTGATAATAATTGGGTAGCAATAATGAGATGACCGCCGCGCCGATGCCCGCTGCTGCACAAAGCAAAAACAACTGCGTCCTCCATTGATAGAGAGTACTCAATACGCCCAATAAATTGTCCTTGTTTTCCATAACCGCGCAAAAGTAAATAATCTGCTGACTAATAACCGTATTTCTCCTTCCATCGTCCTGCCAAAAACTGCCGTATTTTCTCCTCTGCCGTATTGGCCTGCGGTGCAAACAAGGGCTTGCCGGCGACCTCATCGGGGAGAAACTCCTGCGCTACAAAGTTGCCGGGGAAGTCGTGCGCATACAGATAGTTTTGGCCGTAGTTCAGTTGTTTCATCAGATAAGTAGGGGCGTTGCGCAGGTGCAGTGGCACCGGCAGGTTGCCGGTTTGGCGCACCGTTTCCAGTGCCGTATTGATGGCCAAATAGGCAGAGTTGCTCTTCGGTGAGGTGGCCAGATAAATGACCGCTTCGGAGAGAATGATGCGCGCTTCGGGCAATCCGACCGCTTGCACCGCCTGAAACGCAGTAGTGGCCATGAGCAGCGCGTTGGGATTGGCCAAGCCCACATCTTCGGCAGCCGCAATGATCATGCGCCGGGCGATGAACTTCACGTCTTCTCCACCGTCAATCATGCGGGCCAGCCAATACACGGCTGCGTTGGGGTCGCTTCCGCGAATGGATTTGATAAAAGCAGAAGCAATGTCGTAGTGATACTCGCCGCCTTTGTCGTACATCGTCAGGTTTTCCTGCACTAAGCGGGCCACCAACTCATCGGTGATTTCCATCGGCGCATCGCCGGTCTGGAAGTTGGCGGTCAGTTCCAGAATGTTGTACAACTTGCGGGCATCGCCGCCGGAAAAGCGCAACAGGGCATCGTACTCTTTCACCGATAAGTGCTTGTTTTTCAGTACCTCATCCGTGGCAATGGCGTGGTTGACCAAATGAATGAGGTCTTCCCTGCCCAAGGGCTGGAGTACATATACCTGGCAGCGCGACAACAATGCCGGAATGACTTCAAACGAAGGATTTTCAGTGGTAGCGCCAATTAAGGTCACTACTCCTTCTTCCACCGCGCCGAGCAGGGAGTCTTGCTGGGCCTTGCTGAAGCGGTGAATTTCGTCAATAAACAACAGCGGCGGCGGCTGGTCAAAAAAGCGCTGCCCTTTTGATTTTTCGATGGCGTCGCGCACGTCTTTGACGCCGGCATTCACGGCGCTCAGGGTGAAAAAGGGCCGCTGCAACTGATGCGCCACGATGCGCGCGAGGGTGGTTTTGCCTACGCCGGGCGGCCCCCATAGGATGAAGGAAGGCGTTCGCCCCGATTCGACGGCTTTTCGCAAAATGGCATCCGGCCCCACTAAGTGTTGCTGCCCCAGATAGTCGTCTAACGTAAGCGGACGCATTCGCTCTGCTAATGGTCTCATGGTCGGTAATGCATTAAGCGCGCGCAAATTTCCGGGTCAGGATAACGGTTCCGGGGATGCAGGGGCCGCTGGGGGTTTGGCCGGTCCAGGGGCCGCTCAATTTCACCACGCCGCTTGCCTTGCTGAAGGTAAGATCGTAGGTTTTGATACACCATTCCAATCCATCTGTTTTTTTGGAATCCACAATCCGAGATTCTCTTATGCGGATGGTATTGGCGCCGGTAAACTCGCCGCTCAGTTCCACAACGGCGTATATCTTGTCCACAAACACATAGGAACGTCCGCTGATTTTGTTGCCTTTTTGGTTGAGATAAATTTCAAAATCATAATTGGGGCGGTATCCTCCCTGATTCTGTGTGATGCTGCCTTTCCACAGACCGGACACATTGGGTTGTGCGGCCACTCCGATGGCCGACAAGGCAAAAACGAGCAGGATTGTGCAGTACTTCATAGCAGTTAGGTATTCGGTTCGGTCTCCGTTTCCGGGGCCGGTTGAAAAATACTGAAAATAGTTTTGCCGTAATGGCGCGCCTCGGTAAAACGGGGATGGTTTTTGAAATCGTGATGCGGATTGTGTTCCAGTACGAGCATGCCACCGTGGCGCAGCATATTGGCGGCAAAGATGAGATCGGGAATTTCGGGTATGTTGGGCAAGGGGTACGGCGGCCCGGCAAAGATATAGTCAAATTGCTCCCGGCACTGCCCAATAAAACGGAATACATCCGATTTCACAATCCGCAACTCTTTTTCCACATCCAGCGCTTTGGCCGTTTTGCGCACAAAATCCACGCAGGGGCCGAACTTGTCCACATAAGTAACATCGGTACAGCCTCTGGAAATAAACTCGTAGCCGTGGCTGCCCGTTCCGCCGAAGAGGTCAAGCATTTTCATCTCCTCAAAGTCTATGCGGTTGTTCAATACATTGAACAGCCCCTCTTTAGCAAAATCGGTGGTAGGGCGGGTAGGCCAGTTATCGGCAGGCGGATAAAAGCGCCGGCCTTTGAATTTTCCAGAAATGATGCGCATGAACGTTGTAGTCCGGTTTTAAAAAAGACGGGTACATACCAAATCGAAGTACCAGTGCCGGCGGTCTTCGGGCAATTCGGCGGGAAAAGCCCCGGCGGAGGCCGGCGACAAAAAGTGCAAATTGATAAAGTAACGTTGAAGCAACTGAAAGATTTCTGCTTCGACGGTCATTTTTCCGGAGAGGAACAAGTGAGTGTCTTCGAGCGAAAACTGCGCCTGGTCTAAAGCGAGCAGGCTGTAGTAAAGAAAATCGCGTGCATGTTGGTAGTCGAAAAAATTGATGAAGCGGAGCGCGCCGTTGTCGAAGGCCGCCACCAGCAGCCTGCCGCCGGAAACGTGAACATACATAGCGCGCGGATGCGCTGCAATCATATTGCGGCAAACGCCCTCCAGCCAAGCCGTTCCGGCGTGGAACAAGCGCGCATCGGCCCACTGTGCGAGCAGGATGTTTTCCAATTGCTCCGAGAGCGGATACACAAAACGAGCCTGAAGCGCCGGCAATACGTCGGATGCGATCTTGCAGCCGGTAGCCGGGTCGCTTACGGTATCCCAATAACTGCTCACCCGTGATGCATCAAACAAGCGAGCAGGAACCAACGCCGCCGGCTCGCAAAAAAAAGCGATAGATACGGCGTTGTAGCGTTGTTCGCGGAGCGGCAGTTCGTTTTGGATCAATATTCGAATCGCTTCGTTCCTTGAATCACCGGCCGGCAACTCGCAGTCTTTCCATACCAATGATCGCCCCAACGCATCGGACACCTCATAACACAAACTGCCCACCCCGATCAGGACGGACAGTTTGTGTTCGGTGGCCTGCGCCGGCGAAAAGGTCGGGTCGCGGTATTCTGAGATTATCTTCCCTCCCAATTGCCAGAAAGGTTTGGTTGAGACAAGTTCCCAAATTTGAGATAGGAATTCGGATCGTAGCTCTTGTCGTATTTGGCAAAGCTCGGATTGGAAAATATCGGCCCCATAAAACTCTTGCGTTGGGTTTTTACTTCCACCACCTGCACCATAGTACCTTGGTACGTCATGGTGTCGGCGGCTATGTCAAACTCAACGGCCCGGCCGGTGAACGGTACATAGCGGAGTGAGTCTAACTCAATACCGAGATTCTGAACGTATTCGAGCGCAGGCTGATATACGGTATCGTAAGAGATTTCGCCGGTGAAGTTGGGGTCATCGGGGTCGCCGATAACTTTGATGATTTTAAATTTACCGGTCGTGAGTACATGCTGGAGCGTATCGAAACTTCCGGCGAAGCCTCCCGTAATATCGCGGAAGGATTCCTGGGCGGTACGAATCTGCATCAGCCGGGCGATGACGGCGTCTTCCCGACGGGTGCGCTCACGCTTAAACTTTATAGGCTCCTGAATGCTGCTATAGAGCAGGTAAACGAGGAAAACGGTGACGAGCAAGAGGACAATGTTGATGACAATTCTCATTTTTCGGTTTGTTTAGATACAAGTATAGAGCTTTTTGACCAAAATCCAGTGCAATTTTATGACAATTGAGCCACACAGAAAACATTGACGGGGAAAAAAGGAATCAACCGGCAATTTTAAAATCCCCGTTCAGTTGGGCGCCTTCATCCACTACCAACGTTTTGGCGGTGAGTGTCCCGGTGAGATGGGCGGTTGCCGTCAGTTGAGCGCCGCCGCTCACCACAATGTCGCCGTTGATACGGCCCTCAAACACGGCCTCGGCAGCCCATACCTTGCCCTCAATGGAGCTGCTCTCGCCGGTCACCAATTTCTTATCGCACCTTACCTCCCCTTTGATTTCGCCGTCAATGCGGGTATTCTCAGCAGAGGTGAAATGTCCCTCAATCCGCGTCCCCTTTGCCACTAAACAATTCAATCCCTGCGTGGAACCCGGCTTGCCGGCAACCTCTGCCGGTGTTTTTGTTTTGGTATCTGTCATGGATAAAATGATGTGTGTAAACTTCAATGTGTCCCATATTCGTTTGAACGCCGAAAAATATTAAACTTTGCCGGAATTAAAGGTACTTCCGAAAAATTTCATCTTCCAAGCCATGTCTGTTACCATTTTGGGCATCGAATCTTCCTGCGACGACACCGCCGCCGCCGTCGTACGCGACGGAAAGGTGTTGAGCAATTGCATCGCCGGACAGGAAATACACCGGCGCTACGGAGGCGTGGTGCCGGAGGCAGCTTCGCGCGCGCACCAAATCAATATTGTGCCCGTGGTACACCAGGCATTAGAGCAAGCCGGCGTTCGCGCCGATGAATTGGACGCGGTGGCCTTTACCCGCGGCCCGGGCCTGATAGGCTCCCTGCTGGTGGGTATGTCGTTTGCCAAAGGGCTGGCGCTCGGCCTCGGTTGCCCGCTCATTGAGGTACACCACTTGCAGGCGCATGTAGCAGCGCATTATGCACAGCACCCCGCGCCGGCATTCCCTTTTCTTTGCCTTACCGTGAGCGGCGGGCACACCCAAATACTCTTGGTGAGCGGCCATTTAGAAATGACACTGCTGGGGCAAACCTTAGACGACGCCGCCGGTGAAGCCTTTGACAAAACAGGCAAACTGCTCGGATTGGACTATCCCGCCGGACCCGAAATAGACCGCCTCGCCCGCGAGGGGCAACCTCGTTTTGCTTTTCCCGAACCGCAGATCAAAGGGCTTGATTTCAGCTTCTCCGGCCTCAAAACCTCCATTCTTCACTTCCTCAAAAAAAACGTGGTGGAAAACCCCGCTTTCGTACAAAACAACTTAGCCGACATCTGCGCCTCCGTGCAGCATCGCATCGTCACCATCCTGATGAACAAGTTGGAGCAGGCTTCCCGCCAAACGGGCATCCGCGAAATAGCCGTTGCCGGAGGCGTTTCCGCCAATAGCGAACTGCGCCGCCAACTCGTCGAAACCGGCGAGCGGCTGCAATGGCGCACCTTTGTGCCGCCGATAGAGTATTGTACCGACAATGCCGCCATGATCTCTATGGCCGGATATTTTAAATACGGCAAAGGCGAGTTCTCCGGCCACGATGCCACCCCGCTCGCCCGCTGGGCCTGATGAGCCGGTTTTTTTGAACCAATCCCGCTGCCTGCTGTTCCCCCGGTAATTTTCTCATTCAAAAAACGCACCGCATGAGTATGCTCAAAGATGGCGACGCCGCCCCCCACTTTACCGGCACAGACGAGAACGGCCAAACCATTTCGCTCTCCGATTTCAAAGGCAAAAAGCTGATCCTGTTTTTTTATCCCAAAGACAATACCCCCGGCTGCACGGCGGAAGCCTGCAACCTGCGCGATAACTACGAACTCCTGCGCGAAAAGGGATTTGATATGCTCGGCGTCAGCCCCGACAGTTCCAAATCGCATACCGGATTCAAATCCAAACACAACCTGCCTTTTTCTCTGCTTGCCGACACAGATAAGACCGTGCTGAAAGCCTTCGGCGCATGGGGCCCGAAAGCCCTGTACGGCAAACTTTTTGATGGCGTCAACCGCAGCACCTTCGTCATTGATGAGGAGGGGCGCATTGCCAAAGTTTTTACCAAAGTAAAAACCGGCGACCACGCAAAGCAGATTCTGGAAGCGTTTGAGTAATGTCCCCGCAGGGGTTGCGACGAGAGTGCTATCCTTTCATATCCACTAAAAAAGACCGTATCTCTTTCAGCCGGGCTACGACTTCTTCGCGTCCGCGTTGAATTTCGCGGCGCTCCTTGATTTCTTGTCGGGCGCCCGGAATGGTGAAGCCGCGCTCTTTTACCAACTGATACACCACCCGGATTTGGGCTATGGTGGATTTGGTGTAGCGGCGCTCGCCCCGGTTGTTCTTCGGCGGACGGATGTTGTCGAATTCCGCTTCCCAATGGCGGATGACCGAGCGGGAAACGCCAAATATTTCTGCTACTTCGCCGATGGAGTAGTAGCGCTTGAGATCGCTGTCTTCGTCTGGAAACATCATACGGCATCGAGTTTTTGAAGGAGCAAAGGCGTGACGGCCTTCGGGTCGGCTTTGCCTTTCGACAGGCGCATGATTTCACCCATAAAAAAACCTTGCAGCCCTTTTTTGCCTTTGCGGTAAGCGGATACTTTATCGGGATTCGCAACGAGTACTTCGTCCACTATTTGTGCGAGGAAGTCTGCATCGCCGGTTTGGAGCAGATTGAGGGATTGTGCCAATGCGGAAGGCGTTTGAGCGGCGTTCTCCATCATAGCGGGCAACAACTGTTGGTAGGCAGCTGTGTTGCTCAGTTTGCCGGAGGCGATCAGTTCAATCATTTCGGCCAGATGAACGGGTGGCACGGGAAATTGCTCCGGCGCCTGCTTCGCCTCGTCGCGCCAGGGCAATATTTTGTTGATAACGAGATTGGCTGTGGCTTTGAAATGCGGCGTGTGGCGGCACAAATCCATGAAGTATAGCGCCACGGCTTTTTCTTCAGTGAGCAGAGCGGCATCGTAGTCGCTCAGGCCGTAGTCGGTGCGAAACATGCGGTACAGCGCATCGGGCAGTAGCGGCATTTGCACCCGCACCGATTCGATATAGCCGTCGCTAAGCACTACAGGCGGGAGATCGGGATCGGGAAAGTAGCGGTAGTCGTGTGCGTCTTCTTTGCTGCGTAGGGGCGTGGTGACGCCGGTGTCGGGATCAAAATTGAGCGTTTGTTGCGTCACCGTGCCGCCGGCTTCTATGAGATCAATTTGGCGACGTACTTCATAAGCGATGGCCCGGCGAGCGAAGCGCATAGAGTTGAGGTTTTTGATTTCGCAACGGGTGCCGAATGCTGTTTCGCCTTTGCGGCGCACCGACACATTGACGTCGCAGCGCATGGAGCCTTGCTCCATGTTGCCGTCGCTGATGTCCAGATAACGCACCAATCGCCGCATGGTGCTCATAAAGGCATCCACCTCGTCGGGGGAGCGTAGGTCGGGTTCGGTCACAATTTCCAACAGGGGTACGCCGGCGCGGTTGAGGTCAATGAGCGAAGCGTCGGGTCGTTGGTCGTGCATGGATTTGCCGGCATCTTCTTCCATGTGGATGTGGTGGATGCGCACGCTTTTGTGCCGATCATTTACCAAAATATCCATGGCGCCGCCGATGCACACGGGCTGCCGGTCCTGTGTGATTTGGTAGCCTTTCGGCAAATCGGCGTAGAAGTAATTTTTGCGATCAAAAGTATTGACGGAGTTGATGCGGCTGCCTAAGGCTAAGCCGAGCCGCACGGCATACGCCACTTGCTCGCGATTGAGCATGGGTAGTGTGCCGGGGTGCCCCAACGATATGGGACTGATATGGGTGTTCGGTGCTCCACCGAACGCGGCGGCGTCGGCGCAAAAGGCCTTGCTGCGCGTGCTCAATTGAACATGCACCTCCAAACCGATGACGGTTTCATATTGATCGGATATGTCAGACATAAGGGTTATTTAAAACAACAAGGCGCCGCCGAACAGGGTCAATACCAACGACAAGACGAATATAAAAACATAAGAGAAATTGACGATACTGAATTTGATGAATGTTTTGAGAAAACCCTGCCCATAAACCCGGCGCATGGCCATAAAAAGATAGATCAGCACCCCTATAAATGAAATGCTGAGCAAAGATCCGCCGGCGGCCTCAAAAACATCTTCACTACCCGAAGAGAAGAGCATTTTGCCCATAAGGAAGGTAATGGTAAAGAGCAGGAAAGCAAATGCGTGGTAATGAAAGGAAAAGACGAGGTGCTCTACAAAGTATTTTTTGCGCCGGATGTACAAGAGTTTGAGCAAGAGGGCCAGAGTAGGCATCATGAGAGCGACCAACCAGACGAGGTTGCCGAGCATGAATCCCAAAAAATTATCCCCCTCTTTATTGATGCGAAAAAACTGCCCCACCTGAAAGCGGGGAATGGCGCCCTCAATACCGCACTTGTCGAGCAGGTCGTCTGTTCTCAGGTCAAACACTTCCTGCGAAGGCGCCCCGACTTTTACGAATTCTTTTTTTTGAGGATGATAATAATAGGTGTAGGTGGAGTCGGTAGAGCCGCTGCCGCCGAGCCGGTTGCGCAAAGTATCCAATGCCTGATCCACTTGTTCATTGCCGGCGTATTCCTCCAGCACCTTGTTGCTCAGGCTGTCCAACTCTACAATGAACGCATTGCGGTGCAGATTGCGTTTCCGGTTCTCCATGAGGTCTGAAAATGATTCGCGTGCCTCCACCAAAACGAGGCCCAATGCGGCAAAATGAATCAGTGCCGTGAAGAGAAACAGCCGTGCCGGATGCACATAGCGCCGTTGCCGGCCTTTGAAGTATTCTACGGTGAGTTTTCCGGGTGAGAGGAGGTCGCGCAGCGTGCGGAATATTTTGGAATCAATATCAAAAATGGAGCCGACGAATTCGCGCGACAATTGCCACAAAGTGACGCGGCCGGTGGTGAATTTTTGCCCGCATTCGCTGCAAAAGGTACTGCCGCTCCGCATGGGATAGTGGCAGTTTGGGCAGTAACGGGTATCGGCAGGCTTTTCGTCAAGTGGCATGTTTCCTGTTGTTTTTGCCAAAGGTGCGCCGTAAAGATAGGGTTTGTCAATGGAATTTCGACGAAGACTCCCATCTGCCGGAAAGTCTTACTTCCTGCTGATCAAACCGTCTTTGGAAATCGTGATCGGCGTATCGGGGAAGTCTGCCCGGGTCAATTCAATGAGGGTATTGATGGCCCGTTTTTGCGGGTCAATCTTCGGGCCGTGGTGCTTTTGCTGATAGATGGGGGTTATTTGTCCTTCCAGAAACTGTCCCTCCCGGTCAACGGTAAGGGTGATGAGGGGCGCGATTCCGTTCGAGCCGGTGAGGTTGAAACGGCCGTAGGTACAAAAATTGCCTAGGCTGTACGCAATGAAGCGGTCTCTGTACAATTCTACTGCACGGGTGACGTGCGGGCCGTGGCCGAACACGATGTCGGCGCCGGCATCAATGACGGCATGCGAAAAGGCATATACGTCGCCCCGGTTTTCGCCGTGAAAGGTTTCTGTTTTTTTGGGAACGCGCTGATGGAGCGGCCCTTCTGCGCCGCCGTGGAAGGACACGATCACGATGTCGGCTTTTTCTGCCAAAGATTGTACAATGGCCTGGGCGCGCGGTATGTTGCGCACATCGCAGGTACCGCCATTGGGCGCGAAAGCGCAAAAGCCGTAAGTGATGCCGTTGCGTTCAAAGATGGCGGTTTCATCCGTACCGCTGAGGCCGGCGTAGTGGATGCCGGCTTTTGTGAGCACGGCCTTCGTGCGGTTGCGGCCTTCCGCACCGAAGTCGCCGGAGTGGTTATTGGCTAAGCTCAATATGTCGAAACCGGCGTCGGCAAAATGCTGTCCATAGCGCTCCGGGGATCGAAACACATAACAAAGCGTCGAGTCCCGGCAGGTTTTGGGCGTGCCGCCGCTGTCCAGAATAGTACCTTCCAGATTGCCGAAAGTGACATCGGCGGAAAGGAGTATAGATTTCACATCGGCCAACAAGTTGCGCCCGTCGTTGGGCGGCAGGTAGGAAGCGGAGGGGTAATTGGTGCCCAGCATCATGTCGCCTACGCCGATAACCGTATATTTTTTCACCACGAGGGTGTCGGGCACGGTGACGGGCGCGGGCGGAACGGTGTCTTGCAGCGCTGTGGGTAAAGGCGGCACGGTGTCTCGTACCACTACCGGTGCGGGCGGCACGGTATCCTGTACAGTAGCCGCAGCCGTCCGTTTTTGGGCGGCTTTCTGCCAGGTTTCTAATTGCGTACCGGTCCAGAAGGCACTACAGGCAATAAAAAAAAGACTTCCGCGAAGGAAGTCTTTCGGCTTGGAAAATAGCCTCATAGTATATTTTGACTGGTTGTAAAATTAGTCAAAGGATTGGTTGGCCGTTTCAGATGCCTTCACCAATGCCTGGTATTCTTGCGGAGAGAGGCCGTCCATCACATAGTGAATGGGGTTGACCTTGTTGCCTTTGTAAATGACTTCGTAGTGGCAGTGCGGCGCGGTAGAAGTACCGGTGTCGCCCACCAAGCCGATGGACTGACCGCGCACTACTTTTTGGCCCACTTTCACGTTGATCTTACTCATGTGGGCGTACAGTGTTTTGTAGCCGTAGCCGTGGTCAATGGTCACGCACAGGCCGTAGCCGCTTCCTTTGCTTTCCGTTTCCACCACAGTGCCTGCGCCGGTAGCCTGTATGGGCGTGCCTTTAGGTGCAGAAAAATCTATACCGGTGTGCATTTTCGGTACTTTGAAAATGGGGTGAATGCGATAGCCGAAGCCGGAAAGCAACGTCACACCGCGGTTGAGCTTATCGGAGCGCACCGGCTTGATAGACGGCATGGAGGCCAGCATTTTTTCTTTGGCCGTAGCCATATTCATAATGGTATCCAGCGATTTGGACTGCAATACCATTTGGCGTTTCATTTTGTCAATCTTTTGCTGGACTTCTGCCATGGCTTCGCCGGAGTTGCGGTACTCGCGCAATTTATCATAAGCATCATGACCGCCGATACCGCCTTCCCAGACGGCGTCATCAATGGGATCCATGCCGAAAATCATGCGATAGGCATACCCGTCGCGCTCTTTTAAGCCGGCCATTTGCTCGCGCAGCCGATCCAACTCATCGGAAGCCGTTGTGAGCAATGCTTTTTGCTGCTGAATTTCGTTGAGCAACGCTTTCTCTTTAGGAGATGGGAAAAAACGATGGGAAACCAACGTAAAGACGAATCCGGTCACCAATGCGGCACAAACAAAACCGAAAATTCTCAAAATTATCGCGCTCCACGGTTGCACCACTTTTTCATATCGGAGCGTGTGCGTGTTGTAAACAAACTTTTCTTTCCTCATGAGCTTTTAGATCTTAGCCGAACAAATTGATTTTCAAATGTTTGTGTAGCACGCATCGCAGCGTATTACGAATTGAAATCTTTCTTTTTGTCTTTGTCCGTACTATCTTAGCAGGCCAAAAGTAATACAGCATCCCGTTCCTGCAAAATTTTAACCAAAAAAGTTATCCACAAGCCAACTTTTTGTTGTTTTTGTTTTGCATATAAAACAATCTAAATCTTGTAACGATGATGGCATCGGGCGCCGTTTCGAATAGAATCCTGATTACAGGGCATGGCGTGTTCTGACCGATTTTTTGGGTCGTTTGTCCTCCGGCGAGTATTTTTGGCAATCGCAACGTCGGGCGCTATGCCCATTTTTTTGTTAAAACTCTGAAAGCCAAATTATTCAACGTATGAACGATACGCTCAAAAAACTCAAAGACGGACAATGATCTATTTAGGAGGGCTTGCCATCGCTTTTTTCCTGTGCATCTTAATCCTGCTAAAGAAAGGTAAAACCGGGCCTGACTATGTCCTGCTTGTCTGGATGGGCGTATTGGTCATTCATTTATTGCTTTTCTATCTTCACTTCACGGGGGGCAGCTATGCGTATCCTTTTATATTAGGATGGATGTTGCCGTTGCCGGTATTGCACGGGGTGTTCCTGTATGCATATACCGCAGAACTGACCGGCAGCGGTATTCTCAAAAAAAGATGGGCGCCGGCATTGCTGTTGCCATTTATACTGCTGGTAGCGCTTTGCATTCCTTTCCTCAGCTTATCCGGGTCGGAAAAAGTGGCCGTGTTTCAGCATGGAGGCCGGGGCTTTGAATGGTATTCGGCCATTCAGCTTCTTATCATTTTGGTATCGGGGTTTGCCTATTCCGTTGCCGTGGTGGTGAAAATACGGCGGTACCGCCGCAAGGTGTTGAATACCTTCTCCAACAGCGATCACAAATTGCTGAAATGGTTGGAGTATTTGGCGGCGGGGCTGGGAGCAATATGGGGGCTGTCTGCTTTTTTCGACGACCCTGTTATTTTTGGAGGCGTGGTGTGCTTTGTGTTGTTCATCGGTTTTTTCGGCATCAATCAGGTACCGGTATTTTATTCCAATCACGGGATAGCGCCGCTTGCGGAGACGCAACACTACGCAGCCCCTGCGCTTAACCCGGTCCGGCCGGAAAAGTATGCCAAAACCGGCCTCCGGGAAGAGGAGGCGCAAGGCATGATGGCGCGCCTCGAAGCGCTGATGCAAGTAGAAAAGCCTTTTCAGAACAGCGACCATACGCTCAATGATCTCGCCGAGTTGCTCGGAGTGCCTCCCGGGCAGTTGTCGCAGGTGGTCAACTCCATGACCGGCAACAACTTCCACCACTACATCAACAGCCGGCGCATTGAGGAATTTTTAGTCGTTGCCGCCCTCCCCAAAAATAAAAAATACACCTTGCTGGCACTCGCGTACGATTGCGGATTCAATGCCAAATCCACCTTCAACAAATATTTCAAACTCCAAACCGGTCAAACGCCTTCCGAGTATTTTGACCCCGGCCGTTCCAAATGACCCAATCGCATCCACTTGTGGTGCGCGCTTATACGCGCGGACGACACGCGCGGCTTTCCGGACGTTCTTTGCCGGAAAAATAAACGCATGTATAAAATCACATTCGCATTATTGTCGGGATTGCTGCTCGCGTCCTGCCAACTGGAAGACTGGGCAAGCCCGGGCGCATTGGTGCCGCTCACGGTGGACCAAGACCCCGACCTTCCTGCTCTGGCCATCAACGGAACGCTCCTTCATGTACAAAGCTACGGCGCCTCCTCGGACCCATTGCTCGTGATGCTGCACGGCGGGCCGGGCGGCGATTTTCGCTCCCTGCTGCAAGCCCGGCGTTTTGCCGAGGCCGGGTTTTATGTCGTATTCTACGATCAGCGCGGCTCCGGCCTGTCGAAACGGGAAGATAAAAACCGATACGAAGGAGCGGATGCCGTGCAGCTTTTTATAGATGATTTGGATGCGCTGATAAGTCACTTCCAGATACACGACTCCCAAAAGGTATTTCTCATGGGGCATTCCTGGGGCGCTATGCTGGCGGCAGGGTACATCAATCAACATCCCGGAAAGATCAGCGGGGCCGTGTTGGCAGAACCGGGCGGGTTCACCTGGACGCAGACCGGCGAGTACCTGAGCCGATCGAACTCAATCCGGTTCTTTTCCGAAGCGCTCAATGACGCCATCTTTCCCGAACAGATCCTTGCCGGCCGCTCCGAACACGAGGTGCTGGACTACAAGGCATCCTTCTTTTCCAATTATGAAAATGCTCCGGGCAATGTGATCGGCAATGCCGGTCCGTATCCTTTTTGGCGAAACGGCGCAGTCGCTTTTGAGGCTTTAATTGATAATGCAGATCGCTACGGCTTCGATTTTACAACGCAGCTCCATCAGTTTACACCCAAGGTACTCTTCCTGTACAGCGAATACAACGAAGCCTACGGCCGGCAATGGGCAGAAACGGTTGCCGCTCCTTTTCCTCATGTTGAAATAAAAATGATAGCGCAAACCGGCCACGAAATGCTGCACTTCGGATGGGCCGGCTTGTACCCCGTATCACTCACCTATTTAAATGAACTGAAATGAACAGGAGTTATCTGATCTTATTGATGTCGCTTTTGCTGACGGCTCAAAGCGAATTGTTTGCACAAGAAGTCAATTGGCGGGCGTTGGATGAAAATGCCAACCATTTGGTATCCGCTGCGTTTGGCGCCGATTACAGTTCTTATTACGGCGTGTCCTATGGGTATGTGTTAAGGACGGGGCGCAGGCCGCTCGTAATCGGAACGGAATTCACGGCGTCCTTCGGCCGCGAAATTTTGGACGATTGGAAATGGCGAACCGGCATACAAGCCGAGCTGTGGAAGTCCGGCGCTTTTTCATTGGCGCTCAAACCTGCCTTTATTCTTAGAAGATATGAATCGCCGTTGGCCCGAATGTACAGCGCCGGCACCAATGTATCGCTTGCCTTTGGGCATGTGAAGGCGGCCTGGGGCCTGACGGCAACGGCCCATTACGACCGGTCATTTGCCACCCACCTCAAACACGGCTCGCTCAAAGAATCTTATCCCGGCATTCGCGACGGTTGGTACGGCGCATCGGGCGGCAACTTCAAGTTTGGGGCAAGAGCGCATTGGTCTCCGGGTTCCTGGAATGTATTTCTCCACCTTGGCAAACAGTACGGACAGGATTTCCAACACAATCCCACCTTGCCCTTCTTCGCCGAATTATCTGTACAAAAGCTACTACATGCCAGATTATAGTCTTAATGACAAGACTAACGCACTTTTTGTTGTATCTAATTGATTTTCAATTAAATGGTTGTTAAATATCACTTTGTATCGCTAAAATTATTATGCAGAGATTACAGGATTATCACAGATTCGGCCGCTGAAAAATCATTGAAAATCATACGAATCGCAGGTTTATATGCGATTGTACCGGACTGCCGCCGGCGCGGCCGGTAAGCCCTTGCACAAGAGCAATAACAGCTACATTAGGTGTGTTTTATACATTGCGTATATGTTTTTGCGTCTTCAAAAGTAGATTTTATTACTTTACTTTGCATTCGTAGTGCTCTCATCAATAAAAAAACCGGCCGGTTGGCATCTTTTTGCGGCAAGGATATTTTGAGGCGCTGCGCTAACGCTGATGAACAAACTATCTACATGAAAACGACCTGTATCCTTCTCCTCAGCCTGTGTATTTTTTCCATTTCCCTTTCCGGGCAACAGTGCCTGTCGGGCAATTGCCTCAACGGCAGCGGGGTGTACCTCTTTCCCAGCGGCGCCAAATATGTGGGGCAGTTTAAAAACGGCGTGCCCTCCGGCACCGGTAGCTGCGCCTATTCCGACGGGCGAAAATACCAGGGCGAGTGGCTCAACGGCCTCCAAAACGGCAAAGGCATTCAGATTTTCCCTGACGGCAGCCGCATTCGGGGCGTGTGGAGTATGGGAAGAATCGTGAGCGAAGAACAAGCCGCCGGGCCGCAGAGCGAGTTCCGTCCGCGAAACATCGTCGTAGGCTGTATCTCCGGCGACTGCGACAACGGCGAGGGCATCTATATTTTCCCCAGCGGCGCCGTCTATATAGGCCACTTTCGCAACGGCGAGGTACACGGCATCGGCGTATGCGACTACAGCGACGGAAGCCGCTACAGCGGAGAGTGGAAAAATCGCTTTCCCGACGGCACGGGTACCAAAACGTATGCCGACGGAAGCCGCCGGACCGGTCGCTGGGAACGCGGCCAGCCCATTGACGATACCGGCAACCTCTTAGACGGCCTGATCCGGATGCAGGAATCACGGATTGACATTGCCGATATCCAGTCCGGTTGTATCGCCGGCGATTGCTATTCCGGTACGGGCACCATGGCCTATCCCGACGGCAGCCGCTACGACGGCGCATTCCAGGGCGGAAAACCCCAGGGCCAGGGCAATTTTCAATATGCCAATCACTCCCGCTACTCCGGCAGTTTCAGTGTCGGTTTGCCCCACGGTGACGGTACTCTGTTCCGACCCGATGGCACCCAACTCACCGGCCGTTGGGAGAATGGTGAATTTGCCGGCGCCGCGCTCTCTCCCGGGCAAGTACGCTGTACAGAAGGCGATTGTTTCAATGGTACAGGAACTTATGTCTTCAAAAACGGAGCGAAATACACCGGTACCTTTCTCAATAACCTCCCGCATGGCAGCGGTACCGTGACGTACCCCAACGGAGAAAAATACATCGGCGAAATGGCTGAAGCCACATTCAACGGGCGCGGCACCCTGTACCTCTCCGACGGCACGCCCGTGAGCGGTTATTGGAAAAATGGCGCATGGCTGGGCGAAAACCCACTCCAACCCACCCCTACGCCCGTTCCGCCACCGCCTGTTAAGCCATTTGAGCCGCCCCGTCCGCAGGCAAAAGTGTGGGCCGTAGTGATCGGCGTGGCCTCGTACAATCACATGCCCACGCTCCGCTATACCGACGACGACGCCTACCGGCTCTACGCCTTCCTCAAAAGCCCCGGCGGCGGCGCCGTACCCGATGACCAAATTCGCATTCTCATTGATGAAGACGCCACCCGCGAGCGCATTCTGACCACCATAAACGAAACCTTCTTCCGCGCCGGCCCCAACGATATGGTCGTTCTCTATTTTTCCGGCCATGGCCTCAAAGGGTCTTTCCTGCCGTTCGATTTCGACGGATTCGACAACAAACTTTTCCACGAGGATATCACCGCAGCCCTGCGCAACAGTCGCGCCCGCTACAAACTCTGTATCGTGGACGCCTGCCATTCGGGCAGTCTTTTAGCCATGCGCGGCAGCAGTTCGCAACAACTCATTGCCACTTATTACGACCAATTGGCCAAAGCAGAAGGCGGCACGGCGCTGTTTCTTTCGAGCAAATCGGAGGAGACTTCCCTCGAATCCAGCGGATTGCGGCAGGGCGTATTCAGTCATTTTCTCATTCGCGGCCTCAAAGGCGAAGCTGATGCCGACGGAGATAAGTTGGTCACCATACAAGAACTGTACGAATACGTTCACTCCAATGTGCGCACCTACACCGGCTATCAGCAGTCGCCCGTCATCACCGGCGATTACGACCGAAAAATGGTAATAGCAGTAAAGCCGTGAAAGATAAGGGCAAAAACAGACCATAAATCACCCCAGGATCATGACAATCGTCACTGCACAATAGCTGCCGGCGGACTAATTTACCTGCGCATAAAATACATCCGTATGAATCAGGTAATGTCTAAACCGGTCGAAGCGCTTCCGTTTGAAGATACAGCCTTTGCCTTTGCACACAAAAGCGACCGCGAACTCCGGCGGAGCCACCTCCTTTTTTCGCTGATGAACAACCCCGCATTGGTGGACATCGGCGCAAGGCTTGCTGAATGGGCTTTCCGGCTTCGCCTGCCCGTAGGTTGGTTGGTAAAAAACACCATCTATCGGCAGTTTTGCGGCGGCGAAACCATAGACGAGGTGAAAGCGGTAATCCGGCAACTCGGCCGGTACAACATCAAAACCATTCTCGACTACGGCGTGGAAGCCAAAACCACAGAGGAGGACTTTGAGCACAGCGCTGAGCACCTGCAGAAAACCCTCGACTACGCCGCCGATGACGGCTATATCCACATCGTGAGTATGAAACTCAGCGGGTTGTTTCGCTTTGCCTTGTTGGAAAAAGTAAATCGAATGGAAGGCTTGGACGCAGCAGAAAACGCCGAGTGGCAGCAGGGAATTCGGCGCGTGGAGCGGATTTGCCAAGCCGCTTACAATGCCGGCATCCTGATTCATGTTGACGCAGAGCACAGTTGGATACAGGGCGCTATTGATCGCATTGCGTGGACGATGTCGGAGCGCTTCAACCGGGAGCAACCCATTGTCATCAATGCTGTACAGATGTACCGCAAAGACCGTCTCGCTTTTCTGGAAGCCTCGCTTGAACATGCCCGCGAGCACGGCTACCGCTGTGCCGTGAAGTTGGTGCGCGGCGCCTACATGGAAAAAGAGCGCGCCCGCGCCGCCGCTATGGGCTATCCCGACCCCATTCACAACACGCTTGAAGACACGCATAATGCCTACAATCGTGCATTGGAGTTCTGCATCCGTCACATTGATGAAATGTATGTGTGCAACGCCACCCACAACGAAGACAGTTGCCGCCTGCAAGCCGCCCTCATGGCGCAATACAAACTTCCGCCCGGCCACCCCATGACGGCTACCGCTCAACTCTACGGCATGAGCGACAACATTTCGTACACCATGGCCCGCGCCGGTTACAATGTGGAAAAATACCTGCCTTACGGCCCCGTGCAGGAGGTCGTGCCCTACCTCATTCGCCGCACCCGCGAAAACACCTCCGCCGGCGGCCGGATGAGCCGCGAATTAGCCCGAATTCGGATGGAATTGCACCGGAGAGGAGATACAAAAATACAGTCATGACACCGTAAATACAAACAGGTGCGATTGTGCCGCTCCCCTTACACCCCATCCTTTCCATACTTCCTCCGCCAGTACACCAGCGGTACGGTGCCCAATGCGATGAGCGTAATGCCCAGCATGGCCTCGCGAGGGCGCTGGAAAAAAGTGATGATGACCAACGCCGCACAGAAAGTGATGAACAGCGCCGGTACCACCGGGTACCCGAAGGCGCGGTAGGGGCGCGGGGCGTCGGGCATCTTGCGGCGCAACACAAACACGCCGAAGGCAATGGCGCCGTAAAAAATGAACGACGCGAAAATGAGCATGTCGGTCAATTGGTCGAAAGAGCCGGAGAACACTAAAGTACACGACCAAATCATCTGCATGAGCAGGGCATTGCCGGGCGTGCGAAATTTGTGGTGTATAGAAGCGGCGCGCTTCGAGAAAAAGCCGTCGCGGGCCATAGCGAAATAGATGCGGGCCGCCGTGAGGATAGTAGCATTGGTACAGCCCAGGGTGGTGACGATGATGAGCAGAGAGATGAACAGCAGTCCCGGATCGCCGAAGAGTTTTTGCATCACCGCTACCGCCGCGATGGTGTTGGTGTTTTTCGCCAGCGCAATCATCTCGTCCATGGGCATTACATAAAGATAGGTGAAATTGACGAGCAGATAAGTACCGATAATGATGGTTATGCCGATGGTGAGCGCCAGCGGAATGGTGCGTTGCGGATTCTTCACCTCATCGCCGATGAAGCCGATATTGAGCCAGCCTTCGTAAGCCCAAAACGCCGCGAGCATAGCCGCAAACATCGGCCCTACGAGACCTAAATTGCCCGAAAACGAAGCCGGTGGGTAGCCCGTAGCGGCTTGCGTAATGTGTTCCATGCTGCCCTGTCCGGAGGCGATGCCGAGCAACACGATGAATGCCAGACTCCCCACCACCACTATGGTGATGATCTTGCTAACCCAGCCGCCGTGCTCCACGCCCCGGTAGTTGATGGCCACCAAACTCACAATGAGCGACACGGCCACCACTTTCACGCCGAGGTTGGCTAAAGGCGTAAATATCCGGAGCACCGTCCAGGTTTCCCACTCCGGGGCGAGGCGCGGCAATTCCCACACGGCATTCACCGACTGCGAAAACACATACGCGATGGACGCAATGGAGGCCGATTGTATCACCGAAAAGCTCGACCAGCCGTAGTAGTACGCAAACACTTTGCCGTATATCTTTTTGAAATACGCATACGGCCCGCCCGATTCGGTAATCATGGAGCTTATCTCCATCGTAGTGAGCACGCCGAGCAGCGTGACCACACCGGCCAGCACCCAAGCCAGAAGCACCAATCCCGGCGATTGCAGGTCAACCGACATGGGCGCCACTTTTTTATACACGCCCGATCCGATGATGGAACTGACGAATAAAATGACGGCGCTGGGCAGGCCGAAAGCTCTGATAAGGTCCTTATGGCCTTGTTTTTCCTGGTGTGGCATGGTCGGTGGTGTTGAATCGAACAAATGTAGATAAAACACCTAACTTGCATCCCGATTCATTGTATTTTTGGCGCTGCCGAATAATCATACCATGCCGCCTGTACGCCGATTAGCCGCTATAATGTTTGCCGACATCGTCGGATACTCGGCCATGATGCAACGCGACGAAGCGGATGCCCTGGCCCGGGTGAGGCGTTACCGCGAAATTCTCGGCGAACGCAGCGCCGCACACCACGGCGAACTCCTCCGCCACTACGGCGACGGCAGCCTTTGCATCTTTCCCAGCGCAGTGGAGGCCGTAGCCGCTGCCCGCGAACTTCAACTCGAACTTCAGCAAGATCCCACTGTGCCGCTCCGCATCGGTATTCACATCGGCGATGTGGTACTCGACGGCGACGACCTCTACGGCGACGGCGTCAACATTGCTTCCCGCATCCAAACCCTCGCCGTGCCCGGCGCCGTGCTCTTCACCGACCGCGTAAAGGAAGACATTCACAACCACCCGGAATTGCCCTCCGTAAATCTCGGCAAATTCAAACTCAAAAACATAGAGCAGCCGCTCTTCGTACATGCGCTCAGCGGCCCCGGCTTCCCCACTCCCAAACGCAGCGACTTAGACAACCAAAAGGGCAATCCTCTGGCAGCAGGCCCTACGGCCGCGCACTGGCGCTTCGGCATCGGCGCATTCCTGCTGGCCGTTGTGGCCCTGAGCCTCTCCGGGCTGTTCCTCTGGAACCAGTTTCGCCCGAAAGAGCCGCCGCCGCCTCCACCGCCACCGTTTGCGTCGGCCTCCGTGGCCGTTTTGCCGTTCAAAGACCTCAGCCCTGACGGCGATCAGGCTTGGTTCGGCGAGGGCATCGCCGAAGAAATTCTCTTTGCACTCAGCCGCATCGAAGGGCTGAAAGTGGCCGGCCGCAGCTCCACTTTTTCGCTGAGCGATGAAGATTTAGGCCCCCGCGAAATCGGCCTCCGGCTCAATGTGGGCGCTATTCTGGAGGGCAGCATCCGCAAATCGGGCAATCGCATCCGCATCACGGCGCAGTTGGTCAATGCCGCCGACGGGTTCCAGATTTGGTCGGAATCGCACGACCAGGAGTTCAGCGATATTTTTTCCATACAGGAAGACATCGCGCAGGCCGTTGCCGGAAAGCTCACCGGCGTGCTGCTCAAGAGCAAAACCGGCGCTTTGGTCAATACCGGCACAGCCAATACGGAAGCCTATCAGGCATACTTACAGGGCCGCTACCTGCTGAGCCAACGCGCCGACGGAGCGGAACAAGCCGTGACATTTTTTCAAAAAGCCATTGACTTAGACTCCTCCTTTGCCGCCGCCCACGCCGGTCTCGGCAACGCCTACCTGTGGTTGGGCTACAGCAATACCGTGCCTTCTCACGAGGCATTCCCAAAAGCCCGCTCTCATGCCCGCAATGCACTCGAACTGGCGCCCAACTCGGCTTATGCCTGGAGCATACTCGGCTCAGTGCAGTTGTGGTACGATTGGGATTGGCCTGCTGCCAAAGCCGCATTGGATTCCGCCATCGCGCTCAATCCCTCCGAAGCGCGGGCGTACATGGACCTGGGCTGGTATCATGCCTTGCGGCGAGATTTTCCGGCGGCAGCCGCTTCCATGCAAAAAGCAGTGGCATTGGACAGCGCCGATTTGGAATACAATATTGATCTTGCCGACATCTACCGCATGTGGGGCCGCTATGCCGATTGCGAAGCCGTGTCCGAAAAGATGCGCCAACTGTATCCCACCAACAGCGATACCTACTGGATGCTCGGCTTGTGCGCCTACTCCCGGAAGAACTACCCGGCGGCCGTTCGTTTTTTTCAACAGACGGTGGAATACTCCGACGCCGAACCCTGGGCCGTATTGCACCTCGTGATGGGATTGGCCCAAACGGGCCGAAAAGACGAAGCCCGCAAGCGGCTGAATGAAGTGCTGAAACAAGAACCCCTCGCGGAAAACGCGCCGGTGGAACTCGCTATGGCCTGGCTCAGCCTCGGCGAAAAAAGCAAAGCCTTAGACATGTTGGAGAATGCCTCGCGCCTGCACGCCAATTGGCTCATCTCTATTGAAATTGACCCTGTATGGGACGAGTTGCGCCGCGAAACGCGCTTCCGGCAAATCGTGCGCGATATGGATTTCCCCAAGTAGTGCAAATACTTGCTTCTGCCACACCTGCGTTAAGGAACCGAATATCCCACAACGCATGACCCAACTCCATTTTCCAGGCATTGCTTCCCGCTTGCTGCTTTCGGCGGCCATCTTCATCGGGATGACCGTTCAAATAGCGGCTCAATCCAAACCCAAATGGGAGGAATACCGCTCCTACGACGGGCGATTCCGCGTACTCACCCCCGGCGCCATGCGCCTCAAGGCCGACACGGTTTCCACTGCCATCGGCACGCTGACGTATCATACTTATTTTTTTGAAGATGCCGACAAAGACGCCGACAACGTGGTGTATATGCTGAGCTATTGCGACTACCCCGAAGGCAGCCTGCATCACGACTCCACTGACCTGGTCAGGGACTTTCTACAGGCTACCGTGGAAGAATCTGCGTTTAGCGTAGCCGGCGCCGTGACTTGGTCGAACAGCATCAGCGTAGGGCGCTACCCCGGAAAACTCTGGCGGGTGGACTACAAAGACGGCCGGGTAGTGATTAAAACAAAAGCCCTTATAGCAGGCCGGCGCTATTACTCCATCCAAACGGTGATGCGCAAAGACCGCAGCCTCAACAGCGCTGCCGATAAGTTTCTGGATTCATTCCGGTTGTTGGAATAGCCGTCCTACCTCATCATTTGCACACTGCGGCCCACAAAAGCGGCGAGGTCTTCGCCCCGGAGCATATTGTGCGACAACAACGCAAGCTGATACAAGTGGCGGGCCATTTCTTCTTTTTTGGCGACGTCCTTTTCCGGCAGTATTTTCTGCACGATGAGCGGGTGATTGGAGTTGACCACTACATTGTACATATCCGGGAAGTCGGCGCCGGCGCCCATACCTTGCAGCATCTGCATCTCTTTGAAGCGGCGCATGAACTCCGGTTTCACCACATACACCGGTTGGTCTTCGGGCGACATGGGTTTGAGTTGCACCGAAACGCCCGGCGCGTTGGTTACGCTTTCAAAAACAGTCTTCACTTTTTCCTGATCTTTTTCGCTGAGCACCGATTCCTGCTTTTCCTCTTTTTGAATGAGGTTGTCCACAGTGTCGGAGTCAATGCGCACGAAGGTCACGTCGCCGAGTTTGGCTTCCAAGTGCTGTATGAAGTGATTGTCAATGATATCGGGCAGAGCGAGTACATCGTAGCCGCGATTTTTGCAGGCTTGTACGAGTCCGGCCTGATCGGCGGCGCTGTTGGTGTAGAGGAAAATGACCTTGTCGTATTTGTCTTTTTGAAGCTCTTTCACCTTTTCGCGATACTCATCGAGGGTGAAGAAGGCATCGTCCACATTTTTGACGAGGGCAAATTCGCGGGCGCGCTCCTCAAATTTCTCGTCGGAAATGATGCCGTATTTCACGAAGATGCCGAGGTCGCTCCATTTGTCTTCGTAGGCTTTGCGGTCTTTTTTGAAAAGCTCTTGTAGCTTATCGGCTACTTTTTTGGTGATGTAGCCGGTAATTTTTTTCACGTTGCTATCGGCCTGCAGGTAACTGCGCGACACATTGAGCGGGATGTCGGGCGAGTCAATAACGCCGTGGAGCAGCGTAAGGAATTCCGGCACGATCTGCTTCACGTCATCGGTGACGAACACCTGATTGGAGTAGAGTTGGATTTTGTTTTTCTGCACTTCGAAGGAATTGCCCACTTTGGGAAAGTACAGGATGCCCGTGAGGTTGAAAGGGTAATCAATGTTGAGATGAATCCAAAACATGGGCGGCGTACTGTAGGGGTACAACTCCTCGTAGAAGTTTTGGTATTCCTCGTCGCTGAGTTCGGCGGGTTGTTTTTTCCAGGCCGGCGCGGGGTTGTTGACGATGTTGTCAACTTCAATTTCTTTGGAGGTTTCCGCTTCGCCCTCGCCTTCGTACACGGTTTCTTGACGAGTACCAAAGCGAATGCTCACGGGCAGGAAACGGCAGTATTTTTTGAGCAGACTTTCGATGCGATGCGTCTCGAGGTACTCCTCGCTGCCCTCGCCGATGTGCAACACAATATCGGTGCCGCGCTCTATTTTGTCATTCGGAGCCAGGGTATATTCCGGGCTGCCGTCGCAACTCCAGGTGACGCCGGGTGCATCCGGCTGATGCGATTTGGTAATCGCCTCTACGCGATCGGCTACCATAAAGGCAGAATAAAAGCCGAGGCCGAACTGCCCGATGATGTTGTGGTCGAGTTTGTATTTTTCAATAAAATCGTGGGCGCTGGAAAATGCCACCTGATTGAGGTATTTCTCCACCTCTTCGGCGCTCATGCCGATGCCACGGTCGCGGATGGTAAGGGTTTTGTTCTCTTTATCGAGAATGATATCAATGGTAGTGTCCCCGATTTCGCCCTGTATCGCTCCTTTGCCGGCCAATGCGTTGAGCTTTACGGTGGCGTCAACGGCGTTGGAAACCAACTCGCGCAGAAAAATCTCCTGATCGGAATACAGGTATTTTTTAATGATGGGGAAGATGTTCTCGGTTTGTACGGAAATACGACCTGTTTGCATAACTCGTTGCGTTTTGTTTTCCGTGTCCTTTCAAACCCTGTGCCACATCCGCAACCCTGACAAAATGACGGGTGAAAAAAAATTTGGACTTATTTGAAAAGCATTATATATTTGTGCTCTGAACGCAGACAGAGACACTATGACCTTCGCGTTCGTTTTTCTGAGAGGTTACATATTCACATCTGAGGGCTTAGATTCACTAAGTTTCCCGAATTCTTCTACATACCAAGCTTATTTCGCTTCATTGTCTTTCTGCATTTTTGCAGCAGGGGCTAATGTTTTCGGCGTTTCGGCTAAGCCGGCGCCTGTGAGGTTGCTACACCAAACATTAGACAAATTTATTCAAGATCGCTTTGGGATGCGCAAGCGTCCTGAAGAAAGTGAGGGGGGCCGGTTTATCGGGGGGTAAGGCCGGTCTCCTACTCACTTTTTTACATCCACTTCGATGCGCTTATCCCGGTTGGCCAGCTCCCAGGCTGTGTGAAACACCAAGCGCCCGATCAGCACCATTTTATCATAGTTGATTTTATCCGCCGTGTCGGTCGTGCGGTGGTAGTCTTCATGCGTGCCGCTGAAATAGAATACCGCCGGAATGCCGCGCTCGGCAAAGTTGTAATGGTCGGAGCGGTAGTAGTAGCGGTTGGGATCGTTTTTGGCATTATAAGTATAATCGAGTTCGAGGTTGGTGTACGTCGCGTTGGCCTCCTCGTTGATGCGGTGCAGCTCCGTGCTGAGCCGGTCGGCGCCGATTACATAGATGTAGTTGGGGGTGCTCTCATGCTTGGCATCCACGCGGCCCACCATATCCACGTTCACATTGGCAATGGTGTTTTGCAAAGGGAAGAGCGGGTTTTCTGCATAATACTGACTGCCCAACAGTCCTTTTTCCTCCCCGGATACCAAGAGGAACAACACGCTGCGGCGCGGGCCGGCGCCCAGGCGCTTCGCTTCCATAAACGCCTGCGCCACCTCCAACACCGTGGATGTACCGGAGGCGTTGTCGTCGGCGCCATTGTAAATAGCATCTCCACGTTTGCCGAGATGATCAAAATGGGCCGACACGACCAGTACCTCATCCTTGAGCGCGGGATCGCTGCCTTCCACAAATCCCAACACATTTTGCCCCATCAGAGAGCGGGTGTCTTTTATTTGCACGACCTCTGCTACAACGGGCACGGTCAATCCGGCGGGCCGTCCTTTTTTGAGGATTTTGTCCCGTTGCTTGACTAATTTTTTGACCTGTCCGCCGAGCAGCGCTTTAGCCGTTTCAGACGAGATGTGGCAGTTGGCGGCGTAGCCCGTTTCGGGCGTACCGGCCTGCGCCGGTTTCAGGCGGGTGCTGCTGAGCGTTTTGCGCATTTCGGCCACATTCTCCTTAAATTGAGTATCAATGATAAATACCATTGCCACGCCGTTGGCTTTAGCCGCTTCGAGTTTGCGCTCTATGCTCCAGTCCGATTTGTTTTTTGTGCCGGTTACATATGAATCTCCATTCGCATCCATCGGCTCGCCGTCGTATATGAGTATGGCTTTGCCGCGCACGGCTGCATTTTTATAATCGCTGTAGGCCGCATCGTCAATGCCGTATCCGAGGAAGAGCACTTCTTTGAATTGCAGCGGAGCGGCGCTGCCCGTATTGTAGCTGGGCGAGGCGTAATAATCCCACAAGTGGCGGTATTTTTTGCCGTTGATGCTCAGCTCTATTTGCTTCCAGCTTTCGGCTTTGAATACAATTTGCTGAAAATAGGTATTATCATCTCCGATGGCAGGCAGGCCCCAGGAGGCAAACACCTCTGCAATGTATTCGGCTGCTTTTAGTTGTCCGGCCGTTCCCGTTTCGCGGCCTTCCATCTCATCGGAAGCCAAAATGATGAGATGGCGCTTCAACTCGTCGGTTGTGATGGTGGCCGCCAACTCCACTTCTGTGGGTACGGCCGTGCGCATTTGCGCGGGAAGGAGGGCCGGGAACCCGGCTATCAATAAAACGCCTGCTGCGAAAATGAATCTTTTCATGGTGTTGTATTTGGCAAAAACAGTTGCTGCTCTTATTAAATGTTTTTAGGAAATCGGAATTTTCTCTATCCGCCGGATATGCCGGCCAGCTTCAAAATCTGCACTCAGAAATGCTTTTGTGATGGCAACGGCCAATTCCTCCGCGATGAACCGCACGGGTAACGCCAGCACATTGGCATTGTTGTGGCGCCGGGCCAGCACGGCCAGTTCTTCCGTCCAGCAAAGCGCTGCGCGAATGCCCTGGTGTTTGTTGGCCGTCATCGCCACGCCGTTGCCGCTGCCGCACAGCACGATGCCCAGATCGGCGCGCCCGCTTTCCACGCTATCCGCTACCGGATGTACGAAGTCGGGATAGTCGGTAGATTCCTCCGAATCCGTTCCGAAATCAAGCACGGCAATTCCCAAAGCATCCAACACGCTGATGATGCTCCGCTTGTAAGGATAACCTGCGTGATCGCAGCCGATGGCTATTTGCCGGATGGTCATAAGCGACGGTTTTACTATTGATTAGGCGGTGGAGTGGTAATCGGCAGTGTCGGGGGCGCCTGAGGCGCTTGCGGCGGTAGCTGCTGCTGCTGATCGGCAGTAAAAGGAGCAAACAACTCCTCCAAATATTCCAAATATTCAGTATCGCCCGAGCGGCTCGCAGCATTGATCAGGTCGGCCTTGGTGCGGTACGCTAAGCTATACGCATCCTGAAAGCTGCTCTCTACAACGGAGGCGTCTAAAGCTTCGTAAAACCGCAGATAGTCTGCCGTTTGGCGCGCCAATATGTCAATATGCGGCTTGGCGCGCTCGTAGCCGTCCGCATTCAAATACACGGAAATCATATACCAGGAACGGTAGTCGTAAGGAAAGTTTTTGTGCGGGAACGCCTCAAAAAATTTGTCCATCAGCTCCATTGCTTTTTCCTTTTCGCCCCGGTCCAGAAAGCCCATCGCCGCTCTGCGCATGGCCAACTGCGTAGTTTGCAGGCTGGGCTGGTAGCTTCGGTTGACGTAGGCGTCAATTTTATCAAAATTGCCCCAGCGGAATTTGTTCATGATGTTATGATACACCTTGTCGGGATTCACCCGGCCGCTGCCTACCACGGAGTAGCTGCGGTCGCTTTGACTTGCCACCGGCACAATGCGCAGCGCCAGGCCCTCCAACTGCATGTAGTTGTTCAGCCCCCAAAACTTGGACGGCTGGCAGGTAACGGCAAAGTAAATGGGTCGGTCGTGGATATTGGACACGATGAGGTCCAGCACAGCCAAGTCGTCTTTGGTGATGTAGTCGCCGGGTGAACCGAGCGGAATGCGGTCCAGCACGCCTGCGGTATCCTTTTCGGTAATCATGCCTACTTTCCGCGCTTTTTCGAGGTCAATAGGCAGGTAAATCTGCTTGCTGGGATAGTACCCGTCGAATCCCCGGCCGGAAGTAGTGGGCAATGGGTTATCTCTGGCGATGAACTGGAGCCAGTTTTCGGCGCTCATCGGCTCATCTACTCTTGTGGGATTGTAGTAGGGGATTTGATTGCGCCGGCTGCCTCGCACTTTGTCGGGCGGCACGGTAAATTTGAGCGCTTCCGAGTCGTTCACCTTGCGGCGCAGGAGGTCAATGTACCAATCCACGGCAATGAGGCTGAGGTTCACCACGCGCACATCGGTGCGAATGCCTTCCACTTCCTGAGCGTACCACAGCGGATAGGTATCGTTATCGCCGTAAGTAAAGATAACGGCATTGGGTTCACAGGATTCCAGAAAATTGGACGCGTAATCGCGGGCGGCGGTGTGGCCCCGGCGGCTGTGGTCGTCAAAGTTTTGCGTGCCCATCAACCAGGGCGCTGCCAACACAACCAAACTAAGCACCGCCCCGGAAAATCCGGGCAACTTAAATCGCCGGCACATCAGATCATATATCGCTACGGCCGCCATGCCCACCCAGATGGCATAAGTAAAGAAGGAGCCTACGAACACATAATCGCGCTCTCGCGGCTCGTTGGGCGGCTGGTTGGAATAAATGATAATGCCGATACCCGTGATGATGAACATGGCGAGCAGCGCCAGGCCCTCCTGCGGGCGTCGCAGCAGGTGGTAAAACAATCCGATGAGGCCGAGGAAAAAGGGGATCATATAGTAGCGGTTGCGCGACTTGTCGTTGCGCATCGTCTCTGTTATGGTCGTCTGATCGTACAGGCGGCTGTTGTCTATCGCGTTGATGCCGGAGAGCCAGTTGCCGCTCGATTTATCGCTGGGGAAGTAGCCTTGTTCGCCGTTTTGGCGACCGGAGAAATTCCACATAAAATACCGCCAGTACATCCAGCCCAACTGGTAGTTCCACATAAAGCTGATGTTGTCGGCCTGATTGGGCCTGCCGGGCGGCAGCGGCTTTTCCGGATCGAGGCCGATCCAAGCCATGTACAGGTTTTTGCGGTCGCCCATGAAGTCGCCCATACGCGGGAACAACATCTGATCGGAGGACTTGAACCCGTAAGTGATTTTTTCTTCAATGAGTTCGTAGCGCTTGCCCACCGGGCCGTAGCGCGGCTCGTATTTCGATTTAGCAGGGTCGGGGCTGGCGGCAAAGTGAGGGCCTTTGAGCAGTGCGCGCTCGCCGTATTGTTCCCTGTTGAGGTAAGGAATGAGGCGGGTGGCATCGGAAGGCGCGTTCATATTCAGCGGCGGTTGGGCATTCGATCGAATGACCACCACTCCAATGGTAGAAAATGCAGAAATGACCAACGCGGCGCCCATCAGCACCATTTGCGTATCGCGGCGGCGCTGTACCAGTTGGTTTTGAAATAAAGCAGTACCCAATACCAAAAAGGCGCCCAACCACAAATATTTGCCGCCGCTGAACTCCGAATACCCGGCAGAACAGATCAATGCAGACAAAAACATCGCGGCGGAAAAGATATACATGGGCGTCTTAGACGTAATTTTTTCCTGAAGGATGAGCGTGAGTAAGACAATGTACCCGACTACGACGAGCAACATCGGTACCAGCCCGCTGTGGAAAGGAAGCCCCAAGCCATTGACCAGCATGAGGTCAAAAGCGCCCCACAAGCTGGGCACGCCCACAATGACAAATGCCTGTACCCCGACAATGAACACCACACCGATAAAGGCTGCTATCGCTATGCCTACGAAGTTGTGCTCCTTATATTTTTTGAAATAATACAACATGGCCAATGCCGGGAAGGTCAGCAAACTCAGCAAGTGAACTCCCATAGACAAACCTGCCGAATAAACAGCAAACAATACCCAGCGGTCGGCTTGCGGCGAATCGGGCAGGTGGTACCATTTTACCATGGCCCACAGCGTGAGCGCCGTAAAGAATGTGGACATAGCATATACCTCGCCTTCGACTGCCGAAAACCAAATGGAGGTGCTGAACGCCGTCACCAAACCGGCTGCCACACCGGCCGCCATGAGTGCAATGGTTTGCCCCAGGTCGGTATCGGCCTCCCGGCTTTCCGTCAGTGCGAGTTTGCCGAATATCATGGTCGTCCAAGCGACAAACATGGCTGCCAAAGCGCTGCACAAACCCGACATCATGTTGACGGCTAACGCAATGTCAGATGGGTTGTCAGAAAAAATATCCGCTACCCAAGTGAACAGGCGACCGACGAGCATGAACACCGGCGCGCCGGGCGGGTGAACGACCTGAAGTTTGTACGCGCCGAGGATAAACTCGCCGCAATCCCACAAACTGCCGGTGGATTCTACTGAGTAATAATAGACTGTGGCCGAAATGGCAAAAACGACCAAGCCGGTCAAGTTGGTTGCAATTTTAAAAAGATTCATGGAGCGCCAGGTTTTGAATAAGTCTGGTTAATGGACGCGCAAAAGTAATAAAATATTGATATCCCGACAGGCTTAACGAAAACATCGGTAACGCCGATTACCAATACCCCGCACCCATTTCACCGTCGCGTTCCACCCTACCCATTCACCAATTCCAAAAATTCTTCCTCGCTCAGGATTTGGATCGTGCCGACGGCCTGCGCTTTTTTTAGCCGAGATTCTCCAAAAACATGCGCTGCCCCAATTTAAATGTTAAAAAAAATCGAAATAAATTTATTCTCCCTACTTTTATCGGGATGTCAAAATTTAGTGAATTAAATCCATCAAATCCCGTAGTATTTTTTTCACCTCAAATATCTTTGTATGAAGACTGTATTCCACTTTTTCTTCCTGATTTGCGCAGCAACCCTGTGGCATTTCACTCCTGCCCATTCCCAAACAATAGTTCGGGGGGGGGACAAAAATGGACAATAAAGTTCTGACCCTAAAATTCAAATCAGGGGCATCCGAGCAAGATATTGTCTCATTTGAAGCAACGCATCGGCTCAAAAAGCTACGACAGGCCATTACCGGGTTCATTGATTACGAGATTGCACCACTGCATGACATTACCTCCGTTCATGATCGCTTACAAAAATCGGCTCTGGTGGAAATATTGCAATACAACTATATGGGGCATTTGCTCAGCACGCCCAATGATCCACTTTTCCCCGATCAATGGCATCTCAACAAGATCATGGCAGACGCAGCATGGGACATTACCACTGGCAGTAGCAACATCGTCGTTGCAGTCCTTGATACCGGCATTGAATGGGAACATCCCGATCTGGACGGAGTAATATATCTCAATCCGGGAGAAGATGCCTGGCAGACACCATTTAACCCTTCCACCGGCAATGGCGTGGATAATGACGGCAACGGCTTTGTCGATGATTGGCGTGGTTGGAATTTTTTGGATAACAATAACAATACAGGGGAGTACCTGACTGCAAAAAATAGTGCGGCATACTTAGCATCGCAAATGGCAACTTATCCGCAAGACATGGAACTTAAAGCAGCGTGGGCCGGGCAATATTACCTCAAAAATAAGATCATTGACTGGTTTCTCACGAATGCTATGGAAGGCGGCTCATTGGAAGATGCCATACAGGTGCTTCATAGCGAAAACAACCGGGAAGCATTGCGCTTGGCCTACGGCTTGTTTTTGCACCGAAACCTCTATGCTCGCGCAGATACAGCGCTGTCGGCTATCCCAGTGGTCAATAAATACGACGAGGATTTTTATGCCGTACAACAAATCAATTTGGCCAGATTGCAAAGTGAGGAAGGGTATGCACTTTCTGAAAATGAAAGAGAAACCCTGAAAGTGGTCGCGTACAGCCAATCGCCCGAACGAGGACACGCAAGGGCGTTGCTCTCTTTTCTTGAAGGATACACTTTTGATTTGGAGCAATTTGAATTGCCGGCACAAGCACTTGCTTCACCTCCGGTATTGCCGGCCGCTTCTGTTGAAGCACCGCAACCGCTGATATTTCCCAACCCAACTGAGGATAAACTCTTCGTTTCCCTTCCGGGAAGTTGGGATGGAACAGGATATATCTACTTGTATGATTTGCTGGGTCGGTTACAACTTGCAATTCCTCTGGCCGCAGATGCAGTACACAATGTAGAAATAGATATAAGCGCCCTGCCCCCTGGAATCTATGCGCTTTGCATAGAAATGCAGCATCAACTGCGCCATCAAAGCAAAGTTGTAAAACGGTAGTTTCATTATTTTTAACAGGCTTAGGCATGTTGCGAGAGCCCTCTGCGGCTCCTCGCAACATGCTTTTCTTAAAACTCAACGGCCATGATCAGAATACAGGCAATTTTGGGGATGTTTATTCTATTCGCGACAATCGTTTACGGGCAAAATACTTTCATGACCACCATTGATATGGATAATGATGCAGATACCGGAATTCAAATTAAAAGACTTGAAGATGGTTATCTTATAGTTGTCGGTTCTAGATGTATAAATAACAGCGTGAATTGTTTCGGTTTTCTCAGAGTTGATTTTGATGGTAATGTCTTAAATAAAAAACAATATCACGCCTTTCCTTATAATTGGGAGCCGAGATCACGCGCCGGAATGGCATACATCGGAAACCGTCATTTTATGAGTGGCGGTATAATTATTCCAGGAAACGATCGCCAAGTATTTTTAATGGAGTTTGATCCTATGTCTGGAGATTCCTTATCATTTCTTATTCAAGGCCCACCCGGCCCTGATTTTACAGGTGGATTAACGGTAGCCTCTGATGGAAACTTGATTATGTATAACTCACGAAGCTTTTCATCTGAAAAAGTCTGGCTTCAAAAATGGACACCGGATATGGAATTGTTGTGGGAGCGTTTTTTAGGCCCTGATTTCACTCATCAAGGAGTTCGTTCAATGATTGAGTTATCCGGTGGAGATTTATTACTCCCCCGCGTCTCTTGTGACAATACTGCCGGTATTTGTGACGAGCATGATCTCACCCTTACCCGCACCGATTCCATCGGCAATCCCTTGTGGACCCGCACTCACTCGGAGTCAATATGGGGCGCACACACCATAGTCGTTGAAGCAGATGAAGAGCTGATAGTTGCAACCTGGGCACGCGACCTTTGGTACGAATTAGACAGTCTCATTCCTTTTCCTCCATCGGTATTGTGGTTCGATGGTGAAGGGGAACTGGTAAACCGCTATGATTTTCCTGCGGATATATTTCGAGAAATATTCAACATCCGCCGCGCCGCCAACGGTGATCTTATCGGCATGGGGTATATTGACCAGCGAGCACAGGAGCTTGGCTATTGTGGCTGGATCTTCCGCATGTCGGCTCAAGGGGAGATGCGCTGGCAGCGTTACATCGCCGATATACGCTCCCCCATGAAGTCTTCCATTTTTTATGACGTAGTAGAAGAACCCGATGGCATGTTGGTATTCACAGGGCTGTATCAGGACACCTTTCCCAATCATACACCGGCAGTGAACAACCCCAACGTATGGCTGGTCAAGTTGGATAGTATGGGGTGTTTGGAGCCGGGCTGCGGCGAGGTGCAAATCGTTACCTCCACGCGGGAGCTTGTGTCGCCGAGCGTTGAAAAGCCCGCACTTATTGCTTCACCTAATCCGGCGCATGACTTCTTCCATCTGAGCCTCGCCGGGTTTGCGCATCCGATATTTCCGCTTCGAGTTCGGCTGTGGGACATGCAGGGCCGCCTCGTACAAAGCACAGAAGCTCAGGAGTATCCGGTCTCTATCCAAAGCAGGCAACTGCCGCCGGGCATGTATCTGGCACAGGTACAGACTGCTGCCGGACAAACGGGCGTAGTGAAAGTGGTGTTGAAGTGAAGGTAAGGGTAATGTAACGGTAATGGTAGAGACGCAATGGATTGCGTCTCTACCATTACCAATACCGATACCGTTGCCATTTCACCATCGCGTTCCTCCCTACCCATTCACCAATTCCAAAAATTCCTCCTCGCTCAGGATTTGGATGGTACCGACGGCCTGCGCTTTTTTTAGTTTGGAGCCGGCTTCGGCGCCGGCCACCAATATGTTGAGATGGGCGCTGATGCCGCTGAGGTTTTTGGCGCCGGCGGCTTCGGCCCGCGCCTGCGCTTCTTTGCGGCCCATGGTTTGGAGGGTGCCTGTGAAAAGGATGGTTTTTCCGGCCAACGGCCCATCGCCGGAAGCGGCGCGGGGGCGGTCGTCGTCGGTTTGGCGGAGGTTTACGCCGAGTTGTTCCATTTCCTCCAGCAGGCGGATGTTGCGCGGTTCGGCGAAGAAGGCGATGACGTTTTCCGCCACTACCGGCCCCACGTCTTTGATGTTGGTGAAATGCTCCAGTGTCCAGTTTCGCAGGTCGAGTACATGATCCACTTCGGCGGCGATGAGCTTCGACACGGTTTGGCCGAGGTGATGGATGCTCAGGCTGTGGAGCAGGCGATGAATGGGGTTTTGCTTTGCTTTGTCCACAGCGGCGCGGAGGTTGGCAGCCGATTTTTGGCCGAAGCCCTCCAATTGCGCCATGCGCTCATAATCCAACCGATATACATCGGCGATGCTGCGCACCCAGCCGAGCTGGTAAAAACGTTCCACGATGGAGCGCCCCATGCCGTCAATGTCCATTGCGTTTTTGGACACATGGAAAACGATGCGCTCCAGGTCCTGCGCGCCGCACACACAGCGGGGGCAGCGCCAGGCCGATTCGCCTTCAGCGCGCACCAGCTCCACCGGCGTTTCCGTATCGTTGATGGGGCACACGCGCGGGAACAGCACCGGCTGCTCCGTACCGTCGCGCAATTCGGTCAGCGGTTTTACGATGTAGGGAATCACATCGCCGGCGCGCTCCACGAGTACATGGTCGCCGATGCGAAGGTCTTTGCTGAGGATAAAATCCTCGTTGTGCAGCGAAACGGAGGACACCGTGACGCCGGCCAACTGCACCGGTTCCAGCTTGGCCACCGGCGTGATGGAGCCGATTTTGCCCACCTGATATTCCACTTGCAGCAGCCGGGCAGTGGCTTGTTTGGCCTGAAACTTGAAAGCGATGGCCCAGCGCGGATGATGGCTCGTGTAGCCGCAGCGTTCCTGCCAGTCGCGCCGGTTGAGTTTTACCACCATGCCGTCAATCTCGTAGGGATAGTCCTCGCGTTTTTGCTGCCATTCCTGGCAAAAGGCGACTACCTCCGCGATGTTGCGGCACAGCTTGCGCTCAATGGTCGGGGTTTTAAAACCCAATGCGCCGAGAAAGTCCAGACTCTCGTAGTGGGTAGTAAAGCGGGCCATGGCATCGGCGCCCTGCGCGTCTTCGGCGAAGCCGATTTGGTAGATGAAGGCCTCCAGGCCCCGGCGGGCCGTTTCTTTGGGGTCTTTCATGCGCAGGCCGCCGGCTGCCGTATTGCGCGGGTTGGCAAAGAGGGTCAGGTCCTCCCGTGCGCGTTCTTCATTTATTTTTTTGAAACTGTCTTTGCGAATGAGCACCTCGCCGCGCAATTCTGCCCGCCGGATGTCGTACCGGGAAAAGGCCGCTTCGAGCGGAATGCTGCGAATAACGCGCGCATTGGAACTGATGTCTTCGCCGACGGCGCCGTTGCCGCGCGTAGCGGCGCGCAGGAGGCGGTCGTTTTCATACACCAAACTAATGCTGCTGCCGTCAAACTTAGGCTCCACGGCGTACGCCACGTCTTCATCGGCCGGCAAGCCGAGCAGTTTTTTGATTTGGGTATCAAATTCAAAAAGGTCGGCTTCATTGTACGAATTGCCCAGCGACAACATGGGCAGGAGATGCTCTACCGGCTTGAAATCGGCGCTGAGATCGGCAGAAACCCGTTGCGTGGGCGAAGCGGGACTTACCCAATCGGGGTGTTCTGCCTCTATGGCTTCGAGCTGTTTGTAGAGCGTATCGTATTCGAAATCGCTCAGCACGGGGTCGTTGAGCACATAGTAGCGGTGCTCGTGGTACAAAATGAGGCGTTGCAATTCGCTGAGGCGCAGGCGGTCATCAGCAGGATATTCGCCGCGCAAGTATTGCTGCGACAAGGCAAAAAGTGCGCGTTGTTCCTCTTGGTTGTAGGTCATTGGCATTGGGTTTTTCTATACAAATCCGCCGGGCGGTAGCACAGAAATTAAAAAGGAGATGCGAAGTTACGACAAAAAATCTTTGTCGCACTTCGCATCTCCTTCGCCTGCCGGGGCAGGGTTTGTATCGTTTTTCGGGAGGTTTTATCCCCTCAAAACTACTTACTGATTGATCTGAATCGGCGGAGCTTCCTGCGCCGGTGCGTTCGGGTCGCCGAGCACTTTGCCTTTCAGCGTGAGGAAGGTCTGCGGCGGGTTGGTGTTCGCGGTCAGCGTCACTTTTTGGTTGCGGTCGCCGGCTTTGCCTTTGCTGTCAAATTCTACTACGATCTCGCCGCTTTTGCCCGGAGCGATGGGGTCGCGGGGCCACTTGGGCACGGTGCAACCGCAGCTACCTTGTGCGTTGGAGATCACGAGCGGCTCTTTGCCGGTGTTCTTAAACTTGTAAGTGTGGCTCACTTTTTCGCCGTCTTTCACCGTGCCGAAGTCGAATTCCGTTTCGGTGAAAGCGATTTCAGTAGTCGGGCCGGTGGGAATCGGATTGGCGTCGGCAGTAGCGCCCGGGTCCATCGGGTTAGGGCTTTGCGGCTGAACAGCCGAAGTGCCTTCAATGCTTTGACGGGCTTCCTGACGCACGTCTTTGTTGGCGTTTTGGCAGGATACAAATACGCCGGCAGCCAATACAAGCGGCAGGGCAATTTTAACAATTTTGAACATGTCGTTTATGATTTTTGATAGTTAAACAATGAATTGCGGAGCAAAGGTAGTGCATCCGCGGCCGGACGCCTGTTAACGGCTCGGCAATTTTGGTTAACGAAGGGTTAACGCCGCTCTGCGCAAATTCTATAGACACCTTGGAACGCCCCTCCTGCAGCAGTTATACCTCGCGCCGGGAGGTTTTGTGCATAGGACTTAGAAAAAGTTGGAGAGACATAAGAGATTTGGCAGTGTCAAGAAACGAGTGATAAATTGTAGTTGTGGATGAAAAATTTCAGATATAATTCATGA
>JAHBTW010000021.1 GCA_019638385.1 Saprospiraceae bacterium | reverse complement strand
AACAAGTGTTACCGGGCTTCGTCCCGGCGTCTTAATCCTTCTTTTAATGGATTGCCTTTCTGATTCGGTCTGGGGAAAGTTTACTACACTTTCCCTGAAAAGTCTTAATCCTTCTTTTAATGGATTGCCTTTCTGATAGGGAGTCCGACACCTCCTAGAAAAGCTCAGCACGCGGTCTTAATCCTTCTTTTAATGGATTGCCTTTCTGATACCTCCCCTATGTAGATGAAGAGTGGACTCGTTACCGCAGTCTTAATCCTTCTTTTAATGGATTGCCTTTCTGATGGGTAAATTTAAAATAGGCAAGTTCTTGCCACGTCACTGTCTTAATCCTTCTTTTAATGGATTGCCTTTCTGATTCTTTAAGAGGTCTCGCCGTCTGGGAGAATGTCGCTTCGTCTTAATCCTTCTTTTAATGGATTGCCTTTCTGATTCGTCCCGGTCAACGACGGAGTACCCGTCGAGTTGCACCGTCTTAATCCTTCTTTTAATGGATTGCCTTTCTGATCCAATGACGGGGTACCCGTCGAATTGCACCCAGAGTGTCTTAATCCTTCTTTTAATGGATTGCCTTTCTGATGCGCACTTTTTTGGAAGATCACAATAAATATAAAAGTCTTAATCCTTCTTTTAATGGATTGCCTTTCTGATAGTAACCCACAAAAGTGCGAAAGCACACGGCAAAGTGGGTCTTAATCCTTCTTTTAATGGATTGCCTTTCTGATAATACTTTCGGATGACTTTAGAACAAGTATTGCCGGTCTTAATCCTTCTTTTAATGGATTGCCTTTCTGATACCTCCATTTGAAATCCTGGGCGGCCTCCGGGCTTCGTCTTAATCCTTCTTTTAATGGATTGCCTTTCTGATAAAGAAGAAGTTTTTAACTAAACTTCTTCTTAGTTTAGGTCTTAATCCTTCTTTTAATGGATTGCCTTTCTGATCTTGTCTGCCGATGGGCAGAACAAGGTGAAGGATGCCTTGTCTTAATCCTTCTTTTAATGGATTGCCTTTCTGATCTGCGATAGCCCTCTACTTACTGCCCAACTTGAACCTGTCTTAATCCTTCTTTTAATGGATTGCCTTTCTGATGCTGCGATAGCCCTCTACTTACGGCCCAATTGGAACCTGTCTTAATCCTTCTTTTAATGGATTGCCTTTCTGATGCATTGTTAGAGATGCTTCGCCCCGTAGTAGAGGGGTCTTAATCCTTCTTTTAATGGATTGCCTTTCTGATTACGGCCCAACTGGAACCTTTGGTTCCAACTTGGGTGGTCTTAATCCTTCTTTTAATGGATTGCCTTTCTGATCCGGACCTATGAGGTCGGCTCGTTCTGGAACACCGAAGTCTTAATCCTTCTTTTAATGGATTGCCTTTCTGATAGGGTAAAGCCGTCGTAAGGCGGGAAAAGAGAATGTCTTAATCCTTCTTTTAATGGATTGCCTTTCTGATTTAACGAGCCAAGGACCTTTGTCTCTGACAAAGGTGAGTCTTAATCCTTCTTTTAATGGATTGCCTTTCTGATGAGTGCTTGTGAAAATTGAGGGCGAGACAATCGCCCAGTCTTAATCCTTCTTTTAATGGATTGCCTTTCTGATAAATCTACTACGCACCCCACCACGTGCGGGGTGAAGGGTCTTAATCCTTCTTTTAATGGATTGCCTTTCTGATCTACTTACGGCCCAACTGGAACCTTTGGTTCCAACTGTCTTAATCCTTCTTTTAATGGATTGCCTTTCTGATCCTCAATAGTTTTGAGGTTAACGAACCAAGAGCCTTTGGTCTTAATCCTTCTTTTAATGGATTGCCTTTCTGATCGGCCAAGAAGGAAGAGGAAGAAGTTTTTAACTAAAAGTCTTAATCCTTCTTTTAATGGATTGCCTTTCTGATACGTTAGATGGGTACGGGACAGGGCTGAAGCTATGCGTCTTAATCCTTCTTTTAATGGATTGCCTTTCTGATACGTTCTGCATTGAGAAGTGAGAATTTTTTTCTTAGTCTTAATCCTTCTTTTAATGGATTGCCTTTCTGATAGAATTTTTTTCTTAACCACAAACAAGTTTAATTATGAGTCTTAATCCTTCTTTTAATGGATTGCCTTTCTGATCGTTCGACCTCGATTCTTTCGAGGTTAACGAACCCGTCTTAATCCTTCTTTTAATGGATTGCCTTTCTGATAATAAGAAAGTACAGTGTCCATAGTACCGGAACCTGGTCTTAATCCTTCTTTTAATGGATTGCCTTTCTGATCGTGGCGCAGTGTCCCGTTCTTGGACTGCTGACCAGGTCTTAATCCTTCTTTTAATGGATTGCCTTTCTGATTTGCCTTTCTGATAACAGCCATTGAGGACATAGGGTCTTAATCCTTCTTTTAATGGATTGCCTTTCTGATCTACCGAGAAATCTCTCAATTTTATCCGCACCATGTGTCTTAATCCTTCTTTTAATGGATTGCCTTTCTGATGGAGCAGAGACTGGTGTTACATTCTTTATGCTGCAGTCTTAATCCTTCTTTTAATGGATTGCCTTTCTGATTGTAAAATTTTAAACAGCCGCAACGCATAGGCAGTCTTAATCCTTCTTTTAATGGATTGCCTTTCTGATACAATCGAAATCCAATAGTCAATATAGTTGGCTATATGGTCTTAATCCTTCTTTTAATGGATTGCCTTTCTGATTGACAACTAATGTATGTGTAGATTTATCTTACAACATGTCTTAATCCTTCTTTTAATGGATTGCCTTTCTGATTTTTTTCCAATGACACCAACACTGGTGTAACTGATGCTGTCTTAATCCTTCTTTTAATGGATTGCCTTTCTGATAAGAAGACCTTGAGGACGAAACCGAAACCGTTTTTGATGTCTTAATCCTTCTTTTAATGGATTGCCTTTCTGATCACTATTTTAAAACCACATAAACATGGAATTAATAGAAGGTCTTAATCCTTCTTTTAATGGATTGCCTTTCTGATACATTCATTTATTCATTCATTTTAAACATGTACTATTGTCTTAATCCTTCTTTTAATGGATTGCCTTTCTGATAGATGACGATGACACCGATGAAGGAGATGAGGATGATGTCTTAATCCTTCTTTTAATGGATTGCCTTTCTGATCCAAACAACCGAAACGCAAAGTGTATTGATGTCAATACTGGTCTTAATCCTTCTTTTAATGGATTGCCTTTCTGATCGCAGTTGCTTGCAAGCGGCTCAACACCTGCCATTTAGCACTCCCCAACACCGTGTTGCCGCGTTTCCAACAATACCAACACGGTACGCCGGTAGGGGCCGCAAAGGTAAGTATATTTCTGTGCTTGGTTCCACTCATTTTTTACTGCGTTTTTCAGTGGCCAAGTTACGCCAAAACAGGTTGTCGGCCAATGCTTTACCCCGATTTTTTTAAATAAAAAGCGTACCGGGGTTTTCCACCACGAGGGAGTAGTCCACGTTGCGGCCTATCATGCTCATGGCCAGCAGGTCGCTCTCGCCGACGGGCACCATGAAGATGCTGTCGTTGTTGTCGTACAGGTCGTTCACTTCGGCCAGGGTCTGCGCCATTTCCCGGTATTTGTTGCGCTTGAGCTGCGCCAGAAATACGCTTTTCTGCACCCGCATGCAGCCTTGCCGCAGCAGGTACTTGGCGAGGTAGTTGCGTATTTTGTTGTCGGTGATGTCGTACATGATAAAACAAAACATATCGGTTGCTTTTTTGCTGTGAGCTTGTTCCAAAAAATCGAGGATGCGCTGCACCCGCTCGGTCACGGAGGGCAGGTCCGGGTCGTCGCGATAGGGCGCCGGCCGTCGCAGGGCCATACTCTGTACGCCGGCGCGCCGCAGCAGTGCGAGCGCTTCAGGAAAACTCCACTTGCGTTGCTTCTTCCGGGCCATAGTCGAGTGCGGGGTTTTGAAGTTTTGAAACTGCCTGCGTGATGAGTTCGGCCAGTAGGTCGTTGAGGCCGGGGTTGGCGCCGCGCTTGGGGCTTTTCACCACCGAGAAGCCGTTTTTGCCGTAGAAGAGGTTCACCTCGCCCCAGGCAATGCCGTGTTCCACCACCCATTTTTTGCCGTAGTTGATGCTGAGCACCTCGCGCACTTTGAGGTCAAACTCAGCCAGTACGCGATTCACCGGCTCCACCACGCGCTCCAGCGTTTCGGGCACGATGTAGTCTTTGGGCGGCCGCAGCGGGCGGGCGCCGGGATTGAGCTTTCGCAAGATCTCCCGGTACACCGAAGGGTCGAGGCCGTCGGCGCGCGCCGGTTCGAGCACCAGTGCGGGAGCAGACGCGGCTGCAGGGCCGGGTGGCGGCGGAGCGGGCGCGGTAGGCAGTTCCTGTGCCGGCGCATCGTAGGGCGACAGGTAAGCCGCGGCATCCACTTCGAGGCACAGCGGGTTGTAGCGCGCATCGGGGTCGGCGCTCAGAAAACACACGCGGGTAGCGTCGGCGGTGCGGAAATCCACAAAATCCTCCACGCCGTGCAGCGCGGCAAACTCGCGGGCAAACGCTTTGTAGCTGTCGCTAAATTGCTTGGTAGAGCGCAACGGCGTCTGCAATGCAAATACGAGCTTGAGGCCCTGCCCGCCCGGCGATTCAAAAAGCAGCATCACGCGCTCATCTGCCGCCAGGCGGTTTTTCAACTCCGCAAACTGTCCGGTATCCCGAAAACAGTAGTCCAGATCGAGCACCATAAAGCGGGCCTCGTCGAAGTGTTCGAGCTTGCGGTGATTGTCGCGAAACACCGAACCGCAGAAAAAAGGCAGCTTTTTCTTGAGGTGGTTGTACGAATCGCGATTGATGGCATACACCTTGCGCAGTTGAGCGCACAGGTCGGCCAGCCCTGCCGCAGGCTGCGCGATGCTGCGGTGCAGTTCGGGTTCCGAAATCAGCCGGAGACTGTCCGTGCCGGAAGCGAGCAGGTTGTCGCCAAAAGAGAGGGTTGCGTTTTTCATAGTTGTTTTTTTTGAAATTTACAATTTACAATGTTCAATTTACAATGTACAAGTGCGGATGAAATGTACAATGTACAATTCTCAATGTACAAGTGCGGCGAAATGTACAAAGTGCGGCAACTTGAATATTGGTCATTGGTCATTGAACATTTCAAACTGCCGGCTCAAAGGTTTTGAGAAAAGCGGCAAACCGTTCGGCGTACTTGTCAATGTGGTTGCGGCGCGAGCGGTTGAGGCGCTCGATAGGCACCACCTCGTCCATGTAGTCGTTCATGGACTGAATGAGGATGCGCTTGCCCTGATCGTTGAGCCACCAGGAATCGTTTTCCACGTCGAAGAACTCGCGAAAGACGACCTTTTGGCGACAGAGGTCGGCGGCCACATAGTCGGCCCAGATGCGGAACCGCTCAATGACGTCATATACCAGCACGGGGCGGTTGTACTCGTCGCGGTGCATGATGCCGATGTACGGGTCAATGCCCGATCGGATGAGCGCGCTTTCGATGTCGTTGTACAGGATGCCGTAAGCGTAGTTGAGCAAGCAGTTAAACATGTCTTCCGCCGGCTGCCGGCTGCGGCCCTGAAATCGGTACGGTTCGGGCAGCAATCGGCTGATGCAGGTGAAGTACAGGCGTGAAGCGCCGCCTTCCCAGGCGCGCAGCCGGGGCGCGGCCTCGTGTACGGTAGCGGCGGGTTCCATGGCGCGCACCTTGGCCTGGAATTCGGCAATGCCCGCCGTGGCTTCGCCGATGAGGCGTTCTTCGCCGGGTGCGCCGGCGTTGAGACTCAGCAAGAGGGCGCTCTGATTGTCCATTTTGGTCAGGATGAGTTCTTTGGCCCAATGCACGGCTTCCGCCGAACGGCTAAACGCCAATTGGTTTTTGCGAATCACCGACACAGACCCGAATCGCGGACTCCACACCCGCGCAAACGGCTGCCCGCCCCGATCCACAAACACGAGGTCAATGCCGCATTGCACGGCCAGCGCCACCGATTCCGAGGTGAGCCGGGTGCTCCGGTTGAGGAAAATGGCGTCCACCTTGCCCGGCGGCACGGCGCGTTCGCTCTCCGGCGTTCGCACCAAAAACTGGCCGTCCTTTACCTTCAGCACAGCCCCGCGTTGATTGATGATGAGATGCATGTTTATTTGGGTTTTTAGTTTTTTGATCATTTTCAAAAAATGTACAATGTTCAATGTACAATGTACAATTTTCAAGTGCGGCAAATTGGTCATTGAACATTGGTCATTGGTCATTGAACATTATGCACCACCCGCACCCCCACCGCGTTCGGCGTCACCTTGTCCTTTTTGGCATCATAGCCGCTTTCCACCCGGAAACACACGGCGAGGCCCTCGGCGAGTTGTTCCCGACGGCCGTTGAACTGCGCGGCGTGAAAAAAGAACGGCCCTTGTCCGTTGTCGGCCTGCACAAAACCGGCTTTGTTGCCCGGCAACATACGCGTGATGCGGCCCGTCATCGGCGGCAAAATCCGGTCTAAGGCCTGCTGCCATAAGCGGCGCAATTCGTTCCAGTCATTGCGGATGCTGCCTTTCGGCAAACCCTCCACATCCACATCGCAGTCGTGCGCCTGCGCCAGCAAGCTGTGCGGCAGTTTCCAGCCGCGATCCGTTCGGATGCGGGCAGCCGCGATGAGATGCCGTTTGGCGCTGTCCCGTTCGTCTGTTTTTAAAAAACGAGCGGCCAGCAATTCCAGCAGGCGCACGGCCTTATCGGGGTCGCGACACTCCGCCGCAGCCGAGAAGTGGAAATAGGCGGCCATTTTGTCCTCACCGAGCGCAGCGCACACGTCGCCGGCTTCTTTGAGCAAAAACCACTCCCGGCGGCGCGGCAGGATGTAGGCGTATAGTTCGCGGGCTTCCTGCGGTTGTTCGGTGCGCAGCAGGCTTTGCGCCAGATAGCGCCGGAACCACAAGTGGTTGTCGTAGTGAAATGCCGTCAGCGTGGCCAGCGCTTCGCGACAGCACAGCGCACATTCAGTGTTGCAGCCCTGCAAAAACAACGCTTTGATGCGGAGGCTGAAAAACTGCTCCTGCTGCGATGCCTGTTCCATCTGTTTGCCATCCGGGGTAGCAACGGCGCGTACCTCCGCGCTCAGCAGCGCCGGGTCGAGCCGGGCCAGCCATTCCAACGCTTGTTCCGGGTTCGGCGATGCCCGTTGGAGGTAGTACGCGGCTACTTTCAGCATGGCCGGCGCCAGCGGCGATTGCGCGTCTTTCGGGTCGCACAATTGCACAATGCCCTGTGCGGCTTTCAGCATTCCGGCTTCGTCGTCGGCGGCTGCCGGGCCGGTCATGGCGCTGAGGAATACACACCAGGCGTAGAGGCTGCGGGCCGGCGCAAAGGCCGGGTCGTGCCGGTACAGCTTGCGGCACATATCAAGCGCCTCGCTCAGGTGTCCGGTTTGTTTCAGGCACAAGGCATAGCCCCAGCCGTCCCAGAGGGTGCATTCGGCGCGGTTGTGTTCCCACATCTGCCGGTACAGGGGCAGGGCGTCGGCATAGCGGCGGGCGCGGCGCAGGGTCATGGCATTTTCGCGGATGTCGGGTACAGCAGTCATAAGGGTAGTTTTTGAGGGTTAGGAAAAAAATGACGGGACGTGCCGGCACTTGCCGGGCGGGCGTACTGATCCCAGGTAATGAGTTCGCTGCGGGCGCGGGTCACGGCGGTGTAGAGCCATCGGTAATCGTCGGCGCGCAAGTAGGGGTGCAGCAGCACGCAATCCCACTCGCCGCCCTGTGCTTTGTGGCCGGTGAGGGCGTAGCCGTATCGCAGGCGCAGCGCGCTGAGGTGCGGGTCGTCGGCGGGGTCTTTCGAGCGCCGGAAAACGACGTTGGTGCGCATGGCTTCCGAGTAGAGCAGGTTCTCCGCTTTGCGGTCGAGCGCGCCGTTCACCGATTCGAGCGTGTCGAGCAGACACAGAGCGCTCACCGGGATGTCACTGCCAAACATTACATCCACCTGCTGAAAGCGCAGCCCTGCAAACGCTTTGAACCCGCCCACTTGCGTCACCACACCGGTTTCGCCTTTAAACAACGGGTTTGCGCGATTCCAGCGGTTGGCGTCAAGCACCACTACATCGCCGGCACACAGCGGCGCACCGTCCAATCCCAATTGTTTGCGCACCTGTGCATTGAGGCGGCCCACGTCGTTGTTGGTATAAGCGATGATCGCCACAGCATCCAATCGGGCAGGATCGAACCGCTGCACAAACGCGCCCGCTGCATCGGCCGCAGCAGAAAGCCGCGCACAGGGCAGGCGACCGAAACGGTCGTTGCGACGGATACACTCGCGCAGCGCGCAAGCCGTGTCTAAGATATCGGAACCGGATTGCTGCCGGAGCACCTGCATGAGTTCGGCGGCGCGCACCCGCAAGCCCAGTCGGGATGCGAGGTACGCCGGATCGAGTGCGGGCGAGTGATCGCTGCCCACGGGCGGCAATTGGTACGCATCGCCCAGCAGCAACACTTTGCTCTGCGGATGGCCCGCCCGCACATAGCGCACGAAGTCGCTCAGCACCGGTTCGCTGCTCACGAAAAGATCGGAGTGGGGTGTGTCGTCGCTGATCATGGACGCTTCGTCCACAATGTACAGGGTCGGGCTTTCCAGCTTGTTGTCCTTGGGGGTAAGGCGCACGCCGGGACCGTTGGGCAGCGGCTCGGCGAGGTAGATGAGGCTGTGCAGCGTACGCGCATCGGCGCCCGTTTTGGCCGCAATCACCTTCGCCGCCCGCGCCGTAGGCGCCGCGATGCGAAAAGGCATGTTCCTGCCGTGCAGATAAGCCGTGAGGGCTTTCACGAGCGAGGTTTTTCCCGTGCCGGCAGCGCCGGTGAGTACGAATGCATCAGCCGCAAAAGCCGGATCGGCAAATGCGTACAGTTCGCGCAATACCTGCGCCTGTTCAGGAGTGGGCGTAAAAACGCCGGAGTTGTTGTCGTGTTTCATAGCAATAAAGGTTTTGACAGGATGAATAGAAAATAAATAGATAATTAGTGGCAGTTATCCTGTACGGCCTTTATTTTACTACGATCTACACGTTAGAGAAACTTAGTTTAGTTTTTTTATTTTTTAAATCTGCTCTAAAAAGGGATTGCGTTATTCAAAAGTTCCCGAAGTGGGGAATAATTTTTATTTCTCTGAAATGAGCTGACGCGGAAGGTTTTTTGCCAGCGTTTCGAGCTGATGGCGATTAAAAGCCGAGTCCACGATTGATGCTGCCAAACGCATTACTTCGTCACGACTGTGACGCTTCTCTTCTTCAGACAGCATATCGAGAATGACCTTGACAACAAGATGAAGGCACTCCTCGCGTTCTGCTTCCTCCGAGTAGAAAAAGCAATGGAAGTTACGCCGGGCCAATAGTTTGCGCCTGCCGTCGGTACTGTACAAGGAAATGCCGTTGAGAAACATTCTTGCCCAACCGAAACCGATGTCACTCTTTATGGCAATACCGGGTGCAAGGCGTAAAGCGGATAAATAGGTGTTGCCTGCCAGACTGGTGTATGCCTCGCCGGTGAAGAGGTTCAGATCGCTGCGGTATTGGGCCGTAACGCCTAAATTTGGCACATAAAGGCTCAGTAAAACGGCGAGCTTGCGCTCTTCTTCCTGTTGCCGTGCCAAGGCTTGTTGCACAACGCTGAGCGCGCGCGCATCGGCAGCGCTAAGCGATTCGCCCTGAAATTGCAGCTCCAACATCCGCTCTATGTCGGAGGCGGAAGCGGGAACCAATGCCTGTGAGGATGGGGTGATGTTCATGTGTTTGGGATTTAATTTGTCAGTTAATAAGGTGGTTCAGTTCTTTTCCAAAAAGAACACCGCATGAACTTATGAGCAAGGGGGAAAGTTCCCGGAGGCGCATCCCACACCACTCACCTTCGTTCTATTTAATTGACAATCAAGTTTTAATACTATTTTTTCATGTCCTTTTCCTGGATGAAAAGGACCAAAAATCACGGCTTTACAGGTTTTTTAACGCTCCGCCGAATCGAAAAAACCTAAACCCGACAAACTCGCTCCCGGTATTTGTATTCCACCCTTGGCATTGTAGGTTGTTGAATTGGGTACTTCGCGTCCGGTATTGGTTTTGCTCATACAGTGTCGGCTTTTTAACGATTTTTTCGACCCGGCTCCGCTAAAACCCGTAATGCCGGTCCCGCAGTCCCGCGTTGCTTTTGATATTTGAGAAATGTGTAAAACCCTGTATTGCCGGCAGGCAGGCGTAACTACTGAAGGGCAGGTTGTACATCGAACATTGTACATTTTTCTGCATCATAACCCGAAAACCAGCAACTCGTGGCTTATAAATAATTCCGAAACCGCACAAACCGAAACGTCACAATTTTTTGTCCCCCGCGCTCCTCGGCGATGCGCTCGGTGGTGGAGGCGATGCAGGGGATACCGATGGCCTGCAAACGGTTGACCAACGCAAAGGTGAAGGTCATTTCGCCCATGAGGTGTACGGCGGCGGGGTCGAGTTGGCGGATTTTGGCTTCGTACTGCTCAGCCAGCATCCGCACCTCGTCGGCAGTAGCATCCGGCGGGATGTTGGGGAATGGCATGTCCTGCACGCTGCCGTAGCGCTCAACGGCGGTCTGCATCTGGGCTTCGGGCCAGGTAGGGGAGGGGTGGTTGGAGAGGTTGAGGAGCATGGGTTAGAGGTTGAGAGATTTGATTTTCTCAAAAAGGTTTCTCAGGGCTTCGTTTAGTTCTTCTGGCCGCAAATAAGGCCGTCTATAGCCGCAATGGTTGATATCATTCCGAAATCCATCCTTTCCTACAAGTTCTTTATACAGGTCTCGAAGAGGTGTTTTGTTCTTAACAAACTCACGCATTTCCTCGTAGACCAGTATAGTATTACGTTTCTCATCATCGGTTTTTTGAGCAAAAAATTTATTTTTTATTGGGTCCAGAGACATACAATTCTTCGAAGGAAAAAGCTGCAACGCAGACCCCGCCAATTCTCTCTCATAAATATTGATTAGTGAGTCTTGGCCTAAAAATTTTTCAACCATATAACTAATGAGTGTCTCCTGTAAAAATGTAATGCCTTGTTGTGTCATATTATGCTGTATGCACCAGTCTACGGCGGCAAAACCGTTAGACAACTGCCCAGAATCAAAAGGAGAAATCTTGGCACTCACTTTATTCAGTAGTGGCTGGAGTACGACGTCAATATCACTTTGTTCACTCATTTGGCGAACACTCGTCTTTAGTTCGTCAATCTTCACATCCTCGGCAAGCCCCAAACCCCGACAAGTTAAAATAGCTTTGGCAAAAGCATTGATTTCATGGCTAAAATCAGGGTGCTTTTCTTTGGTGATTTCACTTAGGGGTATGACATTGCCAATCATAAACGATTGCGCAGCATGCGTCCAATCCTGCAGATGCACGAAAGCGTCTAACCGCAGTATGGGGGCTTCTACATGTGGCATGGTCTTATGTGTTTTCTCATCCTTGCCGGCCTCGTAATTTCCATAGTAAATGGCCTCTACCTGAATATTTTTAAGGGTTCTGGCATAGTTCAAAAGTACTATTACCAGCATAGGCAATGAACGAAACCCAAAAGTCACGTCAAAAACGACCATATCTCCTTCATTCAGTTGTTCATAAACCACTTGGAAAACCTCCCAAATTTCAGCTTCAGAATATCCATTAGGGATGTGTTCCGACCTATATTTATTCAAAATCCCCTCTGCTTTCAATTGCTTCAGTATTCCTTCCAGTCCTTGTCCCTCATGATAAATAGGCGCTTGGTCACGCGGACGCTCTATTCTGTTTTCGTAATTGTTTTTTCGTGCATCGTCTGTGGTGAAAGTGATAGCTTCCGTGATACCTGGATGTTGCCGGATGAGGTGCTCCTGCACGAAATATATTTCATTACTTAAATCCCTACGGTCAGCTTCCAAATAGTATTTGGTTGGGAAGTAAGGGATGGCGCCGAGGAAGGAAAGGAAGATTTTGCGTGGCATAAAAGCGGCTTTAAATTAAAAATTTTGAAATGTGAACGCAGTGCGTTCAAAATTGAAAAAACACGCAGTTTATACTCCAAGAGTATGGCGAGTAAACTACGTTCTGCGATGATTTGAGAACTCAGCCGGTAAAATGCTTTCGGATATCAGAACCAATCAACAGTTCGATTTTCAAGGACTTACACTTCTCTGTTAAAAGTTGCTTGTAGTCAGGGCCACCTTTTTTGCCAAAATACTCGCTCGCCACACAAAGAATTTTCTTGCTAAAAGATCCGCCCAGAGTATTAGCCCTCTGAACAAAAGACTCCAAGTGTTCCAGCTTTTGGGCACCAAGGTTTGACCCTTTGCAAGAAATGCAGGCTAAACCTTTATCCTTTTTATCAACACAAATAATATCCACCTCCCCAAAGGAAATAGGATCACCGACTGGTTCGACATTGCTCAACGGTGCTGCATAGCGCGTAGAATGCCTCACAAGATCATAGACGTAATACTCGAAAGGGAAGCCATCCAAATGGGCCAGCATGTGGTCTTTGTGGTCATTCTTTGCTTTGGCATCTTTGTAAACTTCACGGAAAGGCAAAATGTATGCGCCACTAGCGTTGCGCTCAAGATAGCCTAAAGCAAGCGCTTGGTGCAAAAATGCTTCAACCGCAGCATTCGGCGCCACGGGCAAAGGCGTTCCAGGCTCTGCGGATTTTCTCACGCTATGGATAAATCGATGGAAGTAGTACTGCTGACCCTGCACCAGCGAAAATGCCGTCTTGCCAAACGCAATTTCCGCATCAGTCCGAGGCTGAGAACGCCAGTGTTTGCCCAAGGATTTGCCATAAGCCTCCAGGATGACCTCTACATCGAGTTTATCGAAAATCGACCCGATATCGATTTGTTCTTGCTCTGTCCCCGTACCGCCAGCCACGATCCAGCCGGACTGGGTATCGCAGTAGTAGGTGGGCAGCCCCTTGTCTTTGGCCACGAGATAAGCCCCGATCGACATCATTTTGGTCGCCCCGGTAAAGTTGACGCACAAATCCGGGTATTGATTTGCATACTTGAGCGCCACCTCCTGCGCCTCTTGGACATCAGGCGTCTGGGATGCCGTTTCCTTGTATGGCAAGAATTCGACCTCACGCAAATCGCCGTGTTTCTCCCTGAGCTTGTCGTAAGCCCTTTTTATCATATCGGATGTATTCAAAAAACCGCCCCTGCTCGCCACCGACAGCACCCGCTCCGGTTGGAGCGCGATGATGGGCAGCAGGTTTTGGAGCGTCTGATTGCTGAGGAGTTGGAGGAGGGTCATGTTAGTTTAGTCTTTAGTGTAAGTGTTGGGGTTGATGACTTCGGAGGGTTTGGGGAGGACGGGACGCTGTTTGTACTCATTTTTGGGGTCATAGGTTGGGTGCTCGATAAGCATATATCGGGTACGGTTTTCCCATGAGACCTTCCCCGTTGTTTGCTCCAGCGTGAGCAAATGCTTGAGTTCTTGTATTCGAGTATCTTTCGCCCAGTAGGAATCAGCGTCGCTTATCTGCTGCTGTGTCTTCTCAGCAATGTGCTTGGCAAAAGCATTCTTGAATACAGCCATGTCTGCATTGATTTCTTCAGAAGTACACCAATTCTCTTGCTCATCAAAGACTTGGGCATAACGAGCCAGCCGATTTATCAACGTGAGTTTAGGGGTGATTTGGATTGACCCTAAGCCAAGTGGTTTGCCCAAGCCTAACTTATGACCACATCCCTTAGGCAGGTCCAATGAAAACAAAAGCGCCCCAAGCTCTTGTGCTGTAAGATTCTCAAATCTAATTTTCCCCACAAAAGTACTTCCAGGCGACATTGGATTGATTGGTTCATGGTGGCTTTTCGTAATCTCGTTTTTTGTCTCAATCCATGTATTTTGTTCTCGTGAATCGCTACTCGTCTTGCAATGCCAGTAGTTTTTGAATCCCCTGATTGGAGCTTCGTCATCCGACCATTTGTTCTGAGCGGATTGCGATGCCCCCTTGGGTTGGTCAAGATAGTGCTGGTAAGTCGTAGGCTTGGGTGCGGAAAGAATCTTAGGGTGTTTTGCTTGTGTCAATTCCAGTTTCATATCTGAAAACAGAGATGCATCTTCGAAGTAAATCTTCCCAGCCTTCTCCGTTGTTCCGAATATGGATGTTGCAAAATCAATTCCGTTGACGGGTTTACTCTGGATGATATGATCAGAAATAGATTTGGAATATGGCATTCGGTGATACTTGGCATGGCCAATGGAGCATACTTCATCGTTTTCAGAAAGGCGATAGAAGACCGGAATTCCCAATTCTTTGGGTATTTCAGTAGTATTGCGGTTGATTTTCTCGCCTAGTGCATTAACAATCAAGCCCTTGCGCACAGCTTTAACTAAATCAATCGTTTGCTCACTCCTAGTATTGTCAGCTTGATAGCTTTCAATCACAGGGTTTGGTACCGGCTTGCCTTCACCTACCGAGAGCGTAACTTTCCAAACGGTCAGCCGATTTCCAAACTTCCCGGTAGAGAAGGTGCAATCCCTCTGAGAAAATATATATTCGTATGCATTGCGAATATTCGACCTTACTTCCTGTTGTGCATTACCTGGAAAAATCAGGTATTGCCCATTCTGATATCTTAACCATCCCGCATACACTCGATTGCCATCATCAGTAAGATTAGAGCGACGATAAAGAACCTTATCGTCGAAGAAGGTCAGCGCAGAGTAGGAAGTAATTTCTACAATACCCCTTATCAGCCCCCTCAATGAACTACCTGGTATATAAGGCTTTTGATAGGCACGAAAAAACTCCCCATCATGCCCCTTAATAAAAAGTGGCGACAAAGCCTTGACCTCGAAATCAATATACCCCGACAACCTCCCCTCCGCAAAGGCGTCAAAATCCACCCCTGCCTCAGCAGATACCACCTTCTCATTCAGCGGCACAAAGTTGTACGGTGCCCGCGCAGGGTCATTCTTTTGCCAGCTACCACCATAGTTATTGCCACGGTTGCCTTGTTGCTGATAACTGCCCCGGCCTCCGCCAGGCCTGCCATGATTCCTGTTGTCCCACTGCTTTGCCATATTGTTTGGTTGGTTGTGTTGTTTGGTGTAATCTTTTCCATTGAAGCGGATGAGCTTAACCGGCCCACCCGAGTTGTCAAATTCAACTTGCTGGCCGTTCATGTCATCGGTAAGGCCAAAGTCGCCAATTACAGATAGAGTCTTTTCGCCTGTCAGTTGCCAGCCTTTTCCGTGCTTAACTAGTTTTGCGGTTTTCATAGGGTTGCTTGTTATTTTTCAAAAGCTTGGAATGCCACAAAACGGCTATCTACATAACCTGCTTGATAGGTATCACGATCGTAGCCGATGTAGTTGCGGGTAATGAGTGTCAATTGGTTGGACACCAAATCATGTCTTACCTTTTGTAGTGGCTTGCCCACCACGCTGCGGAGCATCATTTTGGCATCTAAAAAGTCTTGGACTTCGCCGTCCTCATCGCTGCGTAGGCGGCCACGCATCCCGTCGCTGCTCCGCCAAAAGTAGTATTCCCGGACTTCATTGAATGCCCGAATCTTGAGCAGGTGGGCATCATCCATAACGGGCTTCGCTTCACTGCGCCAGTGGATTTTGCCGCCTTCGATAAGCCCGGTAGAAATCGCATGGTGCTGCCAAAGGATGATGTAGCCCTCCCCGATTCTCTGGGCAATGGCTTCTATGCTTTCCCAAGCCACAGGTGTGGAAGTGGAAGCGATTTGTTGAATATCATACACAGGTGTGAGAAGCTGGCTCATGCGTTGGCAGTTTGAGGGTTGACAATTACGTTAAGGACTGAGGCACTCCCTTCCGTGAACTCTAGTTCGGGACCTTCGCCTTTGCGTTTGAATGCAGCGACTTTCTGGCCATTATTCCAGATCTCGGCGCTCTGCCCGGTCAGGATGCCACGACCAATGTTTTTCTCCCCGCCGATGGCCAGGTCTTCCAACCAAAGGTCTTTGAGTAGCATGAGCAGGAGTTTTTTCTCGTCTTCGCTTGCACATTTCAGGATGGTGAAACTCAGTTTGATTTGTTCTGTACCCTTAGTCCAAACCGGTTCTGAATTGAACAGCTCGCAATCTATCACGCCGCCCGTGAAGCGGTCTATGCGGATGCGGTTTTGAACCATCGGCTCTACTTCTTCTTCCTGAAAACGAAATTCCTCAATTCGTAAACGGCTGCGAATCTGGGTTTTCTCATTTTCGCTGACATGGCCGAACAACTCAAACAGGGTATCCTCGTCTTTGCCCATGATTTTCCAAATCTTCACCGCCCGATGCCGGATGGCTCCCCGGATGGACTTGCCCGGCAGCACATGCCGACCCCGGCTCTTGAGTTGGCTCTTATCCGGTTCATCGCCTTTGATGCCGTAGGCTCCGATCATGAGACTGGATTTGAGGCGGAAAGTCGCTTCGATGGAGAAAGAGCCTTTTCCAAGCTGCTGTGCCGCTACCTCCAAAGGCATTTCAGGGATGGAAATAGTGCCATTTTCCAAGTACTCGAACCATGCGTCTGCATGGGTAGGGAACTCGAAGTAAAATGCCTGAAAGCCTGTGCATGTCATCTTGCCAAAACCCGTATTGGTATTGGCCCCTATCCGGAAATGCGGGCTTTCCAAGGCCGCTTTGATCCCTTCGACGAAGGTTCCCCACTCAGTTTTCATGCTGGCGCGCAGGGTAATTTCGGCGCGGAAGGGAAAGCTCAGCTCCGGCTCTACCACTTGGTAATCGTATTTTTTCCCGTCCTCGGCAGTGCCCTTTTTGTGGTCAATCTTGACCCCATCGCGCATGACGACATCTTCAGGCTTGTAAGGTGCTTCGGGTATCAGGTCTTCAAAGCGGATATGGCTCTGCAAGGGATCCGGCTCGCTTTTGCCCGTTTTGTCTTTTCGGCCGGTCCTTCCCCAGAAATAGCCGTCCTCTCCGTTGGTAAAGCGCCTTAGGCAGCCTGCAATGGACGAAGCGGGGATGTAGGGCTTGCCATCTGGCAGCCGCATCACCTCGATGTCCACTGCATCGCCACCGCCGCGTCCGATAAGGAGCGGGGATTCGTTGCTTAGGGTTGCAAGTAAGATGACCTTGCCCGTCACCCGGTCTTGATATCGATTATTGTTTGCCATCAGCTTTGTTCTTTTTGCGAAGGGTTTGAAAGAAGGTAGTCCAATACAGCTTTTGCAGCCGCCAGTCGTTCCCTATCTTATCATGGGGTTTGAGATTGAACTTATGATCGTAATCAACTAAATCCGCTTTTCGCAATGCATCCCCAGCTGGTTTGCCGTGCGTTTCTTTGATCCATTCAAAAATGCCGTTAGCTGACCCGCTGTGCTCAAAAAGTCGCTCCATTCTACCAATCAAATGATTATTAAGATGTTTTGCCTTTTGAGCAGTATTGATAGCGAGTGACTTTACATCAAGACCTTCGCGTTCTTGCTCAAATGCTTCTTTGATTTTTGTCAGCACAGGATGTGAAGTGTTGACGGTATCGTCCGTCTTACCTTCTATGCATTGGTGATTCTTGACCGATACTTCATGCTCATACCTCGCTTCTGGTTTGTACAGATCAAACATCACCCTCCCAAAACCTTGATCAACTGATTCACCCAATTGAGTCGGAGCTTTTTTGATTTCAGGCAGATGAATCAGGAAAGAGCTGCCCTCTTTGAATGCTGGTATCTTATCTGATTTGGCTTGCCAAATTGCATTGAATTGCTCTACATAAGTGAATGCAGCAGCAACTCTACCTTCTTCAACGGTTATCTCGTTACCAAAAATCGCTGAAAGTGCCTTTTGGAGTACAGTCACCGTTGGGGCTGGATAGCCATTTTCATTGAGGAGTATCAAAGGGCTTTGCAAGGTCATCACATACTTGCCCGCTGATAAGGAATCAGATACCCCTGATATTTGGGCGGCTTCGAGTGATACTAGTACTCTTCCGTATTGAGCGGATCGGCTGCGTCCCAACCTAGCTCGGAAATCTGAGGAAAGAAGATTCCTTAGTTTGGAGATAACAGATGCATCTCCCGTAATTTCTCCTTGAAAAGCCTGTCCTTCATTCAGCGATTCATAGTAGAAAATTCCTGTCTCGGCATCGTTATCCGTACTACGCCCAGCAGCTCGGTTAGGGCGGCTGTTGTGGAAATTGAAAGTTGTCTTAGGCTCAAATCCATCTGTTAGGATTTTATTGTTTCGTATGACACCAGACTTACCGACCGACTTTGTGATATCGTTATCGGGTTCCCCTTTAGCGAATACGGATATCACAGGCTTATTTTCATCTACCTTGTACTTATGAAGATGTAAAGGAATAGGTTTGGCTTTTCGATACACAGCATTCCCAAAATGCACCTTTCCAGACAGGAATACATCGAAAAAATCTGAATCCAAATGGGCGTTCAGGGGTGTGAGTCCTTTCCTACGAATAAATGTATTCGCCAGCAATCCCCGAAGTTGGTTTCCTGATATATACTTGCGAGTAAAAACGGTGTTTTGTTCACCCAACTGTTCGGCTAGAACAACGGGGGATAGAGTGGTGATTGTCAAATCTAACTTGTCCGACACGAAGGAAACGCTATTAGATCGCCCCTGAGCAGCCTGTGAGGGAAGTGGTGAACTTAGCTTGCACTTGACTTTGCCAAAACCACGATTTCGGCGTGTACCCGCATAACGCAGGTTGTGAACTGCCCGTCTCAAAAGACCATCCTCTTCCTCAGAAAGGGGGGGTGTCGTTTCAATAAAACCATCGAAGGTGAACCCCGGTTTGATAACCCTGTAGTTCCGCAAGCTCCGCTTCTTGGCTACGCCTTCGATTTCGCCTTCTTTGCCTTCCCGACCAATGGCCGTCTGCTGGATTTCAGCGGTAAAATACTCTTTGATGAAATCGGACTGAAAGCCCGGGTACATCTTATTTTCAGACACTTCTTTTGCTATCTGCTCCCATTCGGGCAGCAACAGGTTGTGAAGAAGCAATTTTCCTTGGTAAGTAGTCTTACCGGATTCTCCAAAAAGTGCCGCCACAACAGCTTTTATGTCAGTTTCTGTTTTTCCAGCAATTTCCATCACTTCTTCTAGGCTCTCTTTCAACATACCTTTGATGCGCCGGGCCGGGATCATCGGGAAGCCCGTACGGTGGAATACCACGTCGGCATCAATCAGCACCCCGCCTTCGCCAGAACCGGTAAGTAGGTAGGATTCGGTTGTAAGCGTAAGTATATAGCTCATGGCAAAAGATTTTCAGGGTAAAAATCAAGGAGTTCGATCATGTCGTAGTAGGGCGTTTTACCTTTCTCCCAGAGGGCTTTGCCATTATTTGGCAAGGAAAGTTTTCGAGCATCCATTTCGGTAAGGAAGTAGTTTTGGTGGGCATCGTCCCTTCGCAAGGCATCGCGGAGGTCTTTGACTTTATTGCGGGGCCATTGGGTAGCAAAAACCTTCATACCCGTGTGAAGCAGGGGTAAAGTTGCCGCCTTTCCGTCCACACGGTAAGGACCAGATTTCAGTTTGCCCCTGCCAGCGCCAGCTACCGTAAATTGGTCTGCGATAATATCCTCAAGCGGCCCGGAAAAGCCACCCGTTGAAATCATATAGTGCAGCCACGAGCCACCTACCTGGCCTCTGCTGGGTTTCTTAGCCCGTTTGGTCAGCTCCTCCGTCAGTTGATAGGCTTTGTAGAAAGGATACTTGGTATGGACAATCGCCACGCCGGCACAGGCATGAATGTTTTTTCCGTTGATTGGCGTTTGGTGCATATAATCAAGCAGCTTTTCTGCCAGATGCACCCCTAAGCGGCCTTCGCAGACGAAAGTAATGTCATCACCACCGATAATCAGCGGGCGGATGGGAAGGATGCGTTTGCGTTTGCCGGTATCTTCGTCAATTTCAACTTCCAGCTTCCAGTCAAGCTTGGGCTTGTCTCCTTGAAAAAGGCTAACGAGATAGGTCATCAATTTTTCCATGACCTCGATGGCGTAATTTGCCACCCCAGCGGAGAGCTTGCGTGTGTCTGCCAAACTTTGGCAGTCAATGAAGCACTGGCCCATGCCGTTGCCGTCAGCATGTACGATGGCGATATAGCCTTTGTCGTCGGGTTGGCCGAACTTGTCCAGTTCATCGGTGAAGGTAAACATATCGCCGACCTCGTCGTCGAAATCGGCCAACAAGGCTTCTTGAGCATCTTTGACTAAGCTCAAGCGTGACCAAGCCATCTTGGAGATTTCTCTTGAAGTATTCCCTTCTCGGATTGTTTTTTCCTGAGCTTCATTCGTCCAAGGGCAATCTTCGACAATCCCATGTTTGAGCGGCAGTACTTGCACGGCTGAGGCGTTCCGATTTTGAATCAAATTTTCGTTGAGCTTCCGCCGAAAAGCCTTGTAAGCTTCGCCTTGCTGGTATTGAAAGCCCTCCAAAAGCCCGAAAGCCGTTTTCAAGCCGGGGAAGTGAGCGAGCAGCAAGCGGGAATAAGACTTGACGAATTTCAGGGCATCCTCTTTTTCCCTGAATATCAATAAGGCATTCCCGCCGCCCATATAACCGACTTCAACTCGTTCTTCGGGAAAGCTGTCCAAGCGATAGGTCTCTGGGTGTGTTCTCCAAGCCTCCAAAGACAGCTCTTGGGCCACCCCTGCTTCCTTCAAAGCACGGGGTATCATTTTCTTATACACCAATTTTTCGATGATATAGGAAGAGCCAATGTTCTCTTTCAGCTTGTTGGAGCCGAAGATGTAGAACTGAATGGATAAAGTATCAATAATAAGAGATGTCATTTCGGATACATTTAATTGATTCAAATTCCGGCGTCTGCCCATCGGCACCTGCCAGAAACATTGGCGTTATTACTTTACAATGAAAAGTGATCGTTTCCATATCTATTCATTTTATATTCAAATCAAAAATCTGCCTTGACTTACTTCGGCAAGCTCAGTACAAGTCGCTCGGCATCAATCCCCAATCCCCTTCACCACCCCAAACCCCACACTTACGCCCTTACCTAATCCCACATAATCCGGCAGCGACACATTCGTCCGGAAATTCAGCGTAAACGCCGGCATGTCGCGGCCTTTAAACGACAGGGGTTTAATTTCCCGGATTCGGGTGATTTCGGTCAGAATGCGGTCTTCCACGAACCAGCCGATGCCTTTGGCGAAGGCCAGGATGTTGCCGCGCAGGATGCCGTTGAGCAGGTCGAGTTGAGCGGTTTCGTCGCTTTCGAGCGATTGCCAGCGGCGGTAGTGTTCCTGGTTGAGGGCCATCCAGTTCAGAAGACTGTACTCGAATTGCCGGTCCCAGGTTTGCACCTTGTGGTGGTGCAGTTCAATGTCTTCGATGGTGTAGTCCTGTACGGTGTGGCCTACGCGCAGGGTCATATCTTTGTTTTGCAGGAGGTGGTGTATTTCATCGGCGCCTTCATTAAGGCAGATGATGCTCGCTTTGCGGTGCGTCACCTTGTACTGTATGAGCGGGTAGCGATAGGCAAAGCCGTCGTCGCCTTTGTGGTTGTGAAAAAGCTCGGATTCGCGCTGGGTCTTTTCTATGACGGCGGCGCGAAACCGGGGGATGTCATAGGGAAAGATGTTTTGGTCGAAGCGCAATTTCAGGTATCGGACCTTGGGCATAAGCTAAACGGGTTTTGCATCCGTGCCGGCAAGGCAGCGAATGAATGAGTAAAAAAATGGCCGTCGAAAAGCTCTGTTGGTATGGTTGAGATGATAGTCCTGAATCGGGTTGCAGCGCCTCATTTCGTTTTTTTAGCGCAATATTCTATACATTCGCTGCAATCTATTTGCAATGATAAAGGGATTATTCTTTTTTTCCAAATTGTCATGAAAAGATAATCGAAAAAATGGGTCGTTCCTTTTTGCAAACCACTGAAAACCAATTGTAAACTTTTCTTATGCCGGCCAATAAAAATGCTTCGTACCGCTACCGACTCATCAACTATTGTCTGCGCAATCGCGCGCGCCGCTGGACGGTGGACAGCCTGGTGGACTACATCAGCGAGCGGCTCCGGGAAGAATTCGACGTGGAGGGCGGCGTTTCCGAGCGCACCTTATACGGCGATTTTGCCGTGATGCGCAAACATCCGCCGGAAGGCTACGGCGCGCCCATTGTGATTAAAAGCAGGCAGGTATCGTACAGCGACCCCGATTTTTCTATTGACAACGTACCGCTCAACAACACCGATATCGGGGTTTTGCAGGAGGCTGTTGCGCTGCTGAAACAGGTGGCCGGGTTGCCTCATGTGGAAGAGTTGCTCAACGTGGCCCGCAAACTGGGCGGCGCCTCCGAATCCGAATCCGATCCTGCCATTCACATAGAGCGCAACGAGCAACTCGCCGGCCTGGAATACCTCCGGCAATTGTACGACTGCATCCGCACACAACAGCCGGTGGCGCTGCATTACCGGCCTTTCGGCGCTGCGGAGCCGCTCAGGCCGCTGGTGCATCCGTATTTATTAAAGGAGTACAACAACCGCTGGTTCCTCCTGGGCTGGTCGGAAACGGAGGCCCTGCTGCGCATTTACGCGCTCGACCGCATGGAGGCGCTGCGGCCCGCTGTTGCACAATGGATTCCCAACAGCTCCCTCGATCCCGATACGTATTTCCGCGACATCATCGGCGTCAGCATCCCGGAGGATATGACCGTGCATACCGTGCGGCTGCGGTTTTCTGCACATCGGGCGCCGTATGTGCTCACCAAGCCTTTGCACGCTTCCCAAAAAACAGCGGTACTGCAACCCGACGGCGCTGCCGAAGTGGAAATTCAGGTCATCATCAATCCCGAATTGCGGACCCTGTTGCTCGGCTTCGGCCCCGATGTGGAAGTGCTGCAACCTCCGGGCCTGCGCCTCGAAATAGCCGCCGCACTGCAACAGGCGCTGTCGGCCTACTGAGGCGCGGCAAAAGTCAACGGTCGTAGCCTTACAATTCAAACGTTTTAGGCAACATCAATAAAAAGGGCAGGGCTTGGGCGTAGTCGAGCTGTTCGTATTCCATGCCGAGTTTCCGCAGGTTTTGATAATACAAGCCGTGGTGGAGGTAGTAGTTTTTTTCACTTTGCAACAACCAGGCTTTGGCGCCCATTTTTTGAGCAATAAACCATTTTTCTATCAATCGGGCACAGCGGCCGTTGCCATCGGTCCAGGGGTGTATTTTTACAAATACCAAATGGATATAGGCAGCATAATAAAATACCTCCTCCGCGCTCAGGGCCTGGTTCAGCAAGACGGCTACGTCTGCGTACCATTTGGCCATTTCCTGCTTCACTTCAAAGGGGGATGCTGCCACATATTCTATGCGACCGTCATCGGTGGTTACATACATGTTTTGGGTTCTCAACGCTCCCTGATGATGGGGCGACACGATATTCTTTGCCAATAGTTGATGTGCCTGGGCGATATGCGTGGGGGTCAAATCGTGCTGTTGAGCAAAAAGATAAGCCTCGTATAAGTCATCTGTTTTTTTGGTGTAATCGGGCTGGAAGGCTATTCCCATTGCTTTGTGTTTTATGTAGCTATCCAGTTCGATGTCTTCGCCTTCTATTTTACTGCTATATACGGAGGCCACCGAAGTATAAAAACTAAACGCATCGGTGCTTGTTTCCGCCTCTTTCAGTGCATCGAACTTAGCTTGCAACGCCTGTACTTGCAATAAGTATAGAGACAATAAATCGGGTTTTATCAATTGCAGGTTCATTCCTAACTGATTGATTGTAATTGATTTCCGTTTACTAAACTTCCGAAGTTTAGTAAACGTTACGGCAAATCTACCCGATTTTGGCGTACTTTCGGCAAAGCATACAGCCTCCGCTCTACTGATCCGCCCGCACCCACTTCAGCTCCACCGTCTCTTCCTCCGTTTGCACCCGACAAATCCACAACCCGCGTGGGTCGGCGGGATCGGCGTTGATTGGCAGCGTGTTGTCTCCGGCGGGGAAATGCGCTTCCTGTTGTCGGAAAACGCGACCGGCGGCATCGCTGAGCGTCCAGGTTACACGGGAAGGAGCGGCGAGTTGGAAGCGAATCCAGGTGTTTCGGTTGAAGGGATTGGGGCCGGTTTGCCAAACGGCGGCGGGCGGCGCGGTGTCGTCGGGGCGGAAGCGGAGTACGACGGGCGCGTGCTCCCATTGGCCGGCGGCGTTGCGGCGGTATGCTTCGGCGCGCAGCGGACCGGAACCGATGGCGAGCGCATCTTCGGTAGTGCCGCTGCGGAGGGCGCTGAAGTGCAGTTCTAAACCCGCAAACCCGGCGCCGGCAGCGGTTTCGTTCCAACTAAAAACCAACCGGCCCGGCGCAACGGGGTGTATGCCCCAGGCTATATCGGGCGCCCCTTCCGGCGGCGCGGCGCTTTCCCAGTGCAGCACTTGCTCATCGTATTGCAGCGTCCATTGTCCGCCGGCAGCGGGTTCGGCTGCGGTCAGCAATACGCTGAAGCGCTCGCCGGCGCGGAAGCGGTGCGCAGGCGTTTCGAGCAGCCAGGGCGCAGGGGCGTCGCGCAGCTCTATCCCGTCCAATTGCTGCGCATCGGCACTGAGGTTCACATCGCCCACTTTGATGCCGATGAAGTGGATCGTCGTGTCTTTGGTGAGATTGGGAATGAAGCCGTGTTCCGGGAAACCGGCCCCGAAAAATGGATTGGTCGGGACTTGAAACTCATAATTGGCGGGCACAAAACGCCAGGAGGTATTATTGGCAAATACAGTATCTAACCCCAAAATAATCCGCCGCATGAGGATCAGATCCAAGGTGGACACGTTGCCGGAGCGGTTCACATCGGCGGCAATGATTTTATAGGGCGAATTGAACGGATCCACGCCGAGAATGTGGCGACTCGTGAGCACGAGGTCGAAGGTGCTGATGCCGTTCGGCGTGTTGATGAGCTTTTCCGGATACACAGTGTAAGCGTGGCTGCCGGGCACTTCTTCGAAAAGGTATTGGCCGGTCGCGCCGGTTATTTCGTTGGCATTGATGTTGCCGGTAAGGCGAACGATGACTTGCCTCACAGGCGTCTGGTTTTCGGTGCGGATCGTGCCACGGATCGGCCAGAATTCGGGACATGTACCGCCCGGCGCTTGTACTTCAATGCTCGCCTGACAAGCCGCCTGATTGCCCGCCGCATCGGTGAGCCACACGTTGAGCGTGCGATAGCCGATAGAGTCGCAATCAATCGTCCGCAGCGTTTCCACCTCAAAAGGATCGAAAGACAATTGCGTGCCGGGGCAATTGTCGGAGGCAAGCAGCACAAACGTGGCGGGCGCAATGTCGAGCATTCCGGCGCTGTCTAAGGTGATGACCAAATCCTGGCGGCATTCCAATACCGGCAACTGACAATCGAGTACCTCAAAAGGCAGCAGTTCGGTGATGGAATTGCCGCATCCGTCGCCGATGGCCAATTCGATGGAGTGCGCCCCGACGGGGTAGTTCCCCGCGATGCGAAACTGCCCCGGACCAGTGGGCGTCAGCGTGCCGAAATTGTCGGGACTGAGGGTTTGGTTGTTAATCAGGATGCGCCGGATGATGGTAAATTCGTCGGCGCAATTATCGCTGATGGAAAAATCGAGCAGCACCGGACCGCTGCAATCATTGCCGCTGCAAAAGGGCGGTTGCGGCACGAATGCGAGTTGCGGCGCTTCCTCGTCCAGCACATCCCGGCGCTGCACATAGCGGTATCGGCCCGTCGCTGCGCCCAGCGGAATGAGGCTGCCGTCCGATGCAATTTGATACACCGTGCCGTTTTGCACGGCTACATCGTAGCCGTTGCCCACATCGGCCCCGTCGAGGCGCGGCAGGTTGAAGAGCGGGGCGTCGGGGGTTGCTTCGCAGAGGTTCACGATGTCGTAGGTTCGCTGTATGCTGCGGCAATTGCCGTCGGGGCTGCCGGCGATGGTTTCCTGCGTCATGGTGATGAGCAATTGGTCGCAGGTTTGCGACAACACCAAAACGGTATCGGGCATGCCGTTCAGGTTGCAGGCTTCCGCCAAATCGTCGGGCAGGCGAAAACGGTAATCGAATACGCCGTTGACCGCCACAGTTTGGTTGACGGTCGCGCTGCCGCCCGCAATCCAGGTGCGCTGCACGGTACCGATGCCGCAACTGTTGATTTGACTTTGCACAGAAAATTCAACGTCGAAAGGGCAGTTGTCGGTGAAAACCGGAGCGAGGTAATCCGGGTCGGAAAAGGGGGCAAGGTCGTCTAAGCAAGTCACGGCCGCATTGGGCGGGGCCGACACAACGCTCGGCGACACGGGGTCTATGATTTGCACAAAAGCATTGCACTCGTTGAAGTTGCCGAAACAATCGGTCATTCGTAACACGACTTCCTGCGGGCCGGCGGGCGGGCATTCAAATTGAAGCGCCGGGCGAAACGCCGAATCGGGTTCTCCGATCAACTTGAGCAGGCGCGATTCTACGCAGCAGTCATCGCGGCTGCCCTGATCCACCTGCTGCGGGAAAACCTGCCCCGTACCTACGCTCGAAAGCACCATGCTAAAACTGTTGTTGCACAACATTACCGGCGGTGATTGGTCAACTACCTCCACTGCTGCTTCCACCACGGAGATGTTACCGCAAGCGTCCACGGCCTCATAAGTGATGAGGTGCGTACCCAACGGCAGTCCCGGATAAGGTACAAAACCGCCCTGCGCGCCGTCGGCGCCGTTCACATAGTCGGCTTCACCGAGCGGCGTGTAAATGCGTATTTGAAAAGTATTGCAGGCATCCGACACTTCCGGCGGGGGGATCAATCCCGTAGCGCTGCACCCCGACAGCCCGGTATCCAGCGCGGAGAGGTTGGTGGGCATGGTCAGCGGCGCCGCGTTGATGACCGGCGGCGTGAGGTCTCTCACCCGAATGACCTGTATATTGCTGTTGCCCGCGCCGTCCACCGAAAAAATTTGCGTGCCGCAAAGGTCGAGCACCAGCCAGGTGCGCAGGATGACGAAGCTCGCGTTCGCGTTGCCGCAAAAGGGCAGCGTGTCGTCGCGGGAGGAATAGATCATGCCGCAGAGCGGAGTGTCCACTAAAGTGGGAATGCCAGCCTTGCCGGGCAGCGGCGCCACGATGGAGGGGTCGGCGGCATATTCGGAGCATTCGTACTCCACGGCCGGCGGAAACCGGAGCTGGGCCTGCGTGCCGCGCGCTATGTTGATGAGCTGGACGCGGGTGGTGGTGTTGCCGAATACATCAGTAGCGCGCCAGGTGCGGGTGATGCGCGCACTGGGGTTGCCACAGGTGAAGGTCGCCGTTTGATCTTGCCAGGTGATGTTAAAAGGCGAGCAATCAGTAGCAGTGGCGTGGCCGGTCGAGTCGGGCGAGGTGGCGCCGGTGCAGGGCACGGTGATGTCGGCAGGAGCAGTGAGCACAGGCGCGTGGATGTCTCTTACGATAATGTCGGTGGTGCAAAATTCGCCGTTGCAATCGTCTATGAGCACGCCGAGCAGAGGGGTGAAGGCATAGTCGGCGGGCACGGTAGTTCCGAGCGAATTGCCGAAAGGATCAAACACTTCCGCGCGGTAGCCCTCCCAGGTAATCGGGGTGTAAGACAGCAACTGCGCCGGAATGACCTCTGCCACGCAGGTAGTGGGGTTGAGCGTGATGTTGATCGAGCTGTTGCAGGCGAGGTTGCCGGCAGTGCGCACGAGGGTTGGCGCTTCCACCGTGACGGCGCAGCCGGTTTTGTTGGCAGAAGCGTAGGCATCGTCGCCGGCGTCGAATGTATAGCGGATGTTGTAATGACCTTGCCCCAGCGTTTCCGGGGAGAACTGTGAAGTGAAATAGGTCTGCCCGTTTTGTTGGCGCGTGATCACCCAAAATTCATCCTGCGCTTGCAGCGGAAAGAGGTTGCCGTCAAATACAGAAGTAGCGCCGCCGTAGAGCAATACGGGCGGTTCGTTGCTGCAATAAAAATTGTCTAAATATTCGATCTCCGGGTCGGGATAGTAACAGGTGTTGAGCACAGGGCCGAAGGTGTGGCCGGGATAGGCGCTTTCGTTGGTGAGCAGAAATGCGTACTGCGCTGCATCGCGATGGGCGAAGTGCAGCACATAGATGCCCGTAGCGCCCACTTCGTTGATGGAGGCCCAGGGCGGCATCGGCGTGAGAGCGCCGGGCGTGAGGGCGTTATCGGCCAGGCTCAATTGCCAACTCTGCCCGCTCACGCCGGTGGCAATGACGAGCCAGGAATCGAAGACCCCGGCATTGCTCTGCGTGCCGTTGGGTATTGACGGTAGCGGCCGGCAGGAGCAGGGCTTGCGGATGTCGGCAAAGCCGTCGCCGTTTACATCCAAGCCTTGCGCCGGAATGGTGTTCAAATAAGCGAATGCTCCTGAAAAATTTCCCGGAAAGCCGATTTGTACAGAATCGGCAGCGCCTTGGGCGCGCAGCGCAGCAGGTACAACCATCAGTAGCATCAGAGAAAAATAGAGCAGTTTAGCAATGGCCGCGCCGCGCCGGCCGCCGGCTAACTCGCAGCTCGCAGCTCGTAGTTCGCAGCTAAAACGAATAATACTGCAACAAGTAAGGTGTCGGTACATGAGATGTAAATCGTTTTTGGGACAAATAAAAAAAGTGGCGCCCATGAGGCGCAATATGCAATTAGTCCGGCGGAGCAACAGGCAAGCTGGCAGCGATCAACCAAAAATAGAAGGGAGAGGAGGTGTCATCCGCAAAGGAGCGGCGCCGGAGAGCAGGCCCGGCCGATGTAATAGACAAGGTATCGGGAGTGTACAACTTCCGCATCATGTTCTCGGGATTATGGTAAACCAAAAAATTTTCGAGACCAAATATATGCGTTTTTTGCAATTGTGGGGAATATCATCGCAATTACGTCGCGTAATTGCGTCGGTACGCCGGTAGAGACAGGGCATGCCCTGTCTCTACCGGCGTACCGGCATTACCGTTGCCCCACCATCCGGATGGACCGGCTGACGGCGCTGCGGCCGGCGGAAATGCGATAGACGTATTGGCCGGCAGGCAACCAACCGTTGGCCGGCGAAAATTGCACCTCGTGCCGGCCCTGCGATTGGTACGCATTCACCAAGGTAGCCACCGGCTGCCCCAGCATATTGAATACCTCCACCCGCACCGTTGCGGCGCTGGGCAGGTGGTAGGCGATCACGACCTGCCTGCCGGAAATATAGCGCACCTCGTGCGCTATGCCCGGCGCAGCGTCTCCGGCGATGCCGGTGGTTACGCAGTCCAAGCCGAGCGGGAGCCGGCTGAACGTTTGGCCCATCACTCCGTCCACGGTAGCGGCATCTATGCAGAGCCAGTTTTCGAGCACAGTGGCATAGACTCGCCGGAAATCAGTGCTGAACTGAAGGTTGCCGTCGTTGTCTAAATTTTGCAAACTCGGCGCCGTACCCACAAAGCCGCTGCCGTTGAGGCCCGACCCAAACAGGAACAGCGGCGCCGCCGCGCCGTGATCGGTGCCCTGAGAAGCATTTTGCTCCGGCCGCCGACCGAATTCCGATTGCGTCATACACAACACATCGCCGTCGCGGTCGCCGGCGGCCAGATCATTGTAGAAAGCATTTACCGCGCCGGCCAACTGGGCGAGCAGGGCCGGATGGTTGTTGTTTTGCCCGGCATGGGTGTCGAAACCGTCTAAGGTGACCATGTATAGTTTGGTGCCCAGGCCGCCCTTGATGAGGCGGGCCACGAGCGCCAATTGTTGCCACAGCGCCCCGTCCTGATAAGTGGCGTCGGTGGTAGAATTGTCGTAAGCATCCTTGATGGCCTGTGCATATATAAAGGTGCTGTTGGCCACCACGCGCAGGTACCCCAATTGCTCGCCGTGGAAGCAGTCGGGCAACACGTCAATGTCGTACAGTTGGCCGAGGCGGGCAATTTCCGCCAGATCGTCGGGGTTGGTCACCGATACGGAGAGGTTCACGTTGTCGTTGTCCATGAAGGTGATGTTGCCCACGCCGCCGATTTGCACAGCGGGCGGCACGGCCGGCGGATTGGTGAGGTAGTCGGGGTACTGCTCCACGAGGAGGCGACCGAGCCAGCCCGATTCATCCAATACATTGGCGTCGCTGGCCGAAGCCCAGATGTCGGAGGAGCGAAAGTGAGAGAGGTTCTGATCGGGATAACCGACGCCATGCACCACTTTCATGCGGCCTTCCTGCCAAAGCGGGGAGAGGTCGCCCATCCATTGCGGCATCCCGAAGGCGCTGTCCAAGGGGAGGATATTGGCCGAGGGCACGCGGATACCGGGCCGGAGTGATTGGTAGGTTCCGTAGTCAAAAACGGGGATGATGGTATTGAGGCCGTCGTTGCCGCCTTTGAGACGAATAAGCACCAACACGCGGTCGGTAGGCGAATTGGCCAGCGCCATTTCCAAAAAAGCGCCTTTGAGGGCCGTGAGCGGCATGCCGCCCGCCATCAGCGATACCCCGCCGGTGATGCCGATGCTGCGCAAAAAATTGCGGCGGCTTTGGCGAATATGATCTTGTTCGTGAGCCGCGCCGTGTTCTAAAGCGCTGCCGACAGGAAGGTTGAATGTATTGTGATCGCACATATTGTATTCGGTTTTGGAGTTGGGTTAGAATAATTGGAAATCGGGCTTGCGGAGGAGGTGATCGAGCAGCAAGGCTACTTGCGCCGCAGCGGTGGGCCAGTTGAGGTTCCATTGGCCGGTAGCGTAGTAGTTTTCAGGAATTTCTGCTTTAAAAACCATGAGCGCGCGTTCGTAATCGGTTTCAAACTGCATTTCTTTCGACAAAAAATGATCGGTGATGAGTCGGCTCACGAGCGCAGCGTCGTTGGAGTCGTTGCTCAGGTTTTTGGCAAAATTCACCAAAAGGGTAGGGTAGGACACGTACAACAGATAATCAATGTAGCGCACGGCTTGCCAGCGTCCGGTGAGCGTATTGCTGTTGATCCAGGAGCGGTTGCCCTGCCAGCCGGCCACATCGGGCGGGTTGGAGAGGTCTTGCCCCAGTTCGGCGGAGAGATAAAGCAAGCCGTCAATTTCTTCATCGGAAGGCCCCGGATAGGAGGTTTCTTTTGTGAAAGTGAGCAGGAGTTCGAGCGGACTTTTTACCGCCACGCCGATGATGTTATCGTCGAAGAAGTGTTCGCTTTTAAAGAGCTGACGGAATACGGGAACCAGTTGAAAGTTATTGGCCTGAAAGGTAGCCGCCATTTGTGCCACGATGTCCTCGTCCACTTGCGGACTGACGAAATAGCGGTAGATTTTGCTGCATATATAATGAGCAATCTGCGCAGACCGCTGCTGAAAGAGGATGTTGACTACATCGTTGTAGCCCCAGTTGCCCGTTTGGCCGAAAATGGTTTTGGGCAACGGATCGAAAAAAGCCTGCACAAAACTGATGGGCGCGCAGTACTCGCTCAGCCCGTTGTAGCCGGTGAGGGCGCGGGCGGTATTGACGATGTCTTGCTGCGTGTAGCCGTTGTCGGCGCCGAGGGTGAACAGCTCGTACAGTTCGCGCGCATAGTTTTCATTGGGGCTGAAGCGCGTATTCTGCACTCCGTTGAGAAACACGAGCATGGCCGGGGTGAGTCCGACGGCGCGGGTGAATTCGCGGAAGTTGCCCAGCGCGTGCTCCTGCAACACCTTGTGATATTGATAAAAATAGGAAGGGCAACCGTAAGTCTCCAATCGGGTGACGAAGTGGTTGTGCCAAAACAGCGTGAGTTTGCCCCGAAAGCCGGTGTTGAGCATATCGCGCATCCAGACGCGGCGCCACTCAAAAATTTGAGCAACGGCCTGTTCCTGGTTTTGGTAATTCGACAGCGACCAAAAGGCCCAGGGCGGCTGCGGCGAGAGCGGTTGCGCCAGTGCGTTATTGATAATGGAATCTACCAAAGCGCCGGGCGACTGGGCCAACGCGGCTTCAATGGTGGGCAAATCAGCTCCGAAACCCATCCGGCGGTACAGGTGCTGTACGCGCTGCTTGTTCCAGGGGCGCTCCGCATCAGGCACAAAAGGCTCAATGGAGCCGGTAGAGCAATCTATCATATTACGGCGGTTTTTTGGTTTGTTACATCAACAATTTGAAATCGGCAATCATCAATCTGACTTTTATTTATGATTGATGAGTGTTGAGTGATGACTTTAGAAGTATCAAAAACGCCCCGCCAAGATACTGTATTTCTACAAATAGTAAAAACCTATCTTTGCGCCTCATTTTTTTGAATATGATCAGTTACATCAAAGGAGAAATCACCTGGAAAACGCCGACGTACATCGTGGTGGAGACCGGCGGAATAGGCTACCACGTTCACATCAGCCTCTACACCTATGCGCAGATTGAGAAATTGGAACGGGTAAAAATTCATACGCATTTGTTGGTGCGCGAAGAGAGCCACACCCTCTACGGTTTTGCCGAAGAGAGCGAGCGCAGCTTGTTTCAGCACCTCATTTCCGTGTCGGGAGTGGGGCCGACCACGGCGCAACTGCTCCTGTCGGCCATGACGCCCGACGATATCCGGGCGGCCATTATCGGCGAACACGAGCAGGCGTTCAGCAAGGTAAAAGGCATCGGCCCGAAGACCGCCAAACGCATCATCCTTGACCTCAAAGACAAGATGGTAAAAACGGCCGGCGATGCTCCGTTATCATTGCTTCCGCAAGACAATACGACTCGCGAGGAAGCGTTATCTGCACTGGTCGCGCTGGGGTTCGCTCGTGTGCAGGTACAAAAGGCCCTCAACGCCGTGCTCAAGGAAAAACCCTCCATTAAAAATGTGGAGGAACTAATCAAGTTGGCGCTGCGACAGTTGTCGTGATGACCGCGCCAAAATCCCAAAAAGATTACGACTCAGCAAGATGACACTGTTAAAGTTCTGCTGCCCTGTGGGGCGATGAACCGTTTGTCGTTTTTTAGTGAAACCTGACTAAAAGTCACCAATTGCTCTTATGAAGAGTCTTATACCCGCTGGCCTCGTGGCCGTTACGCTGCTGACCGGCGCCTTTGTTCCCGGAATCCGCAATGCCAAGCTCGACGACCCGTTTCGCCGTGCCCTTTCTGCGCCGATAATGGCCGATACCATTCCGCTGCGCGACCGAACCGGAGACTTTCTCCGCGACCGGCCCACCAATCCATTTGATCTGCGCGATCCCAAAGAGATCAATCAGGAAGTAGAGTTCGATCCGATTACCGGAAGGTACATCCTCACCGAGCGCATCGGCGAGGAACACTACCGCCCGGCTACCTACATGACGTTTGAGGAATACCTCGAATTTCGCCGCAAACAGGATGAGCGCAGTTATTTCGACTTCCTCTCCGGCGCTACCACCGACGGTAAGATCAATTCTTTAGACCCCATTGCGAAAATTGACGTGTCGAACAGCCTCATTGACCGGCTCTTCGGCGGCACGGAAGTGGACATCAAGCCGGAAGGCAATATTGACCTTACCTTCGGGTTCGATATTCAGCGATTGGAAAACCCCATCCTCCTCGAACGGCAACGTACCACCGGCGGTTTCAACTTCGACATGGCCATCCGCATGAACGTGACCGGCCAAATCGGTACCAAACTCACCCTTTCGACCAACTACAACACCAACGCCACTTTTAATTTTGATAACCAGATCAAGATTAACTACAACACCGATGCACTGAATGACCCTTTTAGTGAAGACGCCATCATCAAAAAAATTGAGGCCGGTAACGTGAGTTTGCCCCTGCGCGGTACGCTGATACAGGGCGCGCAGAGCCTGTTTGGTATAAAAACCGAATTTCAATTTGGTCGTCTGCGACTGACGTCCGTCGTTTCGCAGCAGAATTCCCAAAAACAAAACCTGAAAATAGAAGGCGGCAGTCAGTTGCAGGAATTTGAAGTGCGCGCCGATGAATACGACGAAAACCGCCACTTCTTCCTCTCTTTTTTCAATCAAGAAACCTTCGAAGAAAACCTCTCCAACCTACCGCAGGTACGCTCCCTGTTTAAGTTGGAAAACATGGAAGTGTGGGTCACCAACAACCGCAACGAAGTGGATGAAGTGCGCGAGATCGTAGCTTTTGCCGACCTCGGCGAACCCTCTACGCTCGTGAGCCCCAACCTGGTGAATGCACCGGCCACTCCTGTCTTTCGCGACATCACCGGCACGCGCGGCCTGCCCGACAACGCGGCCAACGACCTCTATGAACGCCTCACCGCCGACAATTCCATCCGTGAAATAGACAATGCCGTGGCCGCTCTCCAGGGGCCGTCGTTCAATATGTTACAGGCGCAGGACTTTGAAAAAGTGTTTGCCCGCAAGCTCAAGCCTACAGAATACACCATTAACCATGAGCTTGGTTTCGTCTCTCTCGGCGTCAACATTCAGCCCGATCAGGTGGTAGCCGTTACCTATTCTTACTCCTACAACGGCAAGCTCTACTTCGTGGGCGACCGCCCGGAAAACATCCCCACTACTACGCTCGACTCGGTGCCGCAGGTGCTCTTTGCTAAAATGCTCAAAAGCACCACGCAACGCACCGACCTGCCTACCTGGGATCTCATGATGAAAAACGTGTATCCCATCGGCGCTTATCAGGTGGACCCCAAGGAGTTCCGGTTGGATGTATATTACGAAGACCCGGGACGCGGCATCAAGCGGTTTCTGCCCTTTACCAACTTAGAAGGCCGGCCCCTGTTGCGCGTTTTCCAATTGGACAAACTCAACACGCAGGGCGACCCGCAACCCGACGGCATCTTCGACTTCGTGCCCGGCGTCACCATCAATACCCGCAACGGGCGTATCATGTTTCCGGTGCTGGAACCGTTCGGGCGCTCGCTGGCGGCACAGATTGACGACCCCATACTGCGCGATTCCGTTGTGTATCAGGAATTGTACGACAGTACGCTCTTTCTGGCGCGGGAATTCGCGGAAAAGAACCGCTTCATCATCAAAGGCGATTACAAGTCGAGTGTTTCTTCCGAAATATCGCTCGGCGCTTTCAATATTCCGCCCGGCTCGGTAAGCGTAACGGCCGGCGGTCAGTTACTCGTGGAAGGGCAGGATTACGAAATTGACTACAACATAGGCCGGGTGCGCATCCTCAACGATGCGCTTCTGCAATCGGGCGTACCGGTGAACGTGGCTTATGAAGACAACACCCTGTTCGGTTTCCAAACCAAAACCATGATGGGCATACGAGCCGATTATGAGGTGAGTAAAAAGCTCAATTTCGGCGCCACATTTATGCAATTGTTTGAGCGGCCTTTTACCCCCAAGGTAAACATCGGGGAAGACCCGATCAACAACCGCATTTACGGGTTTGATGTCAATTACACCACTGATGCGCCGTTTCTGACCAAACTGGCCGATAAAATTCCCGGCATACAAACCAAGGCGCCCTCTACTTTCAACTTCATGGCCGAAACGGCCCTGCTCAAGCCCGGCCACGCCCGCGCCATCAATCAAAATCGCCGGGACGACGGAGGCATTGTATATATAGACGACTTTGAAGGCACATCCGCCGGCTTGGACTTGCGGCAGCCCGTCAACCAATGGTACCTCTCCAGCGTGCCGCAAAACAACGGTCAATGGCCCGAAGGGCAACTCATCAACGACCTGGCAGGCGGCGCCAATCGCGCCAAACTCAACTGGTACCGCATTGACCTCAGCGCTCGCGCCGGTGAAGACAACGAGAATCCTTACACCAGCCTCGTGGATCAAAATGAGGTGTTTCCCAATGTGCAGGTCACGCCCGATCAGTTGCCCAATATCCAAACCTTCGACCTCACTTTTTACCCCAATGAACGGGGACCGTACAACTTTGACCTGCCTGCTCCGGGACGCGAGTTTTCAGCCGGCGTTACCTTCAATGGCGACTCCTTGGTGCTCAACGATCCGGTAACGCGCTGGGGCGGCATCATGCGCGCCTTGAATACCGTGGATTTCCAAACGGCCAACATTGAGTACCTGGAGTTTTGGATGCTCAGCCCCTTCCTCGACCCGGATAATCCCGGCGGCAGCTTGCCGGTGGATCAGCTCAACGCGCTGGAGGGAAATATCTACTTCCACCTCGGCAATCTTTCTGAAGACATCCTGCGCGACTCCCGCAAGTTTTTTGAAAATGGACTGCCCACGCCCTTCAACCCCGATCGCCGGGTGGACACCACCGCCTGGGGCATCGTACCCGTGACGCAGCAGATCACCCGCTCCTTTGACAACGACCGCCAGGGCGGCGCCGAAAGCCGTGCCCAGCAAGACGTGGGTTTAGACGGCCTGAACGACGAGGGCGAGCGCGCGCACTTCCGCGATTATATCGAAGCCATCCGGGCCGCCAACCCTGCCGTGGCTGCCAAAATTGAACTCGACCCCTCCAACGACAACTTCCGCTACTTCCGCGACGACTCCTTCGGGCCGAATGACGGTTTGCTGAGACGCTACCGCGACTTCAACAACCCGCAGGGCAACTCGCCTGAAAACACCGGGCAGGCGTTTATCTTCTCCTCCACCAACATCCCCGATGCGGAAGACCTGAACTTAGACAATACACTCAACGAAACCGAAGCCTACTTCCAGTACCGGGTTCCTGTGTTTTACGACCGCAACAATCCCCGCGAAATAGACATGGAGGCTACGCCCTTCATCACCGACCGCCGTTTGGCCGACAACGGCCGGGTGTGGTACCGTTTCCGCGTGCCGCTCAACAACCTGAGCAACACAGACTACATCACCGCCATCGGCGGCATCCGCGATTTTCGTTCCATCCGCTTCATGCGCATGATGCTCAAGGACTTCGGCCAACCGGTCACCTTGCGTTTTGCTACCTTGGAATTGGTGCGCAACCAGTGGCGTCGCTACCAGCAGGAATTACTGCAGCCACCGGTGGAATGTACGCTGCCGGTTGTGTTCAATATAGATGCAGTCAACATAGAAGAAAACATCAGCCGCCTGCCGTTCAACTATGTACTGCCGGCCGGTATCATACGCGAGCGCTCGCTCGGCGTGTTCAACGCCCTGCAAAACGAGCAGTCACTGTCGTTGGTGGTAGATAACCTCTGTGACGGCAAAGATGTGGCGGTTTTCAAAACCACCAACCTGGACTTGCGGGTGTATAAAACGCTGCGCATGTTTGTACACGCAGAATCGAGAAGAGACGGGATGCTGATCCCTGACGGCGCCACTTCGGTTTTCATCCGCATCGGTAGCGATTTCAAAAACAACTACTACGAATACGAGATTCCGTTGGTTATGTCGGACCCCTCGCGGTTGCCTTCGAATCAAAATAGCGACGAATACAAAAACGAAGTATGGCGCCCGGAAAATGAATTCGATTTCGATCTTGAAATACTACGTATGCTCAAAGATGCCCGCAACGAGATCAATTTCCCGATTGATCTGGAGTATGTACAAAGCGTGCCGGGGCGTGCGCCGGGGTTGATGCACCAGATCAAAGTGCGGGGCAATCCCAACTTCGGTTTGGCCAAACAGATCATGGTGGGGGTGCGAAATATTGCCGACAATACAATGGATATTTATGATATAGAGTTGTGGATCAACGAGTTGCGTCTAAATGGCTTGGATGAACGAGCCGCCGGGGCCGCCGTGGCGCGCGCCGATATACAAATGGCCGATTTGGCCTCCTTTACCCTCGCCGGCAACTACAGCAGCATCGGGTTCGGCGGGTTGAACGACAAAGTGGCGGAGCGCAGCCGTGAGGCCCTGTACGGTTACGACTTGGCCGCCAATGTGCAACTCGGCAAATTCCTGCCCGAAAAATGGGGCATCAACCTGCCGTTCTACGGCCAGCTCTCCAATGCTATCCGCCGGCCGGAATACGACCCCTACGACCTTGACGTGCCGCTCAAAGTAAAACTCGCCGCCGAAGAAGACAAGGCCGTGCGGGACTCTATTCGCGACCTCGCGCTTGATGTCACGCAGTTGCGAAGTATCAACTTTACCAATGTGCGCAAGGAGCGCGCGCCCAGTGCGCAGCAGCCCAAACCCTGGGACATCTCCAACTTCAGCGCCAACTACAGCTTTACGCAAACCGCCCGTCGCGATCCGCTCATTGAGTCTGACGCGGAAGACCGCCGAACCGGAGGCATAGACTACGCCTACAGCCGGACGGTGAAATACATAGAGCCGCTCAAAAATGTCATTAAAAAAGATAAATACCTCAAGTGGCTCACCGGGCTTAATTTTAACCCCATTCCCAACTCGTTCACTTTCAGAACGGTACTCAACCGGCAGTTCAACGAAACCCGGTACCGCTTCACGGGCCTGCCCGACCGGTTCAGCACCTTTTACAACAAACGCTACAATTGGGACCGCGACTACAACCTGCAATGGGACATGGCCCGCTCGCTCAAATTTACTTTTTCGGCCACGACCAATGCCGTGGTGGACGAACCCGACGAGGTGTGGATGCAGGAACAACCGGACATTACCGACATCAACCGTTTCCGGCGCGACAGCATCTGGAACAGCCTGAAAAACTTCGGGCGGATCAAGAACTACCGGCACGCCATCAACCTGAACTACACCCTGCCCACGCGCACCATTCCCTTTATGGACTGGGTGCAGGTGCGGGCGCAGTATCAGGCTGAGTACAACTGGACGGCCATCGCGCTCAACGTGGACAGCCTCGGCAACGTAGCCCAGAACAAACAGCGCCGACAGCTCAATGCCGACTTTAACTTCGACAACCTGTACTCGAAACTCAATTATCTCAAAAAAATAGAACGGGGCCGTCCGCCTCAACCGCAAAAAGGAAAAACGGACCCGACGGACCCGAAAGACCCGAAGCAAAAGCCGGCTACGCCACAGGCCGATAAAGACAAAAAAGACAACAAAGACCGACAGGTCAGCGCCTTGGAGCTTGCATTGGTACGCCCGTTGCTGATGATTCGAAAAGTGCGTTTTACCCTGTCGGAAGATTTTTCCACCTCTTTGCCGGGATTCCTGCCGCAAGCCGGTATTCTGGGTATGGGCAGCGGCTTTGAAGGGCCGGGGTGGGATTTTATCGCGGGCTTGCAACCGCGCATTCGCACTTTGCAGGAAAATGAATATTACACCTCCAAAGACTGGCTGCACGAAGTGGGCAACAACCGTCGCTGGGTGAGCAATTCTGTTTACCAAAACCGCGAGGTACTGCAAGATTACACCCAACGCATTGACGGGCGCGTCACCATAGAGCCGTACCGCGATTTCCGAATAGATGTGGAATTGAACCGCTCTTTTTCGGAGGGGCACTCCGAGTTTTTCAAAGACACCCTGGCCGACGGCGTATTTTCGCTCATTCACGCGGTGCCTAAAAAATCGGGTTCTATGGCAATAAGCTACTTAGCGCTCGGTACGCCCATGAGTACAGACACCACCATCATCCGGCGCCTGTTCCGGCAGTTCGACGAAAACCGGGTGCTTATTTCTCAGCGCCTGGGGCAGGGTTCGCATGTGGACACCATACTGTCGCAGCGAGGCTACACCGAGGGCTACGGCCACATACAAAACGAGGTGTTGCTGCCGGCTTTTATTGCAGCCTATTCCGGTAAGGACGCCCGCACGATGGGTTTGGATGTGTTTAAAATTCTGCCCAGCCCCAACTGGCGCCTGAGCTACAACGGCCTGTCGAAGATACCCTGGTTCAGCAATATTTTCCAAAACTTCAGCCTTACGCACGGCTACAAGTCCACCCTTACGGTGAATCGCTTTGACACCAACCCGCTGTGGTTAGACAATCGCAACCAAACCGTAGGCGATCCGTTCAGCGGCAACTTTTATGCGCGCCTGCTCATACCCGAAGTGGTGATACAGGAGGCATTTTCGCCGCTCATCGCCGTGGATGCCACGCTCAAGAACGGGATGTCGTTCAATGTTGATTTCAAAAAATCGCGCATGCTGGCCATGAGTTTCATCAGCTATCAGTTGGCCGAAACACAGTCGAAGGAAATAGCGCTCGGCTTCGGTTATCTCCTGCGCGGCTTTGACATCGCCTTCCTTACGGGCAGTAACAAAAAAGGCGCTAAGAAACCCGACCCGAAAGCGGCGCCCACCCAACAGCGGCCCGGCGCCGGCGGCGGCGCAAGAGGGGGCGGTCAATTGGCCAGCCAGGATTTGGACATCAACTTCAACATGTCGCTGCGCGATGACGTCACCTTCAATCACCTGCTCGATCAGGGCGTGATTGAACCGGTGCGCGGCAATTATGCGCTGACTTTTTCGCCTTCGGCGGAATACCAGATCAATACCCGTCTGGGCTTGCGCCTGTTCTTTGATTACCGCCAGAACATACCGCGTACGTCTGCGGGCTTTCCGCGGGTGGATACTTCCGGCGGTTTGGTGGTGCGGTTTAAGTTGAATTGATAGGATAGGAGGACATTGCCTTGGGGAGGCCGGGAGGTTGCGCTGATAAGCGAGATCAATCTTCCGGCCTTCTTGCGTTATGGGGTAGTTCTTGTGTCATTATTTCTAAACAGGCCCTGCCCCCCGTACCTGCATCTGCTCTGCCAGCACCCCGTAACAGGCGGTCCATGCCGCTGCGGTTTCCGCTGTCCAATCCGTACCGAGGGCTTTTTCGAGCGTCCACAGCAGGGCGCTGCCCACCATTGCATAGTGTCCGGGCCGTACGCCGTAGCCATCATGGCGCCTGGCCATGTCGGTTATTTCCTGCCGGAAACTTTCGAGGTTTTCCAGCCTGTGTACGATTGCCGCCAGCATGTCGTACAGTTTTTGGTACTGCTCGTCCATCTTCTTTGGGAACATGCGCCGAAGCTCCGGGTGGTCGAAGAACAATTTGGAATAAAAGGTATCCACCAATAATTCCGGGCTGACTTGCCGTAGCAGCCGCCAACTATTTTTTACGAGGGTGATTTGTGTGGAGGTCATGAGTTGTGATATTTACCTATCAAACCACTTCTTAAACGCGGGCGCTTTCTCCCTGCTCACATCCACCGTAGCTTTGGCGGGGGCCTTCAGGGTTAGCGTCAGTTTCTGGTTTTCGTGTGGTTTTACACTTTGGATGGCTTCGATATTCACGATACACTGTCGGTTGGCCCGGTAAAACGTCATGGGGTCGAGCAGTTCTTCTACCTCTTCAAGGGTGTTGTAGTCGAGCATGTACTTGTCGCCGCCGAACGTGTGAACGTAGTTGAGGCTGTCTCGCAGGAAACAGGCAATGTCCTTTGTATTCACCGGCACCCAGTTATTGCGGACGCTGACGATGAATTTCTCTTTATACATCGGCCTGCCCGCCTGCGGCATTTGCAGGGATTTCATCAAGTCCTCAAAACTGAGCGGCGGTTTGGGCGGTTCGCCTGCCATTTTGCGGTATTTGTCAATGGCACTTTTCAGGTCATCGGTATCAATCGGCTTCAGCAGGTAGTCAATGCCGTTTACCTTGAATGCCCGCAGGGCGTACTCGTCGTAGGCGGTGGTGAAAATGACCGGGCAGGCGAGCTGGAAATGCTCGAACAGCTCGAAGCTCACCCCGTCGCTCAACTGGATGTCCATGAACAACAGGTCCGGCTCGGCATTTTGCAGAAACCACTTTTTCGCCGTTTTGAGGCTCGGTAATACCTCCGCAATTTTCACGTCGTCGGCAACGGCAGCGATTTTGGCTTGCAACTCACGCGCTATGAGCGATTCATCCTCGATGATGACTGCTTTTATCATTGGTTGATGTTTTTGATGTTTTTTGATATTGCGATATTACGACACCCAATATCCCAATATCCCAATATCCCAATATCAAATCAAAGGTATCTTAATCGTAAAAACCCCGTCCTCTTCCACCACCTCTATCCTTCTGTCTGATAGGTATTGATAAAACGATCTTAAATGCGTCAAGCCTCGGCGGTTACTGGTTTCGACCACCTTTTTTTTCTGCAAGTTGTTGCGTACAACGAGATAATCGTTCTCCACCAAAACCTCCACCACGAGCGGTTCGTCCTCGTCCACGATGTTGTGCTTAATGGCGTTTTCCAACATGTTTTGCAGGGTCACGGGCACGATTTTGCGATGAAAATGCTCCTCGTCCACCCGGAAATGCACTTGCAGGCCGTCGCCGAATCTCGTTTTTTGTAATTTCACAAACGACTCGCCGAACTTGATTTCTTCCGATAGCGGCACGGTTTCCCGTTCGCTACTTTTCAGAATATAGCGGTAGGTCTTGCTCAAACTGTCGAGGAATCCGGCGGCAGCCTTCGGGTCAATAGCGATGAGGCTGCCCAGCGAGGTGAGCGAGTTGAAAAGGAAGTGCGGGTTGAGTTGCTGCCGGAGGCTTTCGTACTGTACCACCGCCTTTTCCTTTTCGAGCAGTTGGGCCTTTTTTGTCAAATCCTGCAACTGCCGTTCCTTCGTCCTGCGCCCACGATAAATCCAGCCGCCCGCCGTCAAAGCCAGCAGGCCCAGCAGTATCCAAAACCACCCCGTCTGGTAGAAGGCGACCCGCACCCGAATAGGCGCCGACAGTGCCTCCTCATCGGGCGCTCCCGCCAGTTTTATTTCAAAAAAATAGCGCCCCGGCGGGATGTTGGTGAAGTTCACAAAACGATGTTCTCTGCACTTGACCCACTGACTGTCAAAGCCTTTTAGCCGGTATTCGTACTCTTGTTCTCCGGCGCGGGTGAGATCGAGGGCGGCGAACTCGAAGGAGAAATAACGGCTACCGGGGGGGACTACGAGCGTCCCGGCAGGCGCCGGATCGCTGCCATTGTAGCGCTCCATGCCGTCAATCTTGAATGAGGTCAGTGCAATCGGCACAGTGGTTTTCGTCTTGGTCAGTGCCGTTGGGTCAAAGGAGCCATATCCGTTTTCCGTTCGTGCATAGATGCGGCCATCCATGCCGGCAATGAACCTGTCCGGTTGGAAATACAGCCCGTCGTTTTTACCGAAAACGGTGACTTGATGCGTGTTTTTGTCAATCCTGAATACTTTTTCGGGCGCGATGCCCCAGAAATGGCCTTGCCTGTCTTCCACGCCATGCACGACGAAGTTGTTGGGCAGGCCGTCGGCAACGGTATATTTTTTTCGTAGCCGAGGCCGTTCGCCGGAGCCGTCGAAGTGGAGGAGGCCGCCCTCCGTGCAGGCCCAGACGTCGCCGTTGGGGGCGGCGAAAAAGCTGTTTGTCCGCAGGGTCGCCCGTTCCTTTGTGACGTTGCCGGCTGCATCTAAGTACTCGAATCTGCGCTCGTCGGGCAGGTAGTAGCCATAAGCGGTTTGGTTGCGGCTGCCGAACCAGGTCCGGCCTCGCCCGTCCACCCTCACCGCCCCGACGACGTGGGTGGCGATGGTGTTCGGGTCGTTTTCATTCGGCATGAAGCGTTCGCATCGGCCCGTGCGGGGGTCGTAGCGTATCAGTCCCAGATGGGTGGTGCCGAGCCAGAGGTTGCCGAGCAGGTCCTCTGCAAACTCGGTGTAATAATTCGACTGGTTGCCCTGCGAGTAGAAAGGCGGCTGCACAGGTGTTTCTAAGCGGCGGGTATCGGGATTGAAGCGCAAAACCGAATGGTGGGTAAGCACCCATAAAGCGCCGTCGCGTGCCTGCAACAAATCCATGACAGGCAGTGTACCCACTTCCGGGCTTGGGTCGAAAAAACTGAAAACCTGCTCCCTGCCCGTCTTTTTTTCGATGACGTGCAGCCCATCGGCGAACTGGGTGCCGACGAATAAAAAACGCCCCTCCCGGTCTTCCATCACCTGGGAAACGATGTAATTTTCCTTAGTGGTCGTCTTGAGTAAGTTTAGGTAGAAATACTTGTCCTTCAGGCGCATACGCACTAATTTGCCGTCGGCCACCGCCCAGAGGTTTCCCTGATTGTCTGGTGCTATCGGCCCTATCACCTTTGGGGGCTGCCCGCCCACAACCAGTTCGTGGTGTTCGGCAAACCAGAAAAACTGTTCGGTTTTTTTGTTAAAAATGCCCAGACCCCGGTCCTGACTGGCAATCCAGAATTCGTCGGGGCTTTTCAGCGCCAGGTCGTTCACGATGTTCTTGTGCGCGCTCGGTTTTTTATCGGGGTGGAGCATGAACTGCCGGTACTCGCCCGTTTTGCGGTTGATACGGCGCAGGCCGCTTTCCCAGCCGCCCGTCCAGAGGAAGTCGTTTTCCGGGACGATGGAATAAGCCTGATCGGTGAACAGTTCATTGGGCTGCACTTTTTTGATGTTGCGCCAGGGTCTTGCGGCGCCGGTTTTCGGGTCGAACAAGTACAGATCGCTCCGGGTGCTGAGCCAAAACATGCCGTCGTCCTCGTCCTGGAAAAACCGGAAGATCGTGTTGTAGGTATGCAAATCGTCGGCATCCAGGTGGGGTGAGTTTTCGGGGTGTATGATATCGTATTGTTTGAAAGCGCCCGTTTGGGTATCTAACAGCGCCACCCCGTTGAAATCAGTACCCGCCCACAGCCTGCCCTGCCGGTCGAAAAACAAGCTGTGAACCGATGTGGTGGAGGGTTTCAGTTGGCGAGTGAAGGGGTAGTTTCGGAATCGCCCCGTTGCCCGTTCGTAACGACTCACGCCGCCCCTTGCCAGGCTCAGCCAGAGGTCGCCATCGGGGGCTTCCAGTATTTTCAGGATGTGGTTGTGGCCGATGCTTGCCGTGTCGCCCGGCACATTGCGGAAAGGCTTGAAGGCATAGCCGTCGTAGCGGAACAGCCCGTCGGAAGTGGCGACCCACAGGTAGCCAGTCTTGTCTTGCCGGACGTCTTTGATGGCGACGCCGCTCAGCCCCGGCACATCGGCAAAAGAAGCTATTTCCAGGAATTGACCGGATTGGGCAAAACCTGTGACGGCCCATAGTGCACAGGCCAACCAGAACAAGCATTTGTGCAGGATGTGATACATTGGACGAAAGTAGGAATTGGAGGGAATTGACGAGCGTTTTTTTGGTCGAAGCGGGGTGAAAATGAAATGAGGCGTGGGAGAACGAAGATTGAGTATTCTCACCTCAAAAGCCTTCCTTCTCCCCAGGAAAAAAACGCCAACGGAAACTGCGGATAAGCTTCCGTGAATTTCTTGAACTTGTTGGGATTGGCCTCGGTGGGGTTGAATTTCACCTCAATGGCTTTGCCGCCGAAAGCGGTTTCTTCGACCACAAAATCCACCTCATTGCCATCGGCCGTGCGCCAGAATTTGATTTGGTCGCCGGCGTACTGTTCCGAAAGCCGCCTGTAAACATAGTTTTCGAGGAGCATTCCTTTGTCGGTACGTTGTTCGAGCGGGGCAAAATAGTTGATGAGTACGTTTCGCAAGCCTAAGTCTTGAAAATAGACTTTTGGCATTTTTACTAACTCTTTGCGGAGGTTTTGAAAAAATGGCCGTACCAGATTTACATGAAAACATTTCTGCAAGACATACATGAAATGGTCGGCGACGGCATGAGTTATTTGCAGGGTGTTGGCGAGTTCATTGATGTTGAGTAGGTTGCCGGTTTGCGAAGCCAGCAGCATCATTAGTTTGAAAAACTTTGTTTCATCCGTCACGCCGGCCTCCAGCATGTCCCGTTTTACAAAGGAATCCCGCAGTTCCTTGAGCCGCTCAATCTTTTGCATGGGGTCGTTTTCCAGCACCACTGCCGGATAGCCGCCATACGTCATATAACTTTCTAGTGCCACCCAAAGCCGTTGCTCAATGGCCGATTTTTCCACCACGCCCGTGCGAAGCCGAATGAGTTCGCTGCGTTCCTCTTCCTGTTGGGAGAATAGCAAATACTCCTCAAAGTCAAGGGTTTGCAATTCAAAAATCCGTTTCCGGCCCGCCAAAGAATCCTTGAACTGACGGTCTATATAAAAGGCGCTGCTCCCGGTCACGACTAATTTCAGGCGGTCTGCGTGTTCATCGTGTAGCAGTTTCAGGAAATTCGTAGGGTCATCGAGGTATTGTATTTCATCAATGAGGGCAAAGGCCCTGTGGCCCTCAACCTTGGGCAGATATTTCAGCAGGTTTTCGGGGTTTTGGTTTAAGTCGAGCAAAATATCCTTTCTTTCGAGGTTGAGCACGATGGCTGTTTCGCCCGAAGATATGAGGGCTTCCGCCAACTGGCCGAGTAAGGTGGATTTGCCTGTTTGCCTCGTGCCAATCAATACGGTCATTTCCCGTTTGGGCAGGTGGGACAAGAGTTGCGGGTATATTTTGCGTTGTAGCATTCCGCAAAATTCGATATTTTTTGAATAAAAATAAAAATTATTGGATATTTTTCATTTTAAACTAAAAATTATCGGATACGGAGCCGATACCTAAAACCATTCTACAACTACGTTTGGAATAAAATCTATCAGGAAGTGTGCAATGATGTTTGCTTTTAGGTCGCGCTTCCAGAAATAAAAAATGGTCAGCACAAGGCCGGCATTGAACGATATCAGCACTCCGGCCCAGCCTTGACCCTGGTAGTGAAACAAAGCAAATGGAATCAGCGAAAGCGCACCCGCAATCCACTTGCTCCCTGAAATGGTGGTTAACCGTTCCAATAAATAGCCGCGCATAAATACTTCCTCTGCCACTCCCGCCCTGATGACAACAAGGGTTATCGTCCACAACGAAAGGGCATCGAATGCTTTTGATTCACCAAATGACCACCCCAATTGTTGTGAAATAAAAATGCCTACAAGTATTGCAGCAAGGGTACAAACCATGATCCCGAACGCCAGCAGAATGGATTTACCCCAACCGGTAAAATTCAATCCAATGGAATCAAGCCCCAGTTTTTCACCTTTAGCAATGAGCAAAAACAACACGCCCACCAATGTCAGTATGATTAGCTCCTTAGCAATTACCTGTGAGTTGTTCAACATGGCGCCATACTGGGATTTAAAAATCCAGTTTACAGCTGTGATCGTCGAATACGATATGAATAGGCCAAGCCAAGTGATAGGTCTTGTTTTCATCATCTGTTGTCTTTTATAAATAACAATTGCAGGTTTTCCAACCCATCATTTCCGCCCGATAACCTCCTCAAAAACATACATGCCCAGCAGGACCGCCAACGGCAGGGCCGCAGCCATGAGCGCCCATACCGGTTTTTTGAAAAGCACTTGCAGCAGGAACCCGCCGACCGTGCAGCCAACCAACAATATGGCCAACCACGGTACCGAGCTATCTGGATGAAAACTATTGGCAAAGCCTTTGCCGATGATGGCAATGGCGCACAGCAGCAGGTCAATAACCCAGCAAATCCAGAAGAGGACAGTGATCATTTCTCAATGTTTTTTCAACCATTTATCCAGTACCCGAACGGCGGTTAGTTTCGGTATTTCAAAACTCACCGGCTCATCGAGGGCATTGCGAAGTTCCTGTACTGCCGGGCGATAGTCCACGCCCAGGCCCTGGAACTTGTCCACCGTGCGCAATACCCGTTCCACCTCCCAGGTGAACCTGCCTTGGTACAGGTCGTACTTGTCCCTGCATTTACGCATGTTTTCCCGCACGAGTCTCGCTTGTATGAGCACGCCCTGCCGGATCGGCTCAGCGAACAGGGCCTTATCGTCCACGTCATTGGAGGCGAGGAAGGTGAAGACTTCGGGCGCCCAGTCGTTTTGGAGGCGGCGCACGAGTTCTTCCTGCCAGTCGGGGCGGGACTTGATTTTGGCAAGGGCTTTTTTCCGAAGGTCATTTTTCTGGTTGGCATCGGTATAAACGAGCAGGAAAACCATGTTCTTCATCACGTCGGTGGCGTCAATATTGTCGAGTTGCCCTTGGTGGAAACTGTCATGGGATTCGGCGGCAGCCTTTGCAATGTCGGCATTAACACGGGCCTTTGCAACCATTATAAAACCCAATGCCATGACGCCGACGCCAATGGCGATGAACGTCGGCAGCCGCCAGGCCAACGGAGGGAGGGTTGAGCGCAAAGGCTCGTTCAGCAACAGCAATGCGCCGGCCAGCACGGATAAAATGGCCGCCAAGGGCGCCGCTTTCATCACATGGTATAAAAACCTCGGCGCTCCGCCCATGCCCTCGCCCATGGAAACGGCAAACACGCCCAGCATAGACAATGCGAACCCGCCCAGCACCCACATCGTTCGTGCCGTGCCGGGCGCCCCAACCCAGGCGTAGCCTCCCTTCGCGCCGATGGACAGGGCTACAATGCCCATGCACACGATGAATACCAAAAGCGATAACAAGAGCGACCAGGCATAGCCCACGCCGGCGTCGCCCCCGCGGTTGTGGACGCCATAAACAAGGTTGAGTATCAGGATGGATACCAGCGCAGCTATGCCGAGAAAAAGATTGCCGATTACAGTCATGTTGTTTGAGCTAAGGCTTCGGGTTAGTTTTGGGTTGCCGTTTCAGTCAAATAAGCCATCAACTGCGCAGCCGAATTGAGGACCGGCCCGGCCATGGGGTCATTGAAGAAGACGTCCATCGGGGCTTGTCCGAAATAAAGCTGCCCCGACACGAGAAAACTCAGCCTTACCATGCCGGTTTGCGGCGGTTCGAGGCGGGGCTTATCCCAGGGGCCTATTTTATTGACCACATTGATGCTGTGATGCCACAGGGTAGCAATCAGGGGATTGGTAGCTTCCGTCGGCGCATCGGAAATAATGGCCCTTTCGGAATGGTTGAGGTAGCGGGCCGTGCCGTCGCTGAAGGCGGCCAGCACATCGAGTCCACCCTCCATGCCCACTTCGACGATGACGCCGTGCAACTCAGGCTTGGGCGCCGCACCGCCTATGGCGCGGAGTTTGTTAGCGGCCAATGCCCGCAGACGGCTTTCCTGATTGGTGTCGTTGGCGAGTTGGAGCAGTGCCTCGGCATCCGGCGGATCGGCAAACAGGACCGGCCAGGGGAATGCGCCGTTGTTGCTGAACGCCGCTTCGTTGTCGCAAAAGAGGAGTTCGTAAAGGTGGTTAAGCCCCTCGTTTTGGTAAGGATGAAATGTTGGACTTTGCATGATGATTGATTTCTGTTAGAATGCTTGGATATGATTTTCTTGTCGGCACAAAGATGTGGACAGGAAGACTGCGGGTGCAAATTTTGGAGCTTGAAGCGGGGCAGAAATGAAATGAACCGTGGGGATATTTGGACGGAGTAGAAGCAGGTAGCTTCGAGCCACGAGCTACGCGTTTACGGTTTTGCTTTTGAGTTTTTGGATAGCTTTCAGCACCTCCTCCCGTCGCTTCGCTGCGGTCATCCAGCGGGGCAGGCGGGCGCCGATGCTTTTCACCTGGTATTGGAAGCCGTTGCGCTCCCGCAATGTTGCGCCCACGTGCTGCGCCAGGAAATCGAGGTGCTCCATATTATAAGCCCAGAGCAGATGGTCGCCCAGCTCCGTTTTCAGCCAAAGCGGCAGGTGGAAGTACGGGTCAACAGGCGCCCCGATGAGGAGGTGTTTGCTCCGGGTGGATAGCCTTTCGAGGATTTTGTTGTACCCGCAGTGGCCGCACACCACCCGCACGTTTACGGCTTCCCGCTGGAAGATGGTGTAGCCATTGGTGTTTACCAGCGCGCGGCTCTCACAATTGGGGCACACGACCAGCACATCCTTGATGAAATCGTACAGATGGGTGCGGTAGGTATGTTTGCTGCGATGGTCCATTTTTCAGGTAGTCCCCTTCTATTTTGAACGTTTTGAGCCGGACCGCCGTCTGAAAAGTTCGGAGGTGGGCGTATCGGCCCATCGCTGGAGCTTGTCTTTGAACACTATGATGACGATAATCATTGCCGCCAGCCCCAGCCAAAAGTATTTCGATTCCAAGGCATCTTTCGACACAAACCGAACGCCGGGGCCGCTCAGGAATATCCAGCAGGCGTGAGAATACACTGTTTTCATCTCAATCAGAATTTGATTTTTACAACAACACTTCCAACGATCAAAAACAAAAAAAGCAGCATCATGCCCACCAGCCACGCCATCCCGGCGCCCGGTCCCTGAGTGCTTGAAGCGCCTATGGCCTTTTCGAGCGAATAATGGCAACCGACCACACAGGCCGCCCATACCCGCAGCAATAGCCAGCGCTTTTCCACCACCGGTACCCACCAAAGCGCAAAGGTGAACAGCGCCAGCAGGGGTATCCAAAACCAGATATTTTCTATAAAATCATCCACTCTTTTCGTAGGCGGCGTATTGGCCTTAGCCAGCAGGTCGGCCCCGCCGTAAATGAGCAGCCACAGTAGTTCCGGCCCGATCAGATATCGCATGATTGGCATTTCTTTGATGTTATCCTACCGCTTGCAATCGGCTCAACTGCTCTTCCGAATAGCACCCGTCCATGAGCCGCACTTGCGGCTGCCGCAGGCGCTCCTGTCCCATACTTTGCATCAAACACTGCACGAAAGCATTGTTCTCTTCAGCCGAGCCGATGGAAACCCGGAACGTGTTGCGGAGCAGCGGGAAGGGCGAGGTGTTCAGCACTTTAATGCGGTTCTTTTCCAAACCGGCCAATACATGTTGAAAATCGGCATCGTCGAAAACCCGCACCAACAGGAAGTTGCCTTCCGAGCGGAATACTTTCAGGGCGCTGCTGTCAAACTTGTAGGTCAGGTAACGGTGCATCCGGGTGCGCTCCCTGATGATTGTTTTCACTTGTTGCCGGGAACGCTGTATAAATTCGTCGCTGAACAGTACTTCCCGTGCGAAAACCTGGGTGAGGTGGTTGATGGAAAACTGGAGCATCAGTTTTTTGACAATGGCGGCGGTTGGAGGCGCTGCGCACAGGTAGCCGAAGCGCAAGCCCGCTATCGGGAAGGCTTTTGAAAACGACCGCAAGACCATCAGGTTATCGTATTGGCGGATGAGCGGGCTGAAATCCTCGTCGGCAAATTCGGCATACACCGCATCTACCAGCACAAAGGAATCGGGGTTGGATGAAAGTATCTTTTCGAGTTTCTCCCGCTTCATGGAATTGCCCACCGGATTGTTGGGGGTGGTAATAATCAGCACCGAGCCGGGTTCCAGCAGGGGCATATTATCGTAATCATATTCCAGTTCAGGCGTCAGCAGCCAGGGCGTATATTCGATGTTGTAGGTTTTGCAATGATAATCGAACAGCGTATAAGTAGGCTGCGCGATGACGATGCGTTTTTTGTTTAATGCAAAATAATTGAGCAGGGTGGTGATGATGTTTGCCGAACCGGGGCTTAACACAATATGCTCAGGATTCAACCCGCAGTAGTTGGCCACAGCCGCTTCTATATCGCTGCAATCGGCAGAAGGATACCGGTTCCAATTGGCGTCCATCAGGCCTCCCAACACTTGTTGTTTTATCGAAAAAGCCACGTCGTCGCACTGTTCGTTTTTGTCGAGCAGCAGGTGGGAGGAGGTTTGGGTTGCGTTGATACGAGCGGGGGCGTTTTGCAAAATGTCGTTGAAGAAAGCGTTATTCATGGTGGTGAGATTTTTTGATATTGGGATATTGGGATGTGGAATATCATACTATCCCAATATCCAATATCAATGTGTTCAGTTAGCGCATATTACGGCAAGTACCGTTTCGTCGCCATGGGTGAATCCGAGGAAGCCCTCTTTGTGGTAGTTGATTTCCACGCCGCAGCCCGCCGTTACAGGCGATTTCAGGATGTTGTTTTTGATAGAGAACTTGGTCTCCTTCAGCCGGCCAATCCAATGGGTGGCAGGCTCGTGCTTCTCAAAACGGTCTTTTTCGTCTTTGCCGATGATGTCTTCGATTTCTCTTCCGAAGAATAGTTTCAGGGCATTTTTGTCGGTGTCGCCAATATTTTCGATGCGGTCAATGACTTGGAAAATATGATGGAAATGCTTGTAGCAGCTTTGAAATCTTGTATAAAAATCGGTCTCGAAGTGGTTGACATTCGGCTCGATGAGGATGAACAAGTCGGGGTTCATTTCCTTCACTTTATTGATGGTGTCTAAGCGGCGCAGGTCGGATTGGATGTGGTGCAGCGCGAGGGAGGCATTGACGATGATTTTGCCTCCGACGTTTTCGATGGCGGCAAAGTCCACGTTTTCCACCCCATCGTGGATGGCGGTAAATTCGATTTGAAACGGAACTTTTCCATTGTATGCCAGGATGTTTTCGCCGGCTTTCGCCAACGCATCTCCAAACGGCTCAATGCCTACGATGTGCAGTTTCTGGAGTCGGGGCAGGTTTTTCGATAGTTCGATGATGTTGAGCACCTGCGTACCCTGGCCGATGCCGATGTCCACGAGGGTTACTTCTTCACAGCCTTCCATTTCCTCTACGATGGCGCTGTTGGTGATGTGCTGGCTGAATTTGACGAAAGGGAATTTTTCAATCAAAATATTGAACAACTGGATTTGCGAGATTTCATATTTGCCGAGGTAGATGTTTTCGCCGATAGATTCGGAATGGATTTTTTTATTCAGCGCCTTGATGAAAATGGTGGCCAGCAGTTTTTCTGAATCAGCGTCCATGCCTTCCATGCAGTAGGCAAAGAATGACTCGATGTCTTGTTTGGTTGGCCCGTCGAAGTGGGGCGCTTTTTTCATAAAATCGTTCAGGGATTCGAAGATGTTGGATGCGATGGTCTGGCTCATGACTACTATAGTGTTTTGAATGGTGAATGAAATTCCGGCGCTCTGTACGCCCCGTTTGATGAGCCAAAGATGGGTGCAGGTGGAGGGGAGGATCAATTTTTTGAAAACGACCCGGCTGAAAATAAGATTGAAAAGGGGGAAATGCGGAATAAGACGGATGGGGCGGGGGCTTCACCCGCTGTGCTTTGCGGAAGCTTTATTCTCGGCGATGCGTTTGTTTTCTTTCTAAAGATTCGGGAGAAATAGAATTCACGCTAAAAATCTGCTTTAACCCTACACCGGCGGGGTCTCGCCGGCCTTGATGCGGGCCGTTTGTTCGGGGGTAAACGGCTGCTGGAACAGCTCCGTACGTTCGTGATAGCGCCGGAACAAATCGGCAATGAAGTGCATGCGTTCAGGCAGCGCAGCCCAGTCGGAGGCGCCGGTCGAGTGCATACTGTCGGGGGTGATATCCACTACCTTCATCATCTTCAGGAGTTCGGGATTGCTCAGGCGCTGCAGGGAAACGGCAAAGCCCTGTGGCAGGTCACGGCCTAAGCGCAGCCGTTCGCCGGGCAATGACAAGGTCATGAGGTGTTCGGTGAGAAACAGGCGTATCCGGCGGCAGGCGGCGTCGTAAAAACGCCGGATGGCAGCTTCCATGCGAGCGCGGCGGCCCGTGAGGCGAAGAAACCACCAGACTAATTGGATGAGCCGCCCCCGGCCCGGAAACAGCGTATCGAGCAAGCGACTTGCAAAAGCGGCAGGCTCGGACAGGGAAGCATTCAAAGCAGCAGTGATTTCCGGTTGGAGGCGCGTTTGTTCGTGCCAACCGATCTCAAGGTTAGCCAACAGCACCCACTCGGTGCGTTCTTTGGGGTTGGATTCAAACCGGGCTAAGTAGTAGTGCCTGAAGGCTTGCTGCAAGTAGCGTTGGCCCTCCGGTGGATCACCCGGAAGAAGCTGCGCGCAAAAAGCATCGAGCTGTGCGGCATCGTATTCAGCGCCAGGGGGAAAATCGGCCAAAAACCGGGCAAACTCGCGCCCGATTTCTGCATATACCTTGCGGTTTCCCCGGCCCACCGAATCGGCAGCCCGCTGTACGGCGCCCGGAAAATCGAGCGCACTCCACAATCGGTGACGCACATCGGTTGGAGTAGCGCGCTTTCCGGCTAATGCTGCAATCTCGGTCAGGGCTTGCACGGCGGCAGGTTCCGAACCCAGCCAGTGCTCCATAGTCCGCAAGAGGTCTTCTCCGCGCATGGTTTGCCCGGCCTGCTTAGATGCCCATGTGGCAAAAGTACACCAATTGGCGCCGGGACTGATAAGCCGTGCCATAGCCGCCGACATGTCAGCATAACTCTGAGTGATCTGCAGGTTGCGCAGCACAGGCTCCTCCAAAGCGGTAATACGCTCTACGGAGGGGATAGATGTAAAGTCATCTACACCATTCATGAGCTTTTACTTTGTTTGTTTATTTTCGTTCTGACAATCCTGATTTTTCACCGCCCTTGTTTATCCACATACTGCCAGGCATCGCTTTCCCACACGCTGTACTCGCCGTCCTTGACGGTTTTGCATTGGTTGCTGACCCTGGCTTGGCCGTTTTCAAACGGGAACGCGCAATCGAACTGCGGCTCGATAACGATGGCATAGGTCTTGGCATCAGCATAGCCGATTTTACCGTTTTTCACTATCCGTATCAGCCCTTCGGCTTCGTAATCGGGGCCGTTGTCGTAAAGGAACACGTCATAAAGCGCCGTCTTCCGGCTGTCCATGATGACCCATTTGCCATCGTCCGTTTGCTCCATCGTCAGCGGGGCGGAGGCATCGGCGTCGGTCTCTTTTTCCTTGTTGGCGGGGGCTTGGGTGCAAGCGGTGCCGGCAACAATAAAGCGAAGAGCAGCAGCAGCGGGAGGTGGCGGTTCGATACGGTTTTCATGTTTTACCAATTTTTAGTGTAAAAAAAATCAGGGCAGGCGCAAAGAAACATGCCGGTGCGAAAGTACAAGAATAGGAAGACGAGAGCGGGGTAAAAACAGGAAGTAGTAGTATTATTGAAAAAACCGAAACGGCCTCATTCATCAAAAATGTCTATTTTTGCAAGCATCACATCAATTTTGCGGCTATGATTATCACTTCGCTTGATCAATTAGACCTCAACGGCAATTATACATACGCTGATTACCTGCTTTGGAAATTTGAAGAGCGTGTAGAACTCCTGCGAGGAAAAATCCGTAAGATGGGCGCGCCTTCGCGCAAGCATCAAGAGATTGTCACAGGGCTTACACGGCTCTTCGCCAACGCTTTGTGGAAAACCCCCTGCAAAGTCTATGTTGCTCCCTTCGATGTGCGCCTCACACGTACCCGAGAGGACAAAGATGCCGTTACCGTGGTGCAGCCCGATCTTTGTGTCATCTGCGATACTGCCAAATTGGATGCTCGTGGCTGCAACGGAGCGCCCGACCTTATTATTGAAATCCTCTCGCCGGGTAACAGCCGTACCGAGATGAAGGACAAATTTGAACTCTACCAGGAGGCCGGCGTGCTGGAATACTGGGTGGTATCACCCATAGAAAAAACCATTCAAGTTTGGAAACTCAATGAACAAGGCATTTACATTGGCCTCCAACCCAAAGTTGAGGGCGATATAGCCACCACCCCCATCATACCCAATCTGGAGGTGGATGTGACGGAGGTATTTATGGATTGACCGTCCGGTGTATTCCATTCCTGTCCTATCTATGTAGATCAAATCTAAATAGCTATTACATACGAACATCAAATCCGGAATTCTGCTTTTAGATAATCCAAAGGTTTATAACTTTGCGCTGCTTTTAAAAAAAGGATGTTCGGCAAAGCGAAATATCCGGCAAGCTACAATGATAAAAGTAATGAAACGAAGAACACTCAAGGGCCTCCTTCTGCTCGTATTTACGGGCGCAGCCTGGGTAGATGCCGCCGCTCAATCGGCCTCCGGCTCGAATCCTAATTACTTGGTTTATACGCTGTTGGCGGTGGTGGCGCTGCTCATTTTGGGCATGCTCATTCAGGTGTCCGACAATTTGCTGGGAATAAAAGCCCGGCAAATCGGAGCGGACAAAGACGGGCAAAACTACTCCGTGTATCCACGCCTCAACGAAATTTTCGATTCTCCCAAACCGGAATACACGGCCGGCGCTCCGATCATTTCCCTGAAAAAGGGCTTTGACATCCTGTTGGAAGGAGAAGCGGCGCGCAAACGCGTCTCTGCCCACGTCAAAACCTATGCCGTGCAGCCGCCCAATTACAAAGGTATATCGCCCATTCCCAAAATGGAAGTGGAAGTCGGCGATGAAGTGAAAGCCGGCGATCCGTTGTTTCACGACAAAACCAATCCGCAGGTAAAATTCGTGGCGCCCGTCAGCGGAGAGGTGATTGCCGTCAACCGCGCCGCCAAGCGCGCCATTGCGGAAGTTATCATTTTGGCCGATAAGGAGCAGCAGTACCGCACACTCACGCCGCCCGATTCCACGAATTGCAGCCTGGAAGAATTGCAAAACTTCCTCATGGATTCCGGCGGATGGGCATTGCTCCGGCAACGCCCGTTCGACGTCATTCCGGCGCCCGGCGATGTGCCCCGCGATATTTTTATCTCCACTTTCGATACAGCCCCCCTGGCGCCCGACCTCAACTATGTGGTGGAAGGTCAGGGGCTTGCGTTCCAGAAAGGTCTGGACGTGCTGGCTCGTCTCACCAACGGCAAAGTACGGCTGGGCTTGGATGCGCGCGGCGATAAAGCGCCCTCTGCTGTGTTTACGCAGGCAACCGGGGTGGAAAAAACCTGGTTTCGCGGCAAACACCCGGCAGGCAACGTGGGAGTGCAAATTCACCACACCCAACCGATTCGCTCAGGCGATAAGGTGTGGGTAGTCGGCGTGCAGGAAGTCATTTCCCTCGGCGCTTTGTTTGTGGAAGAGCGCTACAACGCCGCCCGCGTGGTGGCCCTTACCGGCGCTGAACTGAAAGAAACCGGTTATGTACACACCGTGCTCGGCGCCAACATCGGCGATTTGCTGGAAGGCCGGGTAAGCGGCGATAATGTCCGCATCGTTTCCGGCGATGTGCTCACCGGCGCGAAGAAAGACGGCGCGGGTTTCCTCAATGCATTCGACGATCAGGTCACCGTGCTGGAAGAAGGCGACGACTATGAAATGTTCGGTTGGCTGGCGCCTTCTTATCGCCGCCCCACGGTGTCGCGCACCTACCTCAGCAATCTCCTTTTCCCCAAAGAGCCTTTTCAGGCCAATACCAATACGCACGGCGAGCAGCGCGCATTTGTCATGACCGGTCAATACGAGGATGTGTTGCCGATGGACGTTCTGCCCCAACACCTGTGCAAAGCCATTCTTGCCGGCGATATTGAACGCATGGAAGGGCTGGGCATTTTGGAAATGAGTGAAGAAGACATCGCCCTGTGCGAATTTGCCTGCACCTCGAAACAGCCGCTGCAAAACATCCTCCGCGACGGTCTGGAGATGATGCAAGAGCAAATGTGATAGTAACAAAACGAGATACAAAAAGTCTAACGACAATAATATGAAACAGAAACTGCTCAATTTTTTCAGCAGAATCGAACCCGACAAGAAGAAGCAACCGTTTCTGCACACCTTATATGACGGCTTCTTCACCTTTGCGTTCGCACCGAATCATGTGACCAAAAGCGGCGTTCACGTTCGCGACGGCATGGACCTCAAGCGCACCATGGTGATGGTGGTGATTGCCCTGCAACTGTGTTATCTGTTCGGCACTTACAACATCGGCCATCAACACTTCGCAGCATTGGGAATGCATACCGGGTTGTTTGACGGGTTTCACCTCAAACTCGTTCACGGCCTCATCAAGTTGTTGCCCATTTTTGTGGTGACGCATGTAGTCGGTCTGGGCATCGAGTTTTATTACGCCTACAAAAAAGGGCACGGCATCGAGGAAGGTTTTCTCGTGTCGGGAGCTTTGATTCCGCTCATCATGCCGCCCGATTTGCCGCTCACGATTCTGGCCCTATCGGTAGCGTTTGCTGTTATCATCGGCAAAGAAGCCTTCGGGGGTACGGGTATGAACATTCTCAACATCGCGCTGCTGGCGCGGGTATTCGTGTTCTTCGCGTATCCGGGGCACATCTCCGGCGATGATGTGTGGATATCCGGCATCGAAAAATCTGCCGGGCAGTATGTGGGCGAAATGTACGGTTGGGCGCATCACTTGTTCGACTCGCTCTTCAATAGCGCCGGTTGGAGCACATTCGGCGCAGGAGGGGCCGCCGTGATGGACGGATATACGGGCGCTACTCCTATGGCCCTGGCCTCCAAAGGCGGATGGGAAGCTGTGACGCAGGTGTACACTCCGTCGCAAATGTTCTGGGGCGGCATCCCCGGTTCCATCGGCGAAACGAGCAAGCCGCTCATCATTGCCGGTGCATTGATGCTCATCGCAACGGGCATTGCCTCCTGGCGCATCATGGTATCTATGGTATTGGGCTTAGTATTTACCGGCTTGCTGCTCAACGGCTGGGGCAATACGCCCTTCATGCAGGTGCCTTGGTACTACCATTTCTCTATGGGCAGCTTCCTGTTTGCAATGGCATTCATGGCCACCGACCCGGTGACGGCTTCTTCCACCAATATCGGAAAATGGATTTACGGTTTCCTCATCGGCGCCGTGGGCCTCATTGTGCGGGTATTGAACCCCGCCTATCCGGAGGGCTGGATGCTGGCCATTTTGTTTATGAATGTATTTGCGCCGCTCATTGACCATGTGGTGGTGTCGAGAAATATGAAGCGCCGCGCTAAGCCTGCAACGGCGGAGGCATAAGGCGCTGTTTGGGATGAATTGTAACCGTTTTTGAGAACATGCCGCTTCGGCGGATGTTGGTAATGAATAAAAAATTTAAGTCGTGAATTCAACAGGATATATCCTCCGATTCGTACTCACCATGACCACCCTCGCGGCGGTTCTGCTGGCGGGTATGCTTTACATTACGGAGCCGGCTGCGCTCAAAGCGGAAGCAGTGTTCAACAAACGCGCTATTCTGACGGCCGTAGAAAAGAAACTGCCCAAGCCGCTCAAAGAGATGAGCGATCAGGAAGTGCTTGATCTGTTTGAAGATCGTGTAGATCAACACGCCCTGAACATGAAAGGCGAGGAAGTGCAGGGCCGTGTGGCCGAGCAAATCAAATTGGAGCAGGAAAAGAAAAAACCGGAAGCCGACCGGGTACTGCCGCTTTTTATTTACAAAGATGACCAGGGCAATCCATACTATATTCTTTCGGTGCGCGGCAGCGGCCTGTGGGATGAAATATGGGGTAGCATTGCCGTAGAGGCCGACATGAACACCATTGCAGGCGTATCGTTCGATCACAAAGCCGAAACGCCGGGCCTGGGCGCTGAGATAAAAGACAACCCCGGTTTCCCGGCACAGTTTGTCAGTAAAAAACTCTACAATGATGAAGGCGAATTGGTCGCGGTCAACGTGCGCAAAGGCGGCGTGGCCGATGCAGATCACGATGTGGATGCCATTTCCGGCGCTACCATCACCGGCAATGGGGTGACAGAAATGCTTCGGCGCGGCCTGAAGTATTACGAACCGTACATCAAAAAAATACAGGCCGGCGGCAAATAAAACCGGCACAGCATTACAGCGGGGCTTTTTCCCCGGCATTCAATTGTTAACATTTAATCTGAAAAATAACGCGTCATGGCGGATACAGCAACCCAAACAATAGGCGTACAGGAAAAAGAACCCTGGTTCGGCAAAAAGGAGCGCAAGCTGCTGACGGACCCGCTGCAAAGCAACAACCCGATCACCGTACAGGTGCTCGGTATATGCTCTGCATTGGCCGTTACAACGCAGTTGCTGCCCTCCATCGTGATGTCCATTGCGGTGATATTTGTGGCGGCTTCCTCGAATGTAACCATCTCGATGCTGCGCAATTACATTCCCAAGCAGGTGCGTATGATCGTGCAATTGGTTGTGGTTGCTACTTTGGTAACCATTGTGGAACTGGCGCTCAAGGCGCTTAGCTACCCGGTGTGGAAGCAGTTGTCGGTATTCATCGGCCTCATCATTACCAACTGTATCATCATGGGCCGCCTGGAGGCTTTCGCTATGGCCAACAAGCCCTGGAAGTCGTTTTTGGATGGCATTGGCAACGGCTTGGGCTACGGCGCTATACTCATCATCGTGGCATTTTTCCGCGAACTGTTTGGCAAGGGAACCCTGTTTACCGGCACGCCCATTGTGATGAACATCATAGGGCCGAGCAATGAAACGACTCAATACTGGATCAACACAGCCAACGAAAGCAGCTTGTTGTACGGCTATACCAACAACGGCCTTATGGTGCTGCCCGCAGCCGCGTTGTTCATCATCGGCATCCTGATATGGGTGCATCGCTCTTACAACAAGAGCTTGGTGGATATATCTTAATTTCGCAAACGACCTAAATTTTCCGACATGGAACTGTTCAATATTTTTCTTAAAGCCGCTTTCATCGAGAACATGATACTTGCCTACTTTCTCGGCATGTGCTCTTTTCTGGCGGTATCCAAAACGGTAAAAACAGCCGTCGGCCTCGGCCTGGCAGTCATCTTTGTATTGGGAATTACCATCCCTATCAACTGGCTGCTCAACGAGTACCTGCTCACCGAGCGCGGCATTTTCGGCGCCGATCTGACCTTCCTGCGTTTTATCCTGTTCATTTCCACCATTGCCGCTATGGTGCAATTGGTAGAAATGGTGGTGGAAAAGATTTCGCCTTCGCTGTATAACGCGCTGGGAATATTTCTTCCGCTCATCACAGTAAACTGTGCCATCCTCGGCGGCGCCTTGTTTATGGTGGCACGCGAATACAACCTCGCCGAATCCGTTACGTTCGGCTTGGGCGGCGGGCTGGGCTGGTTCCTGGCCGTGGTGGCGCTGGCTGCCATCCGCGAGAAGATCAAATACTCCAATGTGCCGCCTGCCCTGCGCGGACTGGGCATGGCCTTCATTCTCACCGGGCTGATGGGCATTGCGTTTATGAGCCTTATGGGTATTAACCCCGCAGAGCTGGCCGCTGCCGTACCGGGCAATTAAATCACAACTAATCGTATCCCGCTATGATACTCTTATTCAATCCGATTAATATTCTCTGGGCCATCGTCGTATTCGGCGCAGTCATTCTGGGGTTATCTTTCATCCTCATCTATGCGCGTAAGCGCTTAGTGCCGCAGGGCGATGTGAAAATCGTCATCAACGGCGATGAAGAAAACCCCATGTATGTGAAGCCCGGCGCCACGCTGCTTTCGGTTTTGTCTGACAAAAACGTGTTTCTGCCTTCTGCTTGCGGCGGGGGCGGCACCTGTGCCATGTGCAAGTGTCAGGTGGATGCCGGCGGCGGCGACGTACTGCCCACCGAGATGAACCACCTCACGCGCAAAGATGTGGCCGATCATGTGCGGCTGGCCTGTCAGGTGAAAGTGCGGCAAGACATGCAAATTCGCGTGCCGGAAGAAATCTTCGGTATCAAGAAGTGGGAATGCGAAGTGGTATCCAACTACAATGTAGCCACTTTTATCAAAGAATTTATAGTGAAATTGCCGGATGGCGAACACCTCGATTTTGAGTCGGGCGGTTACGTTCAGATTGATGTGCCGGTCATTGAGTGCGATTTCGCCGGCATTGATATCGCCTCTCACCCGGCGATGGGCAAGGCAGATGACGAGTTTCGCCCGGAGTGGGACAAGTATAAGATGTGGGGTTTGAAAATGAAAAACGATGAGCCGCAGTTTCGCGCCTACTCTATGGCCAACCACCCCGCAGAGGGCAACATCGTGATGCTCAACATCCGCATCGCCACGCCGCCCTGGGATCGGGCCGCCAATGGCTGGATGAACGTGAATCCGGGCGTGTGCTCTTCTTATGTATTTACGCGCAAACCCGGCGATAAAGTGGTCATCTCCGGCCCTTACGGCGAATTTTTCATTAAGCCTACGAAACGCGAAATGGTGTATATCGGTGGCGGAGCAGGTATGGCGCCACTGCGCTCGCACCTCTTCCATCTCTTCCATACGCTCAAAACCACCGACCGCAAAGTGTCGTACTGGTATGGCGGCCGTACGCGCCGCGAGTTGTTTTATGTGGAGGACTTCAGGGCCATCGAGCGCGAGTTTCCGAACTTCAAGTTCTACATCGCCCTCGATAACCCGCTGCCGGAAGACAACTGGAAAACCAAAACAGACATCAACGCGGAAGGCGACGGCTTCGTCGGGTTCATCATGCCGGTGTTGTACGAGCAATACCTCAAGAACCACCCTGAACCGGAAGAAGTGGAGTACTACTTCTGCGGCCCGCCTATGATGAACCAATCGGTCATCAAAACACTCGACGAACTTGGCGTACCGGAAGAAAACATCGCTTTCGACGACTTCGGAGGGTAATGACGGAGCGTTAGTTTTCGAGACGAACAGGAGTATAAAAGGAGCCGCAAGGTATCGCAAGCGTTTTGCGACCTTGCGGCTCCTTTTTCAATACAACATCACTCCACCTCCCTGCGAAACAACAGCAACTCCCCGAGCCGGAAAAAAGCCTTTTCCCATTCTGCGCTGCTGAACACCCATTCGCCGTTGCGGTAGCCTTTGAAAAGCGAAAAAAATACGGTTTGGCTTTTCCATACATCCGGCTTAATCTCCATTTTTTGAATGATTTCGAGTACCTGAATGAGTTTTTCCAAATGCCGAAGCGGGGTTTCGGGATGCGCCAACCCTTTGACTTCTGCATGGATGCGCTCACTGATGGCGAGGTTAAGCGTCGGTTCGTTGGTGTAGGAAAAGCCCCAGGTTGTCATTTCCTGCGCCAATCGCTTGAGTTCGCGAATGCGGAAAGCATCGCCTTCGAAGTAGCGCAACAAATCCTGATTGACGATAAACTGCGCGGCGTGGCGCCACGCGGCGGGCACCGGCATGTCGTTGCGGGCAATGCCGGCCATGAGTTGGTAATTGTCGGCATAGATGTCGCGGAAGTCTCGTTCGATTTCCTGAAGACTCTTTTCGGCGATGAGGCTGAGTATTTTGCGCTTTTCGTCCTTGAAGAGATGGTCGAGGGAATATTTTTCCGGCCCAAAATATTCCTGCATGATACCGATAACGCCGGCCAGATCGGGACTGAGAAAAGCCTGTTTGATGCGCTCTTGCATCTGATCAAACACGGCGCGGCTCATATTGAGAGAAATATTGCCGATGATGTTCTGCTGGCCGAGATACAGCGTGGCAAAACTGAAGTGTTTTTCAGAATACGTCACCTTCGATTTCACAATCGTGCGCCCCAGTGCCAGACGCAGTATGCCCGCCTCCAAGCGTTCAAACTCCTCGCTCTCGGTGATGTAATTGAACAGTTCAATGCGCTCGGGGTACTCCTCAAAGAGCGAAGACGCGGCGATGTGCATGCCCACGCGACGGAGGTTTACCCTTGCGGGCGCTACGTTTTGAAGGTAGCTCACAGCGCCGTTGACGTGTTTGTTGCTCGGTGCGGCGGCCAGCATTTCCACAAAGCGGGTTTGCAGATCGGCGCCGCCGTTTACCTGCCCGGCATAGTACATGGCCCGGTCGGCATACTGGAGTATCTGATTGGTTTCAATCCCTGAAATTTCATCAAAAAACCAACCGCAACTGGTAAACATGAGCAGGGCATTGCGCTGAATTTCCATCAGGCGCATGAGCTTCATTTTGTCTCGTCCTTCTACGGGTTTGCGCACATGCCGGGCCATGAAGTCCTCCACCGTATCGTCGTTGCGTCGGAGCAGCACGCCGATGTAGTCGTTTCGGGCTTCCCACACATCCTTGAGCAAGGGGCCGGCTTGTTTTTCATATATCTGGGTCAGTTCATCCCGCAACCAATTGAGGGCATTGCGCAGCGGCTCGCGCCAGGCTTGCGTCCAGCCCGGGTTTCCGCCCGAATTGCAGCCGCAGTTGGAGCGCCAACGCTCTACGCCGTGTACGCAACTCCAGGAACTCGCCTCGTGTATTTGAGCCTCCAATTTGGGCGGAAACAAGGCCAGATACTCCCCGTAGTTGGTGATGCGCACCACGCGACTATCTTCAATGGTATAGATGCAGTCGGCCAGGGCCATTTCGCCGTAGCGATGGTGATGACCGTAGCTCTCGCCGTCGGTGGCAATGTGTATCAATTGCGGGGTGTCGTTGTCGTCGAATGCCTCGGTGAGTGTGGCGGCAAATCGCTTGCCGTTGTTGAGCAGCCCGCGAAATGCAACGGCTTGCGACAAATCGCCGTGGTAAAAAAACAAGGCGATGCTGCGGCCGGAGGGGAGGCGGCACAGGTAAGGCGAGCGGATGTCTAAGTTGCTTTCATCGGCGTTGCGCCATTCCTGCTCCCCGATGCGGCGAACGGCTTTGACCTGCCGGGGCGCCAGCACCGTGAATTGAATGCCCTGTTCGGCGAGCACTTCGAGCGTTTCGGTGTCCACGGCGGTTTCGGCCAGCCACATCCCTTCCGGTTTGCGCCCGAAGCGATACTCAAAGTCGGCAATGCCCCAGCGCACCTGGGTTTCTTTGTCGCGGCGGTTGGCCAGCGGCATGATGATGTGGCTGTGTACCTGCGCCATGGCAGAGCCGTGCCCCCCGAAACGCACCTGACTTACTTTGTCGGCTTCAATAATGGCAGCGTAAGTTTCCGGGTCGGCTTGTTCGAGCCACGACAGGAGTGTGGGGCCGAAGTTGAAACTGATGTGGCCGTAGTTATTGGTGATGCGAACAATCTTTCCGCTTTGGTCTAAGATTCGGGCGGCGGCATTGGGCGCATAGCACTCAAAATTGATGCGGGCATTCCAGTCGTGAAATGGTGCGGCGGTATCCTGCATTTCCACCACCTCCAACCAGGCGTTTTCGCGCGGCGGCTGGTAGAAATGACCGTGGATGCAGACGAATTTATTGGTGGTGTTCATCGTGCTGCAAAGGTATTCTTATTTTTTCGGCCCCTTCCCTTTAGCCGGCGGCGTCTTTCCTTTTTCTGCCTGTTTGGCCTTTTCTGCCTGTACGCGCTGTTGCTCTTTCATCACATTTTCTAAGCGATCCTGCCAGCCACTCTTCTTTTTGGGGTTTTTTCGATACGCCTCCATCTGTGCCAGAATCTTCTTTTTGTCAATGATGTAGTTTCTGGTGACGATGGTTTGAGCGATGGTGATGAGGTTGCTGAAAAGCAAATAGCAAGTAAGACCGGAAGCATAGCTGTTGAAGAAGCCGAGGAAAAACAAGGGCATCAGATATTGCATGTACTTCATAGCCGGATTGGCCGACATGTCCATGTCGCGGGTGCTGTAGTAGGTGTACACCAAGGTGGAAACGGCCCACAACAGCGTAAATGCGCTGATGTGCGAGCCGAAGCCCATCGGAATTTCAAACGGCAGCAGCAGCGCTACATCGTAGCTCGACAAGTCGGTAGCCCACAGAAAGCCTGCCTGCCGGAACTCAATAGCAGCCGGAAAGAAACGGTACAGGGCAATCCAGATGGGCATTTGCAACAAACTCGGGAGGCAGCCGCCCAGCGGGTTTACGCCGAACTCGCGGTATATCTTCATGGTTTCCACCTGCTGTTGCTGCGCGTCGTCTTTGAAGCGCTCTTTCAACTGGGCCAGTTGTGGTTTGAGCGCGCCCATTTTCGACTGTGAATACAGCATCCGGTAGGTGAGCGGATACACGGCCATTTTTACAATGAGCGTGAGAATAAGAATGACGATGCCTTTGCTGCCGATGAAGCCCAACAGAAAATTGAACACCGGGCGCACCACCCAACGGTTGATAGAACCCAGTATGCTTCTGCCGAAGGGGATTACGTCCTCCAACTGATAGCCCATAGCGCGGAGCCGGTTGAATTCGTTCGGCCCCAGGTACATGCTCATGGCAAATGTTTCCGACTGACTGCCGTTGTACGGAATCAATATCTCGGAGCGGAGTTTTTTTAGGTTGGTGTCGGCGGGGTCGAGCATTTGGGTCTCCATCACGGCGCCTTTGAAACTCGTTTCCGCAAGGATTGCGGTGCTGAAAAACTGGTTGGAGTGCGATACCCATTTGAGCGGCACGGCGCTTTTGTCTTTGGTGTCGTCGGAAGTGCAGGAGCAGTAATTGGGCGAATCGGTAGCGGGGCGGAAATAGACGGTGGAATAGTTGCGCTCGAAGCGGTGATTCTTCTCCAACTTATCTAAGTAGTTGACCCACTGTAGTTTGATGTCGGAAGCGCCGCCGCCGGGTACGATGGAGGAAAAGCCCTCGAAACGCAGGTTGTAGTCGAGTTTGTAATCGCCCTGGCCGAGCGAGTAGCTTTGCTCAAAGTACCGCCCCGATCCGGCATCGGCCCGAAACACGATGCGGTTGCCTTCCTGCGTGGCCGTGAAGTACAGGTCGCTTGTTTTCACCGCGTTACCGTACGCGCCGCTTACCGGCAGGACGTATTCAAACTTATTTTTGGCATCCGCCAAAAGGCGCAGCGGCAATTTGACCTCTTTCTTTTTGTCGTCCTCGTCTATTTTGAAATGCTCTTTCATCTCGGCGTACTTGATCTGCCCGCCTTTGTTAGAAAAAACAACCTTGACGAGATCGTTTTCCAGGGTGTAGGTCTGCTCTTCTCCGGAAGCTGCTGCGGCGAATGGGCCGAGCAGGGCCGCCGATTGTGCAGATGCCACAGAGTCGGGCAGGGTAGGGGAGGCGCCGGGGGTGGAAGGTTGCGCTTCGGCCGTTGCCGGCACATCTTCCTTCAACGTATCGGCGGGTTTGGCCGCCCGGCTGATGGAGTCGGCCCGGCGTTGTTGCTCTTCGCGGGCTTGGGCAGAGGGTTTCATGTACTGTTGCCAGGCGAGCAGAAGCGCAAAAATTAAGAGCAAGCCTATGATGGTATTCCTATCCATTAATGTATGTTTTCAAAGCGATTTTCGAGAAACGGCACAAAGGTACAATTTCTGCGCACGCCGGAAATACCCGCCTGCGAATATTCGGGATTTATAGACCAATGAGAAGGTTTGCCCTGTTCCGGAATCAAATCCCGAAGAAATAAACCTCCCCCTCTATCACTACCCGGTAATCAATTACGTGGGGCCAGGCAGGCGGGCGCATGGCGTGTTCCCATTGCAGCAGGTCGCGGCGCAATGCTTCCACAAGCCCGGCATGGCGTTCGGCGAGGTTGTGTTGTTCCGCCGGATCGGCAGCGAGATCATACAGGAAAACGAGTTTTTGCTTTTCATCTATGAGGGCTTTGTAGCGCTCGTTGCGCAGGGCTTTGTTGTAGCCGGCACGCCAGTAGAGGGTTTGGGCGACTAAGGGGTGAGCGTTGGCAGCCAATGCAGGCAAGAGGTTGCGGCCGTCCAACCGATCGTCGGGGTCAGCACCGGCAGCAGCGGCAATGGTGGCGCCGAGATCGAGATGACTCACCGGAGCGTTGAGCGTGCGCCCGGCCGATACCACGCCCGGCCATGAAATGCACAGCGGCACGTTGATGCCGCCTTCAAAAAGACTCGCTTTGGCGCCCTTGTGCGGGGCGGGGTCCAAATGGCCGTTGTAAGCGGCAATGCCGTTATCGCTGGTGAAAAGGACTATGGTGTTCTCCAGCAAGCCCTGTTCCCGCAGGTGCGCCATCACGCGGCCCACCGCCTGATCCAGCGCCATGACCATGCCGTAATACACCCGCCGATGATGGTCGGGGATGTGCCCCAACTGATCATAAACCTCACGGGGCGCTTGCCAGGGCGCATGCGGCGCGCTGAAACTGAGCATGGCGAAAAAAGGCTGTCCACCCTGCGGCTGCATAAAGGCCATAGCCTCTTCCGCGATGGCATCGGTGATGTAGCGCGGTTCTTTCACTTCGGTTTCGCCGCGCAAAATGGCCGTGGCTCCTTTGCGCTTTTTCCATTGCACCTTGTCGGCAAACAAGGGCACGGGGGCATTCACCACTTTTCGATCGTTTTTGGGTGCAAATAGCGAATATGCCTCCAGGAACCCATAAAACACATCAAATCCGTGGCGCAACGGGTGGTGCTGCGCGTCGTAGCCGAGATGCCATTTGCCGAACAGGCCGTTGCGATAGCCCTGCTCCCGGAGCCGCTCGCCGAGGGTGAACGCTTCGTCGGGGATGCCTTGCCCGCGGGCCTCCTTTTTGGTTGGTACCTGCTCCTGAATGGTGGGAATCCAGCCGTCGCGGGCCATGAGCCTGTGGGCAAACCAGCGCTGAAATCCGTTGCGCGGATAGCGCTGATGCGGTTGGAAGTCGTAGCCCCATCGCTGATGATACTGCCCGCTCAGCAGGGCCATACGCGAAGGACTGCACACTGCGGCCATGGCATAGCCCTGTGTAAACAGCGCGCCGCTGCGGGCCAGACTATCTATGTGCGGCGTTTCGATGTGCCGGCCGCCGTAAACGGAGAGGTCGTACTTGCCAAGGTCGTCGGCGAGTAGGAGCACGATGTTGGGCCGCGCCGGGGGAGCCTCCTGCGCGCTCAGCGTTTGGAAAAAAAAGACCGATAAGAAGATTTTGAAGGGAAGGCAGCTGCGCATGCTATTACCAATCCATGTCTTCAAAAACCTTCTCCAGAGAGATGCGAATATCGGTAGCCGGGTCGTAGATTTCGCCGGAAATATAGAGGAAATTTTGTTCGTCGGGGAGTATGATGCGCACTGCTTTCATGGCCGGAATGACGATCCATGCGGAGCGTACACCGGCGGGGAAGTAGGTTTCCCAAGTCTTGGCAATGAGGGATTCGGGCGACTGCGATGGCGATTGAATCTCAATAGTGGTAAGCGGCATCTCCGAAGACTTGGCCTGAATTTCAATTAGCCGAAGCCTCGACTTTGGATAAATGCAGATATCAGGGGTGGAAGGCTTGGGTTGAGTATTGAGGGTCACTTCGCTCTCAATGCTGAACTTGTCTTCGTAGTGGAGTTTAAGTTGAAAGCCGATATTTTGTTGGATACGACCATGTATTCTATTGGGCATAGGCTTATTGCGTTCCGTTTCGTAATCTGATTCTTCCCTCCGGATTTCTTCTGCAATTGCAGTTTCTTCTATCATAGCTCAAATTTTTGCTTTTACAAAGATAAGACAAAATGAAGCGTATCACAACCCCTTTCGATTTTGGCGGGTTCGAGCGACAGCTTCTTTACTGCTCTTTCGTCGGAAACCAGCGGTTGTTGTACCACACCCCGTTTTCGTCTGTGCGATACATCTCGGCGGCTTCGGCGCGGATGAGCATTTCATCTATAAAAATGGAGCGGCGGCGCATGGCTTTATTGCTGAAGGTGAAGCGAATGCGACTGTCGGCAGCGACGGGGATGAATGGAAATTCGATGAGCGTCCAGCCGCCTGGTTCCACAATGCTGTTGATAAAAAACATCCAGGTGGTTTGCTTTTGGTATTCCTCTCCGGTGGCAGGCACGTACTCCGAGAAGTCTAAGCGCGTGCGCGCGGCGAGGTCTTCACCCACGTATATCCAGGCGGAAAAATGGTACTTGCCGCCGGGCCATTGGCCGGGAATGGTTCCGTCAAAAATGGTGTTGGGTTGCATCGCTTCGCCGGCGTAGGCTCCTGCGCCGAGGTAAGTGTGCGCGGCGGGGGTGTCATCGAAGTCTTTATACACAAAGGTGAAATTGTCTTTGTTGATGAGAAACGGGCCGGAGGCAAACAGGCTGTCGGCACGGGCGGCTTCGGTGAGGGCTTCGCGGCGCTGTGTGATGCGCTGCTCAAAAAGCTCCAGCGGGATTTCAAAAATTTTCAAAATGTCTTTTTCGTACAGCAGCCGGGCGCCGTCTAAGTGATGCCCGTAGAGGCGGCGCACCTGCGGATCGTCGAGCTTGGCCGCATTGATCACGAGGAGGAAGGGGCGGCGGTCGGGGAATTCGGCCAACAACACGGGGAGGCGGTACGGCTCGCTCATGAGTTGGAACTGCTTCAGCGTTTGCCCGTGAGAGGTGCGCGTGAGCATGGCGCTCGTGGTGGGCAGGCCGGTTTGCAGGCTCAGGGTGAGTGATTTTTGCAAAACAAATCCGTCGTTGCCGAATGCGCCCAAGTTGTCGGAGCCGATGTTGAAATACGGTACCGTGAGAATGCCCTGATATCGGTCAAAATCAATGCCGGTAACGTCGGTAAACTGTTGGCCGGGCCGGTACTCTTCAATTTCATCCAAACGCAAATCGGGAACCCGGTTGAAATTCCAGGCTTCAAACGCCAGCAGGGCAATGGCGGCGCTCATAATATAAGGTTGCCAATAGCGGCCCAGCGTGACGCTGTACAGCCACATAAAGGCCACGATATTGCCCACATAAAAAAACACCCAGGCAAATCGCCCGATGGAGCGAAACTGTTTCAACGGCCCGGCGTAAGCCAGCAGTCCCTCTAAGCCGGGAATATTGAATGGATGCCCGAAAGAGAACAGCACAATGACCACGCTCCCCCAGAACAGGGTTTTGAGGAAGTCCGCGTGCGGCATTTTTATTTCAAAAACGGGTTTGCGAAAGCGCCCGCCGATGAGCCGCACGATCATGATGATAATGGCAATGACTACCGCCATACCGGCGTAGACCAGTCCTTCGTAGTCGGCTTGTTCTATTTTGATGATCTGCCGGTCCACCCAGCGCCAATGCGGCTGCGACAGAGAAGTGAACACGCCTTCCCAAATGGAGCGGTAGTTGAGGAAACCCACCGGCTGCGCGGTGCGGTCGGTCGGTCCGCCCGACATCCATACGAAAAACAGCCCCGCCGGCACGAGCACTTGCAGCCCCACATGCGCCGCATACAACGGCACGCGCCGCCATTCCCGGTGCCGCAGTACCCGGAACGCGAAGTACATGCCGATGGTCATGCCCATGATGGCCAGATAGTAGAAATGCAACTGCGCAAAAACGAGTATGCTGAAGGCAATCCAGCCGCTGATGCGCCAGGAGGGTTTTTCGTCAAAACGGAGCAACAGATACAGTAGCACCGGCAGCACCTCCGGATGCGCCAGACCGAAGTGGGACGTCATGCGCCAAAACTGCGGCGACAAAAATGTGAGTGCCACCGCAATGGGCACGCCGTACCAGGCAGGCAGCCCCAGCCGGGCGAAAATGAGGTACAAAAACAGACTGCACAGCAACACGCCCAGCACCATAGCGTAGTTGAAAATGCCGAGCGCATACCCGGAAATATCGCCGAAGTACCGGCTGATGATGCGCACGCCGTTCGAGAGCAAGGGTTGCGTATCGGAGGGAATGACGTGTTCGCCGTAAGGGTAGTTCATGCCCTCAAACCAGGTGTGCGTGCTGTCGTGATGAATGTGGTAGAGGTAAGTGGCGTACGCTTTGTATCCGTCGCCGTAGGGTTCTATCACGCGGGTATTGGCGTGTTGCGGAAAGTCGGGCAGCCGCCACAGGAGCAGCGCTGCGGTGATGGCGAGGGTGAGGAGGGCGGCTATGGGGTGCCGGCTGAACTTCATGATGGTCTTATTATATTTGAGCGCGTTCTGTTTACTGCCAGACTTTCCTTATTCGTAGCCTGCCATTTTGAAAGACACAGAAGCGTCCCTCCAGCACATTATTCAGAAATTGCATATACCTTCTCCTCTTCCACCAGGTTCGATGCATACAACAGGCTTGCCTGCACATCCTCCGGCTCCAGAAAGGGATACTCCTCTTTCAATTCCTCAAAGCTTAGACCGGCAGATAGCGCTTTGAGCAGATGTTCAACGGTAAAACGGGTGCCCCGGATAGTCGGTTTGCCCACCACTACTTTGGGATTGATGGTGATTCTACCTAATAATTCAGCTTCTCTTGCAGCAGTCATAGTCGGATGTTTTTGCAAAAATAACAAAGAAAGAAGTATTTACACCTTCCAAAACCGCAACAACGCCACCTCGGCCGCCAGAAACACCAGCGCCAAAATGACGAACAAGCGCCACAGCGTCAAGCCCTGACTGCGCTCCTCAATCTTGGCCGTCAGCACGGCTTCGTCTTTTACGGCGAGCACGTTGATGTTGGCGCCGACGAAGGTTTGCAGTTCTTCCGGCAGGTAACAGGCCAAATCGGATTCTTTGCGGTCGAAATTGAAAGCGAATTTGGCCAACACATTGTCGGCATCCAAAAACAGGTCGTAAAAACCGGCCTGGATAATCTGATTGGTGAGGGTGATGTACAATCTCGATCCTACGATGCGCTGCTCCGGGATGAACTCGCCGGAGGAGCCGCGCAGCTTATACACGATTTGAGTACCCGCCGCTTTGTGATCGGTTTCTATCACTTCCGCCCGGCCTATGGTGTAGGCGATTTCGCGATTGCGGGCCGAGGAGATGGCCGTTTTGTACAGCATGGGAATGAACACCTCCCCGTTGCGCACTAAGTCGCTGTAGTTGTCGTCCAAAGGCGCGGTGCAGAAATACAAATGCCCCTGCTCCACCTGATATTTGGAGAGGAAGGGGCTGCCGTCGCGGTAGGTGACGAGGATTTCCTCGGCGCGGGCGTTGGAGCGGTCGGTGCGGAAATTGCCCTGCGTGACCGGCAGTTTCATGTTGGCGCTTTTGTTGTCAAACACATCGCGGAACACAAATTCCTCCGTGTTGACGCTGCCCACATTGCGCGGCGCTTCTTCAAATATTTGCAACGCATTGGCCCCGAAGCCCTGCAGGAAGCTGTTGTAGCCCGGCAGACCTGCATTGCGGGAAGGAAACACGAGCACATTGCCGCCGCTGCGGGCATAGCGATTGAGTTCGGCAGCGAGGCCGCTCGATATCTCGCGCAGTTCGTGCAGTACGATGAGCTGGTAGGTTGGAAACTGAGAAAACTCCAGACTGCGCGAAGGCAGGTTCACCGCTTTGAAATAGGGAATGCCCGCAAAAGCCGCATCCAGATAGCGGTTGGGCGTATCTTCATTGATCACCAACACGTTGACCTGCTCGGCCACATAAAAGGAGAAAAAGTATTTGTCGTCGAACTGAATAGGGTAGTCGGTAATAGACAGTTCTGCCTCGTGCCAGCCGGTGCGCAAAATGGTCATCCGAACGGTATCGGTAGCCGTAGCGCCGGCAGGGATGGACATGGTGCCGGCGGGTTTGCTCTGCCCGTCGTATTTGATGGCGAGGCGGATGTTCTCCGCCGCCTGATTGCTGTAGTTGCGCACCTTCACGATGAGCGTATTGGTTTGGCCGATCATTTGCACCGGCGCCTCAAACCAGGCCGTGTCAATGGCGAGGTTGCGCTCCTGCACGGATTGCAGCGGCACCAGATTGATTTCGGGAAAGGTGTCGGGGTAGTCGGCCAGATCGGTTACGTTTTTTTGGAAATCGCTGATGAGGTAAGCCGTCTCAATGTCTTCCGCACCCGAAGCGAGCGCCTGTTTTTGCCTCGACACTACCTCCGACAGGATGCGCACCGCCGGCGATATTTTGATTTCCTCAATGAGGGAAAGCGCGTCTTCTTTGCTCACCAATCGCTGATGCCGGCCCTCGAAGTCGTTGGTCAAAATCTGGAAGCGATCGGTTGCGGCGTACGCCTCCACAATTTCGCGCGCGCGTTGTTTGCCTTTTTCCATCAAGGGCACATCGCTGCTCAGGGCGCTCATGCTGAAGGAGTTGTCCACAAAAACGCTCACTGCCTTATTGCCTATTTTTACATCGGTATCCTGCGGGATGAACGGCTGTGCAAAGGCAAACACCAATGCCGCCACCGCCAGCATACGCGCCAACAACACCAACAGGTTGCGGAGCTTGGAGCGCGCACTCGTTTCTTCTTTCACCTCGCGCAAAAAGCGCACATTGGTAAAATACACCTTCTTAAACCTGCGGAAATAGAACAGGTGAATGATAACGGGAATGGCTAATGCCGCAAGGGCGAACAGAAATGTCGGGAATAAAAATTGCATAATTCAGAGCCTGTCTTGGTGCGGGAAACAGGCCACCCCGGGGCGGCCTTTTCCAAAACGGCAAAGGTAAGGAAATAGTTGTTGCCTTCCTGCGCGGTACTACACTTGCTGTTCGGGAATGAAGCGGGAAGCGAGTGGATGTGCCTTTGCTCGCCTTCCTGCGCCGTACTCACCTGTCATTCCGTAGGAATCTGCACACGCTGCGCAGGTACGCTCCGGGAGTACTACAGCGTGATGGTGCAGATTCCTTTGAAATGAAATATGAAGCGGGTATAACCCGCTAAATAGCGCTCACGAGATGAAACCTCGCGCGAGCAGACCATGAGAAAATCTGTGATAATCAAAACAATCTGTGGACAAACAAAACCCTGCACGCCGCAGCGTACCCGTTGGGGTGATTTCAAAAATCAAAAGACAACTGTATGCCTTTGGCGATGCGCTCGCCGGCGAGATTGGAAACGGTGATGCCGAGCAGGCGCACGGCGCTGAGCAGGTGCGGGTGTTGGTCTAAGAGTTCGCAGGCGGTGCGGTAGAGTGTGTCGGAGTCGGTGAGGTCGTGTTGGAAGGTTTTGCTGCGGGTGAAGATGCGAAAATCGGCGGTTTTAATTTTCAGGGTGAGCGTGCGCCCGAAATTATTGCTGCGGCTCATGTGTCCGTGTACGATTTCGGTGAGCAGGGCCAGTTTGGCTTTCATGTCGTCGGGGTGGGAGAGGTCTTCGGCGAAGGTGCGTTCTGCTCCGATGGACTTTCGGACGCGATGGGGATTGACGCTCCGGTGATCGTCGGCGCGCACCATGCGGTAGTAGTGTCGTCCGGCTTTGCCGAAATGCCGTGCCAGATCGGCCTCGGAATAGCGGCGCAGGTCCTGGCCCGAATAGATGCCGAGGGCTTTCATGCGGCGCGCTGTGGCTTTGCCGATGCCGTGAAATTTTTCGATGGGCAATTGGTTGAGAAAGGCTTCGGCTTCTTCGGGGCGGATGACTTTGATGCCGTTGGGTTTGTTGATGCCGGAGGCGATTTTGGCCAAAAACTTGTTGAACGACACGCCCGCCGAGGCGGTGAGTTGGGTTTCCTGCCGGATGCGCTGCAAGATTTCTTTTGCGACCAAGGTGGCCGAGCCGATGTTTTTGAGGTCTTCCGTCACATCCAAATAGGCTTCGTCCAGGGAGAGCGGCTCCACGAGTGGGGTGTATTCGTAAAAGATGTCACGGATCTGACGGGACACTTCTTTATAGGCATCGAACCGCGCTTTGGTGAAGATCAGTTCCGGGCACAGGCGCTGCGCATGGATGCCCGACATGGCCGAGCGCACGCCGTAGCGCCGCGCTTCGTAGCTGGCCGATGCCACCACGCCTCTTTTACCGCCGCCGCCGACGGCCACCGGTTTGCCCTGCAGGTCGGGATGGTCGCGTTGCTCCACCGAGGCAAAGAAGGCGTCCATGTCTATGTGGATGATTTTGCGAGCCATGCTTGTTGTTATTCACTCAAACAAGTCTTCCAGCGTCAGTACTTTTTCCACTAAGCCTAAGCTGTGCTTGTTGTGTTTCAGGCCGAAAGTAGTTATCATACTCATCATCAGGTATTTTCGGGTACCGGTGATTTGTTGGAAAACTCCCATTTTATGGCGGAGTGCTTTGGCCTCGGCTTCGGTCAGGGTGTATTCGGAAGTATAAAACTTGATTTCAAATAAATTGATGACCTGGTCATTGCGGTCGAGCAAGAGGTCAATTTGAGCGCCTTGATCTTGTTCATCGCCCCGGTGCAGAAAAGTGGCAGCGATCGCATATACCCCGGCAATTCCCAGCACTTTTTTAATTGGCTGCAAGTGTTTGAGGCACAGATTTTCGTATGCATAACCGTTCCATATTTTGGCGGCCTGGGTTTGGCTCAGTAGTTGCCAGATATCCCGGCCTTCCTCTTTGTTTTTTTCAATAAAGCGCAAATAAAACAACGAGTACTCGTCGGTAAGGCGGTAAAGCACATCTTTCTTCTTTTTTCCGAAGGGGTAATACGCTGTAATAAACCCCGACTGCTCCAACTCCTCCAGTATTTTGGAGGTGCTGCCTCCTTCGGGTAGCTTGCCCAATTTCACGATGTTAGGGCGGCTGATGCCTTGTCGGGATTGCGCCAAAACCCGCACTACAGCGATGTGATTGTCGGCATGTGCAAAAAGGGCGGGGTAGAGCCTTGTGAACTCGTCCCGAAGCAGCCCATTGGGCGAAAAGCAGATATCGCTGATGTTTTGGGCAGCACTTTTTCCGGCTTCAACGGCTTTCAGATAGTGCGGTATGCCGCCCAGCGCCATGTAAATTTGTGCGATCTGATAGCGATTGTAGGGGACGTTTCGATGGTGCAGGTATTGCTCTGTTTCGGCGAGCGTAAAAGGCTTCAGGAAAACTCGTTTGGTGATTCGATTGTGCAAGCCTCCCCGGTCATTTACGATTTTTTGAATCATCCAGGATGCCGCTGACCCGCAAATCACCACCACGAGTTGACGGGTAACGGCAAAGCTGTTCCAAAACCAACTCAACCCCATTAAAAAACCTGATTTGTGCCCGGCCAGCCAGGGCACCTCATCGAAAAAAATAACACTTCTTTGATCCGCAGGCTGTTCCCGCAAAAAATTAGCAAGCAGGTAAAATGCTTCTAACCAGTTGGTCGGGATTTTCACCGGCAGAGCTAACTTCATTCTTTCTGTCAGTTGCAGACTGAAATTTTGCAACTGGTCTGCATTCGAAGCGTGTTGTAAGCCGGTCAGTTCAAATGCGATTCGTTCCCCATAGGTTTGTTTAACCAGGAAGGTTTTACCCACCCTCCGCCGTCCGAATACCGCGACCATTTCTGCCTCCCGGCTGTTGAGTGCATCTAAGAGTATTTGTTGTTCTTCCTCTCTTCCAAGTAGTTCCGGCTCCATTTGATTCGTTTATTGGTGGCGAAATGTGGGGTAAATATAACACATTCCGCCACTAATAAAAATTATTGCCTGCGGAATGTAGGTTTAAAAATACAGATTCCGCTACCAATAAAAATTATTGCCTGTGGAATGTACCCCGCAGCCGGCAGATTTGGCTGGCAATACGCAAGGTTTGTTGCAAGAGACTTCGGTCGGGGCAACCTTGTGCAGCCCTTTGCTGTATTCTTTCCCATGAGCTACAAAATCAAAGAAATATTCTATACCCTTCAGGGCGAAGGCGCGCAGAGCGGTCGTCCTGCTGTGTTTTGTCGCTTCACTGGTTGTAATCTCTGGAGCGGCCGCGAGGAAGACCGCGCCAAGGCGATCTGCCAGTTTTGCGATACCGATTTTTGGGGTACCGACGGACTGAACGGCGGGCGTTATTCGGCGGAGGCATTAGCCGAAAAAGTGGCCTCTCTGTGGCCCGGGGCAACGGGCAAGCCTTACGTTGTGTGTACCGGAGGAGAACCGCTGTTGCAATTGGACGCACCGCTCATAGAGGCGCTCCACGCCCGCAGATTTGAGATCGCCGTGGAAACCAACGGCACCATTGCCGCCCCGGAAGGGTTGGACTGGATTTGCGTAAGCCCCAAAGCCGGCGCCGATCTTGTACAAACTTCCGGCCACGAACTCAAACTCGTGTTCCCGCAGTCGGGCGCCGAACCGGAGCTTTTCCAACACCTCCCGTTCGATTATTTTTTCCTCCAACCGATGGACGGCCCCGTTCGCGAAGCCAATACCCAACGGGCGCTGTCTTATTGTTTAGACAATCCTCAATGGCGGCTTAGCCTGCAAACGCATAAGATTTTGGAGATTCCGTGAGGGGCAATATAGACTGCTCGCAGAAATCGCCTGTATGAGAAAAAAGACAACCTTTGAAACTCAAATAAACGGTTATGACACTCGAAACAGCAGATGACATTGTAAGGAAAACCCGTCTTTCGGAGCGAGAGATGCGGATTGAGTTTGCAGTATCTCTCTTTCAAAAGTATCATCTTTCTTTTGGGCAGGCTCGGCGTTTAGCAGGTCTTGATGTAATTAGTTTTCAGAAGCTCCTTGCAGAAAACAAAATCTCTTTACACTACGATGTGGAGGATTTTGATTCTTATTGAACTTCGAGAGTCGGGGGGCTTTTGGATGAGTGAAAAATTGTATCGCCGGGTTTTAGAGGAAGCTGGGGAATAAAAGGCCCGCCTCTTGCTCTGTCTCAGAAAGACTGCCGCCCTCATCCTGATTTTTATCATTGCCAAACCTGCAAAAAGTCGTTTGCACATACAGCACACAAGCTCTATCTTGTCGCTCTAATTCAAACCTGGCTGATATGACTAAGGTGATCAAGTCCTTCGAGGAGTACAAAACCGAATACCGGCGCAGCGTAGAGGACCCGGAGGGATTCTGGGCCGAACAAGCCGCTACCTTTCAATGGCAAAAAAAATGGGACAAGGTAGTGGAATGGGATTTTAACGATCTCAATGTCAAATGGTTCCTCGGTGGCAAGCTCAACATCACAGAAAACTGCATAGACCGGCACCTCGCTACACGCGGCGATCAAATTGCGCTGCTGTGGGAGGCCAACGACCCCAACGCGCCCAACCGCACTTACACCTACCGCGAACTGCATATCGCCGTATGTAAAGCCGCCAACGCCCTGAAAGCCAATGGTATCAAAAAAGGAGACCGGGTGTGTTTTTATATGCCAATGGTGCCCGAGCTGGCCATTGCCGTGCTGGCTTGCGCTCGCATCGGCGCGGTACACTCGGTGGTGTTTGCCGGATTTTCTGCAGCTGCATTGTCCGATCGCATCAAAGACTCGTCCTGTAAAATGGTGATATGTTCCGACTTCAACGACCGGGGCGCCAAGCACATCCCCGTGAAAGCCGTGGTGGATGAGGCCCTCGCCATGGGCTGCGACAGCGTGGAAACCGTATTGGTACACAAAGCCACCGGCGATCCGCTCGCCTTCAATCCCGCCATAGACAAATGGTGGCACGAGGAAGTGGATCACCGATCCGCGGAGTGCCCCGCCGAACCGATGGACGCCGAAGACGTGCTTTTCATCCTCTACACTTCCGGCTCCACCGGTAAGCCTAAAGGCGTGGTGCATACCTGCGGCGGATACATGGTTTTTGTGGAATACAGTTTCAAAAACGTGTTCCAATACAACGACGGCGACATTTACTGGTGTACCGCCGACATCGGCTGGATCACCGGGCACTCTTACATTGTATATGGCCCGTTATTAGCCGGCGCCACCACCGTCATGTTTGAAGGCGTGCCCACCTACCCCGATGCCGGCCGCTTCTGGGAGGTAATTGAAAAGCTCAAAGTGACGCATTTCTACACGGCTCCAACGGCCATACGCGCCCTCATGGCGATGGGCGATCAATATACCGAAGGCCACGATTTCAGCAGCCTCAAAGTGCTAGGCAGTGTGGGCGAACCCATCAACGAGGAGGCATGGCAGTGGTATCGAAACCGCATCGGCGGCGGCCAATTGCCCATAGCCGATACCTGGTGGCAAACCGAAACCGGCGGCATCCTCATCACGCCGCTGGCCGGCGTAACGCCTCTAGTGCCCTGCTACGCCACCTTCCCGCTGCCGGGTATTCAGCCTTGTTTGGTAGATACGGAAGGCAAGGAATTGGAAGGCGACGACGTGGAAGGCATGTTGTGCATCAAGTATCCCTGGCCTTCCATGATCCGCACTACTTACGGTGATCACGAGCGTTGCCGCCAAACTTATTTCAGTACTTTCCCCGGCAAGTACTTCACCGGCGACGGCGCCCGCCGCGACCACGATGGTATGTATCGCATTATCGGCCGGGTGGACGATGTGATCAATGTGTCGGGGCACCGTATCGGCACGGCAGAGGTGGAAAACGCCATCAACCAGCATCCGCAAGTGGTGGAATCGGCTGTGGTAGGCTTTCCGCACGACATCAAGGGGCAAGGTATTTATGCCTATGTAATAACTTCCGGTGTGGTATCCGATGAGGAAAAATTCCGCAAGGAAGTGCTCGCCGTCGTCACGAGGGTTATCGGCCCTATTGCCAAGCCCGACAAGATTCAGGTGGTGTCGGGGCTGCCGAAAACCCGTTCCGGTAAGATCATGCGCCGCATCCTGCGCAAAGTAGCCGCCGGCGAAACCGGCAGCCTCGGCGATACCTCCACGCTGCTCAACCCGGAAGTGGTGGAAGAAATTAAAATAGGCGCAACACAAGCATAAATACCGGAATTGAAAAGAGTACTCATCATCACTTACTACTGGCCGCCTTCGGGCGGGATCGGGGTGTTGCGCTGCCTGAAGCTGTCGAAATACCTGCGGCAGTTTGGTTGGGAACCGGTCATTTTTACCGCCGATAACGCTCATTATCCCACCATTGACCATAGCAATGACCGGGATTTGCTACCCGATCTCACCGTGTTGCGCGGCCGGATTTGGGAACCCTACCACTTTTATAAGTTGCTCACGGGGCAAAAGCGAGATGCCAACGTCAATAACGTCTTTTATGTGCAGGACAAAAAGCCCGGGCTGATGCATCGCCTGTCGGTATGGGTACGCAGCAATTTTTTTATCCCCGACGCCCGCGCTTTGTGGATAAAACCTTCGGTTCGCTTCCTGCTCGAATATGTGCAGGAATACCCCGTTGATGCGATCATCTCTACCGGCCCGCCGCACTCCAGCAATCGAATCGGTTCGCTGCTCCGAAAAGCAACCGGCATTCCCTGGATCGCTGATTTTCAGGACCCCTGGACGCAGGTGGATTATTACCAACTACTTCACCTCACGGCCTGGGGCGACCGGAAGCATCGGCGTTTGGAACAGGATGTGTTTCGAACCGCCGACCGCAGCGTCATCGTGAGTCCTTCCTGGAAACAAGATTTGGAGCACATCGGCGCGCGCAAGGTATCGGTCATACCCTTGGGTTTTGATCCCGACGATTACCGCAACCTGGCCAGCCCCGACGGAGGGAAATTCACACTCACGCATTTGGGCATCATGGGCTACGACCGCAACGCGCCGGTGCTGTTTCGCGCTTTGCAGGAACTCTGCGATTCAGAGCCGGGCTTTCGCGATGATCTCGAAATTCAACTGGTGGGGCAGGTAGATCACTCGGTAACAGAAGCCCTGCAGGCTGCAGGATTGGAAGATTGCGTACAGCTTCCTGGCAATGTGAGTCGCGAAGCGGCGCTGCGCCTCACCGCTTCCAGCATGGTATTGCTGCTGCTGCTCAACCGGCAGGACAATGCGCAGGGCCGCATTCCGGGCAAACTCTTTGAGTATCTTGCTGTGCGCCGCCCCTTTATGGTGCTCGGTCCGCCCGATGCCGATGCAGCCCGTATCGCCACGGAAACCGGCGCAGGGCAGGCGTTTGAATACGAGGATTTGGAAGGCATCCGGGGCGCTGTAATGCAATACTACCGGCAATACCGGGCTGGAACGCTCGCCCGGCCGCTCGATACCGACATCGAACCGTATTCGGTCATAAAACTCACGGGCCGCTTCGCTGAAATATTGGACGAACTACATGCAGCACGATAGGCAGAATGATACAAGGTCCGCCGTCGGAGTAGTCATTTTGGCGGCGGGTGCTTCCCGGCGCATGGGCCGGCCTAAGCAAATGCTGGTGCTGGACGGTGAAACGTTGGTGCGTCGAACGGCCCGGATAGCGCTCTCTTTGGCGTGCGGCCCGGTAGCCGTCGTGACTGGCGCCCATGCCGCGACAGTGGCGGCCACGCTTGGAAATTGCGATGTGGAGCAGGTGTTTTGCGATCAATGGGACGAGGGTATGGGCGCTTCATTGAGCACAGGGGTCGAATGGATTTCCGGGCGTTATCCCGATCTGCAGGCTGTCTTGATTTTGTTAATTGATCAACCAGGAGTGGATGCAACCTATCTTGGGGCCTTATTGCAACTTTTTAAGCAGAGCGGAATGCCGGTAGTGGCTTCAGCGTATGAGGAAACACTGGGGCCGCCGGCAGTTTTTTCCCGGGAGCTGTTCCCCGAATTGGTCGGCTTGCGAGGAGACTCCGGCGCAAAAAAACTGATACGGAGCAAGCAGGCGCAATGCGCTTCATTGCCTTTTCCGGCAGGTGGCGTAGATTTGGATACCCCGGAAGATTGGGGGAAGTATACTTTTTTATAAAAACAGAAAAGGAGTGATGTCACAATATAGGTTATATTATTGGAAGGTTAAAACCAAAATAGGGTTCATTGCGTTTTAAGTCTTGTTGTTGTTATTTTTGTAATCTACTGTATCATAGTAATTAGTATAAAATTTATTGTATTTTTTGATAGTTGTTTCGGTGAGTTGAGATATGCACTTTGTTATTTTATCTTAAAATAGATAGTCACAAAATCGTTATTTTTTACATAGAATAAGTGAAACTATGTTGTTCTTTTGCATAAAGAAATTAAGATTCCCCAGTAAAGAATTAGTGTTGTTCATAGTGTTTGTTTTTGTTTCCCCCTACCACCCAAGGTAGGGTTTTTTTTTGCCCGTAAATCTTTTACTATCTTTGCGCTGCTTACCATTTCAGTAAATCCGCAACACACAACCTGTAATGAGCAACCTGATTGTCCGGTTAAATGGCGCTAATGTATTTCAACAGCAAAACTTAGTGCTACGCGGGGTTACCATGACCATATCCAAAGGAGAATTTGCTTATCTCATCGGTAAAACCGGTAGCGGAAAGTCCAGTCTGCTCAAGGTGTTGTATGGCGCACTGCCGCTGCGGGAAGGAAAAGGTGAGGTGGCCGGATACGACCTGCCGACCCTAAACAGGAAACAGATTCCCTTTCTTCGCAGAAAACTCGGAGTTGTATTCCAGGACTTCAATCTGCTTACCGACCGAAATGTGGATCAAAACCTCCGCTTCGTATTGCGGGCTACCGGTTGGAAAAACGAACCGACCATCCGGGAGCGCATCCAAACGGTGCTCGCCCAAACCGGGCTGCCCGATAAGCTGAACAGCATGCCCCACGAATTGTCGGGCGGGGAACAGCAACGCGTCGTCATAGCCCGCGCCCTTCTCAACCAACCCGAACTCATCATCGCCGACGAACCGACCGGCAACCTTGATCCCGATACCTCCGATGAAATACTCCAACTGTTGCGCCGGCTGGCCCAATCTCACAACACCGCCGTGCTATTGGCCACGCATGACTACCGGATCATCGAAAATTTTCCGGCCCGCATCATTCGCTGCGTACAGGGCCGCATTGTAGAGGAAGGGGAACTGGGCGGGTAATAATCTCAGTCTTTTCCCGGCACAATCTCCTGCCCGTACGGGATGCTCTGCCGGAAATCCTTTTGCATCAATAATTTAATATTGGTCGCCACAATTTCCCCCATACTTTTACAGTCCAGAAATGCATCGTTTTTGTGATGCCGCGCCAGTTCCATGCTCAGTTTCTGCACTTTTTCCGCCGATGAAATTTCAAGTGCATCTAACCGGCGCGAAGAGGCTTTGGCCCGCACGGCGATCAGGCTGCGCTCTTCCAACTGATATTGGTTGACGCTCTCTGGCGTCAGGTACCGGATGCCCATATAAGTGATCGTAGTTGTCATTGAGCCGGTTGATAATACGGATTCGAAAAGGTTTGGTGTTGCCGAAGGTGCAGTAATCTATGCGCGCGACGGTGAGGTGCTCTACTACGCCCAGATCTCCATCTGTTTTGAGTAACGCATAAATGGAGGTAAGTGCATGAAAGATGTCGGGACGGTCGGATTCTGAAAAATAGACGCTTTCCCAGAGGGTGTCGTTCCCGTCAAGGTCTAAGAGAGGAATGGAGGATTCGTAGCGCAGCAGGTCCCGGTAGTGCAAGGGCAAGGGCTCGGTGCGATCGTATCGCTCTAAGTAGCGTTGGAGTGGTTCGAGTACCGGAAAGGTCATCTTTTTTTTAGAGGGTATCATAACCGAAGCAGATGAGAGCGTGATGAGAAACAACAAGAGCCGGCTCGAAATGATCGGGCCGGCTCCTATTGTATGATTCAATGGCAGCAAGCTGCCGGAACATTAATTTTTAAAATACGAAGAAGCGTTTTTGCCGTCGCCTTCTACCACTTCCAACCGCTGTTTAAAAATGTTGGAGGTTTCGATATCGTCTTTTTTGGCAAAAATCTCCTTGAGGGCGATGAGCGTGTTGCGGTCGTTGGGGTTGTTCATCTCACAACGCTTGAAGTAGGGCAGCGCGAGATCGAATTGCGAGATGACTTCTGCCTGTTTTGCTTTGTATTTCTCCAAGCCTGCTTTGGAGTAGTCGTCGGCGAGTTTGTTCAACTCCAGCGTCATCGCGGCAGCTTTGTTGTAATAAAGCGCGCCGATGCTGTACAGGGCATCGAAATTGTTGGCATCTTTTTTCAGGGCCTGATCGAAATACTCCATGGCTTTGGCAGCATAGCCTTCGGCCTTGTCTTTGTTGCCTGCGGTCGCTTCATTCTGATAGAGGTTGTCATAAACGCTGCCCATCGTGGTATAGAGCGACACATTGTCCGGCTCCACAGAAATAGCCGTTTCCAATTTGGTAATCAACACATCCAATGCGTTGATTTTCAGGTGGTGGTTGATGTCGGCAAACAACAAAGAAACTTCATTGGGATAGCGGGTGCGTCCTTCTTCGATGTATTTGTAAGCCTTTTCGGGGCTGGTTTCCTCTGATTGGATGGTGTAGAGCGCCTCGTAAATAGCCGGTTTGTCAGCTTTTGCCTCGTATAACTTCAGGAAGTACGGCTTGATTTCTTTGCCCAAACCGCCGCCCAAACCGGCCAGGCCGGTGAAGAACAACTGATCCTGATATTTTTCCGGCGTATCAAATGCGCTGGTTTCATTGTTTTTCTCTAAAAGATCGTGGAGGTCGAGCGCGGTTGCAAAAGAGCGGAAAGCCGATTTGAAATCCTGATCTTCGTATTGGAAGATACCGAGATTTTGGAGGTTGCCCTGCGTAGTTTGCATGCCTTTGAGCGCGTCTTTCATCTCCGGCTTTTTCACCGCTATTTCCAATGCTTTTGTAAAGGATTTTGCAGCCTCCAATCCAGGGTGTTCTACTTTGGGCAGTTCATCGGTATTGCCCATGCCGAGTTGACGGATGGTGGTAATCTGCGTAGCGATTTCGTTGTAAATTTCACCCCGCAGTTGCCAGGTTTTTGCCAAAGCGGCCGTAGTAGCGTCGCCGGCAGCGGCTTCAATACCGGTCAGGGCTTCTCCAAGTTTGTTCTTGTCGGCGCCGGAGGCCAGTTTGTAAGAGTTGAAAGCGCGGGTGGCATCCTTCAACCCTTTGTCGCCTGCCTGGGCAAAAATGCCGTTAACAGCGAAGGCGGTGAGTACTAAGGCGAAAATCAATTTTTTCATTTGAATCCCGATTTTTATTTGTGAACTATTGTTTAGACGACAACTCCCGTCGCCGGTAAGTTTCTGAAAAGTTAAATTATTCCACATCCAAAAACGAAATACACCTTTCCGTAATTGCACTATTCCTCTCCCTCGGCTTCAATCACTTCTTCTTCCTGGGGCGGCACTACGGTGATATCGGAGATACTGTCGGATCCGTCTAAGCGAATGACCCGTACTCCCTGCGTGGCGCGTCCCATGATGCGGATGCTCTCCACCGGCATCCGTATGACGATGCCCGATTTGCTGGTAATCATCAGGTCGTTTTCGTCCTTGACGGCATTGATGGCAATCACGTCGCCGGTTTTGTCGGTCACCTGCATGGTTTTTACTCCTTTGCCACCGCGATTGGTGAGGCGGTAATCTTCCACTTCGGAGCGCTTGCCGTAGCCTTTTTCAGATACGACCAACACGCTGGTCGTCTTATCATTAGCGTCCACGCATACCATACCTACTACGGCATCGTCGGGGCGGTCTTCATCCAGGGTGATACCCCTTACGCCGGCTGCGGTTCGGCCCATGGCACGCACCGCCGACTCGCGGAAGTGAATGGCATTGCCGCTGCGGCTGGCCAAAAACACCTCGTTGTTGCCGTTGGTGAGCCGCACCAGCAGGAGGCGGTCGCCTTCGTTGATGGTGAGGGCGTTGATGCCGCCTGCACGCGGGCGCGAGAAGGCTTCCACCGGCGTCTTTTTGATGGTGCCCTTCGCGGTGCAGAACATGATGTAGTTGTTGTTGATGTATTCTGGGTCGTTCAGGTTTTTGATGATGACATACGCCTTCACCTTATCGTCCTGGGGAATGGCGAGTATGTTCTGAATGGCCCGTCCGGAAGAGGTTTTGTTGGCCTCCGGAATTTCATATACCTTGAGCCAATAGCACCGGCCCTGCTGCGTGAAGAGGAGCAGGTAGCTGTGCGTATTGCCGGTGAACAGGTGCTCTACGAAATCGGAATCGCGGGTTTTGGCCCCGCGCGAACCGCGCCCGCCCCTGCTTTGGGTACGGAACTCCGCCACCGGGGTGCGCTTGATGTAGCCGAGGTGCGAGATGGTGATGACCACATCCTCCTCTTTGATCATTTCTTCGATGCTAATGTCCCCGTCGGCATAGCTGATTTCGGTGCGGCGCTCGTCGCCGTAGCGGTCGCGGATGTCGGTCAGTTCCGTTTTGATAACCTCCCGGCGCAGCGCTTCACTGGCCAGCAAAGCGCGTAGGTGGGCGATGAGCTTTTGTAACTCATCGTATTCGTTTTTGATCTTATCGCGCTCCAGACCCGTAAGGCGTTGCAGGCGCATTTCGAGAATGGCTTTGGCCTGCGCTTCCGACAAGACATCGCCTTCGAGCACTGGAAATTCCTCCGATTGCGACTCCTCAACGAGTTGGGAGAATTGTTTCCAAAACAACTCCCGGTCTTCGATGAAGCTGCCGCGCATGAGGCCCGTTTTGGCCTCGTCGGGCGTGGCGGAGCGGCGAATGAGTTCGATAACGGTATCAATATAATCGAGCGCTATGAGCAAACCGATGAGGATGTGGGCGCGCTCTAAGGCTTTGCGCAAGTCAAATTGGGTGCGCCGCACAATGACCTCGAGGCGGAATTTGATAAACTCCTCTATGATGTCCTTGAGGTTGAGCATCATGGGCCGGCCGTTGACCAATGCCACGTTGTTGACGCCGAAAGAAGATTGCAGCGGCGTGAATTTGTACAACTGGCTCAGGATGACGTTGGCCATAGCGTCGCGTTTCACTTCCACCACGATGCGCATGCCCGTGCGGTCGGATTCGTCGCGGAGATCGCTGATGCCTACAATCCGCTTCTCTTCCACCAGTTCGGCCATTTTGGACACCAGCATGGCTTTGTTGACCTGATAGGGGATTTCGGTAATGATGATGACTTCCCGGCCGTTATTGTCGGTTTGAATTTCGGCGCGGCCCCGCACCACTACCCGACCGCGGCCGGTATGGAGCGCATCGCGCACGCCTTCGTAGCCGTATATGATGCCGCCGGTGGGAAAGTCGGGCGCTTTAACGAACTGCATGAGTTCGTCAATGGTGATATCCGGGTTGTCCACCGTAGCCATGATGCCGTCGCATACCTCGCGGAGGTTGTGAGGCATCATGCTGGTAGCCATACCCACTGCAATGCCGGACGCGCCGTTGATGAGCAGGGTGGGCAGCTTGGTGGGCATGACGGTCGGCTCTTCCAACGAGTCGTCGAAATTGAGCGAAAAATCAACGGTATCTTTGTTGAGATCGGCCAATATTTCATCGGCGATGCGCTGAAGCCGGGCTTCGGTATAACGCATAGCGGCCGGACTGTCGCCGTCCATAGAGCCAAAGTTGCCCTGTCCGTCCACGAGCGGGTATCGGAGCGACCAATCTTGGGCCATGCGCACCATGGTGTCGTACACGGAGGAGTCGCCGTGCGGGTGGTATTTACCCAACACTTCCCCTACGATACGAGCCGATTTTTTGTGCGGTTTGTTGTAAGCTACTCCCAACTCGTGCATTCCGTACAGCACCCTGCGGTGTACCGGCTTGAGGCCGTCGCGCACATCAGGAAGTGCCCTCGCCACAATGACTGACATAGAGTAGTCAATGTAGGCGGTTTTCATTTCATCCTCGATGTTAATCGGGATTATCCTCTGGTCTGGATACATGCTGTCTATTCGTTTTCTGCAAAAATAAACCCCTCGTTTTTCCGAGGTGCAAAAGTAGGAAATTATCGGCAGCTTTTATGCGGTGAAAGAAACAATTTATCAGGAAACTAAAGGGTGTGCGGGGGCGGGCTGAGTGGCGGGCGACCGCCGGGAGACGGGAAGGAATTTCCTATCCCATTCCCCTGTGATATGCTGCCTTAAACCCCAAAGACACAATTTTTTAACATAAAAAAATTGGAAACCCCTCTTTTTTGTTGCACATTTGCCCTGCAAACATTTTATGAGCCTCACTTCTGACATAAAATAAAACGGCACAGCGAAACAGAACCCGCGCAATAGCTACCGTGCCTCAGCAAACACTGTATAACAAAAGCAATTCCTTAACCCGCTTCCGAGAGGAAGCATAACACCATTCTATATGCTTCCAAATATACCCATCATGCGCTATATATGCTACTTTCTGCTGCTGGCGTTGCCAAGC
>JAHBTW010000020.1 GCA_019638385.1 Saprospiraceae bacterium | reverse complement strand
TCAATAATACCTTCATAGTGGGAATGACTTTGCCGGAGCTAAACAATACCCCGTATGTAGGAGTTGAAGCCATTCGATGCACGGGATACAGAATTGAGGAAAACCTCCTGGAAATAGCCGGGGAGATACCCGGCACTGCGGAAACTGCAGGTATAGTTATCATTCACTCGCTCAATGAGCCAAACAGGGTATATAAAAACGACCTGAGAGGTCTTCATTGTGCCAATTTGGCGAATGGAGATAACACGGAAGGTATGATTGAACAGGGGGGATTACAATACATCTGTAATGAGAACAAAGGTAACGCTTTTGATTTTGCAGTCAAGGGATTGCCCACCGGCACAATAGGTATTGCAGCAAATCAGGGATCAAGCGAATTGTCAGCCGGGAATATGTTTTCTTTGGAAACTGTTGTTTCCGGTTCAGAGGCAGACTTCCAAAATCTCGGTGCGCACATAACTTACTATGGCCCTCCTCCACTATTGAATTACACTGAGAGTACCATCACTTTGATGACTGCTGACGCCAATCAATGCCCCTCCCGGCTCCCCACCAGAGGAGCCGGCGGGCTGCTCACCGGAGAAGAAATAAATGTCATGGAGCTAACCATAGAGTATGGCACGGATACTTTTGAGATATTCCAGGCCGCCAACGCTCTTGTTCGGCATTATCTCATGGGCGAAGACAGCATACAAATGGATTCAGCCCGCATCTGGCTGACTCGCAAAGGCAGTCTGGATGCCTATTTTGCCACGGTGGATTATTGGCTGCAACTTCGCGATACGACCGCTGCCCAACAAATGCTCGACGATATTCCCAACCTGATAAGTCTTTCCGGCTATACGCAGGATGAATACGATTATTTTCACGATTTGAAAAGCATCCAAATAGCAGCCTTGCAATCCAATCAGAGCGACTCCCTATTGGTAGCGACTTACTACTACGATCTTAAAGATATAGCGGATGCAGGGCTGTATTATGCTTCGGTGCAGGCACAAGTATTGCTCAATGATGTAGCAAGTGCCGGATATCGGCCTGCGGTAATCATGCCGGAAGCAGGGTCGCAAAACTTAGCCGCGCCTCAGCCGGCGGGAGGAGTGGCCGGCGCAATAAGCGAAGCCGACCTGCACATGCAGGCCACCCCTAATCCTGCGGTACAAGAAACCGTGTTTCATTACCGGCTTCCTGCCGGAACAGAACAGGCTTTCATCGTAGTAACAACTATGGATGGCAAACCCGTTGCCCGCATCCCGGTAGATGCCGGGGCCGGGCAGACACGCTGGAATACGGAAAGCCGGCAGCCGGGTATATACTTCTATTACCTGACCGCCAACACCCGGACCATATTGACCGGGCGAGTAGTGATCTCCAAATAAGTAATCTTGATGTAATAAATGCAGCCGGGCACCGTTCCGGCTGCTGCTTTTTCATTTTTTTCAAAACCTGCGCATCATGGCAAAATATATTAATACCTTCATTTTAGTAATGGTCAGCGCTAATGTACTGACAAGTCAAATTACTTTCAATCACCGATACGCTTTCGATTTTCCTGCTGCTATTTTAAGTAATATAATTGTTACAGATAGTTGCTATTATTTGACTGGAGTTATAGCTGATTCGGTGCCCCCTTATAGAAGTAGCAATCTTTTCTTAAAAACTGATGTGCTAGGAGTTCCTTTGGTTTTTAAAACCATCAGGAGTCCATCAAAAACGTATCAAACCTGGTATCCTGACTTTCTTAGTACCCCGGATGGTGGGTTCATAGTATCTGCGCATTCGCAGGATTCCATTGCAAGAGCACTATTAATCAAGTATGATTCAGGAGGCGATACTATTTTTACTTCCTCATTTACAAGCATACATGCCTCTCCTAATGATTTTATTTGGCCAAGGGCGTTTAAATCTCATCCCTTGGGAGGATATATTTTTGTTTGTGATATACAAGGGTTGCCTTGGGGCGGGTATAATCATGGCGACATTTGGGTCGTCAAAACGGATAGTAACGGTATAATTGAATGGCAGCAAAAAATAGGAAATCATTGGCATGAACGTTCTTATTCACTACTTATAGATCAGGATAATAATATTATTATTGGAGCACGTAAAGCCAATACTAACCTTGTGACCAGCAATTACACGTTTCAAACATATATTTTCAAACTTAATAGTTCTGGCAATACAATTTGGAGCTACCTGACTCCTCCCTCACTGGGCATTCGCCGCGGTGCAGCAGACATGGTACTCCTTGACGATGGGAGCCTGGTGATAGCATCCGGTGTGGGGCATGAAATAGCCATACCTTCAGTTAACGGCATTAGCTTTGAGAACTATATTTTCAAGCTCAACCCCGCGCACGTAATCGAATGGGAAATTACTTTCCCGGAACCAGTACGCACTGGGGCTGCAGAACTAAATAAAATCATAGCCGTATCAGATGGCAGTGGCTTTGTCGCAGCCGGAAAGCAAGGAGTGCTTCAACCTAGCTTAAATGCACTCTCAGTTCATGGCTGGATCGGCAAAATAACTCCAAATGGAGATAGCCTTTGGTCTCGGTTATACATCGGCATAGACCAACTCAAAAACCGGCATAACATCTACGACCTCAAAGAAACCCCCGACGGCGGTTTCATCCTCTGCGGGGAATCGCGCAACCCTACCCCCGCCCCCGGCGAAATCGCACAGCAAGCTTGGCTGCTCAAGTTGGACCAATACGGCTGCTTAGTGCCGGGCTGCCACATCACTACCTCGGCAGCGGAGCCGGAGCCGGAGCGCCTACGCTTGGCCCTGTACCCCAACCCTGCGGCGGAGTATCTCAACTTTTACTTGCGCGCGCCGGCGGGTGTGGGCAGCGAGGTGTCGTTTCGCATCTTCGATGCAGGCGGTCGCCTGCTGCGGGAGTTCCCTCACGCTTCGGCTGATGCCACTTATGTGGTATCGGTATGGGACTGGCCTGTGGGCATGTATGTGTTGCAATGTGTGAGCGGCGGGCAGGTGCTGGCGGTGGAGCAATTTATGAAGCAGTAGGCGTGTGTGAGGCGATCACTTCGAGTGATCGCCTCACTTTCCTGGCACTGGAGTGAGGTCTCACTTTCTTCGCAGGCCCGGTGCTAACTAAGTCAGGAGATCACCTTGAAGTGATCGCCTGACCGCGCAGCATCGCAACGCCCCGCAAAGAATCTGTGAAATCCTGAAAATCTGTGGACAAAAAAACACCTCGACTTACTTCGACTGTGCTCAGTACAAGTCGCTCGGTGCGGCTGCATCCTGAAATGTATATGCCTTGCAGACAACCGAAGGGCTGACAAAGCAAAAGGTTGTCTACAGATTCTAAACATTTGCACAAATTCCTGCTTTGGCCGTTCATTGCTTGATGGCACTTCCATAAATGGATAGTTGTTTAGTAACCCAATAACCGTATATTTGCCTCCCTTTAGTTAACTAAGATATACAATTTAGATCAAGTAATGAAAGACAAATTGGTTCGTATCGGCGTCTTTTACGACGGCAATTTTTTCCTACATATCAGCAATTACTACAACTACGAGCATCCGCGGCAACGCCGGCTCAGCATTGCCGGACTGCATGAATTCATAGTGCGCACCGTATCGGAACTGGAGGAGGAAAACCCGCAGCGTTGCCGGATCATTGACGCCCATTATTTCCGGGGCCGGCTCAGCGCCCACGAGGCCAATCAGCGCGGTGATATGCTGTATTGGGATCGCTTGTTCGACGACATCCTCATGTCGGCGGGCGTAGCTACCCACTACCTGCCGCTCAAAATGGTGAACGGCCGGCGCGAGGAGCGCGGCATTGACGTGTGGCTGGCATTGGAGGCGTATGAGTTGAGTATTCACAAAGGCTTCGACGTGGTGGTGCTCATCGCTTCCGACGGCGATTATGTGTCGCTGGTGCGCAAACTGCACGCCCTCGGCGTACGCGTGATGCTGCTCAGTTGGGATTTCGAGTTTCTGGCCGACAACGGCAAACAAATGGTGACCCGCACCTCGCAGGACCTCATGGAAGAGGTGACCTACCCGCTGACCATGCACGAGTTGATTGACAGCGGCCTGCGCAAAAACGATCCCGTCATCGGCAATATCTTTGTAGCCGGCGAGAGCCGCAAAAAGACAGTCGTCAATCCGGAGGACGTTCCCGACGGTGCTGAAACCAGCGTGATTCTGAGCCTGAAAAACGGGTTCGGATTCATCCGCTACCCACCGAACAACTTGTTTTTTCACCACTCCAGCTTAGTCAATGCCGACTTCAACGACATAGAGGAAGGAGATACCGTGGCATTCAATATCGGCGCCAACGAAGAAGGAGAAGAAATAGCCATAGACGTTCAAATACTTAGCTGACTTGGCAGACAGTCTCATCATCATACCAACCTACAACGAGCGGGAAAACATCGAACGCATGATCGAAACGGTGTTGAGTCTCGACGCGCCCTTTCATCTGGTCGTAGTGGATGACGGTTCGCCCGACGGCACCGCCGACTTAGTAAGGGCCATGCAAACCCGTTACCCGGAATCTCTTTTTATGATTGAGCGATCCGGGAAATTGGGGCTGGGTACGGCCTACATCACGGCCTTCAAGTGGGGCTTAGAGCGGAACTACGAGTTCTTCTTCGAAATGGACGCCGATTTTTCACACAACCCGCAAGACCTCCTCCGCCTCTACCGCGCCTGCAAAGACGACGGCGCCGATGTAGCCGTAGGCTCGCGTTATGTGCGCGGCGGAAAGTTGGAAAACTGGCCTTTCGACCGCATCCTCTTGTCCTTCGGCGCATCTTTGTATGTACGCCTCGTCACGCAGATGCCGGTGAAAGATCCCACGGCAGGTTTCGTATGTTACCGCCGTAGGGTGTTGCAAACCATCAACTTAGACAAAATCCGCTTCGTGGGCTACGCTTTTCAGATCGAAATGAAATTTGCGGCGCGCTCGCTGGGCTTCCGCATTACCGAACTGCCCATCACGTTCACCGACCGATTAGAGGGCGCTTCCAAAATGTCGAAAGGCATCGTCAAGGAGGCCGTACTCGGCGTATTGCAAATGAGAATAAGAAGTTTCCGCACCTCTTACGCAGCATTGGAATCTCAATGACGACGCCATGTCGAATAAAAACACGCCACCGGAGCCTGTAACCATTTCGCCGCAACAACGCGACGCGATCAAATGGGTGCGGGTTGCATCCGAACTCATGGACAACCGCTTTCGGATTCCCGGCACCAACATCCGGTTTGGATTAGATTCCATCGTCGGCGTGGTGCCTTATGTGGGCGACATAGCCGGCTTTGCCGTTTCGGGCATATTGGTGCTCGTGATGGTGCGGTATGGAGCGAGCGGCATGTTGGTGTTGCGCATGTTGGGCAATATGACGCTGGATGCCGTCGTAGGCTCGGTACCGGTGCTGGGCGATATTTTTGACCTCCAATTCAAAGCCAACCGACGCAACTTTCGCCTGTTACAGGCACACTATGAAGAGGGAAAGTACAAAGGCAGCGCCTGGTGGTTCTTTTTGCTCGTTTTCGGGTTTCAGGTGCTGTTGGCCTTTTTAGTATTTTATATCATGTTCCGGCTCACGGCTGCGGTTTGGCACTTCGTGTTGGGGCTTTTCTGAGTAAGAATTTACATAACCAAATACAGCTCAATATTATGAAAAGAATACTGCTATTGATTGCGATGGGGCTTTTCGTCCTCGCCGCCTGTAAGCGCGCCGATAAAGATACCGGCACAGAAACCGTGGAAGTGCAAGACGATTTCAATTGGAATCCCGAAAATTTCAGCGACAAGCGCATCCTGCGTTATCAGGTACCCGGCTTTGAACAACTCACTTTGGAACAAAAGAAATTGGTGTACTATCTGGTGCAGGCCGGCTTAGCCGGGCGCGACATTATATGGGACCAAAACTACCGCCACAACCTCGCCGTGCGCAAAGCATTGGAAGCCGTTATTAAAAACCATCAGGGCGACCGCGAAACCGCCGATTGGCAACAGTTGTTGGAATACGCCAAAAACGTGTTTTTCTCCAACGGCATTCACCACCACTATTCCAACGACAAATTCATACCCGGCTTCTCGCGCGAATACTTCGACGGCCTGCTGAAAGCAGCCGGACACAGCCTGCCGGAGGAGGTGCTCGCGGTCATTTTTGATCCGGCAATAGACGCCAAAAAAATCAATCAGGACCCCAATGTGGATGTCATTGCCGCTTCTGCCGTCAACTTTTACGGCCCCGGCATTACCCAAAAAGAAGTGGAGGCTTACTACAACAAACTGGCCGCCGCCGCCGGTGAAAACCCCATTTCCTTCGGTCTCAATTCGCGTTTGGTAAAAGGCGCCGACGGCAAGCTCAGCGAGCAGGTGTGGCACGCCGGCGGCCTGTACGGCGCAGCCATTCAGGAGGTCATCAAGTGGCTCGAACTGGCCGTGGGCGTGGCCGAAAACGAACCGCAAGCCAATGCCCTCAAGTTGCTCGTCGAATACTACCAAACCGGCGACCTGCGCAAATGGGACGAGTACAACATTGCCTGGGTGAAAGCCACCGATGGCGATATTGACTACATCAACGGATTTGTGGAAGTGTATAACGACCCGCTCGGCTATCGCGGCACTTTCGAAAACATCGTGCAGATCAACGACTTCGAAATGTCAGACCGCATGAAGGTGCTTTCGCAAAATGCCCAGTGGTTTGAAGACAATGCGCCCATTTTGCCTCAGCATAAGAAATCTTCTGTAGCCGGTATTTCCTACCGGGTGGTAAATGTGGCCGGAGAAGCCGGCGACGCTTCGCCCTCCACGCCCATCGGCGTAAACCTGCCCAATGCCGACTGGATTCGCAAAACGCACGGTTCCAAATCGGTGAGCCTCGGCAACATCGAGCACGCCTACGATCAGGCCGGCTCTGCGGGCATGCTCGCCGAATTTGCCCACGATGAAGAAGAAATAGAGCGCTCCAAAAAATACGGCAGCCTCGCCGGCAAAGTACACACGGCGCTGCACGAAGTGCTGGGTCACGCTTCGGGGCAGTTGGAAGCCGGGGTGAATACCTCCGTCATCGGCGCGTATTATTCGCCGTTGGAAGAAGCCCGCGCCGACCTCTTCGCCCTGTGGTACATCATGGACCCCAAGCTCATCGAACTCGGCGTCGTGCCCGATCTGGAAGTGGCCAAAGCGGAATACGATCAGTATCTCAAGAACGGTTACATGCTCCAATTGCGCCGCATCGAGCCGGGCAAAACCATCACCCAGGCCCACATGCGCAACCGCCAGATGGTGTCGAAATGGGTGTTGGAAAAAGGCGCTCAAAACGGCACGGTAGCCATCGTACAACGCGACGGCAAATCCTTCATTGACATCAAGGATTATGACAAGCTGCGCCTGCTTTTCGGCGACCTGCTCAAAGAAGTACAGCGCATCAAATCGCAGGGAGACGCCAAAGCCGCTCAGAAGCTATTTGAAACCTACGGCGTGCAGGTGGACCCCGCCATCCATCAGGAAGTGCTCGATCGCTCGGCGACCCTGAATATTCCGCCGTATGCCGGTTTCATCAATCCGCGCCTGACGCCCGTGACCAACAGCGAAGGGCAAATCACTGATATTCAATTGGAATACCCCGCCGACTTCATTCAGCAGATGCTGGAGTACGGAGAGCGGTATGCATTTTTGCCAATACAGAATTGACCGGCGCAACGCGCGCCCCGTCGAAAAGTAAAACCGAAGTTGTGCCTGCATATTAATTTTGTGTTGAACGGATTTTTCACTCAAAACCAAATTGAACGCACATGCCGGTACTGGCTAAGATTATTAAAAGAGGAGAAAAATTAGGCAACAGGCTCAAAACCAAATATTTCAGCCCTGCCCAATTGCAACAACGAACGCTGCGCCGGCTGCTCCGCAAAGCAGCCGGTACTGCGTTCGGCCAGTATTACGATTTTAAGGAGTTGATCAAATCGGAACAGCTCGCGGAAGATTTCAGTGCGGCCATCCCCATTTTCGATTACGACCGGATGTACGAACAATGGTGGCATCTCACCCTCCGAAAGGTGGAAAACGTAACCTGGAAAGGCAAGGTGCGCTACTTTGCGCTCAGCTCCGGCACTTCCGGCGCGCCGAGCAAGCACATTCCCGTTACCGATGATATGCTGCGCGCCATGCGCCGCGCCTCCACGCGCATGTTGTTCAATTTGCCCCGCTTTCACATCAACCCGGAGTTGTTTACCAAACACATGCTCATGCTGGGCGGCAGCACCGACCTGAAAACCAACGGCGACTATTATGTGGGCGACCTCAGCGGTATCAATGCCGGCAAGCTGCCTTTCTGGTTCCGACCCTTCTACAAGCCCGGCGTGCAAATATCCCGCATCAACGACTGGAACCTCCGCATTGAGGAAATTGCCAAAAAAGCGCCGCAGTGGGACGTGGCGTTCATTGCCGGTATTCCGTCATGGCTCCAACTCACGATGGAAAAAATCATCGAATACCACGGCGTGCAAACCATACACGATATCTGGCCCAACCTCACCGTGTTTGCGCATGGCGGCGTTCACTACGAGCCGTACCGCAAAGGGTTTGAGCGGTTGCTGGCCAAACCCTTGGTTTGTTTGGACACCTATCTCGCCTCGGAGGGATTCATAGCGTACCAAAACCGGCCGGAAACGACGGCGATGAAACTGCTGCTCAACAACGGCATTTATATGGAGTTTGTGCCGTTTACGGAAGACAACTTTGACGCAGAGGGCGCCATACGCCCCGAAGCCCGCGCCCTGCCCATTGAAGCCGTGCAGGAAAATGTGAATTACGCGCTCCTCATCAGTACCTGCTCCGGCGCCTGGCGATACCTCATCGGCGATACCGTGCGTTTTACAGATGTGAAGCGCTCCGAAATTGTCATCACCGGGCGCACCAAACACTACCTCAGTATTTGCGGCGAGCACCTTTCGGTAGATAACATGAACAGCGCCGTGCAAAAAGTAGAAGAAATGTTGAATGTAGCTATCCCCGAATTTACCGTATCGGCGGCAGAAGCGGGTTCTTTTTTCACCCATCGCTGGTACCTCGGCTGCGACCCCCTGCCCGGCAATACAACCGAAATAGCCCGCCTGCTGGACGAAGAACTCAAAAAAGTGAACGACGACTATGGCGTGGAGCGCAAATCGGTATTGCAAAGTCCGCAGGTGCAGGTGGCGCCGGTGTCCGTTTTTTATCGCTGGCACGAAAAGCGGGGCAAGATGGGCGGGCAGAACAAATTTCCGAGAGTGATGAAAAAAGATATGTTTGCCGAATGGGAAGCCTTTGTAAAAGAAACAGCCCCGGTACAGAAGCAATAGAAAAATGGACTACTTACAGCAGGGAATGAAGGTGGGATTGTTGCTGAGCTTGCTCGCGGGACCTATCTTTTTTGCCTTGATTCAAACCGGTATCGAAAAAGGATTGCGCGCCGGTACAGTGGTGGGCCTGGGTATATGGATCAGCGATGTGCTGTTCATTCTCGGTGTTTATTACGGCCTGTCGTATGTCAAAAGCTTTGTGTCCGGGCGCATTTTTGTATTGAGCCTGGGGATCACCGGCGGTATATTGCTCATCGTGTTCGGCATCACGTCCTTATTGTTGCGCCCCCGGCAACAGCTCCCCCGGCAATCCTTTGCGGCCGGCGCCAGCACCTGGTTGGCGCTATGGCTCAAAGGCTTTCTCATCAACACGGTCAACCCCTTCACTTTTTTCTTCTGGATCGGCATCGCCGGCGTAGTGGTGGTGGACGGCGGCTTGGCGCCCCGGCAATCCTTTTCCTATTTTGCCGGCATCATGAGCATCGTGGTGGCTACCGACTTTTTGAAAGTAGCCTTAGCCAAGCGCATACGGCACTTTTTGCGCCCCGTTCATTTGCTGTGGATGCGCCGCATTTCCGGCGCCGGGCTGATTCTTTTCGGCATTGCACTCATTGTGCGAGTGGTGGCGGGGTAGGGGGGCAGGAGCGAAGCGACATCCGATGATGAAAGGAATTGGGAGAGCATGGAGTAAATTGGCAAGGAGCAAAAGGCAAAGGGCAAATTGGCAAGTAGGCAAAAGGCAAATGGGCAAAAGGCAAATGGGCAAATTGTCTGTCGGAAACCCAATGACATCGGGATGTTTTACCCGCCGGGGCGGGCGCCTCGCTTCCTCTGCACTTCGACTTACTTCGGCTTTGCTCAGTACAAGTCGTTCGGTGCAGCGCTCTATGCCCCCGCGCCATGCGCGCCACCCAACGGAAACCCGATAGACGACTTGACGGGTTTATCGTCGTCAAAATCCTCCCATTCGGTGATTTCTGCCATAAACTGCTCTAAGTGGCGCAGAAAAAAATCCGGCAACAGTTCTTCCGGGCGATAGATCGCAATGGTTTTCGGCTCGTGCGGCTGGCCGTAGTTTTCGATAAAAGGATACTGAATGAGTACGATGATTTTGCCGTTGAAGAGCTGCTGGTAAATAAGCGAGCCGCGCTGTTTGATAAAATCTCTTTTGAGGTGGCTGTCAATGCGTTGTGCCAGGCCGCTCTTCTCCACGCCGAGGGTAAGTACCACGGTTTCTAAGTTTACTACCGGCGTTTGCACCTCCACAAATGCTTCCAGGTCCACCGCTTTGGCGGTGTCTTTGAGGGTTTTTACAATTTTATCGCGCAGGGAGGTTTTCCATTCCTGGCGAAATTTTTCGGTATTGGCAACGATGTTTTTGTATTGCTGAACTTTGCGTTGCAGATCAAAGAGATTGGCGTCCATCGTACTCATTTTGATGTTGATATGTGGATGCCAAAGCTACGATAGATTCGGCGATTTCCACAAAACCGGTACCTTTGAACAGACAATTAACAAATATGGAAGTCAATATCCCGCAAGTTGAGAAGAAGCGCGTTGTCATCATCGGCGCCGGTTTTGCCGGGCTGGCCCTCGCGCAAAAACTGGCAAAGACCGGAGCGTTTCAGATCGTATTGTTCGACAAAAACAATTACCACCAGTTTCAGCCATTGCTTTATCAGGTGGCTATGGCCGGGCTGGAGCCGAGCGCCATTGCATTCCCGTTGCGCAAAGCCTTGCAGCGCAGCGCCGATCTCTACATTCGCCTGGCAGAGGTGCTGAAGGTTGATCCCGCAGCGCGGGAAGTCCATACTTCGCTGGGCAGTTGCGGGTACGATTATTTGGTGTTGGCCAACGGCGCGGTTACCAATTTTTTTGGCAATGCCGAAATAGAGCGGTTTTGCATCCCGATGAAATCCGTGTCGGAGGCGCTGTATTTGCGCAACCGCATACTCGCCGATTTTGAACAGGCCGTATCGGAAAGCGACCCGGAAGAGCAAAAAGCATTGATGAACATCATTGTGGTAGGCGGGGGCGCTACGGGCGTAGAAGTAGCGGGCGCGTTGGCCGAAATGAAGCGCTATGTTTTGCCAAAAGATTACCCCGAACTGCGCACCGGCGAAATTGAGGTGCTGCTGCTGGAAGGCGGCGACCGGTTGCTCAGCGGCATGTCGGCCGTGGCATCCCGGAAAGCATTGGAGTTTTTGCAAAAAATGGGCGTCAAAGTCATATTCGGCGCCGTGGTAACGCAATTCGACGGAGCGCGGCTGCGGCTCAATGACGGCACGCAGTTGCATTGCCGAAAAGTCATTTGGGCCGCCGGCGTAACAGGCAGTCCGTTGGAAGGGCTTCCGCCCGAAACCATCGTGCGCGGCAAGCGGCTTCGCGTCAATCGCTTCAGTCAGGTACAGGGTTTTGACAACATATTCGCCATCGGCGACAGCGCCTTTATGGAGGAAGAAAAATATCTGCAGGGGCATCCGCAATTGGCGCAAGCCGCCATTCAACAGGCCCGTCATTTGGCGCGCAATCTCGAAAGGACGCGCCGGGGGGTAGAGTTGCTGCCGTTCTCTTACAAAGACCTCGGCGCCATGGCCACCATCGGTCGCAATCGCGCCGTAGTGGACTTGCCCAGGTTCCGGTTTCAGGGCCTGTTGGCGTGGTTCGTTTGGCTGTTCGTTCACCTTTTTCAAATTCTCGGCGTGAAGAACCGGGTCTTCGTTTTTTTCAACTGGGTGTGGAATTACGTCACTTACGACCAGCCGCTGCGCCTCATCATTCGCCCAAAGGACAACCGTCCGTAAATGCGTAACTTCGCAGCGATGCAAAGAATACCGCCGACATGAACCACGAAGCCCTGGCCCAATTATTTTACCGCGAACTCTGGAAAGCCGTTTCCGCTGCCGGCTTGGACGAGGCCACGCGCTGCGACCAACTGTACCGCTTGCTCAACCTGCTCTTTACGGAAGTGACCCGCCGCGAGCGCTTGCAGTTTTCTACCCTCTTTGCCCGCATGGCGTATGCCGGGCATCGCTACGAACTCGACAGCCGGCTGCAATACTACCTGCACACCTTCCGCAAACAAGCCGGCGCCTACAACCGCCGCCGCAGTCAGGCCGACCGACACCTGCTTCCGCTCGGCATTCTGGCACTGAGCCGGGGCATAGAGGCACTGCTGGGTGTGAAACCGCCCGCAGAATTGCAACCCTTCATTCCCCGCGATTGGCCGCAAGGCTACCGACCGGCCGAGCGGGCAGCTTTTCATCACAAGGTGCGCGTGGTAGCGCTGTCAGATGATGCCGAGCAATGCCGGCTCTTGGTGCGCACCGAAGAGCGACCGGAGGAAACCGCTTTCGTGGCCTATAATCTGGCAGAGTACAACGAAAATTTCAACCCCACCCTCGACGCGGTTCGCAGCGTCTTCAGATTTCCCGTCACGCTGCACCTCATTGATGCCGACGTGGATACGGAGGGCGTGTATCGGCCCCGCGCCATCGTGGTGGAGCCGGATTACCTGATGGACGTATCGGCCGTGGCGAGTTGTTTTCGCGAAGGCGTGAAGGAACCCTGGCTGTATTTGTTGGATAAATTCAAACCCTTTTCCGTTTCCAAATACCGCATCATCGGCAACATCGCCAACTTCTTCCTCGACGAGCTGATGGCCGACCCGGCAGCCGATTTCCGACAACTCTTCCCCAAAGTTTTCCGACTCAGCCCGCTGGCGTTCTGCCTACTGGAAGATGCGGAGATCAGAGAAATACAGCAGGGTGTGCAAAAGCACTTTGTGAACCTGCAACGCATGGTGGCCAAAGACTTTCGCGAGCGCGGCATTGCGCCGGAACACTGTTTTCTGGAACCCTCTTTTTATTCGGAAATGTACGGCTTGCAGGGCCGCTTGGATGTGTTTTTTTACAACCCCGACGACGAATCGCAGTCGGCCATCGTGGAACTGAAAAGCGGCAAACCTTTTCATGCCAATGCCTACCGCATCAGCCACGACCATTTTGCCCAAACCCTCCTGTACGATCTGATGATACAATCGGTATTTGAGCGGCGCGTCAACCCTGCCAACTACATCCTGTACAGCAGCCAGGACGAAGACCCGCTGCGTTTTGCGCCGCGCATTCGCTCGCAACAGTACGAGGCGCTGCAATTGCGCAATCAGTTGGCCGCCATTGACGGCTTGTTGCAGCGGCTCGGCCAACAGCCCGGCGTGGACCTCGGCGAGCAGGGGCGGCGACTGTTCAGCAAACTCGCTCCGGCGCGACTGCCGGCACTCAAAGGATTTGCCCGGCGCGATCTGGAGGCATTCGAGTTAGTTTTCAACGGAATGTCGGATTTGGAGCGGCGCTACTTCACGGCTTTTGCGGGCTTCATCGCACGCGAACATCAATTGGCCAAAACCGGGCAGGCCGGCGTGGAATCCATCAACGGGCAGGCCACGCTCTGGCTCAATTCCTTTCGGGAAAAACAAGAAAATTTTGAAATCCTCAGTCGCCTGCAACTGCTCGACCTGCGCGCAAAAGAGGACGAACCGATCATCGTTTTTTCGCGCAGCGAGGGCGCTGATGCGCTGGCTAATTTCCGACAGGGCGATATCGCCGTGTTGTATCCGGTGCAGGAAGCCGGGCGGGGTGTATTGTCGAATCAGATTTTTAAATGCACCATTGTTGACATCCAACCGGAACACGTTGCGGTGCGCCTGCGCTCGCGGCAGTTCAATGATACGCTTTTTCAGCGCTACCCGTATTGGAACATCGAGCACGATTTGCTCGACATTTCTTTCGTGTCCATGTACCGGGCTTTGTACGAATTTGCCGCCGCCCCGCACCGGAAAAAGCAATTGCTGCTGGGCACGGAATTACCCCGACAAGCGCCGCCTCTGGAAATCAGCGCGCCACCGGAACTGACTGCCGGACAACAGGATATTTTCCGAAAGGCACTGGCCGCACCCGATTACTTTCTGATGTGGGGGCCGCCCGGCACCGGCAAAACGAGTATGATGCTCAAGCATTTGGTGGGCTACCTGTGGCGCGAAACGCAGGAGAACATCCTGCTGCTGGCCTATACCAATCGCGCCGTGGATGAAATGTGCGAGGCCATAGAATCGCTGGGCGATGACATTCGCGGGCAGTACATCCGCATCGGGTCGCGCTATGCCACGCACCCGGCCTTTCATGCGCAGTTGCTCGACGCCCAAATTGAAAACATCGGCACCCGCCGCGACCTCAAAGCGCTCATAGACGGGCGGCGCATCGTGCTGGCCACCGTGGCCTCCATCGGCGGCAAGCCGGAACTCTTGCAACTCAAAACCTTTCAGCGGGTCATCATTGACGAAGCCTCGCAGATATTGGAACCCATGCTGGCCGGGCTGTTGCCGCGCTTCGAACGCTTTATCCTCATCGGCGATCACAAACAATTGCCGGCCGTGGTGGGGCAATCGCCCGCCGCTTCCGCCGTAGAAGACGAAGCCTTGCAGGGCATCGGCCTGAGCAACCTGCGCAACTCGCTTTTCGAGCGCCTGTACAAGCGCTGCATTGAGCAAAACCTCCACTGGGCTTACGCCCAACTCGGCGCGCAGGGGCGCATGCACCATGAGGTGATGGATTTTCCCAACCGATTTTTTTACAACGGCACCCTCGATATTCTGCCGGAAGGCATGCCGGGCCGGCTGCGCCAATTGGCTGAAAGGCCCTTTGCCGATGCAGTCCACACCGGTTTGGAGAGCATTCTGGCCCTGCGCCGGGTATTGTTTTTTAATACCCCATCCGATGACGGCGGCGGCGCGCAAAAGACCAACCGCCACGAAGCGCGGCTCATCGCCGACCTGGTGGGTGCGTTCCGGCGCCTCTATGCTTCCGCCGGACGACCGCCCAACATCGGCATCATCACGCCTTATCGGGCACAGATCGCCCGCATTCGCGCCGAATTAGAAGTGCAGCAAATCAGCCCCGCAGAACTGACCATTGACACCGTGGAGCGCTATCAGGGCGGCGCCCGCGACGTGATCCTTATCTCTCTTTGCACCAACAGCCTCAGCGCGCTCTCCTCGCTCATCTCCCTTTCCGACGACGGCGTGGACCGCAAACTCAACGTGGCTCTCACCCGCGCCCGCGAATATGTGGTGCTGCTCGGCAATGCGGAATTGCTGGCGCAAAATGCCGTGTATAAAGCGTTGGTGGAACGGTATGGGGTAGGGTAGCAGCGCGGTTTATGCCCGCTCGGCCAATTCCATCCAGCGCATTTCTTTGGCTTCGATGGCGCCGTTTAGCGTAGCCAATTCCTGACTCAAATCCTGGATTTGCTGCGCGCTCAGGTCGGCCTGTTCGCTGAAGCGGGATTCGATTTCCTTGCGACGCGATTCGAGTTTGAGAATGTCTTTTTCCAATCGTTGGAGTTCTTTGCGCTCTTCGGGCGAAAGCCCCCCGACGACGACCGGCTTTTGGGCCGCTTTGATTTTCTGTTGTTCGCTGCGGTCTTGCCGGCGTTGTTCGCGCTCCTGTTCCTTTTGTATTTCGCGGTATTCGGTGTAGTCGCCGTTGAAATCTTTGATACGGCCTTCGCCTTCGAAGATGAAGAGGTGCTGGGCGAGTTTGTCTAAAAAGAAGCGGTCGTGCGAAACGATGAGGATGCAGCCGGGAAATTCGAGCAAAAACTCTTCGAGCACGTTGAGCGAAATGACATCAAGGTCGTTGGTGGGTTCGTCGAGGATGAGGAAATTGGGGTTGCGCATGAGCACGGTGAGCAGATAGAGCCGGCGTTTTTCGCCCCCGCTGAGTTGCGACACATACACCAATTGCTGTTTGCGGTTGAAAAGGAAACGCTCGAGCAGTTGGGCGGCGGTGAGTTTTTGGCCTTTCTCTAGTGGAATGTACTCGGCTATGTCCAATATGACATCAATGACGCGCTTGTCGTCGGGCAGGTGGAGGCCGTCTTGCGAATAGTACCCGAACACGGTGTTGTCGCCCTGCACCACTTTGCCGGTATCGGGCCGGAGTTCGCCGGTGAGCAGGCGCAGGAAAGAGGATTTGCCTACGCCGTTGGGGCCTACGATGCCGATGCGTTCGTTGCGTTGGAATTTGTAATTGAACGGTTCGAGCACGCTTTTGTCGCCGAACCGTTTGCTGACGTTGTGCAGTTCGAGAATTTTTTTGCCGAGACGCTGCCCTTTGATGTCAATTTGCAGCTCGGAATTGTCTTTGGTGTTCGACACCTTGTCGTGCAGGTTGTAAAAGGCGTCAATGCGCGATTTGGCTTTGGTGGTGCGCGCTTGCGGCATGCGGCGCATCCAGTCGAGTTCTTTGCTCAGCAGTTTGCGGCCTTTATCGAGCGCGAGGTTTTCGTTTTCCTCGCGGATGGCTTTTTTTTCCAAAAAATCAGAGTAGTTGCCGCTGTATTTGTACAACTGCCCATTGTCCAATTCCACGATGGTATTGCACACCCGTTCGAGGAAGTACCGGTCGTGGGTGACCATGAAGAGCGTTAGGCCGGGTTGTGCGAGGTAGCCTTCGAGCCACTCGATCATATCGAGGTCCAAGTGGTTGGTGGGTTCGTCTATGATGAGGAATTCCGGTTCGGTAAGGATGAGATGTACGAGGGCGAGGCGTTTGCGCTGTCCGCCGGATAGGGTGGAAACGGGTTGCGAAAAATCACCGAGGTTGAAGCGGGTGAGCATTTCGCGTACGCGAGCCTCAAAATCCCAGGCTTTGAGGTCGTCCATCCGGCTGAGGATGGATTGCATTTCGGCATCGCTGCCGGGTTGGTGCAGGAGGGCTTCGTAGCGCTTGATGGTGCGGGTGAGTTCGGTATCGGCATCAAATACGGCATCGAGCACGGAACCTTGTTCAAAAAAATCGGGGTCTTGCTCCAGGTACCCTACCCGCACATCGCGCGCCACATATACGGAGGCATTTTCGCCTTCAGGGTTTTCTCTGCCTGCAATGACGCGCAGAAGCGTGGTTTTGCCCGTGCCGTTTTTGGCCACAATAGCCACCTTTTGCCCTTTGTTGATTTGAAGGGACAGCCCGGAGAAGAGCACTTTTTCTCCGTAGGTCTTGCTGATGTTGTCTATGGTAAGGTAGTTCACGGCCGGGTATATCGTTTAAGGGCGGCAAATATACGCTAATCGGCGCTTGTTGGCGCCGGGCATTTCAGATGATGGCCTTGCCGCCCCGCTCACAGGGATTCCGGTTGTCAGATGCTCAACGTACAATGACCAATTTGCCGCCGCCCAACCACAGACCATCCGGGGAAACCAACTCGTAAAAATACCCCCCCGCCGCCAAACCGCTCACATCCAACTCCTGCCGGATGCGACCGTTCAGCACCGGCATGGGCTGCTGCCAGACCACGCGCCCCAAGGCATCACGCAGCGTGATGCCGACCTCAGAGGCGGCAATGCCCTCCGCCATCAAGGTAGCCGGCACACCGGGCGGCAAAGGATTGGGCCACACTTCCACCCGCAGGCCACTGCCCGCCGCCGCGCCTGCGCTGCTCACCAACACCTGCAGCTCCCGGCACAGCGTATCCGCACCACGCGGATTGCTCACGCTGAGGCATACATTATACACCCCCTCCGCCGCATAGCTATGCACCGGGTTGGGCACCGTATCCGTTGCCCCGTCGCCGAAGCTCCAGTGCCAGGTGCGGATATCGTGGTAGCTGGCATCGTGGAAGCCTACTTCCAAGCCTAACGGCTCATGCTGCCACTCCGCCACCGGCGGCTGCCGCAGCGTGTCGCAGGGGCTGCCTTCTAAGTGATGGAGGCGGTAGTTGGGGAAGTTGGGCATAGACCAAGAATTTTTGGTGGGTAGTTCCACGCAATGCTGACACACATCGCAAAACAGGCCGGGCAGGTCGGGATGGTTAATGACGTGCAGGTATTTCGTGCTGCTGCTGCTGTTGATGTAAATTTTGCCATCCGGCCCCAATTGCGCCAGATAGAAGGTGGTAGGCAGGTTGGGGTGCCCGTCATAGAAGCCATCCCATTCAGCTACCGTGATGCGCGAGGCTTCAATATCCGAGGCGTGGAGGTCGTACTGATACACATAGCGGAAGGAAGATACATACAGGAAACGGCTATTGGGCGAGATGGCAATGCCGCCGGCCCAGGCGGTGTCAGCATAGGTGAATTGCACTGGGTTGCTCAGTTCCCCGCTGCAGCGGTCGAAGTCGAAGATGCTGACGTAGATGGGATCGCCGGCTGAACCCGTTAAATTTACTTTGGCATATTTGGTTCCGTCCGGCGAAAAGACCGCTTGCCCTAAGCTGGCCGGCGGTTCGGGAATAATTCCTCCTAATCCCTTAGAAGAATACTTCACAATACCACCCCCAGTAATCAACATTTGGTGAAAAATATTGCTTCCGTATTGTCGCAATATGACCCACCAATCCCTGCCATTGGCATGCTTAACTGCAGTTATCTTTCCAATATCAAACGGACCGGTCAATGCAACCTGATTTTTAGCAACAACTGTGCCCAACCCATTATTCGTATTCATATTTACCAGCGTAAAATAAAAAAATCGGGATTCTGTGCCTGTCTGCTGTTGGTTCATATGCCGATCCATGTGCAATAGATAATACAAACTGTCCTGCTCAGGCACCGGAAGGGCCATTACCCCTTGAGCGAGAATATATCCGTAGGCGCCTTGGTCGTTGACGCCGGCAGGCCCCGCAGCCAGCCCCTCCCCATTCTCCATCGGCTCATGCAGCGCATTGGCTATATAGATACCATTGGTGTAAAACAAGAGATTTCCGGCCGTATCACAGATGCCGGCGTTGGCTTGTCGAAAATACATCCCTCGAAATTCATAATAAATGTCCGGTGGTGTGGTGTGAAAATCAATCGTTGTCCCGGCCTGAACCGGATTGGTTTGGCTATTCCTTCCCATAAGCCATATATAGTCGTGCTTTTGAGCCTTCACAGAGGTGGACATGAAACCCATTGTGATGAGAATAAATAGAACTCGCATAATAAATATATTGAACAGGGGTATCTCTGCAAGTATAGCAGAAATACCCCTGTGGTGAAAAAATGGATTAACGTTTAACGATTACTTTGCGCACGAGGTCCAAGCCGTCCAAGCGGATGCGGAAGATGTACATGCCATCGGGCATATTTTCCAACGGCATCACCAACTCCGATGTGTCGGGTGCAATAGTCAACTGTCTGATTTGGCGTCCGTATATATCAGACACTTGTATCAATCCGGGTTTCTCAGAAGCCATTTTCCAGATCATTTTCACCTCACTGTGCGCCGGATTGGGAAAGATGCGAAGACCCGTGTCATCCTTTGCAGTTTGCAACAGCATCTCTTTATCCGAACGGGCTCTCAATAATTCCAATGGAACACACAGCAAGCTGTCGTTATAGCTTACATACTGTTGCGTTAGCACTGTCAAAAATGCCCTGGCTCTATATACTGCATTGCCGCCTTCATACGGACATTGTTCGGCAATAGCTTGGAGAGCGCCCATTTCGGTGCTGTCCAAAGCGCCGAAGGCAGTGCTGAGCCAGGACAAATAGATGTCATTGACCTCTTTCTCATTATACTCATACACCTCCGTCACTACAATGCTGTCGTTTTGAGAGTGGAGCTTACCCGCTTCATCAGAAATATAGCTCCAGATATCAGCGGCTATATTCCGGCTGTCCTTGTCTAAATTGAAGAGCAAATCCACCAATGCTGCCCGTTCGCTCCACAAGGATATGGTTTCAATGCTGTCTGCTTCGGGCAATAATTCGTCGATGATCGCAATACTGTCTAATTTCTCCTCGACTAATCTCAAGGTGGCCTGCAATTGGTCCATGGCCACACTATCAGCTGTGAAAAGCGCTGCAATGTTTTGATTGATGGCATAAAAAGCGCCACCCGTGCCACTACCGAGTATGGCTAATATGCAACTCAGAAAAACTCGTGTAACATATATCATAGCTTCAAAATTTTTCCAAGCCAAAGAGAAGCGCCATTGACCGCAGTCAACTCCACAAAACACACCCCCGCCGCAAGCCCCTGCACATCCAACTCCTGCCGGATGCGACCGTTCACTACCGGCGCGGTGAAGCGCAACACCGTGCGCCCCAGGGCATCACGCAGGGTGCCGGTGACTTCAGTCGCCGGAAGATTTTCAGCGACTAAAGTCGCCGGTACGTTAGACGGCACGGGATTCGGCCATATCTCCACCCGCACCGCCGTCGCTGGTTGAGCGGAGTCGAAACCAGCGCTGCTCACCAACACCTGCACCTCCCGGCACAACGTATCCGCCCCGCGCGGATTGCTCACGGTGAGACATACATTGTAGGTACCCTCTGCCGCATAGCTATGCACCGGGTTGGGCACGGTATCCGTTGCTCCATCACCGAAGCTCCAATGCCAGGTGCGGATGTCGTGGTAGCTGGCATCCTGAAAGGCCACCTCCATGCCCAGCGGTTCATACGCCCACTCCGCTACCGGCGGCTGACGCAGAGTGTCGCAGGGGCTGCCCTCTAAGTGATGCAGGCGGTAGTTGGGGAAGTTGGGCATAGACCAAGAATTTTTGGTGGGTAGTTCTACACAATGCTGGCATACATCACACGCAAGGCCGAGCGAATCGGGATGATTGATGACGTGCAGGTATTTCGTGCTGCTGTTGCTGGTGATGTAAATCTTGCCATCCGGCCCCAATTGCGCCAGATAGAAGGTGGTGGGAAAGGCAGGATGCCCATCATAGAAGCCATCCCATACCGCTACCGTGATGCGCGAGGCTTCGATATCCGAGGCGTGGAGGTCGTACTGATACACATAGCGGAAGGAAGATACATACAGGAAACGGCTATTGGGCGAGATGGCGATGCCGCCGGCCCAAGCGGTGTCAGCATAGGTGAATTGCACCGGGTTGCTCAGCTCCCCGCTGCAGCGGTCGAAGTCGAAGATGCTGACGTAGATGGGGTCGCCGGCTCCGCCGGTCAAGTGTACGCTTGCGTATTTTGTGCCGTCAGGGGAAAAAGTAGCTTGGCCAATGGCATTGGAAGTAAGTGGCAATCCTACTGACTGGATGCCTAAATTTTCAACCCTGTTTTTTTTTAATAAAATCCGGTAATATTTATCACTTCCATATTTCCTCGCTACAACCCACCAATCAGAGCCATTGGCGTGCCGTGTCGCAGTCAGCTTCCCCATGTCCAATATATCGTCAACGACAACCATGTTTTTATTAACAACGCCCCCTAACCCTCCATTCAAGGTCGAGTTCACCAAAGTGTAGTACAGGTGCCGAGTATGGAAGGTCAGTCCATTAGCGGGTAGGTTGTTGTCAATATGGAAAAGGAAATAAAGGCTGTCGTGTGCGGATGCGGGTAGCGCAATGACTCCTTGCTCTACTATATACCCGTAGGTTTGATGGTTTTGCGCTTGTACCCCCGGATTCAAGCCCTCCCCATTTTCCATCGGCTCATGCAGCGCATTGGCGATGTAAATGCCATTGGTGTAAAATAGCAGGTTGCCGGCGGTATCACATATACTGGCATTGGCCTGACTGAATCTCATAGGACGAAACTCATAGTACATATCCGGAGGAGCAGTGGAAAAGTCTATCACGGTGCCACCATAGATTGTATTCAAGGGATTGCTTCCATATCCCAATAGCCAGATTTCATCGTGCTTTTGGGCATTTAAAATAAATGAAGAAAAGCCTGTTATGATAAGGACGAATAGAACTCTCATATTAGGTATATTGTAAACAGGGGTATTACTGCTTACTCGGCAACAATACCCCTGTGGTGAAGAAATGAATTATCGCTGAATGATTACTTTACGAACGGTGTCCCTGCCATTGAGGCGGATGCGGAAAACATATACGCCATCGGGTAGCCCCGCCAATTGGATGACCTGCTCTGTTGTGCCTGAAGCAATGACCAATTGTCGGACTTGCCGTCCATATATATCCGACACTTGCACCAGTCCGGGATTTTCATCCGACTTGCTCCAAACCAGTTTGACCTCATTGCTTGCCGGATTTGGGAAGATGCTAAGCCCTGCTTCATCTTTTGCAATTTGTAGCTGCGGCTCGTTGTCGGGGCGCACTGTGAGCAGTTCAATAGGAGCACACAGCAGACTGTCGTTGTAGGTTACATACTCCTGTCTAAGGGCTGCCAAAAATGCACGGGCGCGATATACCGCATTGCCGCCCTCAATGGGGCATTGTTCCGCAATTGCTGCCAGAGCCGCCGCTTCGGTGCTATCCAAAGCACCGAAGGCGGTGCTGAGCCAGGACAAATAGATGTCGTTAAACCCTTTTTCATTGACTTCGTATATCTCCGTCACTGCAATGCTGTCGTTTTGAGTGCGCAGCTTGCCCGCTTCATCAGAAATGAAATCCAGCAGTTGCCCGACTATGTCCTGATTTTCCCCGGCTAGATCATACAGTGTATTCAATAGCCCGTTTTTCTCATTCTGAAGGGCTATGAATTCCAGGCTGTCTGCTTCGGGCAATAATTCGTCAATAATCACAATGCTATCTAATTTCTCTTCTACCATTTCGAGGTTAGTCTGCAATTGTGCAACTTCGAGGCTATCCGCAGCCAATAGCTCCGAAATGCTCCGGCTGATCGCATAAAATGCACCGATTGAGTTTGTATCCGCATGAGCCAAAAAGGCAAGGATGGAGGCATTTTGCACCGATTCCCCCTGAAGCCGCCCATAGATGTAGCGTTGCAATTCCCACATTACCGCAGGAGCTGTGGTTGTGTCGCCTATGGCAATGCGTTTCACGTCATCCGATTCCGGGGCGAACATGTCCAGTTCACACTCCGAGGATGCGCAAACGTATTCTTCAAATTCTATGTCCTCTTCGCTTCTAAACCACTCCATCGGTGCATGTTCCTCCGGCAAGAAACACGACAGGATATTGGGATCAACGGTGAAGGAGTATTCTTCCGCAATATTCACAGGCACCGGATTGTTCACATTCGTCCCATACACCGCCGGCCCCGCATTCGCCCCCCAGCAATTCTGCGCATGCGTCTGCGAACCCAATATAGCATTCACATTGGGCAGCAGCAGGCTGACCTCGTGATTGCTGAAGTGGGTGCCCCGGAAGTTGTCGGTGGCTACGCTGCCGCCGGTGACATAGGCACCGAGGCGGGTATTGTCTAAGGTATTGCAGCAATACACATTGCCGGGGGAGGAGGTGATGTGCAGGGCGATGTTGTCGGCGCCGGTGGCGCCGGTGCCGAGTATGGTGTTGGTTTCCAGCAGTGATTGCTCTACGCCGAGCAGAAAAATACCGGCTACGGCCGCGGACGGGTCGTCCATTTCAACCCGATTGTCGCGCATAAAGATTCGCCGGGCGCCGTACCCCCATATTCCGGTGCCTGCTTCCTTTACCACCACCGTGTCGGTATTGAGCAAGGTGGGCGACATGCTGAATATCTCTAAAATACCGGCAACGGCATTTTCTGTGTCGGTCACTACATAGTTGCCCGTTATGGTCACTGTGCCGTTGGGGTCGGGGTGTGACGCCACAATACCGAGGTGCGCGGCTTCTATGTGGTTGTCGGAGATGGTGATGCCGCCTGCATTGCCCAGCGATGCCCAGATGCCTGTTTCCACTTGCAGCATCTTGTTTTCTGTGGCTCTCAGCCTCGTGTTGTTGGCCATGATGCCCTGCGGGCAGTTTTCAAACCAGCCTTTTTCTACCAGTGCCGTTTGTGAACCGGTTGACTGTGTACTTACTCCTTTGCCCCGAAAATCCCATGTGGGGTAGAATGCTTCGTTGTTGCGCATGGCAATGAACGTATCTCTTGACGACACCAGCGTGGAGCGCTCACCCACAATGCCGGAGGTAAGGCTGTCGAGATATGATTCTAAATGTGTCATAAGGTCTATGGTTTTAAGAAATGACGAAAGCGGTACGAGGGCTGCTGCAGCAGGGGCGTGTTTTTCACAGTGGTATGGCAAATGTAAAAAAATGCCCGGGAAAATGGGAGGGGGGAGATGTGTTAAATTTCGGGAAAAAAGGGCGCTTGTTGGCACAAGACATTTCATCCCGCGCTGTTTACGTTTCTGACAGACAGCGCCCACATTTCGACCAAGTGCCGGCCGGGCATGCAACCATTGCGCGCACTGCTGTTGTTTATAGCCTGTTGAAAAACAAGTATCATTGCATCAAACTGCAAAAACTGACATGGCCGACTCTTTCAAAAAGTTTGCAAACGCCTTCTCTGAAAACGCCTTTCGGCGCAAAATTGCCAAATACGCCCGGCAGGCCGGTATGCAAACGGTGTATGCAGCGCTGCTGATGTTCTATGCCTACAAGCGCCGCGAAACGCCCGTATGGGCCAAAAACATCGCCATCGGCGCCTTGGGCTATCTCATTTCTCCATTGGATTTCCTGCCCGATCTCACCCCCATCATCGGCTACACCGACGACATCGGCGTGCTCAGCTTCGGCCTTGTCACCATAGCCGGCTTCGTGAACAACGAGGTGAAAGACAAAGCCAAAGAAAGGCTGCGCGTCTGGTTCGGCAACTTCAACGATACGGATTTGGCGCAGGTGGATGAGCGGCTTTGAAACGCCACGTTTCTAAAAATACTTGAAATTGTGCCCCGCCTCAATCTTTTGCAGGGTTTCGTAAATCAGTTGTATCACATTGTTTACATCGTCTTTGTGGGCCATTTCCACGGTTGTGTGCATGTAGCGCAGCGGCAGGGAGATGAGCGCGGAGGGCACCCCGCCGTTAGAGTAGGCGAAGGCGTCGGTATCGGTGCCGGTGCGGCGCGAGGCGGCTTCCCGTTGTACGGGGATGCTTTTTTCTTCGGCAGTGGAGAGGATTAAGTCCAGCAGCTTGTTGTGTACGGCGGGCGCGTAGGTCACCGTAGGGCCGTTGCCGCCGCGAATGTCGCCGAGCTTTTTGGCGCTGAGCAGAGGCGTGTGCGTGTCGTGGGTCACATCGGTCACGATGGCCACATGCGGTTTGATGGTTTGGGCGATCATTTCGGCGCCGCGCAGCCCTACTTCCTCCTGCACTGAATTGACAACATATAAGGTGTAAGGCAGTTCTATTTTATTTTCGTGCAACAGGCGGGCCACTTCGGCGATGCAAAAACCGCCGATGCGGTTGTCCAATGCCCTGCCCACATAGAAGCGGTCGTTGAGCACGATCATTTCGTCCTCGTAGGTAATGACACAACCCACATGGATGCCCATGCCGAGCACTTCTTCTTTGTCTTTGGCGCCCACATCAATGAAGATGTTTTCGATTTTCGGGGCCAGGTTGGCATCGTCGCCCTGCCGGGTATGGATGGCCGGCCAGCCGAACACGCCTTTTACGACGCCTTTTTTGGTGTGAATGTTCACTCGTTTGGAAGGAGCGATGAGGTGATCGCTGCCGCCGTTGCGAATCACGTTGAGAAAGCCGTCTTCGGAAATGTAATTGACAAACCAGGAAATTTCATCGGCATGGCCTTCGATGACCACCCTGAAATCCTTTCCGGGGTTGATGACGCCGTAAACGGTACCGTAATTGTCTAAGCTCCACTCCTGAATATAGGGCTTGATGTATTCCAACCAAAGTTGTTGACCCGGCGCTTCAAAACCGGTAGGAGAAGCATTGTTGAGATATTTGCGGAGAAAGGTCTCCGACTGTGCAGTGATTACTGACATAGATTCATTTGTTGTCCGGACGAGGTATTTTTGCGTAGATCAGATAGCCGTTTGCGCAATTGGGTTCGCCGTCCGGGCAAAATTAGAAAATCGTTTGGTTTTCGTATTAATCCCGCTCATCCCTTAACGAAGAATACTTTTCGCTCCATGCGCGCGGATTTTGCCGCCATTCCCGGAGCGTTTCCAGTTCGGATGCAGACACATGGCCCGCCGCTTCAGCCGCCTCAATCAAGGCGTCGTAATTGCTCAGGGCTGCCCAGGGGCAAAGTGCCGCCTCAAAGGCAGCGCTTGCATCGGGTAGTCCGTAGGTAAAAATAGCCGCCACCCCGGCGGCCTCGGCCCCGGCGTCGCGCAGGGCTTCCACCGCTGCGAGGCAACTTCCGCCCGTGGAGATGAGGTCTTCCACCACCACTACGCGCCGGCCTTCGGGCAGTGCGCCTTCTATCATGTTGCGCCGCCCGTGTTCTTTGGCTTTGGCGCGCACATAAACAAAGGGCAATTCCAATGCTTCTGCCAACAACAATCCATGCGCAATCCCCGCCGTAGCCACGCCGGCCACCACCTCAAAGGGTTGCATGGAACGGGTAAGCTCCGCTAAGCCCTCCGCCACAAAGCGCCGCAGGTCGGGGTGGGAAAGAATGATGCGGTTGTCGCAATAAATGGGCGAGCGCAGTCCGGATGCCCAGGTAAAGGGTTTTTGCGGACTAAGTTGAATTGCCTTTATTTGCAGGAGCTTGTGCGCCAAGCTGGTTGCAGTGTCCATATTGGACTGGTTTTCAATGTTTTTAAAAAAAGCGGGCAAATGTACAAAATCTATATTAATCAAACCCCGATGTTGCTGAGCGAGGAACCGCTGTACAAGAGCGACGAGCGCCGGTTGGTGGCCCGCTACACCGGTAGCCCTAAAACCATGCTCCATTACATAGATATGCTGGAGAAGGGTACCGCCTTCGAATTGGTCAATTTATACCATCCCGATTTGGAGCGCTTTTTTCGGGAATTCTGCGATCTGTATCGCATCATCGAAGCGGCGGGAGGCATTGTGTATAATGCCCGCAACGAGGTGCTGCTCATTCATCGGCTCGGCTATTGGGATTTGCCGAAAGGCAAAATTGACGCGGGAGAATCGCCGGAACAGGCGGCCCTGCGCGAAGTGCGCGAGGAAACCGGCCTCCGGGAAGTCGTTTCGGAGGGCTTTGCAGGCACGAGCTATCACTGTTATCGCGACCGGGATAAGCGCCGTGCGCTCAAGCCGAGCCATTGGTTCAGGATGCATACGCGGGAAGAAAAACTGCATCCGCAAACCGAAGAAAATATTGAACAAGCCGTTTGGATGAGCCTGAATGCCTTTTTTGAGCAAGGCTTAGAGGTTTATGGAAGCATAAGAGATATATTAGAGGCAGAATCAAAACGAACAATAATCTAACTTTAACACATAAAGTCGTTAATAAACGATCAATAATTTTTTTTTTGAATTTTTCGGGGGGAATATTTTTTTTATTTAAAAGTATGTGCAAAACCTTTACAACGGCTTCAAACTGCCGTATCTTTGCACCCGGTTTCCAGACGTATCCAATAACAAATCTTCAACATGCTGAAATTTCTCTTCGCCGCTGTTCTCTTCACCTTCAGCGCTTCCTTTCTCAGCGCACAATCTGCAGACATCAACGGTTCTCTCTCCGGCGCCCGCCAGGAGGTGAAAGCCGTTGGCGCGATTACCGACAACAAGGCATTCTATGCAGATCAGGAAAACAAGACTTTCTTCATTGATTTTGAAAACCTGAACGTCAACCTGAGCGACATCGTCGTGAAGGACGTACTTGGCGGCGTGGTTTTCAAAGACGAAGTGTCGGGGCTTCCGGTTGACACCATTTACGAGTTGGACATGAGCCGCATGAAGTCGGGTACTTACGACATTGAACTGCGCTCCTACACCGGCGTCATCCGCAAGACGGTCACGCTGCCTTAAAAGAAGGTTCTCCAACTTTATAGAACCAACCCGGCTCCCTGCTGTTCCTTATCCAAAACATAAGCAATGGCATACCCGAGCCTGAAGGTTGCCGCGCTTGATCTGGAGCGCCACGGCAAATTAATCCGCATTTCCACCGAAGTTGACCCCAATCTCGAAATGGCCGAGATACATCGGCGCGTATTCGAGGCCGGCGGCCCTGCGCTCCTTTTCGAGCGGGTGAAGGGCAGCCCGTTCCCTGCATTATCCAATTTGTACGGCACTTTTGAACGCACGGAATTTCTATTCCGGCACACCTTGGAGCGCGTGAGCAAGGTCATCGAGTTGAAGGCCGATCCTGCCAACCTGATGAAGCGCCCCACGCGATACCTGTCCGCTCCTTTCACGGCCCTCTCTGCATTGCCCATGCGGGTGCGCTCCGCGCCCATTTTGTACGGCACAACCACCATTGACCAATTGCCGCAGGTAAAATCGTGGCCCATGGACGGCGGCGCGTTCGTCACCCTGCCGCAAGTGCTTACCCTGCCGCCCGGCAGCCGCAACATCATGCAGTCCAACCTCGGCATGTACCGCATCCAACTGTCGGGCAACGAATACGAACTCAACCGCGAGGTGGGCCTGCACTACCAGTTGCACCGGGGCATCGGTATTCACCACACCGAATACAATAAAAGCGAGGAGCCGTTTCGCTGCTCGATCTTCATAGGCGGACCGCCATCGCACGCTTTTTCGGCCATCATGCCGATGCCGGAAGGGCTGTCGGAACTCACCTTTGCCGGTATGCTCGGCGGGCGACGATTTCGCTATCTGCGCCGCGACGGTCACATTCTCTCCGGCGATGCCGATTTTGTTATCACGGGCATCATTCGCAAAGACATCAAAAAACCGGAAGGTCCTTTCGGCGACCACCTCGGCTATTACAGTTTAGCGCACGATTTTCCGGTCATGGAGGTAGAAAAAGTCTATTACCGCAAAGATGCAATATGGCATTTTACGGTGGTAGGGCGCCCGCCGGCAGAGGATTCCAGCTTCGGATATCTCATTCACAAGGTCGTGGAACTGCTCACGCCGCAGGAGTTTCCCGGCATCGTGGAGATCAACGCCGTGGACGCCGCCGGCGTACATCCGTTGTTGCTCGCCATCGGCAGCGAGCGCTACATGCCGTTCCGGGAGCGCAAGCCGGAAGAAATTCTCACCCAAGCCAACCGCATACTCGGCTCCGGCCAAACCTCGCTGGCCAAATTCCTTTTCATCGCCGCACAAGGTGATGTACCGGGACTGAACACCCACGACATTGCCGGGTTCTTTCAACACATCCTGCAACGGGTGGACTGGCGCCGCGATCTCCACTTTCACACCCGCACCACCATTGATACGCTCGATTATTCCGGCACCGGCTGGAACGAAGGTTCCAAAGTAGTGGTGGCCTGCTGTGGTCCGGCGCGCCGCGAACTCGCCACCACACTCCCTTCTGATTTCAGTCTGCCCGTCGGGTTCTCCAACCCCTGTTTTGTCATGCCGGGCGTTCTTGCGGTGGAAGGGCCGGCGTTCAGCAGTTACACGGCCTACGCAGATTGTACCACGCTCACCGAGCATCTTCGCGGCGCTGACTTGGCAGGCGTGCCGCTCATCGTTCTTACGGAAGACAGTGATTTCCTCGCTGCCGCGCTCAACAATTTCGTCTGGGCTACGTTCACCCGCGCCAATCCGAGTCACGATCTGCACGGCGTGGATAGTTTTGTGGAACACAAACACTGGGGTTGTCGTGGTCCGTTGCTCATAGACGCTCGCGTGAAACCGCACCACGCGCCGCCGCTCATTCCCGACCCGGAAGTGACGAAGCGGGTGGACGCGCTGTTTGCCAAAGGCGGCGCGCTCGCTGAGGTAAAAGGATGAGGAATCGTAAACCTGTAAAATAGCTTGTCCTTACCGCTCCCTCCGCCATGCCGACTCCATCTTCCATCCCGCTCCTTCCCGGCGCATTGTAGCGTTCCAACGGTACGTTTTGGGCCAGTGTTTGAATATTTTGGCCATATTGTACATCAGCTTCAGGGAACATTTGGGGGCTACGGGGCGCCAGCCGCCGGAGGGTGTCAGCGCAATTTCGATGCCTTGGGGGGGTTGCGAACAATGACAAAGGGCTGAAGGACAGCGTGATAATTGTCACCCGCGCAGCGGTCTCGTTTTGACGTCCTGTTAATGGAAATTCGAATATTTCGCATTTTGCCGAAGAAATCCCACCTTTGCAGCAGGAGGAATGCCGCGCGGAAAAACGCATCACCAAACCCTCGTTATGTTTGCAGAAAAACACCATCCGGACAAACTCTCGCCTAAGGAATTGGACGATTACTTGGCGCGGGGTTGGTATCGCATGGGGCAAACCATTTTCACCACGCATTTCCTGTGTTTCGGCAACCGCTTCTACGCGGCGATATGGGTACGGCTGCCGTTGGCCGGGTATCAGTTCAGCAAGAGCTTGCGCAAAATCATTCGCCGCAACAGCGCGCATTTCCAAACGGCCGTTGCGCCCGCTACCATCACTCCCGAAAAGGAGGAACTCTACCAAAAGTACCGGCATTCGTTTCCCGGTATGTTGTCGCCCTCGCTGCAAGACTCCCTGCTCGACGGCGGCGATCACAATGTGTATAACACCTTTGAAGTAACCATCCGCGAAGGCGATAAGCTGGTGGCTTGCAGCTTTTTCGACATCGGCCAGGACAGTGCGGCGAGCATTCTCGGATTTTACGACCCGGCTTACCATACTTACAGTTTGGGCTTATACACTATGCTGGAGGAGATCAATTTCTGCCGGTACCGGGGCATGCCGTTTTATTATCCGGGATATGTAGTGCCGGGCTATCACCGGTTCGATTACAAACTCCGCATCGGTCCGGTGGAATACTTCGACGTGGCGGATCGCCATTGGAAGCCGTTCAGCGAACTCCCCGCCGGCCGCACGCCGCTGTCGGAAATGGAAGAAAAACTGGCTTTGATGAACCTGTTGTTCAAAGCGCATCGGCTCCCCAGCCGATACATGCACTACCCGCTGTTTGAGGCCAACCTGTTTGGGTTCTGGTCGGCATCGTATCTGGAATACCCCGTTTTTCTGTTGTGCGCCGCCCCGCCCCGCGATGCCGGTTATATCATAGTGGTATATGATGTGAGAGACGGGCGCTACAAGCTCATTCGCTGTACGCCCTTCGACGATGTGGGGTTTTATCTCAACGATGCTTTTTTGCAAAATTTCAGTCCGGAGCATTTCTTTACCGAACTCATCATAATAGAAGAAATCCTGTTGCAAAGCGCCAATCCGGAGTTCATCACGTTGGCGCTGCACAAGCTGCGGACGCTGAAATGAATCAGGCCGCTCTTTCCAGCGCCTGCAAAATATCATTCAAAATATCCTGCTTCGATTCCAATCCGATAGAAAGCCGCACGAGGCCCGGCCCGATGCCGACCCGGAGCCGCTCTGCTTCGCTGAGCTTACAATGCGTGGAGGAAGCCGGGTGGGTGGCGATGCTGCGGCTGTCGCCGAGATTGGGCGATATTTTGATCATGCGCAGGGCGTCCATAAATTTTTTGCCGCCCTCGTAGCCACTTTTCAGCTCGATGGCCACAATGCCGCCGCCGGCCCGCATTTGCCTGCGCGCAATGTCGTACTGCGGGTGCGAAGGTAAAAACGGATACGACACCTGCGACAGGGCCGGGTGGTCTTGCAGGGCTTCTGCCGCAAAGAGCGCGTTTTCGCAATGCCGGTCCATGCGCAGGGCCAGTGTTTCCAAACTCTTGCTCAACACCCAGGCATTGAACGGCGACATGGAAGCCCCGGTAATCCGGTTGAACAAATACACCTCACGCACCAAATCGGCGCGGCCAACCACGGCGCCGCCCAACACCCGGCCCTGCCCGTCCATGTATTTGGTGGCGGAATGGATGACCAGATCGGCGCCGAGCCGGAGAGGCTGTTGCAGGTATGGCGTGGCGAAACAATTATCCACTACAAAGAGCAATCCGTGCTGTCGGGCAATACCGGCAACGAACGCCAGATCAATCAGGCTGATGGCCGGATTGGTGGGGGTTTCCAAATAAATCAATTTCGTTTCGGGGCGTATCAGCGCTTCGATCTGTTCGGGGCGGTCGGCATCGAAGTAGCTGTGCGCGATGTTGATCTTGGGAAAATACTTTGTAAAAATGGTATGCGTAGCCCCAAAAACCGAAGCGCAGGACAGTACATGGTCGCCCGCAGCGAGCAGGGCCATAAACGTATCGTAAACGGCCGCCATGCCCGACGCCGTGGCGATGCCGGCTTCAGCGCCTTCGAGGAGGCATATTTTCTGCACCAACTCCTGCGTATTCGGGTTGGAATAGCGAGAGTAAATGAAATCGTCGGACTCGTCGTTGAAAGCGGCGCGCATGGCATCGGCCGTTTCAAACACAAAGCTGCTGCTGAGGTAGATGGGCGCTGAATGCTCGGCATTCTGGCTGCGCTCCATTTGCGCGCGGATGGCGGTGGTTTCGAAGTCGTACTGTTCCATACCTGATTGTAGTGAAGCGTGGATGAGATGGGCGAAGGTAGGGGTTTTATTTTTTGGGCAGGAGCTGCTCTATTGCCCGGCAGATGCCACGGGCTACGGTTAACCATGCTTCCTCTTGGTTTACATAAGAAGAAATGGGCGTATTAGGGCCGCCAGGTAACCCTTGGAATTGTGTGATGGGGGAGTTGCCCATATAACAAGGCCCGATGTATATCGGAATGACGGTACACTTTTTCTCTTTCCAGCGCTCGAATGCAGCGGGGACTTCTGTGTTGTGAATGTACGTAGAGGCCATGAAATCTGCATCTATGAGCAGGAGCACGATATCGGCAGTGCGGAGTTTTTGTTTGATGTTGTCATCCCACTCCTTGCCGGGGAGTATTTGGCCGTCTTCCCAGAGTTCTATACCGGGAAAGTCTCTTTTCAGTTGAGCTAAATGGGTGACAAGACGATCTTTTTTATCTTTCGCTTTATGAGAGTAGGAGATGAAAACATCAATCTTTTTACCATGTGTTTTTTCTTCCAGCGTATCAGAAGAGTCATATCCGCCGGCGATAATTTGTTCTAAGAGGTTTTTTATATTCGATGTTGTATTCGCAAAAGCCTGTTGTCCCAGCTTTAGGTTGTCTGCGATAGCCGTATTTTTTAGTTGTAAATAGCGAAGATTTATTTTACCTTCCAATATTGCTTGGGCTGGAATTTTTTCAAGCTGTGTATTATTCTCTAAATCCAAGTGGGTCAAGTCTTTTAAATCAATTATTTCCTTGGGTAAAACAACAAGTTTATTATCGGATAAATTCAGTTTTGTTATACGAGGAAACACTGTTCCCAAATGTTTGGGAAAGTCATATAAAGACTTGTGAGAAAAAATTAACTCTGTTTTTCCAGATTCCTTTTGCTTAGAAGCAGTGTCAATCAGTTTTGCCTCACTATCTTCTACGAATCGGATTGCCTGATCTTCTAATAACCGAAAAACAGCAGCGTAAGCGCTATCCTTTGCGTTATGTTGACGCAATTGAGTTAACAGAAAACTGACGGATTGCCCTTTCTCGTATTTTGCTATAGTATCCGTCCACTCTTCTAAAAGATTCCAAAAATCCTTATAATGCTGCTGTTCTTCCAAAAACGAGTCTATCTTTTTTAAAAAGATGGAACTATCCCTGTAATTTCCCAGGATATCAACTTTTTGTTTTTCAATGCCAATTTGAAGTTTTACCTGTTGGCACCACACATCTTTATCCCCTATCCCGATAAACTGCCCGGTCCAGCGCTCCAGTGCCACCTCATGGAGGTAGTATTCGGTGATTTGGCGGAGGATGAGGCGATAGAAATTGATGCGAAAGAGTTCGGGAGTGGAGATGGGGTCGCCGCCGTTGGCGATGAACCATTGGCGGTTGGAGCCGTCAATATTGAGTTGGCGGAGCTTGTCGGTGAAGGCATTGGGAAAGGAGGAAATGGGGTAAATCCAGAAGTGGCCTGCCGGCCCGCGACGCAAGTTGGCGCCGTTTTCGGCCACGGTAGTCATTTCCAACAAAAACTCGTGGCCGTACGCTTTCAGGGTAGGGTTTATCTCGCTCTGCCCGATGAGGTAATCGAGCAGAATAATGTCGAAGCTCTTCTCTTTGAGTTTCTCTATGCCCTTTTTGATAATGCCTGTGCCTCCTGCTGTATAGCCGTATTCGGGTATTTTGATAGCAGGAGAACCGCCGATGGATGCATCTTGCCCCATTCGGAGTAATTGTTCGATGAGTTCTTTTTTATTGATGAGTTCAGTTCTCGCTTCCAACGGCTGCTCTTGCGTTTCATCTTCCAGATGAATGGAGGATAAAGGTGTATTGGAGTGATCATCTACCATCAGTAGATTCCATTCCAGATCGGACAGTCGGGTTCCTCCTTCCCGCTCCTGTTGCATGAATTGAAGGATGCGCTCACATTTTCCTTCCATAACTGCTTCGGAGTGAAATTTGAACGGCGTGACGGCTTCGTGATGCCCCCGATCGCCGGCTTTATCAATGAAGCTGTTGAGCAACATCCGGCATTGAAACTCCAGGGTCGTGACGGCTGCTACCGATTCGTACAACCCTTGTTCGTAGTAGCCGATTATTTTACCGAGCAGCTTTTCTATTCTGTGGTCAAAATCGGGGCTTGCCGGGGTATGTTCATCGGTGGGGTCATGCAGGCTGTTCAACGCAATATAGCGGTGCCAGATAGAGGCGTCGAGGAATTTGACGCGATGATCGAGACGGAGTTTGTACAGAAATTTGTTTTGCTCCCGTTGTTCGCGCCAGTTTGCGGTTTGAGGCTCAAAATCCAGGCCCGGCGCTTCCTCGTAGATAGACATGATGTCGTGTACGCCGATGGTAATGATGGGGTAAGGGGCGTATTTTTCCGACAGGCTTTCATCTTTCGCGCCCAATAATGGCTTGATGATGCGCAGCGCATCGGTGTGGCAAAGGTTGTAATAAAACTGCTTGTTTTGGAGGTTGGCGTTTTTGACAAAAAGTATCTGGATAATGTTTTTCGAGCCCTCCGAGAATTTAACGGGATGTTTTTCCAACTTGTCGAATGCCCTTAAGATTTGTTGTGAAATGCCGCTCCATTCAGCGATCGAGCGTTTGATGGTATGATCCGGTTGGGCGGCGAAAAATTGTAGGGTGTAAGGGGCCGATTGACTCATGTGTGCCGGGTATTGGTGACGATAGAAATGGTTTTACAGATTATATTGTCGGCGGATTTCCGGGAATTCCGGAAACATCTCCGGAAAATTTTTATAGCAGGTGAGGATGCGGGCGCGCAGGTGATCGGTGCCTTTTATGCCGAGTATTTCAGCAACGGCTGTTTTATTGCCACCGGTTTGACGTAGCGCCGATTCTATTTTCACGAGGTCTAAATGCGCTTTTTCCTCTTTATTGCTGCGCGGGCGTTGCGAGGAGGAATTCAAGGCAGCCTGCGGCGAATCTTGTGTAGCAGCATTCCCGTGTAGCAAATCAGGCGGGAGGCATTTCATGTCTATTTGGGGTTTTTTAAAAATCCTCATCCGCAACAGCATGTAGTCAATGGCGTTGCGCAGTTCGCGGATATTGCCGGGCCAGTCGTAATCGAACAAGTGCTGTACGACTTCGCGCGTCATGAGTTCAAACGGAACGGCATTGGGGTTTTGAAGGCGCATGTAGTGCTCCAGAATGAGGGGAATGTCTTCTTTGCGCTGCCGGAGCGGCGGGATTTCGACTACCACGTTTTTGAGCCGCTGATACAAGTCGTCACGGAAGGTTCCTTTTTTCACCTCCTGACTCAGGTCGAGATTGGTGGCGGCCACGAGTTGTATATCCAGCGCAATTTCTTTGCCGGAGCCGAGCGGGGAGATGACGCGATTTTCCAAAAAGCGCATCAACTTATCCTGCACGATGGCAGAGATGTGGCCGATTTCGTCCAAAAGAAGCACCCCGCCGTCGGCGCGGTGAAAGTGTCCGATTTGGTCAGTAGTAGCATCGGTATAGGCGCCTTTCACATGGCCGAAAAGTTCGTTTTCTATGCTCTCCACGGGGAGGTTGGAGAGGTTGACGGCAACAAAGGGTTTGTGATGCCTCGGCCCCATTTTATGGAGGTATCGCGCGGCCACCTCTTTGCCGGTGCCGGTTTCACCGGTAAGCAGGATAGTTACACGGGACTCTTCTGCCAGGCCTCTTAGAAATTCCTTGATCTCTTGTACCGGTGGCGAATTTCCGATAAAACGGTATTTTTCGTCCTCTTCTCTTTCCTCGTGACGCTCTACCTCTTTGCGAAGTTTTTTGTTTTCCGCGGAGAGTTTTTCGGCTCGGTTTGCCTCAATGATATCCTGAAACTTTTTATCCCACATCGTTTTCTCATACTGGCTTTTGAAAAGAAAGCCCTTGGCGCCGGCTTCCATAGCGGTCACCACGGCATCGGGATCTTTGGAATTGGTGGCCACTATGACGGGCAGGCCGGGGTGTTGTGCGCCGAGTTGCGGAAGCAGATCAAGCCCTGTTTTTTCCTCCGTGCCGTCGAGGCGAAGGTCCAACAGCAGCAAGTCGTATTGTTCACCCGACCTGAGCTTTTCCCACATTTTTTCACCCGACACCGCTCCGTCGAACGCGTAGTTCTTTTTAAATGCCTCCCGGATAAAGTTGTGCCAGGGCGGCTCGTCGTCCACAATCAGAATGCGGTAATTATTTCTTTGGCTCATATCCTCTCAAGTGGTGAAATATGAATGTAGTGTCTCCAAAGTGCTTTCAGTTGCTTGTAAGTGTTTTTTCAGTTCAGACAATTGTTGCCGGGTTGCGGCGCTGTCGGTCATGGTGGTTGTGTCCAAATGGAGCTGCGTCAGTTCGCGTTCGAGAGCGGCTAGTTCTCCGGCGAAAGGGGCCGCTTCCCAATAGGGTTTGTAATGAGCCCAGCGGTGGCGACAATTCTGGAAGCGTTGCGGTACGGCCTCGCTTTCCAAGAAGTTTTTTTGCGACAGCCATTCCTCCGGGCTTTCCTCTACATTGTCGAGCGCTGCCAACACCGGCAATTTCGCCCACGAAAAGTAATAAAAAAAACCGCCTTTATCATGCCCATCCCAAAATTTTTTCCACAATGCTGCTAAGGTAGTGAAGCCGATCGGCGGCGGTAGCTCCATGTCGGTAACCGACTGAGCGGCCTGCCAAAAAACGCCGAAGTCGGCCGGCGGATCAAACCAGTGCATATAGTTTGGCCCGGCGAGATCGTGTCGCAGCCCAATTTGGATGAGCCGCGCTGCGGGGTGGTTTTTGGCCAGAAACCGCCGCCACACTCCTTCCGGATGTACAAACTGCCCGTTGCTGCACCGAACAGGCCCGGCCAACAACACGGCCTGCACTTCGCCCGCCGCCGCAGTTCCCGGCCACGGCAGCAGCTCGACTCCCGACTCCCGAAACCAGGCTCGGCGCTTTTCGGCCACCGGGGTATCGGCAGGGAAGATGTAGGCGCGGCGCATGACTATTGAGTGTATTCGGGCAGAGATACATACAAAGCCGTTATTTCCCGATAAACTGTGTCCATCTCCGTTTCGGCATCTTTATCCACAGCGGTGGAGTTCAACAGCGTTTTTACGCGCTGCTGTACTTTGCTCATGCTTTCTGCCACTGAGGAATAATCTTCTTGCTTTTTGTATTTGAAATAGGTGAGATAAGGCCGCATATCGTATTCAATAGCAGGAGCTTCCTCATCGGGTTCAGTCAGTGTAAAAGACAGGAGCTTGTCGCCGAGCTTCGTCTCGGTTTCTTGCCGGAGGAATGCCCCGACCGGATTTCGGGTCTTCAAATAATCAAAGAATCGAATCCGCAGCGTTTCACTCAGTTCCAATATACGGTTTCTCCGGCCATACCAATAGAAGTCCCATACGAAGTCGAAGTGTTTTTGGTTGATGCGCTTTTTCGAGGGGTCTTCAATGAAATCTGATTGAATGACGTTTGTTCCGTCTATTTTAATAGTTGGAAAATCGCCGTTGATTCCCAAAATCCCCAATGGGTTGTGCGAAAAATAAATAGGCTCATCGCCTCCGTAAAAAAAGATCGGGCGGGCTTTGATCTGAGCTTTGTTCAGTTGGTTTTGTATGTCTATGCGTTCACTTTCTTCAAAGTTATGAGGATGGTTTTGGTGCAGGAAGAGCGCCACTTCGCAATCGGAGAAGTTTTTTGTAATTAAATCCAATAGAAAATCAGCCCTGCCCGTTTGTTCTCTCAAATCTAAACGCACCAAAGCGTTGCCATTTGAAGAACGCCAAACTCCGTCTTGCCAGTCCGTCTGACTTACACCGATCTTGTTGGCATCGATCCAGCGCCATACCACGATCATTACGCGAGTGTTGTGTTCGGTGCTCATACGCATTATAGGTTTTAGGAGCCGTACATGACCTTAGCAATTCGATATTTCAGTTCAAAATCGTCCTTCATGCTCACGCTGTTCTCAATGGCCGTGAGCAACGACTCCACGGGGCGGAAGATGGTGAACTTGGAAAATCTTATGTATTTCGGCTGATCCATTGAGGTCCACCATTCATTTCGCCCTCTTCCCGTCGTTACTACGAAAAAGAAGTTTTCACGCTCGCCCACAAAGGGCAGGATGTACTCTTTAATGAACAGTCCTACGTTGCTCCGGTCTTCCGGTTTCAAGTCGGGAAGTTCCGTCGGCAGTATGCTCTCAATGTAGGAAAGGTGCATGACCAAAAAATGGCAGTTGCGGATGAAATCTAATTCTGACTCCTTTAAGGCATCCCGCCATGTTTTAATTTCGGAATCAGGAGACGGAGTACTCTCTTTAAAAACGGCTAACTTAAGCTTTTCTCTAAGGAAATCCTGATAGCCTGGTATCAGGTCTTTATCCAGACGCATCCGGTGATGCGCCCGGTTATCGAAGATGCAAATTCTGGTGGCCAGCACTTCAAACAGGTCCATCATCAGGATATTATCCACGCTGTGGGACGGAGCGCCATCCGGAATAAATTGAGATTTGTAAATACCGTGATTGCGATAGCGAATACATAGCTCTTCCTTTTGGGCGGTGTCATTTTCCCGGTGTGCCAGGAGTATTCTGTCTGCCGCATCGGTCGTTGTGAGCGCCTGCAGTGCCAACGGGCTGAATGGCTGCCCGGATACACTTCCCTCCTTCACAAAATGCAAGTCCCCGGATTCTTTTTTTTGCAATGCGAGTATATATTGAGGCTGGTTGCCTTCCCGCATGATAACCTGCGCGTGGAAATCTTTATCTTTCCCCAACAAAGTATGCAGCCAGAGTTTGTAACCCTCGGCGTGGCGTGTTTTTTCATCGGCAGCTGTCAGATTGCCGACGGCTACCCGCACAATGCCTTCTTTGCGGCGGAGTATGTGCAAGGGGTCAATATCCTGGCCGAGTGCATCCTGTTTGGGTACGGCCAATGCCTCGGGTAGATACACGAGGTTGTAGCGCGAAGGGTTGTCCCAGGATGCTTCATTGGCATTCTCGATAAAGGTGTCTGACCATTCCAATACTTGCTCGCCTCGCCACACATAAAATATTTTCTTCAGGTAGCCGCGCTCGGGGATATTTTCATCTAAGATGGGCACTTCTATTTCTTCCAAGGTTTCCGGGTCTCTATGCGGGTCGTCGGGGTCAGGTTCTTCTCGGACTTTCTTGATTGGATTATTATACGATATCTTATAGTCCGTGTGAATATTGGGCTTTTCCTCTTTCTCCTCCGGGCTACAGGCCGGGCGTATCCAGGGGTAATGGTGTTTATGAAACTCAGAGTCTTTACTGTTGTCGCGGTCCGGGTCCCGATCGCCTCTTTGCACGCTGGAGAAGTCGTCATTCACCAAAAAGCCGCCGCAGACTTTGTCTTGCGAGGTGCCGCCCAACTGAGGTACATAAGTGCCTTCATTGAAGGGCTTGCCTTCCAACGTCTTCCATTTTCTTTGTATCAGGTGTTCTTTGTCTATGCGGAGTCGGGTGGGCGTATCTAACCATATAGAAATGCGATATACTTCTTGTTTATTGGTAGGCCGCAGGCTCCAGGGTTGTATGCCGATGGCAACCGTGAGGCCCTCTTTTTGCATTTTTACGAGTTCTTCTTTAGCATAGTGTTTTACATTGCGTATTTCATTTTCAATCATGGTGTAAAATGCGTGACGTCCCACTACCCCGCCGGGGAAATAGATTTTTACCTCTTTCAGCTTTTCCCGGAAATGCTCAAATTTTTCGCCTTTTTTCACAAAAACACTCATGGTCTTTTCATGCGGGGTGAGGGCTTCTTCTGTATGCAGGCTGGGGCGCGGATTGGCCAGATCTACTTCGGCAAAAATACCGGAGTTTTCGGGCCGGTAGTGTTTCTCGTGATAGGTAGTTTCATGCTTTGGTACATCATCTGATTCCACTTCATATAGCACAATACGCAATTTTATACGCATAATGTCCTCTGTTTTGGCAATGGCGCCGAGATACAACGGATTGTTCAAAAAGTCGTACCAAAGGGTGCTGTACAAGCTGCTCACTTTTCCTCCGATGTTAATATCGCGGGTAACGCCGCTCCAGAAAGCCCCTTTTTCGGTGAGGAAGCGCAACAACTGGGCCAGTTCGCGCGCCATAGAGCCGGGATATCGGATGATCTCTTTGCCATCTTCCACTCTGATGTTCCGGGCATCACTTTTTATCTGCGCTATGTGTTGACGTTGTCCTTCTTTATCTTTGTTTGTATTAGCTAGTATGCGCTTTTCTTCCCGGTATTCTATGACCTGTCGGAATGACGTTAATATCTCTGGGTCAATATCGGCATCATTTTCCAAATAATCGAACATGGCCTCCCAGTCCAACTCCTCATCGCGCAAAATATCTGCCTGCCGGTAAAACCACCAGGCTAAGGTGCTGAGCGCATGAGCGCTTACATTGTGCGCATAAGAATCTATGAGTATGGCCGTCACCGCATTGGTAATGTATTGCTGGTATATTTTGGAAGGAACTTCTTTTGCCAAATCAAAGCGCTCCCGGAAGTATTCGGCGTGGCGGCTGTAGTATGCCTTTAAACCCAATTCGCGCAGGATTTTCGGGCGTTTATCGTCCTCAAGGCGTTGGTTGAAATAATCGTCTCCTTCAAAAACAATGCGAAGAATAAATTTTTCAATAGCTGTTTTTTTTCCTACAGTTTCTTCTGCCGCCTGATCCCAGTCCAAAAAAATGCCGTCGTACTCAATGATAAAAGATCGGATTAAAAGCCACAGCAAATCTTCGGGGAGGTAGGCATGTGTTTGCCCTCTCTCATCTTTTATTAAAGTTTGTGAATACCGGTCTAATAGTTCCTTTTTTAAAACAATATGCGCTACGCCGTCTATCTCGCCGAACCCGATAAGCGGGACGGAGATAAAGACATCTTCTTTGATTGAAAAATACTCTTGAATTATGTTTTTCTCCGCTATTTGTAGTTCTTCGTGTTCTTGTGATGGTATTGCAAAATAATCCTTTAAGGTATTTATCTTACAAGTATCCTCCAGACTAAAGCTACCATCAAGAGTTTTTATATAAAAACCTGAACTAATTTTTGAAGAGCTTACATTCAAAGCTGTTTCTTCTAATGTATCCCAAGATTTCTTAAGCCGTTCTGGAGGAATAGGGGCTTTGTTCCATCGCTTCTCAAAATTCTCACGCAATAGTAACCGCTGCTTTAAGATTCCTCCATATATAAAGTCAGGACTTTCACTTCTTCGTATTCTTTGCTGTTTATTCCTGCCAATTACATTGAGGAAAATGGTAAACCGGGTATCTCCTCGTGTTAGAAAGTTTTCAACGCAGGCATGCAGCCGGTCCTGTAATAAATTAAAAAAGACATCACTTTCAGGAATACGGAATACGTTACGCCATACTGGATGGTTTAAGTCTAAGGAAGAAGAAGTCATAAGAAATAGGTTAAGGTTAAAAAGTCAAGCGCGCGCCAAGATAGGGCTTTATTTTTGTATCAAAACAGCAGGGTTTTTAGGCTATTTCCTTACTGCGGAGATAAGGCTGTAGGCAACGATAGAAGCGATTGGCAACCTCATCAACGATGCTGTTGAGGTCATTCAGTAATGCTTCATTTTGTGACAAAATTGTTTTTGTACTGGCTGCTTGTGTACTTTTATCGTTGGGGCTTATCCATTTTTTCAGGAGAGCAAAACAGGAACAGATCTCATAAGAGAGAACCCTTAAGAACTTTGAGACTTTGGCCCTCATATCTGAAGCCTCTAATCGGGGCAGGTCGGAGTCTAAGTAGTTTATTTCTGCTGAACCAAAGGCCACAGATTGTGCTTTGAGAATAGATTTGCTCAGTTTTTTGAGCAGCATTTCAGGATTGTTTTTCCTTAGCATTTCAAGTTCGTTCCAGGTGGCACGGGAGTTGGCATCAAAATAAAAAATCAGCGGCAGGGTGACATTGTTATTACGAAGGTCGGCAAAAGCATCTTCAGGCGTTTTTGACACGGTTGCTTGTCCGCACTCGGTGGGCACAAAGTCGTTGATATCGTTCACAATTTGGCCGGTCATGCCCAACCGCATGGAAAACTCGAGGATACTACTGCGTTCTTTGCCATGATAATTCAACAGGTCCATAACTAATTCTGCCATCAACTCAAAAAGCGCTCCGCTGGTGAGCGCTATCCGCCGCAGATAATTAACAGTAAAGTACCTGCTTTTTTCGCTAACACCTTGTTCCTTAATTATTTTCCAGTACTCATTAATTAATTCTTTTTTAACAAACCTATCGGATTGGTGTGAAATAGAGATGTTTTTTTTACTGCTTTTAAACGATTCAAAAGTGCCCCACTTATCTTGAAAAGCCTGCCCCAAGTCCACCAATTGAAAAATTCGCGTCACTTTTTCCATCGTCAGGCGGTATCCGGCGCAATCCTCCGGGAACATGTTTTGTGCGATGTAGCGATACAAAAAGTCCTTTACAAAATGCCCGCCGATAACGTTATTGTGTATCTTATCCATTTGGTAGGCCCCATCTGAAAAAAGACCGCCTTTGCCGTCTAATATTTGATTTTCATAATATTGCACGGCAATAATGCCCTCTGCCAAAAATGGCAATTGAGTACTGAATAGTAGGTTATTTGACGTTCTTTTTAACCTTATTTTTTCTGATACAGCTAAAGATTCTACATATTCAGCCAAGGTATGCACAAAAAAACTTCTAACGCCCCGGCTTTGCATTCGCTCCCTTAACAGGGGAAATATAACGCCACTCAGATGAGTATTTAATTGACAATCTTTCATTTGCGTTTTCAACTCTTTGGAGAGCCGATCCCGCATTTCCTGCATTTTCATCTTTCTCTCAGGTCTCATGGCTTGTTACTTTTCAAGAGAATTACAATTCTCCTTTAGTTTGTTTATAAGTGATTTGTCACTAACAATTCAAAAAACAGGTATTGAGGCTATCAAAAAGGCCCAAAATACCTGCCGTTATAAACCACATCGGCAAAATCCTTCAATTGCGTCGCCGCGGTGGAACTACCTTTGATGTGTAGTTTGATTTCTTTTGAATAGGCCCTCAAAGCGGGAATAGCCATTTTTTTAACATTGGGCTTTACCCGCACAAACCATACATCTTGCACTACATCCGAATACAGATTGCCCGTAAGTAATCGGGCGGCCTCATCGAAATCCGTTATGGCAAAAAGGAAAGGAAGGGTGAAGTTGTTGTTTCTTAAATCGGAGTACGCATCTTCGGGTATTTTTCCGAATCCGGTTCGTTCCATGTGGGCCGGCAAATAATCTGCAATATCATTCACCATCTGCCCGGTCATTCCGAACCCCGTAGCGAAACACTTTATCTGTTCCCGTTCCGGCCCCCGGTATCCTGTCAGGTCCATGATGCACTCTGCCAGTAAACCGAAAAACGCGGCATTGGTGCAATACACGCGTTGGAGGTAAAAGCGCACAAAAGATTCGCGGCGCTTCATGTTTTCGTGCTCTTGGAAGTGCTTCCACACGGCCTCCATCAGTGAGTCGTCCATGTACGCTTTCGTCTCGGCACTCCAGGCGGGCATGCCTTTGGGCAGGCCGTGTTCCAGATACGCTAATTTGCTCCAGGTCTTTTCGGCGTATTGGCCTTCTTCGGTGATCTGGAACATCCGGCGGAGGCAGTTTTCCAGCAGCTCGCGTTCGGGGCAATGCGTGGGAAACACCCTGCTGCGCACATAGTCATAGAGGAAGTCCTTGAGATAATGGCTCGCCAGAAGTTTGTTTTTGATGACCTCCCACTGCAGCCCGTTTTCAGGCTTGACGCCGTCTTTTCCATCGAGTATGTGGTTCTCCAAATACTGGATGATGATGACGGTTTCGGCAATGAAGGGCAAGTGCACATAAAACAAAGTTGGCGTGTCCGGGAGCGTCAAGGATTTGCCTTCCAATCGAGCCTGCTCGCATACATATTCATACACAGCAGCAGCAAAAGGACCTCTGACACTGATGTTGTGGGCGCGTTTGCGGTGCAGTCCGAAAACAATTTCTTCCCATTCTTTTTGCAATTTCAAATTTACCAAAACTCCTTTGAGCTCGGTGTCGAATTGTTTCCTCACATTCTCCATGAGGTCTTTTCTGTCACGGTGCATAGGGCAGATGGGTTTTTATCCGGCGGGCAATTTAACGGTTTAACCGTTTTATTGCAAGCGCCGGTAAACCAAATCTTTACCCGTGCTGATAAAACCCCTGCTTTAGCGCATTAAAAATCCACATAGAGTTCTTGTATCGTTGTCCCTTCCTGAAATTCCAATATTCGGTCGGCTACCATTGTAGCACTCACCGAGTCTCGGCTGTCTAAGACAACGAAGGCCGGAATCTGCCCGGCCCACTCCTCTTTATCCTCTGCGTAGTTTCTTATTTCGGTGACAAACTCAGCAACACTTTCAATTCCGCGCAGGCTGCTCCACACCACTACATCCTTTCCGCTCAGGAGAGCATCCAGCGTTTGCAGGCGCAGCTTCAGGCCCGGTCCCGCTTCGCTCAGCATCGTATCATTGTAAGATTCCAGACCGAAAGCCTCCACGAGCTTTTGAACGGAGTGTACAGGCGCATCGGCCACCCACTTATCTAGCAGGGTGTGTACTGTGCCGTTGTCGGATGCGGGAAACTGGCGGCTTTGCCATGCTTTATCAGGATGTAAGATTGCTATTTGGGCGTTGTTCTCTCCATACAATTCCCAGCGGCACGGTTGCGGCGCTTGGTTCCACATTTGAACAATTTCTCCTCTGAAAACCTCCACGGGAATGGTATATGTTTGATGCTTTTTCATGATTTGACATTGTGTGGCTTTTCTTATCCGAATTTTAGTTCCAAAATCATACCGACAGACTAAAAAAAATCAAGTAGCTGATAATCAACGATAAAGCATGTTAAGGCTATTATAGAACCCGAAAAAAACGAAAAGGTAGGCGAAGTTTTTTCGGGTGAGGCGAAAAAAGCGAAAGCGGTGGGAGGCTTGCCCCCCGACCGCTTTCAGTTGTCATTTTTCGGATTGTGCTGTCGCAACATGCTTACCGAAAAGAGCGTATGGTGGCGAACGAGTTTGGCGCTTGAGCGGGGGTGGTGTAGTATCAGTAAATTGTGATCCTTTGCTTTCGTGGTCGGCGGTGATGTCAGTATGCATGGCCTTTGATGTTTAGGATGTTACATAAAAAAACAAGATTCCGAAGATTACAATGGCGAGTATCCAGGCAAGTACCGGGTTGCCGCGATGATCGTCGTAGTCATCCCATTCATCCCAGTCGTCGTAGCCTCTCTGTGGCCTGCGGGAACGATAATCGTGGTGTATGTAGTCATGTTGAGTAATTGGCCGCGAGTGGTATCTGTGTCGGCCGGCGCCTGCTGATAAAGCAAAAGCCAATGCAAGGAGCGCGAAGATGATTAGTGTAGTCATGATGTTGGATGTTTTTTGACGCGGCGCCTCAGAAGGTATGCTGTTCTTACTGAATGGCTGCGTGCGGTGTTTGAAAATTTGGTTTTTTAAGTTCCTTCCGTTGAAGGATACTTTATGTACAAAAACAATCGTGCCAATGCAATGCGTAGCATTAAGTAGTTGATAATGAGTTGAAAAAGAAAAGATGGATCGGAAATGCCCCTAACAGAACGCAGCGGCGAACGAACTTTTTTCGGCTCAAGGATTTCGTTTTTCTTGCCCGAACATAAATTGAGGACGGAGCGCCTGAGCGCCATCGCATCGTTTGCAGCAACGCTCAATAAGGCGCCTTCGGCATACAATATCCAAAACCCAATAAATGAAAACCTCTATTTCCCCCCTTCCGCCTTTACCGCAGGGGCCGGCAAAACCTCTTCCGGGCGGATGATCCGCTCCTGAATAGAAAGGTGTTTGCGGAGTGCGGCGGCGTGGCGTTTCATGGCGGCCCGGTCGGTTTCGGGCAGGCGGGGCAGACTGCTCTCCGGCTCAAACGCGGAGACGGGCAGTATGCGGTAGGTCTTTTTACCGCCGGCCGATTCTATCCACACCCAGGTGGGAATGAACGTGATGTCGTTGACGAATGTATGGCCGATGGAGAGGTCTTTCAAAAGTTCTACTTCCAGGATCATGCCGCCGTCGGTATTGGGCTTGCGTTGGCCGGAGATGAAATTGCCGAGGGAGTAGGCCGTCCAGGCAGTTCTTTCTGTGTTGTTAATGGAATCGCGGGCAGTTACCTGCTTAACGGGTTGTATCACATGTGGGTGTCCCCCGATGACTAAGTCGGCGCCCTGAGCGATGAGCTTTCCGGCGAGTTCGCGTTGCCGGGCATTTTCGTTGATCTGGTATTCGTCGCCCCAATGCATGATGACGATGATGAAATCGGGGCTGAGTTGTTTGGCGACAGCCAGATCGGCGGCAATGGTCTCCTCCTCTATGAGGTTGACGATGGAGGGTGGTTTATTGGGCAGGCCGTTGGTGCCGTAGGTATAGTTGAGGAAGGCGATTTTGAAGTCGTTTTTATACACGATGAGCGGATAGAAAGCTGCGCGTTCGGCGGCATTGCGAAAGGTGCCGGTGGAGTAAAATCCGTAATTATCCAAGGCGTTGAGGGTATTGAGTACGCCATTGAGGCCGCCGTCATTGGAGTGGTTGTTGGCCGTCACCAATAGGTCGAAACCCGCATGGCGCAGAGCGAGGGCCAGTTCTTCCGGGCTTTTAAACATAGGGTAGCCCGTGTAGGGCGGCTTGCCGGGCAGGGTGAGTTCGAGATTGCCGATGGCCAGATCGGCTTTTTTAAGAATGGGCGCTACAAATTCAAAGCAGGGCGAGTAGTCATACAGCACATCCTTTTCTACTTCTGCCGATCGGAGTTGCGATTCGTGGCCCATGATATCGCCGGCAAATACAAGACGCAAACTGCGGAGGCCGTCTTGTGCCTGCACGGTGTTGGGAAGCACTGCAAAGAGTAGGCCCGCTAACACCCACAAAGCCTTTAGGGCGGATACGCCGCTACGGCTTTGTCTTTTGAAATTCGAGCAGATTGGCATCAAGTATGCGTTTTTCTAAAAATTTGCGCGGTGCGCTGATGGTATCGGTCAGGTATTTTTCTACCATAAGACTGGCGATGGGCGCCGCATAAGTGCCGCCGAAGCCTGCGTTTTCGACATACACAGCGAAGGCAATTTTGGGATTGTCTTTGGGCGCAAAGCCGAAGAAAATGGAGTGGTCTTTCCCGTGCGGGTTTTCGGCCGTTCCGGTTTTTCCGCAAAGCGGAATGCCGGGAATGAAGGCCGAGCGGGCCGTACCGGCAATCGTAACTTTTTCCATCCCGTTAACCACCGGCTCAAAAAACCGGGCATCTACGCCCACATAGTTTTTCTCCCGGTATTTCTGCGGTATTTCTCCTGCTCCATTTTTGAATCCTTTGATGAGGTGCGGAGGTACGAAATACCCCCGGTTGGCGATGATGGCAGCCAGGTTGGCCATTTGCACATTCGTGAGCAACATTTCGCCCTGCCCGATGCCGAGGGAGCGAATCCAAACGGAATTCCATTTGCCGCCGCTGCCGGAGTATGCTTGGTCGTAGTATGAAGAAGTGGGAAAATTGCCGGAGCGCTCACCGGGGATGTCTATCCCCAGAGGCTCGCCCAGTCCAAATTTGGTCAGGTATTCGTTGTATTCGTCTAAGCCTTTGGCGGGGTTGTAAAACCCGTATTTGTCCACTAATTCCCGGAACAGCGTAACGAAATAAGCATTGCAGGAGTGCTGAATAGCCGTTTCCAAATTGCTGCAGTAAGGGTGCCCGTGACAGCCCACCAAGCGCTGTCCGCCGAGGTAATAAGCACCGCCGCAGCTTACGCCGCGATTGACGTCCCACACGCCCTCTTGTAAGGCGATCAGCCCCAGTACAGATTTGAACAAAGACCCCGGCGGATATTGCGCCATGAGGGAGCGGTCGAACAAGGGCTTGAGCGGGTCCTGATTGAGCGCCGCAAAAGCTTCGCCCCGCTTTTGAGTGATGGTGAGCACGTTGGGGTCGTAGGATGCAGACGTCACCATGGCCAATATCTCACCGGTAGCCGGCTCTATGGCCAATATACCTCCGATTTTATTTTGCATGAGCATCTCCCCATAAGCCTGAAGGTCGAGGTCTAAAGAAGTGATGATGTCGGCGCCGGATATGGCGGCGCTGTCAAGTTTCCCACCTTTGTAAGGCCCCATGTTGCGGCCCAGATTATCTTTAAGGATATGACTCACGCCTTTTTGTCCCCGCAGGATGGATTCATACGCCGCCTCCAGACCGGATGCGCCTATGTAATCACCGGGGATATATACGCCCGGATATTTTTCAATGTCCCGGTTATCTACTTCCCGGATGTAGCCCAGGACATTGGCCGCATTACGGTGCGGATAACCGCGGATGCTGCGCAGCACCATTTGAAAGCCGGGAAATTCGTACATGCGCTCCTGAAACCGGCCATGCGTTTCAGCGGAGACTTTACTCAAAAAAACGAAGGGAACATTTCTGGAAAAGCGGCCGCTGCTAAAGTCTTTGCGAAGTGCAGCGGTGAAATATTCGGGCGTGATGCCCAACAACTCGCAAAATGTAGCGGTGTCTATATCTTTCTTTATCTGACTGTGGGTGACCATCAGATCGTAGATGGGGTTGTTGTGGATGAGCAGGCGTTCTTTGCGGTCGTATATGAGGCCGCGCGCAGGGTACTTGGGGCTGCGCACCACGGCTGCGGCGCCTGCTTTGCTGCGGAAGTCTTCGTCGAAAAGCTGCAATTGCATGGCCTTGCCCACGAGCGCTGCCGCCGCCGCTATAAACAGCATCTGGATGACCCGTTGCCGACCGGAGAAAATATTAGACACAGTACCCTGTTGATTTTAAGATTCCGGATTAAATACAAACATAAACGAAAACACAAATGCCATAGAGGCAATGAAACTGAATACCGTTTTCAAAAAGGTATCCAGCAGGTAGGCAAAAGTAAACGCTTCCATCGAGAAATAAAAGAAAAGATGCCCCACCATGACCAATGAAGCATACCCGGCAAACCACCGCAAGCCCATTTTGGCTTTGGTAGGGCTGAAATTGACATTATACCCGCCGCGCGGCTCCATTTGATACAAAACAATGCCCCGCAAATACCCCGCAAAAACACTCGCAGCAGCGTGTATCCCCGGCGAATCGTAGAACATATCCACTGACAACCCCATAAAAAATGCCAAAAGCAGTACAAGCGGCCGCGGCGTGCGCAAGGGAAGCAGGATGATAAACAGGGGGTAGAGCAAAATATGAATATAGTTGAACGACTCAATACCCGGCGACAGGCGTTTGAGCACCAACACCTGAAGGAGTAACAAAACCGCAAAGCGGATGATATTCAATGTGACTAATCCACTCATTGGCGACCTCCCTCCGGTTGTACTTTGCGCAAATCTTCCAGTTGTTTGTTTTGGACTACATACACATGACTCACGTTGCCCATGTCTAAGGCAAGCTTTACGGTTATATCTTGAAAATTATCGCCGGTGGTATCCCTCAGCGCGGAGGCTACTGTGCCGATGAAAATGCCTGCCGGAAACATTCCCGAGAAGCCGCTGGTCACGATGGTATCGCCCGCTGCAATCCCGGCGTGTTTGGGTATTGCTTCCAATTTCATGGTGCCGGGGTCTTTCGGGTTGCGCCACACTAAGGACCCGAAGTATCCTTTGTGTTTGACCGAGGCTGATATGCTGGTTTCGGCGTGCAGAATGGACAATACCGAGGCGTAGTTTTTTGATACAGTGCGCACAATGCCCACGATGCCCTGCGGCCCGATGACGCCCATGCGTGGCGTAACTTCCTGCGAAGTGCCCCGGTCTATGGTGAGGGTATTGTCGCGGCGATTGATGGAATTGGAAATGACGTTGGCCGGAATATATACATACCGTTGGGTAATCAGGGTGTCGCGAAGCGAAAGGCTGTCGCGGTCGGGCGCTCTGGAGTATATGGAGTCCGGTCTGCGTACCAACTCCTCTATTGTATCTTTTGTATAGGACGGATCGAGGTAATTATCAGCTAATTGAGCGCGCAGGCGGCTATTTTCCTCCTGTAGTTGCTTCATTTCGCGCGGAAGGGTGGCATAGTCGGCAATGGCATCGTACTGCTTCAGCGCAAACCCTGCAACGGCATTGGTAGAACTGAGGAAGATGCGGTTTTTGCCATCGTCAAAACGAACAATGAGGAAAAAGCATACCGCTTCCAACAGGATGAAAAGAAAAAAACTACCAAACCTGGCCAGAAATTCAAGCAGGTTGCGCATGGTTTATGGTTTTGGGCCTGGAAGCAGACTATCCTGAGAGGTGCTACACGCTCCTTCTGTCAATAAGGAATGCGAAGCGATCCGTATTCTTCAAGGCGATACCGGTACCGCGCACCACTGCGCGCAGCGGGTCTTCGGGAATATGCACATTGAGCCGCGTTTTGGTCGCGATGCGCTTATCCAAGCCGCGCAACAAGGCGCCGCCGCCGGTGAGATACAAGCCCGTGCGGTATATATCGGCCGCGAGTTCCGGTGGCGTCAGTTCCAATGCTTTGAGTACGGCATCTTCAATTTTGGCAATGGACTTGTCCAAACAGGTGGCAATCTCAATATAATTCACCTTGATCTGCTTGGGGATACCGGTCATCAGATCGCGCCCGTTGACGGCGTAGTCTTCCGGCGGGTTGTCCAATTCTGCGAGCGCGGAGCCGACGTGAATCTTGATTTGCTCGGCAGTGCGTTCGCCGATGAGGATATTGTGTTGGCGCTTCATGTAGCTCACAATATCGCTGGTGAGTTCGTCGCCGGCTATGCGGATGGACTGATCGCACACGATGCCCGAAAGCGCAATGACGGCAATCTCGGTGGTTCCCCCTCCGATGTCAATGATCATATTGCCGACGGGTTCTTCCACGTTCAACCCGATACCTAAAGCAGCGGCCATCGGCTCGTGGATGAGGTAAGTTTCTTTGGAGTCAACATGATCGGCAGAATCGAACACAGCGCGCTTTTCTACTTCTGTGATGCCGGAAGGAATACAGATCACCATTTTTAGATGAGAGAAGAAACGGCGGCGTTTGCCCATCATATTGATCAGCCCTTCAATCATGCTTTCGGCAGCCTGAAAGTCGGCGATTACTCCATCTTTGAGCGGGCGGACCGTTTTGATGTCCTCGTGGGTTTTTTCGTGCATTTGCATAGCGCGTTTACCCACGGCAATGACCGTATTGGTTTTTCTGTCTATCGCGACGATGGACGGTTCATCCACCACCACCTTGTCCTCCTGAATGATGAGCGTATTGGCTGTCCCTAAATCAATTGCCAGTTCCTGGCGAAAAAAACTGAAGAGTCCCATTGAAGGTTTTTACCTGTTTTACACCTGCTACCGGACGAGACCGGGCACAATGATTGTTGAATATTTCTGATGAAAGCGCCCCGGCTCCCGCAGGGGTGTTTTCGTTTACCGCGCAAAAGAACGGAAAATCCATTGATTATTATACCCGTGGAAACGTTTATTTACCCCCCTGACAGAAAAGGACAAAAAAAGGAGGCAATTCTGTTGAATTGCCTCTTGTATAACCCCAAAAAACCAAATGAAAACAATCTTGTATATCTTTAATTCTTTACTGGAATGTCGTTTTGTCGGGTTGCTTTCACAAATGTAGGTTCTTGTTGCAATAGCCCGTTCTTTGATGTTGAAACATTTTTCCCCTGAAGTTAACGGTTTAAACTACACTTTTTTCCTCTGTACACACACTTTGGATTCAATGTCATGTCTTAACAATTGGTTAACAATAACTTAAAAAGAAAAAATCAGAACGCCGGAAAGATTCGTGGTTGTAATAGTTAATGCTTTAAGCCCGGCTGGAAAAATGAATTTATGCTGTTTGGCACGACAACTGCTCGCCCAATGAGATGTTTCGGGATGAAATATTGGCCCACTCCTGCTGAACCGTCGCCCTGGCAAGAGCCGCGCCGCATCCAATTTCAGACGAACTTTGTTTATATTGCAATCAAAACCGGAGCTATGAAAAAATTGCGGCTTTTATGGCTGCTGCTCTTATGCGGAGCAGCTTGCGAAGGGCTGGCCTTGGAGGCGAGCGTATCCTTTAGTGTCTTTAAGGCGGAAAGCAAAGGCTATGTGGAAGTCTATTTACACGTTGCGGGGCCCTCCGTTCAGTTTGTGCCCGCAGCAGACTCCGCTACGCTTCAGGCAGGAGTGGAAGTATTGTTGTACTTTAAAAAGGACGGAGAGATCGCCCGCTACGATAAGTTTGCCCTGCACAGCCCCCGCCTCCGCATGCCTGGCGATTTCATAGACATAAAACGCTATGCCCTGCCCGACGGCGACTATGAACTAACGGCAGAACTGCGCGACCTGAACCGTCCGGAAAATGAAAAAACATACCGATCAGACCTGAGCGTTCGCATGACGGGCGAGGCGCTCCTTCAATCAGACATTCAATTGCTGGCAGCCGCTTATCAGGATACTACCGACAATCCATTTTGTAAAAACGGCCTGTTTATGGCGCCGCTCGGCTTCCATTTATATGACCGAACCGCCTCCCAACTGATCTTCTATCACGAAATATATCATGCCGACATCGCCCTCAACGATGACTTTTTGGTGAGTTACCGCATTGAGCAGCCGGAAGACCCCACTCCCCGTACCGTGATGATCGCTCACAAGCGCCGCTCGCCCGCCCCGGTCGTACCGCTCCTGATTCAATTGGACATTAGCCGGGTACCCACCGGCGACTACCGGCTCGTGGTGGAACTTCGCAACAGAGAACAGGAACTACTCGGCGCGAAGAGCATTTCCTTCCGGCGCGAAAACCCATTTTTGCGGTTGGATGCCCTTGATTTGAGCCAGATCAATCTCGATGAAGAATTTGTCGGCGAGTTGTCGGCGGAAGAACTCCGATACAGCCTGCGCGCACTCACGCCCAAGCTGGCCGGAAAAGAAATGGAAGCACTGAATTTAATCATCAAAAGCGACAGCCTGCCGGCGCAGCGCATGTATCTATTTGCGCATTGGGTCAAACAAAACCCCAATGCCCCGGAGGGCGCCTACCGACAGTACATGAAGATCGTGCAGGCGGTGGACAACACTTTTATCTCCGGTTTTCGGCGCGGCTTCGAAACCGACCGGGGCCATGTGTATCTCAAGTACGGCCCCCCCGACGACATGGAGACCCGTGAACAGGAGGCCTCCGCTTCACCGTATGAGGTATGGTCGTATTATCATTTTCCGGTCACCCGGCAAAACAACGTCAAGTTCATTTTTTACAACCCCTCCCTTGCGCCCGGCGATTTTATATTGCTGCACTCCGACGCCATCGGCGAGCGCCAGAACCCGCAGTGGATGCGCGACCTGTATCGCAACGCGCCGGCAGAGTGGGAAGGAAACGCTATTGACGGCAACGATATCCGCGACAACTTCAACCGAAATGTCAAACGGGTGTTAAGGGATAATTGAATTTGGCCGGTGAGGAGCGAATGGGTACAATGGGTGAGGGTATAACGGGCGCCCATTCCAGCAACAAACAAAAAAACATCTGAATAAAATGGACATTGACGTAAAAGAGTTGAAAGCCAAGATGGACCGCGGTGATAGTTTTGTGCTGTTGGACGTGCGCGAACCGTATGAAAATGCTGAATTCAACATAGGCGGATTGCTCATTCCTATGGGGGAGTTTCCCGCCGCTGCCGAACAATTGGAAGACCGCAAAGCGGAAGAGGTGGTCGTTTATTGCCGCTCCGGCAAGCGCAGCGCTACCGTACAATATATGCTACAGCAAGCCGGCTTCTCCAAGGTGCGCAACTTAGAGGGCGGTATGCTGGCCTGGTTGGAAACCTTCGGACAGTAAGGCTAAGCCCCCGCCTTCTTGTGGGCGATTGTGGCGGGAGCATACCCCATAGCCGGATCCATTCTAACCCAGGGCGCCGCTTCTTTCATGCCTATGCGAATGAGCGCCAGATGATGAACGGCATGGTCGTGGGCATACATCAGTTCGCGGCCCAAAGAAGAGCGCAGCAGCGGTTTGTCTTTCGGCAAATCAGTGGGTGAAAAATCGCCTCGGACCTGCAGCGGGCTGCTCTCATCCAACCAGATAAGCCCGGCGGCCAATTGCTCCAATTGAAATTCGGCAGCCTGCGGCTCTGTTTCCATCAGCGGATTGCGATCCCGCAAGCCGTAATCCACCACTCCATTCGGAATATCCCGCAACAAACATTGATAGAAATCAATGATGTGGCGAACGTGCTGCCCGATACTCGCGCCTTCCAACACCGACAGCGGCTTGCTGTAATCACCGGTATCTATCTCACCGAGTAAACTCTTGATCCGGTTCATCAGGGCAAGGTTGCCTGCTTTGCTATCCATGTCGAAATGCGCTTTGTTGTGCGAAGGTTTTTGCCGGCGCAAAAGTATCTATTTTGCATACGAATGCGCGAAGGCGCCGCACGATATCTTAAAAAAAGGCAAATAAAAACATTCTGCGCTTCCTGATATCCCCAAAAAAAAAGCTGTGTTCGTTTTTTTTTATTAAAAGTAGTAGGGGCGATAGTTGTCGTTTCCCCCAATATTATATTTTTGCACGGCATAAAAATTATTCATTCACTTTTTCAAATTATTTCACATGCGACTACTAGCAACTCTACTGCTTTCTTTCCTGATTTCTGTGGCCTTCGGCCAGCACGACCATCGCAATTGCGGTACCATGGAAGCGTTGGAACAACAACTCCAGCAAGACCCCTCTATGCGCGACCGCATGGAAGCCATTGAGCGGCACACCGAACGATATCAAAGCGGTGACAATGTGCAGTTTAGAGCGGTGATTACCATCCCGGTCGTGTTTCACATTGTACACAACGGGCAGGCTGTCGGTACGGGCGAAAACGTATCCGATGCAATCGTGCTGGCTCAGTTGGATCAGATGAACCAGGACTTCCGCAAACTCAACTCCGATGCAGGGTTGGTGCCCTCTATTTTTCAGGGCGTACACGCCGATACGGAAATTCAGTTTTGCCTCGCGCAGCGCACCCCCTCCGGTACCGCCACCAACGGTATCAACCGCGTTAACGGCGGGCAAACTTCCTGGACGGTCAATCAGATCAACAGCAGTCTGAAACCTTCCACGATATGGGATCGGAACCAATATCTCAACGTGTGGAGTGTGCGTTTCGGCGGCGGCGATGCAGGTTTGTTGGGCTACGCACAGTTTCCCGGCGGCACTGCCAGTACGGACGGAGTAGTGGTATTGTTTTCTTCCATGGGATCAGTAGCCAATCCATACCCCGGCGGCGGCAACTACGCCCGCGGCCGCACCCTCACCCATGAAGTAGGCCACTGGCTGAACCTGCGCCACATCTGGGGCGATGCTACCTGCGGCAACGATTTTGTAGCCGATACGCCGGTACACAATACCTCCAACGGCGGCTGCCCTACCTACCCGCACTACAGCACCTGCTCGGGTTCGCCGATAGAAATGACCATGAACTACATGGATTATACCTATGATGCCTGTATGTATATGTTTACTGCCGGGCAGAGCACACGGATGAATGCCGTACTGGCTTCCGGTGGCGCCCGCGCCAGCCTTACGAGTTCGCTCGGTTGCAGTGCTCCGGGCGGCGGCGGAACCACCTGCGGCACGCCCTCCGGGCTTAATGCCACCAACGTCACTTCTACCGCTGCCACCCTCAACTGGGGCGCTGTGAGCGGCGCCACGGCATACAATGTGCGCGCGCGTCAGGTGGGCACGACCACCTGGGCTAGCGGTACCGTTTCGGGTACTTCCGTAAACTTTACGGGCCTGACCGCAGGCACCAATTATGAATTCCAGGTACAGGCAGTATGCGGCAGTACCAGCGGCAACTACTCCGGTTCCGCCACGTTCACCACGCCCGGGGGAGGCTGCTCCGATGCTTACGAGCCGAACAACAGCCGCAGCAGCAGCCTGCCGCTCACGCCGGTAAATCAGAACCTCTCTGCCCAGATTGCCACTTCTTCGGATAGGGATTGGTATCGCTTTGCCAATACTTCTACAACGAGAAACATCCGCGTGGATTTGACCAACCTGCCGGCAGACTACGACATGGAGTTGTATCAAAACGGATCGCGCCGTAGAATTTCCCAAAATGGCGGTACAACGTCGGAAGTGATGATTTGGAACACTACGACGGTGGCCTCCAACTGGTATGTGCATGTATATGGTTACAACGGCGCTTTCAGCAATACGCAGTGTTATACCCTGCGCATCAGCCTGAGCAGCTCCGCCTTCCGTACCGACGGCAGCACCGACGGCGAGGTGACGGAGTTTGAAATCCCGATAGAGGTACTCCAATCGGGCTTCACCATGTTCCCCAACCCGGCCACCGACCAACTTTCGCTCGACGTTGACCTGCAGGCAGACCGTGCAGTGCGGGTGACGGTGGGCGACATCACCGGCAAAACGCATATCCTGCGCAGCTTCGATCTGCAGAAGGGCGATAGCCGCATCACGCTCGACGTGAGCCGCTTGCCCGCCGGTACGTTCTTCGTCCGCGTTGAAAACGGTGAAGTCGTGGGCGTGCAGAAGTTGGTGATTGTGAGGTAGAAGGGGAAGGATAAAGTAAAAAGGATAAAGTAAAAAGTAAAAGACACATACTTTATAATACAAGGGCCGCTTCGGGCAACCGGGGCGGCTCTTGTCGTTTTTGTGCTGCCGGGACTTGCGCCTGCTCTGGTGGAAGCGAGAACTCCGCTTGCTTCGTTATATAGTCTTACCTTTGTCTGCCTGAATTTTTCAAAAATTTTCCGCGGCGTGTTGTTTGGAAGATCACAAAAGCCGGTTTCAATTACATTCGTTTATTTCGCACTATGGGGAGGCTAATTTTGGCGATATTGTTTTGCTTTTGTTGCAGTCAGGTGACAGGACAGCCCGACACGTTGTGTTGGATCGGCGCCATCACCATACAAGGCGCCAAACGCACCAAAGAGGCCATCATATTGCGTGAACTACAAGTGCGCACCGGCGATACGCTGTCGGTTGACCTATTGCCCCTGCGCATCGAAGACAGCCGCTTGCTGCTCATGAATACCGGCCTCTTCACGAAAGTGAATATATACTACAAAGATTGGGAGGGCAAAACCGGCCGGGTGCATCTCCGTGTGGAAGTAGATGAAGCCTGGTACATTTATCCGGTTCCTGTTTTTGACCTGGCCGACCGCAACTTCAACGTGTGGTGGGTGGAACAAAACCGCTCCCTGCAACGGGTCAACTACGGCCTCGATTTCAGCCACCTCAACTTCAGCGGCAATAACGATCCGCTCAAAATGAAAGTGCAATTCGGATACACCCGCAAATACAATCTGCGGTATTCCCTGCCGTTCATCAACCGAAAAAAAACGGTCGGCGTCTCTCTGTATGCCGAATATGCTCAAAACCGGGAGGTCAACTACGCTACGCTGGACAACAAGCAGGTCTTTTACCGCGATGAAGACAACTTCACTTTTACCCGATTCCGAACCGAACTCGGCCTCGTTTACCGGCCGGGCGCCCGCACTTTTCACTACGCAGAAGCCGGGTTTTCGCGCAACCGGCTCGACCCTTTTGTAGCCGACTCCCTCAACCCCAATTTTTTCCTCGGCGGCCGCTCGTTGCAGCGCTTTTTCTCTTTGTCGTATGAATTCACCCAAGACTTTCGCGACGTGCGCGCTTATCCGCTCGACGGCTACTTTTTTCGCGCACGCCTCACCAAAGACGGCCTCGGCATTTTCTCCGACCGCAATGCCCTCACGCTCAATACCCGTTATGAAGAATATTGGCCCTTTTCGCGGAAGTGGAGCCTGGGGGTGATCTCCGAAGCCAAGTTCTCTATCATCCGCGCACAACAGCCCTACAACGACAATCGCGCCATCGGTTTCAGCGGCGCCTATTTGCCGGGGTACGAGTACTATATCGCCGACGGTTTAGACATGGCGATGGTACGCTCTATTTTTCGTTTCAAAGTGTTAGACACAGAATTCCGTTTCGGCAAGTGGGTGCCCTTGCCGGCCTACCGCGCGGTGCCGTTCAGAGCGTTTTTGGCGCTCAATATGGGGTGGGGCATTGCCAACGACCCTTTCCCCACGAGCATCGGAAACCCCATGAACAACCGTCCGCTTTGGGGCGGCGGCATCGGGCTGCACCTCGTCTTTTTCTTCGACAAGGTCATCCTCATTGAATACAGCACCAATCACTTATTGGAAAAAGGGCTATTTTTACACCTCAACATGAATATCTGATGCAGGTCGTCATTTACAGCAAGGTCGCCAAAGAAAAGGATATTCCATTTATCCAAACACTGTTTGACGCGCTGCACGAGGAGGGTATCAACGCATTCGTGTTCCGGCCTTATTTGGAGCAACTGCGCGGCAAAATCGCCTTTCGCCGCGAAGTGGGCATCTTCGAAGACTACCGCGATTTTAGTGTAAAACAATTAGACTACTTCATCACGCTCGGTGGCGACGGCACCATTCTTTCGGCTTTGCTGCACATTCGCAACAGCGGCATTCCCATCCTCGGCATCAACCTGGGCCGGCTCGGCTTTTTGGCAGGTATTGAAAAAACGCGCATTGCCGAAGCCGTCCGATTGCTGCGCCGGGGCATGTACGAAACCGAAACCCGGAGCCTGCTCTATTTGGAATCCAACATTCCCATCTTCGGCGATGCGCGTTTTGCGCTCAACGATTTTACCCTGCTCAAGCGCGATACTTCCTCTATGATTACCATTCACACCTACGTCAACGGCGCCTACCTCAATTCTTACTGGGCCGACGGAGTCATCGTGTCCACACCCACCGGCTCTACCGGGTATTCGCTCAGTTGCGGCGGGCCGATTATCTTCCCCGATTCTCATTCGTTTGTCATCACGCCGGTGGCCCCGCACAACCTCAATGTGCGCCCCATCGTTATTTCCGACGATGCGGTCATCTCCTTTGAAGTGGAGGGCCGTGCCGAAAACTTTTTGTGTACCCTCGATTCCCGTTTCGAGTCCATTACTTCCGCGCACCAACTGGCTGTTCGCAAAAACGACTTCGAAATCCGGCTCATTCGCATCCAGAATGCCGGTTTTTTAGAAACCATGCGCGAAAAAATGAACTGGGGAATGGATACGAGGAATGATTGAGGCTCATGAAGGCTAAAGGAGAAAAGGTTAAAGTTGCCCGATAGAAAATTATTTCAATATACACTCTATGCGGAACATCTTACTGGAACACAACGGCTTGCGGTATGCGGCAGACTTGGACCGGCCGCTCGATATTTCCATTCCTTTGCAGGAAGGCGCCGATACCGTCAATTGCTTTTATGCCCCGTATTTGGAGATGGCCCCGGTGCGGGCCGGCAGTTTTGTGGGCGCAGTAGAGGAGGGCGGACCGGTCAATTTTTTCAACGTCCGGCTCAACCCGCACGGCAACGGCACCCACACCGAATGCGTGGGCCACATTGCTTCCGAAAAATTTACCATCAACCGGTGCTTGACAAACTTCCATTTTGTGGCGAAATTGCACAGCGTTTATCCGCAGATGCAAGCCGACGGCGACCGGGTCATTCTGCCGGAGCAATTGGAAGGCGTGCTGGAACCCGGCGAAGCAGAAGCGCTCGTCATTCGCACCCTGCCCAATAGCGACGACAAATGCCGCAGGCACTACTCCGGAACCAATCCGCCCTATTTGCATCCCGATGCAGTACGGCGCATAACCGGGTTGGGCATCCGGCATCTGCTCATAGACCTGCCCTCGGTGGACCGCGAAGAGGACGGCGGAGCGCTGGCTGCGCACAAGGCATTTTGGAATTATCCGGACGAGCCGAGAACAGAGGCAACCATCACCGAACTGATTTTTGTAAACAATTTCATCCCGGACGGATTATACTTGCTCAACATTCAGATCACTTCACTGGAACTGGATGCATCGCCGAGCAAACCCGTACTATACACGCTGAACAAGATGACCTGAATGGCATATTTGCAACCCACATATCACTCGAAGCTCTACCGCGACTTCAAAAGCATTGACGGAGCTTCTTATCGCGACATCATCCACTTTTTTGAGCGCAAGGAGGAGGATATTCGCCAATTGGACTTCGAGGAGTATTTCGAGTTGCTCTATATTTATGTCAATGCGCTTTTTGAAGTGGGCGCCTATCAGAAGCATTTGGTGATGGCCGACGAGGTGATTGAAGCCGCCATCTGCCACAACATTCAGTGGTACAAAAATGAAGATATCTTCCAAAAGGCATTATTCCGAAAGGCCGCTTCTTTGTACAACACGTCCGAATTCGGCCACGCCGAGTATATTCTCCGCGAGTTGATTCGCATAGACCCCGAATACCGCGACGCCGTATCTTTTTTGAAAAAATGCATTCGCGCCGGCAATCTGCGCCCATTGCAGGTGTTCCGTGCGATGGGCATTTTGTTGCTTCTGGTGTCGGCGGCGGTGATCTGCGCCGAGGTGTTGGTGGTGCGCCCTTTTTATGCGCTGCATGCGCCTGCTGTGGAGTTGCTGCGCATTGTGCTGTTCGGCGCCGGTTGCGGCTCATTGGTTGCCGGCGAGTTGTGGCGCCGTTGGAAAGCGCACCGGGCAGCGGAGTTTTTTGTGGAGGAAAACCGCCGGCAAAAAAAGCGCGGCGGATAAATCTACCCATCATCGGGATTACTTCCCCGCGTTCATCTCCTCTGCAAACGAACGGCCGCGCGCCACGGCTTGTATCCAGCGGTACAGGCTGTTTTTTTTGAGCAAATAGCCTAAGTGGGAGGCTTCCCATTCCGATTGCCGCTCCAGCAGTCCGGCGGCTATGGCGCTGCGCTCTTCGGGTTTGCAGCAGGCGAAAATTTGCAATATTTCCAAAAACAAAGGGCTGTACGGCGCCGCGTTATCGGATTGTTTGCGTTTGAGGGCTTTGATTTGTTTTTTAACTAAAAAATCGTCGCCCGATTCGTAGTGATTGACGAGGTCGAGCAGGCTGAGCAATTCGGCAAAATACCGTTTTACATCGTCCCGGCATTCGGCGGCTTTGCGCAGGTAGTGTTGCACTCTGGCCGGTTTTTCTAATATCTGGTACGACAGCGCGAAGTACAGATAGCACAGCATGGCGATGCGTTCACGACCGATTTGTTGTTTTTCAATGCCCGCCATGACGGGTTTTTCCCATTCGCTGAGCAATAGAGACCAGTTGCCGGTTTCAAAATGGATTTCCAATGCGCCGAAATGGAAATACACCGTTTGGGAGGCAAATTGCGGATTGCGCGCTATGATTTCCAAGCCCTGATGTACGCAGGCCAGCGCCGCATCGAAGTTTTTTTCGACCAAACCGAAGTTCATAAAATTGCGCAGTACGGCAACATAATGGAAGGGCATGGTTTCCTGAAACTGCGGATACTCCTGAAACAACTGCACGTTGGCTGCCCGGCAGGCGCCTTCCGATTGGAGGTCGTTGACCATCCGGTAGGCGCTCATTAGCAGGGTATTGCGCGACAGCTTTGCCCGAAAGGACAACTCCGCTTCGGATACCTCGCGTTCTTTATCCAACAAAGCGCGCGCATTTTTGCATTCCGCATCTTCGCTCGGACGGTAGTGAATCCGCCTCAAATGGTCAATCCATTCGGAGGAGTTCTTGTGGTAGTCTAAGCCTGTTTTGATGTGGCGAATGAAGGTTTCCGCTTCTTCAAAATAAGGATGACTGCTGATGCCGATGCGGTCATTGGAGACGTGTTGGAGGTGAAATTCGCGGGCGCTGATTTCCAGCAGATAGGTGTATTCTTCGTAAAGTTTGCAGGCCGTTTTCGCCTTCGCCAGGCGGTCGAGCGCCTGATCGAAGAGCTGTTTTTCTGCCAAAATATCGGCTTCCTCCAGCCACATTCTCACCTTGCTCCGTACGTTGCGCTTGCTGTGGAAGGCGGTAAGGCTCTTGAGCAGGAGATCGGTCAATTGACTTTTATAAACTTTCAGGTTTTTGGCCGTGGTGGGATCGAGCTTGAGTTTGAGCGCAACCTCATCGTACACCGACATGCGATTGATGGTGTCAAACAGTTCGGTCAACTGATTGACCTCAGACGCGAAATGCAACCGGAAGTATCGCTTTTCCGCTGGACTCATCGCATGGATGAGTTGGAAAATATGATCACTCGGTTTTTTCATTTCGTTTTTTAACGCTTCACCAACTTCCCGCTGCTACTTCCCGCTGCGGCCACTACTTTGTACCAATATACCCCCGTCGGCAGTTTTTCCAGATATAAAGTTTCGGTGAGCGGCGCTCCGTTGCCATCCCAGCGGCGTTGCAATACCGGTTTGCCCGAACTGTCGTACAGCTCCAATCGCACCGGCCCGTCAAGTGCGCCGATGTGTATTTGCAACTCGTTTCGGAAGGGATTGGGAAAAACCTGCACCGCGCTTTCGGGCAAGGTCGGCGTTGTGCTGCTCACGAATTCCAATGCCCGCTCCACAGCGGCAAATGCATCCACCCGGCCGTGTCCGTACACGGCGTTGGGCACTTCCATGCCGGAGAATCCGCCGCAATCCTGAGCCGACAACATGGGCATGGCGGTTTGTTCTATGATGGTTTCTATCACTTCTACTTCGCCTGCCAGATCGGGGTTGGCAGAAATGAGCAGCGCCACCAATCCGGCCACATGCGGGCCGGCCATGCTCGTGCCGCTGAAGGAGGCATAACCGCCGTTGCGAATGGCTGAGCGCACGCCCACGCCGGGCGCCGCCACATCGGGCTTGAGCCGTCCGCTGCCGTCCACCGTCACAGAGCCGCGGCTGCTGAAGTTGGCAATAGTGTCATTGCTGCGGGTAGCGCCTATCGAAAAGCTGTGCTCAAATATGGAGGCGGGATCTCTGACCGTATGACAGGAGCTGCCGCTGTTGCCTGCCGATACCACCACCACCACGCCAGCGGCTTTGAGATTGTTCACTACGGCTTCCATGGTAGCCCAGTTGGAGGCGTTGCAGCCTTCCAATTCGGGGCAACCCCAGGAGTTGTTGATGACGTGCGGCGCCGAAGCCGGCTGCGGATTTTGCCCGTCGAGGTCGGTGGGCGCCAGAAACCACTCGAAGCACTCAATGTAAGTGGCAGGGGTGCCGTAGCCGCGCTCCATGTTGCGGCAGGCGATCCAACGGGCGCCGGGCGCCACGCCGATTTGGTTGCCCTCTCCGTCGTCGCCCACCATCGTACCCATGGTGTGGGTACCGTGGTTGTTGTCGTCGCAGGGAACGGCAGCGTTCAGCCCGCAGGGATTGTTGGTCGGGCTGATGATGCTGTCGTTGTGCAGCGGACTGATTTCGCTGATGGCGTCGTGCCAGTTATAGTTGTGATCGGCTGTGGCGCCGTTCCAGCCGCGGTATTGATCGCGGATGGCCGCGTGATCCCATTTGTAGCCGGTATCCTGACCGCCTACCACTACGCCTTGTCCGGTGTAGCCGAGATTCCAGACTTCATCGGCGCGTATCTTTTGGATGCCCCATTCCAGCGCGTTCCGCCAGTTGAGACCTTCCTGTTCAATTATTTCTTCCACCGGCCCGCTCATGCGCACCCAGGGGTTGCCTTCAATGCGGGCGGTAGCCGGATGCTCGGCCAGCAGGCGCAGGAGCGATAAATCGCCTTTTGCAAGGATGGCATTTACTACATAAAAACTGCGGTGCGGTGCGGCATTGGTTTGTAAAATGCGGAGCAGCGGCGCCTGTGTTTCGGCAGCCGTAGTGCGGAGCTGCTGAAACACGAAAGCGCCTTTTTGAGCCTTGCCGCGCAAGTTTTTGGCAGCCGATACATCGGCTTGTGCCTGAAGTACAACGAGGAACTCAACCGTTTGCCCGGCAGCGACGGTTTCGAGCAATTCGGCATCTACCTTATTCCGCCAGTCTTCGTTTTCGGGCAGGAGCCAGGCAGAGAGTGCAAACAGGCAAGGCAGCAGCGTTGCTGCGAAGAGAATACGTTTTTTCATGGTCAATCCTATATTAATACCCGCCTGAAACGGCTGGTAGCGGCCGCAAGTTTACGGAAATCCTGTTCTTATTGCTGAATGCTGCGGAGGTATTCCACCAAATTGTCAATGCTTTGACGTACCTGCTTTTCGTTTTTCAGTTTTTCCGACTCTTTGAGGGTGTTGCCCCAAATCGGCATATCGCCGGTGCCGTGGCCGGCTACGGGTACGCGACCGTCTATGATTTGGTATACCTGATCTGCATTGAAATTGCCCGCTCTGCGCGCAGCAATTTTGGTGAGGTCGGCGGGAGGCAGTTTCAGGTGCTCGGTCATGGGGCCGCCGCCTGTGCCGTCGGTTCCGTGGCATATCGCGCAATACGATAAGAACAATTCCTCACCGGATGCTACGGTTTGAACGCCGGTATCGCAATTGGAAATAACGAATGCGAAGGCGAGCAAAAACAGCGAAACGATGACCGTAGTTTGACGCATTCCAAGGTTCTTCGGTACTTTCATTTTGTTTGTTTTTAGTCTGTGAATGAATGAAAAAGGGATAGACAATTCCCTGCCTAAAGTTAAGCCTGTTTTGCTGAAAAACCTTGTTTTTTATGAAAAAACCTCCGGTCAAGAGCGCTAAAAACGTTAAGTCATTCTTCGCGTTTTTGACACAGGCGAGTCGCCGACTCAAGCCAGGGCAATATCCTTACTATGGAGGTGGAGGAGAGACTTGGCCCGGATGGTGACCTCCGGTTAGAATGGGGGTAAACAGTAACTCAGCTCACGCTCTCCGCAGCCATTTGTGCTTCCTTTCCGGATTAAGGGTTAAAGTAATGATTTCTGATCTATTGCTTTGTTTTTTTCTAAAACAAAGTATCTTGCAGGTGTATTTTTTCATCACCTAAATTTTAAAATCATGCAACAGAATTTAATCCCCCCCCCTTATTCGAGAGAATAAATACAAATTTTTATTCTATATTGTTTTATTTTTTATTGTATTTATACTGTCTACTCGTTGTAAAAGGGATGCAGATGAATTAGTATATATTGACAACCATGCTTTATCTGAAAATAGAAACGGGATACTATTCTTTAAATCTCGTTTACATGCCGAAAACTTTTTTAGAATCAATAACCAAGAACTAAATAATGCTGAAGATATAAATGCTTTATTGGACGACTTGGAAAGAAAGATGAACTTCCGCTCTCTCCGGCAATCTCCAGTTTTTCTTAGGGACGAAGAAGAGGAAGGCTTTACTCAGGAAGAAATTATGGCAGCCATGGAAAACGACTTCATCAACGACGATCTTATCAAGTCCTTGTTGAATATTCACTACGAGTTGGGAATTGAAGAGGATATATATGTTTTTTTTAGCCAAAACCAAGTATATAAAATAATTGATGGCGACCAAGAAACTGTTGATGCTTTTCGAAGTTTAGCAAAGGGAACCGATGAAGTACCATTTCCAGCCTTCAACAGTACGGTTGAAATGGAGCCCAATGATGTATTCTATCTTTTAAAAAACAGCCCAAGCCCGAACGATACGCTTGAGTGGAGAGCTTGTCCGGTTGATTTCAGAGGCTTTGTTGACCGTGGTGATTTAGGATGTAATTCCTTTTCTATAATGGTTCGCGGAAATTTGTTCTGTACTACATTTGGCAATAGCCCATCACCTTGCAACAGTATACAGTACAGGATAGATTTTGGAGATGGTAATTTCATTATCACGGGGTTCAATCAACATCAAATTGATGTCCCACACACCTACACACAGCCTGGCGTATATACTGTTACTGTAAGAGTAACGGCGCCCGATGGTGACTGTGACGAAGATGAAGAGCCGGAAGTGGCGAACTTCCCCTTCACGTTTACCGTTGGGATGGGTGATTGTGATAACAGAGAAAGAGATACATCAGGATGGGAAAATGGCTCCTTTAGGGCAATTAGTTCTAAGGTTTGGTGTAATAATAATCTGTTTGGATCATACGCGGGAGCATATACTCACAGTTGGCGTTGGAACAACAGTAGAGCCAGATGGGTTCGATGGGATAGTAACATTTCGGCAACTATAAATGCGACCTTCCGAGGCGATTTTTGTGCACTACGCGAACAGAAACAGGAAACCGATTCTTGTAATTCCTGTCGTCAAAAACGTGCCGTGGTGTCCTTGGGCAATAATCCGGCCTATGGCAACCGGGAAGTCTTTTCAACCCATACGTTTAGATTAGACCCGCCCCAATGGAATCCAAATGATATTGGTTATTTTATGGAGATAGTCACATGCCAATAAATACAACCAGATAACATGAAAAACAGTCAATTATTATCTATTTCAGTAGCGATAACCGCTATGCTCAGTCTTTGTAACACAAATGCGCTGTCCCAGCCGGGAAAATGGTTCGGAGAAGCCTGGATTCTACCCGTGGTAGCCTCTGTCGGCAATCATGGCGTGCAGGAACTTGGATTGGGCTATTATGACTTCCGGATGAAACAGCAAATAACACAAGAATACGGCTTACTGGCGGGGCGTCGTTTCGGTTCCCGTTGGAGCGCAGGAATAGGAGTGTCACTCAAGAATATCCGGCAGCAATTCGGATATACACTGCGTGATCCGGCAGATGAGATGCTTATTTTAGAAAACCCGGAGAGATCGTATCAATTCAGCTTTTTGGGGCTACGGGCTTTCGGGGGCTATACATGGGACAGGCATACTATCAGACTCATTGTGGAGGTGAATGACCCGTATAAAATCAGGCGGACCCCCGACAAAAATGGGTTCCAAAAAAATTGGCTGATTTCCAGTCAGGGCAACATAGCCACTATGGAGGTAGATGAACGACTTCGCCCGGATGGTAGTCCTTATTCCTACATTATTCCTGAAGTCAGCTATGGTTTCCAATTGAATCAAAATATATCCCTGCTGGCAGGAGCAAAATGGAAATGGTTTGGCGAAACGAACAACTATCACTTGCGGATAACCGGAAATACTTTTGAAGCGCCTCAGCCGGGCGCCACCTTAAATTATACCCGAATTCTGAACCGCTTTTTTATGATTTATGCGGGCGCCAACTTCCGGTTAGAATGGGGTAAACAGTAACTCAACTCACCCCCTCCGCCGCCATTTGCGCTTCCTCCCATTGCTCCATCGCCGTTTCCAATTCCTTTTTTTTGCGGCGATACTGCTCCATGATCTGCTCCGTGTCGGGGCGCTCGTAGAAGGAAGGATCAGCCATTTGTAGTTCGATGGCGGCAATGTTTTCTTCAATTTTTTCCACGGCGCGCTCGGCATTTTGCAGGGCGCGAGCCAGGCGCTTGCGGTCTTCGTGCGACAAATCGGAGGAGGCCGCCGCCGCAACGGCCGCCGCCGCAACGTTTTTGGCCTTTGACATTTCGACCTCGCGCATGTTGCGCAGGGCGCGTTTTTCGAGGAAGAAATTGACGTCGCCGAGGTATTCGAAGAGTTGGCGGTCGCGGAATTCAATGGTGTGGTTGGCGATGCCGCCGAGAAATTCCCGGTCGTGCGACACTATGATCAACGTGCCGTCGTAATCGTTTACGGCCTGTTTGAGGATGTCTTTGGAAATGATGTCCAAGTGGTTGGTGGGTTCGTCCAATACGAGCAGGTTGAACGGGCGCAGCAACATGCAGGCTAAGGCCAGACGGGCGCGCTCGCCGCCGGAGAGGACGGATACTTTTTTCTCCACATCTTCGCCGCTGAACATAAAAGCGCCCAGTATGGCCCGCAGCTTGGTGCGCATTTCGGGCGGAGAAGCCTGCTCCATGGTTTCGAGCAGGGTGAGATTGAGTTGGAGCGAATCCGACTGGTTTTGGGCGTAGTACCCGATCTGGGTATTGTGGCCGTATTGGAGGTCGCCGCTCGTGAGGGCGAGTTCGCGCACGATGATTTTGGCGAGGGTGGTTTTGCCCTGCCCGTTTTGACCCACGAAGGCCACGCGGTCGCCGCGATCCAACTTGATGTTTACTTTGTCGAGCACGGCTTTGTCGCCGTAGCTTTTGCAGAGGTTGCGGCCTTCTATCACGATTTGGCCGGAGCGGGGCGAGGGCGCAAAGCGCAGGTTCATGGCGGCGGTATCTTCGGGGTCTATTTCAATGCGCTCTATTTTGTCTAGTTGCTTTTGCATAGACTGCGCCATTTTGGTCTTGCTGGCCTTAGCCATAAAGCGGGTGATGGTGCGCTCCTTCTGTGCAATGACGCGCTGCTGGTTTTCAAAAGCCGACATCATTTTGCCCCGGCGTTCTTCGCGCAGGGTGATGAATTTGCTGTACGGCGCTTTGTAGTCATACGATTTGCCCAGTTCTATTTCGATGGTGCGGGTGGTGACGTTGTCCAAAAACTGCTTGTCGTGCGAGATGACGATGACCGAGCCGGCGTATTCCTTGAGGAAATCCTCCAGCCAGAGGATGGATTCAATGTCTAAGTGGTTGGTGGGTTCGTCGAGGAGGAGGTAATCGGGGCGTTGGAGCAGCATTTTGGCCAGTTCGATGCGCATTTGCCAGCCGCCGCTGAACTCGTCGGTGAGGCGGTTGAAGTCGGCGCCGGTGAAGCCGAGGCCCTTGAGTACTTTTTCACAATCGGCCAGCATGGTATCGCCGCCGAGGTGGTGGAAGCGGTCGGTAGCGGTTGACAGTTCTTCGATGAGGTCGTGGTAGGAGTCGCTCTCGTAGTCGGTGCGTTCGTTGAGATCAATGTGAATTTGCTCCAGCCGCTGTTCCAACTTGCGCACTTCGGCAAAAGCAGTGAGGGTTTCGTCCATCACGGTTTTGCCTTTCGGCAGATTCATTTCCTGATAAAGGAAACCGAGCGTGCTATCGGTGGGGCGCACTACGCTGCCTTCATCGGGGCGCACTTGCCCGGCAATGATTTTGAGGAAGGTAGATTTCCCGGCGCCGTTGCGGCCCACGAGGCCCACGCGGTCGCGGGCGCCGATGGTAAGGCTGATGGAGTCGAAGAGTATGCGATCGCCGTATTTGACGAAGATGTTATTGGCGCTGATCATGGAAAAATGCTATTGAGGGCGCAAATATCGGTTTTTTTCGGCTTGCGGCGTATGTTCAGGCAAAAGAGGGGTGTATCATTGCCGCTCCGCTCCGTAACGAGGGGTTTCAAACCCCTCGTTACGGAGCGGAGCGGCCTCACGCCTTTTCCAACGTAAACCCAAACGTGCTGCCGAGGTTCGGCGAAGAGCGCACGGTGATGGTTTGCTGGTGCGCTTCCACAATGTGTTTTACGATGGCCAACCCCAGCCCGGAGCCGCCCTGTTCGCGCGAGCGGCTTTCATCTACGCGGTAAAAACGGTCGAATACATGCACGAGTTTATCCTCCGGGATGCCGATGCCGTTGTCGGCTACTTCTATGAGTACGTTGCGGTCCATGTCGTAATAGCCGATTTTGGTGCGGCCGTTGGCATTGCCGTATTTGATGGAGTTGTTTACCAAATTGATGAGCACTTGCCGGATGCTTTCGCGGTCGGCTCTTACGCGGCAGGTTTGGCCCAAGCCTTCTTTAAACTCCAGCTTGATGTTTTTGCGGGCTGCTTTGAATTCGAGGTCTTCAAACACCTCTTCGGCCAACTTTCGAAGATCGAACGATCGCATTTCGAGTGCCAACTCGCCGGATTCGTATTTGGAAATGGCCTCCAGGTCTTCCACAATCGTGGTGAGGCGGTCTAAGTTTTTGGAGGCGCGCTCCAGATAGGGACGGTTCACTTGCGGGTCTTCGAGCGCCCCGTCGAGCAGGGTGTGAATGAAGCCTTGTATGTTGAAAATGGGGGTTTTGAGTTCGTGCGAAATATCGCCCACGAAGCGGCGGCGGTACTCGGCCCAGGATTTGTACTTGTCCAATTCTTTTTGCTGATCGTCGGCCCAGGCTTCCACTTCTTCGGCCACGTCGTCGAGCAGAGGCCGGCTGATGTCAATATCGGCTGATTTTTCCTTGGCCGACATCTTTTGCTGCCGGATGACCTTGTATATCACCTTGATTTTTCGATAGATGTACATTTTCAGGTAAAAGGAAGTGACGATGTACGTTGCCAAAAACACCAATGCCGCCGCTATGGCAAAAACGAGCCAGGCCGGCAACCACTTCAATCCAAAATACACCAGCGCAAAGATAACGATCGCCGCTGCCGTGACGGAGGCAGACGAGAACAGGCCGATGTCTCTGGGCGTAGGATTTTTCAACATCAAAATTCAAATTTGTACCCGATGCCCTTGATGGTTTTGATGTAATCTTCTCCCACCTTTTCGCGTAGCTTGCGGATATGTACGTCTATGGTGCGGTTGCCGACAATGACGTCGGTGCCCCATACTTTGTTGAATATCTCTTCGCGGGTAAACACTTTGCCGGGTTTGGAGGCCAGGAGGCTGAGCAGTTCAAATTCCTTTTTGGCCAGTTCAATCTCGTCGTCCCCTCTGCTCACCGACACCCGTTCGCGGTCAATGGCCAGATCGGCAACGCGAATGACGGTGTCCGTTTCCTGTGTGCCGTCGCTGCGATCGAGCCGCCGCAGCATGGCTTTGATGCGGCTCAGCAGCACGCGCGGGCGAATGGGCTTGGTGATGTAGTCGTCGCCGCCGATGTCTAAGGCTGCTATCTGGGAGTAGTCTTCGTCGCGGGCGGTGAGGAAAATAATGAGGAGATTGGCAAATTCGGGGCGGTTTCTGAGTTCGCGGCACAGTTCCACGCCGTCCATGCGGGGCATCATGATGTCGAGGATCACGAGGTCAGGTCGGGCGACTTCGGCTGCTTTTAGCCCCTCCACGCCGTCGTTGGCGGTGAAGACCTGATAGCCTTCTTTTTGAAGATTGTACCGGAGGAAATCGAGGATGTCCGGTTCATCATCTACGAGAAGGATTTTGTACGATTCCATAAAGAACCTTATGTTGTTAAGGCAAAGTTAAGCCCGCATATCTCCATGTAGTTGGTAAATGCACTTTAATTTAGTGTTAAGTCTTCCAGCCGTTTCTCTACTTTTCGATAAAGCTTATCCATTTTTTCGGGTTGCAGAGACAATTGCTCCACGGATAGATAAAAGTCGGCCTCCGAAACCTGATGGATTTCGCAAATCTGAGCGTAATAAACGCGAATAACGCTGTCTTTGTAAGGTCCTGAAAGACTTTGTACGGCGGCCTCTGCAACGTGCGCATCGGCTAATATCTCCACCAGGCGATCGTCGCTCAGTGGAAGTGCCGGATCGGAACTACAGGCAGATAAGAGCCCTACAAACAGGAGGCTTAGCAGTAAGCGCATCAGTCGAGGTGTTGTTTGGGGAAGTGCAAGGCTGTGAGCCGGCCCTTTTCCCTGCCGAATTTTTTCCAGGTATCCACATCTGCTTCTACCGAAAAGATGCCGCAGGTGGGCAGGTTGAGGATGTATTCCTCCGAAAACATATTGGCTACGGCGGTGAAGGTGGGGTTGTGACCAAACAGAAACACCGTGCCCCATTCGTCGGGCAGATTGGTCACGATGCGTATGATTTCATCAGGCCATGCCTCATATATTTCTCTCACCACCTCCACTTCCCCGGCAGGAATGCCGAAGGCAGATGCGAAAAACTGGGCGGTGGAATGTGCCCGATTGGCCGGGCTGGACAGGATGCGGTCGGGCCGGGCAATTTTACCCGCCAGAAGTTGTGCCATGAACGGCGCATCGCGCAGGCCCCGTTCGTTGAGCGGGCGATCTATGTCGCGCATGCCGGCGTGGTCCCAACTGGACTTGGCGTGCCGGACGAAGTAAATCGTTTTCATCCTCCTTGTTTTTCTTTTTGCTTCATTTCGATGATCTTATCCATCACTTCTTCCAATTGTTCTGCGCCGATGCGCTTGCTCAATATCTCCTTTTTGTTATCCAATATATAAATCTGAGGCGTGGTTTTGATGCTGTAAATGGTGGCGAATTTGGAGCGGTGATAGGGGTCCACCAAGTGCATCCAATCGGCGATTTGGTTCTCCTCCACATACTTCCAGCACTCGGGCACTTCGTCGGTAAATTTCACGCACACCGCCACGAGCTTTACACCTTGGTTTTTGAATTTTTCATAAAACGCCTTCATTTCCGGCAGGGTCTTTTTGCAGTGCCCGCAGTCGTAGCGCCAGAAGTAGAGGATGGTGTATTCCGACTGGACATCGTGCAGGGCAACCTGTTTGCCGCTTTGATTTTGGAGGGTGACATTGGGCGCTATTTTGCCGATGAGCAGAGGGCGCAGTTCGTTGGCGTTTTCGATTATTTTTTTGAGTTGCTCCTCATTGGTCCAGGGCGCCTGCCCGGAGGCGTAGTACTTGTCGGCAATGTGTACATACACGGCATCCATACCCACGATGTTGGAGCGGGCGTAGAAATTGATGAAGTGGATGAGATAGTATTTGAAGGTTTCCTCGGCCGGGCGCATTTTTTCCAACACCTCGTCTATGGCGAGGGCCAGGGTGTCGGGGTGTTGAATCTGGAGTTTGTTGACAAAATAGTCCACCCGTTCAAACAAAAACGGGGTGCGAAGCAGGCGCGGGTCGGCCAGATTGATATTGTCAAAAAAGTGTGCTTTGGTGTGGCGCCAGCGGGCCATTTGCACGGTTTGTTCGTCGCCTTCAAAGCTGGGCATGTCCACCGGCATACCGCTTTTGATGATGGCGGCGGTGAGGGTTTTGGGATGATTGAGGATGAATTTCTTTTGGTGAGCAATTACGGCGTCGTTCATGGCCTCCAATTGCTGTTCGAGTTTCTCTTTCTTTTTGCCCTGTTCGCGGTCTATTTGCGCGCGCAGCGTATCGGCTTCGGGGCGCTTGGCATTGAGGTATCCGAGGTAGTCGTAAAACAGCGTATTGGCCGGCGAGCCTTCAAAACGGATGCCCGAAGCGGGGTTGTCTCTGTTGGCAAAAATGGAAAAAAACTGCTCTTCCGGCTCCACGATGATTTGGAAAAAAGTGCTGTTGGGCGCCATCACGATGAGGTACATCCCCCCGGCTAAGGGCTTCTCGCCTTTAAAGCTGAAGAACCCGTCGGGGGCCACATCGGCCGTGTCAAGCACATACTGCTTATCGCCGTAGTAATAGGCTAAATAGAGCTGCGGCTCCTCATAACCCGTAATTTTCACTTTGATTTGGTGGCCGTCGGCAGCCTGCAACCCAATGAATGTCAAAAGCCCGAAGATCAGAAAGTACCATTTTCTCATGGAAGGTGTGCGTTTTTTGTCCGGCAAAATAAGCGAAAAATGAGCGGGTTTATTGCATAGAAGGGGGTTTTTCCCTAACCGCGTCGCGGGTCCATAGCATCCGTGAGGCCCTCGCCGAGGAGGTTGAATACCGTAACGGTGACGAATATGGCCAGGCCGGGGCACACCGCCAGCCACCAGGCCCGGAAATTGCCGCGCGCCACATTGAGCATCGAACCCCAGGTGACCTGATCGGGCGCCACCCCGATGCCGAGAAAGGATAAAAATGCCTCCAGCAAAATGGCCCCCGCAATACCGAATGCCAATGCGATGAGCACCGGGCCGAGCGCATTGGGCGCCGCATGACGCCACAGGATGCGCCACTCGCCGAAGCCCAGTACCCGCGCGGCTTCTATGTATTCCAGGCTGCGAATGCGCAGCAGTTCGGCGCGGATAAACTTGGCCACCCCCGTCCAGCGTATAAGGCCGATGATGACCATGACGGCCAACAGCGAAGGTTTGCGCAATATGGCCGTGACCGACAACAACAGCAACAGGGCCGGGATGGAATTCATCACCTCTATGAGGCGCATTACGAGCATATCGGCGGGTACGGTCGCGCGCCGGTTCAATGCCGGAATACGCCGGAGCAGCCAGGTCAGAACACTGGCCAATGCCAAACAGCCCGCCACAATGCCCAGGCTGCGCAGCAGGCTGCCCGCCTCGCCGGTTTCGGTGGGCACGGATGCGTAAAACAGCCCGGCAAGCAACCCCAATAGGGTTAATACGATTTGCACCACCGGCATTCGCAGCCCGTGATCGCCGAAATAACCGGCCACGGCGCCCAGCAAAATGCCGATGACCAGCGCCACGCCCATGGAGAGCAGCCCCACCAGCATAGCGGTGCGCGCACCCCATATCAGTCCGGCGGCCACGTCTCGCCCGATTTGATCGGTGCCCAACCAGTGCCGATAGCGCAGGGATGCCACCCGCTGCGCATCAAACGGCCCCACATAGTTGAAGTTCTTGCGGTCAATGGTTTGAGGGGAATAAGGAATGGGCGGGAACAACACGCGCTCGTATTGCAGGTTTTGCCAATCGCCGCCGGCCAATGCGCCGTCCCAGCGCGCCCAGCCTGCTTTCACCGCGTAGTGGCGTAGCACGGGAAAATAATTCGTGCCCTCTATGCGGCAGTACAACGGCTTGTCGTTGGCAATGAAATCGGCAAAAACGGCAAAGAACAGGATGACCCACAAAATGCGCAGGCTCCACCGTGCCGCCGGCCGGTTGTGGAAATATTTTTTGATGGTACTCAAGTTTTTTTAGTGCTTTTGATCGCCCGACTCCCGGTATCGGCGGAATCGTTTTTGCCTTTTTTATCGTGCAGTTTATCGTGCAGTTTATCGGAAATTTGATAGTGGCCAGTTTTTTTGCTTCCGATGTATTCAATCAAACCTGCTTTAGAAAGAATGCAAAGGTACTCCTTAATTGTTCTTTCAGAGACACTCAGATTACCTGTCACATCAGATACCTTAACTCCGGTATTTGAATGGATAGTCCAAAGTATCTTTATTAATCGTTCCCGCACGATATCTGAAACAGCATCATTTACTTTAGTTGCTCCCTCAACTGCTCCCTCATTTACACCGCCATCCTTTGCCAATGGCAACGGAATCGTCATTTTAAAAACGATGCCTTCCAGGAACACGGGCGCCGATTTGCCTGCGTACTCTTTGATATATTTGTTGACATTTAGCACACCGGATCCCAGTTCTTCCACTTTATGTCCTGTTTAGAATGCTGATGATCAATTTTCGCACTGTTTCCATCTCTTCGGGTTTGCTCGCAGCCACAAAGAGCGTCAGTGTGGCCAAGGCTTTGTTGCTGATAATGGTCTGACTGTGCTCGTTGAACAGCAGGTTATTTTTTTCCAAAAAATAAAGAAAACAAGCCGCGCCGATGCGTTTGTTTCCGTCCACGAAGCCGTGGTTTTTGACAATCATATAGAGCAAGGCAGCCGCTTTTTCTTCGAGGCTGGGGTATAATTCCTGTCCGCCGAAACTTTGCCCAATTTGCGCCACCGCACTTTCAAAACTTTGGTCTTTGGGCTTGGCAAACACATCGGAGGAAAACGCTGAGCGCATATCGGCCACCACATTGAGGTATTCGGCCACGGAAGGTAAAACGGCCTCGCGCAGGGTTCGGCCTTTGATGTCCAAGGCTTCGTGATCGTAGTCGTCGAGCATTTCCAGCCCTGCGGCAAAGAGGCCGAGGCTTTCGCTGCCGGCGTTGTCGGCCTGCTCTTCAATGGCCCGGCTCAATATGCGAATACCCGTTTTGAGGGTTTCTACCTGCATTTGTTTTTCGGCCAGCCGCTTCTCGTTGATGGCGTAGCCCTCCACTAAGTAGTCTTTGAGGTGCTGGGTGGCCCATTGGCGGAACTGGGTACCGCGTTTGGAGTTTACCCGGTAGCCGACGGAAATGATGGCATCCAGATTATAGTATTTAATTTTTCGCTTTACTTGCCTGTTGCCCTCGGTTTGAACTACCGAGAAATGCTCGGTAGTTGCAGTTTCGCTTAGTTCTTCTTCTGTGTAAATGTTTTTCAAGTGTAAGCCGATTGTATCCGAGTCCTTATCGAAAAGCTCCGCCATCATTTTTTGCGACAGCCAAACAGTATCTGCCTCAAACCTTACGGTCACTTGAGTGTGATGGTCAGTCGACTGATATATTTCAATTTGATTATCCATCTTTTTCAACGAATTACGAATTACGGGATTTTAAGGTGAGTTGGATTTTCCAATGACCTACAGCGCTCGGTATCGGAAGGCAAACTATCTGCTTCTGACTGGCTTACATAAGTGGCTGCTTTCCCCATCCCGAAGAGCAATCAATGCATCGGACACCCGCAGTCGCCCGACCGGCACGCAGAAATAACAAAAACTAAACACAAACTTAACAGCCAATATATCGCCCTCCACTTCATAGTAATCTACTTTTGTAGTGTTTTAAAAGAGAAACAAAAGTAACAATTCGCATTGCAATGAAAAATAAACCGCGCATACTCGTCGCTCCCTTAGACTGGGGCATCGGCCACGCCACCCGCTGTGTGCCCGTTATCCGCGAACTGATGCGGCAGGGCGCCGAGGTATATATTGCCTCCAACGGGCGGCCCCTCAAAGTGCTGCAACGGGAGTTTCCCGAACTGCCCACCCTCAAACTTTCTCCTTACGACGTACACTACCCCTTCCGCAGTATCGTGCTCAATTTGTTGTTGCAAATGCCGCGCCTGCTGTGGACACTCGGCATGGAGCACCTCCAAATACGCCGATGGGTAAAGCAATACCACTTTGACGGCATCATTTCCGACAATCGTTTAGCTTGTTTTCATCCCGGTGTACCCACGGTTTTTATTTCGCACCAACTCAATCTCGAAGCGCCGAACGCCTTGCTGAGACGCATCACCAACAAGATGAATCACTGGTTTATCCGCCGCTACAACCGCTGCTGGGTGCCCGACCGGGCCGGCCGCGACAATCTCTCCGGTTCGCTTTCGCGGCCCTCCCCGTCGCCCAACACCTTTTATGTGGGGCCGCTCACGCGCCTTCGGGCCGTGCAGGCGCCGCTGCAATACGATGTGCTCGCGCTGCTCTCCGGCCCGGAACCGCAACGCACTTATCTCGAAAAAACCATCCTCCGACAGGGGGCCGATTTGCCGTATCGCCTCTTGCTCGTACAGGGCAAGCCCGAAGCAGATTCGGATTTACAACAAAAGGAAGACATCGAAATTGTGCCGTTTCTGGATGCTGATGCGCTCAGCCGGGCCATTGCCGCCTCCCAAATTGTGTTGTGCCGCTCCGGCTACAGCACACTCATGGACCTGGCCGCATTGGGCAAAAAGGCGCTGCTCGTGCCTACGCCCGGCCAACCGGAACAGGAGTATCTGGCCGAATACCTTTCGGGAAAGGGCGCCTTTTTGTGGCAGGATCAAAAACGGCTCGATCTGGCCGAAGGCATTCCGGCCGTCATGGCATTGCCCGACCCGGACTTGTCGCTGCAAAATACACGGATGCTCGAAACAGCCGTGAAGGAGTTTCTCCTCGCCGCCTCGCCCTCGCAAGGGGAATTGAATGGTGTCATTGTAGAGACGCAATGCATTGCGTCTCTACAATGACACCATACCGCCTACCGCAACACCACCTTCCGCATGGCGGCCCGCCCTGCTTGTTCCATTCTGACAAAATACATGCCGGTCGGCAAACCCTCTAAGCGGAGTTGATGCGCATCGAACAACGGCCCCTGCACCACGCGCAGCACCTGCCCCGCAGGCGTGAGCAATGCAATGCGGTCGAGCTGCTGCCCCGGAAACTGCAACTGCAACAGTCCGTCGGTAGGGTTGGGAAACAGCCGCACCGACGACAGGGGCGCCGCTTCTTCATCGGCCACAAACACACCCAGAAAAGTAGCCATCATATCCATGCCGCCGATGGGAACGAGCGAGCCGTCGGCCCGGATACCGATGATGTTTTTGAAACGCAGATAAGTGGTGTCGGATGGAACCGGCTCGCTGAAATGGTCGCGCGCTTTGATGTGGAATATGTGGAGCGAATTTTGAGCGCCGATGAAATCGAGGGTCAGCCGTTTGTACCAAGCAAAATCCAATTGATGCCGGGCTGTATTGGGATAAGTCACCCACAATTCAGGAACCACCGCATTGGGGTTTTCGACGATGCCTTCAAAATAGCGCGGATCATATTCCAAAGAAAAGGCAATGCCTTTGAGTTGGGGGACCTCCAACAAACTAATGCGGGATAAAATGGAGGTACCTTCTGTGATGTTCAAAAAAGCATTGGGTTGCGTGGAAGTAACCGTCAGCTCCGGCCCTGGCGGATAAGTGTCGGAGTATGTGTAGCCGGGGCGGGTTCGGTTGTAATGCATCATGGTAATCGCCGCATCGCCGACCTGTACGACGCCGTTGCCGTCGGTGTCGGCATGTTTCACCCCGGCGACGCTCCATGCGTTGCCCGAATGAGGCGCCCAATTGAGAAAGCTCCCGCGTGCCGGCCCCGATGCGCCGAGCCTCCGGCCGATGGCCAGAAAATCTTCATGATTGGCGATACCGTCGGCATTGGCGTCGCCGGGCCAAATGCAATCGTCGGCACAGAGGGTAACCGGCAAACAGGTGTCGGCAAAGCCGTTTTCATAATCTGCCTGCAATGCCTCCAACTGCGCGTACATTGCCGTTACATTTTGCAAATAATTCAAGCCAGGCTCCCGAACGTACAGGTAGGCGGTTTCCACGGTCGTCCATTGCCCCGGCTCCAATCGTCCGAGCAATACGCTGCCGAGCCCTCTCACGTCAAAGGGCGACAAATTGGCGTTGCGCATAGACCACTGGGCGGGGTTATTGGGATCGCCATGAAACGCAAAGCGGGTTTCTGCTCCGCCGGCTTGGTAGCCGTTGCCGGAAGCCGTAATGGGCGTTCCGTCGCCGAATACGCCGTTCAGGGTGCGGTAAATACTTGCCAATGAAGTAGCCGCCCAAACGCGGTCCCATCGCTTGCAATGAGCCGGATCAAACGGTTGCCCGGTATATACAGGCCCGGTTGCATAGTCGGACCGATTTTGCGCGCGATTATACATTTGCAACGCGAATTTGAAATCGCCGGAAGGGCTAAGGCCGCCCAGCCACAACCCTTGCGCAAAAATAGTGGTGACCGATTCCGCCGGCAATCGAAACTGCGGGTTTTGGCCATCCCAAAACAAATCGCCGCCGGAAGTGACGGCGGCCCTTATTTCATTGCCGTGAAGGTAAGATATGGCACGAGGGGGGGCGCATTGCGCGCTCAGGGATGCAGCCAACAAAAGCGCGCCGACGAGGGGGTGGATTTTTTCATAATAGGGAGGTTTTATTTTGATGAATGATGCCAAAATTAACCACTTGTATCGGAAAAAGTGATAAAGTGTCCGTTTTTGTCACCCAAGCGGCACAATCAGTTGGTTCGGGATGCCGCCTACCGCAGCAGCAATTTAGCGGTCCAGCGCATTCCGACGGCGGGTTTCACCTGTAGATAGTACAGCCCGGCGGGGTAGCCCGACAAGTCTATGCGTTGTTGCGGCAGCCCGGCTTGCGGCGGCAACAGGGTGCGCCCATACAGATCGGTGACGCTGAAAACATAAGCGCCGATGTGCTCCTGAACATTCAATTGAAAAAGTCCGCCGGAGGGATTGGGGAAAACCGTTCCTCCCGCGGCAGCGGCCAGGGTCGGAGCGGAACTCATCACCTGATCTATCAAGCCGGAGCGCGGCCCTTCCAGCACGGCGCGCATGATTTCGATCTGGCCCATGGTGAAGGAATTCTGGCAGGTCTCGCGGGAGTAGTCCATGTAGTTTTCAATCATATCAGGGAGGTCGCCGGCGCCTTCGTCGCAGGTGTTTTGGGTTTGATTGCAATCAAACTGGCTTTGGCGGCCCTGCTGCGGGGTGTCTTCCACGCCGTCGTCGGCATCGCAATCGGGTACGCCGAGGATGGCGAGCAGGCCGTCGCCGGAGATGTGGCGCAAGCCGAGGTAGTGCCCCACCTCATGTACGGTGGTGCGACCGCGCATGGGCAGGGGGCCGAGCCCGTAGGCATTATAGCTGAGGCTGTCGCCTACAACGCGGTAATCCACCACCACGCCCTCCAGGTCGAGGGAGGGGGCCGAAGCGCCTGCCGGCCAGTGGGGCAGGTCTGCCGGCGGGTAAGCGTAACCGAGTATGGGGCTTTGGTTGCCCAGTATGGTGAGCGGCCTGATGGCGCAAACCCAGATGTTGAGATGGTGTACGGGGTCCACGGCGTCGCTGCCGCCTTGTGCGCTGCGCTTCACTTTGTCGGGCAGGGTAGTGCCGGAAAAAGTGAAAGTGGGTTGGAAGAATTCATTGGTTTGCACCCGGATCACATCGGTTAGTACAAATTCAATTTTGGCATCGCCCACCACGGGCAGAAAAATGTCGCGGGTGTTCACCGTGTCGGGGTTTTGGCGGCGATACGCCTCATTGAGTACCCGTATTTGCGCTTCGATGTTTTCTTCCGGTATGTTTTCCTCCGGCGATTTCCACACCACATGCACCACCACCGGAATGGTATATATCTCCTCATTGGTCGTTTTGGCGCGGCGCGCTGTCACTGCAGTTTGTATCACCTGCGCAACATGCCTTTTGTAGCCGGGAAATTGGGCTTCCATTTGCTCCACCGCCAGATCGTGCAGGCAGGGCAGATGCGGTTGGGAGGCAGCGTGAGGCCGTAGCGGCGTTTCATCAGACCGGCTTTCCTGTGTATGCGCAGCAATGGCCGACAGGAGCAGGGTGCAAAGAAGGAGATGTTTTTTCATGGTTAGGAATGGTTGAAGTGAAAAGGCAAAGGGCAAATTGGCAAAAGGCAAAAGAGCGACATCCCGATCATTTTTTCGGATCCAAAATTATCGCCAATATGCCGATAATCAAACATAAAGGAGCGAAAATAAGAAAAGGGTACAACTTGGCAGAATGTCTCGTCGAAACATTTTTGACTTTGCAAAATTTGGCGGGTTAGGAAATGATTGCAAAAACATTGCGCAATCGCCGATGAATTCCTATGTTTGTATATCCAAAAATACCTAAGATGAGAATACAACTGACCCTGGATTGCCCAGCCGGCAGCCGCCTCCCGCTCAACTACCAATACGAACTATCGAGTTGGGTGTATAAAACCCTGGCGCAGGCAGCGCCTGAATTCGCCGCGCAGTTGCACGAATACGGCTATAATCTGCAAGGCCATAAGCGCTTCAAGCTGTTCACATTCAGTCATCTGGATTTGCAATCGCCTTTCGATATCGACACCCGAAAACAAACCCTGCTGCTCCATTCCGGCAAAGCCCGGCTTACGCTCTCCTTCCTCTTGGATAAAGCTCTGGAGCACTTCATCACCGGCCTGTTTCGGCAGCAACGCTTCGGCATCGGCAATGCCCGGATACCCGCCACCGATTTTCAGGTGACAATGGTACAGGTGCCGCCGCCGCCGGCATTTACTGCCCCGATGCGCTTTCGCACCCTATCGCCGATATGCGTGGCCGGTTTTGAGGCCGGCAATCCGCACCCCCAATACCGCCACCCCGCCGATCCCGATTACGCCGAACTGCTGCTCGGCAACCTCATAGAAAAACGAGCCGCCGCTGCGCCCCTGCTGCCATTGTTATCGCCCGCGCCCGCCGAAGCGCCGGCATTCCGGTTTCGGCTGCTTTCCGAGCCGCGCCGCAAAGGCATCACCCTCAAAGCCTTCACGCCCCACGAAACCAAAGTGATCGGTTATACCTACGACTTCGAAATCAGCGCCGCCCCGGATTTGCTGCAGATCGGTTATTACGCCGGGTTCGGAGTGGAGAACGCGCAGGGGTTTGGGTGTGTGGGGGTGGTGTAGGGGGCACGGCGAGTTTGTTGAGTTGATGGAGATGATTGATTTTTATAGCATTTAATATATGAAGAGAATGGATAATAGATATTCGCCCCGCACTCGGATTGCACTCCTCATCAGGGCCTTGATTGAGCGTCCATTTGCTTATACGAAAAAGCACCTGGCCAGTAATTACGGTGTTTCTCCCGATACTATAAAGGACGACATAGAGGCAATCACCCACGCTGGATTTGTCATCAAGCAAGATGACAAATACCGTTTCGGTTTTGTAGAGGAAAAGCCTTTTAAGCAACTCAAGCACCTGCTTCACTTCACAGAAGAAGATCAAGCCATGCTTTACCAAGCTATCGACCATATTGCTCCTCACAGCGACCGCGCTCGTAGCCTGAAGAAGAAACTGGCCGCTCTGTACGACTACCATCGCCTCGGCCATGCCTACCTCCGCAAGCCATATCTCACCAAAGTGGATATGCTGTTGCAGGCTAAAAACGAAAAACGCCAAGTTTATCTACGCGGCTATAGTTCATCCAATAGCAATGAGGTACGTGACCGCTTGGTGGAGCCGTTTCATCCTGCCCCTCCCGACGATACATTACAGGCGTTCGATGTAGAGAAAAAAGAACTACGACACTTCCGAATATCACGCATTACCCGCGTAGAACTGACCGAAAACCCTTGGCAGTTCGAAGGTCATCATAATATATTGCCTACCGATCCATTCCGAATAGTAGATAAGGAACAAGTAATGGTACACCTCCGACTACGCGTAGGCGCCCGTAACGAACTCGTCGAACGCTTCCCGCTCACCCAGGCCTACATCATCGAATCGGCAGAACCAGACGTGTATGATTTTCAGTGTATGGTCAACCACCAATTCATCGGGCTGACCAATTTTATTCTCGGCTTTCATCATCAGTTGGTAGAGGTGCTGGAACCGGAGTCTCTGCTTCTGCATCTTCGCAAAGAAGTGCAGAAAATTCACTTTTTTTAAACTTTTTTGAGGGGTAGGGAGATAGGCTCCATAGTGAGTAGGGGATATTTGCAGCAGTGAAAAGGGGTATAAAAAAGGCAGCTCAATGGAGCTGCCTCGGAAGTCCAAATTGGTACGATTAAGGTTTGAACAAACCTACATTTTTCAATTCCAGCGATTTGACTTCTAAAAGATAAAATTTATGAAAAAAATATTTTGGGAACAAATAGCTGAATACCAGATATTTGAACCGTTGTAAATATTTTTCCAATGTATGTTTGGTTAAATCTTAATTGACAAAAACGGCCTTTGTGATTATCTTTGTTGTCGTTAATTCATTTTTTCACTTTAACTTACAAAAAATGGAAAAGAGTAAAACGACTACAAAGTTAAACATTTCAGACAAGCTTCTTGCAAAAGGGATCATGAAAGTTTATGAAACCCAGAGAAGTTTTGACACTGCGGTAGTGATTACATGGAAAGGAAGAGACTCTATCTACATCGGTAATGACAATATGAGAATTCCAAGTACTGCAACAGAGGCTACTTTACAACAACGTCTCGAACGCTTAAAGGGAGCAGGGCTGCTTTTTTCTTATGAAAAGCAAGGTACAAGTAAGGTAGTGAAGGTACTTGTAAGAGAGGTACGGAAGCAGAAAGAAAGAAAGGATAAGTTTTTGAGACAAACGCAACTTCAACTTTTTTGATATGGAATCAAACGCAAGAATTAACCATGAATGGCTCACGCGACGAACAGGCGACCCTTTTGCGGATGTGGGTGGCGTCGTCCTGAAAACCCTGATGCGTGTTAAGGGCACGGATGATGTATTGAAACTCATTGAACACGCTGCCAATATTTATGTCAACGACTGGGGGGGCAAGCTACACGCATTCTTTCTCAATTCGACCATTACACAGGCCGCCTTCGTAGGCAACCGGAAAATACAGGAAACTAAAAAATTTTTCAAGGCACTTTGGGATGAGACTTTACCTTATGAAGAAGGTTACTGCCGAATAGTGGGGGTAAAAACCAAATTATTTAGCGGAGGAAGGGATAACCACATTTTGTCAGGATCGGGGACTTTCATCAACTTCCATCATGCTTTTCAGGGCGGAGTTATGCTTTCAAAAGAGGCACTGATACGAATGTTTTTTGTGCCCTTAGGATGTTCGCAGTTAGGAGATAAAATTGCCATGTTGGCGAGCAATAACGAAGAACTAATGGAATACTTTATCGCAGATAACGTACTGGAGAATTCACGAAGAGCCGGCACAAAAATAGCCGACGGGATCCGAAGGTTGGAGTTTAAAAGCCCTTCGAGTGCTTTGTTCGACTTTGCTTTGCGCTGGATACGAGAAGCCGAAAAGAGTTCGGATGTAGAAAATACAGAAATTACGCTTTACCATTTTACCAATTTTGGGGCCTCGCCAGAAATCGCCATTCACAATTTCAGTTCTGCCCTTTTTTTCTTTTATGCCAGGGTCCAGCACCGTACTTTGAAACCAGACTGGGATAGGTTTTCATATTCCTACTTTCGGCAAAAGGGCGCGCAGTACCAGTACGAGACGAATACTTTTGAACTGATAGAGAAAAAGGAAACGAATACGCTTAGGTATGAGGATTTTAAAAGTTGGTACAACAGCATTTATGAGAATTTGCTCATTGATAGCTCCATTTTGCGCCCTATACTCTCTTGGGTGGGAACAAAAAAACGTCCGTTGAATTTTGAAATCGTCAAACTTTATCAAACAAAACTTCGAGATATGAATGAAAAAACGCTTCAAATTATCGAGCGCATTGCAGACTATGTACTGGATGACTCCGGGAACATAAAAAAGAACTTGCGCAATTTGCAAAAGGCAACAAAAGCTCACATTTTCAGGGCTGCGCTTCTCCGACTGGAGGAAAAGAACTTGGCAGAAAAGAAGCCGAATCCGCTTTTTTCACTGGAGGAGTACGCACTGGAACTCTTTCCTGACGGCACATATTGGCAGGAAATACAAACTTTGTTGCTCATTGCAATCTACCAGAGAATGCACGAGCAGGAAATCTGGATTGATGGTGAAGACCTCATCATTGAAGAACCCGAGGAGGAAACAATTGATTCTTAACCTTCAAAACAATATTGACATGAATAACTTAAAAACTCAGGGCCTTGTCCTGATTGATGTAGATGTAGCTGCGTTGAATAATGCGGGCAAAAGTACGACCAGCAATTTTGACAACGCAGTAGCTACCAAAACCATTAGAAAAAATGGAATGAAATACACTTATGTATCGGGGCAGGCATGGCGCTTCTGGTGGCGAGACACGCTCCAAAAGCAAATAGGATGGGAATTGTCCCCTATCGTCAGGGAAAGCAAAGTGGCTTTCACAGAGGCCAATCCCATTAAATATGCCGACGATGATATTTTTGGTTATATGCGGGCAGCAAAAGCAGAAATAACAGATGAAAACGGCGAAGTTATCAAAGATAGCAAAGGTAAAGCTAAGACGGAAAATGTGACCGTCACAAGGGTTTCGCCTTTGAAAAACTCCGCCATTGTTTCGGTCTCTGCTGTTTCGACAGAAGAAAATTGGTCGAGTATGGCGCGTCAGGATGGAGATTCGGTGCCATATAGCAAGGAGGAGTACAGCGCCATTATGAAAGGGATGTTTGCTCTCGATTTGGCCCATGCCGGAACATTTTCCAACTACAATAAAACCGGATTTAAAAACCTGACGGACTTACTGAAGGCTGAGGCATTGAGTAGCGGGGCACATGAAATTCCCGATCCGTTTGTAAAGGACAGCAAAGGTGAAGCCCACAAACTAATCAGATTGTCGAAGGAGATCAGAACTAAGCGAATTACAGAGACAATTAAAGCCCTGAAATTTATTTCCGGCGGTGCGATGCAAACCAGTAATATGGCAGATGTGACACCTAAGTTTATCATTCTGTCAACCATGACTGTCGGTAATCATCCCTTTACTCACATTTTTACGAGTGGCGTAAATAAAACTACAGTGAAGTTCAATGCGGATGGTTTAGAAGAGGTACTAAACGATTATGACGCGCAGTTCAAAGGCGGTATTTATATAGGAGTAAGGAGCGGCTTTTTGGACAGAGAAGATATGAATGCGCTGACAGCAATTGCCCAAAAATTTGAGCATATTCATGTAAAAAGTGTGAATGAAGCAATTGATGAGTATTGTGCTGAAATAGAAAAATATATTGAATGATGACGGTATTCAGAATTGACATTACTTCTTGGACGGCCAGCTTTCGTTATCCCAATTTGATAAGTGGCGTGCAACCTACACTTGAAGTTCCGCCATTGAGTACCATACTTGGGATTTTGAATGCAGCTTCAGGACAATATCTACAGCACAGGCACCTTGAAATAGGCTACTATTTTGAGTATGAGGGAAAAACCTTTGATTTGGAGACCATTTATATGATCCCTACCAATTCTGCCGGTAAACCATCCAATGAAGCCAAGTCGAATGTCATTCAGCGAGAGTTTATGGGGGATGCAAAATTGTCTCTATATTTCAAAAATGATGCAATATTGGATTATCTACGAAATCCTTACTATGACATTTTGTTAGGACGTTCCGGTGATTTGGCGAAAGTTTCGCTGCCGCAGGAGATTGAGCTGACAGAAGTCGAACAGGCAACCAAGATAAAGGGGCAGATTGTCCCATTACAAGGCAATTTTCTACCAGGTAAAATTCAGGCCTTGCCCAAGTACTTCACCGATGAATTTCCGAGAAACAATATTGGCACGGAGCCTTATACGATCATTCCCTACTATACCGGAGATTTCAAGACGAACCTAACGGCTTACAGGGATCCCACGCAAGGTAAGAGGGGGGTTGATATTTATTTTCACGACCTTGACTTATCACGCCATGATTGAGATCATAGCCAAATCTGAGCCGAAAATTTCTCTCAAGCAGCACATTGAAGACGGGTTGTCGGTATGGCAGAACTTACAAATTAGCTTTCCTGCTGCTTCCGATTGCGCAGGTAAGAACAATTTTTGGCGATTACTTTGGCTATCCGTGGTAACGCACGACTTAGGGAAGGCTCATGCTGAGTTTCAAAAAGTGTTGCATGGTGAAAGCAACGATTGGAGATCACAAAGGCATGAGCTTTTCTCTTTACCTTTCGTAAAAGCGCTATCCATTTCTGAACAGGATAAAATAATTGTTCTTCGGGTAGTAGCCGCCCACCACAAGACGTACCAGTATCTCAGTAAGTTCATCGCAGACAATTATGGGAATGACCCGACTGAGTTTGAAGAGGAGTTTTCCAAAATGAATATGGATGGAGCCATTCAGATAGCGCATAGTTTTGAGGACGGACTAATTTCTATGTCTATACTGGCGGAATCTCCTGAAAAGGTAATTTACGGGTATGAAAGGGAAAAGCGGCATGTCACAACCGGTCAGCAGAAGGAAATCACCGATTATTTCGTCTTACTATTACTCATGGGGGCTTTCCACCATTGCGATCATTTGTCCTCTGCTTTTGTAACGGATTTTGATGTCTTGAAGGAACAATCATTTCAGTTCCTGGATCGCATGGAGAAGGATTTGACAAGAAAAGGTTTTGGTTTGTACTATCACCAAGGTGCGGCCTCCAAGCTTCAAGGCAATGTGATTCTAACTGCCCCTACAGGCTCTGGAAAGACCGAAACGTCAATGCTTTGGTTACGAAACCAACTGAGTCTTCAACAAGGCAGGGTGTTCTATGTGCTGCCTTTTACTGCCTCTATCAATGCCATGTTTGAGCGGCTTCGAGATGACGAAAAAGGATTGGGTAAAGATATGGTTGGCATGTTGCATGGAAATTTGAATGCATACTTGTATGAGAGCTTCTTTGAAGACGCAGGCAACCTAAAAGAACTCAAAACGCAAATCAAAGGCTTAAAGCAGACTTTCAAAAACCTCCAAACACCATTGAAGGTCATTACTCCTTTTCAATTGCTAAAGCACTTGTTCGGTTTGAAGGGTTTTGAGAAAGGTATATTTGAATGGGCCGGCGGTCACTTTATCTTTGACGAAATTCATGCTTACGACCCGGAAGTTACGGCTCAAATCATTGTGTTATTAGAGTATTTGACGAACCGTCTACAAGCTAAAATTTTCATTATGACGGCCACCTTGCCCTCATTTCTCAAAAAAAGAATTGGACAGGCAATTGGAACTTTTGAGGAAATAAAAGCGGAGCCTACTTTATACGAAAACTTCAAAAGGCATCGAATTAAACTGCAAGATGGTTTGCTGGTAGAAAGCCTCAATATGATAAGGGAAGACTTAAAGGCAGAAAAGAGCGTACTGGTTGTTTGCAATACAGTTGACTATGCACGACATGTCTATGAAAATTTGCATTCTGATTATGATTCTCTGCTGATTCATGGACGCTTTGTAGCAAAAGACAGAACAATCATTGAAAGACGACTTCAAAAAAAGCCGCCTCAACTACTGATCGGCACACAGGCGATTGAGGTCAGCCTAGACATAGACTACGACACAATATACACGGAGCCGGCTCCTCTTGATGCCCTTATACAACGTTTTGGCAGAGTAAATCGCAAAAGGTTGAAAACACCCTGTCCTTGTATCGTTTTCAAGGAGCGCAATGAAAAAGACAAATACATATATAGTGACGCATTGGTGCAGACTACTCTTGAAGTACTGGATGAAATTGAACGTCAAAATGAAGGAGTAATACAGGAGGCAGAATTGCAAGGTTATATAGATCGCGTTTACCCAGGGTATGACGACGAAGCCCAAAGAAAGTTTGACAACATTTACGAATTGCTCACTATGTCGGCAAAGAGATTAACCCCGTTTATGCCTTCTCAGGAGGGAGAGGATGATTATTACCGGCAATTTGACGGAATAAAGGTATTACCAGCCTTTTATGAACAAGAATTCAAAAGATTACTTGATCAATTTGACTTTATCGGTGCTGAACAACTTAAAGTATCTATAAGGAAAAATTGGTTTGCACGATTAATAAATGATTCTGGTTTGGAGCGTAAATTACATGTTATAGTCCCATCCAATAACCCCAAAATTAAGCCTATTGATATTTCCTATTATCGAATCAATAAGTGGTATCGCCCTGACACAGGATTGGATTTTGAAAAGGACGAAGAAACCGAATTTGTCATTAATAGTTCCGAGATTATCTTTTGACAATGGCTTTGTTGCATGAATAAATAAAATCTGGAGAAAGCGGACTTTGAAAAAATATTTTTCAAAAAATACTCGTTTCAAAAAATAATCAGAATCGAAAAAAGACTTTTCCCAAAGGAAAAATGTTCGTGCAACAAAGCCTTTGACAATTCTAATACGCCATGTCCATCATCACCGCCACCCACATTTCCTATTTCCATACTTGCCGGCGCAAGCTCTGGCTCTTTCACCACGCCATCCGCATGGAGCACACCTCCGACGTTGTGTATGAGGGCAAGCTCATAGGGGAAACGACGTATGGGGAGCGGGCGGCGAAGAACCGGCAGGTAGAGTTGAGTGTGCCCATAGCCGGGGGCTGGACAGGGTCGGCTAAGATTGACTTCTACGACGCCCGGAACAAGGTGGTACACGAGACGAAGAAATCGGACAAGATGGAGCAGGCGCATGTGGCGCAGGTGAAGTTTTACCTGTATGTGTTGCGGCTCAGCGGGGTGGAAGGGGCGCGGGGCATCATCGAATACCCGAAGCAGCGGGAGCGAACGGAGCTGAGTCTGGCGCCGGGAGAGGAGGCGGAGGTGGAGCAATGGCTCGCCGGTATCCGCGAGATCATTGAAAGCGAGCAGTGTCCGGCAGTTATTCGCAAGCCGGTGTGCAAGCAGTGTTCCTATTACGAGTTTTGCTACGCGGAGGAGGTGTGAGCGGATAGCGACGCGATCCCTTCGCGGGGGTCGGCGGGGAGGCGGGGGATCACGTCGCTGCACCCGGCTCCAGGTCGCAATCGTAGCGATGCGAACGCCTCGGCCCACGCGCAGCGTTTGCGTCGCTGGGCGACTTGCGTAGCGACGCTAACGCCTCGGCCCACGCGCAGCGTTTGCGTCGCCGGGCGACTTGCGTAGCGACGCTAACGCTCCGGCCCACGCGCAGTAGCCGCGCGAAGCGTTTGCGTCGCCGGGCGACTTGCATAGGGACGCGATCCCTTCGCGGGGACCGGCGGGGAGGCAAGGGATCGCGTCCCTGCACCCGGCTCCAGATCGCAATCGTAGCGATGCGAACGCTCCAGCCCACGCGCAGTAGCCGCGCGAAGCGTTTGCGTCGCCAGGCGACTTGCATAGGGACGCGATCCCTTCGCGGGGACCGGCGGGGAGGCAAGGGATCGCGTCCCTGCACCCGGCTCCAGATCGCAATCGTAGCGACGCGAACGCCTCGGCCCACGCGCAGCGTTTGCGTCGCCGGGCGACTTGCGTAGCGACGCTAACGCTCCGGCCCACGCGCAGTAGCCTCGTGAAGCGTTTGCGTCGCTGGGCGACTTGCGTAGCGACGCTAACGCCCCGGCCCACGCGCAGTAGCCCCGTGAAGCGTTTGCGTCGCCGGGCGACTTGCGTAGCGACGCTAACGCCCCGGCCCACGCGCAGTAGCCGCGCGAAGCGTTTGCGTCGCTGGGCGACTTGCGTAGCGACGCTAACGCCCCGGCCCACGCGCAGTAGCCGCGCGAAGCGTTTGCGTCGCTGGGCGGGACAGGATTTCCATACACAGACCCAAATCATATACGATGCAGACAACCAAAGAGAAAAATTACTACCCACTGATGCAGCCCGGCAGGTTTTACCATGTATATAACCGGGGCAATAACGGGGACAACATCTTTTATCAAAGTCGCAACTATGATTATTTTCTGCGGCGGTTCCTGACGTATTTGTCTCCCGTACTGGATACTTATTGCTATTGCTTGCTGCCCAACCACTTTCACCTGCTGGTACGGGTAAAGGAAGAGTTTGTCGTGCCGGCCAGTTTCAAACCCCAAGCCGAAGAAGGAGCACCTCTGATTGACGCGGCTGCCGATTTGGGTCCCTACTGGGTGAGTGAATTGTTTCGCCGATTTTTCATCAGTTATTCGCAAGCCATTATCAAACAGCAGGGAAGAAGATCAGGCTCTTTGTTTGTAAAAAGATTCAAACGCATTGAGGTGGATAGCGATGCTTATTTCACCAATCTCATTTTGTATATACACGCCAATGCACAGTTGCACGGTCTTTGTCCCGATTTCAGAGCCTACCCCTACTGCTCCTACCTGCTCTATTTCAACAATCGGCCGACATCCATCCGCCGGATGGAATTGCTGGAATGGTTCGGCTCCGTTGCCAATTTTGAGCAGGCACATTTGCAACGCGTTCAATGGGATGTGGTGGAGCCTGTGCTGATTGAAGAAGATGATTTGTTTTTGTAACCCACACAATCCCGGAACGGATGAAAAAATCATACTACCTATTCAATCCCGGCCATCTGGAGCGCCGCGACAACACGCTCAAATTCACGCCCCACAATGCGGAGGGGGCCACCGGGCCGCCGCGTTTTATACCTGTAGAAAGTGTGGAAGAGTTGTATGTGTTCGGGGATTTGGACGCCAACAGCGCTTTGTACAATTTCCTGGGGCAACAGAGCATCGCGGTGCATTTTTTCAATTATTACGAACAGTATTCCGGTTCCTTTATGCCGCGCGATTATCTGCTCGCCGGCAAAGTACAGGTGGCCCAAACGCGACATTACATCGAAAACCGCAAACGGCTTCCGATTGCTGCCACGATACTGGAAGGCGCTTCGTTTAACATGCTCAAGGTGTTGCGCTACTACGCCAACCGGGGGCAAGACCTCGCCGCGCCCGTTGCTCAAATAGAAACGTTGCGGGAAAGTGTGAGCGCCTGCGGTTCGGTGTCGGAACTCATGGGCATAGAGGGCAACATCCGCAAAGTGTATTATGAGGCATTTGATGTCATTATCAAAGATTTTGACATGGCCGGCAGGAGCAAGCAACCGCCCAAAAACGAAGTAAACGCGCTCATTTCTTACGGCAACATGCTGTGCTACGCGCAGTGTCTGAAGCAGATATATCACACTCAGCTCAACCCGGCCATCAGTTTCCTGCACGAGCCGGGCGCGCGCCGCTATTCTCTCGCACTGGATCTGGCCGAGTTATTTAAACCCATTTTGGTAGATCGCCTCATTTTTTCCATGTTCAACAAACGAATGTTGCAGGACTCTGATTTTCGATGGGACCTCAATCACTGTCTGCTCAAAGAGAGCGGCGCCAAAACCTTCACCAAGGCATGGGAAGAACGCCTCAATGAAACCATTGAGCATCGGGCGCTGAAGCGCAAAGTAAGTTACAAACGGCTCATCCGCATGGAGTGCCACAAGCTGGTAAAGCACCTCATCGGCGACCTGCCCTACAAGCCTTTCAAGATATACTGGTGATGGCGGGGGGCATAGAGCAGAGGGGTGGGCGGTAGGTAGGTTTTTAGTAAATTCAAAATGGATAAGTGATGTATGTAATAGCGGTGTATGACGTAAATGAGAAGCGGGTGGCGAAGATGTTGAAACTGTGCCGCCGGTATCTCAATTGGATACAGAACTCGGTATTTGAAGGCGAAATAAGTGAAGTAAAGCTCAAAGAAATGGTGATAGAGGCAGAAGGGATCATGGACGTTACGACGGATAGTTTGATCCTGTTTAAAAGCAGGAACAGCCGATGGTTGGATAAACAAATAGTGGGACAGGAGAAAATGAGTACCGACAACTTTTTGTAGTATTGTTTCGGCGTCAAGTCGTCGAACCTCGTTCAAATGCCAACCTTGTTGGCAACGTTGTAATGGCTTCTGCCTTCATGCAGTTGAAATTCAAGGCATTAATATGGTCGTCGCCCCCCCGTGTAAAACCGCCTATCTGCGTTCGACGCATTTTACCCCCGGTTTTCGGCTCCCCGCCCAAAACAGTTCTTTGACATACAGTTTTTTATATATAGATTTGCGCCGGCTTTTAATCGTACCAGATTGGAATTGAAACGGAGAAGATGGAGCGCATGGGCGGCAGGAGCAGCCGCTTTTAATCGTACCAGATTGGAATTGAAACCTGCTTACAGCATCAGACAACATAAACACGCGCTTGCTTTTAATCGTACCAGATTGGAATTGAAACAGCGCATTGCGCGCCGGCGATATGGCGACGATCAGTCTTTTAATCGTACCAGATTGGAATTGAAACCCTGGTCACCGCGCAGCATCATAGTGCGCGCGGCTGCTTTTAATCGTACCAGATTGGAATTGAAACAAAACGAATAGTACAAACGCAGGCTATTTGAGAGTTCTTTTAATCGTACCAGATTGGAATTGAAACTATGGTGAAGGGCGCCATCTGCACCGTGAAGCGCGCCTTTTAATCGTACCAGATTGGAATTGAAACGTAGTACTGTATCACCTCGTTGCGGCAGTTAGTGATCTTTTAATCGTACCAGATTGGAATTGAAACAGCCTATCATCGTGGCGCCGGTAGGGTCTAAGCCCACTTTTAATCGTACCAGATTGGAATTGAAACAGTACTCCAAAACTGGTCCTGCGTCGGCTTTAGAGCTTTTAATCGTACCAGATTGGAATTGAAACACGACTTTTCCAGCAACATTTCTTCGCGCCTGCCCGCTTTTAATCGTACCAGATTGGAATTGAAACCGCTGATAGTTTGCCATGCGCCGTTACGCACATCTTCTTTTAATCGTACCAGATTGGAATTGAAACATAAAAAGCAGGCTCACCAACAGGAACCAATAAAACCTTTTAATCGTACCAGATTGGAATTGAAACATTCGCCCGCTTCTTCCTTCGCTACTTTGATGATTACTTTTAATCGTACCAGATTGGAATTGAAACACTGTAGCGTTTTCTGCTCCGTGCAGCCCGGATAAGCTTTTAATCGTACCAGATTGGAATTGAAACTCAAACAGCGACTGGCTCTTCTCCGCTGTCATGCTACTTTTAATCGTACCAGATTGGAATTGAAACTTGAAGGGCAGGGCGCGCAGGAAGTTGCGCACCGCACTTTTAATCGTACCAGATTGGAATTGAAACTCTGCATAGCCTTTTTGAAAGGCTTTAGCAATGCGCCTTTTAATCGTACCAGATTGGAATTGAAACCCATGAACTCTATGGCTTTTGCGTACTCGCCTTTCGCTTTTAATCGTACCAGATTGGAATTGAAACGATACACGCCCTGGGAACTTGTAATAGACCGCTTCCCTTTTAATCGTACCAGATTGGAATTGAAACGGTATGTTTCAGGATACACTTTTTCGATGCTCGCTTCTTTTAATCGTACCAGATTGGAATTGAAACAATTACTACAAAGCCGATCCGGCTAAGTTTCACACCCTTTTAATCGTACCAGATTGGAATTGAAACCTGGATGCACGGCTTGGTCGAGCAGCTTGTGCTTCGCTTTTAATCGTACCAGATTGGAATTGAAACTCATGAAGGCCCGCCGCGCATGGCTGGCCGGCACGCTCTTTTAATCGTACCAGATTGGAATTGAAACTTTGTTAAAAAGTGTAGTTTTGGAATTGTAAACACTCTTTTAATCGTACCAGATTGGAATTGAAACGATCGTAACGGAGAACAGCATCGAAGCAGAAAGAGACTTTTAATCGTACCAGATTGGAATTGAAACGAGAAGAACTTTCGCATGATTGTGTACGGGAAGCCCCTTTTAATCGTACCAGATTGGAATTGAAACATCCTATTCGCAGAGAAGAAGAGCTTCAAGTTCGGCCTTTTAATCGTACCAGATTGGAATTGAAACTAGATCGTAAAAATTAAAGGAGATTAAAGACGTTTCACTTTTAATCGTACCAGATTGGAATTGAAACATAGTATTGTGCTCGAGGCGTTGCTACCCGCAGGCACTTTTAATCGTACCAGATTGGAATTGAAACTGCGATGGCGCGGTCGTATCGGGCGCGCCGATCGTCTTTTAATCGTACCAGATTGGAATTGAAACTCGGCGATTGCAAATAAATAGTGAGGCCATATTCCTCTTTTAATCGTACCAGATTGGAATTGAAACTGCTGCTCATCACGCCCTCCATTTCGTCGCCAGTGAGCTTTTAATCGTACCAGATTGGAATTGAAACATCGAAGCGAGCATTTTCCCGGCTGCTCTTTTTGCACTTTTAATCGTACCAGATTGGAATTGAAACTCCGGGGTTTTGAGATACCTCGGAAGAGGTTTGTCGTACTTTTAATCGTACCAGATTGGAATTGAAACCTCGAAGAGGCGGTACTTGGAGGGGTGATGATAGACTTTTAATCGTACCAGATTGGAATTGAAACAGGGCGGTGTTTTGCCCCTCTAAGGTTGCAAGTTTTCTTTTAATCGTACCAGATTGGAATTGAAACAAACAGGAAACTCTCTGTTCTGAAATGCCTTGTAGTCCTTTTAATCGTACCAGATTGGAATTGAAACACAATATGTAGCAGCGCTCGAAGCTGCTGCGAAATACTTTTAATCGTACCAGATTGGAATTGAAACATTGCAGGGTTTCCCCCTCCGTTGCTTACCGCTATGCTTTTAATCGTACCAGATTGGAATTGAAACACTCTTGGGGAGTAAAGGTGTCATCCGGGTTTTGTCTTTTAATCGTACCAGATTGGAATTGAAACAAACCTGTTCATGCTCGGCGGCCACATCGGCGCGAAGCTTTTAATCGTACCAGATTGGAATTGAAACGTAATTCCTTTCAATATAGCCGCCCCACCCCGGATGCTTTTAATCGTACCAGATTGGAATTGAAACACTAAATTCTATCACGGTGGGCGGCTGGATCGCAGGCTTTTAATCGTACCAGATTGGAATTGAAACACAACCCTTCTTCATGCGTCTCCCCATGATAAGGCTTCTTTTAATCGTACCAGATTGGAATTGAAACATCGAGACAGAGACCGAGCGCGCAAAGCGCTTGGCCTTTTAATCGTACCAGATTGGAATTGAAACCTAAGCCGAGCAGTAGCTGGTGCCGGCTTTCGCCGGCTTTTAATCGTACCAGATTGGAATTGAAACACTATGATGTGATCTAATACAAGAATATCGAGATGTCTTTTAATCGTACCAGATTGGAATTGAAACCGACAGGGGATCGTATTGCAACTTTTACGGTACGCACTTTTAATCGTACCAGATTGGAATTGAAACACCTTCTGCTACGCCTGTCGTTTCTACGTCTCGTAGCTTTTAATCGTACCAGATTGGAATTGAAACAGCAATTTGGAGGCGGGGGACACAAGGGTGCTGCGGCTTTTAATCGTACCAGATTGGAATTGAAACCGGTTTGAAACCGCTCCTCCTTGAGCATACTTTTGGCTTTTAATCGTACCAGATTGGAATTGAAACTAGTAAATATAAGCCCGACGGAGAAAACCCGCGAAGCTTTTAATCGTACCAGATTGGAATTGAAACTTGGGTTGCGTGTCAAAATCTGCGTAGTTCATCTTACTTTTAATCGTACCAGATTGGAATTGAAACCATCTTCGAGAAAAAGGCTTTTTAAGGCCACTGAGGCTTTTAATCGTACCAGATTGGAATTGAAACCTGCTCGCGCGTCACGATGCCGAGTTTCGGCTTCACCTTTTAATCGTACCAGATTGGAATTGAAACATATAATATCAACAGTCAAATGCCTTTTGCTATTGGCTTTTAATCGTACCAGATTGGAATTGAAACGAACTATAATGAACAACTTCAAGGTTGTAATTATTGACCTTTTAATCGTACCAGATTGGAATTGAAACGAGGCTGTAAGCTGGCAGCTTGAAGGAGCTAAATTGCTTTTAATCGTACCAGATTGGAATTGAAACCTGCAAATACAATGCAGTCCACGTCGTCCACTGAAACTTTTAATCGTACCAGATTGGAATTGAAACTTCCTATCGTGACGTCATCCGGGATTGTAACGCCCTGCTTTTAATCGTACCAGATTGGAATTGAAACACTATGATGTGATCTAATACAAGAATATCGAGATGTCTTTTAATCGTACCAGATTGGAATTGAAACTTTAAGTTAAATTTTATAACACTTACCTTACACGATCTTTTAATCGTACCAGATTGGAATTGAAACAAGTGCAAAACGGGGCAAATGGCGCAAGTGATGCCCTTTTAATCGTACCAGATTGGAATTGAAACTTGGATGGCGGAGACACCACGATAGCATCCAGTTTGCTTTTAATCGTACCAGATTGGAATTGAAACAGGCTATTGGAGAGCAAAATGCTTATGAGGCATTGATCTTTTAATCGTACCAGATTGGAATTGAAACCGGGGTTAAGATCATCTTTATCGGATCGTTGAAAATACTTTTAATCGTACCAGATTGGAATTGAAACGACTTTACCTTTCGTTGCGGCGTGTCCTACACCTTCTTTTAATCGTACCAGATTGGAATTGAAACGGCAAATTTGTATCGTTGACCGGGGCAAAGAAACCCCTTTTAATCGTACCAGATTGGAATTGAAACTTCGTTCATCGTCGTGTTGCCATTGTAGTCGGTCAGGCTTTTAATCGTACCAGATTGGAATTGAAACAGGGATGGGGGAGAGCTGCTTGGTGGATGTCTAAACTTTTAATCGTACCAGATTGGAATTGAAACAATTCTACAGATGTGCATGCGGTTTTGAAGGTTCGACTTTTAATCGTACCAGATTGGAATTGAAACATTTGTTTAACAGCTAAAAAAAAAGAGAATGGCACTCTTTTAATCGTACCAGATTGGAATTGAAACAGGGCGAAACCATCCGATGCAGCCTATTTGCAGTCTGCTTTTAATCGTACCAGATTGGAATTGAAACAAAGTTTCTGCCGTTTATTATCGTTTGTCATATTTGCTTTTAATCGTACCAGATTGGAATTGAAACGTACGGCGCGCAAGCCGATTCCTCAACTGAAAATTTCTTTTAATCGTACCAGATTGGAATTGAAACAATGTAGCGAGGTTGAGATACACGCTGTTGACCTGCCTTTTAATCGTACCAGATTGGAATTGAAACAAGCGTATGTGTTCGGAAACACCCGGCTTGCCATATACTTTTAATCGTACCAGATTGGAATTGAAACTTCGTCACACACAACACAAGGCATCTTTCTACGCTGCTTTTAATCGTACCAGATTGGAATTGAAACGAAGCCGGGATTGTCAGGGCTTTCCTTTTCCATGCCTTTTAATCGTACCAGATTGGAATTGAAACATCATGACCTGCGACCTTCGCTATCGCCTGCGCTCAACTTTTAATCGTACCAGATTGGAATTGAAACAGCCCGTAGTAAGGCCGCCGACCGAGAATGCAAATACTTTTAATCGTACCAGATTGGAATTGAAACCGAAACACAAATAGTCGTCCGGTACTTATCGTAAGACTTTTAATCGTACCAGATTGGAATTGAAACCAGAATCTAAGGGCGAAAAAAACTTCATGGTGCGTACTTTTAATCGTACCAGATTGGAATTGAAACATGCTTTTCTGATCTCATGGAGGCGCCGGACAACCCTTTTAATCGTACCAGATTGGAATTGAAACAGTGTGGAAGGGGATATCTTGAGCGTGATCATTGTGCTTTTAATCGTACCAGATTGGAATTGAAACTACCTATGGCCTGCTTCTTTGCCTCTTTCGGAAATTCTTTTAATCGTACCAGATTGGAATTGAAACACGAAATGCCTGATTGTTCAGGGCCGCGGCAAGCGGCTTTTAATCGTACCAGATTGGAATTGAAACAGAACATAAACACCTTTATCGACGTAGGCAGTACGACTTTTAATCGTACCAGATTGGAATTGAAACATAATAAACACCCCTCCCGCCGAACCCGGCAGTTCCCTTTTAATCGTACCAGATTGGAATTGAAACCGCACACGAGATGCGCAAAAACTACATGCGCCTTCCGCTTTTAATCGTACCAGATTGGAATTGAAACAGAATTGGGGATGAAGACTCTTTTCCCCCCTTGGAACTTTTAATCGTACCAGATTGGAATTGAAACTCGGCAATGATCTTGGAAATGTGCTGAATTGCGTCCCTTTTAATCGTACCAGATTGGAATTGAAACTTTTCTGGCGGCCTCATTATATGCAGGGATGTTGTCTTTTAATCGTACCAGATTGGAATTGAAACAGCTGAATATACCTACCCCGTTACCCGCCCTCGCTGCTTTTAATCGTACCAGATTGGAATTGAAACTAAAAGCGGACACCGGGTTAAAGGCACTCTGGTCGCGCTTTTAATCGTACCAGATTGGAATTGAAACCTTACGGCAGCGTGAATTTTATCTAAACTCATGCCCCTTTTAATCGTACCAGATTGGAATTGAAACAACGACAGCGCGAGGGTTAACACCGTTGTTTTGCGGCTTTTAATCGTACCAGATTGGAATTGAAACACCTTTTGGGTATATGTCTCGTTATGCTGAATATACTTTTAATCGTACCAGATTGGAATTGAAACGTTGGAGTTGATAACCTTTCTACGGGCGCCTCCGGTCTTTTAATCGTACCAGATTGGAATTGAAACTAAGGGTTACGGTAGTCTACACGAGGCCGGATAGGCTTTTAATCGTACCAGATTGGAATTGAAACCCCTCTCAATTGCCCCTACTTTTAGGGGCGAACATCTTTTAATCGTACCAGATTGGAATTGAAACCCGGGTTTTGAAAGGCGCACACTTGCGCGCCTCTTGCTTTTAATCGTACCAGATTGGAATTGAAACTGCCGGGGCGCAACATAAATTCGACGTACCGAGATGCTTTTAATCGTACCAGATTGGAATTGAAACCTCGGACTATCGCCGGAGGGGTTAAGATCGAACAGGCTTTTAATCGTACCAGATTGGAATTGAAACTCGCTTCGGGGTAGCGGCGGTTTGCTGCCTTGCGCCCTTTTAATCGTACCAGATTGGAATTGAAACAGTGTGTTGTAGTCTGCGAATTTGGGCGATACATTCTTTTAATCGTACCAGATTGGAATTGAAACGTACTCTTGCACTTGCAGAGAATGGCTCACATTCTCGCTTTTAATCGTACCAGATTGGAATTGAAACTTTCGGATACGTCCATCTGCGAATGTTTGTGAAGTTCTTTTAATCGTACCAGATTGGAATTGAAACCAAATCAAAATAAAATGTCACCAAAAGAAAAAGCAACTTTTAATCGTACCAGATTGGAATTGAAACGCGGGTATCACCCCGTTGTCTTCTGATGCCATTTTCTCCTTTTAATCGTACCAGATTGGAATTGAAACTCTATCGCCCGGAATATTACGGGATCGAAACGGACGACTTTTAATCGTACCAGATTGGAATTGAAACCGTTACTTTCGTAAGAAGATATATACAGAGAATGACGCTTTTAATCGTACCAGATTGGAATTGAAACTTCGTACAAACTCCGCGGAAAGAGTAGGGACATTCCTTTTAATCGTACCAGATTGGAATTGAAACACATCGTACTGCGACATGATGTGCTGTGAAACTGCCCTTTTAATCGTACCAGATTGGAATTGAAACAGGGAAGATTACAGCAAGCGGCGCCCGTGACGCCTCCTTTTAATCGTACCAGATTGGAATTGAAACTCGCGATTTATAGAAATACTTAGCTCGCCTGTGATCCTTTTAATCGTACCAGATTGGAATTGAAACAGATTTGTGCAGAAAAAAAAGTTATTTCCAACAGACTTTTAATCGTACCAGATTGGAATTGAAACTACACAACCGCATTACCGGACATTGAGAGGTCACCTCTTTTAATCGTACCAGATTGGAATTGAAACTCATTCCAAGAAATTCTGGACGGTTAAGTCTAGCATCTTTTAATCGTACCAGATTGGAATTGAAACTAAAAAAATGAGTAGTTTTATGAATCCAACGGTCAACTTTTAATCGTACCAGATTGGAATTGAAACGCCGTAGTGTACTCAGGCGGCCCTACGTGGGGCCTTGCTTTTAATCGTACCAGATTGGAATTGAAACTACAGAGTTGATCGTAAAAACCGCCGGGGTACACCCCTTTTAATCGTACCAGATTGGAATTGAAACTATTAAAAAGCAGACAAACGTTTTAGCACATCGTCAGCTTTTAATCGTACCAGATTGGAATTGAAACGCAATAAATTGAAGTCCTTGTAGGAGTGAGAGATTCCTTTTAATCGTACCAGATTGGAATTGAAACGCACTTAGACAGTTTGATTACATCCTCCGAAACAGCCTTTTAATCGTACCAGATTGGAATTGAAACAGGTAAACATGGACACCACCACCACGCTGCACCTCGCTTTTAATCGTACCAGATTGGAATTGAAACGCTATGTTCGACAAAGTATTCGCCGCACACCCGAACCTTTTAATCGTACCAGATTGGAATTGAAACAACCTTTCTCTTTCTTCTTTTGTTTTTGTTAGTTGCGCTTTTAATCGTACCAGATTGGAATTGAAACAACCTTTCTCTTTCTTCTTTTGTTTTTGTTAGTTGCGCTTTTAATCGTACCAGATTGGAATTGAAACATGAGCAGGGCACAGGAAACACTGTTAAGATTCGGACTTTTAATCGTACCAGATTGGAATTGAAACTCATTCCATGTAACGCCTGCTTTTCTTAGCCTTTCTTCTTTTAATCGTACCAGATTGGAATTGAAACTTGATGCAACTCTTTGAAAATTTACGCTTATCATGCTTTTAATCGTACCAGATTGGAATTGAAACATCATTACGCTTAGCATCTGTACGTTTTCTTCGCTACTTTTAATCGTACCAGATTGGAATTGAAACTTTTGAAGCTCTGAAATGTAATTCAGCGATGCAAAACTTTTAATCGTACCAGATTGGAATTGAAACGCAGTTTTTAGCGGCGAACAATGCGC
>JAHBTW010000002.1 GCA_019638385.1 Saprospiraceae bacterium | reverse complement strand
ACGCGGCGGGTGGTACTGACGCGGTAAGTCGGTAGGCAGTATGCAGTGCCGCCTAGCCTATTGCGTACCGCATACTGAAGACGAGATAGTTTAGCGGAACTCCGTTCCGCCCCTGTGCACAAAGCGGGTAGAACCCGCCGGATAACCACCACGCCTTGCGTGGCAAGCTCAAGTACGCAGAGAGGGCGTCTCTTCAGGAGATGCCCTCTCTGCATTTTAGTTTTTAAATTCTTCTGCGCCGGGACCGGAGAGTTGACAGAAATCAGTAGTTTTACGTTGGCAATAGCCTTTTATACGGCCTGTCTTTAAACTGCTGCTAATGACAAATCGCACCTTTACAACTCATCCAATTGGTTTTGAAGCCAATGCGTCCTGCCGCCTTTCGGCAACACTTCTTCCCGACACATTAATACCAAACGATATGAACCGTATTTCTACCCTCCGGCAGACGGCCGGTTTTTCGCTGCGCGTTTTGAGCGTGGTTTTTTCGCTACTTGTAGTAACGATACCCGGATGGGCACAGACCAACCCAACGGCGCAGAGCCTCCCTTACGCCCAAGACTTCGGCACCCTGGCACATAGCTCCACCACATACCCGGTGGGCTGGCAGGGCTGGCAGTTGGCGACTTCCCCACAGGCCACATTCCGCACAACAGCCCCCACAGGGGATCGTGCGCTCACCGCCAGTTCTGACGCTTCCACCACCAATGGCAATGTACACAACTACAACGGCAAGATTGGCTTCTTGAATAGTGGCTCCCTGGACTTATCCCTCGCGGTGGCGCTCAACACGACCGGCAGTACCAACGTTCAGGTCAGCTACGACATCATGACCATCCGAAACCCGTACGACGGAAGCTCCAATACCCGTATCAATGAGGCCACCCTGCAATATCGTGTAGGCACATCCGGGGACTTTACCACGCTGACGGGAATTGAATACCAGAACAATACGACCACCCAAATCGGGACAGTGACCACACCCCAAAAGCTGGAGAACAAAATGATTGCCTTGCCCGCAGCTTGCGACAACCAAGCCGTAGTGCAGCTTCGCTGGGCTTCGCGGCAAGTATCGGGTAGTGGCTCCCGACCAAGCTTTGCAATTGATAATTTCAGTGCCTTTACATGCCCTATTACGGTCACCACCACGGCAGACGAAGATGATGGTTTTCTGGGTGGGGGCACAGGCATCTCGCTTCGCGAGGCCATACGCTATGCTTCTGACGGATGTGTCATCGAACTGGCGGCAAATGCAACCTATACCCTATCACGAACAGCAGGAAATGAGGGCCTGAACATAACGCCCGGCACAGGAGACCTTGACGTACAAAAAAATCTCACCATCAACGGCAATGGCGCCACCATTGACGCCGATGAAATAGACAGGGTGATGCAGATTGTCGCAGGCGTCACCGTGGTCATAAACAATGTCACGTTCACCAACGGAAAATCTAACATCAACAGTTCAACTGCCTTTGGCGGCGCCATTTATAACAGTGGCAACCTAACGCTTAATGGCTGTACTATATCCAATTCCATAACCGACAATTCCGTCACCCAAGATGGTCATGGCGGCGGCATTTACAACAACTCGGGTATTTTGACGATGACCAACTGCATCGTATCGGGCAATCGTTCGGGTGTAGTGAATTTCGGACATAATGGCGGCGGTATTTACAACAATAACGGAACGCTTATTATGGATAAATGTACCGTCAGCGGCAATACGACCCACATTCAATTAAACGCGGGAGGTAGCGGCGGTGGTATTTACAGCAATATGGGCATCATACAGTTGACCAACTGTACCGTATCTGGCAATACAGCCGATCAACTGGGGGGCGGTGTCAGTATAGTCTCGCCTAACGCCATGGGTGATTCATTCATTCGGTTTTGTACCATCGCCAATAATACTGCCAATAATTCAGGTGGTGGAGTGGCAACAGGTAATTTGACTGAAAACGTAAAGATAAGCAATACCATCATTGCAAAAAACATAGCAACCAACGTAAGCAATCAAGCATTTAGGGATGTTCAAAATGGTTTTATCAGCGAGGGTTACAATATAATTGGCGTGGTAGAATCAAGCCTTTGGATACGCTATGACGGACATGTATGCGATTCATCCTGCTGCCGCCATTGATCCCAAAATCGGCCCATTGGCAAACAACGGAGGCTCCACTTTCACGCATGCCTTATTGTCGCTCAGCCCTGCTTTTAAGGCAGCCGACCCCGGCAGCACGCTCACAGAAGATCAGCGAGGAACCACCCGGCCGCAGTTCGGCATTCGGGACATAGGCGCATTTGAAAGCACGGTGTCACTCATACCCGACTACACCATCACCACCACCGGCAACAACATCGTCATCACCGACAATTCCGGCAACGGCGATGTACTCGACGTGTCCGAAAGCGGCAGTAATATCCGCTTTGTGGTCACACCTAACACCCGTACCTACTCCATTGACGGCGGCTCGGCCACAGCCTTTACCACACCTGCGGACGTAGCGCTGGTGGGTGCTACCTCCATCACCATCAACGCAGCAGGCGGCAACGACATCATTGACATCGGCGCCTTCACGGCCAACCTGCCAAGCCTCACCATCAACGGCGGCACAGGCGATGATGTAGTGAACTTCAACGGCGACATCAACTTTGCCTCCGATGCCAACCTTGATGTGGATTTGCAAAACGACGACGCTACGCCCGGCGTAGATCAGGTAACGGTAGCGGCGAATGCCAACCTCATCCTTTCCGGCAGTGGCACAGCCACGATAAAAGTGAGCCGCAACGTGACCATCAACAGCGGCGGCAGTATCGAAACCGAAAACGGCAACCTGACGGTGGAGGCCAATCAGCAGGGCACACCCACAGCAGGCAACTTCGTTGGCGTTAACTTGGATGGCAGCAGCCTCCAGGTCAATGGCAGCGGGCTGTTGTCTGTAAAGGGTCAGGGAGGAAATAGTGGCACTAACCAGCATGGTATACAGGTAGTCTCTGCAGGGAAAATACAGGGCGGCAGCGGCATGGTGGCTGTGGAGGGCATCGGCGGTGCATCCGGCGGGAGCAACAATCATGGCGTTAATATAGTTGGCATCAACTCCCGCATCACCTCCTCCGGCGGGTCGGTAGAGGTGAAGGGCACAGGTGGCGGCAGCGGCTCATCGGTCTTCAATTATGGCGTTAGTATAGATTTCGGCGGCGAGATAACCGCTGGCGGCAGCGGCATGGTGACGGTGGAGGGCATCGGCGGCGCATCCGGTGCGAATCACAATTACGGCGTTTATGTATTGAACGCCGACTCCCGCATCAGCTCATCCGGCGGGTCGGTAGAGGTGAAGGGCATGGGGGGCAACAACGGCGCGTTAGGTAGTAATTTTGGCGTTGTGGTAAATCTCGGCGGCGAGATCACCGGCGGCAGCAGCGGCAGTGTAACCGTGGAGGGCACCGGCGGTGCATCTGGTGGGGCCAACTATGGCGTGTATGTACTGAACGCCAACTCCCGCATCACCTCCTCCGGCGGGTCGGTAGAGGTGAAGGGCATGGGCGGTGGTAGCGGCTCATCCAGTAATAATTTTGGGGTTGTTATACAAACCAGCGGCGAGATCACCGCCGGCGGCAGCGGCACCGTGACGGTGGAGGGCCTTGGTGGTAGTCCCACGGGGAGCAGCAATTACGGCATTAATATAAATGGCACCAACTCCCGCATCAGCTCCTCCGGCGGGTCGGTAGAGGTGAAGGGCACGGGCGGCGGCAGCGGCTCATCCATCAACAATTATGGTGTTTATGTACAAGCCGGTGGCGCAATCAGCGCCGACGGCAGCGGCACCGTGACGGTGGAGGGCCTTGGTGGTAGTCCCACGGGGAGCAGCAATTACGGCATTAATATAAATGGCACCAACTCCCGTATCAGCTCCTCCGGCGGGTCGGTAGAGGTGAAGGGCACGGGGGGCGGCAGCAGCGGGTCGGCCGCCAACTATGGCGTTTATATAATTTCCGGCGGTGAGATCAGCGCCGGCGGCAGCGGTACCGTGACGGTGGAAGGCATCGGCGGCGCATCCAGCGGGAACAACAATTTCGGCGTTTATGTATTGAACGCCAATTCCCGTATCACCTCCTCCGGCGGGTCAGTAGAAGTGAAGGGTACGGGCAACACGGGTACCAATCCCGTCGAAGCGCTGCGGCTACAGACCAGCGGCGCCATCACCTCCGGCAGTAATGCCGACATCACAATACTTGCCAACGGGGTCAATATAATCTCTTCCGGCTTTGTCAATTCCGGCACGGGCACCACGACGATTCGCCCGCGCACAGCGGGTACGCTCATCAATCTGGGCGGTGCAGACGTGTTTAGCGGCAGCCCTCTCACGCTGGGCCTGACAGATACTGAACTCGACCTCGTGACCGCAAGCACCCTCATCATCGGCGACGTGAATAGCGGCAACCTGACGGTCAGCGCGGCCATCAGCCGCCCGGCGGCTACCCATGTGCAACTGCGCAGCGGCGGCGATGTGGTTTTTAACCAAAACCTCAATACCGGTGGCGGCACCCTGCTGCTTGACCCGGGCACATCCCCGGCGGCGGTAAAACCGACCTTCAACGGCACTGACGCTACCGCAGGCACAGTTTCTTTCGCTAGCGACCTCGCCATTGTCATCAATGGCACAAGCCCCGGCGACGGCACGAGCAGCACCTACTCTCGGCTCACCGTGGTGGGTATGGTAAACTTGGACGGCGTGGACCTCGTGTTCAGCGGTGCATACACCCCCACCGACGGCGATGTGTTCCTCATCGTGGACAACGACGACACAGACCCCATTATCGGAACGTTCAACGGGCTGGCCGAAGGCGCTACCATCAACAACTTCCTGGGGAGCGGACTGGATGCCACCATCTCCTACATCGGCGGTACCGGTAATGATGTGGTGCTGACGGTGGTGGCAGCATGCCCCAGTTTGACCACGGCCCCCGGCGAAGTGCAAATTGCCAACAGCACCTGCACTACAGGTTGCGCGGTATCAGGTGGCAGCATAATACCACCCACAACGGGATGCCCCACAGGCTCCAGTATTCAGTACAGCACTGATGGTGGCCAAAGCTGGAGCACCACTCTACCGATCTATAATGTTACCGGTCCGGCTCAAACCATCCAGACTCGCTGCGTATGCGATGAGGACGCCAATACCGTCAGCCCGGCTTCTACCGGAGTAACGACCGTTCCCGGCACCTGCGTCACCCCCAATGCGCCGACCGGTACTTTGGCCATCACCAACAGCACCTGCACCGACTGCACGGTCGGCGGCGGCAGCATCGCCATCGGCACGGTGAGCGGTACGGGCGGCACGATTGAATACTCCACCGACGGCGGAACGACATGGAGCAGCACTTTGCCGTCTTACAATCAGACCGGCCCGGCACAGACGATTATCGCTTCTGTACTCGGCGCCGACGGATGCCGCAGCGGCAGTATGCAGGTTGGCCAAACAATACCCGGCCAATGTATCTCGCCTACTGCGGTCATCAGCAATAACAACGGTCTGGACTTAGACTGCGATAATCCGCAGACAACCCTAAGCGTGACCGCTGCCGTCAGCTACAATTGGGCCCGCAACGACAGCCCGTACTCCACCGACCAGAATATCTCGGTGACCCAGGAAGGCACTTATGCCGTCACAATTACTGCGGCCAACGGCTGCACAGCCTCCTCCTCAGTAATGGTCAACTTCAGTCCCGACAACATGCCACCGAGCATTAATTGCCCCCCCACGCAAACTTTAGTGCTGGGCGTAAATTGCACGGCTTTACTGCCCAATTACACGAGTTTAGCTACGACGGGCGACAACTGCGGGGTGCAAAGCGTGACCCAATCTCCGACAGCAGGCACCCTCGTGTCCGGTGCGGGCAACATGGTAGTGAGGCTGTACGCCACCGACATTAACAACAATATAGACAGTTGTTCTTTCACGGTCATCAAGGTGGACAACACACCGCCGACGATACAGTGCTTCAACCAAACCGTGACCTTCAACGGGGAGAATACCATCCCGCTCAACGCCGGTAGTCTCGTAGATACCACCGACAACTGCGGCGTGGCCACGATCGTACTGTCGCCGACGGGTATCTCTTGCGAGCAGGTCGGCCAAACAGTTCCGGTAACAGTCACCGTGACGGACATTAACGGCAACCCGAGTACCTGCACGAGCAACATCACCATAGGCGGTCTGCCCTGCGGCTGGAGTCAAAACCCGAATGGCGTCAACTGTGCCGACGGCAACAGCATCGCTTACAATCCGGTCAACGGCGTATGGACGGCAACGAGCACCAACTGCTTCTACGGCCCCGGCTTCACGAGCGATGCCACGGCCTTTGCACAGCGCACGCTCTGCGGCGACGGCAGCATCACGGCACAAGTGACCGACATCAGCGGCACGGCGCTCGGCTGGGCGGGCGTAGTGATGCGCGAGAGCAATGCCGCCGGCGCGAAGAAAGCGCAGTTGATGACCAACCTGAGCACCTTGAGCCGCCGTGAATTCCGCACCACGACCAACGGCGCGGCCAATCCGCAGCAGTTTCCGAGCCAGAGTCGGTATTGGTTGCGCATCGTAAGGGCGGGCAGTCAGTTCAGCATGTATGTATCGCCCAATGGATTGGCCTGGTACTTCGTAGGCGCGCAGAACATCCCGATGAATGCCTGCATACAGGTGGGTTTGGTGACCACCAATTACCAACAAACCAGTACTGTGACGGCTACGTTTGCCAATGTGGGCTTCACGGGCAGCAATGTGCCGCCGTTAGTGGGGGTTGATGGAGCGGTGAGCCATGAGTTGCAAGCTGCGGGTTTTGAGGCATATCCGAACCCGACGAGCGGGGAGCTGAATGTGGACCTTGCTCAATACCTCGGAAGAGCCGTACGCGTGGAGGTGTATAGCCTCACCGGGCAGTTGTTGCACTTTGTGGAGATAGAGGAGGTGCAAACCGTGATAGAACAGCTCGACCTGTCGGCGTTCCAAAATGGTATGTATCTGGTGAAAGTGAAAACGGACGGCCTGCCGGATGCGGTGAAACGCATAGTTCTTTCACGCGAATAGAACCCACCGCGTGGATAGAAATGGTATAAGAGTATTCTTACAACAGCCAGGGCAAATGCTCCGGCTGTTTTTTGTTTGAACTGAATATTGAGTACATTTTTCCCGAAGGAACGCCTCTGGCGCGGTAGGCAGTATGAGGCTGTATCAAAACACAACTTGACTTTAGATGCACAGAATTATTTTTTAAATACATAGAAATATAGAGACATATACAAAAGACTATGTGCCTATGTTTCTATGTGTTGAAATAAAAAATGGCATGATTGCTGTCGAATCTACTTTTGATAAAGGCTCGCCTACCGCCCACCACTCACTATAGCCGTGCAGTGTATTTGTATGCCAAAAATCATACATTTGCACACACTACTGCAATTGGTATAATGAAATCAGCCTTCTGTCTTGTGTTGCTTCTGGCGCTGCCCATAAGTGCTCTCATCGGGCAGCACAAAACATGGGAAAGCCTCACCATTGACGACGGCTTGTCGCAGGGCATGATATACGATGTGATCCAAACCCGCGACGGGTTCCTCTGGATTGCTACCAAAGACGGACTGAATCGCTACGACGGCTACAATTTCAAAGTTTGGACCAACAACACAGAGAACCCGTACTCCCTGCGGGACAACACCGCCACGGCACTGCTGGAAGACAGCCGAGGGCTGCTGTGGATTGGTTCAGAGAACAAGCGAGTGCAGTTGTTCGACCGCAAAACGAACCGCTTTTATTATTTCAACCTGCCGGTCATTTACAACAAAGGCAATCTGATTGCCTACGATGTGCTCTGTATTGTGGAAGACAAAGCGGGGCATATCTGGATCGCCAACCGGGGCGGCGGCGTGTTCCGGTTAGAAATCCCGGATGCCTGGGCAAATGCCTTGCCTGATACGCCCGATTTGAGCCGGCTGGCCCAACTCGTTACCATTCCCATTCCGCCGCCGCAGTTGTCGGTACCCGGCGCCATTGAGGAGTATCGCGCCTTGCTGGTTACTCAGGACGGCAATATATGGATCGGCACCTCACAAAACCTCTACCGGGTGGATGCCCGCTCATTGGCCGTGAGCAAAGTACAAAAATCGCCGGGTGTTCCCCGCGAAACCTGGAGTTTGGTACACACGCCTTCAGGGGATATATGGGGCGCTTGCAGTACCGGCGTTTTTCGTTTGCGGGCCGGTGGTTTTCAATATTATTCTTTTAGTAATCAAACCTCCGACACCTACCCTGCTTTTTCGGTGGGGAAAGACGGGCAACTGTGGGTGGTGTTTGAAAACCAACTGTTTAGCGTTTCAGCGGAGGGCGATTTCAATCCCCAAAAGCCGGATTATCGCATCGATCGCCAGTCCAATGTACTGTGGCAAGATATCGAAGATAACATCTGGATTGGAACCCTGGGCTACGGGTTGCGAAAAATAACCCTCCGGAGGGCTTTGTTCAACCCCATGTTGGAGGGTGTCAGTATATGGGGCGTTTGGAAAAATCAAAGTGGAGATTTGATCTGCAAACTTTTCAACAAAATCGTTCGGTACGACCCCGCTACCGGCAAGCTGTCGGATGAACCGGCCTTCCCCGACGCTTTGCCGCAGCAAAATGATCTGTTGTACCTGCCCAATGGAGAATACTGGCTGCTGAGCGGCCTGCGGGAAGGCAATATCAACGAAAATGAGTTGCGGCATTACCGCCCCGACGGGTCGCTGATAAAAAGTTACGGCATCAACGCCATCGGTCGCAATACCTATTCCCGCCTGCTGCGCACCCGCGACGGCGCCCTGTGGGTGTCGGGCAGCTACGGGAAGCTGCTGCGCTTAGACCCCCCTACCGGCAGGCAAACCATCTTTGACTTCGGCGCGCTCTTCGGAGAAGAACAAGAGACGGTGCTCACCATTGCGCTGGCCGAAGACGGCAACGGCCATATATGGGCGGGTACGCAATACGGCCTGGTGAAGGGAAGCCTCAAAGCGGATAAGATGGATTTTCAATTGATCAAAGCAACCGGCCAAAGCGGCACAGCGCCCAACAACAACTCCATCGCCTGCATACTGCCCGACCCCGAAAAACCGGATGCCGTACTTTGGATCGGTACCAAAGGCGGCGGCATCAATCGCCTCAATATTCGGTCGGGCGCTTTTTCCTACATCACCACAGAAGAGGGGTTGCCCAACGATGTAGTGTATGGCATTTTGCCCGACAACAGCGGCCATTTTTGGTGCAGTACCAACCGGGGTCTGGCCAAAATACGGATAGAAGGCGATCGGGCGGTTTCCATCACGCCGTTTACCGCCGGCGACGGTTTACAGAGCAATGAATTCAATACGCAGGCTTTTTCTAAAGCGCCTTCCGGCGAATTGCTCTTCGGGGGCGTAAACGGCATCAACCGCTTTTTTTCTGAAAAACTGCAATTCAGTGATAAGCCGCCGCAGGTATATATCATCGGCTTAAAGGTGAACAACCTTTCGTTTCCTTTTCAGGCGCTGGGCGACGGAACGGGCCGGAACCGGCAATACATGGAATTGAGCCATGCCGAAAACAATCTCTCCATTGAATTTGCCGCGATGGATTTTACCGCTCCCGGAAAAAATCAGTACCGCTACCAACTGCTGCCCGTAGAAAAAAACTGGTCGCCGGCGCGCCCGGATCGCTTTGCCCACTTTACGCACCTGGCTCCCGGCCGCTATTTGTTTCGCGTACAGGGTAGCAACAGCGTGGGCGTGTGGAACGACACGCCGGTGGAGTTGGAAATTGTCATCCATCCACCCTGGTGGCTCTCCCCGCTTGCTTATGTGCTGTATGCGTTGATACTGGCCGGCATCGTATGGCAGTTGTGGCGATTTCAGGTGGGCAGGGTAAAAATGCACGAGCAACTGGCTTTTGAACATCGCGAAACGGAACGGGTAAAAGCGCTGGAACAACTGAAAACCAACTTCTTTAGCAATGTCACCCACGAGTTCCGCACCCCGCTCTCGCTCATATTGGAGCCGGCGCGCCGCATCGTAGCCAGGGCCTCCGATGCCGAAATCAGAACCAACGCCGTCCATATTGAAACGAACAGCCTGCGATTGTTGGACATGGTGAATCAATTGCTCGATTTGGCCAAATTAGAAGGCGGGAGCATGAAAGTGGAACTTCGGCTCGGCGATTTTGCAGAAACCGTCCGGGAAACGTTTCGTTCCTTTTTGCCGCTGGCCGAAAAACGCGGGGTGGAACTATCGCTGTCCGTTGCGACCGACCTGCCGCACGTTGAATTTGATGCCCCCAAAGTGGAATTGATACTGAATAACCTCCTGTCGAATGCGCTGAAGTTTACGCCGGCGGGTGGCAAGGTGTCGGTGGAGGTCCGTCTGATACCTTCGCCGGAACGGAGTTCCATACAGGCGCCGGAACGGAGTTCCGGCATACTGGTATCTGTCAGCGATACCGGCATCGGCATTCCGGCGGCGGAGTTGGACAAAGTATTCGACCGCTTTTATCAGGCCGACGGCGCGCATACCCATGCGGGAGAAGGCACGGGTATCGGGCTGGCGCTGAGCCGGGAATTGGCCCAACTCATGGGCGGCGGCATCACGGTGGCGAGCGAGCCGGGCAAGGGTTCTGTTTTTACCTTCCGGCTACCTGTGAGCACAGCCTTTCCGGCGCAGGAACGCGGCCCAATTGCTGCCGGTACGGCAACAATGCCTTCCATCGAATCGGAGAGCGCGCCGTATCGCCGGGAGGAGGAACTGCCCGTGGCATTGGTCATTGAGGACAATCCCGATCTGAGAACGTTCATTCGGCAATCCATCGCAGCCTACTGGCAGGTGGTGGAAACGTCCAACGGCGGCGAGGGGCTGCAAAAGGCCGTGGAATTGATTCCCGACATCGTCATTTCCGACCTTATGATGCCGGTGAAAGATGGCTATGAGGTGTGTGAGGAGTTGAAAAACAATGAATTAACGGCGCATATTCCCATCATACTGCTCACGGCCAGGGCCAACATGGACGCCCGGCTCAAGGGCCTGCGCACCGGCGCCGACGACTACCTCACCAAGCCTTTCAATACCGAAGAGCTACTGGCCCGAATGGAAAACCTGTTGCAACTCCGCCGCAAGCTCCGGGAGCGATTCTCCAACCATCTCGTCGCAGATGCAGCCTCGGAACCGGCAGGCGAGCAGCCGTTTTTATCGCCGCCCGATCAGGAGTTTCTGCGCCGCCTCCGGCTTTTGGTGGAAGAAAACCTGTCGGACGAAACCCTCGGCGTAGAAGAGTTTGCCAAAAGGCTGTTCATCAGCCGTTCCCAACTCCATCGCAAGCTCAAAGCCGTTGCCGACCAAAGCGCCACCGATTTTATTCGCAACTACCGCTTAGACCGGGCGATGCAACTACTCAAAAACGGAGAAGGTTCCGTAAGTGAAGTCGCTTCGGAAGTCGGTTTCGGCAGTGAGAAGTATTTTTCTACAGCGTTTAAGGAGAAATTCGGCGTGTCGCCGAGCAAAGTCCGGTAAACCTTCCGGCAAATACAACCACAGCCAACCTTTTTGCAACCACAGCAATCCCTGTGTGGGATATGATCATCGCATTTTTGCAGCAAATAGCAGGGCACGAGAATTCGCGCTCGCTGCAACAACCTAATTATTTACGAAAAACAAACACTTATGAAAAATGTATCCGTTGCCCTCGTCGCCATTGTCTTGTTGGGAATGGCGGCATTGACGAACTGCACCGACAACAAGGCTCCCGCTGCAACTGCCGCAGCGGTGCCAACAGAAGAATCCGTTGTGAAAAGAGGCGAGTACTTAGTCACCATCTTGGGGTGCCACGATTGCCACTCGCCCAAAAGAATGGGGCCGCAAGAGTCGGAGATCATCCCCGAATTGCACCTGTCGGGGTACCCTGCCGACCGGCCTTTCGGCAAACCCACCCCGGAAGCCCTCCGCGACGGCTGGGCCTTGTTCAATGCCGACCTGACGGCGGGCGTCGGCCCTTGGGGCGTCACCTTCGCCGCCAACATCACCTCCGACGAATCGGGCATCGGCGGCTGGTCGCTCGACCAATTCAAAAGAGCGCTCACACAGGGCAAATACAAAGGACTGGAAGACGGCCGCCCGCTGCTGCCGCCCATGCCCTGGTTCAACTACACCCAAATGGCCGATGAAGACATCGAAGCCATTTTCAAATACCTGAAAAGCACCCATCCTGTGCGCAATGTGGTGCCCGCGCCCATTCCGCCCGATGAGTTGTAATGCGATAGGCGTAAAGCAATGAAGGGTTTTTTAACGGCGGCCGGAGCGTGTGTTCAGGTCGCTTTTGTTGTGTGGGCAGCCAATTCACCTCAGCAACGTCACGCTACCGGTGAATATCCGGCTCACCCCGTTTACAAATACGACATCGGCTCGCCAGGTGTAGGCGCCCTGCGGGAGGGTGTCGCCCCGGTTTTGTTTGGCGCCGTTCCAGCTTTCTGTGGGGCTGCTGTCGTCCAATGCTTCGGAGTACCACACTTGTTCCCCCCAAGGGGAATACACGGCAATGCGGTAACTCAACAGGCCGATGCCTACCGGCTTAAACACTTGCACCCCTTCCGGGCCGTAGCCGGGCGAGAGGGCATTGGGTGCAAAAAACGTGGTAATCCATTCAGGGTCAACCGGCTGCCGGATAGAATCGGCACAGGTGAAAGCGCCGCCGTTGTCGTGGTAAGCGATGAGCAATACCTCTATGGAGCGGTTGATGCTGTACTCGTGCTCCGGATCGGAGAGGGTGGTAGTAGTCCCATCGCCCAAATCCCAGAAAAAGCGCTGGGCATTGTGTGATTCATTGATGAAAGAGACGTCTCCCAGCACGTTCACGGAATTGTCGGCCTCGTAGCGGAAAGCCGCAGTTGGCGAGCTATAGACGCGTACATAGTTTTGTCGTAGCAGGGTGTCGCGGCACAGGTCGTTGTAAATGGCGATGAGCTGCACGTCATAAGTCCCCGGTTCGGTGAACAATACGCGGGGATTAGTGTCAGAAAAAACATCGGGAAAAGACTGGACGCGCCACTCGTAGCGCAACGCTTCTGTACTGTTGTTTTGAAAAACCACTTCGAAGTCCTCACAGCCGGAAGGGTTGTCCAATGCAAATGCGGCAAGCGGCCGGCCGTAAACATCTACCGACCCTATAGCGGTATCGCGACATTGATATATGTTGGTCACCATAAGCCGGACCGGATAGACGCCGGGCGTCTGATAGATGTGTATCGGATGAATGGCTGTGGAAGCGTTGCCGTCGCCGAAGTCCCAGTCGGCGCTCTGTGCCAGCGCAGAAAGGTTTTCAAAGCGTACTTCTGCCGGTGCACCGCACAATTCGGGCCGGTCTAACTGGAAAGCAGCCATCGGTTTGGGCCATACTTCAATGACGAATTGAGCCGTATCGGCAGGGCAGCCGTTGGCGCTGCCGGCAGTGAGCGTACCCGTGAAAGTACCCGCTTGCTCGTATGTGTGTGAAGGCGTGGTAGCCGTGGAAGTATTGCCGTCGCCGAAATCCCACAGGTAGGTGGCGGCGTGTTGCGATTGGTTGCCAAAGCCGTTAAACAGCGGTTGGCAACCTGCGCCGGCGTCGGGTAGGGCTACCGCTACGGGTGAGGGCAGTATATTCGCCAAACGAACAAAAGTATCGCGGCACTCGAAGGTATTGATGGCGATCAACTCCAGTGGGAAGGTTCCGGCTGTTTGCGGAATAATGACCGGCTCGTTGAGGTTGAACGTGTCGTTTTGCCAGCGCCAGCGGTAGGCCGCGGCGCCCTGCGAGAGGTTTACAGGCTGCAAGGAATCATAGCCGAGGCAATACAATTGGTTGGGCAGATTGAAATCGGCTATCGGGTCGGGAAATACAAAGATATTGCTTATCGCTACATCGGTGAAACAACTGTCGGCATCATACACCGTGAGCCTAACTTCGTAGTTGCCGGGAGATTGGAAGGTATGTTCCGGGTTGGGGCCGAACGCACCTGCGCCACCGTCGCCGAAATCCCATACATGATTAACACCGGGGGTGCTGTTGCTCGTAAACTGTATAGTGAGCGGCCCGCAGCCGTTGGTAGCCGAAGGCGTGAATGCTGCCACCGGATTGCCGATGACGGTGACGGTACTGCTGAAAGTAGCCGGGCAATTGTTGGACAGGGAGTACGCTGTGAGCGTGACGGTATATTCGCCGGGTTCCTCAAAAATATGGGTAGGCGAGAAGTCGGCGCTGCCGTTGCCGTCGCCAAACGTCCACTCGCTGCCGCTGATGTTGACGGAAGTATTGGCAAATACAATCGGCTGCCCCACACAAATAAAGGGCCGGTGGCTGAAGAAAACCTGCGGCGCCGGCAGTACTTCAATCGAAACCGTATCCGCATCCATACCGCAACGGGAGGCATAGAGGATGATCGTGTGTGTGCCCGGCAGTTGCAGTGTAAATTGCGGCGCATTCAGAACACTGCCCTCCTGATTGCCGGCGGGGTCTAAAACGAGCCAGGATATGATCGCCCCCGGAGTAGAAAAGCTCTCGGCCTGAATAACTAAGGGAGCGCATCCCGACAAAGTGTCCACTTCTATAAATGCCTGCACATCGGGCGGATACACCACGACTTCTTTGGAGAGCGTATCGGCGCCGCAGGCATTGGTGGAAATGAGCGTGATCGTATAAATAGACACCGTGGTATCGGGAGTTGTATAAACAGGGAAAGACGGGAGGCTATCGGTAGAGGTCGTGCCATTGCCGAGGTCCCAAAAGTAGGTTTGTGGATTGCCCACTGTGGCATTCGACAATTCGATCTCCAAGGGCGAGCAACCTTCGTCAGGAAAAACACCGAATCGAACGATGGGGTAAGGACGGACCAACACTTCCGCCTCCGCAGTGCGAACACCGCACAAATTCCTCGCCTCTAAGCGGATGATAAAAATGGAGTCTTGTGTAATGCTGTCCAACAGCACACCTATCGGCGGCGCGCCCATCGTGGTGTCTCCCGCCACAAACCAGGTGCGCTGTATTTCGAACCCGCTGCTGCCATCCTGAATGACTAATGGAAATGGAGCGCAACCCTCGTCTTCCTCTAGCGTAAATGCGGCAATGGGCGGCGTGGTGACAAATACGCTGAAGGTGGCCGTATCGCGGCAGGTAGTAGCCGAGTTGATGGCTATTAGCTCAATGGTGTAATTGCCCGATGAAGCATATTGGTGCTCAGGATTGGGCAGCGTCACTACGGGCGATCCGTCGCCGAAGTTCCAGCGAAACTGATCGGCGCCCGTACCGGTATTTTGGACGCCGAATGTTTCGCCGATACAAGCCGTGCCATCTAAAGAGAACTCCGCTACGGGATTGGAATAAACGACGAACGTGCGGCTGTCGCAGGCCATGCAACCGGCCACCGCCTGGCTTTCTATGCAGTATTGATAAGTGTAGGTGGAATCAAGTTCCAACAGGCCGAGGTCAACGCTGCCGGTTTGAGCATTGACAATCCCTGTTCCCAGCCAGTATCCATCGGCCGGTGAGGCGCCGCCCAGGGTAAAGTCGGCAGCGCCGGCGCAGATAGCAATGTCGGGGCCGGCATTCACGAGTGCGCCGAGGTCAATGATTTCGACCTCAAGAGAAGCTGTTTGTTCACAATTGGTCCCTATGGCAAACTCATAGCGGTAGGTGTGCGTAGTATTACCGCCGGCAGCCTGTAAGTCAATGCGTCCGTTGTTGTCCACGCCGGGGCCGAACCATTGCCCGCCGGAGAGGTTAGTTTGCAATTGTAAAAACTGGTCGCTGATACAAACGGTGGTGTCCGGGCTGATGGCCAAAGGTTGCGGCTGGGTGAGTTCCGCGAGGATCGTATCCCGCACCACGCAATCATTGCGGCGATATTCAACGACTATGGCATATACGCCCTCGCTCAAAGTGCCGGCATTGAAATCGCCCTGCGGGTTTTGGATGCCGGGGCCGCTCCAGATAGCTGTTCCGCCGGGCGGATTGGGTGCAAACCCGACCGTGACAGGCAGGTTGATACTGATGGCAGACAGGCAGAGCAGCGTTGTGTCGGGCAGGCCCAGCAGCGGCGTATCTTCCACCAGTATTTGTGCTACGGCGTTTACCATGCAGCCGTTGGCATCGGTAAAAGCGTAGCCGATGTCGTGCGTATTTATTCCCGCAGCAGCGGGGTCAAAAACGCCCGTCATGGTATCTACCCCATTGCCGGAAAAGCTGCCCCCTAAAGGCATAATAGACAAAGCGCGCGGGTCGCTGTCAATACAAAAAGTATCCGCCGGAAAGGAGATGTTGGCGGAAGCCACCACCGTAATGGAAATGTTGGCCGAGGCGCTGCAAGGCCCATTGTCGAGAGTGTACTGAATGTTGTTGGCCTGGCCGGGGGTGACGATGCCGGGGTCGAAAATGCCTGTATCCGCATCCGTAATGCCGTTGCCCGACCAGACGCCGCCCTGTTGATTGACCTCCAGCGCAATGGGTGAAGAACCGGAGCAAAGCGGCCCCTGCGGTGGCGTGATGTTCAGTTGCACATTGGCTTGCACAACGATCTCCACCGTATCGAGGGCTGTACCGCAAGCACCCGTTGCTTCGACTGTGGCGAGAAAGGTTCCGGGCATATTGTATTGAATGCCGGTGGGATTGGCCTGCATAGAAGTGGAAGGATTGCCGCCGGGAAATGACCAATTGTAGGTATTGACGGCGCCGGTATAGCTCACTTGCGGTGAGTAGTTCAGGCTTTCGCAGGCGGGATTTACCGGGGCAATAGCAGCCGTTACGGCAGGTAGGATTTCTACATTGGTAGTGCTGGAATTGGGGCATTGTACGGCTCCGGTTGAATAAGTGTAGGTATAAATGCCTGGATTGAGACCGGCAGGATTCAGCACTCCGGCCGCATCAATACCCGTTCCGCTCCACTGCCCGTTGGCGGGAGTGGCTTGCAGCATGGCCGGCATGGCATTGACACAAAGCGTAGCCGGGTTGCCGGGAGCAAAGGCGATGGGGTCGGTATTGGCCACCGTCACAGGTACGGTCTGGGTTTGATCGCCGCAAGGGCTGGTGATGGTGAGGGTAATGGACCCGGATTGCATAAAAGTGACCCCGCTGAACGTCGGGCCGGTGGCCGATGCCGGCGTGCCATTGGTGAAGGTCCATTGGAAATTGGTAATCTCACCACTGTGGCTGAAATTGAGGCCCGCCGAAGAGAGCATCACCTGATCGCAGGACGGCGGCGGGGCAGTGAGGCTGATATTGGGTGGCTGATAAATATTGATGGTAACGGTTTCAAAATCTTCTCCGCAGGCATTGAAAGCGCGTTGCCGCACGGTGTAGGCGCCCGGCTGTAGAAAATTCACCACAATATCATCCGTATTGAGCGTCATGGTCGTATCCGCAAAACGCCAACGGGTAGTATCAGCCGGCGTGATGCTCCACACGGTGTTGCTCCACTGGTTGGCTTGGTCGGTGAAGGAGATGGTAGTGGGGCCGCAGCCATTGGCAGGCGTATAGCTAAACGCTGCTTCCGGGGGCGCTACTACCCGCACTGGCCGGGTTTGCGTATCCGAGCCGCAGGTATTGGTCACGGTGAGGGATACGGTGTAGTTGCCGGGCGTGGCGTAGGTGTGGGATGGGTTGGGGAGCGTAGAGGTATTGCCGTCGCCGAAGTTCCAAAGGTAGCTGCCGTCAGGCGAAGGCGGAACATTACAACTATTCTCTGAGAAATTAACAGGGGTATTAATACACACTTCGCTGGGTGCGGAAAAACGGGCTACGGGGCGCAGAAGTACGCTAATAAAGGTAGTACCGGTATTGCAACTCTCTCCTGCCGGACAAGTTTTCCTACCTATCCAGCAAATGGTTTGGATGAATTCCGGCCCTTCCGCGCATCTGTCTATACCGGAGTAATCGTAGGTATGTGTAATGTCATTGTAATTTGTAATCGTATCTATTTGTCCATCTCCCCAATCTACAAAAAAAATCTGCCAGTCGGGAATAGAACTGGTGTTGGCCAAAGTGATCAGACTGCCTTCACAAAACACATTTTGACCAGAAGCAGAATAGTTTGCAAAACCAGCGCCGCATTGTGCTCTGTTACAAATTTGAAGGGAACATCCGGGTGCCTGCCCAAAACCGAGCCGCGCTAATAACAGAATAATTGCAATTGGAATTAGGGTCTTCATATCTATTTTTTTCCGTACCAAATATTTTCATAGAGTTTGGAGCGCCGGCTTTGTGCGGCGGTGGGGCATGGCAGTTTACCATAGGACACATCGTCTTCCCGGCCCATAAGTTTACATCCCGGACTGGCCGCAAAGTGTACCGCCACCGACACCTCCACGATGCTGCCCACGCCCACCGTATTTTGTAATCCGCTGATGTTGGGCGAGAAGGACAAACCGAGGTCGAAGCGATTAGTGTTGCGGTTGCCGGTAGTGGTTAGTACACTGGTTTCCACATTGAACGACAACCAATTGGTGTTCACCCCGCTCGGCGGTCGTCGCCCAAAGTGATAATACGCGCCGGCTGCCACCATGCGGCTAAGACCGGCCTTGATGCCGGCCTCCAGATATGTCAGCCCGCCCTGTTGCTGCCATAGCACCGTGGGCTTTATACTGAGATAAGCCTGAGCGCTGTAATACGGCACAAATTCCCACTCGGCAAAAGCCGTATGCCGGGGCGCTGTGGTGGTGCCGATGCGCAACACCGATTCCTGATGACCAAACACATTGGCATCGCCCAGCCCTAACAAATTGTGCATGCTGTACCCGATGCTGAAAACGCCCAGATGCCGGTTGGTTTTGTTAAACAGTGCCTTGTACGCCACGCCCACAGTAGGCATGAAATACCAATAAGAACCGGTAAAATCGGGCGGTACGAAGCCGGTAGGATTCGGGTTTCCGTTGACGTCAAAGAAGCCGTACTTGGGGTCCAACTGATCGGAAAACGTGAGGCGGCTGAAATCAATGCGGCGTTGCGCCCAGTTGAGGCCCACACCGATGCGCAGGTTGTGAATAGCATCCCGCATTTCCAAAGTCGGCGTACCGGCCAGCATAAATCCGCCGCTGAAAGTGCTCAGCCGCCCATCGCCTTCCACATCCTGTACGGCGTTGAGGCCCCAGTCGAACCAACTGCAAGGCATACTTTCTTCGAGGGTAGCCGCCATGGTGCGGTAGGGAATGTCTCCGCCCAAATGCCATTGGGATTTGTACAAAGCCCGCAGCGATAAGGCGCCGGTTTCGCCTGTCAGCGCAGGGTTGAACAGCGAGCGGTTGTTGAAGAAATGTGCAAAAAAGGGGTCTTGGGCGGCAAGGGAAGTCACCCATAAGAGACCGATGGCGGTAAGGAGGGTTTTTGTAAAAGGCATAGGTGAGTTTTTTTAGAAGCGAAGGTAAGATATGGAGACCCTACCGACTTATTCATTTTTATGCACAATTTTAACATCTACCCGGCGATATTTGGCTTTTTCATCTTCAGATGCATTTGTTTGTGGGCCGCCCTTACTTCCGTAGCCCGCCGTATGGAGTAGATGTTCGGGATAACCTAAATTAATGAGTTGATGCTTGACGGCATCCGCTCGCTTTTTAGACAATAGCTTATTATGGTTCGCATCCCCATCCGGGTCCGTATAGCCGGAGATGTTGAGTACAAACCCTTTGTCTTTGATTTGATGGTAGAATGCGCGCAGTTTTGACCTGGCGTCATCGTGAAGCTCGGAGGAGTTCTTTTCGAATAATATCACAGGCATTTGAAATTCACCCGCGGGCAACACTTGTAAAGGTTCCTGGATCACAATGACCTCTTCGCCCGGCTTGACGGCGATACTATTTTCAGGCAATACTACCGTACTATCGCCGGATTCGAGAGAGATTTTACCTTCGATATCAGCCGGGACAACCATGTCTAAGGTTCCATCCGGCTTGGTCATTCCCCGGCCTACAACCCGCCCGGAAGCGTCTCTTGCAATCACAAGCACCGGCCTGTTGCCTTCTGTTTTTATTTTCCCGGTAATGGACAGGTAGGGGGTAGGCCTGACGTGCCGTGGAATTTCCCGGTAGATGATGTCATGTGCGCCCCCGTACATGCGTGTATAGGCCATAAAAGCGTGGGTGCCGCTCGTATTTGCAGCGAGATAACACCAGTCGTCTTCCAACTTGTTGATCTCCTTGCCCATATTCACAGGCGGCGACCAGTTTTTCCAAGTGTCATCCGGGCGTTTGGATTGATAAACGTCCATACCGCCCAGCCCTTTGTGACCGTTTGAGCTAAAATACAGGGTTTTGCCGTCTGCATGCAAAAACGGACTTCTTTCTTGTTCGGGCGTATTTATTAGGGGACTGATGGGAAAAGGCTTGCCCCATTCGCCGGCATCATCCTTGAGCATCACAAAAATATCGGTATCTGATGTCCGGTCAATTTCTTGTAAGACCTTGGAGGCAGAAAAAATAATAACCTGTCCCGTGTCGCCGAAAACAGCCCGCCCGATCCAGGGAAAATCCCCATCTCTCCAGCCGGGTATCTCAACAGGCGCGCTCCATCCGTTTTTTGTTCTTTTGCTTACCCGCAAAAGACCATTTTCAAAAACGAGCATTTCCGAGGCATCCGAACTAAGCGATAGTGGGACAAAGTTGTCCTCCCCGGAGAGGTTCTCAACGAGAGTCGGCTTCGTCCAGCGGCCATCAATCATATGGGTTACAAAAACATCTTCTCCGTTGATGTTGTCAGGCCGGCCGGCGCCCGCAAAGTAAAGGGTTTTTCCGTCCGGGCTGAGAACGGGAGAAAACTCATTGCCTTTCACCGTGTTGACCGCCTCCAAGGGATGCAAAGCTGCATTGCCTGCCGGTTGCTGCAAAATGGGGATAGCCGTCTCGAACCAGTCTCTTCGTGTACCCATATACCAACAACCTTTCGGTAAACCAGGGATACTTGAGGGTATGCTTGCGAAATAGGCTTGGCACTTCAGCGCCATTTCCTCTGCAAAATCCCATTGCCGATCCTCCAGGTACCGCTGGATTATTTTTTCCATCAGGTGGTACGCACGGTTGTTGGGAGCCGTACGCTCCATGTAAACCAGCGCTTTGTGATGAAAGCTGCTATCCAAAGGAGCACTGCTGGAAATGGATTTAGCCAGTTCCTCGTCTAACTTGATGTCCTGCCATATCTGTTGCTGCCTTTCCGTAAATCCCTTCGTAGCTGATTCGCGATACTTCAAATCCTTGATTCCAAAGACCACTATTTCATATAAGGAGCTATACGGGTAATCAGCTAAAAAATCGAGCATACCTTCGGGGGTGCCATTGCCAATAACAACAAGGCACTGCCCGATCCAACAATCTTTGGAAACATAATGCTCCGGGTTTTCTGCAACAAATTGCGCCAGGTTTTTTGCACCTCTGTTTTTATCTTTTAGGAAGGAATTTATCAAACGCCAATCCAAATTACTGGAGAACAAAAAACGATTCTGCGTGATGATAGTCCGGTGCCTGGTATTCAAAGAATACAAGATGGTATAATCTTTTGCGTTGTGCAACGCCTTTTCAATAGCCCCCTTGCGAACGGCGTCAAAGGCCCTCCGCGTAGAATCCGTTGGAAGTACCAATGAGGCATCCTTTGTCATTATATCCAGGAGTTCGTCCACTTGAGCAAGATTCCTCCGTTTTTTCAGATCCGCAAGGATGCTTTTTTCCATACTTTTCAATTCTTTTTCAAAACCGTTGGGAAGCTGATTAGCTTTAATCAACTCCTTCCTCTTTTCATCCGTCAGTTTTTCCGATAAAAGCCCCGCTTTTTCTACCAAGTGATAAGCGCGAATATACTTTTCCCCCCCCTGGTCCTCTCCCAATTCCACACGGGCCATGCCCCAATGGGCAGAAGCGCCATAAACTTCATGGTTCAGGTCCTTTTGGAAGGCCTTTCGGGCTTTGTCCCACTTTTGTTTGTCGGCGAGCTTAAACCCTTGGCTGACTTGTGAAAAAACGTCGATCACCGATAAGGCGACAAAAAGGGTAAGAAGAACAGCTACTCTCATGGCAATAAGATTTTATGGTGAAGAAATTGGTAATTGTATCGGCATAAACACCAACCGTACAGCCTACCCGCTACAGGTACTCCAAGCATCGGCCAAGTTATCCGGTTTTTGTTGATTGAATGGTAGTAGCCTACCACCTAAAGTAACCATTGCCGGTCGAGGTAGTGCACTACATCTGCTGCTTGGGAAAAATCATTGAGCGGGAAAAGCAGCCTTCCTTTTTCGAGGATGTTCAGCCGGTGTTTGTCCACGGTGCGCGGCGTGATATTCATTGTCTCGGCAATGGCTGCGCGGGAGCAATTGGCAGCCATCAGCCTGATCACGTCTTCTTCTTTTTGCGTAAAGCCCAGACCTTGTAGCGCCTCATCCTTGATCCGTTTGAGTTCCAACATTAAGAGCCGCCCTTCTTCCGGAAATTTAGGGGAGGTATAAATATCCGTTTCAAACGGCTCTCCATTGTATTTCCCAAGAATCCGGTAGTAGCTCAAATAGCGCACCAATCTGCCGGTTTGGTCATACTGCGCAGGAACAGAAACCTGATGCACCCGCCAGAATTGCCCGGCAGCATCCATGAAGGAACGGATATTGCAGTACACCACATCTTTGCCATAGATCAACTCCGGCCTTTCGGCAAAGACCCTGTAAACCATATTGGTTTGATAATGAAGCAACATCCGCTGGTTTTCGTGCGTCAATTGCAGCAACTGCGCCGTATTGAATTCCCGCCCGTCTTCGTACCCCAGCAGATGGAGACCTGCTGTTCTTACAGTCCTGCCTTCGCGGGCATCAAATAGCTGTAAAAATGTACGTGGCTCCCTGCTTCGACAAGCAGCATCCCATTTTTTCTGCACCTCGCTCCAGGGGGGATCCACCGGCTCGCCCAATGGAGGGGGAAGATTCATTGCTCTCATGGCCAGGTTTTAAGATTTTTCCAAGCTGATTATTCATTGTTTTACTAGGCGTTGTTGCATGAATCGAAATCCGTCGGGACATAAAACCCCCATTTATTGAAATTTTCTTATGAGATTTTCTTAGAAACGGGCATACCAATCCCTGTCATTTTATTGAGGCAGATGACTTTTACGGCAGCTTCCGTCTTCTGGCTTTTCAGCTTTCTGGACAGTAGCTCTGCTCCAAAAATCTTCTTATACCTGAACATGGCTGTTTCGGATAAACTTCGACGGTGATAACCGCTTTCCTGCTTCCATTCTTTCCTGCCCTTTTGCTCAATTTTTTCCAACACCGAATTTCGCCCAATGTCAAGTAGTTCGCCATATTCATCCACCCAGTATATGGCATTTTCCTGCGGGGGTATGATCCGCTCAATATTTTTCTCTTTGAGCACACTCCATATATCATATGTGTCATAAGCACCATCCCCGCTCACTCGATCTACAGGGCTTTCCACTTGCTCCAGTAAATCTCGAAATTGCTGTGAGTCGCCGTCTCCTTTGCCATTTTCCGTCAATACCTGAGCGTGAATCATACCCGTTTTCTCATCAACTCCCAAATGTAATTTTCGCCAGGTTCTCCGTTTGGATATGCCGTGTTTACGAACCTTCCATTCCCCATCTCCATACACCTTCAACCCGGTGGAATCGAATACGATATATAGTGGCCCATTCGATTTGGCCAATGACAACTGCACTTCTATTTGCTGCGCTCTACGGCTCACCTGTGTATAACAAGGCACTTCCAGGTTTAAGTCCATTATGCTCAAGATCGATGCCGCAAAGCCCTCTAACTGCCGGTATTTAAGGTTGAACACCGCTTTGGGCTGTAACAAACCCACCATGCATACATCTGAATATTTGAACTGGCCACCTCGTTGTTCTGGTCCATCATAGTACCAGTTCTCCTGCAAATCCTCATCAAACCAAAACGTTATACTACCTCTCTTGACCAGACTTTTGTTGTACGCCTACCAATTCGTTACCCGGTACTTACCTTTCTGATCCGTGCACTTGTTACTTTGATCCGTTGTTGTTATGTTTGCCATAGGTCGAAGTTGTTCGTTTGTTATTGCAACTTTCAAAAGTACAACTCTCGACCTACCTTTTTGTCGATTCATGCAACAACGCCCTTGTGGAGGGTAAAAAACTCCCCGCAGGTGATTTGTGCCTGCGGGGAGCAAGGAGTCTAGTTTTAGCAGTTTAATCCATCTTGATGATCCGCTCACTGACCGGCGTTTTGCCGGCGGCGCCTTGCAGTAGGTAAGTCCCACTTGGCAGTCCCGACAGATCGAATTGTAAGTCGGCCTGGCCATCGTATTGCTGGGTTTGCACAAGCGTGCGTACGACTTGCCCCCGCATATCGAGCAGGCGCAGGTGCAGCGTGCCGCCGGCTTCGCCCATAGCCCTGAACTGCACCGTGCTGCGCGTCGGGTTGGGGAAAACGACGACCTCAGCTTTGACCGGCACGGTCACTCCAATTTCAGGAAGCTGTACGGCGCCCTCCGAAACATCCCCGGTATCTTCATCCTCCAGCTCAGGGCGCAGCCATTCGTCCGCCGCTATGGGGACGACCAATGTCTCGGGCGCGGAAAGGTTGAAGTTGCTGGGGGTCGTGAAACTGCGAGTGGGAGACCATGCGCTCCAGGGGCCGCCATTGCTGCATATACGCCGGACTTTGTAATGGTAAGTTCGTCCCGGGCTTACGCTGATGGCATGGGCATTGCTCGAAGAAGCCGCCGTTGTTGTTCCATTCCCTGTGTAAACATAGTGAAACTGGAAGGAAACACCTGCGGCATTGGTGACCAAAATCGCCGAAGTGGGCGTAACATTGGTATGCCAGAATTGGGCGGTGGTCAGTTGCGGACAAACGGTGCCGAATATCTTGGAGGCCGACCAGGCGCTCCAATCGCCGGACACACAGCGTTTCCTGAACTGATATTCATAAGTCGTTCCGCTGGAAAGGCCCGTGATGTTGATGAAGTTGCCGGTAAAAGCATCCGGAGTTATCCAGCCCCCGGAGGGTTGCACCCTGTAACGAAACTGGAACTCGGTACCCCATTCTGTCCGGTTCAGGCGTACTGAATTTTCCGTGACGTTGTTGTGGGAAAATTTGTTTAACGGAGGTTCGGGGCAGATGGTGTTGAACGTCTTAGAGTCTGACCAGGCACTCCACTCGCCACTTGAGCAACGTCTGCGGAATTGATATTCATAGGCGGTTCCGGTAGAGAAGTTGGTGATGGTTGTGGAACTCCCGGTAAATGAATTGGGCGTAGTCCAGCTATTGTTTCCAACTTTCCTGTAACGAATCTGGAATGCTGTGCCGGGTGCCGCATGATGGAATGTTACGCTGTTGGTCCCGACGTTGCCGTGCCAGAATTGGTTCGTGGTAGCGGGAGGACAGGTGGTGTTAAATGTTTTCGAAGGAGACCACGCGCTCCATTCATTGCTGATGCAGCGTCTTGCAATCTGGTATTCGTAAGTAACTCCTGACGTAAGCCCTGTGATGTTGATGGAAATACCTGTGAAATCAACTGATGTCGTCCAGTTATTATTGCCGGTTATCCGATACCTGAATCTGTAGGCGGTTGCGGATACACAGGAGGTACACCGACTAAGCGTAGCGGAATTGGCAGTCACGTTGCTGTGTGAAAAGCCGGTCATCGCAGTACATACTATGCTGAATGTTTTTACAGCCGACCAAGGCCCCCACTGGGCATTTGCACAATATCGTTGAAGCCTATACTCGTATGACGTACCCGGTTGAAAATTAGCAACCGTTACGGTGTTGCCAGTAAACGCCTGCCCAATACTCCAGCTATTTGTACCCAATATCCGGAAAGAGAATCGGAAGTAGGAAGTAGCCGGATTCCCCGTGCCTGGCAGAGAGTGTTCCAACGCAACAGACCAATCGGAAACGGCATTATGCCAAAATTGAGAGAGGGTCGGAGCGACACATTCAACGGCCGCCGGGGTCGTGAAGGTTTTGCTCGACGACCAGGGACTCCATACCCCATTGCTACACTGACGGCGCACGGCATAGTGGTAAGAAGTGTTGGCCAGCAAGCCGCTGATGGACTTGGGGCTGGTATAGGGTGTGCCGGTCTCTGTCCAAGCGCTGGAGGAAGCCAGCTTGTAGCGGAACTGAAAGGCATTGCCCACAGCCGTCGTGCTCAACTGCGCCGAAGTGGCCGTCAGGTTAGTGACCGTGAACTCCGAGGTCGTCGGTGCGGTACACGTGGCCGCTGGGGTCGTGAAGGTCTTGCTCGACGACCAGGGACTCCATGCGCCGTTGCTGCATTGTCTGGCCGCTTGATATTCGTAGGTCGTACCCGGCTGCAAGTTCGATATCTGTACACATTGAACGCCGTCCCAGGGGCCGATATAACAATATTCAGTTGTCGGCGTGTTGATCCAAGCCGTCGAGCCTACTGCACGATAGCGGAACTTGTGCTGCTCACCCGTTAAGTTCGACTCCAGGCGCGCACTCGTAGTTGTGATATTCGTGGCATTGAGTTGGCTTATCGCCGGCGCAGTGCAGGTGGCCGATTGGGGCGCGAAAGTTTTGACGGCCGACCAAGCACTCCACACACCGTTGCTGCACTGCCGGCGCATGGCGTACTGATAAGTAGAACCTGCCGTCAGGCCGCTGATGATTTTGGGACTGGTGTAGGGCGATCCGGTGTACTGCCAAACACTTGACGTGGACAGCTTGTAGGCAAACTGGAAAGCAATACCTTCGGCTGAGGCGTTCAATTGTGCGGAGTTGGATGTCAGGTGGCTATGCGAGAACTGCGCAGTAGCCGGCGCTGTACAAGCCGCCGCCTCCACAACTGCCGATCCGATCAACCAACTCAACAAGAGTGCTTTGAGAACGAGATAATAATCCTTCATGATTCGTCTGGATTTTGATAGTGAATGATTACTTACTGCCGGTAAGGACGCGAGGTCCATCCAGCCGTATGTTGCAGTATTCTCAAAATGTTATCAGTGGGGAGGGGAGTTTTTTTCATAGCGTGCTTTTATTTTCCGTAGCGGTATATCACCATCACCTCAAAGCCTGCTCCCTGAGCGTTTCCGAGCGGGCCGAGATTGTAGGAGCCGATGCCGCCAATGCGCAGCGTGCCGTCGCCGAGGAAAGCGTTGCTCAAAATGAGGCCGCCCTGTAGAGAGAAGGTAAAGTCGGTGGCCACGGAAGCGCCGCCCCAAAAGGCATCCTCCATTTCAAAAAGCATATTGGCGCGCGTATAGAACAGACCTTCGTGGGTGTAGTCCATCCAGAGGCTCGGTTCGATGAAGGTATATCCGTTGACAAAGCGGGCGCCCAGGATCGCATTGGCATGTATGGCCCGGCCCAGGGAAACGGCGCGGCTATTGCCCTCGAAGCTGAGATCATTGGTCAGCAATTGTTGGCTGCCTACACCGAAAAAAAAGCCGTTTGCTCTCAGTTCGTACATTTCGGTATTGCTCACATAAAAAAGCCCCGCGCCGACATTGGGCGCCATGGCCGAACTGCGCCGGCCGAGCAAAACCGGGTCGTTGTTGTTTATGGCAATGGCTTTGCCGCCGTCAAATTGATGTTGGCTCAATGAAGCCGACAAACCGAGCACCAGCATACCGGCTCTGCCCAAGCCGAGCTTATAGCTGTAGGCGGCGCCTGCCTGCAAATAACTGAGCGGCCCCGCTTCATCCCGCATCACCCAGGCCCCGGCACTCATATTGTTTTTTACAAAAGGATATTGAAAATGCGCAAAGGCGGTAGAAGGCGCCAGATCGAAGCCCAACCATTGCTGCCGGTAACTGAGCCCCCAATCCAGATAGGTTGCCGGGGCGGTGATCGCCGGGTTCCAGATGAAATCTGCCGCGCCGAACGAACTGCGGTAGGGCAACTGCTGCGCAAGGAGCATCGTCGTGCTGCCGGCGAACACCAACAGGATAAGGTAGATTTTTTTCATCTCAGTCTCTGATTATGGTCAGGGTGCTTTTCAGTTCGAGTTGACCGATGCGGAGAATATAAAAATACACGCCATCCGGCAGCGGTTTGCCGTTTCGGGTACCGTCCCAGTCGTTTTGGTAGTTGACGCTTTCATAAACTACCGCGCCATGCCGGTTGAAAACGGTGAGTTTGTAGGCGTCAAACTTGGTTATATTGGGAAACTCCAATACGTCGTTGAAGCCGTCGCCGTTGGGGGTGATGATGTTCACGGCCGGCAGATCAAGTTCGCTGAGGCGAAGCACTTCCACCAATATCGAATCGAGATAGCGGCACCCCAGCGAGTCGGTCGTTTCAATGTAGAAATAGCCGGTAGAATCCGGCGACACTACGATGGAAGAGCCATTGCCGAGAGTGGCGCTGAAATCGGCGTTCCACCATTGGTACGTTGCGGCCCCCTCGGCGCTCAGGGTGGCGTTTCGCTGCTGCGCAATGCAGGTGTCAGGGCTGAGCGAAACGAGCCGTTCCGATATAATTACTTCCCGATAAGTTGTGTCGCTAAAGCAGTCGTTGCTCGCTATCAGCCCGTAGGTGGCGGTTGCTTGCGGTACAAAACTGATCTCCGGCAGGGTGGGGTCGGCAAGGAGAATACCGGCGTCAATCCAGCGCAAATCTGCGGCGCCGCTGCCGATCAGGCGCAAGGTATCGCCCGGGCAAAGTTGGTCGGAAGAAGCCGAAATAAAAGCCTCTACCGCCGATAAAACCTCCACAACGGTGCTGTCGGATCCGCTGCACCCGTTGTCGTCTGTTACGATGAGCGAATACATACCCGATTGCGCCACTTCAATCATAGCGCTCAGGCTGCCGTTCGACCAGGCATACAAATAGCCAGGCAAGGCCGTCACACCGATGAATGAGGTCTCGCCTTCGCAAATACTCCATTGATCGCCGATATCAACCGAAGGCAATTCGTGAATGACCACCAGTGTCTGCGCCGTTCCGGTGCACCCGTCTGCATTGGTCGCCTCTACCGAATACGTTCCACTTTGCAACGGCAGGTAGTCGGGGCCGGTAGCGCCGGGGATAAGCTCGCCGTTGAGCAGCCAACGGAAATTGCCGCTCGGCAGCCCTGGGTTCAAAGGCTGCACGGCATCGGCGCAAAACCCGATATTGGGGTCGAGCACCGGTTCCGGAACACTCGTTTCATCGGTCAGCACGATGGTCAGTACCTCGCTACAACCATTGGCATCGGAGATCGTTATGGCGTAGGCGCCGGCCGGCAAACTGTTCGCAACAGGAGAATCCAAGCCGGTATCGTGCGGCCATTGGTACGTGTAGGGCGCCGCGCCGCCCGCTGCCGACAAACCAATACTGCCGTTGGCCACAGCGCAGGAAGGCGCCGTGCTGCTGTCGGCAACAATGGTCAAGTCATACGCCTCCGGAATCAAAAATTCCAAAAGGATGGTTTGGACACAACCATTGGCATCTTCTATCTGCAAGCTACCCTCAAACAAGGTATCAAACACCGCAAACGTGACGGAGGGCGAGGAGCCTGTACCGGAAGAGCCATCCTGAAACGACCATGCCCAGAGTTGAATATCCCCCGTGCCGGCAGCACTGAACCGGATGTTGTTCGGCGTGCAAATATCGGGTTCGTAGTTCCAGTCAGCAGCGGGCAACTCGTGAACAATCACCTCAAAGGATTGCGTGACCGTCCGGTAAGGGTCCGAAACGCTGAAAGTCACGATGTAAACTCCGGGGTGCTGATACGTATGTACAGGCGAGGGCTGATCGCTTGTGTTACCATCTCCAAAGTCCCAGGAATAAGCCTGAATGCCGGCTTCTGCAACGCTGGCATCTGCAAAGTTTACCGCAAAGGGCACACAACCTTGCGCGCCGCCGGGCGCTCCGTTGGCCGTGGCTCCGGCCTGTAGCAACGGGCAGTCTGCCGGGGGCACATCCAAAGACAGCGGCAGGGTGCATCCATTGTCGGTGGTCAGGATGGCCTCATAAGTTCCGTTTGACAACCCCTCTATCTGATTGCCGTCCTGCCCGTTCTGCCATTCCACGGAAAAGGCAACGCCCGCATTAATGCCTTCAATGATGGCCGCGCCGGTGCCTGCCTGGCAAGTGTCGGCCTGCACCGTAGCCTCTACCGTGATGGAATTGCAATCGGGATTTAAAATGTCATTCATGGTGGCGGTTATGGCTACGATCATGCTTATGCCGTCTTTAGCATAGCGGTCGGTATGGCTGATGGGCGATACGAGAGGAGCGTATTCCGCCGTAGCGGCAAACTCCTGGGCGGTGGAGGTTTTGTACAGCCTCACCTGGATGAGTTCTCCCTCGTCAAACCCATTTTTGCCGCTCCCGGGGTCTGCATCATTGCCGTATATGCCTCTCCCTGTGGCCATGCCTTCCCAGGTGATGAAGTTGCTGCACCGCAAGACGCCGTTGTCCTCATAGAAAAAACCGATGAGATCGCCCGGCTCGATGGGCACGCTGTCAATGGCGGCATATACATCTGCCCCGATGAGTATGGTGTGGTTGTCGCCCGTCATCATGGACGTCCAGGGTATGGAATCGGGAAACATAGCGTCAGTTGCCTCTCGCTCCGCGATCGGAGCATAAAACGGATCAGGCGCCGCGCAAACTACGGGCGCAAGTGAGGGCATCATCGCCCCGGCATCCCTGACGGATAGCGATTGCAGCAGGCATAGGAACAAACAGATTCGCAGCGATGCGGTTATGTTGGACATTGGACAGCAGTTGTCGGATGGCGGTTTTAAAAATAACAAATCCAATCGAAGCTCATTACCGGACCACGCTCACGGCGCCCGTGCATCGCCCGCTTTGGCCCCATGCCTGAAGGAACAGCATGCCGCCGCTCGCATCGGGCAGATCAATCTCGATCTGCCCGGCATGTAAATCCGTTGCCCGATACACTAAGCGTCCTTGCGCGTCATACACCTGAATCCAGTTCAAAAACTCAGGAGCATTTACCCAAAACCGGCCGTTGTTGGGGTTGGGCCAGGCACTGAGCGTTTGGCGGTGAAGTATCTGAGAAGATACCGAACTGAGCACATTCCATCCGGCTACAACGGCGATGTCGTCTTCCTGGTAGCGATCGCTGCCTCGTTGGAAAACCAGATGCAACTCCATCTCCTGCCCGGTACTTGCGCGCCAAACGCGAACAGCAAAAGGCTCGTTCGGGCTTAGGCCCTCCCGGATGTCAGGGGTGGAGGGGTCGTCGCCCCAGATCGTTACGGCAAAACTCTGCGTACCGGCAGAAGCGGCGCCGCAAAGAATACCTTGCGGAGTAAATACGCCGATCTCATCCCCGTCTTCAAAAAAAGCGTTGGCGGCTGCGGGGAAAATCAGCGTGGAGTTATTTCCTGTATTGAGACCGCCCAGGACGAAGTTCACCGGTTCTGTCACCGAAGCGGATGCACTCATGCTGATGGAAGGCGTACCGGTAAAATTAACGGTATTCGGAGTGTAATAAAGCAGCGCGTTGGAATTGGCTTTCAACTTGTAGCCTTGTGTAGGCAACAAATTGCCGATGGTATTGACCCCCAACTCCGGGTAGTAAATCTCCCCGGCATTGTTTTTGACGATGTCAATATGCGATGCCACAGACGATAATTCCTCAACCGCCGAAGCCGGTTCGTTGCGCAGGTAGCTGATGATTTGCCACCCCTCCTGTAGGTTGATGGGTGTAGCGGTCGGATCAGCCCGGCGCCCAATGACGGTCAGTGTAACCGGGTCCGCGGCACGCACCTGATACCCCTTGGTGATCGTCCAGTTGCCGATGAGGTTGATGTCCGGCGGAAAAACAAAGAGTCCGTCCCCATCTTTGACCAACACGACAGAGTGGAAAATATCGCTGAAAACCGGTATCATCCCCGGCTCAGAAGGCATTACATAGCTGGAGATGGTATTCCATCCGGCATCCAGATGAATGTGCAGGGTGTCCACACTCGTGGCCGATATACGGGTAATCATGCTGATGCCGTCGGTGGCAAACCTGTCGGTATGGGTGATTGGATTAACTACAGGCGCATACTGAACAGCGGTAGCGGTGAACTCCTCCGAAGTAGCAACGCGAAATATTTTCACAATAATGAGTTCTCCTTCGTCGAAACCGTTCTTCCCCATGCCCGGGGGCAAATCATTTCCATATATCGGTATGCCCGTAGAAGTGCCTGCCCAAACAGCGAAATTGCTGCAATACAAGACGTCGTCGTGTTCGTAGAAAAAGCCGATGAGGTCACCGACCTCGATGGAGACTCCGTCAATGGCGGCATCCAGCGTTGCGGGAAGGATAATCGAATGATTGTTGGGGTTGGGTGAAGAGGGTATCCAGGGATAGGTGATGGTGGCGCCCGCCTGGTTCACAATCACATTTTGGCTCAGCGAGCAGCCGCTTACGATCAGGGTTGCCGTTCGGGATGCCGTTGAGGTATTCTGCTGGTACTGTATGTCCACGGTTATATTGCCGCTGCCCGATATGGGGCTCACCGTCATCCACGCGGGGATGTTGGTGATGGTCCAGTTGGAGCAGTTGCTCGTTATGGAGAAGTTCGTGCTGTCGGCATTGGCCCCTACATTCAGCGTGGCAGGACTTACGCTCAGCGTATTGGTAGCGCCCGCCTGGGTGATGGTCACATTTTGGCTCAGCGAGCAGCCGCTGACGATCAGGGTTGCCGTTCGGGGCGTTGGGGAGGTATTTGCCTGGTACTGAATATTCACCGGCGAATTGCCGCTGCCCGATGTGGGGCTTACCGTCATCCACGCGGGGATGTTGGTGATGATCCAGTTGGAGCAGTTGCTCGTTATGGAGAAGTTCGTGCTGTCGGCATTGGCCCCTACATTCAGCGTGGCAGGGCTGGCCGTAAGCGTGAAGGTTGGAGCGCCGCCGCTGAAGCTCACCGTGCCCGGTACGCTGTTGAACACAACTGTTTGGCTTTGTGAATTGATGAATTCAATCGCCGTGGGCGTATTGCCGAAAGTTACCGTCGTGGAGCCGCTGCCCGTCAGTGCCGTGAAGCACAATTGGAACACCGTTGCGCCGTTGGCTAAGGTCTCGCCACCCAGGTCGGGGTCCGTCCAGGAGAGGGTGATCGTGCCGGGATTCGTGCCGCCGCTGCCGGGAACCCCGAAGCTGTTGGCCGTCAACCCTTGCAGGTTGAAATTGCTCACCGATACATACTGCAACATCGCCGGGTTGTAGTTCATCGAAAACTGCATCCCCATAATATTAGTGAAATTCTGGGCTGTCACGTTCAGACACACTTGTTGCCCGTTCATCACATTGCTGGCGCTAGCTATAGTAAATGTGATCGAACCGGGAGCGCCCGCCTGAGTGATGGTCACATTTTGGCTCAGAAAGCAGCCGCTGACGGTCAGGGTTGCCGTTCGGGGCATTGTGGAGGTATTTGCCTGGTACTGAATCGTCACAGGGGCATTACCGCTGCCGGATGCGGGTATTACCGTCATCCATGCGGGGATGCCGGTGATGGTCCAGTTGGGGCAGTTGCTCACGATGGAGAAGTTCGTTTCGCCGGCTCCGGCGCCCACATTCAGCGTCGTGGGACTTACGGTCAGCGTATTGGTAGCACCACCCCCTTGGGTGATGGTCACACTCCGGTTGAACGAGCAGCCGCTGACGGTCAGGGTTGCCGTTCGGGGCGTTGGGGAGGTATTTGCCTGGTACTGAATATTCACTGGCGAATTGCCACTACCTGATGTGGGGTCCACGGTCATCCATGATGGGATGCCGGTGATGGTCCAGTTGGAGCAAGTGGACGTGATGGAGAATGAGGTACTGCCGGAGTTGGCCGGCAAGCTGATATTCGCAGGGCTGACGGTCAATGTAGCGCCGCTTTGTATCAGAGTGGCGCTTGCCGAGGCGTTACCTGCCGTAGCGATGATGGTGGCTGTTCTTTGGCTCTGAGAAGTATTGGCGGTAGCGCACACCTGAATGGGGTATGTACCCGCCACCCCGCTTGTGGGCGGTTGCACTGAAGCCCAGGCAGGCGAAACCGATACGGTCCAGGAGGTATTGGCCGTCAAGGTATAGGTCACGCAGCCACCCAGCGCATTGATGGTTTGTGTCGGGGGTGATATGGTCACCGAGCCGCAACCCATGTGATTGATGGGATTGCCCGGAAAAAAGCCCGTATTGTCGTCATAGCTTTCATTCGATTCCATTACAGCATTTGTACAATCCACTTCAAAGCCGAAATAATACGTCCCCACGGAAATGGGACTGCTTGAGCTGCAAAAATTGAAACTCTGATTGCTCACCGTATAGGAACTTCCTGCGGGAATAGCCGGAATCGGAATGCCTCCCCCAAGAGAAATATTCTGGTTATTGGCCTGGTTTACCGAAAGATACGGACACACAAAGCTGGGGCCTGCATCTGCTGTGCCGTTATTGATGATGGTAAAGGTCGTCGTCAGGGTTCCGTTATTGAAGGTCAGGTTGCCTGTCGCCCCGTGGGTTAAATTCGGCAGGGGCGGGGAGGTGTTGCAGTCCCAGATGAGAGTGCCGGTTCCGCTAAATACGTCAGGAGTTACTCCCAATTGTTGACCGTCGCAGCGATAAAATTGTCTGTAGTCAACCGATCCCCCTGGAGAAAAACACAAAGGCTCAACTACGAAGATTGTACATCCATTAAACACAATTGATCTGATCTCCGCACCGAGACAGGACTGGCACTCGTTTGCAGTTAAATTATTAATTATCGCAGATAGCCAGGGATACTGTAGAGGAGGCCCAGGGGAACAAGTTACTGTTCCAGTGACCGTAAATGAAGTTGTAGCAACCACTATTGGATTCCCCCCAAAGCCACCTGGGTATTCTACTAATCTTACTGTGTAGTTTCCAGAGCAAAGGGGACCTACGTTGATGTTCTCATCTGCAAATACAATATTATTGAAAGGACAATTACCAGGAGGAGGAGGAGGGTTGAAATAAGTGAATACAGGGATGTCGATTATGTTATTATTTGAAAGTGAAACAGGTGGAAAAGGGAGTGGAATGCCACTGGTATTACTGAACTCATAGGAATAACAACCATTATTCATTGTGAAACTAGCGTTTACCAGCACATTGGTGAAGACATTTGGATTCGGTGTAAGAACGGTTAATGAATGATTATTCCCATTCTGCGCCTCCATTCGCCCCCATGCAAGGCCGAGCAGCAAAATGAAAAGCCATTGAGATTTTAGTAAAGCGTTCTTCATCATCTTCCTTTTTTTATTTTGATTTTCAGTGTTTTCAGCCCGCCGGATCGCTCCGGGCAATAGCATACTAAGGGCAAAATTACCCCCCCGCCTCCCTCCTTCATGGTAGTACCCTACCACCATAGAGGATATTTTTTAAAAATCATCGTATTTACTCAATCCAACAACTCCTATATACACAAGGAGATGAGGTGGGCATAGTGGCGGATTGTACCTACACAGCGATTTCCAATGCTCGAAATACTCCTCCACGGAAAGCTGCGCCTCCTGTGGCTGATGTGCAAGGGTAGATGTGTTGTCGTATCTCATTATCGTCCTGAATATTGTCTTCTTTCGTTGCGCCCCGCTCATACCCAGCCCCTTTCCCGCGCATACAGCACCACGTCCACGGTTCTTCGCACGCCGAGTTTGCGGCGCATGTTGCTGAGGTGGGTTTCGAGGGTGCGCGATTTAATGCCGAGGCGGTGGGCGGCGGATGCGTTGAGGTCGTTGGCGGCCCATTCGCGGAGCACTTCCAATTCGCGTTCGGTGAAGTGGAGGTGTTCTTCGTCGAGGATGGGCTGAAAGAAGCGCAGGGCCTCTTCGATGTTGAAGGGCGCCTGTGCGGCGAAGCGCAGGTCGAAAGAGACCGCGTTTTCCAATGGGAAGCGCGATACATCCACGCAGTAGCAATGATAGCTCAGCAGGTTGTTGTCGGAGTCGGTTTGATCCGGCTGTAAAAACCGAAACACCCGCAGGTAGGCGCCGTCTTGTCGGAGCAACCGGTGCGACAGGACGAAGGTGCAGGCCGGAGCGTTCCGACCGTGTATTTTGACAAAATCTTTTATGCGGCGTATCAGCCGAATGATTTTCCTTTGCTCGTCGGGGTGTAGTAGTTGTTCTATGCGTTCGGGAAGCGCCTCATAGCCGAGTGCAGCGGCCATGCCGTGTTCGGCCGAAATGCTGCCCCGCAGGGCGTCCATGGTATAAGCAAAATCAATAACCGGGGAATAGTTTTTTATCCAATGCGGGAGCGCTTGTTGTAAACGTTCTCGCCGTGAGGGGGCAGATGGCGGAGCCTGTTGTTTTTCGGTAGAATTTTTCATCGGCATAGCGTTTTGGATGTTTCTGAAAAATAACTTGATCAGTTGCATCTGCTTATCGGCGGTAAAGATGTAGTTGTCGGGGTGAATTTTGCAAAGAACAAAATGGGGTAAAATCCTTCAAAAAGTGGAAGCGTCATGCTGCGATTTTTCAATAAAAATTACCTTTGACAGAGCGTGTGAATCCTGAAAAATGTAGTGATAAAAAAATCTACTTTGATAAAAATACTTAGACGGGATGTATGAAAGCAAGCTCATCAGCAGGTTAAAATACTTAGACGCCAGGGCCGTCAGACGATTTGGAGCGTTCGTGGAGTCTCCGTATTTCAACAAGGACAAAAACGTTATTCAGTTGTGGCAATACATAGCCCCCCATCGTCCGGCATTTACCCACAAAGCCTTGGCGCAGCCGAGCGTGCTGGAGGCGCTGTATGCCTCTGCCGACCGGGTGGAGGAATTGCGCCGCAACCAATCTGATCTCGTCAAGCTGCTGGATAAATTTCTCGCACTGGAAGCCATGAGCGACCTGCAATCCGAAAAACTGCTGTTGGACGCTTATGAAGCGCGCGGCATGACGGAGGAATTCCAAAAACAGGGTGAAAAACTCGTCCAATCGTTGGCCGCAGAAACGATCCCGACGCCTGAATCTTTGCGCCTTTCGGCAGATGTGCAACAACAGCTTTTTTTTCAGCCGGCCACCGAAAAATACACCCCGCAGGCGCCTTATCTGTATGGAGCGATGGAGCAACTGGATCAGTACTATTGGCTTTCCAAATTCCGGCTTACGGCCGAGCTGCTGCACCGCCGCCGGATTTATTCGGAGGCCGACCGGCCCGATCTGCCGGGCATGGTGTCCGATTTGCCGGCCTATTGTACTGCTAAAGTTTTTCAACTGTATATCCAGCTCTTTAAATTGCTCCAATCAAAAGAGCCGCATCCTGAATTTGACGCCCTGCTCACCGACATCGAAACCCATATCGCTGCGCTCGACTCCATTGATAAGCGGCATTTAATCGGTAAGATGTATTATATAGCCAATAATTATTACGAAAAGGGCCAGACCGATTACGTTAAGCACATGTTTCGTGTAGTGAAACTCGCCGAACGAGAGAAACTGCTGACCTTTCAAAATACGATATCGCATTTGCTGTTTATCAATTTTGTCACGGTAGCCGCTATGGCCGAAGATTTTGGCTGGGCGCGAAATCATGTGGAAACTTACGCTCCTTTTGTAGCAACAGAATACCGCAATGATGCCGTCAATCTGGCCCGGGCACATCTGCACTTTTACCAGAACAAACACCAGGACGCATTGCAATGTATCAGCGACGTATCTAAAGTACATCCCGGACTGCGCGTTCATGCCGAAACGCTGTGTCTGCGCATTTACTGTGCCCTCATTGCCGGCGGAACGGATTGCGAAGCAGATTTTTACCGCTGTAAAGATCGCTTTACAAAGTATCTTCGTGCCAAAGCAACGCTCAGCAAGGAAAAGGTAACGGCGATACAGTCTTTTATGAATATCACCGAACAATTGGTACATTATCACCTTTCGCCCTCATCGGAGCGCAAACAGCGAAAAGCAGACATTGAACAACTGTTCAAGGCCACCCCCGGCGTCTATTCCGCCTATTGGTTATCCCGTCAAATAGAGCAGCTTTGAAATACTTAAAACCTCAACGAGTTTGAAATGCGAAACACATGAGCCATCCCGAATTTCGCAAATGACCTCGGAGAGGTCAAACGTTTGTAGATCAATAATTTAAAGCGTAAAACGACCTCGGAGAGGTCGAACGTTAAATGGTTATATAGCCGGCATGTTGCTTTTGTGCGACCTCTCCGAGGTCGAAAAACACATTTCCTTGGCATTATCTACAAATATGCGACCTCTTCGAGGTCGAAAATCCGGGATGACTCATGTTTGCTTCGCTTTCGGTGAGGGTACTACCCTACGGTGTCATCCGAGCCGAGAAAGTCGAGAATCCAGTCGATGAACTCGTCAATGAAGCCCTCGTGTTCAGCTTTCGGTACGTTGGTGGATTGATGCGAAGCAAAACTCCGCCCTGTGCCGGGTACAAACACTTGTCCCGGGCTGCTTCTGAAATCAGCCATGATTGTATTGGTTTTGAAATGAGAAAATGTGCGAACACACGATTTTCTCCTGGCTGCCCCGTACCGGTGAGGACAAACCCACAGCGCCGCAAAGCACTGCGTCAAAAGCGCCTGTGAAGGAAAAACGGAAGCGGTTCAGGCTTCCGGGTTCTGCGTTGTTTACAATAGGTTAGAATGGCCTGCCTTAGGATTTGTACCTTCGCAGCGGCACTTTTTTTTAAAAAAAAATCCAGCATATTAAAATGACATCAGCCGGTCATACAATTGCTACTACCGCTACATCAGAAGAGGCTCTGAAATCTTTGTATTTTCGGCTTCGCACAACGGCATTTACCGCTTACTTCGAAACTACCGTTATTCCCAAATCGGGCTTGAGCCAACAGGCGTTTTCTCAAATATTCCAAGAGACATTTGTAAGCCTTTCCCATCACCGAAATAGCGACCTCTCGCCGGAGGAAGCATTCCCGGAGTTGTTGGCCGGGCATTTTATCAAAAAAATATATCCGCAATGGAAAAACGGCAAATGTTACCGCAAATGGAGCCGGGAACTGGCCGATACACACCTGGCCGAGCAAGCGTATAACGATGCTTTTTTTAGCCTTCAAAAGGCATTAATACAAAATGACTTTCAGGGCAAATCGAAGCTGGAATCCTATTTTTGCACCATATTTCAACGCAAAGTGACAGCCTTATTGAATAATATAAAAGACCCCTTCCCTGCGCTTCTTCCCGTCGAGTTTGAAATTGACCCGGAGAAACAAACCTTGCAACTAAACCGGGAATCCATTCTCCGTCGCGCTGCGGAATATGTGGGAAGCGATTGCTTAGAGCGATTGCTGATGCACCATGTGGATAAACTGGAACACAACGAAATAGCGGAGTTGCTGCCCGGAGGCCATACGCCGCCTCAACGACTCGCATCCAATTGCAGGGCAAAATTCCGACGCTACTTTTGTGAAAATACACACCTGCTCAGCGAACTCGGCATGTACAAAGTACGCGAACTATACGAACGACGAAAAGCCGCCATACTTGCCGTAGCCAATTTACTCACACCCAAATGCGCCAAATCATTGCGGCTTGACCGGCCCTGCGAATTCTTTGTGCCCCAAAAACGAACGAAAGAAGCCCCTTCAAACGATTGCGAACAGGAGATGGCGGCCGTATTGCACGCTCACCCCGAATGGGAGGCAGATATCATGGGAGGGATTTAAAAAACAGTACATGTCATGGAGGAAGATTTGCAAAAACAAATAGAAGATTTTTTAAACGACCGCATGCCGGATGCAGAGCGTCAGCAATTCGCAGAGCGGATCAATCGGGAGCCTCGCCTTCAAGCCGAACTGGAGATGCTGCACCTCGAACGCGAAATGGCCGGGATAGTCTTCCGGGATCGTTTGGGAGCAAAAGCGGCAGCGTGGGAGCAGGAGTATCAGCACAGCCGACAGATACCCGTTCCATCTGCAGGCAGACTCCGAAAGTGGTGGCTTTTGGGGTTCGTTCTACTGATTCCGATCGGATTCTTTCTGTACTCCTATTTCTCCTCGGACCCAATCCCGCCCATATCGTCAGAACCGGTTGAGCAAAAAACGAACGAGGAAGAAAGTGGAGGTACTGTAAAAGAAGATACTATAAGCACGCCGACCACCTCTCCCGCCAACCCATTGGCTGCGATTCAAACAGAACTGTCCACGGCTGCGGGCCAATCCCGATACCTCACCCAAACAGTAGCGCGGCACAAAGGCATATTGCAAAGTGCAGGCCATACGGATTGGGAACAGGAATTATTGGCAGGTAAATACCAACAAGCCTGGCAACTTTTGCAGCCCATTGTGTCCGATCCGGAGAATACGCCGGAATATCTGCCGCTTCCTTTTTACTTTGCCGCATTGCTCCAATTGTATTGGGATCGCAGCCTGGAAGGTATCAATGCTGCGGATGAGCTGCAACAAATTGATTACGAAGCACTGCGCAGTCAGGCGCCCGATTTACAAGAGGCGGAACTGATCCGTCACCGCATCGTGGCGCTGTATGCTGTAGGGCGTAATGAGGAAGCTCGGCAGATGATAGAAACGCACAAAGCCCTTTTGTTGAAATAGAAGCCAAGCCGGATCAAAACCGGATGTTGCCATAGCCGACACAAACTAAGGGCGCCCAAAGTCGGGGCGCCGGCCTATTGTTTTGTTTGATGTATCTGATCTTAGCTTCCCGCAGCGCTTGCACCGCGCTTTTCCCGTTTTTGATACCCTCAAAAAAGGTGACTGCAATCTCAGCGGAAGGTCCGTCCTTTATATTGGAGTAGGGCGTTATCAATGCAGGTATGCCTATGTAATGAAAGGCTCGCGCGATACTGGATATACCTTCACCTCGAATGCTTTCTCCCCGTGCGGTGAGGCAGGATGCCAAAAACACCAAACGGGCGGCAGAGGGCGTCCCCATCTCCATCGCATATATTTCGTTGAGATAAAGCCGTTCCCCTTCGCTGAACTCAATATAAAAATGTTCAGGGGAGGAACCATCTGCAACAATACCATGCGCTGCCAAAAAAGTCAATTCAGCACTTGGAAAAACCCGGCAGAAAGTCTCTTTGTCTGTTTCAGGATACCGTGCTGCTTTCATCCAGCTATTGGTTACCCGAAGGCTTGCGGCATCCAGTTCAGGAAGGCTCTTTTCACTGGGATACTTGCCCGTAAAAGCATTCAATGAGGTACGATTGGATCGGGTATGTCGTTCCGCCAGGGAAGTAGTTATTTGTAAGCCGTAGCTGAGCGAAATAGCATATTTTTCTACCAAAAAGAGAGACGTTTTCCCCTTCTGTTCCGTCACCAAAGCGTCGAAGTTGATACGCCACAACAAATCGTCCGGCACAATGATCAAATGTTCCGTATTGGAAGGAAGTGTATTTATGACTGGTTTGAGCAGAAGTTCATAGAGTTGTTTTGAACCCTCGTTGTACCTCAAATCACCGAATTCATAATAAGACAATAAGCGAGCCAAATCCTGACTCCAGATACGAATGCCGGGCAGGGATACAAACCGCACCTCATCTGAGGTCATCACCATGGCCGTCATTTGATTCAGCCCCGAACTAAAAGCTATGGCAGCCGTTCCACGGGGTAACGCGATTTGCTGTACTTCGCTGATGGCATAAATATTGTTTTCCAAAGACTCCTTACGAACACGTTGCCCGGCCTCATCCGACAACATCGTTTTGGAAATCTGATATCGCAGGCTCATGGCACGGCCCAATTCTGCAAGTCGGAAAGCCCGTTCTTTGAGGGCCTCATTGCCGGAAATTCGGTACAGTTCGGCAGCAACGTTCACCGCATTGGCATACACAAAACCAAAGTGATACGACAATCGCTCCCGAGAGATTCGGTCCTGATAGTTGAACAAAAATACCTCTGCTAACGAGGCCACCTGCTCGGCGTCGAAGATCAATTGCTCCAGCAGTTTCGGATCGGCACTTTGGTGATAATCAAGTTCAAGCAGATTAATTTTGGCAATCAAGGTCTGAATTAAATACACGTTCGATTCTGCTTTTACGGTCGTATTGGTATCGAAGAAGCCTTTCACGGGGTACCCCAGCGCGTTCAATCCTTCCACCACTAATTGCATTCCCAGGTCTTTGTTACCCTGGCGATACCGAATCACCCCCTGAAGCGTCGGGACCATTCCTTTGGAAAATTCGAGATTATTGGCTAAAACGGTACCGACCTCGCTAATATACCAATAGGCGCTGTCCAATGCTCCAGGCGCCTTGCTCCGAAGATAGATTACTCCTTTGCCGTACCATGCCATGGCAGCTTCTGCGCTTGCTACTTTTTCTCCGGATTTCACCTCGTCGTAATGTCGGATCGCAATTTCTATGTGCTCCTCCATTTGTTGCCAGTGACCTGCATAATATAGGCTGTCGGCCAGCGCCTGATGCGCCACACCCTGCATATAGTGGAGATGTTCCGGGCTTGATTTGGTGTTGTTGAGTTGTGTTGCGTCCAGACGGTTATATATGAGCAACGCCTCACTGGCCAAGTCCAGCGCCTGGCTACCTTTTCCGAAACGACTTAGCGTGATGGATTTATTAGACACCGTCTCTACCAAGCGTTCAGGCATATCGGCGCTCATGAAATAATCATTACTCTTCTGCCATGCCTGAAGCGCCTTTTCAAAATCGAACCGATAAATATCGTAATGGAGGCTGTACTCATTCCATACATTGCCCAGCCGTGCATTTACCAATCTGCTTACAGATTCATCCTGATTGGATTCCAGCACAACACGAGCCGAATCTAAGTACGGCAACACTTCATGCGGACGGTTATGCGCTCCGGCCATATTAGCTTTGTAAAAAAGCAGGCTTCCTTGCTCAAATCGCCTTCCGGCACTGTCCAACACTCCGATCGCAGCATTCATCTTGTCCAGTATCGGCGGTGGCAATAATGCATTGGGGTTGTTTATCAACATCCAATCCACAAAACGGTAAGTGTTTAGAGCCTCTTCCAAAGGACTCTGCGCCTGTATGGCAAGAGAAAGGCTGCTAAAAAAGAGAAGGGCGCCAATACGAAGGGAATGAAGCAAATGGTGCATATTAACAGGATCTTTGTTGCGGGTAGTTGGGCGGCAGTTACACAAACAGTCCGGCCCGCTTTTGGGGGTGAAGGTGCTGCCGGTATTGCTGCCTGAGACAAAAATGAAAACTATTCTGAAATTAATTCAGTTTTTCGTCAGACATTGTCAAATTACCAAAATCATCTCGACATGCAAAAACAACTCGCTCTCTTCTTCCTGCTCGCCGTATCGGCCCTGACGCTATACGCGCAGGAACCCATCGGCTATCAAACGCCGCCGGCTGCGATTACCGCGCTCATTGATGCGCCCGCCACGCCGGGACTGAGCTTCAGCCCCGACCGCAAATGGATGCTTTTGTTGGAGCAGCCCGGCTTCCCCTCCATCGAGGAAGTGGCTGAGCCGGAAATGCGCCTCGCCGGCATCCGCATCAACCCGCGCACCAACGGGCCGAGCCGCAGCGGATACACAACCGGCCTTACGCTCAAAAGCGTATCCGGCGGTGTGGAGCGCCCGATACAGCGCATGCCGGCCGGAGCAAAAATTCAGAGCGTATCCTGGTCGCCCGACGGCTCTAAAATAGCTTTTCTCAATGTGGACGAACAGGGCATCGCGCTGTGGACGATTGACGTAGCCACTGCCACGGCGCGCATGCAAACCCGCAGTTCCGTTAATGCGGCCATGCCGGGTTCGCCTTATTTGTGGTTGGACAACGACCGCATCGTATGCGCCATGATACCCGCCGGAAGAGGCGCGGCGCCGGTGGCGCCCATTACGCCCGTCGGCCCCGTTGTGCAGGCCAACGAAGGCAAAGCCGCGCCGGTGCGGACCTTTCAGGACCTGCTCGCCAACGCTCACGATGAGGCGCTCTTCGAGCACTACGCCACGGCTCAACTCGCCGTGGTGGACATCACAAAAGGCGGACGCGTCGAAATCGGCGCGCCGGGCATCTTTACCAATTTCAGCACTTCGCCCGATGGCAATTATCTGCTCGTCACCACTTTGAAAAAGCCCTTCTCGTACATCGTGCCTTATGCTCGTTTTCCGCAGCAAACGGCCGTGTGGAACCTTCAGGGCCAGTCGGTAAAAGTGATTGTGGAAAAACCGTTGATGGACAATCTGCCGCAGGGCTTCGACGCCGTGCCTACCGGGCCGCGCAGTTTTTCCTGGCGATCAGATGCGCCCGCTTCCCTGTATTGGGTAGAAGCGCAGGACGAGGGCAATCCCCGCAAGGAAGCCGCCGTGCGCGATAAAATGTTCTACTTGGATGCACCGTTCAGTGGGCAACCCAAAGAGGGCATCTCCTTTAGCCTCCGGTACCGGGGTGTGAGTTGGGGCAGCGACAACCTGGCGCTGGCTTATGAAGGTTGGTGGCAAAGTCGCCAACAAATCACGAGTGCCTGGCAGCCTGCTAATGACGCTGCCGGAAAAGAAGTGCTTTTCGATCGCTCTACCGAAGACCGCTACAACGATCCCGGCAGTTTTGTGACCGAACTCAATAAATACGGCCGTTCGGTATTGCTCACGCCCGACAAAGGCAAAACGTTTTATCTCGCCGGGCAGGGCGCATCGCCGGAAGGCAACCGGCCCTTCATTGACCGCATGGAGCGCAGTACCAAAAAAACAACCCGGTTGTGGCGTTCGGAAGCGCCGTATTACGAGTCTCCGGTCGCTTTTGTGGATTTGGCAAAAGGCGTGCTCATCACCCGCCGCGAGTCGGCAACGGAACCGCCCAACTACTATTTGCGCAACCTCAATAACGCCGACCTCAAACCGCTCACCAATTTTGCCAATCCCTATGAAGCGCTCTCCGGCGCAAAAAAGGAATTGACTCGCTACAAACGCGCCGACGGCGTGGAAATGACCGGTACGCTCTACTTGCCCGCCGGCTACGACAAACAAAAAGACGGCCCCTTGCCAATGCTGATGTGGGCTTATCCGCGCGAGTTCAAAAGCGCTGATGCCGCAGGGCAGGTGAGCGGATCGCCGTACCAGTTTATCCGGCTCAACTGGGGCTCGCCGCTGTACTGGCTCACGCAGGGCTATGCCGTATTTGACGATTTCAGTATGCCCATTATCGGCGAAGGAGATGCCGAACCGAACGAGACCTTTGTGGCGCAATTGCGCGACAATGCCGAAGCCGCCATCAATGCACTGGTGGGAATGGGCGTAGCCGACCGCCGCCGCATTGCTGTGGGCGGGCATTCTTACGGCGCCTTTATGACGGCGAACCTGTTGGCGCACACCGACTTGTTTGCCGCCGGTATTGCTCGCAGCGGGGCCTACAACCGCACCCTCACGCCGTTCGGTTTTCAGGCGGAAGAGCGCACCTACTGGCAGGCGCCGGAGGTGTATTACAACCTCTCGCCGTTCAATTTTGCCGATAAAATCAAAACGCCCATCCTGCTCATTCACGGCGAAGCCGACAACAACTCCGGTACCTTTCCCATTCAAAGCGAGCGCTTCTACGCTGCGCTGAAAGGCCACGGCGCTACGGCCCGGTATGTCGTATTGCCGGCCGAGAGCCACGGCTATCGCGCGCGGGAGTCGGTGCTGCATTGCCTCTGGGAAATGGATCAGTGGTTGGACAAGCATGTGAAAAACCGTCGGGAGACGCAGTGAGTTGTGAGTTATGTGTTGTGAGACTCATAACCCACAACTCACAACCCACAACTGAATTTACCGTGAAATGAGAAAAAGAAACAAGCTGCAGAAGTTTGCCGAATTGTCGGAGTTTCCCAATGTGTATGAAAACTTTGACGCCAAGCGGCCGGTGCTCAGCGCGCCGGGCGGTACGGCAGTAGATATGGCGGGGCACTGGGCGGCCCGGCATTTCGGCAACGACCGGCCCATCACGCTCGAACTGGCTTGCGGCCGGGGCGAATACACCCTGGGGCTGGCCCGGCTGTACCCGCATCGCAATTTCATCGGAGTGGACATCAAAGGGGCGCGGATATGGAAAGGCGCCAACATGGCATTGCAGGAAAACCTGACGAATGCCGCCTTCCTGCGCACGCGTATCGAACTCATTGAGCGCTTTATCGGGCCGGGAGAAGTGAGCGAAATTTGGATCACTTTTCCCGACCCTTTCCTACGGGATAGTAAAGTCAATCGCCGGCTCACAAGCCCTCGCTTTCTGGAAGCCTACCGCCGCCTGCTCGCCACCGGCGGCACGGTACACCTCAAAACCGACTCCCCGGAACTATACGAATTTACCTTAGAGACCTTAGCTACCTTCCCCGGCGCCCGCATTCTCACTCAAAATGCCGACATCTATGCCGGCCCACTGCCGCTCCCCGAACTGGCGCTGAAGACCTTTTACGAAAACATGCACCTCTCAGAAGGGAAGACGATCAAGTATGTGGGGTTTGGGTTAGGGGCGGCACTTGCACATTGAAAATTGCACATTTCAAAAATGTTCAATGACCGATGCTCAATGTACAATGACCAACTTCCCGCCGCTCAGGTGCATCCCTTCGTCTGAAACCAACTCCACAAAATACACCCCCGCCGCCAAACCGCTCACATCCAAGTCCTGCCGGATGCGGCCGTTCACTACCTGTGCCGACTGCTGCCACACCGTACGCCCCAAAGCGTCGCGCAGCGTGATGCCGACCTCAGAGGCGGCAATGCCCTCCGCCATCAAGGTAGCCGGCACACCGGGCGGCACAGGATTGGGCCACACTTCCATCCGCAGGCCACTGCCCGCCGCCGCGCCTGCGCTACTCACCAACACCTGCAGCTCCCGGCACAGCGTATCCACCCCACGCGGATTGCTCACCGCAAGGCATACGTTATATACCCCCTCTGCCGCATAGCTATGCACCGGATTGGGCACAGTATCCACCGCTCCATCACCAAAGCTCCAGTACCAGGCGCGGATATCGTGAAAGCTGGCATCCTGGAAGCCTATTTCCAACCCCAGCGGCTCATGTACCCACTCCGCCATCGGCGGCTGCCGCAGGGTGTCGCAGGGGCTGCCTTCTAAGTGATGGAGGCGGTAGTTGGGGAAGTTGGGGAGCGAGAAGGAATTGAAGGTGGGTAGTTCCACGCAATGTTGACAGACATCGCAGGCAAGACCGAGCGAATCGGGATGATTGATGACGTGCAGGTAGCGCGTACTCGTGTTGCTGTTGATGTATATTTTGCCATCCGGCCCCAATTGCGCCAAATAAAAGGTAGTGGCCAATGCCGGGTGCAGAGGGTCGTGAAAACCGTCCCATTCGGCTACTGTGATGCGCGAGGCTTCAATGTCCGCAGCATGAAGGTCGTATTGATAGACATAGCGGAAAGACGAGACATACAGGAAGCGGCTGTTGGGCGAAATGGCAATGCCCCCACACCACGCGGTGTCGGCGTAGGTGAATTGCACTGGGTTGCTCAGCTCCCCGCTGCAGCGGTCGAAGTCGAAGATGCTGACGTAGATGGGGTCGCCGGCTCCTCCTGTCAAATGTACGCTGGCGTGTTTTGTTCCGTCTGGGGAAAATACAGCTTGGCCGATGGATTGAGATGGTATTGCCGAACCGATGACCTGTACATTAGAGACATTAAATCCTCCTGGTGTCAGCATGATCTTATAGTACTGATTAGTATCATACCTTCTCGATAAAACCCACCAGTCCCTGCCATTGGAATGCTTTACAGCAGTTAATTTCCCCATATTTAATGCATCCGAAATTAATATTTCATTTTTTTTTGTGACTGTCCCAAGTCCATTATTTTTATTCATATTAACTACAGCAAAATAAACATTAGAAGATTGAAATGAATTTTGACTTGGCGTTGCCTCTTTATCCATCAGGATTACGCAATACAAACTATCCTGTTCAGGCCAAGGCAATGCCATAACCCCTTGATCCAAAATGTATCCATAAGTACCTTGGTTGTGTACGCCCGCCGGCCCGGCAGCCAAGCCCTCCCCATTCTCCATCGGCTCATGCAGCACATTGGCGATGTAGATGCCGTTGGTGTAAAACAGCAGGTTGCCGGCGGTGTCGCACATGCTGGTGTTGGCTTGACGGAAGTGCATACCTCTGAATTCGTGGTAAATATCGTACGGTATAACATTAAAATCAATGGTTGTGCCTGAATGCGTGATATTGGTTTGGCTGAGCTGCCCCAATAGCCACTGGTAATCGTGCTTTTGAGCTTCAATAGAGAAAACCAGTGTGATGTTGAAAAGGGCGATATATATCCATTTCATGTTTCAAAAAAATGAAGGGGTATTTCTTTCTCGAAAGAAATACCCCTTGGTTAAAAAATAGAATTACCGGGTTACAATGATTTTTCTGACAGCATCCCAATCTTGGAACCGAATGCGGAAGAAATACAATCCATCGGGTAAGTCGCGGATGTTCAATGTATGGGTATTGGCGCCTTCGCCAAGTACCTGCTGTAGTACTTGTCTGCCAAACACATCATACACTGAGAGCATACCGGATGCCTCTTTGCTTGTACCCCATGTGATACTGATCTCATTTTGCGCCGGATTAGGGAAAATGCGAAGCTCCACTTCGTCCTTTGCAGTTTGTAACAGCGCTCCTGACTCTGAATGAATAATAAGCAATTCTGTCGGTGCGCACAACAGGCTGTCGTTATAACTTACAAACTCCTGTGTCAGGGCTGCCAAAAATGCACGGGCGCGATATACCGCATTGCCACCCTCAAAGGGACATTGTTCCGCAATTGCTGTCAGAGCAGCCATTTCGACGCTGTCTAAAGCACCGAAGGCGGTACTAAGCCAATGCAAATAGATGTCGTTGACACCTTTTTCATTGATTTCGTAAATTTCCGTCACTGCAATGCTGTCGTTTTGAGAGAGGAGTTTACCGGCTTCATCAGAAATGTAGTCGGATATTGCTTCGGCAAGACTGAGGCTTTCCTCTTCCAAATCGAAGAGCGCATCCACCAGGATGCCCCTTTGGCTCCGCAGGGATGCAGCCTCCATGCTGTCCGCTTCAGCAAGCAACCCGTCAATCCACAGGATGCTGTCCAACTTCTCTCCTGCTGATTCGAGGTTGGCGCGCAATTGCGCTGCCGCAATGCTGTCCGAAGTAAAGAGTTCCAAAATGCCCCGGCTGACTGTATAAAAAGCGCCTATCGAACTGGTATCCGCCTGTGCCAGGAAGGCGAGAATGGACGCATTCTGCACTGTTTCCCCCTGGAGCCGCTCATAAATGTAGCGCTGCATTTCCCACATTACCGCCGGAGCTGTGGTTGTGTCGCCTATGGCAATGCGCTTCACGTCATCCGATTCTGGGGCAAACATATCAAGTATGCACACCTCAACATCACAGGCATTCACGGGGTCGGAGTCTGTTATCACTTCAAACCACCCCATCGGAGCGTGCTCCTCCGGCAAGAAACATTCATTGCCTTCCGGGTTTGGATCAACGGTGAAGGGGTATTCTTGTGCATGCACCAACGGCACCGGGTTGCTCAGATCCATCCCATACACCGCCGCTCCGGCATTTGCTCCCCAGCAGTTCTGCGTATGCGTCTGCGAACCCAAAATAGCATTTACATCCGGCAGCAGCAGGCTGATGGCGTGGTTGCTGAAGTGGGTGCCCCGGAAGTTGTCGGTAGCGAGGCTGCCACCGGTGACATAGGCACCGAGGCGGGTATTGTCTAAGGTATTGCAGCAATACACATTGCCGGGGGAGGAGGCAATGCGCAGGGCGATATTGCCGGCGCCGGTGGCGCCGCTGCCGAGTACGGTGTTGGTTTCCAGCAGTGATTGTGTGACACCCTCAAGGATGATGCCGGAACGAGCGAGCGTGGGGTCCTCCAGATTCACCGTGTTGTCATATAGGGTAATCCGGCTGGTGCTCAACGCCGATATGCCATTGCCGGATTTTTTCACATCTACCGTGTTTGCATTCAATTGAGTGGGCGCTTTGCCGGCCAACAGCCGAATGCCCGCGCCGGTAGCATCAGCCTGGGTACTGACATAGTTTTCGTTAAGCGATACAGCCCCGCTCAAATGGGTATAAGCCAATACTATGCCGGCCTGAGCATCTTCAATCCGGTTCTCTGTCAAAACAGCCTGTGTCGGGAAATTCGACAGCGCAAAAATACCCGACTGCACATCGTGCATTACATTCCCGATAGCGGTGAAACGAGCATCAAAGGATGCAATCCCTGCCGTACAGTCTTCAAAGTAACCGCGCCGAACGCTAACTGTTTGAGCGCCGTTGGCATAACTGCTCAGGCCAACGCCGCGCGCCTCCCAGTCGGGATAATAGCTATTGTGGCTTCTGATTTCTTCGAACCGGTCGTCCCATGATACAATTGCATTGCGCCGGCTCACAATACCCGAAGTAAGCCCTTCAAACGTATTGAACCGACTCGACAAAACACCTATATCGCTGACAACGATGCCGGCCAGTGACTTTTGATTTTGGTCGGGCAGGTTTTCCGAAGCGCTGCTTTGCCCCGAATAGGGCGTCAGGAGATCGGCAGCCGACTGCAAAAAGTGATTGGACTGGACTTTGAGGTCGCCCCAGACTGCTCCATCAGCATAGAGACCCACAAAATTGTTGTCAAAGCGGTTGTTGTTGAGTAATACATCCGTCGGAAGTGAGCTGGAATTTGGCGCTGATTGTACATAAACCGCATACTGTGCATCGCTCACTTTGCTGCCGGTCATTACCAGGCGGCCTCCGTTGTGTACAAATACCCCTTTCCACATTTGGTGGCATGCCGACAAGTCAGAGTCTTCAAACTGTAGCTCAACGCCGGGATTAACTATTATATCCGCTTCGGGTTGCATACGGAAATTAGAAGAAAAAAAGCTGTAGTCAATATCCGCCAGCAGCCGTCCGTTGACGGCTATACAATAGTTTGCAGCGGATTCGGCGGGCAATATGTTTTGTGCAACCAACTGGCTTAGCGGTATTGCTCCGTCATAGTCGGCGCTATGAATATTTACAGCAGGCTGTCCCGGCTCTTCGCAGGCGCAGGCAAAGGGATTGCAGACGCGCGTCACCTCTATATCGTCCACATATATATCTGCTCCGACAACCGCAGGAGGGGGTGGAGCAGGTCCGAACACCAAGGTGTTGTTCGCAATCACCAGAAAATGAACCGGTTCGGGCAATTGTGTCTGCGTTACGCTAAGTGTATAGGTTTGCCAAGAGTCATTATCTACCTCTACTCCGGCCTCCAAACAATGATAGCCGCCTATGGAGGGCGGGTCGTCACAATCGGCCGGAAACGGAATTTCACAGGGATAAGGGTTGGTTCCGTAAATTTGAATCAACCCGCTTTCTGCAGACGGATTATCTCTTCTATACCTGAACGTGATTGTATAGTCACAACCAGGCAATAAGGGTTTGCACAATGGTACAAATATCGACTCCGGGTTGGACCTGCCAACCGTATCTCCGTTGATGATTACAAAGTTATCTACTACATTGCCTGCCATATATGCCACATTGTTGGAGGGACTGGAACCGGGTTCCGCCATTATGCCGGGTGAGTTTCCGGGCGAATTCCAAAATATCAACGGCAGGGGATCGCATACCTCCATGGGCGAACCGGCGGGCAAGGTAACCTGCGAAAAATAGCTATTGAGATGCAACTCAGAAAAATTTTCAAAATCAAAATTCGCCATAATCGTTTGTGAACAGGGGTGTGAAGTGAAGTTTTCTGGAGCCGTCCATAAGTCCTTGTCCACGAAAACCAGCATTGTATCGGTTTCTCCAATTTGGATACCATCCGGTTCTGTGAGTATAAAATCGTACACTTTTGATTGAAGGATGAAAGATACGGCCAGGTCCATACAGCGCAGGGTCTGTCCCGGCTGGAACTGAAGCGTGTCCCATCCAAAATCAGGAAAGTGAGGCATTCGGCTGCTAGCAAGTGTTATGGCCACAGATGAAATGGACGTGGCTGCTTCATCCAATTGCACACAAAGGGAAAGAGTACTGCCCGGTGCAATATCTAAACTGCTGTGAACGAAAGAAGCTTTGGCTATAGCAGCCGGGGCAAGACCCGATTTAACGCCAGTAACGATGCGTGTGTGTAAGTCGTTCACTATCAATTGATTGAACAGTGATCATTGTGCCCGAAGCAAACGCGGTGGCGGCTGTGACGAGCAGCAAGGTTTTGTGTAAAAAAGTTGAACGTGTCATAAGGTCTATGGCTTTATCAATGAAAAAGCGATGCCGCAGCAGGAGTGTGTTTTTCAAAGTGTTTTGACAAAAGTAAAAAATACATAGAGGAATGGGTGGAGGGGGAGTGTTAAATTTTGAGAAGACAGGGCTTTGCTGTTAAAAAAGGATGGTGTTTGTCGCTCACTAATCAAAAATAATGATAATAGCGTAAATTCGATGCGGCACAGTGCGGTGGTCTCCGACCGCAGTGTAGCTGCTACTTCATACATGGCAGATATTTTGACGGTTATTGCCGCAATATTACCCCACCCTTTCACTACCGCTTCCTGCCCATTCCGTACCGTTCCGGCATTGTTGCGGGGAAATCTATAAAAATCTTTCGCAGGCACTTGCATACGATTGAGTAAATCCTCTATATTTGCACCATTCCTATGTTTTGAAAAAAGAGCGAAAGCTCTGTCCAAATTTTGCAACATCTCGTTTGGCCCCTTTTGGGCGGGTCGGGTATCTCATTGTACCTGCTGTTTTCGAAGGGTTTTGATTCGAACCGACTTCAAAACGAGATAGCGTGAAACAGACAAATTTACTTACCGTACTAACGATCTTGTGCTTCGCCCTTCCGGCGCAGGCGCAAATTTTCGTGCAACATGGCGCAACCGGCAACGGCTCTTCCTGGAACAATGCATTGGGCGACCTTCAGGAAGCCATTCAACTGGCACAACAGCGCAGCGGCGCCCAGATATGGGTGGCTATGGGCAAATACACGCCCACTCGCACCGGCGACCGCAATGCCTCCTTCAACATTCCTGACGGCGTAGTGCTGATCGGCGGATTTGCCGGTCATGAAACTTCTCCCAGCCAACGCGATTGGCGCAACAACCTCACTGTTCTCAGCGGTGAGATCGGTTCTCCTTCTCTTGACGACAATTCCTACTCTGTAGTTTATACCCGAAATGTTAGCTCGGCTACCATCTTAGACGGCTTCGTCATCACAGCCGGCACAGCCAACGGTACCGGCATCAAAGGTAACCCACGCCGCAGCGGCGCAGGTTGGTACAACGACGGTTCCGACGGGTACTCCAATCCTTCCATCCGCAATTGCCTTTTTGTAAACAACTACGGTCGCGACGGCGCAGGCATGTACAACATCGCAAAGAACGGCGTAGCCAGCCCGCGATTGGAAAATTGCCAGTTCGTCAACAACCATGCCGACTTAGACGGCGGTGCGATGTTTAACAACGGCAGCTTCGGCATCTCTTCTCCGGTTATCACCAACTGCCTGTTTGAAGAGAATGAAGCATCTTACGGCGCCGGTATGATTAATCTGGCTGAAGGCGGCGAATCGCGCCCCGTGATTGCGCACACCATTTTTACCCGCAATCTTTCTTATGTGCGCGGCAGCAGCGTCTATAACAACCGCGAATACGACGGCATCTGCGATGCAGATATTGACTATGCTACCTGCGTTTTTTCCGAAAACAACGATAAAGTAGGAAATACGGTTAGCAGCACTGTGAACAATGAAGGCGCTTATCGCCGTGGCAACTCCGAAATCGTTTACAAGACAGGAAACTGATCCGGGAGTTCATCAAATAGATTGTAAGATCACAAGTTATATCGTGACATCAGAGCCGTTTGACCGGAAGCCCGTCAAACGGCTCTGTTTCGTTTTGGATGGAGGGACAATTCCCGGCATTCCCCCGGCGTTATTCGCCGGAAATTACCAGCCGTCAACCTTAAAGCCAATACAATACTATGATGAAACTTTCTATCGCTGTTTTTATCGCCATCGCTTCTGCTACCGCGCTTTCCGCTCAGGACCACATCCATATAACAGAAGAAAAAATCGGCTCGACGACCATTCTTTTTATCGAAAATTCGTGGTTTTGTCCCTACACGGTTGATTTTGAGTTGGAAATGAACAATGCAAGCGCCGATCGCCCGCTGCCCATTCGGATGGTTGTGCCCGCTCGGGCAAGAATCAGGTTGGTGAGCATTGAACCTAAACTCAATGCGAGATGGAGCTACCGCTACAACTATAATTACGCCTTCGGAGATGCCGACAATGCCCGGCATGACGACGATTATGTGTATCAGCTCCCTTACGAGAAAGGAAAATCTTTTTTCATCGGGCAGGGCTACAACGGCGCTTACAGCCACAAAGGAGAAAAAGCCATAGACTTCGTCATGCCGGAGGGTACACCGATTTGCGCCGCCCGCGAGGGGGTTGTTATTAAGGTGAAACAAGACTCCAACCGGGGCTGCGCATCTGCATCCTGTAAAGAGCATGGCAATTTTGTGCTCATTTATCACCCCGACGGTAGCATTGCCAACTATGCGCACCTGCGGCATCGCGGTAGCGCTGTGAAAGAGGGCGACAAGGTGAAAAAAGGACAAGTCATCGGTTATAGCGGCAATACCGGTTGGAGTTCGGCGCCGCACCTGCACTTCGATGTGTATGTGCCCGGGTACAAAAATACCCGAACCGGCGCCACTACTTTTTTCCAAACCTCCGGTTCGGATAAAACGCTTTTAGAGGAGAAGAAGCGCTACGAGTGGTAACCGCTATTGCTTATAAATAGTCATGATTTGATCGTCATATACGAAACTGCCGCTCCCGGATGCATGATCGGCTACAACTTGTTCGCCGATGAAGCGGAGCACATCCGCCCGTTGTTCAATGGATAATTTTGTGGATGCCTCCCAATGCTTTTCCGAAGGAATGCCGATAAGAACGAGCGCGGGACTCGTCGCGTATTCCCACCACAAGTTGAAAGCGGTCAGGTCGTTTTCAAAACGGATGGTACCGCCTCTGCCTTCGGTTATGTAATGCAAAAGGGAGGCGCTTTTGATCTCGCCTCCCTCGTGTAGTACTATTTTGGATGCTTAATTACCTCTCTTCGTTTTTTCGGCAGGCTTCGCGGCCGGTGCAGCCGTGCGAGCCGGAGCTTCCTTACGGACTTCAGTACGCGGTTTTTCAGCAGGGGGCTGCGTGCGTTGCGGCTCGGTGCGCGGTTTTTCTACTGTCGGTTGTGTGCGCGGAGCTTCTTTACGGACTTCAGTACGCGGTTTTTCAGCAGGGGGCTGCGTGCGTTGCGGCTCGGTGCGCGGTTTTTCTACTGTCGGTTGTGTGCGCGGAGCTTCTTTACGGACTTCAGTGCGCGGCTTTTCAGCAGGGGGCTGCGTGCGGGGCGTTTCCCTCACCGGTTCTGTGCGCGGCCGTTCTACGGGCTGTTGTGTGCGAGGCGTTTCCCGTACCGGCTCTGTGCGCGGCCTTTCTACGGGTTGTTGTGTGCGCGGCGTTTCCCGTACGGGTTCCGTACGCGGTCTTTCTAAGGGCTGTTGCGTGCGGGGTGTGTCGGTGCGCGGTTCCGGTCTCACGGCATCCCTTTGCGGTTCGGTGCGCGGCGCCGGATCGGGCAAGCGCTCATTGAGGCGCGGGTACTCGCGTACGTTTTGGGCGACAAAGTCCCGTTGCGGCAACTGCCTGCCGGGGTTTTCCTTGTTGTATCGTTCGCGTGCTTCTTCCATCTGGCCAAATTCCCGCAGGCGATCTATCCGCCCGTTTCTGTCAGAGAGCCATGCGTCGCTCACCACGGCGGCGTTGCGACGTTTCCACTGCTCTACTCCGATTACGATGGTAGTGGAAGAGCGCCGATGGCCATAATAGAAGTCGGCAAAGCGATTGCACACACGCGGGTAGCGATAGACGTTGTAGGGGCGTCGGTAGTACCAGTTGACAAAGTAGCGGCTTGGAAAGCCGAATACCACGACGCCGCCGCCGGGCCGGGCGTAAAAGCCGTAGTCGTACCAGAAAGGTGTCGGGCGCCAGCGCGGGTAAGCATACCAGTAAGGGTAGCCGAACCAGTAGCGGTAGGGGTGGTAGTAGTGGTGCTCGACGATGACGCGCTGCGGTCTTTCCACTGGAGCGTAGTTGTAAGAAGCGTCATCGTAGCCATATTCTTTGGCATAAGCCTGAGTCGACTGTTCGAGTTCGCGGCGCGCTTCGGGGTCATTCTCCAAGCTCTGTTTCCAGCTTTCGAGTTCGCGTGCGCGTTCGCGTGCCACTTCTAAGTTGAGGCTGTTGAACCGTTGCAGGGTGTTGTACGGGTCTCTTTTGTAAAGATCGCCGAGCATCACGGTGGTTTTTACATTTTCTGTGAGGATGGTAAGCACTTCGGGCAACTCAACCAATGCACGCAATGCGGCCTGGCCGCGTTCGGGATAATCCGCAACGAAGCGGCGAAAATCCGCATCGGCATTGCGCTCAAGGTCATCAATGCGCGCCAGCAGCCCGAATTGCTCATCGCTCATATCGAGCGCGGTTTCGTGGGCTTCCACGGGATAGTCCTGCAAAATTTGCCGAACGGCAGCCCGCGAGCCGCGGCCCTCGCCCACCAAGCGTTCAATGAGGCCGGGGTAACGGGTGAGGTCCCACACTTTGCGCTGCACGGCATCGGGATAAGCCTCCACGAGGGTGCGAAACGCTGCCTGCGTACGCGATTGCATCGTTTGCAGTCGAATCAGCGCCTCCGGGTATTTGGCGGCTTCCAAAACGTGCAGGCGGGTATCCTCCGGGTACAAGGCCAGCGCCTCTATGTTGGCGCGATCATCCTCCAGCAACTGTTGCCAGAGTTCTTCCTGCGATTGTGCGCTGAGGGTGGCGCCGAGCGCCATGATTGAAAAAGAAAGGGCGATAATGAGAATCCGTTTCATAGCTCTTTGGGTTGATGATTGAGATAAACCGGGACTATTCCCGAATAGCAGCAATTTACTGCATTTCGAGTGCAAAAGAAAATGACTTTCGGCATTCAACCCTATGTTTAACAGACTTTAACCGGGTGTAACGAAGCCTTAACTTAGCTTTTCTTCTTCCACATCATTTTGAACCAAAAAAGCGGGTTTACCAATTGCAGGCGCAGCTCGAAATCGGTGTACATGCGGGTAAACGCCGCAATGATGCGCGCATTGCCGGCAATGACATTGGCCAGAAACGCGGCCACCGCCGGATACGCCAACATGCGCTGCAAGCGGTAACTGAGCTGCATCTCTGAGCCGAGTACCCGCGCCACCCGTTTGTCGTAATCGGTTAGGAATGCAGCAGAGAAATCATCGGCGGCCAAGCACTTTTGTGCCTGCTCCGCTGCGATGATGCCGCTGTAAAACGCATTGCCGATGCCTTCGCCGGTGAGCGGGTCTATGAGGTGGCCGGCATCGCCGAGCAGCATATAACCCTCGCCGGAGATGGGGCGCGGCTTAGATCCGAGCGGCAGGCCGTAGCCTTCCAACGGGCCTTCCATTTCGGCATGGACAAAGCGCTCGCGCAGGCCGGGGTAGTTGTCCAATAGCTCGTGGAAGGTTTTGCGCAGGTTGAACCGCTTTTTGCTGATGACATCGCTGCGAATGCCGAGACCGACGTTGGCCCGACCATCGGGCAGCGGAAATATCCACAGGTAGCCGGGCAGGATGGGGCGCAGAAAGTGCAACTCAATAAAGCCGCGCTCGTGCATGCCGCCTACATTGCGAAAATAAGCGCGCACCGAACCGGCATGGTGGGCGGGGTCCAGTTCTAATCCGGCGTTTTTGCGACTGAACGCCGAGTGCGCCCCGTCGGCTACGAGCAGCAGGCGGCAGGAAATGCGCAGGCTGTGCTCGCGGTCGGATATGCGATAATCGGTCTCGGTTTTTTCGTAGTGTTTGATTTCCGTTTCCGGCAAAAACAGGATGTTGTCGCGGCGTTTCACCTCGTCTATGAGGAAATTGTCAAAATCTAATCGCCGGCACACATATCCCGGCGAGGAGGCCGCTTCCGGCATGAGACCTCCGCCGAAGGGGATGTCCAATATTTTAGCATTGGGCGCCACAAAGCGAATGCCCCATACGCCGGTGTGTTTGGGCAGGGCGTCGAAGCGCCGGAGCATTTCGGGGTCCAAACGATGGAGCAGGGTGGTCACTTTTCCACTCACGGCATCACCGCACACCTTGTCGCGCGGGAAGCGGGCCTTATCAGCGAGGATACAGGGAATGCCGAGATAGCTGAGTTTCAGCGCTGCCGCCGCTCCGCCCGGCCCGGCGCCTACTATACATATATCGGTGTGGTGTTCTGTCATAATCGGTAGTCGGATGCAGCGCGATAAAGTAGCCTTGCAGCAGGAAAGGCGAAGGTAGTAAATCAAAAGGCAATCGTTCTTTCCTGCGAAAAAGCGATACAGAAGCAACGACAGTAGCAAAAAATGGGCAAAAACTCTATTTTTGCGCCGCCTCAGTAGAGGCAATTTTATTAAACACTGATATACAATGCCATATCTCTTTACTTCCGAATCGGTTTCCGAGGGGCACCCCGACAAGGTTTCCGATCAAATCTCCGATGCTTTAGTGGATCATTTTCTGGCTTTTGATCCCAATTCAAAAGTAGCCGTTGAAACGCTCGTCACCACGGGGCAGGTTGTGCTGGCCGGCGAGGTGCGCTCACAGGTGTATCTTGATGTGCAGCAAATTGCCCGCGACGTCATTCGCCGCATCGGCTACACCCGCTCCGAATATATGTTTGAGGCCAACTCCTGCGGCGTGCTGTCCGCAATTCACGAACAATCCGCCGACATTGCGCGCGGCGTGGAGCGCGCCAATCCCGAAGATCAAGGGGCCGGCGATCAGGGCATGATGTTCGGCTACGCCACCAACGAAACCGACAACTATATGCCCCTCGCGCTCGATCTCGCTCACCGCATCCTGCTCGAACTGGCCGCCATTCGCCGCGAAGGCAAAGAAATGACTTATCTGCGCCCCGATTCCAAATCGCAGGTGACCATAGAATATCAGGACGATCATCAGCCTGTCCGCATTGATGCCATTGTGGTATCCACCCAGCACGATGACTTCACCGGCGAGGAGGAGATGTTGGCCAAAATCCGCGAAGACGTCATCAATATTGTGATACCCAGGGTAAAAGCCAAGCTCAATCCCCGTATCCAAAAGCTGTTCAACGATCAGATCATATACCATATCAACCCTACCGGCAAGTTTGTTATCGGCGGACCACACGGCGACACCGGCCTCACCGGCCGCAAAATCATCGTGGATACTTACGGCGGTAAAGGCGCGCACGGCGGCGGCGCATTCTCCGGCAAAGACCCTTCCAAAGTGGACCGTTCCGGCGCGTATGCTACCCGCCACATTGCCAAAAATTTAGTGGCCGCCGGCGTATGCAACGAAGTACTCGTGCAGGTGTCGTATGCCATCGGCGTGGCCAAACCCACCAATATATATGTGCAAACCTACGGCACGGCCAAGGTGAAAATGTCTGACAGCGAAATCGCTCAGAAAGTGACCGAACTGTTCGATATGCGTCCGTACGCCATTGAAAAGCGCCTCAAACTGCGCACGCCCATCTACTCCGAAAGTGCCGCCTACGGCCACATGGGACGCAGCCCCGAACTGAAAACCGTTACGTTTTTCAACGGCTCCGGAGAGCGCAAAGTAATGGAAGTAGAAACCTTTACCTGGGAAAAATTGGATATGGTGGACGAGATCCGCCGGGCTTTCGGGCTGGAGTAATTACATCGGGTGCACTGCGGCTTTGCTTCGACAAGCACTTCGGCTTTGTACTTGGGCATCACTATTCGACGGTGCTCAGTGCAAGTTCAGTACAAGTCGCTTGGTGCATCACCCTTCGCTAATTTGCCCGTTGCAAATTTGCCCCTTGCCTTTTGCCAATTTGCCTTTAAAACCCCATCCTCCGCTTGCGCACATTGCGGTAACGCTTGTACTGATTCCAGTCAAATCCCTTCTCCGGCTCGCGTTTTGCATCGCGGGGCGCAGCTTCCGGCAAAGGTTCCTCTGCGGGTTTCGGAACGACCGTTTCCTGCTTGCCAAGGAAAAAATCGGCAGCGGCTTCGGCGCCCCGGCGGAAGAGGTCAATCTTTTCCTCGCTGCTGAGGTTGAAGTTGAGCCAGTTGATGCCGCGCACATCTATTTCGCCGATGGTTTTTTTGAAATCGGCGTGTTTGATCAGGAATTCTTTGTCGTAGTGAAAGCGCAGAGTGCTGAACATAGCGCCCACGAAGCTGAAGAAATTCTTGTATCCGTCGGCGGGCACGGGCGGGTCGGAGTCTTCCAGCACCACGCCGAAGGTAGGCAGGCGGGGTTCGGCTACAGTGGGATTGTAAAATACATTGATGGGAAAGTTGGAAATGATGCCGCCGTCTAAGAAACGCGACTGCGGCGCCACCTGCGCTGCGCCGTCCGGCCCCACGATCAGGCTCCATCGAATCGCAAAATCTTTGGGTTCAATACGCGGGGTGGTAAAAGGCCGAAAAAAAACCGGCACTGCCATGGATGCCCGCACAAAACCGGCCGGATTGACCGATTCCTCATCGGGCCAGTAGAGGCTCCACATGCGGGGGAATTCCACCTTAATTTGATTGGTAATATCGGAAGCGACGAGTACCAGAAAATTTTCCATTTTAGGCTGGTTGAGATCGCTGAGGTCCTCCGGGCAGTCTGTACGGCGAAGTCTGAAGCCGCCGGGCGGAGTTTTTTCGATGTGGCGGCGCAGGTCGGCTAAGTTCTTTATACCGTTGTTATGCAGGATGTTGCTCACCCAGTCGTAAAAATCTTTGCCCGGGTTGAGGCCGAACTCGGCGCGCGAGAAGTCCTTGCTGCGCCCCCGGCTCCAAAAAAAGGAAAAAACAAATATCCCGATAGTGAGTAACAGCAATGCAGCGGATATTAAAAAAACTGGTCCGTACTGCGCTCGTCCGAACAGAAAGATAACAGCAAAAAGAGAGGCCACAAAAATGCCGCCGGTAAGCGCTGAATAAATGAGGATGCGTTTGAAAAACCCGGTAGAGGTGATGAGGTTTCTGACCAATGTACGCACGAGCTTTCCGCCGTCCACAAAATCGAACAGGTTCTTGCTGCTGAGCAATTCTAAGATTTTGAGCGATTTCATTTCCTGCTTTTCGCCCAGTGCGGCCAGCATCATGGTATTGATGGCGCCGGCGCTGGTGCCGGCCATTTTCATGAAACGGATGCCCATTTGCTCCAGCACATAGGTGTAGCCCAACAATGCAATGCCGAGTACCCCTCCGCCTTCCTGTACCAGGTTGACGTATTGATGCCCCTCTTCGTCCACTACGTCCGACACATGGAGGTCGTCTTTCGGGTTGGGATATCGCTCCAACAAGCGATTCAGGGCCGGCTCGGCCGCTTTGATGTAATCTTCTTTAGTGGCCATTTGCTTTTTTTTCAATTAACGCTCCGCAGCAGAGGGTTTGATCGAAACGAAATCCCGATTTTACCCATTCCCAATTTTCTCGAAAGAGGCTATCGGGATGTCGCTTCCCAATTTGCCCTTTGCCCTTTGCCAATTACACCATCAACGCCCTCCGCTCGGCGCGCGCGCCGGCGTTTCCTCTTCGCGTGGTTTGCGCGGCAGCATATCCTTGCGCTGGGCCGTGTGCATCACAAAAGAAGCAATGATGGTAGCGGCCTGCTTGAGGTCGTCCTCTATGAGGTGGTCGAGATTGTCCATGTTGGAGTGGTGAGTGCGGGTGGAGTAGGCTACCGGGTCTTGTATAAACTGGAAGCCCGGAATGCCCACGCGATCAAACGATTGGTGATCGGTGCCGCCGGTGTTAGACAGCGTAATGGTATTGGCCTCCAGGTCTTTAAACGGATCGAGCCATGCGCGGAAAATGGACTGTACGGCCGGGTTGCCTTGCAGGTAGATGCCGCGAATTTTGCCCGTGCCGTTGTCTAAGTTGTAATAGGCCGATACCTTTTCCTGAGCCGGTTTGTAGCGCACAACGCTGCCCATCGAATCCAGATCGGCAAAGTGATCGCGCACATAAGCGCGGGAGCCGAGCAGGCCCTGTTCTTCGCCCGTCCACAGCGCAAGGCGCAGGGTGCGGCGCGGGCGAACGCCGGTTTCTTTAATGGTTTCCAACAAAATACGGGCCGCTTCCATCATGGCCGTGGAGCCGGCGGCGTTGTCGGTAGCGCCGGTGCCGCAGTGCCAGGAGTCAATGTGTGCGCCGAAAATGACCACCTCATCTTTGAGATCGGTACCCGGAATTTCGGCAATAATATTACGCGACATGCCGCTTGGGTTGGAGTATTCAACGGTCATTTCCATGCCGAGCTTCACGGTGATGCCTTTGCGCACCAGCCGGAAAATTCGGTTGTAGTGCTCGGCGCTCATGGTGAGTTGGGGCAGCACCTCTGCGTCTTTGTCGCGGGCGGCGCCTTTGCGGGCGCGGGCGCCGGTGGCAAATACGGTGCCGAGTTCGCCTTTGAAATTGCGATCAATGACGGCGGCGGGCTGCTCATCGTACAAGAACTCCCACAACCGGGTAGAGAAGCGCTGCCCGCTGCCCCAGTTGCGGAATCCGAACGGGGTGGGCATGGGCGCATTGGCCATTTTGAGCAGGTCTTCCGCGTTGTAGCGGCGGGCCTGCGCGTCAAATTCGGGCGTCACATCGCGAATGGTATCCAAGAGTATAAATTTGCCTTTGAGCCGGCCTTTGTAGGGAGCGAGTTCTTCCTCCGTGCCCGCTTCGAGATATACCACCTCGCCGGTGATGCGGCCTTTGGTAGAAGGCGACCAGGCTTTGGGGTATGCAATGACGGGGAAGGGCACGGGCGCGTCGCAGTCTAAGTGAAAGCGCTTCAGTTCCCAGCCTCTGCCGAAAGGCCCCCACTCTTCGGTATGCACATTTTCCATGCCCCATGATTTGAGCGTTGCTACGACCCACTCGGTAGCGCGGTCGAGTTGCGGCGAGCCGGTGAGACGCGGGCCGTGTACATCGGTGAGCCAGCCGGCAATATCCATTGCCTGGCTTTGTTCCAGTCCGTGTTTGCGGATGGCTTTGTTGAGCGTTTCGTCGGCTTTGTCTTGTGCCGATAAGTTGAGCGCAAGCACGGCGCCGAGGAGGAGGAGACAGTAGCGTAAGTTTTTCATGTAGATGGCGTGTAATCGCGTTGAAGATGAAAAAAAAAATTTGCAAGGGCAATATTACGAAGAATTTGAAAAATACTCTTTTGTGCTGCGCCATGCACCCAACGTACCTGCAACTTTATTTTGATGTGCAACTTACATTTGCGGGATTAATGCTGTGTTGCTTTTGTTTTTGGAATAGTTTTGTAACGGGCGATGCATCTGAAATGTAATCAGTCCCTGAATTGCTTTTCCCGATATTACACCAACAACTCTCTTGATATGAAAAATTATTACACCCTTTTCTTCCTTTTGTTGAGCTTTCTTTCTCCGGTGTGCGCCCAACCCGGACAGTCCTTTGTAGGCGGCGAAGGCAACGACCACCTGACACATGTGCGCGTTTTGCCCGACGGCAACCTCCTGGCCGTTGGAGCCAAATCAGTGAATGGGCTGAGCCGCGTGTGGTTGGTGAAAATGACCCCGGACAGAGATGTGATCTGGGAACAGACAATAACCCCGCCCGGCTCCGGTGCGAATGGGTATGGATACCGTACTTGGGTTGATGCAAGCGGCGCCATTTTTATAGTCGGAAGGCAATGCGCCAGTTTTTCCGGGGGCGCCAAATCCGGCATATTTATGATGGCCGACAGCATGGGGGATCCGATATGGAAGCAATCCTATACCCAAACCACGGCCCTCTTTGACGCGACGCCGAGCGGCAATGGATTTCTGCTGACGGGCTGGCAAGATTATACGAGTAACCCCAACGGCGGCGCGCTTATTTTTGTGGATGCTTCGGGTGCGCTTCAATGGAGAACACAAGTGAATGTCCAGTCCCAAACGATCGTCTGCCGGATTTTTCCCACATCCGACGGCAACTTCCTGATGCTGGGCCGGGCCGGAACCGGCGCTGTCGGGTTCCGGGGCTTTTTTCTTAGAAAAATCACTCCCGACGGCACACTCATTTGGCAGAAAACGGTGAGCGCATACTGGGAAAGTCCAGATCTATCCTGTGGGTTCGATTATCAACCGTTCGGCGCATTTCAAGATGCGGAAGGAAATATCTGGTTAGCCCACGGTGCAAACAATGGCCAAGATATCGGCGTGTTTAAATATTCCACTCATGGGGATTTGCTGTGGCAAAGAATTTATGGCTCTCCCGGCTTTTGGGAAACTCCGATGGACATTTCGCCAATGTCAAACGGTGATATATTGCTTGCAGGCGTTCAAACAACGGTTGGTTTTTTAAGTCCGTCTCAGGGTTTTATGGCCCGAATCGGCCCGGATGGTATTGAATATTGGAGACAGCGCTACCGGCAGAGCAACGCCGCGCGTACCCTGTTTGCCGCTCAGGAATTGGCGGACGGTTCTTTGTTTGCAGTGGGTGTGGCCGCAGGAGCCAATAGCAACGGCAACTCCGATGGGTGGCTACTCCGAACTGACCCCGACGGAAATGCTTTCCCTTTCAAAATTGAAGGGCGCGTTGTATTTGACCTCAACAACAACTGCCAGGCCGACCCGGACGAACCTCCCGCAAAGGGATGGTTTGTGCAAACTACACATCCCGGTTTCCCTTTGCTTGTGACCGGCGCCGATGGAACATTTTCCCTGCCGACAGAGCAGGTGACCAACCAATTTGTCCTCTTGCCGGCGGCGGGCAACTGGACCCTGTGCAATCCCGATCTGACGCTTTTCGTCAATGAGGAGAATCCGACTTCTTACTTCACATTTTTGGTGCAACCGGCTGACGGGGGCTGCGCAGACACGGAAGTGGGGATTACCCAACCCGACCTGCTGCGTTGTGAAGAAAGCAACTTTGCCGTCACGGTACAAAACCGGGGCTTAGGCGAATCGGGAGATATTTCGCTCACGCTCAGTCTCGATCCGGCCCTGAGCATCGTTTCCGCTTCCGAGTCTTATGTTGCAAGCGGCCATACCGTTGAATTTGCCATTCCGCCGATGAACGGGCTGGAGCAAAAGAACATACAGGTAAAGGTATTGACCGCATGTGATGTACAGCTCGGCGCTACGCATGGTGTGGTGGCCCGGCTTGCTCCATTGGAGTGTGAACTGCCCTGGGCGGGTGCGCGCTTTGCCGTGGAAGGCGTGTGCGATGGCGCTCAGGCCGTGTTTTCGCTCCGCAATGAAGGCGGGGGCGGAGCGAGTGCTTCCACGCGGTATCGGGTGCTGGCCGACGATCTTATTTCCATTGACTGGACGGCGGTGGCTTTGCCGGAAGGCGGGGCGCCCGTGGTACTTTTTTTTCCTGCCGACGGCCGTACCTGGCGGGTGGAATTAGAACAAACCCCCGGCTTTCCTTATGCTTCCCGGCCGGCCTTTGCGCTGGAAGGATGCGGCCTTGGCGACAACGGCCTGCACTCCATCGCCATGGTCAATGCCTGGCGTTTTGATGAGGGCGCTCCTCATGTAGCCGCGTTTCTGGCGCCCAACTCCACCGGCGTTCCATATAAAATTGCAGAGGCTACGCGCGGTTTCGGTTCTTACAAATATATAGGCGACCTCGAACCGATGGAATTCACCGCCAGAGTGCGCAACCCTTTTGACTTTCCGGTCGGGAATGTGGCGTTTCAACTGTCGTTCAGTTCTAATTTTGACATTTCCAGCTTCCAACCTTTAGCCTCCAACGGGTCGTACAGCCTTCGATTAGATGAATTTGGCGAAATGCGGGTAAGCATTTTCGGCCAACCAATAGAGCCGGGAGCTTATGCGACCTTTCGGTTTCGGATAGCGTCTGCTGCCGGTGTGTTTCCCGATGCCGGAGTGAGCAGCCGGTTCATTGTTCAGGGTAAAGCCTTTTTGGATCAGACCGGCCCCTACGACTTATCGGAGGGCGGTCATACTTTTTCCCATACGTTTCCCAATCAGAACGACCCTTTCAATGAATATCCTCCGGAGATACTGCGCTACGGAGGAGGATATCATGACTTTGGCACTACTGCGGCGCTCGCCCCCGATGGCTCCGCTTTTCTGGCGGGCATATCCAGCAGTTACAGCGACAGAACGCACAACGACGTCTGGATCATAAAAACCGACCCGCAAGGGCGGGCTATATGGCTCAACGCCGTGGACGGCGGCAGTTTAGGACATGAAACGGTGCGGGGAGTAGCGGCCCTGCCGGATGGAGGCTGCATCGCAGTCGGTTCACATCAAGCGCCGGCCAACGGGAGTACCCTGGTGGGAAATTTTGGTTTCTTGATGCGCTTAGACGATGCCGGAAATGTGGTGTGGAAACAACTATTCAGACCCACTGCGCCTCATTTCGAATGTTGGGCAACTGGCATCGTTCCTGCTCCCGACGGCAACTTTCTTGTGTTCGGATTCGGTGAGGTGGAAAACGGGCGAGACCATTTTTATATGAAAATTAACGAAGATGGGGAGACGATATGGTTGGTAAACGAGGATATCATCGGTTCGGCTTTTCAACCTTACAAAGCGATAGCGACTCCCGACGGCGGGTTTGTGTTGATGGGAACAAACCATAGCACGGTTTTAAACTTCAATTTGTATCTGGAAAAAATTGATGGGAACGGAAATGTACTTTGGGCCGCCGGCCACAATACGGCTCATTATGAATATATAAATTGCATAGCTTTAGCCGAGGATGGCGGTATCATGGTCGGCGGTTATGCCCAGGGGCAATTCATTCCCGGTCAACCCGGAACGACGCCCATGTTCCTCCGCTTCTCTTCGGAGGGCGAGTTTCTTTGGGAAAAAAAGGTAGTTATTTCAAGACATGTGTATGTCATCCAGATGGATGCGGCGCCGGGAGGAGGGTTCTTTGCAGTTGGCCAAGTCTCTGTTGATACTATTGTAAACGATCAAGCGCTGTTGTTAAAAATTGACGAAAACGCCGACATAGTTTGGTGGCGCCACTATGGCGCGGGAAACTCCGAAGTGATTTACCATATCCTGACTGCGCCATCGGGGCAACTCCTCCTTTGGGGGTACAATCAGGCTCGCCCGCCCCTGCACGACATTCAGGGCATTTTGGTGCGCACCGATATGTACGGCAACCCTTTGGTGGTGAAGGCCGAAGAACCGCAGTCCGAACCGGCTCAGGCCCGCGTTTTTCCCAATCCGGCTCAGGACGTGGTGCATGTGAGCCTTCCGGCAGATGCCTCGGATGCGCTGTGGGAATTGCGCGATTTGTCGGGGCGGCTCTTGCGCCGGGGCCGCGCGCCGGGAGCGTTGTTCTCTATTGGGTTGGAAAATCTGCCCGGCGGTATGTATGTGCTGTTTTTTCCCGACAGGCACATCGCGCCGGTCAGAATCGTAGCAACCGGCCGGTAATTGGGAAAAATTTCCCCCCGACTGCCCACAATCCGCAAAATGTCGCATTTTTGCGAACCGTAACCGGAACGCAGTGTTCCAAACCCAACTTTGACCGGAAAAATAAAAAGGATTATGGCAGAAGTGATTTTTATGCCGCGCATGAGCGACACCATGACTGAAGGCAACATCGTAGGCTGGCTCAAAAAAGAAGGCGACCGCGTGGAGCCGGGCGATACCCTCGCCGAAGTGGAAACCGATAAAGCGACGATGGAATTGGACAGCCCGGCCGAGGGCGTCATCCTCCACATTGCCATAAAAGAAGGCCCTGTGCCCATCAATGCCGTCATCGGCGTCATCGGTAAAGAAGGCGAAGACTGGAAAGCAGCCATCGCCGCGGCAAAGGGCGGCTCCAACGGTCAAAGCGAAGCCGCCGCTCCCGAAGCTGCCGCTCCGGCCACGCCGGCTGCTGCTCCTGCCGCGCCTGCGCCCGCTGCTGCCGAAAAAGAAGACAGCCGCGTAAAAGCCTCTCCCTTAGCTAAAAGCGTAGCCAAAGAAACCGGCATAGACATAGCCCAGGTGGCCGGTTCCGGCGATCAGGGCCGCATCGTGAAGCGCGATGTGGAAGCCTTCATCGAAGGACAAAAGAGCGCGCCTGCCGCTGCGCCTGCCGCACCTCCGGCCCCTGCCGCGCCTGCTGCGCCCGCTGCTGCGGCCCCTTCGGTAGCGCCGTTCTACTTTGGCGCCGGCGAAGCCAACTTCGAAGATCGTCCGGTGAGCATGATGCGCAAAACCATTGCCCGCCGCCTCGGCGAAAGCAAGTTCAGCGCGCCGCACTTCTACCTCACCGTGGAAGTCAATATGGATAAAACCGTGCAACTGCGCGACCGCCTCAACGAAGTAGCGCCGGTCAAAATCTCCTTCAACGATTTTGTCATCAAAGCCTGCACCACCGCACTGCGCCTGCATCCGGCCATCAATTCCTCCTGGCTCGGCGATAAAATACGCACCAACCACGACATACACATCGGCGTAGCCGTAGCCGTGGACGAAGGGCTGCTCGTGCCCGTCATTCGCCATGCCGACATGAAAACTATGTCGCAGATCAATACCGAAGTGAAGGCGCTGGCCGGCAAAGCCAAAGACCGCAAGCTCCAACCCGAAGAAATGCAGGGCAATACCTTCACCATTTCCAACCTCGGCATGTTCGACATCGAGGAGTTCACGGCCATTATCAATCCGCCCGATTCCTGCATCCTCGCCGTCGGTTCCATCGTACAAAAACCGATTGTGAAAAACGGCGAAATCGTGGTGGGCAACATGATGCGCGTCACGCTCTCCTGCGATCACCGGGTAGTGGACGGCGCAACGGGCGCCAAATTCCTGCAAACCCTCAAAGGTGTGCTGGAAGACCCGATTCGATTGCTGGTGTGATCAGGTAGCTGCGAGCTGCGAGCTTCGAGTTGCGAGCGACTGGAAAAAACTCATAGCTCGTAGCTCACAGCTCGTAGCTTGTGCAAGTTATTACTATGAAAAAAACCTTAGTCATCGGCGCATCGCCCGACGAAACCCGCATGTCTTACGCCGTAGTGGAGCAGCTCAGCAGCATGGGCCACGAGGTCGTTGCTGTCGGCGCTCGCGACGGTTCTATCGGGGAAGTGCTCATTCAAAAAGGCACGCCTCCCGCTGAAGGTATTCACACGATTACACTCTATCTAAACGCCCGACTGCAACCGCCGCTGTACGATTACATCCTCGGCCTGCGTCCGCAGCGCATCATTTTTAATCCCGGCACGGAAAACCCGGAGTTGATGAATTTGGCGAAAGCCGAAGGTATAGAAACGAAAGCGGGCTGTACGATGGTGATGTTGTCGTTGGGGAATTATTGAGCGAGCAATGACGCGCTATTGCTCGCTGTAAGTGGCCAAAACAAGGGATACAGCGAGCAATAACAATTAAATGTTATTGGTAATAGGGGGAAGAAACAAAGCACGGCATCCTCTCGTTACGTTCCCGTTTTTAAAATCATGCCATGCGTACACTTCTCCTGTTGAGTATTTTCATTGCTTTTGCCGCCCGCGGGGCAGGCCAATCCCTTCAAATCATTGTAAAAGACAGCCAAAAAGAGCCGCTCATCGGGGCTACGGTGCAACTGACTCAGGTGGCCGACACGACTGCCGTGTTATTCAATACCACGGATGTGTCGGGCGTGGCGGTGTTTGAGCGGGCTGGGCAGAAACCCTACCGCGTCAATATCAGCTACATCGGGTATAAGCCTTTGGAAAAAACGATCAGCGTAAAGTCGGGCAATGCTCGCTTTGAATTTCAATTGGAAGAAGGAGCCGTTTCGCTCGGCGAAGTGACGGTGATCGCCCGCCGGCCCCTCATCCGGCAGGAAGACGACAAAATGATCATTGACCCCGAACCGCTGGCCAACATCAGTACCAACACCTTAGAAATATTGGAAAGCACGCCCGGCCTTTTTGTAGATCAGGACGGCAATATCTACCTCAACAGCGCCACGCCGGCCTTAGTGTTTATCAACGGCCGGGAACAACGCATGAGCACGCAGGACGTCGCCAACATCCTGCGCAGCCTGCCGCCCGGCAGCATTCAGCAAATTGAGGTGTTGCGTACGCCTTCCACCAAATACGACGCCTCCGGATCGGGGGGCATCGTGAATGTGGTGCTGAAAAAAGGCGTGAAAATAGGTCGTACCGGTTCTTTTCACGCGGGCATGAATCAAGGCGTTTACGGCAATCGCTTTGCCGGGTTCAACCTCAACAACAGCAACAACAAAAGCACTTATTACCTCAGCGGCAATTTCAGCACCCGCGACGGCGTGGAAGACCTCAACTCCATCCGCACCCTATCGCCCGACTCCACGCTGCAACAAAGCGCCCGCACGCGCACGCCCGGCCGGCAGGCTTATCTCGGATTCGGTCTCAACCACGATGTCAATGACAAGCTCAACCTGAGCTACGACGGTCGGGTGAATATGGGCTGGTCGGAGTCTTCAGCTACTAATTTCAACCGCATCGAAAATTTGGAAAACCTGCCCCTTTCGGAAAACGATAACCGCATTGACAATCAATCCCGGTTCCTCAGCCTCCAGCAAGACCTCGGCGCCACCTTTAAAATAGATACCCTCGGCTCGGAATGGGACACCAAATTCAGCTACACTTTCAGCTACAACAACAATGCACAGGACTACCTCTCCCGCTTTCTGCTCCCTTTCGATTTTGCCCTGCGGGGCGAAGGCGACAACCTCCAAAACCGGCATTTCTTCCTCTTTCAATCCGATTTGACCTACTTCTTCCCGCAGAAACTAAAATTGGAAACCGGCATCAAAAGCACTTACCAGACCTATGGCAGTCAGGCTGATTATTTTTTCCGTTCCAACGACAGCCTCATCGTGGACCCATTGCGAACCAATGCCTTCAGCTATCGCGAAAACATCAACGCTGCCTATGCGCAGGCATCCAAAACCCTGCCCGGCAAATTCCTGCTCAAAGCCGGCATGCGCATGGAGCACACCTGGATGGAAGGCCGGCAAACCGTACCCGCCGATACGAGTTTTATCATCAATCGCGCCGATTTTTTTCCATACCTCTACCTCAGCAGGCCCTTAGTGGCCATTGCCGGATTCGAACTGCGGGGCTTCCTCATTTATCGCAAAACCATCAACCGGCCCGGTTACCAGAGCCTCAATCCATATATCAAATACATTGACCAATACCTCTACGAAACCGGCAACCCCGGGCTGCAACCGCAGTTTACCGACAACTTCGAGGCCAATATCAGCATGGACGATATGCCGATCTTTGCCGTCGGGCGGAATTACACCAAAGACATCTTCTCCAGCGTCATTTATCAGGACCCCCAATTTGAAAGCGTGGCGGTGCGCACTTACGACAATGTGGGCAAAAGCCGGGAAACGTATTTCAGGATGATCGGCGCTATTCCGCCCGGCGGGAAGTACTTCTTCGTAGTGGGCGCGCAGTACAATCTCAACGAGTACGACGGTGTGTATGAAGGGGCGCCGCTGAGTTTCAGCCGGGGTAGTTGGCGGTTTTTTACCTTCCATTCGCTCAACATCGGCAAACAAACCAAACTCACCATGAACGGCTTTATGATGCTGCGGGGCTTGCAGAATTTTTACGAACTCAACACCTTCGGGCAGTTGAGTTTCGGTTTGAGCCAAACCCTGATGGGCAAAAAACTACAAATAACCCTCAACGCCCGCGACGTGCTGCGCACCATGGTTACTCGTTTCAATCTCAACCAGGGCGCCATCCTCACCGAAGGCGACCGCTACAGCGACAACCAACGCTTCGGCCTCAACATCCGCTATTCTTTCGGCCTTCGGAAGAAAGACGAGCAGCGCAACATGCTGCAATACGACGAGTGAGGATCAGGCCGTTTCCGGAATTTCCATAAACTCATGCGGCTCAATGACCACATCGGGCCGGAGCGCTTTGCGGTAGGCAATGTGTACGCGGTCAATGCTGACGGCGAGTTTGAGATAAATGCTCACGGCCTCTTTGTTGTGCGCCCGCACGGTGGTGAGAAACATATCCTTATAGATGCTCAAGTTGTGGGGTGTGGCCATGAATTCCACGATGAAAGCAAAGATGCCTTTGGTTTTGTAATCGGGGTGAATGCCGAAACCGATGCCTTTGGCCTGGAATTGTTTGGCGCGGCGCTTGTTCCACAAAAAACGCAGGATGTTCAGCCCGGACAATTTGCCGCGCACCGGTTGGAGCAGCGGATTGATATCGGGGAAGAAAGCGCAAAAGCCGGCGGGTTTTCCTTCAAAATAGGCCACGCAAAGCAACTGCGGATCGAGAATCGGCGCGGCCTGTTTCATCACGCGCTTCATCTGTTCCGGCACGATGGGTTTGAAATGCTGAAAATGCCGGAACCCCGCGTTGTACACCTCGCAGAAATCTTCGGCATAGCGGTCTAAGTTGGCCGGGTTGTACATCTCCAAGTGTACGTTGCTGGTGCGGCGGATGCGCTCGGCCACCATCTTCATGCGGTCCAGCGGAATATCGGTGGTAAGCCCTTTGAGGGTGAGCACCTGCTCAAAAGGGAGGTAGCCGTTGTCGGTAAAAAACTGCTTGTAGTAGCGCGGTTGGTAGTTTTCCTGAAACAGCGGCGGATCGAAACCTTTGTCCAACAGCCCCCAATACTTATCGCGTTCGCCGAAATTGACGGGGCCGTCCACGGCGGCTGCGCCATGTGCTGCGAGCCAGGATTCCGCGCGCTCAAAAAGGGCGCGGGCATATTCGGCTTGGTTGATACATTCAAAAAAGCCCATACCGCCGACGGGGTAGGGGAGGGTTTTGTTGCGCTCGTGGTCAATGAACGCCGCCACGCGGCCGGCGGGCGCGCCCTGCTCGTCGAGCAGTACAAAGAGCTGTGCTTCGCCGTGCTCAAATACTTTGTTGCTCGCCGGCTCGAAGATGGACCGGATATCGTCTTCGAGCGGGCATATCCAGTTGGGGTCATCTGTATAAATGCGGTGCGGTACGCGGTGGAATAGCTTCCAGTCTTTTTTATCCTGAACCTCAATGATTGTCATAGCAATTCGTCTTGTTTTGGCGGGGCGAAATTAGCGAGAAATTCACGAATGAAGGTAGAAAGTGTGTTGCCGCGCAGGGCAATCGCATTTAAACCGCAAACCACGCCTTCTTCCAAACAGCCATCTTTTGCTATACATATTGTTTATTTTATCAATCAATTGTAAATTTCAATATTGCCTCATCGGAGCTTTTAAATGCATTCCATTTCAGCAGCATATTTTTCATGGCGGTCCAGTCTTCGCCGGTTATTGCGGCACTAAACTCGTGTGCGCGCTGCAGCATACGAATATATACAGAGGGGTCTTGTTGCCGGGTAAGACGACGCAAGGCGACCATGTAGTCGTCTCTGTAAACAGTGGGGATAATGATTCTGACCTGTCCTTTATTTACCAATTCTGCATTCATCATCACCCTGGCCATGCGGCCGTTTCCATCCAGAAAAGGATGTACCTCGCTGACTAAGAACATGACAAAAGCGGCTTTGGTAAAAGGATGCGCCAAAGCCTGATAAAATTCAAACCCTCGAATAAGCGTCCCTCTCACCAAGTTGTAATCCACAAAATAGGTATCGCCCGCCCGGTTGTTTTTGTCTTTAAATTGCCCGGGTTGTTTAGATATTCTGGTGCTCAACAACACTTTATGACGGTACAGCAATATTTCCAGCAATTGCTCCGGCGTTTGGGGCGCTTGGCTCATTTCCTGCCGGTTGCTCACCAACTGAAAAGTGCCGAGGATATCGTGCGAATCTTCGTTGCGGGAGGGCATAGGAAGTTCTGTATCAATAATGCGACGAGCATCTTCCAGTTCAAACTCCGTGCCTTCAATGTAGTTGGAAAAATAAGCCTCGAAGAAAGCGAAGTTCCTGAAAGCGAGCGAGGATGTATTGAGGTCAGGTCTATCAGGGAATTCCTGTTGTATCAGAGCAATAAACAGGTTTTCAAACAGCGCTATCCTTTCAGGGTCGTAAGGATGGCCGAACGCCCTCGCTAAGGCAAGTGGGGAAGACAAAATCCGGGAAGGTTGTGATGTCAGCAGTGCTCCGATCAACTTATTGAGTTTTTCAAATTCGCGTTCCATACTGAGCTGACCAGCCAAAAACCTTGCCCTGTCCCGGATAGCGTTCAAGCCGGCTTCTCCCTTGATGCGCGCTACCTGTTCCAAGCGGTTTTCTATATCTTCCTGCGGACAGGTCTTTGATTCTCCGCCGGATTGGCGGGAATCTTGCAGGTTTTCCAGCAAAGCGCGTTCCAATTGAGAAGCATACAATCCTCCCGACAACACATTGTCGCCTTCCACAGGACCTGGCCCCTGAATGAACCGGAGCGTAATGCCCGGCAGTGAAATTTTTTTGGTATAAGTATAGGTGAGAAAAACATGCCCGGAAGCAGTAGGCTGAAACTCGAGCGCAGAGCGGTGGCTCCATATCGCATCCGGGTAAAGTTTCCCCAGGATGAGGAACAGGTTGCGCCGAATTACCGTTTCCGGGCTGTCGGTAAAGTTGGATGAATAAATGCGTGGAGCAATCTTCCTGATCAAGCCTCCTTTTTCCCATTTCGAGATTTGCCTGCTGATAGCCGGATCACTTGACGAAAAGAGGACTTCCTGCAACGGGTTGAGTGAAAAATTTTCCACTAAAATGTCTGTTTAGGGCAAAAATGACAAATATTTTCCATTAAAGCGGAATTGGACGCGTTTTTTTTCCACTAACTGCTGTGTCAATGCGCTGAGTGCGCCTACTATTATCGCACCAGTACCAATTTCCCTCTTGTACTGAACTTGCTGCCGGATGTAGCTGTCCAAAAATATATACCTGCCGGAAGATGCTCCAAATGGAGAGGATACTCCGCTCGCCCCGGTTCGAGGGTTTGGTGCAGAACGTGGATGCCGGCTGCATTAAACAAACGAAAAGCTAAAGGAACATCCAGCGCGCCCGATAACACCACTTGCGCCTGCCCGGCTGTCGGGTTGGGATATACCCTGACCATTACCCGTTTCAGGTCGGTGGGTATGGGCGGCTCTTCCGGGCTTAGGCCAATCCCCAGCGTATCACAGGGGCTGCCCTGCTGATCGTAGAGCCGAAACCACGGCGAGTTGGGGATCGAAAAACCAAACGTGCGGGGTAATTGAAATCCGTGTTACTCAAACTGGCAGGCCACTCCGGCGGAATCCGGTTGGTGAATGACGTGCAAAACGTCCACACCGTTATTGGCTGTCATGTATATTTTTCCATCGGGCGCCAGTTTTTGCTGATAAAAGGTAGTGTGGAGCGGCGGCATAAAGCCATCGTAGGTGTCTATGTGAAGCACACTCAGGCTTATATCTGCTGCGTATAAATCATACTGATAGAGATCAACAATGTTTGAAACATACAAATAGCGGGAAGACGGGGATATGGCAAGGCCCCTGCCTGAAACCACCGGAGGCCATAGCCTGATGTCGTAGGGGTTAGAAAGCAAGCCGGTACAGCGATCAAAATCAAATACGGTTACAGATTGGGCCGAATGCGCCAACGCAAACTTCCGTCCATTGGGAGAAAAAACAGCCTGCACCTCGCCCCTGCCTCCGTTGCCTTTGCTGTTGATCACGGTGTACAGCAAATCGGTGAGTGAATAATTATTGTCTGAGTAGCGCAAATGAAACAGGTAGTAGATGCTGTCGGCGTTGGGCAATGGCAAGAACAGCAAACTTCGCCCCAGAGCATAAGCGCCAATAGGTTACACAGTTGCTCAAAAAATAAGGCCCCGGATTAATAGTATCTCCTCCCGCCATAATCTGGTGGGTATGATCCACAATACTACAGCCGTTGGTATAGGCTATTAGCCGGCCGGAACTATCACATGCAACGGCCATTTGCAGTAAATCCAAGTTCCCCGGAATCTCAACAGTGGAAGTATCGGGAGGTGATACGCTAAAGTCTATCTGGCTACCTCCTATGCGTGGGTCAAATGGCGTACTCCTTTTTCCAAACAGCCATAAATTATCAAACAAACCTGCCTGACCGTATATCTCCGTCGTTCCGCTGCTGCATAGCAAAAACACCCACAGAAGGAGCCGATTGTTGAAAACCGTGCTTTTCATGATCTTCCGGTTTTTATAAATGCAATAAAGATTCACACAAAACACCCCGCCCGTCACTCCTTCGGCCCCGCCAGCATTCCAAAAACCTTTATGCCCTTTTGGTAAAAAGTGCGCAAGTCTTTTTGCGGAATCTGGTGGTCAACCCGGTAAAAGATGAGATAATAATTGACGGCTTCGAGATACCAGTTTTTCTCTTCGGAGAAAAATCGCAGAAATGCCGTGGGCAGGGAGGCGCGGATGTACTCCTCGTCGTCGCCTTTGAGGTAATAATTGCTCGAAAACTTGGGGAATCCTTCAAAATCAATGTCTTTGAAGCCGAGCAGATCGCCGATATAGTGCAGGAAGTTTTCGGGCTTCATGGTGAATTCGGGCAGCCCGAGGCGGCGGGAGTCCACAAAAAAAACGGTTTGCTGATAGGTTTTGGAGCTTTTGCCGGTGCTCACCTTGAAGCGGTAGTCGAAGAGGTGGAAATCAGTTTCGAGCATGTCGTCGCGACTGCGCAGGTGGTTGGTGATGCGCCGGCTCATGCCGCGGCGGAAGAGACGGAAATCGGAGAGTTGGCGGCGCAGACCCCATTCGTCGGTGGGTTGGAACTGCACATTCAGCTCCATAGCGAGGCGCTTCATGGCCAGCGTGCGCGGTTGGGGTGCCGAGGATTCATTGTATTGGTCGCGCATCAGCCGGGCAGGGTTTCCAATTTTTGGCGGTTTTTGATGTGAATGGCGCCGTCGTTGATGTCAATGTATCCGTCTTCTTTAAATTCGGTGAGCATGCGAATGACGCTCTCCTTGGCCGTGCCCACAATGCGGGCGAGGTCGTCGCGCAGGATGCTGATATCTTGTTCGCCCTCTTTATCGCCGAGCAGGAGCAGGGCGTTGGCTACGCGTTTGCGCACGGAATGGTAGGCGAGGTTGAGGAGTTGCTCTTCTTTGTCGGTCACGTTGTTGGCCAGCATTTTGATGAGGCGGGAGGCCACATCGCGGTTGGCGTTGAGCAGGGCGATGAAGTCTTCTTTGGGAATGAGGCTGATCTCGGTGTCTTCGAGTGCGGTGGCCGATTCGGAGTATTTGGTGTCGCGAATGAGGTCAACGTACCCGGCGAAATCGCCTTCGGCGAGGATGTCAATGATGTACTCTTTGCCGTCTTCGTTGGTTTTAAAAATCTTGATTTTACCTGAATTAATAAAGTGGAGGTAGCGCGGGTAATCGCTTTCTTCAAACACCGTTTCGCGCTTTTTGAAATGTTTGACACGGCGGTCGGCAGAGAGTTTTTTGAGTTCTTCGTATCCGCGGGCCTCGTTGATGAAAGCGCTGAGACCGTTTTCGGTGCGGTCGAATTTGCGGCGAATTTGCTCGCTTTTGCGCAAGCGGGTTTCGAGCACGGCCAGCAGTTCGTCTTTATAAAAAGGCTTGGTGATGTAATCATCGGCGCCGAGATTCATGCCCCGGCGAAAGTCGCTTTTTTCGGTTTTGGCGGTCAGGAACACGAAAGGGATATCGGCGGTTTGGCTTTTTTTGCTCAGGATATTGAGCACGCCGAACCCGTCTAAGCGCGGCATCATCACATCGCACAGCACTAAATCGGGTATTTCCCGGAGGGCAATTTCCACGCCCACCTTGCCGTCTTCTGCCGTGAGCACTTCGTAGCCTGACAGTTCGAGAATCTCCTCCAGGTTTTCGCGTACCTCTGCATTGTCCTCAATCACTAAAATCTTCTTCATAGTCAATCGTTTTTGTCAAAATTAGTTCGTCTGAGCCAAGGGGATTTCGATCCGGAAGGTAGTGCCTTTGCCCAATTCGCTTTCAAAGTTAATACTACCCCGCAATAATTCGATATATCGCTTTACGATGTTTAGCCCCAGGCCGGTTCCCTGAATGTTTTCGGCGTTGTGAGCGCGGAAAAACCGGGTAAAAACGTGCTGCTGTTCTTCCTGTGGAATGCCTATTCCCTGATCTCTCACGGTGATGTGCAGCGTATCGGCTTCGAGACGAATGTGGCAATCTATGGAAGTTCCGGCATCGGAATATTTAATGGCGTTGGACAACAGGTTGAAAAAAATGTTTTTGAGCACTTTTTTGTCCAAAAACAGCTCGATGTCTTCCGGGGGCATATCGTGTCGGATGTTTTGGCCGGGTTTGAGCAAGCCCTGCAGATCGTCTAATGTTTCTGCACAAAATTCGCTGAGCAGGAAGCGGACGGACTGAATGCCGACTTTCCCTTCTTCAAGTTTGCTCAGGGAGAGGAAGTCGTTGAGGATACCGGTGAGATTGGCCACGGCCGATTTGATGCGGGCGGTGTGTTTTTCGCGTTTGGCCTGCTGGTCTTCGCGGGGGTACGCCTCTATGAGGTCGGCGCTGGACAACACGGCGCTGAGTGGAGTGCGAAACTCGTGCGAGGCCATAGAAACGAAGCGGGACTTCAGTTCGCTCAGTTCCTTTTCTTTTTCATACGCCCGGCGCAGTTCCTGTTCGCTGTGGCGCAAAGCCGATTCCACGGCGCGGCGTTCCTGTATTTCGTGCTCCAATTTTTTGTTGATGTTGAGCAATTGATTCACCGCGCCGGCGAGCTCTTCGGTGCGTTGATCTACCCCTTTCTCCAATTCTGCATTGAGGCGGATGATGCGGTCTTCGGCCTCTTTGGCCACCGTGAGGTCGTGCAGTGTGCCGGTAAACAAACTGCGCCCGTCGGTTTTGACCTCGCTCACGCTCAGGCGCAAGGGAAACTGTGTGCCGTCTTTTTTGCGGCCCTCCACTTCCCGGCCGATGCCGATGATGCGTTTGTGGCCGGTTTGGAGGTAGTTTTGGATGTACTGATCGTGTTGGCGGGCGTGCATATCGGGCATGAGCATGGACACATTTTTTCCGATGAGTTCGGAGAGATCGTAGCCGAACATGGACGCGGCTGCGGGGTTGATCATTTCCATAATGCCCCGCTCGTCAATGGTGATGATGCCATCCAAAGCGGCCTCGAAAATGGCGCTGAGCCGCTGTGCAGCGCTGAAAGAATCTGGTGGTGAAATGGAGTTCAACGGATGTAGATTTGAAGTGCCAGTTATTGCCATAAGTGTAACGAATGACCAAAATTAATAACAGGAATGACAAAAATCATTTTTTCTCGCAGGGATAGGGTGAAAATTGCGGCATTATTTTGCGGCTTGTAGTCTTTGCCGCTTTTTTATTTTCTAACTGTTTTGTTTCCTGCGATGAGCAAATATATGGCCGCTTGCGGCAGCGCAATAATTTTAAATGAATCAAATAACAAAACCATGGCCCGGCTGGAACTATTGGATGTAGGCTCAAGCAAAGGGAAGGCTTTGAAAGCCAATGTAGAGCAGGCTCTGCGGGAACTGGGTCTGGATTTGCCTATTGCAGAGGTCAAAGATATCGGGCAATTGCTGGCTTACGGCATTTCGGGCATTCCCGCCTTAGCCGTTGACGGCAGGGTGGTGCTGCAACAGTCGGCGCCCAGCACGCGCGAGCTGAAGGTTGTGTTGAGTATGTTGTTGAGCGGCCCTCAGGCTTCCGGACTTCATCTCAGTACCATTGTAGCGCCCACGGATTTTTCGGAAACGGCCTCCAATGCGCTGGCTTATGCCAAAAGCATGGCCGCCGTGCAGGGAGCGGGCTTGAACATCGTACATGTGCATCCCGCGCAGGTTGGCGCAGCCAATCCTTTTGTGATGCAGCCCATTGAAGACGAATTGTATATTAAGGAACAGGAATTGGAAAGTTTTTTCGGGCGCCCGATACATACCAACGGCTTCGATTCGAGCCAGGTGCCCATGCGAAAGGAGATCATAGTAGGACCGGTGATTGAAGAACTGCGCCGGCTGTCCAAATTGCCCGATACCGATATGATCGTGATGGGCGCTACGGGGAAATCCAGTTTGCTCAACCGGCTCTTCGGCAGCGTTTCGTCGGAGGTGGCCCGGCTCTCTTCCTGTCCAGTGTTGTTGGTACCGGAAGGCGCTCGTTTTCGGGGCTTCCGCAACATTGTTTTTGCCGGAAACTTTGAGCCGCACGAGCACATTGTATTGCCGCGCGCATTGGAGTTTGCGCGCCGCTTTGGAAGTATGTTGCACTATGTACACATCAGCGCCCATCCGGATGAAACGTATCGGGTACACAAAATCCCCTTATATCCTGTAGATGCAGAAAAACAACCTGCGGCCGACATCGTCACCATTGAGTGCAGCGATATTCTGGAAGGGCTAAACCGCTATGCATCGGAGCACCGGGCCGACCTCATCGCCATGAGCACTACCCGTCGGTCTTTTACCGAATCCCTTTTTCACCGCAGTGTTACGCGGCAGGCTGTGTTTCAAATACATACTCCGCTGCTCATCATGCATTCCGATGATTGAGCGTTTTTTCGGTTGACTACTTTCTCGAAAAGTAGTATCTTTACAGGTATAAAAAATGCTTGTAACCAACAATGAAAAAACTGCTCGTTCCTACCGATTTTTCCCAAAATGCCGCCGTTGCGCTCGATCATGCCGTTGACATAGCCAACCGGTTCGGCTCCCACATCACGCTCGTCAACTCTTACCATCTCGCCTCCACCGCCACGGTTATGGTATCGGTAGAAGCCATGATGCGCGAAGAAGCGGAAGCCGAAATGCATACTTTAGTGGACCGCATTCGCCCGCTGCTCAACGCCGGCGCTTCCGTAGAGGGCAAGGTTTTGCGCGGCGAACCCGTGAACACTATTTCCCGTACCGCTACTGCCGGTCACTACGATCTCATCGTGATGAGTACGCAGGGCGCTACCGGGCTAAAAGAGATTTTTACCGGAAGTACGGCCAACGGCGTTATCAAAAACTCAGGTACGCCGGTATTGGCCATTCCCTGCGGGTTTCCGTTCCAGCCGTTTCAAACCATCATATTCGCCGTGGACGAAAGCGGCCTTACATCCGTAGAGCCTATGGCCCCGCTGCTGAGCTTAGCCAAATCTTACAGCGCCAAAGTGCGCGTTTATCACAAAGACACCGGAGAAGACGATGCAGGCATAGATCCCACCATTGATATGTTTTTGGAAAGTGTGGAGCACTCTTTTCACTACGAACTCGACTCCGAGCGCATACACGAAAGCCTTTCCTCTTTTGCAGAAGACTATCAGGCCGATATGCTGTGCATGATCCGCCGCAAGCGGAGTTTCCTGGAGCGCATCTTCCACCACAGCGCCACTACCCGCGAAGTGTTCCAAATCCGAATTCCGATCTTAGTACTTCAGGACAACGAAGCGTAGCGCCTGCAACGACCCATGAGCGCCACCCTGCACACCCGACTCATCCGGGAGGAAGCCCGTCGGCTCGGGTTTTCCTTCATCGGCATGGCCCGTGCCGAACGCATGGACGAAGAAGCGCGCCGGTTGGAAGCCTGGCTCCATAAAGGAATGCACGGCCAAATGGCATATATGGAAAACTACTTCGAACAGCGGGTAGATCCGCGCCTGCTGGTGGAGGGCGCCCGGTCTATGGTGAGCCTGGCGTACAATCATTACAGCCCTCAGCGGCAAAGCGATCCGGAGGCGCCCAAAATTGCCCAATACGCTTACGGCGAAGATTATCACTTTGTGCTCAAACACAAACTCAAAACGTTACTGGCTTTTATTCGGGAGCAAATAGGCGAGGTCAACGGCCGCTGCTTCGTGGATTCGGCGCCCGTACTGGAACGCGATTGGGCACGGCGGGCCGGCGTAGGCTGGGTGGGCAAAAACACCCTGCTGATTCACCCCAAAGCCGGTTCTTATTTCTTTCTGGCAGAACTGATCCTCGATCTGGAATTGATATATGACCAGCCCATTAAAGACTATTGCGGCACCTGCACCCGCTGTATAGACGCCTGCCCCACCGACGCCATTGATCCGCAGGGCTATTGGGTGGACGGCAGCAAGTGCATCTCCTATTTCACCATTGAACTGCGCGACGCCATACCGGAAGCATTTAAAGGGAAGTTTGAAAACTGGATGTTCGGATGCGACATCTGTCAGGATGTGTGCCCCTGGAATCGCTTTGCCGGCCCGCACAACGAACCGGCATTTGAGCCGCACGCTGAATTGTTGGGCATGACGAAATCCGATTGGACCGATCTCACCGAAGCGGTATTTCAGCGCGTATTCAGAAAGTCGCCGGTGAAGCGAACCAAATATGCCGGGCTGAAGCGGAATATTGACTTTCTGAACGCCGGCGAATGATTATCCCAAAGCCGCCGGTTCCATCGTGAGCCGGTTTACCCAAAACTGAACGATGTTGGATATAGTATCGCAAAACTCGTCGAAGCCGTCGGGTTTCACCATATAGGCATCGGCGCCGGCTGCATAGGAGGCGTTGATGTCTTCCGGCAAATTGGATGAAGAAAAGATGACGGCGGGCACTTCCCGGAACCGGGGTTCGGCACGCAGGCGGCGCAACACTTCCAGGCCGTTTATTTTCGGCACGTTCAAATCGAGAATCATGCAGGCAATGCTTTCAGAGGGATATTCTCTGGAGCGGCGCACGAAATCTTCTCCATTGGAAAAGTGTTGCAAACTTAGGGAGTGGGGGAGCCCCTGTAATGCCAGCCGGGTAAGTTCGGCGTCGGCAGGATTGTCCTCCAATAAGAGGACGGTGTTTTTTCGGCACATCGTTTTGGGCATTATGTATGTCGCTTCGAGAGAAAATAGCGCGTAGTGAATCGCAAATTGCCTTTCGCTCAAATTTCAACAAAGTTAATATCTCCTTCATAAATACCAATCAAGAGCGGCGTTTTTTAAAAAAAACAGGGTAATTTTGGCATCGTGATTGCGTTTATGGTGTGAATTAATCCAAACTACTGATGCTAAAAACCACGCTTCTACTCATTTCCATCACTTTCGCTACCACCTTGCTGCTTCAGGCGCAAGAGCGCTATACGGTACAGGTTGGTAATTTTATGGATGCCCGCGCCGAAGACTTCAGCGGCTTGCGCAGCATCGGTTTTGTACATGCTGCCCGCTTGGACGACGAGGTCTCCCGCGTGATGCTGGGCGGATACGATACCCGCGCTGCCGTGGAAAAGGCAGTGGCTCAAGTGCGCGCCAAAGGCTATCCCAGCGCGTATATTCAACAAGTATTTTTGCAGGAAGGCATGAGCGTAGCCGTCATCCAGGTGGGCACTGAAAAATCGAATGCGCGCATCAATTGGCAACGCTATTCAGCCGCCGGCGAGCTGTATGCCATCATGGGCGTCGACGATATCCGCATCGTCACCAAGCCTTATGCGGGTATGGAAGAAGCGCGCAAAAGCCTGGACGGCGTGCGGAAATTGGGATTCAAAGACGCCTTCGTGAGAACCGTCAACAGCATGACGCTGCATCGGCTCACTGAGTTTGAAACCGGTATTAAAAAGGCGCTTATCCCATTGAATATTCAAAAAGAAACAGCCGTTGCACAGCCCTCCATTGCGGTTGTTCCCACGGGTTATGAAAATACAGATCAGCGCGTCAAAAGCCCTGAGGCCATCCCGGTAATTCCGCCTCCGGCTTCACCTGCCAATACCGGCGGCATGCAGGCCCGCTCTACCGGCTCCGTTGCGTTGGTGCAAGCGCCGGCCATCCGGGGCAACATCAAGCGGCGCTCTGCGCTCGACCTCCAGCAGGCGCTCAAAGCAGAAGGCGCTTATACCGGCTCTTTGGACGGCTACTACGGCAACGGCACCTCCACTGGGTACAATACCTTCGCCGCCTCCAACCGCCAAATGACCCGGTACCGTTCTTTGGCAGACAACACACAACAACCGGGGCTTTCGCCCGCCGCCGCCCGTTTCCAAAAAGCGCTTGACGACATGCACAGCGACGCCGCCGCAGTGGTGGAAGTAACGACGGCGGGGGGGCCATTGGCCAAAGCCTATCAGGCGTATGTATTGTTTGCCAACCGCGGCGCTTCTAATGAAGTGAATCAATTGATGAACACCGCCATTCGGGAATCCTTTCAAGGTAAAACCATGCGCAAAGCGCCGCCGTTTGATATCCGCTCCACGTATGCCTACAACAACCTCGATCAACTCCTCCTGCACATCCACTACCTGCACAGCGCGCCGGGCAATGCCGTGATTGCACCCTGCTGGCTTGCTCAGCGCCACCCCGCCGAAATGGCCCGCGTATATGAAGCTTATGCCGGCTATGCCGATGCCGATTTTCCTTTTCGCGCCTGCGATCAGTTTGCCACCTGGTCCGAAATAGCCATGATGACGGCGATGGCCCAGGACCTCGGCGTCAACACGGCTGAAAATGCTGCGGCTGCCGCCAAACGCGCCAAGCTGTTCAGCTCGCCGCCCGCGCCCCAAAAGGAAGAGGAAGTGTCGCTCGAAAACTGGAACATCCGCGTGTGGAAGGGCTTGGATACCTGGGCGCAACGCGACCCGCTCAACAAGGACCTCATCACGGCTTTCCGCGTGGTATATCACCAATCGCAGGTGCGCCTCGAAGATCATTTTATGGACAAGGGCTTCAACGCCGAAGCCGCCCGCTCGCTTGCGCTCACCACCCTTCAAACGATGGTGGGGCATCACCTGCAACGCTTTCTCTAAAACCGCACAATGGCAATCCGCATCCTCTCCTACAACGTCAACGGAATCCGTTCGGCGGCCTCCAAAGGCTTGGTCGAATGGATTGAGCAAGGCAATTACGATATCCTCTGCTTTCAGGAAATGAAGGCCATGCCCGATCAATTTAATACCTCCGAATTGGAGCGTCTGGGATACCGCCCTTTCTGGCACAGCGCTAAAAAGAAAGGGTATAGCGGCGTGGCTACGTTTACAAAACGCGAACCCGACTGCGCCATAACCGGTTGCGGCATCGCCCCGTATGACTCCGAAGGCCGCATACTCCGCACCGACTTCGGCGACTGGACCCTCCTCAATTGCTACTTCCCCTCCGGCACGACCGGCGACCTGCGGCAGGCTTTCAAAATGGAGTTCCTCGACGATTTTTATAATTGGGTTCAGGAACTGCGACGCGAACGGCCCAAACTCATCGTAGTGGGCGACTACAACATTGCACACCATAATATAGATATACACGATCCGGTGGGCAACAAAAAATCGTCGGGATTCCTGCCCGAAGAGCGCGCCTGGATGACCCGCTGGTTCGAAAGCGGCTTCACCGATGCGTTCCGTTTTTTAAACCCCGATGCGGTTTCCTACAGTTGGTGGAGCTTCCGGGCGGGCAGCCGCGCCCGGAACAAAGGCTGGCGCATTGACTACCAATCCGTCACCGACAACCTCCGCGACCGCCTGCGCTACGCCGCTCAACTGCCCGATGCCGTGCATTCCGATCATTGCCCCGTTTTGGTGGAAATGGATTTGTGAGGGCTAACCCGGCTTTCCTCAAAACTTCCTGCTCAGCCCCAGCGTCAATCCTGGCAAGGTGTAAGACTGAACAATGCCGTATTCCCGCTCGGTAAAACTGCCCGGCAGGAACCGCAGGCTGGACGCTGCAAAGACCTGCGTGTTTTTGCCCGGCAGATACGCCACCCGAAGTGCTACATGATAGCTCAGCCCGATGCGGGGCCGGAAAATCCCGGCATCCTTCATGGAAATAACCTCACCGGCAGCGTCGAGCAACTCGCCGCGGGCGATCATGGCCGCGTTGAACCACAGGCCGCTCTCTGCCGCCAATGTCCAGCGGCCGCGCGCCAACTCGTAGCCTGCCACCACCGGCACATCCCAAAGGGTGTAAGTATTGTAGCTCCGCTTGCGGTAGGTGAATTCCCGCAGCACCGGTGTCTCGCCGTAAATGACGGTAGAATCTCCGGCGGGGTGAACGATGATTTCTGTGATGCCGTCGGGTATGGTGTCTCTCCCCGTCCAACTGCGCGAAAGGGAAAACCGCTCTGAGATGCGGGTATAGTGCAAGCCGCCGAGCGCGTAAAACCCGGAGCGATGCCGGATGCCGCCCATCAGTCCGGCGCCGATATATTCGAGGGCTTGTTCGGTTTCCCGGCGGGCAGCCAGATAATCGGATGATTGGTCGCCTCTTAGTCGGAGCGATTTGTTTACAATGCCCGCTCCCGTTGTCATCTGCATTAGCCCCGCAAAATCCTTTTCCTTGCGTTTGCGCTTGCGCTTGGAGAAATCCGGCAGTCGGTACAGATCGTAAAGAACGCCGGGCGGCAGCAGCGGTAGCGGGGCGAGGCTGGTTTCATTAAGAAAAGGAACAATTGCCGTTGTGGGCGGTAAGGCCGGCTCGTCATAGGGTAGGGTAGGAGCGGAGGCCGGGAACGCGGGATCGTCGGCGGGCGGCGGAACCTGCGCAATAGGTCGCCCCGTCTCACGCGTGGTAAACACGCGATGGAATTGTGCGTGAGCGGGCCGCACGAGAGGGAAACTCGCGCGAGCGAGCTCTATTCCTGTAAAGGGCGCCTCAAGCGCTTCTGCCGTTCCTGTCGCGTTTAGGGCCGGCGGCGTTTGCGCTTGCGAGCCCACAGGTTGGGAGAAAACCGCCTCCGGTATATGGTTTTTTTCAACGGGTCCGATTCGGCAAAGCTGATCTCCGGTAGCCAACCCCGCTGCGCACACGGCCCACAGCAGCCCGAAAAACCACCAGCCCCGCGTGCGGGTGCGATTTTTGCCTTGCAGCAGTTCCGGTTCCAGCGCTTGCCAGAGCGCATCCGTATCCAGGTCGCTCGGATGTTGTTGCAATTCGCATCTCAGATGCGCTTCAAATTGTTGCCTGCTCATATTCTGATTTTTTCGCGTTGAGCAATCATGTTTTGCAATAAGCGCCGGGCGCGCATGAGTTGGGAGCGGGAAGTACTCTCGGAGATGCCCAGCATGGCGGCGATCTCGGTGTGTGGATATTGTTCCATGACGTAGAGATTAAAAATCTGGCGGAAGCCCTCCGGCAGGCGGGCGATGAGCGCAAGTAGTTCTTCTGTGCCGAGATGGACATACGCTTCGGGCGGTATCTCCGGGTCATCCACGAGGCTGAGGCAGCCGTTATTGAGGCGCAGCCGGCTTTTGTCAAGGGCGTTCAGGGCGGTATTGGCCACGATGCGGCGCATCCAGCCTTCAAAGGAGCCGGTAGCCCGGTAGCGGGGCAGCGCCCGGAAAATCTTAATCAGGGCCTCCTGGAGAATGTCTTCTGCGGCAGAGTGATCGCCGGCGTAGCGCCGGGCCGCGGTGAGCAGCACGGGCACATAGCGATCCACCAATGCGCGCTGGCATCGGGCATCGCCCCGGAGGCATCCTTGTATGAGGTCGTGTTCGGTCAAGATTCCAGGCTTGGTATTTTTTTAATATGGTCTTCTAAAATCGCCATGTATGGGTACGTCAGAAAGCACTTGCCCGTTATCTAGAAGCACATCCAGCTTGCCTTCAAAACTACCTCTTACAAAGCCATCCCAGTCTAACCAATTGTCCGTGAAAATTACTGTAAAACTATTTGGACAAGCGCCTATGCTGCATGATGTGAAAATATCTCTTTCTTCTCCTGAAATAGTTCTTTTTCCGGTGTAATTGAATAGGACGTCAACCCCTTGAAAGATACCCCTGCGTTGGAAAATATTCGCCCCAACGCCTACGGAGGTTGCGTCATTCCGGGAGGCATAAACTATGGTTGAATCGGAATTTGCGAAGAGTTGAACCTGTGTCAAAAACAAATCTTCTTCGCCAAGCAGGTTTACTCGTATATAACTGTCAGTATTGGGCGCACATACTCTCACATCGCCCAGAACAGCATCAATGACGGAGTTTAACAGTCTCGGCCCGTTTTGCCACAACGCATCCGTGTCTATTCCAAAATAGGTGAGTTGAGAACCCTGGCAGAAAGTGACCCTTTCGCTGAAGTAGCCGTCGGCATCGGCAGCAATGTACCGGCACCCATCGCTCCAACACACCCGCGCCAGGCCGTATATTGGGTTTCCGCCGCAATCTAACAGGCGGCCAGATACATGCAAGGTGGAAAAGGCAGGGTCGTCAATGCGGATATCGCCGAGGTCGGCATGCCCTGAGAAAGGGCCGATATTCCTGGAGGCTACGCCACTGCAAGGCAGGTGAATCTCCAGTACAAGCGGTTCGTTGGTCGGAATTCTGCCTGTAAAATAGCCCGCACTATTGGTGGATCCCCGGGCGGTAAGGCTCCTTGATGGGAACAGAATGCGCAACGTGACGCCGGAGGTGGGCCTGCCGGAGCCATCCGTTATGCGGCCGCTAATACTCGATGATGGAAACGGCGCATCGCAATTCCAGAAAGAGAAGTGTTTGACCTTGCCCATGTATCCGCCATTCTGAAGAAATGCCTCACCTTCCTCTCGCCAAAGGCCGTCGCGTTCGTCAAAGTGCCAGAGGGGTATTGTTTCGGGAGCGCTTTGTAGCAGGGGAGCAGGCACAGGGAAAAACAACTCCGCTTCGGCGCCGGGAGCCAGTTGAAGGCGTTCGTTGATTGTGCCGGGCACTTGAAGTACAACTCCAATCATGCCGTATGAAGCCAAAGAGACCTCCCGGTCGTCCGAGTTAATGCCTACCAAGTTGCCGGGCATCAGTTCGTCCAAATTCGGGCCGGTGGGGTCAAGCCAGGTCGCAAGAACCAGCAACTGACCGTTGTAGGGTAATCCGTCTCTCGTCACGATGCTGTTGGGCGGCAGTGTCACTTTTGCGCCGCCAGGCAAGGTTACGACGCCTCCCTCGGATGCGGATATCATGCCCCCGGAAGATTTCCAGATCAGCGTCAAATCGGTATAGTTTGTAGAATTCGCCGAGGGAAAAATGCGCCGGGAGGCGTGAAAACAATTTGGGTGTTCTGCCCTGATGTAGGTGCCGTTGGCATCCAGATCGGCATTCCTGAAGAGGAAATGCCCATCAGGGCCTGTAATCGTTTGCTGCGATCCGATATATACGCTTACGCCTTCCAGCGCGTAGCCGAGATCGGTAGTCACCCTTCCGGCTACCGTGCCTTTCACGCGCACCACCGGCGGTTTGAAGTAGGTTTCCGTAACGATGGTTTCTTCCGTGTCTTTGCGGCAAGCGCTCAGGGAAAGCAGGATGATTCCCCAAAGAAGGCATTTTTTCATGCGAACAGGATTTTGATGGAGAAGGAATTTCGCGCCGTTCATTTGCGGCTGTTAATAGTATAACCGACCCCGGTGGGGATTCGCTGCATGGGGAGGGTGTGTTTTTTTTAGGGAAAGAGGAGGCATAGTTCTTAAATTTGCAGAGCCGCATTCAAACCCGGTAATTAAATCAATTGCTTAACATTTTTTTCTCGTCAGAGGTGAGGTGATAATTGTTCCGGGGTGTATCAGAACGAGCGAGGCAACAGGCAAAACATGAAGTAACAAAAATAGCACCGAACTTTTGAATATGAAAGAGATGATTGTTTTTGCTCTAATTATGGGTAACCTGATTTACATGTTCATGATCGCTTGGCACACAACAATGCTGAGAAAAAAAATTAACGGTGAGCAGTTCAATGGATTTTGGCTGGATGTTATGTGGTCTATTTTAATTGCTGGAGGTATATATGGTTTTCTTACTTCATAGTGGAAAAAGACGGTACCGTGACCAATGCCGGGGTGGTGAAAAGCCTGCATGCCGATTTAGATAAAGAGGCAGTCCGTGTCGTGATGCTGATGAATGAAATGGGGTTGAAATGGACGCCGTCAGGCAGAAACCGAAGTCGTCCGGTGCGTGTCCAGTTCAGGATTCCGGTGCGGTTCAGGCTGGAAGAGTGAAGGGTATTTGGGCCTCCCCCTACCGCTCGCCGATCAACTGCATCCCGTGTTGGAGCAGGGCGGTATTCAATGCAGCGACATCCTGTTCCAAAATAGCATTCAGGCGTTCCGTGAGCGGGGCTAATGCCTTTTCCAAATCCGTGAAGCGCTCATAAGCGCCGGCATTGGGCCGGTCGTCCTGATGGTTGACGATGGAGTAGAGATAAGCGATTTGGTCATCTATTTTGGAGGGGTAATTGATCGGGTCCTGACTGCTTTCGCTGCGATGTTGGATGAGGTCTTCTTCCAGTTCGTTGAGTTTTTTCAGCGCCATTTCTTTTTGAGCCTGTGTGCTGACAGGGAGTTTGGCCGCGCTTTTCCGCCGGAAGACATCCTGAATTTGAGTGCGTGCAGCGCGCAACTTTTCCACCGATTGATGGCACGATTCCAACAGCGCTTTCACGCGCATGGCCAGATCGTATTGGGCGCGCAGGTCGGTGTCGGTTTGCGTCCATCGCGGGTCTTTTTGTACGGTCAGCGGTTGCTCCCATTGGCGCCCTCCGATTTCCAGCACCACCTGATGCAGCCCCGGAGGCGCTTTCACGCCGCTTGCATCGGCCAATGAGAAGACTGCTTTTTCAATCACCTTGGGGGCCTCGTATCGCAGGTCCCATTCTAAGCGATTGAGACCGGCTACTGCCGGCAGCAGCTCTTCGCCTTTGTCTTTATCGGGCTGTGCGGCAAACACCCGGCGCGCTTTGCCGTTGGCATCCAATATGGAAATGCGCAGGGGCTGTGCCGGGTCGGGAGCGGCGGGCAACCGGAAGTAAATGAGCGCGCCGTTGGGCGCCGGGTCGGGGGCAGCGGGGTCATCGCGGTAGTTGCCGAATTGATGGCGATAAGCCGGACGGGGTGCGTACAGCCGGGCCGCCGTTGTGTCCGGTTGTTCCTGCACTTGCCGCAGCGGCGAAAGGTCATCCAATATCCAAAAAGACCGGCCCTGTGTGGCCACCACGAGGTCGCCGTTTTTCACTACCATATCTGCAATGGGCGTCACGGGCAGGTTGAGTTGGAGCGGCTGCCACTGTCGGCCCTCGTCGAAGGAGCAGTACATGCCGTATTCGGCGCCGGCGTAGAGCAAGCCCTTGCGAAGCGGGTCTTCGCGCACCACGCGTACAAAGTGATCGGCAGGAATGCCCGCTGTGATAAGTTTCCAGTTTTGGCCGTAATCGTCGGTGAGGAAAATATAGGGACGGAAATCGTTTTCGCGGTATTTGTGCGCGGCGATGAGCGCCCGGCCCGGTTGGTGCGCCGAAAGTTCTATTGTATTGACGGTGGCATCGGCGGGCATGGCCTTCGGCGTGATATTGGTCCAGGTACGTCCGTCGTCTTTCGACAAATGTACCAATCCGTCGTCGCTGCCCGCCCACAGCTCTCCGGCCTGATGGGGCGATTCTTCAAAAGCGAAGATGGTGCAGAACAACTCCACGCCGGTATGGTCGTGCTGGATGGGGCCACCGGGCAGGTCGAGGTAGCGGTCGTTACGGGTAGTGAGATCGGGGCTGATGAGCGCCCAGGTTTTGCCGTTGTCGGCAGAGCGGTGAACGTATTGCGAGCAATGATATACCACATCGGGCCGGTGCTGAGAGATGCGGATGGGCGCATTCCATTGAAAGCGGTAGCGAATGTCGCGAGGTGCGAGGCCGTCGTGCATTTCCGGATACGCCACGATGTCCTTTTGGTGACCGGCCTTGCGGTCTTTGCGGGTGATCTGGCCGATGTAATTGCCGGCGTAGAGCAGATCGGCGTTGCGCGGGTCCACGGCGATGTGACCACTTTCGCCTCCGCCGACGGAGTACCAGTGCTGAAGCGGGCTGATGTCGGCTTCCCAGCGACTGGGCACGCTGACGGTAGTGTTGTCCTGTTGAGCGCCGTACACGCGGTAGGGAAAATTGTTGTCGGTGGTAACGCGATAGAACTCGGCGGTGGGTTGGTTGAGTATGGAACTCCAGGATTTGCCGCCGTTGAGGGTGACCTTAGCGCCGCCGTCATTGCCATTAGCCATGATGAGCGGATTGTCGGGGTTGATCCACAAGGCGTGGTTGTCGCTGTGCGGGGTGCGAATGGATTCAAAATTGGCGCCTCCATCTATGGATTTCCAAAAGCGCACATTGAGCGCATACACCGTATTCCGGTCTTTGGGGTCGGCATAGATGCGGGAGTAGTACCAGGCGCGTTGGCGCAGATCGTGGTGGCGGTTGATGCGGCGGAAAGTAGCGGCGCCGTCGTCGGAGCGGTACAGACCGCCGAGGGTTTCCGCTTCGGCTTCTATTTGCACCCAAACCCGCTGCGGATCGGCGGGCGATACAGCAATGCCGATGCGGCCCACTTTGCCGGCCGGCAGGCCGTTTTCCAATTTTTTCCAGGTATCGCCGCTGTCGGTACTTTTCCATACGCCGCCGTCGGTACTGCCGTCTATGAAGGTCCAGGGCTTGCGCTCGACCGTCCACATACCGGCATAGAGAATGCGCGGGTTGGAGGGGTCCATGACCAAATCCACAGCGCCGGTGCGCTCGTTGACGAAAAGCACTTTTTTCCAGTTACGACCGCCGTCGCGGGAGCGAAACACCCCGCGGTCGGGGTTGGGGCCGAAGATATTGCCGAGTACGGCTGCATACACCCAGTCCGGGTCGGTGGGATGTACCACGATACCGGCGATCTGCCCGGCATTTTCCAAACCGGAGGGCGCCCAGGTTTTGCCGCCGTCGAGCGATTTATACATACCCTTGCCGGCAGACACGTTGCCGCGCACGTCTGCGGCGCCGGTACCCACATACAGCACGTTAGGGTCGGAGGGCGCAACGGCAATAGCGCCGATGGAGCCGGTGGCAAAATAGCCGTCGGAAATGTTGTGCCAGGTAAGGCCGGCATCGTCGGTGCGCCATACGCCGCCGCCGGTAGCGCCCATAAAAAAAGTGAAAGGCTGAGCAGGAATGCCCGTTACAGCCGTGACCCGCCCGCCTCTTGCCGGGCCGATGCAGCGATATTGGAGGCCGGATTCAAAGGATAAGTGGTTGACCGGCTGAGCAAACGGAGTATTTGGGGTCGTCAACGTGAAAAATCCGAGAATAAGTGAAAATAAAAAAGTTCTTTCTTTCATAGTAAAAATTGTACTTTTACAGGCGAGAATTGATTTTTACCCTTCAGAGCTTGCAGGCCCTTCACATAAAGCTCATGGAAGCCTTGATAACCAACTAAGTAGTTTTCGAGGACTCCAATACACACAAACCACTTACTATCTACCTTACCCTGTAGGTTACCCTACTTACCCACTATTTACCGGCGCAGCAGCCGGAGAGCGGGGAGATAAGGGCGGTATTGGTGCGTTTTTTTTGAAAGAATCAAACATAGTTCAATTTGCAGTAAGCAAAGTCGTTACCGTTGTTTTTTTTTGCGTCGAATAAAATTGTTTCACGAATTATAAGTAATCCCATAAAATGAGAAAAATTTTTACAACTGTGCTCACGCTGTTTATTTTTTCTGTAGCTTTCGGTTATTCCGAAAATGAAGGAAGCAAAACAGCCTCCCGGACCGATGAAAACAAATCTTCCTTTTCAAAAGGAGATGTGGCGCTCGCCACGAACGCTTCAACCGGCATTGACCATTCTTTCATCGGACCTCCATCACCCTTGTGCCCGCTTACGGTAGAACCTGTTTGCGCCGCCAATGGAACTACCTATTTGAACCCATGCTTTGCTCAATTGGCAGGGGCAGGACAGTACACTTACGGGGTGTGCTTCAGTTCATGTATCAACCCATCGGCGATCAATCCCGGCCAAGCCTGCCCACAGGTGTACGACCCGGTATGCGGTTGTAATGGTAAAACCTACGGAAACGCATGCGAGGCCCAACGAGCGGGTATCACGGCCACTACGCCCGGCCCCTGCAACACGAGTTGCTTCAACCCGAACCTGATTTTGAGCGGTGGAGGAGTAGCATTAGACCCGAACTCCGGCGTGCTCAGCCTGATCTGCGCGCAGACCAATGCTCCGGTGTGCGGCTGCAACGGTATTAGCTACGTAAATGCTTGTGTAGCACAGGCTAACGGTATTAATTTCTACACGGCCGGTTCTTGCCAAACGGCTTGCATCAACCCGGCATTGATGAATCCCAACGCCAATTGTCCGGGTACGTTAGCGCCCGTTTGCGGTTGCAACGGTATCACCTATCCGAACTCATGCAGTGCTACCGCTGCGGGGGTCACGAGCTTCACGCAAGGTCCCTGCGGGGGCCTCTCTGCGTGGTGCAACAAAGCGGTGCTCATTCAGTGCGGCGATTACCTGCCGTTTGAAACCACCGTGGGCGCCGGCAACAGCATCAACACTTATCCCGGTTGCAGCAACAATACGTTTGCAGGGCCGGAGAAGGTGTATATGATTCACAAAACCACCCCCGGCGACCTGCAAATCGGTCTCGAAATCATGACGCCGGGCTTAGACCTGGACCTGTTTCTGCTGTCCGGCAATTGCAGTCAGGTGCAATGCCTGCGCTCCAGCACGACCAATAACTCCCTCACCAACAATGAGGGCATCCTCCTGGCCAATGCGCCCATCGGCACCTATTATATAGTGGTGGACGGACAGTTTGCCAATTCGCAGGGGCAATATCGTTTGGAGGTGAGTTGCGGCTATCTGAATTGTCAGGACGCCATTCCGCTCACTTGCGGGGTGCCTTTCAACCATACCAACCTCAACGGCCACGACGATGTATCGCTGTACGGCTGCGACGGCAATGTTTATAATGTAGAAAACAACGGCCCCGAAGTGGTGCATACGTTCACGGTAACGGCAGCCGGCTGGGTAAGCGTGAGCCTGACCAACCTTCAGGCCAACCTTGAGCTCTTCCTGCTGCGCTCCTGCGACCGCGGCGGTTGTATGTATTTTAGCGAAACCGGCGGTACGGCCAACGAACAAATTACGGCCTTCCTGCAGCCCGGCACTTATTATGTAGTGGTGGATGGTTACAACGGCGCCGTGAGTTCATACACCCTGTTGGTGGATTGCGCGTCGGGTTGTGCGCTGAATTTTGCCTCCATTGCGCCCACTGCTGCGGGCTGCGGGCAGTCCAACGGCTCCATAACCACGACCACTACGGGCGGCACGCCGGGATATACCATTCAATACACCGGCCCCGTCAACGGGAGTATTTCCTCCGCTTCCAATACCAATACCATTCCCAATTTGCCGGCAGGCTTATACGAATTGAGAATAACGGACTCCAACGGATGTACCGTCATGCAAACTGTAACGGTGCCTTCCAACTCCAACATGACGGTAGGCGTGCAACTCACCGCCGCTGTTTGCGGCACGGGCGGTACGGCCCAGTTCACCATGACGGGTGGGGTACAACCTTATACCGTGCAGCTTTTCGGGCCGGTGAACGGATTTTACAATGCAGGCAACGCCAACCCTTACACCATCAGCGGATTGAGCGACGGCAATTACACCGCTTATATTCGCGATGCGCTGGGCTGTGTGGTGGTCAGAACCTTCACCATTTCATACAGCAGCGGCAATTTTAGTTTCATCGCTACGCCTGTAACGGCTACCTGTAATGCGCCGGGTTCTATACTCATTGAGGTTTTAAACGGAACGGCGCCTTACGTCATATCCGTCAACGGTTTGCAGACGATTGTGCTCATCAGCCTCAACAACCAGACGAATATTGCCAACCTGCCGGGTGGGGTTTATACCGTCACCGTTACCGGAAATGACGGCTGCCATTACACCCAGGTAGTGACTGTGCCGGATATCGGCCTGAGAATGACCGCTTCGGCTCAGAACGGCGCCTGTAATCTTCCCGGAAGTATTTCTTTACAACTATCGGGCGGCGTCCCTCCATATAATATAATATGGAACGGCCCCAGTACGGGAAGCGTGTTCACATCGAACACCTCGTACCTCATCACCGGATTAGCGAGCGGCAACTACGCCATACAGGTGCAGGATGCTGTAAATTGTATTCGATACGAGGTGCTCACCATCAACAATTCGGGCAGTACGCTGTCGGCTACCTTCTCTGCGCTGGGCGGTTGCGCGGCTACCGGCGCCATTAATATACAACTCAACAACGGAACACCGGCATACGCCGTTTCCTGGTCAGGGCCGGTATCGGGGAGCGCTACGACTTCCCAAGCCAACTATACCATTCCCGCTTTGCCCGGAGGAACGTATGTGGTGCAGGTGACGGACGCCGGCGGGTGCAGCCGCACCGGCATGGTGACCTTAGTAACGGGCATTCCGCCCACGATGACGCTTACCGCCAATAACGCAGGTTGTGGGCAAACAGGCTCCATCAGCGTGGCCATCGGCGGGGCAGGCGGACCTTACGGTGTCTCCTGGACCGGGCCGGTATCGGGCAGCGCTACGAGTCCCGGAGCTAATTATTTGATCTCCAATTTGCCCAGCGGCATATACACCGTGACCGTATCAAGCGGCGGGTGCCAGGTTTCTCAATTGATCGCTGTTGCCAACGGCAACCTCAATATTTTCAGCATTCAGTTGATGCCGATACATCAAACCTGTACCACCGCAGGGGCGATCTGGTTGGATATTTACGGCGGCAACGGACCGTTCACCGTTGTGTGGGCCGGGCCGACATTCGGCAGCATGGTCACCAATCAAAACAGCCTTGACATTCCCGCCGTGCCGGGCACTTATATTATAGTAGTGACCAATGCTGCCGGTTGCAGCGCATCGGGTACCGTTACAATTCTCAACAACAGTCTGCAAGTGACGGCAACTACACCCGGCGGCAACTGTGTAGGTTCTACGGGCAACATCGCCCTGACGATTACCAACGGCCAACCCAACTATCAAATCGTGTGGACGGGGCCGGTGAGCGGATCAACCGTCGTAGCAGGTAACAGCTATCAGATAACAGGCGTCCCGATAGGCACCTATACCATTTCTATAATTGATGCTACGGGTTGTACCGCCAATACTACGGTGCATCTGAACAACCAGTTCTTTGTTTATACTGAAATCACGAACGCAAGTTGTGTGGCGCCCGGTGAAATAAAGATAGGAATGGCCGGCGGTGTCGGACCGTATGCCGTTAGCTGGACGGGGCCTTCCTCCGGATCGGCTACAACGAACGACACCATTTATATAATACCCAACCTGGGGCCGGGGACTTATACCATTACGGTGCTCAGTGCCAATGGTTGTACCAAAAGCACACAAGTCACCCTCATCTCCACCGGCGGGAACCTCAACCTCACGTTGACGCCCGTGCCGGGGCAATGCGGCCCTACCGGCGGGTCTATTTGGTTGGACATTAGCGGCGGCGGCGGGCCTTACCAGCTTACCTGGACGGGGCCGGTGTCGGGATCAATTACCCTGAACGTCAACGGATACAATATTCCCAACCTGCCTTCCGGTACTTACACGGTGACGGTGACCAACGCAGCGGGCTGCACGGCTACTCAAACAGTGACGCTCGTCAACACCGGCAACATCGGCGTGTCACTCACGCCGGTACCCGGCAACTGCGGCTCGCCCGGCAGCATCGGCGTACATATACAGGGCGGCCTGGGGCCGTTTCATATCGTGTGGTCGGGGCCGGTTTCCGGTTCGGCCAATACCCCCAACAGCGCGTATGTCATCAACAACCTGCCCTCCGGAACTTATACCGTAACGGTAACCGGCAGCGACGGGTGTTCCGGTTCGAGTACAACAGTTGTCACTAATTCCGGCGGAGGCCTGATCCTCACCGGATCGGCCGAACCCGGCGACTGCGGCATGGGTGGCGCAATATGGATAGACATCATGGGCGGCTCGCCATATTTCACCATCACCTGGACGGGGCCGGTGTCGGGGTCTGTTACATTCAGCAATTTCGGCTACCTCATTACCAACCTGCCCAACGGCACATACACGGTGCAGGTGACCGATTTTTACGGATGCACCTCTAATCCATTGGTCATAACAGTATTCAGCGGGCATATGCCCACGTTTACCGCTACGCCGTATCCGGGGCTGTGCAATCAGCCCGGCTCTATTGCAGTACACATCAGCAGTCAGACAGGGCCGCACATGGTCTTCTGGAGCGGTCCGGTGTCGGGAATGGCCAATGGCGTGGGCAATGCCTACAACATCCCCAACCTGCCGTCGGGTACCTATACCATCACGGTGAAGGATGCCAATGATTGTACTAAAACCCAAACTGTAACACTGAACAACGGAGCGGGCAACGTCAACCTCGTCATTACGCCGGTGCCCGGTGTGTGCGCCTCTCACGGTTCGTTGTGGGTGGACATCGTGGGCGGCGCGGCGCCGTATATATTATCCTGGACAGGGCCGGTATCCGGTTCCATCACCTTGCAGGTGAACGGGTACAACATCCCCAATTTGCCTTCGGGCACTTACACCGTAACGGTGGTAGATGCCAACGGTTGTATTAGAACCGTTACCGTGACACTGAACAACGGGCCGAATAATCTTCAAATTACCGCCGTGCCCGTGCCCGGCCTCTGCGCCCAACCCGGCCAGATTCACGTCGGAATCACCGGCGGCACAGCGCCCTTTACGGTATCGTGGAGCGGCCCGGTGAGCGGTTCGACGAACACCAATAACTTCTTTTACAATATACTGAACCTGCCCTCCGGCACTTATGTCGTTACGGTGGTGGATGCCAACGGTTGTGTTCGTACACAAACGGTAATTCTCAACAACGGAACGGGCAACATACACCTCGTGGTAACGCCTGTGCCGGGCGTATGCGCCGCACTTGGTTCGCTTTGGGTGGACATCGTGGGCGGCTCGGCGCCGTATTTGCTCACTTGGGTAGGGCCGGTGTCGGGGTCTGTCAATTTAAATGTCAACGGGTACAACATCCCCAATCTGCCCTCCGGAACATACACCGTAAAAGTGACCGATGTAAACAACTGTATGTTCTCGGTAACGGTGACGCTGAACAACGGAGCGAATAACCTGCAAATCACCGCCGTGCCTGTGCCCGGCCTTTGCGGCCAAACGGGGCAGATACATGTAGGCATGACGGGCGGCACAGCGCCGTTTACGGTATCGTGGAGCGGCCCGGTGAGCGGTTCGGCTACCACCAACAACTTCTTCTACAACATTCTGAACCTGCCCTCCGGTACTTATGTCATTACGGTGGTGGATGCCAACGGCTGTATTCGCACGCAAACGGTGGTGCTGAACAACTCCGGCGCAAGTATCGTGCTGACCGGCTCGGCTGAACCCGGCGATTGCGGCATGAACGGCGCTATTTGGTTAGATATCACCGGCGGCTCGCCTTTCTTCGTCATTTCCTGGACGGGGCCGGTGTCGGGGTCTATTACATTCAGCAATTTCGGTTACCTCATCACCAACCTGCCCAACGGCACTTACACCGTGCAGGTGACCGATTTCTTCGGTTGCACTTCCAACCAATTGGTCGTGACCGTAAACAGCGGCGCCATGCCTGTGTTTACTGCCACACCGCATCCGGGATTGTGCGGACAGAACGGTTCTATCAGTTTGAACATCAGCGGTTCGCCGGCTCCCTACATGGTCTTCTGGACCGGCCCGGTATCGGGTATGGCTGCGGGAGTCGGGAATAACTATACTATCCCGAACATACCCTCCGGCACTTATACCATCACGGTAAAAGATGCCAACGACTGTACCAAAACACAAACTGTCATACTGCACAACGGTGCCAATAACCTCGTCATCACAGCAGTGCCGATACCCGGCGTGTGCGCTCAACCCGGCCAGATACACGTTGGCATGTCGGGCGGCACAGCGCCGTTTATAGTGAGTTGGAGCGGCCCGGTGAGCGGTTCGGCTACGACGAACAACTTCTTCTACAATATTCAGAACCTGCCCTCCGGTACTTATGTCGTGACGGTAGTGGATGCCAACGGTTGCAGCCGTTCGCAAACCGTAATTCTCAACAACGGCGCCAACAACGTCAACCTTGTGGTGACGCCGGTACCGGGTGTATGCGGCGCCAATGGCTCCTTATGGGTGGACATTGTGGGCGGTACGCCGCCGTATATTCTGTCCTGGTCGGGGCCGGTTTCCGGTTCTATCAACTTACAGATCAACGGCCACAGCATTCCCAACCTGCCTTCCGGTACCTATACGGTAACAGTAGTAGATGCTAATGGCTGCGTGAGAACGGTAACGGTGACGCTGAACAACGGCGCCAACAACCTTATCATTACGGCAGTGCCGGTACCCGGCGTATGCGCCCAACCCGGACAAATACATGTGGGTATAACGAGCGGCACAGCGCCCTTTACGGTGACTTGGAGCGGCCCGGTGAACGGTTCGGCTACGACGAGCAACTTCTTTTACAACATTCAAAACCTGCCCTCCGGCACCTATATTATTATCGTGACAGATGCCAACGGTTGCACCCGCTCGCAAACGGTGATACTGAACAACGGAGCGAATACCTTGCAGATCACGGCAGTAGGGGTACCCGGGGTATGCGCCCAACCCGGCCAGATTCATGTAGGTATTACCGGCGGCACAGCGCCTTTTACGGTGACTTGGAGCGGCCCGGTGAACGGTTCGGCTACGACAAATAACTTCTTTTACAATATACTGAACCTGCCCTCCGGCTCATACACCGTTACCGTGACAGACGCCAACGGTTGCGTCAGATCGCAGTCGTTGATACTGAACAACGGGGCCAATACCCTGCAAATCACAGCAGTACCTGTGCCGGGCGTGTGCGCCCAGTTGGGCCAGATACATGTGGGTATGACCGGCGGCACCGCGCCGTTTACAGTGACCTGGAGCGGCCCGGTGAACGGTTCCGCCACGACCGGTAATTTCTTTTACAACATCCTCAGCCTGCCTTCCGGTACTTACACCGTGGTGGTAACGGATGCCAACGGTTGCATCCGCTCGCAGACGGTGATACTGAACAACGGGGCCAATACGCTGCAAATCACGGCGGTACCTGTGCCGGGCGTGTGCGCTCAGTTGGGTGAAATTCACATTGGCATGACGGGCGGCACCGCGCCGTATTCCGTGATGTGGATGGGCCCGCAAAACGGTATGACGACCACCGGCAATGCTTTTTACAACATCCTCAACCTGCCGAGCGGCACTTACACCATTACGGTGACGGATGCCAACGGCTGTGTTCGCACCCAAACGGTGACCCTGAATAACGGATCGCCCATCACCCTGGCGGCAACCGTCGTAAACGGTATATGCGGCCAGTTGGGTACGATACAGTTGACCATCGGCGGTACGCCGCCGCCTTACACGGTAACCTGGACCGGGCCGACGTCGGGCAACGCCACGGCCAATGCCGGTAGCTATACGCTGTCGAACCTGCCGAGCGGTACCTATGTGGTGACGGTGAACAGCGGGGCAAACTGCTCTGCCAGCCAAACCGTGACGGTGAACAACGGCGCCGCTTTCAACATGACGGCTTCGGCCAACAACGGTATTTGTGACCAAAACGGCTCCATTTCGCTCAGCTTTACCGGCGGCGTAGTACCCATTGCCATTGTGTGGACCGGCCCGGTAAACGGTTCGGCCAACACCAATGCCAACAACTACACCTTGTCGAACCTGCCGGGCGGCACCTATACCATTACCGCCACGACAGCCCAGAACTGTACCGATACGGAAATTATCACTTTGAATAACGCCACGAATACATTGACGGTGACAGCGACCCCGGTGAACGGCTTGTGCAGCGAGCCGGGGTCGGTCATCCTCGTGATGACCGGCGGCCCGGCGCCGTACAATATCGTGTGGACGGGCGCAGCTTCCGGCTCAGCTACTTCGGCAACGGCTACCTATACCGTTGACAACCTCGGCGCGGGTACTTATACGTTCACCGTGACTGCAGCCAACGGTTGTGTGGCTTCTACCACGGCTACGGTAGCAGTGGCGGAGAACGACATTTCCATCACGACCACCGCCACCACCGGCGATTGCGGTCAGGAAGGATCCATTCAGTTGATTATCAGCGGTGGAAACCCCGGATATACCATCAACTGGAGCGGCCCGGAATCTGGAAGTGTCCAGACCTCCGACCCGACCTTTACCCTGGATGCTCTGTTGCCGGGTACTTATGATATCATTGTGACCGATGCTACCGGCTGTGCCGAATCCGGCACCGTGACGTTGAGCGTACCGGAAGCAGACCTGAACATCGGGTTGAGTGCCGTAAACGGCATTTGCGGCCAGAACGGCGCGGTCGTGGTGAATTTCATCAGCGGCAACCCGCCGTATTCCGTCATCTGGACGGGGCCGGTATCGGGCAGCACGACTACTTCCAACAGCAGCTTCACCATTGCCAATGCGCCGGCGGGTATGTACTTCGTCACCGTGACGGACGATAACAATTGTACCGATTCCGGTTCGATCGTTGTCAACAGCACCGGCGGCGTGAATGCTACGGCCATCGCCATGAGCGGCGTATGCGGTATGCAAGGTTCGGTGATTGTGAACTTAGTGGGCGGCACAGCGCCGTACATCCTCAACTGGAGCGGCGCCGCATCCGGCTCTATCACCATCTCCACCACGACCCATACGATTCCCAATCTCGGTAGCGGTACCTACAACATCATGGTAACCGACGCCAACGGCTGCGTATCGTCGGCGAGCGCCACGGTGAACAACACCGGTGTGCCGTTCAGCATCAATGCATTCTCTTACAACGGGTTCTGTGGAGAGTTGGGCTACATTCGGGTCAATATGTTCGGCGGCGTAGGACCGTTTATGGTCTCCTGGGTCGGCCCGGTATCGGGTTCGGCGGTAACCGCTACCTCGCCGTACGAAATACTCAATCTGCCTACCGGTATGTACATCGTAACGGTGACGGATGCGCAGGGCTGTACCGGCTCGGATGTGGAATTGATCAACAATTACGACGACGACGTACTGCAGGTGACCACCACGGTATATAACGGAACCTGCGGCAACCTCGGCATTATTTGGATCACCATCAATGAAGGGCAAGCGCCGTACATCGTCACCTGGACCGGACCGGTTTCCGGCTCCATGACGACGAATCAAAACAGCTTTGACATACCCGATCTGCCTTCCGGTACCTATACCGTGACGGTGCGGGACTTCAGCTTGTGTCTGAAAACCTTCACATTGGTGGTGAACAATGCGCCGGACAACCTCAACGTCAACCTCATAGGCAACCTCGGCGTGTGCGGCAACCCCGGCTCTATTACGGTGAACATCGCCGGCAATGCGCCGCCGTATGTCATCACCTGGTCGAGCGTAGTGGGCAGCGGCAACCAAACCATTACGGGCAATACCTTTACCATTCCCAATTTAGTGAGCGGCAGCTACAACATCCGGGTGGACGATGCAGCAGGCTGTTTTGAGCAGGGGTTTGTACAGTTGAACAATCAGGGAGGTGCGTTGAACCTGAACATAGTGCCCAACGTGGGCGCCTGCGGGTTCCAGAGTTCCATACAGGTCAATGTTTCCGGTGCGCCGGGGCCTTATCTGCTCACCTGGAGCGGGCCTGCCAACGGCTCCTTTACCTTTACCGGTTCATCCCACACCATATTCGGCATACCGCCGGGCGTGTATATGATTGTAGTGACGGCTGCAGGCGGATGTTCTGAATGGCAGACGGTTGTACTCAATACGGGCAATGCACTGCCGGTGGCTTCCTTCACGTACAATTTGAATCAGTTTACGGCATCCTTCACCAACAACTCCTCAACGGGTAGCTACCTGTGGAGCTTCGGCGACGGTTCCGTTTCCACTGCGGAGAACCCGATTCATACCTACGCAGAACACGGGAACTATACGGTGTGCCTGACGGTGAGCAACCCTTGCGGAAGCGCTCAACACTGCCTCAATGTAAACGTGATCCTTCCTCCGGGCACGGTTATACTTGATATCGGAGAGAGCAGCGGCGCTGCGGGCAGTTCGATATTAGTGCCTGTGCGGATACAGAATTGCAGTTTACTGGTATCTCTGGCCGGTTCATTGACCGTGGCGAATCCTGCTGTGGCTTCCATCGTGGGCATACAGCCGGCTGCCATATCGCCGCAGTTCAACATCGTGAACAAAACGTTCAACTACTATGCCAACAACGGTACGGGCGTGACTTTGCAGCAGGATCAGATTCTGTTCTACCTGATAGTCAACCTGACCGGCGTGCCGGGGCAATCCACGACCTTGAGTTTTGCCAATTCGCCGCTGGCGGTCGAAGTAGGCAGTATGGTGAACGGCCAACCCGTTGCGCTCCCCCATGTAACTTATAACGGCAGCGCCACCATCTCCTTTGCCGTGCAAATGTCTGGGGAAGTGCATACCTACTGGGGCGAACCCGTACCCGATGTGGAAGTGCGCATCCTCAACGACTACATGACGATGATGGAAATGACCGACGACGACGGCAGCTACTTCGCGCCGGATGTGCCGATGGGTGAAATGGTGACGGTGATGCCTTCGAAGAACAGCGATCCGGCCAACGGGCTTTCCACTTATGCACTGTTCATCGGTCAGCGCTTTATTCTCGGCATGGATCCGCCGCAGGTCAGTTCCCCATATCAGGTGATAGCCGGCGACGCCAACTGTAACGGAGCGTTTACCACCCTCGATCTGTTCATCATCCAGCAACTCATCATCGGGGTGCGCGACAGCTTCGCGAATTGCCCGGCCTGGGTGTTTGTATCCGACCGATTCGATATGCCGGAGAGCGACTTCACGGCGTACAATGTGTTCCCGTACCAGAATTGCGACAGCATCATGGTCATGTCCGATACGTTGGCCGATTTCACCGGGGTGAAAGTGGGCGATATATTGGGCCATGCCGATCCGCAGCAGTTTAGCGACAACGACCTCGAAATTCGCAGTTCGCAGGAATTGGAATTAGTGGCGCAAAATCTTCAGGCGCAGCCGGGCCAAACGCTAAGCATTCCGGTGCGGAGTTCCAACTTCAACGATGTGACGAACTACCAAATGGGGCTGTGGTTTGATACCGAATACCTCACATTCGACGGTTTTGATGCGCCCAACGGACTGCCTTTGGGTTCGGTAGCGGCAGGTACTACGCAGGCTGCCAACGGGCGCATCAGCATCAGTTGGTTCAACCTGGCGGGCACGGGCGTAGATGCCGATGAAGACGAAGTGTTGTTCACGCTGCGCTTTACGGCCAATGCCGCGATACAGAATCTGGCCGATGTGATGGAAGTTAGCTCCCAATGGATACAATCGGAAGCGTACAACAGCGCCGAAGAGCGCATGGGCATTGTGTTGCGTTTTGAGGAGAGTGGCGTTACCGCTGCCGGCGAACCGCTGGCAGATGCCGGTTTCCAACTGCACCAAAACGCGCCGAACCCATTTGTGGGCAATACCGCGATTGCATTTGACCTGCCGGAAAACATGGATGCTGAGTTGATCGTAACCGATCAGTTGGGCCGTACGCTGCGCATCGTGCGCGGCTCGTACGCCAAAGGCCGCAACACGGTTGAGTTTGAAGCAGGCAACCTCGCGCCGGGTGCGTACCGCTACACGCTGAAAACGGCGGGCTTCACGGCTACCCGCACCATGATTGTAGTAAAGTAATTTGAAGCATAATCCGGCTCGGCGGTAAGAATTGTAGGAATCAATTGAAAATTCCACTATTTTTACCGCCGTCACCGGAATGCCGTCAATTATGAGGCCATATTGGATTGGATAAGACTCTCGGTTATTCTCCGCCTTTCCGAAACCATGTAGCGCGTTCTGCGGCTTTCCGTACATAACGAACGATACAATGCTGTTTTCGGAACTCATAGGCCATAAAGAAGTACAAACGCAACTTTTGCACATAGCGCAATCGGGCCGTATGCCCCATGCGCTTTTGTTGTCAGGGCCTGCCGGTAGCGGCAAGCGCTGTTTGGCTTGGGCTTTGGCGCAATATATGCTGTGCGACAACCCCACGGAAGGCGACGCCTGCGGGCAGTGCCGGGCCTGCTCCGATGTGAGCAAGATGGAATATCCCGATCTGCATTTTTCGTACCCCACGACAGGCGCGAATGCCATCAGCGAAAATTTCCTCAAAGAATGGCGCAAGGCGATGGAGGCCAATCCTTATTTTGATGTTTTTGAATGGATTAAAACCATTGCCAAAGAAAATAACCAGGGCAACATTACCAAAGACGAGTGCGTCAACATCGTGCGCAAGATCAGTCTTAAAGCATTCGGCAACAAGCGGAAAATCCTCCTTATGTGGCTGCCGGAGTTTTTGGGTAAGGAGGGCAACCGCCTGCTCAAGCTCATCGAAGAGCCGCCCGACAACACCACCTTCATTCTGCTGGCAGAGAACATGGAGCGCATTCTGCCCACGATCATCTCCCGGTGTCAGGTAGTGCGGGTTGGTCCCATCGGGGACGAAGCCATCGCAGAGGGCTTGCAGGCCAAAACGGGCATCGCAGCCGATAAGGCGCACACATTGGCGTTGCTGGCCGACGGCAATTTCAACACGGCGCTTCAGTTGGCGGCCAATGTGGAGAACAACTACGCTGTGCTGTTCATTGACTGGCTGCGGGCGTGCCACCAAAGTTCAGGGCTGGGTTGGGTGAAAATGGCCGAACGATTGGCTGAATTGGGCCGCGAACCTCAAAAATATCTGATCACTTACGGATTGCACTTTCTTCGCGAGGCATTGGTACACAGCATCGTGCAGGAGCTGCCCGTTCGTATTCAGGGGCAGGAACTGGTCACCGCTCAGAAGTTTATGGCGCGGTTGGACCCTGAACGCATCGGCCTCATGTCGGAGTTGTTTTCCGATTCGCACTACCACGTTGAGCGCAATGCCAACGCGAAGGTGTTGTTTTTAAACGCATCCATTCGCCTGCATCGAATTATGCACCAATTGGAGGCGCCTGCGGTGCGGAAAGTATTTGTAAATTGAAAGGGCGGCTGCCCCTGAGGCGCCGCTGCAACATAAATCAATCATAAATGAAATTGACTAATGGGATGTGCAGGATGTTCAATCAGTAGTAACGGCAGCGATGCCAAAGGTTGCGGTGGCGGCGGCGGTTGCTCCACAGGGGGCTGCGCCTCCGGCGGCTGCAACCGGCTCAATACATTCGACTGGCTCACGAGCTTAGATATCGAAGATACCGACCCTTTTGATGTGGTGGAGGTCAGTTTTAAAAACGGCGCCCATAAAGGCTTTTATCGAAACCCCGATACCACGCGGGTGAGCACCGGCGACTGGGTACTCGTGGAAGCCTCCAACGGATACGATATCGGGCGCATTTCTTTGTCGGGCGACTTGGTGCGCCTTCAGATGAAGAAAAAGCGCGTCAATGTGGAGCACGTTTTGCAAAGCGTCATCCGGCGGGCCAATGAGCGCGACCTCGAACGCATGCAGGAAGCCCGCTCCCGCGAAAAAAATACGCTGGTACAGGCCAGAGCCATTGCCCGCTCGTTGAAAATCAATATGAAAGTGGGCGATGTGGAATACCAGGCCGACGCCCGAAAAGCCACCTTCTTTTATACCGCCGACGGCCGGGTGGATTTCCGGGAGTTGATCCGCATATTCGCCAGAGAATTTCATGTAAAAATTGAAATGCGCCAAATCGGCGCCCGGCAGGAATCGGCCCGCATCGGCGGCATCGGCTCCTGCGGACGGGAATTGTGCTGCTCTACCTGGCTGTCCGATTTCAAATCCGTATCTACCGGCGCGGCGCGTTATCAAAACTTAGCCATCAATCAGGCCAAGCTCTCCGGCCAATGCGGCCGCCTCAAATGCTGCCTCAACTACGAATTGGATACCTATTTAGACGCGCTTCAGGGTTTCCCCGAAGATGCCGAAAGGTTGCAAACCAATGAAGGCGCCGCCGTTTTGGTGAAAACCGACATATTCAAACAGCTCATGTATTATGCTTACGAGAAAGAAGGCACACGGGGCAAACTCTATCCCTTAGATGCCAAACAGGTACATGCCATTGTGGAGATGAATAAATCCGGTAAGCGCCCCTCCGGCCTCGGCGAAATGCAGGTGATTCAAAATATTCGCAACGAAGACGAGCCGGAAGTGGATTACAGCGATGTGACCGGCGCAGTTGAATTGCCGGAAGAAGAACGCCGGCGCCGCAAAAAGAAGAAAAAAGGCGGCAGTGGCGGCGGTGGTCAGCAGGGCCAGGGAACCGGGCAACCCCGCAGACCCGCAGATCCGAACCGCCCCAACCGCGATGGCGGTGGCGGCGGTGGCGGCGGACCGCGCAGAACCGGCGGCGACCCGAATACGCCCCGACAAGGCGGCGACTCGCGCAGAACCGGCGGCGATCAGAATGCCCCCCGTCAGAGCGGACCGCCCAATTCGGGCGCTGAAGGCGGCGGCCCTCCGCGAAGGAGCAATCGCCCACCGAGGCGCAAAGGCCGTCCCGGCCCCGGCAACAACGACCGGCGCCCACCTCGCGACGACAACCGGAAAACTGAATAATTTAACGTGAGCTGAGCTATGGATATCTGCTATAATGAAATAGCTGATCCCTTACAGGATGATTGCATCAGACTATCCATACTCAGCTCTGCATCCCTCACCGCATCAACATCAGCTCACCGGCGATCCACTCCTCTTTGCCATCGGGCCACAGCACAAGTGCCTGATAAACATAAACGCCTGCGGGCGCGGAATCCCCCGTCCATGCAGCGCCGGCGCTTTCAAAGACTAAGCTGCCCCAGCGATTGAAAATCAACAGGCGGCGCAGCTCGAAAGCGCCGGCTGCGCCATATACCGTAAACATATCATTAATTCCGTCGCCATTGGGACTGAATGCATTGGGTGCATATAGAGTGCGCTGTGGGCGCACCGTAACCCATACCCCGGCAATTTCCGTACATCCTAGGCTGTCCTGTACACTCACTGTGTAGTGGGTTGTAGTTGCGGGCCATGCAATGGTGCCCGGACAGTAGGCGCAGTCTAAGGTATTTTCCGGCATCCAGAGTACCTGAGCGGGTCGCGCAGCGAGAACATTTAGCAGCACGGGGTTACCCGACGCGATGACGGTATCCTGGGTAACGGCTACAATGAGGGAAAAATCAGGCAGCAGGGCGGTGGTAACGATGACGGTGCTGTCGCAGCCGTGCATGTTGGCGTAACTGAATGCCTGCACCCCGGCCAGCGCCGGATCGCAGGTCTGGGCGCTGACCTGCACGGTATCCGAAGGCAGCAGCACGGTGCTGACAATGACGGTGCTGTCGCAGCCGTGTATGTTGGTATAGTTGAATGTCTGCACCCCGGCCAGCGCCGGATCGCAGGTCTGGGCATTGACCTGCACGGTATCCGAAGGCAGCAGCGCGGTGCTGACAATGACGGTGCTGTCGCAGCCGTGCATGTTGGCGTAACTGAATGCCTGCACCCCGGCCAGCGCCGGATCGCAGGTCTGGGCGCTGACCTGCACGGTATCCGAAGGCAGCAGCGCGGTGCTGACAATGACGGTGCTGTCGCAGCCGTGCATGTTGGCGTAACTGAATGCCTGCACCCCGGCCAGCGCCGGATCGCAGGTCTGGGCATTGACCTGCACGGTATCCGAAGGCAGCAGCGCGGTGGTAACGATGACGGTGCTGTCGCAGCCGTGTATGTTGGCATAGCTGAATGTCTGTACCCCGGCCAGCGCCGGATCGCAGGTCTGGGCGCTGACCTGCACGGTATCCGAGGGCAACAGCGCGGTGCTGACAATGACGGTGCTGTCGCAGCCGTGCATGTTGGCGTAACTGAACACCTGCACCCCCGCTGAGGCGGGGTCGCAGGTCTGGGCGCTGAACTGCACCGTATCTGAGGGCAGCAGCACAGTGGTAACGATGACGGTGCTGTCGCAGCCGTGCATGTTGACATAGCTGAATGCCTGCACCCCCGCTGAGGCGGGGTCGCAGGTCTGAGCATTGACCTGCACGGTATCCGACAAAGCCGGGTCAAAACGATACTCCCTGACGACGGTGCTGTCGCAGCCGTGCATATCGGTGAAAGCCTCCACAAGGGTCTCCTCCAGCGCCGGGCTGCAAACCGGTATGTGGATCGTATCGGGCAGTGCCCCGTCCCGCAGGGCAATACAAAAGTAAATCAGCGTATCACAGCCGGCGCTTTCGCTGCGCAGGCGCAGGGCGTAGCAACTGTCGGCATACACCGGGCCCAGGAGCAGGGGCAATACCGGCATCTGCCGCAGACCGGGGTGCTGCACATTGAACAGTTCCACGGTTTCGGCATCCGAAACGAAGTCAATCATGGCCGTGTTTCCCACGCACACCGCCGTGTCCCGGTGCAGCCATTGAAAAGTTTGTGCAGGATTGACCTGCACGCAAACGCGGATGAGGGTATCGCAGCGCGCTCCCCGGAACAGGTGCAGGTCATAGCAGGCGTCCTGAGAGGAAAGAGGGAAGCTAAAAGCGCCTGCGGCGACCGGCCCGATGAGTGGTCCTGCGGCATGGCGCAGGAGTACGGAGTCTGCGTTGGAGCTAAACCGGGCATAAGCGGGTTGACCCCCGCAGACGACCGTATCGGCCTCGATCCACTGAAACTCCCAATGACAAACGGGGGGGCAGTCGCTTACCTGGAAGACTAAGGTATCGGAAGCGGTTCTGCAAGCTGTAAATTTGTGAAGGATGAGTGTATCGCTGCCTTCCGTACCGGGTTCGACCCATACGGAGTCTCCCTCAGAGAAGAGAATGCGGCTTTTGCCGCGCAGCTCCCAGGCGTATTCCTGGCTTCGGCAGTTGGATTGTACCCGGAAAAGACGGGGGGCCGGGTCGGCGCAGGCATCAATGCGCCGGGGGCCGGCGAGGTGGGGTTTGTCGGGCCGGAAGGCATCGGCCGGGGTGTTGACCAAGCCGAGGAATGCGCGTCGCCCGCCGAGGTCGGGGCCTTCGAACACAAAGTCGCATTCCGCGCCTTTGAGGTTGGGGTTGCGTATGACGCCGAGGCGGGTGCGGCTGGAGATACTGGCATAAATGAGGTTGTCGGGGCCGATTTGCAGCGCTCCGCCGTTACCGAACTGGGGCGGAAAAGTAAAAACGGCGGTACGGGAAGCGCGGATGCTGTCCGGGTCTGCAAGTGACAGGTCGTACTGGTACAAGACGCCGGGTGCATTATCCAGTTGGTATAGTTTGGAGTTATCGGGAGAAAACTCCAGGCCGTAGGGGTTTCTCAGGCTGTCCATGAGCAGGAGGGGATTGCTCAGCACACCGGTGGCGTTGTCAAAATCGAACAGTTCCACAAAGCCGTTAAAGGTGGTGGAAGTGGTATGGTCGTGTGCAGTTGTCATGGCAACCCGGCTCAGGTCGTGGGAGACTTTGAGGTAGCCCGCTTTTGAGAGGTAAAACCCTGAGTTCGGCCTTCCGACGCTGCTGATGACGGGGGGGTGCAACCCCTGGCTGTCAAACAGCCAGGCGAAAAAGCGGTTGGAGCCGGCTTCATGCCCCAGCACCCACCAGTCCACCCCGTTGCAATGCCGGGCGGCGCTTACCTTTTCGGTAGTGGGTTGCAACATCAGCAGGTCTTTGGCGACGATGCGCCCCAGGCCCCCGTTGGCGCTCATGTCTATGTGCGCATAGTGCAGCCGGGCCGTTGTGTCCCACTCCATCGAAAAGCTGCTTGCCGCCTGCGGGTAAAACAAGTAGTATCGGTCGTCGCTGCCCGGTTGCCGCAGGGCCAAGCACTGGGTGGAGGAAGCATTCCCCATGATAAACGGCCCGCCCTCCATGTACTGGTGCTGGGCATTGAGTACCCGGGAGCCGTTGGTGTAAAACAGCAGGTTACCCGCCGTATCGGATACCACTGCCGAACATTCCGGCGACAGCAGTTGCGAGAGCTGCGGCATAGTCTGCGGATATCCTCCGGCAAAGCTGAGCCAGGCGGAATCCTGGCCAAATATCCAGTTTTCATACACCCTGGGGCTTTCGCATACCCCGGCCCGCAGCAGGGCGGGCGCGGAGCGCGAGCAGCACCAGGTATTGCAGGCCAGCAGCACTGCGCTGTGGTTGCCCTCCGGCAGGCTGTCCAGCAGCAGGGTGTCTCCGCTGCCCGCAGGCAGCCCGTTGTACAGCCAACTGAAGCTCACGCCGGGCTGTCCCGGCGCTGCGTTGACCAGCACCGCGCCCTGGCCCGGCTCGTAATAGCCAGCATCCGGTTCGATGAGGGCCCCGGCCCGGCAGCGTACCTGCACCGTGCGGCGTATTTCGGCAGCGCAGACGGGCAGGCCGTTGCTGGCCTGTAGGCTGATCTGCCAGGCCCCCGAGGCGGGGAAGGCGAAGTGCAGATGCCGGCCCGTCAGCACCGTATCGCCGAGGGTCCAGGTAAAGGTTGCGGAATCCGGGCTGAGGTTTTCAAAAAAAGCCTCCTCTCCGGCAAAGAGGGAATCGGGAATGAGAAAGTCTAAGCTCAGCGGCTGGGGGCATGGCGGTTCGCAGCCCCTGCTGTCGAGGAGCGAAGCGCGGGGTCCGAGCAGTGTGGCCCTCATGCGCAGCGCCTGTCCCGGTGTGAATCGCAGCGCGCAGCCGTTGGGAGCGTAATCCATGAAATTGTCGTCGGGGTCAGGCTGGTCCTGGCTGAAGGGGTTGTTGAGGTCGGCCGGGTTGACGTCGGTAGTGCAGGAGTTGTTGGTTTGCCCTGCGAGGCAGGGGTTGTGGGGCCATGCATCGGCATTGTTGTCGGGGGGGGTATCGCACACGCGGTCGCCCTGCGTCATGCAGTCGTCGTTGAGGCATCCTCCCTCGAAGGTGTGCAGGAGGTTGAAGTAGTGGCCTAATTCGTGGACGGGGGTGGCGCGGTCGGCGCAATCGGCGGGATTCCAGTGCCGGCTTTCCAGAACGATGCCGTCGGCGGGGCCGCCGTGGGCAAAGGGATAAGCGGACACGCCGGCCACCGCGCAATCGTAGGGCAGGCAGGAGGCGCAGATTTCAGCAACGAGATAAATGTTCAGGTAGTCGGTATCGGGATAGGGGTCGAAGTCTGCCGTGCGTCGGAGGGCTTTGAGCTGGGCGTCCTGGGTACAGAGGTCAAAAAGGGCAAGGTCGGAGGCGTAGCGCAGCACGGCGGGTGAGGGATGTCCGCGGATGTCGCGGCGCGCCAGGCACAGCTCAATGCCGGCGGGAGCGCCGGGCGGCGTGCCGGGAGGCGCATGGCATGGCAGCGCGCCGGCCAGCACGGCATTGACGGCGGCAAGGCCTTCGAGTACATCGGCATCGTTGAGGTACCCGGGGCTGCCCGGCCCGATGCCAGGTGCATAGACTAAGTGAAAAACCACGGGAACTTCGAGTACATTGAGCGATTTGGCTGCGCTGCTCACCAAGTCGCGGTAGTCCCGCTCGGCGGCTTCCCGCGCAGCGGAACAAGGCCCTGATGCGGCGCAGCGATCGAGCAGGGCTTCGCTGCCGCAGCGCAAAGCGCGCTGCGCGCAAAGGGACGGCCCGCCCCAAAGTCCGGCACAAAACAAAAGCAGGAAAAGATAACGCATGTTAAGCGCGGTTTTTTGGAAACCGAAAGATAGGGGTTTTCGAAGGGAAAGGGGGTAAAAAGGAGCCAAAAGACCGCATAAAAAATTTCTTGCCTTTTTGCGCATGCAGTCGCTTTTTTGACATATAATTGCAGGCGCAAACTCAAAAACTTTTTCCTTCTTTTCAGAAACAATTCGATTTATTAACGTCCTGAAAAAACGCAACTCAATATTTTCATAACCAAAACCGCTTACCATGCGAGGCAAATTTGTTTTGCTGTACATGGCAGCGATCTGTACAGCGATTTGTTCTGAGGTTTTTTCTCAGGGCAACTGTTTTATCAGCGGGAGCAATTTAAATTGCCCCAACAGCGCGGCAACCTACACCTTAGAGTACACCCCGGGGTCGGGACAAACGGTGGCCTGGCAGGCGCAGGGCGGCAGCATCCAGTATCAAAGCCCGGAACAGGCGGTCGTGTTGTGGGCAGGCGGCAACCCGAACGCTTTTGTAAAGGCTACCGTGCTGTCTTCTACCGGCGCCATTGTATCCATGTGCATGCTGGAGGTTGTCGTCTGCGGAGACCCCAGAATACCTCCGCTTTCCATCCCAAAAGCGCCGGGACATCATTGTGTGGGCAGCAGCTATACATTCCATGCGCAAACAGGGCAGCAGTTTCAAACTTTTGACTGGGAGGTCAGCGGCGCTGCGGCCACAGCCGAGGTATTGGCCAATATGCTTAAAGTGGTATTCCACGAACCGGGCACGGTAACAATCAGGGTAACGGCCGTTGATATATTCGGTTGCGTATTCACTGCCGCCACCGAGGTGAACGTCGTCGAATTGGCGCCTCCGTCTTTTGTTCCCGCCGGGTTTGTCGTTAATTCGGGCCTTATCGAGGTGTGCAGGGGCCAGGAAGTGTTTTTTGGAAACACAAGCGACCTGGGGTCTTCTTCGGAAGGACAATTCGTGCTTTGGCAATGGACGGTGAGCGGAAACGGGCAAGACCTGAGCTTTTACAATACGCAGGATTTGACATACACTTTCCGCGATCCCGGCAATTATACCGTATCGTTGAGCTACAGCCTGCCCGGTTTAAACGAGGACTGTGCATTGCCCGTATATACGCTCAACGTTTCGGTAAACGCCGATGAACCTGTGGAAATTCATTGTCCTTCGGTAGTTTGCTCGGGGGAAACGGCGGTATATACGGCCAATGCGGATTGCAGCACTTACCAATGGGTTGTGAGCAATGAAGGCACGATAGTCCATCAACAGGGCAACTCAATAGAAGTATTGTGGACAAGTCCCGGCGGAACTTTCGCTACCGGATATGTGATGCTGCTGCCGGCGGGATGCTCCGGCAATTTCTGCGCCTTGCCCAGTGTGGTCAGCGTTCCGATATTTCCAACCACGTCAGAGATTTCCGGCAGGGATGCCGTGTGCGGCTCCTTCGGCATATACCAGCTTCCGCTTTGGCCGGGCGCGGTTTATGACTGGTCGCACTCCGTATTGAGTACCTATAATGCCGGCTCCATAACAGAGGGCGGGGCTAATACGAACCGGTACACCCTGAATTTCGGCAGCCAGTTCAGCGGGGAAATACTGATAAAAGTGAACGTCAGCCACCCCATTGCCGGCTGCGCATTTACGGAGGAGAAGGCGGTCAGTGTGTTTAATTTCAGCATAGAAGGCCCCGGAAGCATTTGCGAAGGGTCCCAGGCTGAATTCCAGGTTCCTTCCTTATCCGGAGTAGCGATTGACTGGCAAATACTGGCGGGTAATCAAATCATTGTTGAACATCTCAATGGAGGGAATACCTTCACCACCCCTGCGAACCTGCCTCCGGGCGAGTACGGGATAGCGGCCGTGCCGGAGGCAGGAGGAGCTTCGTGTGAACTTTTTCGGACGCTGCGGGTGGTTGCCGTGTCGCCCTATGAAATGATAGAAGGGCCGCTGACCGTATGCCCCAATACGGCATACCTGTACCGGGTAAGCCCCTTTGAGGCGGGGGTTACTGCGGAGTGGACCATACAGCAGGGGAGTGTCACTGCCACCGCCCTGGGACTTTCAACCATTGTCACCTGGAATCCTGCAAGCGGCGGCCCGTATAAGCTGTCGGTGCGCAAAATCGTACCCGGCAGCCCGGAGTGCAGTTCGCTACCCGTTGAAGCGGGTATTGCGGTGGTGTCGCCTCAAAGCATCGAGGTTTTGGGCGATAATACGCCCTGCTTTGACGGCACGGCCATCTATTCCGCGTCATTTACCGGGGCCGACAGCTACTTTTGGAGCATAAACCCCGCACTGGGCACTATTATCGAGGGCCAGGGCACACCGGTAGCGGTTATTCGCTGGTACTACACGGGCACGCCGGCTACGGCAGATGTAGAGCTTTCGGCAGTGGTATGCGGCACAAGCGTTACAGCCGCTCTCCAGGTCACTTTGTCTGCGTATAATCTGACACTGAGCGGTCCTGCTGAAGTTTGTGCCGGTTCGGCAGCGCTTTTTACCAGCAATGCCGGCCCGGCATCCAGCTACAACTGGTATGTGAACGGGGTATTGCAGCCGGATTTAGGCGGGGCGCCCCAGGCAAATATCAGCTTCCAGGTTCCCGGTCAGCACTTGGTGCGCTTAGACGCGATTGCGCCTTCCGGCTGTCCCGGCCAGTATTCAGCCGTTGTATCCATCAACGTCCTGCCCAATCCCAAGCCTGCCATCAGCCCCATAGAGCCGCTTCCCTGTCCCGAAGATACTCCCTTTACGCGGGTACTTCAGGCCGTGCCGAACGGCCCTTACACTTACACCTGGTACCGCAACGGGTCGGTTGTGACAGGAGGAAGCGGCAACACGCTTACCATCACCGCTACCGGCACATATCATGTGAAAGTGGACTACGGGATTTGCAGCAATATTTCGGAGCTTTTCGAGGTGGACTACTCCTGTCCCTGCGAATGCGAGCTTCCCTCCGAATCGCCCATTACGGTAAGCGTAATAAATGCATTTTTAGGAGCGGGCTGCGGTACGATTAGTTTTAACGGCGACATCCAACCGGATTACAAGGACGCTGTTAACCCCAGGTGGATCATCAGCGGGTCCACAGGTGCGAATGTGGTGATTCCGATCAGTGAAGAACTTGACCTTACCCAAGAGAACATACCGGCGCCGGGCATAGGCCCGATCCGGATAGACCTCGCGGCGGGGGAGATATGCGGGGCGGGGCCGGAGTTTTGCGACGAATCCTCGTCTGCTTTTGTGACCATTCCGTTCAGCACCGATTTCGCCTGGGCCTTCGAATGCGGAGCAAGTACGGATGACTTTACCGTTTCGCTTCAGGACGGGTCCCTGTACTACGAAGCGCCGGCTCAGGTTAGCAAGGTATGGCGCATAAACGGCGTATTTCACAGCAACGGCCCCAATGCCTCCGTTACCGTATCGCCCGGGGCGGTGTTTCAGGTATGCCTTGCTTTAGAATCCACCGTTTACGGCTATTCCTGCGAGGAATGCAAGACCCTGGTGGCGCCGGAGGCTCCAGTCGCCGATTTTGTTGTGGACCAGGACGTGATGTGCGAAGGCGAAATGGTTCACTTTAACCCTGTGTTGCCCGGCGGTCACATCATCGAGTATGAGTGGGATTTCGGGGACGGAACATACAGCCGTTTGGCAAACCCCGTCAAAGTTTATGCATCAGGAGGCACATACGAGGTAAGCCTGCGCATAGTAACGAGCTACGGGTGCGAGAGGACATTCAGCCGTACTTTGGCAGTTGAGAATAATAACCTGTCCGGCCAGATACAGACAGCCCTGATGGATTGCGGCGCATCGGCAACCCTGAGCTTTATTCCCGGCCAGGGCAGCTCTTCTCCCGTGTCTTATCAATGGGAACCCGGAGGGCACAGCACTGCCACGCTTTCAACCATGTACTCCGGGATATACCGGCTGACGGTGACCGATGCCTCAGGCTGCTCATACCAACCCATGCCTGAGCAGGTACTGCTGGTGGAGCCGTTTCCTTTCGGCATCCTCGGCGACACGGAAGATTGCAACGTGGTAACACTGACGATTCCGGCAGTCAGCCCGGGTTATACCTACAACTGGAGTATTACCAATACAGGCACGAGCGCAACCCATGACGTTGTCAATGCGCACTTTGTAACGATAACTGTGCCGGGGAAATATATTGTAACGGCAACGGCCATACTGGGAGGGCAGGCGTGTATTTCCATGGAACTGGCGGCGGAGGTGTTTGGCAACCCGGCGCCTCCCGTCATTACCCAGGAGGTAATCAGTTGCAATCCGTATGTGGTTTTGCTGGCGCAAAACCAGTACCCTGAAGTGGCATGGACGAATACCCTGTGGGGCGGCATTCCCGTATTTGCTCCGTCAATCACCGCCACGGAAGCGGGCAACCAATATACGGCAAGCTATACCGATGCCAACGGGTGCAGTTCCTCGGCCGGAGTGACCCTGGGCGGGATTATCAATTTTGCTTCCTTTTTAAGCGGGTGTTATCATTTTTGTCTTTTCGAATTGACGGGCCAGCAGCTGACGCTCAACGGCATCCCGGGATTTTTTGACACCTGGGAATGGCGCCGGTATGAGCCGGGAACATCGAATTATACCCTTCTGACACAAGGCACAGGCTCCATAACACCGCTAACGCTCATTCCTGCTTATGCCGGAGAAATCGTTTTGTATGTGGTATCGGGGTCATGCAGCGAAGAATCAGAACCGTTTTGCCTTGAAATCCGCAACGATTGTTGCGAGGATATACCGGATGTGACGGGCACTAAAAATCTAAATTGCTTAGTCAGCGACGGCTTCGATGAATATGTTTATTGGATATACGGCACTTTTATGATTCCTCCAGGCTATACGCTGTGCGAGGGGCAGAGTGCGCGCCCGCAAACTGAAATCGGCTATGTTAATTATCAAACGTTTCATGTCAATCCTGGGCAGAGCCGTATGTATAAATACGCAGGCTGGTTTCATATTCCTGCGGCTGATTACAAAACATTTATGGAGGAGGGCACTCATTTCATTCTCGATATTTGCGCCGGCCGCCTGGTTTGTCCAAAAAAGTTTTACATCAATCCCGTTATGTACATGTTTACCAGCAATTGCGCTGGGGCATACCCGAAAGTTTTGTATAACCCGAATACGGAGGTCCGTACACTGGAGTATTGCTTTGCAATGAGCTTTGTGTCCGGCGATGAATGTGACATTACGTCATATACCATTTCAGTGTATGACATAACCGGGGGAGGCAATCAGTTGTTGAATCAGACTGTTTACCCGTACACTCCGCCGCTTGACATTTACAGGTGTATATTTGTTACCCTGCCGGCCTCAACAAATTTACTCCGTATTGAGATGACCACTAATTGCGGCAGGTGGTGTGCCACCTATGTAGAAGTAAAAGCAATAGGCGGCGGACAAAATTTGTTTGGATTCTCGGAGTCCTGCCTCAGTACCCAGGGAGATGAGGCTACTTACCAGTTGGCATTTGAGGTGGCCCCCGATTTGGAAATCGGCTCCTATGAATTAAGCACCCCTTCGGGGAGTATTGAATTGGAAAAATCAGGGCGGATTTTGTATGGCAATTATGTTACTTCATATCCCGGCTCCAAATTCGAAGGCGTATTGAATGTGGTAAATGTTCCGGAAGAAGGGGATGTCGCGGTAAGCTACGAGGAAATATATAATAAGGAATTGGGGAATTGCCAATCGTTGCTTATGCAAAATAATTCTCAACAGGAGCATCAGCACCTTTTCGGCACATACCTGGCCTTGTTCCCTAATCCGGCCACGCACACGGTAACGTTATCTTACGGGATCGCTCCTTCCGATACAGCGTTAAATACTTATCACATGGTAGCCAGAAATACTTTAGGGCTTACGATTTTGAACCGGCCGGTTCAGAGCAGCGATAGTGGAAATGACATTATAGACTGCTCCAATTGGCCTGCCGGTGTGTACTTAGTCAGCCTTGAAGCCAATGGTCAAAGGATGGTCACACAGCGCTTAGTTGTTGTCGGGCGTTGAGGGAGTTAATATACCTGATTTTCGCCCAACTGCCTCGCCGGGGTCATTCCCGGCGGGGCAGTTTTTCTAAAATCGAAGTAACTAACGTTAATTTAATACCGACATGAAATACGATGTAACTGTTATCGGCTCCGGCCCCGGTGGGTATGTAGCCGCTATACGAGCCGCTCAACTCGGCCTCAAAACCGCTATCATTGAACGCTACAATAGCCTGGGCGGCACCTGCCTCAACGTGGGGTGTATTCCGTCCAAAGCGCTGCTCGATTCCTCGGAGCATTACCACAATGCCAAAGAGAAGTTTTCACTGCACGGCATTGAAGTCAAGGGACTCAAAGTGAACATGCCGCAGATGATCCGCCGCAAAGACGAGGTGGTGGGTGAAACCGTGAAAGGACTGGATTTTTTGATGAAAAAAAACAAGATTGACGTTCTGCGCGGGCACGGGTCTTTCCTTAGTCCTACGCGTATTCAAATAGCTGCCGCCGACGGCGCTACCAGCGAAATTGAGACGGATAAGGTCATCATTGCCACCGGTTCAAAACCCATCACTCCGCCTGCGTTCAACTACGATAAGAAGCGCGTCATCACTTCCACCGAAGCGCTGAACATCGCCGATGTGCCCAAACGAATGGTCATCATCGGCGGCGGCGTCATCGGCCTCGAACTCGGCTCCGTGTATGCCCGCCTCGGTACGAAAATAGATGTGGTGGAATACCTTGACCGCATCATTCCCGGTATGGACGGCGATTGCAGCAAAGAACTAATGCGCGCGCTCAAAAAACTGGGCATGGAGTTTCACCTGCGCCATGCCGTGACTACCGTGACCGCAACGGCCAAAGCCGTAAAAGTGGAAGTGCAAAAACGCGACTCCGAGGAGAAATTTACCATAGATGCCGATTACTGCTTAGTGGCCATTGGTCGCCGGCCCTATACGGATGGTTTGGGTTTGGATAAAGCCGGCATTCAACCCGATGACAAAGGCCGCATTCCCGTGGATACGCATTTGGAAACGAGCATAAAAGGCATTTATGCCATCGGCGATGTGGTACAGGGCGCTATGTTGGCCCACAAAGCGGAGGAAGAAGGCGTGTTTGTTGCCGAGACCATCGCCGGGCAAAAGCCGCACATTGATTACAACCTCATTCCGGGCGTGGTTTATACCTGGCCGGAAGTGGCCGCTGTGGGCCGCACCGAAGAGCAGTTGAAGGAGGAAGGGATTCCGTACAAATCGGGTAAATTTCCGTTCAAGGCATTAGGCCGCGCGCGGGCCAGTACCGATACGGAAGGCATGGTGAAAGTGCTCAGCCACAAGGATACCGATGAAATACTCGGCGTGCATATAGTCGGCCCCCGTGCGGCCGATATGATAGCGGAGGCCGTGGCGCTCATGGAATTTCGCGCTTCCGCAGAAGACGCGGCCCGCATGAGCCATGCGCATCCTACCTACACCGAGGCGTTTAAGGAAGCTGCGCTGGCTGCTACGGCCAACCGATCTATTCACATGTAAAGGAGGCGTTATTCCACATACTCCTGCCGCACTACTAAGGCGTAGAACCCGTTGTCCAAAGCGAGGTAGCCCTGATCGTAACAAAAGCGGTAGGCGTTGCCGGTGCGGGTGACGAATTCATTGGTGAAATAGCTGAATTTGAATCCCTTTTCGAGCAGACGATCTTTGTGGATTTTGGTTTTGCCGTCGGGGTTGAGTTCGGCCAGAATGCGGCGGTTTTTGCGCAGTACGTTGTTGATGTTGCGTATAAAATTGGTGGCATCGCTGTTGAGCCGATTGTTGAAGTTGCTGCGGCAGGGGTCCGAGCAGAATTTTTTGTCGGAACGGCCTTTGATCTCGCTGCCGCATTCTACACAGGTATGCTTCATATTCGGGCTGTGTTTTTTTCGCTAAAATAGAGGCAATGCCGGGAAATGCAAAATTTATTTCCCGACCTTAGCCCTCGACATCCATTCAAATAAAACCATTGACCATGATGCGAATTTTCAAAGCACTTCTTTTTGTTATTTTATTGGGAAGCTTTTCCGCCCCGTCCTCCGGGCAGACACTCATCAGCAGCGAGTTTAAAGGCATGCTCACGCAGGCGCAGTTGGTGTTGCAATACGGCCCCCTCATTCAAAACGGGGTGCGCATGTACAAAATCACTTACGCTACGCTTGATGTATTTGGGCAACCAGACACGGCCTCCGGGTTGTTGGTGGTACCCATCCGGCCCGGCTTTACCTTGCCTTTGTTGTGTTATCAGCACGGCACGCTCGACGGCCCCAACGACGCGCCCTCCAACCTCCAGGGCGGGTACCAGTTGGCGGTGGTGTTCGGCGGGTTGGGTTATGTGACGGCTGCGCCCGATTTGCTGGGCATCGGCACTTCCCGCGGATTTCACCCCTACATTCATGCAGAGTCCACGGCTTCGGCGTCTTTAGATATGTTGCGCGCCTCCAAACAATACGCATCGGAGAATGGCTTGTCGCTCAACGATCAGTTGTTCATCACCGGGTATTCGCAGGGCGGCTTTTCCGCAATGGCCTTGTATAAAGACATTCAGGAAAATCACGGCGCAGAATTTACCGTAACCGCCGCTGCGCCCATGTCGGGGCCGTACAGCGTTTCCGGCGTCATGCGCGATGCCATTTTATCGGACGACGTGTATCTGTATCCGGCGTATGTGCCCAATACCTTGCTGTCGTTCAACTACGTCTATGGGCTGTACAGTTCTACGCAGGAGTACCTCAAAGAACCATATGCCACTTGGGCCGATAATTATTTCAACCGGCAAATTACGCTCTCCACGCTCAATGCCATGCTCATTGCTCAACTCACCGCCGACTTCGGTGCGTCCGTACCAAGACACATGCTCCAGGACAGCGTCGTGGCTGCCGTGATTGCCCAGCCCGATCACCCGGTGAATCTCGCATTAGCCGACAACGACGTACACGATTGGACGCCGCAATCGCCCACCCGCATGTTTTATTGCCAGGCCGACGATCAGGTGCCCTACCGCAACAGCGTGGTGGCCGATTCGATTATGAACCTCAACGGCGCGCCCAACGTCATGGCGATTGACGTGAACCCTGCAGCCGATCACGGCGGCTGCGTGCAGCCGGCTACGATCAATACGGCGCTCTTTTTTGGTCAATATCAAAGCATTACGATGACCTCATCCACTTCGGGGCCGGTGCTGCTGGAAGGCGTACAAGTGTCGCCCAATCCGGCAGGCGCGTTCTTCCGGGTGGAGCACGCTCCTGTAGATGCACTTGTAGAAGTATTTGACAATACCGGCCGCCGGTTGCGCAGCGGGCGCATACAGAGCAGCGCTCATGCCGTGCAAACCTCCGATTTGGCGCGCGGCTTGTACCACGTCCGCATTACTTCGCCGCAGGGCAACTGGTATGGAAAGGTGATGGTTCAACAGTAAAAAGCTGTGATAAAGCGCATCGTCAAACTCACGTTCGACCCGGAAAAGACAGGCGATTTCCTCGCCATTTTTGAGGAGATGAAATTGCAAATCCGCGGATTCGAGGGCTGCCGGCACTTAGAACTGTGGCGCAGTCGTCCGGAACCGAACGTATTTTTTACCTACAGCCTGTGGGATACCGAAGCGCACTTGGACGCCTATCGGCAATCGGAATTGTTTCAGGGTACCTGGCGTCGCACGAAAGCGCTTTTTGCAGCGCGCCCGGAGGCCTGGAGCGTGGAGGAGGTGGGGTGATCGGTGGTTGGGTAGTAGGCGGTGGGCAGTAGGCGGTGGGCGGTAGGCGGTGGGCAGTAGGCGGTGGGCGGTACTGCATACTGCCTACCGCATACTGCATACTGAAACCTACGCTTGAAACAAGTCCTGCACGGAGATTTCAAAATCGGGGAGGACCGGGGCAGCGGAGCAACGGTCGTTGCCGGTGCAGATGTTTACTTCTTTGATGGAGCGATAGACTTCGACTTTTGCATCGCTAATTATCTGAAACCTGGCGAATGCACTGTAGGATGGCGTCGCGGTGTCGGGTAGCGTAATGCGTCCGAATGGCGGAGAGCGGTCCGGCCGCTTCCAATTCCGCCCATCGGGCGGTTACAGTTTCTTGCTGCAACTTGTAATTTCTTTTCCCTTGCAAGTTGGGCCACATCTCCGACAGCAGCGCCGCATGTGCATCGGCGCCGATGGCTTTCAGGTTGGCGGCATGTTTCTCTATTGCGTTTTCTTCCTCCGTGTGGAGGAAGAGCGCAACGCCCGTTTCTTTTATGTTGGATTCCCAACTCAAAACCGATTGGATAGCGGCTGGCGCAGGGTGATCGCATCCGGCAACCATATCGAATAGCGCTCTCGGTGTGCACGTCAATAATGCGCCCAAATCCTCGTCGGACACCGCACTTAATTTGACGGGTACCAAACTGGAGAAATGATCGGCAAGGAGATGCCCGTTATAAGGCTGAACATAAGGTGGTGCGAAATAGGAGACAAATGTGATGTGCGTATAAGCGGCATTGGGCACGAGCAAAACGATATGCTCTCGCCAGTCCGAGTGATCTATAGGCACTGTCTCCGCCAACAGTTCATGGCGGTCGCACATAGACATGCCGCCGTAAACGCGCATCACAACCGGGGTGTTGGAATTGGTAGTATCCTTGGATGTAGGAGATTTAGGGCTGAGGTACAACGGCGATTTTGCCAGATGCATGGAAAAGGTATAAACCGTTCCAGGCGTCATCGGTCTTTGCAGCTTTTGTCCTATAGCCTCACAGGTATTCCGTTCGCGCACGACCATACCCATGTAAGAAAATCCTTGCAGGGGCTTTTGAATTACGCCCCAAAAGCCGGGCTGAATATCCGGGGGTGATTCGAGCGTGTCTCCGCAGTTTTTCCAACCTGTAGGAACTTGGCTGTGTCCGCGGGAGTCTTCGAAGGAAGGATTGTTCAGTGGAATCGTTACCTGAGCGAGGCAAAAACAGGGGAGTAGCAAGAAGAGGATTAGGAAGGGTTGCATGAACTTTTGTTTGCTGCAAAATAAATGAATATCTTCAATAAGCGGAAATTACTGCCGGTCAAAAAGTTACCCGCTTCGCCGGTTATATATCAGCAATCTTACTGCCAGCATAGCCACGATCACGGCGCCCCCTACAATGGCCAACGGCGCCGGCGCTTCGCCGTAGCCGAGGAATACCCACACCGGATTGAGCACCGGCTCCAGCATGGCGATCAGGGAACTTTCCAGAGCGGTGGTTCTTTTGAGGCCGTAGTTGAAAAGAGCGTATCCCAGGCCGATTTGTACAAAACCCAGGAACAGCAACATGCCCCACTCCGGCGCAGTGGGCGCCGCCGATTGCTGCCAGGCGGGGAAACAGATGAGCACGACTAAGATATTGCCCCAGAAGATAGCCGCCTCGTAGCGCTCCGGCGCATTGAATCGCTGGCCGAGTATGATACCCGCGAGCATCAGGCCGGAGAGGAGCGCTATCCAGTTGCCGCCCGCATGTCCGACTTCCAGATCGCCGAAAAAGAACAAAAACATGCCGCCGATACAAACGGCGATGGCGATGATGTCGATACGGCGAAGGCGGGTTTTGAACAGCACCGGTTCCAGCAGGAGCACATAAATCGGAGCGGTGTATTGCAGAAAAATAGCATTGGCGGCAGTGGTCAGTTTGGTGGCCGTCACGAATGTAATGAGCAGCACAGCATACATAATGCTCACGAGCAGGGTAAGCCAGTTGACGTTGAAAATAGCCCGGCGAAACATGGCCGCAAACAGGATGGCTGCGAAGAGCGAGCGATAAAACAAAATGGTTTGGGCATTGAACGGTAACAGCTTGATAAACAGTCCGCCCGTGCTCCATATTATCGCCGCAAGCACAATGGCTGCCAATCCGATTTTGCGCTCCCGTAGTGCCGCTGTCATTATTTTTTGTTTGAGGCCGGCAAAGTTGAGAAATCAACCGGGATTTTTCGTTATTTCGCAACGCAAACCAAATCATGATCCCGCAATGAAAAACTTCTACACAGCGCTCCTGCTGCTGGTGTGTGCAGCACAGCCGATTTCCGGCCAGGTCACCTTTACCGATGATTCCAATCGCTTAGCCAATCCCAACGTTCGCAGCGGCGCCGCTATGGGCATTGCCGATATGAACAACGACGGCTTGGACGACATCATCCGCCTCGATTCGGCCCGCAATCTCTACATTGCCTATCAGGCGAGCAACGGCAATTTTTCCAACTACTTCGTGGGACAGTTGCAGGGCACGCAATGGGGCCTCTGCGTAGCCGATGTGGATCGCAACAACTACAACGACATCTTCACCGGCGGCGCCAACAACGGGCTTAAGCTCATCCGCGCCGACAACACCGGCTCCACCTATTCCATTACCAACCTCACCGCGCCATCTATCTTTCTGCAAGGGGCCAATTTTGCCGACATCAACCTCGACGGCCTCGCCGATATATTCGCCTGCCACGACCTCGGCCTCAGCGTACCAATGCGCAACACCGGCAACGGAGGTTTCGTCGTGGATTACAACCTCATCAATCCCGTATCCACCATCCCTTCCGACAACTCCGGCAATTACGGCTCCGTATGGATTGACTACAACAACGACGGCAAACTCGACCTCTACATCTCCAAGTGCCGAGGCGGTGTGTCCAACCCGCTCGACGGTCGCCGGCTCAACCTCCTGTTTCGCAACAACGGCAACGGCACCTTCACCGAAGTGGCTGAAGCGGCGGGCCTGCGCCCGTTTGCCCAATCCTGGGCCACCGATTTTGCCGATATTGACAACGACGGCGACCTCGACTGCTTCATCATTGACCACGAGGGAATCAGCCGGCTCTATCTCAACAACAGCTTCGGGCAGTTTACCGATGTGACGGCACAGAGCGGTATGTTGCCCGCCCTCAATACCGCCGGCCTCGGCTTGCAGGTCAAATTTGAAGACTTCGACAACGACGGGTTCGTGGACATGCTCTACACCTCCCTCGGCGCCACGCATCTTCTGTTTCACAACAACGGCGACGGCACCTTTACCAATGTGACCAACGCATTCAACCTCGGCGGCCTGCGCATTCACAGCGCCACTACCGGCGACCTCGATAACGACGGCTATATAGACATATACGCGAGCTTCGGTTCGGGATACAATACCCCCGGCGCGGTACCCGACAAACTGCTGCTGAACGCCAATGCCGGCAGTAACTATTTTAAAGTGCGCTTGCGCGGCACGGCCTCCAACATCAACGGTATCGGCGCCCGACTGGAATTGTACGGGATATGGGGCAAACAAATTCGCGAGGTGCGCAGCGGCGAGAGCTACGGCATCATGAGCACCTTTACCCGCCATTTCGGGTTGGGCGCTTCCAACGGTATTGACAGCCTCATCGTGCGATGGCCCTCCGGCGTAGTAGATAAAATTATAAACCCCGCCGTCAATCAAACCTTGGTGGTGCAGGAGGCTTCCAATTGCGTGCTCTCCATCAATTTTGGGCACTCTGTAAACGGATTGAATGCCGCGTTCAACGATCAGAGTACCGTAGGCGCTACGCAATGGCTTTGGAATTTCGGTGACGGAACCACCTCTACTTTGCAAAACCCCAACCACACCTATGCCGCGCCGGGCATATATCAGGTTTGCCTCAACGTGACGGGTATTTGCGGAAACGGTTTTTATTGTACTTCCGTAAACGTGAGTTGCGCGCCGCCTGTGCCCGATTTTTCCTTTTTCAACTCCGGTCCTGCCGGGTTGACTTTGAATTTTACAGACGAAACCACCAACCTGCCGACGCAATGGCAATGGAATTTCGGCGACGGAATCACTTCCAATGAGCAAAACCCGCAGCACACCTATCCGGTGGCGGGTACATATTTGGTGTGCCTGAGCGTCCTGAACGGTTGCGGCTTCGGGCAATACTGTTCTTTGGTGCAGGCGGGGTGCTCGCCGGGGCAGGTGGGATACCAGGCTACCATCACGAACTTATCAGTTGCTTTTACCGGGATTGCCTCTTTGCCTGCGCTCCAGTGGCAATGGGATTTCGGCAACGGCCAAACCTCTTCTATGCAAAACCCCGGCCACACCTACGCAGTGCCCGGCACTTACGAGGTATGCCTCACGGTGACCAATGCCTGCGGCGCCGTGACGGTGTGCGATTCTATTACCGTCAATTGTGTGGCGCCTACTGCCGGATACAGCGCGCAGATCAACAGCCTGACCGTTTCGCTAACCGATATTTCCATTGGAAATCCCAATACCTGGTTTTGGTCTTTCGGCGACGGGGCTACTTCCGGCCAGACCAATCCGGTGCATACCTACGCTGCGCCCGGTTCTTATGAAGTTTGTTTGCAGGTGGGCAATGGTTGCGGCTCTACGGAAGTGTGCCAAACATTGGTGGTAGGATGCGCGCCGCCGGCTACCGGGTTTAGTTTTCAAACCAACGGCCTCTCCGTTTCATTGACCGACCTGAGCGTCGGCGCACCGATGCAATGGAATTGGAGTTTCGGCAACGGAACCACCTCTACCCAACAAAACCCGCAAGTGACCTACGCCGCGCCGGGCACTTACCAAATATGCCTGCAAGCGGCGAGCCTGTGCGGTACGGGGCAGCAAGTGTGTTTGAACGTGACCGTAAATTGTGCGCCGCCCGCATCGGGATTTAGTTTTCAATCGAACGGTCTGACCGTTTTATTAACTGACCTGAGCGCCGGCGGGGCGACGCAATGGAACTGGACATTCAGCAATGGAAATTCTTCCAACCTGCAAAACCCGCAGGTGACGTTTGCTGCGCCCGGTTCTTACCAAATATGTCTGCAAGCAGCGAGCGTGTGCGGCACGGGAACCCAGTTTTGCCAAAACGTGACGGTGGGGTGCGCGCCGCCGGCCTCGGCATTTAGTTTTGAAACCAACGGCCTGACGGTGACGCTGACCGACCAAAGCACAGGCGGCCCAACCACCTGGAACTGGACACTCGACAACGGAGATACTTCCACTGCCCAGAACCCGCAAGTGACCTATACGGCGCCGGGCACTTATGAAATATGCCTTCAAACGGCGAGTATTTGCGGTACGGGGCAGCAGGTTTGCCAAAACGTGACGGTGAGTTGCGCCTCGCCGGCCGCTGCCTTTAGTGTTCAAATAAACGGCCTCAGCGTAACGCTGACCGACCTGAGCACGGGCGCACCGACGGCTTGGAATTGGACGCTCGGCAACGGCAATACTTCCACTGTCCAAAATCCGCAGGTGACCTATACGATACCCGGCACGTATGAGATATGCCTCGAAGCGTCGAGCCTGTGCGGTACGGGGCAGCAGGTTTGCCAAAACGTGACGGTGAGTTGCGCGCCGCCGGTTGCAGCTTTCAGCCTTCAAGCCAACGGCCTGACGGTAACGCTAACCGATCAAAGTACCGGCGCGCCGACGGCCTGGAACTGGGATTTCGATAACGGAACTACTTCCACACAACAAAATCCGCAGTTGACCTACGCCGCGCCGGGCACGTATGAAATATGCCTCGAAGCGTCGAGTATCTGCGGTACGGGGGTGCAGGTTTGCCAAAGCGTAACCGTGAGTTGCGCGCCGCCGGCCTCGGCATTCAGCCGTCAGGTGAACAGTCTCACCGTGACGCTGACCGATCAAAGTACCGGCATGCCGACGGCTTGGAGTTGGGATTTCGGCAACGGAACCACTTCCACCCAGCAGAACCCGCAGGTGACCTACGCCGCGCCGGGTACCTACCAGATATGCCTCGTTGCGTCGAGTATATGCGGCACGGGCGTGCAGATGTGCCAGAGCGTGACGGTGAGTTGTGCAGCGCCGGTTGCTGCCTTTACGCTTCAAGCCAACGGCCTCACGATAACCCTGACGGATCAAAGCACCGGCGCACCGACCGGCTGGAGTTGGACCGTTAATGGAGAAGAGGTGTCGGATCTTCAAAATCCGCAATTGAATCTTCCCCTACCAGGGCCGTATGTGGTATGCCTTACGGCCAACAGTATCTGCGGCACGGGTGCGCAGGTGTGCCAAGACATAATAGCCAATTGCGCCCCGCCGGTCTCGGCTTTTAGTTTTCAAATCAACGGCTTGACGGTGACCCTTACCGACCAAAGTACCGGCTCGCCGATGGCCTGGAGTTGGAATTTCGGCAACGGGACGACCTCCCTCCAACAGAATCCGCAGGTGACTTATGCTGCGCCGGGTACTTATCAGATATGTTTCTTAGCGCAGAGTATATGCGGCACGGGACAGCAGATTTGCCAGAGCGTGACGGTGAGTTGTGCGCCGCCGGTCTCGGCATTCAGCCGTCAGGTCAGTAGCCTCACCGTGACGCTGACCGATCAAAGTACCGGTACGCCGACGGCCTGGAGTTGGAATTTCGGCAACGGAACCACTTCTACCCAACAGAACCCGCAGGTGACCTACGCCGCGCCGGGTACTTACCAGATATGCCTCGCTGCGTCGAGTATATGCGGCACGGGCGTGCAAATATGCCAAAGCGTAACGGTGACCTGCCCGGCCCCGCAACCCCTGTTCAGCTTTTCGGTGAACGGCTTGCAAGTGGATTTTGCGGAAAGCTCCGGCAACGCGCCGACGCAATGGCTGTGGAGCTTCGGCGACGGCAACACCTCCATGCAACAAAACCCGGAACACACTTACGCTGCGCCGGGCGAGTACATTGTGTGCCTGCAAGCGTCCAGCATCTGCGGTTCCAACGTTTTTTGCGATACCGTTACGATCAACTGTGTGGCGCCGACGGCTGCATTTTCTGTTTCTACGCTGGGGCAGTTGTTGTTGTTTTCAGATGCGTCCTCCAACAATCCTACACAGTGGTTGTGGAACTTCGGCGACGGCACCATCTCCACCGATCAGAATCCGTTGCATTTGTATCCTCAAAACGGGGCCTATCAGGTATGTCTTATTGCCGGCAATGCCTGCGGAGCAGATACAATTTGCCAGAACATCATTGTAGGGCCGGTATCGGTGAATGAACCGGCGGAGCGCCTGCGCTTCTCGGTAGCGCCCAACCCGGTGAAAGATAATTTGACCGTAACAGCGGAAAACCTGCCCGGCCGGGAGGCTCGCCTGTTGTTGATAGACGCGCGGGGCAGCATACTCCGGCAATGGCCCTGGCCCGCTGACGCCGCCGCAACGCAAACAACTGTATATATGGGCGATTTGCCGGCCGGTGTCTATTGGGTGGTATTGCAAACGCCGGAGGGCCGGGCGGCGAGGAAAGTGATAAAGAGTTGATGTCCGCCTCGGACGACGGAAGCTCGGCGATATAGGAAACAAAAAAGCCGTTCCAATTGGAACGGCTTTTTGCCGGTGCCCAGAACAGGATTCGAACCTGCACACCCTTGCGAGCACTACCCCCTCAAAGTAGCGTGTCTACCAATTTCACCATCTGGGCAGAGTATGTGGACGCCTTTGCGTCCGTTGAACCGTAGAGGGTTTCAAAAAAGTTCGGCAAAGATATATGTTTCTTGATAACGACAATGCGAGGGGCGAAAAATAAAATAAAAAGTTGCGGCAGGTTTAGGAGCGATAAAAAGACGATGGTTGTGGATTTACTATTCATTACATTTGTGCCCATAGCACCATGCAAAAATAAAAACCTATGCCGCTCAGAAAATCCCTGCTACTATTCGGTATGACTTTTGCCGCAATCCCGGTATTTGCCCAACAGCAGGAAAAACAAATTGATGCCAGACTGGAACAAGCCGAAGCGATCGTGGAAACAATCCCCGATAGCGCTCAAAGGATAGCCGCAGTGGAATTGGCGGCAGCCCGCAAAGCCGGATATGTGCCGGGGGAGATGAAAAGCCTGTTTTTATTGTCAAAAGCGAGTCAACTCACAGGGCAGGATTCACTGTGCCGTGTTTGGGCGCGGGAGGGCCGAAAGTTGGCAGAAAGTCACTCTGATGCGGGGTATCTCGGCATGTTTCTGGGGCAGTTGGGAGGATATTACTTTACCGTTGGAGAAGCAGACTCAGCCGTATGGTATTTCGTTAAGGCGGGGCTGCAATTTTTGGAAGCCGGCGATTCCCTTGGATATTACAAAACATTGAACAACAAAGCCAGTGCGCTAATGCGTACCAATATACTGCGAGCAGCGGCAGATGATTACTGCGCTGTATTTGGTTACTTTTCAAGGCTAAAAGACACCTCTTCTTTTACCCAAATTGCGGTGAATCTCGCCCCCACCTACGACCGGCTCGGCGTGAAGGATTCCGCTGGGTATTATTTCAGCATCGGAGAAAAAAACTTAGCCTTGCTGAAGCCGTATCACCGGTTTTTCGCTTTGCTCAATCTGGCCATATTCAACGAGGAAAACGACCGGATACCTCAGGCTTTGTCCCACTACGATGCTGCCGCTGCTATTGCAGAAGAACTCGGCATTCCCCGTCAGGTCATAGCCATGACGATGAACAAAGGAATTTTGGAAAAAAAATTGAAAAATTTTAAAGCAGCGGAAGCGCATTTTGACAAAGCGCTCGCCCTCATCGGCTCCGATTCGCTTTTCTTTGATCTGAAATTGGGTACACTCACCGACCTTGCCGATGTGTATGCCGTGCAGGGTGAATGGGAAAAGGCTTACCAAACGCATCTGCAGGCAGCCGCAGTGAAAGAACAACTGCTCGGCATTGAAAAAACGCAGACCATTGCTGCATTGGAAGCTGAATATGATCGTGCATTAGACCAACGGCAAATTGCAGAACAACAACTCGCCCTCAATCGGGAACGGAGCCGTCGCAGTCGGTTGCTGCTGATTCTCACGGCTATCGGACTGCTGGCAGCCGTGGTTGTCTTTTTTTTATGGAAAACCCGCCGGCAAAAAAAGACCATCGAGGCCCAACACGACACCCTGCGCACATTGTATGGCGACCTCCAACACCGCACCAAAAACTACCTGCAAACCGTGGGCGCTATGCTCAACCTGCATTCCGCGCAAACGACCGATGCGGCAGCGCGCCGGCTTCTGTCGGAAGAGCAACGCCGGGTGGAAACCATCAAGCTCTTAGAACAAAAACTCATGCAGGAGGAGCGGCCGGCTTCTCGGGTGAAAGTACATGAGTACCTCGAATCCATCCTTGACAACCTCTCCAAAGCGCTGGGCGCCCATAGTCCGATGCAGATCGTCAAAGATCTCCAGCCCTTGGAAATGGATATGGAGCAAGCGATGTCTATTGGTCTCATCGTCAATGAATTGGTGGTGAATGCCGGCAAATACGCCGGCACGGAAGGAGTTTCGCCCCGGGTTTCCGTCAGCCTGCATCATACCGACCGGCTTCGGTTGGTGGTGGAAGACAACGGCGGGGGGCTACCGGCCGACTTCAATCCGGAGGCAGGCAATTCATTTGGGTTGAGATTGGCCCAGTTGTTTGCTCAGCGCCTCGGCGGCACGCTCTCCTGGAAAAACAACCCCGGTGCGCGCTTCGAGTTTTTGGTGTAAATGAATGGGAATACTATGTCAACAATCAAAATTCTGATCATAGAGGATGATCCGCTGCAAGCCGCAGAAATGGCAGTTTTTGCGCGCAATGCCGGTTATGCAGTGGTGGGCATAGCAAGTAACGGCGAACAAGCCATCGGTTTGGCCGACACCCATCAACCCGACCTGCTGCTGTGTGATGTCGTCCTTCCCGGCGACCTTGACGGGATACAAACAGCCGCCATCATTCGCCAAACCCGAAATGTGCCGGTCGTATTTCTCACCAACGATCGCGAACCCCTGACCAAACAACGCATCAAACGCAGCGGCGAGACGTATTTGCCGAAGCCTTTTACAGAACCCCAATTGGTTGATGCTATGGAGTTTGCACTATTGGACGATGAAAGCGAAAAACCTGCACCACGCGATTTGCTCGAATTGAATGGGGGTTATTTTTTTCACGAGTACAAGACCGGCAAGTACCGCAAGGTGATCGCAGGCGACATACTCTATATCCAAAGCAAAAAACACCACGCAGAAGTCTTTCTTGCCGACAAGCAGCATTTCACCATTTCCATAGGCATCAGCGACTTGAGCGCCGTTTTCCGGGAACCGGAAATACGCAGGGTTCATCGCTCTTATATTGCCAATACCCGCCGGGTGGAATCTCTTAAGGCCAATCGTCTTTATTTCCCTCAAAGCTCACGTGGGATACCAATTGGCGACAAATACCGCTCCGGCTTGGAGGAGATTTTACTCCAATCAAAGAAATAAGACGGACTGTCCTCATTCTTGGTGCAGAGAAATGATGATTTCGTGCAAGCGAATGAGGTGCAGGCTTGTGATAATTTGCCGTATAACTTAAAACCCCCCAACTTTACACTTGGGTGGCTAAACCTCAGTTGGGTTCAAAATCCCATCGCAGTAGAACTTATCAACAGTAAACAACATAAAGATAGGCAGACAATGGCAATTACCCTTCACCTTCCATCCCCTCCTTCAAGAGAGGAACTCAAAAGACTTATCGAAGAGGCCTTTCCGCGCTACAAGCTCAAAACGCCCCCTTTGAACCCCAATGCCCTGATGGTGCAAAACGGCGCATCCATGGTGTTGGTCACCCGCACGTCCGCAGGGTACAAAATCTCCGGCGGCGTCAATACAGCTAATATCGGCATAGCGTTGGGCGTGGGTATCGGCGTACTGCTCGGGTTTATTGGTGCTCTGATTTTCCTGCTTATCGTGTATGTGAGCAATCAGGACACCTTCAAGCGGATGGAGCAGGAAGTGGCCGGGGTGGTGCGACAAGAATGGGGGAAAATGGAGCAAATCAATCCTTGAAAGCCTGACACATGAAAAACTTGTACGACCGCATTTTTTTGACATGTTCCCGTAAGTTTAATCTTTTTTATCATCAAAAACCTTATTTTATGAACACTGCATTTCAGTCTCACCGTACTTTCCAGGTAACCCTTCTTGTCGTTTTACAGATACTTTGTTACTCCGGACTTGTAGCTCAAAATCCTTTTCCTGGAACTGTGAATATCGATTCCTCGTCCACTCACGCATCCGCAACTACTAACAACGCTTTTTACTTTTACAACTGCACTACAGGCAGTCAAGATTTGCGCGGGCAGTGTACTTGGTATGTAGAGGCAAGAATGCAAGAGTTAAAAGCGAGCAATCATTTAACAGCCGCAAGTGTTGATCCCGTCCACAATACACTTTGCACTGCTACCGGACGTCACGGTGGCAACTGGGATAATATCATTGGCGGCTTTACAAGCACAGCCGGTGAACCTCTTCCCATGAGTATGCGCAATCCCGGAATGATAGTTGTGTGGGACCCTTGGCCAGGTAACTCCTTTGGGCATGTAGCGTTTGTAGAAGAAGTTAATGCTGCTAAAACACAATATCGCATTTCAGAGTATAACTGGGGTGTAAGCCTTAGTTATACCAGTTCTGTTTGGTTACCCTTTGATGGCAACGATACAAGAGGTACGGGTAATTATCCAAAATTCTATCCACTTGGGCTCATTTATTCTCCGGTGCCTCAGTTTCCAATAAGTGGTACGACAACCATTCCGGTAAGTTTCGGTTGGATGGGACCAAACGGCGCAGAATACAGAATACAAGTTTCAACCAGTAACTCAGGCTGGACATCTCAAAATGGATTTACCTCCTCAACAACCGCCTGTGGCGGCAGTCTCGTGGTCAATAAGAACGTGCAAACGAACTCCGGCTTCACTTGGAATTCCATAGAACCAGGGGTTTGCGCTGCACCTCAGCCTAACACAACGTACTATTGGACGGTAAAAGCTTATACTCCGACTGGCGGCAACTCTCTATGGAGCCCGGTAAGCACTTTTTCCACCCTCAGCAGCAACACCTGCGTTGCACCGACTACCGGGCAGATGAATCATTCCAACGTTACGGCGAGTTCGGCTATAATCAGCACGTCGGCTTCCGGCACCTTGTATCAGTTTAGAAGAAGACCTCTGAATACATCGAGTTGGACTAATTCGGCTCAGCTCACGTCCAACAACTGGGCCACATCCGGCCTGTTAGCCAATACCACCTATGAGTATCAGGGTGCGGTGCGTTGCGCCAACGGCGTATGGAGTACCTGGTCTGCATCGAAGACATTCACCACGCTCGGCAACACCTGCGCTGCGCCGACGACTGCGCAGATGAACCACAGCAGCGTGACGTCCACCAGCGCCACGCTCAGCAACAGCGCGACGGGAACGGCAGTTCAATTTCGCTGGAAAGCGCTGAACACAACTTCGTGGACGACCTCGGCCCAGTTGTCGGCAAATACTACTCCGGCGAGCGGCCTGTTAGCCAATACCACCTATGAGTATCAGGGTGCGGTGCGTTGTGCCAACGGCGTATGGAGTACCTGGTCTGCATCGAAGACATTCACCACCACATCCTTGTCAACAACCCCCCTCAACGACAACCCCTGCTCTGCCACCACCATTATAGCCGGATCAGGTTGTACATATTCATCCGGCACGAACGTAGGCGCTACGAACACTACCAATCCCGGCGCGCCGACATCTTGTCCTTATTATCCTTATGATGTATGGTTCAAAGTTCAGGTGCCTTCTACCGGCATCATTACCATCAGAACCTGGGCCGGTACGCTGACAGACGCTTTGATGGCGGTATATTATGGAAGCTGTACGGCTCTTCAGGGCATCGTTTGTGAGGATGATAATAACCAACCGGGTGGCAACAGCAGCCTGATGCCGGTCATCACCATTACGGGGTATAGCCCCGGTACCTGGCTGCACATCCGTATTTGGGGGTATGGCAATGCCACCGGCACCTTCCAGATTTGTGCTATGAACTACAGCACCCTGAACCTCGCCGATTCAGGAAATCCGGAAGGCATTCAACTTACAAAAGAGCAGAACGTGGTTGAGGCTTCTGTTTCCTGGAGTTTTCATCCCAACCCCACTTCGGGCGTCCTTTACGGTTCTTTCCAATTGGAATCGGATGCATCCGTGGAGTTAAACCTTCGCGATTTGAGCGGCAGGGTGATTCGGCGCTTGGTTCGCGAACAGATGAATGCCGGCGTCGCGAGCCTTCAATTCGACTTGACTGACTTGCCGAGCGGGCCTTATTTTATTCAGGGGATTGTCGGCCGGGAAACGGTTGCAGAAAGAATCATCATTGTCAGGTAAGAGCAGGATTTTAAATTTTTAGAAAGCTCTAATTCGATTTAATTTTAAGTAATTTGGCCATTATGAATTTACGAACGCTCCTGTTTTCGGCGCTTATTTATTTCGTATTTGTTGTCTCTCCGGCAGCCCAATCTTCCTCATTCAAAATCGAACTGGCGCGGCCATTCGACCTTGAGTTTCATTACAAGGAGGCCATTCGGGCGACAAGCCTTTATCCTTGGATTTCGATGGAAATAGGTATTCCAGACGGGCTTGGCACGAATTATTTCTGTGCCTATACCGACAAGGATAAATATCTGTTTGTGCTATCCACTCATTATTTTGAGCATCAACTTCGATACGGTTATTTCATTGATATCTGGAATGTACAGGAGCTTAAATACATAGGGCGGAGCGTGATGGCTGCTGCTGATGATATTTATGAAAAGGAGTTTTATAAAAAGTATTTTCTGGAAGAAAACCACGTTTTTTTTGATGAAAAAAGCATGAGTTTTTACACCATTTTTTACAAAGACAAGCGGCTGACAGGCGAGCAATACTATGTAAAAACCAAGCTCAATGAAACCACTCCGCTCAATAAAGTGGTGTTTTTGAAACAAAAGGCGAATAAAATTGCATCCGAACTCAAGGGCTTGAAAAAGGTAAATATCTATCACGATCACTACCACAGCCCGGCCAGTCATTCCATTGCCAATGATAATTACGGCGCTTTAAGTTGGGTGGATTCTGCGGCTTCCGTCAATGCCAAATTTGTAGCGGGCGCCATGTCGTATGTAATGCCGGACAATACGCTCCGGCTCATTCTTTGCGGGCCGAATGAGAAAGCAGATGAATTGGACAAAATCAACAATGTTTCTGTACAAAACATAGACCGATTATTGGAATACATCAAAACAACGCCGGATGCATATTTCAAAGAAGTAGCCTTGCGGTATTTGCTTGGGCGGATGGATTTGCCGGCCGGCCTTCTTCGGAGTTTTACAGCCTATCATTACGAGCGCATTTATCAAGAACTCCCGTCTTTGCGAGAGCGCGTTCACAAAGAGTTAGCGAGGTGCGCCATCAACAATCAGGAAAAAACGGCCTGCGAAAAACTATTGGAATTATATCCCGGAAGTCCCTATACGGTAGATGTGAAAAAGGTGTTGAACAACCTTGCAATAGCAGAATTGCTCCCCCGGTTAAAGTTTTCGGAATGGACGATGCTGGAGGGGGATCAATTTAAGGGCACGTCGAAAAATACGGTGTCCAACGATAAAATTCCACTATTTGACCGCATTTCTTACAATCTCGGCCAATTGCAATATTTAATGACGGGCACGGTGAGCAACCCTACTGACCGGACGCTTCATTTTTTTCTGGAGGCTGATTTAGGGGTAAAACGGATAGAGTCCGCTTCGATATTGGGCTTTTCCACGAGCAGAGGTTCTGCGGAAAATATTTTTAAATACAGAATTGCTGTTTTGGATTTGGCGCCCAAAGAGACGAGAAACGTTGCTTTTTTATTTGATCTGGGGCTGTACATGAAAGAAACGAAAGGTCAGACATCCGTTTTTGAAATGAGGAAAAATTTTGCTGTGAGCAGTAAAAAAGTAACTCCGCTGCCGATAGCAGGAAGCGCGCGCGGAGTAGAAGCTGCTTTGTTTAAACACATAAAACCGTATGAACTGGCCCGGCAAAACTACCCCCAAACATTTAAAAGTACGCCCATCAAAGGAATAGATGATTCAAAACTCAGCTATTTGGACCTGAAGAAAAAGACGTACGAAGCTGCTAAAAAAATAGCGCCGCAGCCGGTAGTGCGCGATGACAACAAAGACCCCGGAATCATGGATAAACTGCACGGGGTATGGAAAGGAAAATACACCGTTGCAGATGTGCTTGATTTTGACATAGAAATGGCCATGATTCCTATGGATGCTTCCAACGTGGATGTCTATATCAAATATACCTTGCTCCATTCGAAGTGCCCCACCGTTAACGTTCTGTATGGTCGCTCTTTTTATGATGAGGGGTTTGCCACGCTCGATAATGGAGAACTGAATTTCAACCTGATCGGGTCAGTAGTAGATCGTTTCCGAATATGGGTAGCGTCGCAGTATTGCCTCGAACTCGAAAAATCAAACGGTAAACAGATTGCGGAGATTAATGCAAGCAAACACCCCTTCCGGCTGGCCGTCGGGAAGGCAGGATCGGGCGAGTTGCAGGGCAATTCACTGCTGTTCAAAGAAGTGGAATTGAATGTTGCGCTCCAAAAAATACAAAATGCCGCCGGCGCTGCGGCTTATTATCAGGCGTTTAAAAAAGAGACGGAGCAAGAAATCAATGATTTATATAAAGTTGATCTTCGGGTCAGCAAAGTCATTCGTACCGATAAATTCACCGTGGTCGGTATCATGGCTCTGGTGCGCGATGAAAAAGAAGCGGTTGATGCATTATTTGAACTGGATGACCCCAAAAATACGGTAAACCTTACCAGTATGGAAGCTAAGCCCCGGTTGTTTAAACTGGTTCACTACGCCGGCATCAGTATCAAAAATTCGGATAAAGTAAATCCCTATCATTTTGTCTCCATCGGTCAGTGTAGAAACTGCGGGGCCAGATACCGCTATTTTGAATTGTACTTTGAGCCCATCCCCTTGAAAGACGGACCGTACAAGGTTACCCTGACCGCAAACACCTCCTTAACCTTCAACACCGACGCCATCCCACAGGAAAATCTCGCCTTGCCGGAGCCGTTGAGCGGAACGGAAATTGCCGGGTTTAATCTGGATGCCAACCTCAACTACAGGGCGCAAACCAATGTTGCGAATTGTAAATGCTACCACCCGACGACGCAGCAATTGCTTGAGGTGTGGCATTCCCATAACGTAAAGTGCATCAATGGGTTGGTGAGCGGAAAAGACGGCCTGGTGAATTTTTCCGGCTCTCTGGCTTACGCCAAAGAATGGATCGGCGGCAAATCGCAGGGGCCTTCGGCGTCCATTAACAGAATGCACCCCGCCGAAGCGCCCAAACAACTGGCTGCTACCATGAAAAACTTTCAGACGGTGACCGCGCACTATCCATTCGAAAACAATGTGATCAGAACCATTGACGATAAACCCTTAGGCTGGCAAATGGAAGCGATCATGAACGGTATCGGACACATTGCCGGCGCCATATCGGGCATGTCTCCACGGGATAACAGGCCGGGCGCCGCCACCGCAGATGGGTATCAAATCGCCGGCGGCGATTGCCGGGTGTCGAACGGCGCCAATGACCGGTTGGTACTCTATGTGGATGACGGCGGAAATGCTGTCTCCGGCGCTAAGGTGGATGATAAAACCTATTCCGTCACTTATGAAACGAAGACGAGAAAAAAGACGAGTACCGATCCTTTCCGAGACTCGCTATTGGATGTGTTAGGGGCCGTGCGCGACGATGAATTGCCCGTCAAAGTGACGGTATATTACAAACTATCGGGGCAAGACAAGTCGAAGAGTACCGTTGTACATATTACCAATCCGAAGAAGTGGTACCGCATTACGCTGGAATAAGGAGAAGGCCGAAGAGGCCGCCCGAATTTTCAATATCAAGGTCTAACGCTCCTTTGTAACCCACATCACCATTCGTCTCCTTCCTCCCGGGCGTACTTTGCAGAAAAATCAGTGTACCCAATGTTGACTTTTCTCAAAGAATTACTCGGCTTCGGCCCCAAAGCAGATTTTAAGGCGCTGAAAGCGCAAGGCGCCCTCATCGTGGATGTGCGCACCCCGGAAGAATTTCGTGCCGACCACCTCAAAGGCGCCGTCAATATCCCATTGGACCGGATACGCAAGGAGGTGGCCGCTTTCCAAAAGAAGAAAAAACCGGTGATTTTGTACTGCCGCTCCGGCAATCGCAGTGGCATGGCCAAGTCCATGTTGCGCTCAGCCGGCATCGAGGCGTACAACGCCGGCAGCCTGGGCGCTATGCGGCGAGCCTTGCGTTGAGGCGGATGGTAAGCAGTGGGCAGTAGACGGTGGGCAGTGCGCGGTACCGCCTACTGCCTACCGCCTCTATGCTCTATGCCCCCCCTCACGGCGCCAGCCGCTCCAACCGCCACTTCCCCTCCGCGTCAAGCGCATATTGCAGGCGATCGTGCAGGCGGCTGCGGCGGCCTTGCCAGAACTCGAAGCAGTCGGGAATGATGCGGTATCCACCCCAGTGCGGCGGACGGGAGATGTGGCCGGCTTCGTTGTATTGTTTTTCCAACTCGGCGAAATTGCGCTCCAATTCGGCGCGGTCGTTCATGATGCGGCTTTGCGGAGAGGCTGCCGCTCCGATTTGACTGCCGATGGGTCTCGATTGAAAATACCGCGAGGATTGTTCTTCCGAAACGCGCTCCACGCGGCCTTCCACGCGCAATTGCCGCTGCAATTCCAACCATAAAAACACGACGGCCGCGCGCGGGTTTTCCTCCAACTCCCGGCCCTTTCGGCTTTCGTAATTGGTATAAAAATCCAAACCGCCGCCTTCGATGCCTTTGAGCAGCACCACGCGCGCAGATGGTTTGCCGTCGGGCGTGCAGGTGGCCAGCGTCATGGCATTGGGTTCGGGCAAGCCGGCCTCAAGGGCGTCGGCGAGCCAGTGCTCCAATTGTCGGAACGGGTCCGGGTCGGCATCGGAGGCGTCGAGCGTGCGCTCGGCGTATTCCTGGCGCAGTTTTTCTAAATCGAGCAGCATAGGCTTGTTTTGAGCATTAGCAGCTGCGAGCTATGAGCTTCGAGCTTCGAGTTTTGCGAGACGCCTAAACTCGAAGCTCGCGGCTCGCAGCTCGAAGCTATCTTGAATAATCAAGAAACATTCTTCCAACTGATCACCGGCACGTCTTTCACCACTACCTGCACCGTGCCGCGGCTGCGCTCCTCCATCATGACGATTTTGCCGCCGATGAGGTTTTGCAACACGCCTTCGGTGTAGTGCCGCACGGTAATGAGTTGTAGGTCGCGGTCGAGTATGACTTTGAAATCCTTTTCGATTTGGGCGATGAAGCGCAGCACCTTGTCATCTATGTCGTTGACGCATACGCTGAAGCTGATGGCGGAGTTCTGCATCATGTTCACCTGGAGGCGTTGATCGGCGATGAGGTTGAACAACTGGCTGATGTGGTGCTCTGCCACGAAGGAGAAGTCGCGGGTGGAGATTTGCATCAACGCCTGGTTTTGCTCCACGGCCACCATCGGCGGGTAGGGGTCTTCCACATCATTGGAAATGACCGTGCCCGCGCCGTCGGGATCAACAAACGACTTCACATACAGCGGGATGCTTTTGTTTTGCAGCGGTTTGATGGTTTTGGGGTGAATGACCTTTGCGCCGTAATAAGTCATCTCAATGGCCTCTTTGTAGGAGAGCCGGTCGAGCTTGGCCACGTTGTCGAAAATGCGCGGGTCGGCGGTGAGTACGCCCGGCACATCTTTCCAAATCGTCATGCTGTCGGCCTCGCTGAGATAAGAGAAAATGGCCGCCGTGTAGTCGGAGCCTTCCCTGCCCAGCGTGGTGGTGAAGTTTTCGTTGGTAGTGCCGATGAAACCCTGCGTAAGAATGAACCCCGGCGCATCGAGCATAGCGGGCACTTTGCGCGCAAAGCGCTCCTCAGTTTCCTCCCATTGCACCCATCCCTCGCGGTAGATGTCGTCGGTGAGGATGATGTCGCGGGCGTCCAACCATTGGGTGGGCAGGCCGCGCCGGTTGAGGTAAGCGGTCACGATGCGGGAGGCGACTAACTCGCCAACACATACGATTTGATCGTACATAAAGTCGTAATTCTCGTGCGGCGGCTCATCGAGCACCCACTCGCTTTCCACGAAGGTGTCGTTGACCAATGCGTACGCTTCGTCGCCGGGTTCAAACAGCGCGTCCATGATGCTGTAATGCGCCGACTTGATGTCGGCCAGCAGGCGTCGGGCGGTATCGCTGTTGCCCTCGTTGTGTGCGCCCACCACTTTTTCCAAAGCGTTGGTGGTTTTTCCCATAGCCGACACGACGATGATGAGCTTTTCCTTTCGGAAGCGTTCGAGAATAGACGCCACATTTTTGATCGCATCGGGGTCTTTGAGAGATGCCCCGCCGAACTTGAATACTTTGACTGTTTTTTTCATGCTGTCAACCTTCAGGCTTCTCCAAGCCCCATTCTGATTTTGTTGAGCGCCGAACCGGCCTGTACCCATTCTATTTGAGCCTGATTGTAAGTGTGGCTCAGTTCCACTTTATCCAACGTGCCGTCGGCGTGGCGGAGCACGAGTTCCATATTGCGGCCCGGCGACATGTGTTCAAACCCCATAAGATCAATGATGTCATCCTGACGGATCAGTTCGTAATCGTCGGGATTTACGAAAGTGAGCGCCAACATGCCCTGCTTCTTGAGGTTGGTTTCGTGGATGCGGGCAAAGGATTTCACAATAACCGCGTTGACGCCGAGGAATCGGGGCTGCATGGCTGCGTGCTCGCGCGAGGAGCCTTCGCCGTAGTTTTCTTCACCGAACACCACCGTGCCGGTACCTGCATTTCTGTACGCCAGACCAGAGTCGGGCACGGGCATGTATTTGTTTTCAATATAGTTGATGACGCTGTTGGTCTCGCCGTTGAAAGCGTTGATGGCGCCGATGAGGGTATTTTTGGCGATATTTTGCAGGTGCCCGCGAAATTCGAGCCAGGGGCCGGCCATAGAGATGTGGTCGGTGGTGCATTTGCCTTTCGCTTTGATGAGGATGCGCATGCCCTTGAGTTGGTCGGCGGTGATGGGCCGGAAGGGCGTGAGCAATTGCAGGCGGTTGGAATCGGGCGATACGCTCACCGATATGACGGCGCCGTCGGTGGCGGGCGCCTGAAAACCTGCGTCTTCTACATCGAAGCCTTTGGGCGGCAATTCCACCCCGGTCGGCGGATCGAGGCGCACAGCCTGTCCGTCTTCATTAATGAGCGAGTCGGTGAGCGGGTTGAACGTAAGGTCGCCCGCGATGGACAATGCCGTTACGATTTCGGGCGAAGCCACAAAGGAGCGGGTTTGCGGGTTGCCGTCGTTGCGTTTGGAGAAGTTGCGATTGAAAGAAGTGATGATGGAATTGGCGCGATTGGGGTCGTCGGTATGGCGCGCCCATTGTCCGATGCAGGGGCCGCAGGCATTGGCCAGCACCACGCCGCCCATGCTTTCGAAGGCTTCCAACTGCCCGTCGCGTTGCACAGTATAGCGGATTTGTTCCGATCCCGGCGTCACCGTGAATTCGGATTTTACTTTCAACTTCTTGTCCACGGCCTGCCGCGCAATGGAAGCTGCGCGGTCGAGGTCTTCGTAAGAAGAGTTGGTGCAGGAACCGATGAGGCCGACCTCCAATTTTTGCGGATAGTTGTTTTCGCGTACGGCCTGTGCAAATTTGGAAATGGGCCAGGCCAGGTCGGGCGTGTATGGGCCGTTGACGTGCGGCTCCAGCGTATCGAGGTCAATTTCAATTACCTGATCGAAATATTGGCCGGGATTGGCGTAGCATTCCGCGTCGCCGGTGAGGTAGGGGGCCACCTGATCGGCCAGCTCGGCCACATCGGCGCGTTCGGTGGCGCGCAGGTAGCGGCTCATGGACTGGTCGTAGCCGAAGATAGACGTGGTGGCGCCGATCTCCGCGCCCATATTGCACACAGTGCCTTTGCCGGTACACGACATGGCTTCCGCGCCGGGGCCGAAGTACTCCACAATAGCGCCCGTACCGCCTTTCACGGTGAGGATGCCGGCCACTTTGAGGATGACGTCTTTGGAGGAAGTCCAGCCGCCGAGTTTGCCGGTGAGTTTCACGCCGATGAGCTTGGGCATTTTCAATTCCCAGGCCATTCCGGTCATTACATCCACCGCATCTGCGCCGCCCACGCCGATGGCCACCATGCCCAGACCGCCCGCATTGGGGGTGTGGGAGTCGGTGCCGATCATCATACCGCCGGGGAAAGCGTAGTTTTCCAACACGATTTGGTGAATGATGCCCGCGCCGGGTTTCCAGAATCCGATGCCGTATTTGTTGGAAACGGTGGCGAGGAAGTCATATACTTCGGAGTTGACATGAATGGCGGTTTTCAGGTCCTGCGATGCCCCGATTTGGGCCTGTATGAGGTGATCGCAATGGACGGTGGAGGGCACGGCGGTTTTGTCGCGGCCGCACATCATAAACTGCAACAAGGCCATTTGAGCGGTGGCGTCCTGCATAGCCACGCGGTCGGGTGCAAAAAAGACATAGTCCTTGCCACGGGCAAAAGATTGCAGATGAGAATCGGGGTGCAGGTGAGCGTAGAGAATTTTTTCCGTAAGGGTAAGGGGCTTGCCGAGTGCCTTTTTTGCCGAGTCAACCCGTTGAGCGAAAGACCCGTAGTGAGCCTTGAGCATTTCCATATCGAACGCCATAGTAGTGCTAATTTTATGATGAAAAAGTATGCCCCCGAAAGGGCGCGCAAATATAATCCTTTAGATTTATCTCAAAACAACCCGCTCATTAAATCCTGAAAGCTGTCGGCTTCGAGGAAGAGATGATCGCGGTAGGTGGTCGCCTGAAATTGAAGCTGCCAGGGCGCGTCGTTGCGCAACACCAACATAATGGTGATGTTGCCGAAGCGTTGCCGGATTTTGCCGGGCGCGCCGAACTCCGGTTTTGGTTTGAGATAATGCCGCTCTGCCGTTTCTGCCCAGGCGCCGGTTTGATACACGCGGCGGTCGGAAATCTGGGTGCGGTAGCCCAGCGCGAGTACTTTTTCGCGCAGCAAATCAAAAAAGAACAGGGCCTCCCGGCGGTCGTAGTTGGTTTTGTGAAAATGTACGACAAACCCTTTGGAAGACGGCGTATTCAGAAAATCGAGCGCTTCGTCCACGTCGTCGGGCAGGGCGCCGAAGAGACCGTATTGATTGAGCACCCAGTCGCACAAGCGGCGGCACACTAAAGTTTGTTTCCAATGCTCCAATGCATCGCGATGCTCCGGACTACGTTCTATCATTTCGTGAATGAAAGGCTGAGACGGACTGCTGTGCTCCGCTTGCCGGAACAGAGATTGCAGGTATTTCCATATACCGGACATAGGCGACAGGGACTTACGGTTTAGCTTCGGGCGGTGAGCCGCGAGCGGTGAGTCTGTCCATGATAAAACTCGAAGCTCACAGCTCGTAGCTCGCAGCTATTCATTACGATGTACTTACCCTCCTTCAACAGCGAGACACAAGGTTTGTTTCCGGGCTATTTTTTATATTTGCCCAACAATCTGATAATAGATGACTACCAAACTTCTCCTTTCTAAGGTATATCCCAACGTTGAGATAGCGAAATGAGCGACACACTTACCTCCATCGGCCTCATGTCGGGTTCTTCTTTAGATGGGTTAGACATCGCTGCCTGCACCTTCTTATTCGATGATACCCGGCTCACCAACTGGGAACTGCTCCACGGCGAAACCGTTCCCTTCCCCGATGTCTGGCCGCAACGCCTACGCGACCTGCCGCAGGCCGATGCCCGCAGCCTCGCCAAAGCCCACGCCGACTTGGGCCGTTGGATGGGGGAAGTCGTCCACACATTTATAAAAAAACACAACCTGCAACCCGACCTCATCGCCTCGCACGGGCACACCATTTTCCATTTTCCGGCGGAGGGCTTTACGACTCAAATCGGCGACGGCGCTGCAATTGCAGCCGCTACCGGGCATACCGTGGTGTGCGATTTCCGCAGTGCCGACATTGCGCTCGGCGGACAGGGCGCGCCCATTGCCCCTATTGCCGACCGCCTGCTCTTCCCCGATTTCGACTTACTGCTCAACCTCGGCGGCATTGCCAACATCACCTGCAATGTAGCCGGGCGCTATATCGCTTTCGACATCGGCGGCGCCAATCAGATTCTCAATGCCTTGGTCCAACCCCTCGGCCTGCCTTACGACGATGGCGGTCGCCTCGCGGCATCGGGCCGCCTCATCGGGCCGCTCATGGACGCGATGAACGCGCTGCCTTACTTCCGGCAGCCGCCCCCAAAGTCGCTAGGCAACGACTGGGTACAGGAGCATCAGGTGAGCGCATACAGGGCCTGGCCCGCATCGGTGGAGGACCGCTTGCACACGGCTTGCGTGCAGTTGGCCCGGCAAACTGCTCTCGCGGTGCAGCGCATCATGGAGCAGGAAAACTGGCGGCGCAAAGAATACCGCATCATGGCTACCGGCGGCGGCGCGTTCAACACTTTCCTCTGTAATTGTATTGTAGCGGAGTGCAATCGCATCGGGCGCTTTTCATTGCATCTTCCCGATCCGGGCATCATTGCTTTTAAGGAGGCGGCGCTCATGGCGCTCATGGGTGTGCTCCGGTTGAAAAACATACCCAATTGTATCGCAAGCGTGACGGGTGCGCGGAGGGATGCGGTGGGAGGGGTGGAGCATAGGGCGTAGGGCATAGTGCAGAGAGCATAGGGTAGGCTGTTTTGGGGTTTGCGGTGATTTGCTATGAGTGAGCATAGACACTTCTAAAATTTTAAATCCACATTCATCAATTTTAAATAGAAGTCAGATTGTAGATTGTTGAATTTAGATTGTTGAAGTGGCGAGTACTTCTAAGGCAACAAAAAAACAAGGCATTGAAATACAACACACCTGTATTAGTCATCGGCGGTACCGGCTTTGTCGGGTCATATCTGCTGCGGTATTTGGTGAAAACCGGCTATACCGATGTGCGCGCCATTAAACGGGCGGGCAGCAATATGGATTTGGTGCGTGAAGTTGCCGAAGCCGTGCAATGGATGGACGGGGACGTGCTCGATCCGTATTCCCTGCAGGATGCTATGACCGGCGTCGAACAGGTGTATCACTGTGCAGCGGTGGTGTCGTACTTGCCGCAAGACCGCAAGCGCGTGCTGGCGGTGAATGTAGAAGGCACGGCCAATGTGGTAAACGAAGCGCTCGCCTGCGGGGTGCAGAAATTGATCTTTGCCGGCTCCACGGCAGCCATCGGGCGACCCAAAGAAGGGTTTAAGGCAGATGAAAGCACCAAATGGGAATACAGCAAACAAATGTCGAACTACGCGCTGAGCAAGCACTTGGCCGAACTGGAAGTGTGGCGCGGTGCGGCGGAGGGGCTGAACGTAGCGGTGGTGAATCCCGCTGTTATTCTCGGCGCCGGTCGCTGGAATGACGGTCCGCTCAAGATTTTCCCCCTGGTGTGGCGCAACTTCCCGATATGCCCGCCCGGCCGCAACGGTTTCGTGGACGTACGCGACGTGGCTCGCTTCATGATTCGCCTCATGGAAAGCGATATCAGCGGGGAGCGGTTTGTGCTTTCTTCCGAAAATCTCGATTTCCAACACCTCATGGGGCTTATCGCCGGCGCACTCTCCCGGCGGCCGCCTTCGCACAAAGCCGCTGCATGGACCTTGCAAGCAGCCCGGTATCTGGATGCCGTGCGATCGCTGCTCAGCGGGCGCACCCGCGAAATAACCCGCGAGGCCGTGTATCATTCTTCTTTGGAAATAGAATACGACAACCGAAAATCAAGGGAAGCGCTTGACTGGTCGTATATCCCTGTGGCAGATACGGTTGCGGAAGCGGGCAAGCTCTTCGTGGAAGCTGCCGGAGAGGGGTTTGCCGCTAAGGTGTTTGCGCTGTGATATGGTCTTCGGTTCTTTCGCCGCAGAGGTACAGGAGCGGGACGGAGTTCCGCTAAACAGGTTTCCGAAAACGGATAAAATCCCGAAGGATAAAAAACAACGCTGCCGGTAATACTACAAAGATCAGCGGATTGGCCTGCCAGGCGCCGATCGGATTCAGGCGGACGAGTTGGATGAAAGCAGAGGTGAGGCCGCAGCCGGGGCATTGTATGCCGAAGATGGCTTTCCACAGGCAGGGCAGGCAAATGTCAATGGCAGTGAAGGACTTGAGTACGGCAGATACGAGAAAATACAAGCCGGCAAGGCTCAGCAATTTGTTTTCCCAAAAATAAGCTGGAAGGAGTTGGAGTGCATAGAGCATAGGGCATGGAGCATAGAGGAGGAGGAAGGGCAAGAAGCAAATTTTGCCAACTTGCCCCTTGCCCGGTTGTCTTTTTTAGAAAGAACTAGTTGGTCAAATCCCTTCCATCGGCCATTTTCATGTTGCCGAGAATGATTTGGATGAAATCCACCAGCGTCCAGATGCCGCAGCCGCCGAGGGTGATGAGCATGAGCCACCAATTGGAATAACCCATCATGAGGCGGTGAATGCCGAGGCTTCCGAGGAAGAAGCAAATGAGGATCATGGTCACTTTGGATTGGACTTCTTTTTGTTCTGACATAATTTGAAGTTTTTAGTGTTTTGTGCCTACTCTGATCGGTTTTCGGCTTTCCCGTTTGTAACAATTCAGGCGGTTGTTGGACGGCCTCTGAATCGGCCATGAAAATAGAATGTTTGTTGCGATGCGACAAATTTTTTTCAAAAAAATACCGAAAAGTGTCTCTTGGGAACTGTGCGAAATGCGGATTGCGCAAACAATTTTTTTGCACAAAGGCGACTGGGTGAAATTATTAGTTACATTTGTTCTGCTTCCCGTGACTCATATTGAAAAGGCGATACCTCATTAGCCGTAGTCATCAAAACTTTTTTCTGATATGAGACTCAACAAAATTTTAATTGCAGCATTGGCCGGAACGGTCGTTTTTTTCCTGCTGGGATGGTTGGTTTGGGGCATTGTGCTCCGCGACTTCATGGCGGCCAACTATGTCTCCTCCGGCATCTTAAAAGCCGATAAGGACATGATTTTGTGGGCCATGGTGCTGGGCAATTTTGCCGCCGCATTTCTGCTCGCATTCATCTTCGACTTTTGGGCCAATATTTCCACCTTCGTAACGGGCGCCAAAGCCGGGGCTTTGATTTTCGGCCTGATCGCGGTGTCCATGGATTTGGTATGGTATGCGTCGGCAAACATCCTGAACCTGAATGGAACCATCGCAGACATCATCGCCAGTACCGTTGTCGGTGCTATCGTCGGCGGAGTTATCGGTTTGGTCCTTGGCAGAGGAGTGAAAAAGTAAGATTTTACAAAAAAGGCGAAAGGGCGTCTCTTCGAGCGGCGCCCTTTCCCGCCTTGCCTTCTTCCAATCAACGCCCCTGTTACAACTGAACCTGTTCCCAAAATTCACGACACGTTCCTAATGTAGCGCACGCGCCGGTCGTCCTCCTGAAAAAAGAGGAAGGGCGGACATCGTCGGCCAATTCATGAAGACTTTATCTTTATCTTTGCCCACCAAAATTTCAACCGGCATGACACCTGCTACTGAAAAGACTATGCAATTCCGGCGCGGCGCGCTCAGCGACGAGCAACTCCGGCGCCTGTACGAGCAAATATTGTACCCCCGCATGGTGGAGGAAAAAATGCTCATCCTGCTGCGGCAGGGCAAAATCAGCAAATGGTTTTCGGGCATCGGGCAGGAGGCCATTGCCGTGGGCGCTACCGCCGCGCTGCTCTCCGACGAACTGGTGTTCACCCTGCACCGCAACCTCGGCGTGTTCACCGTGCGAGACATTCCGCTCAGCCGCTTGTTTTGCCAATGGCAAGGCAAGACCTCCGGTTTCACCAAAGGCCGCGACCGTTCCTTTCACTTCGGTACCTTGGAATATGGCATCGTAGGTATGATTTCTCACCTCGGCCCGCAACTGTCGCTGGCCGCCGGCGTGGGCCTGGCGCACAAGCTCTCCGGAGAGGGCAGGGTAGCGGTGGCATTCTCCGGGGAAGGCGGCACGAGCGAGGGCGAATTTCACGAAGCGCTCAACGTAGCGGCCGTGTGGCAATTGCCCGTCATTTTTATTGTAGAAAACAACGGCTACGGCCTTTCCACCCCCACACAGGAGCAGTATCGCTGCGAAAATATAGCCGACCGTGCTGTGGGATACGGCATGCGTTCCAAAATAATAGACGGCAACAACATCCTGGAAGTATATGATACCGTAGCCGGCCTCGCCGCCGAACTACGAGAGAAACCAGAACCCGTACTGCTCGAATGCCGCACCTTCCGCATGAGAGGTCACGAGGAAGCATCCGGCACCAAATACGTTCCCAAAGAACTCATGGACCATTGGGCCGCCAAAGACCCCGTACTCAACTACGAGCAGTTTTTGCTGGCCGAAAATGTGCTCTCAGAAGCCGATGTGAAAGCCGTGCGAAAAGGCATCAAAGACAAAATAGAATCGGAATTGCAAATTGCTTACGCAGAAGGCGATGTGACTTCTACCGCCGAGGCCGAACTCGCCGACGTGTATGCGCCCTGGCAGCAGGAAATCGTGGAACCGGCTACTGAAAAGGTAAGCGAAAAACGCTTTGTGGACGCCCTGTCGGACGGACTGCGCGAGGCCATGCGCCGCCACGACAAACTCGTGCTCATGGGGCAGGACATTGCCGACTACGGCGGCGTGTTCAAAATCACCGATGGGTTTGTAAAAGAATTTGGCAAAGAGCGCGTGCGCAATACGCCTATCTGCGAAAGCGCCATTGTGGGCGCCGCCATCGGACTGGGGCTGAAAGGTTATAAGAGTATGGTGGAAATGCAATTTGCCGACTTCGTGACCTGCGCCATGACCCAGATTGTGAACAATGCCGCCAAGCTGCACTACCGCTGGGGCCAATCGGCTGATATGGTTATCCGAATGCCGACGGGCGCGGGCACCGGCGCCGGGCCGTTTCACTCGCAGAGCAACGAAGCATGGTTTGCGCATACGCCCGGTCTGAAAGTACTGTACCCATCCAATCCCCGCGACGCCAAAGGGCTGCTGCTCGCCGCTTTTGAAGACCCCAATCCGGTGATGTACTTTGAGCACAAGCTCTTGTACCGCAGCGTGTCCGGCAGCGTCCCTGACGATTATTACACCATAGAAATAGGCAAGGCTGCGCTTGCGCGCGAAGGCGTTGAAATGTCCGTTGTCACTTACGGCATGGGCGTTCACTGGGCCTTGAAAGCAGTGGAAGAAATGGGCATAGATGCCGATATCATAGACCTGCGCACGCTCCTGCCCTTAGATTATCCGGCCATTGACCGCTCTGTGAAAAAGACCGGCAAAGTGCTGGTGCTGCACGAAGACACCCTGTTCGGCGGTCTCGGAGGAGAAATAGCGGCCTACATTTCGGAGCACCTTTTTGAACACCTGGATGCGCCGGTGATGCGCATAGCGAGTTTGGACATGCCCATCCCGTTTACCCCGGCCTTGGAGCGCATTTTCCTGCCGGAAGAGCGGTTAAAAAAACAATTACAGCGCCTCAAGGATTATTAGAGCTATGAAAGTAACCGACTATTTCGACAAGACCGCCGGCCAAACGCTGATCTCCTTCGAGGTGTTGCCGCCCCCCAAAGGCGGCGGGATGCAGGCTATCTTTGACTCTCTTGACCCGCTCATGGAGTTCAAACCGCCGTTCATTGACGTGACCTACCACCGCGAGGAGTTTGTGTATGTGCAGCGGGCCGGTGGGTATTTTGAAAAAATTTCCATCCGCAAGCGCCCCGGCACGGTGGGGATATGCGCCGCCATTGTACACCGTTACGGCGTGGATGCCGTGCCGCATCTCATTTGCGGCGGCTTCACCAAAGAAGACACAGAAAACGCGCTGATTGATCTCAACTTCCTCAATATCAACAATGTGTTGGCCATTCGCGGCGACGCGCGCAAGTTCGACGGCCGCTTTGTGCCCGAAGAGCAGGGCCATGCCTACGCACTGGATTTGGTGCGGCAAATAGCCGATATGAACGCCGGCAAATACCTGGACGAGAACATCGAAAACGGCGAGCGAACCGATTTTTGCATCGGGGTGGCCGGTTACCCGGAAAAGCACTTTGAAGCGCCCAACATGGACCTGGACCTGGCGTACCTCAAAGCCAAAGTGGATGCCGGCGCCAATTACATCGTCACGCAGATGTTTTTTGATAATGCAAAGTTCTTCGAATTTGTGCAGCGCTGCCGCGATATGGGTATCACCGTCCCCATCGTGCCGGGGCTGAAACCCATCACCAAAGAACCGCAACTCAGCTCCATTGCCCGCAATTTTTATGTGAATTTGCCGCACGATCTGGTCAGTGCCGTTCATCAGGCCAAAACCGCCGAAGCCAAGCGGCAGGCCGGCATTGAGTGGTGCATTGCGCAGTCGAAAGAACTCAAGGCCGCCGGAGCGCCCTGTCTGCATTATTACACCATGGGCGACTCGAAGACCACTCGGCAAATTGCAGAGGCGGTGTTTTAAGAACATTTCTCCGCAAAAAGCTATATACTCGCCATTGGGAACCGAATGAAAAACCCGGTACAACATGACGCCATCGCCACCAACGCATATTCGCATCATCTCCGCCGGCGCCGGCAGCGGCAAGACCTTCCGTCTGACTTCCGAAATGGTGGACCTGCTGCAAAAGGGCGTGCGCCCTTCCGGGATCATTGCCACTACTTTTACCAAAAAAGCGGCAGCCGAATTGCAGGAACGCGTGCGCGTGCGGCTGCTCGAATCGGGGCTGATCCGCGAGGCCGACGAACTTACCAATGCGCTCATCGGTACTGTACACAGCCTCGGCGTTAAACTCTTGCAGCGTTTTGCTTTTGAGGCGGGCGTTTCTCCACGGGTGGAAATCATTGCCGAAGAAGACCAACAAACCCTCTTCAACAACTCCCTCGCTATGGTGCTCCGCGCCGAACGGGTCGAAGCCATTGACCGCCTGTGTCACCGCCTCGGTATGCACGACCGCGCTCCGCACGACTGGCGCAAGGAGCTGCGCGAACTCACCGACATCGCCCGCTCCAATGCGTTTTCGTTGGAAACCCTCGCGGCAAGTAAAAGCTACTCTTGGGAATCCTTCGCCCGTTACCTCCCCGCTGCCACGCAAGAATCGGAAGAGGCACTGCACCGCCGCTTCGCCGAAGCGCTCGACGCCGCCATCGCCCGTGTGGAAAACAACGGCGATGCCACCAAAACAACCGCCGATGCCGTAGCCGTGTGGCGCGATGCCCGCCGCCAACTCAGCCTCAACGGTATATTGTCATGGCGCTTTTGGATGAAAACAGCCAAAACCAAGGTAGCTGTGAAAAGCCGCGACGATGCCGCTCCGCTCATAGAAGCCGCCCGCGAACACGAGGCCAATGCCGCTTTCCAAAATGACATACGCGACTACATCTTCCACATCTTCGAGGCGGCCACCGATGCCCTGCAAGAGTACGAACGGTACAAAAAACAACGCGGCCTCATTGACTATACCGACATGGAAACCCTCATTCTACGCTTGTTAGACAAGCCGGAGGTGCGGAATATTTTATCTGAAGAACTCGATCTGCTCATGGTGGATGAGTTTCAGGATACCAACCCCATTCAGTTGGAAATTTTTCTCAAACTCTCCCGCATGGCCGCTCATTCCGTATGGGTAGGCGACCCCAAACAGTCCATCTACGGATTCCGGGGCGCCGATCCGCGACTCATGCAGGCCATTGTGGACCAAAGCGGCGGCATTCGCCCGGAAGATATTCAGCGCTATTCGTGGCGCTCGCGGCAGGACTTGGTGTATGCTTCCAATGCCCTTTTCACCAAAGCATTCCCGGAGCTGCCCGCCGATCAGGTCGCCCTCGAACCCAAGCGCGCCAGGGCGACCGACGCGCCCGGACTAACCGATGCACTGTGGCACTGGCATTTCCGGGCCGAAGGCGAAACCGGCAGGCCGCCCGGTTCGCCCTGGATGGAAAACTGTATTGCCGAACGCTTGCGGGAGTGGTTGGATGCCGGCGTACTGATTTGGGACAAAGACGCGAAAAGCGCCCGTCCGGCCCGCCCCGGCGATGTGGCCATCCTGTGCCGGTCCAACAAAGAATGCGCGACCCTGGCCGAAGCGCTGCACCGCGCCGGGCTGCGAGCTGCTATATCCCGCAACGGATTGCTCGCCACAGCAGAAGCCCGTTTGGTGGCGGCCTGTCTGAAATTTGTACTCAACTACCGCGACTCCCTGTCCATTGCCGAAATCCTCCTGTTGGCCGGCGGCATTGACATTGAAGATATTATTGAAAACCGCTTAGACTATCTGGAACAGGTAGAGCAAAACCGCGCGGAGGGCTTGTGGAGCAAAGACCACCCCGTCATCAACCGGCTGCTGCGCTTGCGCAAAGAACTGGCCGAGTGCTCCGGCGCCGAAATATTGGATGTGTTGTTGGACGAACTCGAACTGCGCCGCATCATTGCCGCATGGGGCAATGCACAGCAGCGCTTGGACAATATAGAAGCCCTGCGCCGGCTGGCCCTGCAATACGAAGACGGCTGCACCCGCCTGCACACGGCCGCATCGCTGGGGGGCTTCCTGTTGTGGCTCAGCGATTTGGAAAACAACGAAAAAGACATGCAGGCCTCCGGGCAAGGCCCCGACACGGTAGAAGTGCTCACCTATCACAAAAGTAAAGGATTGGAATGGCCCGTCACGATATGCCATAGTCTGGAGCAGCGCTTGCGCGCCGATGTGTGGGGATTTGACATTGTACCCCAACAGGAAACGGTGGACCTCGACAACCTGCTGGGCAACCGCCTGCTTCGGTTTTGGGTAAACCCGTATGGCGATCAGGCCCTCAACACGCCCTTGGACGAACGCCTCAAGGCCGGGCCGGAACAAGCTGCCGTCACGGCGCGGGCACTGCGCGAGGAGGCGCGCCTGCTGTATGTGGGCCTTACCCGCGCCAGAGATTATCTCATTTTTCCTACGGTTAATCGCCCGCCCAAATGGCTCAACCGGGTGTGGCACGCCGGTGTGGAGGACTACCCGGTATTGGACCCCCACTCGGAGGAAACACCTTGGGAATGGGACGGTTTGCCGCTGACTGTCCGCACCGAACAGCTCGCCTATCCGCGTGATTTCACTTATGCCGAATTGCGCGAAGGCGATGTGGCTTACTTGGAAGCCCGCAAGGGTCGGGCTGTTTATGCGCCGGCTTTCATTGATGTGCGTCGCGAAAACTATAACGCTGCCGTCAAAGCGCAGGCGGGCAAGCCGATGTGCTACGGCGCCGAGATCGCACTGCCGGCCGATGCCGATCGCTATGCCGCGGCTAAGGGCATCAAGGCATTTCTGAATGCTTACTATGAGGGGCTTTCCGCCGAAGAGCATATCAAAATAGCGAAGTATTCCATCGCTCGTTTTTGTCCCGATTCCGGACTGACCGAACTGCGGCTCCTGCAGGCCGGGCAAAGCTGGGCAGGCTATCTGGGGCAGCGTTTCAATATACAAACCATGCACCGCAAGTACCCGGTCATGCTGGAACAGGATGGGCGCTTTTTTTACGCCGTACTCGATTTGGTATTGGAAACCGATGCCGGTTTGGTGTTGATTCAGAACAGCAGTTTCGACAGCGATCACAACAATGTGAAATGGGGCCAACGGGCTGCGGAACTGGCGGGGTGGCTGCATTTGGCCGGCGCTTCGCTGCGGGCAAGTTTCAAAAAACCGGTAGCCGGCACATTCGTGCATTTCGTGTTATCAGCCGTATTGGTGGAAGTACAAACGGAATAGCCGCGAAGGCTTCCCTCCTGCGCTCCATGAAACTCTCGGCGGAAACTCTATGCCCCTATGCTCCATGCATAAAAAAAGGGTACCACATTGCTGCAGTACCCTTTCCAACGCACTCATGAGATTATAATTCTTTGGAGCGGGCGGGGGAGATTAGACCCCGCTCTAAACGCGCTCCGCTGTTTGGGAAAAAAATTGTTAGTAGCGGTCGTGTTGTGGAATTATAAGATTTGTTATTAGCGAGTTGCGTTTCTGTGTTTATAGTGTTTCATTGTGAGTGACGGTACAAAGATGCGTCATGTTTTGACTCATAAATAGTACATTTAAAAAACTTTCTGTAATTGAGTTGTACTTTTTATTTTAACCAATGTATTGAATGTAAATTAATTACTACTTTTGTTGCATTGAATTTCTGAACTTGAAACACTATTTCTGATGCAACAGAGCCGGATAATAAAATTTCTTCGGGAGCTATCCCCACGCGAAAGAGAGCGGTTTCACCAGTTTGTCAACTCGCCTTATTTCAATCAACACGAAAAGACGAACCAACTATTAGACATCATTCTGGCGCGCATGTCGGAAACGGAGGCGGATCTGGAGCGGGAGGAATTGTACGGGCTGTTGTTTCCCGGCCTGTCTTACGACGAGCAGAAATTGCACAATGTCATGTCGTACCTCAAGAAGCAATACCACCGCTTTTTGGCTTTTGAATATGTGGATCAGCATCCGCTCACGGAGCAGTTGCTCACTTTAGAGGCGGCTTTTGAGCAGGGGCGGTTTGATTTGTTGGTCAACCGGGCTAAACAAATGGAGAAAAATCTCGCGCAGCACACCTTCCCCAACGGGCAATATCACTATGCACAGTACCGGCTCAATGCGCTGATGGGATATTATGGAGTGGAATTCATAGACCGTTCTGAATCCGGCGGGCTGCAGCGCATGATTAATCACTTAGACCGCTACTACGTCGTGGAGAAGTTGCGCAATTGCTGCCACCTCACGGCCAACATGATGGTGCTGAACTCACACTACGACCTGGGATTTTTGGAGGAGTTGCTCGCGTATTTGCAAGCCAATTGGGCTCAATTTGAAAACGATCCGGGGGTAAAGCTCTATCATACCATTTTGATGAGTCTTCGCGAAGAGGACGAACCCCGCCACTATGCAGAGATGAAAACCATGCTTGCGGAGCAGTTGTCGTCTATGTCGCAGGTGGACGGTGGCGATTTGTACACCTTTGCTTATAACTACTGCATCCGGCGTATCAATCAGGGGGAGAGCGAATACCAAACGGAATTGTTCGATCTCTACAAAAAAGGGCTTTCCTCCGGTATGCTACTCAAAAACAACGTCTTGTCTGAGTGGGATTACAAAAACATCGCTACGCTGGGCTGTAGCCTCAAGGCATTTGAATGGACGGAGAATTTCCTGCACCAGTACAAAGATTTCATCCCCGCTCACCAGCGCGAGAACGCGTACAGCTACAACTTAGCCAATTTTTACTACCACAAGAAACAGTACGACAACACCCTGCAAACCCTGCTGCACGTTCAGTTTACCGATGTGAAATACCACCTCAATTCCAACTTCCTGCTGCTGCGCACGTATTACGCCCAGCACGACACCGAGGCGCTGCTCTCCCTCATCGAAACCTTTCGGATTTACGTCATCCGAACCCAAAAAATCACCACGGAACAAAAGCGCAGCTACACCAACTTCTTGCGGTTTTCCAAAAAATTAGTCCAATTGCGGCATCATGCCTACACCTATTCAAAGAAGGCGCTCCGCGAAAAATTAGATGAACTGGCGCTCAAAGTGGAGCATACGGAAAACGTGATCAATAAATACTGGCTATTGGAGGAATGCAACGCAGAATGATGCACCGATCTTACCAAACATTTACTTCCGGCACGATGCGCACGCCGTAGCGCTCCCACACCGATCGGGCAATCTGCTGAGCAAGGGCCAATATTTCGCTGCCGGCGGCATGGCCGTAGTTGACGAGTACTAATGCCTGTTTTTCATAACAGCCGGCATCGCCCTGCCGGTATCCCTTCCAGCCGCAAGCCTCAATGAGTTGAGCGGCGGGTATTTTGTGGCGGTCCTCCCCGGCTGGATAAGCGACGAGCAGGGGCAGGAGTTGCTTCAGCCGGTTCAACTCGGCGGTTTCTATTTCCGGATTTTTAAAAAAACTGCCCGCGTTGCCGATGCGGGCCGGGTCGGGAAGTTTGCTGCTGCGAATGTGAATAACGGCCCGGCTGAGGTCGCGGATGCCGGGTGTAACGACCTTCATGGCGGCTAAAGTTTCGCGAATGGCCCCGTAGTCGAGATGTAAGCGATGATTGGCTGTGCTGAGCCGGAAAAACACCTTGGTAATGCAATAGCGGCCGGCGCCTTCTTTTTTAAAAAAACTGTCGCGATACCCGAACGCGCACTCGGCCCGGTCCATGCGCAGCGTCGCGCCGGTGTGCAGGTCAACGGCTTCTAAGTGATCGAACACATCGGCCAGTTCTACGCCGTAAGCTCCGATGTTTTGAATGGGCGCCGCCCCCGCCGAGCCGGGTATAAGCGACAGGTTTTCCAACCCGCCGAAGTCCTGGGAAAGACACCACAGCACAAACTCGTGCCAGTTTTCTCCGGCGCCTGCCGAAACAATGACGGTATCGGCATTCCGCGTTTCTACCTGCCTGCCGGGAATGCGGATGTGCAGCAGCCGGCCCGACAAATCGCCGGTAATGAGCACATTACTGCCGCCGCCCAAAATGCGCAGCGGGCTTTCATCCTCTTCGCGAAGGAGGGTTTGTAATTCGGAAACGGAATGAACCGGCGCGTACCGTTCGGCAGCAGCCTCGATGCCGAAGGAGTTGAAAGTGCGAAGCGATGTGTATGTTTGGTACTTCATAGCGGTTATAGCGGAACAAAATCGAAGCCCCAGAGTCCTTTTCTGAACGGCAATTGTATCGTGTCGCCACGGCGCTTGCCTGAAAAAACAGGGGTATTGGATTGAATTTTTCTCAGTCGCCCGTCAAGATAGAAAAAACTGTGGTAGCCGGAGGCGGGCGTTTTTTCGCTTTTCAGCAAACCGAACCGAGGTTTGGAAAACGCCTCTTCCAGATGAACTTCCACCGATACGGGAACGGCCTCGCCGGCGAATACCCGATTGCTGATGCCGCCGAGCAACGGAGCGAACAAAGCGCAAAAGAAAAAGCACAACAAAAATACCGGCAGTCGGTCCTCTTGCGATTTGCTCCGCCTTACGGCAAACAACCCAGCCGCCGCACCCGCTACAAGCCCCGCCAGCACCGAATTGCGCACCAGCAAACCGGCGTCTAAGGTGCGGTTGAAATGCTCAGATTCCTTGGCATACAGGGCGATGAGCAGAATAATCCCGATAGCGGTCAAGGCGCTGATTATCCGGTAGTTCATAACTTTTATATTTCAAATTGCAGCCGCGCCAGGCTGTTGTACAGCCCTTTATCCAATAGTGAAAGCTCCGCATGTGTGCCCTGCTCCACGATTTGACCGCCGTCGAGCACATAAATGCGATCGGCCTCGCGGATGGTGGACAACCGGTGCGCAATGATGATGGAAGTACGACCCTTCATGAGTACGTCCAATGCTTCCTGCACCAGTTTTTCCGATTCGGCATCCAAGCTCGAAGTGGCTTCGTCTAAGAGCAAAATGGCGGGGTCTTTGAGAATGGCGCGGGCTATGGCCACCCGTTGGCGCTGCCCACCGGAGAGTTTCACGCCGCGCTCGCCCACAATGGTGTCCAAGCCTTCCGGGAAAGCAGAAATGAACTCCCAGGCATTGGCCTGCCGGGCTGCGTCCACAATATCCTCTTCGGAGGCATCGGGGTTACCGTAGAGGATGTTGTCGCGGATGGTACCGCCGAAAAGCATCACTTCCTGCGGCACGATGGCAATGTTTTGGCGGTATGCGCGCAGGTCGTATTGGGACACTGGCTTGCCGTCCACCAGGATGTTGCCGTCGTCAACGGTGTAAAATTGGAGCAACAACTGTACAATGGTGGATTTGCCGGCGCCGCTCGGCCCTACCAGCGCAATTCGCTGCCCCGGTTCTATTTCCAGACTGACTCCTTTGAGCACCTCTATATCCTTGCGGGTAGGGTAGGAGAAGCGGACATCGCGGTATTGGATATGGCCGATAAATCGGGTTTTGGCAACACCCGAATCCGGTGTGAGCGCTACTTCGGAGGGTTGTTCCAGAATTTCCAAAATGCGCTCCGTTGCGCCGATAGCCGACACGATTTCGGTGTAAAAACTGCCGAGACTGGCAATGGCGCCGCCGATGATGGCCGTATATACGGCAAAATCGAGCAGGCCGCCTTTGGGCATAGCGCCGCTTTGGGTGAGTAAAGCCGCCTGATAGATGATAAAAAACAAAGCGCCGAACATGACGAATATGATAAAAGCGGCGAAAATCCCGCGCATGTGCGCTGCCCGCAAAGCCGTGCGCACGGTGAGGTCCAACTGCTTGGTGTATCGCCGCAATTCAAAACCCTCGTTGGTGTAGGCTTTTACCGACTGTATGCTCTGCATGGTTTCTTCCACGATCACATTGGTTTGCGCCAATTGATCCTGTCGTTCCCGCATGAGTTTTCGAATGTAGCGCCCAAAAAACATGGCCAGAAACATCACTAAGGGTACGGTAATGAGCATCACGAAGGCCAGTTTTTTCATACTTACAATGATGATGACCACGCCACCGATGAAGATGATGATTTGACGGATGAATTCGGCCAGCGTCATGGATACCACGCCCTGCACCTGGGTCACGTCGTTGGTCATCCGGCTGGTGATTTCCCCCACGCGCCGTTCCTCAAAGAAAGGGATGCCGAGCGTGATGAGTTTTTCGTATAAATCATTGCGCAGCAGCGCCATACTGCGTTCGCTCACGACGGCAAACAGTTGTACGCGGAAATAGGAAAACACGCTCTGGATACCGAGGAGGATCAGCAGCAACACGAAAATGTTGTTTAAAGAAAGGCCGTATTGCGACTCTCCGGAAATGACATTGAGGATTTCGCCCGGCAATTTCATGATGGCCAGAAACATAAGACTGCCCAGCGCCAAAAACGCCATACCGGCGATGAAGGTCCACTTGTAGGGCACAACGTAGCTGAAAATTTTGAGTGCTTTGCGAAGTTTCTCCCGGCTGAGTTTGGGGCGTTCTTCTGTTTTGCCGGAATATTGCTCTCTTCGTGTAGCCATAGAGGATATTGGTTTTTGCAGATTTGGGTAAGCGAGCAATAACAACACCGGGAGCGCGGATAATGATTATCCGAAAAACAAAAAAAGCCCTCGCCGTTGATGACGAGAGCTTTTTGGAAAGTGGTGGAGAATACCGGATTCCCCTCACCTCCACAAACAGCGCTGCAAGTCAAATAATTATCTCGCTATCTTTTGTCCATTGTCCACGGGCATGGACAATGGACAACTTTCAAAACCGATACGATACCGTAAGCTCCAGCGCGATGCCCGATTGTGGCCGATCGAGTACGATGGTATTGGGATGACCACGGCCCGGCGCCCAGGGCTGGAACGTGTATCCTCCAATGAAATCATCGGCGCCCTCAAAAAGGTCTAATGAATCGTCATCCCATACCTCAACGAGGTATACTTCCTGCGGAAACTGAAGGTTGAAAAGGCTGCCGCTGAAAGTGAACACGCCTATTTGATTGCGCATGATGGGCGCAGACATCGCCCAGGGCTGCGTAGAGTTGGCGAGCCGAATACGAATGTATGGATCAGGATCGGAATTATTCGGCGAAGCATCCCAACGGTCCGTGCCATTTTTGAACCCATCCATGCGCGTCGCCCTGACTGAAATAATCTGCATGGAAACAGGTACCTTTTCTTCTTTCTCGCAGCTCACCAGTAACATCGGGAACAGCAATAGGATAATGTGTCTAAGTTTTATCATTGTTGTTGTTGTTTATTTTCTTTTCGAGAGCGCTTACCCGGCGCTCTACCCCGGAAAGCCGGTCCAAAACGTCCAGCATGTTGAAATCGCTTCGGGTGTACATGGCTGTAGGTTCTGAAACTACACTTTCAATTCTTCGCCACTCCCCTTCACCGTTTCTCAGCCAGTCCTCACTTACCGGATAGTGCTCTACAATTTGATTGATTGTTTCGTACCTCACACCTGTTTCCGGTTTTTTCTTGTACTGGTTAAATCGTTGGTGACTAATACCCAAAGCCTTTGCAAACTCTGAGTTTTTAATGCCGAGCAAACCCGGCAGTTGCGCTATGCGCGAGGCAATACTCATGTCAAGTCAGATTTTTTTTGCATTTTTTTGAATATTTTTTTTCAAAAATTTGCAAATGTGGATTCATAAAGCATACCTTTGCTTTCATAAATCTGAAACAAAGATAATGCAAAAAGAAGAAAACCTCGCCGTAACGGCGGAGCAGATCGAAGTATGGTTTGATCTGGCGAAAGTTAACAGAAGAATAACTTCCGCAGAGTTGGAGCAGGAACTTGCCGACGCGCTGGGCGTAACCGTTCGGACGGTATCTAATTACCGTTCAGGCAAAACTTCCGTGCGGCCGGAGCAGGTGGAGGCGCTTCGCGAAGCGCTCCGTTATGAACCGCTTCAAATCGAAATGCCATGAAAACAGTGAACGCCCTCGCTGCCGAATGGCACTGCCATCCAAAGACAGTCCGCCGCCGTGTGGCCGAATTGGGCGGCACAGTACAAAACTCTATTGTCTATTTGCCGGAAGGCAAAGAAAAGATTGTGGAGTGGTCTCCGGCGCTCACCATTGTAAAAGAAAAGGAAGCCACAGCGCCGAAGCCGAAACCGGCGCCCACACCGGCGCCACAAAAGCGCGACGCTACGCAGCTATTCCGCTCCAACCCGGTGGCCATCGTCGGCGCGCTGATCCTTATTAGCGCCGACGCGCTCAGTTTCTCGTGGATTGCCTTCAACACATATCACGACTTCCAGCACGCCGCAGCCGCCATTTTTGCGCTCACCGGGTTCGCGGTTGGGTATTCGGCTATAAAAAACATTATCACCTATAAGGGGTGGAACGCCGATGCGTGGGCATGGGGGTTCGGCATCTTTCAACTCTGCCTGCACTTGTGCGCAATGGAGGTTTTTGGGGAATATTCTTTCACTGCCGGCAAAGTCATTATAGCCGTGGGCCTTCCGCTCGCAGTTGGTGGCCTGGCCACATCAATGAAAGACAAATGAAGCTCCTCGCAAAAATAGCGTCCCTCTTTGTCCCTGCACCCGAGCCGGTGCCCTGCCCCTGGGAAACCAAAGGGACACGGAAACCGAACACGGCACGGACAATGCCCTACAACGTGGTGTACCATGCCGGGCGCGCCTTCGCACAGCAGGAAGTAGAGACAAATGTATATGAGGACACGCGCATTTTGTCCGGCTCCGGGCGCAGCGCTGTGATCGGAGCAACGGAGCGCCGGACCGTGGAAGAACAATTCGACACCGCCAAGTATGCCGAACTGAAAGCGCTATGGGCAGCCGGCCAAAGCGCCGCTACAGCCGCCGCAACTTTTCGGGGCCGGCGCGGCTTTGGCCTGCGAACACTGGAGAAGTATTGGAGCGCTTTCAACTCGGTAGGGGACACGGAAACCGAATACTAACCGCAATTACCCGCAATTCAAATAAAAAGACAATGGGAACATCTGACAATCAACAAAATAGACAAATCGTAAATGCGGGCGGCATCCCGCAAAACGCCCGCAATCATACCGCAATTGTATCCCGCAAATTGGATTGGATACAATCCGACATAGACACAGAAGAGCCGGCAGAAGAGCCGGAATACACGCCCTACCAACTGGTGCAGGCGATTGAAAAGAAGCCCGCAAAAGCGGCCATTACCGTACTGTACTACACCGGCGCAGCGGCCGGCATAGCGGGCGGAAGCTACGCCGTATTGATGGGGCTTGCCTGGCTGGTTGTGCAGGTGAAATTTTGGGCGATAATGGGTATTTGGCTTTTTGTCGCAATGGCCTTCAATAACATGAGACACGGACACGGACACACCCGGCGCGCGCCGGACACGGACAGACAAGGCACACCGGACAACAGACAGGGACACACTTTTATAGTTCACCACTCCGGAAACGGGGACATCAACATTAGGACAAAATGAAATCACTCTTTGTCTCAATTTGTGCAGGCGGCTTTTTCGGCAGTATGTGGGTGTCCCACCAGATTGTCCCGATTGTGGGGCCGCTACTGTGGGCGTTTATTCTCTGGGGCTTCTATGCCTTCTACACCGAGCTGCAAAAGAAACGCGCCATAGCCGAAGCCGCAGCGCGCATAGAGCCGCTTTTCATCGTAGGCAGGCACCCCGAAACCGACGAACCCATCTACACCCTGCCCGACAAGCTCGAGCGCTTGTGCCTGCATGTGCCGTACCGGCGCGTAATGGCCGAAGCGCAGCGGCAGGTGGACATTCTTACCTCATCGGGAAACGGCTTCATGTCCCAAAAGGACGAAACCGACCGGCTGCCGGTCATCACGCTTTTCCCCTTTGACGGGGCCAACGTGAACGAGACATGGGAGGAATACGCTCAGCGCGTCACCGATACCATCAAGCAGGTACGCGCCCAGTGGCACGAGCGCATGGAGCAAGTGCGGGACTATTATTTGAAGTACCATCACCAACAGGAAGGTTTTTTCACCACTAAATAAATAGCTATGACACTATTTTTTGGAAAAGTACGCCGCGCCGCATACTCCTGGGGCGTGGACTGGGAAACGCCACAGCAACCTTGCATTTGGCTACAAGACTACGACCAGGGGCTTGAACTGGCCAAAGACCTGCACAACGCCCTTACGGAAATAGCCGGCGACTTGTGCCCCGCGCTGCTCACCGATTTTCAAATTGTGTTCATGGACCGTGAACGCAAGTGGCACGGCATACACATCAACACCATCGGCACAGAAAAAATGCTGAAAGAGCAGTGGCAAAAAGTGCGCGATCACAAAGCCATCAGCCGGTATCTCACCGTAGAGATTGTGCCGGCTATGGGGCGCACAATAGAGGAAGCGAGGGCAAAATTGATAGGGCTATGAACCCGATCACACACATCCACAAAAAGAACCCTGCCGGCTACACCGGTGGCCGGTACACGCTCAATTCCACCCTTTGGGATGGGATTGTAAGCCAACTGTACATCCTCGATCAGCAGCGTGCTGAGGATGCTATACGGAAGTTTGCCGGCTATGTGGCAGCGCTGGAAAACCGCACAAAGGACCTGGCCGCGATGGCCGAAACCGACCCGGAAAAAGCCTATTGGCAATACCGCCGCCTCGACGAGATGCAGAAGGTACTCGACGCCCTATTTTTCTGGTTCAATGAACAGAAAACGCTCTGGCAAAGCATCCTCGAATTTCAGACCGAACAGGAGGAGAAAATGGAGGACATGCTGGTAACGATCATCAACCTCGATAGAGAAAACCGGAGGTTGAAAAAGGACCTCATTACGATGCGCGGCTTCTTCGATGTTGTCGCACGGGGTGAGCAACTATATATTTCGATGATCATAGACATGCTACAGCGAAAGACCGCATGAGAAAGCGACGACCGACACAAACCACTAACAAATTTACGCCCATGCCAGCAGCGAATGAAATACTACGCAGCCTGAAAACTGACTACCGCGCCGCCGAAGATGGCCCGAAAAGCGCCGAATGGAAAGATGCCGAATGGCAGCCTTTCTATGAGATAAAGTGGAACAGCGAAGGCGAAATACGGGAAATCAAAATCAACTTTGCCAAGCTGGTGGACCTGCTCAAAGGCATGGGGTTCCGGCGCCTCGACATTGGCAAAATGTCTTTCCTGGTACACATCAAAGACAACATCGTCAAAGAGGTTTCTCAAAAGGAGATCATAGATTCGTTTGTGGAATGGCTCGATGGGCATGGGGCCAATTTGCCCGATGGGGTAATGATAGAGGCCATGAAAAACAAGCTGTACAAAAGCCTCGGCACCTACTTTAGCGAAAGCCTGCTGCACCGTCTCACCAACGAAGAGCCGATCCGCTTCAACGAGCACAACGAGCGCGAAGCGTATTTCTACTACCGCAACGGCTATGTATGCGTGGACGCCACCGGCACCAAGCTCATGCCGTACAACACGCTGAAACATTACATTTGGGCCAACCAGATACTGAACCGCGACTTTACGCCCACGGACATGGAAACCGTGCGTGCCGCCAACTTTTCGCGGTTCGTCTCCAACATCGGCAACGCCTGGAAGCTGCACCCGCTCACCAAAGCCGAACACACACCAGACACGGCGCGCCTCGAGGCATTCGAGACGATCATAGGCTACTGCCTGCACTCCTATTATGAAGGCAAGCTAAGGGCCGTCATTTTCACCGATGCACGCATCAGCGAGGACGCCAGCGGCCGCACGGGCAAAACGCTGCTGTGCAAAGCGCTTGGCTACATGCTGAACGCCGAAAAATACAGCTCCACTTATGTGGAATTGAACGGGAAAGACTTTGACACCAAAGACAGGTTCAAGTACCAGGAGCTTACGATAGACACGCGCCTGGTACACATCAATGACATAGCGCGAGGATTCTCCTTTGAGGATTTGTTTAACGACATCACCGAAGGCATACGCGCCCAACGCAAGAACGAAGCTCCGTTCCCGGTACAGGCCAAAATGGTCATATCTACCAACAGGACCATCCGCATCCACGGCGACAGCTCAAAGGATCGCTGTACGGAGTTCGAGATGGCCGATTACTATGGGGCCGACTGGTCGCCGGAAATGGAGTTCAAGCAGTGGTTTTTTCGCGATTGGAGCGCACATGAATGGGCCTGTTTCGACAGCTATATGCTGCATTGCGTGCAGCAGTTTCTCCACCGTGGCCTGCTGAAACCGGGCGCCATCAACCTCATCATCCGCAAGATGGTGGAAGAGACAGCGCCGGAGTTCATCCGCTTCATGGAGGACCGCGAATTGGTGCATGGCCAGGAGTACGATAAGAAGGAGCTGTACAATCAGTTTCAGGCCGACAACAGCGATTTTAAGCAGTTGAAGCAAAAGACTTTTACCCGGTGGCTGCGGCTCTTCGGAGACAGCCACGGCGATTTTTCGGGCTATGAAGAGCGCCGAAGCAGCGGGAAGGATTTAATTAAATTCTTTCGGAAAGCGAAGGAGACGATACCTTTTTAAATTGCAAAAACTCTTTATATGAAAAAGAAGCCAACATTTAAATTTTGGACTGTAAATGATGTATCCGGACAGTCAATCAAAACAGTAAGTAGGTCTATGTCTGATTATGGTATTGGACATTATCAGCACTCAGATATGGCTGAAATTATAAGTAATTGGGTTGAAGAAAATAGAAGCCGATTTATTGAACTTGGATTCGATCCTAACACCATAAAAATACAAATACAAAAACTACAGCTATGACCACCAACAAAAAATACCAGGCCGTAATATCCTACCTCAGAACAGTAGAGCAGGCAGGCATTAAAGAAATCAAGGATTATTGCTCCCAATTTTATACCTGGTACAAAACGCCAAATTTGATAATGGCCGTGCGTGATCGATTAGCCAGGGTAGGAATTGAAAATGTAGATGCCTTTTCACTTCTGGACCGGTATAACTTGCCGGGTACTCTGTGGTATTTAGACCCTCCTTATTTGCCAAATACCAGAAGCAAAAAAAGCAATCGGCACGGATATACGCACAATTTAACTGAAGATCAACACCGGGATTTATTAACTAAAGCCAAACAATTAAATGGCTATGTAATGATTTCCGGGTATAAATCAGAGTTATACAAAAAGGAATTATCCGACTGGCAAATGGTAACGAAAAATACCCGCGACGATAGCGGCAAACAGCGCGAGGAATGCCTGTGGATGAACTGGCAGGGCGGGCGACAACTCAATATGTTCACATGAAACACATCTCCCTTTTCAACGGAATCTCAACCACTCTCTATGCAGCAGAACTCACCGGCTGGCAAAACATCGCAGCATCCGAAAACTCAGCTTGGTGCAACCGGCACCAGGCGCAGCGCTTCCCCCACGTCGAAACCCTCGGCGACATCACGACTGCCGATTTTACCCGGTTTGCGGGCGTGGTTGACGTACTCACCGGAGGCTTTCCTTGCCAAAACATTTCACCATTGGGGCGAGGCGAAGGCATACGAGGCGCAAAAAGCAGCCTGTGGGCTGCGTATAGGCGAGCAATTGAGGAAATACGTCCTCGATATGCGCTTATTGAAAACTCTTCGAGAATCAACACACGCGGCATCGAAACGGTCCTACATGACCTTGCCGGCATCGGGTATGATGCAGAATGGTGTAATTTATCGGCTGCCGAATTCGGCGCCGATCACATCCGAAACCGAATGTGGATACTTGCCTACCCCGTCGGCCAAAGAAGGCGCAGCATATTACATATTGTCAAAATCGCAGGCATGGAAAACAATGGAGCGCATGAATGCAAAACGGAAGCAAACGAGGCCGCCCGTACTATCTCAGTTTCTCATACTATTGAGCGATTACGACAAAGCTATGGTGAACCCCCGCTTTTGGGAGATTATGATGGGCTTACCGCTCGATTGGACACTCCTCGAAGAATTCACGGCATCGGAAATGCCATGTACTGGCCCATCCCGTACGCCATCTTCCGATGGATAGACTACGCCGAGCAATGCACAGAAGAGGAGTGGGATATGGTGAATTATTTGGCTTTGGAGAAAATACGAGCAACGTGAAACAAACAAAGCATAAGGCAAAAGTGAGCATCTGTTCATTCGTTTCCCGCAACATAGTGGCCTGCCTGAGCGCATACTTCTGGCGCACAAAATACATGGCCGCAGGGGTGGCGTCCTCGCGGAACTGAAAAGCCAACTCGCAGGAGTTCAGCAATGCGGTGCATGACGATGCAATACCTTTTGCCTTTATGTTTTTTAAACTTTAATTTACTACCTATGAAACAAGGATCATTGATTAGTTTTTCCGGAGGGCGATCATCGGCCATGATGTTGAAAATTATGTTGGATAATGGCATGGTTGATAACAATACGATTGTTGCCTTTGCAAACACAGGGAAAGAGCGGGAAGAAACTTTAGAGTTTGTCCGGGACTGTGAAATACAATTTAATGTAAAAATTTGGTGGGTAGAGTACGAGGCAGAAAAACCGCTATATCGAATAGTTGATTTTGAAACAGCGAGTAGAAACGGGGAGCCGTTTGAAGCACTTACGAAACGAGCTAAATATCTACCGAATGCCGTACAGCGAATTTGCACCGGCGACTTAAAGATTAAGCCAATGAACCGGCTCATGAAAAAGCACCTCGGATTTTCGAGGTATATAAAATATATGGGTATTCGGGCCGATGAATTGAAAAGGTATGTAAAGTTAAAAGACCAGGCAGCCATGCCACTTTTTCAACTTGGCGTTACAAAAAAGCAAGTACGGGATTTTTGGGATGCACAGGCGTTTGATTTGAATATAAAAGACGGTTGGGGGAACTGCGATCTATGTTTCCAAAAAGGTAGGGCATACACCGGAAAACTCGTTAAGTTGATCCGGGAGGAACCGGGTAGAGCAGACTGGTGGATTGAAATGGAACGTAAAACGGGCGCCCGTTTTATAAATGCAATTTCTTATGCACAATTGAAACACATCGCACTAAACCAAACAACTCTCAATTTCGAGGATATTGAAGAGCTGGAAGATACAATAGATTGTTACTGTGGCTAACATTAAACCATAAAAATATGCAAAACCTCTTAGCATCCGTAGCGCAAACAGCGCAGGAACACTACGCCGGCACCTTCACCATCTTTTCGGTGGAAGGCAAATACATGGGCTGCTATGGCGTGCCCGATGTGAATAAACTAACCGCCTGGCTTCGCTTTGCCGATAAGGTTCATTCACTGGACCTATTACTGGAAGGTATGGTACATCATCCTGAGTGGTTCGAGATTGACCAGGTAATTCAAAATGGCTTGGACACGATGGAAGCCTGGCAACAATTGGAGAACTGCGAAAAGTGCGGGCAAAATTTCAACAACGACGACGGCGTAACCTGGGGCGTAAGAATCTGCCCGGAGTGCAAAAATGAAGAATCAGTATGAACCCATTCCAACTCCTTGCCGCCCTGCCGGCATTCTTAGAAATCCGGCTGTTGGGAACCAATCAATCCTGGGCGAACGCTTCACCGCAGTTGACGATGATCGGCTCCAAAATATGGCTATCCTACGCCATTGGTGCAATGACGTATGTGCTTTATGAATGTGCGGAGGATGCCGAAGAGTTGGAAAGGGCTGTTGCAGCGTGGAGCGCCCAGCTCGCCGGCTGCGAGTTCTTTGAAGTTGAATTTGTCTTTATTGACGGTGAAATCTTGCGCCTTTGACCAACAGAACCCATAACTATCTACTGACTTGGGTTTAATTGAAATGCTCAGGGCTGAATCTGTTGCAGGTGCAATTTTACATAACTCCAAACTTTTTCACCACACCCATTGCATCGTACCTGCTTTATACACTACCTTTGCTCCCGACTAACAGAACTTGTATTCAGGAGCAGTTTTCAAATCGATTATTGCACCAAAGAAATTCCCGGATGGGAGAAGCCGTAAGGCCCTCCAGCAATCGGCGCTCCGCGCAAGTTGTGTTAGTCACATCCGGGATTTTTTTTCATTTTTAAATCCCTACCCTCGCAGCCTCGCCATTACGGCGGGGCTTTTTTTTGCCCCGAACCAAAAAAAATTTTGAGTTTCCCGGTTTTTTCAAAATCGGCAAATTTTTGTCTTCACAAGTGAAGTTATCCCCCCCCCCCGAAATATAAGAAATAAAGTGCACTGTATGCACTCCATTCAGCATAATATTGATATTCAGAAACTTGCAAAAATAAAAAGAGTGCATATTGTAAAAATAATATGCACTCAATATGCACTTTAACTAAAAACGTGCACTCACCGAGTGCACATTATTGCCCAGAGTGCACTTTATTTTGGCCCAAGTGCATTTTGTTTTTCGATTGGAGGATTTGTGTATCAATCAGTTACGAGCGAAAGTGCACAAGTGCACTTGTTTTGGAAAAGTCGGGGGGGGTAGCGCAACGCACGGTGCATATTGAAAAGCGGCTATAAGAACATTGTTTTGTTTTCGCAGTAGGCGCACACTGCCGGCACAGCACAAAAAAAGCCGGTACGCAATGCGTACCGGCTTCAATTAACAAATCATAACCCCATAAAAATAGCACCTAACCTTTACAGATACAAATATATGGAAGTGTTTTGATATTTGAAAGTAAAGGTTCATATTTGCAACTGTTATTTCATGGTTATTCTTATACTACTAACCACTTATTTCACACACACATGAAACATCCAAGATTCAACAAGGCAGGCTTAGCGCAAGCGCTGGGCCTTGTGTCACCCGGTGGCACTGTTTACTATGAGCGCTTACGATCTGAAGTTTTCACCGATACATTTATGCAGCAGGTTGGGTTGGATGCCGATGCGTACCAGAAAGGGCGCATCTGGCCTATTCAGGTACGAATGAAGATTATGGAGGCACTGGAATTGAAAATGGAAGATTTTAAACCTGAAATCAAATGAATACTGCTATTACTGCTTTTGACGGATTTGTAATGGTTTCCGAGGACAAAGAATTTAAGTTCAAAAACCTTTGCCCTTACTGCAAAGGCAATTTGACGTACCGGCCCTATGGATGGGAGACAGATGATAACGGGCTTTGGATGGCAGTTAGTTTTGATGTGGATTGTTCAACCGAACCAGATATGGAAGAGGAAGAAGAATGGGATTACTGGTTTCAAAACCATTCTGAAATGCCGTATGTCATCCAGATGCCAGTAGATGAAGGTGTAAAGAAATATATTAATCGAAAGTATCGGTTTAACTTAAAATCATAAACATTGAATCATGAGATTTTCAGACAAAAAGTATAAAATATTAGATACGATAAAGAGGATTAGAAATGGTGAAAAGTTCAACTTTTCTTTAGGCGTTAAGCATAATAGTATAGAATATGCTTCATATTGCATTGGCCGTGTAATGACTATTATTCAAGATGCAGAAATATTTTATTATACAAATTCAATTTCAAAAAAAATAGTAGGCAGGGAATATACATTTTTAAAAAATATTGAACCGTTTTTTAATTCAGATCTATCTGGTACAGGCATCATTTTACTGAATGACAAGTTTCAGTTTTGTTTTCACTTTTGGAAAGACGGAAAAAATCAATTGCAATTTGAAGTTTTTATAATTCTGAATGGAAATATGATTGTTATGTTGAATAGAGGTGGCGTTGAAGGAAAGAAAGGAGTAAAATATAGTTACGCACATCATACTGATGAGCTTAAACATATTGAACCCGGTTTTTGTAGTTTACCTGATGATACTCCTATTCATCTGGCACTTTGCTTCCAAATCTTTAAAAAGTATGCCCCAATTGAAACTCTCGTATTAGATGGAAAGCTAAGTAGAAAAGGGAAACTTAACGGGGATAAGCATTTGAATGAAACAGATTTAAAAGTTACAGTAATTGACAGCACTTGGTTTACAAATATTATTCGAACGAACGGATTTTCTGTTACAGGTCATTTTAGACTGCAAGCATGTGGAGAAGGGCTGAAAGACAGGAAATTGATTTGGATAAACGAGTTTGAGAAATCAGGATATACATTGAACGCACGAAAGGAACAGGCACCCCAATGATCCAATACCGCCGCATCCCAACCCAAAAAGCCTACCGCGCATGGCTCAAAACCATCCGCGCAACCTATCCCGGTCACGAATGCGCCCCGCCGTTCTCCTTTCCGGTCATTGTCGCATGGTACGGCCATGAGCGGCATATTGACCACGTTTTCATTTACTGTAGCACAGATACTTGAAATTATACTTTCATATATGCCTTTAGTTATATGTTACTCACATAGTACGCACAATTCCGCTTTCCATACGGCTTAATTTTCGGCTCGATACATGTCACTGTGTCAAGTCAGATGTTCCGGGGGCGCGCTGTAACGGCGCTCCCCAAAGCTGAAAAGTATGGCCAAGAAGAAGAATCGGAGGTTAGGGCTTATTCTGGTTGCCGGCATCGGCATTGCCGCATATATGGCGTACCGGCTCAGCACAAAAATATGGGTAGCCGATACCAAGCTCAAAAAGCTCACGCCTACCTGGGAAGCCCTCACCGGTACCATCGTGCTCGAAATAGAGAACCGGTCATCTACCCCAATCCCCATTCAGGGCTTTAGCGGCGAAGTGCTCTACAATAGCATCAGCATAGCCGATCTGAGGATTGGCCCATCGGTGATACAGCCGCGCACCAAAACGGAATTGCCGGTTGACTTCCGGGCGCTGTGGGCCGAGCTGCCCACCTCCATAGAGCAGATACTCCGAAGCGGCTCCGTATGGCCGTCTTTCTCCGTGAAGGGCCAACTGTACGCCGGAAACCTTACGATACCCATACGCCAAAACCTGCAGATTGTATGATACGGGCACGGGTACGGCCGGCAGAAAATCGCACCGTAGTGAAGACGCGGGGCAACGTGTGGAAGATAGTTGAAACAATTGTACAGGCCGACCGCGAAAGCGCGGAATTCACGGAAGAACTGGCGCGCGACCTGCGGCAACCCTCCGACCTGAAAAGCCTGCAAGAGGCTTGGAAGTTCGTGAAAACGCATGTACGATATGTGCGCGACCGGGCAGGCCGCGAAACGATCAAAAGCCCCGGAAAGACCTGGGCCGATCAGAAAGGCGATTGTAAGAGCTTTTCGGTGTTCGTCGGTTCGCTCCTGCAAAACTGGGGCATACCGTATGTATATCGCGTCGCCTTTTACGATCCCAAAAACCCGCAGAGCGGCCACATTTACCCGGTGGCCTTGCTCGATGGAAAAGAGATACCGGTGGACGCGGTTCACACCCGATTCGGAGAGGAAGCGCCCTACTGGAAAGCATACGACGTGAAGCCCGGCACCGGGGAACGCACCCGACTATCGGGCAGCGCCGGAGCCGGAAAAGGTTGGATCATCGCCGCCGTGTTGGCGGCTATACTCATAGCAAGATGACAGAAATAGCCTACATACGAGGAATTGGCAATGTGCCGCCGCCTGAGTTTAGCCGCACGGCTACACCGGCGCCCGCCTACGATCCGCAGCAGATGACTGCCGGCGAATTTCGCGCCGCACTGCTCGCCGATCAGCTCAACATACTCGGCAGCTATTACGACATTCCCGCCGAAAAAGCTGCCTCAAAGCGCATCCTCGACGCACTCGCCATCGGCCTGCACAACACTGCCGGCAACATTGACACCGGCAACGCCACCATCAACCGGGCCATGCGGAAGTATAAGAACCTGAGCCGACCGGCTGCGAAGTTCTTAGCCCGTAAGAGCATTGTTACACGGCTGCCCGATGCGTTGTTGGCCGGCCTCGCCGGACAAGCCAGTATAGGGGAAATACAGTTTCCCGATTGCGCGCAATACCTGCCAGAATATGACCCCTACGATAATCAAACCCTTGTACGGTACGGCGATGCCGACGCCTATCAGAAATGCCAGCGGCAAGTAGAGTACATCGGGTATTACAACCGCAACCTTACAAAGGCGTCGCACCATATCCTGTACGAATTCACGGCCGGCACCGGCAATCCGGGCAGCGTAGCCACTAAGCGCGTATTGCACCGCAATGCGGTATCAAAATTCGCTGAGCTTGGTTGGATTGACCGCGAAAACATGCGTGCATGGGTACGCAACTCCATACTGCGCAACAACGTGGATTATCAGATAGACCCGCTCCAACCGGAAGCCACCTATCAGGCATTGCGCGATGCAAGCCAACAGGGCATTGGAGCCGGGGGCGCATTCCTTATACTGTTGCCCAAGCTGCTCTCCGCATTTGCGGGCGCTGTGTCGGCCACTATGGCCCTCGTGGCCGCACTCAAATCGAACGACCGCCTGCTACTGCAAAACGCGACGCAGGGCATCGGCACGGCCACATGGGGACCGGAGCAGGAAGATTTTCAGGGCGCCGGAACCGGCACGCCCGGCCAAACGCCGGCATTCAACAACGAGCTTATTATACCACTTGCCGCAGGAGCCGCCGCGCTGCTGCTGCTGAGATAAAACATACAAGCGATGTCCTGGACAGCGAATTACGCACACAAACGAAACACAGCGCCTCCGAAGAAAAAACGGACCGCTGCAAAGAAGCAAAAACCGGCTGAGGCTGGAATTATTCATTTACCAAAACAACAAAGCTATGTCAACGAAACGCAGCAGTCCGGCCTTGGCGGCATACCGCCGCTTGGTCAAGGCGAAAGCTAACCTGTGTAAGGGAAAAGGCACGAAGACGAAAGTCAAAGCAGCCGCTTCCGCTTATGTGAAAGCTACTGTGAAAGCAGGCAGCAAAACCGCCGCTGAGGCCAAACGCTCCGCCGCGAAAGTGGTAAACCGGGGCTGCAAGCTCCGCAAAGTCACCGCCACCGGAACGAAACGCAAAACAACCGCAAAGCGTCGCACTACGCGCCGCCGCGCCGCATAAACCAAATTTCTTCATCTCAATCCAACAACAAAATGTGTGGATGTCAAACGCGAATGAACGGTATGAATACCCGACGCATGAAAAAGCAGGCTGGGGGCCTCATCCAAAACTCCCTCAAAGTAGCGGCCGGTTTTGCGGTAGCTAAAATCATCACTTCCAAAATTGCCATCGTGCAGGCCAATCCGATCCTCGGTATAGCTGTGCCCTTCATTGGGGCGATGGTTGCCGGCAATGCACTGCCCAAGGGCCTCGGCCCGGCTGTGGCGGTAGGCATGGCCGTGGCCGGCGCCGTAAATGGCGTGCAACAGCTTGCGCCCTCCGTGGCCAACAGCATCGGCTTGGCCGGTCCGCTGAGCGCCAACTACACCGGCTCTTTGGTGATGCCAGGTGTGGCCGGCTACGGCGATGTGGTAGTGGAGTAGTTTTCTCCAGGCACGGAAATCTGACTTGAATAGTTGGCTCAACCATTATTCAACAAAACACACAAAGAAACACGATGCAACCACAACTGATTACCGCATCTCCTCTCCGCGCGTTGGCCAGTCGCGTACGCGACAAAGTAGGTACCAACTACATCGTAGAATGGACGACGCTCATGGTGAACCTGGTGCTGAGCACCACCAACAACCAGTACAATTTCGACTTGTACAAAGTGCCCGGTGCTGACCACCCGATGGACAACAAGCTCGACCGCAACGACGGCTTTTACGTCTCGCACCTCGGCCTCGTGCTGACGAAACAGGACATCACCACCACGCCGGCGCAGTACGCCAACAACCCGGAGTTCACGGCGCCCGACCAAAACTTTTTCGTTGGTGTGGCTTCGAGCTGGCCGGAGTTCCGCAGCTTGCTGACCGTGTACAACGGCAAACTCACGATCCAAACCGGCAACGCCGAACGCATCAAAGAACTGCCGACGAACAATTTCTATTGCAGCCCGAACCGGCCGTACCTCCTGAATGGAGCCGACCCGGACAATTTCCCCGAATTCGGTCCGAATCTCGATCAGCGCGGCTTCTACGAACTGCCGGAACTGATGGGCCTCAGCGGACAGGAAAACAACACTGCTCAACTCACGCTCGGCCCCGGCAACACGGCCATCATCGACGGCTCCGTGAACGCTGCCGGCTCTGCGGTCACTACGCGCAACGTGGTGCGCCTCAAACTGCAAGGATTCAAGATTGTGAACGGCGCCCGCGCGGTTACGCAATTGTTCTGATCCGGCTCATGGTATTACGTTTTCCATAATGTGATGATGGGAGCGGGCATTGAGTTGTTCGCTCCCCGTCATCAGAAAAACCAAAAAAAATCATGAATTGGATTGATCAGATTATGAGCAAATACGGCGCGCGCCTGGCTCAGCACACCGTGGAGATTCAGATCACCGATACGAGCGGCCTGTACAATCTGCCCGATGACACCATCATCCGCGATTGCCATGTGCTCGGCGTGTACGTCACTGCCAACCCCGATGATGACAAGCTCGCACCGGGCGGCCAAACCCTCATTTCATCAAAGGCGATGGAGCAGGCATACCTTACGCTTAAATGCAACAACCTGATCGTGTGGAACAACGTACCGTTCCTGTACCTTCAGTTGCACGACACAGATCGCCGCATCGGCCCGATTGACATCACCGGGTTCACCCCAAACCAGTCGTTTGTGCGCATTGCCGATCCTACCGAAGTCACAGTAGGGCAGCGCATCATTATTCACTTCCTCTTTGAGGATCGTAAATAATACACACATGGCCGCAAAAACCTATATGACCGAATTTGACGCCCTGGAACGCTGGTTCGCGATAGGAGAAACGCCCGCGTGGATTCTGTTTCGCGGATTTAGCGACAGCCACAGCGGGCGCTCCAACCGCATCTACTCGCAGACGGATACGAACATGGGCAAGGACGAAAGTTTCGCGCTGCTGCGTACCCTCATTACCGACAACAGCGCGGGCGGCGGCGACTTCACCGTATTCATACAGCCGAAAACCGGCACAGCCGGCCAAAGCGCTCACTACCGCGTCCTCGGCATCGAAACGCAAACGGCGGGTTCCCGCCTCGGCGGCTTTCCCGGCGCGCCGATGGTAGGCTATGTCGCTGCCGGCGAGGTGCAGGCCAAAATAGACGCCGAAAAACGAATGTGGGAGCTGGAACGCAAGCTGGAAGATATGGAAGCCGCTGCGGCGGAAGAAATGAGCTTCGGAAAGGTTGCATTGGGCCAGTTGGTTGAAGATGGCACCCTCAGCCGCGTGGTGGAATCGCTCGCGCCGGCAGTGGGGCAAGTAATCGCCAATTTCCTCTCCAAGCTCGTACCCATGCCCGCACAGCAGGCCACGGTAGCCATGTCGGGTTTTCCGGCTGCTGCCGAAGAAGCTACCGACACCGTAGAGGAAGATCAGTACGATCCGATCCGAATTGCTGCTGTGCTCAATCGCTTGCGCCCGCACTTCGACAGCCATGAGGGCCTGTATGTGTATCTCGAAAAAGTCACCGATTTTTTTGAGAAAAATCCGGCCATGGCCAAATCATTTTTCAAGTAAATAACACGCGCTCTGTATGTCCAATATCCATTACCATGCGCTGAATGTAAAGCCGCCGATCACAGAAGCCGCTCAGGTGCAAATCAGGGCCAAAGCCCTGCTGATACAGAACCTCGGCACCGTGGATGCGTACATCAATACGCACCTCACGGTAAGAGCCGGCGCTACGCTCCAAATAGCGCCGTTCCCTGAAATGGGCTATATATGGGATGAGTGGACGGTCACTTTCGCGCAGGGCGCCGGTACGCGGCGGCTGGAAATCGGAGAAATACAGAGCCACAACATCGTCTGTTAACATGATTGTATCCATACCACCAGGCGGCAGCGGCGGCGGCGAAGTAACGGAGTTGCTTGCCGCCAACACGATGCAGCAGACATTTGGCAACATCGCTGCCAACACTACCGAAAACATAGCTGCCGGCGCGTACCGTATCCGGGTGTACAATGCCGGATTGGAAGATATAACCGTGAACGGTGTAACCGTATTTCCCGGCGAATACTGGACCATAGAAGCACGCGAAAACCGATCTACTACCCGGTTCGATCTCTGCCCTGCTGTGGCAGTAGCCGTACCGGTAGGCGGCGCAGCCAGTTACCAGGTAGAGCGCCCCAGCGCCTAAGCGTCTATATTATCAAAACACGGCGGCGTATCGGCCCGATCCGGCAGCGCCCGCCCCACACTGTGAAATACTGCTATCAAACCATTGCGACAATGCGCCTTAAAAACATTTTTCTGATATTGATTTTGGCAGCTTGCAGCTTATCGGCGCAGGCCCAGAGCAATTCTATCTTTCAGATTTCGCCCATGCCGGTGTGTTGGAATACCGGCAGCGTGGACAGCAGCTTAGTGGCGTACTGGCTGTTTTCGGGCCGCGAAAATGCGCCGCGCGTTATCAGTTACCTCACGCCCTTGGGCGCGGTGGCCACCGTAGCCGGTGGCACGGTCACGTTCGGATACTGCGGCAGCGGCGGCGGCAGCGTGGACAGCTACTATGTAATGCCCTTGTGCGATGACGGCACGCCCTTTTATAGGCTCGTTGACCTTACGACAGCTACGACGGGCGGCGATTTCGACATTGATTGGCAGCCATACACGCCGGCCGGCACCATCACCGATGCGCCTTGCACCGATCTGGAATATGAAAAGGTGTGCTTGCTCGATTCTATTTCTCCGGGCAACATCGTCACCTTTTATCGCTTCCTTTCCATCACAACCAACAGCAGCTTTGACCTCGATTATGAACTAATGGGGCTATATGTGCCTACTGGCACGGTGCTGAGTTGTGCCGGCAACGACAACAACCTGCTGCGCCGCATAGCAGGCAATACCGACACTACCTATCTTTCTACTCAGTTGTGCGTGTACGATAGCCTCACCGGCGCATACAGCCGCGTGGTGGAAGTGATTCGCACCATTGTGGCGGGCCAGGTGGTTGCCACCTTGGTTGTAGAGCTGGACGGCACGCCGGCCAACCTAAGCGGCCAGTACCTGAGTAACTGCGGCACAACGCGCACACCTGGCACGCTGCCCGATAGTTGTCAGTGCGTTTACTCCATTTATCAGGAAAACCACGTTGTGGATACGGTTTTTGTGAATAGCAGGGATTACCGGGTAGCCTACGATGTAGTAACAACCCGCAACTGCGCCGGCCTTGGCCCTGCGGAGATAGACCGGCAGAACCTTACCAGTACATTCCAGTCGAATAATCGGCGGAATTGGTTTTTCAATATTCAGGTGGACAACATTTTGGACAGCATCAACCTGCTGTTTTTCAATCCTGACACGGTGCTGGGCTTCACGTTCAATCCCTCCAAGGTAGCCACTCGATACCCCGCGCTGCTGGGCGTGGTGGACACAGCCGATTTTCGATGTGCGCTCGGAAACCTCGCCAACATGCAGATTGCGTACGATACGCTCATTGGCTACATCATTCAGGAATTTGTGACGGCCAATGCACTGGGGCCGGTCATCAATTACAGCAATTACACTGTGAGCATAACCAACTCAGCCGGCCGCTGCCAGGTGAATATTGCCTGGGACGTGTACAACCTTCCCACGGTCCCGTATGTAAATATTCCGTACTTCACCAATCCCGATTATTACCTCAGTCCAGGCATCTCCAACGGCGGGCAAGGCATGGGAGAAACGGCGCGGGTCACATCCGGCTCCTACAGCGAAGCGTGCAGCCCGATTGCCACCTCTGAACAATACTTTTTCACCAATCTTTCGCTTTCCACGCCTGAGAACCAGATACTCGGCGCATCGCCGCCGCTGTACATCAACAGCCCTTCAACGATCACCTCGACGACCTGCGATGAAACGGGGCCGCTATGCCCCACATCCGGCAGGGATACTACCAACGTCATTATCCTAAACAACTGCGTTTCGATCTGCGACACCGTAAAGGTGCTTGTTGTAAACGACATGCCTTGCGCAGTGCAGGGCCTGCCGGAACATGTAGCTGCGAATAGCTCAAGTGTAACGCTACTGGCCGGCACTTACAATTCGATTGCTATTGCGGTTATCAGCGGCACGGTTATCGTCAACGTGGGCGGAATAGATGTAACCTACCCTCCCGGCTTTTCGGCTACCTGGACGGCGCCTAACGGCTGCGCATTCCTTACGGAGCCGATCCTTATAAACGCGGCTGCCGGCTCAGCCATAATCAGTACCCTGCGATGAAGAAAAAGAGCATTCTCCTTACTGCTATTCTCGTTCTGGCTGCGCTGTACGCTACGGCGCAAGTAGAAGTGCGATATAATGCGCGCACAGTTCCTGGCTGGGGACTTGATGCATTGGGTGATACAATTTTTGTTGATTCTTCGCAGCTTGTAACTATTAGCCGGTTAGAAGATTCTACTTTTCAAATTGGAAACGGATTGCAAAAGTCAGGCCGAGTTGTGTCGGTTGGCGGTGTGCTTAATAATAATATTTCTTGGCTTACAGGTACAAATAATGTTAACATTTTAGGCATCTCAAGTTACATTCCGTTTTCAGTACAAAACTTTGGCTCCGGGGGGGGGATATTTGCTTCATCATTAAGTGGCACGGGCATTTCAGGATCCGGTCCAACCGGGGGGAATTTTCAGGGGTCTGGTATTGGCATTGTTGGTGCCGGCGGGATAGGTGGCGTTTTGTCGGGTAACTTAACAGGCGCACGGCTTACAGGTACAAATTCTGCGCCTGCACTTCTGGCAGAGACGGAATCTTCAGGAGATTCAATTGTCACGGCTGCAATTATTAGAAAAACATATAATACCCTGCCCGGAATCGGTAATGGCACCCGGATTGTATTTGATTTAAGGGATGGATTTCTTGATTACATTACGATGGCGCACATAAGTTCTAAATTTACTCGGAACTATGATTTAGACTCCCTTAACACAAATTTAGAGTTTGGGACCATGACGGATAGCGATAGTGTAACTACTAAACTAACCATACAATCAAACGGCCAGATCAAATTAAATGAATACATTCCTGGACAATTTATTGGCACTGGTACGGGGCGCTTGGTAGTGGATGCGGATGGGGCGGTGTGGCAGGATACTTCCAGCCTTACATCAGGCACAGTTGGAGGCACAGGCACTCCGAACACCCTTGCGATGTGGACCGGACCTTCAACGCTTGGAGATAGCCCGCTCACAAACTCATCGGGGAATGTAACCGCAAATGGCACAGGGGCATTTACCGTGCCAGTTGGCACAACTGCGCAGCAGCCAGGTAGCCCAGTAGTGGGGATGACGCGTTACAATAGCACGACTGGCAATTTTGAATTTCGGGGTGCATCGGCATGGGAGTCACTCCTAAAGAGCGCTACTGCAAATGGCCTGGGCACCGCAGGGCAGGTTTTTTTTCCTGATGCAAATGGGCGCGCTACAGGCAGTGCAAATTTGTTTTTCAATTCCGGCACTACAAGGTTAGGGATTGGCACTAACGCGCCTACTAACGGTATTGATGTGCGCGGAGGTGTTTCTATTTTAAAAGGAATTGTAGGGACTACCGTTGGCTCCAATTATGGTGCTGTCACAATAAACGGAATATATGCACAAGTCAACTCAGATAACGACTACAATACTACGATGGTAGCATTGGGAAACAATTCCAATGGCGTTGGTGAAGTGGCTTTAAAATCTCGGTCAACAAACGGGACTTCTTTCGTAACTGTGCAGGCAAATGATAATATATGGTATAAGCAATATGTGGCGGATGGGGGTAGTTCTGGAGCAATGGATGACACAGGCTACGAGTATGTTTCGGTTGATGGTGCGATAGTTGGAGGGTATATTCCCGGAAGGTGGAGTATGCAAGTACGGGCAAACAACAACACTAACACATACCATCAATTGCACCTGCGTGCATCACGCCGGTTTGGTGTATTTACCGAGAATCCAGATGAGGCGCTTCATGTCGCCGGCAAGGCTAAAGTAGATACGCTTGTCGGTACTGGAACACAAATAGCCGGATGGACATCCGGCAACGTTGCTACCACACTTTCGACAAGCGCCGACATAGAGGTACGCGAAGGCGGCGTAATAGGCACCAAAACCCGGCGCGGCACAGTATCCACCAGCACGGACGGGAGCGGCGACGTAGCGGTATCCATCACAATGCCAGATTCAACTTTCGCTACGACGGTGCAGGTTGTAGGCACAACCCCATACATTACTACTGTTCACACGAAAGGTACAGGAGGTTTCATAGTTCGATTTTTCGACACTTCGGGCGCGGCGGTTACTTCCACTGCGGTGGAATTTGATTGGTCAGCAACTGACAATTAAGGCTTATGAAACTGAAACATGCACTACACATCGTAATTCTGATTTTCATAGCAGTAAACATGACTGCACAGCCTAAAATATTGCCTCAGCGGTTAGGCACAAAAATTATTACAGCTTATACAGGCGGCGCAGCGGATGGCATGGTGGAATTGCTGCGCAACAATTACTACCGATTTGAACAGGTACACCCCCATGCCAATAGCAGTTTTTGGAACCCGGATGAAAGCTGGAAAAACAAATGGAGGAACGGAGACCCTGAGCAAGGGGAACGGTTTTTAGGCAGTAGTACTGTTTTTGCATGGAGCACTGATGCTTATCATCTTTTGCGCACAGCAGACAGAATGAGTACTACTATTTCGGTTACGCTCTATATTTTTGAAGAGAAACGCCCCTGGTACTACCTCATTATTGAAGGCGCAGCGTATTGGGTTATTAGGCAGTTAGGCTTTCATACAACTTACTCACTTATACATAAACGATAATGAAAAAAGCATTAGGACTGATAGCTTTGGTCTTTTGCGCCGGCATCTGCAACGGCGTGATGGATACGCTCCAGTTCCATTACACCGGCAGCGTTTTCGCCCGGATGAATGAAAACTTTTGGAACCCGGCAAAGAGCTGGGAGAACAAATACAAAAAGGGCGAAGACGGCAAGCTCGTACAGCCCTTACAGCCGCGGTATTGGGGCAGCACAACGTACTTTTCCTTCACTACCGATGCCTGGCATCTTTTCAAGTTTCTGTATCAGGGCTTACTACGGGCGGCATTAGTCGTATTACTCGCAGCCGCTGCAAAGACCTGGAACATCCGTGTACGGCTGTACATGGCTGTACTCATTTGGATTGCGCTTGCCTTTGTGCAGGCGCTTGGCTTTCACATAACTTATTCACTGATATGAACAAAAGAAACGGTTTTACCCTCATGGGCGTCATTATCGCTGTTATTTTTACATTGATGATGATAGTTGCATTTTGCACTGGATGCACACCGGAACCTGCTGCCAACAGCATGGAAGTGGGCGCCGTAAAGCCACGGCACAACGAATGGGAGGTAATTGTAGTATGGGAACAGATTCCCCCATTCGCCCGATCCGGTGAAAACCACTTACCATTGGATTACACGGTGCAGCAAAAAGAAATGCCCACCATTGAGAACCTGAATGTTCCCATGCCACCGCAAGGGAAATGGGAAGTGGCTTGGCTTCACCGCGTCAAACTTGTCAGAGCCGGCACCTACCCGGAAGAAACACTACCCGAAGAGCCGAAAAAGTAAACCACTACTACAAACCACACTATGAAACACATTCTCTCTCTCTTCCTGCTCCTGCTCACCCTCCCGGCCCTGGCACAAGTGCCGGCCGGGTACGAGAAGGAGTACCGCGCCGCAGATCGCCGCGCCGCTGAGCTGCGCAAAGATTACGACATCGTACTCGATCCGGTTGTGCCCATGCTGCCGAGCGAATACAGTGCTCAGGCAGGCGGCAACTGGGGCAATCAGTACCTCGGCGTAACCGCAGCCGCCGAAACGATCCGCAATCGTGGCGCGCGCAAGGTGGCCGTGTTCGTGTTCGACACGGGCGGCAATTGGGATCACCCCGACCTGCAGCGCTTCGCCTGGCCATCATTCAACCGAACCTTCACCGGCGAAGCCGACCCCACCGACCGCCACGGGCACAGCACGCATGTGGCCGGCATCTATGGCGCTATCAACAACGCCTACGAGCTGGGCCTCAATAGGCACCTGGTAGAGCTGAATATGGTGAAGGGCATAGCCTACAAGGTATTGAACAACGACGGCGCCGGACAAATAGCCTGGATAGTGGCCGGCACCGAAGAGGCTGACCGGAACGCCATTACCCTCATGCTGCAAGGCTGGTTTGTCATCTACAATTACAGCCTCGGAGCGGGCGGCATCAACGAGCAGTTGAACGCAGTGATGAAAAAGTCGGAAGACTTGGGCGTTTTCGTCGTAGCCGCTGCCGGCAACAACGGCGCCGATGCCATCGGCACGCCGGCCAATGCCTCCAGCGCGCACGCCATCGGCGCATTGGAACCGACTGGGCAACGGGCATCTTACAGCAACTACGGCGCTAAGCTGTACGGCGCTGCACCGGGTAGCCGCATCCTCAGTACCTGGGCGGGCAAAACACTGCGCGAGGCATCGGGCACGAGCATGGGCGCGCCCTCATTCGGCGCTATGGTGGCGTTGGTTGCTGCCATATTTCCGAAGGCTACCAACCGGCAGATCAGCCGCTACATAGCCAAGTTCGCAACCGACCTGCAGCCCAACGGCTGGGACCCTCACACCGGCTTCGGAGCGCCCATACTGCCGCGCCTCATAGCCGGCGACCCCACGACCGAACCGAACACCGGCAACGGCAATCCGCTGCCGCCATCGCCACCGGGCGGCACACCTACGAAGGAAAAGCGAACGGTTGCCTTAGAGCTTCAGGAAGAGTTCAAAATACTGTGGAAGCCGTTCAACAGCACTTCCCCGAATTTCAGCACGGCGTATGTGACCTACACTATCGAAACGAGTACGAACCTGTACGCGCCCGATGCCTACGATAAGGCGCTCGACGCCACGCGGAAGTATTTCACGAATCGGGGTTTCCTGCTTCGGGCCACCGACGACTTTCTCGACGCCGGGCATTGGAGCCGCCATTTCTTCGAAATGCACAATAAGGAGTACAAGATTGTGAACCTCGTCGTAAGAGACGAAAGCAACCGTACCGGCCCCGTGCCGAGGCCGGGAGCGCTGGCATTGCGTGCCCGCCATCGGGGCGCTGAGATTAAATCACTTACCGGAAACTGGATACAATAATGAGTACACAGCAGCAGACACACAATGTAATTGACACAATCAAAAGCTGGCTATTCCCCCTGCTGCTGGCCGGATTGGGTACGATGGTGCAATTGCAATACAATTCCATCAGCGCCGACATGAAGGATATGAAGTTGAAACTCGAAAAAATGGACAAAGACCAGGCGCTGAGCGCGCGCGAGTTCAACTACATAGATAAGAAGCTGAACGAGCACGAAAGGTGGCTTGAACAGCTCGACGATTTTCTCTACAAACGAAAGTAGAATTTCACGAATTTGAAAACCAATTTTCATTGCGCTACAATTGCGTGTATGCCCCTCAGCCCAGGCCGAAACCATACACGCGATTGTAGCGCCGAATAAATCCGATAGAGCTATGAAAAATGACACGTTAGTATGGTTTGCTCTGGGCGCGCTGGCCGCAGTGATATTTTTCAAACCGCGCACAGCGCCGGGCGGCGCTCCGCTGGGCCTGCCGGCTCCTGAACCGACGCGGCAGCCGGACAGAATGGCGGGCTTTTCGACCCGTCGAGGTGCTGAACATTGTAACCGATACCTCTAACCTCGATGGCTAATTTCCAACAGGCATACAACCGCGTATTGGACGCCGAGGGCGGCTACCAAAACGATGCTCGCGACACCGGCAACTACAACAGCCGTGGCGAAAACGTAGGTACCAACCTGGGCATCAGCGCGCCGGTGTATGAAAGTTGGATCGGGCGCGTGCCCACCGTGGCCGACATGAAAGCCATCACGCCGGCCATCGCGCGAAGCATCTACAAAGCGCGCTTCTGGGATCGCATACAGGGCGACCGCATCAACGACCAGGCCGTGGCGGAAATCATCTTCGACGGCGTGGTGAATCACGGCGTAAGCCGGGGCACCAGGCTGGCACAAAAGGTACTGCGAGTGCCGGAAGATGGCGTATTCGGCGAGCAAACCCTCGCGGCGCTCAACCGGGCCAATCCCGGCACTTTCTATGCGGCCTACAAAGAAGAGCGCATACGGTTCTACAATCAACTCGCCGCAAACAGTAGCAACCACGCGGCATTCCTGCAGGGCTGGCTCAATCGTATGGCAAAATTTTCTGATTACGCTGCTCCCGTTGGCGGGCTGCTGCTTGTGGTGGCTGCTGCCGGGTTTTGGTGGTGGCAAAATAAAATGATATGAAAATTAACCTCAACATCTGGACAACCCGGCCATTTCCGGCAGACTGTGCGGCGCTGTCGGTGTGCGGCGTAAGCATCGTTGATGCGCTCACTACCCTCAATGCACAGTTCGACCCCGATTCCCCTATTGGCGTATTGCCTGGAGGGCATATAGTGAAACCGTATTGGCTCGACATAGCGCATCCCGATGCACGGGCAGTAGATCAGCTTATCGGCATCAGCAATGGCATGATTATGTTCGGAGTAGATCGGGGCGGCGGCAATGAAATTATTGTTGCTAAGCTCACACGCGCGCAGGCCAACAGCCGCAACATTTCGCGCATGATACAGGAGATACTGAAGCTGCGCCCAACGCCCGATGGCGGCGCGCTGTACAATCCCGATTTTGGCCTCATCCATATCGGAAAAAGCACCGACGCGCCGGGCGGCTCGCTCATCGGCCTCAATCCGCTTAACAATGAGGTGGATTTGGATTTTGACAAATCCGGCCTGAAAAACCTGCTGGATGTGGCGAAGTTCGCCGGCCTGCTGGGCCTGGCTTTTTTCTTGTTTGATAAGACGAAGAAAGAAAAAGGGACCTTTTAAACTCAATAATAAAACCGTGTTATTATGTTAAATGAACCGTCAATCCTTAGCGCTAACACATATTTCTGGACGCCGGGCAGTAATGCCGACAGTCGGCGCCGGGCCGAAAAGAAACGCCTGAGCGAAGTGTCCGAATACTTCCGCGCATTGGGTATGCGCGTAGAAACAAGCGGCGATGAAGTGACCAGCGTACACCCATCGGGCGTAATTGCCTCATTTTCGTACCGGGAAAGCACGAAAAACGTGTACAAACGCCTCGATGTGCGCAAGCCCAACGGCTCAGCGAGCAACATTACTTTGCTGCGAAAGCTGGCCGACACTGCCACAGTTGGCGCTATTCAAACTATGCCATCAGGCCGCTTTATGGCAAAAAACTGTAATTACTACCTATGAAAAATAACAACTTGGTTGTAGCGCTGGCCATCGCCGTAGGCGTCTATTTCCTTACGAAAAAGCCGGTACGTCCGCAATTCTCCACAGCGCCACGCCCACCGGTGGACCCGCGACAAGCTCAAACGCAGGCGCAAATAATCGCCCTGCAAAACTGGATACGCACCATGATTGCGCTATTCGGAAACGTGAAAGAGCTATGGCAACCAGGCGGGCCATTTTACAACATCCCCCGCGCCATCTTCGACGATATCAACATCAGCCCCCCAACGCCCGGCGCTGATCCGGGTGGCCAATATGTATAATATTTTTTCACCATTCAACCACATCAAAGCTATGCAAACTGCACAAAAGAAACAGTTCTGGCAATCGCCCAACTTCCTGCTCGCTGTCATCATCGTCATTGGCGGGTTCTTTGTAGGATTCCCCCAGGAGGCTGCCGGCGAAGCCGTGGCGGCGCTGTTTGCCCTCATCGGTACGGGCGGCATCCTGTACAAGTTTTTCAAGTCCAAACCGGAGGGAAAACCCAAGCCGTGGCTACAGGACGCGAATTTCTGGAATTACCTTGCGACGATAGGTATTAGCCTATTGCCGGAAATTGCACCGGCGCTACTGCCGCCATTACAGGACGTCACAGAGAATGTTCTACGCGGCAACTACGGCGGCGCGCTCATGGGCGCCATCTCGCTCATCACAATCATCATTAAGATTATTCAAACCCCAAAGCCGTCCCTGGCTTAGGTGCTCATTTTAGGTTTTTGGGGTTTGGGCAGGCTCCGCAGCGGAAGTTGCGGGGCTTTGCTTTTTTTGGGGCAAAAAAAAAGCCCGGTGGTGAGCCGGGCGGAAAAGCTTAAAATGAAAAAAATGGTTCTTTATAGCTGATAAGTAGCATGGAAAAAATCAAAATCCTCCTCTCCAACATCGGCACCTTTAGGACGATCTGCACGGTATTGAAGGCGCATAATAAGCATTTGATCACCTGATTTAATGTCCGTAAGTTCTCGGCTCAGGGCGATCCTAACACCGGTAAGTTTTTCAATAATTTGAGCGTTTTGAGGATACCCGATTGAGCTTTTTAAGATATTATCCCTTGCTGCTTTTTGTACAGCCAACACAAACAAATTTTTAGACATTTTTTTAAGCTCATATCGCCCAGGTACGGGCATCATTGCGGAGTTCATTAAATGTATCATAATAGCTCGGTTGAAAGGATGCTGAGATCAGTATTGTTTTGCCTCCAGAACCTGCGGATAGCATCCTGCAGGAACCAGGTTTGCGCGCTGGTAAGTTCAAGTATCTTTTTTTTCAGGGCTTCGCCGTCTAAATCCCATTTTGCGAACAAATTGTCGTATGTATTTCCGTCCTCAATTTGCCACCACATCATTTTTGCATCACATCCAAATTGTGTTTGTAGCTCCGTGCCGTTTTGATTGTCGGCCATTGCGTGAATTTCCTTTTCGGAAAACCGCCCTTTTAGCTCTTGCATAGTGCGCCGTTGGAGTTCAAAATATACTTCAGTAGCTATTTGAAGCCCGGTAACTTTTGCAGAATATAGCTTTTCTGCTGCGGCTGTGATCTCGTCAGAGATGCGAATCGTTACATTTTTCATAATTTTGACTGATTTTATCGTATGATGAAATTGAATCTTTTTGAGGGTAGGACGGGAAACCGCCCTACCCTATTTTGTTGTTTTTAGTCCAGAGTTGGTTTAGCAAAGCTCCAAAATGAAGCTCGACGACCAACGATTACTTTATATTTTCCTTTCCCCTCTACATCCGGATGCGTGCCCGGCATGTGATACAGTTTCGGGTTTACTGCATACAAATGCCCATTTTCGAGCACTTTGTCAGCCAGGAGGCGGTGAGATTCTTCAATTACTATTTCAGTGTTTTTTTCTTCGCCTTTGATGCTGCGAACAGGCACCAGGCATAAATCACCCTGCCGAATAACTTTTGCATAATCTGTTTCAAAAATCCAGTCTTGACAAGCCTTAACTACATCTTTTCCTCCGCGAATTGCAGCATGTATTTTGTGCGATTGCACGGGATGCGCGAAATAAGTAGCATCTTCATTTTGTCCAATCAAAAAATAGGACTTCCGAATTTCCGGGAACCGGCTGGACTTACGGCGGTAAAATTCGCGCACTTGCAATACGGCAAGGAATCCGCCATCGTGCAAATCATATCCTACTCCGTACCAGTCGTAGTTAAGGGCGTGTATCATTCCCTTTTTGTAGTTGCTGGCAACTACTCCGAATTCCCAACCTCCGTGTTCATCAATTTTGGCGGCATTTTTCACGCCCTCCAAAAGGCCCGAACACATGATTTTGATTTCTGCCGGCATGGAAGTAATTTCTCCGTAGTTGCCGCGTGATACCTGACAGGCTTTTTTTTATTTGTCAATACTTTGTGCAATATATTTTGCAATATATTTTGCAAGCGCCTTATATTGCTGGAAAACTATCCTCCAACCGCTTCAAATCCCACGCGCCCAACTGCCGCAAATACTTATCTACCATTTCCAGCGAGCTGTGGCGAAGCTGTATCTGTAGCTCCTTCACCGTCACGCCCGCCTGCACGGCTGCAATCGCGCCGGTATGCTTCCAGCTATATAGCTTGTACTCCGAAGAAAAGCCCAGCGCGCGCAGCGCCTTGCGGTGGCGCTCGCTCATTTGGTTTACGCTGTACGGCTTGTTCGGTTCCTTTGCAGGGTGAAACAGATACTCGCCCGGCCCGCGCTCCCTGATGCGTTGCAGTTGCGCCCGAAACGCCACCGGGATCGTCACCATCTGCGTTACGCGGTTTTTCGATACATCTGCCGGCACTCTTATTTTCCAGTCGTCAATGTATATGTCCTCCACTTTCATCAACCTCAGCTCACCGGGCCGGATGAAACAGTAATACAGGAACTCGCAGTAATGCCACAGCTCCGCATCATTTTCAAGCAGGTATTTTTTTAATCGGGCAATCTGGTAGCGCTGAAAATACATCGCAGGCGAGCTATGAGATCGGCCCCGATCAATTCCCTTCAGTAAGCCATCCGGCGCGCCCACTTTCTTCAGCATGTTCCTGAAAAACGAGATATACCAGTTTCGGGTAGCCGCTTTTCTGGTTTCACTCAGGTGCTGAAAAAATGAAGTGATCAGCTCGCCTGAAAGCTCGCGCCCCGCTGCATACGCCGTGAACACTTCGAGCTTAGAGGAATAAGTTTGAAAGGTCTTTTTTCGCCACTGCATCCTATTTGCAGCGATATATTCAGCAATGCGCTGCAACACCGGCGCAGGCGGGCGCACGCCCTGTATTTCGCGTATCAGCGCCTCAGCGGCCTCCATGCGCTTTTCTATCGTGTTGTGAGAGTTGATGCTGCCATACTTGCGCTGCCTGCGCCCAGCGGCATCGTACCAGAAAACAAACCACGTCTTATTAATATCATTACCCCGCGTGGAGAGCTTCGGCAAAGAATTTTTTTTCGCTGCCATGTCAGATGTTGGCAGCGCGTCCATGATTTTGTCCATAAATGCCCCGAAGCGCCCTGTAAACTGGGCATTTCGGGGCTTTGTGGAGAATACCGGAGTCGAACCGGTGACCTCTTGCATGCCATGCAAGCGCTCTAGCCAGCTGAGCTAATCCCCCTTTTTAATCCCGAAGCCGCGCAAAGCGTGGCGAAGGTGATGTTTTCAATGAATCCGCTTTTCGTTAAAAGCGCGGCAAATCTACAACGGGTTTCGGGAATTACAAAGTTCATTTTTAAAAAAGATTCTAACCTGACGCCTATTGTCATAGTGACGCATTGCCGCCGTAGCCGTAGAGACGCATTGCAATGCGTCTCTACGGCTACGGCGGCAATGCGTCACGGCGGCTGCCATCCTGCCATTGCAATGCGTCTCTACTGCCATTTTGACTATATGAAAAAACGCCTCCGTTTTTCATCCCTTAAAATACCGCTGACAATCACCGCATTACCCCGATTGGTCGAATACCGCTGTTTTTACAACGGCAAAACGACGGATTGGCCGCGTCTTTGATAGACAATTATACCTCGCGCTGCCAGGCATGTGGATAGCAGCGCTCGGTATGACAAAATTAGCTTCGCACCTCACGGTGCGAGGTATAAAATAAGGTAAAAATGCAACCGCGTTCAGCAAAAAAATGCAATTTCACCCGCCATTATTAAAAATAGAAAACCATGACTTTCGACAATTTGACCATAAAAGCGCAGGAAGCCATCCTCAAAGCGCAACAGATCGCTACCGGTTTCAGCCAACAACAGGTGGACACCGTGCATTTGATCAAAGGCATGCTCGAAGCCGACGAGAACGTGCCCAATTTTTTGCTGCAAAAGCAAGGCGTCAACCTGCCCCAGCTCAAGCGTCAATTGGATGAGGCTATTGCCACCTATCCGCGTGTGGAGGGCGCTGAAAAACAGTACCTCACCAACGACGCCAACGCCGCGCTCTTCGCCGCCAAAAAGATGCTCAAAGACTTCGGCGACGAATACATCTCCATCGAAATCATCCTGCTCGGCATTTTGCAGGGCAAAGACAAGGGCGCCAAGATGCTCAAAGCCGCCGGTATGACGGAAGAGGGCACCCGCGCCGCCATTCAGGAATTGCGCAAAGGCAGCAAAGTGCAAGACCCCGGCGCGGAAGATACCTACAACGCCCTTGGCAAATACGGCATCAACCTCAACGAGCAGGCCGAAAGCGGCAAACTCGACCCCATCGTGGGCCGCGACGAGGAAATACGCCGGGTACTGCACATCCTCTCCCGTCGTAAAAAGAACAATCCCATCCTCATCGGCGAGTCGGGCGTAGGTAAAACCGCCATTGTGGAGGGCATCGCCTGGCGCATTGTGAAAGGCGACATCCCCGAAAACCTGCGCGACAAAAAAATCTTCATGCTCGACATCGCGGGCCTCATCGCCGGCGCCAAATACAAAGGTGAATTCGAGGAACGCCTCAAAGCCGTCATCAAAGAAGTGATCGAGTCCAATGGCAAGATCATTCTGTTCATTGACGAAATTCATACTCTCATCGGGGCCGGCGGCGGCGGCGGCGCTATGGATGCGGCCAATATTCTGAAACCGGCACTGGCCCGCGGCGAACTGCGTACCATCGGCGCGACTACCTTGGACGAGTATCAGAAGTATTTTGAAAACGACAAGGCGTTGGTGCGCCGCTTTCAAACCGTCCTTATTGACGAACCCAGCGTGGACGACACTATCTCCATCCTGCGGGGTTTGCAGGAGCGCTACGAGGTATATCACAAAATCGAAATATTGGACGAAGCGCTCATCGCCGCAGCCGAACTTTCGTATCGCTACATCGCCGACCGCTTCCTGCCCGACAAGGCCATTGACCTCATAGACGAAGCCGCTGCCAAACTCCGTCTCGAACTCGATTCCGTGCCCGATAAAATTGACGAGTGGGACCGCCGCGTGCGCCAGTTGGAAATAGAGCGCGAACACATCAAGCGCGAAGGCGATAAGAAGGTATTGGAAATCATCAACGAACAAATAGCCAACGCCCGCGAAAAGCGCGACGCCCTGCGTGCCGCCTGGCAAAGTGAAAAGGAAATTGTGGATACCGTTCAGGATATCCGAAAAGACATAGAAGCCTTGGAAATGGACGCCGAGCGCGCCGAGCGCAACAGCGATTTTGAAACGGTGGCCAAAATCCGCTACGGCGAATTGCAAACCAAACACGCCATGCTCAAGGCGGCCGAAGAGAAATTGGAAAAACTGCCCGAAGAAAGCCGGTTTACCAACGATCAGGTAACCGCCAACGACATTGCCGACGTCGTATCGCGCTGGACGGGTATCCCGGTGGCCAAAATGCTCCAAAGTGAAAAGGAAAAGCTACTCACACTGGAAGACGAAATTGGCAAACGCCTCATCGGGCAGCAGGAGGCAGTGATTGCCGTATCGGATGCCGTGCGCCGCAGTCGCGCCGGATTAGGCGACGCCGACCGGCCCATTGGATCGTTTATCTTCCTCGGTCCCACCGGCGTGGGCAAAACGGAGTTGGCCAAAACATTGGCCGAAATGCTCTTCGACGACGAAAAAGCCATCACCCGCATTGACATGAGCGAGTACCAGGAGCGCCACACGGTGTCGCGGCTCGTAGGCGCCCCTCCCGGCTATGTGGGTTATGAAGAGGGCGGCCAACTCACCGAGGCCGTGCGTCGCAAACCTTATTCCATCATCCTGTTGGATGAAATCGAAAAGGCGCACCCCGACACCTTCAACATCTTATTGCAGGTACTTGACGACGGTCGCCTCACCGACAACAAAGGCCGCGTGGCCAATTTCAAAAATACCATCATCATCATGACCTCCAACATGGGGGCGGAAAACATCCTCGAAAACTTTGAAGATTTGGACGCCCTCGGCGATAAACACCGCGCTGAGATCATAGAAACCACGAAGGTAGAGGTACTCGACCTGCTCAAACAAAGTCTGCGCCCGGAATTCCTCAATCGCATTGACGAGCAGATTGTGTTCTTGCCGCTCACCAAAGCCGAAATCAAACAGATTCTCTATTTGCAATTGAAAAAAGTGGAGAAAATGCTTGCCCGGCAGCGCATCGTCATTCGCGTAAGCGACGAAGCCGCCGGCTTACTGGCCGACCTCGGCTACGAGCCGCAGTTTGGCGCCCGCCCCATGAAGCGCGTGTTGCAAAAAGAGGTCATCAACGAGCTTTCCCGCCTCGTACTGGCCGGCACGTTTGGTCCCGGCGATACCATTTATGTACACACTGATCCGAAAGGGCTTACGTTCAAAAAAGAGCCGTTCCCCGGCGTCGTTCACATCCCCGAAGCAGAGGAAGTAGTGGATGAGGAGGAAGAAACCTCCGAACCCGCCTCGGAACCGGTTGACACAGATGCTGCCGCAAGGGAACGCAAGCGTCGTCTGGAAAAATTAGACAATGCCACACAAGATGTGCTCAATACACTGAAAGACTTAAATTCGGACCCTGATGAAGAGCCGGAAGGGTAGGGGAGCGATGCGGAACTCTTAGGGAACGTACTATATTTGCTTCATGGCCAAATCCGTCAATAACCCGCACGACAAGTTTGTCAAAGAAATGCTTTCTGACCGGGAGATGGCCATTGAGTTTTTGCAGGCATACCTGCCCAGCGATGTTTCCGTCCTACTCGACATCCCCCGCATGGAATATGCAAACACCAGCTTCATTTCGCCGGAACTGGAAGAGACATTTGCAGATATAGTGGTTCGGATTCCATACAAGGGGAAATCTGATCACGCCTTTGTTTCTGTGTTGTTGGAGGCCAAGTCGGAGCCGGAGAAGTATGCTATGTTTCAGATATTGAGCTACATAGCCAACGGCTACGCCACACAGATCAAACAGGGCGGAAAATTGCATCCCATCGTACCGTGCCTATATTATCAAGGCAAGCGAAAATGGAAACTGCGCGAGGTACACGATCACTTCGGCGATTTACCGGTCGCTTTGCGGCCCTATATTCCGGGATTTAATACGATCTTCGTCAGCTTGTTCGATTTGTCGGAGGACCAAATCATCCGTTTGGGCAATGCACTGCTGGGCGCGGCGATGATGGTGCAGCGTTACCGGTACGATACGGAGGGGCTGCTCCGGCATTTCATTCAGATATCGAGCAGCTTAGAGCCGTATATTCAGAAAAACTTTTTGATTACCGTGTCCGTTTACATCCTTAGTATTACCAAGTTGTCAAAAGAAAAAATTATGAAAACCATTCAACAAATACCCTCCGCACCGGTTAAGGAGACAATCATGAGCACCTATCGGTTGATCAAAGAGGAAGGTAAAATAGAAGGTAAAATAGAAGGTAAAATAGAAGGTAAAATAGAAGTCGCATTAAACGCTTATGCCAACGGCCTTTCTTTGCCGCTCATTGCCAATATCACCGGGCTGGATGAGACGGAAGTGGCCCGTATCTTGAAGGAGCACGGGAAACTGTAAGGAATAGCTAATCGCTCCTAACATATTACGTCAACAAATAGCCAAACTCCTGCAGGCGGCGCTTCATGGCGGCGTAGTTGCCTTTGGGCACCACGATCATGTAGCCTTCTGCTTTTACGATCAATGATTTGAGTACCGGGTCTTGTGCAATGAGTTGAATGAGCGCTTTGTTGTCGGTCGGAATTTGCAAAATAGCAGCCACCTCTACAGCTTCGAAAGGATTGATTTTGTGGAGCATATCCTGAAAGAACGCGGTCCAGTTGGGCGGAAGCTCGTTGCCGATAATTTGTTTGAACAGGGCAATTTTGCCTTCTAACTCTTTTTTCGAGCGAATATTTTTGAGAAAAATCTGATTGTCGGTGCGAAAGCGGTTGGCGCCGAGGCGCTCGGTGTAGGGTTCGAGCAGTGCGGCGGCAGATGTATCCGTGTCTTCTGTAGTGATGAGCAGGGTGTCGGGCGACAGCGTGATGATGGTATCCGGCGCCAAGTCTGTGGCATCGTAGGTTTTGCTGAAGCCGCACACATAATCGCCGAGAGCGGTGCGCCGCACAAAGCGCAGGCCGTCCCAGGAGGAGTAGCACTCGCGGCCGAGTTGATTGAGATCGGGCGCATCGTAAGCAATATCGCACAGCCCGAATGCAGCAAAAAGGAAAAAGGAGCTCAGGAAGTACGGCATCTCAATCGCTCTTGCAAAATCCCCTTTGTTGATGTAGTGTTTTTTATCCCATTTACCTTCTCTCTCGTACTCGTAATGTAATTTGTTGGTGGCAGTATAGTCAGACATCGGGCGAATGTCGAGTAAATGAAAGCGCACAAAACGTTTCAACCGCTCCACCGATATCCAGGCGCCCGCCGGCAGCGTGGCCAGTACCTGTAGCATAGCCTCCTCCCTTTTTTGCAAATCGTAATTTTCCAAATGCCCCATACCTTTGAGGTCGGTGAGCAAAAAGCCGGCAGTGAAAGCCGATTCAACGTATGCTTTTCGAAACAGGGTACGGATGACGGTCGGAGTATTCGGGGTCAATTTGGCGCCGCGAATGTGAAGCGCCATAGCCGCTAGCATCAAGGTGCGCAGGTGTTTGAGCTGTTTGTCGTCGGTTTGTGGAAAAAACTCCCGGATGCTGAGGTTTTTGGTCATTCGGGGCAGCGTGTTCAGGGCCGGCCTGTCTTTTACGGTGTAGTTGACCTGCCCTTGTTCTTTGTAAGAAAGTACGCGCGGCAATTCCAGCAGGATGTCCCGCTCGCCGGTATCATACACATAAGCGGTTGCCGTTGGGGCCGGTACGGCGATGAGTTGAGCATTTTCGGGCAGCTCGTAATATTCAGCTACCAGTTGCCGCAGCAGTAGCGGCAGTCCGAGCAATATTTCCTTGTCGCCGGAATTGTAGTAACTGTAATAGTTGTGTGATCTGACATTAGAAAAAATAGCAAAGCGCGGATCAACCCGTTTTGATATGAAAACCGTCCGGTAATAGTTTTCCTGTTCAAACATCTGATACACCTTGATGCCGAGCCGTTTTTCAATTTCGGAGTCTGACAATCGCTCCTCCCAAATCAACTCTTCCCATACCTTGGCCACCTCCTTATCTAGAAATTGCAAAAATGTCTGGTAGCTCTTCTTCGAAGCAAAAGGCAGTGCGCATAGCTGCGCCAGTTGGGTTTTATTGGGGTTTTTAATTTCGCTTACCGCATGAAGTAGGTTGTCTGTTGCGCCTTCACCTTTTAACAAAGCCGCCTGTTCGGCTATGAATTTTTTAGCCAGGCTTGCCCACTGCGAGTTAAGCGCATCTTTCGTATGGCTTGCATCCAATATTTCGGCCGCTAATTTTAACTGTTGTTGGTATTCGCTCATTTTCCAAGCAGGAGGTTGATATCGTCCTCCGAGAGCGCTTTGAGGGAGGCGCCGTCGGCGGAGATGATGTTGTCGAAAAGCTCTTTTTTGAGTTGTTGCAATTGGAGTATTTTTTCCTCTATGCTGTCTTGTGCAATCAGTTTGTAGGCCAATACCTTGCTCATTTGCCCGATGCGGTGCGCGCGGTCAATGGCCTGGTTTTCGGCGGCCACGTTCCACCAGGGATCGTATATAAATATGGTGTCGGCTGCGGTGAGGTTGAGGCCCACGCCGCCGGTTTTGAGGGTCATCAGGAACACGCGGCAGTCAGGGTCGTTTTGAAAACGGTTCACGAGCGTTTCGCGGTCGCGGGTAGCGCCGGTCATGGATACGAACCCTACGCCGGCCTCGTCTAAGCGGGTGGAAATGCTCTCGATGGCCGCGAGAAAATTGACGAATACGAGGGCTTTGTGCCCGTTGGCCAATGCGTCGAGCAGTTGTTCGGTGAGCAGTTCGAGCTTGGCGCTTTCCACCCGGCCTTCGGTGAGGGCTTCGGGGATGGTGGCAATTTGACGCAGCTCGCTCAATGCCTGAAACACAAAGAACTGCGAACCGGCCACGCCTTTTTCCTGTATTTGCGCCTGCACGGCCTGCGCGAAGTACTGCCGGCGCTGCTCGTAGAGGCGTTTTTGCTCTGCGCCCATTTCCACATAGAGGGTTTGCTCTATCTTATCGGGCAGATCGGCCAGCACATCCCGTTTGAGGCGGCGCAGTACGAATGGGTAAATCTTGCGGCGCAGTTGGAGGGTGGCTTCTTTGTCGTTGTGTTTTTGAATAGGTGTGAGGTAGTCCTCGTTGAATTGGCCGGTGGAGCCGAACATGGCCGGATTGAGAAAGTGAAACAAAGCGTACAGCTCGCCGAGGTTGTTCTCTATAGGCGTGCCGCTGAGCGCAAGGCGGTGTTTGCAACGCAGCAACAGGGCGGCTTTGGTAGTTTGGGTCGTGAGGTTTTTGATGTTCTGCGATTCGTCGAGGATGACGTAATAGAACGACTCGTCTTTGAGCTTTTCTATCTCGTTGCGCATGGTGGCGTAAGTGGTAAACACCAGATTGGCGCTGCGCAACGCCTCGTATTCGCGGCTCAGGCCGTAAAACGTGTAGGTGCTGAGCTGCGGCGCAAATCGCCTCACCTCGCGCTCCCAGTTGAAGAGCAGGCTGCGGGGCATCACGATGAGCGTGGGCGTTTTTTCTTTGGGGTAAATGGTGGCCAGCAGTGCAATGGCTTGCAGGGTTTTGCCGAGGCCCATGTCATCGGCGAGGCAACCGCCGAGTTTTTGCTCGTGCAGGTAGCTCAGCCAGCGGAAGCCCTGCTCCTGATACGGGCGCAGGGTGGCGTTCAGCTTGGGCAACTTCAGTTTTTGTGCGCTCAACTGGTTGAATCCCTCGAAAATGCTGCGCGAGCGCTCAAACACTTTGTCCTTGGCGGTTTCTTCGATCAGGTCTTCCAACAGCGGCAGGTCAAAAAACGACAACTGCGTTTTTTTACCTTTTTTCTTAAACAGGCGCTCCAATCGCTTTACATAAGCCTCGTTGAGCAGCGCATGACTGCCATCGCTGAGCAGCACATAGCGGTGCTTGTTGTACTGCGCCAACGCATCGAACAGGCTGATCTTTTCGCCGTCGAAATCCAGATCAACGCTGCCTTCAAAAAAATCAATGGAGTGGTTCAGGCTTAGTTCTAATTTGGGCGGCTTGGAGTTGATTTTGTAAGAACGGAGTTTTTCTGCTCCGAACACGGTGTATTCGTTGAGCAGATTGGGCAGCTCGGCATAGATAAAAGACGCAGCCGTTTCTTCCGGTATCACAAACAGGTTGCTGTCGAGCATGATCTCGTCGCGCTCGCTTTTGCGCTTTTTCGGTTCGTGCTTGCGCAACAAGCGCTGTATATTGCCCGTGAGCACTTCGCCGGGCGCCTGATCTATGTATTTAACGGTGATGCTGCGCGCCATGTCGTTGATTTCGGCATAGCGGTAGAGGTCGAACTGCTCCAGCGCGTTGAAATCCAGATCAGGCAAGGTTTGACCCACCCGCAGGAAGAGGGAATTGTCTTCATCTATTTTTTCAAAAATAAGGCAGGGCGCAGCCTGGATTTTATCGTCGGGGCGAATGGAGAGGCGGTAATCCTCGTAGATCAGATCGAGGTTTTCAAAATTGGAAAAAATGAGCGTCAGAAAAAGCGGCAAATCTTTTCGGGCTACATCCGTATTGAAATGGGAAAGCGCCGAAAAATTGCCGCCCAAAGGCGCTACCTCTATCAATTTGTTGCCGGCGAGCACAAACTGCTCCGTCACCGGTTGAAAGGTTTCTATGACGGTTCCCTCGTGCAATAAAAGTAAGCCGGAGCGCAAAAACTGCTCTCGTTCGGAGGCGGCGAGCTGAAGGCGCAGTTGGCCGGGCGTTTCCGAAAACTCCGTCGGTTTGCGAGCGGCATCCACCACGTTGTCGCAGTGGCGCAGCGCTTCCAGCAAATACGGATGTTCGGCCAGATAAGTCTTGTCAGAAGGCCGCTCCCAATTGATGACAAAGCTGTTCTTCTCGTGTATTTGCTCCAATACGCGCAGCACATTGCGCGCCGCGCCGCCGTAGTTTAGGTAACTCGTCTCTACTTCTTTACCCTTGACGTCCGTCACCGACAGATATGCTCCAAATTCGTCAAAACTGATTTGAAAAAACACCTCCGCAAAGGAACGCGGCGATTTCTGCTGAAACGATACCCGCCGAAACCGGTCAAAACTGAATGGTTGTTGGTCCTGCATTATTTTATTGTCCGTTGTGTGAGCGTTGCTCGGTCCCTATGCTTTATGCACTCTGCCTATCGCCCCCACCATCTTCACCACCTGCTCAAACACATTATCTCCCGTAAAACCGAATTTTTCATCCAGCACTTTGAACGGCGCAGAATAGCCGAAATGGCTCAGGCCAAACACTTTGCCACGCGCGCCGGCCAATCCTTGCAGCGTGACGGGCAGCCCTGCCGTGAGGCCGAATATGGGCACATTGCCGGGCAGTACGCTGCGTCGGTACTTGAGCGTCTGGTTGCAAAAAAGACCTTCCGACGGTGCAGAAACGATGCGTACTTGTAGTCCTTTTTCGCTGCGCAGGCGGGCAGCGCCGGCCACGAGGGTAGCCACTTCCGAGCCGTTGGCCAACAGAATGACATCGGGTTTTCCTTCGCAGTCTTCCACGATGTAGGCGCCTTTGGCCGTATCGGTAGCGCGGGCTTTGGCATCGCCGGGCAAATCGCTGATGCCTTGCCGCGACAGAATGAGACCGGAAGGCGAATGTCTGTTTTGGAGTGCCAGGCGCCAGGAGGCTACCGTTTCGGCGCCGTCGGCGGGGCGCAGTGCGAGGAAGGCGTTGCGACCGGAGTGATTTTTGAGTTGTTCCAACAGGCGGATTTGAGCTTCCTGTTCCACCGGCTGATGCGTGGGGCCGTCTTCGCCTACCCGGAAAGCATCGTGCGTCCAGATGAAAATGACGGGCTGCTCCATGAGGGCCGCCACGCGAATGGCCGGTTTCATGTAGTCGGAAAAAGCGAAAAAAGTAGCGCAGGCCGGAATGACGCCGCCGTGCAGGGCCATGCCGGTAGCGAGCGCGGCCATAGTAAGCTCCGATACCCCTGCTTGCAGGAACGCGCCGGAGAAGTCGCCGCGCCGGAACGCCGTTGTTTTTTTGAGGAAATTTTCGGTTTTGTCGCTGTTGGCTAAGTCGGCAGAAGCCACAATCATGTTTTCTACGGTGACGGCCAGATGCGACAACACAGCGCCCGATGCATTGCGAGTGGCATCGTTGGTTTTGGTTTGTATTTGATCCCAATGGATGTCGGGCAGTTTACCGGAAAGGAAGTGGCGGTATTTTGCGGCGAGATCGGGATGCTCTTTTTCCCATTTTTTGAAATCGGATTTGCGGCGTTTGGCGGCTTTCTTTTTTTGCTCCAGCACCTGTTGGTAGTATTCGGCCACGTCGGGAAATACCTCAAAGGGTTGTTCCGGATTGCCGCCAAGGCCGGCGATGGTTTTTTCAAACGAAGCGCCGGCGCCGCTGAGGGGTTGACCGTGCAGTTCCACTTCGCCTTCAAACACTGCCCCGTCAGCAGTGCGGGCGCCTTTGCCCATCACGGTTTTGCCGATGATGAGGGTGGGACGGTCGGTTTCGGCGATGCCGGCGCGCAGGGCCGAGCGGATGGCGTCGTGGTCGTTGCCGTCAATGCTGATGACGTGCCAGTTCCATGCCTGATACTTCATTTCAGTGTGCTCGCTCGTCACCGTATCCACCGTGGTGGAAAGCTGTATGTCGTTGGCATCGTAAAACATAACGATGTTGCCCAGGCCGAGGTGCCCGGCTATGCGAGCGGCCGATTGAGATATTTCCTCCTGCACTCCACCGTCCGATATATAAAGGAAGGTTTTGTGCGCAACAGCTTCACCGAATCGTGCGGCCAGAAACCGCTCTGCAATGGCCGCACCGATACCGAACGTGTGGCCCAGTCCGAGCGGCCCGGAGGTGTTTTCGATGCCGCGCGCTACGTCCAGTTCCGGGTGGCCGGGCGTAGGACTGCCCCATTGACGGAAATTGCGAAGGTCGTCCATCGCGTAATTGCCGAGCAGGGTTTGCTGTGCATACAACATGGCCGACATGTGGCCCGCGTCCAAAAAGAATCGATCGCGCAGCGGCCAGTTCATGTCCGCAGGGTCGTAGTTCAAAAACTCAGAATACAGAATATGCACAAAATCCGCTCCGCCCATCGGCCCGCCGGGGTGCCCCGACTTAGCTTTTTCCACCATAGCGGCGGCAAGGATGCGGATGTTGTCGGCGGCGCGAAGAGACGTATTTCTCATAGGTTGGTTGTTGTTTTTTTCGGTTTTCGGTATGCAGTAGGCGGTATGCGGCGTGCGATTGTACTGCCTACCGCCTACTGCCTACCCCTCCAGCACCTCCTTCACCAAATCCGCCGCTTCTTGCAACAGAATAGCCGAGCGCACAGCGAGGCCGGACTCGTCGAGAATCTGTTTGGCGAGGTCAGCATTGGTACCTTGCAGGCGCACGATGATGGGCACATGGATGTTGCCGATGTTGCGATAAGCATCCACCACGCCTTGCGCCACGCGGTCGCAGCGCACAATGCCGCCGAAGATATTGATGAGAATAGCTTTAACGCGCTCATCGCGGAGGATGATGCGGAAGGCATTCTCTACGCGTTTGGCATCTGCCGTGCCGCCCACGTCGAGGAAATTGGCCGGTTCGCCGCCGGAGAGTTTGATGATGTCCATCGTGGCCATGGCCAAGCCTGCGCCGTTGACCATGCAGCCCACGTTCCCGTCGAGATTGACGAAGTTGAGACCGAATGCCTTGGCTTCCACTTCTGTGGGGTCCTCTTCATCGGAGTCGCGTTGTGCCGCCAGGGCCGGGTGGCGATAGAGTGCGTTTTCGTCGAGGGTGACTTTGCAGTCCACTGCGATGATGCGGTCGTCGCCGGTTTTGAGGCAGGGATTGATTTCAAACAAAGAAGCATCGGCGCCTACAAAGGCTGCATACAGCGAGTGAATGAAAGCAGCCATTTCTTTAAATGCCTTACCGCTGAGGCCGAGGTTGAACGCGATTTTGCGCGCCTGAAATGCCTGCAAGCCGACGGTGGGGTGAATGTACTCCTTGTGCAGCAGTTCCGGCGTTTCTTCGGCCACCGTTTCTATGTCCATACCGCCCTCGGTGGAATACACGATGACATTGCACTTGCGTTCGCGATCCATGAGGATGGAGACGTAGTATTCTTTACACGCGTCGAAATCGGGGGCGTAAGCGTCTTCGGCGATGAGCACTTTGCGCACCAACTTGCCGGGGCCGTCCATGCCGCCGGGCGTTTGAGGGGTTTTGAGCATCATGCCGAGGATGTCGCTCGCCTTAGCTTTGAGGTCGTCCAAGTTTTTGACCAACTTAATGCCGCCGCCTTTGCCGCGACCGCCCGCGTGGATTTGAGCTTTTACCAATGCGGCATCGGAGCCGGTGCGCGCTTTGACCTCGCCATAAGCCGCGACCGCTTCTTCGACCGTGTGGGCCACGATGCCCTCTTGCACGGCAACGCCGTATTGTTTCAACAATTCTTTACCCTGGTATTCATGAAGGTTCATGCAGATGTGTTTTTAGCCGGTTTTTCTAATGCGGGCAAAGCTAACACTTTTGGCCAAAAAGGGAGACAGGGTGGGGGGACAAATTGTGCTAAGAAAAACGTCCCGGCACACTATCGGCGTACCGGGACGTTTTAGAAAGACTGGGCGCAAGCGGAAATGAGCGTTCAAAAATCAATATCCCCAGCGCCCCATCAAAGATTTTTCTAATTGCACAAGCGGCTCGTATTTTACTCGCTGTTTATCCCAGCGTTCTTCGCCGAAATATTGGGTAATGAATGCTTTATCCTTTTCGTATTTTTGTTTGCAGAAGAGTTTTAAGTGCGCATCAGGCCAGACGCCTTTCAGTTTTTCAACGCTCTTGAAAAACACATCGGCATCCACCCAGTCTATCTTATTTTGCTCTAAGGTATAAAACTCAATCGTTTTCAGGTCAGCATTTTCCAACATGCCAAATTGGTTGACCATGTGCCAGATGGTGGTTTTTTTGAGATTTTCAAAATAGCTCTCCTCCGAGAGGCTCAACACCACATCCCGATAGAATACATCCAAATCGCGCCAGCTATACTTGTCGGGGTGAAGTGCAATGGCGTTCAGACCCACATCGGAAGGGATAACACCTTTGGGTAATTCAGTGGCGGTGGAGGATTGATCCGGTCCTACTTGTATAGTAGCAGCAGTATCAGGCGTTTCTGTTTCTGCTGTATTATCACATGCCGTCATGAAAAACGCAGCGAATGCAATTAAAAAGATGAATTTTTTCATAATTTCAAGTTTTTAGGTTAATAATTGAACAAAAATAAGTTCAAAAAAAAAAAAGCAAGTTTTAAATGTTAAATTTTCCTCGCGCGCGATTCCATTCTTATCCTATCCCATAAAATAGCAAGGCCCTTAGCCGGGTGAGCATGACGTTATAGATGCGATTAGACTTGTGCCGTTGTGCAATAAAATGTACTGAATTGGAATGCCATGGGAAGTGATAGTCTGAGGGATTAAATCAAAAGTGAATTCGACAGCAACCAGCTCCATTTTTTATTTAAACACATAAGAACATAGAGACATAGCGTTTTGTCTATGTCTCTATGTTCCTATGTGTTTTAAAAATAATTCTGTAAATATAAAGTGAAGTTGTGTTTTGAGACGGCCTCAATGAACGGTCGCCTTTCAGGCAAATCTCACAAGAGTATTTCACTCCATGCGCTACAATATGAGGCATAAAACAGACCAACTTCTCACCGCAAGAGATACGGGACAGGAATAAGGTTCCATCTCGCTCCAGCAGTTTTTTTGGAGAAAGCCGAGCACGAGCGGGGAGCTACAAAGCCGGACTTTTACAACCCAAACCCATAATAGTGTTCGCCTGCGGCATCCTCGTAGCGGCCCTCCAGCATCACGCCGCCTTTTTTCCCGTCGAGGGCTTTGCTCAGGTCTTCCGCTTTCGACACCGGGCGCCCGTCCACTTTGGTGATGATGAAGCCTTCCCGCATCTGGGTGTTTTTGCGAATTTTCCCCGGACCGATGGCCGTCACGCGCAACCCGCCGGGAATCTCTAACTTTTTGGCGGCGGCAGCGGGTACCGGTTCAACCTGTATGCCGAGCAGCGTGAGCAATTCTTCGTCGGAGGCTTTGGCGATGAGGTCGGTGCTGCCCTGCCTATTGTTGAGCGTTACGGAGAAGGATTTTTCCGAGCCGTTGCGATTCACTTTCAACTTCATCGCATCTCCGGGACGGCGGCGGGCCACCATTTCCTGGAGTTCGGGGGTAGAGGCGACTGCCTGTCCGTCAATTTCTACAATGACATCGCCGGTGCGCACCCCTGCTTTGGAGGCAGAACTGCCATCCATGAGGCTTTCTACATACACGCCTTTGATGACTTTCAGCTCTTTTTCGCGGGCCAACGCGGCATCTATGGTGCGGATGGTGATGCCGAGGAAGCCGCGTTGAACGGCGCGGAATTCAATGAGGTCGTTCACTACTTTTTGTGCAATGTTGGAGGGCACGGCAAATCCGTAACCGGAATAAGAACCGGTCGGGCTGGCAATGGCGGTGTTGATGCCGATGAGATTGCCGTCGAGATTGACCAAAGCGCCGCCGCTGTTGCCGGGGTTGATGGCGGCATCGGTCTGGATGAAACTTTCCACCGCGTATTGCTCGCGCAGGATATTGATATTGCGTGCTTTAGCGCTCACGATGCCCGCCGTTACCGTGGAGTTGAGGTTGAACGGATTGCCTACGGCCATAACCCATTCGCCCACGCGCACCTTATCGGAATCGGCGAACCGGAGCGCCGAAAGTCCTTTTTCCTCTACCTTGATGACGGCGAGGTCGGTATTGGGGTCGGCGCCGATGAGGGTGGCTTTGTAGTTGCGGTTGTCGTGGAAGGTGACTTCGATGTCATCGGCATCTGCCACGACATGATTGTTGGTCACGATGTACCCATCGGTGCTGATGATGACGCCGGAGCCTTCGCCGATGCGGAGGTCGGGGCGGCCGCCGCGCGGATTTTGCGGACGGCTGCGCGGGCCGAAGAAATACTCAAAGAGGTCTTCCGGCGCACCGAAGGAACCGGATTCGTCGGCGCGGCTGCCGGTTTTGGTGGAGCGGATGTGTACCACGGCGTTCATTACTTTGTCGGCTGTGAGCGTAAAGTCCAAGGGCACGGGCGTACCGTTTTCATCAAGGGTGTAGAGGGCGCTTTGCGAAGGCATGCCGCTGACATGCTCTACCCGCACTTTTTCGCCCGTGTTGGATTTAGTAATCAAATGATAGCCCCCTATTGTGAAGAGTGCGACGAACAATGCCACGAGTGCAGACGATACGATATGCTGTTTCATAAGTTGTGTGTTTTGGGTTAACAATTCATATAAACACTGTCTTTCCTGATTGAAACAACAGGAGTAGAACCGGCTGTATTTATTACAAACGGCATTCCATCCGGTTCGCGCTGTCAATTTGACAGCCGCCCGGTAAACGCCTTGTTTGCGCTGCGCTGGATGTGGTAAAAAAGACAATAGGTCAAAGACTGTGCGGGATTCGACGAGGAGTATTTGACTTTTTCCTTTTCTTTGTTCCCGACAACCTTATTGGTTTTATCAATACTTCCAATAGCATGAATCGGAAAATACGCATGGGTATGATCGGCGGCGGTCAAGGCGCCTTTATCGGGGCAGTACATCGGATGGCCGCTGCGCTCGACGGACAGATTGAACTGGTATGCGGCGCATTCAGCAGCGACCCGCAGCGCTCCAAAGCCTCCGGCGAAGAACTGTTTCTGGACCCCCGCCGGGTTTACGGAACCTACGAGGAGATGTTTACCCGCGAAAGCGAATTGCCGGCGGGCGAACGCATGGATTTCGTATCCATCGTCACGCCCAACCACATGCATTTCGGCCCGGCCAAAGCCGCGCTCCTCCATGGGTTTCATGTGGTGTGCGACAAGCCCTTGTGCCTTAACATGGCAGAGGCGCTGGAATTGGAGGCATTGGTAAAAGAAACCGGGCTGCTCTTTGCCCTTACGCACAACTACACCGGCTACCCTATGGTGAAACAGGCCCGCGCCATGATCCGCAACGGCGAACTCGGCCCCATTCGCAAGGTAGTCGCCGAATACCCACAGGGCTGGCTCTCCATTTTTTTGGAGGGCAGCGAGCAAAAACAAGCCGCCTGGCGTACCGACCCCGCGCGCTCCGGCATTGCCGGCGCTATGGGCGACATCGGCACCCATGCCGAAAACCTGCTAGAATACATGACCGGTTTGGAAATCTCCGCCCTGTGCGCCGACCTGACCGCTTTCGTACCGGGCCGCCGCCTCGACGATGACGGCAATGTATTGCTCCGGTTCAACAACGGCGCCAAGGGCATTCTTTTTGCCAGCCAAATTGCCGCCGGCGAGGAAAACAATCTCAGCATCCGTGTTTATGGTGAAAAAGGCGGCTTGGAATGGCGGCAAATGGAACCCAATACGCTCATAGCACGGTGGTTGGATCGGCCCACTCAAATCCTGCGCACCGGCGTAGGGCCGCTCTACCCCGAAGCCGAAGCGCATGCCCGCATACCGGCAGGCCATCCCGAAGGTTATCTGGAGGCTTTCGCCAATATCTATCGCAATGTCGCCAAATGCTTACAGGCCCGCCTTGCCGGGGTCGATCCCGATCCACTCTATATGGACTACCCCTCCGTATCTGACGGAGTGCGCGGAATGCGCTTTATCGAGAAGGTGGTGCAATCGTCAGGGAGTGCAGAAAAGTGGATAATGATGGAGTAGTTTAAATTGTCGGAATATTAATGTGTTAAAGTCTTGTATTTAGTTAACAAATCGGGGTTCGCGCGCGTTTTGAGGAAATTAAAATACTTTTCACCTGTAAAGACCCATAAAAATGAGAAAAAAACATTCAACCCGGAGATAAGCCTTTTGCTTCCCTCGCTCTATTCAGGATACATTCCTTAACCCCGGAGCGACTCCACCAGCAACAATACCGACTTCAAAAATGAGGCGCTTGCACAATGTATGCAGGCCGGCACATGCTATTATTATTCACCTAAATTCCATACATGTTATGAAAGATGTGCTCATTTTTGTTTTGTTCGCCTTTTTGGCAACGGTATCCCCCGTTCACTCTCAGAACGTAGTTCCCTTCAAGGGCGAAATTGGTATCGGCGTAGGGCCGGTACCCACTTTCTTCAAAGACCGGCCGCATTCCGTCAGCATCCCGGTAATCGCTTATGCAGATTACCGGTTTTCCCGGCTGTTGAGCATCGGCGTATTTACAGGGCGGTCCGTTGCGGAGGCCATCCGGGAGAGTCCTGCGAGCGGAGTTCTTATGAATTATGAGAACCGGTACAATTTTGTCGGAGCGCGTTTCGCGGTCCACACCGATCCGCACCGCTTCTATCGCTGGGAAGTGTATGGCGGTATGAACGCTCTCTTCGCGCGGTCGAAGGTGACCGGCGTTCCGGTGGACAAGGCCATCCGGCTGCCCAACGGGCCTGAAATCAAGTACAAGCGGCAGTTTGCTGCCTGCGGCTTTTTGGGCGCCCGGTACGCGCTGACCAAACAATTAGGCGTATGGGGAGAATTGGGATTCGGCATCTCCATCGTGAGCGCGGGCATAGGCTATCGGTTTACGACGGAGGAGAAATGACGGTCGTTCGGTGGGCAGTGGTTTGGTAGGCGGTAGGCGGTATGGGCGAGGGTAGAGACGTTGCATGCAACGTCTCTACTGCCGGCCCCGCCACCACGAAACGTGGCCATTCAAAAAAGATTAAAAATCATCACCGCTCGGCTCTGCGTCGTCGGCAACTGCGCCGCGAATCGGGCTGGGCGTAGCCGCGCCGGCGGTCAGTTTTTCTTTGATTTTCAGTTCTATTTCCAGCGCCACCTCCGGGTTGTCGGCCATGAACTGTTTAGCGCCTTCGCGGCCCTGCGCTATTTTGGCGCCGTTGTAGGCATACCAGGCGCCGCTCTTCTGAATGACTTCCTGATCTACGCCCATGTCCACAATTTCGCCGGTTTTAGAAATGCCTTCCCCGAACATGATATCAAACAGCGCAATGCGGAATGGCGGCGCCAGTTTGTTTTTCACAACGCGCACTTTTACATTGTTGCCCACGATGTTGCCGTCTTTGTCCTTGATGCCGGCGCCGGTTTTGCGAATGTCCAAACGAATGGAGGCATAAAACTTGAGGGCATTACCACCGGTAGTCGTTTCCGGATTGCCGAACATAACGCCGATTTTTTCGCGCAACTGGTTAATGAAGATGCAGCAACAGCCGGTACGGCCGATGGAGCCGGTGAGCTTGCGCATGGCCTGCGACATAAGCCGCGCCTGCAGGCCTACTTTGGAATCGCCCATTTCGCCTTCGATCTCGCTGCGAGGCACGAGCGCCGCCACGGAGTCAATGACGATGATGTCAATAGCACCGGAACGAATGAGGTTTTCGGTGATCTCAAGCGCCTGTTCGCCATTGTCGGGTTGTGAGATGAGCAGGTTGTCGGTGTCCACGCCGAGGCTGGCGGCGTAGGACCGGTCAAAGGCGTGTTCTGCGTCAATGAATGCTGCGATGCCCCCTTGCTTCTGGCATTCGGCGATGGCATGGATGGCCAGTGTGGTTTTACCCGACGATTCCGGCCCGTAAATTTCCACCACGCGGCCTTTGGGGAAGCCGTTGATGCCCAGTGCAACATCGAGGCCAAGAGAGCCGGAGGGAATGACGTCCACATCCATTACCTGCCGGTCGCCCATGCGCATGACGGTGCCTTTACCGTACGTTTTTTCGAGGCGGTCCACCGCCAATTGTAGGGCCTTGAGTTTGGCCTCTTTGTCTTTGCTGCTGATTTGCTCCATGAGGTTGTCTAACTTTTTGTTGATAATGTTTGCAAAAGTAAAACTTTTGTTGACAGTGCGCAATGTTTTGAGAAAAAAAATTCAAGGAACGAATTCACAAACTACTAATACCGAAATACCTGCATCCGTGCATTATTCCTCGCTACCAACACGATGCGTTCTTTGCCGCGAAACAATAGCGCCAGATCGCGCACTTCGCCGTCGGTGCGGAAGCCGGAGTGTCGCGAGCGCACCGCACTGAACCCGCCCTTTCCGTCACCTTTGAGCCAGAGGCCGTAGTCGGCATCGTAGCGGCCCACTTCGGGTTTGGCGCCGTGCAGGTTGCCGCCGAGCAGGATGTCCTGCTGTCCGTCTCCGTCGAAATCGTCCACGGCAATGCCGCACATGGGGGCAAACTGTGCTTCTGCCGGGAGCGACCGTACTGAAAACGTGCCATCTCCGTTATTCATCATCACTGCGGTAGCCAGGTGCGCAACGTCCAATCGGATGGCGCGCTCCATCTGCTGCGGAGTGAAAATATCGGTGATGGTTTGGCCTTTAAAGTTTTCGTATTTGAGGTATTGTTTTTTGAGCGAAGGGATTTGCATCATCAGGTCGTGGCGCAGGGCCATCGGATAGGATCGGTCGCCGTTGTAAGTGCAGATGATTTGCTCCACGGTACCGTTTTGATCAAAATCGTTGACGTGCATACTCACCGGTTTTTCTTTCGATGCGCGAAAGCGGGAGTTGAGGCCGTGGTTGCCGAGCACATAATCGGGCCGGCCGTCGCCGTTGAAATCGCCGGCCTTGATGCTGTTCCACCAGCCGGTGAAAGGGAGTAGGCCGAGCGGTTCGGTTTTTTCCTCCAGGCGCCCGCCGTTGTTTTTAAAAATGCGCACCGGCATCCAGTCTCCCACCACAATGAGGTCGGGGGCGCCGTCGCCGTCGTAATCCGACCATATAGCGTCGCGCATCATGCCGATATCTTTGAAACCCGGGGCGAGTTCGGCCGTGGCGTCGCGAAATTGCCCTTTGCCGTTGTTGACCAACAAATAACTGCTCGCCGGCACGCCATATAAGAAAGGCCTTAGCCGGGTTCCGACGAACAGATCGGGGTGACCGTCGCCGTTGACATCGGCAGCGCGCACGCAGGCAGTGGGTTCAAATTTGCCGAAAGGCAAAGCCCCCGCAAGCGCTCTGCTAAACTGCCCTTTGCCGTCGTTGAGGTACAGCCGGTCCATCAGGGCAGTGGCGGTATTGGGAAACTCATTGCCCCCGCTTGCCACATACAGGTCGAGGTCGCCGTCGCCGTCGGCATCAAAAAAGACCGCGTCTGTGTCTTCTGAGGTTTTATCCGATTCAAACACCGCTTGCGGCGCTGCCCGGAAACCGCCGGAAGGGGTTTGGATATACAGTGCGCCGGGCTGATCTTTTGCTCCGCCGATGAAAAAATCCATGCGTCCGTCGCCGTTCACATCGCCGAGGGCAATACGCGGGCCTTCGGTGGAGAGTTTGTGGTAAATGAGCCGGTCGCGATCAAAATCCACAAAGCTGTTTTCGATGTGGCGAAAATCGGGCACGGTTGCGTCGTTTATTTCACTGAACAGTGCCGGGGCGGGCTTCGACGCAGTGCGCAGTATGCGGAGCGCATCTTTTACAGAGAGCTTTAGCGCTTGATTGGTAGGCACTTTCGTGAGTACCGTGGTGCGGCCGTCGTACCACTCTACGATGAGCGAGTCGGCGGTTTTTATTTCCCCCAATCCGAAAAGCGGGCGGCTGTCCACCGTAGATTGAAACCCGCGCATAGGCATTTGTTCCAAACACCACTGTTGCCCTTGGTGGCGCACGGTGATGCGGGTTCCCAGCGCGAAACGGTTTTGGCCTTCGCCTTCGAGTACGATGCGGAGGTGCCGGTGAGTGGGGAAGAGCCGGTCGGTTTCATTTCGATAGATGAATGCCTGCATGTTCACATTATTGACCACGAGGTCGAGGTCGCCGTCGTTGTCCAAATCGGCATACGCGGAGCCGTTGGAGAAGCTCGGAGTAGCCAGGCCCCATTGCACTGCTTTGTTTTTAAAGGCCAAACTGCCCTGATTGTGAAATGCGTAGTTGGGAATGGCCTCGGAGGGGATGACGTCAATGAGTTTTTTGTAATCCACGCCCTTATCGGTGATGAAGGAGCGCTTCATTTCGTCATCGGCAATGAAGTTGAGGAAATCCTGATCGGTGAGGTCCTGATAGATGCCGTTGGCCACGAAGATGTCTTTGCGCCCGTCGTTGTCCATGTCAAACAGCAGTGCGCCCCAACTCCAGTCAGTTGCTTCTACGCCGGCCAGCCGGCCAATTTCGCTGAAGGTATTATCGCCGTTGTTGAGTTGGAGCATGTTGCGGGTAAACTGGTGGAAATAGCCGTTTCCCAGGGCATATTGGTAGCGGTCCCAGTTTTCGAAGGTGGTTTTGGTTTTGATGCGGTACTCAGGTTCGGGCAGCATTTCGGTGACGAAGATATCCGGCAGGCCGTCGTTGTTGATGTCGGCCATATCGGCGCCCATCGAGGCTCCGCTGATAGAGCGCATCTGTTGTTCGAGCACTTCGCTGAAGGTACCGTCGCCGTTGTTGATGTAGAGATAGTCGCGCTCGAAGAAGTCGTTGGAAATGTACAGGTCGGGCCGGCCGTCGTTGTTCACATCGCCCACCGTTACGCCGAGGCCGAACCCGATGACGCTGCCGTAGATGCCGGCCTCCACGCTGACGTCGGTGAAGCGGTTGCCGTCGTTGCGATAGAGCTTATCGCCGCCTTCGGGGTCGCGGATGGGGCGTTCGTTTTTGCGCAGGTTGAAGCTGCCGATGGCTTGGTAGGAGTTGTTGAGCATGTAGCAGTCAAGGTCGCCGTCGTTGTCATAGTCAAAAAAAACGGCGTGTGTGGAGTAGCCTTGGTCGGCGAGTCCGTACTGTTCGGCGCGTTCGCTGAAGGTGCCGTCGCCGTTGTTGATGAAGAGTTCGTTTTGCTTGTTGTCGCCCTGTATGTTGCCGGAGTTGCACACATAAATATCGAGCAGGCCGTCGCCGTTGATGTCGGCCATGCTCACGCCGGTGCTCCAGGCGCGAGTACCCGCTACGCCGGCCTTTTCGGTAATGTCTTCAAATTGAAAATTGCCTTTGTTGAGGTAAAGGCGGTTGGGCCCCATGTTAGCGGTGAAATAGATATCGGGCAGGCCGTCGTTGTTGATGTCGCCGATGGCTACGCCTCCGCCGTTGTAGAAATTGCGGTAGGTATAGATGTTGAAATCTTTGTCGTACCGGAGGCGGTTTTCAAACTGGATCCCCGTGTGGTCGGAAGGCATGAGCGAGAAGAGGGTGTCGCCGCCGGCAGGGGGGCTTTGTTCCTGTCGGCAAGCGGTAAGGACGCATAAGATACACCCTAATGCAATAGCGTTTTTTTTCATTGCGATTGTTTGCTTTTTACATCAGCTATAAGACAACCCTGACCGGTGTCATGGATGCGAAGAATTTTTACAAAGGTAAAAAAAACAGGTGGCCGGGACTCACTGCATTTATCCTTGCCAGGCTACGGCGATTTTACCCTTTCATGTCCTTGCGCTTCTTGTTGCGCACCATTGCCGACGTCAAATCGGTGATAATAGCCCGCACTTTCATGTCGCCATCTTTGAAAACCACGATGCGGCGATTGCCGTCCACCTTGGCATATAGGGGCGATTTATTCTCCACGTCTTCCGGTTCAATTTTGATAAAATCCACGCCCTCGTACCAACCCTGAAGCAGGGTTACCACTTCGGGCATCAGACTGTCCGACCATTGCGGTTTGTTCCAGGGCGCCCAGGCGTCATAGTGGAAGTAGAGGCGCATTTTGTAAATACGGTTGTCGTCGTCGAAGTCGGGATAAAAATTTACTTTGGCAGGGTAGGGCAGGTTATCCAATTTATATTCCACTGTGTTGCCGCCCGGCCCTTCTTTCACAATACCTTCCCGGTTCATGTTTCTGCAATGGTCAAAAAATTCCTGCCGTTCCATGCCGAAATAAACATCGAACAGCAGGCTGTCGTAACGCACGCCGCGGGCCAGTTCCCTTTTTTCCATCAACACATAAGCGCTGCCGTCGGAGCATGCAGCCATTGCCAGTACCGTTGTTACGGCAATACTTCCCAATAGTCGTTTCATCTTTTTTGTAATGTTCTGATTGGTTGATTTTCGTTTTCCTTCGCCCTCATCGGTACCCAAACACCTGAAGCGGCGCATCGTTTTTGGCCACGAGCACCCAATTGCGTCCTCCGGCCCGGATCTGCGCCAAGTCCCGCACCTCGCCGGAAATGAATACGCCTGATTCTCGGAAGGGTATCGGGCGAAAGCCCCCCTGCCCGTCGCCGCGCAACAGCAGCCCGCGGCCGGCCGCGTAAATTCCCACTTCCGGTTTGGCGTGGTAAAAATTGCCGCCGAGCAACAAGTCCGCCTTTTTGTCTCCGTCGAAATCCTGCACCAGAATGCCATAGACCGGCGCAAATTGCGCCTCAATCGGCAGCTCAACAGCTTCGAAGCGCCCGCTGCCCCGGTTGAGATATAGCATGGAGCGCGTTTCAAATACTTCGGCTTTTACGGCGCGGCTCAGTTGCTCCGGCGTGAATACATCTTCAATGGTTTGCTCGCGGTAGTTCTCAAATTTGAGATATTTCTTTTTGAGCGCCGGCAATTGTTTCACTAAGTCGTGGCGCAGGGCCAGCGGGTAAGCGCGCGCTCCGTTGAACACCGTGACAATCTGTTCTACCGTGCCGTTTTGGTCAAAGTCGTTAACATACATGCTCACGGGCCGTTCGGGGCCGGCTTTGAAACGTGTATTCAGCCCGCGGTTTCCGGCTATGATATCGGGCAGGCCGTCGCCGTTCACATCGGTTATTGCTATACAGTTCCAAAAACCGTTACTTTGGCCCATACCTGCCTCGGCAGTGATTTCGCGAAACCGGCCTTTTTCGTTCAGAAAAACCCGAATGGGCATCCACTCGCCGGCCACGATGAGGTCGGGGTCTCCGTCGCCGTCTATATCGGCCCAGCGGGCATCGGTGATGAGGCCGCATTGGGCTAAGCCGGGTGCACGCGCGGCGGTCACATTGCGAAAGTTGCCCTTCCCATCATTTTCGAGGAGGTAGCCGCTTACGGGAACGCCGTAAACGAATGGCTTGAGCCGAATGCCTACAAAAAGGTCGAGGTCGCCGTCGCCGTCTATGTCGGCAGCGCGTACACAGGAGGTGCTTTCAAAATTGGAAGCCGGCAGTATTTGGCTGGATTTGCTGAAATTTCCGCGCCCGTCATTCAGGTACAGGCGGTCTGTCAATGCGGTGGAACTGGATGGAAATTCGTTGCCGCCGCCGGCCACATAGAGGTCTAAATCGCCATCGCCGTCGGCATCGAAAAACAGGCAACCGGCATCTTCCGATATTTTATCCTGTTCGAGAAGCACTTCGTTGCTCGGCCGGAAGCGCCCGTCGCGGCCCTGTAGGAACAGTGCGCCCGGCGAGTCTTTGGCTCCACCGATGAACACGTCGTCCAAGCCGTCGCCGTTTACATCCCCTACGCACATTTTTGGCCCTTCGCGGGAAAGCAGGTGGTAGAGTAGCTGGTCGCGGTCGAAATCGGAGAAGTCATTTTCACGGTGTCGGTACGCCGGTCCGGCTTTCCCCGTCCAGTCGGTAAAAACAGGTGTGGGAGCAGCGGGCCGGGGCATTTCAATTTCCGTAGCCTCCTTTTGCGAAAGCGAAAGCAATTGATTGGTCGGCACATTCGTGAGGATGGTGTGGCGTCCGTCGGGCCAGCGCACGACGAGGGAATCCACCTGCTGTATGTCGCTCAGGCCGAAGTGCAGCCGCGGGTCGGTGCAAGACTGAAACCCGCGCATGGGGTGCAGCTCCTGAAAAAAAGTATTGCCCTGATGCCGGAGCGTCACTTGCGCGCCGATGGCGCCGGTGTTTTGGCCTTCTCCTTTAAGGCTGACGATGAGGTGCCTGCGTTCGGGGTGGAAGGTTTCGGCGTTGTTTCGGTAGATGAAAGGCGCCATATTGATGTTGTTGACCACGAGATCGAGGTCGCCGTCGTTATCCAAATCGGCATAAGCGGAGCCATTGGAAAAACTGGGCGCTGCCAGGCCCCAGGCCTTTGCGCGATTGGTAAAGCGCAGGTTGCCCTCATTGGCGAAAGCGTAATTGGGTATCGGTACGGAAGGCATAGCGTCAATAAGCGCTTTGATGCCTTTGCCTTGTTTGTTGAGCAATTGGCGCACATTGTCGGCATCCGAATAGAAGTTGATATAGTCTTGATCGGTGAGGTCTTTAAAAATGCCGTTGGCCACGAAGAGGTCTTTGCGGCCGTCGTTGTCCATGTCCATGATGAGCGCCCCCCAGCTCCAGTCGGTGGCATGTACGCCGGCGAGGCGGCCTATTTCACTAAAGTAGCCGTCGCCGGCATTGAGGTGCAGCATATTGCGCGTAAACTGCCGGTGATAACCCTGTCGCAGGTTGAGTTGGTACTTGTCCCAGTTTTCAAAGTGCGTTTTGGTTTTCATGCGGGCGTCGTCTTCGGGCAGCATTTCGGTCACGAAGATATCGGGCAGGCCGTCGTTGTTGATGTCGGCCATGTCGGCGCCCATAGAGCCGAGGCTGATTTCCTGCATGCGCTCTTCCAAGACCTCCCGGAAGGTACCGTCGCGATTGTTGATGTAGAGATAATCGCGCTCGAAGAAGTCGTTGGAAATAAAAATGTCGGGCCAACCGTCGCGATTCACATCGCCGATGGTGACGCCGAGGCCGAAGCCGATAGCACTGCCGTAGATGCCGGCTTGTTCGCTCACATCGGTGAAGCGGCCTCCGTCGTTGCGGTAGAGTTTGTTGCCGCCGAGGGTATCGCGTTGGAGGCGTTGGTCTTTGATGAGGTCATAACCGCCTACGGAACGGATGGAGTTGTTAAGCAGGTAGCAGTCGAGATCGCCGTCGTTGTCATAGTCGAAAAATACGGCGTGCGAGGCGAGGCCCTTGTCGTCGAGGCCGTACTCGGCGGCCCGTTCGGTGAAGCTGAGGTCGCCGTTGTTGATGAAGAGTTCGTTGTGGCGTCGGGGGCTGTCTGGGTTGCCCGATTTACAGATGTAGATATCGAGGAGGCCGTCGCCGTTGATGTCCACCATACTCACGCCGGTGGTCCAAGCGCCGGCGCTGTTGAGGCCGGCCTTGTCGGTAATGTCTTCAAACTGGAAGCTGCCTTTATTGAGGTAAAGACGGTTGGACTCCATGTTGCCGCAGAAGAATAGGTCGGGCAGGCCGTCATTGTTGATATCGCCGATGCCTACGCCGCCGCCGTTGTAAAAATTGCGAAAGGTATAGACATTGAATTCCTCGGTATAATTCAATTTGTTGATAAACTGGATGCCGGTATGCGCGGCAGGCATTTCACTAAAGAGGGTTTCCGTATTGGGCGCGTCCGTATTGGGCCGGCATCCCGTTAACGCGGTAAGGCAAAGCAGCCCCCAAGCCGGCATCGTTGTATGTACTCTCAAAGCGTTACTTTTTAATTGCGTGTAAGCCTGTCATGGCTTGTTTTTGAATACACAAATATAAAACCTTTCAGCGGCTGAAAAGAAAAAGAGCAGACCCGCGCTGTGGCGAGCCTGCTCTTTTTACAAAAACAATATGATCAGATTAGTAACCCGGATTCTGAGCCAGATTCGGGTTGGCGTTGCGTGCGTTTTGCGGAATCGGGAAGAGGTTCTTCGTCGGGTCAGAAGCTCCTTTGAAGTCCCAGGTTCCGTTGTAAGCGCCGAAACGGATGAGGTCTTGGCGGCGCCATCCTTCGAAGAACATTTCGCGACCGCGTTCGGCCAGTAGTTCCTGCGGTGTGATGGAGCTGAGGGCGGCCAAACCGGCGCGGGTGCGGATTTGGTTGGTCAAAGTGACCACCAAAGGATCACCGTTGTTTTTACGCCACAGCGCCTCGGCTTTCATCAGGATGACGTCGGCATAGCGGAACAGCGGGAAGTCGTTGCTCAGGTTGGGCGTAGCGCCTTGGGCATACTCGTATTTTCCGATACGCGCGCCGGCCTGCCGATAAGCATTCGGCTCCAGTGCGTTGAGTGCGGGCGTAAAGTTCAACTCCGGCCCGTCCGGGTCGTCGAAGCTGGAGTCGAGCAGCGGATCGCCTTCTGCGGAGAATTGCTGGCCGGCATGGAAGTTGCCGCGTATGCGCTGGTTGCCCGAAACGCCTTTGCGCTTGTCGTCGTCGGCATAAGAGTTGTAAAACTCCTGCAGGGTGCAATAACCGTTCCAGGGCTGATCCTGCAATTTGAACGTCGCCTGGCTGGAGTAGTGCAAAGTCATTTGAGCCAGGTTGAAACCCTGCGCTTGCGCCTCATCGTAAGGAATCACGAAGATGTTCTCGTTGGAGCCGCTGTTGTTGGTGTTGAAGTTGGCGAAATAATCGCTTTCCAACGTGAACAGGCCCGAGTTGATGATTTCGTCAGAAGCTGCAATGGCTTTGTCCCATTCGGCAGTACCTTTATATACTTGTGCATTGAGGTACAGTTTGGCCTGAAGGAACTTGCCGGCCCAGTAGTTCATACGGGCATAAGCAGCGCCGCCTTTGTCGGTCGTGAGCTTGGGTACGCTTTCATTGAGTTCTGCCTCGATGAATGCATATACCTCTGCGCGAGGGCGGGTCGGCGGGTTCGGGTCAGCGCCGGCGAAAGTCGTTACAATGGGAACGTTGCCGTAAGCGTCCAAAAGCCAGTAGTAAAAAAGGGCGCGCAATACTTGTACTTCAGCCGTAAAAGCGGCAGCTTGGTCGGCAGGTACCTTTCCTTCCGATACCAAAGTTTGAAACAAGTCAATTACCCGGTTGCAGTTGTTGACGCCGCCATAGAGCCAGTTCCAGCCGTTGTTGATGGATTCCTCATTTGGGTTGTACTGGTGGCGGTGTACACGGAGCCATTGCCCGCCGTCGAACCAGTCGGCGCCACGGTGCGGAATGGCTGCTTCATCAGAAGAAATTTCCTGAAGCGAAAAGATGCTGTTGTGCTGCGCCCAGCCGTAGAGGGAAGTATAAGTAGCCCCCAAAGCTGCTATAAACTGATCTTCCGTGGTAGGGAAGTTGGCCTCCGTGAGATTGTCAAAAATCTCCTCGTCCAGATTCGTGCAAGACTGGCTGAACGGGGCCAGAAACAGCAGCAAAAGCATAGACTTTAGCAGCGTGTTGATTAGAAACTTATTCATAAGAACATTGATTTTTTGAAATGATTGTAAAAACCAAATTATAAGCTGTTTCCACCGGGAACGCGCTTTTAAAACGGGATTCCCGGTGGAAGGTTCACATTAAAATGTCACGTTCGCACCAATTGTCACGGTGCGTGCACGGAAATAAGTATTACGACGATCCAAACCGGGGAACAGCGGGTTGCCGTTCAGGTTTTGGAAGCCGCCGTTGTCCGGGTCGCCTGCATCCGCATAGCGGGGCGAGGGATCCACTCCCGTGTAGCTCGTGATGTAGAACAGGTTCTGACCGGCGAGGTACACGCGCAGTTTCGAGAAGGCTTTGCCTTTGGGCAGGTTGAAAGAATAACCCAAAGTGGCGTTGTCGAGCACTAAGTAATCGGCCTTTTCGATGTAGTGACTGGAGAAACGGGGCGCATCGCGCAGCGTTTCGTCAAAATATTTGGTTTGCACGATGTTCTCGATGTCGCGGGAGCCGGTGCCCAGCGGTTCGTAGAACACGCGGTACATGTTGGCAAGTTCATGGCCGAAGTCGCCACGAATGAACACGTTGATGTCGAAGTTTCCAACCTGGAAGGTATTGTTAAGGCCGAGGGAGAATTTGGGCAAACCGTTGCCGATAACACCGAAATCGGCATCAGTAATCATACCGTCGCCGTTTCTGTCTTCAAACTCAAACCTACCTTCTTTCACACCAATGAAGGTTGGTCCCCAGAACTGGCCCAAAGGCTGGCCTGCCTGTACCACCATAGTCGGAGTGTTGTTCAGGCCGGGAGCGCCGGGAGAAGTGCTGAAGTCAAACAACTGACCGCCGCTCTGGAAAAACTTGAACTTGGCATCCGGTGCGCTGACGGTATCAAGTACGGTGTTGAAGGTTGCGAACACCAAGTTCGGGTTCCAGCGGAATTTGCCCTTGTCTAAGGTATAGCCCAAGGCAATTTCCAGGCCGTTATTGGTCAACGCAGCGTCCTCTAAGTTAGCCCAGGTGCGAGCAGCGAGGTTCGGCGGCACGGGTACGTTCACCTGAAAGATGAGGTCACGGGTGCGGCGCTGATAGTAGTCAATGCTGGCCGTGAGCTTATAGTCCAACATAGAGAGGTCTAAACCGACGTTGAATTCGCCTTTGGTTTCCCAGCGCAAGTCCGGATTGGCGTTGCGACCCGGGCCGATGGCCGGTACGAAAGCGCCGTTGAAGAAGAACGATCCCTGACGGCTGAACAACAACTGCGACAAGCCGCCGGAAGGAGGCAAGCTACCCGTTTCGCCATAGCCGGCACGGAGCTTCATGTTGTCCACACCTTTGATGTCAATCAGGTTGCTCAAGGTCACACCGGCGCTCACAGCGGGGAAAAGACCCCACTTGTTGCCTTCGCCGAAGAGCGTAGAGCCTTCCTGACGCACCGAAGCACTCAGGAAATAAGTGTCATCCACATTGAGGTTGACGCGACCGAAGAACGCAATCACTCTTTGCAGACTCTTGTAGCTGCCCATGTTGGCGCGGGCGTTGGGCAGGTCAAGACCAAAGTTCAGGTTGTTGAACCCAAGATCGTTGGAGATGAAATTGCCGTTTTCTGCATTGAATCCCTGGAAGGTGTTCTCCTGAAAAGAGTAGCCGCCCAAAATATTCAGGTTGGCGGTTCCGAGTTGCTTTTGGTAAGTACCGTGCAACTCAAACAAACGCGACAAATCATCCTGCGTACTGCGGGTAGCCAAACCCTGGCGGTTGAACCCGCGGAAGTAGGCGTTGCTGTCGTAGTACTGGCCGAAAAGCCTGTTTTCGCGCTGTATGGTGTAGGAAGAGCTGATGGTAAGACCCTCTGCGAGTTTGTAATCAGCCCGGCCGCCGAGCACCAAACCCTTGATGGAACCGACATTCGAACCCTGCTCCAGAATGGCTAAGGGGTTGAAATAGTCAAAGTTCTCCTCCTGATAGTAGCCGCCGTATTTGTTGGCAAGCGGGTTGGTGGAGTTGTCTGCAAAACGCACCGGTGCAGTCGGGTTGTACAAAGTAGCGTAACGGAAAGCCTCTACAAAGGCATAATCGGCTTCGCGTTCCGTAGCGCCGAGGTTGAAATCAATGGTCAGGCGATCATTGAGCGCTTTTTGGCTCAGGTTGAGGCGGCCGTTGAACTGATTGAACCCGGAGCCGATACCGATACCGTTTACATCGCGGAAGTTGACCGAGGCACGATAGGTACTACCGTTGCCCAAGCCGCCCGACAATGCAAGGTTGTGTACCTGCGAAATGCCGGTTTGCGTAACCTGATCCATCCAGTCGGTCTCGCTGCCGCGATTCACGTTTTGGCCACGGAGGCGCACAAACTCAGAAGCGGAAGCCGTTTGCACCTGCCGGGCAATGGATTCAGCAGCCATATAGCCGTTGTACTCCACATTGCTGAAACCCCTGCGACCTTTTTTGGTGGTGATGATGATCACGCCGGAGGAAGCGCGGGTACCGTAGATGGCTGCAGCAGAACCGTCCTTCAACACGTCAATGGTTTCAATGTCGTTGGGGTCCACGAGGTTCAAAGAACCGCCGATAAGACCGTCAATGATAATGAGCGGTTGGGTGTTGGCGCCCAGCGTGGACAAACCGCGCAGACGCACCGTGAAGCCGCCGTTGGGGTCGGCGCCGGGCCGCGCGATGGACAAGCCCGCCACTTTGCCCTGGATCAACTGCGCGGGATCGTTGACGTTGCCCCGGTTGAAATCCTCGGCTTTGACACTGGTTACGGAAGAAGTTACCTCCTTCGATTTCTGCGTGCCGTAGCCCACCACGACGACTTCGTCGAGCAAGCGGCCGGCCGACAAGGACACGTCCACTGAATTGGACGTACCGATGGTCACCTTCTGGGAGTTGTACCCGGTGTAGGAGAACTCCAATTCCGTAGCCCCTGCGGGCACCGAAATGGAGTAAGTGCCGTCAATATCAGTGATGGTACCCGAACTGGTTCCCACCACCAAAACGTTGGCGCCGATGAGCGGCTCTTTGGAGGCTGCATCCGTTACAGTGCCGCTGATGGTCCGCTGGGCAAAAGCCCAGTTGCTCAACAACAACCCCGCGACCAGAAGCAACCCTTGAGAAAAGTAGTTGAATCTAAGTTTCATACATTAGGCTGGTTTTGGTTAAAAAATTTAAACCTGATTACTCTTCCTGTTCAGTGGGATATTTTACAAAGAAATTACATAAAATTGATTTTCAATGGCTTTGGAGGCAGAAAGTCGCTTTTTGTAATTGAGACACTAAGACTTGGCAAAAGTCTGTAATTAGTTCCTAAAAACCAACATATCACGCCGAAAATTTTTTTTTAATAGTTGTTGCACGAAATTTTATTGTGAATTGTCATTATTCGTTTTCATGCGTTATATTAACGCTCAATTAGTGTGTATGCTGCTTCGATGCATTTTTATACTCTGGCTATGGTTTTTATGTATTTCAGTATCCCCTGCGCAAGGTCCGGATCTGATCTACCGCAGAAACTTTGATCGCATTGACATCCCTTTTGAGTACGAAAATAACTTCATCATCGTACAGGTGATCTTCAATGACATTTTTCCCCTTAGGTTCATATTCGATACCGGCGCAGAGCACACCATCCTCACCCAACGGGAAATCACTGACCTCTTACAGGTAAACTACAGTCGCCGCATTCCCATCATGGGCTCTGATATGATCGAGGACCGCTACGCCTTCTTAGCTACCGGCATAAGAATGAATCTCAACGGATTGATTGCGCCCAATCGCACCATATTAGTATTAGAAGAAGACTATGTGCAGTTTCAGGAATATGCCGGCGTGAACGTGAACGGCATTATCGGCGCCGATTTGTTTCGTCGTTTTGTGGTGCGCATCAATTACAAACAAAGGTTGATCTCCCTTTTTGATCCGGCTACTTTCAAGCCGCCCGGAGGCCGGTTTATCAAAGTGCCGATGGAATTGGTGCGCAATAAGCCCTACCTTTTTGTTCCGACCCAAGTGAGCGGCGAAGACGACATCCTCTGCAAATATCTGATAGATACCGGCGCCGGACTGGCCCTTTTGGTTTATACCAATACGCATCCCAACCTCCATTTGCCGCCTACTGTGGTGCGCAGTCGGCTCGGGATGGGGCTTGGCGGTAACATAGAAGGGTTTGTCGGGCGGATAGGGCGCATCAATTTTGCAGGGTTTCCGATGGAGGGGGTGATTACCAATTTCCAGGACCTGCCCCTCACGAGAGATACCTCCATCACTCAAAATCGCAACGGCATCATCGGCAATCAGATACTCAATCGCTTTCACCTCATTTTCGACTATCCGGGCAGCGCCATTTATCTGGCCCCTGTGGGGAATGTGAATCGAAAATTTCCCAGTGAAAAAAGCGGCCTGCTACTCGCGGCATCGGGCAAGCGCTTAGATACTTTTACGGTATATGACATCATTGCCGGCAGTCCTGCCGAAGAGGCGGGCGTGCAAGTCAACGATCAGGTCCGCTCTGTCAACGGCTGGCCGGCAAGCCTGCATTCGCTGGAAGCGCTCACCAACAAGTTCTACGGAAAGAGCGGCAAAAAAATAAAATTGGTCATCGAACGGCAGGGCGAGCGCATGAAAATTGAGTTCATCCTGCGGGAATTGATCTGACACGGGGTTTTCCTCCCGGAGAATAAGCCTATATTTGCCGCTCAAAATCTTCATTCCATGAAATTCGGCGTAGTAGTTTTTCCCGGCTCCAATTGTGACGACGACATCGTACACGTACTCGGAGAGGTGATGGGGCAGGAGGTGGTAAAGATATGGCATAAGGAAACCAGCCTAGGCGACTTGGGCGAAGGCGATTGCATCGTACTGCCGGGCGGTTTTTCTTACGGCGACTACCTGCGTGCAGGCGCCATTGCCCGCTTTTCGCACATCATGCCGGCAGTGATGGAATTTGCGCAGGCCGGCGGCTATGTTTGGGGCATCTGCAACGGCTTCCAAATCTTGTGCGAAGCCGGGCTGCTCCCCGGTGTGCTGTTGCGCAACAGTAACCAGAAGTTTATTTGTAAAAATACCTGGTTGAGAACGGAAAGTACTCACTCACCCATTACCACTTCCTTAGAACCGGGACAGGTGCTCAAAATCCCCATCGCACACGCCGAGGGCCGCTACCACGCCGATGAGGCTACCTTGCAACAACTCATCGCCGGCGATCAAATTCTGTTTAAATACTGTACGCCCGAAGGCGAACTCAGCGACGATGCCAACCCCAACGGTACGGCCCTTCACATCGCCGGTATCTGCAACAGCCGCCGCAATGTGTTCGGCATGATGCCCCACCCCGAACGCGCCGCCGAACCCGCCCTCGGCAATACCGACGGCCGCGCCCTGTTTGAGTCTTTGCTTGCCTTTGTCGGGCAGGAAGCAGGCGCCGTTGCGGGATAGCGCTTTGTCGTTTGTTGTTTCATCCGCCGAAGCTCCGCAGGAGCGTGCCTTCTATATTTCGCTGCGTTCATGGGGGCTTCTCTTCGCTCGTTTGCCAATTTGCCCCTTGCCAATTTGCCCTCTGCTCTCTGCTCTATGCCAACAAACACCACAGAAAATGCCATCCAAAACACTTCTTCTCCTCCACGGCGCGCTCGGCAGCGCTGCCGATTTCGCCCCGCTCCAGGCGATAATGCACGACCGGCTGCATAACGTAGCGCTCGATTTTCCCGGACACGGCCCCGCAGCCGCCTATTCCGGCGATTTCAGCATGGAAGCCTTTGCGGGGTTCATCGCCGAACAGGCAGTCGGACCTGAAAAGCCGGACCTCTTCGGATACAGTATGGGCGGCTATGCGGCCCTCCTCTTTGCTGCGCGCTACCCCGACCGGGTGGGCCGGGTTTTTACATTGGGTACCAAATTGGACTGGACGCCGGAAACCGGCAGTCGCGAAGCGTCAAGACTTAACCCGCAGAAAATAGCGGAAAAAGTACCGCATTTCGCAGCAGCGCTGGCCCAAAAGCACGGTGCAGCGCATTGGGAAAACACGGTGTCCCGCACCGCCCGGCTACTGCAATCGCTCGGCGATCAACCGCCTTTGGATGCGGCGGCATTTTCCCGCATCGAAGCGAATGTGTGCATTGCGCGCGGCGCTTTGGATAATATGGTGTCGGAACAGGAATGCCTGGACGCCGTTGCAAAAATGCCCCATGCACATTTCCTGAACATAGACCATCAGCCCCACCTGCTCGATCAGTGCGACCCGCAGGTGTTGGCATTGCATCTGATTCGCTTTTTTCAGGATTGACTTCTGCCGCCAATGAAAAGCCCGGCTGAGATTTGACAAATTTTGGAAATTTGTTAAATCTTCCACCGCGCCAATTCCTTACCTTGCCCACACAAAACGAACACCATGTCGGAATTAGCCTTAAAACGCATCGCCGAGAATAAAGCTTCCGCGAGCAGTTGGATAAACTTTTAGCGGCTGGAAAAATATGAGCGCCAACCCTCCTACCGTCTTCCAAACACAAAAGCACGCCTGCCGCAGCGCGTCTTGGCGTAGCCACCGAGACCGAAGTTGAGCTCCAGCATGATTTGGCCCGTAACGGCGTTGGTGGGTTTGTAACTTTCAAAGTCGAGCTTGTATGGCGCGGGGAAGCCGGCGGCCTGTCCTTTTTCGCTCACCAAGTCGGTGAACATATAGTCCACTCTCATGCCGAACATGAGAGAAAAGAATTCATTGCCCAACAAATAACCGCCCCAGCCCAAAGCGGCGCCGGTGTTTTTTTCGGAGTAGTTGTCTTCGCCGGCAATGTCCACCGGGCCGAAGATGTGGGTGGTGCTACGCAGGGTGGAGAATTTGGGGCCGACTTCAAAATAGACCCCGTCGGATTGCAGGCGGTACATCACAAAGAGGTCTAAGTTTTCGCGGGCAATTTCGTTGTTGCGAATGTCCACTAGGGAGGTATTGTAATCATAGCCTTGCGTGAGGTTGGAGAACAACACGTCGAGCGCGATGCCGTGGTTGTCGCCGAAATTCAGGCCGACTTTGCCGCCGTAGGAGAGCACGTTGCCGAGTTTGAATTCGTGAGGGCGGTCGTCAAGCAGGTTTTGATTGAGTAAAAAACCGAGGCCGTAACCGCCTTTTGCGCCGAGGTCCAACCAGATTTGACCGCTTGCGACGAGCGAACACAGCAGAAAAGGGAGCAACAGTGTTTTTTTCATGGTAACGAGTTTTGGAATTGATGAACAATAGTCCTATAGATACGGCAGCGCAGGGTAGCGCTGCCTGTTGTTGAAAAGTAAGGTGAGTGAACTTCCCATCCCCTACTTGTTGTTACCTTTGCCGGACTTTAAAAAATCAACATGTTTCCAACGTACGATGTCATAGTGGTGGGCGCGGGCCATGCGGGCTGCGAGGCGGCGGTAGCGGCGGCCAACCTCGGCTCGAAAGTGCTGTTGGCCACCATGAACATGCAGACCATCGCCCAGATGTCGTGCAACCCTGCTATGGGCGGCGTGGCCAAAGGGCAGATCGTCCGCGAAATAGATGCGCTGGGCGGCTATTCGGGCATTGTGACCGACCATACGATGGTGCAGTTTCGGATGCTCAATCAATCTAAAGGCCCCGCCATGTGGAGTCCGCGCGCGCAGAGCGACCGCATGCAATTCGCGCGCAAGTGGCGTCAAATGCTCGAAGCGCACCCCAACATTGATTTTTGGCAGGAGATGGTCAGCGGCCTGTTGGTGAAAGACGGACGGGTATGCGGTGTGCGCACCGGCATGGGCCTCGAAATTCCCGGTCGGGCCGTGGTGCTTACCAACGGCACTTTTCTCAACGGCATCATACACATCGGCGAAAAGCAGTTCGGCGGCGGAAGGGCAGGGGAGAGCGCCGCGCGCGGCATCACCGAACAACTCGTCGAACTCGGTTTTGAAGCGGGCCGTATGAAAACGGGTACCCCGCCCCGATTGGACGGTCGCAGCTTGGACTACAGCCGCATGGAAGTGCAGCCCGGCGACGAAATTCCGGGGCGGTTTTCCTATACGGAAACCCCGAAGTTGGAACAGCAAATGCCTTGCCACATCACCTACACCAATGAAAAGGTGCATGAAGTGCTGCGCACGGGGTTTGAGCAGTCGCCTATGTTCACGGGCCGCATTCAGGGTCTGGGGCCGCGCTACTGTCCGTCCATTGAGGACAAGATAGACCGCTTTGCCGACAAGGATCGCCACCAGTTGTTTGTGGAACCGGAAGGCGGGGATACCTGCGAAATTTACGTCAACGGATTTTCTTCTTCCTTGCCGGAAGATGTGCAATACAAGGCGCTGCGCCTCATACCGGGTTTTGAAAACGCGCGCATGTTCAGGCCTGGATATGCCATTGAATACGACTATTTTCCGCCCACGCAGCTCCGGCTCACGCTGGAAACGCATTTGGTGAAAAACCTCTTTTTTGCCGGGCAGATCAACGGCACCACCGGCTACGAGGAAGCCGCCTGTCAGGGGATGATGGCCGGTATTAACGCGCACCTCAACCTGCAGGAGGCCGAGCCGTTAATACTCAAAAGATCGGAGGCGTACATCGGAGTGCTCATTGACGATCTCATCAACAAAGGCACAAAGGAGCCGTACCGCATGTTCACTTCCCGCGCAGAATATCGCATCCTGCTGCGGCAAGACAATGCCGACCTGCGCCTCACGCCCCTGGCGCATGCCCTCGGTATGAGGGGCATGGAAGCACGGATGGAGCGCGTGCGTCACAAAGAAGCCGCTGCCGCGCAAATAGAGCGCTTTGTACGCGAAACCAGCGTAGCGCCCGATGACCTGAACGGTTTTCTGGAAGGTTTGGACAGCGCGCCCATTCGGCAAAAAGTGAAACTGCACCCCGTCCTGCTGCGCCCCAATGTAGGACTGAACGGCCTGCGCAGCGCCCTGCCCGCTTTAGACAGTTTCCTCGCTGCATTCGATACGGAAAGCATCGAATTGGCCGAGATCAGCATGAAATACGAAGGCTATATTGAAAAGGAGCAGGAAATGGTGGATCGCATGAACCGCTTAGAAGAGCTGCGTTTGCGCGATGATTTTGATTACCACCAGTTGGTTTCCCTGAGTAAAGAGGCCCGCGAAAAACTGACGCGCATCAAACCGCGCACCATCGGGCAGGCCGGCCGTATCAGCGGGGTTACCCCGGCAGATGTATCGGTGTTGTTGGTGCATTTGGGCCGGTAGGGCGGTATGGCCGGTGGGGCGGTATGGCCGGTAGAGACGCAATGCATTGCGTCTCTACCGGCCATACCGCCCGCCATCACCGCATTCCCGCTGCATATTTTTTCTGAAACGTGGCCCAGGGCATGTCTTTGTAATGGTCTTTGCCGTAATAAACGGCCATCGGCAGAAAATCATCGGGGCATTTGTACCCGGCAATGGCCTGGAGGGTTTGCTGATTTTCATCTAAAAAAACCAAGGTAGGGAAGCTCATGCGACCGTCGAGTATTTCGGCGGCCAGCGCATTGTATCCTCTTGGCCCGGAGTTGCTGTTGCGATAAATTTTGCCTTTGAACTCCAGTTCTGCATGGTCGCCGGCATTGAGTTTTACCGGAACGAAATATTCTTGCACGGCTTGGGCGACCTCCGATTTTTGAAAGGTTTCAAACTCCATCTTTTTACACCAGCCGCAGGAGCTTGTATAGACGTAGAGCAGGATTTTTTTATTCTCTTTGGCGGCTTTGGCTGTGCCCTCGCTCCAGGAGAGCCATTGGACGGAGGTTTGCGCGGCAGCATCAGAGACCGGGCCGGCGAGCAGAAAAGAAAGAAAGCCTGCATATATTAATGTGATCGGCAGTGGACGCGTGCTCATAGTATCGGTTATCAATTTTTGGAGTGCAAAGGTATGATTAGGCAAACAAACAAGAGCATCCAAGTATGGTGAGGGTTGCTCACTTTAAATGAAGTTTAACAGCAAACCCCGAATGTACGGCTCTTTGTGCTAACGAGAGCGGTCATTCGGAGGAAAGAGGGCGATACAGTCGAAGCGTATCCCCGCCGATGACAAAGGTTTCGACGCATTCGCCGGGGCATTGCGGCGCGGCGATGCCCGCCGGAAAATCCACGCTTCCGGTATATATATAGGCTTCCTGCCACAACCCGGCATCATAAAATGAGCGGATGAGGCGCGCGCCGCCCTCCACCAGCAGGGTGCTGATTTTGCGCCGGTGCAGTTCGCCGAGCAATCTGGGCAGGAACCCTTCGCCGAAATCTATATGGAGGTATTCCACCTTGCGCGCAGTGTCTTTTTCGCTTTTCAGTTCATTGACGACGAGGGTAGGGGAGGCGCCGTCGAAGAGGTGGAGGTTGTCGGGAAGCGCGAGGTGGCGGTCCAGCACAATGCGCAGCGGACTTGCGCCAAAATAGTACCGGTTGTCCAATTGAGGGTTGTCAATAGCGGCGGTGCGGGCGCCGATAAGAATGGCGTCGGTTTCGCTGCGGAGGCGGTGGGTAAAGCGGCGGCTCAGCGGACCGGTGATCCAGGATTGCAGGTTGCCGGTGGGAGCAAACTGCCCGGAAGGCGTCACGGCATATTTCAAAATAACATAAGGCGCCTGCCGGGTGACGAAGTGATTGCGAAACCGGCTCAGGTGTTTGCCCTCTTTTTCCAACACCCCCAGCGTGACTTCCACCCCTGCCGATTGCAATATCGCTATGCCGCGTCCGGCCACGCCGGGGCTGAGGTCTAAGCAGGACACCACCACGCGGGGGATGCCTTGTTCGAGGATGAGGTTGGTACAAGGGCCGGTTTTTCCGGTGATGCAACACGGCTCCAACGACACATACAAGGTGGATTTTGGGATAAGATGCCGCAGCGAAGCGGGAACGGAAGTAACGGCGTTCACTTCGGCGTGCGAAGCGCCGTAGCGGGCGTGAAACCCCTCCCCGATGATGCGGTCTTCATACACGAGTACAGCCCCGACCATGGGGTTGGGCGAGGTGCGCCCGGCGCCGAGAACGGCCAGATCGAAACAGCGCAGCATGTAGCGTTCATCGCGGGTCATAATATTTGTCTTCACGCTTGTTCAAGGCAGATAAGGATGTAAAAGTTTTCGGGCGAAAGTAAAAAGAAATGAATTTATTGCCGACCGGGGCGAAAAATAGCCTAATAAAATCCTAACTTCGCCCTTCTTCGCGGACGCGGCTTCGGCAGTCCTTTCATAATCCCTACATTAATAAGTGTTGAATCCCATTTTAACAAACCGGGCTTGTTGTTTAACCTTATCAAAATTGGGATGTTGTGCTCTACAAAGTAAAATTAAAAAACACGGAAGACGAGGTCTTGTTGGATGACCACGTCTATGAATGGCTCATCAATGACCCTTATCTGGCCAAAATTGAGTTCATCCAAAACCTGAGGTGCCACTCCAGCGGTTGTGCCGTTTTCCAAAAAACATGGAAAAAAGCAGACGGCACGTTCAAGACCGAAACCATTTATTTACACAAGTTGGTGGCTGAGAAATTTCTTTTTCAGACCAAAACGCCGGAGCACAATCTCGTGGGCGCCCGCAACGGCAACAAGCTCGACTGTCGCCTGGAGAATTTAGTGTATCGCTCGCGGTCGGTGGCCAGCCGCAAACGGAAAAGCAGCAGCCATTTGGGCTATACGGGCGTGTACCAGGAAAACAATCGCTACCGGGCGGTGATCTCCATCAATCGCAAATCCGTTCATCTCGGCATGTTTGCCACGGCCGAAGAAGCAGCGATCGCCTACAACAAAAAATCGCGGGAGCTATACGGCGAGGATGGTAAGCTGAATGTCATAAAACCCAGGAAAGATTCCGAAGACGAGTAAAGTAGAAAACGTACGGTGAAAAGCTCTACCTTTGCCGGCGGATAGACAGCCGGGGGTCTCAAAATTTGGCACTTTCGGTTTAATCGGTATTTCAAGTTTTAAACATTAATTTCAATGAAAGCAGGTATCATCAAATTCTCCAAGCCGGAGACGGGCGATTTCTATTCTGTGTTGACCCGCCGCGTCAACGACTACTTCGTCCAAAAGAACATTTCCCGGCATGCCAACGCCGCTATGATCATTAAGACAATTGCTATGTTGGCGTTTTATTTCATTCCGTATTTACTCATCGTTACCGCTACGGTAACACACCCCTGGATGGTGATCCTTATGTGGTGTCTGGCAGGCTTAGGCGTTTCGGGCATCGGCCTGAGCGTTATGCACGACGCCAACCACGGTTCGTACTCGCGCAATCCTAAGGTGAACGCCTTGTTGGGCTATTCGCTCAACCTGTTGGGGGGCAACGTTATGAACTGGAAACTCCAGCACAACGTCCTGCACCACTCTTTTACCAATGTAGAGGGTTTTGATGAAGACATCGAATCGCGTAAAGTACTGCGCTTCTCTCCGCATCAACCGCTCTACAAGCACCACCGCTATCAGTATATCTACGCCTGGGTTTTGTATTCTGTGATGACCATCCTTTGGATTACGATGAAGGAGTTTCGCCAGCTCGCCCGCTGGAAAAACGACGGCATCATTGAGGCGCAGGGCAGAACGTACAAAGGCATTATGGCGGAACTGATTGCTTCCAAAACATTTTATTACGGTTACGCATTGGTACTCCCCTTGTTGCTTTCGCCGGTAGCCTGGTGGGTGACGCTTTCGGGCTTCATTCTCATGCACCTCATTTCGGGTCTCATTCTGGCTATGGTTTTCCAACCGGCACATGTCGTGCCCTCATCGGAATATCCGCTCCCCGACAATCAAGGCAATATTGAAAATACCTGGGCCATTCACCAATTGCTCACTACGTCCAACTTCGCGCCCACCAACCGCCTCCTGTGCTGGTATGTCGGCGGCCTCAATTTCCAAGTGGAGCACCACTTGTTCCCGAATGTGTGCCACATTCACTACAAAAAGATTTCTTCCATCGTGAAAGATACCGCTCAGGAATTCGGCTTGCCGTATTACGAATTGCCGACTTTCCGCAGTGCTTTGCAGGCGCATGGATCGCAATTGTACAATCTGGGCAGACTGAGTCCGGCGGTATGAATTGGAAAGAAGTGACGGCATTGGCCGGCAACGGCAACCTGCCCCCGGAACGCCGGGTGGAAAAAACAAAGCAGGAGTGGCGCGCACAGCTCAGCGAAGAGCAGTACCGCGTGACCCGCGAACACGGCACAGAACGCCCCTGGACGGGCGAATACTGTGAGGCCCATGAGGCCGGACTATACGCCTGCGTTTGCTGCGGAACGGAGCTATTCGATTCCCGGCAGAAGTTTGAGAGTGGAACCGGCTGGCCTTCTTTTACCGTGCCCGTGCAGGCCAATGCCATCAAATATATTAGCGACGACAGCTTCGGTATGCGCAGAGTGGAGGTGCAATGCAATGTGTGCGACGCCCACCTCGGACACGTCTTCCCAGACGGCCCTGCGCCCACCGGGCTTCGGTATTGTATCAACTCCGCGTCACTGCAATTGAAGTCATAATGACGCCGCCCGTCCCTCAGGATCAACCGCCATATTTGCCGCCCGGACACTGGGCGTCGCCGTTCACCGTGCTGGGCCTTACGCTGATGACCGTGCTGTTCGGGCTACTGTTCGGCGGCTTGCTTACCTTGCTGTCGGGGTATCTGCTCGGTTTCGATCTGGACGCGGCTATGGCCGGCATCACGGATGACAACACCTTGCGCCATCGCAACATCCTGCGCGGCGCCAATCTCATCAGCCATATTTTTGCTTTTTCCATGCCGCCTTTGGCCGTAGCGGCCTGGCTGTATCGGCGGGAGTGGTCGGAATGGCTCGGCTTGAGCCGGGTTCCTTCCGGGGCTAAATTAGCCGCTGCGGTGGGGGTCATGCTGTTATCGTTGCCTTTGGTGCAACTGGCCTACTGGCTCAACAAACAACTGCCGCTGCCCGAACTGTTGGCCGGCATGGAAGAGCGTACCGGCGGTATCATCCAGGCGTTGCTCGTGATGGACAGTCCTTTTGAGTTGTTGTTCAACCTGTTAGTCATCGGGGTAGCGCCGGCGGTAGGGGAGGAGTTGTTGTTTCGCGGAGTGGTGCAGCAGCAAACATCGCGGTGGTTGGGCAAGCCGGTCACGGCTATCTGGCTCACGGCGATACTGTTCAGCCTCATTCATTTGCAGTTTGCGGGTTTTCTGCCGCGACTGTTGCTCGGCGCTGCGTTGGGATATTTGTTTTATTGGACGCGCAGCCTGTGGGCGCCCATCGTGGGTCATTTTGCCGTCAACGGCATTCAGGTACTGGCGCAGTATTTTGCTAAAACAGATTTGGACGCGGCAGAACAGCGGCTCGATTTTTCTACGCTGCTGCTGCCTTCGTTCGTGGTGTTGCCGGTGTTGTACTGGCTGATTCGCGTTTTGCGAAAGCCGGAAAGCGCCCCGATTTCGGAGGAGGAAGTTCACCAAACGAAAGCGCCGGATTAACGGTACTTGTTGGGAAGTTTTTATTTTTGCCAACATGAACCATCCATTGCAAGCACTCACGCGGCCCGAATTCGGGCAGCTTTTCCCGATCATCATTTCGGAACCTGACCGGGACTGGCCGGCCATTTATGAGGCAGAGCGGGCCGGTATCGAAGCGATTTTGGGCGCTGAAAACATCGTTCGTATCGCGCATATCGGCAGCACGGCCGTTCCCGGATTGCGCGCCAAACCGACCATTGACATTTTATTGGAAGTGCCGGAAAGTATAGCAGATTCTATGATCGTGGAGCGGCTGGAGCGCTTGGATTACATTTGCCTGCCTCGCCCGGAGCTACCCGCGCCGCACATGGTATTTGTAAAAGGATACACGCTCAATGGATTTGAGGGGCAAGCATATCATTTGCATGTGCGCTATCCCGGCGATTGGGACGAGTTGTATTTTCGCGATTATCTCATCCAACATCCGGAAACCCTGCGGGCGTATGAAACGCTGAAACAAGAATTATTACAAACGTATCCCAACGACCGGGATGCCTACACCGACGGGAAAGAGGCGTTTATAAAGGAAGTGACGGCGAAGGCGAGAAGGGGGACGTAAAAGGGTAAATTGGCAAAAGGCAAGGGGCAAATTGGCAAAAGGCAAGAGGCGATGCACCGAGTGCCACATTGAGCGATGCCGAAACCAGGATGTCCCGGTTTGAAATCCTGTCTAAAACAAATTCCGCTTTGCTCCTTTTGCGCTTTGCCTCTTTACACAACACCATAAGAAAGAGAGCGGCTAACGACGTTGAAAGGGTTGGATAGGATGTATTTTTCCGGAACGAATACTCATTTTCATTTGAAAGTTGTAAACTTGTGCTCACAGCTCAAAGCGCGCAACTCGCAGCTCGCAGCTCATAACTCGCAGCTAAAAAAAACAACATGATACCACAACGCCTTTTACTTTCTCTGTTTGCGACAGCACTATGCACCGCTTCGCTTCATGGGCAGGCCGCCGGCAACTACATGCAGTATTCCAATTTCGACCCGGGACAAAACGCCCGCTATCTCTCGGTAGCCAAATCGGCGCGCATCCTCGGCGATAATGTAATGGAGGTCAAAATAAACGCCCTGCACAACAAGAAAGCCGCATCTTATGTGGCGGTTTTCAGCATCGTGCAACTCGGAAAGACTACCGAAGAAGCTAATACCCTGCTCAACAACCGCCTCGCCGCCTTCACCACCGGCGTGAAAGCCCTCGGCGTGCCCGATCAAGACGTATATGTGGACATGGTGAATTTCCTGCCCAAATACGAGATAGACGCCACCAAAAAACTCTTCAGCAAAAAGACCTATACCGAAGTGCCTAAGGGATTTGAACTCCAGAAAAACGTACACATTCGATACACCGATCCTTCTATTTTGGATCGCGTGGTGACCGCCGCCGCGGCGCAGGAAATTTACGACTTGGTAAAGGTGGACTACTTCGACGCCGATCCCACTGCTACTTACGAGGAACTGCGCCGGAAGAGTTTTGCCTATCTCGCCCAAATCCGCGACGACTTCCGCGCAGCGGGTATCCCGTTAGATAGCGCCTATCAGATCGCCGGCGAAAACACCTGGGTGGCTTTTCCCGGCAATCGCTACGAAACGTATCAGGCGTACAGTACGCAGTCTTTTGAACAAATAGACAAAAGCAGCGCTGTGAGCGTAGCCGACAAACCCGTGTCGCGCTTCTACAATGCCGTGCCCTCCAACGATTACGACATCATCATCAACCCCGAAGTACTGGAGCCGGTCATTCAATATTCGTACAATCTGGTCGTCCGCTTCACCTTCCCGCCCAAAATCCAACCGACCAAAAAATTGTACTACATGGTGGCCCCCAACGGCGATTTGAAGCCCCTGCTAATAGACTAAATACATTGTCTTACCGGCTTAGTGAAGGGCTGACTCGCAGTCAGCCCTTCACTCGCCCACCCCTCAAATCAACCTGATTAAATATGCCGCTTCCCGATTTTCAAATGTTTGCCAATCGCCTTGCCAAGATGCAACGGCACCTCGGTAAGTGGGCGCGCCGCGAGGGCATCACCTGCTATCGCGTGTATGATGCCGACATACCGGAGTTTCCGCTCGCCGTGGACCGCTACGACAACTGCCTGCATGTGGCCGAGTATCAGCGCGACCACCCGCTCGACGAGGAGGAGTACCGAATATGGCGTTCCGGCTGTCGCCAAATATTGGCCGACACTTTGGAGGTTGCGCACGAGGATATTTATTTCAAATCGAGGAGCCGCCAAAAGGGCACGGCGCAATACGAAAAGCAGGCCCTGTTGGCACGCGAATTGGTGGTGCAGGAAGACGGGCTGAACTTCAAGATAAACCTGAGCGACTATTTGGATACCGGCCTCTTTCTTGACCATCGTCCGACCCGACGCATGGTGCGCGAGCGCTCAATGGGCAAGTCGGTGCTCAACTTGTTTGCCTACACCGGCGCTTTCACGGTGCATGCCGCTGCCGGCGGAGCCAACGCCACCACCACGATAGATATGTCGGCCACCTACCTCGACTGGGCGCGGCACAACCTCCGCCTCAATGAACTCGAAGACCCCAACCACCGCTTTTTGCAAGCCGACGTGACGACCTGGCTGCGCGACTCGCCCGAAGAGGACCCCTACGACCTCATCGTGCTCGACCCGCCGACGTTTTCGAACTCCAAACGCATGCGCTACGCATTCGACATACAAACCGAATATCCCTACCTCATCAACCGCTGTTTGCAACGCCTCCGGCCCGGCGGTACGCTGTTTTTCTCCACCAACTTCCGCAAGTTTCGCCTCGACCCCGACCGCATCTGGGGTGGCGCCCGTATCACCGACATCAGCGAAAAAACCATTCCGCCCGATTTTCGGAATAAAAAAATCCACTACTGCTTTGAGCTGTTTAAAGAGCATGCCTGATTCAAAAAAAATGCCTTCATTTCGCACCGTCTTTGAGATCGGCGCTGCCGATTGTACCATCAGCCACCGCAATAGCATAGTGGCGATCGGTTCTTGTTTTACAGAGCACATCGGCGGGCGCTTACAGGCGTATAAGTTCAAAACGGCGCTCAATCCTTTCGGCATATTGTACAATCCGGCTTCCATTGCCGCAGCTTTGGAGCGGCTGCGTTCCGGCAGGTCTTACGAGGCCGGCGATCTGTTTCAGCATCAGGGTTTGTGGCACAGTTTCGATCACCACGGCCGCTACAGTTTTCCCGACCGGGAGCAGGCATTGGATAAAATAAATTCGGACCTGCGGGATGGCGCCGTTGCGTTGCGGCAGGCCGACCGCCTGTTGCTCACGCTGGGTACGGCGGGTGTATTTGTGGTGCAAAAAACCGGACGCATTGCGGCCAACTGCCACAAGTTGCCGGGCGATACCTTCGAGCGGCGGCGCATGAGCGTTTCAGAAATCGCGGATTGCCTTTCGCCGGTTTTTGAACAAATGAAAAGCGAAAGCCCCGATCTGCGCATCGTGCTCACGGTGAGTCCGGTGCGGCATCTGCGCGAGGGCTTTGTCGAGAACCAGCGCAGCAAAGCCGCCCTGGTGTTGGCGGTGGAAGAACTCTGCCGTCGCCACGATTTTGCCCGCTACTTCCCGGCTTATGAGCTGCTCATGGACGACCTGCGCGACTACCGCTTCTACGAGGCCGATATGGTACATCCCTCGCTCGCCGCCATAGATTATATTTGGGAGCAATTTGCCGGCAGTTATTTCACAGAGGAAACCCGCCGCATCATAGCAGCCGTTCAAAAACTGATAACCGCAGCGGCGCACCGACCCTTTCACCCCGAATCGCCGGCGCACCGGGCATTCGTGGAGCGCACATTGGCCGACATGGCAGAGTTAGAGCGGCAGTATTCGTTTTTGGACTTTTCGGCGGAGCGGAGTGAAATCTCAAGGCCCGTCTAAAACAAAGTTTTTCAGCTCGGAATCCCAACCGGCACAGCGGTGATTGGCGTCTTTCCCTCTGTTACAAAAGCCGCAACCATGAAAGCTCTTCAAATGTGCGCGTACCTTCAAATCGTATCACTGCTTTGCTGCCTGGCGCTCGCAGCAGCTTGCGATAAGGAAGCAATAAGCGTCACTTTTGCGCTGGATCAATTTTTTGAACTGCCTTATGGGGGCCGTGCGACCTGTGTGAACGGGGACTTCGCGATTACTTTTCTCGAAGTGGTAGAGGACTCCCGCTGTCCTCAGCAAGCGATTTGTGAGTTTCCTTTTTTTGAAAAAGTGGTCATCCTGCTGAAAGCAGAAACCGCCGGCGAGCTGCGCGAAATAGAATTGTCGTCTTCTGCTTTAGAGCCGGTGATCGTTGGCGACTATCAGATCAAACTGAGACAGGTGACTCCATTGCCACCACCTTTCAGAGGGATTGAGCCAAATGAATATCGGGCCACGCTGATTGTTTTTTCCTTGTAAACCAACCTTTTTCACTATTATACGGTCTTCATCAAAAAAGTCATCATGAAAACTATCTTATTTACATTAATCGTAGCCCTTCTCTCTATGGCCGCATCCTGCGACAAAAAGAGCGACGGCGGTTTCAACCTCGGCGAATCGTTTGAATTAAAGCATGGCGAACGCAACGACTGTACCTGCGGCGCGCTGGCGGCCACATTTACCAGCGTGGTAGAAGACTCGCGTTGCCCCTCGGACGTGACCTGCGTGTGGGCCGGCCGGATCATCGTTACATTGGAAATTGAACTCGACGGCGCTCCGCAAACGGTGACGCTCTCCTCCGAGAACAATGAGAATCAGGTGACGGTGGGCGCTTATCTCGTCACTATGAACGAGGTGACGCCTTATCCCGTTTCCACCACGACCATACAACCCCAGGACTACAAAGTGAACCTGACGATCACGCAATTGTAGGGTTTTTTGATTTCGCCGGCGAGGAATTTCCTTACTTTGCCTCCTCAAATTGGATCAAACGCATGAAAGGAATCATTCTCGCCGGCGGTCTCGGTACCCGGCTCTACCCGCTCACCATGGCCGTGAGCAAGCAACTGATGCCGGTGTACGACAAGCCGATGATTTATTATCCGCTTTCCACGCTGCTCTCGGCGGGTATCCGCGACATCCTGCTCATTTCCACGCCCCACGACTTGCCGAACTTTGAAAAACTACTCGGCGACGGCAGCGAAATCGGCTGCCATTTTTCCTATGTGCCGCAGCACGTCCCCAACGGTTTGGCGCAAGCCTTTGTACTCGGCGCCGATTTCATCGGCAACGATAACGCCTCACTCATCCTTGGCGACAATATCTTTTACGGCGCGGGTCTCGACCGGCAACTCCAGGCGAGCACACAACCCGACGGCGGCGTCATCTTTGCCTATCAGGTAGCCGACCCAGAACGCTACGGCGTGGTGGAGTTCGACCAACATTTCAAAGCGCTTTCCATTGAGGAAAAACCGGCGCAGCCCAAATCGCACTACGCGGTGCCAGGGTTGTACTTCTACGACAACTCTGTGGTGGAGGTGGCGCGCAACCTGAAACCCAGCGCGCGCGGCGAATACGAAATCACGGATGTGAACAAATACTATCTGGAGCAGGGCAAACTCCACGTAGAGGTGCTCGGCCGGGGCGTGGCCTGGTTGGACACCGGCACGCACAAGTCGCTCATGCAGGCCGGTCAGTTTATCGAAGTCATCGAAGACCGGCAGGGCCTGAAAATCGGCTGTATTGAGGAAGTAGCGTATGAAATGGGTTTTATAGATGCAGCACAATTGGAGCGCCTGGGCCACAAATATTTCAAAAGCGGCTACGGAGAGTATTTGTTGAAATTGCTGGCTTAGCGGATTGTGATGCCCGTCACTGACGCCGGCCTCGGGTACCACTTACCTTTGTGCCGTTATTTTCAATAATTCAAAAAACGACTACAAGCGATGAATCTGAAAGACTTGATCAACGACCCCAATGCCACTTTGATAGACGTGCGCGAAACCTGGGAATTCTCTATGGGCCATGTGCCCGGCTCGGTGAATATCCCGCTGGGCGAAGTGTTTTACAAATTGGAAGAACTCAAAAGCATGTCCAAGCCGCTCATTTTGTTTTGTGTGTCGGGCAACCGCAGCGGTCAGGCCGCCGCTTTTCTTCAGGCGCAAGGCGTACAGAATGTATATAACGGCGGCGTATGGCAGCAAGTGGATCAACTTCGGATCAAAAAAGCGGCGTAACGTCCGGTTCCTATACACTGCGATTTCACTGCGTTCATCGGGATTCCGCCTGCGCTCCATGAGTTTCGGCGGAGGCCCTGCCCCCTGCTCTATGCCCTTTGCTCTCTGCTCTATGCCTTTTCTCACAGCGTGATGGAATAATGTTTCTTTCCCGGCGTTGATGCGTTATCTCGATATATTTCATCATCAACCCACTAAAATTATGCTCAGAAGAACTGTTACATTATTGACAGCTTTGTTGTTGACAAGCATTGCTGTGACGGCCCAATCCAATTTCAAAACCGTTACCAAGAACTCCGCCGACGGCCGCTACACCTGGCAGGAAGTGGAGAACGACCCCTCCGGCGTGCGGTTTTACACCCTCAAAAACGGCCTCACGGTCATTCTGGCTGAAAACCGGTTGGAACCGCGCATTATGACGCTGTTTGCCGTCAAGGCCGGCAGCAAGCACGACCCTGCCGACAACACCGGCCTGGCGCACTACCTGGAGCACATGCTGTTTAAAGGCACCGACCGCTTCGGCTCGTTGGATTACGAAAAAGAGAAGATGCATCTGGACCACATCGAAGCCCTCTATGAGCGCTACAACCGCACCGTAGATGCCGATGCCCGCAAGCACATCTACCGGCAGATAGACTCTGTGTCGAACATTGCCGCGACCTACGCTATTGCCAATGAGTACGACAAAATGATGTCTTCTCTCGGCTCCAACATGACCAATGCCTTCACTTCGTTTGAAAACACCACTTATATGGAGAACATCCCCTCCAATAACCTGGAGCGTTTTCTGGCCGTGCAGGATGAGCGTTTCCGCAATCCGGTGCTGCGTCTGTTCCACACCGAGTTGGAAGCCGTGTATGAAGAGAAAAACATGAGCCTCGACAACGGAGGCAATAAGGTGTTTGAATCCATGTTTGCGAGCCTCTTTAAAAAACACCCTTACGGAACCCAAACCACCATCGGTACCATTGAGCACCTGAAAAACCCCTCCCTCAAGGCCATTCGCGATTATTACCACAAATACTATGTGCCCGGCAACATGGCGCTCATTCTCGCCGGCGACCTCAACCCCGACGAAACCATCGCACTGGTGGACAAATACCTCGGCGATTGGGAAAACAAGCCGACACCGCCTTTCCGCTTCGACCCCGAAGCCCCCCGAACGAAAACAGAGGAAATCACCGTGACCACCCCGGATGAAGAAAGCGTGGCCATTGGATTTGTAATGCCCAATGCGCTCTCCAAAGAAGCCGTAGTAGCCGATCTGGTCAGCTCCATTCTATACAATGGGAAAAGTGGTCTTATTGATAAAAATTTGGTCAAACAGCAATTGTTGCTGGAAGGCTACGGGTTCAATTATCTGCTCAAGGACTACGGTATCTACTATTTTGGAGGCCGCCCGCTCGAAGGGCAAACCTTACAGCAGGTGAAAGACCTGATCCTCGCCGAAGTCGAAAATCTTAAAAAAGGCAATTTTGACGAAGACCTCATTCCGGCTACCGTCAACAACCTCAAAGTGCAGCGCATACAGGAACAGGAAAGCCCGATCAATATGGCTTTCGTACTGCACGATCAGTTTGTGGTTGGCAAACCCTGGTCGGAATACCTCGCCGGCTTAGGCAACATGAGCCGCATCACCAAACAGGATGTGGTCAATTTTGCCAATAAGTGGTTTGGCAACAACTACACCGTAGTATATAAAAAGACGGGAGAAGACCCCGATGCGCTCAAAGTGGAGAAGCCCGAAATCAGCCCGGTAGAAGTCAATCGCGACGCACAATCCGACTTTTTGCGCAGCATCGTGGAGGCGCCCTCCAAGCCGCTGTCGCCGGTTTTTCTTGACTATAATAAAGACATTCAGAAATCACGTCTCAAAAAAGAGCTGCCGGTGTGGAGCGTCAAGAACGGCATCAACGATCTCTTTACGCTTTACTATGTGCTCGATATGGGCGAGAACCACAACAAAAAACTACCGCTGGCCATTTCTTACCTCCAACTCATCGGCACTTCACAAATGAACAATGAGGCCATTAATAAGGAACTGTACAAGCTCGCGGTGAACCTCAATATTTTCAGCAGCCGCGATCAGGTATATGTGTCGCTCTCCGGGTTACAGGAAAATTTTGAGCCGGCCGTGAAGCTGTTGGAGTCGCTGCTCAACGATCCCAAACCCGATCAGGAGGCTTTAGACAAGATGATCGCCGCCAAGATCAAAGAACGCAGTGATGCCGTACTCAACCGAAGAGCTATTTTTCAGGGGATTAGCTCCTATGTGGCTTATGGGCCGGTGAATCCTTTCAATGATGTGTTGAGCAACGACGAACTGCGCAGCATCCGGGCAGAAGAGCTAACCGGCATCATTCAATCGCTGCCCAAGTTCAAGCACCGCGTTTATTACTATGGGCCGAAGAATCTCAAAGAGGTAACGGCTCAACTCAAAAAGCAACACAAAACGCCTTCCAAACTCAATGATTACCCGGCGGAGAAAAAGTACGAACCGGTGTATCCGTCAGAAAGCGTCATATATTATACGGACTATGACATGGTGCAATCCGAAATTGCCCTGCAGCGCTGGGACGATCCCTTCGATGCCAAGCTCCTGCCGATGGTGAGTGCCTTCAACGAATACTATGGCGGCGGCATGGGCTCGGTTGTGTTTCAGGACATTCGCGAGTCTAAAGCGCTGGCTTACTCTGCGTTTTCGAGCTTTTCCCGGCCGGGAAAAAAAGACATGCCATTCAGCGCCCTTTTTTATGTAGGCACCCAAGCCGACAAGTTGCCCGACGCCATGACGGCCGTCACAGCGCTGCTGAACGAAATGCCCGAATCGGAAAAACTATGGTCGGTCGGCCAACAATCCATCAAACAAGGCATTGAAACGAGCCGCATCACCAAAACCGGTATCTTGTTTAATTACCAAAATGCTCAACGCCTCGGCCTTGACTACGATGTGCGCCGCGATATTTACAATGCAGTAGAGGGCATCACGCTGGCCGACATAAAAAAATTCCACGCCGACCGGTTTGCCGGAAAGACCTGGACGATGCGGCTCATCGGCTCTAAAAAGCGATTGGACTTGGACGCGCTCGCCCCTTATGGGAAATTGATGGAGCTGAAACTCAAAGACATATTCGGCTATGAGGTGGAGGTAAAGGAACCTAAGCCATAAATTAGCAGTGAAGCGCTGCGAGCTTTGAGCTGCGAGCTATGAGTGTCCGTATTGGATAAACTCGAAGCTCGCGGCTCAAAGTTCGCGGCTATTTTGTCAGTGCTCTGACGCCCAGGCAGTGCGGATGCCTGGGAATTTTTTGTTAAAAACCCTTGTTTGCCGCTCGTTCCACCCTGTTTCGGGATGTGGAAAAATATTTTTCCGAGATCGAAGAAAATTTATTTTTTTCATTTGGATAATTCGGGGAGTTCATTGTATCTTTGCAATCGCTTTTCGGGAAAAGTTCCAAAAAGAAAGAAATCAAACTGGTTTTCAATGTGTTAAGTATTGCAAATCAAAGGTTTCAAACCTTGTTTGAAAAACAATTCGCTTCAACCTTCGGCCGGGCAAGAACAAAATTCGCCTGTTGAGGCAGGCAACGGCTCCGTTATATGCATATCGGAAATTAAGCCAGTGTAGCTCAGTTGGTAGAGCAGCTGATTTGTAATCAGCTGGTCGGGGGTTCGAGTCCCTCCACTGGCTCAGCGCCGAAGGGATAGTGGAGGGGTTGACGAGCAAGGTATTTTAAAATTGTTGACACGATCGTTTATCGGGGGTGCGCCGAAGTTGGAGAGACGGGGCAGACTGTAAATCTGTTGGCTACGCCTGAATAGGTTCGAATCCTATTACCCCCACACCAAAATGCGGATGTAGCTCAGCTGGTAGAGCATCAGCCTTCCAAGCTGAGGGTCGCGGGTTCGAATCTCGTCGTCCGCTCTAAAAGAAAACAGGAACAGACCTGTTTTCGACGGAGTTGATAAACGCTTGGCTCCGGAGTATTTTAAGCCAATGTAGCTCAGGGGTAGAGCACTTCCATGGTAAGGAAGGGGTCGGGGGTTCAATTCCCTTCATTGGCTCACTTGTTGAATCTTAATCTTTTTAAACCATATCCTAAATCAACTACCAATGGCTAAGGAGCAATTTCAAAGAACAAAGCCGCACGTAAACGTTGGTACGATAGGTCACGTTGACCATGGCAAGACCACCCTTACGGCTGCCATCACTTACGTTCTTTCCCAACAGGGTCTCGCCGAAAAGAAGGACTATGATTCCATCGACGCTGCTCCCGAAGAGAAAGAAAGAGGTATCACCATCAATACAGCGCACGTGGAGTACCAGACGGCCAACCGTCACTATGCACACGTTGACTGTCCGGGTCACGCCGACTATGTGAAGAACATGGTAACCGGCGCTGCTCAAATGGACGGCGCTATCCTTGTGGTAGCAGCTACTGACGGCCCTATGCCGCAGACGCGCGAACACATCCTTTTGGCGCGCCAGGTCGGTGTGCCGAAAATTGTTGTTTTCATGAACAAAGTGGACCTCGTGGATGACCCCGAGATGCTTGAGTTGGTGGAAATGGAAGTGCGCGAATTGCTCGATCAGTACGGCTTCGACGGTGACAAGTCCAGCGTTATCAAAGGCTCTGCCCTCAAGGCTCTTGAAGGCAACCCAGATGGAGAAAAAGCCATTATCGAATTGATGGCGGCAGTGGACAATGACATTCCTCAGCCGGAGCGTCTCATTGACAAGCCCTTCCTCATGCCGGTAGAGGACGTGTTCTCTATCACTGGCCGCGGCACAGTAGCTACCGGTCGTATTGAGCGCGGTGTGATCAATACCGGCAACCCCGTTGAGATCGTGGGTATGTTGAAAGAAGGCGAAAAGCCGCTTACTTCTACGGTCACGGGTGTGGAAATGTTCCGCAAAATCCTCGACCGTGGTGAAGCCGGTGACAACGCCGGTCTGCTCCTGCGCGGTATTGAAAAAGAGGCTATCCGCCGGGGTATGGTAATTTGTGCTCCCGGTTCGGTGAAGCCGCACAAGAAATTCAAGTGCGAAGTGTATGTGCTTAGCAAAGACGAAGGCGGTCGTCACACCCCGTTCTTCAACGGCTATCGCCCGCAGTTCTACTTCCGTACTACCGACGTGACCGGCGACTGCAAACTTCCCGAAGGAGTTGAAATGGTAATGCCCGGCGATAACGTAACAATGGAAGTATCGCTGCTGAACACCATCGCTATGGAGAAAGGTTTGCGTTTCGCTATTCGCGAGGGTGGCCGTACCGTAGGCGCTGGTCAGGTGACTGAAATACTCGAGTAATATTTGCTTGAAAATACCAAAGGTTTGAAGATTAAGCGTCTCTTTGGAGATGCTTAATCTTTCGCCTTTAGCGATCAAACCTACGGGCATAGCTCAACTGGTAGAGCGACGGTCTCCAAAACCGTAGGCTGCGGGTTCAAGTCCTGCTGCCCGTGCAAACGAAGATCCGAAATGGAAAAAATTAAGTTGTACTTGCTGGAAAGCTATAATGAATTGGTCCATAAAGTGACCTGGCCTACTTGGAACAGCCTCATGTCCAATACCGTTGCGGTATTGGTCGCTTCTCTCCTCCTTACGGCGGTGATCTCTTTGATGGATGGAGCTTCCAATTTGCTGACTCAGTTTATTTACGGCACAAGCGGCAATTAAGAACCTCCCTGAGCGATGGCTGAAGAAAAAAAATGGTATTCATTGCGGGTGATCAGCGGTAAAGAACGCAAGATCAAGGAGCGTATCGATCAGGAACTTCAACGCGAGGGATGGACTGAATTTATCACTCAGGTCATTGTTCCCACTGAAAAGGTCTATAAGATACGCAACGGCAAAAAGGTGATTTCCGAGCGAAATATACTTCCCGGTTATCTCCTTTTGGAAGCTGACCCCGACCGGCTTAGCCCGGAAATTGTTCAGGCCATTGCCAATCTTCCCAACGTGATCCACTTTCTCGGCAAAAACACGCCCTTGCCGATGAAAGCAGCCGAAGCGAACCGGATGCTCGGAAAAGTGGACGAATCGCAGGACGCCGGAGAATCTTTGATCGAACCGTTTATCGTGGGTGAAACCATAAAAATTATTGACGGGCCGTTCAGCGAATTTATCGGCGATATTCAGGAGGTGAATGAAGAGAAGAAAAAATTGAAGGTCATTGTGAAGATTTTCGGTCGCGGCACAGAAGTCGAACTGAACTTCATGCAGGTAGAAAAGCAATCGTAACGACAACAATAAAGAATTGATTTGCCCGCCGGCAGCTTTTGTTTTACCGGTATTTCCGGAAAAAACGCTTCCCTGAAGCAGTTGGGCGTGAGAATCGTAAAAACGAAAAAAAATGGCCAAGGAAATCGAAACCTTTATAAAACTGCAGGTCAAAGGCGGACAAGCCAATCCGGCGCCGCCTATCGGTCCTGCATTGGGTTCCAAAGGGGTAAACATCATGGAGTTTTGCAAGCGCTTCAACGCTGTGACGCAAGACAAAATGGGTAAGGTTATTCCGGTGGTGATCACGGTGTTCAAGGATAAATCCTTTGAGTTTGTGCTCAAAACAGCACCTGCCGCTGTGCAGCTCATGGAAGTTTCCAAGATCAAAGGCGGCTCACCCGAACCGAACCGCAACAAAGTCGGCTCCGTAACCTGGGATCAGGTGAAAGCAATCGCCGAGGATAAAATGCCCGACCTCAACTGCTTTCAGGTAGAATCTGCCATGCGAATGGTGGCCGGCACTGCACGCAGCATGGGACTTCGCGTAGAAGGCACTCCGCCCTGGGGCAGCGAAGAAGTAAATTAATTTTTTTCACCGGTAGGGAGTTTCGATGAATAATCGGAACGCTGGCACCTCCAACTTTTACAACAATGGCAAAAGTACCAAAGAAAAGGAAAGCGGTGGAGAGCAAAGTGGATCGCAACAAGCTCTACACCATTGAAGACGCTATGAAATTGGTTAAGGAAGTAAATACCACCAAATTCGATGCTTCTGTTGACATTCACGTTCGCCTCGGGATAGATCCCCGCAAACCCGATCAAGCCCTTCGCGGCTCGGTAGCGTTGCCGCACGGCACAGGCAGAGTGAAAAAAGTAGCTGTTTTTTGTACGCCCGATAAAGAGGAAGAGGCCAAAGCAGCCGGTGCCGATTTCGTCGGTCTGGATGATCTCATCAAAAAAGTACAAGACGGTTGGACGGATGTGGATGTGGTCATCGCCATGCCTCAGGTGATGGGGCAGGTCGGTCGTATCGGTCGTATTCTCGGCCCTCGCGGGCTGATGCCCAACCCTAAAACGGGTACTGTGACTCAGGACGTGGCCGGCGCCGTAGCGGAAATCAAGCAAGGTAAAATTTCTTACCGCGTAGATAAATACGGTATTGTTCACGCTTCTATCGGTCGTGTTTCTTTTTCTCCGGACAAATTGGCGGAAAACGCCAATGAGCTGTTGGGCGTTTTGCAACGCGCCAAGCCCGCTTCGGCCAAAGGCACTTACATGAAATCGGTAAGTGTAGCCGGCACGATGAGCCCGGGGATTAAAGTTGACACCAAAACCATTCGTTAGTTTTTTTAAATCTCGTCCAAGCCATGACTAAGACACAAAAAACGGACGCTATAGAAGCGTTGCGGGAGAAGCTCGAAACAGCTACTTCCTTCTATCTGACCGACTCCTCCACCCTCACGGTGGCTCAGGTAAATAAATTGCGCCGGCTTTGCCACGAAGGCAATATCGAGTTGCAGGTGGTGAAGAATACCCTTGCCCGCAAAGCAATGGAAACCTTCTCCGATGATCGCAACTTCGCTGCGCTGTACGATTCTCTGCACGGGCCTACGGCCATCATGTTTTCCGAATCGGCTAAAGCGCCCGCGAAACTCATCAAGGATTTCCGCAAAACACATGAGCGCCCCCTGTTGAAAGCTGCATACATTGACAGCAGCGTATTCGTGGGCGACGACCAAATTGAGATACTTATCAAGCTCAAGTCGAAGGAGGAATTAGTCGGCGAAGTACTCATGTTGTTGCAGTCGCCTGCACGCAATGTGATCAGCGCGCTCCTTTCGGGCGGTCAAACGATAGCAGGGTTGGTCAAAGCGCTCGAAGAGCGCGGCGAAGCAGCCCAGTAATTACCCGGCTGCCGGCTCGCATGAACATCATGAGAGCAGTGGCGGCCCAATCAATAAGGCTTCCAAGCTCAATCGCACGATAAATAGAATTTTATCGTTTCACTTTCTCAAAATTTTAAGAAAAATGGCAGATCTCAAAGCCCTCGCAGAGCAGTTAGTTAACCTTACGGTGAAAGAAGTCAGCGAACTCGCCGACATTCTCAAATCCGATTACGGCATCGAGCCGGCTGCTGCGGCTGTTGCTGTTGCTGCTCCCGTGGCTGCCGAAGGCGGCGCTGCTCCGGTAGAGGAAAAAACAGAATTCGATTTGGTACTCAACTCTGCTGGCGCTAACAAGCTGCAGGTCATCAAATTGGTAAAAGACAAGTTGTCACTCGGTCTCGGCGATGCAAAAGCATTGGTGGACGGCGCTCCTTGCACGCTGAAGTCGGCTATGCCGAAGGCAGATGCTGAAGCGCTCAAAGCCGCTTTGGTTGAAATCGGCGCCGACGTTGACCTCAAGTAACAAGGCTGCTCCGGCCCGAACCTTGAACACTCATTGTTCCGGGGTCCGGCGCAAAGAGGCTTAGCGGATCGGTTTCGATTCGCTAAGCCTATTGTTGTCTGTGGTATTGATTCGATTAAGCGTTCACACAGGTTGAACCTTTTGCCCGTAAAGGGTATTATAATACATCCGGGAATAAAATATAATTTGCAAATGGCATCAAACGGTATGGTTCCTACCGCCGAAGCAAAGCGCTTTAGCTTCGGCAAAATCAGATTCCCTTCTCCACATCCTGATTTGCTTGAAATCCAACTAAAATCCTTTCAGGAATTTTTTCAGTTGGAAACCACTCCCGAAAACCGGGGCAATGAAGGTTTATACAAAGTATTTCAGGAAAACTTCCCCATCACGGATGCTCGCAGCATCTTCGTCTTGGAATTTTTGGACTACTATGTGGATCCCCCCCGCTACTCCATCGAAGAGTGTATGCAGCGCGGGCTTACCTATAGCGTGCCCCTGAAAGCAAAACTCCGGCTCTCTTGCAACGACGAAGAGCACATTGACTTTCAAACCATCGTGCAGGATGTGTTTCTTGGAAACATTCCCTACATGACTCCGAAAGGTACATTCGTCATTAACGGCGCCGAGCGGGTTATTGTATCTCAGTTGCACCGCTCTCCCGGGGTATTTTTTGGGCAAACATTCCACCCCAACGGCACGGCCATCTATTCGGCCAGAGTCATCCCCTTCAAGGGCGCCTGGATGGAATTTGCCACCGATATAAACACGGTGATGTATGCCTACATTGACCGCAAGAAGAAATTCCCCGTTACTACGCTGCTGCGGGCTATCGGCTACGATACCGACAAAGCCATCCTCGACATATTCGGTCTGGCCGACGAGGTGCCGGCTACCCGCGATCAGTTGGAGCAGGCCATCGGGCGGAAACTCGCTGCGCGGGTGCTCCGCAGCTGGACGGAAGACTTCGTAGATGAAGATACCGGCGAGGTAGTTACCATTGAGCGCAACGAGATCATTCTGGAGCGCGATGTCGTATTGGATGAAGAGAACATCGAAAGAATTCTCGAAGCGGAGAGCGATCTGGTCATTCTGCAAAAAGAGGATATTGATCAGGACTACTCCATCATCTACAACACCTTGCAAAAGGACCCCACCAGTTCCGAAGTAGAGGCAGTAACCTACATCTACCGGCAGTTGAGGGGTACAGACCCGCCCGACGAGGAAACAGCGCGCGGCATCATCGAGAAGCTTTTCTTCTCCGACAAGCGCTACAACCTCGGTGAGGTAGGCCGTTACAAAATCAATCGCAAACTCAATCTCGATATCAGCGACGAGGTACTGGTACTCACCCGTGAAGACATCATTTCGATTGTGGTGTACTTGGTGAGCCTCATGAACCAAAAGGCCGATATTGACGATATAGACCACTTGAGCAACCGCCGCGTACGCAGTGTGGGCGAACAATTGTACGCTCAGTTCGGCGTGGGCCTGGCCCGTATGGCCCGCACCATTCGCGAACGGATGAACGTGCGCGACAACGAGGTATTTACTCCGGTGGATTTGATCAATGCGCGGACCCTGTCTTCCGTGATCAACTCTTTCTTCGGTACCAGCCAGTTGTCGCAGTTTCTCGATCAAACCAACCCCCTGTCGGAAATCACGCACAAGCGTCGTATCTCTGCATTGGGGCCGGGCGGTTTGTCGCGCGAACGCGCAGGCTTCGAGGTGCGCGACGTACACTACTCGCACTACGGTCGCCTCTGTACCATCGAAACGCCGGAAGGACCGAACATCGGTTTGATCTCTACGCTCTGCGTACACGCCAAGATCAATAAAATGGGCTTTTTGGAAACACCTTACCGCTCTGTGGAAAACGGGGTGGTGAACGGCAACGAGGTGATGTATCTCTCCGCAGAAGCGGAAGACTTCCTCAAGATAGCTCAGGCCAATGCGCCGCTCGACAAAAACGGCGCTTTTGAAAGAGACCGCGTGAAGAGCCGCGAGCACGGCGACTTCCCCGTACTGACGCCCTCTGAAGTGGAATACATGGACGTTGCTCCTAACCAAATTGTGGGGGTATCGGCATCGCTCATTCCCTTCCTGGAAAATGACGACGCCAACCGCGCCCTCATGGGATCCAACATGCAACGTCAGGCAGTGCCGCTCATTCAGCCCAGTTCGCCCATCGTCGGTACCGGTTTGGAGTCCAAAGTGGCCCTTGATTCCCGGATGCTGCTCAACGCAGAAGGAGAAGGGGTTGTGGAATACGTGGACGCCAACGAGATCATCATACGCTACGACCGCAATGAGGATGAGCAGTTGGTTTCGTTTGAAGACAACCGGCGTACCTACAAGCTCACCAAGTTTATGAGTACCAACCAGGGAACGTGCATCAACCTCAAACCCATTGTGAAGCGGGGTGATCGCGTGTATCCGGGTATGGTGCTTTGCGAAGGATACGCTACGGAAAAAGGCGAATTGGCACTGGGGCAAAACCTCAAAGTGGCCTTCATGCCCTGGAAAGGGTACAACTTCGAAGATGCCATTGTGTTGTCGGAGCGGGTATTGCACGAGGACGTATTTACCTCTATCCACATTGAGCACTTCGAGATGGATGTGCGCGATACCAAACTCGGCGAAGAGGAATTGACCAACGACATCCCGAATGTGAGTGAGGACGCTACCAAAGACCTCGACGAAAACGGCATTGTCCGCATCGGCGCATGGGTGAAGGAAGGCGATATTCTCATCGGTAAAATCACGCCCAAGGGAGAGTCTGATCCTACACCGGAAGAAAAGCTGCTGCGCGCCATTTTTGGCGACAAAGCCGGCGACGTGAAAGATGCATCGCTCAAGGCGCCCCCCTCCATCAACGGCGTAATCATTGACAAACAGTTGTTTGCGCGTGCCAAAAAGGACAACAAGCAAAAGGCGCAGGAAAAAGACCTGCTCACCAAGCTTGACGACCAGCACGAAATTGCGCTCAACGAGCTGAAGACCATCCTCATTGATAAGTTGCAAGTGTTGGTGAAAGGCAAAACCTGCCAGGGATTGCGCACCATCTATAATGAGCAATTGGTGCCCAAAGGCGTGAAGTACTCGTTTGAGTTGCTCCGCGAACTGGACTACGGCACGGTGGACTACGCCAACTGGACGGAAGACACCCACACCAACGAACTCATCGCCCGCCTGCTGCACAACTTCAGCATCAAGGTGAACGAGGAAGTGGGTCGCTACAAGCGCGAGAAGTTCAACATCAGTATCGGCGACGAATTGCCTGCCGGCGTGCTCAAATTGGCCAAGGTATATCTGGCCAAAAAGCGCAAGCTGCAAGTGGGCGATAAGCTCGCAGGTCGCCACGGCAACAAAGGCATCGTATCCAAAATTGTGCGCATAGAAGACATGCCCTTTTTGGAAGACGGCTCGCCGGTGGACATTGTACTCAACCCGTTGGGCGTACCCTCGCGGATGAACCTCGGCCAGATATTCGAAACGGTATTGGGCTGGGCCGGTCAAAAGTTGGGCGTCAAATTTGCCACGCCCATCTTCGACGGCGCTACGCAGGCTGAAATTGAAGAGTACATACAGAAGGCGAAATTGCCCAGTTTGGGTCAAACCTACCTCCACGACGGCGAAACCGGCGACCGGTTCCACCAGCAGGCTACGGTAGGCGTCATCTACATGTTGAAACTCTCTCACATGGTGGACGACAAACTCCACGCCCGCTCTATCGGCCCGTACTCGCTCATTACGCAGCAGCCTTTGGGCGGTAAGGCGCAGTTCGGCGGTCAGCGCTTCGGGGAGATGGAAGTGTGGGCACTGGAAGCATTCGGCGCCTCCCACATCCTGCAGGAATTGCTCACCATCAAATCGGATGACATACAGGGCCGGGCCAAGGCTTACGAAGCTATTGTGAAGGGCGACAACCTGCCGGAGCCGAATATTCCGGAGTCGTTCAACGTATTGATACACGAATTGCGCGGCCTCGCATTGGATGTGAGATTCGATTGATGCCGCACACACTGACTGGAAGTGCAGAATCAACAATCAGCAAAATCATTTTAATTAGCTTGCAATATGCCTTTTAAAAAGAATCCGACCCAAAAGAACGACTTCGACGGAATCACCATTAGCTTAGCTTCTCCCGACGATATTCTGGAGCGCTCTTATGGTGAGGTGTTGAAGCCGGAAACCATAAATTATCGCTCTTATAAACCGGAGCGCGACGGGTTATTCTGTGAAAGGATTTTCGGTCCGGTAAAAGACTACGAATGCTACTGCGGCAAGTACAAGCGCATCCGCTATAAAGGGATCGTTTGCGACCGCTGCGGTGTGGAAGTCACGGAAAAGAAAGTGCGCCGCGAACGCATGGGCCACATCAAGTTGGTAGTGCCTGTGGTGCATATCTGGTTCTTCCGTTCTTTGCCCAACAAAATCGGTTACCTGCTCGGCCTGTCTTCCAAGAAATTGGAGTCGGTAGTGTATTACGAGCGCTACGTCGTCATTCAGCCCGGCATTAAAGGCGGCGCAGACGGCGTATCGGTCAACGACCTGCTCACGGAGGAGGAATACATGGAAATTGTGGAGGCCTTACCGGCAGATAATCAAAACCTGGAGGATACCGATGCCAACAAATTCATCGCCCGCATGGGTGCTGAAGCCGTGCGCGATATGCTCATGCGCTTAGATTTGGATCAGCTTTCCTATGACCTGCGTTATCAGGCTGCCAACGAGACTTCGCAGCAGCGGAAATCGGAAGCTCTCAAGCGCCTGCGCGTGGTGGAAGCCTTCCGCGAAGGACAACTGCAAATGGAAAACCGCCCCGAGTGGATGGTGATTCAGTATTTGCCGGTGGTTCCCCCGGAATTGCGTCCTTTGGTACCGTTGGACGGCGGCCGTTTTGCCAGCTCCGACCTCAACGACCTCTATCGCAGGGTTATCATCCGCAACAACCGCCTCAAGCGACTTTTGGAAATCAAAGCTCCGGAGGTGATTTTGCGCAACGAGAAGCGGATGTTGCAGGAAGCTGTGGACTCGCTGTTCGACAACTCGCGCAAATCCAACGCCGTGAAAGCGGAAGGCGGTCGCGCGCTCAAGTCGCTCAGCGATATTCTCAAAGGCAAACAAGGGCGTTTCCGCCAAAACCTGCTCGGTAAGCGCGTGGACTACTCCGGCCGTTCGGTTATTGTGGTAGGACCTACGCTCAAATTGCACGAGTGCGGTATTCCCAAAATGATGGCGGCGGAGCTGTTTAAGCCCTTTGTCATTCGCAAGCTCATCGAACGCGGTATCGTAAAGACTGTGAAATCGGCCAAAAAGTTGGTAGATCGCAAAGACCCGGTGATTTGGGAAATTCTGGAAAACATCCTCAAGGGCCACCCGGTGATGCTCAACCGCGCACCGACGCTCCACCGGCTTTCTATTCAGGCGTTCCAACCCAAACTCATTGAAGGCAAAGCTATACAGTTGCACCCCTTGGTGTGCGGCGCTTTCAACGCCGACTTCGACGGCGACCAAATGGCCGTTCACGTTCCGCTCAGCCAATCGGCTATTCTGGAAGCGCAGGTACTGATGCTGGCATCGCACAACATGCTCAACCCGCAGGACGGCTCTCCCGTGACGCTGCCTTCGCAAGACATGGTATTGGGCTTGTACTACATCACCAAAGAGCGCAAGTCCACGCCGGAAAACCCGGTAAAAGGAGAAGGCCGCAAGTTCTACTCTTCGGAGGAAGTACTCATTGCCTTCAATGAAGGCCGGCTCGATTTGCATGCCCCCATCAAAGTGCGGGTGCATGTGGAAGATGAAACCGGTGTGCTGACCAACAAATTGGTGGACACCACCACGGGCCGGGTGCTTTTCAATCAGGCTATTTCGGAGGACGTGCCGTTCATCAACCAGTTGCTCACCAAAAAGAACCTCAAAAAGGTAATCGCCGAAGTGTTGCGCCGCACCAACTTCAAAGTGACGGCTGAATTTTTGGACAACATCAAAGACCTCGGCTTTACATGGGCGTTCAAAGGCGGATTGTCCTTTAACCTCGGCGACCTCATCACGCCTTCCATCAAAGAGAAAACCCTCGTGGAGGCGCAGGCGGAAGTGGACGAAGTGTGGGACAACTACAACATGGGTCTGATTACCAACAACGAACGGTACAACCAAATCATTGATAAGTGGACGTACGCCGACAACCGCATCACGGATTCGCTCATGCGGGAGTTGTCGCAACACAAACAGGGCTTCAACTCCGTGTTTATGATGCTCGACTCCGGTGCGCGCGGTTCCAAGCAGCAAATCAAACAGTTGTGCGGATTGCGCGGCCTGATGGCCAAACCGCGGAAAAGCGGCGACACGGGAGGCGCCATCATTGAGAACCCGATTCTCTCCAACTTCGGCGACGGACTCTCCGTATTGGAATACTTTATCTCTACACACGGCGCCCGCAAGGGTCTTGCCGACACGGCTTTGAAAACGGCCGATGCCGGTTACCTCACCCGTCGTTTGGTGGACGTGTCTCAGGATGTGGTCATCATGGAGAACGACTGCAATACGCTGCGCGGCATCGAGACCTTATCGTTGAAAGACAATGAAAAGGTGATCGAACCGCTGTCATCCCGTATTGAAGGCCGCTTCTCGCTGCACGATATTTACCACCCGGAGAAAGATGAATTGATCGTGAAAGCCGGTGATTTTATTGATCCTGTCAAAGCGGATTACATCGAAAAAGCAGGGATTGAGATGGTCACCATCCGTTCGGTACTCACTTGCGAAACCAAGCGCGGCGTATGCGCCAAGTGCTACGGTCGCAACCTCGCTACCGGCCGCATCACCGAAATGGGCGATGCCGTGGGTATCATCTCTGCACAGTCCATCGGCGAACCGGGTACTCAGCTTACCCTGCGTACCTTCCACGTGGGGGGTATTGCTTCGGTATCCAAAACGGAATCGGAAATTACTGCTAAGTTCAACGGTATCATTGAGTTCGACGGAATGCGTATCACTGAATATGTGGACGATGAAGGCGCTCAGTTGGACATCGCGCTGTCGCGTACCGGTGAAATCCGAATCGTGGACCCCGCTACCGGAAAACAATTTGCTTCGCACTACATTCCTTACGGCGCTTCGGTGCATGTGAAGAACGGTCAGGAAGTGAATCGCGGCGAACTCATCTGCGAGTGGGACCCCTTCAACGCAATGATCGTTTCGGAATACCCCGGTATTGCCAAGTTCAAAGATGTGGAAGAAGGCGTTACCTTCCGGGTAGAGCGCGACGACCAAACGGGCTTCGCAGAGAAAGTGGTAATTGAATCGAAGAACCGTAAGAAAGTTCCGGTTATTCAGATCGTCAGCCCCGACGGCGAAGAACTGAAGAGCTATACGCTGCCCGTAGGCGCTTACATTGCCATCGAAGATGGTACGGATGTAAGAGCAGGTACGAAGATTGTGAAGATACCGCGTAAGTTGGGTAAAATCCAGGATATCACCGGCGGTCTTCCGCGGGTAACTGAACTCTTCGAAGCGCGTAACCCCTCCAACCCGGCCATCGTTTCGGAAATTGACGGGGTCGTCAACTTCGGTAAGATCAAGCGGGGCAACCGCGAGGTAGCTGTAGTGGCGAAAGACGGACAACAACGCAAGTACCTCATCGGCTTGTCGAAACACATTCTGGTACAGGAAGGCGACTTTGTGCGCGCCGGCACGCCGCTTTCGGACGGCACCATCGCACCGCGCGATATTCTCGCCATCAAAGGGCCGTTTGCCGTGCAATCGTATTTGGTCAACGGCGTACAGGAGGTGTATCGCTCGCAGGGTATTACCATCAACAACAAGCACATTGAAGTAATCGTGCGCCAGATGATGCGCCGGGTACAAATAGAAGAAGCCGGCGATACGCACTTCCTCGAAGGCGAAGCCGTGGAGAAATACGATTTCTTGGAAACCAATGACTGGATTTTCGACAAGAAGTTCATCATTGACGCGGGCGAATCCGGCCGCTTGAAGGCCGGTCAGTTGGTCACTTTGCGCCAGGTGCGGGAGGAGAACTCCTTCCTCAAGCGCAACGACAAGAAATTGGTGACCTTCCGCGACGCCGTGGCGGCTACTTCCAGCCCGATGTTGCAAGGCATCACACGATCTTCGCTCGGTACCGATAGCTGGATTTCGGCTGCTTCTTTCCAGGAAACGACCAAAGTACTCAGCACCGCTGCCATCGGCGCCAAGCGCGACGACCTCAACGGCTTGAAAGAGAACGTGATCGTCGGTAAGCGCATCCCCGCCGGTACCGGCTCGCGCTACTTAGACAACTACATCGTGACGCACAAAGAAAATGCGCACGAACTCGAATTGGATTATGCCCAAATGGAAGAAGAGGAAATAGATTAGTAGAACCGGCATAGTTTAGACGTCATAACAGCCCCCGCCCGGAATTCAGTTTCGCGGTGGGGGTTTTGTTTAAGGAATATATTTGCTGTTTCCAAACTGCTGAACGCCATGTTGATTTGGACCCTCGATCGCATATTCGCACTCGCCCCTGACGAGCGCAGCAAGGAGGCCGCCCGCCGCCTGGCCCATCCGCCGTTGTGGAAAGGCGCTGCCGGCAACGAGCAACTTGTATGGGGCGATTGCCGCGGAAAGGACGGCCTATTTTACCAAACGGCAGTGGACCTGGCTGATACGGCGTTCCATTGTTCCTGCGGTCAGAAAAGGCAGCCCTGCCGTCATGCGCTTGCGTTGCTTCTTTTTTTACACAATTACCCCGACAATTTCCGTATAACTGACGATATGCCCGAATGGGCGACCCGATGGAGCGAAGCGCGCCGGAAGCGCAAAGCGCCGAAAGAAGATACCCCTGAAAAACAAGCGCAAAGAGCCAAAAACCGGGATAATCGGTTGGACGTCATGGCGGCCGGTATAGATGAGTTAGACGCATGGCTGCGCGACCTCATCCGGCAGGGTCTCGCTGCCGCAGAGAGCCGCCCTCCGGCGTATTGGGAACAAATAGCCGCTCGCATGACGGATGCCAAATTGGGCGCTGTTGCCCGCCGGCTAAGGCTTTTGGCAAATGCTACATCGCACGAACGCATCCTCGCTGAAGTATGCGAGTTGTTTTTGCTCGTGGAGGGATTCCGGCGTCTGGATCGCTTGCCGCCTGGCTTACAGGTTGATTTGCTCTCCGCTGCCGGGCTGGCGCAACGCAAAGACGATTTGGAAGGGCTGCCCGGCGTTTCCGATGTGTGGCTCGCGGTAGGGCTCGCGGTAGGGGAGGAGGAACAACTCCGGTTCCGACAGGTATGGCTCTACGGGCAGCACAGCGGTCAATTTGCGCTCCTGCTTGACTATGTCTGGGGCGATGCTCCCTTTCCGGGACAATGGCCGGCGGGCGATGCATTTTCGGGCGAGGTTGTATTTTTTCCTTCTGCCTATCCCTTGCGCGCCCTTGCGCAGCCGATGCAACAAGCGGAGTCGTTTGTGCCGGAAGGCAAAGGATACCCTGGCTTGCAGGCCGCTGCCGTCGCTTATGCTACGGCATTGGCGGCGAATCCCTGGCTGTACCGGATGCCGGTCATTTTGGACGACATGGTTCCCGGTTATCTCCGAACGGAATTTATTTTAAAAGACGGGCAAGGCAAATGCATTGCATTGGATGCGACTCCGGAGACCGGGCTGCGCCTGACGGCTCTTGGCGGCGGGCATCCGCTATCTTTGTTCGGAACTTGGGGAGGGGATTCATTTTGCCCCCTGGCGGCGTGGGCAGAGGAGCGGTTTGTTGTGTTGTAGCCCGAATAGTTGTAGCTTTGTTTTCGATTTTTCATCCGCAATCATTTCAACCCAAGAGCAATGAACCGAATCTTTATCAGCCTCCTGTTTATTTTGACAACAAGCCTGAGCCTTACCGGCCAAATCACCGTTACCAATGCAAGTTTTCCGGCCATAGGCGACACGCTTCGAATCGCTACCGACAATGCTCCCACCGGCATCGCCATCACGCCTCCGGGTGGCACTCAAATATGGGATTTCACTTCCCTCGAATCCGGATTTCTGCGGACGCTTGCTATCCGAGCAGCGGCTGAGGGCCAAAATTCGGCAGCCTTCCCCTCGGCCACTATCGTAGTGCCGGCCAACCAGAATGGCGAGAATTACTACCGCGTTACGCCTACGGCCTATGAGCTGGTGGGGTTTGCCGGCGCCGATCCGCTCAACTTCGGCATCAATGTGGTTACGCCGTTCAACCCCGTGCTCGTGGAGCGCCGCGCTCCGATGAATTTTTTCGACATCAACCAAACCAGTGCCAACCTGCTCGCGGCATTCGATGCCGACGATCTGCCGCCGGCTTTGCTTGCGCTCTTTCCGATACAACCGGACTCTGTCCGACTGCGGGTGGCCATTACCCGCACGGATGTGGTGGACGGCTGGGGTACGCTCTCCATTCCGGGCGGCACTTATGAGGTATTGCGCGAACGACGCACCCAATATTCCGATACCCGCATAGATGTCAAGATCAGCGTCCTCCCCTGGACGGATGTCACAGCCCTCATCCCCCTTCCGGGTGCCGGGCTTGGCCGGGACACTACGCTGACTTACAATTTCTTTAGCAACACGGCCAAAGAACCCATTGCCGTCATTACCGCCGACCACGAAACCGGCGAAGTACTTTTCGCACAATTCAAATACAACAGTCCGGTTTCCAGCACAGGCGACCTGGCCGCGCAACAGGCAGCCGTACGTTTTTATCCCAACCCGGCTTCCGGTTTGCTACAGGTGGAATGGGCGAACATGCCTCGCGACCGGTATCAAATTACCCTGTTCAACGCACTGGGGCAGCGGGTACTCCACCGCTCGTTCGATGCAGAAGGGAAGACCGTTTTGCCGTTGGATATATCCGCGCTTCGTTCGGGAATACACGCATTCCGGGTAACCGGCAGCGCCGGAAATATCGTCTCTGCCGGGCCGCTGATTGTGGCCAATCCGCGATAGCAAAATAATTTTTTACAGGTTGGTAGGTTTCCTCGTGGGATTCGCTTTAAATTCGCTCCCACAAGAAACCTAATTTGCTCATGAGATTTAACCACTACGTATTGCTTCTCCTCGCCGTTGCGTCCTGGAGTTGCAGCAAGAAAGAATCGTCTGTTCAGCGCCCGCACGATCCTTGGGTATTCCGATCCGTATTAGATGACAAAGCGCGCATGCTCACCGTAGCCCTGCACGATGACGTGTGGGCCGCTTATAGTGCCGAAACCGGCAGTATATACAAGGTGTGGAAGGGCGGCGTCAACTTCGACGGCGCCGTATATACCACGGCGCACGGCCCTCAGCCCAGTACCCTCGGCGATGCTTATTTTGAGAACAAATACGACCGGCCCTGGAAGGTGTTCCTCAACGGAAAGGAGCAAACGCCGCGCATTCAATACAGGGGGCATCGCTTCGATAAAAAAAGGAAGCTGAGCATCAATTCCGAATTGGTTTTGGACGACGGCGCTGTGGTGACCATTCAGGAGCAGCCGGAATACCTCACTAATGACGGTGGGCAAGCGGGGATGGAGCGCGTGTTTTTGGTAAAAAACCTGCCCGCAGGCGCGGAGTTGCAATTCCAGTTCAACCTCAGTTCCATTGTGCATTCCACCAATATTCAAACCGACGGCAAACTCGCCCTCGGAACATCCGCGTCCCGAACAATCCGTGACCGGGAGGTGCTCGACCTGGATGCCGTACTGACGTTGAACCCTAACGGGACGACTCGTTTGGCTGCGTTATTTACGCCGCCCACGATAGCGAATCCCAACAAAATAGAAGGTGCAGAAGAGGAGGCAGAACTCCCGCTGGGCTTCCGGCTCATCGCCCGCAACGATTGCAAAACCTGCCACAATACGTATGTAAAGACCATCGGTCCAGCTTATGTGGATGTGGCGAAGCGGTATATCAACTCACCGGAAAACCGCGCCATGCTCGTTGGAAAAGTGAAGCTCGGCGGCTCCGGCGTGTGGGGAGAAGCGCTGATGAATGCCCACCCCGAAGTAGCCGATGCCGACCTGGAGGCGATGGTAGCATACATCATGGAGCTGGATGCAGTGGAGGAAGCGGCCTTTATGGCGCAAGCCAAAGCAACATCCACAGTGACCGATGCGGCGAGCGCCGAGGGCGGCCTTTCCGAATCCGATCTGATGCCCGGCGCCAGAGTGACCGTGTGGGTGTCGGATAAAACGCTCACGAAATTGGCCGATGTCAATTTCAAAGCCGATCCGGTTTTCGCCGGAGTCCTGCCTGATGTAAAAATGAGCAGCGGCGATTTCGGGCCGCTCAGCGATAACTTTGCGGTTCGCATTGAGGGCTACCTACGCATTCCCAAAACGAACAACTACCTCTTCCGCCTCAAAAGCGACGACGGCTCCCAACTCTACATCGGCGACAAACTCATCGTAGACCACGACGGCCTCCACGGCGATACCCCTAAAGACGGCGAAGTGGCGCTCGAAGTCGGATTTCACCCTTTCCGCATTGATTATTTCCAGGGCGGCGGCGGTAAAGCCATCTTCTTCGAGTGGAGTTCATTCGACACCAAAGGAGAGTTCAGTTCCGTACCGGCTATGGCGTTCCTCCACCATCGCGATCAGGAACCGGGAACCGGCGCTGTGGCCACGAGCCTGAGCGGCGGCCCCAAAATACCCGGCGACGGCGCTCCGCTCGAAGCGGTACACCCTTCATATAGCCTTCATCAGGCCCGACCTTCCACCTTCCTGCCCAAAGTAGGCGGTATGGATTTGCTGCCCGACGGGCGCTTAGTGGTCAGTACCTGGGATGCCGACGGCGGCGTGTATGTGTTGGACGGCGTATTGGGCGACGACCCCGAAAAAATAAAAGTGAAAAAAATCGCCAACGGCCTGGCTGAACCGCTCGGACTGAAAGTAGTGGACGGCGATATTTATGTGTTGCAAAAACAAGAGCTTACCAAACTCATTGACCACAACGGCGACGATATCATTGACGAGTACTACACCGTGTGCAACGACTGGAAAGTATCGGCCAACTTCCACGAGTTCTCCTTCGGCATAGCCTACAAGGAAGGCTGGTTTTACGCCGCTTTGGCCATTGCTATTCTGCCCGGCGGAGCGAGCGCCAACCCGCAAATTCCCGACAGGGGCAAAGCCATCCGCATCAACAAAGACAGCGGAAAAATGGAAATAGTGGCCGAAGGGCTGCGCACCCCCAACGGCGTGGGCATCGGCGTGGACGACGAGATTTTTATCGCTGATAATCAGGGCGATTGGCTGCCTTCCAGCAAAATACTGCACGTCAGCAAAGGAGCGTTTTTTGGCTCGCGCGCCGTTGATTCTGCCCGCGTGGCCGGCCTTCCACTCAAATTGCCGGTAGTGTGGCTGCCGCAAGACGAAATCGGTAACTCTCCCTCCACCCCCATCTTCCTCAACGACGGCCCCTACAAAGGCCAGATGATACACGGCGAGGTGACGCACGGCGGCGTGAAGCGGGTGTTTGTGGAAAAAGTCGGCGGCGAATATCAGGGCGTAGTGTTCCGGTTCATTCAGGGCTTAGAAGCGGGTGTGAATCGCATGGTGTGGGGGCCGGACGGCTCGCTATACATCGGCGGCATCGGCAACCCCGGCAACTGGCAGCAATACGGCAAATATTGGTACGGCCTGCAGCGGCTCCAATACAACAGCAACCCTGTGTTTGAAATGCTGGCCGTTCGTGCCCGCACCGACGGGGTAGAAATAGAATTCACCGCGCCGATAGAAGAGGGCCTCGGCTGGGATGCCGCCGCCTACAACGTGCAGCAATGGTACTACCTGCCCACCAATGAATACGGCGGTCCGAAATTGGACCAGAAAAACCTCAAGGTCAAATCTGCCAATGTTTCCGAAGATCGCCGCAAGGTGTTCCTCGAACTGGAGGGGATGAAGGAAAATCACCTCGTGTATCTGCGCCTGCCTTACTGGTGGACCGGCGACGGCGGTCTGGAACTGTGGAGCACCGAAGCCTGGTACACCATGAACCGCATTCCGCAGAACCTGCCCGGCTTCAAACGCGCCGCGCCGGCGCCGACGCCTGTCAATACGCTATCTGAAGCAGAGCGCAAAGCCGGCTGGAAGCTCCTCTTCGACGGGCAATCCTTCAAAGGATGGCGCAACTACGGCAAAAAAACCATCGGCTCCAGTTGGAAAATTGACGACGGCGCCATTCACTTAGACGCCCAAAAGAACCCCGACGGCGGCTGGCAGGCCCCCGATGGCGGCGACATCATCACCGACGGTGTGTTTGAAAACTACGAACTGCGCTTAGAGTGGAAAATCGGACCTTGCGGCAACAGCGGCATCATCTACAACGTGGAGGAATCCGACAAGTATCAATACCCCTGGCAAACCGGCCCGGAAATGCAGGTGCTCGACAACACCTGTCACCCCGATGCCAAAATCCGCACCCACCGCGCCGGCGATCTCTACGACCTCATTGAGTGCAAATACGAAACCGTGAAACCGGCCGGCGAATGGAACCGCGTTCGCCTCGTGGTGAACAAAGGCAAGCTGGAACACTGGCTCAACGGCCGCAAAGTAGTAGAAACCGAAATGTGGACCGACCAATGGCGCAAAATGATTGCCGCTTCCAAATTTAAAGACATGCCCGGATTCGGCACGGTGCGCAAAGGCCACCTCTGCCTCCAGGATCATGGCGACCCGGTGTGGTATAGGAATATTAAGATTAAAATACTGGATTAAACTTTAAGCTTCGAGCTGCGAGCTTCGAGTTATCAGTAAACTTATAGCTCGTAGCTAACAACAAACAACAAAACGCATGAAAACCGGCACTTACATCCAACTCTCCGCCATGATGTTCCTCGAATTTTTTATTTGGGGCGCGTGGTTTGTAACATTGGGCACCTTTCTGGGGGCTAATCTCGGCGCATCGGGCGCACAAACGGCGGCAGCCTTTTCCACCCAATCGTTCGGGGCTATCATAGCGCCGTTCATCATCGGGCTGATTGCCGACAAGTACTTCAACGCAGAGCGCATTCTCGGCATCCTGCACCTCTGCGGCGCGGGGCTGATGTACCTCATGTTTAAGTCCGACAACTTCGCCGCTTTTTATCCTTATGTGTTCATTTACATGGTGTTGTACATGCCCACACTGGCCTTGGTCAACTCCGTGTCGTTCAATCAGATGAAAGATCCCGCGAAGGAGTTTTCCGTCATCCGGGTGTGGGGCACGGTGGGCTGGATCGTAGCCGGACTGGCCATCAGCTACGCCTTCCTGTGGGACAGCAAAGGCAATGTCGAAGCGGGGATGCTGAAAAACACCTTCCTCATGGCGTCCATTGCTTCGCTGGTACTGGGCGTGCTCAGTTTTTTCCTGCCGGCCACGCCGCCGAAAAGAACCAAAGGCGAAAAGATGAAGGTATCGGAAATGCTCGGCTTAGACGCGCTCCAACTGCTCAAAGACCGCAACTTCGCCATCTTTTTCATCTCCTCCATTTTGATTTGTATCCCGCTCGCCTTTTACTACCAAAATGCCAATCCTTTTTTGTCTGAAATCGGCGTGACGAATCCGACCGGTAAAATGACCATTGGGCAAATCTCCGAGGTGCTCTTCATGCTGTTGTTGCCCATTTTTTTCAAGCGATACGGCATCAAAAAGACCTTGCTGGTAGGCATGTTGGCCTGGGTGCTGCGCTATGCGCTGTTTGCGTTCGGCGATGCCGGCGGCGGACTGTATATGTTGCTCCTCGGCATTGCGCTGCACGGTATCTGTTATGATTTCTTCTTCGTGTCAGGTCAGATTTATACGGACTCCAAAGCCGGCGAGAAATACAAAAGCGCCGCGCAGGGACTTATCACATTGGCCACCTACGGCGTGGGCATGCTCATCGGTTTTTGGGTAGCCGGCCTGGTATCCGATGCTTACCTGCTGGCCGACGGCTCGCACGCCTGGAGAAACATCTGGCTCATTCCTTCCGGTATTGCGGCGGTCATCGTGGTTATTTTTGTAGTGGCTTTTAAAGGAGAAAGGGCTGGAGGGGCTAAAGGTTAAAGGATAAAGGGATTAAGGTTAAAGTGGCGTTCGGTTGCGAAGCCTTTCAGGATTCGTAACCGTAAAGCAAAATGCGATTGCCCTGGCAGCAGGACATGTGTGAATAACAAATTGCGCTACTGATGGGCATACTCCGTAGGACTAATACAACAAAGAATGGGTAAGCTGCGGCGTACCCATTTCTTTCGAGTTTCACAGACGGTGAAGCCCTGAAACATGAGTCATCCCGATTTTTGAATAGACTCCATGTTAGGGATGACTCATGTTTTTCATTCAACGCATGATCAGCAGCTTACCTATGATCGGTTGATTTTCTATGGTGGTACGGATATAATAAAACCCATCCGGATAGTGGGATACATCCAACTGTAAAAAATCATTTTCGACCGTACGGGTCAATATTATATTACCCTGATTATTGGCCACTTCAATAAATTGGAAAGGTGCGTTCTCAATTTCCAAATCTTTATACAAATGCAACTCAATATCTACTGTAGTACTGGCCGGATTCGGGGAAATTCGGAATTCATACCAGTGGTTTCTGCAAGCGAGGTAGCTTGGCACGGCAATTATATTCTGACTCACTAAGCCACATTCATTACTTGCAATAGCATTTACAAACACGGTATTATACGGAGGGTAATTGTTCGGATTATATTGCAATGTAAAATCAAACGAGCTGCAAGTGGAATGGCTGGATTGAGTAGTGCCGAAATCATTCCATTCTACACAATTATCGAAATCTCCTGCTACCGCCAGCGTAATATAATGGCTTCCTAAACCATCGTTGGGGCAAATTGGTATAATCGTTCCCATTTGGCTGTTTACTGCCACGTTACTTATTATGGGTTTGCCTACAAAAAACGTGCGCGATCGTTCAGCCGTCAGATTACAAATGGTATTTACTGAAAACTTAATCGAAGCATTGCCGTTAAACCCCGGATTGGCCCCGATAAGAGCAGATATTCCGGTACCCGCAGACGGAACGGTTGCATTGGAAGGCGTCACTACCCATGTAGTTGTGGAATTGGGTGGGGGAGGAATATTCAACAGGTAAAGGCCTTGCTGATCTTCACACAAAAAATTATCGCCAACGAGCATTGTAGAAGGCTCTATGGGTTCCAATTTTATTTCCTTTGTGCATGGTGAGGATACCCTCCCGAAAGCTCTGGCTTCTAAGAGCACCGTTCCACCGTTCAGACCGTTGGGGGACACTACACCTGCCGGTCCCTGAGGTGTTCCATTCCATCCGGAGGGATAAGTCCAGTGAAAAGTATAACCTTGTAGCCCTTGGGGCACAGTAGCCAACATGCCGATGGGCGCAGTGTCTTCGCATATCACAAAATCAGGCCCTCCGATAATTGGACAGGGGGGCTCCACAAAGCGGACAATTATGCAATTTGAAAAGTCGCTCGGTCTTCCGCAATGGCTCACGGCGCGTACCCGAATGGTGGCATCGCTTTGTATGTCTGTTACAACCTGTGCTATTTTTCTCATAACTCCCGGTTGATTGATAGTCGTCAAATTCCAGTTGTTGCCGCCTGCCGATATTTCCCACTCGTACTCACGCACCTCCTTTTGATCGCTCGTACCGGCGTATGAATAATCCAATTTAGCAGTCAAATTAAAACTTTCGCTTCTTCCTAATACAATGTTTTGGCAGCCGGTAAAAGTAGGTGCTTGTCCATTAATGGAACGAACAGGAATTTTGAAATCGGTCGTACTGACACATGTTTCATTTGGCAAAGGTCTAATCCGCACGGTCAGCTCTTGTGGTAAATCAGCCGGCACTAATTTGAATTTATTTCCATTTACCACGAGGGAAGTATTTGCTGCAAGGGTTCCCGCTGTAAGCTCAATTACAAACATGGTGCAATTGGTCGGAATGCCGCTAAGCGTGAATTCTGTTTCTATCAGAGGACAAATTGCAAAGACTTCCGCATTCGGGGAAATATTTATCTGTCCAAGCATCTTATGAGTAAGGAGCAGGATAAAGAGAAAAATAGAAAAGCGAATCTTTTTCATGATTGAGTTTTTAAAATTCATAAATGAAATAAACCGAAGAAAGAGGCCTGAAATCAGCTATATATCTTTTCAGCGTGCGTCCGCCAGAGGAAGCTAAAACAAGAGGATCTCCTGTCCAAGTGTCTGCATTATTGTACTCCCTTCGATAAGCTAATCTGAGCGCGCCCTCGAAAGAAATAGCAAATCTATCTAATACTCGTACAGACATTCCTGTCAATAGATGTATTCCAAAATATTGATTTGAATAGTACTGCCTATACTTCCTAATGGTAGGAGGACTGGCATGGGGGCGCGTATCGGTATCATCCCTTCCCCACTGCCGGTATATAGAATAGACTCCCTCTGCACCAATAAAAAAAGAAGCTCTGCCCGTGTTTACATATTGTTCAACTCCAATGCTGCCCAAAAAACCAAATGGGCCTCCGGAAAGGAGATTGGTCTCCGGGAAATTATTCGGACGATTTCTTCTTTCCTCAAAGGTAAACCCGATTCTCGACCGCAGCTTAGCCCGATCACCTATGCGTTTTTTCACGATCAGGTAGCTTTGGAAATGTCCGGTTGTATCAATAAAGGTTAAAAAATCTGCCCCTATTTCCCACTTGGGAAGCTCCGTATCCAAAATATTGGATTGAGTACAGGCCGTAGCAGCCGCAAAGAGCATAACAAGAAATGTAAACGCCGTTTTCATAGAGCAAGGAATTGATGAGTGAAAAGATATGGCCAATTCAAGCACTTAAATCGGCCTGTTTTATGGAGGAATATAGACGATCATGGTCCGGCTTTATGGGGTTATGCGTAAGATGGCATTGCGAAATTTGAAAATAATTCAATAGCAATACCTACCCATCAAAAATGGAACAACCTCAAAATGGACCGTATCAGGGAAAAGAACTACAGGCGGAAGGCGAGTAGGAAAGGTGAAAGGGCGCGGGGAAAGTGAAGGTCTGTTTCATGCTTTTGGTTTTTTGTGTTGTACAAAGATAAGTAACATTTATTTAATTGGGTTGCAAAAACAAAAATTTAACATGAAAAAATAAAATAACCTGAAAAGACGAAATATTAGTCCTTCGACTATGCCATCAGCAGTGCAATCTGTTATACAGCGGAACGGAGTTCCGCAAAACATCCTAAAAAAAGCCGTACCTTTGGCATTCCAATCCACTTGACATGAAAATCACTAAAGAAAACCGGCAAATCTGGGCAGACCTATACCGGGCTGCTGAAATGTTTCGCGACCTCAAACCCTGGGAATGGCTCTATGACTCAGACTTGTTCGGTGTGCAAGACCCCGTTACCGGTAAAATTGGATATTGCTGCGCGCTGGGCAACCTCGGCGAACACATGGCCCTCAATGTGTATATGGGGCCGGAGGGGCTTAGCTCTTATTATGAGATGCTCGAATTTGGCGAGGACGACCCCATGATGGCCGGCTTGCGCCAAAACTGCCTCGTCGTTTCTTTTGAAAACCGCGATTTCCTCAGCGAAGACGACCGCAAACAGATCAAAGAACTCGGCCTCAAGTACCGGGGCGCCAACCAATGGGTCATGGCACGGGAATACGCTCCCGGCTGGTTTCCCTGGTATATCTCCGACGAGCAGGCCGTGTATCTCACCCATGCCCTGCGGCAGTCGGTGGACGTAGCTCTGCGGGCAGAAGACAACCCGGACATGCTCCAGTTTGACGAAGAAAATGTATTGGTACGGGTACCGAAACAAACCGCAGAAGGGCTGATTTGGGAAGACAAAATCATGGATGTGCCGGAAATTGATTTCGATATAGCCCTGAAGCCGAATCCGGCGGTGTGGGCGCGCACCAAAAAACTGAAACAAGAAAAAGGCGCTATGTTGATGAGCCTGAGCTATGCGCCCGGCCCCGTTAGAGACGACACAAAAAGCAGGCCCTTTTTTCCCGTGATGGCATTTATACTGGCCCATCCGTCCAAGATGATTGTTGCGCACGAGATGTTTCGCCCCGACGATATTGAACTGCAATTGCAGAACTGGCTGGCCGATGTTTTTATCAACAGTTTCAAAGCCATCCCCAAGCAGATCGTCCTGCCCAACGGTTTTGCGGCTGCGCTGCTGGAAGACATCGCCGAGGAGTTGGACATTGAGCTGTTGCTCAACCCCGACGAGCCGGCCTTTGAAGAAGTATTGGAAATGATGTTCCGGTTTTTGTAAAAACCAATTCGATATTAATTGATATTGGGATATTGAGATAATCGGTTGAGCGACAATATCCCAATATCCCAATATCCCAATATCAATCTAATTCTTACCCGCTTTTTTCCTTTCCTCGTGCAGAATGGTTCCTTTTTTCAGGCGCTCCAGGTTCTCTTGGTTCCGCTTTTCCTGAATGGCTTCAGCCTGCGCTTTCAGTTCGACGGGCTTTTTGTGGAGATAGCGATGGTAAGACACAATCACCACCTGAGCCATGTCTTCGGGATGATACACGCCGAAGTTGCGCAGATAATGCGACAGCCGGGAGCCTTCATAAAACCCCCATTTCTGGATGATCCAGCGGCCGAAGCTGAAGTATAGCCTGTGAACGGCTTCTGCTTCCGGCGCTTCTTTGAATTTCTGTTTGCCCCCGGCATCTATGAGCCGGTTGAGTTCTTCAAAACTATTCACCAGATCGCGGGGAATATACACGCCGTCCAGGCGCTCTTGCCGAATGCGCCATTGGTAGTTTTTCTCATATTCGGATTCCGTCTCAACGGGGCGTTCCAACTGTGCCGTTGCAGAAACGAGACCGATGCATAACAGTACAGCGGTGAAAAAGTAAGATGGCATTTTGCTCATGGTATTGAAGTTGTTTATTGCAATTGTTTCCCACATAAAAAATAGAGGCGTTTTTTGCACAACCCCAAAAACTACAACCGCTTTGTAATTATTGCGCTACCAGCGAATCAAAGCAGAACCCCAGGTGAAACCGCTCCCAAACGCAGCGAGGCACACCAAATCGCCCGGCTTTACAGCGCCCGCTTCCACGGCTTCGCACAGCGCAATGGGAATGGACGCCGCAGTGGTGTTGCCGTATTTCTGTATGTTGCTCCACACCTGATCGGGGCCGAGGCCCAGTTTTTTGGCCACAAATTCGCTGATGCGCAAATTGGCCTGATGCGGCACGAGCATGTTGATGTCGGAGGGCGCCAATCCTACCGCGTGCAGCGCTTCCATGATGACTTCCGGAAATTTCTGTACCGCCATCTTAAATACAAAAGGCCCGTCCATGTACGGATAAAACAGCTTGTCGTCGAGCATCTTTTGGGTGATGAAAGTCTCGCCGTATTCCGTTTCGGGATAGCCGAGATCTACTTCTTCTCCTAATTTCCGGTAGTGATATCCGGCATGTGCTCCAGGATTGATGAGCGCCAGTTTTTCGGCGTAAGTACCGTCGGAGTGCAGTTTGGTGGTGAGTACGCCGCGGCCTTCCTCTTCGGTGGGTTGCAGCACGACCGCACCGGCGCCGTCGCCGAATATGACCGTGACATTGCGCCCTTCGGTGGAAAAGTCAAGCCCCATAGAGTGTATTTCCGCTCCTACCAAAAGGATGTTTTTGTACATGCCGGTTTTGATAAACTGATCGGCCACGGAAAGGCCATATACAAAGCCGGAGCATTGATTTCGGATGTCTAAAGCGGCAATTTCGGTGGAGGTGATGCCAAGCTCGCGTTGGAGCAGCACCCCGCAGCCGGGAAAATAATAGTCGGGGCTGAGCGTGGCGAAGATAATAAAATCAACATCTTCTTTTTGGATGCCGGCCCGTTCTATGGCGATGGCAGCGGCGCGGGCGCCCATTGTGGTGGCGGTTTCCTCGTATTTGTGGGCGTAATGCCTTTCTTTAATACCGGTGCGCTCCTGAACCCAGGCGTCGGTGGTGTCCATTACTTTTTCTAAATCCTGGTTGGTTACCGTTTTTTCAGGAACATACCGGCCGATGCCGGCAATTTTGGAGCGGAGCATGTGTTTGCTGTTTTTGATGATTAAAATTTGATTAGGGCATTTGGGCATGCAAAAATATTCATTTTTGAGGATACCCTCTACACCTCCACAAAGTACATATCCGTTTCGCGGTTGCGGCGCGTGGAAAAACGGCCCCGATGCGTACAGCGGTAATTGTTTTTGACCAATTCGTAGGTGGCTCCGGTGATGTTCACCCGCCCCACTTCGCCGCTGCTCTCCATGCGCGAGGCGATGTTGACCGTGTCGCCCCAGATGTCATAGGCGAATTTTTTAGACCCCACCACGCCGGCTACCACTGCGCCGGTGTGGATGCCGATGCGGGCTTCAAAAAACGGCTCGCCTGCCTGTTGTTTCACGGCGGCATGTCGCGCCAGGAAGTCCTGAATATCGAGTGCGGCCTGTACCATGCGTTGCGGGCCGTCGGCGCCGGCGTCAATGACCATACACATGTAGGCGTCTCCGATGGTTTTTATTTTTTCCAAACCGTGGCGGTCTATGATCTCATCAAAAGCCCGGAAGCAGGTGTCAATTTCAGCTACTAAGTGTTCGGGGTCCATTTTTTCAGCAATGGAAGAGAAATCCCGAAAATCGGAAAACAGCACCGTAGCCTGTTCGTGGCGCTGCGCGCGGGCTTTGCCGGAGCGCTTGAGTTCTTCTGCAATTTGAGCGGGCAGAATGTTGAGCAGCAAGGTTTCCGATTCTTGTTTGGCTGCTTCCAACTGTTGTGTACGCGCCTGCACAACCCGCTCTAAAGCGCGCTCCCGGCGGCGCAGTTGATAAATGCGGTATCGAACCACGCCGTATCCGCCGCTCAACAACAGCAGGGCGCAAAATGCCAAAAACGGCCAGCTCAGGTAATATGCCTGTCGAATGAACACAGGCGCTGCGAGTTCGAGGCTGCTCCAGTCGTTGTTGCCCGAACGGGCGCGCACCCGAAACAGATAGCGCCCTGCGGGAATGTTGTTGTAGCGCGCCTCGTTCACGGTGGATGCCGGCGACCAGTTGTCTTCATACCCTTCTAATCGGTAACTGAACTGCTTATCGGAAGACTGCCGGAAATCGGCTATGGCAAACCGGAAACCGAACATGCGGTCGCGGTGGCTCAGTACAACCTCTTCGCCGTTTCGCAGCTCACTACTGCGGATGTAAAGGCTGTCGCCGTCGAAACGGCTAAAACCTGTGAACAGCAAAGGCGCATTATACACCCGACTGCGGAAATCGGCCAGCGCAGGGCCGGGATAAAAAGCGTTCACTCCGTCGAGGCCGCCGAAGTACATGCGCCCGTCGCGCGATTGAAAAAAAGAGGTTCGATTGAATTCATTGTGCGAAAGCCCGTCGGTTTCAAAAAAATTGACGCAGCGGTTTTGAACAATATTAAACCGGCACAAGCCCCGGAACGTACTGATCCACAGGCAGGAATCTCCTTCGGGCAGAAAGCCGGCCAGGATGTTGTTGGGCAGCCCGTCGCGATCGGTATAAATGCGGATGGCGCCGTCGGAAAGCCGCAGCCGGTGCAGTCCGTTGGTGGTCGAAAACCACACCTGCCCCCGGTTGTCTTCATAGACGGCATTCACTTCATTGCAGGCTAAGCGAGCAGGGCTTTTATCGCCGGTATGGTAGTGTTTGGTTTTTTTGTTCTGAATGTCAATTAAATAGACTCCGTGTTCCAGTGTTCCCACCCAAAGATGATGCCCGGTTTTACCTGAATAAACGTAGCTGATTTCGCCATCGAACCCGGGTTCGGGCCAATTCGGGTAATCTTGTATTTTGCGGGTTTTCGGATCGTAGCGATGCAGCTCGTTGCGGTATCCGAACCAGATGGCGCCGTCCTTTCCCCGGCATACGGAAGCCAGGTTGGCGGCGCCCTGTTCCAACAGGGTATCCACCTGCAGGGTCGTGAGGTCAATGCGCAGTCCGTTGCCGGTGTAGAGCGCATCGTCGTGCCAGATGAGGCCGTAAGGGCTGTTATTATACTCGTTGGCGGCAAACAGCGGGCGCAGATACTCGGTACGCGGATCGAGTACATGGATGGAGTTGTAATAGGAGATGTAAATGCGGCCCCGGTCGTCTTCGGCGATGCCGCGGGTGCTGCAAAACCCGTCGCTGCAATACTCGTTGCCGCCGCTGAGGTATTTGGTAAAAAGATTGACCGACTGCACAATCTTGATGAGGCCGAAATCGGAGGCCACCCATACCACGCCGGTGCGGTCGGAAAAAACCTGCCGGTACTGGAGGTAATTTTTTACCGATTGCCGGATGGGTTTGTCTAAGTCGGTTACCTGTCGGCTGCTTGCGTTGTAGTACCAAAGAATGTTTTCGCCGGCCACCCAGGCGTCGCCGTTGTCCAACACATTCATCGTGACGGCCTTGCCCCGGTCTTTGATGAATTGGCTGAATGGGTGCAGTGTAAATGCCTGATGCTGTGGATGAAAAGAATACAACCGGCTGTCGGAACTGAGTACAAAAAGGCTGTCGCCTTTGGCTTGCAAGTGTACGATGCGGGGGAGGCTGCGCCCATTGGCGGGGAGCGTCCATTTTTGAAGCGGGTTGCCGGCGGCGTCTATTTGCCACAGTTCGTTTTCCCAGGCGCCGGCATACAGGTGCGGGCCGAGCATCGCCAGCGGTCGCCGGGTGTATTTGCCCGGCAGGGGCGTACTCGCGGCGGACGGGCCTGCGGGGTTGAAACTTTGCAGCCGGATTTCGCCGGTTTTTTCATCAAAAAGCGTGGCCCAGATGAGGTCCTGTGCTACTGCAGTGCAAAGATTGGAGGGCAGGCCTCCTTCCGGTATGGGCACCGATACGGCACTGCTGAGTTCCGGGTGGAGCAGCGTCAATTGGCGGGGATGCGCCGGCCAGAGGCGGTTGTTGCGGTCAATGAGCAGGTCCGACACATAGTCGGCGGGAATAAAGTGGCGGTTGTCCGATTGGTTGTAATGCAAAAACCGGTATCCGTCATAGCGGTTCAGCCCGTTGATGGTGGCAATCCAGAGGAAGCCCTGCCGGTCTTGTTGTATTTTGAAAACATTGCGATGGCTCAGCCCCTCTTCAAAGCCCAATACTTTGATCTGAAAATCAGAATGCTGCGCCTGCGCCGTTGCCCCGAAAAACAACAGCACACAATAACGCAGCAGGGCTTTACAAACATTCATGTCAGTAGGAGATCGCAATTAGAAACGAAAGATACAAACTCCGCGGGCTTACCTTTGTAAAACCGCGCTGCTTTTTTACTTTTGACCGGTATTCAAAATACAACCTTATGCAACGAATCTTCTACGCTTGCCTGTTCGTCCTCGCTGCTGCAACAACGATGCAGGCCCAGCCCGCTCTGAAAAAAGCGCTCGACCATACCGATCTCGACCGCTGGAAAACCATTGAAAAGGCTCAACTCTCCGATGACGGCCGTTGGATTTCCTATGAGCTGCGCACCCTCGAAGGCGATCCCGAACTCGTGCTTTTCGATGGGTTAAACAGCAAGGAATTCCGCTTCCCGCGCGCACAGGATGCCGCGCTGAGCGCCGATAGCCGCTACCTCGTTTTTCGTATAAAACCCTCCGTGGATACCCTGCGCGAACAGCGCCGCCGCAAGGTAAAAAAGGAAGACCTGCCCAAAGACACGCTCGCCATCTACCACCTCGCCAATGCCCGGTTGGAGAAAATATCCGATCTGAAATCGTTCTACCTCCCGCGCCGCTGGAGCGGTTGGCTCGCATGGTCGCACGAAGCCGTCAACCCGCCGGAATCGAAAAGCGATACGACCAAAACCGAAAAAAAGAAAAAGGAATCTGCTGAAAACGGAACCCGGCTCGTCATCCGGCATTTGGAATCGGGCACGGAAACGACCGTAGGATTTGTCACCGCTGTGGCGATGGCCGAGCGGCAGCCCGCGTTTTTGCTGGCGAGTACCGGCAGCGATTCCACGTTCCTGTCGGGCGTGTATCGCTTCGACACCGAAAATCGGCAATTGAAACCCGTGTTCACGGGCAAGGCCAAATTCAAACATCTCACACTCGACGAGCAGGGCAAGCAGGCCGCGTTTCTCGCCGACCGGGATACGACCAAAGCGCGCATCCGACCCTGGGATTTGTACCATCAATCGCCGGGACAGGATTCTGCCGCCCTCAGCGTGAACGCGTATTCGGAGATCATGCCCGAAGGATGGGCCGTGAGCGAACACGGCGCTCTGCGTTTTTCAAAAGACGGTTCCAAGCTCTTTTTCGGCATTGCGCCCGAACCCATCTTGCAGGATACCACCTTGCTCGAAGAAGAAATTGTGAACGTAGAAGTGTGGCGCTACGACGATCCGCGCCTGCACACCCAACAAAAAGTGCAGTTGGAACAAGAGAAAAAGCGCAACTACCTCTGTGTGCTGCACACGGCCGAGCATCGTGTGACCCGGCTCGGCGATCTGCTCGTGCCCGAAATTCGCACCGGTAACGAAAACAACGCCTCCGTAGCGCTCGGCTTCAACGAACAGCCTTACCTCATGGAAACGAGCTGGACGGGCGGCCCCGCCTGCCGCGATGTGTATGTGACCGATGTGTCGGACGGCAGCCGGCTGCTGGTGCAAAAAGGACTGTGCGCCGTGCCGGTGCTTTCGCCCTCTGCGCAATACTTGGTTTGGTACCTGCGCAGCGATTCGGCATGGTACGCTTATTCCATTACAGACAAAACGACCCGCCAAATTGCCGGCAATGCCACCGCCAGATTTTACGATGAAGAAAGCGATACGCCGGCGCTGCCCGGTTCCTACGGCATAGCGGCCTGGGGCGAAAAGGACGCCTTCGTATTGGTTTATGACCGTTACGACCTGTGGAAGATAGACCCCGCCGGGCTGCAAAATCCGCAACGCCTCAGCAAAGGCCGGGAGAGCAAAAAAGTACATCGCTATATCAATCCCGACCCGGACAAGCGCTTCGTAACGGCTACTGACCAGGTGCTGCTGCATGTTTTTGAAGAGCAAAACAAACATCATGGCTATGCATGGCTGGAATTGGGCAGCGGCCGGCTGCGCGCCATCCAGAGCGGCGCGTACGCATTTGACCGCAACCCAACCAAAGCGCGCAATGCTGATAAATGGCTTTTCACCCGCGAGAATTTCCAGACATTCCCCGACCTGCTGTACAGCAGCGATCTCATCGCATTTAAACAGGTGAGCAATGCCAATCCGCAACAAAAGGACCACCGCTGGGGTACGATAGAATTGTACGAATGGACAGCCGCCGACGGCCAAAAACTACAGGGTCTGCTCGTGAAACCGGAGGGTTTTGACCCGAAAAAGCAATACCCCATGATCGTCAATTTCTACGAGCGCAGCAGCGACGGCCTGCACCAGCACCGCGCGCCGGCGCCGCATCGCTCCACGATCAATTACAGCTTCTACACGAGCCGGGGGTATCTCATTTTCAACCCTGATATTCCGTACCGCGAGGGCTACCCCGGCGAGAGCGCTTTCAATGCCGTGGTATCGGGTACTACATCGCTCATTGACAAAGGGTTTGTGGACAAAAGCCGCATCGGCCTGCAAGGGCACAGTTGGGGCGGCTATCAGGGGGCGTACCTCATCACGAAAACGGACTTGTTTCGCTGTGCGGAAATCGGCGCGCCGGTGGTCAATATGATCTCGGCTTACGGCGGCATCCGTTGGGAAAGTGGCGTGGTGCGGCAGTTTCAGTACGAACAGCAGCAGAGCCGCATTGCGGGTTCGTTGTGGGAATACCCCTTGCGGTATATCGAAAACTCGCCCATTTTTACGATGGATAAGGTGAATACCCCTGTACTGATTCTCCACAATGACAAAGACGGCGCCGTGCCCTGGTACCAGGGCATTGAGATGTTTACCGCGCTGCGCCGCCTCGGTAAGCCCGCCTGGATGCTCAACTACAACGAGGAGCCGCACTGGCCGGTGAAACTCCAAAACCGCAAAGACTTCCAGCTTCGCATGCAGCAGTTTTTTGATCACTATCTTTTAGACACGGCTATGCCGCAATGGATGGAGCGGGGCGTACCGGCTATGGAGAAGGGGATCAGGCAGGGGTATTAGTCGCTGGTTTCGACTCCGCTCAACCAACAGACTCCGCTCAACCAGCGGACGGAGACAAAACAGAACCGCCCGCGCTCTGAGCGGAGTTGAAGGCTACCCCCCAAACCAAACCCGAAACGCTCCCACTCGCTCCCGACTCACGATGGCCGGCTCGGCGTGGTCGGCCAGTTTTATTTTGAGGCGACTGTTGGCGTGTGCTACCACCGCTGTGATGGCGGGGAAAGAAATAATCATTTGGCGATTGAGCCGAAAAAAGAGGGCGGGATCGAGCGCGGATTCGAGTTGGTCTAAGGTGAAATCCACGGCGTATTTTTTGCGGTCGTTGCGGCGGAGCCACACGATTTTGTCTTCGTGAAAAAAGTAGAGAATGTCTTCGGCGGGGACGGAAATGAGTTGGGCGCCGCTTTTCACTACGAAGCGGTTTTTGGCCGGCTGTTGTTGTAGGGCGCGAATGGCTTCCTGCATGGTGTGGAGTACGACGGAATTGTCGTTGCGAACGAAAGCGGATTTTAGTGTTTCCAATTTGGCGAAAGCCTGTCGAAGGTCTTCTGCATCAATGGGTTTGAGCAGGTAATCAATGCTGTTTACCTTGAAAGCGCGGAGGGCATATTCATCGTAGGCCGTGGTGAAGATGACCGGACAGGGCACGCGGCATTGTTTGAAAATATCAAAGCTCAGGCCGTCGGCCAACTGTATGTCGAAAAAAGCTAGATCGGGCGGTTTGGCAGCGGAAAACCAGGCAACGGCCTCCTGCACAGCATCCAAACACGCCACAATGTCTATTGTCGGGTCGTATTGTTTTATGAGATCGCTCAGGCGCTCGGCGGCCGGCGCCTCGTCTTCAATGATGACTACTTTCATGGCTGCATCTCGATGAGTGGAACGGATACGCTAAAGGTGGCGTCTTCTTCTTTTATCTGTACCGGTTTGTCGGAGAAGTAGCGGTACCGCTCTTGAATATTGGCCAGACCGATGCCGTTGGACTCCTGCTCGTTGTGTTTCCGCTGTAGGTTGTTTTGTACGGTGATGTAATGGCCGGCGGATTGGAAGATGCGAACCCATAAGGGCTGAGCGCGGGAAGCGATGTTGTGCTTGACGGCATTTTCCAATAACATTTGCAGACTGAGCGGCGGCAGTACGGCATTGCCGGCGGCGGCAGGCAGGTCTATTTCCACCTTCAGGTTGTCGCCGAAGCGGATTTGCAACAGGAAAATATAGGCTTCCAGCGCTTCGAGTTCCGTTTGGAGGGGCACTACCTCGCGCTCGCGGGTGTCGAGGATGTAGCGATACACCTCGGCGAGTTTTTTTATGAACCTGGCGGCCAGATCGGCGTCTTTATACACCAAGCCGGAAAGGACGTTGAGGCTGTTGAACAAAAAGTGCGGGTTCACCTGGTTTTTCAGGCTCTCGAAGCGCGAAGACAAGTGCGCCTGCTGGAGCCGTTCCGCCTCCACGATGGCGTTTTTCCAATGAAAGAGAAACGCCCGGCCGTGCATAAACAAACTGATGAGAAACGTAATGACCAATGCCGATACAAAAAACGTGGGGTCTATATTTTTAACCGCCCGAACCGGCGAATTACCCCATACGGCCCAATTGAACAAGCCATGCACAACGGCCACCGCTGCTATGGTGTAAACGACCGTGAGCGACAAACTCACCCACAGTCGTTTAACCGGCTGCTCTACCCACGAAATCGGTACCGTATCGGCGATAAGGCTGTTGCCCACCATCAACACCAAGGTCAGGAGGCCGGAGTAGGAGAAAAAACGCAGCGTCCGTTGCCATCCCGGAGCTTCTGTTCCGAGGTACAACGCGACGGTACTGATAAGCCCCCCCAAGAGAAAACTGAGCAGTGCGATCTTGCCGTATTCTTTCCAGTTGATGGAGGTGGGCTGCATAGTGTGGTGTTAATCAAATTTAAGGGCGCTCGCCGGCTATTTGAAGTGCCTCTTCATATACAGTGTGATGGATGCGAAAGCCTGCATGTAAAATCAAAATCGTCAGATCGTCGTGCAAATCATTTACGTCGTAGTGGATAAAAACGCCCCGCTTTGAAAGTTGCTTTTGAAATGCAATGCGGTCCAGCCCTGCCAAACGTTGACTCTGCCCCATAGTGAGGCGTTCTTTAGCATACAAATAGACGGCAATTTCCAGTCTCAATTCAGATGGGCTGAATTTAGCTTGTTCCAGCACTTGACCCGGTATGACCAAATCGGCGTGCATAATCAGATTTTTTTTACTAAATAAAAGTAATTCGTTTCACCCAAAACACCGATAGCAACTTTAAAGATTTCTCTTTCCCTCCAATAGTTCAATCATCGTGCTGACAAAATGCTGTTCTGATGACATTATTGCCGCGCCCTGCCCAGCATATACTCGTTGGCCTGTTTGCCCCAGCGCGGATGCAGCGCATTCGGCATTTGCCATGCTTCGTAGGCCGCTGCGGCTTTTTCGAGCAGGGGCAATGCCGCTTTGGCGCCACCGCCGTAAAACTCAGGGGTGTGCAGCAGTTGCTGTCCCGTCAGGTAGTAGGGGCGGGGGTTTTGTGGGTTCATGGCCATGGCGGTTTGCAGGGCCTGTTGCACTCTGGGGGTATATTCCGCGCCTTTTACCATGGGGTTTTCCCAAATCCGGCCCTGATAAATATAGCCTTGCAAGGCCATGATTTCCGATTCTTTGGGTGCAATGGCAAGGGCGGCATTGAGGGCAGTTTGCGCTTTGTCTAAGTGCGCCGTACAGGCCGCCATGTCCTGTGCCTGCATTTTGGCAGTGGCGAGCATCATGTGGGCGTAGGCCTGATAGTAGGCCGGCAGCCACTCTGTTTTTTCGCCGGCGGCGATGCGCTCAAAGGTGTTGGCCGCTTTTTGGAACGTCTCCGGGCTGCGGGCGGTGTCCAATTCCGCCACCGCTTTTTCCATGGCGATGAGGTATTTTTCGCTTTGCGCAAATGCGGTGGCGGTGGAAAAGAGAAGAACGGCAAAAGAAATGCACTTTTTCATAATGGTTGATATTTATGGTTTTAATTCAAAATTTCCTCTACGCTCAGCGTGCCCTTTTTTCCGATGGAAACGAACATGCCTACAAAGAAAAACTGCCGCGCCGGCGGTTGAATGACTGTGCCTGAAAACTGCCCATCGGCATCGGGCGTACGGCTGAAACGGTACCCGAACTCCTGTTCCAATCCTAATACATTGCTCACCGACAGGTGCAGGATGGTAAAATGTCGTCCGATTTGGGTGAGATAACTGGCATTGAAACTCAGGTCGTGATACGATCGGGTGCGTCCGCCGTTGAAGGTATCCGTGTTGGGATCGTGATAGGGGCGCGGACTGACAAACGAGTACGTCAGCCCCATACTCGTGGTAATGCCCGGAAACCAGCGTTTGACCACTGCCGAGGCATTGTGCCGCGAGGCAAAAACGGGCGTGGCACGCTGCGGGAAGTCTAAATAATCGCGCTCAGTATCCAAATAGGAATACGACACCCAGAAGTCTGTGTTTTTGATGCTGCGCGAATCGCGTAAGAATACATCTACGCCGCGCGCATAGCCGCCGCCGGAGTTACCGCTTTGCCAGGGCGTATCGGTCTCAAATTTCAATAATTGATGATAGCTTTTGTAATACCCCTCCACGCGGAAGATGCGGCGGTCTTTGACGTACTGATAATTGAGGATGTAGTGACCGGCTTTTTCAAAATTCACGCGGGTGTTATAGCGCAGCAATTCGTTTTCCGGTGTTTGATAAAACTGCCCATAAGCGAGTGAAACCTGACTGTTTTCGCTGGTTTTGAAGGCAAACGACAGGCGCGGCGCTGCATTCCACTGCCACAACAATTGAGAGCGTTCCACCCGGAGGCCCGCGCGTGCCGCTACTTTACGCCCCAGCGTCCATTCTCCCTCTGTGAAAGCCGCCGCATAGTTTTCGCGCAAGCGCGGACTGAAGCGCAGGCCGTCAGCATCGGTGTAATCCTGATCGTAGCGGTTGTGTATCCATTCTCCGCCGGTTTTGATGTTGAGCCGGTCGGAGGGGGTGTATTGGAGGGTAGCTTTGCCCTGGGCCGATTGCTCGCGGGTATTGACACGAAATTGCTCTGCAATGGCGTCCCTGTTCCAGGTGTAGCCGCCGCCGAGGAAGAGCGACCATCGGTCGCCGAGCAATTCGCGATAAGAACCGCTCGCGAAGTAGTTGTCGTTAGTAAGGTGCAAGTGGTTGGTAAGATTTACCTGTGCGGCATCGGGGTATTGCATCTCGAAGCCGTTGCGGCTGCCCTGCGCCTGAAATTTGAGCAAGCCCGTTTCGGAAGTTTTGTGCCGGAAGATGACCTGCCCGTTCACGCCGTTGGGCGCTTTTTCCCACTCAATGTTTTGGGGCACGAGGCGCATGTACGGCGCGAGGTTGGAATAATCGGCCGATACAGCCAATGAGGAGCGCTTCCAGCGTTGCGTATGCGAAAGGCCGCCGCCCACCGTCATCAGCGAAATACCTGTGACGGTTTCCGGGGCGAGGTCTTGCGTATGGAGGATCAGCGCGGATGACAATGCCTGCCCGTATTCTGCCGAGTAGCCTCCTGTACTGAACATCATACCTTTGAATAAAAACGGTGAGAACCGCCCGCGCGCCGGTACATTGGGCACACTGCCGCCAAAGGGGTTTTGCACAAACATACCATCTATGAAAGCGCGGGTTTCGCGGGCTGCGCCGCCGCGCACAAAGAGCATCCCGGTTTCGCCTACGCGCTGTGCGCCGGGCAGAGTGTTCATGGCGGCGGTCACATCGGCCAATGCGCCGGCGGTCGTCACGATGTCTAACGAATTCAGTACAGTCGTTTTTTTGGAGTCGCCGGCTTCGAATGCACCGGCGGTGATGGTGACGACCGTGAGTTCATTGGCGGCCAAACGGAGTTTGATGTGCAGTCTCAGGGTATCGCCCCGGAGATCGAGGGTTTGTTCGCGGGTTTCGTAGCCGATGTATGACACTACGAGCGTTTGCGGGCCGGTTTCATCGGTAGTAAAATGAAAACTGCCATCGGCGTCGGTAGAGGTTCCGTCGTAAGCGCCTTTGACAAACACATTAGCGCCGATGATGACCTCGCCACGCTCGTCGGCAACGGTACCGACGATTGCGGTCGTTTGTCCGCTCAATTCCAAAAAGAGGCCCAACAGGGTGATGCTATGCAAAATGCGCCGGATCATATCGGTTGCTTTTTGCTGCAAATTGGGGGCGGCGCGGTGCGGGAAGCAACAAAACCGGAATGAACTGTGGAAAAAGGGGGATGAGTTGAAAATCTCAAATATTTCAGATATTGCATCCACAAAACACAAAAGATATGGCACACCTCGACAGAAGACAATGGCTGCGTACTGCCGGCATCGGCGGCGCTTTTTCCCTTTTAGGCGGCTGGCAAGCGCTTGCCTCCCCCGACCTGCTGCGCGAAAATCCACAGCCGCTCGTTTTTCCCGACGATGGTCCCGCCCGGCTGAGTTCCAACGAAAATCCGTTCGGCCCGTCCAAAAAAGTGCGGGAAGCCATCATGACGGGCTTCGATCAGGGCTGCCGGTATCCTTTTGCTTATACCCGCCCGCTGTTGGAGCAACTCGCCCGCAAGGAGGGCCTCACGCCCGACCACATTGTACTCACCGCCGGCTCTACAGAGGGCCTGCGAACTGCAGGGCTTACCTACGGCATTCAGGGCGGCGACATTGTAGCCTCCGATCCTACCTTCCACACGCTCATGGAATATGCCCAGCAATTTGGCGCATACATACACCGCGTGTCGGTAAATGCCCAACTCGGTCACGACCTCGAGGCGATGGAGCGCCGCATTTCGCATCATACGAAGCTGGTGTTTTTGTGTAATCCCGACAATCCTACGGGCACGCTGTTGCCGGCCGGGCAGGTGCGCGATTTTTGCAACTCCATTTCCAAACGCACCGTCATCTTTTCAGATGAAGCGTATTTCGATTACATCACTGAACCGGGCTACCCCTCCATGACGGAATTGGTAAAAGCCGGCATGAACGTCATCGTATCGCGCACGTTTTCAAAGATATACGGACTGGCAGGTATCCGCATCGGGTATTTAGTAGCGCGGCCCGATATTGCGGCGCGCTTGCGCAAAAACGTGATGGCCAATCTCAGCGTACCCGCTATACATGCAGCATTGGCGGCCCTGGAAGACGAGGAGTTTTACCGCTTTAGTCTGAAGAAAAACGAGGAAGCCAAATCCGCTATTTGTAAAACCTTAGACAGCCTCCGGCTGCGCTATGTGCCCTCCCATGCCAATTTTGTATTTTTCAATACCGGTCGGCCGGTGCAGGAGTTCAACAGCGCTATGGCGGCACAGGGCGTCACGGTAGGCCGCCCTTTTCCACCGCTGAACGATTGGTGCCGCGTGAGCACAGGTACGATGGAGGATATGGGCCGGTTTGAGCAGGCGCTGAGGAAGGTGGCGGGGTAGGGCATAGAGCATGGAGCATAGGGCATAGAGCGTAGAGCATGGAGTTATTCCGGACCACGTTGCGGCGTGGGGAGGAATCTGCTTCACGACGGAATGACAGGGTGGGCGTCGGGCCGGCACACTACGCGGGTATTGTCGCGCAGCATCACAACGCCTTTTCTGCTGCATTCATAGAAGTCTTTATTCCTATCTTTGTAATACCCGGTAGCCACGAAACCGCAAGGAGCCGATTTTTCCAATAAAACAATGGCCATGCGCAGCGCAAATAAACACATCAGGGCTTTGTTGTGCCTGTTGCTTGCAGGGATCGGCGGCGGCGAGCTGCGCGCGCAATTGGACAGCGTACACTGGATACCGCCCATGCACGCCAGAGCGAACAATACTTCTATCCAGGTGCTCTACTTGTCAACGCCGGAAGCGGAGCCGTTTCAGGTCACCGTCAGTTATCGGACCTACGGCCCCGGCGCAGCCTACATAGATTCGGTGCTGACCATTGCGAACAACGCGCCCGCAGAACTGGTATTGGGCAACAGCAGCCACACGGCTATTCTCGTGCCGAACCACATGCTTAACACACCCCTTTCCGGGTATGGCATCATAGTGCGCGGCGCCAAAAAATTTTATGCCAACTTGCGCGTACAGCAACTCGATCAGGCCACTTCGCTTACCGCAAAAGGTCGCAACAGCCTCGGCACGCAGTTCCGCGTAGGGCATTTGATCAACAGCGCCGGCAACAACCAGTCGAATTTCATCGGCATCCTCGCAGTGGAAGACAATACGCAGGTCTCCATTTCCGGCTATGCGCCCGGCATTGAGGTACAGCACAACGGCGCCACCGCGAACAACACCATCACGCCCGCTGAGGAAATTATTTTCACTCTCAATGCCGGCGAATCTTATGTACTCTCCGTTTATTGCCACGTCAATGTCATGCCCAATTTCAACGGCCTCATCGGCGCTTTGATCGCTTCCGATAAGCCGGTGGCGGTGAGTTGCGGCTCCTGGTGGGCTTTGCATCCCAATGCCGGTCAGGACATGGGCATTGACCAAATAACGCCGGTGGAGCATGTGGGTACGGAGTATGTTTTGGTGCGCGGTGCGGCGGCCTTTACCAATGAATCCCGGTTTTTGGAAACACCTGTCATTATTGCCCATTACGACAATACCGAAGTGCGCATCAACGGCAGTTCTATCATTCAATTCTACCTCAATGCCGGCGAGTATCTGACCGTGCCGAACAGCTTTTACGTCAATCAGCAAAACATGTACATACAGACCACTGCGCCGGTTTTTGTATATCAATCGCTGGCCGGCGGCGCCAGTCCCAACAACGCCGAGCTGAACTTCGTACCGCCCATTTCCTGCGAAATCGGCTCCAGAGTGGACAATATTCCCAAAATCAATTTTATCCTGAACAGCTCCTACTCCGGCAGTTTTTTCCTCATTGCAACAGCCGATTGCGATCCGGAGATAGCTACTACGGGTATTGCCGGCACTTTGCAGGGGCCTTTTCCCGTGATGGGGAATGCAACATTTGTAACCTACAAAGGCATTGGTTATACCGGCAACGTTCAAATCAACGCCACCTGCCCGCTGCAATTCGCCATTTTGGGGCGCTCCGAAAACCGGGGCTGGGGCGGGTATTTTTCCGGCTTTCGAGAATATTTGTTGCCCGACATCGAGATCGCCGAACCCATACCCTGCCAGGACACCTTGTATTTGCAAGGGACCAATGCCAACAGCATCCGTTGGTACAAAGACGGCGTGCTCATAGCGCCGGCGCCGGAAAACAGCTATGCCCTGCCCATTTCCGCCAACGGCGTCTATACGGCTGTGGGACAGTTGTACCAGGATTGTCTGCCGGAGTTTTTGGATACCAGTACCGTGGTCGTAGATTATTGGGTTGATATCGAACTGGACGTCCGACAAGACGGATGCCGCTGCGATACGCCGGGGGCTATTGCCGTTTCGGCCACGGGGGCTTACCCCGCCTACGAGTACCGACTCAACGGCGGCGTGTGGCAGTCCGATTCTGTTTTTGAAGGGTTGTCGGCGGGAACGTATCTCGTGGAAGTAAGGGCCGGCCATGATGTATGCCTTTTTGCCAAAGAAGCAGTGGTGGAACCTAATCTGCCCCATGTTTTTGCGGCAAGCATCTGCCCCGATTCTTTTTTGATGATAAACGGCACGCGCTACGATGCCGACCGGTTGAGCGGTACGGAATGCTTTGCAGGCAGTACCGGTTGCGACAGCATCGTAGTGGTCGAATTGAATCTTTACCCCCACACCGGCGGCCCGACGATCATTCACCGTTTTGTGTGCGACGGCTCGGCGCTGCCCGGCACGGATACGCTTCGCCTCCAAACCCTCATCGGCGGTTGCGACAGCACGGTCATCATCATCACAGCGTTGGGCGAACCGGTACTCACGGAGCAAACTGTGACGATTTGCAGCGGCGAGCAGTATGCCTTCTTCGGCGAGGCGCTTACCGAGGGCGGTATTTACACCCATACTTTTTCCCGGATAGGCGGCTGCGATTCGATGGTGCGATTAAGCCTCAGCGTGACGGAATTGACGCTCGATCTGGGCGTGGATGTGCTGCTCAATCTGGGCGAATCGGTACGGCTGCAACCCCGGTTGAGCGGCGGCGTGGCGGAAAGCTGGATGTGGTCAGACGGCAGCATTTTATCTTGCACGGGGTGCTGGACTCCCGAAGTCCGCCCTGTCCAAAACACCATCCTCGGCCTGCGGGTATGGGATGCCGACGGTTGTGAAGCCCGCGACGAATTGCGCTTCACGGTGCAGCGGCAGGCGCGTATTTTTGTGCCCAACGCCTTTTCGCCCAACGGCGACGGCATCAACGATGTGTTGGCCGTGTACGTCGGCCCCGAAGTGCGGCAAGTGCGCCTCCTGCAAGTGTACGACCGCTGGGGCGGAATGCTCTACTCCGCTACCGGCCTGCCGCCCAATCAGCCCTCTTCCGGCTGGGACGGCCATGCGCGCGGCCGCCCCGCGCCCGCCGGCGTGTATGTGTGGCGCATCGCCGTTGAATTGCTCGACGGAACTCTGGAGGAGCGCAGCGGCGAAGCCACGTTGATGCGCTGAGACGGTTTGCTCCCTCAATTCGGCTAACCATCCCCCAATTATGGGATTTATTTGGATTACCCCTTTCCGGTGGCAAGGCCGGAATATTCCGGGCATAGTTTTGCAGCGTAAAAGTGATTGAGATGTTCACCACAAAATCTACTTGCCATGAAAAAGTTAATTACCATTGTTTTGGCGCTTACAGCATCCATGTATAGCCTGCTTTACGGCCAGTCTCTTCCTGCACAGGAAATACGCCGCATTTTTCCGGACACCATTGAAGGAGGCATTGTGCCCCGGCAAATCATTGCGGCCCAAAACGGCGGTTTTCTGGTGGCCGGCGCCATTGCGCACGGCGGGTTCATTGCCAAATTAAACGACTGCGGCGATTTGGTTTGGTTCAGAACGCAGTTGCGCGGTACGGCAACAGCATTCAACGGTATTGCCGAACTGCCTTCCGGCGAAATGGCAGTCGTGGGGAGTTGTATTCACTGCACACCCGGCGATACGAGCAGTAAAGCCTTCGTGATGAAGTTCGATGCGGTGGGGACGCTGTTGCAGGATACGACTCTCGGCCTGTTCAATTTGAGGGCGGCTGCCCATGCGGTCATTCGCACTTCCACCGGCGGCATAGCACTGACCGGCAGCTTCGCCTGGGCCGGCGCCTTCCACCCGACCCGCGCTTTTCTGACCGTGCTGGATGAAAATTTACAACCTGATTTCTGGGCGGAATACCATGAACAGTTTTATGACGAACCCCGCGCGCTGACTCAAACCCCTGACGGCGGATATGTACTCGCCGGCTACTCTTTTTCCTCGATTCCCGCGCCCTGGCAAGCGCAATTGTTTCGCACCGATGCGCAGGGGCAATTGATTTGGAAGCGTTTGTCTCCTAAGCTGCATAGCTATTTTCGCAGCGTACAAATCGGGGCCGACGGCGCCGTTGTAGCGCTGGGGCAATATTTGGTGGATACCGTCAGCAACCGGGATGTATATCTTGCCGTCCACGATGCTACCGGGGGAAACATGCTACTCGACCGGCATTACGGCAGTATTCCGGCCAACGATGAGGGGGTGTCTCTCCATGCGATAGAGAGCGGGTTTCTCGTCGGCGCCGTGTGGGGCCAACCCCGCCAGCAATACTGGGGCACAAGCGACTGGATTTTTCGCTTAGATGAAAACTATAACCTTGTGGAGGAAGAATTTTTCGACAGCTACCTGGCAAACCATGCCGTCGTAAATGTGGCCCTCTTGTCGCCCGACGGCAGAGACTACGCCCATCTGTCGCGTAGAACTTTTGTGGGATTGGCCCGCGACATTGTGTTTTACAAAAAAATGCGTCAGGGCCGGCACACCGTTCTCGCGCAAGCGCCGCAGCACTACCAGCTACTGCCCCGAAACACCGCTACCAACCTGGGTGCAGCAGCATATCAGGGCAGCCTGCAAACGCCCGGAGCGTATGACATGATGCGTCTGGACGTATTTCGGAACGACGTACTCGTGCAAACGAATTTTGCCCCTGAACCGGAACAGTTCTCTTTTCAGGTAAACATTCCGGCAGAATTGGCCAACTATTCCTTCCGGTTGTCGGGTATAAAAAACGACACGGCGTATCTCGAAGCGGATGCCTGCGACGTGGTGGCGGGCGATGCGTATATCATTCAGGGACAGAGCAATGCGGCGGCAAATATTCCCCTTTTTGCCGATGATTCCATTCCGCATGCCTACCGCTATCACCGCAATGCCTTTGTGCGCAATTTTGGGTTGGTCAATGTTGCCGACAGCCTCTACCGCTGGCGGCGGGAAGCGGACGATGACAACCTCTATGCCGACGTTCGCAGCGGGCAGTGGGGTTTGGTCATGGCTGAAAAAATTGTGCTGGAGCAAGGCATCCCGGTGGCGATTATGAACGGCGGCATCGGCGGCATTGCCATTGACCAAATGATGCCCAACTCCGCCGCGCCGCACAGCACGGCTCATTCTTACGGGCGCTTCTACCAGCGCATGGAGCGCGCCGGTCTGCGTGATCGGGTGCGCGCCATCCTGTTTTTTCAAGGTGAAACAAACGCCTTGCCGGGGTACAACGAAACGGTGGAATCTTACCAAAACAAGTACCTGCAACTGCGCAGCTACTGGCAGTCTGATTATTCCTTTGAACGGGAATACCTCTTCCAGATACGTCCCGGCTGTTGGACCGGCAATTTCCACATCATACAAGAAGCGCAGCGCCGGTTGGCGGAGGAGCTTCCGCAAATGCAGATCATGTCGAGTACCGGCATGAATCACGACGGGTGCCACTACCACTATACCAACGGCTACCAGCGCGCCGGCAACGATATGTACCGCCTGTTGGCGAAAGATTTCTACGATGCGCCGACGATGCCCGATATACACCCGCCCACAGTGGATAGCGCCTGGTTTTCTGCCTGCGACCTGACGCAAATCACCCTGCGCCTGCGCCATACTGCCGACACCTACACCTGGACGCCGGGCTGGGAAACGGATTTCCGGTTGGAGGGTGCTCCCGCTACGAGCGTAGTGAGCGGGCAGGTAGCGGGCCATACGGTCGTGCTCAATCTTTCGGCAGCGGCGACGGGCTTCACCGGACTGAGCTATGTGTCGCATGTGGGCGGCGCAGATGCGCCGGTGAAAAATGCCAACGACATCGGTATGTCGGCATTTTACAATATGCCCCTGAGTATATGCGCCGTGAGCAGCATTGAGCAGACGGTAAGAGCGCCTAAAGAGTGGGTGGCATATCCCAATCCTACCAATGGACGGTTTACGCTTCGCCTGCTCTGGCTGGCAGAGGTGGTATTGTATGATGCAACAGGACGTCGCAGGGCTTACGGCGACTACGGCACGGGCGAGCACGAACTGCATATAGACGGACCGGCGGGCACATATATACTGATGCTGCGCCACAAAGAAGGCGTAGAGCAGTTGCGCATATTGCGGCAGTGAGGCATCGGAATTGATCACCGGGCAGTGTCATCTTATGAGTGAAGAGCAGTAGGTCGAAGACCCCCGCAAATCACTTAGAGGATGACACTCTATCCGTAATTTTACAGGCAGTTTTTATTGTGGTATTTCTTCCACCAGTATTTCATTTCCTGCTTTATCGTACTTTTTATCAAAAAAGAACCGGCCATTCAATTAATAGCCGGTTCCTTTTTGTCTGTTCTTTCGAATTAACAGCCCTACCGCACAATCGCTACTTTGCGCACCGCCGAACCTTCGCGACCCGTCACGCGGATGTGATACACGCCGGCGGGAAGCGCGGAAGTGTCCAATCGCGTATGAGTAAGCGCCTGATTGGCATCCTGAAACTGTATGGTTTTGCCGGTCATGTCGAGCAATTCTATGCGAACCGGGCCGGTGACGGGCGACAGGATTTCAATGGTCACCTCATTGCGGGCCGGGTTGGGGAACACTTTCATACCGAAAGCATCGGCGAGATTTTGTGTAGAAGAGGTCAGGTCTTCCACCGTCACCGTTTGGCGCGTAATGCTGGAACACACCCCGTTGGATACCGTCAATTCCACTTCGTATTCGCCGTCGGCGGAGTAGGCATGTTCCGGGTTCTGCTCGTTGGAAAGGGGTGAGCCGTCGCCGAAATTCCAGGACCAGGAAGTCGGATCGTTGATGGACGCATCGGTGAATTGCACGGTAAGATTTTCTGCCTCTGAAGTAAAATCAGCCAGCGGGCCGGGGCTTACTTCCAGCGTCACTTCTGCCGTTTCGCTCAGGCAGGCGGCTTCCTGTACTTCCCAATCGTAGAAATAGTAATAGAAACTCAGCGTGGTACCGGTGGCGTTGGAGCTGTATATACTAATCAGATTATCAATCAGATAAGGGTAGGATGCGCCGGCGTTGTTGCGATACAGGTTTTCGCTGACGTTGGCGAGGCTGTATTTGCCGGCCGCCGGCACGTCAAAGTTGAGCGCGACGCGGTTGGCGCCGTCCGGCACCAAAACCGTGGCGCTTTGTAATTCGTTGCCGCCTTCATCGAGCAGGCGGATGGTGCGGTTGCTTTCGCCTTGCGCATACACCAATACGGAGAGAATGCGCAGCGGCTCAAACGCTTCAAAAAGCACCTGGCCGTCGAAGCCGGTATTGTGATTGCCGCCGGTACCGAAGCTGTTGTCGGCCGGACCTACCTGTTGAACCGGTTTGTCATCCAACTGTAGTACGGTGTAGGTCACCGGCGCTGTGATGGCGGGCGTTTGGAAATTCGCGCCGGTGAAGACCACGGCGCCGTCGGCGCTCCATATCGCCGTTTTGCCGGGTTCCACGGCTGCGGTGAGCACGGTTTCGGCGCCTTCGCACACAGCAGTGATGCCGGATACCGCCGGAGCGGGGGCAATGGTGTATTCTACTTCGAGGGTGTAGGTATCCGTTCCCAGCGTATTGGTTACGGTGAGCGATACGGTATAAACACCGGGTACATCATAAGCGTGGGCGGGGCTTTCTTCTTCACTGGTATTGCCGTCGCCGAAATCCCAGAACCATGCCTGCGGAATTTCTTCCGATAAATCGGTAAAACTGAAAATGCCGAAGCAGTTGGCGGTCACGTCGGCGCTGAAGTTGGCAATGGGAGCCTGTAACGGCGTGAGGCAAATGTTGGGTACCTGAAAGTTTTGCACCTCGTCGCCGGTGGCGCCGGCACTACCTTGTACGGCGCTTTTGCCCATACCCCTTCCGGCGAAAGCCTCCCAGATGATGCATCGGTGGGCGTTGTCGTAGAGGAGCGCATCGGCCGCGAGGATGGCGTCGCGGGCGTCCAGGTAGCCGGGGCCGCAGGGCTGAAGTTTCATGCCTTCAATCACCAAACGCATGGCGGTGTTGTTGCCGCCGGTACCTTCGTACCAGTCGGGGTCAAACCCTTCTGCTTCAATGAGTTTCCAGGTCAAATCCCAGGCTACCTGCGCCCATATTTCGCCGATGGCGTGTACGCCGTTGCTGCTCGCGAGGCTGCCGTAGGTATGCGGATTGATGTTTTGGTCGAAAGAGTAGGGGAAGCGGCGGATACCGCGACCGGTGTTGTCTCTGGAAGCGTAAGTGCCGATGCCGCGCGAATCGGTGGCCGCATCTTCGGGTTGGATGGTGAGGATGAGGCCGAGCCAGTCGCTCCAGCCTTCGCCGCCCTGTTCTGCATTCGACAGGCAGTTGGAGTTAGAGGGGCCTCCGGTGAGCCGGATAGAAAGACCGTGGCCGTATTCGTGCGCAATGATGCCGTTGTCTAAGGAGCCGTCGCGGCTTTGATTGATTTCGCCTGTAGGAGCGGAGATGGTCACTTCAATGGTTTCGCCATCTTCGAGCAGGGCTTTGAGTATATTCCCGTTGGCTTGTGTAATCATGGCTGCCGGGATGCTGCTGCTGCCCGTACCGCCCATCACGATAGACGCTCCGGCTACATTGTTGATTACAATCACTGCGATGGCGCCTTCCGCTTCCGCAGCGTTCACTTTGGCAATAAAATTGCAGTTGCCGCGATCCACCACGGCGATTTTGCCGGCGATGTCGGCGGCGTTGGTAAATTCACTGCACCCGTCGTTGAACGGTTCGATATCGTCCACGATGAGTACCAATTGCCCGGTAACCGGCGTGCCGAATCCGGGGCCGAACCCTGCGTTCACCACTGTGTAGGATGCTTCGGCGCTCTCCGGCGAGGTCACGGTCAGCGTGTGGGCTGCATTGGAAGTCCATAAGAACATCTGCATGCGGCCGTTGTTGCCGTCGGCAGGAGTGGAAAAGTTGGCGTTGTTGGTGCCGCCGCCGTCCTGGGCTTCGGCGCGCACGAAGTCGCCTCCCTGGCCGCCGAGATCGAAATTGTGCGCCTGAAAATTGCCGGCTCTTTCATCAAACCCATGCACATACAGGATGTCGTGCAGCATGTTGTTTACATAAAACAAGTTGGTGATGATGGCATCTTCGTTGGAGAGAGGAGGCTGATCGAGGTCTATGGGAAAATCGAAGTTGAGTTCCGGGCCGCCGTCGGGCGAGTAACCGGGTTGATTGGTGGCGTTGCGGTCTTCATAAGCATACACGTTGTTGCCGCGTGTGATGGTATAAATGGTGTCGCCTGCTTCCTCCAAAGGCACCTGATGCCAACCGAGGGGCGAAGCTTCCGCTGAGTGCGGTTGCGCCAACAGGGCGCGATCTCCGAAAGTGGGCGCTTCTGCCGGCAAGGCAAACACATTGTAAGTGCCGGAGTTCAGGTTGGCGGCGGTAGCGGCGATTGCATGTTTGGCGGAACTCCGTTCCGCTACGTGCGATTGGCCGATGCTGCGACAGGATGCGCCATGTTGGTGGCTGTCGCCAAAATCACAGTGGAGCGTCCAGTTGTTTTTTTCGAGGTATTCGCCGGTAACGGCATCCACGCGGATGTTCCACCAATCGGCGCTGCTGCGCAGGTCCATGTTGACGTTCCAGGCGAGCCGGAGCGCATTGCCCACGGGCACAAAGAGGAGTTCTACCTCTATTTCGCGATGAGCGATGCCGCAGTTGGAGAAGGTGTAAATGTGGCGTTCGGCATTGGTGTTGAGCAATTTGGGCGTTTCCGTCACGCTCAGATTGAGGTGTGCGGCAGCGGCCAGTATGGCAGCTTCGGGCTGGAGCGAGGGTTGTGTGGCATTGGCCCTGGCGGCGGCATCGGCATGGAATCGGTTGGCGAAGTGCGCCACCTGCCCGTTGCGAATGGCCATGGCGCTGACCGCATTGAAAATGCGAATGCCGGCTACTTCCTGATGCAGGTAAGTGTAAGTGATGCCGGTTTTCGGCTGGGTGTATTGGTCAGAAACCGCCCAGTTGTTGATGTCGGTGTCGGTGAGCTTCCACTTCGATTTGGATATTCGAAGATAAGCCTGAATTTCCGGTTGAAATTCCTGTGCGAAAGCAGGCAGCGAAAAAACTGCCAATGCGAAGAGCATAAGTAGTTGCCGTAAAGAACGAACCATAATAGTAAGGATGTTTGAAAAAGGTTTGAAAATTGGATGTCCCGCGTAAAGTAGCGCCCAAAACTAAATCAAATTCGCATGGCGAAAAAAAAAATGTTGCGGCATGTCGGGAGTTGGCAGGAGGAGCCTCTGAAAGTTTTCTGTAAAATTATAGCCGGAGTATTTCATTTTTCGGTTGGGAACACTATGTTTACCCTTCGTAACGCGATATTGATTTCAGGACAAATAAACTATTGAAGTGGAACCCACAAACATCAACGATCCGGAGTATTTTCATAAAGTGGTGGACTGTCAGTACGCCTGCCCGGCCCACACGCCGGTGCCCGAATACATCCGGCTCATAGCCGCCGAACGCTACACCGATGCGTACATGGTCAACTGGGAATCCAATGTGTTTCCGGGTATCCTGGGCCGCACCTGCGACCGCCCCTGCGAACCCGCCTGCCGCCGCGGCCGCTTGGAAAAAGAAGAAGAACCCGTGGCGATATGCCGCCTCAAACGCGTAGCTGCCGATAACAAAGGCGAGGTAAAACACCTCATGCCCCATGCGCCCGCTAAAGGCAACGGCAAAAAAATAGCCCTCATCGGCGGCGGGCCGGCATCGCTCACCGTGGCCCGCGACCTCGCCCCGTTGGGTTACGAAATTCACCTCTACGATGAGTGGCACAAAGCCGGCGGTATGATGCGCACGCAGATTCCCGCTTTCCGCCTGCCCGAATCGGTACTCGACGAAGAAACCGGCTACATCCTCTCGATGGGCGGCATTCATACCCACTTCAATTGCTATGTGTCCAGTATGCGCGAGATACTCGGCAAGGGCTACGACGCCATTTTTGTGGGAACCGGCGCACCCCGCGGTCGCGATCTCGATCTGCCCGGCCGCAAAGAAGGCGCCAAAAACATACACATCGGCATCGAGTTTCTGGCCAATGTGGCCTTCGAGCACACCCATGCCATCGGCAAAAAAGTCATCATCCTCGGCGGCGGCAACACAGCCATGGACTGCTGCCGCACCTCCCGGCGCCTCGGCGGTGATGAAGTGACCGTAGTGGTGCGCAGCCCGTTCAGCACCATGAAAGCATCGCCCTGGGAAATTGAAGACGCCCAAAGAGAAGATATTCCGATCCTAAACAATATGCCGCCCAAAGAATTTGTGGTGGAAAACGGTCGCCTCAAAGGCATGATTTTTGAAAAAGTGCGCGCCGAATACGACGACAAAGGCCGCCGAACCCTCGTGCCCACCGGCGAACCGGATGTGTTTATGGAAGCCGACGATGTCATCATCGCCGTAGGACAAGACAACGCCTTCCCCTGGATAGAGCGCGACCTCGGTATTGATTTCGGCAAGTGGGAAGTGCCGGTACTCGACAAAAGAACCTTTCAGTCCACGCTGCCGCATGTATTCTTCGGCGGCGATGCGGCGTTCGGGCCGGAAAACATCATCACGGCAGTAGCCCACGGGCATCAGGCCGCCATTTCCATTGACCTGTTTTGCAACGGCAAGGACCTGCACAACGACCGACCCGCGCCCACCACCAATCTGGTGCGCCAGAAAATGGGCATCCACGAGTGGATATACGACAGCGAAGTGGTGGACGACGACCGCTATGCCGTGCCGCACGAGGAAAAAGTGCTCGCCCTGAGCAATCGCAAAATAGAGGTGGAACTTGGGTTTGATGCCAAAACGGCTTTTAAGGAAGCGCAGCGCTGCCTCAATTGCGATGCGCAAACCGTGTTTTACACCTCCCGCTGCATTGAGTGCGACGCCTGCGTGGATATTTGCCCCACCTCCTGCATCACCTTCACCGTGAACGGCGATGAAGACGATCTGCGCGGACGGCTCACTGCGCCGGCGCTCAACAAAACACAAGACCTCTACCTCTCCGACCTGCTCCCCACCGGCCGGGTAATGGTGAAAGACGAAGACGTGTGCCTGCACTGCGGCCTGTGCGCCGAGCGCTGCCCCACCGCCGCCTGGGATATGCAAAAGTATTTGTACAACGTGACTAAAGCGACAACCATCCTATGAACTCCGTCATCTTCAATGATTTCGTCATTCGCTTTGCGAATGTGAACGGTACCGGTTCGGCCAGCGCCAACGATATGTTTTCCAAAGCGGTGTTCCGCATGGGCATTCCGGTATCGGCCAAAAACATCTTTCCGTCCAACATTCAGGGCCTGCCCACCTGGTTTGAACTGCGCGTCAACGAGCACGGCTACCTCGGTCGCCGCGAAGGCATTGACATTATGGTGGCAGTCAATCCGCAGAGTCTCAAAGAAGACATTGAATCTGTGCGGGCGGGCGGGTATTTCATTTATGACAATACCAAAAATCTGCACCCTGAATTTCATAAGGAAGACATCCACTTCATCGGCGTGCCGATGATGCAGTTGTGTATGGACCACTTCAGCGAGCCGCGCCAGCAGCAGTTGTTTAAAAACATGGTGTATATCGGCGCGCTCATCGAATTGCTCAATATTGAACCGGAGGTCGTACACGACATTATCCGGCATCAGTTTCGCAAAAATGAAAAACTCGTGCCGCCCAATTTTCTCGCATTGGACCTGGGCCGGAATTATGTAAAAGAACACTACGAGTGCCCCCTGCCGTTGCGGCTGGAGCGCCGCGACAAAGTGGGCGATCAAATCATGATAGACGGCAACACCGCCACCGGCCTCGGTGCGCTCTACGGCGGCGCTTCGGTGGTGGCCTGGTATCCTATCACGCCTTCCACCTCGGTGGCCAAGGCATTTGAAACCTACGCCAAACGCTATCGCAAAGACCCCGACACGGGTAAGCTCAGCTATGCCATCGTTCAGGCCGAAGACGAACTGGCCGCTATCGGCATGGTCATCGGCGCAGCCTGGAACGGCGCGCGCGCATTCACCGCCACGAGCGGACCGGGCGTATCGCTCATGAGCGAGTTTCTGGGCCTGGCCTATTATGCCGAAATCCCCGCCGTATTGGTCAACGTGCAGCGCGGAGGACCTTCCACCGGCATGCCCACGCGCACCCAGCAGGCCGACATCCTCTCCTCGGCGTATGCGTCGCATGGCGATACCAAACACGTCCTGCTGTTCCCCTCCACGCCGGCAGAATGTTTTGAAATGGCCGCCGATGCGCTCGACCTCGCCGACCACCTGCAAACGCCCGTCATCGTGATGACCGATCTCGATCTCGGCATGAACTTTCACCTCTCACCGCCGCTCAAATGGGATGACAAGCGCAAGTATAAAAGGGGAAAAGTGTATAGCGCCGCCGAATTGGATAGTATGCAAAAATACGGCCGCTATTTGGACGTGGACGATGACGGTATCTGCTACCGTACCATCCCCGGCACACACCCGACGAAAGGCGCATTTACCACCCGCGGCACTTCCCGCGATGAGTACGCCCGCTACACGGAGGATGCCGCTATGTACGCCCGTTCCATTGATCGCCTTGCCAAAAAGTGGAAAACCGCCGCCGGGCTTGTGCCCAAACCGGAAGTATATCAAAAGAAAAACCAAAGTTCGACGGGGTTGATCTGTTTCGGCACTTCGCAATACGCCGCTATGGAAGCGCTTGAATTGCTTGAAAAACAGGGCGTTAAAATTGATTCGTTGCGCGTGCGGGCCTTCCCGTTCAATGACACGGTGGCAGATTTCATCGAAAGCCACGAGCAGGTATTTGTGGTGGAACAAAACCGCGACAAGCAGTTTCGCTCGCTGTTGGTAAACGAATTGGAAGTACACCCGAAGAAGTTGATTCCCGTGCTCAACTACGACGGGATGCCCATCACGGCGGATTCGATTTTGAATCAGATTTTAGAAAAAACAAACGGAACGGCTTTAACTGCATAGGGCATAGTGCAAAGAGCATAGAGGCGTCTTGCCCCTCTGCTCTTTGCCCTCTGCTCTCTGCCAAACACAAACGACATGTCTTTCATAAAACCAAATTTCCGTCACCCGGCTTTGCCGAAGAATCAGGTAGGATACACCAAGGCCGACTATGAGGGCGCCATATCCACCTTGTGCGCCGGCTGCGGGCACGACTCCATTACGGCGGCCATTGTGCAGGCTTGCTTCGAGATAGACCTGGAGCCGCACAAGTTGGCCAAGATATCCGGTATCGGCTGCTCGAGCAAAACGCCGGCGTATTTTTTGCGCAACTCTCACGGATTCAATTCCGTGCATGGCCGTATGCCTTCTGTCACCACCGGGGCCTACTTAGCCAATCGCGACCTGATATACCTCGGCGTATCGGGCGATGGCGACACGGCCTCCATCGGGATGGGGCAGTTTGTACATGCCGTGCGGCGCAACCTCAACATGGTGTATATTGTGATGAACAACGGTTGCTACGGCCTCACCAAGGGGCAGGATTCCGCCACAGCCGATACCGGCTCCATCAACAAGGAGGGCGGCGTCAATCAATTTGCCGGCATTGACCTGTGCAGCCTCGCCATCGAACTGGGCGCTACCTTTGTAGGGCGCAGCTTTTCCGGCGACAAGCACCAACTCGTGCCGCTCATCAAAGCCGCTATGGCGCATCCGGGTTTTGCTTTTTTGGATGTGCTCTCGCCCTGCGTGACGTTCAATAACAACAAAGGCTCCACCAAGTCGTACGACTATGTGCGCGAGCACATCGAAGCCACTTCCGAACTCGACTTCGTGCCGCACCGGGACGAGATCACCATCAACTATCAGGAAGGCAAATCGGTGTTGGCGCCGCTGCACGACGGCTCGCTGCTGCACCTGCACAAGCTCGCCCCCGGCTGGGACCCCACCGAGCGGAAATCGGTCATCAGCCTGATTCAGACCTCTCGCACCAACGGCGAAATACCCACCGGCTTGCTCTATCTGGACACGCACACCCGCGATCTGCACGAGGTAATGGGCACGGTGAAAGAGCCGCTTAATGCCTTGACAGAGAAGGAACTTTGCCCCGGCGCAGGTGTTCTCAAAGAGATCAACGACAGCTTCCGGTAGGGTAGGGCCGTTAAAAACCGTTAAGCTGCGGGTTAAAGTATCTTAAAAGAATGGACAGGTTTCCGGCTTGCGCCTAACTTAGCCCGCTGAACCAAAAAACTATTACAATGAACAAGACTGTATATTTCATCGCGCTTCTGTTGCTGGCCGCAATAGCCGGCGGCTGCAAAAAATATGTTCCCTTCACGCAATCCCTCTACGACGAGCACCGCTGGACGGAAGCCGAGTTGAAGCGCATTCAGTTTTACTTGTCGCACGACATCGTGTTGCGCCGCGATTTGGGCAGCTCCAACGTACAAATTATCGCCGGCGACATCAAAATTCGCGACGGGCGGAAAGTGGAAGAAATCCTCATTCGGCAAGGTACGCCGGGCGTGTATATGTTCAGCCCCAAAGAAAACCGTTTGGCCGTCGCTTTTGAGTCGGGCAGCAACAACCGTTATCTCATGTTCGGCCCCAATCCCCGCGTAGGCAACAACTATGCGCTGCTCGGCGCCGAATGGGACCGGCAGGGCGGCACGGTGACCTACGATGGACGCGAGTATCAGGTGGACGCCACCGGCGCTTTGTCCAATTTATTGGTCAACCTCAAACGCGCCCGGAAGGTGGAGGTCAATTCCCGTGTGGCGGGGGGGAGGAAGGTGAAGTGAGCACGCAGGGGCTATTGATTGCGGGTGGAACCCGCCTATTCCCCGGATTCCACAGATTGGATGATGCGCAAAGCGCAGCCCTGCAATCATAGTTCATCTGCCGACCAACAACTCGCTGTGCTACCCTTCACGCCGCCGGTGGAAACCGCGCGAGAGTGATATTCACACACACGAGTCTCGCGCGAGCAGTGGGCATCACATCACCACCAGCGTAATCTCCCGGCGCAGGCGTTCTTCCCAGAGGAGTTCTTCGGAGGGTTTTTTGTGCGGTGGCGGGGGGGCAATATTCGGGTTTTCCATTCATCCTCCCGCTCTTATACATTGCCAAAAAAAAATATAACCCCAAAAGAAGCGCAGCTTCGATATTTTGACATTATGTTTGCCGTCGAAAATTATTCACCAAACCTTATTATCATGCGGAATGAAATTTTACCCCCCCGGAAGGGATAATGTAAATTTTGAAGTAATTTTTAATAAGCGTTCAACCTCCCCCGGTTTTACTACGCTTGTACGAAGTCTTGCCCGCACTTTTTTTGCTGTAGCCATTGTGGCGGCGGCTTGCATACCGCTACCCGCTTACGCTCAGGGTACTTGTGCCGAATGGAGCGATGCGGCCATCGGCGCGCCGCTCTCCGGCTCGACCAGTTACGAAGCCTGCAATCCGGGTACCGTCACCATTACCTCCGCCGGGGCTCCGAGCGGTACCGCCGATAAGCAGTACATGGTGCAGCGCGAGTTGTGCGGTAACGGTGAGTTGTGGGTAAAAGTGCTTGGCATCAGCAACGGATTCGCCGGCATTGAGATACGCGCCAATAACACATCTGGGGCGACAAAAGCGGGACTGAAAACGGGACTAACTCCTATGCTGACTCGATATGTACGCAGTACAACCTCTGCCGCACAGACCACAACTTCTACTCCGGCAGCCGGACACCAATGGCTGAAGGTCAGTCGAAACAACAATAACATAAACCTGTATCATTCGCCTAACGGAACCAATTGGAGTTTTTTTTGCGGCGTATAACCTGAGCCTGCCTGATTGCATACAGGCTGGCGTGCTGGTAGAGAGCCTTAACAATGCCGTCGCCACAGGCACTTTCTCCAACCTGAGTTTCAGCGGCTTCTCATTACCCACCGCCCCGGCCACCGCCTTCTCCTTCGCCGCCGAAAACCTGAGCGCTGATGCCGGCGAGGAGGTACAGGTTTGCGTCAATATAGCCAACCCCTGCGCCTGCGCGCCGGCATCGGTGCAGGTGGCTTTGCAAGGTCAGAACACGCCGCACCTGTCGGGTTTCAGCACGCAAACGCTGGAGTTCCAGACAGGGGATACGCAAAAGTGCTTTGTCCTGCCCATAAGCAACGCCCCCGGCGACGGCAGCTACACGCTCGTATTGCAAAACCCGGCGGGCGGCAACGGAGCTGTCATCAGCGCCCAAGGCGCCCTGACGCTTTCCGTCTCCGACGAACCGGACGCGCCGGAGGGATGTCCCTGGGCCGGGCCGGATATTACCATTTGTCGCGGCGATACGGTCACTATCGGCTGCGCAGCACCTGATACATTAATGGGGCTTTGCTACTATTGGTGGCCGCAAGACGGCATGGAGCAAGCATCTTCCTCTCAAACAAGAGTATGGCCTGATGAAACTACTGATTTTATAGTATATGTAACGGACGATCAAGGGCAACTACATGGCATTGATACGATTACCGTAATAGTACAGCAGCCGGGATCGCTTCGCATTTCACCCAATCCGGCTGTTTTATGCAACGGTATGCCGGATACACTTCGAACTGTGGGCAGTTTCGCAAGTTACGCTTGGTCTGATGGTCAAACAAGCGCAGAGATTATCGTTAGTGCTCCGGGCATATATCATGTTACTGCCACTACTCTTGAAGGTTGTCAGGCTCGTGATTCGGCCATTGTTCAGGATTTTAATTTTCAAATTCAGATGACGCCCCAAAACCCTGTATTTTGCCAGGACTCTGTTACTTTTGTAACCTCCTCCAACGCTCATACCGTTGGCTGGTATGTGGATGGTGATTTGATGTCATACGGCAATGAATTTGTTATGCATTGGGTAGCCCCGGTAGAAGCAGTTTTTTATGGGCCGGGCGGCTGCCGGGAAGTTCGGCACATGACGTTTTCACAAGCAATACCTGATGTAGCTATTTTTCCGGTTCAACCGGTCATCTGTTACGACGATACGCTTACGCTTACCGCTGCATCCGGGTTTGCCACATATCGCTGGTATGACTACGAGGGAGGGCCGTTATTATCCAATACATCTTCTGTACAAGTCACCCGGCCTAACATCCATTATATTGAGGTAACGGATGCCAACGGATGTATTTTCGGGAAGGAAGTAGATATTGATCTGGCGCCGGCTATAGGATCAGAAATTACGGCCGACTTCGGCTCTGTTTGTTATCAAGCGCCGGGTTTCGCTCCGCCTCCCGCTGCAAACCAACCCAAAAGTGCGCAACAATGCGCTGCCGTTTCCACGTTGGATGCCGGTGAAGGTTTTATGGCGTACCACTGGAGTAACGGCGCTTCTACCCAGGCAATCCAAGTGACCGAACCCGACGAATACACCGTAACAGTTACGGATGCTTCCGGTTGTACATTTTCGCCCCCGCCCCTGCAAATCAACCCGTGTACAGATCCTCCGTTCGCATTTTTTCCCGGCATAGCTCCGGTGATCAGTTGCGATACACCGGCTAAGTTGTCACCTGGGGCCGGATTCGCTCATTATTTATGGTCGGTCGGCCAACAGAAAGCCATTAGACCCTAACGATAAAAATAAAAGCCCCGGGGTTTATGAGCCTACTGCAAATACCGGGAGCTATTTTTATGGTCCTGCGCTTACTTATGACAAAGACCATGATAACCGGGGACCTATATTTCAGCCGCCGGCAGTCCCATGTCCTTTTGGGCTGCTGGAAGGCGATACCGACTTTGATGGCATTGTGGAGCTTACTTTTCAGCCCGGCGATACGGTGAAAACGCTTTGGTTCAAAACCTCGCTGCATCCCGGCGACAATTATCGCGTAGCCGCTGTGTTTGATTCGCTCATCCTGCCCCGCCTGCAAAACGAGGACGGAAAGCACGGCATACACATCCACGATTCCAAAGCGGGCAGGGTACCGTTTGATGCAGCGATGGTGTCCCCGGTGTTGACGGTATGGAGATTGTTTAATCTCGAAGTGGCCACGATGGATAATCTGACGGGGTATAATAACAAAGTTCAAGCCTATATCTATGATTTCGACGGAGGAAACAACCTGGCTTCGCGCGCAACGCGGCTTTATGTTGACAACGCTTTTGCACAGGATACAATCAACAGCTTTTATACGCATCTGAGGGGATTAGAGGAACACTTCCCCAATGCGATAGACAATCCGCCATCTGCCGATCTGAACAGCTCGCCCCCTGCAAACGGCAGATTCGAGAACGGGTTCTTCACACTCGGCATGACCGGCAGTATAGAAGGAGAAATCAGAAACAACGGGATTAACTTCCTGAATGTCAAAGCGCTCCAACAGTCGGGGCCGGTTTCCCTGCCCCTCCTGAAAATTGACTTAATGCTTATTCCTGTGCCGGGAGATACCATTTTGGGGCTGGTGCAGGAAATACAGAAAACCGCCAATGGAACATTTACTTTTACCGTCGCTCTGATCAACAGGACACTGCAAGGAGTTACTACCTCGGCCATATTTACCGCCGCCGCCGGGCAGCCTATGCCTATTGTCTCCATTAACCCTGCGGCCAACACCATCACTACCGCCGGCTTGAGCCTGACGGCTTTGCTCAGAGACGATGACAGGGATGCAAGCCATAATATTTTGCCTTACAATTTGTCGCAGGATTATGCAGGGTTTATTTCGGTTTTAGACACCTTCAAATCTGTTTACTTACAACCAGTCATCCTTCCTGTTAACAAAAATATTCATTATTTTCCCACCATTTCTACTCCCAATTTTGTAAATAGAGTATGGAGACAATTAGAGTACAAGGATATTGAAGCAGGAATCAATTCTACAGGAGTATGGTATGCGGCTACCTGCTTTGTGTGGCAATCGGGCAAATGGGATAGAGACCAAGACCCTGATTCAGAAAATACGTCAAATTTGGGGCTGACCTTGCAAAACGACTCAGCTAGTAATACAATAATGCTTGCAGGAGGAGATATTAGCGTATTGCCGTTTGAAACCTTTTTTGAAGTAATGGGCGGGCTTACTAATCCTAATGCCCAGGCTGCTATTAGCTTTATTCATGAGATTGGCCATCAGTTTGGGTTAGACCATATCCCTGAACGAGAATTGATGCACGAAGATTTGAGATATAATAATAGAGGCTTCATTCCTTTGCATAAAAGCATCATTCGATCGCGAAAACGATCTCCAGGAAAGTAAACTTCATCACGAAACTTAAAAAATCATGAATATAAAACAATTTTTCGTACTAATAAACTTGATAGTATTCACGCATTTGTCCGCCTACTGTCAAAAATTCCCCCACATTGAATTTACATCATTCAGGGATACCCTGGCGCCTTTGGATATGTTATTTGTACAATTAGAATGGGGCAATCAGACAGCCAAAAATAATTATTACCCATATCCCGATAGGCGTAAAGTTATTCAAGTTAAGAGGCTGAATCCTGATTTGACAGAATGGAGAAATCGGACAATGAGTATTTCAGAAATCGGTTACGGAGGCGCCTCACATGATGACGAGATGCAATTCATTCCTCCTGGTTATAACAGCCGTACTTATTACAAAATAGGTCCGGAATTATACCCTGATGAGATGCTGACGATCAAAGAAACAGTCTTGGCTGGTTTTCAACCGGGCACTTACCAGTGCCGGTTCATTTACCTTCATCAAGGATATCAAACAAAGCACATCGACAAATGCCCGGAGTGCATGGTAATTCAATTCAACTTCGTTGTATTAGACTCCCCCCCGGCAGACGAAGTAGCTTTATACGACTTTCTCATCAAAAACGATTTAGCCAACTATGTTCATAATCATCGGTACATCCCCGAAAACGTACTCTTGTTTGAAGAGGCATTACAATTAGCGCCCGAAACCTCCAGCCTGAAGCCCTTTATACACCAGGCCATTGCCAATATTTTACATACTCATATTTACAACCTTCCCAAACCTCGAAAACCTGAAGACCTGGCGCCCTATTATGAACGCATTGTGTATCATTTGCAGGAAGCGGCAAAATCAAAGCATCCCTACCTTATACAAACAATGGAAGGGGACATCACTCAATTTAAATTTGAATTGGAGGGCATTAAAGCGCAAATGCGTCGTAAGTAACTCTGCTTTTTCGCCACCAAAAACTCCGGCATTATGTGTATCCAAGATAAAATAACCGCGATCCGATACCGGCTTATGGTATTGATGTTGCTGGCGTCGGTTTATCATGTTGCGGCCCAAATCCGCATTGATTCTGTGCATTGCACCTGCGGAGCCGGAAACCCCGGTCGCGTATTCATTACCGCCGAGGGCAACGCCGGCCCCTTTTCCTTCGTATGGCAGGGGCCTGAGGGCTACTCCGCATACGAACCAAACCCACAAGACCTCCCCACGCCGGGCCAATACTCAGTCACCGTCACCAATGCGTACGGCTGCGCGGTGACGCTGGAGGCGCAGGTGCCGGCGTGTGATGGGGTGCCGGAAGTGGAGTTGACCCCTGAACCTGCCTGCCCCGACTCTGAAAACGGACGCATTAGTACTCACTTTTCCCGGCGACGATAGCGGCTACACTTACTTATGGAGCAACGGCAGCACCGGGCGCGATCTCACGGGAGTGGGTGCGGGCGTATTCAGCGTGAGCATAACCGAGAGCGGCGGCTGCACCCGCGTGAGGGCTGCCGGGACAAGTTTTTCTGGATCAGGTACAGGGAGGGATGCCGCCGTACCGCATCGGGCTATCGGGCGATGCCCTGCAACCGGCCGATGTGCCGCTTGCCTTGCCGGCGGGTGTGTTTTTGTTGCGAATAGAAGACGCGACGGGCTGCGGCGAGACACAGGAAGTGACCGTACCGCCCGCGCCTTCATGGGTAATGGAGTTGGGGCGCGACACGAGCATCCGCCTCGGACAGGCGGTTCGCCTGCAACCGCAGGGCCTGTGGCCGCAGAGCGCACAATTTAGCTGGCAACCGCCTCAGGGCTTAGACTGCGATACTTGTGCTGTCGTCATGGCTATGCCCCCGCGCAGCACCCGCTACGAACTGACGCTTCGCATAGCGCCCGGTTGCGAATTGCGCGACGCGCTCACCATCCTCGTGGATGGACGAGCGCCGGTATATGTACCCAACGCCTTTTCGCCCAACGGCGACGGCATCAACGATTGGCTCGCGGTGTTTGCCGGCGACGGCGTTGCAACGGTGCGCAGCTTCCGGGTGTTCGACCGCTGGGGCGCTGCGGTGTTTGAACGGTTAAACTTCTCACCCAATGTAGAGAGCCTCGGTTGGGACGGCGCCGTGCGCGGCCGCCCGGCCAATGCTGGCTTGTATGTTTACACCATAGAATGGGAGCGCGCCGACGGACAAACAGAACGCGCAAGCGGAGAGGCGATGCTGCTGCGGTAAGGAGCAGGGCAAGGCTGCACAACAAGGTTTAAAAACACCCTCCAATTCCTTACCTTCGCGCCGCAATTTCGCCTCACTCATGCACGCCGTTATGGATCAATTAGATAGTCTCAATCAGGTAGCCGAATTTCACCGCACCTTTAAGCACCCGATTGAACCCCGTCCGCTCATACCCGCCCCGGAGCGTTGCAAGCTCCGCGTTTCGCTCTTGGCCGAAGAACTCCGCGAACTGGAACAAGCCATTGCCGACAAGGACCTCGTGGAAGTGGCCGATGCACTGTGCGACATCCAATATGTGCTCAGCGGCGCAGTGTTGGAATTCGGGCTGGGCGATAAATTCCGCCGTTTGTTCGATGAGGTGCAGCGTTCCAATATGAGTAAGGTATGCCATACCCGCGAGGAAGCCGAGGCCACCGTTCGACATTATGAAACAGAACGGGCCACGCCTTGCCACTACCGCGAAGAAGACGGCGTATTTCTGGTGTATCGCAATGAAGACCTCAAAACGCTCAAGTCAATTTACTACTCCCCGGCCGATCTGAAAAGCATTTTGGAGGAGTAGCGCGCTTTTCGCTGAATTGCTTAGCTTTGCTTCAAATTTTCATACTATGGCAACAAAAAAAGTCTTACCCGTGGAAAGAGACGAACTAACTTCCATCCGGCAACGAGCCACTATGACCAACACCGTAGCCCTGTCATCCGATATGGATACCCTCTATATCATCGAAAACGGAAGACCCTTCGAATACTCCTTGCTGCATCCCAACGGGATTTTTGTAGGCACCATGCGCGGCCAAATTGTGGCCGGCACCGCCGAAGCGCAGCCTACCTCCGACCAGGTGGAACGAAAAATCACCCTCTCCGCCAAACGCAGTTTCTGGACCGCCACCTACCGCCGCTCCGACCAAACCTTCAACGTGATCGGCGCTACCGACATTGACGTGGGTATCGTGGAATCGGTAGAGCTGAAAACGCAGATTCACCGCCTTCCCATCGGAAAAGCATTGCTGCACATACATCGCAGTGGGGATACCATTACGATTTGTGTAATGAAGGGGTGATTTTAAACTCATCATTCACGCATCCGCTGCCGGCGAATTTCCTGAATAATAGGCGTCTTCGTCAGCCTGCTGTTGACCCAGTGGAGGGCCAGTTCGTCCAATCCCATAGACACCCGGCCCGTGCCGGCAGCGCGCAACTCCTTTATATAATGCAGCCAGTCCTGGAGGAGCTTCTTTTCTTCAAAGGGGGAGGATTGCGCCATTTTTTTGGCAAAATCGAGCATGTTAAATTCGAAGCTGCCCTCCTTTCCTAAGCCGTTTTTGGCAAAGTAGCGATAGGTGGCACGCAATACCGACTCGATTTGATCTACATCGGCAAAGCCGAACACGGCCATGAGTTGCAGCACCCAGGCGCCGGTGCGGATGTCGGCCCGCGCGCCCGACTTGTCGCGAATGATCTTTTGCGCCCAGACGGCGCAAGCAGCAAACCGGCCCTGCACAAAGAGCAAAATGGCTACGTTGGCAATGAGCGCATTGCGCGTGCCGGCTTTGATGTCGTACTTTTCCAAACCCTTTTCCATTTCGCCCACAAAGCGATCCACCCCTTCCGACACGCCCATATTGATAAGGTACATGAGCCGATATACCGCCGATTTCTGAAACAGCAGGCTCTGGGTGTGCAGGCTGTCGGGTTCTTCCTGTTCGAGCTTGTCCAATACGCCGGGAATGCTGCGGTATTCCTCCTTCACGGAATAGGCGTGCAGGAGGTTCGATACGTCAATGATGTACAGATAGAATTCTTCTTTTTTAAATTTGGGATGCTCATCCCACCACTCCACTACGCGACTGTAGTATTGAAATACCTTGTCGAAATCGCCCAGCAACTGATGATACATGGCCATGCACAGCAGGTAGCGCCACTTCGCTTTGGCGGAGCCTTCGGGTTCGGGCATTTGCATTAGGTCGGAGAAGCGGTGTTGCAACTCGGCTTTTTCGCCGGCGGTTTTGAGTTCAAAATGTTGAAGGATGCGCACAAACAGGTCGTCCACCCGGTCTAAAAACTCAAACTCCTGATTGACGGCCCGCAGGCTGTGGTCTTTGTCTTCGATGAGGGCTTGCAATTGCTCGCGATAATCCTTGCGGCGCATACTCTTCACGAGGTGGCGTTGCTGCACGTTGAGTTCGAGCAGAGCCAGTTGGTCGTCTAAGTTGCGGGCCAGTTCGCGGGCCTCTTCCAGCCGGCGCTCGGATTGGTCAAACAAACTGCGCTCGTACAGGAAGCGGGCGTCGAGCATCAGTTCCTTCACCCGCGCCGAGAGGGAGCGCGCACTGTGGTAGTCGCGCATACTGCGCATGATGGCCTCGTAGAGGTAGGCTTTGTCGGAGGGCAGGTTGGCGCCGAATTGCCCGCGCAGCGCGACCTCGTCGTAGTCGGTCATATTATTGACGGCCTGAAACAACTCCAGATATTTGCTGCCCTTGCGCCCGCCCTTTTGGGCGTCGAGGGTGAAATAGCGCTTTTCCGATTTGGACATGGCGCTGATGAGGTGGAAGAGATCTTCTTTGTTTTTCACAAATGGCGGTGGCTGAAATGTTACGAAAAACCTAATTTATCAAAAAAATGAAGAAAAAATACAGTTTTAGAAACCCGAAGTTATACAAAAAATCGGCTTATCAAAAGGTTGTTGGAATATTTTTTTATGTTATTGAAAGAGAGTAGTTTGTGTCGTAATGTGTCAAATCGAATCCGGTATGTTTGTTTTGAAAACGGGATTTAGAAACCCCAACTTATTCCACACGTTGGTTTGAGCCGGCGCGGGTTGGGGTATAAATTTGTACTCGTAATCAAAAGGGATTACCACAAGAAATTGAAATTTTGTTTTTTCTGTCTATCTGTCCTTAGTTTCAAGACTCATTTTACCATGATCGGGCGGCATTAGCACTGCCCGGTTTTTTTTCTTCTTGAAACCGCGGACCCTCATACTATGAGAAAACACTTTAGTTCATAGGGCAATTCGGAGCGCTCTGCCGCCGCAAGGCCGGCAGAGCTTTTGCCCTGAACACAGTGATATGGAACCCGAACCGGCGCACACTACACAACACCAAAACCACTTCGCCGGGGGTTCCCCCAAAAAATCAGGAAGACAGGGTGTTTGACTTAGGCCGGGCCGCTCCTTGCACAGCGCAGGGGGCGGCTCAAGGCCAACTTTCGGAGGCACACCCTTCCATCCTTTTTCAGCATGGAGATAAGTAGATAGTTGCTATTATTCCGGGCTGGGTGGCGGTAAAAGAACTGCCGCCCAGTTTTCTTTCGCCGGCTGCGACTATCGAATAAAAAATATCCGGTCATTCCGGCCAAGATCAATTTGTTATTAGCAAGAAACCCTGAAAAACCATTTGAAAACGCAAACAAATCACTACTTTTGCCCATTCATCCTTTAAATACCTAAAGCTATGACAACTATCCAACATCCCCTCCTTTGCGGCCCCCTGAGCCGCGTTTTCCTTTTTGTACTTTTTTTGATACAGTGCTGGACCGGCGGGCCTCTTGTCGCGCAGGTTGAAATCGCTCTTGATCAGGGCGTTACGCTCGCCGATGATACCGTTGTATTGGTGGTGACCGGGCACGGTCAATATCTGGACCCGCCGCAAAGCGACACCTTTGTGCCGCATGTACGGTTTTTATACATCTTCGGAGACGGCAACTTCCTCAACGGCGTCAAAGACAGCGTACAAAAGCATCGGTATCCGTACGAACTGGGAGCTTTGCCGAGTACTTTCGATGTACGCACCTACCATACTTCTATTTATAGCGGGGGTAAGCCGCCGCCCAAACGCGTTGCTCCCATCACGCCGCCTGCATCCATTCCTGCATCCCCCGGCATCAAACAGGTAGTAGCGCCGGGGCGCAATGTCTATCTCCAACGCAATCAGGACGTGAGCAAGAACGATACCGTAGTGAGTATTGTGTCTTTTAAAAACAGAACAACAGACACGATAAGCGGGAACATCTTCCTTTTTTTCAATGACAAACTTGTCGTAGAGGAAAAGATGGAAGACGGTTCAATCAAAAAAACACCGCTTTCGGATAATGCTTTGTTTAAAGTCAACGAGAGCATGGTGTATTCCCCGAAGGTCAATCCTGAGACCTACTTATTGGAGGGAATTAGTGCCAATGGTTTTGAAAATGCTGCAATGCTGCGTTATTCGCGGTTGGCGCCGCAGGAGGAAATCCATCTCTTTCTGGAAATGGAGCATGACACTACCATGTTTGCAGCATTCACCGGCGAGAAAAAAATCACTACCGATTTGCTCGCTGTAATGACTGCTTTCGAGCAGTTTCCGTTGGCCGATAGCATCACCGAGAACGAAAGCGCTTTATTGAGCAAACTCAATTTTAACAACTTCCTTGAGTTGCTCAATATTGACAACATTGACATTGTATTGAATTCGCAGCAAAGCGTACCGGATTTCTTAGGAGATATTGCAACCAATATATTAGACATCAGCCTGATGACCCCCCAATTGGTAAAAGCCCACGACCCCAATCAGGTCATTGCCGAGGCTTGCGCCTGCACCGACAAAAACGACGTGCAAAAGGTCGTCATTACCGTGGACTGCGAAAACGACGGCAGCGCGCCTACCGAAATAGTGATTATAGAGGTGTTTATACCCGAGCAATTGGACTTCAACAGCATTGCCGCGCAGCCGGTTTCCTACCTGCCTGCACTGAGTCTCACAGGGCCGCGTTCCATCACCATGACCAAAGATGCAGCCCGCCGCAGCATCACCTGGACCATGAGAGGCTTTCATTTGATGGGCACTCAGGTGGTGGGCTTCGGGCATCCGCTGTCGCAGGGGCAGATCGTGTTCACGGCGCTCACCAATGCCGGTGTGGCGCTCTCCTCCATTGATTCCATATACGCTTGTATCCGGTTCAGCGAAGCGCCCAACGCCGAAGTGGTGTGTACACCCAAAGCAGCGGTACAGGCGATCTGGGACGGCCCCGATACGCAAGGGCAATTGGAGTGTCAGGACGATTGCAAGTGCCCGCCCTGGCAAATACCGCGCTGGCTGTGGTACGTTCTGGTGGTATTGATCCTGTTGATTGCCCTGATCCGTTGGTGGCGCAACAACAATCCCTGACGGAGCGGCGTTACCGAAGAACCAATCAAATGCCGGTTCCATGCTGCCTAAGGCCGTTCCTCCCATCTGCTTCTCTATCGTCGTTTTTTTCTGCCAAACAGGTTTCTCACAACCTGCAGCCGATTCGCTGCGCGCGGCCGAATACCGCGATCTGGCGGAATTTTTCCTGAGTCAAAACTGCCCCGACAGCAGCCTGCGCTATCAAAACATGGCGCTGGCTGCTTTCCGGGAGCAGAATGATTTGATCAATTGGATCAACACCCACAAAGTCATTGGGCGCGTGTACCGCGAACGACAGGAGGGCTTATTGGCTGATGCTGCATTCGGCAACGCCTTTGAAGAAAAGCTGTGGCGAGCACCGAAAGATACCGCCGAGTGGGAAACACTGGGTTGGATATACGTTCAGGCGGGGTACAACCATTACCAGATTCTGGGTCGCTACCCGCAGGCCCGCGATGCCTACGATAAGGCCAAGCGTATTTTGTATGACCAATTGGGACAGGAAGATTTAACCGTCGGCTCGTATGTACTGCGCGAATTGGCCAACATTTATTGCCGGCTCGGCGACTACGACGCCGCGATGGTATTGCTCGAAAAATTCAAAAGCATCAGCCTTCAGAAAAAAGACTACAACGCCGCTGCCGAGGCATATCACGATATAAGCATCGTGCTGATGAGTACGGGAAAGGCGCTTCAGGCTATTGACAATTCGCGAAAAGCGCTCAACCTGCCCGGCCTTTATCCCGAAACAACGGGGCTGCTTCATGCGGGCTTGCAGCGGGCGCACAGCTTGCGCGGCAATTCCGGGAATGCCCTTATTCACGGCCGGCTGGCCGGACAGTTTTACCGTCGTTGCGTGGAGGGAGGTTCTCCATTTTGCAAACAAGCATTGGCAAGTGTTCAGGCAGAAATCGGCGCCATCCAGATCGAAAAAGGCAATCTCCGCGACGCCCGCAAACTATTAGAAGAATCTTACGGATTGTACAAAGAGGTCTATGCCGTACAGCAGCGCCGGGAATTCGGCAAGTTGTTTTTAAACTTCGGCAGGCTGTATTATGCCTGGGAAGAATACGAGGAATCGCTGCGCTGGTACCATCGGGCCTTGCAGAGCGTGTTGCCCGGTTTCCGGGAGAGCGACTACCGCATTCAGCCCGACCCTGCCCTGTTTTATGCCGAAAACACCATTATGGAAGCATTGGCGGGCAAGGCGGAAGCATTTCAAGCCTTACACGGCAAAACCAAACGCATAGAAAATCTGGAACGGGCGCTGGCCTGCTACGAACTCATTTATACGGTGGAGTCGCACTTGCGCCGCAGTTACCAATACGAAAGCTCCGGCCTGCTCAATGTGGTCGAAAGCCGGGAGCGCAGTCAGCAAGCTATACAACTGGCCTTGCAACTGGCGAAGCTCAGTCGGAATTCCGCCTACAAAGAGCGCGCCTTCGAGTTTGCCGAGCGCAGCAAAAGCATCCTCTTGCTGGAGGCATACACCCAGAGCCGCGCCCAATCGCTGGCCGGCATCCCTCCCCGATTGTTGGAAGAGGAAAACGATTTGAGAACGGCAGTCTCGGATGCCGAATCGGCTTTGTTTCTGGCGCAGAGCGAGGGGGCAGGCGCGGTGCAGCAAGCCGAGAACGAATTGCTGGCCAAAAGAGCTGCATATTACCAGTGGATCAAGACCTTAGAGGAAAACAACCCCGATTATTTTGAGCTGAAATACCAAACGGCCGTCGTTTCCGTACCGGTTTTGCAAAATGAATGGTTGGCCAAAGACCAGGCGCTCGTGGAATACTTTGTGGGCGCCGACCGGTTGTTCGTTTTTGTCATTACCAAAACCCGTTACGAGGTGCTGTCCCTGCCGCTCGATTTCCCCTTAGACGACTGGGTGCTCCAGTTGCGCCGCGACATGGAAGCCTTTCAATTGCAAGGCGCCGACCGGGCCGCTTTATGCCTGAGCTATACAGAAAGAGCGCAACAATTGTATCAAAAATTGATAAAGCCCGTGGAGGATGCCGTATCGCTCCCGCAGCGGCTCAGCATCATTCCCGGCGAGGTGTTGGGGCTGCTGCCATTTGAGGCGCTGCTGTCGGCGGCCCCGCAAGCCGCTTGCCAGTTTAAAGCGTACCCCTACCTCCTTCGGCGCTACAATGTCAGTTACGGGTTTTCGGCTACGCTGCAAGTGGAACTGACGCATCGCAAACGGCGGCGCGCTTCGGGTTTTCTCGGCGTAGGTCCGGTGTTCGACGGGCAGGGCGGGTTCGGTGCGCTCGAATACAACCTCACTATGCTGGAAGCTATTCAATCTGTGATGGGTGGAAAACTGCTGTTGCGGGATGACGCTACGATTGAAAATTTTATACAAAAAGCGGGCCGCTACGGCAAAATACACCTCGCCACCCATGCCCAGGCCAACACCACTGCCGGCAATTTTTCTTTCATCGTATTGGCCGACGGATCGGGTGGGTACGATTCGCTGTTTGTAAACGACCTCTACGGCCTGCGCCTGCGGGCGGAATTGGTGGTGCTCAGCGCCTGCGAAACCGGCGTGGGAACCGTATATAAAGGAGAGGGCGTCATCAGCCTGGCCAGAGGCTTTTTGTACGCCGGGGCCGGCAGCATCATCACTACCTTGTGGAGCATCAACGATCAGACTAACAGCCTGCTGATGGAGCAGTTTTATGAAGAGATTCGGAGCGGAAAACCCAAAGACCAGGCGCTGCGCGACGCAAAAATTCAGCGGATTGAAAACGCCGATGCCCTGGCAGCGCACCCGGCTTACTGGGCCGCATTTGTACCTATCGGCGATATGGATGTGATGGACTCAACACCGGGTTGGATGGCCCTTTCGGGAATAATCGTCGCCGGAGTGGGCGCTCTCGGGCTATTGTTTTTTGGGTGGAAGCGATGGAAGCGCCGCAAAACAGGCGCTCAGGCGGCGGGCAAACAACACTGGGCCAAGGCCAGATAATCCGGTCGGTCGTGAGACAGTTTATGGATGAAACTGCCGCGCACTTCGCCTTCGTGTACGATGAAAATCCCCGGCATTTGGAAGCCGTCACCCAACTCCGCGCCGTAGCCGTTGCCTTCTATTACGGCCGACTGAAACCCCCGAATCCAGGAACGCAATCCGTACAACTGCCGGAAACTGCCTTTCACCAATCCGAACGCTGCGTAATAGCGACATACAGGGTCGCTGATGTGTTCGGCGTCCTCCAGTCCGAAACGCTGAAAAAACGGATCGGCCGTTTCATTGTCTGTCATGTGTACAAAAATGATTCTCAAGCCTAAGCGTTCAATTTCTTCCCGGAGGTCGGCAATGTCAGACAGGGATTCGCGGCAAAATGTGCAGCCGAAATGGCGCAGGAAAATGAGCATGACAGGCCGGGAGTCGGAAGCCTCGCGCAACGAGATGCCCCGATTGGTTATCATGGAGTCCATTACTCCGGGTTCACTCAGGACAAATTCCATCAGGACTAAGGTTATTTTAGACCCCATCACAACAAAGCCTGCGGGCTAAAGTTCATAACGCTCCCTATCGGGAAAGTCGCCTTTGTGACGGGTTGTGCATTTTGAACTTTTCCCCCTACCTTTGCCGTTCAAATCAGCATTATGGTAAAAATCGGCCCGGTAGAATTGGGGGAATTCCCGCTGTTGCTCGCTCCTATGGAGGACGTGAGCGACCCTCCTTTCCGGCGTTTGTGCAAACAATACGGCGCCGATATGATGTACACCGAGTTCATCAGCGCCGACGGCCTGGTACACGATTCTGACAAGAGCTTCCAAAAGTTGGACATTTTCGACTATGAACGGCCCATCGGTATTCAGTATTTCGGCGGGCAATTGGACAGTATGATCCGCGCGGCGCACATTGTGGAAGCGGCCAACCCCGATGTCATTGATATCAACTACGGCTGCCCGGTGGCCAAGGTAGCCTGCAAACTCGCCGGCGCCGGTTTGTTGCAGGACGTTCCCAAAATGATAGAACTCACAGCGGCGGTGGTCAAAAGCACTCGCAAGCCCGTGACCGTTAAAACCCGCCTCGGCTGGGACGAGAACAGCATCAACATCGTAGAGGTGGCCGAACGCCTGCAGGATGTCGGTATTCAAGCCCTCACCATACACGCCCGCACCCGCAAGCAGATGTACAAAGGCATGGCCGACTGGACCTGGATTGAGAAAGTGAAAAACAATCCCCGCATGACCATCCCCATTTTCGGCAACGGCGATGTGGACTCTCCGCAGCGCGCGCTCGAATACCGCAACCGCTTCGGGGTGGACGGCATCATGATCGGCCGGGCCGCCATCGGGTCGCCCTGGGTGTTTCGTCAAATCAAACACTACTTTGCCACCGGCGAGTTGTTGCCCGCTCCCGACATCGTTGAGCGGGTGGAAGCTGCCCGGCAGCACTTGTTGTCCGGTATCGAATGGAAAGGCGTCAAACTCGGCGTGTTGGAGATGCGTCGTCATTATGCACCGTATTTTCAGGGGATGCCGGGTATAAAAGCCTACCGTTCACGCTTGGTGACCTTGTCGGAACCGGAGGAATTGCTCTCCGTTTTGGATGAAATTGAAAGCACCTACGCGGAAATGGAATTGGTTTGACCCTTTCCCAAAAAACGTTTTTGAAAACCGGCATTTGAACCCACATTATGATCTTCTCCATACAACCATACGAACGCGAAATATTCCGCATCATCAGCGAAACCGCCGCCCGGCTCGGCTACCCTGTGTATGTGGTGGGCGGCTATGTGCGCGACCGTCTGCTCGCCCGGCCCTCTAAAGACATGGACATCGTGTGTGTGGGCAACGGCATTCGCCTCGCCGAAGAGGTGGCCGGCCGGTTGCACCCCATTCCCCGCATTGCCGTTTACCAGCGATTCGGTACGGCCATGCTCAAGCACGGCGATCTCGAAATCGAGTTTGTCGGCGCCCGCAAAGAATCATACCGGCACGATTCGCGCAAGCCCAGCGTGGAAAACGGCTCGCTGGAAGACGATCAAAACCGCCGCGATTTCACCATCAATGCATTGGCGGTCAGCCTCAATGAATCGGATTTCGGCGCCATCATTGACCCCTTCAACGGGCTGATGCATTTGGAGGAAAAAATCCTGAAAACGCCGTTGGAGCCGGGTCGTACTTTTTCCGACGACCCGCTGCGCATGATGCGCGCCATTCGCTTTTCCACGCAGCTCGATTTCACCATAGAACCGAATACGCTCCGGGCCGTGAGTCAGTACAAAGAGCGCATCAAAATAGTGAGCATGGAGCGCGTGTGCATCGAACTGAATAAGATCATTTGCGCCGCGACGCCTTCGGTTGGGTTCAAATTGCTTTACGATACAGGGCTGCTGCATGTCATCTTCCCGGAAATGACGGCGCTGCAAGGGGTGGAAAAACGGCAGGGCAAGGCGCATAAAGACAATTTTTACCATACCCTCGAAGTGTTGGACAACCTGAGCCGCACCACCGGCAACTTGTGGTTGCGCTGGGCCGCCATCCTGCACGACATCGCCAAACCCGCCACCAAGCGCTTCGAACCGGAACACGGCTGGACCTTCCACGGCCATGAAGTAGTAGGCGCCGCTATGGTGCCCCGCATTTTCCAGCGGCTGAAACTGCCTTTGGACCAAAAGATGAAATATGTACAGAAGTTGGTATTGCTGCACCTGCGCCCCATCAGCCTCACCAAAGAGAATATCACCGACTCGGCTATCCGGCGCTTGATCGTGGATGCCGGCGACGACCTGGAAGACCTCATGCTCCTGTGCCGTGCCGACATTACCTCCAAAAACCCCAACAAGGTGCAGCGCTATCTGGAGAACTATGAATTGGTGCAGCAGCGCCTCGAAGCGGTGGAGGCCAAAGACCACCTGCGCAACTGGCAGCCGCCCATCACCGGCGAAATCATCATGGATACTTTCGGATTAAGCCCTTCCAAAGAGGTGGGCATCATAAAAACCGCCGTGCGCGAAGCCATCCTCGAAGGCGAAATAGAAAACGACTACGACGCAGCCTTTGCTTATATGCTGGAACAGGGCAAGGGGTTGGGGTTGGCGGTACGCGGGCGCAGGTAAACGGAATGGCATGACGGATCGGTTTTGCCGTGACGTTCGGTTTTGCCGTGACGGTTCGTGGTGCGTAGAGACGTATTGCAATACGTCTCTACGCACCACGAACCGTCACGCACCACGAACCGTCACGGCAATACGCCATCATTTCCGTTTTTTCCTGGTCGGGCCGGATTTATGGATTACGCCGCCTTTGTACGTTTCCGTAGGTTTAGGTTGCGGTCTTGCCGGTTTGTGGCGGGCTTCTTCCTGCCATCTCAGCGCCGATTTATACCCAAAAAAGCCAAGAAATCCGATAAGGCCCAGCAGCAGAACGGAAGAACTGACGGTAGAAATCAACTTGCCGGTGTTGTAAGACTTGGGTTCAAAAACGAATTCCACGGTGTGATTGCCGGCGGGAATGCGCATGGCCCGCAGGAGGTAATTGGCGCGGATGTGCTCCGCTTTTTGGCCGTCAATGTATGCCTGCCAGCCTTTGCCGGGGCCGTACCATATTTCTGAAAAGACCGCCAATTGCTCGCTTTGGGCGGTGGTTTGATAGGTCAGGCGATTGGGCTGATAGCCGGTCAGGCGGATGGTCCCTTCCTTTTGGGGCCGGAATCCCTCCACATAACTTTTGAATTCCTGGTGCACCACGGCATCTTCCTCCGGGTCAAAATCAGTCAGGGCGGCGATCTCGGCATTGGCGTCGGTGGCGCTGCGGATATTGCTCACAAACCAGGCATTGCCCAATGCCTGCATATTGGTTTCCACTACCGGCTTTTCGTCAGGGTCGGTAACGATGAAATACTTGGTATTGAGCATATTGAACACCTTCATATTGCCCTTGGCGAGGTGGCGGTCAATGAGGTCCTGATAGCGTTGCAGTTTGGCCGCGTGGTAGCCGCCCAGCGATTTGTGGAAAAACGAAGCGCGGGAAGAAGCGAAAGGGTTGGCCTGCGGGTCGGAGCGATCATAGACCCTGAAATTCGGATCAACATCCTTGAGGATCAATTCATCGGCGGGCGTGGGGGTGAAACGCTCTGTGAGGTTCTTGCGCTCTACAAAGTCGGCTTCGTCTAAGTACCGGCGACCGACCGACCACACATCAAATAGCACTAAAATGCCGAACCCGACAATGAGGGGAAACGCTTTGATTTTTTGATTCCAATACGCCCAGATCAATCCGGCGCTGAGCGATACCAAAAGAAAGGAGCGAAAGCCGTCGCGGCGCATCAATGCGGCACGGTCGGCGATGAACCCTTCCTGCGAAAAACCCGCCCGGATAAAGTCTGCATCTTTTTCCACCGCGAAATCGAAAAACGATGGACCTAATATGGCAAAGAACAGCGCAACGGCGGCACAGATGCCGGCAGAGATGTAGAGCGCCCGATTGCGGGCGGTATTGTCGCTCTGGTTTTTGAGCGCCTGCCCCAATGCCAGAAATGCCAGCAACGGCATCAGGAACGAGGTGATACTGGTGATGGAGTTGGGCGTGCGGAACTTGTTGTACAGCGGGACATAGTCGAAAAAGTAGCGATTCAGCCACTCTAAATTTTTACCCATAGAGAGCATGAGGGTGAGCAGTACGCCCAGTCCGAGCCACCATTTCACAGGCCCTTTTACGGTAAAAAGCCCCAATATGAATAAAAAGCACACCACTGCGCCGAAGTAAATAGGGCCGCTGGTAAAAGGCAATGCCCCGTGGTACAATGACGCTTTGAAGTTGGGCGGCACGGCCATGTTGGAAGCGCGATAATAGCCGGCTACCTGATCGTAAAACTTAGAACCTTTAGACACCTTTTCGGCGGAGCCGCCGCCTGCCACGCCGGGAATGAAACCCGCCAGCACATCCAGTCCGCCGTTGCTCCACTGCATGGCGTAGTCCCAGGCTAAGCCCTCGGTTTCGCTACTCGTTTGCTGTTGTCCTGCGGCGCTTGCTTCGGGGCTGAGGATAGGCTTGCCGCGCATGGTGTCGTGGGAGTATTCGTAGGTGGTCATCAGGTTGGAGGCGTTGGCGCCCAGGGCAAGCGCTGCGCCGATGACCAATACGCCGGCGGCTTTGAGGAAATGGGCTATTTTGTCATTCTTAAGATCATAGATAAGCTGCGCCGCTCCGAAAAAAATCATGGTGAGCGCGAGGTAGTAGCTCATTTGAATGTGGTTGGCCGAGATGTTCAACCCCAGGCCGACCGCAAACAAAATGCCGCCCCAAAGGTATTTACCCCGAAATGCCGTGAGCATCCCTGCTGCAATGAGCGGAAAAAAGGAAATGGCTTTTACCTTGGTGACGTGCCCCGCCTCGTATAAAATGAAATTGTTGGTGGCGAATCCGAACGCCACCGCCCCGATCACCGCGAGCCAAGGGTCAATGCCAAGCACAATCATGAGAATGTAAAAACTCAGCATGGCCAGCACAAACTGGCCGATCGGCTCGGAAATGAACAACTGCCCGGCTTTGCCGAGCCATTTTAGGTTGTTGCCGGCACTGACCGTATTGATCTGGTAAGTGGGCATACCGCCGAACATGGCGTTCGTCCAGAGGGTCGTCTGGCCGGTTTTTTCTTCAAACTTTCGGATCTCCTCCGACATGCCGATATACTGTACAATATCGCTTTGTTCGATCACTTTTCCGCTCAGTTGCGGGCGAAAATATACGGCGGCCAGTATCGCGAAAATGAATACGGCGGCAACGTGCGGCAGTAGTTTGCTGATGATTGCTCTCATTGGCAGATTGTCCTTTTGTTTCGACCGGCATAGGTACGAAAAAGGCGGGAAATAGTTGTAGTCTAGCGGGGTCTTTATAGCTGCGAGCTGCGAGCTACGAGCTGCGAGCTGTCCCAAAAGGATGCCTTTGGGCATGAGCTTTGAGCTGCGCGTTTCAGAGGGCATTCCGGTTGGCCGGAATTTTTGCCCGGTGTTTTTTTGCTTTAATTTACCAATAATGGTGCTATTTTAACCAACAGGCTGTTTTTTTAAAACTTTCTAATCAATTTAGTGTAGCATTACACAACACATTGACCATCATGAAAGCAACCTTAGAAAAAATAGAACCGGTTTTCGGCAACTCGTTCACCGTCCGAAAATTCACCGACATCAATTACCTCGGCAAACCGTACTGGCATTTCCACCCGGAGTATGAAATTGTGTATATCTCCAACGGGCACGGCAAACGCCACATCGGGGAGCACATCTCTTATTACGAACACGGCGATCTCATCTTCCTCGGCCCGAATATGCCCCATTTCGGTTTTTCGGAGGAGTTGTACGATGAGCATGTAGAGGTCGTGGTGCAAATGCGGGAAGATTTTCTCGGCAGGGAGTTTTTGGACAAACCGGAATTGGCGGCCATCAAACAATTGTTTGAGCGCTCTCATCGGGGCGTCACTTTTCACGGAGAAGCCAAACACCGGATCGGAGAGGAGTTGATGCAAATGGTCGAATACAACGGTTTTGAGCGCTTGGTGCGGCTGTTGCGCATTTTACAATCCATGGCGCAGGCCTCCGATTACACCCTCCTCAATGCCGGCGGTTTTGCGGTGGAGGTGGGCGCACAGGATCACGAACGCATGAGAACCATCTACGCTTTTGTGGATGCCCATTACAACCGGCACATTACACTCGATGAGGTGGCGGGAGAAATCAATATGACGGTGCCGGCCTTCTGCCGGTATTTCAAAAAGCTGACCAACAAGACCTTCACACATTTTGTGAACGAGTTTCGCATTGCGCATGCAGGGCGTATGCTGGCCGATGAACACCTCAGCATTGCCGCGGTGAGTTATGAAAGCGGCTTCAACAACTTGTCGCACTTCAACAAACAATTCAGGCAAATTACCGGCGCCAGCCCCCGCGATTACCGGCGTTCGCTGCGCAAAGTGGTGGGCGTTTGAAAGCAGTGCAAAAAGTTTATCTCATAAAATAGTACAACTTTTCAGCAGGCGGTCTAATTTTGGCTCCTCAAAAAAAAGTTATTATGCGATATCTCATTCTTGTGTTGTTGGCTTCCACCTTGTTTTCTTGCCAAAGCGAAACAAAAAAGCAAGTTGAAATTTTCATGAGTTCCAAATGGAAATACGATGCAGAAGCCACGGAGAGCCTGTTGAAGGCAGAGACGGTGGGTCAGGATCAGTTCAACTTTATGAAAGGGATTATGGCTCGCCTGCAAGATGCCGAACTGGAGTTTGCGAAAGAAAATGTACTGCTTTTACACCTGCCCGATAAAACCGAAACCGGCTATTGGGAAGTTAAAGGCGGCCAGATTTTAATGCAAATGACCAAAACAGATGCTCCTCCCTACAACATTCTGGAAATCAGCGGGTCTAAAATAGTGCTCAAGCCGGATTCCGACCATCCCTATGATTTTGTGCGGGTACTGGTGCCGGTTGCCAAGTAGCAACATTGTTCAGCGGTTATCGGGTATAATCACCTGCCGGAACGCCGTAATAGCAACCGCTCTGGCAGGGGGGGCATGGCTTCTTGCCCTCACGGGTTGCAGCCCGGCGGCGGAAAGACCGCCCCATGAACTGTCGGCAACCGTCGTATTGCTCGACAGCTTGTCGGCTTCGTCGGCGCTCACACAAGACAACCGGGAATTCTTCTTCGAACAGGTGGGCACTGCCGACATGGCGCTCCAAATGGGCATTTATCCTTCCGGCCTGCCACGGGCAACGCTGCTGTCGCTGTACCGGCGGTTTTTACAATCCGAAACGCTGCCGTTCTCCGCTGCCGAATCCGATTTTATATTGCAATGCATGGAAGAGGCCCTGCAATTGGCCGCGCCCTATCTGCAACAGGCCGCCCTGCCCGACAGCATCGCGCTCCTCAAAACGAGGGGCCGCCAATACGGTCCCGGAGTTTATTACACCCGCGAAAACCGGATTGTCATTCCCGCCGATGCGCTCCGCGACGCCGACCGGTATTTGGTGCGCGAGGTGCTGCTCCACGAGTTATTTCACCTCCTGTCGCGCTACAACCCTGCGCTGCGCGAACGCTTGTACCGCAGCATCGGATTCCACCCATTGGGCGCTGCCCTCCGGCTTCCGCCCGAACTGGAAGCGCTGCGGCTCAGCAACCCCGACGGCATCAACTGTGCCTATGCCATCCGCCTCGGCGACGCGCCGGGACAAACAATCCGGGCCGTGCCTTTGATCACCATCCGCTCCGACAGCAAAGGGCCGTACTATTTCAATTATCTCCATTTTGACTTATACCCCGTGTCGGGCGACAGCCTGTCGGGGTACGCGGTGCAGCCGGTTTTGCCCGGCGAGGCCCCTTTGCGGGAACATCCCGATTTTGTGCGGCAGGCCGGCAGTGTGACCGATTACAACATTCACCCCGATGAAATTCTGGCCGAGCATTTCAAATACTTAGCGTTGGAGCGCGCCGGTTTGGCCGGTCGCCGGTTTTCGGTGCAGGACAAACGTTTTTTGTCTGCGCTGGAAATCGTATTATTGCAAAAATCCGATGCAAGCCGATGAAAGCAGCGCTATTGAGCAAATTCCGACAGTGGCGGGGAGTTGTTGCGACAAGGTTGAGGTCATTAGCCACAGCTTTTCGCAAACGCGATGTTCGCGTCTTGTTGAAAGATACCGGCGCCTGGATGTATCGCAAGCGGCGTTGGTGGCCGGCCCCGGTGTTGTTCCTTAGCTGGCTGCTGTGCCTGCCCAATCCGCTGTTTGACGACCCCACGAGCGTGGTGCTCGAATCGCGCAAAGGCGAACTCCTCTGCGCCCGCATCGCCGCCGACGAGCAATGGCGCTTCCCGGCCATAGACACCGTGCCTACCCGCTACGCACAGGCGCTGATTGAATTTGAAGACCGCCGCTTTTACCGGCATCCGGGCGTTGATCCCATCGCCATTGTACGCGCCTTGCGGCAAAACGCAGCCCAAAAGGCCGTGGTGAGCGGCGGAAGCACCATTACCATGCAGGTGATTCGCATGGCGCGCAAAGACAGGCCGCGTACCGTGTGGAACAAAGTGGTGGAAGCCTTTATGGGCACGCGCTTAGAACTGACGCACAGCAAAATGGACATACTGGCGCTGTACGCCTCCCATGCGCCTTTCGGCGGAAATGTGGTGGGATTGGACGCGGCCTCCTGGCGCTATTTCGGCAAAAGCCCGGCGCTGCTCTCCTGGGCGGAAGCGGCTACGCTGGCGGTATTGCCCAACAGTCCGGCGCTCATACATCCGGGACGCAACCGTTCGGCCCTCATTGCCAAACGCGACCGCCTGCTGCGCCGGCTGCAAGCGCGCGGCGTCATAGACGAAACCACCTGCCGGCTCGCCATGGATGAACCGCTGCCCACCGCCCCCCATCCGCTGCCGCGCGAAGCCCCGCACCTGCTCGACCGCGTATGCAAAGAGCACGCCGACCCCCGCAAACCCGGTCCGGCGCGGGTACATTCCACGCTCGATCAGGAATTGCAGCGCCAAATCAACGACATTTTAGAAAGAAGACAATCCATACTCGCCGGCAATGGCATACACAACATGGCCGCCCTCGTGCTCGACGTGCAAAGCGGCGAGGTGCTGGCGTATATCGGCAACGTGATCGGCGCCGGAACGGAACACGGCGAGGAAGTGGATGTGATCAAAGCGCCCCGCAGCAGCGGCAGCATCCTCAAACCCATTTTGTACGCGCTGGCATTGCAGGACGGACAGATATTGCCCGGCAGCCTGCTGGCCGATGTGCCGGTACAACTCCGGGATTTCCGACCGCTCAATTTTAGTGAAAAATACGAGGGCGTGGCGCCCGCCCGGCGCGCACTGAGCCGCTCGCTCAACGTGCCTTTTGTGAATCTGCTGCAAGACTACGGATTGGAGCGCTTCCATTTTGCGCTGAACAAACTGCAATTCAGCACCATACGCAAACCCGCCGGGCACTACGGGCTGTCGCTCATACTCGGCGGCGCAGAAACGACCCTGTGGGACATTACCAACTGCTACGCCTCTATGGCCCGCATGTTGGAACATTTCCCGGCGTACAGCGGCCGCTACGATCCCGGCGATTTCCGGCCGGCTACCTACGTCATGGGCGCGTCCTACCGACGACCCGCCGAGACTCGCCTCCACCGCGACGCTCCGCTCATCGGGGCCGGTGCGGCCTGGCTCAGCTTTGAGGCCATGCGCCGGCTGGAGCGCCCCGACGACGAGGGCGAATGGGAGTCCTTCGGTTCAGGGCAGCCGGTGGCTTGGAAAACCGGCACGAGTTTCGGTTTTCGCGATGCCTGGGCCGTGGGTGTTACGCCGCGATACGCCGTGGGGGTTTGGGTGGGCAATGCCGATGGGGAAGGGCGCCCCGGCCTGATCGGGGTAAGAGCGGCCGCGCCGGCGCTGTTTGATATTTTTCAGTTGCTGAGCGCCGACCGCTGGTTTTATCAACCGTATGACGATATGATTCAGTTGCCCGTATGCGCCCGGAGCGGTTACCGGCCGCTGGCTATATGTCCTGCGGATACGATCTGGGCGCCCAAAGCCGCTGTGCGCGCGCGCGCCTGTCCCTACCATGAAACGATACATACCGACAGCAGCGGACAATGGCAGGTGCATGCCGATTGCGAGGCGGCGGATCGCATCGTGTCGAGCGCCTGGTTTGTGCTGCCGCCCTTAGAGGAGTATTTTTATGTGAAAAAGAATACGGATTACCGGCCTCTACCGCCACTGCGCCCCGATTGCGACGGCTCCGACGGGGCCGTACCGATGCAATTGGCGTACCCGCGCCGGCCCACCCGGATTTTTGTCCCCGTCAACTTAGACGGGCGCATGTCGCAGACGGTCTTCACCGTGGCGCACCGCAACCCGAATGCCACCGTGCATTGGCATATTGACGATGAATACATCGGCGCTACCTCTGTTTTTCACAACCTCGCCCTCACGCCGTCCGAAGGCAAACACACCCTCACCTTAGTGGATCAGGACGGACACCGGTTGCAGCAGGTTTTTGAGATTGTGCCGGGGCGGCGTTGAGGTGTCCTTACTTATCATTCCGTAGGAATCTGCATACGGTATGTGGGTACGCTGTGGTACCCAGTTTGATGGTGCTGCTATCGCTTCCTAATCTTTGAGCGTAGATGAATAACGATGAGTACGAGTGTAATCACCCATGAAATGATCCCGGCCGTCATCAGGACATTATATTGTTCCCGATTCTCTAATTTAGCTACGGCTCCAAAAGTGATCAGAATATTTGACACCAGGAATGCGATGAAGATTTTTTTCATTTTGCGCAAATTTGGGTTAATCGAAATGCAAATTTAAAGTGTATGCGTTTATTATTCTGTGTCAATTTCGGTCAATTCCTGTCAGAATGGGTCAAGTGAGAATGAGGTTGTGTCAAAACACAACTTGACGCCAGATGTGTATAATTACTTTTTGAAACACATAGAGACATAGAGACATAGTATCTCGCCTATGTCTCTATGTCTCTATGTGTTAAAATAAAAAATGGCGTGGTTGCTGCATTGCCAAGCGGGTTTTGTTTGTCCACAGATCGAGTTGATTAACACAGATTTTTTCGTAGGTTTTCCCGAATGTCCATGATGAGCTTGCCCAAATGGTTCTCGCCTTCTCCCGTTTCCAAATCCACGCCCCAAAAGGTATCGCCCCAGGTATTTCCTTCCTGCAGATAAGCATCGCCCGTTTCCAACAGCCAGGTTTTGAAAGGCTCCTGATTGAACTTCAACTCCAAACATTCCCTCATCACACTCATTTTCAGGGTCTCCCAATTCGCTACCAGGTCCAGCTCCCGGCTTTTCCGCTTGATGACGCTCTGCTTCTCCTTCGCCCCGGCACACATCTTTTTCCATTCCTTATCTTCGCTCTTGGCACTCATGTAGGCGTACTCGACGGAGTCGTAGCGCACGCCGCGAAATCTGATCTCGCAGGGGTGGAAGTTGCTTAGCCAACGGTGGGCGTCTTTGAATTGGAGGATCATGAGGGTGCCGGCGATTGTACTTTTTTGATGTTTTGCTAAAGAAGACCCTGTGCCAGCGGGGTCGTGCGGAGCAGAAGGCGAGTAAAGACAAAAAAAACCGGTACCGAATGACTTCGATACCGGCTTTTGAATTTAATGGGAATCACGATGGTCGGATCAGAAAAGGTTGTAGTTGGGATATTGAGCAACGGTGGGCAGGGCGGCATCGAGTACCGACTTGAGCGTCCAGGCGCAGTTGTCGTTGGTCGGGGTGTTGTTGAGGATGACGGCGTAGCTCAGGCCGTTGGCCAATTCCACGAGGAAGGAGCGTCCGCCGCTGAAACATCCGTTGTGGTTTTGGATGCCGTTACCGACGTTCCAGCCGAGGGCGTAGCCGGGGCTTACGGTGGAGCCGGTCGTCATGGTGGTGTGGTTGGCGGCAGTGAGGATGTCGGTCGGGTTGGGGGCGCCGTCCACGAAGCGCAGGAAGTTGACGAGGTCAATGGGGCGTGCTACCCATCCGCCGAAGCCGCCGAACTGTTGCATGTTGGGCTTGGAGTGAGGCGTGTAAGTGGCTTCGCCGGGCCGCGATTCGCCGTTGGCGAGGCCCACATACATGGTGTTGCCGATGCCGGCGGGGTTGAGCACGTTGTTGCGCACATACGTTTCGTAGGGTTGACCGCTCACCACTTCAATGACCCGTGCCAGGAAGTAGTAGTTGATGTTGGAATAAATGTTCTGGGTGTTGGGCGTGGTGGTGATGAGGTCGTTGGCATTCATCAGGACGCTCATGCAGTTGGCTACGGTGCTGTTGGCATTCCAGAACGGCGCTTCGCCGTTGCCGGTTCTCAGTCCGGAAGTCATGTTGAGCAATTGCCGCACCGTGATGTTGTTCAGGCCGATGTTGGCTTGCGGGGTGGGGTAGGTAGCGCCGAGCACGCTGTTGGGGCCGAACACTCGCCGGTCGAGCAGGTTGGCGTTGCCTTGCTGTACGAGCCGCATGATGGCTACGGAAGTGACGGGTTTGGAGATGCTCCAGATGCGCAGGGGGTGGTTGGGCGACATTTCCACGCCGGGCCGGGCGGTGCCGTAGCCTTTGGCAAACACCAAGCGACCGTTTTGCATCACGGCCAATGACAGGCCGGTTACGCTCTGCGAATTCATATAGCCGCTCACTGCGTTGTCAATCTTACCCAGATCGCTGCCGGAGAAGTTTTTGTTGATCCATATACCGTTGAAGCGCGCGCTGGTACCGGAAGCGAAGCCTTGCACAAACAAGGGACGGTAGCCCTGGTAGTACATGTTGTCGTGTACGTGCTGGTAGTTTTCAGCCGTGATACCGTGGCGCACATACCGCGGCGGGCTGGAGGTTTTTTCCCAGATGCCGGTGTAGTAGTTGGTATTGTTTTTGGTGTAACCGCTTACATTCAGCAGTACATAGCCCTGGCCGCCGAGCGTGTTGAAAGTGGTTTGAAACTGAGCGGCGGTGAGGTTGTGCCGGGCTTCCCAGGCGCCGCCGGCTTTCTTCTCCCAGATGGCCGCAAAATACTCCACGTTGTTGACGACATAGCCGCTCACATGGATGGGACGGTATCCCTGGTTTTTATAATTGTTGAACTCTGTTTGGTACTGTGCAGCCGTGAGGTTGTGTTTGGCTGCCCATGCGCCGCCGGATTTTTTCTCCCAAATGGCGGCAAACTTGGCCGCACTGCCTACGCCATAACCGGATACGGACGTGAGGCGGAAGCCCTGTTGGGAATACTCATTAAACTTGGTCTGGTACTGTGCGGCGCTCATGCCGTGGTGCGTGGCCATCGCCGGCCCGGTGATTTTTTCCCAAATAGCGGTGTAGCGCTCCTGGCCGTTGTGGGTGTAGCCGTTCACGCAGGTAAGGCGATAACCGGCCTGGCTGTTGGCGGTGAACTCGGTTTGGTACTGGGCAGCGCTAAGGCCGTGCCGGGCTTTCCATGCCTGGGCCTGTGCCGCGGTTTGGCAGAACAGGAAGGCAATAGCGGTGATACTCAGGATGGATAAGATTTTGCTCGTTTTCATGGTCAAAAAGGTTGAAAAAAATTGGTTACTGACGCCTACTCTGTTTTACTGCTTTTCGGCTTCCGCAGTTTAGTGCTCGCGGCACGAAATTCTTGACAAGTATCAGAAACCTCGTTCCGCGAGCACTGTCCATTTGCATGGTTTCGCAGGAATGTGTCGGTCAGAAAAAAAATGTGCCCGACGGAATGAGGAAAAATTTGCGGCATTCAACCGGCGGAGGGGCAATTGGCAGGGGGCCGATTGGCAAACGAACGAAGTGCCCGCCCTGGCGGGTAAAAAAAACAATGAACGCGGTGAAATCGGGAAAGCAAGGGGCGATGCCCTGCGTGCCGCATGGAGCGGCCTGTTTGTGAGTTGAAAAACAAACAGCTCCGATTTACAGTTAGAGGGTTACTTCGCATGGAAAAAAACAGCCGGTATGTTGCCTTTGGAGTATCAAGTGGAATAGCTTTGCGCAAAACTTCTACGCCGGCGCTTTTTTATGAACCGGCGTTGACCGATATTTGCCCGATTTTTGACACAAGTGATAACATTCCCAACCATGAGCGATTATTCTTTCATATCCAACGCCCACCCGGATTTCATTGACGCGCTGTATTCCCAGTATCATCAAGACCCCGAAATGGTAGAGGCGTCCTGGCGTTTATTTTTCAAAGGGTTCGATTTTGCGCAAAGCGATACCAACGGCCACAGCACCGCCGCCACTGCTGCCGACCCGGCCTACATCCTGTATGAACTGCGCGTACTGGCCCTCATTTTTGCCTACCGCAACCGGGGGCATTTGGAGTCCACCACCAACCCGCTCAAGCCGCGCCGCAACCGGCAGGCATTTCTTTCTCTCAGCGATTTCAGCCTCACAGAAGACCTTCTGGACAAGCCCTTCATCGCCGGCATTGAGATCGGATTGCCCAACGGTACGCTCCGCCAGATTGTGGAGAAGTTGCGCAGAATCTATTGCGGCAACATCGGGTTTGAATTTCACAGCATTCAGGGCCGCGATAAGCGCCGCTGGCTGCGCACCTACATTGAGCAGCACGCTCCCGAACGGCAGTTTGATATCCCGCTGGAGAAAAAGCGCCGCATCCTCGAAAAACTCAACGGCGCAGTGGGTTTTGAAGAATTCCTGCACAACAAGTTTGTGGGTCAAAAACGGTTTTCGCTCGAAGGCGGCGAAACGGCCATTGTGGCGCTCGATGCCATGATTAACAAGGCTACGGAAGATCAGGTGGAGGAAGTCGTCATCGGCATGGCCCACCGGGGCCGCCTCAATGTGCTGGCCAATATCATGGGCAAAACGTATGAACAGATTTTTTCCGAGTTTGAAGGCAACATGCCCGTTGACCAGAGCTTCGGCGACGGCGACGTGAAGTATCACCTCGGTTTCTCCTCGCAGGTGGGCAACCTCGAAGGCAAAATCGTACACCTCAAACTCGTGCCGAACCCCTCGCACTTAGAGTCGGTGAATCCCGTAGTGGAAGGCTTCGCCCGCGCCAAAGCCGATATTCTCTACCAGAGCGAATACGACCGCATCCTGCCCATTCTCATTCATGGCGATGCCTCCGTGGCCGGTCAGGGCGTAGTGTATGAAACCATCCAAATGAGCAAACTCAAGGGCTATCAAACCGGCGGCACCATTCACTTGGTCATCAACAATCAGGTGGGTTTTACCACCGACTGGGACGACGCCCGCAGTTCTACCTACTGCACCGGCGTGGCGGCTGTGGTACATGCGCCGGTTTTTCACGTCAACGGCGACGACCCCGAAGCGGTGCTCTTTGTGTCGGAAATGGCCGTGGCCTTCCGGCAGGAATTCAATGAAGACGTCTTTATAGATATGGTGTGCTACCGCAAACACGGCCACAACGAAGGCGATGACCCGGAATTTACACAACCCGATCTCTACAAGCTGATTCAGGCCAAATCCAATCCCCGCGTGATGTACTCCAACACCCTCGTTGAACGGGGCGATTTGGAAAAGAAAATTGCCGACGAGTTGGAGACGAACTTCCGCACCATGCTCCAAAATCGCTTGGACGAAAACCGCCAAAAGCCTTTGCCCTACTCCTATCAGGAACCGGAACAGGCCTGGCGGAAACTCAAAAAACGCACCACCGCCGAAGATTTTGAAACCTCGCCGCCCACCGGCATCGAACGCTCCAAAGTGGATCACATCCTGAAACACCTGCTTACGATTCCGAAAAACTTCACGCCGCTGCCCAAAGTACACCGCTTGCTCAAAGGCAAACAAAAACTGCTGGCTGCCGGCGCCTTGGATTGGGCATTGGCCGAACTGATGGCCTACGGCAGCATCCTCATGGACGGCAACGACGTGCGCATGAGCGGTCAGGACGTGAAGCGCGGCACCTTCTCCCACCGCCATGCCGTGATGCGCGATATGGAAACGTATGATGATCTGAATCGTCTGGACGGTCTGAGCGAAGAGCAGGGTAAGTTTCGCATCTACAATTCGTTACTCTCCGAATTTGCCGTATTGGGATTTGAATACGGCTATTCGCTCGCCACACCGGATGCGCTTGTAGTGTGGGAAGCGCAGTTTGGCGATTTTTACAACGGCGCGCAAACCATTGTGGATCAATACCTCCTGTCGGCAGAAAGCAAGTGGCAACGCATGAGCGGCTTGGTAATGCTGCTCCCCCACGGCTACGAAGGGCAGGGGCCGGAACACTCGAGCGCCCGCTTGGAGCGCTTCCTGCAAAACTGCGCCGAATACAATTGCACCGTGGCCAACGTCACCACCCCGGCCAACTTCTTCCACTTGTTGCGCCGGCAATTGGAGCGTCCTTTCCGCAAACCGCTCATCGTGATGTCGCCCAAGAGCCTGCTCCGGCACCCGGAATGCGTGTCGCCCATTGCGGAGTTTGAAACCGGCCGGGCGTTCCAGGAAGTGTATGACGATGCCGCTGTGACCAAAGCGCGGGAAAAGAAAATCCGCCGGGTAGTGCTCTGCACCGGCAAAGTGTATTACGACCTGTTGGAGCAAAAACGCGCCGGCAAGCACAACGAAGCAGCACTCGTGCGGCTGGAGCAGTTGTATCCCTTCCCGATCAAAAAGATTGAAGCGCTTTTCGCGAAATACCCGGCAGCCGAATGGGTGTGGGTACAGGAAGAACCGCTCAACATGGGCGCCTGGCAGCATGTGCGCAACCACTTAGGCGACAAGCCATTGCGGCCGATTTCCCGTCGGGCAAGCGCCTCCACGGCCACGGGTTTCAAAAAAGCGCACGATAAGCAACAGGAAGATCTGATAGCGGCGGCTTTTCGATTTGATTAAAAGGCGAAAACTTTAGCGCACGGCACGTTCCTAAAGCAACCACTTTAACCGACAAACACAACGGTAAGCCTGACACGACAAATTACTGTAAGTGGAGGTGGACCCGCAGAATGTGCGCACCACGCCCTGCGTGGTAAACTCGGGGTAGAAGCCCGGCGTGAGCGGGCGCGTCAGTACGCGCTGCAGCTACAGTGATCCCCGCTCCGGCCCATGTAATCAATACCCCGTAAAACCGCTTTCGTGAAAGCGCTCAAACGGATCCTGTAACCGTAGGAAGGCGAGCATGTCGTGGTTGAGGATTTTTTCAAAATCGTTCATACCGTGTTGAACCGCCAATTTCAAATTTTCATAGCCGTTTTCGATGTCTTCAAGGTTGGAATAGGCACAGGCTATATGGAAGTAAACTTCGTAATCTTCGGGGTCTAATTGCTGTGCTTTTTTGAACAAATCCAGGGCTTCATGGATTTCGTACTCCATGAGTTTCGCCAATGCTTTGGATTTTAATTCATCATGTGGCGACCGCGTCTTTTTGCCATAACTCAACGGTACACTTTCATAAATCATCTGGCCGTTTCTGATCAAATCTATCCCTACCCGAAAATTTGAGTCTAATACTTTGGAAGCCAGTATGTAGTTGGCAGCAGCGCCGTTTTCCATGACGGTAAAAAAATGGTTGGCGCCCATGATAGAGCTTTTCTTGGACACGATTTTACCGCCTACAATGACGGTTTCTTCCCCCAACCAGTTATTGTGAAACTCAATAATGGTGCCCTCTGATTTGAGTTTGATGTAATGCATCCTTACAGAATTGAATTTGATTTTTGTCAAAACAACAGACATCCATAATGGTTGGTTTGCAGGCTTGCCTGCTTGCGCTGGGGTTCTGCTTAGTACGTGGGTGGAACCCGCAAAATAGATGCACCGAGGTAGAACCCCGGCGCGAGCGGAGATTGGAAGTTCGAGGAAATAAGTATAACTTTGATTTCTGATAAAATAAAAGGGAATATAGTGTCAAGTACTGAAATCGTTAACTTGGTAAAATCGCTCAGCCTGAGCGAGCGGTTGATGATAATAGAAGCAATCCTGAAAAATATCCGAGAGGAAAACGAATCGCGCAGTAAAGCCAATCCAATCAAGAACGGCAACTCGCCTGAAGCTGATATATTGAGCATGGCGGGAATATTCGATGAAGAAGAAGCAGCGGTTTTCCATAGCGCAGTGAAAGAAGCAAGAAATATTGCCAATCGCTGCTATATCTAAAGAACACAACCTGCCTTTACTCACGGGAGATAGTCACTTTGACGAAGTAGAAGGGATTGTTGTGGGAAAGTTGTGACAAGCATATGATAAAGAAAGATGTAGACGAGAAAATCGCCCGCGTCAGCGACATACTTGAGCAGATCGAGAACCTGAACCGGTTGCTTGACTTCCAAAAAGCCAACGAGGCCGACGCTTCCAGTATCCGGCAGTATGCATACATGCGCGATACCTTTGTGCAAGAACTCAGCGCCTTGCTGAAATCATTCCGGCTGGAATTGCAGACGCCGGGGGTGGCGGCGTGAGGTGGGTGAGTCAGGACGTAACTTCGCGGTTACTTCCTGACTTGTTCGGTAAAACCGCGCGCCCTATCATTCTGAAACTTGCTCGGGCAAAAATATCTCCATATTGTCAATGCCCAGTTCGGCTCGTACCGCCCGGTTCCATTTTTCTAATGCTGCCCGGTTGCGGCCGCGTTGCACCTCTTTGAAATACTGCTGCCGGAGTTGTTCCCATTGAGTGGAGTGGTTGCGATAAATCTCGTAGATCGCCCCGGCAGTTCTGTCTGATGCGGCAATGGCGGCTTCTAATTTGCGCCGTTCTATTTCCATGAGATCAAACCAGGTGTTGATAAAACAAAAGGCGGCATTGTCCATGGGCAGCCGGAAAAAAGTCTCATACGGATCGAAAATAGCGGCTGTGAGCATGTGCGTACTGTCGGCATAGGTATTTACGTCAAGGAATATCTTGACGCTCAGGTTGTACTGTTCGGCAACGACCGTCCGGGCGCCGTAATGAACGGGCAAAGGCTCAGTGCTTTCGGGGCGAAACTCCCGGAGAAGAATCCTGTTTTTCGACCATGCCATGTATGGGTGTTGGAGCAGGCGCTGTCCGTCGCGCGGGTCGTCCATGAACGCCGCTTGGTTGTTCGGCAACTGCCGATGGGTAATGTTTCCAGGTAGCCCGTTGAATATCGTCCGGTTGGTTAAAGAGATGGCATCGTTGAAAAAAAGGCGGTTACGGTCTTGCTGGTCGCTCACTTTAGGCTCGTCGTGCTGGTCCCAAAAGAAATCATTATAGGGGAAAGCATTGATCCTGCGGTAATCCCCGATTTGCTCACTGTTGAATTCAAAGTTGGGTTGCGAGAAAGTCTGGTGCGGTTCATAAGCGTACAGGACAGCGTGGGTGAGAATGCTCAATTCAGCCCCGTTTCGATCCTTGTAATCAACGGTATAGATGAAATCAATGTGATTGAAAAAGACCTTGCCGTTCTCTTCGGCAAAGGTACTCGTGACAGACAGGTCAATACCGCGAATGGTATCCGAAGGAAAAATGGGTTTGAAAGGGTGCCTGGCCGTGCCCTGGCAATGCCGGGTGATCTTGAGTATGTGTTTTTTGGTATGGTTGATCCATATTTCGCCGCTGAAGAAAAGGCCGGAGTTTTCATTGGGCACATATTCGAGCACATACACCGAGTCGGCGTTTTCGTTTTTGTACTTTTTGCTCATAGAAATGGAGTAGTGCTTTCGGAGTTCCCTTCGGTTCAGCTCCAGAGGGCTTGCCGGGAACAGGCCGCTATCTTCAAACAACGGCAACATGGTAATAGCCCGCGAACTCTCCATAGACACAAATATCGTGCCCTCGTGCGGCCGGATGGCTAACCTGCCGGCCTTCAGGTCTAATTTTTTTACCGCATATCCCTCAATGCGAGCATTGTAAAAACCCTCCACCAATTCGATCTGCTCATCGCTGTGAAAGGACTTCAACTCGTAATAGGCTTTGGCGTCCAGCGCGGTTTGGGGCTGGTTTTTCCGGCAGGCGCGCAACAGCTCGTACCAGTCGGTTTCTCTCGATGCTACTACGCCCACCTCATCCAAAGATATGGCGTTTTCGCGGAGCAAAACCTCGTAGTAGGTACGGCCTTTTCTCAAGGGTATTCGCTCCTTTTCATAGCCGATAAAGCTCACAACGATGACGTCTTGCTCACTGATGGCGCCTATGCGGAAATACCCGTCCAGATTGCTGATGGCGCCTTTCTGTGTACTTTCGTTATACACCGTGGCATAAGCCAGCGGTTTATTGCTCGCGCTGTCCAAAATTCTTCCTTCCACTACCCATGCTTCCTGAGCCGGAAGCAGCGTTGGGAGGAGTGCCAGTGTCATGGCGACAGGGAGGAGGCTGAAGGAGGTTTTCATAGATGAATGCGGTTGGTGGGTAATATGTTTGGTTTTGCAAAGCTATTCCGCTTGAAACTCCAAAGGCAACATATCGGCTGTTTTTTTCCATTTATAAATTCCAATGACAAAAAAGAGAGACGGATTGTTTTGTTACTTGCAAATGGACCGCAGGAGGGGGCGTATGGCAAGCGGGTCAGGAAGTAACTTCGGGTCTTCCTGACTTTCCGGCTAAGGATAGGTGTATCGCAGTAGAATCTCGGCGCGAGCGGGTTGTTATTATTCCAGTTAGAGATTATATTTGCCGATGCAAAAGCCATGTATTTGCCGGGAGGAGGCACCGATGTCTGTAAATATACACCACGATGAAAAAAGAAAACGAAATAAAAATATTTGAAGACAAAAAAGTAAGAACGCTTTGGGATGCCGAGCAGGAGAAATGGTATTTCTCCATAGTGGATGTGATAGCTGTTTTGACTGACAGCCCCAATGCAAGGAAGTATTGGAGTGTGTTGAAAACACGGTTAAAAGCAGAAGGAAGTCAGTTGGCTACAAATTGTAGTCAACTGAAAATGCAATCGGCTGACGGAAAATTTTACTTGACCGATGTAGCCGATACCGAACAACTTTTTCGCCTTGTGCAGTCTATTCCTTCTCCCAAAGCTGAACCCTTTAAACTGTGGCTGGCGCAAGTGGCTTCGGAAAGATTGGATGAAATGCAAGACCCTGAACTGAGCATTGACCGGGCATTGGAACAGTATATGAAACTCGGCTACTCCGAAAACTGGATTAACCAACGGCTCAAAAGCATTGAAATACGAAAGGAATTGACCGATGAATGGAAAAAACGCGGATTGAAGGAAGGCGTTCAGTTTGCCACACTCACCGATATTATCACGAAGGCATGGGCCGATAAAACCACCAAAGAGTATAAAATCCTGAAAGGACTGAAAAAAGAAAATCTTCGGGACAACATGACCAATACCGAGTTGATTTTGAACATGTTGGCGGAAGCTTCTACCAAAGATATATCCGAAGCCGTAAAGCCCAAAGATTTTGAGGAAAGCAAAAAAGTCGCGAAGCAAGGTGGTAACGTTGCCAAAGTGGCAAGGAAAGAATTAGAGGCAAAGACAGGTAAAAAAGTGGTGAGTGCATTGAATGCAAAATCGGTGTTGGCTTTGCCGGATAAAAACAAAAAGAAGAAGTGATGTTATTGCGTTTTTTTATAAGAGGTTATCGGCGCAGGTCCCGGTCAGGAAGTAACTTCGGGTTACTTCCTGACTTGCCGGCGATGTGAGTGGGGGAACCCACAGGATAGGCGCACCGAGGTGGAACCTCGGCGCGAGCGGAGGCGAGAAAGGCTGCGCGAGATAGGCACTTAATTTAGATCAGCAGTCGATTAAAATAGTTTAATGCATTCTTTTGCCATTCTTTTTCTTTTGAATTTAGAACATTTTGAAAAATAAATTCATAAGTAATTCTAAATTTGTCCCAAAATAAATAAGGATTTATTATCAAAAACCCCTCTTTCTCATTGATAATCCAAGGGGCTTTTTGCCGATGATTTAAATAAACACCTTTTGCTTGGTATCCATGATTGAATGTATTTCTTTGGTATTTATGAATTACATCAGAATATTTCTTAATTGATTTTTTATCAGATGTGCCATGTATTTTCTCAAACCCTTCATAAAAGTCCTTGGTTGGCTTATGTGATAACTCTACGTCAATGAGTTGGTATACCGGAGTTACTATTGCTTTAGATTGATTATATTCATTTTCGTTTTTTATCTTATCCATGTCCCCGATAATATGTCCAACAGTTTCTATTGCCAATAATGTCATAACTGCTAATGGAAACGGGCTCCAAACCTTTAATTCATTTTTTTCATCCTTTTTGTTAAGTTCTTCAACTTGTTTTATTAAAAAAACATCAACTCGATTCTTTAATAACTGAAGTTTGACTTGATCGTCTGTAATAGCCCTTACATCACCATAGAAGATAGGTTGTCCATCAAGCCCTTCTCCAAAATATGTTTTATCTGGAACACCCACTATTTAATAATTTTAAGCACAACTTATTCACGTCTCCCATTTACGCCTAATTGTCCTGTCTAAGTTACTACCTCGCCTTGGGAGGTTTTTGTGCATAGGACTTAGAAAAGTTGGAGAGACATAAGAAGTTTGAGGTGGCAAAACTTTAGAAATCAACAAGAGTCCCTCCAAGTCAGTTGACATCAACGAAGCGGATGCAACCGCTGCAAAAAAATACGAATTTTTGAATCATCCAGAACCCATCGTTCAAAGAGAATGCATTGTTTGCGGTTAAAATATCGAGGCTACAGTAACAAAGCTATTGCGACGCACTGGAGGTGAGCCGAAATACGGTGGGCAACACCTGAGTCTTTATGAGCAGTTCGGCAGAAGGATCGAAAACGCCCAATTATCAGGGCCTACCAGCAAATTAAGATAAACACCAGGCAAAAGTAGGGAAACCTTAGAACAACCCTAAAGCGCTAAAGAGGCTCGATCGCGGATAAAACTGACGGGACTCAAACAAAGCCGCTTCCGCATTGCGAGCATTTATGAATCGAATGGGGATGAAACCGCGAACTACGGGCTGAATACCGGCCAAAGCCGATCATGTCAGGCAGAAGAGGAGTTCGACCAAACACTCAACCACTCTTACCACTTAAAAAGCCCAAGCCGGCTAGTGCCACGTTCTGTTCATGGACGGTGTTCCATTTTGTTCGGCGCGGCTTTGGTCGCTTTAGTGTGGTGTTTTGAGCGGGTGACTGTCCAAAGCGGCTCGGGGCGTTTTCGTCTTTAACGTACTGGGGGCCATCCATGCACTTCCCTCCAACTGACTGCGGTGTACAATGACACATACATTACAGTAACTGCGGTCGTTGAACTTTTAGAAGCGCATTGCCAGACAGTATGCCAAGGTTGCCATTCATAATCATTTTGGATAATGCCCGCTATCAACATTGCCACTTCGTTAAGGATGCTGCGCAAGGCTTGGCGCTATCAACCTTGTTTTCTTGCGCTTATTCTCCGAACCTCAATGTGATCGAACGGCTGTGGAAGTTTGTAAGAGGCCGAGGTCTGTTGCCATAAACTATTTTAAAGACGCTAAAAGCTTTTCAAAATGCTATTATTCATTTTCTGAATAATTTAGACCGTGAAAACCTATTAAAAAAACAAGTGAAATCAAAGAATCGCTCTCAATTTTCAGCTATTTTCTCATGCACAAAACCTAGCGGCTTGAGGTATATCTTAGTTTTAGCGCGATAGCGCTTAACTCATAACCTTGCACTTGCTTGCACCCAACCTTCTCTTCACAAAATGACTCTCATCCCGAATTACCCGACCGGGCACCAACGGTGTCCACGCCCACCGTCTCGCTCCTTTCCAGTTCCGATACATATCCCAAAATAATATCACGGGGAGGTATTCCATTTTCCCGCAGCGCTTCGACGATACCGGGATCGGTAAGATACTCGTGTATCCAGATTTTATCGGCTATCAATTCCACATGAATCAAACACTGGTGGATATACCGGCTTTTCGCCCAGCCGAAAGCAATTAATACAAAATGGTGGTAGTCTGCATCTACCACCAACTGCCTTTGTACCAAGGGCATATTGGATGCTCTTCGTGAAGCTCGTTTGTTCAGCTCGCTCAGAAGAAGTTGCCGGATACCGTTTACTATTGCCATACATACAAAGGTTTAAACTTTGTAAATATTTACCGGCGTTTTCAGGTGACATCTGCCCACGCAGAGCGTGGCGGAAGGTGTCATCTGAAAACAATAGGGATTTTCCTTCCTTGCCGCGATATGACACCTACCGCCGCTTGCGGATTCCGTCCCGGCGGCAGATGTCACCACGCTCATATATCGAGCTAAACAAGCCATTCACCACTCCAAAATGCCGGCATCTTAATTACAGAACTACTAAACTCGCAGCTCGCAGCTCACCACTCGCAGCTACTTCATATAAAACATCTCCTCCGCCGGCCTTAACGCCCGTTTCATCCACAGTGGGCGGCGCAGGCCGTTCGGACCGGGCGCGGGGCGCGCCAGGGCGAGCCATTTTTTATACACCTCGAAGGACTTGTTGGTGTCCACGAAGATGTCGCCGTAGGTATCGCCTTCGTGGGCTTTTTCGAGGCGCACTTTCTGGTGCCAGCAGTGCATGCCGCTGATCGGGTCGGGGTGTACCGGAAAGGTGATGTTTTGGTGTACGCCGCCGTCGCTCCAGAAGATGCGGGCGCTGTCGGGGTCGCTGCTTTTGAAGGGTTGGATGTGTTCCATGGTGCGCATGCGCCAGCCGCCCTTGCCGTCGTTGTCAATGGCGACGGTGTTGGTGGCCCAGCGGTTGCCGGGTACGTCCTGCGGGCGACGCCAGCGACCGAGGTGGTGCGAACAGGCTACCACGCCGGGCTTCATGCCTTCGGTCACCCACACCTTGTCCACGAAATAGCCGATCTCTGTGTTCACGCGCAGCAGGTCGCCGGTTTGTACGCCGAGTTTTTCCGCATCGGAGGTGTGCATCCAGATGGGGTTGCGGTTGGAGATTTCATACAGCCACTTGGCGTTTCCGGAGCGCGAGTGAATGAGCGTGGGCAGGCGGAAGGTGGGTACTAACGGGTACTCGTGTTTGGAGCGGTCCATCTCCTCCTCGTGGATATGACTTTTGATGTAAGTGGGGATGGTATATTCGGGCCATTTCCAATCAATCATCGTTTGGGAGAAAAACTCGTTTTTGCGCGAAGGCGTCGGGAATCCCACCACCGGTTTGCCGTCCGACATGATGCCGAGCGATTTGCCGTTTTTGCTGATCACGCTTGTTTTTTCATCCACCGTAGCGCCGGCCATTTGTTCCGCTGTGAGTTCGTCCAAGTGTTTGCTCAGCGCCGTTTTTTCCACGGTGAAAGCGCCGTAGCGTTTCATGTAGTCTAAAGCGGAAAGGCCCTCTTTGGCAGCGGTTTCGGGTAGCCCTTTGGTGTGTTCGAATACGTATCGGTAATACTCGTCAATGTTGATTTTTTCACCGGGCCGGTAGGGCGACATGAAGTGTTTGCGAATGCCGAGACTGCCGTCGGGGTCCATGCGCCAGGAGAGTTCGATCCAAAACTCGTCTTCTTCCCACACTTCGCCGGGGTTGGTTTCGTAGGTGAATTGTACCTCCTTGCCCATGCGGCGGGCCGCTTCGCGGAGCACCGGTTGCCGGAAGGCGATCCAAATGCCGGCGTGCGTCTCGTAGGTGTTGAGGTCGTGGCGCTCGGAGGCGAGGCCCATCGGTAGCACATAGTCGGCGTAGTAGGCCGTTTCGTTCCAGGTGGGCGTGAGCGCAATGTGCAGACCGAATTTCTCTTCGTCGCACAGTGCTTCGATCCATGAAAATCCGTCGGGGTAGGTCCACACCGGATTGAACACGCGGGTGAAATACACGTCCATTTTGCCGCGCCCTTCTTTGAGCATGTGCGGCAACAGGAAGCTCATTTCAAAAAAGGCCAGTGGGTACTCGTTGGGGAAGTGCAGTTCGTTCCAGAACTTCTGTGCCGGCGGCGTATCGAAAAACTTCGGGTGGTACTTGTTCCAGGTATTGGGAGCCGTACCGCCCTCGGTGCCTACGCTGCCGGTGATGACGTTGAGGAAGTGCAGGGCGCGCGCAACGGCCCAACCGCCGAGGTTGCCGCTCGCGGCGCTGCGCCAGTTGTGCGTAGAGAGCCGGGTGCCTGCTTTGCCGATGCCGTGCGCCACTTCGCGAATCATCTCTGCGGTGACGCCGCTTTCCTGTTCGGCCATTTCGGGGGTGTATTCGGCATATTCTTCAATGGCGCTTGCGATGAACTGCTCGAACGTGCGCGGCTTGTCGGGGTGACGGGCGGCGAGGTACTCGTCCCAATTCACCCAGTTTTCCATGTATTCGCGGTTGTACAGGCCCTCTTCCAATAGTATTTTGGCAATAGCCAGCAAAACCGCCGCCTCGGTGCCGGGATAACTCGGCATCCAGTAGTCGGCCATGCTCGCGGTATTGCTCAGGCGCGGGTCAATGACGGCGAGTTTGGCGCCTTTCATTTTGCCCTCTATGATGCGCTGAGCGTGCGGATTGAAATAGTGCCCGCTCTCCAAATGCGCACTGATGAGGAGGATGAAATCTGCATTGGCGTGGTCGGGCGAGGGCCGGTCGTGACCGTACCAGAGGGCATAGCCGAAGCGCGCGCCGGAGGAGCAGATGTTGGTGTGGCTGTTGTGGCCGTCCACGTTCCAGGCTTGCAACACGCGGTCCATGTAGCCTTCGTGGCCGGGCCGCCCCACATGGTAGGCGATCTCGTTGTTGCGTCCTTCCGTGATGGCTTTATTGAGCCTTCCGGCAATATCGTTGAGTACTTCGTCCCAGCTCACGCGCTCCCATTGGCCGGCGCCGCGTTTCCCTACGCGTTTGAGCGGGTAGAGGATGCGGTCGGGGTCGGTGAGCTGGTTGATGGTGGCCGGCCCTTTGGCGCAGTTGCGGCCCCGGCTCGCCGGGTGATAGGGATTGCCTTCAAACTTCTGCACCTGCATGGTTTCTTTGTCAACGTATGCCGTGAGGCCGCAGGCCGACTCGCAATTGAAGCAAGTGGTGGGCACGATGGTATAGTTGCGCTTTTTGATGCGCGGCCAGGCTTTGGCATCGTTTTCGGTCCAGTTGTCCCATTGTTCCATAGGCGGAAATGAGTGGAGTTCCCCGTCGGGAGTGATGCGCTCTACGGTGGTTTCGCCCTCCTTGTGCAGGTTGGGAATGATGCGCAGCTTTTCTGCGATGCGTTCGATTACGCTTGGTTTTTTCATGTTAGTTCTTTTTAGCTGCGAGCTTCGAGCTGTGTGGTGAAACTCATAAGCTCGAACGATGCATTGGTGTCAACTTAATTTTATCGCATAATTATCTGACAATCAATAAGGCATAAATATAACCCCGGAGGGGTTTAATACGAATAGCCCCGATTGCAAATCGGGGTAAACAACGTATCACATAAGGCAACCCTGAAAGGGTTGAATTATTAATTAACACATGACATTCAACCCATTTAGGGTTGTTGCTCACTTCTATTCTTACCCCGGATTTCCTGCCTGCCGGCAGGCATCCGGGGCTATTCACATTGAAGCCTTTCAGGCTTCCTTGCCCTAAACCAGTTGCACCCGCTGAGGCGCTTCCACCCAAATCTTCTCTGTAATGTACATGCCGATCATCACCAGCACGCCCGCGCCCGCGCACAACATCGGGTCTTTACCGGGCAGCAGCATGGCTAAGGGCAGGATATTGCCTACCAACACGGCGCCGGTCCAGAACAAGTTGCGATAGCGGCCTTTGAGGATCATCTGCACGGTTAGTTTGGCTTCCTGCGTGGGGTGTGTGGTGGTGAATTCCAACACCATCAGTGCCAGATTGACCAACAGGCCGATGATCAGCGTAGTGCGCAGGTAGTCGGTCCAGACGATGCCTTCATTCGTAATCAAATTCACCATCATGAACACTGCTGCGCCGGCCATAAAACTGTGTACCAGCATGTGCAGGGCGAGCGAGGGGCTTTGCCAAAAATCGCGGCCTTTGGCTTGCGCAAAAAGAAATGCCGTGTAAACCGCCGTCATGATGGCAGCCATAAACGTTACGACGTAAATGACCGGCATGAAACCGCCGCCCCAGCCGAAGAACATAAACACACCCAACAGCGTGAGCAAACCGCCATAGACGGTAATAGTGTAGCCGCCGCGCACCAACCAACTGCCCCACTGCGGCCGCAGCAGCACGTTGAGAAAGCGATCCGGGCGGTCTAAGTCTTTCACCAACAAAGCGCCGGTAGCGCCGAGAAAGGTCAAACCCAATCCCAATGCCCACCAGAAAGTAGTGTCGCTGACGGCAGAGAAGTTGAACAGCGCAGCCATCAGCGTTACGAGCACCGTGCCCGCCGCAACAGCCTTGGTGACCACATACGCCGACACTTCCCAGCCCCAGAGGATGCCTTTCACCGGCGCGTCATATACGCGGCGCGGCTGACCCATAAGCAAGTCAATGGATTTGGCGGGCGTGCCTTTGGCCAAATCGCCGGCGGCTACGCCATTGCCCGTTTTTTCCAGCAGGGTGTTCACCATGCTGCCACCGGAGAAGGCCAGCTTTTCGGTTTGTTTGGCAAAATGGCCCACGCCGTGGGTTTGTTCGTTCCAAAAGTAATTGCTCTGCCGTTCAGTAGCCACCGGGTTGAGCGAAGCCTCGTCGCCGTCAATGTAGAACAGATTGGGCGCCGTGCCTTTGGCAGCTTTGCGAACGCTCACCTGCTCGCGACCGAGGAGGATGGAGATTTCCGAATCGGGGTCTTCCATATCGCCGGAGATGATGGCGTGTTCGGGGCATACATTCACGCAGGCCGGTTCGAGGCCCACGTCAATGCGGTGCGCGCAGTAGTTGCATTTGGCCGCCGTGTGATTTTCGGGATCAATATATAAGGCGTCGTAGGGACAAGCCTGCATACACGACTTGCAGCCGATGCAGCGGTCTTTGTCAAAATCCACAATGCCGTCGTCGCGGAAGTAGAGGGCCTCCACGGGGCATATTTCTACGCAAGGGGCGTCGGTACAGTGGTTGCAGCGCATCACCGAGAACAGCCGCCGCGTGTGTGGGAATTCTCCTTTTTCCACCTGTTTGACCCAGGTTCGGAAAACCCCTACCGGCACATCGTGCTCTGATTTACAGGCCGTTGTACAAGCATGACAGCCGATGCACTTGCGGTTGTCAATGATGAATCCATATTTCATAATGGTTGGCTTTAATGAAATGGCGCATAAAAATATGAAGATTCTTTCATGTTTTTATTTTTGGGATTTTTTTTTCTGGAAAGAGCTTTGTAGCTGCGCGCTTCCCCCCCTTTAACCTTTAACCTTCTCCCCCGACTCCGCCCGGTGCAACGCCTTTAACCTTCCCCCTTTAACCTTATCTTTGCCACATGAATCCACCGATACCTACCGTTCATCTGTTCCCGATATTGGACGAACTGCTCCTGTCCTTGCTTCGGTCGTTTTCGGCGAGCGACTGGGAGCGGCCAACCCCGGCGCCGCGCTGGAAAGTGAAAGACGTAGCGGCGCACCTGCTCGACGGCAACCTGCGCACCTTGTCCATGTTGCGCGACGGCCATTTTGGCGAAAGCCCGGAAAATGTACAGTCCTACGAAGACCTCGTGGGGTTTTTGAACCGCCTCAATGCCGACTGGGTCGCCGCCATGAAACGGCTCAGCCCGGCCCTGCTCATCGAACTGCTCGACTGGTCGGGGCGACAATATTCGGATTATCTCCAATCGCTCGATCCGTTTGCGAAAGCAGTTTTTCCGGTGGCTTGGGCGGGCGAGGCGCAATCGGAAAATTGGTTCCACATCGCACGGGAATACACAGAAAAATGGCATCACCAGCAGCAAATCCGGTTCGCGACCGGGCAGGAGCAAGTACTTTACCGCCGGGAGTTGTATTTCCCTTATCTCGATACCTCCATGCGCGCCCTGCCGCACCACTACCACAACGTACCCGCTGAAACGGGCACGGTTATTCAATTCAGCGTGAGCGGCGAGGGTGGCGGCCACTGGTTTTTGCAGCGCAGCGAGGATGCCTGGCATTTGGTACAAGTGGCTCATGCTACGCCGGTTTGCACAGTAGAAATAGAAGGCGAAATAGCCTGGCGCATTTTCACCAAAGGCATCAGCCGGGAAGAAGCGGGAAGGCGCTGCACGATTGCGGGCCGACGGGAATTGGGCGAGCGGGTACTGGAGATGTTGGCCGTGATGGCGTGAAAAAAGGGATGCTGCCCCCAACGAACATTTACCGGAATGCTGCGTTACAGACCCGATAATTGAGGCAGGAACTCATTTCAATAATATGGCAACGACACACGGCACGGAAGCGCTCCGCCACACCATGCGGCAAATGATTGCCGTAACGGAGGAGGAATTGGAAACTTTTTTGGCAAAATGCAGCGTAAAAACCTTCAAACGGCTAAGTGTGTTGAGCCGTCCCGATTATGTGCCCAATGAAATATTTTTTATCAACCGGGGCATCATCCGGGTCATTGTGACCGACAACAGCGGTACGGAGCACACCATTCATTTTGCACTCGAACATCAATTCATTGCCGACTATTCCAGTTTTATGCTGCGGCAACCTTCGCTGTACACCCTGCAGGCCATAGCGGAAACGGAAGTGACGGTGATACCCCGCGCCGCTATTGACTGGGGATATGAAAACATGCGGCAAGGCGACAAGTTAGGCCGTCTGGTGGCGGAGTTTTATTTCATCTATCAGGACAACCGCGTGAAAAATCTCTACGCCCGCAGCCCCAAAGAGCGCTACGATTCTATTGCCGAGGTTTTTCCCAACATACACAATCGCGTGCCGCAACACATGATCGCCTCCTATCTCGGCATCACGCCGGTACACCTCAGCCGGCTGAAAAAAGGGATCGCCAACAAACTCTAAACATTTGTTATCGCCCGGAAGGGCCGGTTGCCCTCAACTTTGCCGGAAAATATAGTTCGGCATGAAAATTTCATCATCAGAAAAAAACAGATTGAAACGCCAATACGGCCCCTGGGCGGTAGTCACCGGCGCCTCTTCGGGCATTGGGTTGGAACTCGCCACTCGCCTGGCGGAGTCGGGGCTAAACCTCCTGCTCAACGCACGGGGCGAGGATCGTCTGGCCGCAGTCAAAACCGATCTGGAAGCGAAGTACGGCGTCGAGGTGCGCATCGTGGCCGCAGACGGATCAACGCCGGAGGGTATCGGGCAGGTCATCGCAGCCGCTCGCGATCTGGAAGTTGGGCTGTTGGTTGTTGCTGCCGGATACGGCACATCGGGCCTGTTTCTGAGCGCTTCTATAGACAAGGAGATCAACATGCTGCGCGTCAATTGTGAAGCGCTGCTCATCCTTACCCATCATTTTAGCAGACAATTTGCGGCACAACAGCGCGGCGGTATTATTTTGATGAGTTCAATGGTCAGCTTTCAGGGTACGCCTTTTGCAGCGCATTATGCGGCCACCAAAGCCTATGTGCAATCATTGGCAGAGGCGCTTGCCGTGGAGTTGCGGCCCAACGGCGTGGATGTACTCGCCGCTGCACCCGGCCCGGTGGCCAGCGGATTCAGCGCGCGCGCCGGCATGGAAATGAATATGTATCTGACGCCGGAGCAGGTAGGCATACCGATATTGAAAGCATTGGGACGACGCAGTACCGTATTGCCGGGCGCGCTTACCAAGTTTTTGGTTTTTTCGTTACGCACGGTGCCGCAGTGGGGCAAGGTACGCATCATGGCTTTAGTGATGGGCGGTATGACGAAGCATAAGAGAGCCTGACCTACTGCACCTCTTTCGCGCGCTCCTCTAAACTCTGCATCATTTCCTCCGGGCTTTTGCCGAGGTTTTCGAGCAGTACTTCCGCGTCATCGGCGAAGTCATCGTCGGGATGTTTTTGTATAAATTCCTGATACAGCCGACCGGCGGTTTCGTATTGCTCCAGATCGTTGTCGTAAATAAAAGCGCGCATAAACATTGCCTGCGGAGCTTTGGGATCGTCGGGGTATGCCGTCTGAAACCATTCGTAGAGGTACAACGCGCGATCGTATTGCTGTGTGTAATAGGCATTTTCGGCAGCCTGATTCAGTACAGCCGTACTTTCCGGGTCTTTGGGTAGCAACAGTGCATACGCCATGCTGGAGTTGATATAGCTCTTGATGATAGCCGGATCGGCCACTAAGTTTTTCGGATTGAACATGTTGGTACGCAGTTGGTCAATGCGCTCCCGCAGGCCGGCCGTTTCCTGATGTGTGCGTTCGGCGGCATTTTTGGCGGCCTCTGTGTCGGGGAATGCCAGAGCAATGGCTTGCAGTACCGACACGGCAGATTCTTTGTCTTTGAGTTGGGTTTCATAAACGGAAGCCAACAGCAGCGCCAGTTCGGGCGCATCGGGGCCGGCGGGATCTTCCCGCAACAGCGTGACGAGGCTGTCGGCAGCGCGATCTCCTTCGAGTGTGTTGAGGTGTTCAGAGAGCGCCTTGAGGTTGAGCGATTTGGCAGATTTGTCGCCGCCGCAGGCGAAAAACAGCAGCCCGAAGGCAGCGAGGAGTACAATGGCAAAAGATTTCATATCGGTGTTCATTTTCTTATTGCCGCGAAGATAGGCTATACTCCCCACGGGCACAAGAGGTGAAATTATGGCAACTTTATTTTTGTGGCCTGCAAGGCGAAAAGCGCAGCCATAGCCTGAGCTACGGCGAGCATTTTAACGCAGCAGGGAGCAAAAAGAAAAAGACAGAAATCACTTGTTGTGCCCGTGGGGAGTATACTTGCCGGTTTGTGAAAAACAATACCGCACAAGGGCTGTTCCATCCACGCACAAACGCTGCCATAATGGAACCGATCAGCATCTTCTGGTACCGCCGCGACTTGCGATTGAACGACAACGCCGGCCTGTACCACGCCCTGCGCGGCCCGTACCCCGTGTTGCCGCTTTTCATTTTTGACACCAATATTCTGGAGGATTTAGAGGACAAAAAAGATGCCCGCGTGGAGTTTATTCACGACCACGTTGCGGCCTTGTCGGAGCAATTGGCCGGCATGGGCAGCTCTATCCGGGTAGAGCACGGCGATCCGGCGACCGTCTGGAAACAGCTTTTGAGCACCCTGCCCATCGGGGCGGTTTACACCAATCGCGATTATGAGCCGTATGCGCTGGAGCGCGATGCTGCCGTAAAAGCACTGCTGGATGGGCGCGGCATCCCGTTTCGCACCTTCAAAGACCACGTTGTTTTTGAACAACAGGAGGTTGTAAAAGACGATGGACTGCCCTACACCGTTTTTACGCCCTACAGCCGGAAATGGCGGGCCAAATTGCAAAGCCGCCCCAAAGCCGCTGCGACAGACTCCGCACAATCGTTTTATCTGAAAAGCTACCCCACGGAGCAGTACTTTGATCGTTTTGTAAAAACCCCGCCCGCTGCGGTTCCGCTTTTAGAAAGCATGGGGTTCGAGCGAACCGGTCTCGTCTTCCCGTCGGCGGAGGTAGCGCGCGGCCTCATTCGCAACTACGACAAAACCCGCAACACGCCCGGCATCATGGGCACTTCCCGGCTCGGCATTCACTTCCGGTTCGGCACGGTCAGCATCCGCGAAAAAGCCCGGCACGCCCTGGCGCTCAACGACACCTATCTCAACGAACTGATATGGCGGGATTTTTATGCCATGATCCTTGCCAATTTCCCGCATGTGGCCGACCGTGCGTTCCGGCCCGATTACGACCGCATCGCCTGGCGCGACGACGAGGATGCTTTCCAACGCTGGTGCGAAGGCCGCACCGGGTACCCGCTCGTGGATGCGGGCATGCGCGAGCTGTCGGCTACCGGCTTTATGCACAATCGGGTGCGTATGGTGACGGCGAGCTTTCTCACCAAACACCTGCTCATTGACTGGCGCCGGGGCGAGGCATGGTTTGCCCAAAAATTGCTCGACTTCGATCTGGCCTCCAACAACGGCGGCTGGCAATGGGCGGCCGGCAGCGGTACCGATGCAGCGCCTTATTTCCGGGTGTTCAACCCGCTGGCACAACAGCAAAAATTTGACCCTGATTTCACCTATATCCACCGCTGGGTACCGGAGTACGGCACTCCCGAATACCCGATGCCCATCGTGGAGCACAAGTTTGCCCGCGAGCGGTGTTTGGAGGTGTATAAAGCGGGATTGGGGACTGTAGCCTGAAATTGATATTTTAAATTTTCAAATCACTCGGCAAGTGACACTACTCAATTTTTATCATGTTACTCACTCTTAAAATGAAACCCGTTTCATCTTCAAATTGCTGACTGAAACTTGGTCCACCTGCTTTAAAATGAGGCCGTTGCTTATTGGCAATGTGTCCATAATGCCTTGTTTACGAAGTAATACCTAAACAGTCGTCAATAGCGGTATGAGTAATTTCTTTTGCGCCGGCATTGTCAACCCAAACATTCCAATCATCAGAATTCGCAAATGATAGGGTGGCAGGCGGCGTATCGTATATGCCAAAAACTGATTCGCTTGTTTTGCTTTGGCATCTCGCCTGGAAAAAATCTATCGCCATCCTTTTTCAATTTCTTGTAGTTGAGCAAATAGTTCATTTGAGTCTTCAAGACTACTGTTTAAGTAGTTCTCATCCGATGGCAATCCTCTATAATCAGGTAATACTTTAATTGAACCGTCTTTTTCATCCAGTTCATAAATGACCAAATTCTCTGCACTCAATGTAGATTCCAGTGGAACTATAGCAGCCAATTTCTTTTTTGCATCATCCGTAGTCAGTTTTGATTTGACCATATCAGCCTTTACCGACAACGTCAAGTAGTTAATCAAATAAGGGCTGTGCGTTGTCATTATCAAGTTATTACCTTCTGACCTCGTATGACTTAGTAATTCAAAAAGCAAACTTCTTTGTGATGAAGGAAATAAATTTTGTTCGGGTTCCTCAACGATATTAATAAAGCAAGCCGGTTTTCTTTTAGCACTCAACTGACGCAAATATGCCTGGCGAATTTCAGGCGTGAGCAGGGGGTCATTTAATATGGATTTTATTTCCTTGTCTAACTTCTTTTGTTCTTCCAGTGAGTTCTCTTTGATGGATGGGTCTTTTTCTGCGGTCAAACTATCTGAAAGGTATTTTGTAACCAAAAATAGCGGGACCGTTGATTGAAAACCACTGGATGCCTCAGAAAGCCTTAGCTTATAGCTCTTGTTTTCTCCCACGATATGTGCTAGTTTGTTCAGTTTGTCATATTCAAATCTTACTTTATTGATGGGCAGTTCAATGCCTTCGGCAAATAGATTTTTTGCTGCATCAAATTCATCATTGAAAGTGTAAAGTGTACTGGGTAGATTTTTTATTTTATCAGGGCGGTCAACCGAACTTAAAAAGTTACGCTCAGCAGGGGCGTACATGATTTTGGGAAGCAGATAACCATTTCCTTTTGATTCCTGAGCTTCAAATCTCCCTTCAATATAGCTTAACGAAAAGGCTTTTCCTTTATACTCAATACTTGTTTCCGGGGTAGCATATTTTTCAATTCGTTGATAGGCCAACTGTTTTAAAAAGCGATTGTGTGTATTCAACTCATTCTGCCGAATTATTCCCATTACCATAGCTTTTTCTATCCAACTCAAAGTTGAAATCAACTTCGCCACGGTGCTTTTGCCCGAACCCTGATTGCCGATAAACACGGTAACTTTTTTTACCTCAAGCCAGCCACCCTTGTCCTGATAGCCTTCCTTTATGGGGCCGAAATGCTTTATTCGTATTTTGCTCATTCCTAATGTTATGATATTGTTGCAAAGTTAGTCTTTTGTCTAGTCTTGTCAAATTATACCTCGCACTGTGAGGTACGAAGCCATACCGATCGCTGCTATTGCCTGACAGCGCGAGGTATAATTACTCAGTTATCAGACTTCTTCTCCTTCTTCTCTTTTTCCTTCTTCTCCTTGCCCAGCCCGATCTTGTAATCATCGGGGGTGCCGGTGATGCGGATGTTGAGAAAACGCACCTTGTTGAGGTCTCCTACGGTGTCTATTTCGTCTATTTGGTCGGGGTCCACTTCTTCTTTGTTCTTGCCGCCGAAGAGTTTGCGAAAAGCTACCTGTGTGACCATTTTGAGGGGTACGCGCACAAAATAAGCCATTGACATATCTAAGTGCTGCCGCCCGGATACCTCCATAAAACCGATGGATGAGTTGATAAACATACCTGGTATGGTGAGGGCGCCGTCCTTGAGGTCGAGGACATTTTGCAAGGTGTTGAAGCGAAGGATGCGCAGGTTTTTGTCTTTAAAATAATCGGACATGGCCATCACGGGTGCAAAGTCCACTAAGCTGCCGTCGGTGACGAGCAATTCCATGTGGGCTTCGCTTTTTTCAATGATGGGCGTGAGGTCGGGGTGCATCTTGAAGGTACTCTTGATTTTGCCGGTGATTCTGCCGTGCAGGTTCTCGTTGATGAGCACGTCCTGCCCGAAATTGTCGAATTTGAGCAGGAGCTTGTCAATGTCCAGATTCTGAGCGTTGATGTCGCTGTAATAATAGATATTGTTGGAATCGGAGCCGTTGAAGTACCCTTTCATTTGCATGTTGCCCCCGGCGAGGCGCAGGGCAAGGGTATCCACATAGAGGTAGTGATTGTCTTGCAGCCGCAGTTGTATGCTCATGTCTTCAAGCCAGTAGCGGTGGTAGTTCATGCGGCCTATTTCGGCGGTGAGGGCCATGTTGGGAAAGGGCAGTTCGAAGATATTGAAGGCGGCCGCGTGGTCTGTTTGTTCCTGCGGGCCTTTGTAGCCGCTGAGTGCATCTAAGTCGAGGACGTTGGATTGGAGTACCAAATAGTTATTGCGGGTTTGTTTGCTTTTTTGCTCGCCGAAGAAGTACGACATGTTCACTTTGAAGTCGCTTTGCCCCATTTTGCCGGAAAACTCCTCCAGCAGCAAATGATCGTTTTCGTAGTGAGCGCGGCCTTTAAATCGCTCTAATTTGAGCGGATGCAGCAGGGTTTGGGACGTCAGCTCGTCTAAGTAGAGGTCCACCGACTGGAAACCCTTATTGTAGTGCAGGTCGGCTCGCCCGTGTAGTTTGGTGTTGCGAAACACCTCGTCGCGGTATTCTTCGGGCACATAGTTTTCTCCTTTGTAGGAGAGCAGGTCGTGTATTTTGAGGTAGTTGGAAACGAGGTCGAACTCAATGTGGCTGTCGCCCAGCGGTTCTTCCTGAAACCACTTGGGGTAGTTGCCCAACGTGCCCGAAAAATGGAAGTCGGTGCTGTCCACTTCTCCGCTGAAGTCTTTGAGCAGGAGGTCTTTATCGGTGATGATGACGTCGGCGTGGAAGTCGTGCAAGGTGTGCGGGTAGTGTTTGAGCCGGGCGTACAAGTCGTCAATAAAAAACTCGCCTCGCGGCAAGTGTTTGAAATCAAAAAGCTCCTTAGCCTGCGTTTCAAAGGCCACTTGTACCGAGAGGTTTTCCACTATTTCGTCGTATTGGCGAACGAGGGCCGTATCAAAAGCCAGCAGATCGGGCAGGTCCAGCCGGTCGGCTCGGGCGAGGAGTTCTATCCGTATGGGCTTGTCGTAGCGATGAAACAGGGCCGGAAAATCGCTCAGCGTGCCCGACACATGGATGTCGCTGCGGCCGATGCGCAGGCCCACGGAATCGAGCACGACGGCGCCCTCGCGCATGACGGCATGGCCGTTCAGGTTCGATATCGTGTGGCCAAATTGCGGCGCTTTAAACTGGACGTTGCGGATGGTCAGCTCTGAGTCAATGCCGGTTTTGAGCCGCGCGAGCGATTCGCCGGGAAAGCTCAGATCAATGATCTCGTCAAATTTCATGTCCAGCAGTACTTTCCCGCTCACCTCATTCAATTCGCGCAATTGGAAAAACTTGCCCAGAAACTCTAAGTCGAGGTCGGCGTGCAGGTCCAATTTTACAATGGGGTCTTCAAAATTTTTGATAAAAAGATGCCCCTGAAATACGCCCTCCTCCGGCTTGGCGTAGAAGTTGCGCAATTGCAGCACCGAACTGCGCAGGGTGCGTTCTTCGCCGTTGGTGAAGCTGCCCGTAAAGCGCAGGTCGTCCACTCGTTTTTTGGCCTTTTTGTTGAGAAACCAGGCATCCTCGCAGCCAAATTCCACCGTCACTGCCGGTATGTGCCCGTTGACGGCCCGGCCTTCCACCTTGCCTTCAAAGAAAATTTTGCCGGCGTTCCGGTATCGGCTCAGGCCCTCGGCAATATCTTCGGGTAAAAAGGCGGAAAAGATGCCGAAGCCGGGTTTGTCGCCTCTCACCTGAAGTGCAATGTCCATGTCGTTGTCTATGTCCACGCTGCCTTCCACCTTGAAATGCGCATCATTGAGAGATGCCTTGCTGGGCATTACGCGCAACAGATGCGTCAGCTCGTCGAAGTCCAGTTCCATGTCTAAATGAATGGCCTTATGGGCAAAAAAAGTAGGTTTTCCGTGGGCCAGTACGTCGAGGTGCTGGTCGGAGACTAAGTCAATGTAGAAGTGCTTTTGTTTGTATTTGATCCGGGCATTGAGGTTGTCAATCATCAGGTCCATTTCGCGGTCGGCGGCCTCGTCTATGAAGGCGATGTCCACCTGTTTGATTTTCAGGCGCTGCAAGTCCAAGTGTATTGGGGTTTCCACCGTGTCGGTTTCGGCGGCGTCTTTCAGGCGCTTGGCTGCGAGTATGTTATACACGCCGTCGGCGCGGCGTATGATGTCTAAGTGCCCGTTTTCAACGCTGATGCTTTTGATATCGTAATGGCCGGCCATCAGTTGTTTGATGTCGAAGCCGATATATACATCGCTGAAATTGTACAGCGGCCGGGCGCCGGTGTCCTTCGTTTCGTAAAAATTGACCTTGCGCAGATCAATGGAAACGTAAGGGAAGTTTTTGAACGGCGCAATGCGCACTTCCTCAATGGTCATAGCCCCCTCGATGCCCTCGTTCACCTCCGTGATGACTTTCTGGATGAGTTCATCCTGATGGTAATAGATGATAGCGGCTCCTGCCAGAAACAATACCGCCGGAATAAAAAGGAGGAGGGCCAGTGCTACGAGTATCCTTTTGCGAATTTTGCGAGTCATGCGATTGCGAGTTTGAAAAGCGCGCCGGCTAATTACGAAAGGCGCGCCGGCTGTTTGTCTTTTAGCGTGTTCATAGGCTCCTCTGTACTTCACCTTGTTATTTTTACTCTACAACAACCTTTCTAAGGGTGTTTGAGCCATCCGTAAACACAAATTGAATAAAAAGCATTTTTCCTGACGATGAATGCAAGTCAATTGCTCCTTGCATGCTATCAACTTTTATTTTTGTAATCAACTTGCCGGAGGTATCAAAAATATTTAACCCGCCGACTTCTTGAGATGAGGTGAAATGCACGCGACCCGCTGAGGGGTTTGGAAAAATTTGAAGATGCGGATTTTTAGCAAATAACGGACTTTGACTCGTTGTGACAGGAATAAATTCAAATGCTCCCGCATCATGGGGGCCCATTCGGGCATTGCCCAGTATGTCATGGCTTACAAATGTTACTCCTGCTGGCAAAAAGTCAACTGCAGATGAGGCGGCTGTGAGCATTAAATTTCGGTTTTGATAGTCTTCAAATGCAATGTCGCCCGACGCAAAGTGGTTGTATTGCCTAACCAAATGTGGATTGTTGTGTACAAAGATATATGCGTTGGTGTCAGAAACAGTTTCAAAAATTAGAATATTGCCTGCAAGAAAGTTTTTGCCCGACATGGAGTTGAATGCAATCGGAGCACTCAGGTGCAGAGATGCTTGCAGCGGTTCGTTTATCACAGTATTGTGATAGATGAAAACGGAATCGGGATGTCTTACTAAGTCCGGGTTCAGGTTGTTGCCGTTAGAACCGTTGTGATAGATTCCGATAGAATTACAATCGTGAATTACATTGTTGAATATTAACGTGTTTCCATTAGCGCGGTGGTCGTTGAAATAACCAATTCCATTGCCTGTGCAATAGCTTATTATGTTGTCGGCAATAGTCGCATTCGTTCGCAGTGAAATACCGCTTCCCGGATGCCCTGATACCATTCCGTCATAAACATGGGAGATAACATTGTTTCTGATAATGGCATTGGGGGCTTGCCAATAAATTCCGTGGTCGCCATGAGCAGGTCTTGCGCCTTCGCCATCATAAGCAACATGGGTAATGGTGTTGTTCTCAATGATAGCAAAATCAATATTTCTTTGAGACCCGATGCCGTCTGATAAAACAGAATCAATGCGGTTATTAAAAGCATGACAGTATCTGATTTTTTGGAGTTGCTGCACCATAGAGCTGTTATCATTTCGCCCCAGGCTAAACCCCGAATTGTCGGCAAGCCGAACTGTGCTGTTAGAAATAATCACCGTATCGGTGTGAAATACTCTGACGGCATCGCCTGGTTGAACAGAGTTTTTTTGGCAATTATAAATCTGCACGGAATCAATTAAAAGAAAATTAACGCGGTCTGCAATCGCAGTTGCTCCGTCAGTGGGTATGCGAATGGCGGTGCCCATAGTATTTTGAATGTTGAGGTTTTTCAATACGACGCGCCGGGTTGCTTTGCCGCAAATAGCTGCTTTTGTAGGTGTATTATTCGATACGCCTGAAAGTTCACACCCCGAAATTTCTACATAGTCAATATTGCTGAAAAGCACCGCCCCGCCCGTGATATTTTCAAACGCACAATTTTGAATGATTAAAGAATCGAGATTTGAAAAGACCTGCGGCTGAACAATGACCGAGTCACTGAGTACAACCGTTTGCGCATAAAACATATTGACATGCAAGCCGGAAAATAAGATAAGTGACAGACAACTGCTAAGGTTTTTCATGCGCTTTGAATTTTGTGTGTGATTCCCCCCCCTGTTTCAGAAGCGCATCAGCGCCCGCTCTGTTACTTTTTGTGTTTGCAAATATAATCGCGAAGCGGAAAAACAACCATACAAATGGACATTTTCGTTTCGTCGGCGTGCTCCTCCCCATGCTACTGTACATTTTTCATGCAGCGCTGCAAACATGCCTGTTTTTTGGCCGAAAAGAGTCTGAAAATTGAACGTTGCGAGCGTTGCGTGAAGTAAAAATGTCCAGTAGTGTGCCTCCTCCCACCCACCGCGCCGTTCAACACATAATCCATACCATTCCCCACATCCATTTGACAAGCGGCTCGCCATGCGGTTATCTTGCGCCATTCATCACCACAAACACCGCTTATGCAACTACGAACTTTTCTTGTACCGGCTGCCCTGTTAGTGCTATCGGTACTGCAGGCCCAAAACCTGGAAATCGTCCACGATTCCGTGGCTGCCCCTCCCGACCCCGGCCGCTACACCCGCAGCATGTACGTCAGTCTTGGAATAGGCCCCTCTAACCTGGGGTTTAAAACCGGCTATCGCAACATGCACCAACTGCTCAAAGACCAGAATATCAACTTCCTTAAAGACAATAGCCAATACACCATGGGCTTCGGCGGGCGCATTCATCGCTGGTATATGGATTTCCAACTGGCTTCTTCGTTCCTTTTTTTGGGGGAGGCATCCACCAACCCGGCGCGCTACCTCTATGCGGAATCGGAATATTTCAACGCGGGCATCAACATCGGGTACGCCTTTTTGCAAAGCCGCAACAGTTTGTGGATCGTGCGCGGCGGCGTCGGAGGGAGCGAGTACTTTTTGCGCGTCACGGAAATAGCCCCGACCGGCAGTTTCGATTTCGACAACCTGGCCGGTAATCTTCCCTTGCGCCTCTGGCCTGCATTTTCGCACCTCAGCGGCGTGGGCAATATCTGCATCGAATGGCAACCGGGCGGCAGAGCCAAACGGGGCGTCTCGCTGGCGCCGGGCCTCATGCTCGGCTACCAGTTCGGATTGGGCCGGCCCCAATGGAAACTCAGCGATGTGCCGACATTCAATGCGCCCACCGACCGCGCAGGCTTTGCATATTTTGGTGTGGATATGAAACTGGGCCGCAATTTTGAACGCAAACTCAAAAACTGAAACCATGTATCGCACACTCCTATGGGCGCTCTTTTCATTGGCGTCGAGCTTTGCTGTTTCTTCGACAGCACAAAGTAGTGCCGGGCCGGGCCGGGCTGTGGTGTACATTTATCAAAAAGGCAGCTTCGGCAACGGACAGTACGATCTGTGGATCAACGGCCAAAAGGTATTGGAGCGCTTCCAGGCCCGCTCTTATTTCAGCATTCAGACACCTGCCGGCGCCGTAGAGTTGCGCACGGCCGGCCGGCCGAAATATTTTGTAGTGGAAAAAAACTTTCGGCTGGAGGTACAGGCCGGGCAGGAGTACTATCTTGAGGCCGTAGTGGACTACGACTTCATGTCGGGTTCGTTGTATCTGGTGCAGCGCAGCGCCGAGGATTTCAAAAAACGCCTGAAAGGTTTGAAGTTGAATGAAAAAGCCAAAACGAAACTCGAATAAAACCGGCTTTTGGGTGCTGCTCATAGTGGCCGTGCTCCTGCTGTTTTATTGGGTCCATTTGTTGCGCCAAAGCCTGTCTGCTCAATACGGCAAAGACCCGGAAGAGCTGGCCGGCTTTGTGCGCTGGCTGCTGGGCTATGTGGCCGTTGCGGGCGGGTTGGGGGTGTTGGGCTGGCTCAATTACAAAGGCCCGTTCAGCTATCTGACCGAACGACAACAACGCCGCCTGTATCAGGCATGGATGCTGGTGTTGTGGTGGCTCCTGTTTGAATTGTTGCAATGGCGCACCGACTACGACCCCGATGTGGTAGCGGAAAACCTGCTCGTTTCGGTACTCGGCTGGAGCATTGTGGCGGGTTTTACCATCGTCCTCGACGCCGTGCGCGCCCGCCGCGAGCGCTTGGAACTCATACAGCAAAAAACCGCCGCCGAACTGCACAGCCTGCGCGCACAGTTGAACCCGCATTTTCTCTTCAATGCTCTCAACACCCTGTACAGCGAGGCCATCCAGCAGGGGCAGGAAAAACTCTCCTACCTCATCGGCGAGCTGTCGGGCATCCTGCGCTTTTCCTTGCAGCAGGCACAACAGGATGAAGTGGGCATCGCCGAAGAAATCGCTTTCCTCCAGCGCTACATCCACCTGCAGGAAGCCCGCCTGCCCGACAATCCACAGCGCCGCTTAGACTGCCGCTTCGACTGGGACGAGTTGCCGGCCCGCGTAGCGCCGCTCCTGCTGTTGCCGTTTGTGGAAAATGCCTTTCTCTACGGATTGCACCCTACGCGGCCTTGCTTCCTCACCCTGCGCCTCGAAGTAGAAAACAAAGCGCTGTTGTTCTCCATAGAAAACAGCATCATCCGGCCGCAGGTACATCAGGGCGCCGGGCTGGGCATGGCCAATACCCGTCAGCGATTGGAGCGCCTGTATCCGCAGCGGCACAGCCTTCAGACAGAGGTCTCAGCGGATATTTTTAGTGTAAAATTGAACATTGAGTTGACCGATTTCAAACCGCCCAAACAGATATGACACTCCAAACCATTGCCATAGACGACGAAGCACCCGCCCTGGCGGTTATAGCGGCGCATGCCGCCAAGACGCCGTTTGTGCAACTTCTGGCTACTTTCGTCAGCCCGACGGAGGCATTGGCCTGGCTGCAACACAACCCCGTTGACCTCATCTTTTCCGACATACAGATGCCCGACCTCTACGGCACCGAGTTCATGCGTCTGGCCAAAAGCTCGGGCGCAATGTTCGTTTTTGTCACCGCTTATCCGCAGTATGCCGTGGAGGGCTTTCAGTTGCAGGCGCTGGACTATCTGCTCAAACCGGTAGAATTGCCCCGCTTCATCGAAGCCTGCAACCGGGCTTTGCAGCAAAAACAGACCCAAAGCGGGCAGCAACGCAGCATTTTTGTAAAAGACGGTCACGACTGGGTGCGCATCCACATAGCAGACATTGAATTCATTCGCTCCGACACCAACCTGCTCTTCATCCATCATGCCGGCAGTGTCGCCGTGACGCGCATGACCATCGGGCGGCTGCTGGAACTGCTGCCTGCCGGCGAGTTTGTGCGCGTACACAAGTCTTATTCCGTGGCGCTCCAGGCGGTGAAAAAAATCGAACGGCATCAATTGACCGTTGTAGGCGGGGCGCTCATTCCCGTGGCACGCTCGTACCGGGAAGCGGTGGAAAGGTTGTTGCTGGGGTAGGGGTTTTCAAAATTCCACTTTCCAATAGACATCTTTCATTGATAGGCGCACGCCGATGCTGCGAAGGGCGCATTCTGCCGCACCGGCACATATTCCTGAAACGAGGACAGGCATTGGTATTCACTACGGTGTATGTTTTTTCCTGTGTGGCGGTCATGGCTGCCTGGGTTTTTACAAAACTACAAATAACTGAGCAACCCGTCAAACGCTGGGTCCCAGTGCATCGCCCTTTGCTTTTTGCTTTTTGCTTTTTGCTTTTTGCTTTTTGCTTTTTGCCCTTTGCCCTTTGCCCTTTGCCTTTCTCCCCCTCACCCAATTTGGGTATTTTTCACCCCCGGCAAATCTTCACCAAAAAAGGTGTTGCTCTGCCATCGGTTTGGCAGGTAATTTTGTACTTTTAACAAATTTTTATCACGCCCAAATCCAATAAACATGAAAAATGTGCTATTACTCCTCTGCACGCTGTCATTTCCCCTCTCCCTTCCGGCCCAATACTGCGGCCCCCTGCATGTGCATCCCGGCGCTACCGGAGCCGGCACCGGTGAGTCCTGGCAGGATGCGTTCGTTCACCTGCAAGACGCCATAGACGCTGCCGAACCCGGCTCGCAGATTTGGGTAGCTGCCGGTACCTACTTGCCGCAAAAGGATACGACCGGTAATGCCGCACCGACGAATGCGCGCACCAAAACCTTTTTCATCAACAAAGACATACAGCTCTACGGCGGCTTTGCCGGTACCGAGCAGGAGCTTTGGCAAAGAGACCCGGCGACCAACCTCACCGTCCTGAGCGGCGACCTCGGCACCATCGGCGTGGCTACCGACAATGCCTACAATGTACTCCATCTCGTTTTGGTAAGTCCGCTTTGCGTCATTGACGGATTCACCATCACGTGCGGCAATGCCAACGGCTCCGGCTTCAACAGTACGGGCGGCGGTATTTTGTTGCGACACCAACCCTTGCAATACGCTGCGCCGGTGATCCGAAATTGCATCATCGAACACAACAACGCCTCATCCGGCGGCGGCTTTTACACAGCTACCGACAGTTGGGCCGGCCCTTCTATCAGAATCGAAGATTGTACATTCCGAAACAACACGGCTACCTCGGGCGGCGGCATTTATTTCCAGCAGAGCATGACGACCGAATTGGGGCTGGAATTGGTCAATGTGGAATTTTCCGGCCAGAGCATCAGTCAATATGGAGGAGGGCTGTATGCAAACGGCCATTTTACGGCGCGCCATTGTCGTTTTGAAAACAACAGTTCCAACCGGGGCGCCGGGGCCAATATAGAAGGCGGAACCTCCGTATTTGAAAACTGCGCCTTCATCAGCAATACCTCGCTGCGCAACGGCGGGGGGCTGCGCATAGAGCGCTCAACTTCCACTTTGGTCAATTGTCTTTTCCTCGGCAACGAGGCCAATATTTTGAATGAATCTTCGCCCACCAGCAATGCGGGCGGGGGCATGTTTTACCGGGGTTCCAACACCACGTTTGTGAAGTTGGCCAACTGTGTGTTTTCCGGCAACAAAGGCCAGAACGGGGCGGGTTTTGCTCAAACGACCACCGTGTTCAACACCTCTTCTGCCGAATTGGACAACTGCTCTTTTGCCGGCAACAGCGGCATCAGCGCCGTGGCGCGCTTACAGGGCAATCTCACCATAGAAAACTCCATCATCTTCGGCAATGCCGGCACGGCCCTCACCGGCGGCACGGCTCGCAGTTGCATCATCGAAGGCGGATATGTCGGCACGGGCAATCTCGACGTCAATCCCCTGTTCGTGAACATACCCTCTCATTTTTTAGCGCCTATTGCCACCGGCAATCTAAAACTCCAGGCCGGCTCACCCGCCATTGACCAGGGTAACAACAGCCTCGCGCCGCTCAACTTCATCACCGACGCCGACGGCAATCACCGCATGATCAATTGCGTGGTGGACAGAGGCGCCTTCGAATTCGGCAGCCCCGGCCCTTCCGACCGGATCTGTTATGCCGACACCGACGGCGACGGCTGGGGCAACGCGGCCATACCGCGCTTAGCCTGCAATACCTGTCCGGGAGGTTTTGTATCAAACAACGGCGATTGCGACGACAGCAACTCCGCTATTACCAACACACTGCCGCCGCCTGCGGCCATTCAACTGAGCGCCGAATTTTGCCGGGGCGAACCCTCTGTATCCTTGCGCAGCATTCAATCCGATACGCCGGGTCGCTTAGTCTGGTTGCTCGTGCAAGCGCCTTCGGGCAGCCGTTTTGAAGGGCAGGAACCGCTGGAGTTCCATCCCGGAGCAGTCAACGCCGAGTTTTCGGTCGGAACCGATCACCTGCTCATGTGCAGCGCGCCCACATATCAGGGCTTGGACCTGAACGGCGTGTGGGTGTTTGAGGTGTATTACGAAACGGCTGCCGGCTGCCGCAGCGCAGCGCAACAGGGGTTTACGGTTACCGTCAACAGGGGCGCGCCACAAGGGCATATTACGGCTTCTGCTGAACGGATTTGCCCCGGTGATGCCGTCGTGCTGTTTTTTCATACGACCGATGGTGCTGGGCCGTTCGACATAGTGGTGAACGCTCAAACCTACACGGGCCTGACCAACGGCGCGGCATTCGACACATTGGTGTCGGGTACCGACTTTGCCGATTCGTTGGTGGTACAACTCAGTGAAATCAGTGACGGCCTTTCCATTTGCCAGGGCGATACGATGATTGTGCAGGAACTGGTGCTCTACACCACTCCCGCCGTTCTTTTTGTACATGCTGCCGCCTCGCCGGGTGGAAACGGATCGGCCTGGAACCGTGCATTTTCCGATCTTCAGGACGCCTTGGAAGCCGCTGCCGCCTGTCCCGCGGGCATCGAAATTTGGGTGGCACAGGGGACCTATTTCCCCGATAGGGGCGCCGGCGACCGCAATGCTTCTTTTACGATGTCGAGCAATATATCGCTGTACGGCGGTTTTGCCGGTACGGAAACCGCGCGCGATGAGCGCAACTGGACGGCCCATCCCACCATACTGAGCGGCGACATCGGCATGGCCGGCGACAGTACCGACAACAGTTATACGGTTGTCACCGCCATTGATGTGGATTCAACCGCGCTGATTGACGGATTCACCATCCGGGACGGCCATGCCGACGGTGCGTTTCTCAATGCTTTCACGCCGCTCAATGCAGGCGGTGGCATGTATTGCAACAACAGCGATTTCCGGGTACGCCATTGCACTTTTCAACGCAATGCCGCTTATTTCGGTGGAGGTTTAATTAATCACAACAGCGGCAACCCTACTATCAGCCAATGCCGCTTCTTAGACAATAGCGCACGGGATTCAGGCGGCGGGCTGTACAACACCGAAAGCCCCAGGATAGACAGTAGTTATTTTGGCGGCAACCGGGCACTGTTTGGCGGAGGTATTGCCAACCAGGGTTTCAATAGTCTGCCGATTGTGCTTCATTCAGAATTTGTTCAGAATACGGCAGGCAATGGCGGCGGCGTACACAACGGGTTCATCGGAATGATCGAATTCAGCCATTGCAGTTTTATTGGAAACACCGCCTCAACTCAGGGTGGTGGCGTGTCTAATTCCGGCAATCTGGCGCGGCTCGTTCATTGCAGGTTTGAGCAGAACGCGAGCCAGGGTAACGGCGGCGGTTTTGGTGGCAGTGTCCTCAGCAGTGCGCAGTTGATATCCTGCACGTTCACCGGCAATACCTCCGGCGAAAATGGCGGCGGGGTTTATACTAACCATAACCTCGTTTTGCATAACTGTCTGCTGAGCGGCAACCGTGCCGCAGCCGGGGGAGGGATTTATTATAATATTACTTCCGGGCTGAATGTGCGGCTGAGCCAATGCACGTTCGGCGGTAATTTCGCCGACGACCGGGGCGGGGCCATCGCCGTTGACGTTACGGCAGGTCTCTCTAATTTTTCTGTAACGCTGGAGAACAGCATCCTCTGGGGCAATGCTTCCAATGGACAGGGGGGGCAAATATGGAGCAGCAGCAACGCAACGCTCGCGTTTTTTTTCACTTGTTATGCCAATAGTCCCGGCGATGTGGCCGGCCAGGGCACCTTCTCCGCAGATGCGGAATCCATCACTACTGATCCGCTGTTTTTGGCCCTGCTTCCGGCATCTGCTGCACCTGTTGCGGGTGGAAATTATCGCCTCAGCCCATGTTCGCCTGCCATTGACGCGGGCAACTTCAATCTGATACCCGCCGGCATCACAAGCGATTTAGATGGCAATCCGCGCACAATAGGAGCCGGGGTGGATATGGGCGCTTTTGAAACCCCGGACGATCAGACCGTGCTATCGGTCATGGCGACCGTGGCGGCGGCTTGTTTCAATTCGGCAAACGGCAGTGCTACTGCATCTGTCAGCGGAGGGGTGGCACCTTACAACTATCAATGGAGTAATGGACAAACCACCGCTACGGCCATCGGCCTCAGCGCGGGGGCGTATGTTGTCACGGTGTCTGATGCGGCCGGCTGTGTACGCGAGATCGGCATAACTATACCCGAATTGCCGCCATTGGAAAATCTGATTCTGGACGTTCAGCAGCCGCTGTGTAACACTAGCGACGACGGCACGGTCACCGCATCTATTGCCGGAGGAGATTCGACCTACACATTTATGTGGAGTAACGGCCAAACCGGCGCATTGGCAAGCGGTCTCCAACCGGGTACTTACAGCGTAACGGCTACCGACGCCAACGGCTGCACGGCGACGGAAACCGTCACCTTGACGGGGCAGTATCAGCTATTCAGTTCGTTTACGGTGTTGGAAACCCTGACCTGCCACGGCGATAGCACCGCCGAGGTGCTGGCAGCGCCGATGGGCGGCGTCGGGCCGTATCAGTTTCAATGGTCGCACGGCCCCCAGACGGCCCTGTTGTCAGGGTTGCCGGCGGGTATATACCACGTCACCATCACGGATGCCAACGGATGCACGGCTACGGGCGCGACGGTGTTTACCGATCCGCCGGCGCTGGAGTTGTTAGCCGATTCGACCCCTGCCGCTTGTGAGGAAGCCGCCGACGGAACCGCCGATGCAGCAGTCATGGGCGGTATGCCGCCTTATACATTCCTGTGGAGCAACGGATCGAATGAAACGGGTATTGAAAACCTGTTGCCCGGCGTGTATGGAGTGACCGTAACCGATCAGCTCGGCTGTTCTGCTTCGATGGAGGTGGAAGTGCTTGCAGGGATATTTACGCCCAACCTTACGGTAATACAAGAGGGCAACATCCTTACCGCCTTGGAAACCGACGCCAACTATCAATGGATCAACTGCGCCGACGGCTTGCCCATACCCGGCGCGACGGGCCACAGCTTCGCGCCTGCCATGAGCGGTAGCTATGCCGTTGTGCTCAGTCGGGGCGCTTGCCGCGATACGTCTCTTTGTGTGGAGGTAATGATAGTGAGCACGGGCGAAGTGGAAGTTGTGTTGCAACAAGCCGAGGCTTATCCCAACCCCAACGATGGGCAGTTTGTGCTGCGCCTGCCCTGGGCAGCGGCGCTAACACTGTATGACGCTGCGGGCCGCAGACTGCAAACCGGGCATTATGGCGCCGGGGTGCATACGATGCGCATAGGTGCGCCGGCGGGTGTGTATTGGCTTGTGATTCAGCATGCAAAAGGTGTGCAAACCATAAAAATTGTCCGGAAATAAACAGAAACTATAGGCAGGCGCCGGCATCTTTTTAAAAAAATAAAAGGGCGCCGGCTCCCTTTTTCTTGTGCGCCCGATGCCCGCATTCCCTTTATTCCGGTACGCTCCCTATATCCCGGTAATTTCCCTAATCAATTGTTATTCACCGAATCAGGTGTTGTATCGCGCTGGTGCAGGGCGTATCTTTGGCTTATCAATTCACCAAATAAAATCTAGGTCATGAAAAACCACTTTTCCTTTCCATTTTTATTGGCAATTGCATCGGTATTGGTATGGAGCAGTTGCAGCCCCACCCTCTACATTCCCAACATGCTCAACACGCCTTTGGCGGGCGAAAAGGGCGATTTTAAAGGTACCTTCGGCACGATGAGCAAAGACGTGCGCGGTGGAAGTAGCTACGAATTGCAGGGCAGCTATGCGCCCGGCAACAATGTGGTGGTGATGGGCAGTGCCCTGTTTATGGACTGGGGCAACAGTCCTTTTTCCACAATCACCGGCGGCAATCACCGCATCCTCGAAGGCGGCGCGGGGTACTACACGGCTTTCGGTCGCAACGAACAAGGCTTCGCCATGGGCCGGGCCGAAGTGCTCGGCGGCTTCGGCCTTGGCAGCGGCGCCGACAGCGATCTTTTTTTTGATCCTTTCGGTAATAACCCCAATGCATTATTCCGGGGGCGCTACAGCCGCATTTTCTTACAGCCTGCCGTAGGGTTGCGCACCTCCATCGTGGATGTGTCGGGAGCGATGCGCATCAGCAGCGTGAATTTTTCTGACATTCAACAGGTCAACGGGCTGGGATCAACGCTGCCCAAAACTCCTTTCGGGTTTGCCACAGTAGAGCCTGCCCTCACGGTGTCGGTGGGCTACAAGTACGTCAAGTTTTACATGCAGGTTCGGGCCGTGTCGGCGATTGTCAATGGAGAGAACTATCGGCAGGTGACCAATCAGGGGGTTGCCCCCACGAGCATCGGCCTTGTAGGGTCTACCTGGCGGGAAAAGCCCCCACTCCATGCGCCCATCGTATTGGAAAAACCGGCTGTGCCCAAAGCCGATCCGCCTGCCGGAGAAGAAACACCGCCCGTTGAGCTGTCGCCCGCTGTGGTCATACCCCTGAAAAACAATGTGGTAACCGTGTGCCTGCGCGATGCCGGCTCCCCTGATGGAGACCTCGTAAGCGCCACCCTCAACGGCGTAGTATATTTGCATGAGGCAGAACTGACCAGAAAACCGGTTTGTTTCGATGCGCCGGCTCTGCCCGGCGCGGAAAACGTACTGCGCCTGCTCGGCGTATCGGAAGGCAGGGTGAAACCCATCACGATGGAAGTGACGGTAAGAGAAGGCCGCAAGGAGCGCATGTTTTACCTGCGGTTCGGGGAGGGAGAAACGGAGGAGATACGATTTGAGGTGCAGGAGTAGTTATTGGTTAGCAACTGAAAAAGTCATTTTCAAAATCCAAATCAATATGAAAACCATCATTCGTTTGTTCGTTTATCTGCCTGTATTGGCAGCCATTACATTGGCCTCGGCCTGCAACTTTGTATATTTTGAAAAACCGGTTCCGCAGGGCGCCCCGGAAATCAAAACCGCTCCGGCTTTTCTCAACGGGGAATACCTGATTGCCGAAGAAAATGGCTCCGGCAGTCAAGATGCTATCATGCATACCTTGCTTCGATTTGAACGCTTGGACGATACCCATATCGCGGTGGGCGTTGAAAGTGCGCTTCCTGCGGGCGATTTGTCCAAATTGAAAAAAGCCCTGGCCGAAGCCCAGGCCGAGGCAAAGGTGACGGACTATTTTGTTTCGGAAAAACTGATCTATTACACACTCGCTCAGGAAGATGCAGAAGAAAAAACGGGTATGGCCATTCACCTGCAGAAACGAGGCGCCTATTACCGCTCGCCTCAATGGATTCATGCCACTTACATTTTTGACCTCGCAAAAGGCCGGCATCTCATCATCAGCACCAGCGACCTTCCCGTAATGAGCGACCTGCTAACGGTTCAATACAAACCCGAAGTAACCGATTTTCCGCTGGTGGCCAAAGGAAAGGGCGATGAAGTGTGGTTGTCTTCCGAAGAGGAACCGGGAAAATGGAGCCTGATTTATCTCAAACGGGTGTCGGACAAAGAGTTGATAATCAAGGGCACCTTGTTCTTCGGGGATGATCACTTTAAGAAAAATCAGGCGAAGTACGAAGCCGTGACGCCTTTCCGAAAAACAGAAAACAACGATTACATCATCAACCCAACGGATGAGCAGTTGAAGGCGTTTTTGGCCGATCCGGAACTTTTCGGGAACACGCGACTGAGGAAATTGGCCGGCAAATAATTTAAAATGCTAAGGGGATTGGATAAGTTTGCCAAAATTTGTCCAATCCCGTTTCTTTGTCTCATCACAAAAAAAATAAACCGCTTATGCGTCTCTCGTTTACCACTGCTGCACTGTCCGTTCTCCTGTTCTTGCTCAACGCTCCGCTTGCTGCTCAAAACCTCTGCACCGGAGGCCGCTATGTGGAAGCTGTATTCGACTGCGTGGATGTGGAGCAAAATGTACCTTACGGGCAAGGCTTGCGCAACTGGAGCAGTACCAACATCCTGTGCCAGCACGGCAACCTTCCGCCGTACAACAGTTTCCAAACCCTTCTGGCCGATGTGTATGAACCCTGTGGCGATACCGAAACGCTGCGGCCGCTGCTCATCGCCATTCACGGCGGCGCATTTGCCTCCGGCAACAAGGCCGATCTGGCCGTTTTTTCCACAGCTATGGCTCAACGGGGCTATGTAGTGGCTTCCATCAGCTACCGGCTCGCCATCACGCAGAATGTGTTGTGTTGGAATGCAGAAGTGGATCAGATCAAATTCACGCGCGCTTTTTATCGCGCCATGCAGGATGCCAAAGCGGCCGTGCGATACTTCCGGGCCAATGCAGCCCAATACGGCATTGACCCCGACAACATCTTCGTGGGCGGACACAGCGCGGGCGCATTCACCGCGCTGGGCGTGGGTTATCTCGATGTAGAATCGGAACGGCCTGCCGCTACCCTCCAGCAAAGCTATTGCGGCAACTGGCTCGGCCAATTGCTGTGTACCGACCTCGGCGGCATCGAAGGCGAGGGTGGCAATCCGGGTGTCAGTTCGGCGGTGAAAGGCGTGATTTCACTGGCCGGCGCGTTGCCCGAACTCACCTATCTCAACGGCCCCAACGACCCGCCCCTGCTGCTCGTACACGGCACTGCCGACGACGTAGTGCCTTACAATTCCGGGTGCGTTTTGCAAAACCTCGGCCCGCTGTTCACTACCTGCATCAACGTATTCGGCGCCGCGCCTGCCTACCATTATGCCGACAGCATCGGTATGGATGTGCAACTGCTCACCCTGCCCAACGGAGGGCATGGATTTACCAATGCCGAGTTGGATTCCATCTATGTGCATGCTTCCCGATTTATGTGCTGCCGCATGAGCGGAGGCAATTGCCAAACCGTATCGGCACAGGAAAACCTGGCACAGACCGCGCCCGTATGGATATTCCCCAATCCAACATCGGGCGCCGTCACCCTGCAAAGCCCCGAAACGGGCACCTGGCAAGCCCTGCTCTTCGACCTGACGGGCCGACTCCTCGAACGCCGCACTTTTTCCACCCCCGACGCCGCGTTTGATCTGAGCGGATACCCCGCCGGAGTGTATGCGCTGCGGGTGCAGGGTGGGGGAGGAGGACATTTTACCGCAAGGGTGGTGAAGCAATAGAGGGGCGTAATAGCATGATATCTAATAGGAAAAACGCCATTCTAATCGGTCTTTACCTGTCTAAATTTGATAAATCAGGTTTAGAAGCATTAGATTTTAAAGGCTCTTTAGAAGCTTTCAATATTTTAGGGTATGCGATCGGTGTCAAACCTGCATCAATCAAAAACTATCGGGATGAGTTTGACCCATATTTCTCCAATCCGAGAAAAGGCTGGCATGGTCGCCAAATACGCGAACACTGCAAAGTCATCTTGAATGAATATGGAGATGTCGAATTTGACAATTTTACCGGGATAATTAAGTCTTTATTAGTGCCTGATTATGATGTTTCAAAACGCTTGGGGACGATTGGCCAAAAACAACAAACGGAATCCGTTGCGAAGCGTTTGGTTACCGGTAAAGCTGCCGAATCATTTTTCCGGGAAAACTATGTATCTGTACCTCATTTCGTGGATTTCAACCTAAAAGATACCACGCTTATGGCATGTGGGTTTGATTTTCTGCTTGAAAAAGGGGAGGACTTTTTCTGTGTAGAGGTAAAAGGATTGAACGGCAAATCGGGTACAATTACGCTCACCGAAAATGAATACGCAGTAGCAGAAAAGTTATGTGGAGCATATTGTCTTTATGTGGTTTCAAATTTCATAGAAAAGCCCATATCGCAGTTAATTTTCAATCCTCTTGAATCAAAATTAAAATTTAACCGAACAGAAAAATTGATAAGCCAAATTACGTTTTCCACACATTTCTAAAAACGTGTGATAAAATCCAACCGCTGCTCACCCAATAACCTGCTCCGGATACAACACAATAAAATTCACATCCTGAAAATGACGGGACAAATAGCGCGGCACCCGGGTCATGTAGGGCTGATGCGAAATGGTGGCCTCGCGGGCGCTGATGAAGATATAGAGGTCGTCGGAGTCAATTTTGTCGCATACAGTTTGCAGATCGTCCCAGTTGTCAAGGGATTCAAAGGTACTTTCTATGGTGGGTTTTCCTTTGGCGAGGGCCTCTTTGATTTTGGCCAGCGCGCCGGGCGCTCCTTTAAACCTGGCTAAACCTTTGGCCTGTGCGGCCAATGCACGCAGGGTGTTGAGCCATTCCGGGAATCCGGGTTCCAATTCTGCATTTTCGGGCACCACGATCACCAATCGGCGGGTGGTGCTGAGGGGGTATTTCAGGTTGGTCACGAGGATCATTTGCGGGGTGTGTTCGAGCAGGTAGTCCAACACGGTTCCGAACAGGTAATCTTTGGGATTGTATTTTCCGTGCCAGCCGATGACGATTTTGTTGGCCATGAGTTCTTTCGCAGCCCGGACGATGCCGCCGCCGGGGTGCAGGTCCACCCGCGTTATGGGTTGTAGCACGATGTCGGAGGCGGATGCCAATTTTTTTGCTTTTTCCAAATCGCGTTGCAGGGTGAGAATGCGGTTGCCGGCCATTTCATCATCCGGGATGACGGACAACGGATAGATGGGTTCTGCCGATTGTTGTTTTTTAATCATGATGGCCAGCTCGATGAGCGGGTTCATGGATTCGGGATTGGAAATGGGGGCCAGGATGCGGTCGGGCAGTTCTCCTGCATCCGGTGTTTTGTGCTTTTCCACCACGGCCAGTTTTTTGCCGGCGCGCTCCACCACCACCGAACTCAGCAGGCAGGTAACGAGAATCATCATGATGATGCCGTTGAGCACATTGTCGTTCACCAATCCGAGTTCGTAACCCACCAACGCTGCGGCCAACGTGGAAGCGGCCTGTGCCACGCTGAGTCCGAAGATAATGCTGCCTTCTTCTTTGCGGTATTTGTAAATCCAGGTAGTGATTTTCGCCGGGAGCCATTTCAGAAAAATCACCATACCCACCACGGCGCCCACGATGAGCAGTTCCTCTTTGCCGCGCACCAGAATGCTCAAATCGGCCAGCATACCCACATTGATAAGAAAAAAGGGAATAAACAACGTGTTGCCCACAAAGCCGATGCGGTTCATCAGGGGCGAGGTAGGCGGGATGAGCCGGTTGAGCGCCAGCCCGGCCAGAAAGGCGCCGATGATGGCTTCTATGCCGGCCAGTTTAGCCCCGAAGGAGGCTGCAAATACGAAAAACAACACGAAGGTATATTGCGAAACGCCTTCGCTTTCCACATTCCGAAAAAACCACCGGATGACCCGCGGCCCTACCCACATCACCATAAAGACAAACACCGCCGATGAGAGCAATAACCGGATCCAAAATGCGGTGTCGGCCTCTCCGCGCGCACCGCCGGCAATAGCGGCCAATACCAACAGCGCGAGAATATTCACGATGAGCGTGCCGCCCAGTGTGATGGTGACGGCTTGGTTTTTCATCAAATCCAGGCGACTGATGATGGGGAAGGCAATCAGCGTGTGGGAGGCAAACATACTGGCCAGCAAAAGGGCGCTCGACATACTCAAATCCAACAGATAAAGGCCGCCCAGCGTGCCCAGCCCTTGCGGAATGATGAAACTCAGCAGCCCGAACGTCAGGCTCTTATTGCGGTTTTTTTTAAAATCGTTGAGATCAATTTCCAACCCTGCCTGAAACATGATGTACAACAATCCCACCGTGCCGAACAACTCAATAGCATAGCTGCGCTCCAAAATGTGAAACCCGGTAGGCCCCAGCGCCGTACCCGCCAAAATAATACCGATCAATCCGGGGATGCGAAGCCGTTGCAAAACAATGGGCGCCAGAAACAATACCAATAATACGATCGTGAAAACAACTACGGGGTCTTTGACAGGAAACACAAACTCAAAAAGCAGCAGCATATACAGGAGGTTGAAAAGAACTTAGGCGGAACGATGGCAAAAATACTCAACGGGAAGCAGTTTACAACATTTAAAAACAAGGAAGCAGTCAGTTGTCCGGCGTTCCAAAACCTTCACCGGTTTGGTTTTTGTCGGTAGCCGACAAAAACTTCAAAACAAAGAACAATCATTGCAACCGGCTGTTTAGGAATAGAACTTCAAAAATAAGTAGCAATACTATCATTTTTTTGTGAAAATAACCTTGAAGAATCATTTTTTCGAATCGGTCGGCACTACCACACCGGTAGCCGCAGGCCGATCTCGCATGGTGACTGAGGCTTTAGAGGAGAGGCTACAATAGTACCTCTCCTTTTTTATGTAGCTTTGCTGCAAAGTCTCTCAGCCATGTTAAAAAAACTCGGAATTGATTTCAGGTACCTGCGCGGTGACCTGTTCGGCGGCGTTACGGCCGGTATTGTTGCGCTGCCGCTGGCGCTGGCTTTCGGCGCCCAAACCGAACTCGGCGCCATCGCCGGCCTCTACGGCGCCATTGCAGTGGGCTTGTTTGCAGCCCTGTTTGGCGGCACTGCCGTGCAAATCAGCGGCCCCACAGCGCCTATGACCGTTGTATCGGCAGTTATTATTGCCGAATCTGTGCAAAAAGCCGGCAGCGTAGAAGCCGCCATTCCCATGGTACTGGCCACGTTTTTTCTGGCCGGCGCGCTACAAGTACTCATGGGCGTATTTCGCATCGGCAAATACATTCGCTACATCCCCTATCCGGTGGTATCGGGTTTTATGAGCGGCATCGGCGTCATCATTATCATCAGCCAGATTTTTCCGTTGCTCGGCGCCGTCACACCCACCGGCGGCTCCTTAGCCGTGCTCAAAGATCTGGATGAACTGCCCGGGCTTTTCGACCCGGAGGCCGTCATTCTCTCTATCGTTGCCATTGCCATTGTATATGGAGCGCCGCGCCTCATTAAAGCGGTGCCGGGCACGCTCATATCGCTGGTAGCCGTATCGGTCCTCGGCTTTTTCATTTTCCGGGGCGACGTGAGCATCATCAACGACGGCAGCGGCGGCACAATGCCTTCCGGGGTTCCGGCGCTGCACCCCGACCTGTTTGCGCCCTTATTGGTGCCGGCCAACTGGCGGCTCATCATGGAGTATGCCGCCACCCTCGCCGCGCTCGGCGCCATTGACACACTGCTCACCTCCATCGTGGCCGACAACATTACCAAATCAAAGCACAACAGCAACCAGGAGTTGGTGGGGCAAGGCATCGGCAACATGGCAGCCTCGCTCATCGGCGGCCTGCCGGGCGCGGGCGCTACCATGCGCACCGTCATCAATGCCAACTCGGGCGGCAAAACCAAACTCTCCGGTGTGATCGCAGCGCTCCTGCTACTGGCCATTTTGCTGGGCGTAGGGCCGCTCGTGGGGCAGGTGCCCAACGCCGTATTGGCCGGCATTTTGCTCACAGTAGGCATCAGCGTCATTGATTACAAAGGCATTCGCAATTTCCGGGTGATACCCCGCACCGATGCCGTTGTGATGATCGTAGTGCTCGTGCTCACCGTGCTCGTAGGGCTGTTGGAAGCGGTAGCCGTGGGGCTGTTGCTGTCGTCAGTACTATTTATGAAAGCCATCTCCGACGTGGTAGAACACCGAACCGTATCCGCTCCACTGACGCAATACGCGCAAGAGGTGGGTTGGCCCGACGAGGCCGGCGTCATGGATCGGGTAGGCAATACCGTATATATCAAACACTTGGATGGTCCGCTGTTCTTCGGCTTCGCTTCCCGTTTTCAGGAAATAGCCAAGGCCATGCCCGAAATAAAAGTGGTCATTTTCCGAATGCTGAAAGTACCGTACATTGATCAATCCGGCCTGTATGCAATGGAGGAAGCCGTACTCGATCTTCAGCGGCAGGGCATTACCGTCGTCATTACCGGCTTGCAGGATCAGCCCAAGGCCATGCTGGAGGCCATTAAGCTCATTCCGAATGTAGTGGCCCGCGAATTTGTTTTTGACGACTTTTCCAAGTGCATTCCCTGGCTCTACGAGTTTGTACAAAAAGAAGGATACGACCCCGACCCTTCCGGGAAAGTTTGAACCCCAAAAGTATTGCTGCCTGAAATGATTTGATTACTTTTGTACAGCAACTCAGAACCAAAAAAGCCAATATGTCAGTAGAAATCCGCATTCAGGTCAATGAGAAGCTGTATCTGCGCGATCCGCAGGATACAAAATTGGGGCGCAATATTCTGCAATACGGTATCCTGCTCATAGAAGAGCTGGGCTTAGAGGAGTTTACATTCAAAAAATTGGCCGTAAAAATTGACTCTACCGAAGCCTCCATCTATCGCTATTTTGAAAACAAGCACCTCTTGCTCGTTTATCTCCTGTGCTGGTACTGGGAACGCGTGCGGTACCAAATCGGTGTGGCCGCCAACAATATTTCCGACCCGGAAGAACGGCTCCGCATTGCCCTCTCTATACTCACAGAAAGCTCCCGTGAAAATCCTGCCGTAGATTATATAGATGAGAGCGTTTTGTTCAAAATCGTCCTTACAGAGGGTACCAAGACTTATCACACCAAACATGTGGACATTGAAAACAAACGCGGCTTTTTCACCGTCTATAAAGCGCTGGCCGCAGATATTGCCGACATCCTCCGGGAAATCAATCCGGCTTTCCCCTATCCGCGGTCGCTGGCTGCCACTTTGCTCGAAATGGCCAATTTCCATATCTATGCCTCTCAGCACTTGCCTTCCCTCACCGAGGCACGAACGCCCGATGGCGATCTTGAAGAGGTGAAAAAACTGCTGGAGCACTTTGCTTTTGGGTTAATAAAACGCGCATAATGTCTGATACACCGAAAGAAAAAGCCAAAAAAGAGTTGCTGCTCGCCGTGTTATTGCCGGCCGCAATGGCTTGTTTTACACTATTGAACCAACTGTCAAAGAACCGCTTAGAAAAACCCCTCATCCTGCAGAGTCATTTGAGCATCCTTTGGATCATAGTGTTGATTGTGTCTGTGGGCACCCTCGTTCACGCCTTACTGCTCCTCCGAAAGGCGTGATAAACAGGGTGATCGCATATAAATCTGAGATTGCTCCGGATGGGGTACCTTGCGGCTATCGGTTTTTTGTTTGTCCGCAGATTCGAGAGATTTCAATGATTTTTTCAGGGGCCGAATCTGTGGGAATCTATTCATCTGTGGACAATAACTTCAACAGGATGGTGCAGGCTGAGACTGACGTTATTTTAATGCGATTGCCCTGGCGTGATAAAACCGTAACTTGCGCGCTCTACCACAAACATCCACTCAATGAAAAAACGCACGACCGTTCTTTTTGCTGCATTGTTGCTCCTCGCCGGCGCGCAGGCGCAAGTCAGTTTCCAAAGCTCCGACCTGCCCATCGTGGTCATCAATACCTTTGGTGTGGAAATTCCGGACGAACCCAAAATCATGGCGAACATGGGCATCATCTACAACGGTCCCGGACAGCGCAATTTTCTGAACAATTCCTTTAATGCCTACAGCGGCGCCATCGGCATCGAACTGCGCGGCTCCACCTCTCAATCGCTTTCCGACAAAAAGCCCTACGCCGTAGAAACCCGCAATGCCGACGGCTCCAACCTCAACGTGGCGCTGCTCGGTATGCCCTCCGAAAACGATTGGGTGTTTCTGGCGCCTTTCAGCGATAAATCCCTCATGCGCGATGTGCTCACCTACACGCTCGCCGGCCGCATCATGCCCTGGGCGCCGCGTGCGCGCTTCGTGGAGGTATTGGTCAACGGCGATTACAAAGGCGTGTACGCCATCCTCGAAAGCATCAAGCGCGACAACAATCGCGTAAACATTGCCACCCTCAACCCCGATGAAAATACGGGCGACGACCTCACCGGCGGCTATATCCTCAAAATAGATAAATGGACCGGCTCCAACAACGACGGGTTCCGTTCCAATTTCGCACCGCCCGGCAATCCCGCCGGTGAAATCGTTTACCAATACCACTACCCCAAGCCGGAGGATATTTCCGGGCCGCAGCAGGCGTACATTCAGCAATACATTCACACCTTTGAAACGCTGATGGCCTCCACCAACTATGCCGACCCCGTGTCGGGTTATCCCTCCGCCATAGACGTACAGTCTTTCGTTGACTTCTTCCTCATCAATGAAATGACCCGCAATGTGGATGGCTACCGCCTCAGTACTTTTTTGTATAAAAACAAAAACAGCAACGGCGGCAAACTGAAAATGGGGCCGGTGTGGGATTTCAACATTGCGCTGGGCAACGCCAATTATTGCCTTGGCGGCGAAACAACCGGCTGGGCCGCCGATTTCAATACGGTGTGTCCCGGCGACTACTGGCTCATTCCCTTCTGGTGGGATCGCCTGCGCGACGACCCCGCGTTTTTGAGCGCTATCCGCACGCGCTGGCAGGAGCTTCGCGCCAATACCTTCAGCAATTCGGCCATCATGGGTACGGTTGATTCCATGGCTGCCGTGGTGCAGGAAGCGCAGGGACGCAATTTCCAGCGCTGGCCTATTCTGGGGCAACACGTTTGGCCCAACAACTATGTGGGCGGCACTTATGCAGCCGAGGTCAACTATCTCAAATATTGGCTCGGCCAACGCCTGGCCTGGATGGACGGCGAAATCGGCGCCTTCCCCGTACCCGTAAACGAACCCGTGCCGGGCAACCCGCTGCGGGTTTTCCCCAATCCGGCAGCGAACGCCGAAACCGTGGTGTTTGAATTTTTTGCCAACGGCGCTCAATGGGTAGAATTGGAAATATTCGATCTCGCCGGACGGCGGGTGCTGTTGTACCCCACCGCTGCGGTGCAAGGGCTTAACCAGATTCATTGGCAATCGGGCGGCCGAAGCGGCTTATTCATTTACCAACTCACCCTCAACGGCCGACGCCTGCCGCCGGGCAAGATTGTAGTGAGATAATACTATCCGAAGCTACCTCACCCTTCCGGTACGCGCTTCCCGAATCTCAACAAAAACAGATACAGCAATGCCGCTCCGGCGAGCAGGAGCAGCAGGCATACGCCTATGCCGCCGCCGAGCAGCGCCGCTGCCGTGCCGGCCACAATGCTCACTACGCCGGTGACTAAGGCATACGGCATCTGGGTGCGCACATGGTCTATGTGCGGGCAATCGGAGGCGAGAGAACTCAAAATGGTGGTGTCGGAAATCGGCGAGCAGTGATCGCCCAGCACCGATGCAGAAAGTACCACTGCAATCACATTGAACAGGATGGCATTGAGATGAGCCGGATCCATACCGGCCGATTTACCCACCGCCCAGGCAATGGGTATGGCAATGGGATACAAAATGGCCATGGTGCTCCAACTTGAGCCGGTGGAAAAGGAAATACCGGCTGCCAGTACAAAAATAAGGGCCGGCAACAGGTATGGATTGATACTGTCTTTCAGCGCCGTGGTGAGGAAAGACGCCGTGTGCAATTGTTCGGTAACAGCGGCCAGCGACCAGGCTAGGGTGAGAATCATCAGGGCCGGCAGCATGGTTTTGAAGCCGGTGAGGATGGTGTTTACACTGTCGCCGATGTTCATGACGCGGCTGCGCAGGGTGAGCAGCAGGGCTGCCGTGATGCCGCTGAGCGATGCCCAAAGCAGGGCCACATACGAGTCAGCACTGCCGATGACCATGCCCAATTTGAGTACAAAGCCCGGTTGCGTCGTTTCTGTGAGCGCGCCGAGGCTTTGCCATATAGCGCCCCAGCTTTGTACAGCGGGCGCGGCGCCTATTTCCGCCAATTGATCATAACAGCTTTGCAGCCCCGTGTCTAACAGTCCGAAAATAGTGACCAATACGACCAGCACAACCGGTATGAACGCATTGTACCAACGCAACACAGCCCCTTCTACCGGCATCATGGCTTCGGCTTCGTGGGCGGCGCTTGCCGTAGCCGGTTGCCGGGCAGCAACGCCGGTGGTACGCGTGCGCACTTCTGCATGGTACATCGGACCGAAATCGCGACGCATATAGATCACCAAGAGCATAAAGATCAGAGTGAAAAAAGCGTAAAACGAGTAGGGTAAGGCGCTGAGAAAAATGGAATAGGCTGTCATGCCGGAATCGAAGCCGTCCAGCACTTTGATGCCGCTGTCAATGTAGCCCAACTGCGCCCCGATCCAGGTGGTAATGAATGCTACGGAAGCTATCGGCGCGGCGGTGCTGTCCACGAGGTAAGCTAATTTTTCTCTGGAAATGCGAAACTTGTCGGTCACCGGGCGCATGGTATTGCCCACGATGAGGGTATTGGCATAATCATCAAAAAAGATGGCCACCCCGAGCAGCCAGGTGGTGAATTGCGCGCTGCGCGGCGAGCGGGCGAGGCGGCTGAGCGATTGCACAATGCCGGCCATACCGCCGTTGCGCGATATGAGGGCCACCATGCCGCCGATGAGCAGCGAAAACACAATGATGGACAAATGCCCGCTGTCGTTGAGGGCTGCAATGACAAATTTTTGCACTACTTCCCAAAAACTCATCAGGAAATAATATGGCGACTCGATGCGCAGTCCGCCTGCAATGAACGCCCCCGTCCAAACCCCGGCAAACAGCGATACGATGACTTCGCGAAACACCAATGCCAGCAGGATGGCTACCAAAGGCGGCAAAATGGACAGCCACAACGGGATGTTGCGCACGCGGTGCGAGCCGTTGCTCCGGGCCGAAACGTGGTGCAGGCTGAGGTGGCCCTGCGGGTCGCTCAGCAGCAGCAGGGCGCCTCTGGCCGTCACCGGGTCGGGTAGGGGCGCGATGCCGTTGGAAAACTCCACTTCACGCGCTTCACCGTTGATCTCCATGTCGGCCATGCCGTGTGCGCCGGGGCTGCTAAAGACGGCTCGCCCGTTTTCGATGCTTAGCGTATAGCTTTGAATGTCAATCCTCGAAGTTTCCTCTTCGGGCACCTGGCCCCACACAGGAGCTGTTATACAACAGGCCGACAGGAACAATAGGAGAAGGCGGTTTTTCATGGTCGAAGGTATTCGTTGGCAGTGTTTTGTCAGAGCAGGCACCAAGAAAGGGAGATTTTTTGAAATGACAAAAAACCGAAGCTGTTTTGGTTTGTTGGGGCAGGTATGAAAAACACAACCGCCCTCACCGTAGCGCTGCTTTTGGCGGCGGCCCCTCTATTCGCACAGGATATCACTTTGAGCGCATTCAACAGCGAACGCCTTGCGCGTACGCGCAATAGCATGATGGTACTCGGCGTATGGGCTTCTGCCAATATTGCCGTCGGCGCTATCGGCATGGGCCGCGCACAAGGCGAACAGCGTGCTTTCCACCAAATGAATCTCGGCTGGGGTGTCATTAATCTGGGGCTGGCCGCCTCCGGATTCTGGACAGCCATGCACACCGATCCCGCGTCTTTCGATTTGTACCAAACGACGCTCCAGCATCACCGGATGCAAAAAATACTGCTGTTCAATGCCGGTCTGGATGTAGCCTACATGGCCGGCGGTTTGTACTTGATGGAGCGCGCCAAAACAGCGCCCAAAAATCAGGAGCGGCTGCGCGGCTTCGGCAAATCGGTTCTTTTGCAAGGCGCATTTCTGTTTGCGTTTGATGTCGGCGCGGCCATTTACCACCAGGGCTTAGAAAAACGGTTGCCCCCGTTTTTTCAAAACACCTCTATCGGCTTCGATGGGCAGTCGCTGGGCTTGATGTGGCAGTTTTAAAACGCTCCAAACGATGCCTTATATCCCAAATTCAACCTGAAACATTCCGACCAAACAGTCTCTCGTACCGGTGTTGTCAAAAACGCTTTGGTACCCCACATGCCCCTGCAATTTGATCCGATGATTGTTGATGTACTTGTTGACCCCCAACAATACCTCGCGCTGGTTTTGGAGCGGCGAGCCTGTCTCCGGCTGTACGCTGCTGTATCGAACCGTTGCTTCCCAAAATTGGCGGGTCGTGTAACTGTACTGCACATTCATCCCTGTGCCTGCCGGAATGGCCACTTGATCGCCCGCTGCATTGGGCGCCTCCAAGTCGTTGCTGTGACGGCGCATCCATTCTACGAGACAAGCGTGTCCGTTCCATTTGAAAGAAAGGTCTGATATCCAGGTGTTCAGGTTCACGCCTTGTGCCAACGGAACCCCCAATTGCCCGCCGCTTTGCCGGGTTCTTTCATTCTTGCTGAAGGTAAGCGCAAGGGAAATTTTAGGTCTGGGTTCAAATTCCAGATCGCCTTCCGAATAATCTCCGCTATTGGAAAATGCGCCTAAGGGCAGCCACTCGCCGCGCAGGGTATAGGCCAGGCCGTTGTCCGTACGGGTAATGTTTCTTCCTTCGCCGGTGGAGATGGCGGCTTTACCATTCAACACCATTTGATTCAACTGGCCGGAATAGTAGGCAAATACCCCGAAATCCCGATCCAAGGTAAAGGAAGCATTGGCGATGGAGCGGTCTGCAAATTGCAAATTGCCCGAAGATGTCACCCGCTGCCGGTTGCCGGGTAGTTTCGATTGGCCGAAACCGACGTAAATATTTGGATTGAAATGGTAGTAAATAATGGCGTCGCGGATGATTTTTGCTTCTCCCCCATTGTCGAAATCCTGATCGGCCCGGGAAAAAGCCAATTGAATATAGTATTGAAAATCAGAAGTACCCACATAACCGTCGAAGCGCAACCGCAACCGCCGCACGCGAGCCTCAATGTCGTTGACCGACCAGTCCTCGGTGCTGTTGGTTCGCACACCGATCCTGTTTTGCATTCGGAAGCGGATGTTCAATAAAAAGGTGGAATCTTTTGACACCGATAGCCCTCTTGATACGCTGATCATGGCCCTTTCGTCGGTTTCGGTTTGTGCGGATGCGGAAAAACAAAGCCCTGTAAACAGCAAGCAGGTCAACCAATTTCTCAAAAGCCGGCTACACCGATAAGGTATTGAACAAGTAACGATTGGGCTTAAAGGCTGTACCGGACCGGGCGGTTTTCGCATAGCAAATTGATGTTTTCGTATCCGGCCGCAAAGCTATGAACTTTGCTTATTTCGCAGCATGGTCACCTCGCTTTTCAGTAGGCGGTCGGCGGTACTGCTCACCGCCTACCGCCTACCGCCTACTGCCTACCCCTACCGCGTCACAACAATACGCCGCGTCGCGTCTTCCAAGCCGTCAGATTTCACTTTCACCAAATATATTCCGCTTTGGAACGCCGACAAGTCAAGCCGTTCCAAGGTTGTTTGCACCTTGGCTATTTCTACAAAGCGAAGCAACTGCCCCGTCAGGCTATACACCTCCAGACGCGCTTCTCTTCCTATGTATTGAGCAAGGTCCACATTCAACTCCCCCGATGTTGGGTTCGGATACGCCTGGAAATCGTTTATCTTTTGTGAGTTGTCGGTTGTGAGTTCGTTCAGCGTGTTGAGCGGAGTCGAAGCACCCGTCAGCGGCGGCACATTACTACCCGCGAAGCCTACATTCGCAAACGTAGCCGTTACGGTGCTGTTTTGTTGGTAATTGGTGGCTACCAAACCTATCTGAATGCAGGCATTCATCGGGATGTTCTGCGCCCCGACAAGGTACCACGCGGCTCCATTGGGCGATACATACATGCTGAACTGATTGCCCACCCGCACGATGCGCAGCCAATACCGATTCTGGCTCGGAAACTGCTGTGGATTGGCCGCGCCGTTGGTCGTGGTGCGGAACTCGCGCCGGCTCAGCGTACTCAGATTGGTCATCAATTGCGCTTTCTTTGCGCCGGCTGCGTTGCTCTCGCGCATCACCACACCGGCCCAGCCGAGGGCCGTGCCACTGATGCTGGTCACCTGTGCGGCGATACTGCCGTCGCCGCAGAGGGTGCGTTGGGCGAAGGCCGTGGCGTCACTCGTGAAAGGCGGGCCGTAGAAGCAATTGGTGCTGATAGCGGTCCACACGCCGTTGGCAGGGTTGTAGGCAATGTTGTTGCCGTTGGCGCAGTTTACGCCGTTGGTGTTTTGGCTCCAGCCGCAAGGCAGGCCCGTCACGGTGATGGTGCTTGTACAAGAGGCAGTGTTGCCGCTGGGGTCTTTTACCGTGACGGTCACCGGTATGTTCTGGCCCAATTGTTCGCAGGAGATGTCGGCAACAGATAACAAGATACTGTCAACGGAGCAGTTGTCCTCTGCTTCTGCCAGGTCATCGGCCTGAAGGAGGATGGTAGTTTGCCCGTTGAAAGTGACGGTTTGGTTGAAACATTGCACGGTAGGCGCCTGATCGTCTATCACAGTAACATTGACAGTGCATGAAGCCGTATTGCCGGCGCCGTCGGTAGCGGTCCACAGCACAGGCGTAATGCCTGCGGGGAAAGAGGCGCCGTTGAGGGTGTGGGAGTTATTGTAATCATTGACGATATCCACGGCGCAAATATCATCGTGTGGGGGAGTGAGTCCGCCGCCGCCGTGGCCGGTCACGGTGAAGGAGCATGTACCCGGAGCGGCAAAACGGATCGGGTTGACGGCCGCGCAGTCAATGGTGGGCGGGGTGACGTCTTGCAATGTCACCGCTGTCGAAATCCAATAAATGCAGTTGTTATCGGCTTGCGTTATGGTGAAATAGACGGTTGTTGTTCCCTGCGGCAGGCCGGAAGCCTCTAAGACGTTGGTTGCCTGCTCATAATAGCCCGCCGGGTTGATCATATCCTCATCCATATACCAGATGGAGGCGACAGTAAAGCTGTTCATAGTGCCGATTTGCAAAGCATCGGGCACGTTATTGCACTCTCCGGATATGGGTTTTACAATGAGGCCGTTGTTGATGACGCCGGGGATGATATTGTCTTGTTCATATTCTATGACGCCGTTGTTGGTGAACGTTCCGGTATTGGTATGCGCCTGTAGGTTGTTCAGATACAGGAATCCGTTGTTTGTAAAAACATCCGTATTGAGCAGCGTGCCAAAGACCGCGATGGAGGCACAGGCATCATTGGTAAAGGGAGCGAGGTTTTGGAGGGCGTTGCTGATGGGGGTGTCGGCGCCGATATTGATGATACCTTTATTGAGGAAGGAGCCGAAAAAGTTGTACAAGCCATAAGTTGCCCGGTCAATCCAAATGTTTCCGCCATCGTTTACAAAATCGGCAATATTGGCTACGCCGGAAAGGGCTATATTTCCCGTTGCCCCGATAGTGATGTTTGCTTTGTTGGTGAAGGTTCCTAGTGCGTTGGAGATCCCGTCGTTGCCTGCGTTGTCAATTTGGATACTGCCGTTGTTATTGCTGAAGCTGTTGAAGTTGATAATGCCGTTTCTCACAATCGGGTTAAAGGTTCCGATTGCAATATTCCCCTGATTTATGAACGTAGCAAATTCGTTGTAAATACCATCTATTCCTGCGCCATCCAACTGAATTGAGCCGCTTTGATTATTGAATGTGCCGTAGTTGCCGATACCTGCATAGGCCGTTCGATCGGTGGTAATACTGCCCCCGGTATTGAAGAATGTGCCCCTGTTTTCAATGCCGTCTTCTCCGATGGGGGCAAGGTTGCCTATACTCAGAGAAGTATGATTATAGAAGCCTGCGCCCGGAGCGTTGTAAATGCCATCGGAGCCGGTGTAATTAATTTGCATGCTTCCGCTTATATTAAAAAAGGAGGCATGATTGTCAATGCCCCTTGCCATAGCGCCGCTTACGGTTCCAATGTAAAGCTCGGATCTGTTGTTGAATATGGCTTCGTTTCTGATTCCGTCAGCACTGTTGCCCCTTATATCAATGCTGCCGCTGTTGTTGTTGAAAATGCCGTCAAGGTTGGCAATGCCGGAAAAACCGGTTGAAAAAATGCTAATCGTACCGCCTTCATTGTTGAAGCCACTGCGGTTCTGTATGCCGTCCTGGGCAATGGCCGCTACCGACCCCAATATAATGATCCCTCTATTGGTGAATGAAGCGCTTTCAATATCTATGCCGTCTGCGTTTGTACGACTGACATAAATACGTCCTTCTGCTTCGTTGATGAATGTTGATCTGCTCTCGATGCCATCCTTGTCAATAGCGCCAATACTGCCTATCTCGATCTCGCCCCAGTTCCTGAAAGAACCGTTGCTGTTGAAAATGCCTTCTCCGCCGGTTCGGTTTATAGTTAGGACGGCGCCGGGTTTGTTTTCAAAAATAGACCAATTGACAAACCCGTCTTCACCTATAGAATGGGTGTTTCCTATATTGATGAGGCCGTAATTGTGCAAGGTTCCTGCATTTGTCATGCCGACCAATGCGGAGTTGTTGACATCTAAATTATACCCTTCGCTTACGGTGAGCATACCCCCCGTCTCAATTAAAACAGATTGCGCCGCTGCATGGGCGTTGATGACGGGCTTATTGGTTGTATTCGGGATTACTACATCATCCGTAGGGGTCGGCACACCCACCGGCGACCAATTTTCCATGTTGTGCCAGTTGGTATCAGTTGTGCCGGTCCAGGTCTTTTGGGCAAGCGCGGGTGTTCCGGCCAAAAACAATAAAAACAGGGCAAAACTTAACCCCGCAAGTGAATGTCTCTTTTTCATGTTCTAAAAATTTTAGCAGTGAAAAAATAAATTCGTTCTGTGTATCCGAAGCGGGCGGCACACCTTGTTTATGTTGGGTACATCCGCCCTTTCGGAAATTAAAACTTGTGCTGCAAAGGTGCAGGCGTCGGCCTGTAGAGCATTCCCACTATTGTCCAATCGGGGTGGAGCATTGTCTGGCGGGGGTGGAGCATTTTCCAGAAAGGGTAGAGTATTTTCCAGAACCGTTGAAAATATTAGATTTGCCTGCGCTTTGCGAAAACCGGATAATGAAACCGGAAATGAATGCTGCCAAAAAATACCGGCTCAGGCTCCTGTTTTTTACCGGATTCTTTGTTCCGGCATTGCTGCTGTATGGGCAATATCTCCGGCCGGAGGAACTCAACATCCGGCAGGGGCTTTCGCAGGGCTATATCGCCGATGTGCTCCAAGACCGTGAGGGCTTCATCTGGGCCGGCACCAAAAACGGCCTCAACCGCTACGATGGCCGGCGCTTCAAAGTGTTCAGCGCCAACGTTGACAATCCTTGGTCCCTTTCCCACGATTTCGTATCGGCACTGTGGGAACACGGCGATTTCCTGCTGGCCGGCACCAACGGGGGCGGACTAAATATCTTTCATAAAAAAACGCAGCGTTTCTTTCATCTGCCCGATAAGCCGCCCGGCGGCGGCGCGCTGGAAACCCCCGCCGTCATGCGCGTAGCGGTGGATGCCGTTGGCAATATTTGGTTGTTGAGTTGGGAAACCTACCTCGAAGGCAAACTGTATCGCATACAAATGCCCGAAGGATTCTGGAAACGCTTCGCCGAAAGCGGACAACCCGACTGGACGGGCGTTTCCATTCAAAAAATCAGCGACAAGCATCTGGACCGTTTTTGCATGATGCGCAGCGGAAAACGCTTGTATTACTATATATATGGAGGAGAATTGATGGAAGTGGATGTGCATACCGGCAGCCAAAAACCTTTGGTGAAATCGCGCAGCGACGGCGTGAGCGGCATGGGTGAGGATGCAGAAGGCCGGCTATGGCTGGCTTACAAGAATGAACTTTCCATTTATGACGGAACTCAATGGACTTCGCTGAGTACCGACTTCCCGATTCAGTTCCTGCATCATCTCAGCGCCGACAATCTCCTGCTCATTCATACCAAACCGACCGGGCTTTTGTGTTTCGATTTGAATAAGCCGCTCACGGCGTTGCGCAGGGATGAAGCCGTTTTTGTAATAAATAATGTGTTCGTCCACAATGCCATTTTCGATCAGTCCGGCAATGTATGGTTCGGCACCAACGGACATGGCTTGTACAGGGCCAACCCTCGACTGACCCGTTTCCGCACCTTCTTCGCCGGCAGGTCGGTGTATTCCAGGCCCTTTGCTACTGCCGACGGGGTGTTCGGATATTTTGATGATTCGCATGGCATGACTTTTTCACAGCCCGATAGCCGCCACGCCTTAGTTGTTTCCCGGAGCCGGCTGCCCGGTATCGGCTCGCACGGGCGCTACATCAAGGGGAGCGACGGGGTGCATTGGCTATTGCTTATCGAAAACTTTGTCAGTGCCAAACTGCTGCGCCTGGCGCCCGACGGCAGCAGCTATAAAATTTTTCTCATCCCGGAAATCGAATTGCGCCCCGGAAATATAGCGATAGATGCGCAGGGTGCGATATGGATCGGTCTCAACGGCCGGTTTTACCGCTTCAACCCCGAAACCGAACAATTTACCACTTTTGATTACCGCACGGTATTGCCTTTCGGCCATGAGGTGCGCGCTTTCGCGCAAACACCCGACGGCAAATGGTGGATCGGCACCTCCAACGGATTGGTGGAAGCAACACCGAAAGGGAACGGCTTTCGGTTTAACCTCTGGAAAAATAACCCCGCCGATGCCAATAGCCTGCGCAACGACGACATATCCTGCATCTTGCCCGATCCTGAAGACCCTTATTTGTTGTGGATCGGAACGAAAGGCGGCGGCCTGAACCGGTTGGATGTGCGCTCCGGACAATTCTTTCATCTCACTACCAAAAACGGGCTGCCCAATGACGTGGTCTATGGCATTGTGCCCGACGACGAGGGTTTCCTGTGGATGAGTACCAACAAAGGGCTTGTGCGCTACCACCCCGCTACCAGCGTACTGAAACACTTCACCGAAGACGACGGCCTGCAAGCCGATGAGTTCAATACTTGGGCCTACGGCAAATCGCCCGCAGGGGAGCTGATCTTCGGCGGGGTGAACGGTATGAATGTGTTCGACCCCAAAGCCTTTGCCGACAACCCCGTACTGCCCAAAGTGTATTTTACTGCGCTGAAAATCAACAACCGCGAGGTACTACCCGGCGATTCTACCGGCCTGCTCCGGTACGCCATCGGGTTTACGGATAAAATTCGCCTGCCTTTTCACCAAAACAGCATCACCCTCGAATTTGCTGCGCTGGAATACACCGCGCCTTCCAAAAACCGGTTCAGGTACTATCTGGAAGGTGCCGAGCCGGAGTGGGCGCACGAAAGCTCCGAACCCTCGGCGCAGTATCTCAACCTTGCGCCGGGTACTTACACCTTCAAAGTGAAAGCCTGCAACAACGACGGATTGTGGAGCGAGTCGCCGGCTTCGTTGCAAGTCGTTGTGTTGCCGCCCTGGTATCGCACCTGGTGGGCTTATGCCCTGTACTGCTGTATGGTACTCGGCCTCATTTTCGGCTATGTGCGGTTTCGCCTGCGGCAATTGCGTTTGGAACAAAAACTCGCCATGGAACACCGCGAAGCCGAACGCATCCGCGAGCTGGACCAGTTTAAAACCAGGCTGTACACCAATATTACGCATGAATTTCGCACGCCGTTGACGGTCATTTTGGGAACCAGTGAACAGTTTGAGCGAAGCGAAATCCCGATAAGGAACGAAATCGGGATGGCGGTTGGCGGTGAGGAGGAGGAAGTTTGTTTTCCAAAATCAAAATTTCAGCAGCAAATCGGTTTGATCAAACGCAACGGACGCAACCTGCTCAATCTGGTCAATCAACTGCTTGATTTGGCGAAAGTCGAAAACAATCAATTGCATACCAATATGGTGCAAGGCGACTTGCTGCAATATGTGCGTTATATTACGGAGAGTTTTCACTCCCTCGCCAATCATGCCAATATCTTGCTTCGGGTGGAAAGTCGCAGCCCGGCCATCGTGATGGATTACGACCCCGAGAAAATTCGCCAAATTCTATCAAACCTGATTGCCAATGCACTGAAATTCACCGCGTCCGGTGGCGAAGTGCGGGTGTCGCTCAATCATGACGAAAGGCGCAACAACCATGTACTGCTTCAAGTGACGGACACAGGAAGCGGCATCCCCGAAAAGGACCAGCCCCATGTTTTCGACCGATTTTATCAGGCGGATAATGCCGCCACCCAGGCCGGCGGGTCCGGCATCGGCCTGTCGCTGACCAAAGAATTGGTGAAGCTGTTGAGAGGCGACATTCATGTGGAAAGTGTATATGGGCAGGGTTCCACCTTTTCTGTGGCGCTTCCTGTTAACCATACCGGGGAACAGGCGCCTGTCGCACTACCTCCTATTGAGGCAAATACGGCTTTAGAAATACTGAAGGCGCCGCCGGCAGTAGTTTCAGATGCAACAAAAACCTATTCCATATTAATAGTAGAAGACAACCCGGATGTGGTGGCGTACCTGCGGTTTTGTTTGCAGGATGTGTATCATTTGTACTTTGCATACAATGGCCGGGCCGGTATAGAAATTGCGTTTGAACAGAACCCCGACCTCATCGTGAGCGATGTGATGATGCCCGAAAAAAACGGACTGGAAGTGTGCGACACCCTGAAAAACGACGAACGCAGCAGCCACATCCCCATCGTATTGCTCACGGCCAAGGCCGATATTGAGAGCCGCATTGCCGGCCTGCGACGCGGCGCCGATGCCTATATCGCCAAGCCCTTTCACCCGGAAGAGTTCTCCGTCACCTTAGAAAAATTAATTGAAAACCGGCGCAAACTCCAACAGCGGTACAGCAGCGTTTCGCTCTCCGTTCCGGTTGCCCCGGACAGTACAGATGCCGCCGATCCAGCTACGGAAATAGAAGACGCCTTCTTGCAAAAACTGCGTCTCGCAGTAGAGGAACGCTTTCATAATGCTAACTTGTCGTCGGAGGAAATAGGCAGGGCCATCGGCATGGGCCGCTCCAACCTGTACGCCAAACTCTCTGCGCTCACCGGCCTGTCGTTCAATGTATATGTGCGCACCCTGCGCCTGCACAAAGCAAAACACCTGCTGGAAACGACCGCCATGAATGTGTCGGAAACTGCCTACGAGGTAGGCTTCAACGATCCTAAGTATTTCAGCCGCGTATTTGCCGAACAGTTCGGCATGGCGCCCAGCGAGGTGAGGAAGTGACAATTCAATTCATCGCCGGTGAAAAATGCTGCCGTTCTGAGCCGGATTGGATGCGGCGGTTGAAAGCCAATCGCTAATTATAGTATGTTGTGTAACCTGGCTTATTAGTCTTCCTTTGCATACTATAATTAGCGATGGCGCCAAAACAAAGCATATTAATTCGATTTGGAGATAAGGTTAGGAATCTGAGAAAGGAAAAGGGCTTTTCTCAGGCGGCAAAGAGTTTGAAGATGGTAAAGAACTCCGGCAGCTCGGGTATGGGCTTGCTATCTAATGCCGCCAAATGCCCAAGTACCACTCCTTTTTCCGATTTCAGAGCGAGGCCCACATAGCTCACGGCGCCGAGCGGGGGCAGGTCAGGGTCGTTAGGGTATAGCTGGATGACGCGCTCCGGTACATGGAAGATGTCGTTGGATTTGATGACCGGCTCGCAGGGCGTACCCGATACCGAATAGTCGTAAGATTCTCTATAGTGGTCTTTGTACCAAAAAGAGAGGGAGCGCAGGAAGTAGGCTTTTTCGTCGTACTCGGTCACCCACACGTCAGGTACGTTGAGGGTTTCGGCCAGATTTTTGACCAAAGCACGAAAGAAGGGCCTACCGCTAGAGGTGGAAATGCCTTCTGCTATTTTTTTGAGCGTGAGCAGGTTTTGGATAACGCGATCGGAAGCCATAAGCGTAATGGGCGATGAAAAAAAGCGTTAAGCGGGAGTAAGGTATAGCTTTTTTTAAAAGCTAAATTTACACCGTTCGTTCTGCCTCACTTTCCCTCGATTTATTTTCCATTTTATCCGCTACCTTTGCCCCTCAATGGACCACGAACGCATCATACTGAGCCGCGAGCGATTTGCACTGACCATCGAACGGATGTGCCATCAGCTCATCGAACAGTTCGACCGCTTTGACGATACCTGCATCATCGGCATTCAGCCGCGGGGCACCTTTTTTTCTGACCGGCTTCATGCCCGCCTTCTCCAACTGCTCGACGTGCCGCGCATCCCGTATGGGAAATTGGACATCACCTTTTATCGCGACGATTTTCGCTTACACAATAAACCGTTGGTACCCAGCGCCAACCAAATGGATTTTTTGGTGGAAAACAAAAACGTGGTGCTCGTGGACGACGTACTCTATTCGGGCCGCACCGTGCAGGCGGCGCTTGCCGCACTCAACGATTACGGCCGGCCCCGCGTGGTGGAACTCGCCGTGTTGGTAGATCGCCGCTTCAACCGCCATCTGCCCATTCAGGCCGACTTCACCGGCATCACCGTGGATGCCCTCGACCACGCCTACGTCAAGGTGGAGTGGGCGCATACCGACGGAGAAGACCGCATTTTACTTTTTGCCGATAAAAAAGACCGAGATAAATAATGCCGCAGGCCACATCACTGAGCGTTCCCCATTTGCTGGGCATCAAAGACCTCACACGAGAGGACATCGAACTCATTTTTGATACCGCAGCCACCTTTAAGGAAGTCATCAACCGGCCCATCAAAAAAGTGCCTTCCCTGCGCGACCTCACCGTGGCCAATCTCTTTTTTGAAGACTCCACCCGCACCCGTATCTCCTTTGAACTAGCCGAAAAAAGGCTTTCCGCCGATGTCGTCAATTTCTCCGCATCCTCTTCCTCCGTCAAAAAAGGAGAAACCCTGCTGGATACGGTCAATAACATCCTCTCCATGAAGGTGGATATGATCGTGATGCGACATCCTGCTCCGGGCGCGCCCCATTTCCTCTCCAACCGCATAAAGGCCAACATCATCAATGCCGGCGACGGCACCCACGAACATCCTACGCAGGCACTGCTCGACGCCTACTCCATGCGCGAACACTTCGGCGATCTGGAAGGAAAAAAGGTAGCTATCTTCGGCGACATACTTCACTCCCGTGTGGCATTGAGCAACATTTTTTGTCTCAAAAAACTCGGCGCTGCGGTGAAGGTATGCGGCCCGCCCACGCTCCTGCCCAAGTACATCGCCTCGCTCGGCGTGGAGGTAGAACACGATGTGGAAAAAACCCTGCAATGGTGCGATGTGGCCAACATCCTGCGCATTCAGTTGGAGCGGCAAGACATTCGCTACTTCCCGTCCCTGCGCGAATACGCACTGTATTTCGGCATCAACAAAGCCATGCTCGACCGCCTGCCCAAGCCCATCCTCATCATGCACCCCGGCCCCATCAACAGGGGCGTGGAAATTACCAGCGACGTAGCCGATTCCGAGCATTCCATCATCCTCCAGCAAGTGGAAAATGGCGTGGCGGTGCGCATGGCCGTGTTATACCTGCTGGCCGGCGCCAGATGATTTTTGTTAATTTTTTCCGGTACTTACCTGCTTTGTTCTGAAAAACTCATACATTTCAACTCCAAATGCTGAAATGTATGAAAATCTTCTCATTGCCTCTCGTCATCGCAGCGCTTAGCTTAGCCTGCATTTCTGTAAATGCACAAGATTGCAACACCTTCATTGAGCGCGAACTCAACGTAGGAGGGATGCACGTTTTGCGCACCGTGCCGCTCACGTTGGTCATCCGGGGTACTTATACTTATAGTATCCAACTCACCAATGACGAAAAAGGGCTTCGGGCAAAAGTCATCTCCAGAGCCGGAGTGGAATTCAACCAGGATGACGAGGTCATCTTCATGGATATCAACTCAGTGCGCAAAGGGTACCGCTTCGTCGAAATGGGCGAAATGAACGATGACAGAGGGACGCCGGAGTACCACAACTCCCTGCAAATCAACCTCGGCGCCATACAGTGGTTTGCAGAGGTGGATATCACCACCATCTACATCAAAAACAACATTTCCAAAGAAATGCGCAAGTTCACGGTCAACCCTAACCGCTTGGCCGATTTCCGTGTAATGGCGGGGTGTTTTTATGAAAAACTCAACAAAAGTACCGTAGTGGATGTAGCTGCCGCCGAACGCGATTATACCGTGAAACCCGGCGCCACCGACGATAAAACATTGACATCCAAGCCCACTACTCCGGCTACCGGCGCCAAACCGGCTCCCGCTACCGGCGCCAAACCGGTTGCGGGCGCCCAAAACCCCGGCCCCGACGCCGAACTGGAATCATTGCGCCGCGAACTGGCCCAAACCAAAGAACAGGTCAGGCAGGAAATTACCGCAGAAAAAGAGAAAGGGCAGCGGATGAAGCAACAAATCCAGGAAGAAGTAGCCCTGGCCCGCGAAACGGCGGCACAGCAAAAAAAATTATTTGCCGACGAAGTGCTTGAGGCGCGGCAAAAGTCGCAGGCCCAAATTGAAGAAGCCCGCCGTTCATTGGCTGATTCGCTCCGGCTCGCACGGGTCAATGTGGGTACTCAGATGGAAAAGCTCAATTTGGAAGTACAGGAATCACGACAGCGCGCCGCCGAAGCCGTGCAGAAAGCCCAGTTGGAATCGGCTCAGGAAGTGGCCGCCGCCCGCGAAAAAGCCGCCGCCGAAATCAAGGCCATCAAAGACAAAATGGATCAGGCAAAGTTGCAATACGCCGACGAAGTAGCCTCTGCCAGAGAGAACTCCAACCGCGAATTGGAAAAAATACGCAACGACGCCCTGGAGCAAGTAAAACAAGCGCGCGAGGCCGCGAAATTGCAATCGGAGGCCACCATGGAACAGGTGGTGCAGAGCCGCCAAACCGCTGCGGAATTGATTCTGCGTACCCGGGAAGAATCGGCGGCAGAGGTGTCGCTCGTCAAAGAAAATGCCGTTCTGGAAAAAGAACGCATCGCCATAGAGGTAGCGGAATCGAGGCGCAGAGGCGCAGAAGAGGTGACCCTTGCCCGCCAGAATGCGGCTACTGAACTGTCGGCCATCGCCGAGCGATCGGCTGCCGAAAAAGAAGCTGCCGCCCGCGAAGTAGCCGGCGCGCGCCAACGAGCAGCGGAGGAGGTGAGTCAGGTGCGCAAGCAAGTAGCCGACGAACGCCAAAAAGCAGAAAAAGAAGCCGAAGAGGCCCGTACAGCGGCAGCACAGTCCGTAACGGATGCGCGACAAAAAGCCGCGCTTTCCATCAAGGAGATCAATGAACAGGAAGCCGCCAAAATATCCGAAGCCCGCCAAAAAAGCGAGGCCGAAAAACAGGTTATTGCGCAGGAAGTAGCCGCCGCCCGCGAACGCGCTGCCGCTGAAATTGCCAAAGTACGCGAGGAAAGCGCCAAAGCCGTAGCCGAAACCAAAACCAATGAAGAGAATGCCCGCAAACAATCGGCAGAAGAAGTCGTGGCCGCGCGCACCCGTGCAGCCGAAGAGGTAAAAGCCGCGCAGGACAAAGCCGCCGCGCAGGTTGCCGAGATAGAAAAACGGGCCGAAGAGGCTCGCAAAAAACAAGCCGAGGAAGTAGCCAACGCAAAAAAAACGGCCGATGAACGCATGGGCCAAATCCAGAGCGAAGCCGCCGCCGCCATTGCCGCTGCGAAGAGCAAGGAACTGGAAGCAAAAAATACTTCGGTGGAAGAAGTGGTCGTCACGCGCGAAAATGCTGCCCGCGAAATAGCCAAGGCCAGAGAAAATGCCGCACTTGAAATACAGAAGGCAAAAGAGCAGGCCGTACTCGCTCAGCAGGAAGCCGCCAATGCCGTGGCGCAAGCCAGGAAAAACGCTGCCGACATGGTCGCCACCGCCCAACAACAGGAAGCCCAACAGGTGAAAGAAGCCCGCGAAAAAGCAGCTCAGGAAAAACAAACCCTGGCCGGAGAAGTAGCCGCTGCCCGCGAAAAAGCCGCTACCGAACGCGCTGCCGTGCAGGCCGGTCTTGCAAACGACATCAAGACGGCTCGCGAGAATGCCGCCAAAGAAAAAGAAACCATTGCACTGGAGGTATTGAAAGTGCGCGAAACCTCCTCTGCCCAGGTCGCACAATCGAAAGAAGCCGCCGCTCAACAGGTAGCCGCCGCTCAAAAACAAGCCGCTCAGGCCGTTGAAGATGCCAAAGCCGCCGCTGATGCCCGTCGCGCCGAATTGACCAAACAGGTGGAGGAGGCCAATGCCCGCGCCACTCAACAAGTAACCGATGCCCGCGACCGCACTCAAAAAGAGTTGGATACGCTTCGGAATACCGTGGCGCAGCAGCGCGCCCAATATGTAAAAGACGTGGAAACGGCGCGTAAACAATCCGTCGAGGAGGTGAGCGAGGCCCGCAAAACCGCTTCGGAAGCCGTGTATCAGGCACGCCAGCAGGCCACCGAACAAATTACCAAAATAAAAACCGACGCCGCTGCCGCCATCAGCGCCGAACAGAAAAAGCTCGAAGAGGCCCGCAAAGCCCTCACCGCCGAAACCGAACGCATCAACCGCGAAACCGCCGCCCTCGCCGATCAGGAAAAACAAAAGACAGAGGCCATTCGCGCCGAAACGGCTAAGCAGGAAAAGAATCTGCTCAACGTGAAAGCGCAGGTGAAACAAGCGGAGGAAACGCTCAAAAAATTGCAGGAGGAAATAGACCGCAAGCGCACTTCGGGGAATAAGTGATAAGTTTGCGAAACTTATCTCGCTATGCAAAACCGCATTTCCCTTATTGCCTTTCTGGCGTGCTCCGCGTTTATGCTGGCCGTCGGCGTTTTTTATTATCCCAAATGGAATCAGAGCCAAACAGAGGCTACCATCAGTTGGGATGTCTCCGGTTATTACTTTTATCTACCGGCGGTTTTTATTTATAAAGACATTCATCAGGTCGCTTTCCGGGAGGAGATTCATCAAAAATACCGCCCGGCAAGCGCGCCGTATCAGGCATTTGAGCATCCCTCCGGCAATTATGTGATGAAATACTCTTGCGGCCTGGCCGTGCAGTACCTGCCGTTTTTCCTCACGGCGCATGTACTGGCGCCTGTATTGGGCTATCCCGCCGACGGATTTTCGCGGCCCTATCAGGTGGGCATCGGGCTGGGCAGCCTGCTCGTAGCGCTATTGGGGCTGTGGCTGCTGCGCAAAAACCTGCTCCGGTATTTCAGCGATACGGCAACGGCCATTACCCTGCTGCTCATCGTATTCGGCACCAACTACTTAGACTACGCAGCCATCAATGGCGCCATGACGCACAACTACCTCTTCACGTTGTATGCGGCGCTCGTGGCGCTCACCATCGCTTATTATCAAAAACCTACATTAGTCAAAGCGGTCGGACTGGGTTTCATCGTGGGGCTGGCAGCGCTCACCCGGCCTACTGAAATCCTCGCCGCGCTCATTCCGCTGCTGTGGGGCGTAGGATCGGCGGCAGCCTTTCGGGAACGGCTCGACGTATGGCGCCGGCATTGGCCGCAGCTCGTTACGGCGGTGATTATATGCGGCCTCATCGGCAGTTTGCAACTCATTTATTGGAAATTGGCGAGCGGTTCCTGGCTCGTGTATAGTTACGAAGATCAAGGCTTTAGCTGGCTTAGTCCGCACATAGATCAGGGCGTTTTCAGCTTCCGGGCAGGTTGGTTGGTTTATACCCCCATGATGGGCTTTGCCGTGTTGGGGTTCGTTGCGCTGTATCGGCAACACCGTAGTATTTTCTGGGCGAGCTTTCTGTTTTTTGCGCTGTTTCTATACGTCACTTTTGCTTGGGATATATGGTGGTACGGAGGCAGTCTCGGGCAGCGGGCTATGGTGCAGAGCTACGCTTTGCTGGCCTTTCCGCTGGCGGCTTTCGTCGCATTCATTTACAAACGCATTCCCTGGAACTACCTCATTTTTGCCGTATTTCTGCTTTTCAGTTATTACAATCTTTGGCTCACCCATCAGGCGCACAAGGGCGGCATGCTGGAGCCGGGCTTTATGACCAAAGCATACTTCTGGCGCATCGTTTTGAAATACGACCTGCCGGTAGAAAATCGCAAGCTCTTGGATACCGACCAGGACTTTCGCGGCGAGCGCCGCAATGTACAATTGGTGTATCAAAACAATTTTGAAGAAGGCGTAGAAATGTGGGCCGATTGCCCCATCGAACCCATTGAGGGCGAGCGCTCCGTGTGCCTCGGCGCTGCGCAGCAATTTAGTCCTGCTTTTTCATTTCCCCTGCCCCAGGAAGGCGGGCGCAAGCTGCGCGCCACGGCTACTTTCCGCGCTCAAAACAAAGAATGGGACACCTGGAAAATGACGCAGTTCATCGTGCGCCTCAAGCAAGACGACCAAACCGTACACGAGCGCGCCATTCGCATTTTCCGCCTGCTCGGCGATAATGAAACCAAAGACCTGCACATAGACCTCCTTCTCCCGCGCCGCGCTTTCAACAAAGCCGAAGTGATGTTTTGGAATGCCGACGGCGATAAACCCGTTGCCGTGGATAACCTGAGAGTGGAGCGGTTTGAATAAAAAACGTTCTCACCAACTCACTCCGCCGCCCCCGCCGCCGGAGCGGCCACCGCCCCAGGAACCGCCGCCCCCGCCGCCGGAACTACCCCCGCTGGAGGATCTCGTCAATTGAGGAATGACATCGTGCTTCGTGTGCCGGTAACCGCAGTTTTTACATAGGTAAGTGACCTCCCGCAGACCGCTGGAGGAGTAGGTGGCGCGGGTGATGGTGGCCGTATGCGACATGTAGTAGGCTTTGAATTTGCACGCCGGGCATTCCTGATATTTACTAAACCGCCGGGCGTAGCGCAATATGAGCACATCGTTTTCGTCATCGGTGACCCACACGTCGTAGTCCACCGAGCCGATTTCTTCCTCCGTTATCTGCCCGCGCTCCAAGAAGCGGTCTTCTTCCTCTTCACTCAGTTTGCGCATGGGTTGGCCGTTCTCCCGGCTGAAACGGGGTTGGTTGCGCAAGCGGTTCAACAGCGCTTTTAGACCAAAATAGGCCAGTAGATAAAGCGGTGGCGCCAGAAAGAGAAAGAACAAACTCGTCCAGGGTCGGATGGCCAAAAACTTATCGTAGAGGTCGTCTTTGTTGCGAAGCACCCACACCACTCTCAGCGTGAGCGCACCGAGGAAAATGAAATTGAAAAACCCTAATATCCACAGTGGCAAGGGCATGCCCAGTGGAGAAGCAGAGCGGCCAAAGGAGCGTTTTTCGGAAGAGGAGAGGATGTCCTCCAATGCGTTGGGGTCTTGCAGGATGCTGCCGATGCGCTTGACCGTGTTGATAAGCCCTGTGCCGTATTGACCTTCGCGGTAATAGGGCACCAATTCCTGCATCCCGATGCGATAGCAATAGGCGTCGGGCAGCACGGCCTCCATGCCGTAGCCGGTTTCAAACTCGGTGCGTCGCTGGTCCATTATGCTGAGAATGAGCAGGCCGTTGTCGCGGTCGGCACTGCCGATACCCCATTGCCCAAACAGGCGGGTGGCAAATTCCTTGGGGTTGTCGTCGCCGATGGAGCCGAGCAGTACGACCGCAATTTGAGCGGAGGTGGAATCTTCAATGGCGGCGATGCGCTGATTGAGTTCCGCAACTTCAGCCGGCGTGAGAAACCCGTCGGGATCGCTGACGTAGCCGCCGCCGGAGCGCTTGGGGTCAGGAACGGTTTGTACAGTATAAACTTTTCCGGATTGAGCGGAGAGCGGTACAGCCGCCGCCAATAAGAAGAGGATGCTGAAAAGTCGGAACATGGTTTGAAGATGTTTATGACCGGAAGGGTACATGTTGGCTTCGGTTAGTGGGAGATCGGCAACCGTTGCAGTTTCAACCTTCCCAACCGTTCACGGCTTCCACGCCGGCCACTTCGGGTATTTTTCCGATAAGGGCCTGCTCAATGCCTGCACGCAGGGTCATAACGGACATGCTGCAATGTTCACAGGCGCCCGTCCATTTGATCAAAACGATATTGGCGTCGGTGATGCCTACTACTTCTACATTGCCGCCGTCCACGGCGAGGTGGGGGCGCACATCGTTGAGCGCAAGGTCCACCCGGTGGAGGAGGTCATTTTTATCTATGGTTGCCGTCATCATGTGTGATACTTAATGTTCGGCGTTGTCGCCGGGTATGCGAAGGTACACATTTTATCAGGATTGTACATTTACGATCTGCGTCGGGGCGAGGGTTTCATTGCGCAGGGCCACTTGCCGGGCCACATTGCGCGCCACTTCCATGAATGCCTCTGAGGTAGGGGATTCTTTACCCACCACGGCGGGCGAACCTTTGTCGCCGGCCTCCCGGATGCCTTGTACCAGCGGGATTTGACCCAACAAAACGGTTTGCGCCAGGCGCGCCAGGCGTTTTCCTCCACCCTCGCCGAAGATGAAATACTTGTTGTCCGGCAGTTCTTCCGGCGTAAACCAGGACATGTTTTCCACTACGCCCACAATGGGCACGTTTACCGAAGGCAACAAAAACATATTCATGGCTTTCACGGCGTCTATCACGGCCACTTCTTGCGGAGTCGTCACCATCACGGCGCCGGTAACGGGCACCGTTTGCACTAAACTGAGTTGTATATCGCCGGTACCGGGAGGCAGGTCCACGATCAGGTAGTCTAAAGGTGGCCAGATACAATCGTGAAAAAACTGCTTCACGATGGCCGAGAGCCGCGGCCCGCGCAACACCACGGCCTGCTCCGGTTCTACAATAAAACCGATGGAAATGACCGGCATGCCGTAAGCTTCCAGCGGCGTCATTTTGGGCTGGCCGTACATTTCTCTGATCTTGGGGCGCTGCCCTTGCAAACCCAGCATAGTGGGAATGCTGGGGCCGTAGAGATCGGCGTCCATGAGGCCCACGCGGGCGCCCAATTGTTTCAGCCCCAGTGCCAAGTTGACGGCAACGGTGGATTTGCCCACGCCGCCTTTGCCCGATGCCACGGCGATGATGTTTTGAATGTGCGGGGCCGGACTGGTGCTTTGCTGCGATTGAGCAGTGCGCGCCACGGCGTGTACGTTTACATTCGCATCGGGATACACGGCCTGTACCGCGCCGATGCAGGCGAAATTCAGTTCCGATTTGTAAGCGCTGTTGAGCGAGGGAAGTTCTAAGGTGAAATTGATGTTATTGCCTTCCACTTCCAGATCGCGCACCATGCTCATGGAGATGATGTCCTGGCCGGTATTCGGATCGAGTACCTTTGTGAGGGCTTTTACAATTTGCGTTTTGTCAAATGTCATATTCGGTCGGCATTTCCTGATTCGGATTTTTTCTCGCGCAAGCGGATACCGGAGGCGCTAAAAACCCGTTGTTAACAACCGCAAACATAGAACAGTTCTTCCCAATTTTTGCCGTATGCGTTGTTTGTCTAATTTTGCGCTGTCATGAAAGTATTTTACGAACTGAGCACCCTTCCGAGGTTTCGCAATGCCGTGGTCACCATAGGTTCCTTCGACGGCGTACATGCCGGTCATCAGGAAATATTGCATCGCGTCATCCGGTTGGCCCGACAGGTACAGGGCGAGAGCATCGTCGTTACCTTCCACCCGCACCCGCGAGAGGTCATATACCCGCAGGACGACCGTCCGATGCAATTGCTCACCACCATTCAGGAGCGCATCCGATTGTTGGAGCGGTACGGGGTGGACAATGTGGTCGTCGTGCTGTTCACCGTGGAGTTCTCCCAGCTAAGCGCCGATGAATACATCGAAAAATTCCTCATTGCCGCTTTCCAACCCCGATACATCGTCATCGGGTACGATCATCGCTTCGGCCTCAATCGCCAGGGCGATATTCATTTTTTAAAATGGCACGGCGAGTCTGCCGGTTATGAAGTGGTGGAAATTGAAAAACAGGTCATTGACGACAATGCCGTGAGCTCTTCCAAAATCAGAACTGCCGTAGAGCGCGGCGATATGGCTGCCGCCAAACGGCTGCTCCATCACTGGTACACGCTCAGCGGGCAGGTGGTGCGCGGGCAAAACATTGGTATGGAACTCGGCTTTCCCACCGCCAACCTGGAAATTTCTTCCAAAAACAAACTCATTCCGCCCGACGGCATCTATGCGGTTTTTGCGGAGCACAAAAACGTGCGCTACGGCGGAATGCTCTACATCGGCAGCCGGCCTACGCTAAAAACCTATCACAACCGCACGATTGAGGTGCATATTTTTGATTTCAAACAAAGCATATACGGGCAGGAACTGCAAATCGAACTCGTAGCCCGCACGCGCGACGACGCGGCATTTCAGGACCTGGATGCCCTGCGCCAACAATTGGAACACGACCAAGTTGCCGTTCAAACAATCCTCCAGGCCGAGGGATGGTCGAAGGACATGGTGAGCAATCAATTGAACTGGCCGCAAACGGCTATTGTGATTCTCAACTACAACGGCCAAAAACACCTGGCGCGCTACATGGACTCCGTGCTGCGCTCGGCGTACCCCAATCAGCGGATCGTAGTGGCCGACAACGGCTCCACCGACGGCTCGCTGCTGTTTATGACGGAGCACTATCCGCAGGTGCAGTGCATTGATCTGGGGCGCAATTTCGGTTTTGCCGAAGGCTACAATCAGGCCATCAAAGCCGTCCGGTCCGAGTATGTGGTGCTGCTCAATTCCGATGTGGAAGTGACGGCCGGTTGGTTGAATCCCATCATCGAAATGATGGAGCGCGACCGCAACATTGCCGTGGCGCAACCCAAAATATTGGCGCTGCTCGAAAAGAACCGCTTCGAATACGCAGGGGCCTGCGGCGGTTGGTTGGATGCGCTGGGCTATCCCTTTTGCCGGGGGCGCATCTTTGCCGATACCGAGGAGGACAAAGGCCAATACGACGATGAAGCCGATGTGTTTTGGGCCGGCGGCGCCGCATTTGTCATCCGCCGGGAACTGTACGAAAACTTCGGCGGCTTTGACGGCGATTTCTTTGCCCACTCGGAAGAGATTGACCTCTGCTGGCGGCTCAAGCGGGCCGGCTACCGGGTAGTGGTGCAACCCAGGTCGGTGGTATATCACCTCGGCGGCGGCACCCTGGCCTACAATACCCCGCGCAAAACCTATCTCAATTTCAGGAACAGCCTTTTTACCATTCTCAAAAACGAACATGCCGGGCGGCTGCTGTGGCTGTTTCCGCTTCGCTTGCTGATGGACGGACTGGCCGGGCTACTTTTCCTGAGCCAGGGCAAATGGGCGCACATTGTGTCTATCTTGCGGGCGCATCTCCGCTTGTACGCCTCTGTGCCTGTGTTGCTGCAAAAGCGCATGGACGGACACCGAACGGTGGAAACGTTTCGCAATTGGCCGCAGCCCAACCGGAAAGGCCGGTACCGGGGCAGTGTCGTATGGCAATATTATGCGCGCAAAGTGCGCCAATTCAGTGATTTGAAAATAACCCCGGATAAAAACGCACCCATCTGATGCTGTACACTCCCGAAATCCTGTATCAGGACGAATATTTAGTCGTTGCGGCAAAGCCTTCCGGTTTGCTCACCATTCCCGACCGCTTCGATACCGTAAAGCAAAGTCTCCAAGGCGCGCTCGCGGCGCTTTTTCCCCGTGTGTGGACGGTACATCGCTTAGACCGCGAAACCAGCGGCGCGATCCTCTTTGCATTGGACGAGGCATCGCATCGCTCGCTCTCTCTGCAATTTGAAAAGCGGGGCGTGGAAAAAATTTATCTCGCATTGGTGGAAGGCGTACCCCTGCCCGAATCGGGCATTATTGACCAGCCCATCGGTCCGCATCCCGGCAAACCGGGACAAATGACCATTCTCCGCAAGGGGAAGTCTGCGCTCACGGAGTACAAAGTGCAGGAGGCTTTTCGCGGCTATTCTTTAGTAGAAGCCAATATCCATACCGGGCGCACGCATCAGGTGCGGGTACACCTGGCATCCATCGGGCATCCATTGGTGGCCGATCCACTGTATGGCCGCAGCGAGGCGTTGTTTTTGTCGCAGATCAAATCGCGCGGTTTTAAGGCGGGCAAATTGCACGAAGAACAACCGCTGCTGCACCGAACGGCCCTGCACGCCTGGCGCGTTGCATTCGATCATCCGCACACCGGCGAGCGCGTCACAGTGGAAGCGCCCCTGCCCAAAGACCTCAGAGCCGCCGTGAACCAACTGCGGAAGTGGAGGCAGTAAAAAAAATATTTCCCGGGAAAAACATTTTCTATACCTTTGCCGCCCGGTGAGCGGCGCACGATCAGCTCCCTCCGAACCCCCCCAGGGCGGAAACGCAGCAAGGGTAGGTAGGTTGTAGCGATGCGAGTGTTCGCTCACCCCATTTTTTTTCAAACGCCGGTTCCATCTTACATTTTTACACTATCTTTGCGGCAAATCTGTCGCCAAATGCAATTTTTTATAGACACCGCCAATCTGGATCAAATCAAAGAAGCCCGTGACCTCGGTATCCTCGACGGTGTTACGACCAACCCCTCCCTCATGGCCAAAGAGGGCATCAGCGGGGAATCCAATATTCTGAAACACTACGAAAAAATATGCCAAACCGTTGACGGCGACGTCAGCGCAGAGGTCATTTCAACCGATTTTGACGGTATGGTGGCGGAGGGCAAACGCTTATCGCTTATCGCGCCCAACGTTGTGGTGAAAGTGCCGATGATAAAGGAAGGCGTAAAAGCGCTGAGCTATTTTCGCGACAACGACATTCGCACCAATTGCACGCTGGTATTTTCCGCCGGGCAGGCCATTCTGGCGGCCAAAGCCGGCGCTACTTATGTCTCCCCTTTTGTCGGTCGCATTGACGATACCTCCTGGGACGGCATGGAATTGATTCGACAGATTGCAGAAATTTATAGCATTCAGGGATTTGAAACCGCTATTTTGGCGGCGTCCATCCGCAATGCCAAACACATCGTGGACGCAGCACTTGCCGGCGCCGATGTGGTTACTTGTCCGTTATCGTCTATTTTGGGAATGCTGAAACACCCGCTCACCGACATCGGGCTGGAGCAGTTTTTGGCAGATCACAAAAAAGCAAGCTCTTAAAAGAGCAATCAACACGCAGAGGCTTTCTACATATACCAATTATGCAAGGGGCAGTGTTAACACTGCCCCTTCGTTTTTTCTTTACATTGAATGGTAGGAAACCGCTGCTGTCAGGCAAACACCTCTTTGAGGTCAATTACTAATTCGGGGAAAATATGCGATCGCAGTGGGTCTTCCTCCGTTACCGGCGCCAACCCGATGTACCTGCCTTCCGCATGGAGGATGTAAACGAGCGCCAAATGCTCCGCCGGATTGACGATCCAGTATTCCCGAACGCCGGCTTCTTCGTACACCCGAAATTTCTCTTTCATCTCTTTGCCGCTATTGCCCGGCGATAGAATTTCAACCACCAAATCCGGCGCGCCCGCACAGCCCTGCTCGTCCAATTTGCTTTCGTCGCACACCACGCACAAATCGGGTTGCACCACCGTCGAGTCTTTGCCCCGCTTGCTGCCCACCGACAGGCGCACATCGAACGGCGCGGCAAAGACCTGACAAGGTTTTTGGTAAAAAAAGTTGAGTAAGCAGCGATTCAGCCCTTGGGAAATACGCTGGTGCATAAGATTCGGCGCCGGACTCATGCGAAACAACCGCCCGCGGATCAACTCCACGCGCTCCTGAAACTGCCACAGCATATAGTCGGCATAGGTATAACTGCCCTCCGGATCGAGATCGGACAACTTCGTGACGGGCTTGGGCAAGATAATTGTACTCATGTAGTCATTTTGAGAATAGGCAAAAATAAACAACAAACCGAACAAATCCAAGTATCGGGAAATCAGGATTCCCAACGGTAAGTTTCATCACAAATGCAGCGCCAGTCCCATAAAAAAACTCTGCTCTGCTCCCGATTCATAATACCTGCCGCCCGCAGCATTCAGGCGCACATTGTTGAATACGCGGGCATTGCCGATGTTGTCGGCCCCCAGAAAAACCTCAGCGCCCATGCCCCGCACCGACCCCGTCCAACCCAGACGGGCAGCATATATCTGTGTGGCCGGGATGGTAACAGCATTGGCATTTTCGGCAAAAAAACTGCCGGTAAACCGCCCGGAAACCTGTACCAGTACACCGCTGCGGTGCGTAAACCGGGAACTGATCTGCCCCAGATGCCGCGGCAGGCCGGGCAGCGCGTTGCCCGAAAAATCAGCATTGCCGGATTCAAAGCGTTCAAACCGGAAATCAGAAAGGGTATAATTAGCCCAGCATTCCCAGCCGGGCAGGGGGGCGTAGTTCAATGCAGTTTCGATGCCGCGTCGCAGCGTCCGGCCCGCATTCTGAAAATAGATGCGCCCTGGCTGATCGGGCAGTTCGTAGGGGGTCAGTTCGTCGCGGGTGCGGGCCTGAAAAACGGCTATTTCCCACAACATGCGGTTGCGGCCTCTGCCCCGGATGCCGGTTTCGGAAGACAGGGTGCGTTGCGGCCTCAAATTTTCCGCAAAGCCGCCGGTACCCGCCGGGTTATTGGACAACTCGGCAAGCGTGGGCGTTTCAAAATTGGTACTCAGGTTGCCGTAAACATGGAGGCGCGGCGCGATGCGGAAGGTAAAACCCGACCAGGGGCTAAGCTGCCGGAAGTCCTGTGCGCCCGACTGATCGCCGTCGCTCAGGAAGCGGTCGCGTACCCGCAGGCGCACCGCATCGGCCCGTGTCCCTCCGGACAGCGTAAGACGCGGCGCAGCCTGCCAGTGGCCCAACGCAAACAGCCCCCAACTGCCGAATAGCTCATCCTGTCGCAGCGAACGCATCCCACGTTGGCCGTTTTCATTGTCGTAGCGTTGCCGGTCGTCGGCTTGCCGGTCGGCTTCCAGGCCGGCAGACCACCTAAGACGGGGCCGGTCGGGGCCGAGTTGTTGTTTGCTCTCCTGTTCAAACTGTAGTGTGCCGCCGCCCGCCCAACGCTGAAATGTAACCTGCCCGCCGGCGCGGAAGGGCAATCTGTTTTCAAAATCCCGCAGGGCCGACCACAGCCGGAGGTGCAGGCGGCTGCGCGCCGAAAACTGCTTGCCGGCCAACAGCGCGAGGCGTCCTTGCCGCAGCGATTCGCCGGCGTCGAACTGCACATTGGCGGGATGTGCGGCGCGGCGGTCGAGGCTGTCCTGTACCGCCGTCAGTCCGCCGGGGTCATCGCCTTGCGGGCTGTCAGTGAAATTGGCCAACAGCGTTATGCGCCAGGTAGAATCTGCCTTTGGTATCCAAATCATTTTCGCGGTGGCGAGGGTGGCGCGCATGGCGGCCTGTTGCCGGAACCCGTCTATGCCGACCTGTGTCGCGCCTGCGGAGAACCGGGTGTTGCCGGCCACATAAGCGCCTTTCAACTGGAACTGCCGGAACCCGAAAGCACCGAGGGCGATTCTTGCCCCGATGCCTCTTTTTTCTATGTCCTCGGTGCTGAGGCTGATGACGCCGCCGGCGGCGTTGCCGTACAGACCTGCGGAAGCGCCGCGCAGCACTTCGATGCGGCTGAGCATGGCGGGATCAATGTTGTCCACCTGCCCTTGCCCGTCGGGAGAAGATTCAGGGATGCCGTCGAGCAGGATTTTGACGCCCCGGATGCCGAAACCGGCTCTTGCGCCGAATCCGCGAATGGCAATGCGGAGGTCTTGTGCGAAATTGGCATCGTTCATCACAAATACGCCGGGCACGGCCGGCAGGCTTTCGGCCAGGCTGAGCAAGGGTTGCGCCACGCGAATGCGCGATGCGTCGAGCACGGATACCGCCAGCGGGTTTTGATCTGATTGGGCAGTGCTGCGCGTGGCCCTCACTTCCGCTACAGGCAACGTATCCACGCGAATGGTGTCGGGGAGCGACTGTCCGGCGGCTCGGGTGGAAGGTAGTAGGAACAGAGCGGCGAAGAAGTAGAGATGTGGCTTCATGCGGTATCTAACAAAAAAGGAGGTATAAATGGTTACGCGGCATTCCATGGGTACAAACAAACTTACCGGTTCAGATTAGTCAGCTTCATCAGAGATGTTATTTTTTCAAATAACTTTGTATCATAAAGTACTTTGTATTACCTTTGTTCCGGGCAAATTTATATCAAAAAACAGAACGATTATGATTACGCAGAACAAAAGACTTTTGGGCATTGTGTTTACGGTAGCGCTCTTATTGCTCGTGCCATTGATAGCAATGCAGTTTACCGACGAGGTGAAATGGACCTCGTTTGATTTTGCGGTCGCCGGGAGTTTGCTGCTCGGCGCCGGTCTCTTGTGTGAGCTTACACTGAGGGTGGTAAAGAAAACCGAGTACCGGCTCGCTCTTTGCGCCGTTATTCTGGTAGCGCTTCTCGTTGTTTGGGCAGAGCTTGCTGTCGGCATTTTCGGTACCCGGTTTGCCGGATCTTAGGAGCCGCTTGCTATTCGGGTGACACGCCCGCCTGCCGGAGGTCAGGGAGTTACACGGAGTTCCGGGGGAGTCTCACGGAGAATAAATAACCGTTTCTCCCTGCCCTCCGGTAGCTATACCTGCCTGCCTGCAATCAAATTTTCATGCTATTTTTTCATGTTCTTTTCCGATGAAAAGAACCAAAAATCACGCCGCGCCTGTTGCGCGGTTTGGAGCACAGGTTTCTTAGCGCTCCGCCGAATCGAAAAAACCTAAACCCGACAAACTCGCTCTTGGTATTTGTATTCCACCCTTGGCATTGTAGGTTGTTTAATTGTGTTCTTCGCCCCCGGTATTTGTATTGCTCATACACCACGCCGCCGGCGTGGTAAAACCTGTAATGCCGGTCCCGCAGTCCCGCGTTGCTCTTGATATTTGAGAGATGTGTATAAACCGTAGCCTCCGGCAGGCGCTATCCCATCTCCTTCAAGGCTTTCACGAATGCATCCAGTTCCTTGGTGGTGGTATATACATTGGGTGTGATGCGGCAGCCCTGCACCCCGGCGCCGTCAATGGCAACGGTCCATATCCGATATTTTTTGAGCAGGGTATCAGCCATGTCGGCGGGTTTCATGCCTTTGATGCCGACGTTGGCTATACCGCAGGTGCGTGCGGGGTCGGCAGGCGTATTGAGTACGATGTGCGGAAGGTTGCGTACCTGATAGGTCCAGTATTGCTGCAAATAGAGGAGGCGCGCTGCTTTGCGCTCCGGCCCGAGGCTGTAGTGATAGTCTAATGCATTGCCGATGGCCAGATCGGTGGCCGGGGGATGGGTGCCGGTGTGATTGAGCCGGCGGATGTCAGTATTGTCGGTGACGGCACTGGCAAACAGGGGGCGTATTTGGGGTATTTTCTCTTTTTTCACATACAACATCCCGGCGCCTAAAGGCGCGCTGAGCCATTTGTGCAAACTGGCGCCGTAGTAGTCGCAGTTCAGGTCGGGGATGGCAAAGTGGAGGTGTGCAAAAGCGTGCGCGCCGTCCACCATTACCTCCACGCCTTTGCTGTGGGCCATGTCGCAAATTTTGCGGATAGGCAGTACCTGCCCGGTGATATTGACGATGTGGCACACCATGAGCAGACGGGTTTTGGGCGTAATAGCCCTGGCGTACAACTCTACGATTGCTGCATCGGACTGCGGGAGGTTGGGCACGGAAACCCGCTTGTTCACAATACCGTGCTGCGTGGCCTGTTGATTAAACATTTCGAGCATGGAGAAATAGTCTTGCTCCGCCATCACGGCTTCATCGCCTTTTTTCCAGGGAAAACCGCCGATGATGATGTCTAAAGATTCCGTGGTATTCCGGGTGATGACGAGTTCATCTGCGCCACAGCCGGCGAGTTCAGCCAATTGCGCTGCAACGGCGTACTTATTGTCCCATACCGCAGTGCGCATGTAATGCGAGCCTTGGTAATTGATTTCCCGGATGTGGTGGATATAATGTTCGAGAATGTCCTGCGGCAAAAAGCAGTAATACCCGTTTTCGAGATTGATGTAATCGGGTTTGAGCCGGTAGCCGCTGCGCACCCGCATCCAGAAGTCTTCGTCGCGGGCCGCTTCTTCGGGCGACAGGTGTTCGATTTCGCTTACCCAACGACTCAGGTTTTTCAAAAAAACAGGCATGGCAGCGCCGAGGAAGAGGGTGTTTTTTAGGAAAGCTCGTTTGTCCATAGTATTGGATTTTTCATGGCTCAAGTTACAAAGTTACTTTTCAACTTCATTAGAAACCCGGCTTGCAGGCAAATACAACACAAACTTCTGCCCGATCGCCACATGCTCTAAGTGCCCTGCATGCTTGCGGGGGGCGTCTATGAAGTGGATGTGTACATAGCTGCCCCGGTGGGTGAAAATACCCTCGTGATGACGGGAGTAAAAGCCGAGTAGTTCTCCGCGGATATGTTGTACAGTGAAATGCTTTTTGGCTTTGTCATGCAGTTCGTGGCTGTGTTCGATTTCTCCTTTGGGTTTGGAGATGATGTGATAGTCAACGCGTTCGAAGGCGCCTTGTATGTGGAAGGGCAGTGGCTGGGAGAAGTCGTAACCCTTGTGTTGCAACACCCCTTCGAGCGCTTGCTGTAGCTCGCTTTCAGAGCGGATGGGCATTTCGAGTTCAATTCGTTCCCATGCGGGCACTTGTGCATACACACCAAAGGGCGCTTCCACTTTCCAGGTGCGTTTTACCCGGAGCCGCCCTTTTTTGTCCACTGTGGACACGAACGGCTGCCCATCTACGATGGTGACTTCTCCTTCCAGTCGCCCCAATGGGCTGATGCCGAAGAGGTGCTCCCGCGCCACCGTGTCCCAGCGCAGATGCGCGCTGAGGTCTTGCCCCATCATCACTTTGCGCATTTCGCTTATGGTGTGGACTTGCTGGGCAGCGAGGCCGGCGGCAGACAGGAGGAGGATTATGAAGGTGAAATATTTCATGTGGAGTGGTTTTGGGCGTGAAGGTAGGAAAGCGTTGTTGTTTTTCCCTCCGGCTCAGCAGCGATTGCCCTGATTATGACTCCCTCACTTGCGACAAAAACGCTTTCCCCGCGCTGAGTATCAAGCCTTGCACGGAATGGAGGATGATATTGGCGCCATGAGCCGTCAGCGCGTTGGCCTGTTCGGCAGCGCCGGCTACGGTGCCCACCCACTTGCCGGCGGCGCGTACCTGTGCCATGATGTCGTACATTTTCTGCCGCACCTCATCGTGATCGGGGCCGTCGTAGTAGCCCATTGCCATAGATAGGTCGCGGGGGCCGATGATGAAACCGTCCACGCCTTCTACCTGCAATATTTCATCTAAATTGTCGAGACATTCCAGCGTTTCGATCTGCGGCAGCACGACGGTGTTTCGGTTGGCCCATTCCACATATTGGAGTTGGTTGAGCCGGCCGATGAGGTAGTCGGCAGCGCGCACGGGGCCGATGCCGCGTTGGCCGATCGGCGGGTATTTCACGGCGTTCACCGCCCGTTTCACATCCTCGGCAGTGCGGATGCCGGGTATCATGATGCCGCTGACGCCTATGTCTAAGTATTGCAGGATGAGCTTTTCATCCACGCTACGTACGCGCGCCCACACGGGGATGCCGGCACTTTCGCAGGCGCGCGTCATGTGGGCGACTTCCGCAAGGGTACCGGCGCCGTGCTCTCCGTCTATCATGTACAGATCGAAACCGGCATAGCCGATGTATTCACACACGATCGGGTCAGTTGTAGGAGACAGGATGCCATATACATGCTGCCCTTGTTGCAGTTTTTCTTTAGCGGTGTTGTTTTGCATGATTATCTGATGAAGGGAATTTTTTTGCGTTCCAACCATAAAACGGCAAGGCTTAATACGAATACAAGGACGGCTGTATAAAACAAAGCGCCTTTGTCTCCCTGTACCTCAATGCCCAGTTTGGTGAGATGAAAAAATATAGCGCCACTGATGACCCCTGCGGAAAGACCGGCGCCGATCCAGGCGGTTCGGGGAATCAAAATCAATATTCCGGCAATGAGTTCTGCAATACCGATGCCGATTCTGCCGTAAGGTTCCATGCCGATCTGCGAAAAAATGTAAACACTTTCCTCTGCTGCCGTAAATTTGAACCAGAGTGTTTGCAGTAAAATAGCTGCAACGATGATTCTTAATACAAGTGGTAAATACTTTTTCATGGCCATTGTATATTTGTCAAAGCAAACATAAGACTTCTTGAAGGTGTAATCAATGAGAGTTGATAACTGTCTCGAATTTGTCAAATCTTCGTACCGCTATGCAACTACCCAATTCCACCCGCCTGCTTCAACCCGACGATGAAGATCTCGTGCTGGCCTTTTTCGAGCAATGCCGCGCGTATTTTGAAAACATGGAAGGCCGCTCGCCCACCAGCGCAGTAGCGCATGAAATATTGAACGGCTTGCCGCCGGGAAAACGCCGGGATGAAAAGGAGGTCTTCGGCTTTTTTGACGAGCAAGGCGCTCTCATCGCTTTTGTTGATCTCGTGCGCGATTACCCGGTCGAAAAGGAATGGATCATCGGGCTGTTTCTCGTTGCGCCGGAGCACCGCCGAAGCGGTCTGAGTCGAAGCGTTCACCAGTTTATCGAAACGTATATGACCGACAACGGCGGGGCCTTACTCCGGGTAGCCGTTTTGGAAATCAACGAACCGGGCCGTCGCTTTTGGGAGAACTTAGGATACTACGAGGTAAAGCGCGTGCCCTATCCGCGCGGCGAAGGCGAAACGATTGCGATTGTGATGAACCGGAGGGTGGAGATTTAGAAAAACTGAGTTTTAATTTTGCATAAGAAATATTTTTTTCAAATTTGCTTTCGCAATAAGTACATAGCTCCAATTTATACTCCATCCAGTTTTTGCTTTTGAAACGGAGCTACGGACAGAACAGAAAAAAATCAGGACGACCAATCCACACTACTACGAGAAAACTAAACGAAGGATACCTTACCGACATCCTCCTCCACAGCATTGACACCGTACAAAAAAGCGTTCCCCGCCGGTAACGTTTTCGGAGTATGGATAGATTACTGTTTTGTGGGGCTGTGTGAGGTTCAGGCTCTTTTGAACGTGCTGATTTTTCACCTTATAACCTATAAATCATGTCCAACACCTTCTTACTCCTCTGTAGCGTATTATCGGCCGGTGTTTTGCTTTTTTTTATGGCAGCAGTCTGTCGGCATTATCGCCTCACGGTGAAAAGACTTCAACGGCGTATGGCCCGCGACTTGCACGACGACCTCGGCGCGTCCCTTAGCAATATTTGTTTTTTATCGGGTCTGGCCACCCAAAGCCTCAGCGAAAGCAACCCGGAAAAGACAAAGGCTCTGCTCTATCGCATTGATGCCGAAGCGGCTGAAGTACACGCTGTCATCAGCGATTCCATTGCTATACTCGGCGCATCGTGTTCCCAATTAGGGCACCTCGCAGCCCTGCTCAACCGAAAGGGCTATGAATTGCTCCGCGAAAAAGGCATGGAATTTTCGCTCACGTTACCCGAAGCCCTTCGGGAAGTGTCCATCTCCGCCACGCGCCGCCGCGAACTCTACCCGCTGCTCAAGGAGGCCCTGCAAAATGTAATTCGCCACTCCCGCGCCGACGACGTGAGAATAACCTTCGACACAGACGGCCGGCGCCTCTACTGTCGCATCACCGACAATGGTTGCGGGTTCGATCCCGGAAAACAGCATTCGGGCAACGGCCTCAAAAACATGCAGCGTCGCGCTGCCATCCTCGGCGGACAATTGCAGTTTTTATCCGCTCCCGGCCGGGGTTGCACCCTGCTGTTGGAGATGCCCATCCGGCCATTCTGGCGGCCGCTTCGGCTCACGCGCAGTACCGGATTCAGTCCTTCTGCCTGGTATGCAGCCGCACAAGCCAGATACAAGCAACGCGCCACCGTGCGGCCCCGACAAGCGGCCTGGGCCGGGTGAAACTACCTGAAAGTGTAGTTGCCCCGGCATTGTATTTCCGGTAATTTGCACAACTCAATTGCACGCCTGATGACGCCCATCCGAATACTGATATGCGAAGACGACGCTGAAAAGCGCAGCCACTTATGCCAACTGCTCGCAGGGTGTGAGGGCTTTGAAGTGGTCGGCGCTTTTGAGTCGGGCGAGGCTGCGGTTAGTAATACACCCAAACTGGCGCCCGATGTCGTCATCATGGACATTGAACTGCCGGGCATATCCGGCGTGGAAAGCACGGCGCAAATCAAAGCAAAGCGCCCCGAAGCAGAGATCATCATGTACACCGTGTTTGAAGACGACGACAAACTATTCGACTCCCTGTGTTCCGGCGCAAGCGGTTACCTGCTCAAAAAAACGCCGCCGCACCGCCTCGTGGAAGGCATTCAGGAGGTCATGGAAGGCGGTTCGCCTATGTCGCCCGGCATTGCCCGAAAGGTGATTCAACATTTTCACCCCAACCCGCGAAAACAGGAATGCCCACTCTGCGAACGCGAGTTGAATATTCTCAAATTATTAGTGGAGGGACTGCCCATCAAAGCTATTGCCGGCAAGGTCTTTTTGTCCATAGACGGCGTGAAAAACAACCTTCGAAACATTTACCGCAAGCTGCATGTGAGCAGCGGCAAAGAAGCCGTAGCAAAAGCTGTTCGGGATGGGTTGGTGTGAAGGAATACACTTTTGGGTAGAAGTGGAGTGTCGTCCTTTTTGAAATAAAATAACTAATACATTTGTCTGAGTGAAATTCTGTTCAAAAGAGTTTTTTATTGTTAGATTTTTATTCTGATTCAGCTCAATGGGACTCAGAGCGGCGAAGCCGTAATTTTTCGCTGCATTTTTACAACACCTCAACTCAAACATTAGATGGAACTTCTGTCGGACGCCATAAAATGGCACGTTTTGTTGGTGAAACCGCGCTCCGAAAAGAGGGTCGGTCAGCGCTTGGGCGACTTGGGCTTCGAAGCCTGCGTACCCACGCAAACGCAACTACGCCAGTGGAGCGATCGCCGCAAAAAAGTAGAGGTGGTACTGTTCAACAACTATGTGTTTGTAGCTACCGACGCCAAACGCCGCAACGAAGTATTTCAGGCCGGCCATATCCTCAAATATGTTCAATTCGCCGGCCGGATCGCCACCCTCAGCGACAAAGAGGCCGCTATGATCAAAAGACTCGCCCACCTGGAAGCCCCGGTAGAGATCACTTATGAAAGTTTTCGCGTAGGCGAGGCCGTAGAGGTACTGACCGGGCCGCTGGCAGGCTACTCCGGCACGGTGACGGCCGTAAGCGGCAATGCCCGGCTCCAATTGGCACTGCCGAGCTTGCAGTGTTTTGCACAGGTGGAGGTGAAGGGGGAGGAGGTGAAGCGGGTAGAATAATCTTGTAAAACCAGATTTCATGATATCGGAAGCGCTTGTTTTTCTCCAGCAGGAATTGAGCAGGTACATTCTGGAGCACCAAAACTCCACTGGCGGGCCTTCTCAAGATGACCTGAACTCCGGCGATATTATGCTCGGCAACATTTCATCTTTAGAAAACGATCAGGACGGCAGGCTGCGAAACAGGGTTATTATCAGTTTGGTCAATGTAGAAGAAGAAAGCACCCTGAAGAACAACAAACACTACGTCAAAAACTCGATAACCAATAGCATAGAATACTTTCAGCCCCCGATTTATCTCAACCTTTATCTTCTTTTTTGCGCCACGCTGGTTGACCCTCCTACAAGCGACAACTACGAACGGGCACTGCACCGCCTGTCATTGATTATCGAATTTTTTCAGGCGAAGAAGTCTTTTTCCATTCAGAATTCTCCGCAGTCTTTGGGGGCTTTTCCGGCCGGAACCGATGAAGCTATTTTGGAAGAATTGCGCCTGCTGCCGGAGTTATATACGCTCACCTTCGAACAGATAAACCACTTGTGGGGATCTCTTGGCGGCAAGCAGGTACCTTTTGTGATGTACAAAGTGCGCCTTGTGAAGGTTCAAGCCCGCTACACGCTTGATGCGCCTTCGGTAGAAGAAATCCAAGGGGATACCCGGGAACTCGTCGCCCCCCAAATAGAAGCTGCAACAAGTTAGCCATCAATGATTAAGATCGAATACAAAATACTATTCGAACTGCGCATCGTACACGATTACTACCTGATTGACAATTCGGGCGGTTCTGCGTTCTCGTTGCCGGCAATTGAAAGGAACGATTTATTACAAGCCCGATTGCGCACCGGCCGATACGACCTGCAGGGGGATTTCGATTTTTTTCTGAATCGAAAAGATTTGAAAAAACTCAGGGACTACCGAATCAAATTCATCAAAACACCGCTGGGTTTTTTTGCGGCGATGGAAGTAGAATCTGAAGAAGACGGCAGCGGCAACAGACGCTATCGGCCATTCATTCCGCCGCCGTCGGGCGCTTATCTGGCTTTCGGACTGAACGCAGTTAATCCCCTTATCGGGAACATCACAGAGCTTCATCTCGGTAATGACGATAGCCTAACCTACTATTTCAGCAATGCAGGAGCACATGACAATAACGCCCTGGCCTCACCCGTTCCGCTTCTCGTGACCGACGGCAGCAGGAATTACCTTATGGGCGAACTTGCACAAGACCCCGGTGGAGACATACTTCAGGCGCTGGAGGACAACGATGGCAGCAATCCCGCTCAATGGGGAACCGTCACCGGAAACGGGTTTGTACACCGGGGCGACCGCAGCTTAGATACCAATGATGATTGGTACAAAACCTGGCTGCTCGAACGTGCCAAACCGGGCCTGCCCCCAATGGGAATAATTCAGTTTTTTTTCAATCCCGCAGACCCCGGCCTAAAAATTATAGGCGACGACGGGTATTTGATCACGCAACGCGATGCCGGGCAGCCCCGCGCAGTGCATCCGGTATTCGAACTGCGGTTCCTGAGCCGGCGCAGCTACTGGCGCTATCAGCGCAGGGAAGGCTTTGAAGCAGGCGAGGCGGCGAGTATTCAGGCGGCTATGTCTGACTGGCTGGAGGATGACGGGGGCAGATTTGTGACCAAAACTCCCCGCTACCTCGCTCAGGCGCTCACCGGTTTTTTACCGGTCTCAGGCCCTTCCGATCCTGTGTATTTTACCAATCCGGCGCCGAATGCACTGAAAAAAGAATCAGGACGGCTTTACAGCGACGTGTTTTTCACAAAAGCCAACCCGATACCATTGTAAAAATTTGAATAACCATTCTAAATTCATTTCATCATGGCAAATTACAGAACACCGGGTGTCTATATTGAGGAAATCCCCAAGTTCCCTCCTTCCGTAGCACAGGTTGAGACTGCGATACCTGCTTTTATCGGCTACACCCAAACGGCCAAAGACAAAGTGGACGACGACTTGTTGTTGACGCCCAAGCGAATTGTCTCGTTGCTGGAGTATGTGGCCTATTTCGGCAAAGCCGAGTCCAAAACGGATATTACGGTCACCATCAGCGACACCACCGACGGCAACGGCAACTTAGTAGCCCGAACCATCAACGGGGATGTCGGGAGTCGGGAAACACACAACATGTACTATGCGATGCAGGCTTTTTTCGCCAACGGTGGCGGCCCCTGCTATATCGTTTCAGCCGGCCTGATGAGCGCTGCAGCAGGTAACGTGAGCCAAGCCGCCTTGAACGCCGGATTAGACACGTTGGAAAGGGAGGACGAAGTAACATTGATTGTATTCCCCGAACTTCAGAGCCTGAGTAATGCCGATATAGGTACCTTGTTGAGTGCGGCACTGGATCAGTGCGGCAAACTTCAGGATCGTTTTGTAGTTGCTGATATACTCCCGCCTGCTGCAGGCGAAACCATTCTTCAGGCAGCAACGACTTTCAGAGGTGCAAATTTACCATTGGACAATCTCAAATACGGCGCGGTGTACACGCCCAATGTACTCACTACGCTCAACTACTTGTATAACAATGCTGATGTAACCGTTTCCATAATCGTAGATGGCGCCGCCCCTGCCAATTCCACACTGGATGTATATCATCCCAGCGGCGCCAATGCAGATGCCATTATTTACAATCAGTGTTTGGCTGCCATTGACCGGATTTCACTCGAACTTCCGGTGGCGCCGTTGGCCGTAGGCCAATATGCCAAAGTGGACAGTACGCGAGGCGTATGGAAAGCTCCGGCCAATGTGTCCCTTGCAACAGTGTCAGAACCTACTATCAAGATCACGCACCAGCAGCAGGAAACCTTGAATGTGCATACTTCCGGCAAATCTATCAACGCCATTCGCACCTTCCCCGGCAAGGGTACACTGATCTGGGGCGCCCGCACATTAGCCGGCAATGACAACGAGTGGCGATACATTCCTGTGCGGCGCTTTTTCAACATGGTAGAAGAGTCGGTGAAGAAAGCTACAGAGCCATTCGTATTTGAACCCAATGATGCCAACACCTGGGTGAAGGTGCGCGCCATGATCGAAAACTTCCTGCTTTTGCAATGGCGGGCCGGAGCTTTGGCCGGCGCCGTACCGGAGGACGCCTTTTATGTGCGGGTGGGCTTAGGCGCAACAATGACCGCTCTCGATATTCTGGAAGGCCGCCTCATCGTAGAGATTGGCATGGCCGTTGTTCGCCCGGCAGAATTCATCATCCTTCAGTTTATGCACAAGATGCAGGAAAGCTGATTTTTTATAAATCATAAACATATCTACCATGTCAGATGAAATGAGTTTCCAACAAAACGGTAGCGGATGTAGCGATAATGGCAGCCCCGCATGGCAAACAGACGATTGCTTTGTGCTATACAATAACAATGAGCTAAAAGGCCCTTTGCAATCTGCGGAAAATGGCCGAAAGGTGAGTTGTATCAATGTGTATGCACGCGCAAAAGCGCGCGATCTCAAGTATTTTGAGCTTAATTTAGCCGGCGTAGCCCATGGGGAATACACCGGCCTGCAACACTGTGTTGCCTCTATTTTGGTAAAGGAGGCGGAGCAAATGAAAAGCCACAGCGCCGACATCATTAAGGCCAAAGGCGCCATAACTGTCGCCATGAATGCCGCTGCTGACATGATAAAAGCGGCTAAGGAAAAAGCATGGCAGGCAAGAGAGGCCGCCTGCAAACTCGAAGCCTGCATTGAGGACTCCTGCAACGCCGAGCAACTCAGTGCGCTCAGCGCTCTTCCGGCGGAAGAAGAGGGGGGGCTTAGCGGCAGAGATTTGTTTAAAGCGAAGACGGCCGCTATTATCGAAGCCACTAAAAACGCCCATAACAGTGCCGACGATGTGTTTGAACAAAGCATCAAAATTGCCGGTATGTTGGCGCTTATCAATGCAGACAGCGTCAGCAGCAGAGTGGAGCTTCTACACACAAGTGTCACAGCATTGCAAAGTGACATAAAGGGCGGCATCGAAGCGGCTACCAAACATGTAAACGAGGCAACGGGCAGATACCAGGAGAGCTTGGTGAGTTATGTAGAGTCAGGGACGCTGCTCAACAGAGCTAATACTGCGCTCAATGGGCTGAACCGAACTCGAACGGAAGTGAATATCCTCAGGGATAGCCCAACACCCGGAGATTGTGCCGACGCGGACTATATGCAGGAACTCAGAGACCTCTGTATGGAGATTAATTCCCTCATGACAGAGGGAATGGATTGCCAGGAATAATAACTAAAAAACAACACATCATGTCCACAACCAATAACGGCGCGGGTTTAGCGCATGAGTACATTGTAAAATTAGAGCGAGACTGGCTATGTGCCGAGTATCATCACACCGAAGCCGCTGCCCTTGCGCAAAGGGCTTCTGATGAATACTTAGTGATGTCGGCGCTCAGAGCCTCTATACGAGGGTATAAGGAAAAAGCAGAGGCCACCAGAGCGCTCATGCAAAGCCTCAAGCGCTATATTCAAAGTTTCATCAGCCATCTTGATGAAGTGCTGCTGAGAATCCTTGACGCCTCGGTGGGCGCTGTAAAAATCCTGCTCAAGAGCCTCAAGTGTTTATCGTTTCAGGTAGAAGATACCCGGCGGCAACTCAGGGCTTTGCTTGCTATGATTGACTGCCTCAACAACCCGGTATTGTCGCGCGATACGTCTATCATGAAATGTCTGGCAGACCTACTTGCTAAAACAGAGGCGTCTGTTGCAGCCAACCTCGCCGCGATAAAATCGGTATTGGCATTACTCCGGCAAATCATAGACCTGCAGTATAACCACTTCCATAGCAACCGCAACCACATTGATTTTGGAATCAAAGCCGATTTGGCGCGTTTTCTACACATTCTGGATTGCAATGCCTGTCAGGACAATGCCCATTTGTACCGGGAGAATGAACTTTGCCCGGAACCCGATTCAGGAGATGGCCCTCAGTGCCCGGTTGTTGCGGAGTCTTTCCCGGTAATTACGCCATTCAAGTCGAGTTTATGCGACGAAAACGGCAGCTATCAGGTGCAATTAGCAGACTGGCTCCTCATTGCCGAGGACCATACGCGATACACCGGATGTTTGAAGGAACTTTATGAAGAAAAGAAGAAAAATGCCAAGTTGGCGCTTGATGCCATCAAATCTGCGCTTGATGCTGCCAAAGCAGTAAAAGCAAAATGCAAATAATCCATTTCTCACCAAAAAAAACAATAGCTCATGGCTGCAGAATATCCCTTACCCAAGTTCCATTTTCAGGTAGAGTGGGGTGGTACAAAAATCGGCTTCACCGAAGTATCCGGCTTGGACGTAGAAACGGAGGTGATCGAATACCGCCACGGCGCCAGTCCGGAGTATTTCAAAACGAAACAACCGGGATTGGTCAAGTATAGCAACCTTACCTTTAAGCGCGGTACTTTTAACGGCGACAATGAGTACTTCCAGTGGTGGTCGCAGAACGTCTTGTTTGAAAACCCGGAACGGCGCGACATCACCATCAGCCTGCTCAACGAGGAACATGAGCCTACCATCACCTGGAAAGTGAAAAACGCCTGGATTACTAAAGTACAATCCACCGATCTCAAAGCTGACGGCAACGAGGTGGCCATCGAAAGTATGGAAGTGGTGCATGAGGGGCTGACCATTCAGAATGATTGATTCTTATGGCGGATTACTATCCACCGGTTAGTTTCCATTTCAAGGTTTCCTTTTTGGGCTTGAGCGAGAAAGAACATGACATCAAGTTCCAGTCTGTCTCCGGCTTAGATGTGCAATTGGAAACGGAGAGCATCAAAGAAGGTGGTGAGAATCGCTTTGAGCACACGGTGCCTACCCGCCGGAAGCACCCCGATTTGGTGCTAAAGCGCGGCGTTATCGCTCCGGAGGATTCTGCCGTGACGGAGTGGTGCCGCAAGGCATTTGAGCAGCAAAAAGTGGAGCCTATTGCTTTGCAGGTAGTATTGCTCAATGAAAAACACGAGCCGCTCATCATCTGGGATGTAGCGCATGCCTGGCCCAAAAGCTGGAAATTCAACGAACTCAATGCCGATAAGGGCGAGGTGTTTATGGAGACAATTGAATTGAGCTACAATCGCTTCAAAGTCAGAAAAGCCTAAGCTGCTATGCCCATTGAAATTCGGGAATTACAAATCAAAGTGACGGTAGGCGAGGAGGCCGGCGGCGCCGAAAACGCTCCCGATACCACCGGAAGTGAAGGGCAAGACGCCATTGTAAAAGCCTGCGTGGAAAAAGTATTGGCTATTCTTGAAAAACAACGCGAACGATGAGCCAAGGGCAACTGACGAAGCTGGAATTCAAGGCGTTTGCCGATAAAACATTCCGTACTCCGGCAAGCCCGGCTACTTTCGTCGTGCCTGTCAACCCCGAAAGTTTTGCCCGAAGCCTAAAAATCAACCATGAGAAGAAGGCGCCGCAGGGCAGCCAAAGCACCGACGCCAAATACACCTCTACAGAACCGGAGGAAATCAAATTTGATTTTTATCTCGACGGCACCAACACCATTGAAGGATATGAGACGTCGCAGCAGGGGAAATCTGTGGCGCAGCAACTGGACGACTTTCTCCGTACCGTTTATTACATGAACGGGGCCACACACAGGCCGCATTACCTTCGGGTTGTTTGGGGGAAACACTTCACGTTTGATTGTGTCCTGACTAATTTGGATGTCAACTACACCCTGTTCGACAATAGCGGCGTACCGCTGCGGGCCAAACTCAGCACATCGCTTAAGGGCTTTGTAGAACAGGATAAGCGCAACCGACAGCAAGACAAACAATCGCCTGACTTGACGCACCTGCGAACCTTGGATGCCGGGGATACCCTTCCGCTTATGGCTTTCCGGCTTTATGGAAGCAAAGACCTTTACATGCAGGTAGCGCGAGCCAATGGACTGACGAGTTTTCGCGGCTTGTCCGCAGGGCAAGAACTGGTGTTTCCTCCCATTGATAAAACGGTAAGTACTGAAGGGTGAACAACGAACAAGTCATTCCCAACTCGTCGGTCAATAACGTACCTACTTTTACCATCCTGTCTAATGGGCGGGAAATCAACCCCGGTATTCAGGTGCAGGCTATTGAGGTGGAGCGCACCGCCAACAAAATTCCGCTGGCCGTACTTTGGCTACGCGATGGAGATGCGGCGACCCAAGAGTTTGAACTGAGCGATGCCGATACCTTTAAACCCGGCGCGACACTGGAAATACAGACCGGATATGACAGCAACGATGAAACCGTATTTAAAGGAATTGTCATCAAACAAAAGGTGAAATTTGAGGAAAATGGCAATGCATTGTTGCGAATAGAATGCAGGGGGGGCTGTTTCAAACTGGCCCTGGGCCGCAAGAGTAAGTATTTTACAGACAGCAAAGACAGCGATGTCATACAAGGCGTATTGGGCGGATACGGCATGGCCGGCCAGATAGATGCCACCTCCGTTACGCACAGGGAGATCGTACAGTTTCACAGCAGTGACTGGGATTTTATTCTTTCCAGAGCAGAGGCCAATGGTCGCCTGTTGTTGGTCAACGGAGAAAAAGTGGATGTAAAAGCGCCGGATTCGCCGGGCGCCCCTGTTCTGCAACTCGCTTATGGAGGCAACTTATTGGAGTTTGAGGCCGAAATGGATGCCCGGACCCAATGGAAAAAAACGAAAGCGCAATCCTGGAATTTTGCCAATCAGGCTGTTGAAGAGCACGAGGCAGGAAGTGTCAGTTTCCAGGAAAACGGCAACCTCTCAGGCGCAGTATTGGCCGATGTCGGCGGGTTAGGCGATTTCGCTTTGCGTCATAGCGGCCATTTACCGCAAGATGAATTAAAGAGCTGGACAGAGGCATGTTTGCTCAAAAGTCGGTTGGCTAAAATCCGCGGCCGTGCCCGTTTCAACGGATTTGTTAAAGTGAAGTTGGGCGATTGGGTAGAGTTGGGCGGCTTGAGCCGGCGCTTCAACGGCATGGTTTATGTAACGGGGGTGCGTTATGAGTTGACAGAAGGTACCTGCTACACCAACCTGCAATTCGGCCTTCCCCTAAACTGGTTTCATCAACAACAACCGGACATCATGGACAGCCCTGCAGCCGGCTTGATGCCCGGCATACATGGATTGCAAATTGGCAAGGTCATCCAATTGGAGGGCGACCCCGACGGAGAAGCCCGCATTTTGGTGAAAATGCCGATCTTAGACCCTCAAGGAGAAGGCGCCTGGGCGCGTTTGGCCAGTCTGGATGCCGGCAACAACCGGGGCTGGGTCATCCGCCCGGAAATAGACGACGAAGTCATTCTCGGCTTCGTCAACGGCGATCCGCGCGATGCCGTCATTCTCGGCATGTTGCACAGTACGGCTTTTCCTCCCCCCATCCCTCCTGCCGACGACAACCACATCAAAGGATATACCACCCGCAGCGAAATGAAGGTCGAATTTGACGACGACCAAAAAATTATAACCATTTCAACGCCCGCCGGCAATAGCATCACCATCAGCGAGGCCGATAAAGAAATTGCCATTGTGGATCAAAACAACAACGAATGCCGATTCAACCCTGATGGCATAGCCATGAAAAGCCCCGGCGATATCAAAATTGAGGCTACGGGTAAAATTGACATCAAAGCCACCGGCGATCTTAGCCTGCAAGGAATGAACCTCAACGGGAAAGCCAACGCCGCACTGAAAATGGAAGGCGGCGCCTCTGCCGAATTGAGCTCCGGCGGCCAAACCACCGTCAAAGGCGGAATGGTTATGATTAACTAATCGGATAGGAATATTGATATGGGAGCGGCAGCAAGAATCGGCGATATGCACACCTGTCCTTTAGTGAATCCGGGACCGGTGCCGCATGTAGGAGGTCCTGTGGTCGGGCCAGGTTCACCTACGGTATTAATTGCCGGCGTGCCGGCCGCAGTCATGGGCGACACATGCGTGTGTGCCGGCCCGCCGGACTCCATCGTAGGCGGTTCGGCTACTGTGCTGATAGGCGGTAAGCCTGCCGCCCGCATGGGCGATCTGACCGCTCACGGCGGTACGATTGTAGCTGGAAGCCCCACGGTGATGGTCGGGGGCTGAAAGTGTCAAAATATTGAATATCGAATGATCTCTGTTTATGGCGAGCACTAAAAACTTTCTGGGCCGGGGCTGGTCTTTCCCTCCTGCGTTCAACCGCGATCTGAAAGAGGTAGAGATGGTGGAGGCTCGGCAGGATATTGAGCAAAGCCTTGAGATACTACTCTCTACCAGCTTGGGAGAGCGAGTGTTGCAACCGGAATACGGCTGTAATTTGAGCGATCTTCAGTTTGACCCGGTCAATAGCTCCTTCATCGGTTATTTGCGCAGTTTGGTGTCCGATGCCATTCTGTATCACGAGGCCCGTATCCGGGTGGAGCGAATTGACATCAGCGAAGCGAGCGCCGACTTGCTGGAGGGGCGGTTGCAAATCGGCATTGAATATACCATCCGGGGTACCAATTCCCGCTTCAATTATGTCTATGATTTTTATGTCAGAGAGGGCGTAAATTGATGAACAATCACACAGCTTCATATTATCATCACCCCTTGTCAAGAGACGGGATGAGCCGGCTCGACAGCGAGAACCCGGCTTTGTCGCCGCATTCGGTGCAATTGGATGGGCGCGACTTGAGCAGCATTTTGCAGTATCTCTATGAGTTTGCCAGGCAGATCAACCATTACGAGCAAAACAGCCGCCAACAAGCAGGGGACTGGACGCCTTTTTTCCGGGAGAGCGTTCCGTTTCAATACGCACTTATCGGCAGTTTTGACCTGCAACGGCCCGAACAGCGGCTGGCAGACATCGAAAGCGCTATTGACAGTAGCCTTGACAATAAGAGCCTTCATCTCCTTTTTGACCTGATATTTGATATGGCCGATCAGCTCGAACAATGGCTGTCGGCCTTGCGTGTGGACAACTCCGGGCTGAGAGCCGCCATCGAAAACCTCATTGATACCAATCTGCGGGAGCAATACCTCCAACTCATACATCTGGCCAACGCTGCCGGGCAACACGGCTACCGACGCACTAAGAACGCCGAAACTTTGGAGCGTTTTTGGAAGATCAACCCGATGCAGGTTTTTGTAGTAGATACCTCTTTGCTACGGTTGCGGGGCAGCCGCCGCGTCAAAATCCAAATGGCAAAGGCCGCCCTGAAAGAGCGATTTCGCGTTTTTTGGAAAGGACTGGAAGCTGTCGTACTGTCGGCCCGCGATAAACACCGATTGGAGCAGAGTACTATGGATGAAAGCGGCGGTAGCATCACTCCTCACATCGGACTTCTGTTTGCATTCATCAAGCTGTTTCAAAGGGTTCAAAAAGAAGGCCTCAATGCATTAACGGAGCAGCACTTGCGGTTTTTTTATCGCAATATTCTGGGGCTGAAGGAACAAGAAGCAGTGGCCGACAGGGCTTACCTGACATTTACGCTGGCCAAACAATCCCCGCCGTCCGTGCGTCTCGATGCAGGCACGGCGTTTCTTGCCGGCAAAGGCAGTGACGGCCGGGATATCTTGTTTCGATTGGAAGAGGAACTTATCCTTACCCGTGCAAGCGTAGCATCTTTGAAAACTTTATTCCTTGACCCCGGAGGCACAACTACTCCTGTGAAGGGCTTGTACGCGGCTCCCGCAGCCAATACTGCCGACGGCAGAGGGGAAGAGGATTTTGCGAAAAATCAAATACCGCTTTGGCCTACAGTAGGCGCTGCCCGGAGCAACTGGTTTGACCCCGAATCGCAATCGTTCGCCCCTATGCCTCCGGCTCAACTGGGGTTTGTACTGGCCTCCAATGTACTTTTTCTTCAGGAAGGAAAGCGCACGGTCATTGTAAAACTGACCATGAATGGAGATGCCGGGGTATTAAACGGCAAAAAATTCCTTCGCCCGGAACTCAGTACCCAAGAGGGTTGGGCGCCCGTGCCTGCAGACAACGTTTCGGTAGTGGCTGCGGGTAATATCATTACGCTTCAATTTACTTTGGCCGAAGATTTTCTTCCGGTACTTTATCCGGGGGCGGAAGTGCTCGAACACGATTACGGTCACCGCTCGCCGATGCTTCGATTGTGGTTCGATCACAGTTATGCAAACCTGTACGGCAACATCCGGTCATTTAAGGTGTGCGGAGCAGAAATTGAGGTAAGGGTCTGTGGGCTGCGCCGGCTTGTAGTGCAAAATGATCAAGCCGTACTGGATGTCAACAAACCTTTTATGCCCTTTGGCCCCATGCCAAAGGCCGTCAATTCCAACTTTTACATCGGCAGCGAGGAAGTGTTCCGCAAGCATTGGACCAAAATAGGGCTAAATATTGCATGGAAAGATGTGCCGCAGCCCAATTTTCGGGAATACTATGAAGCCTATGAAAACCGCCCGAACAGCAATGATGATTTTACAGCCTCTGTTGCGGTGCTTTCAGAAAAGACATGGCTGCCCAAATCAGGAGCAGCAATCAGGCTTTTCAATGACAATGCTCAGGGTACGAGCGATTGCCCCGCTGTGGCGGGAAGTTTCCGATCCGTAATGCAGCGCAGCGAATTTGGGAACCCCGCACCCTGTACGCCGGCCGGTATCGAAAACGGATATACCGTCAGTAGCCAATGCGGTTTTTTGCGGCTGCGCCTTGGGGCCAGAGATTTTTACCACGATAAATACTCCAATCTCTTGGCTGCCAAAATGCTCCAAATTGCCAATATTTCAGGAAACGCGAGTACGGTGGCAGCATTGGCTTCCACCAATAAATTTCACTTCCTGAACATCAGCGATTTTCAGCCGGCCATCAATGCCGCTGATACGGCCAGACTACATGCGAATACCACTAAAAATGCTACTGCCGAAGCCAGAGCAAACGCGGATGGATTTGATTTAAATCCAATAGGTATAGGCAATCGTCTCGCTTCGCTTCAACAACGCGTTACGGTTGCCTATAACGCCGCCACCGCAAGTAAAAACGCTGCCGATTTGGTTCCCGACAGGATTCAAAACATCACCGCAGGCGGCCAGGTGGTGCTTCTTCCCAACCCTCCCTACACCCCTCACATCGAAAGCCTGAGCATTGACTATACCGCATCGGCAAGTGTAGCCGACGGCAGCGCGGCGTTTGCTCACCTCTATCCTTATGAAGAAGAAGGCAATTATCTCGCTTTTGAAAACATGGAAGAATGCCCGACTTTACTGCCTTGTTTCAGCGACGAGGGCGCCTTGTTCATCGGGTTGGATGAATTGCAAGCCGGCGACAACTTGAGCCTGCTTTTTCGCCTAGAGCCTTCCACCGCCGATCCGAGAGAGAACAAGGCCCCGGTTTGTTGGGAGTATCTTCGCGATAATACCTGGCTGCCGCTGGCCAAAGACATTGCCGTACGGCACGACGGTACAGGTGGGCTGCTACAAACCGGTATTGTCAAAATAGCCGTGCCGACCGACATCTCCCGCAAACGCACCACCATCTTGCCGGCTCATTTGCATTGGATCAAAATTCGGACGCCTTATCGAACCGCAGCCATCAGCGAAGCGCTGTCGGTACATGCGCAGGCAGGAGCGGTGCGTTTTGATTTGGAAAGCAGCGACACCGGACGGCTCGACCAAACACTGGGCGTCGGCGCCATTGCCAAATTTGCCGGGCCGGCGCCGGGAGTAAAAGAGGTGCTTCAGCTTCAGGCCGGTTTTGGAGGCAAGCCGGCAGAACCGGCCTCGGAGTTTTATCGGAGAATAAGCAACCATCTTCGCCACAAAGGGCGGGCCATTTCTCTTTATGACTATGAAAACTTAGTACTGGAGGAATTCCGCCACATTTACAAAGTCAAGTGTATAACGCATACCTTGGGGCGGCGAAGCCGCAACGATGAACTACCCGACATCGAACGCGCTCCGGGCCATGTTACCCTTGTTGTGATTCCTGATTTGGCTCAATTACACGCCAAAAACCCCTTGCAGCCACTCCTGCCTGCATCCGACCTGTCGGCCGTACAGCATTATCTCCAACAACGCATCTCGCCCTTCATCCGGTTGCATGTGCTTAATCCCAAATATCAGGCCGTGCGGGTGCAAGCGCGCGTCCGATTCCGGCCGGGGCGCAGCGTCAGTTTTTATCAAAAACAATTGGAGCAGGATGTAAAGATATTTCTCGCCCCCTGGGCCTTCGCCGGACAACGGGCAGACATCAGTTTTGGCGGGCAGATATACTACTCCACGGTGGTGAAATTTATTGAAGAACGGGAATATGTGGACTACTTGTCCGATCTGTTGCTCGTGGATGAAACGGATGAATCGGCCGGGCCGCAGGAAAAAATCAAGGCCCGCACTTCCCGCTCTATTCTCACCTCGGCAGAGCATCATCATTTTGAGGTCATTACCGGCGAAGATTTACCCGGAACGACCCAATATGTTCAACGCCAAGGCATTGGCGCTTTTATTATTAACCGATAACCTCTGATCGTCATGGCAATCAAAACTCGGGAAACGCTTTATTCCATCTTCACACAAGGAGCTATTCCTTCTCAAAGCGATTACAAAGACCTTATTGATTCCACGCTCAACCGGCGCGACGACCGATTCTTCGGCCTCTGGCGTAAAGGCACCCGCTACTGCCCTGGCGATGTGGTGATTTATGACAAATCCCTTTATGTGCTCAACAGGCAGGAGGACGGAGACTGTCTTTCGCTCAGCAATGCCTCCCCCGATGACGGCTGCTACTGCTCCACTACCCCTCCGCCTGAGGATGAGAATAACTGGTGTCTGTTGCAATTGGCCATCAATGACGATGACTTTGAGATTGTGTATAACGACGATGGTTCGGTTACGATCATTTTTCAACTTAATGCACGGGTAGGCATCGGAACCGACCAACCGGAAGGACGGCTGGAAGTAAGCGACCATTTGCAACACGGGCGCCTCTTATTGGAGCCTGACGACAACGGCCGGCCGGCCATCACTTTAGTCAGGCTCGAAGAAGGCGTGGAAAAAGGGCGGGTAAAACACCATTTGGGCAGTCGGGCAGAATGGAGCACGGATGGTTTGGGATATGCTTTTTGGCGAGTTCAGGCGGATGCGTCTCAAACCTCTGTTGAACAACAGCAATTGGCGCCCAAAAAACAATTGCCGAAAGAAACCCCGCCGGTACTACTTTTCATTACTTCCGACGAAAGAGCTCGCCCCCGCATCGGCATCGGCGCTGAAACTCCGAAAGGGGCATTGGACATACACGAAGCCGGTAGAGGTCAACTTGTTGTTCATCCGGGCGCCATCCCGGAGCCGGGCATATTGTTGGTCAACCTGCAAACAGCGGGCGCCGGTTGCTATTCCTTGTCAGGGTTGGCGGAGGATCACGCCTTTATTACGACCGATGCAGACTTGCGCTTCAAAAGAGGAGCCGAGCTGTCCACGCGCTTATCGGGTAAGCCTGCCACGGATAAAACGTTGATGACGATACAGAAAGATGGCAAAATTGGCATCGGTACGGAAAAGCCGAAATCAAGTCTGGAAGTGACCGACGACAACTCCGGGGCGTTTCGGCTACATCTCGCTAAGGACAATCCGGCGCTAAGCATCCTCAATCTCCGCCCCGTCAAAGCGCACCCCAACACCTACATGGCTATGGGACCGGACGACGAACACGCCATTTTTATCACCGATTCGCCCAGCGGGTTTGTGTTTAAGAAAGGCAATCGCTGCGGTCAATTTGACAATGAGGTGAATGTCAATCAAGGCGACAAAGTTGCCTATATCACCCCCTTGGGCAAAGTAGGGGTACGCACCACAACGCCGCCCAAAAATTATGATCTGGATGTAAACGGCCTTTCGCGCTCGCTCACTTTACATTTACAGACCGATGGCGCCAATATTGACAGAACCGGCAGCCTTGACGGAGAAAAAGTGCTCGAAAAACTCGAAAAGCTCATTCCTATAAAATTCAAATGGAAAGGCCACACCAATGCAGCCAATGAAGGGGAGCAGTTGGGTTTTAATGCCCAAAACGTATTTGAATGCTTTCCTGAACTGGTCAAAAAAACCGATAACTCTAAAGCGGTAGCCTATGCCAATATGACGGCCGTATTGGTGCAGGCGGTCAAAGAGCAACAGGAGATGATTAAAAAATTAGAGCAGCGCATTTGCGATTTGGAAAACAATGCTGCCGGTACTCAAAGCGCATAATCGAGTAAAAGCAAAAAAGCAATGCCGCAAGCATTGAAAATACGAAGAGACGATCCCGCCAATCGCCAATGGATGCGCTTTGAGGAGCTGCGTCGGCTTGGCATTCAGTACATCTCTGAGTTTTCAGGCGAGGTATGGACCGATCATAACCTGCATGATCCGGGAATCACCATGCTGGAAGTGCTCTGTTATGCGCTTTCCGATTTGGGGTATCGCACGCAGTTAGATATTGCGGAGCTAATCGCCCCCGCTGCTCCTTTGGCAGAAGACGACAATTTTTACACACCCGCCCAAATACTCACTTGTAACCCGCTCACCGTTGCCGACTATCGCAAGATGCTCGTGGACATTGCGGGCGTGCGCAATGCCTGGCTGGAGCCGGCCCGGGAGCAGGAAGTAGCTTTATTCCTCAATTGTGAAGATGGGAGCATTGCTTATTCGCCCACAGGCGGAGCGCCGCCATGTGAAGAGCAGCAAGCAGCATTGCCGGCCTCTGCTCAGGAAATCAAGCTCAACGGCTTGTACAATATTTATCTCGATTTAGACCCCGTGCTGACCGGAGGCACAGATAATTCTTGCCATAGCGGGGATGACTCAGCGGGCGTCGTGTTGCGGGAAGTGAAGCGCCGCCTTCAAAGCCGGCGCAACCTCTGCGAGGACTTTATGAATATAGTCGTGTTGGAGGATGAACAGATCGGCGTTTGTGCAGATATTGAACTGGCGCCGACTGCTAACCCGGACGAAGTACTCATTCAAGTGTATGAAGCGATTGAGCTTTTTCTATCGCCCCGCATTCATTTTTATTCTCTGCCGGAGATGCTCCGCAAAGGGAAAAGCATAGAGGATATTTTTGCCGGACGCCCCTATACCTTAGATAGCCACGGCTTTGTGGATACCGCCGAACTGGAAGCTGCCAATCTGCCACAGGTATTGCGAGCGTCCGATTTCTACCGGGTCATTATGAAAGTTGAGGGGGTACGGGCCATAAAGGGCTTGTATTTGGCTAGTTTTCTCGAAGACGAGCCGCGCACCACCGAGCAGGCTTGGTCTTTGCAGTTGATGGCCAATCATCGCCCGGTATTCAGCCCGGAGATTTCCAGGTTTAAGTTTCATAAAGGCGCCTTACGCCTCGGCGCCGATACACCATTGGCCACGGAGCGTTTCAAAAAACGCCTTTTAGATTTTCAGAAAAACAAGCTGCCTGCCGAACTGCTCGATCAGGTCATTCCCTACGGGCAACACCGGAAAGACCTGTCAGATTACCTGTCCATTCAGCATGAATTCCCGCTGACCTATCGCATTGGGGAAGGCCAGATGCCGGAGTCGGCTACCGAAGCGCGCAAAGTACAAGCGCTACAACTCAAGGGCTATCTCACTTTTTATGACCAACTGCTGGCTGACTACCTCTCTCAATTAGGGCATCTGAGGCAATTGTTTTCGTGGAGCGACCAAAGGCAAACCTATTTTCCTCAGCCCGTACATACCATCCCTGAAAAAGAGCGCCTCTTCCGGGCGTATAATGCCGAATCGGGAACAGCCGGAGAGGTTTTGGCAGAGGCCGTGCAATACTATCCTCATCCCACCGCCAGAGATATGGTCATTCAACAGTTGATGGCCGCATTTGAAAATTATGGCGAGGATTTTGTTGAAATAACTTATGACAGTTCAAGCGATCGCTATCGCTTTTTTGTGCGCATGACACCCGGAGGCGAGCCTGTATTGGTGTCTCGCAAGGTTTATGAAAACGAGGCCGATGCACGGCTCGATGCCCAGTCCGTAGCATTTATGGGTATCTCTGCGGAGAGTTACGAAAAACTCAACCGGGCCGCAGAGCATCGGTACAGCTTTCTGTTTGTTTTCTCCCCTGTTTCTTACCAAAATTTTTTAGAGCGCATTGCCGAGCGCGCTCCCATGGATTACGAACGGCGCAATGCAGTACTCAATCATCTGCTCGGCCGATTCGGCGAGCAGTTCACGGAGTATGTGCTGCTCATGTATGCCCTCAATCAAGGCAAATCCGACGAAGCGAAAATCATCCGAGACAAAGGGCGGTTCTTGCAACACTATGGCGAAATTGGTCGCAATCGCGGCATCGGCTTTGATTATGGTAACGCAGCCGAAATATGGGGGTCCGACCGCAATATCTCCGGATTTGAGCGTCGTGTGAGCGCATTGATGGGTCTGGAAAATTGGCAGCGTCGCAACCTCAACAATTTTGCTGTCAGCATCCGGCAGGAAGAGCGCCGTTTGCAGGTACTCGATCATCGGGGGCAGGTTTTGTTGGAAACAACGGCTACCTACGTCACCGCAGCAGAGGAAGCGGTATTAAGGTCGCAACTGGAGGATGCCATATACCGCGAACGGTACGACCGGATAAATTGCACCATTGAAAACGCCTACAGTTTTCGCCTTCTCGACAAAGTGGGCAAGGTGGTGGCCGTTCATCCCCGCAGCTACGGCAGCGCCGAATTTCGGGATGAGATGCTGATGTGTGTGCGCATGTACTTCGACGAGCCGGCCGGATTGCGCTTACAGGTAGATAAAGTTGGAGAAAGCTGGCATTTTCGGCTCGAAATGACGGCCCCTTTAGCCGGCCGATATGAGCCGGGAGAATACTTCCATTCCGAAGCTGTATACGAGACCTTTGTCGAAGCAGAAGAAGCCGGCAGTGTGTTGTTGGATATTGCCCGGATGCGCAAAGCAAAATTGCTGAAACTGCCAAGCGGAAACAAAACCGGCTTCGGCATCCGCCTGGAAGGGCAGCAAGAAGACAAGGTTTATGCAGCCCAATGGCACGAACTGTTTCCGGAGCGTGAACTGCGCAACAAGCGCTTTGCATCAGTTGACCGGTACCTCAAAGCTTTACTCCGACAGCCTGGCGGTTTGCGTGCAGGAATTGTCTCCACCGAAGGAGGATATTATTTTATGCTGCCCGGCCCCGATGGCGAAGTGTTTTTCAAGAGCAGCCGGCCTTACCGCAGCAAAGCGGAGGCCTGTTTGGCCTGGGTGGTTTTTGCTCGTTTGCTGCGCGCCGGCGGGCCTTATACCGACATCAGCGGAAACTACCCGGGCGGCCCTCATAGTTTCGCCGTGTACCACGATGGAGAACGCTTAGCGCATCATCCAAGAGGAACTACGGATCCGGCGGCACGGGATGCAAAAAAAAAGGAAATCGCAGCGTATGTTGTTCAAAAAAAGCTGCGGCATGAAATTGTACAACAGCCGCCGGCATACCGCTGGCATATTCGCAGCAGCATTAGTTTGCTCAAAAGCGCCCAAGCCTTTAAAACAGAAGAAGAGGCTGCCGCAGCCTTCAGGAATGTTCGTGAATTGGGGCTGGAGCCTTCCAATTATGACACCGAAACAGATAAGGATGGCGGCGAACGCTGGATTTTGCGGCGTAAAGACGGACTGATACTGGCCCGCTCGCCGGTGTGGGAAACTCCCGAAGAGCACGCAGCCCGGCTGGCGGAAATGATTGAGGTGGTAAGGGAATTGATTCAGGAAGATATGGCGCTGAAAGATGAACCGGAACCCGGCCTTCCTTTTAGTGTGGAAATAGAGCGGGAAGAAAGCCGGTTTTATTTTGTCATATACGATGAGGCAGCGCTCCCGGCTTTGATCGGCGCCCGGCAGTATCCTACCGCAGAACAGGCCGAATGCGCATTTTATCGGTTTACAGACCGGGCCGTTGATCCGGACAACTACAAACTCCATCAGGACGAAGGCACTTGTTTGTACAATTTTGCCGTACATCATCCCGGTACAGGTGATGCATTGGCGTATCATCCCCACTATTATCTCGAAAAGAAAGCGTTGCGCATTCGGGATCGGCTTATGGCGTACATTCAGGAGTACCGCCTGCCGATGCAATTGAAAAATCTCCCCGAATCGTGGTACTATCGCATTTTTTGGGAAGCCTGCGATGGGCATTGCGCTACGCTCCTGACCGGAGCGCGGGAGCACGACAGCGAAATGGAAGCTAAAGAAGATCTGGCAGCCCTTATCGCTCAACTCTATCAGGAATATCAGGAATACCGGGAATACCAGAATTCTCAAGATGAGGAAGGAGCAGAAGATCGGGAATTATTTCCCGGCCTGGATCCGACAGAGCGTATAGGCGGGTATTCCTTTCATTACAACCCACGCAGCACTGATCCGGCGGCATTTTGGGCCTTTCACCCCAACGAATATCCCTCGGCCGCCGAACGAAACCGCGTGTTGAAAGATGCCATAAAATATTTCGAGTACTATTTCGACCTGTTGTCGGGCGCCCGGCCGCTGTATGCGACTACGGAAGTCTGGTTTGTGTGCGGCGACTCGCCGCCGCTCTGTGGGCATACATCAGAAGCGCCGCCTCCCCGCTTGTTGAGCGCCTATCGCCTGGCAAAAAGCGAGCAGCCTCTGGCCCGGCACCCGCATCGTTTTTACAATAAGGCAGAACGCGACGCTGTGCTGGAAGATTTGCTCGAACGGGTGGTGTGCGGTGAATTGCAATACACTTCGCTTTGCCTTAAAGGAGACCGGCTGATAAAAGAGACCTTGCACGAAGGGCAGAAAAAGTACCGATACGCGCTCCACGACAATCGCTCAGGCAATAAGTTACTCTGGCTGAGCCATAAAACATACAACAGTCGCGCAGAAGCAGAAGCGGCTTTTCACGACAACTGGCTTCACATCCTGGAGCTTTCGTTGCTCAGCCGGCACTATGAGCAGGCAGAAACCCCTTCTCCCTGCTTGTTGTTGCGTGCCGCCGGAGCCGAAAATCCCATCGTTTTTTATCCGATCCCATCGGCCGGGAGCGATGAAGCAATGCAGGCCCGGCAAGAGCGGCAGGCATTTGCGCGGTTGTATCCCATTCGCCGAAGGGACAAGGCGTATTATTTTCGCGTGTATGATGCCGCCAACGCCCGCGATGCCTGGCAGGGAAGTCTGAATTACGCTACTGTCGGGGAGGCCCTGCAGGCGTTCCGGCATTTTTGGGAGTTGTTACAGCGCCGTCCCAACTATTTTATGGTCAACAATTGGGATGCCTGCATTTTTCAGTTGGAGATTGTGGAGGCGCTTTTGGAGGGTGTGCGCATCTACTCCGACCATTTGAACGCAGCGCTCGCCGAAGATCCCGTACCGGCACTGGCAGCTTGTCCGGTGTTGCTTTCTACCACGGAAGTGCAGATAGGCGGTGTGCCGGTTCATCTTGTCGAGCACTGCGACTTGATTGACCCGAACCGGGAGGACGTGAAGCAAATATGCCCCCGTGCCTGGAGCGTCGGGTTGCAGGATTTCCTGATTCATTCGATAGAAGATTACGCCTACTACCCCTTTATGGACGTGCAGGCCGGCTGTCGGTACAGTTTCAGAGTAGTAACCGACCAATACAGGGTTGCCTTGCATCCCGGTCGCTACCACACTGCGCAAGATCGTGCCGTCATATTGGATTGGCTGTTTGGCTACGGCCGCTGTCATTGCTGTAATGAAGCAACGTCTTTGTCATTTGATGCTTGCACCCGTGCCGGCTTGTTTCACTATCGAATAAAAGACGAAGACGAAGCCGGGCAGGTGCTATTGCTATGGCGTAGTTTCCGGGGCTTTAACAGTAAGGAGCAAGCTACCGATACGTATGAGGAGGAGAAATGGCTCTTGCTGGGCTACGCTCGCGAGCCGGACTTTTACGAGCTGCAAAAAGTGGGTACGGATGCGGCAGACATGCCGATTTATCAACTGCAACTGATCAATGAGCAGGGGCAGGTGTTGGCCGTTGCGCCGGGTACTTATTCCGGAGGCTGGAATGAAGCAATCCTTCAGCGCATCCGGCACGCCCGGAAGTATCCGTTCTATCGGGAAGGCGGCGAATATGGATTCCGGTATTACAGCATGGAAAACAGCCCATTGTATGCGGCGCCGCCCGCTTCAGATTGCCCACCGCAACGGCAGCTTATTGAGGTAGAAGTGCCCGGCGAACTGATTTGGGAGAGCGCCCGCGAGTATCACTCTTTAGAGGAAGCACAATGCGTATATGATGTATTTTGCTGTCTGTTGAAAGACAAGCAAAACATCCAGCGCATTCAGGACGGCGCCTGTGGACTGTTTGGGTTAGAACTCACTCACCCCCACGAAGTGTTGGCCGAACATCCGCAGCGGTATCTTACCCGCGCACAGGCCGAAGAGGCTATGGAACGGGCACAGGACTGCATCAATACAGAGGGCTTTCATTTGATAGAGCATATTCTACTGCGACCGAAGCAGGGAACGGGCAGTCACATCACCCTGCAATTTCGCCTGCCCGATGCGGACGATCTGTGTATAACCCTTGAGGAAATTCCCGTTCCGATGCGGCCTTATCTGTTGTTGAATACGGTTTTCACCGATGCACAGGCTGCCGCTGCACGCAAAGCGCTTTTGGTGCAGGAAATACAGCGCGCGTTAGAGGCTGCGTGGGCGGTCGTCGCGACAGAAGAGCAGGTGCGTTCAGTGCGAAAGCAGGTGTTGGAAGACAAACTCCGGTTCATTCCGGGCATGGTGTCGGCCAATGCAGGGCTGTTGATTACCCGGCTGCTCGACCTGGCAGAAGCGGAGGAGGCGCCGGTGTGGGAGGAGGTACTGGGAGATATGATATTTTGCTTCGACAAAGCGGAGAGCAGTCAGACGCCCCGCACCATCACGGCTTGCCCTGCTTGTTGTGATGCCATACCCCTCCTTGATGACGCCGCCGCAGAGGATTGTGAAAACCTCGTAAAAGGGCAGCTCCCGGAAGAAGCTCCGGGCGCCGAATGGTACATACCCGATTCTGATCCCTATTCTTTTCGAATTTCCATTGTGTTGCCTTACTGGCCGAAACGCTTTCAAAACGCCAATTTCCGCCGTTTCTTTGAAGAGACCCTGCGTCGGGAAGCGCCTGCGCACATCGGCCTGCGCATTTGCTGGCTCGATCCCAAACAGATGCTGGAATTTGACCGTCGTTACCGCATTTGGCTGGAAGCCTTCAGCGGCGCCACAGACTGCAATCTGCTGAGCGCTCAGGACAATATGATCGGCGCCCTCTTTGGCATGACGACGGTGTATCCGCCTGCTCGCCTGCAAGGCGGGGGCTGTTCACCCGACAGTAATTCGCCCGGCGGCATTTTGCTGGATTTTTCACAACTTGGATAGAGGAAGGGGATTGATGAGTGTTGATTTTAGATTTTTGAAGGTGCGGGAACATCAACAATCAACAATCCTGTATTCTGCAATCTGACTTCGATTTTTGATTTGACCACACAAAACTGATGCCATGGCAGTTCAATCAACGACCACTCAATTACCCGTTTTTGCACCGAATCAGGTACTGCGGGCGGAAGATTTAAATAACCTGGCGGCCTACATGGATTTTCAGGCGCGGCTGTCTCGCATTTTCACCATTGGGATTGGGCCGTTGAATGGGCTGTTAGTAGAGCCGGATTGTAGTGCTGACGGGCTTATTCAAGGCATTAGTATTTCGCCGGGGTTTGGTATCAGCTCGGACGGGCACTTGTTTCAGATTCGGGAGCGGTGTGTGTTTTCTTACATAAGAAAGGTGCCCTCCGGGGATACGCTATATCGCTGCGTAGAGGAAGCGCTTGAACCTGAAGATGCTCAAAGTTCCGATATGTTTGAATTGAGCGAGGTGGAAGAAGGAGGATTTAATCTTTTTAATGAATTCGACATAAATGGTAATTGCAGTTTCGCCGTTGTGCTCGTCAGGTGTGTAGAAGAAATTGAGCGCCGTCGCTGCTTCACCGACTGCGAGGCGGCCGGGGCCGATCGTTCGGCGAGCATTCGGGCGGTGTTGGTGCCGAGTGATTGGGTGACGCCTCAAGAAGGCACAGGTAACGGGGGGCAGGCTACGGTGATAAATTTTACTCAACCAAGCCCGTCGCTTCGCCGATTTGGCTATAATCCGAACACTCCGAACTGTATCAAGCTATGCGGCATCCACACTTGGCATGAGTTTTACCAAGCTTACTGGAGACAATTGCAGGCAGTGGGCACAGTTCCCTTGTCCCTGATAAGTGCGCTGAATCGCCTTCACGCTGATTTCCGCTTAAAACTGGGTGATACGACGGACGCACAACTTGGCGGACGTATCACCGAAAGGATAAATTTTTATTCGAACGGAGAGGCTGCGTATATGAATATCCAGTATCTATATGCGTATTTACGCGATTTGCTGGTCGCTTACCGCGAATTGGTGGAAGTCGCCGAGGGCATGACAGTCTTAGATGTGAATGCAGAAGGCGACGATGAACTAGGTGGTTTTATTGATGCTTTCCCCGGTCATTTGGTACTCGGTTGTCTGTCAGGTTGTGGCCCGCAGAGCCCAAACCCTCCCAATCTCCGTTCACTGTCCATACCTTCCGGCATCAAAGATTTCGGAAATCCGCAACGGGTGCTGGCTGATAGCCTTTATAGTCGCTTAGTGGCCTTGACAGAAAAAAATACCTTACCCAGCGTAGGAGGAGTAGAAATCCGCATCACACCAGGGCTTTACAGAAAAAACACCCTCAATGGCCGCGCCATACCTTTTTACTATCAAGGTATTTCGAGCGAGGTGTGGAACAGTGAGCAGGCGAAACAGTTCCTTTCTCATCGCTATGCTGCCCAAGATGCCAACCACCCCCTCCTCTCCGAATACTGCGAATACGACTTCTTCCGCGTGGAGGGCCATATAGGCCAACCGCTCGTGGGGGCTTTGGCTGAAATCAGCAAACTGCGCGAGTGCTACAACATCGCCTTCGACATACAGCAGGTGCGCATCGGGCCGGGAGCGGAGTTGGAGATGAATCAGGAGCCGGTGTTTGGGGAGATGGATGAGTTGTACCAGAATACGCGGGCGGATGTGTTGTGTAAGTTGGATGAGTTGCCGGTTGGTACAGTGGATGACCAAATAGCCACCATTCGCACAGCACTAACCGCTGCTACCTTCCTGCGCCAATTGCCGCGCAACGACTTGCCAGCGGGCACTGTGACGGACGACTGCTGTGGCCCCGTTGTGGAAAGGGCATTGAGTGACGATTTTGCCAATGCCCTCAACGCCGTTGTCAATGCCCTCAATGCTGTTGGCGCCAATAATGCAACCCTGCGTATTGCGTTCAGTTCGGCCCTCAGCATTTTCCAAGAACTGGTACGCAAATACCACCGCATGGCCCAGGAACTGGAGCGACAGCGCGCTTTTTGTGGCTTTGCGCATCAGCATCCGGGCTTGGAGCATAAGGGGGGCGTGCCGAAGGGGGGTACTTTGGTATTGGTGTATGCGTATCGGTTCGCGAATGATCTCGTGCGCAGTAACGTGAGGACTACCTTACAGGTCCCGCCCGGCGAAATGCGTACCGACGAACAATTGATTGCCGATGCGTCAGCCTCTGGAAATGAAGCGTTGATAAGATACTTGCAACAAGTTCAAAACCTGACCTCCACCGTCGTAGCCGATTTCTGCCTGCCCTACCTCTGCTGCTCCAACGCGCCGGTGGTGCGCAACGAGATACGCAACATCCGGGCGGCCATCAACATAGAGGGGGCGTTCTGTAGTGATCAGCAACTGCGCTTTACGGTATCGCCGGAGGGTGGGAGGATGCAGTTCCTGGTGGGAAATGATGAGCGTGGCAGTATTGATAATTTGACAGGAGATGAATACTTTGACATCGCAGCGATTTTAAATCAGGCAAACGATTATACGGCAGGCCGTGCGATCATCACCTTAAAGTATGTAGTGGCCGGGGCTTTGGTGACGGAATCGGTGGTGGTGTATAAGCGACCGAATCTGGCTATGCAAGTAGTACGTGGAGAAGTCTGTTATGACGGAAACTGTGTACCCATCGGCTTTAATTTTACATTCCTTATTACGAATGCCGATAACAGCCCAGTGGATTTGAATGCGCTCACGGAACTTGTTTTGGCATGGGGCAGCAACGGTGTGGATTTAAAAACCACCGACGACTTCGACGATGGGCAATACACGCACTGTGTCCTATTTGAAGAGGCTCCAAACTGCACATTAATAGCTACGCTTACCGCACAAAACGGAGTATGTCCGAAAAATGTGAATGAGGTTACATTGGATTTATCTTCTGGAGCAACATTAAGTTACAGGCTTCCAGGTGATGATGATTTCAACGTATTAACATCCAACGACAACATTATTCATTACCCTGCGGGCAACATGCCGCCATTTATGGTTTTACAAGCCGACCCGGCGGGCGGCAATTTGCAATTTACCATGACCAATGCACAAGGGCAAACCTTCACAGCATCTTTGCTATCTGCTTTATCATCTGAAGATTGTAATAGCCGGCTGTACTATTTGATTTTTAATACAATCGCAACGATTGAATTTTTGAACGCAACCCCCATGCCGCCGCTGACGGTTGATATGATACAGAATGCGACCGAGTTCCCGCTGGGCATTAGTGAGACGTTCGGCATCCTGGCATACACCTTGCCATGTTTGAATTCCGACTACACCATTACGATAAGTCCTCCCGTACCGCCCGATGCACCGGAAGATGAAGATGCAGACGACAATGAGGTCATAAATAGTGAGGATCGAGATGGCCAGCCTGCCATCAGCGTTACACGTGACGCCGTTGGTTCTGTTCCGGCAGGCGAGTCCCTGCCTCTACCCCTCGCTTCCCAACAACTCCTCAACCAACGCCAGGCCGCTAATACCCTTGCCTTCCGCAACCTCGAAGAAGCCGACCCGACGCTCGGTAACGCTGCCGGGTTCAGATTGGCCAAACAATTCCTCCTCAAGCAGGGCGATGCCGCCAAACTGAGCCAGGATTTTGCCGGCGCTGCCGAATCTCTGCTACTCGGTATGAACCGGGCAGGAGCGGCGCGAAAAGCCGGCTATGAGGCCGCATTCACCCCCTTGGCTCATGCCTACTTCGACAAGGTACTCGCCTTAGCAGTGCCTGCAGGCCCGGAGACGGAAACGGCATGGACAACCATAGCGGCAAAGGCAGCGGACGCCGGTATTGATCTGGCAGCCGTGCGGAAGGGCTGGAAAGCTGCCGATCTGCGCAAAACCATTGACAAGGAAAGGGTAAATGCCTTGGATAAGCTCCAGAGGAACGTGTTGTGAATAACTTACCGATTTGGTCGGCCTCTTTTTCCATCAGGCCGCGTTGCTTCGTCGGTCAGGTAGCTAAGGCTATCCTCCCTTCTCGCGCCTTGCCTGCCGAAAAAATAGTCTCGTCGAAATCAGGCAACTTATTCACGCCACGTTCCTAAAGTGATTACAACAGCTATATGGCTGCCGCCAATACCCATATCATCCACCAACAGCGCATCCTCGTCCGGGCAACGGATAGCAGAGGCGGCTTGGACCTGCAACAGGCTGCCGGGCAGACCTTCTGGCAGCGCATCCTGCCCCGGCTGGAGCGCCTGTTCGATCAGTACAGCAGCCCGCAGGAGGTGCTCCGCATTGAGCGCTTAGAGATAGACCTGGGCCGCTGTCGTTCCGACGAGTTGGAGGCAGTGTTGGAAAAGCGCTTTCTGGAAGCAATGGAGTCGGAACTCCAGAGGCTCTCCGCCCGCCCGACAGGAGAAACCGGGGTGGAAAAGCAGGGGATGGCAGAGAGTAAATTTAGCCAGTGGTTGTATTTTTTAGAACATGGCAGCCTGCCCTGGAGCGCCGTCTCCAACCTACAGGCGTCGGTGTTTGAAGAAACGGCCCTGCTCGAAACGCTGGCAGCGACGCCGCTATTGAAAACATTGCTGCGGCGATTGCTCCGCGAGCGCCCCGCTGCCCGGCGGCGGTTGGTTTTGCAATTCGGGGATGCTTTTGTCGGTGGGCTGGCCGCCTGTCTGGCAGATGCCCAGGCAGCAGCGTTTTTGGCGCCTGCCTCGGCTTTGGCACAACAAATGCCCAAGCTGTACGCTGCACATCCGATTTTTTTTGCGCCTTCCGCTATCGGGGTTGTTCAATCGTCCGACTTACTTCGACAGTTGTTTTGGGAATTTGTATTGAGGCGCATCGCGCGGGACGAGACTGCATTTTGGCAAACGACTTTTCCGGCTTTGTTGAACGGTTTTTTATCGCCGGCTCTTGCCGGAAATGTTCTGATGCCGCATCCTGTTGCATCAACGCCGGAAGATTGGCTCCTCCAATGGAGCCGAGCAGCGGTAGCGGCGGTGGACCGTATCGCCGGCCAACAGGACGAAAGTCCGCCCCTTGTCGCTCCCGAATCGGAAACCCTGACGCGGCCCCTGATGGATACCGATAGCGGAAGCGTTCCGAAAACACCTTCGGTGGAAGTAGATGAAAAAAAAACAGCAGCATCCGGCTCATCCAAAGAAGCCGATCCTTTTATAAATACAGAAAACGTGCCGACGAAAGTCCGGCGGGCAATCCGAGAAGAATTGACCAAAGTCACCGATACCGAAATACTTGTCGAGCCAGCCGCTGCTCCCGCACTGCCGGCCGATACGGCTTCGCTCTCGCCAAACACAAATACAGGCGTATTTTCCGCTGAGGAAGACGCCTTGCCTGCCGACCTGCGCAACGCTTTGTCTGTCATTGACGAAGCTGCGCCCTTGCATCCGGACGCGGAGCCTTCCGCAGGGGGCGTGAATTATATATCCTTTGCGGGATTGGTGTTGCTGCATCCTTTTTTTTCGACGTTGTTCCAAACGCTGGGTTTTACGCAAGAAAAGGCATTTGTCAATTTCAGCGCGCAAGTGCGGGCGGTACATCTCTTGCACTTTCTGGCCGCCGGCGTAGAGAAGGCGCCGGAGTTCCAACTCCTGCTGCCCAAGGTGCTCTGCGGATTGCCCCTTACCGCCCCCATCGCCCAAGCGGTGACGCTGTATGAAAACGAACGCGCCGAAGCTGTCGCTCTGCTCGAAGCGGCCATCCGACACTGGGGGGCTTTGGGCAATACCTCTCCCGACGGTCTGCGGGAAGGCTTCCTGCAACGCGAAGGCAAGTTGGAAAAACGCCCCGACGCCTGGGTACTCATCGTGGAACGCAGAACCATTGATATCCTGCTCAACCGACTGCCCTGGGGCTTGGGAATGGTGAAACTGCCCTGGATGAAGGAGATGCTGCGGGTGGAGTGGGGGTGAATAGCGCAAGTACATTCTTATGAATGCCTGATCTACAAAATGGAAGTCATTTTTCACAATTATACCTAAAGGAATGATCAATCGTAGAATACGGGCCGGGCTTTACCTGATACTACAGCTTTCTTATGTAGCATTGGTAGGACAGACTGAAAATCAGGACTCTATTGCTGGGTTTTACCTGACACTTGTCAGGACCTCTGATGGAAAAATAGAACAAGGTCTGATTGAAATTCAGCGGAATCAAATGCGCCATGATACTTTAATGAGTGATAGTTTAGGTCGGTTTTTATTTCCTGGTCATTTTGATGAAGATTTCTGGATCAGAAAACTAGATAATGAGCAATTTCTTGAAATTGTAAAAACTAAATCTGGTAAATCTAACAAAATAATACTGATACAGGATGGGGTTGATAAATTTAGACGATTATGCCACGCTGTTTCTAATTTAATTATTACACTTATATTGTTTTTTATATGGCAATTTTATTTTAAAAAAATATTTGATAAGAAAAAAGAAAGTCCGGACTTTGGCCTGCTTCTTATATCTGCTGCCCTGTTGATGTGGGGAGGCTTAAGTGTGTTGGTTTTTTTTGAAATAACCGTATTTAATTCCGTCTTTTCTTCTATCAATAATTTATTTTTTCTATGGTCTTTACCTTTTTTTGATCATGGATTTCATTGGATGCACAACAAAAAGAATAAAACGATATGGATGGTATCTACCGGATTTGTTACAATAGGACTACTTGTTCTACTTCCTATATTAGATAATACGAATAAGCTGGCATCTGATGGCATTAACTTTGGTTTTTCTTCACTTACACTCAGTATGTTAGGCGTTTCATTGTACAGAACATTCAATAAGCGAGACTTTTTTCCGATAAGTATAATTTCTGCAATTGTTATTATAGCAGCCTTGGTGGGTCAATCTACAATGTTTTTTTACAAAGTGGACAGCTATTTGGGCATATACGACGAAGCCTTTTTTTTGGTTTCCTATATTATCATTTCTGCATTATTTGTTGTATTGGGGTTTAGTTGGCTTAATGAAGAACTTAGCAGTATTATTCCCATCAACCTTTCAACTTATGACGATAAGTCTAAAAAAATTGATATTGAAGGTGTGAAAAAGGAGTTATCGGAAGGGAAAGATTCAAAAGCCATACAAGAAATTTTGGCATTTCTGAATACGCGGACTTCCGATACTGATTTATTGAAAGACGAGCTGATATTATTGTCGAGTTCATTGTACGCCTTAAATACTCAATACAGGATTGGCACAATAAACTTAGAAGAGAATATGAAGGGGAGGAGTAAGATTACCGCCGGAATATTGGATTTTATTGATACACATAAAATCGGAGAAATTAAGTGAGCGAATATTCATAGATTCTTTTGCCAGTTGAATCACCGAATGGTCTTTAATGAAAGCCGCCGAACCCAAGGCCGGCAATAGTTCCAACGTTTTTCAGGCGAAAAGTGAGGAGCAACAAACGCCTTTCTTCCAGACGGAAAAGGCAGGCGAAGCCTCGGCTGCAAACGATGCGGCTTTTTTCTCCTCGCGTGGCAGCGATGCCATTCAGCGCAAACCTTTCTTCAACAAACCCAACATACAGCCCAAGCTAAAAATCGGGCAGCCGGGAGATAAGTATGAAAGGGAGGCGGATAGCGTCGCCGATCAGGTGGTACAGCGCCTGGCTGAGCCAAATCAACCGGAAACCAATGCTTCGACTTCGCTCAGTATAAACCAGCAACCATCCCTCCAGCGAAAACCCATCTTCGAGAGCGAAGCGGAGCCGGATGTGCAAACCAAACCGCTGACAACAACTTTCTATCCGCCATCTGCCACCCTCCAGCCCAAATGCGCCGAATGCGAGAAAGAGGAGCAACTCCAGAAAATGGACGAGCCGGGCGAGGAGGAGCAGTTCCAGATGAAGCCAATATTCGAGAGCGCCGCCGAGCCACCGGAAGACAATTCCGTACAGGCCAAATCCGACTCGGAATCTGCCGCTACCTCCGGCCTCGAAAGCCAATTGAATAGCACTAAAGGCGGCGGCCAACCACTGCCCAAGGAGACTCGCTCTGGCATGGAAAGCGCCTTTGGCGCCGACTTCTCCGGCGTGCGGGTACACACGGGCAGCGCCGCTGCACAGCTCAGCAACAACCTCGGTGCTCAAGCCTTCACGCACGGGAACGATATTTATTTCAACGAAGGGAAGTACGACCCAGGGTCATCGAGCGGTAAGGGGCTACTGGCGCATGAGCTGACGCATACCGTGCAGCAGGGGGCGAGCAAAAGCAATTCAGTACAGAGGCAGGTGACTACTGCTCCGAGTACTAATGCACCTACAACAACATCTACTGCCGCCGCCAATCCAACCAAGCCAACGACCTCATTGGACATTACCCATCGGTTTGAACCTACCACAGAGTGGCAAGCTTATTTAGACACAATCCGGCATAATAGAGTCGAGGATATTCCAGTCAAGATTGGTAACGACTATGAGGGGACAATAGGCATTACCATTAATCGGAGGGCCACGGAAGGAGGTATGGGCAGGTACAGGCTGGCTACCCATTTGAACAAGCGATACCTTCAAGCCAGAGGCTTCTCCTTCCTAAATCCGCTTCGCAATGCGGGTGTCACGCCTATCCTTGTGTTGGAAGCATGGAATGAGCAGCAACAGACCGTTGGCTTTCTCAGTATAAAAATGGGAGAAACGCCAGTTGGGAACGTCCTTGGTTTGATTCGGGGATTCAACGAACGGATGCAAGAGATGGGTTTCCTTGGTTTGAGTGCCATCCAAGTGCCGGGTGGCAGCATACAAAACCGCTTCGAGCAAGGCCGTCTGGTTTTTCAGGTCACTCAGTTATCCACCAACATTGACGGTTACTTGCAAGCCGGGGGGGGCATTGGAATAGCCGGCGAATCATTCACGTTCAACTTAACCTCCCATGTCAGCTTGCGAGGTCTTGCAGAAGGGGATTTCAATTTGGCAAGGGGCGAGGATGGACAACTAAGTGGCAGGGGCCAGATACAGGCCAATCTTGCCAACGTACAGGCAGAGATAATCGTAGAGTACCAAGAGGGCGTCGTAACAATTCAGGGTACTGGCAGGATAGAATCCGAGAAATTCAGCGGGGCCATCACCCTTTTAGTGACGGAACGCAGCCGGGCAACCGAGATGATGCATGCCGCCCTCGGCGTGCAGACCGTGGAGGGACAACAACAGGCCGCAGAGGAAGGTGCAGCACGGCCTAAAACGCCACAAAACCAAGTGTTGGTGGGGTGGGGCGAAGTCACTGCTACTATTACTCCTTGGTTGGTTGGCACGGCCAGAATCGGTGTGGATGCCGAAGGCCACGTCACTGTAGTTGGGGAAATCACCGTGCCCAACGAGGTGGAACTGATGGAGCAGCGTGGCAAGCGCATCCAGTTGGTGGATTTTGAAATCAGGGCAGGTTACGGCGTCCCACTCGTAGGCCAAGTGTTCCTCTTTGGAAGCATCGGATTATTCATCAATGCCGGCTTCGGGCCGCTCGTACTGCGTAACATCCGTTTTGAAGGCACTTACTCCACCGACCCATCCGTACTCCAACATTTTTCCATCACAGGTGTGCTCAACATCAATGCCTTTGCCATCCTCGGTCTGGAGGCAGAGGGCGGGGTGGGTGTCACCTTGCTGGGGCACGACATCAAAGCTGGATTGAACGTGACGGCTGCGGCGGGTCTGCGGGCTTATGCTGAGGCACAGCCCACATTCGAATATGTCGAAAGAGCGGGCGAGGCAGGCGGCAAGGTCGGCGAGGCATGGCTGCGAGGTCACTTCGAGGCTGCTGCGCAACTATTCCTCATGCTCAATGGAGGTTTCTTCGTAGAACTGGATGCCCCGTGGTGGTCGCCTGCTAGCGACGACCGTTGGGACTGGCCATTTGGTTCCGTTGAATACCCGATTGGCGACAGTATGGGAATAGGGGCAGATGTGGCTTGGCTTGTAGGCTCCGACGATGCACCTGAATTGTCGTTCACCCCCGTAGAATTTGATCCTGCCAAGTTCACTTCTGATGTGATGGCCGAGCCGCCGCCGGGCCGAGGCCAAGGGGGCGACCGTGACGAAGCTGGTACTTGGCAGGATGGGGAAGGCGGCGGCAATTTGCAAGGGGAACCTGAACTGCAGGAAGGCGGAGAAGGCTTGCCCGGCCAACGGAGGGAAGACCTCACCCAATTGCCCAACGAGCAACGATACATGCGGGGCCTCGGTGAAATTGGAGACCTTGCCGACCAGACCCGTGGTAGAGCCAATACCTTCAATGTGGTACAGACCAAAATCAACCACATCAAGCAGAAATACGCCCTTGACACGGTAAGGATTGAGGACCGCTCCGACGAGAACGTCACTGTTTTCGTACAGCACGCCGCTCAGAACAACCGCAACAACATGGTACAAGTGCCCATCATGAGCGAGGCCGAGCGCACTCGCCTGTTGGCCGCCGCCATGCAAGACCTGAACGCCCAAGTGGCCGCTCGTGCCAACGATCAGGACAAGATGAACCGCTCCGATGCCGATGCCATCGCCCATGCTGTGCCGCAGAATCATCCCGTCATCGAGAGCATTCGGGTCGTGGATGGCCGCACTACCTGGAACTTTAATGTGGATATCGGGGATAGGAACGAGCAGGTGCCTGGGAAGGGGAAGGCAGAGGTGCAGGGGGAGCAGCTAGGCCCAGACCAAGCAACGGAGGCGCCGAGCAATCCTGCTGAACTGAATGCGGCTTTGGGTAAGATAGACCGTGAGGCGGAGCAAAAAATTGGTGATGGAGTAGTGACAAGGGAAGATGCCAATCAGATAGTGGCAGATGTTCAAAGAGACCACCCGACGGCTTTCCAGTCAATTACGATAATAGATGGGGGGGCGACTTGGGATTTTGAGTATGTGCAAAGAACAGTAATAAAGAAGCCGAAAACGCTTAGAGAATTAGTTAGTTTATCACCCCCAATAAATTCTTCATATCGAGGGAAAGTTTTGAAATTTGCAGAAAACCCATTAAAAGATAAGTATCCTAATGGCGTTAGGTATAATTCACTGGGATTTCCAGATTATAGTCCCTATGCTATTAAAATCGTTACTATAAATATGAAAGGTAACCGAAATTATTCTGAACCGGATGGAGACTTTGGCAACGCAAATGTTGCTGCTGGTTATGACAGATATGAAGAACATCCAGTACACACATGGCATCATCACCAAGACAGAAAAACAATGCTCTTGGTTCCAAGAGATATACACCACTCAACTGCTACACCACACTCTGGCGGTGTATGGGTAATCAAACACTTAGGGACTCTTTAAAATTTTTAATATGAAAATTGAAATTAAGAATCAAGGCGAATTGCTTTCTGAAAAATCATTAAAAGAATATGAGAGGAGGTTACCCTTAAAGATTCCAAATCAATATAGAGATTTTATGCTAAAAATTAATGGAGGTATGCCAACATTGGGTTTTTTCAAGATTATAGATGGAAATTGGTCGGAAGAAATAAGTGTTGAAAGGTTTTTGGGTAAGAATAGCAATGTCTATTTCGACATTGCCTATAATATCCAGCTTAATAAATCAATTTTACCGCGAGGTTTTTTTCCAATAGCGCTGGTCGGTGGTAGTAGTTTAGTATGTATTCAAACGAGAGGGAATGAAAAGGGGAAGGTTTATTTTTGGGATAGCCAAGAGATTGATGGTAAATTGAATAAAACCTATTTTATTGCTAATAGCTTTAATGAGTTCATAGTGATTTTGGAAAATTCAGTTTCTAATTAATTTTATTAAATAACCCTCTTTTCTCTTTTCGACATTCATCCGTTCTCCCGCCAACCCACTTATCACCACCATAAAAACCGCAATCATGTCAACTGCTTACCACCCTCCCTTAGCCTTGCGCTGGAATCGTCTCGCCTGTGCGGCCCTCTACTACGCCAAAATGCCGCCCACCATTGCTGCGCGTGCGTTGGCTATGGTACATACTGCCATGTACGATGCCTGGACCGCATACCGAACGGGCAAAGAGGTGAGCACGACGACCGGCGCCCGGCTCAAGCGCCCGGAATTAGAACATACGCAACAAAATCGGGAAATAGCCTTCAGCATGGCGGCCTACCGCGTGATGGAAGAACTGTTCGGAACAAATTTGCCGGATGATCTCCGGCAGCAAATTTCCGACCTGATGAAGGATACCGGTTGCGACACGTCAGAGCAAACACTGGATGTAACCCAACCGCAGGGCATCGGCAATCTGGCTGCCAAATTGATCGTCGAATACCGGCGGGGCGACGGCGCGGCTTCAACAGCGAGTTATGCCGACTACACCGGCTATAAACCGGTAAATATCGCTCCTCCGAAAAAGCCGCTTGCTGATGTGGGAAAATGGCAGCCTCAATTGGATGACAAGCGCAAACCGCAGAAGTTCCTCACGCCGCATTGGGGCTTGGTGCGGCCCTTCGCGCTGGAGTGGGGCGGGCAATTTCGGCCGCCGGCGCCTGCTGCGCTCAACAGCGCCAAATTCAAATGCCAGATGGAGGAGATCATCCGAATCAGCGCTTGTCTCACCGACGAGCAGAAGCTCATCGCAGAGTATTGGGCCGGCATGCATGAGGACAAGTTTGAACAAGCGACCTATACGCCAGGCTATGGCTATTGGACCGTACCGCCGGCACAGTGTTGTCGCATTGCCAATTACATCGCCGTCAAAAACCGGTTTAACGATACCAATGTAATTGGGATGTTTTTTGTGCTGACTAACGCCCTGCTCGATGCCTCCATTGCCTGTTGGGATGCCAAAGAATATTATGATTATGCAAGACCCGATTCGGCCATTCGGGAATTGTACGATGAAATCCATTTTAGTGCCTGGGGCGGCCCTTGCCGCGGTGCTGTTACGATGGAGGGCGAGGGATGGTGGCCTTTTTTGCTGTTCACCCCTCCGTTCGCAGAGTATCCGTCGGGGCATAGTACCTTTAGCCGGGCCACGGCAGAAATCATCACTAGTTTTTGTTGCAACAACGCCTATGGGGAAAGCATTACCTTCCCTGCGAAAAGCCCCGTTATTGAGCCGGAATGTACCCCGGCCAAAGATGTGACGCTCAGTTGGCCTACCCTCCAGGACGCCGCCAATCAGGCCGGATGGTCGCGGCGATACGGCGGTATCCACTTTGAAGAAGGAGACCTGCAAGGCAGGGAATTGGGCAGAAAAGTAGCCGGAAGCGTCTGGCGCAAAGCGCGCCTCTATTTTAACGGTACACTGGGGTAATGATATGAAGACGATTTCCCTCGCCATACAAAAGGGAGGTTCCGGCAAAACCACCACCGCTATCAACCTTGCTGCCGCTTTACAGCAAATGGGCAAAACCGTATTATTGGTGGATTTGGACCCGCAGGCCAATCTCACCCAGGCCCTCGGATTGGGTGACGACGTAGAGCCGAGCCTCTACCATCTGTTGCGTCAGGAGATGGAGGGGCAGACCGCCCGTTTGGCCGACATCGTGCAGACCTGCGGCGGACTGCGGCTCGTGCCCGCTTCTTTGGAACTGGCCGGGGCAGAACTGGAATTGGTCAGCGTCTATGGCCGGGAGCAATTGCTGCGGCGGATGCTGGAGCCGTTGCAAGCCGAGTACGACTACATCCTGCTCGACTGCCCGCCCGCTATCGGTTTGCTTACCGTGAACGCGCTGGTGGCCAGCGATTATGTCATCATGCCTGTACAGGCCGAATTTTTGCCTTTGAAGGGTTTGCAAAGCTTCAAGCGCCACTTCGACCTCATTCAGCGCACGCTCAACCGCCGGATGGAGATTCTCGGATTGCTGCTCTCCCGCTACGACCCCCGCAAGAAGATGCACCAGCAAATCCGCGAAGAATTAGACGCCGGCTATCCCGGTTGGCTATTCGACACCTACATCCGTACCAATATTACTCTGGCGCAGGCGCAGGCCGCCGGACAGGATGTTTTTGCCTTCGAGCCGGCCTCTAACGGAGCGGAGGACTACATGTTCCTCGCTAACGAAGTGCTGAAACGGTTAGTGTCCCTTGAGCGAAGTCTCTGATAGGGGCGCCTTGATAATCAATATGAGTTATTCAAAATCTGTATGATGTGAAAACAACGAGCACTCGCCGTTCCCGCCGCCATCGCAATTCCCATTCGGGGGAAAGCGAGCAGCAGCCATTCTTCTCGCCTGCTCCGGCGCAAGCCAAAGCAGAGCAGCCGTTTTTCCAGCCTAAATTAGCCATCGGCCAACCGGGAGATAAGTATGAACAGGAAGCCGATGCCGTAGCGGAACAGGTCGTGGGCGGCCGGGGCCAGGTACCTGCGGTGCAAAAGCAATCCATCAGCGCCATACAGCGCACTTCTCTGGCGACGCCCGTGGAGGACGAAAAGCTCGGCACTGCCGAGGCCCGTATGGAAAAAGACAAGTTAGTACAGGAAAAGCCGGATGTGCAACGAGAGGCAGCTTCCGAGGAGGAGGAACCGGTACAAATGCAGACAGAAGAAGAGGAGGAGCCGGTGCAAATGAAGACAGAGGAGGAGGAGGAACCGGTACAAATGCAGACAGAAGAAGAGGAGGAGCCGATGCAAATGAAGACAGAGGAGGAGGAACCGTTGCAAATGCAGGCAGAAGAGGAGGAGGAACCGGTGCAAATGCAGGCAGAAGAGGAGGAGGAACCGGTGCAAATGCAGGCAGAAGAGGAGGAGGAACCGTTGCAAATGCAGGCAGAAGAGGAGGAGGAACCGGTTCAAATGCAGGCAGAAGAGGAAGAAGAGCCGGTTCAAATGCAGGCAGAAGAGGAGGAGGAACCGGTTCAAATGCAGGCAGAAGAGGAAGAAGAACCCGTACAGATGAAGGTGGAACCAGGCGCCAAAACGGTAAGTTCTCGTTTAGGCAATCGCATTCATGAAAAAGCAGGCCGGGGCAGGCCGCTGCCCGGAAAAGCCCGTTCGGAAATGGAAACCGCCTTCGGGGTGGACTTCGGCGGGGTCGGCATACACACCGATACAGAGGCCATACAGATGAATAAGACATTGGGCGCTCAGGCATTCACGCACGGGCGGGATGTGTATTTCAATTCCGGGAAATTTCGCCCCGAAAGCTCCCAGGGCAAACGCTTGCTGGCCCATGAGCTGACACATGTGGTGCAGCAGGGAGGAGGCTCTCAAAAAGTACCTCAGGTTCAGGGTTTTTTCAAAAAGTTGGGGAGAAAGATAAAAAAAGCAGCGAAGTGGGTGGGTGGAAAAGTAGCATCGGGTGCAAAGGGTGTGGCAAAAGGCTTCAAATGGCTGGGGGGGAAGATTGCTAAAGGCGCCAAATCTGTCTGGAAAGGACTGAAATGGTTCGGCCGTAAAATGTGGGAAAAAACCTTGGGTATTTATCACCGGATTAAACGGTTTATCACCAGCTTCCCGGCCCGGTTGAGACGACTGGGAAACCAATTGTGGGAAGGCGTAAAAAGCCTAAAACCCTGGTCGCTGAGCTGGTGGAAATCCTTGGGAAAAGCCGCAACCTGGAAAGAATTCGGATACTGGCTTGGAGAATTTGCCATTTATGGATTGGAAACATTGGGCATTGGAGAAATGTACGAGACATTGATGGATTTTGTAAAATTTAATACCCGGCCGCTCACAGGGGCAGAAATTGCTGTTGCGAAAACCGTATTCGGCAATAGCATTGACTACAACCTTGTGAGAGTGGATGAGCGCGCCATTCTGGGGCCATCTTGGACGAAAAGGGCTTACGTCAGTTTTCATACCATTAACAACTGGGGAACCGTATCGCCTGAGCTATTGATTCATGAACTCACCCATGTATGGCAGTACCAAAAAATGGGCGCTATGTACATGCCGCGCGCGATCCATGCGCAAAAGGCCGGAGGGTATAATTATGGTGGAATTCCTGCCCTGGAGGCAAATAAAAACAAGGGGATATCAGCCTTCAACCTGGAACAACAAGGAGATATTCTGGAAGATTATTATAAAATAAAGAACGGAATGACCCCTTCCTGGGGAAGCGGTACTGCGGCGGATTTGCCCCTATACGAAATTTACGTAAATGAAGTGAAAAAACGGTAGCAGTCAATCAATTCACGTTTTACAACTTTTAGGACATGGTTCGAAAAATACTGGTCGGGCTTCTATACCTTGCAATTTGCCCGTTTTCAGCCTGCACGAAGGATACCTGTAATGGTGAACCAACCTTTAGAGATATGACTGTCAATACATTAGACAGTACGCAAACAACCCTTTCTGTTGAGTTGCAATGGGGCAAAGGGAAAGACCTGCCGAAAGCGTATTTTGAACAAATTCACCTCATCACAGGGAGTGTAGGCCATGACTTCAGTAACTGGAAAAATGACTTTGTCCGCGTAAACAATACCCTGATTCAAACCGACACCTCATTGCGAATTGTTTTGCACCGGAACTTGATCAACATCCCAAGAGATACCGTAGATTTGCACTATCAACTGCCCGATAGAAGAGGCTTTGTCGATTGCGATCATCCCGGATCAAATGACAGCTACTTTCTCGATCTTCAATTGTTGTTTTCTACTGAAACCGGGCGCATCTCGGCAAGTTTGCTGACTTGGCGTGAAACATTGCAGAAGGGGCCGATTTGATAAAAAAAATCATTTTCCGAAACGTGCAAACCATCCTCAACGATATTCTACAGGATATTGACGCCTTCATCGCCGCGCGCATCAAATCCTGGTTTGCCGGCGACGGCGGATTCAGCGAAAACGGCCTCGTCGTTCATTTCGGGGAGGAAGATTTGCATACGCCTTTGGGGCACTTTTTTCGGCACAACGAAATAGCGGAAACGGAACAAACCCTCCTCCTGCTCGCCCTCGCTCCGCACCTCCAGCCTGACTTTTACGATCGCGTCATTGCGGCAGCCCTTCCGCAGGCCGGCGATTTTCCCCAGCTCGGCGGCACGCGCGGCAAAAACTTCCGCGGCTTTTTGCCCACCGGCGAAACGGTACTTTTCCTCCTCGCAGGTGAGGACATGGAAAAGAGGGTCGAAGTGCAGCACCTTTTCAGTGAAGACCATCTCTTTGCCAAAAAACGCATCCTTTGGCTCGAAGACGTGCCCGAAGGCGAACCGCGCATGAGCGGTCGCATCATCCTCTCGCAGGAGTATGTGGAGTTGTTCACGACCGGCAAAGTGGCGGCCCCGCGCTTCAGCCTGACGTTTCCCGCACAGCGCATAGAAACGGAATTGGAGTGGGACGACTTGGTTTTGCATCCCGATACTTTGCAGCAGATCAGGGAGTTGGAGATATGGATTAAACACGGCGATACCCTGATGGACGACTGGGGCATGCGCCGCAAACTCAAGCCCGGCTACCGCGCCCTGTTTCACGGTCCGCCCGGCACGGGCAAAACCCTCACGGCCTCTCTGTTGGGCAAATACACAGGGAAGGATGTTTATCGCATTGACCTTTCTATGGTCGTCTCCAAGTACATCGGCGAAACCGAAAAAAATCTGGCCAATCTATTTGCGAAAGCGGAAAACAAAGACTGGGTGCTCTTCTTCGATGAAGCCGACGCGCTCTTCGGAAAGCGCACCAACGTGCGCGACGCCCACGACAAATACGCTAACCAGGAAGTCTCCTACCTCCTGCAGCGCGTGGAACTGTACGATGGGCTGGTCATATTAGCCACCAATTTCAAAAGCAACATTGACGACGCTTTCAGCCGACGCTTTCAGTCCATCATCTATTTCCCCGTGCCGGGCTTTGATGAGCGTCTGGCCCTGTGGCGAAAGGCTTTCCCGAAAAAGGTGAAATTGGCCGGCGACATAAACCTCTCCTCCTTAGCCCAACGGTATGAAATCACCGGAGGCGAAATCATCAACATCGTACAATACGCCTGTCTGCGCGCTTTAGATCGTCACGACGAGCAGATTCTCTTCAGCGATTTATATGAGGGCATCAAAAAGGAGTTTCAGAAAGAGGGGCGGATATTGCGTTGATTGCAGCGGTATATTTCATTAAGAATTGAAAAGAAACGGGGCAAATGGGAAAGAGTGATCCCATTTGCCCCATTCTTTTCCTACATCACCTCCTCTACCGGCGTGTAGCTCAGATTGAACGCTTCGGCTACGCCTTCATACACCACTTTTCCGCCGAGCACGTTGAGGCCGAGTTTGAGGGCCGGATTGTCGCGGCAGGCTTGTTTCCAGCCTTTGTTGGCCAGGTCAATGGCGTATGGCAGGGTAGCGTTGGTGAGCGCGATGGTAGAGGTATAGGGTACGGCGCCGGGCATGTTGGCTACGCAGTAGTGTACCACTTCGTCAATGATATAGACGGGGTCGGCGTGGGTGGTGGGGTGACTGGTTTCGAAGGCGCCGCCCTGGTCAATGGCTACGTCCACCATAACGGTGCCGGGGCGCATTTCCTTGAGCATGTCGCGGGTGATGAGTTTGGGCGCTTTGGCGCCGGGTATGAGGATGGCGCCGACGATGAGGTCGTGGTCGCGGATGAGGCGGCGGATGTTGTATTCGTTGGAATACATGGTGATGACGTTGGCGGGCATCACGTCGCTGAGATAGCGCATGCGGGGCAGGCTCACATCGAGGATGGTGACCTGCGCGCCGAGGCCGGCCGCCATTTTGGCCGACTGCGTGCCTACGATGCCGCCGCCCAATACCAATACTTTGCCCGGTTCTACGCCGGGTACGCCGCCCAACAGGACGCCGCGGCCCATGGCCGGTTTTTCCAAATATTTGGCGCCTTCCTGAATGGCCATGCGGCCGGCTACTTCCGACATGGGCACGAGCAGGGGCAGCGAGCGGTCGGTGAGTTCCACGGTTTCGTAGGCTAAGCACACGGCGCCGCTGTCAATCATGGCTTTGGTGAGCGGCTCATAGGAGGCGAAGTGGAAGTAGGTGAAAACGAGCTGATCGGGGCGGATGAGCGGATATTCCTGTGCAATCGGTTCTTTTACCTTCATAATCATCTCCGCCATTTGAAATACCTCTTCGGCCGTGGGGATGATGGTAGCGCCTGCCTCAATGTACGCTTCGTCGGGGAAGCCGCTCTGGAAGCCGGCGGAGGCTTGAATGAGTACGGTGTGGCCGCGCTTAGCCAATTCGCGGGTGCCGGCAGGCGTAAGGGCTACGCGGTTTTCGTTGTCTTTGATTTCTTTTGGAACGCCGATGATCATGTTTGAAAAAATTATTTGGTTAGAGCGATAATATATAGAGCGCCGGGTAAGATTGAATCGTTGCATCTTTTCCCCGAACTGTGGCGCAAAAATAGAGTTTTCCCTTATATTTGCTACTGTCCGGTTATTTTACAAAACAACGCCCCGAAGCAGGATGGAGGCAACGCTGAAATAAATGAGGATGCCGGTGACGTCCACCAAGGTAGCTACGAAGGGCGCGGAAGTCACGGCGGGGTCGAGGCCCAGCTTCGACATGAGAAAGGGCAGCATAGCGCCGCTCAGGTTGCCGAAAATAACCACGCCGATGAGGCTTGTTCCTACGGTCAGCGCCTGCAATACAAGCGACAGCGAAAACGGCTCTCCGCGCAACATCATCCAACATGCTATAACCCCACTGCCCAGGATGCCGATGATGCCGCCGAGCCACAACCCGGAGACTAATTCCCGCCCCAGCACTTTTTTCCAATCTATTAGCTGAATATCGTCGGTGCTCAGGGCGCGGATGATGAGCGTAGCGGCCTGCGAACCGGAGTTGCCGCCGCTGGATATAATCATCGGCACAAAAAAGGCCAGAATAGCCGCTGTGGCCAGCGCGCCTTCAAAGGAGGCCAACGCCGTCACCGTGAGCATTTGGCCCAGGAACAGCATGATCAGCCAGCCTACCCGTTTGCGCACCATCTCCAGGACGCCCGTTTGCGAGTAGTCGTCGTCTAAGGCATTCATCCCCCCCATCAACTGCATATCTTCCGTAGCCTCTTCTTCGGCTACATCCATCACGTCGTCCACGGTGACGATGCCGATGAGCACACCGTCCGAATCCACCACGGGCAAGGCCACGCGGTCGTATTTGCTAAACATCTTCACGGCGGCTTCCTGATCGTCGAAAGCGCTCAGTGCCTGGAAGGTATGGTCCATCACATCTGCTACTTTGAGGTGCGGTTCCGCCAGGATGAGTTGCTGTATGCGCAAGTCGTCAATGAGCTTGCCCTTTTCATCCACCACATAAATGACGTTGAGGGTTTCGGCCTGTTTGCCATACACCCGGATGTGCGTCATGCTGCGTTCGATGGTCCAATCCGATTTGAGGCGTACAAACTTGGTGGTCATCAGACGGCCCACGCTCTCCTCCGGGTATCCGAGGAGTTTTTGCACCTGCTCCCGGTTTTCGGGTTTCAGCACATTGAGGATGGTGAGGGTGAGATGCCCCGGCAATTCTTCCATAAAGGCCACCCGGTCGTCGGGTTCGAGATTGTCCATTACATCGCTCAACTGCTTAGTGGAGAAGGTCTTGAGGAGTTCTATTCCTTTATTGTAGCTGAGGTAGGAAAACACATCGGCAGCTTTGGGTTTCACCAAGAGACGAAATACGACTACAGCCGGTTGGGGGTCCATGTCTTCGAGCAATTCTGCGATCTCCACGGCCGGCAGATGCTTGAGATACTCCTTGAGCTTCCACCAGTCTTTGCCGGCAATGAATTGCTCTATGTCTGCAAGAGAAGGTTGGGTGGTCATGGTATGTCGCCGATTTGAAACGGCGGCAAAGATAGCAATAGCGGGCGGGAGCGGAGTGGGTTAAGTGTGCGGAACTTCAATAATCTGAATTCAGCAATCAACAATCTGACTTTTATTTTAGATTGATGAGTGTTGATTTTAAATTTCAGAAGTGCGAGGCCACATCAACAATCAGCACCTCCCACCTGACATTGCGATGACAAAAATCACCCTGCCCTCTGATCGATGTCATCCGGGGCCGGATCGGGCTTGAAATATCTTGCACCCGATTTCAAAACAGCATCCAATGAAGGCCATTTTTTTTCTCATTCTTCTCAGTCTGATCATAGCCCTTGGCTTTTTGGCCGCCTTTTTTTGGGCGGTGCGCAGCGGGCAGTACGACGACGACTACACGCCTTCGGTGCGCATGCTTTTTGACGACAAACCGGAAGAAGAAAAAACGGAAAACAATAATTAAAACATTTACCTGATGGCACAAGTAGAGAGATTTCAGTACGATAATGAGATCGTCAGAAAATTCATCATTGCTTCCGTCTTGTTTGGAATCATCGGCATGCTCGTAGGGCTTTTGATGGCCTTGCAGTTTATCTGGCCCGAACTCAATTTCGGCATTCCCTACACGACATTCGGACGCATCCGGCCGCTGCACACCAACGCGGTCATTTTTGCATTTGTAGGCAACGGCATCTTTATGGGCGTGTATTACTCTCTGCCGCGCCTGCTCAAAACGCCGATGTGGAGCAAGGCCCTGAGCAATATCCACTTTTGGGGCTGGCAGGCCATTATCCTCGCAGCGGCGGTCACATTGCCGCTCGGCATCACCAGTTCGCACGAATATGCAGAGTTGGAATGGCCCATTGACATCGCCATTGCCTTAGTGTGGATTGTGTTCGGCATCAACATGTTTATGACCATCATCAAGCGCCGCGAAACCCACCTCTATGTGGCAATATGGTTTTACATTGCCACCTGGGTGACGGTGACGGTGCTGCACGTTTTTCACAGCATTGAAGTACCGGTGACCTTGTGGAAAAGCTATCCGGTAGCCGCAGGGGTACAGGATGCCCTGATACAATGGTGGTACGGCCACAATGCGGTGGCGTTCTTCCTCACCACACCGTATCTGGGACTGATGTACTACTTCATGCCGAAAGCGGCCAACCGTCCGGTGTATTCGTACAAACTCTCCATCATCCACTTCTGGGCCTTGATTTTTATCTACATCTGGGCCGGCCCGCACCACTTGCTTTATACTTCGCTGCCCGACTGGGCGCAATCGCTCGGCACGGTGTTTTCCATCATGCTCATTGCGCCTTCCTGGGGCGGTATGCTCAACGGCTTGCTCACCTTGCGCGGCGCCTGGGACCGCGTGCGGCAAGACCCGGTGCTCAAATTCCTCGTGGTGGCCATCACGGCCTACGGTATGGCTACGTTTGAAGGCCCGATGTTGTCTATTAAATCCGTGAACGCCATCAGTCACTATACCGACTGGACCATCGGCCACGTTCACGTCGGCGCATTGGGTTGGAACGGTTTTCTCACGTTCGGCATCATCTATTGGCTCATCCCGCGCATGTACCGTACGCAGCTCTACTCCACCAAATTGGCCAACGCCCACTTCTGGATCGGTACGCTGGGCATTTTATTTTACGCCGTTCCGATGTATTGGGCCGGCTGGACGCAAGCGCTCATGTGGAAGCAGTTTACCCCCGACGGCTTCCTCAAATATGCCAACTTTTTAGAGACGGTGACCCAACTTCGCTGGTTCTATGCGGCGCGCGCTTTGGGCGGCCTCATGTTCCTCTCCGGGGTGTTCGTCATGGCTTACAATTTGATTAAAACAGCCAAATCCGGTTCATTTCTGGGCAGTGAAGAAGCCGAAGCGCCGGCACGCGAAGTGCATGCCTCGCACAAAGGCGAGTATTGGCACAAGTGGATTGAGCGCAAGCCCGTGCAGATGCTGGTGGCCAGCCTCATACTTATTCTCATTGGCGGTATGGTGCAGATTTTCCCCATGCTCCTCATTGATAGCAATATACCCAAAATAGAATCGGTAACGCCCTACACGCCGCTCGAATTAGAAGGCCGCGATATCTACATCCGCGAAGGCTGCGTCGGCTGCCACTCGCAGATGATTCGCCCCTTCCGATCTGAAACCGAGCGCTACGGCGAGTACTCCAAGTCGGGCGAATTCATCTACGACCGGCCCTTCCTGTGGGGGTCGAAACGCACCGGCCCCGACTTACACCGGCAGGGTGGAAAATATCAGGACAGTTGGCATTACAACCACATGCTCAGCCCGCAGGCGATGTCGCCCGCATCCATTATGCCGGCCTATCCCTGGCTCATTGACAACGTGCTCAATACGGCGCACACCGCCGATAAGATCAAGGTACTCAAGATGATGGGTACTCCTTATCCCGACGGCTACGAGGCCATTGCGGTGGACGATCTCCAGAAGCAGGCCGCGCAGATTGCACAACGGCTGCGCAAAGACGGCGTGGTGGACGACGGTCTCGAAACCCGCGAAATCGTGGCGCTCATTGCGTACCTGCAACGGCTCGGCGCCGACATCAAGCCCAAGCCACAGGCAACGACTTCTGATAACTAATTCAAAAAATGCGGTGGAGCGCAGGCCCGGCTTGCGCTCCGCTTCAAAAACATAAAAGCATCATGTTCAAATACATCCTCGAACGAGCGGGCGATATCAACTGGATGGGCGTTTCGGCGCTGGTGACCTTCTTCGTCCTGTTTGTCATCGCCTCTGCGGTCATTCTGCGCCGCAACCCGGAGTACATCCGCAAGATGTCCCACATGCCGTTGGAAGACGGAACCGGTAATCCTGTTGCTAACCAAGAAATTGCTTATCGCCATGAAAAATAATTGCTTCAAGTACATGATCGCCTTTGCGGCAATGCTGTTCATCGCTGTGCCGATGTGGGCGCAGGAAACTACTGCTGTTGCTGCCGGAGATTCCGGGTTCTTTTCCCGGTTATTTGCCAATACGGCGCTGATCGCTACTGCCATCCTGACGCTCGCTGCGGTCATTGCCGTTTCGCAGTTGCTCAACTCCGTCACGAAGGCGCAACAGATAAAAATCTACCGGGAGCACGGTCTCGAATCCTATCTGGAGGAGGTGAAAAAAGAGGAGGGGAGCGCCTGGCAACGGTTCATTCAACGCTGGACCAAAGCCGTGCCGGTGGCCAAAGAGCAGGATGTCATGCTCGATCACAACTACGACGGCATTCGCGAACTCGACAACAGCCTGCCGCCCTGGTGGACCGCCATGTTTTATATTACCATTGCTTTTGCGGCGGTGTATATGACGTATTACCACTTTAGCGGCTCCGGCCCAAGTTCTATTGATGAGTATGAAGTTCAAATGGCCAAAGGCGAAGAGGCCAAAGAGAAGTTTCTGGCGCGGCAGGCCAATAAAGTGGATGAAACCAATGTAGTGGTCATGACGGATGAAAACGACCTGGCGTTGGGAAAAACCATTTACGATCAAAACTGCCTTGCCTGCCACGGAGCAGCCGGTGAAGGCGGCATCGGCCCCAATATGACCGATGCCTACTGGATACACGGCGGCGATATCAAGAATTTATTTGTAACCATAAGGGATGGCGTGCAGGGTACAAACATGATAGCTTGGAGCACGTTGCTCCGCCCGGCCGATATTCAACGGGTGGGAAGCTACATCCTCACCTTGCAAGGCACCGACCCGCCCAACGCCAAAGCGCCGGAAGGAGCACTGTATCAGCCGGAAGCAGCGACGGAGCCGGCGGCGGAGGACACGGAGAACTGAGGGGGTCGGCGGTCGGCGGTAGGCAGTAGGCAGTGGGCGGTAGGCGGTAGGCAGTGGGCGGTAGGCGGTAGGCAGTGGGCAGTATCACGTTTGCACCGCCTACCGCACACACCGCACACCGCCTACCCAAAAGCCGCCTACCGCACACCGCCTACCCAAAAGCCGCCTACCGAAAAACCGCACACTGCACACCGGAAAAGAAACAGTTTTTTTTAAAACAAGATCATGGATCCGATAGAAGCCATTTACGATACGGAAGAGTATCGGAACCACATTGCCACAGTGGATGAAAAGGGCAAGCGGGTATGGGTTTATCCGAAAAAGCCGAAGGGACGCTTTACCAACATGCGCACCTGGCTCAGCGGCATATTGCTGTTGTTTTTGTTCGGCATGCCTTTTCTGAAATACAACGGGGAGCCGCTGCTGCTTTTCAATATATTGGAACGCAAGTTTATCCTGTTCGGCATTCTGTTTACGCCACAGGATTTCCATCTCTTCGGGTTGGCAATGCTCACTTTGATCGTGTTCATCGTACTGTTCACGGTGGTATTCGGACGGCTGTTTTGCGGCTGGGTGTGCCCGCAGACCATTTTTATGGAAATGGTTTTTCGCAAAATAGAATACTGGATAGAAGGCGATGCCGGCGCTCAACGCAAGCTCAACGCGGCCCCCTGGACAAGCGACAAGGTGTTGAAAAAAGCGGCCAAGCTGAGTATCTTTTTTCTCATTGCCGTGTTGGTGGCCAATACTTTTCTGGCCTACATCATCGGGTTGGACGAGGTGGTGCTGATTGCTACTGAACCGGTGAGCCAACATGTCGGCGGCTTCATTTCCATGATTGTGTTCTCTTTTGCGTTTTTCTTTGTTTTCACTTACCTCCGCGAGCAGGTGTGCGTAGCGATATGCCCTTACGGCCGTTTGCAGGGCGTATTGCTGGACCGCAACTCCATCGTCATTGCTTACGACCACATTCGCGGAGAGCCGCGCGGCAAAATTCGCAAAGAGAAAAGCCCCTCCGGTAGTCCTGTTTCCGATATAGCCGCTTCCGTAACGGAGGCTGCCGCCGCACCCCAAAAAGTGCTCGGCGACTGCATTGACTGCAAGCTCTGTGTCCACGTTTGCCCCACCGGCATAGACATTCGCAACGGCACGCAGTTGGAATGCGTAAACTGCACCGCCTGCATTGACGCCTGCGATGAGGTGATGGACAAAGTGAGCCGCCCGCGCGGGCTTATCCGCTACGACAGCCACAATGGCATCGTGGAAAAACGCCGGCGATTGTTCACACCGCGCGTCATCGCATATTCCGCTATTCTCGCGCTGCTGCTCATACTCAACATTGCATTTCTCAGCAGCCGTACCGAGGTGGAGACCATTGTTTTGCGCGCTCCCGGTTTGTTGTTTCAAAAGGTAGATGAAAATCGCATCAGCAACCTGTACAACTACGAGGTCATCAATAAAACCACTCAGGATATACCGGTTGAGTTTCGCCTGCTCAACGAGGGCGGCGAACTGAAGATCGTGGGGTCGGCGCCGACGGCCAAGGCCGGAGAGATTGCCAAAGGCTCGTTTTTTATCATCATGGATAAAGACAAATTAGAAGGCCGCAAAAACGACATGAAAATAGAAGTGTATTCAAACAACAAACTCGTAGATAAGACTAAGACGAATTTCTTCGGACCGCCGAGGTAGGGGGCAACAGTAGGCGGTATGCAGTAGGCAGTGCAATTTTGACACTGCATACTGCCCACCGCCTACTAAAAAACTGATTAACATGAAAATCAACTGGGGAACAGGCATCGCCTTATTTTACATCACTTTTGTGGTGGTTTTGGTCGCAGTGGTCATTCAATCCACGACCTACGACAACAGCCTCGTATCGGATGACTATTACGCCGACGACCTGAATTACCAACAGCAATACGACAAGCTCGCCAACAGCCGCGACCTGCCCGAAGACCTGTCCGTGCGGCTACAAATTGCACAGGAATGGGTCGAGTTGGTTTTTCCTTCCGGCTTGGACCGGGCTGCCGGCGAAATCTTTTTCTTTTGCCCATCCGACAGCAAAAGCGATTTTACCGTAGCCGTACAACCGGGCGACGACAACCGGCAAACGGTGCCCGTAACCGGTCTCAAGCCCGGCCTGTGGCGGGTGAAAGTGGACTGGCAGGCGGGCGGTAAATCTTATTACAAAGAGGTGGTTATTACCATCTAAATTTTCATTGTAATGGTACTCTGGACGGCATTCGGCATGGGCATTGTGGGCAGCCTGCACTGTGTGGGCATGTGCGGCCCCATTGCGCTGGCCCTGCCGTATCAGCGCGGCAGCCGCCTGCATGCGTTGGGCAATGTGATGTTGTACAATGCCGGGCGCATTTTCACTTATGCGCTGTTGGGCGCCGTCATCGGTCTGGTGGGCAGAGGGCTGTTTCTGGCCGGCATTCAGTCCTGGATGTCTATTGCGCTGGGGGTATTGTTTTTAATCATTGCCCTGTTTTCCATCAACTTAGAGAGCCGCTTAGTGCGCTTGCCGGCCATCCGGCAGTTGAACGCCTGGGTGCAGTGCACGCTTGGCAAACTGCTGCGCAGGCAAGACAGCGCATCGCTTTTCGGCATCGGCGCGCTCAACGGGCTGCTGCCCTGCGGCTTGGTGTATATGGCGGTGGCCGGAGCGGTTACAGCCGGCAGTACAGCCGGGGGCGCGGCCTTCATGGCGTTGTTCGGGCTGGGCACGGTACCTATGATGGCAGCGGTGGCTATGGCCGGGCAGTTCATCAGTTTGCGTTGGCGCAACCGGGTGAGGAAACTCTTGCCCGTATTTCTTGTTACTTTTGCGCTGTTTTTTATAGCGCGCGGTTTAAACTTCACGGCGCCCGCTGACATTAGATTTTGGGAAACCATGCAGGATACGCCTATGTGCCATTAATTTTTGAAAATGATCAAGACAGATATAGCCATTATCGGCGCGGGGCCTGTGGGCCTGTTTGCAGTGTTTGAAGCAGGGCTTCTGAAAATGCGCTGCCACCTCATTGATGTGCTGGCCACGCCCGGCGGGCAGTTGGCAGAGATTTATCCCAAGAAACCGATTTACGACATTCCCGGCTACCCATCTGTGCTGGCCCATGAATTGGTGGACAACCTCATGCGGCAGATAGCGCCTTTCAATCCCTCCTTTACCCTCGGCGAGCGCGCCGAAAAATTGGAGCGGCTGGAGGACGGCTCTTTCGTGCTCACCACTCACAAGGGCACGCAAATCAACGCGCCCGTAGTGGCCATTGCCGCCGGTCTCGGTTCTTTTGAACCGCGCAAACCGCCCATCAGCAACATTGCCGATTTTGAAGATCGCGGAGTGGAATACATCGTCAAAGACCCCGAACGCTATCGCAACAAGCGCGTCGTCATTGCCGGCGGCGGCGACAGCGCCTTAGACTGGACCATCTACCTCTCCAACGTGGTCAAAGAGCTGTATCTGGTGCATCGCCGTACCGAGTTTCGCGGCGCCCCCGACAGCGTGGAAAAGGTCATGTATCTGGCTCAGCAAAAACGCATTACGCTCATCACTCAGGCGCAGGTCATCGGCCTGCAAGGCAACGGTCAATTGGACGAGGTCGTCATTGAGCACGATGAACGCGGAGAATTTTCGCTGGCCACCGATCATTTCGTGCCGCTCTTCGGCCTCACACCCAAGCTCGGCCCGCTCGAAGAATGGGGCTTAGACATTGACAAAAACGGCATCAACGTCAATACGTTTGACTATCAAACCAATATCCCCGGCGTCTTTGCCATCGGCGACATCAACTATTATCCCGGTAAGCTCAAACTCATCCTTTGCGGCTTCCACGAAGCCACGCTCATGTGCCAGTCGGCCTTCAAAATTGTGAACCCGGACAAAAAGCTCAGTTTTAAATACACCACCGTGACCGGAGTGAACGGGTTTGTGGAGAAGGTGTGAATTTTGGGTCATGTTGCATCTGAGGTCTCATATCACTATCTTTGTGCAAAATACAGCTATGTTCATCTACAAAAATATAATCACCATAGAGGCCGGCAAGCGCTCCGGCAAACCTTGTATCAGGGGTATGCGTATCACTGTAGAAGATATTTTGAGGTATCTCGCTTCGGGGATGTCAGTTGAAGAAGTCATAGAAGATTTTCCTGAATTGACCCGCGAGGATATCCTGACAGCCCTTGAGTTTTCTGCGAACCGTCAGCAACGGACTGCCTTAGCAAGCTGAGTGTTGCCATGAAAGTCTTGGTTGACCAGAATATTTCCTTTCGCCTATTACGTCTCATCAGAACGGAATTTACGCTGATTAGCCATGTCAAAGACCTTGGGCTGACAGACTTCAATGACTTCGATATCTTTTGATTTGCACGAGATAACGGATTTGATGCCATTATGACCCTTGATGAGGATTTCTACAATATTCAGCTGATACACGGCTCTCCTCCTAAAATTATCTGGTTCAGAACCGGCAATTGCTCGATGGCTTCCCTTGCGAGAATTGTTCTCGACAAAATACATTTGATCAATAGCCTTATAGAAGACGATTCCCTTGATTGTCTTGAAATATACTCATAGAGTAGGTCATAGACTTGTCAGAACGGGCGCAGTATATTGAACGTCAGGCGGGCATATACACCAGTTCATTACAATTCGATTCCACGAGCATTTCCTGTGCCATGCGTTGAATATCGGCGGCGGTGACGCGCTGGTAGTGTTCGCCTTCGGCATTGATCATATCGGCGTCGCCGATCAGTTCGTAAAAAGCTAAGGATGAGGCTTTGGTGAGCACGCTGATTTCAGAAAAGACCAAATTGCTTTCCACTTTATTTTTGATTTTTTCCAACTCCTGTTCGCCGATGGGGTCGGTTTTCAGCAGGTCCAATTCACGCCATATTGCTTCGCGGCATTGATCAATGGAGATGCCCTCGGCGGGTTTGCCTTCGATGATGAGCAGGCCCGGATCAATGGAGCCGGAAATGTAGCAGTCAATGGAGGCGAAGAGTTGCTGCTCTTTGAGCAGGCGGCGGAAGAGGCGCGAAGACTGTCCGTTGCACAGCACATCCGACAACAGGTCGGCGGCGTAGTAGTCGGGGTGCAGGCGCGCCGGCATGTGGAAGGTCATATAGAGGGCTTCCACGGGCACATTGGCCTGATGAATGCGACGGCCGTAGCGATGTTGTTTGGGCTCTTCGGGCAATTGCCGGGGCGGCACCTCGCCGCGCGGAATGTCGCCGAACCACTTCTCGGCGAGGTCTTTCACCTGCTGCGGCGTCACCTTTCCGGCCACGGTCAGGATGGCGTTGTTGGGGCGGTAATGGTTGAAGAAAAAATCGCGTACATCCTGCATGGTGGCGTCCTCTATGTGGCTTGGCGTGAGGCCGATGGTGGGCCAGCGATAGGGGTGTACTTTATACGCCAAATCAGAAATCAGGTGCCAGGCATCGCCGTAAGGCTGATTGAGGCAGGTTTCTTTAAACTCCTCCACCACCACTTTTTGCTGTACTTCCAACACCTTAGGATCGAAGCTGAGGCTGAGCATGCGGTCGCTTTCGAGCCAGAAGGCCGTTTCGATGTTTTGGGCGGGCAGTACTTCGTAGAAGTTGGTATAATCGCTATTGGTGAAAGCGTTGTTTTCGCCGCCGGCCATTTGGATGGGGTCGTCGAAATCGGGGACATTGAGCGAACCGCCGAACATGAGGTGCTCAAAGAGATGCGCAAAGCCGGTTTTGTCGGGCTGTTCGTCGCGGGAGCCTACGTTGTACAGCACATTGACGGCCACCATAGGGGTGCTGTTGTCTTCATGCACGAGTACGCGCAGGCCGTTGGAGAGTTCAAAACGAGTGAATTCAATCATGTCGGTTGTTTTGGCATAGTGCATAGGGCATAGGGCAGAGAGCAGAGAGCAGAGTGCAGAGTGCGCAGGGAGTCCGCGGAGCGCTTTATGGAGTGCAGGCGGGGCGCAAATGTAAGAAGGTTTGGGCAATCACCGGAAATGCTTTTCATTGGCTTCAAATAGCTGAAACCCGTAGGATTCGAGGAAGTCAAATTAAAAAAATATTTTTCAGGTAACGTTTTTCTCCTTGCGCTGATAAAAATAGCAAACAGCCCGAATGCTTCATCTCAGGGCCGGCAATAAAAACAGTATATACAAAAAACTTGACACCGGAGGCATCTGAAAATCCATCAAAAGAGTAAGACAGGGAAGCTGAAAACTGTGAAGAGTAGGCAAAAACATCAACCCATTATTATCATGATTAATGTAATTAAAAGAAAAGCGAAGGTCAAAGAAGTAAGAGACTGGGCCACCGAGTTCGGGTACATTCGGAACACGGAAGAGCAGTCGAGCAATGGCGATGAATCGTCTTTTGCTTCCGAAAACTATTTTGCCAGCTACTCCAAAGGGCTACCCCATCACAGCTCCGGCTCCAATTCCGGCGAAGTAAATGCGGCCGCTTTTGAAGCGCTGGTACAGGCAACCCAATCGGGGCGAAACGAAGACTACGAACGGATTCCGCTGGGGCTTCCCTCCAACAACCGTAAATTGACAAACCCTCAGGCCGGCTGGAATTTTGATTTGCAGGGCGGCGACCCCCAACAGTTTCTTATGCCTCCTGCGCCCAAGTTTTCGAGTGCGGAATCTGCTGCCGAAATGGTGGAACTGTACTGGATGGCTCTGGCACGCGATGTGTGTTTCAACGATTATGCCACCGATCCCATTATTGCCAAAGGAGTAGCAGATTTGAACAATATGTCGGATTATCACGGCAGAGGTCCCGCCAATGGTTCGGTCAATGCTGCGAACATTTTCCGTGGGTTTACAGAAGGCGACTTGAAAGGCCCTTTCATCTCCCAATTCCTCCTTATGGACATACCCTACGGCACCTTGTGCATTTCTCAAAGACAGAAGACCGCTGTTCCAAACAGGGATTATATGACGATCTACAATCATTGGCTGGATGTTCAGAACGGCAGAGACACGAGCCTGCCTTACGATCCGTGTAAGACACTGTCGTCAGACGCCGGCTTCTTCAGCCCCGCCCGATCGTACATCAAAAACCTCCGAGACCTTGCTACCTATGTTCATTACGATGCGCTCTACGAGGGCTACCTCAATGCCTGCCTCATTTTGTTGGGTATGGGAGCACCTTTAGACAAAGGGAATCCGTACACGAATTCTACCACCCAATTTGGGTTCGGAACCTTTGGAGGGCCGCACATTCTCTCTTTGGTAACTGAAGTGGCTACACGGGCATTGAAAGCCGTATGGCATCAGAAATGGAATGTACACAGGAGGCTGCGCCCGGAAGCTTTCGGCGGACGGATACACAATTACAAAACCGGCGGCAAAAAATACCCCATTCATGCCGATCTGTTGAATGCAGATGCCCTGACGGAAACGTTCACCAAGTTTAACTCCTATCTGTTGCCACAGGCTTTTGCAGAAGGAAGTCCCACTCACCCGGCATACGGCGCCGGCCACGCAACCGTAGCCGGAGCCTGCGTCACCATCCTGAAAGCCTGGTTTGATGAATCGTATGTGATCCCCAACCCAGTCATACCGACATGTAACGGAAACAGCTTAATCAGCGATCCTTCCGGGGAAGTATTGACCGTAGGCGGCGAACTGAACAAAGTGGCCGCCAACGTATCCATCGGCAGAAATGCTGGGGGTGTTCACTACTGGACTGATTATACGAACTCGCTGCGGCTTGGCGAAGAAATTGCAATTTCACTGCTCCGGGAGCAAAAAATGACCTATCACGAGGTCGGCCATTTTACGCTCCATAAGTTCGACTGCAAAACCATCACCATTTGAGTCGCTGTCATCTTTGTAGCCACTCCCGGCCCAATATGGGAGCTAAACAAAGATGATGTGTAAGGAAATTATGCCGATCCGGCCCGTCTTTCTTTCTGCCCTTTATCCGGTGCAAAGAAGGCGGGCCGGTGGCGTAATAGAGGTATTGGGCAGTAGTCGCCATGTGTTATCTCGTGCCGGTCGAATACATATTCACACCTTTCACAACCGCCAAATCCCGCTTTCTCCTTACCTTTACCCTGCATTCCGCAAAAGCAACTGCCTATGAAACGCCCTGATTTCAGCAATATACCTTTTGAGCGCATACGGCCCCATGCGGCGCCCATCGAAATAGAAGCGTGGCCCACCGCGGAGCTTATTCCGGTGAAGGCATTTTATACGTCCGATGACCGGAAGCCGCTCCACCACACCGGTTTTGCCGCCGGACTACCGCCCTACCTGCGCGGCCCTTACGCCTCCATGTACACCGTAAGGCCCTGGACGATCCGCCAGTATGCAGGCTTCTCCACCGCAGAGGCCAGCAATGCCTTTTACCGCAACAACCTGGCTCAGGGCCAAAAAGGGCTCTCGGTGGCCTTCGACCTCGCCACGCACCGCGGCTACGACTCCGACCACGAGCGCGTGACCGGCGATGTGGGCAAGGCCGGCGTGGCCATTGATTCGGTGGAGGATATGAAAATCCTCTTCGACCAGATTCCGCTCGGCGAAATGTCTGTATCCATGACCATGAACGGCGCAGTTATTCCCATCATGGCCTTCTACATCGTGGCGGCACAGGAGCAGGGCGTGGCCCTGGACCAACTCAGCGGCACCATCCAAAACGACATTCTCAAGGAGTTCATGGTGCGCAATACCTATATCTATCCGCCGGGGCCGTCCATCCACATCATTGCCGATATTTTTGCCTACACGGCCAAATACATGCCCAAATTCAACTCCATCAGCATCAGCGGCTATCACATACACGAGGCCGGCGCTCCTGCCGATATCGAACTGGCCTACACCCTCGCCGACGGCCTGGAGTACATCCGCGCCGGACTGAAAGCAGGACTGAAAATTGATGAATTCGCGCCGCGCGTTTCTTTCTTCTGGGCCATCGGTATGAACCACTTTGTGGAGATTGCCAAAATGCGCGCCGGACGCATGTTATGGGCCAAATTGGTCAAACAATTCGATCCGCAAAACGCGCAGTCCATGATGCTGCGCACCCACTGCCAAACCTCCGGCTGGAGCCTCACCGAACAAGACCCTTTCAACAACGTGGCCCGCACCTGTGTGGAAGCGATGGCCGCAGCGCTCGGCGGCACGCAATCGCTGCACACCAATGCCTTAGACGAAGCCATTGCCCTGCCCACCGATTTCTCCGCCAAAATAGCCCGCGACACGCAAAAATACCTCCAAAGCGAAACCGACATCACCCGCGTGGTGGACCCCTGGGGCGGCTCCTATTACATGGAATACCTCACCGACCGCCTCACGCGCCGCGCCTGGGAACTCATCGAAGAAGTGGAAGCCCTCGGCGGCATGACCAAGGCCATTGAAAACGGCCTGCCCAAGCTCCGCATTGAAGAAGCTGCCGCCCGCAAGCAGGCCCGCATTGACGGCGGCAAAGACAAAATTGTGGGCGTCAATATCTTTCAGGTGTCGGAAGACGGCCAAACAATAGACATCCGCGAAGTGGACAATACCGCTGTGCGGGAATCGCAAATACGCCGGCTCAAAGAGATCAAAGCCAATCGCGATGAAGCGGCGGTACAGCAGGCGCTCGAAGCGCTGTACCGATGCGCCGAAACCGGCGAAGGCAATTTGCTGGAACACGCCGTGGAGGCCGCCCGCGTCCGCGCCACCCTCGGCGAAATATCAGATGCCATGGAGCGCGTGTTCGGTCGCTTTACCGCACAAACCCGCGCCGTATCGGGCGTGTATGCCGGAGAGATCAGCAACGACGAGGAGTTTAAAAAAGCACTGGCGCTGTCCGATGAATTTGCCGCATTGGAAGGCCGTCGGCCGCGCATCATGGTGGCCAAATTAGGACAGGACGGCCACGATCGCGGCGCCAAAGTCATTGCCACCAGTTTTGCCGATCTCGGTTTTGATGTGGATATCGGTCCGCTCTTTCAAACCCCCGCCGAAGCCGCCCGGCAAGCCGCCGAAAACGACGTACACATCCTCGGCGTATCCTCGCTCGCTGCGGGCCACAAAACCTTGGTGCCGCAAACCATCGAAGCGCTCAAAGCGCTCGGGCGCGACGACATTCTCGTGGTGGTGGGCGGCGTCATTCCCGCGCAAGACTACGACTTCCTCTACGAGGCAGGCGTGGCGGGCATTTTCGGCCCGGGCACCCGCATCGCCAATGCGGCCCGGCAGATTCTGGAGGTGCTGATCGTGCAGGTATAAACCGATTATCATATACGTTTCGGCGCTCGGCGCAGTGGCAAACATAGCAGTACTAAACTGCCGGCCTGTACAAATGCCCGATAGAGGTAATGCCTTGTTTGAATATCGCTAAATAACAGGCGCAATGCCAATCACGCTGAAAGTTTATAAATGTATTGATAGTCGGATCTGATAAAAGTTTTGTAAACTTCTCCATATAACCAGCTTTGTCGCTTGGGTCTTTAGGCGTGAACGCTGCTAAGTGAATGGCTTCTTTGTCAAGCTGAAATTCAAAAAACGCGTTCAAGTCATCTTTTTCTGTTTCCGTTAAGATGATGTTGTTGGTTGGCATCGGTTGGCTGTTTGCGGTTATTTATATTGATACGGTTCTTTGTTAATGGTGAGTTGTCTTACGTTTTCTAATGCTTGTTTCATGTATTTTTTCCAAAAAGTCTTGGTAAAAATCCAATTTACAGGATAAAGCAAAGCCATGTTTGAATATAAAGTGTAGGTGTATTCAATCAAAATTTTGTCTTTTTCAAGTTCGGTTGTCTGCCACTCGCCAACGAATTTGTAAAACCCTAACATCCAGGATTGAAAATTATTGATTTCAATTTTCCAGTATTTGTTTTCAATCCGTTCTACAACATTGTCAACCGAACCAAAGCCTCCTTTATGTGTCAATGATTTGGCTACAAAAACTTTTTTACTTGAACCGGGTTGTCCCCAACCTTCGTCATCTGTGCAGTGGGTAACTCTTGGCATAATTCCATACCCTGTATGAACTTTCGTTACGTCACAAAGAATGGGGGATTTGAATGCTCTTTCCAATGAGCAGTTGTAAATGGTTGTTACTTTTACTTTCGTTTGCATAATTGTGCCTTTGTCATTCTGATTCAATCTTTGTCGTCTTTATTAATTTGACCGTC
>JAHBTW010000019.1 GCA_019638385.1 Saprospiraceae bacterium | reverse complement strand
ATCTTCCCGTCCCAGAGGGCGGTGGCGGATGCACGGAGTTGAACGAAGCCGCTTTACCCGACCAGCTTATGGGCAAAGCAATGTCTTTTTCCTTGGAATGACTCTGCTATTTGGCTTGCAAAATACAGAGAAGAGCGGGGAACAGCAAGTCCCGGGGATAAGAAATTGGTATGGCGATCAAAAGTCAGCATAAAAATGTGCCTATATCGCTCACAACGCCGCCCACAGTACCTCCACCGGATGCAGGGCTTTGCGCCCCGTGCCGTCGGCGATTTGATGCCGGCAACTCGTGCCCGGCGCTACGATGAGCGTTTCCGCATCGGCTTTTCGCACGGCGGGAAAGAGCACAAGTTCTCCGATTTGCATGCTCAGTTCATAATGCTCTTTTTCATAGCCGAAAGAACCGGCCATGCCGCAACAGCCGGAAGGAACGACCTCCACGCTGTACTGCGCCGGCAGCCCCAGCACCCATGCCGAGGCATCTACGCTTGACAGGGCTTTTTGGTGGCAATGCCCGTGCAGGACGATGCGCTTCGGCCGGTCGGTAAATAACTCCGGCCCGATGCGGCCATTTTGCAGCTCCGCAGCGAGAAACTCCTCTATCATCAGCGCGTTCCGGCCCATTTTTTTGGCGGCTTCGCGATCGTCGGGAGCGGCGAGTCTGGGGTATTCATCTCGGAAGCTGAGGATGGCGGAAGGTTCTATGCCGACGAGCGGCGTGCTTTCGCTCACTAAGTTGGAGAAGATGCGCAGGTTTTCGCGGGCGAGCCGTTGAGCGGCGGGCAGCAGTCCTTTGGAAAGCTGTGCGCGCCCGCTGTCGGGGTGTTCCGGCATTTCCACTTCATAACCGAGCCGGTTGAGCAGTTCAACCGCCTTGATGCCGACGTGCGTATCGTTGTAGTTGGTAAACTCATCGCAAAAGAAAAACACCCGGCCTTTTGCCGAGCCGGCCGGCCGGAGGTTTTTGCCGGTTGTGTTCCACCAGCGGCGCAGGGTTGTTTTTTGCAACAAAGGCATGGAGCGCTGCGGCGCCACGCCGAGTACGCGCTTGAGCAGGCCGCCGCTCAACGGGTTGGAAAGTATAAAATTGGCGAGTCCCGGCGCCGTTGCCGAAAGGCTGTTGATGCGCCCGATATGGCCAAACACTTTCGCGCGCAGCGGCACGCCGTTGGCGCGGTAATAGTGGTGCAAAAACTCCGCCTTCATCGTGGCCATATCCACGTTGGAAGGGCATTCGGAGGCGCAGCCTTTGCACGACAGGCACAGCGACATGACCTCGTGCAATTCTTCGTGGTCAAAGCGGTTTTCGCCTTTTTCGCTGCGGGTGAGAAACTCGCGCAGGGCATTGGCGCGGGCGCGGGTGGTATCGCGTTCGTTGCGGGTAGCCATATAGGATGGGCACATCGTGCCGCCTGTGACGTGGGGCAGTTTGCGGCAATCGCCCGAACCGCTGCACTTCTCAGCCAAGCGGAGGATGCCGCCGGTTTCTGAAAAATCAAATACCGTTTTGATATCGGGCGGGGGTACATCCTGTTCGTAGCGCAGGGAAGTATCCATCGGCGGGGCATCGGTGATTTTGCCGGGGTTGAAAATGCCCTGCGGATCCCAACCGGCTTTGATGCGTCGGAGCAGTTCGTAATTGTCTTCGCCGATCATGAGGGGGATGAATTCGGCGCGCACCCGCCCGTCGCCGTGTTCGCCGCTGAGCGAGCCGCGGTATTTTTTCACCAATTTGGCGGAAGCCTCCGCTATATGCCGCATTTGGGCCACGCCTTCGCGGGTTTTCAAATTGATCGAAGGCCGGGGATGCAATTCGCCGGCGCCGGCATGCGCATAATACACGCTGTGCTGCCCGAACGCCGCCATCATGGCCGCAAAATCGGCGATGTACTCCGGCAGGTCAGCCAGGTCCACGGCCGCATCTTCCACAAATTCCAGCGGTTTGGCATCGCCTTTCACATTGGACAACACGCCGAACCCGGCAGCCCGCAAGGCAAATACCTGCTGCGACTGCGGCGCCGACACCACCGGATAAGCATAGCCCAATCCGGCGGCTTGCAGGTCGGCAATCATCGCTTCCGCTATGTCAAGCGCTTCCTTGCGCGTATCGCCCCGAAACTCCACCATGAGGATGGCCGCCGGATCGCCGTCAATAAAAAAGCGGTTTTTCTGCTGCGCCCGGTTTTCTTTTGTACAATCGAGGATGAATTTGTCCATCAGTTCGCAGGCATAAGGAGCGCGGCGCATGGCAATTTGAGCGGCCCGCAAGGAGGCGTCGAGGGTATCGAAATGAGCGCACACCAAAGCATCCGCCGGCGGTGGCAGCGGGTCGAGGTGCAAGGTGATTTCAGTGCTGAAAGCCAGCGTGCCTTCGCTGCCGGCGAGGATTTTGCAAAAATTGAAATCCGGTCCGCCGGGTGTGAAGACGTTGGATTGCAGCAGCACGTCCACGGCATAGCCCGTGTTGCGGCGGTGGATGGACGGTTTAGGGTATTGGTTGCGAATGGATTCCTGCCGCTCCGGCGGCATCAGTTCCTCCCAGATTTGGCGGTAGAGATCGCCTTCGAGGCCGGGCAATTTCCGCTTTTGATGAAAGGCTTCCTCCGAAAGCGGACCAAATTCGGCTGCGGTGCCGTCGCTGAGCAGTGCGCGTATTTCCAGTACATGGTCGCGGGTGGTACCGTACTTGATGGAGGTGCTGCCGCAGGAGTTGTTGCCGGTCATGCCGCCGATCATGCACCGGGTGGCCGTGGCGGTATTGGGGCCGAAAAACAGTCCATGCGGTTTGAGAAAGACGTTCAACTCCTCGCGGATGACGCCGGGCTGTACGCGCACCCAGCTTTCCGCTGCATTGAATTCCAGGATGCGGTTCATGTATCGCGACACATCGGCCACAATGCCCGTGCCCACACATTGGCCGGCCAGCGAGGTGCCGGCGGTGCGGGGGATGAGCGGTACATTATGCTCGCGGGCAAAAGCGATTAACTGCTGAATGTCTTCTTCCGTTTTGGGAAAGGCAACGGCGAGCGGCATTTCTCGATAGATGGAAGCATCGGTGGCATACAGGGTGCGCAGGAGGCGGCCGGTGTGGAGTTCGCCGGCCATTGATTTTGCCAAATGCTTGAGGTGTTGTTGCATGTTTTAAAATTCTCAGAACAAACTCCCCTGCCGGGCAAAGCTCATCGGATTTTCGAGTTCGAGGAGTTGGCGTTTGGTGTCCAATCCATAGAAATAGCCTTGCAGGTCGCCGCTTTTGGCAATGCAGCGGTGGCAGGGCACGATGATCGCGATGGGGTTGCGGCTGTTGGCTTGCCCTACGGCGCGCACGGCGTTGGCGTCGCCCAATTTTTCGGCAATGGCCTGATAGGTGGTGGTGCGGCCGTAGGGAATTTGGAGCAATTCCTTCCAGACGGCTTTGTGAAATTCCGGCGCAGCGCCCCAGTCAAATGTCAGGTCGAATTTGCGTCGCTCGCCGCGGAAGTACTCCTCTAATTGGCGCACGCATTCCCGCAGCGATTCGGGTGCTTCGCCGGCAGGGCAAGGCGCACGGTCCACCTTATGTACCGAGATAATGCCGAGTTCGCTCCCCGTAATTTCGAGACAGCCGATGGGCGATTGGTAACAGGTTTTTTCCAGCATGGCAGGCGCGTTTTTTGGTTATTCAAAGGTAGGGAATAAACCATTGGGCTACCGGAATTAGTTGGGTAATTTTTAGCACCGGGGCGAAGCTGTTAAAATTAGCTGAGTCAATGACCCGTTCCGGGAGATCGGTGTTATAGAGAGGATTTAATAACCCAAAAACAGTCATCTTCACATGAAAAATCAAGGTATTTCCCAAAAACTCACCCGGCTGGCGCTTTGCGCAACCGTATTCATCACTGCCGCCGCCTGCGACCGCGACGACAATCAGGTTCCCAACGACGGCAATGCGGCTATCCTGCTCGTGATAGACGAAGACAGCATTGACAACGGCAACCCGCCGAATAATTTTTCCGCCACCGATGTGAACGACCAAATTGCCGACTTGGGCCTGCGCCTTCCGCTCCAATATTTCCGCGACAACATCGGAAAAACCATTGACCTCTACACAGGACAGGTCGGCGATGAAGGTTGGTTTGCCATCAAAACAATCCCCAATACCTGGAAAAGTGCCGGGCCGTTCGACAACGGCGCGCTCAACTACCTCGCCGCCGGCCCCGGACTCGGCGCACCGGTACCCGACGATGACCGCGAGGTGCTCCTCGACAAGATACCCAATGTCACACCCCTTAGAGCTACCGGGCTGACCATGCTCATTGGCAAAGCCGTATTGGCCGTTGTTTACGACAGCGATGTGAGCATCAATTATTCGCCGCTGCAAGGCAATTTAATGGGCGGCAATTTGGGGTTGGTGGCATTTGAAGTACTCAACGTACAAAAACGCAGCGACGGCTCCTCTTCTTCGCTGCCGCGGGTGACCATCAGAATACTGGGGGTAGAGGATGTAAGAGACCGGCAAATTGCGCTGTTCTCCAATGCGCCCGTACCGCAGTCGTCCTCTGAGCCGTTCGACATCAACCCGCCCGGCACAGTGCCGGATGCTGTGTTGGTTCCGGCGCCCTAATCCACAATCAACGCGGCCCGATCCAATTCCTGATTTACCAATGCGGCCGGCAATTCGCGGTATTCATACTGTTGGGTGCGCAACTGCGGGCGGAAACCCGCATCGCGGATGGCCTGTTGGATGCCGTCGGCAGTGAAGCGGAAGCGTGCCCCGGCAGCAGACACCACATTTTCTTCAATCATAATACTGCCGAAATCGTTGGCGCCGGCGTGCAGACACACTTGCGCTACGGCCTTGCCCACCGTGAGCCAGGAGGCTTGTATATTGGTAATATTGGGCAACATGATGCGGCACAGGGCGATCATGCGCACATATTCGTCGCTCGTACAGGTATTGCGCGCGCGCTTGAGTTTTACCAAAATGGTGTCTTCATCCTGAAAAGGCCAGGGAATGAAGGCGATAAAGCCTTTGGCGTCAGCCGGTTTTTCCGATTGTACCTGCCGCAGCGCAACCAAGTGCTCCATGCGCTCCATATTGGTTTCGATGTGTCCGAACATCATAGTAGCGGAGGTGGTAATGCGCAATTGATGCGCCGCCCGCATCACGTCCAACCATTCCTGCCCGCCGCATTTGCCTTTGGAGATGAGCCGCCGTACGCGATCGTCCAAGATTTCTGCGCCCGCGCCGGGCAGCGAGTCCAGACCAGATTCTTTGAGCGCTTTGAGCACCTCGTAATGGGTGGACTTTTCCAGCTTGGTGATGTGCGCTACTTCCGGCGGACCGAGCGCGTGCAGTTTCAGGTTGGGGTAAAGCGACTTGAGTTCGCGGAAGAGCTTCGTGTAATAGTCCAATCCCAAGTCGGGGTGGTGGCCGCCCTGCAGGAGCAGTTGGTCGCCGCCGAGCCGGAACAACTCGTCAATTTTTTCTTTGTATTCCTCAATGGTGGTGATGTAAGATTCCTCGTGCCCCGGCCTGCGATAGAAATTGCAGAATTTGCAATTGGCGATGCACACATTGGTGGTGTTGGAGTTGCGGTCAATGATCCAGGTGACCACATCGCCGGGTACTTTTTGTTGCCGCAGCCGGTTGCCGGCGTACATCAACTCGGCGGTGGAGGCATTTTCAAAAAGGAACAAGCCTTCTTCGGCGCTGAGAAATTCCAGGTCTAAAGCGCGGCGCAGCAAATCATCAACCTTCATGGTGTATTATTTTAAACGTCATTGGAACAAAGATAAAAAGCTGCGGTTCATTTTAGCGGCAAGCCTTGAACTTTACACCTCGCGACTCGTAGCTCACAGCTCGTAGCTCGCAGCTTATCCGATGGAACTTGAAGATTCTTCCTTACCTTCGCGCCGCCATATCATCCCAACATGAAAAAAATTCTTGTAGCCAATCGCGGCGAAATTGCCCTGCGCATCATGCGCTCCGCCCGCAAAATGGGCATTAAAGTGGTCGCCGTTTTTTCGGAAGCCGATCGCAACGCACCCCACGTCCGCTTTGCCGACGAAGCCGTGTGCATTGGACCGCCGCCCTCCAACCGCTCGTATTTGCTCGGCGATAAGCTCATCGAAGTGGCACTGTCGCTCGGCGCCGAGGGCATTCACCCCGGCTACGGCTTCCTCAGCGAAAATGCCGCTTTCTCCCAAAAGGTACAGGACGCGGGCCTCATTTTCATCGGCCCCGACCCGTATGCCATTGAGATCATGGGCAACAAACTCGCCGCCAAAGACGCGGTGAAAAGCTACGACATCCCGATGGTGCCGGGCACCGACACGGCCATTGCCAACATACAGGAAGCAGAAGACATTGCCCGCAAGGTGGGGCTGCCCGTGCTCATCAAAGCGGCGGCCGGCGGCGGCGGCAAGGGTATGCGCATCGTACACAAAGAGGAAGAACTGGGCGAACAAATGGAGCGCGCCGTCAGCGAGGCGCAGTCTGCCTTCGGCGACGGCTCGGTGTTTATAGAAAAATACATCGCATCGCCCCGCCATATCGAAATACAAGTACTCGCCGATGCGCACGGCAACGTGGTGCATTTGTTTGAGCGGGAATGCAGCATTCAACGGCGACACCAGAAAGTGGTAGAAGAAGCGCCCTCGTCCATTCTCACGCCCGAAGTGCGCGCCGATATGGGCCAAGCCGCCGTGATGGTTGCCAAAGCTTGCCGCTACAAAGGCGCCGGAACAGTGGAATTTCTTGTGGACGAACAGCTCAATTTCTACTTCCTCGAAATGAACACCCGTCTGCAAGTGGAGCATCCGGTAACGGAAATGATTACCGGCGTGGATTTAGTGGAGCAACAGATTCGCATCGCCGAGGGCGAACTCCTACCCTTCCGGCAGGAAGACCTGCACATCAAAGGCCATGCGCTCGAATTGCGCGTGTATGCTGAAGACCCTTACGACAATTTCCATCCCAGCATCGGCACACTCAGCGTGTATCGCCGGCCCAAAGGCGAGGGCATCCGAGTGGATGACGGTTTTGATGAAGGAATGGACATCCCGATTTATTACGACCCCATGATTGCCAAACTCATCACTTACGGCGAAACGCGCAATGCCGCTATTCACCGCATGTTGGAAGCCATAGAAGACTACCATATAGAGGGCGTGGCAACGACGCTGCCTTTCGGCAAATTTGTGTGCGAACACGAGGCGTTTACCTCCGGCCAATTCGATACGCACTTTGTTCAGCAATATTTCAACCTGGAAGCACTGAAGGAGAGCAACCGCGAAGAAGGCTACTATGCCGCCTTACTCGCGCTGCGCCTCTACACCGAGAACAAGCGCAGGCTGCACGTTCCCGATGTAGGCGGATCGAACTGGAAGTATTTCCGTTGAGAAACGATCAATTAAACATCCCGTCGTAATTGGACTTCCCGCCGCTTTGGGCTTCGCTGCGCGGTTTTTCCAATTGGTTCAGATCGAACGTATTGCTCGAAGAAGCACTGGAGCCGTCCATGAGCATGAGCGTGCTTTCCTTTTCCCACTTCTCCAGCATCGAAAGCCCTTCTTCCTGGAAAATGCCCTGCTGAAGATCAACAGAAGCCAGGAAGCTGGAAGACACCTCCATGAAGCGCTCCATTTCGCCCACTTTGTTGGCTACGTCGTCGGCGATGGATTCCATAGCCATATCGAACATGGCGCGCTGATCGGGATCGCCGGAAATGATGCTCATGGCCGAGCGCATGGCCGAGTGAGAAGCGCGAATGGCTTTGCGCTCCTGCTCTTTAAGCTGTACCTGTCCGCGCGTATCTTCCAGCAGTATTTCAGAGTTGGAGTGCATTTTGGTGAGAATGCGATAGAGCACTTCCATCTTCTGATACAGCACTTTATACTTTTCATTGCTTTCTACTAAGCGGGCAGCTTTGCGTGAGGAGAGCAACAGGGTTTGCTCATTGCCTTTGCTTTTGGCGGCAGAGGCGAGCTTCATGTTCTGGTCTATTTCCTTGGTGTTTTCCTCCATCAAGGTCTGGATTTTGCGCATTTGGCCGCGCAGCGCGCCGATTTGCTTGCGCATATTGCCGAGGTTTTTCTCTAAGTCTTCAATATACGACTTGAGAATACCGATGGGGTCGAGCTGTACAAACCACCCGGTGATGGAGCGCATTACGCTCCTGTACATGTACCATATCAGATTGCGCATTTTGGGATCAAGCGCCATGTACAACACCGCGCCGGCCACGGCGAGGGTGCCGGCGAGATAGAGCGTATTGGCCAGAATTACGCCCCAGGGGAGCGCCGTAATGAGGAAATAAGCGCCTACTCCTGCAGCCGCCAAAAAGATCAAACCCGTGATGCCCTCCGGACGCTTGAAAAAGCCTTTGGGTTTCATATCGGGTTGTTGAAATTGAACCATATCAGACATAAATCAGCATTTTATTCAGGTGAAAAATAAGAACCGGCGAGCAAATTACAAATGCTTGTTGATGCTCTCCATGTCGAGTTGAATTTGGTTGAGGATGCTTTGCAGGGTACGCTCAAACGCCTCGCGGGTGGATTCTATTTTATTTTTTGTGCCCGCGATTTCATCATCCGCTCTGGAGATAATGTCGTTGGCGGAAGCGATTTTCTTTTCCAAATCAGCAATGGCTTTTTTGTACTCCTCTATTTGTTTGCGAAGCTTGGCGACTTCCTGCTGCTTGCTCACCACGCGTTGCTCCACCTGCTTTTCCAGAGCGGCGTCGAACTGCACTTTTTCTGCGTTGAGGATGCTGCGGTAGTGGTCGGCTGTTTTGAGGAGTTTCTCCTTGGTAAGCCCCAATACGGAAGCGGTGGCGAAGGTTGATTTGTAGGCGGTGGCTTCCTCTATGTCCATTTGGTCGTGGAGCGCCGAGAGCGATTGTTTGAACTCGATGTAGTCGAAGCCGGGCAGGTTGTTTTTGTCCAAAGCGTTGATGAGGAAGTCCACGCTTTTTTCATCTAAGCCGTGGTGGCTGCCGAAAATATTTTTCAGATTCTTTTGCATGTTGTGGAAATGTGTGGCGCAAATTAACGCAAAAAGTGCCGGACTTTTTTGTAAAATTCGATAGCCGGAACCATGCCGCCGATGGAATGGGGCTTACCCGGCATCAGCTCAAAGAGCAGACTCAGCCCGCAACATTATACATCACCGGCATTTGCCCCTTCCATTTACTCCATATTTCGTCATCGGTTATGAGTCTGGCCATAAAATGCCCAACATTGATGCGGCTTGTTTTTCCGGGGTTAAAAAGCGCACTTCTCGTAGGCGAAACGTGCAGCGAATATTCAGTCACCTTGTCATCTTGAATTAGAGTATCCGGTCGAACGATCGCCCATTCTATATGTGGATTTTTTTGCCCGACGTTTACCCTCAAATAATCTGCTGCCTGTTCATTGTCGGGATGCGGCGGCAGGCACCATCTGAGTAAACCGATTACCATTTTTTCTCCCACTGAAATGGGTTCGGCTATATCCCGGTTGCTATTCCCTGCCGTATTCATCAGCACAAACCGGACCGGCTTTTCGGGCGCATTTTTTGCAATGGCGTCACACAATAGCTGAACGGCGCCGGCAACGAGTTTTCTGGGTTTTCCATAAATGCCCTTCCATGTCAAATTATGTCCAAGACAAGAGGCAACGGCCTGACAATCTGCAAGGTGTTTTGACATTTCGTCAACGCCCATCTTCGAAATATTTGATTGGATGATCGTGATGTTGTCATTGTTGCTCCATGCAGTCGGGATATTCCCCGCTGGGCGAACAATTACTTTAACCTCCTGTCCGGCTTGCAACAAATGCGCTACCAACAGTTTGCCCGTGGCGCCGCTTGCTCCCACTACTAATGTTTTCATATTTGGATGTATTGATTTTGAATAGTTTGTACGCCGATCGCGGCCCGTTTCAGGGCCTGATCCGACCGGGCGCAATCTTCGATACAATTCTATAAAGACATAACCTTTCTTAGCCGGAGGGTGCTAAAAGTTCGCCGGAGGTACGGTGTTGACGTCCCTAAGGAGGAGGAGCCCCTGCGAAAATGTCTCCTCAAACCCCGCATAAACAGTATAATAGCGGCGTAAAAGACATTTCCAAAAAAATGAAAAGAACCACCTGCACGCTCCTCTTCATCGTCCTGTATTGGGCCGCCTGGAGCCAGCCTTACAAAAACCCGGCCCTCCCGGTGGAAGAACGGGTACAGGACCTCCTCTCGCGCATGACGCCGGAGGAGAAGTTTTGGCAATTGTTCATGATCCCCGGCGAGTTGGGGGCCGACAGCAGCCGATACAAAACCGGCATTTTCGGCTTTCAGGTGAGCGCTGCCGGGCAAAGCGAGCACGCCGCCGGGCAAATGCTTCACTACGATGCCGGAAGCTCGGTCTGCATCATGATCGGGGCATCGTCGCAAGACATCCGGCAGCGGGCGGTGTTGAGGGTGCGGTGAGGGGTGGGTGGGTATTTTAGGCAATCAACTTTATGGTAAAGAATACCAAGTGCCCTTCCCAACTCCATTTTGCCTTAATTGCCCTTTTTTGACTAAGGTTTCAATATTTTTTCTGAGCGTATTCCGGTTTGCGCTGGTCAAAAGTTCCAATTCGCCCATGGTGATTCGCCCTCTTGACTTCACTATTTCAAAGATATTGTGGGCCAATTCGGGCAACTGTGTCAATAAAATATGCTCCCGACTGATCTTTATCTCTAAATTATCCTTCTGTCTTTTAAGTGATTTCAGAAAAAAAAGGAGCCAGGGCTGCCAATTTGTTTGATGCAGGTTGAGCGTTGTTTGGGTTTGCCGCAGAGACAAATAATAGCCTTGTTTTTCTTGTTCGATAATGGCTTCCAATGAACTGTATGGCACATATTGATACCCGGATTTCAATAAAAGATAAGTTGTCAAAGCTCTTGAAAGACGGCCATTGCCATCTTGGAAAGGATGAATAGCCAAAAAACAAAGAATAAAAATAGCACTGATCAAAAGCGGGTGCAAGCGCCCTTCATTGAAGGCTTGTTGGGTCCATTCCACCAACTCTTGCATTTTTGAAGGTGTTTCCAACGGGCTTACCGTTTCAAAAACAATCCCAATTTGCTGCACGGCTGAGTCAGTAGCGACAACATGGTTCGGCAATTGTTTGTAAGCCCCCTTGTGCCATTGGTCTTTATCACTGTATTTCAACAATTGGCTATGCAATTGTCGGATAAAATTTTCCGAGAGCGGAATGTCGCTGTAATGTTGAAAAATGGTGTTCATCAAACCGGCATAACCTGCCACTTCCTGCTCGTCACGAGTCCCAAATTTTTGGACCTTCATGTTTAACAACAACTGTTCAACTTCCCTATCCGACAATTTGCTTCCTTCTATCCGGGTACTGGAGGCAATACTTTCGATGGTCGCCACTTTCTGTAAGCGCAGCAGGGTATCGGGGGCCAAATTCCCCAAGGCACGCCATGCCCCTTTAAACTCGTCTATCTCGGCGATGAGGTTGAGGATTTCGGGCGTAATTTCCAAAGAACTTATGGCTTGCATATCACATATCTTTACGCAAAAGTACGCATAAAGTGGTTTTTTTTCAAAAAATCACGCATAAGTACGCATAATTTATATTAATGCCCGTCCTAAAAACAACTACTTTTGCGCGCATGAAACACATTACCCTTTTTGTTGGGCTGCTCATCGCCACTTTTGCCGTCAGCGCTCAGGAACCGGATACCACAATCCTGGAAATCCGGAAGCTTATTGATCAAACGGGGAAGACTTTTGAAATCAAACCAAACTGACCATGGCAAAATCAGCATATCTTTTTACATACCTCCTTGCCGCATGGCTTGCATCGTTCAGTTTCACAGCCTGCGGCCAGGAGCAGCCGGTAAAGGCAAGGACTAACCCTAAAACCGATAATCCCGAATATCATCGCAGCATACTGGATTACAACAAAAAAGATTCGTCCTGGTACATGATCGAACACCTTCCCACCCGCAAAGTCGGGATCGAACACGTCGAACGAGGCATTGTCATCCCACCTGCTTATGATATGGCTTTTGAACTGGGCGGCAACCGATGGTTCGTGATGGGACGGGGCATTCAAAAAGCCATTTTCGATACGCTGGGCAAGCAGCTTACGCCGTTTGAAAACAACTACGAGGCAATTGCTTCCCTGAAGTACAATCCCGACCTGGCCGTCGTCCAACAGAATAGTAAGGTATTTTTCCTGAGTCTGGCCGACAGGACGCCGGTGACAGGAGAAAGGTACTCCAAGGTTTTTGAACTGGGTGATGGTTACATGACTCTGGTCGAGACAGAGACCGCTCTTTTTGCACTCGGAGCGCCGAATGGCAAGCGGTTGACCGAATTTGTGTATCCCTTTATGGAACGCGCTCAGGAGTCCCACGAGCAAACGGCTAAAAAGCTGGGTACCCTGCGAGCGGGGCGCCGGGTGGTAGCCTATGCCTGGCTTGAACCGGGTTATATTTGTCTGGATGATGAAGGGAGGGAAGTGCAGTGTGTAGAAATCGAATGAATTTTTATGCAGAATTGAAACTCCTTTTTTAATTTTGCATAAAAAATTATGATAGCCCGACAAATGGAGGCCCCTATAAGGGAAATGTTGACTAAATTCCCGATTCTGTTAGTCACAGGGCCTCGCCAGACAGGCAAGACGACGCTGCTGCGCGAAATGTTTACAGACTACCAATACGTCAATCTCGAATTTGCTGCCAATCGGGAATTTGCCTCCGCCGACCCGGTAGGCTTTTTAAGGCAATATGCGGGTAAAGTAATCTTAGACGAGGCGCAGCGAGTTCCTCAACTATTCTCCTATTTACAGGTACGCGCTGACGAGGATAAGGAGATGGGCAAATACATCCTGTCGGGTTCTCAAAATTTTCTTTTGTCTGACAACGTGTCGCAATCTCTGGCGGGCAGAGTGGCTATTTTCAAACTCTTGCCCCTAAGCCATAGGGAGATGCGCGGGCATTCGCCCAATTTGCTGGCAGATAGCCCCGACCAAGCCATTTTTCGGGGCGGCTACCCGGCTTTGTACGAGCGCGATATTCCCCCTGCATCCTATTTCCCTTCCTATATGGAAACCTACCTGGAACGAGATGTTCGGAACATAGCCAGTATTTCCGATCCGGGCGCTTTTCGAACTTTTTTGCGCCTTTGCGCCGGCAGGGCCGGGCAAACGCTGAATTATCAGGCTCTTGCTATAGAAGCCGGCATTTCGCAGCCTACGCTGAAAAAATGGTTGAATATTCTGGAGGCAGGATTCATCGCTTTTCAGATGCAGCCTTATTTTGAAAACTTCTCAAAACGGCTCGTCAAATCTCCCAAACTGTACTTTTACGATACCGGCTTACTTTGCCATTTGCTCGACCTGAACGATGCCGCTCAAATTGAACAGTATCATGCCAAAGGTAGCCTCTTTGAAAATATGGTAGCCGCAGAGCTGATGAAAAATCGCTATAACGCATTTCAGCCTGCCTCCATTTATTTTTGGCGAGACTCTAACGGTAATGAAGTAGATTTCCTCATCCGGGAAGGCGGAGAAATTCAGTTGGTAGAAGCCAAATTCAGTTTTACGCCTACCCCGCAATTTTTTAAAGGGATTAAATTTCTGAGAAATGCTGCGCCGCAATCGAAAGGCAGAAACATTGTGCTGTTTGCAGGCGACGAGCATCAAAAAAGAACCGAAGCCGAAGTGGTGCCCTGGCATGATTTATTTACCTTGTAAGCCACACTAAAACAACAAAAACCACGCCGCATGATCCGATGCGCCCTCGCCTTCATTCTCGCAGCAGCAGCCTTACCCGCCCGCTGCCAAAACCCGTCTCCTCTCAACCCATCACATCCAGCGTACTAAACCCATTCCCGCTTTTGCGCACGAAAATCTGCGCGCCGATGCGCTCTTTGAGTTCTTTGACATGGGAAATGATGCCGATGGTTTTGCCGGCGGCTTGCAGGTTTTCTAAGGTGGAAACGGCCATGTCTAAGCTGTTGTCGTCGAGGGTGCCGAAGCCCTCGTCAATGAAGAGGGAGTGAATGGCGGCGTTTCTGCCGGCGAGATCAGACAGGCCCAGCGCCAGTGCCAGGCTCACCAGAAAACTCTCGCCGCCGGAGAGGGTATTGACGGAGCGGCGGTTGTCGGCCTGAAAGGTGTCCATGATTTCGAGGTCGAGGTCTTCGGCGCTGCGGCGGTGTATGACGTAGCGACCGCTGAGGCGCTCCAGATGCGCATTGGCCAGATGCACCAATTTGCGCAGCGTAAGTCCTTGCGCAAAGACGCGGAATTTTTTGCCGTCGGCAGAGCCGATGAGTTCGTCGAGCTTGGCCCAGCGGCGGGATTCGAGGGTTTGGCGTTCGAGTTGTTGTTGCAAATCGGAGGCTTCGCGGCGGCGCTGCACATCCTGCTCCAACGCGGCCCGGATGGCGCCGAGGCGTTGTTGCACGGTTTCGTTTTGGGTTTGCAGCCGGGCCAGTTCGGCTTCGAGCGTTTCGGCAGCATCGGAGCTGATTTGGCGCGCCGTTTCTGCCGCAAGGCTTTCCTGCGTATTGCGCAGGGCGATTTCTACTTCCAATATTTTCCGTTCCAGGTCTGTCTTTTGCGCTTCCATGACCTGCGCTGCTTCGATGCTCAGCAGGGCGTCCCGCAGTCCGGCGGCATCCGGGAAACCGGCTTCCACGGCGGCCTTTTCGAGCGCGGCGTCTGCATCTGAAAGGGAGGCGCGGGTTTTCTGCTCGTCGGCTTGTCGCTGGGTGTGGCGGCTGCGGTCTTCCCCGATAGCGGTTTGGAGCGCCTGCCATTGTTCCTGCGCCGTTTTGACGGCCTGCTCGGCGCGCAACAACGCCTGCCGTTCCTGTTCGCGCTGCGCTTTGGGGTCGGCGGCGACGGGCAGGGCCATGCGTTGCTCTTTAAGCGCCTGAAACTGTGCCGCCATGCGCCCGCGCTCTTTGTCCACCGATTGCAATTTCTCCTGCGCCTCAGCGAGAGCGGCTTGGGTTTGTGTGAGTTCCTGTTTGGCCAATGCCAAATCGCTGCGCCGGCTCTCGAGTTGTTTGCTCGTGTCCTGCCATTGGTCGCGACGGGCATACAGGTTTTCTATGTCAGATTTGGTGCGTTGTTCGTCAAATTCCATTCCATAAGGCGCCAGCAGGGCATTGAGGGCAGCGCTCGCCCCGGCGAATTTTGCTTCCGCTTTCGCGAGATTGCTCTCCGCGCTTTCTCGCCGGAATCGCTGATTAGACAGTTCGCTGAGTTTCCCGGCGGTCTCTTTTTCGGATTCTTTTAATGCCGATTCTGCATCATCAATAGCTTTGTTGAGTTTCAGCAGTTTGTCGCGCGCCTGCTTGTGTGCGGCGATGAACGCATCGGCTTCCGCCAGATGTTGAGCCAGACTGCGCCCCGGCATGATGTCGAAATCCTCCTGCGCCAGGTTCGGAGCAATGCGGGCTATCTGCTCCTCAAACGACATGATGCGCTGAAATTGCTCCTGAATCTGCCCGCTCAGGTCGTGCATTTCGCCGCCGGCCAGTTTATTGATTCTGAGATTGAGATCGCTCTGCCGCTGCATGAGTTTCGTAAAGTATTCGCGCAAAGCGTCGTACTCGGTTTGTACAATATCCAATTCCTGTTTGGCCTGATTGACGTAGGGCCGGAATTGCATTTCCCGAAAGGGGTGCTCCGTGGAAAAACACAACGGACAGGGTTTTCCTGCGGTCAGGAGCTGGCGGTCTTTTTCATAATCGGCAATGAGCTTTTGCTGCTCATATACATCTTTTTTAAACTGAAGCCGCTCCTCTACCCTGTCTAAGGTTTCGAGCAGGGTTATCATCTGTTTGTTCACGTCGAGTTCTTCGCGTTGAAGATTGTCCCACTGCTCTTCGTACGCGCTGAGTTCTTTCAGTAGTTTCTGGTATTCCTCGTGGAGGTTGGCGAGCTTCTCTAAATTTTGGCGGCGCTCCTGCAATTTTTCAATTTCGCCGTTGGCTATTTCGAGCCATTCGAGGCGGGAGGCGGCGAAGCGATTGTCCGTTAAGGTTTTAAACTGCGCCTGCAATTGCTCCCATTGCGCTTTCAGCCCGGCATCGCGTTGTTCCAACCGGACCGTTTCAGCTTCGAGTTGTTGCAGGGCGGCGGCGCTTTCTTCTGCTTCGTTTACAGCACTTCGCTTTTCCGTCCAGGAATTCCGCAGCTCTTCGCGTCTGCTTTCAATCAAAGGCAGGGCGGCAGAGAGTTTTTCATCTCCTGCATGTTCGGCCAGCCATTTTTCTGCGGCGGCAATGTCTGATTCCGTTTGATCGCGGCGCGTCTCGATTTCCTGGGCGGCACGTTGCCGGTTGACCGCATGCTCCCGCGAGGCCGAAAACTCCTTTTCTACCTGCGACATAGACTCCTCCATTTCGCGCAAGCGCACATCCATTTCCATGGCCTGATCGAACAGCGGTTCGCGCTCGCGGGCGCTGAGGCGCAGGGCATCGGCGGCAGCCTGGGTTTGTTGGGTTTGCAACTCGGTTTCGGCGCGACGGTTTTCTTTTTCTTCCAGAGAAGCCGTGAGTTGCGCGAGTTCGCGTTGGAGGTTGTCCCATTGAGCGGCCATCTCGTCGCGGCGCTGGAGTTGGGGTTGCAAAGCGGCGGCGCGACGGTGTTGTTCCAGGCGTTGCAGGTCGGGCAGTGCGGCCGTGCGGGCGGCTTCGAGCCGGGTTTGCTCCGATTCCAACCGGCTGAGCTGCTGTGTGAGCGCAGCGAGTTGGCGACGCCATTGCAAAGCTGCGGCCGTTTGTTCCGATTCCGCTTTGAGCTGCGCGGCATTCTGTTGCAACTGTGCCAGTTCAGCTTCCGCATCAGCGATCTCCTCCGGGGCCATGAGGCGCAGGGTTTCCAACTCCCGCCGCACAAAGAGCAGGCGTTCGGCTTCGAGCTTGGAGCGGCGGTGCGCCGCTTTCGACAGGTCAGAATACACTTCCGTGCCGGTGATGCGCTCCAACAACTCGCTGCGCTCTTTTTCGCCGGCGCGCAAGAAGGCCGCAAAATCGCCCTGCGACAACAACACCGAACGGCTGAACCGGTCGTAATCCAAACCGGTGATTTGCTCGATGAGTGGATCGGTATCGCTCTTTTTTTGTGCTAATATGTCAAACTCGCCGGTCTGCGGGTTGTAACGCGACACCTCCCGCTCCGGCCCCAGAATCTGTCCGTCCTCTTTGCGCCGCGCCCGCCATATACTCCATTTGGAGCGATATACCTGCCCGCCCGATTCAAATTCCACTTCGGCCAGGCTCTCCGCAGCGCCGAACGACATGACTTCTTTCACGTCTTTGTTGCGATGCACGCGCCCGTAGAGGGCCAGCGTAATAGCATCCAGCACGGTGGTTTTGCCCGCCCCGGTATCGCCGGTAATGGCAAACAAACCCGCATCGGCTAGCGGCGGCGCGCTGAAATCTATGGTCGCCCGCAGGCGCAGGGAGTTGAGGTTGTGTATGGAGACTTTCCTTATTTTCATACAGCCTCCTCCTCTTGTTCGTGCATCCAGGTTTGCAATTCCGCGAAAGCGGCCATCAGATCGGCGCGTTCGGTCTCGTCGGCGGCAAAATGCCGGCAGCGTTGCTCGAACACCTCCACAGGGGAAAGCGTGTGCAGATCAACGACGGATTGCAGCGCGTCGGCCTGTGCAACAGGGCGGTTGAGCCGTATTTTGAGAATATCCAACTCCATGCCCTTGGTGAACTCGTGCAGGCGGGCGTCCAATTGGGGTATAAACTGCTCCGAATCCACGATGATTTCCACCCAAGGCGTAAGGTCGCGATCGGGTTTGGCGGCGAATTTTTGCAAGGCGCGTTCCACCTCCTCTATACTGCCCTGTATGGTTTTGAGCCGCCGGTACACCGGCACGGGCAGGGTTTTCACCTCGCTCAGTGTTTTGCCTTCAAAGGCGACTAAGAGCGCGACTTTGTCGTCTTTGGTTTCGCTGAAACTGAGCGGGATGAGCGAGCCGGAGTAGCGCACCCGATCAATGCCGCCGACGGCCTGAGCGCGGTGGATGTGTCCCAATGCCACATAGTCAAACACATCGGGAAACTGCCGGGCGTCAATGTTGTCCATGTTGCCGATGTAGATGTTGTCCTGCTTATCGGAAGCGAGGGCGCCGGTAGCGTAGAGGTGGCCGGCAGCGATGATGGGCACGTTTTGGCGGCGGTATTGCTCGCAATATTCGCCTGCGGCGCGGTAGTGTTGCAGGATGGCTTTTTTGAGATGCTCCATGCGATCGGCGGCGCCTTCGCCGGAAACAGAGGCGCGCAGGTCGCCGTCGCGCAGGAAAGGTACGGCGGCTACCACGGCTTCCAATTGGCCGGCCGGGTTGCGCAGTTCCACTATTTCATCTTCGATGTTGCCGGTTGCAGCGCCCACGACGTGAACGTTGAGTGCGCGGAGCAGCTCGCGCGGCGCATTGAGCATGGAGGGCGAATCGTGGTTGCCGCCGGTGATGATGATGTGGCGGCAAGGGCTTTTGAGCATCCGGGTGAGGAAATCGTAATAGAGGCGGCGAGCATAGTGCGGCGGGTTGCCGATGTCGAACACATCCCCGGCCACGAGGAGCGCGTCAACCTGTTCGGTTTGCACCGTTTCGACCAGCCACAGCAAGGCGCGGCGATGCTCTTCCTCCCGGTCGTTGGAGAGGAATTTTTGGCCGAGGTGCCAGTCGGAAGTGTGCAGTATTTTCATCGGGTCGAAGATAGGGTGAAAGATTTGACAAATCTTCGGGAAAGGTTCTGATTATCCTAATAGCCTTATGAACCCGTAGTTAGTCATAAAGCCTTCGCACTCTTCCACAAAACTTTTTTTGCGGTGGTGTTCTTCCTGGTTTTTGATGTAATTCCTTACCGTTTCCACTTGGGATTGGCTTACAGATGCTGCATAGTAATCGTCTGCCCAGTCGAAATACGCATCAAATAAGCCCTGTGTATTGGCAAAATGGGAGCTTTCTCCTTTCAAAAGTTTGATGATCTGGGCTATATTTTGGTCGCAGGCCATTGAGATGAGGCAATGTACATGTTCGGCTTCACCATTGATGAAATCGAGGTAGATTTTTTTTCTCCTTGGCATAAGCTTTGATGTGTTTGAATAACTCAATGCGTTTGTTCTTCACTTGCATAAGAGGTTCGCGCTTTTTGGTGGCCCACACGGCATGTATCCAGATGCGTACTTGCGCCATAGCTTTCCGTTTTAGATGTGATGCGATGGAGGCAAATATATCACTTGCGTCTTGTAACGATGGGATATACATGACAAAAATCTGCGCTTTTACATGATGAAAGCCCCGCTTAGCCATCTATCATCTTGAAACCCGCCGTTTCAACGGCGGGATGTACCACCGTACCGCCCATCGCCGGTACCGGCCGCCGCCGGTATCGCCCCTCGTTGAAACGAGGGGTTACAAGATGTTAGATGCCATGCGGGATGCTGTGCTGTGTAGTATGCTCTCCGCCGCCCCTCCTCTCCGCCGCCCCTCGTTGAAACGAGGGGTTACAAGATGTTAGATGCTCAGCGGGATGCGGTGCTGTGTAGTATACTCTCCGGCGCCCCTCCTCTCCGCCGCCCCTCGTTGAAACGAGGGGTTACAAGATGTTAGATGCTCAGCGGGATGCGGTGCTGTGTAGTATGCTCTCCGCCGCCCCTCCTCTCCGCCGCCCCTCGTTGAAACGAGGGGTTACAAGATGTTAGATGCTCAGCGAGATGCGGTGTTGTGTAGTATGCTCTCCAAGGCCCTCCTCTCCGCCACCCCTCGTTGAAACGAGGGGTTACAAGATGTCAGATGCTCAGCGGGATGCGGTGTTGTGTAGTATGCTCTCCAAGGCCCCTCGTTGAAACGAGGGGTTACAAGATGTTGGATGCTCAGCGGGATGCTGTGTTGCAATATGTGATGAGATGGTTCCCTTCCTGCCCCAACACTCACAACAGTCTTTTCAAAAATAGCCCATCATTCTCTCTTCATTCAAAAGAAGTTCACTAAAATTGTCCGCCAAAATAGAGCGACACATATTTTTTCACCTGCAATTACCTGACTATGACCGGCTATCTACGATTTGCCTTCTTACTGTTTTTTGCCTCCTTCTTCGGTCAAAACCGAATCGCCGCCCAGACGACTTTCCCCGTCAACGGGGTGTACGATCAGCGCCAGGGGCTGTACGCTTTCACCAATGCCACCATTTATACGGCCTACAATACGCGATTAGACAAGGCCACGCTGCTCATCCGCGAGGGCAAGGTGGTGTCGGCCGGATTGAACGTGGCCATCCCCGCCGATGCGGTAGTGATTGACCTGAAAGGGAAAACCATTTATCCGTCTTTCATTGATCTGTACTCCGACTACGGCATGCCCGCACAGCGGCAGGAGGCAGCTCCCGGCGGTCGCGCAGCCGGTATGATGCCGCAGCGCGTGAGCAGCAAAAAAGGCCCTTACGGCTGGAATGAATCGCTCAAGCCGGAGTTTCGCGCTCACGAGGTGTTCACTGCCGATGAAAAAACGGCCAAGCCCCTGCGCGACCTCGGTTTCGGTGCGGTGCTCACGCATCAGCACGACGGCGTCTCGCGCGGCAGTTCGGCCCTCGTGGTACTCGGCGAGGAGAGCGAAAACCTGCTCGTCGTGAAGGACCGCGTTGCGCATCACCTGTCTTTCCGCAAAGGAACTTCCCGCCAGGATTATCCCAACTCCCTGATGGGAACCATCGCCCTGCTGCGCCAAACCTACTACGACGCACAGTGGTATGCAAAAACCAAAGAGGAATTCAACATCTCGCTCCAGGCATGGAACGAGCTTCTGGCGCTGCCGCAGGTGTTTGAAGTAGCCGATCGTGCAGAAGCATTGCGCGCCGCGGCCCTCGGCAAGGAATTTGGTGTAAAATACATCCTCAAAGGCGCCGGCGACGAATACCAGCGCTTAGACGATCTCAAAAAAACGGGTTCGGCGCTCATTCTGCCGCTCAACTTCCCCGAAGCCTTCGACGTGGAAGACCCGCTCGATGCCCGCCGCATCAGCCTTTCCCAACTCAAACATTGGGAACTGGCGCCCGCCAACCCGGCTCGCGTAGCGGCTGCCGGTATTCCTTTTGTACTCACGTCGCACGGCCTGCGCAACAAAACCGAATTCATGGCGCAAGTGCGCAAAGCCATTGAATACGGCCTCTCCGAACAGGATGCCCTCAAAGCGCTCACCCAAACGCCGGCCGATATGATGGGCGCGGCCGACCGGCTCGGCAGCCTCAGCGCAGGCAAAATCGCCAATTTCTTTATTTCCAACGGCAATATTTTTGCCAAGGATTCCAAAATATACCAGCACTGGGTAAACGGCAAGCCCTACGTAATCAAGGACTTAGATACACCCGACATCCTCGGAAAATACGATTTGGAAATAGCCGTTCCGGCGCCCGGTCCTTCCGTTTCGCGCCACAAGCTCGTGGTGAGCGGTACCGATGAAGCCCCGGAAATTAAAATACAAACCGGTGACACCTCTTCCGTTAAAGTGAAACACACTTACAGCAAAGGCTTGATCACCTTGTCTTTTGCTATGAAAGAAGGCGACAACCGCGTGCGGCTCTCCGGCGTCGTGTCCGGCAAAAACTGGTCGGGTACCGGCGAGGATGAAACGGGCCGCGCCATCACCTGGAGCGCCCAATATACCGGCCCTGACGATGCAAAAGAAGAGAAAAAAGGAGGCGATAAACCGGCGGTCAAACCCGTGTTGGGCGCCGTGACTTATCCCTTCGGGGCTTATGGTTGGACCACTGCGCCGCAGGCCGGCGTTTATCTCATTACCAATGCCACCGTGTGGACCAACGAAACAGACGGCATCCTGCAAAACGCCGACGTGTTGCTGCGCAACGGCAAAATAGCGCAGGTAGGCAAAGGTTTGAAAATAGCAGACGCTACCGTGATAGACGGCACGGGCAAGCACCTCACCGCCGGCATTATTGACGAACACTCGCACATCGCTATTTCGCGCGGCGTCAACGAGGGTACGCAGGCGAGCACCGCTGAGGTGCGCATCGGCGACGTGCTCAACTCTGACGACGTGAACATCTATCGCCAATTGTCGGGCGGCGTCACGACAGCGCAACTGTTGCACGGATCGGCCAATCCCATCGGTGGACAATCGGCCATCATCAAGCTGCGCTGGGGCTACGCGCCGGAGCGCATGGTGTTTGAAGGCGCGCCGGGCTTTATCAAATTTGCGCTCGGCGAAAACGTGAAACAATCCAACTGGGGCATCGGCAGCGACCGCTTTCCGCAAACGCGCATGGGCGTGGAAGAGGTCTATGACGATCATTTCACCCGCGCACGCGAGTACGGCGCGCTCATTGCTTCCGGCAAGCCGTATCGCCGGGATTTGGACCTCGAAGCCCTGCTCGAAATCCTTCAGGGCAAGCGGCACATTTCCTGCCACTCTTATCGCCAAAGCGAAATCAACATGCTGATGAAAGTGGCCGAACGGCACGGCTTCAAAGTCAATACCTTCACCCACATTCTCGAAGGCTACAAGGTGGCCGATAAAATGGCGAAGCACGGCGCCGGCGGTTCCAGCTTCTCCGACTGGTGGGCCTACAAATACGAGGTATATGACGCCATTCCGTACAACGGCGCCATGATGCACGAGCAGGGCGTCACCGTCGCTTTCAATTCCGACGACGCCGAAATGGCCCGCCGCCTCAATCAGGAAGCCGCTAAGGCGGTGCTCTTCGGCGGAGTATCGGAGGAGGATGCGCTCAAATTTGTGACGCTCAATCCGGCCAAGCTCCTCCGCATTGACCACCGCGTGGGCAGCATCAAAGTGGGCAAAGACGCCGACGTGGTGCTCTGGTCTGACAACCCGCTCTCCGTTTACGCCAAAGCCGATATGACCTTCATTGACGGCATCCGATTCTTCGACCGGCAGGAAGATGTGCGCTTGCGCGCAGAAATTCAAACCGAGCGCCACCGCATCGTACAAAAACTGCTGAAAGAGAAACAGGGCGGCGCCAGAACACAGCCGGTCATGGGCCGCCAAAGCTTCAAACTCTATCATTGTGACGATGAAGAAGAAGAGGAAGCCGGGCATGGGCATTAGCAGAGGGCATAGCGGTAGGCAGTGGGCGGTATGCAGTAACCGCCAACCGCATACTGCCGACCGCCGACCAATTCATTCAACAGACAACTAAATAAAAAATGAAAAATATATCACTCTTTTTGATTGCATTTTTTGCGTTTGCGAGCCTCATCGCACAACCGCCCACCCCTGCTCCACCGCAGGAAATGCCCGTTTACATCGTAGGCGCCACGGCGCATCTCGGCAATGGGCAAGTACTCGAAAACAGCATCATTGCTTTTGAGAACGGCAAGATCACCCTGGTGCGCACACCCGCCACACTGGGACAAGTGAACCTGAGCCGCTATCAAATCATCGAAGCTAAAGGCAAGCATGTGTATCCGGGCTTTATTGCGCCCAATACCCAGTTGGGCTTGGTAGAAATAGAATCCGTTCGCGCTACGGTGGACTCCCGCGAGGTAGGCCAACTCAACCCCAATGCCCGCTCCATCATCGCTTACGATACCGATTCGGAAGTGCCGCCCACGGTGCGCGCGCAGGGCATCTTGCTGGCGCAGGTTACGCCCATAGGCGGATTGATGTCGGGGCAGTCATCGGTAGTGCAACTCGATGCCTGGAACTGGGAAGACGCCGCCTACAAAACCGATATCGGTCTGCACCTCAACTGGCCGGCCTTGTTTTCCTTTAGTTGGAGAGCCGGCGGCTGGAGCAAAAATGAAAACTACGACAAAGAAGTGCAGGTCATTGAGGCATATCTCACCGAAGCGCAGGCGTATTGCAAAAATGCCAAACCGGGCGAAAGAAACCTGAAATTAGACGCCGCCTGCGCGCTGTTCAACGGCAGCCGCAAGTTGTTTCTGCACGCCGATGAAGCCAAAGCCATTACCTCCGGCGTACAACTGGCAAAGCGTTTCGGCATTACGCCCGTGGTCGTCGGCGCGCGCGATGCCGCTGTGCTGACCGATTTTTTGAAAGAAAACAATGTGCCCGTCATCCTCGGCGAAGTACACGCCCTGCCCGGTCGCGACGACTCGGATGTGGACGAGCCGTTTAAGCTGCCGGCCCAATTGCAGCAAGCGGGTATCCTCTTCTCTTTCAGCATGAGCGGTTTTTGGCAGCAGCGCAACCTCGCCTTTCAGGCCGGCCATGCGGTAGGCTACGGATTGGGCTACGAGCAGGCCGTGAGCGCGCTCACCCTCAATACCGCCAAAATACTCGGCATTGAACAAACAGCAGGGTCGCTGGAAGAAGGCAAAGACGCCACCCTCTTTATATGCGAAGGCGATGCATTGGATATGCGCAGCAGCAAGGTGACCACCGCCTTCATCAAGGGGCGGCAAATCAGCTTGGAGCATCGCCAAAAGGAACTCTACAATAAATACAAAACAAAGTACTATCGGGGAGAATAACAGAACACCCGACGAGACATTTCATTGCTTCGTTTACACAAAAAGGGCTAATCCGAATTGAACCGGATTAGCCCCTTTTAATAGCCCTTCCAAGAGGAAGTTACTGTTTGCTTTTGGCTTTTTTCGATGCCTTCTCTTTCTTGTTCTTTTTGGCGTTACCGCTCGCTTCGTCGGCGCGGTTCCGGCCAAATTCCTTCCCTTCCAGGTCGCCTTTGTCTTTTCCGTAGGCTTTTCCCTTTTCCGGTTTTTCTTTGTTGCCTTCGCTCATTTTGCCTTCTTTGCTCAAGGTATCATCGGCGCCTTTCTCTTTGTACTGTACGGGAAGATGATCGTCTTTGATCCGATAAGCATCCGCATCGTCTTTCGACTTCCGGGCAGCATCCGTTTTAGCGGCCTCTTTGCCTTTTTCCACTGCGGGTTTCCCCTTTGAAGGGGCCGGCGCCTGGGCATACACTGCCTGGCTCAGGAATAAGCACATAAAGAGTGCCAATGCAGACGAAATCATTTTAATCCGGTTCATAATTGCATTTTTTTAAGTAAAAGAATAACGGTTGGACGCAATCTTTGAAAAAGGTACCGCCTCAACGTCACTATTAACGGCGGTTTAACAAGTTGGGTTGGGCGCCCCGGCCTCGTTATCTTTTATCTTCCCTGCAAAACGACCAACCGTTGCCGGAAAACTACTCCGCCGGCGCGCAGCACGAGCACATAAGCGCCGGGGAATACCCCTCGTAAGTCCATTTCAAATAGGTTTTCACCAAAACCGGCCATTGCCGTGCTGCGGCGCAGAGGCTTCCCGTTCAGGTCGAACAGTTGTATTTCCACCGCTTCTTCCTTTGTGCTGTGGAATGCTACGGTCGCCTGCGAAGTCGCCGGATTGGGAAATACCCGGAAGCCGTTATCCATGGCGGCTCGTGCGTCGGGCATCAACACCTCCTGCGGTTGTTGTGTGGCAGCGGTTTCGGCGCCGATGCGCAATTGCTCCGTTTCACTGTCGTCGGAAAAATTATTGGTAATCAGTAGGGTATAATCCTCCACTTCGCCCCAGCCGAATTAATCGCATGGGCCGGGCCAGGTATTCCAGCGCATGGATATTCTCATGCGGGTGGCGCCGGTCATGGCATTTGTCGGTATGTTGATGGCGGCATTGATGGTCAGGTTGCTGAGGGCAGAGGAGAGCACTGTTTCGCCGGGATCGTCGAAATCGCCGTCCTGATTGAAATCAATCCAGACGCGCCAACGCTCTCCGCCGAAGTTGTTGTAAAATCCGGGGGTGAGGCTCACTTCCAGCGCAGTGCCCGGATGTGCTTCGGCGGTAAGATGGGTGAAATCGCCATAGCCGCCGTCGGGGCCGGAGGTATTGGTCAGCGATCCGATTTGTACGCTTTGTATCCATTCATGGATGTTGTCGGTACCGGAAGATGCGCAATACCCCGGTCCCGTTGCCGGCAGCAGTGTGACGTTGTAATCTTCCACTTCTCCGTAAGGGAAATTGCCGCAAGGCGAGGCATAAGCGCCGTAGCGCATCGCTACGCGCAGCAGGGTTTGGCCGGGCACATAACCGACAGGCAAGGTAAAGGCGCCTTGCACCAATCCGCTGCCGGCGCCCGAAAACACCACCTCATCCGTATCGTTGAAGTTGTTGTCACGATTCAGGTCAATCCATATTTTCCAGTACTCCATGTAAGGATTGCCGGCATAACCGGGCTGGAGGGCTACGGTCACGACATCGCCGGCCGTCATCGCCAGGTTGATTTGATTAAAATAAGCATAGCCGCCATTGTTGCCGCTCACATGGTTCATGGCGCCGATCTGCACGCGTTGAATCCACTCAAAACCGGTATTGATACCGCGGGCGGCACAGAGCGCAGCGCTGCTTGCACCGGGCATCGTATAGCTGCGCTGTTCACTGCAATTGTTGGCGTCGGTGACCGTAACGGAGTAAACACCCGGCGCCGGGCCGCTGAGATTTTGGGTGGTCGCACCGTTCGACCAGGCGAATAAATAGGGCGCCATGCCGCCGCTCACCGAGAGGATGATCGAACTGTTTGTACTGCTGCCGGCGGGGGTGACGAGGGCGTTTACCGCAATGACAGCGGGTTGTTGTACCGCAGTGGCAGCAGTAATGGAGCAGCCTTTCTGGTCGGTAACGGTGAGATTATATACGCCTGCCGCGAGACCGCTGATGCTTGCCCCGGTCTGCCCGGTACTCCATTGATAAGTATAAGGAGAAGAGCCGCCGCCCGCCACTGCGGTAAGCGTTCCGTTGGACTGGCCGGCGCAGGTGGCATTCGTGGCGCTCGTGTTGACCTGAAGCGCTTGCGGCGCCGTAATGACTACGGAGGCTACTACCTGGCTTATGCCGTCGGTGACGGTGACGGTGTAGGCGCCCGCCGCCAATCCGGACGCGATGGCAGTGGTAGCGCCGTTGCTCCAGTTGTAGTAATAGGCGCCGGTACCTTGGGTGGCATTCACCCGCGCAATGCCGTTGGCCCCCCCCTGGCAACTCACCTGCTGTTGTACAAAAGCATTGGCCGACAACGGCGTGCCGGGGGCATTGAGGCAAAACGGCCGGGTGTCAATATTGCCGAACTGACTCCCGCTTGCGATGAGGGCGCCTGCCGAATTGCGCAATTGGTAAAAGCCCTGTCCGTTTTGACAACAAAGCCCGTCGTTGTAGCCGTCGTACACCACGAGTTCAAAACAGCCGTAGGGGAGGCACAGTGTTTCCACAATGGTGGAGTGCGGCGTGTAGCCGGTATAAGGGCCGCCCATTGTCAGAATATTGCCTGCGTTGTTGCGAATTTCCCAGCGGGTTTCTCCGGGGAATTGATCGAATTTAATGGTGAGTTGCGCACCGGTTTGGCAGGGCGTGTGGAAATAGGGTTTGGCGTAAGCTCTTCGCCCTGTAATGCCGGAGGAGTGCCCCGCGCCCACACTGTACCAGTTGTCGCTGAAGGGTTGCACCGGAAACAAAAAGGTAGTGTCGGAAGTCGTTCCGATCGGTTCCATGTAGCGTTCGCCCATGGCATACACGGTATATCTGTTGGCGCCGGGTACCGGCGACCATGAAATTCGGCCCTGATGTTCGCCCCCGTTTTGGATGCTGAAATTGGGCAGTCCGATGATGTTAAAAGCGGTCGGGGAAGTGTGCAATATCCCGTTTCGGCCCACCCGGATGAAAGCGCGCCCGGTTACCGTGGCCGGCACGGTCCAGTCGAAATGGCGGCTTTTGCCGTCAAGGCCGGTGGCGATGCTTTGCCAGGTGGCCATGTTATCGGTGGAATATTCTATTTTGAATTGCCCTTGATTGCCGACTGCATCCCAGCGGATAACCTCGGTTTCGCCGGGTACAAATGCTTCTCCTCCGGTGGGATATGCAACGGCAAGCGGCTGTTGTTCAATATAGTAAGCAATGACGTAATCCTGCGGCCCCTGGGGTATGAGATGGCCTTTGATTTGGATTTGGTAATTGCCGATTTGCGGATTGTCAACAGTGATTTGCTCCACGGGATTGACGCGGTCTGTGCCCCGGTAGGCGGGTTTGGTGATGCTGTCTATATGTAATGCCGTGCTGAGCACCCAGGGCCGAAAACTCGTGTTGTTCGGCGCCAGCAGGGTCATATCTAAGTCATTGACGAGCGATCTGGTAGCATTGAGCGTGGCCGCCGGATCGAACCAATACACCATGATGCGCAGTTGATGAGCACCGGCGGGCACGGGTACGGTGTGCGTATTTTGCCCCTGATGCGCCACTGTGCCTTGTATGAACCAGCCGTTTTGGATAACCTTCAACGCCCGTCCGCCGTGCGGCCTTCCCCAGCCGTATTCGTAGTCGGGGCCGGGCCGGCCGAGGTCATCGGCGGTATTGAGCAGCGCTGCTTTGATGTGTGCGAAGGTGGGATTCGCGCCGTTGAACTGGCTGCGATATGCCTGATAAAGTTGTGCGGACAGCCCGGCCACAACCGGCGCGGCGGCGGAAGTGCCTCCGCCGGGCAGATAAGTGTTGTTGGGGCCGAGGGAGAGGTTGTCCTGACCATGCGCTACCAGATCGGGCTTGAGCATTCCGTCGAGCAACGGCCCTCTGCTGCTGTTGAGGCGCAGCGAATCATTGTAGTAGGTATTTCCGACTAATAGGGCGTGTTTGGCGGCTTTTCGCCCGCCCGTGATGTTGCCGAACCGGATGTCGTTGAAATATCCCAGATTGCCGTAAGCGCCGCAACCCATAAGCCCGTTATTACCGGCGGAAAAGACATGCAGCAATTCCCGGCGCATTACTACCTGAAGGTCTAAGGCGCGGGCTGTGTTGGCATAAATGCCGCCGCAGCCGTCGCCATACGAAGTGGAAGTGATGACCGTGCCGAGGCTGAGGAAATTGTCAATCGCGTTGACGATGTGCGGGTAGTCGCTGTAATAATACAGATGCATCATAGCGCCGGTGGCGATGCCTATTCCCTTGGGGTTGATGTTGCCGGCGCCGACGAACAGTCCCAGCGTCATGTCGCCGTGAGAGCCGTGGTCCAACGTAGTATGGTTTGTAACCCTGCCTTTTACATCCTGATGCGCGGCCAGGCCGTCATCGCCCAAGGCTACCGATACGCCGAAGCCGTCAAAGCCGAGCTGCGGGCCGGCGCTCAGAAAATGGCTGCGCACCTGGCTGCGCCCGACATCCCCTTCCGAAAAAGAAGTACCTTCTACCGGCGATACAAATAGTATCGCCGGTAGCGAGGCCAGTGTTGGAATTTGTTCTATGGGGAGGGTCAATTGCACCCGGTCGGGAAATACTTCTACCTGTTGATACGCCATTGCCTCTAAGCACTCGGCAAGCATAGCTGCGGGAATATCCCCGTAAGGGAACACCTCCAACCGGATGCCCGCATCGCTGAGAGCATGAGCTGGGTATTCCTCGTCAATGAGTTGCCGGGAGAGTTTCCAGCGCCACCGGGGCAACATAACCGATTTGAGGCCCGGCAATGCGTTGAGATCGAGATCGGCCGGAAGGCTACTGAAGTACGCGTAATTGGGCATATAATGGAGCAGCGACACGCCCATTGCGCTCAATATTTGCTGTTGCGTGACATTGGGGATGTCCTCAAACTGGAGTAACAGATAGCTCCGTTGTCCGAATGCCGCTGCATCCCGGACGGCCGGCGTTACATGTGAAGGCTTGAGATAAGCCGATGTCGGAGCTGTGCCCGAATGAAAAGTGACGGTGTAGTCGTTTTGTCCTGTCAACAGCCAAGGAAAAATGGCCAGACAGAGACAAAGTGTGAATTTGCCTGTGTTCATAAATGTGCTGTTTTTGGGCCTCCCAAGCTCAAAAATGCTTCATTAACGGTCGGTGGAATTGGGGCGGGGGAAAAAACGCGGGGGGTGTAGTTCAAGTATGTGAATGCAAATATATGTGAGTTAATCTTAAAATGTAAATACTTGCTTAGATATTTCTTACAAAATTCCGTTTGTAAATATGTAAATTATTGTTATTCATAACTTTACCGGAGTGTTAATTTTTTTGCCCGCAAGGGGTCATTCTATGCCTTCGTACACATTGACATAAGGATCGGAAAAGAGCGGTTTTTTCAGAACGGTGCGATCAAATGGTTTGTCAATGATGATGTAGTCGAATCCGGAGATGCTGTCGGCGCTCATGTACAGGGGCGGGAAATTCCGTTGTTGTTTGGTCATTTCGTAGCCTTTTATGCGCAGTTCAAAACTGAGATTGGTATCAAATGTGCGGGTATTGAAATAGTAGCTTTTGTTGCCGGCTATCTTTTGATTGATGGGGTAATAGGTGGTGTTGTAAATCTCGTAGGCATCAATACGGGCGCGGAAGTTGAAAAACAGCGTTACCTGAATTCCCAGTAGCGCCACCGGCAGCCAGGCGGCATTTATTTTCAAAATCTCTTTGTGCCAAGCTATTACCAATAAAAACACCCCTGCAAATCCATAATAAACAAAGGTCCGGGGAAACGGTATGACCGAATGCGCCGCGAGCAACGCAAAGGGCATCAGCACCAGCACTACCGCCAAAGACTGGTAGCGCCGGCCGTATCGCCAAAACAAAACCGAAAGGGAGACTGCCAAAAAAACCGCTACCAACTGGTGTGGCATTCCAAAAATGTCGCGCAGGGTATCGGCAAAGTAGCCGGGCATCCGCTCCATGACCTCCTGCCGGGAAATGGGCCGCACAAACGGATTGGCCGTGAGCGCCCCGATGCCGTTGACCGCTACTACCGGCAGGTACAACAAGGCCGTATAGGCCGCTGTGGCGAATCCGAACGCGATCTGCCGCGCGATGAGTTGTCTGTTACACACCAATATCCATACCTGCAAGGTCAGGAAAGGATACAAAAACGAAGGCATGGTGAAAAAGCCGAGTACGCTGCATACACTGAACCAGGCCCAGTGCCGCAGCCGCCCGCCGCTCTCCGTGATATGAAACGCCGCATATAGGGCGCCCACAAAAAACAACACCACTAAGGCATATCCCCGCGACATCACGCTGTAATACACCGACATAAAGAGCATGGCCCCCACTGCGACCGCCACCCAGGCCGCTTTCTCTGAAAAAAAGCGCCGCACGAATCCGTAGGCCGTTATCCAGATCAGCAGATTTACCAATATGGAAGAAATCCGTAGCCGGAACAGCGGGCTTAGCCCTGGAATGTAATGGGTGAAATTTGTAATCAGCGAGTGCAAAATGTGGTTGTTGGGCACCGGATAATAGGCCAGCGACACGATGGGCGATTTGGTGGTAAAGTTCAGATACGTCCAGGCTTCGTCGTAACTCACCGGAAGCGTGACCGCAAAATACACTGAAGCCGACAACGGAATGATGAGCAGGTATTTGGCCCTCGAGCGGAAAAACGAGCGGAATACGCCGCGTACTCCAGAACCCGTGTAAGTGACAAAACGAGCGCTCCGGTCAAAGAGTAAATCAAACCATTTCCATGCCGCCAGACACCCTGCCGACAACAACGCACCGGTCAACAGCAATAGCCGGAATTTGGCCGGCGTCACCAATGCCGCTATTTTTTCGGCCTTTTCGGCCTGCCCGGCCAGCGAAGCGATAGCGGCAATGCTCGCCTCATGTCCGGCCCACAAAGCGGCGAGTAGCAACAGGGCAATGGCTGCCGATACTGCCGGCAACAGCGCTTTTATCGTTTTTCGGAAATTGCGTTTCATGCACAAGGTTGTTTTCGGCGGAGCACCGGCGCAAAGATAGCGCTCTGCGTGTCAAAACCGCCATTGCCGTTTTCGCGTTTTCCGAGTGTTTTAGCATCTCAACAGTAGCCGGCGCATTGCCACCAAAAAATAATATGCTTCCTTTCTTCATACTGCTATCTGCGCTGCAATGGGCGAGCTACCCGGCCCACGATCTCAAGCTCAGCGTTTGCGAAATTGAGTACCACGCCGAAACAGAAAGCTGCCGGCTGACTTTTTACATTTTTCAGGACGACCTGAAAGAAGCCCTGTATGCCGATCCTTTTTCGCCCCGCATGGAGCAAAAAGATGTGGAAAATTATATCCTGAAGCGCTTTGAATGGAAACTCAACGGCACGAAGCAGACCATACAGTTCCGCTCGCTGCGCGAAAAAAACGATCAGGTGGCCGTGCAATTCAGCTCGGAAAACGTGCCAAACAGCGGCCTTTCAGAGATTTATATAAAAAATACGCTCTTGCTGGAGCAATTCAGAACGCAAGTGAATATGGTTTACGCTATCTTTCCGCCCCATTCCAAAAAAGTCCAAATGTTGACGGCGACAAAAACGGAAGGCCGGTTCAGTTTTTGAACCAATTCCTTTCTTTTTCATTTGAAGCGCATAAAACATAATTTCCAATGAGATTGCAATACTTACTCGTTACGGCCTTCATCGGCTTGTGTACTGCCGGCTCGCTTTCGGCACAACAAACGCCCTCCAATCACGGCGCCAGGTTTGAACAATTAGATTACCGCCTGCCCGGCCCCACACCTTACCGCGGTGTGGACGGCGCGCCCGGCCCACAATACTGGCAGCAGCAATGCGACTACGATATTGAGTGTCGCTTAGACGTGGATGATCTGCGCCTGCACGGCAGCGAACTCATTACTTACTACAATCACTCGCCGCACACGCTCAGCTACCTGTGGCTCCAACTCGACGAAAACCAGCACCAGGGCCACAACGATATGCACCATTTCAACGGCTCCACCATGGAAGAAGCCATGAACGAAGCCGCGCTATACATGCTCGAACAGTGGAAAGACCTCACCGAATACGGCCACAATATCGAATCCGTAACCCTGCCCGACGGCGCCGCGCTGCCCTACACCATCAACCAAACCATGATGCGCGTGGAACTGCCGGCCAAGCTCCTGCCGGGCGAGACCTTTGCTTTTCGGGTGAAATGGAATTACAAAATCGTGGACCGCATCAACGGCCCGCGCGGCCGGGGCGGCTACGAGTACTTCCCCAAAGACGACAACTACCTCTTCACCATCACGCAGTGGTACCCGCGCCTGTGCGTGTATTCCGATGTGACGGGCTGGCAAAACAAGCAGTTCACCGGGCGCGGCGAGTTTGCGCTCGGCTTCGGCGATTTTAAAGTAAAAATGACCCTGCCCGCCGATTTTGTCGTAGGCTCCACCGGCGAATGTCAGAACTATCAAGAGGTGCTTTCTCCGGCGCAGATGAAGCGCTGGACCGAGGCGAAAACCGTCAAAGAGCCGCTGGAAATCGTGACCTTGGACGAGGCCAAAAAGACCGAACAAAGCGCCAAAACCAAAAAGACCAAAACCTGGATTTATCACGCCGAAAATGTGCGCGACTTCGCCTGGACAGCCAGCCGCAAATTCATCTGGGACGCCATGCCGCACACCACCGAAGAAGGTAAACAGGTGATGTGCATGAGTTACTACCCCAAAGAGGCGTATCCCATTTATCGCAAATATTCCACCAAAGCCGTGGAGCACACCTTGCGGGTATATTCCAAATATTCCATTCCCTACCCCTACCCCATCGCCATTTCCGTGGAGGCCCAAAACGGTATGGAATACCCCATGATCTGCTTCAATTTCGGGCGGGCAGAAGAAGACGGCACCTACACCGAGCAACAGAAAAACGGCGCTATTTCCGTCATCATTCACGAGGTTGGGCACAACTACTTCCCTATGATCATCAACAGCGATGAGCGGCAGTGGTCCTGGATGGACGAAGGGCTGAACACCTTTCTGCAATTCCTCGCCCTTTCCGAATTTGACAACAACTGGAAGCAGCGCCGGGGGCCGGCTCATCTCATCACCGACTACATGCGCATGCCTGCCGACAGCCTCGAACCCATTATGACCAATAGCGAAAACATCGTCCATTTCGGCCTGAATGCTTACGCCAAACCGGCTACCGGCCTCAACATCCTGCGCGAAACCATCATGGGCCGCGAGTTGTTCGACTATGCTTTTAAGGAATACAGCCGCCGTTGGGCATTTAAACACCCCACGCCTGCCGACTTTTTCCGCAGCATGGAAGACGCCGCCGGAGTGGATTTGGACTGGTTCTGGCGCGGCTGGTTTTATGGCATCGAACCGGTGGACATCGCCTTAGACAGCATCGCATGGCACAAGGTGGACCTGGCCAACGACCCGCCCAAACAGAGGGTGCTCACGATCGAAAAAACCACCAAGCCTTTCGACGATATTTCCAAAATCCGCAACCGCGAAGCGGGCATGACCTTCGCCGTGGAAGCCGATCCCGATCTGGTGGATTTTTACACCACCTACCGCCCCTGGGAAACAGAGGATTCGGTGCAAGAAAATACGATCTACCTTTTTGATGAAACTTTCAGCGCAGCGGAAAAAGTAAAACGCTTCGGCAAAAAGAACTACTACGAATTGTTCTTCCGCAACAAAGGCGGATTGGTGATGCCGCTCATCATCGAATGGACTTTTACCGACGGCACGGTTGAAATAGAGCGCATTCCGGCAGAAATATGGCGCAAAAACGAACGGCAGGTCACCAAAACCTTCGTCAAAGAAAAGCCCGTCGTCTCCGTTCGCCTCGACCCTTATCGCGAAACCGCCGACATTGACGAGCGCAACAACACGGCGCCCATGCCCGCCGAGCCGCGCCTTTTTAAAGTGTATAAGAAGCACCGCGAGGAGCCGAGGTTGAACCCGATGCAGAAGGTGAAGCCGTAACCAGCGTACTGCCGGCAGCAAGGAGAAACGATGCGCTGTGTACCCGGAGAGGCAAATGGGCGAGGGTGAATTTGGGGGATTTGCTTGGCGGCGGCGCAGCGCCTAATGCGATAGACGGACACGCCTTGTTGACAAAAGCCGCCCCGGAAACCCGGAACGGCTATGCGTGTTTGATCCTGTATCTTCGAGTTATCCCATTTCAGCTACCACTTCTTTCACTTCCGGGATCATGCGCGTGAGCATGCCTTCGATGCCGGCTTTCAGCGTGACGGTGCTGGAAGGGCAGCCGCTGCAGGAGCCTTGCAGTACAACCGTGACGATGCCGTTGTGGAAGGATTGGAACTCGATGTTGCCCCCGTCCATTTCCACAGCGGGTTTCACATACGTATCAATGAGGTCGCGGATGCGCTGCACGAGTTCGGCATCCTCTTCGGAATAATTGTGGCCGGCGGCATCGCGTTGGGCTTCTATTTCGGCCATGGCTTCGGCGAATCCTTCCTGGATGATTTTGCCTTCGTCGGTCACATATCCTTTGATGAACTCTTTGAGCTTGAGCATGATGTCGGCCCAGTCGTAATTCATCTCTTTGGTCACCGTCACAAAGTTGTTGGTGATATACACGCCTTTCACATACGGCAGGTCGAACAGCGCCGTTGCGAGCGGCGACCACTCGCGGGCCAGCGCCTCCTCGCGGAAATCGGCCGTGCCGCGATACAACATGCGGTTGGTCACAAACTTGAGCGATTCGGGGTTGGGCGTTTCCTCGGTATAGAGCATCACCGGGCTTTTGGCAACAGTAGATTCCATATTTTTATCTTATTTAGATTTGATCTACAAAGGTAACGCAAAAACGGAGATAGGGTTTGGGATGCGGCAAAAAAAGGGTCGCAGAATCTGTTACAGCCGGCGCCCCGAAGGACCGGGGTTTTTTATTTTGTCCACAGATTATAGGATTATCAAGATTATCTCATGGGCAGAATCTGTGGAAATCCGTTAATCTGTGGACAATAATTTCAGCGGCCAAAATCGGTTTAGAGAAACCATTTGATTGAAGGTCAAACACATCCAAGATGTAGCTTTGGCCGATAATCACTGCCCCGCCTGACCTTTGTCATTTCCATTTCGTCGGTTGCTGCCCAACTTTGCAGGGAGATTGTCTCAATCTCCCACCAAAAATAAATGGCGATGATACGCATTGTCTTCCTGCTCATTTTACTCGTTCATGGACTGATCCATTTCATGGGTTATGTGAAGTCCGTTAAACCGGAATCTCTGTCCGAACTCAGCCTGTCCGTCCATAAGTCGGTGGGTTTGCTCTGGCTGTTGGCCGGGCTGATGTTTACCGCCGCAGTTGTGTTGCTCCTGCTGCGCAAAGAAGCCTGGTGGATGTTGGCCGCGCCGGCGCTCGTGTTGTCGCAGGTATTGATCTTCATGGCTTGGCGGGATGCGAAGTTCGGGACCATTGCCAATGTAATCGTACTCATCGGAATTGCCTTGGCGTTCGCCTCCCGGCATTTCGACGCTATGGTGAAAAATGACATCGCCGCATTACTGCCCGTCACCTTGCCGGAAAAGCAAATCGTCACGGAGGAAATGATCGCTCCGTTACCACCGGTGGTGCAACGCTGGCTGCGGCACGCCGGCGCGGTGGGCCATGAGTTGATCCACACGATTTACCTGAAGCAAACCGGCGTCCTGCGCACCGATCCCGCATCCAAAAAATGGATTCCCTTCACGGCTGAACAGTATTTCACCCCCAACCCGCCCGGTTTCGTATGGGTGGCCGATGTGCAAATGTCTCCGCTGTTGCCTACGCGCGGCCGCGACAAGTACCTGAACGGGCACGGACACATGCTTATTAAGGTATTGTCGGCCATTCCTGTAGCCGACAGCAAAGGTCCCACGATGGACCAGGGTACCATGCTGCGCTACCTCGGCGAGATCGCCTGGTTTCCCACTGCCGCGCTGAGCGATTACCTGCAATGGGAGGAAGTGGATTCGCTGACCGCCAGAGCAACCATGACCTACGGGGGCGTCACCGCGTCCATGGATTACCATTTCAACGAAGCCGGCGACATGATGAGCTTAGAGGCCATGCGCTACTACGACCGCAAGGAAGGCGCTACCCTGGAGCGCTGGGGCATAGAAGCCGAGCCGGGCACGGTGAAGGAATTCGACGGCATCCGCTTTGCTACGAAATACAAGGTGATCTGGAAATTAGAGGAAGGGGATTACGATTGGTTGAGGTTGGAGATTGTGGAGGTGAGGTATAATTGAGGATGTTGGCTTACAAGAGGGTGTTCAAAACAAGTAAAAAGTAAAAGGTTTACCGTGCTGTGGCGCGGCTTACTACGACGAGGGCGTGGCCTCTCGCGGCGATAGGTTTTTGGGGGAATTGGGTGTGCTCCGGGGCATCCCGAACCAATTCTAACCACAAGGCTTCGGCTTGTTAGAAGTATGTTTCAGCAATCACCCGTTCTATTTTGCCTTTAGCGAAGAGGTTTTGGAGTGTTTTTTTCATGCTTGTCGGTGTTGGCCGTAGCAGCCGATAATGCCCGGCGTGAAGGTAGGAAATTGTTGTTGTAAGGCATAAGAAAAGGCCATGAGTGAACTTGCCCTATGCTACAAGCATTGTATCTTTGTCAAAAATTTCACCATGCCGGAAGAAGCCATTCACAACATTGATTTCGACAGCGGGCAGCTCTCCTACCTGAAGCCGTTTGCGCTTTCTTTAAAGGCTGTATGCAAAAAATACGGCGTGGAAAAGTTGTACGTCTTTGGTTCGCTCGCCACCGGGGAGTTCGATTTGGAAAAAAGCGATGTTGATTTTCTGGTCCGGTTCAAGCAGGATGAAAAAGTGGGTATCTCCTTTCTATCCATGATGATTGAACTTGAAAAACTCCTCAACCGCAAAGTGGACCTCATCAGGGAACGCCCTTTTGAAAATGAATACTTCGCCCGCTCGGTAGCGGCAACAAAAACCCTTATTTATGCCGCATGACACTAAGAAATATCTGCGGGATATTGAGCTGGCTATCGGAAAAATCCGCACTTTCCTGCCGAAAAATTATGACTTTGACGCCTATAACCAGGACACCAAAACGCAATATGCTATCGAAAGGGCGCTTGCCATTATCGGCGAGGCAATGTACCAACTTTTAAAAACGACTCCCGACATTGCTATCACCAACGCCCCTGAAATTGCCAAGACCCGCCATATCCTCGTGCATGCCTACGACAAGGTGGACAACCTCGTAGTCTGGGATATCCTTCACAACCATCTTGATTTGTTGGAGGAGCAAGTAGCAGGCTTGTTAGAGGCGTGACGACCCTCGCTCGGCAGCAATCTTTCACTTTAAAGTAGTCTGACTGCATCTCCCACCCGACGTCAATAACCGATGGAGGGGGTATCACCTTGCTGCATAGGAGGTAATCCCGATACAAAGCACCGCACGCCTTACAGCAACACTCGATCCATATCTCTTCTCTCACAGAAAGATTTCCCGCCCCCATCCGTCAACTCAAACCCCGCATCCATCAATTCTGCGCGCAAATCCCTTTGCGACGCCCCCAACTTGCACCTGTTTTCCGGGAAGAAATTCCCATTACGGGAAACGCGAATCTTTCCATTACCTCTTGTAGAACCTTAAAAATGCTGAGTCATGAAAACGTTTTTGTTTATTTTCAATTTCCTGATCCTGATGTGCGGTACGGCCCCTCACCTGAAAGCGCAGGTGATGTTGTACGACGATTGCTTTGACGGGGATTTTGGCGGCGTCCTCACCGCCGACAACCCCGACCTTCTTTCTTTCGGCGCCGTTTCACCGGGTGTTTATGAAGTCGAAGGCTGCCTCTTCCCCTCAGAGGTAGATTACAATGACTTGTTTACCTTTTTCGTCCCGGAAGGCTACGTGATGGAGGCTATCCAGTTTGGATATGTTACTTCGGGCGTCCTCACGAACGTGGATTTTTATTTGTGGTTCGGCGATGATTGCGTGCCCTGGGACAGCCCGAATCTTACGGTTGAAGACCTGCCCACAAACGGGCCGGAAGACCCCTGGGGCGTTAATGTGATTGCAGGAATAGGCCCCTTACCTTCCGGGTATTACAGCATCCGAATGACTACGAGCGGCTGGCCTTCCGGTACGCGTTACGAAATATTCTTTACGCTGAGTTGTGATGACAACATCGCGCCGGTATTTACCACTGCGGCGGGGGCGCTGAATGCTTCTCTCAATTGCAGCGATCTGGCCGGTATCGCTGACGCTTTAGCGCTGGAACCTGCCGGAACGGACAACAGCGGCAGCGTTTCTTTGACGCTCACCGACGATCAAACCGTGCCCGACCCCGCCTGCCCCAACGCCTACACCCGCACCCGTACCTGGACGCTGGAAGATGGCTGCGGCAATACCAGTGCCGGTTCCTACACCCAAACCATCGAAGTTTACGACAATACTCCTCCAACATTTACCATGATAGCGGGCGCGTTAGACGTTGTGCTGGAGTGCAACGACGCCGCAGGTCTGGCCAACGCGCTGGCCATGACTCCTACTGGCGCCGATGCCTGCGGAGCCGCTACCCTACTGCTGATAGCCGACAACACCACGCCCGACCCGACCTGCCCCAATGCCTACAACCGGGTACGCACCTGGCGTTTGGTGGATGATTGCGGCAACCAGAGCTTGGCCCTCTTTCACCAATCTATACAGGTGCAGGACAACACACCCCCCGTTGCAGTGGCCAAAAACGGCGTCATCGCCATTGACAAACCGGACGGCTACACCCTCACTCCCGCCGATGTGCTCCAGCTCGGCGCCACCTACGACGCCTGCGGCGGCAATGTATCGGTCGTCATCCATCCCGAAGTGCTGGGCTGCGATTTGCTGGGGCAGATCGTGCCGGTAGAGGTACAGGTGACCGACGAATGTGGTAATGTAACCATCGTAGTAGCCATGATCGAAGTGACGGAAGACACCTCCATCAAAGCGCCCTGGGACCACGACAACATAGGCAATACCGCCAACGGCGACGCGATGCACTCGCCCTGCGAAGGCACTTATACGGCCACGTCGAGCGGCTTCTCCATGACCAACAGCGATGTGGCGCACTTTATATATGTGGACCTCTGCGGCGACGGGGAGATCACGGCGCGCGTCATTAATGTAAATCCGGCCACCGGATGGGGAGGGGTTATGATTCGTGAGAGCCTGCTGCCCGGCGCCCGCAAGATTGCGCTCAAAACAGGGTTAAACAACACCATCCGGCGGGAAATACGGATGACGCCCAACACCGCCTTCCAGCTTCAGCAGTCGCCTTTTGTCGCCGGTCCGGTATGGATGCGCATCACCCGCGTCGGCAATATGTTCACGGTGTATTCCTCGCCCAACGGCACGCAATGGCAGTTTCAGGGCGCCGCGAATCTCAATGTGGGCAACTGCGTACTGATGGGAATTTATGCAGAAAGCACCAATAACAACATCGCCATTTCTGCCACTTTCGACGAGGTGAGCGTGAGCGGCGGCATCCTCCCGATGGTCGGGCTACCCGATGCAGAAGCGGGCATCATAGAAGCCGCGCTCCCCGAACAGGTTCAGCCGACGCCGACCGTGTTTCCCAATCCCGGCACGGGCAGTTATCACATAGACCTCCAGCCTTATGCGGGTATGGAACTGACGATGGAAGTGCTTTCTCCGACCGGTCAGGCATTGTTTTCCCGCCAAGTGATTGCCGGCCATTCCCCCGAACCGCTTTCTCTGTTACCATATCCGGCGGGCCTATATCTCGTTCGCATTTTGCCGGAAGGCGGCACGCCTTATGTATTAAGAGTGGTAAAAAGATAACTCGTACCACGCGGGGCGTGGTCGTAGCTCGCAGCTACCTAAACAACCAAGACACTGACAGGAGTGGGTACGATTCTCATCCATAGAACACATTACAGAACTCACAATCATTTCACAACAAAAATCCATCAAACATGAATAATGCTCGTTTTCATACGCCAAGCGCCGATCCGATTCGCATCGGCATGATTGTACCCAGTTCCAATGTGACGATGGAGAAGGAAGTACCCCTCCTTTTTAAAGCCCGCGAAAGCGCATTGCCCGAAACATTCAGCTTCCATTCCAGCCGGGTGCGCATGAAGCACGTATCGCCCGAAGAACTGCTGGCCATGAACGCGCAGGCCGACCGGGCCGCTCTCGAGCTGGCCGATGCCTCCATTGACGTGGCTTTGTACGCCTGCCTCGTAGCCATTATGGCGGAAGGACCGGGCGCGCACCGCCGCTCGGAAGCCCGCATCAAAAGCAGCCTCGAAGAAGCCGGCAATCCCGCCCCCGTCATTACCAGTGCGGGCGCTTTGGTGGATACGCTGCAAGACCTGAACGCGGGTCGCGTGGGCCTGATCGCGCCTTACCTGCCGGCCCTTACGGGCAAAGTGTGTCACTATCTGGGCGAAGAAGGAATCGAGGTGGTGTCTGCTCAGTCGCTGAGCGTAGCCGATAACGAAGCGGTGGGCCGCCTGAATCCGGTGAATTTGCTCGGCTTATTGGACAACATCCCCCACGATGTGGACGCCATCGTGCTATCCGCTTGCGTGCAAATGCCTTCTCTTGCTGTATTGGCGGAAGCCGAAAAACAAACCGGCATTCGCATTGTCACGGCGGCCTCTGCCACCGTATTTCAAACCCTCAAACGCCTCGGCCTCGAACCCGGTATCCGCGGGTACGGCTCTTTGCTGAAAGGAATCCATATTGAACAACCTGTAATTATTTATACCTCGCGCCGGGAGGTTTTGTGCATAGGACTTAGAAAAAGTTAGAGAGACATAAGAGATTTGAGGTAGCAAACTTAAATCAACATGTCCCTCCGAATAGTTGACATCAACGAAGCGGATGCAACCGCTGCAAAATACGAATTTTTGAATCATCCAGAACCTATCGTTCAAAGAAGAATGCATTGTTTGCGGTTAAAATATCGAGGCTACAGTAACAAAGCTATTGCCGACATACTGGAGGTGAGCCGAAATACGGTGGGCAACTACCTGAGCCTTTATGAGCAGTTCGGCTTAGAGGGGATCAAAACACTTAATTATCAAGGGCCTACCAGCAAATTAGATAAACACCAGGCAAAAGTAGAGGCGTCTTTTCGAGAACAACCCCCTAAAAGCGCTAAAGAGGCTCGATCGCGGATAAAAAAACTGACAGGACTCAAACGAAGCCTTCCGCGTGTGCGGGCATTTATGAATCGAATGGGGATGAAACCGCGAGCTACGGGCCAGATACCGGCCAAAGCCGATCCTGTCAGGCAGAAGGAGTTCCACGACCAAACACTCCAACCACTCTTGCAAAAAGCCCAAGCCGGCCAGTGCCACGTTCTGTTCATGGACGGTGTTCATTTTGTTCTGGCGGCTTTTGTCGCTTTAGTGTGGTGTTTTGAGCGGGTATTTGTCAAAACAGCTCCGGGGCGTTTTCGTCTTAACGTACTGGGGGCCATCCATGCCACTTCCCTCCAACTGACTGCGGTGTACAATGACACATACATTACAGCCAGCACGGTCGTTGAACTTTTAGAGCGCATTGCCAGACAGTATGCCGGGTTGCCCATTCATATCATTTTGGATAATGCCCGCTATCAACATTGCCACTTCGTTAAGGATGCTGCGCAAAGGCTTAACATCAACCTTGTTTTCTTGCCGCCTTATTCTCCGAACCTCAATGTGATCGAACGGCTGTGGAAGTTTGTAAAGGCCGAGGTCTGTGCCGCAAACTATTTTAAAGACGCTAAAGCTTTTCAAAATGCTATTATTCATTTTCTGAATAATTTAGACCGAAAGCCTATTAAAAAACAAGTGAAATCAAGAATCACTCTCAATTTTCAGCTATTTTCTCATGCACAAAACCTAGCGGCTTGAGGTATAACCACTCCCAAAAAACAACTGACCATGAAACTGCGCGAAATATCCATCCTCGACCACGCAGCCATTCCGGCAGCTTTAGATGCCTTGCACTCCAATTCCATCGTAATGGTGCAAATGCCGGCCGTATTTGTGCTCCTCGCGCCCGCCACTCAAAAAGGCATCGAAGCCCTCAACGGTACCAAACAGCGGATGCCCAACAAAAACTACGGAAGTGCCATCGGCGATATTCGCCAATTCCATGCCCTGGCCGAAGCCGGAGCGCTACCGCCTGAACTGCATCGGGCCGAAGATTTGGACCTGATGACGGGCGCTTTCATCCGGTTCGGCATCGGGCCGTCGGAGTTCAACTCCTCTGCCGTGCGCGGCGGTACCCATCAGGGCGTGTTGGTGGACGGTCCGCACCGGGAGTTGTTCAGCGCAGTGGAACAAAGCTTCGCCCGGCAGGCCGATCCTTCGCTCTTTTGCGGCCACACCTATTCGGCGCCCCTGTGTACGAGCGCCAACCTCAGCGGCGATCCGCTGGGATCTATTACCGACTGGGAGCGCGCCCACGATTTTGCCCGCGCGCGGGGCTTGTCGCTCATCATCCGCTGCGAACCGGCGGAAGGCGAAAACGGCTCCTACCCTATTTTCTATTTCCGGGGCGACCGCGTCAGCATTGAGCGTCACGGGCCGGGCGAAGAAGCCATTATGAATCGCCTGCCTGAACGGCTGTTTGCCGGGCAGCGATTGTATGTGTAACTGCCGAAAGAGAATCGCCCGGCATTCAGGCGCCGGATTTTGCAGAATCGGAGTAACTTAGTAGCGCGAATACCGGCGCGAGGAGAGGGATAGAATCCCTTCGCTATTATTCGCTTGTAGAGGGATTCTATCCCTGCGCAAAAAACAGAAGTACATGCAGCCGAACCGTCAACGCAAAGCAGATAAATCCACCGGAGAGCCGGCCGCTTCCCGCCGTTCCTTTTCCTTCGATGAGTTGGAAAAAATCCTGTTGTATTTTTCCACTTCCATTCTCGAAAAAAACACCGAAGAAGAAACCCTCTGGGATCTGGCTCAAAACTGCATCGCCCAACTGCGTTTCGTTGACTGTGTCATTTATCTGTTGGATGAGGAAAAGCAGGTACTCGTGCAAAAAGCGGCGCACGGCCCCAAAAACCCGAAAGCAGAGGACATTTTGCAACCCATAGACATCCCGCTGGGGCAGGGCATCACCGGTTCGGTAGCGCTCAGCGGCGTAGCGGAAATTGTCGGCGATACCTCTGCCGATCCCCGCTATATTGTGGACGATGCGCCCCGCCTGTCCGAAATCGCCGTGCCGATCCTGTTGGACGGCAAAGTACTGGGCGTCATTGACTGCGAGCACCCGGAGCGGTATTTTTTCACCGGGCAACACCTGCGCATCCTCTCTGCCATTGCCTCTATATGCGCCGTCAAGTTGAGCCGCATCCGGGCAGAGCGCTTGGCGCAACACGAACAACAACGCCTGATGGAGGTGCAAAAACAAATGGAGGAACTGAAGGCCAAGGCACTCAAGGTGCAAATGAATCCGCACTTCCTGTTCAACGCCCTCAACGCCGTGCAATACTTCATCACCGACGATGACAAAAAATCGGCCCTGTCGTATCTTTCCCTTTTGGGAAAACTCATTCGCTACCGCCTGGCGCATTTTCGCGAAGAAACAGCCCTGCTGAGCAGTGAAATAGAAGCGCTTGGCTGGTATCTGAAATTGCAACAATTGCGCTACGGCGACAAATTCAGCTACTCCGTGGAGACGCAGCATTTGAAAGCAACTGATCAAATAAAAATTCCTGCCCTCATTTTGCCTTTCATTTTGGAAAGCGCGGTAGAACAGGCCATGCTCGATCAGCCGGCCGGCAACATGAAACTGCGCATGGAAGCAACCGATCAGGAAATCAAACTGCGACTGCTGCACAACCTCCGCAACCCGTTGGACAAAAACGGCAACCGCATGGCCAACTACCGCGACGACATGGAACCCTGGCAGGCACAAGTGGCACAACTCAACCGCTTGCAGCTCTGGCAAATCCGCGAAAGCAGCACTTTCCTGAAAAACAGCGACGGACACATCATCGGTGTGGATATACACCTCGATATACCCATTTTGACATGAAGACGCCTGCAAACACATTCCGTTTTTGGACTTTATCAGCATTGACATGGCTGTGCATGGGCGCACCCGTATATGCCCAACGGTCTGTATTGGACAGCCTCGAACAACTCGTCGCCACCGGCAATGACACCCTGCGCATAGATGCGCTGATTCAGTTGGGGCGCAAAATGCGCGGACCGGACATGGAAAAAGCCGTGCAACTGCAAGCCCGTGCGCGCGACGAAGCGGCAGCCATCGGCGACCCGGCCCGGCAAGCCAAAGCTCTCAACGACATGGGCGTGAGCTACGGCATGCAGGAAAACTATGCGGAGGCGCTATCGCATTTCAGGCAAAGCCTTCAGCTCCACCGATCCCAAAACAACCTGCCCGGCGTAGCCGACGGCTACAACAATCTCGGCATTGTGTATCGCTACATCGGCGATTACGGCCGCAGCCACGACGCCCATTTGCAAGCGCTGGAAATATACGACGAGCTGAATGACCTGTCCGGACGGGCAGCCTCCCTGCACAACATCGGAGTGGTGTACGACATGGCCAAAGACCCCCAAAAAGCGCTCGATTTTTTTGAGCAGGCGCTGACACTCAGAGAGGAGTTAAAGGACGAATCGGGGCGGGCGCTTACCCTGCACAATATTGCCCTGATGCACGAAATGCAGGGCCGGTACGATACGGCGCTGGAGTATATGATTGAACACATAGAGATATTGAATAAATTAGATGACCAACGGGCGCTGGCCAATTCGCTCAACTCCATCGGCAAAGTATATCTCTCCCTCGGCGATGATAAAACTGCTGCAAGCTACCTCCGCCAAAGCCGCGAAAAAGCAGTAGCCTTAGACCTGAAACAACCCTTAGCGCATGCCCTTTACAATTTGGCCAAAATCCATATCCGGCAGGGCGAGCTGCGTCTGGCTGTTCCCCTGTTGGAAGAACACATCCGAATAGCCGATGACCTGGGGCGTTTTTCATTGCAATTGGAGGGGCACGACTTGATGGCTGAGGTCCGCGCCCAACTCGACGACTACAAAGGCGCGTACCGCCACGCCCGGCTGGCTGCCCGATACCGCGACAGCCTTTTCAACGAAGACAAAACCCAGGCTTTTCAACAGTGGCAGGCCCGCATGGATGTATATGAAAAAGACCGGCAACTCCAACAGCAAGAACAGGAACTCCAATGGCTCGAAAGCCGCGCCCGCGCCGACCGCCGGCTCCGTTGGGCGCTGCTCGCCGCGTTTATTTTGGCGGGGTTCAGCGCGGTGTTGTTTTATCAAAAATACCGCTTTCGACAACGCAACAACCAAGTGCTGCTGCTCAAAAACCAACTCATTGAAACTCAAAAAACAGCAATCGAACAGGCCAATCGGGAATTGGAAAAACGCATGTTGCGCGCGCAGATCAATCCGCATTTCATCTTCAATTCCCTCAGCTCCATTCAGCATTTCATCACCGCCGACGACCGGCCTTCCGCGCTCCGGTATCTCGCCAAATTTTCCACCCTGCTCCGGCAGGTGCTCGAAGACTCCATTCACACCAACGTCATTCTGGCGGAGGAGGTAAAATTGCTCAAAATTTATCTGGACCTCGAATCCCTGCGTTTCGAGCAAGGATTTATTTATGAAATAAACATTGACCCCGACCTCGATCCCTACACCGCCGAAGTGCCCATTCTGCTCATTCAGCCTTTTGTGGAAAATGCCGTGCTGCATGGGCTGCTGCCGCAAAAAGGCGAGCGCCGGCTCGACATCTCCTTCTCCAAAACAGAAGGCTTCACGCAATGCCGCATCACCGATAACGGCATAGGCCGCGCCGCTGCCGCCGCACTCAATGAGCAAAAGACCGGAAAGCGCCCCTCCAGAGGTATAGAACTGACGAAAAAGCGCCTTAACACCCTGTACAAACCCGGCGATGAGCAGGCGCTCATTGCCATACGCGATCTTTTCCATCCCGACGGAAGCGCTGCCGGTACGGAAGTCGTGGTCAACATTCCCGAATCATAAAATCCGCTACGCCATGATACGCGCCATTATCGTTGAAGACGAAAAACACAGTCGCGAAACCCTCCGCAACCTGCTCGCCGAGTTTTGTCCGCAGGTAAGCCTCGCCGGCATGGCCGGATCGGTCGAAGAAGCGCTGCCCCTCATCCGCGCTGCCCGCCCCGACCTGCTGTTTCTCGACATTGAGTTGCAAACCGGCACCGGCTTCGACCTGCTCGCTCAACTGCCCGACCTCGATTTCGACATCATCTTCACCACCGCTTTCGAGCAGTACGCCATCAAAGCCATCAAATTCAGCTCCTTGGACTATCTGCTCAAACCCATTGACCTGGAAGAACTTCAGGCCGCCGTGGCCAAAGCCGAAAAGCGCCAGGCCGAAACGGGCCACAAAGCGCAATTGGACGTACTCCTTTCGCACCTGCGCTCGCCCGGCGCCGCGACCCGCAAAATCTGCCTCTCCACCGCCGAGGGCCTGGAATTCATCACCACTTCCGACATTCTGTATTGCGAGGCCAACGGCTCTTACACCGATTTCCACCTCAAACCCAATCGCAAAATTGTGGTGAGCAAAAACCTGAAAGAATACGAATCGCTGCTGTCCGACCGCGATTTTATGCGGGTACACAACAGCTTTCTCATCAACTTGCGGGAAGTGCGCCGCTTCGTAAAATCGGAAGGCGGCTACATCATGATGAACAACGATGCCATGATCGGCATATCGCCCAAAAAGCGCCCGGAGTTTTTTGAACGGATGGAAGGAATGGCGTGATTTCGACTGCGCGCAATCGCTCTTATTCCCTTCGCCACCGTCGGGCTGTATCAAAAAATTACTTGTTGGTTGAGTTAATGACGAATTTGGAACCGTATCCAAAATAAAAAAAGAGCCGAAGTACTCGACTCCGACTCTTTCATAAAATATTAATCCTCCAATACTATCTTACCCTGGGCCTGTGTAAAAAGTGGCCGGCGCTTTTCTCCCGACCACCTATATCAATCCTCTAATACTTATGATTTTGGCGCCTATTGAAATAGGTTGACAAAAACGACTGAATTATGTAGGGCGAAATTGCCGCCAAAAAGCCGATGAATACAAATTTATTCAGTGAACGTAGCCGAATAGCCAGTGAACGGTAGGAATTTCACAGGGAAGGAAAAAACGGGCTGCCGTTTTCACGCTATCGACAGGCTTCAAGCCAATTGGAAACGCTCCATCTTGATGAGCGTGGCGGAGCTTATATTTTCAGCACAGGGACGTTTATTAAAAAAAAAACAGCCGGAGGAATAGCTCCGGCTGTTGTAATCATATATAATATCAGTAGGCGGTTTTTCGGTAGGCGGTAGGCAGTATGCAGTGCCCCCTACTGCCCACCCAAAACTACCGCGCCAGCACCACCCGCCGCGTCATATCCGGCAGCTCGCGCGATTTTACTTTCACCAAATACATCCCATTTTCAAGTTGAGACATATCCATTTGTTCCACAGCAGTTTGCACCTCCTCTATCTCTACAAAGCGAAGCAACTGCCCGGTAAGGCTATACAGCTCCACCCGTACGGCTCTTCCTGTGTATTGAGCAAGATTCACATTCAACTCCCCGCTCGTCGGGTTCGGATACGCCTCGAAAGTGTGTGGCATCTCTATGCTCTCTGCCCTCTGCTCTATGCCCGCAGATACTACCGTACTCCCTCCACTAAAGCCCACATTCGCAAAGGTAGCCGTCACCGTACTCGTTTGCTGGTAATTGGTGGCTACCAATCCCATCTGGATGCAAGCATTCATCGGGATGTTTTGCGCACCCACGAAATACCACGCTAAGCCGTTGGGCGATACATACATGCTGAACTGATTGCCCGCACGCGTGATGCGTAACCAATACCGATCCTGGCTCGGAAACTGCTGCGGATTGGCCGCGCCGTTGGTCGTGGTGCGGAATTCGCGGCGGCTCAGGCTGCTCAGATTGGTCATCAACTGCGCCTTCTTCGCGCCGGCTGCGTTGCTTTCGCGCATTACCACACCGGCCCAACCGAGGGAAGTTCCGCTAATGTCGGTCACTTGCGCCGTGATGCTGCCGTCGCCGCAGAGCGTGCGTTGTGCGAAAGCGGTGGCGTCGCTCGTGAAAGGAGGCCCGTACAGGCAATTGGTGCTCGTAGCCGTCCACACGCCCGTGCCGGGGTTATAACCGATGCTGTTGCCGTTGCCGCAGTTGACGCCATTGGGGTTTTGGCTCCAGCCGCAAGGCAAGCCGGTTACGGTGATGGTGCTGATGCAAGTTGCCGGGTTGTTGCTCGCATCCGTTGCCGTTACCGTTACCGGCACGCTCTGGCCTACCTGCTCGCAGGTGATGAACGATGGATTGATCGAGATAGTCGGCGTGCCGTTGTCGTCAGTTGCAGTGGCCAATTGGCTTGCTACGAGCGGAATGGTGTTTTGACCGTTGAATGTGACCGTCTGGTTGAAGCAGGTAACCGTGGGAGGAGTTACATCGTTACAATTTATGGTAGAAAAGAAAATATTGTCCAGGTAGATGTCTACGGGAACAAGGCTTCCCGGGCCATTGGCCGCGAATTTCATTTGGAATACGCCATCCCAGGTCATTCCACCAAAAGCACTCTTAGGCAATGATATTCTTGTCCATTGGCCTCGAACATAAGGCGCTGTTACTAACACTTCTGCCGGGCCTGTTCCTTGATTTATAGGACTCACCTGGAGCGTTGTGGTGGATGGATTGGCATCTGTCCAAACGTCGAAGTTTAAGAACTGCATGTTCGACAAATTGGTTAGGGGCAACTCTGTGCCCTGGTAGTTGAAATTCGGATAAGCCAAAATTACATTTCCAGTTCCAGGATTGTAGGCTGGATTAACGCAGCAAAAACCGGATTGCCCCCAGTTAGGGTTGTAGTTGGTCGCGATATTGGGTGAATAAAAATCACCATAAATGGACACCACATTCGCTGCCGGACAGGCAGGATCAGGCGCGTTGGTGGTAGGTAGTACCGGAGGCGATAATGTAGTAAGCGTTGCAACAGCAGGAGTCGAATAAAGCATACCTGCTGTATTGTATTGATACAACCAAAAAGTATACGGAGTTGCAGCAGTAAGTCCGCCGAGATTAAACCCAAATGGGGAAACTCCGTTTCCGTCACCTGGGGTTGAACCAAAAATGTATTCGGTTGCATCCAGTGGATTGGCTGGAGCTGAAGCTGTTGGAGAATAATATAACCGGTACACTATATTATTGGCTCCCACATTGTTAGGACCAGCACCTAAGAATGCGCTTGAACTCGTAGGGTTGATGGCCACAAAGCCAACAGGCTGGCTCGGAGGTACAGGAGGAGGAGAAGAAGAAGAAGAACAAGATACAGGTTCGGAACTACCTTGTCCACCTGCTGCCCAGTTAAAGGACATATTTAAAACATACGGATCAGCCTGACCCGTTAAGCTGTAAGTAAAGGTTCCTGCGCCGTTAGGAAAGGAAATTGGATTTCCAGGTCCGCCAAGAAAACCAACCAAACCGGCTGGATTGTCTACCACTGTTACCGTAATATCAACAGCACCACCAGCTCCAACCGTAATGGTATAATCCATTCCGTTGGCCAGGTTCTGTATAGGTACATTGCCTGAACACGTAGAACTAATTGGCGCAGCATACGTCTCCAATTCTGCAACAGGCGGTGAACCCGGTGTGAATCCTGTTAACAGGATAGCTAACCCCAGCAACAGTGCGTTTGCAATGCGCCAAGGCTTGAAATAAGTAAAACTTGCTTTTCTCATTAGGTTACAATTTTGTTATGAAGTAAAAAAAGTCGTCTGAAAAATCTTTATAGTATCGGCCTTGCCGGCAACCTGCTTTGGGAAAAATCAACGCAACAGCGTCACTTCTCCCATCACCGTCTCAACATGGCCGTCAAAAAATTCAATCTCTGCAACGTACAGATATACGCCCGCATTTAACTTCTGACCGCGGTGGCTGCCGTCCCATCCCGCAGCACTGTCATCGGGCATCACATCTGTGACACCGAACACATTGCCGCCCCAACGATCGAAGACACGTAAACTGCGGATAATCGTGACTTTGTTATCACCAAAAACCCTGAATTTATCATTAATACCGTCATCGTTCGGACTGAATGCATTGGGAATGAAAATATCCAGCCGCCGCTCCACATACACCCAGACTTCATCTTCAACCCGGCAGCCGTTTTCGTCGAAGGCGACCAACTGGTAGGCGGTGCTCACACTGGGGCGCGCGAAAGTGACCGGCCCGCTGATGTCGTTCAGAAATTCGGTCGGCGTCCACACCACAGAATCAATGGCAAAATTGGCCGCCCCCTCCAATCGAACACTGTCGCCGAGGCGTACAAAAAGATCGGGACCGAGGTCGAGGGTGTAAGTAGGCGCGGCAAGAACGGTCACCTGCGTTTCGATCATACAATCATTGGCATCCTGCAAGGTGACGGTATAATTGCCCGGCGCTACGCCCGCTATTTGTGCGGGCAATGCACCGATACCGCTGAAGAAAAGCCCGTCATAAGACACTTCATACGGCGGAACGCCACCTCCTGCAAGCGTGACGGAAATGCTGCCATTGAGCGGATCGAAGCAGTTGGCTGCGATGCCCGTGGCGGCAAAACTCAAAGCCGCCGGATTCGTCAGTGTCGTAGCCGCGTTGGCCGTGCAGCCCGCCCCATCGGTGACAGTGACCGAGTAAGTGCCCGCCGAAAGTCCGCTCGGGTCCTCCGTGCCGTCCAGAGTATTGTCGTTCCAATCAAACGTCAACGTGCCGGTTCCGCCCGTGACCGTCAGCGCGATGCTGCCGCTCGCTGCACCGTTGCAGCCGGGATCGGTTCCCACAGCAGTGGCCGAGAGGTTGCAATTGGGCGAAGTCACGTTTTGACTCACATCGCAGGCCGTGTTTGTGCCGTTGCTCACGGTGATCGTCACGTTCGTTCCAGTAGGAATGCCCGTTACGGTGCTGCCAGAAATCGTACCCGCCGTGGTGGAAACTGTACCGCCGGTGGCGGTAAAATTGACCGAATACGTCAGCAAACCCGGCGCGAGGGCCACTGTTCCAATCGTCAGCGTAGGCTGTGCGTCCACCTGCACGGCCATCGTGGCCTGCACTGCGCAGGGGTGGGCAGTCGCATTCGGCGTGAAGGTATAAGTTGTGGTTGCCATATTGTTCACAGCCGGCGACCAGGTTCCCGCAATGCCGTTATCGGACGTTGCCGGAAGGCTGAAACTGCCGCCTGCACAGATCGGCTGTACCTGCGTGAAGGCGGGCGTCTGGATCGGATTCACCGTCACGGTCATCGTCGTTGTCACGGCGCAAGGGTGCACTGCGGCATTCGGCGTGAAGGTATAAGTTGTGGTTGCCATATTGTTCACAGCCGGCGACCAGATTCCCGCAATGCCGTTATCGGACGTTGCCGGAAGGCTGAAACTGCCGCCTGCACAGATCGGCTGCACCTGCGTGAAGGTAGGCGTCTGGGTCGGATTCACCGTCACGGTCATCGTCGTTGTCACGGCGCAAGGGTGCACTGCGGCATTCGGCGTGAAGGTATAAGTTGTGGTTGCCATATTGTTCACAGCCGGCGACCAGGTTCCCGCAATGCCGTTATCGGACGTTGCCGGAAGGCTGAAACTGCCGCCTGCACAGATCGGCTGCACCTGCGTGAAGGTGGGCGTCTGGGTCGGATTGATGGTCAAAACCACTGGTGTTCTCGTAGCGCTGCGGCAGCCGGTCACCGGATCAAAGGCTTCGGCAAAATAAGTGCCGGCCATGGTCGGGGTGAACGACAAACTATTGATCAACAGCACCGTACCACCTGTGGCTGCATCGTACCAGATTACGGTCAGTCCGGCAGGAACACTCGCCGTGAAAGCCGGAATCGCAGCGCCGGCGCAGATCGTGGCAGTAGGAACAGCGATGCCAGGTGAGGAAATTGGCGGGCAATTGGGGGCGTCAACGGTAAACGAGCAGCTCTGCGTGCAGCCATTGGCATCGGTGACGACTACGTTGTAAGCACCTGCTATCAAACCGGTTATCGTGGCGGCGCCGGCTGCCGCCTGATTTTGAGTGCCGCTCGCCGCACCGCTCCAGGCCACGGTGTAAGCTGCCGTGCCGCCCGAAATCTGCACCGTCGCCGAGCCGTCGGATCCACCGGGGGTGGAAACCGGATTTTGTTGAGCGCAGTTGAGGGTGATGGCTGTGGGGGCAGAAAGAGTGATACTGCCGGTTCCTATACAGCCTGTGTTGGTAGCGGTTACGATTACAGAATAAGTGCCCGGTCCGAGGTTAGCGGGGTTTTGTTGGCCGTCTAATGCATTGATATTCCAATCAAAAGTAAAAGGCCCCGTAGCGTTGCCGATGCCGGTAGAGATAGCGCCATTGGCGGAAGCTGCACAACTAATCGCTTGTGCCACCGTGAGATTGACAACCGGAAGCGGATTGATTATCAGGCTTACAGGAACGGGTACGGAGTTGCAGCCATTCAGGGATACAACGGCATATACCGTGCCGCCGCCGGAAACGTGCGCATTGGGATTCGGTATTGAGATGGATGTACCCGCGTCGGAAAACCAAGAGACGGTACCGCTGCCTCCACTGATGAGACCATTGAGATTGGACAATGGAAACAGCCCCAGCCCGGCGCCGTTATCGCAGGCTTGGAGTGGTCCGGCGGGGTTGGCCGCAGGGCCGGGTGTCAGTTGCAATACCAACGGCACCGGCGAAGAAGTGCAAATGCCCACCGTTACCGTAGCATACACCGTAGTAGCGCCCGAAACGAAGGCCGAGGGATTGGCAATAGGATTGGTAGCGCCGGCGTCTGTAAACCAGTTGACAGTGCCGCTTCCCCCGCTGATAATGCCGTCAAGGTTGGTGAGATTGAACTGCCCAATGCCCGCGCCGTTGTCGCAGATGCTCAGCGGTGCGCCGGGCGGGTTGGCCGTCGGCGGCGGCGTGATGGTGATGGTGAATTGCTCCTGATCGGCGCACATGCCGCTACCGGCATAAGCAAACAAAGTGACGGTGGAGCTGATGACCTGTCCCGGCAAGTATTGCGTGCCCGTTCCGTTGGGGCCGGTGTAGTAAGCCTCGTTGCCCGTCAGATTGGCGCCGGTGATGGGCGGCAGGGTGTAGCTCTGGCAGGCCGACACATTGTTCGGAGCATTGATGACCGGCGGTTGGCTGATGACGATGCCCACCGGCACCGTAGAGGAAGAGCAGGAGCCGTTGGACACCGTGGCGTACACGGTAGTGGGCGGCGGAATTGCCAGAAAAACATTGTTGATATTGGGAATGGGCATGGTGGCCGCAGCATCAAAAAACCAGTTGACGGTAAGCCCCGGATTGCCGCCGGTAATCTGACTGAGAACAACAGCGCTGTTCTCGCTCAGCAAGGTTGGGGGGATGAGGAGTACGCAGACTTCAAACGGTACAGGTATATTGGCGACAGGGTTGGCATTCACCGTCACGGTCATGGTTTGAGTGGTAGCGCACTGGCCGGCCGTGGGGGTAAAAGTGTAAGTCGTAGTGGTGGTATTATTGATGGCCGGCGTCCAGGCGCCGGAGATACCCTCGTTGGAAACAGGCGGTAACGAGAACGAGCCGCCGGAGCAAATCGGTTGCACTTGCGTGAAGGTAGGCGTGGTGTTGGCATTCACCGTCACGGTCATCATCTCAGTGGCGGCACAGGGATGCAGCGCGGCGTTGGGCGTGAACGTGTAAGTGGTGGTCATCATATTATTGATGGCCGGCGACCAAGTCCCTGCAATGCCGTTGTTGGACAGGGTTGGCAGCGTGAACGAGCCGCCGGAGCAGATCGGTTGCACTTGCGTGAAGGTAGGCGTGGTGTTGGCATTCACCGTCACGGTCATCATCTCAGTAGCGGCACAGGGATGCAGCGCGGCGTTGGGCGTGAACGTGTAAGTGGTGGTCATCATATTATTGATGGCCGGCGACCAGACGCCCGTGATACCATTGTCGGAGGTGGTCGGCAGGGTGAAATTAGCTCCCGAACAAACCGGCTGTACTTGCGTGAAGCTGGGCGTGGCGGCGTCATTCACCGTTACGGTCATCGGCGCGGTGGTGGCGCATTGGTCTGCATTGGGCGTGAAGGTATATACTTGGGAACCCGCCATTGCTGTACTGATGACTGCCGGAGACCAAGTACCTGTGATAGGCGGCGTATTCGTAGAACTTGAGGGTAAAACACCCGGTGTTGCATTTTGGCAATAAGGTCCTAATTGCGCAAAAGCAGGCGTTGGCGGCGGTAGGTTTGCAATTGTAACCGTAACCGTTATGGTATATTGATAACTTATTTGACCACTGCTTACAGCATTGCAACCAGGATTAGAAACAGGTACGATGTCCACACTTAAATTGCCTCCAAAATCTGGTACAATATTAGGATTAAGGGGACCGCCCAAAGGATTTCCAAAAATAAATGGCGGAGGGCTTGTATTAGGGGGGAAATTAGGCTGTGCTATCAGATTAGGCCCCACTCCCGGCGGCGGCGAACACGTAGCGCCTCCACTGTATGTTCCACATCCATAAAATAGATTGTAATAGAGCGTTGCATGGGGGCAAGGACCACCACTATTGGCGTAGCCCGTAAGACTGATCACCACGCTGATACCTGTAATCCTCTGACAAGGATCTGTGCTTGCCGGCAATGTAAAATCATGATGATAACCTTCACTATGACCTCCGGTATTACCCAGACCATTCCAAGCTTTCCTGTCGAGCCCTATTGTAGCATCATTATGGGTTTGAGTAAAAACCTGGCCAAAGGAAAAATTAGCTATTAAAATTAAAAAGAATATTATAAGGCATCTAAGCATTTGATTGGTTTTAAAATGGTTAGGGAGTACAAAGCCGGCATGAGTGGGGAAATTGCCGAAAATAGAAACGTGAATGCATCAGGCGGAAGCCGTAATGTTGATAAGGTCAATGTTGATAATCAGGGAGCTGAGCGATGGATTGTTCGACCCACAAGGCAGACCCGGGGGCGGTCACCTTATTGATTTGCGCTCATACGGCTATGGAAATCATCGAAACCGTCAGAAACAAAACAAATCATCTGGCAAAATTCTTCATTTGAAAGGTTTTATATGGTTAAAGCAGGTTTGCACAACTACAATTAAAATCGCATGGTAAACTTACTGATGTTTATTACAAAAAACTGCATATACATCATATATACACAGTCAAAAGGCGGAGGTCAATGCGAAATTGAAATTATTCAAAAAATTGTTTTACAGGCACTTACAGGGAAACCCCCTACCCGCGTTGAGTTGTTTGTTTTTTTGCTTGTATATGCTTTATAGTAGTACAAGCGGAGCTTATATTTTCAACACAGAGACGTTGATTAAAAAAAAGAGGCTGTCTCAAATCTACACAGCCCAAATCTACACCTCCGACGGTAGCTTCCGGCCTCCTCCATTCCTCCCTAAATAAAAAAGCGGGCCGACGTGATCTCCACGCCAACCCGCTTCCTCTTCTATGATATCGTCGTTGTTACTGTTTCACTACCCGCCGCGTCGCATCCGGCAGGCCGTCACATTTCACTTTTACCAGGTACATACCGCTGTGGTGATCTGACAGGTTCATCTGCTCGACAGTCGTTTGCACTTCTTCTATCTCACTGAACTTAAGCAACTTGCCTTCCAGGCTATACACTTCCAGGCGCACTGCCCGGCCCACGTAATGCGTCAAATCAACATTCAACTCCCCGCTCGTCGGATTCGGGTACGTCTGGAAATCGCTTATCTGTTGTGAGTTGTCGGTTGTTAGCTCGTTCAGCGTGTTAAACGGAGCCGAAACACCCGCCAGCAGCGATACATTACTACCCGTAAAGCTCACATTGGCAAACGTAACGACCACCGTACTCGTCTGTTGGTAATTGGTGGCTACCAAGCCCATCTGAATGCAGGCATTCATCGGGATGTTTTGTGCGCCGGCATAGTACCAAGTCGCGCCGTTGGACGACACATACATGCTGAACTGATTGCCCGCCCGCACAATGCGCAGCCAATACCGATCCTGGCTCGGAAACTGCTGCGGCATGGCCGCGCCGTTGGTCGTGGTGCGGAATTCGCGGCGGCTCAGGCTGCTCAGGTTTGTCATCAATTGTGCCTTCTTCGCACCGGCGGCATTGCTCTCGCGCATCACCACGCCGGCCCAGCCGTTGCCGTTGATGCTCGTGACTTGCGCCGTGATGCTGCCGTCGCCGCAGAGCGCACGTTGGGCGAAAGCCGTGGCGTCGCTCGTAAAGCCGGGGCCGTAAAAACAATTGGCGCTCGTAGCCGTCCATACGCCGTTGGCGGGATTGTAAGCGATACTGTTGCCGTTAGCACAATTCACGCCGTTCGGATTTTGGTTCCAGCCGCAGGGCAGACCCGTTACAGTGATGTTGCTCGTGCAGGTAGCAGGGTTGCTATTGAGGTCTGTTACCGTTACGGTTACCGGAACCGTTTGACCGAGCTGCTCGCAAGCGATGCCGGCGGGCGATAGCTCGATAGTAGTAGCTACACCGCAGTTGTCGGTGGCATCCACAAGGTCATCGGTGTTGAGCGGGATGCTGTTCTCGCCGTTGAAGGTGATTGTTTGGTTGAAACACTGCACCGTAGGCGGGGTATTATCCACTTTCGTTACCGTGAAGGAACACTGCGTGCTATTGCCGTTGATGTCCGTCACGGTGAGCGTCACCGTCATGTTGCCGGCCCCGGAGACCGTCGTTCCCGCAGTGGGCGACTGCGTCACACCCTGTACCCCGCAGTTGTCGCCGGTCGTGGCCAAGCTCATATAGTCGGGCAGGGAGGCTGTGCAGGTTTCGCCGAGGATAAGGGTTTGCGTGGCCGGGCAGGTGATACTCGGTGGTTCAGTATCTACATCCTCAACCACTTCGGCGCTCGTCAATTCCAAGCAATTGGCGACGTCTGTCACAACAATGTTGTAGTAGCCTGCTGGCAAGTCACTGAATTGGCCGGTATTGTTGCTTTGGTTCACCTGGCCGGAAATGGCATAAGAGATCGGGCCGTTGCTCGATGTTGCGGTCACGGTAATGCTCCCGGTTTCAGTATTCGGGCAGGATGCGCCGGTAACCGAAACGTTCGTGATCTCCAAATCGCAACATCCCTCATCCGCCTCGTTGTTGCAGTCATCATCAATGCCATTTCCGCAGACCTCCGTCGCGCCAGGATTGACGTCAGAGTTGCTGTCGTCGCAATCATTGCCACCCAGTATGCCCGTGTAACGGTAGCCCGCACCGGGCGAAGCGCATTGCGTCACGCCCGTGCCGGTATAGTAGCCGTCGTTGTCGGCATCCAGGTACCACACGGTGTTGGGGTTGACGGCCGGGTTCGTATCGTCGCAGTCGGTGTTGTTGGAAACATAACCCGTTGGCGGGCCGTCGCAGGTGCTCTGGCTCATGGCCGGGTTTCCGAATCCGTCGCCGTCGTTGTCCTGGTAATAGGTGACGAACGAGACGCCGTCGTCCACCATGCCATTGCAGTTGTCGTCTATGCCGTTGCAGATTTCCGTCGCGCCAGGATTGACGTCGGGGTTGCTGTCGTCGCAATCATTGCCACCCAGTATGCCCGTGTAACGGTAGCCCGCACCGGGCGAAGCGCACTGCGTCACGCCCGCGCCGGTGTAGTAGCCGTCGTTGTCAGCGTCGAGGTACCATACGGTGTTCGGGTTGAGGTCGGCGTTGGTATCGTCGCAGTCGGTGTTGTTGGAAACATAGCCTGACTGTGCGGTACAGGCATAGATGGCCGGGCCGGCGCCGAAGCCATCGCCATCCATATCCGCGTATAAAATGTTGGAGACCAGCGCGTCGCCGGCGATGGTCCAGCCTTTGGTGGTGGTGAGTGTATTCCGCGCATTGGTTGCGTTGGTGCCGTATAGCCTCCCCGAAGCACCCAGTATGCGCCCGTTTGGCGTGGCGGGGTTGACCGCCCAGCCGATGAGGGTAGCACTGTAGTTAGTGCAGTCCATGCCGGCGTTGTTGAGCATATTGTTCATGCTTACATTAGCATTCAGTGTCCAGTCGCCGATGGGCTGATTGAAGGAAGCGGCGGCTGAGAACATGAGGTTCATATTGGTCACATTACCCATATCCCAGTCGCCGATGGGCTGATTGAAGGCAGCGGCATTGTTGAACATGCTGTTCATGGTGGCGACACTCCCCGTGTTCCAGTCGCCGATGGGCTGATTGAAGGCATTGGCGCCTAAGAACATGCCACTCATGTCGGTCACATTGCCCGTGTTCCAGTCGCCGATGGGCTGGTTGAAGGCAGTGGCGCCTAAGAACATGGCACTCATGCCGGTCACATTGCCCGTGTCCCAGTCGCCGATGTTGGCGGGGCCATTTAGGCTGCTACATCCTCGAAACATTTGGTTCATGTCCGTCACTCCACTCAAGTTAGGCGTATCCGTAGCACTGATGTGGAGGTTGGAGCAGCCATAGAAAGCATTAGCCATGTTAGTCCACGCGATGCCGCCCCATTGGCCGATATCTAAGAGTTTTTGGCGGTCTCCGCCATTGCTGAAATAAATGCGCGGGAAGCTGCCTCGTATCCGTATGGTGTAGGTGCCTGCCGTGCCGAAGTCGTGGGTAACGCTGCCGGTGATACCTGTTTGGTCATAGACACCGTCGTTGTCCCAGTCAACCTCGTAGTTGTAGCCGCTGCCAGTGGTGGGTATGGTGATGGAGGTGCTGTTGGAAGTGCCGGGGTTGTCGGTTTTCCAGGTGGTGATGAATTCATCGGGCTGAAGCGGTGGCACACAGTTCGTCCCGCTTGCCAAGTCGCCGGTGATGGTCCAGCCTTTGGTGGTGGTGAGTGTATTCCGCGCATTGGTTGCGTTGGTGCCGTATAGCCTCCCCAAAGCACCCAGCGTGCGCCCGTTTGGCGTGGCGGGGTTGGCCGCCCAGCCGATGAGGGTAGCACTGTAGTTGGTGCAGTCCATGCCGGCGTTGTTGAGCATATTGTTCATGCTTACATTAGCATTCAGTGTCCAACTGCCGAGGGGGCGGTTGAAGGCAGTGGCGTCGCTGAACATATTTGTCATATCGGTGACGGCTGCGGTATTCCAGCCTTCGATGGGCTGATTGAAGGCAGTGGCATTGTTGAACATGAAGCTCATGGTGGTCACATTGCCCGTGTTCCAGTCGCCGATGGGCTGGTTGAAGGCAGTGGCTTGATAAAACATGACAGACATATTGTTGACGGCTGCGGTATTCCAGTTGCCGATGGGCTGGTCGAAAGCCGCAGTTTGCCGAAACATATGACTCATATTGGTCACTGCTGCGGTATTCCAGTTGCCGATGGGCTGATTGAAGGCCGTGGCCCCCGCGAACATCCAGCTCATATTGGTGACGGCTGCGGTGTTCCAGTTGCCGATGGGCTGATTGAAGGTTGCGGCATTCCAAAACATTCCGGACATACTGGTGACGGCTGCGGTGTTCCAGTTGCCGATGGGCTGATCGAAGGCCGCAGCCTCGTCAAACAAGGAACTCATGTTGGTGACGGCTGCGGTATTCCAGTTGCCGACGGGCTGATTGAAGGCCACAGCCCAAAGGAATAGGTTGGACATATTGGTAACAGTAGCCGTATTCCAATCCCCGATATTGGCAGGGCTATTGAGTACCGTACATCTCCGAAACATAGAGAACATACTGGTCACCCCGCTCAAATTCGGTACATCCGCAGCACTGATATTGAGGTTGGAACAGCCGTAAAAAGCCGATGCCATAGAAGTCCACGCGATGCTGCCCCATTGGCCGATGTCTAAGAGTTTTTGGCGGTCTCCGGAATTATTGAAATAAATGCGCGGGAAGCTGCCTCGTATCCGTATGGTGTAGGTGCCTGCCGTGCCGAAGTCGTGGGTCACGCTGCCGGTGATGCCTGTTTGGTCATAGACACCGTCGTTGTCCCAGTCCACCTCGTAGTTGTAGCCGCTGCCAGTGGTGGGTATGGTGATGGAGGTGCTGTTGGAAGTGCCGGGGTTGTCGGTTTTCCAGGTGGTGATGAATTCATCGGGCTGAGGCGGTGGCACACAGTTCGTCCCGCTTGCCAAGTCGCCGGTGATGGTCCAGCCCTTGGTGGTGGTGAGTGTATTCCGCGCACTGGTTGCGTTGGTGCCGTATAGCCTCCCCAAAGCGCTCATGGTGCGCCCATTTGGCGTGGCGGGGTTGGCCGCCCAGCCGATGAGGGTAGCACTGTAGTTGGTGCAGTCCATGCCGGCGTTATTGAACATGCCAATCATGCTTACATTAGCATTCAGTGTCCAGCCGCCCAGATTTTGATTGAACGCCATGGCGCCTGAGAACATGATGCTCAAATTGGTCACATTGCCGGTGTCCCAGTCTCCGATGGGCTGATTAAAGGAAGTGGCGCCATTGAACATGCTGCCCATAGAGGTCACATTGCCGGTGTCCCAGTCGCCGAGGTTTTGGTTGAAAGCCGTGGCGCCTAAGAACATGAGGCTCATAGAGGTCACATTGCCAGTGTCCCAGTCGCCGATGGGCTGATTGAAGGCAGTGGCGCCATCGAACATCCTGTTCATGTTGGTCACATTGCCGGTGTTCCAGTCGCCGAGGTTTTGGTTGAAAGCCGTGGCGCCTAAGAACATGCTGCTCATATTGATCACATTACCCGTGTCCCAGTCGCCGATGGGCTGATTGAAAGCGGTGGCACCATTGAACATGCTGCCCATGGTGGTCACATTACCCGTGTCCCAGTTGCCGATGGGCTGATTGAAGGAAGTGGCATTCCTAAACATGCCGCTCATATTGGTCACATTGCCCGTGTCCCAGTCGCCGATGGGCTGATTGAATGAGGTGGCATCATTGAACATGTAGGTCATATTGGTCACATTGCCCGTGTCCCAGTCGCCGATGGGCTGATTGAAGGCAGTGGCGCCATCGAACATGAGGCTCATAGAGGTCACATTGCCCGTGTCCCAGTCGCCGATGGGCTGATTGAAGGAGGTGGCATTCCAAAACATGGTGCTCATAGAGGTCACATTGCCGGTGTTCCAGTCGCCGATGGGCTGACTGAAAGCAGTGGCGCCATTGAACATGCTGATCATATTGGTCACATTACCCGTGTCCCAGTTGCCGATGGGCTGATTGAAGGAGGTGGCATCATTGAACATGTAGGTCATATTGGTCACATTACCCGTGTCCCAGTCACCGATGGGCTGATTGAAGGCAGTGGCACTGTTGAACATGAAGCTCATATTGGTCACATTGCCCGTGTCCCAGTCGCCGATGGGCTGATTGAAGGAGGTGGCATCATTGAACATGAAGCTCATATTGGTCACATTGCCCGTGTCCCAGTCGCCGATGGGCTGATTGAAGGAGGTGGCATCATTGAACATGTAGGTCATATTGGTCACATTCTCCGTGTCCCAGTCGCCGATGGGCTGATTGAAGGAGGTGGCATCATTGAACATGAAGCCCATATTGGTTACATTGCCCGTATTCCAGTCGCCGATGGGCTGATTGAAGGAGGTGGCATCATTGAACATGAAGCCCATATTGGTTACATTGCCCGTATTCCAGTCGCCGATGGGCTGATTGAAGGAAGTGGCATTCCTAAACATGTCGCTCATATTGGTCACATTACCCGTATTCCAGTCTCCGATGGGTTGATCAAAAGCAGTGGCACTTTCGAACATGCGGCTCATGTTAGTCACACTCCCCGTGTTCCAGTCTCCGATGGGCTGATTGAAGGCAGTGGCATCATTGAATATGCGGCTCATGTTGGTCACATTACCCGTGTCCCAGTCGCCGATGTTGGCGGGGCCATTTAGGCTGCTACATCCTCGAAACATCTGACTCATGTCCGTCACCCCAGTCAAATCAGGCGTATCCGTAGCACTGATGTGGAGGTTGGAGCAGCCATAGAAAGCATTAGCCATATTAGTCCACGCAATGCCGCCCCATTGGCCGATATCTAAGAGTTTTTGGCGGTCTCCGCCATTGCTGAAATAAATGCGCGGGAAGCTGCCTCGTATCCGTATGGTGTAGGTGCCTGCCGTGCCGAAGTCGTGGGTCACGCTGCCGGTGATGCCCGTTTGGTCATAGACGCCGTCGTTGTCCCAGTCCACGTCGTAGTTGTAGCCGCTGCCAGTGGTGGGTATGGTGATGGAGGTGCTATTGGAAGTGCCGGGGTTGTCGGTTTTCCAGGTGGTGATGAAAGGTGTTACACAGGCACTAATGGTGAGGCGGACGGATGCCACTCGGGTACACCCGGAGCCGTTGTCGGTCACTTCAAAATATACCGTTGTCGGTACGTTCAGCGGCAATGCGGAGTTGGTGAAGGTATTGGTGGCCAGATTAAATGTTCCCACAGGTATCGTCAATCCATTATCCAGAAACCAGTTGGAGGCAATGGTAAAGTCCACAGGGCTGCCGAGATCGAGCGCCGGAGAGATGTTGCAGGCTCCGGATTTGGGCGTGACGACGATTTCATTGTTCGTCACGTTTGGAATGGGGCTGCCTTCCGGGAACATCAGTATCCCATTGTTCGTGAAAACACCCGTGTTGGCATGTGCGGGGCTGCCAGTGTGAACGACCACCCATTGGCCATTATTCGTGGCTACTCCATTGGTCAGTACACGAACACTATGGAGCACGACAAGCCTTCCACAGTCCTCATTAACAAAGTTGCCCAGCATTAGATTCACCGCTCTGTCCCCGATTGAACCCACCACATCGCCAATGGTGATTTGTCCGTAGTTCGTGAGCGTGCCGTCGGCGTGATTAATGCCATTTCCGCCAGTGCGATTGATGGAAACATTCCCGTTTGCCGAATTTGTAAAGGCGCCACCGCTTACCCAGAGACCCTGCCGTTGCGAGTCCGCAATGTCACCAATGAGCAGATTCCCATTGTTGGTGAAATTTCCACTGACCAAAAGGGCGGCAGAGGACACAGAAACTGTGGAGGCCCTGTTTATGGAGATGGTGCCATTGTTCGTGATGGTGGCATTTGGGCCTGATACGATACCACTAGTATTGATGGCGCCCGTATTTCCGACATTGATGGTGCCGTTGTTTTGAAACGATCCATTACTGGTCACGACGGATAAACCCGCCCCCGTGGCGCCATTTATGTTTATGGTGCCGGAATTGGTAAAAGGCCTCTCTGTCAGCATGCCCCCCTCTCCAATGTGCAAGATGCCGTTGGCGGCCACCTGCATACTACCACCTTGCACGCTCAGGCTATGGATAGAAACCGTGGTGGAAACGGTGGGTTGGTGCGGCGAGCCTGTCAAAACAATCACATTTGAGCCGGCGGTGGGCACCGAGTTGGTATTCCAATTGGATGCGGTATTCCAAGCACTGCTGGTGCCCCCTGTCCAAACGACGGTTTGGGCGAAGAGGTTTTGGGAAAAGGCCAGTAGCATGAAGGCCATCCAAGCACGTTGCCCGTGCTTAGTAAGGAGATTGGAACTCTTTTTTTTCATGATGGAACGGATTTGTGATGAACGAAGCCCTATGACGTGGCTTCCTTGTTACACAAATGTTGCTCCTAAAAGCCTTTGGCAGGGTTTGCCTTTGTTGCAAAAAGGTACGCTGTCGTTACATTTTGCGGTGAGGTTTGGCCTCGTTACACAGGGGTTTGGCCTCGTTACATCTGTTTTGGCGGGCAGGCGCTCACACCTGGCTGGGGGGCAGGCCGAATTTCTCTTTGAACACCGTGGCGAAGTACTTCTCATTGCCGAAGCCTACCCGCAGGGCTATTTCGCTTACCATTCCTTCGCGATTGCGCAGCATGGCATGGGCACGGTCGAGGCGGTAGTTTTTAATGAAATCGGTGGCGGTGATGCCGGTGATGGCCTTCAATTTGCGGTGGAGTTGCACCCGGCTGATGTGCATTTTGTCGGCAAAGTCTTCCACGCCCAAAGTTTCGTCGGAGAGATGCCTTTCTATCAGCAGGGTAAGTTTTTTCAGGAACTCGCGATCGGGGGCCGACAAGCCGTCGTCGGTGTCGGACGGCGCATCCGATGGCCTTTTTCCATAGTGCTCTATGAGCTTTTGGCGCAGAGCCAAGAGGTTGTGCATTCGGGCCAGCAACTCCTCCGTGCTAAAGGGCTTGGTGAGGTAGTCGTCGGCGCCGCTGCGCAGCCCCTTCAGCTTGGCATCGAGTGCAGCCTTGGCCGTGAGCAGGATGACGGGGATGTGTGCGGTCAGTTGCTTGGTTTTCAATTCGTGGCACAGGGCATAGCCGTCCTTGCGGGGCATCATCACATCCGAAATGACGAGATCGGGCAGCAGGTCAAGGGCTTTTTGCAAGCCCTCCTCCCCGTCTGACGCCTCCACTACCTGGGCAGCGTTTCCGATGGCGTTTTTGATGAATCCCCGCAAATCGGCATGGTCTTCCACCACCAGCACTACAGGCCCTTCGCCTTGGGGCACGTATGTTTTGGGCGGTGCGATGCGTTCATCAGCCGCTTGTGCGGCGGCTTCGGCCGGTCGGTCGGGCTGCACGGGTATTCTGAAGGTGAAGGTGGATCCCTTCCCCAGCCTGCTTTCCACACGGATGCCGCCCTCCATGAGTTCGGCCAGTTCCTTGCTCAGCGCCAGCCCTATGCCCGTGCCCTCCCCCGCCCGGGTGTGGGAGCCATCCACTTGGTAAAAACGGTCGAAAACCTTGTCCAACGCCTCCTCCGGAATGCCGATGCCGGTGTCGCTGACGCTAATCTCGAAGTTTGGCAAACCTTCCAGGTTTACCAACCCTGCCCGAACGCTAACCTGCCCTCCGGGTTGCGTAAATTTCAGCGCATTGGAAATCAGGTTGTTGAGCACGATTTCGACTTTGCCGGCGTCGAACAGGAACAAGGTCTGGGCGTTTGCCTCCCGAAGGCCGGCTTCGTCCAGCGTCAGGTGGATGCCGCGTTTTTCTGCCAACGGCAGGAACGTCTCGAACACGTCGCGCACGATCAGCCGAGGATTGGCCGGACGCAAATCAAGCGTCATGGCGCCGCTTTCGAGTTTGGCCATGTCGAGAAGTTGATTGACGAGGCCGAGCAGTTTGCGGCTGTTGCCCTCGGCGAGGCGGATTTTTTCCTGGCGGTCGGGGGCATCGGGGTTTTTCAGCATCTGGCGCAACGGCTCGATGATGAGCGTGAGCGGTGTGCGAAATTCGTGGGTGACGTTGGAAAAAAAATTGGTTTTCATTTGCTCCAACGCCCGTATCCGTTCGGACTCCCGCTGCTCGAAGGCCAACTGCTCCCGCTCTTGCAGGCGCTTTACCTGAAAGCGCCATGCCCGCCAAGCCGCCCACACGAACAGCAAGGCGTAGCACACCCAAGCCAATGAGGAACGCCACCACGGGGGCAGCACCACCACCACGATGGGCGCGGCATCGTTCCAGGCGCTCTCCCCATTGCTGCCTTGCACCCGAAACACATAACGCCCCGGCGGCAGGTGGTTGAAATAGGCAAAACGGCGATTGCCCACCTCTACCCAGCCATCGTCCAACCCTTCGAGGCGGTACCGGTACCGGTTGCGGGTGGGGTCGGTGAAATCCAACGCCGCGAACTCGAAAGCGAGGTTGTTCTGGCTGTGGGACAGCTCGATCCGAGCGGTCTGCTCCAACGGAGCGGACAAGGGGCCATCCGGGGTGTTTGGCCGCACTTTTTGGTTGTTGATTTCCAGGCCAACCACATAAACCGGCGGCGGTTGATCGTCCAATTGGAGGTTTTCCGGAAAAAAGCGGTTCAAGCCGTTCACCCCACCGAAGAGCAATTCGCCGTCATCGGCCCGGAAGTAAGCGGCGGTGTTGAACTCGTTGTCTTGCAGGCCCATCGCAGCGGTGAACGTGCTGATTTTGAAACGCTGCTCGCCTCTGCCAACGGCAGGATGGAGGCTGATTTTGGCCAATCCCCGGTTGGTGCTGCACCAAAACTCGCCGGGCCGGTGACCAGGCAGAATGCCGTACACCACATTGTTGGGCAGGCCGTCGGCGGTAGTGATGTGGCGGCATCGGCCCGTACCGGGGTCGAGCAGGTTGATGCCGCCACCTTTGGTGCCGATCCAGAGCAGGCCATCATCGGTGGGCAAAAGGCTGGCTATGGAGTTATTATTCAACCCATCAGGGCGGTTTGGGTCGGCCTGGATCAATTGAAAATCCAAGCCATTACCTGTCCGGGCGGGCGAGGCTTTTACCAAACCGAGGTTGGCGCCCAGCCAAAGCACGCCGTCGGCGGCCTCGGCGAGCGCGACAGCACGCACGGCTGCGGCTTTTTCGCTAAACAGATGGCTATGGTCGAAGTGGTCAAACTGCCCGTTTGTCGGGTCGAACCGGACCAGCAGCCCGCCGTGCGTAGCGATCCAGAGGTTCCCGTCGCGGGTGCGGAGCAGGGGATGCAGGAGGTCAATCGGGGCATTAAACTCGAACACCTGCGTTGCGGCAACGGTGTTGCCGGGGGCATAACGCCGGAGCATCGGCTTACCTCCTTTGGCATCCGAGCTGCAAAGCAACCAAATGGCGCCCGATGGTTCAAAGGCCAAGGCCAATTGGAGCATCGGGGCATCGGGAAACGAACGCCGGTCGGCGAGCAGGCCCGTTAGCGGGTCATACGCCCGTATCTCATTCACCCATCGGGCAAAATAACGGCCTTGGTGTTTCCACACGCCGTGCAGGGTCTTGTCGGCAGCCCCGGCATGAAAAACTTCCCGCAAATGGCAGACCTTGCGCAGGCCATAGCCAATGGTGCCGCTCCAAAAGTTGCCGTTTCGATCGTGCATCCACACGGTCGGCACCGCATCGAAGGTCAGGTCGGGCTTAGAAAAATCGGGAGTCTCGTCGGGCGCTAAATGCCAGAGTTGCCGTCCAATGACCAACCATACATGGCCGTTCGCACCGGGAAGCAGGCGTTTCCACGGATTCCATTTGTCGGGCGGCAAGGGGAAGGCTTCCTCCCGGCTGTCGTGCAGGCGGCAAAGCACGGCCTTCATTTGGCCTGGATCAACGGAGGCTCGCACCATCCAGCGCACCTCTTTGCCCTCCCAATGTGTAAGCGCGGAAGCCAGCACAACTTTTTCCGGTCGCGTTTCTCCATCTAATCGGGCCGTGCGGGTGACGGGTTCGACGGCGTAGTACATTTTTTCAGAAAACACCAGCAGTTCGCCGTTGGGGCGCAGGTCAAGCCCCCTGAACCGCTCCGGCTTTTCGGGCTGTACGGGGTTTTGCAACGCGGGCAAACCCACAAAGGTGGGCGGTGCCGCTGATTTCAAATCGGGTTGCAGGGGCAGCCCCTTGTCCCAGTTGGCAGGCAAGGCAAAACGCAGCAGCGTGCCGTCGCTCAAGAGCGCCCACACCGACCCGTCGGCGGGCGTCTCGACAATATCCTCGACAGAGCCGCCCAAGCGGGAGGCATCGCGCTTGGCATCAACCGGAAAATGGTGGAATCGGCCAGTGGTCGGGTCGTACAAATCCAGCCCCTTGTTTTGAAGTCCGACCCAAAGACGGCCCTTGGCATCCTCAAGGAGCTGGGTAACAGTGTTTTCGGCTAAGGAGTAGGGATCGAACGGGTCGTTGCTGAAAATTTTGAAATTGTAGCCGTCGTAGCGGTTCAGCCCGTCTTTGGTGGCCACCCACATAAACCCGTCGCGGGTTTGCAGAATGTCAAAGATCATGCCTTGCGAGAGACCGTGCTCAATACCGATACGCTCAACGTGAAGGCTTTGGGCACAACACCATTTAGTTCCAATACAGAAAATCACACAAAACCAGGCTCTGAGATGCATAAGTTTTGGAAGATATAATGAAGCCACAACTGTGCAAACATATTGAAAATTTCATTTTCCGTAAAGTCAGGGCTTCTCTCTGTTCAATCGCCCGGCAGAGAAATGCATTTGCCGAAGGCAGAGCCTCTCCTGCCTGGCAGGCATAAAAAAGCCGGAGCGAAAGGCTCCGGCTGTGCGAGAGGTTTTTTCTTTTCAGGCGTCTTTCGTTTCCGAAACTTGCGAAGTTTCGCAAACGAGAACGCTAAGCCGTTTCAAAACACCTCCGGTTTTATTGGTCCACAGATTTCCCAGATTGTCACAGATTGAAAAATGGAATACCCCGTGTGCATCCGTGAAATCTGTGGACCACTTCCATCGCTATCTATTCAACACCACCCGCCGCATCACATCCGGCAGCCCATCCGATTTAACCTTCACCAGGTACATACCCGCCGTAAAGGCCGACAGATCAAGTCGCTCCACAACCGCCTGCACCTCATCTATCTCCACAAAGTGCAACAACTGCCCGGTGAGGCTATACACCTCCACCCGCACTGCTCTTCCGAGATACTGTGCAAGATTTACATTCAACTCCCCGCTCGTCGGGTTTGGGTACGCCTCGAAAGTGTGCGGCATCTCTATGCTCTCTGCCCTCTGCTCTATGCCCGCAGATACCACCGCACTCCCCCCGCTAAAACCCACATTGGCAAAAGTAGCCGTCACCGTGCTGGTTTGTTGGTAATTGGTCACTACCAATCCCATCTGAATACAACTGTTCATCGGGATGTTTTGCGCGCCGACGAAGTACCACGCCGCGCCGTTGGGCGACACATACATGCTGAACTGATTGCCCGCACGCGTGATGCGCAGCCAATACCGATCCTGGCTCGGAAACTGCTGCGGATTGGCCGCGCCGTTGGTCGTGGTGCGGAATTCGCGGCGGCTCAGGCTGCTGAGATTGGTCATCAATTGCGCTTTTTTGGCGCCGGCGGCATTGCTCTCGCGCATTACCACGCCGGCCCAGCCGTTGCCGTTGATGCTCGTCACCTGTGCCGTGATGCTGCCGTCGCCGCAGAGCGTGCGTTGGGCAAAAGCCGTGGCATCGCTCGTGAAGCCGGGTCCGTAAAAGCAATTGGTGCTCGTAGCCGTCCATACACCGTTGGCCGGATTGTAAGCGATGTTGTTGCCGTCGGCACAATTCACCCCGTTCGGATTTTGGCTCCAGCCGCAGGGCAAGCCGCCTACGGTGATATTGCTCGTACAGGTGGCCGGGTTGCCATTCACATCCGTTACAGTGATCGCTACCGGAACTGTTTGACCGACCTGCTCGCAGGAGATGGCCGTGGGCGACAGTACGATCGAGGCCACGCCGCAGTTGTCGGTGGTATCTACGAGACTACCGGCGTTGAGCGGAATGGTCGTCTCCCCGTTGAAGGTCACGGCTTCATTGAAGCACTGTATCGTCGGCGGCGTGTTGTCCACCTTGGTGACCGTGAAAGAACAACTGTCTATATTGTTGTTAATGTCGGTCGCGAACAGCCTCACTACCATGTTGCCTGCGCCGGACACGAGCGTTCCCGCTGCCGGAGACTGCGTCACGCTTTGCACCCCGCAACTGTCGCTGACGGCGGCCATGCCGGTGTAGTCGGGCAATGTGGCTGTGCAATTTGCGCCAAGCGCCAATGTTTGAGTAGCCGGGCAAGTGATACTCGGCGGCGTGTTGTCCACCTTGATGACCGTGAAAGAACAACTGTCTATATTGTTGTTGACATCGGTGGCGTACAGTGTCACTACCATGTTGCCTGCGCCGGACACGAGCGTTCCCGCTGCCGGAGACTGCGTCACGCTTTGCACCCCGCAACTGTCGCTGACGGCGGCTAAGCCGGTGTAGTTGGGCAAATTTGCCCTGCAATCTGCGTTAAGCGCCAATGTTTGTGTAGCCGGGCAAGAGATGCTCGGCGGCGTATTGTCTATCACCGTTACGGTAGCGGTGCAGGTGCTGCTGCTGCCGTTTACGTCGGTCACCGTCAGGGTCACCGTTTGGGGCGTACCGACGTGGCTGCAATTGAAAGTACTCGGCGATACGGTTATGCTCTGCAGGCCGCACTCCGCCGTGCTGCCGTTGTCCACATCCGCAACGACAATGCTTGCGCTGTTGCCCACTAATACGGCGGCGGCAGGTTTACACAAGGCTTCCGGCGCATCACAGCAGTTTTGGGTGGTCAATTCCCAGGCCACGATGCGGGTACAGCCGCCGCTGCCGTCCGTTATTTTGACATAAAACTGATGTGTATCCTCGATCAATGCCGGGATGGGCGTGAAGGTATTGGTAGCCGTCACATAAGTTCCTGCCGACATGGTAGCGGCTTCATCGGTGAAGATGCCCTCTATCGTGAAGTCCACCGGGCTGCCGAGAGAGAAGGCCGGGCTGATCTCATCGCAACCGTTCACGGTGAGGGGCGCGATGATGATTTCCTGATTTATCATACCCGGTATTGGGTTGCCCTGCGGGTAGGTGATGATGCCGCTGTTGAGAGCAAAGCCGGTGTTGGTGTGCATACCCGCCGTATTCACATAAAACAACCCTAAGTTGGCGAAAGTGCTGACATTGTGCAATGGCGCATAGATGTTGATCACGCCGCAGGGGAAGTTGCGAACGGTTTGGCCGCTGTAAATGGCCTGAGGGCCTACCGGGGCCAGTTCGCCGATGGTGATGCTTCCCCGATTGTGCAGGGAGTCTGATATGACGAGCAGGCCGGTGCTGCCGGTGCGGTCAATGGATATTTCGCCGGCAGCCTCATTCACGAAATACGACCGGCTCCAGAGGCCCCACTCGCCGACCGTGCCAGTCTGCCCCAACGCCATAGAGCCGCTGTTGGTGAAAACATTTGATTGGTGGCGCAGGCCGCTGACGGCGGCGTTGTCTATGGTCAGTTCTCCGCTGTTGATGAAGGATCTTTCGTTCCAAAGGCCCCAGTTGCCCACTCCGGCATTGGCGCCGATGTTGAGCTTGCCCGCATTGGTAAAAGTGCCGCCAGACCCGAAGTTCCCGTTCCGAACACCGGTAATGGCGCATCGGTCAATGCTGATCTCGCCGCCGGCATTGTTGTTGAACGTGGCCACGGAGAATATCCCGAAGTGGCCGATGCTGTCCACGCTGCCGAGGGTAATTTTCCCCGTATTCGTAAAGATGCCGCTGTCGTGGTATAAGCCTTGCCGGCTGAAGGTACCCCGGACGTTATTCACCGTGATCTCGCCGCTGTTGCTGAACGTGCCAGAGTTGAACAGGCCAGTTGTGCCGGCGCCGACAGCGCTCCCGATAAATATCTTGCCGGCATTGGTGAATGTTCTGCCGAAGGTGTTGTAAACACCGTTCCTGTTGTTGGCATCGGGGATATTGTCTATATGGATTTCACCGGTAGCCTGGTTCTCGAAAGTGCCGTCATTGTACAGGCCGTTATTGCCGCCCAGCACGTTTTCCCCGATCTTGATCAGCCCCGCGTTGGTCATCGAAGCATTGAATGCATTTTGGAAACCTACATGCGGGAAACGATCAATGTGCAGTTCCGCATCTTCCTGATTGACAAAGCTTGCCTCGTTGTACACCCCCGGGTAGCCATCGGCAACGGTCAGGTTGATACCGAGGATCATCTTTCCGCCATTGGTAAGCGTCCCGCTTTGATGATGCAGGCCGGGTCGGTTAAGGGAGTCCATCCGGATTTCGCCGCCGCTGTGGTTATTGAATGTATTTCGGTTGTAGATGCCGGGGTTGAATCCGGTTCCCAACGCGGTGGTCGCGATTTTGATCAGGCCGGAGTTGTCGAACGAGCAGTTATCGTCATTGTGAATGCCGGTGCCAAAACGGTCTATCAGGATTTCTCCGCCGGCCAGGTTTTCAAAGGAGGCCGAGGTGGCGGCAAAATTTAAGTTGTAGATGCCGGGGCCGCTGATGTTGGCTGTTTGCCCAATGGCAATTTTCCCGGCATTAGTAAATGAACTGCTGATGCCGCCGGAGGTGGTGTTGAAAATCCCGGAGCTGCCGCGATCCAATTCCACTTCGCCGGCAGCTAAGTTGGTGATGTGCCCGAAGTTGTAGATGCAGGAGCCGGGAGCAGCGATTTTTCCGATGATGATTTTGCCCGAATTGCTCACGGTGCTGTTGCCCAAATTATGGAGGCCGGAGCCATTGAAGCGGTCTATCCGGATTTCGCCGCCGGTGTTTTGAACGTTGCCTTCATTTCGCAAGCCTACACTGTGACTTGCGGCCGTTTCGCCGATGATAAGTGCGCCGGCATTGGTCAGTGTGGCCGATGCCGCGTAGTTCCAGAAGCCCATGGTAAAGGTTCGGTCAATGCGGATTTCGGCGGCGGCATTGTTGTTAAATACCGCCTCGTTTACGATGCCGTACTGTCCCGGACTGATGTTCGGACCAACTAATATCGCGCCGTTGTTTGTCACCGTACCCTGGTTGAACATGCCGCCGGAAGGAGAGCTGGTAGATCCTTCGAGGGTTAGGCTGCCCATAGCGGAGACGGTCAGCGCAGCGCCGCTTTGCACATACACCGATTTTGCCGATGCTACTGTGCCGCCCATGATGACCGGGTCGTTGCTCACGTTGGGTATGATCACTTCGTTGGCGGCGGCGGGTACGCAGAATACATCCCAGTTACAGGGGTTATTCCAGTTGCTGTTCACGGCGCCGGTCCAGGTCAGGGTGCCCGTTGCCGGGCAGGTCGGCGCTGCTACCATCACCGATGTTGCGTCGCTTTCGCAGTCGTTGGCATCCTTTATTTTGACCTGATAGGTATCGACCGCCAAACCGGTAAAGGTGGCGCCCGACTGGTAGCTCATGCCGTTGTTGATGGAGTACATGTACGGCCCCGTGCCGCCGGTCTCGCCGGAGATGGCGATCTGGCCATTGCTGCCGGAGCAGGCATCGGTCGGGGTAGCCGTGAAGGTGATGGCAGGGCAGGGATTCAATACCGTCAGCACCACGTCGTTGCCGGTACCGCCTGCATAAGAGATTTGTACCTCCAGCCCGCTACCGAGGAAGTTGGTGATGATAGCGCCTTCAGGCAGGCCGTTGAAGATGCCCGTGATGGGGTTCGCGCCGAGGTTGTCCACGATGGTAAAGGTCTGGCTGAATGCCGGGGCATGGCTGCCGCTGAGCACAAGGTCCACGCCCGTGAGGTTCACGTCGCCTAGAACGGTCAGTTGGGTATATGTGGCTCCCGCGCCGTCGCCCGGCGTAGTGCCGTTGATGACGATGTCCAAGTCACTGGCAAAAGATACTACGCTCGCCGTGGCATCGGTGCCGTTGAACACCGGTTTTACTGCCGCCGGAGAATTGCCCGGGACGAGCAGGAGCGTGCCGCCGTTGGTGTTGAAGTTTTCATTGAAGATGACGTCGCCGCCACTACGCAGTTGCACATTGGTGGCTGCCGGGCGGCTGATGGCCGCGCTGACGGTCAGGTTGCCGCTGTTGGCGTTTCCGAGGATGAGCGTGCCGGCGCTTACCTGGTCTAATTCCGCATCGGTGAGGCCGAGGGTGAGCGGGCTGCCGCTGAGCACGTCTGCGCCGCCGAGGTTGATCCGTGTGCCGGTGGTGCGGGGGCGTATGGTAGTGGCGCCCATACCGGAGTTGATGAGACCGGGTGCGATGAGATTGATGCCGTCGGCCACGACGGTAATGTCGGCATTGCCGCCGGAAGTGATCCCGGCGTTGCTCTGTATTCGAATCGCCTCGCTATTTTGATTGCCGATGCCCGTCACGCTGACCGCACCACCGCTGGAAGTAATTTGCGTGTTTGAGCCATCCAGATAAATGCCGTAATTGCCCCCGACTGCGCCCGGGGAGTTGCCTCCCTGACCAACGACGGTTACGGTAGCCGCCGCTCCGGTTCCTGCATTCATGATTACACCGCCGTCAACAACAAACACTCCGTAATTAAAAGGAGTAGCCGTCCCACCGCCGGTTCCCGTCACCAGCACCGCCCCGCCGCTCGACGTGATTTGCGTATTCGTACCCCGCACTTCCACGCCGTAATTGTCGCTGCCCGTGCCCGTGCCGCCCGTACCTTGTACGGTTACCGTACCGCTGCCGCCCGATGTGATCCGGCCCTCGTTAACGAGCCGTATGCCGTGATTGACGGTGCCCGAACCCGAGCCACCGCCGCCCTGGCCGGTTACCTCCACGTCGCCGCCACCGGATGTAATCCGTGAATCGGCGCCTTCAATTATCAAGCCGTAGTTAAAAAATCCCGGGCCGGAGCCGCCGGTCCCGCTGACGCTGACCGTGCCCGACCCGCCCGATGTGATCTGTCCTGCCGTTGCGATCACAATGCCGTAATTGTCGCTGCCCGTGCCCGTGCCGCCCGTGCCTTGTACGGTCACCGTACCGCTGCCGCCCGATGTGATCTGAGCCGCGCCGGCGAGCCGTATGCCGTGATTGAGGCTGCCGGAACCAGAACCTCCGCCGCCCTGGCCGTTTACTTCCACTGCACCGCCGCCGGAGGTAATCCGTGAATTGGCGCCTTCAATCAACAAGCCGTAGTTAAAAAGTCCCGGGCCGGAGCCGCCGGTCCCGCTGACGCTGACCGTGCCCGACCCGCCCGATGTGATCTGTCCTGCCGTTGCGATCACAATGCCGTAATTGTCGCTGCCCGTGCTCGTGCCGCCTGTACCAACAACAGTGCCCGTACCGTTGCCCCCCTCAATCTTCCCGGCACCGGTTATCTGTATACCATGTTGGATACTACCTGTATTGCCTCCCCGGCCCTTCACGGTCAATGCACCGCTGCCATTGATTTGTAGCGCCCCGCCGGATATATCTACACCGACAAAACTGCCCGAAGTGGCCGTCATCTGCTGATTGGCCTCCACGGTCAGGTTGCCGTCAACGGTTTCGATGCTGCCGGCAGCATTGACGACTATATTTCTGCTGACCTTCACCGTGGCCGCGCCCGTGCCGGAAAGAATCAGGTTGGCATTCGCCGCTACCGTTACCTGATCTACGCCTGGCGTAGCGTCGTCGTTTTGTAAATCCACATCTAGGTTGGCATTAGCGGCGAACGTGATGTCGCCGTTGAAGTTCACCACATCGTCACCTGTGCCGCCGTTGATGCTGAGGCTCGGTAGATTTGCCGTAAAGGCGCCGATGTTGATGATGTCGTTGCCGGCGGCGGTATTGATGCTGATGGAGTTGGCCCCTGCTAAAGGAACGTTTACCGGGAAGGCCGTTACAGCGCCGCCATTCAAAGAGTAGGTACGCCCGACTACATTGAAGTTGACGTTGCTGCCGCTTTCTGTCACGTTCAGCGTTTCGCCGTTGCCGGAGATGTCGGTGATGATGATAGCATTGCCCGTGGTAGTGATGGTGTAGTCGGGGGGAGCAGCTACAGTCGCTGTCACAGAAAAGTTATCAATACCGATTGCTTGGCCATTGGTACTGCCTCCTACTCCGGTGAACGTCCAGCGCAGATAATATTTTGCATTATGGGCAATGGAAAGCCCGGTGATAGTGACTGTTTTTCCAATAGTAGTGGGCGGGTTACTAATAGTGGTATTATTGGCATCTGCCGCATAAGACTGATCTCCGGCTGTGCGAGCCGTCCAGGCAATGCCATCCGTGCCGCTGAAAAAAGTCCAGTCAAAAGCTCGTGTACCGGAGCGGTATTTCTCATAATCAAAAGTGATGGCTAACTCTGTTATGGTTGAACCGGTGGTATTCTGGATTTCCAGCATGATGCTTCGGGGAGAAGTAAAAGACCCAGAAGTCAGAAAACCCAGTGCACGGTCGGTGGAACTTGCAGTAACACCGTTGGCGAAATTATATGTGCCGCCAGTGGAACCACCTGTGAGCACCCCGACACCTGTTGTGCCCGCCGCTTGTGTAGTGGTAGTAGTGCCTGTCGAATACATTGTCCCGTCCGATACCCGGAACCCGGTAGGCAAAGTAGCCGTAGCGCTGCTCCCCATGCCGTCGAAGTTTTGGGTTTGAGCGGTGGTATTCGGGATCAGCATCTGCGCATGCGCCCATTGGCTGCCGGTGAACAGCAGGATGCAAAAGAGGATTGTGCCGGCCACACACCGGAAAGTAGAAATACGGTTCATATCGTTTGGCATTAATGTGTCGTGAGGAAGTGTTGCCGAAAAGCGACTGGAGGTACTCGCTTCAAAACTAAGGGGATATGTAGTAAAGATGCGATTTGTCATTAGCAGCAATTTAAAGATAGGCCGTTAAAAAGGTTATTGCCGGCGTAAAACTATTGATTTTTGTCAATTCTCCGGTTCTGACACAGCCGAATTTGAAAACTTAATGTCCCGGCGACTGCAAAACTTGCCCTCGCTCCATCATGAATTTAACGAAAAGAGGGCATCTCCTGAAGAGACGCCCTCTCTGCGTACTCCGGCACGGCGCCGGATCGGTTCCACCAAGCTATCCGGCGGGTTCTACCCGCTTTGTATGCGGGAGCGGAACGGAGTTCCGCCAAACTACCGCGTCAGTACCACCCGCCGCGTCGCATCCGGCAGGCCGTCCGTTTTCACTTTCACCAGATACATACCATTTTGAAGCGCCGACAGGTCAAGCTGTTCTATCACGGTTTGCACCTCCTCTATCTCCACAAAGTGCAACAACTGCCCGGTGAGGCTATACACCTCCACCCGCACTGCTCTTCCGAGATACTGTGTAAGATTTACATTCAACTCCCCGCTCGTCGGATTCGGATACGCCTGGAAATCGTGCGGAGACTCTATCCACGCCGCAGGCGTGGCCTCGCCCAGCGGCGGCACATTGCTGCCCGTGTAGCTCACATTCGCAAAGGTAGCCGTCACAGTACTCGTTTGTTGGTAATTGGTGGCTACCAAGCCCATCTGAATACATACATTCATCGGAATGTTTTGCGCGCCCACGAAGTACCACGCCGCGCCGTTGGACGACACATACATACTGAACTGATTGCCCACCCGCACCAAACGCAACCAATACCGATTCTGACTCGGAAACTGCTGCGGATTGGCCGCACCGTTGGTGGTGGTGCGGAACTCGCGCCGGCTCAGCGCACTAAGATTGGTCATCAGTTGCGCTTTCTTGGCGCCGGCGACATTGGTCTCGCGCATCACCACACCGGCCCAGCCGAGCGCCGTGCCGCTGATGTCGGTTACTTGTGCCGTGATGCTGCCGTCGCCGCACAGCGTGCGCTGTGCAAAGGCTGTGGCATCGCTCGTGAAGCCGGGGCCGTAAAAGCAATTGGTACTCGTGGCCGTCCACACGCCGGTGCCGGTGTTGTACCCGATGCTATTTCCATCGGCGCAGTTGACACCGTCGGGTTGTTGGCTCCAGCCGCAGGGCAAGCCCGTTACTGTGATGTTGCTCGTACAGGTGGCTGGGTTGTCGTTGATGTCCGTCACGGTGACCGTTACCGGAACCGTTTGGCCGACTTGCTCGCAGGAGATGCCGGTGGGAAATAGCTCAATGGTTGCCACGCCGCAGTTGTCGGTGGTATCTACGAGACTACCGGCGTTGAGCGGGATGGTCGTCTCCCCGTTGAGGGTGACGGTTTGATTGAAACACTGTATCGTGGGCGGCTCCGTATCCGTCACGATGACGGTGAACGAGCAGCTCGCGGAATTGCCGGCCAAATCGGTCACGACATGCGTTACCGTTGTCATTCCCAACGGGAAGGTAGCGCCGCTTGCCGGACCGGCGATGCGTATCGTCGTTGCGCCGGAGCAGTTGTCTATACCTGTCGGAGCGGTATAAACAACCACTGCGCTACATTGGCCGGGATCGGTATTGACGGGAATGTTGGCCGGACAGGTGATCACAGGCAACGTCACATCTTTACCCGTCAGGGTGACCTGACAGTTGGAAGAATTGCCGTTGCCGTCACTCGCAATGATGGTCACAGTTACTGTGCCGTTGTGTGCAGAAGCTACCGCTGTGCCGGCTGTGGGGCTTTGCGTAAAGCTCACCGTGCCGCAGTTGTCGGTACCGGTCAGATCGGTGATGAGATCGGGCACCACTAATTCGCAAGTGGCATTCAGATTCACCTCCTGATTGGCCGGGCAGGTGAAGCTGGGTTGCGTCATGTCCTTACCCGTCAGGGTCATCGAGCAGTTGGAAGTGTTTCCGTTGCCGTCGCTCGCGGTGATGGTCACAGTTACGGTGCCGTTGTGTGCAGAAGCTACCGCTGTGCCGGCTGTGGGGCTTTGCATAAAGCTCACCGTGCCGCAATTGTCCATACCCGTCAGGCCGGTGATGAGGTCGGGCACGACGAGTTCGCAAGTAGCATTCAGATTCACATCCTGATTGGCCGGGCAGGTGAAGCTGGGAGGCGTCACGTCATTGACCGTTACGGTGGTCGCACACTGGCTCATGAGAGCACCATCGCTAACCGTCAGGGTGACCAGGTTAGGACCAGCTTCGGCACAGGTGAAGCTGCTCACGTCGAGGGCCAGGGTAGGCGTAGTACAAGCGGTAGAGCCGTTGTCGATCTGCGCGGCCGTGATCGTGGCCATCCCAGCGGCATCCAGTTGAATGTTGAAAGGCGCAACGCACAGGGCGGTCACCCTACCTGCCACTATAATGTCTGTGGATACACAGCTCCCAGGATTTTCTACACAGGCGCCTTCACCACGTACATAAATGGTAGTAGTGCCAAAACCAGCCAGAGAACCCAGGTTAATCACAGAAGACGTACTCCGCGTAATTTCCGTGCCGCCACAACCGCCCGTGTAAACCACCCATTCGGTAGCATCATTCAGGCTGCCCGTGATGGTGAGCACAATGCCTTCTCCGGGGCAATAGTCCGGCTGGTTCAGCGACAGATTAGTGATGGTCGCAGTGGGCGCGGTACAGCAGTTGTTGGCCGTGAGGGTCTGGGTTATGTCGGTGAAATTGCCGTAAGCGTCGGTGACGCGGTAGGTACGGGTGACGATGTAAGGGTCGGCGCTGCTGCCCGAGCCGCCATTGTTGCTATCACTGAAGTGAACTACCGTAGGTTCATTATCCGGGCAGTCCGTAATGGTTTGACCCGTGTTCAGATTGCCCTGGGTTTGGGTGAGTACCGCCCAGGTGAAATCGCCGGGTTTGTTACCGTTGCCTATACGACCCAGGCTGCCATCTTCGGGAGTAGTCGTGGTGGATTCTGATACCCCCACATCCACCGAGGTCATGCCCATGGCGGGGCCATTGGTGGCGGTTACTACGCCTTCGTAGCTGATGAACTCGATGACTTCGGTGCCGTTTTTCACCAGGGCGATGCCGGAGGTCATATTTTGAAGGTTGGGGGCCGGCACAAATGCCGCGCCGAAGCCGTTGTCTTCGTTGGGGACGATACCTGTCAGATTGAACGTATTGTAGAATTGACCGGTAGCGCCATTGTATGCATAAAGCGTATATACGCTCAAATTGATACCCGCCGGGCCGGCCACTTCGATGAATTCGTTGACGTCGGTTCCGATATTGTCGTAGTGAAATTCATTGATCCAGGGATCGGTTACGCAGGGGATCATGCAGTTATCATCCACGTTGGTAACCACAGAGGGATCGGGATCCGGTACATCGTCGGGGCAATTGAGGGTGATGGGGGAAACCTGACCCGTGGGCGGGTTCGTGTCCACGCCGGCGGCGATGGTCGCCATGCCGCTTTCGGTGCAGTCGCCGGGCGCAAAGGAGCCGTCTTGCAAGCTTACGGAGTAGCTGCCCGGGGGCAGGTTATTGAACACGCCCGTTTGGTTGCTGCCGTTCACCGGCCCGCTAAGGGTGTAGGTGATGGGGCCGTTGCTGGTGGTGGCATTCACTGTGATGCTGCCATCATTGGCGCCGGGACAGTCTTCGTTGGTGGAGCTGATGCTGACCAGGTTGAGATCGCAAACCGGGCCGCCCATGCCGGTGGTGGCATTCACGGCGGCTACGTTATCAATGGTGACGAGTTCTGTAGCTGCATTCACATCCACGCATACCCGAATTTGCAAAGTGGAACCTGTGAGACCGGAAGCACCCAGGCCGCTGATGCTGCCGTCAACGTTACTGGTGGGAGGCGTAGTAGCGTATGATATTGTCCGAGGTCCTCCCCCCACGGCGTTGGGTAGTGTCACCCAACTGCCGCCGTCGATGCGGTAGGATACATCGATATAGTCTTGCGAACCTATTGATTGGGGTGGGCTGGTGTAGTTGTCAAATGCCAACCAGGTCAAATCCATCGAAAAGGAAGCGGTGCCCGTCATATTGAGCACCGGGCTGAGCCAGCAGATTTCTTCGTCAATGTCCATTGCGCGGAGCACACCACCAACAGTAAAGAAATTATCGTCAGCAGCAGTAAGACCACTCAAATTCCCTTCCAACGTCCAGTCCACCCCGGCAAAGTCGAAGTTGGTGCAGGTAGTAGGGGCGTTGGTGGTGCAGGGCCCTGCCAGGATGCCTTTGTTGGGCACGCTGAAGGTTTCGGAGTACTGGGCATAGCTTTGGGTTCCGAGAAGGAGCAAGCTGAACAAGAGGAGATAGAAAGCTTTCATGATTGATAATTTAATGATTGAATAGTTTTCAAATTGGTTTGAGAGATATGAATTAGCCCATTCGGGCCAGGATGCCCAATTCATTTTGAAGCCGGATGGCTTCTCGGTCGGGCAGATATTGATTGGGCAGTATGTAGAATCGTTTGAGGTGTTCGGCATGGGCCTCGGTGAGACCTTCCAGTGTTTCAATCCGGTTATTGCCGGCGTAGATTACCCGAAGCCTGGTAAGGTTTTGTAACGGGCGGAGATCAGCTACCAGATTGTTTTGGAAGTAGAGTTCTTCCAGTTCGGTCAGGGTTTCGATGCCTTCGAGCGACTCGATTTGGTTATCGTAGAGGTACAGGTTGCGCAGTTGGGTTAGCGGAGCCAGTTCCCTGATACTTTTGAGTTGCATACTGGTGACGGACAAAAACCGGAGCTGGTGCAGCGCTTCGATTCCCGACAGGTTGGTGAGGGCTGCCGACACATTGGGGCTGTAAGCCGCAGGACCTGCCAATCGCAGAACCTCTGTTTGGTTGAGCAGGGCCGGCAACTCATCGTCTTTGGGAGGCTCCGCAGAGGAGCCTTTCCCAAAGACGGCTTCGTTGAATGCAATTTTCCATTGCAATTCGAGCTTATTCCACCAGGCTTGTGCTGTTTGGATGGTGAATTGCACGGGCATGGGTGTAGGTAGTTAGCTGCGCGAAGGGAATATACCTTCCAGCGCGATGCAGTAATTCAGCCCGAGGTAAGGATCCCGGTTATTGAAGGGCACGTTGCCCCCTGCCGGCGTAGTCGAATCGGCAGCCAGATGCACCGTTGCGCTTCCCCCGGAGGCATAGATATTGGCGCCGGCGGTGCCGAGTCTTGCGCCGTTGCCGGCTTCGTCGCTGTTGGCATCGCTATCCGTAGCAGTTACCATGTGGTTGTGAACCGGCATGTTCGAGGTCAGGAGGGTAACCGTTTCGGCGCCGCCTTTCTCCCCCTGTGTAATAGGAGACAGTCCGGGGCCTTGTCCAAAGCCAACGATGGAACGTCCGCGCAGATCGGGGAGACCAAAGGTGGTACGGCCATCGCCGCCATACATGGTGCCGAGCAGCGAAAAAAGTGCAGAATTCTGGGCAATAGACATAAGTTGTCCCTGACAAAGCGCCCAGCCTCTGGGTGCAAAATTAAATCCGAATGCCTGAATTTGACCGATAAATGGTTCCATAAAGGTGAATTTTTGAGTGTTTAAAAAAAAACGTTATACAAACATACCTTTTTTGGGGGCTTTTGGAGGTGCGGTGCGAAAAAATAAGCGGGATTTACCAAATTATTTAGAATAATCAGGCGATATCCATATGAAGAGTGAAATGGCCGCCCAAAAGCCAGTGAATGGCCGTAATTTCACAGAGGCACCAATTTTACCCCATCCGATACTGCTCCATCTCGATGAGCGTAGCGTACCCGTTTTCGTGGGATACCTGCGGTTTGCCTTTCAGTTTTTTGCTCAATATTTCTATAAGATTGGAACCGAAAGAGGTACTGGTTTTCAGCACGGGAGCGCCGGCCTGCCCCACGCCGTTGTCGGCCACCCGGAGACAGAGCTTGCCCTTATCGTTTTGCCACAGCGAAATTTCGATGATGCCCTGCCGGCCGTCAGGGAAGGCGTATTTCAGCGAATTGGTTAGTAATTCATTGACAATCAGCCCCAATGGAATGGCGGTGTCCACATCGAGGCGCATGGGCTCGAGGTGGTAAATGATTTCCACCCGATCGTCTAATCCAAATGAGTCGAGCAGGGTATCGCCGAGGTTGTAGAAGTAGTCGCGCATTTCTATGGCGGCGAGGTTGTCGCCCATGTAGAGTTTTTGATGAATGAGGCCCATTGCCTCTACCCGGTTTTGGCCTTCGCGCACGGCATCGAGGGCCGTTTCGTCTTTGATATGGCGGGATTGCAGATGCAACAGGCTCGATAGCACTTGCAGGTTGTTTTTCACCCGGTGGTGTATTTCTTTGATCAAAAACTCTTTTTCCTCGTTGCGCTTGCGCAAAATGCGGGTCAGGCGAAACAAAAGCCCGCCGCCCGCCAGGGCTAGCGCCAGAATACCCGCGACAAGCCCAAAGCGAATACGCCCCTGCCGGATGTCTTCCTGCTGCTCGGCAATGAGTACCTCCTTTTTTTCGGTTTCGTAACGAATGCTGACGTCTTGCACGGCCTGGAATTTGGCGGCATTGCTCACGCTGTCGTGGTTGACTAAATAGGCTTCCAGCGCCGCCAGCGCGTTCGATTCGTCGCGTAGATGGTCTTTGTAAATGCCGTATTGCCGGAAGTATAGCCGCTCTAAAAACCCATAATTTTTCTGACTTTCCGCCAGATTGGCAGCCTTTTGGTTGTAAGCGACGGCTTTGGCAAACTCGCCTCTTTTTTGGTAAATGATGCCGAGGTTGGAATATCCCACATACAGCCCGTCAATACGCCCGATTTCCTCCGCCACCCCAATGTATTTGAGGTTGAGAGCGAGACGTTCCTCTTCCGATTTACCGAGGGCCTCTGCCACCGAAGCCAATGCAGAATAGCCGTCCACGAGCAGCCTTTTGTCGTTGAGCTTCTCCGCCAGTGCTACCGCTTTTTCATAGTAGTAAAAGGCAGAATCTATCGCAGACAATTTCTCGTGAGCGCCCCCGATCATGCGAAACACATAGGCCATTCCCCGCTCGCTGCCTGTTTCAATCTTGATTTTCAGGGCTTTGCGATAGTAATCCAATGCCTGCTCGCATTTATTCAGGTACCCGCAAGTGATCTCCCCGATGCCCTGATAGCTTCTCGAAATGCCGTCCTGATTATCTAACCTTTCAAAAGTACGGAGCGCTTCGAAGTGCATTTCGATGGCCTGTTCGTATTTCGCCTGATCGAGATAGATATACGCCAACGTACTTAATGAGTTAGCTTTGGGCTTATCGGCGCCCCATTTTTGGCCCAGCTCCACCGACTGTTGGTGATAAACGACGGCGGAATCAAGCGCCGACTGATAGTAGTGCCAGTTGCCGATATTAGAGACGGTACCAGTGTAGCCTTCCTGTATTTTGGCAATATCGGCGCCGGTACTTTTTTTCAATAATTGATCGTACTCCTTCAATGCCAAGCGGTTGTAATACCCGGCAGAATCGAAAACGGAGCCGATGAGGTGAATGACGCCGATGTCTTTATACGCAGTGGCGAGCGCCACGCGATTGCCGGTTTTTCTACTCAATTCCACCACCCGGTCGGCATAGTTTCGAGACTTGCCCAGATCGGAATTCAGATAGCGTTTCAACAACTGGTTCAGCACTTCGATCTTTTCTTCGCCGTCGGGCAGCTTGGGCAAGACGGCAACGAGGCTGTCTATGGTAGGAGCTTGACAAAAACCCCATTGACAGACAAAGAAAAGTAGTACGAAATGAATAATTCTCTTTTTCATACCCGAACTGCTTATAATATATGTGGAACTCCGCTCCGCCCAACGCAATGCGGAGCGGAGTTCCGGCCAACTATCGCGCCAGCACCACCCGCCGCGTCGCATCGGGCAAGCCGTCCGATTTCACTTTCACCAAATACATCCCATTTTCAAGTTGAGACATATCCAGTTGCTCCACAGTAGTTTGCACCTCCTCTATCTCCACAAAGCGGAGCAACTGCCCGGTGAGGCCATACACCTCCACCCGCACGGCTCTTCCGAGGTATTGAGCAAGGTTTACGTTCAATTCCCCCGATGTCGGGTTCGGATACGCCTCAAAGCCGTGCGGTTGCTCGATACTCGCAGCCCCTTCAGCCCCCGCCAGCGGCGGCACATTGCTGCCCGTGTAGCTCACATTCGCAAACGTAGCGACCACCGTACTCGTCTGTTGGTAATTGGTGGCTACCAAGCCCATCTGAATACATACATTCATCGGGATGTTTTGCGCGCCGACAAAGTACCACGCGGCGCCGTTGGGCGACACATACATGCTGAACTGATTGCCGACCCGCACCAAGCGCAACCAATACCGATTCTGACTCGGAAACTGCTGTGGATTGGCCGCGCCGTTAGTGGTGGTGCGGAATTCACGGCGGCTCAGGTTATTGAGGTTGGTCACTAATTGCGCTTTTTTCGCGCCGGCGGCATTGCTCTCCCGCATTACTATGCCTGCCCAGCCGAGGGCTGTGCCGCTGATGTCGGTCACTTCTGCCGTGAGGCTGCCGTCGCCGCAGAGTGTGCGCTGGGCAAAGGCCGTGGCATCGCTGCTGAAAGGGGGACCATAAAAGCAATTGGTGCTCGTGGCCGTCCAAATGCCGGTAGGGGGCGCATACGCAATGCTGTTGCCGTTGGGACAGTTTACGCCGTTGGGTTGCTGGCTCCAGCCGCAGGGCAGGCCGGCCACCGTAATGTTGCTAATGCAGGCAGCAACATTCATATTGATATCCGTCACGGTAACGGTGACCGGAACGATTTGGCCGAGCTGCTCGCAGGAAATACCGGTGGGGAATAACTCAATAGTGGCCACACCGCAGTTGTCGTCGGCCGTCACTAAGCTATCGGCCTCTAAGGGAATAATCGTCTGCCCGTTAAAAGTAACCGTGTAGTCATTGCAAACCGCAGTGGGCGGCGTATTATCGACTTTGGTTACCATAAAGGTACAATTGGTGCTGCCGCAGTCGTCGGTTACCGTAATGGTAACGTTGATCACTCCGGCATCAGATACCACGGCGCCGGCCGGCGGAGCTTGCGTAACGACGGTGCCGGGCGCCGGACTGTTCACAGTAGCCAATGGAATATAGTTGGGAATGACCGCCGAACAGTTTTGGTCCAGAACGAGCACCTGCGCAGCGGGGCAGGTAATGGATGGCTTTTGCGGCGCAGTAAACAGGTTGTTGACCGTGCGGCTGCATCCATCCGCACTTTTGAAATACGCGGTCACGGAAACCGGGAGACCGTTGGGATCAAGTCCCGTGAGGGTAACATCCTGAAAAGTGGCGCCGATGGCGCCAAACACCTGTCCGTTCACCCACAAGCTATCGTTGCACGCCGGCGGGTTGGTATAGGAAATTCGCAGCGTCACGCTGTAGGTACCCTGCCCGGCTATGCAGGTCGGGCCGTTTTGTACCGTAATGTTCGTGATGTTGCATTGCAATTCAATCGCTTCGCGCACGGCCACATCGGCCTGTATCAGACCGGAGCCGGTGGTGAAATCGAAGCCGGGCGTGAGCATATCAATGGACGAAGTAACGAGCAGGTTGCGCACCTGGGTCGGCGTCAGGGAGGAATTGGCCTCCAACATCAGCGCCGCCACCGCAGCAGCATGAGGGGCTGCGGCAGAAGTGCCGAAGAAATTGTTGCCGTTGCCGAAGAAGGTATTGCTCACGCCGTCCACGGCACAGAAGTTGGGTTTGTTGCGCGTCACAGGCGTTATGGGCACCCCCGCAGTATTGTACCGAATCTGCACCCCACCGTTGGACGTAAAGCCTTCGGGTGTCGGAGGATTTACTCCGTAGGCCGGCGTATTCGCCCAAAAGGCGGCGGCCACAGCATTGGCGCCGGTAGCGTTGGAGTGACCGTATCCGGTGGCCATTTCATTAACGGTGGTAGGGGGATATTCGTTGATGACTAAGCCATTGCTGTTGCGGATGACCCACTTGAGCACGGAGGTTGGAGGACCGGCCGGCCGGGTGATCAGAATGCGGTAAGTGACTGTTCCTGCACCATTGGGGTCAACGTAACTAAAAAACTCCGTAGGGTCATTGCCGACGTTGTTGTCTGTGGAAGAAGCGACGACAGCTCCCCCGGCGTTGAGTAGAAATACATCGAGGTTGGTTGCAGCGCTATTGGGGGTGAGAGAACCCCAGGGGTCATCCCACTGGAGGGTGAGGTTGATGGTAGAGCCTGCGTTTACAGTAATGGTCTGTAGTGTATCAATGCCCGGTCCGGGATCAAAATCATGTGCATTGAGGGCGCCGCCGGAGCTGCGATAGGCAGATTCATAGGAAAGCCGGCCGTAATTGCCGGCGGAGGCAAAATAGGCCACCCCGTTGTTGAAGACGGTATTACAAGCCAGGGCTACCGGTCCGTCCATGTAAAAAGGCTCTTCAAAATACCGGATATCGTCCACAATCACATCACAGTTTCTTACGGCGTCTAAGTTGAGGATGGCAGTAGCGAAGGACGCTTCGCCGCCGTTGGCAGTATTAAAGAAGAGTTGTGCCCCTGGGGCGAGGTCGTGCACGATCTCGGCCATGGCCCGGCCTTCGTCAATGTTGTTGGCAGCGCCGTCGGCTACTACCGTTACGGGAGTGAGAAATCCGTTGGGGTTGCCTACGCCCGGCAGGTCGCCGCTGGCCACGCCCGCAGCCGCGCCGCCGGGAAATGCGGTGGTATAGGAGTCAGACAAAATACCGACCCGCACACCGGCGCCGTTAACGCAATAGTTCTGGCGGGCAGCAATGGCCTGCAAAGCAAGGTCGCCCTCCGAATCAACAGAACCAATGTCGCCTTTGACCCAATACACGGGTTTCGCAAACTGCAAGCCGTTCAAATAGGGCAACTCCGATATTTTGCCGATAGGGAACCAGGCATTGATGATTCTGCCGTAATAATCAAACTGCGTAGCGCCGAGGCGCTCTAACCCGGCCATCAGAACCGCAACGTCTTTTTCTGCGGCCGCCTGAATGCGAACCATGCCATTTTGGACCATGACGATCGGCTGTGAAGACACGAATGCCTCCGGGCGAATACCCTCTTGCTGTGCCTTCAGGAATTCCTGCTCCAGCAAGAAGAGAGCGGTCCTAAGTTTAGACCTGGGATCTGACGGGGCATATCTGGCAATCGAAACCAGATCTTCCAGGCGCAGGTCTTCTCCTCTGTTATTCGTACTGTCAAAGGGAATCCTTTGAGCAAAGGCCGCCTGCAAGGTGAAACAGGCGAAAAGCAGTAGCAATAAATTTTTCATGTGAAAAAAGTTTTTGGGTAAAAAAATCATAGTCGGTAGGAGAGGGATGTCACAACAGCATTTCAATGAAAAAACACTAAAGAGGGGGTATTTTTAAATTTCGGTAAAACTAAAAAAAACAACCGTACACCTCCCTGTCGGTCGGCATAAATTCGCCATTTTCGCCACTATCCTTTCGTTATCGGTACAAAACTCGGTGTAAGCGGTATCATCGCCGCGCCATACGCTGCTCGCGTACGATTCTGCACCGCGCGGTTTTCAGGCTGCATTTGCCACGCGGCAGCGAGCCGGCTCTCCTCTGAACCTCATTAAAAAACAAAGGCGAGATCACACCTTTCGCCATCCGTTGGCGGCAGGTGTCACCTCGCCTTTAGGGCGCCGTTGCCCGAGTGCAGCCCCCTATCTACAAAGCTGCGACATACCGTTGCATTCGTGCGTTACCCACGCGCCAGCACCACCCGCTGCGTCGCATCCGGCAGGCCGTCAGATTTCACTTTAACCAAATACATCCCGCTTTGCAACGCCGACAGGTCGAGCTGTTCTGTCACCGTTTGCACCTCCTCTATCTCTACCAAGCGGAGCAACTGCCCGGTGAGGCCATACACCTCCACCCGCACGGCTCTTCCGAGGTATTGAGCAAGGTTTACGTTCAATTCCCCCGATGTCGGGTTCGGATACGCCTCAAAGCCGTTCGGTTGCTCGATACTCGCAGCCCCTTCAGCCCCCGCCAGCGGCGGCACATTGCTGCCCGTGTAGCTCACATTCGCAAACGTAGCGACCACCGTACTCGTTTGTTGGTAATTGGTGGCTACCAAGCCCATCTGAATGCAGGCATTCATCGGGATGTTCTGAACGCCGACGAAGTACCACGCAGCACCGTTGGGTGATACATACATACTGAACTGATCGCCCGCCCGCACCAAACGCAGCCAGTAGCGATTTTGGCTCGGGAACTGCTGTGGATTGGCCGCGCCGTTGGTCGTGGAGCGGAATTCGCGGCGGCTCAGGCTGCTCAGGTTGGTCATCAGTTGCGCTTTCTTCGCGCCGGCGGCATTGCTCTCGCGCATTACTATGCCCGCCCAGCCGAGGGTTGTGCCGCTGATGCTCGTCACTTGTGCCGTGATACTGCCGTCTCCGCAGAGGCTGCGTTGAGTAAAGGCCGTGGCATCGCTCGTGTAGCCGGGGCCGTAGAAGCAATTGGTACTCGTGGCCGTCCACACGCCGTTGGCGGGATTATAAGCGATGCTGTTGCCGTTGGCACAGTTTACGCCGTTCGGATTTTGGCTCCAGCCGCAAGGCACGCCGCCTACGGTGATATTGGCCATACATTGGGCCGGGTTGCCCGCGCCGTCCGTAACAGTTACGAGTACGGGCACCGTTTGGCCCACCTGATCGCAGGTGATGACGGAGGGCGATAACGAAATGCTCACACCGCTACACAAATCGGAAGCATCCACGAGATCACCTGCATTGAGCGCAATGCTTGCCTGCCCGTTGAAGCTGATGGTTTGATTAAAACAAACCACCGAAGGCGGCGTATTGTCCTGAATGCAGACCGTAGCCGAAGTGGAAACACTGCGGCCGCAGTCGTCGGTGATGGTGAACAGATACGTCTCGCAACCGGTGTTGCCCGGTCCGGGGTTGGAGGCCGTCAGTTGGTTCGACCAGGTACCCGGAGCGCAGGCTACCGAAGCCGTAGCGCCGCCGTTGGAAGCCAGCCAGGCGTTGATCGCTGCCGTATTGCCCATGCCGTCGCACTCCACATTGAGCGGCTGAGCCGAAAGAACGATTTGCGGCGCCGGAAGGTCCACTTCACCCAACACGACGGGGTCGCTGCGGAACTTCTTGTGGTTGTTATTCGGCAGGTCTTTGGCCTCCTGTCCGTTAGCGTAGTAATCAGCTGTACCCTTATCGCTGATGAGTTGCACGCTCAGGTTGTCGCCGGCCGTGCCGAGAAAAGGTCCGGCAGGCAATTCCACGATACCCTCCGGCGTGAGTCGGCTCAGGTCGGCGTTGCGGGGTTGGGGCACATCGGCGGGATTACCGCTCCAGGTGTAGAGTTTGAAATTGCCGCTATCGTCGGTATTGCCGGCCACGATGAGGCAACCGTTGCCGTTGCACTCTAAACTGCGAATGGCCCGGCCGCCGAGATCGAGTTCGATGGGCGCGCCGAAAGCAGGAGCGCCGGCGGGAGCACCGTTGTTGAACCATGCTTGAAAATTCGACACGGGAGCAATCAATGCTTTATTGCGCGTAGCCACCGGCACACGCGGCGCCCGGAAACCGATGAGCGCCGTACTGCCGTCGGGGGCCATCGTGAATCCCTCAATGTTGAAGCCATTTTCCACTGTCGGCAGCATTGGGGTAGCCGCGCTTGCCGTGAAGTTGTACCCGTTGGCGTCGCCCCAGGCGATGAGGTCGGCGCGGAGGTTGTCGTATCGACCTGCATAAGTCAGGGTAGCGCTTGCACCGCCTCCGCTCACATCGGTGGCAAAAAGGCGGCGGCGGTTGGGGCGGTTTTGCCCTTCCGCACCGTTGCCGTGCGAGCCGATCCAGAAAATGCGATTCCCGACGAGGAAAGAACCTTCAATGTCCACCTCACGAGGTATGCCGCCGTCCAGATCGGTCAGTCCCAAAGAATTGGTAAAGTTGAAACCCGCTATCGGCAAGCCCGATTCATTGCGATTAAAAAGGCGAATGGTTTCATCTTCATCGTCGGCTACAAACATATAACCTCCGCCGACTGATACGGCGGTAGAAGCATCGGCGGCCTCTGTGTGCCAGCGGGTAGTAGCCGCCGTAGTGGAGGCGGCGCTTGCGGCATAAAACACCTGATAAGTGCTCGATAAGACGCCGTCGCTGACCGTGAGCGTAACGGTAGCAAAGCCCACGCCGGCAGGCTCGATCTTCACATTGCGGTCGGCGCCCATACCGGTCACGGTGATGTTGGCCAAAGGCGCCACGGCCGGGTTGGAAGTAGCTGCCGTAAAGGTGAGGTTTTCCACCGGCGTATCCGGGTCGGCCAGCGTAAAGGCAATTCCGTAGAGGCTCATCGGGTCAGTGGGGTCGGCTATAACGCCGCTGACGGCATAAGGAGCGGCAGGCGGCGCCACAAGCCCTGCATCCAAATAGTCGTTGGTAGCGGCCAGATTAAGCGCGATGGTCGGAAGACCGGCAGGTACGACACAAGGATCATAACTTACCGTAGCCTGGGCGCTACTCCCCGGATTGCCGATGGCGTCGTCATTAGAGGTGTAAGACCCTTCAACATCGCCCAGGGTGGAGAGCACCCATTGATTGGCAGTGTTATTGCCCAAAGCGGCCGCAGTAACCCATGCGCTTGCGTTTTGCGTACGCGGGCCGTTTACGGGCGCCGTACCCTCATCGTTGTAGGTGAGCCGGTCAACGAGGAAGCCGCCTGCATCAAACAAGTTGATCTCGTCGGTGCGGCCTAAGTTATTAGTGTAAGGGCCGAGCACTTTTACGTTGTCGCAAAGGCCCCAACTGGCGCGAAAATCGGCAGGCGTGGCTTCGGTGATGATGACGGATTCGCCCGGCTCTACAGTGCCGAAGCCGCTGAGATCAAACACGCCGGGCGTGCGGCTGTCGTCGTCGTAGCTCCAGCCGGTCATATTTATTGAGGTAGAACCCACATTGGTGAATTCTACAAACTCGCCGTTGCCGCCGGAGTACATCCACTCCGTGATGCGCATATCGGGGCGGGGTGGCGGGCAGGCTACAAAGGTCACTGTGGCGCGGGTGCTGCGGCCCGGGCTGCCGATGTCATTGCCCGAAGAGGCATAAGATCCTTCTGTATCGCCGATGGAAGCGAGTGTCCATTCGGCTGCAAGGTTGGCGCCGAGGCCGGCAGCCGTCACCCAGCCCGATGCGTTTTGAGTGCGAATGGAGCCGGGAAAGTTCTCGTCGCCATATGTGAGACGGTCTATCAGATTGCCGCCGGCATTATAGAGGTTGATTTCGTCATTGCGGCCTAAGTTATTGGTATAGGGGCCGAGCACTTTTACGTTGTCGCAAAGGCCCCAATTGGAGCGAAAAGCGGCCGGCGTAGTTTCGGTAATGATGACGGATTCGCCGGGCGCCACGATGCCAAAACCGCTGAGGTCAAATACGCCGGGCGTGCGGCTGTCGTCGTCGAAGCTCCAGCCGGTCATGTCCACCGGCACAGTGCCTACATTGGTAAATTCTATAAACTCGTCATTGTTTCCTGAATACATGTATTCCGTGATGCGCATCATGCCGGGCGCCGGCAAAGGCGTGCCGCTGATGGTGACCATATCGAAGCGCCACGTGCCGGAGGTTGCGTAGCTGCTTGATGTGTTGGAAGCTGTATAGCTTGTGCCGGAAGCGGGGTCAAAAGCAGCCACGATACGGATGCCGAAATTGGCATTGTTGCCGGCTGCGGGAATGGCGCTCAGGTCCACCGAGCGTCCGTTAAACCACATGTCTCCGGCTGTGCCTTCGAAAAGCGCGCCCGCGTCGGTCCAGGTAATGCCCCCGTCGGCAGTGTATTGCAACTGCACATGGCGCGGGGCGGTGTTGGAGTGGCGTTGGTCCCAACTCACCTGTATATTGTTGTAGCCCACCGTGCTGAGCAAAAATTGGATACCCCGCGACCGGTCGCCGGTACTTTGTGCAGCAAAAGCGGTGATGTTGTAGCCCGTATTGTCCATGAGAGCCGGGTCGGTACTGCCGCCGTTGGCCGTACCGGAAGCAAAGGTAGCGGTAGTGCCGCCTGCTAAGGAAACCGTACCTGCGCCGACGTTGGGCGCTGTGGAGCCGGTAGAAGTACTCGCATCGGCCGGAACCGAATTGAAGTTCCACTGTGTGATGATTTGGGCCTGCAAACCGGCGGCAGCGAAGCCGAGCATCATCCACACCAATAGATGTTGCGTAATTATTCTATTCATATTCAACAGTTTGATTAATGACAAAACAGAACCGACACGACTTGAATGCCGGCAAAACAGACTCGAAAAAAATTGGTATTGACAGCCGGGGGGGGGGCTTTCAGTGCCAAAAATAGACTGCTCTGCCGGAGCGACAAGAGCAACGGGGCTGTCGAAAAAGAAAATAACAAAAACTTAAACCTGGGATAACATGATTCGCTATTTCGACTTTTTCCGGTGAAAATGCGGGCGACAAAATAACACAATCTTCATATCGCCTTAAAATCGGGGGAATAAGCCTGAAATATGTGTACTACTCCGACGAGGGCGCAGGCGTGCGCAAATATTACGCCGATCCGGCACGCGGCAATGAGGAACTGGCGCACTTTGCTATGGAGGGTTTTAAAGAAGACCACGAAGGCATATCCATTTACACCCACTCCGACGGCACAGGATACATTCTCGTATCCGATCAGCAGGCCGGCCAATTCCATGTATTCCCACGCGAAGGATCAACCGGCAATCCACACGCCCATACGCTGTTGGCAGTCATACCTGTTTCCACCGACGAGAGCGACGGATCCGAACTCAGCAGTTTTGCGTTCGGCGATTTATATCCAAAAGGATTTTTTGTGGCCATGAGCGCCCATCGCACTTTTCAAATATACCGCCGGGAAAAGATGGAAGCCTGGATTAAGTAGGAAGCGGGCGGTTCCCCGGCGCTTGCTCCTGGAAGAAGCTCAATCCTGCTTTTTCAAACCTCCTTGCTTATCTATATACTGCCAGGCATCGCTCTCCCATACGCTGTGCTCGCCGTCTTTGACCGTTTGACACTCGTTGCTGACTTTGGCTTGGCCGTTTTCAAATGGAAAGGCGCAATCAAACTGCGGCTCAATCACGATGGCGTAGGTGTCGGCATCGGCATAGCCGATTTTGCCGTTTTTCACTACCCGTATCAGCCCTTCTGCCGGGTAATCGGGGCCGTTGTCGTAAAGGAATACTCCATAAAGCACCGTTTTTTGGCTATCCATGATGACCCATTTGCCATCGTCGGCTTGCGCCATGGTCAGCGAAGTGGAGGCCGCGGCGTTGCTCTCTTTTTTCTGGTTGCCGGGGGCTTGGGGGCAGGCGGCGCCGGCAAGTAAAAACCCGAGGAGGAGCATCAGCAGGTGGTGGTTCAATGCGTTTTTCATTTTTTTCAAATTGTCTCTACGATTCGTAAATTCTATTTGGCCAGGATGGAATAGGTTACCCACCTTGACGAAATCAAAGTTGCCATACCTCCTCCGACCGCACAAGGAGTATTTCCCCAATGGGTGGTTTGGGTATCCGAATAAATGGTTTAGCTTTCCGAATGAAATGCCGCGGCGCCTCTATGTCTCTATGTTGGTTTACACAGCACCTATGTGTTTAAAAATAATTCTGTGCATCTGGGTCAAGTTGTGTTTCAAATTACATTTATTCATTTAAAAAAGTGTATCAAATTGCATTTATTCATTTGAAAAAGTGTATTTTTGTTTTTAAAAATGAGTTGATGATGAAGAGAAACCTCTATGAGTCTCTGGTCAATTGGAAAGATGCTCCCAACCGGAAGCCATTAATCTTGCAAGGTGCCAGGCAGGTAGGCAAAACCTGGTTGATGAAGGCATTTGGCAAAAACGAATTTGAGCACGTTGTCTATCTCAATTTTGAAGGCAGCGAGCGACTGCAATCATTGTTCGTACCGGATTTTGACATAAAACGCATCCTGTCAATCATAGAAATCGAAGCCAACCGCAAAATACAGCCCGACAAAACGCTGCTCATTTTTGACGAAATTCAGGAGGCGGAAAAGGGGCTGACCGCACTGAAATATTTCTGCGAACAGGTCCCGGAATATTACATCGTTGCCGCCGGCTCCCTATTGGGTGTTTCGATACAAAAAAACACAGCTTTCCCGGTTGGGAAAGTGGATTTTCTGCGCATGTACCCGATGAGTTTTTACGAATTTTTAGAAAATATGGGACAAAGCCTGCTTAAAGAGCATTTGGAGGCTGAAAACTGGCAGGTAATAGACGTTTTTCACGATAAATTGGTGGAGTTGTTGAGGCTGTACTATTTCATAGGCGGCATGCCCGAAGCGGTGGACAGTTACATACAGCGGGGCGATTTGAGGGAGGTGCGGGCTGTCCAGGAAAATATTTTGATTGGCTACGAAAACGATTTTGCGAAATATGCCCCCATCGAAACCGTGCCAAAAATCAGGTTAGTCTGGCATACCTTGATAAGTCAATTGGCGAAAGAAAACCGAAAATTCATGTACGGGCAAATCAAAAAAGGTGCAAGGGCAAAAGAGTTTGAGACGGCCATCAATTGGCTTTCCGACGCCGGCATGGTACTCAAAGTGAGTTTGGTGGAAAAACCAATGATACCGATAAATGCTTATGCTGATATGGATGTGTTCAAATTGTTCCTGTTGGACATCGGCCTATTGTGTGCGCTCGCCAAAATTGACCCAAGAATCCTTTTGGAAAAAAACAATATTCTGATGGAATTTAAAGGCGCTCTGACGGAACAATTCGTTGCGCAGCAATTGAAAATCGCGCATGAACTCTATTATTGGACGGCCTCGCACGCCACTGCCGAAATTGATTTTTTGATTCAATCCCAAAACGGCATCATCCCGATTGAGGTAAAAGCGGAAGAAAATTTGAAGTCAAAGAGCTTGAAGGTTTTTGTAGAAAAATATAAACCCGATGTGGCAATCCGCACATCAATGAGCCCTTTCCGGGCGCAAGATTGGATGACAAACGTGCCTTTGTATGGCGTTTCGACAATCGGGGCGGGCCTTTTTGCTGCGCGATGAATTTACACGGGCGTTCAGCCCCTCGCCGCCGCCGGTCGGTCGCCAAATTTTTCCATAAAAGCATCGGAAAAATTATTGATGGCCCAATAGCCCATCTGGCAGGCAATAGCTTGCTTTTCCTTGTTCCACAATCAATACTCAATCAACTTGTATTCTATTGCGAAGCGGATCATGGCGGCAGTGTTTTTTACGCCGAATTTGGCCAACAGGTTTTTGCGGTGACTGTCCACTGTAAGCGGGCTGATGAAGAGTTTTTCTGCAATTTCCTGGTTGGTAAGCCCCTGTGCAATGTGATGCAGCACCTCCTTTTCGCGGGCCGTGAGCAGGGGTATGGCGGGTTGTTCGGAGGCGTTTTTGGCCAATGTGGCGGCTACTTCCATGCTCATATACATGCGGCCTTTGTGCGCTGCGGCAATGGCGTCTTCGAGTTCTTCTTTGGAGGCGTTTTTCAAAAGATAACCGGAAGCGCCCGCCTCTATCATGCGCGTGATGTAGCTGCGCTCTTTAAAGGTGCTCAGTCCCAGCACTTTCAGTTTCGGAAACTCCTTTTTCAGTTGTATGCAAAGGTCTATGCCGTTCGTGTCGGGCAGGTTGATGTCCACCAGCGCCACTTCCGCCGCAGCGGTTTTGAGCTGTTCGAGGGCGGAATTGCCGTTGTCGGCGCTGCCGCAAATTTCGGCTATGGCAGATTCTGCCAGCCGCGTCTTTGAGGCCGAAGCGCACTAAGGCTTCGGGCATCATGTTGCGGGCGATGTGGCGCAGTTCGGAAATAGAGTTGTCCAGATCGGCGGTAACCTGGCCCAGTGCAGCGGTGGAATGGTCGGGGAGCGCCGGATTTCCTTTCAGCGCAAACAGGGCTTGTTTGATGCCGGAGAGCATTCCGCCGAGGCCGTCGTGGAGATCGCGGGCCAGCCGGGAGCGTTCATTTTCCTGCCCCTGCATCACGGCGCCGGCGTAGCCGATCTGCTGCTCCTGTTCTAATTCTTTAATTTTCTGTTGCTGGATCTGGATTTCCTGACCATGTATTTTCCGGCGATTGCGAAGCAATGCCCAGGCGAGGGCGGCCAGTATCATCAACAAAAAAGCCCCAGGTTTTCGTACTGCCTGGCCATGTTATTGCACACCACAATGGGAAAGTGATCCGGCAGATCGGCATGTTCTAAAGCCTGTAGCGCATGAAAAAACGCATCTATCGCCTGCCGGCGGTTGCCGAGAAAGTCCCAGGCATTTCCCATGTTGTTGTACACCGCCACCAATTCTTTTTTCATACTTAAGCGCTCGCAAATGGGAATAGCGATGCGGCAATCGGCTATGGAAGCCTGATATCGCCCCAGATTGTTGAAGGCATAAGCTCTGTTGATTCGACATTTGGCTATGCCCCGTTCAAAGCCGTTTTTTTCCGACAGCAAGAGCGCTTGTGTAATGTAACGCTCTGCACTGTCCGGTTGGGTTTGAAGATACAACTTACCTGCTTCCATGAGCGCCCACACTTTGGCGGTATCAAAAGGAGCGGTTTGAGCAATGCGGAGCAGGCTGTCGCGTTGGCGAGCGGTTTGAGCCGATGCGAGCGATGCGGCAAAGATGAAGGTGGCGACGAAGGCAAAACTCAACCTCATGGGCTGAAAATTTCATCGAATGTACGGGGTTCACGGTACCTGTGCAAGATTTGAGCTGAAAATCCCCTTTTTCCGGTAGAAAAAAAGCCTGTTTTCACGGGATTGATTGTCAGTAGGTTGCGACGGTAACTTTGCAGCGTTCAAAGTGCCGCAGGGCACGACGTTTGTTTCACCTTTAAATCAATTACCAATGCACAACTCATGAAGGGGCTGCCGGCCGCAATCAACAACGCAACAGAATTGGCCTTGAAAATGATGGCAAATGTGAGCGCACACGATTTGGAAGGCGTGACCCGATATTGTGCGGCAGACGCCCGATTCAATGGCTGGGGGCCGCAACCCCTCGACAGCAAAGGATACCGACAAGCCATGACAGAAATTTTGGCGTCCTTCCCTGATGCTACATTCACCGTATACGACGTAGTTTCAGAAGGTGATAAAGTAGTAGTTCGCCACCAATTGGAGGGCACGCACACAGGCGCTACGTTTCAGGGCATACCCCAAAGCAACCGCAAAATAAAGGTACTGGCAACAGTCACTTTTTATTTCAACAATGGCCAAGCACAGGAACTCTGGCTCAACGCAGATATGCTGGGATTGCTGATGCAACTGAGCGCCAATCCGTTAGCGAAGAATTGACGCAATTGATAAGTCAGGAAGTAACCCGCAGTTACTTCCTGACTGCTATACATTTGAAAAATTAACGCCTGTTTAGCCACCAGCCTAACCACAGGCCGACAACGCCCCACTGAACGACTGAGTCAATGAGGTAGCCCATAGACTTGGTTTCAAACCATACGCTGTTGAGGTAAGGGATGGTGAGATACCCTATAAACCCCACCGCTAAAGAACCCAACAACACGGTGGACAGATTGCGCTTTTCGATTTTCATCAACACCCAAACCAACAGAAAAGCCGCTACGACATCTGCGAGAAACCCGCGCAGCAGGTTCATGCCCATAGCCGTGTTGAATGACTTGTGATAACTGATACTCGCCCAGGGCTTGCCATCGTGAGCTTGCATCAAAGCTTGCTCTTGGTCCATAGGCGTTCCCGGCGGCACGCCCGGCAGCATGTAGGTACCTTCTTCGCCCAGGTGTTCGTTCAGGGCCTCCAGGATTTTATCCTGATTGGCGGTGTACTTAAACTCCGACTGGTGTACGCCCAGCATAGACCAGGAAAGGAATTGCCACAGGAATAGCATTACGGCGCTGACCAATACGGCGATAATTTGTTTGCTCATGTTTTGATGTTTTAAGATGAAAGAGTGCAGAAATTGGAATACGCCGCAAAATACAAATCATGGAAAAGTAAATGCACTATTGTGGCAAATTTTATCTTTTGGGGCTTTTAATTCCCAATTGATGGCGCAGCAATAAAGAACGCCTCTCCCCTTTTTCCGGTAGAAAGAAAGCCCGTTTTCACGGGATTGCCTGCCGGGTGGTTGCGATGGTATCTTTGTATGATAAGAAGATACTGAAAGTCAGGAGGTAACTTCTTCGAAGTCGCTTTCTGACTTTTTCCGTCACAGCAAAAATTGACAATCATGAAAATTTCAACACTCTCTACAATTTGGGCAATTGCCTACTTCGGCTTTGGCATAGGGCTGCTGCTGATACCCGTTCAATTTATGGCGACTTACGGCATTTCGCCCGATATTAACGGAGCTTTGATGTCGCGAATACTCGGGGCGGCATTGATCGCTTTCGCTTTGACTTTTTGGTTGAACCGCCACATCCCGGCATCCGACAAAGCCTGGCACAATTTATTGTTTACAAGTACTATCTATAATGTACTTGACATCCCAATTGTACTCCTGGCAACACTCAATGGCGTGATGAATGCAATGGGTTGGATTCCAGTGGGACTGCATGTGTTTCTCGCAGTTACAATGGGATACTTTGCTTTTTTAAACCCAAACAGAGAAAAATGAACTTAGCCGGCATTACAACACAACAGGAAAAAACAAGTACCTACCACTTCATCACCCGCTGGCTGGTAGAAGCCACCTGCGCCGAGGTGTATCGGACATTGGAAACGACCCAGGACCTGTCGCGTTGGTGGCCCAGTGTGTATTTGGATGTGAAGCAATTGGAAAAAGGGCAGCCCGGCGGCGTAGGCAAGCTGGTGGAGCTTTACACCAAGGGATTCCTGCCCTACACCCTGAAGTGGAAGTTCAGGGTCACACATACGCACTTCCCGCACGGGTTTTCGCTGGAGGCCATCGGCGATTTTGCCGGCACAGGCGAATGGACGTTCAAACAGACCAGCGATGAACAATGCGAGGTCGTTTACGACTGGCGCATCAGTGCAGAGAAGCCTCTGCTCAAAAAGCTCAGCTGGTTGTTGCGCCCGCTTTTTGCGGCCAATCACCTCTGGGCCATGCGCAAAGGGGAAGAAAGCCTCAAACTCGAATTGCGCCGCCGCAAAACGGACTCCGAGGCCGAACGCGCCGCCCTGCCCAAACCGCCAGGGCCGACTTTTCCGCATAACCTGACCAACAACAAAATCCTTTAGCCGCCATGAAGAAAGCACTGTTGATTATCACCGGCACACTCCCGCAGACTGGGAATGCCTGCTGGCTGAAATCGCCGCCGAATTCTACGGCTTGCCGGCCGGCAGCCTTGAACAACACACCCGACTGCGCGTAGAGGCCATGCTCCTGCGCGATAGAAAAGGGGATGCCGTGGAGGAAGAAGACTGGAAAGAAATAACCCGGTTACTGGAGCAATCCTGGACGGCGCTACAAGAGGCTCTCCATTGAATTGTCTACTTCCCGCAGGCGCCACCGCGCAACAGGTAGCGATTCTCTTCCTGCAAAAGAATGCGCGCGCCGAAGGTGAGTTCCAGCGTTCGGAGTACATCTTGCAGGGGCGCCTGATCGAATACGCCGGTGTAGGGGCATTGGGCCAAAGATTCTTTTTCCAAGCGCAGCGCGATGCCGTAGTGGCGGCTCAGAGCTTCAAGGGCTTCGGGCAGGGGCGTATTGCGAAAGCGCAGCGATTGTGTCAGCCAGGATAAAGCGTTGGTTTCCGGGTCTAAGGTTTTTTCCAATTGCCCGGTTTTGGTACAGTGTCCGCGTTCGCCGGCTTGCAGGAGAAGGCGGTTTTCGGGCAATGCAGGAGAAAACAATTGCACTTTGCCGTGTTCCACCGTCACCTCCACTACCGGCTCGTGGGGCATGGCGCGCACGTTGAACGTCGTACCCAATACTTCCACCGAAGCGGCGGCGGTACGCACCGTGAAGGGCTTGTTAGGATCGGGCGCTATTTTAAAATAGGCCTCGCCTGAGAGCGAGACCCAACGGGCTTTGCTTTTCTCGAAGGGATCGGGGTAAGAAACTGCTGCGCCGTCGTGCAACACGACAAGCGAGCCGTCGGGCAGGGCCAGTTCAAGTGATTGGCCGGATGCGGCGGTAATGCTTCTGATGTCCGTAGGGGATTGTTGGACCGCCCACCAGTTGTAGCCGACCGTCAGCAATAAGAGGAAAGAAGCGGCCAATGCTGCTGCTGCAAACCATTTTCTGCGAAGCGGAACCACCTTTGCAGGGGGCGCTTCGGCAGAAATGCGAGCCTGGAGTTTAGTCAGTCCGGCTTCCACATCGGGTGCATAGTGCAAGGGGTAAGCAGCAGTGGCAAGCCAGGTTTGGTACAGTGTTTCAGCATCGTCGGAATGTGCGGGATCGGAGAGCCAATGCCGGAGTGTTCGGTCATCTGCGCCGTTCAATATTTCGCCTTTCCATTGGCGAATCAACAGGAGTATTATGTTCTCAGGTATGGTCATCATTAGGTTATTCCGTACACAAAGACACCGTTTAGCAGGTATTCCCCTACAAACGATGCAAGAAAAATAGGAAAGAAAAACTTCAGATAGGGCGAAAGCGCCTCTTTGAGAAATCGCAATGCCTTGGTGATTTGATTTTCAACGGTTTTGGTAGAAATATCCAAACGCTCTGCGATTTCGCTGTGCGACAGGTACTCAAACCGGCTCAGTACAAAAACCAAGCGACACTTCTCCGGCAGTTGCTCCACATAACGATCAATGAGGGCTTGTAACTCTTTGGTTTCTAAGTGCGACTGCGCGCCGGGTTCGCGGGCCGGTAGCGAAGGCAGGGCGCTGTCGTCATCCCATTGACCTTTTTGATCGCGCAGGTAGTTGAGGGCTTTGTTGACAGCCGCTCTTTTGAGATAGGCCGGCAGGGAGGTCCCGATTTGGAGTTGGTCGCGTTTGCGCCAGAGTTCGTAAAAAACCTCTTGCGACAGGTCTTCTGCGATTTCCTGCGCGGGTATGATGTGATACGCGGCCCTGCAAACAGCGGCATAATACCGGCGAAATATCATGCCTACGGCTTCCTCCCCGTCGGTGAGCAGCTTTTGCAGCAGTTCGTTATCTGTAGGTTCTTGTATCAATGGCAGGTGTTTGCATGCGCCAAAAATAGGCATAGCCGGGGTACCAAATATAAAAAATGCGATATTACTTGCACGTGAAAAAAAAAATCTTCTACCTTAACGCCCCGAAAACCAATTGTTCCATTTAAACAACCCCGCTTTCCTGCGCTGCGGCACAGCTTGGCGGATGAAACGAAAAACGAATGAGCAACCATTCCGAATCATGGGGTAGCCGGGTAGGCTTAGTATTGGCAATGGCCGGTAATGCTGTAGGCTTAGGCAATTTTCTTCGATTTCCGGTGCAAGCCGTTCAAAACGGCGGCGGCGCTTTCATCATTCCTTACTTAGTTTGTTTTCTGCTCATGGGGCTTCCGCTCCTGTTTGTGGAATGGAGCATGGGGCGTTTCGGCGGCTCCAAAGGGCACCATAGTACGCCTTTTATATTGGACTCCATGGCGCCCAAGCAATTCCTGTGGAAGTACATCGGCGTGTTCGGTATTTTTACCAACATTGCCGTAGCTGCGTACTACTGCTATTTGGAAAGCTGGACGCTTGGTTATATCTGGCACTCAATATCGGGTACTTTCACCGGCATGGACCGCGGGCAGGTAGCCGGTTTCTTTTCCGACTATACCAGTTTTGACGGCTATCAGAACGTCGTTTTCTGGGTATTCTGCTTAGCGTTAAATACTTATGTACTCTCTCGCGGCCTCAGCGGCGGCGTGGAAAAAGTAGCGAAGGTGGGCATGCCTTTGCTCATCCTGTTCGGTGTGATACTGGCCATCAAAGGCGTTACCCTCAAGTCGGGTGTGGACGGCGCCGTATATGACGGTATGGAGGGCCTCAACTTCCTTTGGACCCCCGATTTCTCCACCATTTGGACACCCAAGGTGTGGCTGGCAGCAGCGGGGCAAGTATTCTTCACGCTCTCGGTGGGCATGGGCAGTATTCAATGTTATGCCTCTTACCTGCGAAAACGCGACGACATAGCCCTCAACGCCATGAGCGCCGGCTGGATGAATGAATTTGTAGAAGTGGTGCTCGGCGCCGCAGTTGTCATTCCCATTACGGTAGGCTATTTCGGCATAGACGGTATGAAAGCGCTGGTAGCAGAGGCCGGCGGATTGGGCTTAGGATTCCGTACCCTACCCTACCTGTTCCAGCAGTGGGGGCCGATATTGGCCATTGTGGCCGGAGTGCTTTGGTTCGGGTTGTTGTTTTTTGCCGGTGTCACCAGTTCACTCGCCATGGGTACGCCGGTCATGGGCTTCCTGCGCGATGAGTTTGGGTTCAAGCGAACTTCGGCAGCCTGGAGCTTCGGCGCCATCGTATTTATTCTGGGGCTTCCCACTGTTCTTTTTTTCAAATACGGCGTTTTCGACGAGTACGATTATTGGGCAGGCACGGTGAGTTTGGTCGTGTTTGCCATGTTTGAAATCATTCTCTTTGCCTGGGTATTCGGCATGGACAAAGGCTGGAAAGAGATTACGCGCGGCGCCGACATCAACGTGCCGCTTGTCTTTCGGTTCATCATCAAGTTTGTGACGCCGGCCATTCTCATCGGCGTCTTTTTCGGCAGCTTGCCGGGTATATGGGATGCCATTGTCAATAAAGCCATTCACACAGAAATAGCCGCCGCCACCGACGGCGCCGTCATCGCCGAGTTGAAAAGGAAGATATTTTTTGTCAATATTTCGAGGCTGTTGTTGGTAGCGGTGTGGGGATTCATTGCCTTCTTAGTGTATAAGGCCTACAAAAACCGCACGCGCGACGGCCGTTTCACTACCAACGATGTTTAATTAATCGAAATTCGATCATTCAAAACGCAAATTGTCATGAATACCATAGCGCTCATAACCTGGCTTGCTTCCATCTCCATCGTTACCGGCTTCACCGGCTATTTTTTCTACCGGGTACTCACCAACCCGCACGCGCCGGAGATTCCGAAAGACGACCATGTGGCGGAAGGTCCTAAAACTTTTGACGCTACCTAATAAGCTACTTCAGCAACCAATGCAGCGCCAGAGCTGCAGCAGCCGGAGAAGCGGGTGAACCGATGCCGGGATTGCCGGGGTTGTCTAAACGGGGGTCATAACTATCGTAAAATCCGTACTCGGATATTGCATGCAGCGTGTTCTTGCGCAGTGCTTGCGCCATTTCTTTAAAATCATACCGGAGCAGCCCTTCGTACAGCATCCAGTTGAGCGCCTGCCATACGGGGCCGCGCCAGCCCGTTCGGAAATCGGCAACAGGGGCGCCGGGCCGGCACGAAGGGTACAACAGAAGGTCTCGTCCCGCAAGTGTCCAACTGTCATTTTTCAAAACATGCAGCATTTTCTCCGCCTGTTCCTGCGTGGGTATTTCCGCAGCTAAAGGCAATATGGCCGCTAAGCTATACAATGGAACGGCGCAGTCCCGGTTCAAATCGAACGCACAATACTGCCCGGCCTTGTCGTCCCATAGTTTTTCATTCATAGCGTGTATGGTCAGCTCATGCCACTGCATCGCCTCCAGCACATCCTCTCCCAAAAAATGCCCCACAGCAATCAGCGATTCATTTGACCAACTGAGACAGGTATTGAAAAAGGGGTCTTGAATACTCGGCCTCGCCGGAGCAGGAAACTCATACCCCGCTGCATTGCCGAAGCCATCCTCCTCCGGGAACCGGATGGCAAGCAGGCCCTCCTCTGCGGGATCGCAATGCGTATATAGATAACGGTGTTGCGCCATAGCGCATTCAAAGGCTTGTCGCAATGCCGGGGCCAAAAAACCGGCACTTTTGCGATTGACTTGCAGGAGTTTTCCCAGCACAACGCCCTGCAAGGGCAAAGCAGCCCTTTCGGAAGCCGGGTGGTCCGGCACAAACCCGTCGGCCCGTTGCCCTGCAAACAACATCTCGCAAAGTTCAGCAGCATCAAGAACGGGTTTGCCCAATATCCTGAAATACTGCAACCAAACCGGAGACAATGCTCCTGCTATACCGGATACATGCGATTCCCGGGCTGCCGTGGCGGCAGCCTCCATTAATGCCTTTTTCAACGCGCTCTATCTTGAATTGGAAAATGAGGGGGGAATCGCCACAAAGATAACAATCTTTTTAAATGCACAAAAACGCCCGCCGCCCTTTTTGAAGTTTAAAAAAATCTCCCTATTTTGCCGACCATAAACCAAAACTAATTCGACTTATGAGCAAATTTGATGAAGCGGTAGAGAAGTACTCCGCAGACCTGAAAGAAATTGGCGTTTCTGTAGATGCCGGCTTGCTGACCGCCGTAACCAAGGGCCTCGGTCCGAGTATCTACAACCAGGACTCTTCCATGGTAGCTTGCAGCGATGCCGAAGAACTGGCCCGCGTAAAAAACAATTTCCTCATCGGAAAATTAGGCTTAGCCGACAGCCCCGCATTGGATGAGGCCCTACAGGCCGTGTGCAGCCAATACGACAAACGCTTCAAGCAACGGGCCGTATTCTACTACCTGCTGGTGGTGAAATTCAAGAAACAATCGGTCTATGCCTGATGGCAACAGCCTTTGTTAAAAAAATCAAGCGCCTGTCCGGTATCGTTCCGGCCGGGCGTTTGTGTTTTCAAACTACAACAAAAAAGCCGCCCCGAATCATATTCAGGACGGCTTTTTTGCCTTCGGACAACTTAAAATTAGTTGTTGCTCTTGAACATGTTGCTTTGGCCTTCGGGTACGGCGGGCGCCTCGGCAGCCTTGGGCTTCACAGTACCGGTGATGTTCAGTACCACGTCTGCCGGTTCGGCATTGGTCGTCACGGTGATGGACTTATTGATGCCGCCGGGACGATCTGTGGCATAACGCACTTTGAGTTCACCGGTTGCTCCGGGCGGGATCGGCTCTTTCGGCCATTCGGGCACGGTGCATCCGCAGGAACTGCGAGCGCTTTTGATAACCAACGGCTCGGTGCCTACGTTGGTAAATTTGAAGGTACGGAACGGGTCGCTGTTGTACTCCACCGTGCCGTAGTCAATGGTGTACTTTTCGAATTTGACCGCAGGACCGGTGCTTTTTTCCGTAGCAGCCGGGGCCTTGTCTGCTTGGGCCGATGCAACAGCAGCTATCGCAAAGACGAAGACGAGAACAGAAAGTAATTTTTTCATCAGTTTTGATTTTTTGTTCAGAAACTAATGCAAAAGTAGGGAAATTAGTTGTGCATCCGGCTGCGACACCCTACTTTAGCGAGGTTAACGTTTGGTTAAACATCTTTGAAGCAAAACGGTTTTGCATTCTGACAAGTCCGTTTTTTTGTCTATTTTTGCACCCGCCTTGGTTTTGATTTAAAATTTAATTTGATAAAGCCTCCGTTTATGGGTATTTAATGGAGTAATTAACCGAATAACGCCGAAATAATGACGGAAAATCCAATACTCGATAGCAACGTAAAAACTATCCAAATTGACGACATCACCCTCACCAAAGAGGAAGTACTCCGCGATTTTGAGCTGTGCTGCGTCAGTCGGGAAGCCAGCATTCTGGGGCGCAAAGAAGTATTGGGCGGCAAAGCCAAGTTCGGTATTCTCGGCGATGGTAAAGAGGTACCGCAGGCTGCTTTGGCCAAAGCCTTCAAAAAAGGCGACTTCCGCGCCGGCTACTATCGCGACCAAACCCTCATGTTCGCCATCGGCGTTTCCACTGTCGAAGACTTCTTTGCCCAGATATATGCCGATTCCGACAACGACCCCTTTTCGGGCGGACGGCAAATGAACAATCACTTCGCCACTAAATTGGTGGACAGTGCCACCGGCGAGTGGACTGATCACAAAGACCTCATCAACGTTTCAGCCGGCATTTCTTCCACCGGCGGCCAAATGGCCCGCGCGCTCGGTTTGGCCTGCGCTTCTCAAAAATACCGCGAATCGGAAGCCCTGCGCCACGGCACCCAATTTTCCGAAAATGGCAACGAAGTATGCTTCTGCACCATCGGAGATGCGAGCACTTCGGAAGGCGTATTTTGGGAATCCATCAATGCAGCGGGCGTCATGCAGGTACCTTTAGCCGTATTTGTGTGGGACGACGGCTACGGCATATCCGTGCCCATTGACTACCAAACCACCAAGGGCAGCATATCGGAAGTGTTGGAAGGATTTCGATATGACGCCGAAAAAGGACAGGGCTTAGATATATATACGGTGAAGGGATGGGACTACCCCGCTATGGTGGTACAGTTCCAAAAAGCCGTGGCGCGTATGCGCGAAACGCATATTCCCGCGCTGTTTCATGTGCAGGAACTCACCCAGCCGCAGGGGCACTCCACCTCCGGCTCGCACGAGCGCTACAAAGATCAGGAACGCCTCCAATGGGAACGCGAACACGATTGTATCCTCAAAATGGAGCGATGGATCATCGAAACCGGATTCGCCTCCGAAGAGGAATGCCGCACGATTCGCGCCAACTCCAGAAAATACGCGCAGGAGTGTCGCCAACGTGCCTGGAAAGCATACATGGACCCGGTGGAAGTGAAGCGCCGGGAGTTGACGCAAGTATATCAGGCGCTTGCCGGCCAACAGCCGCAAGTGAAGGAATACGTCGAAGAGCTGGCGCAGATGATCAACCCATCGCTGTCGGAACTGCTGCAAAACGCCCGCCGCGTATGGTATGCCACCCTCGGCGACACCGGCCCCGCACGCGACGCCCTTCATGCATGGATGCAGGAGGTAGAAGCCATCGGCGACCGGCGCTACCACACGCACCTGTACAGCAGTTCGCCCTACTCGGCGCTCAAAGTGCCCGTAGTGCCCCCTGCATTCAGCGAAGGCTCGCCGCTCAAAAACGGATTTGAGGTCGTCAACGCTTATTTTGATAAGGTTTTCGGCGAAAGGCCGGAGTTGTTTGCTTTCGGCGAAGACGTGGGCTACATAGGCGATGTGAATCAGGGCTTTGCAGGGCTGCAGAAAAAATACGGCGAACACCGCGTTTTCGACACCGGCATTCGCGAATGGACCATTGCAGGACAGGCGCTCGGCATGGCCATGCGCGGCCTGCGGCCCATAGCTGAAATTCAGTATTTAGATTACTTGGTATATGCCCTCGCCCCGCTCACCGACGACGTGGCCACCCTGCGCTACCGCAGCAACGGCCTGCAGCAGGCGCCCCTGATTATTCGTTCGCGCGGCCATCGGTTAGAGGGGATCTGGCACTCCGGTTCGCCCATGAGCGTGATTACCCATGCGCTGCGGGGCATGTATGTGATTGTGCCGCGCAACATGACGCAGGCCGCCGGATTTTACAATACCATGTTACAGTCCGACGATCCGGCGCTCATCATCGAGTGCCTCAACGGCTACCGACTCAAAGAGCGCATGCCCGACAACCTCGGCGAATTCACCGTGCCCCTCGGCGTGCCGGAAGTATTGCAGGAAGGTACCGATATTACGGTGGTCACCTACGGCTCCTGCGTGCGCGTGGCAGAGGCCGGCATACAACTGCTGGCACAGCACGGCATCTCGGTAGAACTCATTGATGTGCAAACGCTCCTGCCTTTCGATTTGGAGCACCGCATCGTGGAATCGCTAAAAAAAACCAACCGTATTCTTTTCCTCGATGAGGACGTGCCCGGCGGCGCATCCGCCTATATGATGCAACAGGTGTTGGAAGAACAGGGCGGCTATCGCTACTTGGACTCCGCCCCCATCACCCTCAGCGCGCATGCACACCGCCCGCCCTACGGCACCGATGGCGACTATTTCTCCAAACCCGGCCCGGAAGATGTTTTTGAAGCCGTGTTCCGGCTTATGTTTGAGGCAGAGCCGCAGCGATTTCGGGGAGCTTTGTGAAACCACGAAGTGGATGATGATGAATAGCCCGCGATGCAATCGGGGGTAGGCCACGGCAGGTATGCGCAACCCAGAATGGGTTGAACGTTAATTTGTTACAGCCTCCTTCCCTGCCTACCGCTTCACAAACCGCTCCACCGCCATCACCCGGCCCTCGCTCCGGTATTGCAGCAGGTACATGCCCGTCGGCAGGGCCGATACATCAAGCACCCACGTTTCGGGCACATTATCAAACGATTGCGTTTTCAATAGGCGTCCCCTCGCATCGTACAACGCCAACTGCCCTGCGCCCATGCGGGGAAATTGAATGTGCAGCAATTCCCAGGCCGGATTGGGGTGCAACAGCAGTTTTTCCGTCTCCGGCCTCGCTTCATCAGCAGCCGTATAAACCCCGCAGGGCTGCCCGCCCACGAAGTTGAAAATGCCGTGTGTGGGCGATTCGTAGCAGTTGAATGTATGTAACCAGATATTGGAGGCCAGACCGTAAACACCCCAAAAAAAGTAAATAACCGGCGCATTGCCGATGCCCTCGTAGATTTTGGTGTGTTTTGTTTGTTGTTCCCAGGGCGAGGTCCAGGTGACGTATTGGGTTCGGATGTCCATTCCGTTCACATTGGTAATGCCGACAGAATCCACAAAGATTTGCATTGAGTCGGCTGGAATCTCTCCTTCATGCTGACTACAGACCGGCATCCACCAGGATTCTCCCGCACCCTTGTTGAAATCGAAGACCAGCCCGAAGCTGTAGGATTCCTCGCTGTAAATGTAAACCTGTCCGGCTTCTTCATAAGTGAATTGCCTTCCTTCGCAATAAGGGCTCCACCAAGTGTAAAATATCCGGCAGTTTTTTCCGGCAATAATGGTGTCGCCGGCTACTTCACTGACAAACACAGCCTGCGGAATTTGCGACTCATTCAAAACCGAATGATAATACTTCGCCCCCACCGGCGCCCATTCCAACTGCGCCTGGGCGGAAAACAGGCTGAACAGCCCGATGGAAAAGAGGATTGCTTTTTTCATGGTTGTTTTTTTTAGCGATGAGCTACTGTTTCATAAACTTCTCCGCCGCCAGCACCTGCCCGCCGCTCACACACTGCAACACATACATACCCGCCGGCCAGTCGTACACCGACACCACATAGGTGGCATCGGC
>JAHBTW010000018.1 GCA_019638385.1 Saprospiraceae bacterium | reverse complement strand
TGTAACCTGGGATCAGAACGACAACCTCCTGGCTCATGTGGAGATTCAATCAGGCGGCAAGCTCACCATTACAGCTGAGATAGGGATGCCAAAAGATGCCAAAATTACAATTCAACCCAACGGTGAGTTATATGTAAACGGAGGGCGGCTGTACAACAGTTGTGAAGGATATCGTTGGGAAGGCATTATTGTGGTGGGTAACTCTCTTTTTCATCAGCACAAGGTCTATGGTTACCGCGCGCAAGGATACTTGTCACTTTCTAACGAGGCTATTATTGAGGGCGCTAATACGGCCGCTGTCAATCATGACCGTGACGTACCCGGCACCAATGGCGGAGTAATCATAGCCGATAACGCTACCTTCCGCAACAACCTCACCGGGGTAAATTTTGCTAACTACCAAAATTCTCATTTCATAACTGGCGCACCGCAAAGGGATTTGAGTATTTTCACTAATTGTATCTTCAGCGCAGATGGGAACTTTGGTTCGGACTTCGACGGATTCTACGGCATGGCTATTTTAAGGAAGGTCAACGGCATTCGTTTCCAAGCCTGCACTTTTACCAATGACTACCCATCCGAAGAATTGACTTATGTTGATGAAAAAGGTTACGCAATATCCGCAGTGAATGCCGGATTTCAGCTTAGTGGCATTTGTCTTTCCAACCCACTGTATCCTTGTACTGAATATGTCAATTCTACTATCAGAGGGTTTGCCATTGGCATAACGACCGGCCTATACGGGAGTATCAGCACCTTTTCTGTGTCGAATACAAACTTCATTCAAAATGCCCGGGGTATCGTAGCGCAATCGGTGAATAACATCTATGTGGTGGACAATACCTTTATAGTCGGTTCTTCTTTACCGCACCTCAATGAAGAGGCGCCTTTCAGTGGTGTAGAGATATATAGAAGCACAGGGTACAGGATTGAAGAGAACTTTTTTGAAATCGCCGACGAGCTACCTACATCTATGCAAACTGTGGGAATATTCATCGGTCATACCTGGTATGAATCGAATGTGGTGTACAAAAACGACATTAGAGGGTTTAATTGCGCTAATTTGTCGAACGGAGATAACCGGGGCAGCAATGCAGATGACGGCCTTCAATACCTTTGTAACGAGAACAAGGGCAATGACTTCGACTTTTCCGTGCCGGATGAGGTATCTGGTGTAGTAGGAGTAGCAGAAATGCAGGGGTCAAGCAATAGAGCGGCCGCAAATATATTTTCCGGCGTCCTTTCTTCTTCTGATTTGGAAATGCATTTTCAGAATCATGGGGAGCCGTTGACTTATTTTACCCCTCCCTCACCGACAAATTATTCCATGAATTCAATTACCCTTGAACCGGGACTAACTAATACCTGCCCCACCAGACTCCCAAGCGGCAGGGAGATTGGCCGACTCAAGACAAGTGAAAGAGAGGAACTCGAAGACTTGTTTCAGGAAAGTACAAATGCTCGTGAAAAGATCGAGGCGGCTAATATGCTCATACGGGATAACTTAATAAATGAAGACAGCATACATTTTGGGGAAATACAACTCTGGTTGGCACGAAAGGGCGGCTTGGATGCCTATTTTGCATTAGTGGATAGCTGGCTTCAATTGCGCGATACTTCTGCTGCTCAACAAGTGCTCAATGATATTCCCTCTTTAATAACGCTCTCCGGCCGCGCCCAAATTGAATATGATTACTTTACCGATCTAAAGGAGATACAAATTAATGCCATCCAGACAGGCATAAGCGATTCGGTCATGGCGGCCACCCACCTTGTAGCTCTCAAAAACATAGCCGAAGCAGGCCATTATTATGCATCGGTACAGGCACAGGTGCTGCTCAACGACTTGGCAAATACAGATTATCAGCTTGATATTGTTTTACCTTCACCAACCCCACAAAACCTCACTGCCCCTCGTGCTGGTAATCATCAAGCCATAACTGAGAATGGCGAAATGGTGCATCTTCAGGCCGTCCCCAACCCCGTAGTGGAGGAAACACTATTCCATTTCCGACTGCCCGAGGGTGTGGAGCAGGCTCAAATCATAATAACTTCCTTGGATGGAAAAATAGTGGAACAAATTCCCGTGTATTCTGATACCAGTGTAATACGTTGGCAAACAGGAAACAAGAAACCGGGTATGTACTTCTACGCGCTCATCGTCGGCGCCAGGACAATGCTGTCAGGCCGCTTAGTAATTGTTAAGTAGCTTAATCTGCTTTGCAGCCGGGCATGGCCCCGGCTGCTTTTTTTTCATCCAAATACTGCGATTATGATTACACGAGTATATATTGTCATTTTGTTATTGACGGCTACACAACTGCTCGTCGGCCAGAGTACATTTAGCCGCCGATTCTCGCTTGGCTTTCCGGCGTCCATTTTGAGTAATATCATACCCACAGACAGTTGTTATTATCTAACCGGCACCATCGCGGATTCTGTGCCGCCTTTTTTACCTGGGGCGTTGTTTTTGAAAACTGATTTAGACGGAAATCTACAAGTGGTAAAAACCATTAGAAGCCAAATCAAATCAACACAAATTTGGAATCCGGAATTTAGTGTTCTATCGGATGGCACTTTTGCGGTGTCCGGGTATTCTTATGATTCCATTTCCAACGTCTTACTGATTCGATTCGATCAAAATGGGGATACCCTTTTCACTAATACTTTTTCAAACTTATTTCCCCCACCTAATGATTTTATCTGGTCCAAAGCATTTGCGCCATATTCGGATGGAGGGTATATATTTGCATGTGAAATACAAGAACTACCAGTGGGTGGATATGCAAACGTAGGGATATTGGTAGTAAAGACCGACAGCTCGGGAATAGTAGAATGGTATAAAACTTTAGGCAGTCTATGGTTAGAAAGACCCCAATCGGTTTTGATAGATTCAGAACACAACATTCTTGTCGGGGGATACAAATCTAATATAAATCTCACAACCAGTAACTATAGGTCTCAAAATTATATCCTAAAACTCAACAGCGTAGGGGACACGATATGGACTTATCTGTCTCCCAATTCTGCTGCCGACCTACGCTACGGCGCCGCCGATATGGTATTACTCGAAGACGGTAGCCTGGTAGTAGCCTCCGGAGTGGGGTATGAGCGACAACGGCCATCAGTAAATGATATACAATATGATAAGTACATCTTTAAGCTTACTCCTGATCGTGAAATTGAATGGGAGACCACTTTTAGCGGAGCCATGAGTAGTAGCACCCAGATTCACCTGTCAAACATCATTTCTGCATCCGATGGCAGCGGCTATATAGCGGCGGGTACCGACTTAGAAGAAGTCCCGGGCCCGGGTTACAAAATATTGGGCTGGATTGGCAAGGTCTCTCCCTCCGGCGATAGCATTTGGACGAGAACATACACTGGGATTGACAATGATAATAATAGGCAGGTATTATACGACCTCAAAGAAACATCCGACGGCGGCTTCATTCTCTGCGGACAATCGCGCAATGGAAGCCCCGCCCCCGGCGAAATCGCACAGCAAGCCTGGCTGCTCAAATTGGACCAATACGGCTGCTTAGTGCCGGGCTGCCACATCACTACCTCGGCAGCGGAGCCGGCGCCGGAGCGCCTGCGTCTGGCCATGTACCCCAACCCTGCGGCGGAGTATCTCAACTTTTACCTGCGCGCGCCGGCGGGCGTGGGCAGCGAGGTGTCGTTTCGCATCTTCGATGCGGGCGGGCGTCTGCTGCGGGAGTTCCCTCATGTCTCGGCTGATGCCACTTATGTAGTGTCGGTGTGGGACTGGCCTGCTGGCATGTATGTGTTGCAGTGCGTGAGCGGCGGGCAGGTGCTGGCGGTGGAGCAGTTTATGAAGCAGTAGGCGTGTGTGAGGCGATTACTTCGAGTAGTCGCCTCACTTTCCTGGAAGCGATCGCCGCGAGTTGCTATCTTTGCGGCTCGAAAAAGAAATATGGCCGAGCAAAACTTCATAGACTATGTAAAAATTTGCTGCCGCTCCGGCGCAGGCGGGGCCGGTTCTATGCACTTTTTGCGCGACAAACATACCACCAAAGGCGGCCCCGACGGCGGCGACGGCGGGCGGGGCGGGCACATCATCCTGCGCGGCAACCGCAACGTATGGACCCTGCTGGCACTCAAATACCGCAAGCACATCATTGCCGGAAAAGGCGACAACGGGAGCGGCAACAATAGTTCCGGCGCTTATGGAGAAGACATCTACCTTGACGTGCCGCTCGGTACCGTAGCCAAAGATGCCGAAACCGGCGTGGTGCATTTTGAGATCACCCGGCACGGCGAAGAGCGCATCATCGCATCGGGCGGACGCGGAGGATTGGGCAATTCCCACTTCAAATCGTCAACCAATCAGGCGCCCCGATACGCGCAGCCCGGCGAACCCGGCGTGGAGGAATGGAAAATATTGGAGCTTAAAGTATTGGCCGATGTCGGTCTGGTAGGGTTCCCCAACGCGGGCAAGTCCACCCTCCTCTCCGTAATGACCGCAGCCAAACCCGAAATAGCCGCCTACCCTTTCACTACGATCGTGCCCAACCTCGGCATCGTACAATACCGCGACACCCGCTCTTTCGTCATGGCCGATATTCCCGGCATCATTGAAAATGCCCACCTCGGCAAGGGCCTCGGCCATCGCTTCCTGCGCCACATTGAACGCAATGCAGCTCTCCTTTTCCTCATTCCCTGCGACGCGGAAAGTATTGCCAAAGAATACGATATCCTGCTCAACGAATTGGAATTGTACAACCCAGAATTGCTCGACAAACCCCGCATCCTCGCCATTACCAAGTGCGACCTCATTGATGAGGAGTTTCAGCAATTGCTTCGCCCCGAACTCCCGGAAGGCATTCCCTCCATTTTCATTTCTGCCGTAGCACAACAGGGCATTTCCGAACTCAAAGATATGCTCTGGGAGGTGGTAAGCAGTTCCGTGAGTGACGAGCCGGAAGAGGAAAATTAAGTCTTTTCAAAAAAACATTCGTACTTCCTGTGACCTGCAAAAGGGCTTCGCGTCTCATTTCACGTTGAAGCCGGGCGGCGCTTTTTTAAGAGCTTTGACCACCATACTATGAGCTAACTTCATCCCCGAAAAGGGAATCTCAAAGACTAATAAGTAAGGGTATATCGTTGTCAGGGCGGCCATTTGGCCGGTATCCTGACAACTTTTTTTATTTTTGACCCGTGGCAAGAATCCTCGCAATAGACTACGGCACCAAACGCACCGGCATAGCCGTGAGCGACCCGCTCCAAATCATCGCAAGCGGCTTAGAAACCGTACCGACACCGCAGATATTTGACTTTCTAACAAAGTACATGGCGGAAGAAGAAGTGGAAACCATCGTGGTGGGCGAGCCGATGTACCCCGATGGAAATCCGGCGCAGATTGCGCACCTCGTCGTGGGATTTGTGCGACAGTTGCAGCGCCTGTTTCCTCACATAGAAATTGCCATGCAAGACGAACGTTTCAGTTCAGAGGAAGCGAAGGAGGTCATTCGCCAAAGCGGCGCCGGGCAAAAAAAACGCCGCGACAAGAGCTTAGTGGACAAAGTAAGCGCAGCCATTATTCTCCAAAATTTCATGGAAAAACGCCGCGGCGGCGGTTGAAGCAACTTTTTGCCCGCTCTCGCTATTTCTTTACCTTTGCCCCGATATTGAAATAACATTCAGATATGATTTTACCCATTTTCGCCTACGGGCAGCCCGTGCTCAAAAAAAAGGCCGCTCCGATAGACCCCGATTACCCGGAACTCGCTACCCTCATTGCCAATATGTGGGAAACCATGTACAATGCCCACGGCGTAGGGCTTGCCGCGCCGCAAGTGGGCCTTTCGATCCGGCTTTTTGTCATTGATACCGTTCAAATAATGGATGAGGGCAAAGAAGCAGAGGGGTTCAAAAAAGTATTCATCAATGCCGAAATGATAGAGGAAACCGGCGAGGTGTGGGCCTATGAAGAAGGCTGCCTCAGCATACCCGATATTCGCGGGGATGTGGAGCGCAACCCCGATATTCGCCTGCGATATTTGGATGAAAATTTTCAACCGCACGAAGAAACCTTCACCGGCATCAATGCGCGGGTGATCCAGCATGAATACGATCACATTGACGGCGTGTTGTTTACCGACCACCTTAAACCGCTGAAAAAGCGGCTCGTGCAGCGCAAGCTGGAAGCCATCCGGCAAGGCAAGGTGAGTGCCGACTACCGGTTAAAATTCGCGCTCCTCCGGTAGATTTTGTTGTTGCAAATACGCCTCCACCCGCGCCCGGAATGCCTCCCCCAGCCGCGTACTGATCGGCCCCGGCGCTCCGCTGCCGATGCGCAACTCGTCAATTTGCACAACGGGTAAAACGCCTTTCAACGTGCTGGTAAGAAATGTTTCGGCGGCGGCGGGAAGTTCTGTCAGCAGCAGTTCTCGTTCCTCCACGGGAATGCCGATCTCGCGGGCCGATTGCAGCACCTGTTTGCGGGTGACGCCGTGCAGGACCTTGTCGCGGGGCGTGACGAGGACACCTTCCTGCGTGATAATGTAAAAATTGGAGCGAGCGCTTTCACTCACACAGCGGCCATCGTGATACAGCACTTCGGGCGCGCCGGCGCTTTTCAGCGCTTCGCGGATGCGGATGCCGGTGAGGTAGTTGGTGCTTTTTACTTCCGGCAGCTCTCGCACATGGCGGTACAGCATGAGCTTGATGCCTTCGGCGTGTTGCCGGGCCGGAACTTGCGGCATGGGGTGTTGCATCACGATCCAATTGGGATGTGTGGGCGTATAGCTGTCTTCGGCGTAGCCTCCGGTGAGCAGAAGGCGGATGGCGGTATCAGATAATCCGTTGGCCTCTAGCAGGCGGAAGATATGCGCTTTCAATTCGGGGAGCGAAACGGGCAATTCCAACCCCAACAGCGCAGCGGAGCGGGAAAACCGGTCGAGGTAATCGTCGAAGAACATAGGCATCCCCCTGCGCACAAGAAAATAATCGAAGATGCCGTAGCCGCGCAGCAGGCCGAGATCGCTCAGTCCGATGGATGCCTGAGCCGCATCCGTAAGCACTCCGTTGATTAAACAGTACCGGATCATGGCGGGTTACAACTCGTAGTTCGGCCCCAATTCGCTCACACGCCGTTCGTAAAAATCATTGATAATTTTTACCACCTCTTCCGCGCTGTCGGTAATGGGGATGAGGTCCATGTCGGCAGGGCTGATGTTGTGCTCTTTTTCCAGCATAACCGTTTGAATCCACCCCCGCAAGCCTTCCCAAAAAGCGGAGCCGAACAAGATGATCGGCATCGGGGTGATTTTGTGCGTTTGCACTAAGGTGAGTACTTCAAAGAGTTCATCCAGGGTGCCGAAGCCGCCGGGAAGAATGACGAAGGCCTGTGCGTATTTTACAAACATCACTTTGCGCACGAAGAAGTACCGGAAGTTGAGGTTCTTATCGGGGTCAATATACTGATTGTGGCTTTGCTCAAAGGGGAGATTGATGTTAAGCCCCACAGAACTTCCGCCGGAGAGCGCTGCGCCTTTGTTGGCTGCCTCCATGATGCCGGGGCCGCCGCCGGTGATGATCCCGTAGCCGGCCTTGGTGAGTTGATGGGCAATTTCCACGCCCATTTTGTAATAAGGGTGTTCCGGTTTGGTGCGCGCCGAACCGAAGATGGAGACACAAGGGCCGATTTGGTTGAGCGTTTCGAAGCCATCTACAAACTCGGAGATCATCTTGAACATCGTCCATGAATTTTCTCCTTTCATGTGACGCGCCCACTGCTTCATGGTGGGCTTTTCTACTTCATTAGGTTGGTTTTCCGTCATAACGTTTACATATTTAGCGAAAGAAGTAAACGTAAATTTTGGGCGCGGTGTTTCAAACGCCTGCAAATGACTTTAGCCTGCGGATGTAAGCCGAACGTTTATCTTTGCGCCGAAATTTACATTCAAATTATGTACAAAGGCAAAAAAGTAATCGTCGTGTTGCCTGCCTACAACGCAGCGCTTACCTTAGAAAAAACCTACCGGGAGATACCGTTTGATCTGGTGGATGACGTGATCCTGTGCGATGATGCCAGCCGCGACAATACCGCCGAGGTGGCGCGCAGCATCGGCATCCGGCACGTTTTGATACACGAACAGAACAAAGGCTACGGAGGCAATCAAAAAAGCTTATACAACAAAGCCTTAGAACTTGGCGGCGACATCGTCATCATGCTACATCCCGACTACCAATACACCCCCAAGCTCATTCCGGCGATGGTCAATATCATCGGAGAGGAACTGTATCCGGTGGTGCTGGGGTCGCGTATTTTGGGCAAAGGCGCGTTGAGAGGAGGCATGCCCTTGTACAAGTACATTTCCAATCGCGTGCTCACCTTGCTGCAAAACTGGTTGGTGAACTACAAGCTCTCCGAATACCACACCGGGTACCGGGCTTTCAGCAAGGAAGTGCTGTTGGGCATCAACTATCGGCAGAATTCAGATGATTTTGTATTTGACAACGAGATGCTGTCGCAGATCATTTATGCGGGATTCTCCATCGCAGAGGTAACCTGCCCCACCAAGTATTTCCCGGAGGCATCCTCTATCAATCTCCGGCGGAGTATTACCTACGGACTGGGTGTGCTGCGGGTATCTTTGGGCCATCGCTTGCAGTTGTGGAAGCTCGCCAATTCGCCGCTGTATGCGCCGCCGGGGCATTGATGATCCGCTGAGGAGCGGGCTGCACAGCCCGGCGAAGGAGGTAGATGGCTGCCAGTAGCAGCGTGTAAAGTAGAGTTGCCGTCATTGCCGTAAAAGTAATACATTCGATTCCTTTATTTGCAAAAGGAGTTAACGAAACGTCAATTTTTGTCCTTTTTTATACCCGATTTTATCGTTTTTGGAATGCCCGACGACATAAAAGCAATTTTAGATGCAGCGGTGGAACAATACAACCGCCCCGCATTTCTCCTCGACGACCCCATCGCCGTCCCGCACCGCTTTTCCAAATTGCAAGACATCGAAATCGCCGGATTCTGGACCGCCATGATCGCCTGGGGCCAACGCAAAACCATCAATGACAATGCCGCAAAACTCATGGCGCTGATGGGCCATACCCCGCACGATTTTATTCTTCATCACAAAGAAGAAGACCGAAAGCGGTTCCTCGATTTCAAACACCGCACCTTCTCGGCTACAGATACGCTTTGGTTTTTGGAATTCTTACAGCAATTTTATCGGCAGCACCACAGCTTAGAGGAGGCCTTTGCACGCTTCCTTTCGCCCGCCGATGAACACACCGGCAAAGCGCTCGCAGGCTTTCACGAGTTGTTTTTTGAACTGCCCGATGCGCCCGGCCGCACCCGGAAGCACATTGCTACCCCCGCACGCGGTTCGGCTTGCAAGCGCCTCAATATGTTCCTCCGCTGGATGGTGCGACAAGACGAGCACGGCGTGGACTTCGGCCTGTGGCGCCGTATCCGACCGGCCCAACTGCTCATTCCTTTGGACGTGCATGTGGACCGGGTGGCCCGCACACTGGGCCTGCTTCACCGCAAAAACACCGATTGGCAGGCCGTACTCGAATTGACCGCCGCCCTGCGCGCATTCGATCCCGATGATCCGGTGAAATACGATTTTGCATTGTTTGGAATGGGGATGCGCGGTTTCGATAGGCAGTAGAGACGCAATGCATTGCGTCTCTACTGCGACCTACCGCAAACCGCACATACAAAAACAGAAAACATGGAATGGTATATCTGGCCAATCGCCATAGTAGGCGCCGTTTTTGCGGGAGCGATCAATACCCTGGCGGGCAATGGATCGGCCATTACGCTGACCATCCTGATGGAAATGCTGGGGCTGCCCGGCAATGTGGCCAACGGCACCAACCGGGTAGGTATTTTGATGCAAACCGCAGCGGGCGGCGTGGCTTTTCACCGCAACGGGCGGCTCGACCTTCGGCGCAGCAGGTGGTATCTCGTCTTTTCGGCAGTGGGGGCAGTGGCGGGCACCCTCGTGGCCGTGAGCATCAGTAACGAGCAGTTTCGGGAGGTGTTTCGCTTTCTCATGATGTTTTTATTGCTGCTCATTTTGGTGAAGCCGGAGCGCTGGCTGCGCGAAACCGACACGACAAAAAGCCCCAACTGGTGGCTGGCCGGGCCGTTATTTCTCGTGCTGGGTTTTTACGGCGGCTTTATTCAGATGGGCATGGGCCTGTTCTTTTTGGCGGCGATGGTGCTCGGCGCCCGCTACAGCCTTATTGACGCCAACGCCCTCAAGTCGGTGGTGGTGGGTGTTATCCAACTGGCGGCCATTGCCATTTTTTGGTATAAAGGACTGATAGACTGGCGCATCGGTCTTATTCTGGCCGCCGGGCAGGCGGTGGGCGGATACTTCGCAGCACACTATGCCTCGCGCCTGCCGGGGGCCAATGTGTGGGCCTATCGCTTGTTGGTGGTGGTGGTACTTTTGTCGCTGGCTAAGTTGTTTGATGTGCCGGGACTCTTGGGTTTGTAACTTACGATCCTAACCGCCGATAACCCTTCAGCAGGATTTCCAAATCCAATTCTATGCGGTAATTTTTGGCGTACAGCAGATTGAGACGCTGTTGGGTGGCCGCATCCGCCGGGCGCAGCGGGAGCGCGTCCAATGGGCTGAGCACGCCGGGCCGCAGCGGCGGCAGGGTATTGTGTGCCAATTGAGCAACTGCATAGCCGACCCAGCTTTTTTGCCCCACAGCCACGGCCGCCAGATTGCGCAACAACCCGCCCCTATGCCGCACCAATAGCAAATGCAAGGGAAGTGTGACCAACAAAAAGGCCGTGACGAGCAGGTCGAGCAGGCGCTTGTTGCGTCGATGCAGGCCCTGCGCAATGTTGAACCGGACGTCAATAGTGTATAGCTCGCCGGGGGTATCCTTCGAACTGCTTCCAATGATGCTCAGGCTTTCCTCCGGTACAATTTTGTACTCCAATTCCGGACCGAGCAGGGTCATCCAACGCATGATATCCTGAGAGGCAATGTCCGTAGCACAAAAAATAATTTCCTCGATGCGATAAATCACCACGATGTCCTGGAGCCGCTCCACCGGGCCGAGGAACGCGGAAGCGTCGGCGGTCGAATCGGGAGAAACGGTGCCGATGCAATGCACCGGCGCCTGCGCCTGCTGCAAGAGTCGCAACACCCGCCGGCTCTCCTCTTCCCGCCCTACGATGACGAGGTTGCGGCTCGCCTGCCTGCCGACATTGAAATTGCGATAGCGGAAAAAATGCAGCGCCGCCCGCAGCACGATGGTTCCGGTCAATGCCCATGCAGCGCCCAGCACGAGGAGCGCCCGCGAGGAGCGGTAGGTCATATCCAAAAAACCATATACTGCTGCGATGAACACCGTACCCAAAAACAACCCGTGCACCAATCGTCGCAGGTTGCCCTGCTCCTCATAGCCTCCGCTGAAATACACGCCCAGCAGCCACAACGCCGTGTAGAGCGGCGCATTGACGGTCATGAATGTCTCGTCGTAGTAGGTGGGGTCTTTGTGGTAATAGACCGCCCAGAAGTTTTTCAATACAAACAACCCGCCGTAGATCAATGCGGCATCGAGCAGCGGCAAATACAGTCGTTTGCCGGCGCCGACGACCAATGTAACCGCAGCCCGGAACCAGATGGCCGCCTGCAACATGAGTACAAACAGCGCCGCCCGCCGCCCCTGAAAATGTTTGCGCGCAAAGATGATCATGGCCTGATAAAATACCCGCACATAGTTGAGGCTGCCCTTTTTGGTGCTTTCGCCTTTATAGTGCAGGATGGTCGTTTCAGGAAAGTAGTAGTTTTTGTAACCGGCTTGCAGGATGCGGTAAGAGAGGTCAATATCTTCGCCGTACATGAAAAAGGCTTCATCCAGATAACCGGTTTTGTCGAGCGCGCTGCGGCGCAGCAGCATGAATGCGCCGGCCAGCACTTCCACCTCGTGGGTGCTGTATTCGTCTAAGTAACCGAGGTGGTAGTGGTTGAAGGCGCGGGAGCGCGGAAAGAGGCGCGATAGCCCGAAGGTTTTGCAAAATGCCGCCCAGGGCGATGGAAATCCCCGCTTGGATTCCGGCAGGAACTTCCCCGATCCGTCTATCATGCGCACGCCCAGTCCGCCGGCATCCGGATGCGCGTCCATGAACTGCACGCAGCGCTCGAAGGTGTCTTCTTCCACCACGGTATCGGGATTGAGCAAGAGCACATACTCGCCGGTGCTGCGGGCAATGGCCTGATTGTTGGCCACGGCAAAGCCCGTGTTTTCTGTGTTGGCGATGAGATGCACCTCTGGAAATTTTTCCCGCACCATAGCCACCGAGTCATCTACGGAATTGTTGTCCACCACCCACACTTCCGTCGGGAGTTGTCTGGACGCTTTGCGCACTGAGAGCAGGGCCTGCTCTAAGAAGTGCCGTACATTGTAGTTGACGATGATGACGGAAAGTTTCATGCGTTCCAAATTCGCAGTCCTGTAATGGCCGAAAAATGTTTGTCGTAAGTAATGAGAACGCCTGCTGATTCAATCGCAGTGGCTGCGATCCAAATGTCATGGACGGGGATCGGTTTTCCCGCTTTTTTTAAAGCAAGAAACAGGGTGCTAAAAACATCAACAGTTTCATTATTAGGGAAATGTCTTTTTTGGGTGTCTAATACAATGGTTTTCATTTCCAGAGGTCTTCATCTATTTGTTCAAAGGGACGAATTGCCTCCTCAAAAAGCATTGCTTCCTCTTCCGACCACAGGCCGCAAAATGCGGAAAAATCCTGGCGCGCCGGCTTTGTCTCCTCCAACCCAAGCGCTTTTCTCAACAGTCTTTTAATTACCTTATTTTGGCTCAATCCGGTGTGTTGAGCAATTTGCTCAATGGCATTGCCTACTTCAGGCTCTATGTTATGGATGGTCAAGGACTTCATAATGAACGACTTTGTAGCAATTAACCACTTTTGAACCAGAGTGGTTCAAAGCTGTGAAAACACTCCACAGCACACCGCCTATATGCTCTACCGATTCGTTCCTTCCCGATTTCGTTCCTCATCGGGACAGGCTATCGGGATGTCGCTTCGCTCCATCTGCTCTATCCCGCTCTCAAAAAATCCACTCCTTCCCTAAAGCCCATACCGCCGAAATGCGCTGCTACGGCCTCGCCCACGCCCCGCTTGGAGATGGCATTGATCAAAAACCAGGGGCCGGGCGCTGTGATGGATTCCAAAGGCACGAATCGGTCGTGGAGAAGTGTTCGTTTTTTTACGTCGGTGTAGCCGTATATCGGGATACCTGCTTTTTCCAACAGGGCGCCACGCAGCCGGCCGGTGCTGCTCGCTCCGCACACCACGATCTTGCGGCCGGGGGAAACGTGCCGATGTAGCCAGGAGGCCAGATACCGGCTTTTTACCTCCCAAAAGGCTTCCTGCGAGTAGTGCGGATGCGTGCGGCTGAGGCGTTGAGTGCCGTCGCGCCAGTTGAGCAGTACCTCCGGGAGCTTGTGAAATGCCGTGCCCTTGTCCATCCATCGCAACCAGAGTTCGTAATCTTCCGGTACGGGACCTGTATCGTAGCCGCCCCATTGTTCCACTAAGCTTTTGCGAAACAATACGCTCGGATGCGCCACCGGCGACTCCACAAAGCGGTACAGCGCATGTTGCTCCGGGCTGATAATGGCGTTTTGCCAGGCTACAAACCGGGCGAACCCCTCCGCATCTTCTCCTGCCGGCTCAAACCGGGTGCGGCAGGCTACTACGCCAATTTCGGGATGCTGCTGCAAGAAGGCGAGTTGGCGCTCCAATCGCTCCGGCGCGCTGCTGTCGTCGCCGTCCATGCGGGCGATGAAAGGATATGCACTGTGATGGAGGCCAAGATTCAGCGCGTGGGCAATGCCTTGCCGGGGTTCGTGCAGCAGGGTGATTCGGCTGTCCTGTTTCGCCCGACGTTCTACTATGTCCAATGCTTCGGGGTTGGGATTATTGGCCACTAAGAGCAATTCCCACTCGCTATGCGTTTGCGCCGCGATGCTCTCAATGGCGTCCTCCAATTCCCGGCCGTGCCGGTAAAAAGGCAGTATTACGCTGATGCCCGCCACAGGCGCGCTCATGGCTCCGGGCGGAGAAACTCATCGGTGAAATGTCCTTTCTGTTTGGGCTGCGCAAATTTATCGGCATTGTAGGCTTCCGAGCGGTTTCGGGGAATGGACAGCGACTCCCAGGCAGCATCCTTGGCCATTTTGCCGAGATATACGATCTGGCCCACATGGTAGGGGTAGTGCGCCAATTGCCGGTTAATGGCTTCCATAACGGTATGCCCCTGATTGCGAATATAAACCGTCCGGTCCAGATCGGCTTCCGTAAGCGAGGTCAGCGCGGCGAAGAGGCATTCCCACCCTTCGTCCCATCGAGCCATCATCTCGTCCCGGGTAGCAAGGCCGTCTTCAAACTCGGCATCGCGGAGGCGCCATTCCTTTTCTCCGTCGGTGCTGAGGAAGTCCGTCCAGCGCGACAACATGTTGCCCCACAGGTGTTGCACGATGACGGCAATACTGTTGCTTTCGGGGCCGGGCCGCTGAAAGAGCGCCTCTTCGGGCAATTGTGCGAAGGTCTTTTCGCCGAGCATTTTGTAATACTCCAATTGTTTTTTGACACTTTCTAAGTAGGAGGTCGGCATGGTGTTGATGTGTTTTATGTTTTATCGCCCAATCTCAAACAACAGCCACCCGTCCGGGTCCACTACCGGTTTGTCGTTTTTGCCCAACGGAACAACCAGCCCCGATGCGGGTATTTGCAGGCGCTTCCGTTCTTTTCCGATTTCCACTTCTACCGGCATGGGGAAAGGCATGTCCGGCGCAGACGATTCCCAGCGCAGGCTCAGCGTTTGGTTTTCAATTTTGGAATAGAGCTTCGGCAGGGCGGCTTGTCGAAGGTATGCTTCAAGGAACCAGTCGAGTTGCATGCCCGACTCCGCTTCGCAAATGCGGAGAAAGTCGTCGGTGGTGGCGAAGCGCGTTTGACGGCCGTCGGTGATTTTTTCCATGGCCGGATCGGGATACGCCATGCGGCGCAGCGCGCGAAAAAACGGCTCCTCGCCCATGAGGAAACGCAGGGTATGCAGCACCCAGGCGCCTTTGTTGTAGATGGGGGCGCGATATATCTCCTTGCCGGTTTGGGAAGCGCGGGGCGCTACGGGCATACGATTAGGAAAGAAACGCATATTGCGCATGTACTCGCGGTAGCGCTCTTTTCCGGCAAGTTGCTCCGCATACAGCGGCTGCATGTATGTGCCGAATCCTTCGTGCAGCCACATATCACGCCAGTCGGAGTTGGTCACTAAGTTGCCCCACCATTCGTGCGCCAGCTCGTGTTGATGCAGCGCATCAAAGCCCCAGTCCTTGCCGCCGGTCATGGCGCCGTTGTTGAAATTGGCGCCGTAGGCAATGATGCTTTGGTGTTCCATGCCGAGGTGAGGCGTTTGTGCCACGCCGTATTTGTCGGCCCGGAAGGGGTACGGCCCCAGCAGTTTTTCAAAAAACCGCAGGTGTTCGAGTATTTCCGGGAAAAACTTTTGCCCCTTTTCATAATCTTCCGGCAAGACGTAAAACACGACCGGGTATTGTTCGCCGGTCACGCAATCCATACTGCCTTCTATGGCTCGGTAGGGCGCGATGTTCAGCGCCACATTATATACATTGATCGGATTGGAAATAAACCAGTGGTAGGTCGTAGTGCCGTTTGCGTGTTGTTCGGATTTGCGCAAGCGCCCGTTGCAGGCCGCTACCAAAGGATCGGGTACGCGCACCCTCAGCCGCATAGAATCTGGTTCGTCGGATACATGATCTTTCACCGGCCACCAAATGTCGGCCCCTTCGCCCTGGCAGGTAGTGGCGATCCAGTGTGCACCGGAGGGTGTTCGCGCCCAGCTAAATCCGCCGTCCCAGGGTGCGCGCACGGCAGTTCGGGGATGGCCGCCGTAGGCCACCTCTGCTGCGACTGTTTGCCCCGGCTGCTGCGTAGCGCCGAGATCAATCCACAATTTGCCGCCCTCGCGCCGAAAGGGGCGCAGCTCGCGGGCGCCATCCTCCCGCAATTGCCAGGTACCGCTCACGGCCAGCAGCGTATCTAAGTCGAGCACCAACCAGTACATGGGATGCAGCACCTGCACATCCGCCCGCAATAGTCCTTCGATGCGCCGCTCATCGGGAAACACCTGTATGTCGAGGCCGTAAAACCTGACATCGTAGGCGGCCTGTTCGGGCGTCAGAGGGCCGCCGGTATCGTAGATGGGCGTTTGGGAATAAGCCGCAGCGGGCCACAGCAGTGCCAGAATGGCGAAAAACCTCCAGGTATTCATAATGATCTTTTTTCACAGGAAATAACAATAGCCGGCGGAATGTTGAACGGTACCCACTCCACGGCGACCGGACCGAATACCCGGCGATAAAAAGGAAGCAAGAGCGGGGAGTAGTGAAACTGGATGAAGCGCCCACCCGCGCGCAACCAATCATTGCAACGACATGTAATGCGCGCGATAAGCGATTCGGGCAAAGACATAAACGGGATGGCCGACACGAAGTAGTCCACCGTTTCGATGCCCTGTTCCCGAAAGTGAGCGCCCATGTTTTCCGCAGAATCGTGAATGATGGTGAGCCGCGGGTCGTCGAAGGCTGCGCGGATTTTTTTTACAAAAACATGATTGACTTCAAAAAGCAACAGGCGGGTATCGGGCCTCATTCGTTCGAGCAGAAAGCGGGTAATGACGCCGTCGCCCGGGCCGAGTTCGACTACCACATTTGCCTGGTCGGGATCAATTTTGGAAACCATGGCCCGACACAAAAAGCGGGAACTCGGCGCCACGCTGCCCGTAGAGCGCAGGTCGCGGATACTTTCGCGAAGAAAGTGGAAGCGCCGGTGAAGAGGTATGTGTCCCAATTTTTTAGGGCAAAGGTAGGGGTTTTAAATTGCTAAAGAAATCCGGCAGCTCGTACTACTAAAAAGTACCCGGGGGAACCTTGCTTATCTCCGCTAAATGCTTTGTTTTTGTACCATGATGATGTTCGGGTGTACGTCATTGGTTTTCGCTTGCAAAATAGTGCAGAGCATCCAAAATTTGCTTCTTTGTATTTTGGTAATTCGCCTCAGTAAGCAACCCCAGGCTAAAATTGCGTTCGAGCCCTTGGTAACGGCCATAAGTAAGCATCAATTCATTACTCCAGTCCTTGCCTAATTCTAAGGCTTGCTGCCATTGACTCTGTTCAAGCAGTTGGCGGAGTTGAACGCGTTGTTCTTGCGAGAGCTTGGGCGGTTCCGGGGTTCCTGTGCCTTCTGCTTGTTTCGGGTTTCGGATTCCCTTTGCTCCATGCTCTATGCCCTCTGCCTGTTCCGGTTTGGCGCGCGCTTCCGGCGGCTTGGTCATATCAAGAAGAGCATAGAGGATGCGGTTTTGTTCCATGCTGAAAGTTTCCCAGGGCAAGTGCCTTTTCTCCTGCTCGGCATGCAGCATATCCCATCGAGCCTTGAGCACAGCGGCTTCGGCATACCCGGCATCCATCAACATCTGTACCGCTTCCGCGATCTTACCCTCGGCGATGAGGGAGGCAACGTGGCGTTCAAGTTGATCCCGGGATGGGCCGAACAAGTTGGAGAGGAAGCTTTTGAGTTTCATGTTTTCAGTATGTTTCACCCACGCGCCATTCTAAAAATTCCCTAATCCTGCGAATTCTGATGCTGACATTTTCACTGCTTCACCAATTTCTCCACCCCCACGATCCTGCCCTCGCTCCACACCTGCACAAAGTACAAGCCCGCCGGCAGGCTTCCGGCGTCCAAGAGCTGCCGCGCAGCGCCCGTTTCGGCAGCTTTTTCAAGTAGCGTTTGCCCTGTGAGGCCGATGATGCGGATGTTCATGCCGGGTGCGGCGGGTTCGGGTAGTTCGAGGGTGAACTGGCCGGGGGTGGGGTTGGGGTAGAGGCGGAGGGGTAGTCTGTCCGTTGTTTCCTCCACATCTGTTGCTATGCAGGTCCATTTTCGCAACACCCCCTCAACAGGGCCAATGCTTCCTGAAAATAATGTGCAGGTCTCGCCCGGCTGTTCATATGTGGCCAAAGCGCTGACCTCCTCAGAAAAATGATTGGTTGACAACCAAGTGTGATTAGCTTCATCCCATTCGGCGACCGCGTTCGCGGGAGTAATGCCAATTTGGGTAAACCACCCTCCAACGTATAACTTGCCGTTATACACTGTAAGGCTATTAATGTACGGATTGCTGTTGATATACGGCACACCCCCTGCCATAGATTCCCAGCTACTGCCGTTCCAGGAGGCGATGGCCGTTGTGCCGGGCACATTGGAGGCATTGAAAAAACTACCACCCACACACAACTTATTGCCATATTGCTGAATGGCATGGACATAACCGGATAATATGCCTCCTCCTAATGCGTGCCATGCCTGGTTTTCCCAGTAGGCTATATTTTTGACAGCGGTGCTGCCTGCCATATCAATGGCACCTCCGGCCACTATTCCGCCCATGTATAAGCCGAGGCTTCTGATGTCTGCAAAGGCTGTATTAAAGGACAATCCACCTCCGAGATTATCGGTCCATCGCCCTTGAATATCATCCCAAATGGCGATACTACTGACATTAGAAAGAGGGGTGGCCAAGCCTGCCGTGCTAAAATGTCCGCCTGCTACCAAACCATTAGGCGTACTCAGAAGTGCATATACAATGGGATTCGTGATAATATTACTTCCCACACCTCCGTCCAAGTCTGACCAAGTCAGAGCAACAGGGTCCCAAACCGCAATATGACCTGCCGGATTGGAAAAACGACCTGCTGCGTACAACTTTCCATTATGCACAGACAAAGAGTATATTCCAGAATTACCGGGCAAACCCGAACCGAGTGGCGAAAAAGATACCCCGTCCCACGCTGCAACATTGTTGAATCCCGTTTGAGCCCCAATTTGATTAAATCGCCCGGCAACAATGAGTTTTCCTTGAAACTCTGCCATGGCTAAAATCCGCAGACCTTGAATTATTTGCCAGGTACTGTTGTTTGCGCAAGGTAGTGAACAATTCTGGGTACATGTAGATTGAAGGCTCGCGCTGCAATTGACCACTTGGCCATTGCTGGTGTAGGTGGTACTCAAACTGAACAGCGGGTTCTGATTACCATACACGCAGAACTGCACCGGAACTTTCTGTCCGGGGGGTACGAAGCCACCCGGCGGTATTAGTTGCAAGTGGTCGGGCGCTAACTGGTTGACCGTCCAGCCGTTCGGCGCTACCGAGATGAATTGCCCGGCATTTAAGGTTAGATTGATTTCGGGGAAGCAAAAAGCTCCGCCATTTTGTACCTCCAGATAGTAACAACATTCGTCGTAGTTGCCCACTGAGAATTGAATATCGCTGCAATCACACACGGAGCAGAAACCAAAATCCAGCGAGTAGGTTCTCGGCCCGTCCATAGGCTCCGGATCCTCAATCGTGATGCTGTACATACCGCTGGCGGGTACAGAGGGTGTCCATCCCCCACCCGGCAAGAGTGGAACGACCTGTACAATGTAATCGCCCGGCGGTAAATTGTCGAATGCATAACCACCCGCGGCATCTGTCAAAACGCTGCCTGCTACATTGCCAAAAGCGTCAAACACGTTGACCGTCCAGCCGGGCAGCGTAGGTTGATCAGTATACTCCGCACCAACGCAATCTATATCGGCATACACCCTTCCATAAACATACGAAGTACAGGTAGGCACTGTAAAATTAATAATACAGGTGCAGGCGCTGCTTCCGCATTGTCCGCTGAGAATCAATTGATATGCGCCCGCGCTGGGGAATAATACATAGGGCATAGGCGGCAGCGAGAAAGCATTTCCTCCGGTAAGCACGCCGCCAGTAACAGCAGGGCCGCCTGCAGTTGGTACGATTTGATAGCTTATACTTGATGAACACATGGAGCCGGAACAAAGCAATATCCCGCTAAAATAATAGAACCCATCGCTGCCGATGCAGGGCAGTTGAATAGAGGTCAGGTTATTGCAAGATACCGGCGTGCTCCAAGTTCCTGCCCCGGAGCCGTTGGAAAAAGATAAATTCGCAAAACCCAGACAAACACATGTGTCGGCCTCTACCGGACAACCGCAGTGAAAAATATCTATATCGCCGATAAGTGTTTTCGGGTTCGTTGAGAACATCATATCACTATCCACAATCCAGGAATCATTGAACCAGATGTTACCGGTAGCGGGCATACCTACGAATCCATATACTTCAAGGGGAGATAAAGAGAGTGCATCTCCCGTGGCCCAGACCATGCTGTCGCACCTTCCAAAAATCCCCAAAATGGGGTCGATGTTGTCATAGCCATAATCCACTCCTCCTGCGGAACTTTGGTTGTAACTGGGATCCCCTACCTGAAACTGATTGGAAGAAGGAACCCAAATCTGAGAACTATTACGCACATATTCCAACACCCTGGATTCGTGGGCAGTAGGCGTTGGGTTAGCGGTTACGCAGGGCGATCCGGTCTCCGAGCGTTCTGCAAGCAACATCTTTCCATCTGAAGAAAATTCGATGTCTGATATTGGACTGAAAGTACCGGTAGAGGCGATAGAGGGAGCGGTTATCTCAAGGATAGTACCATTAGCATAATCAAAATCTCCGGTTATCGGGTTGCGTCCGACAGAATGAATTCTATTGGGAGAAGAAGGATTGCCAAAGCACCGGTTAAAGTATATACGGTTGCCGTATATGCCTATACCCCAAATGCGCTCTCCTTGACAAACCATCCCCGGAGTGTTGTTATCGGGAGCAAAAGGGTCGAAGGTGCTCAGTACGTTGCCGGTGTTACCGTCTATACGGTAAATCCGGCCGTCCTCCATGTTGGTCACAAAAAACTGGTGGAACGGCTCGTCGTAACAAAGGTTGCCTAAGCCGGTGAGGTCATTAGGCATCTCTGAAACACCCACCGTTGGAGGCCCGACACTCGCCGAGGTCTTCACAAAAACAGAGGGATTCCCCGTTGTCGCATCTATTTTGTAAATCCCTCCGCTGCCTGCTGCGCCATAGTGATTGGTGTTCGGCCAGCTATACACATAAGCAGCAGTGGCACTCACATAGATGTTATTAAATTTATCTATTGCTATCCCGAAAATAGATCCCAGATTGCCATACGTCCATTGGGGATGCGTGATTTCCAGCGCCGGCCAATTGACCAATGTCGGAATTCCCGTTCGATCGCGAATGTCCCTTACGGAAAGTACTTTTTCCGAAAGGCTTTGCGATACCGGCTGATAGGTATTCACGGCCATACCACATTGAAAAAGGGTAGGAATATCGCAGGTCACGGTAACGCACATTTCTTTACTCCAGCAAATACTGTCGCCTGTTGTTTCAAATACCGTGGTACAAATGGTGTAAGTGCCGCTTTGAGTGTAGGTATGTGTCCAGCATCCATTAGCGGGCACGATTACATTTGCAACTCCGCTGCCATCACCAAAGTCCGGTGGCGTTGTAAAAAAGTGGCAATCGTTAAATTGTGGCGCACAGACAGTAACAGTACACCCGTTTTGTTCAACCGTAAAGCCCTCGGCTACGAGATCGCAAAACTCGTCGAAATCATCACAACATTCACACCCCTCCGATTCCAAATACAACACACAAGGCGGACACATCTGCCCCCCGCAGTTCCCATTGAAGGTAAGCGTATAAATACCCGGCTGCACAAACCAGTCCGGGTCGAGCGCCAGCAGGAAATTGGTCTGGAATGTGAGCGGGCCGCTTTGAATGGGGGCGCCTGACGGGTCTTGCAGCACCCATTGTATGGTTTGATTGGTGGGGCATTGCGTGCCCACGCATTGAAACATGCCGGCCACTTGAGGGAAGAAAATTTGATCACAAGGAACGGCCAGAGTATCTCCACAGGCCACAAATTGAGTAAATCCTCCCTGCGTTGGCCGCCAGGTCATATCTGAGAACCCGCCGCAATTGCAGCATTCGGGCACGGTGAAATTAATCACACAAGTGCAGGAGTCTGTACCGCAGGTTCCGGTTAGAATGAGGTGGTAATTGCCGGCGCCGCCAAGCTGGTTGTAAGAGAAATTCAAAAACGGCGGACTGCCCAATGGAATACTGCCGGACAATACCGGCGGGCCGCCTGCTGCGGGTACGATGACATAACTGGTACTCTGCATACACATCGGATCGGAGCAGTTCAATTGCCACTGAAACCAATACAGTGCATCCCGGCCGATGCAGGGCAAATCCACCGGAGTCGAGTCGCACGCCACCGATATATCAGCCAGACCGAGGAAGTTGTAAAACGTCATGCCGCTGAAGCCGAGACAGGCGCAGGTGTCGCATTCCACTGTCACGTCGAAGGAGCAGGAAGCCGTGTTGTTGCACCAGTCGGTAGCAGTATAGGTGATGGTAGATGTACCGGGGCTGAAGATTGTGCCGCTGGCGTCACCGGTACCTGATGCCGTTGTAGCGCCGCTGATGGCGTAGGTAACCGTTGGCGTGCCGCAATTGTCGGTAGCGCCGAGGTGGTGGATGCTGTGTACGGACACGTCGCAATCCGGGGCGAGGGCGGTGACGGTCATGTCCTGCGGGCAGGTGATCGTGGGCGGTATGTTGTCTGATACCACTACGGTTGTGGATGCACTTACTACCGTACCATCTGCACAAGTGACCGACACGCAGAAGTCGTGCGAACCGCAGGGCAGTATCCGGTCAATCATCTGGGTGGATTCCCCGCTGCACCACTGGTAACTGAAGGGTTGGAGCCCTGATCCCACGGCAGTCAATTGCACATGGCCGCAGTTGTCAATGTAGTTTACGGAGATGGATGCCTCGCAGGGTTGAGGAGGGGAGCAGGCGGCGAAGTGTATGTCGTCCAAGGCAAAGTCGTTGCCGGCGGCAAGTTGGGGTGTACTGGCGCACCGAATTTCAATAGTATAGGTACCCGAAGCAGGCGCCACCCATAATCCGCTGATTTTTACCCAAACATCAGGTATTTCGCCCAAGGTGGCAGAAGCTATTACTCCAGTGCCCGATATCCAAAGCTGAACAATGGGATCGTTATTTGATGAATTGGGAGGAGTGGTTAGATTATTAGCAAATGCGCAAAAAATGTATTGTTGGTCTGCTATTGCACTAATAGTGGTTCTCCAGGCTGCAAGATTGGAAAACAAATTACTGTAATCACAGGCTAAAAAATTTCCTGTTGGTGAATTGATGGTATGATCTGTACAAGCCCATGTCGGGTTGGAAGCTATGGTTATGGAATTCCGTATGCCATATTGACCCGGGGTTAAAAATCCTGTTGCGTTATAGGTATGGTCAGAGGAAAAACCCGTATTTCCGGCGGAAAAGTCGCCGTTAACTACCAAATTTGGCCCTTGAAAGTCGCCGTCCTGGCAGTCGCAAAGCCCTTCGTCGCTACACTCAACGGTTACGGTAAAAGAACAGGTAGCCGTATTGCCGCAAAAATCCATTGCCGTATAGGTCACCGTAGAAACGCCGGTATTAAACACCGTGCCGTTTGCATTGCCTGTGCCTGATCCGGTAGTAGCCCCACTAATGGTGTAGCTGAGGGTAGGGAAAATGCAATTGTCGGAAAGCACCGGCTGGATACCATATACACCTCTGATGCAGTACGGCGGAAAAGCCGTGACGACCACATCCTGCGGACAGGTGATCGTGGGGGGTATCGTATCTCTTACGGTGATGATTTGCACGCAGGTGTCCAAGTTGTTACAGGCGTCCACTGCCGTCCAGGTGCGGGTAATAGTGGCGTCGCAGGGCATCGTACCGGAGCTTACATCCGCAAAAGTGATGACCGGGCTTGGGTCGCAATTATCTGTGGCGGTGGCGGTGCCGGTAACGGTCGGGTTCACGGCATTGGAACAAGCCACAGTGATATTGGGCGGGCATACGATCATCGGCGGCACATCGTCTATTACGCTGATGATTTGCACGCAGGTACTTACATTGCCGCAATTATCCATAGCTGTCCAGGTGCGCTGAATAAAGCCATCGCAAGGCATAAGTCCCATTACCCCGTCGGAAAAAGTGATGGTCGGATTGGGGTCGCAGTTGTCCGTAGCGGTTGCCATCCCGGTAGTGGCCGGGGAAATATCATTGTCGCAGGTAAGTGTGATATTCGGCGGGCACATAATCACCGGCGGCACCACCTCAATGGTTTGTATTTCGGTGGCGCAGGTGCTCGTGTTGCCGCACCAATCGGTCACAGTAAGCGTGATCGGAAAAATGCCGCAACCTTGTACCACTGACGGGCTTACGCTCATGGACTGTATCTGGCAGTTGTCAAAAGAGCCGGCGTCAATCATCGCCACCGTGACAGGAAGGGTACAATTGGCATTCAATTCGTAGCCTTGCCCAGGCGCGCAAAGGGCTGTGGGCGGGATGTTGTCGGTGATATTAATCGTTTGTGTTGCAATGGAGATGTTTCCGTCAGCGCAAGTGGCCGTTACCGAAAAGGTGTGCGGCCCGCAAGGCAAAATCAAATCAACGACAGGCGTAGTGTGGCTGGTGCTCCACAGGTAAGAGATGGGCTGCTGCCCGGTGGCCGTGCCGACCAATTGCACATGCCCGCAGTTATCCACATAGTTTACGGTAAAGGATGCCTCGCATGGCGGGCCGCAGGCCACCGCCTGCTGCCAGTTCCTAAAGCTGCCGGTGAGATTGACACTCGGGGGCACGTCATAGAAATCGGCATCGGGCAGCAGGGGGCCGTTGTAAATGAGGTTGCCGGGGAGAACTGCGCTGGCATCATCGCTGGTAAAACAGGGGTCTAAATCCGGGCCACTCACGGAAATAAACGCGCAGAGCTGCCCGAAACCGCCGGAAACCGGGGTTCGCCCGTCGGCTAAAACCAACTGGCCGGAGGAGTTCAGGGCGAGTGCGGCGGGTGTAGTGGTGGTAAAGCCGTTGTCGAGGAATTTTACCCAGTCCAAGGTTGGGGCGCCGCCCGTTTCCGTTATTCTATGGGCACATTCTTGAAAGCCCTTCTTAGCCATCACATAAATTTCGCCGGCCGGCAATATCTGATGCATTTCGGTCATGCCCTCCAAAATCACCTCCCAAAGCCCGAGCAGGTCGGCGTCGAATTTCATCACATATTGTTGGCTGTTTTGTAAGCCCGTACCCACTGCGTACACGCTGCCGCCTGCACCGAGGGCGATATCTTCAAACACAAAGCCGCCATCGGGAGTCACCCCGTTGAAAGGCTGCCCGCCGTTGTCGGTGCGCATGATGAGACCCTGTGCATCAAAATTGGCCGCGATGAGCAAATCGCCGTTGGGAAGCGCCTCCATATCCCGGGGTATTTTGCTGCCGGTAAAAAAAATGGGGCCGCTGTAGAGTTTTTTCCAGTTGAACGTGCCATTTTCGTTCAGGTTCAGCAGGAACATGTCGGTATTGGATGTGGCAACATCGGTTTGGCTGCCGAGCACATAGTAGGGGAAGGCGGCACTTTGAGGCGCAGCGTTTCGCACAATGCGCCAAAAACCGTCGCGTTGCGGCAGGTCGTAGCTGCGCACCCAGGTGAAAGCGCCGGCGGCGGTCACCAAGCCCATGATGCCCCGGCTGGTGTTGTCGTCGGGCAGGGAATTACCCACCACCAGCAGGTTGCCCGAAGGCGTGAGCACGGCATCGTTCCACACTGAAGATATATTCAGGCTGAGCGTCCACTGCAATTCGCCGGCTGCATTGAGCCGCGAAACGGTGGCTCTGGCAGGCTGGCCATCGGTGATCTCGCCCTGGCCGAGTACATAGTAATTTGCTCCGCTGGGAATGACCTTGGTAAACACCTCATCCAGCGCCGTGCCATACTGACGTTGAAATTGCGCATGGCCGGGCGTGGAAAAAATCGCAAATAATAATACCGAGGTACAAATAGTGTTGAAATGTAGTGTTGTTCTCATGGCGACTCAGGCTTGGGTTATTAAAATACGGCAGAGGTCGAAAATCTGCCAATTACAAATATAAGTTCCTGTTATGCCGCTCCGCCCAACTAAATGAGATTCGGTTGAATTTTGATGAAATTCGGTTGTAGTTGTCGGACAATTCGGAATTGTCCGACAACTACAAACTACAACAAAAAACAGGCTAAGGCCCGGCCGTGCGTTCCTTAACCTGTTTGGATTGAGGTGTTGTTCTGAGTATTTGTATTGAGATCACCGTCTCAATATTACAACCGGGACTTAGTTTTTTCCCGCTGCACAAAAATGCATCCCTCCGACCATATCCCGCCCGATTAAATGAGATTCGGTCGGTTTTTGATGATATTCGGTAAAAGGGCTACTCAACGTCGTTTCAAAAATCGCCCGATCCTTGTCCACAAGCTTGATTTCTCCTTGGGTTTGCCCGGCGTCTCCTCCGCCAGTTGCCACAGCAGGTAAATGGTTTTGTGATGAATGATCTCCCAGGTTTCCAGCCCGATGGCGCCGGCAATGAATAGCTTTCGTCCAATTTCATACTGGGCCTGCATCAGAATGGAGGCATCGCCGAGGGTTTCGCACAGGCGGAGGGCGGGGGCAATGTCGCGATTATCTATCAGGCGGCGGAGTTGTGATTTGTCCAACAGTTGGGGAGCGTACTTTTCCTCCTCACCCTCGGCAAACGGCATCTCTAATATCGCCTGATACAACTGCAATTGTGCGCGGCTCCAGGCATCCGCATCTACGAGGCCGGCCAGATATTGCTGCCGGGCAAGGTTGGCGTGTTGTATCAGTACAGCAGCCTGCGGCGTATTCCATTCACCAAGTGCTTGCAGGACCGCATCGGTATCGCCGGCACGCATGAGCCGACGAAACGCCGTACCTGTGGAATGCGAGTTATATACCATATCACCCCCGTTCTAAAGGATGTAAATGTGCTCATTCTCGCATCTCCACAGGCCGACTAAATGAAATTCGGTTACAATTTGATGAGATTCGGCAATTTGAATGACGCCTTAAAACGCCGCTCTCAAAGAAAGCACCAAGTTTCTCCCCGGCGCGGTAATGCCCGATGAATAAGGCCGGTACCGGCGGTCGGTAATGTTCTCTAAGCCTGCTCCTAAATTCAGGTTGTCCCCGATCCGATAGGCGGCTTTCAGATTGAGCGTGAGCCAGGCCGGCGTATAGAGATCGCCCTCCGCATCGCGGGCATAGAGGTAATCTTTGCCCAACTCTTCCGGCGCGAGGTCGGCGTTGAGCACGGCGGCGTTGTACAGGGCGTAGCACTCGGCCCGCAGGCGTCGGCGCTCGTATGTGAGGCGGCTTACGCCAAATTGCGGTGCGGCATGGCGCAGCGGCGCCCGGCTGCCGTCGTCGAGTTCTTCTTCGCCCAATTGGAAATTGTAGCGGGAAGAAATGCCGAACCCGGCGGGTAGTTTTATTTCCAACCCGGCCTGAATGCCCCACACGGTAGCAAACGCGGCGTTTTGTATGGCCTGCACCCGGCTCAGGTCGCCGCCGTAGAGGATGCTATCCTGCCCGTTGAGACTGAAATTGCGCCGCACCAGCGCGTTGTCTAAGTAGGTATAAAACCCGGTGACATCCACCTTGAGCGTGCTGCCGAAAGTTTTGGCAATGCCGAGGTCGAAGTTGTAGGCATACTCTGGGCGAAGATCGGGGTTGGGTACTACTACTTGGCCGGGACTGGAATCGAACACCTTGCCGATGTCGTCAATGTTGGGCGAGCGGAAACCCGTGGCGGCATTGATGCTGAGTTGCCACATCGGCCCCGCATTGTACACCGCGCCGATACTCCCGGTGAGCGCTCCTGAACGGAGTGTCGCTTCCTGAAACGGGAAAGGAAAGAAGGTATCGTCAAATTCGGCGTTCAAACCCGTGAAGTTGTAGCGCGCGCCGGTTTGCAGGGTAAGCTGTTCGCTCGCTTTGGTTCTCCAGGTGAGGTACAGCGCCGCCGAGGTCCAGTCGGAGCCGTCGGGATAGCGAGATGCCGCAGGCACGGAGATATCCGTCTCAATATTGACGTCCTCTCCGGTGGATGTTACCTGATTGAGCACATACTCCGTGCCGTAGAACAGCCGGTTTCTGCCCCCGCCCCATTGCTTTTCAAAATCCAGATTGGCCGATAAGGCATCCACCTTTTCGGTGCGAATCATCCGAACAGGGCTGTTGAGATTGCGCTCAATACGGCTTTCTTCAAAAAACTGATGCGCCACGCGCAGCGCCACCTGATCGAATGCGCCGCCCTCAGCCGCTCGCGCAATGCTGAGGTTGTTCATCATCCAAATTTGCGGGCCGTAATCCCACTCTGCGCTGCGCAGGGTATTGCCGCGCGGGCGCAGCAGGCGGTCGTATCGGGAGTAATCGGAGGTTTCCGAATAATGAAATCCGTACTGAATATCCCAGGTTTCGGAGGGCGCAAAGCGCACCTTCTGCATCAGGTTGAGTTGGTTGTAGCCGGTGGGTACCTGCCTGCGTGGATTGGGATTAACCAGCACCGAATCGCGGCCGTTGATGCGCTGCACATAAGTGGGGCGCAAAAAATCGTCCGGTCCGTGAGCGCCCATGGTCAGATCGCCGTAGTCGCTGTAAGTGACACTGCTGAGCAATGCCCATTTTTCCCAGCCTGCCGAAAAATCGAAATGTCCGGTTTTTTCGTTGTTGGCCGAAGCGTAACGCAGCGCGGCCGCACCTTTTACAATGGGTGTATCGCCGGGCGCCAGGGTGGGCGTAAGCGTAAAAAAGTTCATCACTCCTCCAATGGCGTCGCTGCCGTAAATGATGGAACCCGGCCCGAACACCACCTCTGTGTTGTCCACGGCGAAGGGGTCGAGGGAAATCACGTTCTGCACATTGCCGCTTCGGAAAATGGCGGTGTTCATCCGCACCCCGTCCACGGTGATCAGCACCCGGTTGGTGGAGAAGCCCCGAATCATGGGACTACCGCCGCCCAACTGGCTTTTTTGAATAAATACCTCCCCCGACAGGCCGAGCAAATCGGCAGCGGTTTGCGGGTTTTGCAGCATCACTTCCTGCGGGCGGATGGCGCTGATGCGCAAAGGCGTCTCCCGGCGCGACTGCCGCCAGCGCGTAGCCGACACCACCGCGGCATCGAGCGATACGCGATCTTCTTCCATCTGCACCTGAAAGCCGAGCTGTTCCAATTGAGCATAACTGAACACTACGGTCCGGTAACCGATAAAGCGGATGAAAATGGAATCCGCGCCTCGCAGCGCAGCAATATCGGCCTGCCCGCGCGCATCGGTTGCGGTTCCGGCGCCTGTCTCGCCTTGTTGTATGCTCACCCCTGCCATAGGTCGGTGGGTGGCCTGCTCATGCACCCGGAGTGTTTGGGCATCTAAGAATAGCCCGCTCATGCCCATGAGTAGGAACACAAAAACATATCTTTTCATGGTTGAAAATTAATTTAGCGCAAAGCCTTGTAGAAACAATCTTTGCGGTTGAAAAAAACAATATGTAAAAAAAAACAAGCCCGTTCAGGCTTCGGGTGGTGGGTTTGGTAAATCGAAAAACCCGGGGCAAGGCAACAACGCATACTCGAAGTATGGCGTTGGGGGCGCCTGTGCGATTGCGTGAGCAACAGCGTGCGGCGTAGCAAAAAACAAAGTCTGCCAAAAGCGATTCAGACGCTCTCCGGCATCCCGGTGTGCAGGGTCCTGGCCCGGGTGTTGCCCTCGTTTTTCATCCAATTGATTGTGCAAATCCGTGTCGTCCCAGTCTAAGACGCACCAATACCAGGTGGTATCGCCCCGTAGTTCCTGCCGTACAATGTCGTACATAAACCCTTGATAGCGAAACTCTCCGGCGTGCATACGCGTGAAACTACGGTCGGGGTTTTCCTCTAAGGATAGCGGAATGCGCAGCAGTACGAGCTTTTCTTCCGCCATGCCCTCCCGGATTTTCCTTTTTATCGCCGATCGGATCCGGTACTTCTTATGGGCAAAAACGAGCGCAGTGCTGCACAGAGGCAGCATCAGAGCCGTCAGCAGGCATAAGGAGATGAATATTCGCCACATAAGCCGGTTTGCAATGTACAAAGGTCTTCTTTTCAGAGGGGATTATTTGCGAACAATTAAAAAACAACGGCGTTTGTAGAGCCGAACAAAAAACAATGAACCATGAGAATTTTGCCCTTGATCTTTCTGATTGCCGCTGCTGCAATCACCAACCTCAAAGCGCAAAAAAGAGACCCGCTGAACAACGAAACTTTAGACAGCCTCTACCTGGCCGAAGTGGAAGAAAAGCGCGAACCCGTTAAAATACTCCACGCCGAACCGCTCTACATTGACCTCATTCGCGACCTCGGCGCCCGAAAAGGAGAAAAAGAATGGAACCTCGGCCTCGGCCTTACCGATAACAATAAATACGACGAATACACCGCGTTGGTGGAGTACGAGTGGGCTGTCATAGACCGCTTAGGGCTGGAAGTGGAGCTGCCTTTTTCCTTTTACTATCCCGTGCCGGGCAACGGCGATGTGCCGCGCGATTCCATTCCCCGAAGCCGGCTCAACAGCTTGAAATTGGCAGCGCAATGGTCGTTTTTCGTGTCCGAAAAATTAAAAACCAGCATGGCTCTGGGGTATCTGCACGAATTTGAATTGGTGGACTTCAGCCAATACCGCAGCAGTTCGCTCGTTCGGGGGAATGTTTACAATCCTTTCTTCGTGGCGGCTAAGCGCTGGGGAGACAATTTTCACACCCTGATATATACCGGACCTTTCATAGAGCATCACTTTCGCGATAATACCCTGCACACAACCTGGCAGGTGAATTCCAACCTGCACTACATGATACCCGGCACACGCAATTTTATCGGCGTGGAATTCAACAAAGAATTTGGAAAGGGCGATTTCGACATGATCATCCGGCCGCAAATGCGCGTGAGCCTGGCCGATAACCTCATGATCGGTATCGTGACGGGCATTCCCGTGGCGCGCGAAAATCAACGGTTCAGTACCTTTTTGCGCCTCATTTACGAGCCGGGGCATCACCATTGACGGAGCAGCCCGGTTTTACATGTTGTTTACCCGCGCGATTTCCATCAATACAATCAAATCGTCGCCGCCGGCTGCGCTTTGCGCAACACTGCCGCCCTCAAGGGCCAGTGTAGGCGGCACCACCAGCAATACCCTGCTGCCTTCCGGCAACCGGGTGACGGCTATTTCCAACCAGGGGCCTAAGAGCGCGCCCCGGCGATTCACCACTACCGGCTTTTCGGCGTAGGTGTTGAATACCGATTGGCCATCAGACAACATTGAGCAGAAATGCACCCAGGTCCAGGAGGAGGATTTATTAGCCGTAGCGCCGGCGCCCTCCTCCAAAAGCAGGTAGCGAATACCGGATGCCAGGGGCTGAAGTTGTTCGTCCAATTCGCCGGCACGCAAGCGTTCTGCATATCGGGCCGTAGAATCGGCTACCTGCATTGCACGGGCTGCATAGCCGGCGCTCAAGGAAGCCATTTCCGCCTTGATTTCCTCCAATCGCGCCTCAAAAGCTGCCCGCCGCCGGTCGCCCTCTGCTATGTATTTGGGATAATCCTCTTGCGCCACAAAGCGGTGTAGCCGCAAAAATCCTTCCTGCTCTTTTCCGATAGCAAACCGAATACTGTCGCCCGGCGCCATGCGAAGCAACTGTTTCATCAGCGCCTCCTGCCAGGGCGAACCGGCAACGCGCTCAGGGTCTTCCACAAATGCTTCCGCAGTATCGCCGGGTTCTTCTACTGCCGAAAAGACGAGCGCATCGCCTTGCCGCACTTCATAATCGTAAAAGACAAAATCGCCGATTTTCGGGCTGCCAGGCCGGTTCTTTTCGCATGCCAATACCCCTGCTGCCAAAAGAACAAAGGACAGTGCCGGAATCCATACATTTTTCATGTGTGCCTGAATTTGAGCGGCAATTTTAAAAATTGGTTTCCAAAGTCAGGAAGAAATTTCGCCCGTCAGAGGGCCAAATACCCGGGCCGGGGTACCCCACCGGTCGTTTGGTGTAATACTGTCGGTTGGCCAAGTTGCTGATGCCGCCGTGGAAACGCACTTGCGCACTGGGTCGAAACGAAAAATTGAGGTCCCACAAGCTGTATGCCGGCACATAGCCGCGCGCGCCGTTGGGGCTGGGCTGTTCCGTGTTAAATGCGTCGGCATAGTGACCTTCTACAAAGGAATATTGGAGCAGGAGACTCCATTTTTTGTAGCCGGCGCGCAGGCCGTTGCGGCTCGTCCAGACAGGCACGCCTTCCAGTTTATTGCCTTTGATGTCCACATTTTGGTCATTCAGCGTCAGCGTGCCTTCGCGGTAGTAGGCATCTATAAAGGCCGTGGAGGTAAACAGCGACCAAAAGGCGTTGGCGCCAATCGGCTTTTGATATTCGGCATACAACTCTGCTCCGTGGGTGAGGGTATTGCCCGTATTGGTTTTTAGCAGAAAGGTATTGCCCATGCCGTCATTGGTAAGTATGCTTCCGATGCGGTTGTTGTAGTCCATTCGGAACAGGGTGATCGAATAGCGCAGGCCGGCGGCGGCATAGTTTTCCCAACCTATTTCGGCATTGTACCCGAAGGCGTCCTGCATATCGGGGTCGGTGCGCTCCAACACATTGGGCGGAATGACATCGGCAAAAATAACGGGCCGGTAAGATTGTGAAAAGCCTCCGAAGAGCCGGTTTCCCGTTCCGAGTTGGTACTGTGCAGCCGCGCCCAACAGGACGAAGTTGCGCTCCAGATCGAGCGGAATGTCTTCAGAGGGTAAATAGCGAATGAACCCGGATCGCGCGGAAGCGCCGATTTCATACCGGGCGCCGAGCGTGAGCATCAGCCGGGGCGCTATCTGGAACAGGTTTTCTGCAAACACGGCGGTGTTTTGGGTGCGGAAGTGCATGTTCCGGCCCCATTCGTCAAGGGTACTGAGATCGTAATCAATGCCGGTTGTGCCTTTTCCGAGCTGGCGGCGGTGGAGATCGTTGTCCATCCGTTGCACGCCTGTTACGAGGGTGGAGGGCAACCCGTTCAGCAATTTATAGCTGTGTTTGATGCGCAATTCTTGTGTAAAACTCTTGAACAGGTCAATGTCCACCTGCCGGTTTTTGAAATCTCCCGTACCCGGGTCTATGCCGTCGGGCACATTGGCAAAGCCGATGAACATCACGCTGTTGCGGGAACCGAATACGGCGGAAGACAAAAACTCCATACGGGTTTGGGCGCCGAGGTCCCATTCTAAGCGCAACGACGGGATGTAGATGTCGGGGCTGTACCAGTTTCTGCTTCGGGTAGCCTGACGGGGGTTTTGCTCAAACATTTCATCATTGAGCGGGCCGGGCATCCGGTACAAATAGGTGGAGCGGCCAAAAGATGCCTGTAAGCGCAATCGCGCGCCCAAATTCGTGGCGGCTTTGAGCAAAAATGCCTCCGAGGAAGACTGCGCCATGTCGCGATAACCGTCCACTTTTCGGCGGTGGTAGTAGCCGAAGTATTCTACGTTGCCGGTTTTGCCGCCTGCCGAAGTATAGTTGCTCAACAAGCCGTAAGAACCGGCGGTAGTGATATTTTGTAAAGCGAAACTCCGGGTGGTATCGGCCGATTTGGTCACATAATTGATCATACCGCCGAACTGTGCGCCGTAGCCGAGGGCCGCTGTGCCGCTGAGTAGCTCAATGCGCTCCACGGCCTCCATCGGCACGCTGTAATGGCTGGCCGGGTAGCCGTACATATCGGAGTTGGTCAGGATGCCGTCTTGTCGAACGTTGAGTTCCCAGGAGCGGTGAGGGTCCAGGCCGCGCAGGGCCACGTTGACCTGATTGCCGGCCCCGTCCATATCATACACCATCGCGCCGGGCACTTTGGCAAACACCTGTTGGGCATTGCGCTGGGCGTAGTTGAACGGCAAATCGGCCACCTGCACCACCGCATTGCGGCGGCCGGCAGCAATGTTCATGCCCTGAATGGGCGGCAAACTTTTTACCACGGAGGGCGCCACTTTGAAAGACGCTACCTGCACGGCTTTCAGGTCGTAAATCGTCATGGTGTCTTCCTGAGCAGCCAGAAAAAGAGCAGCATGAAGTAATACGGCCGCAATGAACAAACCATAAGTGGACGGGAACTGCATTTTCATAGAGATTACTTTTTGTAGGGTGGAATTCAGAAAAACGATGTTTGAAGAGCAGCCTGAAGCGGACCGCATTCTATCAGCGGGCAAAGTTAGGGATAAGCGCTGTACTATATGTTAGAATGAAATAAGAATGCCCTAAGATTTTGCGAAGAACGGACAGAGTAGCAGCTGAGCGAGACGCTGCGCGGGCGATGCATTCCCCGATTTTCTTTACCTTTGTAAAAAAAAGCCGCTCCTATGAAGCATATACTTTTGTTGCCGTTGCTGTGGATGGCATTCCATATAGCCGCTGCCGGTCAATGCAAAATAGCGATTGAAACCGTTGACGAATTCGACAGTACCCGGCTTGTGGTAGCGGAGCCGGTATCTATCGGTTATTTAATACCGAGCAATTACAAAACCGTTGACGGGGTCACACTGGTGGAAGAGGCCAAGGTGTTGTTCAGCTTTACGGAAAACGATACGTTGGGGGTGTTTTTTCTCACCATTGCCGCCGCCGAGCGCGACTACTACAGCATTGACGACGGCTACAATATTTACATCATCCTCTCCAACGGTACGCTACTCGAAATCATGCATTATTCCGACCGGGGCTACATAGACGAAAAAACCCTCCTACGCATTTATACCCACACCTGCGTGACCCCCGTGGAGTATTTCTACCTCATGGCAGAGCACTACATTGACAAAATCCGGATCAATTACAAAGACCACAAACACACCATCGTACTTTCACCCGAACAAAAGGAGAAGACGCGGGCCGCCATCCGCTGCGTGGGCGAAAAACTGCATTTCTACCCCATACGGCCTTAGCCTTTCCGCTTGGCGGGAAACACGCCGTTGGGCTGATGAAACTTCACCGTGGCGGCTTTGCTTTTGTCTTTCTCAAACACAAACTCCACGGAAAAGCCGTTCAACCCTTTGATGCTGAACCAGTTTTCTTTGATGGGTATCAATTCGAGTTCGGGTTGCCCCACGATGACGCTGTACAGCTTATCCTGCTTCATTTCGATAGAAACACTGAACGCATCGGCCTCGTATTGCCCGATGATGGAGGCAACGTAGGCGGCATTGCTGAGCAAGTCGGGCGGAAGTTTAGCGAAGTGGATGTCTTCATCCAACGCCCCTTCGAGGGGTACGCCGAGGCGATTCACCACGCCGTCTTTGCCGGAATAGAACGTGACGAACATGTCTTGTCCAAATTCTTCAAACCGCACCTGAAAAACATCGTAATGCCAGTGCCGGAGCTTGCCGCGAAACGTATTGAAAGCAAACTGCAAGCTGTCTTTTTCCATTTTCAGTTCCACGATGCCGTAGCCGGGATGCTCGTACCGCCCGGCAAATTCTTTAAGCGCACGGCTGGGTTTTGTACCGGGAGTGGGTTTTGCGTCCTCTTTTTCAGGTGTTTCTGCGTTGCCGTCGCCGAAAGCGCGGGCGTACCAGTCAATGGGTTCGCGGTCGAAGAGGAGGTCGGTGGCGTAACGGGCCAACAAGCCGGGCAGGGGATTACCGTTGAGGTTGGTAAGAAAAACCATACCGGTGTTTTTGCCCGGAAGGAGATACACGAGCGCCGAGAACCCGTCAATATTGCCGCCATGATGCACCACGTCCAAGTCTTTGTTGCGCATGGCGAACCAACCCAATCCGTAGCTCGAATTTGACAATTCCGGCATTGCCGGCGAAGTGCTGTTTTCTATCACTTTATGCGGACTGTGCAGTTTTTGCACCGCCGTGACCGGCAGCACTTGTTTGTCGCCCACTTTGCCGGAGTGTAGGTGAAATTGCACCCATTGCAGCATGTCTTCCACATTGGAATAGATGGAGCCTGCCGGGCCGATGGCGTAGATGTCGCGATGCGGCATGAGCAGCACTTCCTCTTTTTCGGTTTTGCGATAGGGCTGTGCCAGGGGCAATTCTTTCGGTACGTTTTTGTGAGCAAAGAAGGAATGCTCCATGCCGAGCGGATTGAAGATGCGCTCGCGGGTGAAGTCCTCCCAGCTTTGTCCGCTGATGCGCTCGGCGAGTATGCCGGCCGTGAGGTACATGAGGTTTTGATATTGCCAAGCGGAACGGAAGCTTTTATTGGACTCGAGGTGGCGCAGACGCTCAAAAATCTCCATGCGGGAAAACCCGGAGCCGTACCACATCAGGTCGTGGCGGGGCAGGCCCGATTGGTGGGTGAGCAAATCAACGGCCGTCATTTCGCGGGTAGCGAAATCGTCCATGAGTTTGAAATCCGGCAGATAGTTGATCACGGGCTTATCCCATTCCAATTTTCCATCTTCTACCAACATGGCCAGGCCGACAGCCGTAAACGCCTTTGTGCTGGAACCGATGGCAAAAAGCGTGGCGGGCGTGACGGGCAGTTGGGCCTCCTGATCGCGGAACCCGAAGCCTTCCGAAAAGATCACCTTCCCGTCCTTGTAGATGCCGACGGCCAGCCCCGGCACGGAACGCAGTTGCCGCAGTGAATCGGCCAACACCCGGAATCGCTCCAGCGCGACGGCCAGCCGGGCGGCTTCTGCGGCGCTTTGGGCGGCGCTTTCCTTCACGAGGTACATCGGGAGGTTCATGCCCGATTGCCGGAAATCGCCGCGTATTTCGGTGAATTCGTTTTCAAACCGGCCGGAAAAAGAAGCATTTCCGGGCACTTTCGAGAGCTTAAACTCCACTGCTCCGCCCTCAATGCGCAGTTCGTCCAAGGCCATGTCGCGCAGGTTTTGCACCGGTATGTTCATGGAGCCGGCCCAGGCGCCGTCTTTGCGGTTGAAGGCCACCGACAGTTCCAGCTTCATACCCGGCACGTCAATGGCGCCCTGCCAGAGGCCGGCGATTTGTTCGTCCGTTTGGGCGAGACCGGCGGCGGTCGTCAGCCATAAAACGGCTGTAAAAAGGATGCTGCGCAGCAAAATCGGGAAGGTATTCATAAGCAGGTTTTTTTACTCTTGCGGAGGAGCGGGCGGTTGATTGGCAAAGTGTATGGTGCGTTGCGGGAATGGAATGCTGATGCCGTGCTCCTTAAATTTGTGCCATATTTTGACGCGAATCTCGCTTTTGATGGTCTCAATACGGAACACCTCGTCGGAATAAAACAGCACGCGGAAATCTACCGAGGAATCGCCGTAATTGACAAACTGTGTTTTCGGCTCCGGGTTATGCTTCACAGCAGGGTGCCCTTTGGCCGCATCCGCGATGAGTTTCATCACCAAATCAACATCGGAGCTGTAGTCCACGCCCACTTTCACGTCGAAGCGGGAGGTGACGTTTTCGTGCGTCCAGTTGCTGAGTTGATTACCGGTGAGGTAAGAGTTGGGCAGGATGATGTAGGTGTCTTCGCGGGTTCTGATGGTAGTGGTTCGCAATTCGATGTGCATCACCTGGCCCACCACGCCGTTCACTTCTATCACATCGCCCACTTTCACGGTGCTGTCAAAAAGAATGATGATACCGGAGATAAAGTCATTGAACAGGTTCTGAACGCCCAGACCCAGACCCACCAACAGAGCCGCCGAGCCGGCTACAAAAACCGTGACATCCACCCCGACAAAATTCAGGCCGACAGCCACGACTATTACAATCAACAGGTACTTGATGATCTGATAGATAGAATATTTTTTTCCCTCATTGAAGCGGTTGGAGCGATAGACCGATTTTCGCACTACCCAAAGCGCTAAGCCCGTAACGAGAATCAGTATGATAAGCCCGGTGATGTGGTACACAGAGAGCACCAACTTTCCAATTTCGACAAGTTTGTAGTTTAGAAACTGTTCCATTCGGTCATGATTTTTTCTTCCAATTTAAAACAACCACGCCGGCCAATCCGATAAAAAAAAGTGCCGTGGCGATCAACTCCGCCTGGGTAAGCCCTACGGCCTCATACTGCTCATTGACGCGTATTTTTTCAATCCAAAAGCGCTCCAATCCGTTGAAAACGAGATACACAAAAAACAGGGTGGCCGGTACGCGGAGGCGCTTGCGCAAAGCCCACAAGATGCCGCCGATGGCCAAAGCCATAACAGTTTCGTAAATAGAAGTGGGAAAAACCGGTTCTGCCAGACGGCGGCAATACTGCCCCACGCAGTCGTCCATAAGTACGCCGCTGTTGATGATGTTGCGCGGATAGTCCATGCTCCACAGCCAGTCGGGCAGGAACCACCATGCAGGCTGCGGCCCTGCGGCAATGCCCCAGTCGCCGTCGCCCGAAAAATGGCAGCCCAGCCGCCCGATGCCGTAGCTGATAATGAGGGCCGGCGCCACGGCGTCCATGGCGGGCAGCACGGGTATTTTTTTGCTGCGCAGATAATACCACACCGCCAAAAATCCGAAGATGAGACCGCCGTAAATGGTAAGGCCCGCGCCGGAAAAGAGCGTGCCCGCCGGGTCGGCAAAAAAAGGCTTGGGGTCTTCGAGAATGGAAAACACTTTGGCGCCGATGACCCCGGCAACAGCGGCAATGACGGTGATTTCGCCGATGCGGTCGTGGGGGTAAAGGTCCACGGTTTTCATCACGGCCACGCTGCGGCGGGTGGACCAATATTTTGACGCAACAGAAATGATCGCACCCGCGATTCCGGCCCACCAAACGCCTTTGAGCGAAAATAAGATGGCTGCGGCATCGGCCTGAAATTCTTCAAAATGCATGGCGATGTAAGGGATTTTAAACCCCAACAAAAAGCCCCACAGCGCCGAGGAAATGTAGTCGTTTCGGGTAGCAGGGCCGCCTTCTTTTATCTGCTCACGGAGCGGTTGAAAAATGTCTTCCCGGCTTTTGCGGCGCAATTCCACATAAAAAATGCGCGCCGCGCCGAGCACCGCCAGCACCAAAAAAATGCCATACACCTTGAAGATGGAGGCCCAGTTGTCGGTAGCGGTACCGAACAGATCGTGAAAGACGTAGGAGAGATCGGGATACATGAGCAGGAAGTTCTATTTTGACAAAAGTAAACAATCAACGGACAATGCCGAAGAAATGGGCGGCCCACCAGGTGGAATGAAAATCGAGGTCTTTGGCATAAGTAGCTGTTTCGCCGCCCTGCCGGGGACCGGCGCCGGCGTCCACCGGAATGGCGTGGCCCAGGCCGGCAATGTCGTAGCGCACGATGGCCGGTTTGCCGTTACGCGCCCAGGTGGTGGCGGTCACGGAGGTATTTCCTTCAAAATTGGGAACTTCCGTAGCGGTTACATCGCCCACCTGAAGCAGGTTGCTCCATTGCTTCACGAGTTCTCCGGCATTAGCAATCTTCACGAGGGGATCGTCGGTACCGTGAAAAATGGCAATGGGCGGGTAAGGGCCGGCGTAGTCGGGGTTTTGACGACGCACCTTTTCCGCCCAAGCTTCGGGGCTGTGGGTCACGTTGCCTCCCATAGCGAGCAGTGCGCTGCCGAGATTGGTAGCCGCCTCGTAGGGCACCCCGGCCAACACTGCGCTGCCGTTAAATATTTCGGGATAGATCGCCGCCATGACCGCTGTCATAGCGCCGCCTGCCGACATGCCGGTGACAAAAATGCGCGCGTCATCCACCGAATGCCTGGCGCGCGCGTGGTCAATCATCTGCCGGATGGAGAGCGCTTCGCCGGCGTTTTTGGCAATGTCGTCGGCCTGATACCAGTTGAAGCAGCGGTTGAGGTTGTTGGCCGCCTGTTGCTGCGGATACAATACGATGAATTTCTCCTGCTCGGCCAGGCTGTTCCATCCCGTGAGACGAGCCATTTCCTGCGCATCCTGCACACAGCCGTGCAACACCACCACTAAAGGTACTTTGCGCAAGCGGCCTTCGGGTATGTATTCGTAGCACTGTAAGGCGCCGGGATTGCTCCCAAACTGAAGCACTTCCATCATACCGGTAGCGGCGGGTTTGTCGCAGCGGCTCGCCGAGAGCACCGCTATCAGGATGAGTCCGAAATAATATTGCATGCCGTTTTGATTTTGGGGTAAAGATATAACAATCATTTGCCTGTTCATTTGCCTTTCGTCGTAAACTGCCGTACTTTTGCAGCCCGGCGCCGGATAGAAGCCGCTTACAGGCCGCAGGCCGATAAACTATAATGAATGAGCAACGAACTGAAATTGTACAACAGCCTCTCGCGAGAAAAAGAAACGTTCCAACCCCTGAAGGAAGGCTATGTGGGCATGTATGTGTGCGGCCCTACCGTATATTATGATGCACACCTCGGCAATTGCCGCACCTTCATCAGCTTCGATGTCATTTATCGTTACCTGACGCACTTAGGCTACCGCGTGCGCTATGTGCGCAACATCACCGATGTGGGCCACCTGCTCGACGACGGCGAAGACCGCATGCTCAAAGGCGCCCGATTGGAGCAGTTGGAGCCCATGGAAGTGGCACAGAAATACACCGTGGGCTTTCATGAAATGATGCGCATTTTCAACGTCCTGCCGCCCAGTATCGAACCACGCGCCACCGGCCATATTCCCGAACAAATAGAAATGGTGCAGGACATTCTGAAAAACGGCTATGCCTACGAGGTCAACGGCTCTGTGTATTTTGACACCCTGAAATTCATGCAGCAAACCGGCCTATACGGCACGCTTTCGGGCCGCAACGTGGAAGAACTCATGGCCGAATCGCGCGACAATCTCAAAAACCAAAGCGAAAAACGCCATCCCGCCGACTTTGCTATCTGGATGAAAGCCTCGCCGGAACACATCATGCGCTGGCGCTCGCCCTGGAGCGAAGGCTTCCCCGGCTGGCATTTAGAGTGCTCGGCCATGAGCACCAAATACCTCGGCGCCGAATTTGACCTGCACGGCGGCGGCAACGACCTCAAATTTCCGCACCACGAAAACGAGGTGGCCCAAAACTTCGGCTCCTGCCAATGCAAGGGCGCCCGCTATTGGATGCACACTAACATGCTGCTACTCAACGGCAAAAAAATGTCGAAAAGCGACGGCAATACCATTTCTCCGCATGAACTGATTGCCGGCGACAGCGCGCACGTCACCAAAGGATACAGCCCGATGGTGGTGCGCTTCTTCATGCTCCAAACCCACTACCGCAGCACCCTCGACCTCACCGACGAAGCCCTGCAAGCAGCCGATAAAGGATTCCGCCGCCTCATGGACGGCCATAAAACCCTGCAATCGCTTCAGGCACTGCCCGACGCTCAACCCGGTGCGCTCGACGCCGAACTGCTCGAACTCATGGCCGGCGTAGCAGACGAAATGAACGACGACTTCAACACGCCCAAAGCGCTGGCCCGCATATTCGAATTGGTGAGCCGCATCAATGCGCTCAAAGGCGGCCAATTATCGCTTGACCAAGTCGCCCCCGATACCCTCGACCGACTCAAACAATTGTTTCAGGAGTTCATCTTCGGCATATTCGGCCTGCAAAACGATGATGCCGCCGATGGCGACGACGGCACCTTAGACGGACTGATGCAGCTCATCATAGACATTCGCGCCGAAGCGCGCACCCGCAAGGACTGGGGTACTTCCGACAAAATACGCGACGCGCTCAAAGCCCTGAGCCTCCAACTCAAAGACGGCAAGGAGGGCACGAGCTGGGGAAGAGAGGTGTAAATCGAATTTTTGCAGGCTGCCTGAATGGCCGGAGTACAGTGTTGACAGAGTAGTGAAGGGGTGACTCAGCAAGGATTTACACCCGCAGTCACCCCTTCACTAAGCACAGAACTGTACTGAAATTATTACAGAAAAAAAATACTCGTACCGTGAATCAATTCAAAACGACCATCAACTGCCAGAACTGCATTCGCACGGTCACCGGCTTTCTCAATGAGGTGCCCGGCATAGAGCGTTGGGAAGTAGATACGGCCGATCCTGATAAGATACTGACCGTGTTCGGCGATGCCGTGACTGCGGAAGAAATCATTGCCGCCGTAGAGGAAGCGGGCTTCGATATTGCACTCGTCAACTAACGATTGGGCTTCCACATAGTGGATACAGGGAAGAAGCGCTGAATAAGCCTCACCTCGCCACCACCACCTTGCCCTGCCCCAGACGCTCCCCGCCCGACAATACCTCCCAGAAATACATGGCGGCGGGGAGGCTGCTGACGTCAATGGTGATGTCGAAAGGGAAGCCGTCCCATCGGATGTGGCTCAGCGGCCTGCCGAGCGCATCGTACATTCGAAACTGAAGCGCCTGCCCGCTCCATACCTGCGGTATTACTACACGCAGTTCATGGCTTGCCGGGTTGGGATACACTTTTATTTCCGCGCCCGGCAGAGGCCGACTGAGCCGTATGCCCAGCGTATCGCAGGGGCTGCCGGGCAATTCGTACAGCCTGTACCAAGGTATATTCGGCATGTGCCATCCACGCCGTGCAGGCAGTACCAACCCCGACTCCTCAAAGCCGCAGGCTACACCTCGCTTATTGGGTTCGTGAATAACATGCATAAAGGGAATCGTGCCCGAAGAACTCATATATATCTTCCCGTCCGGCCCTAAACGTTGTTGATATATTGACGCATTCCAGGATTGGCCCACATTGAGACGCGAGGCAGGTATTTTGGAGGCCGTGAGATCGTACTGAAACAGCTTACGCCCCCATGAGAGGTACAAGTAACGTGAAGATGAGCTGAAACCCACCCCGGCGGAACCGTTTTCGTTGTCAGGTAATGCTGTCTTATGTATATGTAAAAAATTAGTAAACAGGCCGCTGCAACGATCAAAATCTAATAAATGCAGGCCGTTGGCAAAATTAGTTCGGGCATACTTGCTTCCGTCGGGCGAAAAAGCGGCCTGCCCTCTGCTGTGATTGTTGCTCCACCAGGCCCCGGTGTCCTGTATATGAGGGCCATCCACTCCGTGGGGGCTAAATAACCAACGGGCATATTCGGTTGAGTTGACCAAAGGTGTTACAATCCACCAGTCACGGCCGTTGGCATGGCGCGTGGCAGCAATCTGCCCTGTAATGTAACCACTGCCGATCAGCCTGTTCTTTTCCACCACACGCCCCAGGCCGCCCTCTGCGGACATGTCAATTACCGACAGATATAACTTCTTGATCACCCGCTGACCAATGCCCGGAAGATAAGAGCCGACATGAAAAAGATAATACAAGTGTGGGCTTTCGTCAAAAGAAGGAAACGCCAGCACTTCCTGATCATTGAAACTGTTCTTACACTTGTCCACACTGGGGAAAGTTCCGGCCTCAATGCCATGCCCGTTGACCATAATCTCATGGTCGCGATTGACCACCACGCAGCCGTCTGAATAGAACAAAAATTGGCCGTCTTGATCACAGATACTGGAGTGGCCATCCATATTGATGGGTATAGTGAAATAGGATACTTCCAGCGGTTTTTGATGGAAGTCAATCCAAATACCTCCCTGAAGTCGCTCAGGAGTGTTGTACTCCGGCTGTGTTACGTTGCCGTAGCCACCTACCCAGATATAGTCGTATTTATCCTGTGCGCATACATACAATGCACAAAAAGAAAAATATATACAAAGAAATGCCTTCATGTGTTACAGGAATTAGATCAAGCGCTACGCAGGAACTCGTAACGTCTGCAGAGTGAACAATCATCGAATGATTACAGGAATGGAACGCAGTTCGCCGGAACTGGTGCGAAGGACGCAGTAATAGAGGCCGGATTGTCTGTCGGGGAGTATTATTTCAAGCGGACCGGAAATTTCATTTTCCTGCCAGATGCGTTCATACCGCTTGCGTCCCCAAACATCATAAATGCTCAGATGGCCGGAACTTTGGCCAGATATTTGCACATTGAACCGATCCGTGGCCGGATTGGGCCATACCCTAAGCGCATCGGTTCGCTCGGCTGAAAATAGCATGGGAGGAGAAACGGCCGGATGATGCACATCACCCCAAAGTGCCTTCAATACAGGATTTCGAACAAAACTGCGGAATATATATACGGCTTCTCCGGCCACATCGGGGTCTTGCAACGCCAATGATTCGACCAATGCATCCCCAATAGCAGCACCGTTCGTTGAAATCGCTCTTTGTATGAGATACTCATTTAACGTCCTGCGGTTTAACTCCCAAAGGGCACTGACTGGTATGGTTGCATTGTAAGCCGATGCATATAGCAGTAAAGGCAAGCGAACGGCGTCCAAAGAGGCTTTTATCTGTTGTTCTTGCAAGCGAAGCGTTTCCAATTGTTCGAGCAGAGGCCCTTTGGCCGCAGCGAGCGCTTCGTTGAACACTGTATCCTGACCGAGCGGCGACAGGGCATCTTCTATGATGAAAATACTGTCAGTGAGGGTGCTTGCATTCTCGTGCAGGCTGCTCAACGCCTGCTGTATAGTATCAGGGAGTAGAAGAGCTTGTAACATCATGACCTCAGCCAAAGCCAGCCGTCCGGCAGTTGTGTTGGCATGGGCGTCTAAGAAGTCAGACGCCGAAGTGCCTGATAACTGGACATCCGGCTGAAGCAGAAGTTTGCGCATCAGCCGGAATTTGTACTCCCAATCCTTTATTGGGGGCAAGGATAAGCTCCCGCTTAGTAAGCCTACTTCCACGGGGCCAAACGGTTCCGCCGGGCGAGAAGCAAAACACCAGTCAATATCCCCCTCATCAACTTTAAACCATTCCTCTCCTGGTGGATCTCGGGGGACAGGGATCAGTGATGGATCATTTTCTTCTACAAGAAACCTTGATGCTCCCGGTGATGACGTCTGGCATCGGGCAGCCCATTCAGCATAGCCCCATGGGGGAGCAATCCATGTATTATGCTTTCGATCTTGCTCTCCGATGCCGGCGTCATTGCCGTCGCCATCTATTTGCAGCCCTATACTGTGGCTGCCGATGATATTGGAGGCAAAATTGCTTTGTAAGTTGTTACTAACAAAGTGAAATCCATGGTAAGTCCCGTTCACGGAGTTCCCGCACAACTGGGTGTTTGGGCTTCTTCCTACATGAACGGCACAGTAGGACTTATAAGGTGGCCCAAGAGGACCTTCCACAATGTTTTGTGTAATTTCATTCCCTCCTTCAGTTGCCAACTGAAGACCAATACCCCAATCTCCCCCCTGTGTGTCGGCAGTAGAAAAAAAGACTTTATTGTGGAGTATCTTGAAGTTTCCGGCAAGGTTTCCTTCTGCCTGAATACCTACCAAACGGTCCGTCATAGTAACTATATGGATCGTATTGTTTGTAATCCAAACCGTATGGCCGGCGGAAATACCAACCGGATTTATCACGTTAATGCCTGCGATTGCATTGAAAGTATTATCTATCGAGATTGTGTTATTAAGTACATCACATTGCGCCCCCGGAAAAGCCATCGGACGCTCAATTTCAATACCCGTTACGCAATTGTCCTCCATATATATACGGTTGGTAGATATATTGATCTGCTGCCCGGTTAGGTTATGGCCGGAAAAAATTCCCGTCCGGTTAAATGCTCGAAATTCGCATCGTTCTACGCCCAAATTTGTGCCGAGCGTATAAATGCCATAATCACCGCAGTTTCTAAACAAACTTGATAGTGGCCGACCTCCCGTGACGATAAGTGTGCCATTCTCTGCATATATCCCAAAAGAATCTCCATCGCCCGGGTGATCTTCCATTTCCAAAAACAAACAATTGCGTACGCCAACAATCGCATTCTTGGCCGTAATACCGCGTTTCATTCGAGTGAAGGTGTTGGTGAAGGTTTCACTTCCGAGGGTAATGGAACAATTTGCTACATCAATACCGGCGTAAGAAACAGGGCCGGGGTCGGGTTGCCCGGGGTAAGGAGCATTGAGAGGGGCCGTGCAAGTGAACGTATTGTTTTCAAATGCAACGACATTCACGGCATTTGGAAGCGAGGGCTGGCTGGGGTCAATAAAAATACCTTTATGGTTGCGATTGAGCGTATTTCCAGCCAAACTGAGTTCGGCTGCGCCTCGCACATGCACGGCATATTGAGCGTCTTCAATCTGGCAATTGAGTAAAAAGAGCTTGGCCGAGCCGAGCAGTACTACTCCTTTCCACATCTGTTCGCAGGCAAAAAAATCCGATTGCAAGCCGCTCAGTTGGCGGCCCGTCCATATTACGATCCGTCCTTCGGGCGCTATTCGAACCCGGCAGTTCCAAAAGAAAAAAGAGGAGGCATCCACTATTAAGGTTCCGTTGATCTGAATGCTTTGGCCTATATACCCCGACACGCCCAGATTGGATACCAAGGTATTACTTGACACATCTGCACCGATTATCACATCGGGTACAAAAGAGGCATTGATCTCACACAGCGTATCTTCATATACAGGCATTGCCGGGCGAAAATACCAGGCGGAGAGCAGGGTAACGGCAATTGTCATGGCTAAGAGGAGTTTAAAGGTTTGGGTTACCTCTCCCCCCCCCCCTCTTAACAGGGTGTTTCCGTATTTTGGGTGTGGAGTGAACTTTTTGTTCCATGTTTGGTAAGGTTTGTAGTGAAAGAAATGAGTTATTGCCAAAGGCAAATAACGGGGAATAAAATGGGAGATGCAAGGCAGGATATAAAAATTAACATTGGATGCAATTGCGGAGCAATAAAGAGAATCACATCCCGCCGGAGGCGGGGAATTATGACTCCCTGCCTTGTCGGCAGGCTCGGTGTGACCCAAAAGAGTTCACGGAGTCTGTCGTCGGATGCTTCGCCTCCTCCGGCACACCCCGTCCAACAATACCTCCCAGAGGTATATGGCGGCGGGGAGGCTGTTGATGTAAGTCCTAATTTGATTGCTGCGCGGTTATTTGCAAAACCCGAGACGTCTCCTGTTCTTTCCCCTGCAAAACAAGTGATTACTGCTTCGCCGCCCGCACGGTGGTGCGTTCCTGAATCCAGCAACCTACCGTAAAAGAATCGCCCTCCTTGAGCAGGCGGGAGAATATCTCTGATCTATCGGGCATGTACTGCTCATACTGCGTTATAAAACGGTTGGCCTCGGCACTCACAGAAGGGTCCACGCGCTTGGCCTGGTTCCATTTGTCAATGGCGGGCCACACAACGATTTGGCTGTCCCAGCCTCTGCCGGGGCCGCACAAGGGGCCGCTGGAGGCGTAGAGCCTTCCGATCCACAAGTAGGGTTGGCCCCAGTTGGAACGCGCATCGGCCGCCTGCAAAAAGAGCTGTCGGGCGCGGGAAAAGTCCTTGAGGTGCGCATAATAAACCTTCCCCGCCGTGAGCAGGAACTCGGCTTTTTGCACCGGGTCGTTCGTTTCAGCGGCCGCTTTGGTGAAGCCGTCAATGGCACAACGGTAGTTGGCATTGCGCAGGCACTCATACGCGAGCGAGGCGGGACCTCTTTCGCGCTCTACGCAAGATTCATTTCCTTTTTTGATAAGGGCCACCAATTGCGGGTCGTCGTCGTCGCATCCAGCCCAGCGGAGGTAGCTGTACACATTTCGCAGCACATCGCAATCGTCGGGATTTGCCTCAAATTCACTGTAGTACTTGGCCTTGTAATAATTGCAATCGTAGAAGTCCTTCACCGTTTCGAAATACTCTAAGCGCACGGGCACATATTCCTGTATGATTTTCCAGCGTTCGCATTCCGTTCCTTTGCAGTTGGCCAGCCCTTTGGCCAGGGAGGCACGAATCAGTTTTTCATATTTTTCCGCTTCCGGCGTGCCGATCTGTTCTGTCTCGTGCATTTCAGTGAGCAATGCCGTGAAGGGGTTGATGATGAAATCGCGCAACACATTGGTGTCTTTGGCTATGGCCGTTTTAAAAAGTTCGTAGGTTTCCTTTTTAGTCGCCCGGTGCGGGTAGGCGTAGTACAGGTCGAAAGCCTTGCGCCCCGGCGCATAACCGCCGTCGTGATAGCAACTGTCAATGCCGTCGTAAATGGCGAAGATGCGGTCTATGTATTCCTCTTTTTGAAGAGAGTCGGTCGTTTGCCTCATGAAGTGTTCGTAAAACCGGACTCCGTCAGCAAAAATGGTGTTGCGCAGCCCGTCGGCGGCAGGGGCTACGGCAAATACTTTTTTCCAATAATCGTATGCCTGGTCCCAGTCGTTGGCTTTGAGAAAGTCCCGGTAGAGGACGTAGTTGGTTTCCGCGTCTTCCCGGCTGGGCGCATCGGTAAATTTAGCGCAAGGGCTGAGCCTTTCGTCCAAAACAGAAGGCGTCGGCTTTTTAGGCTCCTCCTTTTCTTCGGCAATTATTTTACCTGTTTTAGGAGAGCACGCACCTACGGTGAGCAACGCAATACCGGCTAATATCCAAAAGGTTTTCGCACGCATGTTCAAATGATTTTAAGGATGAGTTCGCAATCTGATACCTGTGGCGCCAAAGGCCAAAATATCAGAGGGCCGCGAGGGCTTATACCCGGCGCGGCCCCCTGTTTATCTTTGTTAAATTCAATTAAGTTACTTCAACCGGATTACAAGCTCGGCAGTTTCACCGTCTCGCCTATCCAACAAGGCACAACGTCTGTTTTTCCGCTTTTGCCGCGCAGGTGAATGTCTTCACCACTCGGTACGGCGCCACTGATGCGCCCGATGCGGCGATTGGCCTCGTCGGCTACGCTGGAATCGTTATTGCGGGCCTGAGCATATTTGTCAATGGCAGCCAACACGGCCAACCCGCGAGTGTACCCGTCGTTGCCGCAAGTGCGGGCCGAGGTAGCGTACATATCGCCGATGAGCATGTAGGGCTGGCCCCAGCCGCCGCGCAGGCGAGCTGCCCGCAGTGCGTTATCGCGGGCGGCAGTGTATTGCGACAGTTTCCGAAACTGAATAGAAGCAATGGCGAGATAGTACTCTGCCTTTTTGCTGTTGTCGGCATCTTTTTCGGCTGCTTCGCGGTATTTATCAATGGCCTTGGAAAATTCTCCGCCGTCGTAGAGGTCTTTGGCGTGGATGGCAGGATTATCCGCATAGTAGGTCTGGCGCAGGCTGTCATTGATGGCCGAAGCAATGACGGAGTATTTGTCTTTCAATTCCACCATAATAGCTTCTTCTTCGGGACAGCCCTGTTGGCGCAATTTGTTGTAGATGTAGCGGATCACCTCGTGGTCTTCGGGGTTTTCCCGGTATTGAGGCACCAACTTATCCTTGAAATAGGCGCAGTCGAAAATTTCGTCTTCAATGGCGCTGAAGGTAATTTCGGCCCGCACTTTGGTGGTCTCATAATAAGTCTTGAGGCGGGCATTGTTGGCAATATTGTGATCGAGCACTTCCATCAGCTTGATGTTGATGTTGCGGGCTTCTTCTTTGCTCATTTCGCCATTTTGGTACTTCTGCACCACCATTTCGGAAATGGGGTCGAAAATAATGTACTCCGAGCTGTTGCCGCCCAGTTCGAGCGATTTCTTCAGCGTTTGGTAAGTCGCCTCGGTACGGCCGTATTCCGGCAGGTAAAACATGTCCCAGCCTTTACGACCGAGCAAGTAGCCTTCGTTTTGGTAGCACTTGATTTGCTCATCGTACAGACGCATGATGACAGCGGCATACTCCTTGCGTTTCGCTTCATCTGTAGCTTTGTTGTACAGGACGCGGTACAGCACCCTGCCATCCTGATAGTGGCTGGGGCGTTGCCCGTCGGCAGCAGGCGCCAGGGTGTATGCTTTTTCCCATTCGCTAAAAGCAACTTTGAAGTTTTCAGCATCCATTGCTTCCAGTTCTGCTACATCTTTACCTTTGAGATATTGACGGTAATTGACGTGAGCGTTTTCAGCATCTTCCTTTTTAGGCGAATTGTTCCAGTTTTCGCATTGACCGAAAACCGGAGCGTAAAAGATACCTGCCAACAGGCTTGTCAAAATTAGATTGCGCAAGATTTTCATAGTTTTAATTGAATTTGCGTTTAAAAAACCAAGAGTTGTCATTTAACGTGAAGCCGAGCGTCATTCTTACATACGTTTCCCGCAGTGCGGAAGAGACGCCGAAACGACCTCCTTCCAAAGTCAGATTGATGAAAGAAGTCTGCTGCCGGGGCAAAATAACCGGCATCCCCATTCCCAATGTCAGGCCGAATTCGTTGAGTTGCCGGCCGTTTACGGTGCGAGGATCGCTGCGGTAAAAGACCCCGCCCCGGTATCGTACCCGGCGGAGGTAGTTGTTGTAAGAGATGATGTCGGGTATGTATTCAACGCCGGCGGCAATGCGCCGGGTGTCAGACAGTGTTTCTTCGCGGGCGTCGTTGCGGTATTGGCTCCAGAAAGCGGCGCTGTACTCTATGCCCAACTTGAGTTTGTTGCTCTCGGTGTAAGTAATCCCGAAGGCATACTCCCCAGGCAAAACGCCGGAGTTGCGGGTATTATCCTGAATTAACAGCGTATCCCGGTCATTGTAAACAAAATTGGTGCGGGTGTCAAGGCGGTTGTCAATGGTACTGAATCCGGTGGCGGAATTGCCGTAAAGGCCGAAAATCAAACTCTTTTCTTTAAGCAATCGCCCACGGCTGTCTTGCTTTTTTTCCAGCGGTACCGTCACTTGAGCGCCGGCATTCCACAAAAAACCGGTTACGCTCTGCTCATTGAGGTAATTGGTGATGTAGGCAACACTGCCCACTTCAGAAAACTCTACCGTCCGGTCGTAGGATGCCTTTCCAAACAAGTAACCCAGGTTAACGCCAAGAGCCAATCGCTTGTATCTGAATCCATTGCCCCACATCAGCCGGTACGACCCTCCGGAGCCTTTGAACGTAGTGCGGGCGGCGCCTACCTCCGGGAATTCTTGTTCTGTAAATATATCGTACCCCACATTGGCGTAAGGCTGCAACACAAAACCCATCCCGATACCGATATCAGACGATTTTTTGTCCAACGTGCGGTTGATGGGGTTGAGCAACGGGAATGCCAATGCTAAGTAACTGAGGTTGCCACTCCACAAACCCGCTGAAGTATCGCCGTCGCTCAATCCGCTATATTTGACAAAAAAGGCCGTTTCAAAGTCGGTTGCCAGGAGCGAACCCAAGGCTGCAGGGTTCGTCATATTCATATAGAAGGGGTCATTGTATGCGGCGCCGAGACCTCCCATAGCGCTCTGCCCTGCAAAAGTGAGCACGGCAGGGTCTCCCAACCCGAAGCGGGAGTAGGGAGAGTTGCCCTTGGGTTGTACCTGAGCGTTTTGCGCAGAAAGCGCCAGCACACACATTCCAAGCAATGTCGAAACAACTACTCTTTTACAGGTTTTAAACATTGTAATCTAAAATTTTATTCAGCCCTTCAAGGACTAAGTCAGGATTTGCAAATATGGGCGTTTTCAATTTTTTTACAAAAAAATTGGCATCTCCGCCGGTTAAAAGTACATTAAGTTCATCCCATTCTCCCCGCATCATTTCAATCAGCCCCTCCATTTCCAGTAGCGCTCCGAGTTGTACGCCGTTGCGGATCGCCGATTCGGTGCTGTTTCCCAATACTCCGTCCATCGGTCCCGGCTGCACCAAAGGCAACCCGGCTGTAAAGACCGGCAAAGCATTGAACCTTAACCCGATACCCGGCGAAATATTGCCTCCGAGAAAATCGCCCGCCGCCGTCAGTACATCGTAAGTAATGCAGGTGCCTGCATCTATGACTAAGCAATTTTGCCCCGGGAACCGCGCGTAAGCGCCTGCGACACCTGCCAGCCGATCCTTGCCAAGTGTAGCCGGCGTGGCATACCGGTTTTGGAAAGGCAGCGGCGTATCGGTCGTAAGCTCCAGCATTTTATAATTTGCAGCCAGCCATTTTCCCGTTTCATCCTCCACAGGGCTACCCACCACTGATAAGATGACATTTTCGACACGATGGTTGGCAACGGAGGCGGTAATGTTCTCTTTTGAACACTTTTCCCAAGTAAACCTTTGTACCAACTCATCCCCGGTAAAAATCGCCGCTTTCACACGGGTATTCCCTACGTCAATAACTAAATGGGTGGCGTGGTTGTCAGGCATCTAAGGTTCGATTATCCATTGGTTCAACAATACGAGATCTCTTTTGATCCAGGCTTATGACCCATTTTTTATGCGGTTGTAACTTATGAATACGTTAATATTAGTGTTTAAAGTGCCTGATTCCCGTGAGCATCATCGCCATATCGTGCGCATCGCAGTAGTCTATACTTTCCTGATCCTTTATAGAACCGCCCGGCTGCACCACTGCTGTGATACCGGCCTCGCGGGCTATTTGCACACAATCGGGAAACGGGAAGAAGGCATCGGAGGCCATTACGGCGCCTTGCAGATCGAATCCGAAGGCGCGCGCTTTGGCAATCGCTTGTTGGAGTGCGTCCACCCGCGAGGGTTGTCCGCATCCCATACCGATGAGTTGTTTGTTTTTTACCAGCGCAATGCCATTCGATTTGAGATGCTTCACTGCAACCCCGGCAAAAAGCAGATCGGATACTTCGTTGGGCGCAGGCGCTTTGCGGGTGGCCAATTGGAAGTCGTCCTCTGATTCGATGCGAAGATCGGTATCTTGTTCTACCACACCGTTGAGCAAGCTGCGAAAACTACGGGGGCGCACAAAAAAATCCTTGATAAGCAAAAGGATACGGTTCTTTTTGGCCTGAAGTATTTCAAGCGCCTCAGGATCGAATCCGGGTGCGATCAATACTTCGTAGAAGAGTTTATCAATTTCTCTCGCCGTTTCGACATCCACCGGCCGGTTGCACACAAAAATACCCCCGAAAGCCGATACCGGGTCGCAGGCCAACGCTGCGTGCCAGGCCTCCGGTAAAGTAGGGCGCACCGCCATGCCACAGGTGTTGGTGTGTTTGAGGATGGCAAAAGCCGGCTCTCCGTTGCGCAGTTCGCGCATCACCTGCACGGCAGCGTCAATATCCACTAAGTTGTTGTAAGAAATAGCCTTGCCGGCGAGCTTATCGAATATTTGCTCGAAATCCCCGAAGAAAACGCCGTTCTGGTGCGGGTTCTCGCCATAACGCAAGATGTCGGAGCGGTGTATGCTGTATTTGAACGTCACATCCGCAGCGCCTTCATTGAAGTAGTTGAATATGGCAATATCGTAGTTGGACGATACCTTGAATGCGCGACGGGCCAATTCGCGGCGGTGGTCGGAGTGCAACGCGCCTTGTGTCTCCCGGAGCATTTCCAAAAACAAACTGTACTCCTGCCGCGAGGCGACTACTGCCACGTCGCCAAAGTTTTTGGCAGCAGCCCGGATGAGTGAAATTCCCCCGATGTCTATCTTTTCAATGATTTCCGATTCGGATGTACTAACGGCCACCGTTTCTTCAAAAGGATATAGATCAACGATGACCAGGTCAATTTCGGGCAGGCCGTACTCCTCCAACTGAGCCAGGTGCGCCGGTTCGCGCCGGGCCAAGATACCGCCGAACACCGCCGGATGCAGCGTTTTTACCCGGCCGTCGAGAATGGACGGGTAGCCGGTGATATCTTCCACGGCTGTCGCCGGTAGCCCTATTGACTGTATGTATTGAAATGTCCCGCCGGTAGAGTACAATGCTACGCCGAGCCGGTGCAGCTCCATTAGTATGGGTTCGAGGCCGTCTTTGGAAAAGACCGAGACCAAGGCCGAGCGAATTTTTCTGGTATCCATTATATTATATAAAGCAGTAGGATTGAAAAAACAGAGCGCAAAGGTAGAGATATATCGGCGAATGAAAAAACACGGCTTTTTTTGCACCGGCATATCTTCGGGATTTCACTCCGCACACTTTCGTCCAATTGATGAAAGTCACTTGCCGTGTATGACAAACCGCATTTCTCCGACAGGAAATAAGCGAGTACATTACGCTTGTTACATAAATTGTATGTTCATGAGAAAGATCCTCGTTCCCACTGATTTTTCCCCATGTGCCGCAAGTGCAACCGAAATCGGAAAATGGATCGCCAAAAAGACCCATGCTGAATTGACCTTTCTGCATGGCATGAGAATGCCGGTGGATTGGGTCAACCTCCCCAAACGACTGGAGGATACTTATCCCGAGATTAAAGCACAAATCGGCGCGGCTCACCAACACCTCGATGATTTGGTGCGAGATGCCGGGCAACAGGGGATTAAGGCTGAAAAAAGCCTCGCTTTTCTCGAAGGTTTTGAAACGGTAGCCAATACTGTGCTTGATCACGACAATGACCTCATCGTGATCGGCTCGCATGGGCATACCGGATTCAAAAAATTTGCACTCGGCTCTCACACAGAGAAGATTATGCGGCAGGCGCATGCCCCGGTGCTGGCCTGTAAAAAACCCGGCGCCGAAATTCGTTTCAATACCTTGGTATTTGCCTCCGGCTTAGAAGAAGATACGCATCCGGCTTTTGATCTGTTGATTAAGTTTGCGGAAAATATCGGCGCCGAAAATCTCTATTTTGTAGAGGTGACCACGCCATATAATTTCAAACCCACGGGCGAAGTGATGGCTAATATCCGCGCTTTTGTAGAAGTGCATCCTTTCAAAACCATCAGCGTACACAACTACGCGCACTACTCTATCGAGGAAGGTATTCTGGCGTTTGCGCACTCGGTCGGGGCCGACCTCATCGGCATCGCCAACCACGGACGCACCGGTCTCGGCGGTATTTTTGTGGAAAGTATTCCCGAAAACCTGTTGCGCTACGGCGATTTGCCGGTGCTCAGCATCCGGGTTTAATGCAGGCCAATAGTTCGCTCAGTATCATGGCCGTAGCGCCCCATACGATGTGGCCGTTCACCCAAAAGCACGGCACATCGCGCAATACAAGATGCTCGCCGAGTGTGATTTCAGTTGTTGTTTCAAAAGAGGCTTCCTGGAAAATGCGGAAGGGCGCTTCAATGATGGACTGCACCTCGCCCGGTTCGGGCCGAAAGTCGGGTATTGAGCGGGTATAGCCGACAAAAGGGAAAACCTCAAAATTGCTGACGGGGATATACAAACTCGTCAATGCCCCCAGTATCTGTACGGAATTTGCCGGCACGTTTATTTCCTCTTCTGCTTCCCGAAGGGCTGTATGCAGCAAGTTTTCATCTTCGGCGTCAAAACTACCCCCCGGGAAACTGATCTGCCCGCTGTGGCGATCATTGGGGTTGGCCGCGCTCCGCTGTATAAGCGCTATGTGCCACTCGCCGTTTCGAGGAAAAAAGAGCGCCAGCACCGCCGCCTTGCGGGCATCTTCCGGTGCAGGCGCATAGCTTCGGCGCGCCATGATCGCCATGCGAAATTGTGCTTCCCGGCCCGGAAGCGGAGGCGTCAGCCCTTCTGACAAACAAGTGATAAATGCGTCCATAACTTGCTCCCAACAGCAAGGGCCGGAAGGAAGTTGTTGCTTCCCCCGGCCCTGTGCATACTTTTTCCTTTTTTTTCAGTGCAGTTTTATACCCGGCTCAGTAGGAAGTCCCGGCTCAGGTATATGTTCAACTCCTGGTTGATTACAATTTCCCGCAGTTTGAGATTGTTCCAGCGGAGGATGTCTTCCACCGTACATTGAAACCGCTGTGCCACGGCCTCGATGCGGTCGCCGGGCGCCACTACATAAGTAGTGTGGTAGGAATCTTTTCCGGCATGGGCCGCATGGTTGTATCCGGCCTGACGGCTGAGCCACTTGTGAAAAGCGGACGAGCTTGTGGCCGGTACGGTGATATAATGACCATTGTCGGTTTGAGGAATAACGCCTCCCGAAAATGCCGGGTTGAGCCTGCGAATAGCGCTGATGGTCGTATGGCAAGCCGCCGCAATCTGGCTGAAAGTCATCGCTGTAGAAATCTTATAAACGCGAACCGCTTCCGGTACTTCCACGGTAAGGCCGTGGTCGGCATAATGCCTCGCGATATAGGTAGCGGCGATAAACGCAGGCACATAGCGCTGGGTTTCTACCGGCAGGTGATGGCGCACTTCCCAATAGTCGTTGCACCCGGCCAGGCGGATGGCCTTGTTGACCCGGCCCGGCCCGCAGTTATAGGCGGCGATCGCAAGGGGCCAATCCTGATACTGATCGTACAAATCGGACAGGATGCGCATGGCGGCTTCCGTAGATTTGTAGGGGTCCAAGCGCTCATCGGTGTAAGCATTGACTTTAAGGCGGTACTGCCGTGCAGTAACTTCCATCAACTGCCACAAACCGCGGGCGCCGGCCGGCGATTTCGGATTGACCTTGAGGCCGGACTCTACCATCGGCAGATACTTCAATTCCTGAGGCAACTGATAAAGGCTCAGATAGTGTTCAAAAATTGGCGTGAGCAAAGTTCCTCTGCTCAGCATGGCTTCAGTGTCCGAAGCGCCTACAACTGCATAGTCGCGGATGTAGCGAATGGTTTGTGCCGTTGATTTCACCTTAAAGGGAAGCCGGAGTTCGGTGAGCCGCTCTTGCACATCAGCTTCAACAGATGTTGACCAACGTTTTGCGGGGGCTGCTACCGGGGAAGGGGTTGCATTTGCCACTACGCTATGGATAGCCATAGCGGCAGCAATTGTCCATGGGAATTTCATCGTTTTAATTTTTTATGTTCACGGGTAGAAAAAAGTGAAATCTCTAAACGTTAAAGTTTTTGGGGAAATTTCACGGTGCAAAGTTATACCCATTAGTGTCGCAACGCAACATTATGTTACCCAACGAATTGAAAAACTTCAAAATTCACAATTGCGAAACGGTGGAAAAGGTGGGATAATCCAAATATAATTGGCACGGCTTTTGATCTGCACTCCACCCATCTTTCTACTCAACAATTTCTTTCCGGATAATAATTTGGAATGTTAAATTTTACAAAAAACGGTACTTTCGGATGGCGCATACACTCAAAAGTGCCCTGCAACCCGATAGTGCCGTTCATTTTTCATCCATCTTAGAGGACTTCAACATCGCTCTTTGGGACATCATGTTGTTAAAAAAGCCGCCTCTGAGATGCAGAGACGGCTCTATTTTTGCGCTTTCAAATGACGATAGAGGACTCCAGGGCGGGTTAATTGAACCCCCCAGAAGTGAATACGGCTACTTCCGCTTGCTGTCAGATTTCGCATCGGGCTTGGGTACAAACACATCAAGCGAAGCCTGTTTGCCGTATCCGCCTTTGCCCTCCGATTTGTAAGCAGAAACCGCTTTCACTTTCCCGGAAGATTTGTCGGCAGGAGCCTTCTTTTGGTTTTTCCCGCCCTTATCTTTACTTCCTTTATCTTTACTCATAGTATTTGGTTTTTATAACGAAAAAATTTTCGCCATTTAATGACGGTAGTAAGATGAGGATTTCTACACCCGAAAGCATTACATCAGGCCGGGTATTATTTGCACAATTCCCACTTCTATTCAATGACGCTTGTTTATATCCTGCAAAAAAAAACCTGTAAACGCTCCCGCATTTACAAGTCCCTTTAATCGCTAAACACCAAAACCTAACGCGACATAAAATAACAGTCATTTTCAGATTGATAAAATTCCAAAAACCTTCAATAACCAAATGATTACAACAATTACGGCAACTACGTTGAGAATACTTTTGATCTTGCGATCCATTGGAATATAGTTATTGATAAGCCAAAGTATAACCCCGACTACGATCAATACGATAAGAACATTTAAAAGTGGCATAACATTTATTTTTTGTTAAATCTTAAAATTTTTCAGCGAATCCAAAAGCCCGAATACCTGCAACAACCAAACGATCACGACGATCACAGCAACTGCGTTCAGGATGTTTTTGATCTTGCGATTCATCGGTATGTAGGTGTTTATCAGCCAAAGAATGACGCCGACAACAACTAAAACAATTAATACAGTTAATAATGGCATAATGATGATTTTCTGTTTGACTAACTAAGCACCTTTTGTTAGAGACCAATAAAACAATGCCCCCAAGGAGCAGTATGCCGCCGATGATCGGCGACAGCGCTACAAAGTTGTTTTGTTTTGCTTCTATCTGTATCGGCCCTAAATCCACCACGGTTTCCGTAGTGACATAATTAAAGCCCGTGTAAGCCAGCATAATGATCCCGGCTATGATGAGGACAACCGCTATAACCTTCTGTGTCGGCATGATTTTTATTCTTAAAATGATGTATCACAAGCGAACTGCCTGCATCCTCTACAGCAATATTAAAGCAGCAGAATGAGTAACAGCACGATGATAATAATGGCTCCGACAGACAAATAAACGCCGTTGGCCGCTTTAAGCTCTGTTTTGATGGCGCGCACTTCTTTGCGCAGTTCCTTTTTTTCCATAGAGCTCAGGTTTGCTTTATCCATGTCGTTTATTTCATGCAATCTGATCAGTAGCGCACCGGCTATTTCAGATTCGGCAGGCTTCGCAGCGGCCGTGGTAGTGGGAGTAGTGGCTGTGGCGGCAGTCAACTGCGCCGGAATGACCGCAAGCATCAGGAATGCCGCCATTATACTCAGCGTGAACTTTTTCATTTTGATTATTTTTTTTGCGAATACATTTTCACAATTATGCAAAGGTGAACACACCCGGCATTAAAAGCATTATACAATTTGTGAGAAGAGTTACATTATTCACACATCTTCGAGTGCGACACGCCGTCTGAATTGCCGGAGTTGTTTGAAGAACGTGGGCGTTAATCCCGTTACTCTTTTGAACTGATTGGAGAGATGCGCCACGCTGCTGTAGTTCAGCTTGTAAGATATTTCTGTAAGGTTCAGTTCATCGTATAAAAGCAATTCTTTTACCCGTTCAATTTTATGGGCTATGATGAAATGCTCTATCGTGGTGCCTGTTGTTGCTGAAAAAAGATTCGCCAAATAGGTATAGTCGTACTTGACTTCTTTACTGATGTGATCAGAAAAATTTGTTTTGGGCAGATCATCCGAATAATGAATCGCTTCAATGATGACGTTCTTTATTTTTTCAATCAGCACCGCTTTTTTGTCTTCTAATAACTCCAGACCGAACCGCAACAGGCCCACAGCCAAGCGATCATGTTGCTCCGGGGTCAACGTCTCTTTCACCTCCACTTCCCCCAGTTCCACAGCGCCGTAATGTAGTCCGAGCGCATCCAATTCGGATTTCACCACTAATTTGCAGCGAATCGAAACCATGTATTTGATGTATATCTTCATCGGGAAACCGTGAAGTGTGAAAAGCGTTGCACCGAACGATATAGAGAACAACTTGCGCTGAACTTGCCGAAATACATCGAAAAATTAGATAGGCCAAATGTACAAAAACTCGGGCTTATTTATCTTTTTTTATCAGCGGCTGGTCGCGCTATGCTTTTCCCTTCCTCGACACGATAAAAAACACCCCTGCCAGCAGCAACACCGAGGCGATGAGCGACTGAAGGGTAATAACTTCGTTGTTGAGGCTCCAGCCGAGGAAGAGCGCTACCACGGGGTTTACATAGTTGGTCGTCACCACCTTTTCGGGAGAAACGCGGGCCAATAGGTAATTGAACGCGCTGAACGCCAGAATGGAGCCAAGCCCCACTAAGTACAACCAGGCAAAAATTGTTTTTGGGGTAACCAATGCCCAATCGAAACGGCCCCACTCTCCGGTGAACAGGCTGAACAACAACAGCGCCCCGCCGCCGCCGAGCATTTGCATGGCCGCCGTCTGCATGGAGGAAGCGGGCAATTTGGCCCTTCCCACCCAAATAGCCGCGTAACCCCAGGCCAATATGCCGACGAAAATGACGCCTACCCCCACCGCCGTTTCGCGGTCGGCAATGAGTTTGTCCTGCAACACCAGCACGGCCATGCCCGCTATGCCCACCGCCACGCCGAGGAGGCTGCGACCGCCCGGCCGTTGGCCCCGCATGACCCACAAGAGCAACACCACCAACAGCGGCTCGAATGCCACAATGAGCGCCGCAATGCCCGTGTCAACCCACTGCATGGCCCATACCACGCCGCCCGTGCCGACGCCGAGCAGCAATACCCCGGCAAACATGCCGTTGCACCAATGCTCCCGCGTTCCCACCGGATGCCCCCACAGCCGGCCCGCCGCGTACAGCAGCAGACCCGCCGCCACAAAACGCGAACCCGACATAATGAAGGGCGGCAGGCCCTGTATGGCAAGGTAGTTCACCAAATAGGTAGAACCCCACACCACATATACCACCGCAAATGCCCCGATGATAAGCCACCGGGAAGCGCGCTCCGTTTGCATATTCTTATTTTGAGGCGACAAAGGTAAGCGAGCTTCTTATATTTGCTGAAATTGTAGCAGCATGACGACCATTCAACAACATTTGTCCGCCTGCTTCGAAGAACTCGACAAAGGATTTCACCTGCACTGGATGGCCGCACTCCGCAGTTACGACAAAGACACCGTACACGAACTGCGGCTCAACCTCAAGCGCCAAAATGCTTTTTTTCACCTCCTCGAAGCCTTGGACGAGCGCTTCTCCGCCGGCATCGCTTTGGATACCTACGAGGTCATTTACCGGAGGGCCGGCAAGGTACGCGACAAACAGGTGGAAAAGCAAGTCATTAAAAAAGCCGGGCACGACCGCCACATCGAACACGACCTCACTGCATGGTTGGAAGAAAAAGAAAGTCGCCGGGTGCAATTGCTCCAGGAGTACGAAGCCGGCCATTCTCTGGAGCCGGTCAGAAACCTCTCCTTTGAAGTACGGAACGTCATTCACCGCCTGTCGGCAAAAGGATTGGAGCAACGGCTCGTTGTTTATTTTTCAAAACTGATACGGGGCATCGCCGCACTCCTGCGCGGAGGGGCCATACCGAAAGACGATCTGCACGACCTGCGCAAATTCATCAAAGAACTGTTTTACAACTTGGAATTCCTCCAACGGCACACCGGCCCGGAAGCCTTGCGTTGCCGTGCCTGGACTCAATTGGACGAACTCCAGCACCTGCTCGGCAAATGGCACGATTACGACTTCACGCTGGAGCACCTGACCGGCAAAAAAGCGTTGAAAGACAAAACGTTTTTAACCGCATTGGAAGCAAAAATGAAGGAGAGTGAGGCGCAGGCGCGCCGGCAATTTGAAGGATTAGAGGAGGCACTTTCGGAGTTGGAAGCGCGCATCAGCCGAAGCCTGGGAAATCCAGCGTCCGCAAAAACGCCGCCGTCGCACTGATGTCATTGCTCAGCACGCGGTCTTCTGCCAGCGGCGGCACCCGCTCCCGATAGCGGCTCACGATGTTTTCAACGGCCTCCGAACTGCGCGCCGGCCGGCGCAGATGCAGCGCTTGCGCGGCGCTCATCCATTCTATGGCCAGCACCGTTTCCACATTGCGCAGCACGCGCCAGGCTTTGGTTGCCGCATTGGCAGCCATGCTCACATGGTCTTCCTGACCGTTGCTCGACACAATGGAATCTACCGAAGCGGGGGTACACAATTGTTTGTTTTGGCTCACAATGGACGCTGCGGTATATTGCGGTATCATCAGTCCGGAGTGCAGGCCGGCCAGCGGGGTGAGGAACGGCGGCAGGCCCCGGTTGCCCGAAATGAGCTGGTAGGTACGCCTTTCGGCAATGGAGGCCAGCTCGCTGATGCCGATGGCCAGATAATCCATGGCCAGCGCGATGGGTTGCGCATGGAAATTGCCGCCCGACAACACCGCATCGGCATCGGGATAAATGATCGGATTGTCGGTGACGGAATTGATCTCCGTTTGAACGATGTGCCGAACATGCGATATCACTTCCCACGAGGCGCCATGCACCTGCGGCACGCAACGGAAGGCGTAGGGGTCTTGCACCTGTGCGCCTGCCTGCCCGGCTATTGTACTGCCCTCCAACCAGCGGCGCACGGCCTCCGCCGCTTTGATCTGCCCTTCATAAGCGCGCACCATCTGAATTTTTTGGTCAAACGGCGAAAGCAAACAGTGAAAGGCATCTACCGACAAGGCGGCACAGAGATTGGCCACATGAAACAGCCGCACCGACTCGGCCAGGGCCCACAGGGCATACGCCGTGGAAAACTGCGTGCCGTTGAGCAGCGCCAGCCCTTCCTTCGATTCCAATTGCAACGGACTCCAGCCCAACGTTTTTAATGCCTCCGAGGTCGGTTGCCGGCGACCCTGATACCACACTTCGCCCAAGCCGATGAGCGGCAGACTGAGATGCGCCAGCGGCGCCAGGTCGCCCGAAGCGCCGAGCGATCCTTGCTGATACACCACCGGCCATACCCCGGCATTGTACATGTCTATCAGGCGCTGCACCAATACTAAGCGCACCCCGGAATGACCGAAGGATAGATTGCGGATTTTGAGAAATAACATCGCGCGCACAATTTCCACCGGAACCTCCTCCCCCGTGCCACAGGCGTGCGACATGACCAAATTGGCTTGCAGCGCTTCCGTTTCTGCTTCCGAGATGCGGATGTTGCACAAGGCCCCGAAGCCGGTATTGATGCCGTACAGCACCTGCGTGCCATCGGAAAGTTTGTGTTCGAGATACCGGCGGCAGGCAATAATGCTGTTGGCAGCATCCACAGACAAAGCCAGCGGCCGACCGGAGGCAATAATTTCAGCGGCATCCTCGGGCAGGAGGCGTTCGTGGCCGATATGGTGAGTAGCAGAAGAAGACATGGCGTTATTTCGGTTAGGCTAATAGGGCGCGAAGGTACAGGTTCTCGGTATAAATCTTAAACCACCCGTTAAACCTTCGTTAAACCCAATGAGGGCGCGTGACCCCGCCGCTGCGCAGGCGTTTAAAGCAGTGCCCGGCGCAAATACCATAAAAGCAGCCGTTTCGTTGTACATTTGTCCAATTTTTCACCAAAAGACTTGCCAACATGACTTACGCCATTTCTTTACGACCTGTAAAAATCATCGCCCTTGTTTTCGGCTTTTTGTTTGCTTTCAGTACCGCCGCTTCCGCTCAGCGCATCGCTTATGTGGATGTGGACCGGGTACTGGAAAGCTTCAAAGAATACAAAGACGCACAGGATGAACTCGACCGCCTTGCCGCCAAATGGCGCCAGGACATCGCTCAGGAGTACGATGTCATCAAGGGCCTTTACAACCGCTATCAGGCCGAGCAGGTACTGCTCAGCGAAGATGCACGCCGCACGCGCGAAGACGAAATCATGAATCGCGAAAAAGAAGTGCGCGACCTCCAAAAAGCGCGCTTCGGCCCGGAAGGCGAACTCTTCCGCCGCCGGCAGGAAATGGTGCGCCCCATACAGGAGCGCGTGTATCGCGCCATTGAGAGCTATGCCACCGAGCGCGGCTACGACTTCATTTTCGACAAGTCGGGCGCTGCCGGCATCATTTTTTTCAGCCCGGCCTACGATAAGACCGACGATATTTTGAGTCGCCTCAAAGGATAATCCGGCGGAAAAGTCCTTATCTTCGCCGCCGTTTTTTTATTCACCCAATCTCAATTAAACGTACTGAGATGAAGCACATGCTAAAATTAGGTTTTGCCCTCCTGTTGGTTTTCGGCGTCGCACAAGCGGCATCGGCCCAGAAATTCGGCTATGTGAACTCCGCCATGCTCTTGTCGGAAATGCCCGACCTGAAACAGGCGGAAGCTACGCTGGAAGCGCTCCAGACGCAATTGCAGAAAAAAGGCCAAACGATGGTGGAAAAACTGCAAGCCGACTACGCTGCCGTACAGCAAAAAGTGGAGCGCGGCGAGCTTTCTCCCAAACAACAGGAAACGGAAGGCGCTCGCCTCAAAGCAGCCGAAGAGGAAGTCGGCAAGTTTGAACAGGACATGATGAAACAACTTCAAGCCAAACGCGACGAATTGCTTCAGCCCATCTACGACAAGGTGAACAAGGCCATCGCTGACGTCGCCAAAGAAAGTGGTTTTCAGTTTGTCTTCGACCAAGGCGTACTCTTGTATGCCGACGAGTCGCAGGACCTGAGCGCCTTAGTGAAAGGGAAGTTGGGTATCTGATCTGCGATCGGTTATGCAACACCAACCCAGCGAACCTATTGGAATCTTCGATTCCGGCATTGGCGGCCTTACGGTCGCCAATGCTATTATTAGGGCTTTGCCCAACGAAGACATCATTTATTTCGGAGATACAGCCCACCTTCCCTACGGCGAAAAATCGGCCGACGCCATTCGTTACTATGCCTTGCGCATTGCCAAGTTTCTGTTGGAGCGCCATTGCAAAATGGTGGTCATCGCCTGCAATTCCGCCTCCTCTGCCGCTTACCGCGTACTGCTGGAGTTTTTCAAAGGACAGGCCCTCTTTGTCAACGTAGTGGACCCCTTGGTGGAATCCGTTGCCGCGCGCAGGTTTCACAAGGTGGGCGTCATTGCCACCAAAGCTACCATACAGTCCGGCATTTATGAGCAGCAATTGCTCCACCTTCAACCCGGCCTGGAGGTGCGGCCTTTAGCTACTCCCCTGCTGGCCCCCATGATTGAAGAGGGCTTCGTACACAATGAGGTGAGCCAGGTGGTGTTGGAAAGCTATCTGGGGCACGAGCAATTGCGCGGCATTGAGGCCCTGCTGCTGGCCTGTACGCACTACCCGCTCATCAAGCCGGAAATAGAAGCCTTTTTCAAAAATCAGGTGGAGGTGTTCGACTCCACCGATGTGGTCGCCGCAGAGGTCAAACGCAAGCTCAGCGAACATCAACTCCTCAACGACCGCCGTCGCCATGCGCACCGGTTTTTTGTATCCGATTATACGCCCACCTTCGAGCATACCACCCGCATCTTTTACCGCGAAGAAATCAGCTTGGAGCACTACGCGATGTGGTAGCCCGCAAATTCTGCGCAAACCAACCGTTACAGCAAGCCTATAAATGCGTCATCCCGAACTTTGACCTGAGCCTAAATTCGGGATGACATCTGTGTTATTCTAAAAAATCCCTCTTGTTACTGCCGTATAATCCTGCGTGTCAACACGTTGACGCCGCTCTGCAGGCGCAACAAATATACCCCGGCGGGATACGCGGACAGATCAACGGTAGCGGAAACATCCGAGCGCGATATTTCCCGCTGTTGCAACAGCATCCCGTTGACGTGATACACCGCCACGCTCCAGTCTGCCGGCATCGGCCTCTGCAAGAGGATATTGACCGGCCCGGAAGTTGGATTGGGGTCTATGCGCAACTGCACCCCCGCCAGTTCCTGTACCGAAGACGGCGTCACCACAAACTCGAACGGCGCCGTAGTGGCATTGCCGCAGTTGTTCAGAGCCGTCACGCGCCAGAAATAAGTGTTCGGCTCCAGCGCTTGGGTCGGCGTGTAATTATTGATCGCAACGATTACGTTGACCACGATATCCGTAAAGATTTCATCGCGCGCTATCTCCACTCTGTATCCCGTTGCGCCTGACACGGTGCTCCAGGTGAGCAGCGGCGTCGGCCCCACCATCGTGGCCCCGTCTGCCGGAGAAACTAATGCCGGGAAGCCGGGGGCCACCTGCACAATCAGGGTAAGCGCCGTATTGGCCATGTCTATGCCATCTGATACCGTTACTATGATTTGATAAGTGCCCGCTCCGAGCAGCAACAAATTGCTCACCGTGGCCGTAGCCGTTTCGCCCGGCATGGCCGGCCCGAAGTTCAATTGCGGCATCACAGCGCCGGGGCCGGTAGCAGTAGCCGAGAAGCTCAGATCATCGGCGTAGCCCGGCCCTATGAGCAGGTCGTAAGAAGCTGTGCCCGTATTGCAGGCAATGACGGATGGCGTGCCGGCACTAAAGCTCAGGTCGCCAATGGTGGTAAATTGGCTCGCAACACTCGCCGTGCTCCAACCGCAATTATTCTGAGCCTCTACCCGCCAGTGGTAGGTAGTGACGAAGGGCAAATTGCTCAAACTGAAAGACGTGGCAGGCAGCGTGGGATTGGCGACCACATTGTTGAAATCGGGATCGGTAGCTACCCAAAGGCGGTAGGCTGTAGCGCCGGGGATCGCACCCCAGTTAAGAGTAGGATTGCGCGATACCCGAACCGCACCCGGCAGCGGGCTGAGCAATGCCGGAGCCGCCGGCGGCGTACTCACTGCGAAGTCAATTTCCACCGCCGCAGATTGGCTGCCGTCGGTGGCCGTAAGATTAGGCGTAAATGCGCCCGCAGCAGAAAAACCCCATACCTGCACCGTGACAATCGCACCCAGCGTAGCCGGATTTTGAGAAAAAGCAACTTCGGCGCCCGAAGGCAATCCCTCAAAGTCGAGCGTTACCTCGGGCGTATTAAAGGCCGTTCCAACGCCCAGCTCAAAAGTGACGGTATCGGCAGCGCAAAGCGAAAAGGCTGTTTGTGTGGGAAAGATATCGGCTTCATGCGGCAGGGAGGTGCATATTTCTATTGTCCATGCCTGCAACGAGCCGCCATCCTGATTGACAAAATCATTCACCCGGAGGGTCCACACGCCCGTAGCCGGTTCTCCGGCAAAAGCGATGAGCGCATCTACCGGCTGGAAATTGCCGGAAATGGTGGGCGAACCGGGATTGCAACTGGTTTCTAACTGCAACGCGGTATTGGGTGCAAAATCGTCAAAAGAGAGCAACAGGTCGTCGCCGTTGCAACCAAACTGTGAAGCCGGCACGCCCGGCTGATCGAACAGCACTACTGCCGTGCCGGAAGGCGAAATGAGCGTAGCGCGCAAGTCGCCGACCCAGGTATGGCGAATGTCCAATCCGGTTACTTTCACTTGCGAAACCAAGCCCGGCGCAGATATTGCAACTGTCGAGTTGATTTGCGGTGTGCCGGAAGTAGAAATCGTAATGGGCAAATCATTTGCCGTTTTGGCCGCGCATATAATTGGCGCAGTGGTAAAGGAGCGCGTTTCCGACCAGGGGCCTTCGCCGCAGCTACTGTTGCCCCTTACCCGCCAGTAATAGGTCGTATTGGGCATCAATACCTGATTGGAAATGCTATTGGTATTCAGGTCAGATACCGCGCCCACAATATCATTGAAGTCCGGGTCGGAAGCCAACTCGAAGTTGTAGCGCGTACCCACTTGCTGGGCAGCCCAGGAGAAGTTGGGGGCAATAATTTCTCCGATGGTTTCGTCGGCAGGGCTGAGCAATTCCGGGGCTTCCGGCAAGCCGATGTTAACCGATAAGGCGAGCATCGTACCGGTGCTGTTTACGCCGTCGGTACCGCTCAGGTTCATGGTGTAGCTGCCGGGTGTTGTGTTTTCGGTACCGGTAATGATCAGTACCACGGTGTCGCCCGGAACGGCAGGATTTTCGGAGAAGCTGAAGTCGGCGCCGGCGGGCAGGCCCGTCAGTTCAAGCGCTACCGGAGCTTCAAAGTTTTCGCTCACTACAATGGAGTACTCCGCTGTATCGGGTGCGCAAACCGTTTGTCCGGCAATGACAGGCTCTAAAGAGTAGCTGCACAGCCTGGCCCATCGGCCGTCGAGTTCGGTAATACCGGTATTATCGGGATCGAGCCAGGAACTCAAACTCGTAGCGGGTGTGCCGCCGCCGGTCCAGGAATAAAATATCCAGCCGTAGGAGTCGTAGGAATTGTTGTTGCAGGAAGCCGCGCCGCCATGCAATTGACCCACTACCTGCTTATTGCGGTTGAACAGCGGAGAACCGGAGGAGCCGCCTTCGGTGGTGCCGATGTCCCAATCGGGCACAATAATGTGGTTGCCGGTGGGAATGTTTTGGGCGCCGCTGCCCCAGTTGCCCGGATGGGTGGGGTCGAACTCGAAACTAATGCGCTTTTCATCGGTGCTGGGATGGTGGACGCAAATGACGGAATCCTGCGGGGTTTGATTCGAAATGTTCCAGCCGGCGTAAAAAGCATCCGCTGTTTCGGACACAGGGTCGTCCAATTCCACTAATGTGACGTCAGACGCAGGAAAACGGGCGCGCAGCATGGCGCCGGTGTTGAAATCATTGAGGGTTCCGTTGCCCGGCCCGCCGCTGGCCGCACTGCCGGGCTGCCGGCAGGTGCTGTTTTGATAATTCCAATACACCACCATAGAAGGTGCATTGCCGGCACTGATGCCGCAGTGCGAAGCCGTCATAAAGAACGGCGTGCAGTCGTTGCGGGCGTTGTTGATCAAAAAGCCGGTGCAAAAGGTCGTACCGCCGGTACCGTACACCGCCACCGACTGTATGATGTCGCGATATGCGTCCACAATGGCCCAGCCGTCGGCGGCGCCGCATACCACGTCTAAGTTGCAGGAACCGGAAACAATACTGGAAAAGCCCATGAAGTCGTGATTGACCGACTGGAGATGCAGTTGAAGCTCCGTGCATTTTTCTATCGGCACCTGCACTTCGATGACGACTTCTTCTCCGTCCACGATGGGTGTCCAGAGCTGGGCATGTTCTTCGTTGTCGGAAGGAGAAAAAGGGCCGAGTATATTGCTCTCATCCGGAGAAAAGAGGAACAGCTTGCCGCCTTCGGGCATGACGTAGCGATCGAACCCGAAGTTGAGCGACAGCGCGCCGGCAGAACGGACGCGCAAGCGCCACACAGCGTGGCCGGAGGGCGTTTCTTCCCAGCGCCCGTGCGTTTGCGGCGAGATGTCCACGGCATGGCTTTCGGCAAAGCGGGGCGCCCGGCCCGGAGCGCGGTTTTCTAATTCAGTACGCCGTAACGCCTCATTGTTTAAGGAGGGCATGACCACCTGCGGCACCTCGCTGAGCGGGGTTTTCAGGTTGGCGATCTGAGCGGGCAGGGATGCGGCAAAGACGATGCAAGCCGCAAAGAGAGTAATCCTGATTTTCATAGGCGATGATTGATGATAACAGCAATTGAACCGTCAAAGCTATTATTTTCTATTTGATGCCCAAATAGAATGCGCCCGCAATGTCAAATGGCGACAAAAAACAGGTGCCGGCAGTGTTCCGGCGGCACCGGCTGCTCTGCTCCGTAGCGAGGGGTTTGAAACCCCTCGCTACGGAGCAGAGCGCAACCGCCTCGGCTGTACCGGCTTTCTACAACCGGGCGCTACCATAAATGATGCCGCCGCCCACTACATCATCGTCTTCATAAAAAACAGCCGATTGCCCGGGCGCGACGCCGCTCACATTGGCATAAAACTCTACGGCTACCTTGTCGCCGTCGAGCGGACTTAGACGGCTGAGCGTACCGCGATCTTTGTATCGCACGCGGGTGACAGTCTCCAAGCCTTCCGGTATGGCAGCGTATTTCATGGGATTTACCTGCCCTACCGTCATGCCGTTGCGCAGGAGTTCTTCCAGGCGGCCCAGTACCACGGTATTGGTATCGGGGCGTATTTCGGTCACGAACATCGGTTCCCCGAATGCTTTGCCCAGCCCTTTGCGTTGGCCGATGGTATAAAAGGGATAACCTTCATGTTGGCCCAGTATCTGGCCTTGAACATTCACAAAATCGCCGCCGGCCACTTTTTCTTCCAGGCCCTCCACTTTGCGTTTGAGGAAGCCGCGGTAGTCGTTGTCGGGTACGAAGCATATTTCGTAGCTCTCAGCTTTTTTCGACAGTTCGAGAAAGCCCATGTCGGCGGCCATTTGGCGCACTTCGGGCTTGGTGAAGCCGCCGAGCGGAAAGCGGCTGCGTTGCAGGCATTCCTGGCTCAGGCCCCAGAGCACATACGATTGATCTTTGTTCAAATCAACGGCACGGGAAATGAAGCGACGGCCGGCCTCCTCTTTTACGATGGCATAATGCCCGGTGGCGATGAACTGGCAGTCGAGTGCATCCGCCCGTTTGAGCAGGGCGCTCCATTTGATATGGGTATTGCACAGCACACAGGGGTTGGGGGTACGGCCGGCGAGATATTCATCCACAAAATTGTCAATGACATAATCTCCGAACTCTTCGCGAATGTCAACAATAAAATGATGAAACCCCATAGTGACGGCTACCTGTCGGGCGTCGTTGATGGAATCCAAACTACAGCAACCGGTTTCCTTTTTGCTGCCGCCGGAGTTGGCATAGTCCCAAGTTTTCATGGTAATGCCGATGACCTCGTATCCTTCCTCGTGCAGCATCATGGCGGTGACGGTGCTGTCAATCCCTCCGCTCATGGCCACCAGCACTTTTCCGTGTTTACTCATGTAAAATCGTATTTGAAAAACAATGTACAAATTTCCGGCAGGATAAGTTCAAGTAAAAATTTTCCCGCAATAGCAATTTGCTTTAAGATATTTGCCTTTTATAACCGCCAAATATGACCGTTCCTACCCTCAATTACCTACTCGTGCCGCTCACCATCGGTTTTGCCGGCTCCCTTTCCTTCGGCCCGATCAACCTTTGTGTGGTGGACACTACGGTCCGGCACAATCTTCGTGCCGGTATATGGTTTGCCGCTGCTGCTGCTCTGGTGGAGTGTCTTCAGGCGTATCTGGCGGTATATTTCGGAGAGTTTTATCCGGTGTTTATGAAGCGCTATCCCTGGATTCACCTCGTCATTCTGGTGTTTTTCGTGTCCATAGGTATTGCTTTTTTGAGGCGAAGCGCTGCCAATGCTGCTCCCAAAACACGATCGGGCACGGGACGTCACTTTTTTCAGGGCCTGGCCATTGCGCTGATGAACCCCCAAGGCGTGCCTTTTTGGATACTCATATTGGCCTACCTTCATTCCGCTCAAATATTCGAGATAACCGGTGATGTAAGTCGTCAGGGGCTTATTCTTTTTTTGAGCGGCGTAGTCATCGGCAAGTTTTCTGCGCTCTCGCTGTTCGGCTTGCTAAGCAACGTCATCAATCGGCGAACGGCCTTCCTCCAACAATGGACGGACAAAATAACGGGCGGTATCCTCATCGCGCTGGGCGTGCTGCAAGCCTTTCAGTATTTTATTACATAATCCACCGGCAGTTTCCGGCGTTGTTTTATCTTTAACGGGAATAAAAACCGAAATCATGTACCAGCGACTTATCCTTTCAGCAATTGCTTTGCTCTGCACGGCGACCCTTTCTGCACAAGCCTTTCAGGAAGGCATGGCCTCCTACTTCGACGATTCCTTCGACGGCAAGCTCACCCGCTACGGCGTAAAATACGATAAAAGAGAACTCACCTGCGCTCACAACCTATATCCGCACAACTCGCTGCTACGCGTGACTCGATTAGACAACAACAAGCGCACCGTGACGGTACGCGTGATTGATGAAGGCCCTTTTGTGAAAGGCCGTATTATAGAAGTGTCGCGCCGGGCCGCCGAAATGCTGGGTATGATTGCAGAAGGGGAGGCGATGGTGCGCGTAGATTTGGTACGGCGGGGCAACGCCGACACTGAAACAGCAGAGCGCCCCACTGAAATGGATCAGAGCGAAAGCGCTTTGCCGCGCGTTTCAGCACCGGTTCAGGAGGCGCCAGCCACAACAACGACAACCACAAGACCCGCGGCCACTCAAACGGCAGCAGAAACGCCGCCCGCTCCTCAAGCCTCCTACAAGGCCCCTGAAACGACTGAAAAAGGCCCTTCCGCTCCCGCTACGGCGCCTTTAGTGGGTAAGGACTTTAGCAAATTCGGCTTGTATCAGGTGCAACTGCGCAAGCCCGCCCGGCAGGGATGGGGCGTGCAGGTCATCAGCATTGCCAATACGGAGTTTATTTTTTCTGAAATCGCCAACCTCCAGGCCAAAGGCTTCGATAACATCCTCATGGGCGTGGAGCAAAGCGCCACCGGGCAAACGCTCTATAAGCTCATCCTCGGCCAATTCGACACAGAGGACAAGGCCCGCAATTACCAAAAGAACCTCAAAAGCCGGTACAAAATGGATGGGTTTGTGGTGAATTTGGCGCGGGTGGGGAATTGACGAGCGGCAACTCCGACACTATACGCTATTATCTCCATTCGCTGAGAATACTTATATTTGTAAAAAAATAAGAAGGCATGACACGATTGGTTCTGGAAATCAATAGCGATCGGGAATTGGCTCTCCTGACGGCTTTTCTAAAGTCCCTTAACGTCAGGGTTCTAAAACAGGAGGAGGAATCCCCAAAAGAGACAACACCAAAACCCGAAGTATTTTACAAGGAAATCAACGTGGATTTGACAAATTATAAATTTAACAGGGAAGAAGCCAATGAACGATAAAGCCTTTGTAGACAGCAACATATGGCTGTGTCTTTTGGGCAATGACTTGTCCAAAAAACATAAGGCGCTTCAATTATTGTAACAAAATCACCTTATCAGCACTCAGGTCCTTGCAGAGAACTCAAATGTTTGTCGTCGGAAATTTCATCTGGATATTATCACCACTGAGCAGCATGTCCGTCATCTATTTTCAAATTGCCAAGTCGTTGTCACTCAGCCGGAATACATTTTTATAGCTTTGTCCCTTTCGGATAAATACCAGTTCGGATTTTACGATAGCCTGATTGTAGCTGCCGCTTTAGAAAATGACTGCCGTATTCTATATTCCGAAGACTTGCAAAACGGGCAAGTGATAGAAAGCACGTTGAAGATTGTCAACCCGTTTTGATGTCATCTGGCCAGTTTTGTTAATGCCGCATTACTTCACCTCCTCCGCCCCGTACACAAAATACCGCGTATCGCCCTGCCAGGGGAAAGTGCGAAAATGCTCCTTATAGAACAGCCGCACCTGCTTGCCTTCCAACTCCTGAATTTTATCATAAGCCTTCCGATCCTTCACGGAGAAGTTCCAGATATTGCCCGGCGCCATAGTGGGCTGCTCCGGCGCATATACGCCGAGAAACAGTTGCCCCTCATACGTTTTGAGTACATAGCCCTTGCGGGAAAGTTTCATCAACTGCCCCGAACGCGAGCCGGTGCTGTAAGTCATATTGCCCCAGCCCAAATATCCTGCGCCGGCCAGTATGCTCAACAGCAATAGAATAAGAAATAACCGTTTGGTGAAGCGCAGCGTTTTTCTACCCACTTCTCTGGCCCCGTCTTTTACTACTTCCCGAAATTCACTCATGGCGTTTTTTTGCCTCGAAGGTACGGAGAAATAATCTTCTATGGAATCCCAGGAAAATCCGCCGGCTCATCCCGCCGCTTTGTGTATTTTTCCGGCCCGATATGAACGGCATAATTTTTCAACCATGACGCACCACGAATTCCGCGCCCATGCGCACCAACTGGCCGACTGGATGGCCGACTACTTCGAAAACATCGCCGACTACCCGGTGAAACCCGATGTGAAACCCGGCGACATCAAAGCGCAATTGCCCGCCGGGCCGCCGCTGCAAGGCGAGGCGTTTGAAGCCATGATGGCCGATTTTCAAAACATTATCCTGCCGGGTATGACGCACTGGCAGCATCCGCAGTTTTTCGCTTATTTTCCTACCGGCCTCAGCGGCCCCTCGGTACTGGCCGAGATGCTCACCGCCGCTATGGGCGCACAGTGTATGATCTGGTACACCTCGCCCGCTGCCGAAGAGTTGGAAGACCGCGTGATGGAATGGTTGCGCGAGATGCTGGGCCTGCCCTCTGACTGGGTAGGTGTCATACAGGACACGGCCTCTACCGCTACCCTCGCCGCGCTCATCATCGCCCGCGAAAAGGCCACCGCCTGGGCCGTCAATAAAGAGGGCCTTTACACCGCGCCCCGCCTCAGAGTATATGCTTCGGCGCAGGTGCATTCGTCCATTCTCAAAGATGTGCGCATAGCCGGATTCGGAGAGGACAATCTCGTATTCATTCCCACCGACGACAACTACGCCATGATTCCGGAGGCATTGGAGCAGGCCATTCGGAACGATCTGGCACAAGGCTTCCGACCGGCTTGCGCAGTAGCCGCGATGGGCACCACAAGTTCCACAGCCATTGACCCCCTGCGCCCCATCGGCGAAATATGCCGGCGCCACGGCGTCTTCCTGCATGTGGATGCCGCCTATGCCGGTGCGGCCCTGCTCCTGCCCGAAATGCGCTGGATGAGCGAAGGCATGGAACTGGCCGACAGCTTTGTGTTCAATCCGCACAAGTGGATGTTTACCAATTTCGACTGCTCGGCCTTTTATGTGCGCGACAAAGCCGCGCTGCTGCGCAGCTTCGAAATCTTGCCTGAATATCTCAAAACGCCGGAAGACCGCCTCGTCAATAACTACCGCGACTGGGGCATTCCGCTGGGCCGCCGCTTTCGGGCGCTCAAGCTCTGGTTCGTTATTCGCAGCTACGGCGTGAAGGGCCTGCAGGCCAAAATCCGGGAGCACATCCGCATCGGGCAATGGCTGGCACAGGCCGTGGACGAAGCGCCCGACTTTGAGCGCATGGCGCCGGTTCCGCTCAACTTAGTTTGTTTCCGCTATTGCCCCGAAGGCCATTATTCCGATGAAGCCCTCAACCGCATCAACGAGTCGCTCCTTCAACGGCTCAACGCAAGCGGCCGCATCCTGCTCACCCAAACCAAACTCAACGGTCGGTACGTCATCCGCCTGGTAGCCGGGCAAACGGACGCCAACTTGGAAGCCGTGCAACGCGGCTGGGAAATGATTCAGGAGGTGGCCAGAGGAGAAGAAGGCAGGGCCGACGCATTCAATCCACATGACTGATTCTCCGTACGGATCGAGTTTATTTGTGGACAAGATGTAAGCTGAAAAACACGAAGGCGCTAAGGAGGATCAACCCCTCAGCGCCTTCGTGGCATCTGTTGCTCGCGCGTACGGAAGCGAAAACAGGAAATATTGTAAATTACTTTCTTATCGGAAGCTGATTGACCCGCGCGCCGATCTCATGGCCGTGGCGTACTCCTTCCTGAGCATCCATCAGGAAGTGAACCCCCAGCGGCAGGCGAGAGTAAGCATTTTCCTCCGCCATTTCATTGAATGAGCCGAAAGAGCGCGGCATCCCCAGAAAGTCGGTACGGCCATCGTGGCAGCGGTCGGTCATGGCATAGTTGTGTCCGAAAATATCGGTCAATACTTCTGCTGCTGCTGCGCCGAAGGTGGCATGACCGGATGGATAAGCCGGGAAGCTGGGTGTGAACGGGTTGTGCGGTTCCCAGTTGGGGTCCACCACACGGCGCAGATAACTCACCGGGCGCTCGATGTTGTAGAAATACTTAGAGTGCCAGCAGGCTACACCTGCATCGTTGAGCGCCAAACCCACTTTGAGGAAGGTATAAAGTGCCAGAGAAAGATCGGCGTCTTCGCGGTCAATAACCTGATCTGCGATAGCGATGAACCGACTCGGCGGGCTGAAGGTGAGGTTGAGCGCATCGTCGCTCCAGAACTCGGCAATCCATTGCTGCTCAAATGCCAGCGTAGGCGTGTTGAGGTCGTACACCTGCTTGGCCTCGTTCCAGAGGGGAGAACCGGCCTGCTCGCTGATGGGGAGCGGCGGACGCGCCAGTTTGTCGGCCTGTGTAATGGCAAAGGTACGCGCATTGCCCCAATAGGGAAACATACCGCGACCGTAATCGGGGAAGGTAGGCTGCCATAGGCCGGGGCCGACAGGAGGCACATAGCTCGTCGGGCGGGCATTTAAAAATGCATTGTGCCCTATCGGATCGGAAGCCGACCACTCAAATACGGCCTTTGCCACATCTTCGCCACGGCGCTTCGAGCGCAGATAGGTCTCGCGGGGAATCCGGCGCAACGTTTCTTCATCCAACCGCGACTCCAACTCCTGAATTTTGAACTTTAAGTCGGAAGATATGTGCGGAAAGAAACGCTTCATGAGGTAGGCATACGAGCCGTTGACTACCGTGGGCCAGTGATATTCTTCACCCGCCTGAAAGAGTGGAAGGTTCAGCCCCTGATAACGATTCTGGAGCGAATTGTAATCCTCGGACATGCCGGGCTGACAAGCCTCGTAAGCCGACAGCCCCATGTAGGCCAATGCGCGGGGCGCCGGGCCGGGCCGGTATCCGTCGGCATATCGGTCAATCTCAAGAAATAGTTCGTTCCAACTCCAGGGCACAAGCGCCTGATAATCTTTCACCTGGTTGGAGGAAACAATAACGTTGTCGTCTTTCCGACAACCGGCCACGATGAGTAATACAGCCAGCATCATGCCCAGAACTTTGTAGCGGAGTAACATCCTGCTCATGGTATTTGAAGTTTTGTTGTAAAATAGAGATTTTTAATTCTTCAAAATCGGGAAGTACGGGGCGGCTGAACAAACCGCCTTATGCATAGACGACATGCTTCGTCTTAGCAGTGAGGTGAGCAGTTTGCACGGAAAAAACAACTCTGAAGAACTGTCTTTGCCGAATGAAAAGCCCCGAACTGATTTGTAGGTATGGAGAAAAAGCCTTGAGGCCGCAAATATAATCAGTAAAGTGTAAAACCTGCAACAGTTTTTTGCATTCTTATGCATTTATTAGATTTACTTCGCACCAAAATTTGTGGCAAATGATGAGTGTAATAGCATTGGAAGGTATGCGGTTCTTTGCCCCGATCGGGCATTATGAAGAGGAGCGCATACTCGGCAATGAGTTTATTATTGATGTGTATGTGGAGGTAAAAATTGAAGCTGCCGCCAAGTCGGACGAACTCATTCAAACGGTCAACTACGAAATCATCCACCGGATATGTCTCATGGAGATGAGAAAACCCGCCAAGCTCATTGAAAACGCAGCGCAGCGGATTGTGGAAGGCATCGAGAAACATTATCCCGATCTCCACGGGCTAAAACTGCGCTTGCGCAAAATGCACCCCCCGGTAAGCGGACCGGTTCACTCTGCGTACATCGAAATTCAAAAAGGATCTTTCGGCGCGGTGAAATTCAAAACACTGAAGCAACTCAAAGACCTCCTGGAGAACTGGAAAGACCTCCGGAAAAAGTTTGAACAGCTCTGATCTTCAAAAAAATCTCTACCCGGTATTGTTTTTGTCAGCAGGAATCGTAATTTTGCACCCTGTTTTTAAAAAAAGAAGATAAGCGCCATGAAAAAAGGTATCCATCCGGAAAATTATCGCACTGTTGTATTCAAAGATTTCTCTTGCGACGAGGCATGGTTGTCGCGTTCCTGCGCACCGACCAAAGAAACGGTGGTGTGGGAAGATGGCAACGAATACCCGTTGATCAAATTAGAGATTTCCAGTATGTCGCACCCGTTCTTTACCGGCAAAATGAAGTTTGTGGACACCGCCGGTCGCATTGACAAATTCAACAAGAAATTCGCTAACACGCGCTTTTCCAAGTCTGAATAACATTCGAATGGCGAGTCTATTATCGTCCTCGAAGCGCTCAACCGGCAATCCACACATTGCGTCTCGCGTTATCTCGTGGAAATATACCGGGATATGAATATCATTTTATTCGACAGTGAAGTTCGGGCACAGCTCCTTCCTTTTACTTTCCTTCGTCCCGTTTGCGAATTGCGCATCGGCATCCTCACCATTCGTGAAAAATGGGAGCGCCAATTAAACACCAGCGTTTCTTATATCACCCAAGACTATCTGGCGGGTAAGTTCCCCATTGAATACGCTTCCGAAAACTACCTCGTCAACGGCTCTGTGTTACCTTCCCGACAACTGCTACAGCTGCTGCAGGAGATGGAAATTGGACAAGCTTACCTGAAAGGCGAGGAGCTTATTGCCGCCAAATTAGACGAGGAGCAAATGGAACGCCTCATCCATGATGAAGACTTCGGGGAAATGCGCGGCGCTGACATTGAAGACACACAATTCTTGAAAATCAATAACTTGTGGGATATTTACCGCCTCAACGGCCAAGCCCTGCAAGATGATTTCGACCTCATTACGCAAGGCAGAACCTCCCAACCGCTCAGCGATACCAACCGGGTAGTCGGCAGAGAAAACATCTTTGTGGAACCAGGCGCCTCGGTAGAGTTTTCCATACTCAACGCCACTACCGGCCCCATTTATATCGGTGCAGATTCACTTATTATGGAGGGCTGCATGATTCGGGGAGGGCTTGCTTTCTGCGAAGGCGCCGTCATGAAAATGGGCGCAAAAATATACGGCCCCACCACCATCGGCCCCGGCTGTAAAGTTGGCGGTGAAATCAATAACTCCGTATTTCTGGCTAACTCCAACAAATCGCACGACGGCTACCTCGGCAACTCCGTCATCGGAGAATGGTGCAACATCGGCGCGGACACCAACTGCTCCAATCTGAAAAACACCTACGAAGAAGTGCGCCTTTGGAGCTACACAGAAGAGCGCTTTGTGCCCACAGGCCAGCAATTCTGCGGCCTGTTTCTCGGCGATTACTCGCGCACCGGCATTAACACCATGCTCAATACCGGCACGGTAACCGGCATCTCGGCAAATATCTACGGCGACGGGTTTCCGCGCAATTTTATTCCATCCTTCTCTTGGGGTGGAGCCGCCGGATTCCAAACCTTCCGTATAGACAAAGCCTTTGACACAGCCGAGAGAATTATGAGCCGCCGCAATGTCATGTTAGACATCCAAGACCGGCTCATCCTTCTGCGCGTGTACGAAGACACGGCCCAATACAGGCACTGGGAAAAAAAACGCTAAGTCGCCCGCTACCCCTTCCGCATCTTTTGAGGAAACAGTTGAGATTTCCCCGATTTAGTGGAAAGTTCTCCTTTCCGGTTGGTCTTGGCGCCCGCTTTCTCGTAGGCCGGGCAGCCTGCTTTGCGATTGCACGCACTAATGCTTATGCTGAATAAAAAGATAGCCAGCAGCAAGTATGATCGTTTTTTCATGCTTAATAAATTGCTTTAAATACACACTAAATTATTGACAATCAGTCATTTTAAAGTTTAATTACACCCCCTTTCACTCCAGTTTACCCTCAGTTTGGGCGCACTCTAAATTCATTGCTTCATCACAACGCGCCAAATTGCCTGTAAATACAGGGGGTTTCGCAATTTTATGTCCCGGAAAACTTGCGCGTACCAAAGTAAACGCTAATTTTGCAGGACCATTATTTCACAAAAACACTTTCGAAATGAACAAGGGAGATTTGATTAGCAAAATTGCTGCCGATGCAGGCATTTCCAAAGCCCAAGCAGGCGACGCTCTCAATGCCGTATTAGACGGTATTGCCGGTGCATTGCAAGGCGGCGACAAAGTTACGCTCATCGGCTTCGGTACTTTCTCAGTTAGCAAGCGCGACGCACGCACCGGTCGCAACCCGAAAACCAACGCCAAAATCGAAATCCCGGCAAAAACTGTCGTGAAATTCAAACCCGGCAAAGAATTGGCTGATTCGGTGGGCTGATCTGAAAACCAAGCAGAAAAAGAAAAAGGGCAGTTCGCTTTGGGCGGGTTGCCCTTTTCACTTTTTTCATTGCCCGCTGCCCGCTGTTTCCACCGCTATATGTACCGTTTGATCTTTGCGCATCAATGCCTGCTGCAACGTGCGAATGCTAAACCCCGACGAGGGATGATAGTATAACTCCTGAGAAGAGCCCAACAGCAAGGTTTTTGAAGCGCGTTTCACGTTCAGTTCGGCTATCTTTCCATCTTCATAAACTACCGTCAGCAATCGGACTACCGGCCTTTTTTCTGTTGCGGTATAACGAACGCTAAAGGCATCCGGGCCGGAAACAACTGTATCGCAAGCATACATGCCGCGCCAGGCAGGCCGGTTGATATCAGAGTCTGAAAAAATGCGCAGTTCTTCGGCATAGTCCAACAATTCAAGTTGCAAGGTTTCCTCTTCGTCATTGAATTGTACCTTTTTTACCACGCGAGGTTGCGCAGCATCGAGCCGACGTATCTCGGACTCCATATATCCTTTGAGGTCGAAATAGGACGCCGGGGTTTTGCCGTCATCAGCCGGTATCGAATCGCCGCTACAAGCCCAGAGTATACACAAGCCGGCAAGCAAGAGGAGGCTCCATTGCATTTTCATTGCTCAATAAGTATGTTGCCAGTCATTTCGGCAGGTATGGAAATCCCCATCAACCGGAGTATTGTCGGGGCAATGTCGGCCAATTTACCCGGTAGCATTCGTGTGCCGGCAGCACGCTCGCTTACATAAATACAGGGTACGGGATTTTTAGAATGCGCAGTATTGGGGCTGCCGTCTTCATTGATCATAAAATCGGAATTGCCGTGATCGGCAATAACGATGGCCTCATAGCCGTGTCGAAGCGCCGCTCCAATGAGTTTTTCCAGACAACCATCCACCGTTTGAGCCGCTTTTATGGCCGCTTCAAATACGCCGGTGTGCCCTACCATGTCCGTGTTGGCAAAATTGAGACATACGAAATCGGGCTTATTGGTCTCTATGTCGGCCACGATGGCTTCAGTTATTTCGAGGGCGCCCATTTCCGGCTGCAAGTCATAGGTAGCCACTTTCGGCGAAGGGATGAGAACGCGCCTTTCGCCCTGAAAAGGGGCCTCCCTGCCGCCGGAAAAGAAAAAAGTGACGTGCGGGTATTTTTCTGTTTCGGCAATGCGCACCTGCGTTTTTCCGGCTTTTTCCAACACTTCACCCAGCGTATTGGATACATCGTCTTTATGGAAGATTACCTCCACGTTCCGGTAAGTATCGTCATAGCGGGTCATCGTCACATAGTGTAGCGGAAGCGCGTGCATATCAAACTCCGGCATGTCTTTTTGCGTCAGCACTGTGGTAATTTCTCTGGGGCGGTCGGTTCGGAAATTGAAACACAGTACCACGTCGCCGTCCGCTATGACGGCTAAAGGGGCACCCTGCGCATCCGAACATACAATGGGTTTGAGAAACTCGTCGGTTTCGCCGGCAGCATAGCGTTGACTTACCTTGGCGAGTGGATCGGCGGCCGCCTCTCCCTGGCCGCGAACGAGCAAATCATAGGCCAACCGCACGCGCTCCCAGCGCTTGTCGCGGTCCATGGCATAGTAGCGCCCAATGACGGAGGCCAGTTGCACGCCGGTTTTTGTATTGTGCTCAACGAGCGTGCGAAGAAAACCCAACCCGCTTTGAGGGTCCGTATCGCGCCCATCCATAAATGCGTGTACAAACGTTTGCCGGCTCAGTCCGTTTTCAGCCGCAATGTCGCACAGGGCCAGCAAGTGATTGATGTGTGAATGAACGCCTCCATCTGATACCAAGCCTATATAATGGATGTTTTTCTGATGCGTGCGGGCATGTTTAAGCGCTTGCAACACAACAGGATGCGTGTGCAACTCCCGCTCGCGCACGGCTTTGTTGATGCGCGCCAGTTCCTGATATACGATCCGGCCCGCGCCGATGTTGAGATGCCCTACTTCGGAGTTGCCCATCTGCCCTTCGGGCAATCCTACTTCTTCCCCGTAGGTAATGAGTTCGGAATTGGGGTAGTCACGGCGTAAGCTATCGAAAAATGGCGTATCCGCCTTGGCGATGGCATCAGCGGCAGGTATGCGGCCGTATCCCCAACCATCCAGAATGGCCAAAAGAACGCGATTTGAAGTTTCCATAGGGCAAAGATACGGAGCCATCCTATTTTATTTCCGCTTACTTCATGGGCACGAATCGTTCGCCCTTGACACATTCATGAATCCGGCATACTTTTATAAGGTTGTAAGACGTTTACAAAGAGCAAAATATGAATGTGACATCTTATCCTCTCTTTGGGAAACACTCCTCCTTCTATTTTTCGGTCTTGCTCAGACACTGTTACTTTCACTTGGTTTCAACGTTATAATGCCGAGAATTTTCTCACTTCCGGTTTCGGAAATATACGAGGCCGGTCAAAAATCGCCAAAAATGAAAATGTTCGTCTGGTTGATCCTTCTTCTTCCCATAGCGGGCGCTGCACAAGCAGATTTTTCCGGTATGGCAAAAGCCCTCGGCAGTGGCAATGCAGACGCCTTGGGGCAATACTTCGATCAAAATGTGGAAATATCCATGTCCGATAATGAAGACGTATATGCCAAGGCGCAAGCCATCAACATGGTGCGTCAGTTTTTCACCCAAAATGCGCCCCGCAGCTTTCAACAAATGCACCAGGGCGCTTCCAAGGGCAGCGATGCGCAATACTGTATCGGCAATCTGACGACCGCCTCGGGTACTTTCCGCGTGTATCTTTATGCCAAAACTTCTGCCGGCAAATTCCTCATTCAGGAAATACGGTTCGATAAAGGCAATTAGCGCCTTTAAGCTGCCCCGCTTTTATATATCTTTGCCGGAAACCGCAAACTTATGGCGCTTGCCTTGCGCATTGCCCTTCGATACTTCGCCTCCAAACGAAGCACCAATGCCATCCACATCATTACGGGAATAGCCGTGTTCGGCGTTGCTATGGGTGCAGCAGCCCTCCTGCTCGTGCTGTCAGTGTTCAACGGATTTGAAGACCTCATCACCGGCATGTACAACAGTTTCAACCCCGACCTGAAGGTCGTTCCTCTTCAGGGAAAGACTTTTGTTGCCGATGAAGCGACGCTCTCCCGCCTCAAGGCGGTCCCGGGGGTAAAATATGTATCCTGCACCCTGGAGGAGGTGGCTTTTTTTGAGTATAAATCCAATCAGGATTTCGGCGCTGTAAAAGGCGTGGACTCCAACTTCATCCGGGTCAGCAATGTAGATAGCATGGTGCGCGAGGGCGCCTTTTTGTTAGAACAAGAAGACCGCTATTACGCCGTTCTCGGCTTGGGTATGCGCAACAAGCTCAATGTAAACGTGGATGACCAGTATGCTCCACTCACGGTATATATGCCCAAGCGGCAGGAAACGGCCATGCTCGAACAGCAGTTCAGGCGGCGGTTTATTTATCCGGCGGGTACTTTCGTCATTCAACAGGAGTTCGACAACAAATATGTCATTACCAGCCTGGAAGCAGCGCGCGAATTGCTGGGCTACGACGAGGAAGTGAGTGCGCTGGAGCTTCGTCTATCGCCCGATGCAAGCCCGACTACGGTGCAAAAAGCGATTCAGGAGTTGATGGGAGCGCAGTTTGTAGTGAAAAATCGCTACGAGCAGGAGGAGACGTTCATGCGGCTGATGCAGGTGGAGAAGTGGCTCAGTTTTGCCATTGTCAGCCTGATGATGCTCATGGTGTCTTTCAACCTGATCGGCGCTTTGTGGATGATCGTATTGGAAAAACAACCCGATATAGCCATCCTGAAATCAATGGGCGCCACCGACAACTTAGTCCGCAATATTTTCCTGTTGGAAGGCGCCTTGCTATGCCTCATCGGCATCGGGACGGGCTTTATCCTCGCTATTGCCATCTATGCTGCGCAGAAGATTTTCGGCATTGTTTCCATCCCCGGCAATTTGGTCATTGACTCTTATCCCATCAGCATGCGCATCGGCGATATGCCGGTAGTGGCTGCTACGGTGCTCTTTATCGGGCTACTGGCTTCGCTGCCTCCTGCCATGCGCGCCGTTCGCGTACAGGCGCTTATCCGGGAAGAGTAGTTTTCAAAAGGTCATTTTTACCAACCGGAGGCGATTGCGGCGTTCGCTGGGTATAATCACCTCACTGGCGCTCACCTGAAGCGCATCGCGAAAGCGAAGACGAATTTCCAATTTCTCTGTATTGAGCAGGCTGTGGCGATCGAAAGCGCCGTTCGAGGTGAGCACATATTCACTTACGGTGTTTTCGTAGCGAATTTCATCGTTGAATAAAAAGCGAAGATTGGCCGGGGTTCTAAACAAAAAGAAAGACGAAAAAACACCGCCGTCATCCTGAGAATATTGCTTTTTGGGCAACACCGCCTTCCAGTGGGTGCGCCCGTCAGGATGCATGGATATAATGATGATGTCGTCGTAATAATAATCTACAATAAACCGGCCCAATCCATCAAAAGTAACCCGGTTGGGCGCACCGAGCCGGCGTTCAAATTCTTTACTGCGCTCGGCAATCATGAGCACGCCCCCATCGCGGCGCAACACCAATTCCTGTACGATGATCTCCGCCACGCCCTTATTTTTTTCTATTTCCTTGCCGATCAGGCCGGACACGAATTGGTCGTCGAAGGGTTCAAAGTTTAGAAAATGCGGCTCCGGTTCGTTGGGGTCTATTTTTAACATAAAATAGCCGGCCGCGCGGTCGTTCACCCGCTCGGCATACAGCCCGGCCGCCACCAAGCGGTGGTTGAGATTGTCGTAAGTGAAGCGTACATCGTACGTCAGTTTCCCGTCTAAGGAGAGGTTGTAATTCAGCAGCCGGTCGTCTTCGCCGAAATAGGAGATGATCTGGTAGTAATGGCCGTCTTTACGAGGGGCAAATTTATTCTTGTCTAAAATGATGTGCAGACTGCCTTCATTGTCTAAGATCATCTGGCGATAATCCTCCCAAAAAGAGAAATTGGCCGGCGCAAAACTCTTTTCCCAAATCATCCGGAATTTTGCAACATCGAATGCGAATGCATGGACGATGGTTTGCCGCTCCACATAATACACCAATGCTTTGCTGCGATCTTCGGAAAATTCCACTTCAAATTCGGGCGTGGAAAACAGGTAGCCAAAATTTTTTATCGCGACGGAGTCTATCATATTGGCGCCGGGGTCGAATTTGACGGCCTTCAGAATGGTGTTGTTTTGTTCGCGATAGCGGTATAGCAGTGTGAAATCATTTTTGCTGTAGGTCAGGCCGATTACCTTGGGGAGTTTCTTGTCTAAGTTCAACACCTTTGACCAACTCAGGCGCAGTTGCTGATCGAAGCCTTGGATTTCATATTTGTTGGCTTGTTCGCGAAACAGCAGAACTCGTCCCTTGAACTCGCCAAGCAATTCATAGGAGAGGTCGCTGCGCAGCGCAATGTCCTCGGAAAGGGTAATTGTCTGACCGATTACCGCCCCGGCCAGCAGCCACGAGAACAAAAGCAAAAGTCCTGTTTTTTTCATTTCCGATGAGTGGATAAACGACAAGATGTCTGCCCAAAATACAGACCTTACATTGAGAATACAAAACGGAACACAATGGTTTAGAATTGCCGCCGCCAACCGGCGTCGGGTATTTTCCTTACCGTGGAGGAAGGTCTTGCGCTAAGGCTTCCAAAATCTCTACGGCCGCACGGTAATCGGCCGATGCGGTTGCGCCGGCCACTGTGGTGCGAGCGTACAGTGCCAATTCCGCAGATTGAAGCAGGTCTAATGTCCGGGCTATCCGGTCTTCCTGCACGCCATGCCGGCGCAGCGCTGCCCCGATGCGTTCCTTCGTCCATTCAGAGGGCGGGATGTGCAAGTGTTCTCCACATAAATTATACACCGCTGCGGCGACCTCGCGATAAAACGCCTGAACCTCTCCGAGGTGAAGATGTCTGGCTGCGAGCGACAGCCGTTGCCGTGCATCCAGACGCGGTACTTCCTCCCTGATCTTCAAAGCAGCACTTCTCCGCCGGACGAATAAAAAGATCAGCCCAATCCCGGCAATTGCCGCTAAGCCTATTATAAGGCGCACAAGTGGCCCGGCTCCTCCTGCCTGCTTTGTCGGGGATGCGGGTTCTGTCCCGGCTGTGCTGCGCTCGGCTGCCACTCCGCGCCCCTGCGTTACTTCAATGGTAAACGGCCCTGCAAACAGCGTCACATATCGGGCACTGTCGGTATCAAAATAGCTGAACTCCGGGCGGATTTCGTACAGGCCCGGTTGTTGCGCAGTGAGGAGGTACTCAATGGTTTTTTGCGTACTGAGGGCCTGATAGGATTTCGGCGCCGTTTCTCCCGTTATTGCAGGCTCGTACCCCCTGAGGCCGACAGGCAGCGGCAGGGTCGGCGCTTCTACTCGCTTCATGTCGCCGTTGCCGGCCAGCTTCATGCGTAGTGTATAGGTCTCGTCGGTAGTGCCTTTTGTGCGACTCATTTCCGCATCCATCAAAAACCGGCCCACCGCGCCGGAGAAAGAAGGCGGCGCGTCGGGGGGCAGCGGCATCACCTCTATAGCAAGCGGCACGGAGGCAATACTCATGCGTTTAGTGGAATGACCGAAAGGACTGAACGGGTCGCGCTTCCATTCCAACACATCCATTGTTACGGGGCTGATGGTGAAGGCGCCCGATTTTTGCGGAAACAGGCTGATTCGCTCTGTGATGGTGCTGTAGTTGGTACCCTCTATGCGCTCCGAGCCTTGCGTCGGGCTGCCCCAGGGTATGGCTACAAAGCCGGCATAATCCGATTCGGAAGCGATATTGACCGACCAGGAAGGGTCGGCAAGATAAATGACGTAATCGAGTACAAGTTGCTGTCCTACCAAAATCTTGTTGACGGAAGGGCGAGCGTCCACAAAAGCTTCTCCGCGTTTGGGGGTCCGAACATCCGCCACCTCTATCGGAATGGGCTTTGTCTGCAAATCCTTGTTGCCTACCCATATCGTGGCCCTGCCGATACTCAGACGCCCGGCCCGCCGCGGCCGCAAGATGTAAGCAAAGCCCATTTCCTGCGAGGGCTTGCCGTTGATGATCGAAGCGTTGATTCGGGTGGAGGGGCCGGCCTCTACTTGAAAGTCGGAAAAATCGGGTGGTCGAAATCCGCTCCCCTGCCCGTCGAACAGGGTGAAAACCACTTCAAAGCTGCTGTTTACATTCACTTTAGGGTTGGAAACGGACGCTTCAAAGCGCGGCCCCGCCTGTGCCATCCCCGCAAGCGGCAAAAGAGAAAGCAACCATCCTATCAAAAAAAATTGCTTCACAGCCGGGTCGTTTTGCGCTTCTTTTCAGGAGCAGGGGGCGGAGCCGGTTCGGTGCGCTGCGGGGGAGTATCGAAGTCATCCCAAGGGAACCGGAAGCGGGAATCTTGTTTCGGTTCGGCCTCCTGCCGTATATTGTCGGGATTGGGCGCTACCATAATTTTTACAGGAAGCGTTTCCAGTACCTGCCCTCCTGCTTCGATGGCGGCGGGTTGGATGTAAAAAACGCCGATGTCTCTGGGTTCTAAATAGTACGAATAAGAAACGGACTGCGACGATACGCCGTTGACAAAGCTGAAACTGGAACTCATGTTCGGCCCGCCGACGATATGAAAATCGGGAAAGTCCGGCGCTTCAAATTCTGCGCCCGATGCGTTCTCCAGCGTGAAAGTGACTTTCAGGCGATTGCCCCACAACACAGAGTCGGTACTCACTTCCACCGTGAATTTCGGCGCTTGCTGTGCGAAAGCACCCAATGGCAGCAGGGCGGTAAAAGACAGGAATAGAAGTACTTTTTTCATCGTATCGCGTTTTTTGGTTTACCAATCTTTAGACGATTTGGGCGGTGTGGAGGTTGCACGGCGCAGGCGCTGTTGCACCTTTTGCTCTTCTCGCTCCATAATTTGCAAGAGCTTTTCGGCTTCGGAGCGCGGGATAGATGGTTGTGGGTTGTTTTCGGGTGCGGGTTGTCCATTTGCCTCTCCGCTCTCCCGATTTCCTTCGTCATCGGGATGTCGCTTCGCTCCATCCGCTCTCCCGATTTCCTTCGTCATCGGGATGTCGTTTCGCTCCATCTGCTCTTTGCCATTTGCCCCTTGCCCTTTGCTATTTTGCCCATTTGCTCCTTCCCCTTCTGCCCTCTGCTCTTTGCCATTTGCCTCTTGCCCTTTGCTATTTTGCCCATTTGCCTCTTGCCCTTCACTCTCCGCCCTCTGCTGCAGCGCCATCGCAAGATTTTGGCGGGTACCTGCATCGTTGGGATTATTTCGGAGCGCTTGTTTGTAGGCGTCAATAGCTTCGGGGAGTTTGCCTTGTTGGAATTGGGCGTTGCCGAGGTTGTGCAGCGCGCGGGCGCGGAGGGCCGGATCGGCAGCGGCTTCTGCCGATTTTTTGTAATACCCGGCGGCCTCTTCGTAGCGTTCCTGCCGGTAGAGGGCATTGCCGAGGTTGTACCAGCTTTGCAGGCCAGGTTGCCGGACTTCTGCGCGGCGGTAGTTTTCTTCCGCTTCCGCAAAATCCTCCAGCCGGTAGGCGCCGTCTCCCATACGGAGGTCCCGATGAGCTTTTTGGGCATACAACGGGATGGCCGCCAGGAAAAGCGATGTAAATATCGTTGTTTGCAAAATGCTAGAAAGTGTCATGGCAAAAAAGTCCGTTGGCAAAAATAGGCAATCCTTTTAGTCCGGTTCGGTATCTTTACAGGGTTTCCTTTCAATGAAAAACCTGCGCCATGCAAAAAAACGTCCTTTTCCTCCTTTCGTTCGTTTTGACGGCCACAAGTTGTGTACAATCGCTCCATTCGGGGCGCCCGGCCATTGTAAATGCCGACCCGATTGATTCCATCACTCCCGACTTAAAACCGCTGTACTGGTTGGCCGACGACTGGGTGCTGCTGAGAAACGGAGAAGCATCCCAATCGTTCGAATCCTGGCAATACTTGAACGACAGCTTGTTTCGGGCTACTGCATTCACGGTGCGCCCCAACGGCGATACCCTCGTTACCGAAACGATTGACCTCGCTGTGCAAAACGGCGCCATTTATTACATCCCAACAGTCAAAGGGCAAAACGACAACCAGCCCGTGCCGTTCCGCCTTGCCGAACAGGAGGGCGACAGTTGGGTTTTTGAAAACCTCCAGCACGACTTCCCCAAACGCATCCGGTATGCGCTTGCCGGCCACGACACACTACACGCTCAAATTTCCGGACCGGGCAAAGAGATTAATTTTACTTTTTTACGCAAGCCGCGCATACAGCGCTTCGAGCTTCCCGGCGAAAACGGCCCCGTCATCATGCGTAAATTTTGGCTGCTCAGCTATCTCAGCGGCCCAAACCGAAGCCAGTCCAAAGAGGAAGCAGCTCAAATGCAAGCCGGTCACATGGGGCATTTATCGGCCATTTATTATGCCGGGAAATCCTGTGTGGCAGGCCCTACCGACGGCGACGGAGAAGTGCGGGGCTTTGTGGTATATACCACCGGCACCCGACAGGAAGCAGCCTGGCTCGCCACCCTGGACCCGGCCGTCAAAGCAGGCCGACTCACTTTTCGCTTAGAATCCTGGTGGGCGATGGAGGGTGCAGTTTTGAAATAGTTGTTTTCAAAATGAAAAAATAATTGCCACTGCGTTATGGAATTTCACCCCTTCCGGCGTCTATGCTTACACGCGGTATCCACAAAAGGAAAGCGGCTAATTGGTATAGTGCCGGAAACGGCTTATTTTTGTATGCGTCAAAAAATTGAAGCAATGATCGGATTGGAATACAAAAATTCTCCCATGGCGGCTGCACACGCGGAAGGACTGCATCTCATTTACCCTGAAAGCGACGGCAAACCCATGGCGGAAAACACCCTGCAATTCGAGTGGATCGTACTCATCAAACTCGGTCTGGAAGCCTGCTTCGCGCAGCGCGACGACATTTTCATCGCCGGCGACCTGCTCTGGTACCCGGTGGAATTTCACCCCGAAATAACCATGGCGCCCGATGTGCTTGTGGCCCTCGGCCGGCCCAGAGGACATCGCGGCTCTTATATGCAGTGGCGCGAGGAGGGCATACCGCCGCAGGTGGTGTTTGAAATCCTGTCGCCCGGCAATCGCAAAAAAGAATTGGACAGAAAGTTGGAATTCTACCGGCAGTACGGCGTGGAGGAGTATTACACCTACAACCCCAAGCGCAACAAATTCCGGGCATGGCTGCGCGAAGGCGAACAATTAGTGGAATTGCCGGAACCGGAACTCGATAATTGGATCAGCCCACTGCTCGGGATTCGCCTGGAGTGGACAGCCAAAACGCTTCATCTCTATAGCCCGAACGGCGAGCGCTTCCTAAGCTATATGGACTTGGTGAAAATTGGCAAAATCACCGAACAGCGCGCCCGCGAAATGGAGCAATTGGCCAAAGCCGAACAAAAACGCGCCGCCGAAGCCATGCAAATAGCCCGCGAGGAATGGTTGCGCGCCGAAGAAGAGATGCGGCGTGCGGAGCAACAAAGTCAACGCGCGGAAGAAGAAAAGCAACGTGCGGAGCAACAAAGTCAACGCGCGGAAGAAGAAAAGCAACGTGCAGAGCAACAAAAGCAGCGAGCCGACCGCCTCGCAGAACAACTCCGTCGGCTGGGAATTGATCCGGATATGTAATAACGGGGATGCCCTTGCCCTGTTGCTGGAAGTATCCGTCGTTTACCACAAAAGAAGTCCGCCGGGTCCAATAAAGACGCCGGCGGCTTCGCTGTCAGCAATGCTGTATTCACAACTTAATTGCAGTATGGGTTGTAAAGGCGTGTTCAGGACAATCGGGCCGGGCGAATCTTTTTCGCGGTATAGGCAATTCCCAAAAGAAATACCAAAGAGAGCGTGTATATCATGGCAGTACGATTATAGCTTTACCGCTTTTACCACTACATGCATCCAGTCTTGGGTAAATTCCCATCGCATCTGATTCCCGTCGGTAATCGAAATGTTTGCCACAATACTTTCATCGGCGCTCGTCAGGATGATCTGTTGAGCGCCCTCATCTACCCGATATGTGCCTGCAACGATGTCGGTTTCTCCGTCGGCAAAGTGAACCTCCTGCCGGAATTCGCCGGCGCCCAAAGGAGCGGGGTAAAACCGGAAAGAAGCACTTTTGACGAAGGTGCTGATATACTCTGCTCCGTTCACCTGAAAAGAAAGGACATTCCAGAATCCGGGCAATTGGGCCAGTATGACGGGCAATTCCGAATCGGACAGCACGGTTTCGGGCAGGGTAGGCGCCGGCTGTTCCGGGGCCTCTGAAGCAGCAACCGGCATGTGAGGGATTTCGGGCCTCAAATGGTCCTTTTCGCACGAGGGCAACACGATCAGTGCAAACAGTGCCGCCAGCGCAGAGAAGAAAAACAATTTTGTTTTCATGGTTTTTTAAAGATTTTTTGGTTGTTAATGCCGCAAAAATGCAGGCCAGGCATCCCTGCTCCCAAAACGAAACATACCGAATTGCCTTTTCCGGCCGACAAAGGGCAAAATCGGCGGGAAGAATCCCCAACGGTATTGTATCTTTCCGCTCTTATGAGTACTGTATATCCGCACCTGCTGAAGCCTTTGGATTTGGGCTTCACCCGCTTGCCCAATCGCGTATTGATGGGTTCCATGCACACCGGCCTCGAAGAAAGCCCCAACGGCATGGAGAAGATGGCCGTATTTTATGCCGAACGCGCTGCCGGCGGCGTGGGATTGATCGTCACGGGAGGCATTGCGCCCAACCGGGCCGGCTGGGTAGCGCCGTTTGCCGGCAAACTGACAACCCGCGCCGAAGCCCGACACCATGCCGTCATCCCCAAAGCTGTACATGCCCAGGGCGGCAAAATCTGTATGCAAATCCTTCATGCGGGCCGCTACGGCTACCATCCGCTGTGTGTGGCGCCCAGTCGCATTCAGTCGCCCATATCGCCGTTCAAGCCCTGGCCGCTCACCGGCAGCGGCGTGGAGCGGCAAATCCGACACTTTGTGCGTTGCGCGCTATTGGCGCAGGAGGCGGGCTATGATGGGGTGGAAATCATGGGGTCGGAAGGCTATCTCATCAATGAATTCATTGCAGCACGCACCAACAAGCGCACCGATAAATGGGGCGGCTCTTTTGAAAACCGCATTCGCTTTGCCGTCGAAATTGTGCGTCGCACACGGGAAGCGTCCGGTCGCGATTTCATCATCATCTACCGCCTGTCTATGCTCGACCTGGTGGAAGAAGGCAGCACCTGGGAAGAAGTGGAACTGTTGGCGCGCGAAATAGAAGCGGCCGGCGCTACCATCATCAATACCGGCATCGGCTGGCACGAGGCCCGTATTCCCACCATCGCCATGATGGTGCCGCGCGGGGGCTTCAGTTGGGTCACACAGCGGCTCATGGGCAAAGTGAGCATACCGCTCATCACCTCCAATCGTATCAACACGCCGGAAGTAGCCGAGCGCATCCTCGCCGAGGGCCATGCCGACATGGTGTCTATGGCGCGCCCTTTCCTGGCCGATCCCGATTTTGTAAAAAAAGCCGCTCACAGCCGCGCCGACGAAATCAATACCTGCATCGCCTGCAATCAGGCCTGCTTAGACCACACCTTCAAGCGCAAAACGGCCTCCTGCTTAGTCAATCCGCGGGCCTGCCACGAAACCGAACTCAACTACCGGCCCACCACCCAAAAGAAACGCATCGCCGTAGTGGGCGCCGGGCCGGCGGGGTTGGCTTTCTCCACCATCGCAGCCGGGCGCGGCCATGAGGTACACCTCTTCGAATCCGAAGCCGACATTGGCGGACAATTCAACATGGCCCGGCGCATTCCCGGCAAGGAAGAATTCAACGAAACGCTGCGCTACTTCCGCCGGCAGATTGAACTCACGGGCGTACAACTCCATCTCAATACCCGCTTCGATGCAGCAACACAAGCGACGCAAGGCTTCGATGAAGTAGTGCTGTCCACCGGTATTTCGCCTCGTCAAATTCGCTTTGAAGGCATTGATCACCCCAAAGTGCTGAGCTACATTGATGTATTGCGGCATGGGCGCGAGGTAGGCCGCCGGGTCGCCATCATCGGGGCAGGCGGCATCGGGTTCGACGTGGCGTCTTTCCTACTGCATGAAGGCAGCCGCACCGCGCTCGACCCCGCTTTGTTCATGAAATCCTGGGGCGTGGATATGGACTACGCCCAACGCGGTGCGCTTGCCGAGGCGGAACTGCACCCGCCGACTCGCGAAATTTATCTACTCCAGCGTTCTGCCGGCAAACTCGGCGAGAAGCTCGGCAAAACCACCGGCTGGATTCACCGCACCGATCTGCGCCGCCACAAAGTGAAAACCATCAGCGAAGCTCAATATCAAAAAGTAGATGACGAGGGCCTGCACATCACCATAAAAGGCGAACCCCGCCTCCTTGCTGTGGACAATGTCATCATCTGCGCCGGGCAGGAACCGTTGCGCACGCTGCAAGTGCCCTTAGAAAGCGCCGGCGCGACTGTACATCTCATCGGCGGCGCATTGGAAGCAGGGGAACTGGATGCCAAGCGGGCCATAGATCAGGCAGCGCGGTTGGCAGCGGTGTTGTAATAGCCGCTTCACATGGCCTCCGACTTCACATCCGCACAGCCCGATTCCTCCAACTTTTTCCGATACCCATTGTTCCTCTCAAAAATCCTTCACTAAAAAAGCAAAGGATCATGTCGGAAAAATTGCATCGCAGAAGTTTTATCAACCGATTGAAAGCCGGCGCCGTCGCTACGCTGGCATGGCCGTTTGTGCAGGTGGCCAAAGCCGCTTCCGCCGAAATGGAAAAAGCGCGCGTAGCCGAGGAAGAGCAGAACCCGATACTGAAAATCAGCCAGATGGGCTTTCAGTGGGAAACGGCTGATCCTTTCCTGTTTTGTGTTCACCACGAAGATCACTTCCCCAGAGGGAACGGCAAAATGGGGCCGGCTGCGTCGCTCGAAGGGCGCAGCATCGGCGATGACTTCATTATCAAAGACGGTTGGCGCATGTATCACGGCGCTACGGTGCCCGGCTTTCCGGGGCATCCGCATCGCGGCTTTGAAACGGTGACGGTGGTGCGCAAAGGTATGGTGGATCATGCCGATTCTCTGGGAGCGGCCGGGCGCTACGGCGACGGCGACGTACAGTGGATGACCGCAGGAAAGGGCGTTCAGCACTCCGAGATGTTTCCGCTCATCCGGCAAGACCGCGACAACCCGCTGGAGTTGTTTCAAATTTGGCTCAATCTTCCGGCAAAAAACAAAATGGTAGAACCGCATTTCAAAATGCTCTGGCGGGAGAGCATTCCCAACTATACCCACCGGAGTGCGACGGGCAAAACCACCCGGGTAGAAGTAATTGCAGGGACGCTCAACGGGCACAAAGCCCCGTCGCCCCCGCCCGGCTCCTGGGCCGCCGATCCGCTCCACGAAGTAGGTATCTGGAATATACAGATGGAAGCCGGCGCCGAATGGACCCTTCCAAAAGCTGCTCCGGGCATCAATCGCACCCTGTACTGTTACATCGGCAATGCGCTTTCAATAGCCGGCGCTCCGATTCCGGCCTACAGTTCCGTAAAGGTGCGCGCAGAGGCGGAGCTCAGCCTACAAAACGGCAACAGCGAGGCGCGTATATTGGTGCTACAGGGTCGCCCTATCGGCGAACCGGTGATTCAGTACGGTCCCTTTGTGATGAATACCAAAGCGGAGATCAATCAGGCATTTGAAGACTACCACAAAACCCGCTTCGGAGGCTGGCCCTGGCCCCGGCCCGATCAGGTACACGATGCCAAACTCGGCCGTTTCGCTCTCCATGCCGACGGAAAAAAAGAGACGAAAGCGTGATTTCTTTGATCCCGAGGTGACCTCCTAACTTGCCCACGCAATCATTTCGCAAGACGAGATGTGGGCCGAACGCCACTCCAAAAACGAACAAGACCGCTGGGAAACCCGATTCTTCACAGAACCGGACGACCGCATTGAGTTGGAAAGATTTGACCTCACAATACTGCTGAAAGACGTGTACGAGCGGGTGTATGGCGGCAAGTTAGGTAGCGATATTTAGTTCAGTACAAGATTAAAAGCCCGTGGTGGGAAGAGTTGATGAAGTTTTGAATAGCAGACGCTTCCCTCATCAAAAGGTTTTCAATGTAGGCTGTTGAAACATTGCCGCAAACGAGCCGGATGACTTTGGGAGGAAAACCTCGTAAATGCACAAGGTGAACGAAGTCTTCGTCTTTAGTGAGTATGTGGAGTTGATTTTGGGTAGCGCAATTCCAGACCTCCCGATCATCCTTATCTTCCAATCCGAAATCCATGACATGTGCTATGCCGGGAAAGACGCTTTTAAGTTTCTTGGCAAGTTTTGGAGAAAGGTTGTTATCCAAGAGGAGCATAACTGTTGTTGACTTAAGCCACCAAACGTGTTCTTTCCGCCTCCGCCGCATACGCCAGGCAAGCCAGAATGTCTTCCCGCGTCAGGAGTGGGAAATCATCTAAGATTTCTTCGAAGGTCATACCGGCAGCGAGATAGCTCAATACATCATACACCGTGATGCGCAATCCCCTGATGCAAGGTTGACCGCTTCGTTTGCCCGGCTCTATGGTGATGATCTCCCGGTAATCCATGATAGTTGTTTTTAAAAATTCTGAATCCGATGCTCTGCAAATGTACAGTATCCTCTCGATAAAACAAAACCGGAAAATGATAGCGGAATAGTGGAAAGATGGATGCTCAGGGCTTAGGTCTTTGCCCATTATGTAGATCTCCGAAATCGCTATAATCTACTTTCCATCCTTTGGCAGCAAGATATTGGTCCAAGAATCCCCCTTGAATAGACAATGCTTCATACACCTCATTGAATGCATCTGCCATTCCCAACAAGTCGTCCCGTAGCTTTTGGATTGCATCTGTCCGACTATTCACTTCAGTAGCAGGATCGGTTACCAAGTATCCTTTTAAAAAGTTTTTATCAAAAGTAAACTTCCCGCGAGATATATGTTGCCAGATGACCCAGTAGTGGTCTAAATGCGACCTGATATCAAGGCTGTCTTGGCATGATTTAGCGCGAATATGAAGCTGGGGATGACTGGCTTGAAGAAAAGCAATAGCGTCTTTCGGTCCGTAATTCATGACATGGTCAGGCGTATTTTTTTTGTAAACCGGCCTTATGGCTATTACTACCAATATCAAATTGCACAAAGCATTGAAGCTCGAGTATAGGCTGGAATACGCTGCCTTCCAGTTTTTGCGTACTTCAAAAACTCTTGAGCCGGGCGTATTGTAGCGGTTTACCTCATATACTACCTGCTCATAAAATGTAAGCGCTTCCATGAGGCAGGTGTAAACCTGATAGTTGTACAGGCTGACGGCTACTAATTCTTCATATTCATTTTTACTCAGCGGATTCCCACTTGCATCTTGCCAGTGAGGCTCTGCTTTATGGCTTGCCCGGAGTACCTCCCGGAAATGCCACCAATATGGGATGTGGGATGCAGAGAAGGATTTAAACATTTCCTCTGTAGAGTCACCTCCATAACCGCCCTTGCTGAGGTCAATTTTTTGTTGCATCTTTTTAGGTCAATTTTCGGAGCTAACCAATGGATGATGGGAATCGTTCCTGCTGGAGCGATCGAGGCCCTCATCCCCCCAACCACACCTTAAACGCCGCTGCCCGGTCGCGGCTCACGAAGGTTTCCTCCGGTGGCGCGGGCTTGAGTTCCAATTTCAGCCTTCCGTTGAAGTGCGGGGCTACGCGTACAATGGCGTCAATGCGCACGGTGAGGCTGCGGCTCACGCGGAAAAACTCGCGGGGATCGAGCAGGCGCTCCAATTCGTCTAAGGTGTGATCCACGAAATGCTTTTTGTGATCGTTGGAAAATGCCTGCGTGAGGCCGCCGTCGGAGCGAAAGTAGGCGATGTCGGCGCTGCGGAGCAAGTTCATTTGTTGGCCGGCTTTCACGAGGAAGCGGTCCTTGTAGCTTTGGGGTTGAAAAAACCGGGCCAGTGCGGCGAGGTCCACCGGGATGGCCGATTGGCGCTGTTTCACTTTTTGCAGGGCTTGTTCTAATTCTGCCGGGTCTATGGGTTTGAGCAGGTAATCCACGGCGCTCACTTTGAAGGCTTGCAAAGCGTATTGATCGAAAGCGGTGGTGAAAATGACCGGCGCGGTGACCGTTGCCTGATTGAAAATATCGAAACTCAGCCCGTCGGCAATCTGAATATCCATAAAAATGAGGTCGGGCGCCGGGAAGGTGCGGAGCCAGTTGACCGCGTTTTCCACGCTGTCTAACGTATCGAGCACTTGCAGACCGGGGTCGCAGGCGTGCAGCAGGCGCGTGAGCTGGCGCGCGGCCGGCAGTTCGTCCTCAATGAGGAGTATTTGCATGTTCGGCAATGTTTAGGGAGGTAACCGGCAGGGCCACTGTGAAATAAGCGGCCGATGGAATGACGACGACCTCGCGGCCCGTAAGCATTTTGTACCGCAAGCGGATGTTTTCCAGCCCCACGCCGGTAGAGTCCATTACTTGTTTTTTGCGTTGCAGATTATTGCGCACCACGAGGTGACCATTTTCGGGAAAGACCTCCAGCGTGAGTGGTTTGTCGCCGGAAATGATGTTGTGTTTAATGGCGTTTTCAAACAAAATCTGCAAGGTGAGCGGCACAATAGCCGTATCGGGCGGCAGGCTTTCGGTGCGCAGTTCCACGCGCAGGTTGTCGCCGAAGCGCTCGCGGAGCAGGAAGATGTAGGCGTCTAAAAAAGCAAGTTCATCGCGCAGGGCAATGAGTTGTGCATCACGGCTTTCGAGCACATAGCGATACACTTTACTGAGTTGTTGCACAAAACGCACCGCCCGATCCGGCTCATCCGGGATGAGGTAGATCAGCGTATTGAGGCTGTTGAACAAAAAGTGCGGGTTCACCTGATTGCGCAAGCCCTCCAATTGCCCGGCCAGGTGCGCGCGTTCCACCTGCTCCTTCTCCATAAGGGTGTCTTTCCAAAGGGTAAAAAACCGCATGCTTTCATACATGGCCCCCACCGAGATCAATACCACATACGATGCTCCAACGGCCACAAATTTATCCGGGCCATCTATTCGTTGCCAGGATTCGGGCAGCGCCGCCGCCAGCAACACCGACACTACCGGACAGGACAAGGTGACATACGCCACGCAAAGCACTACGATCAGGGCTAAGCGCCGGCGCCACTGATCAATGCCAGGATAATACCGGGTAGCTTTGATGAAAAAGAACCGGCTCCCCTCCCATATAATGATTGTATAAACAAGGCTATGCACATACAGCGGAAGGTCAAAAGGGAGCTTAGTAAAAAACAAGGCCGGAACGAGCGCCGCCACCACGGGTATGCCGATGAGCCGCAGGGGGCGGTCGTCAAATCCGAGACATTGTGCAGTGGAACGCTTCATGGCTTAAAGGTAAAGAGTATTTTTAAAAAGCTGCGAGCTTCGAGTTGCTTCCGGCACTCGAAGCCCGCAGCTACCCTCAAAACTCCACCCGATACAACACATCCGGGAAAAACCCGATCTGGTTGAGGCGGCCTACTTCATTGCGCACGGGGTTATAGCGCATGGCGAAGACGTTATCGTTGTTGGTCAGGTTTTGGAAATCGAGGAAGAAGGTTTGAGAGCGCTTGCGTTTGCTGCTGTTGCTGCGGAAGCCGATTTTAAAATCCCAGCGGAAGTAATCGTCCAAGCGGAGGCTGAATGCCTCGTCTTCGCGCAGCACTTCGCGCCCGGCTATGCGGCTCGCGGCTAAGTCCACCGGCGTGTAAGGCCGTCCGCCGGCGGTGGTCAATTTCGTATCCAACGTGAGGAAGCGCTTGCCCGATTGATCCAGCCGGAACTCCTTGCCGGCCAGAAAGTTGAGCACATAGCGCCCGTCGAAAGCTGTGCTGCGCTCTACGCCGTCGCTGCCTTTGTACGTCGCTTCAAACACCGACACCGTGAGCAACCCGTAGTAGCCTTTGCTGAAAAACTTCTCCACGGTCATTTCCACCCCCAGATTCCTGCCCGTGCCCTCATTCACCAAAGAACCTTTTTCGGGGAATACAAAATCGGCGCCGGCATTGAGGAGGGAAAAGCTGCCGGGAGTATTCTCCACCGGCGCACGGCTGATCCACTGATGGTATGCCTCTGCCTTGATGCGCCAGTCGGGCGCGGGCGTGAAGTCGTAGCCGAGTACCAAATGTTGGTTGCGCGTGAAGCCGAGGTTTTCGTTGGTAGGCCGCGAGGAACCGTCGGGCTGCAATTCGCGAAAGAAGAACACCGGCAGCGGTTGGGTTTGGTGGTGCATACCGTAGCCGAGGTTGAGGCGCGATTGGGGGCTGAGTTGGTAGTTGAGCGCCAGGCGCGGCTCTACGGCAAAGTCTTCTGTTTTGGAAAAATAAATCCCTCGCAAGCCGGCATTGAGCGTGAGCGCTTCACTGAGGCGGTACTGCGCCTGCCCGAATGCTTCGCTTTGCAGAAACCCGCCGTTGAAGTCGCGTTGATTCACCCAGTCGCGCAGGCCGTCGCCGTCTAAGTCGGGCTGGCCTTCGCGGGTATCCACGCGGGTATTGAGCTGTTGTTGTTGCAGCAGGATGCCCGTGCGCAAGGTGAGGCGGGCATTGACCTTGTCGTTGTAATAAGATGACAGGCGGTAGGTGGTGAGTTCATCCTTCACATCGGTGAGCGGCAACGGATCGCGATCGTCGGGGCTGTTTATATCTTCGGAATTAAAGGTCACCCCGCTGTGTGACACGCTGAGCACGGTGCGGATGTAGGCATGATCGTTGAGGAGAAGATTGTGCTTAACGCCGGCCACGCCGAAGCGCGACACATTGTAGGCATTTTGGCTGGGGTCGGCAAAGAGGTCGGTAGAGTCAATATCTGCGCCGAGAAACTCTATGCTGCTGTGCCCGCCGATGCCGAACACGGAAAAGCGTCCGGCCTTGCCCTGTCCGAAATCGAGATTGAACGAGAGGTCTTTGTAGCGCGGCAATGCCGTGGTGCCCACATTCATGCCGGCGGCATTGGCCAATTCCACAAACGAATGCCGGTAGGCCGCCACAAAAGAGCCGCCCTTGCTTTTGCGAAAAGGCCCTTCCACCAAGGCTTCCAATCCGGAGAATGCGCCCAACTGAAACATGTACTCGTTGCGCTCGCGGTTGCCCTTGCGCAGGTTGATGTCGAACACCCCGGCCAGCGCGTTGCCGTACTCGGCGGGAAAAGCGCCGGTGAGAAAGTCGGAGGTGGCGATCATGTTGGGATTGAGCGCCGACACCGGCCCGCCGGTGGTGCCTAAGGTGCTGAAATGGTTGGGGTTGGGGATGGGAATGCCCTCCATGCGCCAGAGTACGCCGGTGGGCGAATTGCCGCGTATGATAATGTCGTTGCGCGCATCGTTGCTCGCCGCTACGCCCGCGAAATTCGCGACTAAGCGCCCCACATCGTTGCGGCCGCCGGAATAGCGCATCACTTCTTCTGTGTTGAACTGCCGTGCAGAAATGGTGGCCAGATCGTTCACGGCTTTGTCTTTATCGGCCGTCGCTTTCACCACCACCTCGTTGAGTGAAACGAGCGATTCTTCCAGCCGCACGTCCAAAATGACTTCCTTGCCGGCAGTCACCAGCACATTGGTGAGCGTGGAAGACTGATAGCCCAGGTAGCTCACACGCAGTTCCTGCCGCCCCACGGGCACGCCCGGCAGCTCAAACGTGCCGTCGAGGTCGGTAGTGGCCCCTTGTATTTGGCTGTTGCCGAGCAGTTCAACAGCCGCCCCGATGAGCGGCATTTCCGACTGCCGGTCTATGACTGAACCGCGAATGGTTTGCGTTTGCGCCCACAGCGCCGAAACCGGCAGCACGAACGCGAAGAGTAAAAAAAGGTGTAATGATTTCATGGCAATGGTTGTTTTTTGCTGCAAACTTGCAGCGCGCACGCCCCGTTGCGCTACTAAAAAGCGGTGAATGGCAGAAATTGAGGGTTGAATGGCAGAGGGGGGGACGTAGAAGGGCATGCATTGAAAAAGCAGGCCGAAAACATTATCGTAACATGTATGGTGAACCTTATTTGCCATAAAATTTGTCATTGTCCCAATTTTCAGGATTGTTGACAATATATACTGCGTATTTCGTTCCTACCGCCTCGCGATGGCTACTACGGGAGAGTACTCCAGTTATCATGGGGCCATGAGTAGTGCCCAGTCGGGACTAGTGCTCTCGGCCGTCACCACCGCTGTCAATCGGGTCAATCAGGTGTATGCACGCTATATTGCCGTACGCATGGTGCTGATTGCCAATACCGATGCCGTGTTTTATTACGACCCTGATACCGACCCCTTCACCAATGGCAGCGGCGGCACGATGCTCAATGAAAACCAAGACAACATGACAGCCGTCATCGGTTCGGCCAACTACGACATCGGCCATGTGTTCAGCACCGGCGGCGGTGGGGTAGCGCAACTGAACTCTCCCTGTACTGCCGGGGGCAAAGCACGGGGGGTTACCGGCTTGCCGAACCCCATCGGAGATCCATTTTACATAGACTATGTGGCGCACGAAATGGGACATCAGTTTGGCGCACGACACACCCAAAACAACAATTGTAACCGCTCGGCGGCAGCTTCCTACGAACCCGGCAGCGCCAGTACCATCATGGGGTATGCGGGCATTTGCCCCCCCAATGTGCAAAACTTTTCCGACGACTACCTGCACGCCATCAGCATGCAAGAGATAGCTGCCTTTGTGACCGGCCCAACCGGCAACGGATGCGCCACGCCGATCGCTTCGCCCAACAACCCGCCGACCGTGGTACCTGCTCAGAACTATGTCATACCGCACTCTACACCATTCGTTCTCACCGCCTCAGCGTCCGACCCCGATGGTCACCCGCTTACTTACTGTTGGGAGCAATGGGATCCCGAATTCGCTGACATGCCGCCGCTCAGCACGAATACCTCAGGGCCGTCTTTTCGCTCTTTTAAGCCCAATACATCCCCTGCGCGCTATTTTCCACGCTTGCAGGATTTGGTCAACAATATAAACCCCACCTGGGAAGTGTTGCCCTCCGTAGCCCGCAGCCTCAACTTTAGAGTGACGGTGCGCGACAACAACGGCGACTACAGTTGCACCACCGAAACCAATACCACGCTGACGGTCAGCGGTTCGGCAGGGCCGTTTGTAGTAACCCAACCCAACACAGCCGTATCGTGGGAAGAAGGACAAACCTATACCGTAACCTGGGACGTAGCGGGCACAACTGCCGCGCCGGTGAGTTGCGCCAATGTGGACATTCTGCTCTCCTATGACGGCGGATTCACTTACCCGGTTGTACTAATCGCCAATACGCTCAACGACGGCTCGCAAAATGTAGTCTTACCCGCCGGCACGAGTGCCACGGCGCGGGTTATGGTGCGCTGTTCCAACAATGTGTTCTTTGATATTTCCAACGCAAACTTCAGCATCACCCCGGCGGCAGTGCCCGACTACACCCTTCAAAGCACGCCGGAAACAATTGTCACCTGCGATGCGGTCGTGCAATACACGATTAATACCGGTTCCGTTGGCGGGTACAATAGTCCTATTACGCTTTCGCTAACCGGGCTTCCGGCCGGGGCGAGCTTCAGTTTCATGCCCAATCCGGTAAGCCCCGGCAACAATGCCACCCTTACGCTGAGCAATCTCACTGCCGTTGCACCCGGCATTTATTTCCCGGAAGTGCAGGCTTCGAGCGCTTCCGGCAACAAAACATTTATGGTAGAACTCGTCATACAATCCGCACCGATTCCCACGCTATTGGATACTCCGGCCGATATGGCCGACGATCAATCTGTGCGGCCCATTCTGAATTGGAATACCGACATCAATGCACTTACTTACGAAGGTCAAATTGCGACGGATCCGGCATTTACCAATATCGTGCGCAGCTTCTCCGGAGCGGCAACGTTCTACCCCAGTACCGGCGTACTGCTGGGCAGCACCACTTATTACTGGCGCATCCGGGGACTCAGTGCCTGCGCTATCGGCCCCTGGTCGGCAGAGCGGAGTTTTACCACCGGCCCATGTATTACATTCAACAGTGCCGATGTGCCGAAATTCATTGATCCCGGCCCGCCGAATGCGGTGAATTCCACGCTGACATTAACAGAACCCGGCGCTGTGATTACCGACTTGAATGTGGTGAATGTGACCGGGACCCACACCTATATATCTGACCTCACTTTCCAACTCATCAGCCCCGACAACACCACGGTGACGCTGTTCGGAAGCATTTGCGGAGACTGGGACGACTTCAACCTCAACATCGATCAGGAAGCCCCTCCCGACGCAATTCCCTGCCCGCCCATCACCGGTCTTACCTATCAGCCCGGCGGCAACCTGAACAGTATGGTGGGTAAAGATCTCAGCGGCGCCTGGACACTCCGGGTGATTGACGGCTTTGATGTGGACGGCGGCAGCCTCAATTCCTGGGGGATCAACGTATGCCTCACCGGATATTCCGCGCCGCTACCGGTAGAGCTACTCCTCTTTGAAGCGCAGGCAGCCGGCAATAACGTCCGGCTGCAATGGGCTACCGCCTCCGAGCGCAACAACGCCGGTTTTGAGGTGGAACGCAGCGACCGACTTCCGACCGACTTCCAGTCCATCGCCTGGATAGCCGGCAAGGGCGATTCCCAACTTGAAAACAGTTATTTTTTGCTCGATCCCGGCCTGCAACCCGGCCAGACCTATTACTACCGCTTGCGACAGTTGGACTACGACGGGCAGGAATCGTACTCCCCCGTGCGCGCCGTGCGGCTGACCGGCGATTTAGCGGACATGCAGGTGTATCCCAATCCGGCGAGGGAAGAGCTTTTTGTAAAAATACCCGCTACCGCAGCCGGCGCCGTGCTGGAACTTTTTGATGCGCAGGGGCGATTGGTGGAAAAAACGGCCTTTCCCGGCCATGAGCACCGCATGGATATGAGCCGGTTGCCACGAGGTTATTATATGCTCCGGGTAGTATCCCCCGCGTTTACGGGTGTAAGACGGGTGTCGGTGTATTGAGACAAAACACCCAACAAAATAACCCTTGTACGGCAAACGCCGCCAAGACCGAAAGTCTTCTATTATGGCGTCATTTGAGTGCGGCTGAGCCTCACACAAACTCCCGTGGAGATTCCGGTACCGTTTTAATCTTGTCTTTGATGGATTGGATAAGGGCGGGGCTGGGTTTTCTTCTGTGTATTCTCGTCTTTATAAACTCTCTAAATGATTTTTCCTGACTCAATACTTGCAAATAGGCCGGGTTGGCTTGAATTTCCTGAAGCAGATCATTTTCTTCCGCTTCTGTTAATCCATTGTCTAAAAACAGGTTGATCTTTCGGATAAGATCATGTAAACTTTGATTTGACATGGCACTTGTGTTTTAGTTATCTGAATGAAATTATTCTTTCCCGGTAAAGCCCCTGTCGCGGCCATAACCTTCGAGTTTTTCTTTGAGTAAATTGCGTCCGCGGTGCAGGCGGGAACGCACCGTTCCGATGGGAATGTCCAATATAGTGGCGATTTCTTCGTAAGAGAATTCTTCAATATCGCACAGCAAAATGACGACTCGGAAGTCTTCCGGCAGTGAGTTCACGGCGAGGGTGACCTCATCGCCCATCATTTTGTCAAACATCTCCATGCGGAGATCGGAGTAGCTCGAAAAGTTGGTATCGTCTTCCTCCTCGTGTATATTGGTGTACTCGCCGAAGTCGGTCGCTATCGGCGCTTTGATCTTTTTGCGGTATTCGTTGATGAAGGCGTTTTTGAGAATGCGGAACAGCCAGGCTTTTCCATTGGTGCCGGATTCGTAGCGGTCAATGAAGCGAAAAGCCTTGAGGTAGGTTTCCTGCACTAAGTCGTTGGAGTCTTCTTCGTTACCGGTAAGGTGAAAAGCGAATGCATAGAGCGCCTCAATATGAGGCATCAGCTCCTGATCGAAGACCGTCTGAAGTTGTTTTTTCGTTGCCATTACGAGCATAAAAGTACGCTTTTCTTCAATACATGCAAATGAGAATGGGGAAACGGTTGTTTTTTGGAGATGGTTCCCTTTGCGCAATTTTTTTTATGTCCGATCGGCTTGTATGCCAATACGATGTGGCAAACAGCAGAAAATAAGCCGGTTAATTTCTCGTTAATGAGCTGTTGCTATGTAACAATGTGCCGGTTTTTGTGTTTGAAAAATTTAGTTTTGGGCTGGAAGTTCAATGCAATGTTTGGCTCCAAACATTGCACTTTGACACTCGAGGCTCGTGTAAGCATCATAAAAAAATCATACCGATGAAGCATTTCTTTTCCCTGATTGCAGCAAGCCTGTTGGGCGCCGCGCTGGCGCTGGCCGGCGCCTGGTGGATCGCGCCTCAGGATTCGACTTCACCTGCATACACCGCTGCGCCTGTACAGACCAATTTATGGAACGCCACCCCCGGTTCAACCGCTTCTGTACCGTTCGATTTTACGGAAGCCTCCGAAAAAGCCATGCCGGTGGTGGTCCATATTTCCGCTACTGGAAAAGCGGTGGCCTCGGGCAGTCGCAGCAACGAGCCGTTCAATCCTTTCCGGGATTTTTTCGGCGACAACTTCTTCAACCCCTTTGATCGCGGCCCGCAGCAAGGCACTGGCTCCGGCGTTATTTACACATCCGACGGGTACATCATCACCAACAACCATGTGGTGAGTTTCGCAGAGGATATTCAAGTCACTTTATTCGACAATCGCAAGTTCCCGGCACGCCTTATCGGGGCCGACCCCAAAACAGATCTTGCGGTACTAAAAATTGACGCCAACAATCTGCCGATCCTCGAATTGGCCGACTCCGACAATGCCAAAGTGGGCCAATGGGTGCTCGCCGTAGGCAATCCTTTCGATCTTACCTCTACCGTTACGGCGGGTATTATCAGCGCCAAAGGGCGAAATATCAAGATATTGCAAGAAAATGATGCTATAGAAGCATTTATCCAGACCGATGCTGCCGTCAATCCCGGGAACAGCGGCGGCGCCCTGGTGGATGACAGCGGCCGTCTGCTCGGCATCAACACTGCCATTGCCACCCAAACAGGTTCATTTTCCGGTTATTCCTTTGCGATCCCGTCCAATATGATGCAGCGTATCGTGGACGACCTTGTAGAGTACGGCTCCTTCCAGCGGCCTTATCTCGGCATCAATATTTACGATTTGGACAGCGATGTGGCTAAAGAGTTGAAGTTGGATATCAGTCAGGGAGTGGTTGTAGAGAGCTTAGTGGACGGCGGTTCTGCGCAGTTTGCAGGGCTGCGCCCCAAAGACGTTATCATCAAAGTGGACAAACGGCAGGTGAAGAGCGTACCCGAATTGCAGGAAATCGTGAGCCGCGCAAAAGTGGGGGATGTGCTGAATGTAACGTTGGTGCGCAAAGGGGAAGAATTGGATATTCCGGTCTCATTGCGGGCGCCAAAATAAAGGCGCGCCTTATTTTAACAGTTAGCAAGAAACTTATTCCGCCGCTCAATGGTTGGATAAATTATCAAAGACTTGTTTAAAGTTGGTTTTTCGTTTTGTTTTGATGCGCCTGTTCCTTACTCGGAGCAGGCGTTTTTTAATCCATCTCCACCACTCGCGCGAGTACCTCCTCTATCAATTTTTTCACAACGGCCCCGGGGTCATCGGTGAATGTATTGCGGGAGCGGTTCGCCAGCAGTACGTTGCAGGAGGCGGCTCTATGCCCCAGTATCCGGCACAGGCCGTAAATGGCCGCTGTTTCCATTTCGAAATTGGTGATACGGTGTCCGTTAAAAGCAAAATGGCTCAGACGTTCAATGGCGCCGCTGCTCAGGCGGGAAGGCGCCCGCAACTGACGGCCCTGCGGACCGTAAAAACCCGGGCTGGTGAGGGTGATACCGGGCTGCATGTTGGCCGACAGGGCTTGCACGACGTTCGGGTTTCCACCAAAAAGGTAGGGCCGTACGGGTAAAGCGCCGGTTTCGCGCAGGTAATCGTAAAAGGCATCCTGCATTTCGGCTTCCGCCAAATTGTGCTGCCAATCATAGAAATACAGGAGATTGTCCAACCCGATGCCGAAAGAAGAAACGACAAAACTGCCGACCTCCAAATCGGGTTGAATGGCGCCCGACGTGCCCACGCGTATCAATGTGAGGGAGGTATGTTTATCTTTTAGTGTTCTGGTTTTCAGATCAATATTGGCCAAGGCGTCCAATTCGTTCACCACAATGTCTATGTTGTCGGGGCCGATGCCGGTGGAGATGACGGAGAGACGTTTGCGGCCGATGTAGCCCGTGTGGGTCACAAATTCGCGTTTGGCGACGCGGTGTTCCACGGTGTCGAAGTTTCGGGATATTTTTTCTACCCGCCCCGGATCGCCTACCGTTAGGATGGTGTCAGCGATCTGTTCCGGGTGCAGGTGCAGATGATAGATACTGCCGTCGGAGTTGAGTACGAGTTCGGATGGAGCAAATTTGGGCATGACTGAAAACTTTTACGGCCGTGAATCCTTATATGGAAAAATGGCCAACATGAAAAAAATATATCACCTCGGCAATTGCGGAACCTGTCAAAAGATCATCGCCGAACTGAACGGCGGCAAAAGCTTCGAATTGCAGGAAATCAAATCAGAACCGATCACACCGGAGCAATTGGATGCCATGAAGGCATTAGCCGGCTCTTACGAGGCGCTGTTCAGCCGCAAAGCTATGAAGTTCCGCAGTATGGGGCTGGCAGAAAAAACGCTTTCGGAAACAGATTACCGCCAACTTATCTTGGATGAATACACCTTCCTCAAACGACCGGTGGTGCTCATCGGCGACGAAATTTTCGTCGGCAACGCCCCCAAAACGGTACAAGCCGCAAAGGCAAAGTTGTAAAAACGGCAACCGACATTGCTGTTATTCCCAAAGCTTTTTACTTTTACGGCAAGACTTTCAACACGAGGTCTTATGCCTGTAGTTTTCCATTTGTCAAACATTAAAACCTGAAACCATGCTCGCCGCCGTTGAACATCCCGACATTCAAAACATCCTCACGCTACCCTCTGATGCCGATGCCGGCTGGAAACGCGATCTGGAACGCCTGCGCAACGGCGATGTAACCCTGAGTCGCAAAACTGCCGGAGAGAACTCCATCAAAGCAGTTCAGCGTCTGCTGATTTTTTTGGGATACTCTACTTCTTCTTCGGGCGCTTTCGCGATAGATGGCGACTTTGGCCGTGGTACCAACCGCGCCGTGGCGCAGTTTCAGTTTGAGAACGGTCTAACTTCTACCGTCACGCGCAAACACCTGACCTACCCTTGCACCTGGCAAACGGCTCGCAAGGAAATAACGGTCATTCCTGATGTGTTGCTGGATGTGCCTACGATGGAAATTATGTTGGCGAAAACATTGAGCGCCATTGAGAAAGGCGAGGTCAATTGCGGCAGTTTGGAGGCGGCCTTGTTTCATCTCAACGGCCTGCAGCGCAACCGCTTTTCTACCTGCGCGCAATTGCTGGAACAGTACGGCGAGCCGGTCCAAAAAGCTACCGCACGCCTCAAGGCTGAACGCGGCGCCGATGTGCGCCCGGAGTGGATGCTCTCCATCATCAAGCAGGAAACCGGCGGCGTGGTGCGGCCTCGCTTCGAGCAGCACTTACTCACCCGGATGAACGCAACTACCCCTAATGCGGATTTGGCCGAGTTGCGCTACCGATCCATGAGTTTTGGGTTGGGCCAAATATTGGGTATAAACTATAAGACTGTAGGCGCAGCCTCGGCACGGGCCATGTTTACCAGCCCCATAGAGGAGCAGGTGCTTTTCGTTGGCCGGTTTTTGGCGGCCAATAAGTATATGCGGGCCGTGGTGGGCAAGAGTCAGCCTGCATCTGCCGATTTCCACACCATCGGCAAGTATTACAACGGCCCCGGCTACGCGGCGCACCACTATCACGAGAGCCTTGAGCGTTGGTTTAAAGAGTTCCGAGGCTTGATGAAATGAAAATGCCGGATGGAAGAAGCAAGTTCCGCCACCCGGCATGATGTCTTTAAGAAATATTACTTTTTCTTCGTTTTGATCGTGCAACCGATCGCTTTTACGAAACTCGGCTCCGGATTTTTGCCACTTTCGAGTGCGGCAATAGCATTTTCCACATAGCGGGTTGTGACGGCTGCGGCATCTTGTGCGTTGTCGTCTATGGCGCCGGTGTAGCGCACCATGAGGTCTTTATCCAACAAATAGATTTCGGGCGTACGCGAAGCGCCGTACTGCGGATACACTACCTGGCCTTCATCAAACAAATAGGCAAAGGGAAAGCCTTTGTCCGTTGCACGGGCCTGCATTTTTTCAAACGCGTCGCCAGGTTGTACTTCCGGGTCATTGGGCTGAATGGCCACCACCGGATAGCCCTTCGGAGCAAATTTTTTGTGCAACTCAATGAGGCGGTCCTCATACATGACGGCATAAGGGCAGGTATTGCAGGTAAACGTCACGATGTAGCCTTTCACGTCTTTCATGCCTGCGAGCGATACCATACGGCCGTCCACGTTTTTGAGTTTGAAATCGGGTGCTTTATCGCCGACTTTGAGACCGGGCGCCACAGGCGAGGCCGCCGCAATCAGGAGAACCAATCCCGTCAGGGCAAATAAGGAGAACAATGCATTCTTCTTCATAACAACACAAGTTTTTATAGGTTAACGAATGATTTGACAATATTTTCCAATTCTTCATACGAAGAGAACTCCTCCAGTACGATTTGCCGTTGTGCACCTTTCCGGATGAGCGTCACCGGCAAGGCGCCGCTCCATTCGGGGCTTACCCGGTCAATCCAACTGTTGTAGTCGTGGTCAATAAGCGCAATGACTTCCGGTTCCAGCTTGCGGTCGGTCACAAAGGGCAGCAATTTGGATTCCAACTGCCGCGAAAAGTCGAGACTCACTAAGATTACTTTAACCTTTTGACCCTGATATGCTCGGTGCAACTGCTCAAAATAGGGCATTTCCTTGATACAGGGCGCGCACCAGGTTGCCCAGAAATTGATAATATAAGTCGTGTCATTGTCCACATTGAGCACCGGTTCCAGTACATCGTATTTTTCAAACACGGGGATGTGCCCCACAAAACGCTGGGCTATCTGTCCTCCTTTGGGGGTCATTGAGCCGATGGTATCCTGTGCATGCACCGAAAAGGCACTCAGCAGGAATATCCAAAAAATTGTTTTTCTCATCAGTAGTTTTCTTTTTACTCCATATATAACGGAGTGGAAAATTGCAAATTGCGATCTGGGTTGCAACGGCTTTTGCTGCAACCCAGATGAAAACAGTTTTTGCGCTGTTTGGTTTGCCCGGTATTCAGGAGCCGCCTTCTATGATACGATCTCAAAAATCCAATGTCCGGCTCTTCTCGTCCGCGCCGTCTGCATTCTCGGCACGCAATACAATGGTGTTGGTTCCGCGCTCTAAGTTGACCGTGCTTTGAAATGCACCCGTCTTGGCATTGTAGGTGAAGTCGGTTACCGGAGCGCCGTTTACGGTGAAAGTGATTTGCGTCGCACGATCAATCCCCTGTATTTGAGCAATCACCGTGCTGCGGCCCTGCCCCGGGTTCATCGGATTAATCGTCGGCTGCGATACCGATTCAATCGTCACCACCGGCGGCTGTTTGGCGGCTTCGCGGAACAGCACCGTGGTAGTGGCCGTATCGCGGCCGGCCTCATTTTCTGCAATGACCCGGAAGGTATTGACGCCGCCTTCCAACGGAACGGTGGCCGTCAGTTCTTTCGACTTGATGTTGTATGCGAATTCGCCGAAAGGCTTTCCATTGACATCGAGCCGCACATCCTCCGCAGAAGACACATTGAGTACCGAAGCTTTCACCGTCGTTTCCGGAGTAGAAGAGTTTGTGCCTGATCTGGCCGGCACAATGAAGCGCACCACGGGTTTGGGCAAAACCGGTTTGGGAACATACACCACTTTGACGCTTGCATCTCCGACGCCGTCTTCATTGCGCGCCGAAACGTTGATGACGTTTTCCCCTTCCCGGAGGTTAGGCACTTCAGCGCTGAAGTTGCCTCCTTCCAATTTAAAGTCTCCGCTCGCCTTTCCGTTTACGGTGAACGTGACGGCGCGCGTATTCGTCACATTGGTAACTGTAGCGCTCACTTTCACCGAATTGTTTTCAACGGTGGAATTGTCAGCGGGAGATTGGATGGTCACTACCGGCGGCGCCGGGCGGCGATAACGCACGTTCACCGATTTTTCATCGGTTCCGTCAGGTGTGGTAGCGCTCACGCGCAGCACATTGGCGCCTTCCGCCAGTGCGACATCGGCGCTCAGTTCGCCGGTGGCGACATTGAAATTGACATTGCTCACAGCAGCTCCGTTGAGCGTAACCGTGACCTGATTGCGCTCGCTTACGTTTTGGGCGCGGGCGCGCAGAGTGGTAGCAGCGGTTGTTACGGTGCTGTTGTTGGCCGGCGCGCTGATCGTCACCACAGGCGGCATGGGCCGGCGATAACGCACATTCACCGACTGTTCGTCGGAACCGGCCGGCGTGACGGCACGCACCCGCAGGGTGTTATTGCCTTCCACAAGCGTAACATTGGCGCTCAATTCGCCGGTAGCGCCGTTGAAAGTGACATTGCTCAGTGTCGTGCCGTTGAGCGTAACCGTGACCTGATTGCGCTCGCTCACGTTTTGAGCGCGGGCGCGCAAAGTGGATGCAGCGGCCGTCACCGTGCTGTTGTTTTCCGGAAATACAATGCTCACAATGGGCGGCACGGGCCGGGTGTACTGCACATTCACCGATTTTTCATCCGACCCGACGGGTGTGGCAGCGCGCACGCGCAGGGTATTATTGCCCTCCGCGAGGGTGACATCGGCGCTCAGTTCGCCTGTGCTTGCATTGAAGCTGATGTTGCTAATCGTCGTGCCGTTGAGCGTGACGGTGATTTGGTTGAGCTCGCTCACGTTCTGGGCGCGGGCGCGCAGGGTGGTAGCGGCAGCGGTCACGGTGCTTTTATCCTGAGGCGCGCTGATGGTCACTACGGGCGGCATGGGCCGGCGGTAGCGCACGTTCACCAAGTCATCAGCAGCTCCGTCGCGATTGGTGGCTTCCACGCGAATGGTGTTGTTGCCCTCCGTCAAGGTCACGGTAGCGGTTAGCTCTCTACTGCCGGCATTGAAGCTGAAATTGGTGAGCCGGGTACCGTTTACCGTCAGGCTCATGTTGTTGCGGTCTGTAACGTTTTCAATAATCGCGCGCACATTGGCAGTATTGCGGTCTGATTCAGATTGGTTGACCGGATTGGTAATGCGCACCGCAGGTCGCAACGGCAATGCTACATCGCGCTCCGTACGGCGGATGGAAGTAACGGCCTCCTCGCTTCCGTCGGGATTGGCCACCCGAATGATGAAGTCATTGTTGCCGACGACGAGGTTGGCCGTGGCGCTGAACCGGCCGGTATTGGCATTAAAAGTGAAGCCGGTGTTGCGCGTGCCGTTCACAAAAAAACTGATTTCGTCGCGGCGCTGTATGTTGCTCGTGGTCGCCTCTATGTTGGCGGTAGCGGCGGTAGTAGAAGTGCCCGGCGTCGAAGGGGCCGTGATGACTACGGAAGGCCGCGCCACCAAGGGCCGGCGATAGGTAACCGTAACTTCGTCGCGGGCTTCGCCGCTGCGGTTGCGCACGACGACTTCCAGCGTGTTGGCGCCATCTGTGAGCGGAACAGTGGCCTGGAAAATTTCGCGGGAGGCATCGTAATCAAAACTGCGGGTTTCCCGGCCGTTGATGTAAAGATATATGTTCTCTTTAGACTCTACATAGCGCACTTCGGCGCGCAGGGTAACGGAATTGACCGCCACCTCGCTGCGCTCCGACGCAGGGTCGGTGATGCGCACGGTGGGCGGAAAGCGGCGCTGCTCAAATATCACTTCTGCATCGGCGGCATCGCTTCCGAAATCATTGCGGGCCGTAATGCGAACGCGGTTCGTGCCTTCGCGCAGGTTGAGGTCGGCCTGAAGACTGCCCGTGCGGGAGTCGAAAGTGAAATCGCGGCGGGCGCCGTCAATCAGCAGTTCTATGTCCAATTTGTTGAGGATATCCGTCACGGTGGCGCGCAGCGTAAATGCCGGCTCATAGACGGTAGCCGTGCGGCTCGGCGGATTGGTAATGGAAATGCGCGGCGCGCGCCCTGTAGGCGGCGGCGGCACAATACTGCCTTCCAAAATGATAATAGCGTCACCGCGTGCCGAGCCTGCCTGATTTCTGGCTACGATGACGACCTCATTACTGCCGGGATACAGGGGCAGGTCTAATATAAATTGTTCGCCGCTGAAGCGGAACGGCACATCGCGGCCGTTGACGGTGCAGTTGATATCGGCGGCGCTGCGCACGTTGCGTATTTGGGCGCGCACTACGCCGTTGGGATCGCGGGTATAGTGCGGCCTCGACAAGGGGGCCGTAAGTTCGATTACAGGCGGCAGGATGCGTGCCCGCTCCGGCACCCGAAAGCGCCAGGCCATGCCAAAAGAAGTGTAGTGGTAGATGTCTTTGTCGGACGAAGACCAGCGGTGCCCGTCGAGCAAGTCGGTACCGGAGAAAGTGACGCGATGCCCTGCATGTACCGAAAAGGCTTTGCCGAGTTGCAGACCGAGTTCCACGCCTACATTGGGCATGATGCGGAATTTGGGCAAGCCGTCGAAGTTGTCGGCATTGCTTTCGTAAGTGCGGTCGAGGATCACATCGCGCAAGTCGCGGAGGATGGCGTCTGCCGGACGGCTGTCGTTGAGGTTGGCATAGCCGGCATAATATGCTTCGCCGGAGGCGTCGGCCTGATCAATTTTGACGTGATATCCGTTCAGCCCTGCGCCGCCGAAAAGCGAGACGATGAAGCCGGTTTTGCGGCGCAGCTCTTCCAGTGTGAACACGGCCTCAAGCCCCAACTCGCCGTGGGTGGTGCGGTGATTTTGGAATACAAACCCGCGCGGCTCCTCCAAAGCTGTCGGGTAGGAAGTATAATCCAATTCGCGGGTTCCGTTCAAAGCCCGGTTGTTCTCAATGGAGAAAGAGCGAAAAGGATCGAGTCCGAAGGTTCGGGCGTACAGTAAGCGGCTCCGAAGGTCGAGCAGGATGGGCGAGTTCGGCCCGGCCACCATCGTGCGGCCGAGTGTGAGACCAAATCCGCCGCCGTTACCGGCTGCGCGGATGTCGCTTGATTGATAAGCAAATCCGGCGTTGATGCCGAAAATGTAATCACCCCTTTGGACTTGGGTAATGAGCTGAGCATGTGTAAAACCAACCTGCAAAAACAAAAATGCGAGGATTGATAATCGGATAGTGGTTCTCATGTCGGTATTTTTGAATGAAATGACCCGACCAAATTATATCCTTTCTGCGGCTTCGCAAAATCACTCAAATTATTAATTTAACAATACAGGAATGCGGGTGGCCCGATTACCCGGCAGGAAGAGAATTCAAGCGGCTGATTTTCATTTTGCGAGGTGGGTGGAGGATGCAGGTTCGGCTATCTACCCGGGGTTAAAAAAGGTGGATTTGAAGAGAGGGGTTTAACGCTAAATTAATGCCCGGCCTCACCGCATCAACATCACCTCTCCCGCCAGCCACTCCTCTTTGCCATCGGGCCAAAGCACAAGTGCCTGACAAACATAAACGCCGACAGACGAGGAATCCCCCGCCCAGGGATTGCCGGTGCTTTCAAAGACTAAGCTGCCCCAGCGATTGAATATCATCAGCCGGCGCAACTCGAAATCGCCGGCTGCCCCGTACACCGTAAACACGTCATTGATACCGTCGCCATTGGGACTGAATGCATTTGGTATATATACGGTGCGTTGCGGACGCACGGTAACCCAAACTCCGGCAATTTCTGTACATCCTAAGCTGTCCTCTACGCTCACCGTGTAGTGGGTTGTAGTTGTGGGCCAGGCAATGGTCCCCGGACAGTAGGCGCATTCCAGGGTGTTTTCCGGCATCCAGTGCTCATACCCATTAACTTAAGCCTCGGATGCTATAAAAAATAGAACGAAAGAAGGAC
>JAHBTW010000017.1 GCA_019638385.1 Saprospiraceae bacterium | reverse complement strand
ACTCTTTGTTGGGGGCAGATTCAATTAATTGCAGAACCCAAGCTGCTATTTCCGGCCCGGCATGACGAGTAATAATTTCCTCATATTCAATAAGGATATCAGTTGTTAGACAAACAGTGATCCTTTCGTCCAATATGGCATCGAAGATCGGCCTAAACATAGACTTCTGTGAAAAGGAAACGAGTAGCACATTAGTATCCAACACAACCTTCATCGGCAACCTCAGTTTTCGGGGTCGTAAGGAGTTCTTTCATGGAATTGCAGCCGCTCTTTCATTTTTTCGTTGCTCCATTCTTGTTCTTCCCACAAGGCATCTGCCTTTTGCGTAATTTTTCCTGCGAGATATTGAACGATCAACCTTTTTATGGCCAACAGGTCAGTCTCATCCAAATCTCTGGAAAAAAGTTTCAGTAACTCTAATTGAGCATTATTGAGAGGAGTGCTTAATTGAGCAGGCGCCATGATGGTTTGAGTTTATCCGTTAAAAAGTTGAACATCCCGAATTTATTAGCAGTACGCGTTTTAAAACGCATATAAGTGGTTCCTGGTTTTGCCGATTCCCCAGAGCCGTGCGGCAAAGGAATTTTACACCATCTCCTCCGGCTGTACGCGCAACTTCAATTTCCGCCCGCTGCGCAACGCCGTCAGTTCGGCTGCCTGCCCGATGGCTTCTTCGTTGAGAAACTTGTGCAGGTCGTCAATGGATTTCACCGAATGGCTGTTGAACGCCACGATGACATCGCCCGCAGCCAAACCCGATGCGGCCGCCGGGCTGCCCGGCTCCACGTTTTGCACCAATACGCCGGCATTGGATGCCAACTGATACTGATTGGCGAGCGCCTGCCCGATTTGCACCATCTGTCCACCGATGCCGATGTAAGCCCGCCGCACTTTACCGTCCATGATGAGGCGGCCCACTACATATTGCGCCAAATTGGCAGCTACGGCAAAGCACAATCCCTGTGCCGGGAGAATGACCGCCGTGTTCACCCCGATCACCCGGCCATGCGAATCCACCAGCGGCCCGCCGGAATTGCCGGGGTTGAGCGCCGCATCGGTTTGAATGACATCGTCAATGAGGCGGCCGCTTTCCGAACGCAACGTGCGCCCCAACGCGCTCACCACGCCCGCCGTGAGCGAGTACTGAAATCCGTAGGGATTGCCAATAGCGACGGCCAACTGCCCCACCTGCAATCGGTCGGAATGGCCGAAACTGACGGTGGACAGGCGGTCGGCATGTATTTGCAGCACGGCAATATCGGTGGCGGGGTCGTCGCCCACCAAGCGCGCCGGAAAGCTGCGCCCGTCCTGAAGATCGGCCGCTATTTCAACAGAGCCTTTTACGACGTGGCTGTTGGTTACGATAAACCCGTCGGTAGAAATGATGAAACCCGATCCGGCGCCGCCGCCGTTTTGGGCCGCGCGATTGCGCTTGCCGGGTTTTACCACTTTGATGTGAACCACCGCATCGCTCACTTTGCGGGCTACGGCGGTAACTGTGCGGGAGTAGGCGTCTAACAGCTCGGCGTCAGGAGTGAATTCCTGCACAGTGGGTTCAATATCGGAGGAAACGAATCGTATCATGGTATATGCGGGTGTTTGCGGAAAGGAAACGGTTGAGCGCTTGCCCTGCCGGATATGGAAAGCGCTGGAGCAACCAATAGCGTGCCGGGTGTTTGTTGCCGTCAGTTTGTCAGTGATCCTCGTTTCTCTTCAGATATTGGCATTCCTGAAAAAGATCGCATATAATTTTGCCTTATGAATAATATAATTACTTTTGCCTGCCACAAGCAGTATATCATCTGTTTTCCTGTAAGAAATCCAGACATCATTTTTCGAATTGTCAGAGCGCCAATATCGCATTGAAAGCCCCCCTCAATGCGGGATTTACTTTTATTTTACTAACATCTTAATCTATTGAAGCATGAAGCGATTGAACCTACGCTTATTGGCATTTGCCATTTCCGGCTTCTTTTTTCTGCAAAGCGCTACGGCTCAGGATCATCTTTCCGCAGCCAAAGCATTTATACAGGAAAAAGCCACCGAACTGGGTCTTTCAAAAAGAGAGGCCGCCGACCCGTTGCTCAGTAGTTTTCACGAGAGTGAAGACATCGGGGTTACTCACTTTTATTTCCAACAACACGTTGAGGGAATCCCCATGAACAGGGCCGTTCTCAACGTCCATGTAGGTAAAGACAACAAAGTGTTGACGCACGGCAGTAGCTTCGTGCCCGACCTTGAAAGCCGGATCACAAGCTCCAAGCCCGTCATCAGTTCCCGACAGGCGCTTGATGCGCTTGTGAATGCACTGGGTTACACCCTCACTGCACCGTTAGTATTAAAAGAAACCAAAGGAGGCCCTACAAGGGAAGTCCTTTTTGAAAAGGGCAATATTTCGCTGGAGGACATTCCGGTCAAATTGGTGTATCAACCGATGGAAGACGGAAGCGTACGATTGGCCTGGGACATTCTGATTGACGAACCGGGAGGTCAAAATTACTGGAGCATCCGCGTAGATGCCGCCACGGGAGAAATTCTTGAAAAAGACAACTTAGTCATCCACTGCAATTTCGGCGATGCGCCTCATACCCATCGCGCCAATTCGGAACACGCGCACGTAAGGCAAATGATGGAATCAAATTCCACAGCAGCCGCCGCTCCGGCAGTCGGCGGAGGTTCGTACCGCGTATTCAAAGAACCGCTCGAAAGCCCCGCCCACGGTGGAAGAACACTGGTAACCGACCCTGCCGATGCGATCGCTTCGCCTTTCGGATGGCACGACACCAACGGCGTGGCCGGGCCGGAGTTTACCATTACGCGCGGCAACAACGTGCACGCCGGCCTCGACTTATCGGCGCCCAACGGCATTGACGCCGGCTCAGAACCCGACGGCGGCGCCGGCTTGGTGTTCGACTTCCCGCTCAATCTGAATTTGGCGCCCGATACCTACCGCCCGGCAGCCGTCACCAATCTTTTTTATTGGAACAACCTCGTCCACGATTTTTCTTACAAATACGGTTTCACCGAGGCGGCCGGCAATTTTCAGGTAAATAACTACGGACGAGGCGGTACCGCCAACGACGACGTAAGAGCCGAAGCACAGGACTTCAGCGGCACCAACAATGCCAATTTTGCTACCCCGGCAGACGGCAACCGCCCGCGCATGCAAATGTTTATATGGAACCAGGGCATCAGCACCGTCACGGTAAACCCGCCTAGCCCCTTTGCTGTGTACTCCGCCGGCAACGCCGGGTTCGGCCCGCTCAATTTTAGCATGAGCGGCGATCTCGAACTGGCCGATCCATTAGAAGGCTGTGCGCCGCTGGTAGGGTTTACTCCCGGAAAAATTGCCGTCATCGACCGCGGCACTTGTCCTTTTGTGGACAAAGTGCTAACCGCACAGGCGGCCGGGGCCATTGGCGTCATCATTTGCAATAATGCACCCGGAGACCCCATATCTATGGGCGGCGCCGGCGCAGTCGTGATCCCCTCGCTCATGTTGAGTCAGCAGGATTGTAATATGATCAAAATTCAGATGAACTCCGGCACAGTCAACGTCACGCTTGACAGAGTTCTTCAGCAATTCGATTCCGACTTTGACAACGGCGTCATTGCGCACGAATACGCGCACGGCATCTCCAACCGGCTTACCGGCGGACGCACGAATGTCAATTGCCTCGGAAACAGTGAGCAAATGGGCGAAGGCTGGAGCGATTGGTACGGCCTGATGATGACGCTCAAACCCGGCGACAACCCATTAGATGTACGCGGGATAGGCACCTATGTATCGGGGCAACCCACCAACGGAAACGGCATTCGCCCCACGCCCTATTCCACCGATATGTCTATCAATCCGTCCACCTATAATACCATTCAATTTGTATCTGTGCCCCACGGTGTCGGGTATGTGTGGTGCTCCATGCTGTGGGACCTCACCTGGGCCATGATTGAAGACCACGGCTTTGCCACAGGGTTTGACGTGGCCATGTGGTTGGTGAACGACGGAATGAAAATGCAGCCCTGCAGCCCGGGGTTTGTGACCGGTAGAAACGCTATTCTCGCTGCCGACCAGGCCCGATATGGCGGCGCCAACAACTGTCGCATTTGGGAGGTATTTGCCCGGCGCGGCTTGGGTGTCGGGGCATCGCAAGGCAGTGCCAATAACGTCATGGACGGCGTTGAATCCTATGCTCTGCCCGATCTGGACGGCGACGGCTTTTCCTGCAAAGATGATTGTGATGAAAGCGACCCGGATGTGAACTCCGGCGCATTTGAAGCCTGCGATGGAAAAGATAACAACTGCAACGGCCTGATAGACGAACCCGGCTTGCCACCCGGCCCCTGGATGGTTAGCAACGTAGGTCTGGCCGGCGGCAATACTTCTTACAACCCCTGTCCGGCTGCCAATCCCACCTTTACGTTGAGCGCATCGGGATTTTCTGTTCCGAATGCCGATACGGAGCACTTCACGAGCAGCGTGGTGTGCGGCGTCAATGCCACCATTACGGTTCGGATAACGCATTTGAGCGGCGGTGGCTGGGCCGGCATTACCATGCGGGAAAACACGATGCCCGGATCGAAAATGGTAGCGCTGAAAACGCAATTGAGCAACAACGCAATCCGCGAAGCCAGAGCTGCTGCCAACGGGATGAAACAATCGCAGAGTTTCCCGTCAAATCCGCAAAACGTCTGGTTGCGCCTCGTCCGCAGCGGCAGTATGTTCCAGTACTATATCTCCACCAACGGAACCTCCTGGCAATTAGTGGGCGCGGTAAATGTGGCCATGAATTCTTGCCTTTTAGTGGGCATGTTTGTGGAAAGCATCAATGTGAACACGACCACTACGGCCACCTTCAACAGCGTATCCGTATCCGGTGGAGGTATGCTCGTAGCGCCGTTGGGGCCGGAATTAACACTGGAAACTCCGGAACAGCCGAACTTCAGCGTGTTCCCCAACCCGACAAGCGGAGAACTGAATGTGGATCTGACGCAGTACGCAGGCAAGGCGGTGCGGTTAGAACTGTACAACACACAGGGGCAGTTGCTGCGGTTTTTAGAAATCGAAGCGGTACACACGCCCATAGAGCTAATGGACCTTTCTGCTTACCAAAATGGTTTGTATATGGTGCGCGTGAAGAGTGAAGGACTGCCGGATAGTAGCCGGCGGGTATTGCTCAGCAGCATCAGAAGACAATAAACGGTACTCGTAAATACGAGAAAAATGAAGGGCCATCCTGCTTCGGTAGGATGGCCCTTTTGCTTTGCTATGGTTATTATCAGACGACCGGAATAATTTTACTGCAATTTCCGTCTGAAATCGGCCAATTGCTTTTGCAATGCAACCGCCTGCTGCTGATAGGAGTGGCCGGCATCGCCTGCTATTTTTGCCAAAAGATTTTTGAAAATCGCTTTGTCGGTGCGTTTGGCAGCGATGTAGGTTAGCAGGGTATTCCATTCTGCTTTTTCCGACACTTTGGGGTCGCGGCGTTCGGTAGCGCGATTGAACGTTGCAATGGCGCGGTCGTAGTCCTTTTGTTGCAGTGCGATGTGGGCCAGCAGATATTGCGCTTCGGCATAGTATTCGTCTTGTGTGGGAATTTGCTCAAAGAAAGTTTGCGCCGTTTGGAAATCGCCGGCATCGAATGCGGCTGCGCCGGCAGCTAAGGGGTGCGTTGCCGCATCGCCCCGGAGAGCGGCTTGCGCTTGCGGCAGAGCGTATTGGGCGGCAAAGAGCGCTTCGTCAGAGAGACCCTTGCCAGTTTGTACCATTGTAAACCAACCGATTACCAACAAGATGGAAGCAGCAGCGGCCCAACGCAGAGCCAGGGTGCGCATGGTCACAATTTTAGCGCTGCTGCGGCTTGCGGCCGGTTGTGCGGCTTTGTCTTCGGCGGCCCAAGATTGCAGTTCGTGGCGCAGGGTGTTTTCGATGCTCTGTTCTATCGCAGCCAGGCTCCCGTCGTAGGCGGCCATGGTTTGCCTCAGTTCGGCATTTTCATCTATTTCGGCCTCAAACGCAGCGCGCTCGGCCTGGCTCATCTCGCCTTCGAGATACTGCTCAATTTTTTCTATGTAGCGTTCTGCGTTCATAATTATCAATTTTGTAAGGTTTGTGCTAATGCAGGATTTTTCTGAACAAGTTCCATAAGTGATATGTGGCAGCGGTACTTAGCTTTGCGGGCCATGGCGGCGCTGGAGAAGTCGAGCTTTTCGGCAATCTCTTCCATTGAGTAAGAGAGTTTCCAAAGTTCCAAAATTTTCCGACAGCGCTCGCCCACTTCATCCAGCAGGCGGTTCAACACGGCTTTGCGCTCCTCGCTGACGAAAATGACTTCGGGCGATTCGGTATCCACTTCCGCCGTAACGGGCATTTCCGCCACGGTGTCGGTGTGCGATTGTTTGCGCATCCGGTTCATCCACAAAAAACGACAGATAGAGTACAAGTAGCCTTTCAGCGGCGCTTCTCCCCGGAATTTACCCTCCCGGATGTTTCGGTCGAGCACAATGATGCCCTCGTGAAACATATCCTGACCGTCTTCGTCGTTACCCCGGTTTTTGTTTACAAACCGAATAACCATTTGCCGAAGATCTTTATCCTCGTATATAAACCGAATAGCGGTTTGTCTCGCGTTTCCGCCCTGAAGTATGGATGCTACAAGGCTTTGTTCGGTCCATCCCTGATTCGTTTTCATAAGCAAGTGTTTTAAGCGATCAATTTGTACCCGAAGATATTTGTTTTTTTTGACTTGTTTTGTAGGGTTGTAAAACAAAATATGCGCAAACTACTCCTATATATCGCCTTGCCGGCTTGCCTGCTGTTGCATTCCGGCCAACAACCTGCCGGCGAGGAAGGCGCTTTGTTGCTGTCGGAAGCGGAAATGCTGGCCGATTCGGCGCAGTACGATTCAGCCTTGACAAAGGCGCATACGGCGCTCCGCCTGTTTCAGCCTGCACGCGGCGGCGATGCGCTCAAAGCCGGCGAAACCCTGCTCCTGCTGGGCCGCATCTTCATGGAACAGGGCGACTATCCCGGCGCTTTTCAACAGTACTCGCAAGCCCGCGCTATTTTTCAAAAACAAGCCGCCGCTGATCCGCTGCCCGTCGCCAAAGCCTTCAACGGGCTGGGAGAATACTATCTGAGAACCGGCAATACGGCCGCCGCAGAACAGCACTATCGCCAAGCCCTCGACATCCGCCGCAGCAGCCTCGGCGAGCAACACGAGGCGGTGGCCGATTCGTACAACAATCTCGGCAATTGTTTCGCCGCCGCCGGGCAATACGCCGCCGCATTAGACATGCACCGCCGGGCGCTCGACATCCGCCGGGAGCGCCTGCCGGCCGATCACCCCGATCTCGCCGTGAGTTACAACAACATCGGCAATTGCCTCTACTTCAGCGGCGATTTCCAGGCGGCCCTCGCGCAGTTTGAAGCCGCTTTGGACATTCGCCTGCGCGTCTTCGGGCCGGAACATCTCAAAACGGCGGTTTTATACAACAATACCGGCAATTGCCTCGCCGCCCTCGGCCGGCCGGAGCAAGCCCTCCAACAATATCGCCGCGCTACCGAGCTGCGCCGCCGGCAACTCGGCAGCCGCCATCCGAGTGTGGCCGCCGGATTGGAAAACATCGGCGACCTGTGCTTCGACAGCGGCGACTACATCACCGGCCTCGACTATTTCCGGCAGGCTTATGACATTCAATCGCACGCACAGGGAGCAGCATCCGTAGCCGCCGCATCGCTGTGGCACAAAATCGGGTTGTGCCTTCAGTACGAAGGCGATTTCGACAAAGCGTTGCGCCACCACACTGAAGCAAGCGCCGTGTTGCTGACCGCTTTCGGCGATCTGCACCCCTTCTCTGCCGGGCTGCTCAACAACATGGGCAATTGCTACGCAGCCGACAAGTCACCTGTCGCTGCCGAAGCCTTTTATCACGAAGCGCTGCGCCGTTACGAACAAATCTACCCCGACGGGCATCCCGATTTGGCATTGGTACACAACAATCTGGGCGCTATTTTTTTGGAACAGGAAAATAATGAAGCGGCGCTGCTCGCATTTCAACAGGCAGAGGCCGTGCTGCGCCGGGCCGGCTACGCCGCTGATCCGGAACTGGCCCGCGCACTCAAAAACCAGGGCGTGACCAAAGCCCGGCTCGACCGATGGGAAGAAGCGCTCACAGATTTTGACCGCGCTGCGGAAGCCTTGCGGCAATCGGACCAGATGACGGCGCTCGAACTCGGCTTTGCACGCGGCGACCTGCTGTATCGGCGCGGAATGGCGCTCCACGATGAGACGCTCCTCCGGCAAGCCGCCGAAGCGCTCCATCTCGCCTTAGAGCGCTCCGACAGCCTCCGGTTTCAAATAGCCGCTCCGACCGCGCGCCGGCGTTGGGTGGCGCAACAGTTTCCGGCATTGAGCGCAGCGCTGCAAGTCCACTTTGCGCTGTGGGAAAAAACCGGTGAGGAGGATTTTTTGGAAAAAGCATTTGCCCTGGCCGAACGGGGCAAAAGCCTGCAATTGCTGGAGAGCTTACGCAAAGAACAGGCAGAGCGCTTTGCCGGTATTCCGCAGGAACTCTTAGAAGAGGAGCAACAACTCGGCGCTGAACTGAACCGCTTAGAGAAAATGCGCCTGGCCTTTCTCATGCAAAACGATGCCGCAGAAGCGCAGGCCGCAGAAACGGAACTCACCGCCGTTCGATTGAAATTGACCGCCCTCATCGAAGGATTCGAGACGCGCTATCCCGGTTATTTCCAACTCAAATACGCCCGCCGCACCGAAAGCTCGCGCAGTATCCGTAACAACCTGCTGCAAAAGCGGCAGGCGCTCGTGGAGTATTTCATCGCCGACAGCACGGCGTATGCCTTCATTATTACCCGCGAAACCTTTCAGGGCGTTCGCATGGCGCTGCCGGCAGCATTGGCATCGGAGGTGGCTGCATTGCGCCGGGCCATTCAGGCATACCCTTCGGCGAGCGGCGAGCAGGCGCGCAGTCTTTCGGAGGAATACGCCCGCTCGGCCCATCTGATTTTTGAACAAATCGTGGCGCCGGTAGAAAATGCAGGCGCCCACGGCTGCAACAACTGGATCATCGTGCCCGATGGGCCATTGGCGTACATCCCTTTTGAGGCGCTGTTGCGAAACATGCCCGAAGACCCTGCAAGATTCAAATCGCACGCCTACCTGCTACGCGACTACGGCATCAGCTATGCGTATTCTGCCACTCAATTGAGCGACTTGTTGGGCCAAGCCCGTCAAAAAGCACCCCGCACCATGGCCGCTTTTGCTCCGGGTTTCGACAACAACCCGTACGGCCTCGCGCCGTTGCAGCACAACCGCCGCGAAGCCAGTGCCGTGTCTGCCCTGTTCAAAGGCGACTTGTTGGAGGGCGATGCCGCTACGGCGGAAATTTTCCTGCGGGATGCCGGGCAGTACCGAATGCTGTTGCTGGCCACCCACGGAAAGGCCGGCGCGGAGGTGGGCGAGTTGTCGTATCTGGCATTCAGTATGCCGCAAGGTCAGGAGGGCGGCGAGGCATTTGTGTATGTACGCGACTTGTATTTGCAGCGGCTGCCGGCAGAAATGGTCGTGCTGAGCGCTTGCGAAACAAGCGTAGGCGAATACCAGATAGGCGAGGGAGTGGTAAGTTTGGCCAAAGGTTTTTTCCATGCGGGCGTACGCAGCATGGTGGCCACGCTCTGGAGTGTGGACGATGCAAAAAATGCCGATCTGATGACCGGATTTTTCCAAAACATCAAAAAAGGACTGCGCCGGGATCGCGCGTTGCAGCAGGCCAAACTCGATTTTTTGGCCGCCCGGCCCCACGACGAATCGCATCCGGTCTATTGGGCCGCCGCCGTGGCAAGCGGAGATATGCGCCCGATGCAGTTCGGCGTTTCGCTGTGGTGGGGCGCCGTTGCATTGGCGGCGATTGCGCTGTTGGCGGCGGTTGTTTACTATTTCCGAAGGGCTTAGAAACGTTAGTGAAGGGGTGACTGCGAGTCATCCCTTCACTCGCCCGCCCTCAAAATCAACTTAATCAATTCACATACAAGTGCGAAATCGGGATGTCTATACTGAAAAACACCGCGAAGCGATAGCCGCCGGCATTGACGATTTCGGGCATGGCCGGGTCGTTGATGCGGCGCAGATTAGGGCCTTTTTGGAAGCCCATGCCAAACGCAACCGGCAGATTGGCTGGTCCGCCATACACTAAGAAGGCGCCGGGCGCGAGGATGTTTTCGAGTTTCAACTCCGGAAAATCGGCGGCCATATCGTTGCGCAAGCGGAATGCCGTGATCGCACCCACGTCAATGATCGGGGTATAAAAACTCAGGCTGCCCGCTCGTCCGAAGCCCACATTTACATCAAAGCCCAAGGGCGCTGAGAAAGCGAGCATCGGGCTACCTTCAATATTACGGCTGTCGTTGCGCAGGTATTCCCATCCGTAGCTGATACCCGAATAGGCATTGAGCGACACGCTGAACGCCGAATTTTTCTTCATCGCTGAACTGCCGGGCGGCAAAGCAAACAATTCAATGGCATGAGCAACTTCCTCCGACGTGCGGGCCTCGGCCACCGTAGCCATAAAGTTGCCGTAGCGCAGCAATTCCTTTCGGACCTCCGAATCGCCCGTAAGGCGCACCAACACCCCGGATAAGTTGTGGATGGCGTACACATAGTTTTTGCGGCGGATGTTGTAGTTGAAACTGTTCAGATCGCGCAGGTTTTCATACAGTTTTTGCAACTCATCCCGCGAGCCGAACGCGTCTTCAAAGAGCAAATCCTGTACTTCCAGCGCTATTTCCGTCAGGTTAAAAAAGCTGTTGAGAAACCGCGACACCACATCGTCGCCGAGGGAATCGCTCACAATCGCCTGATTTTGATATGATTCCAGCAAAGCGCTCACTTCGCGGCCGGTTTGCGCCCACAACTCTATGGCGCGCCGAATACCTTGCAGCGCTTCAGCCTCGTCTGCAAGCGGCTCAAGTGCCGCTCGAAGAGTTTTACCGTTAGGAAATACCACATCTGCGGCAGACTCTTGCTGCCACAGCAGGCCGAGGTACAAATACAGCGTGATGGGGTCCTTGAGTGCGCGGCGCACCTCTTCCGGGGCCACCCATACGGCGCCCGGTCCTCTTCGGGGGCCGGAATTGCGCAGCGACTCCGACAATACGGCTGTAAGGCGCAGTGAGGCCGCCATGCCCTGAGTGCGCTTTTGTGCTTCCTCCGGAAGCAGGGCAACGCGCTCCGCGTCCTGAATGGATGCCTCGTAAGCGAGGAATTGAAACCAGTCGTCCAGCGGTCGCCCGTCAATGAGAAACTGGCTGAGTTCCAGCACGTCTTCCACCACCAACTTCAGTCCCGGTTGTTTGGAATAGTCTCTTTGTTGCAAATACTGCCTGGACTGGTGGGGGAGGTTGCGCAGGTCGGAAATAAAACTTTCGCGCAGCACATCTATGTAGCGCTCGAAGTGGAATATTTCTTTGTCAATGACCCAGAGTTGGTTTTTGGTGCCGGGAAAAAGCGCGCCCAGCGTCACATCCTGCTCAATGGCTTTTTTGAGGCGGTTGAAAAAGGCCATGCTGAGTTCCTCCTTCATGCGTTGTGCCAGAAACCGTGCCAGCCCGTCGGCGACAACGCCGATAGAAAGCCCCTTGGCGGGAGGCGCCGGTGCTTTATCGGCTTTTACACTCCCCCGAAAATTCTCATCCGTGACCGCTTCCATAAACAAATCGGGCAGCAGAATGACACTCACCTCGCTTTCCGAGCCGATGAAGGGGTTGCCTTCAAAGGCGTCGCCGATAAATTGCTTGTCTTCCGGCCCGTAATTCCACAAAATCTCCAATGCTTTGGTGGAAGCGGCTTCATCATTTGTAAAATTTCCGATGGTGCGCGCTCCGGGTACCGGCCTCACATATTGCCTCAATCGAATGGCATCAGACAGGGCGTGTTGCGCATAAAGCGGTAAGCTCAGGATAAAAAGAAAAGGCAGAAAAAGGAATCGGGTTGTCATAGTTGAAATCAGGGTTGGTTGAAAAAAAACTGCAATCCACTTTCATCGAGCATGGCCTGTTGCGAAAACGGTGCGGTGATGCTTTGCAGGGTTGTCAGCAGCATGTCTTTCGACAAACGGAGCTTGGGGTCGCCTGCTTTTTTGCGCGCATGAGCCAAGGCCAATGCTGCGATACCGGCCATGCTCGCCGTTGCGAAGCTACTGCGCAACTGATCCTGTTGCGGAGCAAGCTCATCGGCATCAGCATGGAAGCTAACCGGAAACTGCGGTGCCAACAGATGGATGCGCGGAGAGGGCACACCGTCAGGTGGCATGTTTTCCAGCAGGGTCGGCGTGGCTACGCCCACGGTGATGGTTTCCGGTCGGTTGGCCGGAAAAGGGATGCGATGCAGCATTTGCCAGGAGTTGGTGTTGCGCAGAGAAGCGAAGAGCGCGATATTTTTTTGAGCCAACTGCCGAAAAAGCGTGTCAATGGCTGCTTGCGAAATATTTTGATCAGGCAGCGGCGCTACGCTCACGGAGAGGATGTCCACTTCTTTGGCAATAGCGGTTTTGAGTGCGCGCATGAACAATTCCATTGAAGGATCACAGGACGCATTGACGGCGCGAAAAACAAAAAGCTCCACTCCGGGCGCCACGCCTTCTACGCCGTCGGCAGCAACCGATAAGCCGCCGATGATGGAGGCACAGGAGCTTCCGTGCGGCTTGCCGACCGGGCGGCAATCGGTCACGTCGTCATTTCCGGTGGGGTTGCTCAGGCGAGCGTCATATTTGCAGCCCGGCTTGTCAAGGTGTCGCAGTGCAGGATGCCCAAAGAGAATGCCGGAGTCAATGATGCCTACGCGAACGCCTTGTCCGCGAGTAGCGCGCCATGCCGCCGGCAATTTTTTGACAGTAGTGTTCCAAATGAATGAGGCCATGTTGGTCAAAATTGGGTTTTTTAATGGTTTGTATGAATCGGCCTCTAAGTTAGGAAGATTCTAAAAGCGCGCTTTGTTGTTGTGAAATATTTTTTACGAACAAAAATTTGACTTTTTGCCTAAAAAGCCTTAACTTATGCCGGTATTTGAGAGGTCATATTTGCTCACCAAAATAAGGAGGTTCCTATGAAAACAGTGTCTTTACCCATCCCAACCTTACTCCTCCTGCTTTTTTCCATCACGCTTTCCGGTCAGGACGTTCAAAAAACGCTCGTTCGCGCATTTGATGTAGGCGGCGCTTCCGAACTATCGCTTGATCTTGACGGCCCGGTCGTTGTACAAACCTGGAGCAACAGCATGGTGCGGGTACAAATGCAAATCACCCTGAGCAACGTAACCGGTAACATGCTTCAATCGCTCATCGCCTCCGGGCGCTACAACCTCAAAGGTGCTCCTGAAGGCAATAACTTTATCATTTCTGCTCCCGCCATGCACAAAACCGTGCGCGTAGGCGATGCCGAACTCGCCGAGCGGGTCTCCTATACAGTATTTGTACCCGAAAAGGCAAGCGTTATCATCCTCGGCGTATCCTCGGAAGAAACAGTCGCGGAAGGAACGGCCCTGACGCGGAAGCCCATGTAAAAGCAACAATTGAGCAATCAGGGGCGTTGTGTTGTCGCGCTATTTCAGAGGGGAAACAGCGCTTCATTTTGTACCGCTTTATGAAAAATATTTTCCTTTTCCTGCTATTGCTTGCCGGCCTTACCGTTTCCGCACAGCAGCGGCGCACGCTGCACCAAACCTTTGATTTAGAGGGCATTGAAGGCATCGAATTAAAACTCGTTGACTCCTGCACAGTCGAGACTTGGGCCGGCGCTACCCTCTTGGTAGAAATCACCGTGGAAATGTGGGTCGGCGAGGAGGAATACAAAACAGATGCCCCGGAATCCATTTTCAAACATTTTCTCGAAAAAGGTCGCTATCAATTGTCCGGCACTTTAGAAGGCGGCAAAATACTCCGCATTCAATCCAAAGACGCGCAGCGGGCCATCATTCGCAGCCCTAAGGGGGGCGTGTGCAATGAAAGCGTTCATGTGCGCATCATGGCGCCGGAGGATTTCAAAAAAACGGGCGATCACTCCTGGCGAAAGGTATAATGGTACGCGAAATAGAACTGAAACTCCTGCCGGCAGAAGCAGCGGACGAGGCGCTCCTGTTGCAGCGTGCTGCGCATAAAGTCGGACTCTCTCCAACTGAAATAACGGAAGCGCGCGTGCTGCGCCGCTCCATTGACGCACGCGGAAGCCGCCCGATAGTACTCCTCCGTGTAGCGGTCTATTCGGGCACGCCATATCAGCCCGAACCGGCCATTCTTGCCGGGTTCCAACTGGTGAGCGAGGGCCGTCGGGCCATCATCGTCGGCGCCGGGCCAGGCGGATACTTCGCTGCGCTGGAACTCATAGAAGCCGGCATCAAACCCATCCTGTTCGATCGGGGCAAAGACGTACAAGCCCGCCGCCGCGACCTCCGCGCCATCCAACAGGACGGCGTCGTGAATCCCCACTCCAACTACTGCTTCGGCGAGGGCGGGGCAGGTACTTATTCCGACGGAAAGCTCTATACCCGCTCCCATAAGCGCGGCGACATCTACAAGGCTCTGCGCTTGCTGGTAGAACACGGCGCCAAAACCGACATCCTCGTAGATGCCCACCCGCACATCGGGTCCAACAAATTGCCTCAGATCGTGGCCAATATCCGCGAAACCATTCTCCACTACGGCGGAGAAGTGCATTTCGACAGTTTGGTTACCGATTTTATCATCGAAAACAACCGAATGACCGGCGTGGTGGTGAACGATGCCGACGAACACTTTGCCGATGCCGTTATATTGGCTACCGGCCATTCTGCCCGCGACATATACGCTCTGCTGCATCGGCGCGGCGTGTATATGGAATTCAAACCTTTTGCGCTGGGCGTGCGCGTAGAGCATGAGCAAAGTTTTATAGACGCAGTGCAGTACCGACAATCGCCGCGCGAGGAACACCTGCCGGCAGCGAGTTACAAATTGGTCACTCAGGCGGAAGGGCGTGGCGTATTTTCGTTTTGCATGTGCCCCGGAGGCTTGGTGGTGCCTGCGGCCACTGCGCCCGGCGAGATTGTGGTGAACGGCATGTCTATGTCGCGGCGCGATTCTCCTTTCGCCAATTCCGGTACGGTGGTGGCCTTAGAGTGGGAAGATCTCGCGGAGTATCACGCACACGGCATATTCGCGGGTTTAGAATTTCAAAAAGCTGTGGAACAGACGATGTTTGCCGCCGGCGACGGCAGTCAGCGCGGCCCTGCACAGCGCTTGACCGACTTTGTGGAAGGGCGCCTTTCGGCAGATTTACCGCCCTCCTCCTACATCCCCGGCCTCCTGCCCGCACCGCTGCACGAGCTGTTGCCGCCTTTCATCTACCGCCGTCTTCGGCTGGGCGTACTCGACTTCGGGCGCAAAATGCGAGGCTATCTCAGCGAGTCGGCCAACGTCATCGGTACGGAGAGCCGTACCAGTTCCCCGGTGCGCATACCTCGCGAACCGGGCACGCTGATGCACGGGCAAATAACGGGTCTTTTTCCCTGCGGAGAAGGCGCGGGCTATGCCGGCGGTATCATTTCGGCCGCGATGGACGGCCAAAACGTGGCGAGAGCCGTAGCTGCGTTTTTATCCTGAAACGCTTGGCCGTTCCGGTCGGCTGAGCTACCTTGCACACACCGGAAATAGCGATAAAACATTGCAGCATGAAACATTTTACAGACCTGTTGGGGAGGGTGCTTCTGTCCTTTATTTTTCTATACGAGGCTTACGATTCCCTCAAATACGCCAAAGCCACCAAAGCGGTCATGGCTTCCTACGGCCTCAACTGGCGGCAGGACTTGCTGCTCTACGGCGCCGGCACATTCCTTGTGCTCGGCGGGCTGATGGTACTGCTGGGATACAGGGCGCGTCTGGGCTCCTTCCTGTTGTTGCTGTATTGGCTGCCTGTCACCATCATCGTACATGGATTTTGGAAACACCCGGCCAGTACGGATCTGTATCGCTGGGAGGCCATCATGTTTATGAAAAACATTGCCATTGCCGGCGGCCTCTTTATGATCATGGCCAACGGAACAGGCGCCTGGGCGCTTCGGCGCTTGTTTGCCACGGCGCGGGTGCGGGGGGCTTGAGGAGTCGAAATTACCCCTTATTCCTCGGATGAAATTGCAAGACCGTTTCCCGGAGGTAATCCGTATTTAAGTGCGTATAAATTTCAGTGGTGATGATAGACTCGTGGCCGAGCATGTCCTGCACGGCTTTGAGGTCGGCGCCGCCTTCGATGAGGTGGGTGGCGAATGAATGCCGGAAGGTGTGCGGGCTTACGTTTTTGGTGATACCGGCGATGCGGGCCAGTTCTTTGATGATGAGAAACACCATCACGCGTGTGAGTTTTTTGCCACGCCGGTTGAGGAAGAGGTAGTTGGCGTGGTCTTTGTGAATGTTCATCATGCCTTGCCGGACGCCCTCCATATAGAGGCGAATGTGTTTGACGGCCTCTTCGCCGATGGGCACGATGCGCTCTTTGTCGCCCTTGCCCGTCACTTTTACAAACCCGATGTCTAAATAAAGATTGGATATCCGCAGTTCCACCAGTTCCGTTACGCGCAGGCCGCAGGCGTAGAGGGTTTCGAGCATAGCGCGGTTGCGGGCGCCCTGCGGGTCGCTGAGGTCCACGGCATCCATCATGCGTTGTATTTCATCATAGCTGAGCACTTCCGGGATGTGGCGGGGCAGGCGCGGCCCGTCTAAGAGTTCCGTGGGATCGGTGGCGGCGATGTGCTCGGTGAGCAGGTATTTGTAAAATGTTTTGAGTGCCGAGAGGAGGCGGGCCTGCGAGCGGGCGCCGAGGCCGAGTTCGTTGAGCCAGATCAGGAAAGCCCTGAGGGTGTCGGTTTGCAGATCGGCGGGGGCGAGTTCCTGCCCGGTCAGTTCGAGATACTGTGCGAGTTTGCCCACATCGCTGATGTACGCCTCAATGGTGTGCGGCGACAGAGAGCGCTCTAAGAGCATATACGCCCGGAAACCGTTGATGGCCGTTTGCCAGTTCATGACGCCGCCTCAAACCAAACAGTGACTTCTTCCGGCCCTTTGCGCCGGATGTCGGGCACGGTGGCCGCTTCGGCGGGATAGCCCACGGGGATGAGTAGGAATGGACGCTCGTTGTCGGGGCGATTGAGAATTTTTTGCAGGAAGTTCATGGGGCTGGGCGTGTGGGTGAGGGCTGCCAGGCCCGCATGGTGTATGGCGGCGAGCAAAAATCCGGCCGCAATGCCGACCGATTCATTCACATAGTAGTTTTTGCGCTTCTCTTCGCCCTCAATATCGTACGATTTTTTGAACACCACAATGAGATAGGGCGCTGTTTCCAAAAAAGGCTTATGCCAGTCGGTACCGAAGGGTTCGAGGTCTTCCAGCCACTCCTCCGACATGCGGCCGTGGTAGTTTACATATTCCTCCTTTTCGGCGGCTTCGCGTATTTGGGTTTTAATGTCGGGGTCGCTCACCACACAAAAAGTCCAGGGTTGCTTGTGCGCGCCGGAGGGCGCCGAACTGGCCGTCATGATGATATTTTCAATAACCTCCTTCGGCACCGGCTCGTCGGAAAACAGGCGCAGTGTGCGGCGCTTGTCCATGTATTGATAGAACTCGCGGCTGCGCTGTAGCGTCTCCGATTGGGCGTAGCGCACGCCTTGGTAAGGGAGAAAACGGTGTGTTGTATCGGCCATGTGACGCAATTTTCAAATTGGCAAAGTTACTGCATTAGCCTGAAAAACAACGCCGGCGGCGAAGTTGTAGCGCTTGCTAAACTAAACTTCCTTCGTCGGTTGCCGCCGCCAGATCTGTATGCTAAGCGGCGTGTGCGCCCGGGGTAAGTCAGTATAGTGGCTTGGTTTGTGATGTTGTACCGGGCCGGCACATTGCCTGCTCCGGTCACATTGCCGCCCGTCACGCAAACAGGCGTGGTTGCCGTCGTAGCCGGGCCGATGGTGTAGGTGGTTTACTCAATAGTCGTTCGGATAATTTTTTTCAATTTTTTTCAAAAGTATGCAGCTTTGCCAATCGTTCCAACTTTCGTGAAATTTCAGTACCGGAAGCAGCGATTTTTAAATTTATAAAATATGAAGCATTGCGTAATCATCGGCGGCGGGGTTATCGGGCTGGCGTCGGCTTATTATCTGGCGAAAGCGGGGCATTCCGTTACGGTATTAGACAAAGGCGACCTGCGCGACGGCTGCTCTTACGGCAATGCCGGCATGATCGTGCCTTCTCACATCATCCCGCTTGCGCAACCCGGCATGATGGAGCAGGGTCTGAAATGGCTGCTCGATAGCAAAAGCCCGTTTTACATCCAACCCCGCCTGAGCATCGACCTGCTTCGCTGGGGACTGGCGTTTTTCAAACACGCCACAACAGCGCATGTGCAGCGCTCCATGCCACTGCTGCGCGATTTGTCTTTGCTCAGCCGAGACTTGTACCGCGATCTCGCAGCGGAAGCTCCCGGAATTCAATACGAAGAGAAAGGCTTGCTTCTGCTTTACCGATCGGATCGGGTGGGTGAGGAGGAAATCCATGCCGGCGAAGCGGCCCGGCGCATGGGGCTGGAGGTGGATTTTTTATCAAAACAAGAACTGCCCGCATTGGAAACCGGCGTAGCGACCGCAGCCATCGGCGGGGTGCATTATAAATCGGACGCGCACCTGTATCCCGATGAATTGATGGCCTTTTTGAAACAGGCGCTCGCCGGAATGAACGTCCGAATTGTACCCAATACGCCGGTTACGGGCTTCCGGTTTTCAAAAAACACCGTCGCAGAAGTATGCAGTCCCGGCGCCTCCTTTCCTGCCGATGAGGTCATTGTAGCGGCGGGTTCCTGGACGCCGGAGTTGGGGCGGCAGTTGGGTATCCGCATGGCGTTGTTGCCGGGTAAAGGGTATAGCTTTACGCTAAAAGAGCCGGCGCAGCGGCCGGCCATCCCGACCATTTTGTGCGAAGGCAAAGTGGCCGTCACGCCCATGGGCGCCGATCTGCGTTTCGGCGGCACGCTGGAGATCACGCATACCCGCGACACAAAAATACGCCTCAAGCGCCTGGCGGGCATACTTGGCGCCATTCATACCTTTTACCCCGGTCTGCAAATTGAGCCGCCGCCAAAGGAAGACGTGTGGTTCGGATTCCGGCCCTGTACGGCAAGCGGCCTGCCCGTCATTGGCCGCTCGCACCGCCACGCCAACGTGATCATCGCTGCCGGGCACGGCATGATGGGGCTGAGCCTCGCGCCGGCTACCGGAAAGTTGGTGGAAGAATTGGTGAGCGGAAAGGCAACCGGCGTCAACATAGAAACCCTAATGCCCCGGTGAATCAGAGCGATTTCACAATTTCCAAATATTCATTCAATATTCCATTATCTATCAAAAACATGATTTTCCCCGAAAGAAAAGCGTCAAAAATGGGGCGATAAGGGGACTTGCGCGGCAATGCCATGAGTAAGACATTGGTATCCACTACTATTCGTAATGAATCATTCACGGTGTGAAGTTCTCATGTGTTCCTGCCCCCATTGCTTCATCGTTTCAGCAGTCCATCCTTTGTCTTCCCACAATTCATCCATGCGATCAGTTGCTTTTTCGGCAAAATAATTGGACAAAAGCGTTTTTATTTCGAGCAATTGCGCATCGCTTAAATCGTAGGTATACCTCGCGCCGGGAGGTTTTGTGCATAGGACTTAGAAAAAGTTAGAGAGACATAAGAGATTTGAGGTAGCAAACTTAAATCAACAAGTCCCTCCGAATAGTTGACATCAACGAAGCGGATGCAACCGCTGCAAAATACGAATTTTTGAATCATCCAGAACCTATCGTTCAAAGAAGAATGCATTGTTTGCGGTTAAAATATCGAGGCTACAGTAACAAAGCTATTGCCGACATACTGGAGGTGAGCCGAAATACGGTGGGCAACTACCTGAGCCTTTATGAGCAGTTCGGCTTAGAGGGGATCAAAACACTTAATTATCAAGGGCCTACCAGCAAATTAGATAAACACCAGGCAAAAGTAGAGGCGTCTTTTCGAGAACAACCCCCTAAAAGCGCTAAAGAGGCTCGATCGCGGATAAAAAAACTGACAGGACTCAAACGAAGCCTTCCGCGTGTGCGGGCATTTATGAATCGAATGGGGATGAAACCGCGAGCTACGGGCCAGATACCGGCCAAAGCCGATCCTGTCAGGCAGAAGGAGTTCCACGACCAAACACTCCAACCACTCTTGCAAAAAGCCCAAGCCGGCCAGTGCCACGTTCTGTTCATGGACGGTGTTCATTTTGTTCTGGCGGCTTTTGTCGCTTTAGTGTGGTGTTTTGAGCGGGTATTTGTCAAAACAGCTCCGGGGCGTTTTCGTCTTAACGTACTGGGGGCCATCCATGCCACTTCCCTCCAACTGACTGCGGTGTACAATGACACATACATTACAGCCAGCACGGTCGTTGAACTTTTAGAGCGCATTGCCAGACAGTATGCCGGGTTGCCCATTCATATCATTTTGGATAATGCCCGCTATCAACATTGCCACTTCGTTAAGGATGCTGCGCAAAGGCTTAACATCAACCTTGTTTTCTTGCCGCCTTATTCTCCGAACCTCAATGTGATCGAACGGCTGTGGAAGTTTGTAAAGGCCGAGGTCTGTGCCGCAAACTATTTTAAAGACGCTAAAGCTTTTCAAAATGCTATTATTCATTTTCTGAATAATTTAGACCGAAAGCCTATTAAAAAACAAGTGAAATCAAGAATCACTCTCAATTTTCAGCTATTTTCTCATGCACAAAACCTAGCGGCTTGAGGTATAAATACTTTGAGTAATTCAATTTGGAGATTGCTTAATTTTTTTTGTGCGGCAACCATAATTATATAATTTTCCTGCAAAAAAAAAGATTATTAACAACCAATTCAAGGAATTTTATAGTCTCATATAGCGCAAAAGGGAGCATTACCCGATTACAAACGGCTACAAACAGGTACAAACGACATTAAACGTTTATTATACGACTATCCGAAAAACATGCCCACATCTTTGCCCCATCGGTCGGCAATGACCCGCCGCCGGCAGGTTTTCAAAATTTCTTTAACCATTTAAATTTTAAGTCATGAACAACTTGCGCAACCGAGTGCAACTTATCGGCAACTTAGGCCGGGATGTGGAAATCAAAGCATTGGACAACGGCCGGGCCATTGCCCGCGCTTCCATCGCCACCCGCGAAGTGTATCGCAACGAGGCCGGCGAAAAAACCGTAGAAGTGCAGTGGCACACCCTCGTAGCATGGGGCAAACTCGCCGAACTCATGCACGCCATTTGCAAAAAAGGAAAAGAAGTAGCCGTACAGGGCAAGCTCACCCGGCGCGTCTATACCGATAAAGACGGTGTGAGCCGCCAAGCCTCCGAAGTGGTGGTCAGCGAATTTTTGCTCATCAATTGATTATATCCTGACGATTTTCAATAACTCCCCGGAAATGTATTGCCCCCTGAGCCGGAGCACATACACTCCCGCAGGTAATTGTGTCAGATCAATGGGGATTTGGTTATTGCCTGCCACGATCTGCCACACCCCCCGCTGCACGATCCGGCCGTTCAAATCATAGAGCACATAGCCGACATCATCGGGGAACCATGTGTTGATTTTCAAAACGACCGATTCCCTTGCGGGTACAGGATACAAACTCAAGGTGTACCGCACACCGGGGTCAATCCAGTCGTCGGGATAAAGTTGGGCGCCGGGCACGGGTTGTTTGGGTATGCGGGGTGTGCTCCACCATAGGCGCGCCACCGCTTGCCCTCCCAACTCAAAATATTCTATTCTGACGGTGTATTTTTTACCGCCTTCCAACTCGATTTGGCCGGTGGTTTCAGTTTCCGGTTGAGGAACCCACTGATCTACGATGAGTTGGCCGTCAATCCAAAGGCGGATTCCGTCGTCGGCTATAGCATGAAAACTATATACGTCGTCAATGGGCGCGAGTACCTCTCCAGTCCAGCAGGCAGTAAAATTGTCGGCTTGGATGACCCCCGGCGCAGGGGAGTCGTTCCCCCAGTCGAAATTGATGATCGAGTCCACCCGAATGAGTTGAGGAACGCCCTCAAAGTTGTCGGCAGGAGTTCGTTCAAAATAACGCCCCAACAACCCGGCGCCGGCGCCGGTAATCAAATGGAGGCGGCGGTACACTGCGCGAACGGTATCTGTATCTCCGGCAAAAAAAGGATACACGCGATCGGGCCAACCGTCGGCCCATTGTTGAAATATGTAAACATCGTTGCCCAGAAGCGCTTGTTCCGGAGCAGAGACATTTCGAAATATACCTTCAACACTGGTAACGGTAAACGGAGCGGGAGCAGTTCTGCCGTCGGCGTTGAGGAGTAAGCCCGGCGGGTCGGAGTCCACTACAAACTCTGTTTTTCGCGGCCATACATCGCGCCATACACTTCGGCTGAGTCCCTCGCTATCAGTGCCAGTGAGATAAATGCGATACCACACATTGTCATTGGTTTCGCCAATCCGGGGCGTCACATAGCTGCCTGCGGCCACCGCCGATGTGTTTTCGAGTGCAGGATGCGTGTGCTCGTCGTGGTGAAAATCAATGCGCCACTGCAAAGCATCTGGGGTGAGATTGCCGTCTTCAGCATCGAAAGCCGAACCGCTGAATTGCAATGTATCGCCGGCTGCATAGGTAGCATCCGCCGCCGGAAGTAATATTTGCGGCAGCGGTCGGGTATTGGTTGTCACAACAAGATTGGCCTCCAGGCTTTCTACCATGCCTTCTCCGTTGGAAATGATACAACTGAATCGGCTGCCGTCATCGCTGATCTGTACGTCGGCCAGCGTATAATGAGGCCCGTCTGCACCCGGGATCGGCTGCTTGTTGCGCAACCATTGATATGACAATGGCTGCACCCCTAAGGCCCCCACCTGGAAAACGGCATCTTCCCCGACTGACAGGAGCAGGGATTGCGGCTGTAAAAAAACAAAGGGCACCCCGCTGCCGGTGTAATACACGCGCCATAAAGCCCCGTCGGCAGTACTTGTATTGTCCTGCACGGAGCCGCCTCCAATGCCCGGCCGCGAGAGATAGTAAAAGTCGCCCCCCGGCGAAACGAGCATGGCTACCGGCCGGACAACATCTGTGGCAAATGTTTCCTCTACCTCACCGGAAGCCGGATTGAGTACTTTGATGTAGTTGAGACAATAATCGCCGAAGAAAAACTTGTCCCGGTATCGCTCCGGGAACAGAGGCAACTGCGGCGCATAAAACACAGAGCCTGTAATGGCACATCCCTCACCGTGGTTGTAAGCATACAACGGATCGCGGTAATTGGTGGGAGGCGCCTGGAAAGTGCGCGGCCCTTCAATGGTGGGCCATCCGTAATTGGCCCCCCGCTCTATGAGATTTACTTCCTCGTACTGATCGCCGCCCACATCGCCGGCCAACATCAGGCCCGTGGCCGGGTGTATGGCAAAAGAGAAGGGATTGCGCAGGCCGAGCGCCCAAATAGCGCGATAGACTCCGGTAGCTTGGTCGTAAAACGGGTTATCGGAGGGTATAGAACCGTCGGGGTTGATACGGAGTACTTTACCGAGCAGGCTGTTGAGCCGCTGTGCTGCGCCTGGGTCGGCGCCGTCACCTGTGGCGATGTACAGCTTTCCGTCCAGGCCAAACAACATGGCCCCGGCATTGTGAATGGTCCCTGCCAGTACATCCGTTTCTAACAGCACCGTTTCACTGCCCGGCACGGCATAGTCGCCGTTTTCAACAAACCGACTCACGCGGTTGCGGTTGGCTCCGGGTACGGTATAGAATAAATAAACGTAGTGGTTGGTATCGAAATCGGGATCGAGGGCGATTCCGCTCAGGCCGCGTTCGTTGTGGTTATCCACCGCAAGGGTCAAAAAAGGCGTACTGAGGAGCATATCGTTGCGCACAATGCGCACGCTGCCGCTTTTTTCCAAAACAAAAATCCGTCCATCGGGTGCTTGCGTCATAGAGGTTGGGTCTAAGCCTACTGCTATTTGTTCGGCAGCAAAGCCGGCAGGAAACTGAGCCGCAGCGGGAATAACAGAGATGCCAAGGCACAAGAATATGCCACACACATAAAAAATGGAGTCCTTCATCACTTTATTGGTTTATAAGAAAAAATAAAAACAGCCCTATTGCGATTGCCTCATGCGCCCGATCACATTGCGGATGCTGCGATCAATGGCAGGCAATTCCATTCTCCCGGTTTGTTCGGTCAGATATGACACTTCCACCTGCCCGGTTTGAGTATTGACGACGGCCATGTTGAGGCTGGAGCGGGTTTGGCTGCTTTCTGCATTGTCGAACTGATACCGGACGATGTAATCCGAGGGTTTTTCTTGCATGTAGGGGATGTTGATAACCGTTTGCCCGGGGCTGTAAATAGTGGTGTCTGCCGGAAACGTGGGATTGGGGAATCCCAATGGCGCCGGCATTCGGAAGCTGTTGTCAGAAATGACTTTAAAATTGTTGATGAGCAGAAAATGTTCTATCCGGCCTGACAGTACATCGCTGGTATTGAGGGTAATGACCTTAAAACTTGCGTTGGAGTCGAAGTTGGGGGCGCGGTAAAAAGTAGCCCGCGGAATGCCGGCACAGGACGCCCCGATGAGCGTAGCGGATACGGCTAACAGCAAAATTGTGCGATTCATATAATTGTATTTAAGCGTTAAACTATTCTTAATAACCTCCGAAGGAGGTAGTATGTTACTTACCACCGGCAATTATTCCGCGCCGAATCCGTCTTATTTGCGTCAACATTCCGGCGATTGGAACCGTTATGTTGCCATATTTCAAAACCAAAATCAACGATTATGCAACTGGGAAAAATCCAATTTCTGCTCTCCGCTTTGTTTGTTTTCACCTTCGCCTTTGCCGTTCAGGCACAACAGGACAAGTCGCAACGCCCCAGCCCTCATGTGACGGCCAGCGATAACATCGGCGATACCAAGATTGTAATTTACTACGGCAGCCCTTCGGTGAAAGGCCGCCAAATCTGGGGCAAACTTGTACCGTATGATAAAGTATGGCGCACAGGCGCCAACGAGGCCACCACTTTTGATGTGAGTACTGACGTAATTATCGAAGGCCAGAAATTGCCCGCCGGTCGTTATGCGCTTTTCACCATCCCCGGCGAAGAAGAATGGACCATTATTTTCAATAAAGAAGCCGATCAATGGGGCGCCTACGGATACAAGGAAGCCCAAGATGCGCTCCGCATTGACGTAAAACCGGGCAAGCCCGCAGAATTTGCAGAGCAACTCCGGTTCAGCATCTCCACAAAAGGTGAAAAGGCTGCTTCCGTTACCTTTGCATGGGAAAACGTAGCCGTCGGGTTCGGTATCGCTCCGGCTAAGTAATCCGGTTGTTTGCCGAAAGGCACTTTACTTTATGTAGCGCGGGTTGATAACAAACATCAACCCGCGCTGCTGTTTTTAGGCGAAAAAGTCTTTTACTTTTTAATACCCGGCTCCTTGCGTGCAAACACAAAAACATACACCGCCCAGCCTGCGAAGGTAAGTACGGCGGCAGTGATGAGCGGCAAATAACCGTTGACCGCGTTGAAATAGCCGCCGATGATGGGCGGTATGGCCTGTCCCACGCTTTGCATACTTTGGTTGATGCCCAATATCTCGCCCTGCCGCTCCCGCCCCGCCTGGTTGGATACCACGGCGGTGAGATTAGGGGCCGTGATGCCCTGAAAAGTGGCGACAAAAGGATTGAGCAAAAAGAACATCCAGGCTTGGTTGGGCAACAACAATGACGCCAGCGCAAAGGATAATAGAATGGTGGAATACCGCAAGATGACGCCCGACTCGAAGCGCTTGCTCAACTGCCGTACCGTGACCCCCTGCGTGAAGGTGAGCCATATTCCGATCCAACCGAACAACAATCCGATGTTTTTTTCGGTATAGCCGAATTTGCCGATTAATAGCACAGAGAAAAACTGCGTAAAAAATGAAAACCCCAGCGATAGCAGTACCACTACGGTGAAAATGCCTCGCAATTTTGGTTCGGCAAAAGAAGTGCTGATGTTCCGAAACCCGGTTAGAAAACTCACTTTCGACTCCCGACGCTCCGCGAGCGTTTCCCGAAAACGGTATTGCACCAGCAGGATGTTGATAACGGTGATGAATGCCGTGAAGTAAAACGGCGTGGCAGCGGAAAACCAACTGACCACCGTCTTATCGGCCAGCAGCCCGCCGATGGTAGGCCCCATGATGAATCCCAGTCCGAAAGCCATACCTACCAATCCGAAGTTTTTGGCTCGCGAGCCTGGGGCGCTCACATCGGCGATAGAAGAGAATATGATGGAAATATTGCCTCCGGTAAAGCCCGGCAACATCCGGCTCAAAAACAGCAGCAACAAACTGCCCCGCCCCACCGCCACCGCAAATACAATGTATCCTATCAAGGTGCCGGCCAGCGAGAACATCAACATGGGCTTGCGCCCGAAGCGATCGGATAAGGCGCCCAACACCGGCGCGCCAAAAAACTGTAGTAGCGGGTAAGACGCAATGAGAAAACCATAAACAATGGAGCGGTGCTGATAACTTACCTCCGGCCCGAACAGCAAGGAATCCGGCCCGAAAAACAATGCCGGCAGCACCGGAATGATGATGCCGATACCCAAGAGATCAATGAATACAGTAAGAAAAATGGGCAACAACGGGTATTTCCCCGGCCCCCTGCGCTCTGTCATTGGAGTATTGTTGATGCGATTGCTCGCCAAAGGTAGAAAAATGCGAATTGCTGTACCCCCAATCTGTTTGTGCGCTCCGGTAAATTATCGTTACATTAGCGTTGCAAAATGATGAATCCTGTTTTATAAATCACTCAAACAAAAAATCGCCATGACTATACGCCAATTGGAACCGCTCGCCCTTTGGAACAATTTTGCCGACCTCAACGAGGTGCCGCGCCCCTCCAAACAAGAAGAACGCGCCATCGCTTTTATGAAGGCATTCGGCGAACGAATCGGACTGGAAACCATCGTTGACGGCGTGGGCAATGTCGTCATCAAAAAACCGGCTACGCCGGGTATGGAAAACCGCAAAACCGTGGTGCTGCAAGGCCACTTAGACATGGTACACCAGAAAAATGCCGATACTGTTTTCGATTTCAACTTGGAAGGCATTCGCAGCATCGTGGATGGCGAATGGGTGAAAGCGCAAGGCACCACGCTCGGCGCCGACAACGGCATCGGCGTGGCGTCTATTATGACCGTTCTGGCGTCCGACGGCATTCCGCACCCGGCTATTGAAGCGCTTTTCACTATTGATGAAGAAACCGGCATGACCGGAGCGAAGGAATTGGCCGGCCATGTTTTAACCGGCGATATTCTCCTCAATTTAGACAGCGAGGAAGACAATGAACTCACCATCGGCTGCGCCGGAGGGCTGAATACCAATTCCGTAATTCAATATGCAGAGGAACCGACTCCGGCGGGATTCAGCGGCCTGCGCATCGGCGTTACGGGGCTGAAAGGCGGGCATTCCGGCATAGACATTCACCTTGGCAGAGGCAATGCCAACAAACTGATGAACCGGCTTCTGTTCGATACCGGCGCCGCTTTCGGGCTGCGCATTTCGGAGATAGACGGCGGCGGTCTGCGCAATGCCATTCCGCGGGAAGCCTTTGCTATCGTTGCTTTGCCCACCGCGCGGGAAGCTGATTTCCGAAAGGAGTTTGACAACCGCAAAGCCGATCTCTTGCGCGAGTTTCGGAGCGTGGAGCCGGCGCTTATCTTCGATCTCGCACCTGCCCCTTTGCCTGCAAAGGTTATGGCCGCCGACGATCAGGAGCGCATGTTGCGCAGCATCGCCGCCATGCCCAACGGCGTTTTCCGCATGAGTCCCGATATTCCGGGATTGGTGGAAACCTCCTCTAATCTGGCCCGCGTATCGGTAAAGGACGGTGAATTTACGACTCTGAGCCTTCAGCGCAGCTCCGTAGAATCGGGCAAAGCGGAAATCGCGCAGGCCGTGCGCGCTGTTTTTGAACTGGCCGGCGCAACAGTGGAGCACTCCGGCGATTACCCCGGCTGGGCGCCCAACCCGCAATCGCCCATTCTGGCGGAGATGGTGACTCTGTACGAAAAACTCTTCGGCGACAAGCCGCATGTGGCGGCCTGCCATGCCGGCCTCGAATGCGGCATTATCGGAGAGCACTATCCCGGCATGGATATGATTTCTTTCGGCCCCACCATTCGCCATCCGCACTCGCCCGACGAAAAAGTACACATCGCATCGGTGCAGAAATTCTGGAAGTATCTGAAGGCTATACTCGCGGGTGCCCCGTTGAAAGTTGCATGAGGTTTAGGTCGGTTCGCTTTGCGGTTCGGGTGCAGGGTTTAGCTCGCTTTGCTTTCGGTAAAAGCAAAGCCCTACGCGATTAATATGATCCAACAAGTCTGGGTTTTTGATGTGATGATAAACAGAGATATCAAAAGTGTAGGGCAAAAGGAGGTCATCGAGCATTCGCCCAACGGTATTTACAATTGAAAGGCTCAAACCGACACCCTTGATTGTCAAATCAATATCAGATCCGGGACTATACCTGTTCATTGCCCTTGAACCATATAGTATCACTTCCTCTATCTGTGGAAATGTGATAAAAACGCCCTGAATTTGCCGAATGGTTTTATCTTTTAGCCCGTATTTCATGCTGAAATGCTTTATAGTTGACGCTCCTTTTTTAAAATTTCATCCATAGTAATATGAAGTTCCTTAAACAGGGCGAAGTACTCATTCAAAATAGCTGAAATAACTTCTTTAGCCGTCTGCTCATTATAGGTGTGGGATGTTTTCATGCGGCTTTCAATCATGTTCATCCAACTTTCGCCATCTCTTAACAGCCCCCTTTTAAACCCTAATCGGAAAGCATCCCGGCTGCCTTGAATATCGGACTCCCCCTGATAGGTGTAATAATCTTTTATGACATTCCAAGCTAACTCGAAATTATACTCAAACGCTTGAATCATTCCTTGTTCTTCCAATTCATTCAGCGTATCAAACTGCTGTATAAATTTCTCTAACTGCAAAAATGCTTTCGAAAAGTTAGCGAAACGTTGTTGCCAGCGGATGTCTTTGTCTTCCATTGAACGAGGAGAATTTCTTTTGCTCCGGTCAAATTTAATCTTTTTTTTCGATACAATTTGCCGTGACTCCAAATTGTAATGCCGGACTTGACTCCGCACCGCAAGCGCTTACAAAAAAAACGGCAGGTCTTTTCTGATGAAAGGACCTGCCGAAACAGATTAGAATATTGTTTATCCTTCTCCTTTAGAAAAAGTTGGAACGCTTGTCTTTGACATCTGCTTTCTTCACCAAAGCCGGCATGACTTGCGCGGGTATTTGCGCGCGGCTCGGGCTGGAAAGCGTGCGCTTGGTGGCTGCCAGATCGGTAGCGGGCGCAACCTCCGGTTTGTTGATGACCTTGACCACAAAAACCCCGGATTCGCCCACGATCGGATCGGATGCTTTGCTGAGCGCCAAAGCGGCGGCGGTTGCTATCACCTTAGGCTCGGCGCCGAGTTCGGGGATGAAGCTGGAGCTGAAGCTCACCGCGAGTGCTGTATCAACCGCTGTTTTGAATTTGGAGGCCAGTGCCTCTAAATCCTGGCCTTTCATGCGCTCCGCCAGCAATTCGCCTTTCTTTTTATTGATAACCTGCTGCTTGATCTCTTCGCGAATATTGTCCAGCGAAGGCAACCCGGCAGGCTGAACGCTCTTCAAGCCGGCGAGTACAAACTTGTCCACGGTGAGGTTGACGGCATTTTGGAAGGAATATACCTCCGGCGACACCTCGCCTTTATCACCGCTGAAAGCCCAGCGCACCATATCGCGAGCCGCTTGCCCTGAACCGAGATCGCCGATGGCGAAATCATTTTTCTTCAGCAGAGGAGAAGTACCCAGTTCTATATCTTTATCGGCTTTGATCGCTTCGATGAGTTTGTCCAATTTCTTGTGGGTCCCCATCAACGCAATGGCTTTGTCTTTTACCAATGCCTGTGTTTCTTCGCTCGGCATAATGCGCTCCAGCAAATAAGCCACCTTCACGCCCACGTTATTGTTGACGTACTTTCTGGCAGTTACTTCCACGAGGTGTACGCCGAACTGAGTGGTTACTGTATATAACTTGCCGGGTTCGGCGTCGAAGAAGATGAGATCATTGAAAGGCTTCACCATCATGCCGGGGCCGGCGAAGCCGAGATCGCCGCCTTTGTCGCGGGTAGCATCGCTGCCGAAAGCGAGCGCGAGCGAATCGAAGCGGTGGGTGCCTGCTTCGATGAGGCCCTTGAGGCTGTCAACCGTGGTTTGCGCTTGCGCCAATTCCATAGGCGAGCCGGCTTGAATGAGGATGTGGCGCGAACGGACGGAATCGGGAACGACCTTGCGGTCAATCAACTTCACGGCCATGTAGGCATTTTCGTCCAAATAAGGGCCGTAAACAGTACCCGGCGACAATTTGAAAATAGTGTCGGCGATGGCCGCGCTCAGGTTTTCTTTTTGATAATACGCGGCATCAATGAAGCCGAAGTTGCGCTCAACGAAGAGAGAGTCGTTTTCTGTCGTTCCAAACTCCTCCAAAAGATCGGCGATGGTTTTTTCGTACTTGGCCGAGTCGGCTGCAGAAGACGCTACGTTGAACACTGCATACCGGAGTACGCGGGTTTCTTCTTTTTGCTCATAAACAGCCGCATTCTCCTTCAGAAAAGCCTGGTAGTCTTTGTCTTCTACCGTCACCTCGGTGTTGTCCAGCTCATCAAACGGCACTTTTACATACGCCATATCGAAGCGCTGATTCATATCTGCATAGCCCATTTCGGCCATCCAGGTAGGCGTGTAGAGGGCTTTTGACACCATGCCGTTGAGCTTGGATTGGAGGCGGTCTTTAATGATTTCTTTTTCCTGATACGCCCAAAACGCACGAATCTGTGGGTCAGTGAGGGTGCCTCCTTCAATGGCCGTTTTGAACTGGTTGAGTTGCTCTCTGTCCAATTGCCGGGTTGCCGGGTCGGAAAAGCGCTGCATGATCACGGGGCTGGGAGAAGGACCGAACTGCAGATCAATGAGTTCCGGCTTGCTCACGCCGAGGCCAAGCTTCTCTGCTTCCTTTTTGATGATAATTTCTTCGGCGAGATAGTTCCACAAATAAGCGCGGCGCTCGTACGGATCGGCGGTGGAGTTGCGATACATCACATCTTCCATTCGGCTGAAAGCCTGCCAATCAATTTTTTCACCGTTTACTTTGCCCATCACAAATTGCGATCCGCCGGTAAGGCTGGTACGGTCGTCGCTCATATACATGATAATGACCCCTAAAGAGGCGAGTGCCATCATCACGATGAGTATCCAGGAATTCTTCCTGATTTGTCCAATCAAGGCCATGTTACTTGTACTTTTTAATCCAAAGGTCTAAAAATCAAAATATTGCGTGCTAAATTCCGCCCCCTTGAAAAGGGGTTTTAAAAAAGCCCAGCAAAGGTAAATCGTTTGTCACTGAAAATCAAAATTTTCCTGAATTATCACGGCATCGGTTTTAGTGTGACCCTGCCTGTCCGGCAAGTTGGGAAGCAAAACCATGCGCTCCGGCCAGGATCTGTGTAACCCGTAATAAACTGGCTGTCGCCCCGGGAGAATGTTCGTCCGGAGTCTATGGCTTTGTGCAATCCGTTATACACGCTACTCTTGCCGGCGGATGGAATCGGGCAGCAACGGCTTCAGCTTTAAAGAATCTAAGGAGATGCCCGGCCCGGGAGGCCCCGGTTTGACGGGTTTGAACGGGCGGATCATGGTGTCGAGCGCCCACTGGGCTTCCAGCACCCGAATGGAATCCACTAAGTACATCGCAGAGTCCAACAGCCTTTTGTTGCAGTCCTCTATGCGTTGAAGGCGTCCCATATCTATGCGTTCCTCCAGCCGGGTTTTCAAAAGTGCTGCTGCCTGCGCTTCGCGGGTGGCGTGGTCCTCGCAACCGGTCGGCAGCAGAATGCTCAATAGGAGCAGGCAAAATGGAAATGCAGCACGGTTCATTGCTTGGGAATTCTTTGCCGGAGTCGCGCTTCTTCTGCCCGACGTTCGATGAGCAAGGAGTCAACCAGATGCCGGAGCCGGAGCCCGAAGTCTATCGCGCACAAGCTGTCTTGTTCCACGCGCATGACCGGCATTTGTGCCGCCACCAAGGAGTCGAGCATTTCCATCTGGCTGGAGCTTAGCCGGGAAGGAGCATCGTCGGTGCAACTGCCTGCCGTGAGGAGATAACAACAACACAAAAAGCCGTACAGGTAGCGGGGGCGCATTATAGGTCTATTACTTTTCGGCGCAACTCGAAGTGTTTGCCAAGATATACTTTGCGCACTATTTCATCATCGGCCAATTCTTGTGCGGTGCCGGCGCGCAAAATGCCGCCTTCAAACATGAGGTATGCCCGGTCGGTGATGGAGAGGGTTTCCTGCACATTGTGGTCGGTGATGAGAATGCCGATGTTTTTGGTTTTCAGCTTGGCCACAATGTACTGTATGTCTTCCACCGCTATGGGGTCAATGCCCGCAAACGGCTCGTCGAGCAGGATGAAACTGGGGTCGGTGGCGAGGGCGCGGGCAATCTCGGTGCGGCGGCGTTCTCCGCCCGACAGGGTATCGGCCCGGCTGCTGCGTACTTTTTCCAGACCGAATTCGTCTATGAGCGATTCGAGCTTTTCCTTTTGCTGCGCCTTGTTCAGGCCGGTCATTTCCAACACGGCGAGTATATTGTTTTCCACCGTCAGCTTCCGAAACACCGATGCTTCCTGCGGCAGGTACCCGATGCCGTGCTGTGCGCGGCGATACATCGGCATGGTGGTGATGTCTTCATTGTCTAAAAAAACCCGGCCTTCATTGGGTTTGATAAAACCCACCGCCATGTAGAACGTAGTAGTTTTGCCCGCGCCGTTCGGCCCCAGCAATCCTACGATTTCGCCTTTGTGCACCTCCAGCGATACATCGCGCACCACCTGCCGGCGGCCGTATATTTTACCGAGATGTTCGCAGCGTAATATCATTTAATCTATGTACTCAATTTTGCGCAAAAAGCGGAATCCGGCAGTCAGCTCGAAGGTCATGTTGCGAATTCTGCGTTCGGGAATCGTGCGAGGTTCGCCCGTCCAGGGGTCGGTGACATTCGGTATGGCCGGCTGCGTGTATTGAAACGAAAAATCAGGATTGATGGTAAACTCCAGCGAGGCGCCGATAAACTGTGAAAGTTGCCATTCCAAACCACCTCCGCCGGAGAACCCGTAATTCAATCGTCGGATACCCAGAAAGCCGTTATCACTAAAATATGCATTGATGGGATATACTGCGGCAATCGTTGGGTTTTGCTCCAGAAAGAAGTCATACCGGTCCAAATTGGTATCTACGGTGTACTCGCCCCGGAGCGCGAAAGAATAAAACCACCTGCTGCTCTGCCCTATGTCAAACTTTTGCTTGGCGCCCAATTGAAGAGAGGCATTATGAAACAAAAAGACATCTGCCGGCGGGCGAAAAAAATTGCCGTTGATCGGATTGAAAAAATTGCGGTTGCGAATGGCACTGCCTCTGGGGTGATAACCGGCTTGCGCGAAAAGCGACCATTGATCGCCTTCAGGCAGCGACTCAATGAACGCTGCGCCGTGATAGCGAAACATGGGGTCGCGCTGAAAGGAGTTGCCCCAGTTTTGCAGGGCAATGGAGAGGCCGCCTTTGATGCCGAATACATACCCTTGGCCCTGTAAGGTGCTTGCACCCAGAAGAAAGAGCATGCAGAGTGTAACGTAGTATTTCATGGTTGTTGATTATTTGCATAGTTACCGCAATGCGGGCAAAGATAACAAACAATCCTATTTTACGCGCAGGCGCTGCCCCAGTTGGATGTTGTCATTGCTCAGTCCGTTGAGTTGCCGGATAGCGGCTACCGTGGTTTGGTAACGCTGGGAGATGTTCCAAAGCGTATCTCCGCGATCCACCACATGATATACAGGCTGTTGCGGCGCCGGCGTTTCCGGGCGCGGCTCGCTCTTAGGCTCTTCCGGCAACACCGGAGAGGGCGGCACAGGCGCCGGTGTGGGTTCCGGCGTAGGTTCCGGTATGGGAACGGGCAGTTGTTCGGGCACGGTAACGGGCACGCCGGGGCGAATGACCGGGTCGCGCTCCGGCGTCACGGGAGCCGGTGTTGTGACGGTGTCTTTTGCCGGCGGCAACGGCATTACCGGCGTTTCCTCAAATTCAATGCGCCCGGGTGTCGGGGCCGGAGCTTCGCTGCGCAACAGCGGGCGCTGTTTCACCTTGCCGCCGCGCAATTTCACCGGCTGACCGGGGGCAGGTTCCATGCCTTTGTCCATCCGGTTGCGATTGAGCAATTTGGTCAATTTAATGCCGTAAGCCTGTGAAATATCAAACATCGTTTCGCCCTCCTTTACATAGTGCTGCACCACGCGGCCCCGGTAGGCGTTCCTTTTGGGTTGTAAATAAATAATGGTGCCTTCATCAAGGCGTTGTTCGCCGTCGGTGAGGTGTTCGTTGTAGCGAACGAGTTGGGTGAACGACACCTCGGTGCGCCGCGCCACGGTGGATACCGATTCGTTTTCGGTGGACAGCACATAGCGCACATCGTTGTTGTAGCCGAAAGCAGAAGAAGGCGCTCCGGGTACGTTGACCTCCACAATGGGCGCTTTGCCCAGGCGGTCGTACTGATGCAGCTTGTACGTCTCTATAATGTTGATGAGCCGCTCATGGTAGGTGGCGGCGGTGGCATATCCGGCTCTCTTCAGTCCGCGCGCCCAGCTTTGGTAATCCATCGGATCGAGGCGAAACAAAAAACCGTAGCGTTCTTCTTTCGCGGGATCGCGCAAAAACTCGGAATGCGCAATAAAAGAAGTCTCCGGGCTGCGATACACCCGAAAACAAGACTTGATGAGCCTGCCGTTGGCGTCGTAATCGTCGTCTTCTTTAAAAAATTCGCGACCGTCCCAGTTGGCGCCGCACTTGATGCCGAAGTGGTTGTTGGCCCGTTTGGCCAGATCACTGCGCCCGAAATCGGATTCGAGGATGCCTTGCGCCAATTTGATGCTGGCGGGTACGCCGGCGCGCTCCATTTCCTGTATGGCAATGTCTTTGAATTGCTCAATGTATGCCTGGCGAAAATCCTGAGCCGGCAAAAGGAGGCGGGCGGCGCCCAGGGTAAGAAGCGCTAACGCGAAGCGCTTGGTCAAATGGCTGCGGTAAGACATGTTGTTGTGGGAACGTTTTGGTGTGACGGATAAACGCAAACGGCTGCAAAATTACGCAGCCGCCGGCAGGTTTTTTATAGTTTTATTAACGCGGTGAAGAGACCCTCCAATTATTTGGGGATGCGAATCAGGTAAGTTTTTCCACTTTTATTGCTGAGCTTGGTAGAGATCAGCCAGGGGTTGTACACCTTCAACATGCGGTAGCTCACGCCTTGCTCCGCCGCAAAATCGGACAAGCTCGCAATGGATGTATTCACTTCCACGACCTTGTAATTTTCCAACGGCGGATAGGCTTCCTGCTCTTCCAGCACAAAGCCGAATGCGCGCGGATTGGCCAGTATTTCCTTGATGGCTACCAGACGGAACACATAGCGGCTGGTTTCTTCATTGAGGTGCAAATCGTAAAACGTTTTACCTTTTTGAGCGCTCTTTTCGCGGGCAAGGCGCGGACCGCCTACATTGTACGCAGCGGCGGTGAGCGTCCAATTGCCGAACTGTTTGTAGTAATCGCGCAGAAATTTGCAGGCGGCCAGCGTGGCTTTCTCCGGGTGGTAGCGCTCGTCCACGTCCTCATTGATTTCCAAATTGTACTGCTGCGCAGTGGGACCCATAAACTGCCAAATACCGCGCGCTCCTGCGGGCGACACAGCGTTGCGCAAATTGCTCTCGGCTACTGCCGCGTATTTGAAATCATCGGGAATGCCGTTTTCTTTCAACACTCTTTCAAACATGGGGAAGTACCGGTACATGCTCTTGATGTTGAGCAGGGTAGTGCCATGTGTGTAAGAATTGACGGTCAGCTCGCGGTCCAAGCGTTCGCGCACATCGAAGTTGTCCATCGGCAGGGCTTCGCCGGCAAAGTCGAAAGGCCGGTCAAGCGAGATAGGCCGGATGCGTTGCGGCAATTCTTTATCCGTGATTTCGGCGCCGGCCACGCCTGTATTCGCAAGTTCCTCCTGTTTGGTTTCTTTCACATCGGAGTACGAAAAGAATAGCAGACCGGCCAGTACCAATGTAATGACGATGGAATACAGATACAACATTTTGTTCATGGCAAATCAATTTTAACGCCTGATCGGAGGCGAAGCTAAAACGCTTTTCCCAATTTCATATTGGCCCATTCGCCGCCACACAAGACAATCGCAAAAATCTTCTGCCATAGGAATCTGAGCAGGGCAATCACACTTAAACCGCACCGAAGGCGTGGTTTTACGGTTTACCTCACTCCCCGTCGCCTTCCGTCTTGTGCGCTTCGATCAGTTTTTGCTGCAGGTCGCCCGGCACTTGTGCGTAGTCGGCAAAATGGCGGCTGTATTTGGCGCGGCCCTGCGTGAGCGAGCGCAGGGTGGAGGAGTACAAGTACAGTTCCACGAGCGGTACGCGGGCGAGGATTTTCTGGTAATGGCCGTCGGAGTCCATGCCCATGATGATGGCGCGGCGGGTTTGCAGGTCGCCCATGACATCGCCCATCACCTCATCGGAGCAGAGGATGGCCACATCGTAAATCGGCTCCAGGATTTGCGGCCCGGCTTCGGAAAATGCCTGCCGGAATGCCTGTACGGCTGCCACCATGAAAGCCATATCGTTGGAGTCCACGGGGTGCATTTTGCCGTCGTAGATGCTCACGCGAATGTCTTGGCAGGAAGAGCCGGTGAGCGGGCCTTCTTCCATTTTTTGCATGATGCCTTTTTTGATGGCGTTGGAGAATCGGGCGTCAATGGTACCGCCTACGATGCACCATTGATACACGAGTTTACCGCCCCAGGGCAACTCGTCGGTTTCTACATTTTTCACCGAGAGGTCCGAAGGCGCGGGCATGCCTTCGTAATAAGGCTCAATGCGCATGTGTACTTCTGCAAACTGCCCGGCGCCGCCGGTTTGCTTTTTGTGGCGGTACATCATGTTGGCCACTTTGGTGATGGTTTCCCGATAAGGGATACGGGGCCGCACATATTCCATGCCTACGCCGTACATCATTTCGATGCGGTGTTTGATGAGGTCCAAGTGCAATTGGCCCTGTCCGTACAGGATGGTTTGCTTGAGCGCTTTGGATTGTTCTACGATGAGCGTCGGGTCTTCCTCCGCCACGGTATGGAGGGCTTTCATCAGCTTTTCCATATCGTTTTTATTGGGTTGATGCACGCCCACTTCAATGCGCGAGCTGGGGAAATGGATGGGATCAATTTTCCGATCCACTCCTTTGGTATTGAGGGTGTTGTTGGTGTGGGTGTTTTTCAGTTTCACGGTCACCCCGATGTCGCCGGCCATGAGCGCGTTGACGCCTTCGCGGTCTTTGCCGTTGGCCAAATAAATCTGGCCGAAGCGTTCGCCGGTGCGGTTTTCCACATTGATGAGTTCGTCGCCGGTGTGCAGCACGCCGGAAAATACTTTGAAGTACGACAAGTTGCCGACCCTCGGCTCGGAAAGAGTTTTGAAAATAAATACCGTTGCGCTGTCTTTGCTGTCGCAGGCCAGCGCGCCGCCGCCTTCGAGCACGGCAGCGGGGCGGTCGGCAGGCGAGGGGCACACGTCATTGATGAAACCCATCACGCGACCGCTGCCCATGTCGAGCAATGCCGAGCAGCAGAAGACCGGGTAGAGTTGCTGATGCGCAATGGCGATGCGCAAGCCCTGGGCGAGTTCTTCCTCGCTGAGCGTACCCTGCTCGAAATAGCGCTCCATGAGGCCCTCGTCGTTTTCGGCGGCAGCCTCCACCAATGCGTTGTGCATTTCTTTGGCGCGCTCCATTTCAGAAGCGGGAATAGGTTGTTTGTCGGGTTTGCCGCCACCTTCCGGGAAGACGTACATAATCATGCGCAGCGCATCCACTATTTTATTAAAACCGGCGCCCGGATTGAGCGGATATTGAAACGGGATGACGGCATTGCCGAAGCGCTTGCGGGCCTGCTCTAAGGTGTTGTCGAAATCGGCCTTTTCGTTGTCTATGTGGTTGATGACAAACAAGGCCGGCGTTTTGAACTTCTCAATGTACTCCCAGATCAGTTCCGTGCCTACCTCCACGCCGCTGCGGGCATTGAGGGCTACCACGGCCGTATCGGACACTTTGAGCGACGACACTACTTCGCCCACGAAGTCGTCGGAGCCGGGCGTGTCTAAGATATTGATTTTGGAATCCTTCCAAAGAACGTGCAGTAAGGTGCTGAAAATGGAATTGCCCCGCTCGTGCTCCAGATCGGTGTAGTCGGATACGGTGGATTGGTCTTCTACTTTGCCCCGGCGGGTAATGGCTTTGCCTTCAAAAAGCATGGCTTCCGCCAACGTAGTCTTACCCGATCCGGAGTGTCCTAAGAGTACGACGTTTCTGATGTTTCTGGTATCGAAGTTCATAAGTACGGTGTTATTTGGTGTGTTTACAAAAAGTCGCGCGGCGGAAGAAAAAAGCGCTTCCCCGAATGCGGCCTGAAAATACAGCCCAACGGCGGAATGCCAAACATTTGCCATATATTTTTTGCGCCGGAGATAAATATGGGGCTGTTTCAGCATGGCGCAAGGCGCTTCGGGGCTTCCGGAGTACGGCAGGCAGATTGCAAAAAAAGTGCGCTGTGCGAATTTTTTCGTTTTTTTGTTCCTCTTTTCACCTAACTGTTACAATTATGCGTACACAAACCATCCTAACCGTATGTTTCTTTTTGTTGTTGCCTTTTGCCTTTGTGCAGGCGCAGCTCAAGTATCCCGAAACCAGAAAAACCGACACGAAAGACATGTATTTCGGAACGGAAGTAGCCGACCCCTACCGGTGGTTGGAAGACGATCACAGCGACGAAACCAAAGCCTGGGTGAAAGCCCAGAACGAAGTCACGTTTGGGTTTTTGGATAAAATCCCTTTCCGGAAACAATGGCTCGACCGCTTGGAGAAAACCAACAACTACCCCAAGTATTCTTCTCCTTTCCGCAACAACAAGCACTACTATTTTTACAAAAATGACGGGCTGCAAAACCAGAGCGTTCTGTATCGCCAAAAGGGACTCAAAGGCGAGCCTGAACTCGTGCTCGACCCCAATAAGCTCTCTCCCGACGGCACCACCGCACTGGCCGTCTTTTCACTTTCCAAAAACGGGAAATACGCGGTCGTCGGCATTTCCGAAGGCGGCAGCGACTGGCGTACCCTGTATGTGCGCGACATGAAAACCGGCAAAAATCTGGCCGACGAAATCAAGTGGGCCAAAGTGACCGGCGTGGCCTGGCAGGGCGATGGATTTTACTACAGCCGCTATCCGAAGCCCGACAAAGAACTCAGCGCCATCAACGAAAACCATCAGGTGTTTTACCACAAGGTGGGCACGCCTCAATCGCAGGATGTATTGGTGTATGAAGACCCCGCCAATCCGCAGCGCTTCCACGGCGTATTCACTTCCGATGATGAAAAATATTCCTTCCTCAACATCTCCGACCGGGGCAAAGGCAAAATGGGCAACGCTATATGGGTGCGCAGCGGAAAAGACGTGAAAGCGCCGTTCAAACCCATCATCGCCGAGCCGGAACATTTTACCTATAGCCCGATTGACGTGGTGAACGGCAAAATTCTCTTCAACACCAACGACGATGCGCCCAACAACCGCATTGTGCTCATTGACCCCGCCAACCCCGCCAAGGCCAATTGGAAAACCGTTGTGCCGGAAAAACCGGAGCCGCTCACGTCTGCATCGAGCGCCGGCGGTAAGCTCTTCGTGAGCTACTCCAAAGATGTAACCACCCGCGTGCAGGTGTATTCGCTCGAAGGCGCGTATGAGCGCGACGTGGAACTTCCCTCCCTCGGCACGGCCGGCGGCTTCGGCGGCGAACGCAAAGACAAACAAGTCTTTTACACCTTTACGGGATTCACCTACCCGCCCACCATTTTTAGCTACGACATCGCTACGGGCAAAAGCACGTTGTTTCGCGCGCCGGAGGTGGACTTCGACCTGAACGCCTACGAAACGAAGCAGGTATTTTATCCCAGCAAAGACGGCACGCAGGTACCTATGTTCATCGTACACAAAAAGGGCCTCCAACTCAACGGCAAAAACCCCACCATCCTTTACGCTTACGGCGGGTTCAACATCCGGTTAGCGCCGAGCTTCAGCATGAGCCGCGTGTCGTGGTTGGAGCAGGGCGGCATTTATGTATCAGCCAATATCCGGGGCGGCAGCGAATACGGCGAGGTGTGGCACGAGGCCGGTATGCGGCTCAAAAAGCAAAATGTGTTCGACGATTTTATAGCGGCAGCCGAATACCTCATCGAAAACAAATACACCAGCCGGCAGTATCTGGCTTGCCAGGGTGGCTCCAACGGCGGCCTGTTGGTGGGCACGGTCATCAATCAGCGGCCTGACCTGTTCGGAGTAGCCATTCCGCAGGTAGGGGTGATGGACATGCTGCGCTTTCACAAGTTTACCATCGGCTGGAACTGGATCGCCGAGTACGGCGGCAGCGAAGCTTCTGAGGCGGATTTTAAAAACCTGTACAATTACTCGCCGCTGCACAACATCCGCTCCGGCCTCGACTATCCCGCCGTGATGATCACCACCGCCGATCACGACGACCGGGTGGTGCCCGCGCACTCCTTTAAGTACGCCGCCGAACTACAGGCCAAATACCGGGGCGACAAGCCCATGCTCATCCGCATCGAAACCGACAGCGGACACGGCGCCAGCAACCTGCGCAAAGCCCTCGAAGGCGTAGCGGATATTTATTCCTACTGCTTTTACATGATGGGGCTTACGCCGAAGTTTTAAATGTATGCGGCTGTCTCGGAAGAAGGAGAGGTGGATTGGCAAATTGGCAAAGGACAAAAGGCAAAAGGCGATGCACCGAGCGGAGTCGAGGTGCAAATTGGCAAAGGGCAAAAGGCGATGCACAAAACTTGATTCTTCTGAGACAGCCGCCACACATGGCTTCGCATCCTAAGCCGGCTCCGGGAAGCGGCGGAGCGGAATGAGTGGGCAAATCACAAATAGGCCTAATACCGGAGGCAAAAAAAAATCGCGCAGAGCAGCTTGCTTTGCGCGATTTTGGCATTTACCGGCTTGACCGGTATCGTATTGATTAATACCGGTAGTACTCCGGCTTGTACGGTCCTTCTTTTTGCACGCCGATGTATTTGGCCTGCTCGTCGTTGAGTTCTTCCAGCTCTACGCCGATTTTGGCTAGGTGCAGGCGAGCCACCTGCTCATCGAGGTGTTTGGGCAGGGTATAAACCTGATTTTCGTAATTGGCTGCATTTTTCCACAACTCGATTTGTGCCAGCACCTGATTGGTGAAGGAGTTGGACATCACGAAGGAAGGGTGTCCGGTGGCGCAGCCGAGGTTGACCAGACGGCCCTCGGCGAGCAGGATGATGTCCTTGCCGTTGAGGGTATATTTGTCCACCTGCGGTTTGATGGTCACTTTGGTATGGCCGTATTTGCCGTTGAGCCAGGCCATGTCTATTTCGTTGTCGAAGTGGCCGATGTTGCACACGATGGCTTTGTCTTTCATCAGATAGAAATGTTCTTCGCTGACGATGTCGCGGTTGCCGGTGGCGGTGATGATGATGTCGGCGCGGGGAATGGCGTTCACCATTTTTTTCACTTCAAATCCGTCCATAGCGGCTTGCAGTGCGCAGATGGGGTCAATTTCGGTGACGATGACGCGGCAGCCGGCGCCTTGCAGCGAAGCGGCGGTGCCTTTGCCCACATCGCCGTAGCCGGCCACGACGGCCACTTTGCCGGCCATCATGATATCGGTAGCGCGGCGAATGGCGTCCACAGCCGATTCTTTGCAGCCGTATTTGTTGTCAAATTTCGATTTGGTCACCGAGTCGTTCACGTTGATGGCGGGCATGGGCAGGGTGCCGTTGGCCACGCGCTCGTAGAGGCGGTGTACGCCGGTGGTAGTCTCTTCGCTCAGGCCGCGAATGCCGGCGATGAGTTCCGGGCGTTGGTCGAGCACAATGTTGGTGAGGTCGCCGCCGTCGTCCAAGATCATGTTGAGCGGTTGGTCGCCTTCAAACGCGTACAACGTTTGTTCGATGCACCACCAGAATTCTTCTTCGTTCAAACCTTTCCATGCATACACGGGGATACCGGCGGCGGCAATAGCGGCGGCGGCATGATCCTGTGTGGAAAAGATGTTGCAGGAAGACCAGCTCACTTCGGCGCCCAATTCGATGAGCGTTTCGATGAGGACGGCGGTTTGGATGGTCATGTGCAGGCAGCCGGCAATGCGGGCGCCTTTGAGCGGCTTCGATGGTCCGTACTGCTCGCGCAGCGCCATCAGGCCGGGCATTTCAGCTTCGGCCAGTTCTATTTCCTTGCGGCCCCAGTCGGCCAGCGAAATGTCTTTTACTTTGTACTTGATTTTATTCGCTACTGCGTGCATGAGAAAAATTTTGGTGATGAAAAAGCGGTGCAAAAGTACGATTAAAGCGGGGATTTGCCAAAATCGTTTGAAATATTACGATGTCGGCAGGAGAACGGATGGCGCGGGCTTTTGTTCAGGGGGCGTTTGAGCATCCGATGCAGGAGCTTGAGTATAGGGTGTAAATTAAGTTTTGGCGGTTTATACACAAGTTTTCTACGTCGCGTTTTGGGCCGGCTCACAGCGTTCGCCGAACCGCGCTACCGGCGCGAGAAGGCGACACCACCCGCCACACACCCTGTCATGTCGTAGCGGAGCGGTACGCCTTGGCGACACCGCTCAACTCCGTTTTGTCTTATTTATAATCAATGTGCTTTGCTATTTTTTCATGTTCTTTTCCGATGAAAAGAACCCAAAATCACGCCGCGCCCGTTGCGCGGTTTAGAGCACAGGTTTCTTAACGCTGCGCCGAATCGAAAAAACCTAAACCCGACAAACTCGCTTTTGGCGTTTGTACCTACCCTCGGTAGTGTAGGTTGTTTAGCCATTTGCTTCGCTTCGGGTATTGGGTTTAACTCATACAGTGTCGGCTTTTTAACGGTTTTTCGACCCGGCTCCACTAAAACCTGTAATGCCGGTCCCCGCAATCCAGCGTTGTATCGCCAACAAACACTTCAAAGAAGTGTTGTGGAATACGATGCGTATAGCGACTTGAAAAATTAAGCGTAATGCAAACAGAAGAAACCATCAAATCAATTAAAACAGAAGAGATGAGCCGCCAAATGGAACTGGCTGCCAATGAGCTGTATGGCGACTATACAAATGACAAGGAATTAACCGCTTTTACTTCACTTGATTTTGAGGACTTTTATGAAACAAGGTGAAATTTGGTTGGGAAAGTATTGAGTTTGTAAACATGAGTTATTCCGAATTTCAGGTTGACCTCGGAGAGGTCAAACGTTTGTAGATAAACGATTTAAATCGTAAAACGACCTCGGAGAGGTCGAACATTACATGGCTACATTGTTGAAATTTTTGCTATAAATATGCGACCTTTCCGAGGTCGAAAAACACAATTTTCAGCATTATCTACACACCACCACCACCATGCTGCCCACCGCCTCGTCCATCGAAAAAGTATGCGTGCAAATGCTCCTGCGCGAACCGTTCTGGGGGCGGCTGCTCATGGGCATTCCCAAACAATTCGATCCGGCAGTGAAAACGGCCGCCGCCGTACCCTTGCAGCGGCAGATGCTTGCCGTAGCGGTCAACCCTGAATTTTGGGCCGGCCTCTCCGAAGCGCAGCGGTACGGACTGCTCAAGCGGGAGGCATTGCACATCGCGCTTCGACATGCCACCGCTTTCAAAAACGCCCTCAACCGGCAGGCATTCTCCCAGGCCGCCGAAGCCGCCGTTCGGCAATACCTTGAACCGGAACACCACCTCAACGACGCCCTTGAGCCTTCCGGCTATACCGCAACATATTGGGCGGCATTTGCGGCCCTGAGCAGCAGCGAACGCCGCCTCGTGGAGCAGTTTGTTGACCATGCTGTCGGACAGGCGCTTGCGCGACTGAGCCCCGAAGAGCGCGCCGCACTGCCCGGCTCGCTGTCCGAAGCGCTGTCGGCGGCGGGCGCTCAGCCGGCAGGGACCGATTGGCGCAGAGCGCTGCGGCTCTTTGCAGCTTCCGGCAGCAGCACTTTTCTGAAAAGCACCATCCGCCGGCCTTCCAAACGCTACGGTACCGTGCCCGGCATCCGTCTGCACCGCCGCCGCGAACTGGCGGTAGCAGTGGACACCTCCGGCAGCATATCCGCGGGGGATATGGCGCGCTTTTTTCGCGAAATTCATCAAATATGGCGACAGGGCGCGCGCATCTCCATTGTGGAATGCGATACGGCCATTCGCCGCAGCTACCCCTACAAGGGCGTCGCGCCTCCAACGACAAGCGGCCGCGGCGGCACCCGCTTCGATGCGCCCCTTGAATGGGCCAATGAGCGCCGGCCCGACGCGTTGCTCTATTTCACCGACGGCAAAGCGCCCGCACCGCAACGGCCCGCCCGGATGCCTTTACTTTGGGTCATCGCATCCAACGGCGCTTCAGATTTGCGACATTTGCCCGGCAAACACATCCAACTAACCGCTGACTGAAACATGGCAAAACCGGCACACCGATACATTTATTACGGCATCGAGTCCGATGCGCAGGAGGTTGGGAATTTCATCAAACACCTGTTGGACAACAACCTCCGATCGGAAGCGCAGGGCGGTCTCAAAACGCCCGTGTGCGTGTGGGGCACGCACGGCATCGGCAAAACGGAACTGGTGCAGGCTCTTGCCGCCGAACTGGGGTTTGCCTTTGCCTATATAGCGCCGGCGCAGTTTGAAGAAATGGGCGACCTCATCGGGATGCCGGCCATCGTGGGCGAAGAGACGGTTTTCAGGCCGCCTTCCTGGGTTCCCAAAGAAGAAGGCCCCGGCCTGCTGCTCATAGACGACGTGAACCGCGCCGACGACCGCATCCTGCGGGGCATCATGCAGTTGTTGCAAAACTACGAATTGGTGAGTTGGCGCCTGCCGGCCAAATGGCAAATCGTGCTGACGGCCAACCCCGACGGCGGCGATTATTCCGTGACGCCCATAGACGACGCCATGCTCACGCGCATGATGCACGTCACCATGCGGTTCGATGCCAAAGCCTGGGCACGCTGGGCGGAGCAGGCGGGCGTTGATCCGCGCGGCATCAATTTCGTGCTCACCCACCCCGAAGCGGCCACCGGTCGCCGCAGCACACCGCGCTCTTTGACCCAGTTTTTCCACAGCATCCGCCACATCAAAAATCTGCGCCGGGACTTGCCTTTGGTACAAATGCTCGCCGCCTCCTGTTTAGACAATGACACCGTAGCCGCCTTTGTACTATATGTGCAGCAAAGCCTGGGCGAACTGATGGAGCCGGAGGAAATTCTTCATGCCGGCGATTTCCGGCAGGAAGTGTATGATAAAATCAGCAACAGCGTACAGCAGGACGTGTTCCGGGCGGATCTGATGGCTGCTATCTGTACCCGCCTCTCGAACCGACTGACCCGGAGCGGCACAAAACTTTCTGCGGCGCAGATGGACAATATCCGGGCTTTTATCAAAATGGATTTTTTGCCCAATGACCTGCGCCTCTCCCTCCTGCAAGATCTCGTACAATCGCCGAACCCCGCCCTGAAAAGCGTGACGGATGATGCGGATATTGGGATGATGTTGTTGGAGCGGATGTAGGGGGGCGGAGGAAGATGGAATATTTTTGGGGGCTGGTTGGGTTATGCCATTATAAGAGGATTATTTATAGCACTAACGCCTGATAAATTCCACGGCATCTAATGTGAGTAGTTTGGTGGCGCCTGCATCGCGATAGTCCTTATACCTGAAAGAGACTTTGCCTTGGCCGATAGACTCAATGCGGTGGTTGCCAATAGCAATGCGATGGGTATATCTGCCCAGATATTGGATTACTTGTTGTGGCCCTCCAAATGGGCGCTTGGCATACACGATCCATTCCTTGGCATAGAGTTGTCGTACCAGATGCCGAAAAGCATCCGCGCATTGGAAAGCTTGCGCCTGCCCATGAAAAGCCAGGTCGCCCTGCGGATACAAGGCACGCATGTGATGGAGGAATTTACCCCGAAACAATCGTGACAGCACCTGAACGGGCAGGAAATATCCGGCACGGCGCCACTCCCGACCCAGCACCTGTACCAACAGCACCTTGATGCCGCTGTAGGCCGAATTTAGAAATGATTGAGACATTCCCTTGTCATTGGCAAGGTGTAACAGATACTCCGACACCTCCTCCAGACTCGCTATCTCCGGGCTTTTGCCGATATACTTGCTAAAGGCGGCTACCTGATGTATGTAGCTCTTGACCGTTGATGCACTGTAATGCTTCAATTGCATGTAATCCAACATGCGTTTTCTCAATGGTTTCATATATCGAAAATTTAGGTTGAATAATCAACCCAAATTTATCCCATATCCAACCTTTTTTCACTGACTTTCAGCACTTTGAACCGTAGATTGGCAAGGACTGCCGCTTGCGGTTTAGTTCAACGAATTTTACGGGCAGTCCGGCATCTGGGTAATGGCGGATATTCCCATTGCTTATGATCCTTGTACTTGTCAGTATCCTTCTATATTGGAGATTGTGAATAACTCTGTGAATTATGTTTCCATAAATTTCAACTTGTCAGGCGGCGGAGATATTACTCAGGTCATTGAGGGAGGAACCGTAACAAACAGGGGCAATCGCTTTGCCAATGTGGCCGGCGGAATAACTGAAGGTATATCAAAAGGCAATTCTGCCTATAAGGCCGCTTCGGAATTGGTGGGAGTTGCGGATAAATTATTGGTGAATTCTGCTAATAAAAGATTAACACCCGGAGTACAGAACACCTTGCCGGCAAACGGATTTTCCAATGCCTCTGTCGCTTTGGGCCTGAATGATATCCGAGATCTTCATCAAATGCACCTGTCAAACAATGTGGATGCTGAGCTTAACGATGCTATTTCATGGCTTTTTCCTAAAAAAGTAACTTCGGTAGTTCCTGACTGGATTAAAACAGCCGTTCCTTTTGCCAATACCGCTTTCGCGCTCTTGGATTTCATCATCGGGGGAGGCAAAAGTACGCCGCCCAAACCCATGCACTTCCAAGCGAATTTTCAATTTGAGGGCAATGGAAAACTTACCGACGAATCACTCCGGCCCAGTATTGCCTTTCGTGTGCCGGGAAGCAGCCCTCCACAGAATGGTGCTCCTGTGTATAATCCTGTTTATGATAAGGTTTTGGGAGTTCTCAACTTGGTGGAACAGCCGGTACTATATCAGGCAGAGAGCAATCACGAAGTGGTGAGTTCTATTTTTGATCCATACCTTGATATGTTAACAGAAGAACTCAGGTGGAAGAAGTCTCTTAAATCCGCAGCGCTGCGATATGCTTTTAATCCCTCATCAGGTTTGAATACCAGCGACATCAGAGGGGCGTATTTCTTCAAGAATTGCAATGGTAGCGCAAATTTCGGCAGTGCTTCCGGTTTAATAATGGAGGAGCCGGGTGTGTTTCGAACGCCGTATATGCCCATAGCTTGTCTGGAATCATATACCCTCAACTTCATTAAAGAGGAACAAACCATCATTAAAAATGTAAGCAGTCAAAATCCTGATGTAGAAGTTTTTTCAACGGGTTATACTCCGTGTCCTTCGGAAAACATTGAGCTACACCTTATGGCAAAACTCATTTCTCCTGCGGGTAAAGAAGCTGCATGGGCAGCCCGATACAATGTAGAGATAAAAAGCGCTTCTTATTTTTTTGAAGACACCCCGCCCAACCCCTTCCTGAACGTGCAGGAAAATGTGGAAGTAGAGGATCTGGATGAAATAATGAACAATAATATCCTATCCTGGAATCCCATAATCATCAAAGGAGATGTACTCGTCACGCCCGGTCGGGTAGAGGATTTTCTCAATGCCAACAGTCCGCAGCAGGTCATCGTCACCACCGACCCCATATCGGGAATACCGGTGGGCGAGCAAGTACCTGTAAATCAAATATTGCCGGGCAGTACGCTGCAAGGTCCATTATCCATCAACAGGCTGCCCAACTGCGGCAGCAATCCACCGGTGGATGCCGCATGGCTGGCCGATTTTTGTCATCCAAACAATATGCGCTACAACCCCATTCTCGCACGCAGCCGCCCGGTTGAAGAGGTAGCGGCCGACACACAGCCTGTACCGCCTTCCGGTTCCGGCGATGCAAGGCTTGCCCCAACCCTGTCGGCGATCAGGCATGGTTAGAGTACCAACTTGCAGAGGACGGCCCTGTTACGGTTTTTGTATCCGACTACACAGGGCGGCAGGTCATCCGCCTTTTGGCACAGCAATGGCATGGCGCCGGGTTTCATCAAATAGAGATACCCGCCGGGCAGCTTCCGGCAGGGGTATATTTTGTAACCTTGGTACGGCAACAGCGAGTGGAAACGCTCAAAATGGTAAAGCGTTAATTGCACTGAGTTCAGCAATCCCAAACATGAGCAGACCTGAGTTTTGAAAACAATGCTCAGGAAGACGCATGTTTGGGATTTAAATTGCAAAAAGCCTGCGATTTCCCTGCCGCAAGCCCTAATACCCGCCCACAAACTTAAAGGACTCGAACTCCGCATCGCCTACCTTGAGCCGCAGCACATACATGGCTTTGGCGAGGTGATTGCCCATCGGGATTTCGAGGTACGGCCCGGGGTTTTCCACCCGGCCTTTGCCCACTAAGCGACCGGCGGCGTCAAATAGCTCATACAATACCGGTTGCTCCACCACGCCGTTGAAGGTAACGCCTACTGCCGAAGAGAACGGCGAAGGAAACACCCGGTTGACTAATGCCGGCGGCGCGTTGCGCTGCATCGCTATGACGGGCGAGTAAAACTCGTATTGGTAATTGATGGCCGGAGCGGAGTTGGTGATTTTTAACCGGTAAAAATAGAGGTTGCGCTGCGCCAAAGAGGTGTGGGCATAGAGCTGTGGGTCGAGGGTTGTGCCGCCGGTAGCGTTCAAGGTGGCGAGGAGATCAAAATCGCGGCCGTTGATGGAGCGCTCTACTTGTATGGTGGTGCAATGGTATTCCGGCAGCAGCGTCCAGTCTAATTTTACCTCCGTTCCGCCGGGCAGGTAAACGCCTTCAAACCGGATCAGCTTGGTGATGAGTTCGCCTTCAAATTTATCCACCTGCACATCGTCTATCACCAAACCGACATGGTTGCCGATATCGTCCGATCGGAACACGAATCGGAACGCCACATCAGGGTTGCCGGCTAAGGAGCTGATATTGAGGCGGTATTGCTGCCATTCAAAGCGGTTGCCGGTGAAGTACGAACTACCGATAGGGAATACGGCATCGTCTAAGCTGGTGTTGCGTTGGTTGTACCATCCGGGTTGCACGGTGTTGCCGAGCACTTCCCACGACTGTCCTTTGTTGGTGGAATATTCCACCCGGAAGCCGTCGAAGCCGGGGTGTATGCGCCATTTGCCCCAAAAGCTGAACTCGTAAATGCCTTGTTCCGACAAGTCGAAATTGGGCAGGTAAAGCATCGCATGGGTGTTGCCCTGATAAAAAGGCTCGTTCAGCCCCAGAACGAAAGCGTTTTCCCCGCTCTTCGCGCCGTCTTTGCCGGTAACGGTTGACTTGCCCCGCTCGAAAGAGGAGCCGCTCACCGTATATACGCCATATTGCTCTCCCAGCCCTTCAAAATCGCCGCCGTAGCCGGGGCGCTGCGCTTTCCAGGGGAGCGGTAGGTCGGGCAGTATTTTCACGGCATCCGAGGTGCTCAGGCTGTTGTTGATGGTGAGCGATACGGGGAATTCACCCACAGCGGTGTAAGTGTGCCGGGGGTTTTCCAACGTATCGGTATTGCCGTCGCCGAAATCCCAAAGATAGCTCTCGGCATTGGTCGAAACCTCACCGAGGAACTGAAGCGGCGCCTCTAAGTAAGAAATGCGATCTACCGCCATGCGCGCTTTAGGCTCGGCAAATACATCGGTGGTGAACATGCCGCGGCCGTAAGTGGCGGCCAATACCACGTTGTCGGAGCGGCGCAGACGCAACATATCGGTGCGCACAAAGGGCGTACCGCGTCCGGGCAGCGGAGGCAGCCATTGCGTGCCGGCGCCGTTCAATTCTTCCGTTACCCACACGCCGGCTTCCGTGGCGAGCAGGGCCTGCCGGTTGTTGTTGGGATTGAAAAGGGCGAAGTTGACGGGCATATCGGGAAGGTCGCCTTCCACATTGGTCCAGCTTTGGCCGCCGTTGAAACTCTCAAAAACGCTGGGCAGGCCGTAGTTGGACACCGTGGCCAACAGGTGATCGGGGTTGCCGTCTTCAATAGCAATACACGATATGGTTCCCGAAAGGGGCGCGAGCGCCGTGCCGATCACTTCAGCGCCGGTGTGGGCATCGTCCACGCGCACAATTCTTCCGTTGTTGAAATTGCCGAAATAGACGCGATTGGGCGTGTTGGGGTCAACGGCTACAGCCGAAACATTGAGATTCAGGTCGGTCACATCCACCAACTGCGTTTGGCCGGTATTGACAAACCAGCGGTAAAAATCGCCGCTGCGGGTTTGCGAGTAGAGGATATTGGTGCGGCTGTCGTAGTCGGAAGCGCTGAGAAAGTTGCCGTCGAGCGCTGCGCCGCCGGAGAAGGTTCTGCCCCCGTCGGTGGAAAGGCTGTAGGCGGCGTAATACAAGGAGACCATTTGGATATTGGGTTCGTCTTCGTCAATATGACAAAAGAAACCGTCGCCGCCGAGCACTTCCCTTCCGGGAGAGATGCCGAACTCGCTGAGGGCGAGCGAACCGTTGTCCTGAGTGCCGCCGAGGAAATAGCTCCTCGCCTCTTCAGCGTGTATGGCGCCCGCGTAAAACTGCGTCACATTGTAGCTGTTGTTGCGATCAATGATGCTCATTTGAGCAACCGGCGCATTGCCGGTTTGGGAGCGCCACACCCCGCCGTCGTTGGTAAAATAAACGACATTGCTGTTGTTGGGGTCATAAATGATTCGGTGCTGATCGGCATGAACGTACTGAATACCGCCGCCGCCGAACCACTGGGAGAGTTGCGTCCAACCGAAGCCTCCGTTGGTGGTGATGTGCAGGTCTATTCCACCCACAATTACCCGTGTAGGAATGGTGGGGTGAATGACGATATCGAGATCGTACCATGCCTGGCCCCGCGCAAAGTTGTCCATTCCGAGTGCATTGGGCATCGCCGTTTTGGCCCAGGCTTGGCCGCCGTTTAGCGAGCGGTAAATGCCTTCCACATCGCCGCCTGTGCCGACGGCGGCGTATATGACCTGCGGGTCGCTGTCGGATACGTCAAATTCTATGCGACTGGCGTTGGAGGGCGGCCCGCCTGCCACGTTGGTGATGTTGGTCCAGGCGCCGATATTGCCGCTGGAAGAGCGGTAGATGGCATTGCCCGACGACACATAGATGTTGCCGTCGGTAGCGAGTTTTATATCAAAAAACACCGAAGCAGATACGCCCGACACGCCGGAACCGATCACGCGGGTCCAGTTGGCGCCGGTGTTTTCGCTGCGCCATACGCCCTGGCTCGTCGTGGCATACACCTGGCCGTTGGGGTGGGCCAGCATTTTATACCCATATTGAAATCCGACGGTGGAGGGCAGGTGCGCCCAGGTTTGGCCGCCGTCCGTTGAGCGGAAAATGCCGATGCCGCGCACATCCGTATATTCGCCCGTACAGAAGTACATGAGATTGGGGTTGCCGGGCTGCTGCACAATGTCCATTACGGCGAGGTTGGGAAAGTAGTCGTTTATGGGCGTCCATTGGGGCACAGGCGCGGTGATGTCGTCGCAGCGCCACAGGCCGCCCGATACGCTGCCTGCCCACACTCGCTTGCCGGAGGGCTCGTTGGCGTCCACGAGCAGTGAACGGGTCCGGCCGCCGATGTTGTTGGGACCGCGTTCGCGCCAGCGCGCGCCGGTTATGCCCAGGTTTTTTTCGGGGTCTTGCAGCATGGCTTCCTGCTTGCGCTTGGCATAGCTGAATACATCCAACAGGCGGTCGGAGGGCGCATACCCCAGCGCGGGGTCCATGGTGCGGAGCCTGCGGTCTTCAAACACCTCGCCGATGCGTTGTTCTTTGGCCGGCTTCTGAGGTTTCGCGTCCGGCTTCAGGGATAGCTTCCACCCGATAACGGCCAACGCGGTTAGCAGGGAAAGGGATAATAGGATGCGAACAAGAACAGTGGTGTTGAGTAATTTAAAGAGCATAACGGTTTGTGTTTTCAGATGAAATGCTGTGTTCTTTTTAAAAGCGGCGGGCTTCCAGTGGCAATCGGCGAGTGCCATAATCCGCTATTATACCTGCGCCAAAAAGCAAAAGTACCGCGTGTTATTTGTTCCCAAACACCTCTTTTGGCATTTCGGACGACAAATGCTCCAACAAAACCAACAAGGGTGGTGGAATGTTGATAAACCCTATAAATAACAAATGCGATTGCCATGTTCAGAATCTACCTGCTCATCTTTTTTGTAACGGCCTCTTTTGTAGCGCTTCACGCGCAAACCGCCGACGGACCTACGCCGATGAACTTTGAGATATACGATCCGCCGTCCACGCTCGTGGTGCCGGAAAACCCCGTGCAGCGCTCGAAGTTTCCCTTCATTGACGTACACAGCCATCATTGGAACATGGCCGAACAAGACCTCGCTTTTCTCGCCCGCCAAATGGACACCCTGCACATGGGCATCGTGGTGAACCTGAGCGGACGCGGCGGCGCAGCCCTCAAAGCACAGACCGAAAACATCACAAAGCACGGCCTGCAAAGTCGCATGGTTGTGTTTTCCAATATCAGTTTCAACGGAATGGACGAACCCGACTGGACGGAAAATGCGCTGAAACAGTTGGAGTTTGATGTGCAAAACGGCGCGCGCGGTCTCAAAATTTACAAAAATCTCGGCATGGATGTGAAGGACAAAAACGGCCGCGTAGCCGTGGACGACCCCCGCATTGATCCGATCTGGGCCAAATGCGGCGAACTCGGCATTCCCGTGCTCATCCACACCGCCGACCCGCAACCTTTCTGGCTGCCCCACGACGAGAACAACGAACGCTGGCTCGAACTCAAAACCCACCCCCGCCGCAAACGCTCCGGGGATACTACTGCCCCCTGGGAGCAAATCATCGCCGAACAGCACAGCGTGTTCAAAAAACATCCCGGCACTACCTTTATCAATGCCCACATGGGGTGGTACCCCAATAACCTGGGCCACCTCGGCGAACTCTTGGACGCCATGCCCAATATGAATGTCGAGATCGGGGCCGTCATCGCAGAATTGGGCCGTCAACCGCGCATGGCCCGCAGTTTTTTTGAAAAATACCAGGACCGTATCCTCTTCGGCAAAGACTCCTACCAACCGGCAGAATACCCCACCTACTTCCGCGTATTGGAAACGGCGGATGAATACTTCCCTTACTACAAGCGCTATCACGCCTTCTGGCGCATGTACGGCCTCGGCCTGCCCGACGAAGTGCTCAAAAAGGTGTATTATAAAAATGCGCTGCGCATTATTCCCGGGCTGGACAAGAGTTTGTTCCCGGAATAAAAATAGCCTGTTGAGCGCTCCCGGTTTACGCCTCCTTGCCGGGTTGGGGCGCTGCTTCAAATTGCTGAATCTCCTCCGCCGGAAGGGTGTGAAGCTTGGCTATCTCGTGCATAACCACCACCGCTGTAACAGCCGTGACAAAAGAGGCGAGTATAGACCCGGCCACAGGAATGTACATCAGCATCTGAAATACCAACCCAATGGCCAGCCCCACGCCGATGTAGCCGCGCATGAACCGGCCGCTCGCCTTCACCGACATGCCGAACTGCTCCTGGTAGCTGTCCACGACCACAAATCCGACGAAGTAGCATTTGACGGTAAATGCCAAAAACGGCTGCAAAAACTCAGCAAAACCAACGATGCCGAATACCACTTTTAGCAATGTTATAATAATTGTTTCCAACACAAAGGCACGGATGGTGAGATGCAGGGCGCGCTTTTGGGACTCCATGAAGTCCTTGAACGTGATGCCGGACGGAACGCCCGTGAGAATGTCGAGCGCCCGATTGCTGATGTGGTAAATGACGACCATAAATAGAAAGAGCACCACATACTTCATGCCTCCGGTGAAGAGAAACCCGAAGCCGTCTTTCCACAAATGCCCCGATAGATCGGCCAGGCTGTAAACGGGGTCGGAAGCGGTTTGCGATTTCAGCCCGCGCCACCAGTCCATAAAAATGCCGTAAAACCGCAGGCTGAGTACGAAAGCCATAAATATCAATAGCTTCGACACCCAGCCGTAGCGCAGCAGCCCTTCCCACAAGCGGTGCTCCCGCATAAACCGCAAGGCGCGCGGAAACGCTTGAAGCGTAAATAGAAATTGATCAACATACGCAGATACCATTTGAATATTCATGACGCTGTTTTTTTCAATAGACGTTACGATGCACCTGTAGAGACGTTGCACTGCAACGTCTGTAGAGGGTTCATGCGGTTCGTACGGTCAGGAGACGTTGCGGTGCAACGTCTCTACGGTTCTACCGCAAATTCCATCCCTGCCCGTTCCTGCCCGTTGACCAAAATGCCGATCCGGTGCGCGCCGGGATAATGCTTTCGGGTGGTAAAATCCTGAAATCGCTGGTATTTGGAAAACGATTCCTCCTGCCCCGGCACGAGTGATAGCTCTTTGATTTTAAACACTTTTTGCGAAATTTTCCCGGTGGAAGTGAGATAATCCACCGCATATTCGAGCCGTACTTCTGCCGGGCCGGCGCCGATGTTTTTTACTATAAATGAAAAATCGAGGCGCTCGCCGATGCGCACGCGGGGCGAACAGCGCAGCGCCTGCACCTCCACGGTGGAAAGCTGCGCATCAAATCCGAAGAGCGCCAGCGCCTCCGGGTGTCCTTTTTTGAGCAAACCGCGGCAGGCATGGCGCACTACCCAGTCCGTTTCGGGGCTGAGGCCCTGCCAGCGGCGGGCTATATGGAGCGCCTTGGCCGGGTGGTCTTTGGCAATGTCGTTGATGTTGTTGGCCACCGAGCGGCGCACCGTTTCGGCCGGGTCGTTTTTCAGATTTTCCAATACCGGAAGAATGGGCGTGGGGTCTTTTTTTAGCGCAGGAACACCCATGCCCCAGGGCAGGCGCGGCCGGAAGCCTTCACTCGACAAGCGCCGGACCATAGGGCTTTCGTGGTTCGACCATTCGAGCATCTGCGCGTACATCCGCTCCGGATAGCGCAGCAGGAAAGGGCGCACGGCAAATTCGGCGCTCGTCCAGCGGGTAATGTCTGTAAGGGCCGGAATGGCGGCATCGGGATCGTCGGCGCCGAATTGCGCTACAAAGTCGGGGATGAACATGTGTTCAAAGGTGAGCTTTTCGCCAAATTCCGCTGCAAAACGCCGAGTGCTTTCCGTGAGGATTTCCGCCGATTCCCGGAATGCGGAGGGCAGTACTGCGCGCAGGCAGGCGCTGATGTGGCGCATACGCACTTTAAGTTCGGCCTGTTCCCAATTGGCATCGAAGACCTTTTCCAAAAATGATTCGACCGGAAAAGCGGGCCATATCCTCCGGAGGGTTTGGGCATAGCCTTCGAGCAATTCGCGGGTATAGACGTTCTTGAGCAGAAATGGCTTTTCGTCGGGCGATATACTTGGCATGCAAGGATGGTTTTTTGGTTTTTAACTGCCGGCAATGGCAATGGCCGCGAGGCTCACCTTTACGCCCGGCAATTGAAGTAAAGTATGGGTACAGGCTTCGAGGGTTGCACCGGTCGTAATCACGTCATCTACTAAAAGGATGTGTTTGCCGTTAAGTTTGGCCGGTTCGCCCACTTCAAACACCGACTCCACATTGCCGAATCTTTCCATCCGCCCTTTTTGGGTTTGGGTTTCGGTATAGGCTTTTCGGCGCAAGCCGTTTTTGTGCCAGGGTACGCCCATGGTGCGGGCAAGTCCCCGTGCAAAGGTATCGCTTTGATTGAAGCCCCGCTGCCGTTCCTTGCGCGGATGCAGCGGTACGGGCACAATAGCCTCCACGCATTGAAACCAGACAGATTTTTTCAACTCCCGCCCATACCATTCGCCGAGCAATACGCCGACCTGCTGCTTGCCCTGATACTTGAGCTGATGCAACAAGTGCTGGGTTTTACCTCCTTTTATAAAGTGAAACATGGCGGCCCCGCTGTATATGGGCGCCCGCCCCCAGAAGCGCTCGGTGAGCACATTCTCCTGATGCTCGTGATAATCGGTGTACGGCAATTTGGCACGGCAGGTAATGCAGAGCAAATCGCGACGGGGCGGTTTCCGTTCGGCGCAGGCTAAACAGAGATGCGGGTAAAACAACCCGGCAAAATCGTCGGCCAACCGGCGGAGAAGCGATTGTTGTGTGGGCATGGTTTTGGTTTTTTGTAACTATTTAGATCCATAATAGCTTCGAGCCGCGAGCTTCGAGTCACGGCCCATCCTATGCTATAAACTCGCAGCTATCTAAATTCGGCATCATCATACCAGTATTTCCAGCGTATCCAGCACCTCGTCCAATGCCTCGAAGGATTTAAATCCCGTTTTCTCCTCCTCGCCGCCTTGCACGGCCAATCCGTAGGGCTGCACAGATTCCAATAGATCGGCGACGGCGGCGGCATCCAAATCCATACCGATGAGAATAGGCGAAGCGGCACAAAGCTCCCGCAGCGCTTGTACGCCGAATGGCCGGCCGGCCTCTATGTCGCTCCAGGTGATGCGGTTGGGTTGGAAAGAAAGAATGGTGGCGTGTACCAATGGCGCGAGCCGGGCGATTTCGCGTTGGAGCGCGGCGGCATCTGCCTCCGGTTCTACAATGATTTCGCGCAGTACTTGTACGCGGCCTTGTAGCAACAACAAATCTTCTGCGCCGGCAAAAACGCCAACCTGTACGGCGTCCAATTGATATTGCTCTGCTGCCGCGAGCAATTCTTCACCCGATACAAAGCCGAACTCGCCGAGGGTGAGCACCCCGCCCACCCATTCGCGGATGGCCTGCATGGTATTCGGCGGCAGGTATTCCGGCGCGGTGGGGTCAAGGCAATAGCCCAACCATTCCACTTCTTTAGCAGCGAAGTATCGCGCATCGGTTAAATTCCTGATCCCGCCGGCTTTGACTTTTAACTTCAACATGGTTAACTTTGGCCTGTTTGAAACGGCCTTCGGCAAAAATAAAAAACCATGTCTTCACCGGGTAATTATTTTGAACAGGTGTACGAAGTCACGCGCAGTATTCCACGCGGCAGGGTGAGTACTTACGGCGCTATTGCCGACTATCTGGCGCTCGGCTCGGCGCGCATGGTCGGCTGGGCGCTCAACCACAGTTTCGGCATACACGGCGTTCCCGCTCACCGGGTGGTGAACCGCCTCGGCGAACTCAGCGGCCGCAACCACTTTCCCACACCCGATATGATGGAGGAACTACTCACACAGGAAGGCGTGCGGGTGGAAAACAATCGGGTGGCGGAGTTTGAGCGGCTGTTCTGGCATCCGGAGGAGGGGGAGCGGTGAGCGGTAGGCAGTTTGCAGTAGGCGGTAGGCGGTAGGCGGTTTGGACATGCCGAACGCTCACACCGCCTATTGCCTACCAAACCACCGCCTACCGCCTACTGAGGCTTCTCTTGCTCCGAGCGCTCCAGTAGCAAATCTATCTTGTGTTGCAATTCCATGACCTTTTTCTCTAAAGCATCATTATTGTCGGATACCATGGAATCCACAAAAATGGAATTGACGATGGACAGGCCGATGACCCCGCCGAAGAAAAAAATGATGATGAAAAACAGGCGTATAAAAAAGGTGGGAATGGGGGAAGTATCCTCCACAATGGCATCAGGGATTTCAAACCACCCCTCTATGGTGAACACTTTGAACATGGAATAAAACGACTGAAGCGGATTGCTGAAGTGCTCCGGCGCGAGGTCTCTGAACAGAAAACACGCGACCATCGAAATGATAAAATTGAAAATAAAAAACACCGACACCAGCAACACCGAAGCCCGCGCTGCCCGCCCTACGCCGTCGAAAATGTGGTCAATATTGGGCACAAAGCGAATGAACCGGAAAAACTTGAAGACCCGCATGATGCGCAGTACCAATAAAAACTCAAAGGTCGACACATCCAACCGACACATCCACACCACCAGCGAAGGCATCGCCAGGACTACCAGCACGAAATCAAAGACATTCCAGGCGGAACCGAAATACCCCCGCGCCGTCCATTGGCGAATTTTCATCGCTGCTTCCGCTATGAAGACCAGCGTAAACAAATTGTCCACGAATTCTAACCAAAAGTAGATCCCCGGTTCAGGCGAAAATCCCTGAGCAAAAATCACTGCCGCATTGAGCGTAATGATGAACAGAATGAAGCGATCGTTGAACAGCAGTCGTTTGAGCATGGCGTACAGCAGTCTTTTCCTGTGGCCAAAAGTAGGGCGTATTTTTTAATTGCGGGGGTAATCCAGCGGCCTGCAAAAAATTCAAATATTTTTGACAATAAATTTGTAGCTTAAATATTTTAGCAATATATTTGCAGTCAAGTATTTTTAACCATAAATTTGTTGTCAAAATGAACCCAAAATGGATTGACCCAAAAATTGTGACCGGCCCCACAGCCACCGGAGAATACTACTATCCACGCCCTGAAATAGAAGCGGAAATCTGGCACGAAATAGCGAAGGGAGGCCATGTGCTACTTGCCGCGCCGCGCCGTGTAGGAAAAACCTCCGTGATGCTTGCCATGCTCGAAAATCAGCAGGAAGATACCCGCTGCGAATTCAAAAATATACAAGGCATCAAATCGGAAAACGAATTTTACAGGGAATTCTTCGAATTGATGGTGCGTTGTTTGGACAAATTCAAAAAAGGGAAATTCTGGCTTGACAGTATGTTTAAGGGAATCACCATTGAGGAAATCACCTTGCAAGGAGTAAAATTTGGATCGGAAAAACCGCTTGACCACGCAGCCGAAATCGAAAGACTCCTCCCCAAAATCGCCGATCAAAAACTACAAATTGTACTCCTGTTAGACGAGCTACCTGAAGTACTCAATGGGCTTCACAAAAACAAACGCACCGAAGAAGCAAGCGCCATTCTCAATCGCTTGCGCCAGTGGCGGCAACATCCCGACATCCGCAAATGCCTGTCTTTGGTACTGGCAGGATCGGTAGGCATTCATCACATTGTCAAAACCATTGAGGGCCGCACCGCCGATATAAACGATTTTGCCATTGTATCTTTTGAGCCGCTCACTCGCGACAGAGCGGCCGATTACATCGCGCGAGTTACACATGGAGCGACCGTGCAGTATGATGATAATCTCACAAACGGCCTCTTGGATAAGGTAAATCACTATATCCCCTACTTTCTCAACCTCATGCTCGACGAAATCAACCGGGCAGCCCGCGCAACACAAAACCCGGCCATAACACAAGAAAGTATAGGCTCCGCTTTTGATGCCATCGTTAAGAATAACAAAAACTTCAGCGACTGGAAAAACCGCCTTACCGATTATTTCCCAGTGAAAGAGTCGGATTTCCTTGATGAAGTCCTGACTTTCATTGCGCACAAGGATTCCATCAATACTCGCCAGTTGTACGATATAGCGCACAAGCATGAACAACAACGCCAGTACATGGAATTGATAGGCGGCCTTGAAAGCGATGGCTACATTGTGGAGCAAGCCGGCAACTACCGATTCGTCTCCCCGTTTTTACAAGCGTTTTGGATGCGCAACAATCCGATCTATGATTAGTCCGCAAGTAAATCCCACCTGGTTTATTGACCAACTGGCGCTGTACCAAAACGCCAATAGCAGCCCGGAAGCGGTAAAGCGCAATTTTTTGGCGCGCATTGCCGAGTTTGAGCTAATCGTGGCCGGCCTTCGCAATAAAGGCCCCAAAGACCCGCTACAACACGAGCTTATCCTCGGCTGGCGGGGCAGCGGCAAGTCCACCCTGCTACGACGCATACAGATTGAAATAGATGAAGATGCCGATCTCGCCGCCCGATACGTTGCGATTTATCTTGCCGAAGAGCAAAACACCATTTATCGCCTCTCCGATCTCTGGTTTGAGGTGGTACAGGAGTTGGCGATTCGTCTGAACCGCCAACTCAACCTTTCCCCATTCGACAATTTCGACAGCGAGCAGGATTACTCCCGATACCTCTATGCCCAAATCGCAACGCTCCTGCAGGAATCCGGAAAAAGAACCGTGTTGCTCTTAGACAATATTGACCGCATATTCGAGAACATCGGCGACGACGGCCACCTGATGCGCGAAATACTCATCAACTACCGCGACATGCAGATCATCGGGGCAAGTACCCGCATCAGTGAGCATTTCTGGCGCTACGACCTGCCTTTTTTCGACTTCTTCCGGGCACACCACTTGAAGGGGCTAAGTTTTGAAGAAATTCATCATCTGCTCAATCATTGGAGCACAGAAATGAACCTGCCCCAACTGCACAATTACGCCCTGCACCACCGGGGGCGTGTGGAGGCCATGCGCATACTCACCAACGGCCTGCCACGCGCGCTTCAGTTTTTTGTCCAGATTCTCCTGCACGATTCCAGCCTCTACGGTTTCGAGTACCTGCGCAAAATAATGGACAATGCCACCCCGCTCTATCAGGAGCGCCTCCACAATCTTACCGCCGCCCAACGCAAAATTGTGCAGGAAATGGCCTTTTGGTGGGAAGCTGTGCCGACCAAAGTGTTGGCCGAAAAATGCCGGATGGAGAGCAAGCTCATCGCTTCGTATCTCAAACAATTGGAGCAATACGGCATCGTGGAGATTATTCCCACAGGAAAGAAGAATCACCTTTATCGCTTAGCCGAGCGCTTTTTCAACATGTGGCTCATCGTAACTCAAGGCAATCCCGACCAAAAACGTTGCGCCAAATACCTCACTGTATTTTTGGAAACATGGTATGATGCAAAGGATATCCAATTTCTGGTACAGCAACAACTAGAATTACTCAAAAGCGGAGAGTTTCCTTATGACAAAGCATGGGTAATGAGTAAGGCGCTTTCGCAATCAAAGTTTATCGGGGTTAAAGAACGGGATGAGTTGATTGATTTTACCCGTCAGATGCATCCCGAAGCCTCTCAAAACAGTGAACTACCAAGGAAATTTCAAGAAATCATGGAGGATGCCATGCGTATGGCAGATCAAGGCCATGTACATCAGGCTATTAAAATGTTAAATGAAGAAATTGAAAATGAAGCACGAGGGAGCAAATTTTATTTATTAGTCTCTCTATATCTTAAACAAGGAGATGAAAAAAAGATAAATGATTGCTATCAAAAAATATTACAAACCGGAGATGCAGCAATGCTAAATGCAACTGCCTTTTTATATATAAATTACGGAAGACTTCCCGACGCAGAACAATTGTATCTGGCAGCTATCGAAAAAGAGGATGTAAACGCATTGTATAATTTAGCCATTCTTTATCACGAACAAAAAGAGATGAAAAAGGCGGAGTCATACTATTTGAAGGCAATTGAAAAAGGGTATTCAGGAGCCATAAACAATTTAGCTTTTATACTAGACGAGCAGGGCAAACAAGACGAAGCTGAACGATACTACCTACTTGCCATTTCCGGAGGTCAGGTTGCTGCTATCTATAATTTAGCTAATCATTACCAAAAAACAGGCAAGCTATATGAAGCAGAGAAGTATTACTTACAGGCAATTGAAAAGGGACATGTTTGGGCTATGTATAATTTAGCAAATCTTTACTCCGCTCAAAGGAAATTTGCTGAGGCGGAGCATTTCTATTTAATGGCTAAAGAAAAAGGAGAGGAATGGTCTTTGCACAATTTGGCAGGGTTGTACTATGAAACTAACCAAAAGCCGGAAAATGCGCTCGATTATGAACGCCAGCACCTTGAAAAAACAGAATTTGAGCCTCAACTTAGCTTTTTCGCTCTCCTCGAAATCTGGAATGGCATCTTTGATGATTTGGATAAAAAAATAGCGCGGGTAATCCAACAAGAGAAGGATGGCGACCTGACCTGGTTTCTTACCAATCTGCTTTATCACGAGCAGCGGCAGTTGGTGTTGTCTCTGTTCGAGTCGGAGGCGCATGGGCGGGCACTGCGCGAGCGCTACACACCTCTGTATTATGCCACCCGTATTTTGGCCGGCAAAACAGAAGATAACCTCCTTTTGCGCATTCCACCGGAGTTGATGCCTACGGTGCAGGAAATCGTGGCGCGAGTGAAAGAGAAACAGGCGTTTTATGCCGCTCCACCCGCATAGCGAGGATGAGGCGTACTGCATCCATTGCTATCATCTCACCCACACTCCGAATACCCGCACTCCGCACACAGGACGCAGCCTTCCTTATACACGAGTGCGGCGGTATGGCAATGAGGGCAGGCTTCTTTATCCACTTTGGTGCCGTCGGGTACGAAGCGTTTGAGGGCGCGCACCACGCCGTTTTTCCAGGTATTGATGTGGTCTTCTTCTACGTTGAGGCCGCTGACGAGTTCCACCACTTTGTCCAAGCGCATACCCTGGCGCAGGATGCCGGAAATGAGCTTGGCATAGTTCCAGTACTCTTTGTCGAAGGAGCGGCTGAGGCCCTCTATGGTGATGCGGTAGCCTTCGCGGTCGGTGAACTGGAAATCGTAGCGTTTTTTGCCTTCATCGTCGGTGGCTTTGATAACCCAGCCTTTGGTGACGTATTCGGGCAGGCGGAAGGTGTCTTCGGCGCGACCGGTGAATATCTCGTAGGGCTTGCCTTCGATTTGGCCGATGACGGCGAGCCAGCGCTCGTTGTTGTTCATAAAACGCACAATATCGGCTTCGAGGCGCTTGGGGCGCTTGGGCGGAAAGACGCCGTTGACGCCGTTTTCGCCGGCCGTTTTGCTTTTTTTGTTGTCGGCAATCAACACTCCGGAGCGCGATCCGTCGCGGTAGATGGTACAACCTTTGCAGCCGGTTTCCCAGGCGGTTTGGTATATCCGCCGCACCATGTCCACCGAGGTGTTTTCGGGCACATTTACGGTGACGCTGATGGAGTGATCCACCCATTTTTGGATAGCGCCCTGCATTTTTACTTTTTGCACCCAATCCACATCGTTAGCGGTGGCGCGGTGATAGGGCGATTTTGCAATAATCGGATCAATATCTTCTTTGCTCATTTTGGTGACGGCAGCCACGTCGTAGCCCTGCGTTTGCAGCCAGTCGGCAAACTTGTGGTGAAAAACGTGGTACTCCTCCCAGTGATCGCCCACCTCGTCTATGAAGTCCACGCGCACGTCTTTGTCGTTGGGGTTCACCTTGCGGCGGCGCAGGTACGACACCATGAATACCGGCTCGATACCGGAGGTGGTCTGGCTCATGAGGCTGGTAGTGCCCGTGGGCGCGATGGTGAGCAGGGCGATGTTGCGGCGGCCGTATTTCACCATGTCGTCGTAGAGTTTCGGGTCGGCTTCGCGCAGGCGCTGAATGAAGGGGTTGCGCATTTCGCGACTGGCGTCGAAGATCGGGAACGGACCGCGCTCGCGGGCCAGCTCTACCGAGGAACGGTAGGCATTCACTGCCAGTTCACGCTGCACTTTCACGGCAAACTCAATGGCTTCATCACTGCCGTAGCGCAGGCCGAGCGCGGCCAGCATGTCGCCTTCAGCGGTGATGCCCACCCCCGTGCGGCGGCCGTTGACGCAGGCTTTGAGCACTTTTTCCCACAGGGAATGCTCTACGTTTTTGATATCGGATGCTTCCGGATCGTTTTTTATTTTTTCGAGAATGCGTTCCACTTTTTCAATCTCCATATCAATGATGTCGTCCATCATACGCAGAGCGAGTTGGGCGTGGCGCTGGAATTTTTCAAAATTGAACCGGGCCTTCGGCGTAAACGGCTCGTCCACATAGCTAAACAGGTTGATGGCCAGCAGGCGGCAACTGTCATAAGGGCACAGCGGAATTTCGCCGCAGGGATTGGTGGAAATGGTGCGATAGCCGAGGTCGGCATAGCAGTCGGGCACCGATTCGCGGATGACGGTATCCCAAAACAACACGCCCGGCTCGGCGCTTTTCCAGGCGTTGAAGGTGATTTTGTTCCAAAGTTTTTCGGCGTCAATGTCTTTGGCCATAGTCGGCTCGGCGCTGTCCACCGGGTACTGCTGCCGGTATGTTTTGCCTTGTTGGGCGGCCTGCATGAAAGCGTCGTCAATGCGCACGCTCACGTTGGCGCCGGTCACTTTGCCGGCTTCGAGTTTGGCGTCTATAAAGTCCTCCGCGTCGGGGTGTTTGATGGAAATAGTGAGCATGAGGGCGCCGCGACGACCGTCTTGCGCCACTTCACGGGTGGAGTTGGAGTAGCGCTCCATGAAGGGCACGATGCCGGTGGAGCTGAGGGCGCTGTTCATCACAGGGCTGCTTTTGGGGCGGATGTGGCTCAGGTCGTGGCCTACGCCGCCGCGCCGTTTCATGAGTTGCACCTGCTCTTCGTCGGTGCGAATGATGCCGCCGTAGGAGTCGGCGTTGTTGCCGATGACGAAGCAATTGGAAAGGGAGGAGGTTTGCATGTCATTGCCGATGCCGGCCATGGGGCTTCCCTGCGGGATGATGTATCGAAACTGCGCGAGCAGTTCGTAGAGTTCTTCTTTGTCAACGGGGTTGGGGTAACGCTGTTCGATGCGGGCCAGCTCGGCGGCAATGCGGAGGTGCATATCGTCGGGGCTGCGCTCGTAGATGTTGCCGAATGAATCCTTCAGCGCGTATTTATTGACCCACACGCCGGCGGCTAATTCGTCGCCGTTGAAATACGCGACGGAGGCTTCGAGCGCCTCTTTTACGGAGTAGGTTTTTCTTTTTTCGACTTCGGCGGAGTGCTTACTTTTGTTTCCCATAGTAGTTTTAATTTAAAGTTCAAGGTAGAGAGTTTATTGCTAACAGGCAGGCATTTTTACCCTTTTAAAAAATCAAAACCGCCTCTTCGCAGATTAATGCCGTACTCAAGATAGGCTTTGAGGCAGGCAAGAAAATTGGCCCAGCCTTCTGTATTGCCTTTCAGCCATTGAATGCCGGCATCGTCGTTTGCTTTGCTTTTTTCGGTAATGGTCACAACGGTTGCAGCGCCGTCGTCGGCAGGCGTGAGCGTCATTTCAACTAAGAGTTCTTCATGGTCAATTGGCCAATAAAAGGACACCAATTTGTTTTGCTCGATTTTGCCGACCCGAACCGGCGCATCCTCATCGAATTCGGGAAAGCGCCACACGAGCGTTTTGTCTTCTTCCATTCTGCCCGTGCTTTCCGAAATGAAATAGTTCGACATTTTCGCCGGATCAACGATGGCTTCAAACACCTCATCAGCGGGTTTCAGTATTTGGAGCGCTACTTTGATTTCAAGCACGGGTTGAAAATTTTTTGTTGCCAACAATGAAAGCAAAGATAAAACAAATCATCACCCAATCAACAAAAAGTTTGTTTTAAAAATCTTTACCTTCCTCTTGAAAAATTACTGAGTTTTGACCCCCGAAAACGCCTTGCCATGCGCTTATTCCATCGCCCGTTTTTCATTCGCCTGCTACACTGGGAGTACTGGCCGAGTATTGCCTTTTATTTCCCTATGCTGTGGTATTATCCCTGGCTGGCCTTGCGGGCGCGGCACTTATGTTTTTTCACGGCGGCCAATCCGGGCATATATTCCGGGGGTATGGGCATGGAGTCGAAGTATGATACCCTGATGAAAATTCCGCCATCGTTACGACCCAAAACGGTGCTCGTGCATCCCGGCGAGCCGTGGGAGCAGACCGCGCGCCGACTGGCATCGGAAGGTATCGGCTTCCCGCTCATCGCCAAGCCGGATATGGGGTTGCGGGGTTTTTTGGTTGCCAAAATTCATACCCCGGAGGAACTGCGCGACTACCTGCAACGCTATCCCACCGACTTCCTCCTGCAGGAGTTTGTGGATAAAAAAGGGGAGTTCGGAGTACTGTATTACCGCTTACCCGATGAGGAGCGCGGTCACATCACGTCTCTTACATTTAAGGAGTTTTTGCAGGTAAAGGGCAACGGGCAGGACACCCTTCGCGCGTTGATTCAGGCGTATCCGCGCGCACTGCTGCAATGGGAGCGCCTGCGGCACACACACGGCCCGCTGCTCGATACGGTACCCGCCGAAGGCGAGGTAGTACCGTTGGGCGTTATCGGCAACCATTCCAAAGGTACCCGCTTCATCAATGCCGGCCAAATGATAGACGACTCCTTGCGCAACAGCTTTGAGCGCATCAGCCGCCAAATTGAGGGCTTTCATTACGGCCGTTTCGACATCAAATGCGACAGCTTTGAAGAACTCCGACGCGGGGAAAATTTAATCATTCTGGAAGTCAACGGGACTTGCTCGGAGCCTACGCATATCTACGATGAGCAGCAAAACTCCTACAGGTTTGCGCTGCGCGAAATCATCCGACACTGGCGTATCGTGTATCGCATCGGCACGGCGCATCACCGGCGCGGCACAGCGTACCTCCCTGCAATGGAAATGATTGCTGCTTTCCGACGGCTGTGGCGGCAGCAGTCGTCCTTTCGCTAAAGGTCCAGTTGCTGCGACAAGGCGTCTATGTCCACATATTTTTGAATCAACTCAATGGCGCGATCTACTTTCCAGGGAGTTTGGTTGTTGATTTTCACCTCTATGCGGCTGATTTTCACTACGGAGCCGTAAGTGTCTAAGGTGGTAGAAATAACGGGGATGTGGTGTTCCAAAAAATAAGGATTGCGCAGGTCGGCCAGTTCGGTCCAGCGCGCCTGCCGCCCGTCGCCGGTCACAATGACGCCGGAGAGCATGGGCTGTGTCAGATTATTTTCTTCCGAAATAGCTTTTATCTTTTCCATTGCTTCGTCTAAGCGGCGGTAGCTGACCACGAGCAGCAGGTTTTGGAAGGTGCCGAATTCTTCGGTATCAATCAAAGAGCCGCCGATGATTTCTTCCACCCGGTTGCTGAGCTTGTGGCCGTTGAGCAACACTTTGCCGTCAACGGCCTGATTGACGGCTTCCATGATGGGAAAGGAAAGCGTTTGGTCGTAGGGCAACACGCCGAGCAGGGGGATACCCATTTCCTGCAGGCGTTTTTGCAGGTGGTATTTGATGTCCTCATATTTATCGGTGCGGACTTTGTTGACCAACACGCCCAAAATGGGCACGCCTTCCTCCCGAAACAGCGCCAGGCTCATGTTCATGCGGTCAATGGTGTTGCCGATACCGCCTTCCACGATCATCAACACGCCCGCGCCCAGCATTTTGGCCACCTGCGGGTTCGACAGGTCAATGACGCTGCCCACGCCCGGATGCCCCGTGCCCTCGTACACCACCAGGTCGCAGGTGGATTCGAGATAGTCGGCGGCGTATTGTATGCGTTCGCGGAAGTTGAATTCGGAATCGCCCTCAATGTATTGGCGGGTGAGGCCGGGCAGAATGATGACGGGGCTGTGAATTTTCGGCACCATTTCGAAACCGACGGTCTGGGCAAAAAGCACGGCGTCTTTGTCGGCCACTTCGCCATTATCCACCTCCACATACTTTTGGCCCACGGGTTTGCAGTATCCGGTAATGAATCCCCGTTGCCGGAAAACGGCCACCAACCCTAAGGTGGCAGTCGTTTTCCCGACGTGCTGGCCTGTGGCGGCAATGAAAATGTTCCTCATGCCTGCGTGGTTGTTTGGCAAAATGCTCCTGCAAAAATAGCAGGGGCGGCGGGATTTTCGCTATACGCCGGCGCATTAATGGTATCATTTGCATTTGAAGGCATAAATTTCTACTTTTGCAAATACGGAATTGCGTTCCCATATTTTCCTGCCTTGGTCATCAGCCTGAAAGAAGTATTTGCATAATCCCAGCTATCGCGAGGTTCACACCTCCGTCTGGCGGATTCTACCCGCATGGCGGCTAAAGCCCGCCGATACTATCTCGCAGTGCCATCCGGTTGATCTTGCCCGTGTCGTTTTTCGGCAGTGCTTCTATGAAGCGGAAGTATTTGGGCACTTTGAACTTCGCTAAGCGCGCGGTACAAAAAGCCGACAATTCTGCCTCCGAACACGCCATGCCGGGTTTTAGCACAATGAAGACCTGCCCCACCTCGCCCCATTTCTCATCAGGCACGCCGATGACGGCTGCCTCCGATACGGCTTCGTGGCTCAGGAGTACGCGCTCCACCTCGGCGGGATACACGTTTTCGCCGCCGGAGATGAACATATTTTTGATGCGATCCACCACATAGATGTACCCGCCCTCGTCCATGCGCACCATGTCGCCGGTATGGAACCAACCGTCCACGATGGTTTTCCGGGTGGCATCCGGGTTGCGCCAGTAGCCGGGCGTCACCATGGGGCCTTTGAGCAGGAGTTCGCCGGGCGTATTGGGAGGCAGGTCGTGGCCGAGTTCGTCCACGATGCGGATTTGCACATAAAAATTGGGCCGGCCGATGGAGCCTTTTTTGAGAATAGCGTCATCCTGGTGGAGTGAAGTCAGGTTAGGCCCTACTTCGGTCATGCCGTAGCCCTGTCGGATGGGCACGTTTTTGCTGTGCCAGCGCTCGATGAGCGGAATGGGCATCGGCTCGCCGCCCACGATGAAATAGTGGAGGTCCGGAAACTGCGCGGCCTCAAATTCCGGCGCATCGGCCATCATTTTGAGCATGGTAGGTACTCCCATGAAGATAGACAAACGCTCTTCCTGCAAGAGTTTCAACACGGCTGCCGGATCGAATTTGCGCATCATAATAAAATAGGCGCCGTGGTGCAGAAAGGGCGTGGTGAATACATTCCAGCCGCCGGTATGGAAGGGCGGCATCACGTTCACAGTGCGGCTTTCGGAGTTGACAATCAAGCTCATAGCCGTGTTGATGCTGTTCCAGAAAAGCATTTTGTGGGAATACAACGCGCCTTTTGGAAAGCCGGTGGTGCCGGAGGTGTAGAGGATGAACACCGGGTCGTCGTCGGCTACGGGCGTGACGGGGAAGGGCGCATCGTTTTCGGTGGCGAGGGTTTTGTTGCACAAGGCGGCCAGTTCTTCAAACGACCAGCGGTGCGGCGCCTGCTCATAGGCCGGAGCGCCGTCGAGTAAGTGTTGGAATTTGGCTTCGCCGATGACTAAGCGCGGCTCGGAGTTTTGGAGCAAATAATCAATCTCCGCTGCTGCGAGGCGGTAGTTCATCGGCACGAGGATGCAACCGCTTTTTTGGGCTACGGCAAACAGGATGATGTACTCTAAGCAGTTTTCGGCGAGCAGGGCTATGCGGTCGCCTTTGCCGATGCCGTAGTCTAATGCCAGATGCCGGGCGAGGCGATTGGCTAAGCGGTCGAGTTCGCCGTAGCTCAGGGATCGGTCGGTTTCGTATTCTTTTACAGCCATTTTGGACGGGCTGTAGAGCGCCCATTTGGCGATCCAATCTTGAGGAGATGGTTGCATATCGGCAGCGATTTTTCAGGGCAAGCAAGGTAGGTAACATTTGGGAAATATGGCGCGCTATTGCGCCGGCCTCATTGCAACTTATCACCCCTCAACAGCCTGAACCGCTTGCGCGCCTCCACGGCAAAGGTGCTGCCGGAGTAGTCGAGAAACAACTTTTCATAAAGTTCTTTTGCTTTTTCTACGTCGTTGAGATGCGTTTGGTACAACTCACCCAACTCAAAGAGTGCATTGTCGGCCCTGATTTCTTCAGGGTATCCTTCAATGATGCGTTGGAGTGCTGCTGCTTGTTGGGTGTATTCCCGTCTTTTGTGGTAAATCTTCGACTTGAGATACAGCACATCGTCCTCTAAGGAGTGCGCCGGAAAATCACGCAGCAGAGCGTCCAATTTTTCAAAAGCTTCCTGAAACCGGTTCTGGAACACGAGCATATCGGCCTGCGAAAAAAGCGTGAGCGCCTCCGCCGTGGTATCAAGGCCCAGATTGTCCATGATGAATACGGAGAGATCAATGGCATCATTGGAAACAAACTTGGAGGTGGCCGCTTTGAGAATATCAAACTGGGCCTGCGCCCATTGGAAGTCGCCGTCGTAGTAGGCCAAACGGGCATTGCGATAGCGGGCCTCGTTGCCGAGCGCATCTTCTTTAAACGCCTTGTCCACCTGCGAATAGAGCAGCGTGGCATCCCATATTTCGCCCTGCATGAGGTAGTAATCGCCGAGCGCGAGTTTGGCATTGGCACTCACGACGGGATCTAAGTTGGGAAACTCAACCACCTCGTTGAGCAGTGTAATGGACTTATTTAAATCATTGAGGTACAGTGCTTCCAGTTCTGCCTGTTCGGCTATAATAGAGGCGGTGATGCGGGAGCGGCCGAACTCGGTGAGGAAGTTTTCGTACAACTGCTGCAATACGACCAGCTCTTCGCGGGTGTAGGCAAATCCCTCGGTGAGTTTGTTGCGGCGGCTGCGCAGGGCTTCGCGCTTAGACTCTAAGTAGAAGGAAGAATTGCGGCCTTTTTCATCCACAATGTACTCATACGCAGCGATGGCCGTGTCGTAGTCTTTAGCGCCGCCAGCGATTTGTGCCAGTTGAAACACGCGCCCGCCGTTTTCGCGCAGGCGTTTGTCCAATGCGCGCAATTGTCGCAAGGCGCCTTTGTAGTCCTGTTGTTGAATGAGTGCCCAGGCGAGCATTTCGGTATAAAGCACGGCGTTGTCGTCCTGCTGAAGCCGGGCATAGAGTTGTTTTTGTAGTTCGGTGTAGTCGTCGTTGGTAAAGAATCGCTGGAAAGTGGTTTGGAGCGTGGGCAGTCGTTCGGGAGTGGAGGCGAGACTGTTGAGGTAGCTGTCCACCATTTTCGGAGTATCGCCTTTGCGGCGGTACAATTCGGCAAGATAAAAGCTGAACACGACTTTGTCCTTGAGCAGTTCGCTGCCTTTCTCATAGGTTTCTATGGCCAGGTCGTATTTGGTTAAAGCGGTAAAAGCATTGGCCAAACGAATAACCCCGAAGTGCTCTCTGGGCAATTGGGAGAGGGCGAGGCGATACTGTTGCTCCGCATCCGCTTCGCGGTATTGTTGCTCCAAAAGCTTGCCGAGGGTCACGTACAAGGTGAGGTTTTTGGGGTCGCGTTTGAGTTGTTTTTTGATGGCCTTTTCGCAGTCGTCGTAGCGCTCCAGGGCAATGAGGCAGTCCACATAGCGATCGAAGAAGTAGTCGTTTTGCTGGTTGGTTTCAAACAACTGCTCAAAAAGCACTGCTGCTTTTTCAAACTCTCCGTTTTGGAAATACTGTTGTGCCAGACGGGAATCTTGTGCAGGAAGCGCCGCCGCAATGCCGGCCGTGCAAAAGAGGATAAGCAGGAAACGTTTCATAGTTATTACAGTCTTGACAGAAAAGAACGCCGCAACGGGGCAAAAGTTGCCGCGCAGCCCGTCCTGACAAAAATCAAAATGCCGGCTGATAATTATCATTACCCGGTATTTAGAGGGGGGGTACTTTTGGATACAGAGAGACGAAATTACTTCTTCTCCACTTCCGTTTACAACTATGTGGAAGCCTGTTTTTAAAAACCGTAAAATTGAACACAATGAATCCGGAAAGACCTGTCAGAGAGATCATGACGACCAGTATAATAACAGTTTCCCCCGACACGAGTGTCCGGGAAATTCAGAACCTCTTCCAATCGCACAATTTCCACCACTTGCCTGTTGTAGATAGCGGAAGCGTACTCAAAGGCATTATCAGCAAAGAAGACTTTTTTAAGCTTTCGTATGTCATTTCGTTGCACACCACCGGCAAAACCTGGTCGGAAAAAGAATACAAAGCGCTGAAAGCTGCCGACATCATGACCAAGTTCCCGCTCGTGTTGGACCCCGATGATTCCATCGGATTGGCCGCCGACATTTTTTTAGCCAACCGCTTCCATTCCCTGCCCATCGTCGAAGAAGATCGGCTGATCGGCATAGTGACTACGCACGACTTGCTGTTGTATAGTTTTAATTCCTCTTTTATTGAAAAAGAAACCGGAGAACTGATATGACTATCCTGGAAAAAACCACCCGAATCAGCGCTATCATGACGCCCAACGTCATCGTAGTGCAGCCGGAAGATACCATGGATGTGGTTCAGGACATCTTCCGCAAGCACAACATTCATCACTTGCCCGTAGTAGAAGACGGCGAAGTAGTCGGCATCGTCAGCCATTCCGACTATCTCAAGCTCTTGCACGGGTTCACCCTGTTCAAGACCCGAAAGAGCGACGAGTACAACGACGCCATTTTGCGTTCTCTGCTCGTGCGGGAAGTGATGACGAAGCAAGTTGTCACCTTAGGCCCCGATGATACGCTGGAACTGGCCGCCGGCTTTTTTCGCGAAAACCTCTTTCACGCCCTGCCCGTAGTGGATGATGAGAACATGCTCATCGGCATTATTACCACTTATGACCTCCTGACCCATGCTTACGGGTGATTTTTAGATTTGTTGCGACGGGAATGCGGCTAAAGCATCCGCAATTTTCCGGTCGTCCGACAGGCGCGGCACTTTGTTTTGTCCGCCCAGTTTGCCCAGCGATTTCATGTAGTTGCGAAAAGCGTCCCGCGGCAGCGGCCTGATGACCAAAGGGCGCAGAATGCCGCCTGTGATGAGGTCGTGGTAATAAATGTTTTGCCGGGTCATCTCCGCGTCGAGGGCTGCGGCAAAGGAGTCGAGGTCGGCGGGCGTTTCATCAAACTCGACCCACCACTCGTGATAGGGCAGCCCGCCTTCAGGAGGCGAAACTTGCGGCGCTACCGTAAATTCCACAATGCCCCGCTCGCCGGCAACGCGGAGCATGGCTTCCTCTACTTCTTTGCCGATGACGTGCTCCCCGAATGCGGAGATGAAATGTTTGACCCGCCCGGTGACGACGATGCGCGGCGGATGGGTGCTGAGAAACTCCACCGTGTCACCGATGTTGTAGCCCCACAGGCCGGCATTGTTGTTGATGATGAGGGCGTAGTTGACGCCCGTTTCCACCTCGCTGATAGACAATCGAGTAGGGTTGTGGTTGAGAATTTCTGCGGCAGGTACGAACTCAAAAAATATCCCCGAAGCAACATTGAGGAGCAGCCCCGGTTCGCCAGGCCGATCCTGAAAAGCGATGAACCCTTCGGAAGCCGGATAGGTCTCAAGGCTTTCCACGGCGGCCCCGGTCAGTGCCTCCAGCTTGGCGCGATACGGCTCGAAGTTCACGCCGCCGTACACAAACATGGAGAAGTTGGGGAATATTTCCCGCACGGAATTTTTGCCGCTGCGCGCTATCAGGCGTTCGTAATACATTTGTACCCAGGGCGGTATGCCGCTGATGAGGCGCATGTCTTCCCGTAGGGTTTCCGACACTATTTTTTCCAATTTCTCTTCCCAGTCCTCTATGCAGTTTACCTCGAAAGAGGGCATTTGATTGGCGCGCAGCCAGGCCGGCACTAAGTGATTGACGATGCCGGAGAGGCGCCCTGTGGGAATGCCGCCCACATAGTCCAACGTAGGGCTGCCGGAGAGGAAGATCATTTTGCCGTCCAACCATTCGCCGCGCCCGGTGCGGGCGTAGTAGTTGAAGAGGGCATTGCGGGCCGTGCCGAAGTGGTTGGGCAGGCTTTGGGTAGTGAGGGGTATGTATTTTACGCCGGAGGTGGTGCCGCTGGTTTTGGCAAAATACCGGGGGCGGCCCGGCCACAGTACGTTGCGCTCGCCGGCCTGTATCCGTTCGATGTAGGGCTTGATCTGCTCGTAGTCGCGTATGGGCACGGCCGCTTTGAAGTCCTGATAAGTGGTAATGGAATCGAAGTGGTGTTCGCGGCCGAAAACAGTGCGCCGGCCGTTTTTTATCAATTGCTGAAATACGCGCTCCTGTTCGGCTGCTGCACGAGCCGACCAGCGGTCTATACGCCGGGCGATGTACTTTGCAAAGGGCTTGGCGAGTGCAGATTTGAATCCCATAGCCATGTCGTTTTTTTATTGAGACCGGTTCGAGGGCGCCAGTTTGGATGCCAGTTCGGGGCGGCTTGCTGCAAAATCCTCCAACACGCGACCGGAAGGCAGAAATACGATGTGACGACCGAATGACCCCGGCGATTTTAAAGAAATGCGGATGGTGCGAAACAAGCCCCAGTCGGTTATCTTAATCTGATTCACCTGGTGGTAAGGGTAGCGCACGTGTCGGAAGTAATTGGTGACGTAAAAAAACTGCTCGTCCAATTCCACCCGTTTAAGCCGCCACACGGTGAGGTAAAAAACGGCCAGCATGAGGCCCAGAAATATCAGCACTCCGATGCGCAATACCGGCCCCGACAGCGCGCCGTAGTAGTCGAAGCGATACGACCACACTGCGATGGTGAATGCGCTGAGTATCGTCAGGCTAAACACAGGGAAGAACAGCAAGAGGAAAAGTGTCAGGTTGGAAGAAACTCTTTGCATACCAGATCGGAATAACGAAGTGAAGAAAGGTTCGGATTATCGTCGGGCCTCGGCCTCTTCCAGTGCTTCTTTTTGCGCCAACTGCCGCTGTACCCTCGCCGAAATGAAAATGCTCAATTCGTACAACAAAAACAGGGGAAACCCCAACAGCGTTTGCGTCACCACATCGGGCGGTGTAATGATGCCGGAAACAATGAGGATAATGACGATTGCGTGCCGGCGGTATTTTCTCATATCTTCCGGCGTGACCAGCCCTATGCGGGAAAGAAAATACACAACGATCGGCAGTTCAAACACCAACCCGGCAGGCAGGATGAACATGACCATGTAGTTGATCATCGAAATCAAGGTCGGTTTGTTCTCCACGCCGGGTATGGTGTAGCCCAGCAGAAAATTGGTGGCAAAGGGCGCGAGAATGAAATAGCCGAAAAACACGCCCAGCAAAAAGAGACCGGAACAAATGAATACCACTCCGCGCGTTACACTGCGTTCGTTGTCGTACAGGCCGGGGCGAATAAATTTCCAGAACTCATTGATAATGAACGGGAAAGATACCACAATGCCCCCCATAAAAGAGACCCGGATGGTGGTGAGAAATGCCTCTCCGAAGCCCACCGCCTGCATCTGAACTTCGGGCGGCGTCAGGCACAGCGCGTTGCCGAGGCCGAGCCACTGCGAAATGCTGCAAAACACTCTATACGAAATGAAATCTTTTTGGGAAGGGCCGAAAATCACCGTGTCAAATACCCAGTCTTTAAAAATATACAAAGCCACACCCGCTGCCACAATCGCCATAAGCGAGCGCATGATGTGCTTCCGCAGTTCTTCCAGATGGTCAAAAAAAGACATTTCTCTGGGTTCGTGTTCCGACTGTTTCGTTTTCACTTCCGGCATGTTAGCGTGATTGCAGCAATGGAGTTGCAAAAGTAAAAAAACATCGCGCATCCGGGGGAGTTGCTTTCAGGAACAAAAAACCGGGATTAAATTTGCATTCCATCCATTGTGGGCTTAACTTTGGACACTCAAATGAACTGAAAGGAAAAATAGCGCTAATAAGCTGTTTGTCAATTTTTTGATTTGCCTTTTGGCGGGGATGCTGTAACAGGATATGTTTTTTTTGTACTATTTTAGGGGGAGAGAACGGTTCACATTTGCACCGTGATAAAACGCACCTGTTTCTCGATCAGGCGAATCCCCCGGCGATTGCATCAAGAGCCACTATCCGCATACAACAACCGCAACGTGCCGACTCCTCCTGAGGCGCCTGCGAAAGAAGCATTTCATAATCTTTTTTAGTCCCAAAAACGACCGGTAAGTAAGGTGTTTTCCTGCGAGGCGCAAGGTCATTCCGTGCGCCGTTCATAATGTATTTTTTATCCTGTAAAATTATAACTGTATGAGATACAAACTGTTACTCTTAACCATGCTGCTTGGGGCTGCGGCATTCGGACAGCGTACGGCCGATGTCGGCTTGTTCGCCGGGATTTCCAATTATCAGGGTGATTTTGCCCGGTCACCGGTGTCTATGAACGAAACGCAGGTCGCTTTCGGCGCACTGTACCAGTATTTCCTCACCCCGCAGTGGGGCATCAAAGGTTCGCTGAACTACGGACGGATATCCGGCAGGGACAGCAACCTCGGCAATACGGTGCAGGAGCACCGCAACTGGTCTTTCGAATCGGGCATTTTGGAACTGGCGGGCCATATGCAGTTTCATCCCTGGGGCCATGCGCGTTACGACGAATTCGGGATGTTCAAAAGACACCTCTCGCCGTATGTTTCCCTCGGTATGGGCCTGGCCTTCGCCGATGCCCGCGTTGCCACTCCTGCCGATGATAAATTTTTATTGCCGGAACCGGAAGACCGCAATGTTTTCTTTGTCGTTCCCGTCTCGCTGGGCCTCCGTTTTGTGATGACGGAACGATTGACCCTGACCGGCGAAATCGGTCAGCGCGCTACCTTTTCCGACTATTTGGACGGGGTGAGCCGGTATGGCAATGCTAATGCGAAAGATTGGTATATGTTTGCAGGCATCGGGCTTTCCTACACCCTGTTTGCCGAGTTTTAAAAGCACGTTTTTTTCCCTTCAGAAGAGTCGTCGCGGTCATTATGTGCCGGGATGACTCTTTTTTTTATTGCGACCTCCATTTCTTCGACAGCCGGCGAATCAACTGCTTCATAGCCGCATCAATGATCGAAAAAGGCAATTCCTCTACGCCGGTGTAAAGTACCATCACGGCCAACCCCGCTCCCCCCTCCGGAGCAGATTCATACAACGCATGCTTATTCAGCCGCCATGCCTCCCGTACCAACCGCCGCATCCGGTTGCGATGCACCGCTTTCGGAAATTTTTTCTTGGGAACACTCAAGGCAAACTGCGCCGGGGCGTTCCCGGCGACCGATTCCGCGGGCAACCACACCACCCGCAACGGGTACTGGGCAAAGGACTGCCCCTCCTTAAACAAGGCGGCGATTACCTTCCGGCTCGCCAATCGTTCATTTTTTTTAAGCTGAAAATCAGGCATTTGAGAAAAATTTGAAAAAAAGTTGTTCCGGCGTTATGGAATTTTACCCCTTCCGGCGTCTATGCTTACCGACAGTAAATTTCTTTCAACCCTTAAATGTAACAAACGCCATGCAAAAGAATGCAAAGCACACAGAAACGGTGAAAACCAAATCCAACACCTACTACCTTGATCTCAAGGAAGCCTCTAACGGCAACCTCTACATCTCGGTAGCCGGCGGTCGCAAAAACAAAGACGGCGAGTTTGAAACCGTTCGTTTTGCCATCTGGCAAGAAGATGTTCCCGAATTCGCCGCAGCCATGGCCCGGATGGTGGAGCAATTTACCGCTCAAACGCAGCCCGCTCCGGCAAATGCTTAACCCCGGTATTGCCGGGCTTCCGGGAACGCTCCCGGAAGCCCCGGCATTCCTTTTTTCACGCACGGCAATCCATCGAGTCCGTAACCCGATCCACAATACCACAAAACATGAGCTACTCACCACCGACACTACCGATACGAGCCTGGGCTGAAGAAGACCGGCCACGGGAAAAAATGCTGCTGCGCGGCCGGCAAAACCTCAGCGACGCCGAATTGCTGGCTATATTGCTCGGCTCCGGCTCCCGCGACGAAACGGCCGTGGGCCTGGCACAACGCATTTTGCACGCCGCCGGAAACAACCTGCACGAGCTGGGCAAGTACTCCATCACCGATTTGATATCCTGCTTCAAAGGCGTAGGCGAAGCGAAGGCCATCAGCATTGTAGCGGCGTTGGAATTGGGGCGCCGCCGGCAGTTATCCGACATCCGGGAGCGGCCCAAAGTGCGCAGCAGCCGGGATGCATACGATGCCATCGCTCCATTGATTGCCGACCTCGCCCATGAGGAATTTTGGATACTGCTATTGAGTCGTTCCAACCAGATCATCGGGCGCCAACAGATCAGTACCGGAGGGCCGGTCAGTACAATCGTGGATGCCAAAATGGTATTTCTGCGCGCGGTGGAGGGCCGGGCCATCTCGCTCGTCCTTTGTCACAACCACCCTTCCGGCACACTTTCTCCCAGTCAGGCCGACCTCGATCTCACCCGAAAACTGGTACAGGCCGGAAAAATGCTCGACATTGCAGTAGTGGACCACCTCATCATATCCGGCAAAGGTTATTATAGCTTCGCCGACGAGGGCGCTCTTTGATACAGGGTTAAATAACCGCGCTTTTTATCTTTCTGTGGCAACAAAGGAGTAGTTTTGTAGCCATTCCCGGTACATCCGGGAAGTGTTTTTTTGTAATCTCAAAAACTACGCGAATGAGCAAACGGCTACTCTCCGTTTTGCCGGCAGTTGTCTTTGCATTGGCCCTCAAGGCACAAACCATTGTTTTGTCCATCCCGGATACAACTGCCCAAACAGGCGATACACTGCTCCTACCCATTACTGCCGCCGGCTTCGAGGAGGTCGTGAGCATGCAGTTCTCCATTCAATGGGACCCTGCTGTCATCGGCTATATCAACTTCGAGATGGGCGCCATCAGCGGCGTAGCCATTGGCGAAACGGCCGCAGCGCAAGGGGTGCTGCGGTTATCCTGGTTTGATGTGGAAGGATTGGGCGTAACACGGCCCGACGGCAGTTCCATCGTTCGGCTTAGGTTTGTGGCAATCGGTTCGGAAGGGAGTTTTACCCCCGTCACCATTACCGGCGATCCACTGCCGGTTCAAATTTTTCGCGTCGGAAGCACCCCGGAGATATTTGATCCGCTGACGCTGGAACAGGATACCGGCTCAGTGACCATTCTCGGTTTGTGGCAACCGGTTGTTACCGATGTTCAAGGGCCGCCTTGTTTCGGCGAAAGCACCGGCGCCATTAGTCTCTCGATTGTGGGCGCACCGGCAGGCACGGTATTTTTTTGGAGCGGCCCCGGCGGGTTTTCCTCTAGCAATCCTTCTTTATCGGGCATCCCGGCAGGCATTTACACCTTAAGGGTAGAAACTGCTCAGGGAACCCTTTTGTACGAAACGGAAGTGACGGTGCCGGAGCCGCCGGAATTGATTATCACGGAAATAGTCGTCGTTCCGGTCGGTTGCGCACCGGACGGGGGCAGCGCAACGGTGCAGGTAAGCGGCGGCGTTCCTCCTTATATATACCAACTCAATGGCATCGAACAGCCGGATTCGGTTTTCACCAATTTGCCGGCAGGCCAATACCCGCTCGTCGTCAGCGATGCGGCAGGCTGCAAAGCAACGGGTACGGTACTGATCGAGGAATCTACTCCGCCAACGCCCGACCTCGGCGAGGACGTGGTACTATGCCCCGGCGAGAGCGTGCTGCTCACCGTCGGCGACTTTGCCGCGTATCTTTGGTCGGACAGCTCTGTGGGCGCTACTTTGCTCGTCGGCCAATCCGGCACATACAGTGTCACCGTCACCGATGCCCAAGGTTGTACCGGCGCCGATTCTGTGACCGTGGAAGTATCAGAAACAGTAGAGATCGTTGTTGAAAACCTCAACTTGTCAATATGCCCCGGCGACAGCATTCAACTGCTGGTTTCAGGGGGCAGCGATTACCGCTGGATTGACACTTCCGGCACACTCCGTGGCGGCGATGGTTTCAACCCGATTGCGAAACCGGCATCTTCCACCACCTACTGGGTCATTGCTTCTACGGCTTGTGCAACCGATACGGCGGCAGTTTTTGTTCGGGTGTACGATGTGACCGCAATGGCCGGGCCGGATACCTGTGTGAACAAAGGGGCGCCGGTTCGGCTCAGCGCTTCGGGCGGTGTGTCGTATTTTTGGTTGACCTCCGAGTACCCGCTCAGCAGTTTTACGTCGCCCAATCCGGTAGCGACTCCCCTGCGCAGTACGGTTTTTCAGGTGCTGATTGTAGATGTGAACGGCTGCGAAACCCTGCTCGAAGTGCCCGTCAGCGTATTGGAGGGTGTGCCCGATCTGCTGCTCATAAACGTAATCACTCCAAACGGCGACGGTAAAAACGACCGGCTCGAATTTCGCGATTTAGAAAAATTCACCAACAATTCCCTCAAGGTATATAATCGCTGGGGCGATCTGATTTACCAAAAACTCGGTTACCAAACCGACAGCGAGCGTTTCGACGGCGACTACAAAGGCAAACCGCTTCCTGCCGGCAACTATTTTTATATTCTTTCCCTTTCCGGTACTGACCTTAAACAAACGCTCACCATCGTAAGAGATTGAAAATACAGGCTATGCAAACCAAACACATACTCCATCTCCTGTTGATAGCGCCGCTCTGCGTTGCGGCCCAGCAATTGCCCGACCGCAGTTTGTTTCAGGAAACCGCTTATCTGTGGAATCCCGCCATAACGGGGGCTTTTCCTTATTGGGAACTGACAGCCTCCTACCGGCAGCAATGGGTCGGGTTTGAAGATGCGCCGCACACCGCTGCCGTCGCCGTTCAATATCCGTTAAAAAATTCCAATACGGCCATCGGCGGCTACTTTATGCACGACCGCATCAACCCGTTGAAAGTCAATCATTTTACTTTCAATTATGCCTATAAGCTGAAATTGGGCGACCGCAAGCAACAACAGCTCTCGCTCGGCCTGTCCGCTACCATGCAGCACTTTTTATGGGATGCCGTCAATGTCGTCGTCAATGACCCGGACGACCCGCTCTTGCCGGGCGGCGATTTTAATATGTTCGGCCCCAATGCCTCGCTCGGCATTTATTACACCTCGGATGCCCGGTACGACAGCGACAAAAACGCTTTTTATATCGGAGGCGCTGTGCAGCAGGTGCTTCCTTTGGATGTGGTATTTCGCAACAACGACAGCCCGGCCAATCTTCGCAGAGCCACGCACGCCAACGCGCTCATCGGCGGGCGCATCGTGAACGGCAGCATCATCATTGAGCCGTCAGCGTGGATACACTATGCCGCGCCCGGCATCATCAACGGCTACCTGCATTTGCGGGCAGAGAGCAGGGATGCAATCTGGGGCGGACTGAGTTACAGCACCAATCAAACCCTGGGTATTCAGGCCGGCGTAGTGGTGAAAAAAGGATTCACAGGTGACAGCCACTTGCGGATAGGAGTGGCCGGCTCTTTTAATATCGGCACTTTCGGCCAGTTTCGCGGGCCGGGGTACGAATTTTTGGCCGCCTATCGCTTTCCGGTGGATTAGTCCTTTCCCAACATACGGAGCCACAATTGGCGGAAGCCTTCTCCTGCATCAGGAGGCCGTTCCTGACTACTGAAGGCTTGGAGTTGGCCGTCTTTTTCTTCCAAAATGAATCCGAACACGAAGTCACTTTGGCGGTCAAAACGGCCCGTCATGCTGCCGAAGCGCAGGTCGTTGATCTGCAGGCGGTCGTCTTCCCGGCGCGACACATGAAAGTAGTCGTCGGAAAACCAGCGCAAAACCTTTACCGGCCGCTCATTGGCGTAAGGCGCCAGCCATTCGTGGTTTTTAGGAATGCGGGTAAAAGAATCCACCTCCGGCCGGGCATCTAAAATGGAATATGTACCGTGATAATAGGCCGAATTGCTCTCGGCGATGCCTTGCCACAGGATGTTGTTGAAAATGGAAGGCGAGGTCATAAAGCGCTCCGCTACGATGTTGTCTCTTTGGAGAGAGCGCTCAAAAATACCGTCCACTCGCAGTTTGTTGTAAAAAGTGAACAGCATATAGGCACTGCTCAACCCGATGCCCAGCCAGTTGAATACCAGTCTCGCCCGGCCTCCTTTCATCATTCGGGAGGCAATGATAAGGCATATCAGAAAAGGCAGCGTATAGGCCGGATCCACCACGGAGATATTGTTGAGTGCTGCCCGGTAGGAAGAGAAAGGTTGAAACAACTGCGTACCGTAAGTGGTGCAAGCGTCCAACAGCGGATGTGTGATAATGGACCAAAAGAAAAACCAGGTCCAGAGCCGGAACCCGGGGCGTTCCTCTACGGGTCGAACTTTGCCGTTTAAAGATCGCAGCAAAGAACTCAGGATGGGGAATGCCATAATGGCCAATGTCACGGCCGCCGCAATTTTAAATACCTCCCCCCAAGGTATAGGCATCACTAAGGAACCGAAGCCGATGAGCGCAAAAAGCGCCAAAGCGGCTTTGCCGAGGTCGGCCCAGCGGGTACTGCTAAAAAATCGCCCTTCGTGCCCATCCATACGATGAAGCAACCACCCTAGCAGCGGAGCAGCAATGAGCGAGAATGTAAAAGAATGAGTAATGGCCCTATGAAACGCCAATGCGCTGATGTCGTCGGTGACCAAATTGGCCATTACATCCAGATCGGGAATGGTGCCGGCAACCGCGCCCCAAACCATGGCGCGGTTGCCGAGTTTGCGTCCGAGTACAACTTCGCCCACGGCTGCGCCGAGGGTAATCTGTGTAAGTGAATCCATTAGAAAATCCGGGGGTTAAAACCGGAAGCCCAAAGTTAGTACGGCTAATCCCCTTTGCGTTGTGTTTTCGACAAACTGCTGCGGAGCCTGTGCGGTGAGGTACGGTTCGTACGTTTCACGAGCGCCGACCGTATGGCGATAGCCTAAGTCTAAAAATGCGGAATTGCCGCGCACTCCTACACCGCCGCTAAAGGAGAAATTAGCCGGGGTTTCGTCATCTGTAATGTATGGATAGCTGTGTACGCCGACGCCACCCCTGAACCGGAATGCCTTATACGCTGCCTCGGCGCCGAGACGCAGATTGAGCGTTTGACGGAGGTTGTTTTCAATGCGCTCGTTGGCAAACTCTTCATCCACCGGAAAATCGCGAAAGCCCAATCGGGCGCTGCCGAAGTTTACATATTCCGCTTCTACGGTCACGAGGCCCGCTTTGTTTAAAATGACGCCGGCACTGCCTATGAAACGCCAGGGACTGCGCAGGCGGAAGCGAAAGTCGCCGTCGGGCGAGCGGGCATAGCCGGTTTGCGCAATACCGGATTCTGTATAGTTGTAAGTAAGCTCCGAGTAGTAATTGTCGGTCAGCCGGTAAAACGTGGGCGTATGTACTGCGGCGCCGATGCGAATCATTTGGTGCGGCCGCACGATGATGCCCGCTTTCAAATTGATGCCGACACCGGTAGTAGCCACGCGCTCGAAATGTTGCAGGTTGTCAAAGAAGGGAATGTCTTGATTGACGTCTTCCTCGTCGTAGCGTTTCTCTTCCGTGTAGTTGAGAAACGGCAAACCGATGGTGGCGCCGATCATGATCTTGTCTTTGTAATTGGCGCCGAAGGCAAAATTCAATTCGCTGAGCGCCCCCGAAGTAGTGATGGTTTGCTCGCGGCGGATAAGCGAGTTGGGGGCCAGTTCCACATCTGACTCATAGAAACCGTCGCCGTCCAAATCGTAAATAGCGGCGGCGTCAAAAGCCAGGCCGGATTCAAAATCGTCTAAGCCGAAATCCGAATTGGCTAACTCCTGAAACCGGTCAATGATGGAGCCTGGGGAGTCGCCGCGAACGTTGAGCCGGCGATTGAAATTTTGCAAACGATTGAATCCAATGCCGAAGTTGAGCGCCCTCCAATCGGGGCCGGCAGGGTCGGAAGTAATCACGAGGCCGAGGTTACCGATGTGAAAATTACCCCGGTTGGCATTGTTTTCCGGGTTGCCTTGTCCCGACAAAAGTGTGGCGTTTACATTCGAGTTCAAAAACCCGGGCGAAAAAGTGAACTCGCCTCTGCGGTACCAGGCCAATCCGGCCGGGTTGGTAGAAACCACCGAAAAATCGGCGCCAAGCGCACCGAAAGCGCCGCCGCTGCCCAGGGAGCGGGCCGTACCTACCGGCTCGAAATTGGAGTAACGCAGCGCCTCTATGTAACCCTGAGCGTTCAGAATGAAAGGTGCGGCCATGCACAGTGCAATGAGAATAACCCAATAAAAACGCGTATTCATAGTTGAGAGCAATTTGTAGTGAAATAATGGGGGCATAAAAAAAGTGGGTGGGATGATACCATCTTATTCCACCCACTTTTCATCATAAGGATGGAATCTTTTCAAAAGATTCCATCCTTAGAGACTTGATTAATTACCGCGCGTACGGCTCGGCGTACTCGAAGGAGAACTGCTGCGCGAAGGCGAGCTTGACGGCATAGAACTGCGCGACGGGCTGTCATAGCTTCTTGACGGCGTAGTGCTCCGCGACGGGCTATCGTAACTCCGCGACGGAGTGTCATAGCTTCTTGTCGGCGTGGTGCTGCGTGAAGGCGTATTGTAGCTTCTTGTCGGTGTGTTATCCCTTCTCGGAGCCGGCGTTGCTTCTCTCACCGGGGTACGAGCAGGGGTAGTAGCCGGAGCAGTATTTCTCGGTTGTTCGTAGCTGCGGGCCGGCGTGGTTTCCCTCGTGGGGCGCGGCTGCTCGTAAGTGCGGGTGCGTTCGGTCGGCGCCGGTGTTACCGTTCTTGCAGGCTGATTGCCGGCGGGCGTAGTAACACGGGAAGCCGGGTTGCTGCGTACTCCCTGCGCAGTAGTATTGGCCTCCCGGGGCGCTTCGAGGAAGCGGGTGCGAGGGCTGTTACTATTATCGCGAGGGTTGGGCGTAACACCCGTGTTGCGCGGGCCGGAGTAAGTGCCGTTGGTATTGCTGTTATTGTTGTTGATCGTATTCACCGTATTGTAGGTGTATCCGCCACCCCAGGAAGGCGGGCAGTAGTAATTGGATACAAAACCGCCGCCTACTCCGTAGAAGTTATTGACGGAGTAGTTATTGGCAAACGACGAACCGTACCACGGGTCCCAGGAATTGAAACCGTTGTTCCAGCGGTTGCCACCCCAGGAACTGTAATAGGGTGTATAAGGATTCCCTCCCCAAGTAGCGAACCGGTTGACGCGACTCCAGCGATTCCAGCGATTCCAGGAATTGAATGCGCTGAAAGAGTTGAAATTGTCGTATATCAACACTGTGGCGCCGGGTGCGACAAAAGGATCATAGTAGGCCATGTCCACATACACCGGATCGTAAAAATTGAACCCGTAGTAAGGCCGGTTGAAGCGGCGAATACGGGAAGTGTAGTAGTAATCGTGCTGTTCGTCGGCAACGTTGACGGAGCTTTCGCGGCCAAAATCGTACGCGCTGTCGTCATAGTTATAATTGGACGTGTTCGTAGCATTGTCGTTGGCAGCCTTGGTGTAGCGGGCGCCCTTGGAAGAAGTGTAGCTCACGTCCCGATCGGGATCGAAGTACACGTCATCATATTGGGCGTTTGCGGTGGTCATCACTGCGGCAACCAGCAGAAAACTGAAGAAGGAAGAAAGTTTAACCATTTTCATGTTGATAGTTTTAATATTGTAATTACCAAAGGCTCCTCTCTCAATACAACACGCAAATTATTACTTTTGCGTCCTCTTTTTAGTTAAAAGAGTTTTAAACCTTAAAAATGACGCTGTTAAAATAGCATTTTGTCTCGATTTTGCTCTTTTAGCGCGCCTCAAAGATATAAAAATGGCCAAAGAAATCACTGCCCGAAACGAAGATTACTCCCAATGGTACCTCGATATTGTCAAAAAAGCCGATATGGCCGACAATTCCGCCGTACGGGGATGCATGGTTATTAAGCCCTACGGCTTTGCCTTGTGGGAAAATATGCGCGACCAGTTGGACCGCATGTTTAAAGATACCGGGCACGTTAACGCTTATTTCCCGCTGTTCATTCCCAAAAGCTTTTTGAGTAAAGAAGCCGAGCACGTTGAGGGCTTTGCCAAAGAGTGCGCCGTAGTGACCCACCACCGTTTGATGAACGACCCCAACGGCAAAGGGGTAATCGTGGACCCCTCCGCCAAATTAGAGGAGGAACTCATCGTGCGGCCTACCTCCGAAACGATCATTTGGAATACTTACCGCGATTGGATCAGTTCATACCGCGACCTACCCCTACTCATCAATCAATGGGCCAACGTGGTACGCTGGGAACTGCGCACGCGCATGTTTTTGCGCACGGCCGAATTCCTTTGGCAGGAAGGCCATACGGCTCATGCCACCCAACAGGAAGCCATAGACGAGACGCTCCTTATGCTGGATGTCTATGCTAAGTTTGCGGAAGAATACATGGCCATGCCGGTCATCAAAGGGGTGAAAACGCCGAATGAGCGTTTCGCCGGGGCAGAGGAAACCTATTGTATTGAAGCGCTCATGCAAGACGGCAAGGCACTGCAAGCAGGCACTTCGCACTTCCTCGGACAAAACTTTGCTAAGGCTTTCGATGTCAAGTTCCTCAATGAAAACAACGTGGAAGAATTCGTCTGGGCCACTTCCTGGGGCGTTTCCACCCGCCTCATCGGGGCGCTTATCATGACGCATTCCGATGACGACGGCTTAGTGCTTCCGCCGCGCATCGCTCCGATACAAGTGGTCATCGTACCCGTGCCCAAGCCGGCGCCAGAATTGGACGAAGCCGCCCGGAAGATCATGCAGGCACTCAAGGCCAAGGGCATTACCGTAAAATATGATACCGATATGCGCAAGCGGCCCGGGTTCAAATTTGCCGATTATGAAATGCGCGGCGTGCCCGTGCGCTTAGCCCTGGGTATGCGCGACCTGGAGCAACAGCAAATCGAAGTGGCCCGCCGCGACACCAAAGAAAAAACCTTCCAACCCATCGAGGGCATCGAAAACTATGTGGAGCAACTGTTGGAAGACATTCAGCGCAATCTCTTTCAACGGGCTGCCGACTACCGCACGGAGCATACCACGCGCGTGGATACTTTCGATGAATTCAAACAGGTGTTGGAGGAAAAAGGCGGATTTATTTCCGCTCACTGGGACGGCGCCACCGAAACAGAATTGAAAATAAAGGAATTGACCAAGGCTACCATCCGCTGTATTCCATTAGATGCAGCGGAAGAAGAAGGCCGCTGCGTCCTTACCGGTAATCCGAGTCGGCGCAGGGTGTTGTTTGCAATGGCTTATTAATCGGATAGCTGCGAGCCTTATGGCAGAACCGTTTCACCAAAAACACGGCAATACCGTAAAACCTGCTCTCGGCCAATACGGACGAAACGAGTGGGCCATCATCGGCGCGCCTTGCGGAACGATTCAGGAATTAGCTGCTGAACTATGCCGCCGCCTGTCTCCCGCCTGGCAAATCGCTTATGTGGATGCGGATCATGCGGAAGGAGAAAGGTTAAAGGTTAAAGAGGGCGAAAGGTTAAAGGAGCAAGGAGCAAGGTTAAAGTTGTCTTCAGAGGGCCACTCCGGGCCGGCCATTTCATATACCGACAAAATCGGTTGGCATCGGTTTGATACGACGATTGCGCCCGACGGCTTTCGGTTCCGGCATTGGTTGCACGAGGCGGATGCTGTATTGGTAAACGGGAATCACTTTGCGGCAGCGCATCAAATCGTCATCATTGATCCGGCAAAAGAACAATCGCTGCAACGCAAGCTCGACCGGCTCAGCGACGTACAACTCGTTTTACTGAAGGAAGGGATGAGCGAATTGTATCCTTTTTTAACAGATCACCTGGCCGGCCGCAACGTGCCGATGCTCCCGCTCTCCGATACAGCAGCGATTGCCGCATGGATAGAAGAGCGCCTGCGTGCTGCCGTGCCCCCGCTCCGGGGCTTAGTTCTGGCAGGAGGATACAGCAAGCGCATGGGCCGCGACAAAGGGCTTATCGAATATCACGGAAAACCGCAACGGGAATATTTGGCAGATATGCTGGCCGGTATTTGTGTGGAGACGTTCATTTCCTGCCGGCCCGATCAGGTGGACGCCATCCCGACCAGATACGCGGCCCTGCCCGATTCCTTTCTCGACCTCGGCCCATACAGCGCGTTACTTTCTGCTTTCCGGGCATACCCCGATTCAGCATGGTTGGTGATTGCCTGCGACCTGCCTTTGTTAGATGAAGCGACACTCCGCCATTTGACGGCACACCGGCAGCCTTCGCGTTTGGCGACAGCCTTTCAAAGTCCTTTTGACGGATTCCCGGAACCGCTCATCGCGGTATGGGAGCCCAAGTGCTACCCCACTTTGCTCCAATTTCTCTCGCAGGGCTACTCCTGCCCGCGCAAAGTACTCATCAATTCTTCTATTGAATTGCTTGCGGCCCCTAATCCCGATGCGCTAAAAAATGTGAACCGCCCGGAGGAGTACGAGCAGGTAATGCTCACAAAAGAATCTCGCCTATAAGGCCGGCATCATCGTTGAGCGTCCCGAAGCGCTTGAGTCGAAATTGCCCCTGCTTGTTCAACAGTCCGGCGGCCATTTTATCTATGGCGATGGTGGAAAGTACGGTTTGGATATACCCTTCGATGAGGTCGTCCACCCCGATACCGAGCCGGTTGAAGTCTTTGTTGTCCATTAATAAAAGGCGTGTCGTATCGGATCCCCAGGTGCCGTCGGGGTTTTTGATGGAGAGGTTGGTGCCGAGCATATCCCAGGAGTCGGCGCTGTCTATCAATTTATCTTCTAAGGGCTTGTGCGTTCGACGGGCGTACACGCACAGCGGGCGGATGCCTTGTTCGGTGGAGCAAACCATCATGCGCAGATCGGCTACATAAGTGTTGCCCTGCGTAGAGGGAATGGTGCCCACATGGTAAAGTTTGCCGCTCTCGCCTTTGCTGCTCCAGTGGTAATTGCCGATAAGGCTTTGCACAATGTAGCGGTCATAAGGAAAATCGAGCGCCATAAACGCATCCAATTCACGGCGGTTCACGATGGTAAATACCCCTTGCCCGGAGTTGCTGTAAGGTATTTTTACGACGGCCTGTCCGCCCATTTTTTTGACCAACCCGGGTATGTCGCGTTTGAGTACATCCCAAATCGTTTCGGGCGTATTGATTTTGAGCCCGAAGTCTTTTTCCGTGTCGTTCAGTTCCTGATAGGCTTTGGCGGCCACCATTTTGTTGCGGCCACCGGCGAGGCAGGCGAGGGTGGGGTTGAAAATCCGCGTTTTGGTGTGCAGGGGTATGCGGTTCCAGGGGCGTTGGGTCACATAGCGGAATGCGGCCCGGATGGGTGTCCATTGCCCCTCGGCGCTGCGCAACTCCATTACCCCGTCGCTGAATCGCACGGGCGGATCGGGGTCATTCTGATAAAAGGATGCATAGAGTACCTCCTCCTGAAATACATCGGCCATAACGGCGGCGTACCCGGCAGCCTCCATGGGGTTTTTATCGTAGATGACTGCGAGTCGGCCTTTCGGCAATCCCCGTTTTCCTACAAAAGGAACAAAGGAGCGCTCAATGAGCCTGCGATAGCCGCCCTGTTCCTGTGATTCATCCAATAGCGGCATGGACTTTTGCCCGGAAGGGCAGGAATTGTTTTCAATAACAACCATTTGGCGTTTGCCCCCGGCAGAGGTGACATTGAACAGATCAGCGCCGGCCCAGAGGAAATGTTTACAGCGGTATTTGAGCAGTGCCCGGAGGCGGTCGCCTTCTACTTTCGGGTGCAGATGGCAGTAGCGGTTGATCATGCGTTCTTCTCCGAGATGTAGAAAAAAGCTGACCATCGGGTGAATGGTTGCATTCAACGCTTTGGGGTACCAGTGCCGGAACGGTTCGAATTCACCCGGTCTGACGACTGACGCGAACACAGCAGCAGCAGGAGCGGCATCGGCCATGTGTGTTTATGATTTTGGTTTTTTGTGCAATTCAGTTTCACCCCACCAGGCAAGACAAGCGGCAGTGTTGACTTCTTCTTTTGCCAATTCAATCTGAACGATGCGGTGCAGTTCATCCAAGGGGTTGCGGTTTTGCAGGATGTCGGCTATACGCGGGTCGTTTTGTATGGCGGCAATGGCTTCGTCATCGGGTGGCAGGGGTAGCGCAGCCAGTTGGGCGAGGTTATTGCCGGTAAGCACCTTGCTATGCCGCAAGCCTTCGGGCAACCGGTCGAATCCCATGCCGAATCGGTTTACGCGCTGCTCGATGTTGTAAATGGCTTCGCCGCTCGCTCTGACGTAATAGAAGCGGCCCATCCGGCCCATGAGATCAATTTTGTGGGGGTCCACGCGGCCGCGCTCGTCAAGAACGGCTTCGTTGATGTGAATGAGCAACACATCACATATAATAAGGTGTCCGGCGCCGCCCTGATCGCCGAGGGTAATGACCTCGCGCACGCGGCATTCCATTTGCGCCGGCGATTCGGCTACGCGGAAAGGCCGCACCAATGTGGAAGGAATAGGCGTGAATCCCGCTTTTTCAAATTCATTCACTTCGGGCGGATACTCTATGCTTGCCAATGCCATTTGGCGCACCATAGAGAAGTTGACGGCATTGATGACGACCTCGCCCGTTTCGCGCACATTGTGCAGCGTGTCTTTGGTGGTATTATCGGATGCTTTCCGGTTGGAGGAAAAAATGAGTACCGGCGGGTTGGAACTAAACGCATTAAAAAAACTGTACGGCGCTAAATTGGGCCGCCCTTCCGCATCCATTGTGCTGACAAAGGCAATGGGCCTCGGCGAGATGCAAGCCAGCATATATTGATGGAGATCAACCTGCGTTACGGATTTGGGATCAATGGTTAGCATCGGTGCTGTTTTCAGTACCTGCAAAGTTGCTTGTTCCGGCGGGAATTATCTTCAATCGCTGCATATTTATTTATTGTTCCGGTCGGCGGGCGGGCATTTCTCAGCAACCTTAGCTCCCTTTGCGGCGTTTTGGGTGCAAACCAACCCAAAGCGGTTATGTCAAAAAGTATGCCCCGGAATTGGCAATTGATGATCCTTTTAGCAGCAGCAGGACTCGTGCTCGCCGGCCGTTATTTCTACTTCCTGCCGCGATTTTCATCGGGAGAATCGGCGCCCGACTTTCGGGCCGTTTTGCCCGGCGGAAGGCCGTTTCAGTTGGAAGAACTGCGAGACCGCTATGTTTTGCTACAGTTTTGGGGAAGTTGGTGCGGGCCGTGCCGTAGCGAAAACCCGGCATTGGCAGCCCTGTACCGCAAATATGGCGGCGCAGAATTTGAGATTGTCAGCGTAGGCATAGAGCGCGACACGGCCCGATGGGAGCGGGCCATCGCCCATGACGGGATGGTATGGCCTTACCATTTTATTGAAATCACACCCAGCCTTCGGTTTTTCAATGCGCCGATTGCCAATCAATTCAAAATCAAAAAGTTGCCGACGCTTTTTTTGCTGCGCCCCGGCGGCGCCATCCAGCGCATAGACCCTGAAATAGAAGCATTGGACGAACTACTCGGCCGGGAGCTGAAGGGAAATTTGGGCCGCGAGAGAAAAAGTTAGGGTATACATTTGCATTATAGCCGGTTTTGCCTGTATCTTTACCGCCGAAATAACCCCGACACATTTATTACCCCTCTTTGAGAGCTTTTTAGGCACAACTACTTCCAAATGAATGCAGCCTTTTCGGCTGAAGTTCGTAATTTTGCCCCCCAACTGTAAAAAAAGGGCAAGTTCATGAACCTTGAAAAATTGGTAGCCGTAAGCGGCATGCCCGGTTTATACCGTATGGCAGCCAACCGCAGCAATGGCCTCATTGTGGAAGACCTCCTCAGCGGCAAACTGAAATTTGCATCTACCCGCAAACATCAGTTTACACCGCTGGAATCCATCGGAATTTATACCGACGATGGAGATACCGTCGAATTAAAGGTCGTATTTGGCAATATGCTGGAGCAATTCTCCGAAAACCCGCCAGTGGACGCCGGCAGCGATTCGCAGACGCTCTTTGCCTATTTTGCCACCATACTTCCCAGCTTCGATCGGGATCGCGTTCATACCGGTGATGTCAAAAAAGTAATCCGGTGGTTCTCCTTCCTTCAGGAGAACAGTCTTTGGGGAACCGACGACGACACGGAAGATGCTGTAACCGAACCGGAAGAAAGCGAGGACGAGCCGGCATAATTATTTTGCGCTCTTTCATTGCTCATCACATACCGGTTGTGCCCTTCACACACTCCGGCCGGGGTTTCATTTGCTGAAAGCTATCAATGTATTATACACACTGTGAACCTCCGGGGCGGTTGCTGCCGGAGTATCGCCATCTTTCAGTTTGAAGCCAACTTATGCTATGAGTGCAATGACGATTACACAACCGAAAAAGGCAGGGCTTTTGCCCCGCGATTTCCAACTAACGACCTGGGAGGCGCTGGAACCTTATTTCGAAGAATTACTTCAAAGGTCTATATCCTCCAATGCTGAACTGGAGCAGTGGATTCTCGATAAAAACCAGTTGGACATGGCGCTGGGCGAAGCCATGTCCTGGAGATACATTCGCATTACTTTAGATAGCTCCGATCAGGAATCTGCCGAAATCTACAACTATACCGTAGAAGCGCTTGCCCCCAATATCACGTCTTATGAAAATAAGTTGGAACGCAAACTGACGGCCTCGCCCTTTGTGGAGTCGCTGGCCCCGGAGCGCTATGCCATTTATTTGAGAGGCGTGAGAAATGCCGTTGATATTTTTTGTGCCGATAATATTCCGCTGGCCACTGAAATTCAGATGAAAAGCAAAGAATACGTCAAGATTTTTTCAGAAATGACGGTGGGTTTCAACGGCCGCCAAATGACCCTGCAAAAAGCCACAGCCCTGCTCGAAGAACCCGATCGCGGAGCGCGGGAGCAAATTTACCACCAAATTCATCAGCGGATACTTCAGGACAAAGACCATTTCGAAGACCTCTTCGACATCCTCCTGCAGAAACGCCACCAAATGGCCGTCAATGCCGGGTTCGATAACTTCCGCGATTTTAAGTTTCGGGCATTGGGCCGATTCGATTATACGGTCAATGATTGTCTGGATTTTCACAATTCTATCGCCGAAGAGATCATGCCCATTGTGGACGACATGAACCACTACCGCCGGCAAATGCTCGGATTAGACAAGCTGCGACCCTGGGATTTGTTTGTGGACCCCACCGGCGACAGCCCGCTGCGGCCTTTTCAGTCCATCCCCGACTTGATCAATAAAGTCATTCGCAGCCTTTCCGAACTGCACCCTTCTTTTGGCGTGTATCTGGCCAAAATGCAGGAAATGGGCCATCTTGATCTCGACTCCCGCCCCGGCAAACGCCCAGGAGGGTACAATATGCCCCTAATGGCTACCGGCGTGCCGTTCATTTTTATGAATGCCACCAACTCCTTCAGCGACCTGCGCACCCTCGCCCACGAAAGCGGCCATGCCGTTCACTCCTTCCTCACCCGCCACTACCCGCTGAAATCGGCCAAACGCGTACCCTCCGAGGTCGCCGAACTGGCCGCAATGACGATGGAACTCCTCACCATGGAACACTGGGATGTTTTTTTCCCCGACCCGGAAGACCTTCGCCGGGCTAAATTTGCTCAATTGGAATTTGTCCTGAAGGTCTTACCCTGGATCGCTACTATTGACAAATTTCAACACTGGGTCTATCAGCACCCCGACCACACCCGCGAACAGCGCAAAGCGGCCTGGATGGATACCCTTCACGAGTTCAGCTCCAACGAAGTGGAACGCCGGGATCTGGAACACTACTCCGAATACCTCTGGCACAAACAATTGCACATCTTCGAAGTGCCGTTTTATTACATCGAATACGGCATGGCTCAACTCGGCGCCATCGCCATCTGGCAGCAGTACCGCGAAGATCCCGACACCACCATTTCCAATTTTATCAATGCCATGAAACTCGGTTATACCCGCCCCATCGGCGAGATATACGAAGCCGCCGGCATTCGCTTCGATTTCTCCCGCGAGAACGTGCGCAGCCTCGGAGAATTTGTGCGCCGGGAATTGGAGCAGTTGATGGCATAGGAACGTGTAGTGCAGGACACACTCGTAGCTCACAGCTCGCAGCGACTACTTAAGACATCAATACGTCGTCGTCATATCTTCATCCACACAAATAATGAAGTCGGCTTTGCCTATGTTTTCGGGCAGGAGTTTGCCTGTCTCTGACTGCGAAACGGTGGTGATAGTGGCATAGCGCAGCGAGGGTTGTTGCCGGCGCAGGTACCATAGGATGCCCTCGTAATTGTCGGAATGGTACGCCCCGTGGAAATGGATCAACAGACTTCCCTTGCGGTAATATTGTAGTGTGAAATGCGCCATTGTGGCGTCTTTGCTCGCCTGAGCTTTGGGCAGGTTGGGGCCGCCGTGGCCGGCCATCATTTCGAGCATGGCTTTGTAGCCGGGCAAGTCGGCATCGTAGGCCATCGGCAGGGGCGCCATCCATGCTTTTTCCTGATCGGAAAGTGCATCGAGGGCTTCAAATCCGCCGCGCGCCACCATAGCGGCATACCGCCGGGGGATGTTGGTGGCGGCAAAACTCAGCTTGTTGGCTTTCGCAAAATTGACCAAAGGCGCATAGTCGGTCGGATAATTTTTCCACAGGCGGGCGAGCGTGTCCAAGCCTTTGGCGTCAATTTCGCCGCGCAAATATTGGTCCAAGGCTTCCTGATTGTCGGCCTCAAACATCTCGGCGCCGAGGATCAAGTCTCGCAAAGGATGCAGGTCTTTCACAACTGTCAACTGGAGCCAGTGCGAGATAGGGTTGTTGTGGTATTCTCCAAACAGCACGATGTCTTTCGTTTGGAGCGATCGGAGCATTTTGCCGTAATTCGTTTTTTTGCCCGCAGCGGTATAGAGTACATACGCCGGTTTGTGTTGAGCGGCAAGGTGGGTAGCGGCGAGCATGGCGATCATACAAATGGAGAAAGTCAGAAATTTCATTGCGATAAAGGATTGTCAATGGTGAAGAGAATGCGGCGGCAGAAAAAATCAACCCGGCAATGATAACCGGTGCTGCGCCAACCGACTGTATTGAAAAAACGCTTCATGCGACGAAGGTATGGATTTTTGAGAAGGCGGGCCTTGGCAGGGATACTTCGCATCCTCCTGACCGTTCAATCCTCTATTGCTTCAATGCCCAATTGTTTAAGTCGCTCCAGATGATCTCTCATCGCCTGAAGTTGCTCCGGGGGGTGTCCCTGCCAATCGGAAACTTCGCCAATGACCCGAAGCGAATGCTGCGTACGATAGGATTTTGTTGGATTTCCGGGAAATTTCTTGTCCGTCAAATTGGGGTCATCTTCATACGATCCGGTCGGCTCTACAATGTAAATTCTGCCAACGCCTGCGCCTGCGGCAAGCTCAGCTCCCCAAATTGCAGCGTCCAAAGTGGCCGTCAGATAGACGTACTTCGCCTTGTTTCTTTGCCCATAGTTTGAATGAAAGCCCGGGTTAATAAGGTCTCCCTGTTTCAGATTTGCTTTCGTTCCGTGATAGAACTGCTCAGGCTCTGTTGTACCCATGATGTCTAATTTCTCTTTCGTTTGTAATGCAGTTGCGTTAGCCCGGTGTCAAATGTTTTTGCACGCACAAGTTCAAGTGTTTGTTCAGGTCTGTTGCCTTTGAAAAGCCTTGTTCCATTACCAACCAGTATAGGGACAACTGAAATAATGAACTCGTCTATCAGGTCGTTTTTCAAAAGTTCGTTAATTATTTCTGCCCCGCCGTCACAATAAATATTTTTCCCGTGCTCCGTTTTTAGTTGTTGTACCAATTCAGGGAGGCTTCCTGTGTAGAATGTTGTTTTACCGACACTTGGCCTTTCCGTTCTTGTGATAACATACACGTTTCGATCTCCGTTGTCGTAATGAGAAGTGCCAATTTCTTTAAGCACCCAATCGTACGTTTTTCTACCAAGAATTATGGTGTCAATAGTAGCGGTAAATGCCGCGTAACCATAATCTTCTCCCTCTTTTTCCACTAATTTCAAAAAGCTAAGATCGTCATTTGGCTTGGCAATGTACCCGTCCAAACTTGTCGCTATGTAAATCGTTAGTGTTCGCATTATTCTTTTTATTATTGATTGTCAAACGCATAACTCGTGGCTCGCAGCTCCCGGTTCACAATCCATACTTATCCAACAAATACACCAACGATGCCATGGTAGCGGCGCCGAGTTCGAGTTCGCGTTTGTTCACGGCGTCTATGTTGTCGTTGGGCGCGTGGTGGAAATCGAAGTAGCGTTGCGTATCCGGTTCAAAACCGATGAGCAGGCCCTTTTGGCTTTTGAGCGGCCCGATGTCGGCGCCCGAACCGCCTTTGCGGAATTGCAGACCGTAAGGTTCGAGCAGGGGTAGCCATTGGGTGACCTGCCGGAATTTTTGAGTAAAAACCGATTCATCGGCCTCAAAGGTGAAGCCGCGCGGGGTGAAGCCGCCCCGGTCCGATTCGATGGCCGCCAGATGGTACTCTTCCTTTTCATTGGAAATGCGGGCATAAGTTCTCCCGCCCACGAGGCCGTTTTCTTCATTGGCAAACAACACGCAACGAATGGTGCGCTTAGGCCGGTAGCCGGTTTGTAACAAAATGCGCAGTACCTCCATGGAGTGTACGCAGCCGGCCCCGTCGTCGTGTGCGCCGCCGCCTACGTCCCAGGAATCCAAATGCCCGCCTACGAGAATGATTTCATCGGGGAACTCGCTGCCGCGAATTTCGCCGATGACATTGTGGGTCAGTTGATCGGGCATCATTTGGCTGGTAGAGCGCATATACACGCGCACCGGTTCTTCGCGCAGGACGGCGCTGAGCAGTTCGGCGTCGGCGGTGCTGATGGCGATGGCGGGAATGGGTTTTACGTCGGGCGGATAGCTCATGCCGCCGGTGTGAGGGATGTGGTCAATGCGGGTGGTCATGGAGCGCACGAGTACGCCCACGGCGCCATATTTGCTCGCCCGCCCGGCCCCTGCGCCGCGCTGATCCACCGCGCCGCCATACGCCGCGAACGTGTTGACGGAGGTAGGGTCCATCGGGCGGTTATAAAAAACAATTTTGCCCTCCACGCCTTTCCGGCCGAGGCTGTCCACTTCACTGAGGCTGCGCACTTCTACCACTTCGGCGGTAAGTCCCTGCGGACCGGTGCCGAGCGAATTGCCCAATGCCAGGGCGCGGAGTTCTATGCTGCCCATCTTGCGCGAATTGACGATGCGCACCTGCTCTTTATCGCCGCGCACCCAATAGGGCACGATGCAGGGCTGAAGCCACACGGTATCCAAGCCTAAAGTGTCCAAAATGAAGCGCGTATATTCCACGGCAGCAGCGGCAGCCGGCGAACCGGCGAGGCGGCCCGGCGCTACGGTGGTGAGTTGTGTGAGCCACTCGTAACAGCGCCCGTCGTTGAGCGCCTGAGCATGTATTTTTTTGATAAACAGCGCGTCCATGTCTGTTTCGTTGTGTTGAGCAGCAACACCGGAAACGACAAAGAGCGACAAGAGCAGGCAGGCAATCTGTTTCATACAAAGTAGTTTGAAGTGGGCGAAGATAACATATCGGCAGGAAATGCAGGCGGCGGCAACATCTTACCGAAAGGCAATTATGGATAGGTCGGGAAACCGAAAAACCGCCGGACGATGCCATCAGCGGTGTAATTTATTATACACTCCAGTGACACCCGTCACCGGGAATCAACGACTAAACCGCTACCTTTGCGGAAAATAAATAATATCATGGGTACACTCAATGCAATAGGACTCGACACGCAAAAAGCGCAGCAACTGGCGGAAAAACTCAATGCCTTGCTGGCCAATTATTCCATTTTTTATCAAAACACAAGAGGCTATCACTGGAACATCCGGGGCGATAAGTTTTTCGAATTGCACCTCAAGTTTGAAGAACTGTACAACGATTTGCTGCTGAAAATAGACGAAGTAGCCGAGCGCATCCTCACGTTGGGCCACTCGCCGCAACACAACTACTCAGACTATCGCAAACACTCGCACATACATGAAAGCACCTTTGTGTCGGACGGGCTGCAAGCAGTGGAAGACATCCTCAACTCGTTCAAAATCATCATCACCATACAGCGCGAACTGCTCGCCCTTTCCGCCGAAGCGGAAGACGAAGGCACTAACGCCCTCATGAGCGATTACATACGCGCACAGGAAAAATTAGTGTGGATGTACTCGGCATTTTTACACAAATAAGACCGGAGGCAACAGGAAGACTAAACCGAATTTTTCCGGCGGAGCAATAATTCTGATCCATTCATCTGCTAAATTGTTCTCTATCTTTATCGCTTCTTATTGAAGCGGCATCGTAAAGGTAGGAGTGGTTTTGTTTTGTTTTCAAAATCTTCAGCAGCATGAGTAGTCTATCATCCGTCAGCATTCAGCGCCCTGTATTATCCATCGTTATGTCGGTGGTCATTGTATTGTTCGGGCTTATCGGTATGCAATTTTTGGGTGTTCGGGAATATCCGAGCGTAGAGCCGCCGATCATCACGGTGTCATGCGGTTATACAGGCGCCAATGCGGACATCATTGAGTCGCAAATCACGGAGCCGATAGAGGGCGCCGTAAACGGGATTGCCGGCATACGCAGCATTACCTCCACGAGCAGCAACGGGCGCAGCACCATCACCATTGAATTTACGCTGGGCGCCGATTTGGAAGCTGCCGCCAACGACGTGCGCGATAAAGTGTCCCAGGTGGTGCGCCTGCTCCCGGTAGATGCCGACCCGCCGGTGGTGTCGAAAGCTGATGCGGACGGTTCACCCATTGTGTTTATTACCATCTTCAGCGAAGAGCGCTCCCTGCTGGAGTTGAGTGAAATTGCAGAAAACATCTTCAAAGAGCGTTTGCAAACCATTCCCGGCGTAAGCGCCATCCAGATATGGGGGCAAAAGAAATACTCCATGCGCTTGTGGCTGGACCCCGGCAAAATGGCCGCTTACCAACTCACTCCTTTAGACGTGCGAGCAGCCCTGCTACGGGAAAACATCGAATTGCCTTCCGGCATGGTGGAAGGCGCCAACACCGAACTGACGGTGCGCACCCAGGGCCGAATGAGCAGCCCGGAGGATTTTAACAAACTCATTATCAAAGAAGAAGGAGGTAGCTTAGTGCGTTTCCGCGACCTGGGATATGCCGAACTGGCGCCCGAAAACATGCGTACTGTGTTGCGCCGCGACGGCAAGCCGATGGTGGGCAATGCCATACAACCGCAGCCGGGCACCAACCACATCGAAATAGCGGATGAGGTGTATAAGCGCTTGGAGCAAATCAAAAAAGACATTCCTCAGGACCTTCAGGTTTCCATCGGTTTTGATACCACTCAATATATCCGTTCTTCGATCAAAGAGGTGGAGCAAACGATCTACTTAGCCTTCGGCTTAGTGGTGCTCATCATCTTCCTGTTTCTGCGCGACTGGCGCACGACCATCATTCCCGTGCTGGCCATTCCCATTTCGTTGATCGGGTCTTTCTTCGTGATGTATTTGGCCGGTTTTTCTATCAATGTGCTCACCTTGCTGGGCATCGTATTGGCCATCGGTTTGGTGGTGGATGATGCCATTGTGGTGCTCGAAAATATTTATGCCAAGATAGAGGCCGGGAAAGCGCCGTTGCAAGCGGCATTGACGGGTTCGCGGGAGATTTTCTTTGCCGTTATTTCCACCACGGTCACTTTGGTGGCGGTGTTCCTTCCGGTAATATTTCTGCAAGGGCTTACCGGTCGGTTGTTTCGCGAGTTTGGAGCGGTCATATCCGGTTCGGTGCTCATATCGTCCTTTGTGGCGCTTACGCTCACGGCCATGCTTTCGTCGCGCATTTTGAAAAAAAGAGCCGTTGAGCCTTGGTTTTACCGCGTCACAGAACCGTTTTTTTTGTGGCTCAACCGGTTGTACCGCGGAGCGCTCGTCGCCTTTTTTCGCGTGCGCTGGATGGCTTTTGTCGTCATGGGGCTGGCAGTGGGAATGATTTTTTTCTTTGGCAGCCGGGTTCCTTCCGAGCTGGCGCCCAATGAAGACCGCAGCCGCCTGCGGGCGGTGATATCTGCTCCCGAAGGCTCCACCTTTGAATTTACGGATTCGGTGGTGATGGACCTGTACCGCTTAGTCAATCGGGAGGTCGGAAACGAGAAGGATGGCATCACCTCTGTGACGGCGCCGGGATTCGGCGCTACCTCGGCCGCCAACAACGGCTTTGTCAATATCATTCTCAAAGATGCAGACAAGCGGCCGCGCAGCCAGCAGCAAATCATGGACGATTTGATGCCGATAATACGCGACCAGACCAGAGCGCGGATATTTATCACTCAGGAGCCGACCATCAGTGTGGGGGGGCGCCGGGGTGGTCTTCCCATACAGTTTGTCATCCAGGCGCCGAGTTTTGAAAAACTCAAATCCGTTTTACCCGATTTTCTGGCTGTTGCCCGTCAGAACCCCACTTTCACCATTGTGGATGTAGATTTGAAATTCAACAAACCGGAAATTGACGTGCGCATTGACCGCCAAAAAGCGCAAGACCTCGGCGTGTCTATGCTCGATGTGGCGCAAACCCTCCAGTTGGCGTTCAGCGGCTCGCGCTTCGGCTACTTCATTCTCAACGGAAAGCAGTATCAGGTCATCGGGCAGGTACAGCGCGAAGACCGCAACAAACCTGCCGACCTGCGCCGGCTGTATGTGCGCAACAACCGGGGCCAGATGATCCAATTGGACAACCTCATTTCCATAACAGAGAGCAGCGCCCCGCCGGCGCTCTACCGCTACAACCGCTTCATCGCCGCTACCGTATCGGCCGGCCTGGCGCCCGGCAAAACGCTCGGCGACGGCATTGACGCCATGGAAGCAGTAGCCGATCAGGTATTGGATGATACCTTCCTCACCGCGCTTTCCGGGCAATCCAAAGATTTTCAGGAAAGTTCGTCCAGTTTGCTCTTCGCTTTCGGCCTGGCGCTCATCCTCATTTTTCTGGTGTTGTCGGCGCAGTTTGAGAGCTTCCGGGATCCTTTCATTATCCTCTTTACGGTACCGCTGGCCATGGCCGGCGCGCTGCTCGCCTTGTGGTATTTTGACGCTACGCTCAACATATTCAGTCAGATCGGTATCATCATGCTGGTGGGTTTGGTGGCCAAAAACGGCATCCTCATTGTGGAGTTTGCCAACCAAAGAAAAGAGCAGGGGCTGAGCAAACTCGAAGCCATACAAGATGCCGCCGTGGCGCGCTTCCGGCCTATTTTGATGACGAGCCTCTCCACCATTCTCGGCACATTGCCCATTGCACTGGCGTTGGGGTCGGGTTCCGGGAGCCGGGTTTCTATGGGCATCGTTGTAGTGGCGGGTATGGCATTTTCTTCGTTGCTCACCCTGTTTGTCATTCCGGCGGTGTATTCTTATTTTTCGAGTGAAAAAGCGAATACGCTGGTGATTGTGGAGGAGGAGGAGGAAACAGTGGAGGTGTAGAACTAAGGATACTGCACAAATTGAAACAAGCGAATGAATCTGACGATTGAGAATATACTCCTGGTAGGCTCCATACTACTGTTCATCAGCATTGTTGTCGGTAAAACGTCTTACAGATTTGGTGTGCCGACCTTGGTGCTCTTTCTGGCCATCGGCATGCTGGCCGGTTCTGACGGCATCGGCGGCATTCGTTTCGACGATCCCAAGGCAGCGCAGTTTATCGGCATCGTATCGCTCAATTTCATCCTTTTTTCAGGCGGCCTCGATACGAATTGGAGTTATGTAAAACCGATCTTGTGGCAAGGGCTTACGCTCTCAACGCTTGGCGTTGTGCTCACCGCCGTGTCGCTGGGGGTATTTGTTTGGTATATCACGGACTTCACGATTTACGAAAGCTTATTGCTCGGTTCTATTGTATCCTCCACGGATGCGGCAGCGGTGTTTTCTATTTTGAGATCCAAAAGCCTGGCGCTTAAAGCCAATTTGCGCCCTACTTTAGAGTTGGAAAGCGGCAGCAATGACCCAATGGCGTATGTACTGACCATCGCTTTCCTCGGGTTGGTGGTAAACCAAAATCTGAGCATTTATTCCCTCATTCCGTTGTTTTTTCAGCAGATGATTTTGGGCGGCCTGGCGGGTTTTTTGTTCGGCCGGCTGAGCAAAATTATCATCAATCGGATCAAGCTGGATTTTGAGGGGCTTTACCCGGTATTGGTCATTGCATTGATGTTTGTTACGTTTTCCGCTACCGACTTTGTCGGCGGCAACGGCTTTTTGGCGGTGTATATATGCGCCGTTTATTTGGGCAATCAGGATTTAATTCACAAAAAGACCATCCTGAAAATGTTCGACGGTCTGGCTTGGCTGATGCAAATTGTATTGTTCCTCACGTTGGGGCTGCTCGTTTATCCTACCCAAATCATTCCGGTTATCGGCATCGGGCTGCTTATTTCTCTTTTTTTGATTTTTGTGGCCCGTCCTTTGAGTGTGTTTATCAGCCTGTTGCCGTTCAAAATGAAAAACCGAAGGCGTTTTTACATTTCCTGGGTAGGTCTTCGGGGGGCTGTTCCCATCGTATTTGCCACCTACCCGTTATTGGCTGGAATAGAGAAGGCGAATATGATTTTCAATGTCGTATTTTTCATTTCGCTCACTTCCGTACTGATTCAGGGCACGACGCTTACTCTTTTGGCAAAATGGCTGCACGTTGCATTGCCGGAAAAAGTCAAACGTTTAGCGCCCACGGATGCGTTTTTGTCGGAACACCCTAAAACCGTGATGCAGGAAATCGAAATCAGCAGCGATGCTTTTGCTGCCGGCAAAAAAATAGTGGACTTGGGCTTTCCCAAAACGGCCATCATTGCCATGATTAAAAGAGGTAATAAATACATAACCCCGAACGGTTCCACGGTCATTGCGGAAAATGATGTACTCATCGTTCTTTCCGATACGCAGGAAGGAATTAGCAAGGTGCAGGATTGTTTGCAGGTGCAGGCTTAAGAATTTCAAAAATCCATTGCTTTACGGGTGCAAACTCAGAATGTTGCCCATGCTGTAACAGGTGCGGCAGCGGGGTTCGTAGTGGTCTTTTTCGCCGAGGAGCACATCTGACTTGTCTTGAGAAAGGCGATAGGAATGGGTGGCGAGGTTGCCGCAATGCGGGCAGATGGCATGCACTTTCGTGATGTATTCCGCCACGGCCAGCAGATCCGGCATGGGGCCGAAGGGCTTGCCGCGATAGTCCATATCTAATCCGGCCACGATAATGCGGGTTCCGCGCAGGGCCAGTTCCTGGCACACCGTGGGCAGTTCCAGGTCGAAAAACTGAGCTTCATCAATGCCGATCACTTCGAATCCTTCCGCGAGGCTAAGCAGCTTGGTAGAGTGGTCTATCGGGGTGGAAAGAATGGAATTGGCATCGTGCGACACCACGCGGCTGTCGTCGTAGCGGGTATCTAAGCGCGGTTTGAAAATCTCTACCCGTTGATTGGCAATTTTCGCGCGCTTGAGCCGCCGGATGAGTTCTTCGGTTTTGCCCGAAAACATGGAGCCGCAGATGACTTCTATCCACCCGCTGCGCTGTCCTTTGAAGTGTGGTTCGAGAAACATTGGAATAATAATTTCACTAAAAGCTAAGTTAGAGGAAGATTCGCAATCCGGCAAACTTAAATATATTTGCGCCCGCAATGTTTAGTTTGCAACATTTTGACAATCAACTTCTTTATTTCATGAATTTCCAACAAGCACAGATTCTCCTTGAGAAAATCAACGCGATGTGGCGCAACATAAACGCGACGCCGGGTACCATTTCGCCCATCGAACGCGATCTGATGCTCGGCTACATCCGGCAATTGTACGAAGTATTTTTAGCATTACAGCAAGGGCAGCCTGCACAACAGCCGATTGCGCCGCCGGCGCCGCAGCCGCAACCGCGCCCCGTTGTAGCGCCCCCCACGCCCGCTCCGCCGAGAGAAACCCCGACCGTAGTAGCCCCGCCGCCGAAACCGGTACAAACGGTCCCGCCCCCCTCGCCGAAAGTGGAAACGCCTGCCCCGGCGCCGCCTAAACCGGCGCCCCAGCCGCCCAAAGCGCCCACGACTTCAAGGTCCGCTTCTGCGTATTCCAGCCTGTTCAACCGAAAATCAGGCTCCGACCTTTCCGATAAGCTCAGCGCACAGCCTATTGCCGATCTCACCAAGGCATTTGCCATCAACGACCGCCTGCTGTACATCAACGATCTGTTCGGAAAAGACCAAAACGCTTTCAATGAAAGCGTGCGCACGCTCGACCGGTTTGAAGACATGGACGAGGCCAAAGGGCTGTTGGTCAATCTGGCAGAACAGTACGACTGGCTCCAGGAAGAGCGCGTGGAAACGGCGCAGGATTTTGTGCAATTGGTACAACGCAGATACCTTCGGTGATCGCCGGCAACTAATCAGGTCATAACAAAAAGCTGCGACCACGCCAGGGCGTGGTTCGAGTATATATAGGAAACTCGTAGCTCACAATTAATAGCTCGTAGCTAAAACAAAAAAGCATGAAACACATCGCAGTATTCACCTCCGGCGGCGATTCACCCGGCATGAACGCGTGCATTCGCGCCGTGGTGCGCACGGCCCTCTACGAAGGCTTGCAGGTGAGCGGTATCTATCGCGGTTTTCAGGGGCTGATCGAAAATGACTTTGTTGAAATGAACGGCCACTCGGTGAGCAACATCATTCAGTTGGGCGGCACCATTCTCCTGTCGGCGCGCAGCGCTGATTTTCGCACCGCAGAAGGACGGCGCAAAGCCTACGAACACCTCAAGGCTAGGGGCATAGACGGTTTGGTAGCCATCGGCGGCGACGGCACCTTTACCGGCGCCAATGTTTTTATGCAGGAATACCCCGACCTCGCCATTGTGGGATGCCCCGGCACCATAGACAACGACCTCTACGGCACCGATTATACCATCGGATACGATACCGCCATCAATACGGCCATGGCTGCCATTGACAACATAAAAGACACCGCCAACGCGCACGGCCGCTTGTTTTTTGTGGAAGTGATGGGCCGCGACGCCGGGTTCATCGCGCTGCTGTCGGGCCTGGCTACCGGGGCGGAGGACATTTTGATACCGGAGTTTCACACCGATTTGGACGACTTAGTGGCCCGTCTGGAAGATGGTTTTACCAAAAAGAAAAATTCGAGCATTGTGGTGGTAGCCGAAGGCGACGATGCCGGCGGCGCTTTCCAGGTGGCGGAAGAAGTGAAGAAACGCCTCACCAATCCGGTGGACGTTAAAGTAACGGTATTGGGCCATGTACAGCGCGGCGGCCGCCCCACCTGCATGGAGCGCGTGCGGGCCGGCCGTATGGGCATGTCGGCGGTGTATGCACTCTTGGAAGGCCAACGGGGTGTGATGATCGGAGAGATCAACCGCCAGATTGTTTACACGCCCTTTGAACAGGCCATCAAACACAACTTTGAAATAAACCCGAGCATACTGAAAATGGTTAAAGTATTGGCCTGACGGGAAGGGCATAGCGCCTGCCCCCAAACAACAGGCGCTACAACTGCCACCACTATGGAAAACAAACGTCCCGGCCGTTTTCGGCACAGTTTGGTTTTTGCCCTTCAACTCGGCGCCACCACCGCAACGCTGCATCTTTTGAGGGTCGTCACCGGTTTCCCGCCTTTGTCGTGGGGTATTTATCCGAGGCATACAGAAGGACTGCAAGGCATTGTGGCGGCGCCGCTGTTGCACGGCAGTTGGGGGCACTTGTTTTCCAATTTGCCGCCGCTATTGGCCCTCACGTTTATTCTTTTTTACTTCTACCGGCGCATCGCCTGGTCTTCGTTTGCCATGATCTATTTGCTCACCGGCGCTGCGGTGTGGACCTTCGGGCGCTCGGTATGGCATGTGGGCGCCAGCGGCGTGGTATATGGCTTAGTGGCATTTATATTTTGGAGCGGCATTTTCCGGCGCAACATCAAGTCCATTATCCTGGCGCTCATCGTGCTGATGTACTACGGCTCTATGTTTATGGGCATTTTTCCGGGCGAGGAAGGCATTTCCTGGGAGAGCCACCTGTTGGGCGCAGTAGTCGGGATATTCACGGCCTTTTGGTTTAAAAACAAAAAAGAAACCGACGAGCAACCGCCGCGCTACTCCTGGGAAGAGGAACCCAAGTCATTGGACGAGCCGTACTTCTTCGAGCGCGATGTGTTTGAAAAAACAAAGGCCGAGCGCCGGCGCAATTTTTTAGACCGGGAGTGAGCCGCAGCACGCTAAGCGCTCTGCCCTTTTCATCCGCCGAAGCTCGCCGGAGCGAGCGAAGGAGGAATGCCCTCTGCCCGTTTGCGCAGCGGCCAAACAAATCTTCATTTATTTCTTTTGCAAAGCCTTCCGAATAGCCGCATCTAAGCGCTGATCTATATCCTCTGCAAAGCCCACGATATACTCGGCGATATTGCCTTGCCGGTCTATGACGATATTGGTGGGGTAAGCATTCACTCTATGCCGGGAAGCAGCGGTGGAGCCGCTGGGAATGATGTTATATATAAACGGCGTATTTTCTAAAAACCGCGCCAGGCGGTACTCATCATCTAAAGCAATTCCGATAAACACCACATCTTCGCGGACAGCATGACGGGCGGCCAGCACATTGAGTACAGGGATTTCCTGGCGGCAGGGCGGGCAGGTAGTGAACCAGAAATTGAGCGCTACCACCTTGCCTTGAAGATACTCGGCATCAATGTTTTTGCCGGAAAGCGTGCGCCCTGTAATGGCCGGTGCAGGTTTGCCGATAAAGAATTTGCTCCGGGCGTTGTACCTGTCTTCCTTAGGCGGTTTGTAGGGCGTGATCCTGCGGGTGGACAGGTCGAACATGGCGGGAGGAAAATTGCCGGGTTTGAAGCGCACGGCCTGATAAGTGACCTCCAGACCGTTAACCGTTTTGGAGTAGTACATGGCAAAGCCCCGGATCGCAGCTATCTGGCAGAAGTCCACCCCGAAGACGTCGGTGTAGTAGATGTCTATGCTGTCGCCGTCCACAATGGCGATGGCGCGTTTGCAGGGCAGGTCTGCGATGGTAACGGGCGGGTCGTCCGTGTAGATGATATCGGTAGCGCCGGTGAACGGTTGCTGTATGGCCTCGTCTTTGCCCCGGCATTGGTACCAGAAGGCATCGCCGGCGGGATGCAGGTCGTAATCGGCAGCCCGCCCGCCCATGTACTCGCCGCGCACGATCACATCCTTCTCATGAATGCCGATGAAGATGCGCTGCGGCAGGAATTGAAGCATGACCTCGGGCACGTCCTCGTCCACCAGCAAGGCATACTCTACCTCTATCCCGGCAAAAAGGGGGAGGCAAAAAAGGGAAAGGATAATGGGAAGAAGTTTGCGCATAAGATGTAGTTTTTTGTGGTGGTGAAAATAAGCAATCTCATCCATTTAGTGAAAATGCCGCCAATCATTTTAATCCTTCCGCACGCATCGCTTTAGAAACAATGTCGTCATTTACAAAATCATCCCCCTGCTGAAACGGGATGAGGCAGATGCCGGTGATATTGACTGTCTGGAGCGCATCGGCTACTTTTTCATTGACCATCCATAGAAAAGGGGTATTACCCAACAGGAAAAAATCCCATTTAATGTCGTCTCTGATGTACAACTCTACAGCGCCAATACCTCTTCGATCGCGTCGGTCTTCAAAGTTATTTGCCTTAAAATCCTCATACACATATTCAAATCCATTTTCTTTGACAATCATTTCTTTAATGCCCCGAAAAATGGAACGATTATAATCTACGATGTCGAATTGTCCATTTTGCATCAGCATATAATACGGATGCGAATTATTCTTTCGATCAATAACGCAGGTGGGAAATACCCTTTGTGTTGGAGTATGAAAAAGGGTAAGTATTTCCAGCAGTCTTTGGTTGAGTAGCAAGCATGCAGTATCGAAATCCCCTCCATGTTTAATCAAATCTGTTAGCTTTGCCCTGTATTCTAATTTGAAATTGGGAACTTTTATATTCCCCGGAATAGGTTCATACAAATATTTTGCAATATCATCTCTATATGGGATTTCTGCGGAGTGTAGCCCGCGTACCTGTATAAGTGGGCTCCCCATAACTTTGCTATTCATAGAATGTCTTAAAATATACCAGTTCATATCATTTTATTTAGATGAGAGATTGTTGAAGAAGAAGCAACAAAGCTAAAAAATCGCTTTGTTGCTTCATCGTTATCACTATAAAGGTGGTATTTGAGGAGGAATGATGTCGTTTATATTGTGAGTGCTGTTTTCTATTTGATTTTTTAATGCCTGCTGCCAAGTTCGCAGGCTTTGTGCCGCTTGATCTGGAGTGGCATTGGGGAAATATAAAACCAACTTTCCATTTCTTTCTTATGTTCCTTCAATGCGTTGAGCTTTGGCAAACAGTCGTTCGTAAACAAAGTCGTCGCCCTGCTGGAAAGGGATAAGGCAGATGCCTGTGATGTTGGCGGTCCGGAGTGCCTCAGCTACTTTTTCGTTAACCATCCAAAGAAAAGGGGGCGCGGCAAGCAGGAAAAAATCCCATTCAATGTCTTCCTTGATGTACAATGCACTTGCATCCACCCCTTTTAGCTGCAAAACCTCATCAAAACCAGACGCTTGAAAGTCTTCAAAAATATACTCGTATCCGTTTTCCTTCATTCCGGCAATTCTGGAAAATACCGAACGGGCATAATCTGTTACATGAAATTGTGGCGCATTTTGCATGAACACAAAGTAAGGATGCTCTATTCCTTTTCTATCAAATACACTTGTTGGGAATGCCTGATATGGAGGGCTATGGAAGTTTTTCAATACAGATAAAAAATTTTCAGAAATGATGGATTGAGTTGGGAATCCAAGAAAACCGACATTGGTCAAATCTATAAGCTTAGCCCTGTAGCGGAGCTTGAACTTGGGTACGAAAAGATTTTCGGGTGCTGGACTTCGCTTGTAATCATTGTAAACGGATATTGAATAAGGCTTGTCGGTTGGCAGTGCTTCCGTTTGTGGCACGGCTGTACCTGCAATCTGATAATTGGTTGTTTTTGCAATAATATACCAGTTCATATCATTTGTTTTTGAAAATGAAGAAAAGGCAACAAAGCTAAATTGTTTGCTTCGTTGCTTCATCGTTATCACTATAAAGGTGGTATTTGAGGTGGAATAATATCATTTATGTGCTGGGTACTGTTTTCTATTTGACTTTTTAATGTCTGCTGCCATTGGCGGAGCCTTTGAGCAGCTTGATCGGGAGTTGCGTTTGGGTATGCGTCATCCCATCTAAGTAATTCGGCTTCAATTTCTTGACTGTATGCAGGATGGCTCCCATTATGCCTTGTATTCGGTACCGGTACCCCATTGTGTGGCCCATTCATGTGGAAGACCTTGCTTCCATCGCCTGACTTGGCGGCTTTTTGAACAAGCGGATTTTCCCATAGTGCTTCCGGCACAATATGATGCGCCTGTCTGAGATCGGAGGCGGCGGGTCCCATGCCCAAAATTTTCCTGAGCTTGCCTTGGTGCGAAAAATATACTTTTCCGGCAGCATCCACATAGTTTTTGAGCTTGTAGGTTTTATTGCCTATCTTAATGAGGATGGTAGCATATTTGGCGCCGGTAGCTACCCATCCGGCAAATGGTATGGCAGCCCCGTAACTCAGCAGGGCATTTGTACCATCGCCTTCAATGGTGTAAAGAACCCCGTTTATAAGATCGGCCGGTTCACCTAATCCGGGAAACAGCCCGAGAATGTCCAAGGCGGTGTGAGTCGCATCAAGATAGGCTCTTTTAAATGCCTCGAGCCAAATTTTCCTCTCCGACCAGCCGGGGTTGGCAGTCCTTAACATGAAAGCCTCTTCGCGAGCGTTGAGATAAAGCCTTACACCATCAGTGAAAGGATTGGCACCTATACAGCATTCATCCAACTGCTCCTCTGGAAACAAAGGAGCAAACTGATCCATGACACCTTGGTATGCAATGTCAAAGGGGCCGTTTTCCCGATTCACCATGGAAAGATCAATCAAAATATTGGCAGCGACCTGCGCCGCTTCTATTTCAGCTTGGTCTTGTGTTGATGCGGCTTCCTCTAAAAACAGTTTTATCTCCTGTGCCAATGCCCCATTGTCCTCGCCCAGCAAATGAAAAGCCTCATCTGCGGTTAAGCCCAATGCAGGTGTAAGCTGCTGGTACACCAAGGAGTACAGCGTCATAAACTGACGCAGTGGGAGCGTGGTTTGTCCGGTGGCTACAAGTGCGGCATAAGCACTGAGCGCCTGCCGTTCAAAAGCGGTGAGATTGGGGGAGGCCAGATAATTGGCAATAGCCTGAAATGCAGTAAGGTCGTTTTGGACAAGCCAGGCCAGATGGTCAGGAGTAATGAGTAATTGGGAGACCATCAACGTCAACTGTTGGCATTGCTGAAGTTGTTCCGGCGTAAAACTGAACCCGGGGTTTTCTCCGTTTGCGGCCAGTTCTACCTGAACACAGTGCTGCCATAAGGCTGCGAGGAAAGGATGCGTGTGAATGGAGTTAGTAGAAGGTGCGCCACTTACTCCGCCGCTTCCGTTCGAGCCGCCGCCGCTGCCAAACCAGTTGCCCGATGGGTTGAAGACATTCCCCGGACTGCCCGTAGTGCCGCCGCTGCCGCCGCTCGTGGGGCCGCACCCGGGAGCGTATTCTATGTAAGCCCCGCTCGGCGGGGGTAACTTGAAACGCCTACATCCCGCAGTCTGTGACTGCCTGGCCCGGAGGGCCGCTTTTATCACATCCTGCGGACAGAGAAACCCTCCGGGTTAGGTACGCCACAGCGTACCAATAGAGTAGTTTCAAGTTACGGCCGCTTCTGCGGCTTAAACTTGAAACAACGTGTTGACCCATTCTTGCGCTCATTCAAGGCAGGGAGACGTGAAGCGGGTCGCAGGATTATCTTCCCCTCTTATTTTATTCACCCAGAGAAATTTTCCGTATTCCCAGTTGTATTGATACAAACGATCGCTGCTAAAAGAGTAGCGATCAAAGTCCTTTGGATTTTGGGTGAGCGCTTTAATATTGGTAATCGCTGATTCTTTGTAAAATGTAACGGAGTAATTATGAAAATTTTTAAAATCTCCGGCTATATTAGAGCACATAAAGCTATCAATGACGGTTTCAGTGGCAAGATCATCCTGAAAGCCGGAAACAATATAGTATTCAGCTTTGTATGGATGATCTTCCCCTCTTGCATGGAAAAGCCCCGTTTTATTCATCATGGTTAGCGGAGTGATGGCGAAAGCTTCCTGTGCTGCCTTTGCCGGTTTCGTGTCCGGTTTGCAGGATGTGTGCAGGGAGACTATGAGTATGATGGTAAGCGGTTTAAGCAGAAAAAGGGCATTTTTCATGGTCGGCAGTTTTACAATGTTTGAATTGGAGCTACATCGGAGCGACTTGACGAACAGTCGCTCCGACACTAATGATACTTAATTTACATCGTATTTAGTTCAATTTCCCTGTAATATAGGTCTCTACCACAATTTTGGTAGTAAACGGCTTGTATCCTCTCGTATGTTGCAACCGCCACCAGGCAGCAAAGCCGAGTGAAGTTCCCGCACTGATAATATACTGGGGGGTGTAATTCAAAATGTCGCACTGTGTAAAGAATTTGTACCTTAGCTGAGCACTAAAATCACATTGATAAAAGATGACCAAAGAAGAATATGTATCGTTAGCCTTGTCGCATTGGCCCGAATTGGAATCGTTGGATCAAGAGAAAGATTTTTACGAATTTGAGAAGCGTTTTGAGCAAATCATGCTGGATTTGGGTCGATCGGTAATGGAACGGAAGATAAGTGAAGTAGGCAAAGACCGTCGAAAAAAAACAAAATTCGGACACGATTCGGGATTATCGAAGTGAGCAAGAAACATCCTTTTAGTGGGCCAGTGTTGGGTCAGCGTACGAGTCCATTTTTACAAGAGAAACTGGCGGAGCTCGGCTGCGTGGAAGTATTTGGGGACGTACCCGATCGGATATCTTCTTTGTTGGGTATAGCCGTCAATCAAAGCCAAGTATATCGGACGTGTCAAAACGTGGCAGAAAATTTGGATGAAAGCGCTTTGAATGAGCCATGCAAAGGGTTGTTGGAAGCTCAATGCAAGGAAAGTGAAGAAGTATATGCGATGGTCGACGGCTCTATGGTTTTTACAGACAACGGCTGGCAGGAAACGAAAGTAGGGCGGTTGTTCCAAGCAAAGCATTTTATTGACAATGAAGAGCATAGGTGGAGGATGAAAGAATCTAATTATGTTGCTAAGCGAGGACATTACACCCATTTCACAACAAATTTTGAGCAAATGTTGCCGCCGGAGAGTGCCTGCAAGAAGATATTTGTAACAGATGGAGCCACTTGGATTGGTCAGTGGATTGCCGAGCGATATGACAAAGCCACACACATAATTGATATTTTCCACGTGTGTGAAAAGCTGGCATCAGTAGCTCCCAAAGACCAGCACCTGTGGATGGCTAAACAAAAAGAAGCACTGCTGAATAGCCGGGTCAAAGATGTTATCACGGAAGTCAAGGCTTTAGTGGGCTCTAATGACGAAATCCAGACACTAATCGGCTACCTCGAAAATCATCAACATCAAATGGACTACCTGCAGTACCGTCAAAAAGGCTGGATGATTGGAAGTGGTGCCATTGAATCTGCTCACCGAACACTGTTGCAGGTCAGAATGAAAAGAAGTGGTCAGCGGTGGGCAAACGCCGGATGCGACAGTATGATAAAACTGAGGGTGGCATACAAAAACAACAGGTACGAACTCATTAGGAAGCTGTTAAAAAATGCTGCCTGATGCGACATTTTGAATTACACCCCCTGCAGAGTTCTTTGCAGTCATAATTTTCTTTATTCTTAAACTCTTCATTATATTTATAGTAATAATAAAAAGTTAATGAAAATATATTGCTTTCATCAAGCTTTATTACATCTCCCTCATTAAATGAGACATTTTCATTTAATGCCCATTTCGGAAGGAAATCTGAAGCATTCGCTTTATCTCCAAAAAAAGTCATTAAAGTTTGATGATTGTCCCCTTTTTCAGCTGTAAGTATGATATTGCCTTTATCATCTGTACCCGGTATCCATTCTTCACCATGCTTCGCCCCATACTCTTCCTCCAGCCGATCAAAAAGCGATCTCCTTTTTGGCCCCCCACGCTCGCCCATCATTCCAGTAGGATCCGAGAAAATAATGGGGTTATTGAATGTATAAGCATAAACCGTGTGTGAGGGGATAACTTCAGCCAGCGCATCCACTCCGCCCCATCTCCCCAAATCTGGCATATACCCCCTTGCGCCATAGTCGTACATATTCAGCCTCCACTCCTCATTCCACTCCTTGCCGTTGTAGCGGTACTTATTCTCCGGCGCCACGCTCGCATACCAGGGCCCCCGCTGGCTGAGGCCAAACGGGTAGTAATGATTCTCCGACGTGATCTCGCTCTCCTGCGCGGCAGGCCCGCTGTTCGGTAGCTTCCACGAAATCACCTCGTCCTGATTGAAGTCGGAGAAAGTGAGGCGGGTGCGGTTGCGGTGCGGCATGGTGCGAAGATAGGCGTTTTAGTGCTAAAATGAAGTGTTTTCCCTACTCGTCTGAAGACGAGGTGATAGGGGTAGCGGGGAGGTCTTATAGCGTCCCACGCTACCAGCAGTTGTTTTTTTGATTATTTTGTGGTGGAAGACTCCACGGCAGCGGGGAAAGCGATCACGGTGATCTCGAAGGCTTTTTCTGAACAGTCTCTCCCCATGACCTATTGGTGTAATTAAACCTAAGGGAAAGATAATTAAAATTAACATTGTCATCAAAAACATATCTGGGGAATAATGAAAGTCGTTCCATTACATCTATTTGTTCTTCTTCATTTAAAAAAGACAACGTAATTATGATAATCATTTCTCCTTTTTTGTTGATGAATGGAAAATATTGTCGTATATAATGAGGATACTTATTAACCACAACCTCATTGTAGTGTTTTATCAAATAATTTTTAACTTCTTTCTCAATGGTAACTATTTCGCAGGTGTCAATTCTCCAATAATATTTGTATTTATTAGACTTTATTGGCTGCATGTATTTTCTGGTGAGATTTGAATCGAATAAAAAGGAATTGATTCCATCTATTTTAAATTCTAATGCTTTTCCTGTTGATATCTGTGGTCTGTAATATATTGAATCCTGTGAATAGACTTTGGAAAAGGCCATAAGGAACAACATTACTCGGAGCAAACTATTGCATTTCATATCATATCTTTTTTAAAGGGCCAGAAGTAGTAAACCTATCAACAGGTTTTTCATCATAAGAGCTTCTGATATGCTGGTTTAAGACTGACGCAATCTTTCTCTCTAAACCTTTCATCGCACGATTCTCCTCTTTTACTTTCGCCTTCGAATCTGGTTCTGGAGATTGAAACTGATACAGCTTGTCAAAATTGCCAGTTTTTATAGCCTTTTCAACTAATGTCTCGTTTTTAAAAGCATGTTCAATTTCATGTGCAAGGATAGTTACGGCAGTCATAATTTTGCCATCAGCATACTCGATTGCTTCCTTATCGTTAAATTTTATTTCGCCCCCGTAATCAGAAATAGGTTCGAAGGTGTTAGTCCCTAATTCATTAGAATTTTTTACTTTATATATTCTATCCGAGGCTGCAAGTTTATTGATGTGTTTTTTGCCCCCGTTATCAAGAATAAAGTTGAGGGCTTCAATTGAATTATTTGTAAACTCGTCGTATTCATCAGATTGTTGCATTCTTGGAATATATGCAACCGCCCCTATTTTTATACTATCCCCATTCACATCCACAAATTTCATCGGGTCATTGGCGGCCATCACATAAGCCGACTGGAAGGCATACTTCTCCGCAAACCTGTCCACCGTAGTAAACCGTCCCAGCGTCGGGTCTTGCCAGCGGTTACCGAAATCATACAAATCTAGCCCCCCGTCCTCATTCCACTCTTTCCCATTGTAGCGGTACTTATTCTCCGGCGCCACGCTCGCGTACCACGGCCCCGCATGGCTTAGTCCAAACGGGTAGTAGTGGTGCTCGGCGGTGATTTCCGTCTCATCCTCCAGTGTTTCGGGATCGTCCTTAGTGGTGATGATCATGTCGCGGTTGAAGTCTGAGAAGATGAGGCGGGTATTGCCCAAGTGGTCGGTGCGGAAGTACTCCGGCCGGTAAGTACCCAGAAACTGATCGTTCTCGTCGTATTCCGGCACGAGGCGGCCATCGGGGAAGGCGATGTGTTCCAATTTTCCTTTGAAATATTCTATGTTGCCTATGTACATGCGCGTGTGGTTGTCGATTCCTTTTTTGGCCCATTTTCTGCCCGTAGCGTCGTACAGGAAATCAATGTGGTTGCCCTGCTGGGTTTGTATGCGGTTGGGCAAATATAGAAACGCGTCGTGAATAATTTACCGATTTGGTCGGTCTCGCTTCAACAAGCTCAGCGCGCCGCTTTTTTCCATTATACTGCGTTGCTTCGTCGGTCAGGTAGCGATGCTACCTTCCCTCCTTGCGCCTTGTCTGATGAAAAAATAGCCTCGCCGAAATCAGGCAACTTATTCACGCCACGTTTCTTAGAAATTGTAGCTCATGGTCATCTCCTTGTGGCGATCTTCGGTGAGGTTGCCGCTTTTGTCATATACATAGTGCGGATGGCCGGATGGGTTGGTGAGGCGGTGCAGTAGGTCGGTCGCACATTGCACGTCTGAAGACGTGCGGATAGTGATGTCTGGTCATGTCATGAGACCAGACACCAGCGATTGTTTTTTATTTTTTTGTTAGGGAAGACCGATGGCCAGCGGGGGGAACTTGTTGTTCTTAGAATTTTTCCAACATCATATACTCCTGACGTATAAATTCGGAGGATGTAGCAGGACCTGATATCCCAAAATGATAACGGCCTCGCTTAAATGTGGTAATTCGTAAAATGATAAATCGCCATTTCAACCATTCTGCCTTGATCGAAGTTGAAAACTCTCTTATTCTACCATACCTATCAACGTGCTTAATTGTGACGAGTAAAAGGCTTCCATCTGATATAGAGAATAATTCTTTTTTTATTTGATTATAAAGAATTATCTCGCCTATATTAGGTTCAAAATTATACGTCATCGTATCTCCAGCTTCGTTTACAGCTTTAAAATTCCCCAAAAGAGAACTGCCATCAGGTAGTTTGCCATTAATAAAAATCAGGCAATTAATTGTTTCATGTTCTTGTCCCAACAATGAGAGTTGAATTCCAAAAAAGAAGGAGATAAGTAGAATTGTTAGTTTCATGCTAATTTTTTATTATTTTCCTTGTCGCTTTATCTGTTAATAAGCCTTGCCTTTTGGCATTTCTGTCAAAGAATACCGCCCCATCGGACCTTGGAATTGGCTCTCCTCTATCAGTTTTTGGGGGGCCTAATTTCCCGACAATAATATTTTGTCTAAATCTTTTGAAAACTTCTTTATCTGCATTTGAGGGTTCAGTCGCATCTGATCCATAATGTTGGTTGTTAAATTCTTCAAACCCTGTAATATGAGAATGAATTAGAGTATTCTCCAGACCATCAACTATTGGGACATCTGCACTTTTTAGACCTCCAGAAATATGTGATGGCCCTTTTTTGCCCCTTATGACTTTACCTTCAGGAGTTATTACAGATACCTCTTCGTTTAACCCTCCATTCTCATAAGTCCGATCAAGTACCTTCATTGATTCTTCCAAAACTACTCTTGTTGTTTGGATATTTGATTTTTCGATTGCTTCGGGAGGAGATATAGTTCCTTTTTTAAGTTCTTTCGCTACCTCCTTATTAACGATAGACACATTGCCGTCTTTACCTTTACTATCTTCACCTACCTTTTTTCCTTTTTGATCAAAAATTTCTGTTTCCACGCCCCTACCATCAGGATCAATATTCCGAATAGGGTTCCCCATTACATAGTTGTACGGCGACCAACTATAGTACCTCTCCGCCAGCGCATCCACTCCGCCCCATCTACCCAAATCCGGCATATACCCCCTTGCGCCATAGTCATACATATTCAACCCAAAATCTTCATTCCATTCCTTCCTATTATATCTGTACTTATTCTCCGGCGCCACGTTCGCATACCACGGCCCCGTGTGGCTTAGTCCAAACGGGTAGTAGTGGTGCTCGGCGGTGATTTCCGTCTCATCCTCTAATGTTTCGGGATCATCCTGGGTAGTGATTGTCATA
>JAHBTW010000016.1:117500-121103 GCA_019638385.1 Saprospiraceae bacterium | reverse complement strand
AAAAATAAACCGGGGTCGCACCGAAATTCGACGGCATTCACATCTCCATTAGAGCCTGCGGATTCGATGTTCCCCGGATGGTATTCGCTTATTACACCATTTTGTATATTGAGAATGTTCGCGATTTGCCCGCCCGCAGTAATTTCAAAAAAGTAACCGGTAAAATCGTTTACATTGTACTGCCAGAGCGAATGGGAGTAGTTTGCCGAAGAGGCATAATAACCGAGCCACCGCACGCGTATTTGTTGAGTCTGCGGCTCTGTAAATATTACCATTAACACTCTACCTCTTTCCTCTAAGTCCAAAAGGTCTCCCCAATCAAACGGCACCAATACAATGTCTTCCACGCCGCGGTATTTGGTCGCCACAGCCTGATCCCAAATTGGGGTAGGGTTCGGGCCATCTTCCGATCTATTTTCGATTGGTTTGTTACTATCCCACCATTTTTTAGCCTGTTGTACAGTTAGCTTTCCAGTACTGAAGTCTTGATCGGGTGCATCCAAATCTGTAAGCCGGTCTTTTTCACATCCGGCCAAGGCGAGCAGTGCAAAGGCGATCAATAAAAGGATTCTGTTTTTCATGTCAATAGTTGTTTTTGAAAGGTGAAATAAAAGGGTTACGGTCCGATGCGGGCATGCGGAGCTGAGTCACGCGAGGTATCAACCTCTCGCGAGCAGTGAAAACACAATGATGAGAATACACCTCTCCGCGCCGGTACCTGCGCGAACAGTTGCTTCAAAATAAGATGGAATCAAAAAACCGAACGGAACGGCGGGGGCGTTACTGAGGCTCCTTCACTGGGTTTCGGCAGCTTAGTTTAGTGTTGCTATTTTGTGCTGCACGGAGGCAAATTTGAAAAAAAACAGACGATGCAAGTTTTTCGGCAGGAAGTTTTTGTTAAAGTTTTTCCCGAAATGAGGAAGTCACTTCGAAGTGACTTCCTCGCCTGGCGCCGAAGGCGGCGGCCCGGCAATCCAGCCGGATTCCCGGGCAAAGCGGGTTGCTTCCCGGTAGTTTTTGATGATGTGAACGATGGGTTCGCCTTCGGCATCTGCAATGAGTTGACGGATACGGCGCGCCCGGCCGGGAATTTCCACATCCCGGATAAAAATGCCCAGAATCCTGCCGGGGTAGCGGTGCGCTATCTCCATATATATATCGGTATCGCGCTCGCCGCTGTCGCCGATGAGGATGAACGGCAGGTCGGCGTATAGGTCCAGTATGAGAGCAATGCTCTCCTGCTTGTGCGACGGCGGCGGCAGGCGCAGCCGGTACCGGGAGAAGCCGAAGTCGCGCAACAGCACGGGACCTTTGGGCAGGTTGTTGAGGTTGGTAAAGTCGGTGAGCAGATCGTACAGGTTCCAGGGGCCGTTGGATACATAAAAAACCGGATTGTGCGAGCTGCCCTCGGGGCCGCCCTGCAAGGCGCGGTAAAAATCGCTGACCGACTGAAAGGCCTGCCGCCCGAATGCGTTGAGGGCCAGTGTGAGATAAATGGCTTTGAGTTTGAGCAGGGAAGCGAGGCCGGTTTTGAGGATGGTGTCGTCTATGTCGCTGATGATGCCGAAGGACGCCTCGCCCGGCACGAGCAGTTCGCCGGTGCAGCGGTAGTCGAACGTTTCGTTGAGCGTGCCCAGCAGGTGAATGTAACATTCTACCCAGACACCCTGATCGGACGGGAGCGGGAGCGGCAGGGCGCCGAAGAACCTGAAGTAGCCGTTGTTGTCGGTCACCAAATGCAGTTGGTTCTCGCCGATGCGTATGTCGAGCAGCGCGCCGGGTATTTTGAGGCTGCCGAAGCGTTTGTAGTTGTTGACCAAATTGCGCCACAACGAATCATCGGGGCTGACGACGATGCGCCGGTCGCGCAGTACGCGGCCTTGCAAATACACCCGGTTGCGAAAGCAGAAACCCCGAAAAGGCACCACCAATGCGGGCCGGCCGGCGCTGTGCCGCCGGTATGCCGGGTCTTCGGGTAAAACCCAGCGAAACAGTCTTCGCCACCAGGATGCCATCCGTTTTTGGGTAAAAATAAAAAAACCTGTACCTTTCATCGCAAAAACGATACAAAATGAGCCGCTATTGGATGCTTTTCTCTTTGATACTTGTCGCAATTACCATTTCCTGCAAACGCACGCGGCCTTTTTTTTCCGACCCGGAAATTGACGCCGAAGTATATAATCGCATTCAGGAGCAGTTGCTCGACGCTAAGCCCGGCGACGTGATCCAACTCCCGGAAGGCTTTTTTGAATTTGACCGGCCTTTGTCTTTAGACGGCATCTCCGGCGTGACCATTGCCGGCGCCGGCACAGACAAAACCATCCTCTCCTTCTATATGCAAAAAACCGGTGCGGAGGGCATCAAAATTACCGCCGACTCGGTCACCCTGCGCGATTTTACCGTACAGGATACGCCGGGCGATGCTATTAAATTACAAGATTGTACCGGCGTGACGCTCCTCCGTCTCAAAACCACCTGGAGCCGCGGCGCCGACGCCGACAACGGCGGGTACGGCCTCTATCCCGTGGCCTGCATCGGCGTGCTCATTGACAGTTGCGAAGCCTCTTATGCCTCCGATGCGGGAATATATGTAGGACAATCGCGCGATGTGATTGTGCGCAACTGCTTCGCGCACGGCAATGTGGCCGGCATCGAAATTGAAAATTGTATCAACGCAGAAGTATATGACAACCGGGCCGAACACAATACCGGCGGAATCCTCGTGTTCGACCTGCCCGATCTGCCGCAGGTCAACGGGCATACCTGCCGCATCTATCGCAACACCATTAAAGAAAACAATCACTCCAATTTTGCACCCGCCGGCAATATCGTAGGCATTGTGCCGCCGGGTACGGGCATCATTCTGCTGGCCGCTAAAAATGTGGAAATTTTCGACAACGACATCACCGGACACAAAACCATCGGCACGGCCGTTGCCAGCTACCAGATCACCGAAAAATCCTGGGCCGACACTACCTACAATCCCTACACCTACGATATCGCCATCTACGACAACCGATATCAACGCAAGCGCACCCTGCCCGACCTCTCCCGCGATTTCGGCAAAATGGTCAACGTCCTCTTCGCCGGCAAACCTCAGGACATCCTCTACGACGGCATCATTGATACCACCCGCACCGCCGGCCCCAACCCCATGAACATCTGTATCCGACAGGAACAAGCCAATCTGCGTTTCGCCAATATTGACGCCGCCAACGGTTTTGATAAAGTGAATAAAGACATCGGGCCTTATCAGGCGTGCGAGGGGAGGGAGTTGCCGGAGTTGCACAGCCTGCCAAGTCAGGATTTGTAAAAATATGACGCAGCGATAACCCAATGGATCGAGTTTTAAAAGATAAGATGAACTGCAAGACTCCTTATTTTTTTTCAGCCGGTTCCAATACTGTCTTTCAGCGGATTAAGCAGCCGACTGTTCTGTGCCGGGAACTTTTTTAGGGTTTTTTTAAAAAAAGACTTGCCGGGTATGAAATCTTGATATACCTTTGCGTCCGCTTTTGAAAAGAACGTCACTCAAAATGTTGTTTGGCGCCAAACACCGAAGCATTTTCAGGTGTCATTTCTGATGGCTAAAGGTTAAACGAG
>JAHBTW010000016.1:0-115000 GCA_019638385.1 Saprospiraceae bacterium | reverse complement strand
GAGACGACGAAGGACGTGGTAAGCTGCGAAAAGCTACGGGGAGGTGCAAACGACCGTTAATCCGTAGATGTCCGAATGGGGAAACCCGCTATGCTGAAGGCATAGCCCACCGCGAGGTGAGACAACCCGGGGAACTGAAACATCTAAGTACCCGGAGGAGAAGAAAACAATAGTGATTCCGCAAGTAGTGGCGAGCGAACGCGGAGTAGCCTAAACCATGATGCGTGCATTATGGGGTTGTAGGACCGACAAAAAGTGCGACAAACGAAATGGAATGTGTTTGGAAGACGCAACCGCAGGGGGTGATAGTCCCGTACATGTAAGGTTGTCGCATGGGTTGGTATCCTGAGTAGGGCGGGACCGGAGAAATCCTGTCTGAATCTGGCGGCACCATCCGCTAAGGCTAAATACTCCTGAGAGACCGATAGTGAACCAGTACTGTGAAGGAAAGGTGAAAAGGACCCCAAGAAGGGGAGTGAAAAGACCCTGAAACCGTACGCCTACAAGCGGTCGGAGTGACGCGCAAGCGTTATGACGGCGTGCCTTTTGCATAATGAGCCTACGAGTTACCTTGACAAGCGAGTCTAAGTGCTTCAGGCACGGAAGCGAAGCGAAAGCGAGTCTTAACAGGGCGCGAGCTTGTTGAGGTAGACGCGAAACCGAGTGATCTACCCATGGGCAGGTTGAAGTTCCGATAATATCGGAATGGAGGACCGAACTGGTAAACGTTGAAAAGTTTTCGGATGACCTGTGGGTAGGGGCGAAAGACTAATCAAACTCGGAGATATCTCGTACTCCCCGAAATGCATTTAGGTGCAGCGTCGCCAAGAGTGTGCCGGAGGTAGAGCTACCAATAGGGCTAGGGGGCTTCACCGCCTACCAACCCCTGATGAACTCCGAATGCCGGTACATTGCAACGGCAGTGAGGCGGTGGGTGCTAAGGTCCATCGCCGAGAGGGGAACAACCCAGACCATCGGCTAAGGCCCCTAAGTGCGGGCTAAGTTGATAGAACGAAGTGGGGACGCTAAGACAGCTAGGATGTTGGCTTGGAAGCAGCCATTCATTTAAAGAGTGCGTAACAGCTCACTAGTCGAGCGTTCCTGCGCGGAAAATAATCGGGCATCAAGCCCGCCGCCGAAGCCATGGATTGCGCCGTAAGGCGTGATGGTAGGGGAGCATTCCGGTTGCACAGAAGCCGAAACGTGAGTTTTGGTGGAGCGTCCGGAAAAGCAAATGTAGGCATGAGTAACGATAAATCCTGTGAAAACCAGGATCGCCGTAAGACTAAGGTTTCCTCGATCGATGTCAATCAGATCAGGGTTAGTCGGGACCTAAGGAGTAGCCGAAAGGCGAATCTAATGGCAAACGGGTTAATATTCCCGTACCTGCTATGAGTTAAAAAGGTGACGGAGAGGTGTAGTACACGCGTACTGACGGAATAGTACGTTGAACCATCTGAGAGGATGGGATAGTACACTGAGCCCTCTGGGCGAGGTGATAGTTGTGTGAAGCCGCTTCCAAGAAAAGCCGAATTATAGCAGCTCGTACCGTAAACCGACACAGGTAGTCGAGTCGAGTAGACTAAGGCGCTCGAGTGATCCGCGGCTAAGGAACTAGGCAAAATGGTCTCGTAACTTCGGGAGAAGAGACCCCCACGCAAGTGGGGCGCAGTGAAGAGGTCCAGGCGACTGTTTAACAAAAACACAGGGCTCTGCTAAATCGAAAGATGAAGTATAGGGTCTGACACCTGCCCGGTGCCGGAAGGTTAAGGAAGGGGGTTATTTCACGCAAGTGGGAGAAGCTCTTGACTGAAGCCCCGGTAAACGGCGGCCGTAACTATAACGGTCCTAAGGTAGCGAAATTCCTTGTCGGGTAAGTTCCGACCTGCACGAATGGTGTAACGATCTGGACACTGTCTCAGCCGCGAGCTCGGTGAAATTGAAGTATCGGTGAAGATGCCGATTACCCGCAACGGGACGAAAAGACCCCGTGAACCTTTACTATAGCTTCACATTGTGTTTGAGTATAGGATGTGTAGGATAGGTGGGAGGCGTTGAAGCTTGCACGCTAGTGTGGGTGGAGCCGACCTTGAAATACCACCCTTTCTATACTTAGATTCTAACTTTCGCAAGAGAGGACATTGTGTGGTGGGTAGTTTGACTGGGGTGGTCGCCTCCTAAAGAGTAACGGAGGCTTGCAAAGGTACCCTCAGCTTGGACGGTAACCAAGCGAAGAGCGTATGAGTATAAGGGTGCTTGACTGAGAGAACGACGGTTCGATCAGGTGCGAAAGCAGGCTCAAGTGATCCGGTGGTTCCGCATGGAAGGGCCATCGCTCAAAGGATAAAAGGTACTCCGGGGATAACAGGCTGATCTCCCCCAAGAGCTCACATCGACGGGGAGGTTTGGCACCTCGATGTCGGCTCGTCACATCCTGGGGCTGGAGAAGGTCCCAAGGGTTGGGCTGTTCGCCCATTAAAGTGGCACGCGAGCTGGGTTCAGAACGTCGCAAGACAGTTCGGTCTCTATCTGTTGCGGGCGTAGGAGTATTGAAGAGGTCTGACTCTAGTACGAGAGGACCGGGTTGGACGCACCTCTAGTGTACCAGTTGTGCCGCCAGGTGCAGTGCTGGGTAGCTACGTGCGGTCAGGATAAGCGCTGAAAGCATCTAAGCGCGAAGCCGTCTCTAAGATGAGTACTCCATTGAGGGTCGTGGGAGATGACCACGTTGATAGGCTACAGGTGTAAGTGCAGTGATGTATTGAGCCGAGTAGTACTAATTACCCGACAGCTTCCTATTTTTATTCTTCAAAACAAACACATTCCTGTTGAGTGCGCGAAAGTTCTTTTGCAGTACGTTTTTCTCTCCTTCCTGTCATGATAATACAAAGCACCGCTCCGAAGGGAGCAAGGTGTAAAGATTTGTTGGTGGCTATAGCGAGGAGGTACCACCTCTTCCCATTCCGAACAGAGAAGTTAAGCTCCTCCGCGCCGATGGTACTGCCCCTAAAAGGTGGGAGAGTAGGTCGCTGCCAACTCTTTTTTTGTTCTGCGGAACGCCGTTCCGCCAGCACAAAACAACTCAAAAGCCTGTCCTCGGACGGGCTTTTTTGTTGGCGGAAAGCTAAACAACAAAGCCCTTTTTCCACTTCTGCGCTATTTGAACGGCTGTTTCGAGCATGTATTCCGGCCAATGCTCCGTTTGCCAGGGCGTGCCGGCCAGTATGGATGTTGCCAACCGCCGCGCCGCATCGGCGCCGCCCGAAGCATTTTCCAGTATTTGCGACAGCGCCGCCTGTTGTTCGTACAGCATGGCGTCTTCAACGGGAGCGGGAAGGTGGAATTCGCCGGCCGGTAGAAAATTGTTGCCTCCGGCGGCGGCGTCCCGTTCAATCTCAACAGATTCACAGATGGCACACATGCGGAGATAATCCTGCCGAAACCGGACCTTTTGCAGGTCTGTTTGCAGACCGCTCCCGATCTGTTCTAATAGTACAAATTTGAGATTCGGACAGCGGGGGATGGTATGAGCCAATAGTTCAAAAACCTCCGCCGGCACGGCATCGTCATGGGTGTCGCGTCTTACCTGTCCGCCGGGAGCACCGCTCGCCGGCGCCCAACTTCCTCCTGAAATATGTATTTCTTTCACCCGGTCTAAAGGATAATGCCCAATCAACGCTTCGTAGTCAACGTCAAAATTTTTCATTTGACAATAGAGATTGTGAAGATCGAGAATGAGAAAACCGTTGACCGGAATCAGTAGGCGGGAAAGGAAATCACCGTGTTGTTTGACCTCCTCCTCACAAAAAGCAAAGGCCAGATTTTCGATGCCGACCGCACAATTGCAGGCATCTTGTATTCTCATGAGACGGTCTGCGCCAATGGCCAATGTAGCGTTGGTGAGAGGCACGCTCATAGGGGCGCCGTTGTGAAAGTCCGCTCCAGTCATGAAGCCGAAGTGCTCGCTGATATGATCGAATTTTATTTCGGCACTCAGGGCGCGCAGATGAGATAGCCACGCCTCTTGCTCTTTCGACCACTGGGCAGAAAAAATTGAAAAATAAATGCCGTGCCCTGTCAGCAGACCGGCCTCGGCAAAGGCTTGCAACAAGCCCTGAAACCATTCCGGGACATCGCGCAGGCGAAATAAAGCATCAAAACTCCATTCAATCGCCCCTACCTGTGCTTGTTCCAACAAAGGGACGGCAGCCGATAAAATATGCGCGTCTAAGTTGCAAGCTATTCCGGGGTGTATTTTTCTCATTTTCTTCCAGCTTCATCAACCCATGCCGCAAGCCGGGCAACTATACTGAGCTTGCTTCCGAATCTCATGAATGCAGACCTTTTCCTTTTTACAGGAATCATCGCAGTCGCTCGTTGTGACTTCTACTTTATCGCAAGCGGTTGTAGCCGCGGCCATTCCGACACCTATTATCACGGCCTGCAAAAGATTTTTGGGCAGTTTCATCGCTATTGTGTTTTGTGAACGAATACCGACAAAGACATCCATGGAGCTGGAAAAGGTTGGGGAAGCCTTCTTTTTTCCCAAAAAATAAGCGCGACAGTTACTTTATTAAAGCCCCTCTGCCACCAAGCCCACATGCGCCAGATGATGCTCCCCGTGCCAGGCATAGAGCGCTACCATTTCCCAGAGGCTTACCTCGCGTTGTCGTTCGGGATGGAAAACCGTCTTTTTCCAGTCGGAAGACTCCATGCCTTCCATCAGCATTACCCAACGGAGATGCAGCGCCTCCAATAATTGAACAGATACGCCGGGAGGCAATGCCGTTACATCGGGCAACTCCGCCCAACGCTCCTCCAGATATGGCTTTATGGCAGGTTTTTGCTCGGTGAGCGCCAGCCGGAAGCGAACATAAGAATTGATATGGCTGTCGGCGAGGTGATGCACTACCTGCCGCACCGTCCAACCGCCGGGGCGGTAGGGTGTATCCCAGTGCCCGGAGTCCACCGCTTTGAGTTTTTCGGCTAATCGCGCCGGCAGATTGCCGATGCTTTCTATATGTTTTTCGAGTTCTGTTTTTGAAAAAATGGGATTGAACGTAAAGCGACCGATGGGATATTGGAGCTTTTCCGATACGAGTGGCGGCATGACATTGGCTTTATTTGGTAATTCACAGGTTGACAGTGCGGGCGTTATTTTCCGGCGCTTTTGTGCGACACGTCAAAGTCGTCCAAAACCATGTCTAAGATATGATCTTTCCCAGGAATATAGCCTTCTTTGAGATTGTGCCCAAACAATTTGCCTACGGTGCCCCAATAGTTGGCCGTCCAGCCGCCGCGCAAATCTTTGATGACGAAATAAGCCGGCGTCTCCAATTCGCGCTCTACCATTTTAATGAGAATCATCCCCTGCGTTTTGGTCAGGTTTTTGAGCGGATCCTCAAAATTATCCTTCATGTCTTTATGCAAATGCTTGGCATAGCGCTTGGCTTTGCCTCGGCGCATGTCTTCGGTCGCCTCCTGAACCTGATGAAAAACCTTGATGGCTTCTACCGCATACGGATACACGTCGGCGGCATAACGCCGGTAGCGGCGGTACTTTTTTGCCTCCTCTTCATCGGCAAACATGCGCGGAGAAGAAACCGACACATCGTTCAGGTTGGCAACGATCAGGGTGTCCCCGCAGTCGTCTACAATGAAAGGATACAACTTCCCCCCAACGACCAGATTGCCCCGTTGTTGGGCGGAGGAATGAAGTGCGAAAAAAACACAAACGACTATAGCGATGATGCGAAACATGTCAGGCAGTTTAAACGAATGTACTCAACAATAATACCGGGTATTGCGTTGAACCCCGGCGCATAAAAAACGTCAGGATGCCCTGCCTGATTGTCCTGTGTTCCGCGCTGGCCTGTTATCGTTGCGCCAATTTTCCGGCAAAATAAGCCATCGGAATGTAAGCGCCCGCTACATCCAAAATGCTAAACCAGGTAGGAGCAGGGAGCATAAAAACACTGGCGATCCCGCCCAACAGGAAAAAGACGCCGATGCCTATTGCAAATTTCATTTTATGCGTTGCAGCCAGCAAAGCCGCCACAAAAGCGCCGGCAAATGTTCCAAGCGCATGCGCCAAAAATGGCATGATAAAGTGCTTAGGCTGAAACAAATGCATGGATGCTTTTAATCCCTCCGAAGTGGTGACGTCTGCGCCGTCCGGCGGCGGAATGATGGACCCGCTTATCATAATGATACCCATATTGACGACACTGCCGAGGACGATACCGGCAACAACTGCCAAAATGTTTTTAATGATTGGATGCATATTCTATTTGATTTTGAAGGTGACTGATTGGCAAGATGGTAAGGAGCGCTATCTCGGTGTCATTGCAGAGTCGTCGGTTCCGCATGAACAGACCCCTGAAATTGCTGTCGCATGCAAAGCTAATATTTCATCGGGAAAAAGTATGCTCCATTGGCAACTAACCCATTAATTTCCCGCGTCGCGGTAATCTTTCCCGCAGATGCTTACCTTTACGCACAACATCCTCATATTTTACTACGACCATGAAAAAACGCGTCCTTACCATTCTGATACTGCTCTTATGGGCCGGCCTCGCCGTTGCGCAGGTATTGCAGGCCGCCAAGCCGGAATCGGTCAAAATGAGCAGCGAGCGTTTGCAGCACATTGATCGCACCGTGCAGGCATACATTGACAGCAGCTACATTCCCGGCGCGGTAGCCCTCATCGTACGCGACGGCAAAGTGGCGTACCACAAAGCATTCGGTTATGCCGATGTGGAAGCCCGCAAACCCTTGGAGCGCGACGCCATCTTCCGCATCGCTTCCCAAACAAAAGCCGTCACCAGCATCGCCGTGATGATGCTGTACGAAGAAGGCCGCTTCCTGCTCGACGATCCGGTGTCAAAGTACATTCCGGCTTTCGCCAAACCGCAGGTGCTCCAACAATACAACGCGCAAGACACCACCTACTCCACCCTGCCCGCCAAGCGCGAAATCACCATCCGCGATTTGCTCACACACACCTCCGGCATCGGGTACGCCGGTATCGGTACCCCTGAAGCCAAAGCCATTTATGCCAAACACGACATCCCTTCCGGCATCGGGACACCCAACGGCGACCTCGGCGCCGCCATCAACCGCCTGGCCGCGCTGCCCCTCATGCACCAACCCGGCGAACGCTTTACCTACGGTCTCAATACCGACGTGCTGGGCTACTTTGTAGAGGTCGTGTCGGGCATGTCGCTCGATGCGTTTTTCCACAAAAGAATATTTGAACCCCTCGGCATGAAGGACACTTACTTCTACCTGCCGGCCGCCAAACACGCCCGCCTCACCCGCCTTTACACCGAAAACAGTAATAAAAAGATACTGGCCTTTCCCAATATCGGCGGCCTCGACCCGGATTTCCACAAACTGGCGGGTACCTTTTATTCCGGAGGCGCAGGGCTGGCCTCCACGGCTTACGACTATGCCATCTTTTTGCAAATGCTGCTCAACGGCGGCGAATACAACGGCCGGCGCTTGCTCAGCCCCGCCGCAGTGCGCATGATTACGACCAACCAAATCGGCGACCTGCAAGTGGGCGTGCGCAAATTCGGATTAGGATTTGCCATCGCCACCGAAGAGGAGGCGGCGCGCATCCCTTATTCCGTCGGCACGTTCGACTGGGGCGGCGCTTTTGCCACCACCTATTGGGCCGATCCGCAGGAACGCATCATCGGGGTGATCATGACGCAAAAATACCCCAACTCCTACGGCGATCTCAATAACAAATTTAAGGTGCTCGTTTACCAGGCCGTAACCGGCGCTCTGAAGCCTAAGTAGAAAAGCTGCCTATGACGGCCCAATCCATTTTACACACACTGCGGGAAGCCCGAACCACCGGCGCTAAAAAAATTGCCGTACTGGTGGACCCCGATAAAACCGACGCCCGCACTGCCGGCCAATTGGCTGCGCGCGCATCGGCGGTGGGTGTTGACTATCTCTTAGTGGGCGGCAGCCTCATCGTGGACGGCCAGTTTGAGCGCTGCGTGGAGGCGCTCAAAGCCGCTTCCGGCATTCCGGTGCTGCTCTTTCCCGGCGACACGTTTCAGGTGTGCGACCGGGCCGACGGCATCTTGCTCTTGTCACTTATTTCGGGGCGCAACCCGGAGTTGCTTATCGGGCGGCACGTTATTGCAGCGCCTGCATTGCGCCGCAGCGGGTTGGAGATTTTGCCGACAGGCTATATGCTCATTGACGGCGGCGCGCCCACTTCCGTTTCCTACATGAGCAATACCATGCCCATTCCGGCCAACAAACCCGACATCGCATTGTGTACCGCCCTGGCCGGCGAAATGCTCGGCCTGCAATTACTCTATATGGATGCCGGCAGCGGAGCGGGGCGGCCCGTGCCGCAAAACATGATTGAAGCCGTGCGCTCGGCCGTGGGGCTACCGCTCATTGTGGGCGGAGGGCTGCGAAATCCCGATAAAGCCGTGGCCGCGCTGAGTGCCGGCGCCGATATGATTGTGATCGGAACGGCCATAGAACAAGCGCCCGAAATGATGCAGGATGTGTGCATTTCTGTGCGCCGCGCTTTTCCGGCTGTCGCTAAATAATACCCGCAGGAAACTTTATCTACCGGCAATGCATTATGATTGCCGACAGCAAAAGAACATGGAAACAGGAATCGTAATAAAGTCAACCGGAAGCTGGTATCAGGTGCAAAGCGAGGACGGCCGTTTGTGGAAATGCCGCATCGTAGGCAAGCTCCGTTTGGACGGAATTAAACTCACCAACCCCGTCGGCGTCGGCGATCAGGTACAAATAGAAGTGGAAAACGAAGCGGAAGACAGCGCCCTCATAAAAGGCGTGCTGCCCCGCCGAAACTATGTGGTGCGCCAAAGTCCGCGCCGAAAACACGACCTCCATCTTCTGGCCGCCAACGTAGATCAGGCCGTCGTCATCGTCACCGTCATTGAACCCCACCTCAAACAAGGCTTCATTGATCGCTTCATTCTGATGACCGAACCGCAGGACATTCCCGCCTTCATCGTTTTTAACAAAGCCGACCTCTACGGGCCGCCCGAAATGGCCGTGTTTGATTACCTGCGCGACATCTATGAGTCCATTGGCTACACGACGCTGCTCAGTTCCGCGCAGACCGGCGCCGGAACCGCTGCGCTTAAAGAAATCCTCAAAGACAAAGTGACGCTCATAGGCGGTCAATCGGGCGTGGGGAAATCTACCTTGGTCAACAGCATACAACCCCAATTGGACATCCGCACCGGCGACCTCTCCGACTACAGCGGCAAAGGCACGCACACCACCACCTTTGCAGAAATGCATCCCCTCGACTTCGGCGGCGCGCTCATTGATACGCCGGGTATCAAGACACTGGGTTTCAATAACTTGCAATTGTTGGACATCGCCCACAACTTTCGCGAGTTTTTCCAGATTTCCGATCAATGCCGTTTCGGCGGTTCCTGCCTGCACCGGCAAGAACCCGGTTGCGCCGTCCGCGCAGCGTTGGGGGCCGGATCGGTGAGTGAATTGCGCTACGGCAATTATCTGGCCATTTTGACGGAAGCCGAAGATCAAAACTATTGGGAGCGGCATAAGGACCTGTAAATCCGAATCAAAATCTCCTACCTTTGCGCGAAAATGAGCGCATGACCGCCCTGTGGAAAAAGCTGTGGGAGTTGTTTCAGTTGAAGTTGCGTTTTGCTATGACGGGCGCCGTGGCAACGGGCGTGGACTATGTGGTGTATCTGGCCTTGGTCAATCGCATTTTTGTGCCGGTTGTATCCAATCTCATTTCTTATCCCTGTGGCGTGCTGGTCAATTTTGTGTTGCACCGGCGCTTTGTTTTTCATTTGCAGGGTTCTACTTACCGGGCCTTCGGCCTGTCCGTTTTGGTGTCGGCAGGCGGGTTGGGCCTGAGCACGCTGCTCATATACGGCTTATCGCAAATAGACTTTTTTGCAGTACATCAGCCGGTGACCAAACTTGCATCAGCCTTCGTGGTGTTCTTTTACAACTTCTACCTCAAGCGATTTGTATTTGAAGGCAAATTTGTGTGAGCAGGAGTACAAGGCTGCGAATTTCAATACACAGAGCAGATAACAAACAACAGATGATAAAATACATTTTACCCGTTGCAGTCGCTATTACATGCGCAGCCGGCCCGGCCTGGAGCCAAACGCCGTTGAGTCTGGAGGAGGCGGTTACCATCGGCATAGAGCGCAACTTCCTGGTGCAGGCGTCCCGCAACGATGCGGAAATAGCCAATAACAGCAATACCTGGGGCAACGCGGGCCGCTACCCGGACGTGAACGCCACGATCAATTTGAACAACGGATTCAACAACAACCAAAACCCGGCCTCCTTCCTTCTGGAACTCACGGCCCTCAACAGCGGCATCTCGCCCGGCGTTGAAGCCGCATGGGTATTGTACGGCGGCCGGCGCGTGCGCATTGCCAAGGATCAGTTCGACCGGTTGGAAGAACAGGCTCAGGGTAACGTGCGCCAAACGGTGGAAACGACCATCGAAGACATTATGCTGAGCTACTATCAGGCGGTGATTCAGCAGGAGCAGTTACAGGTACGCGCCGAGGTGTTGCGCCTGTCGCGCGAGCGCTTGGAGTATCAGCGCACCCGGAGGGAGTTCGGCCAAACCTCCACGTTCGACGTATTGCAAACACAGGATGCGTACCTCAACGACTCCACGTCCTTTCTGGTGCAGCAAACCAACGTAGCCAACGCCATGCGCAACCTCTATCGCGCCATCGGTGAAGACAACCCCGGCGCCGGCTACACCCTCAGCGACCGGCTGCCTTTGGAGGCGGTGGAATACGACCTCAACGACTTGCGCAATCGCATGTTGACCTCCAACCAGGCGCTTTTCAACCTGCGCATGAACCGCGAACTGGCCGGCCTCCAAACCCGCGTACAGGAAAGCTTTCGCAAACCCACGCTGAGCCTGCGCAGCGGCGTATCCTACACCCTCAGTCAAAATATTTTTGCCAATGGCGTTTTTGCCAACGGAGAGGAAAGAGACCTCGGCGGCATTCGGAACACCAACCTCAATATGCTCCTCAACCTGACGGCTTCTTACAACCTCTTCGACGGCGGCGTGCGCAAACTCAATGTGCAAAATGCGCGCATTCAGGAGATGAGCGCCCAGTTTCAAGTGGAAGGTCTGCGCAGAAACCTGCTGGCACAGTTGGACAATACGTTTGAAATGTACAACAACCAAAAACAAGTCGTGACCCTTAGTAACAGCTTAGTGGACAATGCCCGGCGCAATATCGAGATCGCGGAGGAACGCTTCCGGGGCGGCCTCATCAGCTTTTTCGACTATCGCTCCATCCAGCTTTCTTACCTCAATGCCACCCAAACGCGCCTCAATGCGCTGTTCAACCTGAAAACTACAGAAACGGAACTGCTGCGCCTGAGCGGCAGCTTGTTGCGTTGATTCAGTAAGCGGTGGGCAGCAGGCATCGCCGTGCGTTGTGCTCAATACCTCCATCCTTTCAAATCAGCGCCGCTTGGCGCGCGATTTTTTACCTGTTGGGCCCATTTGGGTATGAACATGCGGTGGTAACGCAGGCGGGAAATGTAGTTGGGCTGGGTATGATCGCCGTTCCAGCAGTGTTCGGCGCGATCGCCGTAATCCACCTCGCCCTCGTAGGGCGGATTGGAGAGTTTTTCCAAAATTTCCTCCGTGAGATACACGGCATTATTGAGGTAATAGTTGTCCATATCGCCGCAATAGATGTGAATTTTGCCACGCCAGTCGGCGCCGTTCTTTTGCCAGTCGCGGTTGAGGATGAAGGCCAGATCATAGTTGTCGCGCCAGTGCATGGCCACATCTTTGTCAATTTCGCCGCTGAGCTTGTCCCAGATGGGTTTGGGATATCCGTCGGGGCCGATGGGTGAATATACGGCCTCCCAGATGTCCCATTGATCGCCGGAGCGGCTGCGGGTACCGAGGGCGAGTTCTTTGTAGTTGGCATCGCGTAGCGTAGCGCTGAGGTGGCCGAGATAGTTGCGCGTGCCCGGTCGGAGGGTTTTGCGAAAGGGGCCTTCCTCGTAGTAAGCGTTTTTATCCTCATAAATATTGACCACAGTATAAGCCCTGAAATCAATGGGATCGGGGCAGGCGGCGAAGCAACCGTTGTACTCTTTGGGGTAAAACACCTGTGCGGCCAATGCCTCCCAACCACCGGTGGAACCGCCGTAGAGAAAACGCGCCCAGCCCTGACCGATGCCCCGGAATTGCTCCTCAATGTAGGGAATCAACTCGTAAGTGATGGCGTCGCCGTAAGGGCCGAGGTTGGCAGAGTTTACGGCGTAGGAATCGTCGTAGTAGGGGTTGGCATGTTGTATTTCGATGGCGAGCACGCGCGGGAAGTCGGGGCCGGTCCACATTTTATAAAAATCGTACGCTTCCTGCTGTACGATGCGGTTGTAGCAATCCACCTTGAATCGGTCGCTGTATTCGCAAGGCTTTGTGGTGTCGGGCGGGGTAGTGCGCCAACCGCTGATGTCGGCAGGAAAATGGCCGTGAAAAATGGCCAGCGGGTATTTCACCTGAGGATGTTCGGCCCAGCCGAGGGGCAGGAGTACATGGGCGCCGAGGTACATGTCGCGACCCCAGAAATCGGACAGCAACTTGCTGCGAATGCGAATGTGCCGGACGTACTCCGTGTCTTTTGGCGGCTCGATGGGCGGTATTTCCTGATTGAGTTCGATGCTGATAGACCGGGTATCGGCGGGGTCGAAACGCACCTTTTTCGGCGTGCTGTACAGATTGCCCGGCGCCCGGTTCCATTGCCGGCCTTCGCCGTGGTCCATGGGCAGTTTTACCGTATGGCCGTCGGCGCGGGTGAAGGTCTCGTATTTTTGCAGCAGCGCCTGTACATAGTACTCGCCGGCGGGCAGGTCTTTGAGGCTTTGCACCGGATAGCCGAAGGGTTCGGCAGAAAACACGGCAGCTTCGCCCGGCTTCCAGCCATCCACATCCAAGCCGAATACCTGCTGCGTATTGGTGTTGTCGGATATTTGAAAACGCGGCTCCTGCTTGTCGTCGGTAGAGAGGAGCAACAGCAGCCTTCCGTCGAAAGCGGTATCGCCCGCAAAGGTGATGCTGAAATACGCGGCGTCTGCCTCCGGCGTCGGGCGGGAGCAATGGAGAGCGATCAGGGCGATGAGAAGAAGGAGAAGATTTTTCATATAGATAGCGGTATTTTTCACAAATCTAAAAAAAAACGGCCGTTTGAACTGCAGACCAAAAACCCATCGTAATATTGCGATGAAATAACGCAATCCTTCATGGGCGCTACCAAAAGCGAATTGTTTACCGCTTCTCAAAACGAATTGGCCGCTGTTGCCAGAGCGCTGGCCCACCCGGCGCGCATCGCCATTGTGCAGCACCTGTTGCGGGTGAATGCCTGCATCACCGGCGACATGGTAGAGCAACTCCCTTTGGCGCAGGCCACCATTTCCCAGCACTTGCGCGAGCTGAAGGACGCCGGTATCATTCAGGGGACGATTGAAGGCGCTAAAGTCAATTACTGCATCAACGGGGCGCGCTGGCGTGAAATACAAGCCCTGCTCAACGGCTTGTTCGACACGTATGTACAGGATCAAACCTGCTGTTAACACCAACGACATGGAAAACCAATCGAATTTCTTTCCGGAACTGCATCAGTACATTAGCGCGCTGCTGCCCGAAGTGGATAACATTTCGCCGGAGCGCAAAGCATTGCTTCAGGGACTGGCCCAATTTGTGGAAACAAAAATTGGAGCGGGCGAACCGGTTCAACTCACGTTTATTTGTACGCACAATTCGCGGCGCAGCCATTTCGGGCAGATTTGGGCCGCGGCGGCGGCGACCTGGTACGGCATACAAGACGTACACACTTTCTCCGGCGGCACGGAAGCTACGGCTTTCAATCCTCGCGCAGTAGCGGCGGTGCAGCAGGCCGGTTTCCGGGTGGAAAATCCCGGCGGCGATAATCCGCACTACAGCGTGCGCTTTGCTGAAAACTGTCCCGCATTGGAGTGTTTTTCTAAAACATTCGACGATCCGCACAATCCCTCGCGCCACTTCGCCGCCATAATGACCTGCTCCGATGCCGATGAAAATTGCCCTTTCATTCCCGGCGCGGCATACCGGGCGCCCATTACCTACGACGACCCCAAGGAGGCCGACGGCACACCGGAGGAAGCCGCGCGCTACGCCGAGCGCTGCCGGCAGGTTGCTACGGAAATGCTGTATGTGTTTTCACGCGTGGGGCAGAGGGCATAGAGCCTCCGTCGAAGCTCAGAGATAGTCCAGGTACAGACAAATTCACAACAAAATGACAACAAAAAAAACCATCAGCTTTTTCGACAGGTACCTCAGCCTTTGGGTGGCTTTGTGCATCGGGTTGGGCATTGCCATGGGACATTTTGCCGGCGACGGTATTCAGGTCATCAGCAGTCTTGAAGTGTATCGGGTCAACATCCCTGTGGCCATTCTGATATGGCTCATGATTTACCCCATGATGTTGCAGGTAGATTTTTCGAGCATCAAAAACGTAGGTAAAAACCCCAAAGGACTGGCCCTTACGCTGATCATCAATTGGCTCATCAAGCCGTTTACGATGGCCTTTTTTGCCTGGATTTTCTTCACCAAAATATATGCCGCCTACATCGAACCGGAACTGGCCGGCGAGTACATCGCAGGCGCCATTTTGCTGGGCGCAGCGCCCTGTACGGCGATGGTATTTGTATGGAGCTACCTCGTTGACGGCGATCCGAACTATACATTGGTACAGGTATCGGTCAACGACCTCATTATCTTGGTAGCTTTTGTGCCCATTGTGGGGTTGTTGTTAGGCATCACCGATGTGCGCATTCCGTATGATACGCTCGTGGCCAGTGTGCTGATATTTGTAGTAGTACCGCTGCTGGCCGGGTACATTACCAACAAGATTGCGATACGCGCCAAAGGCGAGGAGTGGTTCAAAAAAGAGTTTCTGCCGAGGTTCAAGCCGGTGTCCATCATTGCGCTGCTGGTCACTTTGGTGTTGTTGTTCGCTTTTCAGGGCCGCAACATATTGAACAATCCGCTCATCATTCTACTGGCTGCCATCCCGTTGATAACCCAAACCTATTTCATCTTTTTTCTGGCTTGGTTCGGTGGGCGAAAACTCAAACTCTCTCACGCCGTATGCGCCCCTGCCGCCATGATCGGGGCCAGCAATTTCTTCGAATTGGCCGTAGCCGTAGCCATTGCCCTGTTTGGGCTGCAATCGCCGGCGGCATTGGTCACGGTGGTCGGCGTATTGGTAGAAGTGCCGGTGATGCTGTCTTTGGTGGCCTTCGCCAACCGATCGCGGTATTAGACTTACTCCCTGAAAGTGAGCAACGGCAACTCCGTGTGAAAGGCCATTCTTTTGGAGAAGCTGCTGTGAAAGAGCCGCTCCCAGATTCTGCGTCTCGGAATGAAGAGGGATAGCAGGTCAATGGAATGTTCCCGGAGGTATTCGTCCATGCCGTCCACAACGGAAGGGTTGCGTACTACCGTGAAATCTGCGAAAGCGTAAGGATGATGTTCCGGCGGGGCAATTGCGTCCATATTCAGATCGGCGTTGCCGGTATGGATGTGTACAAAATGCATCTGTGCGCCAAGCAGTTCGGCCATTTTGGCGAGACTGCTCACGGCGTGTTCGTCGGAGGGGTGAAAATCGGTGGCATAGGCAATGTGCCGGATGCCGTTCCAGATGGCACGGGGCGGAATAGCCAAACCTGATCAATCACATAAAAAGTATCTACGCAGATTCCTTGAACAAGAGATTTGATGCGATTGCCCTTGATATGGTGTATCGGGAAGCATACTACTGTACATTTTTCACACAGCGCTGTAAAAACACCTCACTTTTTGCCGAAAGAGTCTAAAGATTGAACGTTGCGAGCGTTGCGGCGTTGCGTGAAATAAAAAATGTCCCGTAGTGTGATCGGGAAGATGCTATTTCAAAAAAAATAATCCGGGCAGGATCAAAAAAATTTTTATGTTATTTTAAAAAATGACACCTTCGGGGCCAAGTCAATACACGCCCTGCCACCCTACTTTTTTTATAAAAAACCACCTTGTATGATCACAGGTAAAAACTACATCGGCTATACTGCTTCCGCAACGGGAACACGACATTTCAAAACCGTCAATCCGGTGCTGAATGAGGAGAATGAATACCGTTTTACTGAGGCGACCGCAGCAGAAGTGGATGCGGCGGCCCGGCTTGCGGCGGCAGCTTTTCCCGTTTATAAAGCCGTTTCCGGTAAGGAACGAGCGGTTTTTCTGCATCGAATCGCCGATGCAATAGATGCGCTTGGCGATACGCTGACGGAAGTGTATTGCCGCGAATCGGGGTTGCCGCCGGCGCGCGCAGTGGGCGAGCGGGGCCGTACCACGGGGCAGTTGCGGGCTTTCGCCCAAATGCTCAGCGAAGGCGACTGGGTGGACGCCACGATTGACACGGCTCTCCCCGACCGGATGCCTGCGCCCAAACCCGATCTCCGCAAAATGTCCATCCCCATCGGTCCGGTGGCGGTGTTCGGGGCGAGCAATTTCCCGCTGGCCTATTCGGCGGCGGGCGGCGATACGGCAAGCGCATTGGCGGCCGGTTGTCCGGTCATCGTAAAGGCGCACCCCATGCATGCGGGCACGAGCGAACTCGTCGCTGCTGCCATCCTGAAAGCGGCGCAGGAAACAGGCATGCCCGACGGCGTTTTTTCGCACCTCCTCGCTGCCGGCAGAGAAGTGGGCATACAATTGGTAAAACATCCCGCCGTGAAAGGCGTGGGCTTCACCGGCAGCGTACAGGGCGGCAGAGCGCTGTTTGATGCGGCCGCACAACGCCCCGAACCCATCCCTGTATTCGCAGAAATGGGCAGCCTCAACCCCGTCATCGTTTTGCCCTCTGCTCTCCGCGCCGATGCCGGGAAATGGGCGGCTCAACTCACAGCCTCCATCACCACCGGCACGGGGCAGTTTTGCACCAAACCGGGCCTCGTCATCGGCCTGGAGGGCGAGCTGTTCGCGCAGTTCACCGCAGCGCTGGCCCAACAGATAGAAGGAGTTCCGCCCGGCTGCATGTTGCATCCCGATATTCACCGCAACTACGAACGCGGCCGGCAAACCTTGTCGGCGCAAGAAGGCGCTACCGTTTTGGCGCAAGCCGCCGGAACGCCGCCGCCCAATTTTGCACCGCAACAACTCCTCCGCGTGCCGGGCAAGGCATTCCTCTCCAACCCCGCGCTGCACGCCGAGGTGTTCGGTCCCTTTGCCCTCCTCATTGAATGTGCCGATATGGGCGAGTTGCGTCAGGTTGTCGAAAGCCTCGACGGGCAACTGACCGGCACCCTGCTCGGCGATGCAGCAGAAGCGGCAGCGCATCCGGCCATCGTGAGCGCGCTGCAAAATCGCGTGGGCCGGCTCATTTTCAACGGCGTACCCACCGGCGTAGAGGTGTGCCCTTCCATGTCGCACGGCGGCCCGTATCCGGCTTCCACCGACAGCCGGTTTACGGCGGTCGGCATTCATGCTGTGCGGCGCTGGGTGCGGCCCTGCTCGTTTCAAAACTGGCCCGACGAACTCCTGCCGCCGGAACTCCAAAACAGCAATCCGCTGAATATCCTGCGCTTGGTCAATAACCAATTCAGCAAAGACGCCTTGTAAATTATGATCAGAAAAACTTTTTCCTGTATAGATGCGCACACCTGCGGCAATCCGGTGCGCGTGGTTTCCGGTGGCGGCCCTTTTTTGTACGGCGCCGACATGAGCGAAAAGCGGCAGCATTTTCTGCGCGAATACGACTGGATTCGCAAGGGGCTGATGTTTGAACCCCGCGGTCACGACATGATGAGCGGCAGCATTCTCTTTCCGCCTTCCGACCCTGCCAATGATGTGGGCATCCTCTTCATCGAAACGAGCGGCTGCCTGCCCATGTGCGGGCACGGCACCATCGGAACGGTCACGGTGATGATAGAGGAAGGATTGGTACAGCCTAAAGTACCCGGGCAATTGCGCCTCGAAACCCCGGCAGGCTTGGTGCGCGTCACTTATGTGCAGGAAGGCAAGAAGGTGCGCTCGGTACGGCTTACGAATGTGAAATCGTACTTAGCCGCCGAAAACATCGAAGTCATTTGCCCCGACCTCGGCCGGCTCAGCGTGGACGTGGCCTACGGCGGCAATTTTTACGCCATCGTAGAAGAGCAGGAAAACTTCTGCGGCCTTCATCATTACACCGCCGATCAGCTCGTCAGTTGGAGCCGGGTGTTGCGCCGGCAAATCAACGAGCGTCACAGTTTCGTACACCCGGAAAATCCGACCATCAACGGCCTCAGTCATCTACTCTGGACGGGGCAAACGATTTCCCCGGAAGCCACGGCTCGCAACGCCGTTTTTTACGGCGACAAAGCCATTGACCGCTCGCCCTGCGGCACGGGTACCTCGGCGCGCATGGCCCAATGGTATGCCAAAGGCAAACTGAAAAAAGGCGATGCGTTCGTCCATGAAAGCATCATCGGATCACAATTCACCGGTCGCATTGAGGAGGAAACCACGCTGGCCGGCCATAAAGCCATCGTGCCGAGTATTGAGGGCTGGGCCAAAGTGACGGGGTATAATACCATTATTATAGATGAAGACGATCCGTATGTTTTCGGTTTTCAGGTCATTTAGTCGGTTCCTTCTATATTGATGCAAGTGCCCGGTTCTCTTAAAGGAACGTGCTGAACGGGATTACTGTCTGCGAAAATGCAACTCCTCCAGGTGTGTATCGTTGTCGTCTTTGAGCTTGATCAGGTCGGCGCTGCGCTCCAGGATGATCCAGTCGTCGTTGATTTCTTCGAGCGGATCGGCGAGGCTTAAAAACAGGATGAGTTTGGTTTGGCTGGAATTTACGCTCCAGGTTCCGGTTGTCACAATAGCTTGTTTCACCGCACGGAACACGCCGTTGTCGTCGAAGGTGAAAGTGTAACCGCTGAATTTGTGTGTCTCGTCTTTCGTTTTATCCCAAAAGTAACTCACCACCCAGTCTCCGTTGGTCACAATGGTGGGCACGTCGTTGGAGGGCGTGTTGTCGGGGTTGTTGGTACAGGCCCCCGCGAGGAGCACGACTAAAGCGCTCAGGAAAATCATCTTTTTCATGGTATGGCTTTTTTGATTTTTTGAAAAGAAGTAATACCCAAAGATAGACCGGCGGGCAGGCCCTTTGCAAAAACATCGCGCCGAGCGGGAAAACTGAGCGGCTGAACCCACAGGAACCGACGCTGAACTTTTCAACTTTTCAACTTTTCAAAAAATAATCGCTTCTTTGTCCTTGACAAGTATTTTCGATGTCCTTTTTTGTAGATCACACACTCAATCGAAAGTCATGAAGCAAAGCAGCCGTACGTATTTGTACTTATTGTCTTTTTTGGAAGGAGGCTGTGTAATGGCCTGCGAACTGATCGGCGCGAAAATGCTGGCGCCGTACTTCGGTACCTCCCTGTATGTGTGGGCAGCCGCACTGGGCATTACGCTCGGCGGCCTGATGACCGGATATTATCTCGGCGGCATCGTTTCTCACCGGGCGGCCAACAACCTGAAAGCGCTTTATTTGGTGTTGATCGCCGCAGCCGCCTTTCTGTTTTTGATGCCCTTTACCAGCGAACTCATCATGGATGCCGCGCTGGAACTGAGCCTGCAAGCCGGCGCGATGCTCTCCCTTTTTATCTTCATGTTTCCGCCCTTGGTTTTTATGGGAATGGTGTCGCCGCTCATCATTAATTTGCTTACGCGTGAAGTCAAAGGCGCGGGCAATAGCGCGGGCAACGTATATGCCATCTCCACACTGGGCGGCATATTGGCCACCTTCCTGCTGGGCTTTTACATTATCCCCGAATTCGGCATCTCCGGCCCGGCCATGATCGGCGGTTTTTGCCTCGGGGTGCTGCCGGCTGTTTCGCTGTTGCGCAGCAATAAAAACCTCATCGGCATGGCGGTGCTGGTTCTTTTGGCGGTACTCGGCCTGGCCCGCCCGCCGTATCAGCACACCTCAACGGCATTCAAAACCATATACTATTCGGAGGGCATCATGGGGCAGGTCAAGGTCGTTGAGTTTTTTATGCCGGAGAGCGGTCGGGATATCAGGAGTTTGGTGGTAAACAATACCCTGCAAACGATGGCCGATGTATCCGATCCGGAATACGACTACTGGGCTTACACCCGGCTCGTTCCGTATTTCGCGGCAGCGTATCCGGCAGAAAGCAGGGTGTTGCTCCTCGGCATGGGCGGCGGTACATTGGTGCGCCGCTTAGATGCTTTGCAATTTGAGCTGGACGTGGTAGAGATAGACCGTAGAATAAAGGATGTGGCCGTTGAATACTTTGGTTTGAACCCGGAACAGGAGGTGATCATTGACGATGCCCGCCATGTGGTGCGAACTGCTCAAACGCCTTATAGTCTCATTATTTACGACGTATTCAAAGGTGAATCGGCGCCCGAACATGTGCTGACCCGGCAGGGCCTGGAAGAGGCGAAAAAAGTGCTTCGCCCCGATGGCCTGATACTGATCAATTTTTACGGCTACTTAGATGGCAACCTCGGCCTGTTGACCCGTTCGATTGCCAAAACGCTGCAAAGCTGTGATTTCCAATTCCAACTGTTTGCCACTCCCGGCGACCCCGACCACCGCAATATCGTACTGGCCGCCTGGCCTAAAACCGCCGGCTCCCCCATAGAGCGCGAAGTGCTATCGAACCGGCAGCAACCACTTTCTTTTGAGCCGATTCCCATACCGAACCCCGACTTAAGTGATGCTTTAGTGTTGACCGACGAGAAGCCGCAATTGAAACTGTTTGCCGGCGCGGCCATGCAGTGGAGACGACTCTACAACTCTTATTTAATTCGTAACAATGACTAACCGACAGCTTATTGTCTTGACTATTTTAAGTGTCACAAAAAAATGACACACACTTTGTACGCCTATCCATTATTTTTTTTTGTAGTCTTGCCGACGTTTTTGTAGAAACCTCATTAGCCGGGTGAATACCCTCTTAGTGGTAAAACTTTTTTTTCATAATCAAAACGAGTTAGTATGAAAAAGTCCAACATTTTCAAATTCACCCTAACCTTGGGTGTGCTGTTTGCTTTTGCGCTCGGCTGCAACAAGGAAAGTGCGTTGGAAAGTTCTTTCGGGCCGGAAGAACTGTTCTCCAAATTGGTCATCCCGGCCAAGAATGCCATTCCGGGGCAGTACATCGTGATCTTCGAAGGCAGCGCCCTTCCATTGAGCTTCCGCGCTGAATCGCTCCCCTACGACGAAGGGCAGGGCCTCATGCGGGGTGAAGCCTTGAAATTGCTGAGCCGCCACGCCATCTCCGACAGCAAACTGGGGTTTGTGTACGCTCATTCGGTACAGGGATTCTCCCTTAAAGAGCTCACCGATGCGGAATTGCAAAAACTCCTGGCTGATCCAAATGTGAAATATGTGGAACAGGATCAGAACATCCAAATAGAAGGCGGCCCTCCGGGCGGCGGCGGCAGTTGTGCCGGCAACAGCAGCGAAACCACTCCCTGCGGGATTTCCCTTGTGAATGGCGGCGCCAATTACACCGGAAGCAGAAAAGCGTATGTGCTCGATACGGGTATTGATCTTGACCACCCCGATCTGAATGTGGCCACTTATGGTTTTAACGGTACTACAGAGAGTGGTTTGGACGACGGCAACGGGCACGGTTCGCACGTAGCCGGTACCATTGCGGCCATAGGAGGCAACGGCATAGGCGTAAAGGGCGTAGCTGCAGGAGCCTTGGTAGTGCCGGTAAAAGTGCTCAACAAGAGAGGCAGCGGCACCAATTCAGGGGTCATTGCCGGAGTGGATTATGTGGGCGCCAACGGCACGCCGGGCGACGTAGCCAACATGAGTCTCGGCGGCGGCGTTTCCTCTGCGCTTGACAACGCTGTCGTCAATGCCTCCAGTGACGGAACGTGGTTTGTTGTCGCTGCCGGAAACAGCAGCGCTGACGCCAACAACTACTCTCCCGCCCGTGCAAACGGCGCGTATGTGCGCACCATCGCCGCCATGACTTGCTCCGGCGCATGGGCCTCTTACTCCAATTTCGGAATCCCTCCGATTGACTGGATCGCACCGGGTTCATCCATATGCTCTACTTATAAGAGCGGCGGTTATGCCAGCTTGAGCGGTACCTCTATGGCCACGCCGCACGCTGCGGGCGTCATTCTCGTAAGGGGCGGCAGTCCGAATTCTTGCGGAACGGTTTCCCACAGTTCCGGCTCATACGCGAGAATCTGCATTTAATTTTAATCTTCGCTTTATTTCTCAACGAAGCCGGGCCTTGCAAAAGGTCCGGCTTCGTCGTTTAGGAACGCGGCGTGAATAAGTTGCCTGATTTCGGCGCGACTGTTTTTTCGTCAGGCAAGGCGCGAGGAGGGAAGATAGCAGCGCTACCTGACCGACGAAGCAACGTAGCCTGATGGAAAAGAGGCCGACCAAATCGGTAAGTTATTCGCGACACGTTCCTTAAGCAGTTAAAACTCTATCCGATAACTCAACACCGGAATAATCCCCAGTTGGAATCGCTCTATCACTTGCGCCTGTTGGGGATCGAAATAATGAAAGGCGAGATTTTGGCGGTTGGCGATGTTTTGCACATCCAAGGCTAAGGTGCGGCTGCGGCCCTTGTTGTCGTAGCGGAGGTAGAGGCGCATATCGGGGCGGAAGTAGTGGCGCAGGCGCAGACTGAATGCCTCGCTTTCGCGATACACCGTTTCGCCGGCAGCAGCGGAGGCGGGCAGGTCAACGGGTGTATCGCGGAAGCCGCCGTTCCACAACAATCTCAATTGCCCGCCCCAGGATTTTTTCCGGCCTTCTTTGGTACGCTCCCATTCTTTGCCGACCAGGGCATTGGCCAAAAAACGGCCGTCGTAGCGGGTACTGCGCTCCACGCCGTCGGCGCCCCGGTAGCGGGAGTGATACCAGGTGGCGTTGAGCATCCAGTTGAAAGGACGATTGTTGAAATTGTCAGCCGACAGTTCCAGGCCGTAGTTTCTGCCCCGGCCTTCGTTCACCAAAGGCCGTGTTACAAAACCCTCTAAGAGATTGATAGCCGAAAATGTGCCGGCAGCCCCGGCTTCCACAGGTACCTGAAAGAGCGACTGATAAAACACACTGGCCGACAAGTGTGTACCCCGCTGCAAATAACCGTGATACCCCGTGGAAAAATGATGCGCTTTGGTGAGTCCGAGGTTGCGATTGGGGTTGTTGCCGTCCATTGCGGCAAAATAGAGCTGCGGCTGTTGCAATTGGCTGTGAATGCCGTAGTTCAAATGAATATAGTGGTTGTTGTTCTTCCCCACATTATACTCCGTTTGGACACGCGGCTCCACGCTTCCCGTACCGTTAAAATCGAAATACACGGCGTGCAGGCCGGCCGTAGTCGTGAGTTGTTCATTCCATTGGGCCCGCCATTCCAGCCAGGGTTGCCACAGTAGGCCGTTGCCGGCGCCGAGCGCCACGGCGCCTTCGTTGAGCCTTTCTGCTGCTATATCGGAGGCTTGCCGATTGAGGTTGAAACCGATGCCGAGGCGGTGCGCTTTGCTGCGATAATACAAGGCTTGCAGCATGGAAATTTTGCTTTGATGAAATCGGTCGGTTTCTACCCGAACGGGGTTCAATTGTTCGTCTAAGCGGTCGCCCTCACGGGTGCTTTCCAATGCCGACAGCGCGAGCGAGGAGCGCCATTCCCAGTTCTTAAATTGGGTGGTTTGCGCCGCGCCGATGATGCCGGTGCGGGAGCGAAAAGCGATGTCGTAGCGGTCTTTTTGAAATTCCCATAGTGAGGAATCGCGCGCTCCTTCAAACAGGTTTACACTGTTGCCGCCCATCCCGAAAATGCTCCAGCGCGTACCTTTCTCGCCGGCAAAATGCAGGTGAAATGACAAGTCCTGAAACCGGATGTCTTCATCGCCGAGCGGCACGCCCATCGCCGACAAAAGCCCTACGGTAGAGTACCGGTAATTGACTAAATAGCTGTGATTCTTGCCTTTAGCTAGCGGGCCTTCTGCGCCGAGTTCCATGCCGATGAGACCGACCTGTGCAAATATTTTGCGCTCTTTTTTATCGCCCTGCCGCAACCGGATGTCCATGATCCCGGAAAGGGCATTGCCCCAGGGGGCGGAAAAAGGGCCGTTGTACATGGTAAAATCAGCGGTATAAGCGCTGATCATGTTCACGCCGCCGCCGTTGATCGTCAGCCGGTCGCTGAAGGTGCCGGCATTGGGCGTGTGGTTGGGGTTCACCACCTCCGCACCGAACATGCGCCAGGAGAGGCCGTTGGGCGAATTGCCCCGAATGGAAATGCCGTTGGCGCCGTCGTTGTCGCCGGCGATGCCGGGATACAGCGTGGCGACGCGCACGGGATCGTTGAAGGAGGCCGGAAAGCGCGATTGCTCCGGCTGCCGGGGCGTCAGGCCGCCGGTATAAGGGTTTATAATACCTGAACGCTGCTCTTTGTACGCCACGACAAAAATCGTGTTCAACTCCGCCTCCTGCGGCGCCAGCCGAAAATTCATCTCCACATCCTGTCCTGTGGGGATGGTCAGTTCCTTTTGAAAATACGACGCATAGCCGAGGTATTGCACCGCAAGGCGGTAGGCGCCGGCGGAAAGTTGTTCAATGCGGTAGTACCCGGCGCTGTCGCTCACCGCGCCGCGTGCGCCGGGTTCGAGCAGTACCGAAGCGCCCGGCAGTGGCTGCCCGTCGGCAGCGTTGATGATGCGGCCGTACAGGGCCGAAGAGGGCGTTTGGGAAAACAGGGCTGCGGGCAGCAGAAAAAAGAGGAGGCGGAAATACTTCATCGCTTTCAGTTGATGGTGAAAGGCAGCGAAGTTAGGGTTATTTCCTCGATTCCATCAATGCAACACCACCCGCTCCGTCCATACCTTATCACCGATGCGGAGGCGTAGCAGGTAAACGCCTTTGGGTGCCATGTTTTGCGGCAACGCGATGAGCGTTTCGTATCGGCCCGGCGCCTGTTCCTGTGCATCGGCCAATATTCGCCGGCCATTCAGATCCCATACTTCGAGCTGCACCGTTTCGCGACGCTCCACGTCGTATTGCACATTAAAAGCGCCGGTAGTAGCAGGATTCGGAAACACGAGCGGGCGATCCTCCCGATTGGCCAAGTCGCCGGCAGCACTGACGGTACTGCATTCATACACGGCCGTCCAGCCGGGCGCGGCAACGCCCACATCTGACTGAAAACGGAAAGTAAGGCTGCCGCCGGATGCCTGTACGGTACCGGGGCTGTCGGCGCCGGTATAAGCGCCGATAAGCGGCGCAGCGGTGGAAGCGCCGTCGTAAATCCACAGAGAATCGTAGCCGTTTTCCAATTGAAAAGAAAGGAAATTGACCGAGAGCGAAGCGGCGCCTTCGGGCGCTATGGTGAAGCTGTAGTTTTCGTTATGATAATAATTCCAGGCCGGGCCGCCGCTGTCGTAGAGGGTGTCGGAACAGACCTGCACGGCGCAATCGGTAAAATGGTCGCGCAGGAGGTTCCACAGATCATCGTAGCCGGCGTCGTAGCCCAATGCCCAAATGCCGACACCGGCCAGACCGCGTTGCAAGGCGAGTTGGTAGCGCCGGCCGAGCGTGTGTTCGGAATTGATGAAACATTGCCGCCAGGTATTGCCCGACGGATACACATAATAGGAAGACATGCTTGCCGGGTGGTAACCGCGCTCGGCGTAAGTCATGCTGTTGTCGCGCACGGCTTTGTAGGTGCGCGAGGCGTGGAAGTTGCCGGTGGTGTTGGCGGGAATTTGGTCGCTTGCGGTTTCCCATTCGCGGCCGTAATAGGGGAGGCCGAGCAGCAGTTTTTCACGGGGTATGCCGGCGTTGAGGTAGTAGGCGATGGAGCGCGCGTGGTTGTAATTATACGCGCCGGTAAAACTATACATCGGGTCGGTAGGCCCGGCCTGTGCGCTGCCGCCCCAGTAGTAGTCGTAGCCCATTATGATGAACAGGTCCACCTGGGCATTCATAGCCGCCACGTTGAAAACCGTACTCCAATCCACTGCCGGCAATGCAACGGATAGTTCTGCATCGGGCAGGGCGCTGTGCAACTGCGTGCCGAGCGCGATGATGAAGGCCGTGAGGTTGGCGCTTTGTGCTGCGGGCACCGCCTCAAAATCAATGTTGATGCCATGCGCGCCGCGCTGCTGTACAAGCGTGATGAGATTCGTGATGAGCGTTTGGCGGGCCGTGGCGTTGCCGAAAAAAGTAGCATGGTTGCTGAACAGCGTAGCACACAAATGCACCCGCGTGCCGTTGGCGAGCGCCTGCGTAACCACCGGCGCGGTAGCCCAGTTATAGGTGTTGAGGGCCTGCCCCGTAGCGGCGTTTACTTCGTAGGCAAAGTAGGAAAGATCGCTTAGGAGGTCCCAGTCGTATTGAGCTTCCAGGCCGTTGCTCCAGTAGGGATGCCAGCCGAAGACCCGTTTTTGCAGGCGGCAGTCGTTGCCGCTTTTGGTGCGGGCGGGCGCTTTTGGCGCATTGATGGCCTGCCAGGCTTCGGGGCTGATGCCCAGCGCCTTGTGGTGGCGAAGTTGCTCTTCGTGAATAGAGGCAGGTTGCCGGGGAGGCTCGGAAGGCCACGGAGACAGGGCGTGCCCTGTCTGTACGGCTTTAGGCTGCCCGGCCAATTGTGTGCCGATGAAAAGCAATATGATGGCGAGGAGCGAGATATTTGCAGTAAGCGCGGACATGGTAATTTTTTTCCAAAAATACTCTTTCCCTTCAACTTCCCAAAAACACCGCTGCCCCTTATTTCGTTTGCCTTGCGAATTTCAAAAAACTATCACCATGCGCTTCACCTTTGCCACCGCCTTATTGCTCTGCTTATTGGCCGCCTGCTCTCCCAAAGAAAAACAGCTTACGGAGTATTTTCCCGTGCTGCCGTTGGGCGACACCACACAATTCGTTATTGCCAGCGATGAAGAAACCCTTGCGGGAAATGTGATACCCAATGCGGCGTTTTTCGGCGCCTTGCCGGCGGAGATGCTTGCCGAAATAGAATATGTAGCCGATACGGCGGAGGCGGTCGTCATGGCGCGGGCGCGCTACCGCTTAGACGAGCGCTACGAAGCGCTGTGGGCCGATCTGCGCTATGCCTGGTTCCAGCATCAGTCCCTGTTCATTTACGACACAAAAACGGCGCGCATCACCGGCCGGGCTACCGTGGCCGAATGGTACGGCGGCGAGAGCGGCCAAATCCTCATCGGGGCATGGCTGCTCGATCTCGACGGAGACGGCCAAAAGGAACTCGTGCAACGCCAGGACGAATACAGCATCAAGATAGACGGCGACGAGGTACGGTCGTCGAGCGAACAGTTGGTCGCGCTGTGGCGCTTGCAGGAGGGGCGTTTTGTCGCGCAGCCCGTACAAGATTCACTGGAATTGATGCGGCGCTTCCCACTGCCTGATGTGTGGGATGCGGAAGAGTGATTAGCTCACTGCGTAAAGTACGCTCCCACCTTCTTAGCCGCCGCCATGCCTACCACTTCGGCCATATTGGCCACGGTGGCTTCGCGCAGTTTTTTTACGGAACCGAAATGACTGAGTAGTTTTTGAGCGGTTTTTTCGCCGATACCGGGTATGGCAGTGAGTTCCGTTTGCAGGAAACTGCGCGAACGGCGGTTGCGGTGATATGCCAGGCTGAACCGGTGCGCCTCGTTGCGGGCCTGCTGAATGAGCTTGAGCGATTCCGATTTTTTGTTGATGTGCAGGGGCACTGAGTCGCCGGGGAAGAATATCTCTTCCAATTTTTTGGCAATGCCGATCACCGTCATGCGGTCGGCGATACCGAGCGCATGGATGCTTTTCATGGCCGAACTGAGTTGGCCTTTGCCGCCGTCAATGATGATGAGTTGGGGCAAGGGTTGTTCCTCCTCCAGCAGACGGCGATAGCGACGCAACACCACCTCTTCCATGCTGGCAAAGTCGTCGGGGCCTTCCACGGTTTTTATTTTGAAATGGCGATAGTCCTTTTTGGAGGGCCGCGCATTTTTGAACACCACACAAGCCGAGGCGGGGTTAGTGCCCTGTATGTTGGAGTTGTCGAAACACTCGATGTGCAGGGGCAGGTCTTTCATCTGGAGGTCCTGCTGCAGGGTGCGCAGGATGCGTTCGGCGGGGCTTTGGCGCTTGGTTTTGGAGGCTTCTTCTTTTTGGCGCTGGAGCAGATGAAAGCGCACATTTTTTTCCGAGAGTTCGAGCAACTTGCGCTTGTCGCCGATTTTGGGCACGGTGAGTTGTGCAGATGCATCGGCCAACACGACCGGAAAGGGCACGATGATTTCGGGGGCAATGCTCTGGAAGCGCTCACGCAATTCGGGTATAGCAAAGGCGAGTAGGTCGGCCTCGTCTTCGTCCAGGTTTTTCACCATTTCCTGGGTATGGGTGTGTATGATGGCGCCGTTGATCACCTTGAGGTAATTGACGTAGGCCTCTTTTTCGCCGGCTGCAATGGCAAACACGTCCACGTCGCGAATGGTGGCGCTCACTACGGTGGACTTGCCCTGATAGTCTTCAAAAGCGGCGAGCTTGTCTTTGATCAGTTGGGCTTTTTCAAATTCCAGGGCCTCGACATGGCGCTGCATTTCGGTTTTGAAATGACCGATGACCGCCCCGAAATGCCCCCGCAGCATGTTTTTTATTTGTGCGATGCGCTCGTTGTAGGCGGCCTCCTCTTCCAGCCCTTCGCAGGGGCCGTGGCAGTTTTTGATGTGATATTCGAGACACACTTTGAATTTGCCGGCCGCTACGTTTTCGGCACTGAGATTGAAGGTGCAGGTACGCAGTGGGAAGAGCTGTTTGATGAGGTCAAGGATGATTTTGAGACGGGCGCCGGAGGTGTATGGGCCGAAGTAGGAAGAGCCGTCGCGAATGATGCGCCGGGTGATGAAAATGCGTGGGAAGCGCTCGTTTTTGATGCAGATGTAGCTGTACGATTTGCCGTCTTTGAGGCGCACGTTGTAGCGCGGCTGGTAGCGTTTGATGAGGGAGTTTTCGAGGAGCAGGGCGTCGGCTTCCGTTTCCACGATGGTGAATTCGATGTGGTGAGCGTTTTTCACCATCACCCGCGTTTTGTAGGGCTGATCGGCCCGCTCGCCGAAGTAGGAAGCGAGGCGGCTGCGCAGGCTTTTGGCTTTGCCCACATACAGGATGGCGCCTTCTTCGTCGAAGAATCTATACACGCCCGGTTCTCTGGGCACGCCGTCTTGTATGGCTCTGAAATCGGCGGTCGTCATGGCGTTCGGATCGGCTATTTAGTGGCGGCGAGCAGCATCACATCAATCAATTCGCCGCTGATTCTGCGGTGGAAAGCGCGCAGGTCGCCTTCGCGGCGGAAACCGCATTTTCGGGCTAAGCGCTGCGCGGCAAAGTTGTCGCTCGCAGTGTGCAGGGTCACGCGCTCCATCTTGAGTTGAGCAAAAGCAAACCTGATTATTTCCGTCAACACTTCCGTCATCAGTCCTTTGGCTTCGTAGTCGCGGTCAATAAAAAAAATCACTTCGGCTTTGGGTACCTTCCAGTCTATGTTGAACAGTTCCACATACCCGATGGCCTTGGCGCTCACATTGTGCCACACGCCGAAAGCATACTCCTTTTGGAGCAGCCATGCGGCAAATTTTTGGCGAATAAACGCTTCGCATTCCTCTTGGGTGCTCAAGCCGGCGGCCGTGTTAGATACCAGGTCCTCAATGCGGGAGCGGTTGTTGTCGAGCAGTTCATAAAATGCCTCTCCTTCGTTTTCGCGAAAGCGGCGCGCCACGGCGTGTTGGGTAATGAGTACGGAATCGGTATGGTATAGGTCGGGCAACATAGACAGTCGGTTCTTTTACAATCGCAAAGATAACCCCACCGAACGGTAAGATGCAGGGCAATCGCATTTATACCGCAAAGAACTGTAACCTAAGCGACTTCAATCTATGATCTAAATAGGGGATTGGGGCTGTATCGGCGGTCATCCCGGATGTACAATTCTGCAAACCCGGGATGACTTCCTGTTGAGTTTTTAAGACTTTTTCAAAATTCCGTTCAACTTCGCCGTATCCAGCAGTACCTTTTTGGCTTCGGTTACTTCCGAGTCGTTGCGCAGTGTCATTTTGATTTTGCCGGTTTTGTAGTAGTAGCGACCGGCAATTTCGCGCTCTATGAGATCGAGGATGGTTTCTTTATAACCGGCGAGGGCCGTTTTTTTCGCCTTGAGGATGTTTTGCTCCAATGCGGCAATTTCGGCATCCAGCTTGTACCCGTCTTTGGCGGATTTTTCTTTGAAATCGCGCAGCAGTTTTTCGCTTTCCGTTTCGTATTTGAAATCGCGGGCTTCCACGAATTTCATAAATGCATCAAAATCAGTGAATTTAAAATCTCCTACGCTCGCGATGGACTCATGCTTCAAACAGTATTCGGTCACGAAATCAAAAATGAGGTGCTGGTTGAGCACGGCCTTCACGATGGGTTCGTCGGCCGGTTGGCGCAGAGCCACATCGGGCGTAACGCCGCCGCCGTCGAGTACGGTACGGCCGTTGCGGGTGGTAAACTTGGTGCGCTTGCTGTCGGGGATGTCCACCGGTTCGCCATTTTTGTATTCGACACTCTGTATGCAGCGGCCGCTGGGAATGTAATACTTGGCCGTGGTCACTTTTACGCGCGAATTGTAGCCTACTTCCATGATGTTTTGCACCAGCCCTTTTCCGTAGGAACGCTGACCGACCAATACGCCGCGGTCGTAGTCTTGCATCACGCCGCTCACGATTTCGGAAGCGGAGGCCGATTTTTTGTCAATAAGCACAGCGAGCGGAATGTCTAAGTCCACTGCCGGCATAAAGGTGCTGAAAGCGCGATCCTGTTCTTTTATTTTTCCCCGGTTGGTGGCCACGAGCAGGTCTTTGCCGATGAAGGTATTGCATACGTTTACCGCTTCGTGCAGCAATCCGCCGCCGTTGCCGCGCAGGTCGAGAATGATGCCTTTCAGGTTGGGATTGTCTTTTTTGAGATCGCGCACGGCGTTGGCCACATTGCGCCCGGCATCGGCGGTGAAGGTCGTGAGATTTACATAGCCGATGTCGTCGCCCACCATGCCGCTGTACGGTACGTTGGGTACGTCCACTTCGGCGCGCACGAGCGACACTTTGAAGTCGTCGGCCCGGCCCGGCCGGCGGATGGTCAGGTTGATCGTTGTGCCGGGGAAACCGCGCATGATCTCATTGAGCGCTTCGGGGTCTTTGCCTTTGGCGTCTTTGCCGTCCACGGCGATGATCCGGTCGCCGGCTTTCAGCCCTGCCTTATCGGCGGCGAAGCCTTCGTACAGCTCGGTGATGGCGATGTAATCGCCTATTTGCTCGCTCGAAGCGCCGATGCCGTTGTAGCGGCCCTCGGTAGTGAGGCGGTACGATTCGATTTCCGATTCGGAAATGTAGTTGGTAAAGGGATCGAGCGAACCCACCATAGCGTCAATGCCGGTGCGCATGAGCTTGCCGGGGTCTATGTCGTCCACATAGTTGAGGTTGAGTTCGCGATAGACATTGGCGAACACTTCAATGTTTTTGGAAATTTCAAAAAATTTGTCACTGACAGGCGAGAGGCCGGCAGCGAGGCTCAGCCCTGCGGCGAGCACTACCGCTCCGATAATCATTTTGCGCTTCATAGAACAACGGGTTGATTTGCGAAAGAAAATAAACGCACTTACTGTGCCTTGTAATGCCGCGAGGGAGTGAAAAGTTGAAAATAGGATGCAGAATGCCACCGCTCAAAAGATACATCCGCCCCACACGAAGTCGGAGAAGTTGTTGCCCGGCGGGAAACGACCGACGAGCATGGTTTGTGTAAGACTGATACCGGCAGCTCTGGAATGGAGCGTGTTCAAATCAAAAACACTCGGTGTTTCTTTTACCTCAATGGCCGTTTTTTCATCCAAAACGAAATCAATTTCCTGACCGGATTTTTTCTGGAAATAATTGAGTTTGCCGAGCCGCAACAGTTGATTGGCAACGGAATTCTCAAATATAGCACCGCTTCCCACTTGTGCAAACTGATTCATCAAGCCGTTGTCGGCTATGAATATTTTCGGCTGAACGGCGATGCTGCGGTCGGGGTTGGGCGCAAACGGCCCGATAAGGTGTAAAAAATATGTCGCCTCAAACAACTGTATATAGTCCCTGATTTTGTGTCGGTTCAACCCCAGCAAGACACCTATTTTCTGATAATCCAGTTTATTCCCTACGCGGGAAGACAGCAGTGTGACCAATTTGAACAAATCGTCAATGATCGAATAATCGGAAAGAATTTTCACGTCCAATTCAAGATAAGAATTGAGGATATCCTTCAAGGCTTGCTCTTTTTGCTCCGGCGAATCCGCCAGTACGACTTGCGGGAAACCGCCATATCGAAGGTACTCTTCGTAGTGATGTTGGTAGGCGGAAAAAACAAGCGGACGGAATGGCAGGAGCCTTTGAGCAGCCAAGCCGGCCTCGTCCACGCCTTTGAATCGCAAAAACTCCAAAAAGTCTAATGGAAATATCTCGAAAATGCGCTTCCTGCCGGCAAGGCTTTCCGTTATCCGGTTTTTTAAATAATACGAACTCGAGCCGGAAATGATAAACTTGACGGAAAAATGATCGTGGTAATATTTGATGAAGGACACGACCTCTGGCACAAGCTGTACCTCGTCTATGGCAATGACCCCGTTTTGGGAAAAATCAAACCCCAAAAACGCTATGTCGGCTTGCATTTCGGAAAAACTGTTGCGGGTAAAAATGCGACGATACTCTAACCGCTCCAAATCGAAGTATATCTTGTTGGAGTGGGCCGTTTTTTCCAGCAAGTATTTGAGCGCGGTCGTTTTTCCCGTGCGGCGCATTCCGGTAATGACGGTAACCTGCGTATCGGGGAGATGCGCTTCCAAAGCATCAAATATGGGCCTATGATACATAAAGTATAACTTTGTGTCAAAAATTCAGACACAAAGTTATGCCATTTGTCTGATAAATTAACTGGAAACCAGAAACGCCCGCAACTTTTCAATCACCACATCCGGCGCTTCCGCGTGTACCCAATGGCCGGCGCCCTCCACGGTTTCGATGCGGGCTTGCGGAAACAGGCTTTTGATGCCGGGTTCGTCCTGCGGCAATACATAGTTGGAGCGGCCGCCGCGCAGGAAGAGGGCCGGGCCTTCGTAAGGCGCCTCGGCCTCTACGGCCCTGAGTATGGCAGGGTAGTTGCGGTGTATGGCGCTCAGGTTCATTTTCCAGGAGTAGCGGCCCGCGTTGTTGCGGGTGATGTTTTTGGTCAAAAACTGCACTACGGCGGGCGTTTCGATGCGCCGTGCCAGAAATTCCTCTGCATCCTGCCGGTTTTCCACGTGGTCAATGTCAAGGTCAAGCAGGGCCTGAATGATCGTTTCGTGGCCGCCGGGATACGTCTTGGGCGCCATGTCTATCACGGCGAGTTTGTCCACCATATCGGGATAGAGGAGGGCGAATTGCATAGCGGTTTTGCCGCCCATGGAATGGCCTGCGATATGCGCCCTGTATATCCAGTGCGCTTCCATAAATGCACGCAGGTCTTCGGCCAGCAGCGGGTACGACATGTCATCCAGGTGCGGGGAGCGTCCGTGATTGCGCTGGTCCACGATGAAGACTAAGTAGTTGTCGGCAAGGGCCTTGGCCACGGTTTGCCAGTTGTCTAATGTGCCGAACAAGCCGTGCAAAATGATGATCGGCTCGCCCTGCCCGAAGGATTTGTAATTGAGTTCCACGCTGCGAAAGTAAGGAATATTCACGGATGCCGGGGCTCAATTCTGCCAGTTCTTTCGCTCCTGCTCAATGTGCTGCAACACCACTTTCACGCCGTACTTTTCGCTGAGGTGTTTGGCAAGCGCATCGGCGGCATACACCGAGCGATGCTGCCCGCCGGTGCAGCCGAAACTGATAGACAAGTGGGTGAAACTGCGCTCTATGTAGTCCTCCACGGCTTCGTTGGCGAGGCGGAACACGTTATTCATAAACTCATTGATATGGCTGTGGTGCCGCAGAAAATTGATAACGGGTTCGTCGCGGCCGGTGAGTTTTTTGTACGGCTCATAACGGCCGGGGTTGTTGAGACAGCGGCAGTCGAACACAAATCCGCCGCCGTTGCCGGAAGTATCTTCGGGGATACCGCTGCGGTAGGAAAAACTACTGACGGTGACGGTGAGCAGGCTGGAAGCGCCTTTTATTTTGTCAAACGGCTCAAAGCGCTTGCTCTCAATGAGGTGGTACATGGCGCGGGAGAGTTCGGGCAGTTCTATCGGCAGGTTGGCGTTTTCCAAAATCCATTTCACGTTGCGCAACGCAAAAGGAATGCTCTCCAAAAAATACTCTTTGCGCTCAAACAGGCCCCGAAAACCATAGGTGCCGAAGGTTTGAATGCTGCGAATGAGCACATAGCCGTAGTAGTATTGGATGAATTGCTCGCGGTCAATATCAATCATTTGCCCGGCCGTGAGGATGTAGTGGTCGAGCAGTTCCTGCTGGATGTCTTCGGGCATACCGGCTTTGGCCTGATAGAGCAGCGAGGCCAGATCGTATTGCAAAGCGCCGCGCCGCCCGCCCTGGTAGTCAATAAAATAAGGCTGTCCGCTCTTTATCATGATGTTGCGGGTCTGAAAATCGCGGAAGAGAAAGTAGTTGCAATCGGCCTGCAGCAGAAAATCGGCGAAGCGCTGGAAGTCGTCCTCCAATGCTTGTTCATCAAACGGCACATACGCGAGGCGCAGGAAATAGTATTTAAAAGTATTAAAATCCCAAATCATGGACTGCTTGTCGAAGGAATGGCGTGGATAGCACAGGCTGTAATCCAAGCCTCGGCCGCCCTCTATTTGCAGGCGGGCCAACTGCTCTACGGCCTTGCGGTAAATCTGCACCAAATAGTCGGGGAAGTACTCACCCTTTTGCAGCAGGTAGCTATACAGCGTGGTGGAGCCGAGGTCTTCCTGTAAATAGACGTGTTGATCGAGGTCTTCGGCATAAATTTCCGGCACAGGCAGGTCTTTTGATTTGAAATGCCGGCTGAAATACAGGAATGCCTGATTCTCTTTGCGATTGGGGTTGTACGCGCCGATGGCCGTTTTGCCCTGCCCCTGCAGCCGGTAATACACGCGGTTGGAGCCGGAGGGCGCCAGCGGCAATACCAAAAAAGGACTTTCGCCCGACCAACGCTCATATAGATCGGCCAATATGTGCTCTATCTTTACAGGTACCATAGAAATGAAGTAAGAAATGACGGGGTACCGGTGCTTCATCCGGGCCGCCCGGTACGAAAGCAAATGTATTACTATTTTTTTTATCCCAAAACCCGCTTGTACTTTCTACCCCTCCCCTTGCAGCCGACAACGGCAGGTATTGTTAGCGCATATTTTCGATTGGCCCATCGGAAAACTTTTTCTTCTGCCGGGTTGACTTCTTACCCACAAGGCATTAGCTTTGCCAACGTCAAAAACGCACGGGAACCGGGAGGAGGGGCTGAACGCCGAATTTTTGTGCTTTGGGTTGGTGGAAGGGCAGGCTGGAAGCAGGTCGGAAGGCGGCGTACATTGGGATGGTGCCCGCTCAGAAACTTCTGGAAACAGGAATCCATTGACTTTGAGAATGGGATTGACCACGGCATCAATGACCAGGACATTGACAGCAGGATCGTTCGAATGTCCACTGCTGCTCAAGCCGATTTGCGTCCTCTGTTCCATGTTTTTGGAATCCTTCCACAAGACTCAATCGCGGTTCAAGCGTCATTTGATCAGTTAAACATTCCAAAATCCCCGGCCATTTACAATAGGCTTCAGGATTATATCCACCTTATACCGGAAGATAACACCGCATTCATCAATTATGCCCTTTCAGTATATCCCAATCTATACACAAATGGCCCAACGGATAGTCCTGATTACGGGGTAGGCCGGCACTATCAGAAGTCATTGACCTATAATGCGGCAGAAGCCCAGCAGCGAACCGATATCTTACAGTCCATCATTAATTTGTATTATCCGAATGGCGAACCTACAGGCAATACAGATCCAAATGTTTGCTGCATGCTGGACACCATGGAGGTGAACATAGTAAATGAAGAGGTCATTGTGACGGGTGGCGTTGAGCCTTATAATATATCCATTGACGTGATTGGAAATGTTCAAACGGTAACGGTGATCGATTTTGATGGTTGTGAATCCATTGTACAATACACGATTAGCAATTTGTCGGAACTGGAAAAAGCGAATTTGCGGGTTTTTCCTAATCCTACTGACGGGAAAGTACAAATAGATTTCGGAGACATCCAGGAACAAGTTTCCATTTCCCTATTTGATCAAATAGGAAGGCTGATGCAAACTCAAAGTGTGATGACGACTGAATTAGTCAGCTATCAGCTTCCTGAACCTAAAGGAGTTTATCTCCTTCGCATTACTTTCTCAGATGGAAGATATAGTTCAATAATGGTCATAAAAGGATAAAGCCGTTTTCCAACAACGCATAAATGTTCATGTACCCTATGTTCAATAGCGTCCCCCGGAACGCTATTGAACATAGCCAAACCATAAGCTCCGGCGGAGCCCTCTGCCCTCTGCTCCGGAACTTCCCGCCTCCTTTCCCCGTTTGCCGTTCGCTATGCTTATTTTAGCGGATGCTATCGAACACAACATCGTCATGATTACCGGACAACATCTCATTGACTTGGGGTACAAACAGGGGAAGTGGTTCAAAGAAGCCATTGAATTTGCCAATCGCAACCGCCTCGAAGGAGAGGGCCTGGAGTGTTATTTGCAATCCGTATGCCCTCAGCACATCATGCCGCACGAGACGCCTCCGCCTTTTCACCTCAACATACGCGCAGAAACGGCGGAAGAAACCGCCAATGTGGAGGCGGTGCTGTCGGCCATGAATTTGCTGATGAAAACGCCTACGCTGGTGGGCGGCGCCGTGATGCCCGACGCCTGCCCTGTCGGCGGCGGCCACATCCCCGTGGGCGGAGTGGCGGTGGCCCGCAACGCCATACATCCCGCCATGCACAGCGCCGATATTTGCTGTTCTGTGATGATGACCAATTTCGGCCATATCTCACCCAAAGAAGTGCTGGATATGGCGCACTCCATCACGCATTTCGGCGCCGGCGGGCGCTCGGAATTCGCCAAGCTGCCTCACGATCTGAAGGCGAACATGCGCGAAAATCCTTTTTTGAGAACCGAACGGAGCCGCGATTTTGCCCGACTGCACCTCGGCACGCAGGGCGACGGCAATCACTTCCTGTTTGTGGGGTTTTCCCAAAAAACGGGAGAGACCGTTATGGTGACCCACCACGGCAGCCGCGGACTGGGCGCCGATCTATATACACAGGGCATGAAAATGGCTGAGCGTTTCCGCAAGGAAATGTCCCCCAAAACCCCGGCTCAAAATGCCTGGATTCCTTTTGATACCGAAGAGGGGGCCGCCTACTGGGATGCGCTGCAATTGGTGCGGGAATGGACCAAGCTCAACCATGCCACCCTCCACGATGCCACGCTGCGCAAACTCAAAGTGGATGTACAGGACCGTTTCTGGAACGAGCACAACTTCGTATTCAAAGATGGCGACCTGTTTTACCACGCCAAAGGCGCCACGCCGCTCGACGATAAATTTGTACCCGATTCCAAAGAGGGCCTGCGCCTCATTCCGCTCAACATGCGCGAACCGATACTGATCGTCAAAGGCGAAACGACCGAAACCAATCTGGGCTTTGCACCGCATGGCGCCGGCAGAAACGTGAGCCGCTGGCAGCACATCAAAGAAAATGCGCACCGCACCATCGAGGAGATTTTTCGCACAGAGACCAAAGGGCTGGATGTGCGCTTCTTTTCCAAGAATATTGACATTTCGGAGCTCCCAAGCGCGTACAAAAATGCCCAAACCGTACAGGCGCAGATGAAAGAATTCGGCCTCGGCGAAGTGGTGGATCAAATCATCCCCTACGGCTGTATCATGGCCGGCGACTGGCAAAAAGACGCGCCCTGGCGAAAGAAGAAGAAATAGGAACGTGCCGTAGTTTTGACAACCATTTTATAGCTAAGCTGTTGTGAAAGATAGTAAAACTATAAAAATTATTACCATGAAAACTACTGCATATTTTCTCCGTTCTTCCACCCTCGTTCTCTTGTCGGTTTTAGGATTGACTGTATCCCTTTCGGCGCAGCCCCGCAGTTCGAGTCTGTTTCGCAACACTGCACCTGTAGAGACCAAACGCTACGGCAGCGCCATCAATGAGCAGATCGTGCGCGGCGATCGCTACATGGCCCGCGGGCAGTTTGAGTTGGCTTTGATTGCCTATGACCTGGCCATTACCCAAAATCCTGCTTTCGCAGAAAGTTATATGAAGCGGGCCTTGGCCAAGCTGCGTCTGGGCGATGCCCGCAGTGCTCAACAGGACTATGATCTGGCACTCCGCCTCAACCCTTACGTCGCCGATTTATACGGTTACGGCGACCCGCTGCGCAAATCCGCTGTAATGGCTGTCGAGGATGGGTTTCTGGAGCAACTCCAATCGCACCAAGACCTGTTTGTCAGCCTCGAAGCAGCAGATGCCGCCTTGAGTACTTATGAAGGCCGGCGCGATGCCGCCATGTACAAACATCGGGGCAACCTCTTAGTGCTGCTCGGCCACTACTTCGAAGCTGTCGAGGATTACAGCCGGGCGATCCTGCTCAACCCGGACTATGCAGAGGCTTACTACAACAGGGGGATTGCGCGTATTTTGGCCTACAACCGACCGGATGCCTGCCACGATTTAGAACGCAGCGTAGAACTTGGCTATGAGCGCGGCGCCTTGAAAATGGAATATTTTTGTGCTTTCTAAAAAGCGAGCCTATTCACTCGGCGTGAGATAAAGCGGCAGGGTTATGGTTCTGTTGTGTTGGTCCGGGTAGCTAAAAAAGCCGCTATAGAGGCCGTCGGGGCTTTTTTGCCAACGCAGGAGGAACAGCCCCCGTTGGGTGGCGGCGAGCGCCACGGTTTCGGAAGGCCATACTACCACATCGGCAATGGGCCATACGCTGAGGTTGTCGCCGGGCAAACCGTCCATCCAGCCCAGATATCCGTCGGCGGCATCGGCCGGCGCAATGAGGGTGATGCTGCCGGTCAGCGCATTTTCCTCCCCTTCCGTTTCCTCGCCCATTCTGTACAGATAAGTGCCGGCACTGCTGCGGTCTTCTTCGGGCTTCTCGCCGGCCATGAGGCGCAAAAAAGGATCGGCGATACACATGGCGGCGCCTTCCACCCAGTCGGGTATGCCGGTTACGTTGGTGGTAATGGCAATGACGAGGTCGTGCTCCGGGTAAACGATGAGCACAGGGCGCGCGCCGGGCTGATTGCCGTTGTGGAAAACAATGCGCCGCCCCCAGGGATCGCTGCCGTTTACCCAGCCGATGCCCACGCCGGTAGCTTCGCCGGTGTTGAGGTATTGCGATTGAAAGAGCATTTCCAGCGTCGGGGCTTTGAGAAATCCCGGCCGCAAATGAGCCATGCCGAATCGGGCGAGGTCTTCGGCCGTACTCACATATCCTCCGCCGGCAAACTTATAAGTGGGCTGTAAATTGCGAATGACTTTGTTGCCGCCTTTACTGTCGTGCGCATACAGGGTGCTGAGCCGGGTGATGAGGCTGTCCGGATGATTGGGCAGGGTGGACTTCATGCCCAGCGGGTCGAGCACATTTCTTTTCATGTACCGGATGAAGGACTCCTTCGAGGCGCCTTCCATGGCTGCTTCCAACAGCGTGTAGCCCAATGAGGTATAATTGTGTTTCGTGCCCGGCGGCGCCACGAGAGAATCTTCCATAAAAATACTGAGTGCTTCGGCGGCGTTGCGATAGCGCTTGCCGTCAATGTTTTTTACGGTAAAATCGGTCATTCGGTACTCCCGAATACCGCCGAGATGACCGGCAAGCTGCCGGGGCGTGATGGTATAACATTTGTCGGGCCAGGAGGGTACATATTGGCGCACATCGGCATCGAGATCAATCCGGCCTTGTTCGTACATTTTGCCTACTGCGGCGGCAGTGAGTAGTTTGGAAACACTGGCGATGCGAAACTGCGTCCGGGGCGTAACCGGCGTGCCTTTGGCCAAATCGGCGTAGCCGAAGCCTTCGCTCCACACTACGGTATTGCCGATGCCTACCGCTATCGCAATGCCGGGTATATCGGCTGTTTCGAGCAGCGTTTTTACTGCGTTTCGCCCGTGTATAATGGCGGAAAGATATTCCGGTTGCCGGACCATGCGCACCTGCGCATCGGCATACAAAGGGCGAAGCACCATACTCAACAAAGGGGCAAGCAATTTAAAAAATGCCTGCCGGGACCTTATTGCCATCCACCGGCTATTTTAAACGTTTCAAAATCCGCCTCGCCCACTTTCAGGCGCAACACATAAGCGCCTTTTGCCAGGTGGTTGCCGGTATCAATACTCAGGAACCCGCCGGGGTTGGCCTTTCTGCCTTTCAACACCAAGCGGCCTGCCATATCGAACAACTCGTATTCCACCATCGCTTCAATGATTCCGTTGAAGGTCACCCCGATGTTGTTGCTAAACGGCGAGGGGAATACCCGGTTCACGGCAGTAGCAGTCTGGCTGCGCTGCATGACGATGGTGGGCGAATAAAACTCATAATTGTAGCCGATAGGCGCATGCTCATTGAGCACCCGCAGTCGGAAGAAGTACAAATTGCGCAAGCCGAGCGAGGTGGAACTATAGCTCTGGAATTCTTGCGTGAGAATACCCGTTGCATTCACCGTGGCGATGCGCTCAAAGTCGCGGCCGTTGATGGAGCGCTCCACTTCAAAGCTGCGGCAATAATATTCTATCTCCGTACCCCAGTCCAACTGGATTTCCGTAGAATTGGGAAAACTGCCTCTGAAATTGATGAGCTTCGTCTGCAATTCGCCTTCGTATTTACTGATGCGCACATCGTCAATGGCTACCCCGGTGTGGCTGCCGGCGCCGTCCGACACAAATGCAAAACGGAACGCAACATTGGGTTGACCGGCCAGTTCGCTGATGTTGAGCCGGTATTCGGTCCAGGTGGTCCGGCTGCCGGTGAAATAAGAACTATTGATGGGGAAAGCTGCTCCGTTGAGGCTGGTGTTGCGGAAATTGTACCAGTTGGGTATCAGTTGATCACCCAGCGCTTCCCAGTTTTTGCCCCGGTCGAGGGAGTATTCCACCCGGAAACCGTCAAATCCGTTGTGGACTTCCCATTTGCCCCAGAAACTGAACTGGTACAGGGTGGTATCCGAAAAATCGAAGTTGGGCAGGTACAACAGCGTATAGGTATTGGCCTGATAAAATTCTTCGTTGATACCCAGCACGAAGGCGTTTTCACCGCTGCGGGTTCCGTCTTTTTTGGCAATGGAAGATTTGCCGCGTTCAAAGGCAGAGCCGCTGAGCGTATGCACGGCATACTGCTCGGTGAAGCCCTCAAAATCGCCGCCGTAGGCCGGTTTTTCAGGCACATAAGCGAGCGGCCGGTCGGGGAGCACTTTTACCGTGCCGGTAGTGGTGAGATCGCCGTTGATGGTGAGGCTTACCACATATTCGCCCACGGCGTTGTAAGTGTGCGCAGGGTTTTCGAGGTTGGAGGTATTGCCGTCGCCGAAGTCCCATGCAAAGGTATTGGCGCCGGAAGACTGCTCGCCCCGGAACTGTATTTCTGTTTGGAGATAGGTTACCGGGGTGTACTGCGCGCGCACGGCGGGTTCGGCAAATACGTCGGTTGTATATAACCCGCGGCCATGTGTGCCGGCCAATACCACCCGGTCGGAGCGGCGTACTTTGAGCATATCGGTGCGGACTAAGGGAATGCCGGTTCCTGGCAAAGGCGGAAGCCACACCGTATTGGCGCCGTCCAATCCTTCGGTAGCCCACACGCCGGCTTCGGTAGCGATGAGCGCCTGCCGGTTGTTGGCCGGGTTGAAAACGCCCCAGCGGACCGGCATATCGGGCAGGTTGCCTTCCACGTTGATCCAGGTTTGGCCGCCGTTGAAACTTTCATAAACGCTTACAGAGCCGTAATTGGAAATCGTAATCAACAAGTGATTGGGATCGCCGAGCTCAATGTCTATACTGGAGACGGTCCCGTTCACCCCGGCGAGGGAGGACGCCGTTACCGTTGCACCGGTATGCGCATCATCCACGCGATAAACGCGCCCGTTGTTTGTGCCGAAATACACGCGGTTGGGAGTGTTTGGATCCACCGCTATGGAATATATATTGAGGCTTAGCGCCTGAATATCCACCAACTCCGTTTCCCCGGTAGTGATGTGCCAGCGGTAGTAATCGCCGCCTTCCGCATTGGTTTGAGAGTACATGATTTTCGATTCGCTGTCGTAGTCGGATGGGCTGACGAAGCGGCCGTCAAGGTTGGCTGCGCCGGCGAAGGTTTGGCCGCCGTCGGTAGAGAGCGAGTAGTTGGCAAATTGCGAACACACCATTTGGTATTCGGGGTCAATCTGGTCAATGTGACAGAACATGCCGTCGCCGCCCCGCACGGCACGGGCAGAGGTAATGCCGGGGCCGTTGAGTTGCAGAGAGTTGTTGTCTTGCGTACCGCCGAGCATATAATTGGAACCGGCTTCGGGGTGCAGGGCGCAGGCGTAAAATTGCGTGACGTTGTAGCCCTGGTTTTTGTTGTCAACAGCCTGGGCCGAACCGTTGGCACTGCGATAAATGCCGCCGTCGTTGCCGAAGTAAATGACGCCCTCTTGCTCCGGGTCAAACAAAAATTTGTGGTGGTCCACGTGCATATTACTAGCGAAAAATTGCCAGGAAACACCGGCGTTGGTAGAGCGCATGATGCGCACCCCGCCTGCTATGACGTGGTTGGGATTGAAAGGATCCACTTCTATTTCGAGATCATACCATGCCTGGCCGTTGGTAAATTCGGAGCCGTTGGCGTTGTTGGGCCGCGCCCGTTGTTGCCAGGTTTGGCCGCCGTTGGTGGTTACAAATACGTTGGAAGCGCCGCCGTCCACATTGCCGATGACGTACAACACGTCCGGGTTAGATTGGCTGATTGTCATTTCTACCCGGCTCAGGTTGTTGGGAAAACCGGTGGCCGCCGTAGAAACATTCTGCCAGCTACCCGCATTGCCGTTGGGAGAGCGCCACACTGCGTTGGAGTTGGAGGCATAAAAGACGCCGGTAGATTCTGCATAAGCGATATCGTACATATTGTCATTGGCCAAGCCCGCCGTGATGCCGAGCACCTTTACCCAGGTTTCGCCGCCGTTTTGGCTGCGCATCAGCCCCTGCGAGGTGGCGGCATATACGTCGCGGGTCACCGGGTGTACAAACAGGTCGCGGGTGAACCGGAATATGATCGTGAGCGTGGAAGGCAGTACATTCCAGGTGGCGCCTCCGTCGTCGGAACGGAAGAGGCCCCGGCCGCGCACGGCGTCTAAATTGCCGAATCCTTCGCCGGTGCCCATGTACATGATCTGCGGGTCAACGGGGTCTTGCGCCAGCGCGCCTACGGCCATGTTTTCGAGGTAGTCGTCCACAATTTCCCACACGGGTGGGTTGGCGGTGATGTCGGAACATTTCCACAATCCGCCGGCTACAGCGCCCGAAAAAATGGTGCGCCGGGTAGGGTCGTTGAGGTCAATGAGCATGGCGCGGGTACGCCCGCCTATGTTGTTGGGGCCGCGTTCGCGCCAACGCGCTTCGGCCAGATTGCTGAGGTTTTTCTCAGGAGAGAGCATCTCTTGTTGCAGGCGCTGTGCATACTCCAATGCAGCCTGTAGGCGCTCCGTGGGAGGATAGCCGAGCGCGAGGTCTTTGGTGCGTTCAAAATTGTCTTCTAATGCATTCTTGATGTTTTGCGCTTTGCGGTGCCCGTTTTCGCCGGCCCGGGCGCTTTTGAGTTGTTCCGAAAATGGAAAAACTGCGGTAAGAATCAGGATAGAAAAAGCGAGGAAGCGTAGCACGAGCGTGGGTAGAACTTGTCTCATCATTGGGTGTGCGATTTTTGATTACGAAATACCAAGCAATAATAGGGCAAAATTTTCAAAGCCCGGACGTTCAACAAGCGGTTATTGCGCAACGGATTCGGGAAAGGGCTGAATTGTCAGGCAGGAAACGTTTTTCCCTGAATCAGTGGCTGCATGGCGGAGGCGCGATTGCGGTTGGCCGAATAGGTGAAACCGGGGTTTTTTCAATACAATAGGCTTCATTATTATGTGAACTATATCAAACTTCTAACTTTGCACAATGCCTGTACAAACAAAAAAATCACATGGCACGGACACTTCATTTTACCGGTATCGCATGCCTTTTGCCGGTCTGCATGGCCTTGGCGCAGGGTGCGTTTTCTCAATCTTGTGCAGAAACGGCCGTGGTAGTAGCATCGGCGCTCTCCGATGCGGCCCGCAGGACCTTTGAAGACAAACTGGCCGAGGCCCGGCAAGCACACGAACGCAGTCCCGGCGATGCCGATGCCGTTATATGGCTGGGGCGGCGCACGGCGTATTTGGGGCGCTACAAAGAAGCTATTGAAATATTCGGAGCCGGAGCGGAGCAGTTTCCTGCCGATGCGCGTTTTTTGCGGCACCGGGGGCATCGCTACATCAGCATCCGTTGTTTCGATGAGGCCGTCCGCGACCTGGAGCGAGCGGCCCGCCTCACCCGCGGTCGCCCCGACGAGGTAGAACCCGACGGCCTGCCCAACGAGCGCAACATTCCCACCACTACGCTGCAATCCAATATCTGGTACCACCTCGCGCTGGCGCACTATGTGAAGGGCGACCTCAAAAAAGCGCTGCCCGCCTGGAAACGCTGCGTGCGTATGTCGTCCAATGCCGACGGGCTGGTGTCGTCCACCCACTGGTATTACATGACGCTGCGCCGCCTTGGCCGCGATCGGCAAGCCGCCAAGACATTAGCCGCTGTGGCTGATAATCTGGATGTGATCGAAAACCACGATTATTACACCCTCCTCCAATTGTATCAGGGCAAACGCAGCGAGGCCGAGCTGCGGGCCGCATTGGGCGCCGGGTCGAATACGCTGAGCAACGCTTCGTTGGGCTACGGCTACGGTAACTGGCTGCTGTACAACGGCCGCCGGGACGAGGCCATACAGGTATTCCGGCAAATCACCGCCGGCAATCAGTGGGCGAGCTTCGGGTTTATTGCGGCGGAAGGGGAGTTGGGGCGGTAAGCAATGCCTGTATCTGCTGCCCGAACCACCTTGTGGCAGCCAATTTGGACGGAGGGATGTTTTGCCGTTGGGGCAATTGCCGGGCGTAGTCTTTCATGGGGAAAACCTTATAGAAGGTTTCCAGATCGTCGCTCCGCAGGTAATCCCGTACGATTTGGGCTTGCTGTTGGTTCTCGCTTTTATTTTCAAACCGGGCATCGCGAGTTCTTCCGTGTTCTTTGTAAAATGGATATGACATTCTGTTAGATACCAACCCCAGTATCATATTTTCTATGACTTCATTTTTGGCGGCGGTCAGCGCCGCTGTATATTGCGCGCGATCAAACGGCTGCCCTGTGCCGGAGTAATATTCCTGCAGGTTATCGGGGTGATACATGTAGTTTTCAATGCTGTAATATCGGAGGATTTTCAAGTTGGGATAAGATACTTCTATATCGGCAATTTCCTGATCGGTGAGGAAATCTCTGTCAATAATTCCTCTGAAATCGGATGTCCTCGCTTTGTGATAGACAGCCGCTTTGTTTTGTTCCGGCACGAATATCGTGTGGGGCAGGGCGAGGTTGTTATAGTATTGATCGTCTTTGTTTTCCACAAATAGGATGACCATGCCCTGAAACAACCGGGCGAGCATGTTCTTGCCGACAGCAATTTCATACACCTCCATGTTGTCTTTAGGTTCGGGCACGATAATTTGCGGCAGGTCGAAGTTTCGGTCGTCAAAATCGAGGATGACGGCGTGCTCGGCTTGCCTGGCATAGTCAATAAAACCAAGAGAATGGGAAGCGGTCCAGAGTTGGGCGTCATCGGGTACCCAGTTTTCGGTAATTTCTTTCAGGAGGTTAAATTGTAGCGCTGTGTTGAGGTGCGCGTCCATTTCGTCAATAAAATAGATGCTGTTTTTGATCTGCTCCTTGCGCACCATGAAATTGAGCAAAATAATGATCACCTGTTTTTCGCCGTGGCTGAGGAGGTCGTAGTTGATAAGGTGTTCGCCCTTGCGAAAGAGGAGTTTAATGGGCTGCCCCGGTAAGGCATCCTCAAATTGAACCAATTGGATAGAGGTGTCGTCCGATTGGGGGAAAATGTTTTTGAGTGCCAGATTAAAGGGGGCTATGTGCTCCTGAAAAATCTTTGCAGTGTCGGCGTTTTGGCCTTTAAATGCCGGTTCGCGAAGGGCCTTGTTGATGTCGAACGTATATTTGACTACATCGGCGTTGAACCGGGTGTCGTAGTCAATATGAAAGAGGGGTGCATCTATATCTTCTCGGATGGTGGATTCGCTATAACTGATCTCTTCGATTTTGGGAACGATCCTGAGACTGCTTCTTCCGATAAATTTGATAGGCGTTCCCGATAGATATTTTCCTGTCTGAGTTAAGTTGCCCATCATTACCCCATTTGGAAATTGTATATCGGCAAAGATGTCTTTCTCCGGATCTTTGGCATAGTAGCTTTTTTCTTCCCGGCTTACATTGCCACGACCCTTCTCTCCCTTCATTCAATTAAACGCATCAAAAATACAAGTCTTGCCACTCCCGTTGGCGCCGATGAGCATCACCAACTTAGCCGATTCCGGGATGCCTTCGATGCGCAGCTCGGTGAAGCGTTTGAAGTTTGATAATTGAAGTGTTGAAATTCGCATGGCTTAAACGGCGGCTTTATTTCCGTCCGCTAAAGTACGTTTATTCCTTACATTCCCAAAGTAGTCGTACCTTCGCCGCCAGACTCATCAGGGGTGCCTCGCCGAGCGCGGGGCTGAGATCATACCCTTTGTTTCGCCCCGCCGGCGAAACAGGAACCTGCCCGGGTAATGCCGGGAAGGGAAACTGCGCGAAGGGGTTCGTTGCAACAAGCCGTTTTGGCCCCTGAAACGGTGATTTTTTCACTGTTTCATCTTTTAGAATCATGTTTCATCTTTTTCATTTTGTATCCGGCGTGCGGAACGGAGTTCCGCGAAACAGCTCGGGCAGTACTTTTGCCCTTTGCTTTTTTACTTTAACCTTTATCCTTTCCCTCGTCACCCCTACGCTCGCTCAAACAACCCTCAGCGGCAAAGTTCTCGACACGGCCGGCAGGCCGCTGCCCGGCGCCAACGTAGCGCTGGAAGGGATCTCTCTCGGCGATGCTGCCGACGCCGACGGCGCGTATCGCATCGCAGGCGTGCCGGCGGGAACGCATTTCCTCAAAATCTCTTTCATCGGATATGAAACCCTGCGTCGCCGGGTGGTCTTGCCGGAAGGAGAAGGGAGTGTAACGCTCCATTTTCGGCTGGCCGAAGCGGGACTGTCTATGGAGCCGCTCATCGTGCGGGCCACCCGCGCTACCGAACGCACACCCATGACGTTCAGTCAGATAGATAAAGCTACTATCGAGCGCAACAACCTCGGCTTAGACGCGCCCTACCTCTTCCGCTGGACGCCCTCCGCCGTAGAAACCTCCGACGCCGGCGCGGGCGTGGGCTACACCGGCATCCGCATTCGCGGCAGCGACGCCACCCGTATCAACGTGACGGTCAACGGCATTCCGCTCAACGACGCCGAATCGCAAAGCGTCTATTGGGTGAACATGCCCGACTTCCTCAGCTCCACCGACAACGTGCAGATTCAGCGCGGCGTGGGCGCGTCCACCAACGGCGCGGGCGCATTCGGCGCCACCATCAACCTGCAAACCGTTGCGCTCACCAACGAGCCTTTTGCCACGGTGGGCCTCGGCGCGGGTTCCTTCAATACCTTCCGCCGCAGCGTACAGTTCGGCAGCGGACAACTCGGCAAGGGCTTCAGCATCGAAGGGCGCTTGTCGCAAATTACTTCCGACGGCTACATAGACCGGGCTTCCTCCGACCTGCGCTCCTGGTTTCTCTCGGCAGGCTGGTCGGGCAATCGCAGTTTATTGAAATTCAATGTGTTCTCCGGACAGGAACGCACCTATCAGGCATGGTACGGCGTGCCCGCCGAATATTTGGACGACCCCAAACTCCGCCGTTTCAATCCCGCCGGCACGGAGCGCTCCGGAACGCCTCACAATAACGAAGTGGATAACTACCGCCAAACGCATTACCAACTGATCCAAAATACGCAGTTGCATTCCAATTGGAATCTCAACCTCGCGCTGCACTATACCCCCGGCGCAGGTTATTACGAGCAGTACAAAGCCGGACAGGCTTTCTCCGATTACGGCCTCAGCAATGTAGTGACGGGCAGCGATACCCTTCCGCAAACCGACCTCATCCGCCGTTTGTGGTTAGACAATCACTTCTACGGCGGGGTATATGGCCTCACTTACCGCAGCAACACCGGCCGCATAGAAGCGGTGCTCGGCGGCGCGTACAGCATTTATGAAGGACTGCATTTCGGCGAGGTGGTGTGGGCGCAATTTGCCGGCGACATGCCCGCAGGCTATCGCTATTACGAAAACGACGCCCGCAAAACGGATTTCAATATTTACAACAAATGGAACTATCGCCTCTCCGACCGCTGGGATACTTATTTGGACCTCCAATACCGCCGCGTGGGTTATGATTTTCTTGGGTACAATATTGAGTTGGAACAGGTGGACCAATCGGTGGCGCTCGATTTTTTTAATCCAAAATTCGGACTGCAATACCGGCCCGGCCCGCGCGGCGAGGCCTATGCGTCCTTTGCGGTGGGCAACCGCGAACCCAATCGCAACGATTACACCCAAAGCACTCCCGATGACCGCCCGCTGCCGGAGCGGCTCTACAACACGGAAGCCGGCTACCGCTATGCCGGAAAGAAAGGCGCTTTCGGCGCCAATGCGTACCACATGTATTATCGCAATCAATTGGTCATCAACGGCCAGATCAATCAGGTGGGCGAATATGTGCGCATCAATGTGGACCGCAGCTACCGCCTCGGCCTCGAACTCGTAGCCGAACTGAAACCGGTGGAAAAGCTCCGCCTTGCGGCCAATTACACCCTCAGCCGCAACCGCGTGAGCGCCTTCACAGAATATGTGGATGATTACGATGCCGATTTCAACTGGATCGGACAGCGCGCCGTGGAGCGCCGCAGCACCGCGCTCGCCTTTTCGCCGGCGCACATCGCCAATGCGGAAGCCGAGTGGCAGTTTTGGAACAGCGCCGACAAACGCAATCACCTCAGTGCGGCGCTCATGGGCAAGTACGTGGGCAAGCAATACATTGACAATTCCTCCGACGAGGCCAATACGCTGCGGCCCTATTTCTTCAGCGATCTGCGCCTGCAATACAATGCCGAGCCGTCTTTTGCCAAACGCATCGGCGTGAGCTTATTGGTGCAAAACCTGTTCAATGCGCGCTTTGCTTCCAACGCCTGGTCGTACCGCTATTTTGCCGGCGATGCCGCCCTGCTCGATCAGGGTTTTTTCCCGCAGGCAGGCGTCAATGTGTTGATGGGACTGAATGTGGGGTTTTGATCCAAATATGCGCTATATTTGCTTTGCGCAAATTTGAAATGCTGCCATCATGAAATACATTGCCGAATACCGCAGCCCGGAATTAGTGGCTCAATACTTAGAGGAGATCAGGCGCACGGCTACCCGCCGCTGGAGCATCATGGAAGTGTGCGGCGGCCAAACGCACAGTCTGGTGAAAAATGGCATTTTGCAACTGCTGCCCGATACGGTACGCATGGTACACGGTCCCGGCTGTCCGGTGTGCGTCACGCCGTTGTACCTCATTGACAAAGCGGTGTATCTGGCGGAAGAAAAGGGCGTCATCCTGTGTTCCTACGGCGATATGCTGCGAGTGCCGGGGTCAAAGCGCAGTCTGTTGGAATCGAAAGCGGCCGGCGCCGATGTGCGCATCCTCTACTCGCCGCTGGAAGCCGTACAGATTGCAAAAGACAACCCGGAACGCGAAGTGGTGTTTTTTGCCGTCGGGTTTGAAACCACCGCCCCGGCCAATGCGCTTTCGGTGATCCATGCGCAGCGCAGCGGCGTAACCAATTACTCCATCCTGGCCTCCCACGTCCTCGTGCCGCCGGCGATAGAAGCCGTTATGGACGACGAGGAAGCCTCCATTCAGGGTTTTCTCGCCGCCGGACATGTATGCGCCATCATGGGCATCGGCGAGTATTATCCTTTGGTGGAGCGCTACAAAATACCGGTGGTGGTGACCGGCTTTGAGCCGGTTGACCTGGTACAGGGCATCCTGATGGTGGTGCGGCAATTGGAAAACGGCGAGCACCGGTTGGAAAACCAATACAGCCGCGTGGTGCGCCCCGAAGGCAATCCCGAAGCCCGCAAGGTGATGGAACAGGTGTTTGAGGTGGTCGATCGCGAGTGGCGCGGTATCGGCACGATTCCGATGAGCGGCTATGAAGTGCGGGCAGCATTTGCCGCTTACGATGCCGACCGGAAATTCAACGTATCGATAGAAAAAGTACCGGAGAGCAGCGAGTGCATTGCGGGCTTAGTATTGAAAGGAATCAAAAAACCGCAGGAGTGCCCGCAGTTCGGCAAAAAATGCAGCCCGCAGTCGCCGCTCGGCGCGCCGATGGTGTCGAGCGAGGGCGCGTGCGCGGCGTATTACCACTTCTCGCAGGTGATGGTGGGGGTTTAACCGGCCCTCATTAACTCCTCCAGCACGCCCAGCAACTGCTCAATGTCCTGCCCCGTGGTATTGTAGTTGGTAATACAAGCCCGCAGGGTGTAGTCCTCATTGATTTTGTAAACCGAAATCCATGCTTTGCCGGTGCTGATTACTTTTTGGCACAGCGCGTTCACCTGGGCGGGGTCTCGCTCCATGCTTTCCTGCCCGAAACACACCACCGGGAGCGGTGTCGCATTGTATGTTTTCCAACCGGTTTCCGACAACCTTTTTCGAAGGTATTCGCCCGTGCTGATTTGCTGCTCCACGAGTTGTTCCAGCCCGTCCCAGCCGTACATCAGCACAGAGAGGTACAGTTTCAGTCCTGTAAACCGGCGCGACCATTGTACAGTGTGGGTGTAAGGGTCAACGATGTCTAAGCCGCCGGCGTCTTTGGGCATGTATTCGGTGCTGATGCCGAAGGTGCGGCCCATGATGTCGGGATGGCGGGTGATAAAAATGCCGGCGGCCATGGGGATAGACAACCACTTGTGCGCATCGAAGGTGATGGAATCGGCGTGTTCGATGCCCGCTACCCAATGTTTGTGCTGCTCGCTCAGCACTGCGGCCCCGCCGTAGGCGGCATCGGCGTGCAGCCAAAAGCCGTATTTTTCTTTCAGCGGCAGCAGGGCGGGAATGTCGTCTATGACGCCGGTACCCGTCACGCCTTCGGTTGCAATGACCATCATCGGCAGATAGCCCGCTTCCAGATCGCGGACGATCTGATGTTCCAATAGTTGCGGGTCCAATTTCAGCGCGGCGTCCGTGTCAATAGAGCGCACGGCATTCGTGCCCAGACCGATGATTTGCGCCGCTTTGATGACGGAGTGGTGGCACTCTTTAGAGCAATAAATGAGCGGTTTGGCCGCAATGCTTTGCCAGCCTGCGTGTTTGCGCTCGGGAAAACGGTGTTGGGCGGCACAGAGCAGGGCCGTGAGGTTGGCCTCCGCACCGCCGGAAGTAAATGCGCCGTCAATAAAAGATTCCGGGTATCCGAAGCGCCGGCCCAATTCGGCAATCAAAAAACTTTCCACCTCGGCGGCAAAAGGCGCATGGCTCCAGGCGGCTATTTGAGGGTTGAAAAAAGCGGTGATGGTGTCGGCCAGGATACCGGCAAAGGAAGAGCGCGGATTGTACAGGCCGAAATACATGGGGTGCGGCGTATGCACGGCGTAGCGGGTCAGTCCTTCCAGCACATGATCGAGCGCGCGATTGAGGTCTTCCGGCGGGCCGATAGACTGGCGGATGAACGCCTGTATGGCGGGCTTGTCTAATGGGGGCGCTACGGGCAAGGCGGCCGTGTGGGTGTAGTATTGTTCAAAAGCCGCGTTGAGGCGATCCCACAGCTGCTTTCGTTTTTCCGGTGTCAGGTCGTACATGGTTAATAAATTGAGACCCGCAAATATAGACTTACCGCCCAACGTACTCATTGTTATTGTCCGTCTTGCTTCCTGTCTTTTGTATCACTCCAAAACCGCTTCTTTATGCGACGACTCTTTACACTCTTTGCGGCCGGTCTTTTCACCGCAGCAGCCCTCCCTGTGTTAGCGTGTTCGTGTTATACCGTTATTCATTTCTGCGAAAGCGTGGGGCCGGGACAGTCCGTCGCCTACGGGGTGGTGGTAGAGAAAGACACTTCCGGCTATTGGTGGATGAACGTGGCGGTGTTAGACTGGACCTCTGCCGGAGAGTCGGCGCCCGATACCATCACCATTGGGGGCGGTAACGGCGCCAATTGCCTTGTTGAGATCGGCCATTTTTCTACCGGCGACACCGTCGTGTTGACGCCCACGGCCAGCCCGGATTGGGACCCAGGTTTCGAAACGCCTCATCCATTGTATGTTCTCTACGGGTGTGTGCGCACTTTTCTTTTTGTGAAAAACGGCAAGGTTACCGGCCCCATTCGCGAGGGCTTGTCGGAGCAACCCTATGCTGCGTTCAAAGCCGACCTCGCCGGGTGTATCTTTGAGTCCTCCCGGCCCATTCGCTCTTTCCCCAACCCTGCGAACGAAGGATTTACGATGCTCAATCCGAGCGGCTTATTGCCCGACCGGATGCGGTTCGTCAACGCATTGGGGCAGGAGATAACGCTCGCCGTGCAAATGGCGCCCGACCAAACTTCGCTGTGGGTGAATACGGCCGACCTGCCCGCAGGGGTCTATTTCGCTGTGCTGGATTTCGGATATGTGCGCCGCACGCTGAAGTGGGTGAAGATGTAGAGAGGGTGGGCCGTAAACAGTTGAGTAAGCGAAGGGCTAAAATTCTCGTCGAGTTTGAATTTAAGCATATCAGGCGGCTGCAATATCAATAGCAACAAAATGCTCGTGCGACATGGCGGCGCCATAAGCGATACAAGCCAGTACATCATTCCGGTGCAGTTGGGGGTAATTGCTTAAAATATCCTCCACGCTCGTGCCGGCTGCAAGAAAATCGAGGACTAAGGACACCCAAATGCGGGTGCCTTTTATACAAGGCTTTCCGAAACACACTTGTGGATTGACTGAAATTCTTTCTAATAGAGGGTTCATATAGCCGTTAAGATTGTGTACAGAAACAAAATTACACCTTTTAAAGGAGAAACGGAAGTTACACCCTAACGCGCGCCGCGAACTACTCATCAAAACCCGGCCGGATGAACCGCTGCGCATCAGGAAACGCCTCTTCCAACATGCGTTGCAAGCGTTGCAGAGTAGCCAGCAGCCCGATGAGAGCGTCTTCTTCGCCGGGTATCATGTCTAAGAGGAGTGTCCATGCCTTGATGGAGCGCTCGATGGCGATGAGGGTGATCTTGGCCGTGCCGTTGTAGCTGCGTTCGGAGGGTGGCAATTCTTCCCAAAAGTCGTCTTCATGGGCTTCACTGACGGCCCGCATACATTTGACGGGGATAAAATGCAAATACCACTGCATGATATCCAGACACTCTTTCATTTGTATAACCTCTTGTTCGCCTTCATCTATACTGCGAATGCCCAGTTCGATTGCCTGTATGGCATCATCCGCTTTTTGTCGGAGCGCATGCGACCGTAACCAGGTATGCGCGGTTTTTGAGTACCTGGTCGCAAGCATGGAGATGGGGTGTTGCTCGCTTTGTTCCTCGCGCTCGCGGATTTCACGACCAGTTTGTTCCCATTCCTCCGGCGTAATGGCGTTCAGGTCGAGACCATGCGCTTTGGCCATTTCGTGGAGCATCTTTTCGGCTTTTACAAACTGATCTGAAGGCGTCTTCCAGAAAATTTCATTGTTCATGTCCCCGGCTTCGGTGGGCATGGCGGCTTCGGCGGCGCCTACCTTGCAGCGGCTCACAAAAGGGCAGCGCTCGCACCAGCGGTCGCACCAGTTGTGTATCCGGAAATGTATTTTTTGCTGGCCATGAATGTTAGTGTGTTTATGACTCGGAAGCTACGAGCCGCGAGCGCAGTTTACCCCGATGAAGTCGGGGAGCTACGAGTTTGCAACTTTCAAATAAAAAAAGTATTCGTTCAAGGAGAATATGTTTAATATTTAAAGTACTCGGCCGCAGTTTTTTTCAAGGTTTCATTAGGCGTCGGCGGATTCATCAATGCCTCGAAAAAGACTTCCCTGTCTCGCTCGGAGGCCAAAATCCTGTGATGTTCTTCTACAATGCGTTTGGCCTGCTCCTGCGCGGAAAAGAGCATAAACTCCGTCAGTGTGCGGAATCCGCCGAGTTGCGCTGCATACTCAAAAAACTCTTTTTGCTCCTTGGGCAGCTTTGTGTAGAGCCTCAATTTTTCTACTTTTTTCACGGTGTTGACAGCTTAAAAAAGCTGTGCTAATGTTGGATGAAGTTATAGTTGCTAATTGGTCGTTGCAAGTTTTTACGGAGATTTTCTATAATAATTTCTTTGAATGCCACCCTGTAAATTTCACGGTTTACTCCATCCGGCTCAACTCAAAGCCCTTCCTGCTGTTAAAAAACGCATGGAAAACATAACAGGAAAAACCGCCCTCATCACCGGGGGCAGCAAGGGCATCGGTTTCGGCATCGCCGTTGAACTGATCAAGGCCGGCATGAACGTAGCCGTTACCAGTCGCCACGAGGAAGCCGCCGCTCAGGCAGCAGCCCAACTCAGCCAATTCGGTCCCGGCCATGCCCTCGGCTTGGTTGCCGATGTACGCGACCTCGCCGCTCAGGAGCAAAGCGTAGCCCGCGTGCTCGACGCTTGGGGCCGCCTCGATCTCATGGTTGCCAACGCCGGTATCGGTCACTTCGGCTCCATCGAAACCCTCACGCCGGAGCAATGGCACGAAACCATTGACATCAACCTCACCGGCGTTTTCAACAGCGTAAAAGCAGCCCTGCCGGCCCTCAAGACCTCAAAGGGTTACCTCATCACCATTGCCAGTCTGGCGGGTACCAATTTCTTTGCCGGCGGCTCGGCCTACAACGCGAGCAAGTTCGGCTTGGTCGGCTTCACTCAGGCCGTTATGCTCGACCTGCGGCAATACGGCATCCGCGTGAGCACCATCATGCCCGGCTCGGTGACGACCCATTTCAACAACCACGAACCCAATGCCGCCGACGCCTGGAAAATTCAACCCGAAGACATCGGCCAAATGATCGCCGACCTGCTGCGCCTGCACCCGCGTACCCTGCCCAGCAAGATAGAGGTAAGACCTTCGCAGCCGCCGAAGGGGTAAAAGGAGGTTGGATTAGACGAAGGAAAAAGTAGAAAGGGAAAAGTAGAAAGGTGTCCGCTCGCGGTTCACACCTCGTGTTTACCACGCGCACCTATAAACAAACCAATCATGCTTTTCGTCACGAAGCGTTTTTTCTGTATCGGCCTGAAATCGGGACCTCAGCAGCACGTTGGCCGAACGTCGGTTGCTTTTTTCGGTTCTCGCAAACAGGGTGTTGAACCCCGCCTGCGCCGCCAGTCGGCACACCGTTCCGACCGTGTTGGTCATGATGCCGCTGTGATGTTCGCTTGCCCAGTAGCCCATTTCGGCCCATTCGGGATCGTTGGATTTGATGTCGCAGGCGGCCGCAATTTCTCCTGCTGCTGTGGTCGTCAGAAAAACAAAATGCGTTGCGTTGTTCCAGCCTTCCTCGGCCCATTGCAAGAACCCGATCGCTTTCTCGATGGGATAAGGCTTGCCGCCGAGCGGACCATCAAAAAGCCTGCCATATACCCTCGGCTGATTACAGATGTTCGTGATTTCCGACAGGTGCGCCCCGATGTTCAGCGCATCGCCGGCGCGAATGACGTAGTATCGGGCGCCGGTTTTCCAGTTCTGTATGGGTACTTTGATGTCGGTCGGAAAGGATAAAGCCATATTTGAGCTTTAATTCAACCGATACTCCAGTTTCATTTTCTCCAACTCCTCTATAAACCCCGCCGCCGCCATCACCTTGCGCTCTTTGGCGTAGGCGGGCACCCGCAGACGTCGGTTGGTATCTATGAGTTCTATGCGGAGGCGGTGCGGACCTTTGAAGCGCTTGCAGGCGGCGTCTAAGCGGTCTATCATGTCGGGGCTGAGGCGCTCTACGGGCAGTTGAAGGGTGATGGACTGCGTGAGATCGGCGCCCACGCCTTCGAGCAGCTTCACCTCTTTGGGTTTGAATTCCAACTCCTCGGAGTTCCAGCCTTTCTGAAAAGCGCCTTTGATGAAGAGCGCTTTGCCGTCTTCGAGCAGGTGCTTAAAGCGCTGATAATCTTCGCCGAAGAGTTTGAACTCTATGCCTGCATTGTAATCGCGGATTTCAAAAATACCCCAGCCGTTGCCGTTTTTGCTCACCCGGTGTACGGCGCGGGTCACCATGCCGGCGAGTTGCAACTGAGGTTTTTGTTTGTGATCGTCAATGCAGTCCATGGTGCAGGTGATGAAATTGTCAATTTCCAGGCGGTAATCGTCCAGGGGGTGACCGCTGATGAAAATCCCGGTTACATCTTTTTCTTTGTCGAGCTTTTCGGGCAGCGACCAGGGTTCGCATTGGGGCGGCACGGGTTCCGGGATCATGATCTCGCCGGTATCCCCGAAAAGGGAATTGGCGGCCATGGCTTTTTCGCTCTGGTACGCAGCGCCGTATTTGGTGAGGTGTTCGATGAAGGAATCGTACTTGTCGGAAGGAGCGAAATACTGTGCGCGGTGCAGTTCGGGGAAACAATCGAACGCGCCGCCGTAGGCGAGGCTTTCCATCACGCGCTTGTTGATGGCCTGCAGGGGCAGGCGCTGCATGATGTCGAAGATACTTTTGAAAGGGCCGTTTTTGCGGCGTTCCTGGAGGATGGAATCCACGGGACCTTCGCCCACGCCTTTGAGCGCGGAGAGGCCGAAGCGAATTTGGCCTTCTTTGTTGACAGAAAAATCGGACACACTCTCGTTGATATCCGGGCCGAGCACCTCAATGTTCATGCGGCGGCACTCGCTCAGGAAGAAGGTCACCTGTTCGAGGTTGCTCTTGTTGTGGGTGAGCACCGAGGCCATAAACTCCCCGGGGTAGTGCGCCTTGAGGTAGGCCGTCTGAAAAGCCACAAAGGCGTAGCAGGTGGAGTGCGACTTGTTGAAAGCATACGAGGCGAAGGCTTCCCAGTCTTTCCACACTTTGTTCAGAACATCCGCCGGATGTCCGCGTTCCTGACCGCCTTCCAAAAATTTGGGGTGCATGGAATCGAGCACCGCTTTTTGCTTCTTTCCCATTGCTTTGCGCAATACGTCGGCCTGCCCTTTACTGAACCCGGCGAGCTTCTGGGAGAGGAGCATAACCTGCTCCTGATAGACGGTAATTCCGTAAGTGTCAGCAAGATATGATTCCATTGCCGGCAGGTCATACACCACCGGCTTGCGCCCGTGTTTCCGGTCAATAAACTCCGGAATGTACTCCAGCGGGCCGGGGCGATACAGGGCGTTCATGGCGATGAGGTCTTCAAAAGTAGTCGGCACGAGTTCCTTCATGTACTTCTGCATACCGGCGCTTTCATACTGGAAGATGGCCACCGTTTCGCCGCGCTGAAACAGCTCGTAGGTTTTGGCGTCTTCGAGCGGCACTTCTTCGGGATCAATTTGGAGGCCGTGATTTTCTTCTATCATGCGCACGGCATCTTTGATGATGGAGAGTGTTTTGAGGCCGAGGAAGTCCATTTTGAGCAGGCCGGCGTATTCGGCCACGCTGTTGTCGAACTGCGTCACGAGCATATCCGACTCCTTATCCACTTTTACCGGCACATATTTGGTGATCTCATCAGGCGTGATGACGACCCCGCAGGCGTGAATGCCGGTATTGCGGATGGAACCTTCGAGCTTTTCGGCCATGTGTATCATCTCGGAGATGTCGTCCTGGCCGGCGGCGAGATCGCGGAATCGGTATGCTTTTTCGAGTTCTTCGCCGTTGAGTTCGCTTTTGAGTTTGGCCTCAATGTCGCCGGAAGCGAGCACTTTTTTGAGCGATGCCTTGAGGTGAGCGGGGAAGGTTTTGGACACTTTATCCACCTCGCCGAGCGGGATGTTCATCACGCGGCCCACATCGCGCAGCGAGAGCTTGGCGGCCATGGTGCCGTAGGTCACGATCTGAGCCACCTGGTTGCGGCCGTATTTGTCAATGACATAGTCAATAACCTTTTGGCGGCCCTCGTCGTCGAAGTCAATGTCAATATCGGGCATGGACACGCGCTCCGGATTGAGAAATCTTTCGAAAAGCAGGTCGTACTTAATAGGGTCAATACTGGTAATGCCCGTGCAATAAGCCACCGCCGAGCCTGCCGCCGAGCCGCGCCCCGGCCCCACGGCCACGCCCATTTTCCGGGCCGTGGTGGTGAAATCCTGTACGATGAGGAAGTAGCCCGGATAGCCGGAGGCTTTGATGACCTGCAATTCAAAATTGAGGCGCTCCTCAATTTCCGGCGTGATGGCTTTGTATCGCCTGCGGGCGCCTTCGAAGGCGAGGTGGCGCAGGTATTCGTCTTGCGAATCAAAACCTGCGGGCAGCGGGAATGCCGGCAGTAATACATCGCGGGCCAGTTGCAGCGGTTCAATTTTGTCAAACAACTCCATCGTCGTGTCCACGGCGAGGGGCACATCGCGGAAGAGCGTATTCATCTCCTCCTGCGTTTTGAAATAAAAATCGGAACTGGGAAAACGAAAGCGCTTCGGCTCCTCAATGAGGCTGTTGGTATTCACGCAAAGCAGCACATCGTGCGGGCGCCAGTCCTCTTCTTCGAGGTAGTGGGAGTCGTTGGTGCAAATGACCTTCACGTTGTACTTGCGCGCCAGTTCCAGCAGGTGTTGGTTCACATCCTCCTGACTCACGCCGGTGCCGTCAATGTCTTCCATATTGCGGTGGCGTTGCAGTTCTATGTAGTAATCTTCGCCGAAGAGGTCGAGCCACCAGCGCAGGAGCGATTCGGCTTCTTCGAGGTTGCCGCGCAGGATGGCCTGCGGTATTTCCGCTCCGATACAGCAACTGGACGCGATGATGCCCTCGTGATATTGGAGGAGGAGTTCTTTGTCAATGCGTGGATATTTGCCGTAAAGGCCCTCCAAAAAGCCGAGCGAGCAGAGCTTGGAGAGGTTTTCGTAACCCTGTTTGTTTTTGGCTAAGAGCAACTGATGATAACGCACGTCTTCCTCGCCTTTGGCGCGGGCGAAAGACTTCTTGTGCCGGTCGTCCACGAGGTAAAATTCGCAACCCACGATGGGCTTCAGCCCCCGCTTGTTGGCCTCCGCCACAAACTTGAACGCGCCGAACATATTGCCGTGATCGGTGAGCGCCACGCCGCGTTGCCCGTCTTTGAGCGCTTTGTCCATCATAGCACTGATGTCGGTCGCGCCGTCTAAGAGCGAGTATTGAGTATGGCAGTGAAGATGGCAAAAATCAGGCATGGTTCTGTTTTGTGGGCGATGGAAGCAAATCCAAAGGTAGAAAAACTGACACGCATTTTCCCCGCCTTCAGCCCCCGGAAAGGTTCTTTTTTTATCCACACATTACACCTGTATCTTAGCGCTCCAATCGCATCCATAAGGAACACAAGGAGATGCCGACCTCTTAACAATGTATAAAAACGCAGCGCACAATGACCATTCATTTCCACCCCTTCGATCTGCTGTACCGCCACCCCTTCGCCATATCGCGCGAAGTGCGCACCGTACAACGCACTCTCATCGTAGAACTGCGCGACGGCCACCTGTCGGGCTACGGCGAAGCCACCGCCAATAAATACTACGGCGCAACCGTAGAGGGCATGACGGAACAATTGGAGGTCCTGCGTCCGGTCATTGAAAATACGCCCTTAGATGACCCGGAAACCTTCTGGACTGCCATGCACGCTCTGCTGCCCGACAATCCTTTTCCGCTCGCCGCATTGGACGAGGCCGCCAACGACCTCTTCGCCCGTCGCCGCGGCCTGCCTTTGCATCGGCTTTGGGGCCTGCAAGCCGACAATCTGCCCCTGTGCAACTACACCATCGGCATTGCCCCGGTACCTGAAATGATTGCCAAAATGCAGGAATTGCCCTGGCCGGTATATAAAATCAAACTCGGTACGGAACACGACTTAGACATTGTGCGCGAACTGCGCGCCCACACCGACGCCCCCTTCCGCGTGGATGCCAATTGCGCCTGGACGGCGGAGCAAACCATCGCGCTGGCGCCCGCACTCAAAGCGCTCGGCGTGGAATTCATAGAGCAACCCCTGCCTGCCGAAGACGAGGACGGTATGCGAGCGGTATTTCGCCACTGCGCCCTGCCGGTCATAGCCGACGAAAGCTGCCGCGAGGAGGGCGATGTGGAGCGTTGCCACGGCTTGTTTCACGGCATCAACATCAAACTGATGAAATGCGGCGGTCTCACCCCCGCCCGACGCATGATTACCCGCGCTCGCGCACTCGGTATGAAAGTAATGGTAGGCTGCATGACGGAATCGTCGGTGGGCATCGCTGCCATCGGCCAACTCCTGCCCCTGCTCGACTATGTGGATATGGATGGCGCGCTGCTCATCAACAACGACCCGGCCACCGGCGTGTGCATCGAGTACGGTAAGGTGCATCTGCCGGAGGCGGCGGGCACGGGGGCTTTCCTGAAGGGGTGAGCATTAAAACCATTCCATAAATTCGGGCTGTTTTGTAGTGTTGATTCCATAAATTCGCGCCATTTCATGGAATTAATTCTATAAATTAGCGCGAATTTATGGAATAGAACAATCATGCCATTTGTAAACAGAGCCGTTGAATCGGAAATAATTGCCCGCCTGACCGGGCAGCCGCGCAAAATTGTCATCCTGTATGGGCAGCGCCAGGTAGGTAAAACTACGCTCGCTCAGCATGTTTTCCAACAATTGCAAGGAAAAAAAGTATTGTCAATCAATGCAGACTTCAATCCGCATGTGGAGATATTTTCGTCCAGAGACTACGAAAAAATGCGCCTTTTCGTAGCCGGCTTTGATTACCTTTTTATTGATGAAGCCCAACGCATCCCGGACATCGGGATCAATCTCAAAATCCTGCACGACAATTTTCCCACTCTTCGCATTTTGGTAACCGGCTCTTCCTCTCTTGATCTGGCCAATCAGGTACACGAACCTCTGACCGGGCGCACATGGACCTTCCGGCTCCATCCGTTCTCTGCCGGGGAAATCGCAGCCCAGTCCAATGTGCTTGAGTACCATAGCAGGCTGGAAGAATGGTTGCTATACGGCTCGTATCCGGGGGTATTGGAGTTGGAGCAGCACAAAGACAAAACTCATTTCCTGAATGAACTGACACACGCATATTTGTATAAGGATGTGTTGGAACTCGGCAGCATAAAACACAGTGGGAAACTGCGCGATTTGTTGCGTTTGCTGGCATTTCAAATCGGGGGAGAGGTTTCGTTCAATGAGTTGGGCCGACAATTGGGTATGGATACCGCAACCGTACAACGGTATGTAGATTTACTTGAACAAACTTTTGTGCTAACCACAGTCGGAGGCTATAGCCGCAACTTGCGCAAAGAAATTTCGAAAAGGCAAAAGATTTATTTTCAAGACCTCGGTGTGCGCAACGCATTGATTGATATGTTCTCACCCCTGTCTAACCGCAATGACACCGGGCAGCTCTGGGAAAATTTCCTTTTTATAGAAAGAACTAAACTGTTAGACAATCATCAGGTAAGAGCCAATCGCTATTTCTGGCGCTTGCAAACCGGAGCTGAACTCGACTATGTAGAGGAATATGAAGGACAATTGAATGGGTTTGAGTTTAAATTCGGCAACAAAACCGCCCCGGTTCCCAGGGCCTGGCAGGAGGCATACCCCGATGCAAATTTCTCGACCATCAACCGCGACAATTGGCTGCCGTTTGTTTTAGAACCTTAAAAAACCAACCATCAGGCAGCGGAAGCAGTCGCTCAAACGTATAGGTATCAGTTTGATGATATAGGCGTTTAGGCACAGGCAGCTCCGGCCTTACACTCACGATACTCATTGTTACAGTTTACACGGGGCTGCCTGTTTTCTTCTTCAACACGCTACAACGCCGGTAATCCCACTTTCCCCCACACGGCCCGGTGATCCGAAAATCCCTTTTTCTCAATCTTATAATCCAGTACCTCAAATGCTTTGCCGGCGAGCAGGTAGTCAATGCGCAGGGCGGGAATACGGCCGGCGTAGGTGATACCGAAGCCCCGGCCCTTGGCCCGGAAGGCGTCTTGCATGGGGCGGGCGATTGTGCGGTAGGTAAAGGAGTGCGGGGTGTCGTTGAAGTCGCCGAAGAGGAGTACGGGGTGCGGACTTTGCGCAATGAGGCCGGCTATTTCTTCCGCCTGTAAGGCGCGCTGCCGGGCAGAGCGTTTGAATCGGCCCATCATGCCGCGCAGGTCGAGCCAGGTTTGTTTTTCTTTCAAATTGCCTTCGGAGGCTACGCGCTCGGCGATACCCGTCACGGCATTGGTTTGCAGGTGTACGTTGAACACCCGCACTGTACGCTCGCCGATGCGGAGGTCGGCGCGTTGGTAGCCGTTGGCGCGGTTGGGGAAGTATTGCGTTTCAGGGTCGGCAATGGGGTACGCGGAGAACAGGGCGAAGTTGCCGTTGCGGTCGCTGTAGCGATATCGGAGGCGGGTGCGGGTGCGGAGCAACTCGGCCAGGTTGTTGAGCCGGTTGCCCGATTGCGGAAACTCCTGCAGGCAGAGCAGGTCGCAATCACGGGCGGCGACCAATTGCGCCAGGGTTTCCAAATTCACATTGCTGTTGTCGGCCACATCGCGCAGGCCGTGTATGTTGTAGGTCATCACGCTGAGCGCGGTTTGCTCCGGGAGCGCCTCCTCCGGGCGGCTCAGGTTGACGATGCGCGTTACATGGCTCCAGCCTGTCAGGATACACAGCACCGATACCCACACATAATAGCGCCGCAGGAGTACCCATCCCAAACCAAAGAGAAAATGCACTGCCAGCAACCAGGGAATGCCGATGCTGAGAAAAGCTGCCGGCCAAAATGAACCCGGATTGATAGCGGGGGCCGCAAAGGCGAGCAAAGTAAGTAACGCCAACAAAAGTTGGATGCGGTACAACATGCGATACAGTCCGGCTCTCACTTGTTTTTACTGGCGTTAAACAGGAATTCTTTCTCCTCATCGTTCAGGCTGTTGTAGCCCGATTGTTTGATCTTGTCGAGTATGGCGTCTATTTGTTCCTGCTGAGAGAGGGTATTGTTGCTGTCGGAAGTTTTATTGCGACGGTTGCCTTCTGCAGCGGCGGGGGCTTTCACCGGGTTTCGGTAAACGACGCGCGGACCGGGCCGGGTGCTCGTGCCTTTGAGGCTGCGAAAGAATTGGAGCATTTTGTCCAAAAAGCGATTGATGGGGATGGCCCAGTCATTACCGGCGCGTAGTTGCAGTACGAAAACAGCGCCTGCCAGCGCGCCGCCCAGGTGTGCAATGTGCCCGCCGGTATTGGAGTTTTTACCGATGGCTACCAAATCGAGAATGAGCAGCACCAGCACAACGAATTTGAGCCGTACTTCGCCGAAGAGCAACAAGCGAATAGAATAATCGGGCGCTATGACCGCAGCGGCCACCGCCATAGCCATGACGCCCGCCGAAGCGCCCAGCGCATATTGGCCTATGTTGAGCACATTGGCCGAAAGGAAAAAAAACAAAGCGCCCGCCAGACCGCCGGTAAGATAAATGGGCAACACCCGGTGATCGCCGATGAAATCGCCCACGATGCGTCCGAACCAATACAGAAAAAGCATATTGAACACGAGGTGCAACAGCTCCTCGTGCAAAAACATGTTAGTGATCAATTCCCAGGGGCGCAAAAACAAATGCTGCCAATCGGCTGACATACAAAACCACCGGATGATTGTTTCACACAACTCTCTGTGTTCGTCGCCGGGCCCTTTCGTTACGAGCAGCAATAGGTATAGCACCCATACTAAGATGAATACCGATATGTTGATGAGGATCAACCGCGTCACCATGTTGCCATGCCGAAGCTGCTGCTTTATATCTTCCCAGATGGATTGCACCATGATAATGTTCTGTTTGAATCAGTACAGTCTTGCTCCGGTTTTTCGCCAGTACAAAATTAGAAAGAATCCTGTCAAAGCGCCGCCTAAGTGTGCGAAATGGGCGATGTTGTCCCAGGAATAACTTTGCAACCCCAGATAAAACTCTACGGCCATGAGCAACGGAATGAAAAACTTGGCTTTGATCGGGATGGGCAAAAAGATGAGCATCAGCTCGTGGTTGGGAAACTGCATCCCGAATGCCAGCAACAGCCCGTAGATGGCCCCCGAAGCGCCCACTGCCGGCACGTCCATTTTGCGCTGAAGGATTTCCTGCATCAATTGCAACGACTGCCCGGAGTAGTGCATGTCGCCGCTCAGGAGCGCTTTACTGGCCTCGTTCACAGAGGCTTTGCCGCTCTCCGTGAGTACGTTCATATTGATTTGATTGAAAAACGACCAGTAAGTATCGTAGCTCGGCATGGCCTGAAATGCCTCAATGGCCGCCTGCATTTGCGAAAAATCGTACCAGTTGTACAGGTTGTGCAACAGTGCCGCTCCGAACGCACAAATCAGATAATAAAACAAAAACCGCTTGGGGCCGTACAAGGTCTCTATCGGCGGGCCGAACATGGCCAGCGCATACATGTTGAAAAACAAGTGCATCACGCCGCCGTGCATAAAGAAATGCGACACGATCTGTATGGGGTGAAACTTCTCGGATTGAGGATAATACAACGCGAGAAATTCCGCCCACTGCGGAAACATCCAGGTAGCAACGGCCATGAGGATGTTGAGGATGAGCAAGTGTTTTACAACGTCGGTGAGTCTAAACATTCGGGTGCGGTTATAAATCAGGTTTCAAAACGCCGTGCCAGTTCTTCGAGTTCAAAAGTAAGAAAACACATGCGGCCGCCGGGGCTTTTGTACGGCATGGCGCAGGCAAAGAGCCGATCGGTGAGCGACTGCATCTCTTCCACGCTCAGGGTTGTTCCGCGCCGGATAGCCGCACTGCGGGCCATAGAGCGGGCGAGGTTTTCCTGCACATCGGTTTGCAGGTCGCGGTTTTCGCGAAACTGTTCCAACAGGGTTTCCAGCACCGCCAGCTCGTCTTTTTTGCCGGCCAGTTCTGCCGGCAATCCGTTGATGACAAACACATTCTGACCGAATTCCTGAATGTCGAAACCCAGCAGAATGACTTGCGGCAGGATTTCGCGCAGCAGCACGCCGTCGGCAGCAGGCAGCGTGACGGTGCGCGGAAAAAGCTGATGCTGCGTGGAGGCCGATTGCCGGCTGAGTATCTGGAGGTACTGTTCGTACAAGATGCGCTCGTGCGCGGCCTGTTGGTCAATGAGCAAAAAGCCCGATTTGATGTGGCTTACGATGTAGGTTCCGTGTATCTGGTAGGGTTCTTTTTGCGGCCGGCTGAAACTTTGGCCGGCATCGTCCAAGGGGCTGTCATCGCTCCAGCCGCTCTCAATGGTGACGGCGGTTTCGGGCATGCCGGCGTCCGGCGTTTCCGATGGTGTGGAAGGCAGCAGTTCGTCTAAGCCTTCGTATAGCGATTCCCAGTTTTTGAGATTATCGCGGCGGCGGCGGCGCGCTTCTTCCGGGCCGGAGTATGCATCGGCCTCTTCGCGGGGCGAGAAGGAGGAGGGCACGGTTCTGATGGTGGGTGACGATTGCACCGGCGGCGGCGTTCGGAGCGAATCGAATACGTTTTCCTGTTCAAAATCGAGGCTGGGCGTGATGGAATGCACGCCGAGCGCATGGCGCACCGCCACTCGTAGGTAGTTATACACCAATCGTTCGTCGTCAAACTTGATTTCCTGTTTCGTGGGGTGTACGTTCACGTCAATGCGGGCGGGGTCAATGTCCAAACAGATCACATAAAACGGGAAGGAATCCTGCGGCAACAGGTCTTCGTAAGCGGTCATCACGGCATGGTTCAGGTAGGGACTTTTGATGAACCGGCCGTTGATAAAAAACAACTGTTCGCCGCGGGCTTTGCGCGCAAACTCCGGTTTGCCTACAAATCCGTCAATGGTCAGAATGTCGGTCGCTTCATGCACCGGCACCAAACGCTTGTTGTAGGCCGTGCCGAAAATGCCCACCAATCGCTGTCGCAGGCCGGAGGGCGGCAGGTGAAAAAGCTCGTCGTTGTTGTGGTGCAGGGAGAAGAAGATATCGGGATTGGCAATGGCGATGCGCTGGAATTCGTCAATGATGTGGCGCATTTCCACGGCGTTGGATTTGAGAAAATTGCGCCGGGCGGGGATGTTGTAAAACAAGTTGCGCACCGAAATACTGGTGCCGGTAGCGGTCTGGCAGGCTTCTTGAATCTTCAGTTCCGAACCTTCTATCTGAATGCGAACGCCGAGTTCGTCTATCTGCCGGCGGGTGCGCAGTTCCACCTGAGCCACTGCCGCAATGGAGGCCAGCGCCTCGCCCCGGAACCCCATAGTGCGAATGGCAAACAGATCGCTCGCCTGCCGTATTTTGGAAGTGGCGTGCCGCTCAAAACTGAGCCGGGCATCCGTGTCCGACATGCCGCAGCCGTTGTCAATGACCTGCACCAGCGCTTTGCCGGCATCTTTTACAATGAGCTTGATCTCGCCGGCCCCGGCATCCACCGCATTTTCCATCAACTCTTTCACCACCGATGCCGGCCGTTGCACCACCTCGCCTGCGGCAATCTGGTTGGCCACCGAATCGGGTAAAAGCTGAATGACGTCAGCCATTTTCTGCTCCTTCTTTTTTCATTAGATTCCTTTTGAGCTGCGAGCTGCGAGTCGCACCGCTAAAAAACTCAGCGCTGTATAGCGCCCGGCAAATACACATTGATAAACAAGTAAGCCACCAACGCGAGTATCACGATGAGCGCCATGACTATGATATTGGAGCGCATCACCTGTTTGCGCCGGTCGTGCATGGCCGAAAGGTCGGCGCCCCGCCGGAACCCGTTGGAGATGCGTTCTTTGATATCTTCTACATCGGTGCTACGCCGGTCTTCCAGTTCTTTGAGGCGTTTGGCGCGCGCCTCTTTTTCTTCATCGTAATAGCGCGGTTTGAAGTCAAACTGTATCGGCTTTACGGTTTTTAAAAAATTGAACAGTGCCATAATTCCTGAATTTTATTGAAACGCCTCACCAGCATTGGCGCGGATGTTGCAAATATACGGCCTCCAAAGCAGAAAAATGACTTGTTTGCCGATTTCCCTACCAACTCCCTCCCGCGCCGCCGCCACCAAATCCACCGCCGCCGAACCCGCCGAATCCTCCTCCGCCACCGCCGCCCCAGCCGCCGCCTCCACCGCCGCCGCCCGGGAATATCACCCATCCGCCGCCGGGCCGGGGATTCATGTCATAGCGACCGCCGCGACCATAGCCGCCGTCCTCATCGTCGTCGTCATTCCGACGATTGGTTTTATTGAAAACGGAAGACATTATAATGAACAGGAAAATAAAAAAAATGATCGTACCCCAGGGAATGCCTGTTTTGTTGCCGCCCACCTGTTCGGCGCTGTATTCTCCGGCGCCCAACTTGATGATGACGGTGACGGCCTCGTTCAGTCCGGTGTAATATTGTCCTTGCCGGAAGGCGGGCTTGATGACGTTTTCAATGATGCGTTTGACCAAAGCATCCGGCAAAAAGCCCTCTGCGCCGTAGCCGGTTTGAATGTACAATTGACGGTCCTGCGCCGCTATGAACAGTAAAATGCCGTTGTCTTTGCCTTTTTGGCCTACGCCCCAGGCGCTCGCCACCCGCAGCGAATAGTCGAAGATGTCCTCTCCTTCTATGGTCGGTTCTATCACAATGGCTATTTGGGTAGAACTGGAGTCGTTGTACGCCACGAGTGTGGCTTCCAATGCAGCCGCTTCACCGGTGGAGAGCATGCCGGCAAAGTCGTTCACCAAGCGGGGCGGTACAGGCCGGCGAGGCGGATCTTTAGCCTCTAAGGCCGGCAAAACGGTAACCGATAACAGCAACCACATCAACAAACGCATCCTCATTTTTAGTCGTTTTTTTTAGCTGTGAGCTTCGAGCTACGAATTCTGCCCGTAGCTCGAAGCTCACAGGCTTTTATTATGTAACTATTCAGCCCGGGCCGCAGATGTCACCTGAAAGCACCCGGCTGAGTAGTTTTCTTTATTATCAGCTATGACTTGCGAGCCGCGAGCTGTGAGTTCTGCTCGAAGCTCGAAGCTAAAAGGAATTACCCGTACGAAATATCATCCGGCAATTCATTTTCATCGTCCCCGGCAACGGGGAAGTGTTCTTTGAGTTTTTCGCCCACCCCGGCAATGGCCGCGCAGATGCCCGCAGCAAACTGACCTTGCCGGAAATGCGTCAACATCAGGTCGCGCTCTTCATCCCAAAAGCCGGCAGGCACTACAGCATTGATGCCCTCGTCGCCGATGATGGCGAATTCCCGGCGCTCCGGAGCGATGAACAGGAGTACGCCGTTGCGAGCGGCCGTGCGGTGCATATCGAGTTTGCGAAATACGCGCACTGTCTCATCGAGCACATCAGCCCGGCAGTTTTTCTCGATATGCACCCGCACTTCGCCGGAGGTTTTTCGTTCGGCATCCCGAATAGCGGCTACAATGGCAACCTCTTCCTCGCTATTAAAAAATTGAATCATGTCGGTGGTTAAAACTCCACTTTGGGAGCGTTTTGAGCGCCTTCTTCCGCCTGGAATTGCGCTTTTTGCGAAAACCCGAAGATGCCCGCAAACAATTTACCCGGGAAACGGCGCACGCTCTTGTTGTATTCAGTGGCTTTGTCGTTGAAGCGGTCGCGCTCTGTTTTTATCCGGTTTTCAGTGCCTTCCAATTGCGCCTGTAGTTCCAGAAAGCTTTGGTTGGCCTTGAGTTCCGGGTAGTTTTCCGTTATCATCAAAAGGCGCCCCAGGGTTTGCGACAACTGCGATTGCGCCTGCTGGAATTCCTGCAATTTTTCCGCGCTGATATTGCTCGGATCAATGTTGACACTGGTTGCTTTGGAGCGGGCATTCACCACATCGGTGAGGGTTTTTTGTTCAAATTGTGCCACGCCTTTTACGGTATTCACCAAGTTGGGAATCAGATCGGCACGGCGCTGATAGGCGCTTTGCACTTTGCTCCAGGCGTTCTCTACTTCTTCTTCTTTGTCTACGAAGGTGTTGTAAGAGTTGCAGCCGCCCATGAACAAAAATAGCGCCACTACGACAAGTACAATTCCGATGGTTAGCGATTTCATACGATTGATTTTTTATGGTTTAACAAAAAATACTGCCGATTGATGGCCGCCGCCGGGGAATAACCGCTCAAGGATGGCCCCTGTCCGTTATATGCCCTTTGATTGCCGACTAAGTGAGACGGTCTTTACCGCTTTTAGATACTTGCGCCTCCGAAAAGGCTTCCAGTAATTGCGCTACTGCGTTGGCCGGCGACATACGTCCTTCTAAAACCGCATCTTCTATCGCACGGATGCGCCCCGTCACGACGGGGTGGTTCATAAATTGTTCGCGCAAAGCGGCTTGCAGACTGTCTTCAAACCAGGCGAGCGCTTGCCTCCGGCGGCGCGATTCAAATGCGCCGTTGGCCGTCGTTGCAGTCCGAAAGGCTTGCATGGCTTCCCAAACTTCCGCTATTCCTTCTCCTGTTTCAGCAGAGCAGGTAAGCACCTGCGGGGTCCAGCCGTTGTCTTTGGCCGGAAACAGGTGCAGCGCATTGGCGTACTCGCCTTTGGCGCGCCGGGCTAAAGGGAGCCGATCCCCGTCGGCTTTGTTGACAGCGAGCAGGTCGGCCATTTCCACAATGCCGCGTTTGATGCCTTGCAGTTCGTCACCGGCGCCGGGCAGCAACAGCAACAGGAAAAAATCCACCATGGAATGTACGGCCATTTCGGACTGGCCCACGCCGACGGTTTCCACCAAAATGAGATCGTAGCCGGCGGCTTCGCACAGCAGGATGGTTTCGCGGGTCATGCGGGCCACACCGCCGAGCGAATCGCCTGCGGCCGAAGGCCGGATGAAGGCATAGTCGGCGGCACTGAGTTCGGCCATGCGGGTTTTATCGCCGAGAATGCTGCCCCTGCTCAGGCGGCTGGTAGGGTCCACGGCCAACACGGCAATTTTGTGCTCCAATTGGCCGGCATGCCGCCCAAAGGCTTCTATGAAAGTGCTTTTGCCTACGCCGGGCGAACCGGTGATGCCGATGCGAAAGGAGGGCGCGCGAAAGGGCATGCACAACTCTATGATGCGGGCAGCCAGGGGTCGGTGCTTGGGCTGGGTGCTTTCGAGCAGGGTGATGGCCCGGCTCAGGGCGACGCGGTCGCCGAGGCGAATGCTTTTCGCAATATCCTCCGCAGACAGTTCGGCGCGTTGTCCTGTTCCCGCCCTCAGTGCCTTCAGCCGGGGGTTGAGATTGGGAGAAGCGGAATGATCTGCCGGGTCGGAATGGGCCATTATGAGCGGGTATGCGCGTTAAAGTGGTTTAAGGAATACAGATGGTAATTTTAACAATACTTGCAAGCCGTTGACAGTCAGCGGCGCGCTTACATTTAACTAAACGCCGAAATAAGCCGCATAGGTTAAACATTCCTTAGTGCGCCTGTAGGCTATTGCCGGGCTGTGATTGCCGTACTTTCTTTGAGGCACAAAGCTGTGAAAACTTCTTTTGCTGCGAAGGCAGCGCGGAGCAGTACCGCCGGCGGCAACCGCTTATTATGGTTTCATCCGTAATTACCCAAGGCTCCGGGTGGGATGTCCCGGCGGATACGGCTCTTTTTTCAGAGCTTGTTTGCGTTTCAGCTAATTAATGGAATTGCAAACAAGCTCTCAACGCATTTTCGGGCGCCTGCGCTTTCCGCCGGGTTGCATCATGCCCGCGCCCTGTTGTCCCATCCGTTGTGCGGCTTTCACCTGCCCGCGGTTTTCGAGCGCTTTTTCAAACTGTTTGACCTGATCCCGGAGGGCCGGTTCGGTTACTTTCAGTTCTTTAATTTTTTTGAAATGCAGTGCAGCCTGATTCCACTTCCCTTTGGATGCGGCGATGTTGGCCAATTGCAGTTCGAGCATGGCCTTTTCGTTGTCGGAAGGCAACTTGATCTCCTGTGCTTTGCGGAGCCACATTTCGCCGGCGTCCATGTCCTTCAGGTTCATGGCAATGGTGCCTTTGAGCATGTAGAAATACGCTCGGTTGGCCACATACAGGAGTTTCGGCCAGAAGGTGAGGCGCAGGCGTTTTTCAGCCTCCTCCATCTTGCCGGCCTGCACGAGCATGGCGGCGGAATTGATGGTTCCCAAAAGAAAATAACCGATTAGCAGCACAATTCCCACCAGAAACAAAGGCAACGCGTACCAGAAACCGAGGCCCTTGATGAAGGTGAGCGCCAGGCCGCCGAACAGCGAAAACGCGATGAGGCCGAATCGAAGATAAATATTGATTTGAAGCATAAACGCGATGTGTTGAATTTGAATGCAAAGGTAGGGAAATGTAGCGGTTTGTTGTCGGGTGGACGAATGACATTCTCATGCCGGCCTGCACCAATCAAAAAAAGATGTCTTCTTCCCAATTTTGAGGATTGTCAATAATGTATTTGGATATCCTTTGGTATTCCATTTCATCGCGAATAATGTGGTCGTGATACCGGGATTGCCAACCAAAATCGGGGTCAATCAATTGCGCCTGTACGGTCACGGCCGATTTGTATCCGCGCAGGATGGCCGCCAAATTTTTGGATTGCGGGCCGAATTGGTTTTTGGGCGGTGGCGGTGATGGTGGCGGTGGTGGCGGTGGTGGCGGTGTAGAGACGCATTGCAATGCGTCTCTACGGTCATCACGGTCATCACGGTCATCACGGTCATCACGGTCATCACGGTCATCACGGTCATCACGGTCATCACGGTCACGGTCATCACCATGACATTGTGAATTATATTGATTCTCCCCGATCACAATAATCCCATGTATGTGATTCGGCATGACCACGAACGGCCCCAATTCTAAATTCATATCCGGACGAATTTCCAGGGTTTTGAACCATTCAATTTCTGCGATTTTTCCTATTTCCGATAAGTGCATTTTCCCGGCCAGGATTTCCCCGAAAAAATGCTGCCGGGCATGGGTACAAATGGTCACGAAATAGGCGGCCGGTCCGGCATAATCCCACCAGGCAGCACGGGCTGATGCAATGCGATATCTATTTTGAAATTTGTCAGACATGGCTTCTTTGTCTTGCAGGTGTGTTTATGTCGTAATCACTTCACCATCCCCCGCACCTTTTCCCACACATCATCGGCCAAAAATGCCAGCTCATTTTTATTACCGGCAACCTCGAATGCCTCGCCCACCGGCACAGCGCCTTTGAACAAGCGGCCGCGCAGCGTCACCGTATGGCCGCTTACCTTGTACAATCCTTTTATGGAGTACGCATCTGTAAATTGTTTCACGTCCACAAATACCAGCTCGGCGCTGCCGCCTTTGGCCGTTTTTTCCCGGAAGAGGTTTTCAATTTCCTCCGTAAAGCCGATCGAATCGTCGAAGCGGTCCTCATCCAGAAATATATTGCGAATAAAGACCGGCTTGGGTTGTTGCAGTTCAATTTTTACAGTTTCATCCATAAGGCCGATGTCGAAACTGGCGGAGCCTACGGGAAAAGCCATCATGGGCGTTTGTATGCCGCCGATCTCTGTGGCCAGATCGGGTACGCGGTCGCGGGCGCCCTGAAAGAGTTTCATCACATCTACCGATTTTTCATCTATGGAGCGTATCATCCCATCCAGCAGGCTGTAGGTGAGCAGGCTCTGCCCAAACCTTCCGGCCTCGTAGCTCACCATGTCGGCAGCGCTGCCCGTGAGAACGAACATGCCGGTGCGGTCTTTCATGCGGTCGAGGGCGCGTATTTGGGTGGATGCGAGGGACTTTTCGCCGGCAGCGAGGATGATTTCGGCCACTTTGCCGGAGTTGCAGGCATCCAATATCATCACCTGCTTGAGGGCAGGAATGTTTTTGGTCCATTCCGTGAGTTCACTGCTGGAAATGGCGCGGTTGGTGCGAATACCCGCATCGCTGAGGTTGGGCGTGGCAATGTCCATGGTGAGGTAGTAAAACAAGGCGCGGTCGGCCTCGCCGTAGGTGATGCCGTGGCCGGAGAAATAGGTGATGAGTACGTCTTCGGCTTTGGCGGCGTTGGCAACGGATTGGAATGTATCGTGTATGTTCTTTTTGGTGGGCGGTGTTTGGCCGGCCTCGGTGCTGAGCAGATGCACGGTCACATTGCCGGGTTTGAAGAGCAACTCGCCGGTCTGCTTCAGCGCAGAAGCCATATCGGCGGCGTCTTTGGCGGCGTATTTGAGGTCGAGGGTCTTCCCTGCATAGTCGGCTGTTCCTACCAAAATGACGTGCAATGCAGGGCGGCGCGAGCGGCGTTCGGAAGCAGCCCCTGTAGCGGGTTGTTGGCCGTCGCCGCCTTTTGCGCGGACAAACTCCGGCACATAGCGCAGTTCATGAGGGGCGCTTTTGAGCCAGTTGTCGGCATTGTAAGCTCTTACCGAAACGAAGTTGAGGGTATCCGGCAGGAAAAAGCGTTCGTGCCGTTCCAGGTCAATGGAGAACGCTTTCTCTCTCACATTGCTGCCGCCTTTCGGCGGATTGGCGTCTTCCACAATTTCTTTCCCATTGACGAATACGCTCACTTTCCCTACACCGCCGCTGCGCTCTTTGAGTTCAATGTGGAGGATGCTCTTCAGGGTGTCAAGTTGGAGCGTCACAAGCGGATACAGTCCCACCGTATCGAGGCCGGCTACCGAGCGGATCTGCTCTTCCGAACGGCCCAGTATTTTGGCCAACAGGCCCGGCTCATAGTAGCGCTCTTTGAGTTGTTCCAATTCTATTACTTCCTGATTAACAACGAAGTACATCAGCCGCATGGCGCCGGGCGAGGCATCAAACAAGCCGGAAGGCGTCGTCACGGCCCATTCGTCGTTCTCCAAAGCGATGAGCGTGGCCAAAGGCTCGCCGGTGCTGCGGTTCCATATTTTGGCAGTGTTGTCGGCACTGCCGGTCAGCACATATTCGCTGTCGGGAGAAAACCCCACGGCGGTGACCCAGCCGGCATGGCCGCTGAAAGTGCGCATGCTTTCACCGGTGTAGTTCCACAGTTTGGCGGTATTGTCGTAGCTGCCGGTGAGAAAGAGCGACCCGCCGATAGCGTCCTGTTGGGTAGCCGGAGAAAAGGCGACGGCGCTGACCCAGTTGGTGTGTTCGCTCAGCGGACGGAGGGTAGCTTCTCCATCTATACTCCAAAGCCTTGCCGTTCGGTCCTGGCTCGCTGTCAGCCAAGTGTTGCCGTCGGGCGAGGCAGCTATGGCCATCACAGCGCCCCGGTGCCCGGAGGAGGTTTTCAGCGTGCCGGTTTCTGTGTTGAGCAGTACGGGGTTTTGGCCCACGCCGGCCAGCACATTTCCGTTAGCCGAAAGGGCAATGGAGGCAACCGGGCCGCTGAATTCAAATTCTTCCCCTTTTGCGCCGTCCAATCCCCAAAAAGCAATCTTGCGGTCTCTGCTTCCGGTGATGATGCGGCCGTCGGGGGTAAAGGCAACAGCCGTAACGTTGCCGGTATGGCGGCCGGCATACGCTTGTTGTTCCACTCCTTTCAGGTTCCAGCGTTTGGCGCTGCGATCCTGACTGCCGGTGAGAACAGCGCTTCCGTCGGGTGAAAATGCGGCGGAGGTGAGCGCTCCGGCATGGCCGCTCAGGGTGGTCGTTACCGGCTGAGTGAGGTTCCACAGGCGGGCGGTGTGGTCGGCCTGAGCCGTGAGCAGGTGCGTTCCGGTGGGCGACCAGACGGCAGCGTTTACGCTCGATGAGCGGCCGGCAAAGACGCCCCGTTCTTTTCCGTCGAGGGACCAGAGTCGGGCGGTTTGGTCTTCGCTGCCGGTGAGTACCAATTGGCCGTCGGGCGAAAAGGCAACGGCTCCTACATAGCCGGTATGGCCGGTAAAGACGGCTTTCGGTTCGCCGGAAATACTCCACAAGCGGGCGGTTTTGTCGTCGCTGCCGGTGAGTGCCAATTGGCCCACAGGCAAAAGCGCCATAGCGTTTACGCTTTCTGCATATTGATTGAAAGTGCTTTTAGGATTGCCTTTCAAATCCCAGAGTCTGACGGATTTATCGAGGCTGGTGGTGAGAATCGTTTTGCCGTCGGATAAAAAGAAAACGGAGCTTACCCAGTGAGAATGGCCTTTGAAAATTTGTTTAAGATTGCCTTTTACATCCCACAGCCGGGCGGTAGAGTCGCGGCTTGCGGTGAGGACGAACTGCCCGTCGGCGGAAAAAACAGCCGCAGTGACGGCGCCCGTATGGCCCCGGAAGGTGATCGTATTTTTGCCGGCGGCATCCCATAGCCTGGCAGTGGAGTCGCGGCTCGCGGTGAGCATCCATTTATCTTTGGGTGCAAAAGCCACCGAACTTACGGCGCCGGTATGGCCTTCGAGTTTGAGTACATTGCTGCCGTCTAAATCGCGGCGGATGGCGGTATTGTCGGCGCTGCCCGTGAGTACATACTGCCCGTTGGGCGAAAAGGCCACCGAACTGATGCGGGCCTTGTGTTCGGCATAAGATTGGAGTTCTCTGCCGGCCAAATCCCAGAGGATGGCGGTGTTGTCTTCACTGCCGGTGAGTACCAGCGATCCGTCGGGAGAGAAGGCAACGGCATTCACGAATCCGGTGTGGCCGATGGGCACGACCAATCGCGGCTTTTGTGCCAGCGCAGCGGCGCCGGCCAGTAAAAGCAGCATGGGAAGGATGTTTTTTTTCATGGTGTGTGTTGTTGCATCGTGATCGTTTCGGTGGGCCGATGACACGTTGTTGTTGGAAAGTTGTGTGTAAAAACACCCGAAAATAGCACAATTGACGGAAATGCCAAAACCCTGATCATTCCCGCAACCTTTTCAACTTTCCTTTGTCCTTTGCGAGGTCATTTCTATTTCCTTTTTCACCTCACTTTCGAATTTGTATGAAAATCACCCACCTCTGTTTTTTTCTGTTTCTATCCCTCTTTGCGCAAGCCCAAACTTCCGGCCTCAAAGGCCAACTCATGGACGCCGGCGGCGAACCCGTCATTTATGCCAATGTGGCCGTGTATAACGCCGCCGACAGCCTGCTTCAAAAAGTGGAGACCAGCGATGAGTCCGGCCAGTTTCAGGTCCGGGGGCTGCAGGCGGGCAGCTATTTCCTCACGGCCACCTTCCTCGGCATGGCCGACCTGCGTCAGGACGGTATTTCGCTGAAAGACGGCCAGACGCTTGATCTCGGCCACCTCAACTTCCAGGCGGCGGCAGTGGAATTGGCCACCGCCACCGTCACCAATTCCCGCGCCATGGTGGAGGTGAAACCCGACCGCACCGTATTCAATGTGGACGGCACCATCAACAGCGTAGGCTCAGACGCCCTCACCCTGTTGCGCAAAGCGCCCAGCGTCACGGTGGACAACAACGACAATATCAACGTGCTCGGCCGCGCCGGGGTGCTGCTCTATGTGGACGGCAAACGTCTTCCACTCAGTGGGCAAGACCTCAGCAACTACCTCCAGAACCTGCCCGCCGACCAGATAGACCGATTCGATATCATTACCAACCCCGGCGCCAAATACGAAGCACAAGGCAATGCCGGCATCATTGACATCCGCCTCAAACGCGACAAGAACATGGGCGCCAACGGCTCTGTGAGCCTCTCGCCCAGTCAGGGGCGCTATGGCCGTATCAACACTTCGGCTACCGGCAACTATCGCAACAAAAAAATGAATGCCTTCGCCAACGCGGGCGCGGGCAGCGGCGGCGGCTTCAACGACATGCAGTTCAGGAGCTTACAAAACGGGCTGTTGCTGACCGAAACCAACGATAATGTGAACGACTGGCGCAACATCAACCTGCGGGCCGGCGCCGACTTCTTTTTGTCCAAAAATCACACAATCGGTTTCCTCGCAAGCGCCAACAGAGGCGCCAGAGAAAGCAATTCTGTCAATCGGATCGGCATTTCCAAACAGAGCACGCCCGCGCAGATTGACAGCCTGTTGGTGGCTAAAACCGCCGGCGACAACACCAACCGCCAGAACACTTACAACCTCAACTACCGCTTCGACAACGCCAGAGGCCGCAGCCTGAATATTGATTTAGACTACGGCGCCTATCGCAACACCAGTATGCGGCTACAGCCCAATCAATACTTTAATGCAGCGGAAGACGTGTTGCTCACCGAGATCGTCAACAGCTTCGATACGCCCACGGACATCAATATTTATACCGCCAAAGCAGACTATGAGGACGATATTTTGGGCGGGAAATTAGGCTTCGGCGCGAAGTATAGCAAGGTCGTTTCCGACAATACTTTTTTGTTTTTTGATGTAGCCAACGGGTTGAGCTTGCGCAACGACCGCTTGTCGAATGAATTTGAATACAATGAAAACGTATATGCCGCTTATGTGAATTACGCCCGCTCGCTCGGCAAAAAATGGAAATTCAGCGCCGGCCTGCGCGCCGAACAGACCGATGCCATGGGCAACCTGCAAGCTTTTTTGCCAGAACTGGAAGCGCCGCCCGTAGCGCTGAACTACCTGAGTTGGTTTCCCAGCGCCGGCCTCACCTGGCAGGTAGCGCAAATGCACAGCCTCGCACTCAACTACGGCCGCCGCATCAACCGCCCGGACTACAACGTGCTCAACCCGTTCAACAACCAACTCAGCCAGCTTTCCTACGAAAGAGGCAACCCCTTCCTCCGGCCTGAGATCGTGAACAACATAGAACTCGGCTACACCTGGAAATACCGCTACAATTTCAAGCTCGGCTACAGCCGCACCATAGACCAGATCACCCGGCTCATTGGCCCCGACCCCGTGGACCCCCGGGCCAGCTACATCAGTTGGGACAACCTCGCCACCCAAACGATCTGGAGTTTCAGTGCCAGCCTGCCCGTGCAGATCAGCAAAAAATGGAACGCCTACTTCAGCCTCGGCGCGTCGCACCTCGATAACCAGGCCGACTACGGCGGCGATGCCGTGGTGGATGTGCAGGCATTCACTTACAACATCTATCAACAGCAAACATTCGATCTCCCGGCGGGCATCAAGTTCGAACTGTCGGGCTGGTACTCCGGCCCCGGCGTGTGGGGCGGCGTGTTTGAGTACGAGACCAGTTGGAGCTTGGACATAGGCTTACAGCGCAAGTTCCTCAAAGACCGCCTGACCCTGCGCCTCGGCGCTTCCGACATTTTCTTCGAGTCGGGTTGGGACGGCGTTTCCAAGTTCAACGGCATGGTGTCGGAAGGCGGCGGCAACTGGGACAGCCGCCGCGTGAGCCTCAGCGCCAACTATCGGTTCGGCAACGACAATGTGAAATCGAGAAACCGGAAAACGGGCCTGGAAGAAGAAGGGAAAAGAGTGGGGAGCGGGCAATAGGGAAGACCGACTTGGAGGGTTTTACAGGGGGTGTTGTGACTGCATGACATACTCACCAAAACACATTTACGCCATATTGCGGAATCCAAGTATCTTTAGTCACAATAGTCAGCCCTTCGGTAAGAGCTTGCGCTATGAGCATGCGATCGAATGGATCCCTGTGGAGTAAGGGTAATGCTGCTGCTTCAACCATGTGGCTAAATTCAATAGGAAGCCAGCGGATTCCATTTGAGGCGATAAATCCTAAGGTCTGATGAAAGGGCCGTTGAGTGTTGAGTTTCCCAATGTTTATTTTTATCGCCATTTCCCACAAGGAGCCGGCACTTATCCAGCTTTCATTATTGGGATCGGAAATAGCCGCAATTGCAGCCGGGGATATCTGGGGGTCACCCTCAATAAACCAGATAAAAGTATGAGTGTCAAGTAAAAGACGCATCAGTACATGTATTCCTTGAAGTCATCTAAAGGCTCGTCAAAATCAGGAGACATGATGAACAAACCCTTGGCGCCCCCGTACCCTTTGGGAAAATCTTCCGAATGAGCCTTCATCTCCAAGGGTAATTCCACCAAGCCTTTTTTCATATTTGGCCATGTTGACGAGATAGATTCAAGAGGAAGTGAATTAGCCCGTTCTTTTTTACTCGTTTGTGCAGGAACAGGGATTAGTTTCAGAATGTGCAGCTTTTCTAAATTTTGAAGCAACCTCAATGCCTCCTCATCTTGTAGTTCAATGGTAATGGTCATGGCTTTGTGTTTTTACAATACCGATACACTTATCGTATGAGAAAAGTTCAGCTTAATCCTGCAATCTCCTCCTCGCATTCGGCAAAACTGAACTTGTGCTATTCAAAATTCGGGATGAATCATGTTCCATATACTGACGCGCGCTTAAAAATTTGAATTTGCTGTGAATACCTATTTTTAGAATCCCATCTTTGCAAAAAAAAGACATCATGCTCAGAAACGCCGTTGTTCTCCTCCTGCTCTCCATCGCCGGTTGGCTGCCCGCTCAAGTATTGGTCATCAATGAATTGGATTGCGATACGCCCGGCATTGACGACAAGGAGTTTGTGGAACTCAAATCGGAAACGCCTCATTTTGCGCTCGACGGTTATGTGCTGGTGTTTTTCAACGGCTCGGCATCCGGCGGCAATACCAGTTATTTGGCATTGGATTTGAGCGGCTACACCACCGACATCAACGGCTTGTTGCTCATCGGCAGCACGACGGTGGTACCCTCGCCCCAATACATCATTCCGGCCAATGTGATTCAAAACGGCGCCGATGCCGTCGCCATTTATCAGGGCAGCGCCGAAGACTTCCCGGACGGAACCCTCGCGTTTGTCAACGAAACCCTCGTGGACGTGCTGTTGTACGACACCAATGACCCCGATGTGGAAAGTATGATCGCCATTTTTCAGGCGTTTAACCCCGCCATTGAACAAATAAGCGAAGGACCTGGCAACAACACCAATTCCATTCAGCGCAACAACGACGGCTCTTATTTTGTAGGCGTTCCGACGCCCCGGCGCCTCAACGACGGCAGCGGCGTGATCCTAAACGGCGTGTTGACGACCATCCCGCAAACGAGGTACAATGAAGGAGAATCGTTCGACCTCGTTTTCACCACCGAACAAAATGTGACGGAGGATTTGGTGTTTGAATTCTCTTTGAGCAGCGGCGCCTTTACGGCCGATGATTTCACCGGTGATACGGTTTTGACCATTCCCGCCGGCCAAAACTCCGTTTCCACCACCATTACATTCATAGACGATGACCTCGACGAAGGCGATGAAGTAGCCGTGTTGCGCTTGCCCAATTTGCCCGCCGAATTTTTAATTCTAAACAACAACATCCCCATTCGCGTGGTGGACAACGATTTTACGATGGCGCCCTTCGGTACCCCCATCAATCCGACCTTCGGCATAGTGACGAGCACGACGCCCGCCGGCTATTACGACGGTCTCAACGGGTTGGCCGACAGTGATTTGCGCCAGGCGTTACAAAACATCATCGCCGATCCGACACTCGTGCGGGCGCATACCTACGCCGATGTGATTGAGATGGTAAAAGAAGCCGATCAAAACCCGGAGAACAGCAATGAGGTTTGGTTGGTGTATTTGGAAACGGGCCGCCCCAAGCTCGATTTTCAAACGACCTCCAACAACGTGGGCGTCTGGAACCGGGAGCACACCTTCCCGCGGTCGCGCGGCGGTTTCGACAGCATCGCCGCCGATACCCTGTCTGACGGCAGAGACATTTTCTGGACCACCAATGCCGACTCCACACGCCACGCCAACTCCGACGGCCATGCCATCCGGGCGATTGATGCCGCAGAGAACAACAGCCGGGGCAACCAATTTTACGGGCAGTACAACGGCCCTCCCGGCACGCTCGGCGGCTTCAAGGGAGATGTGGCGCGCTGTGTCTTTTATCTGGCCGTGCGGTATAACGGCCTCGAAATCGTCAACGGATTTCCCGATGGACTCGTAGGGCAATTCGGGGACCTGGCCACCCTGCTGGATTGGCACCGAAACGACCCGCCCGACGATTTTGAAATGAACCGCAACAACGTGATCTACACCTGGCAGTTCAACCGGAATCCGTTTATAGACCAACCCGATCTGGTGGAGTATTTTTGGGGAAACCGAATCGGCCAGGTTTGGCAACAGCCTTCCAGCACGCAAACACAGGACCCTTTATCGGTTAAAATCTTCCCCAATCCCACCCAAAACAAGCTGCACATAACCGGCCTGCAAGAACCGGCTACCGTTGAAATCCTCACACTCCAGGGCAAGGTGCTTTCCCGGCAACAGGCAATGGGCGATATTACATTGAATGTCAACCTCGCGGCGGGGATGTATTTAATCAAAATAAGCGCGGCGGGGAGAGTGGCGGTGCGGAAGGTGGTGGTGGAGTGAGGCCAAATGCCGGTGGGTATATATGGCGCATGAGGAACGTGGCTGCGGCGTGAGGCGCGGTTGAAATGGAAATGAGAAAAGCTGTTTAGCCAAACTTTAGCGACCCGTTCGGCGTATTTAGATAAAACGATCTGCTTTCACACTAAACTTGTGCCATGACTGCACTGCAAAAAGCGGTAGCCTTGCTGCCCGAAATGTCCTCTGGTGAAAAAGCGCAGTTGCTGCAATGGGGAGTCAGCGACCTGACAGGCGTTTCTGCCGGCATTGAAAAGACTCCCGGCATTTGTGGCGGCGATGCTTGCATCGCGGGTTCCCGATTCCGGTTTGGTCTCTGGTACACTCTAAAGAGTTGGGGCTGACCGATGGCCAAATCCTCGACGCTTACCCAACTCTTAGCCGGCGAGACCTCCAAAATGCCTGCAACTATTACCGGGCCAATAAAGAAGAAATAGATGAACTGATTGCGGATAACGAAGACTTTTGAAATTCATTCGCCTCCACCACATCAGTCCTTCCCATCCAGGGATAATCGTTTGTACCGAAGATCCAGACTTCGATGCGCTGGCTGACCGCGTTCATCAAGCCCTTGCCGAGAGTTATTCCCTCGATGGGCAATTGGTCAGGATATACCGCCCGAATAAATGATCAAGAGGGTTAAGTTGCAAAGCGACTCCGCACAACCAAGCAGGGTTCCCACTGTTATTTTCCCCAGTCAAGGAACTTTCAGCGAAGCATAAACCGTTCAGTCAACCCGTATTACAACCCTCCACATATGCAAGACATCCTGACCTTTGGCGCCCCCTTGCCGGGTGTAACCTACATCTCCCGCCCCGGCGCTTACGCCCTGTTTTTCAATGCGCAGTCTGAGCTTGGCTTGGTGCGCACCGATGGCGGCCGCTACTTCCTGGCCGGCGGCGGCATCGAACCCGGCGAAGACCGGGAAACGGCCCTGCTGCGCGAAGTGCGCGAAGAAACGGGCCTCATCGCAGAAGTCCATCGCCCCTTGGGCGCCGCAGTGGAATATTACTTGGATAACAAGAATGGCCTGTACTACAAAAAGACGGGGCATTTCTACCACGTCGCCATCCTGGGCGCCGCTCCCGAAGGCAAAACCGAAGCCGACCACCACTTGCTATGGCTGCCGCCGGCACAGGCTGCGCCACTGTTTTATCATGAGATGTATCGCTGGGCGTTGGGGTTGGTGGGGTGAAAATGAGCCACATTTTTAATCAAAGTCCGCCACCGCCGCCCCAACCGACGGTAGGCGAAACGAACTCAAAGGGGAGCAAGCGCGGTTGATCGGCGATCAGTGTCCAGGTCTCTCCGTCGTCTAAAGAATAGGCATGGCGATATTGGTTATAAAAACTTTGGCTGGCCTCGTAGGTCAGGTAGTACGCTCCGTTAGAGCCGGGCACATGTTGTATGCGATAATAAACAACAGAAGCGGGAAGCGTCGTCAAGGGCGTCCAGGTTTGGCCGCCGTCCTCGGTGCGAAAAGCGATCCCATATCCTGCTGCAATACCGTTTTGTTCATCGGAAAAAGTCATACTGAAGCTCATGTTCGTAATGTTCTGGGTGCTCAAAGGGAATGCCTGCCAGTTTTCGTCTTTGTCGGGCGAGTACCAAATCCGACCCCTTCGCGTACCGAACCATATTTTGTCGCCGATGGCGGCATAGTGGCCGTTCCCGGGGGTAATCCAGAAACCCTCGCTTGCCAAAGGTGTCGGGAGTTGGTCGGGCGGTATCCGGTTCCAGGCATTGCCTCCGTCGGAGGTCTTCCAGATTCTCAGGGAGTCTATCGCGGCGTTGCCCGTGCCCGGACTACCAATGGCAAGGCCGTTGTCCGCATCGAAAAAGTGAATAAAGGCGACGGCATTTCCGGTGCCGTTAAAGGAGCCGGTTTGCTCCTGCCAGGATTGGCCGCCGTCGGTGGTTTTGTAAATTTTGCCATGGTTTTGAGTAGGTATATTGGTCATAATCACCCAGGCGGTTTCAGCATCCAGCGCATAAACGGCTAAGGAGGTGAACTGCCCGCCATTGGAGGGGTCAATGACGCCGGTTTGCCAGGTAGCGCCGCCGTCGAGGGTGCGGCAAAACTCCCTTGCGCCAACTGAAAACGTGGGATGTTCCGCAACGCCCCAGGCCACATCCGGGCTTACGGCATCTATGCCGAGAAAATCCCGAGGCGATGCGGTAATGCCCGATCCGTGAGCGGTCCATGTCCCCGGCGCCTGAGCGCTAAGGGCCGTGCAGGCAGCGAGCAGAAGGCAAAATGCGGTAAACTTCTTCAGAAGTTTGGGCTTAAGTAGTGATTGCATTGCGGCGGTAGCCGGCTGGAGAAAGCGGGTAAAATTTTTCATAAGTCAACGAGTTTAAGGTTAGAAAAAGAAATCGTTCAAAATTGCAGCGAGCAGCCACTTTTTTGTTTGTGCGTTTTCTTCAATCATTTGTGCATTTCCGTCAAAAACGGCTAAATGGGCAGGAAACTCTCGGGCCGGATGGATATAAGCGATCCATCCGGCACCCGCGAGCATTGGGTCTTGAGTATTTTTCCGAAAAAATATGAGAAGGTCCCATAAGTCGCCCTAAATGTACAGCCCAGGCGCCCTTATGCGCAATCGCATAAAAGGGTGATTTTTTCTGTGTGAAAATGGTGAGGCGTATTTAAACAAGGGAGGGGTGGGAAAAATATAGGTTGATAGGCGTGGCCTGTAGAGACGCAATGCATTGCGTCTCTACATGCCACGCCTATCATGCATTGCGTCTCTACATGTTATCTGCACCATTCTTATTATCAATTACATCTTCACCGCCACCACTACCGCCGTGCCGTAATCCTGTCGGCTTTCCAGCGAAAATTCAGCCTTCATCGCGGCGGCCCTTTTTTTCATGTTGTACAAGCCGTTGCCCCGGCGGACCGTTTCGAGGTCAAACCCTTTGCCGTTATCGCGCAGGGCAAGGGTGAGCTGTTTGCCTTCTACTTGCAGCGACATTTCTACATGCGTGGCTTCCGAATACTTTAAAGCATTGCTCAATGCCTCTTTGAAAATGAGCAGCAGATTATGCTTCACTTTGGGGTTGATGCGCAGGAGTTCCGGTATGGAAGGTGCAGAGAACTGATAGGAAAGGCCGGCAGCCTCGCAGGCAGCAGCGGCATCTCTCATGCGGCCTGCAAGATCAACGAGGCGGTCGGTAGCCGGGTTGATGGCCCAAACGATGTCGCGCATGGAACCCATGATCTTAGAGGCACTGCCGCCGATGCGCTCCAAGCGCGGCACTAAGTCGGGCCGATCTTGCCCCAGTTCCATCTTTAACATGTCGGCAAACATGCGGATGCCGGTAACGGTAGAGCCTACTTCATCGTGCAGGTCTTCGGCTATTTGGTTGCGCATTTGTTGCAAACGCTCCATTTGGGCGAGGCGATAGCGGTAAATGCCGTAGGTGAACAGTGCCACCAGAAAAATGGCCGCCGTGCGAAACCACCACGTTTTCCACCAGGGAGGGAGGATGACGATTTCCAGCACCTTGGGCTCGTCCATCCGGTCGCCGTTGGAGTTGGCGGCCTTCAGTAATAATTTGTAACTGCCGGGCGGAAGGTTGGGATACCGCGCAAAGCCCGGATTGCCGCCGCTAAGCCAGTAGTCGTCGTATCCCTCCATCCGGAAAAAGGTTTGGTTGCGGGCGGGGTCGCCGTATTCGATGGCTGTAAAGTCGAAAGAAACGGTACTTTGGTCCCAGGGCAGCACGATGCCTTGGAACTCTTCCGGGTTGCTCGCGCCGGATACAGCGCAGCGCAGCCCTAAAGGCGGCTCGTCATTTACCATAATGCCGGTAATTTGGAGTACCGGCTTGGGCAGTAAATTTTTTTCCATTTTGGGTTGTACCACCAACAGCCGGGGGCCGCAGCCGAAAAGCAACTCGCCGGAGGGCAGGCGATGCGCAACGCCCGGCGTAAAACCTTCTTCCGGTAAACCGTCGGCGCGGGAAAAACTGCGTACCTTATTGGTGGCCGGGTCAAACAATGCAAGCCCGTTGTTGGTGCCCATCCATAAACGGCCGGCGTCGTCGGCCAGGAGCGAAAAGATGTTGTGGTCGGGAAAGTTGTCTTTATGGGTGTGTAGGTGCGGAAGGAAAAGTCGGCGAGGTTCATGCGCACTAAACCCAGCGAGGTGCCGATCCAAAGGGTATTGGAGGCGGTATCTTCGTGCCAGCAATGCGGGTCGCCTCTCACGGGCAGCCAGGCGATGGAGTCCCATGTGGCGCCGTTTGGTTGAAGCAGGCAGATGCCGGCGTTATTTTTACCAATAAAAAGGCGGCCCTTGCCGTCCTGAAAAGCCCCGTAATATGATGCAGTAGAATCTATTGCGGGGATGATGTCCATCGTGTACGCGCCATCGTTTGATGAATTCATTTGCCTCAGTCCCCGGAAAGTTAGGGCGATTAAGCCCCCGTTTTTAAGGGGTAGCAATTGGGTGTAATAGTCGTTCACTTTACTCGTCAGCGTATCTACCACCTCCCATTTGCTTGCTGCAGGCGCATAACGCCGTAACGATGTTCCGTCAACAGCCCACAAGTTGTTATTGGAGGCGGCAATACTTTTTAATGGCGTTTTGGAAAAGAGTTTTGAATGGAATTGCGCTGACAAGGAATAGGAGGCTGAGGAGCGGAGCTTCCAAATTTCAGCCCCGGTGACACAAAGCAAATCGCCGTTCTCTGTCGCTCTCAAGTGGAGAATATCTCTGTGTCCCGGCGTCAACGGGGGCGTGTATTTGAAATGAATTTTGCCGGGGTGGGTCCAATCCAATCCGTCTTGATCCATACTTACCCAGATATTGCCCCAGTCGTCGGTATATACATTGGAAAAGAGGGAACGGCGCAGTCCGTTTGGATCGTCTTCACTGTGCTCAAATAATCTCACAAAACGACGCGTAGTTTTATCAAAAAACAAAATATAACCGGCATTGGAACTTACTATCAGCATATCGTCCGTGTATGGCCCGGCATAGACGAGCATAATAATACTGCGGTCTTCATAAGTGTCGAAGATTTTATACCAGCCTGTCGGCAAATGGTATTCAATCAAACCGGCATCGGTGGCCATCCAGCAGGTATCCCCGTCAAAATAGCAATTTCTTACCCTGATCGGGGGTTGGTTGGTCGGTCGTCGTCCATCGAAGATATTTTCTCTTTTTCGTTGGCCGTTCGGATAGTAATGTATCAGTTCTGCACCCGTGTAACCAAGGGTGTAGCCGATTGTCGTCTCCACTATACCGGCCTTATTTTTCCGGGTGTCACACCTGTTGGCATGGCAGTTTTCAATTTTGGAAAAACATTTGCTGTGCGTGTCAAAAGTCCATATTTCCTTATTGTCCGATAAAACCCAGAGGCGCTGCGCTCCGTCCATATCAAAGAGGAAATATCCGCTCTGTACCGCTTCGCCATCACTTTCTATGAAATAGTGTTCGAAACAATCCGATTTTCGGCGGTAGCAATGAATCGCTTCAAAGGTGCAAAACCAGATATCGGAATTGGTATCTTCAAAAAAGCGGCCTTGTATGTTCTGGCCCAGGATTGCACAAGGTCTGGTTTCGTCGTAGTCAAATGTGCGTACGTTTATCCCGTCAAATCGGTTCAATCCATATACAGAACTGATCCACACGAAGCCCCTGGAGTCTTTAAATACATACCAATTCCAGCCTTCCATCAACCCTTCTTTTCGAGTGAGGCGATGGAAAGACAGCGCGTCGGGCTGGGCATGAAGGGCCATGCCCGACAGGAGTAGAAATACAAGGCATAATAACCTCATGGTGCTTTGCGATTAGTGCCGGAGCGTAGCAAGCCGCCCCGGCACTAATCGTGGAAATATTACAAATGGCAAACCTCAAAAAATATAATCTCAGAAATTTGCCAGTATATCTTTGCTCAAAATACGCTAAATCATCACCGGAATCGCCTTTCGGTGATTTTGCCAATAGATCATCGAAAAAAGGGCTGTTGTTATGCAGCACAATGCGGCGGACAAGGTAGCGCTATCCAGTGTACTTCATCTTCCATATTGCCCCCGGCATCAACGCCGATAATGCCGGTCATATCACGAACTCCGACCCCAGGCACATTATGCTGTACGTTTAACAGTGTTAAACTGATACATCCGGACTGCTCTCTGACAATATTTACTTCATCAGCGTTGTATTGTGGATTGTCAGCCACATTTCCGACTCCTCCCTTAGTTACTTCCGATATTTTTACAATCATTTTGGTAATGTTTTAAATATTAAAAAAATGGTTGAATCAAATCAAGCCCTTCCGCATAGCGATCAGTATCGCCTCCGATTTGCTGCGCGCCTGCAACTTTTCGTAAATATGCCGTATGTGCGAGCGCACCGTATCAATGGAGATATTAAGATCTGCGGCTATTTCCTTGTATGTCATGCCTTTGCCGAGGCATTTCAGCACGTCCATTTCCCGGGCGGATAACCCGAAATCTGCAGTTTCGTTGGTCCGGCTACTTTGCACAGGCTGTTTTTGAAAATAATCCACGGCTTTGCGGGCTACGAAAGCGTTCATGGGCGATCCGCCGGCTACCACGGTGCGAATGGCTTCCACGATGCTTCCGGCATCCTCTCCTTTAAGCAGGTAGCCCGTAGCGCCGAAGCGAAGCGCGGTAAAGACTTTTTCATCGTCGGAGTGCTGTGACAATATGATTACCTGCGTTTGCGGCGAAAATGATTTCACCACGGCAGTAGCTTCTATGCCATTCATTCCGGGCATTGTGATGTCCATCAGGATTACATCCGGTTTTTCGAGAGACACAAACCCGGCGATGTCATTGGCATTCTGGAAGGCCCCCAGCACCTGCATGTCGGGATAAAATTTGAGTATGCCTTTCAGCCCGTCTCTTATGTCGGCGCTGTCGTCAAAAATGGCTATCCGTATAGATCGCATGCCGGTTGATGATGTTTGCTCGTGTATCAATGTACCAAATTTGAATGCAAAGTATGGCCAACTGCTGTCTCGCGCAATCGCATCTTTGTGTGATTTGGCATGGTAGAGACGCAATGCATTGCGTCTCTACCATGCCTTGCCCACTATTTCATCCCTCCCGCCGGGCATCTTTAACATCTTCTTTTCCCTTCTTCAATTCCGGGTATTCAATGCGCTGGTGATGTACAGATTTCATCACCTTTTTGAACGCGCGCCGGCATTGCTCCAATTCCTGAAACGTGAGGGCCGATTCGTCCATCTGGCCCAGACTGATCTTGCCGGCAATGATTTTATCAATCAGGTCGTAGATATCCTGCTCGGAAGGTTGCTTGAGACTTTTGCAGGCGGCTTCAATGGAGTCGGCCATCATCATGATAGTTTGTTCGCGGGTGCGGGGCTTGGGGCCGGGATAGCGGAAGTCTTTTTCGATAACTTCTTCTTCGGATGATTCATTGACCATTTTGCGATAAAAAAACTCCACGCGGGTGGTGCCGTGATGGGTGGCAATGAATTCAACCAATACCTGCGGAAGCCGGTTTTTGCGGGCCATTTGTATGCCTTCCGCAACGTGGCCGATGATGATACTCGCGCTTTCGGTGTATGATTTTTCACTGTGCGGATTTTCTATGCCGGCCTGGTTTTCTACAAAATAATCGGGATTGGCCATTTTGCCGATGTCGTGGTACAGCGCGCCTACTTTCACCAACAGGGCATCGGCGCCGATTTCGCGGGCGGCGGCCTCGCTGAGGTTGCCTACTTGTATGGAATGCTGGAAGGTGCCGGGCGCTTTGAGCGCGAGGTTCTGGAGCAGCGGGCGGTTCAGGTCCATGAGTTCGCGGAGCCGGAGCGCGGAAGTGAATCCAAAAATGCGTTCCAACAATGGGATCAACGGCAAGGCCAGGAGGGTGAGGAATGCCGACAGGAAAATCCAGATGACGATGGTCCAGTTCCACTGCAACAGGTTGCCTTGCTCCACGAGGGTCAATCCCACAAAAGTGGCCAGCAGCGTGAGCAGCACGGCCCCGATGGAAAGGAAAAATCGCGACCAGCTATTCACGTCCACATTGGTGAGCAAAATGACAATGCCGGCCAGCATCTGGAGGAAGGTAAAATCCCAGCCGAGAGAGGAAATGAAACTCGCGGTGAGCACCGTAATGATGTGGGTAAACAGCGCCAATCGTTTGTTGAAAAAAGTTTGAATGATGATGGGCGCAATGCAAAACGGAATGAAATAAGCGTTGATCGGATTGCTGTGCTCCGCCCAATACACCAACCAGGAATAGAGTACGATCCAGGCCGTTACGAAAAACAACTTGGGCAGATATTGCAACACCTCCGGCTCCCGGTTTTTCAAATACACAAAAAAGATGCCCGACAGCAAAAAAGCGAGAATGAAATACCCCGCGCCGATGCCTCCCGCCGAATAGCGCGAAACGATCTCCTGCTCATATTGCTCCTGCATGGAGAGGATTTTCTGATGCACCTCGTCCGTCACAATGCCGTTGCGGGTCACAATGAGTTCGCCTTTTTTCACCATACCCCGGTATTGCGGCGTTCCGGCGAGTATCTCGTTCCGGAAGTTTTCTGTCAAAACGGCATCGAACACGATATTGGGTTCGATCATTTTTTCGAGAATCGGATACAGAAAATCAGGCTCGCTCAGGCTACTGGCCGGCAGCGAATCTATCAGTAAGGCTTGGGCAGATTTTTCGGTATAAAAATATTCTAAGGTTTGCTGGTAACTGGTATTGCCCTGTATGACATTGATAACGAATGTTTTGCCTTTGGCTTCGTGTTCGGGCGCCGGCCGGATGATACCGCGTGCATAGATGCGTTGCAACAGCCGCTTGCCATAGTTGAGGTAGGCATCGGAGCGCTGGATCACATCGGGAAACTCTCCCCTGCCGGCCAGTTGGGTTATTTGCGTTTTGAGGGTTTGTTCAAATAGAGCGGTGCGCCGGTCGAGCACTTTGTCGTCCATGCGGTAGTACGGGGAGAAATCTTCCAGCACGCGGCGCTGTTCCGCTTCTAATTCGGCGGCGGTACGGCGCACGGCAAAGTCAAAAGGAGCGGGCAGATCGTCGAAGCGCCAGGTTTGCCCCGGCTTGATGTCGTACCGCACCTTGACCTGTGATGGAAACAACAGGGCAATGAAGAGCGCCATTGCTACGAACAGGATGATCTGTGCCGCCTTGGGCAGGTACAGCGTGATTTTGCTGCGCATTGTACTCATGTGCCGGATGTTTTAGCGGGCGCCCAGATGATTTCTTCCGCGCCGAGGTCGCGACTCAGTTTGCGGGCCAGCATAAACAGAAAGTCGGAGAGCCGGTTGAGGTAGCGAACGATGCGCTCGTCCACTTCTTCTTCCAATGCCAGACCCACCACCAAGCGCTCGGCGCGCCGGCACACGCAACGGGCTATGTGGCAGAAGGAAACGGTGGGATGCCCGCCCGGCAGAATGAAGTTTTTCAGCGGCGGCAGGGTTTCATCCATCGCATCCATGCGGCGCTCCAGCGCTTCGATATGCAGCTCCTCCACGCCAGGAATAATAGACGCTGCGCCGGGTTCCATTGCCAGTGCCGCGCCGAGACTGAACAGCAAATCCTGGATTTCTTTGATCCAATCCCGCACCGTCTCGTCCTCCTCCGTTGCATCGCGCAGCAGCCCCATGAAAGCATTCAGTTCATCCACCGTGCCGTAGGCCTCTATGCGCAAGTGGCTCTTGGGCAGCCGTTTTCCGCCGAAGAGCGAAGTCTCGCCTTTATCTCCGGTTTTGGTATATATTTTGAAGGACATGCGCGTGTGGTTTTGCTGTGCTCACAAAATTACTACAACTCCTTACTTTTGAGGCGTAAAAATCCACAACGCATCATGGAGGAGTTTCAGGCTTTTGTACAAATGGGCATCCGACACATTGCCGATCCGGCGGCGTACGATCATTTGCTCTTCATCGTAACGCTGTGTGCGGCCTACCGGTTGGAGGAATGGAAAAAGGTGTTGCTGCTCGTAACGGCCTTTACGGTGGGGCATTCGCTCACGCTGGCGCTCACGGCATTCAATGTGCTGCGCGCCCCCTCCGACCTGATTGAACTGCTCATTCCGGTCACCATTTTGCTCACCAGCCTCAACAACGTCATTGCCAAACGCCCGGAAGGCGGATTGTTTTCCAAACGGCTGAGCCTCAACTACGCCCTCGCGCTCGGCTTCGGCCTCATACACGGTATGGGCTTCGCCAATTTTTTCCGCGCCCTCATGGGCGGAGAGGGCAGCAGCATCGTGAAGCCGTTGTTTGCTTTTAATGTGGGTGTGGAACTGGGGCAAATCGCCATTGTACTGGCGTTTTTTCTGCTGTTCTACCTGCTGAACCGACTATTCAACTTCCTGCACCGCGACTGGAACCTGTACGTTTCCGGGGCCGGCGGCGGCGTGGCGCTGGTGCTGATTTTGCAACTTCTGACCGCCTGAGTCAACCCTCCACCAAGGTCCCTACCTGCTCGCCGATGACGATGCGGCGCAGGTTGTCTTCGTCTCCGATGTTAAAAACGATGATGGGCAGGTTGTTTTCCCGGCACAGGGTGAAGGCCGTCATGTCCATTACGCTGAGGCCGAGACTGATGACTTTGGCAAAGGTGAGGTTGTCAAATTTGACGGCGTCGGGGTCTTTCTCCGGGTCGGCGGTGTAGATGCCGTCCACGCGGGTGCCTTTGAGAATGACGTCGGCGTTGATTTCGTTGGCGCGCAGGGCGGCGGCAGAGTCGGTTGTAAAATAAGGACTTCCGGTGCCCGCAGAGAAAATCACCACGCGGCCTTTTTCTAAGTGACGTGTGGCGCGACGCCGGATGTAAGGCTCGGCAATTTGTTTCATTTCAATGGCTGAGATGAGGCGGGTATAAACGCCGGCCGTTTCCAGCGCGCTTTGTATGGCCATGCCGTTGATGACGGTAGCCATCATACCCATGTAGTCGCCCTGTACGCGGTCAATACCGGAATCGGCGGCTTGCAGGCCGCGAAAGATATTGCCGCCGCCAATGACGACGGCTACTTCCACGCCCATTTCCGTCAGCATTTTGATCTGCCGGGCATAGTGGCGGAGCATATCGGCGGAGATGCCGAATTTTTGGTCGCCCATGAGCGATTCGCCGCTCAGTTTGAGCAGCACTCTTTTGTACTTCAGCGCCATAGCTTTCAGGATTTTACAACTTAAAAAAAAGGCGAATCAGTTGCCCGATTCGCCTTTTTGAATGATTTCGGTATTAACCGAGCGTCACATGTTTGAATCCGGTGACGGCGAGTTCTTTGTCTATGCTCTTAACGTACTCTCCCACTTTTTTGGAAGTGTCCTTTACGAAGTCCTGATTGAGCAGGGTTACTTCCTGGAAGAACTTGTTGAGGCTGCCTTGAGCAATTTTTTCGAGCAGTTCGCGTGGTTTGCCTGCATTGCGCGGGTCGTTTTGCGCGAGATCGGTACGAATTTCAATTTCTTTGTCAATGATAGCCTGCGATACGCCGTCGCGATCCACCGCTACCGGTTTCATGGCGGCTATCTGCATGGCCACAGAACGCAAGGACTCGAAATGATCGGGCAGGCTTTTGCTGAATCCCACCAACACGCCGGCCTTGTTGCCCATGTGGATGTAGGGAACCACCATTTCAGCCTCGATTCTTTCATAAGCGGCCAATTCGATTTTCTCGCCGATAACGCCGAGCTGCTCGGTCACTTTGTCGCCGATGGTGATGTTTTCGTACGGCAGGGCGAGGGCTTCTTCGAGTGAAGCGGGGAAATGCTTCAGTACGATTTCGGCCAACTGGCGGGTGAGGTTCACAAAGCTTTCGTTTTTGGCCACAAAGTCCGTTTCAGAACTGAGTTTCACCACTACGCCGCGCTTGCGGTCGTCGGAAACCAATGCGATCACAGCGCCTTCGGTAGCTTCGCGATCGGCGCGCTTCACGGAGAGCTTTTGTCCTTTTTTGCGAAGCACTTCAATGGCTTTATCAAAATCGCCTTCGGCTTCGGCGAGGGCGGCTTTACAGTCCATCATACCTGCGCCGGTCATGTCGCGCAGTTTTTTTACATCAGAAGCAGATACAGCAATGCTCATTGATATTTAGATTTTGAGAGTGATTAAAAGGCAGATTTCGGCCAAGCGTGTTTTTTTCCTGCAATCAATAGCCGCTGCCTCGTTTTTAGTTCCGGAAGCCCGTATTAACCCTGAGCTTCTTCGGTTGCGCCTTCTTTTTCCGGCTTGGCTTGCTTGCGCTCCTCTAATCCCTGCCGAATAGCCTCCACCATGTAATTGGTGATGATGGCGATGGACTTGGAAGCGTCGTCGTTGCCGGGAATGGCGAAGTCCACATCATTGGGGTTGGAGTTGGTATCCACGATACCGAATGTGCGGATGCCGAGGCGGTGCGCTTCTGCCACTGCGATGTTCTCGTGCTGAATGTCCACCACAAACACCGCCGCAGGCGGGCGCGTGAGATTGGCAATACCGCCGAGTACTTTTTCGAGTTTGTTGCGCTCGCGGGTCAGCGTGAGTTTTTCCTTTTTGGTAACGCCTGCCAGCGTGCCGTCGGACAACATCCGGTCAATGTTGTTCATTTTTTTGATGGAGCGACGGATGGTGGCAAAGTTGGTCATCATACCGCCGAGCCAGCGCTCGGTCACAAAAGGCATCTCTACGCTGCGGGCCGCAGTAGCCACGATGTCGCGGGCCTGCTTTTTGGTGGCAACGAAGAGCACTTTACGGCCCGACTTGGCAATTTGGCGCATGGCCGCAGCGGCGCGGTCCATAGATTCGAGCGTGCGATTCAAATCAATAAGGTGAATGCCCTTGCGCTCTGCAAAGATATACGGAGACATCTTGGGGTTCCACTTTTTGCGGAGGTGGCCGAAGTGTACGCCGGCATCCAACAAATCTTTATAGGTAGGTCTTTCCATTGTCCTGGATTGAAGAAATTTTGAATAAGGAAAAAATTGGCATTAACGCTTGCTGAACTGGAAGCTCTTGCGTGCTTTGGGCTTTCCGTACTTTTTGCGTTCTACTTCGCGAGCGTCGCGGGTGAGCAGTTTTTGCTCTTTGAGCGGCTTGCGAAAATCCTCATTCAGCTTGAGGAGCGCCCGTGCAATACCCATGCGAACTGCCTCGGCCTGCCCTTTGAAACCGCCGCCGTTTACGTTGACGGTGAGATCGTAGATGCCGCTCTCAATAGCTGCTGCCATGAACGGCTGCGTGATATTGGCCTGAACGTGAACCTGGGGGAAGTACGCCTTATAGTCTTTCCCGTTGATGAGGATTTTGCCGTCACCTTTGGCGAGGTAAACCCGCGCCACAGATGCCTTTCTCCTCCCTAATGCATTGATCATTTCCATATTAATCGCTGACGGTTGTTATTTTTAGAAATTGAATGGTTCGGGCTTCTGTGCCTGGTGCGGGTGATCGGCGCCGGCATACACGAAAAGCTTTTTGTGCATGGCGCGACCCAACTTGGTTTTGGGCAGCATACCTTTTACGGCGCGCTCCAAAATTTCGTGCGGCTTTTTGGCGAGCAGGGAAGCTGCCGTAGTAGCGCGCTGACCGCCGGGGTAGCCGGAGTAGGTCAGGTAAATCTTGTCTTCCATCTTATCGCCGGTGAAACGCACTTTGTCGGCATTGATGACGATGATGAAATCACCCACGTCCACATTGGTGGCGTAAGAGGGCTTGTGTTTGCCCCGGAGTACATGGGCAATCTTGGTGCAAAGGCGCCCAACGATTTCGCCTTCGGCATCCACCACATACCATTTGCGGTCAATATCGGCCTGCTTGGGCGTCTCGGTTCGATAACTTAATGTATTCACGTTCAATTGTTTTTGAAATCTGTCAATAACCCGCTTTTCAAAAGCGAGTGCAAAGGTAATTTTCCACTTTTGAAAAAACAAGCGCCCCCGAAAAATTTATTCTTCTTTTTTTGATAACCGGCTGAAAAACAGTTGAAATTTGGCCCGGTGTTGGAAACTCCTTAAAACAACACATCCCGGATTTCGGCAGTCTTATCAAAAACGCTTTTGGCAAAAGGACACAGCGGCAATATCCTGAGGCCCTTCTCCCGCGCAAAAGCCACGGCTTCCATCACCATTTTCTTACCCACGCTTCTGCCGGCAAAAGCCGGGTTCACCTCGGTATGGTCTATGATGAATTTTCCCGTTCCGGCCCAGGTGTAGGTCATCCTGCCGGCTTCCACCTCGTCCTCAAGGGCCTGAAAGTAGCCTTTTGTCCCTTCGTCTATTTGTTTAATTTCCATGATGCTTTTTTTAGTTGTGGCATAAAGTAGCGGAACAACCGCCGGGCGCTCATGGTTGATGCGGGCATGTTGTCCCCGGAGTGCTCCAATTCTCACAAAACTATTAGGGTAGAAAATCTGTGTAATTCCATCATCTGTGGGCAAAAAAATTATCTCATTGCCACCCGCCGGCCCAGCGCTGCCAGCACCAGCACCGTAAGCCCCAGTTGCACCGCCCATACCCCGGTCGCTCCGGCATCCGGCACGGCCAATACGGCGGCTACCGACTTCCAGATGTTTTGCAGGCCCAGCATACACGTCACGCCCACGATGAGCAGCAACAAGGCATTGGCAAACCAGCCGTTGGAAAACTCAGCCGGCAACAACTTGCGGTCATTCACGGCCAGCAGTAGAAAAGAGGCTACGAAGGGCAGCAACACGCCGTTGGCGGCTTGCGCCAAAATGATGGCCGGTATGGGTTTTACATTCATAAACCCAAACAACAGCCCCGTGCCGAGTACCGCCATCCACACCCATCGGAAATACACAGGTCGCCAGGCCGGCCGATTGCCCAACAGGTTTCTCGCTGTAATGGCCGCCGCCAGCGGCGCAGTGATAGCGGACGTAGCGCCCGCAGCAAACAATCCTACGCCGAACAACACCGGCCCCATCGCGCCCAGCCGCGCGCCCAGCGCCGCCCCCAGCGATTCGTAACTAAACTCACCTTGTACGCCGGTACCCGTTATGAAAATGGCCATCGAAATGACCCCGCCGATGAGGATCGCCGGTACCAGGCCGAGGCGCATCTCCCGCACCGACTGCCCCTGCCCGATGCCGGACGCCAGAAACAGGTTGTACGGCACAATGGTGGTGCCGATGAGGCCCGCAATGAGTAGCAGCGACCCCGTAGGCACAGCGGGTACAACAGCGCCATGTAATACTTCTCCGACCGGGAATTTGCCCGAAAGGGCCGTATAAATAAACGCGAACCCCATGAGGAAAACTACCGCGCCCATCATGCGCGCAATGAGCGCATAACGCCCATCCCACAACAGCAGCGTTGCCGGAATGCCCACCGCCGCCGTGAGCAGCCAGGCCGGCGCATCGCTGAGCAAATGCAGCCCGGCTACCGCGCCGAGGATGTTGCCCGCCTCATAAGCCGCACAACCGAATGCCACGGCCAGAAACAACGCCACACACAAGCTCCGCCCCCGCCCCGCATACCGCAAGGCGATGATCTCGCCGAGGTTTTTGCCCGATGCAATGGTGATGCGGGCCGCTGCCTCTTGCAATACAATGGCCGCCGCAATGGAAAAACTGAGCGCCCACAGCAACTGAAACTGATGCGTGGCGCCGGCCTTGGCCGCCGTGGTCACCGTGCCCGGCCCGATGAACGCCGCCGAAATGATGGACCAAAACAACACGCCGCCGAGGCCCCGGCGCAGGGCGATCATCTTGGGCATGGCTCAGGCAGGGTTTGAATGGCGATGGATGCGGCGAATCTTGTAGGGCTTTTTTTGTTGCGACTCGAAGTAGGTGCGCATCTGTATTTCTACAATGATGCCGATGGTGACGAGTTGTATGCCCGCGAGCACGAGCATAAGGCCCAGTATGAGCAGGGGTTTGCCCCAAATGTCGTTGCCGAGTATTTTCAAAATACCGAGGTAAACATTGATGGCCAGCCCGAGACCGAACAGCAGCACCCCGGCATTGCCGAACAAGTGCATGGGTTTTTGCAGGTAGCGTTTGAAAAACACCATGAGCAGCAGATCGCTTATCACTTTGAAGGTGCGGCCCAGCCCGTATTTGGAGCGGCCCGCGATGCGCGGATGGTGCTTCACGTCCACTTGTGTGATGCGCGCGCCTTCCAGACTGGCCAGCACGGGAATGAAGCGGTGCAACTCGCCGTACAGACCGAGTTCTTTGGCGAGGTCGGCATGGAACACCTTGAGCGCGCAGCCGTAGTCTTTGAGGTGTACGCCGCTGAGCTGTCGGATGAGGTAATTGGCAATGGCGCTGGGGATTTTGCGCAGCAGTACTTTGTCTTGCCGCTGCGCGCGATTGCCGGCCACCATATCCCAATGGCCCGACTGCGCCAACCGGAGCATGGCCGGAATATCGGAAGGGTCGTTTTGCAGGTCGCCGTCCATGGTGGCAATGTACTCGCCGCGGGCGGTGTCTATGCCGGCCATGAGGGCGAGGCTTTGGCCGAAATTTTTTCGCAACTCCACCACTTGCAGGCGGGGGTGCGAGGCCGATTGCAGCGCGGCGAGCGTGCCGTCGCGGGAGCCGTCATCCACATAGATGATTTCATAATCCATGTCTTTTAGCGCGGCGTGGAGTTGGGCGAGCAAAGGTCCGACGTTTTCTTCTTCGTTGTAAACCGTAACGACAACAGATAGTAGCGGCGACATTTATTCTTTGTTTTCAGATGAGTGTTGCAATATGCCCAGGTCGAGTACGCCCTGCCCGTGCCGGTATTTTATCTCGCCCACTTTTTGGTAGGGAAGGTCGGGGTACATGCCGGGATGTATGATGAAAATGGCGGAAGAATCGAGCGGAGGCCGGGCGCGCGTCACAATCTGCTGCCGGGCATTGGTGAGGTAAAAGGCATTGGTCATTTGCAATTCCGTCTCACCATATATATACATGGGTTGATCGCGGAATTTCAGCCCCGCCTCCATGGTAGATTCCCGGCAGCGATTGCCCCAGTCTTCGCCGTTGCGGTCGGGCAGCACAAACCAGTTGAACCCCACGCGCACCAACAGCAGCGCTACCACCATCACCGACAGGCGCTGTGCCTTTTGCCGCCAATACACTATTGTCAGTCCGATGCTGCCGAGCGCCAAAAAGGCCGTTTTGAAATACAAACCCGGCGCCTGCTGCGTGCGCTCCAGAAAGACCGGCGCCACACTGCCCGCCACAATGAGCAGCAGAAAGGCAAAAAACACGCCGTTGATGATGCGCCAGGCCGGGGAACGCCGCTCGGCATGGTCGTCGTGGAGGTACAGAAAGGCCGAAAACAGCAGCGGCGCCAGCATGAGCAGGTAGCGCGGATACACCTCCGGGGAGGTCCAATACACAATGATATTGGCCCCGAACACAATGAGGTTGAAGGTGATGAAATCGTCTTGCAGGATTTGCCGGCGAATGCCCCGCCGCAGGAAATACAATATCATCAGCGACCAGGGCAGGAAGTGGTACAGCATTTCCAGCGGGAAAGAAGCGATTTGCAACACCGTGCGCCACACCCCGAAACGAACGCCCGTGCGCTTGAGCGACTCGTCGAACAGCGTGGCGAATACATTGCCGAGCTCATTGTATTGGTGGTAAACCAAATAATAACTACCCACTATCAAAGCCAGCAACCCGATGCCCAGAAAATGCCCCGCCGAAAACAAACGCCGGAACTGCCCCTTGTACAAAAAATACGCCGACAGCGTAAATGCCTGAAACACCAATGCCGGCAGTCCTTTCATGAGGAAGCCCACCGCCGTGAGCAGGTAGCTGAGCAAAAACAGTTGGAGGAAATTGCCTTTTCGGAAGGTGTGATATACCACCATAAACAGCCCGAACATGACCCAGGAAAAGCAGATGTCAATCAGCCCCAGAATGGAATCCCAAAACAAGATGCGCCCACAGGTGATGAGTACAAAGGCGTTGAGAAAAGCGATGCGCGTACCGTATTTGGGTTTGAATACAAAAAAGACTGTGGCCGCGTAGCCGCATAAACTCAGCAGAGTAGGGATGCGCGCCGTGAATTCGTTGAAGGCGCCGGCCATGGAAAAAAATGCCAGTAGTATCCAGTTGTACAGGGGCGGTTTGTTGTAGTAATATTCGCCGTTGAGCGTGGGCGTGACGTAGTTGCCGGAGAGCTTCATTTCTAAGGCCACCAAAGAGCGGATGGCTTCATCGTCAATGAACGTCATCAGGCCCAGATGGATGAGCAATGCCGCCGGCAGCAGCGCCAATGCGGCGACGTAGAGAAAGCGATGCGTACGGTTCGGCTGTGTGTTCATTGGTTTTAAATCGCTGTGTTCATGTAATCCTGCCGGTAGGCGGTAGGCGGTCAGCAGTAGGCGGTGGGCGGTAGGCAGTAGGCGGTATGCGGTACAGACTGCCTACCGCCTACTGCCTACCGCCTACTGGAAAACACCTCCACCTCCTGCCAATTCCCCACAGGGAACGGCATAATATCTTTATACTGAAAAGCAAACCCCACGCGATACCGGGCCGGCGGCAGCTCGGCGGGAATGTCAAATTTGACCGGAATGGGCGCCTCCGCTCCGGGCGGCAGGGCCGGCAGCGAGATGTTCAACGGCGTCAATGCGGCCAGATTCTTGCCGTCCATCCAGCAGGCCATGATGTTAAGCCCGGTCACAGCGTCAAGATTGAGGGGATACGGATACGGATTGCGCAGGGTCAGGCGGGTCGTTATGGTCACACCCGGTTCGGCCTCTGCGGGTAGCGGACCGGCCACAGGTTGTACCTTATAAAAAGCATAAAACGTGTCTATCTCCGTGTAGGTAAAGGTGTCGCGCGCCAGCGTGAAGAATTTTTTCTCCGGGTGCGACTGCCCGCCGAGCCACAGCACGGGTTGCTGGTGCATTTGCTCCTCTAAATCCCAAAGATCGAACTGACTGCGGCGGCTCTTGTACGTGCCGGCGGAAAACACCACCGGTTCGCCGGTGTAAAATGCGTACAACGATGCCCGCTGATACGAGCGGCTGAAGGCCACTTTTTTCCCGGCGGCCAATTCCTGCACCTGTTCCGTAAAAGCCCTGGGTCGGAAAAACTGATTGGGCAGGGGCAGCCATTCTCCCATCAAAAACAGCCGGGGGATCAACACCAAGGCCATTACCACCATCGTCACCCGCAAGAGGTAGCGCTCCCGGCGCGCTTCGCCGAAAGCGGCAGCATACACCATGAGCAGCATGGGCACAGCGGCGATCACCGTCCATTGCGGCTGCACATGCCCCCGGAAAGTAGAGATGAAAAAGAAGAGCAGAAACCCGGCGAAGTTTACGGCCAGCGTCCGTGCAAAGGGGTCTTTCCAATCGGTGCGCCGCAAGGCCCGCAAGGCATGAGGCCACACGAAAGGGTTGTAAACCAGAAACATATTGAGCAAAAACTCGCTCACATACCACCACTTGAACTGCTGTGTGCGCTCCAGCAAATGATAGCGGAAGGAGGGAAAGTCATTGACGTATTGCCAGTAGAGGTGCGGAAAAAACAAAACCAGTCCGATGAGTCCGGCCACATACAAACGCCCTTTGCGCAACAGCGCCGGATTGGACAACACCGTGAACCCGATGAGCAATACTCCGTGGTACTTGCTGTACAACAGGCATGCGCTGATGATGCCCAATGCCACCGTGTACCGCCAATCGGCCTCTTGCAAAAATCGCCGATAGACGTACAAAAACGCCGCCGCAAAAAACAGCAGAGGCGAATCGGGCGTGGCGATGAACCCATACACCTGAAAAATGAGAATGGAAAATGCAATGCCGAAAAATAACACCGGCTTGTGCGCACCCGGCCATTGCTCTTTGGCCAATCGCCACAACAACAACAAAGACCCCACCTGCGCCAGCACAGACAGCAACCGCACCCCCAACTCGCCGCCGACCCACTTGCCCGCCAATATAAACAGGGCGATCATAGGCGGGTGATCGAAATAGCCCCAGTCGGGGTAGTTGCTGTACATCCAATAGTAGGCTTCATCTTCCGTGAGCGCGCTGAAAGATGCCTGTACAATATTGAGCGCTGCCCAGGCCCCAACGAGCCATAGCAGATTGTTTCTCTCCTGTTTTCCGGTATGAGGGGGTACAATGGATATCATTGTGATGCGCCTTGGTGCGCGGCAAAGGTAGGAAAATCCATGTAGGACGAAGTAGCTTCGAGCCGCGAGCTACGAATCGGGCAGACTCGTAGCTCGTAGCTCACAGCTCGTAGCTTTTACTATGCTAAATCCTTGAGATTTTTGGCAAAGCCGTTTATCCCGGCTGTTTTCATGCGCTCTGCGAGGGCTTTGGCCTCGTTCACGGATTTGAGCGCACCGAGCACAACGCGATACGCCGTTTTGCCCTGCAACTCGCTGATGTGTACAATGGCCGGTTGCCCAAACTGACTTTGCAGGCGCTCCGCCTGAATGAGTACGTTGCCGTAATCGTAATAAACGCCCACCTGCACGCCCCAGCCTTCGGCAGCTTGCCGGCGCACATCGAAACGGAATAAGCCCTTGCCCGAACTCACCGCAGCGGGCACTTCCACGACCGGCGCTTTGGCAGCATCGCGGCGGCGAATGGCCTCTGCTACGGCGCGGTCGGCATTCACGCGGCCGTAGCCGTACTTGACAGAGTGCCCGTTGGTGTATTCCGAAGGAGCGCCGATTTTATCGGCCGTGCTTTGCAAGATTTCTTTTACCTCTTTGGCCGTCAGGTCGGGATTGGCCGACAGCATGAGCGCACACACGCCGGCCACCAAAGGCGTGGAGGCGGAGGTGCCGCCGAAATGTTTGTAATACTGCCCCCTTGACACCCCGTCGCGCCAGTATTTGTAATTGCCCACTTCGCCCGTCACGCCGGGATCCCACCAGGCGCGGGTACTGATGACGGGCCAGTCGCCATTGGAGGGCGCACATACCGACACCTGCCGGCCCCGGTTGGAGTAGCCGGCGTGCTCGTCGCGGCTGGTACTCGCGGCTACGGCGATCACGTCGGGATGGGCTGCGTAGAAATTGATGTAGTCTAAGTCTTCGTTGCCGGTGGCAAACAGAATGACGCAGCCCTTGCCGCCACGCCCCTGCCGGGCCGCTTTGGCTATGGCGTTTTCTTTATCAGGGCCGAGTGCGAAGGCTGCATCGGTAGCGCCCCAACTGCAACTGATGATGTCGGCGCCGTTGTTGATGCAATAATCAAACATCTGCTCGGTAGCGCGCAGGGCGTAAGAAGTGCCGCTGATCGGCATGAATTGGGCATTCGGCGCCACGCCTACAATGCCCTGTCCGTTGGCGGCTGCGATGGCAATACCGGCGCAGGGCGTACCGTGCGCATAGCGGACATCGCCCTGCAAGAGCAGGGTGGACTGATTCCACAAATCGTAGGGCTTGAATATTTTGTCTTTGAGATCGGGATGGGTGGTGTCGAATCCGTTGTCTATCACAGCGATAACCACATTGGCAGCCCCCGTGCTGCCGAGCCGGCGCCAGGCATCCAGCACTTTGGCGTCGGCGCCTTTGCGCAGCGGGTAATTGGTGTCGGGCAGCGCGCCGGAATTGACCAAGTGCCATTGCTGCCCCAGCAGGTTGTCGGCAGGCGGCGTGAAGTATTCGTCGAGGACGGTATCCAGGTCGGGTTCGGCAAATTTCACCAACGAAATGGCCTGCAAAGCAGCGGCTACCTTGAGCGGGTTGGGCGATTGCGGGGTGACTTTGGCGGCGATGCGATCCTGGCCGCGGCGCTCGGTCAGTTCTAAGTGAAACTCGTCCAGCACAACGGCCTGTTCGGCTTCGCTCACCCCTTGTTGAAAGGTGATAAAAATCTCGCCGGTGGCCACTAAGGGTCGGTTGCTGCCCTCTGCAAAATAAACGTGCGCGCCGGTTTCCACCTCGTCCAATTGGCGCACCTCGTCCAATTTGTCATCCACGGTTTCGCCCTCCGTGTTCAAGGTTACCACGCTGAATCCGCCGAGGTTTTTATACACTTCACTATTTACAAAATCCTGATCCGCCGTTTCGCCTTCGGTTTTGAGGCCCACCAAAGTGGTGCTTTTGTGCAGTTTCAGTTCGGATTTTCCGCTTTTGATGGTTAATTTGCTCATGAAATAATATTTAGTGCTCGATTCTTAGCGAAACAAAGAAAAGCAATTTTTCTTACAAAGCAGGGGGATATCAAATTGTACCGCTGATAGCATAGTAGTAAACGAATGTAGCATCTCACTGGGTGTAATTCAAAATGTCGCACTGTGTAAAGAATTTGTACCTTAGCTGAGCACTAAAATCACATTGATAAAAGATGACCAAAGAAGAATATGTATCGTTAGCCTTGTCGCATTGGCCCGAATTGGAATCGTTGGATCAAGAGAAAGATTTTTACGAATTTGAGAAGCGTTTTGAGCAAATCATGCTGGATTTGGGTCGATCGGTAATGGAACGGAAGATAAGTGAAGTAGGCAAAGACCGTCGAAAAAAAACAAAATTCGGACACGATTCGGGATTATCGAAGTGAGCAAGAAACATCCTTTTAGTGGGCCAGTGTTGGGTCAGCGTACGAGTCCATTTTTACAAGAGAAACTGGCGGAGCTCGGCTGCGTGGAAGTATTTGGGGACGTACCCGATCGGATATCTTCTTTGTTGGGTATAGCCGTCAATCAAAGCCAAGTATATCGGACGTGTCAAAACGTGGCAGAAAATTTGGATGAAAGCGCTTTGAATGAGCCATGCAAAGGGTTGTTGGAAGCTCAATGCAAGGAAAGTGAAGAAGTATATGCGATGGTCGACGGCTCTATGGTTTTTACAGACAACGGCTGGCAGGAAACGAAAGTAGGGCGGTTGTTCCAAGCAAAGCATTTTATTGACAATGAAGAGCATAGGTGGAGGATGAAAGAATCTAATTATGTTGCTAAGCGAGGACATTACACCCATTTCACAACAAATTTTGAGCAAATGTTGCCGCCGGAGAGTGCCTGCAAGAAGATATTTGTAACAGATGGAGCCACTTGGATTGGTCAGTGGATTGCCGAGCGATATGACAAAGCCACACACATAATTGATATTTTCCACGTGTGTGAAAAGCTGGCATCAGTAGCTCCCAAAGACCAGCACCTGTGGATGGCTAAACAAAAAGAAGCACTGCTGAATAGCCGGGTCAAAGATGTTATCACGGAAGTCAAGGCTTTAGTGGGCTCTAATGACGAAATCCAGACACTAATCGGCTACCTCGAAAATCATCAACATCAAATGGACTACCTGCAGTACCGTCAAAAAGGCTGGATGATTGGAAGTGGTGCCATTGAATCTGCTCACCGAACACTGTTGCAGGTCAGAATGAAAAGAAGTGGTCAGCGGTGGGCAAACGCCGGATGCGACAGTATGATAAAACTGAGGGTGGCATACAAAAACAACAGGTACGAACTCATTAGGAAGCTGTTAAAAAATGCTGCCTGATGCGACATTTTGAATTACACCCATATCAACGACCCAGGAGATTGCTGCAGTTCGGATAGTGGATATGTTTGGCAAAACAGTCATGATTTCAAATCAATCCGTCATCAATATACATGCCTTTCAACCAGGCCCTTATGTGATTCAGGTAACGACAAAGTCAGGTGCGGTTCGTGTTCAAAAAATCATCAAGATATAGGAACTATGAAGACTTTATTTATCCTTGCTTGTATAATGGCTTATTCTTTGGTCATTTGCGGTCAGCAACCCGGATTCAGGAAACTGTACAATGGAGAAACAACGGGGCTACGTTTGTGGACATAGTTTGGGATGGGGAAAAACTAATCACCACAGGGCAGTTTTTGACAGCCACTGCCCCTGATAATGCCTTGAATGGGTTGCTTTATATGGAACTGGATACCAACGGCAATACCCTTTTTACAGACATTTATTTTCACCCCAACGATGCTCTAGCCCCTCAAGTTGGAAATAGTATTTATCGGTCCTCTCACGGACTTACATATACAACCGGGCAAATTCTGTATTCGACTTCGAGCTATCTGTCCATATATGGAGAACAAGAAAGAATAGCGACCGTCGAAATACCTTTTGACGGGTTGCAATCGTGGATTTTTCATTGTATTGACTGGCATGAAAACATCCTGCTAACAGGCCAAATACAAAACCACCAGTATAGAAATGAGGGAATGCTCATCAATGCTTCCCCGACGGGTCATGAAATATGGCGAAAATACTATGGCAGCCCGGGACTTGATTGTGGAATAGGCGAGCCATATATCGCTGATGCGAATACCATCATATTGCCAGGATTTAAGCAATATTGGCCCAATATTGGCCCAATTGCCAACAATTGGCTCAAGACATGGATAGTCGCCGTGGACAGCCTCGGCCACAAGAAATGGGAATGGGAAAGTCCTGTTAATATAGAAAGCGGCGTGAATACCAGGCTGCTAAAATTATCAAATGGCAACTGGCTATATACCACCTTCGAATTTATCCCTATGCCGGGTCAGATTGATGATTTCGCGAAGAGCCCCAAGATCGTTTGTCGGGACAGCAATTTTAATCTCGTTTGGGAGAGATATATAGCGAGCCACCCAACGAGTGCCAACTATGTCATTGATTTGAGCGAAACATCAGACGGAAACTATATCCTCGCAGGGCGAATTAGTACAGACGAATGGGGGGGGGGATGTATCCTGCACAAATTCACCCCCTCTGGAGACAGTATATGGACATATCTTGACCATTGCGATCCGTTTTTCGGTTGTCAGCACTTTTTGGGCGGCATTGCCGAATTGCCCGGCGGCAGTATTGTAGCTGCCGGACTTTATGAGAATTTAGTAGAGGACAAATCCCATGGCTTACTCATTAAAGTAGATAAAAACGGTTGTATTGACACTCTTTGTGGAAATTTTATCATCGGTACCCGCGAAGCTGAAATCGTTTCAAAAATAAAGGTATTTCCTAACCCGACAAGCGATTTTATTAAGATCGGCTATCCAATAGGAGATCGGATAGAGGTCGTTGATCTGAATGGGAAAGTAGTGCAAAGTATGCACACCAACCAAAGCACTGAACAGGAAATAAATATTCAACACCTTCCAAAGGGTGTTTACATCGTCAGAATGCAGGAAAAAGCACTCAGGGTATCTTATAAAATAATAAAATATTAGCTGTCAGAGATTCATCATGCCGGTGCGCGTCGATTGAAAAACCATTGCGAGACAAAGAATCGGCAGCAAAAATGCGATTGGGGCGGATATTGGACGCCACAGGAAGCGATCCGGAAATGAAGTCTGTATTGATAAGTGGTATGGCGAATGGGTCTTTGGGCGATTTTTGAGACGTTATCTGGCACAGTATAATGTCGTCACCCGGTAAGTCGGCTAATACCAGCGCCGGACGACGCTTGCTGCCTGATAAATCAGAAAATGGAAAAGGGATAACAACAACCTCTCCTTTTATAAATCTCGCCATGCTTCGTCTTCTGTTTCAGTGAGCCAATCCTTTTCCAATACATGCTCGGCGGCGAGGTGAGTAATCGTCAGGTCATCTTTTTCAGATTGGCGCCCTAACAGGAAGAGCAAAAGGTTGCGACGTTCAGAGACACCCAATTGCTGAACGATTTCCAATACCTGATTGAATTGGAGCGGTAAGTACACGGGTTGAATCGAAGAAGGCATTGGACTTGTCTTTTATATCTGTTGTATGTAAGGTTAATCCCTTTTTAACGCTACAAATTTAAGGCATAACCGGCATCTACCCAAATCTGCCCCCTGCTTTCCGCCGCTCCTGCGCAGATGCATCGGCTTTTGTTGCTTCCTTTTCTCGAAGCCCGCGCCGGCGATATGCCTCAAAAATCCAACCCCATAGCCAAAAAGAGCTTAGGCTTTTGCACCACGCGGGTTTCGATGCCCCAGGCGTAATCGGCTCGCACAAAATAGCCGAACAACATACTGCGTACACCTACGCCGTAGCCGGCCACCACGGGTTCGCGGAAGTAGTTGAGTTTCACAATGACGCGGTCGCCGTTGGTGATGATGCGCGAGTTGAGCGGGTTTTCGTTGCTGAATGGGCTGGGACCTTCCCAGGCGGTACCGGTGTCGAAAAATCCGACGACCTGAAAATTGCGCAGGAAGTTGGAGGTAACGCGCCGCGAAATCATCAGGAAAACGGGCAGGCGCAATTCGGTATTGACGACGGCGTAAGAATTGCCGTTGCGAATGTTGATGTCGAAGCCGCGCATTGGACCGGCGAATGCCTGAAAAGCAAATTCCGCGTTCGGGTCGGCGATGGGCACGTTGTCATCAAAACGCGGGAAGAGCCAGTTGTCCACCCCGCCGAGATAGTACAGGAAGCGTTGGGAGCCGAACGAGGTGGCGCCCGCTGCCCGCAAGGCCAGCACCGGGTATTTGCCGAGGCGTTGATAGTAGCGCCAATCGAAACCCAGCACGCCCAGAAATCCTTTGTCAAATTCAAAAGAAACGCCGTTGCTCACTTGCAAATTAAAGGCTTTGTAAAAATCGGCATACACTTTATAGCGCGAGCCGTTTTTGATGTTCATGGCTACGTCTATGGTGTTGTCAAACACATATTCGGCCTTTAATCCGATGCGTTGCTCGCTGCGGGTCGGGGTGTTGAGCGCCGGCAGGTCGGTGGCCAACTGGGTAAGGCGGTCGCGGCGCAGGGTGGTGGTGAGGCGCACGCTGCGGAATATATCCAACGGATAGCGGAGGCCGTATTGGCCCAGCACGGTATTGAGCGCGGCGCGGCGCGGCAGAAATGCTCCTTCGGTAGCGGCCCGGTTGTTGCGCCGGTAAATGGAAAAGCGGTGGTCAATGCGCTTTTTCTTGTTGTTGTAGGTGACAAAATACTCCGTGCCGTTGAAGGTAGTGGGAAGCCGTAAGCCGCCTTCCAACTCGTAATCTTCCAATAAATCTTTAAAATTGGCTTTCAGCAAAATGCCGGGCACGGGGTAAGTATAGCGCTGCGGGTTGAGGGTGAAACTCTCCAGCCCCTCAAACAGGATGCTGTTATCCAGGTTGGTCGTCACATAATCGGTGCGAAACTGCAAGCGGGACGGGATGATCAGGCCCGGACGAAAGCGGTGCATTTCCTGCCGGACGCCTGCCTTGGCGGGTGGCGGCGGCGGCGGTTCGGGCAGCAGCAGCCGGATGTCTTCGGGGGTATTCTCCTCTTTTTGAATAGAGAGCACCGCCGGTTTTTCGTTGGGATCAAACTCGCTTTGAAAAAGGTAGCTGTCTATGTCCACTTTCCCGGTGTCGGGCGGCGTTGGCGGCGGCGTTGGGGCGGGCGGCACAATTTCGGTGAGCAGCGTAGGCGCGCTGCGCGCCGGCGTTTTCGACACCCCGGCAGCAGGTTGCATACGCGCCTGTTGATAGCGGGTGAGCGGCGGCGCAAACACCGTATCGGGGTTCATATCGCTCACCATAATGTGGTAGCGACCTTCCCGCAGCATCCGCTCGGCGATGCGGCCGCTACGAGGCGCTGCGCTCTGCCCCAGCAGGTCGCGGTCGTAGTTGGTGTTGATATGCGTAACGGCCCGCTGTTTAATAATCGGCTTGATGATGATCGAATCAATGAGCGTGGTGTCCAAGCTCGTGAGCGAAGAGTCGGCGTGCAAAACGATTTCCGAGCCGTCTTTGAGTTGTATGATCTGATCGTAGTGGTGTATGTATTCCTCCAGATACCCCACTTCGCGGTTGGCCGTGCCGCTGCGGCTGCTGATGTAGGCAAAGCGCGCGGTGTCCACGGCTACCGGACTGAACTCGTCGGTGTGCGGGGTGTTGGTAATGCGTACCAATTCATTGGATCGGCGATCGAGATCGTAAAAAAACAAGTCGAACTGCCCGATCGGCAGCAGCGTGTCCATGCGTACCGCCGTCATGAGCGAGTCGGGCCGGTTGGACGAAAAAAGAATACCGCGCTGATTGCCGATGCGTACAAAAGCCGCGTCGAGGTCGTCGAATATGTCGTTGGTGACGCGCTCCGATTGAGTTGTGGGTATGAAGTATTGATAAATATCGGACATGCCGCGCACCGTGGCCGAAAACACTAAGCTCGTAGGCGAACTGTAATCTATGCTGTGTATGCGCTGAAACGGCGAAGAGATGTCGTTGACGGCCGTTTTTTTGGTGTCAATATCATACCGAAACAGTTTGATGACATCGCGGCGCTCGTATATGATCGCGATCTCTTTGCCATTGGGGTTCCAGGCGATAAGCGGATAATTGAAATCGGTGGCCTGAAAAGCATTGCGGGTACCGGTGCGCAACACCTTGGTGCGGTCGCCACTGCGCACGTCCTGCATCCACACCGTGAAGCGGCCGAGGTCGTTGAGCGCGTACAGGGCGCTGCGCCCGTTGGGGCTGAGGCGCAAGTGGGTGATGGGCGCATTGCGCTTGTTTTTCACTTTCATCTCACGGGCGCGGGGCGCTTGCCGGTCTTCATTTTCCTGCGTATAGCGGCGGTGAAAGTACAGCTCCCACACCTCCGTCACTTTGGGGTAAGAACTGCCGAGCACATACAGGAACCCGCTTTCTACGCTGCGGTTGATGCGGGTGAGATACAGTAGGTTAGAAACGGCGTTGGCGCCGAAATTATCGCCTATATAGTACCACAGCGCATGGCCGGCGAGGCGCGGGTGGTCCATCGCGAAACGGTCGAAACCCGGAAAATCTTCGTGCAGGATGGCGTCCTTGAGCTGGTTGTCGAGATCCGTGCTCCAGGTTTCGCCGGCATACGATACGAGGCCCTGTTCAAACCATTCCGGCAGATTGAGCATCACGGCATTTTGTACAATTTCCTGTAGGTTGGCGCCGAAGAGCATGGCGTCGAGAAAAACGGAAGCGATGCCCTCCCGGATTTGGCGGCGCAGGTGGTTGTGGTCGCCGTCGAAATACACAAATATTTTATTGCCGACGATCTTGGTTTGCCCGGCGGCATTGGTGAAGGCTTCCTCGCTGCCCACATTGCTCTGTTTGATGTCGGTGAGGTCCACATACACCACGAGTTGTAGTTTGTTGTTGATGCGATGCTCCATGAGGCTTTGCACGGCGCGGTATTCCTGCTCGGCAATTTGCACCGCCGCCTGCCCGATGTTGCGCCCTTCGCCATACCAATAGGTGATGAAATGCTCGCTCTCGTATTCGCTCCACTCGTCGAAATCGCGATGATATTGCACCCGGTTTTTACCGAATTCCACCTGAGCGCCCTGGGCGAAAGCTGCGGAAGTCATCAGCGCAACCGACACAAAAAGAACAAGTTGTCGTAAAGTCATCGCTTAGCAGTTTAGATAATAATTGGCATATTGTGGCAAGGCGGGTATGTTTTTTGCCTTTAGCCAACTAAGATAGTATTTTTGGCCGGCTCAAACAGCATTAAAACAAAAAAATAATGACGCAGATTGTTCAATTGGTCTTCAACGACTTTTCAGAAAATACCTATTTGCTATTCGACGACAGCGGCGAGTGCATCATCATTGATCCCGGCTGCCACAACACCGCCGAACGGGAGGAACTGGCCGGAGAAATTGCCCGCCGCCAACTGCGCCCTGTGCGCCTGCTCAACACCCATTGCCACCTCGATCACGTTTTCGGCAACGCCTTCGTAGCCAATTCCTACAACCTGCCGTTGGAAATACACCGCGACGATTTGCCCATCCTTCAGGCCGTGCCGCAGGTGTGCCGCATGTATGGCATCCCCGAACCCGAACCTTCGCCGCAGCCGGCCCGCTTCATGGAGGAAGGCGAAGTCGTTGAGTTTGGAAATACGCGCCTCGAAGTCATCCACACGCCGGGGCACTCGCCCGGCAGCGTGTCGTTCTTTTGTCGCGAAGACCGTTTTCTCATTTCCGGCGACGTGCTGTTTTACGGCAGCATCGGTCGCAGCGATTTTCCCGGCGGCCACCACGATACGCTCATTTCCAGTATAAAAGAAAAATTGTTGCCCCTCGGCGACGATGTAAGCGTGTACAGCGGTCACGGCATGGCCACCAACATCGGTTTTGAGCGGGTACACAATCCGTTTTTGTAAAAAAAAACCTACGCGCCCGCTCGCACCGCAAATACCTCGCCCTCCCATTCGGGAATCAAGTCTTTGGAGCGGGCCGTATCAAAGAGCAACTGCACCGCCGCACGGCCGGTAGCGCCGAGGTCTCTCGTGAAATCGTTGACATACAGGCCGATGTGCTGAAACATGACGGCCTCGTCCATCTCCTGCGCATGAGCGCGCACATACGGCAGGGTTTGCCGAGGATGGTCGAGCGCAAAAGCCACGCTGCGGGCCAGCACCCGGTTGAAGCGCTGCTGCGCCTCCGCCGGCACATCTCTGCGCACCACGATACCGCCCAGCGGAATGGGCATACCGGTTTGGGTTTCCCAATATTCGCCGAGGTCGGCTATTTTCACCAATCCCTTTTGCGCATAAGTGAAGCGATTTTCGTGGATGATGAGACCGGCATCGGCATCGCCGCGCAACACGGCGTCCTCTATGTCGGAAAATAGCATTTCCACCTTGCCCGCAGCATCGGGCAGGGCCAGGCCCAGCAGGAAATTGGCGGTGGTGTATTTTCCGGGAATGGCAATTTTAGCGCTGCGCAGGGCATCCCGTTCCATCGGCTGCCGGGCAATGAGCAGCGGACCGCAATTGTTGCCCAATGCGCTGCCGGCATCCAACAGGGCATAGCGGTCGAGCAGGTGGCCCAGAGCGTGATAGCTCAGTTTGGTCGCGTCTAAGCGCCCGGCGAAGGCCATGCGGTTGAGTTCTTCCACATCGGCCAATACAATGTCGAAGCGAAGCCCTTCGGTATCAATTTTTTGGTGTGCCAATGCATCAAAAATAAAAGTGTCGTTGGGACAGGGCGAATAGCCGATTGATATTTTCATAACTTTGCGCCAATGAATTTCCAGGTACTATACGAAGACAATCATCTCATCGCAGTGAACAAGCCGGTCGGCATGCTGGTTCAGGGCGATGAAACCGGCGATACGCCCCTGAGCGAATTGGTCAAACGCTATGTCAAAACGCAATACGACAAAGCAGGCGACGTGTTCCTCGGGGTCATCCATCGCTTAGACCGCCCGGTGAGCGGCGTAGTGGTCTTTGCCCGCACGAGCAAAGCCCTCGAACGCATGAACAAACTTTTTCACGACCGCGAAGTGGACAAAACCTACTGGGCCGTAACGGCTCGCCGGCCGAAAGAGCTAAAAGGGCATCTCACCCACTACCTCACCAAAGACACGGATAAAAATCTCGCCAAAGCGTACGACAGCCTCAGCAATCGCGTCAAAGATGCCAAGATTGCCGAACTCGACTACGAACTCATCATGGAAATAGGCGACAACTGCCTCCTCGAAGTGCATCCGCAAACCGGCCGGCCCCACCAAATACGGGTCCAATTGGCCAAAATCGGCTGCCCCATTCGCGGCGATGTAAAGTATGGGTTTCCCGCGCCGCACCCCAACGGCGCCATTTTGCTCCACTGCCGCGCTCTGTCTTTCATCCATCCGGTGAAAAAAGAACGGATCACCATCACCGCCGAGCCGCCCCGCGATCAGATTTGGCGGCTGTTTCACAGGGAGCAGTAGATATTCTTAGCTGCGAGTTGCGAGCTTTCGTACCTTTTATCGCAAAGGCAAGCGCACCGCCAGATTCGGCCGCAGCGTTACCCAACTGCCTTCCCTTCCGGGCAACGGCGAATCGTAACACGTTATGCTCCAGTCAAAACAGGTGTTCTCGTCCGCTTTGATGCGCCAACCCAGCTCTAAGAATCCCATCCACACATCCTGAGCGCCGCCGGCAGGGATGCTCCGCTGCTGTCCTGCAAACATGGCCGTCCCCGATTGTACCGCAAGGCGCTGCCATTGCCCCCCGATGCCGATGTACGGCGTCGAACCTTCCGGTTTCCCGAAAAAGCGCAAGCCCATGCGGTGGTCCGTCACCCGGAAAGGGACGCTGACCTGCCCGGCCGGAACGCCGCGCACTTTGAGCGGATAAACGGCCTGCCCCTGTACGGTTTGCGATTGTATCCACCACAACCAATCGGGCCGCGGCTGAATGCCTGCCGCTATGCCCACCGGAATATGGGGCGACCATTCCACCGCCGCCATTTGTAAACGCGGATGCTCCGGCAAATAACGGGCAACCGTTTGCGGCAGCTCTTCCAATATACCTGTGATGCGTTCCTGCCAGGCGGGCAACTTATCGCCCTGCACTATCGGCAGCCATTGCAAGCTCAATTCCTTTTTCGATCCGGTTATCGGGTTGAATATCAGCGTAATGACCAACGGACTGGAAGCGCAACCCATCCCCGCCGCTTCTACGATCATAAATTCGTAAGTGCCCACGCCCAGATTTTCCACCACAAAAATATGCGCATCGGCGATGCTGTGAAAAATGCCGTTTACAAAAACGTGCATCGGCAATAGCGCCGTAAGCGGGTCAACGACTATGACCACCGACCCGTCCATCGCTGTAGGCCCGGTAGGATGGCTCGTCTCCAATTCAATCAACTGATATGCCGGATTTTCCGGCACCGCTACCGTAAACTCCAGCGTACAATTGTTTTCTACATGCGTAATGCTCGTGGAATAATCCCCCGCGCTGAGACCGGTTACCTCAAGGCCGGTAGCGCCATTCGACCAGATCAGCGTATAAGTGCCGGGAGGAAAATCAATGCTCACGGAAATAGCGCCGTCGGACTGCCCGCAGGTAGCCGGCAGCACCGAAAAAGTTGGAACGAAGGTACAAGTGACCTCCGGAACAGTGGTGATACTTTGTGTGCAGGAAGTCGCATTGCCGCAGGCGTCGGTGGCCGTCCAGGTGCGGGTAATGATCACTGCACAGCCGCTCAGGTCATCCGTAAAAACAACACTCACCGGACTGCCGCAAGGATCGGTCGCCACCGCTTGCCCGGTGATGCTGAGATCGTTTTCATCGCCGCATGGAACCGATATATCGGGCGGACAAGCGATGAGCGGCGCGTCCGTATCCACTATGGTAATCAATTGAGTGCAACTGCTCTGATTGCCCGCAGCATCCACAGCCGTCCACAGCCGCGAGATGGTTTGCTCGCAGCCTGTGCCGCCGCCCTGATCTTGAAAACTGAGCGATATCTGATCGGCAGGCGTGCAGTTGTCGCTCACCACAGGCGTACCCGTCGCAGCAGGGTCTGTTGAAGAACCGCAGGGAATCGTAACAGCCGGCGGACAGGTTATGACCGGCGACTCCTCATCTGTAAACGTAATGGTCTGTTGGCAGGAAGCTGCGTTACCCGCCTGATCGGTTGCCGTCCAGGTGCGCGTGATGACTTGTGCGCAGCCGGTACCGGTGGTTTGGTCTGAAAAACTCACCGTGATCTGGCCCTGCGGGGTGCAATTA
>JAHBTW010000015.1 GCA_019638385.1 Saprospiraceae bacterium | reverse complement strand
AACCTTTGTCGCCGCATTTTTTGTACTGACGGAGTGCAGCGCGTTGCAGGCGTAAGTGTAGGTTCTGAGGCAAATTCACATTTTTGGCACGCTTTATGCATACCCTATAAACATCAGTACAACCTTCATTCATGTTTAACTTTTAAAATCTTTCATCTATGAACACTATTCGTTTTTTCGCTTTGGCCGGCATGGCTCAATTGACTTTCCTCTTCTCTGCACAGGCGCAACAGGCATCCGTACCCACGCTCAACGGCTTCCAACTCGAAGACCTCGCGCTTCCGTTGGAAGAAATGTTCATCGGCGGCCCGGAACGCGAGAAAATTAAGGCACTCGACGCGCCCGCTTTTCTCAACGCCGCCGACAACACCCTGCTCTCCGGCAAAGACTTCGTAATCGGTATCTTTTTCAACGGCGAAGCAAGAGCGTATCCGGCGCGCATCCTCAATCACCACGAGGTGGTAAACGACCGCTTCGGCAATGTGCCGGTGGCCGTCACTTACTCCCCGCTGAGCGGCGCCGCCATCGCGTATCGCGCCGAACTGAACGGCGAAGCGCAAACCCTCGGCGTATCCGGGTTGGTGTACAACAACAACCCGCTGTTTTTTGACCAAAAAACGCAGTCGCTTTGGGCACAAATGCTCGGACAATCCGTGGCCGGTAAAGCTTCGGGCCACTTCATGGAGCAGGTTCCCGCCACCTGGACCACCTGGGACAACTGGCAGACGCAACACCCGAACACCGTACTGCTGAGCCACTACACCGGCGCTGATGTGGACTACACGACCAATCCGTACGCAGAATACGAAACCAAACGCGGCATCAACTATCCTATTAATAAGGTGAACAAACTCATGCCGCTCAAAGAAAAAGTGGTCGGCGTGGAAGTCAACGGCATGTTCCGGGCTTATCCGATGTTTGTACTCGAATTGGAAAACAAACCGCTCATTGCCGATACCTTCAACGGAATGGAACTGCTCATTCGCTACGACAAAGAGACCAAAACGGCGATGGTAACCAACCTTAAAGGCGAAGTTTTCCCCTCCGTCAACAGTTACTGGTACTCGTGGTACGCTTTCCACTCCGATACGGATGTGTACATGCTCAACCACAAAAACGGCAAGCCGGCAGGCGATATCATGGTGACGACTGCCGCCATACAACGCTGATAAACGCTATTCATACAATCAACGCGCTCCGGCCGGGTGTTCTTTCGGGAACATCCGGCCTTTGTCTTTTCGCCGTAAAGGGCGTATCATTGCAGGCGAATGAGAATCGTACAAATTACAGATATACACATCGGCGCCGAAGGCGAGCCTACCCGCGATGTGGATGCGCGCGGCAACTTCCTGGCCATTCTCGAAGTAGCGGCCCATCTCAACCCGGATTATGTGGTCGTCACCGGTGATTTGTGCTACAGCACCGGCAGCACAAAAGTATATCACTGGATAAAAGCGCAGTTGGACAAACTCCTGCTGCCCTACGATATCATTCCCGGCAACCACGACGATACGGCCCTCCTGGCAAAGGCTTTCGAGCGGGAACAATTGCTGCTGCCTTCCGGCGAAATGGCATTCGCGCGCGCCATCGGCGGTTTTCGTTTTTTGTTTTTAGATACGGCTGCCGGCATCCTTTCCGCGCCGCAGGCGGAATGGCTTCGCGCACAGCTCACGGATGCGCAGGGGCGTCAGATCATTTTTATGCACCACCCTCCCCTACTCGCCGGTATTCCCTTTATGGACAACCGCTATGCGTTGCAAAAACGCGCGGTTTTCCTCCACGCCATTGAGCCTTGCCAATATCCGGTACAGGTATTTTGCGGTCATTATCACATAGAGAAATCGGTGCATGCCGGTTGGGGGCAGGTACACATTACACCTTCTACTTTTTTTCAGATAGACCAATTTACCGAAGCATTTGCCGTGGACCACTATCGCCCCGGGTTCCGGGTCATCGAATTGCCCGATATCGACACCGTGCGCCATACGGTGCGGTACTTGGATGTGGCGGGGTGGTAGCTATTCTCCTTCTGCTGATAATATTTTTTGATATAACTGCTCGTTCGTTTAGCCAGAAGCCTGTAAGTCTTAACTCATCAATGACCGGTTTAACGGCGTTAATATATCTGATTTGCTTTAACTGCGAAATAACCCCTAACAGCCCCGTAGTAGCAATGCCTAATTCTTTGGCTTTCAACCGTGCCCGTTTTTCGTCCACAATAATCAGATCTGCCCCGATTTCTTTGGCCAGAGCAATAGCTTCACTCTCTCCAATATCCAACACCTCCGTCAAGGAAGTAACCAGTTCTTTATCTGCGGGTTGCTTTACCAAAATCCAGTCTGCGTTTTTAATTTCGGAAATATCCTCTCCAAAATCCTCCAGCCTGAGTAATTCCTCATAGACTGCCGCGGCAATAATAACTTGCGGAAATAATACTTTGAGGTATTCCAATTTCCCAATTCGGAAGAGACTACTGATAGGAGTCGTATCAGAGACGACAATCATGACGGTTTGGCGCTCAGGGAATCCAATGTCTTTCGGTCGTCTTGATAATCATCCCAATCATAATGAAGGGCAACCTCGTTTTTTACCAACAAGGCTTGAAAATCAAGTACATTCAGCCCTGAAAACCTCCGGGCTTGTCCAAAAGTAAGTATGTTTTTTTCAAACAGCATCAGGGCCAATTTAAGCCTAAATTCTTCCTCGGTTAATTTGGTTTGCCGGATGATGTATTCAGATATTACGATTGCCATGTTAAGCTACTTTGACATAATAACCCCGAATATAAGAATTTTGATTTCATAAGTATGTTTTTTGTGAATCGAGGTCTAATGGTTGAAAACCTCTGTCGGGTTGCTTCAGCGGTCTTTTAGCGAAAAAAGTACGCCGCTGAAAGGCAACCGAAAGTATTCACAAGTTGTTGGAGGGATGTTTTAACGGAGCACACAGCATGAAAACCATAGACCGCCTGCTGATACAGAGTTTTTTGCCGCCCTTTGTCGTCACGTTTTTGATTGCCACCTTCGTATTGCTCATACAAATACTATGGGTGTACATAGACGACCTGGCCGGCAAAGGGCTTAGCATCTTCCTCATCACGGAGTTGCTGGCCTATAAGTGCGTGTCGCTGGTGCCGATGGCGCTGCCTTTGGCCATTCTCATTTCCTCGGTGATGGTATTGGGCAACCTCGCAGAACACTACGAACTGTCCAGTTTGAAATCTGCCGGTGTTTCCCTCTTTCGCGTCATGGCGCCCATGATGATTTTCGGAGCTATGTGTACCGCTTTGTCTTACTATTGTTCCGACTACCTCATTCCGGTGTCCAATCTCAAGTTCGGTTCGCGCATGTACGATATACAGCGCCAAAAGCCCGCCCTTCGCCTCGAAGAAGGTGTGTTCAACGATGATTTTCAAGGATTTGCCATTCGCATCGGCAATAAAAAGAGCGACGGACAGGGTATCGAAAAAGTGATCATATACGATCACAAATCTTCCGACGAGGGCGCATACAGCCACATCAATGCCCGCAGCGGCCGCATGTTTACCACGCCCGATCAAAAGCGCTTTGTGATGAAACTCCACGACGGACATCAGTATGTGGAGCCGAGGCCCTCCGGTCGCGGAACGGCCTCTTCGCCGTTCATCCGCACCAATTTCAAAACCTGGACCCGCGCCTTCGACCTCTCCGAATTTGACCTGCAACGCACCAACGAGGAGCTGTTCAAGAGCAACCGCAGCATGTTGAGCATTGCCCAATTGCAGGAATCCATTGACTCTATGGCCATACAAATTGACGAGCGCCGGGAGTCGGTTTTCAAACAATTATCGGCCTACATCTCCCTGCCGAAACCAGATACCGTTTCCACCCCGCAAACGGACGAGGAGGAATTGGTTCCTACCTATGTGCCGGATTTACAAGACACTTTCCAGCCGCAGTTGTTGGCCGATACCGGCATGCAGGCCGGCATCAAAAAAATAAACCCCGGCGCCATCAAGCAGGCTCGACCCGCTGATACGACTGTAAACAATACTTCTACAGGATTTAAAAATCCGGTGCAGATTCCCGATCAATTGGTACAAAGCTTCCGCGGTACGCTGCAAGGGCCGGCGTCCTTAGAACCGGCCGGTGGAGGTCTTGCACAGCAAATAGACAAACCCCTGACGGCCTACAACTCTTTTGCAGAGACATTTGACAGCACCACACAGCCCCGCCTGCTGCAAACCGGACTCACGCTGGCCCGCAGCCTGCTCAATCAGGCGGAATCCACGGCTACCACGCTCAGCCGCATGAAGAAAAACCGGGTCAAGTTTATTTATGAATTGCACACCAAGTACAGCTTTGCAGCCATGTGCATCGTGTTCCTTTTCATCGGAGCGCCCATGGGCGCCATTGTGCGCAAAGGCGGGTTTGGGTTCCCCATTCTCATTTCCACCATCTTTTTTGTGCTGTTCATCATTCTGACCATCTTTTGTCGCAAAATAGCGGAAGCCTTCGTCGCGCCGGCGCAGGTAGCCGCCTGGATACCCTGCATGATCTTCATTCCCATCGGCGCTTATCTCACCCTCAAAGCCATGAACGACTCGGAGATATTCCGCTTCGAGCGACTCAATGCGCTCATCCGCCGTTTCATCCCCAAAAAGGCGGCGGCATGAGTGTTTTTAGTGAAAACCGGCTGTTTTTCGTTTGTTTCAGCTTGTTTGCCATCATCGGAGCCATCTTGCTGCATGAGATACCCCAAGGACAGGAAATCATTTACCTGAGCCAACACCGCAGCCCTTTTGCCGACTGGTTTTTCCGCTGGGCGACTCGCCTGGGCGAGGAGTATTTTTTGGTGATTGCCATCCTCATATATGCCGTACTCCGCAAGCGAACGGCGTGGGTGCTCGCCCTGTTGGGCTTTGTTGTGATGTTGGTTTCTTATGGTACAAAAACCTTTTTTGCTCAAGACCGGCCGTATGCCTGGTTCCAAAAGATGGACCTGCTCGATAAAATCACCGCCGTGGAAGGCGCCCCGGTGTACTACGGCGCCACGAGTTTCCCCTCCGGACACACCATGTCGGCCTTTGCATTGTATAGTTTTCTGGCTCTTGCCATTCCGCGCAAGCAGATGCTGCCCGCTCTCTTTTTTGGCATAGCCGTGCTCGTCGGCATATCGCGCATTTATTTAGTGATGCATTTCTTTCGGGATGTGTATGCCGGCGCGATGATCGGCACGATGCTGGCGCTGGGGGTATATGTGTGGTTGGAGCGGCGACAGGGAAATTGACAAGATACAATTGGGGAGCATCACTCAACCCTGCCGAGGCTGTCTCAAAAGAAGGAAAAAGTAAAAAGATAAAAGTAAAAAGTTTACCGCGCCGTGGCCTGCCGCGACAAAGGCGCGGTTGCCTGCCGGCGCGAGCGGATACAGCGAAGCGGCAGAACCTTCGGGCGCTCCGGCCCTACCAATACTGCCGCTCCTTGCGACCGAAGCCGCCTTTTTGCCCCGCGAGGCGGGGACAGGACAACCATCTGTTCATCGGTGGCCATCCGGCCTGACTTATGAGCTAGAGGGCGAGGCGAAAGCCGACGTTGTTGTTGCGGTTCGTCGGCGTGTTGTTGTTGCGGTTGGCGGCGCGGCAGTTCCTGGCGTCGTTGTTCCAACTGCCGCCGCGGTTCACGCGGTTAGAAGCCCTATGATGGTTGACCTTGCAAACGCAAAAGTACGTTTTTTCGAAATGCTTTCGCATCAGCATGTTTTGTAAAAGCAATGAGCGGCAAAGCATGCCGGGCGCATATTTCCTCGCTCCAGGCTCCACTTTGGTAATTCTCTTCTATACAGGTAAGTTTGCGAATGAACCGCACCTTGCTTTTTTGCAGCAAGTGCAAGTAGTGCGGAAAAATATGATACCCCAAAAACGGCAAGCCGTGTTTGCAACGATTCAACACCGGCGGCTTGAGCGTACAACACAAACGGCTTTCCAAGAAGGCTTGAATAGACTTCAAGGCGGCTTTGAGTACCGCTTTATCCTTGTGCCACAGCACCATGTCATCCATGTATCGCACATAAGCCTTGATGCCTAACTTCTCTTTGATAAAATGATCCAGCTCCGCCAGGTAGTGGTTCGCAAAATACTGACTGGTCAAATTGCCGATGGGTACCCCGCGATCTGTATGCGCTTCGTAGCTGTCAATGATTTGTGCGAAAATCAACAAAAGATTCTCCTCCTTGAACAAGCGGGCCAACTGCCGCTTCATCACATCGTGATGCAGGCTCTCAAAGAACTTGCGCACATCCAATTTCAGAAACCACTCATGTTTTTTCGTAAAAGACTTCGCTCGCTCCAGCGCTGCATAAGTTCCTTTCCCTTTCCGGCTGGCATAACTGCCGAATATCTGCGCGCGGTCGAAGTACGGATGACATACATTCATCAGCGCGTGATGCAGGACCTGCTCCCGAAAAGCACTTGCGCATATTTGCCGCTCTTTCGGCTCATATACTTTGAAATAGCGATAGTTGCCTACTTCTACACAAGCGCCAAGTATTTGAGTGCGAAGCGTTAGTAAATTTTCGTCCAGATTTTCCTGAAAGGCCAGCACCGAACTTGCATAGCGCTTGCCCTTAGCTGCTTTCCAGGAGGCGAGCCTCAGATTATTAGGGTCGGCTATCAGCAGGATCAGGTTGTTGGCTCTTCTCATTAGGTTCTGATAAACTGAAAAAATGTTTGCCGTACTTCTCGATCTTTTTTTCGCCTACGCCTTTCACTTTTTTCATCTCGGCCACAGTGACCTGTTCCAGTTTGGCCAATTCGGCCAGCTCTGCATCCGTGAACACATTATAAGCCCGGACTCCCTCTTCATCGGCTAATTTTTTTCGGATGCCCTTCATGGCCAAAAAACGGGTGAATGCTTCCGGTTCCAATATATCCTTGTAATCTATTTTATCCCGAGCCATATTATACGCCTCGCCCTCTATATACCGGACGCAAAAGCACCATAAGGCGCCATGCGATTCCTGTACCAATTGCTGCTCCACCTGCAATATTTTCCTGGAGCGCAAAAAAGCGTTCATCTCCTCTGTAAGGGCTTCGCCGCCCATTACCGGAATACTGAAAATTTTTATCTGCATTTTTCAAAAAATTTCGAGGGCTTACGCCCTATTTGTTGCCAACATGACGTAGCTCCATACCCCTTCTCCATTTCGCCGGAGGGGTCGTCCCTCCCCCCTCCTTGCTCCATTCCGTAGGGGTATTTCGCTTTTTTTTCTGCTCATAAGTCAGGCACGGAGTGACACACCTCCAAACTAGAGGGCGAGGCGAAAGCCGACGTTGCCGTTGCGGTCCGCCGGCGTGTTGCCGTTGCGGTTGGCGGCGCGGCAGAACCCGGCGTCGATGCGCCAACCGCCGCCGCGGTGCACGCGGTAAGAAGCCCTAGTACTATCCACCCAAGCACTTCCATCCATGGGGGCGCCCTTGTAATCGCCGTGCCAATCATCCTCGCACCACTCCCACACGTTGCCGCTCATATCGTACAAGCCCAGTTCGTTGGGATTTTTGGCACCCACCGGGCGGGTCGTTTTTTGTGCGCCGTTGGTATTGCCCGATTTTGCATTGGCATCATACCAAGCTACATCCCCTATGGTATTGCTCCCGCTGTACAGGTAGCCCCGGCTCTGATTGCCGCCGCGCGCAGCGTACTCCCATTCTGCCTCGGTGGGCAGCCGGTAGCGCTTGCCGGTCAGCGCATTCAGCTTTTTCAGGAAGTCTTGTATGTCGTTCCAGCTTACGCGCTCCACCGGGCATTGGTCACAGCCTTTATTGTACAGTTCCGACGGATCGCTGCCCATCACGGCGCGCCATTGGGCCTGGGTCACTTCGTACTTGCCGATGTTGAAATCGCGCAGGCGCACCTCGTGGGAGGGTTTTTCGTCGTCGTAGCAGTCGGTATCGCGGCCGCTTTTGCAGCCCATGGTGAAGGTACCGCCGGTGATGCGTACCATGTCGGCTTCGAGTCGGGTGATGGGGGCAGGCAGGGCGGGTTTGTCGGGGGTAGTGGATGTTGAGGGCTGAGTTTGTACGGGCTGCGGCTCGGCAGCGGCTTCCAGTGCTTTTTTCAGGCGGTGGGCCTCGGCGGCGTAACGGCTGCTGCCGTGGTTATTCAAAAACAACTCATACGCCCTGACGGAGTGAATGTCCTTAGCGATATCAAAGGCTGCTTTGGCGGCTTGGTCGGCGGCCTGAGCCTTCCGTTCGGCCTCGGTAGGCCCTTGCGGCCGGGGTTGAGGCTTGGGGGCGGGCGGTACCGGCTTGGGTTTGGCGGCGGCCTGGGCATCCTTGGCTTTTTTGATGAGGGCGTCGAGGTCGGGGCATTTGGCGGCGTCGCTGCATCTTTTACCATTAGTCCAGACCCTGATGGCCTCATCGTAGTTTTTGTTATTGAAAGCAGTCTGCCCGCTTTGCTTTGCCCTTGCGCAGCACGACTGGGCTTCCTGTGCCGAGCCGACAACCGGAAGCAACAAGATCAAAGAGAACATACAGAGCTGCGGCAGGCGCTGCAATACAGAAGGAAGGGCAGGGTAAAGGAGGTGCATCTGTTATCTGTTTTTGTTATCATTGCGCAGGTCAGCAGCCTGCTTTTTTTATCCGTTGTAGAATATCGGAGTCATTGGGCACAATGAGAAGAGCATTGTGCAGGTTGTAACAAGCCCCTGCTTTATCTCCAATCTCCAACAATACCTCCGCATCATTCAGCAATGCCTTGAGCTTTTTTTCCAGCAAATCAACCCGCTGTTGTGCCGCTTCCTTGCGGTCGCCATCGGGGTATATCTTCAAAAATGCCCTCCAGGCCACCAAGTTATTATCCTCTTCGGCCTTGCGCCATGCTTCGGCGTATTCGCGCGCGGCTACCTCCGCCTCGCTTTTCTTGCCCGGCCCGCTCGCCACTTTCACGATGATAAAAACGGCCAACAACACCCCGGCAGCCAAGCCTGCCCATTGAAGGTAGGGTTGTTTCGGCGGCACAGGTTGGCGGCTGCCGGCTTCTGCCTGTTGGAGCAGGTTTTGTGCATCGGCATCCTCCGGTGCAGCTTGTAGCGCAGCTTGTGCAGCCCGTATGGCGCGGGGCCAGTTGCGGCGGCGCAGTTGTATTTGGGCTTCGGCCTTCAGGCGTTCGTACTCGGCGCGTCGTTCATTGGCTTCGCGTCGGCGGTGCTCGGCCTCGCGGTGCTGTTGTTGTTCGACGGCTTCCCGTTCCCGGCGGATATCTTCCTCCCGGCGGCGTTCTTCGGCCATGCGGTTGGCCTCAGTTTCCTGTTGGCGCCGTAGAGCTTCTGCTGCTTGTTCCCGCTGGAGGCGTTCGATGTTGTTCACCATGTTCCACAAAGATTTGGCAGCATCGGAGTATGCCTCGTCGCGGTCGTTCCAGGAAGTAACCGGCTTGCCGTTTTTCGGGATGGCCTGCAACTCGGCCAGCGGGGTAGCATCCCAGGTGCAGGGGCGCATGATCATGGGTACTACGCTGGCTTTGCCCTGCCGGTGGCGTTCGAGGGCGTCGGAAACTTCTTTATCATAAAAATAGTCGGAGGCAATGGCATCGGCGCTCACCAAGAGCAGGATGATGTGGGAGCTGTGCAAGTGCTTTTTGATGGCTTCTTCCCAAACGGCGCCGGGTTCTATTTCGCCATCGTACCAAATTTGCACCTTACCCGCGCGCTCCAATGGTTTGAGATGGACTCGAAACTCTGCCAGCAGGGTAGCGTCCTTTCGGGAATAGGCAATGAATATTTCTACTGGTTTACTCATGACGGGCCGATGAGGACTAATTTGGTAAACAAAGGTAGAAAAGATATTGAAAATAACATTACTACGCCGGCGAGCAGGGCAATCGCATGTAAACCTGCGATTGCCCTGCTACAAAGGCGCGGTTGCCTGCCGGCGCGCGATTCCATAAAAAGGCCGGGCGTATTGGTTCGCATGCGGGTAGAACCCGCGCAATAGGCCGCCACGCAGAGCGTGGTAAACACGAGATGGAATCTCGCGCGAGCGAATCACTATTACACTTCACTTGCCTGAATTGGAAAAGCAGATCAAATCCATTTTGGACAATACCTTATAGTCTCCCATCCTCCCGCACAAAAAAAACTCAAATTTCTATTCGCCCTTACACGAACTTTTTTCCCCGCGTTCCGTTATCTTTGCGTCACGAAATTGATTTTAGATTCAATCTAAATAAACTTACACGATGCAGAATCACTGGATATACTTGGACAACAACGCCACTACGCCTACTGACCCGCGGGTAGTGGATGCTATGTTGCCTTTCTTTTATCAGAAGCCGGGCAATGCCGCCAGTCGCAACCACCCCTTCGGTTGGGAAGCGGAAGAAGCCGTGGACTATGCCCGCGAACAAATAGCCCAACTCCTCGACGTGGATTCGAAAGAGGTCATTTTCACCTCCGGCGCTACTGAATCCGATAATCTGGCCATCAAAGGCGTATTTGAGATGTATCGCCGCAAAGGCAACCACATCATCACCGCAAAAACGGAGCACAAAGCCGTACTCGACACTTGCGATCACTTGGAGAAACTCGGCGCGGAAGTCACCTATCTGGATGTAAAAGAAGATGGTTTGATTGACCTGGCTGAACTGGAAGCCGCCATCAGGCCGACCACCGTTCTGGTGTCCATCATGTGGGCCAATAACGAAACCGGCGTCATACAGCCGATGGCGGAAATTGGCAAAATTTGCGAAAAGCACGGCGTGCTTTTTATGAGCGACGCTACGCAGGCCGTCGGTAAAATCCGGGTAAACCCGAAAGAAGTCGGCGTTCACCTGCTGGCGTTCACTTCGCACAAGATGTACGGCCCCAAAGGCGTAGGCGCTTTGTATGTGAGCCGCAAAAATCCGCGTGTGAAAGTCACGGCCCAAATGGACGGCGGCGGCCACGAACGCGGTATGCGCTCCGGCACGCTCAATGTGCCCGGCATCGTAGGCTTCGGCAAGGCTGCAGAAATTGCCCGCCTCGAAATGGAAGAAGATGCCAAGCGCCTGAGCTGCTTGCGCGATAAGCTCGAAACCTCTTTCAAGGAAATGGAGGAGGTGTATATCAACGGCAATACGCAACATCGGATGCCGCACGTCACCAACATCTCCTTCAAGCATGTGGAAGGCGAGGGCCTGATGATGACGTTCAACCAAAACATCGCCGTGTCTTCCGGTTCGGCTTGTACCTCCGCTTCGCTGGAGCCTTCGTATGTACTCGTAGCGTTGGGTCTCGGCGACGATCTCGCACACTCCTCCATCCGCTTCAGCCTCGGCCGGTTCACCACCGAAGAGGAAATTGATCAGGCCATAGAAATGGTGAAAAAAGGCGTGAATCACATGCGCGATCTCAGCCCGATTTGGGAAATGTACAAAGAGGGCGTGGATTTGAGTACGGTGCAGTGGTCGGAGCATTAAGGAAATTTCGTTGTGAGTTGTCAGTTGTGGGTTAATCCGCAACTGACAACTCACAACTGACAACACACAACTCACAACTCAATAAAAATTCAAAAAAATGGCATACTCAGAAAAAGTATTGGATCACTTTCAGAATCCTAAGAATGTAGGGACGCTCGACAAGAGCAGAAAAACGGTCGGCACCGGCCTGGTGGGCGCTCCGGAGTGCGGCGACGTCATGCGGCTGCAAATTGAGGTGGACCCCGAAACGCAGATGATTACCGACGCCAAGTTCAAGACCTTCGGCTGCGGCTCGGCGATTGCTTCCTCTTCGTTGGCAACCGAGTGGCTCAAAGGCAAGAGCATTGACGAGGCCGTCAAGATTGACAACATGGACATCGTGGAGGAACTGGCGCTGCCGCCGGTGAAAATCCACTGCTCGGTATTGGCCGAAGACGCCATCAAGAGCGCCATCAAGGATTACAAACAAAAGAACGGCATCGCCGTAGCAGAAACGGCAGAGGCTGTACATTAATCTGTATTAAAAAAATACTGCCATGCTTTTCGTAGCAGATAGCGCCAAAGCAAAGATTCAGGAAATCAAGCAAAAGGAGCATATTGACGACGACTACTTCGTGCGCGTGAGCATCACGAGCGGCGGTTGTTCCGGGTTGAGTTATAAGATGGACTTCGACAACGAATCCAAGCCCAATGATCAGGTATTTGAAGACAACGGCGTTAAGGTGGTCACCGATCTCAAAAGTTTCCTTTATCTCTTCAACTCGACGCTCGAATTCTCCGGAGGTCTTGAAGGAAAAGGCTTCTCGTTCAACAATCCCAATGCAGCGCGTACCTGTGGATGCGGAGAAAGTTTTGCCGTATAGTTGGAGTTTTTATCTACCTTCACTCCGGCAAGCAACCACATAGCATGTTCCGCATAGGCTACGACGCCAAACGACTCTTCAATAACTTTACCGGGTTGGGCAATTACAGCCGCACTCTGCTGAAGAATTTAGCCACATTCTATCCCGACAACGAGTATTTCCTCTACTCCCCTCGCGTTGCGAAAGGGCCGGAAACTACCTTTTTTCTCAACAGTCCGTTGTTCAGCGTACACACGCCCCGGCGCGGTTCGGGCGCATGGTGGCGCACCTTTTCGGTAAAAAGGGAGCTGAAACGGCACAAAATCCAACTCTTCCACGGGCTGAGCCACGAAATTCCTGCCGGCATACGCCGCATCGGCATCCCCACCGTTGTTACCATGCACGATCTGGCCTTCCGGCACTACCCGCACTTTTATCCACTCATTGACCGGCATGTATATGACATCAAGTTTCGCGACGCCTGCCGCAATGCCGATCGCATCGTAGCCATCAGCGAAAGTACGAAACGGGACATCATGGAGTTTTACCGCATCCCGGAGGAGAAAATCGCCGTCATTTATCAGTCTTGCCACGAGCGGTTCCAGCAGGAAAAATCGCAAAAGACCATTGACTATGTGTTGAAAAAATATCAATTGCCGTCGGATTATTTTCTCTTCGTAGGCTCTTTGAGCGAACGAAAGAATCCCTTAGCCATTCTGCAAGCTATGGCCCAACTCCCTGCCGCGCTGCAACTGCCGTTGGTGATCATCGGCGAAGGGAAAGCGTACAAAGCCAAAGTGTGGGAGTACGCCCAACGACACCAATTAGAACGCAAAGTGCTCTTTATCAAACCCGAATACGAAGACATGCCGGCTATTTATCAGCAAGCCGACATATTTATTTACCCCTCTTTTTATGAAGGTTTCGGCATTCCCATACTGGAAGCGCTTTTCAGCGAAACGCCGGTCATCACCTCCAACATCTCCTCCCTGCCCGAGGCCGCAGGGCCGCATTCCATCCTCGTACAGCCCGAACGCCCGGAAGAAATTGCTGCCGGCATTGAACAAATACTCGGCGATGAGGCATTCCGCCGCAACATGATAACGCGGGGATTTCAATACGCCCAACGCTTTCAGGGCGATGTGCTCACCGACCAAATGATGGAGCTGTACGAGGACGTGCTCAGCATAGACGCGGTAGCCTGATGCCGAAAACATTTTTTTGAAATATTTTGGATGCATCCCGGAAAAACGCTTACATTTGCGCTCCGAATTTTAAAAAACTTTAAAAGAAGAATTCTACGGATTATGGCACACCATAAATCTTCCCTCAAGCGGATTCGTCAGGATGAAAAACGCCGGACATTAAACCGCTTCTACAAGAAAACAACTCGCACCGCCATCAAGCGCCTGCGCAGCCTCGAAGATGCAACTGACGCTCAGGGTTTTTTGCCCAAAGTCATCAGTATGATTGATCGCCTGGCCAAACGCGGCACCTGGCACAAAAACAAATCTTCCAACCTCAAGAGTAAGCTCACGAGGCGTGTGGCAAGTCTGGCGTAAGCCGGTTTATTTTCTTTCTTGTAAGCAAATAGTCCTGTGATTCGGTTCGCAGGACTATTTGTGTTTATAGTGTGAATCGCCCGTGTTCTGTGTGCAGCACTACTTCGGCCTGCTCGGCCGCTTCTACCCTACCCGCAATGCGGGCATCAATGCCGAAACTCGCAGCAATACCGATTGCCTCGGCTGCATGTGCCTCCGGCAAATACACCTCTAAACGATGCCCCATGTTGAATACCTGATACATTTCTTTCCAGTCGGTTTGAGACTCTTCCTGTATAAGAGCAAACAAAGGCGGCGTGGGAAACAGATTGTCTTTCACGATGCGCAGTCCGGGAGCGAATTTCATTACTTTGCTTTGTCCGCCGCCGGTGCAGTGTATAATACCGTGAAGGTGCGGGCGCAAGGTATGCAATAGCACGCGCAGCATCGGCAGATAGGTGCGGGTAGGCGATAACAAAAGCTGCCCCACATTGAGCCCGGAAACCGGCGCCGGATCGGTGAGGCGGCGGCTCCCGCAATAGACATATCGCGCATCGGTGCGGGCGTCGTAGCTTTCGGGGTACTTCGCGGCGTAGTCGTGGTGCAACACATCGTGGCGAGCGGAAGTAAGGCCGTTGCTGCCCATACCGCCGTTGTAGCGGTCTTCATAAGTGGCCCGTCCGAAAGAAGCGAAGGCCACCAGCACGTCGCCGGGGCGAAGCGCATTTTCGATTACATCGCTGCGGCGCATGCGCGCAAAAGCGGTGTAGCCCACATCAACGGTGCGCACCACATCGCCCACATCGGCCGTTTCGCCGCCGGCCAGGTGGATATGAACGCCGTGTTGCGCCATCTTGTCTATGAACCCGGTGGTACCCTCTATCACCGCGCGAATGACCTCGCCGGGAATGAGGTGTTTGTTGCGTCCGATGGTAGAAGAAAGAATGATTTCATCGGTACACCCTACGCAGGCCATATCGTCGAGGTTCATCACAATGGCATCCTGTGCGATGCCTGCCCACACGGACAGGTCGCCGGTTTCTCGCCAGTAGAGATAAGCCAGATTGGTCTTTGTGCCGGCCGTATCGGCATGCATGATGTTGCACCAGGCGGGGTCGCCTGCGGCGATGTCGGGCAATATTTTACAAAAAGCGTTGGGGTAAAGCCCTTTGTCTAAGTGTTTGACGGCGTCGTGTACTTCTGCCTTGTCGGCAGACACGCCCCGTTGGTCATACCGCGATGTTTCGGCCATATTGTGTTAAAATTGTGACGGCAAAAGTACGCGATATGGCCGGTTTGGGCAGCAAAAAAGCAGTTGGAGTAAGTTTTAACAAAAATATTTCCCCTACAAGTGGCAAGTCTTCTATATTTGCGGCTCGCCGGTGCGCCGGTCAGTACATAATTCCAAAAGCGTAAGACAATACGACAAACCACTCGCACAAAGTTCTCCCTTACCGATGGTTTGCGTTTTTTTGAACGCAAAAAAAATAACGTGAAACAGGAAACCAACTACGAATCACAACCGCACAGCGAAGAAACAAAACAAAAACCGGCAAAAACGTACAAATGGTTAACCCAGGCCGGATTGGTAGCAATAGCGCTCACTTTAGGATTCACGGCTTACCAGCTTGCAGAACCTGATTACATCAGCGCTTCTGCTAAAGACTCCACTCCGGAAGTACAACTCGGCGCTTTTCCCATCATCACCCCCACCCTGCGTTGGGGCTTCGCTATAGATACTTTTTCCACGGTGGAATTCAAAATCCGAAACGGAGAATCCCTGTCGGATATGCTGCTGGCTCAGCAACTCAGCACGGAGGGCATCAACGCATTGGTAAAAAACTCCGATGGCGTTTTCGACTTCCGAAAGTTGCAAGCAGGCAAATCTTACACCGTTCTCACGCATGGCCCTACGCAGCAGCCCATGTATATGGTATATGAACCGAGCGTGTTTGAATATGTCCTTTTCAAACTTTCCGGCGATTATTCTGTAGAGCGCGTTGAACGCGAAGTGGAAACCCGCATCGAAACCGGCCATTTCGTAGTCACTTCCACGTTGTGGGACGCTATGGTCGGGCAAGGCCACACTTATGAGCTCGCCGACCGCCTCGAAGATGCGCTCAAATGGTCTATTGACTTCCACCGCATTCAGGAAAACGACGAGTTCAAAGCTGTTTTTGAACACAAATATGTGGAAGACAAACCAGCAGCCGCCGGCAAAGTGCAGGGCGCTTATTACAAAAGCGGGCCTAAAGAGGTATATGCTATTTATTACGAAAACGGCGAATACAAAGGTTATTACGACCTGGAAGGCCGGCCGCTCAAGACCGCTTTTCTCAAAGCGCCGGTACGCTTTTCTCGCATTTCTTCCCGCTATAATTTAAACCGCTTCCACCCCATCCTCAAGAAAAAACGAGCACACCTCGGCACCGATTATGCCGCGCCGCATGGCACGGAAATCATGGCCATCGGCGACGGCGTCGTCACCCAGGCGCATTATGCCGGCGGCAACGGCAACTTTGTTCGCATCAAGCATGATAAGGTGTATGAAACCCAATACCTGCACATGTCGCGCTTTGCCAAGGGCATTCGTCCGGGTACGCGCGTATCGCAGGGGCAGGTCATCGGCTATGTCGGTTCCACCGGTTTAGCCACCGGCCCGCATGTATGTTTCCGCTTCTGGAAAAATGGCAAACAAGTAGATCATCTCCGGCTCAATATGCCGCAAGCCAAGCCGCTGCCCGAATCGGAATTGCCCATGTTTGCAGTGGTGAAAGACGAATTGCTGGCCAAGCTGAAAGACGCTCAGGTACTCGAAGCAAAAACGGAAAATCCATAGAATATCAGGCGCTTATAGTGTAAATAACGCCCTCGCTGCCGTCAAAGTCAAAAGAATTGAAATAAGTCATTCCGACTTTTTCGAGTACTTTAATGGAGCCAATATTGTCTTTCATGGCTCGCCCCACAATGACGGGCATGTTGAAGGTGTTAAAACCCAGCTCAATACACACCTTTGCCGCTTCCGTTGCATAGCCTTTGTTCCAGTGTTTTTTAAAAAACCGGAACCCTAAGTCGTATTCATCGAGGTCTTCGGTGTATTTCAGTCCGCACCATCCCAGAAACGCATCATCGGCTTTGCGGATGACAGCCCAGCGCCCAAATCCGTATTGTTCGTAATGGTCGTATTGTTCCAAAAAAGTCCGCGCCGCTGCTATGCTTTCAAAAGGATCATCGCCCGTATAGCGTACCACATCGGGGTCAAGATTGAGCAGGTACGCATTTTCGGCATCTGCGGCGGTCATCTCTCTCAGGTACAGGCGGGTGGTTTCGGCAATTTTCATATTATAGTAGTTGGCGTATAATAATGCTGCGAAGATAGAACGCGCAGCGCTTTTTTAGAACGCCGGGCTTTGTAGAACGCGAATGAAAGAACCTTCGGGCAGCTTTGTGCTCATTGTTAGTTAGCAGACAAAAATAACTGCATAGCTGACTAAAGTTTCGATCTACATTTGGGGCCTCGATTACTCCTAAAAATTTCAGCTCATGAAATTCCTTTTACCCTTGCTCCTCTCGGTGCTATTCCCTTTGTCCCTTGTGGGACAGCAGGCCCAATATATGCCCGGCGAAGCCTTAATCCGGCTGACGCCGACCACCGACATCCGTACGCTGGTCAAGGACCTGCAGGTCTTCAACGGCCGGCCAACCCAATTCAAAGCAGTCAAAGAAATCGTGCCCTACATGCGCATCTGGCAGGTGAGCTTCGACCACACCGTCATTTCTGAAGCAGATTTCCTGGCGCAGCTTAAACGCACGCCCGGCATACAGACCGCGCAGTTCAACCACATCCTGACCCGACGCGATACCGTGCCAAACGACCTTCAGTTTCAAAACCAGTGGCAATACATCAACAACGGCCTGGGCAACTGCGTAGAAGGCGCCGACATAGATGCCGATCTGGCCTGGGGCATCACCACGGGCGGCAGGAATGCCCTGGGGCACGACATCGTCGTATGTATAGTGGACGATGGCATAGACCCTGCTCATGAGGATTTTGGCGACAATATCTGGATGAATACGGCCGAAATCCCCGGCAATGGCATTGATGACGACAACAACGGCTTCATTGACGACTTTGCCGGCTGGAATGTTGCTTCGGACAACGACAATACCAACGCTAACAACGGGCACGGCACACCCGTAGCGGGCATCGTGGGCGCCAAGGGCAACAACGGCATAGGCGTAGCAGGCGTAAACTGGGATGTCAAGCTCATGATAGTCGTCGGCGGAAGCGGCCAGGAATCGGCCGTTCTGGAGGCCTACAGCTTCCCTTTGGCGCACCGCATGCGCTACAACGCCACCAACGGCGCCGAAGGCGCCTTCGTAGTAGCCACCAACTCTTCGTGGGGCGTAGATTTTGGCCAGCCTGCCGATGCTCCGTTGTGGTGCGCCTTTTACGATACGTTGGGCGTACACGGCATACTCAGTGCGGGAGCAACCATCAACGGAGCGTTCGACGTGGACGAGGTCGGCGACTTGCCTACCGCTTGCTCCAGTGACTTTATGATCAGCGTAACCAACCTCAACTGTACGGGCAATAAGGTTAACGGTGCAGGATACGGTTTGAATACCATTGACTTAGGCGCTCCCGGAGCAGGCACCTGGACTACGGCAAACAACAACTCTTACGGGGGTTTTGGCGGTACTTCCGGCGCGACCCCGCACGTCGCCGGCGCCATTGCGCTGCTCTATTCAGCGCCTTGCCCACAGTTGACGCAGTTGGCCCTAAGCTCGCCAGCAGAGGCCGCTCTGCTCGTCCGACAGGCCCTGCTGGAAGGCACTAAACCCAACCCCAGCCTCGAAGGCATCACCGTAACCGGCGGAACCCTCAACCTGTACACCAGCTTGCAGTTGTTGCTACAAAACTGCGGTCCCTGCCCGAGCGCCTTTGGCCTGGCGGCTGCATCCGTGACCGACAGCAGCGCAGTAGTAACTTGGATATCAAGCGATTCCACCCTGCAATCCAGCCTATATTGGCGAATGGCAGGGGACAGCACCTGGCAAGTCTTCGAAGATACGCTATCCCCCGTGCAACTCAATGGCCTGCCGGCCTGCACAGCCTACGAGTTTGCGATAGAAGAAACCTGTGCAGATACGACAGTATTCTCTGCTATCGCCGGCTTCCTCACCGAAGGCTGCTGCGACGCTCCCCAAGAACTGAACGCCGCAGCCACAGCAGACAGTACCGTACTGACCTGGCAAGCAGTTACTGCTGCTCAGGCTTACCGGATAGAGCTGGCCTGCACCACCGACACCTTGACCATAGACAGCGTATTGGACAATACCCTCACCCTTAACGGACTGGGTGTTTGCCAAACCTGTATTGTCAGGATACAAAGCCTTTGCAGCGACGGCTTGTCGCCGGATACCTTGGGTACGGCTTTGCAATTCCAAGTGCCCGGCTGCGGCAATTGCCTTGATTTGACGTACTGCTCTTTTCCGGCGAGCAGCGAGTATGAGTATTTGGAAAGCGTATCCATCAACGATCTGGAGAACACCTCCGGCGACGATGGCGGTTACGGCGATTACACCGCGCAAAGCACCAGTTTAGAGACCGGCGGCACCTATACCGTCACCCTCCGGCCGGCCTGGGTTGACGGCGTATATGGGGAGAACTACCGGGTGCTCATTGATCTCAACCAAGACGGCTCATTCGATTTAGAAAACGAAACCGTAGGCTCCGTCAGCAATTCTACAGCATCCATAGTGGAGGCGCCCATCTTTCTGCCCGATGATGCGCAGACAGGCAGCACCCGCATGCGCATCGTGATGTCCTATGTGGACAGCGGCACGCCCGGATGCGGCCAGTCAATTGAAGGCGAAGTTGAAGACTACTGCGTAACCATTACAGACGAGGCGCCCCCATGCATAGCTCCTACCGGCACAATGACGCCGGATACGCTGAGCTACCAGCAAGCGGCATTGAGCTGGGATTGGGATTCGCTCTTTGTGGAGTACGCCGTTCGGATACGGCCCTTGAACAGCACGGCCTGGTCAACTACGACCGGCTTGCTGACGCCCGGCATCACCTTTGACGGGCTTGAGCTTTGCACCACTTACGAAGTACAGTTTGCAGGGGCATGCAGCCAGATTTTGCGGGGTAGTTGGGCGCCCGCTTTCACTTTCACCACCACATGCAATCCTGCCTGCAACAGCAACGCGGCTATGCTTACAGCCGGCGAACTGACCGACACCTCTGCCCTGCTGTCCTGGCAAGCCCCGGATGCTGCCCTCGACTATCAGTTGCAAATCAGAAAGACCGGTACTTCGGCCTGGACGGATTACAATACTGAAGATTTGCAGCAGCCATTGACGGGCTTAGACCCCTGTTCCGGCTATCAAGCCCGTCTCCGGGTGAGATGCGAGGGTGTGAACAACCTCAGCCTGTTTTCTTCAACTATAGCTTTTGAGACAAGCTGCCCTACCGGCGCCGCAGAAGTGGCGGATATCCTGGGCTTGCGGGTAGTACCCAATCCTTTCCGGGAAACCCTGGGCGTCCAGCTTTCGTTGGGCCAGGCACAGGAGGTGACATTTACACTCTACCATACTGCAGGCCAGGCATTGTTGCAGGAAAAGGTCTTCCATGGTCAAGGACAACAGTTCAGTGATTTTTCCACAGCCGGCCTGCCCGCGGGCATGTATTGGCTGAGCGTGCAGACCAATGAGGGCACGGCAGTGGTCAAAGTCGTGAAGGTGCGGTAGGACTGTGTATGGAGGTCCCGGCTTACTTTTGATGCGATGTACATCGGTCCGTCGGGTGTTCGTCAAAAAACCTATCTTCGCGGCTCGTTTTATACCCGATATTTTACAACATGGATTTTATAGAAGAATTGCGGCGGCGGCGCACATTCGGCATCATCAGCCACCCCGATGCGGGAAAAACCACCCTCACGGAAAAACTGCTGCTCTTCGGCGGTGCCATACAGATAGCCGGCGCTGTGAAGTCCAACAAAATCAAGCGCAGCGCTACCTCCGACTTCATGGAAATTGAGCGGCAGCGCGGTATCTCCGTGGCGACCTCCGTAATGGCATTTGATTACAAAGGTCTCAAAATCAACATCCTCGATACGCCCGGTCACCAGGACTTTGCCGAAGATACTTACCGCACCCTCACCGCAGTGGACAGCGTTATTGTGGTCATTGACGTGGCCAAAGGCGTAGAAACTCAAACCGAAAAGCTGGTAGAAGTGTGCCGCATGCGCAACACGCCCATCATCGTGTTCATCAACAAACTCGACCGCGAAGGCAAGGAGGCATTCGACCTGCTTGACGAAGTGGAGCAAAAGCTCGGCATCAAAGTACGCCCGCTCAGTTGGCCCATCGGCATGGGGCAGCGCTTCAAGGGGGTGTATAGTATGTTTGAACAAAAATTGGTCCTCTTCCGCCCGCACAGCAAACAGGAAGACGAAGACACCGTAGAAATTACCGATCTGAACGACGAAGCGCTCGAACAGCACATCGGCGCCCGCGATGCTGCCGAACTGCGCGCAGAGGTCGGAATGGTGGAGGGCGTCTATCCGGAGTTTCGGCGCGAAGCGTATTTAAACGGCCAACTCTCACCGGTGTTTTTCGGCAGTGCCGTCAACAATTTCGGGGTGCGCGAACTGTTGGACTGCTTTACGCTCATTGCGCCCGAACCGCTGGCCCGCCATACGGAGGAGCGCTTGGTGGAACCGGACGAAAGCCGTTTTTCCGGTTTTGTATTTAAAATACACGCCAACATGGACCCCAACCACCGCGACCGCGTGGCCTTTATGCGCGTGTGTTCCGGGACGTTTGAGCGCAACAAACCCTACCTGCATGTGCGCCAAAATCGCAAGATCAAATTTTCGAACCCCACTTCCTTCATGGCCGACAAAAAAACCGTGGTGGACGAAGCCTTCCCCGGCGATGTAGTGGGCCTGTACGATTCCGGCAATTTCAAAATCGGTGATGCGCTCACCGAGGGGGAGAGCCTGCACTTCAAAGGCATTCCGAGTTTTTCGCCGGAGCAGTTTCGATATGTAAACAATGCCGATCCGCTCAAATCGAAACAATTGGCCAAGGGGTTGGAACAATTGATGGACGAAGGCGTGGCGCAATTATTTACCCGCGATGCTGACGGACGCAAGATCGTGGGTACCGTAGGCGCGCTTCAGTTTGATGTGCTCGCTTATCGCCTGCAACACGAATACGGCGCTTCGGTTAATTATGAGGCCGTGAACCTCTACAAAGCCTGTTGGATTACCTGCCCCAAAGAAGCGGTCATGAAGGAGTTTTTGCAGCGCCGCCGGCGCGAAATCGCCCACGACAAAGAGGGGCAGCGCGTTTTTCTCGCCGAATCGGCCTGGCAACTCAAAACCGTACAGGAAAATTTCCCGGACATGGAGTTTCACTTTACCAGCGAGTATTGAGGCAAATTGGTAAATGGCAAGTTGGTAAGGGGTAAGGGGCAAATCGGCAAAGGGCAAAGGGCAAATGGAGCGAAGCGACATCCCGATGAACGCAGTGAATCGGGAAGGCAAATTGGCAAATGAGCAAACCGACATACCGCCTACCACTCCATGCTCTCTGCCCTATGCTCTATGCTCTATGCCCTAAGCCCCACGCCTACCCCCGCACCTCCACTTCTTTAATCAAATCCTCTCCCAGCGCTTCATTCATATTGCGTGCGATTTTGTCGCGGCCGTAGTTGAGTTCCTGCCGGAGCGGAGCGGAGGTAATGGAGATGAACAGTTTGTTTCTGCGCAATTTGATATCTGTGGTATAACCCGCCACCACAGCGCCCATCACTTCCGCCCACAGTTCGCGAATGCGCGTTTCGTTGAGGCGCGATTTGAGGCGATACGTCTCCAGCATTTCCTTCAACACGTCTTTGACGCTTTGTTCATTGGTGCTTCTCATGCGTTGTCAGGTATTAAGAATGCGTTGCCATTTTCGATGCGATATCGGCGGAAATCGGTTCCAAAACGGCTGATGATGTTTTCCACGCGATGCTCATCGGTATCGGTAATGAACACCTGTCCGTAGTTTTCCTCCACCAACAGTTGCAAAAGACGGCTCACTCTTTGCGCATCCAATTTATCAAAAATATCATCGAGTAACAGAATGGGGCGCGTATTTTTTTGTTGTTCCAAAAAGCGATACTGCGCGAGTTTGAGCGCGAGCACAAAGGTTTTGAGCTGCCCCTGCGATCCGAAGCGTTTAACGGGCAAATCATTGATAATTAAGATCAAATCATCGCGATGTACGCCCTCTGTGGTGCGTTGCAGGATGCGATCTTTTTCGAGGCTTTGCGAAAGCAATTCTTCCAGGCTGCGCTCGTCTAAACCCGACTGATAGCGGCAATCTACCTGCTCCCGTTCTCCGGCAATGCTTCGGTATGTTTCCTGCATGATGGGATTGAAGGCTTCGGCAAACGCTTTTCTTTTTTCGTAGATGTACGCTCCGGCGGGCAACATTTGGGCGTCATACACCCCGATGAGCGCCGGATCGAAGCGACGTTGTTCGGCAAACTGTTTGAGGGCGGCGTTGCGTTGTTGCAGCACTTTATTGTAGGCGATGAGGCGCCGCAGGTAGTCGGCATCCGTTTGCGAAAGCGTATTGTCTATAAAACGGCGTCGTTCTTCGCTGCCTTCGGTGATCATGAGCGTATCGTCGGGGCCGATGAATACGACTGGAAACAGGCCGATGTGTTCGCTGAGTGTGGGGTATATTACATCGTTGTTTTCCAGGTCTTTGCGTTTTCTGGGCTGTACCTTGGCTACAATTTTGGCGCGTTTTTCTCCGGTTACAAAATGCCCTTCCAGTCGAAAAAAATCCTCTCCGCGCAGGCAAAGATTGGCGTCGTTGAGGCCGAACCGGCTTTTAGCCAGGCACAGGTAATAAACGGCATCAAGCAGGTTGGTTTTGCCCATTCCGTTCAGTCCGGTAAAGCAATTGAGCCGCTCCGACAAGTCGAGCGCTTGAGCGGCATAGTTTTTAAAATTGGTCAGTATGAGTTTTTCCAAATACATGCCGCTGTGATCCGGTTCAATGGTCTTTTGCTTATGAAAAAAGCAAAGGTAAGTATGAACCGCCGGAAAACCGCAACCTGCTTTCATGCGTTACTTAGCGATTAACTTTTAAGCATCTCCATGTCGGACAACTCAGCACCCAAAATCAAAATCCCCTTGCTCGGTCGAGTGCTGGGTTTGGCCCAACCATATAAGAAGGTATTTGTGGCGGCTGGTATATTGGCCGTCATTCTGGCGCCTCTGTCTATTGTGCGGCCTTACCTCATCAAAGTAATGGTGGACGACTACATTTCCGTGTCCGACATGGCGGGCTTGTCTGTGTTGTCTTTGTTTTTGATTATTTTACTGATCGTGGAGGCCGGCTTGCAATACCTGTTTCAATACGGAACGGCATGGCTGGGGCAGAGCGTGGTGCGCGACCTGCGCATGCGCGTGTTCAAACACATTACCAATTTGCGCCTCAGCTATTTCGATCGCACGCCCATCGGCACCTCCACTACTCGTACCATCAACGACATAGAGGCCGTCAATTCCATTTTTGCAGAAGGCGTCATCACCATCATTGCCGATCTGCTCACACTCATCGCCGTGCTGGGCATTATGTTTTACACCAGTTGGAAACTCACGCTGATATCCATGACCGTTTTGCCCTTCCTTTTTATAGCGGCGTACATCTTCAAAGAAAAGGTAAAGGCTTCTTTCCAGATTGTGCGCACCCAGATTGCGCGCATGAACGCCTTTATGCAGGAGCGCATCACGGGTATGCGTATTGTGCAGATTTTCAATGCAGAAGAACAGGAAGCGCAAAAATTTCGCACCATCAACCGGGAATATACGAAGGCCAACTTAGACGCGATTTTGTATTACGCCGTCTTTTTTCCGGTGGTGGAAATCATCGCAGCGGCTTGTCTCGGACTCATGGTGTGGTGGGGTGCGGGCCGGGTACTAACCGACGATGTGACCCTCGGCGCTTTGGTCGCCTTCCCGATTTACATCAATATGCTCTTCCGGCCCATTCGCATGTTGGCCGATAAGTTCAATACCCTGCAAATGGGACTGGTAGCTTCCGAGCGGGTATTCGGGCTGTTGGACACCAAAGAGTTTATCTCAAACAAAGGAACCGCCGCACCGGAAAATTTTCGTGGAGACATTGACTTTGAAGAAGTTACATTTGCTTACAACGACGAAGACACCATATTGAAGAACGTGAGCTTTCACGTTGAGGCCGGTCAAACCCTGGCCATCGTGGGCAGCACCGGCTCCGGCAAAAGTACGATCATCAGCTTGCTGAACCGGTTTTATGACATAGAACAAGGCCACATCAAAGTGGACGGACGCGACATACGCGAATACGAGTTGCATGCTTACCGCCGGCGCATCGCCTTAGTATTGCAGGATGTTTTTCTGTTTTCGGGAACGGTGATGGACAACATCACGCTGCGCGACAGCTCTGTGACGCGGGAGCAGGTGGAAGAAGCTGCCAAAATGATCGGCGCCCACGAGTTTATTGAAAAAATGCCCAACGGCTACGAAACAGAGGTCATGGAGCGCGGCGCCACCCTGAGCATGGGCCAAAGGCAATTGATCTCCTTTGTGCGCGCGCTGGTATTTGAACCGGACATCCTCATATTGGACGAAGCCACTTCCTCCATTGACCCGGAAACCGAATCGGTCATTCAGTTTGCCATCGAAACGCTCATTGCCAAACGCACTTCCATCATCATCGCGCACCGGCTCTCCACCATCCGCCATGCCGATAAGGTGCTCGTGATGCACAAAGGCCGCGTGGCGGAGCTCGGCACCCACGAGGAACTCCTCCAAAATGAAGACGGCATATACCGCGAGTTGCATGAGATGCAGTTTTTGGAGCCGGCGGGTTGAAACGGGTATAATAGCAAAAGAGGAATCGCGTTTGGTTTCCATAAAAGACAATTATGCGCAAGTTTATTTACACCATCCTTTCTGTATTCCTTTTCCTGAGTGCTTTCACGGGCGCCTATTGCCAAAAATACAGCAACGAGTTCCTCTCCATCGGTGTGGGGGCGCGGGCACAGGCGCTCGGAACGGCGGTCATTGCCGGCGGCGCCGACGTGACGGCGGGCGTATGGAACCCGGCGGGGCTGGCCGCGATGGACCTGCCGAACGGCTTTCAGTTGGGCGCTATGCACTCGGAGTGGTTTGGCGGCGTGGGTAAGTTCGACTATGCCGGCATCGTGTTGCCGCTCAATACCAACCACCGGCGCATCGGGCTGTCATTCATCCGTTTCGGCATTGACCAAATACCGAATACGCTCAGCCTGTACGAAAGCGACGGCACGGTGAACTACGACAACCTCCGCGAATTTTCGGCTGCCGATTACGCCTTTTTGCTGAGCTATGCGCAGTTGGTGAAACCCGAAACCGGCCGCCTCGCTATCGGCGGAAACCTCAAAGTAGTACACCGCCGCATCGGCCCCTTTGCCACCTCCTGGGGGTTTGGCGCCGACCTGGGGCTTCAATACAAAATTTCCGAATGGCGCATCGGCGTGCTGGCCCGCGACATTACCACCACCTTCAACGCCTGGTCCTTCAGTTTCACCGATGCAGAAAAAGAAGTGTTGGAACTGACCAACAACGAAATCCCCATCAGCAGCGTAGAGATCACCCGGCCGCAAATCATCGCCGGCATTACCCGGCGTTTCCAGTGGAAAAGCATCGGCATAGCGCCCGAATTGGATTTTGTGGCCACTACCGACGGGCGGCGCAACACGCTTATCTCCGCCAGCCCCTTCAGCATTGACCCCGCATTTGGATTAGAGCTGGATTACAATCAATTTGTATTTTTGCGCGGCGGCGTCAGTCAGTTCCAGCGCGAGTTGGATTTCGGCGGCAAGGAATTGCTCGGCGTGCGGCCTTCCATCGGGGTGGGATTGAAAATTGCGTCCATGAAGTTGGACTACGCGTTCACCGACCTCGGCTCACAGCAAAACACCTTTTCTCATATCATATCCATCTTGTTGGATTTCAGACCGAAAGGGCAGTAACGCGCCTGCACATACTTTCCAAAAAGCTGATTCGACATGTCATTACGTTACACTTTGCTCGTATTGAGCGCCCTGTTTTCGCTGCACAGTTCAGGAAAATCCGTTCGCCATGTTGCCGTTCCTTTTTATTCCAGTTTGGTAGAGATCGCCTACCATCAGGGGATGCAGGTAAAGATACCGGTGCGAAGCAATGAGCAAAGCATCGTTCATTACTACCACAAGCTGCTGGAAACCGATTACACGACGCTGCTGAACGACCTCGAACAAAAACGGCAGGAACTGAAACTCAACGACTGGATGTATTACGCGCTGCTGCGCTCCAGTGTCAACCAGATTTTTTCGAACCATACGGCATTTGAAAAAGAGTTGATCGCGTGGTTTTTGGTGTCGCACTCCGGTTATGACACCCGCCTCATGTACACCTCCGACGCGGCATACCTCTACCTGTATGTGGAAGAAGAGGTTTTTGAATTGCCGTTCATCCGGGAAGATCGCCGCAATTTCACCTACATTCCTTATCCGGTAAAATATCCGATTGTGGCGCGCGGCGCTTTCCTGCTCGATTTCACCGCTATGCGCGGCGGCAAGGCACTCTCTTTTCAATGGAAAAATTTTCCCGATTTTCCGGCGCGGCCCCTTGAAAAAAAATTGCAACTCCGCCACCGCGACACCCTGTACGACATCAACGTTACGCTGGATCGAACCATCGTGGAAATCATTGCCAATCAGCCCATCGTGGAAGAGGGCGCCTATTTCCGCGTTCCGATGTCGCCGCTTCTGGCCGCCTCGCTGCTCCCTCAGTTGGAGCGCATCATCAGCGGAAAAAGCCGCAAAGAAGCGTTGGAAATACTAGTTTCATTTACGCGCTCCTCTTTTGTGTATCAGGACGACAAGGTCGCCTTCGGACGCAGCAAACCCATGATTGCCGAAGAAGTATTTTTTTACCCCCAGTCCGACTGTGAAGACCGGGCCGTGCTGTTGTTTCATTTGGTCAAATCGCTCCTTAACTTAGAGGTCATCGTCATTGCCTTTCCCGACCACATCAGCATAGGCATAGAGGCGGATATCCCTTGCGCTGCAACCGTTTCTTATCGGGATCGCCGGTATTGCATCTGCGACCCCACCGGCCCCGTCAATTCTTCCGATATCGGGCGCTGGCCTGCCGGATACGAGGGGCGTTCTTATGAAATTTTGGAGATCGAATAAAAAAGAAAAAATATTTTCGGCCTTTATGACACTTCAAATGCTGTATTCAGCGTCCAGTTTTTACTTTTGCGGAAAAATGAGCGGAGTGGCGCTCAACGATTTTCGCTTTTCATTCGTTATTGGCGAACGTTCGGTGACATCACTCAACTAAACAGAAAATTCAGACAACTATGTATTGGACTTTGGAACTGGCCTATCATCTGGAAGATGCTCCCTGGCCTGCATCAAGAGATGAGCTTATTGACTATGCCATCCGCTCCGGCGCTCCGGTGGAAGTGATTGAGAATCTTCAGGAAATGGAAGACGAAGATGAACTCTATGAAGGTATTGAAGACATCTGGCCGGACTACCCCCGGAAGGAAGATTTTCTCTTCAACGACGACGAATACTAATTGTCGTTCGTTGCATTGACAAACGCTCCCCGGTGGAGCGTTTTCTTTTTGTTTTGTTCCCACTTTTATATGCGGCCAATTTGTAGAGATGCTCTATATTGCATCTCTACAACGCCGGAATTGATGAAAGAACTCATAGAAATAGCCCGCATCCTCGACCGGAAAAAGTTGAGTAAAATCGAGATATTCGATCAGCAGAACCTTCGGCAGGACAACAAGCTGACCGCGTTTTACGAGGCCCTGCAAAAGGGGGAGTTCTTCAGCGATGCAGATGCCGCTGCGGCTTTGTATGAAACCGACCCTTCAGATGATCGTTACCGGCAACTCAAGTCCCGGTTTAAGCGCAAGCTGCTCAATTCCTTTTTCTTTCTCAGCGTAGCTCAGCCCAAAAAGGGTGATTATCAGGCTTTTTTGTACCATTGCCGGCGGCAGTTGGCGCTGGTGTATATTCTGCACAATTTTGGCTCCACGCAAACGGCGCTTTCTGAGGCATTGCAATTGCAACAAACTGCGCTGAAATATAAGTTTGCAGAAATTGTGGCTGCAACCGCCCGCATCTTGCGGGGTTATTTTGCCGAACAAAACGATGAAAAAGCCTTTGCCGAACAAAATGTGCTGATCGCGCAATTTATGCCCGTATGGGATGCCGAGCAACGCAGCGAGGAACTTTTGCTCTGCGTTAAAATGGCCTACCATTCAGAAAAAAGTTATTCAAAAACCGTATCCGAGCAAATTACCGCCTATTGCGACGAGGCTCTCCGGCTATCAGAAAAATACGATTCGCCCGACATAAGCCTCCACGCCTTTGAAACATGGATGCTCCGCTTTGAAATGGACGGAGATTTCGCCGCTGCCGCAGATGCCGGCGCTCAGGCAGAGCAATACCTGATGAACCATCCGACGCGGGCTTCCAAAGACAAAAAATCCCTTTTTTCACTGGGCCAACTGCGCGCAGCGCTCCACACCAAGGATTTCAACAAAGGCAGAGCCATCGCAGAACAAGCCTTCCGAAACACCCACAGCGACGACCCGGAATGGCTGAAACTCATGGAATTGTATCTCCTGTTCAACATTCATGCCGATAATGTGCTCAATGCCTTTGCTGTATTCAGAGAGGTCGCCGATTCAAAAATCATGCGCAAACTGCCGCTGGAAGAGCAGGGAAAATGGGACCTCTTCGCAGCATATATGCACCTCCTGATGGAATTGCGCCCCGCCGACCAGCAGTTTAGGCTCATGCCCAAAGAAAAATCGTTTCAAGTGCAGGAGTTCATCGAAGCGCCGGTGCCGTTTTTGCCCCAAAAACAAAACGAAACCATTCTCATCGCCATAGCTCAAATCCTTTTTTTATTTCAATACGGAAATTTCAGCGCCGCTTCCCAACAAATTGACTGGCTGTACAAACTGTCAAAAGCATTGGAGCGCTCAAAGATTTTCCAGCGTCAGACCATTTTCATCCGGCTGCTCAACCTGTTGAAAACGAACAATTACCGCCTCTCCGACATGAAAAAAAAAGAAGCCCTGCTGCAAGAACTTTCCAAAATACCTTTCCGGTACCGGGGAAGCTCCAGCCGGTTGGAAATAATCCCTTATGAGAAGCTGTGGGAAATCGTAGCCGGCTTTTTCAAATAAGAGACTATTTTTGCCCCGCTTGCATCCAAAACCACCTCGTGAGAAATATCATCATTGCCATAGACGGTCATTCTTCCTGCGGAAAAAGCACGCTTGCCCGCGACCTTGCCGCTGCCCTCGGTTTCGGCTACGTGGACTCCGGCGCCATGTATCGCGCCGTAACGCTCTTCTTCCTCGACCATGCGGTGAATCTCGCCGATGAAGACGCCGTGGTCAATGCCTTAGATGATATCCTCATCGAGTTCAAACATGCCGACGGCGCCAACCGGACCTTCCTCAACGGCCAGGACGTAGAGGAAGACATCAGAAGCATGAGGGTTTCAGAACTGGTAAGCCCGGTAGCCGCCGTGCCTGCCGTGCGCCGCGCACTCGTCAGCCAACAAAAAGCGCTCGGCCGCAAAGGCGGCATCGTAATGGATGGCCGCGATATCGGTACTGTGGTTTTTCCCGATGCCGAATTAAAAATATTCCTGACCGCAGAACCGGATGAAAGGGTGCGCCGCCGGCAACTCGAACTACGCGAAAAAGGAGTGGACCTGAGCGCCGATATCGTTCGCGAAAATCTGTTGGAGCGCGACCGCATTGACTCCACCCGCGCCGACAGTCCGCTGAGAAAAGCCGACGACGCCATTGTTATTGACAATACGCAACTCACGCGCCAAGAGCAGTTGGAACTCGTACAGGGCCTTGCCCGCGCCAAAATGACAACCGGCTGATGAAACACGCGCTGATCGCTGCCTCTATCCTGAGCGTACTGCTCCTTGCCTGTTCTTCGCCCGAAAAGCAATGCCTCCGCATCGAGGCGCAAGTCCGGCAAATGACGGCGGTGCTTTCGGCCGACGACGACCGGCTCCCCGTGGCGGCGCCCGATTTGCTCGACTCGCTCCAACAACGATGCAGCGCGCTGCGCGAGGACATGGGCCGCTTAACAGCTAAATCGCCGGGAGCAGAAACGCCGGCCTGTTTTGACCGGACTGCGACCGCTCTTGGTTTGTTGGAAAAACACCTGTACGCGCTTCGATCCGACCCCGCCCTGTACAACATCGGCGAGCATTGGAAGCGCAGCCTGGCCGATCGCGTTCGCCCGCTCAATGAGCGACTGAATATCATTAAAACTCAAATGGAATTGAGCGGCGATTATTTCAACGCCGCCAAAAGGAACTTGCAAAAACCCAGTCCCGATAGAACCGGCGATGCCCTTCAAAACCAAATGCTTACGCTCGAATTTTTGGACTCGGAATTAACCGCCGCGCTCCAGGCGGCAGCACTTTCTTCGAAAGAAAAAGAGGCTTTTCAGCAGGTGCTCACAAAAGCCCGGATGGAGGTGAAGGATTATCTGGCCTTCTGCCGGAGCCTGCAATTTGAGCATCGCGACAGCCTGCCGCGCTAACGAGCAATTGCGCTCAAAATATTCCGGCGAATCCGTTCCTCTATATTATCCGTATCAGCATATTCAAAGTACCTGCCTGTGATGCGCTCGTACAGTTCAATGTACCGCTGCGAAATTTGTTCCACAAAAAAATCGGGCATAGCGGGCATCAACTGTCCTTCCAGCCCCTGAAACCCATAACTCATCAGCCATTCGCGCACAAACTCTTTGGATAGCTGCTGCTGGCGTTCGCCCCGTTTTTGCCGCTCTTCATAGCCCTCTGCATAAAAATACCGCGAACTGTCGGGCGTATGCACCTCGTCTATGAGGTATATTTTTCCGTCTTTTTTGCCAAACTCGTATTTGGTATCCACCAAAATGAGGCCGCGCTCCGCCGCCATTTCCGTGCCGCGCTGAAACAGGGCGCGGGTATAGACCTCCAATTGCACATAGTCTTCTTCGCTCACAATGCCCTGTCGGAGTATATCCTCGCGGGAAATATCTTCATCGTGGCCTTCGTCGGCCTTGGTAGCGGGCGTGATGATCGGTTCGGGGAAAGAATCGCTTTCGCGCAAATACTCCGGCATGGTCACACCGCACAGAATGCGCTTGCCCGCTGAGTATTCTCTCCAGGCGTGGCCGGAAAGATAGCCCCGGATGACCATCTCTACCCGGATGGGGTCGCAGTGCAGCCCGACGGCCACATTGGGATCGGGCGCAGATAACAACCAATTGGGCACGATGTCGCGGGTAGCTTCCAGAAAATAAACGGCCGTTTGGTTCAGCACCTGCCCTTTACAGGGAATGGGGCGGGGAAGAATGTGATCGAATGCAGAAATGCGATCGGTAGCTACCATCACGAGTTGCTCGCCGACGGTATAAACATCGCGCACTTTGCCCCGGTAAAACCCCGTTTGCCCCGGAAATTCAAAGCGGGTTTCAAATATAGAATTAGAATTGGATTCAACAGACATAAGCGAAGAATTACGAAGTACCAAAGGTAGAGAGATTCTTTACGTTTGAGGTGAAGAAAACCGGCTCAAAGGGCTGCTGTACACAAGACTTGGGGATGCAGCCCGCTGAAATCGGGAATTATTTGCACCACATTGTCGAAATGGGCAAATTCCGCTGCGCCGTGCGTAGTGGTCACGATGACGGCCGGCATACCCGCCCGACGGGCGGCCTCGGCCCCGGTGGGAGAATCTTCAAATACCATACATTGATCCGGCGGCAGCCCCAGCCCTTCTGCCACCCGAAGAAAAACTTCCGGAGCGGGTTTGCCCTTCGTCACCTTTGAAGCATCTATGACCGTGCGAAAAAAGGGGTGCAGGTTGAGATGATCCAATACAAAATCCACATTCTCCGGCGGCGCTGCCGTGCCGATCCCCATGGGAATATGCTGCGTTGCTGCCGCTGCCAAAAAAGCGTCCAAGCCATTAATAAGACGCAGCTCCGGCAGGAAGATGTCGCGGTATTCGGCCTCTTTTTCCCAGGCTATTTGCCGGCGTTCATCGGGGCTGAAGCGATTGCCGAACAGGCGTTCGATGATTTCCTCGTTGACGCCGTGAATACTCAGTCGAACTTCTTCGAGCGTGAGTTCCAATCCGAGGGAGGCCAACTTGCGCTGCCAGGCGCGATGGTGTACCATCATATTGTCCACCATGGTGCCGTCCATATCAAAAATGAAGCCGTGTATCAACTGCGGTGCGATTTTTGGGTGTGAAATGAGTGCGCGAAGGTAGTTAAAAACAGGCTTCCCGGCCATGCGAACGCATAAGGGGAACAACAATTTTTCATTAACAATTTTCGCTTATGTCCGGCGTTGTTTAGCTTTGCGTTTCAAACAACAAAACAAAAAATCATCACCCATGCTGGAAAACATTATTTTGCTCTTTCAGACGACTGATATTGTACGCGATGCACCGGAGGAAGGCACACAAAGCCTGTTTGACATCCTTGTTTCCGGCGGCCCTATCGCCTTGATCATCGTTAGCTTGCAATTGATCATGTCGTTTATCGCTTTCTACATTTTCATTGAGCGCTTTCTCACCATCAAAAAGGCATCTCAGATGGATGAGAGTTTTATGAACAACATCCGCTTCAATGTGCAATCGGGCAACATTCAGGGCGCCAAGTCGCTTTGCCAGGCCACCGATTCGCCCGTAGCGCGCATGGTGGAGAAAGGCTTGATGCGCATCGGGAAGCCCCTGCGCGATATAGACGCTGCTATTGAAAACGTGGGCAACCTCGAAATTTTCAAACTCGAAAAAAACCTCTCCTCCCTCGCCAGTATTGCCGGCGCATCTCCGATGTTGGGCTTTCTCGGTACCGTTACGGGTATGATCATGGCCTTCTACAAAATGGCATCCGAACAAAACGTAACCCCCTCTGTACTCGCCGGCGGTATATACCAGGCACTTCTTACTACCGCGTTCGGGCTCGTAGTGGGTATCTTCGCATTGGTAGCGTATAACGTACTGGTAGCCAACGTAGATAAAGTGGTATTCAAAATGGAGCGCAGCACTACGGAGTTCATGGACTTGCTCCAAGAGCCGACGCATTGATGGCAGAGAGCAGAGGGCATAGAGTGGCGGGGAGGTAGGCGGTATGGCGGTTAGCATAGATACTTCAACAATCTGCATTCAACACTCATCAATCTTAAATCGAAGTCAGCAGATTTCAGAAAACATGATTGATGATTTTTGAAGTAACCCACAATCCGCCTTCGCCACGCCTTGCGTGGCTACGGGCGGATGAAACTTATAAAAAAATGAAATTTTTATGGGATTAAAGAAACGGAGCGGTGTCAGTGCGGAATTCAGTCTGGCTTCTTTGACAGACATCATCTTTCTGTTGCTGCTGTTTTTTATGCTTACCTCTACTTTGGTAAAAATACAGCCGTTCACGCTGCCGGAATCAGATGCTAAAACCGTGGCGCCGGTAACGGTCGTAGTCACCATTGAAAAAAGCGGGCGGCACACCCTCAACAATCAGGAAATTGACCCGAAGGCCATCACACGCGCTATGGGCACTGCATTGACTCAGGCCGGCAACCAACCCGACGCTACGGTAACCATTGTAGCAGAAGTGGGGGCCCCGTTTGGTTATGTAGTGGATGTAATGGAGGCTGCCGCCAAAAACAAGGCGCGCGCCATCATCGCAACGCAGCCCAAGAGTTAGTCTCATCTGAAAAAAACAAAGAAATGCCTATCAAGAAACGCTCAAAAGTCAATGCGCAATTCAATATGTCCTCTCTCACGGACATCATCTTTTTGTTGCTCATATTCTTCATGCTCACCTCCTCGGTCGTGGCGCCCAATGCACTGAATTTAAAATTGCCCGGCACCTCCCAAACCAAAGTAGTGACGCAAAAGAACATTGATGACGTGCGCATTACCACCAGCGGCAGTTTTGCACTCAACGGCAGAAGCATTGACCTGGCCACACTGGATCAGGAATTGAAACGCCGGTCGGACGGCGCAAAAAGCGATTTCTCCATCACCATCTCACCCAACGATGAAACGCCCACCGAATATGTAGTGGCGGTGATGGACATTGCCCTGCGATACGGCATCAACGCCATTCTGACTACCGAAAAAAGCCGTTGACGGGTTGCTCTGTTAAAGATTTGTCAATCCAAATTGAATAAAGTATTTTTCCTTGCGATATAGGCGTTCTCTTTTGAGTGATTACAAACGCCGATCATTTTCATAAAAAACGACACAGACATGGCAGTTGACACCTTAGTTAGCAGAGAAGAACCGAAAAACCGCCAACGGAGCGCGCTCATCAGCACGTTGATTCATATCATACTTATATTATTGGTTCTTTTTCCGTTGCTCACCTTTCCCGACCCGCCTCCCGGCCAGGAAGGAATACTCGTCAATCTCGGATTGCCCGATGTGGGGCAGGGCGATAACAATGCCGCTCCTCCTCAAGCGGCCGAACCGGTGGTAAAACCTCAAGAGGAAGCTGCCCCTCCGAAAGCAGAGCCGGCCAAACCCGAACCGGTAAAAGAAAAAGAGGTCCGCGTGACCGAAGACCCGGAGGCCCTCGCGCTGAAGCGCAAACAGGAACAGGAGAAAAAAGCGCAGGCCGAAGCAGATGCTAAACGCAAAGCCGAGGAAGACGCCAAGCGAAGAGCCGAGGAAGATGCCAAACGCAAAGCCGCAGAAAAAGCAGCCGCAGAAAAAGCAGCCGCGGATAAACTCAAAGGCGATCTGGCAGGAAGCCTATCGGGCAGTGGCCCCGGCAAAGGCAATACCGGCACTCCCGGCAATCAGGGCGACCCCAGCGGCGACCCCAATGCTGACAAGCTGAGCGGTGTGAGTACCGGCATCGGTACGGTGGGCGGCGGTTTGGGTGGAAGAGGAGTTGTGGCCGCACCTAAAATTAACGACAATTCTCAGGATAGAGGAAAAGTAGTGATCCGGGTTTGTGTAGATGCCAACGGCACGGTTACCAGCGCCACCTATACCCAGAGCGGCTCCACCGCCACCTCTGCCAAATTGAGAGATTTGGCCTTGGCCAATGCCCGTACCTGGAAATTTGCCAAAGGCGCCGATAATCAATGCGGTACCATCAGTTACAACTTTCAGGTACAGTAATCGCCGCAGTGAACCCAATTACCACGCTTACTTTTTTTCGCTTCAACAGCGTACAAGATAAAATCTGGGGTTTCACCCAAATGCAGTTTGCCCACAAAGCCTTACATGCGCTTCGTGGGCAAACTTTTTATAAGCTCATGGGCAGCGGAGGCGAAGGGTTCAACCCCCTCCCGGATTGGTCGGTGTATAGCCTTTTGCAAGTGTGGGAAGACGAACAACCTGCCGCCGCATTTTTTGCTGAATCTGAACTCATGCAGCAATACCGCCTGCATACCGGTGAGATGTGGACGGTCTTTATGAAAAACATGATCGCCAGAGGGGAATGGTCGGGCGGCAATCCGTTTATCAAAAGCGAAACGCTGGACCCCGACAATACCTACATTGCCGTCATCACCCGCGCTACTATCAAATGGCATAAGCTGATTCCTTTTTGGCGCTATGTGCCTACCTCTCAAAAATCACTCCAGGGCGCTACGGGCCTGCTCTACACCAAAGGCATCGGCGAGGTTCCCGTTGTTCAAATGGCCACTTTCAGCCTCTGGAATAATGCCGACGCGCTCAATGCCTTTGCGTACCAAAGCCGCGAACACGTCGGCGCTATTCAAAGAACCCGCGACCTGAAATGGTATAAAGAAGAATTGTTTTCCCGCTTCCAACCCTATCGCTCGGAGGGGCTATGGCACGGAGAAAAGATTTTAAACCTCTGACGCTACTTCTTTCTATACACCCTGTCCCTGCCGATATACACCGAGCGAGACGGGGCGGCCTTGCTTTCAACGTGGGTGCGATTGAGCGCCGTCACGGTGTAAGTATAGGTGCCGTCGGGTGCGGCAGAGGTGTCGTGAAAATTGAACCGGCGTTTGTTCAAGCCCCGCTGCGTGACGGTGAGCATATTTCGCCCGTTCTCGAAATCGCCCAAGCCGTCGCCGTCGAAGCGATAGATGACATAATAGAGCGGCGGCGCTTTGCGGTCTAAACGATTGGGGCGCCAACGCAATAGCGGCTTTATTTCCCTGCTTTTTACCTGCCGCAGGTTCGGAGCTTGGAACGGACGCTGCGCCCGCTCGGTGGGCGTGGGCAACAAGGAGGGGCGGGCGTAGTATTGCGCGAGGGTATCTCTTACCCCCAGAGGGTTGTTGATCAATGGTTTAGAACTAAAATAAATGCTTCCGGCAGCAGCGATATTGCGGCGGTTCAGGTCAATTTGCCGCGCCATCTCCGCCGGGTCGTGCCAGGCGGCTTCCAGATTGTTGGCCACCTTATACACTGCATGGCCGATGTACAATTGCCGGCCGTAAGCATGTTGCGACCACCAGTTCAACAGCTTGTAATGGTCGGCAACCGGGAAGCCGATGTGCCAGTACAGTTGCGGCGCCACATAATCAATCCATCCCAAGCGGCTCCACTTCAACACATCGGCATACAAATCGTCGTAGCAGGTAACGCCCGCGCGGCTATCGGACCCCATCACAGGGTCGCGGTCGCGGTTGCGCCAAACGCCGAAAGGACTGATTCCGAACTGAACATAAGGCTTGGCATCCCGTATTTTTTCTGAAACCATTTGGATGAGCGCATCCACATTGCTGCGCCGCCAGTCATCAATATTGGCAAACGCCTTACCGCGCTGTTCAAAATCTAAGCTGTCGGGAAATTCCTCGCCCTGTACCTTATAAGGATAGAAATAATCGTCGAAGTGAACGGCGTCAATGTCATATTTCTCCACCACTTCCCCCACCACCTGAGCGAGGTGTTCGCGCACTTCCGGCAGTGCCGGATTGAAATAAAACCGCGTGCCGTATCGCAGCATCCAGTCGCGTTGTTTGTTGAACATGTGGGTGGAGGAAAGGCTCAGCGTATCCAAGTCCATGGTGCACCGATATGGATTGAACCAGGCGTGAAACTCCATGCCGTTGCGATGTGTCTCTTCGATCATAAATGCCAGCGGGTCAAAATTTTCATCGGCCGGCGGCAAGCCCTGCCTTCCGGTCAGGAATTTGGACCAGGGTACCAAATCGGACGGGTAAATAGCATCTCCGGCAGGCCGCACCTGCACAATGACCGCATTGAGACCGGCAGCCTTATACGTTTCCAACAATTGCAACCATTGTTCTTTGAGCGCTACGGGGCGGTTATCGGGCGCTTTGGGATAATCAATGTTGGCGACGGTAGCCACCCATACGCCGCGAAACTCGCGTTTGGGCGCCACAGCCTGAGCCTGTACAGAAGTAGTTGCACTGAAATAGCACAATGCGGCAATCGCCAATAGGATGCAGGTTCTCATAAGGCATGTATTTTTGTGTTGTTCGGTTATTCAGCTGTCAAAACTTAAAATCCATTCTCGCCGTGAGGTTGCGCGGAGCATCCATGAGGCCGGGTCGGACGGAATAGTCCTCGTTGAAAACATTGTTGAACAAAACAGACAATTTGACCGATTCGGAGAAGCGATAGCTGGACCGCAGATTGTTCACGATGTATCCGTTGGTGTCATTCTCGCGGTAGGGGGCGAGGCCGTTGACAATGGCGGCAAAGATGAAGTCAATGGCTTCAATATGACTGGCGTAAAAGGTCTCCAAGCCAAAATTAAAGTTTTTCACCTCCGTCTCAATGTCTAGTTTGAACGTGCGGCGGGAGCGGTATTTGAGCAGGTTCTGTTCCTTATTCGAAGAGTTGTTGTAGTTGGTTTGCCCTTGTGTAGCCGGTTGCCCCGGTTCGATGGGGCGGGGGTCCCAGCTAAGGAATCGCGGGTCAATCCAGGTGTATCCGGTGAGAATGCTGGTGGGAACGCCGAAGAAATTGCCCCTGCCCATTATTGAAATTTCTATGCCTTTCAAATCTGTATCGCCGATGTTGATAGAGCTGAACCCGAAGCCTACGAGATTGAATTCCAGCATATCCTGAAATTTGGAATAAAAGGCAGCAACGTCCAAGAAGCCTTCAAAGGAAGAGATTTTGAAACTCCGTTTGACCCCCACCTCCGCACTCCAACCGGTTTCGGAAGTAGAGAACGGGTTGGGCAATACAAAGAATCCGGCATTGGTAAAAATATAGCGTTCTGCCACCGTAGGGTAGCGATACCCCTGCCCCCAGGAACTGCGCAGAAATGTTTTGGGCGTTACCTGATAGTTGAGACCGACGCGGAAAACCGGCTTGGACTCCTCTTCTTCTGAAGGTGGCACCGTGCCGAGCAGATAAGTGAATCCGGGATTAAACAATACATTGTTTTCGTACCGGAATCCGGCAGATGCATTCAGGCGGTCGCCAAATTTTTTGTCCAACTGAACATAACCGGCCAGATTGCGCGAGGTGAAGGTCGTATCGCCGTACAATTCAGCGGTCACGCTGTTCCAGGTACCCACGAAGCCGGAAGTCAGTACCATGTTGAGTTCCTGAAACCGGCGCTGAAACTGATATTCGCCGTAAAGGACATAGGACTTGTTGGATTGGTTGGTCACATCCGTGCCGTTGTCCACAAAATTATCGTTGTTTACCGCAAAATAGCGGCTGAGGATGCGGTGCCGGTTGCCGCCTTTGTCGAAATACGTCAGATAAGGATCAATGTTGTACCGGAACCGGTCGCGGGTGCTGATGGTGGTAGGCGCGCCTTCAAAGCGGTTTTCGAGCGATTTCCAATAAAAAAAGCTGCCGCTGTTGCCCCGGTTGAAGTTGCCGTTGACCCCGGCAGACAGGCGGTCGGTAATGCGGTAGCGGGTGGAAAAATTGAAGCGGCCGTATTTGTTGTAAGTATTCTTATTGAAGCTCGTCTCGTCCTGATAAAAACCGCCGAGCACGAGATCGAGCTTGCCAAATTTTTGGCGGTGGGCGAAGTTGACCCCGTAAGTATGGGGATTGGGCAGGCTGTCCACGCCCCACCATTTGAGCGATTTGTCTTTGGGTGCAAATACCGTACCCGCCCACAAGGCCACGTTGGTTTCCGGCTTAGCGCGCGGAAAAGCGGTACGCACATTGATGACGCCGTTGAGCGCGGAGGAACCGTACAGCGCTGAAGCAGCGCCTTTGAGCACTTCTATTTGTTCGATGTTTTCCACCGGCACGTCGTTCCAGTTGGGAAAACCGGCATCGGCCTGCAGGATGGGGATGTCGTCCACCAGCAGGAGTACCCGGCTGCCCGCGCCCTGCGAAAAGCCGGAGCCGCCGCGAATGTTGGCCTGCCCGTCAATGATGGTCACGCCGGGTATTTTTTCCAAGGCCTTGTCTATAGATACTTTGCCGGTATTGTTGATCAGATTGGGCTTGAGCACCTCCATAGATACCGTTTCTTCACTGATGGGGCGGGCAAACTTACCGCTCGTTACAGTGGCCGTTTTCAGCACGGAGGTTTCTACTTCCAACGGAAAGTCGAGGTTGCGGGTTTCTCCTGCGCCAATGGTAATTTCCTGACTAACAGACTGGTACCCGATGAAGCTCAGATTCAGTTGGTAGGTACCCGGATTGACGGAGATTTTGAACGTGCCGTCAAAGTCGGAGACGGTCCCGGTAGTGCCGAGACTGATGCTGGCGCCGGGCAGGGGTTCGCCGTTTTCCTTGTCGGTAATTTTTCCTTGAAGAACAGCCGATTGACCAGAGGCGGCCAGATGGAGCAAAAGCCCTGCCAATGGCAAAACAAAACGTAAAAATAGGCTCATAAATAATTGTTTAATAGTCAATTGTAAAAAAAGAGACCATGTTCACAGGGCGAAAGCGGAGTACAAAACTAAAGCAAGGTTACGGAATTATTAATTTTTTTTGCTTGCGCACCTTTCCGACAATGCCCGATATTTTTCATCTTTGTTTACCTTAAGAGATTACCTTTAGGCTATCACAATCAAAATCAATTTATTATGATCAAAAGAGCTTTACTTTTTACACTCTGTTGCATTGCGGGCGCCTTCGGTTTGAACGCCCAAACTTGTACGCCGGCGCAAAATTTTCCGATGGGCGCCATTGCCGTACCGGCCTCTTGGTCGCCGGAGCGTTTGGATGCCGGTATCCGCGACACGGCTTGCATCAACAGTTATTATGAATTCACTTTGAGCGTAAGAACGCCCGGCTCCATACCCAGCCTACCCGGGGTTACCATCAATTCCATTGCCATACCTGCCCAAAACGGTGTAACCAACCTGCCTGTGGGGCTGAGCTATGTGTGCAATCCTCCCAACTGCGTATTCCCGCGCGACTCTCTTAGCTGTATAAAGGTTTTCGGAACGCCTACCGATCCGGGCGATATCGGCCAGAAAGACCTCACGCTGTTGCTGACCATCAACACCACGTTCGGCCAATTGAGCAACATCCCCTATCCCAACGAGCAGCTCGATCCGGGAGGCCATTACTACCTGCATGTGAAAGCAGAAGGCTCATCGGGGTGCTTTGTATTCACCTCCACCTCTGAAGAAACGGCGCAGGCTTTTTCTGTTACAGCCCGGCCCAATCCCACCACCGGCTTTATGCAGATTTCGGTGCAATCGACTCAGAGCGGTCTGTTCGATTTTCAAATCAGCGATATGACCGGCCGGCCCGTGCATCGCGAGCGGGTGCCGCTGTACGCCGGCGAAAACACGCTGCACTACGACGGCAGCATGTTGCCTGCGGGTATGTATGTGTATTCGCTGAGCAACGGCAGCGAAACGGTGACGCATAAGTTGGTCATTAGCAGAAACTAACGAGTAAATTAGCAAGGGGCAAATTAGCAAGAGGCAAATTGGCAAATTAGCAAGGGGCAAATTGGCAAATTAGCAAGAGGCAAAATTGGCAAAAGGCAAATTGGCATACCGAATATTTGCCTTTTGCCCTTTGCCTTTTGCCTTTTGCCCCTTCATTCCGGCAGCAAGCGCCGATGTACTTCCAGAATCTGCGGCAGCAGGGCCGTTTCTCCGTCGTTGCGGATGATGTAATCGGCCAAAGCGACTTTTTCTTCCTCCGGCCATTGTTGGGCGATGCGGGCTTCCACAGCGACGCGTTCTGTGCCATCGCGCGTTGTTACCCGTTGGATACGCAGTTCTGCCGGCGCCGTCACCACAATCATTTTGTCTAAAAGGCGGTAACCGCCGCTTTCATAAAGGAGCGCAGCTTCGCGCAGGGTGTAGGGCGCGTTTTGAGCATGGTGCCACTCTTCTCCATCCCGATGCACCGCAGGATGTACCAAGCTGTTTAGTTTTTTCAAAATTTCAGAATCCTGAAAAGCACGCCCGGCAATGTGCGAGCGGTTCAGGCTGCCGTCGGGGAGATAAGCCTCCGCGCCGAAGAGTTCCGTGATGCCCTGGCGCAGGGCGGCGTCGTGTGTCATCAACCATTTGGCCCGGTCGTCGGCGTAATATACGGGAATGCCGAGCCATTCAAATACCCGGCAAACCGTAGTTTTACCGCTGCCGATTCCTCCTGTGATGCCGACTTTTAGCATAGATTTGTTTTGGGAGTAAAAAATTGTTTCTACTTTGTGATGCCGTTACAAACATAAGCTATGCGGATGAAAAAACACTTTACATTTTACATTTTGCATCTTGCCTTTTGCGGTTTACTCTCCGCTCAGGATTTGCACTTCTCACAGTTTTATCACAATCCATTGAACCTCAACCCGGCATTGACCGGGGTATTTTCCGGCGACCAGCGCTTCGCCGGAGCGTATCGAAGCCAGTGGGCCTCTGTGCCGGTTCCGTATCTCACTTTTTCGGGGAGTTATGACCAAAAAATAAAACTGCCCGGCACGGGCGGCAACGGTATGATCGGCGGAGGGCTGCTGTTCGACTACGACCGCGCCGGAGATGCCGGCCTGAACTGGATGCAGATCGGCCTGAACCTGTCTTACACTCAGAAGCTCTCCGAAAACCTATACTTGAGCGCAGGCGCGCAGGCACAGGTCGGACAGCGCGCTTTCGACCCGCAGCGGCTGTACTTCGATGAGCAATTCAACGGCGATATTTTTGATCCGAGCCTGCCTGCACAGGAAAACTTTTTGCGAACCGCCGCCGGCTACACCGATTATTCAGCCGGCATCAACGGCCTGTATCAGTCCACCCTCACCCGCACTTCTATACATATAGGCGCCGCATACCGACACATCACCCGTCCGGAAATCCGGTTTTTCGACAATGGCGGCCTGCAATTGGCGCCGCTCACCAGCACCTACCTCATAGCCGCTGTGCAGGTGGGGCCTAAAGTGGACTGGACTTTTGCTTCTGCTGCGCAGTTTCAGGGTACTTACCGTGAAATACTCGCCGGCTCCGGCATACGATATTACTTAGTTTCATCCCCCGGACGTTCTGTGGCCATCGGCGGCGGGGCCGCTCACCGCATCGGCGATGCCCTGATTGCACATTTTGAATTGCATGTACAAAACTGGCGCTTCGGTCTCAGCTACGACATCAACACCTCGCCCTTCAGGGTAGCCACCATGCGAAACGGCGGGCCGGAGGTAACCCTGCAATACATTATCTTCAAAGTACAACCACCTGAAATATTCAAGGCATGTCCCATTTTTTAATTCGGTTCGGATTGCTGTGGCTGCTTTTCTGTTCGGCTGCTGCGCCGCTATCTGCGCAGTCCTTTAAAGCTTTTGAAAAAGCCGGCGACCAGGCCGCCGAGGGAAAAGACTACAATGCGGCCCTTCAGCACTATGCTCAAGCCCTTGCCATACGGCCCGATCATGCAGGGCTTTGCTACAAATACGCCGGTATAGCGCATCGTTTTCAGGCGTTTGAGGCCGCGCGGACCTACTATCTAAAAGTGAGCGAACACGCAGAGGCAAAGGTGTTTCCGCTGGCGCTGTACCAATTGGGTATGGTTGAAAAATCAATGGGCAATTATCAGCAAGCAACGCGTTATTTTACTGATTTTATAGCGCAATACGGACAAGCCGATGCCGTGCATCGGGACCTGGCCGCAGACCAAATACGCCAATGCGAATGGGCGCAGGAGGTGATTGCCAACCCGCTGCGCATAGAAACTTCACGCCTCAACAAAAATGTAAATACGGGATACACCGAGTTCGGCCCCACGCCCGTAGGCGATACCTTGTATTTTTCCTCCCTCCGGTTTGACAATAAAAAAGACTACCACAACCCCAGGCGTATGGTGTCTAAGATATTGAGTACGGTGCGCTCCGGGCCGGGCCGTCCTCTTCGCGACGGGTTCAATATTGACACCCGGCATACCGCTCACTTTGCCGTAAGCGAGGTCAGCAGAAGGGTTTATTTTACCCGCTGCGATTATGTGAGCGCTTCCGAAATACGCTGTGCACTCTACTACCGCGACATTGACCGCCGGGGGCGCTGGAGAGGCGAGGATGTGCGCCTGCCCAACATCATCAATGCGCCCGATTTTACAACTACCCAACCTACTATCGGCTATGATTCTATCGGCAAAGCGGAAATTCTTTTTTTCGTATCCGACCGACCCGGAGGGCAGGGCGGCTTAGACATTTGGTACTGTTTTGCGCTCAAGGACGGCGCTTTCAGTCCGGCGCGACCGCTGCAAGCACTCAATACGCCCGGCGACGACATCACGCCGTTTTTTCATACGCCGACCCAAACGCTATACTTTAGTACAAATGGCAGAATGGGGCTTGGTGGTTTTGACATCTACTCCGCGAAAAAAGGCAGAAACTGGGACGAACCGGTACACGCCGGCGCGCCGCTCAACAGTAGCTACAACGACATCTACCCCGTTCTGCTGCCCGACGGCGAATCGGGGTACTTTTCTTCCAACCGGCCCGGATCGCTCTATTTGGACGAGGCCAACAAATCCTGCTGCAACGATATTTATTTTTTCCAAATCATGCCTCCCCTACCCCGGCCCGTGCCCGAAGACACGGCGCCTGAAACCATCGCCGCTGACCGTTTGCCGGTACAATCCACGCCGGGGCGGCCCAATCAGGCATCACAGCGGGATCGCGTTCCCGAAACCTTAGAGGACTTTCTGCCTCTGGCGCTCTATTTCGACAATGACGAACCCGATAAGCGCACCCGCCGAACCACTACGGAGCAAACCTACGGGGCTACTTTTTCAAAATATTTTCGCTACAAAGGAGAGTATGTACGGCAATACGCCGGCCCGCTCACAGGCGAAGAACGCGACGATGCAGAAGAACGCATGAGGGCTTTTTTTGACGATGACATCCGGCGGGGGCACGACCTGCTCCTGCGCTTTTCTGAAATACTGTTGACTCGCCTTCAGGCCGGCGATCAAGTGGAAGTTTTCATCAAAGGTTTTACCAGCCCGCGGGCGAAGAGCGATTACAACCTCGCTCTCGGCGGGCGGCGCGTGAGCAGTGTGCGCAATCATTTCGATGCCTGGCAAAATGGAGTTTTCAGACAATACCTGCGTTCCGGCCTGCTTAAAATAACCGAGCGTTCCTTCGGCGAAACGACTGCGTCTTCAGAGGTGAGCGACGCCTTAGACGACCTGCGCGGCTCTATTTACAGCATCGGCGCCATGCGGGAGCGTCGCGTTGAAATTGTAGAAATTAAAAGGATACAAAACTGATAGGCCCAGACATGAAAAAACCCAAAAAAACCTCTCCACACGATCAGTTCTTCAAAGCTACCTTCTCAGAAAAAGAGATAGCAGCCACTTATTTTCGAAAATTTCTTCCTCCGGATATCGTACGACATTTGGATATCGACAACTTAGTGCTCACTTCCGATTCTTTCATTACGGAAAATTTGAAGGATTTCTACGCCGACCTCGTTTATACCTGCCCTTACGGAAAAAAAGGTGAAGTTTACCTAACGCTCTTGTTTGAACACAAAAGCAAACAGCCGCTACATCCGCATATCCAGTTGCTGCGGTATATGTTGGAGTGTTGGGAACGACAACTCAGGGAGAAACAACCCATTAGCGTAGTACTCCCCATCATAGTATATCACGGAAAAAGAGGCTGGAAAAAAAGGCGGTTCAGCGAATCATTTAAAGGTATTGATAAGAGCCTTGAACCCTACATTCCTCATTTTGAATTTTTAGTCACTGATTTGAGTACCTTCTCTGATGAAAGTTTGCAAAAGATGCAATTAGGTGTATTGATGAACGTGTTGCTTGCCTTTAAGCATCACGGCGAAAATGAATATATTCGCAGCAACTTTCAGGATTTATTTGTTCATTTGGAAAACTATCGATCCTCTGAATCAGGGAGAAACCTGATGCAAGTGTTGTTTGTTTATCTCTCGAAATCCAGTAATCTGGATCATCAAGAAATGGGTAAACTCGTTCAATCTCTACCGGAACCATTCAAACCATACATCATGAGTACTTACGACAAAATAGTTCTTGAAGGCGTAAAACAAGGTCTTGAACAAGGCCTTGAACAAGGTCTTGAACAAGGTCTTGAATTAGGAGATAAAAAAAGAGCCTTCACCGGCATTAGAAACATGTTGGTTAAAGGCTTCTCTATTGAGGATATTGCCTCTATTCTTGAGGTGCCTCTTAGCTGGGTACGGGAGGTGCAGGAGCAAATCAAAAACTAATAACACTGCAAGAATTCCTCTTCTTCTTATCACCCAAACACAAACATGGCTCAATTCCGAACCAATCATGCCAAGTCCGGAGGCGCTTCCGGCAACATCATCAAAATGGGGCTTTTCGCCGCCATTCTCAGCGGAATGGTTTTGATATTTAATTTCTTTTCAGGCAATAAGGGTGCGTCCGACAATAGCGCCCCAACCACCGCCGGAGATGCGCGCGCCAACACCGAGCTACCCGACTTTTTGCCTTTGTCTTCTACCGGTCAGATTATTGACCATCAATACTTTTGGCTTTCCTACGACGAGGAACACGAGCAGGCCGAATGGGTAGCTTATGTACTCACTAAAGAGCAATTGGACATGCCCTGGGTAGAACGGCAGGGCGATTTTCGACCGGACACCAAGATCAAAACCGGTTCTGCCACGCCAAACGATTACCGCAATTCGGGCTACGACCGGGGGCATTTGGCGCCGGCTGCCGATATGGCCTGGGATGCCGAGGCCATGCGCTCCACTTTTGTGATGAGCAACATCAGTCCGCAGGCGCGCAATTTCAACAACGGCGTTTGGCGCGAACTCGAAGAACTCACCCGCACCTGGGCCAAATCCGCCAGAAAACTCTATGTGGTAAGCGGGCCGGTATTGTCGCAGCAGCCTAAAGGCGTCATCGGCCCCAACGAGGTGTCGGTTCCGGCGGCATTTTACAAAGTGGTGCTCGATGCAGAAAGCGCCAACCCCAAAGCGATCGGCTTCATCATTCCCAATGAAATCAGCTTCGAACCGTTGACCAAATTTGCCGTATCCGTGGATGAGGTGGAAAGAGTGACCGGGCTGAATTTTTTCGCCAATTTGCTGGATAAAGACACGGAAACAAAATTGGAAGGCCGATATAACATAGATTTGTGGCAGTTTAGTAAACAAAAATTCCAGCAGCGCATTGACGCGTGGAACAAACAATAAGCAACATGGCCAAGAGAGAAAAATTCATTGAAACCATCACCCAGGGACATACATTCAAAGGCGACTCCATCGTGTTGGGCGCCGCCATGCTCAACGGCGAAGCAATTCCGGGCTTGCAGGTAAAAATACCGCTGAGCACCCTCAACCGCCACGGCCTCATTGCCGGCGCTACCGGTTCGGGTAAAACCAAAACGCTCCAAATCATGGCCGAGCAGCTCTCTGCCAAAGGCGTACCCGTACTGCTCATGGATATAAAAGGCGACATCAGCGGTATAGCGGCCCCGGGTACCTCCAATGCCAAAATTGAAGATCGCCACCACAAAATAGGCGAGCCTTTTGTGCCTGCTACCAGCCCGGTGGAGTTCCTGAGCCTTTCCGGCGAAAAGGGCGCCCGCCTGCGCGCTACCGTTACTGAATTCGGGCCTGTATTGTTTACCAAAATCCTCGGCCTCAACGATACGCAGGGCGGCGTCATAGCCGTGGTGTTCAAATATTGTGACGACAACAAACTGCCGCTGGTGGACCTGGCCGATTTTAGGAAAGTACTTCAGTACATCGCCGGGCCGGGTAAAGAGGAAATTGAAAAAGAATACGGGCAAGTGGCCTCCAGCACTGTGGGCGCCATCATGCGCAAAGTGGTGGAATTGGAACAACAAGGCGCAGAAGCCTTCTTCGGCGAACGCTCTTTTGATCCCGGCGACCTGTGCCGCTACGACGATAATGGCAAGGGCATGGTGTCTGTCATCCGGCTCACCGACATTCAGGACCGGCCTAAGTTGTTCTCTACCTTTATGTTGCAATTGTTGGCCGAAATCTATTCCACCTTCCCCGAAGAAGGCGACATGGACCAGCCTAAGCTCTGCATCGTCATCGAGGAAGCGCACTTGGTTTTTAATGAAGCTTCTAAAGCGCTGCTCAATCAAATAGAAGCTATGGTGCGGCTCATCCGCTCCAAAGGCGTGGGGGTGTTTTTTGTAACGCAAAGCCCTGCCGATATTCCCGAAAGCGTACTGGCACAATTGGGTCTTAAAATCCAACACTCCCTGCGCGCCTTCACCGCCAAGGATCGCAAATCCATCAAACTGGCTGCCGAAAACTACCCGGTCACGGAGTTCTACGACGTAGCCCAGCAGATAACCGAACTCGGTATCGGCGAAGCATTCGTCACGGCGCTCAACGAGAAAGGCATTCCAACGCCGCTGGCGCATGTGCTGCTGCGCGCGCCGCAATCGCGCATGGACGTACTGACCGATCAGGAAATAGACGCCATCATCCGCCGTTCCCAAATAGCGCGCAAGTACAATGAAGTCATAGACACCAACAGCGCGCACGATATCTTAACCCGAAAAATGGAGCAAATCCAGCGCGAACAGCAGGAGGAGGAGTTTCAAAAACAACGGGAAAAGGAACGCGCCCAACTGACGCGCACTACCACGTCCACCGCTTCGCGCCGTACACAGAAAAGTACCTTTGAAAAAATCGTGGACAGCCCCACCACCCGCCAAATCGGGCGTACCCTGGCACAAGAGTTGTCGCGCGGGCTATTGGGTGTGTTGGGAATAAAAACAACTGCGCGGCGGCGGAGATAACACATATAATTATTCAAAAAAACAGCTCCTGCGCCAGCCGGTAAGTATTGGCGTGCGCTTCAATGACCTGCGCCAATCGTTGGGAATAGCCGCCGCCCATGCTTACTGCTACGGGGATGCCGTTTCGTTGGCAAGTTTCCAACACCACGCGGTCGCGCTCTTTGCAGCCGGCCATGCTCAGGCTCAGCCGGCCCAGTTTGTCTGTTGCCAACACATCCACGCCCGACAGATAAAACACGAGGTCGGGCTGTACGGCGTCCATGAGTTGGGGCAATGTGTTGCGCAATATGCGGAGGTAGGGCGCATCCTCTGTGCCGTCGGGTAGCCCGATGTCCAAGTCGGAGCGCTCTTTTCGCACCGGATAATTCTTTTCGCCGTGCATACTGAAGGTAAACACACGCGGCTCTTCGGAGAAAATCTGCGCAGTGCCGTTGCCCTGGTGTACGTCCAAATCCACGACCAGGATTTTTTGCACCAACCCTTTGTTCAACAGATAATTAGCCGCAATGGCAATGTCGTTGAACACACAAAACCCCTCGCCTTTGTACGAAAAAGCGTGATGCGTGCCGCCGGCGATATTGAGCGCCACGCCGTATTGCCGGGCATAAAGGGCGCACTCAATGGTACCCGCCGCGATGTATCGCCCGCGATCTACGAGGCGCGGCGTCATGGGAAAGCCGATAGCGCGAATTTCTTTAGCAGTGAGGGTTTGGCTTTTTAATTTTTCCCAATATTCCGCTTCATGAGTCAGCAGAATGACGGGCGCTTGGATGGGTTGGGGTTCAAAAAAATTGTCGGGGCGCACGGTGCCTTCGTAGAGCAGTTGCTCCGGCAAAATCTCGTACTTTTCCATCGGGAAACGATGCCCCGGCGGCAGGTCGTAGCGGTATATGGGTGCGAAAGCGATTTTCAACATGGCCGGGATAAAAACAGATAATTTGAAACAAAGTTATTCTTTTTGTGAAGCACCTTGCTTTGCTTACTTTTGCGCCTCCAAAACAATACACCGATGCAATTGACGGAACAGGAAATCGTAAGAAGACAAAACCTCCAGGCTATACGCGATCTCGGCATTGACCCCTACCCTGCCGAGCAATTTGAAGTAAACGCTTCCGCTGCCGATATAAAAGCCCGCTTCGAAGACGGCGCGCCGGGCTTTGAAAACCTCCGCCTTGCCGGCCGCGTCATGATGGTGCGCGACATGGGCAAGGCGTGTTTTGCCGAATTGCAGGACTCGAGCGGCAGAATCCAGATTTATGTGCGCCGCGACGACATTTGCCCCGGCGAAGACAAGCGCCTTTTTGACGAACTTTTCAAAAAGCTGTTAGACATCGGCGATTTCATTGGCATTGAAGGATTTGTGTTTCGCACCCGCACCGGCGAGGTGACCGTTCACGCCAATTCTTTTGTCCTGCTTTGCAAATCGCTGCGCCCCCTGCCCATCGTAAAAACGGATACCGAAGGCAATATACACGATGCTTTCACCGACCCCGAACTGCGTCACCGCATGCGGTATGTGGACCTCGTGGTAAACGCCGGCGTAAAAGAAACTTTCATCCAACGCACCAAAATGGTGAACAGCATCCGCGAATACCTCAACACGCGCGGCGCTTTGGAAGTGGATACGCCCGTGTTGCAAAACATACCCGGCGGCGCCACGGCCCGCCCATTCGCCACCCATCACAATGCCTTAGACATCCCCATGTACATGCGCATTGCCAACGAACTGTACCTCAAGCGGCTCATCGTAGGCGGCTTCGACTGGGTGTATGAATTCAGTCGCAACTTCCGTAACGAAGGCATTGACCGCACCCACAACCCGGAGTTTACCATCCTCGAATTTTATGTGGCCTACAAAGACTACCACTGGATGATGGAAACCACCGAACAACTGTTTGAAAAAGTGGCCCTTGATTTGCACGGAACTACCGAAGTACAAATGGGCGACAAAGTCATCAGCTATAAAGCCCCGTTCAAGCGCATCAGCATACTCGACGCCATCAAAGAACACACCGGTTTCGACCTGCACGACATGAGCGAAGCCGATATGCGCGACGTATGCCGCAAACTCCACATCGAAGTGGACGACACGATGGGCGTGGGCAAACTTGTGGATGAAATTTTTAGCGAAAAATGTGAAAAACTGTATATACAGCCCACGTTCATTACCGATCATCCGGTGGAGATGAGTCCGCTCACCAAGCGGCATCGCTCCAAACCCGGCTTGGTGGAGCGGTTTGAGCTGATGATCAACGGCAAAGAATTGGCCAATGCCTATTCCGAGCTAAACGACCCGATAGATCAGCGCGAGCGTTTTGAAGATCAGGTCACCCTCAAAGATCGCGGCGACGACGAAGCCATGTTTATTGACCACGACTTCCTGCGCGCACTTGAGTTCGGCATGCCGCCCACCGCAGGCATCGGTATCGGCATAGACCGCATGGCCATGCTGATGACCAATCAAAGTTCAATTCAGGAGGTACTTTTTTTTCCGCAGATGAGGCCGGAGCAGGATTGAGCATAGGGCATGCAGCATAGGGCCTCCGCCGAAGCTCGAAGAGCGTAGGTGGGGAGCAGAGGGCATAACTCACAACCACCCGTACACACCCGAACACACAACTCACAACCCACCGTACTACTTGAACAGACAACTCACAACCAAGATACCATGTCCAAAATTCTCATCATCGGCGCGGGAGGCGTCGGCAAGGTGGTTGCTTACAAATGCGCGCAACACCCGGAAATATTCTCTGATATCCTGCTGGCGAGCCGCACCAAAAGCAAGTGCGATGCCATAGCAGAAGTGGTGCGCCGCGACACGGGGCACGCCAATTTCCACACCGCCCGCGTGGATGCCGACAATGTGCCCGAATTAGTGGCGCTCATCCGCGATTTCCAACCGGCTATGGTGCTGCATGTGGCGCTGCCCTATCAGGACCTCACCATTATGGACGCGTGCCTCGAAACCGGCGTGCATTATTTAGACACAGCCAATTACGAGCCGAAAGACGAAGCGAAATTCGAGTATAGCTGGCAATGGGCTTACCACGACCGCTACCGCGACGCCGGACTGCTTGCAGTGCTGGGCTGCGGCTTCGACCCCGGCGTGACGAGTATTTTCACTGCCCGCGCTGCCAAGCATTATTTTGATGAAATGCACGAATTGGACATCATAGATGCCAATGCAGGCAGTCACGGCAAGGCATTTGCCACCAACTTCAACCCGGAGATCAACATCCGCGAAATAACGCAGAAGGGCCGCTACTATCAGGATGGCAAATGGATCGAAACCGAGCCGCACGAGATAGCCAAAATGATCAACTACCCCGACATCGGGCCGCGCAAGTCGTACCTCATTTTCCATGAGGAGTTGGAATCTTTGGTGAAGCACTTCCCCACCCTGCGCCGCGCCCGCTTCTGGATGACCTTCGGTGACGAATACCTCACCCACCTGCGCGTTATTCAAAACATCGGCATGGCCCGTATTGACCCTGTTATGTACAAAGGTGTGGAAATCATCCCGCTGGAGTTTCTCAAAGCCGTACTGCCCGATCCCGGCGAACTCGGTGAAAACTACACCGGCCAAACCTCCATAGGATGCCGCATCAAGGGGTTGAAAGACGGCAAGGAACGCACTTATTACATCTGGAACAATTGCAGCCACGCTGCAGCCTACAAAGAAACCGGCACGCAAGGCGTATCCTACACCACCGGCGTACCCGCCGCACTCGGCGCCGCCATGATGCTGGGCGGGCACTGGACGGGCAAGGGCGTGTTCAACGTGGAGCAGTTCAATCCCGACCCGTTTTTAGACCGGCTCGGCCCTTGGGGCCTGCCCTGGCACGAACAGGCGGATATTGATTTGGAGATGGATTAAGAGACGATTATCTGAGCAGCGTCAATTCTCCGCTTTTTACCTGTTGTCGTTGGGAAGGGTCGTTTTCCAATACATAGGTAATCTTCCATACATACACTCCCGGAGATCGTTCCTTGCTTCCGGATTTGCCATTCCATGTCTCTGTGGAGTCTTGCGTTTCAAAAACCAATTCGCCCCAGCGGGAAAAAATTTGCAAACAGTACTCGATGAACGGGCACTGGAAAACACCCGTTCCGAAATGGTCATTGACACCGTCGTCGTTGGGGGAAAAAACATTGGGCACATAAATACTGCAGCACTCTTCCGTTGGGAAATTAACTGCGGCGACAACCGTACCGCAAGTATTTACAGCCGTGGCTGAATATTGCCCGCCGCGCTCAATGACAATTGAATTTCCTGTTGCCCCGGTTGACCAAAACAAAGAATCGGCATCGGAGTCAACAGCCGTAAGGTTCAATGGCAATGCCGTACAAAAACTGCTGAAATGCTCATATTCTATGGCAATAGTCGGCGAGGCCCCGTTGGAAACCTGAAAAGTTTCTACCACCGTAAAGCAGCCGGTAGTCACACTCACCCGGTATTCGCCTGGCGTTACGACGGATATTTGTTTCGTGACCGCTCCTGTAGACCATCGGTATTCAGCGCCGACACAGTGGGACTCAATCAAAAGATCGGCGCCGTCGCATATCCTTGCCTGAAAAGTGTCTGTTTCAAGTTCATGGAGCAAGTTGTCAAACCAGAAATCTGCAATATTATTCAAACTCGCAAAAGCACCTATACTTACATCCACTCCAAAAGTAAGAAGATCAAAAACGACCTCCGGGGTGTCGCTGTCGGGGCAGCGGATCACCGAAACACCCACCTGATTAAAACTGTGCCCAAAATTGGGCGTATTGACATAGATGTTTCCGTCCGGGCCAATTTGCATATAGCGGGCGGAATATTCGCCGAGCGGCTGTATCTTTTCCATACTCCCGGCGATATCGGCCGCTTGCAGATCAAACCGCACAATGACGCTTCCAGATGCGGTGACGCCGAAAAGGTAGCGACTCGAAGGGGAGAAACTGAAAGCGTAATTGTTCAATTCCGGCAAGGTAGTCATCCATTCAATGCTACCATCTGATGCATTGAAATGGTACAACGCTACACCGTCGAACAAAAACAGACCGTTGGGCGACAGCTTTAGCACGCTTGGAACAGTGCCTATTTGGCGAGGGTATTGCAAAGGGGACTGTACCCCGGAAGCCGTAACTGAGGTGACTATCAGATCGCGGCTATCAAAATCTACCGTTAAAATCCAGTAGTCCGATCCGTTACTGTGCCGGGCGGCAGTGATACACTCTACGGCAGGCCGGTACACCCGGTTATTGCTCTGGTTGACGACCCCCAATCCGTTGTTCAAATTCATATTTATCAATAGATAAGACAAGCCCCGGTGCTCTCTTTGAGGGAAGCCGATACTTTCAAATTCATCCACCGTAAAGAGATAATACCGATTGCCCGCAGCGGGATCGGGGACAACAATAGCACCCTGAGCCGAGCTGATGCCCCCGCCATCCAGATTCTGCATGTCATACATCAAATCCCGGTTGCGATTCCATATAGCTCCATTTATCAAGCTGCTTCCCCTCCTTCCACCTCCGCCGTTGGTGTAGAAAAGCAATTGCCCATTTTCGTCGCAGATGCTGGTAGCTCCCTCCACTGAAACGATTTTGGTATTGGTAACCTTCATCGGCACGCCGCAGGAAAAGTCCATTCCTTCCCGGTTTCCAAAATGCCAGATATTGGCCCGGCGCTGGGGCTGTGCATGGAGCATTTGCCAACCGACAACTGCGCCAAAGAGTAGAAATAGAAAATACTTCATTGTAGCTTTATCTCATTCGTTTAAAACGTTTTAACTTCGCCAATTGTCCATTGCAACAAAATAGAAAAACCATCCGATGCGTAAAACACTCCTGTTTGCAATCCTTTGCGCGTTGCCTGCGCTTCTTTTTTCCCAATCGGAACTGACCGACCAAAAGCGTTTCGCTTTCGACCCGCAGTTGACTTACGATGCCGCCGTGCCGGCGCCCGAAGCATTTCTGGGCTACCCGCTCGGAGAAGAACTGACGCTGTATGCGCACATTGTGCAATATTTTGAAAAACTGGCCGCCTCCTCGCCCAAAATTGTGCTCCACACCTACGGCAAAACGTACGAAGGCCGGCCGCTGCTCAACGTGGTCATCAGTTCTGAAGCCAATATGCGCAACCTGGAAGCACTTCGCCTGCAGCACCTCCGCCTCGCCGACCCCGATGCCTTACCGGCCAACGAAGCTGCCCAACTCATTGACAAACAACCGGTATTCCTCTCCATGAGCTACGGCATTCACGGCAACGAAACGTCCAGTTCGGAAACCGTGATGCAAGTGGCCTACCGCTTAGTTGCTGCTCAGGATGAAGCCACTCGTACACTGTTAGACAATTCCGTCATTGTGCTCTATGTGTGTATCAACCCCGACGGGCGCGACCGCTATGTGTATTGGTACAAATCCATGCAACGCAGCCTGCCCGCTTCCGAACCGAATGATCTGGAACACTACGAACCCTGGCCGGCGGGCCGTACCAATCACTATTGGTTTGACCTCAACCGCGACTGGTTTTTTATGGTCAATCAGGAATCGCGCGCCCACTCCACGGAGTACCAACGCTGGATGCCGCAGATACATGTGGACTATCACGAGCAGGGCTACAACAGCAATTATTTCACTACGCCCGGCACTACGCCGCGCAACCTGCTGCTGCCCAAGCGCTACGAAATTTTTTCCGACACCTTTGGAAGAGCCAATATCCGGGAGTTCGACAAACACAAAATCAGCTACTTCACCCGCGAAGTATTCGACTTCTTTTATCCCGGCTACGGCTCCAGCTACCCCGGCGTATTGGGCGCCGTGAGTATGCTCACCGAACAGGGCGGCATCGGCGGCGGGCGCACCATTAAAACCGAAGACGGCTATGTACTTACCCTCCGGCAACGGGTTTGGGATCACTACATCACCTCTATGGCCACGCTGCTCAAAGCCGGCGACATGCGAAAAGAGCTGCTCCAATACAGCTTCGACGTGTGGAACCATCGCAACAGCGCCTCCCCGGTGAAAGCCTATTTTCTGCCCGACAACCCCGGCGGATTCCTCTACGATGCCATTGCTATGCTCATGGCGCATGGCGTACAAGTGGAACGCGCCACGGCCGATGTCACCTTGCCGGAAGCACTCAACTACCGCAGCGGCAAAACCGAGCGCCGCACCATCCCCAAAGGCGCCTTCGTCATTCCGGCCAATCAGCCGCGGCACCTTTTCCTGCACAGCGTTCTGGAGCGCAACATGGCCATTGAAGACAGCGTGATGTACGATGTATCCACTTGGTCGGTGCCCCTGGCATTCAATCTGGAAGCATACGCAAGTACACTACCTTACAAAGCGGCAACAGAGCGCCTGGACAAAGCCCCCGAACAACCGGCCGGGCTGCAAAAAACCGAAGCCGCCTATGCCTATGTCATTGAGTGGAAACAACGCCATGCGCCCCGTGCATTGGCGGCCCTATGGGAAAAAGGCTACCGCGTAAGAGCTGCTGCAGAGCCGTTCAGCGACGGAAAAAACAAGTACGGCGCGGGTACGCTCATTGTACTGGCCGGCAGCAATTTAGAAAAAGCCGACAGTATCGCCGCAGACATGGCCGAAGTGGCCTCTGCTGCCAATGTGTTGATAAACAGCCACCCAACCGGCCGTATGGCGGAAGGATTCGACCTCGCCTCCTCCAAAAACCGCCCGGTGGAACGACCTAAGGTAGCCCTTATGGTGGACCCGCCTTTTGATATGTATTCTTGCGGGCAAATCTATTTCCTTTTCGATCAGGAAACCCGCCTGCCGGTAGAGCGCATCCGCACCTCGGTGCTGCGCCAAACGGCCGTGCCCAAGTTTGGCGCCCGCTATGGATATGCTGATCTCAAAGATTACCAGGTACTTATATTGCCAAACGGAGGGGCCGGGCTGCGCGAAATATTTCAAAAAGAACAACTCGAACAACTCAAAGCATGGGTAGAGGCGGGCGGCGTGCTCATTGCCCAGGAAGGCGCTGCACCGTTCTTTACCGACGACCGGTCCAAATTTACGAAAGTGAAATTGCTGGAGCCGAAAAGAGACACCTCCGAACGGGCGCTGCAAATATCTTATGCCGAACGCAATGATTTCAATGCGTTGAGAAACATACCCGGCGCGGCGCTCAATGCCACCGTTGACAATACTCACCCGCTCGCTTTCGGAATGGACAAAACGCTGTACAGCCTCAAGTCCGGTGCATTAGCCCTCAAACCCGACCCGGATTTGCACACCGTAGGCAGGTATATCCCGGATGCAACCGGACTGCTCGCGTCGGGGTACGCCTCGCAGGAAAACCTGAAGCATTTGGCAGGCAATACATTGGCAGGCGTGTTGCCGATGGGGCGCGGGAAGGTGGTATTTTTGGTGGACAATCCACAGTTTCGCATGTATTGGCGCGGGCCGTCGCGGATGATGCAAAATGCGGTGATGCTGTTGCCCGGATTTTAGGCGTTGTACCAAGAACTCTTTCTTCGAAGAAAGGTTACTTTTAATCGAATATCCGGCTGTTCCGGGTATTCGGATTCATTATATTCGCAACCAATTCAATTTCACTCAATTAAATCGAAAACTATGATGAAGCGCATTTTGCTTATGGTATTGCCGGTGTTTGCGGCATTCACCCTCTCTGCACAATCGGTAGAAAAAGTATTGGATAAATACTTTACCAACACCGGCGGAATCGAAAAATGGAAAAACCTCAAAAGCACGCGGATGGAAGGTAAAATGGCCATGCAGGGTATGGAGTTTCCGGGTACCATTTATGCCAAGCTGCCCAACATGCAGCGCGTAGAGGTAAATGTACAGGGCATGAGCATCGTACAGGCTTATGACGGCACAACGGCCTGGTGGATCAATCCCTTTGCAGGCGGAACCGACCCGCAACCCATGCCCGATGAAATGGCAGAAACCATGACCTCTCAGGAGTTTGAAAGCCCTTTTCTCAATTACGAGGCCAAAGGCCACACGGTAACGTATGAAGGAACCGGCGAAGTGGAAGGCGCCGAAGCGCAGATTCTGAAACTCGTTAAGAAAAACGGCGATGTGGAATACCACTACTTCGATGCAGAGTATTTCGTACCGATTATGAGCAAAACGATGGTGAAATCCGGTCCGGCCAAAGGCCAGTTTGCCGAAACGTATTTTAGCGATTATCAGGAAGTGGACGGCCTTTTGTTTCCTTTCTTTATGGAATCTAAAATGGACGGAGAGTCGGTACAAAAAATGACCATTACCTCCGTAAAGACCAACGAAGACTACCCGGACGAGCGGTTTGTCTATCCCAAAAAATAATTATTTTAATACCGCATCGGAAGTTTATCCCCGTCTCTAATTCGGGGATGAACTTCCGATTTTTCTGCTGATGAACTTTCGATAACCTGAAATTTTCTCATCATGACCAAAAAGATACTCCTCTCCATCGCTCTTCTTTTTTCTACTGCGTCCCTTTTTGCCCAAAGCGGCAGTTCTCTTTTCGGCGCATTGCGGGCGCGGCACATCGGGCCGGCCGTCACGAGCGGACGCATCACGGCGATAGACGCGGTGAATGACAAACCGGAAGTTATTTTCGTAGGCACGGCGAGCGGCGGCGTGTGGAAATCGGTGAGCGGCGGCGCGGAGTTCCGCCCGGTCTTTGATGAGCATACGCAATCTGTCGGCGCATTGGCCATTGACCAAAACAACCCCGATATCGTTTGGGTAGGAACCGGCGAATGCAACGTGCGCAACAGTGTCTCTGTTGGGGACGGCGTTTACAAAACTACCGACGGCGGTACCACATGGAAACACCTCGGTCTTAAAAACTCCGAACGCATTGCCAAAATCATTGTTCACCCCGCCAATTCCGACATCGTATATGTGGCTGTGTTGGGGCACCTCTGGAATGCCAACGAGGAGCGCGGCGTGTATAAAACCGCAGACGGCGGCAAAACCTGGAACCGCATCTTGTATATAGACGAAAACACCGGCGCTGCCGACCTCAGCATTGACCCTCAAAAACCCGACGTACTCTACGCCGCTATGTGGGGCTTTCGCCGATACCCCTACTTTTTCGATTCAGGTTTCGGCGGCAAAAGCGCGCTGTACAAAACCACCGACGGCGGCAACACCTGGAACACCGCGCACAACGGCCTGCCGCAGGAAACCCTCGGCCGTTTGGCAATAGCCGTAGCGCCTTCCAACGGCAATGTCGTTTATCTGACCGTAGAGTGTAAATCGAAAGACAAACGGGGCCTCTACCTCAGCACCGATGCCGGCGCCAACTGGGAAAAAGTGAACAACGAATTCGGCGTCACGGTGCGCCCCTTCTATTTCTCCACCATGAACGTGGACCCTAAAAATGACAGCATTGTATATAAAACCGGCCTCAACCTCATCGTCAGCGAAAACCGGGGCAAGGGCTTCCGCTCCATGCCCGGCAGCGTACATTCCGACATCCATGCCGTGTGGATAAACCCCAACAATACCAAACACGTCATCCTCGGCTCCGACGGCGGCGTGTATGAGTCCTTCGACCGGGGGCGCTCTTTCAAGATGTTTATGAATCTGCCGGTCTCCCAATTTTACCACATCAGCGTGGATGACGAAATCCCGTTCAATGTATATGGCGGCCTGCAAGACAACGGCTCCTGGTTTGCTCCCTCCCAAAAATCGGGCGGCGTGACCAATGCCGATTGGAAATCTACCCTCGGCGGCGACGGCTTTTGGTCGTTCAGGCACCCTACCGATAAAGACATTGTATTTTCCGAATATCAGGGAGGAAACATCGTGCGCTACAACAAGAAATCGGGCATGGCCCAACAAATCAAACCCTACCCTGTCGGCACGGAAAACAAATACCGATTCAACTGGAATACGCCCATCCACCTCAGCCCCACCGACCCCGACAGAATGTACTTCGGATCGCAGTTCCTGTTTATGTCCAACGACAAAGGCGATTCCTGGAAAATCATCTCCCCCGACCTGAGCACCAATGATCCCGCCAAACTCCGCCAGAAAGAATCCGGCGGCCTCACCATTGACAATTCCACTGCCGAAAACCACTGTACCATTTACGCCATCGGCGAATCGCCGAAAGATGGAAACGTGATCTGGGCCGGCACCGACGACGGCAACCTCCACATCACTACCGACGCAGGCCGCAACTGGATAAATGCAGTTGGCAACATATCCGGTTTGCCCAAAAACACCTGGGTCTCGTATGTCGAACCCGGCCGTTTCGACCGCCTCACTGCGTTTGTTACCTTCGACGGCCATCGAACGGGCGACATGAAACCGTATCTGTTCAAAACTGCCGACGGCGGCAAAACCTGGAAGAACTTAATCACCGATCAGGTGGAGGGTTATGCGTTCTGTATCCGGCAGGATTTGGTCAATCCCGACTTGTTGTTCCTCGGCACGGAATTCGGCCTGTTCATTTCCGTGGACGGCGGCGCCAACTGGGCACGATTCGAAAACAACCTGCCCAAAGTGGCGGTACACGACATCGCCATTCACCCGCGCGACCATGCCTTAGTACTCGGAACGCATGGCCGCGGCGCGGTCATCATTGACGACATTACGCCACTGCGGCAAATTTCACCGGAGGTGTTGGCCAAGCCGGTGCATTTTTTCAAAACATCGCCCACCATCCTGCGCGACCCCGGCGCGGGCGGCGGCTGGTTCGGCGGGCAAGGGCAGTTTGTCGGCGCCAATCCCAGCTCGGCGGCCAAAATCGTTTATTACATGAGCAAGCGCCACACCTTCGGCAAGATGTATGTAGAGGTGTGGAAAGACGGGCAATTGCTGCGCACCCTGCCGGCAGGTAAAAGCGCCGGCATCAACGTGGTGGAAATGCCTACGGCTATGGAAAAACCCAAATCGGCGCCCACCAACAACCGCATGGCCTTATTCGGCTCCTTATTCGGCCCCAATTTCCCCGCCGGCGAATATCAGGTAAAGCTCGTCAAAGGCAATGATACCTACGAAAGCGCTTTCACCCTTGCCAACGACCCGACCTCTCTCTACACAGCGTCGGAACGCAAGGTGCAGCACGAAACCACGCTGAAACTCTACCACCTCACCGAGCAGTTGGCCTATCTGTACGATGTGCTGGCCGATGTAGAAAAACAAGCCAAAGAGCTGGCGCCCAAAACGAAGGGGAAAGTGAAAACGGCGACGGATAAATTGGCGGCCAAAGCTCAAAAAGAGAAAGACGGCCTCGTATTTATGGGCGGCGACGGCTATGTGGATGAGGACGAAGCGCTGCGCGAAGAACTCTCCGACATTTACCGGCAGATCAGTTCCTTCCCCGGAAAACCCACCGGAACCCAATTGCAACTCACGACCAAAATGGAACAAGCCATCGGCGAACTGGAAAAGAGAGTGGAATCCATGCTCCAAACAGAGGTGGTCGCACTCAATACCATGCTCACCAAAGCAAATCTCGGCGCCGTCACCTACAAAACTTTCGAGGCGTTTATGAGCGAAGAGACAAAAGCCGGCGATGCTGCATCCGGGTTTTCAGAGGAATGGCTACATTTGCTTTTCAGGTAATAATAGTAGCTGCGAGCTGCGAGCTTCGAGCTATGAGTTGCTAAAAACTCAAAACTCAAAGCTCGCGGCTCAAAGCTCGTAGCTCAAAAAACATGCCGATCTCTCGCAAAACATTCTTCAAAGGCTTAGCGGCCGGCGTCATAGCGCTGCCGGTAGCTTTGCGCGCGCTGTTGGGCGAAAGCCATGCCCAATCGCAAGAGAATGGCGCCGATGTGAGCAAAGACGTATTCCGCTGGAAAATGGTGACCACCTGGCCGCCCAATTTTCCCGTCATCGGCGATACTTGCACTCGCTTTGCAGAAATGGTGAAAGCCATGTCGGGCGGGCGGTTGGAAATAAAAGTATTCGGCGGCGGAGAGCTGGTACCCGCATTAGAAGCCTTCGATGCCGTGCGCAACGGTGTGGCCGAAATGGGGTGCGGCGCCGCGTACTATTGGGCAGGCAAGGCGCCTTCCGCTTCCTTTTTTGCCAGCGTCCCGTTCGGTATGAACGCCCAGCAAATGAACGGCTGGCTCATCAGCGGCGGCGGGCTGGAACTGTGGGAAGAACTCTACACCCCCTTCAACCTCATCCCCCTGCTCGGCGGTAATACCGGCGTGCAGATGGGCGGTTGGTTCAATCGCGAAATCAATCGGGTGGAAGACCTAAAAGGATTGAAAATGCGCATTCCCGGCCTCGGCGGGCGCGTGCTGGAAAAAGCAGGCGGCGCACCGGTGCTGCTCGCCGGCGGCGAAATTTACACCGGTCTGGAGCGCGGCGTCATTGACGCCACCGAATGGCTCGGCCCCTATCACGACCGGCTCATGGGTTTTCACCAAATTGCCAAATATTACTACTACCCCGGCTGGCACGAACCCGGCACCGTGCTGGAGTTTTTTATCAATAAGGATAAATTTGCGCAACTACCCCCTGATTTACAGGCCATTGTGCGAACCGCCGCTTTTGCTGTAAATCATTGGTGCCTGTCGGAGATGGAAACCCGCAACGCGCAAGCCCTGGCAGAAATGGCAGCGGATGGGTTGGAAATTCGCGCTTTTTCTGAAGAAATTATGAATCAACTGCGCACCCATACCGCAGAACTCATGAAGGAAATGATTGCAGGCGATCCCTTCGCGGCAAAAGTGTATGCCTCTTACCAGCAATACCGGAAACTCGCCCGCGATTATGCAGATATAACAGAAGCGGCATTTTACGAAGGCTTGCAGCCGGACTCATAGCGCACTCGAAGCTCATAGCTCGCAGCTATTTCTAAACTACTTCCTCATCGCCTCCACAGGGTCCATCCGGGCCGCTTGCCACGCAGGTATCAGTCCGGCCAAGATACCCACTACAACGGAGGTGACCACGCCCAAAATGATGTTGCTCGAAGAGAGAAACAACTCAAAATCAATGATTTTGGAGAGGCCGGTAATGACTATTTGCACCAGCAGCAGGCCCATCGCGCCGCCGATCAGACACAAGATGATGGATTCGATTAGGAATTCCAGCAAAATGATAAACCGCTTGGCGCCGAGCGCTTTTTTGATGCCGATGATGCCGGTCCGCTCCTTCACCGATACGAACATGATGTTGGCTACGCTAAACATGCCCACGAAAATGGCAAAACCGCCGATGACGATGCCGAGCATGTTTAAAACGATAAAGAATCCGTCTAATGCCTGACTGATGATGGAGAGCGTATTGAGCGAAAAGTTGTCTTCTTCGCGGGGTTTTAGCCGGCGCTGTACCCGCAGCACACCGGTGATTTCATCTTTGAGCGCTTCAATGGTGACGCCGTCCTTTGCTTTTACACTGATAGACGCATTGCCAAAAGCGTTGTCGGGGCGAAGATTGGCTACTTTTCGCCCCAGTTCGTAGGAAATGATCGCGGAGTTATCGTATTGGAATATATCAATCAGACTTTTCCCGGCGGGAGCGAGCACGCCGATGACATCAAACTTATGTCCGCCCATTTTGATGGTGCGGCCTATGGGGTCGTTGGCGCCGAACAGCCCTTCTGCTATCTTACTACCGATGATTATTTTGTTGGCGCCGTAGTGATATTCCGTAGGGGAAAAATAGCGCCCGCTCTGAAAGTCGAGTTTTACCAACTCGTCAAAACCGTAAGAAACGGCCTGAAAATCAACATCGCTTACATTCGACGATTGGAATTTGAGGGTTTTCCGACCTATATAAACCCCGTAAGATATCACCTGTGCCGAGTTTACTTTTTCGGAAACGGCCTGAAAATCCTTGTAGCTCACATCCGGCCGGCGCAGGTAGCGCTGCCAGTTGGGGCCGGGGTCGCCCCACATAAATTTCTGGATATACACCACGTCATCGCCGAGTTTTTCAAAACTGCCCCGCACGTTGTCTTCCAAAGAATCAACTGCCGCCGTAACGCCGATGATACAAAAAATACCGATGGAGATGCCCAACAGCGAAAGAAAACTGCGCAACTTGTTGGCGCGCAATTGTTGTAATGCCTGGGCAATACTCTCAATGAAAACTTTTATAAACACACCCATGAGCGATTCAAATTTCGTCGGTTGCACAAAGATAGGCGAAGGTGCGCGATGCCCGTGCAAGCAAACAAAAACTTAGATAAAATACGCTTATTAATCTGCCAAAGCGTTGAAAATAAATTTTTTACAAATGGGTGCAATCGGCTTTTTTGTGACTATCTTTGCGGCCAATTTTTTGAAAAAAACCGGTTTTTTCATGAGAACCAAACTCTCTCAATTCGGCTTCGAGCTGCCAAAGAAATTAATCGCCCAGTACCCTGCTCCCAATCGGGATGAAAGCCGGATGATGGTCATACACCGGGACACCGGAAAAATTGAACACCGCGTGTTCAAGGACATCATGGAGTACTTCGGCGAAGGCGATGTAATGATTTTCAACAACACAAAGGTTTTTCCGGCCCGTCTATACGGACAAAAGGAAAAAACCGGCGCCAAAATTGAGGTCTTTCTCCTTCGGGAGCTGAACCACGATGCGCGCCTTTGGGATGTGTTGGTGGACCCTGCCCGCAAAATCCGCGTGGGGAATAAACTGTACTTTAGCGACGACAACGACAATGAGGTGTTGGTAGCCGAAGTAGTGGACAACACAACATCACGAGGCCGAACGATCCGCTTTTTGTACGACGGCCCTCAGGAAGACTTCGAGCGCGATCTTTACACCCTCGGCAATACGCCGCTGCCCAAGTACATTACCCGTCCGGCAGAGGACTCCGACAAAGAGCGTTTTCAAACCGTATATGCCAAAGAAGTGGGCGCGGTAGCCGCTCCTACGGCTGGGCTTCACTTTAGCAAAGAACTGCTCAAGCGCTTGGAAATAAAGGGCCTGGAATTTGCCGAACTCACGCTGCATGTAGGCTTGGGTACCTTCCGCCCCATTGAAGTAGAGGATTTGTCGAAACACAAAATGGATGCCGAATACTTCAAGGTGCCGCAAAAAGCGGTGGATGTAGTCAATGTCGCCAAAGAGGGCGGCCATAAAGTCTGCTCCATCGGTACCACCACCATGCGTGCCATAGAAACCTCCGTTTCTGCGGAGAGGCTGCTCAAGCCCGCAGAAGGTTGGACCAACAAATTTATATTTCCTCCTTACGACTTCAGCATCGCCGATGCAATGGTCACCAACTTCCACCTGCCCAAATCGAGCTTGCTCATCATGGTGTGCGCGTTTGGCGGTTTCGACCTTGTAATGGAGGCTTATCAGGAGGCCATCAAGGAAGAGTATAACTTTTTCAGTTACGGCGACTCGATGTTGATCATTTAGAACTTGCGGCTTAAGGGCGTCAAATTGGCTGCCTTAGCTTCTACTTCTTCTCTCAAGGCTGTTTTGTAGCCAATTACCTTTTGCAATAGCTGCGGGTCGTGTACGCCAAGTATTTGTGCGGCCAATATGCCTGCATTCTTTGCGGCATTGACCGCCATTGTGGCCACCGGCACGCCATTGGGCATTTGTACGATAGAGAGGAGCGAATCCCAGCCATCTAAAGAGTTGGACGATTTTACCGGTACGCCGATTACCGGTAAGGGACTCAGCGAGGCCACCATCCCCGGAAGATGTGCAGCGCCTCCCGCGCCGGCAATGATAACTTTGATACCGCGCAGGTGAGCATTTTTGGCAAAGTCTACCATGCGCTCCGGCGTGCGGTGGGCCGACACGATGCTCAGTTCAAAAGAAATGGAGAAGTACTCCAATATCTCTGCGGCTTGCCGCATGACCGGTAAATCGGAGTCGGACCCCATGATAATACTAACCATTGTGTACCGTTTTTTTTTTGTTAAAACCTTCTCAATTGTGCCGGGGCCAGGCCCTCGCTAAAGTCTCTCAGGTCTAAGTATCGGGGAGCAATGACCTCCGCGCCCTGCCCGTTGATAAAAGCCACCCCGTCGTAAACCACCACTCTGGCCAGTCCTTCCCGGAACGACCAGGCCAAGCCAAAAAGCGGTTCCGTGAGCAGCCGCCCTTCTGTGTCAACAAAGCCCCAAAAACCGCCCGACTGGTACGGCGCCAGCCCTTCTGTGAAGCCGTACAATTGTTCGAATTGCGGCGGAATGATTTCGTTGCCTTCGCCGTCAATCATGCCGAAGCGGCCGCCTGATTCAACCCCCCAGCGGCCTTCGCCCGCATACCATATATGGTCGTACTGCGGGGCCACGGCAAACTTCCCTTTTGTATCAATCAGCCCATACCCTTCTTCGACGCCCACCGGCGCCAGGCCCTCTGCAAAATCGGCGGCAGCGATGAATTTGGGTGGAATGACTGCTTTGCCGTTTGTACTAAAAAAGCCGAACTGCTCCTCTTGCTTGACGCGGGCCAGCCCTTCACTGAAAGGAAAAACATTGTCGAATATGATCGGCAATATTACGGCGCCGACGGTGTCAATCAACCCGTATTGCCCCTGACGCCCCACTCTGGCAAAGCCGTTTTGAAAGGTGGGCGAAGCGTCTTCGTATTCGGCGGCAATGACCACCTGCCCTTGCCGGTTGATGTATCCATATTGGTCGCCCTTTCGGATGCGAGCTTTTCCAAAACGAAAATCGGCGGCATCTTCCCATTCGGGCGGAATAACAAAATGGCCGGTCTGATCTATAAAACCGGTCTTGTCATCAAATGTCATTACGCGCGCCAGCCCTTCTGAAAACGACCATGCCGCCTGAAATTGCGGCTCAATCGCGGGGTCTCCGTTGCGATTGATAAATCCCCATCGGCCCTTTTTGCGAACGACCGCCATGCCTTCCGAAAAATTGCGCACATCGTCGTACTTCGCTTTGATGACCACCCGGCCGGTTTTGTCTATAAACCCCCATTTAAACCGCGATTCTTCGTAGTCCTGCTCCGCCGGCGGCAGTTTTGAGGCTTTGCCCGAAAGGGAATCGGCGGGATCGGCAGCATCGCGTTTACAGCCTGAAAAGTAAAAAAGCAGCAGCAAAGCGACGATCGCAGGAACGGCCGCTTGCCGTTTTAAAAGGAAAGAATGTTTAGTGTGGGGCACTTCAGATTTTGTTTTCTGGATTGTACGAAAAACATACCGCGCAAAAGTAGAGAAAACTGTATAAATGTCAGGAACGAAATGAATACGCGAAAAAAGAAAAACAAGGAGGGAAATATTGATATTTTTGATGCGAAAGCTCAAATACCACTCAAACGCGATTCGATGCCGTTCCGCTTCATTTTTTCCGGGCTGTTGATTCTGATTTCCCATTCAGCGATCGGGCAATCCTTTGTCTGCGATGGAAAAATGTATGTAGCGCTGCTCAATCAAAGCCAGAGCTTCAGCGGTCTGAGGGCTATTGAGCCGATGGCGCCGCCTGCCCCTGCCGTGATAACGACCATCACGCCTAATTTGGGCGTTCCGATTCAGGTGTTGGGGTTCAATGTGACCGACAACCACCTGTACGGATTCAATCCGGCCAACCATCGTCTTTACCGCATCAATAGCGCCGGCCAAACAACCGACCTGGGCGTACCTTCCAATTTGGACACGACCAACTTCACCTACTTAGCCGGAGAAATAGGCCCCGGCGGCGACCCGTTTACCCTCATAGCCCGCAGTAAAACAACGGGATACGATGCCCGCATTTATTCGATTCGGACCAACCTGCCGAACATTCCGGCCAATTGGGTTTCGGTGGTGAGTATAGACCCGGTGCGCATCGAAGACATGGCTTTTGATCCTGTTTTCGGCGAGTTGGTAGGCTACGACAGCGCCAACAAACGCTTGGTTTCTATTAACACCAGCGGGGTTATTACCAATGCCGGGTACGGTGGAGGCGTTGCCATAGAGAGCCTCGGTTCCATTTTTTTCGACCGGGAGGGCCGGCTGTACGGGTATGGCGGCAGTACCAATCTCCACAACCGATTTTTGCAGTTCGACCGCATCACCGGCCAGATTATCCACCCGCAACCCGCTGCCGACGGCCGAAACAGCGACGGCTGCGGCTGCCCCTACCAAATTCGATTCACCAAACGCATCGAGCCGCAAGCAGTGCTTCCCTGCTCAGAGCTGACCATAACTTATCACTTCGACAATACTGCCGCTATTGCTTACGGCCAGATTCGCCTCACCGACACCCTCCCGGATATTTTTACCATCACGAGCATAGAACGGCCACCGTTTTCCGGCACGATCCAGAGCGGCGTAGGCTCCCATATTTTTGACGCCACCGGCATGCAGGTATTGCTCGGAAAGGACTCGGTGGTCATTCGCGTGCGGGTAGCAAATGCCCCTGCCGGACTATACGGGAGCCGGGCCTCTGCCGGTAATTTCCCTTTGGGGCTGGGTCAAATATTGCGCAGCGACGACCCCAATACCATCGAAGCCGGCGATGCCACTTTCGTGAAAATTCGCTCCGAAACGGAATTGTTTTCCGATAACCGGATACAGATTTGCCCCGGCATAGAGACCACCCTGCGGCCGGCATTGCAAGGCGGCCCCTGGCGTTGGAGCACCGGCGATACCGCTGAAAGCATTCGCGTATCTATTCCGGGATTGTACTGGGTGGAAACAGAAAGCGACTGCGGCGTTTACCGGGATACGATTTTTGTGGAGGAGATCAGTTCCGGCCTGTGGGCCGATGCAGGGCCCGACCGGGAAATACAATTGGGAGGGCAGTTGCGGCTATCGGTTCGGCACAACGCCGCCGGTGCGTTGCAGTATCAATGGAGGGCCGATCCAGGCGATTCATTGAATTGCAACACCTGCCCCGGACCCGTTGTTAGTCCGCTGCAAGACGCTGTTTATTCCGTTACCATTACCGACGAATATGGCTGCACCGCAGAAGATCAGGTGGCGGTAAAAGTAATTTTCGATATTCCGGTTTACCTGCCCACTGCGTTCAGCCCCGACGATAACGGAATCAATGATATTTTTTATGCGCAGGGGCCGCCGGGCATTACCGTGGAGCAATTTCAGGTGTTCGACCGTTGGGGTGGCGTGGTGTTTGAGAGCAGCGGCGGCACGGTGAATGACCCTGTACATGGCTGGAACGGCCGGCAAAAAGGCCGGGCCATGCCGCAGGGTCTCTATGTGTGGGTGCTCCGGCTCCGCTTTGCCGATGAGCGGCTCAGCCTCCAAACCGGTGAGGTATTTCTAATTCGATAACTCAAAAATAGATTATGAAAACAAACATTACCCGCTTAGCGCTGATAATACTAGCCGCAATGCCCCTCGGCATGTTTGCCCAGTCCGGTTCAATCGCATTACAGGATTCCGTGGATTCTGTTCCTGCTGCCCCCTACATCGGGGCTGTTTCGGTCCTAAAGAAAGAAGATTTCAATAAAGGAGTGATTCACACTCCGCTGCAATTGATTCAGGGGCGGGTACCCGGCCTGCTCATTTCGCGGCCGGGGAGCGACCCCAACGGGCACTTCCAAAGCCGGCTGCGCGGCCTGCACACCTTCGGCGAGGGCTATGCCGAACCGCTCATCGTGGTGGATGGATTCCCGCAGACTTCGCTGCTCGCCATAGACCCGGAAGATATTGAATCCATCACGGTGCTTCGCGATGCAGCCTCCTCGGCGCGGTACGGCCTACGCGGCGGCAGCGGGGTTATTCTCATCAATACACATAGCCGACAGGAGCCGGGGCTGCGCGTGCGCTACCGGGGCGCATTGGCCACAGAGTCAGTTGCACAAAGGCCGTCCATGATGGACGCAGGGCAGTTTCGTCGTACTTACAGCGATCCGGGAACGCCCTTTTTCCGCCCCGATCTTATTTTCCCAGGCTCAACTAATTGGATAGACGAGGTCACCCGCACGGGCTTCAGCCAATGGCATCAGGTGCAATTGGCACAGGGCGCGAAAAATGGCAACTATAATTTGTCCATGCACTTCCGGGATACGGACGGTGTCGCGCGGAGCAGCGGTTATACACAGTTTAACGCTCGGCTGGGCCTTGAGCAGCGCCTGTTGAATGACCGGCTCAGCCTTGGCGCCGATCTGGCCTATACCAATCGCGAAGGGCGGCATGTCGTCACCGATGTATTCCGCTTGGCAACGGTGTACAATCCCACTATGCCCGTGCGCTCCGACACGGCGCTCAGCACCGGCGGGTATGCTCAAATACTCAATTTCGGCTTAGCCAATCCGGTTAGTTTGGTGGAACAAATTACCAACGAGAGCAAACAAACCGTGGCCACGGCACAGGCGCGGGGTGCTTTCCAGATCGCGCCCGGCCTGCAATTGTCGAGCCGGTATGGCCGGCAGGAATACAACAGCCTCAGAGGCATTGCAGCACCCAAAACAGAGTTTTTGTTTGGACTGACGCAAAACGGGCAAGCACAGCGCTTCACCGATGATGCCGTCAACCAGCATACAGAGACTGTTTTGGAATACACGCTCCCCTTACGCGAAAAGCAACTGCGCATGATGGGCGGCTATTCCTGGCAACGCATTGATTTTGATGAAGAGGGGCTCACAGGCCGCGACTTTGTGGATGCCACCGTAAGTTACGAAGCACTGCTGTCGCCAGATCGCTACAAAGAAGGCACTGGACGCCGCACCAGAAACGTACACGAAATGGCCGCTTGGTGGGGTCAGGCCCGTCTCGATCTGGACAATGGGCTAAGCGTGGTCGTCACGGCACGCCATGAGGGGTCCTCCCGCCTCGGGCAAAACAACAAGTGGGCCTTCATGCCCGCCGTGCAAGGCAGCTATAAAATTAAGACCGATGCATTAGACGACCTGCGCCTGCGCGTGGGCTACGGCTTGGCGGGAAACGTGCCGCAGCAAAGCTTTTTATCGCTCCTCACCTTCAGCGAGGGGGTTCCTTTTTATTATGACGGCGCGTTTCAGCCCTCTCAAACGCCGCTGCATTTAGGCAACAGAAACCTGCAACGCGAGATGCGCAAAGAATTGAATGCCGGGTTTGATATTGCACTCAAGAACCGCCTGTTTTATCTCAGCTTCGATTTTTTCCATAGCCGCTCGGAGGGTGTCATTCGCCGGGTGTTTGAGCCGATGATCGTTCCCGGCACAGGCGACTTGAGCTTTACCAACCGCTATGCCAATGTGGCCGACCTGACCAATACCGGTATAGACCTCGTGCTGGGCGGCAACATCATCTCTCAGGAGCGTTTTTCCTGGAGCGTTGTTGCGAATAGCTGGTGGGGGCGCACCCGCATCGGCACGCTCACCCGTGCGCCTTATGAGCTTGAGCCGTTCTCTTTGTTTGGGAATTTGGGCAGCACCGGAACAAATTTCCTTTTCCGGCTTGAAGAAAATCAGGACTTCGGCCGGATATGGGCGCCGCAATTCCGGAGCATTACGCCGAATGGCCAGTGGGACCTCAGCGCCGAGGCCGCTCCTGTTGCGCAGGCAATGCCGCAGATGGGGTTTGGCATCGCCAACCGCGTTCGGCTGGGCCGTCTCGACGCGGAAATCTTTTTCGACGGCCTCATCGGGCACTCAAAAGCAAGTTCTATCGAAGTACAAACCAGCTCCCGAATTACGATAAACAATTACAACCTCAACACCGCAGCGGTAGAGGCGCCCTTGGATGCGTTGCAGTCTTTTCCTTTTTTCAGCGATTTTTTTGTGCGCGACGCTTCTTTCATCCGGCTCCAAAATGTCGTATTGGGCTACACCTTGCCGGTTCGTGAAGGGAAGTGGATTTCGGGCCTGCGTTTTTATGTAACCGGCCAGAATCTGTTTAGCCTCAGCCGGTATCGCTTCGGCGATCCCGATGTATTGCTCGGAAGCGCCGAACAGGGAATAATGAATTTCGGGCATATCCCGACCCAATACGGAGCGCCCCGAATGAACGCCATTTCCCCGGGGCCGGAGCCGCCGGCGGGAACGTACTTTATGGCTCGCACGGTGATGTTGGGCGTCGAGTTGAAGTTTTGAGTCGGGTAAAGAAGCGCTATTCGCTACCTTTGTTCCGACCAGACACAGCGACATGACATCAACAACCATTGCATCTCCCGCCGACGGCGGCACGGGTGCGCTTCTTCGTGGCATCTCCATGCTCCGCTTTTTTGCACTACCGGCACTTTTGAGCCTGGCACAGAGTTGCACGCAATCGCCTACGGCCGGGGAAGCCTCGCTTTTCCAAACCATGAGCGCTCGCGAAACGGGCGTTTCCTTTCGCAATGACCTGACGGAAACCGCCGATTTCAATATCATTCAGTACCTGTATTTCTACAACGGCGGCGGCGTGGCGGCGGGCGATGTGAACAATGACGGACTGGTGGATTTATATTTTACTTCCAATCAGGGTCCGAACCGGCTGTACCTCAATCGCGGCGATTTTCGCTTTGAGGATGTGACTGAATCCGCAGGCGTGGCCGGCGCCGGCGATTGGAAAACCGGGGTGGCTATGGCCGATGTGAACGGCGACGGCCGGCTTGACATCTATGTGTGTCAGGTGGGGCAATACAAACACATTCGCGGGCAGAACCAACTATTCATCAACAATGGGGACGGCACTTTTACGGAGCGCGCCGCTGAGTACGGATTAGACTTCGCGGGGTTTTCCACGCAAGCCGCTTTTTTTGATTACGACGGCGACGGCGACCTCGATTTGTACCTTCTCAACCACTCCGTACATGCTGCCGAAAATTACGGCCCGGCTACCATTCGCGACCGCCGCGACGCCCTCGCCGGCGACCGCCTCTACCGCAACGACAACGGCCGCTTTACCGATGTGAGCGAACAAGCCGGCATCTACGGCAGCCGCATCGGATACGGCCTCGGCGTGGGCATCAGCGACCTCAACGGCGACGGCCTGCCCGACATTTATGTCTCCAACGATTTTCACGAAAACGATTACCTCTATTACAACAACGGCGACGGCACTTTTCGCGAAGCCCTCGCCGAATCCATGAGCTACGCCGGCAACTTTTCGATGGGCAGCGATCTGGCCGATTTCAACAACGACGGCCTCATTGACGTAATCACGCTCGACATGAAACCGGAGGAAGAGTTTGTTATGAAACAATCGGCCGGCGCCGATCCTTACAACATTTTCCAGTTCAAACTCAGCTACGGCTACCACTATCAGTTTCCGCGCAACATGCTGCAACTCAATCGCGGCCTGTGCGGCGACGGCCAAGCGGCCCGATTCAGCGAGATCGGCCAATTGGCCGGCGTGGCGGCTACCGACTGGAGTTGGGCGGCGCTCTTCTTCGACATGGACAACGACGGCTGGAAAGACATCTTCATCTCCAACGGTATCTGGCGCAGGCTCAATGATTTGGACTATCTCAACTTCATTTCCAACGAGCAAATTCAACGCAATGCAAGCGACCTCGAAATGGCCGCCCGAATGCCCTCCGGCGCCATGCCCAACTACGCCTACCGCAACAATGCCGACCTTACCTTTTCCAATGTATCCGCTGCTTTTGGATTGAATTGGAGCGGCTCCTCCAACGGCGCCGCGTATGCTGATTTGGACAATGACGGCGACCTCGACCTCGTGGTGAACAACCTCAACGCGGAGGCAACGCTGTTTCGCAACCAGGCCGCCGGCCGCTCCGGCAACGGACACTTGACCTTGCAGTTGGAAGGCGAAGGGCTGAACCGGTTCGGCATCGGCGCGAAAGTCGTCATTGCCTGTGCCGGGCAGATGCAGGTACAGGAACACTTCAGCACGCGGGGATTTCAATCGTCCGTAGCGCCGGGTTTGCATTTCGGGTTGGGCAAGGCGCAGGCCATAGACTCGCTCCTCGTGGTGTGGCCCGATGGGCAGCTGCAAGTGCTGCGCGATGTACCCGCCGGCCAAAAACTGACTTTGCGCCAACAAGATGCGCTTGCGACAGACCGCCTTCCCAACTGGTTTGAAAAACTAAAAACGCCGCTCCGGTTGGTGGAGCAAAAAGATCGGCTCGGTCTGGATTTTGTACACGTCGAAGATGAGCCATCCGACTTCGACCGGGAAAAACTCATGCCGCTCATGGCGAGCACACCCGGCCCGCGATTGGCGCGCGGCGATGCCAATGGCGACGGACTGGAAGACCTCTTTGTGTGCGGCGCGCGGGGGCAAGCCGGCGCATTGTACCTTCAAACGCCCGGCGGCGCCTTTCGGCGAAAAGCGATTCCCGCATTGGAACAAGACTCCCTGTACGAAGATGCGGCAGCCTGTTTTTTTGATGCCGACGGCGACGGGCGCCCCGACCTGTACATTGTGAGCGGCGGGGCCGTGGAGCCTTCTGATGACCGACTCTATCTCAATGACGGCAAAGGCGGTTTCCGGCGGGCCGCGCAGGCCCTGCCCGGAATACATGCGCAAGGTAGTTGCGTGGTTCCGTTTGACTTCGACGGCGACGGCGACTTCGACTTATTTGTGGGCAGCTATGCGGTTCCGCATCAGTACGGCATAGCGCCGCGCAGTTATTTGTTTCGCAACGACGGAGGCATTTTTACCGATGTGACCGCCGAGGTCGCCCCTGAATTGGCGGAAGCCGGCATGGTAACGGCGGCGGCCTGGGATGCGGGGCAGCAGACGCTCGTGGTGGTGGGGCATTGGATGCCGATCACCTTGCTTGTGTTTAAAAACGAAAAGGCCCTGCGCAGCGAACTACCCGATACGGAGGGCTGGTGGAGTGCCGTAGCCCTGTTCGATGCCGATGGCGACGGCGATATGGACATGGTGGCCGGCAACTGGGGGCTGAACAGCGAATTTCAACCCACTGTAACGGAACCGCTCTACCTCTATGCCGCCGATTTTGACGGCAACGGCAGCACCGACCCGGTGATGGCCTGGTACAAACAGGGCAAGCTCTATTCGTTTCATGGTCGCGACGAGTTGGCCCGTCAAATGGTCAGCATCAAAAAGCAATATACAGATTACCGGGGCTTTGCCCGTGCGGCTTTCCATGATATTTTCCCAGAAAATCTCTTGAGCAAAGCCGTTCCGCGCAAAGCGGTCACTTTCGCTTCTATGTATTTGGAGAACACGGGCAATGGCCGATATGCCGCGCAGCCCTTGCCTACCGCAGCCCAGTTGGCGCCGGTATATGCCGTTGCAGTGAGCGATTTTGATGCCGACGGCCGCCCGGATGTACTGTTAGCGGGCAATTTTTACGAAACCCAGCCTTCCATCGGCCGCATGGATGCCTCGCTCGGATGCCTCTTATTGGGCGACGGCAAGGGCCATTTTCAGGAGGCGCAGGCTACGGGGCTGTGCCTGCAAGGACAGGTACGGGATGCGGCGGTGATGCAGGCGAAAGGGCAACATACCGTGGTGGCGGCCAGAAATAACGGGAGCATCTGGGTGGGGGTTTGGAAAAGGTAAGGAGGTGGTGTTCTTGGGGATGTAGGCATAGAGCATGGAGCATGGAGCATAGAGCCGCTGCAGGAACACTTATCATCCTGTCTCATATGTCCGTCCAAACATGTATGCGTCAATTCGGAATTGCGTCCTTGCAGCTATTAACTCTCACCCCACCCCATTCTCCGGATGAAACCCCCGCACCCCTCGAAAGAACTCAGTGATCTGTTCGATGTCTTCTTTGGCGTTTCCGGTAGGATAAAACGGATCGGCTACGAAGACGCGCTTGTTGGCATAGTCGAACTGCACGAGCACGATGGGCACCTGTGCACCCACGGCGATGTAATAAAAGCCGGTTTTGAGCTTATCGACTTTTTTGCGGGTGCCTTCCGGCGCAATGGTGAGCCGGAACTCCGGTTCGCGATTGAAAATGGCCACTACTGAATCTACGAAATTGGTGTTTTTGTTGCGATCCACCGCGTAGCCGCCGAGCCAGCGAAACAGCGCCCCGAACGGCGGCCGAAACAGCGATGACTTGCCCACGAATTTCAGGTCGGCATGCCGAAGGATGCTGCGCACCATAATGCCGATTGGGAAATCCCAGTTGGAGGTGTGCGGCGCTACCGCTATGACGAATTTGGGCAGGTGAAAGGGAAAATTGCCCTCGATGCGCCAGCGCATCAGTTGGTGGAAAACGAAAGAACACAGCAGCCGAAACATAGTAGTCGCTTTGGTTAGAGAAGGGCAAATTACGGCAATTCTTTTGTTTGCAAACAAAGTCTTTGTGCCTTCGTGTCTTCCCGGCACAACCAATACCTTACCTTTGTCCATAATAACTATGACCAATATGAACACTACACTCAAAGTCGGCATCGTGCAGCAATCCTGCTCTCCGGACACCGAAGCCAACATACTCAAAAGCCTCGCCGGCATACGCCACTGCGCCGAAGCGGGCGCACAGTTGGTGGTGCTGCAGGAACTGCACACGGGCATTTATTTTTGCCAGGCGGAGGATGTAAACCAGTTCGACCTCGCCGAGCCGATTCCCGGCCCTGCGTCGGAGTGCTTTGCCGCCGCCGCCCGCGAGTACGGGGTGGTGCTAGTTACTTCTTTGTTTGAAAAACGCGCGCCCGGCCTGTACCACAACACCGCCGTTGTGTTTGAAAAAGACGGCGCCGTGGCCGGCAAATACCGCAAAATGCACATCCCCGACGACCCGGCGTATTACGAAAAATTTTACTTCACGCCCGGCGACCTGGGTTTTCAACCGGTTCAAACCTCCGTCGGCAAGCTCGGCGTGTTGGTGTGCTGGGATCAATGGTACCCAGAAGCGGCCCGGCTCATGGCGCTGGCCGGCGCAGAAATGCTGATATACCCCACCGCCATCGGCTGGGAATCAACCGACTCGGCAGAGGAGAAGGAGCGGCAGTTCGGCGCCTGGCAAATCATGCAGCGCGCACACGCCGTGGCCAACGGCCTGCCCGTCGTTGCCGTGAACCGCACCGGCCATGAACCCGACTGGACGGGCGTCACCAACGGCATTCAGTTTTGGGGACAGAGTTTTGTAGCCGGTCCGCAAGGCGAACTCCTTTTTCAGGCGCCCGCCGATGAAGCCTGCCACGCCGTTATTGATATTGATAAACAAAGAACCGAAGCCGTGCGCCGTATATGGCCTTTCTTCCGCGACCGCCGGATTGATGCGTACGCAGGGCTGACGAAGCGGTATCTGGATTGAGGTTCATAACCGCTATGATTCTATTTTTCTATTTAGTAAATAGTTACCTTTGTAATCAGTTAAAATAGCTGACATGAAAGAAGTGATCATAAAAGTTAAAGAAGGCCGTTACCAATTGTTCCTGCAATTCCTGAAGACACTCGACTATGTAACGGTTGTTCAATCCTCCTCTAATAAAAAAACCGCACAATCGAAACCGGCACAGTACGATTTCTCTGACCTCGTTGGAAAATTGGAGTGGAAAGGGGATGCTGTCGGCCAACAACGCCTGTTGAGAGATGAATGGTAGATTCCTGTTGGATACAAATGCCGTAATTGCCCTTTTGAACGGGAATTCGAGTGTGGGGAAACTACTTCAAACTGCTACTTGGATTGGTATCCCCATTATCGTCGAATTGGAATTTCTCTCCTTTGCCAATCTCTCCAAATCGGATGAAGCATTATTTACGGCTTTTAAAAACCGCGTAGAGGTGATTGGTCTGGATGCATCGGATACCGTTTTGATAGAAAAAATTATTCAAATACGCCGAATTTTTAATATCAAATTGCCGGACTCCATCATTGCAGCTATTGCTATTCAGCAACAAGGGACGCTATTGAGTAACGATGTTATTTTTCAGCGAGTGTCCGTGATGAATGTGCAAGGATTCTGAAAATATATACCATGGAAATTTTTGAACCGCTGAACAACCCTGCCGGGCCGATAGCGCTCGCATTACTGTGCGCATTGACGGCAGGCGGCCTGATGCTGTGGTTGTTGTTGAAAGCCAAAGACATAGAGCGAAATCGCAGAATGCTGCTATCCATGTTGCTTTTTTTTGCATTCCTCATTTCGCTGTTCAGCGCGGCGGGCACTGCAGTGAATGCCGCCAAATTCCGGCAGGTTACCGTTACGAGCAAGGCTGTGTTGATTGGCAAAAAAAAAATCCTCTTCAGCGACCTGCGCGGATACCTCATTCGGGAAGACCGCAGCCAATCCTGGGTCAATCCCGGCATCACCAAAAAGACGGTCAGGAGCTTAGTGCTAGAAGAAAAGAGCGGCAAAACGCATTTGTTGCCCGATGCGTATTACGACCTGCCGCGCCTCATCAATGCCCTCGATGAGGCGTACAAAAACCGCGAAACGGGTGGGGAGGACTGATACAACTTACCTGAAAGCGCCGGTCGTGAACGGGTTGTTTTGCTGGTAAGGGAAATTGATAAACTCCAGCGTGCCCGGTTTCACGGCAATGTAAAAGTTGTAAGTGCCGCGCGTAGGCTGCCAGTTGAAACCCATGTCCCAGCAGTGCAGATCGCGGCTGAACCCGAAAGAGGGAAACGAAAGCCCTTTGAGTTGGAAGTCGTAGCCGAAGTTGCCCACGTTGATGTTCCAGTTGGGCGTGAGTTTGATGCTGCCCTGCACATTGATGGAGTTGGTAACCGTTCGGAAACTCAAGACCCCGTCAATGCCGTAGCGCCAGTCAAAGACCAAGTTGTGATTGAGGTTAAAATTTTCAAACAGGCTCAGAAAATCCTCCTCCTTTCTGGTGGCGGGCGTCGGGGCGGGCTGCTGCGCGCGCAAATCGTCAATGACTTCCGGGATTTTCCCCTGAAACATCTCCCGGATTTTACCCACGGTAATACTGGTATTGAAGCGGAAATTGGCCTGTACAAAACGCAAAGGTTGCCGGCGGTCGGCCCACACGGTGGTGTTGATGCGGCGACCGTCTTCGTCCGTAATGTACGGATCAAAAGCCGCGCCCATGCCGAAGGTTGTCATTCCTTTGAAAAACCGGGCCGTACCCGATGCGCTTAGTTCGCTGAATTTGAGCGAATCCGCGGCAAAGTTGTACGAGCCGTTGACGATCAAATTATCAAACAGCTTTATTTTTCGGTCCACCGTATCTTTTCGCGAACGCAACTTGGCCTCAAAGATGTTGTTGAGCGAATACGACAAGCCCATCTGCCTGCCGCTCTGTGGCGGGCTTCCATATACCCCGCCTTCAAATATGGAATAAATGCGCATCAGTTCGGCATTCACCGAATCCTGCACCATCGGGAAATAGCCGAGATTGGGATTGAGGTAGTTGGGCGAATAATTGAGCGACACGCTGGGCTTCATCACATGGCGCAGGCCGCGTATGAAACCGCTTTTGAACCGCATGGTGCCGAACACCTGTGTGGTGAGCGACAGACTGGCCGAAAAGCTGCGCCAGGGCGCAAACCCGCTTTGCCGCATCTGCTCTATGCGCCCCAGCCGGATGGTGTCGTAGCGCTCCACCCCCTGATCAATGATGGTATCAATTTCGAGACCGGGAATAAACTCGCGGTTGATGGTGCGCAGATACCACACCTCGTTGTAGTTGACGCCGGGGTTGAGATTGAAGAATTTCAACACTTTGAACGAAGTGCCCGCGCTCGCGGTGTGCCGCACGCCGAACTGTGCATTCTCCAGCGTTTGGCTCGAAAACAAGGTGGTATCCGTGGTGTTGAAGCGATTGCTCGCCTCGCCGGTATAGCGCATCACAATGGATTCGTACCAGCGCTCTTTGCCGATTCTTTCTTTGCGTTTGAAGGGGTACAGGGCTTGCGTGAGAAACTGCACATTGGGAAAATTGATGACCATCTCGCGGGTGAGCGCATTTTGGGAGTGGGTAAAGCTGGCGTTGAAACTGTACGGTTTGCCGGGATAGGTTTTGTTGTAGGAAAGACTGGAGTTCAACTGTGTTTGGAGTACGTTTTGTGCATCGTTGCGGCGAAAGCGCTGGTTGTTATTGGTTTGCACATTGACGCTGCCGCCGAAGGTGCGGCTGGGATGCGCCGCCCGATCCTGATTGTGCCGCCAATTGAACCCAAAGGACTTGATCCGATTCACTGCACCGTCAGCGGCTTCGGCCACCTGCGAATCGTAGTTCACCGTGAGGCCGCCGGAGAATTTGTAGCGTTTGCGGTAGTCGGCAATGGTGCTGATGCCCCAGGTACCGGAAAAGGGGTAGATATTGCTGCGCAATTGCAGGTTGAGGTGCTCGCCGAGGGGGAAATACCAGCCAATATCGCGCAGGCCGAAGCCCCACTGCGGGTTGTAGTCGTAATCGTTGGGAAAGAGCAGCCCGGTTTGTTTGCCGCCCGGAATAGGGAAAAAGCCGAAAGGCAGCCAGGCGGGGGTGGGCACGCCCATGATTTCCAAATGCGAAGGCCCTACGATGACCGATTTTTCGGGGATGATTTTCATTTTTTTACTCCTGATGCCGAAGTGCGGATGTTCGGCCGTACAGGTGGTGAACAAGCCGTTGTGACTGTAAATTACATCCCGTGCCTGTTCTTCTTCTTCGGCGCCCGGCACACCTCCGCGCACAAACTTGGAGCGTTCGCCGTGAATGATGATGTCGTTCTGTTGAGAGGTCACATCATACACCATACCCTTGCCGCTTTGGAAATTGTAGCGCATGCGTTTGGCGTTGAAGGTTTGCTCTCCTTCGGTAAATTCGGGAAAACCGGCCATGCGTCCGGTGCTGTCGGGCAGCCCTTCGGCGGTCACGATGCTGGTTTTCCAATCATAAACAATGAAGTCGGCCTTGAGCGTTATGGTCGTGTATTTCACAATCGCTTCGCCGTAGAGATAAACCTTCTGCTCGGCAATGTCTAAAATCATAGAATCGCGGGCATCGTACTCCACCGGAGCGTCCAAAGAATCTTTGGAGAAGAGGATGTCATTCGCGTTGAGGAAGAGAGAATCGGGAAGCGGCGGAATGGAATCTGCGGGCGCGCGCAGGCTGTCGGCCGGCGGGAATTGCTGCGCCGATAGCGCAACGGCCATGCAGATAAAAAGGAAAAATATGCCTAACTTCTTTGTTTTCAAGTGGTAAATGAACTTAATTTGCACGACCGAACAGAAAAGCTGCCACAAAAAAAACCTCAAAAAGGGGAACGACGCCATGAAGAACATACTATCCGAAAAACTCCCAGTGCAAACGAGCCGGCCCGCACAAACGCGCCCTGCTTTCACTTGGTTTAACGTTTTCTTATTGATCCTTTTTTGGGCGCCCGTTTCGCTAAGCGCGGCCAAAATTATCAAACAAAATCATATTGAACCCCATCGAATGCGCACCGTCGTCATTGATGCCGGGCATGGGGGGCACGATCCGGGCTGCCTCGGCAGCGACAGCCGCGAAAAACACATTGCGCTGGCGGTCGCCAAACGCCTCGCCGCTGTGATGCAGGCTGCGCACCCCGACCTCCGCATCATCCTCACCCGCGACTCCGACGTGTTCATTCCGCTGCACGAGCGCGCCGCCATTGCCAACCGCAACAACGCCGATCTTTTCATCTCCATCCACTGTAATTTCATGCCCGGACGCGCGTCGGTGCAAGGCTCCGAAACCTACGTCATGGGCCTCCACACTGCCGAGCACAACCTCTCTGTAGCCAAGCGCGAAAACGCCGCCATCCTGTTGGAAGATGATTACGAAAAGCACTACGACTACGACCCCAATTCGCCCGAAGGCCATATCATGATTAGCATGTTTCAGAATGCTTTCATTGAGCAAAGCATCATTTTTGCCGATTTGGTGGAAAAACAATTTGCCCAAATAGGCCGCAAGAGCCGGGGTGTGCGTCAGGCTGGTTTCGTAGTGCTCAAAGGCACTGCCATGCCCTCGGCGCTCATCGAGATCGGTTTTTTGAGCAACAAAGACGAGGAAAATTTCCTCAAAAAAGAAGACGGTCAGACCGTCATATCGGACGCTATTCTCAATGCGTTTACTCAATACCGCGCCCAGCTCGAAGGCGGTGAGGCAACGCTGCCGCCCAAGTACGACGCGCCGCCCCGTACCGTTGAAACCGCTTCAAAGCCCCCTGTGCCGGAAGCGCCGAAAAGCGTGGCCGTCAATTCAAAACCGCAGGGCATCCCTTTGGATAAAATTGAGGCCGCCAAACCGATGGAGAACGTGGCGCCGCCCCCGCAGCCCGCAACCCGGAGCGCTTCCTGGCCGGAAACGGATGCGCCTAAAGTCATCGGCGTAAAATCGCCTGCCGAACCGCCCGCGCCAATGAACGCCCGCACCGGCGCCGCCGGCACAAACAACGTGCAGTTTTGCGTACAGCTCGCAGCAGCAGCCGCTCCCGCCGATTTGAGCCGCCCGGAATGGGAAAATGTAGGATACAAAATAGAGGAGGTAAAAGAGGACAACCGGTATAAATATCAGATTCGCAACATTGCCACCTACACACAGGCGCAGGAAGTGAAAACAAGAGCACAGGCACGGGGCTTCTCCGGCGCATTCATAACGGCTTATCGCAACGGCGCCCGCATCAGCGTGGAGGAAGCGCTCCGCCATTCCAATTGACTTCAAAATCTCGTTCATTGGAAAGGGATTTCCTACCTTTACCACCCGAAATGACCACCACAACCAAAAATCAATTATGTCAAGTGAAGTTAAGATCGGTATTCTCGCAGTAGTTACCATTGCCCTCTCGTTTTGGGGCTACAAGTTTCTCATGGGTAGAAACCTGCTCCGCGCGTCCAACACCTATTATGTGGAATATCCCAGCGTGGACCTGCTGAAAAAAGCTACCGATGTTACCATCAATGGATTTCCCGTCGGTGTGGTAACCGATATTTATATGAAACCCAACGACCCGAACAAAAGGATCGTGGTGGTACTCGACCTCAATCGGGAAATTCAAGTCCCGAAAAACACCCGCGCCGTTATTGTAAGCACCAGCTTTATGGGAGATAAGAGTGTGATGCTCAAATACGATACCCCGTGTTCCGGCGACGACTGTGCAAAATCGGGCGACTATCTTATTGGTGAAAACCAAGGATTTATGTCTTACGTTATGGGCGGCGACGGCAGCCTCGACAGCTACATGGCCTCTATCAAAAACGGTTTTAGCGAGTTGTTGGACACGCTCAACAAACAATTGCTCAGTGAAGAAAGCGGTACGCCTTTGGCGGAGAGCGTCCAGGATTTGCGCAAGTCTTTGGCCAATCTGGAATCGGCCACAGCCCAATTGGATGGCTTGATGAAACGCTCCGGCGGCAAAATTGACGGCACCCTCGGCAATCTCAATTCCATCACCGGCAATTTCAATAACAAAGAAAAAGAGATCAATACGCTCATTGACAACTTCAGCACCATGAGCACACAACTCAAAGAAGCCGATCTGCAACAAACGCTCACCGAGGTAAAAAACACCGTGAGCCGACTGCAAACGACCCTCGCCACCACCGAAAAAACCATCGGCAACGTCAACGGCATCATGGGCCGCATCAATGCCGGAGAAGGCACGCTCGGCAAAATGCTCCAGGATGAAGCGCTTTATGACGATCTCTCCGGCCTCAGTGCCAAAGCCGATTCGCTGTTTACCGATTTTCAGGCGCGCCCTTACCGATATATGCCGCTCAAGAGCCGTTTGAAGGTGAAAAAATTTGACCGGCTCGATGCCAAAGAGGATGCCAAACAGGCCAACTGAGGACGCCATCCGCAACCGCTATGCCGACCTGGGCGTGGAGGGCTACTATGAGTCGGAAGGCGCTGATTACGCCAACCCTCACTTCCCGCAAATCCGGGAATTGCTCCTCCGCAACGCGCATCGCATTGATTTTAGTCATGCATTGGACTTTTGCTGCGGCAGCGGCGAGGTAAGCAAGGTCGTGCAGGAATTGGGATACCCGCTTCCCACGGCATCCGATCCTTTTACAGCGGCGGCTTATCGCCGAAATTTTGACGCGCCTTGTTGGCCGCTATCGTTTGCGGACGTCATTCGCGGCAAATTGAACGGACAGTTTTCGGCCATCTTATGTAGTTTTGCCCTGCACTTGTGTCCGCAAAAACAATTGTACCCGCTCGTGATGCAATTGCTGACGCACTCGGATCAATTGGTGGTCATTACGCCGCACAAACGCCCCGACCTGTCGCGCATTGCCGGTGTAGAATTGAAATTTTCCGACGCCTTCCCGACCGAAAGAGGAAAGAATGTTTTTTTGAACGGGTATGCTTGGAAGGGGATAGGGGGAATGGAGTGAATGGGGTCATGCAGCGCTGCAAACACGCCTGTTTTTTGGCCGAAAAGAGTCTAAAAATTGAACGTTGCGGCGTTGCGTGAAATTAAAAATGTCCAGTAGTATGGGATGGGTTATGGGGCAAATGGGTTGAATATCATCGAAAAATTAAAAAAATGCTCTTCCGAATCGTCATTGTACTTACCTGCGTGGTCGCGTTCATCAACGGATGCAGCAGCCTCATTTCCAGAGTAGGAGGCACGCACAAATTGCGCACCTATACCATGGAACAGGTACTGGAAAAAGGCATCGGCGATGCCGACTACATAAAGGCCGAGGGCGCCTGGCGCAGCGGCGATTTCGTACACACGCCACCGCTGAAAAGAGGCTACAAGCCCGTAGTGGCGTATCCGGTACTCACGCAAACACAAGCCGACAGCGTAGCCGCCGGAAAGACCGTGCGCCCTGCTGTCATTGCATGGAGCCAACGCTTTGATCCTGCCTGTGTGGAACTGGGTACCTGCGCGCTTCAAGGTGCATTCGTATTGGAGGGCATCGCCCGGAAAATTGACAAAGAGCGCAACCGCAGCAAAGAATTAGAGCAAAAGCGCTATGCCGTTTCTGACAACGTCGTTTACATCGAAATCGGTCGCAAGCCGTTGGATTGGTACTGGAATCTCGCCATCATGCTCGCGGCGCTGGCACTCGGCGGCGGGGTGGAGTTGTATCATTACAGAAAGGGGCAGAGAAATGTTCAATGACCAATGTTCGATGACCAATGTTCAATTACTCCGATCCTGTGCATTTGTACATTAAAAATTGTACATTGTACATTGTACATTTGACTATTCCGGAAGCTACGGCGGATGAAGCCGACAACAGACAACCGACAACAGACAACCGAAAAAACACATATCATGCAAAAAAGACAACACATCGTAGCCGGCAACTGGAAAATGAACCTGTCGTACCTGGAAGGCCGGGATTTGGTGAGAGAAATTACGGATCGCCTTCAACCGACGGAGACGCTGGTGGTACTGGCCCCGCCGTTTATCCATCTCAATAACATAGGCAACATCATACACGGCATATCCAATATTTACCTCGGCGCACAAAACTGCCATTGGGCGGAAGCCGGCGCTTACACCGGCGAGGTATCTGCCCGAATGCTGGCGTCCATCGAAGTCGGTTTTGTCATCATCGGGCATTCCGAGCGGCGGGAGTACTTCGCTGAAACGGACGCCATGCTCGCACAAAAAACCGATGCCGTACTCGCGCACAACATGCGGCCCATTTTCTGTTGCGGCGAAAAGCTCGACGTGCGGGAAGCAGAGAAGCAGGAAGAATTGGTGTCGGAGCAATTGCACAGCGGGCTGTTTCACCTCTCGCCCGACGCATTCCGGCAGGTCGTGATCGCGTACGAGCCGGTGTGGGCCATCGGTACAGGAAAGACCGCTTCCCCGCAACAGGCACAGGACATGCACGCTTTTATCCGCCAACTCATTGCAGAACAATACGGACAAGATATTGCAGACGCCACACCGATCTTATACGGTGGCAGTTGCAACCCCTCCAATGCCCGCGAGTTGTTTCAACAACCCGATGTGGACGGCGGCCTCATTGGAGGCGCATCGCTCAAAGCGGCGGATTTTCTGGCTATTGTGAATAGTTTCTAAAAGCGTTACATCATCACATCTCTCTGTTCACCCGGCTGCTTACCCGGTTGAGTTGGATGACCTTCAACTTTTCTAATAGCAACATGATCTGATAAGTAACGTCTATTTCGTGCCACCTTACGCCGCCGAAATTGGGGCGCCCGCCATGCTTATGGTGGTTGTTGTGATACGCCTCCCCCATCATCAGCCAGTCGAAATGGAACAGGTTTTTGGAGGTATCGCTCACTTTGAAATTGGTATAGCCGTATTTATGCGCAAACCAGTTGATGATCATCCCGTGAATGGGCGCCATTAAGTACGTCACAGGCAACAACAGCCATTGCCACCATGCCGTCGCAAAGAAATAGAAAAAAGCGGTGTAGGCTACGCCCCAGAAAAGTCTGGAATACCACGAGCTGGCAAACTTGTCGAACCCCTCCCAATGCGGTACATTTTTGGTGAATTTTTCGTCCACATGCACCTTTCTTTTTACGATCGCGGCATATTTATTGTAAGTACGCCACATCATGGCGATGGCATTCAAATCATATTTGGGAGAATGCGGATCATGTTCTGTATCGGCAAAAGCATGGTGCATCCGGTGCATGACGCCATAGCCGTAAGCGCTCAAATAATTGGCGCCCTGCGTGATCCAGGTAAGTACAAAACAGAACTTCTCCGTTATTTTAGACATCTTGAAACTCTGATGCGCTGCATAGCGATGCAAGAAAAAACTCTGGAAAAACAAGCCTGAATACCAAAGTGCGATGATGAAAATGAGTATGGCCATTTTTATTGTTTAATGGTTAAAGATCAAATCGGTCTCAGGTCTTCGGAGTTTTTGCGGCGGGCAAAGCTACTGCCCTGCCTGTGAAACGCCAAGTGTCGGCATTGAAAAATCGCTTCGGGTGTATCGCTTCCACATCCTCTGCCGTTTAGGACATCGTGAGAACATTTCAGCAAACTATCCTTTCCGTTTTCCTTGCGTGTGGTTTGCACTGCTCCCTAACAGCGCAGAGCGGCTTTGTGTTGCGCCTGTTGCCGACGGATGCGGAACCGGCTGAACTGAACCGTAAAGTAAAATTCCGCACCGCGCACGGTGATTCTACTGCCGTAGCGGCAGAGTTGCAAAGCGTTTTAAAACAATTGCACGATCAGTCGTACCTCGAAGCTTCGGCGGATACCTTAGTGCGCACCGACAGCATTTTTACGGCTCTATTGCATCTGGGGCCGCCCTTTGCCTGGATTGCGTTGCACAAAGGCGAGGTTCCGCCCGAACGCCTCAAAGAAGCGGGCTTTCGCCCAACGGCGTTTTCCAACAAACCGCTGAACTGGGCGGCCTGGCGGCAATTGCAGGACAAACTCCTCCAAGGATATGAAAACCGGGGCTTCCCTTTTGCGCGGGTGGGCTTGCAAAACATCGCCGTGGAGCCGGGCGGCATCAGCGCCGATGTATATGCCGAACCGGGGCCGCAGGTACGCATCGGCCAACTCAATATGGAGGGCAATCTGCGGCTGTCAACCAATTTCCTGTCGCAATTTCTCGGCCTCAAAACCGGCGCTCCATTCGATCGCTCCCGCATCCTGCGCATGCGGCAACGGCTCCGGGAACTCCCGTTTGTAGAAATAAAAAAAGACCCTGACCTGCTTTTTCGCGACGACGGAACCGCCGATATCAATCTCTATTTAGATCACCGCAAAGCGGGCCGCTTCGATTTTTTGATCGGGGTGCTACCCAATAGCAGTCAGGTAGGGCGTATGCTCATCACCGGCACGATGAATGCCGATTTGCAAAACCAGTTCGGCAAAGGCGAACGCATTGCCGCCGCATTCGAGCGCCTGCGCCCGGAAACGCAACAACTGACCGTACAGGCCAATTACCCCTACATTCTCCAACTGCCGTTCAGCGCCGACGGCCGTTTTCACCTCTACAAACGCGACACCACTTTCCTCAACCTGGAATACCAACTCGGCGCCGGCTACCAGCTCGAAGGCGCTTCTCATTGGAAAGCCTTTGTGAGCAATCGCAGCTCGCGCCTGCTGAGTTTCAATGAGGTCCGGCTGCAAAATACGCGCCGGTTGCCCGCCGAATTAGACGTGTCGGTCAATGCTTTTGGATTGGAAACTTCCGTTCAGCGCTTGGATTACCGGCTCAATCCGCGGCGCGGTTGGGCAGGCTTGTTGCGCGCTTCCGCCGGGGCCAAACGCATTCGGCCCAACAGCCGGATTGAAGCGCTCGGGCTGGGGGAGTTGTACGATTCGCTCACGCTGCGCAGCGCGCAATACCGCATCGAATTTAACGTCGAGCAATATTTTCCTTCCTTCAGCAGCGGCGCCGTGAAATTAGCCTTGCAGGGCGGCTACCTCATTTCCAACCAGCCCCTCTATCGCAACGAGCAGTTTCGCATCGGCGGCAACCGCCTCCTGCGCGGCTTCGACGAGGAGTTTTTCTTCGCCTCCAACTATACTGTCTTTACTGCCGAATACCGCTTGCTCCTCGCCGCCAATTCCTACCTCTACGCCTTTTCCGATCTGGCCCGCGTAGAAGACCGCAACAGCGAAAGCACGGACACATTCTTCCCTTACGGTTTCGGCGCCGGCATTGCCTTAGAAACCCGCGCCGGACTGCTGGGCCTCAGCCTCGCTCTCGGCACGCGCTCCGGCACGCCCTTAGATTTCAGCGCGCCCAAAGTGCATATCGGGTATGTGGGGTTGTTTTAAATCGTTTTTTTACCAAATCTTCCAACCGAAAGCCCCCCTCTTCCACCACTTCTATCTCCGCGCTCCAGTCGAAGGTGAGCCAGGGCAATTGTGCTGTGGCTACAAAAACGCAAATGACATTGTATCTTTGCCGCAAAAACCGATTCGTGCAAGACACCCTCGCTCAGTTCCACGACATATTGGCCCGTTGTAAAAGCGTATTCCTGCACAAAACGCGGGACTACGGCACCGCTTGGCGTATCCTGCGGCCGGCCTCGCTCACCGATCAGCTCTACATCAAGGCCAAGCGCATTCGTGGCATTGAGGAGCGGGGCTATCAGAAGGTAGAAGACCCGATGGACGCCGAGTTTGTGGGATTGGTCAACTACTGCCTCATTGCGCTCGTACAATTACACCTGCCCGAAGATGCGCCCTTGGAATTGGACATCGCCGAGGCCGAAGCCCTTTACGACCGCTACGCCCGCCAAACCCTTCAGTTGCTGGAAGCCAAAAACCACGACTACGGCGAAGTGTGGCGCGAGATGCGGCCCAGTTCTTACACAGACCTGATTCTGATGAAGTTATTGCGCATCAAGCAGATCGAAGACAACGGCGGCCAAACGCTGATTTCGGAAGGCTTGGACGCGAATTACATGGATATCATTAACTATGCTATTTTTGCGCTCATCAAATTGGATGAAGCCAACGTCAAAACATAATTGCTCATGACTATTATCACACTCGTTTTGTACATCGCCCTCGCGGCGGCAGTCCTCACGGGGCTTTTCAACTTCCTCTTCCCCAAACGCATACAGGTGTTGTGGGTCAGCTATTTGCAAAATTTCTGCGGCGCCTTGTTTCTGTTTTCCGGGTTTGTAAAAGCGGTGGACCCGCTCGGCACGGCGTTCAAATTGGAACAATACTTCGCCGAGTTTCAGTACACATTTGCCGGCGCGGGCGCAGAGCGCTTTTCCGCACTTTTCCCCTGGATGGGCCAATATGCCCTCGGCCTTTCCATTTTTATGATTGTGTTGGAAATGGTGCTGGGCCTCATGCTCATCATCGGATCGCTGCGCACTACTACGGCCTGGCTTTTCCTGCTGCTCGTGGCGTTTTTCACGCTGCTCACCGGCTACACCTACCTCACAGGGCATGTACCGGCAGGCGTCAACTTCTTTGACTTCGGCAAATGGGGTCCTTTTGTGGAAACCAACATGAAAGTGACCGATTGCGGCTGTTTCGGCGATTTTCTGAAACTGAAGCCCAAAGTCTCTTTCCTCAAGGATATTTTCCTGCTCATCCCGGCCTTCGTTTTTGTGTTTCGCCACAAACGCATGCATCACTTGTTCAGCCGGCAGGCGAGAAACATCATGGTGGCTGCTTTCACTGCTTTCCTGATACTTTACACCCTCAACAACAGCCTTTGGACCGAGCCGCACATTGACTTCCGCCCCTTCCGGGTAGGCGTGGACATTGCACAGCAAAAAGAATTGGAACTGGAGGCGCAAAACAATGTGGAGATCACGCATTACAAACTCAAGAATATAAAAAGCGGCGAGCTGCGCACCATTGAATACGATCAGTTTTTGAAAGAATATCAAAACTATCCCAAAGAAGAATGGGAGTTTGACCAGGTGCAATCGGAGCCTTTTGTATGGGATACCATTCGCAAGGGCGGCTCCGAGAAAGTAGAAAAACGCATCCTGCTTCCCAGCAAAATCAGTGATTTCTACATCGTAGATACCAATGAAATGGACGTGACCGGCGAAATCCTGTATGACCAGAACTACAACTTCCTCGTGGTGGGCTACAAGCTGTACAACAAGCCCTCGTACCTCGCCAAGTGGAAAGACAAAATAGCGCCGTTGGCGGCAGCCGCTACCAAAGACGGCCACACCATGCGCGCCGTAGTGGCTTACGCCGATACGGAAACGCTGAAGTCTTTCGGAGAGATCGTGGGCATTGATTACCCATTGTACAAAGCCGATGACATCATGCTCAAAACCGTCATCCGCTCCAATCCGGGCGTGTTGTTGCTCAAAGACGGACGCATCGTGATGAAATGGCATCTCAACAAGCTGCCCGATTACGAAAAAATAAAAACCGGTTATTTACAGAAATAACCGGCATCTTTGTCGCAACCTTCAAAAGTTCTTATCCGAATCGCATGTTAAGCCGCAGGAATGTCCGTGTAAAAGTAATGCAGGTGTTGTACGCCCAAAGCCGGGATGAAAAACTCGGCCCTGACGAAGTAATGAAAGCCTACCGAACCAGCGTGCGCAACTCTTTTGAGTTGTACCTTTTTACATTGGTGTACCTGCTGCGCATTGCCGAATACGCCGCCACTGATTATACCCGCCGCAAAGCCAAACACCTCCCTACCGACGAAGACCGCGCCTTCTCGCCCCGGCTTGCGGAAAACGAAGTGGTGCAATCTTTGTCCAATCACGCAGAATTGCAAAGAACGCTGCGCGCCTATAAATTGGACAAGGTGACGGAGGACGACAAAGTGCGCCAACTGTATCAGGAGCTTGCCAAAACCGATGAATACAAAGCCTATCTTGAACTGCCCGACCCTACGAAGGAGGACCACATAAACATCCTCGTTCACTTGTTCAAAGTGTGCCTCGGCAACGAAGCCTACAACGATTTTGTGGAAGATGCCTATCCGCTTTGGACAGACGACGAATCGCTCATCGTGGGCGCCATCAAAAAAACCCTCCGCGCCCTGCCCGCCGCGCCCGATTTTTTGGAGGAATACCGCCCTTCGCGGGAAGCTACGGTGGAGTTCGGCGAACAGTTGCTGCGATTAGCCTGTCGGGAAGACAAAGAATACTTTGACCTCATAGAACCCACGCTCAAAAACTGGGATGCCGACCGGGTGGCCATTATTGACATGATCCTGCTCAAAATGGCTTTGTGTGAATTGACGCACTTTCCCACCATTCCCACCAAGGTCACGCTCAACGAATTTGTAGAGGTTTCCAAAACCTACAGTACGGAAAAAAGCAAAGAATTTATCAACGGCATCCTCGACCGTTTGATGAAAATATTAATAAAAGAAGGAAAAATCGTCAAAGAAGGCCGGGGGTTGATGGAGTAAGTGAATACTTTTTGTAATTTCATCCGTCAATCCATCCAATAACTAAAACGGACCAACATGAAAAGGACGATTTTACTTTTCGCCTGCGCCGTATGTTTAGCCTTACCCGCCGCATACAGCCAAAAAGCGCCTAGCGGGCTTGCTGCCCGGCTCACAAGCACCAATTTCCAATTTCCGCTCAGCAACAAATGGCTCGGCGCCGAATTTCAATCCGGCGCGGAAATTGAGTACATCCACTCCTTCGGCAATGTACTCAGCCTCGGCGTACCGCTGCGGCTCGGTCGGGCCGATTTCCCTTTGAACGATCAGGGGGCTTTCCGCAACACGTCCATGCTGAGTTTGGACGCTACCCTGCAACTCAAATATTTCAGGCCGCGCTCTTTTATCTATCCCTACCTGTATGCCGGCATCGGCGGCGTCAGTCAGGACATGGATGATTACTACCTCTCGGCGCCGCTCGGTCTGGGCTTGAATTTCAGATTGGCCAACAACACCTATCTCAGCACCAAAGCAGAGTACCGTCTGGGATTCAAAGACTTGCGCGACGACATTATGCTCGGCGCCGGCATTATGCTCAAATTCGGCGAAGCCGAAGAGAAACCGGCTCCTATCAGCGACCGCGACGGCGACGGCGTGCCAGATGCCATTGACCGCTGCCCGGATGTGCCCGGCCTTGCCATTCACTACGGCTGTCCGGACACCGACGGCGACGGTATTCCTGATCAGCAGGACGACTGCCCGACCGAACCCGGCACCGCTGCTACCCGCGGCTGCCCCGATCGCGATGGCGACGGCATAGCCGATAAAGACGACGACTGCCCCGATGAAGCAGGCCCCATAGCTACCCGCGGCTGCCCCGATCGGGATGGCGACGGCATAGCCGATAAAAATGACGACTGCCCCGATCAGGCAGGCCCGGCTGCGCTTAAAGGTTGCCCCGACCGCGATGGCGACGGCATAGTCGATAAAGACGATGACTGCCCCGATCAGGCAGGCCCGGTTGCCCTTAGAGGTTGCCCCGACCGCGACGGCGACGGCGTAGCCGACCGGTTGGACAAATGTCCAGATACGCCCGGACCGGCCTCCAACAACGGCTGCCCGGTAATCGCACAGGAGGATAAGGCCGTACTTGATCTCGCGGTGAAAAACGTGCAGTTTGAAACCGGCAAAGCGAGCCTGCTCAGCGCTTCTTTCCCTGTGCTTGATCAGGTAGCCGATTTGATGCGAAAGTATCCCGATTACAAATTGCGCATCAGCGGGCACACCGACAGCATCGGCGAAGCGCCCGCCAACCAGAAGCTCTCGGAGAGCAGAGCCAAAACCTGCTACGACTATTTGGTCGCCAAGGGTATTGCGCCTTCCCGGATGCTACACGAGGGATTCGGAGAGTCGAAGCCCATCGCCGACAACCGCTATAAAGATGGTCGCGATAAGAATCGCCGGGTAGAATTTGAACTGTACTTAGATTGATGCCATGCTCCTGTATTTCGGCTTAGCATTGGAAGACGACCCCTGGCGGATGGAAGCGCCTCCCTGGGGCGGTATATTTTATGTGGGGCCGCAGGGCTTGCTCAATGTGCTGGAAGCGCATACCGGCTTGGCCGGGGCGCAACCCTTAGACGAATATTTGCGCATAGAGCAGTACCGACAGTTGCTCAAAGAGCATCTGGAGCAAGCGCCGGAAGCATTTTTTGCGGAGTCCTTCCATGCCGACCCGCTCGCCACGGCTACGGCCCTACTGGAATACAGAGATGAATTGTTACTCGCCGGCTGGGATTTTTCCGATGCGGAAAACATGCCTGCCCGCTTAGATACCATTGCCCGGATAGAGCGCCGGCTCCATGAGGGTCGCCTCAACGGCAAGCCCTTCGCTCCGGGATTTGCAGATCGCTTTGCGGCCGTGTCGGGTGTATTGCCGGCACGGCCGCATCCTGTGAAAGAAATTCGCGTAGTGGAGCCGCCGGAGTTACTGCCGGCTTATTTCCGGCGCTTGTTTGCGGCTTTATCGGAGAGCGGCACGGCTATTGTGTGGCTGCCGCAAATGCATCCTTCGGAAGCAGATACGGATCTGGCTCATTTTCAACGGGCCGCAGAACTCCGTTCCGCGAAACCTGACTCCGACGTGGAACGGAATTCCGCGAGACAGCTCCGGGGTGACGGCTCGCTGCTGTTGCTCCGCGCCCGCCGCGACTGTGATCTGGCTGCCTGGACCGCCGCATTGGCGCGCCGCAACCAGCAGTTCCGGCCCGTGTGCCTCATCGCCGACCGCAGTCGAGCTTTAGATGCTGCCCTTATGCAGGAAGGATTGCCCGGCCTCGGATTGCTCTCGGCCTCGCAGGCCCGCCCTACTTTGCAGGTGCTCAAACTCGCACCGGTTTTCCTGTGGAATCCGGTGGACCCGTTCAAGATCATGGAGTTCGTTTCATTGGCTGTAAAGCCTTTGGAGGACGGTTTGGCAGCCGCCATTGCGGAAAGTCTGGCTCAAACGCCCGGCTTGCATGGCGAGGGGTGGCGCATTGCAGTGGCCCGTTACTTCGACGAATTGGACCACCGAGCCGCGCGCGAACCCGGCCTCGACCCTGCCAAAGTGCGCCGGCAATATCGCTTCTGGTTTGAACGCAAGCGCTATGACGCCTCCCGCGCCGTGCCCAAAGCGGAAGCCGTAGAAATTTACCGCCACATTGAGCAATGGGCCAAAGAAGCCTTGAACGACAATGCTTCGCCGGGTTCCGCCCTTGCGGCCTTGAAAGAACAGGCCGGCCGCATTGTAGAACTCCTCGAAGTACTGCCCGAAGCACAACTCGGCTATTTGGAGTTGGAACGCATCGTGCGCACCATTTATCAACCGGCGCCGCTGCAACTCAGTCCCCGCGAACAGGGCCATCTGCCGTTCGTTACCCGGCCGGGCGCTTTGATAAACCCGGCAGAGGAACTGCTATGGTGGAATTTCATCCAAAAAGAACCCGATCACTTTTTCTCGCGCTGGTACAAACCGGAATTAGACTGGCTGGCATCCAAGGGGCTTTATCTGGAAGGTCCGGCGCAGCAAAATGACCGCCTCCTGTGGCAACGCCGCCGACCGGTACTGGCCGCCCAAAAGCGGTTGGTGCTTTTGCTTCCGCAAACTACCGACGGCGAAGACGCGCCACCGCATCCGCTCTTCGGCGACCTCTCGGCGGCGTTCTCCAACCTCGACCGCATCACCTTCAATGTGGACAGCGGTGTTGGGCGAGCGCATTGGGGCGCATTTTTCGACCTGCCGGAAACGGTGACATTGGAGCGCCGGCAATTGGGTCGCCCGCGTCCATTCCTGCACCTCCACCTGCATCGTCAGCTCGAAGCGCGCGAAAAAGAGACTTTTACCAGTCTGGAGACCTTGCTGTATTATCCCTACCAGTGGGTATTCCGGCACAAGATCAAGTTGGTCAAGTCCTCCATCCTCAGCCTGGTGAAAGACGAAGCCCTTATGGGCAACCTCGCGCACCGCTTTTTCGAACGCCTTTTTGAGCAGGATACAGCGCAATGGACTCGGCAGGATTTGGATCGCTGGGTAGAGCAGGAGTCTGAGACTTTGCTGGCCCGCGAGGGCGCGGTGTTGCTCCTGTACGGGCGGGAGCCGGAGCGCATCGGGTTTCTGAACCGCGTGAAACAATCGGCCTGGAGCCTCATGCACCTCATCCGCCAAAACGGCTGGGAAGTGGAAAGTACCGAGCAACCGATAGAGGGCGCGTTTGAAGGTACTGCCCTGCACGGACGCGCCGATTTGGTATTGAAACGGGGCGACGAACGGGCCGTGCTCGACCTCAAATGGCGCGGCATCGGCTACCGCGAAGACAGTATCCGCAATGAGGCCGACCTGCAATTGGTGCTGTATTCCAAATTGACATCCGGCGATGGCGCCTGGGCGCACACGGCGTTTTTTATCATGGAAAAAGCGCGCCTGCTGGCCCGGAACAACGAGGCATTCAAGGAAATTGCGCCCATTCGCCCCGGCAGCGATCACACGGAAATCAACGAGCGCATCCTCCTGCGCATGCAGCAAACCTACCGCTGGCGCATAGAACAACTCCGACAGGGCAACATAGAAGTGCGTTGCAAACAAACCCAGGCCGAACTCGAAGAACTATACGCCGGCCAATTGCTCGATCTATTGGAAATGAAAGGCGAAGATGCGCGCTACGATGATTACCGGGTGTTGATTAATTTGGTGGAGTGACACCCCTTCCAGCGCTTCATTTACAAGGTTTTCGACCAGCTTACTCCTACAGCTACTTGGTTATCTGGCAAAGGGTGATGATATAGGCCCCAGGAGGACGACTTCGATGTCTTATTTTTGGGGGTTCTCATATTCCAGGCACTCAATGCCATTGTCGCCGTACCCAATCCAATGTTGACGATGGAGAGTGTTTTTTGGCTTTCGTTGGTGAATGTATATTCATTGAATCCGATCTGCTTTGTTTGCTCTTTGGGCCACGACACAGCACCTAATATGACCTGACCGGCGCCGGAAGCCATTCCCATAATGGAAGCGGTTTTGCTGCCCGTCCCGGTGGCAATCTGAATGGCGTTAATGGTATTGAGTGACAAATTGAACCCGCCCAATACAGCAGAAGAAAGACCGTAAGCGGTGGAAATGTAATTGAAATCGGAGGGTGAAGCAACAGGAAATGAATAATTGGGTTGAATCATGGCGCATTCCTCCAGGGTCAGTCCGCTGGAAGCGACCCAATCGGTCACCATCTTGCTGTCCATAGCCAGAATGTCATCATACTGATATTGATCGTTGATGGCTGAGGCAGCCGACCGGCCGGCAGTTTTTTCCACTAAATACCCCACAGCACAGATCCGGCCATTTTTGTCAATAAAGCAGGGACGACGCCTGTCGGGATGATCATAATTGCGAGGAAAAATTCCCGCAGTGTGGTATTCCCGGAGCAAGTCAAGCATGAGTGCTCTTTTTTGCTGCATGATTGGATTCAGATGAGCAGCATCCTTGCTGCGCAACAGGTTTTCGACATATTCCAGATGAGTCCGGATACGCAGGTCTTCATCGGTGTCAGGGTCAGGCAGTACGCCGAATCGGGCCAGATAGCCGGCATCGCCTACTATGGGGTTTACTACCTCGGTGCAAAAAGCGGGTGTGCTACGGAAATCTTTCCAAAAGAAAAGCGAAGCAATGGCTAAAAATGAGAACAAGGCTATTTTTTTCATGACAGGTAGATTTGGTACATAGCCTTAGACGCATCTATCCCTTTGCCCGTTGGGAGAACTGCCGGAATTAACAATATAAAGAAGAGACCTCCTGTTCAAAAACTCCATACATTTAAGCCCGCAATAAAACACTTAATTGTATGGATACCTCCAAACGCCTATTGGCTCTTGACGTGTTTCGCGGCATGACCATTGCCGGAATGATATTAGTGAATAATCCGGGCAACTGGGGCGCCACTTATGCGCCGCTGCGGCACGCCGACTGGCACGGCTGCACGCCCACCGACTGGGTGTTTCCTTTTTTTCTGTTCATTGTGGGGGTGGCCATTCCGCTGGCGCTGGGGCGGCGCAAAGAGGAGGGGCAGGACCGCCCGGCCATTTTTCGTAAAATCCTGTTCCGAACCCTGGCCATTTTTGCCATCGGCCTCCTGCTGCACCTCATTCCGAGGTTCGATTTTGCGCATCTGCGCATTCCCGGCGTGTTGCAGCGCATCGCGTTGGTGTACGGCGCCTGCGCTGCTATATTTATGTTCAACAACTGGAAACGACAAGCCTGGATCGGCGCGGGGCTGCTGCTTTTGTACTGGGCGCTGATGACGCTGGTGTCTGTGCCGGACGGCTACCCGCCTAATTTGGAAAAAGATACCAATCTCGGTGCGTGGTTAGATCGCAGTATCTTCACCACCAACCATTTATGGAGTCAGGCCAAAACCTGGGATCCGGAAGGGCTGCTCAGCACTTTGCCCGCCGTCGTGACCGGTATCAGCGGGATGCTCACCGGCGAATGGCTCAAAACCCAACGCAATCATTACGAAAAACTCACCGGCATTTTCGGCATGGGCACACTGGCGCTGGCGCTGGGTTTGTCATGGGATTTGGTATTTCCAATCAATAAACAACTCTGGACCAGTTCTTATGTGCTCTACACTACCGGTGTGGCATTGCTGTTTCTCGGCGTGGTGTATTGGATCGTGGACGTGCTGGGGTACCGCCGCTGGATAAAACCGTTTGTGGTGTACGGCACCAATGCGCTGTTTGCCTTTGTATTGTCGAGCCTGCTGGCCAAACTGATGTTTTCTGTAAAATGGAGCATCGGCGACGGTCAAACCCAAACGTTGAAAGGCTGGGTGTATCAAAACGGTTTTGAAACCTGGTTGTCGCCTTATAATGCTTCACTGGCTTTTGCCATTGCCAATGTGCTGGTCATTCTGGGCATCACCTGGATACTGTATAGCCGGAAGATTTTTGTACGGTTGTGATGTTTTTTTGGGGAGCGCGCAACGGCGCAACGTTTTTGGAGATAGTGACGGTGCAGGTTTTTCTGGTCTCGCAACGGCGCAACGTGTTTTAGGGGTCTCGCAACGGCGCAACGGCGCAACGTTTTTGGGGATAGTGACGGTGCAACGTTTTTGGGGATAGTGACGTCGCAGTTTTTTTTGATCTCGCAACGACGCAACGGCGCAACGGCGCAACGTTTTTGGGGATAGTGACGGTGCAACGTTTTTGGGGATAGTGACGTCGCAGTTTTTTTTGATCTCGCAACGACGCAACGGCGCAACGTGGGATTGCCCATTTGCCTTTTGCCAATTTGCCCCTTGCCATCTTCCCTGAAGTTTAACAGAAAAAACTACGGTGCGTCCCAACCTCCCTACCCTGCCCTGCTGTCTTTGCGAGTGTTGATTAAAAATGCTTACATTCGCAACTAAAATTAAACGAGACATGAAAAAAAGTGCCATTTTCAGCGTATTGTCCATTGGGCTTTCTTTGTCGGCCATGATATTGCTCGGCGGCTGCCTGCAGGACAAGTGCGTGTCCAGTACCACTTACACGTTTTACGAACCGGTATTTAAACTGCCGGAGGAACTGCGCCAACCGATACAAACCGACGGCCCGCAGAGCCTTTCCAACCCGGGTAAGATTTACTACTATCAGGATTTCCTGTTCATCAACGAACGCCTCAAAGGCATCCACGTCATTGATAACCGCAACCCGGCCAACCCTGTGCCGATTGCTTTCATCAACATTCCCGGCAACTCCGACATGGCTGTGCGCAACAACATACTCTATGCCGACAACTATATTGACCTCGTGGCCATAGACATCAGCACGCCGGCCAACCCTACTTTCCTCAGCCGCACGGAGAGCGTGTTCCCCAATGCCTATCATTTGGTACCCGGCCAGGGCTATCTTGTGGAGTACCGAGAGACACCGACTACACGAGTGGTACCTTGCGATCAGGACAATGTCGGAATCTGGTTTTTTGAACGGGGCGGCGTTTTTATCAACGCAGCGCAGTTTTCATTCGACAACAACAGTGCTGCTCCCAGCCAAAGTGTGAACCCGGCCGCTTCGGGCATAGGCGGCTCCATGGCCCGCTTTACCATTGCCGCCGGCCAATATCTTTATACTGTGGATCAGTTCAACCTGCGGGTGTTTGACCTCGCTCAGCCCACAGCGCCCACAATGGCTTCGGTGGTGCAAATCGGTTTTGGTATCGAAACCATTTTCCCTTACGGGCAAAACCTCTTCATCGGCGCCAACAACGGCATGTTTATTTACGACAACAGCAACCCGCTTCAGCCGGTGCAACTCGCTGTGTTCCAACACGCGCAAGCCTGCGACCCCGTGTATGTGAGCGGCAACATCGCTTTTGTAACCCTCCGCGACGGCACGCAATGCCAGAACTTCATCAATCAATTGGATGTGATAGACATTTCCAATCTCAGTAACCCGCGCCTGCTCAGAACCTACCCCATGCACAACCCGCACGGCTTGTCGGTGAGCAGCGACATCATGTACCTCTGCGAAGGCACGCAAGGGCTGAAGATATTTGATGTGTCGGATGTGAATAAGATCAACGAGCGCCTGCTCGACCACGAAACGGGCTTCAATGCATTCGACGTGATCGCTATACCGAATAAAAACATCGCTTTGGTCATCGGCGAAAACGGGCTGCGTCAGTTTGACACCACCGATCCGGCTAATCTGCGCCTGCTCAGCACCTTGAACATCAACCGCTAAAACCAAATACTTACGGACATGCAATCATTCCGGCTGATCCTGTTTCTAATCTGTCTTCCCTTTGCTCTGGCGGCGCAACCCGCCATGCAGGATGTGGTGTACCTCAAAAACGGCGCCATCATCAAGGGGCTCATTAAGGCGTACCAACCCGGCGATAAGCTGACGATAGACATCGGAGAGGGGCGCATCGTGAGCTTTCAGGATGCGGAAATCCTGCGCATTGAGCAACAGGTACCGCAGAGAACGGGTCAGCCGGATGATCGTGCCGTGACAGATTTGGTAACGTTGCACAACGGCAGCGTTTTTAAAGGAAAAATCCGTTCAGAAACGCAGAGCGAATTGGTGTTGGAATTGTCAAACGGCGAACTGCTGACCTTTACGGCCAAAGAAATCAAGGAAGTGCAACGCGATCAACCGATTGCGGCAGCAGCCGTAAAATCCACGCGCGACTATTCCTATATACCGATGACGGTGGAAAAACGCCGCAAGGTGCGCGAGTACGCTTTTCGCGAAAAGGGATGGTTCAACGCTATGTCTTTCACGATGCCGAACGGCATTTACCGGGGCAGTCCGCAAATAGGCGTAGGCATACACAACCTCACCGGGTATCAGTTCAGCCGCCTGTTGGGTGTCGGGCTTGGCGTCGGTTTTGACGCCTACAACCCCGATGAAGGCGAGAACATTGCATCGGTATATGCGGAGGCACGCAGCTTTTTGACCAAAGCCCGCACCGCGCCGTTTGTATCATTCGGCGCAGGGTACGGCTTCGCTTTTCGCAATTCCAACAACTTCATAACCGAGGCTAAAGGAGGACTGAGATTTCACCCGGCCATCGGATTGCGGCTCGGCGCCGATAAAGATATGAACCTGATGTTTGACATCGGCTACACCTTTCAAAACGCCACCTACACCCGTACGTTCGACTTTATAGATCGCGTCGAGATAAGAGAGCTGGATTTTCGCCGTTTCACATTCCGTTTGGGAGTCATGTTTTGACCGTATTGCCCATTATGACCGAAAAAGGACCATACACCGAAAAAGCGCTGGTAGAAGGCTGCATTCGCAACGATCGCCGTTGTCAGGAGGCTTTTTATCGGAAGTTTTTCGATACCATGTTCCGAATGGTCAGCCGCTATACCGATGATAGAGATTTGGCGATGGAAATTGTAAACAACGGCTTTTTGAGGGTATTTCAAAAATTGGACACCTTTACCTTTAGCGGTTCTTTGGAGGGCTGGGTTCGGCGCTTAGTATTTCATGCGCTGTCTGATCATTTTCGGCGACAGCCCAAAAACGTACATTTTATTGATCTGGAAGAACGCGACGCGCCGGTAAGCGGCAACGTATTGAATTCGCTTTATTTTGAAGACATCATCAAATTGGTGGACATGCTGCCCAACGCTTCCCGGGAGGTTTTTTGGCTCTATGCCATTGAGGGGTATCCGCACGCTGAAATCGGCAAACGCCTGCACATCAGCGAAGGCACCTCGAAATGGCATCTCTCCATGGCCCGGCAAAAGCTGAAAGAATTGCTGCACACCCATTACAACCTGAACTACCATGCAGGATAAAAAAGTACACGAACGAGAAGAAGGTTTGGTTGACCTCGGATGGCAACGAATGGCCGCTCTGTTGGCAACTGAAATGCCCGTAGCTGCCGCCGCCCAAAGCGATAAACGACGCGGTCTGCTGTGGTTTTGGTGGTTGGCGCTTGCCGGATTACTCGCCGTCGGCGCATCCATTTATTTTACACACAGCAAATCTGTCACGCCGGCGCAACCTCCTGTCGTGCAACCCGCGCCGGCTATGGCACAAACAGAGACAATCCCTTCGGCAACCGGTCTCGAAGCTGCTGCCGATAGCGAAGCTGTTGCCGCTGCTGCGGAAAAGATGCCAAATACATCGGCCGGTATGCCGACTTTGGACCTCAGCCCAAGATTGCCCCAACCGCGTTTAGCCGCTCTTCGTCTGCAAACGGAAGCATCGGTGGACGCTATTCCGACCGTGAGAACAAATGACTACCAGTTGTTTTCAGATGTAAATAACGTGGAAGCTATGGCCGTTGCCCACACCATGGCAGCATCTCCAACCATACCCGGGGCCCCCTTTGCCGAATTGGAACTTCCCAAAACCACCCCTCAATGGGCCGTTCAGCCGGTTCGCCGCCTTTCCAAAAAGCTGCGTTTCGGCGCAGAACTGGTCGCCGGTGGAGATGTATCGCAAGCCATCAACAGTTTTGCCGCAGGGCCTGTGGTGGAATGGAAACCCGGTCGGCGTATTGCCGTTCAAAGTGGGCTGCTCTATGGTGGCACGAGCCATAAACTAGAAACCGGCAGACACTCTCCCAGAAATCTGGATACCCAAGCACCTAACAATCCCTTTACAGCCATTCAGGTCGTGGCAGTTTCTGTATATAACGGCTCCAATTGGAATCTTCAATTGCGCTCTCTCCAACTCCCCGTGATTGCCTCCTACCAAATTACGCCGCGCATCCGGCTCGAATCGGGCCTGACAAGCGCCCGTGTGTGGGTATCGGGAGACCCTGGCGTCAATGCAGATGTGGAAAACTTTACCAGTGGCACTGCCTCTAATCAGTACGACCAACTTCAATTGGAAAGAGCAGTAGGCGCCTCCACCGCGCAATGGGAATGGGTTGCATCAGCAGGGATACAATACCGAATTACCCCCAATACGGCGCTGCGCCTGCACTACCAGCACGGATTGAACGATCTGCTGGCCGACAGCTCTTTGCAGGCCCGGCAGCGGGGTTGGAAAATGTCGGGTTTGACATATTTTTAAACTAAAGTTCTTTCTAAACGCAAAAATCGCTCTATCTTGAACCGGTCATATCTTAAAGCCGTATGTGGAAGAAATACCTGTTCAGTTGCGTTTTTGCGTTTTTGTGCGCCTTGCCTGCCCTTCGTGCCACCCATATTGTGGGAGGCGAAATGTCTTACCGATGCCTGGGCAATAATCAATACGAGGTAACCTTAGTTGTGTTCCGGGATTGTTTCTACGGACAACCCTGGTTCGACAGTCCGGCCTCCATCGGGGTGTTTAACGCGTCCAATCAGTTGGTGCAGGATTTACGGATTTTCCCTATAGGGAATGACACCTTGGCGCCTGTACTGACCAGCGAATGCTTTGTGGCCCCACCGGACGTATGCGTACATACCACTACTTATCGCCGGGTGGTGAACCTGCCCCCTACTCCCGGAGGCTATACACTGGCCTATCAACGCTGCTGCCGGAATCAAACCATTGTGAATATTGTCAATCCGTTGGCAACGGGGGCCACCTACTCGGTTACCATTTCGGAAACCGCTCTCCAACAATGCAACAGCAGCCCGCAGTTCAGCCAATGGCCGCCCATATACATCTGTGTCGGCGAGCCGCTCATCGTGGATCAATCGGCCACCGATGCCGATGGCGATTCTTTGGTGTATAAGTTGTGCGAGCCGTTCAGCGGCGCCACCCAGAACGACCCCACACCGCAGCCCCCCGGCCCACCGCCTTATATACCCGTTACCTGGATCAACCCGCCCTACAACGTGAACAATATGCTCAACGGCACGCCCGGCGATCCGCCGCTCGCCATTGACCCTGTTACCGGCCTGCTCACCGCGCTGCCCAACACCATCGGTCAGTTTGTGGTGGGGATATGCGTGGAAGAGTATCGCAACGGCCAGTTGATCGGCACCATGCGCCGCGACTTCCAGTACAATGTCGGCTTGTGCGGCCAAACCGTATCGGCTTTTTTCGCACCGGAAGTACAATGCGGCAACCTCGCGGTGAATTTTGAAAACCAAAGCTCCAACGCAAGCACTTTCCGTTGGTTCTTCAACGATCCCGGCAATCCGGGCGCTACCTCTACCCTACCCAATCCGACATACACTTTCTCCGACACCGGCCGATATACCATCATGCTCATTGCCGATCCGGGCGCTTTTTGTCAGGATACCGCTTACCGCGAAATTCATTTGCTGCCCAACTCGCTGTTTCCCGGTTTCGATATTGATTTCGGCCCTTGTTCTGATACCGTGCGGTTGACCGTCACCGATATGTCTTTCGACACGGCGTCCACCATCACGAGTTATGCGTGGAGATTGTCGCCCAGCGGCGCTGTATCCTCTGAACAGAACCCGGAATTTTTGATCGCCAATAGCGGGATCTATACGCTGGAGTTGACCGTTGTGGCTGAAAACGGCTGTCGAAGTACCTACTCGGAGAGTTTTCCTGTAAATTTAATAACAACAGTGCCTCCTTCCGCCGAGGCATTATGCCGAACCGATACCATCAGTCTTACGCTGAACAGTCCGGGAGGGCAGACATTGAGCTATGTATGGTCGCCGGCGCAGCAAATAATATCGGGGGCCGGCACAGCCTCCGTGCGGGTAAGCCCCGATATGAACACCGTTTTTTCCGTTCAGGTGACCAATGCAGCCGGGTGTAGCAAAACCTTCGACATCCCGGTAACGGTATCCAACATTCAGCCGCCACTGTCTGCCACTGCTACCCCCGACACCATTGCCCCCGGCGAGACGGTGCAATTGGAAGCCACCTTCGACCCAGGCTATACATATGAATGGTCGCCGGCCGGCTCGCTTAACAATGCCGGCATTCACAATCCCGAAGCCACGCCATCGCAAACGACCGTATATACGGTGCGCATCCGCGATGCCGACGGCTGCTCGAATACAGCCACGCTGCGGGTGGTGGTGATCGCGCCGGAGTGCCGGGACCCTTACGTTTATGTTCCTAACGGCTTTTCACCCAACGGCGACGGCAGAAATGATGTACTCTTTGTGCGCGGCAATTTTATTGACGAGTTGTACTTCGTCATTTATGACCGCTGGGGCGAAAAGGTGTTTGAAACCTCTTCACAGGGTATCGGCTGGGACGGGCGCTTTCGGGGGCGGCAACTCAATTCGGACGTGTTTGCTTATTTTCTTCGCGTGCGTTGTGCCAACGGGGAAGAGTATATCAAAAAAGGAAATGTGACCTTGCTGCGGTAGCGCATTGTTCCACTTTCACTTTGTACTATCTATCTCTACGAATATTTTCCTCCGGCGAGGCGCTATCGGCGCAGTTTTCATGTTACTTTTGCGCCTCGAACTTATTTCCATCATCCAACCATTCACAAATACCTTTGAAAAAATGAGAGTTTTAGCCATACTAATCCTGCTGGTTGCCGCCTGGAGTTGTAATCCAAAAGACAAAACAAAAGAAGCGGGCGCCGACACCCCTGTTCAGGAAGATACGATTCAGCAAGACGCGCCTCAGGGAGACGCCGTTCAGGAAGGAACTACTCAGGAAGGCGGTGTAGTTGCAACGCCGGATGCGCTGTCTGAATCTGGAACCCCCAACCCTGTCATGGTGATGGATTCGCTTGAATGGACGCTCTTTACCATCATAGAAAACGGCAATACCACAAAGCTCTCCAGTGAAGATAAAATGACGGCTACCTTTCAGGGAGGAAGAGTAACCGGCTTTGGAGGGTGTAATGCTTTCAACGGCGCTTATTCTGCCACCTCTGCGGGTAGTATGCGCGTATCCAATCTGGCCAGCAGTAAAAAATATTGCGAAGGTATGATGAAAAAAGAGACTGCCTTTTTCAAAGTTTTGGAAGGCGTCAATAGCTGGAAAATGACCGGCAACCGATTGGAATTAAAAGGCAGTGCCGGAGAACTTCAGTTTATTCATACCAAAGTCCGGGTCATACAAAACTAAGGCGGCGGGTCGCTTCAAGTCAGATGCAGCACCAATAAGGGCCTGCGAGTCACTTGCGCTAAGCGCTGTGTTTGGCTCTTGTGGAAAAGCTGTTGCCAGAAATTGCGGCGGCGGGTAACGAGCACGATCAATTCAATCTTTTGGGCATCCGCGTATTCATTGAGCGCTTCCGTCACGGAATCGCTTTCCAGTTCTGCAATTTCAAAAGCAAAGGTCGGCTCTCCTTTCTGGAACAGCTTTTCAAATATCTGTTCTTTTGTCTGCTGAAAGACTTCGCTTTTCTCATCCCGCACATGTACAAAGTGGATGCAGGCCCGAAATAGTTTGTTGAAAGCGAGCAGTTGATCCACCATGCTGCGGTCGGCAGCATCGTAATGGCTGGCATACAATACCCTGTTGATGCGGGTGTAACTCATGCCGGACGGGATCAACAACACCGGGCATTCCGCTCTTTGTGCCACGGCGCTTGATACGCTTCCGAACACCTTGTCGAGCAGCCCCCCTTCACCGGTAGTGCCCATCACAAGGAGGTCGTACTCCGAAGATCGCTTGATGAGCTCGTCTGCCGGAAACCCGATCCATATTTCATGTTCCACGGCTGATCCGGGTACTTGTTTCAACTCCTCCATGTCGCTCACAAAATCGTCCAGCATCTTCTGGCGAAACCGGGTAAATTCCTCCATCGGCGGCACGAAATTGGGAAATTCCGAATCTATCTGAGGCATAAACACATGCACGATCTTCACTGCCGGGGCTACGAGTGTTTTGCTGAGCGCTACCGCGTAGCGTACCGCATTGGCCGCCGTATCCGAAAAATCAATCGGAACTAAAATTCTTTTGATCATGACATTCGCTTTTCTTGTGCCCAAAATGCCCTCTTTTCCCCTCCGCCACACTGATATTCATCTATGATATAAATGATTTTTGCGTCGTCGTAGTTGAACGCCGGAACAATTCCGCCACAAATCGTAGTTTTACCGCCGTCGTACTGCAAACTGCTCTATCGCGGCTCCGCTACGGCGGAGATGAGGAAAGTCCGGACAACGCAGAGCGCCGCACCATCTAACGGATGGGCTTCGCAAGGGGCAACCCCGCGAAGACAGCAAGTGCCACAGAAAAGATACCGCCACGCCTCGGCGTGGTAAGGGTGAAAACGCGGTGTAAGAGACCACGCCGCCCGTCAGCAATGCGGGTGTGGGTAAACCTTGCGGGTTGAAATGCCATGTACACTTCAATTACGCCTCGCGCACTCAGTGCGCATCAGAGGGGTTACGGGTTGCTCGCCCGTTCGGTTCGTCCGGTTGAAGGGGGTAGGCAGATAGACCCCGCGCCGCAAGGACGGGGCTAGATAAATGATAGAGGCCCCGGCCAACACAAGTGACCGGGGCACAAAATCCGGCTTATAGGTTTGCAGTACGGCTTCTTCTTACTTTTCCGCGTCGAATGCGGCAAAGTCGAACAACAGCGAGAATCGAAGGGTGTTATCCAACGGATTCCGCTGATTGGTAGTGGGAATCAAGTAAGAAAAGTTCAAGCCGAACACATTGTATTTCAATCCCAATCCCGCAGTGAGAAACTTCCGTCCGCCTTTTTGGAAATGCTCCGTATAGTATCCCAGACGCACTGCGAACTGCTGGTCGTACCAGTATTCTGCTCCGAAGGAGAAGGTGAGTTCCCGCAATTCTTCTTTGAAGCCCTCCGGCGCATCGCCGAAAGAGGAGAAGATGGCGCCGATAGGAGGTTCTTCTTTGAAATCGGGAATGCCGTTGCCGTCCAAATCGCAATCCTGCCCCTGGCAGGGCGTCGGCACGAGCAGCTTGTTTACATCAGAAGCAAAGGTAATGCGGTTGAAATCATTGATGTCCAAAGTCCATGCAGCGCCGAGACCGATGTTGGCCGGCAGAAAATCCCTGGCCAACGATTTGGTGTAGGTGATTTTGGACCCCACATTGGTAATGGCCAAACCGACGGTGAGATCGGAAGTCATCGTACGCATTTCGATGGGCGCTTTGTATGTGAGCGAAAAATCGGCAGCGCCGGCAATGCCGGGTTCGATGACTTCGCCGCTCACAATTTGGCCGGCAGCTAAGTTGGAAAAGATAAACTTGGCGCTGACCGATGCGCTGAGGCGGTCGGCTAATTTGCGCGCGTATGCTCCCGTTACTTCAAACTCATTCGGGCGGCCGGTTACCAAAGGCTCTCCGTTGACATCCGTGAACGGAATGCTGCCGAGTGAGAAATAGCGCAGGCCGAAGCCCAGCGTCTGCATATCATCTATCTTATAGAAACCGGTAAGATAGGCCAGATATACGTCGTTCAGTCCCAATGCGCGGAGCCAGGGCGTATAGGTGGCAGAAAGTCCCATCTTTTGCTCTGCAAAAGCGAGCTTGGATGGATTGAAATGCATCGCATTTGGATCGGGCGACAAGCCGATACCCACATCGCCCATGGCGCCGGAACGGGCATCCGCTACAATTCGGAGGAAAGGCACCGCAGTGAGTACCGTGTTTACGCAAGGCGTTCCATCGGGGCTAATCAAGGGGTTATTCGGCCCTGCAGGCCGGCTTGGGTCACGAGGAAAACATTGAGCATCAACAGTTTGGATGCCTCCTGCGAACAGGAAAATTACCGCGATAAGGGTAGGTAGTACATATTTCATGAGGACAACTTAAAGTTAATAATCGTGCAAAGATAGAAGGCAAAAACCTTGCCACGCTTTTAGAGACGCAAAAAAGTAGTTCTTATTTTAGGATAACTAATTTTTCAAACCCGCTTTCGCCGCTGATGGTCGAGCTTCCGGTCATTGCGCCGCGTACTTTTACTTTGTAAAGATACACCCCCCGCGCTATGCGGTCTCCATAATCGTCGCGGCCATCCCACTGGATACAGTCGTCGAGCCGAATGGCGCCGTCGCTAAAAATGCGTTGCTCCAAGGTCTTCACCAAGCGGCCCGATACGGTAAAAATTTGTACCATCACATCCAGTTCCTGGCCGGCCATATTGTGATCGAACTGAAAGCAAGTAAAATCAGTGAACGGGTTGGGGTAGTTCAACACCCGACGCAGGGCAATTTCAGCAGAGGACGCCACTACGAATTCCGTGTAGCCCTCCGCCGAGTTGTTGGCCACATCCCAAGCTTTCACCCGGATGCGATGCCTGCCTTCTTCCATATTAAATAGCGGATATCGCGCCTTCCCTTTGGTGTAATCATCCAATTCCGATTCATAAAAATCATTGAGCAACAGCGCATTCTGGGTGTCGTCATTGAGTACGCCCTCCAAATCGTGGCCTATGCTGTTACCCACCACATTAATGCCGCTTTCATCCGAAAGCCGCACCACCAATACCGGATTGGGATTGACCACACTACCGAACACAAAATCTTCCGTGTTCATAAAAACCTCCACCAACGGACCTTTGTCATCGCTCAAAGCGCCCTCCTGCGTACCGCCGATCATAATGCGGTTAAAGTCTCCGGCTGCATCAATGGCGCGGTCGGGATCAGAGGCGTAGTAACTCGCCTTCCCCAGCCCGTAGCGGTAGTCAATGTCTTTGGGCACCACAAAAGAAAAACGGAAAGTACCTGCATTGACCGAGGCGCGACCTTTGAACAGGATATTGCGTTGCACGGAGTACGGGAACGGAAAGCTGCCGGCATCCTGCCCCAGTGTTATGAGGTTCAACGGTTTATCGTAGATGGTGGGCGTCACGGATCCGTTAAAGGAGGTTAATGTTTGGCCGTTAAGGTCGGTTATAACGCCCTCCACCGTCACCTGCTGCAGCGCTCGGATCGTATCCACGGGGTTGCTTTCGCTTACTTCGTTTGTATTGATCGCGGTTGTTTTGATTTTGTATTCCGGTATTTTAAGCCGCATGGCCGGGTCGCCGATGAGCGTGAATTTTCGCGAATTGGTCAATACCCCCGCATTTAAAGTAAAAGCATTTTTAGCACGGCGCATGGCCTCGCCAAGCGTAGGAAAACTGCCGTCGCTTCGGTTGATGAGTTGCATCAATGCTTCCTGACTCAGGTCTTTGTTGTAATTGGCAAATACGGCGCGAGTAGTGGTATATAATGCGATGGCCCCGCCGTTTTCGTTGAGAAACGCTTCCTCGCCGGCAGATACGAAGGCGGGATCGTCGAAAGCGCCGAAGGTGCAAGTAGCCGTCACGAGCAGGGGCATATGGTCAAAATTGCGCCAGGAGAGAATATCGCTGATGGTGACCACGCGCTCCTGAGCCAAGCCTTTGGGGCCGCCATGCCCAAAATAATTCATGGCGAGGACGCCTCGAAACATAGCCCGGTTGATGGCCTGATTCACTTCGGGTATGAAAGTGCCACCCGGAGTGGATTGCTGCGGATAGGCGTCCAGATATATTTTTTCGATGTTGAACGCGGGAAAGTTGGCGCTTATAAGATTGGCCACCTGATCGCTGTCCTTTATGTGAAAATTGCTGTCTTCATCATCTGCGACAAAAGCCAGGCGGTTGCGCCAATCGCCGAAGGTAGCGGGGCTTGTATCGTAATGGGTTATTTTTCGCACGGCCGTAGCGGCTTGCTGCGGCGTATTGACGGTAAGCCGGCCTATTGCTACCTGCATATCTCCGCCGAGAACGTTAGATGGATTAATTCCCGATAACAACCCGAAGTAGTCATCGGAGGGATGGGCGTTGAGCGGATTGAAGGAATCGCGTTGGTAGGTAGGAATGAAATTGCCGCCCAAGCCGTAAATATTTTTGTAATCAAAAGACCCGTCGCCGAACAGGAGGAGGTAACGGAAGCGGCCATTGCGCTCATAAAGCATTTTGACGAAGTCGCGTATGGCAGTGGGGTCTTGTTTGCCGGAGGAGAACTCGTTATATAAGGAGTCAATACGCACTAAGGCAACCTCCAGATTGTTGAAATTGGTGCGGTGAGCAGCCAATTGCTGCGCTTCGGCTTTGAAGTCAGGATGGTAAATGATCACCATATCCACATTGTCTAAGCCGTGATAGTTTTGGTTGCCGATGCGTCCGATGGATTCCGGGGTGAGAAAACCCTCCTCCGCATCGAAGGCGATGAACTGCCGCAGGGTCGGGGTGGCCACGCTGAAGCTGAGCCGCGAGCCGCTCAGCGCGGCATTTTGTATCCGGGGCTGCAGCGGGTCGGTAATATCCCACACCCGCAGACGGGCATTGGCGCCCTCTATCTGAAAGGTGGTGGATGGATGCTGCAAGGAGGTGAGGTTGCGAAAATGCATTTGCCGGCCTGCCATGGTCAACGCGCGCCGGGCGTTTATTTGTATCCAATCCAACCAGCCCTGACTATCGTCGGCAGCGCCCCCGGGGTAGGGGTAATTGACCTGCAAACTCATATTCGCGTCCGGCCACAGCAGGGAGGTACGCAGTTGGGCAACGCGCGCATAGGAATCAAGCGTTTCGCTGGGCCCGCTCATGGGAACGCTGCCGGTGCTAGTACTTTGGAAAGTTTGTCCGCCTGCTACTATTTCAAACGCTGAACTCCTGCCCGCCCGCAGGGCCATTTCAGCCTCCAGCAACACCGGCGTATTGGTGAGCAGGTTGGGAAAAGAGAACAGGTTGGTATAAGATTTTTGCCGCTGGTTTTTGAACAACTCCCCAAACCACCGCGTACCCGAACCGGAGGCCTTGCCTTCCCATTCGTGCAGGAGGTTGCGGCGGTCTTCCTCAAAGCGGGCGTAATCATCAAACGTATCTGCCGTAAAGGCCGCAGCGCCTAAAGATGCTTGCGACGCTGCGCGCGCACCGTTCAGGCTGCCTATTTTGAGGAAGTAATAATTGCGGTCGTCGAACACATTTTTAATCATATCAAACTTACCCTCGGCTTCATTATACACCCACTCGTCCGGCCCCTGCGCATAAAACAGAATGTAGTCTGCCGCGTCAAAACGCCCGTCTTCCTCCCCTACTATGACAATGTGGTTTTCGACGAGATCGTCGGACCGGGCAGCGCCGGTAAAAGTGGGCAACATGCCGCCGCCGTTGCCGAAGATGCTGATTTTGCGGGGGTCTAAGTTATCGGTGTTGATGCCGAGGGTATTGCGCAGAAAGGTTTGTGAAATGCGATACACCCCGCTTTCGGGCACGGCGAGTTTGTAAATAGCGCCGTCGGACAGGACGGAATTCAGGGTTTTCACAGGTCCCCGGTAATTAGGGTCCGAAACGGGGCGATGCTGAATACGCAATGTTATTTCCATCACCCGCTCAAAACGGTCGCCCCGGCGAATAATGGGGATGAACCCTACCTTACCGTAGTAGCGACCTCTTTCAGTATATGCCTCGGTATGAAAAACGAGGTTGTCGGTAAGGACTTCGTTACCGGGACAAAAGGTCTTATCAAACGGCTCGTACCGCACCTGCGCCACTTCCACCGACAGCTCTGCAAAAGCCGGCAAATCGAACATGCGAATGAGGTAGGGCAAATCGGGCTGCTCCTCCCCTATTACAGCTCCTTGAAAACTGAGTCGAAAACACGGTGTTCCATAATAATCGAAAGGCTGAGGAGTATCGTCCCACTGCAATGTCGCCGAGATGACAATAGGCGTATTGGCGAAAGCCGTGAAAAAAAATAGCGATAGAAAAAGGGTAAAAATCCAATTTTTCATGACCTTAGTTTTAAATTGCGCGGCAGGTGTTAAGAGTAACACGGAAACTCCGAAAGGAAACGTTAGTCATTTCGGATGTATTGCCAGTTAACAACGCCTCAAATATCCGGTTTTCTCAACGCACATTATAGTATATGTCTCTACGCTTTCTACATATTGCCTGTATAGGATTGCTGTACGCTGCATCGCTGCAAGCACAAGACCCGGTGTTCAGCCAGTTTTATGCCGCCCCTATGCAAATGAACCCCGCCTTTGCCGGTTCGGCGTTTGCTCCGCGCCTTACGCTCAACTACCGCAACCAATGGCCGGGATGGCCCAATGCCTACACCACTTACGCCGCTGCCTACGAGCAGTGGATTGACGGCATGAACAGCGGTTTTGGACTGACCATACTCAGCGACAACGCCGGCAACGGCATCTACCGCACCACCAACGCCGCCGCCGCATACAGCTATCAGATACAAGCTGCCGAACGGCTTTTTTTTCGGCTCGGCGTACAGGCCGGGCTGCTGCAAACCCGCATTGACTGGAATGCGCTCCTGTTTGGCGATCAGCTCAATCCGATCAACGGCGGAACCGACGGCGCCGGAAATCCCAACCCCGGCTCGGAAATCCCGCCGGACCGTTTCAACAACAGTACCCTCGACGTATCCGCCGGTCTTTTAATCTTCAATTCCCGTTTTCACGCAGGGGTTTCGCTCCAACACCTCAACTCGCCCGATGTCAGTTTTTTGAAGATCAATCCTAATCTTTACACCGGCGTTCCGCTGCGGCTTGCCGTGCAGGCCGGCTTTGAAATTCCCTTATTAACAAACAATAACGGTTCGGGGGAGGCGTTCCTATCCCCGAATGTCCTATTTATGAAACAGGGCGATTTCGCTCAGCTCAACGGCGGCCTGTATGCCGGATTCGGAAAAGTTTTTGCAGGCGCCTGGCTGAGGCATACATTCGGCAACGCAGATGCAGCAATTTTGATGGGAGGTGTTCGGTATGGAGTGCTGCGAATCGGATACAGCTATGATATGACGCTATCCGCACTGTCCAACGCAGGCGCAGGCGGCACGCACGAAATTTCTTTTGCCATCAATCTCGGCGATAGCCGCGAGTTGCGCCGGCGTAAAAAACCGGACTTAAATGATTGCTTTAAGATGTTTCGCTAAGAGTACTTTGAGCGGCTAAATGTTAAAGTATTGAACAGCGACACAAAGTGCTTGGATTGTAAAACCGGAATTTGTCTATATTTGTCGGTCGTTTTCCAAAAACAAACTTTCTAAAGGAATGAAAAAACTGTTGAAGTCTGGCGCCATCATCATGGCTGCTGCATTTTTGCTTGCCTCCTGCCGCAGCAAAGATTCCTCGAGTACAACGGGGTGGAATTACAACGACACGAAGTGGGGCGGCTTTGAAAAGCTGCAATATGAAGGCCAGGTAAACGGCCCGAACCTCGTGTTGATTGAAGGCGGTACCTTTACAATGGGTATTACGGAAGAGGATGTTACCCGCGATTGGAACAACATCCCCCGCCGTGTCACCGTCATGTCCTTTTACATGGACGAGACGGAGGTATCCAACATAGACTATCGCGAGTACCTCTTCTGGCTCCAGCGCGTCTATAACGAGACCTACCCGGAAGTGGTACTGGCTGCACTCCCCGACACCTTGGTGTGGCGGGATGAACTGTCGTACAACGAGCCTATGGTGGAAACCTATTTCCGCCACCCGGCTTACGATGACTACCCTGTAGTGGGCGTAAACTGGAATCAGGCCAATGAGTATAGCAAGTGGCGTACAGATCGTGTCAATGAGATGATCTTAGTACAACGAGGCGTTCTCAATGTCAACACGGAACAAAAGGATGAAGACAACTTCAATACCGAGGCTTATCTGGTAGGTCAGTACACCGGTAAGGTGCGCAAAAACCTCAAAGATCTCCAAACCGGCGGCGAACGCGGGGTGCGTTTTGAAGACGGCATATTGTTGCCCGCCTATCGTCTGCCCACCGAAGCAGAATGGGAATATGCGGCATTGGCGCTTCAGGGCAACCAAACTACAACGCAAGACGAGCGCATCTCTGACCGCAGAATGTATCCCTGGAACGGCAATACCGTTCGTTACCAAAAACGCAACAAATACCAAGGTACTATCCTTGCCAACTTTAAGAAAAGCGGTGGCGACTACATGGGTATGGCCGGTAAACTCAACGATAAAGCTTGCCCCACTGCCCCGGTTCGTTCTTACATGCCCAACGATTTTGGATTATATAACATGGCAGGCAATGTAAGCGAGTGGACTGCCGACGTGTATCGCCCGCTCACCAGCATTACTTTGAGCGACGCCCAAAACCATGACCTCAACCCTTACCGGGGCAATGTATTCATGGAAAAAATAATAGATGAAAACGGCATGCCGGTAGAGAAAGACAGCCTCGGACGCCTTCGTTATCAAGAAGTGCCGGAAGACAAAGCTGCTACCCGCGACAACTACAAGCGCGCCAAAGTACTTGACTACATGGACGGCGACCAGGAATCGCAGGCATATTACGATTTTGGCGCTTCTACCTTAGTAAGTGATGAAACGCGCGTAATCAAAGGCGGAAGCTGGGCCGACCGCGCATTCTGGCTCACGCCCGGCGCGCGTCGCTACAAGCATGAAGCCAACGCGGATCGTACCATCGGCTTCCGTTGCGCCATGACGCGCACCGGTAGCCCGACCGGAAATGAAGAACCCGGCGGCCACCAATTCAAAACCCGCCGCAAGCCGGTGAAACGCACTTTCAAGTAATCTTCTGTATAGCTGGATAAACGCACACTTGAGCCGTTCTCTTCCAAAGGGAACGGCTCATTTTAATTTTATATGAACACTGCTGATTTATACGCCATATTTCTCCGACATCCGGTAGTCGTGACCGATTCCCGTCGCATCGTACCCGGCTGTCTTTTTTTTGCCCTCCGCGGCGATACATTTAACGGCAACCATTTTGCCGCCGCCGCACTCGAACAAGGAGCGACCTATTGTATCGTAGATGATGCAACGCTCCGCGATAAACCGGGCCATATTCAGGTACCCGATGTGCTGACTACCTTACAAGACCTTGCCCGGCAGCATCGGCGCCAATTCGATATTCCGGTAATCGCCATTACCGGCAGCAACGGCAAAACCACCACCAAAGAACTGGCAGCCAGTGTATTGGGCAGCCATTTTCGCATACACTTCACACAGGGGAATCTCAACAATCACATTGGCGTACCGCTCACACTGCTGGCTATGCCGCAGGATACAGCAATAGCCGTCATCGAAATGGGCGCCAATCATCAGGGGGAAATTGATGCGCTGTGCCGTATTGCAGAACCTACGTACGGGCTGATTACCAATATCGGGAAAGCGCACTTAGAAGGTTTCGGCGGCATAGAAGGCGTAAAGAAAGGAAAATCAGAATTATACCGTTATCTGGCCCAATGTGATGGAACCGCTTTTGTCAACAGCGATGAGGATTTTCTGGAAGCGCTGGCTCAGCCCGTAGCAAGGAAAGTATTCTATGGCCGCACACAACCGGCGCCATCTGAAGCCGGGGATTTTATTCCGATAGCATTAACCGGAGAACAGCCTTTCGTTCAGGTCGCATTCAGCGATGGCGAGCGAAATATGATCAACATCCACAGTCGGCTGATCGGGGCTTACAATTTTGGAAATATCGCAAGCGCTATTGCGCTGGGATGTCATTTCCAGGTACCTATTGCAAGGATACAATCGGCCATTGAAGCCTATATCCCCGAGAACATGCGCTCACAACTCCTGACGCGAGGCAGCAATACTTACATTTTAGACGCTTACAATGCCAACCCCAGTAGTGTGCGGGAAGCCATACTCAATTTCGCCCGGATGCCCGCGCTGCATAAAGTAGCTATTTTGGGCGATATGCTCGAACTCGGTGAATACACTGCCGATGAGCACCAGAAAATTGCAACATTAGCCGCAGCTCAAGGCTTCAACCATGTTATTTTAACAGGTCCTCTTTTTGCCGATGCGGCACAACAAGTGGGCCTTTTGCACTTTCCGAATGTAGAATTGCTTTCTGAATGGCTACAGACGCAAGCATTTGAAGGCGTTCATTTTCTGATAAAAGGATCACGGGGAATGAAAATGGAGCAATTGCTGACGGAAAAAAATTAGGCAAACCTGCGCAAAGCGTGCAGGAGCCTGTCGGGCAATTCGTTGCGGCAAGCCATTTTGTAATCGCTATAAGCACAAGGCACTAAACGATGTCGCTGCAATTTGCGACCGGCTTTTTCTGCCAACTGCATCCACCATCTTCCGCTTTTATTGCTTTTCCAAAATACCAAGGGCTGATCCAGGTCTTTCATGTCCACCACATATTCTACCAAGCCGTCGGTGGAGGCAGGGAAATCCTGTTTTCGGTTGTAAAAACCTTCTATGCAGTACCAAATCATTTGAGCTACTGCCTGTGCAGTTTGCCGCCGCATGTCCCATTCCGCCTGAAATCCATATACGCCAAAGGACTTGAGTTTGTCGCTCATACCTGCGTACCGGCTGAGTTGACAGGCTTCCTCTACCGTGAACCCGCTCGGTCCCGGCGCGTCCTGGCCCGGCGCGTCCGATTGACGCAATGCTGCAATATTTAACACAAACAAATCGGCATCGCGGATAACCGGTTCGATGGAGGCAAAATCGGCGCGAGCTGCTCCCAACCGAATGGAATCAAAATAGCGATCTTCCAAATACCTGAATCGCTCCGGCGGCATCAAATGCGTTTGGCTCCCGATCAAGCCGAAATGAAACAACTTGGATTCTTTGCGCAGGAGGATTTCGTTCAGAAATGCTTCGGGATCGGCGCCATCTCCTTCATTGATATGCAAACGCTCATCCGTTACCACCAAATTGATCCAGGGCTGAAGGCTGAGAAACGCTTTGTACTGGGCCTGAACATTGGCAGGATGACGCCCGATCAGAATCGGAAATATTTTACTGTCAATCAGTTCCCGAATGGGCGCCACCAGAAAGCCGTTGTCATTCCGACGCATGTTGCCGAGGTCGGCTACGGTCAATCCTTCAAATGGAAAACTCATCCTGTACAGCGCCTCCCGCACTGCATTCGTATCTGCATCGCCGATTCCCACCAAAGCAATTTGTACTTCCTTCAAGTCCGTTGTATCCGATCCGTAATGCAAAATGGAATTTCCGAAAACCGACGCATCCGGCCGTACATCTTCCAAAAAAATATCCGGGTCAACCGGTTGAATCCAATTTTGAAGCATGGTGCAAAATTATCGGGGCCAAATGTAAGCAATTCGCGGGCAGTTGGGAAATGCGCATTTTGGCTTCGGCAATATTTAGTAATACACGGTTTTGCAAAAGAAGCGTATATGAAATTCAACTTAACTACTTTTGCGCCGCCATAACCAACACAATCAAACCGACGATGAAAGATTTGCTACAAAAGTACAAGGCGCAACGACCGGAAATCATATTTGAATGGGCCGATCCGGAAACCGGCGCCGAGGGCTGGATTGTCATCAACTCCTTGCGCAACGGCGCCGCAGGCGGCGGTACCCGCATGAGAGCCGGCCTAACCCGCGACGAGGTAGTATCTCTGGCCAAGGTCATGGAAATTAAGTTTTCTGTGGCAGGGCCGACTATCGGAGGCGCCAAATCCGGCATCAATTTCGACCCCAACGACCCCCGAAGAAACCTCGTGCTTCGCCGCTGGTACAAAGCGGCGCTTCCCATCCTCAAACACTACTATGGCACGGGCGGCGACCTCAACGTGGATGAACTCAAGGACGTAGTGCCCATTACGGAGGCATTGGGCTTGTGGCACCCGCAGGAAGGCATCGTAAACGGTCATTTCAAAACTTCCGACGGCGAGAAAATCCGCATTATCGGCCAACTACGATATGGTTGTTCCAAAATCGTAGAAGACCCCCGATATGTGCCCGATAGCCCCCAAAAGTACGCGGTGGCAGACCTGATTACCGGGTACGGCGTAGCCGAATCTGTACGCCACTATTATGCTATTTTCAAAAACGATTCCCTTTCCGGCAAAAAAGCCGTTATACAGGGCTGGGGCAATGTAGCCTCCGCCGCCGCCTGTTTTCTGGCCAATGAGGGGGTAAAAATCGTGGGGATCATAGACCGCGACGGCGGCATTCTCAGCGAAGAAGGGCTGGGGCTGGAGGAAGTCAAGCGCCTGTTTGACAGCAAAAACGGGAATAAATTGAACGCAACCGATACGCTGCCCTTCGATGAGGTGAATGCCCGGATATGGGACATCGGCGCAGACATCTTTTTGCCCGGCGCCGCATCCAAGCTGATTTCCCGGGATCAAATCAACAGGCTTATCGCCGGGGGCGTCGAAGTCGTTTCCTGCGGCGCCAACGTACCTTTTGTGGACGACGATGTGTTTTTCGGCCCTACTGCCCACTTTACCGATGCCCATACCGCGCTCCTTCCCGATTTCATCGCCAACTGCGGCATGGCCCGCGTGTTTGCTTACCTCATGCAACCCGATGTGGAGCTGACGGACGAAGCCATTTTTCAAGACGTTTCCGAGACCATACGGAAGGCCATTAAAGAGGTGTTTGAGCACGATGCCTCTGATCGTCACATCGCAGCACGGGCATTAGACATTGCCCTGAGAAAATTGGTGCCTGCTGCCGATGTATAACAATTTAGCAAGTAGATTGCCTCCTACGTCAAAGAAAATCGCCTACAACAAATCTACTCGCACTACGGAAAATTTGTGTTATATATAAAAAAACTTGTTCCGTGTAAAAATAAAGAATATTTTTGTTCGGTCAAGTGAGACAAAAGAGTCTCTTTGCTAAGTCAGAACCGATTTACTATGAGAAAAAACCGATTTTTGTTCCCCTCAATAATCCCTACAATTATGACTAAAAATTTGACTTTAACGGCAATAATCTTGCCTTTACTGTGCGTAAGCCTTTACGCACAAGATGACGACAAGAAGGCAAAAGCCTCTCCAGGCGCCACTCCCAAAAACATGTGGGAGATCGGCCTGCACGGCGGCCACCTCTTCGTAGCAGGCGACGTACCCTACAAGCCCGGCTTCGGCGGCGGCTTCCACATTCGCAAAGCTACCGACTACATTTTCTCTCTTCGCGCCGATTTCATGGGAGGCGCCGCCCACGGCGAAGGTATCGGCCCGAATTATGACCCGGATCGCGTATTCGATAACATCTGGCTTTCCGGCACCTTTCTCGGTGTCATCAGCCTGAATACCCTACGATGGGATAAGTCAGTGCGCAAAGCCAATTTGTATGTAATGGCCGGCGCCGGCGTCAATTACTTCCGCACCGAATCCAACGAATGGGATGCAGGCAGCGAACCTCGCCCAAGAATGCCCGATTTAACGGATTGGGGTATCAGCCCGCATATGGGCGCAGGGGCGGGTTTGTCTTTTCGCTTAAGCAAAAAAGCCAATATCGGCATCGAACACGTTGCCATGATGGGTTTCGGTCGTCGTGCCGACCTTGTGGACGGCATTGAATTAGAGGCCGGTATTCGCTCTCCTTTCCGCGATATTGTCAATTATTCCAGCCTTCGGCTGAACTTCAACATCGGCAATGCGGCTACCTCCTCAGAGCCGTTATACTGGCTCAATCCGTTGGATATGGTACTCAATGATATCTCCAATATTAAATCGCAACAGGAGGCCTTCCTGCAAGATTCTGATGGCGACGGCGTGGTAGATGCTCTTGATGAAGAACCGGATACGCCTCCGGGCGCTATTGTTGATACCAAAGGACGCGTCTTGGACAGTGACCGCGACGGCATCCCCGATCACCTGGATAAGGAGCCTTACTACACGCCCCGTGCAGGTGAAACCATCAACAGCGAAGGGGTTGTTGTCAATCCGGTGTCAAGTGGCGGCGTAACGGAAGATCGCGTTAAAGAATTGATTGATCAGGCTTTGCAAAACTACAATCCGAGCGAATCGGGCGGCGCCGTGGCCGAGTGGTTTCTTCCCATGATTCACTTTGCTAATGATAGCTATTCCATCAAATATTCCGACTACGGTACCTTAGCCGGAGTGGCGCGCATGATGAAGTCCAATGCTAAATTGCGTCTTGTAGTAACGGGCTATACAGATCAAACCGCTTCGGAAGGCCATAATCTGCGCTTGTCTTACCGTCGTGCTCAGGAAGTGGTGGATCATTTGGTCAACAACCATTCTATTGCACGTGGAAGATTGGTTATTCAATACAAGGGGCAGGAAGATGCACTGGTTCCTGTTTCTTCCAGCTATATGAATCGCAGGATTGAATTTCGCACTGCCCGCGCAGATGATGTAGAAATGGATCCTCCTGCAGGAATTAACTCAGATGGGTATTAATTTGACTCCGCTTTAAGCTTTAAGTAAGAAGAAGATACTACTTCTAAAAAAGCCGCTTTCCGAATGGGAGGCGGCTTTTTTCATTTGTGTTATTGAGGTCTCCGGTCTCCCTTATTGGGGCAATAAATTGAATGCAATTCTATCGCCCTGTGTAATGCCGTACTTAGCACAAAACCCTGCGTTTACTTCCACCACATATCGCGCTGCCTGACTCGAAGCTACAGGCTTTAAAGATTGCGGCTCCGTATCCGGCCGGATGGTTACAATCTCTAAGTCCTCATCAACGAAGATAATGTCCAACGATATATAAGTGTTCAACATCCAGAAAGACTGCATTTCAGTCTGTTCCATGATGAATAACATCCCCTGATCTTCTTCCATCGTTTTACGCCACATCAACCCTCTTGTTCTGCTCAGATCATCATCGGCTAACTCAATATCAACTCGAGCCAGCACGCTTCCCTTTTCGCCGCTCAGGAACTGCAATTCTCCTTCTTTGCGAAACTGAGGACCGGAAATTTTTGACACAGGCTTGGGCATAATTGAAATAATAACTCCTGCAATAATCGGGATGAAAAGCAACAGCAACAGCCAGGAGCCACGTTTTTTATTCGCTTTGATCCTCTTCCTGTTTGTCTTTTGAATTTTGGAAGCCATAGACTATTGGGTTGATTCAAAAAAGCTCCACAAAAGAAATAAGAAAGGGGCTGAAAGCAAAGCTTCCAGCCCCTGTTCTTAGAATTTTATC
>JAHBTW010000014.1 GCA_019638385.1 Saprospiraceae bacterium | reverse complement strand
AATCGCTGTTGCCCCTCATTAAAAAAGGAATACCTGTTAGTTTGAACAAATTTGATAAAGGAATAAATCTAACCGGAGTCCCTCTCACCACTCCTTCTCCGGAGAGAGTAAAACGAGGCAACGAAGCCATTATTAGCTACTTTGAAGAACTTGACAGACAAGGAACTGAAACCCTCTTTGAGGCCAAAATGCTTCTCATTGGTGAAGGCGGCGCCGGAAAGACTACTTTGGTTCGTAAGTTGATGGATTTGAAAAGTCCAATGCCTGAAGAAGCTGAAAGCACACGAGGCATTGATATCCACCAAAAGATTTTTCCGGCCAAGGATCATGGGAAAGTCTTTACCATGCATATGTGGGATTTCGGTGGGCAGGAGATATATCACGCCACCCACCAGTTTTTCCTCACTAAGCGTTCTCTATACATATTAGTGATAGATAATCGCAAGGAAGAAAATTATGACTACTGGCTGCAAGTGCAAAAGTTGTACGGCGAAAACAGCCCCCTGATAGTGGTACAAAACGAAAAAGGCGGGCGCACAAAAGAACTGCCCCTGAACGAAATGCGGGAACTTTTTCCGAATATACGAATCAAAACATTCGCTTTTGACTTTAGGTTGGAGAAAGAATCAGACAAAGCAACCCTGAAATCGTTAAATACCTTTATCGAGGAAACCATACAGACTCTTCCGCATATTGGTCAAAAGCTTCCCCGGCAATGGGCAGAAATACGCAAGGCCATAGTAACCTTAGCGAAAGACCAACCCCTTATCAGCAGGGAGCAATATTATTCTCTTTGTGCCGAACACGGAATCCCTGAAGAAGAACGCGCATTAAATTTGAGCGAAGACCTGCACGACTTTGGCGCATTCCTGCATTTTCAGGACGACGTGTTGCTTGCGCAAACTCTTTTTCTACAGAATGGCTGGGTCACAAACGGCGTATATGCTTTGATAGATGGACTGAACAATCGGGAAAATGAAGCCAAATGGCTTTTTGACGAGCATGCAGCAAGCCGCATCTGGGGGGACGATAGTAATAGTAATTACAAAAACAAGGTAGCAGAGTTAATCGCTCTGGTTGAAAAGTTTGAGCTGTGCTATGAAGTATCGAAAAAACAATATTTGATTCCTCAACTGTTGCCTGGAACACGCCCTATGCAGGTAGTGGATCAATTGTTCAAGCGCACTCGTTCCTTACAGTTACGCTACCAGTACGGCTTTATGCCCAAGGGGCTGTTGAGCCGCCTAATGGTACGTCTGCATCGTTTCATCAAGACTCAAGATGCAATATGGAACAACGGCATGTTGCTCTACCATCCTACATACCAGTCTTGGGCGGAGATAGTGGAAACCTATGGCGAACGAGAAATCAGAATATGGGTGAAAGGAGGCAGTGTCAGAGAATTTGCTACGTTGATAACAGATGAGATTAATCTGCTGAACGAAACCTATGGGAAAACCTTGGCAGTCAAAAGATTTTTACCTTGCGTTTGCCATATATGCCGAAAAAGCGAATCGCCTTATTTTTATGATCGCTCCGCCTTGGAACTCCGCCGCGAGCGCGGGAAGGCCACTATTGAGTGTCCGAACAGTTATGAGGATGTGAACGTGCAGCAGATCATTGAGCATGTATTTGTAACACCCAAATCAGAAAACCCGCTTAAAGTGTTTATCTCGTACTCAAAGTCAGATGAGATCCATAAAAAAGCATTGCTCACACACTTAGAGCCCTTGCAACGCAATGAACACCTTATTACATGGGACGATACACGAATCTTGCCTGGCGAAGACTGGAACGCGCGAATCCGACAGGAGATCAGCTCCGCCGATATCGTACTGGCGCTGCTCAGTCCAGACGCGTTGGCTACTGATTACATTTGGGGCCACGAAATCGAAAAAGCTGTTGAGCAGAGCGCTTCGGGCAAGAGCACGGTTATTCCTGTTATTGTGCGGCCTTGCGACTGGGGGTCCTCGCCGCTTGGTCGCCTGTCAGGGCTTCCTCGTAAAGCCAAACCCATAACTTCTTTTGTAAATACGGATGAAGCATGGCAGGAGGTGATAGAAGGCATTCGGGAAGTTGTGAAGCAGATTAAAGCCTGGCGTTAATTACTAAAACCTACACGATATGACTACATTCGAGTATGCCCTTTTTGTGAGCTATCGTCACAGCCGACAGGAACAAAATGGTTTATTGAGCGCCTTTGCACGAGAGTTGACAGACGCATTGGAGCGCATTATTGATACTCACTTGTATGAGGATATTGGCCGCGAAAGGAACAGTCATCAGGTTTTTTTGGACGAAAAAGTAATTCAAGGAGGCAATTGGATAAGTAAAGATATATCAGAGGGGTTGCACAGGAGCGTTTGTTGGGCTTTCTTATTTACTCGCAACTATTTGGGAGGCAGCCTCTACTGTGCCAGTGAGCTTAAGGGAATGGTGGATTTGCAGCAAAAAAGAAGAAGGTTGATTGGCGGCGATCTCAACAGTAGTTTGATCATTCCTGTTTTATTACGAGGCAATGTAACCAATATGCCTCCTGCTTTGCAAGGGATTGCGGTGAGAGCCGACTTTAGTCGCTTTACGCTGGCTGTAAAAAACATAGCCGAACATCCTGACTTTGTAACCAAAATAGAGGAACTCGCAGAATGGATAGCCCAAAGACAAAAGGAGCAATGTGATAAATCCAGAGAGTTGCAGGTGAACTTGTGTGAGCACTACCGTACATTTTCAATTGAAGACGTAAACACTGAAGCGGGAAAGAATAATGTAGCCGAATTTATTAAGTCTTTGAACAGTCCGGAATTTCCGGTTATTTAATTGAGTACCATGGGAGAAGTCATTACATTCTATTCATACAAAGGCGGCACGGGCAGATCAATGGCGCTGGCCAATACCGCAATTTTATTGGCTAAGCAAAAAAAGCGGGTACTGATGATTGACTGGGACTTAGAAGCTCCTGGATTAGATATATATTTCAAAGATTGTCACCCCAATATTCAGGCGGCTGAAGGCGCCATTGAGTTTTTCGAGATGGCGAAAGAGCGCTTGGGCAGTATGGATTACGGCCAGGAAAACTTCGAAGAACTGAAGACCGTGTTCAATAAGTTGTCCCGATACACTTTGAATTTATCGCTCTATCAACTGCCCCATATCACAACCCTGCATCTGCTCAAGGCCGGCCGCACAGATGACACCTATCAAAAAAGAATCCATGATTTTGACTGGCAGGCTTTGTTCCGCAGCGTACCTAATTTTTTTACTTTTCTTGCGGAATATCTATCTGCTGAATATGATTACATTCTAATTGATTCTCGTACGGGCCATACGGATATCAGCAGCATTTGTACCGCATTAATGCCGGAGAAATTAGTGCTGGTATTTACTCCGAACGAGCAGAGCCTTCAGGGCGTTGGAAAAATTGCGCAGAATGCCACCTCCTATCGCCTTACCTCTGACGATTTGCGCCCAATGATTATTTACCCGCTCCCGTCAAGAGTTGATCTTGCAGAGGAAGACCTCAAAAAAGATTGGGAAACCCGCTACAAAATTGCCTTTGAAAACCTTTTCAAGGATGTTTATGGCCTCAAAAACGGGATTAGTTTAGAAAATTATTTCCGCCATGTGCAAATCAGATATGCGCCTCGTATGTCTTACGGCGAGTATTTAGCCACGTTGGAAGAGGCAGGCAGCCCCAATTCTCTTGCAGAAAATTATGAAAAATTTGTCATCCAACTAACTAGTGATGCTAATATTTGGGAAGAGCAACATGTGTCATCGCCTTACGAGTTGACGCTTATATATAACGAGAAAAATAAGGATGCGGCTCAAGAATTATTAAGTAATCTTAATGCGTTGAAAAAGAAAAGCGAACTCCGATGGGAAGATAGCAACGTTTTGCCTTTCGGGGAATGGGATACTGTATTAAAACGAAAAATATCCACTAAAAAGGATCATCACTTGGTTGTAGTGTTGATTGACGAGTATCTTCAAAAAAATGGTCAGGATTGGCAAGACTTGGTGAAAGAATCATTAAAATTGGAGGCATCAGGCAGTGTAGCAGTTTTGCCAATATGGATTAACTCTCCGCTTCAGGATAAAACGATGAACCTTTTTGATAAGAAACTATTATTCCCTAATCGCAGAACTCCCTTACAAAATATGAAGGACAAAGATGCCGCATGGCTGGGAATCGTAAACGAAATTAAAAAGCAGATCAAGTCAAAATAAATCTTTGGCCGTACTGCATTTTGCGATCTCATACCTCTACCCCTAACCCATCCCCGCATATGCCTTCAAATACTCAAAGTGCTTGCCCAGCCGGCCTCCCGCTGCGATGGTAGCCCGTTCGATGACGGCGCTGTGGGGCAGCAGCAGTTCCGGTAAAATATGGTGGATAAACATATCGCCGAACGCGCGGGAGGCGTCGCGGGGCATCTCGCTGGGCAGATTATCTATCGCCATTACGTCAATGCCGTTGGGCTGAAAGGGCAGTATTTCCCGGCCGGTTGCGGGGTTGTAGCCGAATACCGGATCGGCGATAGACGATGGGCGCAAGGTGCAGGGGATAGACGATACCGGCGCGATATCGCAGGTGACATCCGCGATGACGCGCAGCCGAAAATCGGGCGAACGCATATCTTCCGCGGTGAAAAACGCCGGCGCGCGGGGGTCCCAAAAAATGCCGTTTATCATGATGTCGGCTGTCCGGGCGTACGGCGCAAAAACGCTCTCGTAAGTCTCCGGATGCGCATAAAAATCGCGGGTGTGAAAGGGCTGCCCATCCCGGCGAGCCACATAGTTTTGCGGGATAAGTTGTGTGAAAACCGCTTCGTCAAAATCATTTTCCAAAAATTCCTCTTTGCTTACCTGGAGGATGCCCATATCGTGCAGCACCTCTACAGCACCTGTGCCGACGCGTCCCGATCCGGTGACTACGATCTTCACCGGCGGCCACTTGATGTGGAAGTAATGATCCTTAGCGGCTTCGTAGTCGAAACATTCTTTCATGCGCGGCAACTCAAAACTGCCACAGCGCTGCGACCAGGTCCAGAGCGCATTGTGTGCGCCGACCATGCCGGCAAATTTGCCGAATGCAATCAGCCGCCGCCCCTGCTCGTCGGTCATAACCTCGTAATCGAGCAGGCGGATGTTTTTGGCCAGAACGGCTTGCAACAGCTTCCGGTTGTAAGCCTGTTCTTTGATGGTATGCGAAAAAAAGAGGTAGGTCTTATCGGGAATCAATTGATCCACAGGCACTTCTTTAATACCCATGAGCACATCGCAGTCTTCTATGTGCGAGGAGAGGGGCACCTGAAATTCAGTATATTCTGTATCGGGATAGCAGCGAATGGGGGAGGGTTCTACCACGACTTCTATCTGGAGGTCTCGGAGGAGGTGCGCGCATTGGTCGGGCGTAAGCGGGGTGCGGGAGTCGGGAGGCGTTTTGCCTTCCCGGATGATGCCGAGTTTCATGGGAGCGTGGCTTGATGATCGGCCAAAGTTAGGTTATTTACCGGCGGTCTTTTATTTGGTAGCGGAAACTTTTTTTACCTTGATGCAGTTAATGGGTTGCTCAGGGCAAGTGCTTCGCAAAAGAGTGTAGCTTTGCCCGTTCAGCCGCAAATTTCCTTTTTCGAAAGCCGCGCACTTTAAAATGGGGACGTAATGGCATCGACAGGATAGTGAGCTGGTCAGTAAGCATGCCGGGGCACGATTGTTTACCTCGTTAATAAATAGCGATCAACAATAGTTGGCGAAACTCGATTCGCTATGGCTGCCTAATTCTAGGAATTAGAATGCTGTTGTACGCCGGCGCCTGCTCTACGGAGCCACCGCCTTTGCCCGACAGGCCTGCGTCGCGTGCATCATAACCGTTTGGGCTGGAAACTTGCATCGGCCCGGTGCAAGTTTTGAGATTTAGGGCTGGGCCGGCGGTACGGGTTTGTGACCTGACCTACCCGAAGGCCAAGATCCAAACAGGACACTAAGCATGTAGAAGGCTTTCCGGTGCTTTCTCTGGACGCGAGTTCGACTCTCGCCGTCTCCACACCACAAACCGCTGTAAATGTTATATTTGCAGCGGTTTTTTATTGTCAACTTCAAACCGATTTATATGAAATTTCCAATGCTGCTACTTTTCGCCGCTTGGCTTGCCGGCGGAGATAATTTGTCTGCCCAATCTACACCGATGAATTTGATGACTTTCAATATTCGCTTCAATAATCCCGGCGACGGCGACAACCGCTGGGATCTGCGCAAGGCGTATGTAGCCGAAACCCTTCGCTTTTTAGATGTCCACGTTTGCGGGATGCAGGAAGCGCTCATCGGTCAGATTGAGGATGTGCTGGCCCATTTGCCTCACTACGCATACATCGGTGTGGGTCGGGATGACGGCAAGGCGGCGGGTGAATTTTCACCCATCTTATATGACACGACACGGATTAAACTATTGAAAAGCAATACCTTTTGGCTCAGCCCGACGCCTGAAAAAGTTTCAAAAGGCTGGGACGCTGCCTTGCCGCGCATTGCCACCTGGGCCAAATTAGAAGACCGGCTCAGCGGGCAGGCATTTTATGTATTCAATACGCATTTCGATCATGTCGGCACAGGCGCCCGCTTGGAAAGCGCAAAACTGATCATCCGAAAAGTACAAGAGTTGGCAGGAACCGAAACGGCTTTTATCATGGGCGATTTCAATGTGCGACCCGCAGAAGAGCCGGTGCAATTGCTCCAGGCTGCATTCACAGATTGTAAAACCGTGAGCCGGACGCCGCATTTCGGCCCGGACGCTACCTTCAGCGGATTCGGCCCCAAAGAGGTAGAAGGGATGCGCATAGATTACATTTTTTGCAACAACCCCGATGTAACGGTATTGAAACACGCAACGATCAGCCAAACCTGGGCCGGGCGGTTCGCATCCGATCATCATGCCGTGCTGACAGTGGTGAGTGGGGAATGAGGATAGCTTCGAGTTTTGAGCTACGAGCTGCGAGTCACTCGTAGCTCGCAGCTCGTGGCTCTCAGCTTATTTCTTCGGTTCCTGCAACGCGAGTTTTTTGCTCTCTTTGAGATTGAGCGTACCCGTTTTGAGATCTTCTCCCATTTCTTTGGAAGCGATGAAGGAAGTCACCATTTGGCCGAGCATGTCGCTGGCGGCAGTGGGCGCGTTGGGCAACAGGATGAGATGACTCTTGCTGTGTTCGCCGAGTGATTGCAGCGTGTCGTAGTGCTGCGTGATGACGATGAGGGCGGAGGCTTCCTGCGAGTTGATGCCTGCGTTGTTGAGCACGCCCACGGAATCTTCCAAACCTTTGGCGATTTCACGGCGCTGGTCGGCGATGCCTTGGCCTTGCAGGCGCTTGCTCTCCGCTTCGGCGCGCGCTCTGGCCACGATGAGGATGCGGGAAGATTCGCCTTCGTATTCGGCAGCGAGTTTTTCGCGCTCGGCGGCGTTGATGCGGTTCATGGCATTTTTAACAGCATGGTCGGGGTCAATGTCGGTCACCAGAGCCTTCACGATGCCGTAGCCGTAGTCGTTCATGGCTTCTTCCAGTTCGCGGCGCACCGCCACAGCAATGTCGTCTTTGCGCTCGAACACGTCGTCGAGTTTCAACTTAGGCACTTCAGCGCGCACCACGTCAAATACATAAGCGGTGATTTGTTCGGTCGGGTTTTGGAGTTTGTAAAATGCCTCGTAGATGATGTCTTCCATGATTCGGAATTGCACCGACACTTTGAGTTTTACAAATACATTGTCCTTCGTTTTGGTCTCGACCAATACGTCCAATTGCTGAATTTTCAAACTCACCCGGCCGGCCAAGCGGTCAATAACCGGGATTTTGAAATGCAATCCGGCGCCGCGCGCACCGGTGAAACGCCCCAGCCGCTCAATGATGACGGCTGTTTGCTGGCGCACGACAAAAAAGCTGGACATGATGACAAAAAAGGCCATCAAGCCGAAAATAATGAGAAGTGGACTGAACATGATTTTTGATTTTAGTTGAATGAGGTAAACTGCTTTCCGCGTAAAGATAGAAATTATTCCAAGCTCGTTTTAACGATATTTTCTATAAGCAAAGTAAGGCGCTTTTTGTTGCAATCCCACCGCTTCACGTGCCTTTTCCCGGAATGTCTTTTCCCGGAAACTTTTCCCAAATCAACTGCGTTGCTTGCAAGACTTACGATTTTTTACCCAACTGCTTTATGCTCACTCGTACAATTGATCTGTACCGCAATGCCTTTGGCGGGCTTACGCGGGATATGTGGTTGTTGGCTTCGGTTACTTTCGTCAACCGGGCCGGCACAATGGTTATTCCCTTTATGACGGTGTATCTCACCCAGGAACTGCATTTCAGTTTGCAGCAGGCCGGTCTCGTGATGGGGTGCTTCGGCGTAGGGTCCATTTTGGGTACGGTCATCGGCGGAAAACTGGCCGACAAATACGGCTATTACGAGGTCATGTTCTGGACGCTTTTCCTTTCCGGGTTCATGTTTTTGGTGTTGATGAAGATGCACAGTTTTCCGGCTATTTGCATCACGGTATTTTTTCTGAGCATCATTGCAGAGGCTTTTCGACCGGCTAATACAGCTTCGGTTGCTTCGTACAGTGTGCCCGAAACCCGTACCCGCTCCATTTCCCTCATGCGGATGGCCATCAATCTCGGCTTTTCCATCGGGCCGGCCATCGGCGGTCTTATGGCGCATACGCTCGGGTACGACTGGCTCTTTATGGCCGACGGCCTCACCTGCATCGGCGCAGCCTTGTTTTTCAGGGTAGCGCTGAAACCCAAACCAATGGAGGTAAAAGAAGGTGTGGAAGTGGTAAAACAACCGCCCGTGAAAGCTGCATCACCCTATCGCGACCGGACCTACTTGTTTTTTGCGCTGATGACCATGTTTTGGGCCATTGCTTTCATGCAGGTATTTTCGGTCATTCCGGTTTTTCTCAAAGAACAAATTCTTCTCAACGAAGGCCAGATCGGCGCATTGCTGGCCCTCAACGGCCTCATCATTGCTTTGTTTGAAATGCCCTTTGTGTATAGTATCGAGGGGCGGTTCCGGCAGTTCCGGCTCATTCAGTGGGGCGTAGTGGCGGTGGCGGTTTCGTACCTGATTTTTCTGTTGCCCGGGGCAGGGCCGGCCATTGCGGTCATTTCCATCATTATTATTACGTTGGGTGAAATGCTGGCCATGCCCTTTTCGGGAACCTATGCGATGAACCGCTCTACCGATCAAAACCGGGGGCAATACATGGCCGTGTATTCGCTGTCGTACTCGGTGGCGCACGTTTTGGCGCCCATCACGGGCATGCAGGTGGCGGCACTGTTTGGGTACGATATGTTGTGGGTGTTCATGGGCGTATTATGCAGCATCGCATTGACAGGCTTCATCGTCCTCGACAAACGCCGCGACCGCCCGGCTCATCGGGTTGAACCTACCACATCTCTGACCTGATCAATCTTGGGTTTCCAATACGGAGATTGCAGCAGGTCGTCCACCACTACCCCGCGAGATGTCGTGCTGTGGATCACTCGCAGGCCGTTCTTATCATTGGATACGACCATGGCGACATGGAAAACCGGCTGGGATGCACTGCGCCGGAAGAACACCAAATCGCCGGGGCGAGCGTTTTGTAGCGTTTTGCTGCGCCCCTGATTGGCCTGTTCCCGCGAGCTGGGCGAGAGGCTGATATTGAATTGCTTCATCACATAGCTCGTGAAACCGGAGCAGTCGAAGCCGGTGGAGGGCGTTTTGCCGGCATCTCTGTATTTGGTTCCTTTAAATTTCTGGGCATACGTCGCAATATCGCTCCGCAAACTGGATTCTTTACTGGATTCTTTAGCGGGAGTGGCGCCTGAGGGAGCATCGGTCGTGAGGTCGCGCAGAAAATTGCAGTTGGAAAACAGAATGGCCGTTAGGAGTATGGGCAGGATGTGCGACAAGCGCAGGGGATGTCTGTTCATCGGGCGATTTTTTGAAATGTGTAAACGAGCCGGGCCGGACTAAAATTGCAGCCAATGGCGTCGCCACACCCGAAAATACGGTTCCTGCACTGCTCCAAATTGCCGCCGCACGGCCTCCACGGAGGGCATCATACTGCCTTCAAAGTCGAAGATTGTGAGACCGAGTGTTTCATGCGCAAACTTAATGGCTTCCCATATCAGCAATATACCTGTGCCGCTGCTCCGAAGCGCGGGGTCATCGCCGCTGAGGTGATAATAGGCCCGCTCACGGTCCCAGGTCAGGGCGGCGGCGCTGTGCAGGCGGCCTTGCGCATCGCGGGCAAAAAAGAGGCGAACGGCATCGTGTTGTTGAAGCGCTTTCAGGTGGGTTTTCATTTTTGTGAAGCTGAAAGCCGGTTCTAAATGCTGCCTCAAAAAGCTGAGCCGATTGATTTCAAAAAAGGCTTCTAACGATTCCTCCTCGCTGACCTGTACAATCTCTGCCGCTTTTTTGATGTTGCGAGCAATGTTGCGGTTCATTCCATGTTGAACGCGTCCGAGGTCGGTAATGTCCAAGGTGTATGTGTAGAGCGTCGTTTGGCGAAAGCCCTTCCAATACAGGGGCAGCCAGTTGCGCAGGTCGGGATGGCAATTGACTTGAATCAGGGCCACTTTGGGTAGTTGGGAGCGGAGTTCTTCTATCAGGCGATGTTCTTCGTTGAGCCGACGGGCAGTATCGGGAACGAGCCAAGGCCCCATCCATTTGGTGAAGTGGGGCATGGTGATGTAAGCGATGCCAAATTTTTGCTTCAGAAAGTAAGGCCACACGCCTCGTATCGCGCCGTTGTTTTCTGCCAATACCACGCCCCATCGGCCTTCGCCTGTAACGGCGTCTAAGTACCAGGGCTGGAAACAAAGCGGCAGGGTAGGGGACTGCTGCGCGAATTGCCGGTACCGGTCTTCGGTGCTCATGGCTGCGGCAGTTTCCGGGCGATGAGAATGCCGTCGCGGATGGGCAAAAGGATGTTCTCTACACGGGGATCGGCCTGCACTTTCTGGTTGAACCGGTGCAGGGCGAGAGTGTCGGCATCCCGGTCGTTAGCTACTACCTTTCCGCTCCACAATACGTTGTCGGCCAGTATATAACCGCCCGGCGACACCTTGTCAAAAACCAGATCGTAGTAGTAATTGTAATCCTGTTTTCCGGCGTCAATCCACACCAAATCAAAGGGGCCGGGCAAGGTGGGAAGAATCTCATAAGCATCGCCGATGTGGAGCCGGATGCGCTCCTGCATACCCGCCAGTGCTATGTACCTGGTGATGATGTGCTCCAGCTCCGGGTTCACTTCAATGGTGTGCAGCATGCCGCCGTCGCCCATGCCTTGTGCCAGACATATCGCGCTGTATCCCGTAAAGGTTCCGATTTCCAATACCTGCACGGGCCGGATCATCTCACAAAGCATTTGCAACAAACGACCCTGTAGCGGCCCCGACAGCATTTGAGGAGAAAGCGTTTGCAAATGCGTTTCCCGATCCAATGCGGCAAGCGCCTCGCTCACGGGCGTGGTGTGCGTTTCGCAATAGCGAAGGATGGCGCGTTCGTCGTGTTTACTCATGGTTGCGTTTTTTGGGCATGGAGCATAGGGCGTCTGCATAGTGCATAGAGCAGAGAGCATAGGGGAGTCCGCCTACTGCCTACCGCCGACCTTCCACCGCTCACTCTCTGCTCTCTCTATGCTCTATGCCCTATGCCCTATGCTCTATGCCTTCAATCCACCCGTCATATCCTCCGGCCGTACCCAGGCGTCGAATTGTTCTGCAGTAAGGTAACCCGATTCTACGGCAGCTTCCTTGAGCGTTTTGTCCTCTTTGTGGGCTTTTTTGGCAATGGCGGCAGCTTTTTCGTAGCCGATGTGCGGATTGAGCGCGGTTACGAGCATGAGGGAGTTTTCCAAATGCCGTTGAATGGCGCTCCTGTTCGGTTCTATGCCGATGGCGCAGTGATAGTTGAATGAGCGGCAGGCATCGCCGAGCAGGCGCGCCGATTGGAGCACGTTGGAGGCGATGACCGGTTTGAATACATTCAACTCAAAGTGCCCCGAAGCGCCCCCGATGCTCACGGCCATATCATTGCCGATCACCTGTGCACACACCATGGTGAGGGCTTCGGGTTGTGTAGGATTTACTTTGCCGGGCATGATGGACGATCCCGGCTCGTTGTCGGGGATAATGAGTTCGCCGATGCCGCAGCGCGGACCGGAACTGAGCATTCGAACGTCGTTGGCAATTTTCATCAAAGAAACTGCCGAGCGCTTCAGTGCGCCGGAGAGTTCCACCATCGCATCATGCGCAGCGAGGGCTTCAAACTTATTGGGCGCCGTCACGAAAGGCAGCCCGGTAAATGTTGCGATGTATTGGGCCACCAGCGTGTCGTAGCCTTGCGGCGTATTGAGACCGGTGCCTACTGCCGTACCGCCGAGCGCAAGTTCTTTCACCATTTCCAGCGCATTGCGCAGGGCGCGCATGGAGTTGGTAATTTGCTGTACATAGCCCGAAAACTCCTGCCCGAGCGTAAGCGGAGTGGCGTCCATGAAGTGGGTGCGACCGGTTTTTACAATATCGCGGAATGCCTCGGCTTTGGCGGCGAGGGTTTGGCGCAGCAGCTCCATGTCGGGAAGGGTCACTTCGGCCGTCAGTTTGTAGGCTGCGATGTGCATGGCCGTCGGGAACGTGTCGTTGGAAGACTGGCTCTTATTTACATCGTCGTTGGGGTGTAATATCTTTTTTTCATCGCTGAGTCGGCCGCCGGAAAGTACGTGCGCGCGGTAGGCGATCACCTCGTTCGCATTCATATTGCTCTGCGTACCGGAACCGGTTTGCCATATCACGAGCGGAAACTGGTCGTCGAGTTTTCCTTCCAAAATCTCCTCGCACACCCGGCCGATGAGATCGCGTTTCTCCACGCTGAGCACGCCGAGATCATGGTTGGCAAAGGCGGCAGCTTTTTTCAAATACGCAAAAGCATGAATGATTTCGCGGGGCATACTGCCTTCCGGCCCGATGCGAAAATTGTTGCGGGAACGCTCCGTTTGAGCGCCCCAGTACTTGTCGGCGGGTACTTTTACTTCGCCCATCGTGTCGTGTTCGATTCTGTATGACATGGTTTGAATTTAATTGATAACAATCATAAATCAACCTCTACCTGATTCCTCAAAATATCCTCCATCGTTTCCTCCCGGCGAATGAGGTAGTCTTTGCCCGCGTGTATCATCACTTCTGCCGGGCGGTAGCGGGAGTTGTAGTTGGAGGACATTACATGACCGTAAGCGCCGGCGTTGTGAATACAAAGAATATCGCCCTCGCGAATTTCGGGAATGCGGCGATTGACGCCGAAAGTATCCGTTTCGCAAATATAGCCTACTATAGCGTAAAAACGCGGCTTGCCTTCCGGGTTGGATACGTTGGTGATGTGGTGGTGCGCATTGTAAAACATAGGCCGAAGAAGGTGGTTCAAGCCGGAATCCACGCCGGCAAATACCGTAGAAGTAGTATATTTTATGACGTTCACCTTCACAAAAAAGAACCCGGCGGCACTCACTAAAAACTTGCCCGGCTCGAACACCAGTTCCAGATCGCGACCATATTCCCGACAAAATTCGTTGAATCGCGCCGTCATTTTTTCGCCCAGTTCCTCCATGTCGGTTTCTATATCGCCCGGCATATACGACACTTTGAAGCCGCTGCCGAAGTCCACATAGTCCAAATCGGGAAACTCGCTTGCGTATTTGAGCAACACTTCTGCGCCGGCCACGAACACATCCGGGTCGAGGATATCGGAGCCGGTGTGCATGTGAATGCCCTCTACGCGCAGTCCGGTAGCTTCTACCACGCGATGCACCATAGGCATCATGTGAATGGAAATGCCGAATTTGGAATCAATATGCCCCACGCTGGTTTTGAGGTTGCCGCCCGCCATGATGTGCGGGTTGATGCGGATGCAAATGGGTATATCGGGCCGCGCCTGGCCGAATTGTTCCAGAATGGAGATGTTGTCAATATTGATGCGCACACCGAGGCGAACGGCTTCCAACAGTTCGTCCAAGCCCACGCAGTTGGGGGTGAAGGTGATGTCGCGCGGTACAAAACCGGCCTTGAGGCCCAACATCACTTCCTGAATGGATACCGTGTCCAATCCCGCGCCGAGCCGCTGAAAGAATTTCAGAATATTGATGTTGCTCAGGGCTTTGGCGGCGTAGTTGATGCGCAGCCTTTTTACTTTCACTGCATCCGTCATGCGCCGGTACTGCTTTTCCATGATGGCCGTATCATAGACGTACAGCGGGCAGCCGTATTTTTGTACCAGTTCTAAGGGGTCAACGGCTCCTGCAATGGTATAGTGATTGTGTGTTAATTCCATGATGGCATTTTGTCCGATAAAGGCGGCAAAGTTATTGAAAGTTGGCGTTTTTATTCTTTACAACAAAAACACATACGCCAAAGAACGCCAAAGCGGCATCTTTACGGCGGAAAACAGCAGCAACGTGACCGAACAGGAACTCATACAAGGTTGTATCCGACAAGACCGCAAAGCCCAAGAGGCCCTGTATGAGCAGTTCGCTCCTTTGGTGGCGGGTATTTGCCGGCGTTATCTCAAAAATGAGGAAGACGCCGAGGACGTTTTGGTGGAAACCATGTTTAAGGTGTTCAATCGGCTGTCCGATTTCAAAGGCGAAGGCAGCTTTGAAGGCTGGATACGGCGCATTGCAGTAAACGAGGCGCTTATGTTTTTGCGAAAAAATAACCGGATGGGAACGATGGAAGCGTTGCTCGATTTTGATTTGCCGACGCAGACCACCGTCGTTGATACGCTGAGCATGAACGATATCCTGCACGCACTCGACCAATTGCCCGACGGCTATCGGACGGTTTTCAACCTCTATGTCATTGAGGGGTATAAACACCGCGAAATCGCCGATTTGCTGGGCGTCAGCATCAATACCTCCAAATCGCAACTCGTAATGGCCAAAGAGCGCATGCAGACAGCACTCAAAAAAGTTGGATTTTAAAATTACTCATCATGGAAGATAACTGGAATAACATACGCGACCTTTCGGAAAATTACCGTCCCCAACCCCCTGCCCATGCCTGGAACCGGGTGAGAAACAAACTCGATCGGCAAAAAGGAACGGTCGGGCGCATCAATCGCAGCATGTTGGCGCTGGCCGCCTCGGTCGTGGGGTTGTTAGTCGTCATCTCTTTGCTGACGGGGGTTTGGGAGTTTTCCGGCACAGCGCGGCATCTCTCCAATACGCCGCCTGCATCCATGGAAATACTCAATCCTACTGATACCGATGCCGTGGCCCGCATGGCGATAGATTATACGAGGTATATCCAAGAGCACTATCCGTCATGGAGGAAAGGACGGCACTGACGCCGCCGCCCGTTATACGGCTGAAAGGGAAACGATCTCTGTGTTCAGTTCATCCGATTCCACCAGGCCGTCGCGCAGACGCACAATGCGGTGGGCGTGTTGAGCAATATCGTTTTCGTGTGTAACCAGGATAATGGTGTTGCCGGCGTTGTGAATGCTTTCCAAAATCCCCATAATCTCCATAGAAGTTTTGGTATCTAAGTTACCCGTCGGTTCGTCGGCGAGAATGATGGAAGGATTGTTGACGAGCGCTCTGGCGATGGCGACCCGTTGCCGTTGACCGCCCGACAACTCATTGGGTTTGTGATCCATGCGGTCGCTCAGTCCCACTGCGTGGAGTACTTCCTCGGCCCGTTCCGTCCGTTTGGTTCTCGACATCCCTGCATATACTAAAGGAAGCGCCACGTTTTCCAATGCAGAAAGCCGGGGCAGCAGGTTGAAGGTTTGGAATACAAAACCGATCTCCTTATTGCGCACTTCGGCCAATTCACCGTCCTCCATGGTGCTCACGTTGATGCCGTTGAGAAAGTACTCGCCGGAAGTAGGCGTGTCTAAGCAGCCGAGCAGGTTCATGAGGGTGGACTTACCGGAGCCGGACGGCCCCATCAGTGCCACATATTCATTTTTGGAAATATCAATGGTGATGGACTGTAGTGCGTTGACCAGCGTAGTACCCATGAGGTAGGTCTTTTTCAGGTCTTTGACGGAAATGATAGAAGACATGTTGGTAATGTGTTAAAGATCAATGACTTTTGGTACTTTGAAAAATTGGCCGTCGCTATCGGGCGCCGATCTCAGTGCGTCTTCGGGGGCGGTTTGGCTGCCCACGGCATCTTCTCTCAAGCGGTTTTGCCCGGCATTTATATGAGCGAGCGGTTCTACTTGCGAAGTATCGAGCTGATTCATTTGTTCCACCAAAGTTAAAATGTGGTTGAGATCACTTATCAGTCCGGCGCGTTCTTCGGCGTCCAACTCCAGCTTGGCGAGTTGTTCGAGGCGAAAAATCAAAGTTTCCTCTATCTGCATGGTCATCTATTAGATATGCGGCAATATTTCACCGTCCAAATTCCTTTTTCGGTCGGAGGGTTGTAATTTCGCCCGCAAGATAAGGCTTTTCCTTATTCCCGATCCAAACCGAAAATATGTCAATTGAAACACCGGGACACTCCCAAGTTAAGTACATCGCCATTGCCGGAAATATAGGCGCCGGCAAAACCACCCTTTGCACACAGTTGGGCCGGCAGTTCGGCTGGGAGGTGCATTACGAAAGCACAGAGGACAACCCTTATCTGAGCGATTTTTACAACGACATGCACCGCTGGTCGTTCAATCTTCAGATTTACTTCCTCAATAGCCGTTACCGGCAAATTCTCAAAATCCTGCAAGGCGAACGCACCGTCATTCAGGATCGCACCATCTTTGAAGACGCCTACATCTTTGCGCCCAACCTCCACGACATGGGCCTGATGTCCTCCCGCGACTTCAACAATTACTTCGATCTGTTCCGCACTATGTCCTCGCAGGTACAGGCCCCCGACCTGCTCATCTACCTACGGGCGGGCATTCCTACCTTGGTATCGCACATACAATCGCGTGGCCGCGACTATGAGGGCAACATGAGTTTGGACTATCTCAAACGCCTCAACGAACGCTACGAAAACTGGATTTCGGGCTACGATGAAGGCAAGCTCCTCATTATCAATGCCGATGAAATTGATTTTGACCGCAATGTAGAAGACCTCGGCAAAGTAATAAACATGGTGAATGCAGAATTGCACGGGCTGTTCTGATTACTTTTGCCCCCTAAACTTAAAACAGACATGAATTTTCTGGAAGAACTGAAATGGAGGGGCTTGTTGCAAGACGCTACCCCGGGTGTGGAAGAACTACTCAACAACGGCCCTGTGACGGGCTATATCGGCTTTGATCCTACTGCGCCTTCGCTTACCATCGGCAACTATGTACCCATCATGTTGCTCACGCTGTTTCAGCGCTCCGGCCACAAGCCCATCGTGCTCATGGGCGGCGCTACCGGGCGCATCGGCGACCCCTCCGGCCGGGACACAGAGCGCGAGCTGAAAACGGAAGAGGAGTTGGACGGGAATCTCGCGCATCAGGTGGAGCAGTTCAAAAAGTTGATGGATTTTGAACACGGCCCCAATAAGGCAGTAATGGTCAATAACCTGGATTTCTATCGCAGCATGAGCGTGGTGGACTTCCTGCGGGATGTGGGCAAAACGCTCACCGTCAACTATATGCTGGCAAAGGATGCTGTGAAAAACCGCCTCGAAGACGGCATTTCTTTCACGGAGTTCAGCTACCAGTTGTTGCAGGCCTATGACTTTGAAGTGTTGTTTAAAAACCACGGCTGCGTGTTGCAAATGGGCGGCTCCGATCAGTGGGGCAACATCACCTCGGGCACGGAGTTCATCCGCCGCCATCTCGGCGAAAAGGCGTATGCGCTCACTGCGCCGCTGCTCACCAAAAAAGACGGTACGAAATTCGGAAAATCTGCCGGCGGCAATATCTGGCTCGACCCGACCATGACCTCGCCATACCGGTTTTACCAGTTCTGGATCAACGCCGAAGACGACAACATCGGCAAATATACGCGCTACTTCACCCTGCGCACGCAGGAAGAGGTGGAAGCTGCTGAACGCGAGCACGCCGCCAATCCCAACGAACTCAAGCGCCTGCTCGCCGAAGAACTCACCGTCCGCATCCACTCGCAGGAGGCGTACGAATCGGTGAAAAAAGTGTCGGAACTGCTGTTTGGCAAAAATGCCGACCGGGATCATCTGCTGACCATGAGCGCCGCCGAGTTGCAAACCGTTGCGGAAGAAATTCCCTGCAAACAAATCCCCCGCGATTTGCTCGCCAATGGTGTAGGCATTGCGGAGTTACTCGCAGAGCATACCGACATTCTCGACTCCAAAAGCGATGTGCGCCGCGCCATACAGGGCAATGCCATATCGGTCAACAAAGAAAAAATTGCGCAGCACGATCATCTCGTCGGTCACACCTCTCTCTTGCATGGCCGCTACCTGATGGTAGAGAATGGAAAGAAGAATAAGTTTATGGTGGAGGGGGTGTGATCTGGTAAAAGAAAAATCAAATCTTATGCGGGTTGATTATCTTTAAACCTTGAATATGAGCAAAATCCGATTCGTTTTCAGTTATCAAGGAGAATCCTAATGATAAAGCCGTCGCGGCAATAATTGCATCAGGAGTTTTTATCTTCTTGTTTCTTCGGATTTTGACGCAGTATTCAACGATATCTACATTCACCCAGAACACATTACTCTCGGCTATGAAATCTTTTATTTGTTGCTCGATGCTATCTGTTGTCTTCCAGCAAAGCAATTCGATTTGTGAAATAACAGAAAGGTTGGGCGCCTCATCAATTACTGTATCCATAAACTGAAGCCCTAATGGAGGGAGAGAGGCAGAAAGGTAGTCAGAAATTGCATTCCTATCTATTAGGAATTGTCCCATTCGCTTCGCATTTGTTTAATATGATTCGTTAATTGTTCTCCTTCGGCTTTGCTAATCGATCCTTTATATTTTGCAGAACGTTTTGTGGTAGAGGGTGTAAAGTTTTCCTGAATTACCCTAATGAGATTCAATTCTTCTAACTCGTGTAAAAGATTGATGGCTTTTTTATTAGTGACCTGTATAAGCATTGTATTTTCCATGTGCTGTTATTTTTGAAAAGACTGAAGAACAGATGGATTAGATGGACGGCCAAAATTACGAAATAACAGAGAATCCATGATTCTATTTTCTAACCTGCGGAAAGGTTCTCTAATAGATCGCTCCGGCACCCCCGTCGTATTGGGGCTGATTCTGATTTTCGGCTCGTGGTATGTCGGCACGCAGGTGCAACAACAGGAATTCACCGTTATTTTTTTGGGGTTCGGAGCGCTGTTTGCGGCGTATGCCGTCATCGTTGCCAAAGTCAGGTCAGAGTACGATGTATTGCTGTTCATGGCGGTCGGTGTGCTGTGCCGGGCGGTGCTGCTGTTCTCCCTGCCGCAGTTGTCCGACGACTATTTTCGCTTCATCTGGGACGGGCGATTGGCTATACAGGGCATCCACCCATTCGATATGCTGCCTTCTGAATATGCGAAACAGGGCTTTCCGGTAACCGGCCTGGATGCGGGACTTTTTGAAAAGCTCAACTCGCCCGACTACTACACGGTATATCCTCCGGTAGCGCAGGCCATATTCGCTTTCGCATGTCGCATTTTCCCCGGTAGCATAGCCGGTAGTGTTTTTGTAATGAAATTCCTGTTGTTGCTGATGGAATTTGGCAGCATTTTGTTGCTGTGGCGCCTGTTGCGGCACTTCAACCTGCCCTCCAAAAATGTATTATTGTATGCGCTGAATCCTTTGGTCATCGTGGAAATCGTGGGCAACCTGCATTTTGAAGGGGCTATGATTTTCTTCTTTTTGTTGGCGCTGTATTGGGGTGCAAAATCAAAATTGCCCCTGTCGGCCGGAGCGATGGCGTTGTCCGTCGCTTCCAAAATGGTGAGTCTTTTGGCCTTGCCGTTTTTGCTGCGGCAATTGGGGTTTCGCAAAGCGCTGTGGTATTATGTCGTGTTTGGAGCGGCAACTGCCCTGCTGTTCGTTCCGCTGTTCAGCGATGTATTTCTCCACAATTTCGGCGACAGCCTCAATCTCTACTTCCGCCAATTCGAGTTCAATGCAAGCCTTTATTACATAGCCCGTTGGGTCGGGTATCAGCAAACGGGCTTCAACAAGATCAGCCTTATCGGCCCGATTTTGGCCTCCGTTGCGGCACTTATCATTCTGCTGTCAGCGCTCCTCTCTCGCCACAAGTCCTGGGATAAATTGCCGCAGGCGCTGCTTTTTGCTATATGCACTTATTTGTTTTTCAGCACGACCGTACACCCGTGGTATCTATGTATGCCGATGGCGCTGAGCGTATTGAGCCGCTATCGCTTCGCGGTCGTGTGGTCGGCAGTAGCGGTTTGGAGCTATCACAAATATGCACAGCCCGGACTGCCCGAAAATCTCTGGATTACCGGCGCGGCTTATACATTGGTGTACGGCTTCCTGTTGTGGGAATGGCTCCGTTTCCGTAGGGCGCGCCACGTTACTCGCAGCTCGTAGCTCACGGCTCGCAGCTACCCCGCTACTTCCCGCTCTTAGGATGCACCAATTTCATCTCCTCAATAAGGTGTTTGGCGCCGCCGAGTTTGTCCACCAAAAACAGCACATAGCGGATGTCCACCATGATGTTGCGGCAGATGGCCGGGTCGTAGAACAAATCGCTCATGGTGCCTTCCCATTGCCGGTCGAAATTGAGGCCGATGAGGTTGCCGTGCGCGTCTATGGCCGGGCTGCCGGAGTTGCCGCCGGTGGTGTGGTTGCTGCCGGTGAAATTGACGGGCATTTTGCCGTTGGCAGCAGCGTAGGGGCCGAAGTCGCGATTTTTGTAAAGTTGCACCAATTTGGCGGGCACATCAAATTCATAATCGCCCGGCTTGTACTTTTCCATTACGCCGTCTAAGTAGGTAACCGGTTGGTAGCGAATGCCGTCGCGGGGTTCGGAGCCGCTCACCTGCCCGTAGCTTACGCGCAACGTGCTGTTGGCGTCGGGGAAGAAGCGCTTTTCGGTGAAAACCGTCATCTGCGCTTCCATGTACAGGCGTTGCAGGCGATTGATTTCCTGCTGAATGCGCCCGACGGGTTTGGCGAGTTTTTCCGCATTGACTTCCACAATGGCGCGGGCGAGTTGGTACGCGGGGTCCTTTTGCACGGCGGAGATGAAGTCCTCCGGTTTCACGCGCACCATTTGCAACGCCAAATCGCCGCGATTGAGCATACTGCCGGTATAGAGTTCGGCGGCCCAGAGGTTGTAGTCTTTACCATATTCGGTAGCTTGCTCTATGGCGATTCCGGGCATCAGGTCGGCTTGTACTTTGCTCATGTACAGCGCCATGAGTTCTGCAAAAACCTGCCGGTCAATTTCCGGACGGTAGTCTTTGTAAAACCCTTCCAAATATTTCAACAGATTATCGCTGCGCCCTTTGAGCGCTTCTACGCCGTTGTTTTCCAATACATTGACATAACCGGACAGCGTATTAGACAACTGAAACAACTCAATATTGCGACTGCCGATTTCGGTGGCGTACTCATTGCTTTGCAGATAAACGGCCAGGTCTTTATAGCGGGCTTCCAACTCGGCGAGCACATTGCCGTAGCGCCATTTCCACTCCGGATGCGCCATCACCCGCCGTTGAAACTCGGCCTCGTATTCGCGCTTTTTGGCCACTGCGCCCGCAGCCTCCAGGCCCTGCATTTCGCCCATCCACTTTTTCCAGGCATTGGCTAAGCGGGCTTGTTTAGAAACGTATTGCAGCCGGATTTGCCGGTCGGCGCGCATGGCCTTGTCATATACGCCGAGCGTTCTATCGCGTACCGCAATGCGGGCGGGGTTTACAATTTCAATGGTTTGTTGCAGCGCCACGGCAGGCAGGTAGGCATTGGTAGCGCCGGGAAAACCGAACACGAGGGTGAAATCGCCTTCTTCCACGCCGTCCAATGAAATGGGCAAAAAGTGCCGGGGTTGGAACGGGACATTGTCGGGGGAGTACTCGGCGGGGCGGTTGTTGCGATCGGCATAGATGCGGAACAGCGAAAAGTCGCCGGTATGGCGGGGCCACACCCAGTTGTCGGTGTCTTTGCCGAAGCTGCCGATGGAAGCCGGGGGCGCGCCCACAAATCGCACATCGCGATAGGTTTCCGTTACAAAAAGAAAATATTGATTGCCGCCGAAAAATGGCCGCACGGAGATTTCCTGCCATGTTTCGCGTTGCGCGCTGTTGCGCAGCAGTGCGATGTTGCGCTCGATGTTGCCCTGTCGCAAGTTTTCGGGCATTTCCTCTTCTACGTTCTCCAACACTGTTTTGGTCACATCCTCCATGCGCACAATGAAGGTGACGAACAGCCCCTGATTGGGGAGCTCCTCAGCAAGGCTTTTGGCCCAAAACCCATCGGCATAATAGTTCTTTGAAAGGGTAGAATGCGACTGGATGCGGCTTTCTCCGCAGTGGTGGTTGGTGAGCACGAGTCCTTTGCCGGAAATCACTTCGCCCGTGCAGCCGCCGCCGAAACTCACAATAGCATCCTTCAAGCTGTTCTTGTTGACGCTGTATATGTCTTCGGCGCTCATTTTCATGCCGAGACCTTTCATTTCTGCCTCATTGAGTTGCTTGAGCAGCAGCGGCAACCACATACCGTCGCCGGCCTGCACGCGCAGGGCCGTGAGCGCAACGAGGAGGAACAATAACATACCTTTTTTCATAGATGGAAAATTTTATTGGAGCAAAGATAGAAAAGCTATTGAGGTCGTGGCAAAAGGCGAGGGGCAAATTGGCAAAGGGCATAGAGCAAAGGGCATAGAGCAGAGGGCGGTAGACGGTAGGCAACCTGTCACGACCCAAAAATCGATAAAAACTTTACTTTTTAAACACGAAATATACGGCCAACACCAGAAAGACAAAGCCGACCAAATGATTCCAGCGGAAAGTTTCCGTTTTGAAAAATACGAGCGCGAAGGCCATGAATACGCCGAGGGTCAGGACTTCCTGCAGCACTTTGAGTTCTATCAGGCTAAAGGGGCCGCCGTAAGCCTGATACCCGATGCGGTTGGCCGGCACTTGCAGGCAGTATTCAAAAAAAGCAATGCCCCAACTGAGCAGGATCACCCGGAGGAGACTCAGGTCTTTCAACCACTCTATCTCTTTGAATTTGAGGTGGCCGTACCAGGCCAGGGTCATAAATGCGTTGGACAAAATGAGCAACATGATGGTGTAAAAGGCTTTCATGGCAGGGAGTGTTTGACAAAATACGCCGCCAAAAGTACGCTGCCGGCGCACGATTTTTTAATACATCGTTTTGCCAATTTTTGCTAACTTTACGCCTCAGGCAAAAGACCCACAACCGTTTGCTGCCCAAAGAATCATTTTATCATTAAAACCATACTACCATGATCGTCAAAGTAATTGAAGTCATTGCTTCTTCAGAAATCGGTATTGAAGATGCTATCCAAAAAGCCGTAACCGAGGTGTCCAAAACCGTTCGCAACGTGGACTCCGTTTATGTCAAAGACATCAAAGCGCATGTACGCGACGGAAAAATTACTACCTACGGCGTCATCTGCAACATATCGTTCCGGGTGGACAGTTAATCCGGCGTCTCTGTTAAAGAGCGATCCGTTTCAAAATCGTACAAGGTGAGGCGGCGCAGGTCGTAGTAGGCCAGCCAGAAATTGCGCAGGGCGGCTACATACCCGCGCCGTGCCTCCGCCTCCTCGCGCAAGGCGAGGTTGAGGTCGGTAATGAGAATTTTTCCAATGAGATAGCGGTTGCGGCTCATTTCTAAGCGCCGTTTCGATACATCGTGCGCCTGCATGGCCAACTGCACCTGCCGCCGGACTAAGTCGAACTGCTGTACCCGAATGAGTACTTCCCTTTCAAAATTGATGCGGTCTTGCGCCACCTGCATTTCTACCAATTCATTGTTGGACCGGGCTATCTCCAAGTTGGCGCGCGCGCGTCCCCAATCGGCAATGGGTATATTGATGCCCAGCACCACTTGTTCCTGATCGAGCGGACGGTTGTAGGCGGCTTCCAGGTCGGGGCCGGTTTGAGACAGGCCGAAGGAGCCGAACAGGTTCATGCTGATGCCGCGTTCGGCGCGGGCTTGCGCCACTTCCATTTGCGCTTCGGCGATGCGGCGTTCAAAGGCGAGCGCATCGCCGCGATTGAGCCGGGCCTGCATCAGAGCTTTGTGCCCGTCTATCTGAAAACTCGGAATATCGGAAGGCGTAATGAGTTGAAATACCACTGCGCTGCGGATGCCGAGAAAATCGCGGAGGCGCTCCGTTTGGGTTTGCATGCTGAGGGAGTGTTGAGCAATGGCGGCCTCGGCGTTCATGGCGCTGAGTTCTATTTGCAGCAACTCGTCCAAAGCGATGCGCCCCACTTCAAAGCGGCCGCGCGAAATGACCAATAGTGTATCGGCGTCAATTTTGTCTTTGCGGGCCGCCTCCAGGTTGAACTGCGCCATGAGCACTTCAAAGAAAAGCTCGGTAGCCCGGTAGGCGTTACCGGCCAATTGCTCTGAGTATCGCTTTTTCGATTCCTCAAAACGCAGCGGCTCGGTGCGGCGCTCCCATTTGAGCCGATTGAAGCCAAAAATAGGTTGTTCAAAACCAAAAGAAATAGGCGTAGAGAGATACGAAACGAAGCCCGGTTTGTCGCCCGTTCTAAAAATATCAATCCGTTCTATATTAGTGCGCGCGAATATCCGGCCGCCGGTGGCCGCTACGCCCTGTTGCAGCGAAATGCCCGCGCCGTTGCTCATCAGCGAGCGGCTGATGTAGGCATCCCGCCCGTCGGGCAGCGTAATGGCCTGGATGCTGCGGTTGAGGTTGGGCAGGGTGGCGCCGAAATTGATGGCGGGCCGGTAATTGGCCAGAAAAGACTGATAGCGCCAGTATTGATTGGAGTACATGGTGCGGGCAATGGCCACATCGGGCGCATCGCTGTGCGCAAGCTCTACGGCTTGCAAGAGGTTCAACGGTATCGTGTCCATGCCCTGTGCCGGGAGCAGCCAGGGCAAAGCGACGAAAAAAGGCAGTATTAGATATGTCTGCATGGTTACAAGTTTTTTCTTTCTTTTAGTTAAGCGCTGTTGGTTGTGAGTTGTGAGTGAGGCGGTCTGTGACTCGCAGTTCAAAGCTCGCAGGAACTCGAAGCTCGAGGCTCGAGGCTTGTACTCCCCCGCCTCACTCCGTCCTCAATGCCTTAATCGGGTCTTGCAGCGCTGCGCGCCGTGCCGGGTAAATGCCGAATACAAGGCCCACTACGGCGGCCACTACAAACGACACCGCCACTGTCCAGGGCGCTATCACCGTGGGAATTTCTGCCGATGCCGCAATGCCTTTGGCTGCGCCGATACCCAGGCCCACGCCGATCAATCCGCCGAAAAGGCTGATCATAACCGCTTCTAATAAAAACTGTTGTATGATGTCGCTTCTCCGGGCGCCCAGCGCCCTGCGCACGCCGATTTCCTGAATGCGTTCCAGCACGGAGGCCAGCATGATATTCATGATGCCGATGCCGCCTACCAATAGCGAAATGCCCGCAATAACGGCCAGCACGAGGTTGAAGGTTTCCTGTGTCTTTTGTTCTTGTTGTATGAGCAATTCGGGTACTTCTACCTCATAATCAATTACATCGCGGTGCTTCCGCTTGAGGATACGGGCCATGAGATCGGCGGTAGCGCGTAGTTGTTTCGACTCCGATACCCGAATTACGGCGCGATCTATTTGGTGGTAATTAGCCACGGTTTGCTCGTTGCCGCCGCGGCTGCCGATGTCGCTTTTAGTAATGACCGCGCGGTTTTCAAAACGCAGCAAAGCGGTTGTGATGGGTATGAAAATATCGCCGTTGTAATCGCGGATGCCGAGATTTTCTAAAGATTCTTTACCGGCGTTGCGCTTTTCCAACACCCCGATGATGGTAAACCAGGTATTGCCGCATTTGATTTGTTGCCCGATGGGGTCGGCGCCGGCAAAAAAACCGCTTTGAATGTCTTTCCCGATGATACATACGGGCCTGCCCGCTTCGAAGTGTTCAAAGTGAAAGAGCTTGCCCGCGCTGAGGGGCAGTCGGTTGAGATCAAAAAAAGCATTGGTTGCCCCGATGCATCGGCCTTTTGCCTGTTTCCCACCATACACAAAGGTGGTGGGCAATTCTACTTCGGGGCTGATGATATCTATACCGGGAATGTTGGATGTGAATGTCTCCAGGTCTTTGAGTGTAAGGCCGGGCGACCAGGGGCGGCGTTCTTTGCCGCCGGGTTTGTTGGCAGTACCGGCAGCAGCCTCTTCTTTGTCGTCACTGGGCATGATGGCTTTCACCACGATGTTGTTGGAGCCGATGAGCCGCATTTGGTCCAGAATGGCCCGCTTGGCGCCACTGCCGATAGACAGCATGGCAATGACCGCCGCTACCCCGAACACGATGCCTAAGGCCGTGAGAAAAGACCGAAGTTTATTGGCATAAATGCCGCCGAGCGCAAGCCCGAAATTGAAGAGCCAACGTTCCATGTCGCTTAGTCCATTATGATGATAACGCCTCCGCCATCGGAGCCTTCTGAAATGACAGGCGGCCCCGCTGCCTCCACGCTTTTGCGGCGTTCGGCGGCTTCCTGCCGGCGTTTCTCCGCCAATTCCTCCTGTTCTTTGCGAATGGTCGCTTTGATATCGGGCGCGATGGGCACAAAAGGCAAGTCATTTCCTTGCGGAGGCGGATTGAGCAGCACCACATCGTTTTCTTCCAGACCGTGCTCTATGATGATTTGATCGTCATTGCTCAGCCCGGTTATGACCTCCTGCCGGACGACTTCCCCCCCGCTCTCCTTATATATATAGGTGACGCTGTCGGAATGAAGCGCCTCCACCGGAATGAACAGTTTATCGGGGTACGATCCTACCAGAATTTCATTGCCCGTTGTCATGGCCGGCCGGAGGATGGAGTCCGATTCATTCACTTGTATGATGACCTCAAATACCTTGGCATCGTAGCCGCGTATCTGCTCGCCTATGTTGGCCACCTTAATCACTTTTCCGGTGTATTGGCGGTCGGGGAAGGCATCCACTTTTATGGTCACGTCTTGCCCGGCTTGCACTTTGCTGATGTCCACTTCATTGACATAAGTTTTGGAAATCATATCGGTGAGGTCGGGCAGTTCGGCCACCACGGGGTCCCAGGTGGAGATGCGGGAACCGGGTTCGCGTTTGCCGTTCCAGGTGCGGGCGTAGATGACCATGCCGGATTTGGGAGCGTGAATGGAAAATTCAGACGACAGCTTTGCCAGAATGTTCAGCTTTTGCTGGTTTTGCCGCAGCAGGGTATTGATTTCCTGCATTTTGGCTATGGCCTGTTCTTGTTTGAGTTCGTACTTGCGCTCCACCTGCTTTTGGTCGCGCTCCACGCGCTCTAAGTCGAGGCGGGCGCTTTGAATGACCGATTGCGGCTCGTATCTGCTTTGGTCGAGCAGCAGGTTTTTTTCTTTTTTTGAAAAATCGAGGTTGACCAAATCATCGCGCAGGGCGCGCAACTCGATAGCGGTATCTATCCGTGCCTGATCAAGCTGGGTTTGAATCTTGTCAATTTCAGATTGGATACTGCTCATCTTATTGGCCAGCTCGGTCCGGTCTAAGGCGGCCACATAATCGCCTTCGCGCACCAGGGTACCTTCGGGAATGAGATCGGTAATGGTTGTTTCCCAAATGTCGGCCGCGTTCATGCCCTGCGGCGCCCGTATCTTTACGGATCGCTTGGCGCTGAGTTCGCCGGTAGCCGTCACTTTCATGTGAAAAACGCTCTTTTTGACGGTGTAGCGCAGGGCGCCTTCGTCGCTTGCCGGTGTTTTACCCTTAGCAAAAACAAGGTATAAACCAAATGCGCCGAGGATAAAAATGAGTGAAAAAATAAGGACTCTAACAATACGCATACGGACTGATTTTGACCCAAATGATTTACGTTCAAACACTTCAAGCCGGGGGTGCATTATCCCGAACAGCCAAATTTTGCTGCAAGGTCATTGTTTTTTTGGTTAAATCCAACAACCGCAAGGCTTCTTAAGATTAGCGAAAAAAAAATTTGAAAAAGGTATTGTGATTACGTTGTGGAATTGATTCTTTGTCCCCATCTTTGTTGCCCCGGTAAAAAAAGAAAAACGCCGCACCAAGGCTTTTCTTACTGAATAAGGCACCTGTCTTAAGTTGTTGACTGCAATTATACTTAATCTACTGATACCACGCTGGACTTGGCTCTCAAGCTAAAGTTTTTTGTCAAACTATGGCCTAACGCGCCTATTAAAAGCACTGGAGAATGATGAGAGATCATGCGACGGTATGGGAAAGTTGTCTGCAAATGATTCGCAGGAACGTTAACATGCAGAGTTTTAAAACCTGGTTCGAGCCCATCAAAGCAGTAAGACTGCAAGACAATGCACTGACCATTCAGGTGCCCAACAAATTCTTTTACGAATGGCTGGAAGAACACTATGTGAACTTGCTTAAAACCTCTATTCGCAAAGAACTGGGCGACCGGGGCCGTTTGGAATACCAAATCCTTATGGGCGGCAGCACCAATCACCCCATCACCGCCACGCCGGCCAGAGCGGAATCCTATGTGCCCGGCATGGTAGAGGCGGAGACGATCAAAAACCCTTTCGTTATTCCCGGCATCAAAAAGATGCGGATTGATCCTCAACTGAACACATCGTACACCTTCGATTCATTTATTGAAGGCGACTGCAACCGCCTGGCGCGCTCGGCCGGCCTCGCTATTGCCAAAAAACCGGGCGGTACGGCTTTCAATCCTTTGGTTATATACGGCGCCACGGGCCTCGGCAAAACCCACCTTGCGCAAGCCATCGGCAACGACATCGTGGAGCGCGTGCCCAACAAGTTGGTGCTCTATGTATCTTCCGAGAACTTCACTAATCAGGTGATCAACGCCATTCGCAACAACGCAGTGGGCGATGTGATCAATTTTTATCAGATGATTGACGTGCTCATCATTGACGACATCCAGTTCTTTGCCAACAAGTTCAAGATGCAGGAGATTTTCTTCAACATCTTCAACCAGTTGCACCAGAGCGGGCGCCAAATCGTGATGACCTCCGATCGCCCTCCCAAAGATCTCGAGGGCATCGAAGACCGCCTCATCTCGCGTTTCAAATGGGGCCTCACCGCCGATCTGCAAGCGCCGGACCTCGAAACACGCATCGCCATTCTGGAAACCAAAATGAGCCGGCAAGGCGTTGACCTGCCGCAAAACGTATCGGAGTTTATCTGCTACCACATACAGTCCAATATCCGAGAGTTGGAAGGCGTGCTCATCTCGCTCATCGCCCAGTCTTCCCTCAACCGCCGCGAAATAGACATCAATCTTGCCAAAGAGGTCATTCAAAGTTTTGTCACCCAAATCAACAAAGAAATCACGGTCGAATCCATTCAAAAACTCGTTGCAGAACACTTCAAATTACCCGTAGAAAAATTGCAGGGCGAAACGCGCAAGCGTTCCATCGTCATCGCTCGCCAGTTGTCCATGTATCTGGCTAAAAACATGACCGATAAATCGCTGAAGGCCATTGGAGAAAATTTCGGCGGCCGCGACCACAGCACTGTCATCTATTCTTGCAAAACCGTGCAGGATTTAATGGAAACCGATCCGTTCTTTAAAGACACGGTGGCAGAACTGGAGCGCAAGATCAAAATGAGCCTGAGCGAACGGGGGTAAACCGAAACCGGGGGAAATGGACGGCGCCCCGGTAAAAACGCGTAAACTTATTCCGATAAGAATGAAATTAAAATAACTACGGGCATTCGGTATCGGACTTGCCCCCTGAATTCTACGTCTTATCTTCGCCCCCGAACCGACAACACAACATCATACATGAACTATACATCACCTGCTCCGGCGGCGTACATTCTGGAGGAGCGCAAACTCCGCACCAACCTCGAACTCATTCAATCCGTACAACAGGAGGCCGGCGTATCCATTATATTGGCGCTGAAAGGCTTTGCGATGTGGAGTGTGTTTCCCTTTGTGAAGCGCTACCTCAGCGGCGCTACGGCGAGCAGTCTCCACGAAGCGCGACTCATTTTTGAGGAAATGGGTTGCAGGGCGCACACCTACGCCGTGGCCTACCTGCCCGATGAGTTTGAAGAAATGATGCGGTACAGCAGTCATATTACCTTCAACTCCGTAGCGCAATACCGGCGCTATGCGGTGCAATTGCACGCTCACCCCGAAAAAATTTCCGCCGGCATCCGGGTCAACCCCGAATATTCGGAAGTAGAAGTGGCCATGTACAACCCCTGCGCGCCCGGCTCGCGCCTCGGCGAAGTGTCGGACGCTTTTGCCGGCGGCTTGCCCGAAGGTGTGGAGGGGCTCCATTTTCACACCCTTTGCGAATCGAGTTCGTTCGATCTGGAAAAAGTACTGGCGGCATTTGAGGAGCGGTTCGGGCGGTTTTTGCCGCAATTGAAATGGGTCAATTTTGGCGGCGGCCACCTCATGACCCGCAAAGGCTACGACACGGCGCACCTCGTAGCGCTGCTGCACAATTTCCGGCGCCGCTACCCCCATCTCGAAGTGATCCTGGAGCCGGGCAGCGCTATTGCCTGGGAAACCGGCGTGCTGACGGCGACGGTATTGGACATCGTGGAGAGTCGGGGCGTCAAAACAGCCATCCTGGACGTATCCTTCACCGCACACATGCCCGATACCTTGGAAATGCCCTACCGCCCGCGGGTGCGCGGGGCTGCCGACCCGACACCCGGCAAGCCTTCCTATCGCCTCGGCGGGGTGAGTTGTCTCGCCGGCGATTACATGCTCGAATACAGTTTTGACAAAGCATTGCAACCCGGCGATCGCATCGTTTTTGAAGACATGATCCATTATACGATGGTGAAAACGACCATGTTCAACGGCGTACGGCATCCCGATATCTGCATCCTCCGCGAAACCGGCGAGTTGGACATTGTACGCCGTTTCCGCTACGAAGATTACCGCGATCGCTTGTCCTGATAAATGCCGCCGTATCCATGACTTCCACTCAGGCGCGTCATCAACTCGCACAACAACTGCAAGCCCGCTATGACGAAGGCGAGGCGCGCAGCATAGCGCGCATTGTGCTGGAAGAATTGTTGCAATTGCGCATTGTGCCCGGCGATGCCATGCTTTCGGACCACCAAAAAACAGTATTGGCAACATGGACCGAGCGCCTTTTGGAGGGCGAGCCGGTTCAATACGTCGTCGGCAATACCCACTTTTACGGATTGGTGTTTGCCACCGATGCGCGCGCGCTCATACCTCGCCCGGAAACGGAAGAACTCGTGCATTGGGTGTTGGAAACGCATCCCGTCGGTTCAAAACGGACGGTTTTAGACATCGGCACGGGTAGCGGCTGCATTGCGGTAACGCTCAAAAAGAAACGCCCCGACTGGGCGCTAAGCGCCGTGGATGCGAGCGAGGTCGCTTTGCAATTGGCACGGGAAAACGCCCGGCGCCTGCAATGTGCGGTGCAGTTTATCCAACAGGACATCCTCGACGAAGCGCTTTGGGCCGCTTTGGGCCGCTTTGATATCATTCTTTCCAATCCGCCGTACATCCCCGTCGCGGAGCGCGCGCTCATGCCGGAGCAGGTGCTCCGGTTTGAGCCGGAAGCGGCACTTTTTGTGTCGGATGAAGACCCGCTGCGGTTTTATCGCGCTATCGCTCAATTCGCCCGGCAGGCGCTCCTCCCCGGCGGACAGTTGTTTTATGAAATCAATGAATTCCGGGCGGAGGAGGTAGCGGCGCTGTTGCGGGATGGCGGCTTTGAGGAGATCGTGTTGCGGGAGGATATGCAGGGGAAGCTGAGGATGTGCAGGGCCGGGAGGACAAGGTAGCACGCTGTGGAATGACATGGCGCTGCGGAAGGAAGAGGGCAATGGGCTACCACGGTGAGTGCCGGCACACCACTCACCACCCACCCTGTCATTCCGTAGCGTAGGAATCTGCTCACACCCATGCCCGCGCCCAGCGTGACGTTGTAGATTCCTCCCCACGCCGCAGCGTGGTACGGAATGACAAGTTAGTGCGCTTTTTTTTACTTTTACGACCACTTTCCGGCACTTAAACTTGAGCAGCTTATGCAAGACAAAGCAAGCACATTGAAATACCAACTGCGGTCTTTGGAGAAAATCCCCGTAAAAGTGTGGCACGACCCGCGGGAAGGCTCCGTTCATTTGGCGCGTTCCATCGCATTGGCCATTCGGCAAAAACAACAAGACGGTGAAAAAATCGTGCTGGGCTTAGCCACCGGCTCTTCGCCCATACAAGTGTATGCCGAGCTGGTGCGTCTGCACCGCGAGGAAGGGTTGAGTTTCAAAAACGTCGTTTCTTTCAATCTGGACGAGTACTACCCCATGCAGCCCGAAGCACAGCAAAGCTATGTGCGCTTCATGCGCGAGTACCTCTTTGATCATGTGGACATTGATCCCAAAAACATACACATCCCCGATGGGGCCGTTCCGATGGAAGAGGTGGAAACCTGGTGCGAGCGCTATGAAAAACTGATAGACCAGCACGGCGGCATTGACATACAACTCCTCGGCATCGGCCGCACTGGGCATATCGGTTTCAACGAACCCGGTTCCTGGGAAGATTCCAAAACCCGATTGGTGCGCTTGGACGGCCTTACCCGCCGCGATGCCGTCAAGGATTTCAACAGCGAAGAGGAAGTGCCGTACCGCGCCATCACGATGGGCATCGGCAGCATTATGAAGGCGCATTCCATATACCTCATGGCCTGGGGCAGTCATAAAGCGCTCATTTTGCGGGAGGCCGTGGAAGGCCCTGTGACGCCCTCCGTTCCGGCCACTTTCTTGCAGCGCCATTCCAACGTAAAGGTGTATGCCGATGTGGCCGCTTGCGAGGAACTGACCCGCATCAAAACGCCCTGGCTCGTGGGCATGTGCAATTGGGATGAAGACTTAGTGTGCAAAGCCGTGGTGTGGCTGTCGCTCAAAACCGGTAAACCCATTCTCAAACTCACCGAGGAGGATTACAGCGAAAACAACCTCAGCGATCTCACCATCGAATATGACGACGCCTACAACATCAACATTCGCATTTTCAATCGCCTGCAACACACCATCACCGGCTGGCCCGGCGGCAAACCCAATGCCGACGACAGCAATCGCCCCGAACGCGCCAAACCGGCCAAAAAGCGCGTCATCATTTTTAGTCCCCACCCCGACGACGATGTCATCTCTATGGGCGGCACCTTTTTGCGATTGGTGGAGCAGGGGCACGAGGTGCATGTGGCGTATCAAACATCGGGCAACATAGCCGTACACGACTACGATGCCCGCCGGTTTATGGAATTTGTACAGGAATTTACGCAGGCTACCGGCGCCGGCAGCGAACACATCCAAACCTTGTATCAAACGGTGATGCAATCTTTGGACAACAAGCGCGCACAGGAAACCGACATTGAGGAGGTGCGCAAAATCAAAGGCTATATCCGCCGGGGCGAAGCTCGTGCAGGCGCCCGGTTTTGCGGCCTCAGCGACGACCGCATCCACTTCCTGGATATGCCGTTTTACGAAACCGGCCGCACCCGCAAAAAGCCCATCGGCGAAGAAGATGTGCGCATCATAGCCGACCTGATGGAAAAGGTAAAACCCCATCAGGTATATGCCGCCGGCGACCTCGCCGATCCGCACGGCACGCACCGGGTGTGTCTGGACGCCATTTTTGAAGCCTTCCGGCAATTGGCCGACCGGCCCTGGATGACAGATTGTTGGCTCTGGCTCTACCGCGGCGCCTGGCACGAGTGGAGCATTGACGAAATAGAAATGGCCGTGCCCATCAGTCCCAAACAATTGGAGCGCAAGCGCCGGGCCATCTTTATGCACCAAAGCCAAAAGGATCAGCCGCCCTTCCCCGGCAGCGACGACCGCGAGTTTTGGCAACGCGCCGAACAGCGCAACCGCGACACCGCCCGCATCTACCGCACGCTTGGTCTGGCCGAATACGAGGCAATGGAAGCATTTCGACGTTGGAAGTTTTAAATCAAAAATACGCCATCACCATGCAATTAACCGCTACCGCCTGGGGCATCATCATTGCCTTTTTCGCTTTGTCCATGCTCATCGGCCTGCTGGCTTCGCGCCGCGCCGGGAAAAGTTTTTCGGAGTATTTCCTCTCCGGTCGCAACATGCCCTGGTGGCTGCTCGGCTTCTCGATGGTGGCTACTACCTTTTCGAGCGATACGCCCAATTTGGTGACCGACATTGTGCGCACCAACGGCATTGCCGGCAACTGGGTGTGGTGGGCTTTTTTGCTCACGGGCATGCTCACGGTGTTTGTGTATGCGCGGCTGTGGCGGCGTTCCGGCATTCTCACCGATCTGGAGTTTTACGAACTGCGCTACAGCGGCAAAGCGGCCACGTTCCTGCGGGGCTTCCGGGCCATTTATCTCGGCGTGTTTTTCAATGTGGCCATCATGGCTACGGTATCGCTGGCGGCCATCAAAATAGGCGGGGTGCTGTTGGGCTGGACGCCCGAAAAAACCCTGCTCATTGCCGGATCGGTGACGGTGTTGTACACCATGCTCGGCGGTTTGCGCGGGGTGATCTGGACCGATTTTTTTCAATTCATTCTCGCTATGACCGGCATGGTACTGGCCGCCGTGTATGTGCTGAACTTGCCGGAAGTGGGCGGTTTGAGCAATCTCCTGCAAAATGAAGCCGTGGCCGGCAAATTGAACTTCCTGCCCGATTTCAATGACAAAAGCAATCTCATCGTATTGCTCATCATACCCCTGGCGGTGCAGTGGTGGAGCGTGTGGTATCCCGGCGCCGAGCCGGGCGGCGGCGGCTACATTGTGCAGCGGATGCTCTCGGCCAAAGACGAAAAAAATGCCGTGGGCGCTACCTTGTTTTTCAACATCGCGCACTACGCCCTGCGCCCCTGGCCCTGGATTCTGATTGCACTTGCCTCTCTTATGGTGTTCCCAATGGACGCGCCGCAGACGCGTCAGGCAGCGGACGCCGCGCTAAAAACAGACGGCATAGCAACGATTGTGCAAGCCATGAAGACCAATCCCGGCAGTGTCAGTGAGGAGGAGCGGGCCAAGGTGCAGGCGCTTCGTTTTCAGGCCGGCGGATTGACGGCGTTGCGGCAGGCGTTCCCCGAAAATCTCATCCCCGACGATAAAATCGGTCACGACCTCGCGTTTCCGGCCATGCTGGGCAAACTGCCGCCGGTACTGCTGGGGTTGCTCATTGCGGCGCTCATTGCGGCGTTCATGTCCACCATCAGCACGCACCTCAACTGGGGGGCCTCGTACATCGTCAACGACTTTTACCGGCGCTTCCTCGTGCCGGAAGCGAGCGACAAACAATTGGTGCTGATGGGGCGCCTTTCTACCGTAGTATTGATGCTCCTTTCCGCCTTGCTGGCCCTGCGGCTGAGCAGCGCGCTCGGCGCGTTCAATATTCTGTTGCAAATCGGCGCAGGCACGGGCCTCATCTTTATTCTGCGCTGGTTTTGGTGGCGCATCAGCGCGTACAGCGAAATTACGGCCATGATCGTATCTTTTTTCGTGGCCCTGTATTTTCAGTTTTCCGATTTCGGTCAGTCGTTGCCCGATCACGTCAAGTTGGTCCTCGGCGTGGCCGTCACCACGGTGGCCTGGGTGGGCGTGACGTTGTTCACCCGCCCCACGGCGCAACCGGTGTTGTTGAGTTTTTACAAACTCATTCGCCCGCATGCCGGCGGTTGGCGCCCTGTTATTGAGCAGGCGCAGAAAAACGGACAACTATCGGTGGAGGCGATGCCTCCCGGCAAACTCCCGCGCGAACTCGCCTGCATGATAGCGGGCTGCTTTATGGTGTACGGCTTGCTGTTCGCAATGGGGTATCTGTTGTACGGCGAATGGCTGCCCGCTTTGGCCGGCTTTGCAGTAGCCGCTGTAGCGGGATGGATCATTGTGAGCAATTGGAAAAAAATCAACGGATAACCATTTGCGGAAAAAATACTACCGCCACCAGCAAGGCCAATTGAATGAGCAAAAACGGCACAATACCGCGATAGATTTGTCCGGTACTGACCTCCGGCGGCGCTACGCCTTTGAGGTAAAAGAGTGAAAAACCGAAGGGCGGCGTCAGAAAGGAGGTTTGCAAATTGATGGCCAGCAGTACGCCGATCCAGATCATGTCCATGCCCATGATTTTGAAAATCGGCGCCGCTATGGGCACGATGATGAATATGATTTCAATAAAATCAATAAAAAAGCCAGCCACAAAAACGACCGCCATCACTAAGAGCAAAAACATATAGGGCGAGAGGTTGGCGTTTTGCACCCATTCCACGAGGAACCGGTCGCCGTTCATTTCGCGGAACACCAATGAAAAAGTGGTAGCGCCCAACAAAATAAGGAATACCATCGCCGTGAGGTGCGTGGTTTCTCGCATGACGTGACGCCACACCTTCAGGTTGAATCGCTTTTGCAATATCGTAAGCGCCGTAGCCCCTATGGCCCCGATGGCGGCCGCTTCCGTGGGCGACGCAATGCCCGCAAAGATGGAACCCAACACCGCCACGATGAGCACTAAAGGCATCACGAGCGCCTGCAAAACCTTGCGCGCAAACCCCGGCCCCATGAAGGCCGCCACCTCCTCGGCCGGCATGGCCGGAGCGATATTGGGCCGGAGCGCCGAGGCGATAAGAATGTAGGCCAAATACAACCCGACGAGCAGAAAACCCGGTAAAAATGCCGCAGAGAACAGATCGCCCACGGATACATTCAGCACGCTGCCGAGTAATACCAATACGACGGAAGGCGGGATGATCTGCCCCAGCGTGCCGGCGGCGGCGATGGTGCCGGTGGCCAATTCGGGGCGGTAGTTGCGCCGCAGCATGGTCGGCAAACTGATCAATCCCATCGTGACAACGGTAGCCCCCACAATGCCCGTGGAGGCAGCTAGCAATGCGCCGACCAATACCACCGATACCGCCAGTCCGCCGCGAACGCGCCCCATGAGCACGGCCATCGTTTCGAGCAACTGCGCAGCCAAACCGGAGCGTTCCAGCATAATGCCCATGTAAATGAACAGCGGCACGGCGATCAGCACATAATTGTTCATCACCCCCATGACGCGCGGCGGCAATGCGGCCAAGACCGCCGGATCGAGGAAACATACCGTATATAAAATGGACAGACCCGCCAGGGTGAACGCCACGGGATACCCATAGAGAATGAGTACGAAAATGCTGATGAAGAGGATGAGTGCGATTATTTCCATGTCATTTTTTGTGTCTGTTTAGGTAGCTGCGAGCCACGAGTTGCGAGTTTTGCAACTTTCAAATCAAAAAGAAGATAAACCTGTGAGCATTTTCAAGAGATACCCCCCTCTGCATCCCTCGGGATGAGCTTCCCTCTGATCACCAAAACCGACTCTGCCACGGAAGCTACCCCCTGCAAAAAAAGGAAAAAAGCGCCGGCGGCGATGGAGAATTTGATGATATAGCGCGCCGGCAGTCCGCCGGGATCGGGCGAAGTTTCGCGGATGACAAAGGCGTCGAGGCCGAACCGGAAACCATATACCATGAGGGCCATGCACCAGGGCAGCAAAAACAACAGGCCGCCGATGAGATTGACCCAGGCTTTGTCGCGAGGGCTGAATTTGGAATAAAACAAATCCACCCGCACATGGCGGTCGTGTTTGAACGCATAGCCCGCAGCGAGCAGAAATAGGAGCGCAAACAAGTGCCATTCCATTTCCATGATCCAGGTTTGGGTGTCGTCTAACAGGCGGCGATAGATTACATCCAAGCCCACGAGCAACACCAGCGCCGTGGTGAGCCAGGAAACCCCGCTGCCCAGCGCTTCGTTGATGCGTCCGATGACGATGCAGGTTTGTTGCAGCAATTTATCCATGACAGTGATATGTAGTTGAATTTCCGACCAATATTCGTTATTTTTCAATTGTACGGGTATATGTTTTCCCGACTATATTTTTCCCCTTAGTGTCGGAATAACACTACTTTTGCCGGTAAAACCAACACACGGACGCATTATGACGGTGGTAGTAGATTGTGGATCAACCAAGGCAGACTGGCAAATCGTACATGAAGGAGTGACGGAAAGCCTGCATACAAAGGGAGTAAACCCTGTGTTTCTCAATGAGCAGGAGATATACGACATCTTATCGCCCGCGTTCGACGGCCATGTGGCTGCGGCAGGAGCGAAATCGGTATTCTTTTACGGCGCCGGCTGCTGGGATGTCGGGCGCTCCGGAAAAATAGAACACGCTCTGCGGCGGATTTTCCCCCATGCCGCCGTTACAGTGAAGCACGACCTGCTCGGCGCAGCCCGCGCCACCTGCGGAAAATCGCCCGGCATTGCCTGTATATTGGGTACGGGTTCCAATACCTGCCTTTTCGACGGTGAACGGGTGACGGACAACGTGACCAACCTCGGTTATCTCATCGGCGACGAAGGCAGCGGCACCTGGTTGGGCCGGGCGCTCATACGCGCCTACTTTTACCGGGAAATGCCCGCCGATATCCGCGAGCGGTTTGAAGCCAAATATCCCGGCGGTGAACAGGAAATCTTAGACGGGGTATATGCCGGCCCAACCGAACCGAATGTGTATATCGGCTCCTTCACCCGCTTTTTTTCTGAAAACAAAGAGCATATTTTTATACAAAAACTCCTCTACGATGCATTTGCCAACTTCGTGGATCGCCATGTGCGCAAATACGAAGGGCATATCACGCTACCGGTGCATTTCATCGGTTCCATCGCGTACTATTTCCGAGACGTGCTCGAAGTGGTGCTGGCCGAACGGAATATGCACCCCGGCATCTTCATCCAAAAACCCATTGATAATCTCACGGCCTTTCATAGCGGCCATATCTTACAACTGCAATGAGCAAGGACATTAAACGAGTAGCTGTTTTCACCTCCGGCGGAGATGCGCCCGGCATGAATGCTGCATTGAGAGCGGTGGTGCGTTCCGGGAGTTATCACGGCCTGCACATATTCGGCATCAAGCGCGGTTATGAAGGCATGATTGACGGCGACCTGGACCGTCTGGAGCGCTCCGATGTGAGCAACATCATACACCGGGGCGGCACATTTCTCAAAACCGCCCGCAGTGAGCGTTTTCTTAGTGCAGAAGGCCGTCGTCAGGCGTACCAAACGCTGGTGGCCCACGACATAGACGCCTGCATTGCCATCGGCGGCAACGGTACCTTCACCGGCGCTCACATCATGTACGAGGAGCACGGGATTCCCATCATCGGCATTCCCGGCACCATTGACAACGACCTCTTCGGCACCGACTATACCATCGGGTTTGACACCGCCGTCAACACCGCCATTGAAGCCGTGGATAAAATACGCGACACCGCCGACTCGCACAACCGCGTGTTCTTCATTGAAGTGATGGGCCGTCACGCCGGCTTTATCGCGCTCAATACCGGCATCGGCAGCGGTGCGGCGTATGTCATTATTCCCGAATCGTCGCGCTCCATTGACAATTTGGTGGAAGAGCTTCAAATGAATGCCCGCCGGAAAAAACTGTTCAGCCTCGTCATTGTGGCGGAAGGTAGCAACCTGGGCGGTGCTACCCAAATCGCACAGAAAGTGCAGGAGCAAATTGATTACTACGACATCAAAGTGACCATCATCGGTCACCTCCAGCGCGGCGGTTCCCCCACCGCACAAGACCGCGTACTGGCCAGCCGCCTCGGCGATGCCGCCATACACGGGTTGCTCGAAGGCCGCAAAGACGTCATGGCCGGCATCATCAACGATAAAATCGCCTACACGCCTTTCGACGACGCCATCAACAAAACCAAAATCCCCAACGAGGATTTGCAACGGCTGGCGGAGATTTTGGCGATGTGATGAGGAAAAGCTGCGAGCTTTGAACCCTAAAAAAAACAGCCCGGCCTGCTGTATCAGCAAACCGGGCTTCTAAATGATGTGACGAAAATACACAATTTTATCTCGGCGCTACCACCACTTTGGTGCTTGAGCGCAGCGCATTGCCCGTGAAGAGGTGTACAAAATAAACGCCTCCGGGTATGTTGTTTTCCAAATTCCACTCGGTCACAAACGGACCGCCCGGAACTTGGCCGTTAAAAATAACCGCAACCCTGCGGCCAGTAGCATCGGTGGCAATCAATCGCACCTCTGCCGCCTGATCCAGTTCAAAACTGAAATTGACTACGTCCCGCGCCGGATTCGGGAATGCGTTCATGCCGACGGGGCTGAGTGCAACGTCCTGCGTACTGGAAATCAACACAGAATCAATGAACACCGCGATGTTGCTCACGGCAATCCCGTTACCGATCCTTCCCACGGAACTGACCATACCCGTAGCCAACGACAAGGTGTAAAAATTGTCATTGTTGGTGATGCCCGGATTGGCGCACAGATAGGCCAGGTTCGTGCTCGTGTTCAGATCGTAATAAATATCCATGTCCACAGACGGGTCTGCCGGGTTCAGGATGATGCCCGATAAACCTACGGTGTTCAAGATGCCGTCGTTGGGTGGAATCTGTGTTGTGATGATGTTCAGAATGCCGGCATAGTTGTACAGCGTGGTGCTGGTCGTCCCGTTGAAACTATTGGTATAAGCCACTGCGCCGATAGCGGCCGTTGCGCCTGCATTGGCATCGCCTGCGGCAAAAGCGAGCGAACCGTCGGTAGCCACCAATGCACCGGTCACGGGGTGCAGGCGGAAATTCCCGCCGTTGCTGCCCGTCACGCGGATGCGGTCCACGGTGGGGTTGAAATCAAACCCGATGCGGCCGAGGTTGGCGCCGAGCATAGACATAGCGCCCACTGCGGTAGCGGCTGCTGTAGCAGTGTTGAGGGTGTATAACTGCGCCATGCCGGTAGCGGCGGCATAGCCCAAAGCGTACAGTTCGCCGGTGGCGGGACGGAAGTCCAAACCCGCCAGTACCTGACCGGCGGCTACGCCGGAGATGGCCGTGGCGCTGCGGAGAATGCCGGGCGCGTCAGAATCAAAGGAAATCAGATTGTTGTTAGAAGTTAAACCAAATACCAGTTGTCCCGTCACCTCCGCAGGCACGGTCCGGTCAATGAATACGGCGATGTTGCTCACCGCTATGCCGCCGCCGATGAGGCCCACCGAGGTGGTCATCCCATTCGACAAATTTATTGTGTAGAGCATGTTCACCAGTCCAGCCACGTTGGCTGAAAGGAAAGCCAGGTTGGTAGAGCTTTGGGCATCAAAATAAATATCCATGTCCACCGAAGGAGCAGCGGGATTAATGGTGATGCCGGTTGCGCCGATGGTGTTGAGCACGCCGTCGTTGGGGGGAATCTGAGTGGTGAGCACGTTGAGGGCCACATCGTAGTTGTAGAGCGTGGTAGCCGTGGAACCGATGTAACTGTTGGTGTAAGCCACTGCGCCGATAGCGGCCGTTGCGCCTGCATTGGCATCGCCTGCGGCAAAAGCGAGCGAACCGTCGGTAGCCACCAATGCACCGGTCACGGGGTGCAGGCGGAAATTCCCGCCGTTGCTGCCCGTCACGCGGATGCGGTCCACGGTGGGGTTGAAATCAAACCCGATGCGGCCGAGGTTGGCGCCGAGCATAGACATAGCGCCCACTGCGGTAGCGGCTGCTGTAGCAGTGTTGAGGGTGTATAACTGCGCCATGCCGGTAGCGGCGGCATAGCCCAAAGCGTACAGTTCGCCGGTGGCGGGACGGAAGTCCAAACCCGCCAGTACCTGACCGGCGGCTACGCCGGAGATGGCCGTGGCGCTGCGGAGAATGCCGGGCGCGTCAGAATCAAAGGAAATCAGATTGTTGTTAGAAGTTAAACCAAATACCAGTTGTCCCGTCACCTCCGCAGGCACGGTCCGGTCAATGAATACGGCGATGTTGCTCACCGCTATGCCGCCGCCGATGAGGCCCACCGAGGTGGTCATCCCATTCGACAAATTTATTGTGTAGAGCATGTTCACCAGTCCAGCCACGTTGGCTGAAAGGAAAGCCAGGTTGGTAGAGCTTTGGGCATCAAAATAAATATCCATGTCCACCGAAGGAGCAGCGGGATTAATGGTGATGCCGGTTGCGCCGATGGTGTTGAGCACGCCGTCGTTGGGGGGAATCTGAGTGGTGAGCACGTTGAGGGCCACATCGTAGTTGTAGAGCGTGGTAGCCGTGGAACCGATGTAACTGTTGGTGTAAGCCACTGCGCCGATAGCGGCCGTTGCGCCTGCATTGGCATCGCCTGCGGCAAAAGCGAGCGAACCGTCGGTAGCCACCAATGCACCGGTCACGGGGTGCAGGCGGAAATTCCCGCCGTTGCTGCCCGTCACGCGGATGCGGTCCACGGTTGGGTTGAAATCAAACCCGATGCGGCCGAGGTTGGCGCCGAGCATAGACATAGCGCCCACTGCGGTAGCGGTAGCCGTGGCGGTGTTGAGGGTATATAGCTGCGCCATACCGGTAGCGGCGGCATAGCCCAAAGCGTACAGTTCGCCGGTGGCGGGACGGAAGTCCAAACCCGCCAGTACCTGACCGGCGGCTACGCCGGAGATGGCCGTGTTACTTTCCAAAATCGTGGGCAGGTTCGCATTGAATGAAATGAGGTTGTTCCCGGAAAGCCCGTAAATCAACTGTCCGTTGGAGGGGGTAATAAAGGAGAAGAAAGACAACACGAACACAAAAAACAAAGTGAGGAAGGGAGGTGATTGGGTGGCGGCAGGCGCCTGCTTTAAAAATTGCTTCATGGCATTGCGTTTTTGGTTATGAAATAAAGTATTTGGTCTCGGTAGCGACCGACAATGGATCGCCCGTCATTTTACATACGACCTCATCGTTGTAGTTGGATTTTAGGAGATCAAAAAAAATGCAATTTTTATCTTGCGGCCTGTAACCAAAAAGCCGGTCTTGCCATGAAATACCAGGTGATAGCATTTGATGCCGACGATACGCTGTGGGTGAATGAACCCAACTTTCAGGAAGCGGAACGCCAGTTTTGCGCACTGCTCGAAGACTTCCTGCCGCAGCACACCGTATCGCGGGAACTGCTCAAAACGGAGATCAAAAACCTCGACCTTTACGGATACGGCGTGAAGAGTTTCATGCTTTCCATGATAGAAACGGCCATGAACGTGACGGCCAAAACCGTCAGTTTGGATGTGATTGAAAAAAGCATCCAATTCGGCAGGGAGTTGTTGGAAAAACCGGTGGATATCCTCGATGGGGTAGAGGAGGTGCTCAGCGCGCTACACGGTCGCTATCGCCTCGTGATGGCCACCAAAGGCGACCTGCTCGATCAGGAGCGCAAACTCAAAAAATCGGGCTTAGAGCGATTTTTCCATCACATTGAGATCATGTCGGACAAAAAAGAGGCCGATTACCGCAAGTTGCTGCGCCATTTAGACATTGCGCCGGAGGCGTTTCTCATGATCGGCAATTCCATCAAATCGGATGTATTGCCTGTACTCGAAATCGGCGGGCACGGCATCCATGTGCCGTACCACATCACCTGGGAACACGAAAAGGTGGAGGTGCAAATTGACAATCCCCGGTTCCGGCAGGTGGATCACATTCGGGAAATATTGCCATTTTTGCGGGCATGAAACGCAAGATAGACTTAACCAGTTGGCCGCGCAAAGAGCACTTTCTTTTTTTCAAAGATTTTGAAGAACCGTTTTTTGGCCTGTGCGTCACCGTGGATTGTACCGGCGCTTACGGCGCATCCCAAAAAGACGGGCACTCTTTTTTCCTTTCTTACCTCCACAAAGCGCTCGCGGCGGCCAATGCAACAGAAGCTTTCCGCTGTCGCATAGATCAGGGCGAGCCGGTCGTGTTCGATCAGATCAACGCATCGCCTACCGTGGGTCGCGACGACGGGACCTTCGGGTTTTCATACATGGACTATCACCCCGACTTTGCGGTGTTTGAAGGCGCCGGCAAAAAGGAAATGGAGCGAATAAAGCGCGGTAGCGGCCTGGAACTCAGCGATGAGAAGCTCGACGTCATCCATTTTTCGTCCGTTCCCTGGATTCGCTTCAGCGGACTGTCGCATGCGCGGCGGTTTTCTATCGGCGATTCCATACCAAAGATTACCTTTGGGAAAATGACCGACGACAACGGTCGCAAAACCATGCCGATGTCCATTCACGCGCACCACGGCTTGGTGGACGCCCTGCATGTAGGTCAGTTTCTGGAACATTTTCAGGACTTGTTAAACGGATAATTGTATGAAAACAGGAATCATTTTCATTATGGCTGCACTCGCTCTCAGCGTCGGGTGCAGCCAACCACCCAAAACTTCGGGAACTATGGAACAAAGCGACAAACCGGCTTACGCGCTCGTCATTCACGGCGGCGCGGGTACCATTCGCCGCGAAAACATGACGCCGGAAATGGAGACGGCCTATCTAACCGCGCTGAATACCGCTTTGGATATCGGCGAAAAAATACTCCAGGATGGCGGTAGTTCGATGGATGCGGTAGAGGCCGTCATTGTGTTTTTGGAAGATACGCCGTTGTTTAATGCGGGCCGGGGTGCTGTGTTTACCAATACCGGAAAAAATGAATTGGACGCCTCCATCATGCACGGGGCCGATCTTGATGCCGGCGCCGTCGGGGGCGTCACGATTGTAAAAAACCCCATCCGGCTGGCGCGGGCTGTTATGGAAAAATCGCCGCACGTCATGCTCAGCGGTCCGGGCGCCGAGACCTTTGCCATAGAGCAGGGCATTGACACGGTGTCGCCCGAATACTTCTTCACGCAGGATCGCTGGGAGAGTCTGCAACGCGCCAAAGAACGCGAAAACCAATCAACAGGCTCGCTTTTTCCTGCGGATTACACCAATAAATTCGGTACGGTAGGCTGTGTGGCCTTGGACAAAAACGGCGACATCGTAGCCGGCACCTCCACCGGCGGCATGACCAACAAACGCTATGGCCGCATCGGCGATACCCCCATCATCGGCGGCGGCAATTATGCCAATAATGCCACTTGCGGCGTATCGGGCACGGGGCACGGCGAGTTTTTCATTCGCTACACCGTGGCCCACGATGTATCGGCTCTCATGGAGTACAAGGGCCTCAGTCTTGCGGAAGCAGCCGATTTGGTGGTTCACAAAAAACTTAAAGACGCCGGCGGCGAAGGCGGCCTCATCGCGTTGGACAAAAATGGCAACGTGGCCATGCCTTTCAATTCCGACGGTATGTACCGGGGCTATGCCAAACCGGGGCAGCGGGAAGTGGCGATTTATAAGGATTGAGTGAAGCAACTTATTCACGCCATGTTCCTAAACGTTACACCTGTTTTTTATGTTTGGATAAAATCATGTGTATAACATATCACAAGAATTCTATTCGATGAAAACTTTAGTTTTGAACATACCGGAAACGGTTGATCTCGATGAGAGAGAAGCGCTCAGGGCAATAGCATCCCGACTTTTTGAAAGAGGGAAATTATCCTTGGGGCAGGCGGCCGATCTTGCAGGTTTGTCCAAGCGTGCATTTATGGAGATTGTCGGTGATTATGGCGTTTCCATTTTCAATTATTCGCCTGATGATATAGAAAGAGATGCCAGGAATGCGAAGAATCATCATATCTGATGCAAGTTGCATCATTCTTTTTGAAAAAATAGGCCAACTCCATTTGTTGAGCCAACTCTTCGGAGAGATTGTGATTACTCCAGAGATTTCAAATGAATTTGGACGTGACCTGCCGGATTGGGTTTTAATTGATTCGCCCCGGAACAAAACCTACCAAACAATCCTGGAAGCCTCTTTAGACAAAGGAGAAGCCAGCGCAATTGCACTACTGGCAATAGAGCAGGCTGATAGCTTACTCATTTTGGATGATTTGAAAGGACGAAAATACGCAACCGAGTTAGGACTAAAAATTACTGGTGCATTCGGGTTGATCATTGAGGCTAAGAACAGTGGCCTCATTGATAAAGTCAAACCCATACTGGAGTCTATTAAAAACACTAATTTTCGATTATCAGCAGAACTGGAAGAAAAAGTATTGAAAATGGCCGGAGAAGCCCGAAGTGCGTAAAATCAACAACTGACAAAACCATGTTACTAACCATCCACCCGCAAAACCCGGACACTCGCAAAATTGCGCAAGCTGTGGAGATTCTCCAATCCGGCGGAGTCATTATATACCCTACCGATACGGTGTATGCCATAGGTTGCGACATGGCCAATCAGGATGCTGTGGAACGGGTGTGCCGCCTCCGGAATCTGGACCCCGAACGCGCCATGCTCACCATCATGTGTCGCGACATCAGCGAGGTGGCGGAGTATTCCGCGCAGATTGATACGCCGGTGTTTAAACTCTTGCGTCGCAACCTGCCCGGCCCTTTCACCTTTGTATTGCCGGCGGGCAGCAAAACGCCCAAGTTGTTTCGCAATCGCAAAAAAACCATCGGCATCCGCATACCCGGCCACCCCATCGTGCAGGCGCTCATCGAAGGGCTTGGCAGGCCCATCCTCACTACCTCGCTCAAAACCGGCGACGACGTGGTGGAGTATTATACCGATCCCGAAGCGCTGCATGAAGATTACCAGAAATTGGTAGATGTCGTTATTGACGGCGGCGCCGGCGGCAATTCGCCTTCTACCTTAGTGGATTGTACCGGCCCCGAACCCGAAGTCATCCGGCAGGGCTTAGGCGAATTGAACGGATAACACCTTGTGCCTGCAAAATGACAAATGCTCGCTTGTTTGCCCTGCAAATAGGGCTATATTTGCGGCGCTTTTGTACAAACGTTCTCAAGATCATCCGACAAAATGAATTTGAAATACTTTTTTCTGGGATGCCTGCTGCTCCCTGCCTCTCTCTTGATTGGCCAAAACGGCATTGTTCGCGGTAAAGTTTTTGATAAAGAAACCGGCGAGCCGATCATTTACGGTTCGGTGCGCCTCATGAATACGAACCTCGGCGATAATACCGATTTAGATGGCTTCTTCGCCATCCCCAACGTCCCGCCCGGCGATTACAAACTCCTGGCTACCTACATCGGCTACGACAGTTCTGTGGTGGACGTGACCCTGACCGGTGGCGGTATTGTGTTTAAAAACATTTACCTCAATCAGGCGGCGGTGGAATTGAGCGGAGTGGACATTTCCGCGCGCAAAGAACAAGCCCGCGCGGATGTGCAAATTTCCAGAATCAGCATTACCACTAAACAAATCCGCTCTTTGCCTTCTACCGGCGGCGAACCCGATATTGCCCAATACCTGCCGGTGTTGCCCGGCATCATCTCTACCGGCGATCAGGGAGGGCAGTTGTACATCCGGGGCGGCGCGCCTGTACAAAACCGCATCCTGCTCGATGGCATGACGATTTACAACCCTTTCCACTCTATCGGTTTTTTCTCGGTATTTGAAACCGAGGCCATTCGCAGCGTGGATGTGCTCACCGGCGGCTTTAATGCCGAGCACGGCGGCCGTATTTCTGCCATTGTGGATATTAAAACCCGCGAAGGCAACCGCAAGAAATTCACCGGATTGGTGTCGGCCAGCCCTTTTCAGTCTAAGGTGCTTTTTGAAGGCCCCATCAAAAAATTAAAAGAAACCGGCGGCGGCAGCACCTCTTTTCTTTTTACCGGGAAGCACTCGTACTTAGACCAAACCTCCAAATTATTTTACAACTACGCCACCGATACGTCCTTCTTTTCCTTTGCCTCCGGCGATACCAGCTTAGCCGATTTGATCAAAGAAATCGGTCTGCCTTTCAGTTTCACCGATATGTATGGGAAATTGTCCTTCATAGGCGACAACGGCAGCAAACTCAACCTGTTTGGGTTCAACTTCACCGACCGTTTCAATTTTGTGAACATCGCAGACCTGAGTTGGAACAACATCGGCGGCGGGGCCAACTTTACCCTCATCCCCCAAAACTCCAACCTCGTGATGGAGGGCCTCATCGCAGGCAGCAACTACCTCATTTCGCTCAAAGAACCGGACGGCCGGCCGCGCTCCAGCGAGATCAACACGTTTTCGGCCATCATGAATTTTACGGCGTTTCATACCAACGGCCAGCTCAATTACGGGTTTGAATTTACGGGGTTCAATACCGATTTCCGTTTTCGCAATGCAGTGGATGTGAGTTTTGAACAAAGAGATTTTAACACCGAAATAGCCGGCTACATCAAATTGAAGCAGCAGTTGGGCAACATCATTTTTGAGCCGGGATTGCGCATGCAATACTTCGCGTCTCAGGCCGATTTCCAGTTGGAACCGCGCCTCGGCGTGAAAGTGAATCTGAGCGAAGGCTTCCGGTTCAAATTTGCCGGCGGCTTGTATTCCCAAAACCTTATCAGTACCGTCAACGAATTGGATGTGGTCAACTTGTTTGTGGGCTTCCTCGCCGGGCCGGAGCGCAGTCTGTTTAAACCCAACTCCCGCGAGCCCGCCGATGACCGCCTGCAAAGGGCTGTACATGCCATTGCCGGGGTGGAGATTGATCTTGGAAAAAATGCGGAACTGAACGTGGAGCCGTATTATAAGGGCTTCACACAGTTGATTAGCATCAACCGCAACAAGCTCTCCCCCACAGACCCGGATTTTGAAACGGAAACCGGGCGCGCTTACGGCATTGATTTTTCTTTCCGCCGCGAAGCTAAAAATCTCTACCTCTGGGCTACCTACTCTTTGTCGTATGTAGATCGCAACGACGGCCGGCAGCAATACTACACCGTGTTCGACCGCCGGCACAACGTAAACTTGCTGACGACCTATACGTTCGGCCAAAAACGCAACTGGGAAGCGGGCGCCCGCTGGAACCTCGGTTCGGGGTTCCCATTCACCCAAACACAGGGATTTTACCAAAACGTCAATTTTCAGGACCTGCTGCTCACGGATGTCCTCACCGGCAATTCCAATATCGGCACCATTCTCTCCGAGCGTCGCAACGACGGCCGGTTATCGTATTACCACCGCTTGGACGTGTCGCTGAAGCGCAGTTTCGAGCTGTCGCGCAACAGCCGCATAGACGCCACCCTCAGCGTGACGAATGCCTACAACCGCGAAAATGTATTTTATGTGGATCGGATCACCAACAGCCGGGTGAATCAGCTGCCCGTACTGCCCGCACTGACGCTGACGTATGCGTTTTAGTGCTTAGGAGGCGGTATCAAGAAGGCAAAAGTAAAAAGGTAAAAGTAAAAAGGCTTGCCAGGATGAGGGCTGGTTGGCTAATCGCGCTGTGTCTCGACATGCCGCGGCACACAGTAACCTTTTTTACGAAGCCGTACCTATGTGTTTAAATAAAAAATGGCGTGGTTGCGAATCTACTTTTGATACAGCCTCGTCGCTTCGCTCCACTTGCCAATTTGCCTTTTTACTTCTTTTAACAGCCTCTCCACGGCCTTATCCCTCCGCCGCTGCCGGCGAACCGATGACTACCCGAATTTCCGGCGAGATGCGGATGCGCAGGCGCACAATCAGTTCGCCGCGCAGGGGGAGCTTGGCTTTTCGATAGAGTGTGTATGCTGATTTGACGGTAGTGAATACCATTTGCAGGGCAGTACTCGTCTGCGTTTCTTTCAGGTATTCTTCGATCCGTTCCGGCGGGAAGGCTTCGTGCGGCGCGCGCAATTCCGCTTCTAAAGAGGGATTGATGGAAACCCCCAGTGAAAAGCTGTTGACGTGGAAGCCGTAAGCCTCCAATCGTGGAAACACCGCCAGCCATTCTTCAATGACTTCCTGACTTTTTTCGCGGGCGCCATGCCCCAGCGTAGATGCCTGATCTTTGAGCATCCCGGTGGCATCGTGTAGTGCCTGCCAGATTTTGTCGAGCATAAACTGACTTATTTGTATTTGATCGTGCCGTCCAATTGGGCCTTGCCGTCCATTACATCCACTAAGGATGCTTCTGTTGTCACGGTTTTGCCTTTGATAACGGCGCCGGGGATGGTCACTTTTTTGGCATTGCCCGGCAGGTGATACACTATGCGGTGTGTGGCGGAACCGAGAAACATTTTCATCATTTCCATCTCTTCGCCTTCGGCGGCTTCCGGTTTGGCGCTCTTACGACCGATTGTGTTTTTGGCCAGGTTATACGCCACGCCCGACGGCAATACGCCGCCCTCGCCGGTCAAACCGCCCAACTGTGAATTGCCCTCGCCCATGCGGCCGAGATTTTCATACAGATAGGTAATGTCGTTGGCGTTGTCGAAATTGAGATTGATGGAAGTGATAAACTTGCCCTGTTCATCGCTCATGACAATATTGGAGGTAACTTTATTCCAAAAAGCCGGGTTGTCGCCTTTTTGGTCTGCCGGCAGGTCCTTGAAATAAATGACGGTATCCATTTCGGGAAAGCCGTTGCTCAAATCCATGCCCTCCTGCTCTGCCAGAGAAGACTGGATCATACTTTTCATAAAATCGTCGGCGAAGAGGCCGCTCATGTCAATGGTCACTGTGTATTTGCCCGATCCGTCCCGGTTGAGATAAATTTCTTCGACTACATCTAAGCAGCTCGTGAAGAAAAAGGAAATGGCGACTAAAACGAGAATGGTTACTTTATTCATGTTGTGGTTGTTGATTTTTAATAAGTTGTTTTATCCGCCATAGCCACGCAGGGCGTGGCGTAGGGGGGATGGTTTCATGTTTATACTGAGCGACTTGTACCGAGCTACGTCGAAGTAAATCGAAGCATTGGTTATCTGGTTTTGCGGTTGCCAATTTGCTCATTTGCCTTTTGCCCGCACCCTACTCATACCATCGCTTATCGGCTATTTTTCTTTCGAGCAGCGCCGAGCCGCCTCCTTTGGATTGCGCCTTGTTCCAGTATTGCAATGCGCCGTTGGTATCGCCGGTAAGGGAGAGCAGGTCGCCGAAGTGTTCGAGCAGTTGCGCGTCTTCCTCCCCGTTGTTTTGCAATGCTTTGGAGAGTTTTTCACGCGCGCCGGTATAATCCTTCTTTTTGAGCAGTGCCCAACCGATAGCATGATCAGTTCGCACCATACCCGGCACGAGCCTGGCTGCTTTTTGGGCCATCGTCAAAGCGCGATCCGTGTGTTCATTGCGGGCGCAAAGATAATAGGCATAATTGCTCAACATATACGCCGAATTGGGGTCGAGGGCAAATACCTCCGAAAACACGACATCCGACTTTTCGTAAGATTTCCGGGCATGATACATACCGCCCTTCAGTCCCAGCAATAAAGCCAGCACGCGGTTGTTATTGCCGACCATGAGCAGCGCCTGTTCTACATCGCTTTCGACGTCTTTCATTTCGCCGCTTTCCAGTAGGGCAGCCGCATAAAAAAAGTACGCTATGGCCCGATTGGGGAAGAGGTCGAGTACATCTTCGGCGTCTCTTTGCAGTTTTTCATAATTGCCCAGTTCATACCGGATACTGAGTATCTGCTCCCAAACGGCAAAGACGGAATTGTCCAATTCGATTGCCTGCCGGTATTTGGTCAATGCTTCCTGTTTTTTGCCGGAGTAGTAGAGCAGGTCGCCGGCAGCCGCCAAAGGCTTTGCTTCGGCGGGGTGGACGCTTTCCAATACCTGAGTCAGCTCTAACACTGCGGCGGCCAACGGTGCATCGCCGGTATCGGCCACTTTTTGGATGAAGGGCAGGAGTTTACCGATTTTGAGATCAATGGAGGCGGAAGGATTTTCAAACACGGGGCGCAGGGAGCGGAGGTAAGAGATATCGTCGGTAGCAGCGGCTTGGCGGCCGTTAGTCAGTGCAAGGGTGGCTTTGGGATCGTTGGGCGCCAGAGCGAGTATTTGGCGGTACTCGGCTTCGGCTTTGGTCCGTTCGCCGATCTGTTCGTAAAACGCCGCCAGCAGGTGCCGGTATTCTGTTCGTTTGGGGTAAGCCGCAATGAGACGCAACAATTCTTCTGCCGCTTTTTTATTGTTGCCCAACCCGATGTACAAGAGGTGTTTGCGGCGCACGGTTTCTTCGTGAATGCCTGTGCGCTTCTCGTATTCATCATACACTTTGATGGCGCGGTCAACGGCATCTGATTTGACGAGGAAGTACGCCCACTTGAAGTAGTAATTTTCGTTGTTGGGTTCTTTTTTGGCCAATTGCTCGTACAAAACAGCAGCATCGGAAAATTTACCGGATTTTTGAAATACATCGGCCAGAAACTTCTTATACCACTCATTGTCAGGCGCCAGCGCAATGGCCGATTGCAGCAATTTTTCTGCCGGTTCATAAGCGCTTTTGGCATCGTGTATGCGTGCCAGTTCATACATAGCGGCGTGGTTTTTGCTATCTTTTTTCAGCAGTTCTTCCAGCAGCGGTATGGCTTTGTCGTAGTTGCCCAACAAACGTTCCCGGCATGCTTCCACAAATATTTTTTCCAGCGAAGCGGCTGCTTCCGTGATTTGTTGGCCTTGAACGGTACTTGCGGCGCATAGCGCGACGCAAAAATGGATACCGATCACCAAGCGGTTCGTAGTTTTGCTCATATTAGTGTGTTGTTTCCTCCCTTGTCAAAAATCACATCTTAGAATAATCGCCCAAGCTAATCTCGGACGCCTCTCCGGAGTAGTCAACGTTATTGCCTATCAAAGAGTTGACTAAATTGGCATTGTGAATCACCGTCTCGTTTTGCACAATACTGCCGCTAATAACGGAACGATGCAAACCGGAATTGCTTCCCACCGACACATAAGGCCCGATGACGCTGTTTCGAATGACGGCGCCCGGCCCGATGGAGCAGGGCGGGATGATGATGGATTGCAGTATTTCCGCGCTGTCATCAATGAGGGTTTCTTCGTGTTGTTTGATTTCCAACATGCGGCGATTGGTGGCGAGCACATTGTCTTTGTTGCCGCAGTCCAGCCACTCTTCTATCGGGGAGGGGCGGAAACGCAGCCCGGCCCGGCGCAGATGTTCCAGCGCGGTAGTAAGCTGATACTCGCCTTTGTCTTTAATGTCGTTTTGAATGATGTGGGCCAGTTCATCGCGCAGTTTTTCGCCTTCGCGGATGTAATAGATACCGACGATGGCCAGATCGGAAATGAACACCGGTGATTTTTCCACGAAGTCGGTGATAATGTTTTCTTCATTCACTTTCACCACGCCGAACGCTGCGGGGTCGGGTACGCTTTTTACCCAGATGATCCCGTCCTCCATAGGATCGAACGCGAAAGTGGCCCGGAACAGCGTGTCGGAAAATGCGACGATGCAGCGCCCGTGCAGGCTTTCGCGAGCGCAATACAAGGCATGGCCTACGCCGAGGGGCGCATCCTGGCTGTAGATGCGGCAACGAGCGCCCATGCCTTGAGCGATTTCATGCAATTGCCTTTCGACATCTGCGCCAAAATCACCCACCACAAAAGCTATTTCATCAATTTTTTCGGGAAGAGAGGATGCAATGTCTTCCACTAATCGTTGCACCATTGGCTTGCCGGCAATGGGCAGAAGGGGTTTCGGCACGGTGAGCGTATGCGGGCGCAAACGCGAGCCTCTGCCGGCCATCGGAATAATTAGATTCATGTAGCTGGTTTGAATACCGAGGAGCAAAGATAGCGGATTCCTTTGAGAGGAAGGTATTAGAAAAGTTGTACTTTCGCCTGTTCTGTTTGGCCTTTTCACTCAAAAACACCCAATCATGGATACCAAGCGCCACATTGAGTGGTTGTACGAGCAGTTGCCCAAGTTGGCAGAGCAGGGCATTCTCAGCGAAGAACAAGCTGAAAAAATCAAAGCACATTTCGGCTCTGTGGAGGCCAAGCCCGCTTACAACTGGGCTTTTATCACCATTGCCGTCATCGGCGCCCTGCTCATCGGCGGCGGCATCATTCTCATTTTTGCCTACAACTGGGACGATCTCTCGCGCTTTTGGCGCACCGTACTCAGCTTTTTGCCTTTGGTATCGGGGTTGGCCATTTACGGCTATGTGCTGTTCCGGAAGCGTCAGTCGGTGGCCTGGGTAGAAGCATCGGCGGCTTTTCTGATGCTGATGCTGGCATCGAGTATAGCATTGGTGAGCCAGACGTACCACATATTGAGTTCGCAGAACCAGTTCCTGCTCTTCTGGCTCGTGCCGGGCGTGTTGTTGTTGTACCTGATGCCTTCCACGCTGTGCGCCATTATTTACTACATCGGCATTGCCATTTGGGCGGTGGAAGAGAGCGGCTCCGAATCGGTTTGGTATTGGGCTTTGTTGGCTGCGGGCCTGCCGCACCTGCTGTGGGCTTTGCGGCGTACAACCGAACCGGTGCGCTACCGGCTCCTCGGTTGGGCATTGGTAGCAACCATCCCGTTTGCCTGGTTCGGTACCATCGAAGACTCGTTGGAACTATACAGCGTTTTAGGCTCGGCATTGGTGGTGGGGGTGTGGTATCTCTTTGAAAAATTTGCTGCGCCGGACCGGCACGTCAACCCCGTTTTTCAGCCGTTCCGCACGTTTGCCATCGTAGCCATATATATAGGGCTGATGATTTTGACGTATGTGGACAATTACTATCCCATTGATTGGGCGCAATTGTGGCAGGGCAAAAATTACGCGCGCTGGGCGGTAATCGTCAATTTTATCGTATGGATCGGGGTGCTTGCAGGCTATATTTTTATGTTGCTGCGCCGCGCAACGAGCTTGCCGCTGCACGGATATTTCCCGGCGCTGTTTCCGGTATTCCTGTTGGGATTGCTACTCATCGGACCGCAGACCGGCGACTGGGCGCCCCGCCTCGCCTCCAATGTGTATCTGCTCGCCTGGGGCGTTGCCTATCTGTATTCCGGCATCCGGTACAGCCGCATGGGCTTGGTAAACCTCGGCATGTTGATCATACTCGTGCTTATTGCCTTCCGCTTTTTCGACACGGAATGGAGCTACCTCAGCAAGGGCATTGCCTTTGTATTACTCGGCTCTGCTTTTCTGGGCGTGAACCTGTATTTATCAAAAAAACTAAAGCGCCAGGCCGATTCTTAAAACCTCGGACAATTGACCCGGATGCGGTCTTTGGAAGGTTGCACATAGATGAACGACAACTCAAACGCGCCGCGGGAGTTATTGGCGGCGGAGAGTACGGACGCGGTTACATCGTAAGAAACGCCGAGTTGCCAGCGCTCCATTTCTAATATGGTGCTGAACACAATGGCATCGAGGAGCATCCCCTGGTCTAATCGGTTGGCTACATGCGCCCAAGCGCCGGCCCGAATGGCCACCTCTTTCCAGTCGCGGTTGGTATAGCGCACATTGGCGCCCGCTGTCATGCTCATGCCTTTGTGCTGCCCCATCACGGCAACGGCCGGCAGGAGGCTGAGTTGTTCCGTAAAGGGAATTTCACCTCCGGCGTGCCCCACCCATTTGGTGTGCAACACCTCATCGGCAGTTTCTACAAAAGAAATATTCGGCTCATTGAGGTGGTGCAAAGCGCCGCCCACATACACGGAGGCGTTGTCGTCCATGATGGCATACCAGAGCAGGCCCGCATTGAAATCCAGATACAAGTCCGTCTCCCGGCGGCTGAAGTCTTCTCCGGTAGCGCTGCCGTAGTCTATAAATGCCTGAGAGGTATTGAATTGGTTGGAAAACCAAAGCTTACCCCAGTCGAAGCCGCGCTGGCCTACGCCGAGTTGAGCGCCGGCAATGAGGAATTGATCGCCGGAGCGGTAGCGGCTGCCGCCGAGTTGTTTTTGATAAGAACCGCCTATGTTGGCATTGAAACGGTTGAAGTTGGAAATACCCACTTCATCGCGGAGGGCAGAAAATCCAAAGCCCACAAAATCGCCGCTGCGGCCCACTTTGCTGCGAATATCCACACCGGCGGCAAAGGTTCTGAACGGCGCATTGGCCAGAATGCTGGTGTAGAGTTCGCGGTAGTTGGCCGTGAACCGGAAAGAACCTTCAAACACCCCTGTCATGGCCGGATTCATTTGCAGCGGAGTGGCATAGAATTGCGAAAAGCGAGGGTCCTGCGCTTCCATCGAAAGGGCGCAGCACAGCGCAGCCGACAACAAGACTGCTTTTTGGGTAAAATTGAACTTCATATTTTTGATTGTAATGGTCATTAAATCATTAAAAAAGTGAGCGTTCATCGAATGAGGGTGGTATGGCCGCTTTTGGTTTCTTTCACGCCGTCGGGATATTCCACCTCAAGTTGCCAGATATATATTCCGGAAGGCGCCGGCGCCCCCCTGAATTCGCCGTCCCAACCGTAAGTCGGATCATTGACGCCGTAGTCGCCACCCTGATAAAGCATTTGTCCCCAACGGTCGAATATGCGGAAGGAACGCACTTGGGTGCCTTCCCGGCCGTGTACCAGCAAGCGGTCGTTCATGCCGTCGCCGTTGGGCGTAAAGGCCGTAGGCACCACCGCGATGCGTTCTTTGGTTACAAAAACGGTTATCAATTGGGTGGCTTCGCAGCCTTTGGAGTCAATGCCGTAAACCTCATATGTGATTTGATCGGTCGGATAGGCTACCGTGACGGCACACTCGGTGCAGGTGAGCGTATTGCCATAAGCCGCCGACCACACGAATTCCACATCGCCCTGCGCATTGATGGCGGTAGCCGTCAGCACTAAGCTGTCGCCCTGCGCAACAGTGTGCGAGGCGGGACCTGCGTCAATACTGAACTCGTCCGGCTGGTTAATGGTGGCTTCGGTGATCTGGGTGCAACCTTTCGCATCTTTAATATAAATGATATAAGTTCCGGCCTTCAAGCCCACAATGACGCCTGCGCCGTTGAAGTTGCGATTATCCAAGCTGTATTGAAAAGCCGGCGTACCGCCGGTTATGTTTATGGTAATACTGCCGTTGCGCCCGCCGAAGCAGGTTACATCTTTGGGGGCTGCTTCCGCCGTCAGCGGTTCGGGCTGTGTGATGAGCGCTTCAATGGTTTTTTCACACCCTTGCGCATCGGTAACTGTGGCCAGATAAGCCCCGGCAGCCAGGCCGCTTATTTCATTGCCGCTGCGGTTGCCGGGCCATTGGAACGTGTAGCCGGGCGTTCCGCCGGAGGCCGTGAGCCGCGCCGTACCTTCTTCATTGCCGAAGCAACCGTTGTGAGTGGTCACAACGTTGAGTACTATCTCTGACGGTTGTGCCACATCTATTTCGCCGGAAGCGGTGCAGCCGTCCTGATCCATAACGGTGACGCTGTATGCGCCGGCAATGAGATTGACGGCCGTAAGCCCGGTTTGGTTGGCAGCATTGGCGCCCCACAACACGGAGAAGTTTACATTGTCGCCGTTGATGTTGGACACGGTAGCGGTACCGTCGGCACTGCCGAAGCAGCGCGCATTGGTGCGGCTGAGGTCAAAGGTTATGGGCGCCGGTTGCTCAAGGAATTTTTCGGCTGTGCCGATGCAGCCTTGCCGGTCGGTGACGGTGAGTCGGTAGTTGAGTCCGCCGGGCAGATTTTGGATGGCCGCGTCGGTGGCGTTGTTGCTCCATTGGAAAGAATACTCGGATGCCGCACCGCCCGCGCCGCCCAGAATGATGTTGACGCCGAGCGCGCCGTCGGCCACTCCGTTGCAGGTGGGCGGATTGGAAATAATATTGATCTGCATCAAATCCCAGTCAACGAGGGCAACATTTCCCGAAAGGGTACAACCGTTGGCGTCAGTCACGGTAGCGGTGTATGCGCCCTGAGCAAGATTAGCTATTGCTGCGCCCTGTAGCCCGTTGCTCCAGGTAAAGGAATACGGCCCTACGCCACCCGTAGCGTTGGCGCCGGCCTCGTTGCCGGCTAAGCCGAAACAGCCTCTGACCGTCTGGTTGAGGTCTAATGTCAGCGGGTCCGGTGTGACGAGCGCAGCCTCCGTTTGCAATTGGCAGCCGTTGCCGTCGGTCACGGTGAGGCGGTAAGTACCTGCCGGGATGTTGCTGAGCGAGGGCGATGCCTGCCCGTTTTCCCAACTGTAGGTATAAGCGCCCACGCCGCCGCTGATTTGAGCGCTCAGCACGCCGGTGCTTTCTCCGGAGCAGAGCGGATTGGTTATGTTGAAATTTGCCGACAAGGCTGTCGGTTGTGAAATGGTCACATCGTCAATGAGCGTACAGCCGTTTTGGTCGGTAACGGTGACGAAGAAATCGCCGGCGGAGAGAAAGACGGCTGTTTGCCCGAATTGCTGTGGGGTATCGCTCCATACGTAATTGTAAGGCCCCGTGCCGCCGGATACATAAGCAGAAGCCGTGCCGTTGCTGCCGCCGTTGCAGGATACCGGTTGGAATGTCAGCGAATCCAGCACGAGCGGAGCGGGTTCTGTAAGGACTTCGCAATCGGAAATGGCGCATCCGTTGGCGTCGGTTGCCGTCACGCAGTAGTTGCCGGCGCTCAGTGCGCTCTGTTGCGCCTGTCCATCGGTCGTGTGGCTCCAGGTGTACGAAAAGCCGCCCACACCGCCGGTTCCCAAGGCTCCGATAGCGCCGTTGGCAATGCCGTTGCAAGTGATGGGGTTAACCGTCAGGAGCACCGATACCGGATCGGGTTCTGTTATGGAAATGGTGCTTGTGGCTTGGCATCCGCGCGCATCTGTTGCCACAACGGAGTAAGCGCCCGCGCCGAGGCCGGGCAATACCGGTGAAGGCGAGGCTACGGCGCCGTTCCAGGCGTACTGATAAGACCCGTTGCCGCCTGAAGCGGTTGCGGTAAGCGCTCCGTTCGTGCCCTGATGGCAACTAACTGCTTGCGTTTGTATGATGCTTACCTGAAGGGGCGGCGGTTCGTTGATGGTGAAATTGATGACCACCTGACATTGCACGGCGTCTTCCACTACCACTGAATGCGCTCCTGCGCCCAGCGTGGTGAATGCGCCGGAAGGCGCCGGAGCAGCGCTCCCGTCTAAATAAAAATTGATGGGCGCTACGCCGCCGGAAGCCGTAATGGTTGCGACCCCGTCACTCAGGCCGTTGCAGGAAACATCCTGAACAGAACCGCTCAAAGTAGCGGTCAGGGTGCAGGTTTCATACAGGCAGAATGAACTGCCTTCCGCGATCTGGCAGTTGGTGGCGCCGGGCGGGAAATATACCCTCACCTCCAGCGTCACCTCATCGCCGTTTACTAAGTTGCTGACCGTATGGCTCAATCCGGTAAACGGACCTTGCCAGGGGCCGGCGTTGCCGTTGATAATCTCCCGGACTTCGTATTCGGTATTGGCGCCTACCTGTGCCCATGAGAACGTAACCTGTCCGTTGCCCTGACTCCCGCAGGTCACTACCGGAGCGGGGATGTTGTTCAACACGTCCACCGTTACCGAAGCAGAATAGGTGCAGTTGTAAGAGTCGGAAGATTGCACGGTGTATGTGGTAGTGGTAGTTGGCGTGGCAACGGGATTAGGACAATTGGTACATGACAAGCCCGCAGCCGGCGACCAGGTATAGGTCACGTTGTTGATGTTGCGGAAGGTAATGGACCAGGAGTTGATGCGCCCCATATCATTGATACCGAAGGCATCCGAAGCCACCAGCGTCCAGTTGCCGTTGATGGGCGCCCCGGTGAGGACGGTCCACATGCCTTCCGGTCGGAAGAGGCCGGTGAAAGGCGGCGTACCTGCCTGAATGAAAGTAGTAGCGGCGGGTGAAAAACAAGTATTGGTGTAGTTATCGCCGCCGCCGCCGTTGTTGGTACTCAGTTCGAGCAGCACCCCGTTGGGCGCCCGAAGGAAAATGCGCAGGTCGGCGCACCAGTCGGTTTCTATGTCAATACACACCGAAACAATCTGCTGATTGGGGTCGGTTAACACCCCCGGATTTATGCTGTTGACGGCGATGGTTGAATTGAACGGATTGGCGGGCGGATGATTGGAAAAGCCGAACGGCGCATACGGCACCGCCTCGAAAGTTACTTCCGTATCGGTAACCACCCCGGCGCCGGCATCGAGCGTAACGCTTTCATTATCACAAATTTGAGCGTCGTCTAATAGGGCTATGTTGTTAGAGCAGGAGTAGCAGTCGGGATGGGTGAAGGGCAACACCATAATATTGACAGCCGTATCATAAGTGCAGCCGAAATTGTCGGTTACAAAAAAAGTATAGCTGGCCGTACCGGCATTGAAAGGCACTGCCGTGATGGCATTCGGCGTCTGTTGGATAATGGAGGGGTTAAAGCCCCATCCGTAATCCACTATCTGCGGCCGGAAGGTTTCTAAGTTGGGGTACAGATGTGCGGCAAAGTTGATGCTCCAATTGAAAATAAAGCCGTTGTCGGCTCCCCAGCGGTCTTCTACACTCAGCGTCCATTCGCCGTTGAGCGGGCAGCCGAGCAGGTTGGTCAAAGGTTGAAAGGAGTTGTAATCGCCAGTGGGCAGTGTTCCGGGGTTGTTGGCGGTGGCATATTGCCGCCAGGTACCGCGGGTGGCGGTAGGCGTCCAGCAATAGTCCCAGCCGATGCCGGGTACGATAATCCCCCAGGGGGTGGTTATGGCATCAGGGTGCCCGGCAGGATCGGGATCGAACGGAACGCCGAGCCGGGTTTCGCCGGCCCCTCCGGTTGTAGGCGGTGAAATAAAGTTGTGAAGGATAACAGATTGCCCGGAAGGGCAGGTAAGCCTGATCTCTAGGTCGTGGAGCCAGGAGTGCTCCATATTTACACAAATACCGAGCAGGTCGTTGATGTTGGTGAGCGCTTGCCCGGGCGAGAAGGTATTGAAACCGATGGAGGTGGAAAAAGCAACCCCCGTTCCGTCGGGCAGGGGTAAGGAGTCGGAGCGTATGCCGCCCGACGGGAAACTGCCCTCTGTGGGGGTGACGGAAAACACATAGTTCACGTCCAGCGTATCCACAGCAGCATTGATGTTGATGGTATCGCCGGCGCAGATGGTCGGACTCACATCACCGGCCAGTTGGAAGTCCGGTTGAGTGGAAACGCGCACCCTTTGGGTGAGAAAGTTGGTGTTTTTACACCCAAACTGGTCGGTAATGGTCAATTGTACAACATATCCGCCCGGTTCGTCATAGGTATAGGACACATTGGGGCCGACCGCTGAACCGCCGTTGCCGAAGTCCCAACTAAAGCTGGACGTGAGATCGGAATGGGTATATACGGCGCCGTTTTGCGGGTAGCTCCCGCTACCGGTGAAGAATATGCGCTGTCCGGGGCATACGTCAATCCAGCCCGTATCGGCAGGAACGACGGCCGGGGCGGAGCTTACCAGATTGGCCAGAATGGTTTGGCAGGCGGCAATGCAGTTGATGTCAGCGCTCCAGCCTGCACCCTGCCCTGCGCCGTCGGACGTGAATGTAATGGTGAGACAGCCGCCGGGATTGACAGCCGTGGCCTGGATGACAAAAGGTTGTCCGGGTTCAAAATCGGCAGAGCAGGACAGCAGGGGCGCCCCGACATTGGGGCCGTCGTAAAAGCAGAGTTGATCGCCGGCGCCCAATTGCGGCGCAGAAAAGACCATTTGAACGTGCGTACCGCCCAATCCCTGCGGACAAATGGTGGTGGTTAGGTTGAGGTTGGGACCGTAGTCGCCGTTCGGGCCTCCCGGATCGTAGAAGAACCCGCTGCAACTGTTGATGGGGGCATTGCTCATGATGTACGCCTGAGCGGAGCCGCCGGCTGCCGAAAGACAAAATAAGACACCAAAGAGCCAATTAACGGGATACATGTTTGTCATGGATCGCAATTTTGATTATGTTTTGTGTACAGAGATTATGACTTGTTGCCGGAAAAACACTTTTGAAAGGGCAAGGCACGAGAGATATGATGATTCGTGCCGGTTGGATTTAACCTGTCACGGGGCGTGTAGGAAAGTTGCGAGGGCAAAAATAAGCAAAAAACAATTCGGTGCAAGTATAAAAAACTTCATCTTCGGAGAAAAAATAAAAGTTTGAAAAAAAACGATCTCCCGCCGCACATTCCACCCGCTAAGTTTCGGAAACGCCCCGCAAAATAGAAGAAAATTGCGTTCGGTTTTTCATACCGCTCATTTTTTTCAATTCTGTGGTATCTTCTTATTCGCTACTTTTGGGGCCGCTATGCAATAGCCTCTTTTTTGCTCCCCTTTGCCATTGAAGATGCCGGGGAGCGCTCAAACGCTGCTCATCAAAACTACAAATACATGACCATCATTGACGGAAAAGCGCTGGCCGACACTATCAAATCTGAAATTCGCACGGAAGTGGACGCCATTACGGCTGCCGGCGGCAAAGCCCCTCATCTCGCTGCTGTACTCATCGGCGACGACCCGGCCAGCCAGGTGTATGTTCGCAACAAGGTGAAATCGTGCGAAACGGTGGGCTTCCGCTCCACCTTAGTACGCCGACCCGCCGACATCAGCCAGGAAGAACTCATCAGCATTGTGACCACCCTCAACGAAGACCCCGAAATTGACGGGTTCATTGTACAACTCCCGCTGCCCAAACACCTCAACGAGGAAGCCGTAACGCTCGCCATTGACCCCCGCAAAGACGTGGACGGCTTTCACCCCGTCAATTTCGGGCGCATGGCGCAAGGGCTGCCGTGTTACCTGCCGGCCACCCCGTTCGGCATTCTGGAAATGCTCCGCCGCTACAATATCCCCACCGCCGGCAAAGAGGCCGTAGTGGTGGGCCGCAGCAATATTGTGGGTTCGCCCATGAGTATTTTGCTTTCGCAAAAAGCATCGCCGGGCAATGCCACCGTGACGATATGCCACAGCCGCACCGCCGATTTAGCCGCGCACACCCGCCGTGCCGATATTCTCGTAGCGGCCATCGGCAGCCCCGATTTCATTACGGGCGACATGGTAAAAGAAGGCGTCGTGGTCATTGACGTGGGCATGAATCGCGTGGAAGACCCGCAGGCCAAAAACGGCTACCGCCTCACAGGCGATGTTGACTTCGCCTCGGTAGCCCCTAAAGCGTCATTCATCACGCCCGTGCCCGGTGGGGTAGGGCAGATGACGGTGGTGTCGCTCCTGCTCAATACCCTGAAGGCGGGCAAGGGCGCGGTGTATGGGTAGGGCTGTATGAGCTACGAGCTTCGAGCCACGAGCTTCGAGTAACTCGAAACTCACTCACAGCTTAAAAAGCCTGGAACTTCGAGCTTTGAGCAACTCGAAGCTCGCGGCTCGCAGCTAAAAACAAACTCATTTCTGCTTCAGCAAATCCCGAATTTCGATCAACAGGTCTTCAGCAGTAGGGCCTGCCGGAGCGGGCGCCGGGGCGGCTTCTTCTTTGCGCTTCAATTTGTTTACACTTTTTATCACCATAAAAAGTGCAAATGCCACGATGAGCAGGCTGATAAATGCATTGATGAACAATCCGTAGCCCAGCGCTACGCCGCCTGCGTCGCGCACCGATTGGATAGAGGCCATGTTCGCCTCGGCAGCATCGGGCGCTTTGAGTACGATAAAAAGATTGCTGAAATCGGGAGTGCCGGTGATGGCGGAAATGAGCGGCATCATAATGTCATTGACAAAAGAACCGACGACCGTACCGAATGCCGCGCCGATGATGATGCCCACGGCCATGTCGAGCATGTTGCCTTTGATGGCAAATTCTTTGAATTCTTTTAGCATGGTTGCGTCTTGTTTTGGTGAAGAAAAACGGTTTTAAGAGGCTCAAAGAAAATAAAACTTCAGTGTATCGGCAAATACTCTTGCCCTCATTTTCAGGGCAAGAGTATTAAATAACACAGCCATCGGGGAAAAATTCACTTATGAATACAACGCCATGGGCCTGCTGTGGCAAACCACCGTACCGGGCCGGGGGGCGCAGCGGGTATGGTACGACCATAAGTTTCGCCCCGTGGCTTCGAGCGACGGCAACGGTCGGCACATCCTCAACGAATACGACGACAGAGACCGGGTGTGGAAAACCTATCTTCAGGAATCCGGTTTTTCGCTCAGCGGCTCCGGCATTTCAAATGACGATTTGAGCAGTCATTTCACCGCCGACAAACTGCTTTCGGCTGTGACCTACGCCGGCGATGGCAGCACCTGGGTGACAAACTCAGAGAACCGGCTGCTGGAAGCGACTACTCCCAACCCGCCCATAATGGTGGTGTCCGACAATCATTTGGCCAATATCTCCAGGCGTTGTGATTTACTGATTGTGCTCTTGCGCATATTACACGATTTTAAAGTGGAAAAATACTACTTTTTCTACTTTTTCGTGGTTGCTCGCGGGGGGAAGTGTACAGTACCGGTATAATGGCAAGGAGCGGGACACGGTATCGGGCTGGTATGAGTATGGGGCGCGGTGGTATATTGATGAGATAGGGCGATGGAATGGGGTGGATCCGCTGACGGATCATCCGAACCAAGTGGATAAGTCTCCTTATACCTATGCATGGAATAATCCGGTATTATTGAATGATCCTGATGGAAATTGCCCATTTTGCCCTGCATTATTGACCAAAGCTGCTTCGGGGTTTGTTGCTGGCGCTGCAATAGATTACGGAATGCAAGTAGCAGGTAATCTTGTTATTGGAAAACAAGATTTAGGTACTGCGATGACGGATGTTAGCGTTGGCAGTATTATGATATCCGGTTTTGCAGGTGCTGTATCAGGTGGAGTGGCGGCCCCGCTTTCCCTTTCCGGAAAAAAACTACCCAATGGCGATTTGCAGTTGTCCGTTTCCAAAAAATTAAAAATGACAGACTACAAAATGGAGCCGCCTGTCATGTTGCTGGGAACCATTAAAGTAGGCAACGAGATTACGGTGGAATTTGATTTTGTGCTGGAGCGCGTGAAGTAGCAAGGTATCCTTAAAAGCTACGAGCCACGAGCTTCGAGCTTTGAGTTCTTGCTGGAAAACTCGTAGCTAAAGGCTCGCAGCTTTTGAATCTCACACCGCCTTCAACGCCTCATACAACCCCGCCGCATCCTCCTCCCGCAGCGAGCGATACACTGCCATGCTATCTTTCAACTGCTGCACCGACGAAGGCCCCAGAATGATGCCCGCCATATCCGGACTATATGCAGCATACAGCATGGCCGCATAGTGGAAAGACGGCGCCTGCGGCTGCCCGGCCAGCCAGGTTTTGAGGTGCTCCATGCGGGGCGGCACAACTTCAGTATCTCCTCCGCGCGCGCGCAGCGAGCTGTCGGGACTGTACCCGGCAGGATCGAGTTTGATGCCTCCGGCGTGGATGCCGTATGCCAGAAACCGGCGGCTGCCCTGAAAAGCGGCATAGCGCTCGTAGTCGGACTGCAACAGGTTGTGTTTGATTTGAATGCGGAAATCGAAACCAAACGCCGGCTCCGCATTGAGCCGGGCATACAACTCCGGGAAACGGATGCCCGACAGCCCCGCGTGCAGCCCTTTTTTGCGGGCAACGGCGAGGGCTTCCAGCGTGGATCGGATGGCCGCCTCGTCGTCGCGGTTGTCCCAGTGGATGGCAAGGGTATGCAGGTTGGAACCGAATCGGTACCCGTAGTCGTCCAGACTCATCAGCAAAAAACTCTTGGAGAGGTTGTGGTCCGGGCTGCGCAGGTTGTCTATGCTGCCCACTTTTACAGTCGTTTTCAGGTCGTGGATGCCGTGGGTTTGAATCCATTCCAACAACAGGTTTTCGGCAGCCCGAAAATCGGCAGGGTTTTTATTGATGGGGTAATTGGTCGCCGTGTCCACCTCGCGGAATCCGGCGCCGTAAAAAGCGTCGAGTAACGCAAAGCAGGTTTCGCGGGGCACCGTCCAACCCCACATAGCCGTTCCGAGTAAAATCGTAGGAAAGTTCATTACAAGATTTTTTATACTGTCGCAGCGAGATGACACCTCCCGCCTCCTATTATCGCCGATAGGCAGTAGATGTCACCTCGCTCAAACCGCCTACCCGATTGCATCGGGATTTCGCTTCGCTCGTTTGCCAATTTGCCTTTTGCCAATTTGCCAATTTGCCCTTTGCTCTTTTCCCTATGCTCTATGCCTCACTCCTCCTCCAGCATCTTCCTCAATTCATTCAGCTTGAGCATACACTCTATAGGCGTGAGCCGGTTGAGATCGAGGTCGAGCAAGGCCTGTTTGATTTGTCCGGCGGTCGGGTCCACGGTTTCAAAAATACTGAGTTGGTAGGCTTGCGGCGCGATCTGTTGAGTGGCAGGGCGTTTGCTCTGCGGACTGCCATCGGACGACGGGGTAGGGGAGTCGTCCACCGATTTCATTTCCAACTGCACAAGAATCTGCGCGGCGCGCTCCACGATGCTGCGCGGCATGCCCGCCATGCGCGCCACATGGATGCCGAAGCTGTGCTGCGAACCGCCCTCGGTGAGCTTGCGCAGGAAGATGACCTTGTTGCCCACTTCCCGCACCGACACGTTGTAGTTATGGATACGCGGAAATTTCTCCGCCAGTTCATTCAGTTCGTGGTAGTGCGTGGCGAAGAGCGTTTTGGGCCGTTCCGTTCCGTTCTGGTGCAGGTATTCCGCAATGGCCCAGGCGATGGATACCCCGTCGAAGGTGCTCGTGCCGCGCCCGATCTCGTCCAGCAGCAACAGGCTGCGGTCGGAGATGTTGTTCATGATACTGGCCGTTTCGTTCATTTCTACCATAAAAGTGGACTCGCCGGAGGAGATGTTGTCGGACGCGCCCACGCGGGTAAACACCTTGTCTAACAGGCCGATATGCGCCTCGGTAGCCGGCACATAACACCCCATTTGCGCCAGCAGGCAGATCAGCGCGGTTTGGCGCAGCAGCGCCGATTTGCCCGCCATGTTGGGACCGGTAATGAGCAGTATTTGCTGGTTGTCGCTGTCCAACAGCACGTCGTTGGGCACATACATTTCGCCCAGCGGCAATTGCTGTTCTATGACCGGATGCCGCCCCTCCCGGATGTTAATGACCAAACTGTCGTCCACCACCGGGCGGCAATAACGGTTCTTTTCCGCCACGCGGGCGAAGGCGAGCAGGCAGTCTAAGCGGGCAATGAGCTGGGCGTTGTGCTGTATGGGCTGCACATAATCGGCTACGGCAAAGACGAGTTGTTCAAACAACTGCGCCTCCAATTCCAATATCTTATCCTCTGCACTCAATATTTTGGTTTCCAACTCTTTGAGTTCCTCGGTGATGTAGCGCTCGCCGTTGGTGAGGGTTTGTTTGCGAATCCAGTCGGCGGGCGCCTGATCCTTGTATTTGTTGGTCACCTCCAGATAGTAGCCGAACACGGTATTAAACCCCACCTTGAGACTGTTGATGCCGGTGCGCTCAATTTCGCGCTCCTGAATTTCCATCAGGATGTCTTTGCTGTTGTTGATGAGCCGGCGCCATTGGTCTAAGTCGGCGTTGAAACCGTCGGCAATGACGCCTCCTTTGGCGAGGTTCACGGGCGGGTCTTCCACCACTTGCGCGGCAATTTGATCGCGCAACAACTTGCAGGGGTTCAGCCCTTCGGCAATTTTTACTAAAGGCTCCAACCCGGAGCTGTGCAACATGTTTTTCATCGGCTCTATCACTGACAGCGCCCGCTTGAGCTGCATCATCTCGCGGGGATTGATTTTGCCCAACGGCGCTTTGGAAATGAGCCGTTCCAGATCGCCGATCTGCCGGATGTACTGCTCCAGCTCCATACCCGTGTCGAAATGTTCGAGAAAAAATGACACGATGTCTAAGCGTTCCTCGATGGGCCGTTTGTGGCGCAGCGGTAGTACCACCCATTTTTTGAGTAGCCGCGAGCCCATAGGCGACACGGTTTTGTCCAACACCTTGATGAGCGGCGAGCCGGTTTCGTGCTGGCTGTGGAGCAGCTCTAAGTTGCGAATGGTAAAGCGGTCGAGCCAGACGTACTTTTCCGGGTAGATACGGCTGACGGCGTTGATGTGTTTGAGGTTCTTGTTTTCCGTCGTTTCCAAATAATGCAAAATGGCCCCGGCGGCCACGGGCGCCAGTTCCATTTCTTCTATGCCGAAACCTTTAAGGTTTTGTACCTCAAAGTGATCGGTGAGTTTTTGGCGGGTGAAATCGGGGGTATAAACCCACTCGTCCAAGGCGTAGGTATAAAACTTGTCGCCGAATTTTTTTTCAAAATCCTTGCGCCGGTCTTTGCCGAATAAAACCTCCGAGGGACTGAGGCTTTGCAACAGCTTGTCGGCGTAAGCCATATCGCCCTCGCATACGAGAAACTCGCCGGTGGAGATGTCTAAAAAAGCCATGCCCACCTCTTCCCGTTTGCCGAAAGCCAAAGAAGCGAGGTAGTTATTGGTTTTGTGATCGAGCAGTTTGTCGTCCACCGCGAGGCCGGGCGTCACCACTTCCGTCACGCCGCGCTTCACGATTTTTTTCTGCGGACTGGGCTTTTCCAATTGCTCGCATATAGCCACCCGATGCCCGGCGCGCACGAGTCGCGGCAGGTACAAATCCATAGCGTGGTAAGGAAATCCGGCCAGTTCGATGTCCGCGCCGCCGTTGTTGCGCTTGGTGAGTACGATGCCGAGCGCCTGCGAGGTTTTTACCGCATCCTCCCCGAAGGTTTCATAAAAATCGCCCACCCGGAACAGCATGATGGCATCCGGGTATTTGCTTTTCATCTGAAAATACTGTTGCATCAACGGCGTGACGTTGCTGTCGGTAGCGGGTGCGGAAGCGCTTTTTCTGGCCAAGGCGGAAACATTTTATTGAGCGGCCAAAGATAGGAATTTGCGCGAATCGGAAGGTCAATCCCTTTTGCTCCTGCTGGCGCGAGATTCCATCTAGGCTGTTTCATATTGCCTACTTGGAGGAGGTTTGGTTCCCACCATTTTTAGTCCTGACAAGAACTGGGCGGCGTGATTCAAAATGTGATTGCTTCCAAGAAACCCTATCAATTTAGTGACACCCGGCCGCACCGTCAGGGAGAACTGCCAACGGCAGTTCAATATGAATAGCCCCGCGTCCGACGCATGTCGGAACGCGGGGTAGTGAATACGGAAGGAAGGCAACCCTAAAGGGGTTGAATGTCAGCAAATTAAACATCTTTAGTCGAGATGCTTTTCATCAAACTCAATTCCATGTTCCCGGAGTAGGGATTTCAATTCCTCCACAAACGTCAGAGATTTATGGTGCTCTTCTTGATTTTTTACATATTCGATGAGGTTGTCCTTAGCCTTATAGGCGTAGGTAAAAGCAGAATATCCCACCTGCCATCCATCAAAATCAGGAAATAGACCCTGAGATTTGATATACTCCGTGCTGGAAACTTTTATGTCTTTGACCAAAGGAGCCAATGCTATCATGGGGTGGATATGTGTTACAATATGAATATGGTCTTCTACACCGCCTATGCGGTAAAGATGGCACTTTTTGTTTTTCAGAACACCCCAGATATACTTGAACAACTCTGGTCTGTTGTCTTTATGCAAGACAGGTTTTCGACTTTTCGTGCTGTAAACGATTTGATAGAGAATTTGGGTAAAGGTGCCCATGTCGAAATAATTTGATGATATACGGATGCAAATTTAGCATTTTCAGATAATGAGAGAAATTTGGATGAGTGTATTGAACCCCCGCTGGGGGTTCTCCCTCACGTGACATCAATACCCCGCGTTCCCTTCGGGACGCGGGGCTATTCGTATTCAACCGCCGTTGGCGGTTGCCCGGCTGCCCCTCGAGGCTTTTGGTAGATGGGCAGTATTCCTCAGTTAGGCACAGCAGCCCCTCAACGGTAGAGCGGTCGCATATTGAGATAAGCTTGTAGTAGGAGAATAAAAATGGTGGGAATGGAATCCTCTGTAAAGTGACGATATGAAACAGCCTAGATTCCATCTCGTGCCTCTATTCGGCGGGTTCTACCCGTCACCCTGCGCTTGCGCGAGATTCTATAAGAGGCCGGAACGCAGGTATCGCATTGGCACGCATGCGGGTAGAACCCGCGCAATAGGGCGAGCAGGCAACGACAGCCTCCTGAACTTCTCTACAGAAAGAGGTTATGTTTTGGGATTGGGGCGGTTGATTCTAACCAATTGTTTTTCAAGATTCCCGGAGTGAGCTTCTATGGATTCGTGGATGTGATTCATTTTCAGCAATCTGAGTATCAATTTCTTCTTGATTGGCGCGATAGTAATTCCAGGCGTTTTTCAGGTCATCCGGGGTTAGTGTCGGAAAGTTGTACAGAATTTCCTTATCACTCATGCCGAGCCTGCGAGAATTCACCAAAGACCAAACAGGTATTCTTGTTTTAGCTACGCATGCATCCCCGCCGCATACCCCCGGAGTTTTTCTATGCCGGGAAACACGTTAGTCAGGTCGCTGATGACCCATTGCAATAGTTGTGCTTTATCGGAGGGAGACATCTTTGGGAACAATGCTCCTGCTTCTTGAAGTGCTGTCGGCATGTCTTTTTTTGCAAAAATAAAACAAATTATTAATAGCGACAAAACGCTGCATCCTCCCGCTGATGTCAGCCCCCAGAGCCGTATCTAGACCTGACCCCGTAAGTTCACCCGTAAAAAAATTGCGGCCGGCTCCGACACCGACCGCAATCCTCATGCATTTTTACAAAAATCTACACTTCGTTTACGATCACGGACTCACAACAATGACCGAAAAACTCCGCCGCTGTTTCGGACTTTGCACAATCAGAAAGTATGTTCCCGGCTGACCGCTCAGCGTGTAGCTCTCTGTGTAGGTACTTTGCCCTTGTCGCGCTCTGCGCTCCTGCACCGCGCCGTTGATGTCGTACAGGGTGAGGATGATGTCGCGTTGTGCCGACAAAAGTACTTCTACACTGAAGTTGCCCATGTTCGGGTTGGGGGCAATGGTCACTCCGAGTATGTCGGGTTCATCCGGGTTGAGACCGGGAATGGTGGTGCTGTCGGTATGTACAGTGACGGTTTTTACAATCCAGTCTTCACAATTGCCGAGAATGCTCTGCATACGCAGTTGTACCTCGCCCGGTTGCGTAAAGAGAAAGTAGAATTGATCGCCTTCGCGCCGCAGCAACTGCACGCTGTCGGCAGGGAAGAACCAATTCACCTGACTCGGTATGGGCCAGGAGCCTTCCAGCGCTACCACTTCCTGCCCGACCACCACATCCGTAGGAATGATGAAGAAAGCCTGTAACGGATCGTCCATCACCGTCACTCGGATGGTGTCGCGGGCTATGCAGCCCTGCGCATTGGTCACTTGCAGATAGTAGGTATCAGAGCGGTCTAAGGCCGTGAGTTGTGCCAGACTGGAAAATCCGGTCAAACTGGTCCATTGTATGCTGTAATTGGTATGGCTGAAATCTACAAACAACACCTCGCCGTCGCAAAGCGTGGTGTCTGCCGATCCAAGGTCAATGACAAATGCAGCGCCTTCGGTCACGGTTACGGAAGTTGTTTCGGTGCAACCCGTGGCGTCGGTAGCCGTTGCGGTGTAAGTTCCTGCGCCTACATTGGCGAGTACGTTGCCCGTTTGCCCGCCGCCCCATGCGAAACTGAAACCGCCTGCTCCGCCGCTTGCGCTCAGCGTGATGGTTGCGTTGGCCGCGCCTTCACAAGAGGCGTTGTTCACCGCCGGATTGATGAATATTTGCTGCCCTGCGGATGTCACGGTAAATTCTGCGGTGAGGATACATCCGTTGCTGTCGGTGGCGGTCACGGAGTAATCGCCGCGTGCGAGACCGGTGGCGGTGGCGCCGGTTTGGCCTGCCGGGTCCGACCACAAATAAGTATAGCTGCCCGTGCCGCCCTGTACGATGACGGAGATGCTCGCATCGGCGCCGCTGTAGCAGGTGGTTTGGGTCACAACGACATTACTCAGGTTGAGCGCATCGGCATCCTGCAGGTTCAGGGTCAGCATGCGCAGGCAGTTGTTGGCGTCTGTTACGCTTACCGTGTAACTGCCCGCTGCCAAGCCGGAAATGGCCGGCGTGCTTTGTCCGCTGCTCCACGAGTAATTGAGTGCGCCCGTGCCGCCTGCGGCCGTTACGGCCAAGCTGCCGTTGTCCTGACCGGCGCAGGCCGGGTCGGTTTCATCCGTGACGGTGATGACGATGTCCGGCGTAGCCGGAATGACGACTGAAGCGGTTGTGCTGCAATTGTTTACATCCCGCACCGTCACCATGTAGTTGCCGGGTGGCAGGTTGCCCGCTGTAGCGGTGGTTTGCAAGGCCGGGTCGTTCCATTGGTAGAAATAAGCGCCCGTGCCGCCCGTAACGCCCACGGAGGCCGTGCCGTCATTTTGACCAAAACACAAAGGCGCGCTGAAAGAACCGATCTCCGCTTCCAATACGGGCGGGGCGGTTATTGCCACTTCCAACGCGGCCGTGCAACCGTTGAGGTCGGTCACAGCCACCTGATAGGTACCGGCGGCCAATCCCGTGGCAGTTGCAGCGGTTTGAGCGGCCGGGTCATTCCAGACATAGTTGTACGCGCCCGTGCCGCCCGTTGCGGCCACCGTGGCCGTGCCGTTGCTTTGCCCGTTGCACAGGGCAGCAGTGGTATTGGTCAAATTCAATTCGAGCAATGCCGGGTTCTGCACCGTCACCGGTAAGGTCGCGGAACAACCGCTTTCCGTGTCCGTAATGATGACCGTGTAATTGCCCGCGCTGAGGTTGAGGGCCTGTGCGCCGGTTTGGTTCTGCGGGTCATTCCATTGGTAGTTGAAATTGCCCGAACCGCCCTGTACGGTCACCGCAGCGCTGCCGTCGCTGTCGCCGAAGCAAGAGGGGCTGACCACGCCGGCCACAGTAGGCGTGAAATCTGCCGGCGCTTCAATATCAACGCTTGTAGTAGCCGAGCAGCCGTTTTGGTCGGTAGCGGTTACGGTGTAAGCACCGGGCGTCAGATTGGAGGCAATCGGGCCGGTTTGTCCTGCCGGATCACTCCATACAAAGGAAATTGCTCCCGTTCCGCCCGTAGCGGAGACCTGCGCCGCGCCGGTGGTTTGGCCCAAACAGTCGGGTTGCGTAACGCCATCCACCACAATGGTCGGGAAAGGCGCTGCTTCCACCACTACGGTTTCTACCGAAGTACATCCGTTGGCATCTGTGGCGGTCACCGTGAATACGCCGGGCAGCAGGTCGGAAATTGTGCCGCCTTGCAGGTTGTTGCTCCAGTTGTATAAAAATCCGCCCGCGCCGCCGCTCGCCGATGCGCTCGCCGTGCCGTTCAATTCATTGAGGCAGGAAGGGGTAGATGTCAATTGCAGGTTGATCGGTTGAGCAGCCGTCACAGAAAAGGATTGCTCCGAAGCGCAACCGCCGTCGCTCACGGTGACCGAGTAGGTACCCGGCGCCAGATTGCTCACGTTGCTGCCGGTCGGATTGCCGGGCGTATTCCATTGGTAGGTAAACGGACCGGGGCCGGACGCGGTAGCGACGGCCTGCCCATTGTTCACTCCGGCACAGGATTGCGCGGTTACGTCCACGGTGAAGTTGAGCGTACCCGCTGCGTTCAGAGTGGTTTGGAAAGTCGCTTCACAGCCGTTGGCATCTGTGGCAGTGAGTTGATAAGTACCCGCTGCCAATCCGCTGATGAAGGCTGTTTGTTGCCCCGATACCCAGTTGTAATCATAGGGGGAAGTACCGCCGGAGACCAGTACCGCAATGCTTCCGTTGAGCGATGCGCCGCAGGCTGGCGGCGTGGAACCGGCCAGACTCACGGCCAGCAAAGCAGGTTCTGTAACCACAACCGGCACAACGGCCGTACAGCCGTTTCCATCCGTCACGCTCACCTGATAGACGCCGGCGCTCAACCCGCTGACGGTTTCGCCGCTTTGGTTGTTGCTCCATTGGAACAAAAACGGCCCGGTACCGCCTGACGTGACCACAGCGCTTGCCGATCCATCGGCCGTGCCGAAACACAGCGCCGGGGTGGCCGTTGCGCTCACTACCATATCGGGCAGGTCTTGTATCACCGCAATACGCAGGGCCGAACAGCCCTGGTCATTCGTCACGGTGACGCTGTAAGTACCCGCTGCGAGATTGCCCGCCGTAGCATTCGTTGAGAGTATGATACCCGGTTGGGCAGTGCGTTCCCATTCGTAAGTGAAATTGCCTGCTTCCGGCACCGTAGCCGAACCGGTAGCTTGATCGCAGTAAGAGTTAGTCGTTAGCACCGTCACATCCGGCGCGCCGCTTTCCGACACAGTCGCGTTGAGCGTAGCTGTGCAGCCGTTGGCGTCGGTGGCGGTTACGGCGTAGTTGTCGGCGGCAAGACCGTCGGCAGTGTTCCCGATCACGGCGGGGTTGTGACTCCATTCGTAGGTATAGGGCGCTGCGCCGCCGGAGGCATTCACTTCCACCAAACCGGTAGCTTGTCCGCAATCGGTATCTGTGGTTTGCACCAAAACCAATTGAGGTGGAGCGGTTTGCATGACGGTGGCCATCGCGATTCCCACACAGCCGTTGGCATCGGTCGCGGTGGCGGAGTATGTGCCGGGCGCGAGGTTGCCTGCATCGGCGGTGGTGACGGTCGCGCTATGGCTCCAGGCAAAGGTGTAAGGTCCTGTTCCGCCGGAAGGCGACAGGCTGATGCTGCCGGTAGGCGCGTTGCAGGCGGAGGCCGTGTTTTGCGCTACGCTCAATGCTATGGGAACCATCTGCGAACCCACAGAAAGCGACAATTGAGCGCTGCAACCCGCTGCATCGGTGGCGGTCACGGAGTAAGCGCCGGGCGCGAGGTTGCCCGCGGCGGCGGTAGTCACCGTAGCGTCGTGGCTCCAGGCGTAAGTGTAGGGCGCTTGGCCGTTCAGGCCGCTCACGGTGGCTGACCCGGTGGCTGAGGCACAGAGCGCATTTTCCGTTTGCAGCAATGCAATGGAAATGTCGGTGTTTTGTTCCACCTCAGCGCTCAACACGGCCGTACAACCGGCGGCATCGGTCACGGTGGCAGAGTATGTCCCGGCTGCAAGGCCGTTTGCGGAAGCGCTGTTCAGACCGGCGTTATGGCTCCAAGTATAGGTATAGGGAAACTGCCCGCCCGACGCGCCGAATTGTATGGCGCCTGTCGGCAATACGCATTCCGTTTCTGTCAGGTTCAACAATTGCAATGCCGGTGCGCTGCCGCCTGCAATGGCAGCGAAGGCTACGCCCACACAGCCGTTGCCGTCCGTCACGCTTACCTGATAGGCTCCGCCGGGCAGATTGGACAGCGCGCTGCCCCCCGCCCCGTTGCTCCATTGGTAAGTAAAGGGCGCCTGCCCGCCGGTCAGGCTCGTGCCGATGCTGCCGTTGCTCAGTCCGCAACTGGCATCCTGCGCGCCGGATATGGCGAGCACGGGGCCGTCGGTGCTTTGCAGCGCAATGGTCAGGCTTTGTTCGCAGCCGGTGGCGTCAGTTATGTCTATGGTATAAATACCGACAGGGAGATTGGCGGCATTCGGACCGCTCAGGCCGGCGTCGTGGCTCCATTGGTATTGGAACGGCGCCTGTCCGCCGTTGGGCGTCAGTTGTATTTGTCCGTTGTCGTTGCCGCAAGTAGTTGATTGTACAGCGGGGTCATTCATGGTGAAGCCGGGCAAGTCGTTGACGGTGGTTGCCAGTTCGGCCACACAGCCGTTGGCATCTGATACGGTGAGGCCGTAGCTGCCGGCGCTCAGCCCCGTAGCCGATGCAGCGTTCAGTCCCGGATTATGACTCCAGAAATATTGAAGCGGCGCCGCTCCGCCCGACACACTGACGGTTACCGCTCCGGCCTCATTGCCGCAGTAAGTATCCGTGGTTCCGGCAAGACTCAATTGCGGGCCGGCTATGAGTTGCACCTGTGCTTGGAGCGAGGCGGTACACCCATTGGCATCGGTCACGGAGAGCGTGTAGTTGCCGGCGTTCAAACCGGTTGCGGTGGCAGTGTTCAATCCCGCATTGTGCGACCATTGGTAGGTATAACCCGCCGTGCCGTCTGTGGTCGAGAAACTCAGCGCTCCGTTGCCGTCTTCGCACAAGCTGTTATCGGAAGATTGCAGCGCCAGCGCCGGGCCTGCTGTGAAGATAAGTATTTGTGAAACCACATCCTGACACCCATCGGCATCGGTGACGGTAGCGGTGTAAGCGCCTGCGTCGAGGCCGGTGGCGTTGGGTGAATTCAAGCCCGCATTGTGGCTCCAAGTATAAGTGTAGGGCGCTTGCCCGTCTATGGTAGTTAACGATATGCTGCCGGTATTCGCATCGCACACGGCGTTTATGGCGCTTGCAATCTCCAGACTCACGCCGCCCTCATCGGATACTTCGCCTTCTATGGTGCTGCTGCACCCGGCGGCGTCGGTTACGGTGACAGAATAGATGCCCGGAGAAAGCCCGGTTGCGTCAGGGCTGTTCAGCCCGGCGTTGTGGCTCCAAAGGTAGGTAAGCGGAAGCACGCCGCCTGTGGCGCTGATAGAAGCGCTGCCGTTGTTTTGACCGCAAGCGCTGTTGACGGTGCTGAACGAGAGCGTCGGGCCGGGCAGGTCGGCGATGGAGGCTGTGAAGGTTGCCGTGCAATTGTTGGCATCGGTCACCGTCACGCTGTAAGTACCTGCGGCAAGGCCGGAGGCGATGAAAAATTGCAGGTTCGGGTTATGGCTCCAGGCATAAGAATAGGGTTCTTGCCCGTTCACCACTCCGATGTCAATGAGGCCGGTGGATTGGCCGCAGGCGGCATCCTGCACCTGCACGGGGATGATGCTCGGCCCGGCGATGAAGTTAACCGTGGCATTGGCCGTAGTGCTGCATCCGTTGGCGTCGGTCACCGTGGCTTCATAGCTGCCGGCGAAAAGCGGGCTGACGGTAAAGCCGTTCAGTGCCGGGAAGTTCCATTGAATGCCGTAAGGCGGAGCGCCATCTTGCACGCTTACTGTGATGCTGCCGGTATTGGGACTGCAAACGGCATTGGTTGCGACGGCGGTGGCCACCGGCGGCGCCTGAAATCCGATGGTAGCAGAAGTGATGGCCTGACAGCCGTTGGCATCGGTGGCCGTGACGGAATAGGCGCCTGCGGAGAGGCCGGTCGCCACGGGCGAATTCAAGCCGGCATTGTGGCTCCAGGCGTAGTTGTACGGCCCCGTTCCCGCCGATACGCTCACTTGTATCGCACCGCTGTTGGGCGTACATACGGCATCGGTTTGACTTTGCACGGCAATTTGCGGCCCCTGCGCATCCGAAACAGACGCGGATACCACAGCGGTACAGCCGTTGGCGTCGCTCACCGTCACGCTGTACGAACCGGCGGCGAGGTTATTGGCTGTCGCCGAATTGAGCGCTGCATTGTGGCTCCAGGAAAAGTTATAAGGCGTTTGGCCTAACGAGGCCGTTACAGTAATACTGCCGTCGGAAAACCCGCAGGTGCTACCCGTTACGCCGGCTAATTGCAACACCGGCCCGCGCCGGTCGGTCACACTTGTGCTCAACACATCCTGACAACCATGCACATCGGTCACGCTCACGGTGTAAGTACCCGTAGCGAGGCCGCTTGCGACAGGACTGTTCAGCCCCGGATTGTGGCTCCAGCTATACGTCAGCGGCGCTATGCCGCCGGCAGCGGATACCACTATGCTCACATCGTTGAGTACGCAGGGATCATCGCCGCTGCTCACCAAGCTCAGCGCCGGCGGAGTCGTACCGTCCACGATAGCTTCCACACTGTTGCTGCAATTGTTGGCATCGGTCACGGTGACCGTATAAACACCGGGCAATAAGTTGTTTACAAAAGAACTGTTCAGCCCCGCATTGTGGCTCCAGCTATAAGTAAATGGCGCCAATCCGCCGGAAACATTCACCAATACCGATCCCGTTGCCGCATTGCAAAAGGCGGTTCCCGTACTCACGACAAAAATCTCCGGGCCGGGCGTTTCGCCCACGGTGTAGTTGCCCACAGCGGTACATCCGTTTTGATCGGTAACCGTCACGGAATAAGCGCCGGCAGTAAGCCCCGTCGGCCAATCGCTGTTGAGTGCCGCGTTATGGCTCCAACTGAAAGTATAAGGCGATGCGCCTCCGACGCTGCGCACGCGTATTTGCCCTAATCCCTGAGCGCATACGTCGTTGGTGATTTGAAGCAATTGCAGAGCGGGAGCAGGTTCCAAACTGATCGTGAAACTGCGGGTAGCCGTGCAGCCGTTCCCATCGGTTACCGTCACGGTGTAGTTGCCGGCATTGAGGTTTTGGGCAATGGGGCCGTTAGAAACGCCGCTCGTCCAGGCATATATAAACGGCCCCGTGCCGGTTACGCTGATTTCAATTATACCGTTTCCGTTGGCACAAAGGCTATTGACTTGTTGTACTGTTTGCAGCACGGGCGGGCCTTGAAATAATATAACCTGCGTAGCCGACACAGTACATCCGTTGGCATCGGTGGCGGTCACCGAGTAGGCGCCCGCCGCGAGATTAGCAGCAGTGGGTTGGTTCAAAAAGGCATTGTGGCTCCAGGTGTAGTTGAACGGTCCCGTGCCGCCCTGCGGCGTTACAGTGATAGAACCGTTGAAATTTTGGCATATACTGTTTTGGAAACTCACAGTCAGCCCCGTGGGGCCGGGAATATTGCCGATGGTAAAGCTTGCCGTTGTCTGGCACCCGAAGGCGTCGGAAACGGTGAGGTTGTAACTGCCCGGCGCTAAGTTCTGAGCAATCGGGCTGCCCGGGTTTCCGCTGCTCCAAAAGTAGGTGTAAGGCCCTGTGCCACCGGCTACTACGGCCTGTGCGCTGCCGTTGGGGAGGCCGCAGGTGGCAGTAGTTGTATTTACAAAAACCGTCGGCGGCGGCAGTTCCGTCACGGTGGCCGAAGCCACAGTTGTACAACCGTTTTCGTCGGTTACAGTGACGGAATACATACCGGAAGAAAGATTCGACGCGATATTGGAATTAAGACCCGCATTGTGGCTCCAACTGTACTGGAACGGCGCCGCGCCGCCCTGTACCATTACCTGCACCGAGCCGGTATTGCCCTGGCAGGAGGCGGGCGAGGCGGAAGCGGAGGCCGTCGGGCCGGGTACAAAATTGACCGTAGCCGATTCAGTATTGCTACAGCCGTTTCCGTCAGTTACGGTAACGGAGTAACTACCTGAATTTAGGTTGTCTGCTATGGGGCTGTTCAGGCCGGCGTTGTGGCTCCAGGTGTAACTAAACGGCGCTATACCGCCCACCGGCATTACCGTAATGCGGCCGTTGCCTTCGGTGCAGAAGGAGTTTTTCGCCTCATTTACCGAAAGGGAAACGGAGATGGTTTCAGCCACCGTGAGATTGCGCACGGCGGTACAGTTGTTGCCGTCGGTCACCGTCACAGAGTAAGGCCCTGCCGTGAGGCCGGTAGCCATCGCGCTGTTGAGGCCGGCGTTGTGGCTCCAGGTATAGGTAAACGGCGCTATGCCGCCCTGCACCGCTACCGTGGCCGTGCCGTCCGCCTGTCCGCAGAGTTCATTGGTGGTTTCCACCAGGTTGAGCGTAACGGCGGGGATGTTGGTTATGCTCGCCGTGGCCTGCGCCGTACAGCCTCTCAAATCGGTGATGACCACGGTGTGCATACCGGGAGGCGCATTGTTGTAGGTGGCGTTGTTCAGCGCCGGGTTGCCGTCCCATTGGTAGGTATAACCGGGCGTACCGCCTGTGGCAGCGGCTTGCAGGATACCGGTGTTGCTGGAACAGGTGGCATCTTGCGTCACCGTTGCGGAAGCCATGAGTTGCGAGGGTTCGGTGAGTTGAATGCCGGTTATTTCAAATTCGCAGCCGCCGTTGTCGCGCAGCACGATGTCGTACATACCCGCGCCGAGGCCGGTAATGGGGTTGCCGGGTACGAATGCGCCGCCGTTGACCGAATAGGTATAAGGCGCGCCGCCGCCCACTGCTGCAATGGCAATGGAGCCGTTCATTTCACCAAAACAAGCCGGGTTGGTCGGCGTGGCATTGGCGTTGATGACGCGCTGCAGGCCAACGGTGAACGGGAAATCGACCATACAGTTGCTCGTATCTCTTACCGTCACGGTGTAATCGCCGGGCGCGAGATTCTCAAAGAAATTATCCGTCTGGAAGGGTCCGGCATCGAGGGCGTACTCATACACTTCCCAGCCGCCGGTAGCATTCACCGTCACAAAGCCATTGAGGACGTTGGAACACAGTGCATCTGTTACAAATACATTGGCCGAGAGCGGCAGTGGCGTGTCCACAATTTCCGTTTCGGTGCGTTGGCAGCCGATGGCGTCGGTAATGCGCACCTGGTACACGCCCGCCGGCAGGCCGGTGCGTTGCACTATCTGATTTTCCGCTACACCGCTCACTGTCACGTTGTCCCACAGCCAGGTTACGGTGTAGGGCGCCACGCCGTCGTAGGGTATGGCTCGTATCACGCCGGTATTACCACCTGCACAACCGCTAACGGCATCTGCATCCACACTGGCAGACAGGAGGTTGTTGGACGGTACATTGCCTACCAGTAGATCGGTACAGCCTTTGGAATCGGAGAGTTGGAACAGATAGCTCCCGGCAGCTAAACCGCTGAAAATGAAATTGGTGGACATGCCGCCGGTTTGCGGCGATCCGTCATTGATGGTGATGGTGTAAGGCGGCGTTCCGCCGGATGCCTGTAACGTGATGGCGCCGTTGTTGCCGCCGTCGAAGCAGGTAGTGTTTTGAACGTTTGTGACGGCCATAGCAGGCTGTGCCGTCAATGGCACGGTGATGCTGCGATCGGCCCGGCAGCCTCCGGCATCGCGGATACATACGGTGTAATTGCCTGCCGACAGTTCGGTAAATGGAATACTTGTACTGCTCGTTATGGCAGCATAAAGGTAGGCGCCCAGGCAATCGCCGTCCTGAATCAGCGCCACTTCAAACGGCCCTGTGCCACCGCTGATATTGACTTGAACGGCGCCTTTGGTACAATAGGTTTCCGGCTCTGTCAGGGTGGCCGTAGCATTCAGGGTGACCGGTGCGGAGGGGATGGTGATGTTGATCGGTCCCTGCGTGCAGCCCCGACTGTCGCGTACATAAAAAGAATTTTGAGCGCCCAGCCCCGAAAACACATTACTCGATTGAAAATCAAACCCGTCCGATGAATACTGATAGGGCGGCATACCTCCCGATGCGCCGGTAATGGTCACGACCCCATTGTCGCCGTAGCAGTTGAGCTGCGGGCCGGTGCTTTGCGGCGTACCGGGGTTGAAAGGCGCGTTGGGGTTGATATAAATGCCCTGACCCGGTAAAAAGGGACCGTTGGGATGAGGCGGCGACAGTTCAGAGCAGCGGTAGTCCCAGGGTTCGTCGCCCACCCGGTCTCTTATTTCCACAAAATAGCCCACGCCGTTGGCAATGGTAATGGCCGGAATGCCGGTGAAGGTGTGGGAGCCGGTTTGCGAAACGGGGCCGAACACTTCCAATTCATCAAATTCGTCGGAAGAGATAGGGCGCATGAGCCGCAGGTAATAGGGCGCCACTCCGCCGCTGAACTCCACGGTAATGGTTCCGTCATTGGCGCCGGCGCAGGTTTCGTGGGTGATGTCGGTTATGGTCAGCGTTAAATTCTGTCCGGTCGGCGAGACGAGGAGGTACGGGGCGGAAGTACAGTTGTCGGCATCGCGTACGATGATTTGGTAGGTACCCGTCGGTTGATTGAAAAACTCCATCTGCATGGTGACACCGTCGTCATAACTTTCGTAAAAGGAGAATTGCTCATAAGTGGCGCCGTTGTCTAATGAAATTTCCAGCCCGGCATTGTCGAAACCGGCATTGCCGTCGGCTCTGCCGGTGATGGAAATGGTGAACGACCGCTGGGTCGGGTCAAAACAATCCACATCGCCCACAGTATGGCCGGTCACGACGATGGCGTTGGGCGCGGCTACATTCACGCTTACGCTACCGGTACACAAATCGGCATCCTGTATCTGAAAAGTATAAGTGCCGGCGGAAAGGCCGCTGAAGGTGTTGTTGGAGGAAAACGAACCGTTGCCGATGCGGAACTGGTAGGGCGGATTGCCGCCGATGCCCATCAGCGTTACGGCGCCGTCGGCGCTGCCTGCGCACACTACTTCCGTCACACTTTGAGGTACCACATACAAGGGATTGACCGCATCTATAACAAAATAGGCATCCCGTTGGCAGCCCGTAGCATCCCGGACATAGGCATAGTGCTCGCCCGCCGATAAGTTGGTAAAGACTCCGTTAGTGGTATATGGCCCGTCGGGGTTGTCCATGCTGAACTGGTACGACCCTGCGCCGCCGGACCCCGTCAGGGTAACCCCGCCCGTAGGGGCGCAATCGGAGGAGGTGATGAAGTTGCTCGGCGTAATGCCCGGCAACGAAGAAGGCTGGGTGAGTACAACACTGGTATTGAATTCGCAAAACCGGCTGTCTGATATGGTAATGCTATACGAACCTGCCGGCCGGAAAAAGGACGTGAGCGAGCCGGCAGGCACATTACTTTGGCTCCCCCCGTTGCTTACCTGTATGGTATAAGGCGGCGTGCCGCCGGAGGGCGTTATCCGTATCTCGCCGAGGCCGCCGTTGCAGCTTATCTGGTAGCCGGTTCCGTTGATGTTGTCCACCTGCAAGCCCGCCGTCACTGCCGAGGGCGGGTTGGGTATTACCACATCATTGGAAACAAGCGAGCTACAGCCGTTGCCGTTGACCACCCGCACCTTGTAAGCGCCGGCGGCTCTCGAAAATGTGTGGGTGGTAGCAGAAGTAGTCCAGGTGTCCAGCACGGTTACCCCGTTGGACGCCAGCAAATTATAGGTGTTGGTGCCTGTGGCATTGGCAGTGATGTTGACGGTGAGCGTACCGTTGTTGCCTGCGCAGGCGCCGGCAGCGCCGGATGCTGAAATGGCGGGCCGGGGAAGGGAGGCTACTACGATGCCCGTTTTTTGAGTGCTGCAACCCACTGCGCCGCCGCTGAGGGTCACCGTCACCTTGTAGGTTCCTGGCGCCAAGCCGGTGAAGGTGTGCATAGGCGAGGCGCTTGCGGGTAGCGTGGCGTTGGCTATCACTGTATTGCTATTGTTCAGGAGGGTCAGTGCGTAAGAAGCAGTAGCGACGGCATTGTTGATGCTTACGGTGATGGCGCCGCTACTGCCGCTGCCTTCACAGGAACCTGTCGGGGTAGTAATGATATTGGCAAGCGCAGGCGGCGCCGGGGCTACCGTGATCGTGGCGCCGGACACCATGATCCAGCCGTCTTGTGTGGCGGTGCCGTTGGTCCCGCTTTGAGCCACTCGCACCCGGTAATCGGGCATGGGGCTGGCAGCCGTTACGCCCAGAAAGTTAGAGGTGGTATAGGTCGTGCCGGTAGCGGATACCCAGCTTGAAGAGGGCGTGTCTCGTCTTTGCCATTCAAAATACCCGCCGCTGAAGCCGGTCCGGCGATCGGCGTACAGCCGCAGGGGGTCGCCGGAGCAAAATGTGCTTTGGGTCGTGCCTGCACTGTTGGCTACACGCAGCGAGGTGTTGCTGATGGCGTCTAAGTTTTCAATGGTGAGCCGGTAGGATACCCTGAAGGCGCTGTTGTTTGTTTGGAGTGTAAAATCGAAATGGTACGGCAGAGTAGCGTCGTTGGGGAGGCGCGCCCAGAAGGTAGAGTCCTTCTTACCGTAGTCGTCGTCACCGGAGTTATAGTCACAAATGCCGCCTTTGTCGTCTTCCCATGCTTCCATGCTGATGGTGACATAGAAGCCGTCGGCCAATGAAAAATTGAACGAAGAAGGCTGGTACGTCAATATCACGTCGTCATATATCTTTTCGCGTGGGGCGCAAAATAAACCAGGGAAGACAGAGAACATTTCCACACCTGAATTGCACTCGGCCGAGTTCCATGGCGGACGATAGTTGTCCAAAAACCGGCAGAGTTCGCCATTGACTCCGGTATCCGAGGGGCCTGTTTTGATGTTGGCCCGGGTTTTCCAGGTCGGGTCGGGTGGCCAGCTTTGGTCGCCGCCCATTTGTTTACACCAACCCCGCGTCATCTTCAGGGTGGCTTTGAGGTTTTGAGCAGAAAGCGTGCCCACCGTAGCAAACAGCAGCAGCGTAAAAGCGATTGTTATTTTGGTGCTCATAAGAAAAAAGATAAAGGATAAAGGATAAAAAGGTAAAGAGCAAAGGGCAAATTGGCAAAGGGCAAAAGGCAATTGGTAAAGGGCTATGTACCGAGCGGAGCCGAGGTGCAAACGAGCGAATGAAACTGCCGATCGCCCACCGCCTACCGCCCACTGCCCACCGCCTACCGCCCACTGCCCACTGCCCACTGCACTCCATCAGTACCTGACCCTTACCGGCTCACTCAACGGAGACAAACCACCGTCGTGGTAGATGGCGCGCACGGCGTAGGTGTATTCTGTATTCATGCGGAGGTCTTTGTCCTGTGCGATGAAGGCGAAGCCTTTGCGGGTATTTTTTTTGCCGGAAACGACGGCGCTTTCCACTGCCGACAACTCGTCGGGGGTGTAGGCCCGATAGCGGTTGAGCTTGCCGTTGCTTTCTGAGCGATAGAGTTCAAACAGTCGCACCGGTTCCATCTCGACGTAATGCCAACGCAGTTCGATATGCTTGTTGCGTCGATCGGCTATTACCTCCACGTTCGACACTTGGGGGCGAATGAAATTATCGAGCCGGCGCGCCTCCACGGTTTGGGAAAGGCCCCGCAGGTCGGAGTTGTCCACGGCTGCCAATTGATACACGACATCCTCCCCGACAATGCCGGTGCTGTCCACAAACTGGCCAAATTTTTCTCCCCAACGGAAAGGGAACTCGGCTATTTTCATCCACCCTGCCGTGCTGTTTTTGGGCCGGCGGAGGAGTTCGTGGTACATCACGTCTTTGCTTTGGCTGTTGGCCCATTGGAGCCGCACGCCGCTTGTTTCGGCAACGACCTCCCGAAAGGCCGGCGCTGCCGGCGCAATGGTGTCGGGGCGGAGCACAACGGCCATTTTGGAAAACGGAGAGGAGTTGTGGCGGTAATCGAGTGCAATTACCTGCACAAATATTTCTCTGCTGAGTGTGTTCAGCCCTACGGTGTCTATGAAGTGATTGGCGCTCACCGGGGCGCGGGTGATTTGGGTAAATTCGTCATTCGGGTGGTTGGCCATATACACCCGGTAGCCGAGGAGATCGGGTTCGGTATTGGCATCCCAGGAGATGACCATGGAGCCGTTTTTGAGCACGGCGCCGCGCACGTTGAGCGGCGCTGCGGGCGGCGTCTCGTCGTCTATTTGCGCCAGCGCAGAAAAAGAAGGCATCTCGCGGTTGTAGGCGTCGTAGGCAATCACCTTATAGTAGTTCACCGGCAGAGGCGCCTCGTCGGTGAAGGAGCGTTGCGACGGTGGCAACAAGCCTTCCCCGCTGACGGGCACAAACGCCCCCCGGTCGCTGCGGGCGCGGGTGATGCGGAAACCGGCAATTTTACTTTCCTCTGCGGCATTGAAATCCCAGCCGATCACGAATTCCTGCCGCTCATTTTCCAACACCGATACGATGTAGGGGAAATACTCCGGCAGCGGATCTATACCCATGCCCTGCACGGGGTCGGAGGGTGCTCCGAAATCGTCGAACACCGTGCGCCCCGATACGCGGTAGAAGTACGGTTTGTTGTTCATGGGCAGGCTGTCGAGCATAAACATGAACTCCGAACTGGAGCCGGGCCGGGCCAGCGTGACGAATGGCTTGTCACGCAGGGATTCCCACAGCAGACCGTCATCGGAGCGCTCCACGCGGTAGCTCACATAAAATTGCTCGAAAAGCGTCTTGTTCCAACTGATCGTTGCCACACGATTGCCGAAGTCGGCTTCTACTTCCAGGATTTTCGGCAACGGAAATTTGTCTTTCGGACTGATGGAAAAGAAGCCGGTGTCTATGGGGCTGCGGAAATCCACCGGGATATCCCGGTTGCCTTCCACCTGGAAGGTATCCATGGGGACGGAAATTTGCGTTGCGGGATACACCCGATAGACGTAGGTTTCATGTTGTTTCACGTTTTTGTCCTCCCAGGCCAGTCCCATAGCGACGGCTGTTTCATAGGAGTGATCGGCTGCAAAAAGCCCGAAGGAAAAACGGTTGCTTTCCTCGCTCGCCCGGTTGACCAAAGTAGCGGAGGATTCGGGGCCGCTTTCTATCGTAAATTGTTCGCCCAGTAAGGATTGTGCCCCGATAGCGGCATATTCGTTGCGCTCCATGAGGGGCCTCCACTCGGCCTCTGTTTGCCAGGGGCGAATGGGGTCTGGGGTGAGTTGTAACATGACGGATCGTTCTTCCCAGGGCAACATCTGGCCGTTGCGCATAATGGTGTGCCGCACCACGACGTACCCGGCCTCGTTGCAGCGCTTCCAGGCCAATGCCGAGGTAGGCGCCCAGCGCAACTTGATGCTGTTGCCCGTAGAGCGGCCCGTCATCATCAGTGCATGGCGGGCATCCGGTTCCGGCGTAAGGCTCGCGGGCTGTTGGGCTGTTAAAACCGCAAAAGGCAAAAGGCAAAAGGCAAAGGGCAAAAGGCAAAGGGCAAAAGGCAAAGGGCAAAAAGCAAAAGGCAAAAGGACGCGGCCTGCCCACCGCATACCGCCCACCGCCCACGGCGACCGCCTACTGCCTACCGCATACTGCCTACCGACCACCTTCTCTATGCTTTTTTTCATAATTGAAAAAGATTTCCTGATTAATTGGATGCTCCGTAAAAAATATTCACCGGTACCTGCGATGTCGGCGTGTTACTGCCCGGCAGGTAGTATTTCAGCAGCACGCGATACGTTCCGTAGGGCGCATATTTGAAATTGCCCTGCATGAAATTGATCCAGGCCTGCGGCAGGTTTTGATTCAATACTGCATAATTGCTGAGCTTGTGTTTGTAATCAAAATCGTCGAAGAGCATGTGGTACGGCAACTTGTACGCCAGTGTCGTAACAGGCTGCGGAACGGCTGCCGTGCGGGTATCTATGTCCTCCTGCGTGAGTCGGTGCGGCGTATCGGCTTGCTCTATCCATACGGCTTTAGAGGGCACATTGCCCAGTATGGCGGGGTTGCGCCAGCTTAGCGTGATGCCCTGCGCCGGCGCAGGGAAGTGCTGATACATATACGGATTGATGGAGTCGCGGTACCAGTTGTTAGCCGTCACGTTAAGGTCGGCTTCGGGCCGGATGAGCGGAGCTACCTGCGTATCGCCGTTGTAGTAGCCGTTTTGGTCAAACAGGTCGAACAACTCGCTGCCCGTCACAAACACGCCGAAGTCGTTGATGGTAGCGCCGGAGGTTAGATTCGGATCCAGGAAGATCGGATTGAACCAGTTGGCGTTCATCGTCAGGGCGTTGGCTTTCTGCTGGAAGGTACCGTACTGACTGGTGCGGAAGTGAGAGCGGTAAAAAGCCTTGGGCTTGAGGCCGCGCTGCACGCTTTGCGCAATTTGCTCTTCGAGGATGATGTTGGTGAAAGCGGTATCGGCATCGCTGTTTTGTGCGCTCAGCAATTCCGACCGCACGGCTGCAACGTTGGCGTCTATGGCTGCATCGTCCACCACCGGAATGTTCATGAGTCGGAGCGCAAGTATGGCGCTCGAAGGAAGCTGCGCGGAGGGTATGCTGAAGTTCACGCGTTTGGTCGTGTTGTTGTAAGTGAAATTGATGGTGCTGACCGCCTGAATGCCGTTCATAAACTGCAACTTTTGATTCCACGAACTCGCTTCCGCTGCAAAGCTCCAGTTGGGATGCCCTTTGAACAGGTAGGGTTGGCCCTGCTTGAGTTTGATAAAACCCTGCGAGCTTTCCGCTTTGAGGAAGTTGAACTGATCGGGCAGCGGGTAGCTGTACTCCACGTTGTGCGCCGGTATGTAATCGGGCGCCGGACCGGTCGTGAAATCGACGACCACTTCCTGTTGCTCCGGCGTGCCGCTGAGCTTGCGCAGTTCGCGCCATTCGCTCTCGTAGCGGCCTTTTTTGTCGAAGCGTACCTGCACCACGAGGCGATACGAGGCATTGCCGTTTAGCACGTCATCGGGTTTCAGCGCTACCACATCGGCAGCGTCGTTCCAGAGGATTTGACCCCGCGTAGTATCCACCGTATTGTTGGGATTGATGTTCAATACCAAAAACTGATGGAGTTTCGGTCGGTATTCCCAGTAGTTGCCGTCATCGTCCTGTAATTCAAATATTTCGCCCATCGCCATGTTGAACGTAGCCTGCGGGCGGGCAAAGACATCCACGTCCGTATTGGTATTGCCGTCGGGTTGGGTACTCGCTATGACCTCAATGCCGGCCAGCTCGCTGCCGCCCACGATGTCGCATTTTTTACCAATTTCAAAAGAGAACCGACAACTGCCGCTCACCAAGCCATTGAGTATCCTAAACCGGCCGCCCACTACGCCTCTGGCCCAGAACGGGTTGGGCAGACGGGTTTGCAGTACCGCCGCTACCGACAGGTCGAGAATCCGGTATCGGCCCTTCACGGTAAATAGGTTCACTTTGATGCCGATGCTGCCCTCCACATACGCCCATAGTTGTCCGGTAGCGTACCAACCGTTGATGCCGATGGGGCTGTTGCTGGTTTCGTCGCCGGCACATCGGGCGTCTAAGCCGTAGTTGCGCAACATCACATCGAAGCCCGCTCCGGCAGAAAAAGAGGCATAAAACACCAAAAATGTCAGGTCGGGAATGTCCATCTCCACCGAAGCGCCGAACATAAGGCCGCCGCCGGTGGCGAAGCGCGGGTCATCGCGGCTGGTAATGCTGTAATCGCCGCCGAGAATGCTCTGCACCCGCTCCGGTATTTCGGGGAAGGGCGGCAACACCGTGCCCGCATCTAAATAAGCCGTGAACAGCAGGCCCACGTTGGCCCAGTCAATGACGAGGCCCGACGAGTCCTGCGGGGTAGATGCGCTGCCGCCGGGCTTGGCCATATTGGCCAATCCTGCCAGACTGTAGCTGAGCATGATGCGGCATTGCGGCGTACCGATGTGGATGTACCAGTCGTCGGGGTCGGTGTGTATGGTGCCGCGCCCGGCCAGGTTGTTGGGATAGGCGCCCTTGAGAAAGGTTTGGTTTACATACACATCGAGGTCGGCATGGAAGGCGGAGTTTTCAAAATCATACGACATGTTGAGGATGCACCGGATGGCAGGTTGTCGGGGCGTTTCGCCCGGTTGGGGCGGCGGCGTCATGAAGCGCCCGTTGCCGATGAAGCCGATGCTGCGCACGCCCCAGCTATCATTGAAAATGATTTCAAAGGTGAGATCGCCGTTGAATACCTCCGGTTTGGGGAAGGTACCCAACACCACCATGGCTTTGATGCCGAGGCTTGCCGTGCTGTCGGGAACATAAACGGTGCCGGACAGCGAGCGCCCGATATCTGTCTCAATATCAATAGGCGCATGGAATCCGGTACTGTCGGGCAATACGATGTTGACAAACTGCTGCCGGCTCACCTTGTACGAAGCGCCGCCGCCGAAGCCGTACAGGCCCAGGCCGGTGGTACCCATCGCCACGCCGGGGTTGAAACTGACCAACGCATCGGCAAACCAATAGCGGAAGGTGTTTTTGGTTCCAAATTGCGCTACGGCAGCCACCGTGAGCCGGGGTGCAAATACGGCCTGTATCATGGCGCGGAAGCCGGAGCCGTAGGTTTCATCATTTTCATAAAACTCCACCTGACCCCTCAGTTCGTAAGCTGCTCCCACCACATCAAGCGAGAGTTTATCTACTTTCACGCCTCCGTACGACCACACCTGTTTCATGCGCGCGGTGTCTAAATACACATCAAATAATATCCGAATGGTACCCTCTGCCGCGAACCCCCGGTCGTTGGCGCCCATCAGGTTGACGGCGGCGGTGATGCCGAGCGCTATTTCGGTCGTTTCCGGACCGTCCTCCTCCTCTTCTTCCTCCGCGTATTCGCCTGCTTCGTCTTCCTCTTCCGGCTCCGATTCGGCGAGCGTAATGTTTTGAATGGTGATCGGAAACCCGGAGAGCTTTTGCTCATTGCCGGCCGAGTATTCCCATGATCCTATATTAATAAGATAAGGCGCCCGCGTACTGATGACGAAGTCCTGAAATTGCAGGTTGGCCAGTTGGAGCGTGTCTGTGGGATTGGCGGCCCGGCCCACGGTGGGTTTCATGCTCGCCATGCCGAACAAATATGCGCTGGCCGAAAAAACGCGATCGCTTACGTCGTAATCCAGCTCTATGCGGGTATTGGCATACAGCTCTATATCGGCTTTCCAGGCGCTCATGCGCATGGTGTCTTCCCCGATGCCCACTGAAAAACGATAAGCAGAGTCGGGCTGAATGAGGCAGGCGTACATCATGGGGTTGTCGAAGGCCGGCACTTCTACCTGCCCGGCAAATCCGACGTGGTGAAACTGGTTTTGCCGTACGCCGATGCGCAGGGTGTCTAATGAGAACGACCAGTTGCCCATGCGGCCCCGCTCGGCGGAGAGCACGTTTTCGGCATATACATTGCCGGTGAACCCGGTGTGGTCAATGATAATGTCGGTGACGCCTACCTGTACGGGTGCGCCGCGCGAACCGTAAAACCCTTTCGGCACTTTCACGCGGGCCGTGCGCAGATAGAAGCCGGTCCAGCCGGGATTGTCTGCTCCGCCCAGCGCTTCGGAATCCACATCCGCATGGGAGTATCCTTCGGGAAAGGTGACGCTCTCCGGGGTGACCTCGTCGCTGAAGTCGAACACCATGTTTTGCACTTCCCAGCCCCAGTCTCTGAGGCGCGGAATTTCAAAAGGCGTCATGCTCATATCGGCTACAAACTGCCCCCAACGCGGCATCATAACGGTAAAGGCGCCGGTCACGTTTTCGTCGGGCAGTGCGCTGAGGCTGTCGGGTTGCAGAGCCACCAGCAGGCTGGGGCAAAACTCCACCCGGCCGTCTATGCTCGCCCCCCGGAACCCGCGGCAATCCCAGCTCACATAAGAATTCTCCGTGTTCTGTATGGTCATCTGGATTTTGTTGGTCCACACCGTGCTGATTTCAGTCACTAATTGCAGGCGGTTTTCACCCAACAAGCCGCCGGGGTGGAACCGCACGCCCGTAGCCTGAAAGGCCACAAACTTATTCGACCCCGGCAGCGCCGCCGAGAAGTAGGCATCCAAGGTGGCGCCGTAGGGAGTGAAGAGCACGTTGTCTATGACAATGGCATTGGGGCTTCCGCCCAAAATGACGGGAAATGTACTGCCCCCTGCATTGAGGCCGATGCTGTAAGGCAGGGAGTCGTCGTCCAAGTCTTCAAAGGGGTCGGCCAATACGCCCTCGTCCTCTTCGTCGCCTACACCGGCGAAAGGATCAGCCGGCGTCTGGGTAGAGTCGGCGGGCAAAGGCGCGGTTTGGGTAGAATCACCGGGCGGCGTTGCGGTTTGAGCCGAATCCGGAGTGCTGCTCTGCAATTGCGTACTATCCACTCTGCCGCAAAAGTCCATCAGGTCCGGCGTGGCATCTTCGGCAATAGCGGCCAGTATATCTTCCGGCGATTGCCATTCGGGGATGCTTTCCAAGCCTTTGCTGTAAGCGGCTACTTCTCCTTCAAATACTTCTTTGTCGGTATTGACCATGAGGCCGCTGAAGGTGCAGATGAAGCGCTTGCCGAGCAGCCACGGCACTCTTATTTGGCCGCTGCCGTCCCATCCGCCGGGCGTTTCTTCGGAGGCATCCACCTGGGTCAGGCGCATTTGGAAATTTCCCACCCGCACGATGTCGCCCATCACTAATTGGCCGATGGGATTTACATTGCCGGGCAAAATCAGTGAATCGCTCGAAGAGCAGTCGAAAGCGGTTGTGTCAAATTGGAGGCTATCTGTTGTGGCATAATAGGAAGGTGAAAACGGCCCCTCGTATTCGCCGTTGCAGCGGGTTTGTACCTGTACTTCGTACGCCGTGGCATCCACTAAGTTGCTGATAATGTGCGCCGAAAGCAGGGTTTCGTCCTCGTACCAGTTGGCGCCGGGCGTATCGCGCTCGCGGTAGCGCACCACATAGCGATTGAAGCCGGGGCGCGGCGCCCAGCCTACGCTGACGCTACTCTCGTTGAGGGTTTCTAACTCAATATTATCCGGCGGGCGACAGGCTTCTCCGTAGGTGAAAAACTCCGGGGCGCTCCAGCCGTCGTTGTAAAAGGAATTTTGCATGGTCACATCCTGTGCGCGTACGCGGATGAGATAGCGCGTTCCAAGTTCCATCTGCGGGTCGGCGGGCGTGATGAAAGAGGCCGTAACGGTGTTGACTGTTTTTTCTAAAAAGGGCTGTGTAAACTGTACGATGAGATCAGGGGTGAGCGTGTTATCGGGATCGAATTCAAACAATTGCACGGTGTATTGCACCGGAAAACCCGCTACATGGCGGGGCTGCCACTGCACGGCGAGGTTTTGCGGGAAAATAGGCGATTGCATGCCGGTGGGAGCGAGCACCACCGGCGGATCGTGCCGGATGGCAAAAATGCCGGTACAATTGCGCGCCGAGGCCGCCGATTCGTCGGTGCGGGCGTAGGCATGAGCAGTAAAACACACCGAATACAAGCCGTCGGGCAAAGCGCCCTGCTGGAGGTACTGTTGCTTCGTGATGCCTTGAAAATCAAGGTTGTTGATGTCCAAATACTCCGCCAGATCGGCCCCGCGAATCTGCACCGGAATGCCGTAGCTCAGGCTGATGGGCCGGGGCTGGAAGTCGGCGCGGGTTTTTAGCAAAATGCCCTGCCCTTCAATTTCAACCACCAAACGTGCCTGATACGACAATTCGTTGCGGTCGTTGAGGATGAGAGAAGCGCCCAGCCGGTTGAATCCCGGCGCGGTCAGTTCGGCGAGGTTGCCGGTGTGCGGCGGGTTGGACTGTGCCACTAAGGTGACCGGGAAAACCTGCGCATCGGCGGCGTTGGGGCAAACCAATAGCGCAGCAAGCAGCAAAATGGAGAGGTATGTAGCAATCGGCCTCATGTGTGTTGTTCGTTTTTTGAATGTTCGCTTTTGTTAATTCCCCCCTGCCGGCGCAGCAGGCCGCAGTAGTCGCAGGTTTCGCGTGAAATTGTAGTTGTACATCAGTTGTCCGTACCATTCGGTAAAACCGGTCGCTGCGCTGCTCGTGCCTCGGTTGATCAGGTTCGTATTGAAGCTGAGCGTGTGTAGTTTATTGACCCGCAGGGAACTTCCCAACCCAAAATTGAAAATGCCCGTGTCGTTTCCGTCGGCATCCAATACGAGGTTGTAGGAAGTGCGCGCGTTGAGTTGCAGTTTTTTATTGAAGTAGCCTTTTGTAATGCCGAGGGTGGGGGAGAGCACAAAATTGTCGAAGACGGCCACCTGCGTCCGGTTGGCATTCAGGGAGGCGTTGAAGCGCAAGTCGCGGGCGGGCCGGCTCATGGAGTAGATCAGGCTGCCGTTGAAAAAGCGCGATTCGGAATCGGTTTGCACCACATCGTCAATGATGCTGTTGGCCTGCTGTTGCGTGAGAATGAGCGAGATGGAACTCGGATTGTCTTTGCCGGGCAGGTTGTAGGTCACCGCGCCGTTGATCGTTTGAGTGGTCTGGGCCAGGATAATGCTGTCCACTGGCGAACCTGGATCGAACAAGGTGCGCAGCTTGCTGGTATTCTGGAAGTTGGAGAAAGAGGTGTTGAAATTCCATTGCTCGGAGGGCGCATAGTTGGCATTCAGAGACCCCACAAACCGTTGGGTGCCGTTGCGTTCAAAGTCGTCTAAGTTGGTGCGTTCAATGCCGCCGTTGGCAAATACATTGAACTTGTTTTTGAGCAGGCTTTTGTTGAAACCCATCGTATAGTATTCGGCATCGCTAAGGAAAAATAGGGCGCCCATGGTGCGGAAACCCCGGTCAATGCGCTCATAGCCGGCGTTGAGGCCGAGGCCGCGCGTTTGGTAGCTGAGTTTGGCGCGCCCCGCGTTACCGGTGATGAGCGACACCGTAGGCTGGAGCAAGCCGAGCAGGGTGTTGGCGGCGTTGCGCTCGTCGCCGATGAGCGGCTCCAGACGCCGGTCCTGATTGAATGCGCTGCGCGCCAATTCCATATCCAGCCCGAAGCGTTTGCCCAATTGCTGTTTGCCGTTGATGCTCGCCACGGCATTGTTGGCGGGCAGCACCACCCGGTTGAGCGGCTGTTCGATGGAGTTGGGGTCGTCCCAGGCGCCGAACACCATTATATTATACTCGTAGCCGTCGCCGGTGATGCCGCTTTTCAATCCGTAGCCGGTGCGCCGATAAGCCGGCTCCAGCATTTGCTGACTCTGAAAATCTTCTGCCACGGCCCGGCGCAGTTGGCCGTACATGCCTGCGAAGTAGAGGCGGCCCGGCTCCAGTTCAAAACCTACGCCCCGGAAGTTGATGGAGTTGAGGGTGTATTTGGAGAAGTTGAGACTGCGGTCGCCGAGGTGCAGGCGCGCCCATTTGTAGGTCGGGCTGATGCCGGCAAAGGTGTAGGCAGGTAGATTGAATTGCTGGTTGGCATCCGAGAAGGCGAGTGAAAACGGCGCGTTGATGCCGGCGAAATTGAGGTTCATATTGGCCAGAATGCGCCATTGCAGGGCGTCGCGGCGGGCGTTGATGCCGTTGGAGGCGTAGAAGTTGTTGGCTAAGTTGAGGCCGCCGGTTATTTGCAGCGGCGTGCGACCGATGTTTTTGCCCTGATTCACCATTTGCCCCACATCCTGCGCGCCTGCTGCCAATGCAATGCAACACATTCCCATAATGAGCAGGCGCGTTCTACAGGCGGCTTGTGCGGTTTTGATGTCAATGTGTTGCATAAGCGTGTTTGTTGTGTGGCTGAATGGCATGCCGAAAACCACGGAGACCGCCGCTTGTTGTCGGTGAGTCCGCTCCGGGAAAAAGCAGCATGTTTTACGGAGGTAAAGTTACACCGGAGCATAAGGGAAGGGCTTCCAATATCTGGTCAAAGATCACTGACTATGTTGCATGGGGGTGGGAGGCACTGAAATACTTGTAAGGCGTAAGAAGGGTTTGGATACAAAAAAATCCAGCCTTGTGCAAAGCCGGATTTTCAAAATGGCGCGCCTGCTAATATCTCTACTTCACCTTTCCTTCAATTTTCTGGTCGGCAAATCCAGTGATCTCTACAGTCAGCCCGGCTTTCCCGGAAGCGAGGGAGTTGGCAATATCATCTATAGAGCAGGAGTGGCTGATTTCGATGCGCCCGTTGGTACCCGCCAGTGTCTTTTTGACTGATTCCACTCCTTTTTGACTTTTGAGCATGGTTTCAATTTTGCCGATGGAAGTAAAATTGACGTTGGACAATACGATCTCGGAGTTGCTCAGCGCCGTCGGAGCGTCGCCACCTTGAGCGCCCTGGCACAGTTGGTTGAGGAAATAATCCCCCATCAAGGCGCCGGCATTGCGCAGGGCCAGCTTGGCAGCGGTGAACTCGCTTACATCTACTCCGCCGGCGTGCTGCCCGTCGGCTGCCAATATCCGGGCGTCGGAAGTGCGTACCGCACGGGCTTCTACCCTGGCGCGGCAGGAGCGCATACCGCTGGAGGCATTGCCTGCAAACTCGCTGAAAGCCTCGCCGATGATGATGATATCGGCGCCGAAGCGGGAACCCAGTTTGGAGGCGGCAGAGGCATCTTTCAGGGCGTCGCTCAGTTGCGGCGTTTCACGAATGGCTTTATACACGGTGGGATCCAGCACTTTGAAACCTGCCTGAATCAACTGGCGAATGATCTCGGTTTCGCCTGCCGGATCAGGTATGCGCTGAGTAATGTGAACCTCCGGGATGATGACCATCACGGTCGGGGCCTGCCCGCTTTTCAGTACCGGGCAGTTGTCTTTGTTGAAGACAACCTTGTTGGCGCCACCCATATTACCGGTACCGAGGGCCTCCAGCATCATATCTTTCTCATTGACCAACCATTTGCTCGATTCCATAATGGCTTCTTCAATGGCATCGGCCATGGCTTTGCTTTTGTAGCCCAACCCGGCGGCCGGTACGCCTCCGGCAGCCGCAAGGCCTACCTTGGTAACTTTGCGCTCGAAGGAGCGGGAAGTGATGATCTCCCGTGTAGTAGGATTTACGATTTTTAATATGAATCCCACATGGGCTTTGATAACGCCTACAGCGCTCAGGCTTCTGCCCACCAAAGCACCGATGGCGCCGCCCCCTTCATTTTCTGAGAATTCGGTGATTTCGCCGGAGATCAACAACTGTGCTCCGAGCATTTGGCCGGCTTCCGCACCGGTACCCTGCTTCACTGCCCCTTTATTGCCCAATGCAATCTCCTCAAATAAGCTCTCCAAGTTTTTGGAGCTTTCCAACACGCGAAAGCAGTTGCTCTCTACCAACACATTCGACAACATAGCCGAGAGATTGTCGCCGAACTTGCCCTGAGCAGACGGGGTAGAAACAGTGAAAGTAGCTACTGCAATGCGTGTGCGCTGCTGGAAAGGAAGTCCTGCGCAGGTAGCCGCCGGCTCTTCAGCCTTGGTTTTTTGCGCCGTAGCAGGAACAACCCACGTCAGGCTCAACAAGAATACGATGCTCAAAAGTACCTGAAGGGAAAAATGAAAACGTGTCATGGCAAATGAATTTTAAAGGTGAATGAATCATTTGCCCGTTAGTACACGGTTATTGCAAGAGGTACCCATGTGAGTGAAAAAAAATTACAGGACATGTCCACACATAGAGACCGGAGGAGTAATTCACCGCCCCACCTGGCTCGGCCTCACCCCATACTTTTCCGCGAATGCATCAGAGAAGTAGGCAGGTGTGGAAAACCCCACCTCGTAGGCTACTTCCGTCACATTCATTTCGGTGGTTTCCAGCAGTTCCTTGCCCCGATGCAGGCGAATAGCGCGGATGTGGAGAGAGGGCGATTGACCGGTGAGCGCTTTGATTTTGCGGAAGAGCTGACTGCGGCTCATGCCGACAACACGGGCAAGCTGGTCTATTTCAAATGCCGAATCGGAGAGGTGTTCCTCCACGATACTTCGGATTTTTTGCAGGAAGGCGTCTTCGACCTGGGTGTCTTTGTCTTGTGCCGGTTCTGTTGGTTGCAAGGAGGCATAGCGTTCCCGCAGGCGGCGGCGCAGGTTGAGCAGGTTTCGGGTGCGGGCGAGCAGTTCTTCCCGGTTGAAGGGTTTCGAGAGGTAGTCGTCGGCGCCGCGTTCCAAGCCGGCAATGCGCGACTCAATGTCGGCTTTGGCCGTGAGCAAAATGATGGGAATGTGGCTCGTGCGCTCGTCGTTTTTGAGCGCTTCACACAATCCCAATCCGTCCATTTCCGGCATCATCACATCGCTGACGATGAGGTCGGGGATGTATTCAAGCGCTTTCTCCACCCCTTCGCGGCCATCGGTAGCTTCTATAACCTGAAAGTGTGCGGAGAGTATTTCGCGAATAAAACTGCGCATGTCGGGGTTGTCTTCCACGAGCAAGAGAGTGGTTTCAAAAGGCGAATCACTTTCTTTGAAGGCGGCAGCAATTTCTAACAGTTCAACTTCGACAGGCGTCGGCCTTGCTGCAATTTCATCGGCCGGTTCGGCGGCTGTTCCTTCATGGCTAAAGGGCAGCAATACGGTAAATTGGGCGCCCTGTCCTTCCCGGCTGCTTACGGAGATGCTGCCCTGGTGCAGTTCTACCAGTTCTTTTGTCAATGCGAGGCCGATGCCGGTGCCGGGTTCGTGGGTGCGGAATGCCCCCGCGCCCTGGTAAAAGCGGTCGAAGACATGGGGGAGCTGGGTTTCGGGTATGCCGGCGCCGTTGTCGGCCACGTCAATTTGGAGCTTGTTGCCGGCATCTGCCTGTCGCACCGACACGGTAACAGCGCCGCCTTCCGGGGTGAATTTGATGGCATTGGAAAGGATGTTGGTAAAAACCTGCTCTATTTTGTCGAGGTCGAAATCGAGCAGGGCGCTTTCCAACGTACTTTCAAAATGCAAATCAATCTTTCTGGTTTGAACCAGCGATTCAAAGGAACTGGAAAGCCCCTTGAGCAGTGGGATGATGTCTTGTCGGCGGAATTCCAATTCCATTTTTCCGGCCTCCAATTTGGAGAGGTCAAGCAGTTGATTGATGAGGCGCAGCAGGCGTTGGGCATTGCGTTTTATGACGCCGAATTGCCGGGCCTGTTCCTGCGGTGGCGCTGCGCTGAGCAGGTTGTCCAATGGGCCGAGTATGAGCGTGAGGGGCGTTCGGAACTCGTGGGAGATGTCAGCAAAGAAGCGCGATTTGAGTTGGTCCAATTCTTTGAGTTTCTCGTACTCCAATTCTTTCAGCGCTCTAAGGTGTTGTTTGTGAATTCTTTTCAGGGCATATCGCCAAACCTGAAACACAACTCCCGCCAGGAGCAGCGCATATAAGAGATAGGCCCACCAACTGCGGTAAAAGGGCGGCAGGACTCTGAATTCGAAAACGGCTGTTTCGCTGATGTGTCGGTAGATGTTCTTTGCGCGCACCATGAAACGGTATTCGCCGGGAGGAAGGCCGGTATAATCTTTGTAAGATTCTGTACTCCAGTTCGACCAGTCTGCGTCGAAGCCTTTGAGCATGTACTGGAATTCGGTTTTCGATTCGTCATCAAAGCTGGGGGCGGCGTACCGGAAACGCAACGAATTGTAGGTGAAAGGCAATTTCAAAAAAGATTCGAGACCCGACTCTGCGCCGCCGTAGAGGAGGGAGTCTCCGTTGGCAACGATTTGACGAATGAGCGTCGGGTAGCTCGTTGCAATGTTTTGGGGCACGGCGCCGTCGTAGCGGACGACCTGATCGGTGCCGCCTATCCAGACGACTTTCTGCCGGATCGGGTCGGGGTAAGCCATAAACACCGGCAGCTCGGCAATGCGCAGGAAGGGGCTTTGATCCCAAACATATCGGCCCCGGCTCTGGCGCAATGCCACGCCGGAATGGGCGTTGTCGTCGGCTACCAACCAGAGGTTCCCTTCGGGGTCTTGTGTAGCAAAAAAAAGCCCGATCCTATTGTCGGGAAGGCCCTGAATTAAAGTGGAATCACGGTAAAATTGCTGCCGGGGTTCATCAAAAGCAAATACACCTTGTAATGTGGCAAAGCGCAAGCCCTTATCGGTGGGAAAGGCTATAACGCGATCAGCAGGCGGGAGGCCCTGTTGGGTATTGTAGCGCGTAATGGCAGGTTTTCGGGTATATCCTTTTGAAAAATCCGCCAGCAAAAGTCCGTTGAAATAAGTGATGAGCCAGAGTTTGCCATCCGGGGTTTCATAAAAATGGCGTATTTCCTCATCAAGGTTTTCTATATGTCCTTCTTCCCGCCATTGGCCGCCTTCAAAATAGAGCGACTTCACTCCACTCCGCATACCGGCGAAAACCCGGTTGGGGTCTTGTTGCGAGCGGTGGAGGGCAAAGACATAACCATCCGTAATGCGGCGGCTTTGATCTCCGCGGATTTCGTAAACCCCGTCAAAAGTGCTCGCAAGCAGGGTTTTTCCAAATGACAGCAGCGACCAGCATTGAGGCGATACGCCGGGCGCCCGTTTGAACCGCTTAGCGTTGCGCAAAGCGCCAGGGCTTTCGTCTAAATAAAACAGGCCCATGATGGAGGCAAAGTAGAGCCGGCCTTCGTGGCGTAAGACATCCCAGATACTTCCTTCTATGCCGTCTTGTGCTCCGAAATAGCTGAGAGGCGAGCCGGTTTCCGCTCGTGCAATGCCGATTTGCATACCGATCCAGAGGGCGCCCTGCCGGTCTTCGTACAACGACAATACAGCCTCATCCTGCAATCCGGTAGGTTTGTGGATGTGCTGCCGGAGCTTGCCTGCGGCATCCACGATGATGACCCCGCCTTGCATGAGGCCGAATGCAAATTGTCCGTTTGTCAGGGTAATGCCGCGATAAATTTGCATATTGATGAGCAAGTCATCAACATCGGTGGGGAAGCGCGAGATGGAAAAGTCGTGGTACAGGAAAAGCCCTTTGTTGCGGGTAGCGATCAATATGTTTTTTTTGCCCTTGTTGTCGAACGGCAACATAGCGGAGATGGATTCATTCGTCCATTGCTTTCCCTGCGGCGCCGGCTGGAGCGAGTCGGAAACGATGTGCATCAATCCCAAATCCTTTTGCTGGACATAAAACCGATCGTTTACCCAAAACCCGGATTGAAAAGCCGTTTGGGCCGGCCATACGCGCATTTCCTGGCCGTTCCAGCGGAATACATATCGTGCAGTAATAAAAAAAGTGCCGTCGGGAGTAGCAAGGGTACACCACACATCTGCAAAATCGCGATAGCGTTCCTCCACATTTGGGAGCAATGAAACAAACTGAAGCCGGTGGGTAGAATCAGGCAGTAAGTGTCCGATATCGCCGTATCCGCCGACAAAGATTTGGCCGTCGGCGCCTGCCGATAGAGATCGTGCAATCCTCCTTTCGTTTACCGGGATCAAATTCCACGATGCGCCGTCGTATTCCAATATCCCTTTGCCGTTGCCGAAATACATCACGCCGCGACCGTCCTGCGCGATGGCCCAGTTCTGATTGTGGGCGCGATACGCTTCGGGTGTGTAATTGCGCAGCCAGGATGCGCCGGCTGCCGCCGGGGCTTGGTTGTTTTGTGAAAACAAAAATAAGGGCAGGAACAACGCCAGAAGCGCCGCCCAGAAATTCAATGGTAGTTGTCTTCTTATAGTGGTGTGCTTCATTTATTGATTTCGGTTCGGAGTATCTCACAACACCAGTCGCTGGTCTGCCAATTTGCACCTCGACTTTGCTTCGACAGGCACTTCGGCGTCGCGCTTCGATCCGCTCAGTGCATCGCTCAACACGAGCCGCATTTCGGCATTGCACTTGGGCAAGCTCAGTACAAGCTCAATGCGGCACTCGGTGCATCGCCCTTTGCCCTTTGCCAATTTGTCTATCCCTGATCTTGCCGCCGCCGGATTTCATCGCGAATTTGAGCAGCTCGCTCATAATCTTCCGCGATCAATACTTCGTCCAGCAATTTGTGCAGCGCTTCCACCGGGTATGTGGAAAGCGTTGCGGTTTTGGTTGCCGGCTGCCGGCCTTTTTTGCGCGGGCGGGGCGCTTCGGCTTCTTCCAGCTCAATGCCGGCTGTTTCCAGAATGAACTCGTAGGTGTAAATGGGGCAATGAAAACGAGCGGCAAGGGCCAGCGCGTCCGAGGTGCGCGAATCCACTTCGTACAGGTCTCCATCTTTCCAGCAGATCAGTCGGGAAAAAAAGATGCCGTCCACGAGATTGTTGATGACAACCTCTTTGAGGTCAATATGGAAGGTCTCCAGCATGTTTTTGATGAGATCATGCGTGAGGGGCCGGGCGGAGTGCAGACGCTCTATGGCCACCGCAATGGCCTGCGCTTCAGCATGGCCGATGATGACCGGCAAGCGACGGCGTCCGTCTATTTCGCCCAGCACGACGGCGGCATTTTGCGACTGGGATACCCCGCTTGACATGCCCACTATTTCCAATTCTACTTTTTTCATTTTTGTCAATTCATTTTTCTTTTAGCTTGGCCACTCACAGTTCACAACACCGCCTTAGCCTCATTCCACAGCGCGTCCATTTCGGCCAGCGACATGTCGCGCAAGTTACGGGGTGCATGAGCTTCTATGTATTCAAATCGCTTTTTAAATTTGATATTGACCCGTTCTAATGCCGTTTCCGGGTCAATGTTCTGGAAACGGGCGTAATTGATGAGGGAAAAGAGCACGTCGCCGAACTCCTCCTCGCGTTTTTCCTGCGAGAGATTGAGCTGCATGGCTTCGCGAAATTCTCCGATTTCCTCTTCCACTTTTTCCCATACCTGCTCGCTGTTTTCCCACTCAAAACCCACCTGTTTGGTTTTATCCTGCATGCGGTAGGCTTTTATCATGGCCGGCAGGGAGCGCGGCACGCCGGAGAGCACCGATTTTTTGCCCTCGCGGAGTTTGAGTTGTTCCCAGTTTTTTTTCACATCCTCTTCGTCGCTCACCACCACGTCGCCGTAGATGTGGGGATGGCGTTGTATGAGCTTGTCGCACACGGCGTTGATGGCGTCGCCGATGTGGAAAGCGCCTTTTTCGTCGGCTATTTTGGCATAAAAAACGAGGTGCAGCAGCAGGTCTCCAATTTCTTCTTTGATGTCGTTGAGGTTGTTGTCGAGGATGGCGTCGGCGAGTTCGTAGGTTTCTTCAATGGTGAGGTTTCGGAGGCTTTCGAGGGTTTGTTTGCGGTCCCAGGGGCACTGTTCGCGCAGGGTGTCCATTATTTCGAGGAGGCGTGCAAAGGCGTCAAGTTTGTTTTGCATAGGAGCGTTTTTTGGCAGCAGGCGCAAAAATAAACCTAAAAAGGAGAAGGGGTGTTCAATAGGCATTAAATTCGCGCTCAAATTCAGATTTATGAAATTCCTGTTCATGTTCGCCGTGATTTTCGGCTTCTTCGGTTTAGCTTTCATCATGATAAATATACGGCATATCATTACGGGCAAAGAGTTTCGCGGCTCCTGCGCTACCAACAACCCCATGCTGAAAACCAATTTGGGCGAATGCACCGTATGCGGCCGGATGCCGGGCGAAGAATGCAAGGGAGACGAAGCTAAAGTCTGAGTTTGTCATTTCGAGTTTCAACCTATCCGCATAGCCGATTCGGCGCAATACTTGTAGCCGGCGGTCAATCAAAAACAAAAACAAACCATGCTATTTTTTCTTATCACCATGTTGGTCGGCGTTTTGGGGTTGTTGTTCCTCCTGCGGGTATTCGCCAACTTCAAACCCGGTGAGCGCAAACTCCAGGCCGATCTTCAGAAAATGCGGACGGAGATAGGGCAATATGGCGGCGAGCTGGCGCCCATTGATAAGCAGGAACTCGACCTCTTTGCGGTTGACCAGGTGAACCGGGTGCTCAAAAAGCGCGCTACCCTCACCGCCAAAGGTGTTTTTACTACCATTTACCACGAGCCGGTAGCGGCTTACAGTTACAAGCGCTACGTTTCTTCCAAGCTCAACGCCTTGTTGTATGTTCGCACAGCGGAGCGCGAATATGTGTATCGCTTCAAGGACAAGGACGTACAGATCATCGTGAATCAACGCCCGCTCGGCACCATCAAAGAGAACGGCGTGTTGTACAGCGCCGCCGATGGTAAAATGATGGCCCGCATCAACCGGGAGGGCGTGCAAGGTTTGCTGCCGGTAGTGACGCCCTCGCGAGAACTGGGCAGCATCGTGGCGACCTCGCCCGGCGCCAAACCGGTACTTAGCACCCGCGCTTTCGAGTTTGTAAAAGACAATTTCAACGAAGAAGAAGAAACCCTGTTTCTCTCCATCGCGCTGATGGAATTGGTAAAAAGATCAATAGATTAAAAAATAAAATTAAACCCGGACAACTTTCCCCAGTCCATTGCGCACCATTGAAATATATCGGTACCTTGTATTCCGCTATCTTGCTTATTTCCCACTTCAAAACAGCTTGCGCGTATGGACAGAAGAGCTACTCTCGCCGCCTTTATCGGCCGATCCGATTCCAAACAAAAACGACAACAGCGCCGGGCCGCAGCGCCCATCAATTCCTCGCTTTCGCCCTACGCCGGCCCCTGGGGGTGGGAACAGGCGGCGCACCTGCTGCGACGCGCTACGTTCGGCCCCACGAAAACGATGATAGAAACGGCCGTGCAAAACGGCCTGAACGGTACGCTGACTCAATTGTTCGCCGACCAACCGCTGCCCGCGCCTCCGGTCAATCCCAATAATGCCACCGATCCCAATGTGCCCATCGGTGAAACCTGGATCAATGCGCCTTATTCGGCTACGGTAAATCTGGTCGGGTACCGAAACCAAAGCCTGCGCGGCTGGACCATGGGGCTGATGCTCAATGAGGGCATTTCCATTCGGGAAAAGATGACGCTGTTTTGGCACAATCACTTCGCTGTGCGGCAGATTACCGACCCCAAATTTCTCTATAAATACATTACGCTGCTGCGCTCCTCGGCATTGGGCAACTTCCGCCAATTGGTCAAGGATGTCACCATTGACCCCACCATGCTGCGATTCCTCAACGGGAACCAAAGCACGCGCAATGCGCCCAATGAAAACTACGCCCGCGAACTGCTCGAACTCTTCACCATCGGCAAAGGTCCGGCAGCCGGCCCCGGCGACTACACAAACTACACCGAAACCGATGTGGAACAAATGGCCCGCGTGCTGACCGGCTGGCGCGACCGCGGCTTCAATACGCAAAACCCGGATATAGCGGTAGAGAGCTTCTTTACGCTCGGACGCCACGATCTCGGCAACAAACAGCTCTCGCATCGCTTCGACAATGCGGTCATCCCCAACATGGCGGAAAACGAATATGCACACTTAGTAGATGTCATCTTCCAGAAAGACGAGGTGGCCCGCTTTATTTGCCGTAAGCTCTACCGCTGGTTTGTTTATTACGATATAGACGCTGCTACCGAGGTCAATATCATAGAGCCGATGGCGCAGTTGCTCATTGCCAATAATTACAACATCCAACCGGCCATGGCCGCCCTGCTCGGCAGCGAACACTTCTTCGATATCCTCAACGTGGGACCGATGATCAAAAGCCCCATTGACTTTGTGGTGGGCGCGTTCAGACAGTTTTCCATTCCGTTCCCCACCCAATTGCTGCGCTATTACAATGCCTGGTTTCAATTCTTCCGCTTCAGTATTCCCATGCAAATGGAATATTTCAACCCGCCGGATGTAGCGGGCTGGAAGGCGTACTATCAGGAGCCGGGCTACTACCGCACCTGGATCAATGCGGCCACGTTGGCGCCCCGGAGCGCTTTTACCAATCAATTGGCCACTACGGGATATGTATATAATACCGTTCGCTATCTCATTGACGTACTGACGCTTGTGGATACGGTGAGCGATCCTTTTGACCCGGTGGTGGTGATCCGGGAGTTTTCCGAACTGCTGTATCCGCAGCCTTTGGCGCAAAATCAACTCGATTATCTCAAAGAAGTGCTGCTGCCCGGGTTGCCCGATTTTGAATGGACGATAGAGTACAACGACTATAAGGCCAATCCCGATAATGCGAACCTTCGGCAAGCCGTAGAAACGAAGTTGAGGAACCTCGTCCGTGCCATGCTGAGTATGCCGGAGTACTATCTGAGTTGATCACATCCAATTTGCCTGTTCTAAAAAAACCTTTCGCCATGATGAAAAGGAGACATTTTCTGAAAGCTACCGGCACGGCTGTTGCCATTCCTATATTGCTCAACGGCACGCGCCTCGGCGCCATGCCTCGCTCTGCCTTGTTCAACGCCCTGAACGATGAATCAGACCGGGTGCTCGTACTCATCCAACTCAACGGCGGCAATGACGGTCTCAATATGGTGCTGCCGGTTGACCAATACGACAACCTGGCCAATGTGCGCAGCAATATTCTCATTCCGCAGGATACGATCTTGCCCATGACCGGCGTCACCGGCCTGCATCCTGTGATGACCGGGGTGAAAAGCCTCTACGACGATGCGCGGCTCGCGGTGGTGCAATCCGTAGGGTATCCCAACCAAAACCGTTCGCACTTTCGCTCCACAGATATATGGACCTCCGGCTCACCCGCCGACGAGGTGTGGAATACCGGCTGGATGGGGCGGTATTTTGACGGTCTTTATCCCGACTACCCGGAGGGTTATCCCAATGCATCGCATCCGCATCCTTTTGCCATTACGATGGGCAACCTCGTGTCGGAAACATGCCAAGGCCCGGCGACCAATTTCAGTCTTACGCTGGAAAACCCCTTCACCATAGGGCAAATACCGTCGGGGCAGGGGAGCAACGCGCCCGATAACCCCTACGGCCGCGAACTGGAGTTTTTGCGCACGGCTATTGCGCAGTCCAACGCGTACGCCGGCGCTATATCGGAAGTGGTAAATGCCGGGTCGAGCATGGCGACCTACCCGCAAGGGCGCTTGGCGGAGCAGTTGCAAAACGTGGCGCGGCTCATCTCCGGCGGTTTGCAAACGAAAATATATGTGGTAAGTCTCGGCGGTTTTGATACCCACGCCAATCAGGCCATTGAAGGCGCGCCTACTACCGGCGAACATGCAGAACTGTTGCGAAATCTCTCCGATGCCATGACCGCTTTCCAACAAGACCTGCAATTGCTCGGCTTGGACCGGCGGGTGATTAGTATGACCTTTTCAGAATTTGGCCGGCGCATCCGCTCCAACGCGAGCAACGGCACCGATCACGGTACGGCGGCCCCGCTGCTCTTGTTCGGTACTTGCGTCAACCCGCAGATACTCGGCGACAACCCGGAGATCGGCCCCAATGTAAGCGTGGACGAGGGCGTGCCCATGCAACACGATTTCCGCGATGTTTACGGCTCGATTTTGATGGATTGGTTTGAAGTGCCCGAAGCGGATGTGCGCGCCTATTTGTATCAGGATTTCACGCACCTTCCGATACTAACGCCTTGCGAAACAACTACTTCTGTTTCCGGAGAGGAAAGTCTGGAGATTGCGATGAATGTTTTTCCGAATCCGGTGAGTCAACAAGCTACCATCGCTTTCAATAGCGCAGGAGCGCGTGCCCGCCTGAGTATTTTTGACGCTATGGGCAACGAAGTGCAGGTGATTTTCGATCAACGACTCAACGCAGGAGAACACACCCTGACCTGGGATGCTTCGAGGCTGCCCGCAGGGATATACTTTTGCCGCTTGCTGCTCAACGGTCGTCAACAAGTACGCCGGGTGGTGAAGGCCGGAAGGTAGCGTTATATTGAAACCTCCTTGCCGATTACTACACGGCCCTGCTTGTTGCGCACAACGGTACACGCGGCCATATTCGGGTCGTGCTCGAAGATGAGCCGGTAATGTTTGGCGGCGGCCTCGATGAGCAGTTTTTCTTTTTCAATGATGGTGGCGAGCGGTCGCACATCGTAGCCCATGATATAAGGCAGGCCGATATGGGCCGAAGAGGGAATCAAATCGGCGCAATACATCCAGGTATGCCCCTCTGCCCGGATGAGGGGCAGCATCATAGCCTCGGTATGGCCATATACAAATCGAATACGGAAGCCCCGAAACCATTGAACGCCGCCTTCTTTTACGGAGATGAATTTCAATTGTCCCGCTTCTTCTAAAGGCTTGAAGTTGTCGGCGATGAAGGATGCTTTTTCGCGGCCGTTGGAGTGGGTAGCCCATTCGTAGTGATAGGGATTGGTCCAGTAAGTCGCTTTCGGAAAAGCGGGCACGGGCTTCCCGTTATCCGTCCAGCGCACGGCGCCGCCGGCATGGTCAAAGTGCAGGTGGGTGAGGAATACATCGGTGATGTCTTCGGGTCGGAGTCCGTGCTGTTGCAGGGAGTTGTGGAGCGTATCCTCGCCATGCGGTTCGAAGAAGTCGAGAAATTTATCGCCTTTTTTTGTGCCCATTCCGGTGTCCACTAGGATATTGCGTTTACCGGTTTGCACCAAGAGACAGCGCAATGCCCAGGTGCAGAGGTTGTTTTCGTCGGGCGGATTGAGTTTTTCCCACAATCTTCTCGGTACAATTCCGAACATGGCGCCGCCGTCCAACTTGAAAAACCCGGTGTTTAAGGTAGAGATTTTCATAGATGTATGGTTTTGATATGAGTGTTCCAGCCGATCGTTGTTCGCTTCAAGTGTAGGGATGATGTAAGAGACTCATTTCGCCTAAACAGCCGAAAAAGGGAAGATTTCAGTGCGCAATGTAGATAAAAACTTTGGTAAGTGCTTTATCAGTGTGTATAACAAATTGCACTTGGCCCCGGACTTCACACGCGCTCTACCCCAGCTTCAGCACTTCGAGAAACGCCTTTTGCGGCACTTCTACTTTGCCGAACTGGCGCATTTTCTTTTTGCCTTCTTTTTGCTTTTCGAGCAGTTTGCGTTTGCGGGAAATATCGCCGCCATAGCACTTGGCGGTCACGTCTTTGCGCATGGCGGAGATGGTTTCGCGGGCAATGATCTTGGCGCCGACGGCGGCCTGTATGGCAATGACGAATTGCTGGCGCGGGAGGAGCTCTTTGAGCTTGGCGCAGATACCCCGGCCGAAGCTCTCCGCTTTGGTGCGGTGAACGAGGGCTGAGAGGGCGTCCACGTTTTCGCCGTTGAGTTTGATGTCGAGGCGCACGAGGTCGGTCATGCGGTAGTCTATAAGGATGTAATCGAAGGAAGCGTAGCCGCGCGAGATGGACTTGAGGCGGTCGTAAAAGTCGAATACGATTTCGGCGAGCGGCAGTTCGAAAGTCATTTCCACCCGTTCGGGGGTGAGGTAGTTTTGGTTTTTGAGAATACCGCGCTTGTCCATACACAGGTTCATGATGGCGCCGATGTATTCGGGCTTGGTGATGATCTGTGCGCGGATGTACGGTTCTTCTGCGTAGTCGAGCACGGTGGGATCGGGCATGTCGGCGGGATTGCGCACCACGAGTTCCTCTTTCCTTTTGGTATAGGCCGTGTAGGAAACGTTAGGCACCGTGGTGATCACGTCCTGATTGAATTCGCGGGAAAGCCGTTCCTGTACGATTTCCAAATGCAACATTCCGAGGAAGCCGCAGCGAAATCCGAAGCCCAATGCGGCGGAAGATTCCGGCTCGAATACCAGAGAAGCATCGTTGAGCTGGAGTTTCTCCAAGCTATCGCGGAGGTCTTCAAAATCATCGTTGTCTAAAGGGAATATACCGGCAAACACCATCGGTTTTACATCCTCAAAGCCTTGGATCGGTATCGTAGAAGGCACTTGCAGGTGTGTGATGGTATCGCCTACTTTAATTTCTTTCGACACCTTGATACCGGTAATAACGTAGCCCACATTGCCGGCGGCGAGTTCTTTTTGGGGGATGTAGTCCATTTGAAGGATGCCCACCTCGTCGGCCTGATAGTTGCGGCCGGTGTTCATAAACAGAATTTTATCGCCCTGGCGAACGGTGCCGTTCATGACGCGGATATTGGCGATGACGCCGCGAAACGAATTGAAAATGGAGTCGAAAATAAGCGCTTGCAGGGGCGCTTCGGGGTCGCCTTTGGGTGCGGGAATGCGGTGTACAATAGCGGAGAGTACTTCCGGCACGCCCTGTCCGGTGCGACCGCTGGCCAGAAGAATGTCTTCCTTTTTGCAGCCGATAAGGTCAATGATCTGATCGGATACTTCGTCAATCATGGCGCTGTCCATATCTATTTTATTCAATATGGGGATGATTTCCAAATCGTGCTCGATGGCGAGGTAGAGGTTGGAAATCGTCTGCGCCTGAATGCCCTGTGAGGCGTCCACCAAGAGGAGCGCTCCTTCGCAGGCGGCAATAGAACGCGACACCTCGTACGAGAAGTCAACGTGGCCGGGCGTATCAATCATGTTGAGCGTATAAATCTCGCCGTCGGTGTGTACATACGACATCTGGATGGCGTGGCTCTTGATGGTGATGCCTCGCTCGCGTTCGAGGTCCATATCGTCTAAGGTTTGAGCCTTGAGGTTGCGCAGGGATATAGTCTTTGTTACTTCTAACAACCTGTCTGACAGCGTACTTTTCCCGTGGTCAATGTGGGCAATGACGCAAAAATTCCTAATATTCTTCATAGGGCGCAAAGATACGGTTTAATGGAGAGATTGAATCAAAAACTACAACAACGAGGCCGCTTCCCGCTTGATGGCCACCAATGCTTTGTCCAATGCGCCGACGGTGTTTTCCTGCGGCAGGCTGAGGATGAATTGAGCCAGGTCTCTGGCGCCGGATTGAGGCGTCATATTATCAGCGCTCAGGTTGATGACTTCGACGGTGTGGTCGCGTGCGGTTTTGATGATTTCCCACAATTGTTGCGATACATAAACCTGCTGGGTGATGTTGTGTTCAAATTCCTGTTGGATGGCGAGCATCAAGGTGAGGCGATACTCCGCTACGCTCATACCTTCGGGGCGCACCCGCATGATGAGGTTGGGCAGGGCAATGCGCTCGCACAGCAACGACAGCCGCTCATACGCCTGAAACCGCATCGGCGTGGTGGAAGCCTGCCGGTCTTGCTGCAATTCGGCAGCTTTCATGCGATACTGCCCCTCCAGGAATTGCTTGAGCAGCGTGTGTACCGTTAAGTAAACAATCAGAGCAGGAACAGTGACTTTAATGATCTCTAACAGAACAGATAACCAAGCTGGCATAGCGTTATTTTTTTGTGGGCGCAAAGTTACGTTTAAGTACTCATTCTATTATATGATATTGAGATATTGCAGGGCAAACGCATTAAATGATATGACGACCTCGGAGAGGTCGTATCTTGGTAGAACAAGCGTTTTTTACGTTATGACGACCTCGGAGAGGTCGAACATTTGTCTTGTCAAATAATGTGCGACCTCTCCGAGGTCGTCCCAATTGGTATAAATGACCTTTTTCTACAAACATTTGATCCCGATATATCGGGACAAGCTCTCCTCTGAGGTCATTCCTGATTTTGATGCGTTTACATAGAGATATTGGGATATTCTTGACAACCAATCGGCAGGGCTGCAATATCCCAATATCAAGAAAGTACTCACCCTACACCTCCCGCTCCAACGCTTCCATTTTCTCCAGCAGCCAGCTTTTGTTAAAAATTTCGCCGGCTTGTGTCACTTCGTTTCGGAGGCGATCCAGTTCAGCGCGACTTTTTTGTGCGTTGGCAAAACCGAGTTGAGCGCGAATGTGGGCGGCCCGGCGGGTGAATTTGAAGAGATTGTGGTGTCCGTTGCGGTGAAAATCGGCCATGAGCTGGTTGCGCTGCAAAAACTGCCGCATGGAACCGACCAACGAGTCGAGCGCCTCAAACTCCCGCAACTCGTAATAGGTGCGCAGCAGCAGGGCTTTGGCGCCGAGGCTGTAGCGCAGGTCGCTGTACTCCACTTGCAGGAGCAGTCGCAGCACTTCATCGTACTGCCCCAGCGCATGGTGGTAGGAGGCGAGATTGAAGCGGTAGGCATTGTCGCGCACTTCGGAATCGAGGCGATCTTTTTGATTTTCAATGAATTGTTTCACCCAATCCATTTGTCGCAGACGAATGCCCGTGGTCACAATGTTTTTGTAATGCCACTCTGAGAGCAGCCCGTTTTCGTAGAGGAGTTCCTTTTCGAGGAGTCGTTCGTACAGGCGGAAAATCTCTTCGAGGAATCGCTCCTCTCCTTTATTGATGCGTCGGATGCAGTAATTTTGGAAGTAGTTGTACATCTCGGCCAGGTTGGCGGGATCAAATGCAGCCTCGTGCGCCCAGAGGCCGTCGAGCGCATCGAAATAGTGTTGCGGGTCGTCGCGGCTCACCATGAGGTAAATGCGGTAATACACATAAATAGCCGGTTCGCGGGCGTATTCGGACAAGTTGTCGCCCACTTCTTTGAGTACGGTTTCGAGCAAACGGGAGGAGTAATCAATTTTCAGAATGTGGCGCCGCACCTGCATTTCGCAGGCATCGCGGAGCTTTTCGGCGAGGTAAAACCGATCTAAGTGGTTCTCTTTCAGTTGCAAACTGTCGTCGCTGCGACGGCGTTCTATCTCTGTAAAATAATTGTCGGCTTCATCGGCGAGGCGGTACAGAGCGTAGTACAGCCGACTGTCGCTGCGGTGTTGTTCCTGCGTTTCCCGTTCGGCGTGTTGGAGCGTTTTTTCATACAAATCAAAAAGTTTGCGCCGTCGGAGCGCCTGCAGAAGGAGCAGTTGTTGTTCTCCTTCGTCGTGTCGGAATTGCTCATACGCCAGAAACTGCTCCGCCAGGCGGCGAGCGTAAGTGAAGAGCAGCGCCAGCCGGGCCTGATCGTGGGTTTCGCCGGGAAAAAGTTGCTGAAAAAGCGCTGTTCTGCCACAATGCCGCTCGTCGAATCCGGGGTAAATGCGGCTCAGGTAAACGACCAATGAGCGCAGTTCCTGATGCTTATTGAACCAGGGCGACTCGGCAAATTCCCGGAAACGGGTCATTTCGCGCCGGTTCAGAGCAGATAATAGGTCGAACAGCTTATGAGACGTCATAGAAAAATTCAAATTTGGGGGGCAAACTAATTCTTTCCATTCAATTGCAAATCAATTTTTTGTAAAAATATTTTCTTGTACATTTGACTCGAAAAAATCAAAAACAAGCGGATAAAGTTTTTGATTAGCGCTGTGGAAAGCAGAACTTTTGTACCATGCAATTCAATCAAAAAAAGCCGATAGCCATGAACGCACGCTTTACCATTGTTTTTCTCCTTGCCGCACTGCTTTTCGGAGCACCCTCCCTGTGGGCGCAGCCGACGCCTGCTTGTGTCAATTTCAATGACTTACCCCCCAATACTTTTTACAACGCCAACTACAACTACGCGCCGGGCGATGTATTTTTAGAATCGAACGGCGTCACGGCTTCCGTGGGCGTGTTTACTTATCTCAATTCACCTCCTTTTTTTGGCGATGTCAGTACATCCAACAGCTTCGGCGGGCTTACCCCGTCTTTTACATTGGGACAAGGCGTAGCGCTTTCGATTTCCAACGCCACCGTGACCTTCAATTTTCCTGCCGGAACCAACTCGGTGTGTTTCAGTTTTTGGGATGGCGGCGGACAGGAAAACATTGCTGTAAACGGGCAGGCGGTGCAAATTCTCAACTTTCTGGCATTGGCGCCTGCCAATATCGCGCCCGGCGTGACGCTGAGCGTGAATCCCACGCCCAATCCGGGCACGGTTCCGCCCCTTACCGGTACAATATGCCTCACCGGCAATATCCAATCGCTGCTCATCGGCGGGCAGGAGTTTTTTATTGACAACGTGTGCTACACCCAAAACACTCCGCCTTGCCCGGCCCTCACGCTTCAGGTCACTCCGCTGCCATGTACGCCCAACGGCATTTTTTATGCCTCGGTCAATCCCGGTCTGCCGGCCAATAATCTCACAACAACCTACAACCTGTACCTCAACGGAGACCTGCTCGCTACTTACTCTTATGCGCAAGGCCCCGTAAACGTAGGTCCCTTCGTCGGTGACGGCGTTACCGTCCGTACTTTTGTCATTGAGGACAATAGCAACCCTTCCTGTACTTTCGCCGCGACGCTGGCGCCAATTAATTGCAACTTTCCTTGCGGGGTTCTCGAACTGGAGGCGCATGTAACGGAATGCACCGATCAGGGTTACAACGTTTTTGTGGATTTCAGCCTCCCGAACCCCGCGCTCAGCCAATTGTTTCAGGTAACGATAGCGGGAGAAGACTACGGCACGTTCAGCGGTCAGGAATTTCCGTTGATTTTTGAAGGGGTAAACCCGCCGACCGACGCACTGACGTTTGAGGTGCAGGTTTGTCTTGTCACCACAACGCCTGTGCTGTGCTGCCGTTCGGTGTTTGTGGATATTCCCAACTGCGACCCCGACGAAGATACCTGTATTGAGTTTGAAGATATAGCAGGAGATGCCTACGGCGCCTCGCAGGGCAATCAGCCGGGCGATTTGATTTACACCGAAAACAATGTGACGGTGCGCTTGCTGCCGTTTCAGGATTTGGACTGGATCACTGCTTTTGAGGAACTGAGGGTGCAACAAGCGCCCGGTGCGCCACCGTTTGCGGCCGCTTCGGGCAATTACCTGCTGCTCCGCCGCATCGGCCTGTCGTTCAACTTTTCGCAATATCCCACCCCGGTGGACTCCGTAACGCTCGATTTTTTCAACGAGGGCCAGGTCAACATTGCCGCCAACGGCAGTCCGACGCTCGTTTTGCCCAATCTCCTTCCGGGAACTTACAACATCGGGCCGGGCGTGACGATGACCGTGGTGCTTTCCGCGAATGCCAATCAGCAGGGCCGACTCATTTTTACCGGTAATATATACTCCCTGCGCATCGGCGGCGCTTTCCTGCGCATTGACAACCTGTGCATTCCGGCTGAAGCGCCTCCCTGCGAAATCTCCGAATTGCGCGTAGAGGCGCTGCCTTGCACGACGGCAACGGGGCAGTTTTTCGTGCGGCTCGATTTTGACCACGAAAACACTTCCGGCAGTTTTGCGCTGTACGTCAATAATAATCTTCCTGTTTTTTATGAATATGCTCAACTCCCGCTGCTGGTAGGGCCGTTCCAGTCGCCTTCGCAGGCCGTCATTTTCCGGGTAGCCGATGCGGAGCATCTCTCCTGCGGTACCATCCGCACCCTGCCGCCTTATACTTGCCATCCGGTATGCAACCTGAGCAGTCCGCACTTTGACGATCTGACGTGCAACAACGCTACCTATAATGTGGTCCTCAATTTTGACCACAACGGCGCGGTGTCCGATTCGTTTCGGGTGCGTACGCCCTACGGTTTTGATCGCACCTATGCTTATGCCGATTTGCCGGTACATCTTACCGGTGTACCGTTACCGCTCCACTTCTTCGACCGGTTCCAGATTTGTGATGTGGCAAGCCCGAATTGCTGTGTCATTTGGGAAATTGACGTGCCCTGTCTGGACGATTGCCTTATCACTGATTTCAATGCCACTGCACAGCCTTGCACCTCAAACGGCAGCTATTTTGTAACGCTGGATTTCGACCACCAACAGACGAGCGACGGCTTCCAACTCCGCATTAACGGGCAGCCTTACGGCCAATATGAATACGCAGACCTGCCCATCACCGTCGGCCCTTTTCCCGGCAACGGGCAAACGACCTTGAACTTCCGGGTGCAGGACAATCTGTTCGGCTGTGTGGCCGAGGCATCGCTCGCCCCGGTGAATTGCAACCCGTCCAACTGTACCCTCAGCAATCTGGAGGCATTTATCGTACAGTGTTCCAATGCGGCGCCGGGATATTTGTATGTCAATTTCAATGCCCTCAGCACCATCGCCAACAATTCGTTCCAACTGTATTTCAACAACTTCCTCTTCGGCACTTATTCGTTGAACGACTTGCCGCTCATGTTGCCCTGGCCTTTCCCGAATTCATCGCCTAGTGCGCCGGCCGTGGTGAGGGTGTGTTTGACCAATAACCAGAGCTGCTGCGCAGAGGTGGAGGCCCAAAGGATTGATTGCAACGACTCGGAGTGCATAGAATTTGAAGAACTGGCGCCGGAATCCGTTTTTGCGCCGGAAACCGGCTACGAACCGGGCGCGCTCGCTTTCACGGAAACGGGTGTGCCGGTGCGGCTGCGCAGATACCGGGCCTCCAACACGATGGAGCAATTTGAAAGCGTATTTGTTTCTACCAACCATTTCGGGCCTGCTTTCACAGCGGCTTCGGGGCAGTACCTCGTATTGAATCGGGCCGGGGTGGAATTTGACTTTGAGGCGCTCAACGAACCGGTCATTTCCGTTTGTTTTGACTTTTTCGACGGCGGCGGCATCGAGAATTTATCGGTGAACGACCAGCCGATGCTTTATGTACAATCCTTATTTCAATTAAACGGTCAGCAGGTAGCGCCGGGCGTGTTTTTGCAGGTGCAGCCGTCGGCCAACAGCCTTGCCACCGGGCGGGTGTGTCTCACCGGCCCAATCCGTTCGCTCCTCATCGCCGGGCAAAATTTCGGTATTGACAACGTGTGCTACAATACCCTGCCACCGGCGCCGTGCAGCATTGCCGGACTGACGGCTACCGCCACGCCCTGCACACAGGGGCAGTTTTTTGTGGTGCTGAATTTCCAACACAACAACACCGGCACGCAAGGCTTTACCGTGCGGGGCAACGGCGTGCATTACGGCACGTTCAGCTATGCTGAGTTGCCCATCACGCTGGGGCCGTTTTCTGCTACCGCCGGCGGGCAGAACGCTTATGAATTTGTAGTGCGCGATGTTCAGTTGCAGCAGTGTTTTGCTGCGGTGGCCGTTGTAGCGCCTATCTGCAATCCGGTGATCGTGTGGCCGGGCGATGCCAATAGCAACAACCTTGCGAATCATTTTGACCTGCTGAACGTCGGCGTAGCGTATGGTTTTCAAGGGCCGCCGCGCGCAATGGGGAGCGATGCCTGGGACGGCATGGCGGCGTTCCCCTGGCCGCAGAGCTTTTCCAATACGGGAGGCGCCAATGTCAATTATGCACACGCCGACTGCAACGGCGACGGCGTCATCAATGCGGCAGATGTGGAAGTGATTAGCCAAAACTACGGCCTAACGCACGGCCCCGTAGCGCCCTACACGCCGCTGCCCGCCACGCCCAATAACCCCTCGCTGTTTGTGAATATGCCCGATGGATCGTTGGCGCCGGGCGCCGTCATTTCCGCACCGATTGTTTTGGGCCGTCAAAACCTGCCGGTAGAGGCTATTTACGGCCTGGCTTTCCGCATCAACTTTGACCCGGAAGTATTTGTGCCCAACTCTGTACAAATTGAATTTTTGCAAAATACCTGGCTCGGCGCCAATTCGCCCGCAACGCAGTCATTGATCACGATTGATCGTTCCTTTGCACAGGACGGCTATATTGAAGTGGCTATTTCGCGCATCAACCAACAGAACACGGGCGGCTTCGGCCCCATCGCACGGTTCCGCGGCATCATAGACGACATTGCCGGCTTGGTGGAAAGTGAAATTCAGATCACCGATATCCGAGCCATCCGCGCCAATGAAACGCCGCTGGCACTGTACAATCCGGTGGAGACTTTTAGCGTAAACGACGGCTTTATAGACATCGGCTGGTTAGATTTACGCCTTGCATTGCAAGTGTATCCCAATCCGACCCGCGGCGAGGTTTTTATTGACAACAAATACGGTCTATCCATTGACGAGGTGCAGGTGCTTAATGACAAAGGCATGCAAATGGGCGCCTCCCTGACCAATACCAACCGCGTATCATTGGAAGGGCTGCCGGCCGGCGTGTATGTGCTCAGAGTACGCATCGGAGAACACCTGTTTCACAAAAGAGTCGTGAAAGGGTAGGGGTATCGGCAAAGGGCAAAGGGCAAAAGGGCAAATTAGCAAAAGGCGATGCACTGAGCGATGCACTGAGCAGGGTCGAAGAGCAACGCCGAAGCAAAATCAGGGTGAAAAGAAAGTTTACTGCGTCTCTGTTGTGGCATGCCGCGACAGAGACGCAGTTGGTTAACCGACAAGATGATGCCCGGAGCTTTCCATTGATGATATCTACATGTCTCGCAACTTTCCATACACCAGCGTGTCCAAAAACTGCCCCTCGTGGAGGAAATTCTCCCGGAAGTGCGCCTCCTTCACAAAACCGCGTTTTTCGAGTACCCGTGCGGAAGCGACATGAGCGGGGTCGAGTTTGGCTTCGATGCTGTGGAGTTGCATTTCATTGAATCCATAAGCCTCCACGGCCGCCAGTGCCTCGGCAGCGTAGCCTTTGCCCCAACAATCATAGAGCAGCATGTAGCCTATTTCGGCGCGATGATTGGGCTTGTCTATTTTCCATAGCCCGATGGTGCCGATCGGTTCCGGGGTCTCGCGGAGACATATTGCCCAGGTAATGCCGTCGGCATTGTGCAAGCCATTCAGAATCTGTTCTATCAGCGCAACGGACTCCTCTACCGCCGTTTGCAGCGGGCGGGGTACGAATCGCATCACCCGTTCATCGGAGCGCATGCGAAACAGGGCCGGCGCATCGGTCAATTCGAGCCGGCGAAGGTGCAGGCGCGGCGTGTGCAGTTCGGGGAAAGGAGAAAATTCGAGGCGCATTCAACGGTTTTTTTTCAGTTCTTCAATAAGGCGGGCTTTTTCGGCTTCCTGTTTGCGTTGTTCTTCGGCCGCTTTATCGGCTATCATTCGGTCATGCTCTTGGTGCCGGTCATTGAGAATGATAAAATTATCGGGATGGGCAGGCAGGTATCGAATTTTCAGTTTTGTACCCACAGGGGTGGAGGCCATGCCGCGCTCATTGGGATAAAAACTGTTGAGATAAAACGCATCGTAGAAAAATGCCTGCCGCATCTTGCCATCGGGCAACAAGAGCGCAATTTCATATTTATCTACCGGCGAGCCGGGTTCGTCGCTTGGGCCTGCGATTCGGATCTTGGTGGGATGCACTTTCACCACAACGGCATCAGTTTCCAATCCATGTGCAAAAACATATTGGCGGTTCCAATGCTCCATAAATGGCCAACCCGCCAGCATGGGCGCCGCCATCAGGCATCCTGCAATTGCAAATAGCACAATGTGCGCGGCTGATATTTTGTCGCCCCCATAAATAGACAGGCCGATGCCGGCCAGAAGCGCAATAAACCCGATTCCCAGCATCCAAAACTGATAGCGGGAATACACATACCATAAGAAAATGAAAATGCGAGACATGGCAAAGGTGTTGATGGTGAAAAAGCAAGATACTCGCGAGCATAACAATGATACAAAGTTATAGACTTTTGATAAAAGTGTGATTTTACACTGCCCTGGCCCTGCACTGACAATAGCGCGCTCCGTTATTTTTTTCTATTTTTGCCACAAAACCTGTCATGACCACACCCTCGGCCGTAGCGCTCAAATTCCAAATGTACAACAGCCTGTTTTTGCAACTGCCGTTTGAAGGTATAGAAGAAACAGGCGCGCTCCTCGCGCTTTTTGCTCAGGTATGCAATACGGGCGTAGCGGAAGGCAAAGAACCGCTGCAATTGATTGAAGATTTTCTCAACGAGCACCGTCCGGGCCGCTCCGCAGCAGACCGCTATCAGTTGTTGTTTCGATTCATTCAGTATGCCGAGCGCGAGGTTGTGTTGTTCGACTCCATCGAAGACGCTTCTTTTGCCGAAACCCACGACCTCGAAGGCAAGGGCACGGTGAAACACTTGCTGGGGCGCCTCAGCGACGATGGCCGCCGCAGCCGGATGCTGGAGAAACTACAAACCTACGCCGTGCGCATCGTGCTCACCGCGCACCCCACGCAGTTTTATCCGGGTAAGGTGTTGGGCATCATCAATGATCTCGGCAAAACCATCCAAAACGGCGAAGTAGAACCGGTACACGAGTTGCTGATGCAATTGGGCAAAACCGCTTTTGTGAACCGCGCCAAACCCACCCCCTTGGATGAAGCCCTGAGCCTCAACTGGTACCTCGCCAATGTGTTTTACGAAGCCTTGCCCAACAGCATTTTTCGCTTGCTCAAAGGGATGAAGCAGCCGGTGCATCGTTTTCCCAATCCGCGTATGCTGGCCCTGGGGTTCTGGCCCGGCGGCGACCGCGACGGAAACCCCTATGTCACGGCCGATACGACGCTGGAAGTAGCCCGCCGCCTGCGCAAAAGCATACTCAGTTGCTATCACCGCGACATTCGCCTGCTGCGCCGCCGCCTCACCTTCCGGGGCGTGGAGGAACAAATAGCCGCCATCGAAACCCGCATCAACAATACGCTTTATTACCCCGATCAACCGCAGTACGCCTCCTGTGCCGAGTTGATTGAAGACCTGCGAACGGCCCGCAAATCGCTGTGCAACGAGCACCAAAGTATCTTCGTGGATGCGCTCGACCGGTTCCTGCTCAAAGTGCGCCTCTTTGGGTTTTACTTTGCCGCTATGGATGTGAGGCAGGAAAGCAGCCGGCACGAGACCGTACTGCAGCCGGTGTTGCAACATTTGGAAGAAAAATTTCCTGCCCTGTTTCGCTACGCCGATTATGAAAAAATGGACGAAGCGCAGAAAATGACCTTTCTGCTCACCTGGAAAGACCCCATCAACGAGGCCGATTACCGGGACGAGGCGTTGCTGGAAACCATTCGCACGTTTCGCGCCATTTCCATCATCCAAAAGGAAAACGGCGAGGCCGGTTGCCACCGCTACATCATCAGCAATTGCAGCAGCGCCCTGCAAGTGACGCAGGTATTGGCCCTGGCGCAGCTTTGTATGCCCAACGACGGCCTCATACCGCTTGACATCGTGCCTCTGTTTGAAACTGTGGAAGACCTCGCCGGTGCGCACCTCACGATGAAAACCCTCTATCGGCAGCCGCAATATGCCGCTCATCTGAAACATAGAGGCCAGGTACAAACCGTCATGCTCGGCTTTTCCGACGGCACCAAAGACGGCGGCTACCTGCGCGCCAACTGGAGCATTTACCGTGCCAAAGAGGCCCTCACCCGCATCAGCCGGGAGTACGGCGTTTCGATCATTTTCTTCGACGGCAGGGGCGGCCCGCCCGGTCGCGGCGGCGGACACAATGCCGGCTACTACGCCGCGCACGGCAGCGAAATCGAAAACCGCGAAATTCAGGTGACCATACAGGGCCAAACCGTGAGCAGCACCTACGGCACCGTGGAAGCGGCCACTTACAACATAGAGCAACTCTTTACCGCCGGATTAGAAAAAGCCATACACCCCAACGCGGGCGATATGCCGGAAGCCGACAAACTGCTCATGGACGAACTGGCCGAAGCCGCCTATCATGCGTACCTCGAACTGAAAAATCACCCCGATTTTGTGCCGTATCTGGAACAGGTGACGCCGCTGAAATGGTACGGCGACACCAACATCGCGAGCCGCCCTACCAAGCGAAACGGCGACAACAGTGCGTTGGTTTTCAAAGACTTGCGCGCCATTCCTTTTGTGGGCGCCTGGGCGCAAATGAAACAAAACGTGCCCGGCTATTTCGGGTTTGGAAAGGCCGTAGAAATCTTCATAACGGCCGGCAAACCGGATGAGATTCGCCAACTGTACCGCCGTTCCCGGTTTCTGCGGGCGCTCGCCGAAAACTCCATGCAATCGCTGAGCAAGGCCAATTTCCAACTCACCCGCCACCTGGCACAGCACCCGCAGTTCGGCCCGTTTTGGGGCATGTTGCTGGAAGAGTATGAGCGCACCAAAAAATTGTTGATGGAGGTGTCCGGAGAACAGGAGCTATTGGCCGCAAACCCGGTATCGCGCGAAAGCATCCGGCTGCGCGAAATCATCGTGTTGCCGCTCATCGTCATTCAGCAATTCGCGCTACAGCGCATCAACGGCGGAAACGTGCCGGAAGAGGAAATGGAAATCATGCGCCACTTAGTGCTGCGCGCCATGTTCGGCATCATCAATGCGGGGCGGAATGTGGCGTAGGGGTAAAAGGCAAATTGGCAAGGGGCAAGAGACAAAGGGCGCCAACCTTATTTTTCAGCATGTATAAAATATCGCTGTAAAGCAATGTGAAAATGAATTTAAACTAGTACTAATGATCAAGAATTTATTAAATCCCGGAAACTATCCGAAGAATATCAATATTGTACTGTTGCTCATACGAATGGCAGTAGGCGTTTTTATGATAACCCATGGCGATGATAAATTTTTGAAATTATTCGGGGAAGAACCTATTCGCTTTGCAGACCCGCTGGGCGTCGGTGTAACGTAAGCAACCGGTGAACCACACCCTGCCCTGCAGCGAAGGTCGTGTCTATCCATCGTCCTCGATGGCGAACCATTCGGGATATACCTCCAAGGGCTTCCAGTTGTGAGGGAGGAGTTGCTCGACTTGATTGACGGGCATATCCGGCAGTCGGAAGAGGACATCTCTGAGCCAGGTGTGTGGGTTGATGTCGTTGATTTTGCAACTGGCCATCAGGGAATAGGCGATAGCTAAACGCTGAGCGGCTTCATCGTTACCGGCAAAGAGGTAATTTTTACGTCCCAGCGCCAGTGGACGGATTTTATTTTCCAGCAGGTTGGTATCTATTTCTACTCTCCCGTCAAAAAGGAACTGTTCAAGTTTTTTCCAACGATTGAGCGAGTAAGCGATGGCTTGCCCGATGGGAGTTTTGGGCAAGACCTCCAGCAGTTCTTTTTTGAGGTATTCGCCCAATTCATCGAAGATGGGGCGCGACAACTCCTGCCGCAGGGCTAATCGTTCGGGGGCATTGAGTCGCTTTTCTTTAGCGCTGCGCTCTACTTCATACAGCGCTTGTATTTTTGTCAATACCGCATCGGCGCGGGCTTTGTCGTTAGACTGCGCCTCCGTGAACTTGCGTCGAGCGTGAGCCAGACAGGCCGCCAGGGTGATTTCCGCACGGCGCTCAAACATTTCATAGACGCTATACCCGTCGGTTTGCAGCGTTCCGTGGAAGTTTTTGAGCAATTCCGTGGGTGCTTCGGCAGTGCGTCCGGAGTTGTAACTAAAAAAGACAAGATTTTGAACTGGCGCCCGGCACACCCACATGTAGCCCCGGTGGGTTTTGCCCTTGGTTTCGCTTTCCAGCACTTTAATCGGCGATTCATCCATTTGCAGATAATCGGCGCCGAGCACCAGGCGCTTTTGTGCTTCGTACAAGGGCTTGACCAGATTACAGGTGGCTTTGAACCAATCGATCATGGTAGCTGCGGGAATGCTGACACCCTGGCGCTCGAACATCTTGCCTATGCGATACAGCGGCAGGTGATCCGCCGTTTTGGACAACAGGATGTATGCCAACAGCCCTGCACTGGGGATACCCTTTTCAATGGGGCGCGACGGCAGGGGCGCAATCACCACGCCGGGCTGTTCCTCTGTGCTCGGATCCAAATCCTGTTGTGGCACAGCGTATTTGGGGCGCACATACTGATTGACCCAAAAACTACCCGGACGGTAATCCAACTCTTCGGTGATTTCTTCTCCTATGCGCTTCATGCCGCTGGTATCTTCCTGCGGTTCAATCTCGAAGCGCCGCCGGGGCAGAGAGGCATCTATGGGCAGGCGCCCATGTGGAGTAATTTGGATCGGCCTGTGTTTTTTCCGATCGTAGCTTATCTTTTCGGTTTGAACTGGCGCCGGCGCCGCCTGCTCTATATTCAAATCCAGGCTCAACTGGCCGGGCAGCGAATCGGGTACAAAACGCTCGCTTTTTGTGCCGAATATCATACGTTTGAGCTGTTCAAACTGGTGCTTAAGCAACAGGTAATCCTGCTGCAACCGCTGATATTCCTCTATACTAACGTATTGTTGTTGAGTCTCTTGCATGGTGTAAAAATACAAAAAACATTATCTGTCTTCCTATTTTTACCCCTACTTTTTTTCCATATTTTCCATCCTCATATAGCGCTTGCGCCAACGCGCCGAGGACAGCGAAATGCCCTCCAAAATCAACAGCAACTCCGCCCATGCCAGCGACTTGGCCTTCTCTTTTTCCCCCGCTTCTACCCTTGGCATCTCGAAAGTACCCTTCTCCAAACGCTTGTAGTATATCACAAAGCCCGAACGATCCCACACCAACAGCTTGACCTGATCCCGACGACGGTTGATGAATATATACACCTCCCCGCTCGTCGCCTGACGACCAAGCTCATTGGTCACCAGTCCCGCTAAGCTGTCAAAGCTCTTGCGCATATCCACAAAGCCACGATACAGATAGTACCGATGACCCGTACCGAAGGTGATCACTGCAACAGAGCTTTGAGCCACGCGCTGTCCACCCGCTGCTCAAGCTCCAACTCCACACCGTTGGCAAAACGTATTCGCGCAAAAATGCCCCCGGACGACTCCGGCCCCGGCAAGCATACCTCCGAAAAACCAGTCGCCCGCTTCTCTCCTTCCTGTGCCCTCTTCTGCCGACGACGCCAATAGGCGAATACCGCAACAGGTATCTCGTGTGCCTCGCAAAATGCCTGTTGGGACAGATCACTCTCTTCCCACAACGATACCAAATCATACATCGACGACGCATCTCGTCTTTTACGCGGTTCCTTTTCCATTTTTTCCGATTTTTGACCTCGCAAAGATCGGATGTAGCTCCGCACTGGAATAGATGTGGTTCACCGGTTGCTTACGGTGTAACCGCATCGCTTGCGCTCGCCGTTTTTGCAGAAGTATTTTGTTCTATATTCCTGATATTTGGCATTGCAACACGGTTTGCAGCCATCCCATTGCTGATTACCATGTTGGTCGCTGCACTCATTGTTCATAGTAGTGACGGTTTTGGAAAACAAGAGCTGCCGTTGTTTTATGCCGTTATTTATTTTTCTATCGCTATAACCGGCGCCGGAAAATATTCAGTGGATAACTGGCTTTACAAAAAATATTATGAAAAAAACATTCCTGCAAGCTGAGTGGAGAAAATTAGCAATGGCCAACTATGCCGTTGACAAACAACTACTGGGGCCCTATTTACCGCAGCACACGGAGCTAGACTTGTGGAACGGCATCTGTTACGTCAGCCTCGTCGGATTTATGTTTCTCGACACGAAAGTGAGGGGACTCAGGATTCCATTTCATACTAATTTTGAGGAAGTCAACCTGCGATTTTATGTAAGGTATAACGACAACGGAGAATGGAAGCGCGGAGTCGTTTTTATCAAAGAAATTGTTCCGAAACCCAGCTTGACCTTTGTTGCCAACACCCTATACAAAGAAAAGTACGAGACGATGCCCATGCGTCATTTCTGGCAGATGACGGATGACAGGCTCATCGTGGAGTACCAATGGAGGAAGCGTACATGGAATTCGATAAGCGTAGTTGCGAATAAGGAGCCACACAAAATTGATGACGGAAGCGAGGAAGAATTCATTACGGAACATTATTGGGGATACACGAAGATAGGCGACAAGCGGACGGCTGAATATGGCGTTGAGCACCCCCGATGGGAAGTATATCAGACCATCGAACATACCATTGATGTTGATTTTGGCGATGTTTACGGACCATCTTTCGGGTTCCTACGTACGGAAACTCCGGTATCTGTATTCCTGGCGGAAGGCTCTGAAATTCAAGTTAAGGAAGGGAGGGTGCTGTGAGAATAGGAGAGGGCAATTGAACGTTGCGAGCGTTGCAGCGTTGCGTGAAATAAAAAATGTCCAGTAGTGTGGCGATTGCCTTGGGTAACGGATAAACTTACTTTTGTATAGAATGAACTATCTTTACAATACAAATCAAATATATTTATATCGATGACCAGCTTTTACAGCAATGCCGGTAGCCGTCAAATTGTACCGGTTTCATTTTTGGCTATCCTTTTATTGTGCATTTTTTCAGTATTCTCCAATACTACAAATGCTCAAATAGTAAATGCACAAAGATCCGGATTCACCTGGATATCCACGGAAAACATTGCTGACCAGACCTTTGGCTCGGGCTACACCATGTACACCGCTGCATGGCCCATATTTAAACAGTATCCCGGCCCCGCAGACTTCCAAATGGGATTGAGCAGTAGTTGGATGACGACGCAGCGCACCGGTACGGAGCCGGCTCAATTTTACACAACCATTGAAGGAGGCTTAGGCTGGTGGCACGACACGCGATTCGGCACCAAAATCCCCAAGTTTATCATGGGGGGCGTTTCTTACAATTTCTATACATGGGCGAATGGACCCGGCGCCGGGAGAAGTAATAATTTACCTAATGGACAGAGAGATTGGAGTACGCCCGGCGGTAAATACGGGGTAGCTCAATTGTCCAACAAACTACTGTGGGCGCCCGACGGCTTGAATATGGCGCAAAGTTTAAATGGCGAAATGCTCGGATACGGTTATATTCCTTTGCCCTTAACAGAACCCATTTCAAATACAAATGGAACAGATATCGAAACGGGGAATCAATGCTGGACCTTATTCTTACATTCCACCAACTTCAAAGGCCCGGCAACCTTCTTTTTACCCACTTTCTGGACAGAACCCGCATTGCTCGACCCCACTTTAGAAGGATTATTTCTGGACTCACGACCCTCTGATCCGAATGTAGGTTTCGGTATCGAACATGCAGGATCGCCGGCAATTATTGCTTGGGATGATAGCGGAAATCCGTATGCTAAATTGGAAAGATTACAATTCCCGGTTAACAATGATGATAATTCAATGGTGCTGAGTCAAATTTCGGTTTACTCCCAAAATGCGCTTTGGAATGCTCTGGAATCCTGGTTTGACGGGGGGCCTGCTGTCCTGCCTCGCATTAATGAGGCCGGGACTTACGGCGTTTCGTTCGTCAACAATGGCGGCGCTATGGCTGCTGAAATCGCTGAGGCCTCGTCGAATGGAATAAATCATGAAATTGATTTGCATTACATCAATAATGTTCAGCAAAACGCAACCATTATGGGTTTTGAATATGACCTGAATATAGTGGAGAAAAAAGAGAAAAACTTCTTATTACCGGAATATTTCAGACTCGATCCGGATAATCTATGGCGCCCTGTGGATCCGGAAGCTGTGCCGGCCGCCACTAATTTGTTGACGACCGCCGTACCTGTATCGCCCCGACCGGAAATCACTTATTTGACGCCTTTGGATCCGGACTGTCATTGGCAAGACCCCAATGGTCCCTGGAATAATCCCGGCCCCACCGCAGGCCCCTTTAAAGCGGACCTCGGCGACGGCACTACCGTTACCTATTATTGGTATCGTTTTGTGGACCAACCCGCCATCATCCACGCCAACCTTCCGGAAGATATTCGCACCAAACTTCAAAGCAGGGCCGAGCTTATACACGCCAACTGGAGTCATACAGATGAATATTTAGCGCCTCCATCCATTGGAAGAATAGCCACTGTGGATCCGGCAGGCATTGTTCAACCGCCTGCAGGTTTGGAGATCGGTTATGTTCCGATTGTTACCCGACAAGAGAAAACCCAACCTAAAGTAAGGGTATTTATTTTAGCCGGTCAATCGAATATGCAAGGATATGGCGCCGTCAATGATCCGGAAAATGACCCTGGCAGCTTAACGGATGTTATTCAAAATGATACAACTGGAGCTTGGTCCAAAATCGGTGTACCAGGTAATTGGACTTCATTGGAGAATGCCTCTTTGTATTTTGCACGGAATGGCGATACCATCAGATCAAATGTAACCGTCGGTCAGGGAGCTTTTGCTCATTTAATAGGACCGGAACTAATGTTCGCGCATCAGTTGGATGAATATTATGAAGACCCCGTATTAATCATAAAAACAGCCTGGGGAGGAACGAGTCTGGCGGAAGATTTTCGGCCGCCTTCAGCAGGAGGTACCACCGGTGCATATTATAATGCCATGATCCAAACGGTGAGAGATGTTACCGACAACTTAGAAACCGAATTTCCGGATATAGGTACAACAGATTTCGAAATTTCCGGATTTGTCTGGTTTCAAGGCTGGAACGATGGCGCATCCAATGACTTTTTAAATGAATATGAAAGCAATTTGTACCATTTGGTCAATGATGTAAGAAATGACCTGGACATACCTGCTCTACCGGTCGTCATTGCGAGTTCAGGACAGGGTGGGGTTGAACCGACGAATGATCTTTGGGTGCAAAGTATGCAAAACATCGTATCCGTAGCGCAGGAAAATGTAGGATGTAATGATTCCATTTACGGCGGTAAAGTAGGTTTCGTAAATACCAAACCCTATTATCTGAATTTATCGGCATCACCGCAGGACGCCATTCATCACTTTAATAATAATGCCCTTACTTTTTTAAACATTGGAAAAGCAATGGGCGATGAAATGATCCTGGCCATCAATGACATGGCATTTTGTTATGAAGACTGTAGTGACCCCGTATCTCCCGGTATCGTATCGATCGGTAACAGAGTATGGAACGACCTCAATCGAAATGGTATAGAAGACCCCGATGAGCCGGGTATTCCAGGGGTGTCTTTGGTGATTTGGAGTGATTCTGACGGCGATGATATCCCCGACTGGCAGGGCTTCGGAGGCGTGCGGGTGACGGATGAAAACGGATATTATAAATTTTCCGGTCTGCAACCCGGATACTATGTGGTCTTTGTGTGGCAAGTAAATAATTGGGGCCCCGGAGAACCATTGGAAAACTTCATATCCACCAACGGCTTTGAACCGAACGCCGACAATGATGTAGATTTTGACAACAATGGTTTTGGCAATCCTTTTACGGATATCATGTCAGGCATTGTGTCGCTTAGATCAGGTGAAGAACCGCTGAATGACGGTGATCCATACAATTGTTATTTTAATTACGATGCAAGCGGCAATAACACCGTTGATTTTGGTTTCTATAATCCCACGGTAAGCGCTGCAAACGAAGATGTACCCATTGATGACGATTGGATTCAAATTTTTCCCATGCCCGTCCGGGATGCATTTACGATCAAAGGAAACCTGAATTTATATCAGTTGGAAATATACGACGCCGTAGGCCGATTGCTTCGAAGAATAGACGCTAATGAATCCGTTCTTACTGTTGATATTTCGTCATTTCCCGCCGGCCTGTATTTTGTGAAAGCGATTAATGAGAGCAATCATCAGAGTAAGGTGCTGAAAGTGGTGAAGCTGTAGAGAGAATGGTTACGCCACCCTCCTTTTTTTAGTTGGATGACTACGCAACAGACAGGTGATGAGCCGGCTCAATTTTACACAACCATTAAAGGAGGCTACCTGGAAGAATTTTGTGTTAAATTTTTCTTCCCTATTGGAATTTTACAGCCTTAACAACATCTTTGCCAGAACTCACACGATCAAAACCCCGCTATGCCCGGACTATTCCCATTTTACCGCCAAAAAGACGCGATGGACTGCGGCCCCGCCTGCCTGATGATGGCGGCTGCGGCACACGGTCGCAAGTACCCGCTCCCCTACCTCCGCGAACGAAGCTACCTGAGTCGCAACGGCGTGTCGGCCAAAGGCATCATGGAGGCCGCCGAAAGCATCGGTTTCCGTGCTATGACCGTCAAAGTGCCCTTCGATACCGGCGCCGATACGGCCTGCCTGCGCAACGCACCCCTGCCCGCCATTGCGCATTGGAATCAGAATCACTTCGTGGTAGTATATAAGGTGACGGCCCGCCATGTGTAGGTGGCCGATCCCGCAGCAGGAAAGTTCAGGCTCAGTCGCGCCGACTTTGAAAAATCCTGGTGCAGCGACGGCGATCAGGGCGTGCTTATCCTGCTGGAAACCGCCCCGCAGTTTTATCACAACCCCGCCGTTGCTCCTCCTTCGGCTACCCGGTTTTCTTACATTTTCGACTATCTGCGTCCGCATCGGGCCTTGATGGTACAACTCATAACGGGAATGGCCGTAGCGAGCGGTTTGGCGCTCATCTTCCCCTTTCTCACCCAAAGCATTGTGGACACCGGCATTGCCAATCGCAATATCGGCTTCATTTATTTAATCCTCCTGGCGCAGTTCATGCTGTTTTTCAGTCAGGTAACGGTGCAATTCATCCAAAGCCGCATCTTGCTCTTTGCGGGCACGCGCATGAATGTGGCGATGGTAAACGATTTTCTCGCCAAGCTCACCCGGCTGCCCATCGGCTTTTTCGATACCAAAATGACCGGCGACCTGCTACAGCGCATCAGCGACCAAAGCCGGATCGAATCTTTTCTCACCAATTCCACACTGCCGGTTGTGTTTTCCATACTCAACTTTGTGGTGTTCAGTTTTATCTTGCTGGCCTATAATGTGTTTATTTTCAGTGTATTTTTTCTGGCGGCAGCCTTTTATGTGTTGTGGATCACTTTTTTCCTCAAGCGCCGCAAGGAACTCGACTATCTGCGCTTTCAGCAGGCCGGAGAAAACAACAACAACCTCATTGAGATGATACAGGGCATGCAGGAAATCAAACTGCAAAACTCTGAACGCAAACGCCGCCGGATATGGGCAGGCGTACAAGCGCGGTTGTTTCACACCAACATCAGCTCGCTGAACCTCTCTCAATGGCAGGAGGCCGGGGCAGGCGTCATCAACCAAAGCAAAAACATACTCATCACCTTTCTGGCGGCCAAAGGCGTCATTGAAGGCCAAATGACCCTCGGCATGATGCTCGCTGTACAATATATGGTGGGACAATTGGAAGGCCCGCTCCAACAGTTCATTGCCTTTATCCGCTCGGCTCAGGACGCCAAAATCAGCCTCGAACGGCTGGGCGAAATCCAGAATCAGGAGGAAGAATCCCCCCCCCCCTTAAATACACAACTTATTGAATTACAATGGTTTATCTGAAAATTGGTAGCCGGCATACGGCTCATGCGTCGATCTTGAACTCGATAATATGTATTTCAAATACAACCAATTGGACAACGATGTGCTGTGCGGCGTGACGCTCCGCATCCCCGCCGGCAAAGTGACGGCCATAGTGGGTACCAGCGGCAGCGGCAAAACCACCCTGCTCAAGCTCCTGCTCGGTTTTTACCGCCCGCAAAAAGGCGCCGTCCGCATCGGCCATGCGCCATTGGAGTCCATTGCACCCACCGAGTGGCGCAGGCGTTGCGGCGCGGTGATGCAGGACGGGTTCATTTTTTCGGATACCATTGCCAACAACATCTCGGAGTGCGACGAACACCCCGACCTCGCGCGCCTGTTGCACGCCGTAGAAGCGGCCAATATCCGGGACTTCGTGGAGTCGCTGCCGCTTGGCTTCAACACCCGCATCGGCGCGCGCGGCAACGGTATCAGCCAGGGCCAACGCCAACGCCTGCTCATTGCCCGTGCCGTGTATAAAAACCCGGACTACCTCTTCTTCGACGAAGCCACCAACGCATTGGATGCCACCAACGAACGGACCATCGTGGAAAACCTGGCCGCTTTTTATGAAAACAAAACGGTGGTAGTAGTGGCGCACCGCCTCAGCACCGTTCGCCATGCCGATCAGATCGTGGTGCTGGAAAACGGGGCCATCACTGAAATCGACACACACGGGCAACTGACGGAATTGCGCGGCGCTTATTTCAATCTTGTGAAGAACCAGTTGGAGTTAGGGGGGTAAGCGCCTGCGGCGTAAGCTGCCTACGGCAGATCAGCCCCTTTGGGGTAAGTTGTCACGAATAAGAATACACACGAAACAAAAACTACAAACCATGCAAATTTTCAATGACCTCTTCTACTTCGAGCGCATAGACGCCCTCATACGGCGCGGCGCCACCGGTACGCCCGAAGCGCTCGCCCTACGCATCGGCCTCAGCCGCCGGCACCTGCTACGCCTCATCGGCGCACTGCGCGAACAGGGCTTCCCCATCGCGTTCGACAAGTGCCGCAGTACTTACTACTATACCGAACCGGTGAAAATCCGCTTCGAAGTCATTGTAGGCGATGACGAATTGTTTCGCATTCAGGGCGGAATGGACAATTTTTTTGAAAAAAAATATCAGAGTGCCATTTTTTGGCACTGAGGCCGCGCATATTTGCACCAATTCTTTGCTTTCTGATATATGTAAGCGCGCAAGAGGGCGGGAAGGAGGGACGCTACACCCTGAGTTCGTAGTGGTTTTTGAATAAATAACTCTATTATTATGTTATCATTAAGAGATTTTAACGCTGCCGAAATTATAACGAGCGGTGCAATTTATGGTGGCGCAGATTGTGCGACTGGTGCTGGAGAAAGGGATCTGCCTGATGGTACTAAAATGACATGGTCTGCTGATACCGATCATCAGGATGGAACAATGACTCGGCATACTGAAACCGATGTAAGTACAGCGCCAGAACCATGCGGGCCCGGCGCGTAGCCAAATGTTAACTCAATGGTCAGCTGTCAGGTGAAATCCATTGTGATTTCATCTGACAATTTTAAATTTTATGAAAATTAAATAATAGTATGAAGGCAATGTTTTTGGCAATGTTTTTGTTACTGTACCCAAATCAAACGGAACTGGCATCAATAGAAGTAGATTACAATGGTGATCTGGCTAAGTATTATAAATTAATCAATGCAGCAGAAATGCTGATTGTGGATAGTTTATACCAAGAGGCTTTTACTCTATATGGTGCGGCATTCGATATAAATAATAAGCCATTTTGTATGGATATCTACAATTATTCTATACTTTGTGAAGAGCTTGGTAAAGATGATTTGGCAAAAGATTTGAAGGCGCGTTTAGAGAGTTTCCTTGTAGTCAAAGATGGTAACTACAAGGATTCCACTTTGCTAAATGAGGATCAGATTTTTTTGTTAAAAGTGCTTTCAGAGGACCAACGGGATAGATTTGAAGCAGCCAAGACTACAAAATTTATTTACGAAGGAGCGAGCGGCCAAACGCTGAGAGCAAAGGATTCTCTACGATACATAAAATTTATGCAGCGATATGGCGATTCAGGTTTTCCCCACGAGGAAATTGCAGGGGTATCAACATTGGATGGCTATTCGCGATTTTTGAATGTGGTAATTTCCCATTGGAAATCAAATGGTTTTTCGATAGATACCATGTTGCTTAAATCCCTTCACAATGGAGCAATATATATGGAAGACGCAGCATTTCTTCTGGATAATGGCGCACTTTATGGACAATCCCTTGCTTACACCAAGATGGGCGATACTATAAATTCTTACCTGAATATTAATTTAGAAAAGGTACGATTCTTTGACAGTTATAGAAGTATGCTATATATGGAGAGTTATTGTGATTATATTAGGAAATACGAATTTCAGCTTACGCCGAGAGGAAATAAATTCAGATTAATAAGGATGAGTCACGCTTTGCTCAAATTCGAATAATGATTTATATAGTCCATGATGACAAGGATGTGTCAATTCATCGAGTAATCAAACTTTTAAAAAAGAGGTAGTGTCAAGAAACGAGTGATAAATTGTAGTTGTGGATGAAAAATTTCGGT
>JAHBTW010000013.1 GCA_019638385.1 Saprospiraceae bacterium | reverse complement strand
ATCATGTTAAAAAATTGTGTCTTTGGGGGTTTTGTCGCAATAATGGCAAAGCCTCAGGCGTCGCAGCCAATCTCAGGTTTAAGTGCGATTGTTCTGGAAAGCAGGCAATAATGCATGACATGCCTCAACTAATCCTCACCCAGGCTTTGGAGGCTTTGGTCTCCGCTTCTAATTGGCGGCGCAGGGGTTGGTGTTCGGGCAGGGCCAGTTCGGGGTCTTGTTCTAAGATTCGGGTAGCTACTTCGCGGGCAGTTTGCAGGATGCGGCCGTCGCGGGCCAGGTCGGCGAGGCGGAGATTGAGGATGCCGCTTTGGCGGGTGCCCTCTATGTCGCCGGGGCCGCGCAACTTGAGGTCGGCTTCCGCAATTTCGAAACCGTCGTTGGTGCGCACCATGGTTTGGATGCGTTCGCGGGCTTCATTGCTGAGCTTGAATCCGGTCATCAGAATGCAGAAGGATTGCTCCGCGCCGCGGCCCACTCTGCCGCGCAACTGGTGTAATTGCGACAAGCCGAATCGGTCGGTGTTTTCCACAATCATCACACTGGCGTTGGGCACGTTTACGCCTACCTCTATCACGGTGGTGGCTACCATGATCTGGGTTTGGCCCTTCACGAAGCGCTGCATTTCGAACTCTTTGTCGGCGGGTTTCATGCGGCCGTGCAGGATACTGATTTGGTACTGCGGCGGCGGAAACTCCCGGCTGACGGCCTCGTAGCCTTCCTGCAGGTTTTGCAGGTCGAGCTTTTCCGATTCCTCTATGAGCGGATACACCACATATATCTGGCGGCCTTTGGCGATTTCTTCTTTCATAAACCCGAACACGCGCAAGCGGTGGCCCTCGGTGCGGTGTACCGTTTGGATGGGCTTGCGGCCGGGCGGCAACTCGTCTATGACCGATACGTCCAGATCGCCGTACAGCGTCATGGCTAAGGTGCGCGGTATGGGGGTGGCGGTCATCACCAGCACATGCGGCGGGTGGGGCCGGCTTTTGGCCCAGAGCCTGGCCCGTTGCGCTACGCCGAACCGGTGCTGCTCGTCGGTGATGGCCAGGCCGAGGCGCTGAAACTCCACCGGGTCTTCGAGCAGCGCGTGCGTACCTACGATGATGTGTATATCGCCTTCGCGGAGGCGTTGCAGAATAGCTTCCCGTTTTTTGCCTTTCACGTTGCCGGTGAGCAGGGCCGTTTCCACCTCCATATCGCGGAGGTATTCGGTGATGGCGGCATAGTGCTGTTGGGCCAGTATTTCGGTGGGGGCCATCATGCAGGTCTGGAAGCCGTTGTCTAACGCAATGAGCATACAAAGCAGGGCCACCATGGTTTTGCCGCTGCCCACGTCGCCCTGGAGGAGGCGGTTCATTTGGCGGCCGGAGCCGAGGTCCTGACGGATTTCCTTCACCACTCTCTTTTGCGCGCCGGTGAGTTCAAACGGCAGATGTTGGTGGTAAAAGGTATTAAAACACTCGCCGACGTGTTGGAAAGCATAGCCTTTGGAGGCGGCATGGCGGCGGAGCTTGAGCTGCAGGATGCGCAGTTGGAGGAAGAAAAGTTCTTCAAACTTGAGGCGATTGCGAGCCGCGTCCAATTCCTGTTGGTTGCGGGGGAAGTGTATATTTTGGATGGCCTGAAAGCGGGCGGGGAAGCGAAATTGTTCCATCCAGCGGGGCGGCAGGTTTTCGGGCAGGTCCTGTGCGGATATTTTTTCCAAAACGGTTTTCACCAAGCGACGGCGGGTTTTCATGTCCACGCCTTTGGTGTTGAGTTTGTCGGTGGAGGCATACACGGGGTCGAAACTCGCAGAGGGCTGGGCGGGGTCGGCGCTCACCGGCTCCATCTCCGGGTGGGGGAGGTTGAGTTGGTCGCGAAAAGCATTGATACGTCCGAAAGCCACATACTCCGTGCCGACGCTGAGGTGTTTTTGCAGCCAGGTCACGCCGGTAAACCACACCAACTCAATGACGCCCGATGCATCGCGAAAGCGGCCGATCATTCGTTTTCTGGGGCCTTCGCCGATGGTGTCCAAGCTGCGCAACACGCCGCGCAATTGCACAAAGCCGCTGTCTTCGCGCAGATCGGCAATGCGGTGAAACTGCGTTCTGTCCACATAACGGTAAGGGAAATGGAAAAGCAGGTCGCCCTGCGTAAAAATCTGAAGCTCCTTCTTCAACAACTCGCCTTTGACGGGGCCTACGCCTTTGAGGTATTCAATCGGGTTGTCTAAGGTACTCATAGGCGGATCCGGTTAATGAGAAAACCAAAGTGTCTGGGTGTCGAAGTCAATGGTAAGTCGACCGCCCGGGCGAAAAAAATCCAGCCCCAAAACGCCGTCATAACTGCTTAATAGGCCAATTTTTAGAAAATCATAACTCAACAGATCAAAGTTCTCGAATCTTTTGCCCAGCACCGATAATTTTGAGACGCGAAAAACCTGTGCCTCCAAATACCCGGCGGCTGTTTCCATTGTGTGTGAGCCGGAGACATCTGCTTCTGAATATCCTAACATCAAAAGTACATTGAAATCAATGATGGTTTGAGTTGCTGCGGTATCTAAGGCGAGTTGAACCTCGTAGCCGTCCAACACCACGGGAAGTAATATGAGGTCTTCATCTGACGATAAACTGAAAGAAAATTTATTCATCGCAGTTGTGTCTTTTTGGCGAGGCCGACGTGGGCGTGTCGAGGGATTACACCTGTATAAAAATGAGTGACGCCTGGATGCTCTTTTATTAGGTCTTTTGCTTTTAGTGCAAATTCCCTTTTGTCTCGATCGTGTACAAGGACAATGCCTCCAAGTAACACAGCTCCCTTTTTTTGAGGATTTGCTAACAAAACCCATTGGTCAGGGTACAGTTTTTTCAAATCGGATACAGCAATGAAATCTTCCGAAGATTCAGGGACACTTTGATCATCGTTTACTACACCAGGATGTATCGGCTCCACCGAATCCACAAAGTCAAGAGATCGCATAAAATCTACCAATTTATTGACTTTCTCTGTGTCTGTGTCTTTGAAGAAAATGGCATAAGTGGACATCTCTATTGAGTTTTGCGGTAAAAATAAACAAATGAACTCAAAATCCGTTCCCCGCGTTCTTGTTACTTTTATAGCAAAGTATCGAATATGGAAACGAAGAGACAGCGCCAGGTGGCGGAGATGGTAAAGCGCCACTTCAGTGTGGTGCTCATGGAGGAAGGTTCCTATATATATGGTTCCGGCGTGATGGTGACGATCACCGGCGTAAAAATGACCCCCGACTTCTCGACAGCTAAAATATACCTCAGCGTATTTAATACCGACAACAAACAGGCCGTGATGCTCCAGTTGGAGGACGAAAAGTCGCGCCTGCATCAGGGCTTGGCCTTTCGCTTGCGCAAACACCTGCGCCGCGTACCCGCCCTCTCCCTGTTCCTCGATGACACCCTCGACGAAATGTACCATGTGGACAACCTCTTTGACCAATTGTACAAAGACAACCAAATGGGCAAGCCGGAAGAGGAAGGAGGCATGGAGCATGGAGCATAGGGCGGTGCGGTATTGTAGAGACGCAATGCATTGCGTCTCTACAATACCGCACCGTTCACCCCTTCCTCCCGAAATCTGCCGGAATTTCGCCCCAGCTCTCCGTTTCCCATTTGATGAGCGAATTGCTCCAGGTATGCTTTTGGAGCCAGGCTTCAGCGCGACGGATCACTTCGTATAGTTCTTTTGTTTGGGCATTGTGTTCGAGCAGGGTTTTGCATTGCTTTTTGCGCACCCAGCCCATAGCGGTTCTGGAGTCTGTATATATAGGTGTGTTCAGCCCTTGTTTTTGGGTAAGAGCCAATGCGTGTACGATGGCGAGAAATTCACCTATATTATTGGTGCCGAGCGGAAATTTTTTGTGAAAGAGCTGCGCTTTGGTGCGGGTATCCACGCCCTGGTACTCCATTTCGCCGGGATTGCCGCTACAGGCTGCGTCCACGGAGATGCTGTCCCACACGATTTCTTGTTTGGATACTTTTGGAGCGGCTTTGCTTTTGGGTGGAGCGGGGTTGGCGCCGACGTGGCCTGCGGGGCCGCTCAGATAGGCCGCCTGCGCTTCCTTCGCCGTGTCAAATGATTTGTACAAAGCTTTAGGAAACCCTGCTATCTGTGTCTGGCAGTCCGCCCAGGAGGCATACACCCCCGGTTGCTTGCCTTTCCACACCACATAGTATTTCTGTTTTTTGGCCATCGGATTATTGCTTGGGTGGCAAAAGTAGTGATTGAGGTTAAAGTTGAGCGCACTGGAAACGAGGGAATCTGCTAATTTTGCCGCCGATGAAATTCATAGACACTCATACGCATCTTTATTTGCGGCAGTTCGACCACGATCGGGAGGCTATGCTTCAACGCGCCATAGCGGCCGGCGGGCAGGCATTTTTTCTGCCCAATATAGACAGCAACTCCATAGACGCCATGCTGGCATTGGAATCGGCGCATCCCGACCATTGTTTTGCCATGATGGGGGTGCATCCCTGCCATATAAAGGAAAACTACCGTGAAGAACTGGCCATTGCAGAGGAGTGGCTCAACCGACGCCCGTTCGCTGCCGTAGGCGAGGCCGGCATTGACCTTCATTGGGACAAAACCACCTTGCCGCTGCAAATCGAAGCGCTCAACATACAAATGGAGTGGGCCAAAGCAAAAGGGCTGCCCATTGTACTGCATACCCGCGAGGCTATGGACATCACCATAGACTTGGTGCGCAATGCCCGCGACGAGCGCCTGCGGGGCGTATTCCATTGTTTCAACGGTACGGTGGAGCAGGCAGAACAGATCATCGAAATGGGTTTTTACCTCGGCATCGGCGGAGTGCTTACTTATAAGAACGGCGGATTAGAACCGGTGATAGCTGCATTCGGATTGTCACATGTGGTATTGGAAACCGACGCCCCTTATCTTGCGCCCAATCCCTACCGGGGCAAGCGCAACGAGAGCGCTTATACGGCCATTGTGGCAGAGCGGCTGGCCGAACTCACCGGGTTGCCGGTGGAAGCGGTGGGCGAAAAAACTTCCGCCAATGCCCGACACTTATTTTCCGAAACCTTTGTTTCTTTGCCGAGTCTCGGTTGAAAAGCCTGCCGGGCAGAAAATTTTTAGGTTTTCTTATTTCTTTTTGCAATTTTTGCCTCTCCAAAGTTGGAGGATGTTATTGAATAAGTATTTTTGCTCCGAATTGGGACGGCTCTGAACGAAGAGCGGTGAAGCGGAAAGGCATTTTCCCAGGCATGAAGATAAGAGGAGAGGTGGCCGAGTGGTTGAAGGCGCACGCCTGGAAAGCGTGTATACTCCTAAAGGGTATCGCGGGTTCGAATCCCGCTCTCTCCGCTGTTTTGAAAAAACGAAACAATCAACTTAATCATTTAAATTTCAGGCAAAACTACGTCAACTATGCGCAAATTATTGACCTTCCTGCTCGTACTCTGTCTGGGTCTCTTCGCGTCCAATGCGATGTACGCTCAGGATGGAAACACAGACCAACAACCTGCTACCGAAGAAACCGCTCAACCGGCAGCAGAAGAAGCCGAAGAAGAAGCCGCTCCGACGGTGGAAGAACCTGCTCCCATTCAGGAGGTAAAGGGCTTCCAGTTGCTCAAAAAGTACTTCATTGACGGCGACCCCGGCTTTATGAGTTTGGTATTGATCGCCCTTATTCTCGGTTTGGCATTCTGTATTGAGCGCATCATCACGCTCAACATCGCCACCACCAATACCGACAAACTGCTGGCCCGAATTGACGAAAACCTGAAATCAGGCAACGTTGACGGCGCTATGGAGGTGTGCAAATCTACGCAAGGCCCTACCGCCAGCATCCTTTATGAAGGTTTGAAAAATGCCAAAAACGGCCCCGAAGCCGTTGAAAAGGCTATTGTTTCTTACGGCAGCGTACAAATGGGCCTGCTCGAAAAAGGCTTGGTTTGGATTTCGCTCTTCATCGCATTGGCCCCGATGCTCGGGTTCATGGGTACGGTTATCGGTATGATCGGCGCCTTCGATAAAATCGAAGCAGTGGGCGACATCTCCCCGACGGTCGTTGCCGGCGGTATCAAAGTGGCTCTTTTGACTACGGTATTCGGTCTCGTGGTTGCTATCATCCTTCAGTTGTTCTACAACTACATCGTTTCCAAAATTGACGGTATCGTCAACAAAATGGAAGATGCCTCTATCGCTGTAGTGGACATCATGGCAGCGAACAACATTTTCAAAAAGTAATCTGAAAGACCAATGTACCAAACATTATCTAGAAACGGACAAACCTTCGGGTTCCTTCTCGGCGCCGTCATCGTGCTACTCTTCGTACTCATCATGGGTGCGGGCTGGAGCAGCTTTGAAGCGTATGGAGATACCCCGGAGCGCTACAATACTTCGATATTCAACTTCGGAATGTTTGCGGCCATGGGCCTTATCATTCTGGGGGTTATCGCAGTGGTTCTTTTTGGAATCGGTCAAATGGCCTCCAACCCTAAGGCCGCCATGCGTGGCATTCTGGGGGTTGTTGCATTAATAGCTGTTTTCCTTCTCTCTTATGCTACGGCCAACGGCGACGCTACCGGGCCTTTGGCTAAGTCCATTGAAAATGCCGGCGGCATTTCTACCAACGGGCTTAAGCTGATCGGAGGTGGAATCACAACGGCTATTGTGTTGTCCTTGGTGGCCGGAGTGGCTATTTTGCTATCCGAAGTACGGAACTTCTTTAAATAATCCAGGTATGGCAAAGGCAAAATCCAAAAGTAGAAGCAACAATGAAATCAATGCCAGCTCTATGGCCGACATTGCTTTCCTGCTGCTTATTTTCTTCCTCGTGACGACCACAATCGTAGAAGACAAGGGGATTACCGTGAAACTCCCGCCGTGGTCGGAAGAAGAACCGGACATTACCCAACTTAAGACGCGCAACGTGTACTCTGTGTTGGTGAACGCCCAAAACCAACTTTTGGTGAGAGGCGAGCCGATGGACATACGCAACCTGCGCGAAAACGCCCAGGAGTTTATCTCTAATCCTTACGGACGCCCGGATTACGCCGAGAAGCCTACGATGGCCATCATCTCGTTGAAAAACGACCGGGGAACCAATTACAAAACCTACTTAGAGGTGTACAACGAGCTTAAAGGCGCTTACAACGACCTTTGGAACGATGCCAGCCTCAAGAAGTACGGTGTTCCCTACGACGAGGACAAACTACCGCTGGCTTATCGCAAAGCCATTAAGGCGGAAATACCGATGGTGTTGTCGGAAGCAGAACCCACCGCGTTCGGTGAGGAGAAGTAAAAGCGTATCATATTACTTAATCTTTGCTTAGGCCGAGAAAATTTCTGGAATATGTCAAAATTCAGCAAAAAAAGAGGAAAGGCGGATCCGAACATCTCCACGGCGTCTCTACCCGACATCATCTTCATGCTCCTGTTCTTTTTTATGGTGGTAACGAAGATGCGGGATTCGGAACTCAAAGTAAATGTAGTGACGCCCTTCGCCTCCGAGTTGACTAAACTGGAGGAGAAGTCTTTGGTCAGTACAATTTATATCGGGCGGCCTATGGAGAAGTACATCTCCATTTACGGCACCAAACCGCGCATACAATTGGGTGATAAGTTTGCCGATCCTCGTGAAATCCGCTTTTTTCTCGAAACCTTCCGGGTGAAGGTGCCGGAGAATCGCCGTTCGCAAATCACAGCCTCTCTCCGGGTGGACGGCAACGTGACCATGGGGGTCGTAGCGGATGTAAAGACTGAACTGCGCAAAGCAGGGCAACTCAAAGTAAACTACTCTGCTAAACGCCGCCCGGAAGCAGGCTTCTAAAATCTGATGATTTTTTAGGTTGGGCGCACTCTTCGCCGTACGTCCTGATATAAATTCAAAAGCCATCTCATTGCGAGATGGCTTTTGTTTTTTAGCGGTTTCTTTTCGTCAGTTCTTTTTACCAAGCCCAGCTTGAAACCAAAAGAACGGCAAGGATCAGCATTAGTACGGTAGCTGCTCCGAAAATGACGCCGAGCAAGTTCATGACATTGCTTCCTTCTTTTTTCATGGCCACCAAGCCCAGTACAAAACCTGCAATACCCATGAGGAGCCCCAAAAGGCCGACGACCCACAAAAGCACAAAGCCGCCGGCGCCGAGAATCAGAGAGAGCAGGCTCATGGTGTTTCCTGCGGCAGCACTCAGTTCAAGCTCGCCTTTGGCTGCTTTTTTCTTCATTTTTTTCTGCACCATTTTGAAGGCGAGTTTTTTGGTCCAGGACATTTTCTGGCCGCTCTGCTCTTCAAACTGCTTGGGCGTCATGTTCAGGAAGTCGCCGATGCTCAATTCGGGTTGCTGAACGCTCGCGGCGGCTTCCGGCATTTCGGCAGCTTGCGGGTTGACCACCACTGCGCCGAACGACTGTAGGCTGAACAGCGTGAAAATCAGCGCGAACGAAAGTACAAATTGCTTTTTCATGTTGGTAAAAGATAATAGGTATGCGCCTACTCTATAAGCTTTTCGGCATCCGCTCCGTACTCTTTTCAGGGATTTTCCGGCCGCTCCCACTGTGCAATAATAGGGATTTCTCCAATTTTAAAAAAGGGAAGCAAAAATCAGGAGGATGAGAATATAAATCAGGAGAATAACAACGAGCGTGGTGGCGCTAAATACAATGCCGAGGATATTCATCACATTGCTTCCCTCTCGCTTGATCGCCACTATGCCCAGCACGAGACCTGCCACACTAAAACCGACGCTCAGGAAAAAGCCTACGACGGGTAGAAAAATAGTTATCATTCCCAAACTTCCAAAGATCAGCGACAAGAGGCTCATTTTGCCGGGGGTGTATGGAGCGGCAAGATCAATCTCGCCTTTAGCCGCTTTTTTCTTTACCTTCTTTTGCACTATCTTGAAGGCGAGCTTTTTGGCCCAGGACATTTTTTTGCCGCTGTGCTCTTCAAATGCCTTAGGTGTCATGTTTAAAAAATTCTCAATGCTGAGCCCGGTGTTGTGTGTTACCCCAACATCATCCTGGTTTACGCCTGCCGGGGCCGTAAAGACCACTGCGGCGAATGAGGGAGTGTTGAGGAGCGCAAAAACTACGATCAGGGAGTGTACAAGAAACGGTTTCATGACAAACAAGATTTAGGTATTCGCCTACTCTGTGAGCTTTTCGGCATCCGCTTTTGGGGTATGCGAGGATGCCCCGCACCTTCCGCGATGCAAGATAAGACGTTCCGCTTTTCGACGAGGTTAGGGAAAGTTTAAAGACGACGTGTTGTAATTTGGCGCCTTAGTGATCGGAATCACAGCGGCAACAGTTGAAAATCAGTCACCTTTGCGCCCGCCCGACGCCCGGAGCGGAAGTGTTAATTTTTTATTATCGTTTCGACCACAGGCCGGTTTCAGGCGTATCTTTGTAATCGTTTTTTCCTGATACCAAGCAAATAACAATTCCACATGAGATATTTTGCTGCATTAGTCGCCCTGCTATTTTCTGTAACAGTTTGGGGGCAAATTCTGAATCCGGTCAAATGGTCTACCGCTTACAAGCAGGTTTCTGCCACTGAATTCGATCTGATATTTACCGCCACCATTGACGACGGATGGGATATCTATTCCCAGTTTTTAGAGAGCGACGAAGGCCCGGTAGCTACTTCCTTCAATTTTGAAGCAGGCGCGCACTACAAGCTCGTGGGCAAGTGCGAGGAGTCGGGTAATAAAAAGACGACCTACGACAAGGTCTTTGACATGAAGCTCACCAAGTTTTCCCAAAAGGGTATCTTCACGCAGCGCGTAGCAGTATCCGATCTGAGCAAACCCGTTATCGGCTATCTGGAGTTTATGACCTGCGATAACGAGCGCTGCCTGCCGCCTAAGGCAATAGACTTCGAATTTATACTCAAAGACTCCGGTGCAGGCAGCAACCAACAGCCGGATAAGAGCAGTACCGGCAGCGCATCCGGCAGCGGCGCGGCGCCTTCCAATGAAAAAGAACAGGAGCAGAACCCCTCCGCCGAAGTAGCGCCCATCAATATGTTCGAGCCTGTTTCCCCGGCCTTAGCGCCCAATTTGGTAAAACCGGCTAAGTGGCAATTTGACTACAAAAAAATTAGCGATACGGAGTACGACCTCCTATTCACCGCCACGATGGATAAAGGCTGGAACATGTATTCCCAATATACCGACCCCGATAACGGCCCGCTGCCCACTACTTTCACTTTTGCTTCGGGGGCGCATTTTGTCCCGGAAGGCCAAACTGCCGAGAAAGGCAAAACGAAAAAAGCGGCCGACCCGCTCTTTGCCGGCGCAATGGTGGTCAAGTTTGTGGAAAGCCCCATTGTATTCACCCAGCGCGTAAAAGTGACGGATCCCGCTCAACCCATTCTGGGTTTCATAGAATATATGGCCTGCGATGATGAGCAATGCGTCACCGGCTCGGATGAGTTTCGTTTCAACCTCAGTGCTGATGCGGCCCAGGCTTATGTGGGAGCGAAAATTGAAGGCGATGTAATAGATCAGGTTATTCCGGCCTTACAGGCGGGCTATCAGGAGCCGTTGAGTAATTGCGGGGAAGAAGAAACCGGCGACCGCAGTTCCATGCTGTGGACCTTCCTCTTTGGGTTCATCGGTGGTTTGCTGGCCTTGCTCACGCCTTGTGTATTTCCGCTCATTCCGCTCACGGTTACTTTCTTTACGAAACGCAGCACTGACCGGAAAAAAGGGTTGCGCAATGCCTTGCTGTACGGCGCCTCTATCATTGTAATATATGTAACCATCGGCTTGCTCATCACGGCACTGTTTGGCGATTCGGCGCTCAATGCCCTGTCCACCAACTGGATAGCCAACACCTTATTCTTTCTCATTTTTGTGGTGTTTGCGCTTTCCTTCTTTGGCTTGTTTGAAATCACCCTGCCCAGCAGTTGGGGCACCAAGAGCGACGCCATGGCTGAAAAGGGCGGCCTCATCGGGATATTTTTCATGGCGGCCACGCTGGCCATCGTATCTTTTTCCTGTACCGGCCCCATCATCGGCGCCGCCATCGTACAATCGGCTACCGACAAACTGGGACCTTTTGTGGTCATGCTCGGTTTTTCCACAGCACTCGCGCTGCCCTTCGGCCTGTTTGCCGCTTTTCCGGGTTGGCTCAACACGCTGCCTAAATCCGGCGGCTGGATGAACTTAGTCAAAGTACAACTCGGTTTTCTCGAATTGGCGCTGGCGCTCAAATTCCTATCCGTAGCCGATATGACCATGCACTGGGGCATACTGCCGTATGAGGTGTTCATGGCAGCCTGGGTGCTCATCGCCGCTGCTATGGCGCTGTCCTTCTTCGGCATCCTGCGCTTCCCGCACGACAGCCGCGAGAAAAAACTACCCGCTTACCGCACGGTTTTGGGCGGCCTTATGTTGCTGGTGAGTTTTTATCTCGCCACCGGATTTCGGTTCGACGACAAACTGCAATCGTACAAATCGCCCGGCGCACTCAGCGGCCTGGCGCCTCCGGCCCGGTACAATATTTTTTTAACAGAACTGAACGATGACTTAGACCCCGACATCAAGGCGCGCTACCCGTCGTATTCCAAATCGGCCAACAATCTCAACTGTTTTAAAGACTACTATGAAGGCTTGGCCTATGCTCGCGAGGTGAACAAACCCATCCTGCTGGACTTCACCGGCTACGGCTGCGTCAATTGCCGCAAGGTGGAAGAGCATGTATGGATAGACGAGCGCGTATGGAATAAAATCGCCAATGATTATGTGCTCATCTCTTTGTATGTAGATGACCGGCAGCCGTTGGAAGCAGTGTTGTGGTCGAAACACCGTAACGAAAAACTCCGCAATGTAGGCAACAAATGGACGGATTTTCAGGTCGTCAATTTCCTGCAAAATACCCAACCGCTGTATGTGCTCATCACCCCCGATGAGCAGGTGCTCACCCCGCCGCGCGGCTACAAAGAAGGCATCAAAGAATACGTTAACTTCTTGGACTGCGGGCTGTTCGCTTTCGACGGCATCACCACGGAACAAAAGGAAATCGGCGAAATTTTGCAGGGGAATTAGCACTTTGGGAGAAATTTGAACGATATTGCGCATAAAATACAGCCAACATGTTAGATCAGCGCATTATCGAATTGTACGATGAATATACTCATCGCCCGCTCAGCCGGAAAGAATTCCTCAAACAACTGACCCAACTGGCGGGCGGCGCGGCCATGGCCATGTCCATTCTGCCTTTACTGGAATCGGATTACAGCACGGCAGCGCTCACGGGCGCCAAAAGGCTGTTCACCGAATACATCACTTATCCGGGCGTCAACGGAACGACCATGCGCGCCTATGTGGCCCGACCCAAAGCGCGCAAGCGCTACCACGCGGTGTGCGTCATACATGAAAACCGGGGCCTGACCGTCCACATCGAAGACGTGGCGCGCCGGGCCGCGCAGGCCGGCTACCTCGCCATCGCCCCCGATGCCCTCGCGCCGCTGCGAGGCGATAAAGTGATGAGCGAAGACGATGCTCGTCAGCTCTTCACACAACTCAAAGCCGAGGAAAATCTGCAAAATTTCATCCGCGTGTTCGACTACTTAGAAACGCGAAAAGACTACAAAGGCAAAGCCGGTTGCGTAGGGTTTTGCTGGGGCGGCGCCATGGCCAACAACCTTGCCGTGCAGGTACCCGCGCTCAAAGCGGCTGTGGGATTCTACGGGATGCAGGCCAGGCCCGAAGATGTACCCAAGATAAAAGCCGCCATACAATTGCATTATGCTGAAATGGACGACCGAGTCAATGCAGGGAAGGATGCCTACGAAGCAGCGCTCAAGGCTGCCGGCGTCACATACGAGTCGTACCTGTACGAAGGCGTCAATCACGCTTTTCACAATGATACCTCCACCGCCCGATACAATGAGGCCGCAGCCAAGTTGGCCTGGAGTCGGACCCTGGCGTTTTTTGAAAAATATTTGATCGGCAAGGGTTCACTTTGACAGTCAATCTCTATGAGTCTCCTCCGCCGCTTTTTCAAGTCTGCTCCCACATCCTCCGCTCCAGACCTGCGCTTCGGGCGCTACACCGATTCGTACAAACAAGCCGACAACTACAAAGCCTGGGACCGGGCCGTGGAGGCATTTGAAAACCTGGAATATTTAGACTCCTTCCGCGCTTTTTTGGAATACCTGCGCGATGAGCGGGAAGAAAATATACATTGGACCGATACGGGCGATGAAATACGCTTTGAACTGTACCAGGGCTCAAGGCTGGTGAACGGCCTGGCAACCGGCCAATTGATAAAGGCAGAGTCGAAATTGGCCAAAGCGAAATCCCTCCACGTCGGGTACATGCGCCGGCTGGTAGAGCACAATTTTGATTTCAAATACTGCCGCTATGCCCTCGACCCCGACAACAACATCGTAGCCGTGTTTGATACCTTTATGCTCGACGGCTCGCCCTATAAGCTCTACTACGCCATCAAAGAATTAGCCACGCACGCCGATAAACAGGACGACCTCTTGCTCGAGGAATTTGAGGCCCTCACGCCCATCGCCGAAGCGCCCATGCACGAACTGCCCGATCCGGAAAAAAAGGCCAAATACGAGTACATTTTGCAGGAAACGCAACGCGTCCTGGATATTATGAACCACGGAGAATTGGACAAAGACCAATATCCCGGCGGTATCGGGTACTTGTTGCTGCACCTGGTGTATAAACTCGATTTTTTCACGCAGCCCCAGGGCTTTATGATGGAAACCTTAGAGCGCATGCACCGGCTCTATTTTACCAACGACAACAGAACTGCTGCTCAGAAAAATCTGTTGCTGGCGAAAGAACTGCAAAATCTCATAGAGCGGCCGGCGGCGCTTTTTTACAAAGAAATGTACCGCACCTCTGCAACATTCGGCATTACCACTCCGGTAAACCACAAACAAATTGCCGACTTCATCGAGGGCGAATTGCCCAATATGGACTGGTACTGCGAAAACGGCCATCCGGAGGTAGGGCTGGCGGTACCGGGCTTCATCGTCGGCTTTTGCCTGTTCAATTATGCGCCGCCCAAACCGGTCCGGCAACTATTGGAACTCTATTTCCAGATCACAGAGTCCGGTTTTTATACGTCGCTCGGTTATCCTTCCAAATACTGCGATGAGTTGGGCGGCGAACTACAACGAAAAGCCATCCGACAGGCCGTCAAAGAAATCGTGGAACAAAATAGCAGCCAATATCCCGGCATGCAGCCGCTCATCGGCGTTTTATCGTATCAGAGTATGCCGGCTTTTGCGCGCTCCTTTCTGCTTATGCTTTCGCAAATGGAAGTGGTAAAGGCGTTCTGATCGGCTTACCTTTTACTGATTTTATTACTGCTCACGGCCCGTTGTCGTGAACACTTGAAGCGAGTTACCATAGAGTCGCGTCGGGTGGCATGTTTGGTTTTTCGCCCGCTCACTCGCTTGCGCCAGATGCGAAAAGAGGCAGGCTTCATGTTCCGGCGCATGATTTCGATGACTTGCGGCTCGCTCAAGTCAAATTGTGCCCAAATTGCCTCGAAAGGCGTGCGGTCTTCCCAGGCCATTTCGATAATACGGTCTAAGTCTGCTTCCGTCATGCCGATATGATTTTGAGATAGTAAAGAATATACACGGGCAGGCCGGGCAAATTCCGGCGCTTTTGTCAAAGCAATGAAGTTGGCGTGTGGAACGTGAAAAATAGCAGAATGTTTATATCATTACCCAGTTCTACTACAACACGAACCATAAGGAGTCAAACTCCGGAGGATAAGCCGGCCGTGATGAAAAAATACCCGCCGACCGGCCAAGCCCGGCATTCCTCTGCCCGGAAACTAAGTTTGAACGCAGTCGTTTCCGGTGCAGAGGATTTCGAAAAATGCAAATCGTTGAACCATTCGGGAGCAATCAGTTATTGCAGCCTTTCAGGATGAGTTTGTAGTCTTCAGCCAGTATGCAACCGGGTATGTGCGGCAATACAGATTCGGCAATAGAAATGCGCTTGCATAGGAAGCCTTTGTTTTGCACATATTGGGTTTTGAATGCGGCTATACCCGGTTCCGGCTGGTTGCTGCGGTCGTTTTTGGAAATAATTTTCACCACCCCGGCTATACTGCCCGAAACGTATTGCCGGGTATCAATTTCATCCATGTCGTTGGCGCCCAGGCGCCCTTCGATGCATTTCAGGAACTTCTGGTTGTCGTCGAGAAAAGCGACGGTGTAGCGACGGAGTTGTGCACCTGGATTGACGAGTCGAATTATGGTATGGGTGTTTTTTCGGTTGTCGTAAACGCCGATTGAATAGGCGCTCAGCACGCCGTCGCAGCCGCAAGGCCCGGCTATGCCGGGATCCGTTCCCCCTGCCTTAAACCCGAAAGTAGCGCCGCCCATTGCTTGTTTCTCCGGTTCCAACTGCTCCTGTATTACGGTTATTTCTCCCGATTCCTTCGCACCCTTTGTCGGTCGTCCCTGGAGCGTAACCAAGCGCTCCTCACCGGCTGCGAGCGCCATAGGTTCATTGAACGCCGCGCCCTTCAGGGCCACCTCCCAGCCTTTCGGGGCCTCGTATTTCAATACAGTACGGATGGGCGTGGGATAAGGATTTCGAATAAAAAAGGACTGCCCGGCAAAATCGTCGCCCTCTTCTGCCATATAGGTCAGGTTGACGTAATTGCGGTGCGTAACATTGTTGTTGCGGGGGGTTACGGCATCTACTACCTGCGAGGTAAACCCCGAACCAAGCGGGTCCTGAGGCGAGTCAATCATAGCCGCAAGGCAATAGTGATTGGAAAGCGAGGGGGCGAATGAGGGCGTAAACGTGAAAACTGCTACTTGAGCGGCATCGGCGCCGGTACCGGCTACAGAGGCGCCGGAGTAAGCCACATTGGTAAGTGTTTGTGCCGGTAGTGCATTCCAGGAACTTGCGCCGGTCGGGTTGGCAGGGAAGGCTGTCCAAAAATCGCTTGCCAATGCGGGCAGGCTGGTGCCGAACTGCGCCCAATGTAGTTTTACGGTGGCAGTAGATGCCGCTATCGGTCCTCTGTTGCGTACCCGTACATACACTCGATTGGCCGCACCGAGCATCGGATTTTCATCCACAAAGGCATCGAAATTGGCCGCCGTGGGTGGCGTTATTGCATAAGGCGGCGCATCCACTTTTATGTCCATACTCGTCCACCAGCCGATGGCCCCCCTCACGGGTTCAAATAGGGTGCTGCTGGGTTGTTCGGTATTGCCCCAGTCCAAATAGTTGTCTCTGAAAAACAGATCCACACCGCCTTTGCCGCCGTCGGCTACCGGCGCGGCAATCTTCACGGCTTCGAAGGCGTTGGCACGGCCGAAAGCATGAGTAGCTATACCTGTGGAAGGTGAGCTGTAGCCGTTGGCGGCGTTATAGCTGCCCACACTCGGCTCTATTTTATCGGCCGTGTCTTGGATGAGATTCTGCACCTGTGTGGGGGTTAGCGAAGGGTTGGCACTGCGGATAAGCCCAACAATACCCGCCACCAACGGCGTGGCCGAAGAGGTGCCGCTGAAGCAGTTGGTGTAGTTCCGGTCAGCCGGTTCTATGAGGCCGGGCATACAACTTGGATTGGCGTTATTGTACCCGGCTACCCCTGTGCGGTCAGTAGTGGTAATGGCTAAGGTGCCGGTGGGAGTGGGGTCGCCGGGCGACCAGCGGGTAGGGGCTAATATGTCAATACAATTGCCGAAGGCATGGCCGGTCACCTTGCGATCCAAATTAGAGGAGCTGCTTACTGCTATCACATTGGCCAAAGACGGGTAAGATGCGCCGCACCAGCCGGCTGTGCTGCTATTGCCGCCTGCGAAAAGCACCACGCTGCCGGCTGTCACCGCATTGTTGATCGCGTTTACTATTGCCGTTGCTGCCGTAGCGGATGGAGATACTTGCCCCCAACTGTTGGTGATGACTTCCGCTCCCATCAATTGCGCATAGCCGAATGCATTAGCGATAGCAGAAGTTGTGGCAAACGAATTGTTGTTAGAAATACTGAGCGGCAAAAAGCGACATTCGGGGCAGGAGCCGCTTACACCTATGGCGTTGTCGCCGCGGGCTACAGCCACTCCGGTAACGGCAGTACCGTGATTGTCCACGCCTGCAGCAGGGCGTGGGTTGTTGTCGTTGCCGGCAAAGTCCCATCCGTTTACATCATCTATGAAGCCGTTACCATCATCATCTATGCCATTACCCGGAATTTCGCCCGAATTGGTGTATAGATTAGGCGCAAGGTCTTCGTGATCTATATCAAAGCCTGCATCAAGAATGGCGATAAGGGTATTGGCATTGCCTCGTGTAATATCCCACGCCAGATCGGCATCCACGTCGGCATCCACAGTGCCGCCGCCTTGTCCGGTGTTGCGCAGGTGCCATTGTGCCGCAAACATCGGGTCGTTGGGGATAACATCTTCTGAGTTGAAACGGAGTTCTTCCCAAAAATCGGGATGTGCAAATTCTACCAGATCGTTGTCTTCGTACAAATTGGCCATGCGCAATGCGTCAACGCCTGATGCCCTCGTAACGCGGAGATGGTATTGGTTGCGTACGAAGCGGTCGGGATCTACCATCTCTACGTTGTTGCGACGGTTGAAGGCGTCTATTTGCGCCCTCGATACATTTGCGCGGAAGCGCGCGATAAAGCGGTCAGAAACGAGCATGGTGTGCGGATCTTCCGGAGAACCGGCTTCTACCACAAGCCCTACATCCGCAAAGAGTTTTGCATTGCTGCCTTTTATTACTCTTGCTCGCTCCGCGAGTTCGACCCGGCTGCTGCGCGGTACCATCACAAAAAGGAAACCTCCTTCTTTGGGCCTTTCCAATCGGAAGTTGTTTTGTCTTAAAAATCCCTCCATGTCGTTGTTGGTAATGTCCGATGCCGGAATGACTCCGAGACGGTCCAAATAGACCTGTACGGGGATTCTCTTTTGCTGTGCGTAGTAGTGGTCTTGTTCTACTCCTGGGGACGGTTGTTGTGCATGTACGGCATTCATGGCAAAAAAAGCCACTATTGCCGCAGCAATTACTGACTGGCAAGTTTTCATGATTCTGGATTTTGGTGTGAAAAAGAAACTAATTTTACGTTACTTCATCCGCTCACTTTTTAAACCGTTACCTGATTTTGTATTTTTTTACCAGGAGTCCGGGATTCTTTGGCAGGGAGCAGCCAAAACAGCTACTTTTACACCTCGTTTTTTTTTTTTTTGGACAAGCTCGAACCACGCCAACGGCATGGTCAAAGCTCACTGCTCAATCTTAACAACTTTGCAATGGATTACATCGCACTCAACCGCGCCCTGTGGAATGCCCGTACCGAGGTACATGTGGGGTCTGAGTTTTATGGCGTGCCCGATTTTTTGAACGGCGGCTCCACGCTCAAGGAAATTGAGTTGGAACTGCTGGGCAACGTGCAGGGCAAAACGCTGCTGCATTTGCAGTGCCATTTCGGCCTCGACACTTTGTCGCTTGCCCGGCTCGGAGCGCAGGTCACCGGTATTGACCTGTCGGATACAGCTATCGCCGAAGCGCGTCGCATCGCCGAATCTTTGGGCATGGCCGCTGAGTTTGTGTGCTGCAACATTTACGATCTGCCGCAGCACTTAGACCGACAATTCGACATCGTGTTCACCTCCTACGGCGTCATCGGCTGGCTGCCCGACCTCGATGCCTGGGGCGCCATTGTGGCCCGCTACCTCAAGCCCGGCGGCCGGTTTGTCATCGCCGAGTTTCATCCGGCGGTCTGGATGTTCGACAACGATTTCACTCATGTACAGTATTCTTACTTCCAACAGGAGCCGATTGTGGAAACCGAAAAAGGCAGCTATGCCGACCGCGATGCCGACATTGAAAACCAATCGGTAGGCTGGAACCACAGTCTCGACCAAACCATCCGGGCGCTGCTCGGCAACGGCCTGCGCATCACCGATTTTCGGGAGTACGACTACTCGCCCCATGATTGTTTCAACAAAACGGTAGAGACCGCCCCCGGCCGATTTCACATAGCCGGCATGGAAAGCAAATTGCCGATGGTGTTTGCTATTCAAGCGGTCAGAGGATAAGGCATATTATGGTATAGAAAACAGCTAACATGCGCAAAATCACAGCCGATCAGGTTTTCCCCGTTTCCAGCCCGCCCGTTGAGCAGGGCGTCGTTATCACCGACGACAAAGGAACCATTCTGGCCATAGAACGCCGCGACCAGCACGACCCCGCCTCTTTGGAAGTATTGCCGGGTGTTATTGTGCCGGGGTTCGTCAATACCCACTGCCACTTAGAGTTGTCGCACATGCGCGGCCGGGTGGACACCGGCACCGGGCTGCTGCCCTTCCTCAAAAGCGTGGTGCAGTTTCGCAATATTGACGAAGCGGAAATACAGGAGGCCATCCGCCGTGCCGATGAAGAAATGTACGAGGCCGGCATCGTGGCGGTGGGCGATATTTCCAACAAATTGGACACCGCGGCCGTGAAAGCCGGCAGCCGGATACGCTACTACACTTTTGTGGAGATGTTTGACTTCCTGTCGGATGCCGCTGCCGAGCGTACTTTTCAGCAATACCTGCCGGTTTTTGAAGGGCAAAGCGCCGAAGGGGGCAATCGGAAAAGCGCCGTTCCACATGCGCCTTACACGGTGTCGAAGGAGTTGTTCGGGCGCATTGCATCGCTCAATGCCGCCGAAGCCACGGTGAGTATTCACAATCAGGAAACGCCCCACGAAGATGCGCTCTTTCGCCACAAAACCGGCGATTTCGTAGCGTTTTATGAGCATTTCGGTATCCCGTTAGACACCTTTCAGCCCACCGGCCGAAACTCCATTCATTATGCCTTAGCGCACCTCAATCCCCGCAATCGCAACCTCTTTGTACACAATACCCTCACCGATGCCGACGACATCCGGGCTGCTCATGCCTGGAGCGACCGCGTGTTTTGGGCCACCTGCCCAAATGCCAATCTCTACATCGAAAACAGTCTGCCAAACTACCGCCACTTTCTGGAGCAGGGCGCCAAAATGACCATCGGAACCGACAGTCTTACCTCCAACTGGCAACTCTCAGTTTGGGAAGAAATGAAAACCATCGCCCGGTTTCAGTCTTATGTGCCATTTGAAATGCTGCTGCGCTGGGCTACGCTCAACGGCGCCGAGGCGCTCGGTTTCGAGGAGGAACTCGGCAGTATAGAACCCGGAAAAACGCCCGGCCTGAACTTGCTCAGCCTCTCCCCCGATGGGAGGTTGGGGCCGGGCAGCACCCTGCGGCGCTTGATGTAAGGGGCGCCGTTATTCGCTTCTGCCCACGTGGCAGGCCCCCCACAGATAGGTTACGGCACTGCCCTCCAGCACCACTCTGTTGCCCGCAAGGAGGCAGAGCAGGTCGCCGCCGCGTGCGGAGAGTTGATGGGCGCGAAGGGTGTTTTTGCCTGTTCGGGCGGCCCAATACGGCGTCATGGTAGTGTGCGCGGAGCCGGTAACGGGGTCTTCGGCAATGCCTGCGTTGGGGTAAAAACAGCGGGATACGAAGTCCACGGTGTTGCCCGGCGCCGTGGCAATGAGGCCGCGCCCGCCCAGTTGTGCGAGTGCTGCAATGTCGGGTTGGAGTTGCTCTATTTGCTCCTGGCGTTGTAGTACGGCCATAAAATCGTTGCAGCCGCGCCACAATTCTACGATATCCGTGCCCAATGCCTGCACAACCGCGGGGAGAACCTCCATGCGACTCGGTTCATCGGCAGGAAAATCCATGCGATACCCGGCGCCGGCCCGCTCTACCCGAAGCATACCGCTGCGGGTGTGAAAGACGGCGCGCGCGCCCTCGAAGCCGAGGTGGCTATACAATACATGCGCTGTGGCCAGGGTAGCATGGCCGCATAAGTCCACCTCCGTGAGCGGCGTGAACCAGCGCAAGTCGAAGCCGTCGTCGTTGCGCGACACAAAAAAAGCGGTTTCCGAAAGGTTGTTTTCGGCCGCTACGGCTTGCAGGACGGCATCGGGCAACCAGGTATCCAAAGGAACAACTGCGGCGGGATTGCCGGAAAATAAAACCTCGGTGAAGGCATCAATCTGGTAAATGGGAAATTGCATGGTTGATCGGTGGTGTGGTATTTTTTGAAATCAATTCAATGATCGGCGCAAAACTCGCAAAGTTTTACGCATCTTGTACGATTAAGTATTTACTAAGCCTATCTTTACCAATATGAAAACTGCCCGTACACTCCAATGGCTCAATGCCGCCAGCTTCGTGTTTATGATCGTCATGAATACCTTGGCCAATGCCCTGCCTTTGTTTGGGCGCAACACCGGCGAAATTTCCGGCCTGTTTCCCAATCTATTTGTACCTGCGGGCTTCACCTTCAGTATATGGGGCTTGATCTATTTGCTGCTGCTCGTTTTTACGGTGGCTCAGATGAAAGGCGCATTCGGAAGCAAAAGCGAGCCGCCGGCCTACGTTGCGGCCACCGGCCCCTGGTTTTTTATCTCCAGCATGGCCAACGGCCTGTGGATATTGGCATGGCATGCACTGCAACCATTGCTCTCACTGGCGATCATACTGGCGTTGCTGTGGTCGCTCATTCGCATTTATCAGGCGCTCAACAGCGGGTCCGGCTCTGAAGGAAAATACGCCGCCCGGTTGCCGTTCAGTGTATATCTGGGTTGGATCAGCGTAGCCACCATCGCCAACGCTACTGCCGTATTAGTACATTATGAGTGGAACGGATTCGGCATCAGCCCGGCCATATGGACGGTGGCGATGATCGTCGTAGCCGTGTTAGCCGGAGCGTTCTTTTTGTGGAAAAAATTGGATGTACCCTACGCATTGGTCATCCTTTGGGCCTTGTACGGCATTCTGGCGCGCACGGATGCGGCGCAGTTTCCCGCCATACAGTATGCCCTTTTGGGCGGAATGGTATTGTTGGGAGGGGGGAGTGTGCTGCGCATTCCGGGCTGGATTCGCAATTAAAACCGTACTGCCGCCGCTGCAAAAGCAAGCCCGCCGCCCGATCCGATGAAGAAGCCCAATTCGCCGGGCTTCACTTTGCCTTGTTCTACCACCAAGTTATATGCCATCGGGATGCAGGCTGAGCCGGTATATCCGAGGTAGTGCATGGTCGCGTGCGCTTTGGCGTGCGGTTGCTCCAACAGGTCCATCGTTTCACGCAGGCTGTTGACGTTGATCTGGGTGATGAAGAAGTGGTCAATGTCGTCGGGTGTGACGCCGATGCGCTCACAGAGGCTGCGCGTCATGGCCGACCAAATTTCGGGATTCAGTTCTTTGGGGAATTTTTTTACAAATTGCAACAGGTGTGTTTTATCTGCCAATACCTGTTCACTCAGCGGAAAGCGCGTGCCGCCGCCGTAAATGCCCATCCATTCGCAGTATTGCCCTTTTGATATGAGTTTGCTCGCCAACACGCCGCGCTTTTGGCCGCTTTCCTCGGCGGCGAGCACCACGGCCCCTGCGCCGTCGGCAAACAGCGTGACGGTTTTTTTGTCGGCCATATTGAGGTACTTGCTCATGGCATAAGCGCCGATGACGAGTATGTAGCGGTACTGGTCGTCGATGAGGATGTATTTGGAGGCAATGTCGAGCGCTGTGACGAAGCCGGCACAGGCGGTATTTACATCAAAGGTACCCGCATTGCCGGCGCCGATGCGATCTTGCAAAACGGAGGCCGTGGAAGGCGAAACGTATTCCGGCGTATCGGTGGCAATGATAATCAGGTCGAGTTGGTCGGCGCGGAGGCCGGCGCGATGGAGTGCCTGCAGGGCTGCCTTTTCGCAAAGATCAACAGTGCTCTCATCGGGGCCGCACCAGCGGCGCTCGTATATTTCCACGTTTTCGCGGAGCCAGATGTCCACGTCCTCGCCGAGCAAATCATTGAAGTAGCTATTGGGCAATACCCGGTCAGGAGCATAAGCCCCGGAGGAAAGGATGACGGCGTTGCGCATGGGAGCGTTGGGATTGTAGCCGCGAGCTGTGAGCTACGAGCTGTGAGAGTTCAAACTCATAGCTCGCGGCTCATAGCTCGTAGCTAAAAATGGCATTTACAAAATATTACTTCTTCCCGCCGATAGCCGGCAGGTTCACTTTCAATTCGAGCGAGTAAAGTGGCGCAATCGCCGGCGAGGCTACAAATTCGCGCACTTCTGCATTCAATGCATTGGTCACCTGCCCCGACACGGTGAAGATGTTGCTGATCCGGTATCCTAAAGAAAGATCGAGGTTGAAGAAGCCGCCGAGCGGGCCGTTGTTGAACGAGCGACCTACGCGGGCGCCTTCTACCACCGGCGAACCGGCATAAACCAGGTCCGGGTTGGTAGCGGCGGCTACGTTGATGCCGGAGAAGAAATCATACGACTCTACCCAGCGACCGAACAGCGAGCCGAACAACTTGTTTTTGGTGTAGTTAAGCCCCAAGCCGATTTTGTGCGCCGGCGTATTGATGGGCAGGTCGTTTTCGTCCACTACGCCGTTGCGGTTGCCGTCGTTGGCGAGATCTTCGGTGTCAATTTCATAGCCGAAATAAGAGTAGTTCATCGTAGCGAGCAGGCTGGGCGTGATGCTGTAGCTCACCGAAGCGTCGAAGCCGTAGGTGTTTACTTTGCCGAAGTTGAGGTAAGTGAGCACCAAAGTAGAACCGGAGGCCGCCGTGCCGGGCACCACATCCGACATGGGCACGTCGCCGCGGTGGGTCACTGTGCGGCCGTTGGTGGCAATGTTCAGCGCAGGGCTGAGGAAGTCTTTCGACCAGTTGTAATACACGTTGGCATCTACAAAGAGCTTGTTCGACAACTGGCCCTTGTAGCCTGCCTCCACAGTTTCGATGGTTTCCACCGTCAAAGCATTAATCTTGCTGCCGTCGCTCAGGGTAAATCCTGTGCCGTTGCCCAACAATAAGCCGCCGAAGATATTGGCTTCGAGGTTGAGAATGGTCGGAGCGGCAATGCCTTTGCCGTAAGTGAGGCGGAAGGAGCCGTTGTCGTTGTAATACACCAAAGCTGCTTTGGGAATGAAGTTGAAGCCATACAAATCGTGCTGATCGGCGCGGGCTGCCAATACCGCTTTAAAGTTGGAACCGAATTTCAGATCAGCTTGCAGGTAGCCGCCCAACTGGCCGATGACGATGTCTTCCACCACGCCGTCTTTGTTGCGGTCGAGCAGGTAGGTGCCGTTGCTGTTGGCGGCGTCGCGCTGGTACTGTACGCCGGCGATGTAGCTCAATATGCCGATTCGGTTGTTGTATTGCGCTTCGGCATTGAGGCGCCGGGATTGATCCTGGAAAATAGAGCCGCGGTCCAACTCTACTCCACCTCCGGGAATTCCGGCAACCGGAAACCACTGTTTGGTAAAGGATTTCGTGCGGGATTCCTCTTCGCTAAATCCATTGGCGCGGAAAGTCCAGTAGTTCACCGTACGTTGGTTCATGGCGAAGGTAGAGTCGGTGCTGCTCGTTGTATTATACACCTGCGCAAAAAAGCGGGGCGATACATAGCGGAGTTGCACCCAGTTTACCAACCAATCGCGGATCTGGTTGCGGCCGGCATTGGTATTGCCGATGTTGTTGCTTTTGCTCGCGCCATAGGATGCGATGAGGTCCGATTTGGGCGTAACGGCGTAATACACCTGCGCTTCGCCGCGAAGCGAATTGAAGGTAAAATCCGGCTGTTGCAGGCCCTCGTTGTCAAATGCAGAACCCAATTCATTGAATCCCACCACACCGACATACACGGAGTCAATGAAGTTAAACTCTTGGCCCTGTGTGAATTCGCCGCTCACTTTGAAAGAGAGTTTTTCGCCCAGCTTCATGGCGTGGCGCAGGCGATAGCTTTGTGCGTGCGGCGTATCGCCGAACAGGCCCTCCTGCAGCGAACTGGTGAAACCCACCACAAAGGTAGTGCCCTCACTGGTGCGCGGGTTTTTGGTAATGGTGTTGATGAGGCCGTTGTGGGCGTTGGGGCCGTACAAGGCAGAAGAGGGGCCGAGCACCACTTCGATGCGCTCAATGTCCTCCTTCACGGTGGTACCGAGCGCTCCGAGGGGCAGGCCGGTAGCGATGAGCGTAGAGAAACGCCCGTCGTTCACTTGCAGGTTTTTGGGGTTAAAGGCGCTGTTGAAACCGCGCGCATTCACGCCGATACCGAGTACGCCGGAGCGCACATAGTCCAAGCCGCGTTGGCGGCCCAGCAATTCGGCCACATTAAAGGATGGCAACTCCTCAATAGAGCGCGAGTTGATAACCGAAATGGTGGCCGGCGCATTGGTGATTTTTTCCGCCGAGCGCGATGCCGATACCACCACCTCCTGGCCGAGGAGATTAGAGGTTTCCAGCATCACATCTGCCGTAGTGGTTTCTCCGGAGGTCAGGCTGATGCGTTGCGACTTGTTGCCGTAGCCTACATATGATATGATGAGCGTGTAATCGCCGGGCGCCGTCGTAATGCTGTACATGCCGTTCAGATCAGTTACGGTACCTGTAGTGGTGCCTTCGAGATATACATTGGCGCCGACGACCGCTTCTTTGCTTTGCGCATCCGTCACTTTTCCGGCGATGACAGCCCGCTGGGCGTGAAGGGCGCCGATGCCCAGAAACAATAAGAAAAGTAGAATTGATCTTTTCATGTCAATTGTGTTTTAAATGGAATAAATATTGGGCTGCGAATAAATAGTATGAGTTTTTTATGTCTTACTACACAAAAACCTGAAATTTATTCGGCAAAACGAAAGTAGTATATCGGCCAACTTCCGCCACCCGCATTGTGCAACTTATATAGGTGGACTGTTTTTGAAAAAAAAGCAATATTGTTTTACTTTAGCATTCATTATCAGGTTTTTAATTTCAATATTATCCCCCTTGACCCAAATTTTGCAAAAGGCTCCAAAAGTTGCGCCCGGAGCTTGTCAGAAGGTAGCGCGTTGTCTTGTGAGCGCTATGGCTCCGTGATATTCCGTGCCTCTGAGTCATTCCGTATTCCCAAAACCCGCCTTATCTTGCGCCAAAATTCGCGAACATGCAGCCGGATACCGCTCTCAAAACCTGTACCCGCGTAAAGGGCCTCGCTGCCTGTAAGGACTGTCCGCTGTTTGCCGGAAAGGACAAGAAGAAGAAGTGTTGCAAAAAATTCAAAGAGGGCAAGCGGTGTAAGAAGTGCCCCAAGCGGTAAAGCGCAGCCCGCTGCGGGAATACTTTTGCCGCTAATAGTTGAAAAACCCTACCTTTGCCCTTCCAATGAACAAATGATTCGGACCAATGCCAAAAAACTTATTGATAGTAGAATCGCCGGCAAAAGCTAAAACCATCGAAAAGTATCTCGGAAAGGACTTTACCGTAAAATCCAGCTTCGGCCATGTGCGCGACCTCGAAAAAGGCGATGGCGCCGTAGAGGTAGAGAATAATTTCCGACCCAGATATGTGGTAACCCCCGACAAACGAAAAGTCGTGAAAGACCTCAAAGACTGGGTGGCCAAGGTGGACGAGGTGTGGCTCGCAACGGACGAAGACCGCGAAGGTGAGGCCATTTCCTGGCACTTGTGCGAGGTATTGGGCTTAGACGAGCACAAGACCAAGCGCATCGTTTTCCGCGAGATCACCAAGCCGGCCATTCAGGCCGCCATCCTGAAACCCCGCAGCTTAGACCTCAATCTCGTCAATGCACAGCAGGCCCGCCGCGTACTCGACCGCCTTGTGGGGTACGACCTTTCCGGCATCCTCTGGAAAAAAATAAAAGGCGGACTTTCTGCCGGGCGCGTACAATCGGTGGCCGTAAAGCTCATCGTAGAGCGCGAAAAGGAGATCAATGCTTTCACGCCCGCGCCTTATTTTAAGGTAGAGGCTGTATTCAACGTACCCAACGGGCAGGGCAAAGTAGTGCCTCTGGAGGCCGAATCGCCCATGCGCTACGATACCGAAAACGACGCCCGCAGCTTTTTGGAAAAATGCAACGGCGCTACTTTTCGCATCAACGACATTGAAGTAAAACCCCTCAAGCGCAGTCCGGCCGCGCCCTTCACCACTTCCACCCTGCAGCAGGAGGCCAGCCGAAAGCTCGGCTTTTCGGTCAACCGCACCATGTCGGTAGCACAGCGCCTCTACGAAGCCGGCCACATCACTTATATGCGTACCGACTCCATCAACCTCAGCGAAACGGCCATTGCCGCCATCGCAAAAGTGGTGGAAACCAACTACGGCGCCAACTACACCCAAACGCGCCGCTTCAAAAACAAAGTAGCCAACGCGCAGGAAGCGCACGAAGCCATCCGCCCCACCTATTCGGAAAAACAAAACGTGTCGGGCGACCGCGACGAACAACGCCTGTACGAACTCATCTGGAAGCGCACCATTGCTTCCCAAATGGCCGACGCTCAGTTGGAAAAAACCACCGTGAGCATCGGCATCTCCACCCTCCCCGACGGAGCGTTGCAGGCAGTGGGCGAGGTGTTGAAATTTGACGGATTTCTTAAAGTATATCTCGAAGGCAAAGACGAAGAGGAGGAAGAGGCCAAAGGCATGTTGCCGCCGTTGAAGGTAGCACAAGTGCTCGACCTGAACCTGATGACGGCTACGCAGCGCTTCACCCGCCCGCCGGCCCGTTATACGGAAGCCTCTTTGGTGAAAAAATTAGAAGAACTCGGCATAGGCCGCCCCTCCACGTATGCGCCGACCATTACCAAAATTATGGAAGAAGGCCGCGGTTATGTGGTGAAAGAAAGCCGCGAGGGAACGCCCCGCCCATATACAATGCTCACTTTGCAAAAGGGCGCCATTCGCGCAGAAACGCGCAGCGAAAACACGGGCGTAGCCAAAAACCTCTTGTTTCCCACCGACATGGGCACCACCGTCATTGACTTTCTCGACGAACACTTCAAAGAGGTTATGAACTATAAGTTCACTGCCGGCATTGAGGAGCAGTTTGACCAAATTGCTACCAACGGTCGCGATTGGACGGGTATGATGCGCGACTTCTACACCCCGTTTCATCAACTCGTTGAAAAAACTGCCGAAACTGCCGAGCGCCCTTCGCGGGAACGCATCCTCGGCAAAGACCCCGCCACCGGTCGCACGGTGCTCACCCGCATGTCGCGCCGCGGCCCGGTTATTCAGATCGGCGCGCCGGAAGAACTCGGCCCGGAGGAAAAACCCCGCTACGGCAACCTCAAGCCCGGACAGTCGCTGGACACCATCACCTACGAGGAAGCACTCAAGCTCTTTCAACTGCCCCTCGTATTGGGCGATTACAAAGGCGAGGAATTGATAGTGGGCGCCGGCCGGTACGGGCCTTATGTCAAGTTCGGAGAGAAATTCGTTTCTCTGCCCAAAGGAGAAGACCCGCTCGAACTGAGCATGGAGCGCGCTGTGGAAATTCTGGAAGCCAAACTCAAAGAAGACGCGCCGGTAGCACAGTACGAAGGGCACCCGGTCACCAAAGGCAAAGGCCGCTTCGGCCCCTTCATCAAGTGGAAAGACCTATACGTCAATATCCCTAAAAAGTACGATTTCGACCATCTCAGCGAGGCCGATGTGCGCGAACTGATCGAATCTAAACTCGATAAGGAAGCCAATCGTTACATTCAAAAATGGGATGACGAAAACATCGCCATTGAAAACGGGCGTTGGGGGCCGTTCATCCGCTTCGGCAAGGCCAATGTGAAAATACCTGCCATAGACGGCAAAAAACCCGGCGTTGAAGAAGCTGCCGCGCTCACGCTCGAACAGGTGAAAGCGCTCATCACAGCGGATATTCCCGGCGCATTTGACGCCAAAAAGAAACCGGTTGCCAAAAAGAGCGCAACCGCCAAAAAGAGTACAACTGTAAAAAAGAAATAATCATGACAGATCCGAAACAACCTGCTCCGGGCCAACTCAACATCGAATTGCCCGAAGAAGTATCAGAAGGCGAATACTCCAACCTCGCCATCATTTCGCACTCACACTCCGAGTTTGTGATTGATTTTATTCGCTTGGTGCCCAATGTGCCCAAGGCAAAGGTGAAGTCGCGCATCATCCTCACGCCGGCCCACGCCAAACGCCTGCTCAAGGCCATGGCCGAAAACGTGAAAAAGTATGAAACCCAGTTCGGCGTCATTGACGAACCGGACATGCCGGCCTTTCCGCCGATGAACTTCACGCCTAAGGCGCAAGCGTAGGCCGGAGAGAGAATCACTTACACGTTCCTTATATCGGGTCCAAGCGCTTTCGCGAAAGCCTCTTTTTTTCGCCGGGCCACCGGTATGCCGGCGCCGTCTTGCAGGTGTACTACGGCAGCGTCCTCCTTTCTGAATTGTTTCACAAAGGCCGTGTGTACAATATGCGACTGATGCACGCGGAAGAACCGGGGCGCCGGCAACATTTCTTCAAATTCCTTCAGGTTGCGGGAAGCCAGAATGCGTTCGCCGGAGGCTAGAAATACAAAGGCGTAATTGCCGTAGCTTTCCAAACGAACGATGTCGGCGGTTTGGATAAAGACCGGCCCTTCTGCGGTGGGCAGGGTCAGGCGCTCAAAATTCTTTTGCGCGGCGGTGTTTAACAGATTGTCGATTTGTCGGCGAAGCATCACGAAGTCACTGTTTTGCTGCGCTTTGCCCACTGCGGCGCAGAGTTCGTCGGGGTCCACGGGTTTGAGCAGGTAATCAATGGCGTTGTATCGGAAAGCGCGAATGGCAAATGCGTCGTAGGCGGTGGTGAATATCACGTTGAAATTGATTTGAGGCAATTGGTCGAGCAGGTCGAAGCCCGTGCCGTCCTCCATTTGTACATCGAGCAGCAGCAGATCGGGGTTTTCCTGCTCCAATAAATGCCGCCCTTCCGCTACGCTGCCCGCTTCGCCGGAAAATGCAAAACCGGAGCAATGGCGTTGCATCACGTTGCGCAGATAAGCTCTGCAGGCAGGCTCGTCGTCCACGATGGCAATTCTCAACGCCATATTTTTTTAGCTTTATCCCGGCTTGCCCCTCCGGCGTTACTGAAAATTTCAGTTTGTTTCAAAACATCGCGATTTCTTCCCAAATTTAGGCATTATTTTGATGCTATCCAGTCAGATGTTACACTACCCTGCTACAACGATAGGTTTTTGTTTGCTCTTTGCGCTGACGCAACCGGCAGGGGCACAGCATCTCTCCTGGCGCAATTACACCGCCGATCAGGGGTTGCCCGGCAACGAAGTATATGACATGCTGCACGACAGCAGGGGTTACCTGTGGTTTGTCACCGATCAAGGTATTTGCCGTTTCAACGGTTATGAATTTACCCGCCCGGTGGACACGAGCGCACTGCGGGGCAGCGAGGCTTTTTTGCCCACAGAAGGCCCCGACGGCAGGATATGGTTTGCCCGCTTAGACGGCTCTGTGTGGTTTGTCGAAAATGATACCATTCGCGAATGGCAGTACAATGCCGTCACGGCGCCATACCGCGAGGTGTTCAAGCTGATAGAAAATCTGGCCATAGACTCCGGCGGCTCGGTATGGATCACGCCGGTCGGCTTAGGTATTATTGAGGTGGCGCCTTGCGGAGCGCATCGCGTATTGTCGCATCCCTCAGACAAGGATGAATTCATTCTGGCCGAAGTGGCCGGTCGCATCATCTACACCTCTCAAAGGATCAAGGAAGGGCCGGCCGGTTTTCCGCCTATACACACTCGTTTTCAAAGGGTATGGCGCTATCAGGCCGGACAAGTGCAGCCGCTGCGTCAACTGCCGCCGCCGTCCGCATACCACCACACCCAACGGGGTGTTTGGAAATTGAGCAACGGCGACCTGCTGTTTAGTTTCAACGGCGTTTTTTACCTCCTGCGCAACGACTGCGTGCTTTGGCGCTCAGATACCGGAATATGGGCAGAAAAAGTACAGGAAACGCCGGATGGCGCGCTGCTGATAGCCGCGCATTTGGGACCGAAGCCCGGGCTATATCATTTTGCTTCTCACGATCACCTTCGGCAAGGAAAAGGCAGAAGCCTCCTGCCGGGCAGCTTTGTCACGGATGTGGACATGGACCGGGAAGGCGGTTGGTGGGCGGTGACCATTCAAGCAGGCGTGTGGTACTGCAAAAACCCCGGCATGGAAATATTTTCCACCGATTCGGGGCTGCCCTCCGAAGATGTGCTTTCCCTCACGAGCGACGGCGCCTCCACGCTGCTGGCCGGGCTACGGCCTGTCGGTCTTATCGCCATAGATGCGGCATCCGGCGCGGTAAAGCAATGGTCGCAACTACCGTTTCGCTCTCGCGGAATAGATGTACTCCATTTCGATACCTCGCACCGACGACTGTGGGGCGGCGATCCCCTTTCTTTTTGGGAAAACGGGCGCTGGACTACTCCCACCCTCAATGTTAACAAATACCATATAAAAGGCGGAGTGGGCGTCAAAACGCTGGCCCGGACGCCTGTGGGCGATGCGATATGGTGCGCTTCATCGCAGGGCTTCATCAGTATAAATACGGAGACAAACGAAGTGGCGCAAATTGGAGGCAAAAATGAGAGGCTACCTTTCACGCGTACCTTTTCGGTAACGCCCGATGCAGAAGGGAATCTGTGGATAACCACACCCAAAGGGCTGATGCGTTGGAATGGAGAGGACTATGAGCCGTCGCCTTTTCAGCACCCGGCTCTGCGGTTTCAACCGCGCAACGTGGCCATGCTGCCAACCGGGGGCATGGCGATCAGCCTGCGTGGCGCCGGCCTGCTGATACGCGACCGTCAAGGGAACTTTACGCAGTGTACTCAACGCGAAGGACTGAGTTCCGATTTTATCTCAAAACTCTATTGCAGCGCCGAAGGCGAGATTTTGGCCTGCTCCCATGCCGGCCTCAATCGCCTGACACCTCGCAAAGATGGGGGCTGGGACATCGCCGTTATAGATACGAAAAAGGGGCTGCCCTCCAATCATGTCAACGACGCCCTGCCTTTTGCGGGCGCTATATGGGTGGCTACCAACAAGGGCCTGGCGCGCTTTCGAAAACTGCCTGCGCCTGCCCCCATGCCTGCGCCGGTGCTCCAACAATTGCACATCAATAATATTCTTTCCGACTTTACGCCCGGCCTGCGCCTGCCGCACGACCAAAATAACCTTTCGATTCGCTTTTTCGCCCTGCATTACCGCTCTGAAGGCGACATCCTGTACCGGTACCGTCTGATCGGAGCAGATACGACGTTTGCGCATACCACTATCCGCGAAATCAATTTTGCCAACCTCTCGTCGGGGCGCTACACCTTCGAGATACAAGCCCGGGGCGAGGACGGCGCCTGGAGCGAATCTACCCGCCTGTCATTTTTCATTCGGGCGGCCTGGTGGCAAACGACGTGGTTTTGGGCGGTTTTAGTAGCCTTATTGGGCGGCGGGCTGGCACTGTGGTATCGCAATCGCCTGCAGCTGGAGCGGCGGGAAGCGGAAACGAATAATAAAATCCGCGACCTCGAATCAGCAGCGCTGCGGGCGCAAATGAACCCGCACTTCATTTTCAACTGCCTCGGCAGCATACAGTATTTTATTGCCGAAAACGACGCCGATGCCGCCGCTCGATACCTCGCCCGCTTTGCCCGCTTGGTGCGCCTCGCACTGCACGGCTCGGTGGATGGCCGCCACAGCTTGCGCGAAGAGATGGAAATGCTCGACAATTATCTCGCGCTCGAACAATTGCGCTTTCGCGGGAGGTTTGTTTACGCCATCGAAACCGCCCCGGATTTGGATATAGATGACATTTCGCTGCCGCCCATGCTCATACAGCCTTTTGTAGAAAACGCTCTGCTGCACGGCATGAAAAATAAAGCAGAGGGCGGTCGCATCTCAATCTCCTTCTCGGAAGCGGCCGGCGCGCTGGTCGCAACCATCACCGACAACGGCCCCGGCTTCGCTACCGACGGCAACCATGCTACCGACGGCGGCCATAAATCGGTGGGTATGATGCTGACACAGCGCCGCCTCGAGGTATTGTCAGACAAATCGGGAGAAAAAACTTTTTTGCGCGAAAACATGCTGGCGGCCGATGGAAAGGTTGTGGGCATGCGCGTGATGCTGCGGGTGACGACGGGATAATCGGGCGGGGCAAAATCGTTCACAATCCATTCAGGAAGTAGCGCCGGGTTGCAACCCCGCCGGCCAAAACCAGTTTCCGGAAAATCCGTTTATATACAGGTATATTTGCCGATTGTACCAACAACTCAATAATGGAAACAGAAAAAACGCTCGTAAACCGCGTAGCCGAAAGCGGACTCATTACAATCAACTTAGAGAAATTTTTCCCGGAAGGAGAAATCGTCGTGTTCGACCTGAAGGACTACCTGTTTATGGAGCTGATTCTAAAGGAAAAGGACTTCCGGGAGGCGCTCAGAAACCACGACTGGGAGCAATATCGGGGCAAAGTACTGCTCATTTATTGCTCCACCGATGCCATTATCCCGCTGTGGGCCTACATGTTGGTGGCCGCGCAAGCCGCGCCGTATGCCGCCGATGTGTTCCAGGGCGATGCAGATGCCTACTACCGGGCGGCTTTCCTGCGCGCATTGGCCGCGTTTAACCCCCGGCAGTATGAGCAGCAGCGGATCGTGATAAAAGGATGCAGCGACCGCCCCGTGCCGCCCGCAGCGTATGTAGAACTGACCCGCATGCTGCAACCCTACGCCCAAAGCATTATGTTTGGAGAACCCTGCTCTACCGTACCGGTGTTTAAGCGGCCCCGGAAATTGGATAAGGCGTAACCGCAGAGACAAGAATTAATGGAAACAATATCCAAATTTTAAAGAACTTGACCCAAACGAGAACGCGCACTCAGCGGTTGGAATTGAACGTATGTACGCCGATGAGGCGGTCGTAGCGCTCGCCTAACGGATGGTAATAGATGAGGATAGTGTATTCGTTTTCGGTTTCATACCAGTCGCCGTCCACTTCCGAAAAATCGGGCGTTTTGTCTTTGCCGGCTATGGGCACGAGGGCGTAGGCGTAGTTGTAATACCCCTGTTTGAGCATTACTTTGCCGACATACGCGTTGATGGCGTTGTTATACACCATTCGAAATTCCTCTTTGGGCTGCCAGTCGCTGAACCTGCCGATGAGGTATAGCTCGTGGTCAAAATACGGTTCCGAGCTATTGAGCGTGAATAGCACGTTGACATATTCGGCGGAGAGCGGATTGCGTTGGTCGCGGGTTTCGAGGATGAACGCGCCGTTGATGTCTTCATAAAAAACATAAGGCGTGGTGAAGCGTTTGGCGTCCCGTTCCATGACTATTTCGTAGGCGTCGCCCACCTGCTCGATGGAAAAGATGCCCGGCGCCCGGCTGCGCAGGCTGCGCAAATCGGCAAAGCGAAATTCCTTGCCGCCGGGAAAAACGATCTTATCCTGAAAGTCATACACCAATTGATCGCGCCGCACAAACATGGGCGCTATGGCGGTGACGGCGTTGTCCCAGCGGCCGTTTTGCAATACGACGGCGTGAATTTCCTGCTGCGGGCTGCGCAACTCTATGCGCTCATGATCTACGATAAAATCAATTTCCTGATGGGTTCTGATTTTGCCCACGCCGGCGGGATTGACAAAACGCGGGGTGATGCGTACAATCGGTTCTACCACCATAAAGCGGCGAGTAATGGCCAAGGTTTTGCGGCGCTCGTCTTCATACACCTTGAGCAAATAATTGCCCGACTTGGTGATGCGCATATCATTGTGGGGCAGAAATACCTGATAGCGGGTATAAGGCACCAAGGATTTGGCGCCGAAGCGCCAGTCGTTGATGCGGTCTTCGATAAAGCCGTCAATGTATTCCATTTCGGCGAGGGTGGAGGGCGTCCAGTCGGCGTTGCAATGCACTACGGTGTAGGTGTAGTTTTTCACGCCGCCCTCTATGTCGTCAAAAGTCAGCTCCAGCGGAGCGCTCGATCCCAAGTCAATAATGGGCTGAGTGAGCATCAGGCTGTTTACATGAAAAAGCACGGAGCGGATATTGTTTTTATACACCCAGTCGTAATTGCGCAGCCCTTCGTCCTGAGCGGAGAGCGAACCGAAAAACAAAGCGAAAAGTGGAAACAATAGCAAGCGGTAGTTCATAAGTGGAATTTTTTTCAACCCCCGCAATAACGCCAAAACCCCCCGAAATTGGATGCTGCTGACAAATTGACTTGCTTTTCTTTCCGGCAATATTATTGATGTACCTTCGCAGCAAAATAATACGGTGTTCAAATTTTGGAAAAAAATGACTGAAAAAGACCAACTCTTAGTACAGGAGGATGCCGCCGCCGAGATACCGGAAACAGCGCAGGGCGAACCGACTATATCAACTGAAGACACTCAAAATCAAACAGTTTTGGAAGAACAGCCAGACCCCTTAGAGGAATTGCGGGCCGAAAATGCCGAGTTAAAAGACAAATACATCCGGCTCTATGCCGAATTCGACACCTTCCGCCGGCGCATGATGAAAGAGAAATTGGACCTGATCAATACCGCCGCCCAGGACACGATGGCAGCCCTGTTGCCGGTTTTGGATGATTTTGACAGAGCCAAAAAAAGCGCCGACCAGGCCGACAGCACCGAACAATTCAGCGAAGGCGTTACACTGGTATATCAAAAACTTCACAACGTACTCCGCCAATTGGGCCTCGAACCGATGGATACGCAGGAGCAGCCTTTCGACCCGGAGTATCACGAAGCCATTGCCGAAATACCGGCGCCTACCGAGGAATTGAAAGGAAAAATCATTGACACCATCGCAAACGGCTACCAACTGCGCGGCAAGATTATTCGCCACGCCAAAGTGGTCATCGGCAAATAAAGACCATCTGCAATCATGGCGAAGAAAAGAGATTATTATGAAGTGCTCGGCGTGGATAGAAACGGCGATGCGGAAACCATAAAAAAGGCTTACCGCAAACAGGCCCTTAAATACCACCCCGACCGCAACCCCGACAACAAAGAAGCGGAAGACCGCTTTAAAGAAGCCGCCGAAGCTTATGAAGTGCTCAGCGATGAGCAGAAAAAAGCCGCCTACGACCGTTACGGCCATGCCGGCGTGGAACAAATGACCGGCGGCAGGCCCTCCGGCGGCATGTCGTACGAAGATATCATGAGCCACTTCGGCGACATTTTCGGCGAAATGGGCGGCGGTGGAGGCAACCCCTTCGAGAGTTTCTTCCGGGGCGGCGGTTCACAACGCGCAGAGCGCGGGCAACGCGGCGCCAACATTCGCATCAAAGTGCCCCTCACCCTGGAAGAAATCGCTACCGGTGTGTCTAAAAAGGTCAAAGTCAAAAAACAGGTGACCTGCGATACCTGCAAAGGCAGCGGCGCGCGCGACAACAACTCCATTGCTACCTGCACCACCTGTCGGGGCCAGGGCTATGTACGCCAGGTGCGCAATACCTTTATGGGCCAGATGCAAACCACCGTGGCCTGCCCGAGCTGCCACGGCTCCGGCCAAACCATCACCGCTCAATGCGGCAAATGCCGCGGCGAAGGCGCCGTGCAAGGCGAGGAAACCATCAACTTGGACATTCCGGCAGGCGTGGAAGAAGGGATGCAATTGTCGCTGCGCGGCAACGGCAACGCCGGGCGGCGCGGAGGCCCCGCCGGCGATCTGCTCGTCACCATTGAAGAAAAACCGCACGAGTTTCTCCATCGCGACGGCATGAATGTGGTGTTTGAATTATACGTCAATTTCGCCGATGCGGCGCTCGGCGCTTCTATGGATGTGCCCACCATTGACGGGGCGGTGAAGATCAAAATTCCCGCAGGTACGCAGGCCGGCAAAATTTTCCGCCTTAAAGACAAAGGATTGCCGTCGGTGCAAAACTACGGCCGCGGCGACCAGCTCATCCATGTCAACGTGTGGACGCCCAAGCACCTCAGCGACGAAGAGCGCCGCGTGCTTGAGCAAATGCGCGGGATGAAAAATTTCCAGCCGCAGCCCGGCAAGTCGGAGCGCAGTTTCTTTGATAAAATGCGGGAGATGTTTAAATAGAGCTGCGAGTTGCTGCCTGCTGCCCTCCCGATTTCGTTCCTCATCGGAACTTCGCTTCGCTTGTATGCTCCATGCTCTGTGCCATTCGACTCCGCTCAGGACAGCGCCCTATGCTCTCTTCCCTCTGCCAAAAACAACCGACATGCCAAGATCATTCATTCTGCTTGTTTTCGTCCTCGCGCTGTTCAGTGCCTGCGGCCCGAATTATCTGTCGGATGAAATCAAAGACATCCCCAACGGACAATGGACGTACGCCGACTCCCTGCGCTTTGAGGCCGATATCCCCGACACCTCGCGCATATACGATCTGTACGTCAGCATAGAGCACACGCCCGATTTTGAGTGGCAAAATCTCTATCTGCGCGTCCATACCCTGTTTCCCGACGGGCAGCGCCTCAGTCGCCCGGTATCCTTCGAACTGGCCGATCAGGGTGGCGTCTGGCAGGGCCGCTGCAACGCCAAACGCTGCCGCTTCCGCGTGCCCATGCAAGAGGGCGCCTACTTCCAGACGCCCGGTCGCTACACCTTCACGTTTGAGCAATACATGCGCCAAAGCCCCGTCGGAGGTCTTCAACGATTGGGTTTTCATATTGCGGATACGGGGGAGAAGCGTTGAGCGCACTCACCGCGCCACCACCACCTTGCCCTGTCCCAGCCGCTCCGCTTCCGACAGCACCTCCCAGAAGTACATGGCGGCGGGGAGGTTGCTGACGTCAGCTACCAGCGTATAGGAATCGGCTTCCCAGCGGGCATGATACACCAAGTGCCCCAGCGCATCGTACAACCTGAACAGCGCCGGCCGGCCCGCATATATCTCTGAAAGGCTCACCCGCAGTTCATCATAAGCAGGGTTGGGCGCCACTGTGATGCGTACCACCGGAGGTACTTGTACCCGCAGCGTATCGCAGGGACTACCCGGCAACTCATAGAGCCGAAACCAGGGGAGGTTCGGCATATTGAAACTTCTACGAGTTGGAAGCGTAAGACCTATTTCTTCAAAAGAACATGACATGCCGGGGTTATCCGGCTGATGTATCACATGTAAATAGTTCATGCCAATGGAGGAACTCATATATATCTTCCCGTCGGGAGCGAGGCGCTGCTGAAAGAATGAATAGTGTTGCGCTGTTCCGACGGTCGTGCGCGAATTAGATATATTCGCCGCCCGCAAGTCAAACTGGAAAAGTCTTATGCTCCAGGACAAATAGAGATAACGCGAAGAAGGACTGAATCCGACACCGGTTGGGCCTGTATCGTTGAGCGGCAATTCACTCTTGATGCGTACAGAATTGGAAAACACTCCGTTGCAGCGATCAAAATCCATGAGGTGCAGCCCGTTTTCAAAATTGGCCCGTGCATATTTGCTCCCGTCGGGCGAAAAAACGGCCTGTCCTCCCCAGTCCCGCCAGGTCCATACCGAGCCGATGGATTGCTCCATCGGACCTTGCAGCCCTTGCGGCGTAAACAACCAGATGAAATATGTATTGGATAACATCTTCGGCGCCACAATCCACCAGTCTCGTCCATTGGCATGGCGTACCGCCGTCAACTGATCGGCAAAATATCCATGAAAAATAACGCGGTTTTTTTCAATCACCCTGCCCAAACCGTTTTCTGCCGATGCATCCACCGTAGTAAGCTGCAAATCACGAATAATATAATAAGGCGGGTGATCCAATAGCGTACTCAAATGGAAAATGAAATAAAGGTCGGGGGTGCCGGGAAACGGAGGCAGCGCCAATTCTCCCTGTGCGCTGGAATATGAATGGCTGGAGCAATTATTGTTGGGATTATTTCCACCTATCAACCCTCCTCCATTCTCCATCAGCCGATGCTCGCGGTTTATGACCTGACACCCATTGGTGTAGAAGAGCAATTGTCCGTTTTTATCACATATACTGGTATAGGCTCTCAACCATAAAGGAATTCTGAAATAACTCAATTCAAGAGGGGATTTATTAAAATCCATCAAGGAGCCGCCCTGAAAAATAGCAGGATTATTCAAGCTGGTATCGCTCACATACCCGTTGGGCCACACATAATCATACTTGTCTTGTGCCTGAAGTACATATAAAAAAAAACAAAGCATAAGTATAGACAGAGGTGCCTTCATAGGAGATTCGTCTTTGAGGAGTGAAAAAACAATACATCCGGTGTTGCAGTGACATACAGCAACACCGGATGAGCTTACAAGAAAACTACCGGATTACAAACGGTAGGGAAAGGGGCGCGCCGTGGCCCGGTCGGAAAACGCAGTAGTACAACCCGGAGGGCCAGCCTTCGACTGGAATTTCAAGTACCCCGGTGTCTCCTTCAAGGGATTGTATGCGTTCAAACATTTTTCGGCCCAAAATGGAAAAAGCGCTTATTGTACCCGGCTGTTCTGCCGGTATTTTCAAATTGACCCGCCCTTCTGCCGGGTTGGGCCACAGGCGCATTCCTTCCGGAGTAGTCGGAGGCAGCGTGTATCTGGCTTGAGGGCCTTCGGGCAAGGTCCAGCCTTCCAGCCACAATTCCTGTAGTTCGGGGTCGAGGATGTAGCCGCGGGCATGATACACGGCATCGCCATCGAATTTGGGAGTCTGCATCGCAACAGACAGCAGTGTTTGATAGTCGGAAGAAAGGGTTTCACCCAGTACTTGCCGAATGAAATAGTCATTGAGCGTTTTGCGACTGCTTTCCCAAGTCTCGCTCACCGTAGTAGCCTCATTGTAGTCTTTGGCATCTTGCAGCAAGGGAGCGCGCAGTGCGTACAGGCCGGCCTTAAGTTGCCGTTCTAATATGCGCAGGTCTTCAAGCTCATCCAGCAGCGGCGCCTTGGCCGTAGCAAGCGCTTCGTGCAGGGAGGTGTCTGAAACAGGCTGTTCCAGCAGGTCGTCTTCTATCGAAAAAATGCTATCAATGAGGATACTGCGGGTCTCGTGCAGTGCCGTCAGGGCCTGGTGGATGGTGTCGGGTATTCGCAGGGCATTCAGCATCATGCCCTCGGCGTGGGCCAGTCGCCCGGCGCTTGTGCCGGCTTGCGCTGCATAGTAAGCAGCCTCCGCCGATTGTGCCGGCATGGCCTCCGGATGCAGCGCGAGCTTCAACAACAGCAGGCGCTTCATTTCCCATTCGCGAAGTTCCGTCAGTTGTATTTCATCTGCCATGAGCATCTGCTCGGCATCGGTGAACTGACTGATGCTCGCTCCAGGGCAGTAGTTCATCGGGCCGGTTTCGGATTCAAACCATCCGCTCATCGGTGATACCGGATCAGGTATGATGCCGGGATCGCTTGATTGAACAATGAATAGTGAATTCTGAAATGGCGCATCACAGCGAGCGGCCCAAAGGAGGTAATCGTCGGGGTCTTCGGACCACCGGTTATCGGTTCGCACCTGTGTACCGATGCCTGCGGTAGAGGTTTCTCCATCTACCCACAGGCCGATATCGTGCCTTCCCATGGTGTTGGTCGAGAAAATGGCGTCTTGGTTCTCACCGAAATAGCGCACTCCAACCTGTGTATCGGACATAGTATTGCCGCACACCGTCAGCTTGGGGCTAGCTGAAACGCGAATAGCTGCCTGCGCCCGAAGATGGGTTAGAGAATTAGAACTGCCCTTTATATTATTGGTGTATATTTCGTTGCCCTCGCCGTAGCTTAAGAAAAAATGTATTCCAATGCTCCCTACATCTTCAACTGATGCTATTTCTGCAAACTCAACTTTGTTGTAACGCACAATGGCATTATTTTCAGCCAAATTCCAAACTACGATTCCATAAGAAATAGGGTTATTTTCTCCTTGCGTCATTACATTATGGTGAATGAGTGCCTGACTCTGCGAAGAAGCGCCTAAGCCGATTAGAAAAATGCCCCTGCCAAAGCCGGCCGATGAATAGTCGTCGAAATGGTTATCGTAAATTTCTGTGGAAAGCCCCGATGATGCAATCGGACGACGAACCATAATTTTTGAACTTCCCCAATCCGCAGAGGAAATAGTGTTGTGGGCTATCCGGATTTTCTCAGATGCGAAGTTGTCAAAGCTATGGATTGCGGTTGTTCCTTCTGTATTATTTCCCGTAAAATCACAATGTTCAACCGTTAGGGAAGTGCCTTCAGTATGTATTCCTCTTATGCCGGAATTATGGAATATAGAACGGGTATTTTCCGTGCCGCCCCAAGTAACCGTGAGACTTCCACCCTTGGTATAAATACCATCAAAATACGACTGATGTGAGCCTTCTAAATCTTCTAAATCCATAAATCGGCAATTGCGTACGAAAATTTGAGCGCGCTGCGCCGTGATACCGTAGTGTAGAGCACCGGTAAAGGTGTTGGGCGCCAGAGGGTCGCCGATGACCAAAGTGCAATCGGTAACGTCAATACCTGCATGCGAAATATCGTAATAGCCGGGAGGCTCTACATCATCATTGTAAATGTTCAACACGGAAGTACAGGTAAACGTGTTGTTTTTAAACAAGGAAAAGTTAATGGTATTAGCAGCCAAAGGATCGTCAGGGCGCATGCGTATGCCCACAACGTTGCGGTTAAAAAGGTTGTCTGTCAGACCCACTACAGCCTGGTTTTTTACATCTATGGCATACATCGCATCTTCGACCGTGCAGCCTGCCAGACGCAATTGTGCGGATTCGAGCAATTGAATCCCTTCCCACATACCCCCACAAGTGAAAAACTGTGATTTGAAGCCCGTAAACTTCTTACCGCCGTTTACGATGATTTGTCCACCTGGCGATATTTGCACCTTGCTATTGAGAATATAAAACAAAGGTGAATCAATAATAAAAGTGCCGTTGATTTGAATACGCAGAAAATTGTAATACTGTACAGGCAGACTGGAAGAGTAAGTAGTTATGCCTACCGTTCCTATAATGAGTTGCGGCTCAAACGGGGAATTGATCTCACACAGGGTCAGTTCTTCATCAAGAGCAGTAGCAGGCATTGCCGGGCGAAAATGCCAAGCGGAGAGGAGCGTGGCGGCAGTCATCATGGCTAAGAGGAGTTTAAAGGTTCGGGTTACCCCCCCCCCCCGTTCACAACAGGGTGTTTGCGTGTTTTGGGTGCAGCGTGAACTTTTTGTTTCATGTTTGGTAAGGTTTAAAGTGAAAAAAACTTTTGTCAGGTGCAAATAACGGGGAATAAAATGGGAGATGCAATAGGCGAGATCAAAATTAACATTGGCAGCGCAAGGGGCGGTTTAGAGAATGGTGCGGGCTGGGGAGTTCACCCTAAAACTCCTGCACCAGCATCCCGTTCTTCATGCGCGGCTCAAACCAGGTGGACTTCGGGGGCAGCATTTGTTGGGCATCGGCTAAGGCGAAGAGGTCTTCCAACTCAATGGGGTAGAGGCAAAAGGCTACGGCATTTTTGTTTTTCAGGGCTTTTTTGCGAAGGCCGTCCAATCCTTTAGGGCCTTCCACGTATTCCACGCGGAGGTCATTGCGCACATCCCCGATGCCCAGTATATCGCGGAGCACTTTTTCGTTGAGCAGCGCGGCGTCCAATGCCGCAACGCCCGTGTCGTCGGCTTGCAAAACGTGGGGGCGCCAAGTCAGCCGGTACCATTCGCGGTACATGTACAGTACCAATTCGTGTTTGCGGCGGGGTTTCTCCGGCTTGGGTAGGTATTCAATATCAAATAATTGCGATAAGCGCGCTAAAAACTGCGTGGGCGTAATGTCTTCCAAGGCATCAATTACGCGATTAAAGTCAAGGATTTCGAGGTCGGCAGAAGAAAAGAAAGCGGCCAGGAGCGTGCCGTAGTGGCCCTGTCTGGTTTTTTGTTCCAATTTCTCATGCATCAGCGTGGTGGTGGCGATGCGGTGATGGCCGTCGGCGATGTAGGTTACCGGCACCTGTTCCAGAAACAATTGCCGCGCTTCGGCCACGTCTTCCGGCGCGTGTACGGCCCAGATCCGGTGGTGTTGGCCGTCTCCTTCAAAATGCACTTCAAACACGGGATGATGGCGTTCGGCAAACCGGCGTAGCCATACGCCGATTTCCGGCACGTCGGGGTAGGTGAGCAAAATGGGTTTCACGCCGGCCTTGCGTTTGAGGGCCAGTTGCATTTGCTTTTGCTCCTGATCGGCGATGGTTTGCTCGTGTTTTCTGATGGCGCCCTCTCGGTAGTCGCGCAGGTCCACACAGCCCACCAAGCCCAGATAGTCGCGCCGGGCACTTTGTATTTGATACACATAAAACGCTTCTTCGCCGGTTTGCTCAAAAAAACCGCTATCGTAGTATTCGGGAAACTCCTCCTTCACGGTGGCGAAAAAGTAATCCGGAGAGGGGATGAGGTTCAGGTTGGGAAACAAAGCGCGGAACGGTAAAATGTGCATGGCGTGGAAATTTTCGGCAAAGAGAAAATCTTTACTCGTGGCTCGCGCCACGCCCTGCGTGGTCGCGGCTTTTTTCTCATAAACGCAGCGAGCGGGTCTCTTGCCGCAACAAAAGACCCGCTCTGCTTCACTTAATAGTCCTTGAAAGAACTTTTCCGCTTTTCAATGAAAGCGGCTGTAGGAATAATTGATCAGAGTACCTGCTTGACCACTGCGGCAAAAGCGTCCGGGTGATGCATGGCCAAATCGGCTAGCACTTTCCGGTTGAGGTCAATGTTTTTCTGACCGAGCTGGTACATGAGTTTCGAGTAGGAGATGCCGTTTAAGCGGGCGCCGGCGTTGATGCGGGCGATCCAGAGGCGGCGGAATGCGCGTTTTTTGCTGCGGCGATCGCGGTATGCGTAGCCCATGGCTTTGTCCACAGCATTTTTGGCAACGGTCAGTACGTTTTTGCGCGCACCGAAATAGCCTTTCGCGGCTTTGAGGATTTTTTTGCGCCGGCGCCGGGAGGCGACGGCATTGACAGAACGTGGCATGTTTACCTGTTTTTAGTGCAACGCAGGGTTTCGGCGGTGAAGCGGAAACTTCGGCCTGCGCTCTCGTTAAAAAATAAAAAATTTAGATCCAGAGCATACGGCGTACCAACGACATGTCGGCAGGATGTACGAGACCGGAATCGCGGTTGCGCAACTTTGCTCTGCGGCTTTTGCTGGTGAGGCGGTGCGAGGTATTGGCTTTGAAGCGTTTTACCTTGCCCGAGCCGGTCACCGAAAACCGCTTCTTAGCGCTGGAATTGGTTTTTACTTTCGGCATGGTTGTAATTTTTTAAAACGGAACGCAAAGGTAAGCCCCTTTCGGGAAAAACCAAATTTTCAGAAAAAATCATTTTGAACTACGCCCAAAGGCTATTTTTTGGCAGTTTTTTTGGGTGCTACCACGACGTGCATACGCCGGCCTTCCAACTTGGGCAATGCCTCTGCCGCACCCAGTTCTTCCAATTCTTTGAGGAAACGCAGCAGGATCAGTTCGCCTCTGTCTTTAAAAACAATGGCGCGTCCTTTGAACTGCACATACGCTTTCACCTTGGCGCCTTCTTCGAGGAAGGTTTTGGCATGGCGCACTTTGAACTCGAAATCGTGATCGTCGGTATTGGGGCCGAACCGAATCTCCTTGATGACCGTCTTGGAGGCTTTGGCCTTTATCTCTTTCTCTTTCTTCTTCTTGTCGTAGAGGAATTTGTTGAAATCCGTGATACGGGCCACGGGAGGGATCGCATTGGGCGAAATCTCAACCAGGTCAAGTTCCATGGCATCAGCCCAGTCTCTCGCTTTTCGGGTAGGAAACACGCCGGCTTCAACCGGCTCGCCGGCTATCTGGCTGATTTTTTCGAAATCATCCCCCACCAGACGCACTTCGGGGACACGGATTTGCTCGTTAGTTCTGTACTGCGACCGGTTGGGATCAGGGTCGGAAAATCGCTTTGCCAAACGTTGTTGTTTTGATTAAACCATAATTTTTCGGTCGGCGAAGATGACAACTTTCTGAAACATAAAAAAGTACACCCGCTTAGAAAATGCAAAACTAAGCATATTTCCTGCGCAAACGGCAAAATAGTTAAGGCTCCGGCGGATTGAAACCAATGCCGTTGTATGGCCGTTGTTTGTGTTACAAACAAATGTAGGTCCCTATGCGCTTATTTTTATACCCATTGCTCGCCGTACTGGTCCCGGCTGCACTCTGTGCCCAGTCACAATTCCGCACTGCCGCAGCCGAAACGCCCATCCCCGGCGAAGTGCTCGTCCGGTTCCATTCCGGGGAATCCATTGAAGAGGTACTTGAAGACCTTCAGGCCGAATTTGACACGCCCGTAACGCTGGACCGGACGCTCAGCAAACGGTTCCACATCGCGCTGTTGCGCTTCGATCCGGAGCGTCTGCCGGCACAACCGCTCATGGATGCGATCCTGCGCCGCCCTGAAGTCCTGTCAGCACAGTGGAACTATCCGATTGAGTTTCGCAACACCATTCCCGACGACCCCTTCTTCGACCAACAATGGTCGCTGGATCGCATCGGCTTGCCGGCCGTATGGGATATAACCATCGGCGGCCTCAGCGCCAACGGCGACACCATCGTAATAGCCATTTTGGACAGCGGCTTCCAACCCGCTCACGAAGACCTGCGCGATAATGTGTGGTACAATCCCTTTGAAATTGCCGACGACAGCATAGACAACGACGGCAACGGGTTTGTGGATGACATCATCGGCTGGGATTTTCCCTCCAACTCTCCCACACACCGGGTCACATCTCACGGCCAGTCGGTGGCCGGTATTGCCGGGGCGCGCGGCAACAACGGCATCGGCGTCAGCGGCGTCAACATGACCGTACGGCTCATGTTGCTCAGCATCGGCGGTGTACCCGACATCATCGCCGCGTATGACTATGTGATAGAGCAGCGCCGGCGCTACAACGAAAGCAATGGCGCAGCGGGCGCTTTTGTGGTGGTCACCAATGCCTCCTTCGGGCAGCCCAATGTTTTTTGCAGCCAACAACCCGTGTGGGGCGGCATGTACGACCTGCTTGGCGAAGTGGGCGTATTGACTGCCGGCGCAACGGTCAATTCCAACTATGATGTGGATGTGCAAGGCGATATGCCCTCTACCTGCCCCAGCGATTTCCTCCTCTCTGTATTGAACACCAATCGGGATGATCTAAAACACCAAGGCTCCGGCTTTGGCAAAAACTCCATTGACCTCGGCTCGCCTGGTCAGGATTCTTACACCATTACCCTCAACAACGAATACAATGTGTTCGGCGGAAACTCTGCGGCGGCGCCCCACCTCGCCGGCGCTATTGCGCTCCTGTATAGCGCGCCCTGCCCGGAATTAGGCTCCGAGGCCATTCGAAACCCGGCGAAAATAGCCTCCTTCATGCGCCGGTCCATTCTTCGCGGAGTAGATCGCTTACCGGCGTTGAAAGACTTTGCGGCCAGCGGAGGACGCCTCAACGTAAAGAATAGCATGGACATCGTGCTTGAAAATTGTAAAGAAAATTTCGCCCCGATCAAGCTAAGCAGCTTAAGTGTTGACTTGAGTGAAAAAAAAGCGGTATTTCTTTACAGCGTACCGAGCTATGGGGAAGATTATCTTTTCAGGGTCATCAATGTATTGGGGCAAACCATTTACAACGAGAAGGTTATGCCGCAAAAATTTGCAGATAACATCTTTGAGGTCAGTCTTGTAAATTGGCCTTCCGGCGCTTATTTTGCCATTTTTCAAAAAGGGAAAAGCGTAGAGAGTTACCCGTTTTTTGTACACTGACGGATACCCGTGGATAAATTGATCTCATAAAAATTTGCCTTCCTGCTTGGCAGTTTTACAAACATGCCTATTTTTGGAGCCGTTTCCTGATAGTAAAACAAAACGGACAACAACATGACTTTTCCGACAGACTTGAAATACACCACCGATCATGAGTGGATCCGCCTCGAAGGAGGCAATACCGCTTTCGTCGGCATTACGGACTTCGCGCAGCGCGAGTTGGACGAACTCGTTTATGTAGAGGTGGAGAGCGTAGGCGAAACCCTGGCACAGGGCGAGATATTCGGAACCGTGGAAGCCGTGAAAACTACTTCCGAACTTTTCATGCCGGTTTCGGGCAAGATTCTGGCGTTCAACCCGGCCCTGGATGAAAAACAGGGCGACGACCCTACCATCGTAAACCGCGACCCTTATGGAGAGGGCTGGATCGTAAAAATCGAATTGACCAATACTTCCGAAGTGGACGCGCTGCTCGATGCCGCCGCTTACGAGGCTTCTGTCAGTTGAAAAAAAAATGCCGGCGGTGTACGTCAAAAGCGAACCTGCCGGCATCTTCCCGTTTGTAAGTTCTTTTTCTCAAAAAATAAAACACAGTAAGTATGGAAGTCAGTAGCTCTGTTTTAGGCATAGCATTCTTCGGGATCGCCGTACTGGTTGTGGGGCTTATTTTGTTCTTGCGCAGTTCCTTAGCAAAACAATCTGCTACCGGACTTGGCGACAAATACAAGTCCTCCGGCAGTACCTCCGACCTCGCTGTGCGCAACAAATACCCGGAAGCGGATGTGTTCCGGCTCAGCCCTACCTTCTTCAACTTGGGCTTGACGCTGGCGCTCGGCATCACGGTGCTGGCACTCGGCCTGACCCAGTACGAGAAGCGAGTGGACGTTTCGCAGTACCTCGACACCTTAGACGAGGAAATAGAAGTGGAACCGCCGCGCACCGCCGATCCCCCGCCCCCGCCCCCGCCCCCGCCCCCGCCCGTCATTGAGGAAGTCCCCGATGAGGTCATTCTGGATAATCAGCCCGAATTCGTGGACCAAAGTATGGATAAAGAGGTAGAGGTGGAAGCACCCAAGGCTATAGAGAACAAACCGGCGCCCCCTCCTCCTCCCCCGCCGCCGCCGAAAGAAGAAGACGTGCAGGAAATTTTCAAAGTGGTGGAAGAAATGCCGCGTTTCCCCGGCTGCGAAAATGAACCTACTGCAGAAGCCAGAAAAACCTGCGCGGATAAAAAAATGCTTGAGTTCATCTATAAGAATATCAAGTATCCGGCCATCGCTCGTGAAAACGGCGTAGAAGGTACCGCGGTGATCACTTTCGTGGTAGAAAAAGACGGCACGGTGTCGGATGCGCGCGTCGTTCGCGACATCGGCGCACAGTGCGGTCAGGAAGCCCTCCGCGTAGTGAACCTGATGAACAGCCAAAACATCAAATGGACGCCCGGCAAACAACGGGGCCGCCCGGTACGCGTGCAGTTCAACCTGCCCGTACGCTTCAAATTGGAGTGATCGTTACTGCTATGATAATATGGTGAAATGTGCAACCCCCGGCAAACAGGTTTTGTCGGGGGTTGTGTGTTTTTAATTGCCTTTGATGGCGTACATTTGTCCCTACAACCTAATAATACCTTACAACATGAAAAAAACGACCATTTTCACTGCCTTGTTCCTGATTACTACCGCCCTTGCCGGCCAAACCGAAGCCGAGAAGTTGTATCAAAACAACGAATACGAGCAGGCACTGCCGCTTTTTGAACAACTCGTTCGCGACAACCCCGACCATTACGCTTATTTTGAAAAGTATGTGCTGTGCCTCATGCAACTAAAGGACGCGACTAAAGCCGAAAGCGCTATTGTGGAACGATTGAAAACAGACAAGACCAATACCGACTTATACTTTTTGTACGGCTCGTTGCTTACCCGACAGGGCCGCAATGAAGAGGCCGACTCCATAAAACAGGTACGAAAAAAATTGCAAGAAGATGGCTATGCCGCCCCGCCGCCGGCTCATTGGAACGCCACTCCTCCACCGCCGCCACCCCCACCGCCTGCGCCGCCGGTTGCGGCGAGGAAGCGCTCCGGGTAGTGAACCAGATGGCGGAGCAAGGCGCCAGGTGGTCTCCGGGAATCCAGAACGGCGTACCGGTGCGGGTGCAGTACAACTTTCCGATCCGGTTCAAGTTGGAATAACAAAAAGAAACGTTGAAATAACCTAATAACCCAAGCAGCGGCGTATCTTAGCCGCCCGAAATATTTTTTGCTTTCACATCATTAAATAATAAACCAATGGGAAGAGGAGATAAAAGAACGTTCAGAGGCAAACTGTGGCGCGGCAGCCACGGCAAAACACGGCCCAAGAAAAAAGCGCTCCGGAAGGTTGTGCCCGCTAAGCCGACGGCGGAAGCGTAATCGTAATCGTCGGTTAGTTGCAAGAAACATTCCAAAAAACGGAGGCCGTGGTTCTCCGTTTTTTTTTTTTTTGAATATTTACCCAATACGCCCTTAGGAACTTATGCTTTACTCGTTATTCACTCCTGCCGCGCAAAAAGGTTTTCTCTTTGCAATTGCATGGCCGCTACTTTGCTCCCGATGAGGTTGCCTACCCGCAACCCTTCTTCACAGTCCATTCGGAAATGCACTCCTATGAGCAAGCGCGAAAGTGCATTTTCCGCTGCCATTTCGGCAAAGGACTCGAATGAGCGCGGCTTGCCGTTAAACTCCTTTCGCCCCTGATGGCTCCGGTCGGTAAGCGCGAAATTTTCTCCCAGCGTCTGTGTAAGTACAACTGCCGCAGCACCGGCAAAACAAGCATGGCCCGATGGATAACCGGGGAAAGAAGGGGTGTGGTGTAAAGGAGTCCAGTTGGAATTAATATTGCGCCGTATATACGTCTCGGGGCGCTCTAAGTTGAATCCATACTTGAAGCGCCAGACATTTACGGCAGCATCGTTGAGTGCCATACCGACCTTGAGCCAAGTTTCCAGCGCTGTGGCCAATCCGGGCTGCGCTTTTTCTAAGGCTTGATTGGAAATCGAAATCCATCGCGCCGAAGCAGAAAAGGTCACGCCATGAAAATCATCGCTCCAAAACTCGGCAATCCAGCGATTTTCCTCTTTCAGCGGCATGGAAATGCTATAGACCTCTACGGCCTGAGCAAAAAAGGCGGAGTTGGGCGCTTCCGAAAATTCGATGGGCTGCCGGCTGTCGGCTTTGTCTATATGCGCTGTAAAGGTGCGTACCGTACCCCAATAAGGCAGCAAAGGCGGCATCGGCTCCGATGCGGAGGGGCGCCACCGGCCCGCTCCTTCCGGCGCCTGATAGCTTCGATCAAAGTTGAACAAAAAAGCCTGATGGCCGGCGGAATCAGTAGCCGACCAACGATATATAGCATCGGCGACGGCTTCGCCATATTGTCGGGATGCGAGTACGGCGTTGGGAGGGTATAAGGTGAGTAGTTCTTCATGGATCGCAGCCGACAGCCGGGCGCAGGTTTCCTTCATCATCAAGGTCGTATGCGGAAAAAAATGCCTCGCCATCGTGGCATACGCTGCATCAATGGCAGCCGGCAGCACAAATATCTCTCCGGCGTCCCAGCTCGGCAATTGCAGTTCGGGAAATTGCACAGCGCAGGGGATCGCTTCCGGCAAACCGGGCAATGCGCTTTCCCACACTGCTAAACCGGAGTAGGCAAACATGCGCGCACTCATCGGCGGGCTATAGCCCTCCGAGAACCGGTCTAATTCCAGCAGGCATTCATTCCATCGAAGCGCTATCTGAAATGCGTGCCGGCGTTCGGCAGTATCTCCGTTTTCGTCGCGCGCGCAGGCAACGAGATACAACCCAAGCACAACAGGTAACAGCAGCATGAACACCCAATACCGGCCGGAGATAGTGTGTCGTATATTATTTATGTTCAGCATATTGCCTTTAAATTGTCTGATAAACCGGAAAATTAAGTCTGAAAGTTGCTCCGCGATTTTTCTCTGAAAAAACATCCATGATGACTCCGTGTAGCCGGAGGATGCTTTGCACCAAAGACAATCCGATACCTGATCCCTTCACATGGGCGTGTTGCGGGCTGCGAAAGAACGGCTCAAAAATGCGCTGAATGTCCTCGTCGGGTATGCCAGGGCCATTGTCCTGAATCTCCACCTCGTGCCGGCCTTCGTCGCGAAAACGAATGCGCACATGCACCTTTTTATCGGTGCTGAACTTACAGCCGTTGTCGAAGAGATTGAGCAACGCTGTGCGCAGCAGCGGTTCGTTTCCGTTGATGTAAAGGTGTTCTTCCTGTTGGGGCATATCGAGAATTTCAAAAACAATGGCATAGTCGGGGTGCGTGCGCATGAGGGTGTCGCGCGCTTGTAGCATGGCCTCATCGAGGCGGAATTTTGAAAAAACAATGCCGGCCGGCTCAGCATTCACTTCGGCGAGTTGTAGGAGTTTTTCCACCGTATCGTTCATCTCGTGTATGTCGAAATGGAGCGAATCGAGGACGCGCTGATAATCCTGAACGCTGCGCTCTTTTTGCTGTGCCAATTGTATTTGGGCATCCATCGCGGCGAGTGGGTTTTTGAGCTCATGCGATACATTGGAAATAAAGCTGCGCTGCATCCGGAATGCCCGCTCTATACGGTCCAGCAAGTGATTGAAGGTGGCGGCCAGGCGCGACAGTTCGTCTTTCGGGTCATCGCTTTGCAGCCGGCGGCTCAGGTCGGAAGGGTGGATGCTATCCACCTCCTGCACAATATGCGATACCGGCTGCAGAGCCTGCCCGGCAAAAAAGCGCCCTCCCCAGGCCACCATCCCCACTACAAGAAAAAAAGTGAGGATCAGAATATTGCGCAATTTCATCAACTGCGATTCGTCAGGCCGACTCTCCGATATGACAACGTATTGTTTGCCCGAAGGCGATTTTACGCTGGCGCCGTATGCCTGTAGTTTGCCGTTTTGAAACCTGCTTTCGCCCGCGCTCCTGATCTGATTGATCCATTTATCCGGCACATTGACGCCCTGCGGAATGACAGCAAACACGCAGCGGTTTTGAGCATTAAAAATGTAGGTATTTTCTTCCTGAGGCAGTACACCCACAGCCCGGTAGGAGGAGTCGGGCAATGGCAGGAGTTCGTATTCGTGCCGCAACACCATGTCGGCAGTCATGCGGGCTTTGCTTTCCAACAGGGTATAAAACTCACGTTCCAGATGCTGCCTGAACTGCGCGTAAATAAACACTAAGGCAATGGCGAAGATGATTGCCGCGATGAAAATAAATTGAAGCGCCAGTTTGGTCCTAATTTGCATATTATTCAGCTTTCAACACATAACCCACGCCGAAATGCGTGTGTATGAGCCGTTTGTCAAAACCCTTGTCTATTTTGTTTCTCAAATAACCGACATATACCCCAATGACGTTTGTATTGATTTCGGCGTCGAGGTTCCACACCTTTTCCGAAATTTCGGCTTTCGGCACCACCCGCCCCTGATTGCGCACTAAGTATTCCAACAGGGCAAACTCGCGAGGCGTAAGCGTTACTTTTACGCCGGCCCTCCACACTTCGAGCGAGTGCAGGTTGAGTTCGAGGTCGGCAAAAGAAAGTTTCACCGGATAATCGGCAGGCCCTCCTGAGCGGCGAATCAGCGCATGGATGCGGGCCAGCAATTCCTGAAAATCGAAGGGCTTGGCTAAGTAGTCATCCGCTCCGGCGTTCAGCCCGGCCACTTTGTCTTCCGGCCGGCTAAGCGCGGAAAGTAACAAAATGGGCGCTTTCACTCCTTTCTCCCGCAAATTTCGACACAACTCAATCCCGTTGATACCGGGCATGATAACGTCTGATAGAATAATATCATATTCGCTCTGCTCCGCCAGGCGCCGGCCGGTGAAGCTGTCGAATGCACAATCTACCGCAAATCGCGCCTCTTCCAGCCAGGATTTGATAGACGCTGCCGTCTTTTGCTCGTCTTCAATCAAAAGTACCTTCATAATGGTGCAAAATTAATGGATTTTAGGGTGCAAGTCGGTTTTCTGACCCCAAGGAGTATATTCTAAGCAAATTCTTATTTTTTTCTTAAAGCCCTCTAAGGCTTGGTTTAGATATTCCTGCGAACTTTGCGGCATAATCAAAAATACAGTAATCCTTCGGCGGGATTTCTGATCTATTCCCCTCCAGAGCTTTGTCACAAAAGGTTATCTTCAAATACAAATGAATGCACAGGCCAGATGTCTGGTACTGTACGGACTGCATTTATATTGTTCAAAATAAATTGAAGAACATTCAAACGATCATTTTTCACCAACAAAATTTTTATCTCTATGAAATTGCAGAAACATCTTACACACGCTTTAGCCATTCTTTTTGTGATGGTATTAGCTTTTGCCGGATGTAAGAAAGAGCCTATTGATCCGATCCCTTCGGATGATAACCTCGTAGCCGAATTTGACGCAGAGGCAGCGCTGCGCTGGAACGAAGTTTTTTTAGTAATTGAACGCTATGCCGCCGGGTATCGGCCCGGCCCGGCGCCACGCTCTTTGGCCTACATGGGGCTGGCCGCTTACGAAGCCTGCCTCAACGGAATGCCCAAGTACAACTCAATGGAAAGCCGCTATGCCGGCCTTTCCCTTCCCAAGGCTGATCCGAACAAAGTGTATCACTGGCCGACGGTAGTGCATTCTGTTTACGCCACCATGATGCCCAAGTTTTTCCCGACACCACAGCCGAGTGCAGGTGCGCAAATGAACAACCTTATCACTCAACTGAATAGTAAGTATTTAGCGCAGGCCGGTCAGGAGGTCTATGATCGTTCGATTGCACACGGCAGAAACGTAGCCGATGTCATGTGGGCTTGGGCTTCAACCGACCCCTACGGTCATGATGCCTATAGAGATCCTTTCGGCAATTTCACAACCAATGAGGTTTATAACTGGCAGGACCACTATACCGGCCCGCCTCACTGGGTAGCCACCACGCCTGGCCCGGGTAAAGGCATGGGGCCTTATTTCGGAAGAGTGCGCACTTTCGCCATTTCCGAAGCACAAAAGCTTTCCCGTCCGCCGCTCCCGTACAGCGAAAGCCCGACGTCTGAGTTGTACGCCCAAGCACTGCAAGTATATTCCCAAAACACGCCCACTCTTTCCCACGAAGCTGAATGGGTCGGCGAGTTTTGGAGCGACGACCTGTTGGATCTTACTTTCAGCCCAGGCCCTCGCTGGACGGCTATTGCCAATCAGATCATAGACAAAGAAAAGGTCACCCTTGAGGTTGCTTTGGAAGCATACGCGAAAGTAGGCATGGCGCTCAACGACGCCGCCGTAGCGTGCTGGCATTCCAAATACACCTACAACTGGGAGCGACCACAAAGCTACATCAGAAGAGTGATAGACCCCAACTGGGAGCCGGCGTTGTACAACCCGCTTACGGGTGATTTGGGTGTTACGCCTTCTTTCCCGGCTTACCCTTCCGGCCACTCTACAATGGGCGCTGCCGGCGCAGAAGCACTGGCAAGCGTATTCGGCTATGCCTACGGTATGACCGATCGCTGTCACGAGGGGCGCACCGAATTTGAAGGCACGCCGCGCACTTTCGGAAGCCTTTATGAAATGGCCTACGAAAATGCATGGTCGCGCGTACCGCTTGGCGTTCACTTTTGGATGGACTGCCAGGAAGGTCTCAACTTAGGCACCCTCGTAGGCCGGGAGGTCAACCGGTTGCCTTGGAAAAAGTAGTTTTTATATTTACTTTGCACTTTTTATATAGTTCTTACAGGAGTCTTCCTAAGTATGAGAATCCCGAAATCCTGAGCGCTGCCCGGGATCGTATATAAATTCGGGATTCTTCTATGCCTGGGGAGACTCTATGCTATTTCGTTTAATGATGGTTATGGTACACAGGGGCTTATACAGATCATTTTTGGCATCGTTCGCCTTTCCGATAATGGCCGCTGCCGGCATGGCAATTTTGTTGTTGTCGGGCTGCGGCGATGATGCGCTCAAACCGCAGGAAGTAACCCAACAATACGAGAACGGAAAAATGTCCCGCCGCTATTACACGGTAAACGGCAAAAAAGAGGGGCTGATGACCGACTACTACCCCGACGGAAAATTAAAAGGCGAGCGCCTTTTTACCGATGATAAGCAGCATGGCCGCTCGGTATTATACTATCCCGGCGGACAGGTACAGGAGGTGCAATACTACGAGAAGGGCCTGCGAGAAAAAGGGGATACGATTTGGTACGAAGATGGCAGCATAAAATTCGTAACCACCTTCAGCCAGGGTAAAAAACACGGATACCTTCGCAAATGGGCGCCCGACGGTTCGCTTACTTTTGAGGCAAAATACGACATGAACGCAGCAACGGAAATAAATGGCGAAGTGCTGACAACTCCTATCAGATCCGACACGCTGCCCGGCGCCGACTTGTAAGAAAGTTGTCGAGATGAAAAACAACCGATTTATTAATCATAATAATCCTGAACGTACTATGTACAAGAATTTACTACGCTTTTTGAGCTTCGCGCTGGCCGTTGCCGTCATCCTTCCGGCCTGTAAACCAGAGAAGGACGATCCCATACAAGACCTTTTGGAAACTAAGGTGAAAGACTACAAATCAAACGTTGTTACTGATTGGAACGACTTGTTCCTCGGTATTGAACGCTATGCCGACGGCTACCGCCCGGGGCCGGCGCCACGCGCACTGGCTTATATGGGGCTGGCCGCCTACGAAGCTGCGCTGCCCGGCATGTCTGACCGCTACAATTCCCTCGAACCGCTGTTCCGCGATCAGGGCTTAACCATTCCGCCCGTACAAACCGGCGAAGCATACCACTGGCCTACTGTGGTGAATGCCTCTTATGCTTTTCTGATGAAGCAGTTGTTTCCGCATGTTGCCTCCGATTTGAAGTTTCAGATTTATCAATTAGAGGCAAAAAATGACGAAGCCGCCATTCAACGAATTCCGAGGAGCGTATTTGAACGCTCGAAGCGCTACGGAGAAAGTGTGGCTAATGCCGTGTTTCAATGGTCGGCGAGCGACCTCGTGGGACACAATGCTTTTTTGAATGCCCGCCCGGTTACTTATTTCCCGCCAAATGGTCCGGGGCTTTGGCAGCCGACTTTTCCCGATTATGGTCGTGGTATGTTTCCCTATTGGGGCGACGCGCGCACTTTTGCCATTCGGCCTACCGATAAATTGGCGCTCCCTCCACTGCCCTTCAGCGAGCAGCAAGGCTCGCTCTTGCGCACGGAAGCTATGGTGGTACACAATATGAACACGCCCGCGCTTACCTTTGAACAACAGTGGATTGCCGAGTTCTGGAGCGATGACGCGCTCAACCTCACCTTCAGCCCGCCGAGCCGTTTTATTGCCATTGCCAATCAAGTGCTTCGAAGAGAAAACGCCGATCTGGACCTCGCACTCTACACCTGCCTCAAAGTGGGACTTGCGCTCAATGATGCCGGAGTGGCTTGCTGGCATTCAAAATATGTATATAACATCGAGCGGCCGGTGAGTTATATTCGCCGGTTGATTAATCCGAATTGGGAGCCGCACAACCCGTTCACGCCCAGTTTTCCTGCTTATCCTTCCGGCCATGCCACTTTCGGGGCTGCTGCCGCTGAGGTGCTCAGCAACATTTTTGGAGAAAACTACGCCATGCAGGACGAAAGCCATAAGGATCGCACCGACTTCCTCGGTATGCCGCGCTCCTTTAACTCGTTCCGGCAAATGGCAGAAGAAAATGCCTACTCCAGACTTCCGCTCGGCGTACACTTCCGAATGGACGCCGTAGAAGGCGTGCGACATGGCTATCAGGTAGGCCGCCGAGTAAACGAATTGCCGATTAAAAAGTAGGCTGAATTATTGGCTTACTTGTCCTGCTTGGCAAACACTTTTTTGAGCAGCTCAGAGGAGCGGGCAGCCGGATTAGCGCGGATGTCCGCTTCTTTCTTTTCCACCAATGCAAACAGGCCGACCAACGCCATACGCGTGACGTGGTCGTCCAACTCCGGGTTGGTCTTCTTCACGAGCGGGATGCGGTTGTAGGCCGTTACGGCGCCGCGCCAGTATTCGCGGGCATTCACTTTGTCCAATGCCTCCACAATGATCGGTTTGAATGCGTTGTAGAGCTGATCGGAAGTGGTGCGATCCAAATAGCGGGTGGCTGCGTCCTTTTCGCCCATTAGCAGGTTCATGGCATCCTGAAAGGTCATCTGCTTGATGGCGCTGAGGAAAATGGGCTTGGCTTGTGCGGCGGCATCCTCGGCGGCGCGGTTCATCTTCTCGATGAGTTGGTCTTCTACATTTTCAAATCCCGGAACGGCTTTGAGCTTGGCGGTTACTTGTTGGGCTTCTTCGGGCAAGAGTACTTTGTAAATGCTCTTGTAGTAGCCGTCGGGCGTGGATAGAAAGCTTACCGCTTCGCCGACGCCGTTGTTGAGCGCCTCTTTGAGGGCCGAGCCGATCTCATCCTGAGAGAGGCTGCCGGTCACCTGAGATTTGGCCTTATTCATAATGTCCTTCAGTCCCTGCGCGGGCAGTGCAACGGTGAGCAGCAGAGCCGCTGCGATCGTGGTCATAATTTTCAACATGGCAAGTTATATTGGTTTGTATAAACGAACTCCGTCAGAAATGACAAACTATTTTCCGACAGATGCTAAACGCCTTATCGGCGAAAACGCTCGTTAAGCCGATGTTAATGTATCGGCTATCGGTTGTGCGAAGCGGCGCTTGCGGCTTTTTTGTAAGTTTGCATTCGCGTCCATCAATGCGCGCAAACTTGCCCGATGAACCTGGAAACCATCTTATATTATTTGTTCTTAGCCGTCATGGCATTAAGCATGGCCCAAGGGTTGATGATCGGTTTTTTGTTTTTTTTCAAACGTTCCGGCGACCGGCGTGCCAATGCCTTCTACGGCCTGTTGTTGCTCGCATTCGGATGCACTTTGTTGAACGCACTGCTCACGCTCACAGGCGTTTTTTTGAAATTTCCTGAACTGCATTTCCTGCCGATATACTTCACATTGGCTTTGCCGCCACTGCTGTTTTACCATGTGAAACTATCCCTTTATCCCGCTTACCGGCTGCGTTGGACGGACATGAAGCACTTCGCTTTGCCGCTCCTCCAACTGCTGTTTTTCGTATGGATGTTTTTTACCGATACAGATTACAAAAGCGAATACGGACGGCGGTTTTTCAATCCGTTTTTCGGCGCATTCGAGCAGACCCTGTACCTGAGCACCTTTTTTGCATACCTGTATTTCGCCTATCGCTATGTGCGGCGCAAGTCGAAGGAATTGCACAACCGCGCCGAAGCCAAATTGGTGTTTTACCTCCGCAATTTGCTCAAGCTGTTTTTCCTGCTGTTTTGTATCCATACGGTTTTTGTGGTAGCCGACTTCGTATGTTATGAGTTTTTTGCCATCAACCTACGGATGGTGAAGCCGTATGCCGCGCTGGGCGCCTTGTCTTTCGCCGCGTTGCTCGACTGGCTGGGGGCATATGGATTTCAGGTGCTGCTGTGGGGCCGGAAGGTTTTCAAGCAATAAGTCGCTGCATTGGCCATAAAAATGCGGAAATTGCCGGCCATGAAGCGGGAGTTTCTGATCAATATCGTTTTTCTCATCGGCATCAATTTGCTGATCAAGCCGTTGTACATTTTCGGCATTGATCGCACGGTACAAAATGTGCTGCCGCCCGGCGACTACGGCTACTACTTCGCGCTGTTCAATTTTGTGTGGCTGTTTCAAATTGTCAACGACTTCGGTATTGCCTATTACAACAGCCGCAACCTCTCCCAGCACCGGCATTTACTCCGCAAATACTTTCCGAATCTGCTGGCGCTGAAGGCGGCGCTCAGCCTTGCGTTTGCCGTACTGGTGTTTGTCGTGTCTGCAATATGGGGCCACGCTCCCTGGCACAACGGCCTGCTTTGGGTTATATGCCTGAATCAGGCGCTCACTTCTCTGGTGCTCTTCCTGCGCTCCAATGTGGCGGGCCTGGGCATGTACCGCATAGACAGCGTGCTCTCGGCGCTCGACCGGCTGCTGGTGATAATCGTATGCGGGGCATTGCTGTGGCTGCCGGCGATGCGGGCGCAATTTCGTATCGAATACTTCGTGTGGGCGCAAACGGCAGCGCTGGTCGCCACGGCGGTTATTGCATTCGGTGTGCTGCACGGTCGTCTGGGGCAGTGGCAGTTTCGGCTTCGACCGGCCTTTTTGCGGGTGTTTTTCCGCCGCAGTTTCCCTTATGCGCTCGCGGTGTTTCTCATGACGGTTTATACCCGCGTGGATGCCGTGATGATTGAAAAGCTCCTGCCCGACGGTCCGGTGGAAGCGAGTATTTATGCGGCTGCTTACCGACTCTTAGACGCGGCCAATATCATCGGGTTTTTGTTCGCGGGGCTGCTCCTGCCCATTTTTGCCCGCATGCTGAAAACCGGCGAGCGCGTCGAAGATATGGCGCATTTCAGCTTCTCGTTATTATTTGCCTGCGCGCTGCCCTTAGCCTTGTGTTGCTGGTGGTACGGAGAGGACATCATGCGCCTGCTGTATCATCGGGGCGATGCCTATTACGGTTGGGTGCTGGGCGTGCTGATGTGGAGTTTCATCCCGGTGTGCGGCATGTATGTGTATGGCACCCTGCTCACGGCCAATGAAAGCCTGAAGCGCCTCAATGTGCTGTTTGCCGGCGGTTTGGTGTTGAACATATCGCTCAATGCCCTGCTCATTCCCCGCGGGCAGGCATGGGGCGCGGCAGTAGCCACCTGCATTACCCAGTTTGCTGTGTTCGGCGGCGAATTGTATCTCTTGCGCAAAGAACTCGGTATCGGGCCGGACAAAAAAATCATCCTTCGCCTGCTGGCATTCAGCTCGTTTTGCCTGATCATCACCGTGACGATCGGTTGGGCGGGCGCGACGGCCCCATTGCATGAGTTGATTATTTCTTTGGGGTTTATGGGAATTGCGGCGGCAGGGTTGTTGTTGCCGGGGCTTAGTACGCTTAAAGGGATTCTTGAAAAAAGACGGAGTAAATGAACCCATATTACTCATACACTATACATTTTTCACACAGCGCTGCAAAAATGCCTCGCTTTTAGGCATTAAGAGTCTTATTGAACGTTGCGAGCGTTGCGGCGTTGCGTGAAATAAAAAAGATTGAACGTTGCGAGTGTTGCGACGTTGCGTGAAATAAAAAAGATTGAACGTTGCGAGTGTTGCGACGTTGCGTGAAATAAAAAAGATTGAACGTTGCGAGCGTTGCGACGTTGCGTGAAATAAAAAAGATTGAACGTTGCGAGCGTTGCGGCGTTGCGTGAAATAAAAAAGATTGAACGTTGCGAGCGTTGCGGCGTTGCGTGAAACAAAAAAGATTGAACGTTGCGAGCGTTGCGGCGTTGCGTGAAACAAAAAATGCCCGGTAGCCCCGCTATCCCGCATGAAAAGTAAACTGGTAATTGGCCAAAAAATTCCATGCGGTGACTACGCCGGTGGCAAAAAATTTGGAGAGGTAAAAGTTCATCTTCCAACGATTGAGCAGCAGGTAAATAACGCCGTTGTTGAGCAACAGGCCCGCGCTGGAAATGGCGAGAAATAGCAGAAACTGCATCCCCACCTCCTCGCTGCGATCATGGAATGTCCAGTATTTGTTCCACAAAAAATTATTGACAACAGCCAGACTGAATCCAATGGAATTGGCCGCATATTTATTGAGCCGGAATTTTTCTTTCAACAGAAACGTGACGCCGAAATCCACTACCATACCGCCTGCGCCGACGATGCAAAACCGGAGAAATTGAAGCAGGGTACTCATGGCGCAAAGATGCGCTACTTTGCAGCATCCAAGCGCAAATCCACGGTCATTTCTTTGCCGTCCCGCAAGAGGGTCAGTTGAACCGTTTGGCCGGGCTGATACTTTTCCAAGGCCAGCACCACATCGCTGTAAGAGGCAATTTTATCCTTGTTGATCGCCACGATGATATCACCCAGCCGGATGGCTCCGTTGCGTTCGCGCACCGTGGGGCGTATGCCGGCCCGGTCGCCGGCTTCTCCTTTGATGACATCAATGATGAGCGCGCCTTCCAGGCCGAGCCGTTGCACAAACGACTGTCGCGCAAATTCCACTCCAAGCGAGGGACGCATGATGCGCCCGAAGCGAATCAGTTCGGGTACCACCCATTGAACCACATCGGCGGGAATGGAAAACCCGATGCCGGCCGATGCGCCGGAAGGGCTGTAAATGGCTGTATTGACGCCGATGAGCCGCCCGGAAGAGTTGAGCAGCGGTCCGCCGGAATTGCCGGGATTGATGGCCGCATCGGTTTGAATGACATCGCGGATGGGAACGCCGGCTACCGATTGTATCTCGCGGCCCAGGGCGCTCACAATGCCGGTGGTGAGTGTTTGGTCTAATCCAAAAGGGTTGCCGATGGCAAATACCGATTGCCCCACGCGGAGGTTGTCGGAGGCGCCGACGGGGATGGGGCGCAAAGCGCTTACCGGCGCGTCAATTTTGAGCACGGCGAGGTCTTTCTCCGGGGCTTTGCCCACTAAGCGGGCCGGCCAGGTACTGCGGTCGGCGAGCGTGACGGTGGCGCGGTCGGCATTGCGAATAACGTGATAGTTGGTCACAATATGGCCGTTGCGATCCCATACAAAAGCAGAGCCGGTGCCTGCCGGAATTTCGGTGGCATTGCGGGTGAAAATATCGTATCCCACATTGGTCGTGGTGATATAACACACCGAAGGCGCCGCATTTTCAAACAAGCGGATGGTGGCCATTTCGGCAGCATTCAGGTTGTTGTCAGGCGCGAGGTTGGCAGCCCCGGCATCGTCGGTTGCCGCGTCGTCGGTTGCCGCCGGCTGGGCTAGTTCTGATTGAGGTTGCTCGGCACGGCCTTTCCAGGCAACACCGCCGGCAAAGCCGCCTGCCAGAAGGAGCAGGCTGAGCAGTATTCGCATGGCAGAAGATGACATGGTTATTTTTCTTTTTGTGTCGGTGGTCGGGAGAGTGAATGTGCTCACAGGTAATAGCGGTTTTTAGCTGCGCACTGCGAGCTGTGGGAGAAAATCACAGCTCGCAGCTAAAAAAATCAGGTTTTGCGTTCTTTTTTCTTTGCGGCGGGGAAGAGGATATTGTTGAGAATGAGCCGATAGCCGGGCGAGTTGGGATGCAGATTGAGGTCGGTATCCGGGTCTTCCACATAGTGGCGGTAGTCTTCGGGGTCGTGGCCGCCGTAAAAAGTCCAGGTGCCCTGCCCGAAAGTTCCGTGGATGTAACGCGCCTCATACGCCGGTTTGTTTTCGCCGAGGACAAGCACATCGGGCTTGATGAGGTTCCGCTTGAAGGCCGTGGTTTGGCCCATAAAGCCTTTCACCGTACGCGTATGGCATTGAGTGAGCATGGTGGGTACGGGGTCCCATTTGGCGGAGAAATCAAAGAGTGTGAAGTAGTCCTGCTCGGGAACAACGGAAGGCATGGCGGGGCGGTCAATATTGGAAAACTCGTATTCCAGAGGGTTTTTCACCAAAGTAAAATCGCGGAAGGCAAGCGTTTTGCTAAAATCCAATTTCTGCTGGGCGGCGGGATCGGCCGGGTCGCCATCGTAAATATTGGCGCAGATGTCCACGCCTTCCGCCGCTAAGGCAATGTCGTAAGTATCAGTAGCCGAACACATGGCAAACATGAATCCGCCACCGCCGATGTACTCTCTGATCCGCTTCACAACGGCCAATTTCAGTTGAGACACCTTATCGAAACCGAGGCTGCGCGCCAACTCTTCCGAACGGCGCACATTTTCGCGGTACCAGTGGGTGCTGCTGTAAGAGCGATAAAACCGCCCGTATTGACCGGTGAAGTCTTCGTGGTGTAAGTGCAGCCAGTCGTATTTGGCCAACTGGTCGCCAATCACCTCGCGGTCATACACTTCTTCATAAGGTATCTCGGCATAGGTGAGTACGAGGGTCACGGCGTCATCCCAGGGTTGGATGCGGTCGCCTCGTTCGTTGAAGTCGGGGGTATAAACGGCAATTTTGGGCGCAACTTCCAGCTTAACGACCTCCTGATTGATTTCCTGATTGGAAATATCGGCCACTATTTTGTTGAACTGCGCATCGGGGATGACCTCGAAGCTCACGCCGCGGGTCAGGCACTCGCGCTCGAAGCGTTTGTCGTGTTGGAATGCAAAACTACCGCCCCGGTAATTGAGCAACCACCAGGCTTCTACACCCTGATCGAGTACCCAGTAGGTGATGCCGTAGGCTTTGAGGTGATTCTTTTGTGCCTTTTCATCCATTGGGATGAGCAGATAAGCGGCTTGTACCTGCCCTGCGAAAAGCAAAAACAGCGCGGGTACGATCATTCTTCTCCAATTCATGTGCTCGATGAGTTTTTGCAATAAACGTTTGAATGCCGGTTTTGGATTGTTCCGGAACAGAAAGTGGCCAATAAAATTTCAGGGGCATAAACTGCTGTGCCATTTTGAGGGCATTTTTGCGAAAAGCTAAATTTCCATTAGCTTTGCAGCCGCAAACAAAGCAGGGCAGGCCATGCAGCGCCTGTTTGTATTTAGAAACCACTTTAAACATCAATTGTATTATGGGTCAAAATCTCCTCTACATCGTTCCGGTTTTCGGCGTGTTGGCTATCCTGTATGTGCTGTGGCGTTCTGCCTGGGTAAGCAAGCAGGAAGAAGGCACAGAGCGCATGCAGCGCATCGCCAAAGCCATATCGGAAGGCGCTATGGCATTCCTCAAAGCGGAATACCGCGTGCTGGCTGTTTTCGTGCTCGTCGTAGCCGTACTGCTGGCCGTATCAGCCGATCCCCAAAAATCATCCTGGTTAGTCGGGGTATCCTTTCTCATCGGCGCTTTTTGCTCGGCACTGGCCGGTTTCATTGGTATGCGCGTAGCCACCAAAGCCAATGTACGCACCACCAATGCCGCGCGCACCAGCCTCGGCAAAGCGCTGGAAGTTGCCTTTGCGGGCGGCTCCGTCATGGGTATGGGCGTGGTCGGCCTGGGCGTATTGGGCCTGAGCATCCTCTTTATTATATATGGTAATATGTTCGGCACGAGCACGGCGGAGGATGTGACGCAGGTCATCACCATCATCACCGGCTTTTCCTTCGGCGCTTCTTCTATCGCGCTCTTTGCGCGCGTGGGCGGCGGTATTTACACCAAAGCTGCCGACGTAGGCGCCGACCTCGTGGGCAAAGTGGAAGCCGGTATTCCGGAAGACCACCCGCTCAACCCCGCTACCATTGCCGACAACGTGGGCGATAATGTGGGCGACGTAGCCGGCATGGGCGCCGACTTGTTCGAGTCGTATGTGGGCAGTATCGTGGGTACGATGGTATTGGGCGCCGCTTTCATCACACTGGGTGAATTCCAAAGCGCATCGCTCGACCTCGGCGGCCTCAACGCCGTATTGCTCCCCTTGTTTTTGGCGGGCATCGGCATTGTTACCTCCATCATCGGTACTTTCTTTGTAAAAGTAAAAGAAGGCGGCGATCCGCAGAAAGCGCTCAACACCGGCGAATTACTCGCCAGCGGCCTCATGCTGGTGGCCACCTGGTTTGTGGTGAAAGCCATTATGCCCGACACCTGGAGCTTCGGTGGTAAAGAATTTACTTCTACCGGTATTTTCGTAGCCGTTATCATCGGTTTGGTAGCCGGCCTCGGCATCGGTATGGTTACTGAATTTTATACCGGTACCGGCACCCGCCCGGTGAAGAGTATTGTAAAACAATCGCTCACAGGCGCTGCCACCAACATCATCGCCGGTCTCGGCGTGGGCATGCAGTCCACCGCTATTCCGATTCTCATCCTCGCACTGGGCATCATCGGCGCGCACCACTTTGCCGGCTTGTACGGTATCGCCATTGCCGCCGTGGGTATGTTGAGCAACCTCGGCATCCAGTTGGCTGTTGACGCGTACGGCCCCATCGCCGACAACGCAGGCGGCATTGCTGAAATGGGCGAACTGCCCAAAGAAGTACGCGCCCGTACCGATAAGCTCGACGCCGTAGGCAACACCACCGCCGCCATCGGCAAAGGATTCGCCATCGGTTCTGCTGCATTGACTGCCCTTGCACTTTTCGCCGCCTACATGCAGGTAGCCGACATTCAGGTTATTGACATTTCCAATCCGAAAGTAATGGCGGGTCTTCTGATTGGCTCCATGTTGCCATTCCTGTTTTCCTCTCTGGCAATGAACGCGGTGGGCAAAGCCGCTATGGATATGATCCAGGAGGTGCGCCGTCAGTTTGCCGATATTCCCGAATTGAAGGCCGCGCTTGCACTGATGCGCAAAAACGACGGCAAAGATATGGACGAGTGGAGTGAAGCCGACCGCAAGGTATTCGATGCAGCCGACGGCAAAGCAGAATATGGCCGTTGTGTCGAAATCTCTACCAAAGCAGCCATTCGCCAAATGGTCATTCCGGGCCTGCTCGCAGTGCTATCGCCGGTAATCATCGGCTTCCTCGGCGGCAAAGAGATGCTGGGCGGCTTGCTGGGCGGCGTAACGTCGGCCGGCGTACTCATGGCCATCTTCCAGTCCAACGCCGGCGGTGCATGGGACAACGCCAAGAAGATGTTTGAAGGCGGCGTGGAGATCAACGGCAAGATGTACTACAAAGGCTCCGATCCGCACAAAGCAACCGTGGTAGGTGATACCGTAGGCGATCCGTTTAAGGACACTTCCGGGCCCTCGCTGAACATCCTGCTCAAGCTTATGTCTATCGTAGCGCTTATTCTGGCGCCGCTATTGGCGTAATGCGGGGGTTTTACCCCAAAATCGCGAAGGCGCTGAGAACATCCATTCTCAGCGCCTTCGTCATTTTACAAAAAAGGTATCTCGCGATTCTACAGCCCCAGCAACAGCGCGCCCGGGTCTTCGAGCAGTTCTTTCACTTTTACCAAAAAGGTGACTGACGTACTGCCGTCTATCACCCGGTGATCATATGACAGGGCCAAATACATCATAGGCCGGATCACGACCTGCCCGTTCACAGCCATAGGACGCTCCTTGATGGCGTGCATGCCGAGTATGGCCGATTGCGGTTCGTTGAGGATGGGCGTGCTCATGAGCGAGCCGAATACGCCGCCGTTGGTAATGGTGAAAGTGCCGCCCTGCATTTCTTCTAAAGACAACGTGCCGTTGCGAGCCTTGCCGGAGAGTTCTTTGATTTTGAGTTCAATGTCGGCAAAGCTCAGCGACTCCACGTTGTGTACCGGAGGCACCACCAGGCCGTTGGGCGTGGAAATGGCGATTGAAATATCCACATAATCGTGATAGACGACTTCGTCGCCTTCGATGCGCGCATTCACGTCGGGCATTTCCATAAGTACTTTGGCGCAGGCTTTCGCAAAAAGCGACATGAAGCCCAGTTTGATACCGTACTTCTTTTCGAAACGCTCGTTGTACTTAGCGCGCAGGGCCATTACCTCGGTCAGGTCCACCTCGTTGAAGGTGGTGAGCATGGCCGTTTCGTTTTTGGCCCTCACCAAACGGGTGGCGATGGTGCGCCGCATACGGCTCATCTTTTTGCGCTCCTCTCCACGGCTGAACGCCTGATGCGCAACCGGCGCCGGCGCAGCAGGAGGAGCGGGAGCGGGCGACGGGGCCGTCGGTTTTTGCTCTGCGGCTTTTAGCGCATCCTCTTTGGTGATGCGGCCGTCGCGGCCTGTGCCGGCTACCGCCGCGGGCGCTATATCGTTTTCTTTCAATATTTTAGATGCTGCGGGAGAAGGGTGACCACTCGCATAAGTAGCGGCAACCGGCGAAGCAGGCGCAGCGGCGGGCGGCGCAGCAGGAGCCGGTGTTTCTGCTTTGGGCGCCGGCGCGGGGGCAGCAGCTTCCGGTTTCACGGCGCTCGTATCTATACGAGCTACCAATGCGCCGATTTCCAGGTCTTGCCCTTCTTCGGCGACGTGGGTGAGGATGCCCGACGCTTCGGCAGGAAATTCGAGCGTCGCTTTGTCTGATTCAAACTCGCAGATCGGTTCGTCAAGCGTAACATAAGCGCCATTGGGTTTTAACCATTTCGACAACGTAACCTCCGTGACGGACTCTCCTATCGTGGGTACTTTCGCTTCTACCATACTCATGTGCGGATCATTTTGCGGGCGAAATTCTGCTAATTGCCGCAATAAACAAAATTGCGCCGGGTATTTTGAACGGGAAGATTCGGCAACCACCACATAACACGGTTCGTACCGCAGGGTTCAAAATGATCGGGCGGTCTTTATTCTCACCGCGACAAAAGCCCCGCATCCAGCACAAATTGCGAGCCGGTGATATAGCGGGCGTCATCGGAAGCGAGAAACACCACTGCTTTGGCCACGTCTTCAGCTTCTACCCAGGGCACGGGCAGGAGGTTGCCGGCCGATCGCTCCGCTACTTCTTTGGGCGTCAGGCCCTCCAATGCGGCCAGGCCGTCGTTCATCGGGGTATTTACTCCGGTGGGGTGGATGGAAATGGCGCGGATGTTGTGCGGCGCCAATTCGATGGCCCAGGATTTGGTCAGGCCGGTCAGGCCCCATTTCGAAGCGGCATAGTGGCTCAGGCGATTCATGCCGCGCAGCCCGGCAACGGAAGAGTTGTTGATAATGACACCCGAACGCTGCGCTATCATGATGGGAATAATGCGCCGGGCCACCATCCAGGGGCCTTTAAGATTGATGTCAAGCATGGCGTCCCACTCCGTTTCGGGCAGCTCGTGCGACAGGCCGTAAGCGCAGATGCCGGCATTGTTGAACAAAATATCAATGCTGCCGAAAGCCGCTACGCCGCCGTCCACCGCCCTGGCGATATCGGCATCGCTGCGCACATCTCCCTGAAAAATAAGCGCTTGCCCGCCGGCCTGTTCAATTTCGGTTTTCAGCGACTCCAATTCATCGGCTGAGCCGAGGGAGTAGCCGGGGTACGATTGCGGCCTGGCAATGTCGAAGCCGATGATGCGCGCACCTTCCTTCGCCAGGGCAAGCGCGGTGGCCCTGCCCTGCCCATGCGCCGCGCCGGTAATGAATGCCGTTTTGTTGTGGAGACCGTTTGCCATTGTCAAAAAGGTTTTTCCCCCGGTAGGTAGGGCGCCAGGTATTCGTCAATCTCGGTTTCTATCGCGTTGTTAAAAACATTGGTGGCAATCATTTGCCCCGCAAAAGCGATGAGCAGCACCATGTCTTTTTTTGAAAAAAGAACGCTCACCCGACGGTACATCTCTTCCGGGATATAGCCTTGCGATTGGGCGATTTGACTGCCGAAGTCGAGCAGGAGTTGCTCCTGTCCGGTCAGTTGCAGTTCCTCCGGTTTTTCGCCTGCATCAATGATGATTTTTCTAAAAAAAGTGCTGCACAGCGGGCAGTTGGAAGCGGTGGAAATGGCATGAGCAAATAAATACGCGAGGCGATTGCCGAGGATGCGCTGCACCGCTGCATACAACGGATACCATTGCATGTACGCCTCGAATGCCAGCAGTGAGTGGCCGAGCGTGGCTTTCATGTTGGTGATCCGGGCCTTGTATTCGATCACATGCCGCTCGAAAGCGGCTTTCAGGTCTGATTCGGCCTCCTCTACTGGAATGGGTGAAATGCGCGCCATAGCGGTTCTTTTTCTCCCCGTTTAAATGACGGCATCCATCGCCTCGTCAATCACTTCCTGCGGAATGGTAGTGGGGCACACAAATTCCGTTTTCGGCACCTGCGATTCCTCCACCGCGCGCCAGCCGCCGGATATATCTATCACATTGCGGAAGCCGCGCGCTTTGAGAATGGAGGCCATTATCATGGAGCGATAACCGCCAAGGCACTGCACATAATAAGTATTCTTGGGGTTGAGGCGCTGCATATTGCTGTTGATGTAGTCGAGCGGGAAGTTTTCGGCTTCTTCGGCATGCTGAGAGAGGTATTCGGTGGGTTTGCGCACGTCTAAGTAGTGCTCCACTGCGCCGGCCCGGAGCCGGAGCGCCAACTCGTCGGCAGTGATGGATTCGATGGTGTCCAACTCTTTGCCGGCGGCTTTCCAGGCCCCAATGCCGCCTTCGAGATAGCCGAGCGTATTGTCGTAGCCCACGCGGGCCAGGCGGGTAACGACCTCCTCTTCCCGGCCTTCGGGCGCAACGATGACGATGGGCTGATGCAGGTCAACCACGAGCGAACCGACCCAGGGCGCAAAAGTGCCGTCTATCCCGATGAATATAGAACCGGGAATAAACCCTTGATGGAACACATCCTCGTGGCGCGTATCGAGTATGAGCGCGCCCTCGCTGTCCACCACCGCTTCAAAAGCGGATGGGCTGAGCGCTGCTGCGCCGCGTTGCAATACATTATCGAAACTGCCGTAGCCCTTTTTGTTGAGCATGGCGTTTTTGGCAAAATACTGCGGCGGCGGCATCAGTCCGGCGGTTACTTCGGCGATGAATTCGGCCTTCGTCATATCGGCGCGCAGGGCGTAGTTGCTTTGTTTTTGGCGGCCCAGCGTGTCCCAGGTATCGCTGCTCATGTTTTTGCCGCAGGCAGAACCGGCGCCGTGTGCAGGATACACAATCACCTCGTCGGCGAGGGGCATGATCTTGTTGCGGAGGCTGTCGTAGAGCCATCCGGCGAGGTCTTCTTTGGTCACCGAGCCTGATTTCTGCGCCAGGTCGGGGCGGCCTACATCGCCGATGAACAAGGTGTCGCCGGTAAAAATGGCGTAGTCTTTGCCCGATTCATCCCGGAGCAAAAAGGTAGTAGATTCGGGGGTGTGGCCCGGCGTGTGCAGTATTTTAAAAGTGGCCTTACCGAGGCGAATTTCTTCCCCGTCGGCGGCTTCGTGTTTGTCAAATTCCGTTTTGGCGCCGGGGCCGTAAACGATGGTGGCTCCGGTTTTTTGGGCCAGATCGAGGTGCCCCGATACGAAGTCGGCATGGAAGTGCGTCTCAAAAATGTACTTCAGTACGGCGCCTTCTTTTTCTAATTTTTCAATGTAGGGCTGGGTTTCGCGCAGCGGGTCAATGATGACGGCTTCGCCTTCGCTTTCGATGTAGTAGGCCGCTTCGGCCAGACATCCGGTATAGATTTGTTCGACTTTCATGGTCCAATTCCTGATTAGAGATTTTGAAAACGGCGTTCATCGTGCAATTAACAATTGCAGCGCAAAATTGGCTGAAATATACCATGTAAGTTTGTGATGCGATTCACACAAAGAGAAAAAATTGCACTCAGGGATTCGACGTGCTGCTTTTCCACTTTGCCAATTCCCTGCAATCTTTGTATGCCGGATCGAAATGCACATAGGTGCTGCTCATTTTTTCGGCAATCCACTTGGCGATGTGCTCATTCTTTTTGGCTTCCACGGCCGCTTTCTGGATTTTGGAATAATCCTGCGCCAGACTGGCCCGGTGCGGCGGTACACGCGACTGCAACACCACGATGCGGTAATAGGTCTCTCCGTCGGGGCCTGTAAATTCAAAGGGCGTTGTGATGCCGCCCACTTTCAGGGTGTCAATGGCGAAATAGATGTCGGGGTCTAATTCATTCACCTGAAAAAAGGTATTGCCGGTAGCGGGGTTTACCATGCGGCCGTCATTGTTGTAGCTCTGAACTTCTTTGTGGGAGAAGCGCTTCACGGCGAGAGAGAACGTGACGGAATCGGACAGAATGAGTTGACGAACAGAGTCCAGATAATTTTGGGCTGCCTGAAGGTCTTCGTCGGTGATGTCGGGTTTGATGAGGATATGGCGGGTGTGGATGGTATTGCCCCGCCGGTCGAGCAATTGGATGATGTGGAATCCGAATTCGGATTCTACAATGGGCGATATTTCATCCTTTTCCAGTTTGTAAGCAGCAGCTTCAAATGCGGGTACAAAAATGCCGCGCTTGGTCCAGCCGAGGTCGCCGCCGGCGCGTGCCGAGCCGCCGTCGTCGGAGAATTTCCGGGCCAGTTCGGCAAAGTCTTCCCCGCCGTCCACGATGCGTTTGCGAAGCTCCGTCAATTTATCAATGGCTGTTTGGCGTTCTCCGGGATTCACTTTGGGTTTGTAAACGATTTCGCCCACCTCCACTTCTGCATTGAAATAAGGGAGGCTGTCGCGGGGTATTTTGTTGAAAAACGCTTTCACTTCTGCCGGCGTGATGGAGATGCCGCTCTGCAACTGCCCCTGCATGCGCTCGGTGAGGATTTGATTCTTCAAGTCCTCGCGAAACTGATCCTTCACCTCGCTCACGGTTTGGCCGTAGTAGTTTTCAAAATTGGCCACATCGTTGTTCATATAAGCCATGATGCGGTCTATACGGGCATTGAGTTGCTCTTCTACCTCGGCCTCCGCTACCACAATACTATCCAGCTTGGCTTGGTTGAGCAGCAGCTTGGACACCATGATGTTGTCTAAGATATTGCACCGCGCATCGGGCGGTAGCACGCCGCTTTGCGCCTCTATGAGCGCATATTGCTCTTCCAGATCAGACAACAATAAAATTTCGCTGCCGACTACGGCGATGACTTTGTCCAGGATGGCGCGCTGTTGCTGGCTGTACGCTGAGGCGCCGAAAAGGAAAAGCAGGGCGATAAGAAGAGTGAGCTTGGAATTCATAAATGATAATTTCCTGAGTTGTTTTTACGATTACCGGATGTCGAATATTTCTACATTTCCCCGGCGCATTTCCACGTCGTACATTTCGTTTTTCTTTTCTTCTACGAGGGAGTCCATTCGACGGCGCAAAATGAAGCGCCGGGCCTGGTTTTCAATGTAGCTGAACGGTGCAATTTCCTGGCGGTTTTTCCACTCGAACACTTTAAGAAAGTACTCGTAGCGGTCGTCGCGCACGGTGATTTCCCGCTTAGACCCCGGGTTTTCAATGGATACCAACCCCTCCGGGAGTTCGGCGGCGATTTCCTCCACTTTGTACCAGGTACTGTCTTCGAGCAAATGCGATTCGGCAAACTGAGAACAATACTGCACCAATTTGGGAAAGTCGTCGGCACGGTTGCTGTTCCACAAACGCCGCAATTCTTCCGCCCTATATACCGGCTGCGGAATTTTAATAAAGAAGCAGCGCATGATCGGCGTTTCGAGCTGGTACTGTTCTTTGTTGTTTTCATAAAATGCTTCCAGCTCTTCCCGCGTCACGGTGGAATCCAGGAGTTGTTCCACCAAAAACTGTTCGTAGCTGTGTCTTACCAAAGACGCCCGATAATCGCGTACGAGTTTGTCAATATTGAGATCGCTCGGAATATTTCGCTCCGCCTCCTGCAAAAGCAGGGCTTCGCGAATCCAGCGCTCTACATACGAGTTGATGATGAGCGTGCTGTCCTGGCCGGGCGGGAACATGCCCTCCATGTCAGAAAGGTAGAGCGTGCGGTTGAATACCCGCGCCAGCGGTTTGTCGTTCAGCTTTTCCGATTGCCTTCCGCAGGCGGCGGCAGCCAAGACGGCCACACAAAAAACCGGCAACAAAAAACGCCTCTTCATATAAGATCAGGATTTGATGAGCCGCTCCAGCACATCGCGGTTGATGCTGACTTTGTACTCTTTGCGCAGTTCTTCCACCCACTTCGACTCCAGATGGTCCTGATAATCCGATACGATGTAGCCCCTGGCTTCTTTCAGTGTTTTGTCGGCGGGCGGCATTATTTTATTGAGTTTGAGGAACGTCCATTCCTTTGTTTTGGGCTCTTCTGATGCTGTTGTCAGCGCACCGGGTTTCCATTTGTCGCCTTGCAGGCCGGTAGGAGCTTTGCTGCGCTCGTATGTTTTTTCTTCAAAACTGAGCAGTTCTTTGCCTCCTGCATTGAAGCGCTCCAGCAGTTTCTCTGCGGAAGTTTTACCTGCCGATTTCAACACATCGCCGAGTTGGTCTTTGCCGTCGGGTTGCAGGCGCCAGTGCTGCACCACGCCGCGCTCTTCCCAGCGATATTTGCCTTTGAGCTTCTCATTGAAAAACTGCTCCAACCCGGCGCTGTCCTGTGAGGCTTTCGACCACACCTGCATATTGGTGGCTTCAAACAGCAATATACCTTCCTCGTACTCCCGCATCAGGGCTTTAAACTCCGGATACTTTTCGTACAGGTGCATTTCTTCAAACTTGAGGCAGGATTCGTCCACGAAGTCTTTGTACAGAATTTCGGCCGCCGGGGCGGCTTCCAGCGTGCCGTTGTAGCGGAGGCGTTTGCGGGCCGACTGCGACAGGTACTCCTCAAAATCGGCTACGGTTGCTTTGAACTCCTTGCCCAGCGTAAACAGTACCGATTCATTTTTTTCAATGGCCGGTTTCCAGCGGAAAGTGAGGAAGGATTCGTCTAAGGTTTCTGCATATTGATGCAATACCGCATGGTTTTCAGTGAAGTTGTTTTGTTTGCGAATGTTTTCGATCATGGCCCGGCGGGCTTCCTCAAAGCGATCGTCGTTTTTGATGCGGGCTTCCAGCCGGCTTTTTTCCACGCTGAAAGGCTGAATGTCGCGCTTGCTGATGCGGCGCACAATGTGCCAACCTGCTGTGGATTCAAATGGGCGGGAGTATTCATTGTCTTTTTGAAGGGCAAAAGCGGCATTTTCAAAAGCCGGCTCATAGCGGTTGATACCGAAAAAGCCGATGTAGCCGCCGCGCTGCCCGGAGTTTTTGTCGTCGGAAAGCTGAATGGCCATTTCTTCAAAATCGGCGCCGACTTCCAGCGCACGGTAAATGCTGTCAATCTGGGCTTTGGCCCGCGGGTCGCCTTCGCTTTCGCGGCGTATGAGGATGTGCGCTACTTCTATCTCTCCGCGTGCCGGGCGGCGACCGCCGATTTTCACGAGGTGATACCCGCCGCCGGTGCGGATGGGGCCGGTCAATTTATTGAGCGGCAAGGTGTAAGCCGCTTTTTCCAACTCGTACATACCGGGAGGAAAAATAGCGGTGATGTAGCCCACATGGCCGCCGTTGGTGAGCGCCGATTTGTCGTCGGAGTGTTCGCGGGCCATTTCGGCAAACGGTGCGCCGGCTTCTATTTTCTGCTTCACCATCATGGCGCGCTCGTATTGTGCCAGCGTATCGGCAGGCGCTGCGCTTCGGGGAGCGGCAAAAAAGATATGGTACAACTCCACATCCTGCTGAATGCGGTCATAAGCTTCTTTGGCTAATTTTTCGGTCACTTCCCGATCTACTAAGTAGGAGTCGGCCAATTGCCGGCGGTAGCCGTCCAATTCGCTGCGCAGGCTCGCAACGGTGTCAATCTGCATGTCGCGTGCTTTCTGCACTTTGAGCTTGAACTTGACGTACAAGTCTAAATACTCCTCCAGCGATTTGCGGGAGAAATCGGCATTCGGGCCGTTGGTTTTGGCATAGATGTAGCTGAACTCCGACACATGCACCGGCGTCTCGTGGACGGTGAACAACACCGGGTCGTTTTTCTGGGCCGCCAGCAATGCAGGCAGCAGGCATACAACGGAGAGAGCAGTCAGAAATTTAACGGTCATGGCTAAGCAAATTTTTATTCGGGCGCAAAAATAACAATTTTGAAGGCATAGCGGGCTTTTTACTCACTCCTGCACATACACCCGCTTCACGCGCGGAGAAATGCCGGTGAGCACTTCGTAGGGAATGGCGCCGAGCGCGCGGGCCAGTTCTTCCAGCGGCAATCCGGAGCCGAACACCGTCACCGGGTCGCCCTCGCGGGCATCGGGTATGTTGCTGACATCGGCCATGCACATGTCCATGCACACGTTGCCGATGAGGGGGGCGCGTTGTCCTCTTATCAAAACGCTAAACTTGCCGTTGCCGGCGGCGCGCAGCAGGCCGTCGGCATAGCCGATGCTGATGGTGGCAATGCGCGTGCCGGGCGCGCCGGTTCCCCTCCTGCCGTAGCCGACCGTATCGTCAGGGCCTAAGGTTTTGATTTGCGACACGGCCGCCCGCAGGCTCAATACCGGCTGCAACAACAGTCGGGGCGAAGCATCGAACCCATACAGGCCGATGCCGAGGCGCACCATGTCAAAGTGGTATTGCGGGAAGCGGGCGATCCCTGCCGAGTTGAGCAGGTGCCGCATGGGGCGATGGCCCAACCCTTGCGCGAGCCGTTCATAGGCGCTTTCAAAACGAGCCGCTTGCCGCTCCGTAAAATCGTCGTGCGCGGGGTCTTCGGAGGCAGCGAGGTGCGAAAAAACAGATGCTGCCCTAAGTTGCGGATGCGCCTGCATCACCGCAACGGCTTCCTGCAAATCTTCCTCCGCAAAGCCGAGCCGGTTCATGCCGGTTTCTATTTTGAGATGTACCGCTACCGGTCCCTCCATGCCCGCGCTAAACCGGGCAAAGCTACGCAGGATGCGCAGGCTGTACAGTTCGGGTTCGAGGCGGTAGCGCGTCATCATATCAAAAACGGCCTCTTCGGGATTGAGCACCAAAATGGGCAGCCGGATCCCGCTGCGGCGCAATTCCACCCCCTCATCGGCGTAGGCCACCGCGAGGTAATCCACCTGTTGCAATTCGAGCAATTTGGCCGTTTCCACGCTGCCGCTGCCGTAGGCCGCCGCTTTTACCATCGCCATGGTGCGCACGCCGGGCGCGAGCAGTTGCTGAAATTGGCGGAGGTTGTGCGCCAGTGCGCTGAGGTTGATTTCGAGCGAAGTTTGATGCACCTTGCGCGCCAGTCGGTCGGCAATGCGCTCGAACCCAAACCGGCGGGCGCCTTTGATGAGAATGATTTCTTTGGAAAAAGAATCCACATCGCAGCGCCGCAAAAAGTCGGCGGAATCCGGGAAGAAATTAGTCTCAACGGAGGGCGGCAGTTTGCCTTGCAGCGCTTGAATTTGGGCGCCGATGGCGAATACGCGCTGCACGCCTTTTTCGCACAAGAGGTCGGCGACGGAGGTGTAGAGCTTTTCGGCATCACGGCCGCTTTCGAGAATGTCGGAAAGGATGAGCGTGCGGCGGCGGCCGGCGGCTTGCTTCGCCATCACATCGAGCGCTATGGCTAAGGCGTTGAGGTCGGAATTGTAACTGTCGTTGATGAGCGTACATTCGTTGATGCCTTCGCGGATTTCCAACCGCATTTCCACGGCCTCCAACCGGGCCATGCGCTCGCGGATGCTCTGATCGGGAATTTTAAAATGCAACAACACGCACCAACAGAGCAGCGCGTTGTGGATGGAAGCCCGATCGCTGAACGGAATTTCAATCCCCATCAACCGCCCCTGGTAAACAGCCTCCAGCACCGTGCTGCGCTGATCGGCAGACGGCGCCGTGCGCGTGAGCCGCAATTCCGCTTCCGCAGATGCGCCCCAGCGAAATACCGGTTTGCCGAGGGCCTGTACGGCTGCGTCCACCCGGCTGTCATCGGCGCCGTAGAAAATGATTTGGGCAGATTGGAACAACTCCGATTTTTCGCGGAGCTTGGCTTCAACGGATGGAAACCCCTCGCTGTGCGCATCGCCCAGCGCTGTGAAAATGCCCATCGTACACCCAATGACGGGCGCAATGCGCGCCATCTCTCCGCTGCGCGACACGCCGGCCTCGAACAGGGCCAGATCGTGCCCCGGCTGCAATTGCCACACCGACAGCGGAACGCCGATTTGTGAGTTGTAACTGCGCGGACTGCGCACAATATGCCGCTCGTGGTGCAGCAGTTGGAAAAGCCATTCCTTCACGATGGTCTTCCCGTTGCTGCCCGTGATGCCGATGACCGGCGAATGGAACAACCGGCGACGCCAGGCGGCCAGTGCCTGCAAAGCGGCCAGGGTGTCGGATACTTTGATAAAACAGGCATCGGGGTATTCGTTCAGGTCGGGCACAATACTAACCGCAAAGTATCGAACGCCGCCGCGATAGGCATCGGGCAGGAAGGAATGCCCGTCGCGGCGCGGCCCCGGCAAGGCGAAAAACAGGCTCGCGGGCGCAAACGCTACGTTGCGGCTGTCGGTGATCAGGTGCTCCACCACCGCCCCCGCAGGGGCTTGGCCGTATATGCGGCCTTGCATGGCGTCGCTGAGTTGAAAAATGGAAAAACGCGGGTTGGGCATGGTTTTAAAAAAACGACTTCGCAAAGATAATGGTTTCTATAATCAAAAATCCGCCCCGCTAACCCTCCGTGTGTATAACAAATTGCCCGTTCTCAGGCATTTTATCCCCTGCTTGTCCACATATTTGAGGTAGTTGTTCTAAGGTTTGAATGGATTCACCACCTTCAATTTTTTCTCAATTATCAATCCGTCGTGCATGTCTTCCGTGTAAGGATACTGCATCCCTCCAGCAAAGCTGCTGCCGCAATCAGGCTATCGAACCAACTCAATGAATAAAAAGCCTTTAGCGACAAGGCTTTTTGCGTGATGGCAGGCGTAAGGGGAGCGACTTCAAATTCGGTACAAATCTCCTCAATAAATTTCGCGATGTCCCTTTCTGTGAAGCCAAATTTCTTCATTAGAACGTTCGCTAATTCATTGAGTACCTGCGCCGAGAGAGCTATCTCCGGGAGGTTCAAAATCAGTAACTCCACGATTTGCCGCTTTCGCTGGTCGTCGGGTGACTGATTTTGGGCTTTGAGATAAACCCAAAGATTGGTGTCCAAGAAGCATTTATCGGGCATTTCGCTCTTCTCGGTTGGGCATTTCGATGGTGGAGGTGATAACATCGTTCGACTGGACAGCGCTCAGGAATGCCTGCCGACGATTTTTCAAATCTTGGTTTTCAGAATAAGGAAGACCTTGCACTTCAAAACGGACCGCCGCATTTCGTAGCATATCCACAATCTTGTTCAGCCATTGGAGGTCTTGTTCCGATTGAAAATAAATTGTGATAACCATGTTTACTGTTTTTTCGATAACAAAAGTACAAAAATGCCTGTGCTTTTGTTTCCCGGAGTTAAACCGCACCTCATCCCCCATATCCCTAGTCCTTGCCATCCCCGCCCAATAGAACGGGTTTGTCGCCGTTCCCTTACCTCTGTTTGTTATACACACCTGCCCTATTCTTACACCAGGTCCAACCCGATATCCCTGCGAAAGTATTTGCCCTCAAACTGTATGCGCTCCGCATTGGTATTGGATCGGCTCAGCGCCTCCTGCAGGTCGGCGCCATACGAAGTGACGGCCATCACACGACCGCCGTCGCTGAGCAATTGGCCGTTTTGGTCCTTTATGCCGGCGTGGAAAACGATGCTGCCCTCTACCTTCTCCAGTCCATATATGGGAATGCCTTTGTCGTAGGCTTCCGGGTAGCCGCCCGATACCAACACCACGGTTGAAGCGGCACGGACATCGGTACGGATGCTCGTTTCCTGCAATTTTCCCTGCCCCATCGCGAGGAAGAGTTCCACCAGATCATTCTCCAATCGGGGCAACACCACTTCCGTTTCGGGATCGCCGAGGCGGCAGTTGTACTCGATGACGTAAGGCTCGCCGGCCACGCTGATGAGGCCGAAAAACACAAAGCCCTGATAGGCCATGCCGCGCTCGCGAATGCCCCGGATAGTAGGCTCTATGATGCGGATTTTTACTTTTTCCATCATGGTAGCATCGGCAAAAGGGACGGGCGAAACGGCGCCCATGCCGCCCGTGTTGAGGCCGGTATCGCCCTCGCCGATGCGCTTGTAGTCCTTGGCTTCGGGCAACATGGCGTATGATTGCCCATCGGTGAGCGCAAAAACTGAAAACTCGATGCCGCTGAGAAATGCTTCCACCACCACCCGTGCGCCCGCTGCGCCGAACTTGCCGCCCAGCATGGCGCGAAACTCCTGCTGCGCCTCTTCCGCATCCGTGCAGATAACGACGCCCTTGCCGGCAGCTAAGCCGTCGGCTTTCAGCACAATGGGCGTGGCATGTGCGGCGATATACGCCAGGCCCTCGTCTAAACTGCCGGCGTCAAACTCGCGGTAAGCCGCCGTGGGAATGCCGAACTCCTGCATGAACACCTTGGCAAATGCCTTGCTGCCTTCCAGCCGCGCGCCCTCCTGCGAAGGACCGACTACGAGGATGTGCTGCAATTGCTCGTCGTGGCGGAAAAAATCCCACACGCCCTGCACCAAGGGGTCTTCCGGCCCGACGATGACCATGTCTATATTTTCGCGGAGGGCCAATTGTTTGAGCGCCTCAAAATCGGTGGGTTTTACGGGCACGTTTTCGCCGCAGGCCGCCGTGCCGGAGTTGCCGGGCGCAATGAGCAGGCGGCTGCACAGCGGGCTTTGTCGTATTTTCCAGGCGATGGCGTGTTCGCGGCCGCCGTTGCCCAACAGGAGGAGGTTCATGCGCTTTTTGCGGTAAAGGTAGGGAAAAGGGGGATTGCTGCAATTTTTCAAGAGCAAAGAAAATAAATTGTTTTAAATTTGCCATAACAAAACTATCCTGTAGCATGAACTTTGACATTGATGAGGATACAAAAAAAGTTCAGTTAGATTTATTTTCCGGCAAACGCCTCACCAAAATCGAATCATTTCAGCAACGATTAAGAGAAAAAGTATTGACCGGCAGTATCTCCGATAACTTTGAGGCATTTGATTTTACCCTGGCAGAGGGTCATATAGGCAACCATGCAGCGGAAGAGTTGAAAAAGATGAAGAAAGAAAAGCTGATTGATTTCAACGGGGTATCTCCTTTAGTGACCTACGAAAAGGTTTTTAAGGGAAAAAGGCGCATTACCTATAAAAGAATTCAGCGATGAAATACTCAAAAATAGAATGGACAGAAGCCACCTGGAACCCAAGTACAGGGTGCAACAAGGTGAGTGCAGGATGCAAAAACTGCTATGCTGAAACTATGGCTAAGCGGCTGAAGGCCATGGGGGCGCCAGGCTATGAGAACGGTTTCGAGTTCACGCTCATGCCGGAACGCTTGGAGATGCCCTTCAAAATCAAAAAAGCCACCAAATTTTTCGTAAACTCTATGAGTGATTTATTCCACGAACGGATGCCTTTTGATTTTTTAGATAAGGTGTTTGAGGTCATAAGACATACACCGCAACACAGCTATCAAATCTTGACCAAACGAGAGGAGATTTTACAGGATTATTGTAGCTCTCGTATGATCCCAGATAACGTGTGGTTGGGGGTCAGTGTAGAGTCGGCCAAAACCAAGCACCGGATTGACATACTGCGTACAATACCTGCCCGAATTCGTTTCCTATCAGTAGAGCCGCTTATCGCTGATGTCGGTACGTTGGATTTGAAAGGCATTCATTGGGTTATCGTGGGAGGGGAAAGTGGCGCTAAAGCAAGACCCATGCGTCCGGAATGGGCACTGAATGTGCAGAAGCAATGCGACGAACAGGGCATCGCTTTCTTTTTCAAACAATGGGGCGCTTGGGGGGAAGATGGGGTTAAGCGTAGCAAAAAAGCCAACGGCAGAATCTTTTTGGGGCGCGAATGGAATGAGGAACCGGCCAAAGAAAGCATTTTGTAGGCTACAACCGCATTCAACCATGACCAATGCCATCCAGCAACTCTCTGAAGCCATCGAACGGCAGGGCCTGTGGGAACGGCAGTTCACGCTCAACCGGAATGAGTATTTGAAAAGCCCGGAGCGCACAGATACCAACATCTATTATGTGCTGAGCGGCAGCCTGCGCGTGGCTGTATTGGACGGAGCGGAAGAACTCACCATCCGATTCGGATACAAAGACAGTTTCATTGCATTGTTAGATTCGTTCTTCACCGGGCGGCCCAGTGAGTTCTACATACAGGCCATCAAAAAATCGGAACTGAAAGCCATTTCAAAAGCCTCCTTCATGGCATTGGTACACGAATCGGCGGAAAACCTCCGACTTTGGCAAACCATTCTCGAACTGCTTATCATCCAACAAATGGAACGGGAACAGGACATCCTGACTTCCTCGCCCCTCGAACGCTACAAAAGAGTACTCGCCCGCAGTCCGCAGCTTTTTCAGGAAATTCCTCACAAATACATCGCATCGTACCTGCGCATGACTCCGGAAACGCTATCGAGAATAAAAAAGACTTGATTTCAATCAATTTTTATCCTCCGCAAAAGCCTGACCTTTGTCGCAAAAAAAACAAATGACGACAAATGCAAATACCCTGAGGGACGATCTGATCGCCCGGACGCAGCAAATTCTCACAGAATTGGAAATGCTAAAACAGATGCCGGCGGAAGAGCTCAACCGGCGCCCGGCGCCCGATGCCTGGAGCACATTGGAGTGCATCGAACACCTCAGTCTTTACGGAGATTTTTACCTGCCCGAAATTGAAACCCGCATCCGGCAGAGCCGACACCAACCGGAACCCGTTTTCAAAAGCGGGCTGTTGGGCAACTACTTCGCCATGAGCATGCTGCCCAAAGAAAAGCTCAATAAAATGAAGACTTTTAAAGACAAAAACCCCATCGGCAGCCGACTGGACAAAACTGCGATTGACCGTTTGGTGCAACAACAGGAAAAAATGCTGGACCTGTTGGAACAGTCAAAATCGGTCAGTATCAATCGCACCAAAACCGCCATCAGCATTTCCACCTTGATAAAACTGAAATTGGGCGACACCTTCCGCTTTGTTATTTACCACAATCAACGCCATATAGTACAGGCATTCCGGGCGCTCGAACATGCGCCCGCAGGCATTGCCGCTGCCGTTGCGCGATAAAGGCGCCGCGAAAATGCCCGGATACAACATGGCCGGCACTTGCCATTCCCCGCAATATCCCTATCTTTCGCCCGCCGTTGATGCGGTATTGCAAAATTTAATGTGCCCCTATGCTGGTAAAAACCTATGCCGCTGCCGTACATGGCGTGGATGCCCAAACCATCACCGTAGAGATCAACACCGGCGGAAACGTCGCTATGGGCAGTCAGTTCTATTTCATGGTGGGCCTGCCCGACAGCGCCGTGCGCGAAGGCTCGCAGCGCATTGAGGCCGCGCTCAAAAACTCCGGCTTCAAGATGTTGCGCGTGCGCACTGTGGTCAACCTTGCCCCTGCCGACATCCGCAAAGAAGGCTCAGCCTACGACCTGCCCATCGCCATCGGCTACATGGCCGCTACCGACCAATTGTATTGCGACCACCTGGATCGCTACCTCATCATGGGCGAATTGTCGTTAGACGGCAGTGTGCGGCCCATCAAAGGCGCGCTGCCCATCGCCATTCAGGCCCGGAAAGAGAAATTCAAAGGCATCATATTGCCCAAGGCCAACGCCCGCGAGGCCGCCTTGGTCAACGATCTCGAAGTATATGGCGTCGAAAACCTGCGCGAAGCGGTGGAGTTTCTCAGCGGCGATTCGAATCTGCAACCCGTGGAAGTGAATACCCGCGAGGAGTTTTTCAACAACGTCAACCATTATGACGTGGATTTCTCCGATGTAAAAGGCCAGGCCAACATCAAACGCGCGCTCGAACTGGCTGCCGCCGGAGGACACAACGCCATCCTCATAGGGCCGCCCGGCGCCGGCAAAACCATGCTCGCCCGGCGCTTGTCCACAATTTTGCCGCCCCTCTCGCTGCACGAGGCGCTCGAAACCACCAAAATACACTCCGTTTCCGGGGTGTTGCCTTCCGATGCTGCGCTCATTACTACCCGGCCCTTTCGCGCGCCGCACCACACCATCAGCGATGTGGCCTTAGTGGGCGGCGGTACCAACCCGATGCCCGGCGAAATATCGCTGGCCCACAACGGGGTGTTGTTTCTCGATGAATTGCCGGAGTTCAAACGCAGCGTATTGGAGGTGTTGCGACAGCCTATGGAGGAGCGCCGGGTCACCATTTCCCGTGCCAAATTATCGGTGGAGTATCCCGCCGGGTTTATGCTCATCGCCTCCATGAATCCCTGTCCCTGCGGCTATTACAACCACCCCGACAAAGAATGCGTATGCGGTCCCGGCGTGGTGAAGCGGTATCTTAGCAAAATATCCGGTCCGCTCCTTGACCGCATTGACCTGCATGTGGAGGTCACGCCGGTGAGCTACGACGAGTTGTCAAGCACCGAACGTAGCTCCGAAACCAGTGCCGATATTGTGACCCGCGTCATCCGGGCGCGAGAAATTCAGGAGGAGCGTTTCAAAGATCATTCCTCTGTATATTGCAATGCGCACATGCCCAGCCGCATGGTGCAGGAAATCTGCCAAGTCAGCCCGGCCGGCATCGCTTTGGTAAAAAAGGCCATGGAAAAACTGCAACTCAGCGCCCGCGCTTATGACCGCATCCTTAAAGTGGCTCGCACGGCTGCCGACCTGTCTGATAGTTCAGAAATAAAAATCGAGCATCTCGCCGAGGCCATTCACTTCCGCAGCTTAGACCGCGAAGGCTGGGCGGGATAGTTCATCGCCCCATCCGCCGCCACCGGGCGTTTCGATGCGCAGCCGGTCGCCGGGTTGGAGCTTCTTATTATCCGTACCTTGCAAAGGTTCCTCGCCGCTGCCGGAACGAAGCAGATATTGGGCGCCGGGCCGGCCGGGCTGCCCGCCCGCCATGCCATAGGGCGACACGATGCGGTGTTGGGTGAGCAGCGTTATTTCCACCGCTTCCAAAAATTCAAACTCCCGGATGATACCGTCACCGCCCGGCCATTGCCCCTGCCCGCCCGAACCGCGCCGGATGGCAAAGCGGAGCAATCGAACCGGGTATCGCAATTCCAACTCTTCGGGGTCGGTAATGCGGGTATTGGTCATGTGTTGGTGTACTGCCGATCGGCCTGCAAAACCCGCTCCGGCGCCGCTGCCCCCTCCGATGGTTTCATAGTACCCGAATTTCGCATTCCCAAACAGGAAGTTGTTCATCGTGCCCTGGCTGCACGCTGCCAATCCGAGCGCTTTGAGCAAGGTATCGGTCAGGCGCTGGCTCAATTCCGTATTGCCGCCGGCTACGGCAGGGCAACGGGCGCCGTCATCCTCAAAGCGGGGATGAAGCAGTGAATCCTCCGGGAGTAAAATGCGCACCCGGCGCAGGAGGCCCTCGTTGAGCGGGATATCTTTTTTTACCAAAAGGCGCAGCACATACAACACCACGCTATATACAATGGAAATATTGGCATTGAGATTACCGGGATGTACCGGCGCCGCGCCGCTGAAATCAATTTCCATATTGCCCTCCCGAATGCGGATGCGGACAGGCAGGAGGCTTCCGTCGTCTAAGCGCTCTTCTGCCCGGCAATCGGCCGAAGGGATGTTTTGCAACGCCTCTTCCAATGCCTGTGCCGCCATGTCTTTCAGCGCGGCCATGTAGTGTTTTACCCGCGCGGAGCCGTGTATTTTTGCGAGGCTTTTCAGTGCCGCTTCGCCGGTTTGCAATGCGGCGAGGGCAGCGTTGAGGTCGGCCATGTTTTCGACGAGGGCGCGGGTGGGATAAAGGCATTGGGTAAATATTCGTTCAACGGCCTCCCATTGCGGCTCGCCCGCTTTTACCAAATACATGGGCGGTATGACCACTCCTTCTTCCGCCAGCGTATGCGCATCGGGCGGCATGGAGCCGGGACTTCGACCGCCGATCTCCGCATGGTGTGCGCGATTGACGACGTAGCCGAGCCGCGTTCCGTCATCCGAAAAAACGGCTCGCAGGAGCGTCACATCCGGCAGGTGCGAACCGCCGTAGCGCGGGTGGTTGGTAATCGCCACGTCACCGGGACCGAGGGGCAGTTTTTCCAATACCAACCGGGCACAGATGCCGAGACTGCCCAAATGCACGGGAATGTGCGGGGCATTCACCAGCAATTCGGCCTGCTCATCCAATACAGCGCAGGAAAAATCGAGCCGCTCCTTTACGTTCACCGAAAAGGCCGTGCGCTGCAATTGCTCCCCCATCTCCTCCGCTATGGCCGAAAAGCGATTGGTAAACAATTCCAACTCCACCGCTTCCCGGTGGGCGGGCAGTTCGCCCGACGGCGTCCGCCGTTCTATCACTGCATTTTGGTTGGCTTTTATTTCCAATTCCCAACCGGCAGCAATGAAGGCCGTGGCGCGAGGATTGAGCAATACGGCCGGTCCGGGTATATAAGCGCCTTTTTCTAATTGGTCCCAATCGAAAACGGGGATGGCGGCGGCATGCTCCGGCCGGCTCCATGATGTCGGGGCGGGCGCATATCTGGCCGGCGCATCATAAGCAGGCGCCTTCTCCTCTGTCTTTCCCACTGCCACGATGCGGATACTCTCCAATTCAATAGCGCGTCCGGCGGGGTAGTGGCCGTACAGTGTCCGGTATTGTTGTTGAAACAACTGTGCGAGATCGGCGCTCCCGTTCCAGTCAATTTCCAAGCTGCTGTCCTGCCCGGCGAATCGCAGGTGCAGCAGTCGGTGCGCCACCTCGGCCTTGTCGGGCGCAATGCCTTCTGCGGCAAGATCGGCGAAAGCCTGTTGCGTCAATTCTGCAATCAATCCGGGGAGGTTGCTGTTGCATTCGTCGAGTGGGGCCAATACCTGCCGGGCAGCGAATCGCTCAATGCGCGCATGCCCGATGCCGAAAGCGCTCAGGAGGCCGGCATCGTAAGGCAAAACAACGGTGTTGATTCCCAAACGTGCGGCGATGCGACAGGCGTGCAACCCACCCGCTCCGCCGAAGGCTAAGAGGGAATAATCGCCCGGATCGAAGCCGCGCGCTACCGATATGCGCCGTATGGCGCCGGCCATGCGTTCGTCGGCAATTTGTTCCAATCCATGCAGGAGTTCTTCTTCCGAATAGTGCGTGCCGGTTGCATCGGCAGCGGCCTGTTGCACCCGCTGCAAGGCTTCTTTTGCTTTTGCTGTGGAGATGGGAATGCCCATCGCGGAGGGGTCTAATTTGCCGAGCAGGAGATCCACATCGGTAATGGTAAGCGGCCCTCCGGCGCCGTAGCAGGCCGGGCCGGGATCGGCGCCCGCGCTTTCCGGCCCCACGCAGAGTTTCCGTCCATCGAAATAGCACAAAGAGCCGCCGCCGGCCGCCACGGTTTCAATATCCAAAGAGGGGCTGAGCATTTCCGCATGGCCTACGCGGGTTCGGAAGCGATAGTCATAACCGTTGTCATAGCGGGCGCTGTCGGTGCTTGTGCCGCCCATGTCCAGGGTGAGGATGCGCGAAAATCCCAGACTCCGGGCCACGCGGGCCGCTCCTACTACCCCGCCTGCCGGGCCGCTGAGCAGACTGTCTTTCGCGTGGTAATGCGCTGCCTGCGCCAGACCTCCGGCGCTCGTCATAATGTGCAGCGCCGATTCTCCCAAAGAGGTGCGAATGCCGGAAAGGTAGTGGTGAAGCACGGGTTCCAGATAGGCGTTTACCAAAGCCGTTTGGGTGCGGGGCAAGAGTTTTACGGCTGGACTGAGCGCAGCGGATGCAGATACATACCGGCAACCGGCATCGCGCAGGGCAGTAGCCAGACGGGATTCATGACTTTCATTGCGGTAGCTGTGCAGCAGGGCAACGGCAATGGATTCGGCGCCTTCCGCAGCAGCAACCGCTTCCCGGATGCACTGTTCGGAGAGCGAGGTGAGCACCGTGCCGTCGGCGGCGAGGCGTTCCTCTATTTCCACCACGCGATCAAAGAGCAACTCCGGCGGCGGTATGTCCAATTGAAACAAGTGCGGCCTTTGTTGTGTGCCGATGGCGGGCAGGTCAGCAAATCCTTTGGTAATGAAGAGGGTGGCTTTCGCGCCTTTTTTTTCGAGCAGGGCATTGGTGCCTTTTGTGGTGCCGAGGCGCATGACCAAGGGCGGCAGGGGAGCGTTCAACGGCGTCCGGGTAGCGATGCGGGCCGCCAGCACGGGCGCTTCCTCCCCGGCGCTGATCTCAAACCGGGCGGGCAGATCGGCAGAGATGTCGCGGTCGAGGTGTATAAAAGCAGTGTGGGGGCTGCCGGTTGGCGGAGCAAACACGGTTTTTGATACGGTTGCAGTTGCATGACTACCGCTGAGCAGCCGAAAAGTGTAGCCGTTGAAAATATCGGCATCGCAATGCCATTTTTGTTCAAATGCATAGATGCCAGGTGCAATTTTCTCCACCAAAACGCCCCGCAAACAACTGTTGCTGAGTACTTTGATGCGCACGGTATCGCCGGTGGGGCCGATTGCCATCCCGTCGGTGAAGGTGCCGCCGGTGTCTATCCAGATTTGCCAGGTTTTCATCGGGCAAAGATAGCGGTGAATTCAGTGCCGGACAATTCTCTTGAATTTCAAAAAAAGCATTTTATATTTGCGTTTTTGTAATTCAATCCGAATCGCCGTGATAAAAGCCGTAATCGTTGAGGATGAGAAGAAAAGTCTCATCAATCTCAAGAATTTGCTGGCCCGTGAATGCCCTCAAGTCACCGTTGTGGGAGAGGCCGAAAACATCGAAGATGCGCTCGATTTGCTGAGCGATCCCGCCATCAAACCCGATGTGGCTTTTTTGGACATCAAGTTGCCCGACGGCCTCGTTTTTCAGTTGCTCAACCAACTGCGCCCCGTGGAGTTTGAGGTGGTCTTCGTCACGGCATTTGACCAGTACGCCATCAAGGCCTGCGAGTACAGTTCCATCGGCTATATTCTCAAACCCATTGACCCCGACAAACTGCGGGAATCGGTGGCGCGCATTCGCCCGCGCAGCGAGAACCAGATGGACAAGCGGTTGGAAGTGTTCAGCCATATCTACAACAATCCCAATGCCTTTACCAAACTCAGCATTTTTGGGTTGGACGGTATCTATTTCGTCAACATCCGCGACGTCATCCGCTTGGAAGCAGAAGATAATTATACCCATATTTTCCTCAGCACGGGAGAGCGCATCACCGCATCCAAAACCATCAAATCTTATGAGGATTTGCTCGGCCCGTTCAATTTCTTCCGGGTACACAAGCGCCATGTCGTCAACCTGAATTTCATGCGCAAATTTGTGCGTGCCGACGGCTATATCGTCATGGAAGATACCATGAAAATAGAGGTGTCCCGACGGCGCCGACCGGCCTTTATTGAGCAAATGCGCCGGCTCCAACAAACCTATTAGCCTTATTACGAATAAAAAAATGTGAGCGATCAAGCCTGCGGCACTTGTCGGTACATCCTATAATGTGTACCTTTGGCCCACGGTATTTGTAGCAGTTCTGGAGTCAATCTTCTTCTTCATCTCCAATTAATTACTATGGGAAAGGACACAAAAAAGAGTTTGGACGAACTCAAGGATGATCTCAAGACCATCAACAAGTCCGAGCAGGATAAGGTCCGAGGCGGTACCGGTAAAGAAAAGGACAAAGAAAAGAACAAGTGGAACAGCGGGTTGGGCGGCATTGTGCCCCAGTAGTGATTGCAGATTCCATACAATCTGCCAAAAGGACTGCATGACCGCTCACGCAGTCCTTTTGTTTTGCTTCCAAAAAAATATATTGTTGACGATATGACCGGAGGAGCGACCGGAACAAGCCGGTTGAAACAGTGGGAAAATAAACTGGATAAAGAAAGCGACCCCATTCGGCGGCAGGTGCTCATAGACAACCTCACCGCTCACTATGTATATACCGACACCAACCGCGCCCGCCAACTATTAGCCGAGCAGGACGCCTTGCTCCTACAATGGACCAACTTCGATATTCAGCTCAACTACCATTATTACTGCGCCGTCATTGAGAACCAACTCTACCATTTTCCGCAGGCGGCACAACATTATTTAGACGCGCTCATCCTGGCCGAAGAACACGGCGACGGAACCCGAAGAGCAGACCTGTACATTGACTACTCCGGGATATGCATGAACTTAGACCGCTTGGACGAAGCCGAAACCTGGCTCGAAAAAGCCGAAAAGCTGTTGCGCCAATGGCCGGATGAACGCCTCACCGCCCGCTTCAAATGCCGCGAGGGATTTCTTCGGCTGCACTACGGCGACCTCAGCACGGCGACCGAATTGCTGCTGGAGGCCGACAAAATCATCCTCAAGCTATCGGCCCGGGAATTGAAAGACCACTACTTTCTCTCTTTGGTACATAGCGGCCTCGGCAAGATATATGAGCGCAGCGGCGATATAGAACGCAGCGTAGAGGCTTATCGCAATGTGGTGAAAATATGTGAGGCCCAGGGCATTCGCGTGCGCATGGACTGGCACTACCTCAATGTGGGCGTGGGCTATATGTCGCTGAGCGAATACGAGCCGGCGGAGCTGTTCTTCGGCAAAGTACTGGAGACAGGCGATGATGCCGGCCTGGTGGCGCGTGCCAGCGCGTTGGGGAATATGGGGTATTGCCGTTTCCGGCGCGGCCTCTTCGACGAAGCGCTCTTCCTGTTTCAACAGGCCGAGGCTTTGTTTAAAGAAAAACCGGCCGGCGCTACCTACAATTTCTCCATCATTGAGGGCTGGCGGGGAAGTCTTTTTGCTGAAACAGGCCAAACCCGTAAAGCCAAAGACCACTTTGCCAAAGCCTTTGAATACGCCCGTCAAATTGAAGATTACAAACAACTCTCCAGTATCTGCCATGATGTGGCCACTTTTTACGCCGCCCGGCGGGACTATAAAAATGCGTATGATTTTCAAAAGCTCTATGACCAAATGGCCGAGCGCTATCGCGAGCAGGTAAATCGCCGCCGCCTTATGGAACTCGAAGTGCGCTACGAGGCGGAAAAAAAGAAACAGGAAGCGGAAATGCTACGCCTGCAAGCCTCCAAGCTCCAACTCAAAGCCTTGCGGGCACAAATGAATCCGCACTTTATGTACAATGCCCTCAACGCCATACAGCAATTCATCACCTCCAACGAAACCGGCTCTGCCGCCAAATACCTTGCGCGCTTTGCGCAGTTGATGCGCCGCAGTTTGGAGTATTCCGACCTCGAAATCATTCCCTTGGAAAAGGAAATCGAGTTTTTGGAAGACTACCTTTTCCTCAACGAAAAACTCCGCTTTGAGGGCCGCTTGCAGTACCGCATCACCGTGGACGACGAAATTGAAGAAGACATCTGCGGCGTGCCCACTATGATCGTGCAGCCGTATGTAGAGAATTCCTTAGAGCACGGCCTGCGCATAAAGGAAAACGGCCTGATTGATGTGCACTTTTCGCTCGCCGATGACGACACCATCCTTTGCGTGGTCGAAGACAACGGCATCGGCAGGGTGAAGGCGCGCCAAATGCAACGGGCCGGCGGCTATTTCAACGATCATCGCTCGCGCGGCACCAGCATCACCAAAAAACGGCTCCAACTGCTCCACCAGTCCAGCGATAAAGGCATCTTCGTGCGCATCATTGATCTTAAAGACGAGGATTCCGGTATGCCCAGCGGCACCCGCGTGGAGATAAAAATACCCATTGTGGAGATTTCGGTAAACGACGGTTGAGTTAAAAATCCATTCTCAACCGCGGCAAATTGATGCGAAGCCCCGCGCCGAAATAACTGAGGTTGTTACTGCGGGACGCCATCTCGCTGCGTTTTCTTCGCATAAAGTATTGTACATCAAAGAACACATTGTGCGCAAGCGTGTAGCTGAGGTCTATACCTGCTGTGGTGATATAGGTGTCTATGCCCTGCCCGATTTCGTTGCCGTATTCCTGCACGCGGGTTCCGTGATTAAGCAAAATGTTGTTGCCCCAGTTTTGGCCGGGTGCATCCTCTCCCATGCTCACACGCATGAGCCGCCCTTCCAGCGTGATGCGCGGCAAGGGGCGATAGCGGGCCAGCAAAAGCGCCTCGCTGAAGTTGGCGCCGATCGGATGGGCGAGTGCCTGATTGTGGTGTGAATAACTGCCCGTCGAGTCGCGGTGGGTATAGATATACGGCCGGGCGCGATTGATCTCCGCCTGCAAGTCCAAATGATCTATGCCGAATGCGTCAATGTATTTGAGGCCGGCCTGTATGCCGTATTTGTTGGCCCACCAGCCCTGGTTGTCGGTGACCAATTCGCGAAAAACGAATTCATCCAAAATAAACTGCCCGTACAACTGTAGGCGGCGGGCAATGTTCCAGCGCCCGTCGAAGCCGATGAGCACATTGTCGGGGCTGCCGGTGGCCTGCTCCACGGTGCGATACAGGATAACCGGATTGAGGTACTGAATAGCGAAGTGATTGGGGCGGCTGAAAATGACGGTTTCAAAAACGCCTACATTCAGATTGCGCCCGATGTTGATGCTGAGGTGGTGCGCCGCCATGTATTTTTTGGTCACTAAAGTGCCGTCGCGGGTTTGGTTGGCGGAGCGGAGGTCCAATTCGGCAAAGAGGTTTTGGTAATGAAACTTCCACACCTTCCAGTTGAGGCGCAGATAGGGGTAGTTTTGGGCGAAGTCGGAGAGCAGCAGGGAGCGGTAGCCGTTGCCGATGAAATGCCGTCCGTAGCCGAACTGCGCGCCGATGTGCCGGGTGATGTTGAACCCAAAATAGCCCTGTCCGTTGAGGTAATCGTAGCCGTCTTTTACGCCGAACACATTGCTGGAGTAGCGTTTGTACAGCGCCGCGCCGGGCAGTGCCACATCGCGGGCAATGCGCTCATTGACATACTCCGGGAAACGCGCCTGCGATTCCAGAATATTGAAATAGAAATAAATGCGGTCATCCACGCCGCCGCGCAGTTCCACCCCGCGCTGATTGATGAACACCGGCTGGTCTTCGTTGGTAAGGGGCGAATAATTGAGATTCAACAGGGGGTTCACGCGCAGGTGAAAGTACTTGTCGTTCACCTCTATGAGATTGGCGGGAGTGGGATAGAGCGCTCCGAACAGCGGTTTCCGGCTGCGGGCGTACCGGCCGTCACGCAGGCTGTGCTCAATCTGGGTAAGCGAAGCATCGGCGGCTAATCGCTCGCGCGGCCCGCCGAGGGTGGTAGCAAAAGGCGCTGCGCCGAGCCACTCGTTGTTGTCTTTGAAAACATAGTCCAAATCAATGAGGTCAAACACCGAAAGCGAACCGCGAACCGTGTCCATCGCCATGGCATAGCGGGCAGCAGCGCCCCGCGTATAGCTCTTCATGGCCGAATGAAACGGCGCTTCCACGCCGGTTTTTATCTGAAGGCGATCCAATATATGGTATGCTTCATTGCCCAAAGGCAGGCCGCTGCCTTGCCCTTTTGCAGCAAAAGCAAATGCACCTAAGAGGTAACACAACAGTAGCGTTTTTTTCATAGTATGTTTTATCTGTTTAGGTAGCTACGACCACGCCGGGGCGGGGTATGAGCTACGAGTTTAAAACGCTCAAATGAAAAAGAGTACAAGCCGGCCCCATGTTATTACATCCCCCGCTCGAAACTCATAGCTCGAAGCTATCAAGCCTTCCTCCCCAACCGTTCCAACAGAAAAACAAGACCAAACCCGATAAGCATTAATGCAATGCAGAAAAAAACCATCGGCTCCCCGTCAAATTGGGAAGGCCACACGCTGCGCTCCATGACCGCAATCTGCTCCCCGTGGCTGTCGGTGCGCCACGATACTGCCTGCCGCCAGGGCCATATTTTATTGAGAGAGCCGAGCATAAAGCCGGTCAGCACCGCCATCGTGGTATTGTGGTAATGCTTAAAAGTCCAGGTCAATACCCGCGAAAAGGTAGCTAAACCCAGCAAGCACCCCACTGCAAATGTGCCGACAATTAGAAGGCTTGAGGTATCGAAAGCCGACAGCGCTTGCTTCACCGAGTTGATGATGAGCGCATACATGCCCAGCAATACCAATATAAAACTACCCGAAACGCCGGGCAACATCAATGCAGAAATGGCGACTAATCCGGAGAGGAATACCGCCCACAGCGCCTCGCTGCCCTGTGCCGGCGCGGCAATGGTGTAAAAGAAGGCCAGTCCGGCAGCTACAATCAAGGCGGCTATTTCGCGCGGCCCCCACTTGCCCACCTGCCTGCCCACATATACCGCCGACGCAATGATAAGCCCAAAGAAAAACGCCCACAGCAATTGCGGGTAGTGCTTCAGTAAATGTGAAATGCCGAATACGCCCACAATCACTCCGACGGCCATGCCCATAAGCAGAGAAACGATGAAGTCGCCGTCAATTTTTTTCCAGGCCGCCGGGATGCCGCCTTCGCGGAATGCCTGCAATACGCCCGGCCCCAATACCGCTTTGATGCTCAGCAGAAGCCGCTCGTAAATGCCGGTAATGAAGGCGATGGTTCCGCCGGAAACTCCCGGTATCACCTCGGCTATACCCATTGCCATTCCTTTGAGTGCCAGCGTGAAACGCTCCTTGTTTTGCATGTTTTTCGTTTTTTTATCTCAAACTTCCTCCGCCATTCGCCGGCGCCGCAGCCGGGCATTGCGGCGTTGGAACAGCAGCCCTGCCAGTATGACCAATGCCACCGGCAGGCCCACATTAAGCCACTTGATGAGTTGTCGTTTGCCGTGCGTTTCATCCAGCAGGTATTGGGCATCTAAGGGTTTGGCCGTCACGGTTTTTGTGCGCAAATCCAGCAGGCCGGAATCATCGCCCAGCCAATCCACGCTGTTCACCAGCAGGTGTACATTGTCCTTCGCCATCGCCCGGCCCTGTTGCCCCGATAAGGGAAAATCGCCGTCGCCGAACACCACCATCCGGGTGTCGGCGCCTCCGCCTATGGGGCCGGACAGCACCGCGCCGAGGATCAGGTTGGAGAGCGGAAAATCGGATTCGAGCCATTGTTTGTTGTTTATCTCAAACTGTACCGGAGAGGGCTTAATACCGCTCCGCGATGAACTGTACAGGAGCGGCGTAAATTGGATGCCTGCCGGCCCGCCGCCCAAAAATCGCAACGGACTGACGTAAGGGAAAACCACCTGCTCCAATCCCTTGGATACCGGATGGTCGCCAAAGGAACTGACTAAAGGCATGTAGGGGAATTTCACCTGCGAATTGACTTGAATCGGGCCGATGTATTGCGGTACGGTGACGGTGCCGCACTGTACGTCAATAACCAAACTCGTGTCCACCTCCACGCCGTGACGATACAGCCAGTACTCCAAGCCGGTTTCATTAGCGACCGCCGTGGCTGTTTCCATATTGGTTTCCAAGCGGTTGATGCCCACCACCATTTGTCCGCCGCCCGCCATGTATGCGTCTAAGGCGTCTAAATGAGCGGGCAACAAGGGCTGTTTGGGCGCCAACAGCACCGCTACTTTTACGGTATCGGGTATGGCCGGAACGGCATTGAGATCAAGGGGGAGAATGTTGTACAGGGCGCCCAGTTCGCGCACTACCTGCGACATTTCATTGAGGGAGGGTTCGCCGTGCCCTTGTATAAACGCCACGGTGGGTTTGCCGGAAACGCTCAATTTTTTAATGGCAGAGGCTAAGTCGTACTCCATGGAAGCACCCGGTTGAACAAAAGGGAGTACCTCCGTGACGGTACCCATGCGGATAACGGCGCCCAAATAAGCCTGCTGTTGTTTGACCTGATCTTTTTCGCGCACATTGATCATTACAGGCTGAATACCGGATTGTGCGATGCTTTGTTTTTGTTCGTCGGTGGTAGGATTGATAAACTCGAAATCGAGATTGCCCTTTGACGCAGCGGCAAACTCCACGAGCAAATCCTGAAAGTCGCGTTTCACCCGGCTCACATCGGGCGGCAGGCCCTCCGAAAAATAAGCCGTCACGGTGACTTGATCCTTCAGGTTGCGCAGTATCCCTTTAGTGGCTTTGCTCAGGGTATATTGACGACCTTTGGAAAAATCGAACCGAATCAGGAGCGGTTGCACCAAAATATTTGCAACAATGATAATTCCCAATACCAACAGGAAGGAAACCGGTTTCTTCATGGCAATCCCCGATTATTTTCGTTTGGAGAGATTCAATTCGGCAAGGTACAACCCCAGCAGCGTGATGGAGAGGAAATAAACCAGGTCTTTGAGGTCGAGCACCCCGCGCGCTAAAGACTCAATGTGTTTGTTCATACTGAGGTAGTAGAAAAATTCGCCGATCGGACCTGGGCTGAACGCGCCGAAAACTTCGAAGAGCAACTGGAAAAAGATGCTGATGAACAAGGCCGCCAGCAACGCTACAATTTGGTTGTCGGTAATACTACCGGCAAACAAGCCTATGGCAATATAGGCGGCGCTCATGAGCAGCAAGCCCAGATAGCCGGAAATAGTAGCCGCGTGGTCAATGTCGCCGAGATACGCCACCGTGAAGTAATACGGCAGCGTGAGCGCCAGAGCAAGCGCTACCATGATCCAACAGGAGAAAAATTTGCCGAGAATAACCTGCCGGCTGTTGATGGGGCGGGTGAGCAGCAATTCGATAGTACCCGATTTTCGCTCTTCGGCCAACATGCGCATGGTGAGCGCAGGGATGAAAAAAAACAGCGTCCAGCGCGCCACCCCGAAGAACACGCCGAGATCGGCCTGTTTAATGGCAAATACATTGGATGCCTGATTGAGCCAGGTAAAGCCTCCCGTAAACAGCAGGAAGCCGACTACCATCATGTAGGCAATAAGGGAATCGAAATTGAATTGAAGTTCTCGTTTTGCGATGATCCAGGCGCGGTTCATTTTTCCTTTCAAGTTTTCAGAGTCTCAGCCTCACCCCGCTGAACAGGGAGAAGGTATGCAATCGTTCGGAATCGGGGCCAAGCCCTTGCGAAAAATAGATGACAGAATGATGATAGGTGGGCTGCGCATAAACGCTCCACCGGCTGGTAAGGCGGTGTTCGAGGCCCAATGCGGCATTAGCCGTGAGGAAGCTGTTGCGGGCAAAGGAACCGCCCTGCAGCCAGCCGCCGTCTAAGTTTTTCGTTTTGAGCCCGGTCGTTCTCAACTGGCCGGGACTATCCAAGTTAGAGGGCGCCGGATTGAAGTTTTTGCTTCGGAAAGCATCCTGATCGCCGACGGCGTAGTTGGATTCCACTACTACCTGCAAGGAAGCGCCGGCGCTTCCATAGAGTTTCCAGCGGTTGAGCCGGACGATGTCGTATCGGAATTGTACGGGAATGGCCGCCACGTTCATTTCTATATCTCGAATGCCCTCGCCGTAAAAGCCTTCACTTACGCTACCCGTCACATACAATACCGGCCTTGCCTGATACTGCTTGACCGTGTAAATGATCCCCGTTTCCAGTTCCCAGCGGTTTTTGCCGAATGCGGTTGTAATGCCGCCGCTGTATCCCGATGTATAGCGATCATAAGCCGGGATGTAAAGCGTGGTTCCGCCGGGCGCCGTGGTGGTTTGGATCAACACATCCGGCGTGAGTACGCGATTGTAATCAAAGCCGCCGAACATGCTCAGGGAGAAATGTCCGCGAGCGCGCAGGGGCGTAATTTTTTTCAATTCGGGGAGCGCCATGCCGTCAGGCTCTTTGTCTTTGCGTTGCAAAACGGCAACAACACCCATCTCTCTTTTTCCAAAATCTACATTGAAATCCACGCCGGAACCGAACCTGGAGAATGGTCGGGAGGAAAGCGGTCGCAACACTGCGGCGGATGCCGAAAGGGACGCCTGCCCGGCAGCAGCGGAATTTTCTGCGTCGGCCGGAACTGTCGGTATCGCGAGGGTGGCGGCGGGTAAATAGAGTGTATTGTTGTGGGTATTTGCCGGCGTCGCGGCAACTGCGGTGTTCTCCGCGTTTTGCTCTGCTGGAACAACAACAGGTGTTTCTTCATCCATCGGCGACACCGCATCGGCATGGCCGGGCCGGAAGGCGACGGAGCCGTTGTTGACAGCAATAAAATTGTGGTCTATGATGATAAGGAGGAGTAGCAATGCCGCAATTTCCAACAGTTTGGAAGCGATCACCTGGCGTTCGCGGCGGTAGATGTGATCGAGCCGGGCCACGAGGGGCGGCCAGTTTTGACTACGTCCTTGTACGGTGGAGTACGGCGCCTTATCCCGTACGATGCGATCAAACAGTGCCGCATCCTCTTCGCCTTCCGATACGGGGGCGTTGTCCAAACGCGCTTTCATGCGTTCCCAGTCGTCTGGCCGGTATGCCGGCTCTACGCGGCTGAGCTTGTCCCGAATGATGTCATCGAACGAACTATCTTTCCTCATCGTAACCAAACTTTCTCGTCGTTAAAATTTCTTTCAGTTTCATTCGTGCTTTTACCAAATTAGATCGGGAGGTGCTCTCCGTAATAGACAACACGTCGGCCACTTCTTTGTGGGAGTAGCCTTCAATTACATACAAGTTGAACACGGCCCGGTAAACCGGCGTCAACTGTTGTATGGCATCGAGAATTTGCTGTTCCGAGCACTGGCTCACGGCATCGGCTTCATTCGTACTCAAGTCGAAGGCCGCGTCAATGTCGTCGGTGCGCCGCCGGATGCTTTTGCGATAGAAGTCAATGGCCGTATTGACCATGATGCGCCGAATCCATGAAGACAGCGAGGTGTCCGGTTGGTACTTGCTGATGTTGCGGAAAACCTTGATAAAACCTTCATGCAGGATGTCAAGCGCATCGTCGTTGTTGTTGGCATAACGAAGACACAACGCCATCATGGAACCGTAAAATTCTTCATAAAGAAATTTCTGCGCCCACTGTTCGCGGCGGGCGCAAGCCTTTATAAAATCCTGTTCGCGGTAGCCTAATGGCAGTACTAAATCCATCGGCATAAAAGTTTTGACCAAAGGTAAGGCAACCTTAGCGTCTTTGCAAAGCAATTTCCGAATTTCACTTTGATTTGGATGCCCCTCTCTCTCCGATCCTGTGATATAAGCACGGTAATTAAACAAACGATTGAACTCCCGCTGTGCTGCCTGCGCAAATTCCTTTATTTTAGCGCCCCGATGGATGCATGCCTCGATTATATCTACCGACAGGAAGAACCCGTACAGGGGCTGATGTTGCATTTGCACCATCTGTTGTCCGGTTTCCCGGAATTGACCCCCAAAATCCGATACAAAATCCCGTTCTATTACCGCAAAAGCTGGGTATGTTATCTCAATCCAATTAAGGGCAGGCAGGTCGAACTCGTTTTCATTCGCGCAAACGAGCTTTCTAACGAGCAGGGGCTGCTCGACTTTCAGGGCCGCAAACAGGTTGCCGGCATCGTCTTTGCCTCCGTGACTGATATCCCCGATGAAGCCGTTACAGAAATCATTGCCGAAGCCTTGCTCTTGGATGAAAGCATACCCTACCCCTCCAAGCGCTAAGCCATGCTCTGCCAATCACCCTATCAACTGCGCTCCTTTTTCGCTCAAGTGTATCGCCTTCAGCTCGGTGGTGCGCTCCGTCAAATCTATGGCGCTGTTTTCCAATCGCAGCACGCCGCGCGGACAAACGGCAGCACAAATGCCGCAACCCACACAAGAGGCGCGCACAATGTTTTGGCCACGTTGCGCATAAGCGCGCACGTCAATGCCCATTTCGCAATAAGTGGAACAGTTGCCGCAACTGATGCACTGCCCTCCGTTGGTAGTGATGCGAAAACGCGAAAAGAACCGCTGCTGCAATCCTAAAATTGCCGCCATCGGGCAACCGAACCGGCACCACACCCTGCTGCCGAGCAGCGGGTAAAAACCCACTCCGATCACCCCCGAAAATGCCGCCCCGATGAAGAAGCCGTACCACTCGCGCAGCAATTTGCTCTCAACGGCAAATACCTGCGGGCTGTTGGAAAAATGCGCCAGGCCCAACAACAGGGCGATGCCGCCCATCACGCTCAGCGCGCCGACGAACCCTGTCTTCGGCATATCGCGAAACCAGCGCCGCCGACCCAATGCCGGCACGGCCATACCACCCGCACACAAGGCCATTATAAACCATGCAAAAAACCCGCGCGTGAGCAGGAGATTTTTCGCGCCGGTGAGATAGGTATAGAGGATGGCCACCGTCATCACCACGGCAAATACCAAAACCAAATGAATCAACCAACGCTCTATACGCCAGGCATTCAGCGATTTGTCTGACAAATGGCGGAACGGATCGCCCGCCGTTTCGGCCAGACCGCCGCAGCCGCACACCCAGGAGCAGTACCAGCGTTTGCCGTAGAAGTAAGTCAGTATCGGCGAAATGACGAAGGTCAGCGCCAGGCCCCAGCCGAGCATGAACAGCCCGAATGTGCCGTTTTGGAGCATGGCCTTGATATTCCAATCAAAGAAAAAATAGTAATTGAGCGGCCACATATTTTTAAAATCGTTGTAGGGCAGGCTTAGTCGGGCCAACAATTCCGGCAGCATAAAAGCGAGGCACAACTGAAAAAACATGACCGATGCCGTGCGGATCAACTGGTAGCGGTTGTGCCGGTATTTGTACATGAATTTGACTCCCAAAAACAAAATGGCTAACGTATAAAGTGTGCCATACACAAACCACTGGCTCGCCGCATTGCCGCTGAGCGCCCGGCTCAAGGGGTCGAAGAAGCCCACCAGCCCGCCGTTGCCTTTCGCACCCAGACCGAGGTACTGCGGAAACCAATACAGCAGCACATAAAACCCCGTGAGCGCCACGCCGAGCACCCAGCCCCACAGGCCCCGATTGCTCAGGCTCTTCATCCACACGCCGTTGTTTTTGATGCCTTCCGGCAAATGCAAATAGGTAGCGCGGGCATACACAACAGTACCTGCACTGAGCAGCAACAGGGATGCGGCCAGCCAAACACCGGCTAAAGGCAACTGCGCCCCAAACGCAGCAGCGAGCAAAACGGCCAGGCCGACACCAACGGCAGCCAAGCCTGCTTTTTGTACTGCACTCGTGTTGTGCGGGTGCGGATTGGCGAGGGATAAATCGGGATGTACAGGTTGCATGGTTTTGGAAGTGAGAAGGTTAAAGTGAAAAGGTTAAAGGTTAAAGGCGCCGTACGGCCTACCGCCCGCCCATTGACCCCTTCCGGCGTCAGGCGGGGAGTTTTTTCAAAAAACGGAGCGCATCGGTGAGGCTTCGGCGGCGCGTGCGGAGGCGAATGCCTTTGCCGGTTTGGCGGTTGTACTGCGCCACCACTTCGGCCTCAAATTCGGGGAAGAACTCAGGGTCGAAATTGGCGAGACTTAGGTTTTGCAGCACCTCTTCTACCGGCGTTTGCTGTGCAATCCAACGCTCGCACACCTCGTGGCGGTAGCGTATGCCCATCAGATTGAACCCCAGTACAGAGCCGGAGGCTTCGTCATACACCATGCGGATGCTCTTTTTGCCGCAAGATGCGCCGCCCCAGTACAGCGTCGCTTTACCGTTGCCGTAAGTCACCGGCACATCGCCATATACCTGATATTCGATGTCGAAAAACTTGGCCGAGTTGAACCAAATACCGGGATCGTAAGCCTGCGGACTGTGGCAAATATTGTATGCTACTGTTTCGCCCATCATGCGGCCGGTGTACCATACGGCTTCTATCGGGCGGCGACCGGGCCGGGGATTGCGCAGCTCCACACAATCGCCGGCGGCATATACATCAGGGATATTGGTTTGCAAAAACGCATCGGCCAGAATGCCGCGGTTCGTCCCAATACCGCTATCTTTTAAAAACCCGATGTTGGGACTCACCCCCACGGTAAGCCCTACAAATTGGCAGTCAATCTGCTCGCCGTGATTGGTGATCACGCCGCCCGCATTCCCTGTGCCGTCGTCTATGATTTCTTTTAATTCAGTTGCCAAACGGAGGTCAATGCCCTGCTCGCGGATGTGGCGGTTAATCATTTGCGACTCCTCCGGCGGCAACACGATATCCCAAAAGCTCTTTTCCCGCACCAAAAAGGTAACGGGAATACCGCGGGAGTGAAACATCTCCGCCATTTCAATACCGATGAGGCCGCCGCCCACCACCACGGCACGTTGCAGCCCGGCGCTCGCGGCTTCCATGCCTTCCAAATCCTGTCTGTGATACAAGCCTTGTACGCGGCCCAGGTCTTGTCCCGGCCAACCGAACTTGTTGGAACGGGAGCCGGTAGCCAGTACTAATTTATCATAAGGCAAGCGGCTGCCGTCGGCCAGCACCAGTGCTTTGCCGGCGGTGTCCACGCTTTCTACCCAGGCGTTGAGGAGTTTTATGCGGTTTTTTTCCCAGAAACCAGCCTCGTAAGGCTGCGTATCCTGGAAGCGCATGTGCCCCATATAGACATACATTAAAGCCGTGCGGGAGAAAAAATGATCGGTTTCGCCGGAGACCACGGTGATGTCGTGATCGCTCCATTTGCGAATGAACCGGGCGGCAGTGATCCCGGCAATGCCATTGCCAAGCAGGACGATGTGCATAGGGAGGTATTTGGTAACGCTGCAAAGTACGCTAAGCAGCGGGCTTGCCATCGTCTCTGTTGCGACATTTTAGAATAAAAAAGAGCCGCTCCGACAGGCAGAGCGACTCCTTCTCATTTTCTAAACCATTTACTATCAATTGATCATTTCGCCACAAGGAAGCGCTTGGTCATCACGCCTTTTGATGTTACTAAGCTGTAGCTGTACAATCCGTTGGCTAAGCGCCCGGCGTTGAGCGACTCCACATACACGCCGGCGCTGAGGTTGCCGAGGTAGCGGTTTTCCACCAATGCCCCGCGGCTGTCGTAGATGTTCATCGTCACCGGAGCTGTTTCGAGCAGGGTGTATTGCACCACAGCCTCGTTGCTCAGCGGGTTGGGGGCAATGCTGAATTCACTGATCAGGCTTTCCACATCGCCGGTAGCAGACACGACGGAAAGCGGGAAGGTCGTTCCATCGGCCAATGCCACCCACACCTCAAAATTGGGAGCCTGGCTGAGGAAACCGGAGGCAAAAACCGTAGCTGCGCCGCCATCCAATCCGCTCACGTCAGCGGCATAGCGAGCCACCGGGGTCGGGTTGCCGGCCGGCGTCACATCAATGGTGTAGGCCGCAGCGGGTACGTTCAGGTAGCCGTTGAATTCGCCGTAAGCAGTATTGCCGAAAAGTACCGCACCGCCGTCTTGCAATCTCACGTCCACTGCCGGCGCATCGGGGGCGCCATGATAGAGCAGCAGGTCAACGCCTTCGCCGGATGCAGCGCGCACGCGGGCATTGTCGAAAATCGCAAGGTCGAAAGGAGTCGTCGGGCTGCCTACCACGCCGGTAGCCATGACGATGTAAAATTGGCCGTCCTCCAACACCACGCCGTCGAAGTTGGCCACTGCTTCTGCCGAAGACTGGCTGCCGGCGGGCGCCACGGCGATGTTCAGCGGTTCGCGTGTCGGCAGGTCAATGAACGGCGTAGCCGTGCGGAACTCAAAATTCGGGATCGCCAAATCGTCATTGATATATACATCCACCGCCGGATCGGGCGAATTGTGAATCACTTGTACGCGGGTGATGGTCGGCAAGGACAACACGAAGCCATCGGGTAATGCAACCAAGAGGTCGAACGGCGGCTCCTGCCCCAGAAAGCCGGAGGCAAATACTACGCCTACGATGCCTTCTGATTCTTCGCCGGGAACGAGGAAAGTAGCGACGAGATCGTCGCTGCCGTTGGGGCGCACTTCCAAGGCATAGTTTACCGGGTCGAGCGAAAGATAGGGCGTAAACTCGCCGTAGGCCAGGTTTTCCACCACACTGCCCACATCGCGGGCATCCACATCCACTGCAGGGGCATTCGTCACGCCGTGGAAAATAGCCAGTTCAAATCCATCCGGATCTTCGGTTCTTTCCCGGCCATCCAGTACAGCCAGTGCGAGGGGCGTCGTAGCATCGCCGGCAATGCCGTGCGCGATGACCACATAAGTGCCTGCGTCTTCAAACTGCACATCGGAGAACGTAGCCACCGCATCGGCTGCCGAGGTACTGTTACCGGGCGCAATGGCAATATCCAGCGCAACGCCTGCCGGCACAAAATCAAATTCCGTAGCAGTTTGATATTCGAAATCGTCCCATGTCAGTGTGCCGTTTACATACACGTCCACCGTACCGGTAGGCGAGTTATGAATCAACTGCAAGCGCGCCACTTCGCGCACCGGCAGTGCTATCACCGTGCCGTCGGGCAATGCCGCAAACAGACCGAATGCAGGCGCTGCTGAGATCAAACCGGAAGCAAATACTGTAATCGCCTGGCCTTCCAGGCCGCTGAGGTCTGCCTCAAACGTGGCCACAATCGTCGGCGTACCGGCAATTCGTACATCTAAATAATAGAGGTTCGGGACAACGGCCAAGTAGCCTGAAAAATCACCGTATGAAACATTACTCAGAATAGGTCCCAAGGTGCGCACATCCACATCCACTGCGGGCGCATCGGGCGAGCCGTGTATGACAAAAAAATCAACCAACTCCGGGAACTCTGATGTTTCGCGAGCGTCCGAATTTACGAGGAGATTAAAAGGCGTAGTCGCATCACCCACGATACCGGAAGCGGTTACCACATACGTCTTTGTGGAAGCAAACACGATGTCCTCAAACGTCACCAGCGCATCGTCCACAGAGGTGCTGTTGCTCAGTGCTACCGCGATGTCAATTTCCACATCGGCGGGAATGTCAATGAAAGGCGTGGCAGTGCGGAACGCAAAGTCGTCTAAGAGCAATGCGCCGTTGGCATACACGTCCACCGTCGGGCTGGGGGAGTTGTGAATGATCTGTACTCGGGCCGTGGGGGTGAGCGGCAGTTGGAGCACCGTGCCGTCGGGCAGCGCGGCAAACAAACCGAATGCCGGATCGCCGGCGAGTAAACCGGAAGCAAACACGGTAGCAGCGCCGCCGGCCAAACCACTGAGGTCGGCCCGGAACGTAGCCACTACGGTCGGGTTGCCGGCAGGACGAATGGCCAGGTCATACACGCCCGGCGCTACGCCGAGATATCCCGTGAATTCGCCGTAAGCGAGATTGGAAATCAGGTTGCCGACAAACACCGCGTCCACATCTACTGCGGGCGCATCGGTCGAACCGTGCAACACAGAAATGTCCACCTGCGCGGGGTCGGCGGCAGCCTCGCGGCCGGCGTCGTTCACGATCAGGGTGAAGGGCGTAGCGGCATCGCCTACAATTCCGGAAGCGGTTACTACATACGTCTCCCCGGAAGTAAATACGATGTCCTCAAAGGTCACCAGCGCATCGTCCACAGAGGTGCTATTGCTCAGTGCTACCGCGATGTCAATTTCCACATCGGCGGGAATGTCAATAAAAGGCGTGGCAGTGCGGAATGCAAAGTCGTCTAAAAGCAATGCGCCGTTGGCATACACGTCCACCGTCGGGCTGGGGGAGTTGTGAATGATCTGTACGCGAGCCGTTTGCGCCTCGGCAGACAGCCATAATAAGAGCGAAAGAAACAGTAGATAATACCTTGTCATGGTCTTTGGTTTTTGTGAAGAATTTGATAATAGTAAAACTATCGCCACAACAGAGGGGGCTTATTCTTGTTTAGGCTTTCGAGTTATATTTTTGTAAAAGGTTAAACAAAAATGGCAATTGTCGGCCAACTGGCATTTGAATTGGATAAGGTTGGAATTTGTCTTCCTACAGATACTTTGGCCAAAAACAGTTGCCCGGCCACACAATTTTATATTTTTAACCGCTTTTTTAAACCGAAATCTGCAAGCAGCTCGTATTTCCTATAAAATTAATGACATGGGAATGCATCTGACACTCGAACCGCCTGTAAGATTTAACAAATTTGAAACCGCTATGCGTGAACAGGCTTTATGGCACTGGGAAAACATTGATGTCAACGGCATTTTTTGCCCGCAAAAGCTGGGGCGCGGGGACATGGACCAGCACCCGCACAAGCAGTATAGCAGGGGAGAATACGTCTATCTTCAGGACGAGGATGCCGACAAGATTTATTTTCTCACCGAAGGCCGGGTGAAAATAGGGGCCTACGATTCGGCCAGCGGCAAAGAAATTACCAAAGCCATTCTCGGCAAGGGGGAGGTTTTCGGCGAATTGGCGGTGATGGGCGAAGAAAAACGCCGCGACTTTGCTTACGTCATGGAACCCACCACCGTTTGCGTTCTGAGCGTGGAAGATATGCGATCGCTCATGCGGGAACGCAACGGAATAACGGTTTTTTTGATGAAAATAATCGGCGCGCGGGTATTGGAATTGGAGCAGCGGCTGGCCTCTATGGTTTTTAAAGACTCCCGCACCCGCGTGGTGGAATACCTCTACCACCTCGCCGCGAAAAAAGGCCGCCGGGTAGGCTTTGAAACACTGGTGCAAAAATTTCTCAATCAGGAAGAAATCGCCATGCTGACCGCCACCTCCCGCCAAACCGTAAACACCGTACTGAACGACCTCCGCGACAAAAAAATACTGAAGTTCGACCGCCGCCGCCTGCTCGTACACGACATGGAACGGCTGGGCGCGGAGGCGGCGAAGTGAGGGGGCTGACGCCAAATACTTCCCTACTCCACCAAGCCCGCTGCCCAAGCCAGATATACCTGTTGTTTTTGAAAATCGGCTTGTAGCTTGAGCAGTTTCAATTGAGCCTGCACAAGGCTTTGTTCCCGGGCATTGATGAGAAAGATGGAACTTTCGCCGAGCTGGAAGCGGGTCAGTTCGGCATCGAGCAGGCGGCGGTAGTTGTTCGCCATGTCGTTGAAGAGCGTGAGTTGGCGGCGCGTATTCTCCAACTCGTTGTAATAAGCGCGCACCTTGTTGGCCACCTCCAGTCGCTTTTGCTGAAGTTCGAGGCCGGTATCCTGAATTTTCAGGCGGCTGAGTTCGAGTTTGCCGCGCTCCTTGCGCAGGAAGATCGGCATGCTGAAATGCAGTCCCCACTTGTAGTTTTGCAAAAAAAGATTGGAGAAAGCATTGTCATCGTTATTCGGCGCGTAGAGGAAATTTGTGCCGTTGCCGAGCAGATTGTACTCCACATCCAGGCGTGGCTTGAGCTGTTCGGCGGCGAGGCGGCGATCCACTTCCAGACTACTCACCTTGAGTTGGTAAAACCGCAGGATGGGATGTTGCAAGGCAGCCATATCCACAAAGGTTTCCATCGGCGGTAGCGGCAGGGCGGCATCGGCATCGGCCAAAATCGGGGGGCGCAGACGGCCGGTGAGTTCCAGCGGCGTATCCTTTTCCCACCACAAAAAGTTAGACACCGTCAGGCCGGCATTGAGATAAGCAGTCTCCGCATCGTTGAGATCGCTTTGGCGGTTTTGCACCAAAATATACGCCTCTAAGGTATCGATGCCCGGTTTGTCGCCCTGCCGGAAGCTTTCCACCATGCCGCGCCGGCGCAGCTCTGCCAGCTCCAGCGCCCGCGCTATGGCGATGCGCTGATTGTACGCGGCGGTCCAGTCCCAGTACGCTTTGGCCGCATCCACGAGCAGGTCATTGAGCAGGATACGACGTTGGGCCTCATTGCTTTGGGTAAAAATGCGCGCCTGCTGCAAGGCCGCACGGCGCCCGTCAATCATCATGCCCTGACCTAGGGCTGCCTGTATGCCGGCCACGGCCTGCCCTACTGCCGGCAACTTGTGCTCCGGGTCCACCTGTATGCCGGTAGCAGTATTGAAAGCCGCTTTGAGTTCCAACCCGTACCAGGTAGGCACTTTGAGGCCGCTGTTGCCGAAAGTGAAGTACTCCTCGCCGCCAAATGATTTTTGTTCCCAATCAGAATACAACTTGGGGTCGAAATGCCCGCGCGCCATGCGCATATTGGCGCGAGCTTCGGCATCGAGCAGCTCTGCCTGCCGGGCCGCCGGGTGGTACAACAATATCCACTCAAAAAATTCCTGCTGTGTGAATACGCGGGCGGTGTCGGCGGGTTGTGTGAATAGAAAACTCGCCGGAAGGAGAAAGAGGAATATCAGATATCTTGTACGCATGATGTATGGATAACTTTTTAGCTTTCAGTTATGCACTGCTGCTGTTTTATTTAAAAGTGATTGCGCCCTCACTTCAACGACTTCGCCGGCGCCTTGCGCTTGATCTGTTCCTCCTCTTTTTCCTGGCCGGTTTTGTAAAAATCGGGTGGGAAGCCGTTGAATTGGCGCCACACTTCGTACCACAGCGGCACGTTGTTGAGCAGGGCGATGCCTTTGGCGCCGGAGCCGGCGCGCAATTCGCGGGGCCAGGGCTTGTCGTCATCGTCGGGGGTTACGAGGATGCGGTATTTGCCGTTGTTGCTAATCATATTGTCAATGGCCACGACCTCGCCGCTGTAGGTGCCGAACGACTGCCCCGGCCAGCCGCTGAAGATGAAGGCCGGCCAGCCGTCGAAGATGAAGCGCACGACTTGTCCGGGGTGAACGAGCGGCAGGTCCATGGGCTGTATGTACAGTTCTACGGCGAGTTGGTAGTCGGCCGGCACGATGCTCACGATGGGGTCGCCTTCTTTCACGGTTTCGCCGATGCCGGGTGTCATGGCTTTGGTGATGTAGCAGTCTTGCGGAGCGAGGATGTAGTAAAAACTGGTGCGCTGCCGGTAATTGGCGGATTCGATGCGCAGTTTGTTTACGCCGGCTTCTGTGTCGTACATGGCGGAGAGGGCGCTGAAACGCTCCGATTCTGCTTTGGCTATTTTTTGGTTGTACTCGTATTGCACGGTGCTGAGGTCGAGTTGAGTGATGGAGAGGTCGTTGCGGGCGGCGTCGAGTTTGTTGCGGGCGGAAATTACCTTGGCGGCAGTTTCCTGCAATTTCACCCGACGGTCTTCCACTTTGGAGCGGGGTTCGAGGCCCTGCTCGAAGAGGTTTTGCGCGCGTTGGTATTGAATGATGGCTACGGAGTCCTGTAGGAGGGCTTGCGTCAGGTCGGCGCTGTCGGCGGCTATTTTGAATCGGGCCTGTTCAATTTTATTGTTCAACTGGCGCTGTTTGAAGGCCAGTTCGCTGCGCATAGCGGCCATTTGGTCTTCGAGCGCTTCCACCTTATCGGTATAGGCGCGAATAGAACCTTCTTTGGCCGTGACCTGCCGGTCGGTGCGCTCCACGAGCAGCGGATCGAAATACTCGGCTTTGATTTCGGAGATAAAAACAATGGTGTCGCCTTTGCGCACGAGTTGTCCTTCCTGCACATACCATTTTTCGATGCGGCCGGCAATAGCCGAGGGGATAAATTGCGGGCGTTGCTCCGGGCGCAAGGTGGTCAGTTGCCCTTCGGCTTGTATGTTTTGCGTCCAGGGCAGGAAGTTGAACAAGATAAAAACGCCCAGTGCCAGCAGGAGCCAATGGGTAAACAGCCGATGGCTGCCGGCGAGGTCCATCTTGCCGAATGCCTTGTAAGCGCCTATGTTTACATTGTCGGTAATGGTATTTTCGGAAATGTTCAGCATGGTAGAAATATTTAGGTAGCTGCGTGACGCGAGTTTGGCGCCTTGTTAAAAAGTTAAATTTCCCTCTCGTTGACATATCAAACTCGTAGCTCGCGGCTCGTGGCTACAAATAGTCGTCTTACGACAACAAATCCAGCTCAGACACTTTAAACACTTTTTCGAAGTGCGGGCTTTTTTTGATTTGTGCAAACGTACCGACCTCTACAATAGTACCTTCTTTCATCACCACTATCTTATCGCAGCGGGCCGCCAACAGCGGATCGTTCGACACGGCTACCAGCGTCCAGGGATTGGCGCGGTCGGTGAGAAATTCGGCGATGGCTTTGCGGTCGTCCTGGTCTAAGCTGCGCAGGAAGCTCTCCATGGCCAGCAATTGAGGCCGGGTGGCAATGGCGCGTGCCAGAATGACTTTGGTGCGGGCGCCTTGAGCGATGTTGGCGCCCTCCGATGCCAGCAGGGTGTTGTACCCTTGCGGAAGCACGCTCACATATCCGTCCACGCGCACTTTTTCGGCAGCCCACAGCGCATCCTCTATGCTCACGTCTTTGTGGCCCATGGTGATGTTTTCCAAAATAGTGCCCGTGAAAATGCCCTCCTGTGTGCAATAATCGCCGATGTGTTCGCGCAGGCTATTCATATTCAGGCTCCTGAATGTGAACCCGTTGTAAGATATGGTACCCTGAAAATCGCTGTACAGGCCGGCGATGATTTGCACCAGCGTAGATTTTCCGGCGCCTTTGTAGCCGGCAATGCAAACGCGTTCGCCCGGCGCTATTTCTATGTTGATGTCCTGTAGCGCGGGTTTGGCGCCGCCATCATAAGTAAAGCTAAGCCCCTGAATTTTTAGGCTCATGCCCTGCCCTTTATCAATGTCGGGAAAACTAAGCCCTTCATTGGTTTCAATGGGCAGATCGGTCACGAAGCCGAGTTTTTCCAGTCCGGTGAGCACATCATAAATCGTTTCTATACTCATAATCATCTTATCCACCGAGGCGATGGTGAGCAGTATTACAATTTCGGCGGCCACAAACTGCCCGATGTTGATTTGGTTTTCGATGACCAAAACAGCGCCCAGCAGCAGGAAGGCCGCTGTGATGACGGTTCTGAGAATGACAAAAGCACTGTATTGGTACAACAGGATTCCGAAATGCGATTTGCGAAAATCGAGGTATTTGCTCACGATATAATCTAACTTTTTGAGGTGGAAATCGGTATCGCCGGCCAGTTTGAAGGTGGTCATGGCGCGAGCCAGTTCTTCGAGCCAATAGGCCGTTTCGTATTTGTATTTTGATACCTTGAGATTGGTGGCCAAGCCCGGCGGGCCGGTGACACGGAAAATGATGAACAGAAAAAGCAACAAGCCCACGCCGAAAAAAGCGAAGAACGGGTGGTAAAACGAAATGAGCAACAGGCCGAAAAAGATTTGCAGCGCGGAGGTGGACAAGTCCATGATGATTTTCGGAATGCCCTTTTGTAACGTGAGCGTATCAAAGAAGCGGTTCATCAACTCCGGCGGGTAATACTGCGACAGCAGCTCCATGCGGAAGCGCGGTATGCGGTAGGCAAGGTCGAATGCCGAGCGGGTGTAAATGCGCCGCTGCACGGTTTCCATCACCGTGATTTGCATAATGCGCAGCAAGCCCGCCAACGCCGTTGCAGCGGTGACGGCGGCTACCAGCAAAATGAGCGAAGCCGATACCGCCCCGCCTGCAATGAGGCCGATAACCGCCTGAATGCCAAGCGGCAGACTGAGCGCAATGAGCCCTTCAAATGCCGCATAAATATAGATGTACCCGATGTCTTTACGATCTAATCGCAACAGCCTGAAAAAGCGTTTGACCGAACTGAGCGTCGTAGATTCTGCCATGGTTTGGTGTTAGAGGCTACACAAAAAAGTGGATTGCAAATCTACACCGATCGCAATCCACCTCAAAACAATTACCCTTCGCTTTAATTATTTCTCGTGCCGGTAGTACTGCGCGCCGGCGCCGGTACGGGCGTATCGCCGTCAACGTTCATCATAACCGGCATAGAGCCGTCGGAAATGATGACCTTGGCATTGGGCGATTTGGCCAGTTCGAGGAAGGCTTCCAGCGACTTATACTGAATCAAAATCGGGCTAAGACCTTCTGCGATGATGTTTTGCGCATCACGCACGCCCTCGGCTTCTATGCGCTTGCGCTCTGCTTCGCGGCGGGCTTCCTGTAGCACAAACTCCATGCGCTGAGCGGTTTGCTCTGCTTCCAATTTTTCTTCAATAGCGCGCGACAGGGTGCGCGGCAGTACGATGCTCTTAAGCAATACCGCCTCTATCACGATGCCTTTGCCGTCTAGGAGTTTCGTCATTTGTTCGCGAATGGCGAGTTCTATCGCAGCGCGTTCGCCGGTATGCATGTCTTTGGCGTCGAAGCGTGCCGTGACATCGGCTACCGCCGAGCGGAACACCGGCAGAATGACGTTGCGCTCATAAGTGCGGCCTATGCTGCGTAGAATGTCGGGCGCCTTGCGCGGTATGATATTGTATAATATGGATACCTCCGACTGAATGGTAAGCCCCTCGCGAGAAGGGATGTTGAGCGCTACCTCGATATTGTTCGTTTGCACGGGTACGCGCACAAAGGTGGTGACTAAAGGGTTAAAAAATTTCAACCCTTCGGTGTAGGGCTGATCCTTGTATTTGCCGAGGGTGCGCTTTACGCCCACTTCTCCCTGACGAATAACGGTGCAGGAGGGCAAGAACAACCCCGCCAACAGAATGACAACAGCCATGAATGAGAACGTCTTCATAAATTGAGTTTTTTATGGTTAGCGATTTGATTTTTTATCTTGATTCGGCCCGCCTTGCTGTGGGGAGGGCGATGTGTTTTGAGGCGCGTGCCCCGGTTCGGCCGGGTATTCGTTGCGGTTGGCGGGGTCTTTTCCGGTTCCATTCAACAGCATCGTAAGGGCTGTATCGTCCCGGCCTGCTTTATTTTCCACCAGCGTCATGGCAAAGAATTGGAGCAACCGTTCCACCTGTTCGGAGGTGTCGTCGGCGGCTGTTACCTCGGTGAGCCGCGGCAGATGCTCGGCGAAGTAGATATTGTTGTTCGACATTTCCAGCAGCGTGGTAGCCAGTGCGCGCGGGTAGGGGAACTGCGGATTTACTTCCACAATGATATCTGCCAGTTTTCGGCAAAGGGATTTGTACGAGAGGAAGAAACCGTCGTGATTTTGCTCGTCCACTTCCTTGCTGTGATAGGCTTTTGCTCCCTCCCTTATCACGATGCGGTGCAGAATGTCCTCGTCTATAAATTCCACATCGGTATTTCGCTTTGCCGTATCTACCACTGCCTTGATGGCGCGGCGGAGTTTTTCGGCAGGTACTTCAATGTTGTGTATCGCATAATCAATATGCACTTTCATCCACTCCCAGTACCAGTTGGTGAGGTATAGCAGCAGCATGTGTTTGTTCACAAAATAGCGATACACGGTGGCTTCGGTAGAGTTCAGTTGCTCTGCCAGTTTTTTAAAGGTGAAGCGCTCAAGGCCGATCTCATCTAAAAGCAGCACGCTGTGTCGGAGAATGCGGCGTCCCGTATCCGATCGTTGCGGATCGCGCAGATACAGCTTCTCGTTAATCGTCAGTTCCAGGGAGAAAGTACTCATAAGCATTGTATTGTAATTGGTTTGAGATCAATTCAGTAACTCTGCCATGCTCGCGTCTTTGTACAGCACACGCACAGCCTCCTTCAATTTTTTTCGCGCGAAAAAAATGCGGCTTTTCACGGTGCCGAGCGGAATTTGAAGCTCGTCGGCAATTTCTTCGTATTTGAAACCCTGATAATGCATCAGAAAAGGTATTCGCACCCAGTCTTCCAATTGTTCCACTTGTGCATAGAGTTCATCAAACGTAATGGCGGCTGGCGCTGCATTGACCGTCATATTGGGGCCGCAGTTCAGCAGGTAGTCGTTGGCGGTGTTGTCGGAAATGGTTTGGCGGCGTTTGCGCTGCCGGTAGTTGTTGATAAACGTATTGCGCATAATGGTCATCAGCCAGGCGCGAAGATTGGTTTGAGGCTGATACATGTTCCTGTATTTGAATGCTTTATACGCAGTTTCCTGCACGAGGTCCTGTGCGTCGGCGTCGTCGTTGGTAAGGCGAACGGCAAAAGAGCGCAGAATACCTTCAAATTGATTGAAATGATGCGTGAATTCGAGATGAGACATGGCCGGTAGCTATTTTGAGTGTGATTGTAGTAAGTTTCGCAAATGTAATAGTTTTACTATTAGGCTGAATAGAAAAACATGTTTTTTTTATAGTAGTTTAACTTTTTGTCTGTTTTTAAGGAAATTTGTCGGCCATTGACATTTGTCACCGGGTAGGCCGACAAATGTCTTTTTGGCGTTTTCCCCGATTGTTCTATATTCACCGCTGAAAACGAAATGCCGATGAAACTTGGAATTCTGAAAGAACAAAACGATAACCGTGTAGCCGTTGTACCCGCCTTGCTGGCCAAGTTCAAAGCCCTGGACTTGGAAATAGCCGTTGAAAAAGGCGCCGGCGAAAAATCTTTCTGTACCGACGAGGAGTACGCTGAACACGCTGCCGTGCTGTCCCGCAAAGAGGTTTTACAAAGCTCCGACATCGTGGTGAGCATCAACCCGCCTTCCGGCGAAGACCTCAGCCTGCTCCGGCCCGATACGCTCGTCATTTCCCAATTTCAATCCTTCATGGATGAAAGCGTAGCACCCCGGCTCAAAGGGATGAAGCTGCGCGCCTTCGGTATGGATGTCATTCCGCGCACCACGCTGGCACAATCTATGGATGTGCTTTCCTCTATGGCCTCCATTGCCGGATACAAAGCAGTGCTGGACGCAGCGAGCCGCCTGCCCCGCTATCTGCCTATGATGATTACGGCGGCAGGTAGTATCAAACCCGCCAAGGTGCTCATTCTCGGCGCAGGCGTGGCCGGTTTGCAGGCCATTGCCTCAGCCCGGCGCCTCGGCGCTTCGGTGGAGGCATTCGATACCCGACAGGCCGTAAAAGAAGAAGTGGAGAGCCTCGGCGCCCGCTTCGTAGAGGTAGAAGGCGCCCGCGATGAATCCTCCGCCGGCGGATATGCCGTGGAACAAACGGAAGAATTTCTCCAGCGCCAGCGCGCCGAAGTGGCCGACCGCGCTTCCAAAGCCGACATCGTCATCACCACCGCACAGGTGCGCGGCCGCAAAGCCCCCATCCTGCTCACCAAAGAAACCGTGGAGCGCATGAAACGCGGATCGGTGGTGGTGGACCTCGCAGCCTCTACCGGCGGCAATTGCGAACTGACCCAAGACCGCCAGGTGGTGGTTCACAACGGCGTCACCATTGTAGGCAATTCCGACCTCGCCTCCGAAATGCCGCAGGACTCTAGCTTCCTCTACGGCAACAACCTGCTCAACTTCATGAAATTGTTTGTGAAAAAAGGCGAGCTTAACATTGACATGGATAATGAAATTATTCGTGGCGCTTATCTCACTGCATAAAATAACAATGCCCAGGACAAGCTCACGCTTCATCGAAAAACGACCGTAATCATGGATGGTTTTATTCAATTTTTTCAGGAGTACCTCCTGCTCATCTACCTGCTGCTCTTTACCATCATCCTCGGCTTCGAGGTGATCTCTAAAGTGCCTACCGTGCTGCACACGCCCCTCATGTCGGGGGCCAATGCCATCAGCGGGGTGGTGGTCATCGGCGGCATTCTGCTGGTACGTCAGTCTGAAGCCGGCGACGTGCTTGCGCTCTCGCTCGGCATGGTGGCCATTGTGCTGGGTATGGTAAATGCCGTCGGTGGGTTTGCCGTTACGGACCGCATGTTGGAAATGTTTAAGAAAAAGAAAAAGTAACCCAATGAATCTCGACTTCATATCACAACTCGGATTTCTCATCGGTTCGGTCTCTTTTGTGTGGGGCCTGAAACTGCTCAGCTCTCCCGATTCGGCCCGCCGGGGCAACTCCATCGCCGCTTTCGGCATGGCAGTGGCCATCATTGCCATTTTGATAATGCCGATGGACAAAGGCGCGGGCAACTACGCCTGGATTGCCGGCGGCCTCGTACTTGGAGCGGGTATCGGATTGCTGTTGGCTTATAAAGTGAAAATGACCGGGATGCCGCAGATGGTATCCATCCTCAACGGCTTGGGTGGCGCATCAGCGGTGGTCATCGCCACCGTGGAGATGTCGCATTTCTATCACGGTACCCGCGACATGAGTGACAGCCAGGTGGTCATTCCATTGCTCGCGTTGCTCATCGGGGGCATTGCGTTCACAGGCAGTATGATGGCTTGGTTCAAACTCGAAGAATGGATCAGCGACAATGCAATGACCATTCCCAAACACAGTATCTTCAATATTGTGCTGCTCGTCGTGCTGCTTGCCATGGGCGTGTGGCTGTTCCTGCAGGGCAGTGAGGCCGGCATGGTCATGGCAATGGTGTTTATGGGATTGGCTCTGTTCTACGGCGTTTCTTTTGTCCTTCCCATCGGCGGAGCAGATATGCCGGTCGTCATATCGCTGCTCAATTCCTTCTCCGGATTGTCGGCAGCAGCAGCCGGTTTGATCTATTCCAACAACTTCATGTTGGTGGGCGGTATCCTCGTCGGCGCATCGGGCACCATTCTCACCCTGCTCATGTGCAAAGCCATGAACCGCTCTTTGCTCAACGTGTTGTTGGGCGGTTTCGGCGGCAGCAGCGGCCCGGCCAAAATCACAAAAGGCGACTTAGTCATTCGCGAAGTGAGCCTCAACGATGCAGCTATACAACTGCTCTATTCGCAGTCGGTGGTATTTGTGCCCGGATATGGCTTAGCAGTGGCGCAAGCACAGAAAGTGGTGAAGGAAGTGGACGATATTTTGGAGAAAAACGGTGTGGATGTGAAATACGCCATTCACCCGGTGGCCGGTCGTATGCCGGGCCACATGAACGTATTGCTCGCAGAAGCAGATGTGCCCTATCCCAAACTCCTCGATCTGGAGGAAGCCAACGACTTCATCGCCAATGCAGATGTGGCCGTCATCATCGGCGCCAACGACGTGGTGAACCCCGCTGCCGAAGACGATCCTTCCAGCCCGATATACGGTATGCCGGTATTGCAAGTTTGGAAAGCCAAACACGTCATCGTGCTCAAGCGCAGCATGCGCGCCGGTTATGCCGGTATTGACAACATGCTCTTCTTCCACCCGCGCAACAAGATGCTCTTCGGCGATGCAAAAGACACGCTCAGCAAATTGATTACGGAGTTGAAGGGGCTGTAAAGCCATGCGAAAACTCGTCATCGCAGAAATAGGGTTGGCCCAAATGGCGGTGTATATTCTGCTGTGGCTGTGGGATGAATACACGGCTTCGCTTTTCAGCCTCATTTTCGGCGCTATATTTCTGTTTCTGCTGCTCATTTCCATTATCGTGGAATTTATAGAGCCGTCGAAAGTGCCGCGCTGGTATTTCGGCTTCATGGCCGTGTGCGTAGCGGCGCCCATTCTCGCGGCATTGATTTATATAGGAATCAACGGGAGGCCGGAGTGGCTGAGTTAAAATATTTCACCGACCAAATGGGCCGCGAAACGGCCGTTTCTTTCCCGCCCCGGCGGATTGTCTCCATTGTACCCTCTCAAACGGAATTACTGCACGACCTCGGCCTCGATGCGGAAGTGGCCGGCCTCACCAAGTTTTGCGTCCACCCGGCCCAATGGCGGCGCAGCAAAATGCAGGTGGGCGGCACCAAACAGTTGCACCTCGACCGCATAGATGCGCTTCAACCCGATCTTATCATCGGCAACAAAGAGGAAAATGACCGGGAACAAATAGAGACCCTCGCCCGTCGCTATCCCGTGTGGATGAGCGATGTGCGTAGCCTGCCCGATGCATTGGATATGATAACACGCATCGGCGAAATCACCGACCGCGCAGCGCAGGCAATCGAACTAAGCAGCCGCATAGCGCAGGCATTTGACGAGCTGAAAGCCTTCGTGGCCGGCCGGTCGGTGCGCCGCGCCGCCTATTTCATCTGGCGAAATCCCTGGATGGCCGCTGCATCCGATACCTTTATCCACGAGATGATGGGCAGGGCGGGCTTCCTCAACGCATTCGGGCATCTGGAGCGCTACCCGGAAATCTCTCCGACACAATTGGCTGCAGCCAACCCGGACGTGATACTCTTGTCGTCGGAACCGTATCCCTTTCGGGAAAAGCACTTTGCAGCGTTCAGCGCCTGTTGCCCGACGGCAGATATTCGCATCGTTGATGGGGAGATGTTCTCCTGGTACGGAAGCAGGTTGTTGCAGACGGCAGGGTATTTGCGGTGGGTATAAAAAAATACCCCGTCGGCAGGGCGCCGCAGGGTACGAAAATCAAAAACAGCAGGTATAAAAATCTTCTACCCCGGTACATACTGCCGGAGGTGTCTTTAATTTTTTGGGCAATAGGGCAGCCCCCCGGAGAGCGGCAACCGGATGAAAGCGACATGGCATGGACATTGCGCCCATGGATGCCGGAATTTTGTCAAAATGGAATGTGTGTATCAGTAAGTCAGGCGTTGCCGGCACAGGGCGGTACAACGAAAAGTTTTACAAATCGCTCACGCGGCGGATCACCTGGTACAAGCGGGTATATTCATTGACTTCTTCAATGAACGGCTCGTGCTCCAAGTGGTTGGCCGAAATGAGTTTGAGTCGCGCAATGCGGCCTCTGCTGTCGGGCAGGCGCTGCACATATTTGACCCACAGGTTGCCGCCGGATTTCACGGCGTATATTTTGTTGTCCTTTATTTCATGCGCGCCGCTGATTTCCCTGCAAATCACGATATCGCCATTGGAAATGACCGGCTCCATAGAGTTGCCTTTGATAGGAAAAGAAACCAAGCCGCCGCCGGCGAGACCGGGTATGCTATAAAATTCGTGGTCTTCGGTAGCGAAGCTGCCTGCATCTACTGCCGTGCCGGCGAATGCCTCTACGGTCGTGAACAGGATGTTGCCGCGATAGGATTGTGCAGGTTCCTGATAGCGGTCGCGGGGCAGGTCAAATCCGAATGGCGTGCCGATGCCGTCAATGAGATAAGATTCGTTGATACCATACTCGCGGCAAATGGTACGAGCCTGTTGGTAATCAATGCAGCGCTTATCGTCTTCGTTGAGATAGGCGCGCACGATGTGACCGTAGGCGCGGTTGCCGAGTATTTTTTGGGCAAAATCTCCGATGCCCTTGCCTCCCCGGTCGTTTTTCACGATGTCGCCCCGCTCTTCAAGCAAGCGAAAAACCTTGATAAAGCGGTCATTGAGTTGTCTGCGGTCTTCCTTAATCATACCCTTATTTTTAGCTTTCGTTTGAATTACGCCGCAAGGTAAAACAAATAATTTATTCAAACAAATAATTTTAATTTTTTTTGTTCGGTTGTTGCGCTGCCCCTGCAATCCACACCCGGTCCACCACATCGCTGCCGAAGGCATAGGGCAAATAGGCCAAAGAGGACATCGGCTTGGTGAGAAAAAAATTGGCCGCCTTACCGCGCGCTATACTGCCGTGCGTATCAGCGATTTCCATGGCGGCAGCGCCGTTGAGCGTGGCGGCGTTGACGGCCTCTTCGGGCGTCATGCGCAACTTAATGCAGGCTAAGGAAATCACAAAAGGCATTTTGCCGGAAGGCGAAGAACCCGGATTGAAATCGGTGGCGAGCACCACGGGCAAGCCGGCATCCAACATGCGGCGCGCCGGCGGGTAATGGTCGTTGAGGAAAAACGGCGCGGAAGGCAACAGCACCGGCAGCGTATTGCTGTGGCGCAGGCATTCGATTTCTTCATCGGTCAGCACTTCCAGATGATCTACCGACACGGCGCCGCGCTCCACGCACACCTCTATGCCGCCGAGGCTGTTGAACTGATTGGTGTGAATTTTCGCCTTCAGCCCATAGCGCGCGCCGGCTTCGATGAGGCGGGCCGTTTCGGCAGGGCTGAAGAAGTTCTTTTCGCAAAACGCATCTATATAATCGGCCAATCCCTCTGCCGCTATTTGCGGCAGCATTTCCTGCTCGATGAGGCGAAGGTAACCCTCGCGGTTTTGTTTGTACTCTGCAGGCAGGGCATGCGCGCCGAGGAAGGTAGCTTTGACGGGCATTTTTGTGCGCTTCCGCAGCGCGCGAATGACGCGCAACATTTTCAGTTCACCTTCCACCGACAAGCCGTAGCCGCTCTTGATTTCGATAGCGCCTGTGCCGGAACGCTGCACTTCCTGCAAGCGCTCCCAGGCCGACTCCACGAGCGCCTCTTCGGGCGTGTCGCGCAGGCGCAGCGCAGAATTGAGAATGCCGCCGCCGCGCCGGGCTATTTCCTCATAGCTCAGCCCTTCAATGCGGGCAACGAATTCCGATTCGCGGCTCGCCGCAAAAACGAGATGCGTATGCGAGTCGCACCAGCAGGGCAGCAGCATTCGCCCGGCGGCGTCTTCCACCATTGCGCCGGGCGCATCGGGGCATTGTGCCATCGGGCCGAAATCGGCTATTGTACCATTTTTTACCAACAAAAAAGCATCGTGCAGTGCCGGCAGTTCGCGCATGGCCGCGCCGCTCACCCGTGTGCGAGGGGCGCCTTCTTCTATCTGGAAGATGGTTTGTATGTTGCGTATCAAGAGCATGGTAGGGCGTATTTTGCCTGTGCAAACTTACAAAAAAAGCGGAGCGACAACACCGATGGTCATCGCCCCGCTTTATCTCGAAGCTCAATACTCGAAGCTATTTTACCCCTCGCTCACCATATACTCCTCTATCGGCGGGCAGGTGCATACTAAGTTCCGGTCGCCGTAGGCATTGTCTATACGGCCCACTGAAGTCCAGAACTTGTAGCCCTGGCGGAGGTAAGGCAAGGGCCATGCCGCTTTCTCGCGGGAGTAAGCGTAGGGCCATTCGTCGGCAGTCACCACATCAGCAGTGTGGGGCGCATTGTGCAATACGTTGGATTCCGGGTCGGCCTCGCCGCGGGCAATTTCATCTATTTCTTTGCGAATGGCCGACAGCGCATCACAGAAGCGATCGAGTTCCTCTTTGCTCTCGCTTTCGGTCGGTTCTATCATAATGGTGCCGGCTACGGGGAAGGAGAGCGTAGGTGCGTGGAAGCCATAGTCCATGAGGCGCTTGGCCACGTCTTCGGCAGAAACCAGATTTTTGAACGGGCGCAGATCCACGATCAATTCGTGCGCCGTGCGGCCCATGTCGCCCACATAGAGAATTGAGTAGTCCGATTCTAAGCGCGACTTGATGTAGTTGGCATTGAGGATAGCGTAGCGCGTGGCATCGGTCACGCCGGCTGCGCCCAGCATTTTGATGTAGGCATAAGAAATGAGCAGGATGGATGCGCTGCCCCAGGGCGCTGCGGATACGGCGTCTATGCCTTGTGCGCCGCCCACCTGTACGAGCGGATGCGAAGGCAGGAAGGGTTTGAGTTTTTCGTTTACACAAATCGGCCCCATGCCCGGTCCGCCGCCGCCGTGCGGAATGGCGAAGGTTTTGTGCAGGTTGAGGTGGCACACGTCGGCGCTGATGTTGCCAGGACTGGTGAGGCCCACCTGTGCGTTCATGTTGGCGCCATCCATATATACTAAGCCCCCGTTGGCATGGATCAACTCGCAGATATCGTGAATGCGCACTTCAAAAACGCCGTGGGTAGAGGGGTAAGTGACCATTAAAGCGGCGAGGCGGTCGCGATATTGCACTGCCTTTGCGCTCAGGTCGTCCAAGTCAATGTTGCCGTGGTCGTCGCATTGCACCACCACTACTTCGAGGCCGGCCATGACGGCGCTGGCCGGGTTGGTACCGTGCGCGGAGGAGGGAATGAGCGCCACATTGCGGTGGTTTTCGCCTCTTGCCTCGTGGTAGGCGCGTATGGTGAGCAAGCCCGCGTATTCGCCCTGTGCGCCGGAGTTGGGCTGCAAAGAGCAAGCCGCAAAGCCGGTGATATCGCACAACCAGGCTTCCAAATCCTGAAATATCCGGCGGTAGCCCTCCGCCTGATCGAGCGGCACAAAAGGGTGGAGGTTGGCAAACTCCGGCCAACTCACCGGGATCAGTTCCGTGGCCGCATTGAGCTTCATGGTGCAGGAGCCGAGCGAAATCATGGAGTGCATGAGCGAGAGGTCCCTGTTTTCCAGGCGCTTGATGTAGCGCATCATTTTAGTTTCGGTGTGGTACATGCTGAACACCGGGTGGGCCAGAAAAGGCGATTCGCGTTGCAGTTTTGCCGGAAGGCGCAACTCGGCGGGTTCGGAAGCATCAAACGGGTGCGTGATGCCTTTCGCTTCCGCAAAAATGCGAACGATGTGTTCCAGATCAGGCAGCGTAACGGTTTCGTCGAGACTGATTTGCACGCCGCCGGTAGTCGGGTAGTGAAAGTTGACCTCGTGTTGTAAGGCGATTTCGCGCAAATGTTCCTGCATCTTGCCGTCGGTTTCCACCAAAACGGTGTCGAAGTAGTGCACGTTGGGCAGGTGATAGCCTATTTTACTCAGGTTGTCGGAGAGCATAGCGGCCAGCGTATGCACCCGCTCGGCGATGGCGCGAATGCCTTTGGGGCCGTGATAGGCAGCATACATGCCGGCCATGATGGCGAGCAGGGCCTGTGCGGTACAGATGTTGGACGTAGCTTTTTCGCGGCGGATGTGCTGCTCGCGGGTTTGAAGGGCCATGCGCAGGGCAGGCTTGCCGTGCCGGTCCACCGACACGCCGATGATGCGGCCGGGGATGACGCGACGGAAGTCGTCGCGGGTAGCGAAGTAAGCGGCGTGTGGTCCTCCGTAGCCCATCGGTACGCCAAAGCGCTGGGTATTGCCCACTACGGCGTCGGCACCCCATTCGCCGGGAGGGCTTAGCAGGGCGAGGCTGAGCAGGTCGGCCGCTACGGTCACAAATATTTCGTTGGCGTGGGCTTTTTCCACGAGGGCGCGGTTGTCGGTCACGGCGCCGTTCATGGCGGGGTATTGCAACAGGATGCCGAACGTTTTATCTGTAAATTCAAAGCGGCGCTCGTCAGTTACCACGATGTTGATGCCGAGGTGTTTGGCGCGCGTTTTCAGAATGGAAATCGTTTGTGGAAACACCTGATCGGACACTAAAAATTCGTTGGCGATCTGGTCTTTGGCGCGTTTGTTCTTTTGTTCAAAAAAGAGGTGCATAGCCTCTGCGGCGGCAGTGCCTTCGTCGAGCAGGGAAGCGTTGGCGATGGGCAGGCCGGTGAGTTCGCTCACCATAGTTTGGAAATTGAGCAACGCTTCGAGGCGGCCTTGCGAAATCTCCGCCTGATAAGGGGTATATTGCGTGTACCAACCGGGGTTTTGGAAAATATTGCGCAGAATAACGGAAGGCGTGATGGTGTCGTAATACCCCAGCCCGATGTACGATTTGTGGAGTTTATTGTGGGCGGCTACCGCTTTGAGTTGGGCCAGATACTCGAATTCCGACACGGCGTCGGGTATGTTGAGCGGGCGCTCTAAGCGGATGTTGTCGGGGATGGTTTCGTACATCAGTTGATCAAGTGAAGCGACGCCGAGTACGGCCAACATCTCCTGCAATTCGTCTTCGCGGATACCGATATGGCGATCGGCGAAGCGGTCGTAAAATGCTATTTTGCTCATGCTGTAGTGGTTGTATGCGTTGGTTAGGAAACGGGCCTAAAGGTAAGTACTTTTCAGGCAGGGAAGTAACAAACAAAAGTCATCGGCGTTCAAAAATCTGCTCAAACTATGTAATTTCGCCGCTTCTTTCAAAACGCCCTTCCGACGGGCGCCGGCAAACCATTCAAAACGACATGAAAAAACGCATTGAAATATCGGCTATTCTCGCCAATCCCCAACTCGACACTGAGGTAACCGTAATGGGCTGGGTGCGCGCTTTCCGCAACAACCGCTTCATCGCCCTCAACGACGGCTCCACACAGAACAACCTGCAAATTGTGGCCGACAATGAGCAATTCGCCGAAGAACTGCTGCGCAAAATCAGCTTCCATGCCTGCATTGCCGTCACCGGTCAATTGACGGCGTCGCTCGGCAGCGGGCAGGCCGTAGAAATTCAGGCATCGCACATCGAGATACTCGGCGAGTGCAACCCCGAAAGCTACCCCCTGCAGCCCAAGCGCCAAACCATGGAGTTTCTGCGCTCCAAGGCACACTTTCGGCCGCGCACCAGTACCTTCAGCGCGGTGTTTCGCATTCGCCATGCCATTGCCTTCGCCATTCACAAATACTACAACGACCGCGGCTTTTATTATCTCCACAGCCCCATCATCACCGGCAGCGACGCCGAAGGCGCCGGAGAGATGTTTCGCGTTACGACCTTGGACGTGGAAAACCTCCCGCGCACAGAGGCGGGTGAAATAGACTGGAAGGAAGACTTCTTCGGGCGCTCTGCCAACCTCACTGTGTCGGGGCAGTTGCAGGCCGAAATCGGCGCATTGGCCCTCGGCAAGGTCTATACCTTCGGCCCCACCTTCCGGGCCGAAAACTCCAATACCCCACGCCACCTCGCCGAGTTTTGGATGATAGAGCCGGAGATGGCCTTTTGCGATATCTACGGCAACATGGACCTCGCGGAGGATTTTTGCAAATACCTCATCCGCTATGTGCTCGACAACTGCTACGACGATGTGGCCGCCCTCGACGCCCGTCTCAAAGAAGAGGAAAAGAGCCTGCCCGCCGACAAGCGCCGCCCGATGGGATTGGAAGAGCAGCTCCGCTTTGTGCTCGACAACGACTTTGAACGCATCACCTACACCGATGCCATTCGCATACTTCAAAACTCCAAGCCTTACAAAAAAGGGCAGTTTGAATTTCCCGTGGAATGGGGCAAAGACCTGCAGGCCGAACACGAGCGCTTTTTGGTAGAAAAGGAGTTCAAAAAACCGGTCATTGTGCGCAATTATCCCAAGGTGTTCAAAGCCTTCTACATGCGCCTCAACGACCCCGAACCCGGCGTGCCCGGCGACACGGTGGCGGCCATGGACGTGCTCTTTCCCGGCATCGGCGAGGTCATCGGCGGCTCTCAGCGCGAGGAGCGCTACGATGTGTTGCGGAGCCGCATTCACGACATGGGCATTCACGAAGAGGAATTGTGGTGGTACTTGGAGTTGCGCAAATTCGGCGGCGCTCCTCACGCGGGTTTCGGCCTCGGCTTTGAGCGCATGGTGCAGTTCATCACCGGCATGAGCAACATCCGCGATGTCATTCCCTTCCCGAGAACGCCCAAAAGCGCCGAGTTTTAAGTCGGAAGAAGACAGCCATATCTGGCCGGTTTTACACCGTTTGGTAGAAATTCAGGGGCGGATTAACGTTCCAATAACTACGCGCAGCGCGTAGCCGTGCTATTTTCGCTGTGCCAAAAAGGCATGTTTGCATTTTTATTCAACAACCTTGCACACCCAATGAAAAACCATCTGCTCCTCTCTCTCGGCACTTTCCTGGTGTTTCAATCTTCCCTTTTTGCATCCGGGGTCTCCGGCAAAGTGACCTCCGCCGCCACCGGTCAGGCGTTGCCCTTTTCGAGTATTTTTGTAAAAGAAACCGGCTCCGGCACGGTAGCCAACGAAGACGGATTGTACGAAATCCGTTTGGAGCCGGGCAGTTATACGCTCATCTTTCAGTTTTTGGGCTACGAAACAGTGTCCCGTACCGTGGATGTGCGCGGCAGCGGATTCACTACCGTCAACATGAGCCTCAAAGAACAGGTGCTCCAGCTCAAAACTGTAGAGGTGCGCTCCGGCGCCGAAGACCCCGCCTACACCGTGATGCGGCGGGCCATTGCCAAGGCGAGCTATCACCGGCAGCAGATAGAAAGTTACTCGGCGCAGGTGTATATGAAGGGATCGGGCCGGCTCAAAAAAGTGCCTTTCTTTTTGCGCAAGGAGATGAGAAAAGAAGGCATTGACTCCTCTTTCGCGTTCGTGAGCGAGTCGGTGAGCAAAGTTTCCTATCAGCGGCCTTCCACCTTTAAAGAAACCGTCATCAGCATACGCAAGCAGGGCAACGACAACAACACCAGCCCGGCGCCCTTCATCAACGGCAGTTTTTATGAGCCGGAAATTGCGGAGGTCATTTCCCCGCTTTCACCCAAGGCATTTGCGTATTACAAATTCAAATACGCCGGTTTTTTTATTGATCGCGGCTATGGCGTCAACAAAATACAGGTGATTCCGCGCAGCCGGGGCGACAATGTGGTAGAGGGCTACATCTATATTGTGGAAGACGAGTGGAGCATCTACAGCCTCGCGCTCACTACTTACAAGCTGGGCATCGGCATCAATTTGGGCCAAACCTATGCGCCGGTGGAGGACAAAGCATGGCTGCCCATCAAACACCAGATAGATGTGGACGGCGCCATCATGGGCTTCGCGTTTGAGTACAATTACATCGCTACTGTGAGCGATTACCGCATCGAACTGAATCCCGCGCTGGATGTGAAATTCGCTGTGATAGATGAAAAAGCAGAACCGGAAGCGGCCAAAAATGCGCGCAACCGACAGGCTGCCGTCAAAAAGTCTGACGTCGAAAAACGTCTCGCCGCCGGAGAGGAACTGACCATGAAAGACCTGCGAAAAGTGGTGCGCGACTACGAAAAGGAAGACCGCAAACAAGCCATGCAGGAAAACAAAGAACAGACGCAGGCGGTCGTCGCCATTACCGAATACAAAATAGACTCCCTGGCGCTCAACCGCGATTCCTCCTATTGGACCGAAATCCGCCCCATCCCGCTCACGCCGTACGAACTAAAAGGCTACCATCGGGTGGACAGCATCGCTGTAGAAGAGGCGATCAAAGCAGCCGAAAGGGATTCGCTCGGCATCACCCCCGATGAGGACAAACCGGAGGAACGCAACCGCGCTAAGTTCCAGCCCCAGGATATTCTCCTCGGCGGCAGCTACGCCCTCGGCAAGCGCAGTTCGCTCAGTCTCAGTCCGCTTGTGAGCAACATCAACTTCAATGTGGTGGAAGGATTTCACTCCTGGACCGACCTTCGCTTCAGCACTTCCCGCAAGGGAAAACGGTTCGTGCTGGGCTTTACGCCGCGCTACTCCGTGGAGCCGAATCGCTTCAGCGCCAAAGGCAGCGCCGAGTACCGGCAGGGGAAGGCCGATCAATTGGCCACCTATCGGCTGGAGGGCGGGCGCTACCTTTACCAGTTCAACCCCCGCAACCCCATCAGCCCGTTTTTCAATACCGTGAGTACGCTCCTGCAAGAGCGCAACTTCATCCGGCTCTACGAAAAAGAATACCTGAAAGCATCCGTCGGGAAGCGCTTGCAGGAAAACATCAGCTTCCATGTGGGAGCAGAATGGGCGCGGCGCTTCTTCCCCGACAACCGCACCGCGCAGGTATGGCGCGGCTTCGACGACCGGGGTTTTGAATCCAACATTCCGCTCAACGACGAATGGGCCGGCCCGCCCGCTGAACCGGAAAAAGCATTCATATTATCCGCATCCATAGAGGCGCGGCCCTGGCAAAAATACCGCATTCGCAACGGTATGAAAAATCCGGTGGAGGACTCCTCGCCTACCCTCGGCCTCGCTTATCGCAAAGGCATTCCCAATATAGCCGGCAGCATAACCGACTACGACCTCATTGATCTGAGCTTCCGGCACAGCTTCCGGCCCGGCGCTCGCGGCAAGGTGGACCTCAAGGCCGAAATCGGCCTATTCCTCAACAACAACTACGTCGGTTTTGCCGACTACCGCCACTTCATGGGCAACCGCATTACCCTCATCACCGCCGATCCGGTGGGCAGTTTCCGCCTCTTAGATTATTACCGCCACAGCACCGCCGAGCAATACGCGGCACTGCACGCCCACTACCAGTTCAGGAAGCTCCTGTTCACCCGCATTCCCCAGGTGTGGCTCATGGGCATAAAGGAAAACCTGTTTGTCAATTACCTCGGCACACCCAGCTCCCAACACTACACCGAAGTGGGCTACTCCATAGACAATATCCTCCGCGTGTTCCGGGTAGAAGCGGCTTTTGCTTTCCAGGACGGCAAATACTATGATTGGGGCATCCGGGTAGGGATTGCTTCGAATTTGGGATTTTTGAGGTTTGAGTGATTTTTTTTTGGCGGCCTTCATACCGCTTTTTTGTCCTGAGAAATTTGCCTTTTTCGCGGCGGATGTTAGCTTTGTGAACGCGAAAGCGCTTTGAATCCTGTGGCGAGCACTGAATGCCGAATTTTCTGTATTTTCCCTCCTTCGCTGACTCAGGCAAGCTACGGCGGATAAAAAACGTCGGCGGTGATCTATGTGTACGTGGCCGGCTATAATGGATATATGCGAACCAAGGGGTAAGCTATAAGACAACCTTTATGTTTAATCACAAAAAGAACAAAAACAGTAATATTGCCAATCAAATAGAGGCACAACTAACGCAATGACAAGTAACAATCAGAGAGCAGCATTACAAAATCAGATTTGGAAAATAGCCAATGACGTGCGGGGCGCGGTGGACGGATGGGATTTCAAGCAGTTCGTACTCGGCACCCTTTTCTATCGCTTTATCAGCGAAAATTTTACCAACTACATCGAGGGCGATGACGACGAGGTCAATTATCCTGAATTGCCGGATTCGGTCATTACCCCGGAAATCAAGGACGATGCCGTCAAGACCAGGGGCTATTTCATCTATCCCAGTCAGTTGTTTGTGAATGTCGCCAGGAATGCGAATACCAACCCCAACCTGAACACGGACTTGAAGGCCATTTTCACCGCCATTGAAAGCTCCGCCAATGGCTACCCCTCGGAAGAAGCCATCAAGGGCCTGTTTGCGGATTTTGACACGACCAGCACCCGCCTCGGCAATACCGTGGAAAACAAAAACAGCCGATTGGCGGCGGTGCTGAAAGGCGTGGAAGGGCTGCAATTCGGGAACTTCGAGGACAACCAAATAGACCTGTTCGGGGATGCCTACGAGTTTCTGATTTCCAACTATGCCGCCAATGCGGGCAAGTCGGGCGGCGAGTTTTTCACCCCGCAAACCGTGTCCAAGCTCATCGCACAGTTGGCGCTGCACAAGCAGAAAACCGTCAACAAGATATACGACCCGGCGGCGGGTTCGGGTTCCCTGTTGCTGCAAGCCAAAAAGCATTTTGACAGCCATATCATCGAAGAGGGCTTCTTCGGGCAGGAAATCAACCACACGACCTACAACTTAGCCCGGATGAACATGTTCCTGCACAATATCAACTACGACAAGTTCCATATTGCCTTGGGGAATACGCTCCTCCATCCGCAATTGCGGGATGAAAAACCCTTTGATGCCATCGTGTCCAACCCGCCCTATTCCGTCAACTGGATTGGCGACGACGACCCGACCCTCATCAACGACGACCGCTTTGCGCCTGCGGGGGTGCTGGCGCCCAAGTCCAAAGCTGACTTCGCCTTTGTGCTGCACGCCCTGAGCTACCTCTCCGGCAAGGGCCGGGCTGCCCTCGTCTGCTTCCCCGGTATTTTTTACCGGGGCGGGGCCGAGCAGAAAATCAGGAAGTACCTCGTGGACAGCAACTACGTGGAAACGGTGATTTCCCTCGCCCCAAACCTGTTCTACGGCACGACCATCGCCGTGAACATCCTCGTGCTGTCCAAGCACAAGACCGATTCCAAGACCCAGTTCATTGATGCCAGCGGCGAAGGTTTCTTCAAGAAAGAGACCAACAATAACGTGCTGACGGCGGCGCATATCGAGCGGATAATGGACCTCTTCGACAGCAAAGCAACCGTCGAACATATCGCCAGCAACATAGACAACAGCAAAATCGCCGAAAACGACTACAACCTCTCCGTGAGCAGCTACGTGGCTGCCAAGGATAACCGGGAGGTGATTGACATCGCCGAACTGAATAAAGAGATTGCCGCCACGGTGCTTAAAATAAATGCGCTGCGGGCGGATATTGATAATATCATAAAAGAGATTGAAGCATAGGTTTTGAGGTGACAACTTTTTGCCAGCGGTTCTCTTGGATTTAAGCAGGATTTTCAAAGGCAAAAAGGTGTCACCTCAAAAACGTCAAGAAGCAACTGTCAAGAAATCCTTGACAGTTCGACAGGAAGACAATCGTGAAGTGAAACGCCAACTGTTTACAGAGGGAATCAGTTGTTGCATATTTTGCAACAACTGCTTTTGAACTGTTCGGAAAATCCGAACAGTTCAAAAATTCACATTTAGAATTCATCGAATAAACTACCGAAAGGTTAAAAAGCAAGCAAAAAGAAATGAGCCATCAACATCTAAATATTAAAAGCAGCCTGCCCTTTTTGGATAAATTGCTGGACGGGGTGGCGGTGGAGTGGAAGGCGCTGGGGGAGGTAATGAAGATTCAGCGAGGAAGAAGGCTAATAAAAAATCAGTTAGAGGAAACTGGTAAATATGCAGTTTACCAAAATAGTATGACTCCTCTTGGGTACTACCATGAAAGCAATGTTAAAGCAGATACTGCTTTCGTTATTTGTGGAGGCGCAGCTGGTGAGATTGGTTACAGTAGCGTTGATTTTTGGGCTGCTGATGATGTTCATTATCTTTTAACACCAGATAATATTGAAAGCAAGTTTGTTTATTATTTTTTGTTAACACAACAGCATAATATAATTAGCCAAGTTCGACGGGCAAGTGTGCCAAGGCTTTCCCAAAAGGTAATTGAAAAACTTTACCTCCCCATCCCGCCCCTCCCCGTCCAAAAAGAAATCGTCCGCATTTTAGACCGTTTTACGGAGCTTACAGCGGAGCTTACAGCGGAGCTTACAGCGCGTAAAAAGCAGTATTCGTATTATCGGGAGGCGTTGTTGGGTTTTGAGACCACGAAAGGCACGAAAAACACGAAAGCGGTGGCGTGGAAGACGTTGGGGGAGGTTGGGGAATTTCAGAGAGGTAAGCGATTCGTAAAGGACGATATGCTTCCAGAGGGTGTTCCCTGCATTCATTATGGTGAAATGTACACACATTATGATACTTGGGCAGATAAGGCCAAATCATTTCTCAGCAAAAAGTTAGTGGAAAAAAAGAAACTGAGAGTTGCTGAAAAGGGAGATGTTGTCATTGTTGCGGCAGGTGAAACGATTGAAGATATTGGAAAGGGAACCGCATGGTTAGGTGGTGAAGGTGTTGTTATTCATGACGCTTGTTTTTCATACAGAAGCCCTATAAATCCAAAATATGTATCGTATTTTACTCGTACAAGGCAATTCCATGACCAAATTAGGAGGCATGTTTCATCAGGTAAAATTTCTGCCATCAACTCAAAAGGTTTAAGTAAGGTGATAATCCCAATACCTTCTGAAAAAGAACAAGCCCGCATCGTCACCATTCTCGACAAATTCGACACGCTGACCACGTCCATCAGCGAGGGATTACCGAAGGAGATAGCGTTGCGGCAGCAGCAGTATGAATATTACCGGGAGATGTTGTTGACGTTTCCAAAAAAAGAAGGTTTTTGACAATTACGGTTCCAAGCGAAAAACGGTGGGCAAACATCTATCATCTTGTAACCCTTCGTTTCAACGAGGGGATGGGGAAATACCTTAGCCCACATCTAACTTCTTTGCAAAACATCCGCATCACATTTTCGTAAGATTCAGCAAATGCTTATGTTCTGTAAAGAGGATAGATGCGGATAGTGCGAACTCGTCAGGCCCCGCCATTGAAATAGCGGGTTACAAGATGATAGATGTTCAACAGCATTAACCCAAAGGTTTTCAGATAGCATAAAACTTGTCAAAGAATAAAAACCGCAAACCGCATGACACCATACCACACCATCGCAGAATCCAACAACTTCATCATACTGGAGCATTACACAAAGCTCTCGGCGCTGAACGAACCAGCGGCTGTTTTTCAATCAGAAGCCTCCCTGGAGCGGGAGTTTGTGCAGGATTTGGTGAGCCAAGGCTACGAGCACCTGCCCAACCTGACCACCCCGGAGGCCATGCTGGCCAATGTAAGGGTGCAGTTGCAGCAGTTGAACGATATGGTGTTTTCGGATGGGGAGTGGGCCCGTTTTGTGGAGGAGTATTTGGACAAGCCCAGCGACAACTTAGTGGATAAGTCCCGGAAAATACACGAAAACTATATCCATGATTTTGTATTTGACGACGGGCATATCCAAAACATCTACCTGGTAGATAAGCAGCAGATAGCCCGCAATAAGGTGCAGGTCATTTCCCAGTTTGAACAAACGGGCACGCACGCCAACCGGTACGATGTCACCATCTTGGTCAATGGCCTGCCCTTGGTGCAGGTGGAACTGAAAAAGCGGGGCGTTGCCATCCGGGAAGCCTTCAACCAGGTACACCGCTATTCCAAGGAGAGTTTCAACAGCGACAATTCCCTGTTCAAATACATACAGCTATTTGTGATTTCCAATGGCACGGATAGCCGCTATTTTGCCAATACGACCGAGCGCAATAAGAACAGCTTTGACTTTACCATGAATTGGGCAAAGAAGGATAATAAGCTGCTCAAGGATATAAAGGATTTTACGGCGACGTTTTTCCAGAAAAACACGCTGTTGCAGGTGTTGCTGCATTATTCGGTGTTCGATGTGAGCGATACGCTGCTGGTCATGCGCCCGTACCAGATAGCCGCCACCGAGCGGATATTGTGGAAGATAAAAAGTGCTTATGAAACCAAAAAATGGTCAACTACCGAAGCGGGCGGCTTTATTTGGCATACCACGGGTTCGGGCAAGACGCTGACCAGTTTCAAGGCGGCCAGGTTGGCCACGCAGTTGGATTTTATTGACAAAGTGTTCTTCGTGGTGGACCGCAAGGATTTGGATTACCAGACCATCCGGGAGTACCAGCGCTTTTCACCCGATAGCGTGAACGGTTCGGACAGTACGGCAGGGCTGAAAAGGAACATCGAGAAAGACGACAATAAAATCATCGTCACGACCATCCAGAAGCTGAACAACCTGATGAAGAGCGAAAATGATTTGCCCATCTATCAGAAGCAGGTCGTTTTTATCTTTGATGAGGCCCACCGTTCGCAGTTTGGCGAAGCGCAGAAAAACCTGAAAAAGAAGTTTAAGAAATACTACCAGTTTGGGTTTACGGGCACGCCGATATTTCCCCAAAATGCCCTGGGTGCTGAGACGACTGCCAGTGTATTTGGGCGTGAACTGCATTCCTACGTGATTACGGATGCCATTCGGGATGAAAAAGTATTGAAATTCAAGGTGGACTACAACGATGTACGGCCCAAGTTCAAGAATATCGAAAATGAATTGGATGAAAAGAAACTGACGGCAGCCGAAAACAAAACGGCGTTCCTCCACCCCATGCGGATTAAGGAAATATCGCAGTACATCCTCAATAATTTCAGGCACAAGACCCACCGGACGCAGGGCGGCAACAAGGGCTTCAATGCCATGTTTGCCGTGAGCAGCGTGGATGCGGCCAAATGCTATTACGAGGAGCTGAACAAGCTGCAAAAGGATAGCGAAAGGCCGCTCAGGATAGCCACCATTTTTTCCTTCGCTGCCAATGAAGAACAAAGCGCCATCGGCGATATAGTGGATGAAACCTTTGAGCCATCGGCGATGGACCAAAGTGCGAAGGAGTTTTTGACGGCAGCCATACAGGATTACAATGCTGCATTCGGCAGCAGCTATGGCGTGGACAGCAAGGAATTTCAAAATTATTACCGGGACCTCGCCAAACGGGTAAAGAACAAAGAGGTGGATTTGTTGATAGTGGTCGGCATGTTTTTGACGGGCTTCGATGCGCCTACCATGAACACCCTTTTTGTGGACAAAAACCTGCGGTATCATGGTTTGATGCAGGCGTTCTCCCGCACCAACCGCATTTATGATGCGACCAAGACCTTTGGCAATATTGTCACTTTCAGGAACCTGGAACAGGCCACCATTGATGCCATCACGCTGTTCGGCGATGCCAATACCAAAAACGTGGTGCTGGAAAAGAGCTACCAGGAGTATTTGGAAGGCTTCACGGAAATAGCCACGGGGCAAGCCCGCCGGGGATATATTGAAGTGGTGAACGAGTTAAACGAAAAATTCCCCGACCCCGATGAAATCATCAAGGAAAGCGATAAAAAAGCGTTTGTAAAGCTGTTTGGCGAATACTTGCAGGTAGAGAACATCTTGCAGAACTACGATGAATTTACCCACCTGAAAGCGCTGAAAACTATTGATATAAACGACCCCGCAGCGGTGGAAGCGTTTAAGGAGACCTACTTTCTGACGGATGAACAGGTAGCCGTGATGCAAACCATCACCACCCTCCCAGAACGCACCGTGCAAGACTACCGCAGCACGTACAATGATATTCGGGATTGGTTGCGCCGACAGAAAGATGGGGCAGCAGTAGCGGAATCGAAGATTGATTGGGATGATGTGGTGTTTGAGGTGGATTTGCTCAAATCGCAGGAAATAAACTTAGACTATATCCTGGAATTGATTTTTGAGCACAACAAGAAAACAAAGGATAAAGCGGCATTGATAGACGAAATGCGCCGCATCATCCGGGCGAGCATCGGCAACAGGGCAAAAGAAACGTTGATTGTGGATTTTATCAATGAAACCGACCTTGACGACATACCAGACAAGGCAAGCGTGATGGAGTCTTTCTTTGCCTATGCACAAAAGCGGCAGAAGTCTGAAGCAACGGAGTTGATTGCGGAAGAGGGCTTAAATGAAGAAGCGGCCAAACGATATATTGCAACGTCATTAAAACGCAATTATGCCAGTGAAAACGGTACGGAACTGAACGCACTATTGCCCAAGATGAGTCCACTGAATCCGAAGTATTTGACCCTGAAACAGCAGGTCTTTCAGCGGATTGCTGCTTTTGTGGATCGGTACAAGGGGATTGGAGGGGAAGTGTGAATAAATGCCATCACTTATAGGTAGCTTCATATCGTGAAGAATAATAGGCATCTAAACATAACACTATGTATGACGTTCATTGCGAGCAAAAGCTCGCAACGCCGCATACACATGACCGTTCCACCAAAAGAATAATTCCTGATTACTCAATATCAAACTCTTACCATCTTTATCAATGGATACATTCAAAAATAGGATAAAAAAATAAAAACATAAGCGCTCATTTATTTGATAATTTGTTGAATCGGGTTTGATAAGCCTGCCAATAATTGCGCTTCGTACTATCCGAAAGAAATGAAGCAGCCACCATTTTTTCTACCCCCTCTGACTGTGACAGCATCAATGTCATTATATCATTGAACACCTTTTCACTGATACCGGCTTGGGCTGAAAGCGTTGTAAAGTGTTGGGTTATTTTGCCGTGCGTCAGGCTGCCCGGTAAAAGCCCGCCATCGAGTGCAAAGTCTTTATCTTCAATGTGGATTCTGCTGTTCAACAGATCATACGCCGGGCTTAAGCGATAATCTCCCATGGGCGTTTCGAGCAATGAAAAGTTTTTGAAGTGAGCATCTCCATTTGAAAACAGATAATTAAAAACAAGGATTTTCAAGAGTTTAGGAGCTTCCAATTTGTAAGCAGGTAAATGTGTTTGCATCAACTGGAATAAGGCTAAATAATTACCTGAATATTTGTAGTGTTCTCCATGGGTTTGGGGTGTTCTGCCGGCAATGGAAGCAAAATCATCCTGCGCCCATTTTGTTCCATCCTCTTTTACATCGAATCTTTTGGTTATGTATGCAAGCATTCCGTTTTTGAAAAAGATAAGTGCATTTTCTGCTGTTTCTATACCATATATTTGACGGGCAATTTGCATGGTGAGGTGCTCATTGGCCGGCATTTGGTCCGCTCTTTTCCCGGCGCCGGGAATTGGTTTTAAAATATAGGTTCCTTTTTCGCCCTCGTTAGTAAGTCTCAACTTGTTTTTTTCAAGCAATACAGAGAATTTTTCCTGTACCCCTGAAATGGACATGCGCATTCTGTTTTCCTCGAATAGTTCATCCGTTTCAGGGTTGGACGCGGGGGAGTCGTAAGGAAGTATATGATGCACCTTTTTGCCTTGAAAAACTCTATTTAAACAGGTTCTGCTGTAGGTATCAAAGCCTGCTGCCAAAGTGCCGGGACAATATCTGATTTCCGGAAAACTCATTTATCTTCTTGTATTTTAAGCACTCTTATAGCGCCTATGCTATCATTTTTTGCGGTGGTCATCAGCAACCCGAAATAATCATCCTGATCAATTCGATTGTACTTACAAACCACTTGTTTATTAGAACCTTCGGGTAGGATATTGTAGAAAAATGAGAACAAGTATTTTGAATGAAATTCTTGTTGCGTTTTGGGCAGCGTAAGGCTGATCCCGGGCTTGTTGCTTTCTGCCAGCCATGCGTCATGATACCGGAATGTAAACGAACCGTCATCGTGTTCCGTCAGCACACCTGCTTCTTGGTCTTTATAAAGTATAATGGCTTTTCTCATTGATTATACTTTGTTTTTTTAATTTTCAAACAAAGCTCCATGCCCAGTACATCCGCCAATTTTTGTACCGTATGCAGCGTAGGATTTCCTCTGCCGCTTTCAAACTGCTTTAAGGTTCTCAAGCCGACGCCCGATAACGCTGCCAAGGTTTCCTGCGTTACCTGCATTACTTGCCTCCGTTCTTTAATGGTCTGAATAAGTTCTTCAAAGTGCATTACATGGCTCTATTTCGTGCAAATATAGGGTAAATTTTATGAATTTTACCAAAAGGGGCAGTAAAAAGCACTATTCGCTAACAAAAACCTACTCGCATGCTCGCTCACTTCCCCCCCAACTCCTTCTGCCTCGTCTTATACCGTTGATAATCTTCCGGCATGTGCAGGTTGAGGGTGACCTGTAGCAGAGCGTTGACGAGTTCCATGTTGTCGGGGCGGCTGCGATAGGCGGCTTGCAGGTGGGGCCGGGCCTTGGCTAAGTACTCCCTCGTCAGGGCATTGAGTTGCTGAAAGCGATCAATGTTGGGCGTTTGAGCGGCTTCTTTTTCCATGCGGGCCGCTTCATTCACGAAGATGATGCCGATGTGGTAGTTGGCCTCGTAGCCGTCGGGCTGGAGGAGGGCTGCTTTTTGATACATGGCCAGGGCCTGCTGCATATCGTTTCGCTCCAAGAGTTGGGCGTAGGCCAGCGTGAGGGTATAGTTTTTCGGTTCTTTTTGCAGGGCGTCGCGGAAGCGGGTGAGCGCCTCGGCATGGAGTTCGGGCAGTTGGAGATAAAGGTCCAGTTCCAGATAATAAAAATCCTCCTGCACGGCACGGAACTGCTTTTGGTAGCGCTCCAACTCCTGCGACTTGAGCTTGCCGGCCAATCTTCCCGCTCGCTGGTATTCGGCGTCCAAGGTGCTTTTGGCCTGCCGGAGATATTCGAGCGCCTGTTGCAGTTGAGCAGGCATGGGCGCATCTGCGGAAGCGCGGTGCAGGTAATGCCGGTGCAGGAGCGCCAGGCGGTAGTAGATGTAGGATGCCAGCAGATCGGGCGATTCGGGCGGGTATTGCCGAAACAGGGTGGCCGCATCGCGCAGGTATTGCTCGGCTTGGCGGTATTGCTTTTGCTCCAGCGCAATTTGCCCCAGGAGGTCGGCCGGCAGATATTGCTTTGAATTTATTTTGGCAGCCGTTTGCAGGCAGCGGGTAGCATTTTGAAGCAGGCGTTCCTTTTCGGCGGCATCGTTTTCCTTTTTGGCGGCCTCCAATTTTTGCAGTCCGTCGCGGATCAGTTCCGGCGAAAGTGCTTCCAATTCCTTTTGTACCGATTGCCCCCAGACGTTTTTGTCCAGTTCGGCGGCGCGGGTATAGTCCTCGCAGGCGCGGGCGTAGGCATCTGCGTAGGCGTGTAATAGCGGCGCATGGCGGTTGTGCAGCGCGTACCGGTACAGTTTCACCTGGCTCTCCGCGCGGTAGTAGTGCGCTTCGGCGCGTTCTTCCGGTTTGCCGGCACTCAGTATCACCCCGTCAAACTGGCTGATGGCGCCGATGTAGTCGTCGTTTTTCAAAGCATTCATGCCCGTTTTCATCTTGGGCGTCTGCGCTGCCAAACCCACCGGCAAAAGGAGTAATAGCCAAAAGCGATTCATATTGTTTTTTTGCAAATGTACTACAAATGAGGGAATTGGAGGAAACCCACAACCAAATTGCTGCCAAGCCGGCGTATTTCCGGCATCTAAAACAGGAATATCCGGCGGAAGTTATCTTTGCCCCGGCTTAAAGTTTGAACCTTTGCCCGGAAACGCTATTGTATCACAAAATTTCATACCCGAAACTGCCGGAGATGACTAAACTAAAAATCGCCGTTCAAAAAAGCGGCCGTCTGAGCGAAAAATCCATCCAATTGCTGCGGGAATGCGGCATCAGTCTGCCCAACGGCGACCGCAAACTGCGAATGGAGGCAGGCAACTTCCCCATTGAAGTGCTGTTTCTGCGCGACGACGACATCCCGCAATATGTGGAGCAAGGCGTAGCCGACGTGGGCATACTCGGCGAAAACGAGGTGTGGGAAAAAGACAAACAAGTTGTCATAGTAGAAAAACTCGGCTTTGCCGGCTGCCGCCTCTCGCTGGCCATCCCCAAAGATGAAGTCTATTCCGGACCGGCCTATTTCCAGGGCAAGCGCGTGGCCACGAGTTACCCGCGCATCTTGCAGAAATATTTTGAAGAACAACAAGTGCATGCTACCATTGAAGAAATCGGCGGTAGTGTGGAAATAGCTCCCGGCATCGGCCTGGCCGACGGCATCTTCGACATCGTGAGCACCGGCAGCACCCTGCTCATGAACGGCCTCAAAGAAGTGGAAGTCGTGGTCAAAAGCGAAGCCGTACTCATCGGCCGGCCCGATCTGGAGGCCGACAAGCAACATATTTTAGACAAAATCCTCTTTCGCATCAAAGCGGTGCGCAACTCCGCCGAAAACAAGTACATCCTCCTCAACGCGCCCAACAATGTCATTCCGCATATTTCCCGCATCCTACCCGGCATGAAAAGCCCTACCGTGCTGCCCTTGGTGGAGCCGGGCTGGAGCAGTATTCATTCCGTAGTGCGCGAAGATGAATTCTGGGACGTGATAGACGAACTCAAAAACCTCGGCGCACAGGGCATCCTCGTCATACCTATTGAAAAGATGGTGTTGTGATCGGAGGGCGCCGGCGGGTGGCTGTTTTTGTGCAGGTGGGTTGTATTTCTTTGCGGCCGGGAGTATATTTGCCAACGGGGAAAATTATCGGCCGGCGTACGTCCGCGCGCAACCCGGATAAAAGATTCACCGCTCTTGGGATGGACTTTGATGAAAAGTACGACAAAAACAGGGGCGCAGACAGATATAATTAAGTTGTGTGCGATTAGCAAAAAAATGAGAATTATACTTACCAAAATATTAATCTTTATTAGCCTAATTGGAATAAGTCAAGAAATTCCAAAAGATAGATATTTGACAAAAACCTATAAAGACGAAATGTTGGGGAATGTTTGGTTGCAGATTGATACCGAGAATGGAGATACAATTACATATAATTCCAAATCAGATAGATTTTTAAAAAAGTCAAAAGAAGGAGTTATTTTAATTGACGGACATAAAATGGGCGGAATGGGAACACCATGTGGATGTGAACCAAGACCTCATGGCTATTGGATAGAAAGATATAGAAACGGCAAATTAAAAGAACAAGGAAGATACTTTTGTAATCGAAAGATTGGAACTTGGACATATTATCACGAAAATGGACAAATATCCAAAGTTGAAAATTTTGCTGAGCCATATCTTGAAATGCTAACAAGACATGGAAACGAATGGGATACTTTGAAAAGGTACTTTTTGCTTGAAGGTACTTACCTTGAATATTATCCAAATGGGCAATTAAAAGTCGAGGGAACTTACGAAATAATTGAGGAATACTCTAAGACTGACACTATTTTTACTTTCGACCCAGACACATACGAAGAAATAATTGAGATAGTTGAGGGAGAATTTTGGATTCCGAGAAGTAAAAAGTCAAAGTATTGGAATACATATTCAGAGAATGGGGTTATTTTATCACATGAATTTTATAAGTTGAGAACATGGGAGAATGAAAACATAAGAAGTATTGAGTCAAGATATTGGGAAATATTCGGAAAGATATTTACCAATGAAAAGAAAGAATGAAAACCGCACAGAACAAAGCATACAACGGTCATGTCGGCTAAACGCCGCCACGCC
>JAHBTW010000012.1 GCA_019638385.1 Saprospiraceae bacterium | reverse complement strand
TTAGTTATATCCGCAGGTTTACCCCTTTTTGTCGTACTTTTCATCAAAAAGTGCATCTAAAGGGCTGCGAACCTTTTGCAAGATTTGCGTGCTCACATGCGTATAGCGCAGTGTGGTTTTGATGTCTGAATGTCCCAGTAGTTCCTGTATCAGGCGTACGTCGGTGCCGGATTCCAGCAGGTGCGTAGCATAACTGTGGCGCAGCGAGTGAAAGGAGACAGCCTTGCGGATGCCGGCTTTCTCTTTGGCGCGTTTGAAAATGGTTTGCAAGCTTCTGGTCGAGTAAGGCTCTCCTGCAAACTGCCCTTCAAAAAGCCAGTCTTTGGGCCGGTATTCCAGATAGTAGGCGCGTAGTAGCCCGGCCATGGTCTCACTCAGCGGTAGCATCCGGTCTTTATTCCCTTTGCTGCTCACCACATGTATCATCATACGGCGGGTGTCAATGTCCTGTATCTTCAAATGACACACCTCGCTCACGCGCAGGCCCGCGCTGTAGGCCAGATACACCATAGCCTGATGCTTTTTGTTGTCAATGGCGGCAAACAGCAGGCGCAACTCGCCGGCAGATAACACGCTCGGCAGCTTCGCGTTTTTGCGGGGGCGCAACACATCATATACGGCTCGCGGGCGGGCTAATACCTTTTCGTAATAAAACTTGATGGCGTTGATGTGCTGGTTCAGTGTAGTGAAAGCGATGTCTTGCTTGGCTAAAGCGTTGCAGTAGTCCTGGATGTCGCGCCGCTCGAAGGTATGTATCCGTTCCACACCCGATTTCTCGGCAAAGCGCCGGAAGCAGGCTGCATAGCCTTTCACCGTTTGCCAACTGTAGCGCATGCCGATCAGCAGATCGGTATAAGCCCTCATGGTTTCGCCCAATGCGCCGTTGCTCCCTTTCAGCAGGTGCTTTTGCCGGCTGTTCCAGTCCTGACGCTCTAAAGGTTGAAACACGCGTTTGCCGTCTTGTTCCAGGTAAATATCCAGTGCCGCAAAACGCTCCGCCAGCTCTTTCACCCGCTCCTGTTCATCGGGAATGAGCCAACAGCCGGCCGCACGTGAAAACCGCCGCCTCGAAATGCACTTCAGCGCAGCTATGGCATCTTGCCTTTGCGGGAAGCGCACCTCTAAAAACGTGGGGTCTGCAACATGCGGTCGCACGGTGGCTGTGGCGCCGGGAAACACCGTTTTCGCCTGTTTCACCACGCTTCCCAGCCGCCTCATGGATGCTTCTCCATAACGCGCTTGCAACGCGTGCAGGTTCTCTTCGCAAGCCGACATCACCCAGCAACGTTCTGTTTTGTGCCAAAACGACTGGCGCAGCTTTTTCAAAAATGCTACTTCCTCTGCCTCGTAAGGCAAGGTTACCACTAACTTACCTCCCCGTAGAGCAATTTCAGCCCCTTTGTCGGCAGGGCTTATGTCAACCTTATGCACGGGTCTTCCTTCGGCAGCGGTTGAAGGTTGTGTGTGTATGCCCGCCTTGTCAGACGATTCGGAAGACAGTCCGGTGCGGGTGCAAAGCTCTGCCGGGGTAACGGCTATGTTGGGTAGTGTGATGTGCGGAAAGGTCGCTTTCAGCGCCGATCTGGCTTTTGCATCAGAAGGTATGTGCCAGTAGCGCATGCTGCGGCTCCATCGGCTGTCCGGCAGTTGTTTCACCCGGACAATGATCGCCTCGTCATACGGAAAACGCAAAGCCAGGCGCGGCTCGCCTTCGTGTTCCACCTGTTGTATATGTAAAGCGTTGTCTGGCATAAAAAACGGGCTGAAAGGTATTTTTTACAAACGAGTGACCGTGGTCGTAAGGGCTTTTGGAAAGTTGGGCGTTCTTCCCCACAGCGTTCCAACATTCTTTTCCGTGGGCAAATATAATCCCGAATTTTAGAAAAAGCAACCCTACCCAAAAAAAAGGGCGGCCCCCTGTGGAGGACCGCCCGCTCTTGAAGTTGGATATTGCTATCCGATAAAATCCCTCATCATGTTATCATTTTATCACCACCATTTTACGGGTGGCAGCGTGTGTGCCGGAAGTAAGGGTGTAATACAGCACCCCGGAAGCAGGCAGGTCGGCGGCATGTACCCACATTTTGTTGAGGCCCGCTTCAAAGTAGCCGCGTTGCTCCTTCAGCACCTTGCCGTTGGTATCGTGGATGCGCAGGCTGAAGAAATCGTCTTCGGGCAGCCGGAAGCTGATCATCGTTTGGCCGTTGAACGGATTCGGTTCGTTTTGGTACAGCTCGAAGCGGTCTTCGCTGAGCGCTGCCCGTTCAAACTGAAGCACTACGTCTAAGAGATCGCCTTGCGGGTCGTACGCCTCGGCGCGGGTGTAGCGCGAACTGAGCGCCAATGCGGAAGTGATGGGACCGCCCGTTTTGGCGCGGAAGGAGAGCCAGAACAACGCCTCGCCTTCATCCGCCGGGTCGGCGCCGTTGGCAAAGGGGCTGCCCTGACGGTTCCAACTCACAGTGATCATGCCCTGTTCCACTAAGTTCAGTCCGATGTGCTCGGCGCCGATGACGCCGTACACCACGTCTAAGAACTCCAGTTTATCGGCGTCAAATTCTATGGTCATTTGGAAACCCTCAATGCCTTGCCAGTTGCGCGCGGTGATGGGCGCCGACAGTTCCTGCCCGTTCACGAGTTCGAGCGCATCGGAGTACAGGGTGAAGGTACCGGCTATGCTGCGGTCTTCCACCTCATCGGCGCTGAGTATGGCATTGCCGTTCACATCGCCCACTTTGACGGCTATGAAGTTGCGATCGTTCAGGTCGCCCTGCAAATCCCCTATGTTGATCACCTCCGGGAAGGGATGCTGCCAGGGGTTGGCCGGGTTGGGAAACACATACGAGGCATCCACAAAACGCCAGCTTGTATTGCCGGGGAAGTTGGCGGTCAATCCCAGAATCAACCGGCGGACGGTGATGACATCCAGGGTGGTAATGGTTTTGGAATTGTTCGCATCAGCGGCAATGAGCTTGTAAGGCGAGTCTAACAGTTGTACGCCGAGGATGTGTTTGGTAATCAAAATGAGATCGAAGGTAGAAACGCCGTTGATCGGATGCTGATCGTTTACCGGCGTCACGGTGTAGGATTCTCCGCCCGGCAGGTCTTCTGCGAAGTAAAGCCCGTCGTTTTCCGTCATGGTTGACTGGCTCATGTATCCGCTCAAGGCTACGTTCACCCCTTGCACCGGCTGATTGTTTTCGGTGAAAATAGAACCGGCAATCATGCCCATAGTAGCCGTCGAAATCTGACAATTCACCTGCCCGTTGGCCTGCACGATGACGAAGGTCTGGCAGGAGCCGTAGTTCGGCCCGCCTACCGTGCCGTCGGGTTGTACGCGGGTGGGATTGAAGGCGCTGTCCCACACATATATTTCAATGATTTGAGTGCCGACGTCATCGCAAGTGAGCACCAGCGCTGTTTGAGACGGATTAGGGGTTTCGCCGGCGAGATTGATAGACACCTTGAGCGGAGCGGTACAATCGGCCGGCAGCGGGCTTGACAGAAAATCAGTGGCTTGCAGGGTGACCGCCGCAATGTCTATGTCGCCGTCGCCGTCGGCATCCGTACCGGGAGGCAGCAGCATCAGGGGCGCGGCAATACCGGCAATGCAGGTCGGGGTCGGCCCCACGCAATCAATTACCTGGAAAGGAATGGTAATGGCATTGGTGTTGCCGCATCCGTCGGTCAAGTTTACCACAAACCGGTGGCTGCCGATGGGGAAGGTACCGGAAATGAGATAGTTCGGATAGTTGGCCGCCAGGCCGCTGCCGGTGATCGGGTTGTCGAGTACGCCGTCGGAAAAGGCATCGAGGAAAACCTGCACGCTCACATCATTGGGAGAGCACAACTCTTCTACCGTGAAGGGAACGGACACCGATGCCGTACAGTTGGCGCCGCTGGTACACACGGGGGCTGGGGGCGTGAATTGAGCCGTAGGCCGGGTGGTATCAAACACCTTGATGACCTGCGTGTATTCCCAGAAACCGGTGGAGGGAATCGTGCGCCAGTAACCGGCAGGGTTGCTGGGGCCGCCGCACGACAAGCCGCGGGTGCCCGCAGCGGGGATGTTGTCGGCGTGGTTGTTGTTGCGGTCAATGTAGGTTTGATTGGGCCGGCGCAATACCCACACTTCTTCATCGCCGGGGTTGGTGTCGCAATCCTCGTCGCGATTGATGACGGTGGCTTGCCCTTGCCCGTTGTATTCGCACCAGTTGATCACCCGGTAGGTTCTGAATATCTTGTAACAGGCGCCTTCCGAGGCGGTGAAAATCTGATCCACTTTGCTGATGGCCATATTTTCACAACCGAACCCGCGCACGATGAGCGTATCAATCGGCGGCACGCCGCACTCTGCCGAGGCATCCTTCGGAAAACGGATTTCGTAGTTGTGTACTAAGTTAATGGTAATGATCTGCTGGCAGGTGTTGGAAGATACGTTGCCGGAGAGGTCGCGTGCCCGGAACCGGCGTATGATGCTGCCGTTGCCGCAGTCGCCGATATTTACAATCGGGTTGAGCTCCTCGGTCGTAGCCGAGCAGTTATCCACCGAAATGGGCGCGCCGAAGAGGCTCTGCAACAACGTGGTATCGGAAGGGTTGAACCCGTCGGGCAATGCATCGCAACCGATAGACATGGCCGGCGGCGCCATACACACCGGGCGGGTATTGTCGGAAACGGTGAGCATGGAAACGCACACGTTGATATTGCCGAACAGATCGGTCACTCTGAGTTCTACCTGTACTTGCGTGCCGATGTCGCAGCAGGTGATCTCCACATGCGGCCCCCAGGGCGAGTAGTAAGGCGTTACGGTTGCACAGGTTTCCGGATTTTGCGTATAGCGCCGTCTTACCTCTATGGCAGCAATGCCGCAGTTATCGGTACTGCCTTCATTCACATCCTGCGCGAATACCCTGCCGAAGTTGCTGCCGATAGACACCACTAAGTTGTCGTCGCATACGGCCGTAGGTTGTATGTCGTCGCGCACCGAAAAGGGGCATTCTACGCTGCTCATATTTCCTCTGGCATCGGTGGCGGTGTAACGGAACCGGTGGTTGCCGATGGGCACCCCGCTCACAAAGGGCGGATCGCCGGCCAGAATGGTGTCCAATATCTGCGTTTGGGTGGTAAATCCGATCACCTGCCCCTGCGGGCCGAGAATGGGTACCTGAACATCGGTAATGATCTCCGTCATATAAGTGAAACTGGTGCAATTGTCCACTATTTGAGGAGCCATTGCCTGTACCACGGCCGTACACGCGGTGTTTTCGGTAGAAAATACCGGCGGATCGGGAATGCCGTCACCGTCCTGGTCAACGCCCACCGGGCATGAAATGATGGGCGGCGAGAAGTCGTCCACGGAGATGACCTGATTGTAAGTGACAAACTGCTGGGCGGTACATTCGTCAAAAACGGTCCAGCGGCGCAGGAAGGAATATACATTCGGGCCGCTCGTACTGATGCGGGGATCGTCCTGATAGTACGCCAGCAAATTGCAAAATACCTGATTGATCGGGTAAACCCCGAAAGCCGTTTCAATGTACGGGTAGCCGGTGGCAGAAGGATGAGGGTTGCCTTCGGGGGTGGTTTGAAATCCGACGCTGCATTCAATGACCGTACTGAACGGCGGAAACCGGAGGTCTGACAGGCGCGGTTTTCGTACCCGGATGGTCTGCGCACAAGTACGGGTATTGCCGGAAGCATCGGTCACTCTGAAGGTGCGGGTAATAACCTGGTCGCCGCAGTCGCCGTTGTTTTGGCGGGTATCGGTGAAGGTCACCGTGGAGGCGCCGCAGTTGTCGGTCGCTATGGGCGAACCGGTCAGCGACAGGCTGGCCGGATTGTTGAAAATGGAATCCGTGTCATTGCACACCAATTCAAAGGTGTCGCGCACTGTCACAAAACTGATGTTGTTCACCAATCCGGGGCCGTTGCTGTAAATACGCCAGGTGTAAGGGCCGATGGCGCCGGGCTGTTGCGAACTGGTAAGCAGCGTGTAGGTTTGTCCGGGCGCCAAGTTGGCGCTGATGCGAATGATGGAGTCGGGCATGATGATGAGCGAGCCGTCATTGGCCATGTCTATCACGTTCATACACGGCGATGCCGGGTTGAAAGCTCCCTGATACAGCACGCCTACCGCTCTGCCGAATTGAGGATCCAACTCCAGAATATAGTTATCGGCAGCATTCACCGTAAAGGTATAAGTATCATAGCGGTGGGCGCCCATGGCCGGGTTGGTTTGGCCGGTAAAGCAAGTGTAGTTCGACAACACTATGCTCGAATCGGTGTTGGCCAGCGTACCGTTCACGGTTTGGAGCATCTGCGACACCACGCCGGTCGTAGCAGTCGGCGGGCAGGTAATGTCGGGCCGGATGTCGTCAAAAAAGGTGAGCATGCTCTCCGTCTGGAAATTCCCGGCCACCGTGGTCACAATGGCGCGCAACGTAAAGCCCACCCAGATGCTGGAGACCGTATCTCCGATGGGGTTTCCGGGTACGTCTAATACCGTAACCCGGTAATCGCCGGGGCATGGATACGGCCCTGCCAGGATCATATCGGGTGTGATGACGGCAAAGCACTGGTTGTTCATCGGTACATTCAGAAATGCAACGCCCGAAATGGTCGGCGGATTGATCACCTGCACCTGTTGTGATATGGATGCCGAACAGGCCGGATCGGTAGGGTCGTTCGGCGTGCCCGCTCCTGCGTTGAAGGTGTAGGTCACGGTGTAAGTGCCCGGCCCCAGTGCCACGGGGTCGAGCGCGGTAGCCGGCACGCCGTTAATGGTGAAGACGCCGGTACCGGCCGCTCCACCTGCATTGCCTTGCAGCGTCACCGGCAAGCCGCTCGTACAGTACTGGCTCGACAGGTTGACAATCACCGGGTTGGGATAGTAGCAGGTGTTTGCAATGGAAAGATCATCGCCGATGCCGTTGTCTGCCGTAACGGTGAATCCCATTGCATCCACATGCCGCACCGCCAAACGGTAAATGCCCGAACCGGGCGCCGTTTCGGGAATGACCGTACCCGTAGGTATGGCAATGGGGGCTGCCGGCGGCGCGGGGCTGCTCGCGCTGAAAAGCCCTGTAACGGCGGTAATAGTCCACACTTCGCCGGGGTCGGACTCTATGGTGAGCGTGTCCGCAAATTGCCCGTTGGTCAGGCTCGTTGCGTTGTCGAGGCAGTGACACTGCGGGGGGGCGCCTTGTACCGTGCCGAGGTAAATGACGGGGGGATCAACCAAAAATGCCCACAACGACTGGAAGCCGCTGTGTCGTAGCCCTGCGCTTGCCAGCAATACCACCGAGGCGATGAGCGCCGGCAGTGCCGCTTTGGTCAGGGAGGTTTTTGAAAAAATTGTTGCGTGTCTCATAGCACAACGTTTAAGATGATGAAGGAATACCCGGTAGCAAGCAGCAAAAAACCGGCTGTCCTGCCATGCGCGCGGCATCGCAGGTAAACCCGCAGTGGTACTGCTCGTTTCCCGGAAAATTTTGGGATGCTTTACTTACTCCTCACATCAACCAAAAATGATACCAACTTTTGGAGGGGTTTGACAGAATGCGTTTTTTGTTTTGATAATCAACACATTAAAATATACAAAGAAAAATCATTCTTACAAAAAATACTCCAACGCCAGCGCATACCCCTGCAAGCCGAGGCCGGCGATGCAGCCTACGCAATAAGGGCTGAGATAGGAATGCCGCCGGAACGGCTCGCGGGCGTAGATATTGGAAATGTGTACCTCCACTACGGGCGTATTGATGGAGGCCACGGCATCGGCTATCGCAATGGAAGTATGCGTATAGGCGCCGGCGTTGAGGATGACGCCGTCGAAGCTGAAGCCGGTTTCGTGCAGTTTGTCAATGATAGCGCCTTCCGAATTGCTCTGGAAATAGTGCAGGCTTGCCGCCGGATAGTCCAATTGCAGGCGTTCAAAAAAATCCTCAAAGGTTTCGCCGCCGTATATCTCCGGCTCGCGGATGCCCAGCAGGTTGAGATTCGGCCCGTTGATGATGATGATTTTCATGCGGTATGGTTGGAATATAAGCTACGAGCTTTGAGCTGCGAGCTTCGAGTTATAGGATGTCAAAAACTCATAGCTCGTGGCTCAAAGCTCGCAGCTATCAAGAAATCCTAAGTAAAAGTACAGCATTTCAAGGCAGTTGGTTGATAAAAATCAAAACGGATTTTGATAATAGTCATTTTTCGGGAAGTGTGGATTGGGTAATTTTGGATTTGAAGCCAAACAGAAAAGATGATATGGATGCATTAGCTCCCAAAAAATCGGAACCGGAAAACCAGGAAAACGCCCCTAACATCAAACAGGCAGTAGTAGCCATGGCGCTCGGCGATGCCGACGAAACGACGCTCAACTATCTGGCGTTTTTCACCGAAGCGGTTCCGTTGCAATCCGGCTTTTTCCTTCATGTACAGCCTCAGTTCGACCTCCTTAATGCATTGTTTGAAAGTGAGGCGCAATCGGTGCTGAGCAATTTTGACCTGAATGCCGATATGGTACGCCAGATAGACCAGTCCGTGCGAAGACGCTTCGGAAACAGGGGGCTTGTCCAACTGCAAGCCGATGTGCGCGAAGGCGACCCGTTGGAAGAAATATTGCGCGCCGCCGCCGACCTTAATGCTGATTTATTGGTGGCCGGCAAAAACAGCACCGGTGAGACTCACGGTATTCTCGCGAGCAACTTGGTGCGAAAAGCGCCTGGCAACGTACTGATCGTACCCGATCGGGCACGACCCCGCATCACGCGGATTTTAGTGCCCGTTGATTTCTCGCCCTATTCGGTGCGCGCGCTGCAAACCGCCGCTGCATTGATGTCAGTATTACCGGAAACGGTGGAGGTCATTGCAACCCACGTTTATCAACTGCCCTCCGTCATGGCCTACCGGATCAACAAAACTCAGGATGATCTGCAGGCCATCATTGAAGCCGACCGCAAGGCTGCTATGGAAGATTTTGTACGCAACTTCGCACCGGAGCTGTCCGACCGCATCCGGTTTGAGGTGTGGCGGCACGAAAACACCGGAATAGCAGAACACCTGCTCGATTTTTCCACGGCCAATGAAGTGGATTTGATCATCATGGGCGCCAAAGGGCACTCCAAAGTGGAACTGCTGCTCATGGGCAGCGTCACGGAGCGGTTGCTCCAATTGAACGAAATGATACCCGTTTGGGTCGTCAAATAGGCTTAGTGAGGTTAGTTTTATCAAGGACTGCCAGGAGGCAGGTTCTTGCCGGCCGGCGGTCCTTTTTCCTCATTTTTATAAATCAAAAAGTCATGATGATTTCTGATGATAAGCGGCTCCAGGAGATTAAAGAGGATTTTCACCGCAAGTTTTCGCATTTGAAAATCGAGTTTTATGCCGGCGCTCACCAGAAAGGCGAAGGCTCTCCCATGCGCGAACAATTGGACGCGGAGCTGACCATCGGTCGCGTTCGCTCGGTTCACAACGAGGGCGATTTTCACATCATCCCGCAAATGACCGTGGCCGAGTTTGAGGGAAAACTGCTCGCCAAATACGGGCTCAATGCGCAAGTTTTCCGCAGGTCGGGCAATCTGTGGATGCAAACAACCGCTACGGATTTCTGGACACTGGCCGAGCAAAACCGAAAGGGCGGCGCGTCCGCAGAAGCGTATATTGAAAAGATCGGTCTGGAGGATCATATTGAGCCGGAAAGACCGGAGGATTGAAAGACTTGAAAAAGTCTCCGTTGGGTTAAACACAACTTGACTCCAGACGCACAGAATTATCCTATCCTCTTAATCATGGCCGATTGCCGTCTCCCATTCCCCGCCTCGCCCCTGGCCGCTACTCCGGCAGCACAGGCCGGGTTTTGATCCCGTGTTCGATGATGGCAAGCACGCGCTCGCGTTCTTCGCCGGCGAGGGGCAGGCGGGGCGGGCGCACGTTTTCGGAGCCGATGCCGGTAGCGACTTCGGCGAGTTTGATGTTTTGCACCAAGCGGGCACTAATGTCCAATTCCAACAGCGGCAAAAACCAGCGGTAAATCAGTACGGCTTCCGGAATGCGCCCCGCTTTTACCAATTTGTAAATGGCCACCGTTTCGCGGGGGAATGCATCGCAGAGGCCGGCCACCCAGCCGTCGGCGCCGAGCACGAGACTTTCTAAGGCGAGGGTATCCACGCCGGCCAGGATTTTGAGGCGCTCGCCGAATCGGTTGATGAGTCGGGTCACGTTGGTGATATCGCGGGTAGATTCTTTCACGGCCTGTATGTTGTCGTGGCGCAGCAGTGCGTCAAACATGGGCAGGGTCACCTCGGTTTTGTAGTCCACCGGATTGTTGTAAATCATGATGGGCAGGCCGGTGTTGCGGGCGGTTTCGCTGAAGTAGGCCACGGTTTCGCGCTCGTCGGCGCTGTATCGCATGGGGGGCAGCATCATCAGTCCGGTTGCGCCGTCGCGTTCGGCGGTGTGGGCGGCGGCAATGGCGCCTTTGGTGCTTTGCTCGGCAATGTTGAGGATGACGGGCGCCCGACCGGCGATTACGGCTACGGCGGTTTTCACCAATTCGCTTTTTTCCTCTTTGCTCAGGGTGCTCGCCTCGCCGAGCGTGCCGCCGAGGATGATGCCTTCTGCGCCGGCGTCCAATTGCGCGCGGATATTGAGGGCAAACAGGTCTAAGTCCAAGCGGTCGTCAGCCGTGAATTTGGTGGTGACGGCGGGCATTACGCCTTTCCAGGTAAGGTTCATATCGTTTTTGTTGGTTGGTTATTCAACTTCTCGGCCCAGGGCCTTTGGCCGGTATCGGCTTCAGTTCGCCCCACTTTTCTGTTTTCCCCTCGGCGCGCCGCACCGATACGCCTTTGGCCGCGTAGCCTGCTTTGATTACCTGATTCTGCACATCGGCTATTTTCATTTTGTATTTGGGATGGCGACTGAAGGTCATCACGCCGGTTTTGAAATCTGCTTTTACTTCTGAGATGCCTTTGAGGCTTTTGAATTGGCTCGCCAGGCCGCCCGAACACACCGGACAGGTAAGCCCCTCCACATATACGGTGAACTGGTCGGACTGGGCCTGCGTGGCCGCCCCAAACGCGCAACAAAGCAGGAAAGAAAGGAGCAGGTTTTTCATGTAGGTTCTATGATTTGAGCCGCGACCACGCTGTCGCGTGGTGCGAGTTTACAGCTTTTAAGTGAAAAGAGTGTTCGCTCATGAAAAAGAAGGTTAAATGTTCCCCTCATTGGGGATTTTTATTTGTGAGAGAACGACCTAACGCAGTCGTCAACTCAATGACGTGAACGACCCTGCAAGGGTCAAATTTGAATAGCCCCCGATTGCATCGGGGGAAAAGTGGAAATGGAGAAGGAAACAACCCCAAAATGGGGTTGAATATTGACTATGAAATGAACCGTATTAACATTCAACCCCATTCGGGGTTGCGCGTTACATCTCGTTTATGCCCCCGATTGCATCGGGGGCTATTCACCTTCAACCACTTCGTGGTTATTTCTTGCTAAATTGACGACATTAGCCCTGACTCGAACCCCGCCCTGCGTGGTCGCAGCTTATTTCAAAAACGCCCGTATGCGCCGCCGTTCCAACAAAAAAACAATGCCGAGGAAACTGAGCAGCAAGCCCGTTTTGCCTGCTAACCCGCCCCACAGATTCCCGACCGTGAGTTGCTCCACGCCGAGGCCGAGCGCATAAAAACCGAGCGACAGCGCAATGTACAACCCGATGCGCCCCAGCGGATACGGAATGGGGTAGCGCTTTCGCCCCGTGTACCAGGCGGCCAGCGCCATGAACCCGTAACAACCCAGCGAGGCCCAGGCCGGCGCGTAGTAGCTCACGTTGGGGTTGGGAATGAGCCAGATGTTGACGGTCAGGGTAATGGCCATGCCGCTCAGCGCGATATAACTGGCAAAACGGGTGCGGTCGGCGAGTTTAAACCAAATAGAAAAATTGTAATACAGGCCCAGAAACAAGTTGGCAATGAGGAGGATGGGCACTACGCCCAACGCTTCGCGGTAGTTTTTGCCGAGCAGATATTGTATGATGTCAATGTAGAACATGATGCCGAGAAAGGCGATGCAGCCCACCAGCGTAAATGCCAGCGCGGCCTGCCCATATACCCGCTTGTCGTCGGACTGGCCGGAGTGCCGGAAGAAGAACGGCTCGGCGGCGTAGTTGTAAGCCTGCGTGAAGAGGTTCATCATGACGGCAAATTTGGTAGCCGCTGCGTAAATGCCGGCCAGCGCGAGGTTTTGTTTCAAATCGGGCGAAGCCAGTTCTTTAATCATAGGCACGCCCACCAATTGGTTGATGATGGCGGCAATGCCGGCGGGGATCAAGGGCAGCGCATACAGCATCATTTTTCGCCACAAGGCGGCATCGAACGCAAACGGCCGGATGCGCCAATACTGCGGCAGCAGGAGCAACAGCACCGTAGCGCTCGCCAGAAAGTTGGAAATAAACACATACGCCACCTTGTTTTCGGGGCGGTAAATCGCTTCCGCAAAAGCCCAGCCTTTGCGTTGCATCCAGGGGCACAACTCGAAGAAAAAGAAGATAAAAGCGATGTTGAGGGCAATGCCGGTTATTTTCAAAAAAGCAAAGCGCAACGGCCGGCTCTCCAATCGCAGCCGGGCAAAAGGCAGCGCCGTGAGCGTGTCCACAGCCACAATGAGCAGAAACCAGAATACATAGTCGGGCCGGTCGCCGTAGCGCAGCGCCGCAGCAAGAGGTTGTAAAAACGCCAACAACAGCAGGGTGATGAGCGCGGTACTGAGCAGCAGGGAACGGGATGCCGTGGAGAACGCCGCGTTGAGGTCTTCCTGTTTTCTGCCGAAGCGAAAAAAGGCCGTTTCCATGCGGTAGGTCGTGAACACTAAAAGCAGGGCGATCCAGAAGTAAAGATCGTTGATCTGGCCGTATTCGCCGGGCGTGTCTTTGAACGCGCGCCCAGTAAAATAAGGCGTCAGCAGTATCCAGGTCACCAAGCGGGTGAGGATGCTGCTCAATCCGTAAATAGCCGTTTCGCCGGCCAGTTTTTTGAGTACAGACATTTGCGGGCGCGTATTAGCGGTGCAATTTTAACAAGAAAGCGGCAGCAGCAATGGAAATAGTGGTAATTTCGCGGGCTTATACGACGTTACACCATCCCTCAAACTAAAAACATACCGGGAAATGATTGACACAGGGTTGCTGAAAAAAATTTGCGAAACACCGGGAGCGCCTGGATTTGAACAGCGCATCCGGGAATTGGTGGTTCGCGAAGTACGCCCCTTGGTGGACGAACTCCACATTGACAACCTCGGCAACGTCATTGCCATAAAGCGCGGCAAAGCCCGCAAAAAGGTAATGGTAGCCGCTCACATGGACGAGATTTCCTTCATCGTCACGCATATAGACGAAGACGGTTTCCTGCGCTTCCATCCGCTCGGCGGCTTTGATCCCAAAACCCTCACCTCGCAGCGCGTCATCGTACACGGCAAACGCGATGTCATCGGCGTTATGGGTACCAAACCCATCCACCTCATGAAGCCCGACGAGCGCTCCAAAGCGGTACCCATCAACGACTACTTCATAGACCTCGGCATGTCGAAAGGGGAAGTTAAAGACCTGATCTCCGTAGGCGACCCCGTAACCCGCGAGCGCGAGTTGATTGAAATGGGCGAGTGCGTCAACAGCAAATCCATTGACAACCGCGTATCGGTGTTTATCCTCATCGAAACGCTGCGGGCCTTGCAAGGCCGCGAGGTTCCTTACGATGTGTATGCCGCCTTCACGGTGCAGGAAGAAGTAGGACTGCGCGGCGCCATATCGGCAGCGCACCTCATAGACCCCGATTTCGGTCTCGGTTTAGATGTCACCATCGCTTATGACGTGCCGGGCGCACAGGCGCACGAGGCCGTGACCCGCCTCGGCAAAGGCGCCGCTATCAAAATATTGGACGGCTCCGTGATCTGCGATTACCGCATGGTCAATTTTCTCAAAAAAACGGCTACCCAAAACAATATCCCCTGGCAATTGGAAATCTTGCCCGCCGGCGGCACCGACACAGCCGGGCTGCAGCGCTCCGGCAAAAAAGGCGCCATTGCCGGCGCTATTTCCATTCCCCTGCGCCACATCCACCAAACCATCGAACTGGCTCACAAACGCGACGTCCGCAACTGCATTGACCTGCTCACCGCCTCGCTGGAAAACCTGCACAACTACGACTGGAGCTTCGGGCCGGGCACTGTTTCGGAGGGGTATTTGTGAGATTCGGGGCCGGGCGTTTTTACTGGCCGGCCGGGGTAAATTGTACATAAAATCGCACCAATATGAACCGCTTCCACATTGCATCCCTGTTCGGCGTAATTTTCGCCTTGAGCGCCTGCCAAAATCCGAAAAGCGCCGAAAACAAACAACTCTCTGCGTTGGCCCTCGCAAAAACAGGCGTCAAAAAAGACTGGAAAGGCACTGCGTATCGCGACCTGAACGACAATGACCAACTCGATGTATATGAAGACCTCAACCAACCCATAGCGGCACGCGTCAACGACTTGCTGGCGCAAATGACCCTGGAAGAAAAAGCAGGGATGCTGTTCATCAACGGCGCACCCGTAAATGAAGACGGCTCATTGGAACGGAAAGCGGGCGCCAAAGGCCCGGCCGCCCGCATGCCGTCCGCAACAGAAAACATGGACGCGCTGAAAATGACGCATTTCAATATCTGGGACATCCCCGGCGACCCGGCCGTGTTTGCCGGATGGTACAACCGGCTTCAGCAATATGCCGAAAAAACGCGCCTCGGCATCCCCGTCACCATTGCATCCGACCCGCGCCATCATTTTAGCAACAACATTTTTTCCATGAGCGCCACGGGCTTTTCCCAGTTTTGCGAAACCCTCGGTTTCGGCGCTATCGGCGATGAAGACCTCGTGCGCCGCTTTGCCGACATCGTTCGGCAGGAATACCTCGCCATCGGCATCCGCGAAGCGCTGCACCCGCAGATAGACCTCGCCACCGAACCGCGTTGGGCGCGCATCAGCGGCGGCTTCGGAGAAGATGCCGACATGACGGCCAAAATCGTCAAAGCCTATATTCTCGGCATGCAGGGCGAGGCGCTCGACGAGCACGGCGTGGCCTGCATGACCAAACACTTTCCCGGCGGCGGCCCGCAAAACGAAGGGCTGGACCCGCATTTTGAATTCCAAAAAGGCCAAATCTATCCCGGCAATAACTTCGATTATCACCTCATTCCCTTCGAAGCCGCCTTTGAGGCGGGCACGGCCGCCATTATGCCCTACTACGGCGTTCCGGTAGGCCAAACCGACGAGGACGTGGCCATGTCGTACAACAAAGCCATTATCACCGGACTCCTGCGTGAAAAATACCAATACGACGGGGTGGTTTGTACCGATTGGGGTCTGATTACCGATGTACAGATGGGGCCCGACATCATGTGGCCGGCCAGAGCCTGGGGTGTGGAGCACCTCAGCGAAGCCGACCGCGTATTGAAAATGCTCGAAGCGGGTGTGGATCAGTTCGGCGGCGAAAATCGGCCGGAGTTGGTTATTCAATTGGTGAAAGAAGGCCGCCTCAGCGAGGAGCGCATTGATGTGTCGGTGAAACGCCTGCTCCGTCAAAAATTCCTGCTCGGCCTGTTCGACAATCCTTTTGTGGATGAAACCAAAGTGAAAGACATCGTGGGCAAAGCGGAATTTCGCCAACTCGGCAGCGATAGTCAGCAGCGCGCCATGACCCTCCTCAAAAACGACGGCAAGGCACTCCCGCTCGGCGAAGGGCTGAAAGTGTATCTTGAAAACATAGACAGCGCCACAGTGGCGGCCTTTGCCACGGTAGTGAAAACGCCTAAGGAGGCCGATTTTGCCATCATTCGCCTCAACGCGCCCTGGTATCCGGTGGAAACCCGCAACCCCTTTGCGCTCGGATTCCATCACGGCGACTTAGACTTCAAAGGCGCCGAAAAAACCCGAATCCTCAGCCTGCTCCAAGCCGTGCCCACCATCGTGGACATCTACTTAGACCGGCCCGCCGTGATTCCCGAAATCGCCGCAGCCTCCAAAGCGCTCATAGCCAATTTCGGCGCAAGCGACCAAGCCTTGTGCGAAGTACTCTTCGGCAAAGCCAAACCCGGTGGAAAGCTGCCCTTTGAACTACCCGCTTCGATGGAGGCCGTCAGGAACCAAAAACCCGATGTGCCCCGCGACAGCGAAAACCCGCTGTTTGAATATGGGTTTGGACTGGCGTATTGATTGTTCCTGCAAAATACCATTCGTTTGCCGGCGTCGAAGCTACGTTCCTGTTTTACTAAGAGCTTGTTGGGCAGGGTACCCTCTACAGGTTGTCTTTTTGTGGGAAGTTCTTAGCTTTGCTAACGTCAATGACGCCTTGAAGCCTGAAAATAAAGCTAAGTGCCGAATTTCTGGAGGTTTTGATTGAAGGAAGGGCGGCTTGGAAGCAGGTCGTAAGGCGGCGTACATAGCAAGTATATCGGCAAAAGCCCGGAGATAGCGAGTCTGGAGGAGGTGTCGGAGTATCTGTTACACCTTGCCAATGACAAGGGAATGGCTCAATCATTTCTAAATTCGGCCTACAGCGGCATCAAGGTGCTGTTGGTACAGGTACTGGGTCGGGAGTGGGATACCCGAATACTACCGCGCGCTCGTCGGGTGAAGTTACTGCCGGGTGTACTGTCGGTATCGGAGGCTTTGAGTATAGTGAATGCTCCGAAGAATTTAAAACATCGTACCATATTACGGTTGTTGTACGCCACCGGCTTGCGGATGGGGGAGTTACTGCGGCTTCGGGTGAGCGATGTGGATTCCAAACGCATGGTGCTTCCGGTCCGTCAGGGCAAAGGCTTCAAAGATCGGCAAGTGCCGATGAGCGAGGTGTTGTTGGACTCGCTGCGCAAATATTGGATACAATTCCGCCCCAAGGAATACTTATTCGAGAGTGCCTGCACGGGGGGCGCTTTATCCGCACGCACCATACAGGTCATATTCCAAAAAGCTAAGTGTAAGGCCGGCGTCACTCGCCAAGCCGGCGTGCATACATTGCGCCACTGCTATGCTCATACCCATTAACTTAAGCCCATCGGCGCGATGAAAATGCTCCTGTGCTATTTCCGAAAAGCGGATGAAAAATAAAAAGCAGGGATGATTTTTTTGAGGATAAAAAAAGAAATTCCGTGCGTTCCCGGAGAAAGAAAGCCGAAAAAGTGGAATAAATGTGGCAGGCAAGTGAGGCTGTATCAAAACACAACTTAACTTTAGACACACAGAATTATTTTTGCTCCTTGTAAATACCATTAACAATGAACGAAATCGAAGCATACATAGAGCAGTTTCCTGAAAATGTTCAGAAAATCCTCCGGCAAATTAGGGCCTTGATTAAAGCCAACGCGCCGGAAGCTGAAGAATTGATGGCTTATGGAATGCCGGGCTACAAGACAAACAAAAAACCGTTGGTCTATTTCGCCGCTTTCAAAAATCATATCGGTTTTTATGCCACTCCTTCGGGACATGGTGCATTTCAGGACGACCTTTCAAAATACAAGCAGGGCAAAGGTTCGGTGCAGTTTCCATTGAACCAACCGATACCGTACGACCTTATTGAACGGATGGTGACATTCAGGGTAAACGAGAACAAGCAAAAAGCCGGGAAATGAGCAGAACCGAGACACGGAGCGAGTGGTAAAATCGTTCCTCCAATGTGCCCGGTTAAAAAAAATCAATAGGACGAATGAAGCTATCAGACATTCCGGCGATTATTCTTTATGCAATTTGCATGTATCTTGGAGGTATTGTTTTTTACCAATACATTACGCTGGCGGGTGGTATCGGTTTTTTGTATTCCGCTTTATTTTTCTCCATAGTATCACTCATCGCATTCTTTATCCCCGTCAGTTTTGCACTATTCGGGATCAGGAAGCCATTCCGGGGCTTGGCCTACTGGACGATACTGATGTTCCTTACCTGGTCGGGTGTATATGCTTGTAATTTTTTAAATAATAGATCGAAAGTCCTTTTGTTTGCTCATTTTTATTGGGATGCAGGCATTGATCTTTACTTGAGGGAAAATGGAACTTACAAGGCGATTGAACGTGGATGGATACATGATGAACTGAAATATGGGAAGTACAACAGCCGCCGCTATCTGGCTTATTCAGGGAGACCCTATGAAACGGCTTCATGCATTCGGGTTCCGTGGGAAGGCATGGTTGAGACTCCCCACCTAACCCGATTCACCCAATGGACAGCAACAGGCACAATTATGCTATGGCGCGTAGCTTTTACTTCCGATAGTACAGATCAAAAAACTCCTGATAGACTTCCGTGCGCTTGTCTTTGAGCAGCGAGCGATAGTTGTTTTGTGAAATAGCGAGTACGGAGTAGTTGAACTCTGTGGTTTTGATAAAGTCCTTATCGTTTTTCCGTGCGCCGTCAATGTAGCGCATGGCCTCCGTTTTATCTTTGAATCGCCGCAACACGAGCACGGGTATTTCATTGGTTGCGCCGAGGAATACGTTGGCGATGCGCAGCTTGTCGAGGTCGTGGTATTTCTGGTTGAAATCCGACAATTGAATGCGCGCTTTATCCAAGGTGGCCGTTTTGTCCAAAAATATGATGACGTAGTGGAGGTCGGCCTCTTCCATTTTGTAGAGTTCGGCGTCATTGGCGGCGCCTTGTGCGGCCCCGGGCAGGGCGGCAGACGTACCGCCGATCACGCGCAGCATTTCGCGGGCGCGGGTTTGTTCCGGCGTGTTGGGGTAGCGCGACATCATCTCGTTGAGCGCGGTAACGTACGCTTCTTTCCCGTTCAGATTGCCGGTACACATGGCGGCTAAGAGCGCAAACTTAGGTTGGAGCGGGTTGGCGGCGCCAAATTTTTCGCGCGCAGCCTGACACTGGTCAAAAGCCCGCTGATATTCCCCTTGCTGGAACATAGCATACGTTTGATCGTAATAAATATTGAGCCGCCGGCGCTCGTCGGCCAATTCTTTGATGTAAGCCGGGTCTTGCAACACTTTGCCGTAAACGGAGGTCGGATACTTGTTGATGATTTTGTCGGCGTATTCTTTTGCTTTGGCCGGGTTGTTCATATCGGCATAAGTGAGATGCAGCAGGTACCAGGATTCCAGTTCGTAATTGCTGGCAGGGTACCGTTCATTGAGGGTTTCGAGTATGGCTACGGCTTTGTCGGCCCGGTTGAGGCGATCGCTGTACAGCTTGCCGAGGTTGAACATAGCCTCTTTGATTTTGAGATTGACCTGTGCAATTTCTGCTTCCGTAGTGGGAATATTGCCGAGCAAAGCTTTGATTTCCTCTTCGCTGAGCGGACCGGTATCCTGTTCATTTTCCTCTTCCCTGGAGGGGTCGGTTTCGATTTCGGCCGTTGAACCGCTGATGCTGCGGGAGGCGCGCCGCCAATTGTCCTCTAAGTTGCGGTTGCCCCATTTGCGTTGAAAATCGCGCTGTCCCTGCCGCACTTCCCGGTCGTTGTATGCAAAAAAGGTACTTGCGGAAGCGGATGCGGCGAGTGCCGGCCCGGGGTCGCCCGGGCCACGAACTGCGGCGGCAACAGCGCCGCCTTTCGCGGGACGGCCCGGATCGCCGCCGCTATTGGCGGCGGCCGCAGCGAGTGCTGCGTTGCGACGCGCTTCGTCGCGTTCGGCCTTAACTTGAGCTGCCAGCTCTGCCCGTCCTTTGGGAGTCATCGCGCCTATTTTCAGCAGGCTGTCTTGTTGGGCAATGATTTGCAGGTTTTTGGCCACATCGGCCAGGTTGTCGGCTAAGCGTTTCACATCGGGCAGCCGTTCGTCAATAGGCGACATGACCATCCCGGTGCTGTCATAGTACGCTTTCGCCTTGATGTAAGACTCTTCTTCGAAATACAAGCCGGCGAGTGCATAATAGGATTCCGCTTTTTGAATGGTATTGGAGCGGCTGTTGAGCAGGGAAAGTTCGAGGTTTTCAATAGCCCCGGCGCGGTCGCCGGATTGAAGCGCGATGTTGGCTAATGCGTAATAGATTTGATCTTTGTACTCTTCGTTTTTGATGTCCTTCAGCAATTTTTCGAGACTCTCTTTGGCTGCTACGGCGCCGCCGCTTACAGAAGCGCCGCTCAGCGCAATGTTGAGTCGGGCGTTAAAGGCCATTTCGTAGTTGTTGGTGTTTTTCAGGGCCTGTTCATAAGCGGCTACGGCTTCGGCGCCGCGGCCTGCGCGTTGGTGCAGTTGACCGGTGATGTAGGTAAGGCGAGCCTTCTTTTGTTTATCGGCGCCATTGGCAATGGCTTGTTCCAACAGGGGAAGCGCGCGCTCGTAGTTCTTCTGGCGGAGATGCGCATACGCTTCAGTAGCAATAGCTTCCTTGCGCACATCGTCGTATATCTTGGGGTTTTCCATTAATCGGTTGAGCGCTCGCACGGCCGCATCGAAGTTATCTCTTTCGATGAGCGTTTTGGCCAACCACAATTCCGACTCCTGAAACGCCGGACGGTGTTTCATCGGGCCTTCGCCTTTGTTTTCCTTTTGGGCTTGTCGAGCGGCTTCTTTAGCCTCTTTTTCTGCTTCAAAGGCCGCCCTTTCTAATGCCTTAGGATCGTTTTTATCGGTTATAGGATCTCGTTTCGGTGTCGGAACGGCCTTGCCTTTTGCCTTTGCCCTGGAGGCTTTCTTTTTATTGGCCTGCACCTGGCGGTTGTATTTTTTCCGCTCTTTGGCTTTTTGCTTGGCTAATTTTTGCTTTTGCTTCGCCGACAGGCTCGGCTTGGCGGGGCCACTTTTTGAAGAACTTACGCCCGGCTTCCCTTTTTTAACCGGAGAGGCATTGGGGTCAAATTCTCCGGCGAGATACCGGAAGGTTGACTCCGCCGATTCGTAATCTTTTTTCAAAAACTGCGCCTGACCTACCAGCAGATAACAGTCATCGGTCCATTTGCTTCGCCGGTACAGGTTGACGACAATAGATACTTTTTTGGTGGCAATATCCAAGTCGGGCGCTACCGCCTGCGGGTTGTCGGCAGCAATGTACGGGTACATTTCCAACACCTGGTTATAGTTGTCGCGGTGTTGTTCTTCCAACACCACGGTGCTTGCTTTGAGCAACTCCTTGGCATTGAAGTAGCCGTTGTAGCGGGCGTTGGTATTGGTGTAAATTTTGTCCAAAAGGGACATATCCTTGCGGCTCTTTTGAGTAGAGCAGGCAGTTGTCAAAGCCAGCGCGAGAAGGATGCCGGAGAGTTTAAAAACCGTTTTCAACACGATTAAGATTTAAGTGATGGTTTGCCCTATTGTTATACCTTTGCACACGGGAGGAACCGGTCTGGTTTGTATGTCAAACAATTAGCGGGCAAAATTATCCGTTTTTTGTTAACACTTCAAACCCCGGTTATCAAATAATAGTATTTTTCGAAGTACAATTAACAAGCATGTCCTCTATTAAGGAAAAGAGTCTCAATTGGCTGGGAAAACTGCGCAACGCCTACCGGCTTGTGATCATGAACGAAGAGACCTTTCAGGAGGTCGGCTCCTACAAACTCAGCCTGCTCAACGTATATGTTTTTCTCAGCACCATCGTTGTGATCGTTGCGCTGGCCGTGGGCGCATTGATCTTTTTCACCCCGGTGAAACGCTATGTGCCGGGGTACGGCAGCGTGTCCGACGACCGGGAAATGATGCGCCTCAGCCGGCAGGTAGCCGATATGGAAAAAGAACTCAGCGCTTTTCGCACCTACAGCGAAAATGTGCGCCGTATGTTGTTGGGCGATGTACAAACCGAAAAAGACGTGCCCAAGCTCAAGTCCTCCGAAATGCACAGCGACAGCGCCGCCGGCAGCCCGCCCGAAATACCGGTTGTGGACGAAGAGCTGCGCCGCGAGGTGGCGCTCGGCGAGCTGGGCGTGGCAGCCCGCGAGCCGCGAACTTCCAACTTTTCACCGAAGGAAGTGCCGCTCGAACAGTTGTTTTTCTCCCCGCCCATCAAAGGCAAAATCAGCGCCGGCTTTGATGCAGACAAAAAACATTGGGGAACCGACGTCATCGCACCGCAAAACACCGCCATCAAATCCGTTATGGACGGCTATGTATTCTTCTCTGACTGGACGCTCGAAACCGGCAACAGCATGGGTATTCAACACGCCAACAACGTCATTACTTTTTACAAACACAACTCGGCCCTCCTCAAAAAAACCGGCAGCTTTGTGAAAGCCGGTGAAGCCATTGCCATCATAGGCAATACCGGCACCCTGACAGACGGGCCGCACCTGCACTTCGAACTTTGGCACAAAGGCAAACCGGTCAATCCAATAGATTATATCAAGTTGGAGTGAGCCGCAGCGCGCCTTTCCGTAAAATCCTTCAGGCTAAGAAAACAAAGATATGACCCGAAAAATCATCATCGGTATCGGTTTGACCGCCGTACTCATCGCCGGTTTTTGGATCGGCCGCAGCCTCTACCGGCAGCGTGAGGCAGACACGGCACAGGTACAATCGCAGGTGCTCTTAGAGCGCATTGAAAATGTGGCAAAGCTGATCACCGTGGAAGGCTACTTCTCTGAAATCTACGATTTTAAAGACTATTGGCGCTTCGACTGGGCGCCGTTTCAACGCAAGGCGCTGTTGCGCGTGAAAGCAAAAGTTTCGGTGGGATACGATTTGTCGAAAATGGAAGTCAATGCCCGCCCGGAAGAAAAGTTGATCGTTATCAGCAATCTGCCCGACCCGGAAATACTCTCCATAGACCACGATGTAGATTACTACGACATCAACGAAGGCATTTTCAACTCCTTTACCGAGGCTGATTATACCCGGATGAATCGCGGCGCCAAAAAAGCGATTGAGGAACAAGCCCTCAAAAGCGACCTCCTGCTCAGCGCCGAAAAACAAGCCGGCGATCTGCTCGACCTCATGCGGTTTATGGTGGAAAGCGCCGGCTGGCGGCTGGAATTCGAACGCGCGCCGGAGAAGTTGAAGGAAAAAGGTTAAAGGCGCCGCACCGAGCGGAGTTGAGGTGTGTTTTTAGTACTCTTTCACCACTTTAGCGAGCTTATCGGCTTTCCAGATGCCTTCCAATTTGAGTTTTCCACTTTTATCATACAAGCGACCCGCTCCATCGCGTTTGTCTGCGGCCCACTCGCCTTCGTAGCGCTCTCCGTTTTTGGTGATGTAGGTTCCTGTACCTTGCCGGAGATCGTTTTCGTAATCACCGGTATATTTTTCTCCGTCGGCCCAGGTGAATACCCCGATCCCGTGCCGCAGATTGTCTTTCCAATCGCCCTGATAGGTGCTTCCGTTTTTCCATACGGCCACGCCCTTTCCGTTGGCTTTATCGTTTTTCATTTCGCCGAGGTAATTGATCGTTTCGCCTTTCTTGGCGGTGCTAAATTGTAAGAACTCCTTTTGGCGCAACTCCATAACCATCGGAGGCGAGTGCCGGGGCAGGGGGCTGGTTGCTTCTCCCGGTTCTTCGCGTTGGATTAGTTGGCTTAACGAATCAATGGCGCGCAACAATTCGGGCACGCCCGCTGCTATGGGCGCTGTACTTTTCGGGGCATTTGTTTTTCGGGGCGTTGAATCATAAGCGTTATTTCCCCAGAAGATTTTGGCCGTTGCCTGGCGTCGTTGCAGCAGCGAATCATTGGATAAGTTTCCATACAAGCGGTACGCGACTGCCGTATCTCCCTGAATAAAAGCCTCATCGGACTGAATACGAATGAGTTGCATTTCATAGGATGCATTCAATGTGTCGAGGTCATTCTGCAATGAGAGCAAGCGGCATTGTTGCATCGCCGCCACCGCTACCAGCAGGCCGATTAGCATGAGAAAAAGTACCCAGGTTCTTTTTTGCATAGTGCAGGCGTTAAAATTTGAAGCAGCATCAGTCGAAGTAACGCACATTGATAAAGTCCTTGTTGCCGAGTTTAGACACCTGGTCCACATAAATACCGATCATGAAACCCCTGTCTAAGTCCATTTCGAAGCCGGTGGCGCCTCTGGTTCGGATCCGGTCAATGTACCTGAGTTCAAAGCGGGCCGCCGTAAACATCCTCATACCGACGCCGAGGTAAAGCCTGTTCTGGTTGAAGGTATTGAGATAGACATTTTTGCCGAAATTCAATCCTATCTCATTGGACCCCATTAGATATATAGTTTTATTAGCATAAAAGTCATTGGAATTGAGCGCATAACGGATGCGATACCGAAACCGAAACCGGTGAAGAAACCGGAACTCGTCGGTACCCAGCGGCGCCTGCCAGCGCCATTCATACCGGTAGCGCCAGGTGTGCATGATGCGGCCCGAAGCCTGTTTCTGGTGATGGAAATACTGAAAGGTAGTGCGCCATTCCTTTAAGGGCATCCGGTCGAGGTCATCCGGTTTTCCGACATACTCGTGTGTGATCATGTGCCCAATCGGCGAGAGCGAAAACCGCGCCATAGGCGAAAACTGATAATGCACCCAAGGCCGGATGCTCTCCCGCAAACGGGCGTCAAACATGCTGCCTTGCCCCAACTCGTTTTTGCGCCGATAAACGAAATCTAAGCCGACACCCCAAGACTCCCGGATTTCATTGATCTCTGTTTTGGACCAAAAAGCAGCATGATGGTAAATTGTTTTTTGGTTTTGACCATCCAACGGGGTCAGAGTAGCGCTGAAAAGAAGCATTAGCCAAAGGGTTAGATTGGATGTGAAATGATTAGACATAAGAATTATTTTGCATGGTCACGGTTCATAGACACAACGAAAGCCGAGATGGTTCGGACTTAAAGCCTTCTTTCGCTACCCTGAAACCGGGAGGGAATGAACCCGGAGCATAATTCCACATCGCCCAATGAACAGCCACCTTAGATGACCGAAACCATTTGCCGGGAAAGAAACGACCTGTTACTTTATCCTGATTTTTCTCAACTTTGCCGGCGCAAAATCACTATCCATGTCAAAAGTAATCTTTTCCTTTCTTCTCCTTCTTGCCGTAGCGGCCTGCCGGAATACGGGATCTTCTGCTCCGACAGCCGACACCGGCGCGGCGAAGTCTGCCGTTCCTGTAAGAGAGTACACCGATTATGAGGTGGACGAAATCCCAGGCACCCAATGGCGCCGGCTTACGCTGAGAGATTCCATCGGCCGGGTGATGGAACAGGGCTTTCTGGACGAAAACGGCCTTCAAACCGGCAACTGGATCATCTATTATCCCGAAAAGGGAATGCCTTACAAACTGACATCGTTCGTGGCCGGCAAGCAAAACGGGCTTTACTTTTTCTTCAATCAAATCGGCCAGATCACCCTCATGTCTTCCCATATTGACAACGAGCTTGACGGCCCTTGGGCCAAATATCGCTTTGGCCGATTGGAAGAAGAAGCCCACTATAAGGCAGGGAAGCTACACGGCCCCAATAGCAAATACGACATCCGGGAGGGCTACCTTCAGTCGCGCACGGAATACCGCGACGGCATACAGCACGGCATGTATCGCACTTACAACAAAGAAGGTAAGGTAACGACGGAATACGAGTTCCGGGACGGAAAACAAGTAAGCGGAGGCATGAAGTAATGCCGGCCCTATATGCGCTGCACCGGCGTTAGCGGCAGTGAGGGCAGCGGCGAGAGGCAGTAAAACTTCTCGTCGAGAATGGGCGGCGTTGCGGTTTCTTCCAACTGCTCTAAGAAATCGGATGCATCGTCGCACGAGGATAGCTCCTTTATGAGGTTGAGCATTTCCGGCCGCTGTGCATTGATGACCCGGCGCGCCGAATAAATCTTCGGACGCCAATAAGCGGATTTCATCAAATCGTCAATAACGATGCCCCGTGAGGTGCTGTGTATGATGAACAGGCCATTCTCGTCATTCGATACTACTAAGGCTACATGCGATATGCGGCTGCGGCTGCTGCGGCGAAAGAAAATCAGATCGCCCGTTTGCGTATCTTTTACTTTAACAGCTTCTCCCTGAGTGGATTGTTGCACAGAAGACGGCGAAACCGATATGCCGAAAGTGCCCATCACAAAATGGGTGAACCCGGAGCAATCGAACCCGGTTTCAGGGGTTTTGCCCGCATAGCGATACTTGAGTCCAAGGTAATTTTTGGCGTAGCCGGCGATGTCGTGGCGCAGTTCAAATTCGACATTTACAGGTGGAACGGCGTAACCGGCGGAGGAATCAGATGGCGTGATGTTGGTATCTGAAAAACCTGCTGAAATAGTTATGCTAAGAGCCACAAAGGACAGGCTTAGCAAGGCTTTCCAGCCTTTACTGTATATTTCATCCATGAGCGCGACCAATTTTTTATCCCAAACAATAATCGCAAAGGTATAAACTGCTTTCTTAAAACCAAATATCTTGCCAAAAAAATTGTAACATTGTTGTTCCGCGTTTTTCGATAGAAAAAAACACTGAGCATGAAAAAATATGCCTGAGCGGGCTTAAAACTTTCCCTTCAGGATTTCCCGCACCGCCACATGCCAGGTGTCCCACTCATAGTGCGGGCTGAGATAATGGCTCGTCAGGCCGAGGCTGTAATAGGTCAGCGCCGCCACAACGGCAATGAATACACCGATGAAAATGAAGTTGCGGCTGCGAAATACAACGTGAGCCACTCCGGCAAACGGCAGCGCCAGCAAGGGGTATAGGTCAATAAAACTGCGATGCCCGAACGCGCCCCCGAACCACCAGGCCCACCAACTGGCGAAGAGATACCAGCTAACGAGCCATATCAGGCCGATCCAGCGCTCGTTGTAGCGATTGCGCCACAAGCCGATGAATATGCCGAGAAGGGAAATGCCCATCAGCGGACTGAAGAGCAGCCACCCGTTTTTGATGTCAAATAGCACCTGTGCCATGCGCGCCCGCTTCCAGTAGATGAAGCCTTCGTCGCCATAAGAATAGATAAACCAATCTCCGCTGATGTATTTCCAGTATGCCATTTGCGGCAGCCACACCGCCGCCGCCACCGCTACTGCCGGCCACAAGCGCCCCGTATTGGATGCAAAAAATCGCAGCCGGGCCTTAAAATCGCTCCAGCCGCTTACGCCGTACAAGATCGGATACAACAACGCCACAATATTGGTGGGCCGGATCAAAACCATCATGCCTGCTACTAAGCCCAGCAGCAGTACCCACCTTGTTCGGGGGGGGGGGCATCATACCATTTGGGCGTAAGCCACAGCAGGGCGCTCATCAGGAAAAAGGAATATACATGCGACATGCCCGGCTCGTGTACGGTGTAGTGGTACAGGTTGGCACCCCAAAAAATGGCCATGACCGCAAACCAGGATACGGCGCGCGGGAAATGGCGTTGCAATGTTTTGATCAACAACCACACTCCGCACACGGCATAGAACAGGCTGGCCCACAACACGCCGTAGATATAAAAACTACTGTACCCGTCGGCTTTGCCGTCGGCACGGGCGCGTGCATGCGCCGCGAAGAAAAACGGCGCCTGCATAAACGCAACGCCGGAGGTGTATTTGGTAAAGCGTTTTTCTGTGCCGGGGTATTTCGGGAATTGCGCCTCGGTGCGCACCGGAATCTTATCGAACCCGCCATAAACAAAAATCGCCGGCAGGTAGAGGTAATACCCTTCCGCATCCGACCACAGCACGCCTCTCTGGTACCAATCGCGCATGGGAAAGGCCATGAAGCCCAATACAATTGTAAACAGAAGCAGGAGATTGCGGTCGGAAGGAGTGGTTTTGGTAGTCATGTTTTTAGGTACAAATATAATAACACCTTTTCTTTCGACAGATTTTGATGCTTTCCATCACTCGATTTCCGCCCCTCATCCTGCGAGAACGGCCATTCGGTAGAATCCCAATTGCAAACGGGAGGTACGCTAAGCAACTTTGCATCACAAAAACAATCTTTTGTCGCGGGTTTCCACCCAACATCAATCACAATTTAAAGCTCAAAAAACCATGAAAACGTTTCTTTTGTCTCTTTGCTTTTTCGCTTTGACGCTCGGCCAGAGTTTTGCGCAAAAAAAGCTGTCTGCCGGAGTGCAACACTACGGGCGGCATTTAGCGCCGCCGCTCGGCAACATTATGGAGCGCGCGGGTTTTGATCTGGGCGGCGGCCATTTTTCGCAAGCCAAAAACAACATCTTGCAGTTAGATTCCACCAAAACCTTCTTCTCCTACGACCCGACCGGCTCGCTTGATTCCCTTCCGCTACAGCGCACCGTTTATCAGTACCCGGAAACAGGAGCGCGGGTAGAAATGGAAGACCAGTATGAAGACGGCGCATGGACGCCCGTTTCCCGGACCCTCTATACTTCTGATAACCTGGGCCGCCTCGTTGATGTCGTCGCACAGTATTACGATGCCGAAACCGGCAGCTACGTATCCGATTCGCGCATCCGTATTTTTCCGCACGGCACTTCTGCGGAATTGATTGACTCCTTCTTCATTTACGGCTGGAATCCCGATATTTCCGACTTCGAACCGGTAGTGGCCAACATCAATGTGTTTGATGAAAATGACCGCTTGATGGAGATATACAGCACCTTTGACCTGTTTGGCGAACCCGTTGTTTTCCGGGACGTATTGCACTACGACGCTGCCGGCGACAACGTGCTCACAGAGTCTTTCGCTGTATTTGAAGGCGCCGAACTTTTGATGCGCATTACCGAAACGGAGTACCTCAACCATCTTCCCATCGAAGCAATTGAGTCTGCTTTTGCCGGCGTAGGGTTCGAGCCGGTGGGTCGCAATACTTATGCGTACACCAATTTCGGGGCACTCCGGCAGCAGAGCGCTTTCGATGTTGATTTTGAGATCGGCGAATGGATGCTGACAGAACGGGTTACCTACGAATATGATGACACAGAGCGCATCAGCGCCCTCGAAACCGAGGCGTATCAAGAGGAAGAAGCCGTGTTTACGCGCGTTGTGTATGATTACATTCAGGACTCCGACCTCGCGCTGGAAACGACCTACTTCCGATTCAACATGGCAAACGACTGGAACTTAGAGACCCGGGAGTATTTCTACTACAACATCGTCAGCTCCGTGCCGGAAGCGCCGCGTTCTTTGCCGGCCTTGAAAGTAGCGCCCAACCCCACGATGAATATAGTGCAAATACAGATTGAAGGGGATGCGCTGGTACAGATTTTCGATGCTACCGGCCGGCTGCGGCGCTCCCTGAATTTTCAGGCCGGCCAGCTCATTGATCTCGCCGACCTGCCTGCCGGGGTCTATTACCTGACCGCCAAGAACAAGTCGCATGTATATAGCAGCAAAGTAGTGAAATTGTAGTTTGTTCAAATCATCCGATTGACCTCCGGGGCGCCCGTTGCGACGCCCCGGTTTTTGTTTTTGGGGTGTTTCAAAATCAGGGAACGTGTCCTAAATACCTTTCCCGTTCACTACCTGTACTTTTATTATCTTTGGGCAGATTTTTTTTTGAATACTACACACTTTGAACACCCATGTACTATTTGAAACACATCCTGCCATTTCTTTTGCTGCTCTTGGCGGCATCTACGCTCTCCGGCCAATCGAAGCGAATAACAGAATTGGAACGCAAAGCCGAAAGCCAATCCGGCACAGAGCTGATCCAAACCCGTCTGACGCTGGCCAATCTCTACTACGACAAAAAGGAGTATGCCAAAGCGCTCGACAATGCCAAAAAGGCGCAGGAACTCGCACAGGATGCCAACCGACGCGATGATGTGCGCAAGGCACTGCTTGTGCAGGGTAAAATAATGCAACAAATCGCCGCGCTGCAAAAGGAACCGACGGCGACAGAAAATAACGGGGCGGTAGCAAGCGCACCGGAAAGCATCCTCCACAACACGACTACAGCGCCGCGAGAAGATACCGACCGCCGCCGCATGGAACAGGCCATTGCCGGCATCTCCAAAGAAAAAGCGAGTATAGAAAAAGCCCTGCTCGATAAGGAAAAAGAGATTGCTGCCATGAGCGACGAACAGGCTCGCTTAGAATTGCTCTATTCCCGGCAGCGCAACCTGCTGGATTCCCTGTCCATCCGTACCCTGCGCGATTCGATAGAACTGACGCTGAGCGAGGCCAAAACCCAGGAACAGGCCGCCCTGTTGGCGCTCGAACGCAATCGGCGCAACCTCCTGCTCGCCATTGCTGCCGTCATTCTGCTCATCGCCGGCGGGCTTTACACCCGATACAAAGGTGTGACCCGCTACAACGCCCTGCTCACTCAGAAAAACGAATTGATCCTCGCTGAACAGGCCCGTTCCGAAGAATTATTGCTCAATATCTTGCCTGCCGCTATTGCTTCTGAATTGAAAAAAACCGGCGTGGCGCAAGCCCGACAGTACGAACAGGCCACTGTGTTATTTACTGATTTTAAAGGGTTTAGCAAAATTGCCAACGGTATGACAGCCGATAAACTCGTGGCTGATCTGGACTATTGCTACGGCGAATTTGACAAAATCATTGAGAAACACGGCTTAGAAAAAATCAAAACCATCGGCGACTCGTACATGTGCGCCGGCGGCCTGCCCGAATCCGATACCGATCATGCCGTACGCATGGTCAAAGCGGCGCTCGACATCCAGAAATTCCTCACCCGCTGGAATATTGAGCGCATTGAAAGCGGGTACCCGGCTTTGGAAGCCCGCATCGGCATCCATACCGGGCCCCTGGTGGCCGGTGTGGTAGGATCTAAAAAATTTGCCTACGATATCTGGGGCGATACGGTCAACATTGCCTCCCGCGTGGAAAGCGCCGGCGAGGCGGGGCGGGTCAACGTGTCGGAGAATACCTTCCGCCTCATCAAAGACCGGTTCAATTGCAGCTTCCGCGGCGAATTACCCGTGAAGAACCTCAAACCGGTAGCCATGTATTTTGTGGAGGATTGATTGAAATTTCTTATCTTTATCCCGTTCAACAAATCACCTGTGCTATGGAAAAAGTAGCTGTCAAATTTCCGCTCACCCAATCTGCCCTACAGGAATTAGCCCTGCCCGGCGCCGACAAGGTCCATCTGCCCGGCACTTTTGAAGATTTTCTTTATCTGCTCAATGCTGCTGAATTTTCCATAGAGTATCAACCCAAAGAACTGATCCTCATGTGTTATGCCTCGCCTTCGCACGAACAGATCGTGGCCAATTTACTCGGCATTTTTTATATGCTCTTCAAAAACGATCCCGATTTCAGGTGTTTCGGCAGCAACCGCCCGGTCTATATCCCCGAACTTCAGGCGAGCTACAACCCCGACACGTCCATCGTGCGAGGCACACCTCAATACCACGAGTATTTGCCGGGGCGAAAGGCCACACTTAACCCCTGGCTGGTCACCGAGATCGCCTCGCCGAGTACCGAACGATTCGACAGAGAAGACAAGTTGCGGCGCTATAAAAAAATAGCGACCTTGCAATACATCCTATATCTGTATCAAGATGGGCCGGAGCTGACGCTCCACTATCGCGAACCCAAAACCAACAGATGGGCCGCGATGGACTACGATGCTTTTGATCAAACCATTTCTCTGGAGGAGCATAGTATTTTTGTACGCGACATCTACGCCAAGGTGGATTTTACGGCGGCCTGATTTCCGAATTTCAACGCTCCTTTCCCGACATTCATCCGCCGCATATCGGCATTCATCCCCCTTTATTTGCAAATTGGTCGAAGCGGGCTTCATCTTTGGGCCTATGACTCGACGCATTTCCATACGAAATAAGCTGCTGTGGGCTTTCGGGCTGAATACCTTCTTTTACTTCGTGACTCTGTACGTCAACTTAGACGGCGCATTCCGAAGCGGGGAAGCCATATTCGGCGCCCTGTTCCCGCTTCTGGCTTTGGAGTATGTGGTTGGGTCGCTCATGGTTTTCGGCTGGTTGTTTCTCGCAGAGTACGTTCACGAGTGGTTCGAACGGCGGTTTGGGGAAGACGTCATCAGCCGGGGCAGTTTTTGGCCCAATCTGGCTGCTGTGTCGGTGTGCGCCGTAGCCAATATAGCGGCCAATTACGTTACCCTGACGTCCATCTTCTGGCTGCAATCGAGGCTGTTTGACGCCCCCGATTACAGCCTCGTAGTCGAGGATGGGTATTCACTCATGTCCATCCGGTTCAATTATGCCAACTACGTCATTCTGGCCCTCTTTGTGTATTACCTGCTCATTCACCGCCGCATCATGCAACGCGCCGGCGTAGCGGGCCTGCGAGCAGAGAACGGGGAAAAAGAAAAGGCAGAAACGCAATATGTGCTGCTGCGCAACCGGGTAAATCCGCACTTCCTGTTCAACAGCCTGAGCTCCTTAGCCTCTTTGGTGCAGGCCGACGGCGATTGCTCGGAGCAGTTCATTGACCGGCTCTCCAAAGCCTATCGCTACATGCTCGAAAACCGCGACCGCCAAACGGTGTCCCTGCGGGAAGAACTGGGGTTTCTGGAAGCCTATTCTTTTGTACAAAAAGCGCGCTTTGTGGACAAACTTAGGCTGCGGGTGAACCTACCGCCCGATGTAGCCGACAAAGCGCAAATGCTCCCCCTTACCCTGCAAATGCTCGTCGAGCGGGCTATGAAAAGCAACCGCATGTCGGTTCGTTTTCCGCTCGAAATCATGATAGATGTGGTGGATGACGAATTGCGCATCTTCTACAACCGGCAGCCCCGGCTCGAACCCGACGGCGCCATCGGCGACTGGAGCCGCACCGTGCTGGAAGACCGCTACGCTGCCCTTCTTCCGGAGGGCCGCACCCTGCGCGAAATGGCGGTAGATGGCTATTGTACCATTTATGTTCCGCTGTGGTATGCGGCGGACGATGCCACAACCCGCGTAGCGTGAACAGGCCGATTCCGGTACGACAACGGTGGTACATGGCCGCCGGGCTGATGCTGGTATTCCTGCCGCTCGGCACTTATGTAACGGCATACGACCGCAGTTGGGCGGTATTATCGGCCAGGGGTTTCCCAGATTTCACGGTGCAGTTCTTGGTCAGTACGCTGGTCACTTTTGCATGGGTGAGCGGCGCCGACTGGCTACACCGCCGCTTAAATTATCATTTTGGCGCCCGGCTGGAAAAATGGGGACCCACAGGCGCCAACATCCTCACGGCACTGCCCATTTTCCTGGCAGGTATGGCGGGCATCATCCTAATATTGGAGGCCAATCAATGGCTGTTTTATCAGGCCCTGAACATGGCGCCGGGGATAGCTGACGAAGCGCGGGCCTGCCGTATCATTTATGGCCTGTTTGCCAGTTTATCGCTTTGTGTATATATGCTTATTGCCAATCATCACATCATGGAATTCACGAAAGAGGCGCAGCTCAAAGCAGAGCAATTGGAAAAGGAAAACCTCCTTTCGCAGTTCAACGCGTTGAAAAGCCAGGTAAACCCGCATTTCCTTTTCAACAGCCTGAGCATACTGGCCTCTTTGGTAAAAAAAGACCCCGAACTGTCGGAACTGTTCATTGATCGCCTTTCGCGAGCATACCGGTACATTTTGGAAGAGCACGAGTCGGCAGTGGCCCCCCTGCAAAAGGAGTTGGATTTCCTTCAAGCCTATACTTTTTTGTTGCGAACCCGCTTTGAGCACAAGTTTGAAGTGCATTTGCAGCTCTCCAAAACTACGATAGAACAAAGCTCTATACCGCCGCTCACGCTGCAAATGCTGGTAGAAAACGCTGTGAAACTCAACCGCATGTCGGAAAAAGAACCCTTAATCATCACCATCAGCGAGGAAAGCGATATGCTCATTGTGCGCAACAAGTACCGCCCCCGCGGCCAGGAAGCGCATTCCACCAGCTTAGGCTTGCAAAACATCATCAACCGGTACGCCCTGCTCACCGACCGCCCGGTGTGGGCCGGCGAGCGGGAAGATGAATTTTGGGTAAAGATTCCCTTACTCCATTAACCAATTGAACAATGAAAAAAATGAAGATTTTACTACTCGTCACGGCCTTGCTACCGGCCTCCGTCCGTTTCGCGTGCGCCCAGCAATGGCAGCATCTTGAAGCCCTTCCCGCCGGATATGCGAGCGCCCTCTTTGGCGGGGATGATAAGTTTTATGCCGCCATCGGCGAAAGGATTTATTACACCGCCACCGACGGCAGTCAATGGGACAGTTCGGCAGTAGTCCCCTATGCCTTCAATTTCATTCCTGCGCTGCATGTAGCGGACGGGCACATTTTTGTGGGAACATCCGTCAACGGCGTTTTCAGCAGCACCAACCTCGGCCAAAGCTGGCAAAGCGACAATGCCGGACTGAACGGGTTGGGCGCCTTGTCCATAGCCGGTTTTGCGCAGCGCGGCGACAGCCTCTATGTAGCCACTCAGGGGGCGAAGGTTTTTGTCAAAAAAATTTCAACCAACAGCGCCTGGAGCGCTTACAGTACAGGGTTGCCCTGGCACAACATTGAAAGCATAACACACATGGACGGGGTGTTGTACGCCGGCGCCGGAGCCAATGCAACCGTGTCGCGGCAACAATATCCGGGGCATGCCTGGACGGAGCATGCGTTCGACCAGTTTAATGGGGAGATCAGCATGTTCCTCGGCGTGATTCGTTCGGGCGAGACATTGCTGGCTGCCGGCAGCGGGGGGCTATATCGCAACACCGACAACGGTTTTCATTGGACGCACTACAACCCGGGTACGGGCTTGCTCGGCGCCGCTCGTTTTGTAAAAACCGGCAACCGGGTAATTGCGCTTTTGGTCAAGCCATCCGGGTTGAGTTTTATACAATATACCGATAACGAGGGGCTGAGTTGGCACAATTTTGCACCGGTCCTCTCTGGGTCGGCGGGCTATGACCTTGCATTTTTCAACGGCCAACTCTATGCAGGCCGGAGCAACGGGCTGTGGCGGCTTTCCCTTACAACCCGCGCAGAAGAACCCAATCGGAGTCGTTTTCAAATCGGACAAAATTTCCCAAATCCATTCTCGAACGGAACGACGATTCCGGTCACGCTCCAGGAGCAAAGCCTGCTGGAAGTGACCGTATTCGATCCTGCTGGGCGCATCGTCCAAACGCTGTGGCGCGGAGAAAAACCGCCCGGAGCACATCATTTTGAGTGGGATGCAGCAGGGTTGCCGGCGGGGATATATTTTTACCGCATCACCGTTTCAGGGCAAACTGAGACACGCCGAATGCTTGTGATTCACTAATTTTAGCACTTAAAATCCACGACAATGAACGCCATCATTATCGAAGATGAAAACCTGAGCGCACAGCGCTTGGAGGGGATGCTCAAAAAATGCGACCCCGACATCCAAATCGTTGCCATCCTGCCCTCCGTGGCCGACTCCGTGCAATGGCTGCGCCGCCACGATGCGCCCGATCTTGTGTTTATGGACATTCACCTGGAGGACGACCTCTGTTTTAAAATATTCGAACTGGCGCCCCTCACTTCGCCGGTCATTTTCACCACTGCCTACGACGAGTACATGATCAAAGCGTTCAAAGTGAACAGCGTTGACTACCTGCTCAAGCCCATCAACGCGGAAGAACTGGCCGCCGCCCTGGATCAGTTTAAAGCGCTGAAAGCCCAATTTTCCAAACCCGACATTGACACCCTGCTCCAATACATCGGCCGGCGAAACCCGGAATACAAAACCCGCTTCATGATTACGGTAGGAGCCAAAATCCGCAGCATTGAAGTGAAAGACATCGCCTATTTTTACTCCCAGGAAAAACTCACCTTTATGGTGACCAAAGACGGCCAAAACCTGCCCATTGATTTCAGCTTGGACAAACTTACCGCCCTGCTTGATCCGCGCGAGTTTTTCCGTGTCAGCCGGCAGTTTCTGGTCGGATTTCCATCCATACAAACCGTACACACTTTTTATAAAGGCAAATTCAAACTCGACCTGCAGCCCAAGGCCAAAGTGGAAGCCTTCGTCAGCGGCGACCGCATGACGGAATTTAAAGAATGGCTGGGCCGGTAGCGCCGCAGTTCAAAACATGGATATTCAACTGCATACCCTGCCCGGCCGCACCCTTTTGTACGAGGGACGCGAATGGTTGTATTGCGGCGGCACGGCCTACCTCGGCGTTCATGGCGATGCTCAATTTCAGACGCTGATTGCAGAAGGGCTGGCCCGCTACGGCGGGCATTTCGGCGGCTCGCGCTTATCGGCGCTGCGGTTGGAAATATTTGAAGAAACAGAAGCCCGGCTGGCCGAATGGTGCGGCGCGGAGGCTGCGTTGCTCCTGTCGTCGGGCGCCTTGGCCGGGCAATTGGCCGTGCGCTTGTTGGAGCCGGAATACCAATGCCGTTTTGCGCCGGGGCTACATCCAGCCCTGTGGGGCGGGCAGCCGGTTGCGAACGGCAGTTTTGAGGACTGGACCGAAGCTGTACTCACAGAAGCACAAGGCAGGCCCGGCCCCATGGCCTTGTTTGCCAATGCCTTAGACCCCCTATATACCCACTCTCTCGATTTTAGCTGGATAAACCGCCTGCCCAAAGATTTGCCCATGATGCTCGTGCTTGACGACTCGCACGGCATCGGCATCACCGGTACGGACGGCGGCGGCATTTATACTCAAATAAAATGCCCCCCCCAATGTAAATCTGCTCGTGACTTGCTCTTTGGGCAAGGCGCCCGGCATTCCGGCGGGGGCCGTCATCGGCCCTCGAAAAGTTATAGCGCTGATCAAAAAAAGCCCGCTCTTCGGAGGCGCATCCCCGCCTACGCCGGCCTTTTTGCACGCCTTTTTGCACGGCGCGCCCATTTACCGGCGCAACAGGGAACGGCTGCTGGAGCGCATCCGGCAGTTTGTCGCAGGCATTCCTCCGACTGCCGCATTTCGATACTTGCCCGACTTTCCCGTTTTTTTCACTCCATATAATAGCATCGCCGATTTTTTGGCCGAGCGGGGCATCCTCATTTCCTGCTTTTCCTATCCCACACAGCAGGACGACCCCATCACCCGCATCGTTCTTCATGCATTGCATACCGCCGAAGATGTAGAGCGGGTGCTGAGCGCATTGGCGGAGTGGGGAGGGTGAGAAGATTTCTGCTTATCTTCGTCCCCTCAACCGAATCATGCCATGAAAATCCGCAGCGTCCGCACCTGGAAGGAAAATCTCGATTTATCCAAGCCTTATACCATTGCCTACAAAACCATTGATCATGTAGATAATCTCTTCGTGACCATTGAGTTGGAAAACGGCATTACAGGCATCGGGGCCGGTTCGCCGGCGGAATTTGTAACCGGTGAAAAAATTGAAGCTTCCGCTGCGACATTGTCCGCTTGCGCGGAAGACCTGCTCTGCGGCCGCGACATCCGGCACTACAAAAAACTCATTCGCGAGGCGGCGGCACAGTTGCCCGACAGCCCGGCCGCATTGGCTGCTATTGACATTGCATTGCACGATGCATTTGCCCAATTTCTGGGCCTGCCCTTAGCCGATTTTCTGGGCCGTATTTATGAAGGCTTTCCCACCTCCGTCACCATCGGCATTCAATCATTAGAACAAACCCTCGAAGATGCGCGCGCATTTCAGGCAGATGGCTTCCGCGTCATCAAGCTCAAAACCGGTTTGGAGGCAGAACGGGACATTGAGACCTTCGCGCGGCTGCGCGAAACAGTCGGTCCCGAAATGGTCATTCGCATAGATGCCAATCAGGGCTACTCGCGCGCCGATTTGCTCCGTTTCGTGGAGGGCACCCAACACCTCAATGTAGAGTTTTTTGAACAACCTTTCCCGCCCGGCCAATTGGACGAAATGCTCCTGCTGCCGGAAGACTTGCGCCGCCTCTGCGCCGCCGATGAAGACTTGCACAGCATGGAAGACGCCGTGCAAATGGCGCATCGCCCGCAGCCTTACGGCATCTACAACATCAAACTCATGAAATGCGGCGGCGTGGATCACGCCCTCAAAATAGCCGAAGCCGCTGAACTGGCCGGCATTGACCTCATGTGGGGCTGCAACGACGAGAGCATCGTGAGCATCACCGCCGCGCTGCACGCCGCGCTGGCCTGTCCCAATACCCGTTACATTGATCTCGACGGGAGTTTTGATCTGGCCCGCGACATCGTGAAAGGCGGATTTGTGCTGCGCGAGGGTTTTTTGTATGCCAATGACAAGCCCGGCCTGGGGCTGGTATTGTAATAACAAAAATAAAACCATGAAATCAACCGCCATCGTACTCACCAACGGCATGCTCGATACCGACATGGCCAAAACCTGCCACGGCTTGCTGCGCGGTACCGAGCGATTCGACATTCTCGCCGTCATTGATCCGCCTTATGCAGGCAAAGACGCGGGCGAGGTGATGGACGGGCGACACTGCAACGTACCGGTGTTTGCCTCTGTGAGCGATTATTTGCAAAAGGCGCCGGCCAAACCGCAATATTGCATCGTGGGCGTAGCGCTGCCCGGCGGCCAACTGCCCGACAGCTTCCGCGCGGAATTGCTCTCCGCGATGCGACAGGGGGTATCCTTGGTAAACGGATTGCACACTTTACTCAATGAGGATTCCGAATTCTCCCAGACTGCCCGCGAATTTGATGTGGAACTCATAGACATCCGCCGGCCGCGCCCGGCGAAGGAACTGCGTTTTTGGAACGGCGAAATTTTCAGCGTTAAAGCGCCGCGCATCGCCGTGCTGGGCACCGATTGCGCGCTGGGTAAACGCACTACCTGCCGCTTTCTGCTGGAAATGTGCCGCCGCAACGGCATCGCCGCCGAAATGATTTACACCGGCCAAACCGGCTGGATGCAAGGCTATCGCCACGGCTTCATTTTCGACAGCACGCTCAACGATTTCATCAGCGGAGAAGTGGAACGCGCTGTGGTAGAATGCGACCGGGAATCAAAGCCCGACCTCATCCTCATCGAAGGGCAATCGGCGCTGCGCAATCCCAGCGGTCCCTGCGGAGCAGAGTTTATCCTCTCGGCAGATGCCAAATATGTGGTGTTGCAACATGCGCCGGGAAGACTCTATTATGAAGGCACGGAAGCCTTTCAGTATCGCATTCCACCCATAGAAACGGAGATTGCGCTGATTCGCGCTTACGGCGCCGAGGTACTCGCCGTCACCATCAACGAGGAAGGCATGGACGATGCCGGGATTGAGCGCTATCGCATTGAAATGGAGGCGAAATTGGGCATTCCTTTTGTGCGGCCGCTGCAAGAAGGGGTGGAGCGGCTGTTGCCGGTGGTCAAAGGTTTTTTGGGGGTGTGAAAGTGCGGGGGAGGTAACTGCCTGCCGGCAAGGCAGGCAAAAATACCCGAGACGGCCTATCGCTATTGCGCCATGCACCGGGTTTTATGTAAAAAAAATTAACATTTTAGCCATTATTGGCTTTTGTGCGTATATTTGGCTAATATATTAGCTATCATGAATCCATACAGTATTCAAAAAACGCCCAATGGCGTGCTGCTTGAAACGGCAGCCCGGCACAAAGTGCTTCGCAAAAAATCAGGCTTTACACAAGCAGAACTCGCCGACCGCGCCGGCATTTCTTTGGGAAGCCTGAAGCGATTTGAGCAAACCGGGCAAATCTCTTTTGAAAGTCTGCTCCGGCTGGCACAACTTCTGGAACGCCTGGACGATTTTGAAGATGTGTTCAAAATAGACATGGAGCTGGAAGCAGCGGAGCGCCTATTCAGTGACAAAACCCGGCGATCATGAAAAATGTAACTCGCTTAATTGTATCACTCTCCCTTCAGGGCGCTTCGCTTGACGTGGGAGAACTCGCCCTAAATGGCAAAAGGATTTTTTTCAAGTTTTACCCGTCTTTTTTAGACACGGGCTTGCAGTTGTCTCCCTTCAAGTTGCCACTGACGGATAAGGTGCTCGAACCCGATGTCCCTATCTTCGACGGACTTTTCGGTGTTTTTAATGATTCCCTGCCCGATGGCTGGGGCCGGCTTTTGATGGACCGGACGCTGCTATCGAGCGGCATCAAATTAAATAAAATTACCCCCTTAGACCGCCTGTCTTTTGTAGGAAATAAAGGGAAAGGCGCATTGTGTTACCGCCCCGCAACGGATGACGCATACAGCGACTCGGACATGATACATTTGGACGTCATAGCAGCCGAGGCGCAAAAGGTATTGTCCGGCGCCGACACTTCAGCCATTGACCATTTGCTCCGCCTCGGCGGCTCCTCCGGCGGGGCACGTCCCAAAATATTGGTCGGCTATCATCCCGCTTCCAACCGGCTTCTGCCGTTTTCTGAAAACCTGCCCGTCGGTTATGAACATTGGATTATTAAATTTCCAGCTTCCACAGACCCCCACGACATCGCGCAGATTGAATACGCCTACCACAAAATGGCGCTTGATACAGGCATTGACATGAGCGAGTGCCGGCTCTTTGAAGGGCAAAACGGACAGAAATACTTCGGCGCCAAACGCTTCGACCGCATCGGCAACCAGCGCCTGCACCTGCATTCCGCCGCCGGATTATTGCATGACAACTTCAGATTGAGCAGCATGGATTACGGTCACCTCATGGACGCCGCTTTCCGTCTGGAACGCCATGTGCAAGCCTATGCCAAAATACTCAGGCTCGCGGCCTTCAATATTTATGCCCACAACCGGGACGACCACAGCAACAACTTTTCCTTCCTCATGGAGGGCAACGGAAAATGGGCCTTCGCTCCTGCTTATGACCTCAGTTTCTCTTTCTCCTCGCACGGCCACCACAGCACCTCCGTAGCCGGCGAAAGCAAGTCCCCGGGAAGAGCGCAGCTTCAGGAGTTGGCCTCCGTCTTCGGCGTCAGCGCCGTTGATGCTATCATCGAACAGGTGAGAACCATAGTTGCCAATTGGGGACATTACGCCGACACCTGTGGCGTGAGCAGCAGCACTAAGGCGAGTATCCGCCTGGTGCTGGAGCAGATCAAAGATTAGAGCGTAAGGGCGCCGAAGTTATTCCAGTTTAAAATTTATCGGGAACTGCATCACTGACCGGACAACCTGCCCATCGTGGCGGCCGGGAATCCATCGGATAGCCTCCTGCTGAAGAAGGGTGACTACGCGCAGCACCTCCTGCCCGCAGCCTCCGGCGAGGTCCTGCTCCAGCTTAATGTCAGACATACTGCCGTCTTTTTCTACAATGAAAGAAACAACGACCGTGCCGGCAATACCCTTCTCCCGTGCCTTGGCAGGATACTTGATTTGCCGGTAAACATGGACGAGCATTTTGTGGTCGGCGCACTTCTTTTGCTCCAGATAGGATCGCTCTTTTTCGCAGCCAGGAAACAGGGGCATCTCGTCTATATCCTTAGCGAACATAACAGATCCTTCGAGCGGCTCCGCAGCGGCATTGTCGGAATGATTTTGAGCGTAATGGGTTGTTGCTGCAAGCAGAGAAATGAAAAGCAGTAAGGTTCGGATAGCAGGCATAATTTTTTGCTTTCAAAGATATTCGGTTCGGACAATTATGCAAACCGTTTTTCCATCTTTTTTTGCGCACCTCCTTTCTGCATATTCATTTTTACTCCAGCGCCCCGCCGCAGCTCGATCCTGATCCCGCCGTGCAGCCGTAGCAATGCTGATTGAGCACAATGCTGCGCCGGCTCAGGGCCTCCACGTCGAAGTCGTTCAAATGGCGCGTATGCTCCGGCGCGACGCGCAGATTGAGCATTTGGTTGAAATCACAATCGTATAGGTAGCCTTCCCAACTTACGGAAATGGTGTTGCGACACATGAGGCCGGGCACGGTGCCGGGGTTGAAGGCATCCACCAGAGATTGCATGTATTCCTCGTAGTTGCCGCTTTCCAGCAGATAGTCGAGAAATCGGCTGATGGGCATATTGGTAATCGTGAACAGGTTATTGAACACGATATCGTAGCGTTGGATCAGATGCCGTTTGAATTCCGTTTCCAGCGTGACCTGAGCGCCGGGCAGGAAAGCGCCGGAGGGATTATATACCAAATCGAGTTGAAGGCCGGAGTCTTCCCGGCCGTAGCCGACCTCGTTGAGCATTTTCAGCGCCTTGATGGAATCTTCAAACACTCCGTCGCCGCGCTGTGCGTCGGTGCGCAGCTTGGTGAAGTAGGGGAGAGAAGACACCACGTTTACCTTGTGCCGGGCATAAAACTCCGGCAGGTCCAAGTATTTGTGGTTGGCTACGATGATGGTGAGATTGCAGCGACTGATTACTTTTTTGCCCAGCGCGGTGACCTGCTCCACAAACCACCTGAAGTGCGGGTGCATTTCCGGCGCGCCGCCCGTAATGTCTACCGTGTGAATAGAAGGCGAAGCGGCGATGATCTCGACACACTTGTCGAGCAGGTCTTTCGACATCATCTCGTGTTTCTTGTCGGGGCCGGCATCCACATGGCAATGCGCGCAGGTTTGGTTGCAGAGCTTGCCGATGTTGAGTTGGAAAATTTCTATATCCGCCGACATCAAGGGGGCGAAACCGAGGGTTTCCAATTTTTCCTCAAAAGAAGGAAAGGCCGCCGCTTTGGCGTGATGCCCGTTGAGCACCTCCAACTGGATGAAAGTATCAGAAAGCTCGTTGCCCGTAGCGCGGAGCGATTTAGTGCGTTGCTTTATACTCATGGTGTCAAATTGGTTGTCGTGTCATCGTTTCAAAAGCTGTTTCGTACTGCTCTTTTGTTGTCCCCGGTTCGGGGCCACTCTGCTCTATGCCCTCTGCCCTATGCTCCTACATCGTCACCTTCTTCACATGGTTCATCATTTGCACGCCATACACCAAGGAGGTGCCGGCCCGAATGGCCGCTGCAACATGTACCGCCTCCATCATTTGCTCCTCATCGGAACCTTGTTTGAGGCACTCGTGCGAGTAAGCGTCAATGCAGTACGGGCACTGAATGGCGTGTGCAACCGCTAAGGCGATGAGCGATTTTTCGCGGGCCGTGAGCGCGCCTTCCTGCATCACCTCACCGTAGTAGTCGAAAAATTTCTTGCCCATCGCTTCCTGAAACGCTACGATGTTGCCGAATTGCTTGAGTTCGTCCTTGTTGAAATAGAATTCCTTTTCCATGTTCGGTTGCTGTTGATGATTAAAGTACGCTATAAACAGGTTATTTGGATTTTGGTCGGCCAAAAATCGAAAAAAGAATAAGTTTATTTAGCGCAATGCGGCAAGAAGAACGAGAAAGGGCCGGAACTGTCCTTGGAGCTACAGTTAGGAGCGGGTTTTTATCAAAACTCAAAAGCCGGATTTTTTTATAAAAAAAGCGGGTACTCCTGAAGGAATACCCGCTTTCTAAAAAGTGTGGCATTATTATTTTCAATATAAAAGCACTTTACCGCTGTAGAGCATTCGGCCGTTCATTTCAATGCGATAGAAATATACGCCCGAAGCAAAAGCGCCTCTTTGGAATCGGAAGGTTCCGCCTTGAAAGGCGCCTTGCGATACCACCCTGCCGAGTCGGTCGTACAGCAAAAAGGCTGCGGCATCCGGGGCGTCGGGAGGCAAGAGGAAGGTCACGTCTTCCGCAGCAGGATTGGGAAAAACCTTCAATGGGCCTAACCCTGCCGGATTATTTCTCGTATCGCTGACGACGCGAATAAAGTCGTTGCCGATGGTGTGAAAGACTGTGTTGGTATGGATCGGCTCGTTGAAGTCGAAGTAAATGGATGCCGTGTTTTCGATGCGGGTACCTTCATTGAGATTGGGTTCCTGTTTTACTGAAAACTTGACAAAGCCCTGCGAGGCCGGCTCGTTTGTGGTACTGTCGGGCAGCAGGATGTTGTCGAAGGTAAAGCGCAGTACTTCTCCATGGAGTATTTCAAAATTAAACGGATGGCTGGCCGCGCCGGGCCGAACGCTCTTCGGGTTCAACCACTGCGAGAGCGTATCGAGAATGACCACCCGGAAAGCCGTATCGGTGCCGGTATTCTGAAAGCGAATGAGGTACTCTATCTCTGTATCCGGACGGATGAAGTGCTCCTGGCCGTAGCCTGCGGGAGCGGCCGTTTTGTCGTTGGGATCAAAAGAACCGATGTTTTCCTGGCAATCCACCGCGATAAACGGGTTGGGGTTTTCCATCGGAAAAATATTCACCAGCCCGGTCATATTGATGCCGTTGCAACCCTCTACCGCTACCGCTACATTGCCCGGATATGGATGCGCGGGGACTTGTTCGGCCTCCAGGCGCCAGGTTTGGCCTCCTGCGGGGATGGGCGGCAGAGGATGGATTTGGCCGCTGTTGATCTGGAATTCATCCTGCATGTACATGATCACATCCTCCACTACAATGAAATGAAGCGGTTCGGTCATGTTGCCGGGGCCGGTGTTTTTGATGAGGAGGTAAACCGAATCGCCCTCGCAGAAGCCTTCCACTTCGATGTTGGCGCCCGACCATTCGCTCAATTGCGGGCACAGCGTATCGGGCAAAATGCGCGCGGTGGAGCAGTGCGTTTGGCCCAATTCCGCATCGCAGCTCAGGAGGAAGTCTATACTGAAGTTGCCGCATGCTCCGGCCTCCAAATTGCCGATGGAGAAGCTGAATACGTTGTTGCCCAAATCTGTGGCCGGAATCTCACTGCCGGAAAACTCCATGAGGGGATCGAGCAATACTTCCACCTGCACATCTTCTATGGTTTGGTTGCTGTAATTGCAATAGCTAACGGTGTAGGTGTTGGGGAAGCAGCGGCGCAGGAAGGGCGCGGTCAGGTCTGCCCTCATTAAAGGGCACTCCGCTTCGAGTTGTACGGGTATATTTTGTACGGCCGGCATCCCCAACGGAACGTTTACCGTCCAGGTAGTGGGGCATGACTGCCCATAATTGAAGGGTACATCGAGGCGAAGCTCCAATTCTGTGTCTTCGGGGCATATGCCGAGTATCTCATACAAACCGTTTGCGTTGGAAAGAGCGCTATATGTCCTGCCGGTGGATTGCCCGGTGGCGATTACCCGCCAACCGGCCAAGGGAGGATCAATGGGATCGGCACTGCAATTGTCCGTAACATCGTGGAATACCTGCCCGGCCACGGCCAGCGTGGTGGTGTCGTTGTAATTGTAGCGAATGACCTGGGTGTAGGAAAAGAAGCCGGTATTGGGGCCGATTAGCTGGCCGGGTTCGCCATTTTCCAATAAATACAAATCGTCCATCTGAGTCGAAATAGCATATCCATCTCCGGGAACCCCGTCGCCGTTGCGGTCTAAGCGGGGCAATTCGATCACAGGCGGGTCCTGCGGCGAGATGTCCACGCGGCACCAATCTGCCAGCAGCCAGGTGCGTCGTATCAGGTCGGGAATGGAGTCGCAGTTGAAATCAAACGCTTCGTCGTTGTAGGCCACGCCGATTACCAGCCCGTCGGTTTGTGTGAGGGTAAGCTCTTCCAAAACAACGTCTCCGGGCAGGTAGTCTTGAGGAATATTGATGAAATAAGTGTATCGGATATGAATCATCTGCACTGCCGGTTCGGAGGTGTTGCCGGCAGCGTCCACCGCCACAAAACTGCGCCGGATGCTCAGCATGGCATTGCAGAGGTTGTAGGTCACAAAAGAGGTTTGCAAAATGGTATCCAGCCCGCAGGCATCCCAGCCTGTAGCTGCTCCGAAATGTACATTGAGCGCCGGGTAGTCGAAGGGGTTTATCAACAAAGCGAGCCAGTCTTCTCCGGCGATGGTAGTGTCAGCCGGGGCCGTGCAAACGGGTGGCGTCAGATCGGGGCTGCATTGAGGCTCCACAATGGTTACTTCCGTAAAGCACACATTGGTGTTGCCGGCTTCATCGGCCACCCACAACCAAACGGTGGGGTAGGTGCCGAGGGCGGTGAAAGCGAGCGAAGTCGCGGAGGGCATGGTAGCGGAGGGCATGGCGGCGCCTTCTATGGCGAATCTCAACTGCTCGTTCCCAGTGCAGTTATCGGTACTGCCTTCGTTGAGTTGTTGGGCTTCGATGTAAGTGAGATCGGGGCCGTGCAAGCCGAGTTGTGCGGTGATGAAGGCATCGCAAACGGCAATGGGCGGTTCTGTATCCCCGGAGCAGTTGCCCGGGTTCACGGTCAAATACACCCAACAGGAGACGCCGTTTGCAGTGTTCGTTACCTGTACGGTGTGGGTACCGGCGAGACTCGCATTGAGCGACAAATAGGGAAGCTGAATCGGCGACTGGTCTAAGCTCAGGCTGATGCCGGGGCATTGGTTGCCGTCGGCCAGCAATTCCCAGGGATAGATTTCAACGGTTTCGCCGGCAGGGATGACGACCGTTACAGAATCAATACACACCGGGAAGAATAAGGGGTTAATGCAATCACCGGGCAACACCGTGACCATACTCCAGCACTGGTTGCTGTTGCCCGCCTGATCGGTAACCCAGAGGGAAACGATATGCACGCCCACATCCGATTCATCAAATACCAGAAAGGTGGCGGTCGGTAGAGAACCGGAAAACGGCTGGCGTTCAATGCGCAATTGCAACTGATCGGGCGCATCGCAATTGTCGGTGCTCATGGCATTGATCTGGTAAGCAAAAAGCGTATCCGTTTGACCGGGATTGATCAGGATGTCAATGTTTGGAACACAAGCGACCGTGGGGGCTTCCGTATCCGGGCTGCATTGCGCCCCGGCGCGATAAGTCGTCGCGGACATAAGCCCCAAAACCAGTATAAAAAGTACACGCATCATCATGGGAATAAGCATTGTAAAGATGAACAATTTTTTTTCTGACACAAAGATGCGGCGTTCTCCGGGGTAGCAGCAAGAACAAAAAAAGGATTTTGTAGAGTGAAAATAAACCCGATTTACACACTAATTGAATTTTTAAAAGGACTTTTGATTCTTATTGTAGAATAGAATAACTGACAAAATCATGCGAGATTCCAAATTAACACGCTTGTTATCCGCATTTTCTCCTGTGGAGCAAAAGGAATTGCGCAAGTTTTTATGCTCCCCGTTTTTCAATACCCGCCGTGACCTGGTGCAATTGTTCGATTTTTTCATCGCCCGGCCTGAAGCCGATAAAGCGGAGGCATGGCAACATCTCTTCCCGACAGCCACCTGCGACGATCAAAAACTGCGCTTGCTGATGAGCTATCTCTACAAACTCATAGAGCAGTACATCTCCGTGAAGGCCGCCACTGCCGACCCTTTAGCCAACCAACTGCATTTGGCAATAGGATACCGGGAGCACGGCATGCAGCCGGCCTTCGAACACACCCGGCAGGCCTTAGCCCAATCGCTGGAAGCCCAACCCCTGCGCGATGCCGGATACCACCAAATCTGCTACCGGATGCATTGGGAGCAGTACCAAACTGCCACTTCCGATCATCCTTCGGAGGAACTGCCCATCAACGAACTGGCCCATGCGCTCGACGTGTATTATCTCAGCACCCGGCTCCGGCTGATCTGCCTCGCCGCCGCACAGCAAGGGGTGTATCAGTCGGCCTACCATGCCTATATGGACAGCGAAATCATCGCGCTGGCCGAAAACCAAAAATGGGCGGGTGAACCGGCTATTGCCGCATATTTGCATTGCTATCGCATGATACGCAAGCCGGAAGAGGAGCTGCATTTCCAGCATTTCAAGCGCATATTACTCGAATCGGCGCACTGCTTTGCGCAGGAAGAAATGAGAGGACTCTATCTTTTGGCCATCAACTATTGCATCCGACGGCTCAACGACGGCGAACGCCGCTATTTCCGCGAGGTACTCGACCTTTACAAAGCCGGGCTTGCCGGTGGGCAGTTGCTCGAAAACGGCGTGCTGTCGCGCTTTACCTATCACAACATCGTGGCGGCGGGCCTGCAATTAGATGACTATGAGTGGGTCAGCTATTTTATCCACGAGTACAAAAACGCGCTGGAGCGCCCTTACCGGGAAAGCTCGTTCAGCTTCAATCTGGCCCGCCTCGAATTTTCGCGCCGCCGCTACGATGCGGTGCTCGACCTGTTGCAGCGCGCCAACTACCGCGACCCCCTCCTCAACCTCTCTGCCAAAACCCTGCTGCTGAAAACGTGGTATGCACTGGGCGAAACCGACATCCTGCATGCGCACTTAGACGCCATGCGCAACTACATCCGCCGCAAACGGGTGATTGGATACCATCGCAGCAATTACCTCAACATCGTAAAATATGCCGATAAGCTACTCAAAATGAATCCGTTCGATCAGTCGGCCAAAGCGGCTTTGAGCCGTGAAATAGCCGCAGAGGAGATTCTTACAGAAAAGGAATGGTTGCTGGGATGTGTGGAAAAGTGATTTGTCTGGATAAAAACGTACCTCTAAGAGACAAGCTCTTAAACGGCACTGCTACAAACCACTAAATATTAAGCTCTTTAGAAGAAAAACTATTTATGGGGGATAATATCTATGATTACGGTTCTATTATATGCGCGTTCTTCGGGGAGTGTGTTGTTGAACGGCAGGCTTGCGCTCCTTCCACATTAAACGTAACGTAGCTGTCGAACGGCGTGTACACTTCTCCTAAGCTGCCGCCATGCTAAAGTAGAATTTTTGATTCAAAACTTTGTAGTGATCGGGCGTTTATTGAGTCGTTCGATCAACCCGTTCTGGATGGGCTTGCCCGGCTGGATGAACCGCAATTCCACACCACGCTTGTGCGCCCAATCTTTTAAGCGATGGGAGATAAACTCCGGCACGTTGTCACAACGGATATAAGCTGGAGCGCCCCGCCATGCAAAAACCTTGTTTGCGCCGGTAGTAAGTCTGTCGGCGTAAGCCCGGCACGCGGCAACTGCGTCGTACGCTGCCACCGGATCGTTCTTTGAACGAATCGATCATTTCTTCCTGGCGCCCTGGGTCTGCCGTTTTTTGAGGGTACCATGATCGATGCTCAACTCGGCGTACATCTTTTTAAGCCGGGCATTTTCTGCCTCCAACTCCTTGAGACGACGTTTGCTCTCGTCTTCATCTTCTGCCTTGGCTTTTCTCCAATTGTATAGAGTGGCCACACTGATCTGATACGTCCGGCATAATTCATCTACATGGGGCTCGGCCTCCCATTTGGCCAGAATCGCTAAACGTTGTGATTTACTGATTGTGCTCTTGCGCATGTTTCACGATTTGAAGGTGGAAAAGTACTCTCTTTTCTACTTCTTCGTGGTTGCTCGCGAGGGAAGTGTACAGGGAATATATTTGTAGGCTACGAGTTGGCGAGCGGCTTATTCCTTCAGTTCAATACCCAATTTGGGATGCTCAGCATCAACCCTGACGACAAGCGTTTTCCCGATGGTGAAACCGCCATTAAAAATACAGGCTTCGGCGTTTCGGCCGGATACCGTTTCTAAATTGCTGCGTAAAAGCAGCCGCACTTAATTGTAGATTTCCTCCTATACGGAAGATCGTCCCTGACCAACAGCGGCGATCTTTTTTTTTGGTGCTGTTATGTTTGCGCTAATGATCGGAAACTGGATTTTCAAAATACTCCCGTTGCGACCCTGTTGCATAAGCAGGCATTTTGTACCTTTAGCGCCTGATTTTTAGCCAATAAAAGAAATGCGTAAACACACCGTCCGTATCTTATCCCTCGTTGTGGGGCTTATTGTACTCATCGCAGCGGTTTTGCTCTACCGCGCCGGTTTCTTTGGTGGAGAACAACTCCCCGAACCGCCCCCAACCGCCGCATCGCCCGGAAGTATGGGCGGGCAACAAACTTCAGTGCGCGTTGTCAGGGTTCAGTATGAAACCTTACGCGACAATATTTCCGTCAACGGTTCTACCACGGCTACCGAGGAGGTGCTCATCTCCGCAGAAGTGCCCGGCAAAATTTCGCGGATTCTCTTTCGCGAAGGCGCCTTTGTCAAAAAAGGAGCTTTGCTTGTACAACTCGACGACGACGAACTTCAGGCGCAGCGTAAGCGGCTCTTAGTGCAACGGGAACTCACCCAGCGAATCGCAGAGCGTCTGAAAAACTTGTATGACAGAGAAGGCGTGAGCTTGCAGGAGTACGAAATAGCGCGCGCCGAAGCCGATCAGGTATTGGCTGAAATTGCCCTCATTGACGTACAAATCAGCAAGCGCAGTGTACGCGCTCCGTTCGACGGCACGCTGGGGCTGAAAATGGTGAGCGAGGGCAGTTTCCTCTCAGCAGGCATGCCCATCGTGGGTTTGGTGAGTACCAATCCGATACACTTGTCCTTTTCGGTGCCGGAGCGATACAGCGGCGTATTGCAAAACGGATCGAAGGTACAGTTCCGCTTAGATGGTTCAGAAAGCCTGTACTCCGCCACCGTCATTGCCCGCGAACCGCAAATTGATCCTACCACCCGCACCCTCAGAGTAAAGGCATCAGCTCCCAACCCCAACGGGCGCATCCTGCCGGGCGCATTCGCCGCCGTCACAGTAGGGCTGCGCGATTACGATCGTACCATCCTCATTCCTACCGAAGCCATTGTGCCCGAGGAGGGCGTACAAAAAGTGTATTTGTATCGAAACGGCTTTGCGGAAGTGGGCACGGTGGAAACCGGTATCCGCAAAGATGCCGAAATTCAGATACTGCGCGGCTTGGAGGAAGGCGATACGGTTATCACATCGGGGGTGTTGCTCATTCGGCCGGGCGCTGCGGTCACCATAGAAAACATGGGGAATTAATACCCGCTTGCCATGACCACCGATCAAAAAATAGCGCTGCTCCGCGAGGCCATGCACCGGGAAGGCATCTCTGCTTATCTCGTCCCCTCTGCCGATCCGCACCAAAGCGAATATGTAGCCGATCACTGGAAAAGCCGCGAATGGCTCTCCGGATTCAGCGGCTCTGCCGGTATCCTCGCCGTCACACCCGATCATGCCGGATTGTGGACCGACTCGCGGTACTTCCTGCAAGCAGAAAAAGAACTGGCCGGAAGCGGTGTGGTACTGCACCGGCAAGTAGTGCCCCACGCGCCGGAGCATGTGCAATGGCTGGCCGAAAATTTGCCGCAAGGCAGCACATTAGGATTGGATGGCAGGCTCTTTTCATTGGGGCAGTTGCGCTATCTAACCAGAAATTTCCATCATAAAAACATAGAGATCAACTCCGGGCTGGATTTGGTTGCCGGTATCTGGCACAACCGGCCGCCGTTGCCTGCAAGCCCCGTTTTTGAAATGCCGCCGGATTATACCGGCCACTCGCGCGAGGAGAAGCTCGCCCGCATTCGCGCTACCATGGCGACCCGGCAGGCCGATGCTTATTTGGTAAGTACTTTGGACGACATTGCCTGGACGCTCAATATCCGCGCCGCCGATGTGGATTTCAATCCTCTGTGCATTTCATACCTTATAATAGGTGAAAAAACCGCTCATTGGTTTGTTCCGGAAGGCAAGGTATCCGAAGCGCTCCGGCAAACGCTTCTGACAGACGGCGTTGTCCTGCATCCTTACGAAGAGACGGAGCAATGGCTCCAACGACTTCCGAAAGGTGAAAAAATATTCGTGGATACGACCACGGTGAGCGTTCGGCTCTTTCAGGCCATCCCCGACGAGCAGACCGTACAGGGCGACAACCTCGTGCAGCCGATGAAAGCCCTCAAAACGGAGGGGGAGATTGCCCAACTCCGGCGGGCCATGCGCAAAGACGGCGCAGCGCTCACGCGGCTCTTTCGTTGGTTGGAAACAGAACTCCGGCAGCGCCCCGTAGCCGAATACGAGGTGGCGAGCAAAATATCAGAATTGCGCGCCGCTCAGGGCGAATACATCGGCGAGAGCTTCGGCGCCATCGTAGGCTACAATGCCAACGGCGCCATCGTGCACTACGGCCCTACAGAAAGTGATTCGGCCCTCATCCGCCCGGAGGGCATCCTCCTGTTCGACTCCGGCGGCCAATACCTGCACGGCACCACCGACATCACCCGCACCGTCGCATTGGGCGAACCCAGCGCTGAACAAATACGCGCTAATACGGCGGTGCTCAAAGGCCACATCGCGCTGGCCGCAGCCTGGTTTCCGAAAGGCACGCGCGGCGTGCAGTTGGACACCCTGGCGCGCATGCATCTTTGGCGCGAAGCCAAAAACTACGGACATGGCACCGGACACGGTGTAGGGTTTTTCCTCAGCGTGCATGAAGGTCCACAAGGCATCAGCCCTTCGGCTACCACCTCCAGAGGATTGTGCGCGTTAGAGCCGGGCATGCTTACCTCCAATGAGCCGGGCTATTACGAACCGGGGCAATACGGCATTCGCATCGAAAACTTGATTCTTTGTGTGGAAGCCGCGCAAACGAATTCCGGGCGCTTTTTTCGCTTCGAAACGCTTAGTTTTTTTCCAATAGACCTGCGTTTGATTGATCCGGCCCTGCTTGACCCGACCGAAAAAGAGTGGCTCAACGACTACCATGCTCAGGTACTGCGAGAACTGGCGCCGTTGTTGGCAACAGAAGAGGCGGCCTGGTTAGAAGAGCGCTGCCGGCCGGTGTGATTTTTCCCATTTATACCTCGCGCTGCCATGCAAGTCGCACATAACCTTCGGCATCGCGCCACAGCATATAATGTGATAACCAATGAGCAACAAAACCTGGAATTCTGAAAAAGTACTGAGCTTTGCAGCTATGTTTATCAGTGTGATGACGCTGGTTGTGTTGGTCGTTCAGACTCGTCTTATGCAAGCACAACAACGATTGTCGGTACTGCCTTACCTGCAGATATCCAATTACGGAAGTTACACCCAAAACTATAAGTTAATGGTGTTGAATAACGGGATCGGGCCGGCTTTCATTGAGTCAGTGACAGTACGCTATCAGGGCAAGGAATATAACAAAGACCTATACACCTTTCTCGCAGAGCATTTTCCGGAGACGGACAGCATCCCGCAATTTTTTCACACCAATATCGGTAAGGGAATGCTCATTCCTCCAGGCGAAAAAATTGCTCATTTGCAAATTGACAATTCTGTAGCGGGCGGTGAAAAATTGACCCGGCTTCTCCGCCGATTAGGTGAAGAAGGGCTTGTTTTTGAGCTTGTATATTCGTCTGTTTATAAAGAAAAATGGCGGCTTCGCTTCGGAGACGAGGCTGCGGTCAAAATCAAATAGAGACCTAAAAATCAATACCCCCCGAAATACCGTCGAAGGAACCACTCCAGACTAAGCAAGCCCAGCAGTAGAAAAAACAGCCATTTGAGATGAATGACCGGACGCGTTTGCGTGGTGTTGTAGATGACCGGCTTGACTGATTCTTTGGCGCGGATCATGTCGGCAACGGAGGCCATGTCAGCAGGATATACCACGGCGGCGCCGAATTTCTCGCTCATCAGCCGCAATAAGCCGTGATCGGCGGTGCTTTCGTACAGTTCGAGCTGAATGGGCTGTACGCTAAAACGACCGTTGTAAGTGAGTTTCTGCCCGGAGAAAGTAACGGACGCCAGAAAAGTATAATCGCCCACCGGAAATATGCCCGGGTTGAGGCTGTAGGCTTTGCCCGATTTGTTGAAGGTATAGGGAAACTCCTGCCCCCTGCTGTTAGTGATGACCAACGCTGCATCGGGGTCGTTGATGAGTTCGTAATTGTCATTGTACAGTTCGGCATCAAATACGATGGGTTCGTTTTCGGCAAAGATGGCCTTGGGCAGGTTGACGCGAAATTTCCGCTTATCTTCCTTGATCCCGATGTATTGCACCACCTTGCCGAGCAGGCCGTCGAACAGTTCGTGGTTTTCATTTTGCAAATAATCGAACAGCCGCCACTTCCAAAGGCCCTCGCCGCAAAACACGCCCGTGCGCACCCCGCCTTGTTCGCCCAACACGAGTAAGGGATAGCGCGTATCTACTTTCCCGATGCGTTGGTACAACAGCGTTTGCGCTCCCGGCGACACCGTGAATTCGCCGAAAGGTGCAATTACGGGCGCAAAGGACGGCAACTCCCGGCTCAGGCGCTCATCGTAAGTAAACAGGCTGAATTCATTCGCAATGCGGCCTTGCACCTCGTTGGTGTTGCGCCCATCGGTGCGGATGGCCACCAATGATTGCACCTGATTGAGCCGCGCAAAATTGGTCTGCATACCCGTTATAAAAAGGCTGGGAATGCGGCGGGTTTGCAACGTGTTCAGTACCCCGGTGGCATCATTGGTGCGGGATGGCAATTGGTGCAGGATGGCAAAATCGAAATCCGCCACATTTTGCTTAAACTCGGAGATGAACGCCACGGTGACCTCATAGTTCTTATTGCCGCTCAGGGATTGTTTAACGGCGGTTACATCCGGGTGCGGCGCGGCGGCCAACACCAATATTTTTTGCCGGGCATCCAGTACTTCTATAAAAATATCTTTGCTGTTGTTGGCCGTAACCGCTTCGCCGGAAACCGCGCTCGCCGTCACGCGATAGCGTTGTACGCCGGGTTTATCGGCATCCAAAACAATTTCCCGGGTAGTAAAAAAGTCGTTTCGATCTATGGAAATGGGTATTTCCTGAAGTTTGCGCGATGTTTCCCCTTCAATTTTGAGCACTGATAAGTTGGTGGAAGCCCCGGCGGCATTTTGGGCGGAAAGGTCTATTTGCGTAGTGAATTTGTCGCCGAGATAGGCAATTTTATTGTGAAAAACCCGCTTCACCGCCACATCGCGGCGGGCGGTGGTGTCGCCGAGCGCGATGCTGTAAATGGGCACAGAGAGTTGATTGCGCAGATAGGCCGGATTGGAACCTTCGTTGTAGAGGCCGTCGGTGGCCAACACAATGGCGCCGAGGTTTTGGTTGCTGTACAAATTGTACGTACCGGTGAGGAACTTGGAGATATTGGTGATTTTGTCTTTGTAGTCAAAATCAATGCCTTCGCGCACCGTTTCGCCGAAGCTGTACGATTGCACTTCATAATCCTTACCCAATGCTGCCGATAGTTGCTCGAAAGCCGTTTTATAACGATCTGCCGATCCTTCCTTTTCTAATGCAGCGCCCACCGATTCCGACACGTCCTGCGCCAGCAGGATAACGGGCTTTTTTACATCTTGCAACAGCGAACGCAACAACGGCGACAGCAATAGCAAGCTGATGAACGTGACGGCAATAAAGCGCAGCGCTGCCAGAAGCCAGGTGAACTGCCGGGGTTGTTCGGAGAAGGTCTTGTCGCGAAAATAGAGGGTGGCGGCATACGCTGCTCCCAACAACAGGCACAAGATGGAAAACCAAGCCGGGTATTGAAAAATCAGGTTCGACATTCAGGTATAAATTGACAGAGCGGCAAGCGCCCCGGAAAAAACGCAAATGTAGCACATTGCGTTCAAGACAACAGCCCTTAACGCGTTCCGGTTCTCCCCGGCACACAGGTAATGTAGTGGTAGTTGCAACCATAGCTTGCCGGCTGTGTTGCTTTGCCTGTAAAACCAACACCGGAAAAAACGCATGAAAATCGGGATCATCGGAGCAGGAATTGCCGGCTTGGCTGCCGCCGTGCGGGCCGCTGCTGCCGGCCACGAAGTGGACGTATTTGAAGCCAACAGCTACCCCGGAGGCAAACTTTCCACCTTTGAACAGAACGGCTACCGATTCGACGCCGGGCCTTCGCTTTTCACCATGCCGCAGTATGTGGAGGAGTTGTTTGAAATATCGGGAGAAGACATCGGTCCGCATTTCCAATACCGGCGCCTGCCCATCCTCTGCAATTATTTTTGGGAAGACGGCACGCGCCTCTCAGCATCGGGCGATAGCGAGACATTTGCCCGGGAAGTGGAGCAAAAACTGGGCGTGCCGTCCGGTCGTGTCCTCCATGCATTGCGCGACAGCGAACGAAAATACCGGCTCAGCGGGCGCATTTTTTTGGAAAAATCACTGCACAAAGCCGTTACCTGGCTGCACGCCAGAGTGCTCGGCGCCATGCTGCAAATTCCCCGTTTCGACCTCTTCACTACCATGAACGCAGTGAACGAGCGCCATTTGGAGCATCCGAAATTAGTCCAGTTATTCAACCGATACGCCACCTACAACGGCTCTAATCCCTACAAAACGCCGGGACTGCTCACCATCATTCCTCATTTTGAGTACGGCATCGGTGCGTTTTACCCGGAAGGCGGCATGCACAGTATTACCCGTGCCGTGTGGCAATTGGGCGTGCGCAAAGGGGTGCGCTATCACTTCAATGCGCCGGTGGAAGAAATCCGGGTAGAAAAAGGGCGTGCCACAGGGCTGCGGGTACAGGGTGAATGGCGCGATTGCGATGTCGTCATCAGCAATATGGATGCGTTTTTTACCTACCGGAAATTACTGGCCCGCGAGCCGGCGCCGGAACGCGCCCTGCGCCAGGAGAAATCTACTTCCGCGTTGATTTTTTACTGGGGTATTCAAAGGCAATTCCCGGAGTTGGACCTGCACAACATCTTTTTCAGCGAGGACTACCGCCACGAGTTCGATTGCCTCGCCGCCGGCAAGATTTCTGACGACCCCACCATATATATTAACATCACTTCCAAATACACGCCCGCCGATGCGCCTGCCGGCTGCGAAAACTGGTTCACAATGGTGAATGTGCCCTATAACAGCGGGCAAGACTGGGATGCGCTCATCATGGAAACCCGCCGTAATGTACTGGCCAAACTCAGCCGCGTACTGGGTACGCCCATCGAACCGCTCATCGCTTGCGAAAGCCTGCTCGATCCCCGCAGTATTGAAAGCAAAACCTCCTCGCATCTCGGCGCCTTATACGGCACGAGTTCCAACAATCGTATGTCGGCTTTCCTGCGGCATCCCAATTTTTCCAATCGCATTAGCGGGCTGTACTTCTGCGGCGGCAGCGTACACCCCGGCGGGGGAATCCCTTTGGCGCTGCTCTCGGCAAAAATTGTAAATGACCTCATAAAAGAGGAAGGATAGCGCGAATAAATAGTGATGGTCGGTAAAACACACGTACAAATCGAATTAGACCGTTTGATGCAACCCTTTCGGAATAATATTGTCTTTGCATTGGTTGAAGATGATAAATCAATACGATCATCGGAAAACGCTGCCAAGATTTTATACCCGATTTAAAAACCATTGTCATGAAAACTGTCTTATTTTCGATCTTCTTGTTGTTCAGCTTTACGAATATCTCTGCCGACCCGATAAATCCGGCGCCCGACACTCCGCAAGGTAAAACATACCATCTGCTTCAAGGGGTGTGGGAAAACATAGTAAGCGCTACTGAATTGACTGAAACGGTGCGCGAAGAAAATGTAGGGCCGGAAAATGCCGAAACGGCTCAACTCCGTTATCATTTCTGTTCCAACGGAGCTTTTGTACGCTCCATCCGCCATGGATCTCAATACATAGAAGAAACAGGCGCCTGGGAAATTTCAGAAGATGGAGCATCTCTGCTGCTGCATTTTGCCGGTAAAGAGGCAGAACAAGCTGCTATCAGATACATAGAAGCCGATGAGATGGTGTTGGAGCAAAGCCCTCGTATGCCTGGCAACGCTCATCAAACGGAAACCAAACAGTGGTTTTTTAGCAAAGTCTAATCATTCCATTCCCAATTATCGGTGTGTTGCTGCCGATAATGCTGCTTCGTGAAAATCCTTTGTTTCTGACGTTCCAGCACCAGCTTAGCCAGTGCGATGTGGGGTAGTTCTTCTCCTGCGGGAGAGAGAGCGTAATCCACCTTTCGTTCGTCCACGTCCAGCCGATACATCAGGCTCATCAGGAATTCGAGTTTGTGCTCGATGAGGTAAGCGATATGTGCTGATAAAAAATCCAGGAGTTGCTCTTCTGTGAGAACCGACTCGGTTCGCTCCGGGTCAAAATCCTGCACCACCAAAGCGGTGAGTTGATCTAATTCAGTGCCATCCATATTACTCAACGCTGATTTTGTCTTATCCATGCCAGTACTTCCTGGGTGGGTTTGGCAGCTACATCAGCGGGAAGTTCTATGCGTTTGCGTTTTTCCACATCAATGGCTACTGCGGCGTTCGAACTGTCGGATTTACGAAGCACCAAATAGCGATTGTTGAGGGCGCTTCTTTGTGTTTCCGTTTTGAGTTGCAAAGGCTCGCTGAAGAGCGGATTGACAGCAAATGCTCCTGTATTGGCATCATAGCTGGGCGCAATGGCTTGGTTCGCATCTTGTGAAGAGAGGAGAAACAGCGACCGAAAATCGTTTTCCGATACTTTAAATTCGGCATAAGGCAGCACCGATGCGGGCTGGTTTTTGTTTCGGAGATCAAATACAAATGCGCCAAAGTCCTGGCTATACCCCAGCAAATAATCCTCCCATACCTCTAAGCGGTGAATCATGCCCGCCCGCGCATCGCCGCCGTAGCGAGCTGATGCAAACTTAGGTTGTAATTCCGGCAGCCATTTGCGATTTTCAGCATCATACAAATAGACGCTCTTGAACCCCTTCACGGCGGCCATTTGGTGTATATTGTTGTAGTTGATTTCCGCCACATAATAGGGAAAATCAGGGCTGACATTTACAGGCAATACCTTGCGCTCTAACAGGTTACAAGTGCGCGTGTCATATACCTCCAAAACCCGATAGCTGTCGCCGTAGTCTGCATCAAAAGTTTCGGCGTCGGCCGTCACGGCCACGAGAATTTCCTGTGACCGAATCCATACAGAGTTGTTTTCCAACATTTTATTGGTCACCTGACAGTCGTGGGAGGCTCGTGGCGCCGGCGTATCCGGGGTCGTTTGCGCCGTTGTATCTGCGCTGTTGTTTTGGTTTCCTTGTTGGGGAGTCGGGTCGCCGCAACTCCATGCGATGGCGACGACCGAGGCAAAAAATAAGTATTTCACACCTTTCATGGCTTCTAATTTTTTCCCGAAGGTAAGCAAACGTGTGCAAACCAAGGGCGGAGGTTATTAAATTCTTCCGGCATCCGGCCTATTCCGCCAGCAGTGCCGCACCGAACACACCTGCGCTATCGCCCAGATGAGGTTTCAGAAAAAGCGTATCTAAGCGAGGGTTAAATACATTGCGTTTTACCGCTTCAATACCTTCCTGAGAATAGAGCAGATCAATATTGCCCACACCGCCGCCAATGACGATAGCATCGGGGTCGAGGATGTTGATGACGTACGCAATCGCTTTGCCCCAGTATTGTATAAGCCGGTTGAGGGTTTGGGCGGCTGCAGGGTCTTCGCCGGCATATTGGCGGGCAACGATTTCAGCCAACTTCAATCGGGTGCCGGTCAGTTGGGTATAGTGCCGCTCCAATGACGGGCCGGAGATAATCGTTTCCACGCAGCCATTGCGGCCGCAGTAGCAGGGGCCGCCCGATTCATCCAAAATATTGTGGCCCCACTCGCCGGCAATACCTTGCAGGCCGTTGAGCACTTTTCCGTTCACGACCACTCCGCCACCTACGCCGGTGCCGAGAATGACCCCGAATACCACTTTTGCGTTGGGCACTTTGTCGCGAACTGCTCCGAAACGCGCTTCTGCCACGGCAAAACAGTTGGCATCATTGGCCATGACGAAGGGCATTTGCAGGGCTGTTTCAAGGTCGCGGTGGAGGGGTTGGTGATTAAGGGCCGTCGTGTTGCAATTTTTCATCAATTGTGTCGGCGGGTCAATGGTACCGGGCGTTCCCATACCGATGCGCTCCGGCCGCAGACCGGAAGCCTCTTCCAGGAGTCCGATGAGTTTTTTGATTTGTCCGATGATGTGGTCGTAGCCCCCGGCTTGTTCGGTCGGTACCCGAAGCCGGGCAATGACCTTAGGATTTTCGCTGCTTTCGATGACGACACCCTCTATTTTCGTGCCGCCGAGATCAATACCCCAAAGTGGTTTCATTTCTTTTTTCAGTAAAAATAGAAGTTCCGGGGCAAATCCGCATGGTTTTCCTGCTTGTTTTTGCACCGGAGCCTACCGTACCATAAACGGTGACTTTTTTGTATGATTAAAAGTGACTTATGCACTCTGCAAATAAGCAGGGGTATGCGTATGTTTGCCGGACTTATCCCTCGCTGAAGGAAAATGCGACTATGGAGCGATCTGCCGTAATATCTAATGTTGAAAAATATGTATCCCGACTGCTGACCGAAAAACTCGACGGCCGATATACTTATCATCATCTTCAACACACCCTTGCCGTGCGCGATGCGAGTATGGCATTGGCCGAACGCGCCCAACTTTCGCCGGAAGACTGCGAGGTACTTGAGTTGGCAGCGCTGCTGCACGACTGCGGCTACACCGAGGGATATGAAGAACACGAAGCATCGGGATGTCGCATTGCTGAAAAACTCCTCAAAAAGGAAGGCTATCCCACAGAAAGAACCGCACTCGTATTGGGTTGTATAGAAGCTACAAAAATCACCAATCAGCCGGAATCGCTGCTGGAGATGCTGCTGCGCGATGCCGACCTCTCCCACTTAGCAGCGCAGGATTACCTGCTCGCCGTGGAATCGCTCCGATATGAGTGGAAGGAGTTTCTGGGGCAGGAATACAGCGATCGGGAATGGCACGAACTCAACCACGGGTTCATAAAAAGCCACAGCTATTATACCCACGCGGCCCGCGAACTGTGGGATGCTCAAAAAACTGCCAATCAGAAAGCGCTTAAAAAATTGGTGAAAGAAAAAACAGAAACCCTTGATGAGGGCCGTGTGACCGGTACCCGAAGCGCGCAAATGATGTTTAAAACCTCCCTGCGCAACCACATTGACCTGAGCAACTTAGCCGACAACAAGGCCAATATCATGCTCAGTATCAATGCCATTATCATTACCATCGCCATGCCGCTGGCCGCTACTTATGTACGCGAGCACCTTTACCTGCTCGCACCGATGGGCACTTTGCTGGCCACTTGCCTCACCTCCATGTTTTTTGCCACCTTGGCCACCCGCCCCATCAAAATGACCGGCTACACCAACCGGGAAGCCGTTCGGGAGGGCAAAGCCAACCTCTTCTTTTTTGGCAATTTTTTCAAAATGTCATTCGAAGAATACCGAGAAGGTATGCTCCATATTGTAGCCGATGAATCAAGATTGGACAGCGCCATCATGCGCGACCTCTTTTTTCTTGGAAAATCTCTCGGACGAAAATACACCCAATTGCGCACCTGCTATACCGTGTTCGTGACAGGAATCGGGCTGACTGTGATGATTTTCGTAGTCGCCTATTTACTTTACGGAATGTAGCCCTGCACCGGATCAGGCAAAACTGCGCCGGTCAGAGCTTTAAATACAAAAGCCATGACCGAACAAACAAAAAAACAGGAGGCCCTCAATCAGGCCGCATTGCGCTATCACGAAGAAGGCCGCAAAGGCAAATTGGAGGTAGTAGCCACCAAACCTTTCATCACCCAACACGATCTGAGCTTAGCTTATACGCCCGGTGTAGCGGCGCCCTGCCTCGCTATTCAGGCCGACCCCGCCGCCGTACGCCGATATACCGCCAAAGGCAATCTCGTGGCAGTGGTAACCAACGGTACGGCCGTACTTGGTCTGGGCGACATAGGCCCTGCTGCCGGCAAACCCGTGATGGAGGGCAAAGCCGTACTCTTCAAAAAATTTGCCGACGTGGATGTGTTCGATATTGAATTAGACACCCACGACCCCGATGAAATCATCCGTACCGTGCAACTCCTCTCGCCTACTTTCGGCGGTATCAATCTCGAAGATATTAAAGCGCCGGAGTGTTTCTATATTGAGGAACAACTCAAGGCCACGATGGACATTCCGGTTTTCCACGACGATCAGCACGGCACTGCCATCATTTCCGGCGCGGCGCTGCTCAATGCACTCGAACTGGCCGATAAAGAGATCGGGCGTGTAAAGGTCGTTTTCTCCGGAGCCGGCGCAGCGGGTATTGCCTGTGCCAATTTCTACATTGCACTGGGGGTAAAACCGGAAAATGTATTGATGACCGACAGCAAAGGCGTGCTGTGGAAAGGCCGCGGCGATGAGGGGAAAAATAAATACAAAGACCGCTTTTACCGCGATACGCCGGCGCGCACCTTGGAGGATGCCATGAACGGCGCCGATGTATTCTGCGGCGTTTCCGTCAAGGATCTGCTCCATCCGGAAATGATTAAAACCATGGCCGAACGACCCATCATCTTTGCCATGGCCAATCCCGATCCCGAAATTGACTATCCCCTCGCCAGAGAAGCCCGCCCCGACGCCATCCTCGCCACCGGCCGCAGCGACTACCCCAATCAGGTCAACAATGTCCTTGGGTTTCCTTTCATTTTTAGGGGCGCTTTGGATGTGGAGGCCGTCACCATCAACGAAGCAATGAAAATGGCGGCCGCACAGGCATTGGCCCGCTTGGCCAAAGAAGAGGTGCCCGAAGAGGTGAAACGCGCTTACGGCGGGCAAAGCCTGAGTTTCGGTCCTGATTACATCATTCCCAAACCATTCGACCCGCGTGTATTGGTGTGGGTCTCTTCCGCCGTGGCCGAAGCGGCTATGCACAGCGGGGTAGCGCGCCGCATGTTGGACATGGACGACTATCGCGAGCAATTGCTGGGCAAAGTGGACTGGTCGCGGGAGCTGATGCGCAACATCTACATTGCCGCCCGAAAAGCGCCCCGCCGAATTGTTTTCCCGGAAGGGTACGACCCCAAAATCATCTGGGCGGCCACAGAGGCCGTGCGGGAAGGCATTGCCAGGCCCATCTTGCTGGCCCGCAACCGGAACGAAATTCTCGCTTTGTTTGAAGAGCTGCACCACGACCCCACCGGCATCGAAATTGTGGAACCGCGCCACCATCCGCATCGCGCAGATTTTGTAGAGGCATACTACAACATGCGCCAACGCAAAGGTGTGACGAGAAGCCGCGCCGAAAACGATATGCGCAATTATTTCTACTTCGGCGTCATGATGGTACAGCAAGGCCATGCCGACGGGATGGTAGCGGGTGTCACGGTCAATTACCCCGAAGTATTGCGCCCGGCATTGCAAATCATCGGACCGCGTCCTGGCGGGCGACTTGCTGCGGGGATGTATTTATTGCAACACAAAAATCAATTGTTTTTTCTGACCGATTGCGCAGTGAACGTCAATCCAAATGCAGAAGATTTGGCCGAAATTGCCATCATGACGGCCGATCAGGTTAAGCTCATGCAATTTGAGCCGCGCGTGGCCATGTTGTCTTTTTCCAATTTCGGTTCGGTGCGCACGCCGGAGACGACTAAAGTGGCCAAAGCCGTCGAGATCATCAACCTTCTTCGCCCCGATCTCATGGCCGACGGCCCGATACAAGCCGACGTAGCCTTAGATATGGACTTGTTGCAAACGCACTTCCCTTTCAGCAAGCTACAAAAGCGCCCCAATGTGTTGGTATTCCCAAACCTGGATGCGGGCAATATCGGGATGAAACTCTTGCGCAAACTCAGCAGCGCCCACACCATCGGCCCGATCATCATGGGCTTGGCCAAGCCGATTCACTTGGTGACTCGCGATACGGAAGTGAATAACATTGTGAATATTACGGCTATTGCAGGAGTGGATGTTTAGATGATCTCCCGAAACGCCGCCATCTCCCCCCAATTTCCGGTCAAATCCGGCGCCGGGGCATATTCGCCGAGCAACTCCATGAACTGCGCGCGCGAAATAGCCCTCGCTCCGAGCGATGCCAGGTGCGGCGTTTCCTGCTGACAGTCAATGAGGCGAAAACCGAGTTGGTGCAATCGTTTGACGAGCGCGATGAAGCCGTATTTGGAAGCGTTGTTCACCGTAGAGAACATGGACTCGCCGAAGAATACCCGCCCCAACGCGATGCCGTACAGCCCTGCCACCAATTGCCCAGCCTGCCACACCTCCACAGAATGCGCATAGCCCATGCGGTGGAGTTCGCAGTAGGCTTGTATCATATCTTCAGTGATCCAGGTACCGCCTTGTCCGGGCCGGTACTGCTCGCTGCAAGCCCGGATGACCGCTTCAAAACCGGTATCAAGACTGATGCCGAACCGGGCGTTGTTGAAATACGAGCGCATACTGCGCGCTATTTTCAACTCTTCCGGGAACAGTACAAAACGCGGATCGGGCGACCACCACAGAATCGGGTCGTCGGGGTTGAACCAGGGGAATATGCCTTGCCGGTACGCCAGCAACAGGCGGTCCGGCGATAAGTCGCCCCCGACGGCCAAGATACCGCTCCGGTCCGTATGTTCCGGAGGCGGAAAAAAGAGGTTTTCATCGAGCCAAAAAACCGGCATAAGCGTTTTCCACAAAGTTTTCAACAATTAACTTGTCCGAACCTTCCGCACCTGAAAATAGATGTAAAACAAGACTGTCAGCAGCAATACCGCCCCTGCCTGATGCAATACGCCGAGGCCGACCGGAATGGTACCGATACAATTCATCACAGTAAGAATACCCAACAATATCTGCCCGGCCAAAACGACGAGCATTCCCCGCAGCCCTGCTCGCAGAGCTGGTTGTTCGGCCAATGGCAAAGCCTTGAAAAAAAAACACAATACCATGATTGTCAATATATAAGCTACCGATCGATGGAGTATGTGAACGAGTGCGCTCATAAACGGTCCGGCGTCATAATGCACAAAGTTGTAGCCCGTCCAGTTGGCGCCGTCCAGCAGTACCGCCGGCAGCCATTCCCCGTTCATATCGGGCCAAGTGGGATAAACCAACCCCGCTTTCATGCCCGACATCATCCCGCCCAGCGCAATTTGCATCGCAGTGAGAATCAGCAGCCCCAAACCCCACTTTTTCAACACAGCAGTGTGGAGAACATTTGTTTTGGGTGGAAAAAAAAGCAAGATCGTCCACCACAGATAAGAATACACGACGAGCGCCAGCGACAAATGCAGCGTGAGTTTGTAGGCATTCACCCAGGGGCGATTGACCAGACCGCTCGCCACCATGATCCAGCCAAACATAGCCACCACCGCCGCCAGCAGCACCGTGACGCCGAGCCGTCGCATCAGCGCAGGCTCAATGGCCCCTTTACGCCAAAAGAAGAGGAATGGAATGAGAAAGACAAAACCCATGCTGCGCGCCCACAGGCGGTGGATGTATTCCCAAAAATAAATGAATTTGAACTCGCCCATGCTCATGCCCTCGTTGATCTTCTGATACTGCGGGGTAGATTTGTACAACTGAAAAGCCTCTTCCCATTGCGGGGCATTCAGCGGCGGTACCGTGCCCATTACGATCTCCCATTTGGTAATGGACAAACCGGAGCCGGTGAGGCGGGTGATGCCCCCCACTACAATTTGCACAAAAATCATCACCAGGCCAATGTACAGCCACACCTTGACGGCCTGCCGGAAAGGTCTTCGGCTTTCGCCGGAAAAAGTATCTTCGCTCATAATGATGTATCTAATCGCCGAATGTATGAAGAAACAAATTTAGCGGCCTTTGTTCAGTCCGAATGCGCGTTTTCCACCCAACTGAACTGTTGTTAATAATAGAATTAAATAAAATTTTAAAAATCCCCTCATCATTAGGGGTGTTAGTTTGTATAGAACTTTTTTGCTCTAAATTTGGCCGTTTCATTCTCCCCATTTCAAGCAGGATTTTCCACAGGGCATCCACAAAGCAAGGCATTCTTCATCAATAATTTAGCAAATTACTCACATGCTGTGGAGCGTTTCTGTTCTTGGTAGTTTGTTCCTCCTCCATACCGGAGTTGCTAGCGGCGGCGTGTAGAGAAAGTAGCAGGTACTCCACACGAAATGGTAAGCACCTTGTTGGAAAAGTGGGGTTCTAACAGGGAATCTTAGCGGCTGTGGATAAAACGGGCGTTTTGCAGAAAGTAACTGACGGTCGATGTGGAGAAATAGCGGGCCGTAAAAGAGTTCTTTTACAAAATACAACTTTTGATATATTTGTTTATTTGAAATATCTTGTTATATTTGCAGTTTGAATGAGAGACGAGCTACCCAAACTTGACATTAAAGAAATTTTGGTATAGTCTTTGTAAACTACTATGAGAGGTAATAATGCCTGTAAAAAACATTTGCCATGAGAAAGCAAAAAAACGAAGCTGTTGTACTAAAGAAGGGAAACTACGATGTACAACTCGACTACGCCGAGCTTCGGAAAGCGGTTCTTGTTCTGAGAGCCGTCAATCACAAACTGCGTCAACGCATCATCACCCTGTTGGAGGAAGAAGATGGCATGAACGTAACGGACATCTTCGTGAAACTGCGCTTGGAGCAGTCGGTTGCATCGCAACACCTGGCGATTTTGCGCCGTGCGGGCATCGTTTACACGGAGCGCAACGGCAAGTTCATCCATTACCATCTGAATAAGGGTCGCTTGGCGCAGATATCCCAATTGGTGGAAGAACTGCTTGCGTAATAGGAACCCTTTGTCATCGTTGCTTTCCCCCCTGTATGCCCCCCATGCAGATTGTAACTTTTTTCTCCCTTTGTTGAATACTACACCACACCGTACTATGAGTAAGGCCAAAGTCAGCATTAACAATGACAAACTCCAGGATTCATTGGAGTTGTTGCGCGCATTGGCGCATCCGCTGCGGATTCAATTGTTGGGGTTTATAGACCAACACGAAAGCATAAACGTCAACAAGATTTACAATGCATTGAGTTTGGAGCAATCCATTACCTCGCAACACCTGAAGATTCTTCGCTCCGTAGGTTTGGTCGTGACACGCCGCGAAGGAAAATTCGTACACTATCAGGTTGATTACGAAAAAGTAGGCCGCGCCGTGGACTACATCCGGCAGTTCATGCAGAACGAGCAGCCGGTTTAGGCAGAAGGCGTATCGGAATTCCCGGCAGTTTGATCGTTTTGCTGCTCCGCCTCTGCCGGCGGGTCGGGATAATCCGATGCGGTGCTGTCTGTGGTATAGGTCATTTCGGGCACAGCCGGCATCAATTCTTCTGTAGGAGCAGCGGCTTCAACGGCGCCGGCAAGGTGTATGTGTTTACTGAAGAATACATGCAACACCAGTATGAAGATAACGCCGATGGAGATGGCCATATCGGCAATATTGAAAACGGGCCGGAAAAACAAATAAGGCTCGCCGCTCCACACCGGAAACCACTCCGGGAAATACCCTTCCGCTATCGGGAAGTAGAGCATATCCACCACTTTGCCGTGCAGGAAACTCGCATACCCGCCTTCCGGGGGCAAAAACATGGCCGGATCGTCGTGAAAAGTAGATTCTGAAAAGAGCAGCCCGTAAAAGGCGCTGTCAATGATGTTGCCCAGCGCGCCGGCCAGGATGAGGCCGAACCCCGTCAAAAGAATGACCGGCGCTTTTTCTCTCAACAGCCAACGAAGGTAAAAACCCAATAATACCACCGCCGTGATGCGGAACAGGCTGAGCGCCAATTTTCCGTATTCCCCGCCGAATGTAAGACCGAAGGCCATGCCGTTATTTTCCACAAAGTGAATGACGGCCCAGTCCTGGCCGAACATATAAAATTCCTCGCCGATAGACATGTTGGTTTTGACCCAAATCTTGACGCATTGATCGGCCAACAACACGAGGAGTATCACTGCCAGCAGGATGTAAAACTTCTTTTTTGAATCCATTATACTGATTGGGCTATTCTTCTACTACTTGACCATCTTCTACCTCGGCGGGCTTGTCGCGCTTGCGCAGCGGATTTTCGTGCATGGAGGCATAATCGCGGCGACTGCGCAGCACATCCAATGCCAGAAACAGCGCCTGCCGAAAAGAGGAAGGATCCGCTTCGTTTTTACCCGCTATATCGAATGCTGTTCCGTGATCGGGAGAAGTGCGCACGCTCGATAAACCGGCCGTATAATTGACGCCGGTGCCGAAGCTCAGGGCTTTGAACGGTATCAGGCCCTGATCGTGGTACATGGCCAGAATGGCGTCGTATTTATGATATTGCCCCGAGCCGAAGAAGCCGTCGGCAGGGAACGGTCCATTTACAATCATTCCTTTTTTCTTGCACTCTACGATGGCAGGCCGGATGATGCTTTCCTCTTCTTCTCCAAGCAGGCCGTTTTCACCGGCATGGGGATTCAGTCCCAAGACGGCAATCGTGGGTCGGCCTTTGTCGAAATCCACTATCAGGGTTTCATTCAGAATGTGCAACTTTTTTATCAACAGCTCTTTCGTGATCACATCGGCTACATTGGCCAAGGGCAAATGACCGGTCGCCACACCGATGCGCATACCGGGACTCACCATGAGCATGAGGCTTTCGGAAGCGCCCAGTTCTTTAGTGATGTATTCTGTGTGGCCGGGAAAGGGAAAACCGGCTAATTTCATAGCGTCTTTGCTGATGGGCGCCGTAACCAATGCATCTATGAATCCGGCTTTGAGTTCGCCTACGGCCACTTCCAATGCCTGAAAAGCATATTGACCGCCTTCCACAGCAGCTTTGCCGAGGGTGATATTGGCCAGATCATTCCAGCAGTTGACCACGTTTACCCGATCGGGCGTGACCCGCTCGGCACTGCGAACGGGAACAAACTGGAAATCGCCGCCCACAATGTTTTTATGGTAAGACACCACTTTGGAAGAGCCGTAAATGACCGGGACGCAGTAATCGAGCAGCTTTTTTTCCGCGAGCGTTTTGATAATCACCTCCGGGCCGATGCCGTTGATATCGCCGATGGTGATGCCTATTTTTGGTAATTCCATGTTTTACTGTTTCACAAGTTGGCAAAGGTAGCTATTTTGTGCAACTTTCCGGTTTTGCACAAACAACCCGTTCCCGCTTGAAAGCTAAAAAATCATTCGGCCAGCACTTTCTCCACAAAGAAGACATTGCCCGCAGGATCGCATCGAGCCTGACGCTGCCCTACGAGCGCGTATTGGAAGTAGGTCCCGGAAAAGGCATGCTCACCAAGCTGCTCACCGCTCCCGGCCGCGACCTCGCTGCTGTGGAGGCCGATCGCGATATGGTGGCGTATTTGGAAACCCACTTCCCGACAGATGCCGGCTTGCGCATCATCCCCGCCGACTTTTTGCGATTGGACCTCGCGACGGTATTTGAAGGGCAGCCCTTTGCGCTCATCGGCAATTTTCCTTACAACATCTCTTCCCAAATCCTTTTCAGGATGCTCGATTTCCGGACGATCATCCCCGAAATGGTGGGCATGTTTCAGCGGGAGGTGGCCGTGCGGGTTGTGTCCGGTCCCGGCAACAAGGATTACGGCGTCATCAGCGTGCTCTTGCAAGCCTATTACGAGGGGCAGTATTTGTTTGGTGTGGACAAGAGCTGTTTCTCGCCACCGCCGCAGGTGCAGTCGGGCGTCATACGGATGTTGCGCAAGCCGGAGCAAACACTTCCTTGCGGAGAGGCGTTGTTCAGACAGGTGGTCAAACAGTCCTTCGGGCAGCGACGCAAGATGCTGCGCAATACGCTCAAACCGTTTTTCAACACCCAACCCGATATTTTGCAGGAATCTTTTTTTCTGCAACGCCCCGAACAATTGTCGGTAGTGGATTTCATAGAGCTTACGTTACGGATTGAAGAAACTAATTCACATTAACCATACCGCAGATGAATCTCGAAACTAAAATCAAACAGGATCTGACCGAGGCCATGAAAGCCCACGACGAAGCGGCCAAGCGCGGCTTGCGCGCGGTACTCGCCGCTATTCAATTGGCCAAAACCGACGGCAGCGGCGATGCGGTGGACGGCGACCGGGAAATCAAACTTCTCCAGCGATTGGTGAAGCAGCGCCGCGAATCTGCTGAAATTTATGAAAAAGGCAATCGCCCGGAATTGGCCGCTGTTGAACTCGAAGAAATCGCCGTCATCGAAAAATACCTCCCTCAACAAATGAGCGAAGCCGAGCTTGAGGCAGCCCTGCGCGACATCATCGCACAAACCGGCGCTACCTCCGCCCGCGATATGGGTAAGGTAATGGGCGCCGCCAACAAAGCCTTCGCCGGAAAAGCAGAAGGCAAAATGATCGCAGCAGTGACGAAGCGGCTGCTGGAAGGCTAAGCGGCGGTGTTATTTGGCATTAAAAGAAGAACAGCTCCGTTTTTCCTACCTTTGCCCCGTTATCCAAAAAAACACACAGCAATAGTATGAATACCGACTTTCTTCAGCAACTCGGCCTTGCCGGACACAACCCCGGCACCTCTACCGGCCGGAAATCTTCAGGCGTAGGCGCCGCATTTCAATCCTACACCCCCGTCAACGGAGCGCTCATCGGCTCCGTAACGCAAACCACGCGGGAAGAATACGAGCAGGTGATCCTCACGGCGGAAGCTGCGTTTAAGGTATGGCGCGAAATGCCGGCGCCCAAGCGCGGCGAAATCGTGCGCCAATACGGCGACCTGCTGCGCGAATACAAAGACCCGCTCGGCCGCCTGGTCTCTTACGAAATGGGCAAAAGCCTGCAGGAAGGCTGGGGCGAAGTACAGGAAATGATAGACATCTGCGACTTTTCCGTGGGTCTGTCGCGCCAACTGTACGGCCTCACCATGCACTCCGAGCGCCCGCACCACCGCATGTACGAGCAGTGGCACCCGCTCGGCATCGTGGGCATTATTTCGGCCTTCAACTTCCCGGTAGCCGTGTGGAGTTGGAACGCCATGATCGCCCTCGTGTGCGGCGACGTATGTATCTGGAAACCCTCCGAAAAAGCGCCGCTTTGCGGGGTGGCCTGTCAGTTGCTTTTTCAGCGCATCCTTGAAGCCAACGATCTGCCGGAAGGCATCATCAGCCTCGTCAACGGCGACTACAAAGTGGGCGAATGGATGACGCAGGACACCCGCGTGCCGCTTATTTCGGCCACCGGCAGTACCCGCATGGGCAAGATCGTGGGACAGGCCGTAGCCGCCCGCCTCGGTCGCAGTCTGCTCGAACTCGGAGGCAACAACGCCATCATCATCACGCCGAGCGCCGATCTGAACATCGTGCTTACAGGTGCGGTATTCGGCGCGGTAGGCACCGCCGGTCAGCGTTGCACCTCCACCCGCCGACTCATCATTCACGAGAGCGTATATGAGGAAGTGAAAAACAAATTGGCGAAAGCCTACGGTCAGCTCCGCATCGGCAATCCTTTGGATGAAACCATTCATGTGGGGCCGCTCATTGACAAAGACGCCGTGAACAATTACCTTCATGCCATTGCTGAAATCAAGCGCGAAGGCGGCAGCATGGTGGTGGAAGGCGGCGTGTTGGAAGGCGCAGGCTACGAGAGCGGCTGCTATGTGCGGCCCTGCGTGGCCGAGGCCCGTCCCGAAATGGCCATCGTGCAGCACGAGACCTTTGCGCCGATTCTTTATTTATTGAAATACAAAGAGTTGGACGAAGCCATTGCCATACAAAACGGCGTGCCGCAGGGCTTGTCGAGCGCCATTATGACCAACGATCTGCGCGATGCAGAGAAGTTCCTCTCCACGGCGGGTTCTGATTGCGGCATTGCCAATGTGAACATCGGTACGAGCGGCGCGGAAATCGGCGGCGCCTTTGGCGGTGAAAAGGAAACCGGCGGCGGTCGCGAGAGCGGTTCCGATTCCTGGAAAGCCTACATGCGCCGGCAAACGAATACCATCAACTACAGTAAAACTCTGCCGCTGGCACAAGGCATTCGATTCGATTTGTAATAATTTATTTGGAATCGCTTTCAACAGCCGGTACAATTGCCTTACTTTACAGGGCAAATTGCAACGGTAAATATGCATCCATGGGAAAAGTTTTCTCTTTATTGAATCATAAAGGCGGCGTAGGTAAAACCACCAGCGCTATCAATATTGCGGCCGGAATGGCCCAATTGAGCAAAAAAGTACTGCTCATTGACCTCGACCCGCAGGCCAGTCTCACCATCTCGCTCGGCGTTCCCCGACAAGCGGTCACTATTTACGAGGCCATGCGCGGGGAAGCGGAACTCGTGCCTTTCCGGGCGCAGGAGGGATTGTACATTATCACGTCCCGCCTGGAATTGTCGGGCGCCGAAAGCGAGTTGCTCAACGAGGCCGGCCGGGAGTACATTCTGACGGAACTATTGGAAACGGTGCGCGACGATTACGATTTTGTCATCATTGATTGTCCGCCTTCGCTGGGCTTGCTCACGCTCAATGCGCTCACGGCCAGCGATTTTGTGTATATTCCCATGCAAACGGAATTTCTGGCATTGCAGGGTTTGGCCAAGATCAAGCAGGTCATTGACAAGGTCCGGTTCCGGCTCAACAAGCAATTGGAGATCGGCGGCGTAATCGCTACGATGTACGACAGCCGCAAAATTCTCAACCGCGATATAGTGGATATGATCAAAAAATACTTTGGTGACAAGGTGTTCCAAACCATGATCCGCGACAACGTGGCATTAGCCGAAGCGCCCTCGCAGCGACAGGATATTTTCAGTTACAACGCCGGCAGCCCCGGCGCGGAAGACTACCTCAACCTCTGCCGGGAAATATTGGATCGCTTAGAAAATTCACCCGTTAAAACCGAAATGCCAAGACAACAGCGCGTATGAGCAGGAAGAAATTCACAGAGGGCTGGGATAGCCTTTTTGAAACTCCCAAAGAAACTGCATCCGGGGAGACCGGGCTGCTCTTTGACCTGCCGGAACCGACTCCGCCTGCACCCCGCAAAAAAACGGCACTTCGCAGCGAAACTTCCAAACCATCCGGTAAGAGTTTTATGACAGATCTGGAATCCTTCCTGCAGGAAGCCTTTGATGAATCCTATGCGGAACAAACAGCTCAACGCCCCTCCTCCACTCCGGATGCGAAACCCCGCAAACGCGCCGGCGGCTCCGGTTCCGGCTTAGATGCGCTCATTCGCAGTACCATCGAACCCGACAACCTCCATATAGAAAACCCCGACCGGGGTACGCGTCGCTTAGTTTTGTTTTTGGATGAACAAAAAATTTCCAAGCTCAAAACCATCGCCCGCGTAGAACGTACCCTGCTGCGCACCATCGTGGATCAGATCGTGGCAGAGTTTATTGCGGGGTATGAGAAGAAGGAGAATTCCTGAATCGCGTATGGAATTGCCGTGTAGTGTAGAAAATTCGCCTATTTTTGTAGCGAAACTGTGATAAATATAAATCTTAGAATTTATGACCCGCATCGTTCTGGAAATAGCGCAAGATAAAGATTTGGATTTGTTGCTCGCTTTGCTGGACCGGCTTAATGTTACGGTAGTTCAACAAATTGCTGAAAAAGAACAATCCACAGGGGCAACAGAAGATCAAGATTATATTCTTAGAGGTTTTCCTTTCGGGAAGGTTTCGACGATTTTATTCGGGATTTCGAAGAAAGCCGTAAAGACCGCCTCTTACCGGGCAGGGAAAAATAAGCTCTAAATAAAACTTCTGGACAGTAATATCCTCATTTATGCCCGCAGCCGGCGTTTATGCACCTTCTTCCTCTTTTGATTGACCCAACATGCGTCGTGTCAGAAATTACAAGACTTGAAGTTCTTGGCTTCCATCGGTTGACCGACCTAGAAAAGGCGTACTATGAGCGCGTTTTCGTTCAGAAAACAGTCTTGCCGATAACCAAAGATATCATTGATCTGGCCATTCAGTACCGGCAAGCGCGAAAGATGTCTGCCGGCGATTCCATTCATGCTACGACGGCTGTTTTGCACCAATTGGAATTGCAAACTCGAAATGTATCAGACTTTTCCCATATTTTCGAGTTGAAAGTGAACAATCCGATATAAGCTTGATCACCCCCAGTCCTTCGCAGCATTTGCTTTTTTCAAATCTTCCTCCTACTTTTGTGCCGTTAAAAGCGTTCCACAGCATGCAACAGATCATTCGCATCAGCATAATTATTCCGGCCTTGCCTTGCAATCGCTGAGCTGATGCGTTGAGGAAATCGAAAAGCTCCGGCAGATTGCAATTTGCCGGAGCTTTTTTGTTTTAACTATCTTTGCGCCCCGAAAAAGCAGAGAGCAAAGGGCATAGAGCAGAGAGGAAGGAGCAGCACAAAGGTTCCGATGAAATCGGGAGGGCTGCCATGAAAAGGCCGACATCATTGAAATAAAAAATACAACCATGTACCCAACGTACAAGAATCTCAACCTGCCTGAAATAGACAAGGACATCCTCCGCTTCTGGGAGGAGCATCAGGTTTTTCAAAAAAGCATAGACCAGCGCAGCGACGTGGAGAACTTCGTCTTCTACGAAGGGCCGCCTTCGGCCAACGGTAAGCCAGGTATCCACCACGTCATGGCGCGTACCATCAAGGACCTTTTTTGTCGGTACCAAACCCTTAACGGGAAGCGCGTGGAGCGTAAAGGCGGCTGGGATACGCACGGTCTGCCCATCGAACTCAGCGTGGAAAAGGAACTCGGCATCACCAAAGAGGACATCGGGAAGAGCATCTCCGTGGACGAGTACAACCAAAAGTGCCGGGAAACCGTCATGATGTACAAAAATGAATGGGATGATATCACCCGCAAAATGGGCTACTGGGTGGACCTCGACAATCCCTATATCACTTACGACAACGCGTACATTGAAACCGTCTGGTGGTTGCTCAAACGCCTGTACGACAAAGGTTTGTTATACAAGGGTTATACCATACAGCCCTACTCGCCGGGAGCCGGCACGGGCCTGAGTTCGCACGAACTCAACATGCCCGGCGCGTATAAGGAGGTGACGGATACGACGGTAGTGGCGCTGTTTAAAGTGGAAAAGGACGATAAATCAGCGTTTCTTTTTGAGTCAGAAGAAGAGGACGTTCGCATCGCCGCCTGGACGACGACGCCCTGGACGCTGCCTTCCAACACGGCCCTCACCATTGGCCATAATATCCCTTATTGTAAAATCAAAACGATTAATACTTACACCCAACAACCCGTCAGCATCATCATGGCGGAGGCGTTGGTGAGTAAGTGGTTCAATGGCAAAAACCAGCCGGAAGTGCTTTCGCAAAGCGCGACTATCGCTGCCCAACAACTCGAAGGCGTCCGCTACGAACAACTATTGAGCTTCGGAAACGACATAGAACCGCTGCTCGGTTTCGACGGGCAGTTTCACACCGGCGCCTTCCGGGTATTGGTCGGCGACTTCGTGACTACCGAAGACGGCACGGGCGTGGTACATACCGCTCCCAGCTTCGGCGCCGACGACATGCGCGTGGCCAAAGCCAACGGCATCGGCGCACTCACTTTGGTGGACAAGCAGGGTAAGTTCAGGGATACGGTCGGAGAATTCAGCGGGCGTTATGTGAAGAATTACAAAGACGATCCCGACTGGATCAATGTGGATGTGGACATCGCGGTGCAACTGAAGCTCGAAAACAAAGCGCTCAACGTGGCCAAATATGTCCACAACTACCCCCACTGCTGGCGCACCGACAAACCCGTGCTCTACTATCCGCTCGACAGTTGGTTCATAAAAGCCTCGGCGGCCAAAGAGCGCATGTACGAACTCAACAAAACCATCAACTGGAAACCGGCTAGCACCGGCGAAGGCCGCTTCGGCAAGTGGTTGGAAAACCTGCAGGACTGGAATCTCAGTCGTAGTCGCTACTGGGGCATCCCGTTGCCGATATGGCGAACCGCCGACGGCGCACAGGAAAAATGCATCGGCTCTATGGACGAGTTGAAAGCTGAAATCGAAAAGGCAAACCGGCAATTGGGCCTCAACCAGCAGGCACCTGCCGACATGCACCGCCCCTACATTGACGAGGTGGTGCTTGTGGCTGACAACGGTGTGGCCATGCGCCGCGAACTCGACCTCATAGACGTTTGGTTCGACAGCGGCGCCATGCCTTATGCACAATGGGGGCTGGATTTGGAAAAACTAAAAAATGGCGCCGACCGCCCCTTCAATGCGCCCTTCGACACCATGTACCCTGCCGACTTCATTGCCGAAGGCGTTGACCAAACGCGGGGCTGGTTTTACACCCTCCATGCCATTGCGGTGATGGCGTTCGACAGCGTGGCGTATAAAAATGTGGTGAGCAACGGCCTTGTACTCGACAAAGAAGGCAACAAAATGTCGAAGCGCCTTGGCAATGCCGCCGATCCTTTCGAGACCATCGCAAAATTCGGCGCTGATGCTACCCGCTGGTACATGATTTCCAACGCCTCGCCCTGGGACAACCTCAAGTTCGACACGGCCGGCATCGGCGAAGTGCAGCGCAAGTTTTTCGGCACCTTATACAATACCTACAGCTTTTTCGCCCTCTATGCCAATATTGACAATTGGGCCATGGACGAGCAAAATGTAATGCCTTATGACCGGCGCAGCGAACTCGACCGCTGGGTGATTTCCAAATTGTACAGTCTAGTGGCGGAATACCACGAAGCAATGGACGATTACGAACCCACCAAAGCCGCCCGCGCCGTGGAGACCTTTGTGGACGAGCACTTGTCGAACTGGTATGTGCGGCTCAGTCGCCGCCGTTTCTGGAAAGGCGAAATGAGCGACGACAAGCAGGCGGCTTACCAAACGCTGTTTGAGTGCATGATGGTAGCGACACAACTGAGCGCCTCCCTTGCTCCCTTCTTTGCCGATTGGTTCTACCGAAATCTGACCAACCCCATCCGGGAAAAAGCAAAGGCAAACAATACCCCGCTGCGCCATGAGTCGGTCCACTTGACCAATCTCATTCAACCGGAGCCGGACAAGATTGACAAAGAATTAGAGCAGCGCATGGACTATGCCCAGCGCATTTCCTCCCTGATTTTGTCGCTGCGCAAAAAGGAAAATATCCGGGTGCGGCAGCCCCTGCAAAAAGTAATGCTGCCCATCCTTGACGAGCGCTTCATCGCCCACATCGAAGGCGTGAAAGATCTCATCCTGGCGGAGACGAACATCAAGGAAATTGAATATGTGACCGATACGGCGGGTGTGATTTCCAAAAAAATCAAACCGAATTTCAAAACCTTGGGCAAGCGCCTCGGCAAACACATGAAAGCGGCTTCCACCATCGTGGGCGCGTTGAGCCAGGAAAATATTTCCGCTATTGAAAAATCCGGTGCGTACCTGCTGGAAGTGGAGGGTGAAACATTCGACCTCACGCTGGAGGATTTTGAAATCACAGCAGAAGACATCCCCGGCTGGTTGGTGGCTACCGATGGGCCGCTCACGGTAGCGCTTGATGTGACGCTCACGCCCGAACTCGAAGCCGAAGGCATTGCAAGGGACTTAGTAAACCGCATCCAAAACATCCGCAAAGAGTGCGACTTCAATGTGACCGACCGCATCGTCGTTACATTGCAACGCCACGAATTGGTCGTCCCGGCAGTGGAGCAATTCAGCGCCTACATCATGGGCGAAACGCTGGCCGATTCGCTGCAATTGTCAGATTCGCTGGCCGCCGGTGAAGAAGTTGAAATGGCCGAGGGGGTGATGGTGCGGATAGGGGTGGAACGGGTGTAGTACAGGTTTAACAACAACACCGCCATGAAACAAGATGACGCACCCTTCCTGCCGGACACCTACTACCACGTTTACAATCATGCCATCGGCGACAGCAACCTGTTCCGGGAGCCGGGTAACTACAGCTATTTCTTAGATAAGTATGCCGAATACATGGCCCCGCTGTGTGGCACGTATGCCTATTGTATGATGCCCAACCATTTCCACATGGTGCTCAAGGTGCGGGGGCGGGATGCGTTGCTCGATTTTTGTGGCAGAAAATACCGTAGCGATGAAAAGTACGCAGACAAGCTGAAGCGATTGCAGGAGGACCCCGACCAGATAGACCTTCACGAAGTGGTGATGCAGGAATTCAAAAACTTTCTCGCCTGCTATGCCCAATCTATCAACAAGCGGTACGGGCGGAAGGGCGGCCTCTTCCTGCACCACCTCAAACGCAAACCCATTGACACGGAGGCTTATCTGCACAAGGCTATACACTACGTCCACTACAATGCCGTACACCACGGCTTTTGCAAAAGCATCATGGACTGGCCATACTCGAGTATCCACGCCATCCTGTCGGAAAAGAAAACCAAGCTGGAGCGGGAGGCTGTACTCGGTTGGTTCGACAGTCCTCAGGCATTCCGACGCTTTCAGGAGCAAATACCCGATGCAGCCATGGTGACGGAGATGGAGTTTCTGGATAGCCAGACCTCGCAGCGCCAGACCTTGCAAGGTTTTCAAAACCTTGCAAGGTCTGGCGCTGCGAGGTCTGGCATCACCCTCCTCACCGAGTCCCGATACGCCGCCGCTGAAGCTGCGCCCGACGACTGGTACCTGCAACAAATTCTCAGCGATGACCACATTCTTGGCGAGGCGCTGGCGCGCCGGGGTTTTTCGGTCATCCGAAAAGACTGGGCCGACCCCGAATTTGATTGGGCGAGTACCCGCATAGCCTTGTTCCGCACCACCTGGGATTACTTTCACCGTTTCGCCGAGTTCTCGGAATGGTTAGATCGCGTTTCTACACAAACACAATTGATCAATCCATTGGAACTGATCCGCTGGAATATGGACAAGCATTATCTGCTCGACCTTCAGGTGCGGGGCATCCCCATCCCGCCCACGCGCATCGTCCACCAAGGCGAAACGATCACGCTCACAGCGTTGCACGCCGAAACCGGGTGGACGGAAACGGTGCTCAAACCCACCATCTCCGGCGGTGCGCGGCACACTTACCGTCTGCATTTGGACAACCTCCGCGAGCATGAAGCCATTTTCCAATCCCTCATCGCCGTGGAGGATATGTTACTGCAACCCTTGCAAAAGCAGGTCATCGAGCAAGGTGAGTTGTCGCTTATGGTGATGGGCGGCCAGTTTACTCATGCCGTGCTCAAAGTAGCTAAACTGGGCGACTTCCGTGTGCAGGACGATTTCGGCGGCACAGTACATGCTTATACTGCTACTTCTGAAGAAATTGCTTTGGCCGAACGCGCGGTGGCAGCCTGCACGCCTGCGCCGCTTTATGCCCGCGTGGACATGATTCGCGACAACGACGGCCTGCTTGCCGTGATGGAATTAGAGTTGATTGAGCCGGAGTTGTGGTTTCGCTTTCATCCGCCGGCAGCGGAGGTATTGGCGGAGGCAGTGGTTAGCTTAGGAATGTGGCGTGAATAAGTTGCCTGATTTCGGGGAGACTATTTTTTTCGTCAGGCAAGGTGCAAGGAGGGAACGCTGTGCTGTGAGGACCGGCATTACAGGTTTTAGTGGAGCCGGGTTGAAAAAACCGTTAAAAAATCTGTAAAGCCGTGATTTTTGGTTCTTTTCATCGGAAAAGAACATGAAAAAACATTAGCAATTGATAGGCAAGGATGAGTGGTGTGGAGATACCTTCGCTCCGCTACGGTATGACAGGAGGGGTGGTGTGTGGGTGTGCCTTCCCATGCCGTTAACACGGTTCGGCGCACTCCGGCCTCGCGGCGCAATCGAATATGGACAATAATTTCAGCGACCCAAAGCGGTTTGGAGCGGCTATTTGGCTGTTCTTTTCAATTTGGGTACCTTTGCGCAAAGTTTTTGGCATGAAGTTCTTAATTCTGATTGGACTGGTTTATTTGGCTTACCGTTTCTTTTTTGTCCGACCGGCCATGAAGGGGCCTTCTTCTTTTCAGCCGCGCTCCCGCCCCGACGAGTTGTCGCGCAAACCGGGTAAGCCCAAAGAGGGAGAGGATTACATTGATTACGAAGAAGTAGATTGAATATGGAGGACCTGACAGAACAACAAGAGCGCCCCGATTTTCGAATCGGTGATTCGGTGTTGTATAAAAATAACCAACTGATTGCGTTCAACAAACCGGTGATGCTACCTGTGCAACCGGACAAAACGGGCGACAAATCACTGCTTGATCTCGGAGAAATGTATTGCCGCAGCAAATTGCATCTCATCCATCGCTTAGACCGGCCTGCCGGCGGGGTGGTATTGTTTGCCAAAACAACTTCCGCGTTGGTTGCCTTACACGAGCAGTTCCGTAATCGGGAAGTGGAAAAAACCTACATTGCTGCGGTGCAACAAGCGCCGCCTAAAGACGAAGATACGCTCGAACACTACCTGATCAAAAACGGCCGCACCAATCGTACGGCCATCACCACCGCCGATACGCCCGGCGCCCAATCGGCCTCTCTGCATTACCGGCGCATTGGCAGCAGCGAGCGCTATCATTTTCTTGAAATACAATTGATCTCCGGCCGGCACCACCAAATCCGCGCCCAATTGGCAGCCATCGGTTGTCCGATCAAAGGCGATGTCAAGTACGGCTTTCGGCGTAGCAACCCCGGTGGCGGTATTCACCTTCACGCATGGAAACTCGGATTTCTTCATCCCGTTTCCCGCGAAAAGGTGTTGCTCACGGCGCCCTTCCCCGATGACCCGGTTTGGAATGAATTGCAACTGCCGGCATAATGGAAATTATCCTCAAATATTTTCCCGACCTGAGTTCGGAGCAACAGGCGCTCTTTGCACAACTCCTACCGCTGTACCGGGAATGGAACGAGCAAATCAATGTCATTTCCCGCAAAGACATTGACGCGCTGTACGAGCGCCACATCCTCCACTCGCTCGCCATCACTAAGGTAGTGCGCTTCTTGCCGGGCGCATCCGTACTCGATCTCGGCACCGGCGGCGGTATCCCGGGCATTCCGTTGGCCATTCTTTTTCCGGAGACGTCCTTCACGCTGGCCGACAGCATCGGTAAAAAAATAAAAGTCGTTCAGGAAATATCAACCGCATTGGGGTTGCAAAATGTCAAGGCCCGGCATGCGCGGGCAGAAGAGCTCAAAGAGCGGTTCGATTTTGTCATTACGCGCGGCGTAGCGCCTTTAGACAAACTCTTAGTCTGGAGCCGCCGGGTGTTAAAGTCTAAGCACAAACATTCTATTCCCAATGGATTGATTGCTTTGAAGGGCGGCGATTTGCAACCGGAGCTGGATTTGCTTCACCGGGATGAGTATGTTGAAATTTACCGTATTGCCGATTTTTTTGAGGCAGTGTTCTTCGAGGAAAAAATGGCGGTGTATGTACAAGGATAATTTTTTACAAAAAGTTATTTTATTTTAAAAATAAAACTAATTTTGTGTTTTTAAATCAAAATCCCTACACCCTGTTTTTTTGGCAAAACCGGAACGGCTCCTTACCTTTGATTTTTCCATAACCAAAACCTAAATACGATGTCATTTGAAGTAGCAGGCAAACTCATCAAGAAGTATGATACAGAAAACAAGACCGGTTCTTTCCAGGCGCGCGAGTTCGTTATTGAAGTGGACGGTCAGTACCCTCAGTTTGTAAAATTCCAGTTGGTACAAGATCGCTGTAGCTTACTCGATGCCTATGAAGAAGGCGAAACGATCAAAGTACACTTCGACTTGCGCGGCCGGGAATGGCAGGGCAAGTATTTCACTAACCTCAATGCCTGGCGACTGGAGAAAGCAGAAGCCGACACATCCGGAACTTCCGGCGCCACCACCACCACGCCGCCGCCCGCAGCAGAAAGCTTCCCTTCTGCCGCCGACGAACCGGCTAATGCAGGGGATGATCTTCCATTTTGATGTTTTCGGTTCTATAAGACAAAAGCCATCCCTGAAGAATTCAAGGATGGCTTTTTGTATTTATCTTGTTGAAAATCTATAAGATAAAAGATTGCTCTTTTCGGCTATGAAATCAAGTGCAAATCAAGCGCGTGCTCATATTTGCCGGCTTTGAGTTTTTTATACACTTCGCCGAAAGCGTGGATGGTCTCCCGGATATCCTCTTCGGTGTGAGCCGCCGTCGGGATGAGGCGCAGTAGTATCATGCCTTTCGGAATCATCGGGTACATCACCACTGAGCAAAACACGTTATAATTTTCGCGCATGTCAAGTACGAGGTTGCCGGCCTCAAACGGAGAGCCGTGCATGAACACCGGTGTAACGCAGGAGTTGGCTGCACCCACATCGAAGCCGAGCTCGCGCAGGCCGTTGCGGAGCATGCTTACATTTTTCCACAACTTTTCGCGGAGTTCAGGGCTGTTGCGGAGCAGCTCCAGGCGCTTGAGGTTGCCGACTACCAACGGTGTGGGCAGTGATTTGGCAAACAACTGTGAACGCAGGTTGTATTTCATATACTCCATCATATCGGCATCGCCGGCCACAAAAGCGCCGATGCTCGCCATAGACTTAGCAAACGTGCTGAAGTAAATATCAATGTCGTCTTGTACCCCTTGCTCTTCACCCGCGCCTGCGCCCGTAGCGCCCAGAGCGCCGAAGCCGTGCGCATCATCCACAAACAAGCGGAACCCGTATTCCTTTTTGTAGGATGCTATTTCCTTGAGGATGCCTTGTTCGCCACGCATACCGAATACGCCTTCGGTGATGACCAACACGCCGCCGCCGGATTGTTCTGCCAGCAAGCGAGCCTTTTTGATTTGCTTTTCGAAACTCTCAATGTCATTGTGTTCAAAAGGCAGCCGTTTGCCCATGTGCAGGCGTACGCCATCATAAATGCAGGCGTGACTGTCTTTGTCGTACACTACGACATCGTGACGATCGAGCAGAGCGTCAATAATGGAGACGACACCCTGAAAGCCGAAGTTGATCAACACAGCGGCTTCTTTTTTTACGAATGCGGCGAGTTCGTTTTCCAATTGGATTTGGAGCGGCGTTTGTCCCGACATAATGCGGGCGCCCATCGGGTGAGCAAGCCCCCATTCCTGAGCGGCTTCGGCATCTGCTTTTCGAACTTCGGGATGATTGGCTAAACCCAGATAGTTGTTGAGGCTCCACACAATCACTTCTCTACCGCGAAAGGTCATTCTGCTGCCGATCTCTCCCTCTAAATGGGGAAAGGTAAAGTACCCGTCTGCGATGTCTGCATATTGGCCGAGGGGCCCACGGTTTTCTTTGAATTTTTCAAAAAGGTCCTTCATGTCAAATTAAGTCTGATTTGTGAAAAAACTGTCTATCACTTACGCTCTGTGTTACCAGATTTTTTGTGCTTGATTTTCATCCACCCAACGGCTCCATTCCTTGTTGTAAGTATGTACTTTTTTTACTTCCTCGCCGGAAAAATTGACGACCGGATACCCCCGGTTGACCCATTCAAAAATGCTACCGTACAGGTTGAATACATTGGTAAAGCCTTTTGCCAGGAGCTTTTCTCCGATCTTCTCGCTTCGATAACCGATGGAACAATAAAGGACGATCGGAGTATCTTTAGGGATATTGGCAAGGCTCTTGATGTCAAAATTTTTATAGCCGATGTATTCCGCTCCGGGAATATGGCTCACCTCATACTCTTCACGCTCCCGCGCGTCAAAGATACGGAGATTTTGTAGTTTCTCTTTTAATTCCGCCGCGTCCATTGTCGGGACGGCGCCGCTGATGGTACGGCGTACTTTTTCATGGAACTCCGGATCCATACACTGCGATTTTTGCGAATACAATGGCGCCGGTGAACAGCTGCTTATCCAGGCAAGCGATAACACAGACACTGCAAAACGTTTTAAACACTTCATCATGATAATTTAAATTTCAATCGGCCCTTCGCCTACCTCATCGGCAATCCAACGACCGTTCTGACAAAGTTGCTCCAACTCTGCTTTTATGAATCGCTGTACGTCCACTTTGAATTCACCTGGATACAACAAGTGTAAGTTGGGGCCGGCGTCCAAACTAAAGTACAGCGGTACTTTTTGCTCTGTCCTAAACACACGCAGCTTCTCGATGGCCGCAAGCGTGTTGGGTTTCATCAAAACATAAGGCGGATTGGAGGTCATCATTAAGGCATGCAATGTGAGCGCTTCCGATTCGACAATGCGGCCGAATGTTTCGATGTCTCCCTTTTGAAGCGCGGCGAGGAGTTCATACATGCGTTGTCGGGCTTGCGTATAGCGATTTTCAGCGTATATGTTACCATCCATGAGGCCATGCCCTGCCCGACTGGATACGCTTTTTTCTTCCTGGCTGATGAGCAGGATATCGTCGTGGAAGGTGTAAAACACCTCATGCACTTGTGCTGTGAACGGCACTGCAAACAGATTGGAACTTCCCGCAACTGCCGGCGTTTCACCCCAAACGGCTAATTTGGGATAGACCGAACGACAGGCGCTGCCCGATCCCAGCCGGGCTATATAGGATGCTTTGGCCAACAGCTCGCTTTCATCCTCTAAGTAGCCGAAGAGACGCCGCTCTATGCTACACAAGCATAATGCCAATGCGCTCATGGCAGATGCTGAAGAGGCAATGCCGGCGGAGTGCGGGAAAGAATTGCGGCTGTGCATCGTCCATTCCATTTGACGTAGGAAGGGGAATATCTCCGCTATGCTGTCGAAGAATGCCACAATTTTTTCCTTGAACGGCTCATTTTGCACGCCATCAAAAAAGAAGTTCAATTGAATGCCGGGCTTGTTGTCTGTTTGGGGGCGGTATTCTAAGCTGGTTTCCGTATAGGCATTTTGTAGCGTAAAGCTAATGGAGGGATTTTTGGGCAATTGCTGCCCATATTTGCCCCAGTATTTGATGAGCGCTAAATTAGAGGGACTGCGCCAGGCCACCTTTCCGGGGGTAGTAGTGGCGCTGTCCACTACCAATCGAGGGTTCTTATAGTCTTGCATTCGTTCTATTTTTTTGCTCTTATGTTCCACGGGGAACATCTCAATCAGTAGTTGTCCATAAGCCACGACTTAAACGCGGGAAACGCTATCGGCATAGACGTAGCCACTTTTTCTTCGTGAGCCAACGCTGCCAAGCGTTCCGGTATTTCTATCGGTCTTTCCAAAATGGCCTCCATATCGTCCAAGAATTTTGCCGGGTGAGCGGTCTCCAATACAACGCCAATTGTGTGCGGATGTTCTCGTTGATATTGCTTCAACGCAAGATAGCCCACAGCGCCATGTGGGTCCATGACATAGTCGAATCGGTCGAATACTTCCCGGATGGCATGCTTGGTTTGCTCGTCGTTGAAGGCATATCCAGCGATGGTTGCTGTCATATTGTTCCACGTGGAACCGTTTTCCGTTATGAACATGTCCAGCATCCGGGCAAAATTGGATGGCGCGCCCACGTCCATTGCATTGGAAAGCGTTCGGGCGGAAGGCCGTGGAAGGTATTGCCCCGTATGCAAATAAGCAGGTACCACGTCATTGATGTTGGTTGCAGCAATGAAATGATGCACCGGCAGGCCCATTCGATGCGCCATGAGTCCGGCGGTGAGGTTGCCAAAATTGCCGCTCGGCACACAAAAAACAACAGGCGTCTTGCCATCGGCCACTTGTTTGTATGCCTCGAAATAGTAAAAGCTCTGCGGAATGAGCCGTGAAATATTGATGGAATTGGCCGAGCTGAGCCGTATGGCCGAGCTGAGTTCGGGGTCCAAAAACGCTTGCTTGACCAATGCCTGACAATCGTCAAATGTACCATTGACCTCCAATGCAGCGATGTTTTGTCCCAGGGTAGTAAGTTGTTTTTCCTGCAACATACTCACCTTGCCGGAAGGGTAGAGGATGACCACTTTGATGCCGGGCGTTTGATAAAATCCCGCCGCCACCGCGCCGCCGGTATCGCCCGAAGTAGCTACAAGGATGACCAACTCGCGGTCTTCTGCCCGATTAAAATAGCTCATCAATTGCGCCATGAAGCGCGCGCCGAAATCTTTGAACGCCAGAGAAGGGCCGTGAAACAATTCCAATACGTGGGTGTGTTCGTCCAATGTATGGACCGGCGCCGGAAAATTGACGGCTTTGTGGATGATGGTTTGCAAGTCTTGCTCAGGGATGGCGCCTTGAAGCAAGGTATCCGCTACGCGAAAGGCAATTTCCTGAAAACTGTGTTTGGCCAGGTTTTGAATAAAATCCGGCTCTAACACCGGAATGGTTTGGGGCATGTAGAGACCACTGTCTTCCGGCAATCCGCGAAAAACGGCTTCCTTGAGAGAGACTAAGTGCTCCTTGTTGTTGGTGCTGTATAGTTGCATGGCAGCTTGAGTTTATAAGGCAATGGCTCCTTCGGCGTTGACGGCAGAAAGAAAAAGTTCGTTCGGAATACCGGCCTGTGTAAAAATCTGTTGCATGGCGGCTCCTACCTGGGCAGCGATTGCATCGCCTTTGCACAAGGCTACCATAGACGGCCCCGCTCCGGAAATGCTACAGCCTAAAGCGCCTGCCGATAGCGCGGCTTGTTGAACTTCGTAAAAATGCGGAATCATGCAGGCGCGCTGCGGCTCAATGATCACATCGCGGAGGGAACGTCCGATAAGATCATAATCGCTGCAAAACAAACCGGCCATGAACCCGCCGAGATACCCGCTTTGCACGACGTGTTGTTTCAATGGCACTTCTGTCTTCAAAATACCCCTTGCCGTTTTGGTGAGAATTTCTACTTCCGGATATACCACCGCAGCGTATAATTCCGTAGGCACGGGCAGAGACAATACGTCCAAATCCCGATTGCTGCGAATCAGAATAATGCCGCCGAGCAGACTGGGCGCCACATTGTCGGCATGGTATCCGCCCGAAGCCAATTGCTCGCCTTGCATGGCGAAAGGCAATAATTCTCTTTTGGAGAGCGGGCTGCCCAGCAAGACATTTACCGCGAAAGCGCCCCCCACCGCACTCGCCGCACTGGAGCCCAAGCCGCTTCCGAAGGGCATACACTTGTGGATTTCCAACTCTATACCGAGGCCGGTTTTATCTAAGTGTTTCAGCAGGCTTGATGCTGCGAGGCCTGCTGTGTTTTTTTCAGGGTCATAAGGGAGCTTGCCCTCATCGCCGGTGATGGCAGTAATATGCAAACCGGGGCGCTCACTTCTCCTCGCTACGATTTCATCGCCGGGCCGGGAGAGCGCCAGCCCCATCATATCGAACCCGACAATGGCATTGCCTACGGAGGCCGGGGCGAAAACTTTTACTTCGTGCAGCATATCAGAGGAAGTTGGCAATTTTGATGATTTCGGCAAAAACACCCGCTGCCGTCACCTCTGCGCCGGCGCCAGGACCGCGCACCACTAAGGGGCGTTCTTTGTATCGCTCGGTCGTAAATACAATCATATTGTCACTGCCGCTGAGGCCGAAAAACGGATGCGTGGAATCCACTGCCTCCAAGCCGATGCTTGCTTTGCCTTGATCCAACTTTGCGATCATTCGAAGAGCTTTGCCCTCCCGGGCAGCGTCGGCGCGTTGCGCTTCAAACCAATCATCGGCCTTTGCCAACTCAACGAGAAAAGCCTCCACCGATTTCGCATTCCGGCAAGCCTCCGGGAGCAGGGGGCGTATTTCCACATCTTCGGCGTCTAAAGCCAATCCTCTTTCGCGGGCCAGAATGAGTAGCTTCCGGCGGACGTCCATGCAATTGAGGTCGTCTCGCGGATCCGGTTCGGTATAGCCCCGCTCCATGGCTTCGCGCACGATACTGCTGAAAGGCTTGCCTTCCCGGAACGTATTAAAAATAAAAGACAAGGTGCCCGACAAAACCCCCTCGATGCGAAGGATGCGATCACCGCTGTCTATGAGGTCGCGCAGGACGGAAATGACCGGCAACCCGGCGCCCACATTGGTTTCATATTCAAACAATACGCCCCGTTTGGCGGCAATGGCCTTGAGGCGCTGGTATTGTAGAAAAGAGGACGAAACGGCAATCTTGTTAGGCGTAGAAATGGAAATACTCGAATCAAGCACGGTTTCATAATGCCCCACCACCTGCGCGCCGGAGGTGTTGTCCACAAAAATGGTATTGGCTAAGTTGAGCGTTTTCATGTGTTGTATGAATGCGCCGATGTCGGAATGTTGCTCCGAACTCGCCAACACATCCCTCCAGCGATCAAGCGGAATCCCTTCCGGGTTGAAAGTCATTTTTCGGCTGTTGGCCAGGCCGACTACCTTTATTTCCATAGCCCTTCGTTCGCGCAGATAATCGGCCTGTTGGCGGATTTGCTCCAGCAAGGTACTCCCGATCAAACCCGTGCCGACAATGTACAGGTGTATATCTTGTGTATCGGAAAGAAAAAATGCTTCATGCAGAGTGTTGAGTGCTTTGGATTCATCGTCTTTATTCACGACGATGGAAATGTTCAACTCGGACGAGCCCTGCGCAATGGCCACCACATTGACGCCGTTTTTGCCGAGCGCCTGAAAAAGCTGCCCGGCAATGCCCGGCCGAAAACGCATGTTCTCCCCGATAACGGCGAGCACGGATAGGCCGGTTTCCACTTTTACCGCATCGGTCCAGCCGCGTTGAATTTCCAGACTGAATTCTTTTTCCACCAACTTCTGCGCCTTCCTGGCCGATTGCGGCTGAATGGCAAATGTGATGGAATGTTCAGAGGAGCCTTGCGTAATGAGAATGACGCTGATGCCGCCGCCGGCCAGCGCATTGAACAAGCGGCCCGCTATGCCCGGTACCCCAAACATGCCGCTGCCCTGCAACGTGAGCAAGGCCACCTCGCTGATGGAGGAAAGCCCTTTTACCGGCAAACTGCCGGGATCGGATTTATCAGACACCAACGTGCCGGGAAAATCGGGATTGAATGTATTTTTAATAGCCAGGGGAATCCGCTTCACCAAGGCCGGCTGAAGGGTAGGAGGGTAGATAACCTTGGCGCCAAAGTGCGACATCTCCATTGCCTCGGCGTAGGTCATAGAGGGAAGTGTGAAAGCCTTTTTGACTTTGCGCGGATCGGCGGTAAGCACACCGTCCACGTCGGTCCATATTTCAATGATTGAAGCATCTAAGGCTGCGCCGATGATCGCGGCGGTATAATCGGAGCCGCCTCGCCCCAGCGTGGTGGTGAGGCCGCCTTTTGTGGATCCAATAAAGCCTGTAACAGATTGTATTTCAGGGTTTTGGGTGAAATATTCGATCGCTTTTTCATTGGTGGTTTCAAAATCCACCTGTGCGCTGCCGAAGCGGCTGTCGGTTTTGATGATTTTGCGCGCATCTAAATAAGCGGCGTGAATACCGGCTTGCCGCATGACGTGCGAAAGGAGAAAAGCGGAGTTGCGCTCGCCGAAACTGATGACATAGTCCATCGTGCGGGGGGAGGCTTCGCGTACTAAAAAAATGCCGTAGAGCAGGCTTTTGAGTACCTCGTGGTTGTTTTCCAATTCGGGCAGGGCCTGTTGGAGATAGTCGCCGCGCAGCAATTCCTGCGCCGCTTCCAAATGACGCGCGCGCATGGCTTCAAACAAATCTAAATAGGAGGCATCGCCCTCAGCGGCTTTGGCGCCCATTTGCAGAAGGGAATCCGTAACGCCGGAAAAAGCAGAAAAGACAACGGCAAATTTTTCGCCCTGCAGGTAATAGCGCTTCAGGATTTCGACAAGGCCCCGGATGCGTTCGGGTGTTCCGACGGAGGAGCCTCCGAATTTTAACACTTTCATGTAAATGGGATTGAAAATGAAGGCGCAAAGGTAGGAATAAAGGGACGACTTTTATATTTTTGGCGGAAAGTGGCTACTCTATCAAATACCGACAGCAAATGCGTACATTTTACCTCCTCATTTTCTCTTTTTGTCTCTCCTGCGGCTTATACGCCCAAACGTCCATCTCGGCCAAAACCGCCGGCATGAAAGCCTATCCCGGTTATTTCTCCTTTTATTGGGATGAAAAAGAAGGCCGTATCTGGTTGGAAATCAACCGCTGGGACGAAGAAGTACTCTATGTCAACTCCCTCGCTGCCGGCGTAGGCTCCAATGATATCGGGCTGGATCGCAATCAATTGGGCGATACCCGCATCGTCAAATTTCAGCGCGTCGGGCCGAAAGTGCTGCTGCTCCAGCCCAACTACGGCTACCGCGCGGTGAGCAACAACGCCGACGAACGCCGCTCCGTAGCAGATGCCTTTGCACAATCTGCACTATGGGGCTTCAAAGTGGAAGCAGAAGAAAACGGTCGGGTATTGGTGGATTTCACCCCCTTCCTCCTGCGCGACGCACACGGCGTAGCGGCCCGGCTCAAAACAAACAATCAGGGAACCTATCGCCCCGACGACAGCCGCTCGGCCGTCTATTTGGAGCAAACCAAAAACTTCCCGAAAAACAGCGAATTTGAGGCCATCGTCACCTTCATCGGCGAAAGCGCCGGCGCATTGCTGCGCTCCGTGACGCCTACCTCAGAATCCGTCACCATTCGCATGCATCACTCTTTGATCGAATTGCCCGATGGGAATTATAAGCCCAGAGTATATGATCCCCGCTCCGGTTATTATGCAGCATCTTACCGCGACTATGCCACACCCATTGATCAACCTTTGGTGAAACGATTCATCTCCCGGCATCGTCTGGAGAAAAAAGACCCCTCCGCAAAGATGAGCGAAGCGGTGAAACCTATTGTGTATTATGTAGATCGCGGCGCGCCGGAGCCGATTAAATCAGCCCTCATCGAAGGCGCGGCCTGGTGGAATCAGGCATTTGAGGCGGCCGGATACAAAAATGCTTTTCAGGTGAAAGAACTGCCTGCCGATGCCGATCCGTTGGATGTGCGCTACAATGTCATCAACTGGGTACACCGCTCCACGCGGGGCTGGTCGTACGGCAGCAGCGTGAGCGACCCGCGCACCGGCGAAATCATCAAAGGCCATGTTTTGCTCGGATCTCTGCGGGTGCGGCAGGATTTCCTCATTGCACAGGGCCTGATTGAAGCGTACGAAAAAGGAGAAACGCCCGACCCTCGCATGGAACAAATGGCGCTGGCCCGCCTGCGTCAACTCTCGGCGCATGAAGTCGGGCACACCATCGGCCTCATGCACAACTTCGCCGCCAGCGTCAACGATCGCGCTTCCGTGATGGACTACCCGCACCCCTATATCGCCCTCGACGCGCTGGGCAATATGGACTTCAGCAAAGCCTACGCTTCCGGCATCGGCGAATGGGATAAACGCGCCATTATATATGGCTACCAGCATTTCCCGACAGGGACCGACGAGCACAAAGCGCTGCAAGACCTCCTCCGCGAAAACAACAAGCTCGGCCTGCACTACCTCACCGATCAGGACGCCCGCCCGCAAGGCAGCGCACATCCGCAGGCGCACCTCTGGGACAACGGGGCATCGCCCGCTGAGGAACTTCGCCGCCTGCTGCAAGTGCGCAAAACCGCTCTGGGCCGCTTCGGCGACATCAACATACCCATCGGCACGCCCATGGCCGAGTTGGAACGCGTGCTCGTGCCGCTCTACCTGGCCCACCGCTATCAGGTGGAGGCTACCGCTAAAGCGATCGGCGGGGTGCAATACAGTTTTGCCGTGCGCGGCGACGGCCAAACGCCGGCCTCCATGGTGGATGATAAACTCCAACGCGATGCCCTTGCCGCCCTGTTGCTCACGCTCGATCCCAAAAACCTCACGCTGCCGGAACCCCTGCTCCGAAAGTTGCCCCCGCAGCCGCCCATGTATGCCCGCGACCGGGAATTGTTCAAAACCCATACCGGCATTGTGTTCGACCCCATCGCGGCCGCTCAAAGTTCGGCATCGCTCAGCATCGAACTCATTCTGAACCCGGAACGCCTCGCCCGCATGATTGAGCATCGCGCCCGCGACCCCAAGCGCCTTTCGGCGAATGATATGATAGACCAGTTGCTCTCTGTCGTGAAAGTGCAAAAGGCACAAACGCCCTTTGAGCAGGAAATAGCCCGCGCCACGGAGAAGCTGGTTTTCAACCGCCTCATGCAATTAGCCGGGGATACCGCCATCCATCCGCAGGTATCGGCTATTGCCTGGTTTAAACTAACGGAGTTGGAAAAGCGTTTGGAGCAGCAATCCGGGTATGCCGACGATGTGGATCAGGGCGCGCATTACACCTGGCTGTTGCATCAGTTGCGCCGGTTTCGTCAAGACCCCGCCGCGTATAAAGTACCCGCCCCGCCTGCTATGCCGGACGGCGCTCCCATCGGTTGCGATCATTGACCGGCCGCTTCGAAGCGTTTTCCCAAATGCCGCAAGGGCTTTTTTGTCATCAACTACAAAACCATAACAAACATGATTATTGATCAAAACACGGTGGTGTCGTTACACTACAAATTGCAGGAAGACAACGCTGAAGGCGAATTGATAGAAGAAACCAACGGCGGCGACCCGCTGACTTTTCTTTTCGGCGTCGGGCAAATGATCCCCGAATTTGAAGCCAACTTAGAAGGAAAATCTGCCGGCGACGAATTCGCATTCGGCATCTTGCATACCGACGCATACGGCCCTTATGACGACGACGCGGTGGCTGCGCTGCCGCTCTCCGTGTTCATGTTTGAAGGCGAACTCGACACCGAAATGCTCCAGCCCGGCCGCACCATTCCGCTCCGCGACGAAGAAGGTCGCCTGCTCTACGGCACCGTGGAGGAAATCCGCGAAAATGAAGTGGTGATGGATTTCAACCACCCCATGGCCGGCCTTGACCTGTACTTCACCGGTCGTATCGAATCGGTACGCGAGGCCACACAAGAAGAAATTGATCACAATCATGTGCATGGCGCCGGCGGGCACGAGCATTAAGGCGGTGCTATTGTGTAATGGATAAAGGACTTATTGGCGGGGAGTAGTTACGGCAAGGTGTCGTGTCTGCTCCCTTGCTTGTAATGTGCTATGGATCAAGTGGAAATGTTGGGGAAGATTTACCTGTCATCTTATCGGGATTACGATACAGCAGGTGATTAAGGTCAGACAAAAGCTATTGTTTTCCGGTAGCGAACGGGGCAGCGTTGGGCATGCCGGCTCACTTCAGCCGTTCCTCTAACAGGTTGCGCAAGAACAGGATTTCTTCCCGCAGGTGCTGTATATGCTGTTCATAACTTTCTCGGGAAGCCTCGTAGAAATGCTCTATGAAGCCGTTGTTCATGTGATTATTGTTGAAGTGTATCTGTTTATTCGCTGAGCCGGGCCAGTAGCTCGTGGTACTCCACCTCAAAGATATCGGCTAACGCCATGAGACGTTCCACGTCCAACCGGACAGCGCCCTGTTCTATTTTGGCATACGCGGACTGAGAAATGCTGAGTCGCTCGGCTACCTCTGTCTGGCTAAGGTTCTTGCGCTGTCTGATTTCCTTAATTTTGTCTCCGATTGGATTATTCATAATTTATTCATTTTTCGGTGTGAAAGTAGTAAATATTTGATTTTAAATTCTTGCCGGGAGGCGGTATCTTTGTAATCAGAGTCTTTTCTGATTCTTTTCCGATGTGCTGAAAACCGGTTTTAACCCGGACCAAAAAGAAAAAAACGCATCCTGTGCTATCCCGCAGTTTTGGATGCCCTAAGTTCTCTAATCTTACAGATTACCGGAATACTGATTACACAAACACAATCTGGACAGCAGTGCATAAGCCGTCCTATGCGGCTGCTTTGCATTCGTGCTTACATGGCACGGTACGAGATGCTCCGTTAGTGGGGCCTTGTACCTCCTGTGGTAACGCGGACATTGCTTGTGCGCAAAGATGTAATCTGTAAATTGAACCCCGGCCGTGCGCAGCGCGGGATGCTGCGGCGGTTGGGTTTTTTTTGAGGCGGGGGACAATCATTTAAACACATGCAAGGCATAGCAATTAAAAGAAAATTGTCAGAAACTCTATTATAAATCACAGAGCCGTGCGGCAAGCAACCGGCTTACGGGAAAATGAAAACAACTGATCGCAAGTGAGCTACTGCGAGGCATGAATGGGTTTTTCTGACGGCGGACAAAGAACTGAACTGGCTCCGCCTGTAATAGTCAAGTAGGGACGATACGATTTCTAAATTCACAATTTATGAAACCTCGAATTCATTATCTTTACATTTTAGGACTTATATTTCTTGGTGCAATTGGTTGCCAGAAAGATAAATTGAGCAATGATGAAACAGAATGGAAACGAAATGATCCTAGATCAGTAGATGAAGTACGTACCATTTTTGCTCAAACACTGTCCAAAGCTTTGAATAACGAACCGCTACGCCGCTATGTGCATACACGAATGCAAGAGAGCCATAGCACGAACTATGAGTTTGTATACATTGCGGAAAAAAACAAAGTTGTCTTTGATGGAAAGACATTTGCAGAAATTTTAACGTCCTATGCTGACGAAAGTGTGTTAGAGCGTTATGGTGACGACTTTTTTCAGCCATTACCGACATAAGTCCTCTTCTTAGCATTACAATGTCTGAAATAAAGGGAATAGATGTCAATGCTTGGAATGTCAATCAAGTTATCTCAGTAGTTCCTGTATTAAATGAGCGTAATGGAAAATGGCTTTTGTTTCGGAATGGAGAAAAGCAGGAAACGCCTGTTCGTTTTCGTGATGAAGAAGAAGACTATTATGACGACCCTGAATTTGAAGAGCCGGTAATAGGAGTTTGGGATGCCGAGGGTCACTATCTGGTTCGCATGGACGGACAAACATCTTGGGGAATACACATTGATAAATATATGCCGGATAGGTCGGACGTAACAAACGCGGAAAAATCTCTCTGTTTGAGCCTGCTCCAGAGTGCGTTAGATGCCCTTGAAAGATATTTAGTTGATAATGATGAATATCACCTGATTAATCATCAAACTTTATTACAATTGTATTTGGATTGTTTGGGTTTGGAGGGCGACGATGATGAAGGCGATAGTGATCCATGTACGGAACCATGCGAGAGGGATTGTGAAACTGAAGATGAAATTTTGGTTGACTTTAAAATAAATGGATGGAGTATATTTAGGAGTATTGATAATCAAGGTCCCGGAGGGATTTTTGAGAGTAAATTTGTATTCCACGCCGATGTTTTGGGGATTACTCGAAATTCACTTGATGGTTCAGTGGGGCCATATTCATTGAAGCTAGTGACGAGACAATACAGAAGGCGAGATTTATTGAACTGTGATATCCGACCATGTCAAGGACGCTGGCTTAGACAAAACTATCGTATTGGTCTTGATTGGGATGAAGCAACATTCGGAAGCCCTTACAGAATTTCATGGGCTGAGGTAGATCCGGGGCAGACTACTTTTAGTTTGCAGGCGGGGCTGTCTTCGAAGTTTAAAGTTGATTCTGTGGAAGTATCTGCAACAGTTGGAGTTACTATATCTTACACAGGTTCGGCTGTTGTAAATCTTGGCGATCAAAATGTATTTTATTGTGACCCAATTATGCGTGAGAATGACACTGGATCAGTCACGTTTAGATGCAACTAAATAACGCTGGGCAGTCGTCGGCTACTTTATCAGTCGTCGGCTGCCCAAATAACTTTAACCACATGAACAAAATATCTTTTATTGTATGCTTGTTGCTACTCGTTGCGGTTTCCGGAGCAGCCCAATCTGTCATGGAGCCCCCCCCTCCCGGCAAGCTGAAATTTACTTTAGGCTTAGGGTTTGATGAAGCAATTATACTCAAATCACAATTGCCGACAATTGGCATAGGATACGACTCGAAACTTAGTGAACGCTTTTTCTTAACGTTCAATATTCTCTCTCACTACAGGAGAAACAGCGATGTGGTTTTTGATAGAGTTCTCAATTCACCGGTTGCAGACATTTTGGCGCTTGGCGCATGGGGGCCTTTTATGACAGATGAAGAAGTAAGGCTTATAGAAAATAAAGGAGTAAAGGCTTTTCCTTCGCAAGCCACTATCAAATCCCTTGCTATTCCGGCTGACGTTGGCATTATATACTATGTAATGAATGGACACCGCCACAAACTGGGTATTAATGTCGGTTTCAACCTGATGTATCAAAACCATAATTATTTTAGAGATTACCTTCCGGTAGAATACATACAATGGTTGGGTTCTGCTCAGCCTGCCGTACCCGATATATATCTATCCGTTCCGACTGAATTCAGGTCCATCTCTCCCGGATTCAACGCCAGGTTCATATACGAACTTCATGCTAAAGATACAGTATTGGGGCTTCGAATCGGGTCTTATGATGTGCTAGATTTCGGTTCGAGGCTTTTTTCGTCGAGCCTTACAGTTCACGAACTGACTTTATTTTATGGTCTAAAACTAAAAAAATGAACAAGTATAACATCTTCCTTATTGTCTTTGGCGTATTGTGCTTCAATATGAGCCAGGCACAAAAAAACACAATTAATTTTGACATGGGATATGGATATGCTTTTCAGCAAAACGCGTCAGGTTATGTTGTAAACCTCCAGTATTTGCGGGCCTTGTCCGGGAAGATAAAAACAGGGTTGATAGTGGGGCACAATTACAATGAGGGCAGAGGTCTTATACCCAAAGATATTTCATCGGGCGTATTTCCTTTTCGAGACTACACAAACCCCTTGCCTCTTGGGGGGTATAACGGGGCGTGGGATGCCGATAGCTTTACAGGCATTAGATTGCGATCAAAGCCCAATCACTATTTTTGCTTTACTTTAGGCGCCGGCGTTGTATATGACTTTATTCAAAGCGGAAAAAACAAAGTATTTATTGACATGGCTGGAGCATATGCGATTCGGGATGAAATGGAGATTGCACGTTTAATAACGGCAGACCAAATAAAATTTACGAACTCATCCATATTTGAGAATGCTCAAATTCCTGTTTACAGATACAGCACATATGGAGACTGGATGCTGCGATTAGGGTTGGGATATTCATTTCAAATCAGTAAAAATATGGCGTTGCGAACTTTTCATGCTTTTACGTCTTTCTCTGGAAAAGGAGATATTCTAATGAATAGTTCAATGGGTGTAGAAGCGAGGTTCTAATGTTAGAAAAAAATAAAATTATGAAACGAATACTCTGCTTGATTTTTTTGTCGACAATGCTGATGAATATCGGATGCAACAAAAATTCAGACAAAACCACTATTGATTACTACATAACTACTACAAATTCAACTACTATTGAGTTTTTAAGTTTTTCTCTGCTCAATGTTAGGGCTTACCGCAATAATACAAATCGAACGATTTACATAGACCCTGTTGATTTATTTTTCACTACGAACCCGAATGAACAACCTGATACAGTATATTTGGGAAGTTCTGAAATAGAGCATGGAATAGTCGATGCCTATGATTATTGGATAACGAATGGTCAATGTTCTATTAATGGCTCAATTATCAATCTTATAGATAAGGAAAATCATGAATCCAACACTACCCATACCCAAATTTCAATTGCCGAAGGTGAGGCGATAAAAGTCATTTTTACACTTGACACAGATGAATCAATCATCATGACACCAAATCGGGATTTCAAGTTGTTGCCTAAAATACGTGTTGCCACAAAATAATATAGAATCTTGCAGCTCCGTGTTGCCCTGCCATGCCCCGGAATGGCAGGGCAGGTTTAAATTTATTCGCTATGATCCGTGTTTCACCTTATCCGGCGGGCGGCTGTATTCTGATTTATCGGATTGGTTTCGGAAGGCCATGTTCGCACTCGCATGAGCGATATGCAGGGCCCCGGCAGGTATTACGGTAATCCAACGTGCCCAACAGGCGCCGGCATACCGTCATTGGATGTAATCCATTTGTCTCCGGGGATGTATGTACTAGAAATCTACGGAAGTAGTTTTAGAAATGTGGAAAAAGGAATTGTTTTTAAACACCACACAAAGCTGTTAGGAGCTTCCAATCCGCACGGAGAAACGGAAATATCCGTTATCTTTAAATAGTATCACCCAATAACTTTCTGCACCATGAGAACTCTTTTTCACAAGAACTTTTTACTCCGCCACTTGCTGATCGGACTGTGTATTTTTGCCGGATTGGAATCTGCCATTGCCCAGTTTGACGGCATTGTGTTTCGGGCGGGGATCAATGCAACTAAGCCCGCAGCCCGCCCCGACGGCAAACCTTTTTTAATCAGCACAGGGTGGAATGCCTCCGCCTCCGCAGTATGGGATTTAGGCCCCCACAGTACCCTGAGCGCAGGCATAAGCCTCAGCCGATTGAATTATACCGAAACTTTAACCGTAGCGTGGCCATCGGATTGGCCCCTGAACGGCGAGTTTACCAACTACGAAAACACGAGCAGGTTTTACGATACAGGATGTACGGTATTGTGGAGCCGGCATATTTCTAAACGGCCCAACCGGCTTTCGCCGACGCTTGGTTTTACCGCTTCGAAGTTGCTCGGAACCGGCGTGAGCACACTCCGGACAAGCGGAAGAGGGGATGATATTACGCTGGATTACTACCAGTTTCCCGCATACAACTTGTCGGGGTTATTAGGGCTTCAATGGGAATTTGCCGCCTGGCAGCGGCACAGCCTCAGCATAATGCCTTTGTATTCGTATGCCTTAGCCCCTGTAAAAAGCACCGCCCCGGGTGATATTACGACTACTTATCGGCCCCATTTTTTCTCAATTCAGTTGGCGTATCAACGCAAAACAAAATGACGCAAAACCCTTTTTTGAAACGCCTTCTACCCTCCCCTCGCCATTTCCTGAATCATTGCCCAACCGCGTTGCACGGCTTCCAGATTGGCGTCCGTTTGTCCGGCTATCAATCCCAGATTCCCTCCTCCTCTATCTCAAACTCCGCATCCTTTTCCCAGATTTCCATTTCGCAGGGCTTGCAGTTGAACTTGAGTTTGTACTCTACCTCCCCGTGTTTGAGTACCAGCGGCTCTTTTATTTTCTCGCCCATCGTTTCGCGCTGAAATCGGGGGCACTTGCCCAGTTCGTATTTCACACAATATTTAGTGGTCATCACCCGCGACTTGCCGGGGTCCCACTGCAGTTCGAAGGCTTTTTCGATTTGCTGCACGCCGTGGCGGTGGTAAAACTGCCGCGCCAGCCGGTTCGACACGTTGTAAGTGAAGTCTAATGCGCTCACCGGATAAGGGTGGTCGGTGGGGGTGATGGCGCGTTCTTCGCGGTGATATTCCCGGATGCGGGCGTCCATCAGTTGCTCCAGCACCGTGCGGCGGATGTCATTGATCTTCGAGTTGGGCAGGAACCAGTGGTCCGAAAAATCCACGCGGATATCATCCACGATGAACGGTGTATTGCCTGCTTTGGCTAAGTTTTTCTTGATGTTCTCAACGATGGATTCGCCGTTCTTCGTCAATTCTTTTTCCGTCTTGAGGGTTGCCGTGCTCGTGTGCCCGTCCTCGTCGGTAGCCCTGAGCGTGAAGCCCGCCGGTGTTTCCGCGAAGTGCAGCGCTACCCCGATTTTGCGGATGGCGCTGTCGTCCCGCTCCAGCAGTTTGTTGAACTCGGCATCGGAATTCCGGTAGATGTCTGTGCCGATGGGCAATGGGCGGAACGTGTTGGGCACCACCAAATCATTGACGATGATGTTCACGCGATCACCGTCGGCCTGGCCTTCCTCGTTCACGAAGTATAGGCCGTCGCCGTTGTTCAGTAGCTCGGCGTTTTCGATGCGGTAGCCGTTGGCTTTGATTTCCAACAGCTTGCCGATGTACTCCCCCTGCGACTTCGGCGTCTCCCAGGACCCAATGCGCGCCTTGCGCTGGTTGACGAAGTAGTCGGTATAGCCCCGATTGAAGCTCTTATCCATCTTGGCCTCGAAGGCGTAAAAAGTTCGTCCCGACGATGCCTTTTCGTACAGTGGGTTGTCTTCCAGAAACGCATCCAATCGCTTGCGCAGATAGGAGACATTGTTTTTGACATACACCAAATCCTTGAGCCGCCCCTCTATCTTAAACGACGTAATGCCCGCCTCAATGAGCATGGGCAGTTGGTCGCTCAGGTTCAGGTCTTTGATGGACAGCAGGTGAGTTTCCGTCAGCAGGGTCGTACCGTTCCCGTCTATGAGGTTGTAGGGCAGCCGGCAGTTTTGGGCGCAAGACCCGCGGTTGGCGCTGCGCTCGCCATTGGCCACGCTCATGTAGCAATTGCCGCTGAACGACACACACAAAGCGCCGGACACGAAAAACTCCAGTTCCACGTCGGTTGCCTCGTGTATTTCGCGGATCTGATCGAGGTTCAATTCGCGCGCCAGCACCACTCGCCGGATACCGGCGTCCGCCAGAAATTTGACATGTGCCGCGTCGCGGTTATTGGCCTGCGTACTGGCATGGAGCACGATGGGCGGCAGGTCCATTTCCAGTATGCCCATGTCCTGTATGATGAGTGCATCCACCCCCGCGTCGTACAGATCGTAGATGAGCCGGCGGCAGTCCTCCAGTTCTTTGTCGTAGAGGATGGTATTGACGGTCACGAAAACCCTGGCCTTGAACAGGTGGGCGTACTCGGTCAGTTCGGCGATGTCGGCAACCGAATTAGTGGCGTTCGTCCGCGCACCGAAGGTATGCGCACCGATATATACGGCGTCGGCGCCGGCATTAATGGCGGCCATGCCCTGGTAAAGGTTCTTGGCCGGCGCGAGGATTTCAACCTTCTGCTTCATCGCGCAAAGGTAAGGAACGGCGGAGACATAAATGGAGAAGGGAGATTATTGATTCACGCCACGTTCCCGAGTGGGCAAGGGAGGCGTCATATACGAAGTGGATGTTGCCGGTGAGCTGCATGGAGCAAATTTAGGGAGTTGCAGGCAATGGCGGGGGCTTTTTTGCTATGCGGTGGGAACCCGCTTGATAGACCGCGCGAGGTGTGAGCCTTGGCGCGAGCGGTTGGTAGAACAACCTCAATCCGCCAGGCGCCATATTATTCCGAAGCGCAGGCCCGGAAAGGGGTGTGCATAAAAAGCGCTTTGATAATAATAGGCCGGCGATTGTACGAGCAGGTCGCTGATGTCTTCCCATTTTACATATATGCGGAAGGTAGTCACCCGACCGCTTATGAACACATCCGTAGCCGGATAAAACGGAACGAGCTGCCGGTCTTGCAAGTGAAACTGGCCCACAACCGGGTTGTAATAATCGGCCTGCCAACCGGTGTTGAGCCGGACATCGAAGCCGATCCTGAGCGCCAGCACTTTAAACCAACGCCCCTCGTAGTAGAGGCTGTGTTTGGAAAACACCTCCGGCAGGCGGAGCACCGGCTCAGAGGCTTTTTGCAAAACGACGGTATTGTCCAAGTGGAATTTCCACAGCCTTGTGCGCTGGCTCAGCCGGAGTTGGAGAATACTGAGCGGAACGCCGGTTTGAGCGGGCATGGCCGTGGAGTCGAAATAAACGAAGTTGTTGAGCAGGTTGTAGGCGCCGGTCACTTCCAGATTGAGCGGCGGCAGGGCGAGGGTGGCCGACAGGCCGGTTTCTAAGGTTTTGCTGAAGTTGTTGTCCCACACTTTGCGTTCGCTGAGGTAAAACCGATGTTGCACCAAAGTGGGCGAGTACAACTGGCTCAGGAAATGCAGGCGCAGCGCAGCAGTTTTGGGCAGGTTGAATTCTAATTCGCCCGTCACGCGGTAGTCGCCGGCATTGCCCAGGATGCCGAGGTGGCCGTTGCCCTCTACGCGCAGCGCCTTCGTGGGACTGAAATTGATTCGTCCGGTCAGAAAAAGGCTGTTCACCGCCGTATCCTGCGGTTCCTGGTCTATCCAGTTCATAGTATGCACGAGGCCGGCTTCTATGAGGTCGCTCGAATAGCGGCCTGCCCGCTTTGTGGCAATGCGCAGGGTGTTTTCCAATTTCCGGTGCCGGATGAAATGGCGCAGGGCGCGCTCGTCGGTGAGCAGGTGCGGAAACCACTCGTTGAAAGCGGTATTGAGCGCCGGCGAGCGGTCGAAATACTTATAGCGGTTGTCTTCGTAGCGGATGCGGTGCATCACGGGGAAAGCGCGTCGTTCCATCCCGGAAGAGTCGGCGCGGCCGCCGATGCGGAAGTGCTGGGTATAGGCCAGTTCGGTGGTATTGTATCGGGTTTGCGGGTCGGTGAGAAACACCGTGGCGTTGGCCGGCACAACGCGGCGGTCGTTGGCACTTTGCGGCTCCATCAAAATACCGCCGTTGTCTTCCAGTTGATTGGTATTGGCAGCAAAGGCGAAGAACCCGTCGTAGCGCCCTTTGGGGTGGTTGTACCACAATCCGCCGGCTACGGCAGTGTGCCGCGAGTTTTGATGAGGATATTGATTGATGCGGCCCAATTGGCGGAGGCGTTTGTAGTCGAGGCTGAGGTGGACCCCGTCGGCGAAATTGCGGGCAAACTGTGCGGCGAGGTAGCTGTCGGCCTGCTCGCCGCGCTGGTGGTAGGTGAGACCGGTAAACGCCTTTTGCAGGCGATAAAACGGCAGGGCGGTAGCCGAAGTGCGGTAAATATCGTATTGGTGAAACCCGATGTCCAACTCCCTGCGGAACACCGGTTCATAAGCAAAATAGCGCGCCGCGCCGCCGGTATTGCCGGTGGTGAGGTAGTCAATGTCGCGTTGGCGGGCAGGGTCGTATTGGTGAATGTTGTTGTGGAGCAGAGAGTCCGAAAACGGCGTTTGCCGCATGGGGCGCTCGGCAATAAAAGCGTGAATGCCCACCGTATCGGGGATTTCGTCCTGCAACTGCTCGCTGGAACGCTGCGGCGTCTGGCCTTGCCCCGTAGGGAAATTGGGTACGCCGGGACGCTGCGCATACAATGTTGCGCTGAGGCATGTTTGCAAAAGCAGGTACGCGAAAAGTGCGCTGTGTAGTTTCATTCGGTTGTCATTGTGAACGAATTGCCGCGAAGGTACGAAGTCGGGAAGTCTGTGCGAAAGAAGTTGTACGCGAACTTCTGTTCCTATACGCCCCAATCCTTTGGCGGGAGCGAAAAAACATCTACTTTTGACACTTTCAAGCCAAACTGCCAATGCCGCGATTAAAACTCTTCTTTCATATCGGACGCTATGTGATGATGTTGGGCAATGCTTTTTCCCGCCCGGAAAAGCACATTATGTATTACCGGGAGACGATCCGGCAAATGCACGACATCGGCATCGGCTCCCTGCCCATTGTGTTTCTCATTTCTATATTCATCGGGGCGGTAGCCGCGTTGCAGTTTGCCTATCAGTTGGACGGCACGTTGGTACCCATTTATTACATCGGCTACATCGTGCGCGATTTTGCCATCATTGAGGCATCTCCTACCATCACCTGCTTGGTGTTGGCCGGCAAAGTAGGCTCCAACATGGCCTCCGAAATAGGCGGCATGCGCCAAAAGGAACACATTGACGCTATGGAGATCATGGGCGTCAACACGGCAGCTTACCTCATCATGCCCAAGGTCATTGCCGCACTCACCGTTATTCCGATGCTGGTGGCCATTTCGGCCTTCATCAGTATCCTCGGCGGATATCTGGCAGTGGTGCCCACGGGTTTTTTATCCGACGCCGAATATACGCTGGGGGTGCGCTCCTTCTTCGACCCCTACAACTTCCGGCTGATGTTCGTCAAAGCGATTACTTTTTCTTTCCTGCTCACCACGGTGTCCTGTTATCAGGGGTATTTTGTAAAATTAGGCAGCATCGAGCTGGGAAAAGCCAGTACCAATGCAGTGGTATTCAGCGACATACTCATTTTGGTTGCCGACTACATGATCGCTGTTTTGCTCACATAAACTCCTCAAACGACCATGATCCGCGCAGATAAAATATTCAAATCTTTTGGTGAGAACCCGATTCTCGAAAACATCAATACCGAGTTTCTCCGGGGCAAAAACAACCTCATCATAGGCCGAAGCGGGGCAGGTAAGACAGTTCTGCTAAAACTCCTCGTGGGATTGTTACAACCTACGCAAGGCACCGTGTGGTACGACGACATCGATTTTTACAGCCTCAATAAATATCAACTCCGGGAACTGCGCATGAAAATAGGCATGCTTTTTCAAGGCTCGGCGCTGTTTGACTCCCTCACCGTGGAGAAAAACGTGAGCTTCCCGCTCGATATGTTCACCAATATGACGGTAAAGGAAAAATTGGACCGGGTAAATTACTGCTTAGACCGGGTGAGCCTGCCCGGTTCCAACAAAAAATACCCCGGCGAACTCAGCGGCGGTATGCAAAAGCGCGTGGGCATTGCAAGGGCCATCGTATTACAACCCAAATACCTCTTTTGCGACGAACCCAACTCCGGCCTCGACCCCAAAACGGCCTTAGTCATTGACGAACTCATCAGCGACATCACCAAAGAGAGCGACATTACTACCGTCATCAATACGCACGATATGAACTCCGTGATGGAAATCGGGGAAAACATCATCCTGCTGCACAACGGCCAAATTGCCTGGCGCGGCAGCAAAGACGATGTGATACAAAGCGATAATGAACTGCTTCAGGATTTCATCTTCGCGTCGCCCTTCCTCCAGCGACTGCGCAACAAAGCCATGCAAAACGTCTGATAAAACACCATAAACATGAAAGAAAAGATACGTCAACTCATCAGCGACGATCAATTGGCGGAAGCGCTCCAACTGCTCGAACCCTATAATCCCAATGAAGTGTTGGGCCTGCGGGGTCGCCTCGCCCGCATTGAAAAACAAAACCGGTCGGGCCTGATCCCTTTTGACGAATACTCCCGACAGCAAAACCAGATCACGGCCGCTGCGCTCGACATCCTCAAAAAAGTACCCGACGGCGCTGCACCGACACCTTCTTCCGGCACCGGTACGGGAAGCACTTCCCCCGTTTCGCGCCCCAATCCGGCAAGCGCGGAGTCTCAGGCCATTTATTTCTCCTACGCTTGGGGCGACGACAACGAAACCGGCGAAAGCCGCGAAGAAATTGTCAATCAACTATACGATTCCCTCAAAGCCGACGGGTTCACGCTCAAGCGCGACAAAATGGACTTAGAGTACCGGGGCCTCATCAGCGAATTCATGAAAGACATTGGCCGTAGCGGCCTCATCGTGGTGGCCGTCAGCGATAAGTACCTGCGCTCGCCGTACTGCATGCACGAGTTGTTTGAGATATACCGCAACGGCCGGCAGGAAAAGGAAGAGTTCTCTAAGCGGGTATTCCCTATTCGCGCCGAAAGCATCAAAATGAGCGACCCGATGGTGCTCGACGACTACCTCGATTATTGGGAAAAACAGGAGCTAAAGTGGAAAGACTTGGTGGTGCGGCGCGCCGATCAATTGGGCAACGCTCACTTCGCCGAGTATAACAAAGTGAAAGAAATCAACGCCAATTTCGCCCAATTGCTCGCATTTCTCCAAGACATGAACGCCATGTCGAAGCGGCTGTTGGCGCAGGAAGACTTCGCGCCGGTGAAAGACGCGATCCGCAAACGGTTGGCAGAATTAGCAGGGTAAGACCTATTTCCCCCCCGAACGGGCGCGGTCCAATTGCAATTTGGTGGCTTTCAGTTCCAGATCGAGGTCGCGGATTTTCACCTTGAGGTCGCGATTTTCCTTTTCTAAGGTTTCTACCCTCCTTTTAAGCTCCTGCCAGTCTGCATCGGAAGCATTCTTGTAGCCGTTGGACGAGGGGGCGGTATTGCGTTTCGTTTCTGCGGTCGTATTCCCCTTATCAATGCCGAGCAGGTTCTTGAGGTTTTGAAGGCCGTCCTCTCCATTGTAGTAGGCTGCGCCGAAGTAGGCTAAGGGAACAATGAACAGCATGACGAAGAAAAAGCGGGCAAATCCGGTCAATCTGAAGCGGCGTTTCATAAGCGGTATTGATTTTGTGGCGTAAAAATAACGCATAGAAAGCGATACCGGTTAATATTCGGCCAAACGAAGTGCTTTTACAGACCAAACCGGCATTCAGAATAGGGAAAATAAAAAAGCCCCTGCACCAGGGAGGCTGTTTGGTGCAGGAGCCGGAACAATAAACATACTATGAGAAAACTACACTGTGGGCGAAGGTACTGCGCACCGACGCTTATAAACAGTAGCATTTACGATGAGGGCATTCCCGCAGTTGGGCGGTCGGTTTGATTGAACTACCGGCTATTGTGTTTCTTCTTTCGGGATGTTTTACCGGGCGTTTCCGTAGGAACGAGGCGTGAATAAGTTGCCAGATTTCGGCGAGACTATTTTTTCATCAGACAAGGCGCGAGGAGGGAAGATAGCAGCGCTATCTGACGGACGAAGCAACGCGGTATGATGGAAAAAGGGGCCGACCAAATCGGTAAGTTATTCACGACACGTTCCTTATGGGCAAAAAAAAACCTACACTCGAAGGGACTGAGTGTAGGACTATTAAACATACTATGAGAAAACTGATGCAAAGATAAATCGCCCAAAGCTTTGTCAAAGCACCATTTACGGAGCGGTACGAAAACAGGCAAAAACGGCGCACGTTAAAAAGAAAGCGGTATTTTTTCGCGGGCAAACGGTCGAAACAGCGGCAAAACGTGCTGTTTCACCCCATAATCGGAGTTGGAATGCACGGGCATGTCCGGGGCTGAAAACCCGGTCGCATTCATGCCTTCGGCAGCAGCAATTTTCCGCCGGATTTGGTTACAATTTGGTTAATTGTTATTTTTGGCATGATTATGGACTCAATTTTTTGTCTAAACCGGTATCTTTTTTCGCACCGTATGCGTTGTAACCTGTGCCGCGCACAAATTTTGCATAACGTGCCGGATATCGTTAACATCCTTCATCTGACAAACTAATATGATTATGAAGCGAAATCACATCATGCTTTCGTTGGTAGCCGTGGCAATTTTGGTTGCGGCATTCTTTCCCAAACCGGCCGATCAGCCGGAGAAAGACGCCCTCTTGGTACGCTCTGTTCTTACCCACTTAGAACAACTGCATTACCATCCCAAAGCGCTCAACGACGATTTTTCACATAAACTGTACGACCTCTATTTAGACCGATTAGACGGCGGCAAGCGATTCCTTACCCAACAGGACGTGGCCAAACTGGCCACTTTCCGCGCACAATTGGACGATCAGGTGCGCGCAGGCAACATTGATTTCTTCGACCTCTCCGTGGACCTCCTCAATACGGGCATCAAAAAAGCCGGCGGCTATTATGAGGAGATTCTGGCAACGCCTTTTTCTTTTGATCAAAATGAGAATCTGGAATTAGACGGCGAAAAGAGAACCTACGCCAAAAACGACGCCGAACTGCGCGAGTACTGGCGTAAGTACCTCAAGTACGAGGTAATGACCCGTGTGGCCGAAAAATTGGACGAGCAGGAAAAACTCGGCGAAGAAGGCGAAAAGCTCAGTCTGGAGGAAATAGAGACCGCCGCCCGCGCCGAAACGCTCAAAACCATGAGCCAGTGGTTTGAGCGCATGAACAAAGTCAAGCGCGATGATCGCTTCAGCTACTTCCTCAATACCATCACCAATCTTTTCGACCCCCATACCGACTATCTCGCGCCCATTGATAAGCAAAACTTCAACATCCGCTTCTCCGGTCGCCTCGAAGGCATCGGCGCGCGCTTGCAAACGGACGGCGATTTCACCAAAGTGGTAGAAGTCGTAGTGGGCGGCCCTGCTTGGAAACAAAAAGACCTGGAGGAAAATGACCTCATCGTCAAAGTATCGCAGGGCGACGGCGAACCGGTGGACGTAGCCGGCATGGACATCAACGAGGTGGTATCCCTGGTGCGCGGCGAAAAAGGCACAGAAGTGCGCCTCACCGTCAAGAAAAAAGACGGCACGTTTAAAGTCATCCCCATCGTCCGCGACGTGGTCATTCTCGAAGAGGGTTTTGCCAAATCACTCATCTTAGACGGCGCAGCAGCCGGCGAAAAAATCGGCTACCTGTACCTGCCGCGTTTCTATGCCGATTTTGAAAATAAAGACGGCCGCTTTTGCGCTACCGACGTGGCATTGGAATTGGAAAAACTCAAATCAGAAGATGTTTCCGGCATCATTCTCGACCTGCGGAACAACGGCGGCGGCTCCCTCCGCGACGTAGTGAAAATGACCGGCTTCTTCGTGGAGAAAGGCCCCATCGTGCAAGTCAAATCACGCGGACAGGCCCCCGAAGTGCTTTCGGATGTAGACCCCCGTGTGCAGTACGACGGTCCGCTCGTGGTCATGGTGAACTCTATGAGCGCCTCGGCTTCCGAGATTTTGGCTGCTGCATTACAAGACTACGGCCGGGCCGTGATCGTAGGCAGCAACTCCACTTTCGGTAAGGGCACGGTGCAGCGTTTCTACAACCTCGATCAATCTGTCAGCGGGTTTAAAGAACTCAAGCCGCTCGGAGAAGTAAAGGTGACGACCCAGAAGTTTTACCGCATCAACGGCGGTTCTACTCAATTGCGCGGCGTCATCCCCGACATCGTGCTCCCGGATGCTTACCACTTCATCAAAACCGGTGAAAAAGAAGAAAACTACCCTATGGAGTGGACCGAACTGCCGTCCGTACCATATCAGCAAAAGGTGTATAACCTGAAAAACGTAAAAGAAATAAAGGCGCGCAGCAATTCCCGTTTAGAGAAAAGCGAAGTGTTCGGGCAAATTTATCGCAATGCCCGCCGCTTTGAGCAGCAGCGCGACCAGTCTGTTTTTCCGCTTCAGTTGGATGCCTACCGTTCCATGATGAAAGACCGCGAAGTAGCTTCCAAGCAGTTTGAAGACCTCTTCAAGGATAAAGTCATCTCCGGCGTTTTCAACTTGGAAGTGGACTTGCCCAGCATTCACGCCGACGAATCGAAAAAGGCGCGCAACGAAGACTTCGTTACCTCTGTGGCTAAAGACGTTTACATCCGCGAAACGCTCAACATCATCCACGATATGATTGTGATGAAATAAAGCATAGCGCACGGGGTTCTGCTCCGCCGCTGAATGATCAAAACAAGAGAGGGCTTCACTACTCGTTGGTGAGGCCCTCTCTTGTTGTAAGACATTTGCGTTCCGTCAATAGGCACGCTGCATCATATCTCCACCTTTTTCCATTTGCCCCTTCTAAAGATGAGGATAGAAAAAATGGCCAGCAGCGTTTCGCTGCCCGCTACGGCGAGGCACACGCCTCCCAGCCCCATACCCAGCATGACGGCCATCAGATAGCCCGCCGGAATTTCGATGACCCAAAAGCAGAGCAGGTTGAGCAGCGTGGGCGTGCGGGTGTCGCCGGCGCCGTTGAAAGCCTGCGTGACGACCATGCCGAACCCATAAAAAATAAAGCCGGCAAAAATGATGCGCAAGCTCAGCACCCCCGCCGACACCACTGCCGGCGTGTCGTTGAAAAAGCCGATGAAGAACGGGGCGAAGATGATAAACACAATGGATACCGACAGCAGAAATGCCATGTTGTACCAGGCCGCTTTCCATACCGAAGCCTCAGCGCGATCGGGCTGCCCGGCCCCGAGATTTTGCCCCACGAGGGTAGCCGCCGCATTGGCCAATCCCCAGGAAGGCAGAATGGTAAAAACGATGAGCCGGATGGCGATGGTGTAACCCGCCACCGCTTCCGGGCCGGACAACGCGATGATGCGCATGAGAAAAATCCAACTGGCAGAAGCGATGATGAATTGCCCGGCGCCCGTAGCCGCCACCTTGGCCAGCCGCTTGATGATGTCCCAATGCACCCGCAAGTGCCGCACCGCGATGGGCACAATGCTTTTGCCGTTGAACAGAATGTACAATTGAAAAGCGATGCCCACGCTCCTGCCGATGGCCGTGGCCGTAGCGGCGCCCGTCACGCCCATCTCCGGAAACGGACCGATACCGAAAATGAGCAGCGGGTCGAGGATGATATTGACGGCGTTGGCAATCCAAAGGGCGTACATAGCAATGGCTGCATCGCCGGCGCCCCGGAAAATGCCGTTGAGCAAAAACAGCATCAGAATGATGATGTTGGTGGCAAAAGAAATGCGCGTGTAGTTAATACCGGTTTCGATCACCGACGCCGAGGCGCCCATGAGCCGCAGCACATCGCCGGCAAAGATGAAGCCCACTACGCCCAGCACTACGCCCAATATCATGGCCAGTATGATGGCCTGCACCGCCGCTTTGGCGGCTTCTTCGGGCTTGTCCTCGCCGATGCGCCGGGCCACCATCGCTGTAGCGGCCATAGCAATGCCCCAGGCTAAAGAGTAAATAATGGTAATAACCGATTCGGTCAGTCCTACCACATTGACGGCCTCTACGCCGATGCGCGACACAAAAAATACGTCCACCACTGCAAAGAGCGATTCCATCGCCATTTCCAAAATCATGGGAATGGAGAGCAGCACAATGGCTTTTTTGATGCTTCCGGTGGTGAATTGTTTTTCCTTGCCCTGAACGGCTTCCCACAGGATATCCCGGATTTTCGACATGATGTAAAGTTGGTCGGGTGTGCAAATAAAGGCGCCATAACACGCCGGAAAACAATTGAGTTCCCGCCCGAAAGCGGACAGCGGTACAAGAACAGCACATACCATGTCGCCGGTTCGCCATTGTAGCTACTTTCGCGCGCCGTATCATACTTCAACGCCCCTTCCTCCGTTTGCACCTCATACCACGCTCTGCCAAGCGCATACGATGAGACTTTTACTTTTTACTTTTTACTTTATCCTTTTCTCGGTTTTCCTCGCGATTTCCACCGCGCAGGCACAGCCGTATCTGTCGAATATGCGCAGCAAAATGCTCACGGTGCAAACCGGCTGTTACACCCTCGACAGCCTCAGTGTCATACCTGCCTCCGTAACCATTTCAGATGCCCTTACGGGCGAACGATTAGACGGGTTGTTGTATCGAATTGACGACAATAAAATTTGCTTTGCCCGCTCCGATACCTCGGCACTGCGGCTGCGGGTAGCTTTTCGCGTATTGCCTTACCGGCTCGGCGCGCCTTTGTTTCGCATAGATACTACGCTCATCCAGGTGGAGGAAGACCGCGTCCTCGGCGGGGTGGTATATAATCCGTATGCGCAGGGGCCGGCGGGTTTGATTGATTTCGGCGGACTGACCTACAACGGCAGTTTTGCGCGGGGCATCTCGCTGGGCAACAGCCAGGATTTAGTGCTCAATTCCAGTTTCAACCTCCAACTATCGGGGCAGCTCGCCGACGGAGTGGAAATTCTCGCCGCGATCACCGACGAAAACATTCCTCTGCAACCGGAGGGCAATACCCGGCAGTTGCGCGAGTTCGACCGCGTTTTTGTTCAAATCAGCAAAGAACGCAACCGACTCACCGCCGGAGATTACGACCTGCCGCGTCCCAGCAGTTATTTTATGAATTATTTCAAACGTCTGCAGGGCCTGTCATTTCATCTGGAATCGCCCGACAAGGGCAAGGGTGTGTGGACGAGCGACGCCGGGCTGGCCATCTCGCGGGGGCAGTTTGCCCGCAATCAAATTCCGCAGCAGGAGGGCAATCAGGGGCCGTACCGCCTGCGCGGCAGTCAGGGCGAGTTGTTCATCATCGTGCTGGCAGGCACCGAAAAAGTGTGGTTGGACGGCCAACTCATGCTGCGCGGCATCGAAACCGATTACATCATTGATTACAACAGAGGCGAAATCACCTTCACCAACCGGCGCCTCATCACCAAAGACAGTCGCATCATTGTGGAGTTTGAATACGCCGACCAAAGCTACCTGCGCAGTCTCTACGCCGTCAACACCGAATACCGCCTGCCCAAAACCCGTTTTTACGCCAACATTTACAGCCAACAGGACAGCCGCACCTCCACCGGCCTTACTCCGCTCACGCCCGAACAACGCCGTATCCTCAGCGAAGCCGGCGACAACTTCAACGCCGCGCTCAGCTCCAGCATTGACACCATCACCGAATTCCTGCCCTTCCGCGCGCAATATCGCCTGGCCGATACCCTCACGGCCTGCGGCCTGCCCGACACGGTGTTGGTGTTCAGCACCGACCCGCAGGAGGCCCGCTACACGGCCCGGTTTTCGCAGGTGGGCCAGGGCCGGGGCAATTATGTACTCGACCCCGCCGTAGCCGCCAATGAGCGCGTGTACCGCTGGGTGGAACCCGACCCGCTCACCTGTATGCCGCGCGGCGATTTCGAACCCGTCATTCAGCTCACTGCGCCCCAACAACATCAGCTCTTTACCCTCGGCGCCGAACACCGCGTGGCCCGGCAATCGGCGCTGCGCAGCGAACTGGCCCTGAGCCGCAAAGACCTCAATCGCTTTTCACCCTTAGACAACGACGACGATGCCGGCCTCGCCGCGTTTACTTCTTACCGGCAAGACTTCCAGCTCGGCCCCGATAGCAATGCCTGGCGCCTGACGGCCGATGCCGCCTACGAATGGGTGCATCGCAATTTTCAGCCGCTAAACCCCTACCGCGACCCGGAGTTTTTGCGCGACTGGAGCCTCACCGACATACAAGGCGTAGGGGCCGTGGAGCGCGCTACCGAAAATCTGGGCCGCGCTGCTTTCAGCCTGCGCCGACAAGACTGGGGTACGGTACAGTATGGGTTTTCCGGCTTCCTGCGCGACACCATTTATCGGGGGGCGCGGCATTTTGCCAGGTTGGACATCAACCGCGTCGGCTGGCTCGTGCAGGCAGAGGGCAGTTTCCTGAATGCCGTGAATGCCGGGCAACGCAACAGCTTCGTTCGACCGCGCGCCACGGTGAGCCGCACTTTCAAACAATTGGGCGGCTGGCGCATAGGCGCTTACGGCGAGCGCGAACGCAACGAGCGGCGCAGCATCCTCACCGATACGCTGTCGCAAAGCAGTTTTTTTTACGACATCTGGCGCGCTTTCGCGGAAAGCCCTGCCAACAATGAAAAATACACGCTGGCTGCGCATTATCAACGCCGGCAGGACTACGCCCCTACCGGAACGGATTTTGCCCGTAGCACCCTCGCTACCGAATGGAACCTCAACGGCAGTCGCAACATTCGGCGCGTGTTGCAATTGGCCGGCAATTTTTCTTATCGCCGCCTGGAGGTGCAAGACCCCGGCCTCACTACCCAACAAGCCTCGGAGAGTTTTCTGGGGCGCTCCGATCTCAACCTCACCCTTTGGAAAGGCGCTTTCCGATCCAATACCACTTACGAACTCGGCTCCGGGCAAGAACCGCGTTTGGAGTTCACCTATGTTCGGGTGCGGGCGGGCGAGGGAACGCACATCTGGCTCGACTCGCTGTACAACAACGACGGCATCATACAGCCCAACGAAATGGAGCCTGCGCCTTTTTCGGATGTGGCCGACTTTGTGCGCGTGCCCACGGTGAGCAACGAGTTTATTCGCGCCGACTACGCAAACCTCCTGCAAAGCCTGCAATTGGAACCGCGCGCGGTGTGGTTCAACGCCACGGGGTTCCGACAGTTTTTGGGCAAATTTGCCTTGCAATCTTCATTAAAAACCGGCCGCCGCACCCGGCAGTCGCCGGCCGTACAAGCCTGGAACCCGCTGCAATGGAACATTCCCGATACCGCGCTCGTGGCGGTGAACTCCGCGGTTCGGCACGTCCTGTTTTTCAATCGCTCTCACCCCAAGTGGGATTTGCAAGCCGGCCATAGTGATGTGTGGAATAAAACCGCGCAGACCACCGGCTATGAAGACCGCCGCAACCGGGAGCAATTTCTGCGCGCCCGGCTCAACCTCTCGAAAGTGATTACGGCGCAGTCGGCAGCTACCTGGAGCCTGCGCGACAGCGATTCGGAGTTTTTCAACAGCCGCGATTACAGCATTTCCTCCTTTGCCTGGGAGCCGCAACTCAGTTGGCAACCGGGGCGGCAGTTTCGCCTTACGGCCCGCTACAAACTGCAAACCGACCGAAACGTGTTGATGGATGAGGGAGAATCGGCCCTGCGGCACGACCTGAGCGCCGAAAGCCTTTTCAACAAAGCCGGAGCATGGGCGCTGCGCAGCCGCCTGTCGTATGTGCAGGTGCGCTTCGACGGGCCGGCCAATTCGCCCGTAGGCTTTGCTATGCTTAACGGCCTGCACCCCGGCCGCAACTGGCTCTGGAACATCGGCCTCGACCGCCAACTCGCCAAAAACCTGCAACTCGGATTCAGCTACGAAGGCCGCCAAACGGGTACCGGCAGAATGGTGCATGTGGGCCGGGCCAGTGTGGGGGCGGTGTTTTGAGGATCAGGAATGTGTCGTGAATAACTTATTGCTAATGTTTTTTTCATGTTCTTTTCCGATGAAAAGAACCAAAAATCACGGCTTTACAGGTTTTTTAACGCTGCGCCGAATCGAAAAAACCTAAAGCCGACAAACTCGCTTTTGGCATTTGTTTCTACTCTCGGCATAGTAGGTTGTTTGGCTGTTTGCTTTGCGTCGGGTATTTGGTTTAGCTTCATACAGTGTCTGCTTTTTAACGGTTTTTTCGACCCGGCTCCGCTAAAACCTGTAATGCCGGTCCCCCGCAGTACAGCATTGCTCTTGGTGTTTCCGAGCTGCCGGCAAGGCAGGGCTTCCCTCCTCGCGCCTTGCCTGACGAAACGTAAGTTCGACGTAGTCGAAAAATAGTCTCGCCGAAATCAGGCAACTTATACACGCCCCGTTCCTCACTCTCCTTGTCCGGCGGAATACGCTTTCTTCCCGTCTATCTCGTATAGATTCTCCACTTTGATAAAATTGAGGCCGGCTGACATGAGGCGTTGCAGCAGGGCGATGATGTCGTAGTAGATGACATCGGGCGCGGCCATATTGCTGCGGTGCATGCCGTGCAGCGACTGCCGGGCCACGAAACGACAGCGCCAGTGGTCGGTGCAGAACGTATCGGGGAAACCGTCGGGATATACTTTGAGGCCGCGGTTGGTGATCATGCGGAGCATGAGTTGATCGCCGGTGAGGGATTCGAGGATACCGCCGAGTTCGCGGGGATCGCGGCGCTCGCCGGTCCAATCCAAAAATACATCCACGCCGAGCAGGCGTTTGGGAATGGCCTTGGAGGGGCGTATTTTCACTTCGATGGGTTGGATATTGTCGCCCATTTGGACGGCGTTCAGTTGGGCCGGCGCTTGTCCGAGGCGCTCTATGACCTCTTTGGCGAAAGCCTTGGTGCCCACTTTCTGTTTGGTGTGTTGCTCGCTGTAGATATCGCCGGTGTGAATGCCGTCTTCGAGGGTTTTGAGCAGGGCGTTCATCACGGTTTCGGCCACTTTGGGTTGCCCCACATGCACCAGCATGAGGCAGGCGCCATGCAGCAGGCCGGAGGGGTTGGCCATGTCTTTTCCGGCGATGTCGGGCGCGGAGCCGTGAATGGCTTCAAACATGGCGAATCCGTCGCCGATGTTGGCAGAGCCGCCCAGTCCGACGGAGCCGGCCACCTGTGCGGTGATGTCGGAGATGATGTCGCCATAGAGATTGAGCGTAACGATGACGTCAAACATTTCGGGCCGGTCGGCCAGCATGGCCGCGCCGATGTCAATGATGAAGTGGTTGCTTTCGATGTCGGGGTATTCGGCGGCTACCTCGTTGAACACTCTGTGGAATAAGCCGTCGGCGAGTTTCATGATGTTGTCTTTCGTCATGCAGGTCACCTTTTTGCGGCCATAGGCGCGGGCGTACTCGAAGGCATAGCGGATGACACGCTCGGAGCCGGGGCGGGAAATGAGCTTGAGCGATTGCACCACTTCTCCGGTTTGTTGGTGCTCAATACCGGCGTAGAGGTCTTCCTCGTTTTCGCGGATGACGACTAAGTCCATGTTCGGGAAATGGCTTTCCACAAAAGGCGTGTAAGCGCGGCAGGGGCGCACGTTGGCGTAGAGGCCGAGGGTGCTGCGCACCGTCACGTTGAGGCTTTTGTACCCTCCTCCCTGCGGGGTGGTGATGGGGGCTTTGAGGAACACCTTGTCTCTGCGCAGAATGTCCCATGAACCCGGCGCAATGCCCGATTCCATGCCTTTTAGATACACGTCCTGGCCTATTTTCACTTCGTCGTATTCCAACTGAGCGCCGGCCGCTTCGAGAATGGAAAGCGTGGCGGCCATAATTTCGGGGCCGATGCCGTCGCCGTGAGCGATGGCAATGCGGGTTTTGGGGGTATCAGAGGCGGCTGCTTTAGCGTTGGATTTCGCTGTTTTCATGTTTGTAATAGCTTTGATGAAGTAAATGCTTTCGGCAAAAGAACACCCGCCCGGACAACGGGTTTGCAAAGTTGCCAAATTTTATTTTTTTACACCCATTCCCGTTTTGAAAAACAGCTGATAAAATCCATATCTTTGGTCATTACAAAATACCATTCATTATGAAACTCATCATCTTCCTCGCCATACTCCCTCTTTTGTTTGCCAATGCCTGCGGTACTTCCGGCCCCAAAGGTTCTCTCAGCGATACCGTGGAGAAGGGCTACAACTGTATCGGCACGGAGCCGTTCTGGAATATAAAAGTGGAAAAAACCGGTATTACCTACCTCCGCATGGGCGAAGAGCCGGAGGCGTTTCCCTATCAGGCAGCTAAAAAACAGGGGGCCGGCAGCGTATATGAAACCACCGTCAAAGGCCGTCGTCTCGTGGTAACCATCACGCCGGGCGAGTGCTCCGACGGGATGTCTGACAACACTTACCCGTACTCGGTGCAAGTGGAAATAGACGGCGAAACGCTGCGCGGCTGCGCTTTTCTGCTGGGGCAAAACCCGATGAAGGAGGGGAAGTAGTTTTTTGCTTTTCAAAAAACGGAAACGGAATGGACCGTACATTCAAAAAAATGAATTTCAAGTCGGAGCCGGAAGTACTGATCTTGCAGGCGCCGGATAGTTTTGGCCCCAATATGCAGGCCATGGCCGGACTGACGACTTTCAAAACAGATATTTCCCAAGTGGAAAAAATTCGCTTTGCCATTGCCTTCGTCACCCGGCAGGAAGAGATAGATGCATACATGGAAGCGATGGTCGGCAAATTAGAGGGCGACTGCGCCATCTGGTTTTGCTACCCCAAGGGGAGTTCCAAAAAATATCGGTGCGATTTCAACCGCGATACCGGCTGGGCGATCATGGGCCGTTACAGCCTCGAACCCGTGCGGCAGGTGGCGATTGACGAAGACTGGAGCGCGCTGCGGTTTCGCAAAGTAGCGTATATCAAAAACATCACCCGCCGGGAGAGCTTTGCCCTCAGTGAGGAGGCCAAAAGACGAACCGATAAAAAAGGCGAATAGAACGCCTGCGCCGGGATTCCATATCGCGTGACTTATTGCGCGGGTTCCACCCGCATAAGGACCTCTGCGCTATCTCTTCCAGCATTCATTTTGAGCAGGCGTAAGAGGGGCGGCGGTGGCGGGTATGAACCCGCCAAATAGGGGGCACGAGATGGAATCTCGCGCCAGCAGGAGAAGTGATTTAGCTGTGAGCTTCGAGTTGCCAAATGTATGGATTCAGCCGGGTGTTTTCTGGTGACATCTGCCGCGTCCCAAACGCGGAAGGTGTCATCTGAAAACAGTAGGAGTTTGCAGGCGTATTGTTGTGAGATGACACCTTCCGCCGCTTGTTGATGCCGGCAGGCGGCAGATGTCACCTCACTTCAAAAAAAACTTTAACAAAAATTTCCTGCCGAAAAACTTGCATGGTCTGTTTTTTTTTTTTTTCAAATTTGCCCCTGTGCAGCACAAAATAGCAACTATTCAACACAGAGCAGCACAAAACAACACGACCAAAGCAACACTAAACTAAGCTGCCGAAACCCGGTGAAGGAGCCTCCCTAATGCCCCGATCCGCATCATTCGGTTTTTTGATTTCCAATTTCTGTATTCATATTGCCGTTTGATTGGGGAGACTTTTTGGATTTAGAGGTAAGAGGTAGAGTGTTAATGGTAATATTTACGGAGCCGCAGACTCAACAAATACGTGTGCGGTGGCTCGGTTATTATGCCCCTTCGGCAAACTACTCTCATTCTCTCTGGCAGTATGATGTAAACGATTTTACCGGTTACTTTTTTGAAATTACTGAGGGAGGACAAATAGCCAACATACTCAACATACAAAATGGGGTAATTAGCGGATACCATTCGGGAAACTTTGAATCCGCAGGTTCTAATGGAGATGTGAATGGCATCGAATTCCGGTGTAACGACGCGGGGTTCATAAACTGGTGTTGTTTCTGGCCGTTTAATACAAGTTGTTGCCCTCAAAGGTGTCCTCGTTTCGGCCCGGATATTTTTGAAGAATTAGGTGATATGATAGGGGGTATTGGTGGTTTTATCGCAGGAATATTCGGAGGAATATTTAATGGCGGGCAAGGTGAAGGCGACCCGGACCCAAACTTTGTTCCGGGTGTTTTCAATTTCAGTCCGTTTGGAAATTTTGGTCACAATTTCGGAGGGGAAACAAATGGCCCCGGGACAGTACCTAACCTCAACGGCTACTTCAACAATCAAATATTCAACCAAACCTATGACCCGGCCAGGGCACAACTGGTGGAGCAGCTTCGTAACAACCAAGGCATCGACCTCCCGGTTACCGTATTAATGCTCACCATAAGCCCATACTGTTTCGATGAGCCGGAAAGTTTTGATGAGTGCGCGCTTTGGAGTATGGCCAACTGGATTGATGAGCGTGTCAATATAGGGGAAAGAAGGAACTTTATTGAGGGAAAACCTAAAATTATAGAATCCGTAATCCGTCTTATGTTAGTAGCCGATGAATCAGGATTCGCTTCTGAAGAGATTGAATATTTAGTGAATGAATGGATTGACAATGATGGGGTCTATGTACCTGTCAAACCGATAGACTGGAGCCAAGCGAACATGCACGAAAGAGTCGCACATCTCCACAAGTACTTGAGGTATATTCAGCAAATGATTGATTGTGACCCCAGACTATCCCAACCATTTTATACCATGAAACCGCCCTTGCCAGGTGAGCCTAACGTAGGTGTAGTTGGATGGTTTTTTACTAATGTCCCCCCGCCTGGGCATAGCGTTACTATGAACGGAGAAATCACTTACAGGTTTCACAATCCAGGGCAAGTATTAGCCATAACAATTGAGTGGACAGCTTTATGGAATGATCAGCGTTTTAGGATATCTTCGAATGGTCCAGTAGCTACAATTGATCCGAATAAATCGAAAATATATTATAATTATGGAGATTCATCTGGCCAAAATTCATCAGTTATTACCATATATTTTCCTTCATCGTCAGAATCAACATTTCTAAATGATTTCAAACCACCCTGCCGTCGATGAAAAAACAGTTGAAATGAAACAACCATGAGAGCTTTTGCATTATCTAATTTTGTTCGTCAAGTTTAACGCCAACAAAAAATATAAAATGATACGAATACTTTTCTTCATGCTCGGTTTAGTAGGCCAGTCAATGATTGTCAACGCTCAAATAGTAAAGCCACGATGCACCATACGTTTGGAGTACCGCCAGTACTGCTTTGAAGGACGTGATTGTGGGCGGGAGGCTATTTTTAGCCAAGTTATTGATTGCCCGGAAGAAGTGATTGATTCAGGTCAAATACCTTTATCCTTCGATACCATCCGTACATACCGGGTAATTAATTATAACCGGTTGGACATTCGTAACGCTACTCCTAATCAGGTTTTGAGTCAAATTTATCTTATGTTCGACATGGAAAAAATTCGAACTGATTCTCATACCCTGCACGAAGGCTTTACGCTCTTCTGGGATAGCTACTTTGACAATGCGCACAATCTCTCCGGGCGGTCTTTCATCGCTGTGTCTCCAAAGGATTCGACACATCCCGTAGCAGTACAATTCGGCCCTATAGGTATGTATGACGTCATACGAAGAGAGAAGGTGATTGGCTCGCCCTGGTCGGATAAAAATCCCGGAGGTACAGTTTATTATGACGAAGACGGCCGAGAAATCCTGAGGCTTATTTATGGAAATTAACAGGCGACAAAGTATTTAGTACTTTTCACTAATAGTAGTCACGCCGTGCGTGGTAAACACGGGAGATGAAATCTCGCGCCGGCAGGGCGAGCTTCCGGCGAATGAATCTCGCCGGTACATTGGGAACGTGGCGCTTGCGGCCGCGACCGAGGCTGTCTCAAAAGTAGATTCGGCAGCAACTACGTCACTTTTTATTTAAACACACAGATGAACGACGTAAACTCGAAGCTCGTAAATCATGGCTTGTAGCTAAACAGAACCAATTAGTCACTTAGGCACATACATCAATTGCCGTTGCTTGGAGTTGATGACGACCAAGCGCCCGGCGTTGAGTTCCACTACTTCATTGGCGGTTTCTTCGCCGCTCTCGTCGGTGCGGAAGAGTTGTTTTTGGTCGTCGCTCATGCGCCATTCGCCGCTGATGCGCTGCCCCAACACGAGCATTTCAAAACGGCCGTTGGCCTTGTATTCCACGGTGCTTTCGCGCAGGTCTTCGAGGAGCATGTCTTTTTGTGCTTCGAGCATTTGGGCCTGTTCGGGGTTTTGTTGCCGCACGATGTCGAGCAGGTCTTCCAGCGTTTGCGGCAGGGAGCTTTCGTTTATGCGCCATTTGTGGGTGAGCAATGCTGTGTGGGCATTCGCCGGCGAGGCGGGCGCGTTGTCCACGTTGGCAATGGGCGTGACGTTGTAGCCATTTTGGCGCAACAGTGCAATCACGCCGGTTTTGCCGCCGAGGTGGGCGGCGCCTACTGCGAAGAACGTCGGGGTAGTTTTGACGAGTTTTTCCATCTGCGGAATCCAGGCGCGGTTGCGGTCTTCGAGCAGCGCTTTTTCAATGGCCTCCAACTCGGAGAAGTCCTCTGCTCAACGAGAACGCCCGCAACAGCAGCGACAAAATCGTAATTGGCGGGGCTGCCGCCGGGCTTGGGCTGATCATCTTTCCCAAGCCGAAGACGTTCCACCTCGCCGGATCAAAAAAACAGGGCGTGAAGCGCTGGCGGATAGAGGGGAGGTAGGAGATGAATCTCTCGCCTGCAAGGGTTAATACTTAGAGAAATGTACCTTTTTTGACACGATTTCTCCAAGTATCTATAGCAATTCAGAACACATGCCTTTTATCACTTTCCTATCGTTTCGGCCCAATTTCCGTGTAAGTTCGTATTTTAGCGCTCTTGTATTCCGGAACCAAATAGAACGGTATGTCGAAAAATCTCACCGCCCTTGCGGCCAGAAAAGGCAAAGGGCTGACCAATAACCTCTTCGAAAGAATCGCTAACCTCTCTGAGGATACCGGCGCGCCCGACAAAGAGGGACTGAAGCGCATCGCGGAGGAGTTCCTTGTGGGCAACGCCAACGTATATGGCACGGCTACCTTTTACGACTTCACCCGGCCCGAAAACCAGGGCAAAAAGGCGTATGTCTGCAACGGCAGCGCCTGCCTGCTCGCCGGTACGCAGGATGCAGTGAAAGCAGCATTGTCGAAGCATTTCCAACCCAACGAAATCGGCGAAATGTGTTGTCTCGGCCGCTGCCACGAAAACAGCGCCTTCCACATCAGTGGCCAGAATTACTCCGCCAAATCGGCCACCGAAATCGCTCAAATTGCCGGCGGAGCCTTGCAAGATGGCGCCGACAACTACCGCGTGGCGCACATCGGCACCCCTGTACTCACCGCGCCGTTTCCTGAATTGGACGAATGCCGCACCGCCATTGCCGCCATGCTCCAGGCCGGACCGGAAGCGCTGCTGCAAACGATTAAAGCCTCCGGTCTGCGGGGCAGGGGCGGGGCAGGTTTTCCGATGGCCTTCAAATTGGACGCTTGTCGCAAAGCGCCCGGCACGCCCAAATTCATCGTGTGCAATGCTGACGAAGGCGACCCCGGCGCGTTCTCCGATCGCTACCTCATGGAACAACAGCCCTACGCTGTGTTGCTCGGTATGCTCATTGCCGGCTATGCCGCCCGCGCCGAACGGGGCGTCATTTACATCCGCGCCGAATACCCGGAATCCATTGCCGTTACGCAGGAGACCATCGAGGCGCTCACTGCCGCCGGACTGAACGGCGACAACCTGCTCGGTAGCGATTTCAGTTTCCATTTCAAACTCATCAAAGCGCAGGGCGCCTACATTTGCGGCGAAGAAACAGCCCTGCTGCAATCCATCGAAGGCAAGCGCCCCGAAGTGCGTGTGCGGCCTCCGTACCCGGCGCAGGAGGGCCTTTTCGGCAAACCCACTGTGGTGAACAACGTGGAGAGTTTGGCCAACCTGTACTACATCCTCACGCAAGGCGGGGAGGCTTTCGCCCAAATAGGTACGCAGCGCTCCTCCGGCACCAAGCTACTCTCTTTGGATAGCTCCTTCCACCGGCCCGGCTTGTATGAAGTGGATATGGGCACGCCCTTAGCCAAAGCCGTGGAAAGCCTCGGCGGCGGATTTCGCAGGCCGGTCAAAGCCCTGCACATCGGCGGGCCGCTCGGCGGTCTGGTGCCTGTGCATAAAATCCCCGATCTGACGATAGACTTTGAATCCTTTGCCCAACAGGGCTTCCTGCTCGGCCATGCCTCTATCATCGGCGTCCCGGAGGAATACCCGATGGTGCAATATTTGGAACATTTGTTTGCCTTCACGGCGCATGAGAGTTGCGGCAAGTGCTTCCCCTGCCGAATCGGCTCGGTTCGCGGCAAAGAAATGCTGCACAAAGCCCAACACGAATCGTACAAAATTGACACAGCGTTGTTTAATGATTTGGTGGACACCCTCGCCAAAGGCTCACTGTGCGCGCTCGGCGGCGGCATTCCGCTTCCCGTACGCAATGCGATGACGTATTTCAAGGACGAGTTGGAGCCGTATTTCTCTTAGTACAATAAACTGAAAAGAATGAAAATAGAAGACATAAAGGATAAAATCATTCCAATCCTGCGCAAGCATGATATAAAGCGCGCGGGAATATTCGGGTCAATGGCCACCGGAAAAGCCGGGAAGGAAAGCGATGTGGACATATTGGTTGAATTGGGCAGTAAGATTAGTCTGTTGGAATTTGTCGGAATCAAGTACGAATTGGAAGACCTTTTAGGGATACAGGTGGACTTAGTTGAATACCAAGCTGTTAAGCCGAGATTAAAAACCCGTATTTTGTCTCAGGAAATCAGGATTTATGGCTGACAAGAAAGTAAGGGACGAACTAGTTTTTTTGGAAGACATTCTGGAATGCATCGAAAAGATTGAGGTATACATTGAGAATTTGACAGAAAAAGATTTTGAAATTAATACCGATAAACTGCGAAGCTGATTACCGCCGAAGGCAGCTAAACTGCAAAGCAGCTTACCTTACGATTAAAAAGATTTGACCATGATATCCGCACTAACCAAAGAAACCGCCGCCGCCGTAGCCGCCAAAACGGCCTTCATCAACGGCAAAGCGTTTGACATTCGCGACGGCGAAACCATTCTGGCATTTCTCAAGCGCCACAAAGGCGAAAAATATGTGCCCACCCTTTGCGATGCGCCCAACCTCGAACCCTTCGGCGCCTGCCGCGTGTGCAGCGTGGAAATAGCCCGATCGGGCAATGGCGGCCTCAAAACCGTGGCCTCCTGTCATACGCCCATTGAGGAAGGGCTAATGATCTATCCCGATTCGGAGAGCGTGCTCAAGCTGCGCCGCAACATCATGGAACTCGTGCTCACCGATCACCCCTTGGACTGCCTCACCTGCGAGGTGAACGGCAACTGCGAGCTACAGGATGTGGCCGCCCAAGTTGGCATTCGCAAGGTGCGTTACCCGGAAGGGAAAACCCACTTAGACCGCACAAAAGACCTCAGCCACCCGTACATGACCTCCGACCTCTCGAAGTGCATCATGTGCTACCGCTGCGTGCGCGCCTGCGACGAGGTGCAGGGACAGTTGGTACTCAGCGTGGCGGGGCGCGGTTTCGACAGCAAGATCATCAAGGGTATGGACGAGTCGTTTTTCGATTCGGAGTGCGTGTCCTGCGGCGCCTGCGCGCAGGCTTGCCCCACCTCGGCCATCAGCGATATTTATCAGTCCAAATCGGTGGTGGCACAGGAGAAAGTGCGCACCGTGTGTACCTACTGCGGCGTGGGCTGCAATCTGGAGGTAAAAGTGAGCGGCCAAAAAGTAGTGGCCATTCAAGCGCCCTACAATGCGGAAGTCAACGCCGGGCACACCTGCCTCAAAGGCCGCTATGCCTTCGCATTTTACAACCACCCTGAACGCCTGCGCCATCCGATGATCCGCAAAAACAGGGTACTGGAAAAGGTTTCGTGGGACGAAGTGTACGACTATCTCGCCGCCCGCCTCACCGAGATCAAAGAAAAACACGGCGGCGATGCCGTGGCCGGTATCAGCAGCAGCCGGTGTACCAACGAGGAGAATTACCTCATGCAAAAATTCATTCGCGCCTGCTTCGGCACCAACAACATTGACGGTTGCGCCCGCGTGTGCCACTCGCCTACGGCCTTAGGCATGCAGCGCACTTTCGGCACCGGTGCGGCCACTAATTCCATCGCCGACCTGAAACTCACTGAATGCATCATGATCATCGGGGCGAATCCGACAGCGGGCCACCCCGTCACCGGCGCCAAGCTGAAGCAAAAGGCCATGAAAGGCACGCCGCTCATCGTCATTGATCCGCGCCGCACCGAAATAGCGCAATACGCCACACACCACCTCCAGCTCCGTCCCGGCACCAACGTGGCCGTGCTCAACATGATGTTGTACTACATCATCAAAGAAAATTTGATGGACAAAGACTTCATCGCCAACCGCACAGAAGGCTTTGATGAATTCTGCGAAGGCATCCTCAGCCTGAACATAGACGACCTCGAGGCTGTATCGGGCGTACCGAGAGAACAGGCAAGGGCGGCCGCTATTACGTATGCTTCCGCAAAATTGGCCATGTCGTTCCACGGCCTCGGCGTTACGGAGCACTACCAGGGCACCTACACCGTCATGCTCATCGCCGACTTGGCCATGATCACCGGCAACGTGGGCAAACCCGGTTGCGGCGTCAATCCGCTGCGCGGCCAAAACAACGTGCAAGGCATGGCCGACATGGGCACGCAACCCTATCAGGGCGCCGGCTATATGGACGTCACCGACCCGCAGATGCACGCCCGCTACGAGGATTTCTACGGCGCCAAAATGAGCGATAAAGTCGGACTCACCATTCCCGAAATGTACGACGCGGCCCTCGCCGGTAAACTGAAAGCCCTCTGGGTGATGGGGGAGGACATGGCGCAAAGCGATCCCAATACGCACCATGTGGTGAAAGCGCTCTCTTCGCTGGAACTGCTCGTGGTGCAGGAAATATTTATGACCGAAACCGCCAAATACGCCCACGTCGTGTTGCCCGGCGCTTCGTTTTTGGAAAAAGAAGGCACCTTCACCAACGGCGAGCGCCGCATACAGCGCGTACAGCAAGTGGTGGAACCCGTGGGCGATGCCAAGGCAGACGGACAGATTTTGGTGGAAATGATGAACCGCTTGGGCTATCCGCAGCGCCCCTACACCGCCAAAGGCATGCTGGAAGAGATCAGCCAGATTGTGCCCTTCTTCGCCGGTGTGCGCTGGGATGAACTCGGCGACAACGGCAAACAATGGCCCGTGGCCCCCGACGGCACCGATACCAAAATACTGCACATAGATACGTTCAAACGGGGCAAAGGTCGCTTCGTCTTCCGCGAATATGTGGAGACCCGCGAAATCCTCGACTATGCGCAGAACTATCCCTTCATTCTCACCACCAACCGGGTGCTGGAGCAATACAACGCCGGCACCATGACGCGCCGCACCCCCAATGTGGACATCGTGAGCGAAGACCTGCTGCTCATTCACCCCAAAGACGCCGCCAAAAAAGGCATTTCCAACGGCGACTTTGTGCGCATCGAAAGCGCCCGCGGCGAGTGCAAAGTCAAAGCGCATATCAGCGATGAAGTGAAACAAGGCATCCTCAGTACCACCTTCCACTTCCCGGAACTGATGGTGAACAATGTCACCTCCGATGTGCATGACAGCATTGCCAATTGCCCGGAGTACAAGGTGGTGAGTGTGCGGATCGAAAGGGTGTGAAGTTGGCAAGTGTAGGTGGTCACTTCGGGTGATCGCCTAACTTGCCCTGCCGAGAAAACCTGATTGCCCTGAATGACCCTGCTGACAATCCTCCCCGACCGCGTTCAGCGCCCGCCTGCCCGGCGGCGGTAGTAGCGGATGGCGAGCGCCGCCGCAGCCAATGCAGCCAATACGCCCGCGAGGAGCGGAACCGGCAGCGCGCCCGGCATATCTAAGGGCGTCATATCTCCCTGCGGCACAAAAGCCGCCCAAAAGAAAGGATGCGCACGCAACGATTTTTGTTCGGCCAGGTAGCCGAGTTTGGCTTGCCGCAGGGCCTCGTCTTTCGACAAGCCGCGCCGCAGACCGGCGTAAAACCGCGCCATGAGGTCGGCCGTTTCGCTGTCGCTCACCCGCCACAAAGACGTAACGAGGCTCCGCACGCCCGCATTGGCAAAACCATAAGCTAAGCTCACCGTACCCTCGCCCCGCCGAAGCTCGCCGATGCCCGTTTCGCAGGCACTCAGTACTACTAAGTCGGCATTCAGCTCCATGGCATAGAGGTCGCGGGCATACAGCCGGCTGTTCGCTGCGGTATCCGGCGTCTCGGAAAAAGCGAGGAAGGAAAATTCCCCGTTTTCGTCGTCGGCTTTGGCGTGAGTCGCCAAATGCAGCACCCGGTACGCCGCAGCCATCTCTTCAAATCGCGCCCGCGTAGCGGCGCTGCCCTGCACCACTTTCGCCCGAAAATGCCGACGGATACGACGGGCCTCTACGTCATTGTGCAGCAAGGGGCCTAAGCTGCTCCTGCGCCCGGCAACCGCCATGTCCATTGTCTTGTCGCGAAACTCCGGCGCAAATGCCAACACCTTATTTTGTGTTTTGTCCTGTATCGGCTGCCGCTCCTTCAACCACAGGATAGCAGACGGCACATGCGAGATCGTATGGCGCCGCAACAGGTAGGGGTAGCTGTTCAGCAGGGCGCCCTCTTCCTCCGCTTGATACAACAATGCCTCAAAGGGCAGGTGCTCCAGGATGCCATCCACCGCGAGCGTGAGGCGAGCCGGTAAAGCGCCGGCCATAGGGCCGAGCAACTTCTGATACAAGCCCCAGGCCCGATCGCGGTACAACTGCAACAAACTGTCGGAACGCTGCTGCGGGTACTCATATACCGCGGTGCGAAGTTCTTCCACCCATTGCTCCAAAGGAAAGTCTTTGGGGATGTGGACAAAATGAACGCCGTCTTTGCGCACTAAAAACGCATACAGGTCGTCCTCCCCGCAAAAGTAAGAGAGCCAGGCTTCTCCGGGTTTCAACCGGGCCTGTATCTGTGCCGGCGTAGGCGGTTCCGGCAATTGTCCGGCCGCCGCATAAGTCGGATATTGCCGGGCCGCTGTTGCTTCCAACTGCCGCAATGCTTCCTGCCGGACATATAAGCGTTCGTTGATGTCCAGAATTTCAGGGGCATCGGGATCGGTTTTCTGCAATTCGTAGCGCCGGTTTTCCATCTGTAAAATCGCTTTGCGGGCCTGCTTCATGGAATCCCTGAGCGCTTCCGAAACGCCGGCGACGCGCCCGGAATCAGAACGGCGCAGGGTTTCGGTAAGCAGTATGGCGCGGCTGCGTTCGGTGTAGCCCAGTACTCGTGCAAATACTTTTTCATCTCCGGTGCATTGGTACAGTTCATAATTGGCATTTAAGGCCTGTTCAAAAACATAGTAATATCGCGATAGCAAGTATTGCTTAGACCCCGACGCTTCAAACCCGGAGTGAATGTACTCTATGAGTTGTATAGCGGTATCGAAATCGCGGCAAGCCTGCTCCAACAAGGCTTCATTCCCCGTTTCCTTGTACCAGAAAAAATAGTTTTTGGCTTCGAAGTAAATACCGTGAAGTAAGTTTGTCAACGGCAATTTAATGCCCTCGAATGGATTGGGAAGACTCGGGTTGTAGCCGATCACATATCTTTGCTTTTCAATAGATTTGCGCGCTTCTTCAAATAATTTTAAATTTGTTTGGCATGCAGCGATTGTTGATAGATGGGAAAACAATTTATGGCTATTATTTCCATATGTCTTCACGAAAATTGACATCGACATTTTAGTATAATAAATCGTAGCATAATAATCCCCCTTTTGATAATGGGCCACAGCAATTTTATCATAAATATTTGCCAAATTAAGGGGACGATTGCTAAAATATTCAGAATAGTGTTGAATGGCTTTTCTGTATGCCTCAATAGACAGATCATAGTTATCAAACTCGTAGTGAATAGTTCCAATTTCCGACCAGTAATGACCTAATTTATATTTTTCTTGATCTGGATTTAATTGACAAAAAATGTCAAAACCCTTTTGAACATACGCCAGAGCTTCCTTTTCATTTCTTCTTACTATTTCAATTCCCACAAGAGTTTTTAAACAAGCCAACGTAACGGAGTTCGCCGCCCCATTTTTTTTCGTCCAAACGGACAAGGTGTGATTTGCGATTTGAAACGCTTTATCATGATCCCCTTCCTTGTTGTATGCATAAGCAATGTCGTTTGAAAACCGGCTCCATTTCTCCGAGCCTTCTCCATAGATTTTTTTAAACAAGGCAAGTCCTCGTTCTTGCAGATGTAAAATTTTAAAATACTTGTCTTCCGCAGAGTAGAGTTTAACTGCCTCTTCGTAAATCTGGGTTAGAATAGAGTCTGTTTTTTCCGACCGGTTCTCCCAATTCATACTCAGGGCGCGGTCAAACCACATCCCGGGAACCTGAACGTTTTTTTTAGACCTGTTGGATGCGCCTGCTACCCAAAGATATTTCAACAGGAATACGGTGTCTTTAAAGGCAATAGCCGTATCAATTTTTTGAAGAAAGGAGATGGCCTCGTCAAATTTTTTGTCTTGCTGCGCGCTGATAGCCTGTGCGAGCCATGCATTGTTTTTTTCAGGAGGGCTGCCGGCTTGGGCAGATAATGCAACTGCGCTCCAGACGACTAATGTGATGGATAGCATCGTTTTCATGGCGTTCAATTTTGGTTATTCTGTCGGTCGAATTTAACAAAAGAGCCTTCCTCGATATGCCTTTTTTATGTGCCGAATCGTTGCCGAAGGCAGCCCTTTATTTCAAAAAAGCAAACAATGCCCAAATATAAAATATTCCTCCAAAATGGCAAAACAAAAAAATGTCCGCTATCGCAAATCGATAAACGGACATTGTATTATTGAATCCTTATGCTAACTTGGACTGTCTTGTCTTACTCTTCTGTTTCTTTATCCGCCTCTTGAACGTCATCAGGCTTGTTATCAACAGTAGTAAGCAACTGCTCCTTCAACTGCGAGAACACATCCATATCGCCGAGGGTGGCTTTTTCTACGGTGGACTGTACTTTTTTCACCGCGGCGCGGCTTTGTTGTACTTCTTCGTCGCGTTCTTTTTTGACGGTTTCGTCGGCTTCGCGGCGGATGTCTTCGAGGTAGCGCGAGTGAGAAACGAGGATGCGCTTGTCGTCGCGGTTAAACTCGATGACTTTGACCATGAGCACTTCTTCCGGGTCGGCGAGTACGCCGTCGTCTTTGCGCATGTGTTTGAGCGGCGCAAAGGCTTCGAGGCCGTAGGGAAGCTGCACGATGGCGCCCCGGTCGTCGCGGCGCAGCACGGTAGCTTCGTGGTAAGAACCGACCGGGAACACATTTTCGAAGGTATCCCAGGGGTTTTCCTCTGTTTGTTTGTGTCCGAGCGAGAGTTTGCGGTTATCACGGTCAATATCGAGCACCATCACATTGATCTTCTCGCCTACCTTGGTAAATTCGGAAGGATGTGCGTAGCGCTTGGTCCATGACAGATCGGAGATATGTACCATGCCGCCGATGCCGGGAGCGAGTTCCACAAATACGCCGTAGGGCGTGAGGTTTTTCACCTCGCCGGCATGAACGCTGTTTTGCGGGAAGCGATCGGCAATTTCACTCCAGGGGTCCTGGGTGAGTTGCTTGATGCTGAGCGACATTTTGCGGTCGTCGCGATCAATGGTTACCACGCGGGCTTCGCACTCTTCGTTGAGGCGGAAGTATTCGCGGGCGTTCACCGGTTGGTTGCTCCAGGAAACTTCCGAAACGTGGATGAGACCTTCTACGCCCGGCAAGATTTCGAGAAACGCGCCGTAGTCTTCAATATTGACGATGCGGCCCTTGACGGTAGAACCCTCCGTGACGGTGGGATCGAGCACCTCCCAGGGGTGGGGCATCAATTGCTTGAGGCCGAGCGAAATGCGCTTTTTGTTCTCATCGAAGTCGAGTACGGCCACATTCACCTTTTGGTTGAGCTGGAGTACTTCGCTGGGGTGGTTGATGCGGCCCCATGAAATATCGGTGATGTAGAGCAAGCCGTCCACGCCGCCCAGATCGAGGAATGCACCGAAGTCGGTGATATTCTTCACGATGCCTTCGAGTACCTGACCGCGCTCCAGACCGGAAATAATGGCCTGACGTTGCTCTGCCAGATCGCTTTCGATGAGCGCTTTGTGCGACACCACGGCGTTCTTGATGGTTTCGTTGATCTTGACCACTTTGAATTCCATGGTTTTGCCCACGTATGCATCGTAATCAATGATCGGCTTAATGTCAATTTGCGAACCGGGAAGGAAAGTTTCCAACCCGCTGCAGTCGGCAATAAGACCGCCTTTGGTTTTGCTTACAATGGTACCCATAATGATGGTACCGTTGGTATAGGAATCCACGATGCGTTCCCAGGCGCGGAGCAATTTGGCTTTGCGGCGGGAGAGTACTAAGCGGCCGCGAGCGTCCTCCTGCTGTTCAACATACACTTCGATCTTGTCGCCGATTTGAATGTTCGGCATATCGCGGAACTCGGAAAGCGGCACCAATCCATCTGATTTGTAGCTGATGTCGAGTACCACATCTCCGTCGTTGATGGCCGTGACGCGCCCTTGTACCACTTCGTTTTCGAGTACGGAGGAAAGAGTGGAGTCGTACTGTTCCAAAAAGGCATTGAAATCCTCCTTGGAGTAACCCGGACCATGCTTGCTCGACGACGCCCAGTTGTAATCGTCGTGGGGCGTATCAATCGGCAGGTCGAGGTCCAACTGAAGTTCGAGCGGTTCGTCTTCCTCAATTTCTTCTACTTCATCGTCTAAGTGAGGGATTACAACGTCATCGTCGGCATCCGCCACTAGTTCGATGGCAGGTTCGAGCTCCTCCACATCATCGGAGGCTTCGATTTCGGGAGTTATGTCCAACTCCTCGTCTTGAATATCTTTTTCGTTGTCGAGCATTGAAAGAATGCTTTTAAAGGTTAAAAAAATGGTTTCCAAAAAAGTGGCGCAAAGGTACGACAATCTTTTTTGGAAACCTCAAAATATCTGAAAGTAAAATTTGAATACTTACGCCACCGCAGCAGCCCGCGTATTGGAGCGTTGGAGCGCCTCCGCGTGCCAGGTTTTGACTTCGGCGTCAGGAGCGGCGGGATCGTCGCTTTCTATTTTAAGGGCATATTCGAATGCCTGTAGCGCTTCTTTATTTTTGCGGAGGGCCATCAGTGCTTTTCCAAGCCGGAACCCTGCCCGACGGCGGCGCAGGAAGTTGACATCGCCCGGTTTGAAGGCCCGTTTGAGAAACAGTTGATACTCTGCTACGGCCGCTTCGTTTTGCTTAAGCTCAAGGTGGCAGTCTCCTTTGATGCGGCGAGCGATCCAATAAACCGGCTGCAGCGGCACGGAGAATTTGATGGCTTTTTCAAGATCGGGAAGTGCGGCCTCGTGATCGTTTTGAGCAATATGGACTACGGCGCGACCGAGATATGCTTCGGCGCCGGCAGGGTTGATGTTGATACTTTTGTTATAATCGTACAAGGCATCGCTGTAGTTGCGCAAGCGATAATTGACGAAGCCCCTGCGTTCATAAGCCAGCGCATGGCGCTCGTATTTTTCTATGGCTTCGCTCAAAGAACCGATGGCCTCCATTTCGTGCCCGCCGTCATTGATGAGTTTGCGCCCGCGCAGGTATGCCCGCACGGCCGTCTTTTCTGTAAGGGGTTCAATAACCCGATACTGAAGCACCTGCCCGGTGTCGGTGAGCCACGCTTCGAGTTTGCCGGCAATGGCGAATTGGGTTACCTCATCCAGCAGGTTGATGGTATTGTTCCAGGTTTTTTCCGTTATCTGGGCCGAAAAGCGATAAAGGTCCAAGCATGAATGTTCTAATTGAAATACTTCTTCCAATTTCAAAAAGACATCCGTGCGATATATGATATCGTAGCGGTTTTGGAAAAGCTGCATGGCCTTTTCACAACTACGGGCATTACCGAATTCCAACCGTCCTGAAATAATTACCTTGTAAGTCATTTTGCTGCTGTTTTTATACGTCTCAAAAGCTCAATTTCTACCTGATGCACCCGGCCCTGCCGGGCGCTTAATCAAAGGACATACGAAAAGAAGCCCGAACGGACGACCTTCGCGTTGGTGTTAGTATCAGTAATAAGGAGGCGGTTGTCAGGCTTTCGCCCGGAAAGATTTTTGAACCTTTGTCCGCTTCGCTTCGGAATTTCCTGAATATGAATATGGTAGGGAAAAATATACCTGCCTGTTCCTTTTTGACCGAACAACAAAGATAGCTCGCGGTTCGCCGGAATGCAAGGAAATCGCTAACTTTTTTAAAATCAACGAAAAAAAAGAGGGTTGACTATCCAAATGCCTCTTTTTCAGTACAGATGCCGGAGCTGGAACCGTAGAAAAATAAGTCCGAAAACACATTGTTATACCCAAACTTTGCAGCCTTCGGTGCAGTTGGTGCAAATATCTATTTGGTCTCGACCTTTGAAAATATTTTGACGAAAGTTTTGATATGCTTCGCCGCGCCACACCTCGCGAAAGGTATTTTCCCGCAGGTTGCCCATCGGATGTGAAACGTCTTTGTCGAAGCAGCAGGGCGCCACCTTGCCGTCCCAGGTGATGACGCAGGCATGCCAGAGTTTCCAGCAATGGTTGAGGAGCTTGTTTTTCAGCTCGTATCCTCCATCTGCGGTTGGGCGGTAACGGGCGTATCGCTGTTGCAGGGGGATGAGCGGATTGCCCTGTCGGTAATCATACACCTGCGCAGTTTTCAGCTTTACCTCGTTCACGCCTATTTCGCGGGCCATGCGGTATATGTCGGGTATTTGATGCTCATTGGGCCTTACCACGAGAAACTGGAAGATGACATGCGGCGTAGCGGAGCGGAGTTGCTTTTTCCACCTCACAACATTGGCAGCGCCCTCCAGCACCTTGTCCAATTGCCCGCCGATGCGGTATTGTTCATACACTTCCTGCGTGGCGCCGTCCACCGAAATGATGAGGCGATCAAGGCCGGATGCTACGGTTCGGCGAGCGTTGTCGTCGTCGAGAAAATGGCCGTTGGTGGAGGTAATGGTATAAATTTTACGGCTGCGGGCGTGGGCCACCATTTCCAAAAAATTGGGATTGATATAAGGTTCGCCCTGAAAGTAAAAGATGAGGTACAGCAGATCGGGCGCGAGTTCGTCCACTAAGCGGCGAAAAAAATCAGTGCGCAGGTTGCCGGTGGGGCGAGTGAAAGCGCGCAGGCCGCTGGGGCATTCCGGGCAGCGCAGGTTGCAGGCCGTGGTAGGCTCTATTGATACGGTAAACGGCAGCCCCCATTGTATCGGCCGGCGGGTGATGCGGGCGAAGTAAAAGGACGCCAGTACCTTAAGTACATTGAGTACCCGGCGCGGTGTGAGCTTGGCAGCAAAATGGAGGGTATCATTCAGCATTTCATCATTTGATGATCATTGGTGTAATTTTCAAGATGCGATCAAAAATAGATCGGACTATACAGTCATTTCGGCTTTCCACTCCCGAAACAGACGGTCCACATCGGGATGCTGTTCTATGTTGTTTTCGATGCCCGGCGCGGCTGCTATGCGGGCCAGGAGCACCTCTTGTTCCTGCCCTGCGCGCAGCGCCTCCCGGTAGGGAATATGGCTAAAGGACACCATAGAGTACATCGGCATGAACTCTTCCGGGTAGCGCTCGGCGAGCGTGGCGGCAATGCGTTTGCGCAGCAGAAAGCCCGGATCGGCCACGAGGTCGCGCATCTCAATGAAGTTCTGCAAAGCCAGGTCGGCAATGGCATCGGCATCGGGCGCGCGCTCCCGGCTGAAGCGGGAAATGACTTCTTCCCAGCGCTCGCCGTGCGCAGTCAGGAGTTCGTCCAGCAGGGTGCAATCTTCAAATCCGGCGTTCATGCCCTGCCCAAAAAATGGCACAATGGCGTGCGCGGCATCTCCCAACAAAAGTACCCGGTCGGCCACATGCCAGGGGCTGCAACGCACGGTAGCCAGTGCAGAAGTGGGGTTCTCTCTGAAATCTTCCAACAAACCGGGCATGAGCGGTACGGCGTCGGCAAAAAAGCGATTGAAAAAAGCGGCTACTTGCTCGTCGGTTTGAAGGCTTTCAAAAGAAATCTCGCCGTCAAAAGGCATAAACAGCGTGCAGGTGAAGCTGCGATCCATGTTGGGCAGCGCAATGAGCATAAAGTTGCCTCTCGGCCAGATATGCAGTGCATGGGCCTCCATCCTGAACCCCTCCGGGCCGGGCGGAATGCTCAGTTCTTTGTAGCCGTAGTCTAAGTAAGATTGGGAATAATTGAATCGCGGGCGATTTTGAAGACTTGCCCGCACCGCAGAAAAAGCGCCGTCGGTACCGAAAATGAGCGGCGATTTCACCGTGGTAAGCTCTCCGGTAAGGGTATGTTCAAAATGAGCAATGCCTTGTTCGGGGTCAATGCCGTTGCATTTTTGATGAAAATGAAAACGCACGTGCTCAAAATTGTCGGCAATGCGCAGCAATTCCAGATTCAACCCGCCGCGCGAAACGGAGTAAATGGCCTCGCCTTCCTTGCCATATTGCTGAAAGGTTAGTTCCCCGGTCGGGCTGTGCATCATGCGGCCGTGCATGGGAATGGCCACCTTGCGCAGTTCCTCCAGAATGCCGGCTTTTTCTACGGCTCGCCAGCCCCGGTGGCTCATGGCTAAGTTGATAGACCGCCCGCCGCTATACCCTGCGGCGCGCATATCGCCCCGACGCTCATATACATCTACTACATAGCCGCGCTTCGCCAGAAAAACTGCCCATAGCGCTCCGACCAGGCCGCCGCCCACAATGAGCGCTTTCTTTTGCTCCATAATCTTGTATTTGAAATAAAACTAAAACATGATGCGCAGCGCGATCAACTGCGACAAAAAACCTACCGCAAACCCGCCGTACACTTCCGACGGCTCATGCGCGTCGAGGTACAGCCGCGAACTGCCCACCATGCCCGCCGCCAACAGCACGACCAACAGTACCACCACCATATTGAAATGCAGCATACCGAACCATGCAGTTTGAAGGCTGAACGTGTCGTAACTGAAATAAAACATGGTGATGAGCACCATCCCCAGCAGGCCGCCCATCCCTACGGCATGGGCGCTTATTTTGGAAAAAATATTGATAAAAAAAGCCAAAAACAACCCGATGGTGGCGCCCAGCATGAAGATGGTGTAAGCTGTCGGGATTTGTGCGTTGCCCAATAAGTTGCGAAACAACCACAGGTAAAATACCCCCGTGATGATGTAGGGAATGGTGCGCTCCCGGCGATCCCGTATCTCCAACGACTCAATAAGCCCCAGCAAGCGCAGCATCACAATGGCAATGGCCGGAATAAAATATGTGGAGGCAAATACCCGCAACAACAACACCCGGCTGTTCATGTCGCCGATGTGATTCACCCCGAAGAGATAGGGGTTCACCAACAACAGCAGAGCCAACATATAGGTAGGCATCAGCAAAGGATGCAACAGCACGGAGATGGCCTGTGCCGGAATGCGGGCTATTTTGAATACGTTGGTCATGCGCGAGCAATCGGAGCTTCCGCTCCGCACTGGATTTGCGGCAAAGATAGGCAAAATGCTCCGGCCCCGCGACATTGTTGTTGGGTGACGTGTGCATCACAAATTACACCATGATGCGTGGCAGCGGTATCACTTACACATACCCCTTCGCCTGCAGGAGAAACAGCTCGGCGTATTTGCCGTTTTGGGCCAACAACTCATCGTGGCTGCCCATTTCGAGGAGGCCGCCGTTTTCGAGGAAGAGAATCCGGTCGGCCATGCGCACGGTGGAGAATCGGTGTGAAATGAGTACGGCGGTACGACCTTCGATGAGTTCGGAGAAGCGTTGAAAGACTTCGTGTTCGGCGCGGGCATCCAATGCGGCGGTGGGTTCGTCGAGGATGAGGAGTTGGGCGTCGCGCATGTAGGCGCGGGCGAGAGCGATTTTTTGCCATTGGCCGCCGGAGAGTTCTACACCGTCGGCAAAGCGTTTGCCCAGCATTTGGCGGTATTTTTTGGGGAGTTCATCTATCACGGAATCGGCCAGACTTTTTTGTGCGGCTTCCTGTATAGGCGCGAGCCGCTCCACGGCTTCGATATCACCGATGGCAATGTTTTCGGATACGTTGAGTTGGAAGCGCATGTAGTCCTGAAAAATGATGCCGATGTTGCGGCGCAGGTCGTCGAGGTCGTACTCGCGAATGTCAATTCCATCAATGAGGATGCGGCCCTCCACGGGTTCGTAGAGCAGGGCGAGCAGTTTCACCAGCGTGGTTTTGCCCGCGCCGTTTTCGCCTACTAAGGCCAGTTTTTCGCCGGCACGAAGGCGGAACGATAAACCCCGCAAGGCCCAGCGCTCGCTGTTGGGGTATTTGAAACCCACGTTTTCAAACACAAAGCCCTCGCGCATGGGGCGGGGAAAAGGCCGCGCATCGGGCCGGGAGACGATGGAGGGTTTGATTTCAAAAAATGAAAATAAATCCTGCAAATAAAGCGCCCCCTCCGCAATGCGCGAAAACCGGCTCATGATGCCTTGCAGCGTGCCGTGCATCCGGCTGAACGAGCCGGCGAGGAAGGTGAGCGTGCCCACGCTGATTTGTCCGCTGACGGTTTCCAACAAAATAAAAACATAAGCGCCGTAATACGACAGCGTACCCCCTGCGGAGAATACAGCACCCCATCCGGCCCGCCGCACCGACAGCGACTTGTTGGCCTGATAATACCGCGCGGAAACCCTGGCGAACCGATCGGCGAGGAAGTCGGACAGCCCGAACACCTTTACTTCTTTGGCGGTTTGGTCGCTCGCCCCGATGTAGCGCAGGTAGTCGAGTTCGCGCCGTTCGGGCGTCCAGCCGCGGGTGAGGGAATAGCTTTGTTGGTTGAAATACGATTCGCCCAAAAAAGAGGGAATGACGGCCAGTGCCAAAATGAGGATGAGCCAGGGATTGAACGCCACTAAGCCCGCGCCAAGAAACAATACGCTGATGAGGTCTTGCATTTGGGAAAGCGCCATAGACATGAGTACGGTGCGGCCGGTGGTTTCGCGGCGGGCGCGTTCCAATTTGTCATAAAACTCGGGGTCTTCAAACTGATACAGGTCAAGGGTAGCAGCGTGGCGGATGAGTTGCTCGGAGGTGTGGTTGGAAAACAGGTCGCCGAGCAGGCCGTCGAGCAGGGTAATGCCGCGGTTGAGCAGATCGGACACAACGGCAAGGCCCAACTCTGCGCCTACCAACAGCCACAGGTAGTTCAGATCGCCGCCGCCCGCGCCCATGAGTCGGATGACTTCGTCAATGATGAGTTTGCCTACATACAAGCTGAGCAGCGGGATGGCCGACTTGATGAGTCTTAAAAAAATATTGCCCACGGCCATGCCGGGATGGGTGCGCCATATCAGGCGGAAAAACGGCGGCAAATGCCGCAGAGCGTTTATCTGATCGCGCCAATTGGAAGGCGGGGCCTCCGTAGGCGCTCTATTTCCGGATGCTCTTCCTTCTCTTGGTTGTTGGTTGCTTTTGGCCATTCGAGGTTTGATTGATTCACGCCACGTTCCTAAAAGAGGTGCCCCATTTCTTCCCGTTTGGTTTGCAGATACCCCCGGTTTTCGGCGTGGGGCGCAATGACTAAGGGCACGCGGTCCACGAGTTGAATGCCGGAGCGATCAAACACTTCAATTTTGTCGGGGTTGTTGGTGAGCAGGCGTACTTTAGTAATATTGAGCGCTTTGAGGATGTCAATGGCGATGTGGTAGTCGCGGGCATCTACCTGAAGGCCGAGGTGCAGGTTGGCGTCCACGGTGCTGAGGCCGAGATCTTGCAGGTTATAAGCTTTGAGTTTGTTGATGATGCCGATGCCCCGGCCTTCCTGACGCAGGTAAATGACGATGCCGCCTTCGCGGGCCGCGAGTTCCATGGCGCTGTAGAGCTGCTCGCCGCAGTCGCAGCGGCGGGAGCCGAAGAGGTCGCCGGTGATGCATTCGGAGTGAATGCGGGTGAGTACGGCGCCCTCCATATTCGTGTTTTCGTAGATGAGGGCTAAGTGAGGCATCCAGTCGTTCGGTTTGTCGGAGAAGGCCAGCATTCTAAAATTGCCCCACTTGGTGGGTATAAGCGCTTCGGCTTGTTGTATCATGGCGTTGAATTCAGAAACAATGAAAACGCAAAAGCGGGAAAAACGTTTTCTCAGTAGCTCGGTAGGGGGGCAGCGGCTTGCCACGACGAAGGCGTGGTGGGCAAGTTTTGCCAATTTGCCTTCCCCACGCCTTGGGCGCGGTCATCGGGATGTCGCTTCGCTCCATTTGCACCTCGGCTTGCTTCGGCAGGCACTTCGGCCTCGCTCAGCACGAGCCGCATTTCGGCCATGCTCAATACGGCGCTCGGCGCATCGCCCTTTGCCAATTTCCCCGCCGTTCGTCGAGAAATGAAAAAAAACTTCGGAAACTTTAAACTATTATAAAGTTTCCGGAGTTTCCTGCCCGTATGAATTCAAATGACCATTCTGATCCGAAAATAGCCATCCTGAAAAAGGCGGAAGCCTTGTTCCTGCGATTGGGGATAAAAAGCGTGAGCATGGACGATGTGACCCGCGAACTGGGCATCTCCAAAAAAACGCTTTACCAATACTTCGAGAACAAGGAGGACTTGATTACACAGGTCATCAGCAACCACCAATGCGAAGAGGCGGACGCAGTGACGGGTATATGCCGGGGGGCAAATGATGCACTGGAGGAGGTAATGGGAATTGCGCGGCACGTCATTGTGCAGTTGCAGCAAATGTCGCCCGCTACCATTTTCGACATGAAAAAATACTACCCCGAAGCCTGGCAAGTAGTGGAGCGTTCTCAGTTTGAGTACGTTTATAATGTGGTGCGCGCCAATCTGGAACGCGGCAAAAAAGAAGGGCTGTATCGCGACGATTTTGACCCCGACATCATTGCCCGGCTGTATGTAGGCAGTACCGCGGTGCTGCTGGACGACCAATCGTTTCCCACTGCTGAATACCACTGGAGCGTGCTCTACCGGGAGTTTATACAATACCACCTGCGCGGTATTGTATCTCCGAAAGGACTGAAAAAGCTACAAGAATATCTTTCTGAATTGTAAAATCTCACTCGACCATGATACCCGACAATCTCCAAACAACCAACCGCCTTGCCCGGCAGCTTTTAGCGCCGGTAATGGCCGTGCTGCTGCTCTTTGTGGCAGCGGCAATCCACGCGCAGCAGCCGCTTTCGTTGCAGAACAGCGTGCAGTATGCCATCCAGAACAACCCGCAGATTCACCGCGCTGCGCTGGAGGTGAGCAAAGGCGACTACCTCATCAAGGAGTACCTCTCCACCGCGCTCCCGCAGGTGAACGGCAGCGGCAATTTCACCTACAACATCAAGTTGCCTACGCAGTTGATCCCCAACTTCTTCGACGGCCGGCCCGAAGAGTTGTTGCCGGTTCAGTTCGGCACGGCGCTCAGTGCCACCGCCGGCGTGGAACTGAGCCAGATGATTTACGACCACAGCTTCTGGCTCGGAGTGAAGGGCGCGAAAAAGCTCGCCTCCTTCAACCGCCTCGTCGAAGCCAAAACACAGGAAGACGTGGCCTACAACGTGGCGAAAATTTATTACCAGGCACAAATCCTGGGCCGGCAACGCGCCGTCATTCAGGCCAACCTCGACCAGGTGGACGGATTGCTGCGGGCTACTGAATTGCAGTATCAAAACGGCTTTGCCAAAAAGTTGGATGTGGACCAACTGCGCGTCAATCGCAGCAGCCTCGAAACCCAGCTCCGCAACCTCGAACTGCAATACCAGCAAACGCTCCGCGGCCTCAAGTACGCCATGGCCATGCCTTTGGACGCGGTCATCGTGCTGACCGACACGCTCCAAAACGACGACCTGCCCGCCGCTGCCGTGCAGGAAGCGCTCACGCCGGGCTACACCAACAAAGTTGACGTCGCCATCATTGACGAACAAAAGGAACTCCTCAAACTGCAATACGAAAAAACGCGCGCGGAGTACATCCCCTCCGCCCGCTTCTTTGCCGGCTATACCGTACAAGGGCAGGGCAACAGCTTTCGGGAGTTGGGCGACAATAAGCAGTGGTTCGATTTCGCCATGATGGGCATCAACATCAAAGTGCCCATCTTCGACGGCTTGCGCAAAAACTACCGCATGCAACAAGACAATCTGGAACTGCTCCAAAACGAGAAAGACCGTCAAAATGCACTCAACGGGCTGGAATACCAGTACAGCAACGCGCTGCTCCAGTTGGAATCCAACTACAACAGCCTCGTTTCCCAAAAGGAAAATCGCCGCATGGCGGAGGAAGTTTATACCGTCACGCAGAAGCGTTTCCGCGAAGGAATAGCCTCCATCACCGAGGTGCTCAGCGCCGAAACCGCTATGCGGGAGGTGCAAACCAATTACCTGGCGGCACTGCTCCAATACAAATGGGCAAGCCTCGATCTTGAATACGCCAACGGGCGATTGCTTCAACTACTCAATAAATAATCAAATGAAAAAAGTCATCCGAATCCTATCCTTCCTCCTCATTGCCGGAGCAGCGCTCGCCGCTATTGTCTGGAAATTGGGCGAAAACAAAAAAGTCATCAACGAGCAGGCAGAGCTTGCTCAGGAGCGCAATGAAGTCATTCCGGTGAAAACCGCCATGCTGGGCCGCCAGGACGTGCGCGCCGACTTCGATGCATCCGGCGCGTTTCAGCCGTTTAAAGAACTGGCGCTCATCTCCGACGTGCAGGGCCGCATCACGCAACTCAACGTGAAAGACGGGTCATTTGTAAACGAAGGCGCCGTGATACTCGCCGTTGACAACGACCTGCTCAAAAACCAGCTTGACATTACTAAGTTGAACCTGAAAAAAGCGGAGAGCGACCTCGCCCGTCTCAAAAACCTCATCGGTGAGGGCGGCGTGACGCAACAACAGGTAAACGACGCCGAAATCGGCGTAGAAAACCTGAAAGCCGAAATAAAGGGCTTAGAAAAACAACTCAGCCTTACGGTGATCAAAGCACCCATTTCGGGCGTCGTTTCCGGCAAAACGGTCGAGAAAGGCGCCTACATCGGGTCGGGCATGCAAATACTGAACATAGTGAACGTGAATCGGCTCAAGTTCCAGGCCAACCTGCGCGAAGAAGAGGTCGTACAAGTGAAAACCGGCCAGAAAGTACAACTCTCTGCCGACCTGTATCCAGAGCGTCGCTTTACCGGAGAGGTCACTTACATCTCTGTGAAATCTGACAACTCCAAGCGCTTTTTGGTGGAAATTGAATTGAACAACCCCGCCGGAGCGCCGCTCAAAGCCGGCATGAACGGCCACGCTTTTTTCAGCAGCGGCAGTTCGGTGAATGTAGCTGCGCTGCCGCGCGAAGCAGTGATCGGCAGTGTGCGCGACGCCAGCGTATTTGTGGTCGAAAACGGCGTAGCTCGTCTCAGAAAAGTGGAACTCGGCAATATCTACGGCAATTTCGTAGCGGTGCAGAGCGGCCTCTCGGATGGCGACACCATCGTGGTGGCAGGCCAGATCAATCTGGAGGACGGAATGAAAGTGCAAGCAGAAGCAATGCAAACATCGCAGCGATAGCGCCCGATTGGCTTTGCAAAAGCCGCAAGACTCATAGCTAAGGAGCGTGGCGTGAATAAGTTGCCTGATTTCGGCGAGGCTGTTTTTTCATCAGACAAGGCGCAAGGAGGGAAGATAGCAGCGCTACCTGACCGACGAAGCAACGCAGTATGATGGAAAAAGAGGCCGACCAAATCGGTAAGTTATTCACGACACGTTCCTAAACAAAACACTCAAAAAAAATAACCATGTCTATCACCGAAATAGCCATAAAACGCCCCTCGCTGATCATCGTAGCATTTACGGTACTCGGCATACTGGGATTGATCTCTTACTCGAAGCTCAGCTACGAGTTGATACCCAAGTTTTCGGCGCCTATCATTTTTATCTCCACCGTATATCCGGGCGCATCGCCTACGGAGGTGGAAAACAACGTGACCAAAATCATTGAAGACGCCATTTCAGGAGTGGAAAAGATATCCGGTATCCGCTCCACTTCATTCGAGAGCCTGTCTTTGATCACGGTAGAATTTAAACAGGATGCCAAAATTGACTTATTACTGCAGGAGGCGCAGCGCAAAATCAACGCCATAGAGGCAACCCTGCCCACCGATGCCAAAGCGCCGATCGTATCCAAGTTTGCTTCCGATGAGTTTCCCATCATGAGCATCGCCGGCAATGCCGAACTGTCTTCCGCAGCTTTGTATGATTTGATGAAACAGCGTATCAAACCGGCCCTTTCCCGCGTGGAAGGGGTGGGTCAGGTAACGCTCGTGGGCGGGCAGGAACGCGAAATTCAGGTGCAGGTGAACCGCGATAAGTTGGAGCAAAACAACCTCTCCCTGCTGCAGGTGGTGCAAGCCATTCAGGCGGCCAACTTAGACTTCCCCACCGGGAAAATCAAAAGTGAAAGAGAGCAAATTTTAGTGCGCCTTGCCGGCAAATTTCAAACATTGGACGACCTGCGCAACCTCTCACTCTACACCCAACCCAACGGCCTTTCCATCAAACTCTCCGATGTGGCCGATGTACAGGATGTACAAAAAGACGCCGACGACATCAACCGCCTCAACGGCAGAGGCGCCATCGGTATCCTCATTCAAAAGCAAAATGACGCCAACTCTGTAGCGGTATCCGAAGGAGTGAAGGAGGAAATGGAGAAGCTTAAAACGGTATATAGCGCCGAAAAACTCAACTTTGAAATTGGCAACGACTCCACCGACTTTACCAACGAAGCCGTGGACGCAGTGATACACGACCTGAGCCTGGCCATTGTGCTCGTGGCATTGGTAATGCTCGTTTTTCTGCACAGCCTGCGCAACTCTCTCATTATCATGGTGGCCATTCCGGCCTCTTTGGTTTCTACTTTTATCGGCATGTACCTGTTTGATTTCACCCTCAACCTGATGACCCTGCTGGCCATGTCGCTCGTTATTGGTATCCTGGTGGACGATAGTATCGTGGTGTTGGAAAACATATACCGGCACATGGAAATGGGCAAAGACCGCCGGGTAGCCGCTCTGGTAGGCCGCAACGAGATCGGCTTCACCGCTTTATCCATTACTTTGGTGGACGTGGTGGTGTTTTTGCCGATGGCCCTGTCGGGCGGTATTGTGGGCAATATCATTGGACAGTTTGCCTGGGTGGTGGTGTTTTCCACGCTCATGAGTTTGGTGGTGTCGTTTACGATCACGCCGATGTTGGCCTCGCGTTTTTCCAAAGTGACGAACCTGAGCGGTAAAAACATTTTCGGGGCATTTTTCCTCGCTTTCGAGCGCATGTTGCACCATCTTACCGAGGCATATACCCGGTTGTTGCGTTGGTCGCTGCGGCACAAAGCCATTGTGCTGGGCCTCACCGCGCTGTTGTTTTTCGGTTCATTCGGTCTGGTGGCCGGCGGATTCATCGGTACCGCATTCTTCGGCAACAGCGACCGGGGAGAATTTATCATACAAATTGAATTGCCCAAGGATGCCACACTCAAAGAGACCAATCTCGCCGCACAGCGGGTAGAGCAGTTGTTGTCGGAAAAGCGCGAAGTCACCAATATCTTCACCACCGTCGGTCGTACTACCGGCCTTCTGGGAGGGCAAAGCACGCCTTATCTGGCCGAAATTCAGGTGAGGATGGTTCCGTTGGAAGAGCGAAAAGGTACTCGCTCCGATGTGTATGCCAGTCAGGTGCGCAATGAATTGGAGCGCCAGTTGCCCGGCGTAAAAGTATCTACCAATCAAGTGAGCTTTTTCGGCGGTGCAGACCAGGCGCCCATTCAGATCATCATCAGTGCGGCACAGTTGGAAGATGCCATGCAATACGCCAAGTTCCTGTTGGAAAAAGCCAAAAAAGTGCCGGGTACATTAGAAGCCGAACTGACGGTGAAGGAGGGCAATCCCGAAATCAACGTCAGCATCAACCGCGAACGAATGTCCGAACTCGGCCTCGACATGCAACTCGTAGGCGCCTCCATGCAAACCGCCTTCTCGGGCAACACCAACGCCAAATACCGCGACGGCGCCAACGAGTACGACATCAATGTGCGGCTTGATGCCTTCGACCGCCGCAGTCTGAGCGATATCAACCGGCTGAGTTTTGTAAATATGCGCGGAGAGATGATCCGCCTCGATCAGTTTGCCACCGTCACCCAAACCACCGGCCCTTCCCAATTGGAGCGCAAAGACCGCACTGCCTCCGTTACGCTGCAATCCAAAGTATTGGGGCGGCCATCGGGGACCATCGGCGCCGAAATTCAGGAGATCATTGCCCAAAACCCACCGCCGGCAGGGATTTCCATCGCTTACGACGGCGACCTCAAAGCGCAGGAGGAAGGCTTCGGCAGTTTGGGCTTGGCATTTATATCGGCCATTCTGTTCGTATATCTCATCATGGTAGCCCTCTACGACAACTGGGTGTATCCCTTCGTCGTGCTCTTTTCCATCCCCGTGGCCATGGTGGGCGCTTTGTTGGCGATGGCGCTGACGATGCAAATCCTCGACTTGTTTTCCATTGTGGGGATCATCATGCTGGTGGGTTTGGTGGCCAAAAACGCCATCCTGTTGGTGGACTTTGCCAACCAGATGAAAACGGAGGGTTTCGGCACGTTCGATTCGCTCATTCTGGCCGGTCGAATCCGTTTGCGCCCCATCCTTATGACCACCATTGCCATGGTTTTCGGCATGATGCCCATTGCACTGGCCAAAGGCGCCGGTGCAGAGTGGAAAAACGGTTTGGCATGGGCATTGATCGGAGGTCTTACCAGTTCTATGCTGCTCACGCTCGTGGTGGTACCGGTGGTATATTACATCATGGACTGGATCAAGGGCGATCTGCGCCGCCAAAAACGAATCGGCACCAAGCCCATAGAAGCATACCGGGGCGGCGACGGTCATGGGGTAGCGTCTGTAGAAACACGGGAATTGGAGGAAGCAGCCGTGTGACGGCGCCGGGCGTTATTTGTCCACAGATGCTATGCTGCGCGGTCAGGCGATCACTTCAAGGTGATCTCCTGACTTAGTTAGCACCGGGCCTGCGAAGAAAGTGAGACCTCACTCCAGTGCCGGGAAAGTGAGGCGATCACTCGAAGTAATCGCCTCACACACGCCTACTGCTTCATAAATTGCTCCACCGCCAGCACCTGCCCGCCGCTCACACACTGCAACACATACATACCCGCCGGCCAGTCCCACACCGACACTACATAAGTGGCATCGGGCGAGGCATGAGGGAACTCCCGCAGCAGGCGG
>JAHBTW010000011.1 GCA_019638385.1 Saprospiraceae bacterium | reverse complement strand
GTACGCCGCAGCGTCCCCGTCCAGGGCAATCGCAGGTTTTTATGCGATTGCCCTGCCCGGTAGAGACAACACATACATTGTCTCTAACCAAATACTTACCTTTGCACTGAAAACGCAGGGTTATGACAGCCGACCACCTCATTAAGTATCTTCAACATCCGGAACAATTGCAGCGGGTATCCTATCAGGAGCTGAAAACACTGGCATTGGAGTACCCCTATTGTGCGCATGTGCATCAGTTGCTTTTGTACAAAAGCCGGATAGCGGAGCAAAAAGATTATCCGGCCATTTTGTCGCGCACGGCGGCACACAGCATTGATCGCGCATTCCTGCGCGGGCAGATACTGCGCATAGACGCAGCCGCGCAAACCGCATCCCCCCCGGCCTCAGAGGAAGTATTTGAACTCAAGCCGCTGTCGGAACTGGAGGCCCGCCTTGCCGGAATGAGAGAAACGATAATGCCTGCGGAGGTTGTACAGACGCCGTTAACAGCTCCCGAAAAGAGGAAGAAACCCTTGCCTTCGACTGAAAATTTGTCACCTGACATGCCGGCCAACGAAGCCGACAGTGAGGACGCGCTCCCGGATGCTTCGCCCGCGCTCCAACCGGACACCTCCCCCACCCCGCCTGCCGAAAGCCGGTCGGATGGAGACCCGGAACCCATTGATCATGTTGAAATTCATACCCCTGAGCCTATGAGCAAATCCGGTTTTCGCAGTTGGAAACGCCTGCATACATTGACTATACTGCCACCGACCGCACCGCCTGCCGCGACAGAAACGCCCTTCGCCGAGCCGGAAGAAAAGCAAACGGAAGCACCGGAAACAAAGGATTACAGTCTGCCCGATTTGCGCGATATGGCGGATCGCAGCGTGGAAGAAAAAGAGGCTGTAGCCTCCGAAACACTGGCGGCACTGCTGGCCCGGCAGGGGCACACCGGCAAGGCGATAGAAATGTATGAACGTTTGTGTTTGATTTTTCCGGAGAAAAGCGCGTACTTTGCGCGCCAAATTCAAAATCTAAAAAATAACTGATCATGTTAACTGCTTTGACCGTCCTGATCGCTTTCATCGGCATATTGCTGATGATTTCTGTTTTGATACAAAACCCTAAGGGAGGCGGTGTGGATGCTACATTCGGCGGCTCGCAGGCCAATCAGATGTTCGGCGCTGCCAAATCTTCCGACTTCATCGAAAAACTCACATGGGGCCTTGCAGCCGCTCTGTTTGCCCTGTGTCTGGTAGCGGCCATCCTCATCGGCGACGGAGCTGCTGCCACGGAGCAACTGCTCACGCAGTAATTTCCTGTATTCCATTCCCAATCCGTTGAGCCACGAAGGCGCAAAGACCCGAAGTAAAAAATCAGACTTCGCGCATTGCGCCTTCGTAGCTTAATTGTCTATTTCGGTGCGCCATTTTGGCAAAGCCTTTCAGGGCCTGACAGCCTCATCTTCGCGCCTTGTCTAATTTCCCTGCAATTCTGTCATAAAATCTAATTTGGCACAAGGTGTGCAGGGGGAGGTTGTTCAAACAATTATTTTTCACTAACGATAACCAAAATCACAAGTTATGATGAAGCCAATAGGCGACAGAGTGGTCGTCAAGCCTGCTCCGGCTGAAGAAAAAACCAAAGGCGGTATCATTATTCCCGACACTGCAAAAGAAAAACCGCAAAGAGGCGAAGTTGTGGCGGTAGGTCCCGGCAAAGACGGCAATCTGATGACCGTGCAAACAGGCGATATCGTGCTGTACGGCAAGTACGCCGGCCAGGAGATCAACTTCGACGGTGTGGACTACATGATCATGCGCGAAGACGACATCCTCGTCATTATCTAATCCTTCCTTATTTTACAAACAAAACCAAACCAAGCACATCATGGCTGTAAAAGAAATTAGTTTTAACCGCGATGCCCGGGAAAAACTCCGCACCGGCGTTGACGCGCTGGCCAATGCGGTGAAAGTTACCCTCGGCCCCAAAGGTCGCAACGTCGTTATTCAGAAAAGCTTCGGCGCTCCGCAAATCACCAAAGACGGCGTGACCGTAGCCAAAGAAGTAGAACTGGAAGACGCCGTAGAAAATATGGGCGCCCAAATGGTGAAGGAAGTGGCCTCCAAAACGGCCGACCTCGCCGGCGACGGCACCACCACCGCCACCGTGCTGGCACAGGCCATGATCAACGCGGGCCTGAAAAACGTAACTGCCGGCGCCAACCCGATGGACCTCAAGCGCGGCATGGACAAGGCCGTGAAGGTTGTTGTGGCCGACTTGAAAAAGCAATCCGAGCAAATCGGCGACGATTTTGAAAAAATCCGTCAGGTAGGCTCTATCTCCGCCAACAACGACGACGAAATCGGCTCGCTCATCGCCGACGCTATGAAGCGCGTAACGAAAGACGGCGTCATCACCGTAGAAGAAGCCAAAGGCACCGACACTTATGTGGAAGAAGTGCTCGGCATGCAATTCGACCGGGGCTACCTCTCTCCCTACTTCGTGACCAACCCCGACGATATGATCACCGAGTACGAGAACCCGCTCATCCTCATCTACGACAAGAAGATTTCCAACATGCAGGACATCGTGCCCATCCTCGAAAAGGTGATCGGCGCCGGACGCCCGCTGTTGCTCATCTCTGAAGATGTGGAAAGCCAGGCACTCGGCGTTTTGGTGGTAAACCGCTTGCGCGCCAATCTCAAAGTGGTGGCCGTAAAAGCTCCCGGATTCGGCGACCGCCGCAAAGCCATGCTCGAAGACATCGCCGTACTCACCGGCGGCACCGTCATCAGCGATGAAAAAGGCTACAAATTGGAAAACACGACGCTCGAACAACTCGGTCAGGCCGAAAAAATCACCGTGGACAAAGACAATACCACCATCGTGAACGGCAAAGGCGACACCGAGCAAATCAAAGCGCGCATCAACCAGATCAAACAACAGATCGAAACCACTACTTCCGATTACGACCGCGAGAAGTTGCAGGAGCGCTTAGCCAAATTGTCGGGCGGCGTAGCTGTCCTTTATGTGGGCGCCGCTACGGAGGTAGAGATGAAAGAGAAAAAAGACCGCGTGGACGACGCCCTGCACGCTACCCGCGCCGCAGTGGAAGAAGGCATCGTGGCCGGCGGCGGCGTAGCCTTGGTGCGCGCCATCAATGCCTTAGACGGCCTCACCGGCGCCAATGACGACGAAACCATCGGCATTCAGATCGTGCGCAAATCGCTCGAAGCGCCGCTGCGCATCATTTCCGACAACGCCGGCATGGAAGGTTCGGTGGTGTTGCAAAAAGTGATGGAAGGCAAAGGCAGCTTCGGCTACAATGCCCGCACCGATGTGTTTGAAGACCTGAAAAAGGCCGGTGTCATAGACCCGACCAAAGTAACCCGCGTAGCGCTGGAAAATGCCTCCTCTATAGCAGGTATGGTACTCACAACAGAATGTGTAGTCAATGAAAAAGCCGACAAAAACGGCGCTGCCATGTCAATGCCTCCCGGCGGCATGGGCGGTATGGGCGGCATGATGTAATATTGTGCTTCTGATTTCAATAAAAATAAAAGCCATCCCGGATTCAATTCGGGGTGGCTTTTTTCTTAGCGCCTTTCAAAGATGCAAGCGCTCTTTTCGCAGCAGGAGTTGCTCCTCTGTTTCCACGCGCTCCGGGTCGGGCACGCAGCAATCTACCGGGCAGACGGCGGCACATTGCGGCTCTTCGTGAAAACCGACGCACTCGGTGCATTTATCGGGCACGATGTAGTAAAATTCATCCGAAACGGGCAATTGCTTGGCCGTTACATCCACCTGCTTGCCGTCTTCGAGCGTATAAAGGCCGCTCAGAGAGGTGCCGTCGTTAACGGCCCATTCCAGCCCTCCTTCGTAAATCGCATTGTTCGGACATTCCGGCTCGCAAGCTCCGCAGTTGATACATTCGTCCGTTATCATTATCGCCATGGCTGATCATTGTTTTTGGGAAGATAACACATTATCTCCGGCATGGTTTTGAGGCGCAAAAGTAAGAAAAATAAGCCGTCTCAGCGCTCTGAAAAATCAATTTCTGTATTGTCTCCGATGTTCAGGCTGTGTTTCATACCGATGATGGAGGTGTCGTTTCCGATGACCGAATGACGCAGAATGACTTCATTCAGCGCAGCGAAATTGCCGATGATAGAGTCTTTCACAATAGCGTCCGAGATGCGGGCATTGTGGCCGATAGTGACGTGCGGGCCGATGATGGAATTGGCGATCTGGCACCCCGGGCCGATGCTCACCGGATGTATGATGATGGAGTTGTCGAACGTGGGTACCGACTCCGGGTCGTAGTCGTCGCGGCGCAGGAGCAGCGCGTTGGTTTCTAAAAGCACTTCCTTTTTTCCGCAGTCGAACCAGCGATCCACCGTCACAGGCGTAAAAGGCGCACCCTGTTGCATCATGCGCATGAGGGCATCGGTGAGCGGTAGTTCGTCGTTGGTTTCCATGTTAAAAACATAATAATCCAAAGCGTCAATCAGGGCCTGTACTTCGGTGATTTTATAAAAACCCACCATTGCGAGGTCTGACTTCGGGATGCGAGGTTTTTCCGACACCCTCACCACAGCGCCGTTGTCATTCAGTTCTACGATGCCGAATTCGCGCGGGTCCTGCACCTTTTTTACGCCGATGACCGAGCCTGGCATTTCCATTATTATGCGAAAATCCGTCTCAATGATGACATCTCCAAAAAAGATAACCACCTCATCGGCATCCCGGAATTTGTCTTTGGCGGTCCATACGGCATGACCGGAGCCGAGACGGTCTTGCTGCACAACGAATTGTTTGTCAATACCGGGATAGGTTTGCTCCACAAAGTCTTTGATCTTTTCACCGAGGTACCCAATAACGAAAACAAACTCCTGCACGCCGATGTCGAGCAGTTTTTCGATCATGTACGACAGGATGGGTTTGCCCGCAACCGGTATGAGCGGTTTGGGCTGCGTATAAGTGAGCGGACGGAGGCGGGCGCCGGTACCGGCAACGGGAATGATGGCTTTCATAGCGATGTGGGCTGTATGCAATTGCGCCGTTCAAAGGTCGCAATTTCGGCCCAATAGCACAGAGATTTTTTCAAATCAGAGCCGCGCCGTGAGACTTGCTACGGGAATCGGCGCAACGAAATAACCGAAAGAATCGCCGAAGCCGACGAGGCCGATGCGCCAGGTGACGCGTTCGCCGCTGAGCGCAACCCCCAACGTATTCATAAACAGATTTTCAAAAGTATTGGACCACAGCCAGTTCTCGGTGGTCAGGGATACGAGCTTCGAAAGGCGTACTGTGCCGCCTGCCGAGAGCATCAGGGGCGAGCTTCGCTGCGGTTCGAAAAAAAAGAAGTTGTCCCTTTTGCCAAAAGCCCAGCCGGCGCTGATGTTTGCATACGTATTGCGATTGCCCAGATTGACCACAACATAGGGCGCTGCCACATCCATAAATTTTTCGCTGAATGGAACCCCTATCAATGTAACGCCGGCGCCGATGGCGACCTTTTCGGGATGTACTGTAAACGTGTAATGGGGGCGGATCATGTAGCCCGGTCCGCCGAATTCCTGCTCTGAAAAACTGACGATGGGGCTGATCAGCTCCGTAGCCGCATGAATACTCAACTTATCGGTGATCCCGTAGCTCAACTGGTTGAAAGCCAACATAAAATTGTGGTATTGCCATTCGTTTTTGCGCAAGCCGAAGGCATTGGGGCTTACAAAATTCTGGTTGGCGGCGTAGTTGTAGTGCCAATAGTTCCCGCCCACCACATCCCTTTCCGGGATTTCCCTGATCTCGCGAATGTCGTCTAAAGGAATGCTCAGTTTTCCGTAAGCCGGCGTATCGAGGATAAGGTCGTCTTCCGTCATCGCCAACCGGCGCCCCACTATTACATTGCCGTCTTTCATCTCAACGCGAAGCATGACGCCCTGTGTTACGGTGGTTTTTTGCACCTGAGCGGCGGTGTATGCGGTGAAGCCGAATTGAAAAAAACAGGCCATTGTGAAAATGAGCGGTAAACGGTATAGACGCATGGTTGTGAGTTTTTTTCAGCAAAGACGTGTTTTTTTCAGCCGAAGTTTGCGCAAGATATGATTTATCCCCATTTTTAACCGCTCTATACGCCTTTATCATTATGCAGGAAAATTTACAACAACAACTGTTGGATCGCATCAGTGCTGCCTTTTCTAAAAAATCGGAGGCAGTGGAGGCGTTGTGTAAATTACTGAATGTCAGTAAAGATGCCATCTATCGGCGCCTCCGCGGCGACACCCTGCTCAGCCCCTCCGAAGTAGCCCTGCTGGCCAAACACTTCCGCATTTCATTGGACGAACTCGTACTGGGCGGCTCCGATACCTTTTACTTTTCGCTCAGCGCTTTTTCTACTCCCATCAGCAGCATTGACGACTATCTGCTGGAGTTGCATCGCAATCTCAGCCGATTGGACAATTTTCGGGATACCAAAGTCTATTACACCTCTTCTGAAATTCCGGTGTTTTACTATTTCCTTTTTCCCGACCTCGCTATCTTTAAGCTCTATGTTTGGGGCCGCACGGTGTGGGCCTTCGATTATTTGCGACAGCAGCCTTTTGCGCTGCACCTCATTCCGCCGCATGCCGTGAAGCTGGGGCAGGAAATTCTCGACCTTTATTTTCGCTTAGATACCACCGAGTTGTGGAGCATCAACATCTTCGACAATACGCTCAATCAGATCGAACACCATTTCAACAGCGGCGTCATTGCCGAGGCCGAACAGGCGCTGATGCTCTGCGACCGGCTCGATCAGCTGGCCGTCCACCTCTGCGCTATGGCCGAAGCGGGGCGCAAGTTCAAGCCGCGCCAAACCCCGGAACAAGGCTCGCCGTTCCGCTTGCTGCACAACGACACGCTTTATACCAACAATACCATATTAGTGGATTCGCCGCGCGCACAAATGGTATTTTCCACCTTCGGCGACCCCAATTACCTCACCACCACCGACCCGCGCATCTGTCGTTTTGTGGACGACTGGTTTAAGCGCCTCATCAGCAAGTCGGTACCCATGAGCGCGCAGGCCGAGCATGTGCGCACCGCTTTTTTTCACCATCTCAAACGCAAGGTGGAAATTACGCGCCGCCGCATTGAAGTACGGGTGCAGGAAATAGCCTGACGCTTCTATCGCAACAACTGCCGCAATGCCTGTTCCGGCTGGATGAGCCGGCCGGTCTCACGGGTGTTTTTGGTGTCTTTGCCCGTGTCTTTCAACAGCGTATAAACCTCTTTGGCCGTCAGTTCGGGGCGTATGCTTTTCAGCAAACCCACCAAACCTGCCACATAAGGCGTAGCCATGGAAGTGCCGTTGAACGAAGCGTACTGATTGCCCGGAATGGTAGAATAGATATTGACGCCCGGAGCCGCCACGGCCCACTCGATGTCGCTGACGAAATTGGAAAACACCGCACGGTTCAATTCAACATCCACCGCGCTTACGCCGATGACGCCCGTAGCGTTTACCGGTGCAAACTCGCGCGCATTGCGGTTAGAGTTGCCCGCAGCCGCCACCACAATAGCGCCCTTTTGAGCGGCATACCGCACTGCTTTTTCATAAGCCGTTTGTTTGGTCGAACCGGTGCGTCCGCCCAATGACATGGAAATCACATCGGCGCCCGCATCGGCGGCTTCAATCATGCCGCGAATGATAGACTGCTGCGTACCCGACCCGCCGGCATTCAGCACCTTGATGCTCGTCACCTGAAAAAAGGAATTATCGGTGGAGAAAGATGCCACGCCGACACCGTTGTTCGACACCGCAGCGGCTATGCCGGCACAGTGTGTGCCGTGCTTCATGGGGTCGTTGTCGTAAGTGCTGCGCAACGAGCGGTAGTTGGCTTTGATATCTTCGTGGCCGGCATCAATACCGGTATCCAATATGGCGATGAGGGCTTTTTTCTTAGGATTCACCTTGCCCTCGCGCAACAGTTCGTAGAGCCGGTCCACTTGCATGGCATCGAAGCCCCACAGTTGGGCCAATCCGGGGTCGTCAACGCCGTATTGACGGCGGGCAGGAGCGGGTTGCGCAGATGGCATCGGCGCCACGCGGATCACCTCGTTTTCTTCTAACCAATCCACGACGCCGGAGCCTTTCAAGGCTTTTTTTACGCGAGCGAGACGGCGTTCGTACCGGGGCGGCACATTCACGAGGTGGTAATCGTCCAATTGGGTAATGCCCGCATCTGCCGGTTCAAATGCGAGACTTAATTCCAGCCCGAAACGGGTGGCCAAGTCGCGCAGTTCTTCCACCTGCCGACCTTCGGTAAGTTGAATGAGCAGCTCGCCGTCTTTATCCAATTCTATCCCATCTGCCTGGATTTGGTTTTGGAAAGTGGGTTTCACCCAAAACTGGAATGCCCAGACTAATATCAACACGAGGGCTATCAACGCGGGCGCCATGCCTTTGCGCCGTGCCAGCATGGCCATCATGGCCAGTCCGGACACGCCGATGATCAGCATGTCCCGCGCGAAAATGCCCAATTTGAAATCAACCGATGCGCCGGAAATCAACAGGCCGATGAGATAGGCGCCGAGCGCGAGCACAAAACCGGCCGGCAAGCCGCTGGTGTTTTTTTGCTTTGCTTTGAGGTACAGCCAGGCCAATAAACTGAGTACGGCGCCGGCAAAGCCCAATAGGTATAGCATGATGCGTGATGTTTTGGATGCAATATTAGCTATAACAACACCGACCGGGCGAATAGCACAGACGAAGGGCTTTTATTTTTATAGCTACGAGCTGCGAGTTCTTCAAGCGCAGGCTCGCGCAGGCTGGATAGCTGCGAGTGCATCCCGCGCAAACTCGAAGCTCGCAACTCGAAGCTCGTAGCTAACTTCTAAAAATCCTCCTCGTCAAAATCGGTATCATTGAGCATACCGGCCAACAGATCGCGGAAATTGAGGCCGGCTTCTAATATCTCTTTATTCACCACATTGAACTCGGCCAGACCGTGCAGGACCAATTCCATGTACGGGTATGCCTCCTCGCCGGAGAGATTGAGGGTTTTTTCCACCAATTTGCGCAAGCCGGCTACCCCCTCCAATATGGCACGGTGGTCTTTTTCGCTGCCGTCTATGAGCAATTGAGCGGCATTGCCTCCTGAGAACCAGGCGCGAAGCACGCCGTAGGGGTCGGTATCGCGGCCTTTTTTGAGCTTGTCGGGATTGGGGAAATGATCTAAAAACAATTCTTTCACCGCTTTGCCGAACAAGTGCATGGCCACCTGGTACGGGCCTTCCTGTTCGCCTTCATATACCAATTCCACCTTGCCGGTAATGGCGGGCACCACACCCCAGAAATCAGTGATGCGGGCTGTGGTTGATTTTTCTTTGTTGATGAGCATGCGGCGCTCGGCAGTGCTCACTAAGTTTTCATACCCCGATATACTCAAGCGGGCCGATACGCCGCTTTTGGAATCCACCCACTCACTTTCGCGGGCCGTGAAGGAAATGCGTTCCAATAAAATCTCCAACAAATCGGGCACCTTCACCGACTTTTTCTGATCCTCGGCCAGGGTAGCTTCCTGCCGGGTGATAAGGCGGGCGATTTCCACCGTTTTCGGATAGTGAGTCAGTATCTGGCTTTCGATGCGGTCTTTCAGCGGCGTGATGATGCTGCCCCGGTTGGTGTAGTCTTCGGGGTTGGCGGTGAAAACAAACTGAATGTCTAAAGGCAGTCGAAGTTTGAAACCCCGGATTTGAATATCGCCTTCCTGCAGGATGTTGAACAACGACACCTGAATACGGGCCTGTAAATCGGGCAATTCATTGATCACAAATATGCTGCGATGCGAATGCGGCACGAGGCCGAAATGGATAACGCGCTCGTCGGAGTAGGGTAGCTTGAGCGTGGCGGCCTTGATGGGGTCCACATCGCCGATGAGGTCGGCTACGCTCACATCGGGGGTGGCCAATTTTTCCACATAGCGCTCGTCGCGGTGCATCCAGGCCACGGGGGTATCATCGCCTTTTTCGGCAATGAGTTCTTTGGCAAACCGGGAAATGGGATGCAACGGATCGTCGTTGAGTTCGCTGCCCGCCACTACCGGCACATACTCGTCGAGCAAATGTACGAGCAGGCGGGCGATGCGGGTTTTGGCCTGCCCGCGCAAGCCGAGCAACAGCATGTTGTGCCGGGAGAGCACCGCGCGCTCAATGTCGGGCAATACCGTATCGTCGAACCCGATGATACCCTCAAACACTTTTTTGCGTTGTTGGAGGATGCCCACCAAGTTGTCGCGCAATTCTTGTTTGATGGATTTTGGTTGATAACCGGAAGCTTTGAGCTGACCGAGGGTCGTTATGGAATGATGCATTTTGTGCAGAATGATTGACGGATGAAAAAGAAATGAAACGCGCAAGGTGGGTAATGGTTTTGGATACTTAATTTCGCGGCGCGGCAAACAATCTCTTCGCGCCGTTGTACATGCTAATTATTAAATACTGCTGCAACTATGCTTACCATATCGCGCCTGAAATCGAACCTGCCGCTGTTTGAAACGGAAGATCACGTTCCGTTTATCCACCGCGACATCAGCTGGCTGTCGTTCAATTACCGGGTACTTCAGGAAGCGATGGACCCCACGGTGCCGCTCTTTGAGCGCATCAAGTTTCTGGCCATTTACTCTTCCAATCTGGACGAGTTCTTTCGGGTGCGCATGGCCAACCAGCGCAACCTCCTGCGCGTAGGCAAAAAGACCAAAAGAGAATTAGAGATACCGCCCAAAATGGTGGTGCGCGAAATTCAGCACATCGTCAACAAGCAACAGCAGGAGTTCAGCCGTATTTTGGAAAAACAAATTGTGCCCGAACTGCGCAAAAATCGCATCCACCTGCTGCGCCGCTTAGACCTCAACGAACGGCAAAAGACCTTTGTGGAGGAGTACTTTCAGGATCACATGTTGCCCTATGTACAGCCGGTTTTGTTGGTCAAAAACAAAATCCGTCCCTTTCTCATCAACCGGGCGCTGTACCTCACCGTGGTGCTCCAGAGCAAAGACGAACCCAATGCCCCGGTGCAGTACGCCATTGTCAATATTCCCTCCGACCACCTGCCGCGCTTTGTGCGGCTGCCCTCGCCCGGCGGGCGCTACGACGTCATTTTTTTGGATGACATTGTGCGGCACAGCGTTTCCTACATGTTTCCCGGCTATGACATCATGGACACCTTTTCCATCAAGCTCACCCGCGACGCAGAGCTGTACATTGACGATGAGTACTCCGGCGATTTGATCCAGAAAATAAAGGATAGCTTAGCCAAGCGCCATGTGGGGCCGGCCTCCCGATTTGTTTATGATCGCGAAATGCCCGCCCCGTTGCTGGAGTTGCTTCAACAGGTTTTCGACCTGGAAAAATACGATATCCTTCAGGAGGGCCGGTATCACAACAATTTTGACTTTTTCCGCTTTCCCGATTTCGGCATGACGCACCTCAAGTACCCGCCGATGGAGCCGCTCGCCCACCCGGTCATCACAATGGCAAAAGATATTTTCAGAGCCATTCGGCAAAAAGACCAGCTCATTCACACCCCGTTCCAGTCGTACGACAGCGTGGTGCGCTTCTTCGACGAGGCCTCCCGCGACCCCAAGGTGACGCATATCAAGATCACACAGTACCGCGTGGCCCGCAAATCGCGCATCATGGAGGCCCTCATCAACGCCGTGAAGGCCGGCAAGCAGGTATCAGTGTTCATTGAGGTGAAGGCCCGCTTCGACGAGGAGGCCAACATCGAATGGGGCGAGCGTCTGGAGAAGGCCGGTGTGGCGGTGCATTACAGCTTTCCGGGGCTGAAGGTGCATTGCAAATTGGGCCTGGTGCGCCGAATGGAACCCAAAGGTCCCAAACTCTACGGCTACCTCTCTACCGGCAACTACCACGAAGAAACCGCCAAAGTGTATTCCGACTACGGCCTCTTCACAGCCGATGAACGCATCACCGCCGAAATGGCGCGGGTGTTTTCCTATCTGGAAACCGGCAAGGAGCCGCTCCAGCCGTTTGAGCACCTCCTGGTAGGGCAGTTCAACCTGCGCAGCCGTTTGCTGGAATTAATTGATTTTGAAATTGCGCAGGCCAAAGCCAAAAAGAAAGCTCGTGTTGTATTAAAAATGAACAGCCTGCAAGACCGCGAAATGATTGAAAAGCTGTACGAAGCGGGAAAGACGGGCGTCGAAATTCATCTCATCATCCGGGGTATATGTTGTCTGGCTGCCGGCATTCCGGGCTACAGCGACAAGATACAGGTCGTCAGTATTGTAGATCGCTACTTAGAACACGGGCGGGTGTTTTTCTTCCATCATGGGGGCAAGGAATTGATGCTGATGTCCAGTGCCGATTGGATGGTGCGCAATCTCTCCTTCCGCGTCGAAACGGCTTTTCCGGTGTATGACCCGGCCATCAAAGAAGATATCAAAGACTATCTCGACATCCAACTCAACGACAATGTGAAAGCCCGGGTACTGGATGCGCAAATGACGAACCACTACCGTCGCACCTCCAGCGATATTCCCATCCGCTCCCAGATGGAAACCTACTACTACCTCAAACGAAAAATTGACAACCGGGAAATAGAGGGGTAACCAATCCGCTGCTTATCAGACTATTGAAAAAAAGATTGAAAAAAAAAGTAAAAACTACTTGACATTGTTTTAAAAACGCTTTTATCTTTGCGCTCGCTTCGGCAAAAACGCGGACATAGCTCAGTTGGTAGAGCGCAACCTTGCCAAGGTTGAGGTCGCGAGTTCGAATCTCGTTGTCCGCTCCAAAACAGAAAAGCCACTCCTTCGCGGGATGGCTTTTTTCTTTTGATTCGTATAGTTTTGATTATTTTTGCAATCCACAATCATCTACAAAGGTAGATACCCCCTTGCCCGGGTGGTGGAATAGGTAGACACGCAGGACTTAGATCGTGTTGTTCTTTGAAAATGCTGACGATGTGTAATGGAAAAGAAATGGTCCATAAAGGAACGAATCAATGAATTGCACTTCATTGAAGTATGTGAGGGTTCCCAAAGTATGGCTGAAGCAGCTTCGATACTTGGGCTTCACTTCAATTCTTTCAAAAAAAGAGATTTAGAACTCAATTGCTATCGCCCTAATCGGGCGGGTATCGGAGTTCGGAAAAATGCTCCCAAAATCCCTCTAAAGGATATTATTGAAAAGAATTTTCACCCTCATTATCAATCCTCTAAATTAAAAAAGAGGCTTATTGAAGAAGGAATCAAAGAAAACAGATGTGAAATTTGTGGGATTGATTCCTGGAACGACAAGTCGCTTGAAATGGAACTGCACCATAAAGATGGCGTTCGTACTAACCATCTTCTTCAAAATTTGGTGCTGCTTTGTCCAAATTGCCACAGTCAGACGGATACGTTCAGAGCAAAGAACAATAAAAATTTGGGTGCTTTCAGGGAAATCTGAAAAGTAGAACCTCTCAAATTCGGGGAACCCTTATCCAATTTTGGACTGGCAATCCCGAGCCAAGTTCCGGTTTCACAATCGGAAAAGGTGTAGAGACTTGACGGGAGGCGTCTAATTTTTCGGCTCAGTAGCCGGAGATATGACGAAGAGAAAGTCCAGACCACAAATTCCGATATTTTGTCGGGAGCAACGAAAGTTGTAGTTGGTACGAAAATCCTGTGGCCAGTGATGGCCGTGCGGGTTCGATTCCCGCTCCGGGTACATGAGGCTTGTTGCGCCGGTATTATAAATTGCTGAAAAGCGATTTTCGATCCGTCGCGACAAGCCTTTTTTTATTTCCGTCGCATGCTGGTAATGGGTGTACATTTACCATGCCACACCCGGCAAGTCAGTTCGGGTTTGAATTCCAGGGTTCCTGATACATGTTGTCTTCGCCGTCCAGATCGCCCAGCGGCAAGGCCGTTATGCGCGAGCTGTGCATCGTATCATTGGTAAAAGGATTGCCGATGCTAAAGACGCCTTTGTGGATAGAAGTCAGATACACAAACAGGATGAGCTTCCCCTCTGCCATACAGGTACCATGAATCATATGGAGCGGCTTTACCCTGAACATCGTCGGGTTAACCAATGCTACGGAGTCTTTTTTAAATAGTTGCCTACACAATTCACCGATCATTTTGATGATAATGGGGAAGCTGGTTTTATGGCTCATCTCCATAAACGCCTCTTCTGTGGCGAAATGGTTGAGGAAATAACCTGTGGCATCGTCCCAATTATCGGGGTGGAGGATGATTTCCTCTAAGGTGGCTAATTTGGCGTTTGTCATGGCATTGGCTTTGATGTGAAACAAAGATACATTCTTGGGAATCCCTCCCAAGGCCCTTGCGCTTCCCTACATGCCCGCCACATAAGGCGTCTGCACCGTGCGCAGCACCATATTGCCCTGCCGCTGCTCCGGCGGCGCCGGAATGCGTTTCGTGACGATGTACGGTTCCTCGCGGAAGGTTTTGGTTTGCACAACGGCTATCACCCGCACCGTCACGTTGATACCGTCTATCATGTTGTCGTTTTGGAGTTGGAGCAGGAAATCGCCTTGCAGGGGGCGGTCCATGCTGCGGTAGGTTACGATGCTGTTGCCGCTGTCCAACGACTCGCCCTTGTCGTTCCACAGGGTGTAGCGCACGTTGTCGCCTTTCGGCGGATTGGAAAACAGCGCCACGCCTTTGACGGCCAGCAAGGCCAGCGCGCCGTAGCCGCTTGCGGTGGAGAGCAGGTTTAGCCCGATGGCGGCTTCGGCGAGTTTGGAGGCTGCCTTGAGGTTGGCGTCGCGGTAGTTGCGGTCGGCCTCATCGCCCACGCCGATCCAATAGGCCCAGGAGATGGTTTCGGAGGCGGTTTCTATGTTCTTGGGGTCGGGGAGATAGCGATTTTGCGGCAAGCGGAATTTCATTTCGGAGGCATTGCTGCCGTACAGCATGCCGGAACGGGAAAAGATGCGCTCTGTTTTTTCCATGATGTTCACCACGCTGGTATCGGTTTGCACCGGCACGCGCCGCTTTTGTATTTCGGAGCGCTCTGTGTAGGCGGGCCATTCCTGGTTGCCCTTACGGTAGAAGGTATCCTGCCGCTCCTCCCAGCGCACGCCGGTATCAAACAGTTGCAATGCTTCGGAGGCCGCGCGGCGCTTGATGGAAATGCGGCACACGCGCTCGCCGATGATACCGGCATTGCGAAAGCGAAAACGATACACGCCGGTGGCCGGCACGGCAATTTTTTGCTCCCTGGCATCGGTCGCTTCATACACGGCAAAGCGCACCTGATCGGGCCAGGCCGTCACCTCTACCTCTTTCATCTTTTTGTTGTTGTTTTCAAAAAAAGAAAAGTGGATTTCGTCGCCGGCCGCAAAGCTGTAAAAGAGTTCCTTGTCTTCGCCGGAGGCAATTTTCAGGGTGAGATCGGCAACGGTTTGCACCTGCGCGCCGCCGCTGAGGCTCAGCACAAAAAATGCGGCAAAGGCTAAAATAGATTGATACATACTCAAGATTTTTTTCACGCAGATGTTACGTTTTTTCCCGTACAGTTGTTGCGTTTTTTCCTGCACAGATGTAAAGCGCAGATGTTCGGCAGATATTATAGCCCGACGCTTGCGATTTTTCCTTGCGAGAACTTTTCCCCCGTGTTGTGTTGTTGTACAGGCTAAAACCCCGACCTTTACGCGAAACCGACGTCATGAATCATCTTACTGTACCGTTTGCGCAATTTCTTGCCAAATTTCCCGAAATCGAATTACCTGTCATCCTTCACGAAGAAATCCACCACGCGTTCAGCGCTGAAAACGAGCCGCTCACGGACGCCATGATCCGCCAATACCTGCTCCCCATTGAGGAGATGGAGGAATTGGACGACCTGACCGAATTTATACCTTGTTTCCAATTGCCGAAAACCGAGGGATTTCACGCCGTAGTATATTGGAAAGCGGGCCTGATGAACTACCAATACACATTGGTCTCTTTCACCCCGAAAGGCGAATTTATTGACCGCAGCGTCATCGGCGGAACGTACCTGCAAGACAATGTGCTCACCCTCTCCGTAGCCACCATCAATGAAGAAAACGAAATTTACATCGCCTCCGGGCAGTCGAAAACCGATGACGGCAACTATGACCCCACGACCAGCACCGCCATTGAGATGGAACTGCTGCCCGACGGCCAGATTGCTGTCAACTAACCCATTTTTTATTTTTTAAATGAACAACTCACCCATGTCCAAACGCAAAGCCGATACCGGCAAAAAAGGCAAAAAACTCAGCGTCCGCCGGCTTCAACAGGAAGTGCTCAAGCTGTTTCGCCGCAATCCTAAAAAGCAGTTTAATCCAAAACAGGTCATCCAAAACCTGAAAGTAGATAACAATAAGGACTCCGTGCAACACGCCCTCCAATCCTTGGTGGAAGCCCGGATGTTGCTCCCGCTGGAAGATTTCAAATACAAACTCCGCCCCCAAGCCGGCGCCAACGCCAAAATCGGCGCTTACGAGGGCTTCATAGACATGACCCGCACCGGCTCCGCTTACGTCGTGTGCGATAAACTCGAAGACGACGTACATGTGGCTGCCAAATACATGAACGGCGCCCTGCATGGCGACCGCGTGCGCCTCAATGTATGGAAATCGCGCGGCCGCACCCGCCCCGAAGGCGAAGTGACCGAAGTATTGGAGCGCGCCTCTACGCACTTCGTCGGCACCCTGTCGCTGCATCATCGCTACGCCATCGTGTCGCCGGAAATGAAGGTACCGATTGACATTTTTATAGACCTCGCCAATACCAAAGGCGCTAAAGACGGCGACAAGGTGGTGGTGAAAATCACAAAGTACGACACCAACCGCTTTGCCACTCTGGAAGGCGTGGTGACAACCGTACTCGGACAAGCCGGCAGCCACGACATTGAGATGCAGGCCATCCTCATCAACAACGGCTTCGATCTCGATTTTTCGGAAGAAGCGCTCGAAGAGGCCGCCGCCATTTCCGAACACGTGGACCCCGCCGAAATCGCCCGCCGTCTTGATCTGCGCGAGGCCGTTACCGTCACCATTGACCCCTTCAATGCCAAAGACTTCGACGACGCGCTCTCCATTCGCTATTTGGACGACGACCAGATCGAAGTAGGCATTCACATCGCTGATGTATCGCATTACCTGCAAGCCGGCGGCCCTTTGGACAAAGATGCATACCGCCGCTCCACCTCCGTTTACCTCGTGGACCGCGTGCTGCCCATGCTGCCGGAAAAACTCTCCAACGAACTGTGTTCGCTCCGGCCCAATGAAGACAAACTGACTTTCTCTGCCGTATTTGTGTTTGACAAAAGCTACAAAATCGTGAAGCGCTGGTTCGGCAAAACGATCATCCATTCCGACCGCCGATTCACCTACGAAGAAGTGCAGGAGATACTCGAAGGCCGGGAAGGCGATTTTGCCAAAGAACTGCAATTGCTCAACAAAATAGCTTTCAAATTGCGCAAAGAGCGTTTCAAAAAAGGCGCTATCAACTTTGAAACCCCGGAAGTGCAGTTTCGCTTAGACGAAGCGGGCGCGCCCATAGAGACTTTTGTAAAAGACCGCAAAGAGGCGCACATGCTGGTAGAAGACTTTATGCTTTTGGCCAACAAAGAGGTGGCCACTTTTATACACAACAAAGGCAAAGACCGCGAGATTCCTTTCGTATATCGCATCCACGACGAGCCGAACCCGGAGAAGCTGGAAGAGTTTGCGCTGTTTGCCAGAGAGTTCGGTTTCAAATTCGACATTAGTTCCCCCAAGGCGGTTTCTGAATCCTTCAACCGATTAGTGGAAGCGGCTCACACGGAGCCTGCCCTAAAACTGCTGGAACAGCCCGCCATCCGCACCATGTCGAAGGCGGCTTATTCTTCCGACAACATCGGGCACTACGGTCTGGCATTTCAATATTACAGCCATTTCACCTCGCCCATCCGGCGCTACTCCGACGTGCTGGCGCACCGCATTTTGGAAAAAAACCTGGCGGAAAACGAGTACTTCCGCGTGAAGAAAGACAAGCTGGAAGAGCAATGCAAACACATTTCCATGCAGGAGCGCAAGGCGATGGAAGCAGAACGCGAATCGGTGAAGTACAAACAAACCGAATTTATGGAGCGCCACCTTGGGCAGGAATTTGAGGGCATCATCTCCGGCATGTCAGAACGCGGCATTTTCGTCACCCTCGTCGAAACGCTGTGCGAAGGCATGGTGACCTTCGAATCTATTGGCGAGCCGTTTCGCACCCTCAACAGCAAGTTGCGCGTGCAGGGAATGGTCAGCGGCCGGCAACTCAAAACCGGCGATAAGATTCGGGTGAAAGTGATTCGCACCGACCTGAGCCGCCGCGTCATTGACATGGAACTGGCGGAGTAAGCCTACTCCCCTACTCCATGTCTATCACCTTGTGCAGCACGCGATCTAAGCGGAAATTCAACTGCGCCATCCACACGCCGAGCAGCGTCCAGCCGATGATGGCCGGATAAAATATCATGCGCATGGTATTGTCGAGGTCTTCGCCGCCGAGCGCCGGGTTGCCGCCCGCGCCGGGGTGCAGGCTGTCGGTGAGCCGGGGAATGACAAAAATGAGCGGTATGAGCGCCGTGAAGGCGAACAAGTTATACACCGCAGCGAGGCGCGCCTTGCGTTCGGGGTCTTCAAACGCTGCTCGGAGAATGAAATACGCGATGTAGATAAACAGCGCAATGGCTGTCATATTTTGCTTCACATCCCAACTCCAGTAGGCATTCCAGGTATTTTTGGCCCAAATGGCGCCGGTGATCAGCCCCAGGATGCCGAACATAACCCCCACCCGCGTATAAGCCGCCGCACGGCGGTCGTCTTCCGCATCGAAGTGCTTGAGATACCGCGCGCTGTGCCGCACCGAACCGATGAACAACAGCAGCATGGCAAACCACAGCGCCACATGGAAATAGGTATTGCGAATGGTTTCGTACAAGATGTTGCGAAACGGAAAGCGAATGCCCGTCGCTCCCTGATGGAGTTTTTCGATGGGCGCATTGATCCAGGCCGCCACGCCGGCGAGCGAATCGGCGGCTTCCTGCGTGACCGACACGGCGTCGGGCAGCACGGAGGGGCCGTCCACGGGATTGTCCAAAATAAGCGTGAGCGCCGCCGTTTTACTGCTGATGGGCAACACCGCCGGGAGGGTAAAACCGAGTTCGAGTTGGTTGTCAGACAGGGCTTTCACCGAGTGCGCGCCGAGTGCGCGTTGGTTGTCCAACTTGAGCCAGCCGCGCAGTTCGCCTTCTCCTTTTGCATAAAAAGTATTGTAGCCCTGCACGGTAAGCGTCACTTCCGTACCGGCGCGCAGCAGTTGCGGTTTGGCCGTGAGGATGCCCGGCTTGAGCGGCGTGAGCAAGCCCGCCGTGAAGGTATATAACAACAACAATACGCCGAGCGCTTTCCACCAGTGGCGGCGCAGGGGGGAGGAGGTTTGATTATCGGTTGTCATGGTTTGGTCTATTGCTTGATGGCTTGGGCAAAGGTAATTTTTTTGTTTTCATAACATCACCAACGCCTGAGCAGTATTTCTCTACGCTCAATATCATTTAAGACCTCGGCACAACGCTCAAAATCCACTTTCTCGATTTTGTTATACTTCATTTCGAATGGGTGCTGTATCGGGACGGCATCAATGATTTCACTCGCTTTTTCCTTGCTGCCGAGAGCGACTTCCACCCAGGCATCCTCCAAAACATCCGGTATTTGGCCGAAAAGATCAAAAATATGCTCCAAACGAGAGGAGAGCAACTCGTGTACCCGATCTTCTACAGAACCTTTATAGCGCATGTTGTACACATAAACAGTATCGCGAACCTGCCCGATACGTTGTATCCGACCTTTGCGCTGTTCCAAACGAGTTGGGTTCCACGGAAGGTCCAGATTGATAAGCGTTCCTAAACGTTGGAGATTTAATCCTTCACTTGCGGCATCAGTCCCAAAAAGAATCCGGATTTCGCCTGTTCTCACACTTGCTTTAATTTCTTCCTTAGTGGTGCGCACATAACGCCCCCCTTTGAGGATTGCAGATTTGTTGCTGCCCGCGTAAATGCCGATGGGTTCAGCGGGCATTTCAAGCGTGAGGAGGTCTGCCATGCATTTCACCGTATCGTAGTATTGGGAGAAGACAATACATCCCAACTCGAGCCACTGCTTTTCCAATAGGTAACGCCGGAGTTCCAGGTATTTCGGATCTCTGTCTTTGTGCTTTTCAAGAGTCCGAACAAGTTGCAAAAGCAATGTCCGTTCCTTTTCGGTCAGTGTTTTAGCAATATTGGAAGTAGGGCCATCTATTTCACGAGCTTCATCTCCGGCGTCGTCATCTTCCTCTGTATCGTAGTCCTGCATTTCGCCGCCAAGCATTTTGATAGCGGTATTTTTTCCAGCTTCGATGGAGCTGCCGATACGACGGAGCAGCATCGTACGCATGAAACCGGCAGAACGCATCCTTTCGCCCAATTCCCTGCAAAATGATTCAGCAGTCTGGTAAGCATCTTCGAGGTAGCCGGGGAGCGGGATCGCGTCTTGTTCGTTTTCTCCGAACAACCGGACATGTACCGGTTTGAGATACGGTTCGTGTGTTTCGGGGTCAACCGTAGTTTCTAAAAAAGTTCGGGTACGACGGACGATATGCCGGATAAAGGGGTTGTACTGCATGAAAAAGTCGGTTGTGGAACGCTCTATTCTGTTTTTGTCCACGGGAGAAAGTAAGCTGATTTTGGCGCCTTCCAAAACTGCCTGCACCTCCGGCATTTCCATCCTGCGTCGAAGGGCGCCGAAAATTTGATCGTGTACTTGTGCAGCGGGAACGGGGTTTCTTATCCATTCCCAGGTTTCCTCAAAATTAGCCGGTGGAGCTTCCCGCCCCAAAATGAGATTGAACACCCGTTTTCGGTTACTCAGTTTACGCCACATGGAGAAATCATTGCCGAGCACATGGTCGTTGCCCCGGCTCAGCACATCGAGCAAATCATACGCCTCAATAGGATATAGCTGCACGGGAGTGGCTGTGGCCAGCAATAAGCTTTTGGTGCGAGAAGCCATTTCATACAAGAAACGCAGCAGGTTGTTGGGATCGGAAGGCTCGTTTTCGCCATCGGGTTTCAGGTTGCGCCGTCTTGCCCGGTGACACTCATCTACCACCACGCATTCGTAATTGCCGGCGAGCAGATACTTTGACAGTTCTCCGCCCCGCACTATCAGGCCCTGACTTACTATCCCTACCCTACGGGGGCATTTGCGAATCCCTTCCACCCCTGCCATAGGGTATTTATACCCGTTCTCATCCACCCATTGTTTGCCATCCCAAACGGCAGAAGGCATATCGAGCAGTGTAACCATTTCATCTTGCCATTGCCATAAAAGGGTTTTGGGGGCGATAATGAGCACAGGCTTGTCTCCGTATAGTGCCATGAGCTGAGCCGCCAATGCCAATTGAACCGTTTTGCCCAGCCCCACCATATCGGCCAGTACATAGCGGGCGCCTTTGCCGGAAACATGATCGCCGAAAGCCAGTTGGACAAAATACTTTTGGTGCGCCCACAGCCCGTATTCCCTGCGATACACCGGAGATTCTACAATAGCGCCGGCCGGGTCTTTTGTTTTGGCCCAATCTTCTATCGAAACCACCTTTCGCTTAGAAATTCTCCCGATGTCTTCGATGACAAATTCCGGTAGTTTTACAGCTTTGGGGTGGTTCCACAGCGCATTGAATTCTTCCTGTACCCATTGCACCGCTTCAGAAGATGGATCCTCCCACACCAATTCGTAGTTCAATTTCCAGGCACTGTATGTTTCGTTGGCGCTCCCCATAAATGCGGTTTGGGTTGCATCAGTTAAATGAATAACCCCGGCCTTGCCGTGTATCAGGCCAAATAACTCGGAAGGCAGTACCCTGACCTCCATTTTGCCCGATTGTAAAAGCTGGTAAAGCTTGGCAAATCGGGGCTGCCCACTTTCTCCATACTTTTCTTCAATACCAGCACACCATTCTTTGCGGATAGCAATTTCGGCAGCTTTGGCCGTTTCCACATCGCGTACGTCGAGGTCGGAGTTGCATACGATTCTAATTTTTCCTTCGATGGTTTCCAGCGCTTCGCCGGCTACTTCCAGTATGGAGGAGCTGAAATAACCCGCAATGCGATCGTAGGATTTTGCATTGCGAAGCCTTTCATTCAGAAAGGATTCATGCAGGGGTTGCCGCCGGGAGGAAAATCTGTTGATCATTTTGAAGTGTTTTCAGGGCCGGTCAATGCCTTAACGAGTTTATATACTAAAGTGCAGGGGTTATGGTCGGCATAGTTCTCGCCCTCATGCCATTGTTCCAGACGCTCCGCCCAAGAGATGGCCTGTTCCTGATTGCCCCACGTTTTCAATAGTTGGTACATCTCCGGGCTGTTTTTGGTATAGTGAAACGGCATCCCCATTCGTTTCGAGATTTCTCTTTCCAGCCTCGCCTGATAGTCATGCCGGGAAGCTGCATCCTGATAAAACTCAAAATGCAACAAATACCACAACTCGAATGCCTCGTTTGACCACGCGCAATGAATTTCCGGCCCTGTATCCCTTGCTTTGAAAATGGCGTTGTTGAAATTTTGCGGCAGGAAACTATCCCGGTCAAATACCGCCCAGGTTTGGTCATACGCCCTGCCCGATGCTTTTTCTTTTCGGTGTCTTAGTTGAATGATCTCTTCAATCAGGCTGAGCGTATTTTTGCCTTCTCCTTCAATGTCAATCCTCACACTATCCAAAACCCCTTTCGGAAGGTCGCTTTTAAATGCCTCAAAATACAGCGGCTCGGTCTTTTCGCCTTCACACACAATGAGGAAATAGCGGCGCTCCGAAAGTGTACCTTCCGATCGCTTTTGCTCTTTTCGCACTAAGCGCTTTTTTAGGTGATTGGAGACTTTTTGTGTTCTTGCCATGTGTCGAAGAGTTTGGAAAAGTCGCCCAGGTAAGGAATAGCGCCATAACGGCCTTGCATGTAGTCTTTCTCAAAAGATCGGTCGCTGCGCACCGTCTTACCTTCGTCTTTATACTCGATGAGGGAATACAGATGGGAGGCGCCCCGCTCGTCTTTTTCTACGAAATAAATTTGATCGCGCCGAAAATTGCCGTAGGTCAGCAGGTTGGTATCGTGCGTAGCAAAAATCAATTGGGCATTGTGCGGATTGGTCTCCACCGAATTGAATAAGGACACTAAGCCCCGCGTGAGCAAGGGGTGCATCTTGGCGTCTAATTCGTCCACCCACAACACTTTACCGGTCATAAGGGTATCGAAAATGGGACCGAGCAGATCGAATACCTTATTGGTGCCGGAAGACTCTTGCGTGTCGAGATTAAATACGCGCTTCAATACCTTTTTGCCGGCGGGGTCGTAAACGTCGTGCAGGGTATTGAACCGGAGCATTTTTTTTCCGGCCAGATCAGCAGATAAACGCAAGCGCGCAGACAAGGGGATGTCTTCGGGAAGCAATTCCGGGCTAAAGTCTTCTTCATCCAACTGCACTTCATGGAAGCCCAAATCCAATTTATCTAAAAAGTCCAACGCGGTCTGCTTGTTCGCTCCGCTCAACAACCGGAAGCTAAGGCTCCGAAAAAACTGATGGTCCAGCCCGGAAATGGTATTGCAACGGGTAAACCATTCCACGATTTTTTGGGCAATCTCACCGTTAAACTGATCACATACCGAGAGGAAGAGCGCGTTGGCCCGCGTTTTGCGCTCCAAGTTTTTTCCCTCCGGAAATTTTCCGGACACCTCAATGGCTTCGCCGTCTCTGATGAACAGCGGCTTTTCTGCGCTCGCCTTAGCCTGATAAAGCCATTCGGCGTGTACTTTTTCGGCAGACACCTCAAAGCCGTAGCGATAGCGAAGGCCGTCCAGCACGAAAAGAATTTCAAAAAAACAGGGCTTCTCCGCAGTGACGGTGTCCAGCAGATACGGCGTGACCGGAAACACATCTGCCGATGACATCTTGCCGGAGTTCTTGACGGCGTTGCGCATGGTAGAAATCGCGTTGATCAGGTTCGACTTGCCGCTTGCATTGGCGCCGTATATCACAGCGCTCTTGAGCAGCGTATAACGCGCCGCGCTAAACGTATTTTCCGGAAAGTCTGAAATGGTGGACGTCTCCATACTCAGTGTGACGGGATCCCGGAAGGAAAGAAAGTTCCCGACGGTGAATTCGAGGATCATTTTTAGGATTTTTTGAGAAATTTTCTCAAATGTAACGTTTTTTCTCAAAAAAAGAATATATTTTCTTCGAAAAAAATCAAAAATCGTCCTCTCTCAAGAGGGTATATTTTGGAATTGCAAATTCTTAGAATCAAATATTGCAACCAAATTTTCAAAAAAACGTGTAGCTTTGTATAAGATATATCCTAACTTCCTAACAATTTCTCACTATGTCCCTCTTTCATTTCACACTTCGCTTTGACGACGATGAGCACTCGCTCACCGCTCAGGACGGGCTGCCTGCCGGCAGGGTGGGGGAATTGTTGGTGGATTTGTCGCAAGCGCTTAACCTGAAAAACAGCAAATCTTTAGTTCTGAGTGAAATCCGAGGCAATTGCTACGCACTCCAACTCACCACGCACAGCGTCTCCATCCACGAAAGGTTGAAAATCATTCACAGCAAGGTCAGTGAAAACGACTATCGGGGCTTTACGGCAGAAGAAAGAAAATATGTCCACACCCTCAAAGCGGTACTGGGCAATAAGCTGCACTTGAACGCTTATGATGAAAGCAAGTCCTTTAAAGTCAAAGTCGAGGAAATCAAGCTGCCGAAAAATCCCGACCATTACTTCGAAAATGCCTCGGCTTACGGCATCATCACCTCTATTGGGGGCACTTCGCTGGAAGGTAAATCTTACATCAAAATCAACCAGGAAGACTTTCAGATTGAAATTAACCAGAAGCAGGAAAAAACGCTTCTGAACTACTACAAGAAAAACCGTATCCGTTTCAGCATCCGCAAAAAAATTAATTTTGAAACGGATAAAATATCTTCGGCTATGCTGTTGGATTTTGAAATCCTCGAACAGAAATCCTTTGCAGAAGCAGCCGCAGAATTCAGAACAAAACATCCGGAAGGCACAAGCCCTGACACTGAAGACAGTGTCACTGCCGTACGCAGGCTCCGGGAGGGTTAAAACCAACGAGTAAGCATGAAGCCTACCAAACCCGTCAAAGACTGGAAGCATATTTTCCTTGATACGTCCTTTATCATTGATTATCTAGCCGACCCCAACAAACAGCGGAAGAATCCTGAGTTTCAGCAAAGAATTGACCTTGCTCACCAGCTTATGGAGATATTGGGCAATTACGAGCTTTCGGAAAAGAAGGAAAAACGCAATTTCTACATTTCAGCGGTCACCATTGCAGAGCTTCGCAAACTGGCCCCCGCCAACACTGCCAAAGATTTGGTGCTGCTTTTCAATACAGGCGACGTCACCTTCATTGACTTCACCAAAGACATTGCATTGAAACTCAACCAAAACTTAGAACAATACCTGCCCGCCGGCCAAAAACACCAGTTCATTGCCTACTTGGAAAAAGAACTGAAATCAAAACAGGTCGGCAATGCCCGCCAATGGGTGTCAGACGACTTGAAGATTGCCGCCTGCGCCAAATCAGTTAAAAATCTCGACGCCGTCCTTACCTCTGACAAAAACACCTTCAAGCTTGTCGCCGACATGCTGGAGCTGCCTTGCGTTTCCATGTTCAAAGAAGAATTTGCCAATGACCTGTTCGGAGATATATCGGTGGTCGTTGCAAAAAAGAAATAGTCTCCCAATTCAAAATTCCCCATTCACAACTCACCATTCCCCATTCCCATTCAAAGGCTATCATTCTCCACAAAACCCCGCAGCACCCTTGCCGCTGCCACGTCCTCCTGCCAGTGTTCGATGCCCTCGCAGCGGGTTTCGAGGTAGCGCAACAAGTGGATGATGCGCTGCCTGTTGCCCCAGTAGTCAGGCAGCTCGGCGTACAACCACTGCCGGCCGGGCCGGGGGTTGTCCTCGGTATGGGTGAGACGGATGGCGAACAGCACCTGCCGCAGCAGCGACAGCCCGAAGCCCTCCTGTTTGAGTTCTTTGTTGCCGAACTCGATGGCCGTCATCAGGCGGGTCTCGTTGGCTTTGTCGCTGCGGAGGAAAAGGCGGTAGTCCCGCAGGCCGTAGCCCCGTGCCATTTCCTGATACACGCCGCTGCGGTGCTCGCCGTGGCTCTGCACCTCTAAGCCCTTGATGTAGAAGCGCTCCTCCGGGGTGAGGCTGCGCCAGATGCCCTGGTCGAAGCCGGGCGGCACGAGGTAGTCCATGGCCACCCGCACGGCGCTCTCGATGATTTTTTCGATTTCGCTTGGCTCCCCGCTGCGGCGCTCGCGGGTAAGTTCGTACTGGATGTCAATGTCCTCGATGCGGCGGTAGCGGGTGAGTTCCCGCAGCGCGGCGGCGTAGGCGGCTAACTGGTAGTCGGTGTCCTCAAAGTTGGGGTCGTCCCGGTCTTCTATCTCGGTCATGTAGCGCAGTTGCTCCCGCACGCCTTGCTCCACATCGGCCTGGATGTCGAAGAGGAAGCCCACCTCGTCGCTCACCTGCTTGCGCAGCACCATGATGACGGTTCCCTGCACGTAGTTGCCGGTCTTGAGGGCGGAGCTGGTCTCGGTCTGGATGGTCCAGGCGGCGCTCACTTGCAGGCCTGCCGCCCAGAGGATGAGCGCCAAATCGGCCCACACGGCGCTGCTCTGGTGGGTGAACATGACCACCTGCGCCCCGTTATCGGGCATGTGGTTGGCGAGGTTGCGGTAGGCATCCACCATGCCGAGGCGGAAGTCCCGCTCGCTGCCCCGGATGGCAAGGGCTTTGCGGTTATCAGCGTACCAAGTGGGGAAAATATTGGGAATTTGTTTTTCATACCATGACAAGAAAAAATCTCCTAATTCATGGTAATTCACTGCGTCAGCATACGGCGGGTCAGTTATCCAAAAATGACATTCTGTATCAACCCGATTGACTTCTTTTGACTTGACTATTTTGTCATTCGGACTATTTGAAGTTGAAATATTGTAAAACCAAGAAGTGTCAATATTGAGTACTGGGCGAACAGAAAAATTATAAAGCGTATTCAATGCCTGATTGCTAAAAGTCTCAGCGCTTTTTTCACTTCCGGGAGAAGTATCCCACCTCGTAAGTTGAGAATTCCAATTGGCCAATTTGCCCAAACCAAGCAAACAAGCGACTTTTTCCACTTCGTCAAAATCCGCCTCAAATGCAGTTTTTGCAAACAGCCCATTCATCAACAACTGCCTCGGATTAAACAACTGATGCCAGAACGCCCAGCCGCGGTTCCGGCGGGGTTCTTCGGTTTTGTCGCCGTCGTCCGGGATTTTTGCCGAAGGAATATACCCCTTCTCCTGCCATTCGTGGAAGCGCTCGCGCAGCAGGGCCAGCACTTTGGCTTCGCGTTGGAGGTCGGCGGCATTGGGGGCGCAGTAGTGCTTGCGGGTGAGGAGTTTCACATCGTTCGGCACCGTATCGCCGGGTTGCAGGGTCACTTCTTCGCCTGCGGGGTTCAGGTAGTAGGTCTGCACATATCGTATGCAGTAGAGCCGCTCCTGGAACACGTCGCCGGGGCGGGGCGTGATGTCGTCGTTTTCCCAGAGGCGCAGGCCGTGCTGCCCCCGCAGCGTACCGATGGGGGTGCGTTCGCCGGGGTTGTCGGGGTTCACGAGGGCATTGCCCTGCACGGTGCCGGCGGCTTTGGCGGCAGCCATGTCGGCATCGCTCACGCCGCTGTGTATTTCGATGTCGTAGCGCAGTTCAGCTTCGTTTTTTACCAGCTTCGCAATGCACTTCGTCTTTTCGCCGATGACCCAAGAAGGGGCGAGGGGCACGAGGTAGCCGGATTGCGGATCGCGGGACTCCACGCAGTAGAGGTAGGCGTCGGCCCGCCAGCCCTTTTCGTTGTGCTCTATGCCCCATGCGGTGATTTGGGCATCCACGGCGGCATAGACCTGCTGCTGTGCCTGCTTCACCTGCTCCACCACTTCCTCGCCGCCGCCCACGATGTGGAGGGCCGCCCAGGTGAGCAGTGCGGCTACCGGGTTGAGGTCGGAGCCGTAGGCTTCGCAGCCGAGCCGTGCCGCCTCGAAGGGGATGGAGCCGCCGCCGCAGAAGGCATCGCCCACTCGCGGGGTGCGCCCGAACTGCTGGCGGCCGAGCTGTTCCACGAGTTCGGGCAGGGTATGGGCGGAGGTGTTGAGGTGAGCGTTGATGTCGGCCCAGGCTTCGTCGGTCAGGTTGTCAAGGTGTTCGGGGCGCTGGCAGAGGAGGAGCTTTTCGTCGTAGCTGAGGGTGTGGAAGAGCTTTTTTTGGAGGGCGTCTTTTAATGGTGAATTTTTAATGGTGAATGGTGAATTGGGGGAGGTGCGGGGATTGAAATAAGTGTCGCGGTCTTCGGGGGGGCACTTTTCGTAGAGGTCTTTGAGGGGGATGTTTTTGTATTTGCGTTGCCAGAGCCCTTCGTCGTCCATGGCCATGAGCTTGAGGAAGATTTCGCGGTCGCGCACGGGGTCGTCGGAAGCGGGCATGAGCAGGCCGAGGATGGTGGCCCTCACCAATACCAAAGGCTTGCGCCCCCACCACTTGCCGAGTCCGGTGAGGGTTTGGCCCACATTGGCCATACGCTCCTTGTAGCTTTCCTTGGAGATTTTGGCAACGGGAAATTGGGCTTCTATGAAGGATTTCATATTGAATGGTGAATGGTGAATTTTTGAATGGTGAATTAATGGGTTTTGAGGTTTTGTTTTTTGGTTTTGATGGAGCTGGTGAGTAATCTGGCGACTTGATCGGCCTCCAAATAGAGGGATTGAAATTCCGCTTCGGTCAAATAATCGGTTGCGAAGAGCAACTCCAACCAATATTGGGTTTCTCCTGCTTCTTTTTGGGCTACTGCCAGTTTGTGTACAAAATCTGCTCCGCTTTCTGCATTGGCAGCTTCTCTCACCATAGCCCCGGGGTTCGTACCTGATCTCATAATTTGTTTGCTAATCACGAATTCCTTTTTCACTTCTGTCAGATACTTATAAAGGCGAACGATACGGATAGCCAATTGAAACGACTTTTCTCTCAAAGGGTCTTTTTTCATATCATTTGAGATTTTTTACGGTAAAAAATATCCTCATTCACCATTCTGCATTCTACATTCACCATTCATCATTTGAAAAGGTGTGCTTCCGGGTCCGGTTCCTGAAAAAGCGAGGGTACAATTTCGTTGCGCTCGTTGTACACATTCATATCAATGCGGTTGGCCGTTACAGGGTTTTCGGTGAGGGCAAATCGGAGGGCTTTGCGCCAGCCTTTGCCTTTACCGTTGAGGGCATGGCCGGTAGCGGCGTTGGTGATGGTGAAGAGCCACCAGCGTTCTTCGGGCTTCAGTCCCAACCAGTTCTGTATAGCCAAAGGAGCCGTTCCGGGGTCGGCATCCTCCATAGCCCAAGCCAATACGAGCAATTCTTTGCCGAACAGGCGATGGACGTAGTTGGATTCGGGCTTCCAATTAGCCGCTTTTACCTGCATATTTTTAAGGCGGCGGTTGAATTCAGCGCGGGCCTCCTCTTTGATGAGTTCCCACTTGAGATGAGGCAAAATGACTTTAGCGCTGGAGCCGGGGCCGCTGACCTCATAAGCCAGCTTGCTCCAACTGAGCTTGGGGTCGTACTGAAACTGCTCAAAAATCACGACCTCTTTTTTGCCGGGCTTGGCATACACGAGGAAGTGGTGTTCGGTATCTTGCGGATTGAACCCGAAATCGAGTATGTTTTTGCTATTGCTCAATGTCTTCGATTTTAAAGTCTTCCCGGGTGTCATTGACGTAGTCTGATAAATATTGCCCTGATTTGAAATGTAGCTTTCCGGCTTCGAGTTTTAGCTCGCCCTCTGCCAGTACCTCTTGCAAAAAGGCAAGCATTCTGGAGATTTGATCATGGGTAAAGATAAGCTGTGCATCTGTTTCAATGGCGATCCATTTGACTCCATTGATGGCGAGCGCTACTTGGGAAAGATCAACCTCTCTTTTTTTCAAGAGATTCATCCACTCAAACACTTCAGCAGTTGATTCTTTTTTTATTCTTTTTTTCCAAATGGCGGGCAATGACTTGTCAATGTTGGCTGCACCTGCTGTTTTTTCCGGCACCCGAATGGTCTTGGTTTCAGAGCGGATGCCGTGTTTTTCAGCGGCAGCAACCACGATTTTTACGCCGTCCGGGATTTCCACCGGGCTATCGTACACGCCCCCGGCGGTGAGCGGGTCGCTGCCATCCGTGGTGTATTTGATGGTGGCACGGGGCGCAGCCTGTAGTTCGAGCATTTGGCGGGCTCCGTTCTGGAAGAAGCGGTGCTTGAGGGTAATGCGATTTTCCCATCGGGCAGGTTCGCCGGTTTCGTGTTTGCCCTTGCTGTCCACACAGAGGAAGGAAAGCTTCAAGTCCTTGGTAGAGAAAGGCGATTGAATGTCCAAAGTGTTGGAAGCGGTGGTTACCGGGCTGTCGCCTATTTCATAATGTATGGTATCGCCATGCGTAGGGATGATTTTTAGTTTTACCTCCCCGGTATCGTCGTCTCTTTCAATTTCCCTTATCGCCACGCTGGTTTTGGGCGGTGGGAACGGGCCTTTTTCAATCCATTCTCCATTGGCGCGCCAAAGGTCTTTTCGGAGCATGTCCTCCTTGAGTTGGTCGAGTGCGTTTGGCTTGTGCCAGAGCCAGTCGGGGCTTTGGGCCGCCCTGGATTTGATGTCCCGCCAAGGAAGGCTTTTCTGGTTGCCGAAGAGCTTGCCTTCCACATAGCGCACAAATGTATCGCTCGTTACATCCTCTGTAAATTTGCGTTTTTCTTTAAGGGTTTCTACAATTTGCCTTTCGCCCCTATAGTCGTTGCCGGAAAAATGCATCTGAAAATTGGCGTCGAGCAATCCGTTTTTAGTGGGGTAATACAGTTTCACAAAAGAAGTGGTGACTGCGCTTCGAAACTTGAACAGGAAATTTTCCCGCAGTTTTTCTGCTTCGATGTACTGCGGATCATTTTTCGGCATTTTTTCGGAAGTAAACTCGCCTATAATGGCCTCAATACCTTTTAATGCTTTGACATTCTGATAAATGGCCTCCATGGAATGTGCATCGCCGGTCAGGAACATCATCCGATTGCGGAGGGTAGCATCCTCGTATAACTTATTAAGATCGGGGTGAATTTTTCCTCCTGCATAGGGTTTGTAAATTATCAGGGACACTTGCGAGGCATCCAATGATATTTCATCCAGAGAGCGCAGTGCAAAAACCTTTTGGTAACAATCTTTGTCCTCGGGGTTGAAAAGCTCCTCTAATTTTTTGCGAATTTCAGGTTCAATGCCCTCGTCGGTATACCCGGATACGTAGTCTTTGAGTTTGGCCACAATCGGGTCAGGCAGGGGAGTCTCACCCCTGCCTTCCCACAGAACCGTGCGTGAAAGTCTCCCTTCACACGGCTCTTCATGTTCTTTGTCGCTGCTACCTTGCCGAGCTTGCTCAGGCAAATATAGCTATGGTTGTACCAATTTCCAATGCACAAATAGTCCGGGGTTTTCTCTGTACCGCTGCTTGAGCCATTTCACTGACGCATACTTGTACAGTCTTTTTTCCCACTTGACCCATTTGAGCAGACGATGGTTTAAGCCGTTCCATACGTCGCGCATTCCCGCTTGCCAAAACTTGTGGTAGTAGTTGATCAGTCCTCGTATAATTGGATTTAACTTTTGCGCAAGTTCCTCTATCGGAATCCTCCGTTTGTGTATCTCCAACTCCCTGAACTTCTCCCTGATGGCTTTCTTGGACTTCTGACTGACAAAAGTACCGGGTAACAGCAGCCATCTACCATTCACCTCTCTCCTGACTGGACGAATGCTAAAGCCAAGAAAATCATATTTCCTTGCGTAGCGCTTTTCCGACCGGCCACGAAGATTGACGATTTTGGTCTTCTCCGGGTGCAGTGTCAGTTTGCAGGACTTCATGCGCTGCTCTATGGCCCGCATCATGAACAATGCCTGCTTTTCCGTCTTGCAATGCACAATGATGTCATCCGCATATCGCTCGAAGGGCTTCTCCGGATGGTGTTTGTCCATCCATTTGTCGAATACTACATGGAGAAACAGATTGGCCAGAAGTGGACTTATCACCCCTCCTTGCGGCGTGCCCGTCGTTCGCCTGCGTATGTTCATCTCTTCCATAATGTCGGCTTTGAGCCAACGTTCAACGTACAGATGCACCCATTTATCTTTGCAGTAGTGCCGTAATGCCTGCATCATCAGGTCGTGATCGATGTTATCGAAGTACCCTTTGATGTCGAGGTCTATGGCGAAGTCGTGGTTGAAACAGTTCCGTTGACTTTGTGCCACTGCATCATGCGCACTTCGATTGGGGCGATACCCAAACGAGGAGGCGTGGAACAGTGGCTCCAACTGCATTTCTAAATGGTGCTTGACTACCTGCTGTGCAATACGGTCTAAAAGTGTGGGAATGCCTAACGGCCGCGTCCCTCCTCCTTTCTTCGGTATTTGCACCGCCTTGACAGGCTGCGGAGAGTAGCTCCCAGAACTCAGCCGGTTCCATAGCTTGTACAGTTGACCGGGCAAGTCCCTTTCCAGCGATGCCCATGTCATCCCGTCAACCCCAGAACTGCCTTTGTTCTGTTTTACCTTCTTGTATGCCCGCCATACCATCACTTTGGTGATTGGTTGCGACTTCGTTTCATAGTAATCAATCATCCCGTTTCCGGTTGTAAAATAACTAATGAAACACAAACATGCCAGACCCTTTGCTCCACCGCCATTACAGCAGATTCATCACTACTACGGTCTGGTCTGCCGCCATTGCCTCACCTCAACCCTTGGTGTCTGCTTCCCCTTTTTACGGTTTGACAGAGCGACAATGACTTCACTTGTTCCGAGTTACCGCCTAACCATATGTCCTGCCAACTTAACCCCGGATGAGACACGGCCTGTAATCCGGCACCCGCCGTACTTTGTCCCGGATGCAAACGTAACCACCCGGTTTCCTCATCGTCTTGCCCTTTCGAGGCTTCATCATTGGTTCACTCGCGTTCAGCTCATCATGGTCGCAGCTACAGAGGTCAATGCCTCCGTTTTTCCTTAACGCTCACCACCACATCGTTTCCTTTGCAGCAGCTTAAGGTGCTTTGACAACTCCCCCGGAAGGGCGTCGCCGGGAGGCCTCTCCAACTCTTTAGCCAGATTCTCCCATCGGTAATTCAGCATTCCAATGCAGTGTTTCGCGCTGCTTTGGTTTCAAGTCACACACGTTTTGGACGTTCTTGAACAGGAAGTTTCCGGCATTGTCAATGTGCAGATACCAACAATTGGTTTTTAATTCGGGGAGTATTTTGGATTGGATTTCAGAGATATTGATGCCGGGCGCGCAGAGGTTTCGCACAATTTCAGAATCCTTGAGTCCCCGGATGGAGTTTTGTACAGTTGCCAGTGAAGACACCAGGATAAGTTTGGCAGTTTTTGTTGCCATATCGTTGCCAAAGGCGGCGTCCAGATTTTCCGCTACGGCCGGTGGGTTCCCGGCAATATCGTGCGAAATGGCATTGGTGAGCGTAGAGTTGATGGAGGCGATTTCCGTCAGTGTGTCGGAGTCGTGTAGATCAATATCTTGTGGTGAAATAAGAAAGGCATGGTCTGCCCAGCCGTCGTTTTCGTCCCACATACGGGAGACAACCGTGCGCATAAAGCGAATCAACCCCCTTGTTTGCATGAACCCCGGATTTTCTTTGAAGCGGGCATACAAGTCTTTGATGGCTGGATGAAATGGAAAGGAATCTTTTACTGCGACAGCGAAACGCTCCGGGGTTTCGGTGGTAATATCCATTTGCCGGGCTTCCTTGATGGCATTGGCATAGGCGCCTGCAATCTCGGCCACATCGGAATCCGGCGTCTCATTTCGAAACAACTTGGTGCGCAGAATGTGGTATATCTCGTCGCCTGTTTGTTGTACAGGGGTGAAGTTTTTGGAAACCCGGTTTACCTCTGCCGTATAATTATCAAGCATCTGGGTTATCATCTCTGAGCCTTCAGAGTAGTTCGCAGTGAGATCAGAAATGATAAGAGCAACATGCTTGAGTTCCTCCTTGCCAATAGCAGCCAACAGATTGGAGAGTGCCTGCGTAGTGACTACTGCGAGATCAGAGTTACCAATCTGCTTGGCTTTTGCAGCTTGAAAATATGGCGGTAATTCGTCGAGGAGGATAACCACCTTTTCGCCTTTGAGCAGGTTAACCCATGCAGATTGCCCCGGCGCTTCCAGAGGGTCGTAGTAGTCTCTAAACAAATCACGCTTCCCCAACTGTTCTGCAATATGTCCCCATATTCCATACCTAGGGTTTTCTCTGCCGGTGAAACCAATAACTTTGGCGGGTTCCTGAAAAGAAGTCTGATAAACTTCTCCCATTATCTTTTGACGAAATTCGGGGTGGTTCGCCAGCAAGCCCACGGCAATCATGTTGTGGGTTTTACCACCGCCCATGGTTTGGGTCAGTTTGAAAACGCCATCGTCTGAATGGCCTTCCAATCGCTTGAAGACAGCTTGATTAAGGGACCTCATCCCTTGGGTGATATAGTTCTCTGCAAAAAACGCCGTGGGGTCAATTTTACCCTCCGTGAGATCGGTAATATCAAGTACCACATCTCTTCGGGACTTATCAAAAACGGATTGACGGGGATGACAGAGCTGTTTCAGGTTTTTCATTTTCAGGTTGGATTACTGCGAAAAGCAAAAATACACTTTTCCCGCTTTTCTCCTCTCACTCCATTGCCCTGCCATTCCTTTTTCAAACTCCCTCTCCCCCTCAATCCCTCCACAAAAACGGATACAACACCAGGGCCATCGCGAGCAGCAACAGGTCAATCCCCACGAGGACGAGCATATCGCTGGTGATATCGGTGTCGCGGAGGAGGCGGAGCGCGCCGGCGGTGAGCTTGAGCACGGTCATCAGGATGGGAATCACTAACGGGAAGCTGAGGATGGCCATGAGCGTGGCGCTGTTGTCGGCTTTCGCCGAAATAGCGGAGATGAAGGTGAAAGTGATGGAAAAACCCAGGCTACCCAAAAACAACGCCAGCACAAAAAGACCGGTTTCTTTTACGGGGCTGCCACCGAGAAACGTGAATCCTACCCACACCAATCCGCTGATAACGAGCAACAGGCCGGCGTTGTAGATCACTTTGGAGATAATCACCGCGATGGGATCGGCGAGGGTGTAGTAATATAGCTGCCGGGCGCCGCTTTCCTGCACAAAACTCTTCACCACGGCATTGACCGAAGCGAACAACAGCACGATCCAAAACATGGCGTTCCAGACGTTCGGCTCCAGCCGGATGAACACCCGATACACTACAAAAACCGTGGCCAATACATACAACAGGATGCCGCTGATGGCGTAGTTGGCCCGCAGTTCGAGCAGCAGTTCCTTGCGCAGTAAAAAGCCGATTTGTCGCAATAAAATCATGGCGGCGAAGGTACGCGGTTTCCGACACAACGCCAATTTTGCTATTTTTGCGCCAAACCAAAATACTTGCGCTACTTGCAGCCATCCAACCACCACTTTCCCAACCTCCGGTTTTTCCTGCTCTGCGGAGCGGTACTGTGTTCATTGGCCGCCGGCGCTGAATCCGTTCAGCATCTCAAAACCAAAGCGCTGCCCGGCGACGGCATCCTGTCTCTCATGCGGCGATACCAGTTGGAGCAGTATTCCTGCAATTTTGCGGAGTTTTACAAACTCAACAGCCTCAAAAAAAACGCCCCCCTCATCGTGGACAGAGAATACACGCTGCCCATCCGGCTGTTTGATTTCGACGGGCGTACCATTCGCTCCAGCATCGGCGTAAACGACTGGGACCGCGCCGTGCGCATTCAGCAATACAATGAAAAAATGGTGGAGTTGGGCATCTGCCCCGAAGTATTCAGAACCAGCAAAATACTCTGGGTGCCGCACCACCTGCTCCACTGCCCGGAGGCCGATCTGGTGGTCACGAGTCCGCCGCCTTCTGCCGTGCCGGCTATTGCCGACCCCGAACTTTCCGGCGGGCCGCGCATGTTTCCCATTTTCGGCAAAGATCATGCGTATGTACCCTTGGAAAGCAGCCGCCTCAAGGGCCGGGTGTTTTACCTCATCTCCGGGCACGGCGGCCCCGACCCCGGCGCCATGACCACCCGTTCGGGCAAAAAAATATGCGAAGACGAGTATGCCTACGATGTCACCCTGCGATTGTGCCGCCGATTGGTGGCCCACGGCGCTACGGCTTATATGATCACCCGCGACCTCAACGACGGCATTCGCTCTGCCGAACTGCTCCCCTGCGACACCGATGAAGAAGTGTGGGGCGGCGCGAAAATCCCTTACGGGCAAAAGGAGCGTCTGTGGCAACGCACCGACATCGTAAACGAGCTTTTTGAAAAACATACCGCACAGGGCGTAACCGCTCAAACGCTCATCGAAATACATGTGGACTCGCGCAGCCACGGGCAGCGCACCGATGTGTATTTTTACCATCATTCCTCCAGCGACAAAGGCCAGGCGCTCGCCGCTCAACTCCAACAAACCCTCAAAACCAAATACCAGCAATACCGCAAAGGCGGCGACTACCACGGAAGCGTGACGGCCCGCGACCTCCACACCCTGCGCGAAGCCAAACCGGTGTCGGTGTATGTGGAATTGGGCAACATCCGCAACTACGGCGATCAACAGCGCATCGTGCTGCCCTCCAACCGGCAATTGCTGGCCGAATGGCTTTTTGAGGGCCTGACAAAGTAATTTTTTTCGATCTTTACCCGCACAGTTACGCTCATTACGCAATATGGAAATACCCATCATTCAGGACATCGTGGTCATTCTGACCTTATCCGTAGCCGTCATTTATTTGTTTCAACGGCTCAAGCTGCCGTCCATCCTCGGATTGCTCATCACCGGCGTCATTGCCGGGCCGAAAGGCTTTAGTCTGGTACGGGCAGTACACGAGGTGGAAACCATCGCCGAAATCGGCGTTATCCTGCTGTTGTTCATCATCGGGTTGGAGTTTTCACTCAAAACCTTAGCCACGCTCAAACGGGCCATATTGCTCGGCGGAACCTTGCAGGTGGGCGGCGCCATCGGCATCGTATTTCTGGCGGCCTGGCTACTCGGCTACGACTGGAATCAGGCAGTTTTTCTCGGCTTTTTGGTATCGCTCAGTAGCACGGCTATCATCCTGAAAATGTTGCAGGCCAAAGGAGAAACCAACGCGCCGCACGGGCGCATGGCGCTATCCATTCTGATTTTTCAAGACATCATCGTGGTGCCCATGATGCTGTTTGCGCCGATGTTGTCGAGCGACGGCTCCGACACGGGCAATATCTGGTGGCTGCTGTTGAAGGCCGTGGTGGTGGTAGCGGCGGTGCTGTTCGGCGCGAGTTATCTCATACCGCGGGTGCTTCATGCCGTGGCCAAAACCAAAAACCGCGAGCTGTTCATCCTCACAGTCATCGTTATATGTCTGGTCGTAGCCTGGGGCACCAATCAGGCCGGCCTGTCGCTGGCGCTCGGCGCCTTTTTGGCGGGATTGATCATTTCCGAATCGGAATACAGCTATCAGGCCACAGGCATTGTGCTGCCGCTGCGCGAAATTTTCACCAGTTTCTTCTTTGTCTCTATCGGTATGTTGTTGGACATGACGTTTTTCATCTCACACATCGGCACGATTCTCCTGCTGGCGCTGGCGGTGGCGTTTATCAAAATCGTTGCGACCAGTATCGCCGTCATGGCACTGCGCTACCCTCGCCGCACCATCATCATCACGGCGCTTACGCTCTTTCAGGTGGGCGAGTTTTCGTTTATCCTCGCCGCCGTGGGCGTGCAATACAACATATTGGACGACATGATGCAGCAGTACTTCCTCGCTACGTCCATTCTCACCATGGCAGTTACGCCCTTTGTGGTGGATAAGGCCGCGGATATATCTCAATGGTGGATGAAGCAGGCACTGCCGAAAAAATTCGCCCTCACAAAATTGGCGCCTAACGCCTCACAGGAAGACCTTACTGCTGAAAACCTCAAAGACCACGCCATCATCATCGGCTACGGCCTCAACGGGCAAAACGTAGCCAGAGCCGCGCGCAATGCCAACATCCCTTACGTCGTGCTCGAACTCAACCCCGAAGGCGTGCAATTAGCCCGCAAGGAAGGCGATCCGGTCTATTTCGGCGACGCCACCAACGAGGTGGTGCTCGAACACCTCAAAGTGTATAGCGCCCGCGTAGCCGTTATTACCATTACCGACCCCATCGGCGCCCGGCATGTGGTGCAGCACATCCGCAATATTTGCAACACCGTACACATCATCGTCCGCACCCGCTATGTGCGCGACATGGACGAGCTGTACCAACTCGGCGCGAGCGAAGTGGTGCCGGAAGAATTTGAAACTTCGGTGGAAATCTTCACCCGAATGCTCAACAAATACCTCGTGCCGCAAGACGAGATTGAAAGTTTCATCCGGCAGGTACAAAACAACGGCTACAACAGCCTCCGGCCCAATCCCAATCTGGGCAGTATGCAAATGCCCGCTCTGAGCATCGCCGACATCAACATCACCTGCCTGAAGATACAGCACAACGACAATGAAATTGTAGGCAAAACCCTTAAAGAGGCCGGCCTGCGCGCCCGATACGGCATCACCATCGCCGCCATTGAGCGCGACCATACGTTCCTCGCTCAAATATTGCCGGACACCCGAATCCTTCAGGGCGATAAGGTATATGTGATCGGCGCGTCAGAGGCGCTCGCGGGGTTTGGTGCGAAAGTACGGTGAGGGAATAGCTCGCGAAGGCGCAACGTGCTTTTTTAGCTCGCAACGGCGCAACGTTTTTTTCTCGCAAAGGCGCAGAGACGCAAAGGGCTTGTCTTCGTTGCTTGGCGAGAAATTTTTTCCGATTTGCCATTGCGGCGTTGCGAGATATATTTTCCGATTTGTCGTTGCGGCGTTGCGAGAAATTTTTTCGCTCAAGGAGCCGATTTGCCGTTGCGAGATATTGCGGGTTGGTGAATGCCGCACTAAGAAACGACCGTTTCCACAAATGACTTTGCTGCCGCTGCCGGAGTGCTGCCCTTGCTCAATGCCCGGATGAATGCGCTCCCGATGATGGCGCCGTCGGCATAGCGGCAGGCGGTGAGGAAAGTGTCCTTATCGGAAATGCCGAAACCGATGAGGCGCGGACGGCGCAGCCCCATAGCGCCGATGCGCTCGAAGTACCCAATCTGCTCCGCACTGATGCCCGCCTGAGCGCCGGTGACCGCTGCGCTTGATACCATATAGATGAATCCTTCTGAGAGCCGCTCTATTTCCCGGATGCGCGGTTCGGGCGTTTGCGGCGTAATGAGAAAATTGAAGAGCAGGCCGTATTGCCGGGCAAGGGGTTGGAAATTTGCCTCATACTCGTGCAGCGGCAGGTCGGGGATGATGAGTCCGTCAATGCCCGTTGCAGCGCAGCGTTGCAGAAAACGCTCCTCTCCGTATTGCATCACCGGATTGAGGTAACCCATCCACACCAAAGGTATATCCGTGCGGCGGCGAATATCCTCCACCTGCCGAAACAGTAGGTCCATGGTCATGCCGTTGGCAATGGCCTGTTGGCTGCTGTCCTGAATGGTGGTTCCGTCGGCTAAAGGATCGGAATACGGCATTCCCAATTCTATAAAATCCGCCCCGGCTTCCGCCAATGCAAGAGCAATCTCTGCCGTGTCTTCCAACGCCGGATACCCCGCCGTGAAATAAATGCTGAGCAGGTTTTTTTTACCCGAAGCCAAAATGGTGCTTAATCGGTTGATTTTCATCGTTCAAGGATGGTATGTTTCATTTTCCTATTGAAAGAAAATTTTTATTTCTTAAAGATGACTATAACTCGCGGCTCGAAGCTATAAGCTATAAGATTTTTAACGCCCCCATCTCCTCCATATACGCCGCCAAGTCTTTGTCGCCACGGCCGGAAAGATTCACCACGGCCGTTTGCCCCGGCGCAATACCGGCCCGATCCAGCGCAGCAAAAGCGTGCGCCGTTTCCAGTGCGGGGATGATGCCTTCGGTGCGGGCCAGAAAAAAAGCGGCTTGCATGGCTTCCTCGTCGGTGACGGGGATGGCCGTAGCGCGGCCCGAACCGATGAGCTGCGCGTGCAACGGGCCGATGCCGGGATAGTCTAAGCCGGCACTGATGGAGTACGGTTCGGTGATTTGCCCGTCGGGGGTTTGCATGAGCAAGGTACGGCTGCCGTGAATGATGCCTTTGGTACCGAGTATGCTCGTAGCGGCGGAGTGCCCGCTGTGTATGCCTTTGCCGGCAGCCTCCACAGCGATGAGCCGCACGCGCTCGTCGTCGAGATAGTGGTAAAAAGCGCCCGCCGCATTGCTACCGCCACCTACGCAAGCGATGATCGCATCGGGATGCGCCCGACCGGTATGATCCTCCAACTGGCCTTTCATTTCCTCGCTGATGACCGACTGAAAACGAGCCACCATATCGGGGAAAGGATGCGGCCCCACCACCGAGCCGATGATGTAGTGGGTGTCGTGGGGGTTGTTAATCCAGTCGCGGATGGCTTCGTTGGTAGCGTCTTTGAGGGTGCGGCTGCCACTGAGGGCCGGGCGTACTTCCGCGCCGAGCATGCGCATGCGCGCTACGTTGGGCGCTTGCCGGGCCATGTCCACTTCACCCATATACACCACGCAGGGCATACCCATGAGCGCGCACACGGTAGCGGTAGCCACGCCGTGCTGACCGGCGCCGGTTTCAGCAATGATGCGGGTTTTGCCCAAACGCCGGGCCACTAATATTTGTCCGATGGTGTTGTTGACTTTGTGCGCGCCGGTGTGCAGGAGGTCTTCGCGTTTGAGATAAATAGTGAAGCCGTAGTGTGCTGATAACCTTTTGGCCAAATAAAGCGGTGTGGGCCGGCCGGCGTATTCGCGGAGCAGGTGCTGAAATTCGCGCTGAAATGCCGGTTCATATATAATGTCCAAATACCGGCTGCGGAGTTCTTCCACATTGGCATAGAGCATTTCGGGCACAAATGCGCCGCCGAATTCGCCGTAGTATCCTTTTTCGTCAACAGTTGTCATTGTTCTTCGTTATGCAGCGCTCGTACAAATCGCGCAATCTTATCCATGTCTTTCTCGCCGGGCGCCGTTTCAAACCGGCTGTTGATATCCACGCCGGCCAACAGCGGGTGCTTCAGGGCATGCAGCGCGGGCACGTCTTCTTCCCCGATGCCGCCGCTGAGCAGGAAGGGCAACGGCCCTCCGTAGCGTTGCAGCAAGCTCCAGTCGAATGCCTTGCCCGTGCCGCCGTATTGCTCCCCGCGCGTATCAAAAAGCGCATAGCGGCACCAATCGGCGAAAGGTGCAACGGTATCGAAGTCGAAATGTTCATCCACACGAAAAGCTTTGATGAGATGAGCGCTGCGCATGGAGGTAATAAGGCGAAATGAGGCCAATTCGCGGCAGTAGTCGGGGCTTTCGTTGCCGTGCAATTGCACATAATCCAAGCGATAATCGTGTATGGCGTTGAGCACCTCCTCCATTTCAGCATTGACAAAAACGCCGACGGTTCGCACGTTTTCCAACTCCTCGAAATGCGTCTCCATCCATTCGGCCAGTTCTTCAGAAGCAGCGAATCGGGGCGAATCGGGATAAAAAATAAGTCCGATAAAGTCAATGGGCAACTGCCGCGCAGCGACAATGTCTTCGGGGCGGCGCAGGCCGCATACTTTGATTTTCATTTTATTACATTCCGGTTTTACAGGGCAATAGCGCCGTCGAGCAGGTTTTCCAAATCATTTACTTTTTGAATAAAAGCGCGGCAGGTCTGTGCCGGATCGGGACTGCGCATAAAATGCTCCCCGATGAGGAAACCGTTGAAGCCGGCGCGGCGCAACTCCACAACCGCCTGCGGATCGTTGAGACCGCTTTCCGAAACTCTGGTCATTGCAGCCGGCAGCAACGCGGCCATTTCCAAAGAAACGGCAATGCTCACGCTGAAGTCGCGCAGGTTACGGTTGTTGACGCCTACCACATCCACATATTCGTTGAGGTGGTCGAGTTCGGCAGGATGATGCAATTCCAGCAGGGTTTCCAGACCCAGAGACCGGGCAAAGCGTGCCAGTTCGCGGGTATCATCGGGCTGCAGGCAGGCGGCGATGAGCAACACGGCATCGGCGCCGACGGCCTTGGCCTCAATGATTTGATATTCGTCTATCACAAAATCTTTGCGCAAAATGGGGCAGGTATTGTGGTGGCGGGCTTCGGAGAGATCGCCGTTACTGCCGCCGAAAAACTGTTCATCGGTGAGTACCGACAGCGCCGCAGCTCCCGCCTGCACATAGCCGGTGGTGATGTCGCTCACGGAGGCCCCGGCGCGGATATCGCCGGCAGAAGGCGAGCGCCGTTTGAACTCTGCGATGATGCCCCACTCCTGTTGCAAACTGCCCCGCAGGGAATTGGCAGGGCTGCCGAAATAAATGCTCTGTTCCAAAATATGCGTGGGAAACTGCTCCCGGCGTTGCAGGTTTTCTTGGCGTTTTTGGGCGATGATGCGGTTGAGTATGTCCATGTTTAAAGGCCGCTATTGTTACGCAGCGCGGCGGCGCAAAGATAGTGTTTATGAATCGGTGTAACTTTTTTTCAGAAAATTGGATATTTTAATCAAATCCTTACTTTTGTCTTCATTTGTCCCTTTTGTGTATAAACTAAATATCAAAGCGCGTGGATTTAGACAACAATCCGAGGAATGACAGTGTGTATTCTTTGAAAATGAAAGCAGGTAAAAGGAGAACTTATTTCTTTGATGTTCGCAAAACCAAAGGAGAGGATTTCTACCTGACATTGACGGAGAGCACCAAAAGAATGAATGGCGACGGCTACGAGCGGCACAAACTTTTCCTCTACAAAGAAGATTTCCACCGCTTCCTTTCGCATTTGCAGGAAGCTATTGACCACGTCAAAAATGACCTGCTGCCCGAATACGATTACGATGAGTTCAACCGCCCCTATGACGAATACTATGAAGGTCCCGAAGGCGAAATGCCGGCGCGCAACCCCGACTTTCCTACCCCACCGCCACCGCCCACCGAAGCTACCGAAGATGATATGACCTGGTGATGTTTATGCTGAGCGTACATGCCGAGCGGAGTCGAGGCAAAGTCGAAGCATTATGTTCCGGGTTGCGGGTTCCGGGTTGCTACCGCAAACCGCCCACTGCCTACCGCTCTACCGCTCTACCGCAAACCGCCCACTGCCTACCCCAAAACTGGAAACTGCATCGTCACACAATGCAAAGAACCGTGCTGCTCAATCAGGGAGCGACAGTTTACAGGGATGATCTCTCTGTCGGGAAAGCAGATTTTTAATTGAGCGAGCGCCTGCTCATCCTCCGCCACATCATATACAGGAACCAATACCGCGCCGTTGATAATCAGGAAATTGGCATAAGTTGCCGGCAGGCGATGCCCGTCCGCTGCAAAGCAGGGCGCCGGCATAGGCAATGGAACTAAGTGGTAAGGCGCGCCGGCGGCGGTTCGGAACGACTGCAATTGCCGCTCCATAGCCTGGAGGGCCGCAAAGTGTTCGTCCGTTGTATCCAAACACTGCACATACGCGATGGTATCGGGGCTGCAAAAACGGGCCAGCGTATCAATATGCGAATCGGTATCATCGCCGGCCAGATAACCGTGATCGAGCCACAGCACCCGATTGAGGCCGAAAAGCCGTTTGAGCCGGTTTTCGGTCTGCCTGCGGCTGAGGTGCGGGTTGCGATTGGGCGACAACAGACATTCCGAAGTGGTGAGCAAAGTCTCCTGCCCGTCGCTTTCGATGCCGCCGCCTTCCAGCACCATGCCGCCTTTTTGGATGGGTACAGAACCGAAAATGCCTTTATCGGCCAACCGTTGCGTGATTTGGTTGTCCTGATCTGCCGGGAATTTCAACCCCCAGCCGTTGAACACAAAATCGAGTATTACCGGACGGTCGTTTTCAAAAACGGTGATGCCGCCGTGATCGCGCGCCCAGGTATCGTTGGAGGGCAATTCCACCAAACGAATACGGGCCGGATCGGCATGGCGGAGCAGCGCGGCCGTTTCCTCCGCATTATTGCACACGATAATTACGTCCTCGTAACGGCTGATCGCGGTGGCAATTTCCACAAAACAAGGCAACACCTCGTCGAGCATATCGGCCCAGTCGGTGCCGGCGTGCGGGAAAGTAAGTTGTACAGCCTGCTGCGGCTCCCATTCGGCAGGCAGGCGGCGTTGTGCGGTTTGTTCGGTCATACTCCGGATTGCGCGGTATTGTTCATTTGATCCAACAGCAAGCTGCGGTATTGTGTAAAAACAGCCGATTTGCTGATGAAGCCGATATATTTGCCCTGTTCGACCACCGGCAGGTTCCAGGCGCCGGACGATTCAAATTGCTGCATCACGCTTTGCATGTTTTCGCCCGACTCAATAATGGCGGGCGGTTTTATCATCAAATCTCTCACCAAAGTGCTTTCATACTGATCGCGGCGAAACATCACCGGCCGGATGTCGTCCAGCAGCACCACCCCCACGAGGCGGTCTTCCAGATCGAGCACCGGAAACAGGTTGCGTTTGGATTTGGCCACCACCGCCACCAGATGACCGAGCGTATCTTTCGGCCCGACGGGGATGAAATCGCGCTCCACCAAACCCTCCGTTTGCATTTGCGCCAGCACACTGCGGTCTTTTTCCGATTGCGACCATATCCCCTTGCGCGCCAGTCGTTTGGTGTAAACCGAATACGGTTCGAAATACCGCGCTATAAAAAAGGAAAGCGCCGACACGATCATGAGCGGCACGAAAAGCGAATAGCCGCCCGTAATTTCCGCGATGAGGAAGATGCCCGTGAGCGGCGCATGTATCACTCCGGAGAGCACCCCGGCCATGCCGCAGGCCACAAAATTGGCGGGCGTGAGTTCCACGATTCCGGTGAGATTGACCACATAAGCGAAGGCGAATCCTACCACCCCGCCGGTAAACAGAGAGGGTGCAAAAATGCCGCCATTGCCGCCCGAACCGGTGGTGAGCATGGTGGCAAATACCTTGAGCAACACCAACAACACCAGCACCAGCACCACGGCCCATTCCCGAAAGCGCAGTGTGTGAAAGGGACTGTTGGCGAGCAAAAACTGGGTTTTTCCTTCAAACAGGTATTTTATCGTCACATAGCCTTCGCCGTAGAGCGGCGGCAACAGAAAAATCAGCAGGCCCAGCAGCAAGCCGCCGATGACCGCTTTGCGCCAGGGGCGTCTTTGGCGCGCAAAGAAATTTTCAGCATAATAAATCACCCGCGCTTTATACACCGACACCAATCCCGTAACGATGCCCAGTAAAGCAAAAAATGGAACAGCGCTTACCTCCCATTCCTGCGCCACGATGTAAAACAGGCGGTCTTTATACAATATCTCCGACCACACCGAGGCCGTTGCCGCCGCAATGAGCAGTGGAATAAATACCGGAATGGAAAACTCTATTAACAATACCTCCACGGCAAAAATGACCCCGGCAATGGGACAGTTGAACACTGCCGCTATACCCGCCGCTGCCCCGGCCGCCAGCAAAACGGTGCGCTGTTGTTTGTTCAGCCCCAGTTCGGTAGCCATGTTGGAGCCGATGGCCGAGCCGGTCACCACAATGGGCGCCTCCAAACCCGCCGAACCGCCGAAGCCCACGGTGAGCGCGCTGCTGATCCAGTGGGAGTACATTTTGTCGCGTTCTACGACGCCGCCTTTGCGCAGTACGGAGTACAGAATACTATCCACGCCGCGCCCCAGCTTGCCGCCGCGAAAGCGCTGCACATACAGTACGGTGAGCAAAATGCCGATGAGCGGAAAGAAAAAGAAGAGGATACCTTTGCCGCCGGCCTGTACTTCCTGTAAGGCGTACTCAATGCGATGTACCGTGACCTTGAGCAGCAATGCCACTATGCCCACCACCGTACCGATGAGGATACTCGCAATGATGTAGAAATTGCGGTCGCTGACGCGGTTTTGGCGCCAGTCGGCGATTTTATTGAGAATAAACAACCAATTCATGGGGGCGAAGTTACAAATTGCTCACTTGTCCTTTGTCAATAGCGGTGACAGCCTGACGACCAAAGTATTTTACGGCCTCCAGCAGCCCGGCAAAGCGGGGGTCCTGGGTATGACCTTTTTTGTACCGCGCATAAATTTGCTGCACGATGACCCCGATTTTGAAGGCGCCGAATACATAGTAAAACAGCATTTGGTCCACACTGCGACCGCTCTTTTCGGCATAGCGCCCGATGACCTGTGCGCGGTTGAGGTTGCCGGGCAGCCAGGTGAGGTTGGCCGCGGCCAATTGCAGCGCCTCGGCCTCGCGGGGCTCCGTCCAGTAGGCTAAGGACGTGCCGAGGTCCATGAGCGGATCGCCGACGGTGGCCATTTCCCAATCCAATACGGCGATGATGCGGCCGGGGTCGGCGGGGTCGAGCACGACGTTGTCGTATTTGAAATCGTTGTGAATGAAGGCGGGCGGGCCATCGGGCGGGCGGTGTTGCTGCATCCATTCGGCGGCGGCGTTCATATTGTCCACGGTATCCGTTTCTGCTTTGTAATAGCGGGCTATCCAGCCGGTGGTTTGGCGTTCTACATAGCCTTCGGGTTTGCCCATTTGCAAGAGGCCGGTGGCGTACAGATCGAGGGCGTGCAGTTCGGCCAGGGTGTCAACGGTTGCTTCCGAAATGCGGCGCATGAGTTCCGGAGTCAGGGCGAGGTCTTTGGGCGGGCGGTTGCGCAGGATCAGGCCCTGCACCCGCTCCATGAGGTAAAACGGCGCGCCGATCACATCGGCATCGTCACAAAAAACTGCCGGCGTCGGTATTTTATCAAAATGCCCGCGCAGCAGCGACAGCACCCGAAACTCGCGCCCCATGTCGTGCGCCGATTTGATGTCGGCCCCGAACGGCGGGCGGCGCAGCACAAATGCCCCCGCATCGGTTTGTAAAAAATAAGTGAGGTTGGAAAACCCGCCGGGAAACTGCCGCACGTTCTCAATGGTCGAAAAACCCGGCAGCCGGCCGCGCAGCCAGGACGTAAGCGCCTCCAAAGGCAATTCTTCGCCGGAGCGAACGGAGATGGGTTGGTCTGTCATTCCTTGTTCGTTGTTCGTTTAAGGTTCTTGGCTGCTACTGTTCAGGAAGCTGCGAGCTACGAGCTACGAGTTTACATAGCTATTCCGGGCAACCGGCTTCTCTTTTTCTTTGATAAAATTCTTCAACTCATCCAATGTCAGAGGCGGATTCACCCTGTGGAGCAAACCATACCGCCTACACCCCAACTTCGCTCGGTCCAGCGCCTCCATGCCCTCCCGATTCCTTCGTCATCGGGATGTCGCTACGCTCCATCTGCCCCACCCCCCGCATGCCTGATCCGCGTACCCGCCAGAATTACAAAACCGAGTACAAAAAAAACGCCGAGCACCAGCACGCTGGAGCGCATGCTGCCGGTAATTTGTTCGATGAAACCGAAACTGAAGGTGCCGATGACAATGGCCACTTTTTCCAGCACATCGTAAAAGCTGAAAAAAGAAGCGGTATCTTTGGTATCTGCCGGTATGAGTTTGGAATAAGTGGAACGCGATAGCGACTGAATGCCTCCCATGACTAAGCCCACGGCGCCGGCCAGGATGTAAAACTGGGTTTGGGTATAAACCTGATTGGCGGCAAAGCATATTCCGATCCAAATAACGAGCATAACCAGGAGCGAAAACTTGTTGCCGCGCCACTCGGACACTTTGGCAAACAAATAAGCGCCGCCCACGGCTACCAACTGAAGAATGAGCACAATGATAATGAGTTGTACGGTTTCAAATTTCAACTCCTTTTCGGCAAACGTGGCCGCGAGGAAAAGGACCGTTTGCACCCCCGCGCTATAGCAGAAAAAAGCGCCCAGAAAACGGAGTATATTCTTCGACTGCCCCACGATGCGCGCCACTTTGACCAATTCCGCAAAACCTTTGGTGATCAACTGCTGCCGCGGTCGGTTTTTGGGATCGGCCGGCAGACGGCGAAAGGGAATTTGCGCAAAGCCGATCCACCACAGGCCCACCATGACAAAAGCGAGCCGGGTGGCCACGCCTTCATTGGCAAAACCTAATTTGTCGGAATTGCCGATCATCCACAAGTTGACCAGCAGCAACAAAACACTGCCGATATAGCCGAACGAAAACCCGCGCGCACTCACCCGGTCATAGCGATCTTCGGTCACAATCTGCGGCAGGTAGGAATTGTAAAACACCAATCCGCCGGCAAACCCGATCATGGCCACGATGAAACCCACCACCCCGATGGCCAGCGAGGGCATACCCCGAAACAGAAAGAGCGACAGGCAGCCCAAGGCGCCCATGACAGTGAAAAAACGCAAAAAAAACATACGTCGCCCACCAAAATCGGCGATGCCTGACAACAACGGCGACACCAACGCAATGACCAAATAGGAAGCCGATACCGCATACGCATACAAAGAGCTACTGGACATGGTCCGCCCCAATACAGTAACTATATCGTCGGTAACGGCTGCAAAATAAGCGGGGAAGATGGCCGCCGTAATGACTAAGGCGAAGGCCGAATTGGCCCAATCGAAAAAAGCCCAGGCATTGACAGTGCGCGGGTTGTTGAGCACAATGGCTGTGTCGTTTTTCATGAAGCAGATTTTGGCGGGGAAAGATAGGACTTTTCACCTGCAAGGGCCGGAGAGAATTATTTTCCGTTAATTTGCATGGCCTAAGAAGCGATCCGCGTTGTTAGGTCATCTTGTAAAGTGTTTGGCCACACACTACTGGACATTTTTTATTTCACGCAACGCCGCAACGCTCGCAACGTTCAATTTTTAGACTCTTTTCGGTCAAAAAACAGGCATCTTTGCAGTGCTGCGTGAGAAATGTACAGTGGTATGGTTTCGCCATCAAATAATCCCAAACGAACAGAAAAGGCGCTATGAGGAAATGCATAATCCTGTGGAGTATAATCTGCCTTCCGGTATGGGCGGCTGCACAGGTTTGCGGATTGGAAGACACCCTCTACATCAACCCCAACAGCACGCACATTTTCACCATTCAAATTGACGACGTGGTCAACAACGACCTCTCCGCCCCCGATCAGGGCATCTGCGGCGTGGAGATCGAATTTGTACATCAGTTTTCAAAAAAAATGGAATTGTGGATCACGTCGCCCGACGGTACCACTGTGCAACTCATCGGCCCCAACGCGCCCGGCGCCAACGCTTTTACTTTTTTTGCCCGCTGGGACATCAGCTTCGTGCCCTGTGCCGCCACGGCCGTGCCCGACCTTGGCTACGCTGCACAGTGGAACAATGATCAGGTGCTCAACTTCGTGTCGGGCGGTCTATACACCGGCTCGTATTACCCCTTCATGGGCTGTCTGGAGGACTTCAACTCCGGCCCCGTCAACGGCGAATGGACGATAACCGTGGTGAATGACCCTTCGGAATTTTACGGCGGCGCCATCGTGGATTTTCGCCTCATCTTTTGCGACGACAGGGGCATTGATTGTTGTTTTGCCGATGCCGGATTCTTTTCCCCCGTACCGAACGACACCTTGTGCCAGGGCGCCGATGCCCTTAATTTTTCCTTGCGGCCCGCATACATCGGCAGGCGGCCCGACAGCCTCCAGTATGGGTATTTGTATGTCATTGCCACCGACGGCATCATCGCGGCATTAGATACGGTTGCCGATTTGCGCGCCTACCCGCCGGGCAATTATCAAATATGCGGACTCGCCTACGAACGCATAGATACCGACAGCCTACCCGTACCCGACGGCATGCTCCTCCTGGACAGCCTGCGCAGCGATCTGGAAAGTTTTTACCCCGGTTTTTGCGGCGACCTCACGCCCGCCTGCGCTACCGTAACCATTTTCGCGCCGCCCGACACTAATTTCCTCAACGAAATCATTTGCTACGCCGACACCCTCTACGTCGGCAATACGGCCTACTTCTCTGATGGAATTTTTACAGAAACCCTTCAAGGACTGGGCGGCTGCGATAGCATTGTGCAACTCAATCTCGCCGTGCGCCCCCTGCCTTTTACCGAATTGAACCCGACAATCTGCGCCGGCGATTCGGTAGTGGTAGGCAATACGGCCTATCTCAGTTCCGGTTTTTTCAGAGATACGCTCACAGCTTCCACCGGCTGCGATAGCATTGTGGAGCTGAGTCTCACCGTGTTGCAACCCATTTTAGTAACCGTTGATACTGCCATCTGCGCAGGCGATTCCATCAGCGTCGGCGCGATGCGTTTTGGCGCGAGCGGTACATATCTGGTGGAACTCCAATCGGCGCAAGGCTGCGACAGCATCGTGACCCTGCAATTAGATGTGTTTACCTCACAGGCGATTATCGCCCCCCCCGATACGATTACTTGTTTTCAACCTCAAATCACGCTCAACGGCTCAGCCTCCTCCCCTGCCGGCCAACTGCGCTATATATGGCAAAATGTAGTGGGCGACTCCATCGGCGCCGGACCGACCCTGGCCGTCGGAATGCCCGGCTTATATGTATTGGAAGTGCGGCCGCTTGCCGGTACGCCGCAGTGCCGGGAGCGCGATTCCGTTTTTGTACTGGAAGACCGCACGTTCCCCGTAGCCGATGCCGGCACGGATGCTCTGCTCAACTGCGCACAAACAACCGCTGCGCTCGGCGGGCCGCTCACGAGCCAGGGGCCGCGCTACGCTTACCTCTGGACGACCGACACCGGCAACTTCCTTGCACCTGCCAACCAACCTGTTGTGCAAATAAACGGCGCCGGCAGATACATCCTCACTACAACCGACCTCATCAACGGTTGCGCGACGATGGATACGGTTTTGGTAAACATTGACACCCTGCACCCGCAGGCATTGGCTGGACCGGATCAGGTACTCAATTGCGATTTTCCCACGCGCAGCTTAGACGGCAGCAACTCCGGCCCCGGTCTCGATTATCTTTGGACCGGGCCGTGCATCTCCGGCAATTCCGCGCAAGCGGCCGTGGAAGTCACCTGCGCCGGCGTATATATATTAATGGTGTCCGATCCGGGTAATTTCTGTACAGCCTTCGATACCGTGACTGTTGCCTGGGACACCCTGCATCCGGTGGCCGATGCCGGACCGCCGCAAACCATCACCTGCGCTACGCCGGTGGTCGCCCTTGCGGGCAATGCCAATGCTACGGGCAACAACTTCATCGTGGAATGGTCGGGGCCGGGCATCGCGTCGGGCGCGAATACGCTGTCGCCCACCGTCAGTGCTCCGGGAGTATATAGTTTGATGATCGTCAACACAGACAACGGGTGCCGCGACACTGCCTTTGTAACCGTCGGAATAGACACCTTGCCGCCTCTGTCGGATGCGGGGCCGGATCGCCGTTTGGATTGCATAGTATCGGAAGTGACCTTAGACGGAACGGGCAGCACTGCCGGGCCTTCGATTGTTTACACCTGGTTTACCTCCGACGGGCATTTCACGGGGCCGATGGACACGCCTGCTACCACCGCCGATTCTGCCGGGGTGTATGTTTTGATTGTTTTTAATACGGCTACCGGTTGCAGCGATACCTCCAACATGGTTGTTACCCGCGATATAGCACAGCCTTTGGCGGAAGCCGGCGGTAGTTCTCTCATAGATTGTCAGCTACGCGAAGTGATGCTGGACGGCAGCGCCTCTGCTTCCGGCCCGCTCATTACTTATACTTGGAGCGGCCCCTGCGTGCTCGGCGCTGCTGACACGGCCGCGGCTATGGCCGATTGCCCCGGACTTTACACCCTCACCGTTACCAACACCGACAACGGCTGCGTCAACTCCGATACCGTCTCCATATTACTGGCCGATGAAACCGCCATAGCCATCCTGCCCGACACCGTTTATTTGTCGTGCCAAACCGGCACGGCGCTCCTGGACGGCAGTGCTTCTGTTTTCGGAGTGTTTGAATGGCAATTGAACGGAATGCCTGTCAACATTCTCGATCTGACGCCGACGGTTGACGCGCCCGGTATTTATACCCTGACGGTCAATACCATTTCGCTCAATTGCCCGGATGCAGATACCACCGTCGTATTACTGGATTGTACGGTGGACGCGGTTATTGCCGCCGCCGACACCCTGAGTTGCACCCGCAGCACCGTGACCTTAAACGCAACGGTATCGAGTGCCGGGCCGGGCATCACCTATACCTGGACGGGGCCGGCGCCCGGTTGTATTGCAACGGGGCAAAACACAACCCAACCGCAGGTGGTTTGCGCCGGCGATTATACCTTAATTGTCACCAATACCTTTGTGAATGTGGCCGACACGGCAACCGTGACGGTAAGTTCCGATCAATCGCTACCGATAGCCGAAGCGGGCAATACCGATACCATTACCTGTATAAAACCTTTCGGGATTTTAAACGGCAGCGCTTCTTCCACCGGCGCCCAATATACATACACCTGGACGGATGTCGCCGGCAATACGGTAAGCACCCGGCTGGTAGATACCCTGACAACGGTGGGCACTTATTTTCTCGAAGTACTCGACACCGTGAACGGCTGCGGCGCCATTGACTTTGTGACCATTTTTGAGTTGACCAATCCTCCTGTAATCAATTTTGGGAATGCTACATTTCCATGCAATCAGGACTCCTTTTTATTAAGAGCCTTTCCGGAACCGCCGGGCTTTCCCTATACCTTTTTGTGGAGCGGTCCGGGTATTGTAGCGGGCGGAGATGCGGCTGCCGTTTGGATAGACACCGCCGGCTTGTACGCCATTCTGGTAACCAACGCCGTAACAGGTTGTAATGCAACAGCTTTTGTCACGGTTATACAGCCCGAATGCGGGCCGTGCATCGAGGTGGCGCCGCCTGACACCATTACTTGCGACATTACAGCAGTGACCTTGCAGGGAAGTTTTTGCGAACCTTGCCCAGGCTGTTCGGTTTTGTGGACGGTTGTATCCGGCGAGATTTTGTCGGGTGAAAACACCCTTACGCCGCAAGTGCGGGCGGGCAATTATGTCCTTTCCGCTACCGATTCTCTGGGATTTGCGACTACCCTCTCCGTGGAGGTCATCGCACAAACACAACTACCGGCAGCCGATGCCGGCCCGGATCGAACCCTTAGTTGCCGCGACACCGTAGTGATGCTCGGCGGCGCAGGGTCGGCAGCCGGCCCGTCCATTCGCTATACCTGGCAATCGCTCAACGGCTTTGCCGTGACGCCGACCGACAGCGCCTTTGCCACGACTGTTGCTGCCGATACTTATTTTTTGGAAGTCAGAAACCTGTCAACCGGTTGCTTTTCCATAGATACGGTTGTGGTGGGTATAGACACCCTGCCGCCCACCGCCGATGCCGGCCCGGATCAGATCATCACCTGTGCCGCACCGTTTGCCATTCTCGACGGAGCCGGTTCTTCGTTGGGCAACAATTTTATTTACAAATGGACGGCTTCTGTTCCGGGGGCCATTTCGGCGGGCGACACCACCCTGAACCCCATTGCGAACGCGCCGGGTATATTTTACATAAGGGTGACCAATACGCTCAATGGCTGTTCAGCCACCGACAGCACTGCTGTGACGCGCAGTGTTGATTTGCCGTTTGTGCCCCCATTGCCCGATCAAACGCTCACCTGTGCAGACAGCATTCTCCTCATCTCACCCATACTGCCGGATACGAGCGGGTTCAGTTTTCAGTGGTGCCGGATACCCACAGGCGGCCCTCCGGCAGATTGCATGCCGGGATTGAGCGTAAGCATTCAAACGCCCGGCGTTTATCGCCTGGAGATCACCGATGTGCAGACCGGCTGCCGCAACACGGCGTTAATGAACGTAACGGAAAACAAAACGCCGCCGACGGTAGATGCCGGTATGGCGCCGGGCGTGCTGAGCTGTGCCCAAAGCTCCCTTTCCCTGAGCGGGTCAGTGGGTCCGGCGGGCATTCCGGTCAGCCTTCTTTGGAGCGCAGCCGGCGGCAGCCCCGTATCGCCGCCGGATGCGCTCAATCCTGTCATTACCTTGCCGGATACCTATATATTGCAAGCGGTGCGTTTGGACAACGGCTGCAGGGCGGTTGATTCAGTCGTCATTTTAATAGACGCCAACTTCCCCGCAGCGGAGGCAGGGCCGGATACGGCGCTCACCTGTGCGGCGCCTGAGTTGCGTTTGCAGGGCACTGCCATCACTACCGGACAGGCGCAGTGGAATTGGCAAACCAACGGCGGGCAGATACTCGACGGCGCCAACACGCCCACGCCTCGCATCAACCAGCCCGGCGAATACATTCTCACCGTCACCGACCCTGCCAACGGCTGCACCGCTATGGATACGGTGGTAGTGACGAGCAGCCAGACGCCCCCGGAAATTGAGATAGACGCCCCCGGAGGCTTCAGCCTCAATTGCGCTTCGAATACGCTATTGCTGGATGCCGGCGCTTCTGTATCCGGTTCCGGCGGCGCATTGCAGTTCAGTTGGTCCGGTGCGCCGGGCAGTATCGTGGGCAATCCTGACAGCGCGGCCATATTGGTAGGCGGCGTGGGCTTTTATCAGGTGATTGTGGAAGATGTGGCAAACGGTTGCCGGGATACGGCGCTGGTACAAATCGGCGCAGATTTTGCGGCGCCGGCTGTGAGTGTCGGTGTTCCCTTGCCCCTTACCTGTGTACGGATTTCGACCGAATTGAATGTGAACGCCTCTCCCAACGGGACTTTTTTAACCGCCACCTGGCGACTGCCCACAGGAGATACCGTGGTGCAACCCAACGGGAGCCTGAATTTTGAAGCGACCCTTGCCGGCATGTACCAACTTTGGGTAACCGATACCCGAAACGGCTGTGCCGGCATGGCCACCGTCAATGTGTTGCAGGATACTTTGGCGCCTGTAGCCACTGCGGCCACTCCGGCAGTGCTGAACTGCGAGCGGCGCAGTACGCTGTTAGACGGCTCGGCATCCACGGGGCGCGGAATTTTGACCTACCGTTGGAACGGCCCCGCAGGCGGCATCCTTTCCGGCGAAAACGCTCCGGCAGCCGTGGCCGGCACAGCAGGCATTTATACCCTCGAAGTGACCGACAACATCAATGGATGCCGCGACACCGCAGCCGTGGAGGTACTGGAGTTGTCTGCTCCGATTGTCGGTGTAGCAATGGATTTTCATGCTCCTTCTTGTTTTGAATTCGAGGACGGATCATTATCCATATCCGCTGTCATCGGTGGCGTAGGCCCTTATCTTTTTGCGCTCAACGACGGCTCACGGAGCGCCGCACAGGAATACCGGAATTTGCCGCCCGGCGACTATACACTCCGCGTATGGGATGCACTGGGCTGTTCTTTCGATACGATGTTTGTATTGACAGACCCGCCGCTGCTGGAGGTGGATTTGGGTTCGGATACATTGATTCCCCTCGGCGACAGTGTGGTGCTGACTGCATTGACCAATCTGCCCGTTGTGGAATACAACTGGCGCAACATCGGGATATTCCAGACGCCCGAAGGCGGCGAACAATCAGTGCGCCCGACCGTGACAACGACCTATCAGGTGACGGTGGTAAACGAAAACGGTTGTACGGCCACCGATTGGATCACGATTACCGTCAATACAGAGAACCTGTACTATGTGCCCACTGCTTTTTCGCCCAACGGCGACGGGATCAATGATGTGTTTATGATTTTTGCGAGCGCTGCCGTACAAGAGATCAGATCGCTGCGCATCTTCGACCGCTGGGGCAACATGGTGTTTTTTCAAAACCGCTTTCCGCCCAATGATCCTTCTTTCGGCTGGGACGGCTTGTTTGAGGGCCGAACACTGAATCCTGCGGTTTTTGTGGTAATGGCAGAGCTGGAATTGACCAACGGCCGGATAGAGGTTTTTAGTGGCGACCTGACCCTGATGCGGTAGTCAAAAAGCGGCAGCACGGCTGAAATGCGCCTTCACGGCACCATCGGCAACATCGGGTATCGGCAAAGTAAAGAGCACCACGCTCCCCATACCCGGTTCCGATTCTGCCCAGATTCGCCCGCCGTGGTTGTCAATAATCTTACGACAAGTGGCCAGGCCGGTGCCGGAGCCTTCGTACTCATCCCGGGCGTGCAGGCGGGTGAACATTTCAAACATCCGCTCCCGGAAATCATCGGGGATACCGATGCCGTTGTCTCTGACATAAAAAACGTATTCACCCTTATCGGTAGAAGTCATGCACCCAATCTCCACCAAAGGGTCGGTTTCGCCTCTGAATTTAACCGCGTTGCTGATCAAGTTTTGGAACACTTGAGAAAGGCGGGTGGAATTGCCATAAATCAAAGGCAAAGACGGTTCATCTACTATGATATTGACATTTGATTCCCGGATGCTTTCCTGAAGACCGGACAAAACGGATTGGACAACAGACCGGGACGACAACAGTTCAAAATCTGTTTTTTCCCGCTCAATACGAGTGTAGGCTAAGAGGTCTCTGAGGAGTTGTTGCAGGCGCGTCACACCATCTGTAATATACCCCATATATTGCTGTGCCTGACCGTCTAAGTGGTCAGCGTATTTCCGCCCGAGGATAGTGACAAAGGATCCGATGGTGCGAAGCGGTTCCTGCAAGTCATGAGAGGCCGCATAGGCATACTGGCGCAATTCCTCATTATAAGACTGCAACTGCCGGTTTTGGGTTTCAATTTGATCGTTGAGCTGTTGGAGCAGGCGATTGGATCGGCGCTGATTCACCACCCAATAGAATAATCCCGCACACAATAGCAGCAACAAAGTGGAGGCTCCTATGAGTAAATAAGTGGTGAGGCGGTCTGCCTGTTGTTTGGCGGCGCTCAGTTCTCTTTCCGTTTGAAAAAGGCTGATAGCCGTTTCTTTCTTTTCCAGTTCATATAGCGCGCCCAAACGGGTGATTTCTTTTACGGTGGTTTCGTTGAGCATAGAGTCTTTCATCACGGCATATTCCCGGAGATAAGCGTTGGCCGCTTCGTAGTTGTAGGTTGCTTCATGGGCACGAGCGAGCAATTCCAATACTTCGAGCATGAGGGTTTTCGACCCTGTGTCCCGGCAGAGGTAGTATGCCCGGTACAGATGCCCGGCGGCCTCCTCCGCGCGGTCTAATTTCAGAAACAACTCGCCCAACCGCTGATAGGATAAAATTTCTGCCCTTTGGATACCGAGCTTTTGGCTCAGCGCAAGCGCTTCGAGGAAGGATTCTTTGGCTTTTACAAAGCTGCCGAGGTTGGTGTAGTTTTCCCCGATATTGAGCATGGCATAAGCCTTATTCCTGTCATTGCCGGTTTTGATGGCTATATCCTGTGCGCGGAGATTATAAGCAAGCGACTCATTCTGTCGGTCCATTTCTTCGTAGGTACTGCCCAGCGCGGAGAGACAATTGAACAGATATTTGGGAGAGATAGACTCGTTTTTTTCACAAATATCAAGTGCGCGTTGGTAGTAGGTTAGCGCTTCATAGTATTTTTTTTGGTAGTAAAACAGCGAACCTAACTTGTACAAACATTCGGCAATGCCCAACGAATCGCCTTGCGCTTCTCTGGAAGACAGCGATTTGAGCTGATAATCAAACGCTTGGGTATAGCTCCCCAGAGATTCATAAACGGCGCCCAGCAAACTGAACAATTTGGCTTGTTCTTCCTCCGGCTGCTGCATGTCGGCCATCGCCTCTGCATGTTTCAGATACACCAGGGCCTCCTCGTATTTCGACAGTTTGCTAAAGGATTGCCCGAGCTTGATGTTGAGGAGGAATACTTTTTCGCCCCATTTAAGCAGCTCTGCCTCTTTGAGCGCTATCTTGTAATACCCCACCGCATCCTGCACCATTTCATTTTGCAGGGTACTATCGCCGACGGTGATCAGGTATTCTACTCGGCTTCTACCGGCTCCGGCGGCCGCAGGCGACAAAGATTGACTGAACAGTTGGGAAAGACAACCTACAAAAAAAAGCGCCGAAAGAGCGGGCCGGCCTTTTTGATGAATGATTAGCTTTATGTCGTTCGCTGTTCGCATAGCATAGTTGAGATACAAAAAATGCCGTTCCCCAATGTTTGAGGAACGGCAAATTTACTTATTTCGATGATAAAACGCTAATCCCAGTCGGGAGGATTGCCGGGGTCAGTACCGCCGTTTAAATCCCAATCCGGGGGATTGCCCTGGCTGCTGTTTAAATCCCAATCCGGAGGATTGCCTTCAGAGTCCCAATCCGGGGGATTGCCTTCCAGTGGGTCGCCGCCTTTCAGCATCAATTGTTCGCTTTTGGACAAAGGTTTGATTTTGTCCGTCTTTGCTCGGTTTTTGTGGTAAAACATAGTTGGAGGTTGAAAAATGATGAAATAAAAAAACTCGAAACATACTGCTTACACAGGCAGATGTTCCGTCTCTTCAGTGTTGTCCGAGCCGTGGAAAACTTTAAGTATGATTTGTTGAAGCGAGGAGAAAAAGAGATGGCTTGACGGCCGTAGTGTTTGTCTTTTTTCTATCCGTAGTATAAAACGATAAACCGGGGAACAAGTTACGAAAAACATAAAAAAAGGGAGAGAATTTTATTCCCTCCCCAAAAAAACACCTAAAACCCATATTCTGTCATGAAAACAATCTTCAGATTGGCCGTTGTGACGGAATATACGCCGGCAGGTCACAAAAAAAGGAGAGCAGTAACTCTCCTCTCAAAAACACCTAAAACCCATATTCATATCATGAAAACCTTATGCTTTTTTAGTAATCAGGTTACAATTCAACAACCGATCACGGCGCAAAGTTATAGCCTGCCGGGAGGAAAAAAAAGTGATTTGTGTCACACAAAGGATTTTTTTTCAGTTTTTGCCAATCTTTGTCCCCTCAAAAGTTATCAATTCAATGACCCAGGTCCTATCCATTGTAATTCCGGCATACAACGAAGCTCGCACCATTCAATTGATATTGAATAAGATACGCGCAGTAACACTCCCGCAGGGCATGGGCATGGAGGTCATTTTGGTAAACGATTGCTCTACCGACGACACCTGCGGCGCCGTGCATCGCTACATGGAGGAGCATCCCGGTTTCCCGATTCGTTTCATCGAACATGATAAAAATAAAGGCAAAGGCGCCGCACTGCATACTGGAATACGGGAAGCCGGCGGCGATTACATCATCATTCAGGATGCAGACTTAGAGTACGACCCTCGCGAGTACAGTCTTCTCTTGCAGCCCATTTTGGAGGGCATGGCCGATGTGGTGTTCGGTTCGCGTTTCATGGGCGGCAACCCGCACCGGATTTTGTTCTTTTGGCACTCCATCGGCAATAAGTTCCTCACGTTTCTGTCCAATGCGCTTACCAATTTGAACCTGACAGACATGGAGACCTGCTACAAGTTGTTCCGTGCCGACATTCTCAAAGGCTTGGTTTTGAAGGAGCAACGATTCGGGTTTGAGCCGGAAGTGACGGCCAAAGTGTCGCGTGTAAGAGGCGTGCGCATATACGAGGTGGGAATCTCCTATTATGGGCGTACCTATGCAGAAGGAAAGAAGATCAACTGGAAGGACGGTCTGCGCGCCATCTACTGCATATTCAAGTACAACCTTTTCAGCAAATGAAACTTGGTGGAAAATAATTCAAAAGGCGTATATTTGCGCTTCTTTTTCGGAAGCTGCCTTTTTCTCACTGAAAATCAAAGAGTTTGGCGCTTTGTTTTATAATCCTTAAAATGAATTGTGTGCTATGCAAGGCAAAGGAGTAGTTCGATTTTTCCTCATCCTGATGACGCTGGTGACCCTGGCGCAATTCTTATTGGTCATTCCGACCCGCCGGGTAGAAAAAAGTGCTGATGCGTATGCGTCGGCTGCGGCATCCGCCGTACCGGAAGAGCAAAAGAATTTTGTTTTCAAAGAAAAGCGGACCGCTTATCTCGATTCCCTGTCATCAGAAACCGTTTTCAAGGTGCCCCTCTTGAAGTCTTACACCTACCAAGACCTCAAGCGGCAGCAAATTGCCCTCGGATTGGACCTCAAAGGCGGCATGAGCGTGTTGCTTCAAGTTGACCTGAAGGAATTTGTCAAAGCCCTGGCCAACAACAGCAGCGACCCCGATTTCGTCAAAGCGCTGGATGCCGCTGTGGAAGACCAGAAAAGTTCTCAGTCTGACTTCATCACGTTGTTTGCCGACAACTTCCGTCAGATCGGCAACGGCAAGCCGCTGGCGCCCATCTTCGCCCGCAACGAGGCCCTGGGGCTTAATTTCGGCTCCGACGACGGCGAAGTCGTGCGCACCATCAGAGCGCGCGCCGATGAGACGGTGGACCTCACCTTCAAGCGCCTCAAAGAACGTATTGACAAACTCGGTGTGGTACAACCCAACGTTTCGCTTGATGCTTCCCGCGATCTTATCGTAGTGGAACTTCCCGGTATTGACAACCCGGAACGCGCCCGCAGACTCATGCAAGCCGCCGCCAAGTTGGAGTTCTGGAACGTTTACCGCGTCAGCGATCCCGGCATCATGGAAGCTTTTTCATCTGCGAATGAGCGGCTGGCCCAAACCTTGGAAGGCCAGGATTTGACGCAGCAAATATTGCGGATTGACACCCTCGCGCCTCTGTACACCTCCGAGGGCGATACCATCGTGCAGTTGGACACCATTTATTCTCCGGTCACAGGCGGACCTTTGTTTGATGTATTCACCCCCAACAGCTCCGGCTCACTGGGCCTGGCTCCGATGGGTACCGCTAAGAAAAACCAACGCATCCGTGTGGATTCGCTGCTCAATCGGCCCGACATCAAAGGTTTATTCCCCTCTGATATCGCATTCTACTGGGCAAAAGACCCGATAAAGAATATCGAAACGAACAAGGTAGGCACTGACTACGAATTGTACGCGATCAGGAAAGAACGCGGCAGCGATGTCGCTCCGTTGACCGGCGAATCTGTGATAGATGCATCGGCCAATCCCGATCAAAATCAAAACATCGCTGTTTCGCTGAAAATGAACCCCGACGGCGCCCGCAAGTGGGGCGATATGACCACCAAAGCTGCACAAGACAACAACCGCGAAATCGCCATCCTGCTCGATGGCGAAGTTGTATCCGCGCCACGCGTTATCAATCCTATTACTTCGGGAGACTCTCAGATTACCGGCTCCTTTTCTTTGGAAGAAGCCAAAGACTTAGCTAACATACTGCAAGTGGGTAAGCTCCCTGCGGAAACCCGCATCCTTCAGGAATCGCTTGTAGGCCCCTCTCTTGGACAGGAAAACATTGATAAGAGTATCCGCTCTTTGGTAATCGGCTTCCTGCTGGTGGTTCTATTCATGGTCGTTTATTATATGGGCGGCGGCGTGGTAGCTATTCTCGGATTGTTTACCAACCTGTTCTTCATCTTCGGATCGCTGGCATCGCTCGGCACCGTACTCACCCTGCCCGGTATCGCCGGTATCGTACTCACGATGGGTATGGCCGTGGACTCCAACGTGATCATCTTTGAGCGTATCCGGGAAGAGCTTCGAGCGGGCAAGGCGTTGCTTACTGCTATCGCCGACGGTTTTAAGAACTCCTACTCGGCCATTATAGACGCCAACGTCACCACTATATTGGTAGCCTCTATTTTGACCTATTTCGGTATCGGCCCCATTAAAGGGTTCGGGGTGGTGTTGATTGTAGGGGTGCTTTGCTCGGTGTTCACCGCTGTATTGGTGGGTCGCGTCATCATTGAATGGTGGACGCGCCGGGGCGGCAACATTGCCTTCTGGAATAAACTTTCGGAAAACCCCCTCGCCAATATCAACATTGACTGGATGGGCAAGCGCAAGATCGGATACTTCATTTCCGGCGCCCTCACCGTATTCGGTATTGCGTCTTTCATGATTCGCGGCTTCGACATGGGCGTTGACTTTACAGGGGGTTTCTCTTACAATGTCACATTCGAAAAATCGCAGTCCGTGGATGCAGAAACCCTGCGCCGCGCGTTGGACGCTTCCTTCGTGGATGCATCTACCGTAGTGAAAGCCGTTGACACGGAAAACACCTTCAACATTGTGACTTCCTATTTGGTAGATGACCAGGAGGAGGATGCCGCCGATCGCGCTATGGCCAAGCTCCATGAAGGCGTTCAGGCTGCGGTAAAATCGGATATTGTGTTTGAACAGTTTAAACAAACCGACGGACTCGGCACGCATGTCACTTCTTCCTCAAAAGTAGCTTCCAACATTGCCGACGACATCAAGCGAAGTGCGTTTTTTGCCGGTATATTCGGTTTGTTGGCCATTTTCCTTTATTTGTTGATTCGATTCTCCAAGTGGCAGTTCAGTATGGGCGCCGTGGCGGCGCTGCTCCACGACGTCATCATGGTGCTGGGCTTGTACTCGCTGTTGCACGGCTTGGTGCCCTTCACACTCGAAGTGGATCAGGCATTTGTGGCGGCGGTGCTTACAGTCATCGGTTATTCGGTCAACGATACGGTGATTGTGTTTGACCGCATCCGGGAATTCATGGGGCTTTACACCAAAAAGTCCAAATCGGAAGTCCTCAACATGGCCATCAACAGCACCCTGAGCCGTACCCTGCTCACTTCATTCACCACGCTTATTACGGTGTTGGTGTTGTTCCTTTTCGGTGGAGCGAGCATCAAGGGTTTTGCCTTTGCGCTCATCATCGGTATCATTGCAGGTACTTACTCTTCCATCTTCATCGCATCGGCATTGGTACACGACCTCTCGCCCGAACTCAAAGCGAAAGAAGTGGAAGGCGAAAAGAAAACGAGCTTCTCCAAAGCTGCGGCGAAGGTCAAATAAGGGTTTTCATTACCCATTCAGATGAACAGAAGCCCCTCTTGCCATTAGCGCAGGAGGGGCTTCTGAGTTTCGATGACAAAACTCATCGAAACAAGGATTGGCTTCCTGTAATTTTGCACAGAACCAAATAACTAAAAAACATGAGAATTGTAATTATTTCCGTCATTACACTGGTTTTGAGCCTATTGGCGGGAAGCATGCCGGATGCCGGCGCACAGTCTATCATGGACAAATGGACCGAGTTGAATACTTTTCACGGCGTGATGTCGCAAACCTTCCACCCGATGGAAGATGGTAATTTGAAGCCGATCCGGCAGCGCTCAGCCGAAATGTACCAAAAGGCCATAACGGTAGCCAAGTCGGAAATACCGGCTGAATTCAACAAGCCGGGAATGGCAAAGGCCGTGAAAGCATTGAAAACCGGCAGTAAAAAATTAGATGCGGCCATTCGCAAGGGCGCCGACGATGCTGCGGTGACACAGCAACTTACGGCACTGCACGATACCTTTCATACCATAGTGGGCATTTGCCGGGGAGAGCATTAGAAAGGTTAAAGTAAAAAGTAAAAAAGGAGGGCCGCTTAGACTTTGCTGAGCGGACCTCTTTTTTTAATATCCTAATATCCGCAGCATTTCATCTGCACTTTGTTCGGGCTGGTAGAGTTCGTCCACCAGATTGCCTTGACTGTCTTTGTACAGCAATACATGTTTGGGCGAGGGGATGAGGCAGTGTTTGATGCCGCCGTAACCGCTGATGGAGTCTTGGTATGCGCCGGTGTGGAAAAAGCCGAGATAGAGCGGCTCCTCCGTTTCGGGGCGGAAAGTGGGCAGATATACCTGGCTTTGATGCACTTCCGAGTTGTAGTAGTCGGAGTTGTCGCAGCTCAGGCCGCCGATGTTGACCCGGCGATAGTCGTTGTGCCATTTATTGATGGGTAGCAGGATAAATCGTTCGCCGATGCCCCATGCGTCGGGGAGGGTGGTCATGAGCGAGTTGTCAATCATGTACCACATTTCGGCGTCATTTTGCTGTTTTTGAGCCAACACGGAGAAGATAACAGCGCCACTTTCGCCGACGGTGTATTTGCCGAACTCGGTAAATATATCGGGTTCGGGCACGCCGGCTTCCTCGCACTCCTCTGAAATGAGGCGCACGATTTCTTTGATCATGTATTTGTAGTCGAACTCAAAGCCGAGCGAATTCCGGATGGGCATGCCGCCGCCGATGTTGATGGCGTGCAGGTCTTCGGACAGCGGCTTGAGTTCGCAGTAGAGACGGATGGCTTTTTTCAGTTCACCCCAGTAATATAGCGTATCCCGGATGCCGGTATCTACGAAAAAGTGAAGCAATCGCAGTTTAAACTTGGGGTTGTTTTCCAATCGTTCCCGGTAAAACTTAACCACTTCTGCATGGCGAATACCGAGACGGGAGGTATAAAATTCAAAATTGGGTTCTTCCTCCGTAGCTACCCGGATGCCGATATTGCATACCCCTTTCACATGTTTTTCATAAAAATCTACCTCCTGTGGGTGATCCACCACGGGTATCACGTTGGTGAACCCATCGTTCATGAGGCCCGTGATTTTGCCCATGTAGGCTTCGGGTTTGAAGCCGTTGCACACCACGAGGGTCTCCTTGGTGACGCGTTCTTTGGCATAAAGGCGGCGCAGGAGATCAATGTCGAATTCGGAGGAGGTTTCTATGTGTACGTCGTGGCGCAGCACCTCGTTGAGCACATAGCTGAAGTGGTTACTTTTGGTGCAATAGCAATAAAAATAATCGCCCCCGTAGCTCAACGACTTCATAGCGCGGGTAAAGAGGTTGCGCGCTTTTTTGACCTGCAGTCCGATTTTGGGCAAATAAGTCAGCTTGAGCGGTGTACCGTATTTGCGAATGAGGTGTATGATTGGAACATCATTGAAGGTGAGGTACCCGTCTTCGAGGTCGAAGCCTTCCTGTGGGAAGTAAAAGGTTTGATCAATGAGATCGAAGTATTTATTGGTCACTGCCCGGAATGATTGAGTTGTGTGAAACCAAGATGTAAGCGGCGGCAAAAGTAGTATAAAAGCCCGACATGCCGGGATGTTTTTATGGGACGGGGCTGCTCAATCTTTTAGTAGCCCATAGCGTCAGCGCCGACATGGCCGGCTCATGGGTCGTCGTCGTAATAAGCTTCTCCAATGCGGAAACGCGCCGTTCCTTATCTTTCGCATAAAGGTATTCTTGCAGTGCCCGAAACGGCTTTTTCATGGTTTCCTTCAGTTGTTCGGGTTGCTTCCTGATAAACCGGGCAAGGCTACGCTCTAAAGATTCCAATAAATCGTCATTTTTCATTGCCTTGTGGCAAATCAACAAACACATCCGTGTCACATATTGTACGATCGGCAGGAATGCCGGTTCCGGATCCTGTGCCGGCACGTTGAACCAAAACAGGGCGCCCTCATAATCGCCGGCCAACATAAATGCCGTTCCTGTATTGGTACAAACTGCCCAACGGCGGCTCTTGGTTGTAGGAGCCGACGACAAAAATACCCGTTCCAATTCAGGCGCTAAAGGAATGACCTGATCGTATTTTTCTGCAATGACCAGCATGTTAAGGCGGGCGTAAAGCACATAAGCCGGAAATGCTGCTTTATCCTCCAAGGTCATCGGCTTTAGACGCTCCATTCTTGCAATAATATCTTTCATTCTGTCAACATCTTTCAAAAAGATACAGACGTTAAAATAGTTGTTCAGGAATATAACGAACCTGCTTGCGTCCTCTTTTATGATGCTTGGGTCTTTTTCCAAAACCTTCAGAGCGCCTTCATAAATCTCCAAAGAAGAATGATATTTCTGCTTCCGGTTGTAATAGCTCATTAAAGGTGTAAAATAGAAAAGGACATCTTCCAAAGACTGCCCTTTCGTATCCAAAGCTTCTAATTTGTTTCGATATACTCTAATGGTTGCCTCCCACTCTTCATTATCGAATTTTTGATCCCGGGCGGCGAGAAAAACCTTTTCATACAAATCAAGGATGTCTAAGTGTGCGCCCAATTTACTGTATTGCAACCGGGCCTCTTCTGAAAGACCTTTCAGCACGACATCCTGCTTTTTGTCGTGATGAAAATTGCGCGCCATCTTTCGTTTGAGCCGGGAAAAATCCACATAAGCCGTGAACAAGCTATGATCTTTAGCTAATTGCAATGCTTTGTCGAGTTTTTTTTCTGCCTGTTTTTTCAAACCTTTCCCAGAGAGCACATGTATGTCAATCCACATTTCCCGAATGCGGAAATGAAGGTTTCCACCTGAATGATAATACCGGAGAAATTCTATGATAAGCCCGTACAAGTGGTTTTTTCCGTTAGGGAGGTTTTTGGCAAAAACCGGGTTGCTCAATCTTTTTACCACTTCCTCCTTATTATACGCTTCCTGCTTCGCTATGATCTCAAACAACTCCAAGTGGTTCAGGTCTTTTCGCCCATTACCCTGTAATTGCGCAAACAAACGAAATTGCCGTTTCTCCCCCCGATCCATTTTGTGAATTAACTGGTGTAAGTCGTCTGATTTGGTCATTTTTTTTAAATTTTAATTAACAATAAACCACTGTAAATCAATCAATTAAATTAAATTTAGTCGTTTTTGAAACCTAATATTCACAAGAAAGATGGTTTGCATCACCCTCCCGGCGGCTGTACCTTTGAAACAACAAACACAAACAAAGCTATGAACCTGATTGACATGGACGCTCTGGAATTAGCTGCCAAATACATTATCGTTGATGACGTTGATGGCAGCATTCAAATAGGCGAAGACCCTTCCCGCCAACCGGACACTACAAAAAGCGGCGGTATGCTCAAAGTACAACTCAAAAAAAACGGCTCCGGTATGCTTATCGGTACCGCTATCATACACTGGACGGAAATAGACTCCCTCGCAGATTTTTTGGAAAATCAATAAGCAAAATTACGGTTTCACTCTCTTGTACAACCCACTAAAACCTTATTTTTTTTTCAACCGGGACGGACGCAACGGTAAAAACCCCCGTAAGCAGTCACCTCCTCTTTATTGAGGGAACTAATCTCCTTTGGTTCCCGATGCTAAAATAATTAGCGCTAAATTTTTCAAACGGCTTCCCATTACACCGGGGAGCCGTTTATTTTTGCCTTCCGGCCTACAAAGCCTGCCAAAAACACACCGCAAACCTTGTTCACTTTTATCTTTATCGCGCAATGCGCTACTCATCCATAAATTGAAATGCCATGAAGACCCGGACTCAAAGCCTTGTACTCGTTTTCATCCTGCCGCTGGCAACCTTCCTCTTCTCAGGAGGCTCTTTTTTGAGCCGTTCTGCCGCTCTCCATCCAGCAACCTTTGTAAAGCCGGTTTTGGATACGCTCCCGCCAAGCCTGGTAGAGGACTGCGGCGCCATAGCGCCCCCCGAAGCCATCGCTATGATGAGCAGCCTTCGGGGAGCCGTACAAACCTATACTCAGGATTTTTTGACCAAATCGCACCTAACCATGGACATCATTCCCATTCAGGTTCACATCATTCGGCGGACCGATGGAACCGGCGGAATAACCCTGACCCAGTGGGAAACGGCGCTCGGCCTTCTCAACACTTATTATGCCGGCGCCAACCTGCATTTTGTAGAGTGCCTGCCCCCAAATATCATTCATAGCAACACTTTTTTCAACTTAAGTGCCTCGCAAGAATCGGCCTTGCACAGCCAACAGGGCATTTACGGCAGCCTCAACATTTATGTGCCCGGTAGCCTTACTTCGAGTACCGGCGGCGGGTTGTGCGGATATGCCTATTTCCCTTGGTCGTCGGGCAGGCCCGATCTCGTTATGGTGTCCGCCAGTTGCATCACCAACGGCAGTACCTTGCCGCACGAAGTCGGGCACTTCTTCGGCCTGTACCACACGCACGGAAAAGCCAACTGCGGGGTACTCACCAATGAGTTGGTCAACGGCAGCAATTGCGCCACTGCCGGCGACGACGTGTGCGACACCCCCGCCGACCCAGGCCTTCAGGGTTTAAACTGCGATGCATTTGTGGTGAATACGGCCTGTGTTTATACCGGTACGCTCACCGATGCCAACGGGCAGCCTTTCGTGCCGGATCCCCGCAACATCATGTCCTACTCCCGACGCAACTGCCGTGACTACTTCTCGCCCGAACAATCGGCAAGAATCAGTTTCTACGCCAACAACTTCCGCGACTATCTCTTCTGCAACCCTACGGCCTGCAACGGCACGACCACTCTCACGGCGTGTTCGAGTACCTTTTCTGATGGCAGCGGCCCGGACAATTATGCAGATAACATGAACTGTAGATGGGTAATTTCTCCGCCTGATGCCGTACTCGTCACACTTACATTCACCGAATTCGATACACGAGCGGAAGACTTTGTATATGTATATGATGGGCTAAATGCCGAAGCGCCCCTGTTGGGTGCATTCAGCGGCAGCAACAACCCAGGCGCCCTGACCGGCGCCTCCGGCAGTTTGTTTGTGCAATTCATCACCGACGGAAGCGGCAGCCGACCCGGATGGAGCGCCCACTTTAACTGCACCCTGCCCGGAGCCTGTAGCGAGGCCGTTCTTAACGCTTGCAATGCTATCTTTTCCGACGGTAGCGGCCCGGATGATTATTCAGCCGATTTGGATTGTAGCTGGCTCATTTCACCGCCCGGCGCTACCGGCATCACATTATCTTTCACGGCATTCGATACGGAGCAAGGCGCCGATTGGGTCCGCATTTACGACGGCACGAATGCCGGAGCGCCCTTGTTGGGCGAATTCAGCGGCAATACGCTGCCCAACGCGGTGACCGGCTCCTCCGGCAGCCTGCTTGTGCGCTTTACTACCAACGATTCCATTTCGGGCGCCGGTTGGCAGGCAGGGTACACCTGTACGCAGCCGCAGCCGTGCACCGGAGGAGGAGTTGTGCTGACTAATTGCACCGGCACAATTTCGGATGGCATCGGCAACTACGACAACAACTTGAATTGCCGTTGGCTGATAGCTCCGCCCGGAGCCACCTCCATCACCCTTACTTTTACTCAAATGATGGTAGAAGCAGGATTTGATTTCGTGCGCGTGTACGACGGCCCTAACACCTCCGCTCCGCTGTTGGGCACTTTCAGCGGAGCCGTCATTCCAGGCCCGATCACCAGCTCTTCCGGCAGCTTGTTTGTTACTTTTATTACCGATGTTTCTATTAACGGGCCGGGATGGAGCGCCAACTATACCTGTACGGTGGCGTCCGATTCCTTTCAAATCCCCCTTTCGGAAGGCTGGAACCTCATTTCGAGCCGCGTGCTGCCCGCCCCGGCCGATTTGCTTCAGGTGCTTTCACCCATAGCCGGGCAGGTTGTTTTATTGAGAGATCAGGACGGTCAATCGGCCATTCCTTCCCAGGGGTTTAATGAAATCGGCGACTGGTCCTTAGTCAGAGGGTATCAAGTGAAAGCAAATGCAGATACTGTATTGACCCTGAGCGGAACGAGCATGGACCCATCGCTGATCCCGATGCATTTTGCAGCAGGATGGCAAACCATCGGCTATCTGCGGATGCAACCGGGAAGTCCCCAACAGGCATTGGCAGGCATGCTCCCCCTGATAGAGGTGGTAAAAAATAATGAAGGAGAACACTACATCCCGCGGTTCGGCATCAACACCATCGGCCAACTCCGACCCACGCAGGGCTACAGGCTCAAGGCCGCCGCCGCCGGCATTTTCTTTTATCCTTTAGACCCCCAACCACCTGAAGACAATGAAGAAAATACCACGTCGGCAAGCACGAATCCGGCTCTGCAACACTTCGTCTTAGATGACAATTTCAACACCGGTCACAACAGCACCGTCATTTTTCCGGCAGACAGCTTGCAACACCTCCAGCTCCAAGCCGGGGATGAAATGGGCATCTTCAATACGCTGGGCCTGCTGTGCGGCGCCGCAGTATTTGATGGAATAAATTTCGCGGTGACTGCATGGGGCGACGACCCCACCGAACCGGATTTGGTGCAGGGGCTGCTTCCCGGCGAAGCGTTTCAAATCAAATTGTGGAGACAAGCCGACAACACAGAACAGATTCTAGCGCCCCTTTATAGCGAAGGCGATGGGCTTTATCAGGACGATGCGGTGGCCGTGATTAGTTTTCTTGATATTGCCAGCGCTACGCAACAGCCCGCTGCCGCACCCCGCCAACTGACAGTGTTCCCCAATCCGGCAGGCGCTTTCTTCACCGTGCGGTTGCCGACCGGCATACAGGTAATGGACGTCAGAGATAACAAAGGCCGACTGCTGCAAAGGATTTCCGGCCCCGGCGGGGAACTGCATCCTATAGACACAGCCCACTTTGCGCGAGGGCTAATCTGGATACACGCCATAGATGCAACGGGCGGCCGGTGGTTGGCGCGGGTGGTTTTGCAGTAAGTATCTCTTCTTTTAGCTTTGCAGCACAAAAACCTACAAGCATGAATCACCGCAGAATCTTCCTCTGGTCCATTACCGTAGCGTTAGCCGGTTTTTTGTTTGGGTTTGATACCGTGGTGATTTCCGGAGCCGACCTGTCCTTACAGGAATTGTGGCCGCGCGGCGAGGTATTTCACGGATTTGTGGTGATGGCCTCGGCCTTGTGGGGTACGGTGATCGGCGCATTGTTCGGCGGTTTTCCAACGGATCGGTTGGGCCGAAAAAAGACGCTGTTTTGGATCGGGGTGCTGTACCTCGTTTCGGCGCTGGGCTCGGCGCTGGCCACCGATCCCGTTGTGTTTGCGTTTTTCCGATTCCTGGGCGGTTTGGGCGTGGGCGCTTCCACGGTAGCGGCGCCGGCTTACATCTCTGAAATCGCACCGGCCAAAGACCGGGGTAAATTGGTGGCCTTGTACCAGTTCAATATCGTTTTCGGCATCCTCGTTGCCTTTCTATCCAACTTCCTGCTCAGCGGCATCGGCGAAAATGCCTGGCGCTGGATGGTGGGCGTGGAAGCCGTACCGGCATTCGTTTACACCCTGCTGGTACTCGGCGTCCCGGAAAGCCCGCGCTGGCTGTTGGTAAAAAAACACGACCGGGAAGCCGCCGCCAAAACCCTGCGCCTGATAGACCCCGGCATAGTCGTGGAGGCCGAAATGGACCGCATTCTCTCCGATCAACGGGAAGTGGTAAAAGGCGAAACGATCTTCCATAGCAAATACCGCTTCGCGCTGATACTGGCATTTCTGGTAGCTTTTTTCAATCAGTTTTCGGGCATCAACGCCTTTCTGTACTATGCGCCCCGCATATTCGAAATTGCCGGTCTGGAGAAAAGCACGGCATTGCTGAGCAGTGTGGGCATCGGCATTACCAACCTCGTCTTCACGCTCATCGGCCTGTCGCTCATAGACCGTTTCGGCCGGCGCCAACTCCTATACATCGGCTCGGTGGGGTACATTATTTCACTTTCAGCGGTAGCGGCGACATTCATGCTGGGCATAAAGGGCATGGCAGTGCCGGTGTTTCTATTCCTGTTCATTGCCTCCCACGCCATCGGGCAGGGCGCAGTGATCTGGGTATTTATTTCCGAAATATTCCCCAATCATTTGCGCGCAAGCGGACAGGCGTTCGGGAGTTCGGTACACTGGATATTGGCGGCGGCCATTCCCTCTTTAGTGCCTGTGCTGTTTACCAAAATCGGAGCGGCGCCGGTGTTCGGCATGTTTGCGTTTATGATGGTGTTGCAGTTGATCTTCGTGTGGCGAATGATGCCGGAAACGAAAGGGGTGTCGTTGGAGGCGTTGGAGCGGGAGTTGGTAAGGCGCGTTTGAGCGCAGCACACAACATATTAAATACTCCGTGAGATGCTATGTTGTGTAGTGCCAAATAATGCTTGTTTTTCAATTACTTATAAAAAATGTGGAAAACTTTCCCGGTAGAAACTCCGCCTAAGGGAGTGCCCGAACGAATACTTTTGTTTAAGTTTGCCGCCGCACTCATGACAGTTTTCCTCTAAAATGTGTGAATAACTGTTTGAGAAACAAAATGATAACCAATCAATAACAGTATGGAACCAGGTAGTTTACACAAATTCCTGATTTTCTCTCTTTTCCTTACCCTCCCTTTATTTACTGCCTTTGGGGCGACTTCCGGCAGCGATCTCGAATTAGAATACGACGAAAATTCCATTGGTCAACGCATGGAATCTATGACCGGTATGACCATCAAGCTACGGCGCAACCCGGTGGCGATGAGCTATATTCGCGCTTACCTCACTAAGCGCCGCCGTTCGACAGAACTGATTATCGGTCGCAGCTTATTATATTTTCCTTTGTTTGAGCAGCAATTGGAGCGGCACAATCTCCCCGCTGAGTTGAAATATTTGCCCGTGGTGGAGTCGGCCCTCAACCCGCGCGCCGTATCGCCGGCAGGCGCCGGAGGACTCTGGCAGTTCATGCCTGCTACCGGCCGTATGGAAGGCTTGCAGGCCAATAAATATCTGGACGAACGTTTCGATCCCGCAAAATCCACAGAGGCGGCCATGCAGCACCTGCGCAGGTTGCACAATATGTTTGACGACTGGGAGCTTGTGCTCGCCGCCTACAACAGCGGCTCCGGCACGGTGAACCGGGCCATCAAGCGCGGGCGCAGCAGAGATTATTGGAAAATCCAGCGCTTACTGCCCCGCGAAACCCGCAACTATGTACCTGCTTTCATTGCGGCTACTTACATCTGCGAACATTACGATCTGCACGGCATCGAGCCCAATGTACCCGATCTGGATATTCAGCTCACCGGCTGTATTAAAGTATATAACGGTTTCAGTTTTTTTGAAATCGCGACGCTCACCGGTCTTTCCATCGAAACGGTTGAAACGCTCAATCCCGCTTATGTCGGAGGTTATATTCCCGAAAATGCGGAAGGCTACTACCTCACGCTGCCGCGCAGAGTGCTGCCGGCCGTCATGGAGTATCTGGCCGCGCGGTTGCCCGACAATACCGACCCGGAACCGGTTTTTGCAGGCCCGGTTGCACTGTACAATTTTCCGCGTGCAGAATCTTACTACATTCAGCATACCTATACGATTGAGGAAGAGGACGATTTCAAATCCATCAACGATTTGGCTGCCAAATTCAACTGTACGCCTTACCACTTGCGGGTTTGGAACCCCGACAATCAGGGCGTCGTTGCGCCCGGTCAGCAGTGGGTGTATTTTGGCCCGAAGGCTTACAAGCGTTTGCAGCTCAACAAAAAGCCGATGCACGAAGCCATTGCCGCCTTACCCTCCATTGCTCCCGTCGAAGTGGCCTATACTTCAGCCCTTGATACCGCGGCTATCACCGACCAAACACAGCGCTACATCTGTATTCAGGTGAGCCGCAACGAACGCCTGCCCGACATCGCGCGCCGGTACGAGGGCGTATCGGTGGACGAATTGCGCAGGCTCAATCGCGTCATGGGCAACCCCGTGTTCCGGTCGGGGCGGATTGTAAAAATCAAAGAACTCTAAAACAGCCAACCCGTGCAGCGCCGCAGTTTTCATCGTTTACTCGGCGCCGGTATAGCCGGAGCAGCCTTTCTGCCCGCGTTTTGCGCCTCGAACCACGAGTTGCCGCCCGTACCTGTACATTCCAAACCGCAACGCCTGCGCCGCGGCGACACGATAGGATTCATCACGCCGGGTAGTTTCGCACCCGACGACGCCGTTCAAAAAGCATATCTCAACATGGAGGGCCTCGGCCTCAAAGTGAAGGCCGGCAAAAACCTGCGCGCCCTGCGCGGATTCAATGCCGGTACTGATGCCGAACGGTTGGAAGACCTCCACGCCATGTTTGCCGACCCGGATGTGAAAGCCGTTTGGTGTGTGCGCGGTGGCTACGGCTGCACCCGACTCCTCCCCGATATTGACTTTGAACTGATTCGAAACAACCCCAAAATCCTCATCGGATACAGCGATGTGACAGCGCTCCTCCAAGCCGTGTATCTGGAAACCGGACTGATCTGTTTTCACGGCCCGGTTGCATCTGCTACTTTCACCAATTACGCCAAAGCTCAACTCGCCGCCCTGCTGTTCGACGGGGTGGACAATCACCCGATCAAAATAGCCGATGCGCAGTCGCTCCGCAAAGAACCGGAATACCAACCCGTAGTCATCCGGGCCGGAAAAGCGACCGGACTGCTTGCCGGCGGCAACCTGTCGCTCATGGCGGCCATGGCCGGCACGCCCCATGCTTTCGACCTGAAGGACAAACTCGTTTTTATAGAGGAGACCGGCGAAAGGCCCTACCGGTTAGATCGCATGTTGACCACCCTGCTCCAGGCATCGAACCTGCAGGAAGCAGCCGGCATTGCTATCGGCGTGTTCACCGATTGCAACCCCAAAAAGGACGAACTCTCCCTCTCCATGATGGAAACCCTCCGCGACCGGCTGCGGCATCTCAAAATCCCGGTCGTTTATGGTCTCTCTTTCGGCCACATCTCCGACAACTGCACCCTGCCCGTCGGCATTCCCGCCGCATTGGATACTCATTCGCTGACCATCACCCTGGCGGAGCGCGCGGTGATGTGAGTTTTCTTTTAGCTGCGACCACGCCTCGGCGTGGTGCGAGCTGCGAGTTTTTACGGGTGGATGCATCAGACACAGCAAAGTGTGGTTACAACATTTTTTAAAAAAAATGTTGTAAAATTTATTTAATTAGGAATCCTAACTATGTTTGTGCCATCGTTTCATTTCCATCATTTCAAAGCATATCAACATGGCACAAATCAAAGGTTACGATTACGGCAGCGCCTCGCTTGCCACTTCCCCCGTCGCAATGCAGGACCTCAATCTACTCAAGAAAACTCTTCTCTGGTCGGACGAAGACGACCGCTACCTTCGTAAGGCGGGCGAAGTACTCACCGACCAGACCGACGCAGTGCTTGATCTGTGGTACGGCTACGTCGGCGGCAACGATCACCTGCTGCATTATTTCACCCAAAACGGCCGGCCTAACATGGATTACCTCGGCGCCGTGCGGGCCAGATTCGGACAGTGGATTCTCGATCTGTGCAACCGGCCCTATGATCAGGACTGGCTCAACTACCAGCACGAAATCGCCCTGCGTCATCACAGCGCCAAAAAGAACCAAACCGACGGAGTGGAGGCCGTACCCATCATCCATGCCCGTTATCTCGTGGCTTTCATTTACCCGATTACAGCCACTATTAAAGGCTTCCTGAGCAATAAAGGCCACAGCGCTGCCGACGTGGACGCCATGCACAACGCCTGGTTCAAGGCTGTGACCCTAACGGTAATATTATGGTCGTATCCCTACTTCAACAACAATGAATTTTAAACTCAGAAACTACTTAAAGAAAATCGGAGTAGCCGGGTTCCTGTTCTTTCTGTTGAAAGGGCCGGCCTGGCTCTTCGTTTTCTTTTTTCTAAAAACGAAATTATGAGACCGGTTCTAATCCTTACCTTCGCCTTGTTCGGACTGTCAGCCGCAGGGCAATCATCAATTGCTTCTCCATTAAAAACCACCGCAAAAATGAGCGTAGCAGTCTGGGACACTTATGTAAAAAAACGGGACGGCAGCGTGATGCACTTTGACATTCTCGTACCCTCTTCCCTCAAAGACACCCGCACCATCTATCAGTACGGCGAGGAATATCTGGCCGGCAAAAATGAGGCCGGCGGCAGATTAGACATCGAGGAGTGCCGGTTCTGTCACGTTGAAGAGGCCGGCGCCGACATCAAAGCAACCATAGAGGCCAAGGGGTACTTCATCCTCGAAATGGAGGATATACCCGCCGCGTTGCCTTCCAATCCCACCCGACGGGACATGGTGCTGCACCTGCGGGCGCACTACGCCCAATATCGGTTTGCCGATCTGCGGGGCAAGTCGGAAACAGAACTGAAAGCGATGATACAATGAATGAACAATCGGCATTCGACGCGACAAGGCAGCACGGCGGTACGGGCGGCAAAATCGTAGTAGCGCTGGAGCGCATCGCCGAGGCGTTCCGGGTGCTGCTGTGGAACGAGGGCAAAGCAGCGGGGCTTAGCCCCTTGCAGGTGCAATTGCTCATTTTCGTATTGCACCATCCCGAAGAGGAAAAGCGCAAGGTGGGCCGGCTCGCCGCCGAGTTCAACATGACCAAGCCCACCGTGAGCGATGCAGTGAAAGCGCTTTTGGCGAAAGAGCTGGTAGAGAAAATTCCCGATCCGGTGGACCAGCGCAGCTTTTCCCTCGCCCTCAGCCCCGCAGGAGAAGCCCTCGCCCGCCGTGCCTCCCATTTTTCAGCGGAAATCCAAACGCCCATCGAACAACTCCCCGAAGACGAACAAGCCAATTTCCTGCTGCACTTGCTGGGTATCATCCGCCACCTGAATCATGCAGGCATTATCACCGTGCAACGCATGTGCTTCAATTGCGCGCACTACCGCCCCGGCCACGATGGGCAAGACCATTTTTGCCAACTGATGAACACGCCCTTGCAGGTTTCGGAACTGCGGGTGGACTGCCCGGAGCACGAAGTGGTGGGTTGAACTTGCTTCCCGGCTACAAACTGCAAGTCCGCACGAGAGAAAACTCGAAGCTCGCGGCTCGAAGCTCATCCCCCCATCTGCCAAATTGGCAAAAAAGCAGCCAAAACCGCAATAGCGGCGGATTGGCACGGGAGTTGAGGGGTAGCCGGCGATTCGTTTAACCAATTCTGAAAAACAACCTGATATATCATGGCAAAGGAAATTCACTTCGATATGAGCGCCCGCGAGAAGCTCAAATCGGGCATTGACACATTGGCCAACGCCGTAAAACTTACCCTCGGACCGAAAGGCAGAAATGTGGTGCTTCAAAAGAGCTTCGGCGCACCCCACGTCACTAAAGACGGCGTGACTGTGGCGAAAGACATCACCCTGGCCGACCCCGTTGAGAACATCGGCGCTCAGATTATGCGCGAAGTCGCTTCCAAAACCTCCGACCTCGCCGGAGACGGCACTACTACAGCCACTGTACTTGCACAATACATGATTGAACACGGCCTCAAAAACGTGACCGCCGGCGCCAATCCTATGGACCTCAAGCGCGGCATGGACAAAGCCGTGAAGGTATTGGTACAACATCTCAAAAACCAATCGGAAGCCATCAGTCACGACCACGATCGCATCGGACAGGTAGCCACCATCTCAGCCAACAACGACCGCAGCATCGGCGACATGATTGCCAATGCCATGAAACGCGTATCGAAGGACGGCGTCATTACTGTGGAAGAGGCAAAAGGGATGGAAACGTATGTGGAAGAAGTGAGCGGCATGCAGTTCGATCGCGGTTATCTCTCGCCTTATTTCATTACCAACCCGGAAACCCTGACCACTGAATACGACAGCCCGCTCATCCTGTTGACGGAAAACAAAATTTCCAACATCCGGGATTTTCTGCCCATTTTGGAAAAATCGGCCGCAACGGGTCGCCCCCTGCTCATCGTGGCAGAAGACGTTGACAGTCAGGCGCTCGGTGTTTTGGTGGTGAACCGCTTGCGGGGATCGTTGCGCGTGGCTGCCGTAAAAGCCCCCGGATTCGGCGATCGCCGCAAAGCCATGCTCGAAGACATCGCAGCGCTCATCGGCGCTACGGTCATCAGTGAAGAACAGGGCTACAAGCTCGAAAATACGGAGCTGGAGCACCTCGGCAGCGCCGAAAAAGTCATTATTGACAAAGACAACACGACCATCGTGAACGGCAACGGCGATGCCGCCGCCGTACAAACCCGCATCAAGCAGATCAAGCAACAGATAGAGAGCACTACTTCAAACTACGACAAGGAAAAACTACAGGAGCGCTTAGCCAAACTCTCCGGCGGCGTGGCCGTGCTGTATGTAGGCGCCGCTACCGAAACGGAGATGAAAGAGAAAAAAGACCGCGTCAATGATGCGCTGCACGCCACCCGCGCCGCCATTGAGGAGGGCATTGTGACCGGCGGAGGCGTGGCGCTCGTGCGCGCTGCTGAAGCGCTCGAAGGCATGAAAGGCGCCAATGAAGACGAAACCATCGGCATTGAAATCATTCGCAAAGCCATAGAATACCCGCTGCGTACCATCATGGGCAATGCCGGCATGGAAGGCTCCGTAGTGGTGCAAAAAGTGCGCGAAGGCAAAGGCGCTTTCGGTTTCAATGCGCTTACCGATGTGTATGAAGACCTCAAAGCTGCCGGCGTGATTGACCCCACCAAAGTGACGCGCGTGGCATTGGAAAACGCTTCTTCCATAGCCGGCATGGTGCTCACTACCGAGGTCGTCATCAACGAAAAGCCTAAAAAAGAAGCCCCGGCGGGAGGCGGAATGGGTATGGAGGATTATGACTAGAAATGGTTGTAAGCTACGAGCTTTGAGCTGCGAGCTACGAGTTCCTAACACTCTTAGCTCGCGGCTCTCAGTTCCTAAATAGTTGCAAAAAAAAAGAACGAGCCGGGTATTGCAATTTCACGGGGAGATGTTACCTTTGCAGTCCAAAACAAAAAAAGGAGATTTTTATGTTAATTGTTGAAGTAAAAAGCGGTGATAACATTGATCAGGCGCTCAAAAAGCTGAAGAGAAAATTCCAGAATGCAGGCGTATTGCGCGAAGTGCGTCGCCGCAGAGAGTTTACCAAGCCCTCGGTGAAGCGCCGTAACGAAATCATCAAAGCCGTCTATATCCAACAAAAGAGACGCGACGAAGGCGAGATCGGATAAACCGGCTCCTTCTCACCATACTTTTTAGCCATGTACAAGCATGACAAGTTCGTCCGAATTTGTCATGCTTTTGTTGTTTTAACTAAAATACTATTACGCTGCCGTTCAACGACATCCGTTCGGGCATTCCCGTAGAGGACGAGCGATTCGACGCCCTCTTTCCGCAGCCGTTGCGCGACGCGGCGCGTACCCATTTCACCCCGGTAAAAGTGGCGATGGCCGCCGCTCAATTTCTCGCCGCTACGCCGGATGCCAACATTTTGGACATCGGTTCCGGGGCCGGAAAGTTTTGCCTCGTCGGCGCGGCTTGCACCAACGCGCATTTCACCGGCGTGGAGCAACGCCCCGAACTGCACCGCGTAGCCGCCGACTTGTGCCGTCAAAGCGGCCTCACCAATGTGCAGTTCATACAGGCCAACATCACGGAAATTGATTTTGGCGCGTACAATGGCTTCTATTTTTATAATCCCTTTTTTGAAAACATCTTGCGAACGGACCCCATTGACGACTCCGTCGAATTGGACAAGCCGCTGTTCGAGGCGTATTCCCTGTACGTGAAAGAGCAGTTGGAGCGCAGCCTGCCGGGCACGCGCTTAGCCACCTACTTCAGCTTCGGTATGGAAATACCCGACACCTTCGCGCTTCAATTCGGTGCGTTTGAAGGAAAACTGAAGTTTTGGGAAAAGCGAGGCGTCCGACCGGCGTCCGTTTATGAAAAGCCCAAAGCTGCGTTTGAATACCTCGAAAAATTAAAACCGATCGTGATGAAAAACCAAAGCGAATTGTGGAAACTGCGCTTCGCCGAATTCAGAAAAGCGCATGCATTGCTGGCGGCGGCGGCCAATCGGGGAGAGACGCTCTCCGATCTGGAGCAACAGGGGTTGATACAATTGTTTGAATGCACGCACGAACCGGCCTGGCAAACGCTCCGCGATTTCATACAAAGTAGAGGAACCGCAACGATCTACGGCGCCAAAGACGCCACGCGGGAAGCTTTCCTGCTCAATCTGATCGAAGACGGGGAGGGCTGGATGGCCATGATACAACGCCGCAATTTGGCGTTGCAAACCTACGATCCACTCATTGCCACAGAAATAACCCGCGACATCTTACACCGGTTTTGCCCGCTGTTTGAGGCATTCATCCTCAAAATGGAACGTCTTTGGGATGAGGCCCCTCCCGATGCCGCTCCGGAAACGCCTGCTCAATCATGATTTTCGGCTTGGAACGTCCCGACTTCCAGGCATGCTGGTCGGTCTTCATCCGGCATCCCCGCATCAACCGGGTGATGCTCTACGGCGCGCGTACGGGTACTGACTTTCGGCCCAACGCCGAAATCAACCTGGCCCTCATGGGTTACGAACTCACCCACAGCGACCTGCTTCACATCGAAAACGAACTTGACGATCTGCTCCTCCCCTACTCCATCCGTCTCTGCCTGTACCACCACCTCCGCGACCCGGATTTGCTGGAACACATCCACACGGAAGGCAAGATATTTTACTTCAATTTTAAGGAATTGGAGGAGTTGAAGACGGCGCTTGCAACACGAGCTAAGGACTGATGTTACACAGTCTTTCACTGCTTTATTGTTCGTTGAACGTTGGACTACTATTATCTACCGGACTTCATTGCTTTTACTACTTTCAGCGATCTGTCTTGCGCAAGTTTTTGATATTCCTGCGTTTCACAGCCATAAAGGGCAATTTTCCCATCCTTATCGCTGTGTACGCCCCAGCCATATCGCTTGGTCAAAGGCGAGGCTCTGAAACAAGGTTGTCCTTTTGAGAAAAACTTTTCTCTGGCTTCTCCGTACTCGCTTTTTGCCAAGTCATTTCTCTCTGCAAAAACCTGAAAAAACACATCATCAGACGTAAACTTGTACGGGTTTTTACGGACGAGTTCAAACTGTAAATTTGCCACCGTTTTGGAGCCTCCTTTCATAGGAGGGATATCGCCGCTTGTAGCCGGGCAGTCCTCCGCAATTTCGATAAACGTGTTTTTGTAATTGGTGGAATGTTGTTTCATATTCTTTTTCTCACGGGCGGAGACAATACGGCACAGGAAAAGACGGCATGTTAACCCATTGATCAAGGCGCTTCACAGCTTCCCGTGCTCTTTCAAGATACGAGCCACTTCCACTTCATCCAGCCCGGTAATGTTGGCAATGAGCGGCAGAGAAAGGCCGTTAGCGTGAGCGTTTAATACGACTTCTATTTTACCTTCTATTTTACCTTCTATTTTACCTTCTATTTTACCTTCTATTTTACCTTCTATTTTACCCTCTATCTTACCTTCTATCTTACCTTCTTCCTTAATCAACCGATAGGTGCTCATGATGGTCTCTTTGACTGGTGCGGAGGGTATTTGTTGGATCGTTTCCATAATTTCTGCTTTTGACAATTTCGTAATACTAAGAATGTAAACGGACACAGTTATCAAAAAGTTTTTCTGAATATACGGCTCTAAGCTGCTCGATATCTGAATGAAATGCCGGAGCAGTCCTTCTGTATCGTACCGGTAACGCTGTACCATCATCGCCGCGCCCAGCAGTGCGTTGCCCAGATGAATGATCTGCTCCTCCGACAAATCGAACAGGCTGACGAAGATGGTGTCAAATCCCGGAATATAGGGCCGCAAAGCGATCGGTAAATCGTCGAAGTAATCGTTTACCTGACGCAGTTTCCATTTTCGCTTTCCTTGGTAATACAGACATGGTACGATGGGATGCAATTTCCCGCCCTGTTTGATTTGTGTGGCGTAGCCATTGGCTATGTAGCTCAATATCTGAAACATAGCGTACTTCTCCGGTTCCGACTTAGCCTCCAACAGCACAGAAACGTATGCATGATCAGATTTCTCCCGGAATGGAATCCGAACCACTATATCAGCAAATGTCTCTTCCAGTTCCGGCGAAATGAAGCTGGTATTGGCATATTCCATGCGGGGGATGTCGAGCAGGGCTGATACATCATGAGGCAGGTACGCCTGTAGGAATTCTATCGCCATCTCCCGGTCGGAAAGCATTTCTTTGACAAACTTGTCGTGTGGGTTGTTGACGGATTTGGCCATGGAGCAAATATACGAACAGATTATGTAGCCCTCACTCCTCCTCCCCTTTCAACTCATGCGTGTCCGCCTCATAGCGGCCTTTGAGGTCGTCCATCACCGATTTTTTCCACATGGGCACACCGATAAAATAGGAAGCCCGGCCGATCAGATGAGCGCCTACGGGCGCGGTGAGTATCATAAAAAAGATGATGGCAACGACCCGGGAAGTGATGGCCACCGAGCCGAAATGCAGCGCGCAACAGGCCAGGATCAACCCGATACCGAGCGTAGCGGCCTTGGTGGTGACCGATATGCGCAGGTAAAGGTCGGGCATGCGCACGATACCGATGGCGGCCAACAGGATGAACAGCGCGCCCAGCCCGGCAAGCACCATGATGATGATGTCACTCATTTTTTTCTCTTTTTTCCAAATAATATGAAAAGGCCACCGTACCCAAAAAGGCAATAAGCGCCAAAATGGTGGCGATATCCAAAAACGTGGATTGCTCCGACACGATGCTATACACCCCGATGATGCCGATGCCGATGGTAATGAGCAGGTCGAGCGCCACCACCCGGTCGGACAGGGTTGGACCTTTGAAAAAGCGAATGAATACCAGCACGACCGACAGCATGAGGATGGGCAAAATGATATAGTATAAAAAGTTCTGCATCATCGTAATATGGATAACAAGCGTTTTTCAAAACCATTTTTAATACTGCTGATAAACGCCTCCTTGTTTCGGATGTACATAGCATGAACGTAGAGGGCGCTTTTGTCGCTCGACACATCCAGGCTCAGCGTGCCGGGCGTGAGTGAAATCAGGTTGGCCAACAGCGTAATCTCAATATCGCTTTTTGCATCCAGCGGCACGCGCACGATGCCCGGTTGCATATACAGCTTGGGGGTGATTACATCATACGCCACCTGCACATTGGCTTTGAGGAGTTCGTACAAAAAGAAAAAGAAAAAGCTCACAACCTTGAACGTCATGGTGAAATAGCGGTCGTCGGCATTGCTGCGGGTGATGAGCCACAGAATGGCAAAACTGAGCAGAAAGCCGAACAGGAAATTCATATAATCGAACACCCCCGTGAGGGCGACCCAAACGAAACTGAGCAGGATATTGAGCAAAAATTGATTTCTCATGGTGCGGATCGTTTTTGCAGATTAGCGCAATACGGCTTTAATGTACGGGCCGGCATCGAGCAATTCGCCGGCAATGCGAAGCGACAGCGCCTGAATGTTCTCGGCGCCCAGACCGATGTACAGCGATACGCCCGCCAACAGAATGATGGGCGCTAAAATGAATGCCCGGCGCGTCTTTGTCAAATCGTCAAAATATTCAAAACCCTCCCTCGGCGCGAGTTGGGGCGCTGCTTTCCAGAATGCCTCGGCCCACACCCGTGCAATGACCACCAACGTGGCAAAACTCGCAAACAGGATCAGCCCCGTGAGCACATAACGCTCCGTATTCATCCCGGCTGTGATGAGCGATATTTTGGGCCAAAAACCCGACAGCGGCGGAATGCCCACCAACGAAAACAACGGGATGGCCAGCAACAGCGACAGGTATGGGTAATCGGCGTACAGCCCGCCAAGATTCTTCAGGCTGTTCGCACCCCGTATTTTGTAAATCAAGCCCGCCACCATGAAGATATTCGTCTTCACTACGATGTCGTGTACTAAATAAAACACGAGGCCCGTGATGCCCGCCTGTGTGAGCATACTCAAGCCGCCGATGAGGTACCCGATGTGGCATATAATGAGATAGGAGAAGATTTTGCGCAGATGGGTTTGCATCATGGCGCCGGCAGCGCCGGCCACCAACGTAAGCCCGGCGATAACCGCGAGGATGTCGGCCAAAGAAGAATCGCCGATAAAGATGAGCGTGACCATGCGCACCAGAGCATACACGCCCACCTTGGTGAGCAGTCCGGCAAAAATAGCCGATACCGCCGGCGGCGGCGTGTGGTAGGAATCGGGCAACCAGAAGTAGAGCGGGAACACCGCCGATTTGATGCCGAAGGCTACAAAGAACAACAATGCGCTCACATGCACCAATTCGCGATTCGGAACCAACAGCACTTTCTGAGCCAGGTCGGCCATGTTGAGCGCGCCCGTGAGGCCGTACAATACCGCAATGGCCGTGAGGAACATCACCGAGGCCAGCATGTTGAGGGTGAAATACTTCACCGCGCCTTCCATCTGCGCTTTTTCGCCGCCGATGGTAATGAGCACAAACGAACTGATGATGATGATTTCAAACCACACATACAGGTTGAACACGTCGCCCGCCAGGAAAGCGCCCGTGAGGCCCAGCAGCAGAAAATGAAAGATGGGAAAATAGCCGAATTTCAGTCGTTTTTGGGTAACCGAGCCTGCCGAAAAAACGGATACGGCCAAACCCGCAATGGCGGTGAGCAATACCAACAGCGCCGAAAACGTATCGGCTACAAAAACAATACCGAAGGGCGGCTGCCAGTTGCCCGCATTGTGGCATATAATGCCGTTTTGCCATACGGCAACGAACAGCGCGGCTGAAAATGCTACATTGAGCGCGCTGCCGGCTATACTCAGCACCCGCTGCACCGGCACCTTGAACCAAAAAAACAGCAGCAAAATCGCCAATGCAAATTGGAACAACAGCGGCAGGAGTATGACGGTTTGGCTCATATTTCTTCTTTTTCGCTGACGCGGATTTCGTCGAGATCGTCGGTTTGCAATATGCGGTAAGCCTGTTTCATCAGGATGATGGCAAAAGATTGCAGGCCGAAGCTGATGACAATGGCAGTGAGGATGAGCGCCTGCGGCACAGGGTCGGCATACGCATCGGCCAGCGTTTTGAGTTCGCCGGGAATGATGGGCGGCTTGCCCTTAGTAATGCGCCCCAACAGAAAAATGAGCAGGTTGGCGCCGTTGCCCAACAGGATCAACCCGATGATGAGCTTTACAAAACTCCGCCGCAGGATCAGAAAAATACCGGCGGCATACAAAACTCCGGTCATGAGTGCCAATACGACTTCCATACGCTCAGGCGGTTTCGCTGATGGTGAAAATAATGGTGAGGGTAGCGCCGGTAACGACCAGATACACCCCGATATCGAAAAACAACGGCGAACCGATCATGCCCACCACCGGCGCCGGCGTCGGGTACCAAAGCGCCGTCATAAAAGGCAACGCGCTGAGCATGGGCGCCAGGCCGCTGAGCAGCGCTATGGCCAGCCCCGCAGGCATAAAATAGGCCGGATGCAGACGCAGCAGCGTGCGCGTTTTGTCCAATCCGTTGGCAAAAGCGTGCAGTACAAAAGCGATGGATGCCACTAAGCCGCCCACAAAGCCGCCGCCAGGCAGGTAATGCCCCCGCAGCAAAATGAAAACCGAAAACAGCAGCAACAAAGGCAGCAGATAGTTCGATGCGGTTTGGAGAATGATCGTTTTCATGATTAATCGTTGGTCGGCTTCAGTTTCAACAAGCTGTAAACGCCGATGGCCGCAATGGTCAGTACGCTGATTTCCACCAAGGTATCCGCACCGCGAAAGTCCACCAAAATGACGTTTACTATATTTTTTCCTTTGGCCATTGTATAAGCGTTTTCAGCATAGAAGGCCGATACTTCCGGCGTCATGGGTTCATTCAGCACCGCCAGCGCCAGCGCCGTTATCATGCCTCCAAAAGCGAGGGCCACGGCCCCGTCGCGCAACCGCGACCCAGGGCTGGAAATCGGCAGGTAGCGCGGCAGCCGGTACAGCACCAGCACAAAAAGAATGACCGTAAGGGTGTCTATCGTGAATTGCGTCATGGCCAGATCGGGCGCACTGTAAAACACAAAAAGTAAACACAGGGCGTACCCCGTCACGCCCATAGCTGCCACCGCCGCCAATCGCGACTGTGTAAAAACCGTAAACAGAACGGAAATGAGCATGATGCCCAGCAGCGCAATCTCGTAACCCACCAGTTCCGTCATGCGGCTCAGGTCCACATTGACAGGCCCTCCGGTGTACAAACCGTAGCCGATCAGTGCAATGGTAAAGCTCAAGATCATGAGTATATAATACCGAAGGAAGCCGTTTTGCAACGTGTGGGTAAATGCTCCAAACAGCGCCATGGCCGCTTTGCTGATCCGTTCGGCAATGCCTTTCGGCGAAATGCCCTCCAGCCGTTCCACAAACGCTTCCTTGCCGGAGGAGGGTTTGAAAAAATAATACAAAGCCGCACCGGCTGCCAGCGTAATGCCGCTGAGCAACAACACGGTATTGAACCCGTGCCACACCGCCAAATGCGCATTCGCTCCCGGCATTAAGCCCTCCAGAGCCGGCGCTATAAGGGCATGGCCTGCCAAGCCGGGAAACAGCCCGAAAAAAATACCCGCCGCAGCCGCCAACAGGGGCGGAATCCAGAGTGCCCCCGGCGGCAGATGCGCCGCTTTGAACGATTCGGGCAGCACTCCCATAAAGGGTTTTACCCCCGCAATGAATCCGCCGTAAAACAAGGTTACCCCCGTAAGCACTGCCGCGCCCGTGAGCCAATACGCCCAGGAGCCGCTGTGCAAAGTCGCTTCATAAATCAGGTCTTTGCCCACAAAACCGAAGCTGAGCGGAAAGCCTGCATTGGACAACGCCGCCAAACCGCCGGCCAACGCCACCGGCCACATCACATGCCTTAGCCCCGCCAGCCGGGTGACATCGCGCGAACCGGCGCTGTGGTCAAGGATGCCCGTTATCAAAAACAGGGGCGCCTTGTACAACGCATGGGCCGGCACAAACACCAAAGCCGCCAGCATGGCTTCCGCCGTACCCACGCCGATGAGCATGACCAAAACGCCCAATGCCGCTACCGTGGAATATGCCAGAATGCTTTTCAGATCGGTGCGAAACAACAAGTTCACGCCGGCATACACCATCGTGAAGGCGCCAACTATCGTGAGTGGAATGTGCCAGTAATCATGGCCGCCCAACAGCGGAGAAAGCCGCAGCAACAGATATACCCCCGCTTTCACCATCGTGGCCGAATGCAAATAGGCCGATACCGGCGAAGGCGCTTTCATGGCGCCGGGCAACCAAAAGTGAAACGGAAACTGCGCCGATTTGGTAAACGCCGCTCCGAACACAAAAAATAAAATGATGCCGTACCAGGGGTGCGCTGTCAAATCCAGCCCGCCCTCGCGGATGGTTTGCAAAGAATACTCCCCGCCCGCCGCCTGCCCAATGAGCACAGCAGCCGCCAGCAACAACAGCCCACCCAAACCGGTAACCGTGAGCGCCGTGAGCGCCGCGCGCCGCGATGCAGCCTCTTCATTTTTGAAACCGATGAGGAAAAACGAACTGATACTGGTCAGTTCCCAAAATAAAAACAGCGCGATGAGATCGTCAGACAAAACCATGCCCAACATAGCGCCCATGAAGATACTCAGATAGGCAAAAAAACGATCCACCGAAGGGTGATCCTTGAGGTAATTTGATGTGTACCAATAGATAAGCGTACCGATTCCGGTAATGATGAGCGCAAAGAGCAACGCCAGGCCGTCGGCCCGAAAAGCGAGCGCCACGCCGAATGAGGGCGCCCATTCCCACACCTCCGTCACCGCCTCGCCCCGGCCCACTTGCGGCAGTAAGGAGGCGAAGTAAACAAACAAACCCAATGGCAATGCCGTGGCCCACACCGCATTGCCATTGCGCAAGTACCGCCCCACAAATCTCAACGCAAAAGCAAATACGAACCCCGACAAAACGGCTGCTAACATACCCGCACAGTTTTTTTGAACGGCGGTAAAGATAGAATTTTTGCCAGTATTCAGCCCGGTTCAATAGCTGCGGCGCAGAGCAATCGCATATAAACCTGCGATTGCCTTGTATGGGGACGTTGCGGCGTACCTGGTTTTGTTTGTCCACAGATTCGAGAGATTTCAATGATTTCTTCAGCGGCCGAATCTGTGATAATCCTGTGCAGGCTGAGAGACTACAGGCTGAGAGAAGAGGACCTCTCTTAGAGAGAGACCCTCTCTGTCTAAGAAACGGGCATGTGATTTTAATCTTACGATCATTGCCGGCGAAGTCATTAAGTTACTACTCCGGCACAGCTACTACCATAACCAAGCGCCCCTCGGTAAGGCGATAGCGCAAATCCGCCGCTTGACTGTAACAATCCCGGCCATACAGTTGACACTCTATTTCTAACACTATCCGGTAGTAATCCCACCCGAACTCGCTGTAGGTTTCCCACTCTACTACTTCCAGGCGGCTGTTCTCCTGTCTCCCCCCGGCAGTTTCAGCAGTTACGATGAAATGGCCTGAGATCGAACCCGCCCGGCGATATGGTATCTCAACGGAAACGTTAAATCCTTCTTTTTCTCCCGTCATATCATTTTGCAGGGCGAGTTGCCCCGGTAAAAGATATTTTTTGGCGATGTAACTCCAGCTTGAATCAGCGGGTACAGCGGGGCTGGAAATGACAACCGACGCCATCAAATTTTTTTTGTCTTCCAAACCCTTACGCGGCTTAATGCCGAAAGTCAAATACCTTGCAGCGCTCAATGGCAGTGTGCTTGGACTAAGGGTAGGCCCGTCGGTCACAGTACGGCTCCACATACCTGTTCTTGCTTCGTAGTCGTCATAGCCGTTGTAGTAACACACGCGTTTGCCATTTATCATACCGGTAAAATAAAAGTCCTCAATTTGGGGTTCGCACGAAAAACGCACTTGATGAAAAGCGTCACTGCGGTTCATCAACTGTTCCTCACAAGGGTCTAATATCTTTTCGCAGCCGCTGAGGAAGAAGAGAGAAACTAAAAATGTGCTGAAGTAATAAAGAGGAAGAAATGGTCTCATGGGTGGTATTTATTTAGATGCACTCCGGGATGAATAAAACGACCTTTTTTATTCATCCCGGAATGCAATTGAAAAATTAAGGTTTAACGATAATGGTTCGACTTACCGATACCGGCTGCCCGGTGCATGTATTGGTCAAAGTAGCTGTAATAGTAACGGAGCCTGATGCCCAAAAGGTAACATTGGCCGTATGCGTACCCGTAGAACTTACCCCGCCCCCGAATGACGCGCTCCAGGAGAGTGTTTGCGGAAAGGCTATACCCGCCGAAACAGCTACCTGTACGGTTTGCCCAACATTAGCCTCCACGGGAGGCGCGATTGCCCAACCAATGGCCCCGGATTCGTTGCTACTCAACGTCCTTTCCAATTCATCGCTGCTAAATTCCTGTTGATCAGCGCAAACAGCAGTTACACGGATAATTGAAGGCTGCCCGGGATTAGGAACGGAGACCGTAAGAAAGGGCAATTGTGTAGTTGCCGTTGCGGGAATGGTGTTATCGTTATTCCATATATAGGACACTACACCATTCCCTGCGCCATAAACAGTTAGTTCATATTGGCCGCATGACAGCACACGGTGACCGACACCAGTTGGATTCCTGCAGGGCGGTTCTTCGCCAAACCATGAGCAGCACCAGTTGTACATGTTCACTGCGGCAATAACCCCTACTACGGCTGATGCAACAACCCTTGCCGGGGTTCCCTGAAGAATCTGGACGCCTTGAAGTATAACACCGGCTTGAGCATAGCCGGTAATATCATAAAGAATTACCCCGGATACTACTCCGGTAACTAAAGCCAAAGTGCCACACAGTAGCGCTTGAGAGAAATTGCAACTCCTAAATTCTATCGTTGATCCTGAAAAGCTGTTTTGTGTAAAGCCGGCGTATAGATACCGGGCGAAACCTATTGCTGATTCGTAGTAACTCAACAATACCTCTTTTTCCGCATCGCAGCCTGTGAATGTACTGAGCGCATTGATTTTGTTTTGCCAGAAGGCTTCGGTTTGCGCCAGAGTAGGTTGCGTATTATTCAAAAAAGACTCAAACGAACTTTTTACCCCTATTAAACTGTCGCGTACATCAATAGAGATCAAATTCTGATTATGCTTAGCTTCAACGTATAAGCCAAAATCCAGTTCAGTGAAAAGGGTGATTTCTCTGATAAGGTACGCTTTCCATGCTTCGCCTCCGGCGCCATAATCTGAGGTGAACAGGTCAAAGAGGTCATTTACGTTTTCAATTGTACTGTCTCTGGCAATATCTTCCATGATGAACATCCCTTCCTTAACTCCCTCAGCTATTGTCTCGATAGCAATCCCTTTTTCATCTTCCTGACAAAAAAAGGACTCTAAGCCGGAGATTGTTTCATCGGGGGGGGGGGAACATCTTCATTACATCCAACGGACATGAATGCGCACAATAAAGCGCTTGAAAAGACCCTGATTAGAGTTTCATTGTTTTTCATGATAAAAGATTTAGGTTTGGTAAATAATGATAAATAATTTGGCAAAAATACGCTGATATAATATCTTTGTCAACATTCTGTTATTTGTAAAATACGCTTCTTAGTTGTATTTCCCCTAAAAGCCTTTCGTATAATGACAAACTCCACAGATATAATCAGAAACCTCAGAGTCCAGCGAGGGTATTCCCAATCTTACATGGCCTGTCGTTTAGGGATTTCACAGCAATCTTTTTCTAAAATGGAAAGAGGGGAATCGGTCATCACCATGGAGCGGATGCATGCCATAGCTCAAATCCTTGATGTAAGTGTTTCTCAATTTTTTCATTCAATGGATTTGCAAACAAAACAAGAAATAAGCGAGCGGGTGGAATTATTAGAGACCGAACTTGAAAAAGTGAAGTCCCAACTGGAAACGCTAACTTTACACAAGAGAATGTTCTGAAATTTAATAACTACTTTCACTCCACCTGTACCCACTGCGTAGGCTCCGCTTCCGAAATAATCATGGGGATGCTGGTGCGCACAGCCTTGCGCCGGTTATCGGGCAACTGCTCATACGAGATGCCGTACAGGTTTTGGGCCGTCTCTTCCCAGATGTCGCGATAAGCGGCGAGCAACTCGTCGTACACCTCCACATAGCGCCCGTAGCGGGTGCCGATGTCGTGTTGGAGCGAAACCACGGCGCGGGTGGGCGACTCTGCCAGGTCGGCGCGCCGGTCGGGATTGAGCGCAAACTCCCGCACTAAGCGGCGCAGCTCCGCTACCTGAACCGGACGGCCCTCCACCAAGAGTTCGTTGTAGCCGTTGATCTTTACGTCGAATACATTGCGGGCGAGGATGTCAACCGGCGGTGTGTTTTCCCAGGCGGGAAGGCGCACTAAGATGCCTTTGTCGCTAAGGATGGTAGTGGCCACTAAGAAAAAAATGAGGAGCAGGAATGCGATGTCGGCCATAGCGCCTGCTCCGATAGCCGCCGGGCGGCGACGGGTGGTAGAACTTTTCATAGCTTTTTGAAGGGTAGATGCGGGAGGGGCGGGCTTTGGCGGCTTAGCGTGAGATATTTTGCTCGCAAAGGCGCAGAGGCGCAAAGTGTGGGATAGTGTTTGCCCATTTGCATTTGCCTTTTTGCCCTTTGCCAATTTGCCTTTTGCCTTTTGCACTATGCACTATGCCCTCTGCTCTATGCCCTACGCCCTTTGCCTTCTTTTGCTTCACAACTGCCAGCCATGCTGCTGCCAGTCCTCCTCAAAATCAATATCGGGCAATACGGCCACTTGCGCGCAGGTCTTTCCCAATTGCGCTATGGCGGCCTGGGTTTGAGAAAACACAGTTTCGGTGCTCCAGTCTATGCCTTGAAAAACTGCCGGTTCGTGCGCATTCATACCCAACAGATAATAGCCGCCGTCGTCGGTGCCGCCTATGGCGAAGTCGTGCGTATTCAGTTCGTCAAATGCTGCATTGATGATTTCGGCATTGATGCCCGGCACATCGCTGCCCACAATCAACGCTTGCCCGTGCCGCTCCAGCACTTCGGCAAAAGCATGGCTCATGCGCTCGCCGAGGTCGCCCTTGTATTGTAATTTTTTTACAAACTGCGCTGCCGGCCATTCATCCGCTTCGTCAACAAAATCGCTATAATACAGATATTTCGTATAAGGTAAAGGCGTCGTCGTGCGGCGAATGCGCTCCGTCAACGCCAGGTATATGCGCAGCGCCATGGCGTCGCCCATCGTGGCGGCCAGGCGGGTTTTGACCTGCCCCATGCGCGGGTTTTTGATAAAAATGATGAGGGCGGGGTCGTTGCTACTAAAGTCCGGGTCCATGATTGTTCTTCATTTTAACATGCCAAAATTACATATAAACACTACAACGAATCGGAGCATCGTTAGCCCACGAAACAAAAAACATTCTGCCATGATGCTACGAAACCTGTTCTGCCTTGCTTTCATCGCATTTTCATCCCTCACCGCTTCGGCTGTACCCGTCACATTGGCCGAGGCATTGGACAAAAAATGGATCGCCATAGAAGCGCGCGCCACCGGTACTTTCGGCGCCGATGCTCTGCGCCTCACGGTGACCAACCTGCACAAAGACATGGAACTGTCCATCCCCGCCGGCTGGATATTCGATTCGCAAGACACCACCATGCAAAACATGATCGTGGTGCGGGGCGCCCGGCTCATCTTGGAAAAAGACGCCAAAAAGACGGCCCGCCTGCAAGCCTATTGCATCAACTCCGGCAGACGGGTTCCCCTGCAAAGCCAGGCATACACCAGCCGAGGCCCCGCTACCGGCCCGCTCGCCGAACTGGCCCGCTACATCCACACCGAAAGACCGGACGAGGAACACATCCAAAGCGCCGTGTGGGCACTGAGCAACAACCACAACTTGACCGGCATCGGCCATCAGGGGCTGCGGCAAACGGCGGCCTCCATCCTCGGCAAGCCGCTGCCCGAATACTTCATCCGCAACGCGTACGTCCCGGTTCCCGGTGGGCCGGCCTATAGCTACGAGCCGCTCAGCGTGGAGGGCCTGTTTACTTATCGCAACGAAACAGGGCACACGGTTAATTTCGGCCTTTTTAATAAAGCCGGAGAATTGGTAGAGCCGTTTTTTGAAAACTTAGAGTCAAAACCCGGCAACCATCGGTTCCAATATTCTTTTGAAATCAGCGGCCTCGAACGCGGCGAATACGCCGTGCGGCTCACCGACAATGCGGGCCGCGAATTGGGCACGCGTACGGTCGTGTGGTAGGGATGAGACCTATTGCCGCTCCATAAAAGTCCGCAACAGACCCCGCACCTGCTTGCGGATTTTTCCTTTCAGAAAACCGGACCAGCCCAACAGGTACCCCGGTAAGCCGAGCGCCTGCCGCGACCATTTCCACATATCAAAGTGATCGCTGTGGCGGATGATTTTTCCATTTTTAAATTCAAACTCTGCCGAGATGCGATTGAGCACCGGTCGGCCGGTTGCGCCGAAGCGATACGCCGCCGTCCAGTTGGCCGTGCCGATGAGTTCGCCTGCGCTCACATCGCCGTAAGTGATGGTCAGTTCGCCCTTGCTGCGCGCCAGGAGCATGCGCCACATGCCGGCGGCTTCCTCGCCGTGCAGCTTTCCGAAAGCCGGGTCGGAAAACACGACGTTCGCATCGTAGCAGGCGATCATGCCTTCCGCATCGCCGCGGGCAAAGGCGTCGTAAAAGGAGGTAATCAGGTCGGCGTTGGTCATGGTGCTGATTTTGTGGGTGAAGATAGGGAATAATCCTGTTTGAAGCGATGTGGCACGAAGTCATATACGGGTCCGTTGCGAGTACAGGGTTTTTAACCCGCAAAATTTAAAATCGCAAAAGGCGTGACGCAATCGCACTGGGCCGTTTGTTTGGCCGGCCCTTTTTCCGTATTTTTGCAAAAATTCCTTCCATGAAAGACTTGCAGCAACTACGCAAGCGGCTTGATCAGCAAAACCAGATTGAGGCCATCCTTGATGAATACATCGAGCTTGGGGCTGGTATCCGGCACTCCGATGCTCAGGAATACGTCAATGATCTCAGGGCAGAGGACGGCGTATTGGAGGGAGAAAAACAAGAAGCCTGATTAAAGTTTTTGCGGATACGGCAGAGCGACAACTACTTATTACACAGCTAAGAGATGCCCTGCTCGCTTTGTACGGTAAGCGCTTGTCGGGTATTATCCTGTACGGCTCCTACGCACGAAAGGATTTTGACGCAGAATCGGATATTGATTTTTTAGTGCTGCTCAATCAAAAACAATTCGATTATGCTCAGGAAATCCGGCGCATCACTCAAGTGACATACCCCATGATGCTCGAACACGACATCATCATCTCCTGCCTTCCCTCCCCTTGGATCGCTGGCGTTCCGAATCCAGCTTCTTCTTCGATCAGGTTAAAAAAGACGGAATAGCGATATGGACGAGAAACTCCAACGCATCCTGAACCACAAGAACACCACTCGCCATGAACCTTGCCCAACAACTCATCGAACGCGAAAAAGAACTCCGCACCGGGTACCTCGACCTCGGCAATTGCGGCCTGACGGAACTGCCCGAAGCCCCGGAGTTTTGAGTGTGGTGGTCAGACTTTTCGGCGCGCTGTTTTTTTAATTAAAAAATCCTTTCTTTGCCGCTCCTAATTTGATTGCCATGATACGCACCATCGTCATTCTCTCGGCTACCCTCATTGCCATTCCCATTGCGGCTTACTACTACGATGCGCCGCTTGCGTCGGAACACTGGGCTGCCCTGCGCTTCCTGTTCGGCGCAATGGCCACAGTAGCGCTCATTTGTTTCCTCACCGGCGAACTCACCCGCAATTACAGTCAGGTGGACAAGCTCTGGAGCATCGTGCCTGCTTTTTATGTGGGCTATGTGGCCGTACAGAGCGACTGGAATCCGCGTCTCGCGCTGATGTGCATAATGGTGTGCGCCTGGGCGGCGCGGCTCACGTTCAATTTTTGGCGGCGCGGCGGCTACCACTGGATACCCTGGAAAGGCGAAGAAGACTACCGTTGGAGCGTATTGCGTCGCGATCCCAACCTGCAAGGCCGGCTGCGATGGGGGCTTTTCAACCTCTTTTTCATCTGCGGTTACCAGCACACGCTCATCCTCCTTTTCACCTTGCCCTCCATAGTGGCCTGGCAGGGCGCCGATGCGCCGCTCAACTGGTTGGACTACGCCGCTGCCGCGCTGATGCTGCTGTTCATCGCGATGGAAACGGTTGCAGACCAACAGCAATGGAACTTCCAACAGGAAAAGCACCGGCAACTCAAAGCCGGCGGTCCGGTGGATCCGCATTACGCCAAGGGCTTTTGCGACACGGGGCTTTGGGGCCGAGTGCGGCATCCCAACTACGTTGCCGAACAGGCCGTCTGGCTGTCGTTTTACCTCTTCAGCGTGGCTGCCACGGGGCGCTGGCTCAACTGGTCGCTCACCGGGGCCGTTTTGCTGTGCCTGTTGTTTGTGGGCAGTAGCAATTTTTCCGAAAAAATCTCTGCCGGAAAGTACCCGGCCTACAAGGATTATCAAAAACGAGTGGGGCGTTTTTTTCCGATTAAGTTTTGGTAAAGAAAGGCAGGCAGGCTGTTAAAATATCTTGTCAAATGAAACCCGATTCCCCTATAAAATATGTATTACTCGCCTTGGTTTTCATGGCGATGCAGGTCCCGGCTACCCAGGCCCAAAGTGTGGATACTATTCAAATGGCCGTGATTCGCGGGCTGAGCGTCTATCGCACGGAGTTAATGAAAAGAAACCTCGAAGACCTCGGCTACTTAATCAAGTTGATGGAAATCATGAGGGCCAATATCCCCGATGAGGAGTTATACTGGGATTTTCTGAACGAAATGAGAGAGCTTTCCACTAAAGACTCTGTTAGCATCGTGAGGGAGGTGAAAAAGCTAACCGATAAATACCCATATACCTCCTTCTTGAAAGCCTTCACTTACGATGACTACCGTGCCATAAGCCGGAGTCACGAGATGTTTTTCATGTTCGGACGGGATTTGATGGTTTTGGAGTATCCCTTCAAGCTCAGCAATCCCGGTGTTCTGACACGTGAATTTGAGTTTTACCAGATACGGCAAGGCCATAAAATCGGGGAGGTAGGCGCAGGCAACGGCATGACCAGCCTGCTGTTGGGTGTCATTTACGACAGCCTGTCCATCTACGTCAATGAGATCAACCCAAAAATGATCACTCAAATAGAAAGCGTTTTTAGCTCTTGTCAATCCTTGAGGCCGGGCGTTGTTTTTCACCCCGTGTTGGGCCAAAATTACACTACCGGCTTGGAGGGCATGCAACTCGACCTGATTATTGCCCGGCATAGTTTTCATCATTTCACCAGAGTAAAAGACATGCTGATATCCATCCGAAAGTCGCTCGCACCCAACGGCCTCATCATCCTGGAGGAACCGGACGCCACCCTAAGAAAACAAGACCCCTGGATGTGTTATTTGGCACAGAAGAAAAACAAGATCGTGAAAACATGGGAGAAGTACGGTTTTCGCCTGATAGAAGAAAAACGCGACGAAACGGCAGTCTTGCTGAAGTTTGCCCTTGATTAATCCAACTTCCCCAGCAACCACTCCCTTTCCGCAAGCACTTTGGCGCCTTCCACTTCGGCGCGCAGGCGATGGCGGGCGGCGGAGTCGGCGGCGGGAAGTTGCAGGAGTTTTTTGGTGAGGCGAATGAGGTTGAGATAGTTTTGGCGGAGGTAACCCACGTCGCGGCGGCGGCGCAGGAAGGTTTGGAAGCTGTCTAACAGCGAATCCAAGGCGCTGAATTCTCCGAGTTCGTAATAGCTGCGCAGGATCATGCGGCGGGCGTCGAGTTGGTGCAGTACGTCGTCAAACTCGGTTTGGGTGAGCAGGGTGAGCACGGCGCCGTAGTCGGAGCGGCGAAAGTGCAGGTTGGCGAGGTTATAGACGTAGGCGCTTTCGCGGTGTTTGGGGTCTAAAGCGCCTTTGTATTTTTTCAAAAATCCCTCCACCCAGTCGAAGGCTTTGAGACCGAGGCCGGCGTTGGCGATGTTTTTGTAAGTGAACCGCGACAAGACCCCGTTTTCGGTAAACAGCTCATTTTCAATTCCTTTCTGATAGATATCAAAAACCTGCCGGAGGTAAAACGCCTGGAGTCCTTCGCCTTGCCGGGTATTGATTTGCCGGATGCAATAGTTGACGGCGAGGGTATATACGTCGCGCATTTCGGCTTGGGAGAAATACCGCAGATGCAGGTGCATGGCCTCCCGGAGCTGTTCAAACCAGGTTTGCGAGTCGGCCTCGGTGAGGGCGCGCCAGGCATAATAATACACCCCCACCGCGGGCAGGGTCTGCCACTGTCGGCGCTCCACGAGGGCGAGCGCTTCCGGCAGCAGTTCGATGTGAAAATGCGCCTCCGCAACGGCCTGATACATGTGTGCAGAACACCCCTGCCGGAGCTTTTCGGCCACAAAGTGGATGTCCGATTCTTCGATCATTTCCTGAAAACTGCGCACGGCCGAACGCCGCTGCCGGGCCTCCGATTCGAATCGCTCCAGATACAGGAGATGGGCCTGCCGGTGGTAGCGCAGATCGCGGTATGGCCCGGCGGCCAGGGCTTCTTCTGCTTTTTTCAGGGCGGTTTCCGACTGATGCGCCAAGCCTCGCGCGCGCAGTATTTTGGCCAGCCGGCGTTTGAGTTCTGCCTCGTTTTCAAGTGCGGGATCGTTGAACACCAAAAAATGCTGTGCCGCCTGATAAAGGAATGAGATCACATAGTTGAGCTTTTTTTCATCGAACGGCTCGGCAGGAAAAACGGCTGCGAAGACCTTTTCCTTGTCGAAAACGCCGGCTCGCCGGGCTTCCTTTTTTTCAAAATAATACTCGAACAGCCGCAGAATGTCTTCGCGGTGGTTGAAATACGGCGAGCGCAGGTATTTGCCGAAAGCGGTGTATTCGGCGGCGCTGAACGTGTGCAGCAGTTCGTAGAGGCGGGAGTTTCCCATCGTTAAGCGGTTTATGATAGCGCAAGTCGGGTGGTAAATTCAAATTTACTCCCCGGCTTATTGTTCCTATTTTTTTGGTAAAACTATTTGCTATTCTACTGATTTACAATTTTTTGATAAAAATTAAATAAAAATACTTTTGACAAACCTCATTTTTTGTCTTTGCAGGAGCAGCCGGCGGGGCGCATCTTTACAGGGTGCAAAGTTCGGGTTGATGAATGTTAGTCAGAAGTTACTTACTAACTGCTCGTAAAAGGCGGGATTGGAAGTAGCTTCTTCCGTTACCATTGCAAAAAAGTGCTTTTCGGAAAATCGCCAGATGCGCCGGGATCAAGAGAAGAAGTAGTGTTATCCCCTTTGCGGCTTTTCTGGTCACCTGCGCCGCTGTCCAAATTGACCCGGCGTATTCTCGGCGGTTTTTTTTTAGAAAAAACAGATTTATGAATAAATATCTACTTGCTATACTGTTCACCGGCATTTCTTTAGCGGCATCGGCCCAGACGCCAATCATACAGTGGCAGCGCTCTTTAGGCGGCTCCGGGCATGATTTTGGCAGGGATATCGCCCTTACCGATGACGGCGGCTATATTTTGGCCGGGTCAACCCAATCGAATGATGGAGATGTAGAGGGCCAGCCTACCGGTTGGTTTTCCATCTGGATCGTAAAACTAACCGCGGCCGGGACGATAGAATGGCAAAAAATAATGGGCGGAAGCGGCACTGACTGGACTACATCCATACAACAAACAACCGATGGCGGCTACATTGTAGGAGGGTATTCCAATTCAAACGACGGCGATGTGAGCGGCAACCACGGTGATTACGATTTCTGGGTAGTCAAACTGTCCAATTCCGGGGATATTCAATGGCAGAAATCGCTCGGTGGTTCCGGCGAAGATCAGGCAAATTCCGTTCGTCAAACCAACGATGGGGGATATATCGTGGCAGGATATTCCAAATCAAACGATGGTGATGTGAGCGAGAACCGGGGGGGACAAGACTTTTGGGTTGTAAAACTGAACGCCGGAGGAGATATAGAATGGCAGAAATCCTTGGGAGGCCCGAATAACGACGTCGCAAATTCCGTACAGCAAACAACAGACGGTGGTTACATCGTAGCCGGTATTGGATTAGGCGCCCAATTCCTGATTATTAAATTAGATGAAAACGGGGACGTGCAATGGCAAATATCTTTGGGAGGAACAGGCTTAGACAGGGCGTATTCCATTGTTCAAACCACGGATGGCGGCTATCTCGTAGTGGGTGAAACAACCTCTACCGAGCCTCCTCTCTTCGCCAATTATGGTTTGCAAGACATTTGGGTGGTGAAATTGACTCCTGAGGGAGACGTACAATGGGCAAAATCACTCGGCGGTTCGGAGGCAGACGTCGGCCTGTCGGGGCAGCAAACAACAGACGGCGGCTATATCGTAGCCGGCGCTTCTACTTCCAACGACGTGCAGGTATCCGGAAATCACGGGTCTTTCGATTATTGGCTGGTCAAATTATCGACTACCGGCGACATCGAATGGCAGAAATGCCTTGGCGGGTCCGGTTTTGAAGAACCCAAAGCCGTCAGACAAACTCCGGACGGAGGCTATATCATAGCAGGCTATTCTCAGTCCAACGACGGCGTTGTATCAGGCAACCACGGCAACTACGACATTTGGGTAGTCAAACTTTTCTCCCCGGCTTCCGCTGTGGCCGGCCGGATACACTTCGATCTGGAACAGGACTGCCTGCCTGACGAAGATGAAGCGCCGCTTTCAGGCTCCCTGATCACAGCCCAACACACAACCAATATCTTTTCAACCTTCTACGCAGTCACGGATTCAATCGGAAACTATTTTATGCCCTTAGACAGCGGCAGTTATACCCTGACTATTACTCCGCCCAATTCGTTTTGGGAAAACTGCAACAGCCCGGCTCAAATTACCGTGGCCAACGACACCGCAGCCCTCAACTTTCCGCTGAATGCCGCCATCCTGTGCCCCTATCTCACCGTGGATATCACAACGCCCTTCCTGCGCCGCTGCTTCGACAATACCTATACCGTTCACTATTGCAACTACGGCTCTACAACCGCCGAAAATGCTTATGTGGAAATCAGCCTTGACCCACACTTGGAGTACCTCTCCTCCACCCTGCCCCTCTCTGGCCAAACCGGCGACGTGCTCACGTTCGACCTCGGCGATGTGGGCATCAACGAGTGCGGCTATTTCCAGATTACGGTACACCTCGATTGCGATTCCACCGTACTGGGCCAAACGCATTGCGTGGAGGCGCACATCTTCCCCGATTCAATTTGCATTCCGCCCAATTCACTCTGGGACGGCTCCAGCATCGTGGTGGAAGGAAAATGCGAAGGAGATTCTGCCTTGTTTATCCTGCTCAATATCGGCCCCGGCGATATGTTGCAGGAGCGGCAATTCATCATCATAGAAGATGATATCGTGCTCCTGCAGGGCAATTTTCAATTGGATGCCACGCAAACACAGGAAATCCGAATACCCGCCAACGGCGTCACACTTCGCTTAGAAGCGCAGCAATCGCCGGGGCATCCCTCCGGCCAAGCTTCCGTGGGCGCTACCGTAGAAGGCTGCAACGGACCGTTGACGCCCGGCCTTTTTATTCAATGGCCGGCAAACCACCCCAACCCCTTTGTGGACTTAGATTGTCGGGAAAACATCGGCAGCTTCGACCCCAACGACAAGACCGCCCTCCCCTCCGGCTTCGGCCTCCAACGCCTCCTAGAGCCGGGACAAGACATAGAGTACATGATCCGGTTTCAAAACACCGGTACAGATACGGCTTTCAAAGTGGTGATCGTGGATGTGCTGCCGCCCGAACTCGACCTCGGCACGCTACGCCCGGGCGCGGCAAGCCATCCTTACACCTATTCCGTGACGCCGGAGGGCCAACCCGTTTTTACCTTCGACAACATCCTGCTGCCCGACAGCACCACCAACGAAGCGGCCTCCAATGGCTTCGTCAATTTCAGCATCTCCCAGCAACCGGGCCTGCCGCTGACGACGCTGATTGCCAACAAAGCGCTCATCTATTTCGATTTCAACGAACCCATTGAGACGAATTACGCCCTGCACCGCATCGGCATCGTTTTCCCCTGGGCGCCGCCGGGTACCGTGAGCACGCGGCCTGTTTCGTCACAGGCCATGCAGGTGCGCGTCATTCCCAATCCGCTCGACGACAGGGCCTTGCTGCAAGTGGAAGGCATAGCGCCGGGTCGCCTGCGATTGGTGCTTACCAACACATTCGGACAGGTATTGCACACCGAAGAGACGCTCGGCACGGGATTTGAATTCCGGCGCGGCGCACTACCGGCAGGGTTGTATTTTTTCCAAATAGAACGGGAAGGACGGTTGGTCGGAACAGGTAAATTGGTGCTTCGGTAATCTACCACCTACGGAGCATACCCCAATAAATCCGTTTCAAGGCCGGCGGTTTGGCGAGTCGCCATTTCCAGAGACTGAACACTAAAAAGTTGGCAAATTGTACGCGCAGCCAACTGTTGCGCTCGTATTTGCGGGCCGAGATGAGACATTCTCCGCGAAGGGCTGCGAGTCGGTACCCAGCTTTTTGGGCGCGCCGGAAAAAGTCGAATTCTTCCATGATCACAAATTCCGGGCGATACGCGCCGAGCGCAAAAAACACTTCCCGGCTCACGAAAAAACTCCGGTCGCCGCCCTGCGTAAACATGCGGTTGGAACGGGTAAAGAACGCATTGAACCGCAACAGCAACAACGTTGAATCAAAGCGGGATCGAAAGGTTCCCATTTGCAGGCCGCCGCGCAGGGCTTCCTCTATTTCAGCTACGAACGTAGCGGGCGGGCGGGTGTCGGCATGCACGAAGTACAACACATCGCCTTTGCTGTGGGCGGCCCCGAAATTCATCTGTTGGGCGCGGCCCTTCTCCGGGGAACACAACACCACCGCGCCGGCAGCGCAAGCTATATCGGCGGTACCGTCGGTGCTATGACCGTCCACTACAATGATTTCCAAGACTTTATCATCACTGTATCGCCGTATATGCTCCACCGTAGCCGCAATGTGAGGGGCTTCATTCAAAGTGGGAATGATAACGGAGACGGTCATAGTGCGTTCGTTGCAAAAAGAAATAGCTAAACGTTTGAGGGGAACAACCGGTTTTTGCACCGCCGGGAAAGGAACAGGCACAACCTCCGAAGAGATTGTGCCTGCGCAAACTTGGTTTTGTTTGTATCGTTTGTTTTGATGCGCCCTATGCGCTTTCGAGTGCGGCAGCGCCGCCCACGATTTCGAGTATTTCCTTTGTGATGGCTTCCTGGCGCGCTTTGTTGTAGTTGATGCGCAGTTCCTTGAGCAAGTCTTCCGCGTTGTCGGTGGCCTTATCCATCGCCGTCATGCGGGCGCCGTGCTCGGAGGCTTGGGTATCGAGCAGGAAGCGGTGAAAAGTGGTTTGCAGGATGCTCGGCACTAAGTAGTTGAGCAATCCGTTCATATCCGGTTCAAAAATGTAATCGGCGCGCATTTTACTGCTGTCCGCTTCCGCTTCAATTTTCAGAACCGGCAGCCATTGCTCCACTACGGGAAACTGCGTAGCCGCATTGCGGAAATGCCCGAAAGCCACATATATGCGGTCGAATTCCTTTTGTTCAAAAGCGTCCATGAGCCGGCGCGACACCTGAGCCACGTTGTCGAAGCTCAGATCGCTGAATATATCTACATAATCGTTGATGAACGTGCAATCAGTGTAGCGTTTGCGGAAAAAGTCGTAGCCGCGTTTGCCGATGCACAGGATACTCAGGTTGCCTTTGCTGCGCACATCGGCCAGTTCTTCGTTGATGGTGCGCACGGCGCCTTTGATGACGTTGCTGTTGAAAGCGCCGCACAGACCCCGGTTGGAGGTAACCACCACCACACAGGCTTTTTCCACCGGCCGATCCTGCCCGAACACCGTATCGGCTTCGCCGTCCATGTTGGACAAGATGTTGCGCAACATGCGGTTGAGCTTGTCGGCATACGGCCGCAGTTGCACAATAGCCTGCTGCGCTCTGCGAAACTTCGCAGCCGATACCACCTTCATGGCCTTGGTGATCTGCTGTGTACTCTGAACCGAGCGAATCCGCTCGCGTACTTGTTTTAAGCTACCTGACATTTTACTGTGTATTACTTAGGTCCTTTGTGGTTGTGGTTGTGGGTTGTGGGTTGTGAGTTGTGAGTTGTGGGTTGTGAGTTGTCGGTTACTCACAACCCACAACTCACAACGGGCAACTACTTCTTATACTGCATCGTCAATTCACCGGCAAGCGCTTCCATTTGCTTGAGGTCGGCGTCGTCGAGTTTGCCTTTGCGGAAATTGTCTAAGATACCCGCATGGCGGCGCTCCATCTCGGTAAGGAAAACGTGCTCAAATTCTTTAATCTTCTCTACCGGCACGTTGCGCAACAGGCCCTTGGTGCCCAGATACAACACTGCTACCTGCTTCTCCACGGTAGAGGGCGAGTACTGCGGCTGCTTGAGTATTTCCACCAATCGCTTGCCCTTTTCCAATACCGTCACGGTAGCGGGGTCGAGGTCGGAGCCGAACTTGGAGAAGGCTTCTAATTCGCGGTACTGCGCCATATCGAGCTTGAGCGTACCGGCAATTTTTTTCATGGACTTGATCTGTGCGTTACCACCCACCCGCGAAACGGAGATACCTACGTTGATGGCGGGGCGCACGCCTGCGTTGAACAGGTTGGCCTCGAGGAATATCTGCCCGTCGGTGATAGAAATCACGTTGGTGGGGATGTACGCCGATACGTCACCGGCCTGCGTTTCGATGATGGGCAGAGCCGTGAGCGAACCGCCGCCTTTTACGATGCCGGCCTTTTTGAGGGATTCCGGCAAGTCGTTCATATCGCGGGCAATGCCGTCGTTGTTGATGATCTTGGCGGCGCGCTCCAACAGACGGGAGTGCAGGTAAAATACGTCGCCGGGATACGCCTCGCGGCCCGGCGGGCGGCGCAGCAGCAGCGATACTTCGCGGTACGCGACGGCCTGCTTCGACAAATCATCGTAAATGATGAGTGCCGGGCGGCCGGTGTCGCGGAAATATTCGCCGATAGCGGCGCCTGCAAACGGCGCATAAAACTTAAGTGGAGCGGGATCGGCAGCCGAAGCCGACACGATGACGGTGTAAGCCATTGCGCCGTGTTCTTCCAGCGTTTTGGCCACTTGCGCCACGGTGGATGCCTTTTGGCCCGAAGCCACATAGATGCAATAAACCGGCTCGCCGCGCTCGTAAAATTCCTTTTGGTTGATGATGGTGTCAAGGGCGATGGCCGTTTTGCCGGTTTGGCGGTCGCCGATGATCAATTCGCGCTGTCCGCGGCCGATGGGGATCATCGCGTCAATGGCTTTGATACCGGTTTGGAGCGGTTCGTTCACAGGCTGGCGGTAAATCACACCCGGCGCTTTGCGCTCCAGCGGCATGTCGTACAACTCGCCGGTGATGACGCCTTTGCCGTCAATGGGCTGGCCCAGTGTGTTCACAACGCGCCCCACAAAACCTTCGCCTACCTGAATGGAGGCAATGCGGCCGGTGCGGTGTACGCGGGAGCCTTCCTTGATGCCGGCGCTGGACCCCATCAACACCACGCCCACGTTGTCTTCCTCCAGGTTGAGTACGATGGCCTGAACGCCGGTTATTTCAAAGGTTACCAATTCGCCGGCCTGCGCGTTGTTAAGGCCGTAAACGCGAGCGATTCCGTCGCCCACTTGCAATACGGTGCCGTATTCCTCCAGTTCACTGGCGGTGCTGAAGCCGGACAATTGTTGCTTGAGTATCGCGGATATTTCACCGGGTTTGACATCAACCATGACGTATGTATTTTTTAGAATTTACAGATTGAAAAAAACATTATCGGGAAATGATTTGGGAGATATAGGGGTTGTCCACAAACTCGCGGCGCAGGCTTTCGAGCTTGTGCGCCAAGCTGGAATCATACACCAAATCATCCACCTCCAGAATATAACCGCCGATCATATCGGGGTCCACTTTACTATGAAACTCAATGGTTTGACCGGTCACGCCCTCCGATTTGAGTTGCGCTTCCAGGGATTTGACGGTTTGGTCGCTCAACGGCGCCGCACTGGTTACTTTGACGGTAGAGATGCCTTTTTTCCGTTTGTAAAGCCCGATGAACTCCCGCGCCACATCGGCCATGTTGCGTTCGCGGCCTTTGAGAAAAAGGATGCGCAGGAAAGCCATGGTGAGTGCGTCAAACTTGTCTTTGAGCATAATATCCATCACCTCGCTTTTGCGCTTGTGCGGTATGACCGGGCTTTTGATAAAAAGCAGAAAATCGCGGTTTTGAATCAGGCCGTGAAAAGCCTCAATGTCTTCCAAAACGCGCTCCAACTTGTTTTGCTCTACCGCCAGATCGTACAGTGCTTTGGCGTATCGAACTCCTATCCGGTAAGTGGACATGCTGTGTTTTTTGTATTGATGCGTCGGCGAAAATCGGCGTTTTCTACCGGCGAAAAATTAGTTCAATTTCATTTCGTCCATCAGTCGGCCCACCAATTGCTCCTGCTCGGCATTGCCTTTCAGGTTGGCGCGCAACAACCGCTCCGTGAGGTCAATGGCCATATTGCCCACCTGATTCTTCACGTCAATGATGGCGGCCATTTTCTGATGTTCGATCAGTTCTTTGGCTTCCTCCACAATGCGGCGCGACTCCTCTTTGGCTTTCGCTCTGGCCTCGCTGATGATGGCTTCTTTGGTTTCGGAGGCTTCGCGCAGTATTTTCACGCGCTCTTCCTGTGCGAGCTTGAGCAACGCCTCGTTGTCGGCTTTCAGCTTCGACATTTCATCGCGCACCCGCTTGGCCTCGTCCAGCGAAGACTGGATGTCGGTTTCGCGTTTTTTGAGCGCGTTTTGGATGGGGCGGAACGCCATGCGACCCAGGAAGAACCAAAGGGTGATGAACACCAGCGCCGTCCAGAAAATAAGGCCCGGATCGGGTTTGATGACGGAGAAGTCGGCCAGAAACAGAATTTGCGACATAGCTATTTTGCGTTTAAAAATTGGTCTTTAAAATTGGGCCGGACCGAGAGCCAACCGCTTCGATCCGGCCGCATTTTTTGCGGTGTGCAGGATTACTTCAACAGACCTACCACGATGGCAAACAATGCCGCGCCTTCTACGAGGGCTGCGGTCAAGATCATGTTGTTACGGATGTCGCCTACCGCTTCCGGTTGACGAGCGATAGCATCCATAGCCCGGCTGCCGATAAGGCCTACGCCGATGCCTGCACCCAATGCTGCGATTCCAGCTCCAATTGCTCCCATTGTTGAGATATTTAAAAGTGGTTAAAATTTAAAGTTTGTCGTTTCGTGTTTCTCGTTTCGTGTTCGCTAACCCGAAACCCGAAACAATTTTAGTGCGCCTCCTCGTGGTGATGCCCCTCATCCACGGCCGCTCCGATGTACGATGCGGTGAGGATTGAGAATATAAATGCCTGAAGGAATGCCACGAGCAATTCGATCAGGTTCATAAATGCGGTGAACAAGCCGCCGATAACTACGCCCACGGTGGCGCCGCCCACGCTCTCTCCGTTATTGCCGAACACGAAGGTGAGGCCGATGAGGCTCAAAATGATGATGTGGCCTGCCGAGATATTGGCAAACAAACGAATCATGAGCGAAAACGGCTTGATGAACAGGCCGAGAATCTCCACCGGCGTGAGGATGATTTTCACCCAGGCCGGAATGCCCGGCATCCAGAAGATGTGCTGCCAGTAGTGCCCGTTGCCGTTGAGGTTGGTCACCAAAAAAGTCAAAACGGCCAGCGTGAGCGTTACGGCGAGGTTGCCCGTCACATTCGCGCTTCCGGGGAAGAAAGGTACCAATCCCAGCAAATTGCAAAACAGGATAAAGAAAAACAGCGTCATGATGAAAGGCTGGAAGCGCTCATAGTGCTTTTCGCCGATCATGGGGCGCGTCACTTCATCGCGGATGAACAAAAATATCGGCTCAAAAAAGCCCTGAATGCCGCTGGGCGCTTTGCCCTCGTTTCTTTTGTATCCGCGTGCTACGGCAGAAAAAACCCAGATAAGCAGTATCGCCGCCAACAGCATGGTGGCCACGTTTTTGGTAATCGAGAAGTCGTAAAAGGAGGTAATGCCGCCGCCGAGAATGCCGCCGTCCAAGGTGCTGGGCGCATGGAGGGGAAGCTCCTCCCCGTTGTACAGCGCAAAATAAACGTCTTTGTATTCTTCCTTTTCGGCAGTTTTGATCGTATCTACCCGGTGTACGATGCCGTCAATGGGCACTTCGCCCATGGGGAAACCCTCTACGGCAATGCGATTGACGCGACCGTGATTGAGTACATAGCGATCAACGGCCTTGTGTCCGTGGTCGAATTTGCCGGAAGACAGGATCGTCCAGCCGTGGCCGGGCGAATAGAGAAAACACGGCAAAGGCAGGTGAATGCCCTTCCAGATATGGAACTCGTTGGCGTCGGCGATGTGATTCATCACCGTACCGACGGCGTCGTATTCTTTGGATTCGGCGCCGTGCTCGTCGCCTGCCAGCGCAGGAACGGAGCAGCAAAGTAAAGCGGCGGCGAACAGATAAATTAAACGCTTGTATATCATTGTATAAAGGACTTCTTGGGTTACCTTTTTCAAAACCGGCGCAAAGGTAGAAACTTTGCCGTGGAAAAAAAATCTATGTTTGAATAAAAAAAATTGAGGCGAAACAGGCCGGATGAGGCGGGGATCGCCGGGGTGCGGGATGAAACGGGGGACGGCAAAAGAACAGTTAGTATTCGATCAATTCAAGCGCCTTCCGAAACGCCTCCAGATTGAGGCGCTTCATTGATATTCAATATCTGCTCCTCATAAAAGCCCAGGAATCGGATACTCCGACCATCGAAGAAGCTTCTTTGAGATTTTCAGATTTCCATTTTCCCGAAAGCGGTCAAACGTACAGCCGATCAGAAATTTATGGCGACAATGGCCGGTGAAAAGATTTTCATAGATACAAATGTGCTGGTGTACGCCAACAATACGCTGTCTCCTTTTTGCTTTTCAGCAAGGGCCCAATTGCAACAGGCATTCTCCAATTACGAAAGTGTGGTTAAGCCGGCAGGTGTTGCGCGAGTTCGCTGTGATCATCAGTCGGGAAATGCAATCTTTGGGAAAGATAGACTTCCAGTTGCTGGAAAGCACCATTATGCGCTTAGAAGAGGACTTCTTTGTTGCAGAAGACAACCAGTTGATAACTTTCCGACTGCTTCGCCTGCTGGAAGAAACCAATTCTTCAGACAAACAAGTACATGATGCCAACATCGTGGCAACCATGCTCGTTCATGGCTTGGATACAATTTTAACCCACAACACACAAGATTTCAAGCGTTTCAGTCATCTCATCACCTTGATGCCTTTGATTTAATCGTCAATCTGACACTATCATGTCCGACCTCGCCCGCCGGCTCATCCGCGAAAACATTGAAAAACACCGACGGGGGGAAGATGCCCGTACACTTGACCTCGCCAACTGCGGCATGGTCGAAAACCAAAACCCGTTTTGATTAATTCGCTGTGCAGCGTTCTAACCGCTTATGAGAAACTCTAAAAACTATCCCCGTACAAAGTGAAGCAAGCCAGTGGGAAGAAGTTTCATACCATGATGGATACAACCAGCAGCCAAAATGATAAAAAGCATCACCAAAGAACAAGCCTTGTATTTTAAACGAATGTTTCGTCATGCAAGATCCACCGCGATGGACGATGCAGAGGGCTTTCAAGAAATTGTTTTTGCAATTGAGCGGCTTGGAATGCAATTGTATGGAAAGAGTGGAAATTTGGGGGCGTATAAAAAGTCAATAGGCGACCTCACAGTAGGAATACTTGAAAAGAGTGAATTTGATAAAAATTATGCTTTAGTTCAAAATGGAAGAAACAGTGCGCTTCACCAAGGCGCCTACGCCAGAAATCTGACACGCCATTGCATTGAGTTGTCATTACAGATTGAAGAAGCCCTCAATAGGATAATCATGAAAGAGCAAATGAACCTGACCGTTTCAGACCTGATGATATCGGGTCCGACTACTGCGCTATTATGGCAGCCCCTCAATCTCGTGAGGCAACTAATGCTGGCGCACTCCTTTTCTTATGTGCCTATTTGCAAAGACGGCACTTGGCGTCTGCTCTCGGAAAATAATATCGTAGCGTACCTGGGGCCAGAAATTACTAATCGCAAGTCTAAATTAGCCCAACCCATTGAAGATGCGACAAAAGATGGTACGCTCATTTTGATCGACGCAGAAGTCTGCAACAAGGACTGCTCTCTTGGCGAACTCATTCAAATTTTTAATAGAAATCAAGGACGACCAGTATTGGTAATGAGAGAAGAGGAGTTGGTTGGGTTGATCACTCCTTTTGATTTGTTGTGAAAGAGCCAATACATCGTAAGGATAAATCTATCCTGCTTGCCATCTCGTTTTATCGTTCAATGCTGTTGTATTATGGAAGCAAATGCTGTAAGAGAAAAGTTGGTGGCGGGCTACTGGGATTTGATCCACAATTTAGACGCCGATATCCGGATTGAATTACTCGCAAGGTTAGCCAATTCGCTAAAGGAAGATGTTGCCCCAAGGGCAGTTCCGGATTGGAAAGTGCTGTATGGCGCTTGGGAATCTGACCAGGAACCGGAGGAGATGATCCGGGAAATCAGGAATAATAGGCTTTTTGATCGCAAACGGGAACTTCTCTAATGGCTTACCATTTTCGCCGAATGGTAAGAATCCTGATCGAGAATTGGACAAAGTGATTGCCTCAGATCATTGCAAAAAGCAACTTTCCCGAATTGAAAACACCTCGCCGAATTAGACGAGGAAAGCCTGCGAAAAGAACTACTCAAGTTGGTTTTGACAAAAAAAGTTGTGTTTCCGTTATGGAATTTTACCCCTTTTTGCGTCTATGCTTATCGTACATCCCATAAGCGGGCGCAGTGCCGGAATGCGAAAACGAAGGCTCATCTAACCTTGAAAACAAATCGCATGAAACAAGAACCCAATTCCATCCCTTTTCATCTGGTCAGCGGAGTAAAAAGCCGTAAAGAATTGTGCCGGGAATACGGCATGAGCGAAAGCACATTTTACCGCCGTTTGAAAAAACACAACCTGCAATTATCTTCCGGGCTGCTACTGCCAAAGGACTATATGATTGTATATGAAACGCTGGGGCTACCCACGGCGCCCCCTCCGTACAGTGGAAAAGACATGGAGCGCCGGCAAGACAATCGCACAAAAAACTGGTAATGAAATGTTTTGACCGGTTCTGATCGATACTGAACCGGCAGCCTGTTCCAAGAGGGTATATTTTTGCAGTATGATTGATGCATCATCATAAGGGACTGCCGAAAACCTTCAAAAGAGTAGGCACAACATTTTTCAAACTAAATTTTAAGCATCATGAAAAAGCATTTTTTCCTTTTCGCATTTTTTGCTTTATTTGCTACCGCAGCATTTGCAGGTTCCAACCCGGTTTCTCAGCCGCCCATTGCTATTGAATTCCAGGATGCCGATTTTGTGTCGGCAACGGAGGAAAATGGAAATGCAGAGGAGGCCCTTCATTGCGTAGTACGTAATAGCGCCGGACAAATTGTGGCGCAATGCTGGCTCTGCAATTGCAATAAACTGTATGAAGCCGTTTATGGCCCTCATGTGCCAACGCCTCCAAGTCAGCCGTGATTTTTTTGCCGGCTCATTTGTACTTACTCAAGCACAAGACAAGTTTGGGTGGTATGATATGAAGGCTACAATCCGTATCTAAAGTCAGGAGGCTTTTCGGGAATAAAATTAGTTTGACTCAAATTAATCACCGTTTGAAATAACTTTGACGATTCCCGGATCGCCTCCTGCTTAATTACTTCAGCCTTATTTAATAACCTTAAAAATCATTGAATTATGAAATTCCTCTTTTCCAACAAAACCACCCAAAGGTTCTTAGCAGCTTTATTAGTAATGAGTTTACCCTTTTATCTCCACGCCCAGATAAGCGGGGAGGTCGTTTATAAAAGGGAAATACACATAGGAGAAAATAAATTCTGGATGGACACGCTGCGATTTAATGGAACTGAATTCAGCTTTATTGAAAACCGGACAAATCAGCAATGGACTACGGAGGAAGGCTATCGCATTTATGTGCATGCTGAAGATAAAATTTCATTCTGGGACGCAAAGTCATTGGAGGTCATTGAACAGCAGTACAATGCAAAAAAACGGCGACATGAGCTGAGGAAGCAGACCGCGCATGTTTATGATTGGGAAATTCACGATGAATTCAAAACCATCGGTAAATACAAAGTGCAAAAAGCCACCGCAGAGCATCCCCACCCCAAGCTATACACCATAACGGCATGGTTTACAACGGAGATTCCCGTATCCGGTGGGCCGTGTGTCATTTGGGGCTTGCCGGGACTTATTGTAGAAATGAGTATTCAGGGCACTTATGTGGGCCGATATATTATGGAATCCATCGTCCTCAAGCCGGTCGGCAGTCTAAAGCCTACGGAGGGCGTATGGGTAGAAGAGAAAGGCGCCCTTAAAACGGACAAAAGCGCCCTGCAGGATTTGCTCAACAAAGAAGGCAACTGAGGTTATGTGTCGCCATCTTTTGTTCTATGGCATCCTGTTCCTGGCGCCGCTTTGCCCGGCATTGGGGCAGATACAAATACATGGAGTCGTCACGGATATCGAGACCGGAGCACCGGTAGAGTATGCACAAATTGTACTGTATCGGTATAAAACCAATGAAGTAGTCGCGTTCAAACTCACTGATGATAAGGGGCGCTATGAACTGACGTTCAACGACCGGAACACTCTGGCGTTCACCCTCAAAACAAATAGCCTGAGCCACGAAAATATCGAAAAGGATATTTTTATCGATGCTCAGAAGAACAAGCGATACGAAGTAAACATCGCGCTGAAAGACAAAGCGTATATGCTGACAGAAGCGCAGGTGACGGCCAAGCTGCCTCCGCTCATCGTGAAACAAGACACCGTCATTTACAACCCCGAATATTGGACGGATGAGTTCGACCAAAGCCTGGAGGAGGTACTGGCAAAAATGCCGGGGTTTGAGATACTGCCCAACGGCGACCTCCGGGTGAACGGCAAGGTGGTCAATAAAGTACTCGTTGATGGAGAGGAAATATCGGGCGGTAGCGCTGCGCTGATTACCAGAAATCTCTCTCCCGGCCGGGTTAAGTCGGTTGAAGTTCGGTTTGATGAGAAAGATGATAAAATCAAGTCGTCTCTGCTCTCACAGGATAAATTCGTCGTATTAGACATTAAACTCAAGGACGATTTCAATCAGGCTTTTTTCGGACGCATGAGCGCAACCCTCGGCCATCAGGATCAACTTCGCCCGGGAGGAACGGGGCGCTTTTTCTCTTTACAAAGTAAGGTCAGGTTTCAACTATTGGGAGAATGGGATGATTTCGGCGATAAAAGCATTTCCTTATCCGATATCAGAAATCTGGGCGCAGAAGCGCTGGCAAAGATATTTGACGTGCCGGCTGATTTTAGTCGCCTGCGGGAGAATCCCGAATACAGTAACGAAATCTACGGTTTTCGGGAATACGTTAGCAACCGAACGGCTTCCGTCGGCCTTACCGGAAAAATTGACATCGCACCTAATGTCGAACTTTTTCTGGGGAGTTTTAACTATTTTGATCGGGTTGGTTCGCAACGGATATTCAATCAGGAATTTATTTCTGACAACCCACTCCGGTTTTTCTTCAACGAAGCGCAACACTTTTCATCGGCCAATTCGAAGAATAAAGCGGAACTGGTCATAAATCCTAAAAATATGAAGTTGCGGTACAACTTCAATGCCGTTTTTTCAAAGGATGAGAACGCCTTTTTGCAGGATGAGTCGCAGTTATTTCGCTATGATTTCCAAAATGCAGGGAATACAAAAGACTTTTATCACAACTTGTTTGTGGAACGCCGCTTCTCCGACCAAAGCGGACTACACTTCAACACGCTTTACAGTACAAGCAATCGAGACATATACCGTACATTCTCGCACAACAATCCTCTTTATGCTTCCCTTTTCGACAGCCTTCCGCTCAACGGGATGCAAATGCTCCGTCAAACCATTCCCCTGAATCAACGGCGCCTGCTGGCCAATGCATTCTATCAGGTGTCCTGGAAAAGTCAGTTCACCCAGTTGGGCTTTCGGTACTTACAGGACGACTTATCCGGGGAAAAAGAGTTTTCACTGGCAGAAGAACCTCAAAACGGCATAGGAAACACTCCCTGGCAAGGCGAGCAAAACAGCCTGCGCTACCGGCAGGTCCTCCCCTGCATAGAGCATAGAATTAATGCCGGACCGATAAGTATCAACGCAAGAGCGGGTTTATCACTCAACACCTTCCCCGCTACCGGCCGGAGTGTTCAGGAAACCAAAAATGTGCTGGAATATAGCGCCAGACTTAGCTACTCTCTCAATCAGGATGACGAATTATCCTTCTCTTATTCACAAAGCACTTCGGCTTTTCCACTTTATCAAATGCTGCCGGGGCAAGAATTCCTCAATTTTCAAACGATTGCCATCCCTGACTTCCATAAGCTGTCGCCACAACGTGAACGGGTCATGAGTTTCAGCGCTACAACATTTGCGCTTGGCAATCAGGGAATGGTACTGGAATTGGCAGGCATCTCCGGAAAGGCTTTCAACAATGCCTCCTTTGATTTCAATGAGTATGGCTTTATCCAGCAATATTTTGACCAGCTTCCTTCTCAATATTTGCTCCTTGTCGGCAAAGTAGGTAAGATATTCGAGCGATTTCCACTTCAAATGAAGCTCGAACCAAGTTACATTTTTAATAAAACCTACAATCGTGCCCCTAATGAAGCGCTCACGGCTGTTTCTAACCAAATCAGCGCTATTGACTATCGCGCATTTACCACGCTCAAAGAAAAATCCTATGATTTTGAAACGCGCATAAAATTTACCCGATTCGCTTTCAGGAGTGAATTGGATGAAGGGGCGCGCAATCAGGAAATGTGGAATATCTTATTGAAGTACAAACAGGCTTTGATGGGACGCAAACTTTTATTGACGACCGATTGGCGCTACACGTCCTTTAGCGGCATTGGCAGCGCCGATTTATTTATTCACAATTTTTCGCTGAGGTATCTCTACAGGAAAACGGCAATCACATTTGAGCTACACAACACTTTTAATGCAACTCAATTTGTGATACAAGACATTACTCCGGCCTTCTACATTGATTCCAGGCAATTCATTTTTGGACGATACGCAAAAGCCGGCGTATCCATTGACATCAACTAGCTTCACTCACTCACTCACTCCCCCACCCGCTTCTCCCGCACCAAAAAGAACTCCGTAGCCACTTTGAAATCGGCGGGCGATACGTTTTTGATTACGGCGGTTTGCCATTCGGAACTGGGCGACAACCACTCGTAAGCGCCTTTTTTGCCCACCATGATCGGCATGTCGAAACCGGGCACATCGGCCGTCCATTTGTAGCGGATGCGGCAGTTGGCGCCTTTGGCTTCCAATTCGTATTCAAACTCCGGCAGAGGCGCATTGTAGAAATACTGCTCGAAAAAGGCATCGTAGCTGCGTCCGGTGAAGGTATTCACATAGTTGAAAAAATCGCGGGATACGATGTTGGACAGCGCGTGTTTGCGATAAAATCCCTTGAGCAGTTCAAACCACTTTTTGTCCTCGCGCAGGGTATTGCGCAGGGTGTGCAGTATCCAGGCGCCTTTGTAGTAATGGTCGCTGCCCTGCCACTTGTCGAAGTTCACGTCTAAGGGGCCGATGATCGGCTCGCGGTTGCGGATGTACGGGAGCTGGCTCACTAAGTAGCCCACGGCCTGCTCATAGTTGTACATGTGCTCCACATACAGGGCCTCCATATACGTGGTGAAAGACTCGTGAATCCACATCTCGGCAATGTCGTTGCAACTGATGCTGTTGCCGAAGTATTCGTGCCCGGTTTCGTGTACGATAATGTAGTCCCAGTCCATGCCTTTGGGAATCATGCCGCCGAGGTAGCCGCGCATGTATTTGTTGCCGTAGGCGATGGCCCCCTGATGCTCCATGCCGAGGTAGGGCGTTTCCACGAGTGCGAAGCCGTCGCGTCGGAAGGGATACTTATCGAAGTAGTGTTCGTAACAGGCCAGCACCGAATGCACCTGTTTGAAATGCTCTTTGGCTTTTTTCTCATTGTAGGGCATCACGTAATAATCGAGCGCGACTTTCTCGCCGTCCTTTGCAGTGTAGGTGTCTGAAAAATGGACGTATTTGCCGATGTTAAGCGTCACGTTGTAGTTGTTGATCGGGTACGACACAAACCAGTCGTAGCGGGTGTATTCGCCGTCCTTCACGGTTTGGCGTAGATTGCCGTTGGCCACGCAGGTATAGCCGGCGGGCACAGCGATGCGGATGGCCATGCTGTCGGGTTCGTCGCTGAGGTGATCTTTGTTGGGCCACCACAAGCTGGCGCCTTCGCCTTCGCAGGCCACGCCGATCCAGTGATTGCCGAGCCGGTCTTTGCTCCACACGAATCCGCCGTCCCAGGGCGCATTGGGCGCTTCGCGGGGAATGCCTTCATACTGCACCCGGAATGTGCCGACAGCGCCTTTTCGCTGTTGCGGAAAATCCACAAACACGGCATCGTGTTCGCGCCGGAACGTCAGTTTTTTATTCTGAAATAAGATGTACGACACTTCCATATTGGCATACATATCAATCTGGACCGTTTTGAAATCCTCCATTGCCTGGTAATGAATGTCCACATACCCGCCGATCCACTTTTTGCGCGGATCCACCCGGATGTCGAGTTCGTAAAAAGTGACGTCGTAGCAAGTGCGTTCGGGCCGCAACATGCCACGTAGGGTATCCGCCCGCCCGAAGCGATAGGTGTCATAAAAATCATTTTGCGCACAAGCGCTCAACGTTGCCCCTGCCAATAAAATACTGAATAGGTATTTTGTCATCGGTTTTGTAGTCTGTTGTTAATTGTTCCAAAGAAATGTCTTCGGCATCGATTACTCATCGGGATGTCGCTTCGCTCCATCTGCACCTCGACTACGCTCGGTGCAGCGCCCTATGCACTATGCTCTATGCCCTTTGCCAATTTGCCTCTTGCCAATTTGCCCCTTATCCCCTCACTTCACCCTTACCTCATCCACAAACAACCACGCTTCATGTCCGGCGCCCTGCTTTCCGGGGGCAATGATGCCGTGCCTGCGAACCGTAACGCGCAGGTAGCGGACCTTGGTATTTTTCTTAAAAGACACGGCTGCCGCAAAAGTTTTGTCGCGGCTCTGCTCCGGGAAGTTGGTGAATTTGCCGGCAGGCTTAAATTTTTTCCCATCGTTCGAGACAGCCACCTCCATCGCGCGGGGCAGATATATCCACTGGCCGGGACCGTTGAAAAAGCGGGTCTGCACCTGCGAAACCGGTACGCGCGCGCCGAGGTCTATCAAGGCTTCCATGTCTTTGCCTGCCCAGCCGAGCCACTCACTGTCGCCGTAGCGGGTGTCGCTGCCGATGAACCCATTGACCAACGCTTGCGGACCGCCGAGGCTGTAATTGGGGCTGGGCGGATCGGCCAGCACCACCGGCTTGCCCGTGACGAGGTGCGGCTCAAATTGCAGACTCAGCACCGAGGACTTGCGCGACGCTCCCTGAAAAGCGGCGCTCTTCAGCAGCGTGGGAGCGGATAGCGAAACCGGCGCAGTGTAAAGCGGCGATCCCGGACCGGGCGCCGAACCGTCGGTGGTATAGCGAATCTCAGCCTTCGGGTCGAGCGAACTAAATACCACGGCTGCCGAGCCGGGCGCTGCCGGGCGCGTTTCGGCTTTCACCTGAAAAAGCGCGCGGGAGTAGTTGAGGTTCTTCGCATCCAAGCGGTCGAAGTGCCGCACTAAACGGGCTGTAAAATCTGCATAGTTTTTCTGCTCGCGGGGCGTCCAGGTGAGTTCGGCTATGGCCAATGCGCGCGGGAAAGCCATGTACTCCACCTGGGCTTCGGTGGGCATGTATTCCGTCCACACATTGCCCTGCGCGCCGAGGATGAAGCGGGCCTCTTCTGCCGTCAGTTCGTCGGGTATCGGTTCGTAGTTATATACTTTTTCCAAAGGCAAAAACCCGCCGATGGCCAGCGGCTCGCCCTCGGCGTCCGATTGGTAATAATCCAGATAGCAATGCGAGGTGGGCGTCATAATAACTTTGTGGCCTTCCTTCGCCGCCGCAATACCGCCTTTGATGCCGCGCCACGACATGACAGTGGCATTGGGCGCAAGCCCGCCTTCCAATATCTCGTCCCAGCCGATGATCTGCCGGCCTTTGCTGTTGATAAACCGCTCGATGCGCCGGATGAAATAGCTCTGCAATTCGTGCTCGTCTTTCAGTCCTTCTTTTTTGATCAATGCCTGGCAATGCGCGCAGGATTCCCAGCGGGTTTTGGGGCACTCATCGCCGCCGATGTGTATATATTCGCTCGGAAAAAGCTCAATCACTTCGGTAAGCACATTTTCCAGAAAGGTGAAGGTTTCTTCTTTGGGACAAAAAACGTCTTCAAATATGCCCCACTTGGTAGCCGCTTCAAAAGGACCTGCTGTACAGGCCAGTTCGGGATAAGCCGAGAGCGCGGCCAGCGAATGTCCCGGCAATTCTATTTCGGGCACTACCGTGATGAAGCGCTCGGCGGCATAGCGCACCACTTCGCGCACTTCGTCCTGGGTGTAATACCCACCGTAGCGCTTGCCGTCGAACTGGTGCGGCTGATCGCTGTAATGCCCGATGAGGGTTTCTTTGCGCCAGGCGGCCACTTCCTGCAAGCGCGGGTATTTTTTTATTTCAATACGCCAGCCCTGATCTTCCGTGAGGTGCCAGTGGAAGCGATTGAACTTGTGCATGGCCAACAGGTCAATGTACCGTTTGATAAAACTCACCGGAAAGAAATGCCGCGCTACGTCCAAGTGCATACCCCGGTATTCGAAGCGCGGCGCATCGGTAATTTGCACCGCCGGAACTTCGATCGGTCGGGGCGTATCGCCTTCCCGCTCGCCCTGCAACAATTGCAGCAGCGTTTGCACGGCGTAAAATGCCCCTGCTCCTGCTTTGGCACGAATGCGAATGCGCTCCGGGCCTACCTCCAACCGATACGCTTCCGCGCCGGAAATGGCCGCATCGAGGCTGAATTCTATTTCGTTTGTCTTTGATCCTTCGCCACTCACCTGCAATTCCAACCCGGCTGCGCGGTAGAGATACGCAGCCAGATAATCGGCTACGGGCTGCAACACCTGGGCGCCGTCGGCCACCCGGATTTGCGTGTTTGGGTCAATGGTAAAAATACCCTCTTTGCGAATCACTTCTTTGGGCAGCGGAATGAGCGCCAACCCGGCGGAAGACTGCGCCAATCCCGTTATGCCCGTCAGCACGAAGAGGAAAGATAGTATCTTATGCATAGTTGTGTTTTTTCTACGGCGAAGTAAATGAGAAAAGGCCGGATGGGCAAACGATTTGAGCGCCTACCGCACCGCGAGGCGCGCGGCATGTCGCACAAGGCCGCTTTTCCACTCCAATATGTATATGCCTGCGGGCAGCCCCGACAGCGGAATGCGGGCGCTTTGGCCGATTGCGATGCTGCGATACACGAGTTGTCCGCTCAGGCTGCGCAAGGTGATTTCCGCCGGGTCATGGCCCGGCATATCCCACTTAGCCACCGCTTCATGGACGGCGGGATTGGGAAAAATGCGCAATTGTATGTCAGAAAATGCTGCTGCTTCAGAGGCTGCGGTAACAGTTACAAAAGGGTCCGACCATTTCGGGCCGGTCAATAGAGTAGAATCGGTGAGCGTATGCATGAAGGCGAGCAGCGCGGCTTTTTGCTCGTCGTTGTAGCGAAAGCCCTGAAACGGCTGCGGCAGTCCGAGCATTTCAGCCATATGGTTGTTGGGATGCGGCTGTACCTCTTCGCTGTAAAAATTAATGACCTCTTCCAGGTTGGCAAAGCGCCCGTCGTGCATGTAGGGCGCTGCGAGCGCGATGTTGCGCAGTGTCGGACTTTTGAACGCGCCGTGGTCTTCGGGGTTGCCCGTCCAGCCGGCTTTTCCGGGGTCGGTGTAAACCAAATCGAGGCCGATGTTGAACATAGAATCCGTGCCGAAATGCCCCTCAATATGGCACAACACACACGACTCCTGAAAGAGTACCCAGCCGGCTTGCTCTATGGGTGAAAAAACATTCAGGTCGCCGCTCTCCTGCATTTGGTCAAATTTGGAATTAAACGCGGCCATAGAGGCCACAAACTGCACGAGCGCCGAGCGCACACGGGGCAGCGATATGTCTGCATCCCCGAACGCCGCCTCAAACAACGGCCCATAGTACCCGGATTCTTCTAACCGGCTGAGGATTTCGGGTGTCGTCAGCCCCATTTCATCCGGGTGTAAAATGGGCATAATGACCTGCTCGTGAACGGTTTGAATTCTACCATCCCAAAAAACATCCGATCCGGGCGAAAAGGCAAGATGGTTGATGTGCATGGTGTTGCGCGACGTTGGAACCCCTGCAAATCCCGGACTGAAATTCACAACGTCGCCGAATGAAGCGCTTTGCGCATGGCAGGAACCACAGGAAATCGCCTCGTTGGCAGAGAGCCTTTTTTCATAAAACAGTACCCGGCCCAGCGTGGCGCCGGCATCGGTAATGGAATCCAGCAGCGGCAAAAAAGGCGCGTTGGACGTGTCTATGGCTTGCAGGATGTATTCGGGTATGATTATGTTTTCGTAATCAAAGGCTTCATTGGGCAGATTCAGTACGATGGTATCGGGCGGCAAAGGCCGCGGCATCGCAGGAGCAGATACACTATACCGCCCGGCGGCGAGCCATACGAAACCCGCTATTACAAGGATGATGATGGATGCCTTTTGCATATATTTTAATTTCAACTTCATGAGAAAATTTCTTTATTCCTATAGAAGCCCATTCTCGTAGCTCGTAGCTGACTTAAAGCGTCTGTACAAACCGCAGCGCCGCAGCCGGATTGGTGGCCAGCGGAATGTTATATACATCGCACAGGCGCATGAGCATGCTCACGTCCACCTCGTGCGGATGTTTGCCTAAGGGGTCGCGGAAAAAGATAACCATATCCACTTTCCCTTCGGCGATACGGGAGGCAATTTGGGCATCGCCGCCCATCGGGCCGCTGCTCATTTTTTCCACTTCCAGGCCGGCGCGTTCCAGGTGGGAACCAGTGGTGCCTGTCGCGATCAAGTTGATTTTTTTGTTTTGAAAAATGCTGAAATGATCCTTTGCAAAGGCTACCATTTCTGCTTTTTTGCCGTCGTGGGCTATAATTGCTATGGTCATTTAAACCTGTTTTGTTTTAAGCTGTTGGTGAAAAAGTCTTGTAGCTACAACAATAAGATGTAACTTCGCGCCAAAGTTAGAATAATCAAAACCAAGTCTAATATGAAAAAAGTGTTTCTCTCTATTGCCATCGCAGCAATGACCGCTCTGAGCATCCATACCCTTGAGGCTCAAATCCGCACCCCGGCCGCCAGCCCTTCTGCGGAATTGAAACAAACAGTAGGTCTCACTGAGGTTACCATCAATTACTCCCGGCCCAGCGCCAAAGGCCGTGTGGTCTTCGGCGACCTCGTGCCGATGAACGAACTGTGGCGTACCGGCGCCAATGCCGCTACCAAGCTCACTTTCGGCGACAACGTGAAAGTAGCCGGCAAGGAACTTAAAAAAGGTTCTTACGCGATCATTACTGCTCCCGGCCAAGATGGCTGGAAAGTGATGTTGCACATGTACGAAAGCACCAATTGGGGCAGTTATGCCGAAAAGGAACCCTTTGCCGCTTTCGTCATTCGTCCCGACCGCACCGCCGAATTCACCGAAACGTTCACCATCGCCATCAATGACATCACTACCACAACTGCTTCTATTGACATCCGCTGGGAAAATACCAAAATCAGTATTCCCCTCGAAGTGGAAGTAGATACTCGTGTACAGGACGACATCAAACGCGTAATGGCCGGCCCCTCTGCCGGCGATTATTCCGCCGCTGCCTCTTACTACCACGACAACGGCAAAGACCTCAACCAGGCGTTGGAGTGGATACAAAAAGCCAATGCTTCTACGCCCCGCTACTGGACGCTGCGCCGCGAAGCGCAAATCCTCGGCGACCTGAAGCGCTACGACGAGGCCATCAAAGTGGCGGAGAAATCTTCTGCTTTGGCATCCGAATCCGGCGACGATGCCTATGTACGGATGAATAAAAAATCCATTGAAGAGTGGTCTAAAATGAAAGGCAAAACAAATAAATAGGATTCCTTCTTATTATGAAGTCTTCATTCGCCCTGTGAGCCGCTGCGCTTACAGGGCGTTTTTTTGTCTATCTTTGCTGCCCACACAACGCGCATCACCGTGATCAAAGGCACTCAAATACACAAATCGTACGACCATCTCCACGTCCTCAAAGGCGTCAACATTGAGATAGGCCGGGGCGAAATCGTATCCATCGTAGGCAAATCGGGCGCCGGCAAAAGCACTCTGTTGCACATACTCGGCACCTTAGACCGCTCCGACCAGGGCCAGATCATCATCAACAATCAGGACGTTTCCAAACTCAATTCCCGGCAACTCTCCGAGTTTCGCAACAAAAACATCGGGTTTGTTTTCCAATTTCACCACCTGCTGCCGGAGTTCACAGCACTGGAAAACGTATGCATTCCGGCATTCATCGCCAAAACCCCGGAAGCCCAGGCCCGCACCCGCGCCGCCGAATTGCTCGACTATCTCGGCCTTTCAGAACGCCTGACCCACAAGCCCGGCGAGCTGTCGGGCGGGGAGCAACAGCGCGTAGCCGTGGCGCGCGCACTCATGAACCGGCCCGTCGTCGTTTTTGCCGATGAGCCTTCCGGCAACCTCGATTCCGCCTCTTCGCAGGATTTGCACCAATTGCTTTTCCGCCTCCGCGACGAGTTCCAACAAACCTTCGTCATCGTAACCCACAATCAGGAACTCGCCGCTATGAGCGACCGTCGCCTCGAAATGCAGGACGGCAATTTTCTGCCCCGATAAGCCATGACTGCGCTCCTCCTGCTCGATTTCCAAAACGACTTTTTCCCGCTCGGCACCGTGGAGGCGCAGGGCGCCGATAAGCGCATGGTAGAAACCGCCAACCGGCTCCTGTCCTGCTTTGACTATGCCGCCGCCTGCGGCGACAGCCATCCGGCCGATCACTTGCACTTCGCCGCCAACCACTTGTGGCGCCGGCCCTGGCAAACCATGAAGGTGGAGGACCGCGAACGGCTGTTGTGGCCCATGCACGGCGTGGCCGGCAGTTTCGGCGCAGAATGGGTCCACGGCCTCCACACGGCGGCGCTGCACCGCACTTTTTTCAAAGGCGCCCAACTTGATACTACGGGGTACAGCGCATTCGAAGCAGAGGGTTTCGCCGATTGGTTGGAGGAGTGTTCCATTCGCCGGCTTGTCCTCATGGGGCCGCTGCTGGAGTACAGCGTCTTACATACTGCGTTGGATGCCCGGGCACGGGGTTTTGAAGTCACTGTTATCCGGGATGGGTGTGGGAAGTTGGAATTGCAGCCAGGAGATGCGGAGCGGGCGTGGGAACTATTGCAGGCCGGCGGGGTGCAGGGGATAGAGGCTTCAGAGTTTTATGGAAAGATTCAAAACACCGACAACAATTGATCTTTTTATGTAGAGCCTGCGGCGGGGCTAAAAAACACACAACTTTACGCCAAAACATTGGCTGCCATAATGGATACGCCAACAATCTCAAACGTAGCGTACCTTTGTGGTGTAAAAACTCGCGGTATGCTACCATACGAATGGGACGAAAGCAAAAATAAATCCAATCAGCAAAAACATTTTCTCAGCTTTGAAAAAGCGAAAGAAGTTTTTGAAGATAAAAATGCTGTCGAATTTTTGGGATATTCCGATACGGAATTGAGAATCATCAGAATCGGAAAAACATTTGGAAAAATCCTCATTTCGGTCGTATATACCCTCCGGTCGGCCACCATAAGGATAATTTCAGCGAGGCAGGCAAACAAAGGCGAAATAAAATCTTACCTAGCAACAGTTTATCAAATCAACATGAAGATGAAAGTGACCGTTGAGCAGGCTGTCCAAAAGGCCAAAAACCAAGAGAGTTTGGAAGGGCTTGTTATCGAAAACTTAGGCGATACTCAATTGCGTGCTGCTGATGCATTGGCGCTGGCCGAACGCGGTATCCTCGTACCCGAACAAAACATATACTATAGTGACGATCACATCGCCTACGATCCCGACTTCGATGAGATGGAGTGGAACAAAGAACCCCTGAAAATAACTTGGGAAGAAAAAATCAAACTGGCTGAAGCCCTTTCCAAAAGCAAAGCAAAAGAAGAGGAAATATCCCTCAATGTAAAAATTACAGACCGGGAAGTTCGCCTTTGGATGCATACACACAAAGATAAAATGGGTCAAATATTGGCCAACTTTATCGTGGATATTTACAAAGCGGAACAGATTATGAAAGAATAAAATCCGTCGTAGATTAGTATATCATTCTGTTCTCCACCCCCCCCCTCCACCCCGCGTTATTTCAAACCGAACTCCGGGTGATGTAAAACCCGCCAATTCTTCGGAACTTTGCGGCCACTAACCAAAATCAAACGTCATGGTACAGGCACGCACAATCGGCTCACAGGATTTTATGGCATTGGAAGACCGCTACGGCGCACACAATTATCACCCCTTGCCGGTGGTGTTGTCGCGCGGGCAGGGCGTGCATGTATGGGATGTGGAAGGCAAGCAATATTTCGACTTCCTTTCGGCTTATTCGGCGGTCAATCAGGGGCATTGCCACCCACGCATCATCGGGGCGCTCACAGAGCAGGCTCAAAAAATGACCCTCACTTCGCGGGCTTTTTACAACGACATGCTCGGTCCTTTTGAGCGGTACATCACCGAATATTTCGGCTACGACCGCGTATTACCTGCCAATACAGGCGTGGAGGGTGGCGAAACCGCTGTGAAACTCGCCCGCAAATGGGCCTATACCGTGAAGGGCGTGCCCGCCAATGAGGCCAAAATCATATTTGCCGCCGGCAATTTCTGGGGGCGTACCCTGGCGGCCATTTCCTCCTCCACCGACCCCAAGAGCACCAAAGACTTCGGCCCGTACATGCCGGGCTATCTCATCATACCCTACAACGACCTCGAAGCGCTCGAAGAAGCCCTGCAAGACCCCACCGTGGCCGGCTTCATGGTGGAACCCATACAGGGCGAAGCGGGCGTGGTAGTGCCCGATGCGGGCTACCTGCGCAGCGCTTATGACTTGTGCCGCCAACACAATGTACTCTTCATTGCCGATGAAGTGCAAACGGGCATCGGCCGCACGGGGCGCTTGCTGGCCTGCGATCACGAAGGCTTCCGCCCCGATATATTGGTACTGGGCAAGGCGCTCGGCGGCGGCGTGTTTCCGGTGTCGGCAGCGCTGGCGCGCAATGAAATCATGCTTTCCATCAAGCCAGGCGAACACGGCTCTACCTTCGGCGGCAATCCGCTGGCCTGTGCCGTAGCAATGGCATCGCTCGAAGTGATAAAGGACGAAAAATTGGCCGAAAACGCGGAATACCTGGGGCAGATTTTCCGCCAACGGATGCAGGAAAACTTAGTCAACCGTACCGGATTGGTCACCGCCGTGCGCGGCAAAGGGCTGCTCAATGCCATCGTCATTGACGACCACGAAGACGGCCAAACTGCCTGGGACATCTGCATGCGCATGGCCGATAACGGCCTTTTGGCCAAACCGACCCACGGCAACATCATCCGTTTTGCGCCGCCGCTCGTGATGACGGAAGATCAGATGCACGAATGCTGCGACATCATTGAGCAGACGGTTTTGCACTATCAACCGGGCGAATAATTTTATAACAATATCTCCGGATCGTAATCGCTCTTGCCCGGCTTGATGTCAATGGCGCGTATATCGGTTATCCAGTCCATGTCAATGCAGGGCAGGACGGCTTGTATATCGTCGCCGTTGAGCGGAACGGGGAGTTGAAACATATCGGCATACCCTTGCGGATGCAGCACGGCGCCTTCATCAATGACCTCGTTCAACAGATCGTTAAAGCGGGAATAAGTGGAAAGCAGGCACAGCTCGTCGGGCGCCTCCATTTCAATGACGACCATTCCGTTGAGCAATTGGTAATCGGTGAGCAACATCAGTGCTGTTTCTACCGTGGGCGGGCGGTTCCATTCGCGGCAGGAGTGCCAGGCCCACACGGGGGCAAATCCGTTCAACGCAATTCCGTAGCTTTCCATAACTTCGGCCATCCACTGGTAGGAAGGCCGCCAAATAAGGGGCGTAAACTTCCAATCCGCCCGAAAAACAGGTTGTTTTTCGAGCCAGATCTCCACTTCCGCCGATTGAAAAGTCCATAATTTCATAATAGCCGCCAAAAGTCGGAAAACGCCGCTGGATGTGCAACATATAATTAGTGTATTCTCTATCTTGCGGGCTGGAAATCCCATCAACGCCCATGAATGCAACTATACTACGACTGCTCTTTTTGCTCCTCTTCTTTTCTGCAGGCGCGCGCTATGCCGGCGCTCAAACCGTCAACGAATGGCTCCTCATCGGTGAAACGGCCATGCGGGAAGGCAAACTCAAAAAAGCGCTCAATGCTTATGAACAGGTATTGGCTACCCGACCCGACATGCTCACCGCCCGACGCTTTGCCGGCGCCTGCCACGAGTTGATGAAAGATTACGAAAAAGCGCTCGACTATTACATTTCCATTGTGGAGACAGACTCGTTGTTTTCGCGGGGATTGTATTTTCAGATCGGAGAATTGTGCTACAAAACCGGCAACTATGTACTCGCCGTGCAGTACTTCGACCGGTTCCAGGAACTTCAAAAGCGCTCCGTTAACCAGTTCGGCCTGCGCGGCGAACGCGAGATGTATGAAGAAACCGACTACCTCCTGCGCCTGCCGGCTTCCATCCGCGCCTGTCATATTTCTATGGATTCGATCAAGCTGCTCAACGTAACCACCGTCAACAACCTGGGCGGCGGCATCAATACCCGCGCCGATGAGTACTTCCCCTCGATGAGCAACGACCGCCTGTGGATGTTCTACACCCGCCGCAAGGGCACAAATTCGGACGAAGACCTCTACTACAGCCGCAACGAAAACGGCGCCTGGCTGACCGGCACGCCGATGAGCACCGGTTTCAATACCAAACACAATGAGGGCATGTCGTCGCTGGTGCGCAACGGCCGGCATTTTGTTTTTACCGCTTGCGGGCGAGAACAAGTGATCGGCCCCTGCGACCTGTGGGAGGCCGCGCTCGTGCCCGAAGACCTAAGTGTCAACGTATTGGGGCCGCTAAAGGGCCTGGCCAATTCCGAAAAATGGGAGTCGCAGGCCTCCGTGAGTTGCGACGGGAACGTGCTCTATTTCGCCAGCAACCGCCCCGGCGGCATCGGCGGCACCGACCTGTGGTACAGCGAAAAACAACCCGACGGAACCTGGGGAAATCCCCACAATCTCGGCCTCAAAATCAATACCCCCGCTGACGAAGAAGCCCCGTTCATCACCACCGACGGCAAGACCCTCTACTTCTCCTCTACCGGCCATCCCGGCATGGGTGAGCAGGACATCTTCGTGTCGTGGAAAGATGTGGACGGGCAATGGACCACGCCCGTCAATCTCGGCCCGCCGGTGAATACCGCTTATCGCGAACTGGGATTCTCCCTCTCTGCCGACGGCCAAACCGGCTATTTTGCCTCCGACCGCCCCGATGGATACGGCGGCATGGACATCTATTATTTCCAACTCTCGGAACAACTCTACAGCGATCCCGTCACGCTGGTGGAGGGGTTTGTAAAAGATTCTATCCTCGACATTCCGCTGCAGGTTACGCTCCACATCGAAGGGCGCGATTCCATAACGACCGACCGCGAAGGCCGCTTCTTTCTGTGTGTGCCGGCCGGCGAAACCCTCGACATCCGCAGCGAGCGCCGCTTTTACCAGCCCTACCACTGGCAATTTCCCATCCCCACCTGGGACAATCGCAACTTCTACGTCATTGACGTGCTCTTACAGCCCATCTTGCCGCCCGGTACGGTAGCTGCACCTGCGCCGGGAAGTGCCGGGGAGACGCCCGGCGCCGCACCGAGGCAAAAAATGAAAAGAGACATCGTGCATGCCGTTTATTTCGATTTTGATAAGGCAACCGTCACGGCAGAATCCATCGGGCCGTTTCAGGCATTCGTGCAGTCTTTATCAGACAAAGACATAGCCAAGGTACACATCGTAGGCTTTGCCGACGATATCGGCGCCGACGTGTATAACCTCAAGCTCAGCGAAGAACGCGCCAAACAGGTAGCCCTGCAACTCATCGCCAATCAAATCATTGTGGATCAAATTTTCATCGAAGGAAAAGGGGTGCAACGCGGGGCGGGGCCAAAGGAGAAATATCGTCGTGTGGATATTCGGGTGACGGTGATGGAGTGAGGGGGGCGCTTACTTACGCAATAGAACCCCACATAGCACCGCGATCAAAATCGTCATGGGCGTAAAAGCGATTTTTTCGAATTGGTTCTCCGACAGCAGATTGCCGACTGTGTTGAGTGCGTTTTGACATCCAAAAGTAGAAATAATATCCTGCTTTCCCTCCCCCTTTTCGGATCATAAAACCAGATGCCAGGCCAAGCATTGAGCTATTCACACAACCTGTTTTGGAAAATTTGTACAATAAAACTTCATTGAGTCGGAGAATTTGTGATAATTTTGTACAAATTACCTGGGTTTATGTACAATCGAAAAACATTTGAGGAGCTCGAAGCCCATATACCCCAAAAGCAGGTTACGGTAATCACCGGTATGAGGCGGGTCGGCAAGACCACCGCCATCCGCTACCTGCTCGACAGGGTTGGGCATACCAACAAAATTTTCCTCGATTTGGAGCGCATTGAGCACCGGCACCTTTTCAACCAAGACTCCTATGCCGATATCGAGCGTGGGCTGGTGCAATTGGGTATTGATTTTTCTGCCCCGGCGGTCATCGCCCTCGACGAAATACAGTTGGTGAAAAACCTACCGAGCGTCGTCAAGAGCTTTTACGACACCTACGGCGTCAAATTCATCGTGTCAGGGTCCAGTTCTTTTTACCTGAAAAACCATTTCTCGGAAAGCCTTGCCGGGCGAAAAAAAATATTTGAACTCTGGCCGCTCGACTTTCGGGAGTTTCTCGTTTTTCGGGAAGCCTACAAACCTCAAATGGAACTGGAACGCAATCGCCCCTTCCTGCGCACCTACTACGACCTGTACAGTGGCCTTTACGAAGAGTATGTCGAGTACGGCGGTTTCCCGGAAGTGGTGCTGGCGGACAGCGCATCCGACCGCCGGGACTACCTCTCCGATATCATCAACGCTTATATCGAACTGGATATCAAGCTGTTGTCTGATTTTGAAATGACGGACTCGCTTTATAAGCTCATGCTGCTGCTGGCAGGGCGGTCGGGCAGCAAGCTGGACTATAGCAAGCTGTCCAGTATCATCGGCCTCAACCGCCACAAGGTGAAGGACTATATCTCGCTGCTTGATTACACCTACTTCATCCGGCAGGTCAGACCTTTGGCCAAAGGCATAGACAAGGAACTGACCAGCCAACCCAAGGTCTATTTCACCGACACGGGCATTCTGAACAACCTCCAGAAAGGGCTTTCCAGCGGACACGTCTTTGAGAATGCCATCGCCAACCAGCTTGCCCCGCTGGGCCAGTTGAACTATTTTGAAAAATCGAAAAGCCTGGAGATTGATTTTGTCCTCGACGAAAAACGGGCTTTCGAGGTAAAGGAAACCCCCACCCCGCAGCACTTGAACGGCCTCAAGTACAATGCGACGGCCATTGGGTTGGAGGAATTTCAAGTGATTGGCCGCTATCCTGGCCGTGCAGGTTTCACAGACTTCGTGTGGGGCGGAAATATTTTTTGACCATTTCGCCCATCTATTTGCTCCTTTCACGATGCCGTGCGGGACTGATGGAAAGACAACATCTTTTCCTATCTTTGAGAATCACAAAAATCAACCTGCCATGAGATACCTCCTCCTTGCTGCGCTCCTCTTCTCAGCGTTGTTTACTTCCTGCAACAAAGCCGCCGATACGACCGATACCATTGTCTCCCCCGACGGAAAAATCACGGTACAATTCGGCCTCAACGACGAGGGCCGCCCGTATTACACCTGCACCTATGAGTCGGCTGTGGTCATTGACACCTCATACATCGGTGGGTTTGAGTTCAAAGGTCATCCGGGATTCGATCAGGATTTCACCCTCATGAAATCAGAAGCCGCCTCCGCAAAGGAAACCTGGGAGATGCCCTGGGGCGAGCAGAAAACCGTGTTGGACCATTACAATTCGAAGAAGTTTTTTTTGGAAACCCCCGACAGGCGCCGGCTCAACGTCATCTTCAAAGTATATGATGACGGGATCGGCTTCCGCTATGAACTGCCTTCGCAAATCAATGTGGATTCTCTATTAGTAACGGCTGAAACATCCGAATTTAAACTCACAGGCGACCATCAGGTATGGTGGCAGCCCGGCGACTGGGACATCTACGAACACCTGTATCACGCCACCAAATTCTCCGAAATTGATGCCATTAAATACAGAAACCATCCCAACCTGAACGCTACCTACATCCCGTTCAACGCCGTCAATACCCCCGTGACGCTCAAAACCGCCGAGGGCATTTACCTCAGCTTCCACGAGGCCAATCTGACCGACTATGCCGACATGACACTGCTGGTGGACAAGGACGCGCTGAAATTCACCAGCGGCTTGGCAGGATCGGAGCGCACCGGCGGCAAAGCATGGATTTCGCTGCCCTTCAAAACGCCCTGGCGCAGCATACAAATTGCGAAAAGAGCCGGCGACCTCATTGAGTCGAAACTCGTACTGAACCTCAACGAACCCAACAAAATCGGCGATGTGAGCTATTTCACCCCCATGAAATATGTCGGCATCTGGTGGGAAATGCACATCGGCAAATCCACCTGGGACCTGGAAGGCAGCCAGGACATGACCACGTTCACGCAAGGCGCCAAAAGCGGTTCCCGGCACGGCGCCACCACTGAAAACGCCATGAAATACATTGATTTCGCATCGGCCAACGGCATTCGCGGACTGCTCGTGGAAGGCTGGAATACCGGCTGGGACAAATGGATCAACACCGACGACCGCGAAGGCGTATTCGATTTCATGACTCCTTACCCCGACTACGACTTCGACGCGGTGACGGCTTACGCCAAAGAAAAAGGCGTGGAAATCATCATGCACCACGAAACATCTTCTGCGCCCCGCACCTACGAAAAGCAAATGGACGAGGCTTATACTTTTATGAAAAAACACGGCATGAATTCCGTCAAGACCGGCTATGTGGGCAAGATAATTCCCGCCGGCGAATACCACCACGGGCAGTGGATGGTGCGGCACTACCAGCATGTGATTGACAAAGCGGCCACCTACAAAATCGCCATCAACGCCCACGAACCCATCAAGGATACCGGCCTGCGGCGCACTTACCCCAACTTCATTGCACGCGAAGGACTGCGCGGGCAGGAGTTCAACGCATGGGCTTCCGACGGCGGCAATCCGCCCGCCCACATTCCCACCGTGGCCTTCACCCGAATGCTGAGCGGCCCCATTGATTTCACCCCGGGCGTGTTCAACATCAAATTCGATGAGTACAAAAAAGAGAATCAGGTAAACACGACGCTGGCACAGCAACTCGCGCTGTATGTGGTACTGTACAGCCCCATCCAAATGCTCTGCGACCTGCCCGAACACTACTATCTGCCGAACGGACAGTTGCACCCCATGTTCCAGTTCATCCGCGACGTGGGCGTGGATTGGAACGAGACCAAAGTACTCGACGGCGAGGTGGGCGATTTTGTCGTCATTGCCCGGCAGGAGCGCGGCACCGATGCCTGGTTTGTGGGCGGCGTCACGGGCGACCGGGAACGCACACAGGAGGTGTCATTCAGTTTTTTGCCGAAAGGCCAAAAGTATAAAGCCACTTTTTATGCCGACGGTCCGAAAGCGCATTGGAACAACAACCCCTTGGATTACCAAATTAATACAGCGGAGGTGGATCACAACAACATCATGACCGTGCGCATGGCGCCGGGCGGCGGGTTTGCGATCAGCCTTTTTCCGGTGAAGTGAGAGATACCGCTGTATCCTCGCTCACCAAAACAAGTGCTTTTTCTTTTTCTTCTGCTCCGCCGTGGAATCCTGTTTTGCCTGCCACTCTTCGACGGCTGCCAGACTGTCAAGCCGGGTGCTATGCAGTGAGCCCGGAATCTGCGACGGGGCGAGCGCCGTATCAACGGGTGAGGTCTTTTCCGGCGCGAATGCGGTTTCTGCCGACGGCAAAGGCAATGGCGCCGATGTGTTCGGAACCTGCGAGGCAGCGGGGTGAGCGTAATTTGAAGGAGCCACCGCCGGTTCAGCGGCAGGCGCCGCCACCGAAACACTGTTGTGGCCGGTTGTTCTTTGCGATTGCAGGATCAAGTCCGCAGCCGGAACCGTGGCCAGAAACAAACTCGCCAATACAAGCCCCAACAAGCGCTTCCAGGATAGCGGGTTCGACGGGCGAACAATGGCCGTAGCGCCGTCAGAGCGGTGCATACCGGGCAACGGGCCGCCTTCGGAAACAGCCTCATCAAGCATGGCTTCCAATGCATCCCAATGCGCCGGATTGAAAACGATCGGGATATTGGCCTCCTGCTCGCGAAAATAGACATCAATGGGGTGTTGTGGTTCCGAAGTCGGAATATCCTTTTTCATAGCGCAATGGTTTGGCGAAGTAATTGTTGAAGTTTTTGACGGGCGGAATGCAGATGCCACTTGGAGTTGGTTTCGGTAATGCCGAGCTGCTCGCTGATCTCCTGATGAGAAAATCCTTCCATGGCGAAGAGGTTGAATACGGTAGCCGTTGTCAGGGGTAGGCGGCGCAGCAGTCGCAGGATGCTCTGGGCTGCTTCGATATGCTCTACGTCGGGCGAGGCGCCGATGTGTGCCGCCGCTTCTAATGCTTCATGGCCGCTGAAACCCGGATCGGCCCGCACAAAATCCAGCGCTTCGTTGATGATGATACGCCGTATCCAACCGCCGAAATTTTCTGCAGTGCCGGCGAACTGATCAATTTTTGTGAATACTTTGAAAAATCCGCGGTTGAGGATGTCGGCGGCATCATCGGCGTTGCGGGCATAGCGGAGCGCTACCCGCATGAGCGCCGGAGAACACTGCCGGTACAATGCCGCCTGAGCGGGCCGCTCCTGCCGCCGACATCCTTCCAATATCAATTCAGTAATTTGCACCGTCATTCGTTTTTTTAGAAAAACAAGGTTCCTCGTGCTGCAAAGTTATGCCAGGTTCTCCGGTCGTACAGTTCCCCCGTTTCAATAAAGTAAATATTGCCGCTGCTAAACTGGTAGCCGAAATCCATCATCAGCCCCATATTGCGCAGAATATTGACCCGAAACGCCAGTGAGGGATTGAGAAATACGCCGTTCGTGACGCGTATGTCGGCGTTGAAACCGCTATCGAATTGTTTATTGTCAACACTGATATTGTAGCCGGCGCTTAAACCCGCCATCGTGGCCAGTCGCCCTCCCCGCGATTCCGATATTTTGAACCTGAAATCTGCTGTTACCGGAATGATCTGCTGATTGGGGAAAGTGTTGTTGCTGGTCTGCCCGATGAACTGTACGCCTATGCCCGCCTGCATGCGGTCTTCGAAGCTGCGCGCCACGCTAATACCCAAGCCGAGTAAGGCATATTTGCCGCCGCCTATGGAAGCGTGCAACATGGCAACGTATTTGTTGCGGTTGAACTTTCGTTCGGGCAAAGCAGACAAGGCGCTCGTGCTTTCCGTTGCGGCGCCCGCAAGCGGTGCGCTCGAATCCAACAGCTTCACAATCCGGTCAATGTCATCCATTTCAAATTGGAGCGTATCGCGTTCGGGCAGCCGCAGCAGACGAATGTGCTCGCCCGGCTTTTGTTCAATGATGATACCTTGATAAAACTGCTGGTTGGTCAGGTACACTGCATCCTGAGCCGTTTGAGCCGTCAGTCGGCTTTGTGTCAGGATGGATATGAGCATACAAAAAGCAATGAAATAACGCATGATGTCAGATGTTTAATGAGTGATTAGATATTGCACCGGGACGTCCTTAAATCGTGCTTTCGTTTAAATGACGAGTAGCACCGGGGGAAAGGTTAGAGGACTGGGAAGATTTTTTAAAGCTGGGCTAATATTTTTGGATACAGAAGCCAAAACCGCTACATTAGGGCCATCATCAAAAAAACAACTGCCATGAGTTTGGTAAATGATCTCAAAAAACTGCTGTTCGGCGCAAAGGCCGTCACCAAATCAGCCGCCGGAAAAGCTGCCGAGGCAGGCAAAGAAGCCGCCGGCGAGTTCACCGAAAAAACCTCCGAACTGTGGGACACTGCCCGCACCAAAGCCGGAGACGTGACGGAAAAAGTGATAGACTCTACCGGAGACTTCTTTGACAAAGTGGCCGACAAAGCGGAAGACTTCGGCGAAACGGCCAAAGAAACGGCCTCCGATGTATTTGAAGAACTGCGCCGCTTTACCCAAAGCACGGAACCGGAACCCGAAAAACCGGCTCAGGAGGAAGCACCCGCCGCTTTCTCCTCCGCAGAATGGCCACAGGACCCCGGCGCGCCCGATGCGCCGCCGAGCCGTGTGGAGGAACTCGGAAAAACCGTGCTGGATACCGCCGAAAAAGTGGGCGCCAAAGTGATGGAACACGGCGGCGAAGCCATGGACAAAGTGATGGATACTGCCGAAAAAATAGGCGAAAAAATATTAGAAAAGAGCGAGGTCGTAGGCGAAAAGGTGATGCATGTAGCCGAAGACCTCGGCGGCAAGATTCTGGAAAAAGGCGGCGAAACCCTCGAACGGGCCAAATCGCTGGGCGATGATATTTTTCAAAAAGCAGCCGATTTCGTGGAAAAAGCACAGGAAGAAGCCGCTAAAGAAAGTATGGACGACACCATTCGCCGCGCTGAAGAGATGGGGCAGGATGCGAGTCGCAAAGCAAGTTCTACCCAATTCTCCGACAAGCCCATTGATACCAAAGACAGCCTGCTCGACAAACACGAAAGTTTCTTTGATCGCGCAGCCCGGTTTGCAGATGGGGACTATTCGTCAAAACCGACCTTTAGCAAAGATCCCAATTACGAAGCGCCCAAACAGGAGGGAACCGTTTCCGGGTTTTTCGACCTCGACGGCGATGGCAACGAGCTGATTGACGATGCGATCATTGACGACGACGACGCGCCACCCCGGTAGAGACAACGCACGCGTTGTCTCTACGCGGAGACAACGCGTGCGTTGTCTCTACGCGGCCCGTTGTTTCCCAAGATTGGATCGGGAAATTTTTTCCAGCGCGTATTCCCGGGTAATTTCGAGGCGGCGCGTGCCCGGTTGGGAGGGCAATTCAAACATGGCGTCGGTCATGATGGCTTCGCAGATGGACCGCAGGCCGCGCGCGCCGAAAGCGAATTCGAGCGCTTTTTCAGCGATAAAATCCACGCCATCGGGCGCGAAATGCAATTCGATACCCTCCAATTCGAAGAGCCGCTGGTATTGTCTGATGAGCGAATTTTTCGGTTCATGCAGAATGCGGCGCAGGATTTCCAAATCGAGCGGATTGAGATATGCCAGTACCGGCATACGGCCCACCAATTCAGGAATAAGGCCGTAGTGCTTCACGTCCTGATGATTGATATACTGGAGCATGTTGTCGTGATCTACCCGCATAAATTCGTCGGACTTGTAGCCGATGACCTGACTGTTCATGCGCCGGGCGATGATTTTGTCAATGCCTTCGAAAGCGCCGCCGCAGATGAAGAGGATGTTTTCGGTATTGACTTTCACCAATTTTTGCTCCGGGTGTTTTCGGCCTCCCTGCGGCGGCACGTTCACATCGGTACCCTCCAGCATTTTGAGCAGCGCCTGTTGTACGCCCTCGCCCGACACGTCGCGGGTGATGGAGGGATTGTCGCTCTTGCGGGAAATTTTATCAATTTCATCAATATACACAATGCCGCGCTCGGCTGCGGCCACGTCGTAGTTGCACACTTGCAGCAGGCGGCTGAGGATACTTTCCACATCTTCGCCCACATAGCCGGCTTCGGTAAATACCGTGGCATCCACAATGGCGAAAGGTACGTTGAGGAATTTGGCGATGGTTTTGGCTAAGAGCGTTTTGCCGGTGCCGGTTTGACCCACGAAAAGGATATTTGATTTTTCAATCTCAACATCGTCTTTGCGGGTTTGGCCCAACCGTTTGTAGTGGTTGTACACGGCTACGGAAAGCACTTTTTTGGCCTCATCCTGACCGATGATGTACTGATCGAGGTGAGCCTTGATCTCCTGCGGTTTTACCATAGGAACACTCGCAGCAGCAGCGGATTTCTTTTGTTGCTTTTTTTCTTCCGGGTTTTTATTACCGTACAATTCTTCCTGTACGATGTTCCCGGCCTGCTCCACACAAGCCTCGCAGATGTGCCCTTCTATGCCCGCAATGAGCAGAAGGGCTTCCGACTTGTCCTTACCACAAAAAGAGCAGTGGTAGCTTTGTTTTGATTTGCGCATGCTGTTTTTTTTAGTCCTGAACTATCCCGCCGCTTCTACGCTCTTGCCGAGCACCTCGTCCACCAGTCCGTATTCCATCGCTTCTCTGGATGTGAGCCACTTGTCGCGGTCAGAATCATCCTCAATTTGCTGATATGGCTTCCCTGTGTGGTGGCTGAGTATTTTGTAGAGTTCCTCCTGCATTTGTTTGATGAGCTTGTAGGAAATTTCCATATCGCTCACCTGGCCTTGCATGCCGCCGGAGGGTTGGTGAATCATGACGCGGCTGTGATACAGCGCAGTGCGTTTGCCTTTGGTACCTGCGGCGAGCAATACCGCACCCATGGAAGCTGCCAGTCCGGTGCAAATAGTGCCCACATCGGGCGACACAAACTGCATGGTGTCGTATATGCCCAAGCCGGCAATGACCGAGCCGCCGGGGCTGTTGATGTACATGTTGATGTCGCGCTTGGGGTCGGCCGATTGAAGAAACAACAACTGCGCCTGCACGATATTGGCAATGTCGTCGTACACGGGCGTGCCCATGAAGATGATGCGGTCCATCATAAGGCGGGAAAACACGTCGAGTACGGTGGCGTTGAGTTGCCGCTCTTCGATGATATACGGTGTCATGTTTTGCACCTGACCCATAGACTGCACATTGTAGCGGGCATAGTCCTCTACTTTGTAGCTGCTCATACCGAGGTGCTTCACAGCGTACTTAAAGAATTCGTCTTTACGGAACATATAGATTTGGGTATTTGTACTGCAAGTCGCCCCGGCAGCAATTGCTGCGGGGATTTCATTTTCGCATTAGAAAACAACTAACCTGCATTCGGGTTGAACGGGGGCGAATATTATTCTTCCGATTCGGAAGCGGGTGGCCCTGCTTCAGCATCTTCCGGCTCGTCCGTTTCTTCCGGTTCATCCGGTTCCGGCCCCTGAAGGGCTTTTCTCAAGGCGTCCATTTCGGCTTCAAAATCTTCTTTGGAAACAGGCTTATTCGTGATGGCAGCCTGCGAGGCTACGGCTTTGAACACGGATTCGGTGAGCAATTCATCAAAAACCTTTTGCACCTCGTCCTCCTTTTCCATCAGCCGGGCGGCCATACTGGTAATGAAGTCATCCTGGAAGTAGGGCGAGTTGCCGAAATACGATTTGATGCGATTCTTGAACCGCTCCAATATCTGCTCTTCTGAAACCTGGATATCAAAAGCCTTGACGAGCTTGTTGCGAATAAGACTCCATTGCAACCCTTCGATAAAACCTTCGAAGCCGCTTTCGAGGTCTGCCTCGTCGGTATCATCGTCTTTGGTATGCGTCAGCCATTCCCAGAGAAATTCTTTGGGGAGCGGTACTTCGGTCACTTCCGGAATATGCTTCCTGATAGCACTGTACAACATACTATCGGCAGTCTCCGCATAAGATGCTTCGATCTCTTTGCGAATGATGTCTTTTGCCTGTGCTGCGGTATTCACGTCTTCACCAAAGAAGTCGTGGAAGAATTGCTCATCAAAGGTAGCGGGTTCTGTACGCGTCACCTTTTCGATGCGGGCTTCAAACATTTCATTTACGAAATTCGTAGGGTCTTCCCGATCAATTCCCAACCATTTGTCATACAGGGTGGACTCCTCCACATCGAAAGCGGTGAACATATTGAGGCGCAGGGTATCGCCTTTTTTTGCGGCAAGCACCTGAGCGCGCAGGGCTTCATCTTTTATCTGCGACGGGGTTGCATCGAATGTCGATTCCCAACCATCTTCTTTCAGGACATCGCCTTTGAGTTCAGCCACCTTGAAACTGATGGTGTCGCTTTCCCGAAAGTCGCTTTCTAATTCCGTTACACGCGGATTGCCCTCGCGCAGGCGCTCCAATTCTTCGTCGAGTGTTGTTTCCGAAATTTGCACTTCGAAGCGCACATACTCCGTTTCCGGGCCTATGCCTTTTATTTCAAATTCAGGCTCCAGCCCCATTTTGTAATGAAAGGTGTACTCCTCCAACTCGCGCACACTGAGATCGGTGATGTTGTCGTCGTCTAAGGGTAGCGGCCCGCCCAGTATGTTCAACTGGTTGTCGCGCAGATAGTCCTCTAAGGACTTGTGCAATTGCTTGTTGAGCACCTCGGCCAGTACCGATTTTCCGAACATTTTGCGCACGACCGACGCAGGGGTTTTGCCCTTGCGAAAGCCTTTGAGCGAGGCTTGTTTGCGGTACTTGGCCAGTTCGGCCTCAAAATCGGATTCGTAATCGGCGGGCGTTAAGGTTACGCTCAGGGTGAATTGGAGGTTGTCGGTATCCTCCCGTTGGAATGTTGGCATTAATTATAAATTTGTGCGGGTGGAGGGACTCGAACCCCCATGCCTTGCGGCGCCAGATCCTAAGTCTGGTACGTCTACCAATTTCGCCACACCCGCAGGAAAGTTGTTTTTTCTTGGGAAGCGTTCTGCCCGAAACAACCGTTTTTAAAAAAGCGTTGCAAAGGTATAGTTTTTCACAAAAAAAATAGCCCTTTTTTCTAACATGCCGCTACTCGCCCATAAATGTTCTTAACTTTGTAAATTAGAGACTTACGGCCCTCCCCCGTCAGGTTCACAAAACAAAATAATGCTATGAGCGCCGAATTGCTCCGCTCTGCGGACGACAAGATCATACACAATGCGTATCGCAAGTTGTTGCGTACCATCAAAAACCCCATAGAGGCGGCAGACCGCCGTATGATACGGGAGGCGTATGAATTGGCCGTAGAGGCGCACCGGCCGCAACGCCGCAAGTCGGGCGAACCTTATATACTCCATCCCCTCGCGGTGGCCACTATTTGTACCGAAGAAATCGGGCTGGGACCCACGGCCGTGGTGGCGGCCTTGCTGCACGATGTGGTAGAAGATACGCCCATCACCATTGAACAGGTGCGAGACCGCTTCGGCACACGGGTGGCGCAAATGGTGAACGGCCTCACCAAGTTGGACAGCGCCTACAATGCAGAGAGCGCGCAGGCGGAAAATTTCAAAAAGGTACTCGGCACGCTGGTGGAAGATGTGCGCGTGGTGCTCATCAAAATGGCCGACCGCCTGCACAACATGCGCACCCTCGGCGCAATGGCCCGCCAAAAGCAGCTCAAAATAGCCGCCGAAACCAGCTACATCTATGCCCCGCTGGCCCACCGACTCGGTCTGTACGCCATGAAAACGGAGTTTCTGGACCTGTGTATGAAAATCACGGAGCCGGAATCGTACCACGACATTGCCCGCAAACTGGCCGATACAAAACGCGAGCGCAATCGCTACATCAACGAGTTCATCAAACCGCTCACGCCGTTTCTCAACGATTTGGGCTTTCCGTACAAGATATACGGCCGCCCCAAGTCCATCTATTCTATATGGAATAAGATACAAACCAAGCGGGTGCCTTTTGAAGAAATTTATGACCTCTTTGCCGTGCGCATCGTAGTGGATGTGCCCTCGGAAAGAGAAAAACTGGCCTGTTGGCAGGTATATTCCATCGTCACGGGCGTACACACTCCTTTGCCCGAAAGGCTCAAAGACTGGATCACGGTACCCAAATCCAACGGCTACGAATCGCTGCACACCACGGTGATCGGTCCGCAGGGAAAGTTTGTGGAGGTACAAATCCGCAGCAATCGCATGGATGAGATTGCCGAACGGGGCTTTGCCGCACACTGGAAATACAAAGGCGTCAACAACCAACCCGATGTGTTTGAACAGTGGTTGGACAGTGTGCGCGAGATCATGGAAGACCCCACCAGTAATGCCGTGGAGTTTCTCGATAATTTCAAAGACAACAATCTCTTTCACGAGGAGATTTTCGTCTATACGCCAAAAGGCGAACTTAAAATACTGCCCGAAGGCGCTACTGCACTCGACTTTGCCTTCAGCATCCACACTGACCTCGGCTACCGCTGCACGGCCGTGAAAGTGAACAACAAACTGGTGCCGATGGGGCACAAGCTCAACAACGGCGACCAGGTACAAATCATCATCAACAAAAACCAGAAGCCTTCCGAAGACTGGCTCAAAATGGTGGTGACCGGAAAAGCCCGCTCCAAAATACGCTCGGCTGTGAAGGAGGAGCGCCGGAACCTGGGCGAGTACGGCCGGGAAACTTTGATGCGCAAGCTGAGCAAATTCAAATTGGAACTCACCGATGAAATTGCCGACCGCCTCTATCGGCACTTCGGCTACGGCTCTTATGTGGACCTCTACTACGCTCTTTATACCGAGGAGCTTACCGTGGAGCGCATTTTTAAAGAGTTTATGGTAGAGGGCAACACGCTGGTGGAAATTCCGGTCAGAGTAGAGGACAACCAACTCCCGCCCGGCAGAAGCGTTGAGCGCAAAAAGGACATGAGCAAAGCCCGGCTTTCGATCAACGGCGAGCCGGCCGAACGCTACAGCTACACTATGGCCACCTGCTGCAACCCGGTGCAGGGCGACAACATTTTCGCCTACATCACGGCCAATGCCACCCTGAAAATTCACCGCACCACCTGCCCCAATGCCACCAACCTGATGGCCAACTACGGCTATCGCATTCAGAAAGCGGAATGGGTGCATACGCCCGGCACTACTTTTGTAGCCGACCTGAAAATAACCGGCATTGACGACGGTCCGGGTGTGATAGAACGACTCACGCATGCCATCTCCAGTATGCTCAATCTCAATATCCGCACGTTCAGCATTGCCGGAGACCAGGGCTACTTCGAAGGCCGGGTGAGCTTAGTGGTGCAAAATACCGATCAACTCCACATTGCCATGCGCCGCCTGGAGGAACTGCCCAATGTGTCAACCGTGGAGCGGTTAATGTAGTTATTAGTGTAACTGAAATGGAGCGCTATATTACAGTTGAGCATATTGTAAGGCTCGCAAAAATTCACGCGTTGGGTAAAATGACTAAACATTGAGATCAACAGAAGACATTATCAAAGAAGTAAAAAACATCTTCTCTGCGCACCTCGAAAACGGCGGCTTTCGCAAAACGCCGGAACGCTACGCCATTCTGGAGGAGATATACCGCCGCAACGATCACTTCGATGCGGAGGCGCTGTACATTCACATGAAAAACCAAAATTACCGCGTGAGCCGGGCCACGGTGTATAATACGCTGGAGTTGCTGGTGAGCTGCGATCTGGTCAAAAAACACCAGTTTGGGAAGAACCTCGCCCAGTTTGAAAAATCTTACGGGTTCAAACAACACGACCACCTCATCTGTGTGGATTGCGGCAAAGTGCTGGAGTTTTGTGATCCCCGCATCCAGCAAATCAAAAACATGATGGGCGAATTACTGCACTTCAACATCACGCATCACTCGCTCAACCTCTACGGCCAATGCAACGGCGCCTGCCCGCGCACCGGGGAAAATGCAAGCGACAAATCGAAGGATTGAGTCGGTTTTTTCTTACATTTGTGTCTTAAACGTACATAACCGCTATGGTGACACTCTCTTTAGAAACCTATATTTCCGGTCACAACCCCGTAATTCCTCTCCCGGAAATACCGGAAGGTAATTATGATGTCGTTGTAGTTTTACAGCCTAAATCTTTGGTTGAGCCTCCTGAATATTCCGATTCCGTGGAGCAACAGCCGCGAAAAGCGGGGTTCATTCAAGGAATAATTACTATGTCAGAAGACTTCAATATGCCACTTGAGGACTTCAAAGAATACATGTAATGAACCTGATTATTGACACACAATCTATTATATGGTTTTCATTAAACAGTTCTCTGCTTAGCCCAACTGCAAAACGACTTATGGAAGATACCCAAAACGATTGCTGGGTCAGCATAGGAAGCTACTGGGAAATGTCCATTAAGCTAAATTCAGGAAAACTAAATATGCATGGGTTATCACTAAGTGCATTCATCACCAATGTGCAAGTACATGGATTCAAAACGCTTGCAATTTCTCACCAACATGTTGTAGAAAATAGTAAACTGCCGTTTTTCCATCGCGCCCCTTTTGACCGGCTAATAATTGCTCAGGCTATTTCGCAGAATATGTCCGTCATTAGTAACGACATAGCCTTTGATGGATATCCTGAAGTAAATAGAATCTGGTAAGCAGATTTTTCAAAAACAAAAACACATGACCGTTGACGTACTCTTAGGTCTCCAATGGGGAGACGAAGGAAAGGGAAAAGTAGTAGATTTTTTAGCGCCCCGGTATGACGTGGTAGCCCGATTTCAGGGCGGCCCCAATGCAGGCCATACGCTGATGTTTGACAATCAAAAGTATGTGCTGCACACCATTCCTTCCGGCATCTTCCGCGACAACCTCATCAACCTTATCGGCAACGGCGTCGTGATTGACCCCATCGTTTTTGCCAAAGAGATTGACAACCTCAAAAAAGCCGGTGTGCCTTACGCCGAGCGGCTCCGCTTAGCCCGCAAAGCACACCTTATACTGCCCACTCACCGCTATCTGGACGCCGCCACCGAGGCTGCCAAAGGCAAAGCCCGCATCGGCTCCACGCTCAAAGGCATCGGCCCGACCTACATGGACAAAACCGGCCGCAACGGCCTGCGCGTAGGCGACATCAACGCCGCCGGTTTTGAAGAAAAATACCATGCCCTCAAAGCCAAACACCTTACTTTGTTACAACTCTACCCCGAAATTGATTTCAATCTGGAGCAGGAAGAAGCCCGCTGGATGGAAACGCTCGACGTGCTGCGCTCCATCCAATTGGTGGACGGAGAGTACTACCTCAACGACCTGCTGACGCAAGGCAAGCGCGTGCTGGCAGAGGGTGCGCAGGGTTCCATGCTCGATATTGACTTCGGTACTTATCCGTTCGTCACTTCTTCCAACACCGTTACCGCCGGCGTGTGTACGGGGCTGGGCGTGGCGCCTTCGCGCATCGGCGAGGTCATCGGCATTACCAAAGCATATTGTACCCGCGTGGGTTCCGGTCCTTTTCCGACCGAACAAGACAACGAAACGGGCGAGTTTTTGCGCCGCGAGGGCGGCGAATTCGGCGCCACCACCGGACGGCCCCGGCGTTGCGGCTGGCTTGATCTGCCGCAGTTGCGCTACTCGGTTTTGCTCAACGGCGTTACGCAGTTGGCCGTCACCAAAATTGATGTGCTCAACAACATGGAACACATTGAAGCGGCCACGCACTACCGCTACGACGGCATACAAACCGACCGCCTGCCCTACGACATTGACGCCACGGCCATTGAGCCGCTGTACCGCAAATTTCCCGGATGGCGTCAACCGCTGAGCGGCATTACCCAATATGAAGATTTGCCGGACACGGCGGCACAGTATCTCGAATTCATGGAGCAATATCTCGGCGTGCCCATCACCATGGCCTCCACCGGCCCTGAGCGGGAGAGCCTCATTGTGCGTTAAACCGAAATCATCTCAAAAAACAACCGGCTATGTGGACTGAAAACAACAACCGGCTTTCCGCCAAATTCAAATTCAAAGACTTTTCGCAAGCCTTTGCCTTTATGACCGAAGTAGCTTTTCTGGCGGAAAAGCAAAACCACCATCCCGACTGGAGCAATGTGTGGAATACCGTCGAAATACACCTCAACACCCACGACGCGGGCAATATCGTAACCGACAGAGACCGGCGACTCGCCAAATCCATTGAAGAAGTGTATCAACGTTACAATTCATAACGACATGGAATCCTTTCTGCACTTTTTTGAAACCATGCCTTCCTGGCAAAAATTAGCCTGGATTTTCACCTGCCTCGGCATCAGTTGGCTGCTCGAAGGCGGTTTTCCGTTGTTTCAACTCGGCTACCGCAAGTGGAGGCACGCGGGCGTGAACATGGTGTTTCTCAGCACCACCATTGCCATCAACCTGTTGTTCGGCATCCTCACGCTGGGGGTTTTCCAATGGATCGGGCAAAATCAATTCGGCTTGCTGCATTTAGTGGAGTGGCCGATATGGGTGGAATTGCTCATTGCGCTCATGGTTTTTGACCTCGTGGCGCAGTACTTCGTACACTACCTGTTACACAAGGTCAAATGGATGTGGAAGTTTCACATGATACACCACAGCGACACCAAAGTGGATGCCACCACGGGCACGCGTCACCATCCGGGCGACTATGTACTGCGGGAGGTGTTTTCGCTCGGCGCTGTGCTGCTCATCGGGGCGCCGCTGGCATTTTACCTGTTCTACCGCATCGTGACGGTGTTTTTCACCTACCTCACCCATGCCAACATTCTGGTGCCGAAATGGATTGACAAACCGCTGAGCTGGATATTCGTCACTCCCAATATGCACAAGTTTCACCACCACTACGAGCGCCCTTGGACGGATACCAACTTCGGCAATATCTTTTCCTTTTGGGATCGCCTCTTCGGCACGATGGTGTATGACGACCCGCGCAAAATCCGCTACGGCCTCGATGTGCTGGAAGACAGCACCGACGAGGACATTGCCTATCAGCTAAAAATTCCTTTTGATAAAACGATCAAGACGGATTACTGACCACGTCGTCAGAACTCCACCGGCAGTTCCAATACCTGTTCGCCGCGCTTCACTTTGAGTGTAGTCTTTTGGCCTTTTTCAAACTTGCTCAGGCCGTCCATGTAGTCGTAGATGGTTTTGATTTCCAACTCGCCGATGCCGATGATAACGTCGCCTTTTAGCATGCCTGCTTTTTGGCCGGGGCGGCCATCGGTCACACCGTCCACGCGCATGCCTTCGCCGTCATACACATAGTCGGGCATCACGCCGAGGCTCACTTTGAACGAAGCGGCCCGGCGGCCCTCCTCCTCGTCTTTTGTTTTGGTGAACGCCAATTTGCCTTTGCCGTCCAAGTGTTCGATGAGTGCAATCATCAGATCGGTTACGTCGAGAATGCCTTCGTAATTGATAAGTTCGGAATCGTCTTCCGGTTTGTGATAATCGGAATGTTGCCCGGTGAAGAAGTGCAGCGCCGGAATATCCTGGAGGTAAAAAGAAGTATGGTCGGATGCGCCCACGCCGGAGTCGGAACTCTTCACGGTGATACCGCCGTTGGGAATGGCCGCCAGCGTTTCTTTCCAAACCGGGGAAGTACCTGTACCGCTCACCACCATCACCTTCTCCTCGTTGAGGCGGCCGATCATGTCCATATTGAGCATGTAATTGGCCTTCTTTTTATCAAAAAACAAAGAATCGGAAGCGAACACTTTGGAGCCGATCAGGCCCAGTTCTTCGGCTGAAAAAGCGAGGAAGAGGTAATTGTTTTTGCGGGCTTTTTTGCTGTTTTTCAGATGATGGGCCAATCGCAGCAGGCCGGCCGTGCCGCTGGCATTGTCGTCGGCGCCGTTGTGAATGGCGGGTTCGCCGGTATGCCGCGATCCGAAATGGCCGTAGCCGAGGTGATCGTAGTGCGCGCCGATGATGACGGTTGTTTTGGCTTTGTTGTCAATATAACCGGCCACGTTGACGCCGGTGCGAGCCTCGCCGCCGGGACCGCCGTGCGGGTTGGGATTGTATTTAAAATCAAATGAATAAAACCAGCTTCCTTTGTGCCCGGCGGGTTTCAGTCCGATTTGCGCAAAGCGGGAGGCAATATAATCGGCGGCCATGCGCTCGCCTTTGGTGCCGGCTTCCCGGCCTTCGAGCAGATCGGAGGAGAGGTACACCACGTCCACTTGTGCCTGTTGTAGTTCGGGGCGGGCAGGTTGGGCGGCAGTGCGCAGCGCAAAAAGGAGGGAGAGAGCGAACAGTAAGAGCGTAAAATGTCTTTTCATTGTTTCAGCATTTTTTGGGGGTTTAACGCCACATCGGTTCCTTTAGTTGATTCCTGAAACGGCGCGTACATCAGAAGGGCTTCTTTTTACAATCTTGTGGCAATTGAGGTATGGATGCCGTTGTGCATTTTTTGGAATGTCTAATGTCCGTTGCGCCAACTAACATTAATTAGCTCAATTTGTCATCTCAATTTTGTGCCGGACAAGAGCGCGTCTCTCACGGTACATTGGCCGAACCGAGAAGCGCCCTCGTCGGCTTACTCAATGTACAATGACCAATGAGGAGCACGCACTTGTACATTGAAAATTGTACATTTCAAAAATGTTCAATGACCGATGTTCAACGCACAATGACCAATTTGCCGCCGCCCAAGCGCAGCCCCGTGTGCCACACCTCATAAAAATACACCCCCGTCGCCAGTCCGCTCACATCCAACTCCTGCCGGATGCGACCGTTCACTACCTTCAGTGGCATGCGCAAGGCGACGCGGCCCAAGGCATCGCGGATTTCGACTTCGCTCAATCCCCGCTGCCCTGCCGGGATGCCCTCAGCGACCAAAGTCACCGATGCGTTTGACGGCACAGGATTCGGCCATATCTCCACCCGCACCGCTGGTTGAGCGGAGTCGAAACCAGCACTGCTCACGAGCACCTGCACCTCCCTGCACAAGGTATCCGCTCCACGCGGATTGCTCACCGCAAGGCATACGTTATACACCCCCTCCGCAGCATAGCTATGTACGGGGTTGGGCACGGTGTCCGTAGCCCCGTCGCCGAAGCTCCAATGCCAGGCGCGGATGTCGTGGTAGCTGGCATCGTGGAAGCCTACTTCCAAGCCCAGCGGCTCGTGTACCCACTCCGCTACCGGCGGCTGCCGCAGAGTGTCGCAGGGGCTGCCTTCTAAGTGATGGAGGCGGTAGTTGGGGAAGTTGGGCAGGGAGAAGGAGTTCATGGATGGCAACACCACGCAATGCTGGCACACATCGCAAGCCAAGCCCAGAGAATCAGGCTGGTTGATGACATGCAGATACCTTGTGCCGTTATTACTATTAATATAAATCTTGCCATCCGGCCCTAATTGTGCCAAATAAAAAGTCGTGGCTAATGCCGGATGCAGAGGGTCTGAAAATCCATCCCACTCAGCCACAGTGATGCGGGATGCTTCTACGTCGTCGGCATGAAGGTCGTATTGATATACATAGCGGAAGGAAGACACATAGAGGAAGCGGTTGTTGGGAGAGATGGCAATGCCGCCGCACCCGGCCGTGTCGGCATAAGTGAATTGCATCGGGTGGCTCAATTCCCCACTACAGCGGTCGAAGTCATAAATGCTTACGTAAACTGGATCACCTGCTGAACCGGTAAGGTGGATACTGGCATACTTCGTACCGTCAGGGGAAAATACAGCCTGACCAATTGATTGTGATGGTATTGGCAAACCAATAGTTTGTACTCCTGCAATACTAAGCCCTCTCGGTGTTAGCTTTATCTTATAATACTGGTTAGTATCATATCTTCTCGTTATTGCCCACCAATCTCTGCCATTAGCATGTTTGGTAGACGTTAGTTTTCCGTTGTGTAAACTTTCAGTAATTAGCGCTTGGTTTTTATATACAACGGCCCCTATGCCTTCATTTTTTCGCATATTTATAAGCGTAGAATAAAAATGACGCGAAAAAGTGCTACTATGGTTTGGTGTTAGTTCTCTATCCATATGTAATAATAAATACAAGCTATCCTTTTCCGGCCAAGGTAATATTAAACCACCCTGTGACAATATATATCCATAGTTCTGCTGCTGTTGCGCAAGCTCTCCAGGGTTTAACCCCGTTCCGTTCTCCATCGGCTCATGCAACGCATTGGCAATGTATATGCCGTTGGTATAAAACAGTAGATTTCCTGCCGTATCACATATACTGGCATTGACTTGCCGAAAATACATTCCTCTAAATTCATAGTAAATATCAGGAGGGCTGGTATTAAAGTCAATGGTAGTTCTTGCATAGAGCATATTGGTTTGGCTACTTTGCCCCAACAGCCATTGGTAATCATGCTTTTGCCCGTAAATGGGAAAAAGTACAATGAGTTTGAACATAACGGTATATATCCATTTCATGGGTTGATAAATTAAGGGGTATTCCTTTGTATGAAAGAAATACCCCTGATGGAAGAATTGGATTAACGAGTTATTACGATTTTCCTGATTGCGTCCCAACCATAAAATCGCATACGGAATATGTAAAGCCCTTCAGGGAAATCTCCCACCTTCAACGTGTGTGTTACCGTGCCGGCATCAAGTGCCTGTTGATGTATCTGCCGGCCGAATACGTCAAATATTTGCAACATGCCCGGATTGTCGGAGGGGGTATTCCATACAATATTAACTTCATCGCGGGCCGGGTTAGGATATACGCGGCAGCTTGTTTCGTCTTTGGCAGGCTGTACAAGCGGCCCATTGTCCGGGTGAACCGCAAGTAGCTCTGCCGGTGTACACAACAGGCTGTCATTGTAAAGTACATAATTCTGTGTAACTGCCGCCAGGAATGCCCTGGCCCGGTACACAGCATTCCCACCCTCAATGGGGCATTGCTCGGCAATGGATTGGAGGGTGTTAAGCTGTACACTGTCCAACACGCCAAAGCCGGTACTTAACCACGACAGGTACACATCATTGAGCTCCTTTTCATTGAACTCATATACCTCCGTCACTGTAATACTGTCGTTTTGCGAGCGCAATTTGCCGGCTTCATCAGAAATATACTCCCGGATATCTTCGATGACACCCCGGCTGTCCTCATCTAAATCGAAGAGCGCATTTATCAATGCTGCGCGTTCATCCCATAAAGTTATGGTCTCAATGCTGTCGGCCTCCGGCAACAAATCGTCAATAATGACAATGCTGTCCAATTTCTCCTCAGCTAACCGCAGGTTGGCCTGCAATTGGTCAATAGCCGAAGTGTCGGCTGTAAAAAGCGCTGAAATGTCCTGATTGACGGCGTAAAAAGCGCCGATGGCACCGGTATCTGCCTTAGCAAGAAAAGAAAGAATGAGCGTATCCCCTACCGTTTCACCTTGCAACTGCTCATAAATGTAGCGTTGCAATTCCCACATTACGGCAGCGCTTACGGCTGTATCTCCCCTTGCAATGCGTTTGACATCGTTTGATTCGGGATCAAGTATTTCAAGCGTACAATCTGATGCGCAAATATTTTCTTCGTATTCAGTATCGTCAGAGCCACCAAACCACCCCACCGGGAAATGTTCACCCGGCATAAAGCAAGGCATGATGTCAGGGTCAACTATGAAAGGATATTGTAAGGCATAAAGCAATGGTACCGGGTTGTTTTCATCCTCCCCATATATTGCCGGGCCGGCATCCGTGCCCCAACAATTCTGCGTATGCGTCTGCGAACCCAGTATAGCATTCACATCCGGCAGCAGCAGGCTGACCTCGTGATTGCTGAAGGAGGTCCCTTTGAAATTATCCGTAGCTACGCTACCACCGCTCACATAAGTCCCGAGGCGGGTGTTGTCTAAGGTATTGCAGCAATACACATTGCCGGAGGAGGAGGTGATGTGCAGGGCGATGTTGTCTGCGCCGCTTGT
>JAHBTW010000010.1 GCA_019638385.1 Saprospiraceae bacterium | reverse complement strand
GACAAAGGTTAGCCGTACTTGCTTCAATAGAAAAATATGTAACTTGCGTTAAATTCACTACCGCGTAAATACTATGAAGATGGGAGTTCAAATTTCGGAGCATGTGCTCAAAGAAGCTAATATGACGGCTAAAGAGTTTCTCGCAGAAGTCGCCGTTCATTTGTATGACATCGGAAAACTCACCATGGGGCAGGCCAGAAAATTCGCCGGTTTGGACCCAATAACTTTTCAAAAAGAATTAGCTAAGCGAAATGTTTATATCAAATATGACATAAATGACTTTGAAGAGGATATGAAGACGATTGAGGAATTGACCGACCTTGCAGAGAATCCAAGATGATTGTAGTAAGCGACACGACAGCAATTACGAACCTCATTCAGATAAATCTATTGTCTGTAATTCACAACTTATACGGCCGCCTCATCATTCCTCAAGCTGTCTATGATGAACTTTCTGAATTCGCCGATCAGGATAAAGTACTTGATGATCATAGCTGGATCGAAGTTAAAACTATCGACAATCGCCGGCTTTTTCAAAAATTGAAAAAGGAACTGGACGCTGGGGAAGCTGAAGCAATCGTTCTGGGCATTGAACTAAACGCCGACCTTTTAGTCATTGACGAGATAAAAGGAAGAAGGCTGGCCAAAGAAAATGGCCTGAGAATCATCGGATTAGTGGGAATACTGATCGCGGCCAAAACAAAGGATTTAATTCCGGCAGTCAAACCATACTTAGACGAGTTAATGAATGATAAGGGATTCAGAATAGCTCCAAGTTTATATGAAATTGTTCTAAAACAAGCCGGTGAATGAGTTCCGCAAGATACCTTTGCGAAAACATCAAACCAATCGTATCAAGTCATGGAAACAGTGGAAAAGTACCTCGAACTCATTACAGAAATGCTCATACAATATGCGCCTAAAGTCTTACTGGCTGCGGTGGTATTGTGGATCGGCTTTCGCATCATCAACCGCATAGTCAATACCGGCATTAAGGCGATGGAGCGCGGCGGCCTGGGGCATGATGTGCGGCCGTTTTTGGCCTCTATGTTGGGCATTTTGCTCAAAACCCTGTTGGTGTTCAGCGCGGCAGGGATTGTGGGAATCGAAACGACTTCTTTTGTAGCGGCACTGGCGGCAGCCGGTTTTGCCATTGGGTTGGCCTTGCAGGGCAGTCTCGGCAATTTTGCCGCCGGTATCATTATCCTCATTTTCAGACCCTACAAGGCCGGCGACTTAGTGACCATCGGCGATTTCACCGGCCATGTCACGGAGGTACAAATTTTCAACACGGTCATTGCCACCTTGGACAACCGCACCGTCATTCTGCCCAATTCCGAAGCCATCAACGGCGCCATTACCAATCTCTCCACCCGCCAAATCCTTCGCATTGACATAGAAACGCCCATGCCCTACAGCGAAGATTTTGAGCATGTAGAACGCGTCATCCTCGAAGCGCTGCGCAACACGCCCGGCGTGCTGAGCGAACCCGCGCCCTTTGTGGGCATCCAATCATTCGACAGCCACAGCATCATCCTCGCTGTGCGCCCTTATGCCGAAGCCGAAGCGTATTGGAATGTATATTTTGCGGTCACCCGCAACGTGAAACGCGCCCTCAGCGAAAACGGCGTAGGCGTAGCGTACGCCGAAGGCGTGGAAATGGGGAAGATTGGGAAGTAGGCGGTATGTCGGTAGGCGGTATTTTGGTAGGCGGTAGTAACCAAAAACCTTAAACCAAAAAACCTTAAAACCCAAAAACCGGCCAACAACAGATAAATTACATGGAAAAACCGAATCGAAACGGGTACAGTCGCTTGCGCGAACAAATTTTCACCATCATATTCGAAGCGGATACGAAGGCGGGTAAGCGCTTCGACGTATTTTTATTAGTGGCCATTATATTGAGCGTGTTGGTGGTTATGCTGGAGAGCGTAAAAACGTTTTCTGAGCACGATCACCAGATTTTCGTGTATCTGGAATGGTTCTTCACGGCCATTTTTACGGTAGAGTATGCGCTGCGCCTGTACAGCGTAAAAAACCGTTGGAGCTATGCCCTCAGTTTTTTTGGGGTCATTGACCTGCTTTCCATACTGCCCACTTATCTGAGCCTGGTTATGGGTGGCGCCCAAAGCCTGATGGTGATTCGCGTTCTGCGGCTGCTGAGGGTTTTTCGCATTTTCAAACTCGCTCATCTGGTCACCCAGAGCCATATACTTATCCGGGCGCTGCGGGCCAGCCGCGAAAAAATATCCATTTTCCTGTTTGCCGTATTGCTGCTCACTTTCGTATTCGGCGCTTTGATGTATTTCGTTGAGGGCGGTGTCAATGAAAAGTTCGACAGCATTCCGCGCAGTATATATTGGTGCATCGTCACCATTACCACCGTCGGTTACGGCGATATTTCGCCGGTGACACCGCTGGGGCAAGCCTTAGCCGCCATCCTCATGGTGACCGGCTATGCCATCATCGCCGTGCCCACGGGCATTGTCACATCTGAAATGGTGAAGAAAGTGACCCGCCAAAATGTTACCACACAGGTATGCCCCAGTTGTGCGCGGGAAGGACACGATGCCAATGCCGTGTTTTGCAAGTTTTGCGGCAGCAGGATCAATGAGGAAGACAAATGATTCCGTTTATTCCGCAGCTAAAGCAGGCAATTCCTCTAATAAAAACAGGGACAGGGGGCAGATGCGTAAACCATCGGCTCGATCGAATCTTTCGCCTCCAGGCGTAATGACGTATTTGAATTTCGGTTGTATATCTGCTACACTTTGGTAAAAACCTTTGGAGATTGTCGGCGCCACAGAAAACTTGATTTCAATACAGACCTTCTCGCCTTTGGGGGTAATCATCAATAAGTCCACCTCGGCTCCGTGATGAGTGCGGTAGTAAAAAAATTCTGAAAACTCAGGAGCCTCCCGGATGATTTGTTCAATAACATAGCCTTCCCAGGAAGTGCCGACAGCCGGATTGCCCCGGAGGCTTTCCATATCAAAAACACGCAACAGATAATGGAGCATTCCGCTGTCGCGGAGATACATTTTGGGGGCTTTGGTCAATCGTTTCCCCATATTGATAAAATACGGGGGCAAGCGCCGGATGAGGAAGCTGCCTTCTAATAGCTCTAAGTATTTGTTTGCAGTGGGTTGCGATACGCCCATCGAAGTGGCCAAAGCGCTCACATTGAGAGGGCTTCCGTGCAGGTGCGCAAGCATAGAAAGCATATTTTTTAAAATCCCGGCGGGTATGGCAAACCCCAAACGGGCAAGATCACGGTGGATGAAGGTTTCTGTAAAATCATCCAACCATTTCCGACTGATGAAAGACTCCGGAGCGAGCAATACCCCTGGAAACCCTCCATGTACGAAGTGTTCTTCTTGTGAAAAAAGCCCTCGCACTTCCGAAAAAGAAAAAGGCGACAACTCGTGGTAAGCAATGCGTCCAGCCAGTGTCTCCGTATTGAGTTTGACAATATGAGGCGAAGCCGACCCCAGTAAGATAAAACGCGCAGGGATTCTTTGTTGATCCGTCAATGCTCGCAGGAGCGCAAATAGCTCCGGCCTGATTTGTACCTCGTCAATGATGACGCATTTGTCTGCGTGTCCGGCAAGATAGCTCTGAGCGTCTTCCAATTTAAACCAGTCTTCCTGAAGTTCCAGATCAAGATAAAGGGAGGGTTTGCCAATTCGAGATTGGAGATGCTTGACGAGCGTCGTTTTTCCAACTTGCCGCGATCCTACTAACCCGACGATGGGAGACCAAGCCAAATCGCGCAGTATTCTATAGGAGAGCATCCGTTCTATCATAGCTCAAAGTTAACTGGAACCGTGAAAATTTAAAACTAAATTTTAAATTTTCACGGTTGAGAGTTATTTGGCCCCTCTCCATCGTCAGCCCGCTCCGCCAAATCCAGCAAAAACGCATATTCCATCGCCGTTTCCCGATAGCGCTCAAAGCGGCCCGATGCGCCGCCGTGGCCGGTTTCCATGTTTGTCCACAAATACAGCGGATGGTCGTCGGTTTTCAGGTCGCGCATCTTGGCCACCCATTTGGCGGGTTCCCAGTATTGCACCTGCGAATCGTGCAGGCCGGTGGTGACCAACATCGCCGGATAGTCTTTGGCCTCCACATTGTCGTAGGGCGAGTACGACTTCATGTAAGCATAGTATGTGGGATCATTGGGATTGCCCCATTCATCGTATTCGAAGGTGGTGAGCGGGATGGTGTCGTCGAGCATGGTGGTGATTACATCCACAAAGGGCACGGCGGCAATGACGCCCTTCCACAGGTCGGGCCGCATGTTCACTACGGCGCCCATGAGCAAGCCTCCGGCACTGCCGCCCATCGCGAAGAGGTTGCCCGGCGAGGCATACCGGTTGGCGATGAGGTGTTCTGCACAGTCAATAAAATCGAAAAAAGTATTCTTTTTCTTGAGCAGCTTGCCGTCCTCGTACCATTGCCGCCCCATTTCTTCCCCGCCCCGGATGTGCGCTATGGCGAAGGCAAAACCCCGGTCGAGCAGGCTCAGGCGCGGGGAGGTGAAATAAGGGTCCATGCTCAGCCCGTAAGAACCGTAAGCATAGAGTAGCAGCGGCCCGGCGCCGTTTTTTTGAAATCCCTTCCGATACACAATGGACAGCGGCACTTTGGCGCCGTCGCGAGCCGTGACGTATATGCGTTCGGAGGTGTAGTTACTCCGGTCGAAATCTCCCAGCACGGCTTCCTGTTTCAGCAGGCTGAGTTGGTTGGAATCAATGTCGTAGTCGTAGGTGGAAACGGGCGTGGTGAGGGAAGTGTAGCTGATGCGCAACACGCGTGTATCAGGTTCGGGATTGATACCCGGAACCGCGAGGTAAGCTGCTTCGCCAAAATCAATATGGTGATCAGAGCGACCGTCCCAAGTTTTGATGCGTATTTTTGAAATGCCGTCAACGCGCTCGGAAACGGCCATAAAATCATTGAACAGCTCCACGCTTTCCAGCAGCACCTCTTTGCGGTGTGGAATTACGTCTTCCCAATGTTCCTTCCCGAGGCGGTCTTCTGCGCTGCGCATGAGCCGGAAATTGGTAGCCTGCCAGTTGGTTCGGATGTAAAAATGATCGCCGATGTGATCAATGCTGTACTCCAGGTCGCGCTCCCTCGGCTGTATGACGCGAAACGCCCCGTAAGGATCAGCCGTTTCCAGCACGCGGTACTCATCCGATACCGTTGCGGAGGAACCGATGATGATGTACTTCCGGGATTTGGATTTGGAAACATAAGTACTGAAGGTTTCATCGGCCTCCAGAAATACCTGCATGTCTTCCTCCACCGGAGCGCCGAGCGTATGCCGCATGATGCAATAGGCCCGGAGGGTTTGCGGGTCTTTGGCGGTATAAAACACCGTGCGGTTGTCGGCAGCCCACACCGCCTGCCCCGTGACGCCGGGGATGCGGTCGGGGAGCCATTCGCCGGTGCTGAGGTCTTTGAATCGCAGGGTATAAATGCGGCGGCTTTGGGTGTCCTCCCCGAATGCGAGCAGGCGGTTGTCGGGACTGACAGACAGGCCGGAAACGGCATAATAGGAATGCGGCGCGGCGAGTTCGTTCACGTCGAGGAGCAATTCCTCCGGCGCATCCATACTTCCTTTTTTCCGCGAATAGATGGTGTACTCCTTGCCTTCTTCGTATCGGGTGAGGTAGTAGTACCCGTTGAGCAGGTAAGGAACCGATTGGTCTTCCTGTTTAAATCGCGCCACTATTTCTTCAAATAGCTGCTCCCGGAACGGCTTGGTATGCGCCGTCATGGCTTCCAAATACTCGTTTTCAGCATTGAGATAATCAATCACTTCCTGATTCTCTCTTTCGTTGAGCCAGTAGTAATCATCGGTGCGGGTATCGCCGTGTATGCTGAGTAATTTGGGGCGTTTGGGCGCAATGGGCGCCGGGATTTTTTTATCGGGCATCGTTGTCGCTATTTTTCGCAAAGGTAGTGATGTTGGGGCTAAACCAAAGGGCAAACGAGCGAAGCGACATCCCGATGAACGCAGTGAATCGGGAAGGCAAAAGGCGATGCACCGAGCGGAGTCGAGGTGCAAATTGGTAAAAGGCAAGGTGCAAAAGGCGATGCGCTGAGTGCCACATTGAGCTTGCACTGAGCTTGCCGAAGTGCAATGCCGAAGTAAGCCGAGGTGCAAATGTATATATTCGCCCTTGAGGCAAGCCCTGCAAAAATGTTATAGTAGATTCATTCCGATTCTGCATTTCAAGAAATTTTAATTTATATTGCGCACTGAATCCTATTTTTCTTCACTTTAAAACCACCTATTATGAAAATCAGAATTTTATTCCGAAATTGTATTTACAATGGGCGATTGTTCTCTTTTGATGTACAGCCTTGAAAGCGGGCGCAGGACGCCCTGCCTTTGCCCCGACCCGGATTTTAATGTGGTGATTGACCCTGTTATTTTCCCAACGGCGCTACGCTTACACAACTGCAAGGCGCTTTTACTTTTTTCAGGGTAATACCATGACGAGCAACTGTTTGTCAATTTCAAGGGCCTTGATCGGTGATAAAAACTTCAAATTATTGGCGGAGAGGTCATCGTGCAGCTGGTCCTTCACACTTGGGATGAACTTGTACTAAACGCTGTCACCTCGCCCCAAAAGTGGCAGGGCAATCAATGGCATGGGGTGGATGTAAGCTTGCCACTCAGTTACAGCGCCACCTATGTTGGGGATATTGATTGGCTTCCATGTCCCAATTCATCACTCACACAGACCAGCTTCCCTACCCCAGCACGTTCTGGTCAATAGTTCATTAGACCCGACGGTTTGGTTTGGCGCCGGTCGGTCGGACTATTACCAGTGCGACCCCATAGCGCCTGGATCGGCAGCCTGATGATGTCATTTGATTTACGAAACCTATGCCGAGGGTGGATTTGAATTGGCCCGGCTACGGCAAGGGAGCGCAGTGGATGGCCGGCAAGCTTTACCATGCCGCAACCTGAAAGCAGCACCTGCATTGCTCAGCGGCGCCACCATCTGCCGCAGTTTTATTCCGACACGCAGCAGGCAGGCCTATCGGTGCATTTTTACGACATAGAGCAGGGCATCGGCACGCTGGGCCAAATACCCGACTCGGTGAAGACGCTGTTGGAAACGCTGTATGAGGACGAACAAACCTACACGGAAGCTTGGGAAGACGTAGAACTGCTGATATTGTAATGCCGATTCCATTGAATTGCGGTAAAGAAACGGCAACAGTGGAGTTGAACCTGTCGGTACTACCCGGCGGGTTGTATTTATGAGGTATGGGAGACGGCATGCGCTTAATGAACGGTAGCTGAGCAAAATGGTCAATGGTTTCATACTGCGAGGCATCTTATCCGAAAGCGGTAGATGCCTCGCTCCATTATATAGTTATGAAAAGATATTTCCACTTTTTCGTAGTAGCTGTCTCCAGTGTTGTGCTACAAGCCCAGCCAAATACGATTGTTATTGGATGATGGGGTATGATGACCACGCACCTGATTCATTGATTTGGGGAGCTTCCGTCATGGATTTTTGCGGAGACTCTCTAATAATATATGAGATAGACCGTCCTATGGATTTCGACTTCACCAACGCATCCATCAGCGATGAAGCGGGCAATTTACTGTTTTACACCAACGGCATTTACATTGCCAATGCGCAACATCAGCCAATGCTGAACGGCGCGGGGCTGCTCACGCCCGGTACTACCGGCTTTAATGAAGATGGTATCCCCATTCCGCAGGGTGTACTCATACTGCCCTGGCCGGAAAATCCGGGGAAGTATTTTGTTTTTTACGGGCGCCTGACTACTTTCTTCATAAATGGCGACGGAATGGTGAGCCTTTCTCCATTGTACTATGCCATGGTAGATATGAACCTCCAGGATGGGCTTGGCGCAGTAGTTGAAAAGAACGTGATCATGACCTCCGACACACTAAATCCGGGAAAGATTACAGCTACCCGCCATGCCAACGGCAGGGATTGGTGGATTGCGGTTGCGGAGTTCGACAGCTACCGGCTGCTCCGCTTTTTACTCACTCCCGAAGGTGTTATTAATTACGGGTATGTGTTGATTGACCACTGGCTTCGAAGCGGCTGGGGACAAGCCATATTTTCGCCCGACGGCATTTATTATGCTCAATTGGCTTTGCGTAATTGGAGCGACAACTACATCACCTTTTTGGGTTTTGACCGATGCACGGGGGAGTTTACTTCGCTGGGGCAGTATCATTACACCGACAACGAGGGCCATGCGGGGCTGGCCATATCGCCCAATTCGCGATTTGTGTATCACCCCTCTACCTATGAAATCCGTCAATTCGACCTTTGGGCCGATGACATTCCCGCCTCTATGGATACCGTAGCGGTCTATGATGGGTACCGGGAAGTAATACCGGGGCTGTCTTTTACCCTGCCCACTGTTTTTTATTTGTCTCAATTGGCGCCCGACGGCAAGATATACATCGTATCCAGTAATGGCGTGCGTTCCATGCACGTCATAGAGCAGCCCGACCTACCGGGTGAAGCCTGCGATGTGCGGCAGCACAGCGTCCTTCTGCCCAAACTGAACAAAACCCTGCCCAACTTCCCCAACTACCGCCTCGGCGCGCTGGAGGGCAGTCCCTGCGACACGCTCATGGTGTCGTCGTCGTCGGCTCCGATGGCAGTGAGCGAGCCGCAGTTGTATCTGCTGCCCAATCCGGCACAGGGTTTCTTTGTATTGGCAGCCGACGACCCGGGGCTTCCTGCGGGCAGCCTGTGCGTGTACAACGGCACGGGCCGGCTCGTGCAGCGGCACAACCTTCCTCCGGGCTTGCGCGAGCACCGCTTCGACATCTCCGCCCTGCCCGCAGGCATGTATTATGTAAGCGTGGAGTACGGCGGATGGGCGATGAAAACGATGAAACTGGCGGTGCTGAAGTGAATCGGCAAGCGGTTAGTGTCGGGGTGACGGGCAGTCGCCCCGACACCAAACCGAAGAACAATAATCTAAAATCAATTATCTCATGAAAAAAACACTACTTCTTGCCCTGCTCCTTGGGAGCATGTCGGCTGCATCGGCGCAGCCCGGCCCTGATTGCCGATGGTTGACGGGATATTTTGAAGCGCTTACGAACCCGATATACGGCAGTATCGGGTTGAATTTTTGCGCAGGCGGATTGGATATCACTCCCATCACTCCCCCGACGAGCTTTTTGGCCACCAATGCGTCCATTAGCGATGAGCAGGGCAATTTGTTGTGTTACACCAACGGCGTATCGGTGTTCAACGCATCGCATCAAATTATGATGAATGGCCACAACCTGAATCCGGGCGGGTTGATGGGGCTGGATGCACTTGGTTTGTCTATGCCTCAAGGTGCTCTGATCCTGCCCGTTCCCGAACAAGCCGGGAAGTACATGCTGATTCACGAAGGGGGGATATTCGTGGAAGGGATTAGTCTCGCCGCATCGCCGTTGTATTACTCCCTGATAGACATGGAACTGGACGACGGCAACGGCGCAGTAGTGGAAAAAAATGTCGTTTTGCGAACAGATACGCTGGAGCACGGCAAAATAGTAGCCACCCGCCATGCCAACGGCAGGGACTGGTGGATTGTGGCGCCCCGTTATTCCGACGGTAGCCTGCTCCGATTACTGCTCAGCCCGCAAGGCATAGAAGACATGGGGCCTACGCAGCCGGGGCTTATCCAACAGGTTGACTTCGGAAACGCAACTTTTTCGCCCGACGGGCGATACTACGTCAATGCCGGCGGGTTCTCTTTTTTTACCATTTTGGGCTTTGACCGCTGTAGCGGTGAGTTTTTCTTCATAGAATATTATGAAACGGAAGGATTTCAGGAGCCTTTCAGCCTCGTAGCCTTTGCGCCCAATTCGAGGTATCTGTACCATTTCACCGGCAACTATGTTTTTCAATTTGATGTGGAAGCTGCGGACATCGGAAGTTCGGGTACGATAGTCGCCGAGTATGATGGATATGCAGAGGATATTCCCGACAACTTTCCGGCCACTACCGATTTCTACATGCCGCAATTGGCGCCCGACGGAAAAATCTACGTAACGACTTTGGGATTCGCTCCATACCTGCACGTCATTGAGCAGCCCGACTTGCCGGGAACAGACTGCCAGGTGATTCAACGCGGGATAGAACTGCCCATCATTGTTTCGTCTCTGCCCAATTTCCCAAACTTCAATCTCGGCGTACTGCAGGGCAGCCCCTGCGACTCGATTATTTCCAGCAGCACAAATCATTGGCCACTTGCGGAAACGGAGCCGTTGCACATCTTCCCCAATCCGGCGCAAGGTTATTTCACCATAGCTACCGGCGCCCCCGGTACGCCGTGGGCTTACCTGCGCTTATACGACAGCACGGGCCGGCAGGTACTTGTGCAGTCGCTCGCGGCGGGGCAGCCGGAGCATCGCATCGCGCTGCCGCCGGGCTTGCCGGCCGGGGTGTATGTGGCGGTGGCGGAAGGGAGCGAGGGGGTGCTGGGGCGTGGTCGGGTAGTAGTGAGGTGAGAAAAACCATGCTACTGTACATTTTTCATGCAGCGCTGCAAATGCGCCTGTTTTTGGCCGAAAAGAGTCTAAAAATTGAACGTTGCTAGCGTTGCGGCGTTGCGTGAAATAAAAATGTCCAGTAGTGCGGCAAAAAACTTCACGCCCCATCCGGCTGTTGGTACAATGCAATTATCAGCATCACGATGTATCAACAAATCTTACAAGAACTCCAACCGCAGGATGCCCTGTTGGTGGCTGTTTCTAAAACAAAACCCACAGCGGCGATTCTGGAACTGTACGAAAAAGGGCAGCGCGATTTCGGTGAAAACCGCGTGCAGGAACTGCTGCCCAAATACGAGGCTCTGCCCAAAGACATTCGATGGCACCTCATCGGCCATTTGCAAAGCAACAAAGTGAAATACATCGCGCCCTTTATCCATCTCATCCATTCTGTGGACAGCCTCGATTTGTTGCGGGAAATTGACAAGCAGGCCCGCAAAAATGAACGAGTCATTGACTGCCTGCTTCAGTTTCACATCGCACAGGAGGAGAGCAAATTCGGACTGCAATGGGAGGAGGTGCAACAATGGCCGGCCAATGTTTTCAGCGCGCTTCCCAACATTCGCCTATGCGGCGTCATGGGCATGGCTACTTTCACCGACGATGAGGAGCAGGTACGACGCGAGTTTCGGCAGTTGCACCGGATATTTGATGTAATGAAAAACCGCTTTTTTGCAGCAGAAGAGCGCTTCCGCGAAATATCAATGGGCATGTCCGACGATTACCGCATCGCGCTACAGGAAGGCAGTACGATGCTGCGCATCGGCACGCTGTTGTTCGGGCAGAGAAATGCGGAGGAAGAGGACGTGACGTAAGAGCGTATGTTACTCCGTAGGTTTCTTCCGTTTCGTTTTAAACATTTCCACGATCTCTTTCTCCGTAATGAAACGGTACTCTTGCAGGGTAGAAGACACGAAGCGTTTGATGTCCTGATAGTCTTTTCCGCGCTTGTCAGTGAAGTGCTTGAGCAGTTTTTTTACATAACCCATTGATAAGTCTTCCAGGTCCTGATTGAACTGTTGGTTGGAAAAAATATCCATATACACTTGAAACAGACGAGATATTTCAAAGAAATCGGTGTAGGCATCCGGCTCTAAATTGGAGATAAACCCTTTGAAATAGCGAAGGATGGTTTTGCGAACACACTCATTGGCAACGGAAATTCCTTCGTGCGCCAGATAAAAGCTCTTCACGGCGTCCTGCGCTTCTATGTGGTTGTACCCCTTGGTATGGACGATGTCCATGAGGCTGAAATAAGCGGCCGGATCGTCGGCAATACTTTTATCCAAGAGTGCGGAGAAGCGGCGGTCGTTGGCGGCGGTAAGTTCTAATTCGGGGTGGGTATGCAGACTGCGCACATATTCCATTGTCCATTCGGCGGTTTCGGGATGGCTGCGTCGCACTTCGTTGAGTACTTCCCGGAGAATGGCCTCGGAGGCTTCATCCAATTCGAAGAAGAAAGCGTACAGCAGCATGATTTCGAGGTGCTCCCGGACGCCGTAAAATGCTTCATTAGCCACCAGATCGTCAATGTAGTTGATGAGGTTGGTGTTGTCGGCCTTGGAGCGGATGCGCCAGATGAGGAAGCGCTTGAGTTGCGAGGCGTTCAGTTGCAGCGCGGTTTTGTCGGTCGGAAAATCGACGCACAGGAAATTCTCATGCGCAAACTGCCGGGCATAGCGCTGGTATCCGATTTTCCGCTCGTTGAGGTCGTAATAGCGCTCTTGTTTTTGAATCTGGAGGTAGTGGGCTACTTTTTTGTTGGTGATACCGGCGATGAGGTTGGTGATCCAAATATCGCTGCTGAGCGCAAAACCGATCTGAATGGACTGGCCGATGCGCTTTTTGAGCAGATCGAAGTTGGATGACTCGCAGATGGAGAGCAGAATTTGCTTGAAGTGCTCCTGCGGCCGCGTATATTGATAGCGATCGTTGATCTCGCCCCGCAACACGGAGTAGCCGAGAATACGGGGTAGAAACAAACCTTCGAATGCCGGATCGAGCAGGATCAGCTCCAGGGCGATGAGTTGGAGCGGGTCGCGATCGCCTACCTGCTGATAAACTTCCGTCAGCTTAGGCTCGTAGATTTCTTTGAGCTGATTGTAGAACTCTTCTTCCTCTTCTTCGAGGTACTGTTGCAGGGCTTCAGACTCCTGAATGTCTTGCGCAATGAGTTCCAATTGGTCAATGTACTTTTGATCTAACTCGTACATAGGTTACCGTTTTTTAAAGGCAAACCTGATAGCGCAAATCGAGGCACTACCAGGTTCACAACAGAGTTAAAGTATTGCTTTTCAGGCCGGATGGCAGCATTGAAAAGTAAGCGCACTCCGAAAAGTTACGGCTTATTTTTCGTCGTTTCTCAGGCTTCGGTCGAAGTTTCCTTCTCTTCTTCCGCCGCTGCTTCTTCCACGACTTCTGCTTCTGCTTCGGCTGTTTCTTCAGCGGCTTCGGCTACTGCCTCCGTTGCGGTTTCCACTACTGCTTCCACGGTTTCAGCCACGGCTTCTACTGTTTCCGGTGCAGTTTCTACCACTGCTTCCACGGTTTCAGCCACGGCTTCTACTGCCTCCGTTGCGGTTTCCACTACAACGGCTGCGGGAGCAGGCGCTGCTTTTTTGGGTTTGGCCTGACCGGAAACGGCTGCATGGAAGGCTGCTTTTTCTTCCGCTGTTTTTACAAAGCGAGCGGCGATTTTAGCTTCTTTTTCATCCACCCAGGCATTGTAGCGGGTATCTGCTTCCTCTTGCGTAAGCGCGCCTTTGCCGACGCCGAGCGCCAGGTGTTTGCGGTAATATACGCCTTTGAAGCGCAGAATGGCGCGGGCCGTGTCCGTGGGTTGCGCGCCTTTCATCAACCAGTCAAACGCCTTGTCGCGGTCCACGTCTATGGTGGCGGGGCGGGTGAGCGGGTTGTAAGTTCCGATCTTTTCAATGAAGCGACCGTCGCGAGGAGATCGGGCATCCGCCACGACGAGGTGATAAAAAGGAGCTTTTTTGCGCCCCTTACGCTGTAGTCTGATTTTGACAGCCATTGTAAATCAAAGGTTTGTGTTAAACCATAACCCGTTTACCTTGCCGAGCAAGCTACGGGCTTTTTTCGAGAAGCGCAAAGGTAGCTTTTTTTCATCCGCACCACAATGTAGCAGTAAAAATATTTTTAAACATGGCCCTTTCCTCCATGCCCTCTGCTCTCTGCTCAATTGGAAATCGCTTTCACCGTCAGGAAATCCTTTCCGCTGGAATCCCGTCGCAGCCACTCCAATTGTTGTGCCATTTGGAGTGCCTCGCGTTGGTTGTTGAAAATAGGACCCACAAAAACGACATACTCTCCGGTACGCGTATCAAAACACCCCAGCCAGAATGCCCCGGCCTGTATGCCCTGGGCCTGGAGTTGTTCTATGCGGAGCAACGCGGCGTCAAAGTCGGGGTAGGGGGCGTCCATGAGGATGAATTTAACCCCGGTAAAATTTCGAAAGCGGGCGCAATCGTAGAGGGTGATATGCTCGCCGTCCTGGCTGCCCATGGCATTGCGGGGGCGCTGCCGAAGGGCTGCCTTTTCGGCCAAGCGGTCCTCGATCCATTCATCCAGGTAGGAAATCCGGTCGTCCAAAAAGGGAGCCGGATGGAAAAGCGGCGTGTCTATTGCGTAGCCGGGCGGGTCTTTCGGAAACTTGCGTGCCTGCTGCACCACCTCCTCTGCATACAGCTTTTCGTCCACCGTGCGCGGTATCAGCGGCTTATATTCTTTATACCACAAAAACAGGATGAGCAGTAAAGCGCCTGCCACGGCGCCCCAGTGTTTAGGGTATTTTCCCCCGAATCGTTTGAGGAATTCCGGATCGGCGGAGGAGAACACACGGGTGAGCTTGCCCTGGAAGTCGCGAATCCATTTTTGGTCGGCGAAGGTTCTCATTCGGTTCACCAACTGGTTCTCTGTGAGCAAGAGCACTGCCTTGCGCTTGCCGGAAAACATATCTACGCGTGCCGGCGTAAGGTGAATCTGCGGTTTTCGGTTCTTATCAATCATCACTAAGCCGAATCCAAAAAAAACACACTGCCGGCGCAATTCTTCATAGTAGGTATCCTGAGAGTCATAAAACACATCCTTGGCCACTGAAATCCACTGCTCATTGACATAATATTGTTTAAACTGCTCCACGGCATAAATGTGCCGATAGCGCCGCCAGTAGGCCGCTGCGAGGTGAAAAACAAAAAAGAGCATGGTGAAAACCGACACCGTAATGACCACCGGCAAGTGCGGCCCGTATTTTTTCATGGGCGCCAGATGGAACACGAGGTTGAACGCCGCCCATACGGCTGCGCCCCAAATTGCAAACACCACCGCATCCCAGAAGAGGAGGTTTCTGCGTTGTGTGAAGCGCACTTCCATGCGGGTGTCGAAGGAGGTGGCTTCAAACGTGGCCACAAACCAGGTACCGCCGGGTTGAGGGAAGGACAGGTGTCCGTCGGCGATGATGCCGCCGGCGCCGCGCACATCGGAGCTAAGTTCCGTCTCTCCGATCCGTTCCCGGCCCCGGTAGTATCCTTTGAGGAAGCTGAGCGTGATCTCCTTGATGTCCTGCTCGCTGAGTATGTTGTTGACGGGTTCTATATTCATGCGTCACCGGCAGTTTCCAAAGCCGACCAAAGTCGGATGGTTTCCATTGCTTCTTTTACATCGTGTACGCGCAGCAGCGAGGCGCCTTGTTGCAACGCAACTATATGGAGCGCGGTTGTGCCGTTGAGCGCCTCGTCCGACGGAATGCCGAGCGTGCGGTAGATCATGGATTTTCTCGAAATGCCGGCCAGCACGGGATAGGAAAGGATGCGAAAAACGTGCAAGTGTTTGAGCAACTGAAAGTTGTGTCGGATGTTTTTGGCAAACCCGAACCCCGGATCAATAATAATATCCTTTACCCCGACCGCTCGCAAGCGCCCGGCCTCGGCGATGAGAAAATCCAGGACCTCCTGTACTACATCCTCGTAATGAGCCTGCCGGGCCATCACATCCGGAGCGCCTTTTGTGTGCATTAATATATAAGGTACGCCCAGATCGGCCACCGTTTCGTACATGCCCTCGGTAAAGCGCCCGGCCGATATGTCGTTCACCATAGCAGCGCCGGCTTCCACGGCGAGGCGGACCACCGCCGCTCTAGCTGTGTCAACGGACACAATGGCTTCCGGAAACTCTTGCGTCACCAATTCTATGGCGGGAAGAATCCGGGACAGCTCCGTTGTTTCCGGTACCAATTCCGCTCCCGGCCGCGACGACATGCCGCCGATGTCAATAATGGCCGCGCCTTCCCGGAGCATTTGTTCCGTTTTGCGCCGAACTGCGTCTAAGCTCCCGTGCCGCCCGCCGTCGTAGAAAGAATCGGGCGTCACATTGAGGATGCCCATCACTGCGGGAGACTCCAGAGAGAGTAAGCGGCCTTTACAATTTAGGGTACGGCGGGTTGCAAGCATCCTTCACTACGGTTAATTTGTTTACATTTGTTCACTCAAAGATACGCACTTCAATTTAAGAAATATGGCAACTAATTTTAAACCATCGGGCGCAGCAGGCGCAGGAAGGGCTTTGGTGATGGTACTGGGCATTACCCTGGCCGCGCTGGTCTTATATAAATACTTCTTCAAAAAAGTAGCCGACTATACCTTCATCCCCAAGGAAATGCAGATCAATTACCTGCCTGCCGACTACGCCATCAACATTGACGAAGAAGATGCCCTGGCCATTTTATCCAATCCGCACCGCTACCGACGGGAGTTCAATGATTTGGTTTTTAAAATCAACTCTTCCATCCTCGAACACGTTTCTGCCCGTATGGGATTGAGCGACAGCCTCAAAACCCTCGTGCGCGCTGAATACAAAAAACACCATCCCTATCTCCGGGACATGTACTTCGCAGATTTTGTGGCCATCAAGGATACAACCTCTGTGTTGTACCAAATCTGGTACGACAACGAGTCGAAAACCTCCATTGACGCGCTCAACGAAATTGCCTCCAAATACACCTGCTTCATGGTCAACCACATCATCACCACCGTGGTGAAAACCGAAGGCGGCAGTATTTTCGGGAAAGGGAAAGGCGTAGAAACGCCCTGCGGTATTGCGATGACAGAGGCCCTGCGGCCGCTGATGAGGCGGATGGAAGAACGCGCCGCCGTTACCGATTTTGGGCGCGCGCGAGGCTTGTTACAAGAAAAAGTGGAGACGGCCATCGGCGAATTGGCCACCATGGAGGTACGCGACAAAAAAGGCATCAGCAAACAAATGCAAACCAAACTCTGGGGGGTCAACCTCTCTTCTACTGATGTGGAAATCACCGCCATCAGTATGCTCAAAGTGGGGTTCAACCTCAAGGAATACATGGACATCGCCGTGAATTCAAGCGCCGGTACGGTCGTCGTTACGCTGCCCCAACCCACCATTCTCTCGCATGAGGTACACCCCAAAATAGAAAAATTGGACATCGGCTGGCTGCGGGAAGTGCGCGACAAGGATTTCAACGACAACATCAATCTGCTCCGCTCCGAGTTTCGGCGTGAGGCATTGGAAAGCGACATCATGGACAAAGCCAAGGTTAAAGCCAAAGACCTGCTCGATACCATACTGGGGCCGATGGTCAAATCGCTCGGCTCCCGCTTTAAATTAGTGGTGCGCTTCCGCGAAACGCCGGGGTCAAAAGAAAAACCCGCCAACTTAAAAGACAAAGCGCTCACGCTTGATTCTTAACATGCAAGAGTCCGTTGAAAATCTAAGCAGCAATTTTGCCCAAGGCGTAATAGCCCCGTAGCGCGAGGTTATTTTTAATGGATTCGGGGTCACACCCGAACGAAGGAATAAATCGTTTCAGCATCAGTATGCTAAAATCTCAACGAACTATTGTTACAAGAAAATAGCTACTTTTGCTCTTCAAAAAATCCTAACAACTATGAGGAAAATACATGCTTTCTTGGTGTTTTCGGCGCTGTTGTATGCATCGGCTTGCGGAACAGACAAGCCCAATGTAGAAGAACTCCTGCCCGGCCGTTGGACAGTGGCGGATGCCACTCGCGACAATCGCCCGACTACCACACTGACAGGTCTATTTTTTGAATTTGCGCCCGACGGCCGCGTCAATACCAATATTAATAACTCAACGGAGACAATGCGTTTTACGGTGGTTGACAACATCATTCAACAGCGCCAGGGCACTTTGGATGCAGACTATAAGGTAGAGACCATGTCGGACAAAGAAATGGTTGTAACGACTAGATTGTACGACGTTGATTTCAAAATTCGATTGGTGAAAGCAGAGTAATCAATCTTTGCCTTGTATCACAAACCCCAGTTCAGTTAAGTGCTCCCAGAACTGCGGGTACGATTTTTCTACTACGTCCGGTTCCCGGATGCCGATGGGCGCCAACATAGCCAAAGGCGCGAAAGCCATTGCCATGCGGTGGTCTTCGTAGGTGTCAAATTCGGCCTGTGCCGGAAACTGCGCTTTGCCGTCGGTGAGAAAGAAACGCTTCCCCGATTTTCGGGCCACCCGCTGCGGCATTTCGTGAAACAAAACGCCGACCTTTTGCAGTTCTGCCCGCAGCGCGGCGATGCGATCGGTTTCTTTAATGCGAAGGGTTTCCAACCCGGTAAACAGCCCCTGCACGCCCAAGCCGGCACACACGACCGCGAGCGTCTGCGCGAGATCGGGGCATTTCAAAAAATCCCATTCAAAAACAGGCGGCGGCACAACGCCGGGCGCTTTGCGCAGACGGGCCGCATCGCCGGTAAAAGTGGTTTCCACTCCAAAGGCTTGCATCATCTCCGCCAGCACGGCATCGCCCTGTATGCTTTTCGCAAAAAGTCCTTTCAACCCCAAATCGGCTTCCGGCGCAAAAGCGGCCATAGCGTAATAATAGGATGCCGCCGACCAGTCGGCCTCCACCCGGAATTCCTGTGGCCGGTATATCTGCGGGGGCACTGTAATGGCATCGTTTTCCCAGACGTGTTGTACCCCGAACTGCTGCATGAGCTGCAAGGTCATCTCAATATAGGGCCGGGATACGACGGTGTCTTCGAGGGTAAGAGTAAGCCCCTTGGGCAGGGACGGAGCAATGAGCAACAGGGCAGAAATATACTGGCTACTGGTGCCTGCGGAGATGGAAATGCTGTTGTTGTTTACACCAAAATCAGTGGGCGGCCCGATGCGCAGCGGCGGGTAGCCTTCCCGCTCCATGTACTGAATATCGGCGCCCAACCGGCGCAGGGCATCCACCAGCACGCCGATAGGGCGTTGTTTCATGCGTTCGGTGCCGGTGAGTATTTGCGTGCCCGGCTGAAGGGCGAGAAAAGCCGTAAGAAACCGGAAAGTCGTACCGGCAGCTCCGGCGTCATATACCTCACCCTTCGCGGAGAGCAGGCTTTGCATGAGGCGGGTGTCTTTGGCATCAGCCGGCCCGTGTATGGGGAACGGCTCTGCGCACAATGCCCGGATGAGCAGTACGCGATTGCTGATGCTCTTGGAACCGCTGAGCGCGACAAGGCCCCTGAGCGGCCCCGGCGACCGGAACAATTGAAGTGTCATAGGAGTGTGAAATTGCCGCCGGCAAGATAGGAAGAAGCCGGGCTTGGGGAGAGCGGCTGTGAATAATAAACTTTGTTTCTTTAAAAAACAAGCTTCAATCCAACAGGTCTTTGTACGGCTCCGCCATTTCCCAGGCGGGGTCTGCCGTTTTTTTCCGGGCGTGCCGCGGCGGGTCGTACCCGGCGCCGGGCGCATCGGAGGCGTCTTCCATCAACGGCTCATAGTGCATCACCACGCCGAGGCTTTCCCAGGCTTGCAGCAGTTGGATGAATTCTCTCTCTTTGGCCGGATTAATTTCTACGCGATATTCCATTTTTTTGAATTGTCAATTTGAAAAAGTCTTTAAAAAAAATTGCTGCCTTATTCTGTCAGTTCGTCTGTGGTCAGTTCTTTCTTCGCTTCCTCTTCTTCTAATTTTTTGCGACGGGCTATTTCATCTGCCCGTTCATAAGCCTTGATGATTTCTTTGACCAAGCGGTGGCGTACCACATCTTCGGCATCGAGTGTTACAGTGGCCACGCCATCCAAGTGTTCCAGCAGGTGAATGGCGCGTTTCAGTCCCGATTTTTGGTGAAAAGGCAGGTCAATTTGCGACAAGTCGCCGGTGACGATGCACTTGGCCGTGGGGCCTAAGCGGGTGAGAAACATTTTCAACTGCAAGGTGGAGCAGTTTTGCGCCTCATCCAGAATAATAAAAGCATTATCGAGAGTACGCCCGCGCATGAAAGCGAGCGGCGCGATTTCAATAATGCGGTTCTGCATGAATTGTTGCAGTTTTTCGGCAGGTATCATGTCGTCTAACGCATCGTAGAGCGGGCGCAGGTACGGATCAATCTTTTCTTTCAGGTCGCCGGGCAGGAATCCGAGGCTTTCGCCTGCTTCCACGGCCGGGCGGGTGAGGATAATTTTTTTGACTAAGCGATTTTTGAGGGCGCGCACCGCGAGGGCTACGGCCGTGTAGGTTTTGCCGGTGCCTGCAGGGCCTACGGCAAACACGATATCGTTGTGCTCTGCGGCTTCTATGAGGCGCTTTTGGTTGCGGGTTTTGGCTTTGATCTGCCGGCCTTCTGTTCCGTGCAGGATGGTTTGGTTGTCGTGGCCGTTGCTCAGTCGCGCCTCAAAGGGGTTATCGCCGTTGAGCAATTCTTCTACGGCATGTACCGGAAGTTCTTTGTGCTCGCGGAGCATGCGCACCATCATTTCAAACTTGGACTTTGCGCCTTGGGTGTATTTTTTTTCTCCGGCCATTTTCAGGTTGCTGCCTCTGGAGGTAATAGTGACCTCCGGGAATGCCTTGCGGAGTAAATTCAACTTTACATTGTTTTCGCCGTACAACTCTACGGGGTCAACCCCGTCCACGGTCAGAATAATCTCGCTCAATATGCAGGTCTTTTGATGAACAATAACTTCGCCGCACAACGGCAGACACACAACGGGAAGCGCCCGGAAAAAGTTCAGGCCGCTATCCGGCATTTTCCTCCTCCAAAGGTACAGCGTATTTGGAACAGCCTGCCGGAAAGCTACCATAAATTTATCCACATTTCTTTTCTACTTTTACCGCTTCATCATTTTGTACCGCCGTTCATGCAAATTGTTACGCTTACGACCGACCTCGGAGAGCACGACTACGCCCTTCCGGCCCTCAAGGGAGCCATCCTGCGCAGGAATGCGTCTCTGCTTTTGGTGGACATCACACACGCCATCCGGGATTTCGACATCGTGCAGGCCGCTTTCATCTTCGGCAATGCATGGCGGAGTTTCCCCGAAGGCGCTATTCATGTGGTTTGGGTCAACAATCACTATAGCCCCGACAAAACCTATGTCGTCATTCGTTATGAGGGGCAGTACTTCATAGGTCCCGACAACGGTGTGTTCTCCCTGATTATGGATGAAGCGCCGCAGGAAATTTATGCGCTCGAATTCGATCCTGAAAGTGCTTTTTCCCTGCGGGAACTGTACGCATTTGCAGTGGGGAGCATTGCCGGCGGTATGCCTTTGGAAAAGATCGGCGTTCCGGTGTCATCCCTTCTGCAACGCATCACCTTTCGACCGGTCACCGGCCCCTCGCACATACGCGGCTCAGTAATATATATTGACAATTTCGACAATGCGGTCATCAACATTTCCCGCACACTGTTTGAAGAAGTAGGTCGCGGGCGGCGGTTTACTCTGAGTTTCAAACGCCACGAACCGCTCCGGCGCTTAGCGCGCAGCTACGGAGATGCAACGGTCGGAGAGCCGCTGTGCCTTTTCAATGCAGCCGGTTATCTGGAAATTGCAGTATATATGGGGAAGGCGGCAAGCCTGCTCGGCTTAACCCTTGACGATATGATAGAGATCGTTTTTGAAAACTGAAGTCATTCCTCTTCCAACAAGTCGGGTCTGCGCTCCCGCGTGCGTTGCAGCGATTGTTCCAGCCGCCAATCCTCTATGGCCTGAGCATGGCCGCTGAGCAGCACATCGGGCGCCCGCCGGCCCCGGAATTCCGCCGGACGGGTATAAACGGGCGGCGCGAGCAGGTTATCCTGAAAAGAGTCAAACAAGGCGGAGGTCTCATCGTTGAGTACGCCCGGCAGCAGGCGGCCGATGGCGTCGGTGAGTACGGCGGCCGGCAGTTCGCCCCCGGAAAGCACATAATCGCCGATGGAAACTTCTAATGTGACAAACTCATCCCGGATGCGCTCGTCTATGCCTTTGTAATGGCCGGCGATGAGTAGCAGATTTTTTTTGAGCGACAGGCGGTTGGCGAGCGGCTGGTCCAAAAGTACGCCGTCGGGGGTCATGAAAATGATTTCATCGTAGGAACGCGCTGCCTGAAGGCTTTCTATGGCGGCGGCTAAGGGTTCGGCCATCATGACCATGCCTGCGCCGCCGCCAAACTGGTAGTCGTCAATTTGCTTATGACGTCCCAATCCGAAAGCTCTTAAATCATGAACCTGCACATCGAGCAGCCCCTTGTCGTGCGCACGCTTGAGGATGGAGTGCCGGAAAGGACTTTCCAAAAGTTCCGGCAAAGCCGATATGATATCAATACGCAAGGGGAGCGGCAGGTATTAATTAATACTGATCAATTCCACTTCAAAAATCAGCGTAGAGAAAGGGCCGATTTTCGGGCTGGGCGAACGCTCGCCATAGGCGAGGTTGTAAGGAATGTGGAGTTTCCACTTGGAGCCGGTGGGCATGAGTTGCAGCGCTTCGATCCAACCCTGAATGACTTGCGTAACGCCGAAAGTAGCCGGTTGGCCGCGATCTACGGAGCTGTCAAACACCGTACCGTCAATGAGCGTGCCGTGGTAGTGAACCGTTACGCGGTCGTTGGCGGTGGGAATGGGACCGTTGCCGGCTGTCATGATTTCGTACTGCAGGCCGCTCGGTAGGGTTTTCACCTCTTTCCGTTTGGCATTGGCTTCCAAATAGGCTTTGCCTTCTGCAATACCTTTTTCGTGTTTTTTGGCCTGCATACCCTGCATGTAGTTTTGCACGATGCGGTTGGCATCGGCGGCTTCTACTTTCAGCGGTTTATTGCCCAATACATCGTTGATGGCATTTGCCAATGAGGCGCCGTCCACCTGCTCGATGCCTTGTTGGCGCAGGTTTTGCCCCAACAGAACGCCGAGGCTGTAGCTTACTGAATCCATTTTTTGTGCTTGTGCGGTGATAACCCATAAAAGGGCTGCAAAGAAAGTTAAAATTCTCATGTTTATTGTGGTTTACTGTTTACGGTTGTCTGTTCCTTAATTGCCCCTTGCCAATTTGCCCCTTGCTCATCCTCAGCTACTGCCTACCCCTCCTCTCCCCATCTATACGAATTCAAATCAAACCCAGCCAGGTCCAGGGCGCGATCCACTACGGTGGCCGCAAGTTCCTCAAAATTTTTTGGTTTGCTATAAAACGAGGGTGTTGCCGGGCAAATAATGCCGCCTGCTTCGGTTATCAATTTCATGTTGTTGATGTGAATCAGGTTGTAAGGTGTATCGCGTAGCACCAGGATTAAACGCCTTCGCTCTTTTAATATTACGTCGGCGGCACGGGTCGTCAGATCGTTGGAAATACCGGCTGCGATACGGCCCATGAGGCCCATAGAGCAGGGGCAAACGATCATGGTATCGTATCGGGCGGAGCCGGACGCGAAGGGCGCCATAAAGTCGGATTTGGCATAAAAGTCAAAAGGATAGTCGCGATAGGCTTCGTTGCCCAATTCGAGTTGCCAGTTGAAGCGGGCATTATCGCTCATCACTATACCGATGTCGGCGGTCTGTTTTTTGAGAAGTAAAAGTTTGTCCAACAATACTTTGGCATAAATGGCTCCGCTGGAACCTCCCACTGCTACGACGACTTTATGCATAAAAAGTTAAAGATATATTAAAAGGAGATTAAAAGGCAGTTGTCGCTTCATCCAAATAGCCCCTTTGCGGCGTTTCGGTGCAGTAACCGTTCTTTTTGCTTCAAACTAAAAATAGATGAAAATGAAAATTGTTTTGGCCATTGCTGCACCGCTGCTCGTAGCGGGGATGATTTATCAGGCTAACTTTTCGGGAAAGTCAACGACTTCCGCTAATGCCGAAGGCGCCATTCAATGGATGACCTGGGAAGAAGCTATTAAAAAAAGCGATAAGAATCCGAAAAAGATTTTTGTGGATGTTTACACCGACTGGTGTGGATGGTGTAAAAAGATGGATGCCTCCACTTTTGCCGATCCGAAAGTAGTGGAGTTCGTCAACAAAAATTTCTACGCGGTGAAATTTAACGCCGAACAATCGGAAGACATCGTTTACAAAGGCAATACGCTCAAGTTCATCGCCAACGGACGGCGCGGATACCACCAGTTGGCATTTTCGCTGTTAGACGGCCGTCTCGGCTATCCCAGCTATGTGTATCTGGATGAGCAACAAAATCGCATCACCATCTCTCCCGGCTTCAAACCGGTGGATGCTATGATGAAAGAACTGAACTACGTTGCAGGCAATCATTACAAGACCATCAGGCTCGATCAGTATCAGGGGCGGTAGATTGTAGCTTCGAGCTGTGAGCTTCGCTTCGGGCTGCGAGTAAGTTTTTAGCTTCGAGCTACGAGTTGTGAGTTTTACTCGCGGCTCAAAGCTCGAAGCTCGCAGCTTTTGTCTTTACCGGTACCCGAACATCTTCTCCTTTTGCGCCTCAAATTCCTCCGGGGTGAGAATACCCCGGTTGAGCAAGTCCTCTAATTTAATCAAAGGCTCCGGAATTTCTACGTCCTCTTGTACATTGAGGTCGAAAAAATCCTGTACTTCCTGTTCGCGGGTCGGCGGTGGCGGCGGTGGGGGAGGAGGGGGAGAAAGGGGTTCTTCGCGGCGGGTGTATTTTGCAAATTCATGCTGCATTCGCAAAAAAGCCAATGCGGGATGCTGATGAATTTTTTCAACGTTATCAAAGCCGTTGGCGAGCGAGGTTTCCAAATAATAAAATGCAGGCACCGACTGCTCCAGCATGCTGTAACAACAGGCTAAGTTGAAGGAAATCGCCGGGTCTTTGGGGCGTACCGTTTGGGCTTCCAGAAAATCGGCTACTGCGCCGGCGAAATCGTGGGAGCGGAATTTGCGGATGCCCTCCCGCTTATGGTGTTCAAACTTAGATATGCGCGGCGGCGCTTCCTCCTCAACCGGAACAGAAAACGAACGCTCCTCTATTGCGCGTGCGTTTTGTTGTTTGAAATACGCCTTGTTATAGCGCCGGTCGAAGTCCTCCCAGGGCATGGCAAAAAAGACGATGCCGTCCACCAGACTGATGAGCGCCGGCAGCAGCATTAGGATAGGGTTGCCTTCTTCAATGGTAAGTCCTAATCCCGCCCAGAAGGCAAAAAAGTACAATACCCCCAGAAAGCGCTGTCCCAGATAGAACCGATGGGTGCCGAATATTCCGACTATAAGAGCGAGTACGCCGGCTACATTTTTATTTTTCATAGATAATCGTGCAAGTAGGAGCTTTTCAACAGCAAAGGCCGAAAGTAGGTCGGATTGCCCGTAAGACGCAAAATCCATCTACTTGCTGCAAATATACATAGACGAATTGGTACGATCACGGGTGTCTGCTGTTGTCTGTTGTGGGTTGGCAAGCGGCAGAAGGGCATTGCCCTGAGCGGAGTCGAAGGGCAAAAAGAAACCCACACAACGCTATAGCATTGGGTGGGAGCAGGAAAAAAGAAACCGCACAAGTGCTTTAGGAGTAATTGAACCCCTGTACGCCAAGATTAAGGCAGCCGGCGTGGTTCAGTAATCCTCTTGTCTTCCTCTTTTCAGAGGTCGAATCTTTGCAAGCAAAGATTGAGGCCCGCCTTAGACACTCCACGTCTGACCAAAATGTGCTATCAAAATGTAGGGTCAACACTTATCGGGCACTTGCGCGGTAAGGGGCTGAAACTTTTTCAGCGCCGGTTCAAAGATATGCCGACTTCCCGATTTTATCAAGATTTTGTGTGTTAAAGTTTTGATCCGGCCAACATGAATTTGCATAATTGATTGATTTTGAGAATGTCGTGGGTGCAAAAAAATGCGGTGGCCAATCTACATGCTTGCAACAATCTGGACGTACATTTTTGTTCTGATTTGGAACAGAGTGTTGTTTGATATGGAAGCAAGGTGTATCTTTGTTTGCAATTTTACAAAGACAAGCAACTGTATGATTATTCAAATATCACAAAAACAAGTAGGGCAAAGACTATCTGAACTCCGAAGGATGAAAGGGTTGTCTCAAGAGATATTGGCCAAAAGTATCAGCATGTCCCGATCTTCTTTGGCACAGATCGAACTCGGCAACCGGGGATTGAACATTACAGAACTATACGAACTGTCAATAATTCTGGGCTTCTCGTTGGATGATTTTATGTCTGAAAGTTTTGTGACAGCGCAACCGGAAGCAACCGGCTTGCAAACGAATGCCCCCCAACCGGAAGAGCGCATATCTGTGCCAGTGCTGGAGGTAAATAAGCTTCGGAACATATTGTTGTATATGCTGGAGCAATGCGCCGGAAAGCCCAATGTAGGTGAAACGGTTTTGTACAAGTTGCTATATTTTTCAGATTTCAATTATTACGAATTGTATGAAGAGCATTTGACCGGCTCCATCTACCGCAAATTGCCATACGGTCCGGTTCCGCAAAAATTAGACGCTGTTATTCGTCAAATGATTGAAGCCGGACAGTTGCAAAGGGTGAAAACCGAATATCACGGTTATCCGCAGACGCGCTATTTGCCATTGGAAAAAGCAGATTTGACTCAGTTGAAAGCCAGTGAAAAAGATGTGATTGATAAGGTCGTGGAGCAAATGAGCGATTGGTCGGCCGCGGCACTGAGTCAATATTCTCACAAAGACATGCCCTGGTTGGCAACAAAAGACGGAGCGGAAATCAACTACGAACTGGCATTTTACAGAGAAGCCCCCTTTTCGGTAAGAAACTATGGCGCCGAAACCGAAGAACCATGACGTTCGATGTACTCCCGGAATTCAAAAAGGATTTAAAAGTTCTTTTAAAAAAGTACCATACGCTCCACGACGATTTGGATGTGGTAAAACAAATCCTTGAAATTTTCCCGGACGAAAGACCTCCTTTCAGTTTTCGCATTGATAATTTGGGCCTGGAGACCTGCGTCATTAAAGTAAAAAAGATAGCCTGTAAGGCGCTGAAAGGCCGGGGGATAAACTCCGGAATGCGGTTGATCTACGCCTGGTTTGAGGACGAAGACAAAATAATATTCATCGAATTGTACCACAAAAGTCAAAAGGAGAGCGAAGACAGACAAAGAATCACTGATAATTTTGAATGATGTCAAAAGCCTAAGTATTTTCGCCGCACAATTCAACCTGCCATGTCCCTACAAACAACCGACACCCTGCTCATGGTGCGCCCGGCCCGTTTCGGCTTCAATGCGGAAACCGCTGCCAATAACGCTTTCCAGACAAACGACCAAAGCCGTACTCCGGCAGACATTCAGCGCAATGCCGTTCAGGAATTTGACGCCTTCGTCGCTAAACTCCGCGAGTCAGGCATGCAGGTCATCGTAGCGCAAGACAACGAGGAGCCGCTCAAACCCGATGCTGTTTTTCCCAACAACTGGGTCAGTTTTCACCACGACGGTACTGTGATTACCTATCCCATGTTTTCCCCGCTTCGCCGCCGGGAACGCCGTGAAGAAGTTGTTGTACAAGCGACCGGGGATGCCGGTTTTGCCATTCGCAACCGGGTACATTTGGAAAAATATGAGGCCGAAGACCGCTATCTGGAAGGTACCGGCAGCATGATTCTCGACCACGATTACCGCATCGTGTATGCCTGCATCAGTCGCCGCACAGATGAGGCGCTTTTGGCGGAGTTTGCCTCAATCATCGGGTATGAACCGGTAGCCTTTCGCTCGGTGGACGAGCGCGGACAAGACGTGTATCACACCAATGTGATGATGGCGCTGGGAGAAACCTTCGTGGTCATTTGTTTGGACTCTGTACCCGACGAAGCAGAACAGGCCATGCTGACGGCAAAGTTTGCCGCTACCGGTAAAGAAATCATCTCCATTTCACTCCCTCAGATGAACGCTTTTGCCGGCAACATGCTTCAGGTGCGCAATACAGCAGGGGATACTTTTTTGGTGATGTCGGAGCAGGCATACAAAAGCCTTACGGCAGATCAAATTGCCCGCATCGGGGCGCATACCCGCATATTGCACAGCCCGCTGTACACCATCGAAACCTACGGCGGCGGCAGCGCGCGCTGTATGTTGGCGGAGGTGTTCGGGAGCCAGTAGCTTACCGAAGGGAACTCAGTTCCACCAATTCCCTTAGCCGCAAAGAATCCAACTGTTCCAGGCTACCCGAAAAGACGTTGAAATCCACATGGCCTTTGATGCCGGGCAGGCGGCCGTGACGACCGTATTGCCAGAAACCCCAGTCGCTGCCGCAAGCGAGGGTGGGTTCGCGCTCGTTGTAGCGCGCTATCCACAACGGGTACCCGGTGAAATGACCGGCCAGATAGCGATTGTAAAAATGTACATTGGAATAGATGATCGGCTTCACACCGCAAGTGCTTTCCACAATGTCGAGCCAGATTTGAAGCCGGCGAACCAGTTCGGCCTTGGGCATGCCGTCAGTAATTTCTATATCCAAGACCGGTGGTAAATCGCCTATTTCCAATGGAACGGTGCGCGCAAAGTGCCGAGCCTGCTCTCCCGGCGGCGCATTGGGCCGAAAAAAGTGGTATGCGCCCCGCCGGATGCCGATTCGTTTCATGGCTTCCCAGTTCATCGCAAAAAGTGAATCGGTATAGGTGGCGCCCTCGGTAGCCTTCACAAAAGCAAAATGAAGCGGCAGCGCAGCCACCGTATCCCAGTTGATACGCGACTGATAATGAGACACATCAATGCCATGCACAGCGTAGCGGTCGAGCCGGAGGGTCGGAGGACCTTCGCAGGCGAGGCATACGAGGGTTAAGCATAATATGGTCAGGTACAACTTCATAGTGCCGAAAACGGCGGCATTGTTTTTTTCAGTGTTGCAAAAGAACAAATTCCCTGCCAATACAGGATGAAAGCGTGCAGTTTTATTGTGTCTCCGGCGCGTCGTACCTTGCGGTTAAATTTTAAAAACATGAACATCCGCCGGCTTTTTTTGGAGCATGTAGCGCAAACCAGCCCTTTTCCGCTGGGATTGGAAATAGAACGCGCCGAAGGCATGTATCTGTATGATACGGAGGGTAAGGCGTATTTGGATCTCATCGCCGGCATCGGGGTGAGTAGCCTGGGGCATCGGCATCCGACCGTGGTGGAGGCGGTGAAGGCGCAGGCCGACCGCTATCTGCATACGATGGTGTACGGCGAATTTGTGCTGGGGCCGCAGGCGCAATTGGCTCGCCGCCTGGCGGAGTGCCTGCCGCCCGGATTGGACAATGTGTATTTTGTCAATTCCGGCACAGAAGCCACCGAAGGCGCCATGAAACTCGCTAAGCGCTACACCGGTCGCCCGGAAATCGTGGCCTGCCGCCGGGCCTATCACGGCAGTACGCAGGGCGCCGCCTCGCTGATGCAGCCCACCGATTTTACGCAGGGCTACCACCCGCTGTTGCCCGGCATCCGGCACATTGAGTTCAACTGCGACTGGTGTCTGCAACAAATTACCCGACACACCGCCGCCGTCATCATAGAACCCGTGCAGGCCGAGTGGGGCGTGCGCCTTCCGGCAGATGACTACCTGAAACGCCTTCGCCGGCGCTGCGACGAAACCGGCGCTCTGCTCCTATTCGATGAAGTGCAAACCGGATTCGGGCGCACGGGTACGCTGTTTGCCTGCGAGCGCTACGGCGTCACGCCCGATATAATCCTGTTGGCCAAAGGCATGGGCGGCGGCATGCCCATCGGCGCTTTTGTTGCGCCCAGGCGCATCATGGAAGCACTCAGCGCCAACCCCATACTCGGCCACATCACTACCTTCGGAGGGCATCCGGTGAGTTGCGCAGCCGCTCTGGCCACCTTGAATGCTCTCACCGAAAGCGATCTCGTAGCACAAGTGGCGGCCAAAGAACAACTATTCCGCTCACTGCTCCGGCACCCCGCCATCGTAGAAGTGCGCAGCGCCGGCCTGCTCATCGCAGTGGAACTGGCCGACTTCGACGCCGTACAGCGCTGCATCGGCCATTGTCTCTCCAAAGGCATTCTCACCGATTGGTTTTTGTTCAACAACCGCTCCCTGCGTATAGCGCCGCCGCTCATCATCACCGCCGCAGAAATACGGCTTGCCTGCGAGGTGATATTGGAGGGGTTGAGCTGAGCTACATTTGTGGGCAGGGGTTTTATATTTTCAAAAAATTTGGGTTGTTTTACAACCTTTATACAGCAAATTAGAAAAATAAAAACATGGCAATATTTGAAATTGACAAAGGCTTAGCCAAACGAGTAAAGCCGATAGACTTTAAAGTTGAGAAGGACTTACAAAGACTTGTCGAGGATAATCTCAAAACCATATTCAATTGTGATTTGATTGCTTCTGAATTTTTTACTGGAAATATTCACTCTGGGAGAATTGATACATTAGCACTTTCAGAGGACTTTAACCCGGTAATTATAGAATATAAAAAAGTAGCCTCTTCTGAACTGATAAACCAAAGTTTGTACTATTTACATTGGATTAAAGACCATAAAGGAGATTTTCAAATTGCAGCCAACAAAGCATTTGGCAAAGATGTCAAAGTTGAGTGGTCAGATATTCGTGTTATCTGTCTTGCTCCTGAATATAAAAAATATGACGTGCATGCTGTGCAAGTAATGGGCGCCAATATTGAACTTTGGCAATATAAAATATATGAAAACGGCATACTGAGTATTGATGAAGTTTACCGTCGGACAACAGCGATAACGCAGCATGAATACACGGAAGGCGCCTTGAAAAACCCAGTAATGGTTGAGGCGGGGAAAAAGGCGGCTCTAACAAGAAAGACGGCAACCTATACAATTGAACAACATACAGAAGGTTTAAGCGCCACAATGTTGGAACTCTTTAATGAAATCCGAGACTTCATAGTCGAATTAGACAATTCGATTGAAGAGGCTCCAAAGAAACACTACATTGCTTATAAAACCAGTCAGAACTTCGTGTGTCTCCAAACGTACAAAAATAAAATAGCTCTGTACTTGAAACTTAACCCGGAAGACATTAAACCAATGCCAAGGCAAGGCAGAGATATGACGAATATTGGACACTTCGGCACAGGTGATGTCGAATTGAACCTACAAAACAGTCAAGACTTTGAGGAGGTCAAAAACCTTATCAGGGAGGCCTTAAAGAATATTGGGGGGTAATATATTACAACAACGGCTTTGCTTACCATAACCGCCGATAGCCGACCGTAAGTAAGCAACCGGTGAACCACACCCTGCCCTGCAGCGAAGGTCGTGTCTATCCATCGTCCTCGATGGCGAACCATTCGGGATATACCTCCAAGGGCTTCCAGTTGTGAGGGAGGAGTTGCTCGACTTGATTGACGGGCATATCCGGCAGTCGGAAGAGGACATCTCTGAGCCAGGTGTGTGGGTTGATGTCGTTGATTTTGCAACTGGCCATCAGGGAATAGGCGATAGCTAAACGCTGAGCGGCTTCATCGTTACCGGCAAAGAGGTAATTTTTACGTCCCAGCGCCAGTGGACGGATTTTATTTTCCAGCAGGTTGGTATCTATTTCTACTCTCCCGTCAAAAAGGAACTGTTCAAGTTTTTTCCAACGATTGAGCGAGTAAGCGATGGCTTGCCCGATGGGAGTTTTGGGCAAGACCTCCAGCAGTTCTTTTTTGAGGTATTCGCCCAATTCATCGAAGATGGGGCGCGACAACTCCTGCCGCAGGGCTAATCGTTCGGGGGCATTGAGTCGCTTTTCTTTAGCGCTGCGCTCTACTTCATACAGCGCTTGTATTTTTGTCAATACCGCATCGGCGCGGGCTTTGTCGTTAGACTGCGCCTCCGTGAACTTGCGTCGAGCGTGAGCCAGACAGGCCGCCAGGGTGATTTCCGCACGGCGCTCAAACATTTCATAGACGCTATACCCGTCGGTTTGCAGCGTTCCGTGGAAGTTTTTGAGCAATTCCGTGGGTGCTTCGGCAGTGCGTCCGGAGTTGTAACTAAAAAAGACAAGATTTTGAACTGGCGCCCGGCACACCCACATGTAGCCCCGGTGGGTTTTGCCCTTGGTTTCGCTTTCCAGCACTTTAATCGGCGATTCATCCATTTGCAGATAATCGGCGCCGAGCACCAGGCGCTTTTGTGCTTCGTACAAGGGCTTGACCAGATTACAGGTGGCTTTGAACCAATCGATCATGGTAGCTGCGGGAATGCTGACACCCTGGCGCTCGAACATCTTGCCTATGCGATACAGCGGCAGGTGATCCGCCGTTTTGGACAACAGGATGTATGCCAACAGCCCTGCACTGGGGATACCCTTTTCAATGGGGCGCGACGGCAGGGGCGCAATCACCACGCCGGGCTGTTCCTCTGTGCTCGGATCCAAATCCTGTTGTGGCACAGCGTATTTGGGGCGCACATACTGATTGACCCAAAAACTACCCGGACGGTAATCCAACTCTTCGGTGATTTCTTCTCCTATGCGCTTCATGCCGCTGGTATCTTCCTGCGGTTCAATCTCGAAGCGCCGCCGGGGCAGAGAGGCATCTATGGGCAGGCGCCCATGTGGAGTAATTTGGATCGGCCTGTGTTTTTTCCGATCGTAGCTTATCTTTTCGGTTTGAACTGGCGCCGGCGCCGCCTGCTCTATATTCAAATCCAGGCTCAACTGGCCGGGCAGCGAATCGGGTACAAAACGCTCGCTTTTTGTGCCGAATATCATACGTTTGAGCTGTTCAAACTGGTGCTTAAGCAACAGGTAATCCTGCTGCAACCGCTGATATTCCTCTATACTAACGTATTGTTGTTGAGTCTCTTGCATGGTGTAAAAATACAAAAAACATTATCTGTCTTCCTATTTTTACCCCTACTTTTTTTCCATATTTTCCATCCTCATATAGCGCTTGCGCCAACGCGCCGAGGACAGCGAAATGCCCTCCAAAATCAACAGCAACTCCGCCCATGCCAGCGACTTGGCCTTCTCTTTTTCCCCCGCTTCTACCCTTGGCATCTCGAAAGTACCCTTCTCCAAACGCTTGTAGTATATCACAAAGCCCGAACGATCCCACACCAACAGCTTGACCTGATCCCGACGACGGTTGATGAATATATACACCTCCCCGCTCGTCGCCTGACGACCAAGCTCATTGGTCACCAGTCCCGCTAAGCTGTCAAAGCTCTTGCGCATATCCACAAAGCCACGATACAGATAGTACCGATGACCCGTACCGAAGGTGATCACTGCAACAGAGCTTTGAGCCACGCGCTGTCCACCCGCTGCTCAAGCTCCAACTCCACACCGTTGGCAAAACGTATTCGCGCAAAAATGCCCCCGGACGACTCCGGCCCCGGCAAGCATACCTCCGAAAAACCAGTCGCCCGCTTCTCTCCTTCCTGTGCCCTCTTCTGCCGACGACGCCAATAGGCGAATACCGCAACAGGTATCTCGTGTGCCTCGCAAAATGCCTGTTGGGACAGATCACTCTCTTCCCACAACGATACCAAATCATACATCGACGACGCATCTCGTCTTTTACGCGGTTCCTTTTCCATTTTTTCCGATTTTTGACCTCGCAAAGATCGGATGTAGCTCCGCACTGGAATAGATGTGGTTCACCGGTTGCTTACGACCGTAAGCCTATCGCGAGGTAGTAATCCGATCGTTATTTCCACAGAGAAGGAAAGCCATGTCAGACAGGCCGCACTACTGTACATTTTTCACGCAGCGCTGCAAAGACGCCTGTTTTTGTCCCAAAAGAGCCTAAAAATTGAACGTTGCGAGCGTTGCGGCGTTGCGTGAAATAGAAAATATTCAGTAGTGTACAGGCAGCCATAACGTTCAACAAGACTGCCCCTCACTCATCCTCCTCCACCCCCGTCAGCCAGCGCTTAAACAGCGGCGACTTTTCCGTGCTCACGATGGCCTCCAGCCCGCAGGGAGGCGCCAGTTCTATTTTTACCCGGCTTTTGGAGTAGGCATGCATTTCCTTTATAGAGGCTACCGTGAGGATGATCTGCCGGTTGATGCGAAAAAACTGCCGGGCGTCGAGGATGTGCTCTAAGCGATCGAGCGGGTAGTCCACCGGGTAGCGCTTGCCGGTGTGTGCCACTAAGTAGGTGATTTTATTTTGGGAATAAAAATAGGCGGCGTCGGCAGCGTCTATCACTTTCATGGTGTGCCCGGTGCGAATGAGGAAGCGGCGGGCGGCTTTGTCCTGATGGGGCAGCAACTCAGCCAGCAGGCGGTAATCGGGCAGGGCAGCCGCTGCGGCGCGCCGATACTTGGCCAGCGCGGGCGCCAATTCTTCTGCTTTTACCGGCTTGAGCAGGTAGTCTACCGTGTTGTACTTGAACGCCTGTATGGCATATTGGTCGTAAGCGGTGGAAAAAATGACCGGGCTTTGCACTTCAAAGCGGTTGAAAATCTCGAAAGCGGAACCGTCGCTCAGGTGGATGTCCATAAAAATGAGATCGGGCCGGGGATGCGAATCGAGCCAGGCCACTGCGGTTTCAATGCCCTCGGCCAGGCCCGCGATTTCGGCGGTCGGGTCGCATTCTACAATCAGCTTTTGCAGCCGGCGGGCGGCGGCGTCTTCGTCTTCGATGATGAATACTCTCATAGCGGTTCGATTTGAATGACCGGGATACCGACCCGAAACGATGCGGCGGTTTTTTCTACCGTCACCCCGCTGCTGCTGAGCAGTTCGTAGCGCCGCACAATGTTTTTCAGCCCCATGCCGGTTGAGTCGGAAGGGCTTAACCTCGGTTGCAGGTTGTTCTCCACCATTATATAATGATCCTGTACGGAAATGGTCACACGCAGCGGTTTGGCTGCGGATGCGATGTTGTGCTTCACGGCGTTTTCCACCAGCAATTGCAGGCTCAGCGGCGCAATAAAGCCTGCCGTGTCAATGTCGTCCTGTATGTCCAACCGGAAGTTTTTTCCGTGGCGCTGCTCTAAGAGGAAGGCATAGTTTTTCACCACCTCCAACTCCTCTGCCAGCGGAATGAGGTCTTTTTCGCGGTACTGTATGATGCTGCGGAAAAAATCGGAGAGCCGCTCCACATAGCGCACGGCCAGTGCGGGGTCTTCCTCGATGATGGAGGCTAAAGTGTTGAAATTGTTGAACAAAAAGTGCGGGTTGATCTGACTTTTGAGCACCTCAAAGCGGTTCTCAATTTGCTCTTTGTTGCGCAGTGCCTCCCGTTGCAGCCGCGTTTCGCGAAAGCGGATCCAATACATAATGCCGCCGGAAATACCCGCTGCTGCCAGGAGTATAAACCACCACCGCAACCAAAAGGGCGCCCGAATGCGGAAGGTGTAGTGCGCGGCCCGGCCCGGTTCAAAGCGATCGTCTAAGCCGGCCACTACCTCGAAGGTGTATTTGCCGGGCGGCAAATTGGAATAAGTGGCCTGCCGGTCGGCAGAGAAAATCCAGTCGTGGTTGTAGCCGCGCAGCCGGTACCGGTATTGGATGCGTTCGGGATCGGTGTACCACAGCCCGGAAAAGCGAAATACGAGGCTGTTTTCCCGGTGCCCAAAATTGGTTTTGTTTTGAAAATCAACCGGTTCCAAAAAAACAAAAACGCGCTCTAATATGGTGGCGGGGTAAGTGGCCCGCCGCCGCCCCAACGGCGAATACCGCACTACGCCCTGCTGCGTACCCATCCAGATATGCCCTTCACGATCGTTGGACACGGCGTTGAGGTTCGGCTCAAATTCGGTGATGCCGGCTCCTTCTTCAAAGTGCAAAAACTGGCCGGTAACGGGGTTTAAGAGGTCTATGCCGTTGTGATGCGCCAACAGCAACAGCCCGGATGCCTCCCTGCTGATGAGCGCAATGCCCTTGTTGCGCACTCCGTCGGGGTAGGTGTGGCGCTGAAAGTATTGTCCATCGAAAGAAAACAGGCCGTCTTTAGCCGTCGTGAACCAGATACGCCCGGCATGGTCTTCGGCAATGGAATATACTGTGTGCAAAGGAAAAGTATCCCGGTCGGCGCTGATGGCTTTGTTGTAATTGGTAATGTTACCGCCTTCCGCTACGCTCAGCCCTTTGCCGTCGGTGCCGAACCATATACGGCCGCGGGAATCGGCAAACACGGAATAAATAAAGTTGGACCCCAGTCCGCTTTCCTGTTGGAAATTGCGCACGGCTGCCGGGGCCTGAAGTGCAATGTTATTATTGATTTCAAACTCGGTAACACCGCCGAGAGTGGCCAGCCAAACATGTTGACCGTGTCCGGTTATGTTGAGAATGCTGTTGTTGGCGAGGCCGCTTTTTTCATCAAAATAAATCCAGGGACCGCCGCCGTCGGGCAGGATGTAAAGCCCTTGTCCAAACGTTCCGATCCAGATATTGCCGTTGTCGTCTTCGTACAAGCTGATGATATTGAGCGCTTTGCCGGAAGGGTGGGGTAGGGGTGTGAATCGGAGCGGCGCGGGTTGCAGCAAATCGCACACCCAAAGTCCGGTGGGGCTGCCGGCCCAGAGGCGGTGGCGGTTTCCGGCCAACACGGCTTGTACGCTGCCCTGCGGGCCGTGGAGGGCGGCAAACTGCAAATTGGCCGAGTAGAACCCGCGCTCGTTGGTCATCACCCGGAGTTGGCCTTCCTGACCGATGTGCAATCCCGATATTTTAGCCCTGACAAGTCCGTCGGCGCCGTTCATTTTGTCCAATTGACCGCCGGAGAGACTGTATCGGAATAGCCCTGAGCCGTCGGTGCCGATCCATAGTTCGCGATCTTCGAGCAGCGCCAGCGCGGTGACCACGCCCTGTTTCCATGGGACGTCGGGACAAAAAAACGCCCGGGCTTTTGTGTTGTAATGCGCAACTCCCCCGTCGTGCATGCCCACCCATACATTGCCGTTGTCGTCGGGCAACAGCGCGGTGACGATGACATCGGGCAGCCCTTGAGCGGTGCTGAGGACGGACACGGTTTTGCGGCCCTCCCGGATGCTGCACACGGCAATGCCGCCGTCGGTGCCGGCCCACACCTGGCCTTCGGCTTGTACGAGGGTATAAATGTCGTTGCCGGGTAGCCCCTCATCTTCCGAGAGGTTGTTGAGGTGTTTGCCGTTGTAGTAGTACAAGCCTTCGCCGTAGGTAGCTATCCAAAACAGCCCGTCGGCGCTTTCAGCAAAGCCGGTGATGGGAGCGGCGGGCAGACCTTCCTCCGGGGCCCAGAGCCGCCACTGTCCCTGCCGGTCGGCATACGCGATGCTGCCGTCGCGGAAGCCGGCCCAGAAGACGCCCTTGCTATCGCAGTACAGCGCGCCGGGTTTGCCGTTTAGTTGAGGGATGCCGGATGCGGCGGGCCGTTCAAATCGAACGCCGTCGAAGCGGAGCAGCCCTTCGCTTGTGCCCAGCCAAAGGTAGCCCTTGCAGTCTTCGGCAGCTATGTGAATTTGGAGTTCGGAAAAAGCCCCGCCAGGCTCATGGCGGCGAAATGCCGGCGACTGTGCATGGACAGACAGCGCCCCCAATAGCCAGACGATGGCGAGCGCCCATTTATGCTTTTTCAAATACGGCTTCAACGGTGACTTTTATTTCTTCGGCGATTTTTTGATACACCACCCGCGGAATGGAAATTTGAAAATCCTCCAGCAACAGAGTGAAAGAGGCGCGTGCAGTGAAGCCTTTTCGGTCGGCCGTAATGCTCGCCTTGATGATGCGCTCCTGCTCTACCCCGTGAATATTGAATTTGCCTTTTGCGCGAATCGTATAGTCGCCCGGTTGCGTGAAGTCAATGTCTTCAATGATCTTGCCGCTGAAAGTCGCTTTCGGGAAGCGCGTGCTCTCCATGTAGTTTTCATTGAAATGCTCGCGTTGCAAAGCGCTGTTGAAACCCAAAAACGACTGCATAGGAATGGAAAAGGCAAAGGTACGCTTGCCGGCATCTACTGCGCCGGAAAGCTCTTTCGAGCCGGCCTCAATGATTTCTAAGGGCGCATCGGAGCGAAAGGCGGCTTTACCGCTCACGGTTTTATAAAGCCCGCTTTGTGCCTGCACGCCGCCCGCGAAGACCGAAAGGAGCAGTAGCATCAAGAAAAAATTCATGTATTTCATAGGTCAAAAATCGCTATTATCTGATTGGTAAACGGCATAATGTTTACTCAAACGGAAAAAACGCTGCCTGAACCCGTGTCGAAGCGAGGGAAATATCTCGCAAAGCCGCCAAGCTGCAAAGACTAAATTACCGCTGCGCCTAACTTTGCGTCTTAGCGCCTTTGCGAGCATCAATTCCCAGTTCAGTAAGGCTTTATTCCGGTTCAGTCAGAAGGATTTGGCGGGGGTGGCACATTGAACTTATGTTTGTGGCGTTAAATGAGCGTGAATTACTTATATGAAAAGCAACTTGAGATTATCTGCAACCGTCACAGGAAGTTTTTTACTCGCCCTGATTTTTTCAGGCGGGTTGCAATCCTGCAAACACGATCCGTTTTTTACAGACGGGATAGACCCGGGCGATACCACGGTGGTAGTAACGCCGACGAATCCCTGCGACCCGGCCACCGTTTATTTTGAATCGCAGGTGCTGCCCATTTTCCAATCTAATTGCGCGCTGAGCGGCTGTCACGACGAGGCATCCCGGCAAGACGGAGTGATACTGACCTCCTACCAGCGGGTGATGGAAACCGCCGACGTGCGACCGGGCAACCTGTCGGGCAGCGACCTCTACGAAGTGATTACAGAAACAAGAGCCGATAAGATAATGCCGCCCCCCCCCCGGCAAATGCTCACATCGGCGCAAATAAATGTAATCCGCGACTGGATTACGCAGGGCGCCAAAAATCTCACTTGCGATGTAAATGCAGGCGTTTGCAACACCGACAACCGCAGCTACGCGCAGCATATACGACCCATTATACAGAACTTTTGCCAGGGCTGCCACAGCGGTGCGACCCCGTCGGGAGGCATTGATCTGAGTACTTATGCCGGCATAAACGCCGTCATTCCCAACAACAGGTTAGTGGGCGCCATTGAGCACCTGCCGGGTTTCACGGCCATGCCCCTCGGCGGCGCGAAAATGTCGGCTTGCAACATAAACCAGATAAAGGCATGGGTAGCGGCCGGTGCGCTGAATAACTAAATCAGTATGGATGCGTTTCTTTGTAAAAAAAACGAAAACAAAAGATGAAACGAATTGCCTTGCTGATTATCCTGGGCGGATTGTTTGCCGCCGGATGTTACTACGATGTGGAAGAGGAATTGTATCCCTCCAATTGTGACACGGACATCGTGACCTATTCGGGCGTAATAGCGCCCATCATTTCTACCAACTGTTTGGTGTGTCACAGCACTGCGGCCAATTTGGGCGGCGTGCGATTGGAGGGCTACAACGCCATCAAAATATGGGTGGACAACGGCCGGATTGCGGGCGCCATCAATCATCAATCGGGATTCTCGCCCATGCCGCAAAACGCGCCTAAGTTGTCGAGCTGCAACATTTCAAAAATTGAAAAATGGATCAGCGACGGCGCGCCCAATAATTGACCTTTGAGTCATCAAAACCTTTTGCAATGAAAAAAATAATCCTTTTCCTTTTGGCAGCAGCTATCGTGGGCGGCGGAGCAGTAGGGTACTATATGTGGAATAAGCCACACAAAGACATGTCGAAAGCAGACGCCGTATTTGCAGTAGATGCCGACGCTTTGTTTTTGGAATACGAAGCCGACGAAAATGCCGCCGATGCCAAATACCTCGGCAAAGTAGTAGCCGTGAGCGGCACGGTAGCACAGGTATTGCCCGGCGATAAAACGACCGTGGTGCTGGCGACTGAAAACGGCATTTTTGGCGTGAAGTGCGAATTGGACCCTTTCAGCGATGTCGAATTTCCCGATTACCAGCCCGGCGACAAAGTGACGCTCAAAGGCGAATGCTCCGGTTTTCTGGGCGACGTGGTGCTGATGCGTTGTGTGCCTGCGGAGTGATGGCAGAGGGCAGAGTGGTCAGTGGGCAGTAGGCGGTGTGGGGGTAGGCGGTCTCAACCAAAAAACCTTAAACCAAAAAACCTTAAACCAAAAAACCTTAAACCAAAAACCGATCCCTTGAGAACAAATTTTCAAACTTTAATAAACCGAGATAACATGAACAAGATCGCATTTTTTATTCTGACCGCCGTGTTGTGTGCCGGCAGTGTGCAAGCGCAAAAGCACTTTACCCGAGAAGGGAAGATATCGTTTTACTCCGATGCGCCGATGGAGAAGATCGAAGCGCACAACCAACAGGCTACGGCCGTGGTGGACTTCGCAACCGGCGCCATTGAGTTTGCTGCGTTGATAAAAGCATTTCAATTTGAAAAAGCGCTGATGCAGGAGCACTTCAACGAAAACTATATGGAGAGCACCAAGTACCCCAAGGCTACTTTCAAGGGGCAGATCATAGAGCCCGGGAAAATTGACCTGAAAAAAGACGGCACCTACTCCGTGAAGGTGAAAGGCGCGCTCACCATGCGCGATGTGACCAAAGACGTGGACACCGAAGCCACCTTTGTGGTGAGCAAAGGCGTTGTGAGCGCTACCTCCGCTTTTAAAGTAGCGGTGGCCGACTACGGCATCAGCATCCCGAAGGTGGTGGCAGAAAAAATTGCCAAAATAGTGGATGTAAAAGTAGATGTGAAACTGGCGGCTTTGGCCAAGTAAAACATAGCCCGTATCTTTCCTGCCCGGCCGGACGACCCACAAGTGTTGCCCGGCCGGGTTTCGTTATAATACATTATTCACCTTTATTCACAACACAATGGCAACGAAACGTTTACATCTGTTCTTTACCATTTCGGCACTGCTCCTCGCCGGGCTGCTGCAAGCGCAAGATGATCTGCTTTCCCTGCTCGGCGACGATGCCGCCGAAGAAACAGACTACGCCACCGCCGCTTTCAAAACCAACCGGGTCATCAACCTGCATTCTTTGGAAAATACCGCGCCGGGCGTAATGGATTTCAAAATCTCTCACCGCTTCGGCACCCTCGACGGTGGGCTGTACAATATTTTCGGCCTCGATCTCGCCACCATTCGCCTCGGCCTCGACCTGGGCGTTACCGACAATCTCGCCATCGGCCTGGGACGCAGCAGCCTCGAAAAAACGTATGACGGCTATGTGAAGTACAAATTTCTGCGCCAAAGCACCGGCAAACGCAACGTGCCCATTACCGCCGCTCTCTTCGCAAGCGCCGCTATTCAAACCCTGAAATGGGCCGAACCCGATCGGGAAAATCTCTTCTCCTCCCGATTGTACTACACTTTTCAATTGATTTTGGGCCGCAAGATCAGCGACGGATTCAGCGTGCAACTGTCGCCCACCATTGTACACCGCAACTTGGTGCGCACGAGCGCCGAGAAAAACGACGTGCCGGCACTCGGCATTGCGGCCCGCCAAAAGCTCAGCAAGCGCATCGCCGTCAACGCAGAATATATCTATGTGATGCCCGATCGGCTGGCGCCCGAATTCCGCAACTCCCTCTCCATCGGGTTCGATATTGAGACCGGAGGGCACGTTTTTCAATTGCATTTCACCAATTCCACCTCTATGATCGAGCGCGGGTTCATTGCCGAAACTACCGGCAGTTGGGCCGATATGGGCGTGCATTTCGGGTTCAACATTTCCAGGGTGTTCACGATGTGGCAACCCAAGCGATAAGGAGCGTTCGCCCCTTTTTCAACAACATACCGATGGGAGAACAACTGCCCACTGATTTTATGAAAAATATCTTATTGGCGCTATTCGCAGTGACACTGCTGGCAGCCTGCCAAACGGCGCCGGAGCAGTTTGGCGAAGAAGATTATCCGAAATTTATCGGGCAGGAATTTCCCGATTTTGAACTAAAGGATATGGAGGGTCGCACCGTGCGCTGGAGCGAAATCAAAGGCCGGCCGGCATTGGTCAATTTTTGGTTCACCACCTGTCCGCCCTGTGTGGCCGAGATGCCGCACCTCAACGCACTCAAAAAGGATTTTGCCGGAGAAGACATTGCTTTCCTGGCCATTTCGCCCGATGACAGCCTCAAAATCCGGCAGTTTTTGGAAAAAAGGGATTTCAATTTTGACATCATTCCCAATGCGCAGGCGTACATCAATTTCTTCGGCAATGAGTACCCGATGAATGTTTTTATAGACCGCCGGGGCATTATCCGCCATGCGCGCGGGGCTATCCCGACGAGTTTCGATCAACGGCATCCGCAGGGATTTATGGACGACCGTCAGTTTCGGCGCATGTTGGGCCAACTGGCGCGCTGAGCAGAGATAGGTCTTCCATCATTTGAAAGCTGCAAACTCGTACCAAAGGCACCCCTTAGAGCTAGCTCGCAGCTACCCAAATAGTCCCCTTTTTTGCTTTTTCTTTAGGGTATTCTTGCCAAATTTGCGGCATAAAATGATAAAGTCATGTACCAAATTGCATTGTGTTTTCTTCTGGCCGGGCTTTTGGCAGCCTGCGGCAATCGCGAGTCTTCTTCATCAGCCGATACGGCCGAACCGTCTTATAAGGTATTAACGGAAGATGAGTACTTCCCCGCCGAGTTCCCTAAGGTGGAATTGAGTTATTTCTCTGCCAAACCGGACGGCTCGGGCTGGCAGGGAACGGAGCGTCCGAAAAAAATAGAGCAGCCGCCCAAAGGGAAAGTGTTTGTCTATGAGCACTTCACCATCCACGCCATACCGCGCGAAGGAACGGGTGAAGACATCAACGTTTATCAACCCGGCGGCGGCTTAGCGATGCAATCGGGCGGCGAGGGGACTTATTTTGCAGGGCTGCACAAACAGTATCTGTTGCTCGACCTCGGCACGGGCGCTTCCCTGCGGGAATTTATGGCGCTCAATCTGATCTCCGGCGAAACTACCCATCGCGCTTTTTACCACGGTGATTATGCCGCCATGCGCGGCGAATATGTGGTGTATCTCCGGCCGGAAGAAGACGCAGAAACCTGCAACACAGAAAAAGGGCTTACCGGTAAAAAACATCGCATGATGTGGCTGAATCTGACGCTGGCCATGGCCAAGGCTTCCGACCAGGTGGAATGCCTGTATGTGGAATAGGATTTTGTTTAGAGCTTGTTGGGTTTTTCATGATTGAGCGAAGGCTGGCAAATTTTGTTTCAGACGAGGCAAATTTTGCAGTCGGATGCGGGCAATCCGACGAAAAATTTAACGAAGTATGAGACGAAATTTGCCGCATGTAGCCGATTGATGGAATTCCCAACAAGCTCTTACTCAAACAATGCCTGATACAACTCCTCAATGCGCCCGATGGATTGCACCCGGATGTGGTATCGCTCCGGGTTCAATCCTTTGAGGTTGTATTTGGATACAAAAATCCGGCGAAAGCCCAAACGGTCGGCTTCCTGAATGCGCTGCTCAATGCGATTGACCGCCCTGATTTCGCCCGACAGGCCCACTTCCCCTGCAAAACAGATGTGGCCCGGCACGATCACATCTTCCAGAGAGGAAATGAGCGCGCTCACAATGGCGAGGTCTATGGCCGGGTCGTCCACCCGGATGCCGCCGGCAATGTTGAGAAAAACATCGTTTTGCCCAAACAGAAATCCGCAACGTTTTTCCAATACGGCGAGCAACATGCTGAGGCGGCGCAGATCGAAGCCCGTGGCCGAGCGCTGCGGCGTGCCGTAAACCGCACGGCTCACCAATGCCTGCGTTTCGATGAGCATGGGCCGCAGTCCTTCCATCGTAGCGCCGATGGCGCAGCCGCTGAGGTCCTCGTCTTTTTGCGAAAGCAACAATTCCGAGGGGTTCGACACCTCGCGCAGGCCGTTGGACTGCATTTCGTAAATGCCCAGTTCGTCGGTAGAGCCGAAGCGGTTTTTCAGCGTTCGCAAAATGCGATAGGTGTAGTGCTGATCGCCTTCAAATTGCAACACGGCATCCACGATGTGCTCCAGCAGTTTGGGGCCGGCCAGGGTGCCCTCTTTGGTAATGTGGCCGATGATGAACACCGGAATCCCGGTTTCTTTGGCAAAGCGCTGTAGCTCTCCGGCGCACTCGCGCACCTGCGATATACTGCCCGGCGTGGATTCGATGAGCGGAGAGGAAAGGGTTTGAATAGAATCTACGATCAATAAACCCGGCTGCAAGGCTAATGCATGGGTCAGAATTTTGGAAGTATTCGTCTCGGTGAGGATGAAACACTCAGCGGGTTGGAGGCCGATCCGGTCGGCGCGCATTTTGATTTGCTCTTCGCTTTCTTCCCCCGATACATAGAGCACTTTGGTTTGAATGCCGAGTGCAACCTGAAGCAACAGCGTGGATTTGCCGATGCCCGGCTGCCCGCCGATGAGCACTAAAGAACCGCCGACAATGCCGCCGCCGAGTACGCGATTCAATTCGGCATCGGGTGTAAGCAGGCGTTGGGTAAGACCGGACTGAATGTCGGGCAGCAACACGGGCTTGGGCGAGGAGCGATCAGAGCCGCCGCTTTGCCAGAGTTGCCGCTTGCGGTCGTCGGAAGTGGCGGGCGCCAATACCTCCTCCTGTATGGTATTCCATTCGCCGCAGGCACTGCACTTTCCGTCCCATTTCGGGGAGGTAGCGCCGCAGTTGGCACACACGAAAATGCTTTTGACTTTGCTCAATGGGCTGTTAACTTTATGTTAAAAAAAGTAAAATAACAGACAAGACTTCGAGATTTGTGTTGCAACATTGAATTTAGATCCCGGTTGCAAGAAAAGATTGTTTTCATTTGGTTTTTTGGGGTTATTCAGGGCGTCTTTCACAGGCGCCCTTTTTGTTTTTACAAATTTGAGGTAATCAACAGCTCCAGGTCTGTATATTTTATTTGGAAACGCCTGCCGAGATACTCATTGGTGAGGTACCCTTTGTAAGCATAAATCCCGTGTCGCATACCCGCATTATTCAGAATGTAGTGCTCTAAGCTGCCCGCGCCGCCCGCCCGCGTGAGGATGGGCGCCAGGATATTGCTCACCGCCATAGAGGCCGTGCGCGACACCCGCGAGGCGAGATTGGGTACGCAATAGTGAATGACCTCGTGTTTGATGAAAGTAGGGCGCTCCAGCGAGGTGACCTCTGAGGTGGCAAAACACCCGCCCTGATCTATACTCACATCTATAATGACGGCGCCCGGTTTCATTTTTTCCACAATTTCTTCGCCCACCATGAGGGGCGTACGGCCTGTTTTGGAGTGCATGGCGCCGATGGCCACATCAGCCGTCACCAATTCCTGTTCGAGGATATAGGGGTCAATGGCCGAGGTGAACAGGGGTCGGCCTACTAAATTCTGCAATCGCTTGAGCTTGTATATATTGTTGTCGAAGATGCGCACTTCTGCCCCCAGGCCGAGGGCAGTGCGGGTGGCATATTCGGCCACGATGCCGGAGCCGAGAATGACCACTTTGGCACTGGGTACGCCCGAAATGCCGCCCAGCAACACGCCCCGCCCTCCGCCGGTAACGGCCATGAGTTCTGCGGCGGTGAGCATGGCGCTGATGCCGGCCAACTCGCTCATAATGCGCACAATAGGAAATGTGTCGGAGCTGTCTTTGATATACTCCATGGCCAGCGCAATCACCCGCTTATGCCGAAGCCGGTTGATGTAATCGCTACTGATGGTGGGCATTTGCAGCGGCGAAATCAGAATTTGATTGGGGTGCATCAGTTCTATTTCCTCCAGCGTAGGCGGCGCCACCTTTATGATGGCGGCGGCTTTATACACCTGTTCGGCATCATAAGCGATATCGGCGCCCGCTTCCGAATATTCGTGGTCGGAATAGTTGGACTTTTTTCCGGCGGCGCTCTCTACCGTTACCCGGTGTCCGTGCGCGGTGAGCGTAGCGATTGCCGAGGGAATCAGCGCAACGCGATTCTCTTGAAGGGTAATTTCCCGCGGGATGCCAATAAACAGTTTTTCCCGGCGCAGAGGCACTTCCAGCATTTCCGCCTGCGGTTGCAAGTGGCCCTCGGTCAGAATTTTAGGTACCGATATTTTTCTTTCCTTCTCGCTCATCAGGTTTCGGTTGCGTTTGTTTTTGCCGGGCTTACAAGATAATGATTCTTCGCGCCGAATCGCCGGCATATTCCATTTTAATGCGCAAAGCATCCTGCGGGAGCAAGGCTTCAATCAATTCGGGCCACTCCACGAAACAGTAATGTTCATCGTACAACAGGTCTTCCACTCCGATGTCCAAGGCTTCTTCCAGGCTGCGAAGGCGATACAAATCGAGGTGTCGTATCCGGTAATCGCAACCGGGACAATGGTATTCGTTGACCAATGCGAAAGAGGGACTTACGGCCCGATCTTCTGCGCCGAGCGCCCGGCACAGCGCCTGGGTGAGCGTAGTTTTACCTGCGCTCACCTCTCCGTAAAACGCTATTTTCTTTTGCCCGGCAGCCTGCAAGAGTATGAACCGGGCAGCCGCATCAATGTCTTCTATCCGGTACAAAAGCTCCGCTTGCATGGGCCTATCGCATCAAAGTAATATCGCCCGATTTCTCCAGCGTTGCATTGCCCGGATAGCGATACACTACCCGGTAAACATATACATCCGAAGGCGCAGGTTTGCCGCCGTGTGTGCCGTCCCAACCTTCGTTGTTGTTGTTTCTTCCGTTATAAACCACTTGGCCCCAACGGTTATACACCTTGAAGTCTTCAATGATGAGCGTGCCCAATACGGCTCCCGGCACCGGGCGGAAGATGTCGTTGATATCATCCCCGTTGGGCGTAAACACATTCGGGAACTGGATGTCCGGTTTAAACACTACAATCTCAATGAAAGCGGTGGAAGGGCAGCCGTCCGGCGATGTCACTGTTACTTCGTACCGCACCGTTTGGCGGGTTTCGTCTCCGGGGAAATCCGGTGCAGGTATGTGTGTAAACACCGCCTGGCCGGTTTGCGTGGTACCGTCCGGGAGTTTCCAGGAATATGTGGCGCCCACCGGAGACGGCGGATCGGTCGTCACGGTAAGGGTCACCGGGTTGCCGATAATGATCTCGGTAGAATCTGCAGTAAGCGAAACGATGGGAATCACTTCCACCACAGTTACCGTTACGGTATCGCGCACCGGGCCGCAGCCGGGGCCGTAGGTATAGGTGGCCACATAACTTGTCATGGCGCCGAGCGATTCCGTTACTACCGCTAAGGTTGCCGATTGGCCCACAATGTCGGCACTGCCGGCGATGCTCCAGTTGAAGCTGCCCGCAGGATCGGAGGGCATAGCGGTCGCGGTGAGCGTGATATTTGTGCCCCGGCACACGGTTACATCCTCGCCGGCATCAAATGAAGGCGGCGGCACTACCGTAATGGTTACCGTAAAGGGAATCGGCACACAACCGTCGCGGGTAGCCGTGAGGGTATAGGTAGTGGTGGTAAGCGGCGTAACAGTCAATTCCGGCACATTGGAAATGAAATTCGGATCCACGTTGGAAGTCCACACATAAGTGGTTTGTGCATCCGAAGCCATGTTGAGTTGCACCGATTCGCCGAGGCATATTGTTTGGTTCGGCGCCATATCCACGGTGGGGCCGGGCAGTACTATTATATTGGCCGAAGCGCCGACCGGGCAGGGCTGCGAATCCACCATGAGCATGTAAACGGTGGTGGACAACGGCGTGGCGATGGGATTAGGACAGTCGGTACAACTCAGCCCCGCTTCCGGCGTCCAGGATATTTCGTAATCTTCATAATCCAAGGCCAGCAATTGAACCGTTTGCCCCTGGCAGATGACGGTGTCCGAAGGCTCTACACGCGGGTTGGGCGGTTGAAATACATTGATGACAATGGAAGCCGTATCCACACAGCCGCGGTTGTTGATGACCCGACGGTAGGTGAACGTATCCTGCGTGGTGATCACCATGTTCCAGAGCGTATCGGGCGTTTCAAATCCAGGTCCCGGCAGCCAGAAGAAACTAATGTCGGGGAAACTGCTCGGTTCATAAATGGTGGACCGTAAAATGACCGTCTCGCCGGGGCAATAGGGGTCTTTTTCCGGCTCGGCAATGATGAGCGGCTCCGCAGGCAGCGAGTCCACTCGTATGTATATGGAGTCAAACACGACGCAGGCCCCCAGTTCGAAGCGAGTGAAATAGGTAGTGGATTGGAGCGGCGTGGCGGTCACATTCAGCCCCAGCGTATCGCTCAGGGTACCGTTTGCCGGCGACCAAAGCAGACCCGTTGCATTGCCGGTACTGGTGACGGCGGTCAATGGCACAACGGTTCCTAGGCAAATTTCCAATGTGTCGGGCTGTTGAATACTGACATTTGCCGGCACAACGGTGACGGTCACCTGAGCCGTGTCGGAGCAAGCGCCGTTTTCGCTGGTTGCAATGAGGGTATAAGTGGTGGTGACCTCCGGCGTAGCGATGGGGCCGGACACGGTCGGGTCGCTCAGGCCGGTAGTCGGCGTCCAGCTATACAAAGTGGCTTCGGCATCAATCATTTCAGCCAATTGCACGCTGTAATTCTGACAGATGAGCGTATCGGGATTCAGCACCGGAAACTCAAACGGATTTACATCAATGGTAATGGTATCCGACACCGAGCAACTGAAAACACTGACCGTTGCGATGTAAGTGGTAGTTTCCTGCGGCGTTGCTACCGGGTTGGCGCTTACGGGGTCGTCCAATCCGGCAGCGGGCGTCCAGACGAGGTTGGAATTATTGACATTATCGGTCACGGCGAGCCGCACGCTTTCTCCCTGACAGATTGCTATGGGATCAAGTGCGGCAATGCTGATTTGAGGATCAATCAGTTGCAGAAAAATGGAATCAAACGCGGTGCAGATGCCCACGTTGCCCTGTACATACACCCAGGTGTCGGTTGTGGGCGTAGCCACCGGGTTGGGGCTAAGCGGGTCGCTCATAATGTTGACAGGCGTCCAGAAATAAGTAGCCGCGCCGGTCACGCTGAGTTCGGCGCTTGCATTTTGGCATACTAAAGCGGTATCCTGCCCGGCTAAAATGTCAATGACCAATTCGTCGCGCAACTCTATGGTGATGGTAGTATAAGTCACCTCACCGCAGCCGAAGTCGTTGCTCAACGAGATGATAATGGTTTCAGTACCTTCCACGAGGTTGTCATTGAGGGGAATGATGGGGAAAGAAAGTTGTGTTTGCCCCGGTAGGAAAGTGATCGTATCCGGTATGTTCAATTCATAGTCCACTCCAAGAATGGCCGTTCCGCCTATGTTGACGGTGTAACTGGCCGGTTCATTGAGTACGTTGCTCAACTGCACGATGACATTATCGGGTATGGTGGTACAGTTTTCGATGAGATAGTCAATACCGGAATTGTATTGAACGGCGAGCCTTGGGGTACCGCCGCGAATTTCCGAAAGGAAAACGCCGGAATCATACACAAAATCGAGGCGGTCGGCAATGGCAATTTTGAGATGGTAAGTGTTGCAAGGCGTTACGGCGGCACGGGCAGTAAGGCTCTTTTTTACGCCGAGCAAATCGGAGGTGAGGCCGTCGTATTGGGTAGCCTGGCCGTTTTCATTGTTGCGATAATATTGCCAATTGGTCAGATGGTTTACGTTGTTGATTTCCACCAGCGTATTGGATCCGTCGGGCAGCACGGCAATGTTGAGTTGGTTGCCGATGTTGGGATCGCCCACGATGCCCGGCCCGGAAATGAGAAATGCGAAGATATCATTGAATTCATTCACAAATTCAGGATACTCTTCTGAGGCGAAAATGTATTCAAAAGTGATTTCATTGGTGAAGGCCGTCACGTCCAATTCGATGATACAGGCATCGCGGGAGAGCGTGCCGTCGCCGAAGGTGACGGAGAGATAGTCGAGATCGGGATCGCCGGGGGCATTGTTGGTAGCGTTGCCGTTTCCGCCGCCGCCGTTATCGTTGGGACCTACGGCCCAGTTGATATCGCCGGAGGTGAGGAGCAAACCCCGCTGCAAGCCGAGTTCGGAGTCGTCGCCGGCCTGGAACGTACCGTAAGCGCGGGCCGGGCAGTTGACGTCGGTGACGGTGACCAAGGTTTGCAGGGAGGTGATGGAGTTGAGGATGTCATCATTGGTGATATCGCCCTGCACGATGATGGGTTCAATGGGTTCGCAAGGCAAGGTGCTACATTCCCATTGGCCGGCGAAGCCTTCCATGGTCACATTGCCGTCGGAGATAAATTGTACGGTGAGACAACCGCTCGAAGCCTGCACGGTATAACACACGGCGCCGCCGCCCTCGTCGTTGGGAAATACATTGCCGCCGATGGAGGCGATTTGGGTGGCCGGGTTGTTCGTAGGGCCGTCGAAGAATATAATTTGATCGGGCGGGCTGAAAGCGGCGCTTTCGATATTGTAATAATCGAGGGTGAAGGTGATGCAATTGTGAAACTCCGTGGGGCAGATGCTGAAAATGTGGTTTTCATTGTTGCCGTAATCGCCGTCGGGGCCGCCGCTGTCGTACAGCTCTCCGAAACAAGCCGTAGAGCCGTCTTCATCTATGGTAAAAATGGGCGAGAGTTGATCTACGCAAAGTTGAAAAGTACCCCAGTTGGGCGTACCGGTAGAGGAATAGTCATTGATGCGTATATAATAGGTGACGTTGGGCGTAAGTCCGTAAGCGTCTAAGCGAACGATGTTTTCCCCGTTGGGCGCCGATACGCAGAGCAATTCCGCCAGCCCGTCAAACATACATTCACCGCGATATAACGCAATTTGCGGGTTGCGCAGGGCAGGCGTTACGCCGTCGGTCAGGCCGGTCACCGTGATGGAGTAATCAACCGTGGTGTCGTTGGTGGTGAAAGCAAACCACACGTCGTTTTGTGCCGTTCCACCGTTGAAACAGGAGGGGTTATTGCCGAAACCGATATCCGTAGCCGTTGCATTCACATTGGAAAAAAAAGTAGTCGGACAAGCCGGCGCCACGCCGAGGTCTATGAGGCCGGAGCAGTTGTCGTTGATCGGTTGAGCGGAAAGCGAGCAGGCAAGCAGGATAAAAAGCGCGGTAAGTAGTTGTTTCATAAGTAGTTGTATGGATGAATGTGCAGAAGTTTCATCCAAAAATACACACTTTTTTTTCGGTGGGGTAAGAAAAATTTTACACACTGTTACTTTTCCACTTTAACCTTCCCCCCTTTAACCTTAACCTTCAACCTCCCCTGTACCTCCCGCGCTTTGGCCATCGCCCGGTCCAGGTCGGCATCCAATACGGTGACGTGCCCCATTTTGCGAAAAGGCTTGGTCTGTGCTTTGCCGTAGAGATGGATTTTGACGCCCTCCATGGCGAGGCATTCCCCGATGCCTTCGTAATGCGCCGGGCCGCTATGGCCGGGTTCGCCGAGCAGATTGAGCATCACGGAAGGCGATGTCATGTGAGTACTCCCCAAAGGCAGGCCGAGGATGCCGCGCAGGTGTTGTTCAAATTGCGAGGTATAACAACTGTTGATGGTGTGGTGACCGCTGTTGTGCGGGCGCGGCGCTACCTCGTTGATGAGCAGTTCGCCGGCAGTAGTCCAGAACAGTTCCACCGCCAACAGGCCGCATATATCAAAGGCCTCAATAGCGCGCAGGGCGAGCGCCTCGGCCGCTTGTTCTACTTCCGCCGGAATGCGGGCAGGGCAGAGGAGAAATTCTACCAAGTTAGCTTCCGGGTGAAAGGTCATTTCCACCGCCGGGAATGCAGCCACTTCGCCGGCAGTATTGCGCGACACAATGACGGCCAGTTCTTTTTGGATGGGCACCAAATCCTCCACCACACAGGGTGTGTCCATAATTTTATTCCAATCGGCCTGCGAGCGAATGACCGCTACGCCCCGGCCGTCGTAGCCTTCGGTGCGGGATTTTTGTACAAACGGAAAGTGAATCTGACCGGCGTCCAGCGCCTGACGCACCGCATCGCCGTCGTCGTACAATCGAAACGACGCAGTGGGCAGCCCGTGCCGCGCCCAGAATTGTTTTTGTAACCCCTTGTCTTTGATAACAGCCAAAGCGCCCGGCCGGGGATGCACGGCCACGCCTTCCGCTTCGAGCCGAAACAGCGCGTCAATGGCCACATGCTCTATTTCAATGGTGAGCACATCCAATGCTTTGCCGAAAGCATACACCGCATCGGGGTCGTTGAAATTGCCTTCCGTGAACTGCGCGCAATACGGGCCGGCCGGAAAATCGCCCGACTGATCGAGTGCCCGCACCGGCAAATGCCAGTCGGCCGCAGCAATGGCGAGCATCTTGCCCAATTGCCCGGCGCCCAAAATACCGAGCCGGTAGTCCGGGCCAAAAACTGATTTTTTGTTCATACTCATTTCCTTTTCAAAATCTCATATCCGTCGGATTCTAATTGCACAACGGTTTCAAAACCGGCGATGACCGATTCCGGCAACGGCTCCGAAATCCTTTTGACAAAATAGGTTTCATCGCCCTGCGGGCAAAGATGCACCTGATAGCCGTTTTTTTGGCAGAGATAGTACCAGTAAAAACTCTGATCACTGAAAGCGATGACCGCATCCGGTGGCAGGTGCGCTGCCATGTCGCGGCGGTGCATTTCGTACAAATCATTGGCCCGGTTGAAATACAACTGCTCGCCGGCCAGCCGGGGGAAACGAATGGCCAACCCGATGCCCAACCCACCGATGACTGCAAAATAAAGCAGGGGTTTTAATGCGCCTGTTTTCAAACGGCGCGCGGCGGCAGCGAACATAATATATAAGGTGTACGCAATGATGCTCAACCCGATGCTGTATTGAATGATGAGATTGCGGGAAAAGGGGATTTTTTTCATCCCGATTACCAGCGCGACCACCGCGCCCCAAAGCAACAGGTAAAACCCCGCAATGGCCCGGTGTTCTTTGTTTTTTGAAAAAAACAAACCCATCGGCAGGAGGTATAGCAGGTACAGTGCCGGCGTACTTTTTTCAAACAAACCGGAAAAACCGTACTGCATAAAAAAACGAAACAGCCCGATGAATTGCGGCAGAAATTCCTGTAGCGACTTATCCTCCATTCTGGCCCATTTGTTGTCCGTGAATGCGCCCAAGCCGGAAAACGCAAGCGCCGGAAGGCACAGCATCAGACACGCTATGTACTTGAATGTATGAACGAACGGCAGACTTGGGCTTTTCATCGCCGGCAAATTTCCTAATTTTGAGCCAAAACCAACCGCAATGTCTTCTATCCTCATAAAAAACGGCGCCATCGTCAACCGGGGCCGCATCACATATGGCGACCTGCTCGTTCGCAACGGCTTCATTGAACGCATCGGGGGCGTAATTGACGCCCGCGCCGATGTGGAACTGGACGCCTCCGGGAAATACGTCCTGCCCGGTATCATTGACGATCAGGTGCATTTTCGGGAACCCGGCCTCTGCCACAAAGCCGACCTCTATACCGAGCCGCGCGCCGCCGTGGCCGGGGGCGTCACCTCTTTTATGGAAATGCCCAACACCAAGCCGCCGGCCGTGACGCAGGCGCTGTTGGAGGAAAAATACGCCATAGCTGCCCGGAAATCGTTGGCTAATTATTCCTTCTTCATGGGCGCAGCCAATGACAACCTCGATGAGGTGCTGCGCACCGACCCGCAAACGGTGTGCGGCATCAAGGCGTTTATGGGGTCCAGTACGGGCAATATGCTCGTGGACGACCCGGCTACGCTGGAGGCGCTGTTTTCCCAAACGCCCATGCTCATTGCTACGCACTGCGAAGACGAGGCCACGGTGAGGCGCAACGAGGCCGAGTACCGCAGTCGCTTCGGCGAAGCTGTTCCGATTGAGAAACACCCCGACATCCGCAGCGTGGAAGCCTGCCTGCGCTCCTCCTCTATGGCCATTGAACTGGCGCGTAAGCACAATACGCGCTTGCATATTTTGCACATTTCCACTGAAGAGGAAACGGCCTTGTTTCGCAACGATATTCCATTGGAACAAAAGCGCATCACGGCAGAAGTATGCGTACACCACCTGCATTTCGACAGTGGTCGGTATGCCGATCTGGGCACTCAAATAAAATGCAACCCCGCCATCAAAGCGCCCCGGCACCGCAAGGCCCTGCTCGCCGCCCTGCTCGACAATCGCTTGGACATCATCGCCACCGACCACGCGCCGCACATCTGGGAGGAAAAGCAACACACTTATTTCTCCGCGCCTTCGGGACTGCCGTTGGTACAACATTCGCTCAACCTGATGCTGGAGTTTTTTCACCAAGGGCAAATATCCATAGAGCGCATCGTGGAAAAAATGTGCCACGCACCGGCGCTGTGTTTTCAGATGGATCGCCGAGGCTTTTTGGAAGAAGGCTTTTGGGGAGATGTCGTGGTGCTGGATTTGGAATCCGAATGGACGGTATCGGCGGAAGGGCTGTACTACAAGTGCGGCTGGAGTCCGCTCATGGACCATACCTTCCGGGGCCGGGTGGAGAGCGCGGTGGTGAGCGGGCATTTGGCCTGGCACAAGGGGCAGTTTTTTGAGTATAAAAAAGGGGAACGGCTGGGGTTTGCGCGGAGTTGACGGCATATTCGGGCTTAGCTGTATAATGCCCGATCCAAAATTTTATGGTCATTTACGTTGAACCCACCTTGTTCTATTTGCTTTGAAGATAATCATTGACTTTCCTGGTGATTGCCTTTTTTACCTGTTTCCAAGTGGTTTTTTGTAGCATTTTAGGATCGCCATTCAATTCAGCATCCTCAAAGTAGGTAAGACTTTTTAGGATGTGAAATAAATCTGTTTGTGGAAGTTGTAATTGAAACATCCTAACCACTTCATCAAGGCTGTATTGTTCAAGAATAAAATACAAATCAAAAAAGCCCTTTTTTACACCCCGCCGAGCAATAGCTAAAAGTTTCATAATGGCAATGTGCTTGATGGGGACAAGTCGCACGCGCTCTATCTCTATATATTCCTGAACAAATGGGTATGGGAACTTTAAAAAATCCATCTTCACGTCGTCCAAACGGGCTTGAAGAAAAGGGGGCTTGTCAACTAATATCTCTAAACGCCCCAGCGATTCTAACTCTTGGCGAATGAACGCACCGTCATAATCTTTATGCGTAAAAAGATCAAGATCAATTGAAATTCGATGACCAATTTGCAAAGACAATGAAGTGCCGCCAACCAAATTAAACTGTTGAAAAGCCGGCATCTGCATCACCATTTTCAGTATTGCCAAAGTTGCTGGAGAGACTGTGGCTGTTTGTAACATCTAAATTTCGATTTTGGCACACTGAACAAGGTACTGCAAAAATTCAGTGTTACTTTATCTAAATATCGGATTTTCAACGCTTCGTTTTTGATGCGGTCCCTGCCATGGGTGGACATAATTCTCACTGCAACCGAATCGTCCCCAAGGCTGTTTCCGGCTCATGGAACTTTCAATTCAGACGCCCGCGCTTTTGTTTCCGGCGATTTCGCTGCTCATGCTATCTTATACCAATCGCTTTTTGGCCTTGTCGGGTCTGATCCGCACTTTGTCTGCCGATTTTGATGCGACGCGCAAGCCGGGCGTATGGTCCCAGATCAAAAACCTGCGCAAGCGGGTCTATCTCATCCGATGGGCGCAATTTTTTGCCATTGTGAGTATGCTCGGCTGCACGCTCACCATGTTCTTGGTGTATGAAAGTTGGCAAAGCTCGGCCACCGTCATTTTTGCGGCCAGTCTGCTGCTCATGATGGTGTCCCTGCTGCTCTGTTTGTGGGAAATCTTCCTCTCCGCCGATGCGCTGCGCCATGTGTTGATTGATCTTGAAGAGAAAGCAGGAGAATCGGGAAGAGATTTCGGCTAGCGCTGTTTAACCTTTCCCCTCGACTTACTTCGACATTGCTCAGTACAAGTCGCTCGGTGCGGTGCCTTTAACCTTTCCCGCGCCCGGTGCAGCGCCTTTTTACTTTAACCTTTTTACTTTAACCTTCCCCCTTTCCCGAAAACGTCTCCCCCTTTGCAAACCCTTGACCGCTGTGGCATGTTATTTGGCAATCCGGGAAATACCTGCGATATTTGACACGTCCGATTACACAACGCCGCCATTATGTCCAAAAACTATATTTTCAGGTTGTTCTCGTTGTTGTTCGGCCTGCTTGCTGCGGCGCCGCTTTGGGCCACTCACAACCGGGCCGGCGAAATTATTGTGGAACAGGTAGGTGATTGCACCTCCAGCCTCACCGTGAAAGCCACCATCATTACTTATACCAAGGCCAGCAGCGTACAAGCCGACCGCGACACTCTCACGATATGCTGGGGCTACGGGCAACAATGCGAGCGAGTGGCTCGCTCCAACGGCGGCGGCGTACCGCCTCAGGGAGTTGTTCTGGAGAATGATGTAAAATTCAATACCTATGTGGCATTTCATACCTATCCGGGGCGGAGTACGTATGAAATCACCATGACCGACCCGCTGCGCAATGCGGGCATCCTCAACGTAAATTTTCCCAACTCCGATCAAATCAAATTTCACCTCTCTACCACCTATACGTTTCTCAATCCGCAATTTCAGGGCTGCAACAACACCCCGCGCCTGCTCCAGCCGCCGGTGGACATCGGCTGTGTGGGCAAGCCTTTCCGTCATAACCCCAACGCGTACGACGCCGACAACGACAGCCTGTCTTACCACTTCACCGTACCGCGTCAGGATGTGGGCGAACTCGTGCCCAACTACCGCTTTCCCAACGAAATCAATCCCGGCCCCAATAACAGCCTGACCATCAATTCCCAAACGGGCGACATCCTTTGGAATTCCCCTCAACGTGCCGGCGAATACAATCTGGCCATCCTTATTATATCGTATCGTAACGGTGTACCCTTAGACACCATATTGCGCGACATGCAGATTCTCATTGTGGAATGCGACAACCTGCCGCCGGTGGTGGAAACCTCCATAGATGAAATTTGCGTCATCGCCGGTCAGATACTCGAAATCCCCGTGCGGGCAACGGCGCCCATTTCGGAGATCAACCAGTTGGTGCGCCTCACCGCGCTCGGCGGCCCGTTTGAGGTGAGCGTCAGTCCGGCGGAGTTTCTACCCGATAACAATACCTTCCAAACGCAACCCGTGGACAAAGTTTTCCGCTGGCAAACGGCTTGCGAACACATCTCGCGGCAATACTATTCCGTGGTATTCAAAGCAACCGACAATTTCCTCGGAGACACCACCGGGCTGGCCACGCTGAAAACCGTGCGCATCAAAGTAACCGGGCCGCCGCCGGAGGGCATGGCCGTTACTTCCGGGCAGGGCGTAGCGGAAGTGACCTGGGACAAGCCGTATGTGTGCGACAATGCCGAAGATAATTATTTCCGGGGCTTCACGATTTGGCGCCGCGAAGGCAGTAACATTTTTCCGCCCGACACCTGCAATCCCGGTCTGGAAGGGCGAGGGTATCAAAAACTCACCCAAACGCCGTTCCAAACAGAGCAGGACGGGCGCTACTATTACCGGGATGAAACCGTGGAGCGCGGCCGCACCTATTGCTATCGGGTGTTGGCCGAGTTTGCAAAAACCACCCCCGCCGGCCAGTATGTATATAACCGCGTGGAAAGCATGCCCTCTGCCGAGGTGTGTGTGCAGTTGAGTCGCGACATTCCGCTCATCACGCATGTGGACGTACAGACCACCGACGACCTGAACGGTCAGATGGAAGTATGTTGGTCGAAACCCGTTGCCGGCGACCTCGACACGCTGCTCAATCCCGGCCCTTATCGCTACGAGGTGTTGCGCGCCGACGGAACCACGACCAACCCCAACGATTTTTCGGCTACGGGTATCAATTTTATCAGCCCCACCTTTGCCGGCGCCAACGATACCTGTTTTGTGGACAACGGCCTGAACACCCGCAACTCTTCGTACAGCTATCGCATTCGCTTCTACACCGGGGCGAGCGCCGAACCATTGGGCGCTACCGAACCCGCCTCTTCGGTGTTCCTTACCATTGCCCCCACCGACAATGCCAACCAGCTTACCTGGAACGAGGCCGTGCCCTGGGACAACTACCAGTATGCCATATTCCGCAAGAATGCGCTCGGCGTATTTGATTCCATTGCTACGGTAACGACATCCGCTTATCGCGACGCCGGGCTTGTCAATGGCGAGGAATATTGCTACTACATTCGCAGTGAAGGCACTTACGGCGTGAGCGGCCTGGCCTCCCCATTGTTCAATCGCTCGCAGGAAGTTTGCGCCGTACCGGTGGATAACGTGCCGCCCTGTGCAACGACGCTCAGCGTCGCCAACCCTTGTGCCGACAATTTCAACTGTGCCGATGAGGAAAGCCTGTTCAATACGCTCACCTGGGTCAATCCTGCCCAACTCTGTGCCGAAGCCGACGACGTGGCCGGCTACCATATATATTATGCAGCAGAGGAAAACGGCAATTTTACCCGCATCGAAACAATAGACCGTGCCAATACCCTCCGTTTTGAACACAAACCGGAGCGCGGCCTGGCAGGATGCTATGCCGTGACGGCGCTCGACTCGGTGGGCAATGAGAGCGTTTTCAGCAACATCGTGTGTGTGGACAATTGCCCGACCTATCTCTTGCCCAATACCTTCACGCCCAACGGCGACGGCAGCAACGACTTGTTCAAGCCGCGGGCAATATGCTTTATTGAGCGGGTAGAATTTCAGGTGTACAATCGCTGGGGGCAACTCGTGTTCCAAACCACGGACCCTCAACTGCTGTGGGACGGTACCAATGCCCAGGGAAAAGAACTGGCGGTGGGCGCCTATTACTACACTTGCCGGGTATTCGAACAGCGGGTGGGAGGCGTTATTCCACGCCCGGAATTGCTCAGCGGCTGGATAGAATTGGTGCGGTAGGGGAGAAGAAAAAAGAACTTGACAATATGAAAAGAATGTTATTAACTTTGCTCACAGTTTTTTGCCAATAAGTGTAGCGGTCTGTGTTGTATGTTTTTTAGTCTGCTTTTGTACCCTGCTATTCTTTTTGAGTGTTGATCGCCTGGTCTTTCCTTTTGCAGGGTACAAAAATCTTCCTCGCCAAAGTTTGGATTTCCGGTGATGCTAATGAGCGTTTTTTCACTTATTTAAATTTTTTTTCTAATGAACATTTTTGTTGCAAAGTTGAACTTCAAAACCGAAAGCGACGATTTACGCTCTGCATTCGAGGCTTACGGTGAAGTGAGTTCTGCCAAGGTCATCATGGACCATGCTACCAATCGCTCGAAAGGCTTCGGCTTTGTTGAAATGCCCAACGACGATGAAGCCCAAGCGGCTATTTCAAACCTCAATGACTCCGAACTGGATGGAAGCACCATTGTCGTGAAGGAGGCTGAAGATCGCCCGCGCGGTGGCGGTGGCGGCGGTTTCGGCGGCGGCAATCGCGGCGGTGGCGGCTACGGCGGCAATCGCGGCGGCGGCGGCGGCGGCTACGGCGGCAATCGCGGTGGCGGCGGCTACGGCGGTGGCGGCAATCGCGGTGGCGGCGGCTACGGCGGCGGCGGCGGACGTTATGACCGCGGCGGTGATCGCTACGATCGCAGCAATCGCGATAACGACAACTACAATAGCGGATATTGATGATATAAGAGCGGCGTATCCCTGTTTTCGGGCCGGGATACGCCCTTTTTTTATTTTTTTTCGATTTTTTTTTATTCTTTTCTTTGGTAATTCCACCAAGCTATCTACTTTAGCAGCGCCCATGAACGAAGAGAAAAATTGAACGGATTTCTAACTTCTAAAAATTGGGTTATGCTTATACTTTACATCGTACTCGCAGCCTTTCTTGTAGGTGGAGGGCTTATTTTTGCAAACGAGAATCTCTCCCGGCGTCGAGCCGCCTGACCTGCATTCCCCGTCAAACACCCTTCTTCCTGTTTTCCTCCCAAAAACTTTTATCTTCCCAACGAACATATCGGCACGCTGTATGCAGTACTACTACTATGCCGCATGCACACACTTGAACGACACTGCTTCACGGCAGTAATTATTTTTCAGAACCGATTAAAATACGTTGGGCTTATGATGATTTTGTACATTGTTTTGGGAGCTTTCGCAGTAGGTTTGGGTGTCACTACGACCGCCAATTTGCTTATGCAACGACCGGGTAAGAAAATTTTTCTCTGAGTCCATTTCATCGCTCACACGATAAAGAACTCAGGTCTTACCCCCCGGACCTTTTTTACAACGCGCCGACCGGCATACGCCCGCAGCGCAGAGAACTTTGAGAGGCATGGAATGCAACCGCATTCACATCCGCAAAACCAACTGAAAGCCGTTCCTTGGAAAAGGGGCGGCTTTTTTTTGGGGTTATTACGGCTGTGCGAACGTGCTGTAGTAAGTCAGGATGTAGCTTCGTCATTTAATGTCGTCAACTTAACGACGTGAACGACCCCCTTCAGGGCTAATTACATTTATGGAATAATGAAGATGGGGCGATACCCCACCCTGAGTTATATATGCTGGACTTCAAAAAAAGATATGAAAACCAGTGTTTTACGTTTACGAAACTTTTGAAGTCTCGCTCCATGCCCTCCCCACGCCTTGGGCGCGGTCATCGGAATTTTTTACCCGCCGGCGCGGGCATTTCGCTCCACCTGCTCTATGCCTAAAACCCAACCCGTTTCCCGGTAGCCCCCAAGCCCTTTTTCAGTGCAGCCATTCGAATGGCCGTCACGGCGGCTTCTATGCCTTTGTTGCCGTGGATGCCGCCGGCGCGGTCTATGGCTTGTTGTTCGTCATTGGGTGTGAGTACGCCGAAGATGCAGGGAATACCGGTGGCTAAACTGAGCTGCACCAAGCCGGAGGCTACGGCATGGTTGATGTACTCATTGTGTTTGGTTTCGCCTTGAATGACGCAGCCGAGCGCGATGACGGCATCTAATTTTTTACCGCCGATGAGCAGCCGGGCGGCTGCCGGCAACTCGAAAGAACCGGGCACTTGCAAGGTGTGCAGGTTCTCGGCGACGGCGCCGTGCTTGAGCAGGGTTTCCACGCAGCCGTTGTACAACGCGTGGGTGATGTGCGCATTCCAATCCGCCACCGCAATGCCGAAGCTCATTTCGGCGGCGGACGGAATATCGCTTTCGCTGTACGCGGATAAATTTTTCAGAGCACTGGCCATGAGTTGATGGTTGTTAGTCTTTTACCAATTCAAAATCAGTGCGGCGATTTTTGCCCCGGCCTTCTTCTGTGGTGTTGGGCGCTACGGGCTTGTCGGGGCCGTTGCCGACCACGATAAAGCGGTTGGGCGACATGCTGTGCTCGCGCGCCAGGTAGTTGGCCACGGATTGTGCGCGCTGTTGCGACAAGCGGATGTTGCTCTCCCGGCTGCCTACGTTATCGGTATTGCCTTCGATGCGGATGCGGGCATTGCCGAACGCTTTGGCAATTTCCACAAACTCTTTGTCAATGATGTATTTGGCATTTTCATCCAATTGGAATTCGGCCGTGCGGAAACTGATGGACACCTGTTTGCTGGCGAATGCTTCCCGTTCTTTGCCTTCCTCGGCGGTTACTTTCGTAAACTCTTTCTGGCCCTCTGCGGCATGTTCGGCGCCGTCCAACTGAGCGGCGGTAACCAAAGCGGGAAAAGCCACTCTGCGCCAATTGGGAATGGGGCCGCCTTCCACATAGCCCAGGCCGCTATATACGTCGCCCATGCGGGAGTAGAGGGTATTGCCGTTCACTCCTTTATAGTCGTTGTTGAGGCCGAAGAAGTTGCGGTTGTCGCCGTGCGTGGTAAGGCGCACGTTGTCCATCATTTGGGAGGCTTCTTCTGTGGTGAGGGCCGTGCCTCGGTCGGTAAATTCGCGGGACAGAATTTCGGCGGCTTTGCGGCGGGAAGCAGCGTTGGAATTGATTTCAGCCGCGCCGCGCATCCAGCCCTCATAGAGCTTTTGCAGTTGCTCGCGGTTGTTTTCAGCCCAGGCGCGTTTGGCGATGAATACATCCGCAATGATGTTGGTGGCCGAGCGGGTGCTTTCCAAAATGCGGGAACCGGGCACTGCTTTGGTACACAAAATATCATCGGGACTCCACACCACGGCGGCATCCACTTTTTGGCTTTTGAACACCTCGGCGGCGTCTATGGCGCTGGCCTGCGGCACGATTTCCACATCCTTTACGGAAATACCGCCGGCATCGAGCAGCCACAGCAGGAAAGAATGGGAGGGCGTCATTTCGGCTACGGCAATTTTTTTGCCTTTTAGATCCGACACTTTGGTAATGCCCCGGCGCACCACGATGGCATCGCCCCCGCGCGACCAGTCGGCCTGAAAAACGATGACCGGATCGAAATCCGCCAGGCCGTTCACCTCCGTCGGGAAGGCATCTACTGTACTCCACAGCAAGTTGACCTCATCGGCACGGAATGCGTTGCGCGAAGCTTCAAAGTCGTCGAGAACCTGAAACTCCACGGGGATGCCGTACTCTTTGGTAAAGCGGGATTCCTTGCTCGCCTCGAAACCTTCGTTGAAGTATTGTCCGCCGGCGTAACCGCCCCAGGTCACTACGCCCACTTTGATGACATCAGATGATTTGAACCCGGAAGCGTTGCTGCGGCTCTCTTTTTTCGGCGCATCGCCTTCCGAACCGCCGAGTATGCCGCTTTGCTGGAGGTAGCGAATGCCGAGGAAGGCGCCGCCTACAATGACTGCTACAATTAAAGACTTGGAAAAGGTGGTGAGTCTTTGTGCCATGATGACAGTTGGATTTTAAGATTATTCAAATTATTCAAAAAGGGTGTCGTATTGGTTGCGATGCCCCGGCTCGCGCATAGGCTGTTTGATGGGGGCATTGAGATCGAGCACGTCCGAAGGATTGTTGGCCTGCAACAGAAGGGTGTCCTTTTCTTTGCCGAGGATGAGCGAAACGCCTTCTGTCTCCCACTTTTCGAGCATTTTGAGGCCCTCTTCTTCGAATATGCCGTTTTGGAGGTCAATGGAATCCATGAAGCTGGACGACATTTCCATAAAGCGCTCCATTTCGCCTACCTTATTGGCCACGTCTTCGGCGATGGACTCCATGGCCATGTCAAACATAGCGCGCTTATCGGGGTCGCCGGAGATGATACTCATAGCCGAGCGCATGGCGCCGTAGCTGGCGTGTATGGCCTTGCGCTCCTGTTCTTTTACCTTCACCTGATCTTGAATATCCTCCATGAGTACCTGAGAGTTCTCGTACATTTTGGTGAGCACCCGGTACAGGATTTCCATTTTGCGATAGAGGTCTTCCAGCTTGAGATTGGAGTCCTTGAGCCGGCCGGCCTGGCGCGACTTGAGGATCATGATGTTTTGCTTGTTGCTTTCGCGGGCTTTGCTGGCGAGCTGCAAGTTGCTCTCTATCTGCTTTTTGTTGTTGTGAATGATCTCCTGCAGCTTGTGCATCTGCCCCCGCAACTGGCTGATCTGCTTGTTCATTTTGCGGAGATTTTCCTGCAGGCTTTCCACATACGATTTGAGAATGCCCACGGGGTCAATTTGAACAAACCAACCTGTTACAGCGCGCATTACGCTTTTGTACATGTACCAAACGAGGTTGCGCACCTTGGGATCCAATACCATATATACCACTGCGCCCAATACGGCTAAGGTGCCTGCCAGATACAGGGTGTTGGCGAAGATGGTTGCCCAGGGCAAGGCGGTGACTAAAAATACACCGCCGGCTGCGAGCGCGGCCAAAAATATCAGCCCGGTGACGCCTTCGGGGCGCTTCCAGAAAGATTTGGGCTTCATGTCTTGCATTGTGTCCATGTATAGTTAATTTATTATTTGTTTATTATTTCAGAAATTTTTTCATGCTGTCCACATCGGCCTGTATTTGCTCCACGAGTGCATTGTAGGAAGCAATGAAATCATTTTTGGTGGTTTCTACTTTGGCAGATGCCTGTCCGATTTCTTTTTGGAGTTGGCCCGCTTGTTTTTGGTGGGCTTCTATCTCGGCGGTGAGTTGTCTGATCTGTTCAGTTTTGGCCTGTACGGTTTGTTCCAAACGGAGCATTTCTTCCTCTTTGCTGCCGATTTGTTTGGCTTTCTGTGCAGCGAGGGCCTGTTCAAACTGCTGTTCCTCCCGGTTGAGCACGGCGATGTAATGCATGGCCGAATCTAAGAGTTTGGAGGGTGTGGCGCCGAGTGTTTGGGCCATGGCAAATGCCGACTGGAAACGGGTTTGCTCGTCCATCGGCATTTTTTTCAGAGAAGCCAGCGATTGGCGAAACTCCATGTAGTCAAAACCATCCGGGTTGTTGTCTTCCATCGCTTTGAACAGGATGTCCATAAACTTTTGGGAAACCTGCCCGGGGTTGCCTTCTTGCGACTGAGGAATGGCGTGTACCTTTGACGGGGCGTCGGCTGCTTCGGCAGAAGCGTCACCGGCCGGGGCAGCTTTCCTCGACCCCGCCTCTTCCACAACAAACAATGACTTCAAATTTTTAAGCATACAATGTCCTTCCGGTTCGGTGCAATAATAAGCGGTAGCAAAGATAATAGTTTCCTCCGACACCTGTACGCATAGACAAATGAAGGGGGTTACTCTACGAAAGCCTTCGGCGCTATGGCTCTAATGTCGGACAAAATACACAAGGTTTGAACAGAATCCGGGAAAGGCTTATTAATTTTGTAGTCTGGTATTTGTTTTGAAAGTTCTTAAATCATTAAAATGAAATTTTTAGCAACCATCTTTCTTCTTTGCGCTGCTTCCTTCGGCATAGCGCAAACGCATGACGGGCCTTGCGGTAACGGCGGCGGCGAATGGCAGGAAATACTCACCGAGCGCCTGCTGCAAAACAAACAAGCGCTTGCCGACAACCCGGTGCAGTTCCGAAGTACCGTTTACATCCCCGTCCGGTTTCACATGGTGGCCAACACTAACGGGCAGGGCCGCGTAACCCACGGTCGTGTACTGGAACAACTCTGCCGGCTCAATCAGGATTTTGCCGATCTGGATATGCAATTCTATATCAACGGATTGAACGACAACATCAACAACAACGCCATTTACAGCACACAATATACCGCCGGCACCATTATGAACCTTTTGAGGGATCCGGCTGCGCTCAACATCTGGATTGTGGATGTAGCCACGCCTTCCGCAGGCGGGAGCGGCCAGGGTACCATTTTGGGCTATTACAGCCCCCAGCGCGACTGGGTCGTCATGCGGCGCGACCAGACAGGCGCCAGCAGGGTGACCCTGCCTCATGAGGTCGGCCATTTTTTCAGCCTTCCTCATACCCACAACGGCTGGGACTCCACTCCCTGGTCGTCCGACATCGGCAATCCCTCCCCCACGACATCGCCCGGCGGCGTACCCACCGAGCGGCAAGACGGCGCCAATTGCAATACTTCCGGCGACTACATCTGCGATACTCCGCCGGATTACAACGGGTTCGGGTTCAGCGGTTGCAATTACAACATTGCTCAGGACCCTACGGGGGCGTTCATCAATCCCGACGAACAACTCTTCATGAGCTACTTCCTCAATTGCGTGCGCGATGAGTATTATTTCTCACCAACCCAACAGGACCTGATGTGGGTGGACTACAACCGGCCCGCCCGCGCCTACCTGCGCACCAATTTTGTGCCCAATCTTACAGAAATCACGGAAACGCCCCTGCTTACTTTTCCGATTGAAAATGAATTTGCACCGGGGTATAATTCCATCAACTTCCAATGGACTGCGGTGGCCGGCGCCGATCATTACCTGCTGGAAATTGACCGGGCGGCTACTTTTACCATCAACCCATCCATTTTTATCGTGTCCGGCGCCAATAGCTTTACCGTCACCAATCTGGAGCCGAACCGCACTTACTATTGGCGGATACGCCCCTATAATGCCTACCGTACCTGTGCGCTCTTTACGCCGGTGGCTACTTTCCGCACCAATAATGTGACCGTAAATACGACCGACATCACCGACCTCAACGAGTGGACCATCTCACCCAATCCGGTTTTTGCACAGAGCGTCATGCAGATCAATCTGGAGGCTGCGCGAGGGTTTGAAGGCGTGTTTACGCTGTACAACATTGCCGGACAAGTGGCGCAGCAATACGGTATGCGCCGGATTAACCCGGGGAATACTACTTTTGACTTTGATGTGGAAGCCCTTCAGCCGGGCATATACATCCTTGCACTCGACCACGAGGAAGGCCGGGAAGTACGGCGGGTGGTAGTGACCCGATGAGGCATTATGAAAGAGAGATTTATTTTTCTAAAAATAGCTTTGACGATGAAAAAATTAATGGTTGCGGCAATCCTCCTTTTCTGCGGTGGGATGGCACTACATGCACAAACCAATCACAGCCGATGCGGCAACAGCGGCGGCGAATGGCAGGACATAATTACAGAGCGCTTATTGCGAAACAAGCAGACGCTTGCTGATAACCCGGTGCAATTTCGCAGCACCGTGTATGTGCCGGTGAGATTTCACCTGGTAGCCAATACGGCCGGTCAGGGGCGCGTAGAACATTGGCGGGTGCTCGAACAACTCTGCCGGCTCAATCAAGACTTCGCCGACATGGACATGCAGTTTTATATCAAAGGCATGAACGACAACATCAACAATAACGCCATCTATAGTACCCAATATACCGCAGGTACGGTAATGAATTTGCTCCGGGATCCCACAGCGCTCAACGTTTGGATCGTGGACCTCGCCACTCCGGTGGCGCCTACTCCGGGTGAGACCACGATCGTTCTGGGATACTACAACCCGCAGCGCGACTGGGTCGTCATCCGCCGCAGTGAGGTAAGGGCAAACTCGGTTACCCTGCCGCATGAGTTCGGTCATTTTTTTGATCTCGCCCATACGCACAATGGCTGGGATGCCACTCCGTGGTCGCCGTCTATCGGCAATCCGGCCCCCATTATTTCTCCCGGCGGCGTACCCACCGAGCGGCAAAACGGCAGCAACTGCGACACTGCAGGAGATTATATCTGCGATACGCCGCCCGATTACAACGGTCTGGGCTATCCCACATGCAACTACAACATTGCTCAAGACCCTACGGGCGTTTTTATAAACCCCGATGAGAAACTGTTTATGAGCTATTTTGACTTCTGCCCACGAGATGAGTACTACTTTTCTCCAACCCAAGTGGACCTGATGTGGGCGGACTACAATCATTCCAGCCGCAACTACCTGCGTTCCACTTTTGTGCCCAACCTAACCGAAATCACCGAAACGCCTGTGCTCACTTATCCGGTCGGCGGCGCCATTCCTCCCGGATACAATGCAGTGAATTTTCAATGGACTGCCGTGGCCGGCGCCGATTTTTACCTGCTGGAAATTGACCGGGCCGCTTCTTATACCATCAATCCGCTTCGGATCATTGTTTCCGGTACCAACAACCACACGGTCACTACGCTGGAGCCGAATCGCTCTTATTTTTGGAGAATACGGCCTTACAATGCCTATCGGACTTGTGCCACGTTCACGCAGTCAGGTACTTTCCAAACGAATAACACCATTGTGAACACGACCGATATCACCGACCTCAATGAATGGAGCATTGCTCCCAACCCGGTGTATGCGCAGGGTTCTATTCAGATCAATTTACAGGCGTCGCGCGGATTTGAGGGCGTATTTACCTTGTATAATACTGCCGGCCAAGTGGCGCGTCAATACGGCAAACAACGGATCAATACCGGCGCTACTTCTTTCGATTTCAATGTGGAAGCGCTTCAGCCGGGCATTTATATGCTCACGCTTGATCATGAAGAAGGCCGGGAAGTAAGGCGCGTGGTAGTAGCGCGCTGATGGCGCACGCCGAAAAAGGGCTTTACCGCTAAGGAACGTGGCGTGGATAAGTTGCTCGACGTTCCTCACCTCAATATCACCTCCGTTGCGCCGAAGCCGTAGCGGGGGTGATAGTTGTTTTGGAAGGTTTTTACATATTCCATTTGCATGAGGCGGGTGGCGATGGCATCGCGAAGGCGGCCTTTTCCGACGCCGTGAATGATAAAAACCCGCTCGGCGCCCACGCGCAACGCCTTGTCCATAAATCGCTCAAAATGAGATAGCTGAATGCGCATGATTTCTGCGTTGCTCATTTTAGCAGCGCGATCCGTCAGATTTTCGATGTGCAGGTCAATTTCGGGAATAAACCCGGCATACTCCGCCACTTCGTGTGGCAATTGTACGGTATTGAGATTGCGGCGACTGTTGGGCACGGCTTTTCGCAGGGTGTAAGTTTTGAGGTCTTCCTCCTGCTTGACCTGCTCAGGGGAGGACTCGTTGCGATCAAAGATGCGGTATAGATGTACCGGACGATTGAGAATAGGCGCCGTTACGGTTTTTGAAAAAAACTTCTTGGCTTTGATCTTCAATTCTTTGTGCATCGGCGGGCCGGGGCCGTCGGTCATAATCTTGCGGCACTCCAGATGCGCCTCCGGAGTTGCATTGAGATCGTCTATTGGCATCGTGCCCAATTCCAGCGCGCTCACGGCATTAATTTTCCCGTCGGCATCGAATTTTATCTTTCCGTCGGAGAGGAACGCGAAGTGAAATAAATAATCGTAGTTGGTATCGTTGAGCAAATACAGGCGAAACGCGCCTTCGATAGCCGGATCAAACGCCAACTGGATGCCGAAACTTTTCAGGATGGCGTATTGCGTTTCTACGGTGGCAGCAGGCGGCGCAGGGGGTGTTTTGGGCGGGGTAGGGGAGCCGATGATTTTTGCGGGCGCTCTTCCGGGGCTTTCGTTTTCGGCTCTTTCCAGGTCTTCTGTGAAAACGGGAATCTCCATGTCTTCGCCGTCCAACTGCACCATCAGGAGTTCTTTGTCCAATATTTCCGTCACCACCCCCTTGTCATGAGAATGGCGAAGACGAACTCGGGTACCTTTTGCGAAAAGCATAGCAGAAATTTGAACAATGAATGGCCAAAGATAATGAATAAGCCTTACTTTGCTTGCCTAAGGAAAAACGGGCGGTATGAACCTGCGCTGGCAATGGGCACAAAAAGCGGAATTGAAATGGTGGAAGCAGTATCTGCGCAGGCAGGAACCGGCGGAGTATCTGCATCGCAAGGCGATTTACTGGCGCCGGGTGCTGGAGGAGGCCGGCTTTGCGCCGCAGCCGGGCGAGCGCGTATTGGATGCCGGTTGCGGTCCGGCGGGCATTTTTATTATTTTGCAGGAACAAGCCGTAGATGCCCTCGATCCGCTGTTGGATGCCTACGAGGCGGGGCTGAGCGTTTTCCGAAAGGAGCACTATCCTTATGTACGGTTCTTCACGCAGGCGCTGGAAACATTTCGCCCGCCGACGGCCTATCCGGTTGTATTTTGTCTAAACGCAGTGAATCATGTGCACGATATAGAAAGGAGTTTCGACGTATTGGCGCAAGCCGTAGCGCCAGAGGGAACCTTGCTCTTATCGGTAGATGCGCACCGGTTCGGATTTTTTAAACACCTGTTTCGATTGTTGCCCGGCGACATTTTGCACCCGCAGCAATTTGACGATGCTGAATACAGGGCCATGATGGCGCAACGGGGTTTCGTCATCTACCGGAAAATAATTTTAAAACAGGAGTTGTTATTTCGTCACTACCTTTATGCGGCGCAAAAAATAGCAGGCGGCAATGACCGATAGCACCATTTACTACCTTCTTGCTGAATTGACCACTGCCCTCGAAGCCGACGGCTACGATATGGGCACGGGCAAGCAGTTGCAGGTACAGGAGTTGTTGCGCCGCCTGCCGGAGGATACGCCGCCGGAGCGCCTGGCGAGTTTATTGTGCCCTTTGTTTGCCCGCAACCGGCAGGAGCAGGAGCAGTTTTACGAACTCTTTCGCCAGTGTCTTACCCGTACAAAAGATTTGATAGCTGCCGCAGCGGCGCCTTCCGTCACGGCGGTGTATAAGTACGAAGCCCGCGTGTGGCGCAATTTGCTCTTAGTCATGACGGGGTTGTTCAGCATATTGGGCGGTTATCTGCTCGACGTGGAAGTGTTTCAGCCCTGGCGCAATCCTACCATCGCCCTGGTGCTCGTGTCCATTTTGGCGGCCGGGTATTTCATCCGTCGCACAGTGGCATCCAAAAGAAAGCGCCGGATATGGCTGGCAGCCCAATTGCTGGCCATTGTAGCGGGGGTGGGTTTGAAACAAGTCGTTCACTTTGAGCCGCTGGCCTTGCCTCCGCCCGACTACCGGGAGTATGCCCTGCAACCTGGCGATACACTCGTGCAGTATGTGCGCAAGTTTGAGGGCGATTCGCTGTTGCTCGCGGTGTTACTGCCGGGTGGAACCGCCGGCGCCGATACGGTCTTCGGGGCTTTTGCGGTGGAAAACTCCGGGCGTTTCACCTACATTGCCAAAGATTCCCTTGACTTTGCCCGCGATACCGTGCCGGTCGAAGCCATTTTTTCTTCTTCCCGCAGGGACACTACTTTTTTTGTAATTGTGTTACAACCCGGCGCCGGACAAGATGCAGCCGATGCCTTGGCCGGTATGGACTTGGTGAAGGGCGCCGGAGAGCCGGGGCCTGCCGCAAAAATATTGCCTTACCCTCGCGACATCAACAGCCTGCTACCCGACAAGGGCCGGCAGTTCATCATCGGGCTTTACCGAAAATATGCCTGGGTGGCCAAGACGGCAATGGTTATTTTGGCCGCCGTGGGCTTGTGGGCTTTGTTGCAATGGCGCGAACGCCGCCGCCGCTATCTTTCCGCTGCCGTAGAGGAACGAACAAAGCCTCCTTACAATTGGACATTCCGCATCGAAAACCCCGGCTATATCGTCCCCGGCGATTCGGCGCCGCAATTGCTCAACCTGCTGCGTCGCCGCACCCGCGAGGATATGTTTGCCCTTGACATTCCGGCCACCATACGCGCCACTGTACAGAAATTGGGTATGGCACAGTTCAAATACCGCCAACTCACCAGCCCGCCCGACTACCTGCTGCTCATTGATCGCCAAAGCCCCAACGACCACCGCGCCATGCTGTTCGATTGGATGTTTCGCCATTTTCGGCGGCAGGAAGCGCCGCTTGAGCGCTATTTTTTTGAGGGAGACCTCCGGCTTTGTTTTAATGAAAAACACCCCGGCGGCATCCCGCTGCGCGAATTGCAGCACCGTTTCGGCAACTCCCGCCTGTTGGTGCTTAGCCACGGTCGCCAACTGCTCAGCCCCCTGAGCGGCCGTTTAGAGCGATGGACTTCCTTGCTCGCCGACTGGCGGCGCAGGGCCTTGCTCTCGCCCATGCCATTGCGCAGTTGGGGCAGAAACGAAGACCGCCTCGGCGAATTGTTTGCCGTATTGCCGGCCACGATGGAGGGCTGGGGCGCAGCCGTAGAGCAGTTGGACGCATTGGACCCCCGCAATACTTCGGAGATGATTGCCGGCATGGAAGACCTCCCCCTGGAACCCATCCGATTGGAGGGCGATTTGATTCCTTCTTTGCAACAACACTTTTCGCAACCCGTGCTCGATTGGATTGCCGCCTGTGCCGTATATCCCTTGCTGCAATGGGAGCTTACGCTCGCCCTTGGCCAGGAATTGTCGTCGCAGGAAGCGCCCTTGTTGCACTTCGACAACGCGTTTCAGTTGACGCGCCTGCCCTGGTTTGTGGCGGGGCGCATCCCGGAGGCCGCTCGTTCGGAACTGATAGATTATCTGGCAGAGCGGGGGCTGGAGGAACGCGTGCGGCACACGATCCATGAGCTTTTGGGACAAGGCGCGCAACCCGATCCCGCTTCGGTGGCTTATGAAGAGTATCGCGCCAACGCGGCGCTCAATGAATTGGCGTTTACCCAAAGCGCCCGCAAACGCGCCGAGTTACAAGACGAACTTGAGGGATTGCAGGCAGCGGGCCACACCATGGATGCGGTGGCGTTCCGGTACATGAAGAAGCCGCCGGGCCGGGCCGATTTCGTCATTCCTCAAATGTTGAAACGGCTGGCCGCACCGGTCAATCACCTAAGCCCGGCCTGGAAAGACTGGCTTTGGGCCTTGCCGCTGTGGTTTTTGTTTTCAATGTTTGTGTTGGCCTATAGCCCTTCCTTCAACGTGTGCCCCGGCAACAGCGAATTTTCAACTTATCAGGAGGTGGATATGTGCATTTCCACGCCGCGAGAAATGCTTTGGTACAAAGAGATGTTTCTGGCCGACTATGTAGCCGCCGGCGATACGGTGTCTGCCAATAAAATGTTGGCGGAATGCACAAAATTGCTGGCCGGGCTGTCCGCCGAAGACTCCCTCTCTTTTTTCAAAAATGCGGCGGTGCTGTATTTCAACAAAGGCACGGTGGAGTACCTCGTGTGGGAAATTGATTCCAGCTACGAGTTCAGCCCGGAAACCTATTGGCCGGATGGATTGTGCTATTGGTTTCATAAGGCCCATGAAATAGACCTCAGCGCCGGAGGTGTGGCCGATGCCGAAATGTTATGGGCTGCCGACCGCTGTCTGCCGCTATCGGGGCAAGCAATCAATGATCTGCCGCTTCCTGAAGACGAGGCCAAGCCTATCCAACTGAGGGGCAGGGTATTAGATGCCAACCGTGGAGCTGCCGTGTCGGGGGTGACCGTGAGCGCTGCTGCTTTTCAGGCGCAAAGCGATAGAAACGGTTATTACAACCTCACTTTACCCGCTACTGCCGGCGGCAAAACACTGAGTATCCGGTTTGAAAAACGAGATTATGAAACGGCTCAGCAGTCATACCTCATAACCCCCGGTGAAGCACTGCCAGATAAGAGATTGACGCCCGTCGTTACCGATCCCAATCGCCTGCAAACCTTTGCCTCTAAAGGATTGTACGGCCTGCGCGACGCAAAAGGCCGGGTGATAATAGAAGCCTTATACAACCTCATAGAGTACGATGCCGGCGGCGACTGGTACCGTGTGCAGCAGCAATCGAGGGCGGGCCTTCGCTTCGGATATGTGGATGCGCAGGGCAAAATTGTGATTCCGCCCAACTATCGCAGTCTCGGCTTTCTGCGCGACGGCTTAGTGAGGGCGGAAGCCGATTTGTGGGGCTACTTAGACCGGCAGGGACGGGAAGTCATCGCGCCGCAATTTGAGCGTGCCGGCGATTTTTCCAACGGTCGTGCGCAGGTTAGTCTTGTCGTAAACAAAAAAAGAGAAACCTTTAACATTGATAAAACAGGTAAGTGCATTGCCAACTGTCCGGTCGTTTCGCCCGGCGTGACAGAGCGCCAACCCACGCGCCTGCCTTTTTCCGGCGAAACGGTTTTGTATTTTGATGAAAATATACCCGCCGCTGCCGGCGCCGCATACAGCGATTTACTGCGGCAGTATTATGCCAAAAGGCAGGAATATGCGATGCCCCGACAACAGGTACAACAGAACAACATCGGAACCGCTACCTTCGACATAAGCAATTTTTTCGATCAGGAGTTGAACGGGAATGCCGCCTCCTTTGAGGAGCGGTTGCGCGAAGTACTGGGCGTGTTGCAAAAGGACTTGCAAGCCGGCGAGCAGATTATACTCACCATCAAAGGCTTTACGGATGATACGGAAGCCAAAACGCCGGGGCTGGCAGTTCGAAGAGCCGAAAGCGTACGCGATTGGGTATTGGGCTATGCTAACGGCGCTTTTGGAATACATCAAAAAACCGGGAAATTTGTCATCCGCACAGAAGCCGGCGGCGATCAGGGCATTCGAGGTAAGGAGCCTCCGGGCGGAGAGTGGCTTCGCTTAGCCCGTCAGCGCCGGGCAACAGCCGTTTTTTCCGTCCTGAATCCCAAACTAACGTACTAATTCAGTGCAATTGCACTTAACCCAAAAAATGTAAAGAAACCGCAAAAGGAGTGATGGCCACCACATTAAAGCGCCGATCTTTTGTTTTCTGGAAAAAATTAATATTTTTGTTCGTCGGTACCGATTGTTTGTACCCGGCTTTTCGCACTTTTCGAGACATAGTTTGTGCGGCTGAAAACAAAATCCAACATATTATGAGAAAGCAAAAAACTCGCGAGGCAAAAAGGATCGCTCGTCCGTGGATGCACATCCGGCGTTGCGCCAATCTACTGACATCATTATCCATTGCCATACTAACGGCCGGCATGTTGCTCATCGGCGCCACAGCGCAGGGGCAGAACGACGGCGATTTTCGCAGCCGAAAGTCCGGCAACTGGAACGACGGCTGTACCTGGGAGCGCTACGACGGTACCCTTATGAAATGGATACCCCAATGCGCTTTCCCGGAAGTAGGCGGAACAGCCTCCAGCGCGAAAACAGACCCCGCAGGTACCCTGCACATCGTGGCCCTGCCCGACGATATTGAGGCGGGCGATCTCCTGCTCGTTTTTTGGGTGGACGCCGCCGACGATGCGACCGACCCCGGCACGCCCGCCGGCTGGACCGATCTTTACCCCAATGCCCCCAGTATTGCAGGCAATCGGGTACGTCGTGCCTGGTATCGGGTAGCCGACGGCACGGAAGGCGCCACGCTGGGTGTAACCGCCGGCGCAGAACGCAGCGCTCATATTGCGTATCGCATTACAGCGGGTACTTACGAGCTGTTGCCGGTGGCAGCCATACCGGATGCCGGTAATACCAATGCGGCGGATCCTCCGCCTCTTAACCCGGGCTTTTTTCCTGCAAATGCCAATATGATCAGGATAGCCGCTGCACACTCGGAGGGCGACGGTAATAATATAGGTACTCCCGGCAGTTTTGGCGATCCGGTAAACAGCTATACCGGCAATGTCGGTACGGCACATGCCAAAATGGTGACGGCGCACAGAACCCACTCCCTTGCTAATCTCAATCCGGGTACTTTTAACAACTACTCAGCAGCCAGACAATGGGCTGCCGGGCATGTTGCTGTCAAAGGCATTGGACCTACCAGTACGCCCACTCAGGCCGATGGCGAAATTGCAATTCGCCTGGGGCATACCGTGACGATCACTGCGGCTGTGACGGCGGATCAGGTGTTGGTGCAAAAAGGAGGGATTTTGGTGGTGAACGATGATCTCACCCTTGCAAATGGCCCCGGCATTGATCTGGATGTATCCGGCATCGTATATCATGGCGACATAACAACCCCGACCCCTAACGGCACTTTTAATATCCTTGCCGGTGCTGCCATTGAGTTCCGCGAAGGCGGCACATACATCCTCATGCGGACGGGGAGCGACCGAGTGGTGCCCACCGCCACCTGGCACCCCAAGTCTTTAGTGACCATCGGGAATTGGCCCGGTGCAACGAACGGCCCTTCCAATCTTCTGGGCCAAACGTTCGGGGATTTTCAAGTAGGGCCGTTTTTGGACGCCGGCGCGGGCGCCAACACAGGCTTCCTCGTGCCAAGCGGCTCCGGTACCCTTACCGTGGCGGGCGATTTTACGCTCAACAACGGTAGCCCGGCAACCCGGCCGATCGGTCTGAATAACGGCGGAGGTACGGTGGTTTTGGACGTTGGCGGCAATTTTTTCTTGCCGGCGGGCGTCTTCCGGCTCAATAATGCCGGCGGCGACGTCACCCTGAACATATCGGGTAACCTCCAGATGTCGGGCGGCACTTTTAATATGAAAGATGGAAACGGCCCCGCTGTTATCAATCTGGGCGGGGATTTTATCAAAACCGGCGGCGACTTTAATCACCGGGTAAGCGGGACGGCCAATGCGTCCATCGTCAATATTAAAGGCAGTTTTACCCAAACCGACGGCCTATACGATATGGCCGGCGCAAACGCTGAGGGCATCCTCAATGTGGGCGGCGATTTTACCATCTCAGGAGGAACGCTCACCAAAACTTCCGGTAATGCCAACGGCTTCGGCTCCATCAACTTCACGGGGGCCGGTGCGCCGCAGGTTTATACATCGGGCGCCACGGTTTCCAATCTGATCAACTTCACGGTAGAAAGCGGCGCGTACCTGCAAATGGAAAGCCCGGAAACCACGGTGACCGGCGGCGGCGAGTTCACATTGGAAGCCGATGCTACGCTCGGTATCCGTTCTGCGGCGGGCATTTCTACCGTGGGCGCTACCGGCAATGTACAGGTGTCGGGCATTCGCAGGTACAACATAGGCGCCAATTACATCTACAATGGGTTCACGGCTCAAAATACCGGAGCAGGACTGCCGCTCATGGTGAAAAATTTGACTTTCGATAACATTGCCGGCCCTGTAACCTTTAATGCGGCTCGTGATATCACTGAAAAGTTTTCCATTGCTATTTTATCAAAAGCTAATCTGGCGAGTTTTGTACACACGGCCGGCACATTGGAGCTTGGCGGTGAGGGCCAATTAGCAACCGGTAGCTGGGGGCACCCGGTTTCGCTGGCCACGAATCAAAGTATCATTTATTTTACTGAAAACGGCGGGGTTGTCAATGTCCTGGCGCCTCTCCCCATCGAACTGCTTTATTTCAAAGCCGAAAAACAGGACGAAAAAACGGCGCTGCTGAGTTGGGCTACCGCCACAGAACTCAACAACGACTACATGGCCGTGGAGCGCAGTGGGGATGGGCTGGATTGGAAGGAAATCGGTCGCGTATCCGGTGCGGGTACTACCACTGAGCCGCAGACGTACAGTCTTTTAGATGAAAACCCGATGCCCGGCCTGAACTACTACCGCCTCCGGCAAGTGGACTTCGACGGCGTGGTGGAGTATTTCAACACCGTTGCCCTCGACTTCCGCCACTTTAACCTTTCCCCTTTAACCTTTAATTTTTTCCCCAACCCTGCCGGCGACCGCATCACCCTGCGCCTGTCGCAGCGTGCAGTACAGGACGGCGAGTTGTTTCTGCTGGACATGCAGGGCCGCCTGTTGCAACGCAGCGTGCTGCCTGCGGGCGCCTTGCAGCATGAATTAGACCTGAGCAACTTGCCCACCGGCATATACCTCGTGCGCCTGAGGGTCGGAGCACAACAGGAGGTGTTGCGGCTTGTGAAGGAGTAGCGTGCTGCTCCTGTCAGTCCGAAGGAATCTGCATACGTTACGGCCCTCTTGGCGTGATGGTGCAGATTCCTCCCCATGTCGCAGCGTGGTACGGAATGGCAACCCCTGCGCTGCGGAATGACAACACTCCAGCCCTTGCCGGGGCCGCTCCCCACTTGCGCGGCATCTAAAAAAAAGATACTTTTGTGGGCATTAAATTACAGACAGAAATAAAAAGCCGATTTCCCCCCGAAAACTGACACTCCCAATACCGATTCCGACAAATCATATTCTCTTAAATTGCTGATTGGCAATAAGTTGAAGAGTATTCATACTAATCTGACTGCCGGAGGGTTGCGTTCGTTCTATAGTTCCATGACATAAAGAGCCACGTTATTTAACCCTTTTGAAGTTGGTTTTTGCAGCAGCCTTTTTATGGTACGCCCATAGAGGCTGCTTTTTTTTTTGGAGTATTTCTTTCTTTTGCAGTAAAAAAACGGATGCTGTTACTCTCCATCGGGCTGTACATGCTGGTTACCATCGCCATCGGTTGGTGGGCTTCTACCCGTGTGAAGAACACCCGCGACTTTGTGATGGCGGGCCGGCGCTTGCCTTTGGTCATTGCGGCGTCGGCTATGTTTGCTACCTGGTTCGGTTCTGAAACCATCATGGGCGCGCCTTCGCAGTTTGTGGACGGCGGTTTGATCGGCGTGGTGGAAGATCCTTTCGGGGCGGCGTTGTGTCTCATTTTGGTGGGCGCTTTTTTTGCGCGGCGCTTTTACAAAATGAACCTGCTCACCTTTGTGGATTTTTTTCGCATCCGCTTCAGTCGCACTGCCGAATTGGTAGCGGCCATTCTCATTGTGCCCTCTTACTTCGGCTGGATAGCGGCGCAATTGGTCGCTATGGCAGTGGTACTCACGGCGCTCACGGGCATTCCTTTTCATTGGGGCATCATCCTCTGCACCTGTGTGGTCGTTTTTTACACCTATATCGGAGGTATGTGGGCCGTATCCATTACAGATTTTATCCAAACCATCATCATCATCATCGGATTGGTCATATTGGCCGTTTCGATGGCGAAGGCTGCGGGCGGCGTTTCCACGGTGCTCGCTTCCACGCCGCAGGGGTTTTTTCATTTTCTGCCGGAAGGCAACTTCCACAGCATAGCGCATTACGTCGCGGCCTGGATCACCATCGGCCTGGGCTCTATTCCGCAGCAGGATGTTTTTCAGCGGGTGATGTCGGCCAAAAATGCCGACACCTCGGTGCGGGCTGCCTACATCGGTGGGTTCATGTACCTGACCATTGGGTTCATTCCGCTATTTATTGCGCTGGCGGGCCGCATGTTGTATGCCGATACCGGTGACGGAGACCCGCAGATGCTCATTCCTCAGATGGTACTCCGACACAGCAGTACGGCCATGCAGGCATTGTTTTTCGGGGCTTTATTGTCGGCTATTTTGAGCACCACTTCCGGTGCTATGCTGGCGCCGGCTACCATCATCGGCGAGAATTTGATAAAGCCTTATTTTAAAAGTGTAAGTGATAAATCGCTCTTGCGCATCATGCGAATGTCGGTCGTTTTTGTGGCCATATTATCCGCGATCATGGCGAGTTGGAGCGCCAATATTTACGAGTTGGTGGGACAGTCATCGGCCTTTAGTTTGGTATCGCTGTTTTTTCCGCTGGCGCTCGGCATGTATTGGAAACGGTCTTCCAACGTGGGCGCCCTGTCCTCCATGACGATCGGCCTGGCCGTGTGGTTGTTTTTTGAAATTCGGGGCAGCGAATTGCCCAGCCTGTTGTACGGGGCCGGGGTGGGCTTAGTGGTGATGGTGGCGGCCAGTTTGCTCTGGCCGGATAAAGTGAAGAAAGCCTGAGTGTACCTTTCGAAAAACGGACCACGCGGTAAACCAATGTACTTCTCAAAGCATTAGACTTGTTGCGGCAAGCGAAAAGCGCCGCTCAAAAAAAACAAGCATCTTGACAGCCACATCCGTTTCTCCGTTCGACCAATTGCCGACATCCCTCCGGCACATCGCAACCACCCTCCGCAACAGCAAACAACTCAAACCGATGGAGCTTCGGCGCGCCGTGCTCGCAGCCGGGGTTCGGGAAGAAGATCTCCTGTCCTGGGCGGATTTCGATCATCCTGTGGCCGACAGCTACGGCCGGAAACTGGTTTACAAAGAAGAGCACTTTGAGATCATGGTCATGTCGTGGCAACCCGGCGATTTTTCGGGGCTGCACGATCACGGTTTTACCCAATACGGCACTGTGCAGGTGTTCGGTGCGGCCGAGCACGCTGTTTTTCATGTGGAGGAAGATACCATCCGCACCCTGGCCCGTTGGATGCTCAAACCCGGCGAGGCCGTGAGTGTCAGCCATAGTTTGGTACATCAGATGGGCAACCCCGGCGATGAACGTTTTCTCTCGCTGCATGTGTACGGCACCCCGGAACCGAAGCCAAACATCACGGGAGAGGCCCGCGTATTCGATCTGCACCGGCAGGTCATTCAGCGAGTGGATGGCGGCGTGTTTTTGGCATTGCCGCCCGCCGATGTGGTTCGGGAAGAACCCGGTCCGGAAGCAGATTTTCCCACACAATTGCGCTATTTGATCGAATTGCAACGCCGCATGCAACGCATGGCCGATGCCGGCATAGCGCGTGGCGCCGAACAATTGCCCGCCGTCATGGAAGCGCTGCAATCGCCGGCACACCGGGAGCGCATCTCCTTTTGCCTGCGCGAGCGCACCGACGCGGAGGGCCACAGCACCGACTCTGTGTATTGGAAAATCATGAATCAGGAACTGCGCGAAATGGCCCGGCTCCAGCGCGGCTATGCCGGGCAGATCGAGGATGCTTTCCACCGCTATGCCGAGTTGTATGATGCCGTGATATGCCGGCCTTGCCTCGACGATTTTATGGCCGGATACCTGCGCTTTTTTGCCGATAGATATGTGTTTGATTATTCCGATGCCAAAATCCTCTCCGTCGGCTGCGGTACGGGCTTAGTGGAAGAGTATATGATCGAAGCGCTGGGGGCGCCATACGACAAGCTGCTCGGTATGGATATTTCGCCGGCGATGGTGTCGGAGGCGGGCCGGCGCATTCGCGCGGAGGAAGGCGATATTCTTACATTCGAAACCGGGGCAGGCCAATGGGATTTGCTTTTCAGCGGACTGAATGTTTTCCACTATCTGGACCATCGGCGCTTCGACGAGGCGGTACAACGCGCGGCTGCTTTGCTGCGGCCCGGCGGCTGGTTTGTGGGCGACTTCATCACACCCGATCACATTCGCTGGTACCCCAATGTACTGTTCTCCTCGGACGGAAATGTCATCTCCCTGCGCACGCCTCATTTGGTGGAGGAAGGCGGCGCCTTGTTTCAGGAGAGCGAAATTGTGAACGTCAGTTTTCAACAAGGCTACATGGAAGTGACGGATGCAGGCCGGCATCGGCGGTATTTGCCGGCGCTTCACCGGGTGCGGCGCAGTTTTGAAAAAGCCTTCGGCGGCCGGGTGGAATTGTTTGATGCCCTTTCTTTAGCCCCCATTCCCGCAGATGCCGATAGTTGCGCGTCAACCCGATATGTGGTTGTCGCGCACAAAGGTTGATGATCCCTTTTTACGTCGTTGCTCCCAGGCCCAGGCGCTGCGCATGATATCCTCAATATCGCGGGAGGGGGTCCAGCCAAGGAGTTGGGCTGCGCGCGTTTTGTCGGCATACACGGCCACCACATCGCCGGGCCGGGCCGAGCCGAGGCGGTAGGGTAGGGCCACTCCGGATACTTTTTCAAAAGCGCGAATGGCTTCCAACACCGTCACGCCTTCGCCGATGCCGAGGTTGAACACTTCACAGGGCGCGGCATTCCGGCCTTCCAATACATATTGCAGCGCTTTGGTATGCGCATCGGCGAGGTCCATCACATGGATATAGTCGCGTACGCAGCTTCCGTCGCGGGTGGGGTAGTCGGCGCCGAACACCGTCATTTCGGGGCGCAGCCCGATGGCGGTTTCAGTGATGACCGGCACGAGATTGGAGGCTGCATTGGTGGGCGCCTCTCCGATGAGGGCGCTTTCGTGGGCGCCGGCGGGGTTGAAATAGCGCAGCAGCATACTTTGCAAGCCGGGCGTTGCCGGCAGCGCATCGCGGATGATTTGCTCGCCCATTTGTTTACTTCTGCCGTATGGCGATTCGGCTTCCTGCCAGGGCGTATCTTCGGTCACGGGCAGTTCGGCGGCATTGCCGTACACCGAGCAGGAGGAAGAAAAAATGAGATTGGGGACGCCGAATTCCTGCATACAGGCCAACACGTTGAGCAGGCTGTTGAGGTTATTGTGGAAATAGCGCAACGGCTGCTGTACCGACTCGCCCACCATTTTCAGCGCAGCGAAATGGATGATGCCGGCCATGCCGGGATGTTCTGTAAAAATCTGTCGGGTGGCGGCGAGGTCGCACAGGTCAACGGCATAGTTTTGCACCCTGCGCCCGGTAATGGCTTCGATGCCGTCCAATACGCGTTCATCTGAATTGCAGAGATTGTCGGCGCTGACTACCTCAAAGCCGTTGTTGATCAAATCTACGATGGTATGGCTTCCGATGTAGCCGCAGCCGCCGGTGACGAGGATTTTGGGCATGGTTTGCTGTATTGTTTTGAAACGCGAAGGTAGGGGGAAGTAGTTTTAAAAATGAATCAACTTGGTAGAATACGCCAGGGGCTGCACTATTGAGCTGCCCTGATTTTTGGCCGGCAAAAACTGCCAGGGCGTGACCTGCTTCGTCCAGTCAAAATCATTTTTCTCCAAATAGCGCTTGCGGTATTCCACCGGCGTGCAAGAGCGGTATTTTTTGAACAGCCGGTTGAAATTGGCCAGGTTGTTAAAACCCGATTTGGCGCTCACCTGACTGACCGTGTCGTCGGAATCGAGTAAAATTTTGCAGGCATGCCCGATGCGGAGATCAATCAAAAACTGGGTGAAACTGCGAAAAGCGTACTTCTGAAAAAAATGACTGAAGGCCGATTCGCTCATGTGTACCTGCTCTGCCACATCGGCTATTTTGAGGTTCGAATCGGTGAAGTGTTTCAAAATGTAGGCATACGCCACCTGAATGCGGTTGCTCTCGGAGCGCAGTCCTCTGGGCGAAAACCCTTCACTGGCCAGCGTGACGGCCTCGGTGGAATTGGACAACAGGTCGAGCAACTGAAAAAACTCAATGAGGTTGTAGAACCCTTTGTCTTCGGTGAGACTGAGCATGAGGGGCATGGCTTCTTCAAAGGTTTTTTGCTGAAACTTGATGCCCCGCCCCGATTCCTGCAGCAATTTCCGAATTTTCAAAAACCGCTCCTTTTGAAACATTTGCCCGCTGAACAAATCCATGGCAAACTGAATGGTAACGACCCGATAGGGCTGCCCGCTGTCCTGCAATTCGCGGTCGCCGTCCCATTTGTGATACACATAAGGGCCGAGCAGCACTAAGTCGAAATCGGTGTAGCGCTCGGTGGAGTCTCCTACGATGCGGGTGCCCGATATGCCGGCAATGAGGTTGAGTTCGTACTCCGGGTGGTTGTGAATGGGATAATCGAACCCGTTGCTCAGGGAATCCAGCACGACAAAGACGTCCTGCGATTTGAGAGGCGTTATTTCGCGGTATATATTCATGACGGGCGTGTTTGAGCCTTGCTCACAAAAGTATCATTAAATTACAAAATCATATCACTACTGCTGTGTTTCATTTGGGAAATTTGCCAAAGCGAATTAAACAATGATTGCTATGGATGATTTTAAGCATAGGGCAGAGAGCAGAGAGCATAGAGTAAAGGGCATAGGGCAAAGGGCAAATTGGCAAAGGGCAAAAGGCAAGGGGCAATTCACCTTAACCTTTATCCTTTTCACTTTAACCTTTATCCTTTCCACTTTAATCTTAACCCAGGCCACCGCTCAGCCCTTCTCCGTCACCGGTACCGTGACTTCTTCGGAAGACAAGTTGCCCCTGATCGGCGCTACGGTGCTCGAAAAAGGCACCGGCAAAGGAACGATCACCGAATTAGACGGGACGTTCCAACTCAATGTATCCTCGTCGCAAGCGGTGCTCGTGGTCAGCTATGTGGGGTATGAACCGATGGAACTGCGGCTGGAGGGCCAGGCGGTATTGTCAATCGCGTTGGCGCCGGAATACAAGCTTATGCAAGAGGTCGTAGTGACCGGCTACAAGCGGGAAATCCGCAGCGACGTCACTTCGGCCATTACCTCGGTGAAAGCGCGGGACATCAGTAAATTGGTGGTAGTGGGCCTCGATCAGGCATTGCAGGGGCAGGCGCCGGGGGTCTCGGTCACACAGGTTACCGGCTCGCCGGGCGATGATATTGCCGTGCGCATTCGCGGCGTAGGCACGCTGGGCAATAACAATCCATTGTATGTAATAGACGGCGTGCCGACTACCGGCGGCCTCAACATGTTTTCACTCACCGACATTGAGTCTATCGAAATCCTGAAGGACGCTGCTGCTGCGGCTGTTTACGGCGCCAGAGCGGCCAACGGCGTGGTGCTCATCACGACTAAAAAAGGCAAGACGGGCAAACCGGTGTTCACGTTCGAGTCTTACATAGGGGTACAGGAACCGGTGCGATTGCCGGAGTTGCTCAATGCGGAAGAATACCTCACGCTGCGCAACGAAGCAATCATCAACGCCAACCTGCTGCGCAACCCGGCCAATCAACTCCCCACTTACGACCCTGCTATTTTAGATTCCCTCCCGGATACCGATTGGTTAGACTTGATGTTCAATCCGGCGCCGATGCAGCGGTATTCGCTATCGGCCAGAGGTGGCAGCGAGTCGGGCAGTTTTTACATCTCCGGGGAGTACCTCTCGCAAGACGGCGTATTTAAAGGCCAGGGTTTTGAAAAATATCAGGTGCGTTTCAACGGTGAAATCGGCAACCCGCGTTTCCGGGTCGGCAACAATCTGGCTTTTTCCCACACCGACCGCAAGGTCATCAACGGTTCCGGCGACGGATTCGGGCCGGGCAACGAGCTCAGCGGCGTGCGCTATGCCCTCATTGCCTCGCCACTGTTTCCGGTGCGCTATCCCGACGGCAGATACGTCAACGTGTCCTCCGAGTTGGGCGACCCCACTTTGTTCGGCGACGGCAATGCCAATCCGCTCGTTTTTGTGCAAAACACCGATTGGACCATCAAGCGCTATCGCGTATTCGGCAATGTGTATGCCGAACTCTCCATTTTGGAAGGACTGAAAGCGCGCACCACGCTCGGCGGCGATTTTATGTTTGGTCGCGAAAAATTGTTCAAAGAGCGCCTCTCCGTCGCAGTATATGACCCCACCTCGCTCAACGAGGGCCGGGTGTTTGAACAAACCCTCGTGTGGAACAATACCATAGACTTTGACCGCACTTTCGGCGACCACCGCATATCGGCGCTCGCGGGTATGGAGGCCATCCAAAATCATACCGACTACCTCGGCGCCTCGGCCAACAACTTCCGCCGTACCGATCCGCTGTTCCGATACATCAGCGGCAGCGTGCCTGCCGAAATCAGCAATATCGGCGCTTCGGGCATCGCCACCGAGTGGGCGTTACTGTCCTGGTTTGGGCAGGTCGGCTACTCTTATAAAAGCCGCTACATCGTCAATGCCTCGCTGCGGCGCGACGGTTCTTCGCGGTTCGGCAAAAACAACCGCTGGGGTACGTTTCCCTCGGTGTCTGTGGCCTGGAACCTGTCGAACGAGCCATTTTTTGAAAACCTGCGCGCTATTTCCAGCCTCAAACTTCGGGGCAGTTGGGGGCAGTTGGGCAATCAGGAAATCGGGATTTACCCCTTCAGCTCACTCGTCAGTACCGGTGATTTCGTGTATGTATTCGGCGAACAAATTGCCACCGGCGCCGGCATCGTCGAGATCGGCAACAGCAACATCAAGTGGGAAACGAGCACGCAAACCAATGTGGGCTTAGACCTGAGCCTGAAGCAAGATCGCTTCTCGCTCACCATTGACGCTTTCCGCAAACGCACCGACGACATCTTAGTGCGGGTGCCCGTGCCGCAGGCCGGAGGCGCTACCCGTCCGCCTTTCGTCAACGCCGCTTCCGTTGAAAACAAAGGCATCGAGGCGGGTTTGATATACCGGAACAAAGTTGCCAAATTCAACTACAACATCGGCGCCAACATCTCTGTGGTGCGCAATAAGGTGCTTTCCATTGCCGACAGCGAACCCATTCTCGGCGGCTTCGGTTTGTCTGACGGCCCCATCACCCGCACCGAGCCGGGCCATCCGGTCGGGTCATTTTTCCTGTGGGAAATGGAAGGCATTTTCCAATCGCAGGAAGAAATAGTGAGTAGCCCGTTCCAGACGAACTTCACCCGCCCCGGGGATGTGAAATTCAAAGACCTCAACGGCGACAATCGCATTGACGACAAAGACCGCCGGCACGTCGGCAGCCCGTTCCCCGATTTTACTTACGGCATTTCCGCCGGGTTTAATGTCGGCAACTTAGATTTTTCCACCCTTTTGCAGGGCGTACAGGGCAACGATGTGTATTTCCTTTACGGCAATTTCGCTTACGAAACGCAATTGCGCGGCTTCAATTCTTACAAAGACATTCTGGGCCGCTGGACGCCGGACAACACCAATACCGACATTCCCAGAGTGAGTGTGGATGACCGAAACGGCAACCGCCGCGCTTCTACCCGCTTCCTCCGCGACGGCTCGTACATGCGCGTGCGCAACGTGACGCTGGGATACAATTTTAAAGACCTGTTGAACTGGAAAGACATCGGCGCTTTGCGCGTTTATCTCACGGTGCAAAATGCGCTGACCTTTACAAAATATCCGGGCCTTGACCCTGAAATTCAGGCCAATGCCAACGACACCCGCGGGCTTGGATTGTCGTCCGACCTCAGCGTGGGCATTGACTGGGGCACCGTGCCGGCGCCGAGAAGCTGGATTGCCGGCCTGCAAGTGGAGTTTTGAGGACTCGAAGCTCGCAGCTGAAATAGAGACCTAAACAGTTACAAACAAAAAGATATTCAAGATGAAACAGGCGATTTTTTTTCTTTTTGCAGCGGTTTTTGCACTGAGTTCCTGCCAGGGAATTTTGGACAAGGAACCGATAGCCACGCTGGATGCGGGTTCGTTTTTTCAATCGGAAGCCGATGCCGTACAGGCGCTCAATGCGGCCTACCGTCCTTTGCTGTTCAACAACCGCAACGGCAATTTTTATTGGGCTTTCGCCGAAATTACCTCCGATGAGGCCATTGCCGGCGGCGACGGTTCCCGGCCCGGTTTGGTGGAATTGGACGCCTTTACCTACACGCCGCGCACCGAGGAATTCAATACCTTTTGGAAGTTGCAATACGAGGGCATTGCGCAGTGCAACCTCGTGCTCGACAATTTGCCCAAAGTGGATATGGCCGAAATCCGGCGCAATCAAATCAGAGGCGAGGCACTTTTTTTGCGCTCCTATTATTACTTCCTTTTAGTGCAGGTTTTCGGCGATGTGCCGCTGTTCACGAGCGTGGCGCCGCCCGATCAGCTCAAAATACCCCGCACGCCGAAAGCGGCAGTACTGGCTCAAATTGAAGCCGATTGTGAGGAGGCCGGCACGTTGTTGCCCGCCGTACAGCCGGCATCGGAAACGGGGCGCGCCACCAAAGGCGCCGCGTATGCGCTGGCGGCCAAAGCCTTTTTGTACGAATCGAAATGGGAGAAAGTGCTGGAATATGTGGGTAAGGTGAAAGCGCTGGGGCTGTACGATCTCATGGCCGATTATCAGGACAATTTTAGGAAAGACACGCAGAACAATGCAGAATCGGTATGGGAAATTCAGCACGCCAATCTCGAACTCGGCGTGGGCAATTTTTTGAACCAATGGTGGATGTCGCGCAAGCTCGACGGCTACGGTTTTGCAGAGCTGACGCCGGCTTATGCCAATAGTTTTGAGCCGGGCGATCCGCGCCGCCGCTTCACGGTAGCCGCCAACAACGAACCGTATTTCGGAACGATTTATAAAAACTCTTTTTCCTCCACGTTTTTCAGTCCGCGCAAGTATTTGCAAGACACGGCCGTCGTATCGCAACCTGCCGACGGCGACATCAACTACACGGCCATTCGCTTTGCAGAAGTGCTCCTTTGGGAGGCCGAAGCGCTCACAGAACTCAACCGCATATCGGAAGCGCAGGCGCCGCTGGAGCGGGTGCGCGCCCGTGCCCGCGCTCAGGCCACCGACCCGACTACCGCGTTGCCGCCTGCCACTGTTTCCGGTCAGGAGGAAATGCGCCAGGCTGTTCGCCGCGAGCGGCGGGCAGAATTGGGCTTCGAGCTGCACCGCTTTTTTGACCTCGTGCGCTGGGGCATCGCCAAAGACGTACTGCCCGGATTTCAGGCCGGCAAGCACGAAGTGTTCCCGATTCCGCAAACGGAGATGGATTTGAATACGGAGTTGGTGCAGAATGCGGGGTATTGAATTGTCAGTACTACCTTTCCACAGGATAATACTATCGGTGGGTATATTATTTGCTGAGATTTGCTAACCTTGATTTATTAGCAGTAATGACAGTGCCCGATGAATAAAACAATTATCTATACCGTACTTTCTTTTTTGATTTGTTGTTCAACCGCTCAGGCGCAGCCCGGCCAAATTGCCGTGCCCCGCGTGGAGCTGATGCCCAATCAGCCGACGCCGTACAACATGCGCGACTGGCAGACGGTGGCCTTGCGATACGACTCCTTTGTGTATGATCTGCAAAAAACCGGGCAATACCTGCCTCTATCATTTATCAATCCGACCGGTATTAATTACCCTCAAAACGAGAGTTTTCGCCAGCATACTTATGTGGGCACCAATTCGCCCTTCGGCAACGAGGCCATCAATGTGCTACCATCGCTCGTGGGCGCTTCGCTCGTGGGTGTGGACAAAAGCAACCAGTTTGGCCGGAACTGGGTACTGATGGCGCAGGATTTTTTTAATAAAGCCAACGGCGAAAATCTGTATCTGAACAATCCTTCCACCAGCAGCGGCAACGACTGGTGGTACGATATGATGCCCAACGTTTTTTTCTACCAGTTATACGATCTGTACCCGGACCTGGGAGGGGAGTCCGATTTTCAATTTACCTCCATAGCCGACCGCTTTGCGGAGGCTGTGCGTGCCATGGGTGGCCGCGATGCCCCCTGGCACCCGGCCTATATGAACTATCGGGCCTGGAGATTCCAGACCATGGAACCCAACGCGAGCGGCGTGCCCGAACCCGAAGCGGCGGGCGCTTTTGCCTGGGTGTTGTACAATGCCTGGAAAAAGACCGGTAATCCGGAGTACCTCAAAGCGGCGGAATGGTCTATCGAGTTTTTAAACGAGTGGCCGACCAATCCCTCCTACGAGTTGCAGTTGCCCTACGGCACGCTCACCGCTGCCAAAATGAACGCCGAACTCGGCGCCGGCCTTGATGTGGAAAAGATGGTCAATTGGTCGTTTAACAGGGGCAATTTGCGCGGCTGGGGAACCATTGTGGGCAACTGGGGCGGCTTCAGCGTGTCGGGCTTGGTGGGAGAAGCCAACGACGCCGGCAACGATTATGCTTTCCAGTTGAACGGTGTACAACAGGCGGCGGCACTTGTGCCGATGGTGCGCTACGACAAGCGGTTCGCCCGTGCTATCGGCAAATGGATGCTCAACATGTCGAATGCCACACGGCTGTTCTTTCCGGGATTTTTACCCGCCAATATGCAGGACGCTTCGGCCTGGTCTGCCGCCAATGACCCGCAGCAGGTCATCGGCTATGAGGCCTTGCGGCAGGTGTGGCAGGGGTTTACACCTTACTCCACCGGCGATGCAGTTAACGGCGGCTGGGCGGCCACCAACCTCGCCCTGTACGGAACTTCCTCCATCGGTTATCTCGGCGCTTTGGCGCAACGCACCGACGTGGACAGAATATTGAAAATCAATGTATTGGCAACTGATTTTTACCGCGACGAGGCATACCCGACTTATTTATTGTACAATTCATACAACACGCCCCGCGTAGTGCAATTCGATGCAGGAGCCACGCCGGCTGATCTCTACGAAGCCCTGTTGGAGGATTTTATTTTACAAAATGTGAGCGGAACGGTCAACCTGACCATACCGGCCAATCAGGCGGTTTTGGTGACGGTTTGCCCGGCAGGGGGTGCGGTTACTTATGACCGGAATAAAATGCTGGTCAACGGCGTGGTGGTGGATTTCCGGCAGAGTGCGCAGCCCTTTATCTGGTCGCCGCGCATCAAAGCGCTGGCTGCGGCTTTTGATCCGCTCGAAACCGGCATGAGCACGACGCTTTACTGCACTGTTTCGGATGCTGATTCAGATCAATTTACATACCAATGGAGCGCTGATGCAGGTATGATAGAGGGCGAGAGTGGAGAAGTGAATTTCAGCGCTCCAACTTTTACCGGGGAGGTGGAAATCCGCTGTATTGTGAGCGACCCCGAAGGCAATCGGGATACGGCGACGCTGATGCTGAGCATTGTGGAGGAAATCAATTATCCGCCGCAAATTGCTGAAATTCAAAAGAGTGAGCCTTATCTCGCACCCGGCGAATCGCTGTTGCTCCATTGCATCGCCTCCGATCCCAATGACCAACCGCTGACTTATGCCTGGACCGCTTCCGGTGGGATTTTCAGCGGTGCGGGTAGTTCAGTGCAATGGACGGCGCCGCTTGCTCCGGGCATTTATCAAATCACGGTCACCGCGACCGACCCGGAGAACCTGTCGGCCTCGTTGGCTACTCCCATTCTGGTGAAAGTTTTTAATACGGCCGCCGGCAACATCATAGCCGATTATCCTTTTAGCGGCAATGCCCTCGATGTAAGCGGTAATCAATTGCACGGGCAGCCCAACGGCGCCATCCTCACTGCCGACCGCCTCGGCGTGCCGCAAAGCGCGTATTACTTCAACGGCGGCGCGCAACACATCGCCGTGGCCAATAGTCCGATTCTCAATTTCCAGAACGGCATCACCGTCAGTTGTTGGTTCCGGCCCAACACCTTGCCCGATCGGGAGAGTTTTTTGCTGTCGCACGGGAGTTGGCAAAATCGTTGGAAACTCTCCATCACCCCCGACAAATACCTCCGCTGGACGATCAATTCACTGTCCGGCATTGCCGACCTGGATGCGCTCGTTCCATTGCAAACCGACAGTTTTTACCACGTCAGCGCCACCTACGACAACGGTCTGATGGCACTGTATCTCAACGGCGAGTTGCACAGCTACAAAGCGTTGAACGGATTGATTCGCACCACGGCCTTATCTTTCCTGATGGGACAGATGATTCCGGGCGACGCGAATTACAATTTCAGAGGTGTGATGGACGAGGTGAAAATCTTCGACTATGCGCTGGCGCCGCCTGCGGCGCGCCTGCTCTTTGAGCAGGGAGTGGTATCCTCGGTGGAGTTGGAGCCGGGTTTCAAAAACAACACCTTACTGCTGTTTCCCAATCCGGCATCGGAGCAGTTAGTGGTCGGCATACCCGGTTATGCCGGCAAGCCGGTACGGGTGCGGGTGTATGATCTGTCGGGGCGCTTGGTGATGGAGGCGTTTAGCGAAAGCGGAAATGAATTCGCATTGGATGTAAATAATTTTCGTCCCGGAATATACGCAGTGCTCGCCTCGGTGGAGGGCGCTGTTTTTTCGGGTCGCTTTGTGAAGATATGAGTCTTTTAACCATAAAATCGGTACAAATGAAGGAGCTTTTACGACTATCTGTTTTTCTGCTCTGCTGCATGGCTGCAGCAACAGGACTATACGCGCAGACCCCTGCGGCGTATTACCCCTTTTCGGGCCACGCGAAGGATGTTTCGTCCTTTGCGAATGATGCATCCGTAAACGGCGCCCAATTGGTACAGGACCGTTTCGGCTGGGCCAACAGCGCCCTGTATTTTGATGGCGTGCAAAGCGGAGTGACTGCCCCGGCTGCATCGCATCTCAATTCTGATAACGCGACGATCAGTTTCTGGATCAACCCTGCCTCTTTTCCTGCACAGGGCGAGGGCTATGTGCTCTCACACGGCGGCTGGCAGCAACGATGGAAAATTTCCTTGCCCGGACACGGTAAGCCGGTATTCACCACGCACTCCAACGGTGCGTGTTGCAGCGATATGGACTCCAACACGCCGCTGACGCTGAACGCCTGGACCCATGTGGTCATGGTACACGACGGATCGAAGGACATCATCTACTTCAACGGTGTGCAGGTGAACGAGAAGAATGTTTCCGGTGCGCTGGATGCCACGATCCATCCGGTCGGCATCGGTTATGACCCGATTGACAATGCCAACTACTTCAACGGCGCGCTGGATGAGGTGATGATCTTTACCGAGGCGTTGAGCGCTGCTGAGATTGCAGCTTTGTACACGGCCCAAAACACGCCGCCTGTAGTGGCGCCGGGCGTAGTGGCCTCCTACGCATTCAATGGCAACGGCGCCGACGGCACGGATTTCGGCAATCACTTAGACATCAGGACAGCCACTACCACAACCGATCGCTTCGGCTTCGGCAACAGCGCGTTGCTGAGCGACGGCACTTCTTCTGAAGTGAGCGCTCCCAACAGCACCCAACTCAATTCGCCTTTCACCACCGTTAGTTTTTGGGTGAAGGTGAACAGCCTTCCCGGCAATGGCGAGGCATTCCTGCTGTCGTTCGGCGGCTGGCAGGAGCGCTGGAAAATTTCACTGCCACCGCATGGCAAACCCGTGTGGACGACCAACCACTCCAACGGCATTTCCGACATGGACAGCGGCGACGGCAATGAACTGCCCGTGGGCGAATGGACGCACGTCGTCATGGTACACGACGGCGCCAATGACAAGATTTTTATAGACGGCGCTTTGGTTGCCAATAAAGTCGTAGCCGGCACGCTCAACAGCACGACCCGTTGGCTGGGCGTCGGGTTCAACCCGATTGACGGCGGCAACTGGTTTGACGGCGCATTCGACGAAATCGCCATTTACAACTATGCGCTGTCCGATGCAGAAATTGCCGCTTTGTACGCTGCGCAATCCGCTTTCCCCGGTACGCCCGACGACCTCGTGGCGCATTACAGCCTGAACGGCAACGGCACAGACGAAACGCAGTTTGGCAACCACGCCCGCCTGGGCGACGGCGCATCGGCAACCGCCAACCGCCACGGTTGGGGTTCCAATGCGCTAACCGGCTCGGCTACTGCCGACAACTCGGCGGCCTTGCAGTCCGACTTCACCACCATCAGTTTTTGGGTTAAACCCAACAGCTTCCCCGGCAGCGGCGAGGTGTATCTGCTCTCCAACGGCGGCTGGCAGGAGCGTTGGAAAATCTCCATGCCCGGACACGGCAAACCGGTATTTACTACCCATTCCGGCGGCGCATGTTGTGCCGATATGGACTCCGACACCCCGCTCACAATCGGCGCCTGGACGCATGTGGTGATGGTACACGACGGCGCGCAGGACAAGATATTTTTCAACGGGGCTTTGGTCAATCAGCGCAATTCTCCCGGCGCATTGGACAAAACAAAACACCCGCTCGGCATCGGGTACGACCCGATTGACGGTGGCGGTTTCTTCGACGGCGCATTGGACGACGTGCAGATTTACAACGTGGCGCTCAGCGACGCGGCGGTGGCAGCACTTTACAACGCTCAAAACACGGCGCCCTCCGTTTCGGGCAATCTCGTAGCGCACTATGCCTTCAGCGGCAACAGCTTAGATGCGACGGGTTACAACAACCATGCCTCGCAGGCCAATTTTGCGAATGACCGTTTCAGCAAAGCCAACAAAGCCGGCGCTTTTAACGGGACTTCTACGGAAGTGACGGCAGCGAATTCGCCGCAACTTAACTCGGCCCACACGACGGTTAGTTTTTGGGTGAACCCCAATAGCCTTCCGGCCAACGGCGAAGTGTTTCTGCTGTCGTTCGGCGGTTGGCAGGAGCGTTGGAAAATCTCCATGCCTCCGCACGGCAAACCGGTATGGACCACCAATCACACCAACGGCATCTCCGATATGGACAGCGGCGACGGCAACGAGCTGCAAGTGGGCGCTTGGACGCATGTGGTGATGGTACACGACGGGTTGAAAAACAAAATTTACATGGACGGCGCCCAGGTGGCGGACAAGGATGTGGTGGGCAATTTGAACAATACCACCCACCCGTTCGGCATCGGCTACAACCCGATTGACGGCGGCAACTGGTTTGACGGACGGCTCGATGAAGTGCAGATTTACAATGTAGCGCTCAGCGCTGCCGAGATCGCTGCGCTCTATGCAGCCCAATCGCAAGACCCGGGCGGCGCCGACGACGAAGCGCCCTGCGCACCGCTCAACCTCACGGCTGAAGTGGCGTTCAACAACGTCGGGCTAAACTGGCTGCCCGCCACCGACAATGTGGGCGTAGTGGCTTACAATATTTACATTGACGGCGCTGCTGCATTGACCACTTCCAACACAACGGCCTATTTCCCCGGCCTTACGCCGCTCACGGAATTTCTCTTCGGCGTTACGGCGATTGACGAGGAAGGCAACGAATCCTTGCCCACGACGCTTCGGGTCACTACCGGCCCCGACGAAACGCCCGACGTGACGCCGCCTTCCGTGCCAGGCAACCTCAGCGGTTCGCCGAGCTTCAACGCGGTGTTGTTGAGTTGGAACGCTTCCACTGACGATACGCAGGTGGCGGGATATATGATCTGGGTGGATGGCATACCTTACGACACGGTACCGGCCTCTAACCTCTCCATTTTGGTGACGGGCTTGAACCCGCAAACGCTCTATACCTTTGAAGTAGCGGCTTTTGACCTTGCGGGCAATGTTTCGGGTTTTGCCGAACTGACCATCAGTACCACCGAGCCGCTCACCACGAGCGAACCGGGTTTGGTGGCGCATTATCCTTTCGACGGCAATGCCAATGATGCCACGCCTTACCTGAATCACGGCGTGATCGGCGGCAATCCGATATTTGAAGTGCCCAACCATGCGCATGGCGGCAGCATGAACATTCGTTTCGACGGCATGCAGGATTCGGTGCTCGCGCCCAATGCGGTACAATTGCTATCGGACTATACCACCGTCTCTTTTTGGATTCGCGTGGACGGCACCAACGTGGCCGACGCGGAGGCTTATATTTTGGACTTCGGCCATTGGAGCCAGCGCTGGAAAATCTCCCTGCCGCAGCACTTGAAAATCGTATGGACCACAAACAGCAACAATGCGCAGTTTCCCAATTTCATCTCCGATATGGACAGCGGCGATGGCAACGAAATGGTGCTCGGCTTTTGGTGGTATGTAACGATGGTACACGACGGCGCATTCGATATCATCTATGTCAATGGGCAGGAGGTGAATCGCAAACCGGTCATCGGCAAACTCAACAGCACGGCCTTTCCTTTAGGATTTGGGAATAACCCCATAGAGGGCGGGCAGTATTTCATCGGCGCATTGGATAATGTGAAGATTTACAACAAAGCGCTGACCGATGCAGAAATTGCTACCTTGTTTGCCTCCGGTACTACCGGCACGGACGACCTGACGCTTGCGAGCGTTTATGTGGATCAGGTTTTCCCCAATCCGACGCAGGACTTCCTGACGGTGCGCCACCGCTTACCGGCCAACCAATCGCTGCTGTTGCGCGTATTTGATATGCAAGGCAGGCAGTTGGATGCCCTCAAGCTGAGCCAGGCGGATGTTGCTGCCGGGCAGTTTTCGCTCGATGTGAGCCGCTATGCACCGGGCATGTATTCGCTCAATTTTGTATTGGGCGGAAAGAACCTGGGCGCTGTGAAGTTTAATAAACAGTAACGTTCTTGTTAAGCTGCGAGCTACGAGCTGCGGGCTTCGAGTTGCAAAACTCAAGGCTCGTAGCTCGCAGCTATAGTGTTCAAATTCAGATATCCGCTCATGGCTGTACGATTTCCGGAAAATCCGATTCTCACCAAAGCGGACATCAGGCCCAGCCGGCCCGATTGGGTCGTGGAGTGTGTTCTCAACCCCGGCGTATTCCGGTTTGAGGGCAAAACCTGGCTGCTGCTTCGCATTGCGGAGCGCCCTCCGCAAAAGGATGGCATGGTGTCTTTTCCGGTGATGAACGGCGCCGGCGAGTTCAATGTCATGGAGTTCCAAAAGAGCGACATACACCTCGACTTGTCGGATACACGCATGGTGGGTTATAAAGGCCAATCATATCTCTCTACCATATCGCATCTGCGCTTGGTGTGCAGCGATGATGGCGTTCACTTTTACGAACCGACTGATTTTCCGACTCAGATTTTCGGACAGGGCGCGTATGAAACCTTCGGTATCGAAGATTGTCGGGTGAGCCTGATAGAGGGCATATATCACCTCACCTACACGCAGGTGTCGGAAAACGGGGTGGGCGTGGGTCTGATGCGTACCGCCGATTGGCGGCAGTTTCAAAAGGAAGGCATGATCCTTCCGCCGCACAACAAGGATTGTGCTTTGTTTGAAGAAAAAATCGGCGATCAGTATTATTGTCTGCACCGGCCTTCGGGCCTCGGCCTTGGCGGCAATTTCATCTGGATGGCTGCTTCGCCCGATCTCCTGCATTGGGGCCGGCATCAGTGTATCCTGCATACCCGCGAGGGTTGGTGGGACAGTGCGCGCGTGGGCGCCGGCGCCGCGCCGATCAAAACGCCGGAGGGCTGGCTCGAAATTTATCATGGCGCCGACCACCACCATCGCTACTGCCTCGGCGCACTGCTGCTCGACCTCAACGACCCTTCCAAAGTACTGGCGCGATCCCACCACCCTTTGCTGGAACCTGCTTACGATTATGAATTGACCGGCTTTTTCGGCAATGTAATTTTCACCAACGGCCATGTCGTGAAGGGAGATGAAATCACGTTGTACTACGGCGCCTCCGATGAGGTGATCTGCGGGGCGACGCTGTCGGTGGAAGCCGTGCTGGAGCAGGTGCTGAAGGATGCCGGGTTGGCTGCACCGCGCTCTTAACCCCGCGTTTTATACGCTGCTGCGCCCCTTGTTGTTCTTTCAGGCTATCACCTTCCCCGTTTCCTTATCAAAAAAGTGCATCCGATGGATGGCCGCATACAGGGTCATCGTGGTATTCGCTTCCGGCGCATCCTCCGGCGCGAGGCGGGCGGCGATGGGCGTGCCGTGCAGCCGGACGAAGGCGAAACTCTCATGGCCCAAGCGTTCTACGAGTTGTACTTCGGCATTGAATGATGCGTAGCGCTCCGCTTCCTTTTCGGGGCGGACGTGGAGGTGTTCGGGGCGAATGCCCATCACGATGTTCCGGCAGGTGTAGGCTTCCAATGCCTGCGGAGCGGCGGCGTAGAGCGCTCCCGACGAGTCTTCAAAAAAAAGTCCCTTGGCGGAACGGCGAATGACGCCATCAATAAAGTTCATGGGAGGCGAGCCGATGAATCCGGCTACGAAGCGGTTTTTCGGAAAGTTGTAGAGATTCTGCGGCGTGTCAATTTGTTGAATTTCTCCCTGATTGATGACGGCTATGCGGTCGCCGAGGGTCATGGCTTCTACCTGATCGTGAGTGACATATACGATGGTGGCCTGCAGTTTTTTGTGCAGAGAGGCGATTTCGAGGCGCATTTGCCCGCGCAGCTTGGCGTCTAAGTTGCTCAGCGGCTCGTCGAAGAGGAACACTTTGGGGTCGCGTACAATGGCCCGACCGATGGCCACGCGCTGCCGTTGCCCACCCGACATGGCCTTGGGCTTGCGGTCCAACAGCGGTTCGATTTCCAACACCCGGGCTGCTTCCAGTACTTTTTCTTTGATGGCCGATTTTTTGAAACCTCTGATTTTCAATCCAAAAGCGAGGTTGTCGTAGGCCGTCATGTGTGGGTAGAGCGCATAATTTTGAAAAACGATGGCGATGTCGCGGTCTTTCGGCGGCAAGTCGTTTACGATTTGGCCGTCAATGTAGAGCGAGCCGGCACTGATTTCTTCCAGTCCTGCAATCATGCGCAAGAGCGTGGATTTTCCACAGCCGGAGGGGCCTACGAGCACCATGAATTCTTTGTCGCGTATCTCAAGGTCAACGTTCCTGATGGCCGTGATCTTGCCGAAATTTTTCGTGACGTGTTCAAATTTGATGACTGCCATGAGCTGGTTGGTTTGTGGTTGTATGTTTCGGGTTTCGGGTTGCCTTGCACTTCAAAATTAATTGCTGCGAGGCTTGTCCATAAATTGTATCAATACCTTTTCGGCCTCCCACACAGATTGGATGGCTTGTAGCGTCAACAGCGCTTCGATGGTGGACTCTGCGCCGGAATTGCGGTTCACTTCGGTCGGGGAGCCGATGCCGTCAAAACAGCGGCCGGTAGCGGTATCGTACATGCGTTGCCGGGTCGGGTTGTTACCAAAAAACCATGAGGCCAACTGCCCGGCCGTGCGGGCATACTGCTCATCGCCGGTGATGGCAAAAGCCTCCAGCGATGCGAAAACCATCGGACGAATGTCGTAAGCGATTTGTGAAAAGGGCTTTACATCCGTCAACACGGTACTGTCTCCGTTTTTCACCACCTTGAATTCATGAATAAAGCCCTGCGCCATGCAGTATGGGTAGAAATACCGCACTTCGTTCAGGCCGGCCTGTATAAACGGCTGATGATCAAGAATTCGACCGGCATACAGCAAGGCATAAGCTTGCGAATTGCCCCAGGCGTGCCAGTAGTTTTGCCAACTGAGGAAGGCATAATAAGGCGGCGCGTCGGCATTGCCGTATTGCGTTTGGAGGAGCAGGTTTCCCCAGAACAGCAATTGTTGTTTTACGGATTCGGAGGGATTGAGCCGGTAGGTATTGGCCAAACCCATCATCATCACACCGGCCTGATCGGCGCCCTGTTCTGCCAGACACTTGGGCACGGTGATGCCGTCAAAGGTGGCTGTTTCGGCAGGGTAGGGGCAGAGCGTTTCCATGTTTTTTATTAAAATCTCCGCGGCGGCCCGGCTGCGGTTTTGCAACGTTTTCAGCTCTGCTGCTTCGAGCAGATTGAGTTCTGACAAGGCCCACAAGGCCCGCCACGACCACCAGTTGGGGCCTTCTACGCTGTTGACGTGGGAGGTGTTGATTTGCCGGTCGGGCAACATGAAATTGTAGAAGTAGCCGCTTTCCGCCCGCATGTAGAGTAGAAACTCGCTGAGGGTTTGGATTTTTTTTAACACCTCCGGCGAGGGATGCGTATTGTAATGCCGGCAATAAAATACCAATGCCCGCGCCACGTCGTCCACGCAAGTGAAACCCTCATCCTCGTCGCCGATGAGGCGGTAATCGGGCGCTTCGCAATAAATCCAGATGGCGCCGAGGGTAGTGTCGCCGATACTAACTTCCTCATAGAGATGGTCCAAATGTGCCGGATTGACGAGTGGTTGCCGCGAGCAATAGAACAGTTGGGTGGTGAACAGCGCGATGAGCCAGATTTTTTTCATGATTCATTTTTGTTTAGCATAACTTTCCAAACATCTCCCAGTTCCACCGTAGCGAACCCGATCGCGCTATCCGACATGGCATAGGGAATAACCAGATCATCTCCGTGCAGGAGCATTCCGCAGGTGTAGAGTACGTTGGGTACATATCCTTCCCGCTCTTCGACATCGGGCTGAAGCAGCGGTTGGTCTAAGCTGGCAATGACTTTTTCCGGGTGGTCAAGATCAAGCAGGGTCAGGCTCAAAACGTATTTTCGCATCGGGCCGACTGCATGGGTGAGCAGGAGCCAGCCGTGCGGCGTTTTGATCGGACTGCCGCAGTTGCCCATTTGCAACATTTCCCATTCTCTTTGAGGCGTTTGCAGCGGTTGGTAATCATCCCAGCGATAGATGTCGTCGGAATACATAATGGACAGCTCGCGACCGCCTTGCCGGCTTATCATGGCATAACGGCCGTTGATCTTTTCCGGGAAGAGGGCCATGCCTTTGTCGGAGGCGGCTTTGCCGTGCAAGGGCCGGATACAGAAATGCCGGAAATCTGTTGTTTCAATCAATTGGGGCCAGATGGTCCTGCCGTTGTAGGCGGTGTAGGTGCCGAAATAGCGAATGTTCTCTTTATCACGGAACTGCACAAAACGAGCGTCTTCCATGCCGTTGGATTCGGCGCGGGAGCGTGGGAAAAGTATCCGGCTGCTAAGCGGCGAATCTTCCGGGTAATCAATGTCGTAGCTTTCTTCCGACACGTCGGCACTGCTGATGAGCCGGCCGGACTGTAACTTGTCCGATGCCGGATCAAGGGCGATTTCACCTTCCGCATCTACAACTCCTGTTTGAAAGGCAATGGAGGAAATATGCCCTTCGCCGGTGGCGCGCAGCGACAGGATGAAGCGCAGCGCACCGGCGTCCAACCCGCTTTGGTCGGGGTGCGGCACAATGGACGGATTGAACAATGCCGCAGCTTGTATGCTGTATTCGTGGGTAAAATACGCGCCGATCAGCAGTTTTTTTAGCTCGGAAGGCGTACCGGGCACATTGGCCGATACCTTTTCATAGTTTTCCTTAAAGGCCGCTTTGAGGTCGAAGTGGCGCTCCTCAAACTCGGCGAAAATGCCTTGCAGTTGCCTTTGCACCTCGGTTTCTTCCAGATCCATCACATAACGCGCCACGGGATACACGCGCTCCGCGTTGCTGAGGTTCAGGTATCTGAGGATCACTTTTTTCGGATTCGCAAGAAGGCGAATGCTTGTTCTTTTTACAGGAATCATATTGTTGATTATTCGTTGATCGTTATTCGTTCTTGCTGATCGCGGAGTCGAAGCATGGTGCAAGTCGCTCAGTGTCGCACCTTTAACCCTTCCTCCTTTAACCTTTAACCTTTCAATCCGGTAGACGCCATGCTTTGAATAAAATAGCGCTGGAAAACCGAATAGGCCGCAATGATGGGCAGTGCCAGTAGTACCGCTGCCGCTAATTTTACGCCCAATTGCGCCTCTGCTCTACCGCCCACGGCAAACAGGGTCACGAGTTGCGGCATAGTCATCAGTTGTTCGTCGCGGATGACGATGAGCGGCCACAGCACGTCGTTCCAGGAATTCATAAAAGTGATAATGCCCACTGTGATGATGGTCGGGATGATGTTGGGACACAAAATCTGAAAAATGATGCGCAACTCTCCGCAGCCGTCCACCCGCGCTGCGTGGATGAGATCGTCGGGGATACTTTTGAATGCCTGCCGGAACAGCAGAATGGCAAAAGCGCTATTGAGCGCAGGGATCACGAGCGCCGCAAAAGTGTCCACCCACTGGAATTTCACCATGAGGATGTAGTTGGGAATCAGCGTGATCTGAAAAGGCAGTGTCATGGTGAAAATGATGACGATGAACAACAGTTCCCGGCCTTTGAACCGGAGTTTGGCCAATGCGTAGCCGGTCATGGCGCCGAACAGCAGCACGCCCGCAGTGGCTAAGCCGGCCACGAAGGTGCTGTTGAGCAGGGAGCGCCATATCGGGATTTTGCTCACCATGAGCGCGTAGTTATCGAAGGTGAGGGTTTTGGGCAGTACGCCCAATTGGCCTATTTGCGCCTCCGGGGTGAGGGAGGCCAGTATCATCCAATAAAAAGGATAGAGAAACGACAGCGCCGCGCCGGTGAGCAGTAGGTATATGGCCGTTTTTTTAAACATAGTTAATCCTGTTTTTCAATGGCCAGTTTTTGAATGACCACTACCGCCACGATGATTAGAGCAAAAAACAAACCCAGCGTAACCGAGTAGCCCATGTGGTAATACCCGAATGCCTGTTTGTAAATGTACAGCATGGCGGAGAGCGTGCTGTTGAGCGGTCCGCCGTCGGTCATAATGTAGGGTTCGATGAACAGACTAAACCCGCCGATGGTGGAGAGAATGACCACCATAAAAATGGTCGGGTTGATGGCCGGCAGGGTGATGTATCGGAATTGCTGCCAGGCCGTGGCGCCCTCCACTTCCGCTGCTTCGTAGTAGCTTCGCGGCACTGCCTGCAATCCCACGAGGAAAAGGATGACATAAAGCCCCACGTTTTTCCAGGTGGCCATGATGGCAATGGAGATCATGGCGATGACCGGATTGGAAAGCCATTCTACCCGGTTGAGGCCGAGGCCGATCAGGAGCCGGTTGAGCAGCCCGGTTTCCAACCCGTACAATTGCTGCCACAAAATGGTGACGACCACTCCAGAAATGACGACCGGCATAAAAAAAGCCGCCCGAAAAAAGGGCCGCATGAATATTTTTTGATTCAGAAAATAAGCCAATGCCAGCGCCGCAATGATTTGCAAGGGTATGTGTACGAGCAGAAATTGCAGGGTATTCAAAATGGCTTTCCAAAACAGCCGGTCCTGTATCAGGCGTTTGAAATTGTCTAACCCCACATACTCCATTGGCGATATAATGTTCCATTTGTGAAAAGTGAGCACAATGGAAAACACCACCGGAAACAACACAAACAGCAGCAGGTGTATCAGGTACGGCGATACGATCAGGTAGGGCAAAAGCCCGTTTCGATTGCGACTGCGTTTTGTAATGTGTTCTGTCATATTCTTTAGTTGTCAGTTATACTGAGCGACGTAGCCACTGCCTGCCGCCTACCGCCTACCCTAATACCGTCTACTGCAAACCGCCTACCCTAATACCGCCTACCGCCTCCTGCAAACCGCCTACCCCTCACCGCCCCACTCCCAGCAGCACATTCACCGCCTCCTCCGCATCTGCAACGGCTTGTTCCGGCGTTTTCATTTGGTACAGTACACAGGCTTCAAATTCCTGAGAAATGATGTCAAACACCTCGATGAGCGACTCCGAAATGTCGGCCCCTTTTACATGTTTGGCCTGTTCGGCAAAGATTTGCAGGCGCGGATTTTGAGTAAAAAAATCCCGGAATTCCGGTATGGCATCCAAGTTTTGCCGCCGGGGCAATTGCTTCGTAGTTTGTAAAAACCGCAGATCGCCTTCCTCGCTGAGCATGGTTTTGATGAATTCAAATGCCAGCCGCGGGTTTTTACAAGTATTGAATATCACCATACTTTTAGGATCGCAGTAGGTGTAAACCGGCCCGGTATGGCCGTCGGGCACGGGCATCGGCGCAAAATCGTAGTCGAGGCCCTTGCGCTTAAATTTTTCCAAATATTCAATTTCCCAGGGGCCGGTCCATTTGGAGGCATACCGCTCGGCAATGAACATATCCTGCCCGGCAGATTCGGATTGTTTGGAGAAATAATTGTCCCGGTACAGTTCCTGCAAAAAGCGAAAGACCCCGATGGCGTATTCGTTGTTGAAATTCGCCCGCCCATCTTTCACTAAGGGCATGCCACCCGAAGCCGCCAGGTACAAAGGATAAAAATTGAACAGGCGCTGATACCAGGCCAATTTGACGGAGGTATTGCCAAACCACTGATCCACATAGCCGTCGCCGTCGGTGTCTTTTTGAAACGCCTTAGCCGCTTTCAGGTAAGTGGAATAAGTGGGCGGGAAGTTATCAAATCCCTGTTCCCGCACGATCCTCCGGTTGTAGATCGTCATGATGGGATTGATTTTCCAGGGCGCCTGGTAGATGTGTCCATCGGTGGAAGTGATTTCCAGAATGGTGGCTTCATCGCAGCGTTCCCGAAGAAATTCCATAAACCCGTCAATCGTATCCAATGGGATGAGGATGCCGGAGCGGCTATAGAATTCTACTAAGCCCTGCCAGATGTTGGAATAAATATCGGGCGTCGTTTTGGCTACCACTGCTGCAAGGATGATCTCTTCACTCGACTGCCCCTCCGGCACAGGCTGGTACTTTACCGGATTTTCCGGGTGAGCCTGATTCCAGCGATCCACGGCCCATTGCGAAAACTGAATTTCGCCGCTGTTGTTCGACGACCAATACTGGATCGAATCGCCCGATGTGCCGGACTCTTTGCTGCAAGTGGTCAAAACAGTTGCCAAAGCAAACAGGTAAAAAGTGAAAAGTATGTGGAAGGTTTTTGTCATAAAATCCTGCTTTCTTATGCGCTGCTCGCGGGCAAACCGGTAACTGCCGGAAAGGTCGGCAACCGGCTCGTGACAGAGTAGTACTATCCTGCGCTTTTCAGGTACTTGATGATCTCCGGCGCTTCAAAAGACCGTAATTCTCTTTTTCGGAAATTAGATGTTGTTCAACCGGCATGGGAAGCATTGGTTTTCTTTACTTTGCGCCTTGTCTGCTCAGGTGGTGAAGTTAAGGAAAAACAGTATCAGGCGATGAAAAGCAGTATGCAGTTTCGGATTTTTTGTGGGTTAGTCGGTGCAATATGTGTAACCAACATGCTGGTGATGAACGACTTTGCATCGCTGTGGAGCGGCGCAGAATCGGCATTGGCCAACAGCAGCGGCGCGGAAACCCAATCGTATTTGCCTGCTATTATTCAAAAAATGCTCTGGAATGCCGGCGGGGGAAACCTGTTTGTATATCGCCTGCCGGGCGTCGTTTGGCTGCTCGGCGCGGCGGCAGGATTTTATTTCCTTGCCCGCCCGCTGTTGGGCGTGCGTACGGCAGTACTCACTTTGTTGGTAGCCGGCGCCTCCTTGGGTATTCCTCAACTGGCCAAAATTGCCACCCCCGATGCATGGATATTGGCGCTGCACACATTGGCTTATGTGCTGCTGTTGCGCTTTCTGAAACAACCCCGAACGGTATGGCGCATAGCTTTTTATGCGGTTTTGCTGTCGGCGGGGTTGGTACATTCCTATTCCACGCTTATTCTTTTTTGCGTCGCGCCGGCGATACTGTATTTCCGGCATCCGCAGGGCAAGCGGCTATGGACGCTGCAACCCTGGACGGCGGCAATCGTCGCTTTTGGAATCGCATCGTTTACCGGCGCAGCGCAGTGGAATCCGCCTTGGTTTTTTGCCGGATTTTTCCAATCACCCTATTGGCTTGTGACCCTGTTGGGTTTTCTGCCTTTCACCGGATTCGTGTTGTCCGGCTTGCGCGACTATATCCCCAAACTGCGCAAAGGCGATGAAACCGCTCTCATTGTTTTGGTATGGATCGGCACCGGACTATTGGCCGGCACTCCCGTTGCGGGGGTGGCGCTTGCCCTGCTCATTGCCCGGCAAATGGATGCTTATTTTCACCCCAACTACCCTTATGCAGTCGTTGTTCAAACCGGCGCCGTGCTGCATCTCATCCTCGTTTTTTTCGGAGCTGTGGGGCTGATGCTGGGCGGCTTGCACTACTTTGGGGGCATCGGTTTCCGGGCCGGACTGGCCGTAGGCGCCGCATACTGGAGCATGAGTTTTCTGGGCGTCATCGGCTTGTACGGCAAGCAAAGAAGGCTGGTCATCGGCGGGCCGATACTGGCCGGAGCATTGGCCGTGTTGTTGTTTTGGCTGCAAGCCTTTCCCATTCTGGAAAGCCGGCGGCAGCAGGAAATTGGTTTTCTTTCGGAAGTTGTTGTGGAGGGAAAGATATCTACATACTCCTATACACCAAGTACAACAAAAACATGAGTACCAAAGTGGAAATGCCCACGATGATATAAAACTTTTTGGCGGCTGCGTGGTCCCGGATTTCCTTTCTCCTTTTGCGTTTTGTCATGCTCATGCGGGTAGAATTGTATGGTTTAAAAAAGTCGCTATTCCCGTCAAAAATAGAAAATATATCTTGCACCGCTACCTTTTCGCAGCCAAAACGCAGGTCTTTTTGCTGCGCTCTGTTTCTCCGTCGGGGTGGAAAAGTTCGATCCATAGAATGTAAATGCCGGAGCGCGCCTTGGCGCCCTCATCGTTCACGCCGTCCCATTTGAAAACGCCCGATGCGGCGAGCAATTCGCTGCGCAACAGGTTGCGTACCAAGCGGCCGTGTGCGTCGAAAATGCGCAGGTTGAGTACAAAACCCGGCTTGTCGGCGGTGTAAAAAATTTGCAAAATATCCTCAAAGCCGTCGCCGTCGGGCGAAAAGGTTTTGTTGGGAATGGAGATGATGCGATCCGTTAGGGTAGGGGCGGGGAAGAACTGGGAATTGCGGTAGCCAGGGGTAGCAAAACCGACGGAGGCTGCTGCGGAGTGCCAGTTGCCGTTGCTTTGCGTCGGCCCGTCGGGGTCTAACCGCTCCAGCGATACCCCGTCTTTTGTATCCAACAGGGGGGTATGCATGGTCTCCACATAATCAAATGCGTCCAGTACGACGCTGTTCATAGATATGGTGGCGTTGCCCGATTGGTCGTCGAACGAAGGAATCGCATTTTGTACCAATGCGCGAAGGTTCGGCGTCTCGTACCGGAAACGAATGTCTTGAGGGTCGGCGGTAATGGCAATGTATTCCTGTGGGAAGAGGAAGTAGTCCTGCAAGAAATTGGAGGAAGCGGTACTGCCGGTTCTTTGTGTATTCTCAATGCGCAGTCCGTTCAAATTCAATACTTTGTTAGAGTTGTTGTACAATTCCAGAAAATCGGTTCCGCCGGTAAGCGGGTTAAATAAAATTTCGTTGAGGATCAAATCGCCGGGTTCAACCGGCTCCGCGAGGCCCAACGGGACCGTTTGTGCAGCGTTGGATATGTTGCCGATGCAGTCTTTGATTTGCGGAGAGACGGTGAGCAGATAAATTTGCCCCGGCTGCAACGGCGTGGACAAACTCAGCAATACTTGACTCGCGGGAGTGAGCAAAAGGGCAGACGTAACGGCAATGCCGCCGTCGAGTGTAAACAGGTTGGGCGCAAGCGGATCGCTCAGCAGCGGCTCGTTGAATTGCAGCCGAACCGATGTCGGCGTGAGCACAGCGGTTGAAAGCAACAGCGGTCCTTGTGCATCTTCGGGTTGGCCCTGTACGGAGTTCGCGGCGCCCGGCGTTCCCCCGCGAGGGTGTACGCTCGCTCGCCAGTTGGAAGGACAATCGCCCGACAGATCGGTGTTGATCATTTCAATGCTCCAGCCGCCGTCCCGTTTGGAAATATCCTGATACCAGTTCAAATCGTATTCCAAATAAAACAACTCCTCTCCCTGCGAATTGAACAAAATGATCTCGTCGCCACCGTTGACCAAGGCCGGGAAACTCCCCAATGGCGCTACGTCCCCGAATGCGGCGAAAGCCGCTGCCTGACTGTTGGGGCACACGATGACGTACCTGCCCGGCAGCAATAGGAAATTGGGCAATTGTTGGGGCGTGCCGCCTGCAGAGTACCGCAAATCCTGCAATTGTATCACTTTGTTGCTGCGGTTGTAGAGTTCAATGTATTCTGCATCGGGCAACACGCTGACCACCGGAGAAGGGTCGGCCATGAACTCGGTGACAATGACATCGCCGGGCAAAGGCGGCTCCACGGTTACAAAAGAAAAGGAAGCCGTTTGCAGCCCGGCAGCATTGCCGGCGGCATCGCGGATGCCGGTAGCGCTGAGGGTGTAGTTTTGCAAATTGACCAGCGGCGCCGGCAGCGTGAGGCGCACCCGCGTGGGGTCGCCCGGCACGAAGGCAGCGGCGGTTGGCTGTCCTATGTTCGGTTGAATGTTGTAATTACTCGCATCTTCTGCCGTAGCAGTATCTAAGGGTTCATCAAAAATGGCAATGACTTCTGTTGCGCCCGTCGCTTCGACGGAGAGTAAAACTGGCGGCGTGTTATCAAAAAACAGCGGATCAATTAGAAAGTCGTCGAAGAAAAATGCTTGGGCGCGCGTACTGGTATAGCGGCAGTAAACGCCTGTAAAAGAACCGGATGGGTGCGCAGTATCCGTTACGGCCGCGCCTTGTTCCACAAAATTATTTCCTCCGGAATAATCGGCGTACATGCGCCATTCGCCGCCGGTGGAGCGCGTCACCCGTACCCGTGCCAGCGCCGGTTCTAACCCCACTGCGCCGGCTGTTCCGCTGAGCAGCAGCGTGGTGGTGGCGCCGTTTTGGCGATACAACTCCAGTGCGTCCAAGTCGCCTGCAATGCCGCCCACGCGAACGAAATACCCATTGAGCGAGCCGCTCAGATCGGGCGCGGAGGACGCGAGATATACCCGCGCAAAATTGGTAGCGGAGGGCGGGAAAACCAACCGCACATAAAACTCCCACATCGTATTGGCGGCGGTATTCGTGGGCGCCGCTGCGGCGAGATAACTCGTATTATTGGCTTGCGGCATCTGATCGAAGAGTTGTAATTCTCCGTTCGTTACCGTGAAGCGATCTGCATGGCCGAACCAGGCCGGATCATTATCAAAATCGCCGTCATCAAAATTGTCGGTAAATATTTGGCCGGTGCATAAGGCCGGGGCCAATGTGAGGAGGAGGTAAAAAAATGCTGCTTTCATAGGGCCGAAAATAACAACAAACAGCGATTGCATGTATCTTTGCGCTCCTTTTGAAACGCAAAATTAACATTGATGAAAATAGCTGTGGTAGGCGTCACCGGTTTGGTTGGCGGTGTGATGTGCAAGGTGCTGGAAGAGCGGAATTTTCCGGTTTCTGAGTTTTTGCCGGTAGCTTCGGAACGCTCGGTAGGTCGGGAGGTGGAGTTCAAAGGCCGCCATTATACCATCATTGGTATGGCAGCGGCGGTGGAAGCCCGTCCCGATATTGCCATTTTTTCTGCGGGAGGCAGCACTTCGTTGGAGTGGGCGCCGCGTTTTGCGGCCGTCGGCGCTACGGTTATTGACAATTCTTCTGCATGGCGCATGGACCCCGACAAAAAGTTGGTGGTGCCGGAAGTGAATGCTCATGTACTCACGGCCGACGACAAAATCATCGCCAATCCCAATTGCTCTACCATTCAAATGGTGATGGCTTTGGCGCCGATTCATAAGGCGTTCGGCATCCGCCGCATTGTGGTGAGCACTTACCAGTCGGTCACCGGCACGGGTATGAAAGCCGTCAAGCAATACCAGTTGGAAAGCAAAGGCTTTGAGCCGAAGGCAGAAGAAATGGCCTATTTTCATCCCATTTTCCAAAATTGCATCCCTCATTGTGATGTGTTTTTGGAAAATGATTACACCAAAGAGGAGATGAAATTGGTGTTTGAAACGCGTAAGATTTTGCAAGAACCGGATATGCGTATCACTTCCACTGCCGTGCGGGTGCCGGTGTTGGGCGGCCATAGCGAATCGGTCAACCTCGAATTGGAACGCCCTTTTACCGTGGAAGCAGTGCGCCGGCTCCTGAGCGAAATGCCGGGCGTCATCGTTTCGGATGATGTGGAAAACAAAGCATATCCCATGCCGCTCACGGCAAAAGACCGCGATGAAGTGTTCGTAGGCCGCATTCGCCGCGACGAATCTATAGAAAACGGACTGAATCTGTGGATCGTGGCCGATAACCTGCGCAAGGGCGCAGCGACCAATGCCGTCCAGATTGCAGAGTATCTGGCTGCTCATCAATTGATTGGAACCGAACAGGAAGTAGCCTGATTACGGCCGGATGTTTGGACTTTTGAAGGAGTTGTATTAATTTTGACTTCACACTGCACAAATTGATTATTTCGTAACTACAAACTTTTGTACCGACTGCCATGAAGAACAAGATTGTACTTTGGGGAACCAACGATCAGGATGAACGGGTGCTCATCGCGATGGAGCTAAAACCTCACGACAACAAGGTCGAAATTATGACCTTCCCGGAGAGCATTGCTACGGAAGAATTTAGCCAGCGCATGATGGATGAATGGCGCGACGGCAAGCCTTTCGAGTTGCCGGAAGATGTTGTAAAGCTCGAGCGGGAACTCACCGTTGCCGACAGCATTTTGCCCGATCACCTCCGGGTTGAACGCAGCGACATCATTCAGCGCGCTCAAACGGAGTGGCATTTCACCGTGCTCTCGGTCAAACTCCATGAAACGTATAAGTCGGAACTCAACGACCTCAAAGAACAGATTGAAAAACTGACTGATTTTGATTCCGGCGCTTGGGACAGCCTCAAAAGTTTTTGGGACAAAGTGCAAAATCAGGTGCGCGATCGCAACCTGTTTCGCGATCAGGCCGATGCCCTTCGCGACTCCGCCAATGAATTGTTTGGTAAACTCAAAGAATTGCGCGGTCGGCTCGATCAGGATTTTAAAATAAAATCCAAAGAGAACTTCGAGCGCTTTCAAGCCATGATCGAAGACGTGGAAAGCCGCGCAGCCAAAGGGCTTCGACTCCAGCCGCTTTTTGAGGAGCTCAAGCAGATGCAGCAGAAATTCAAAGAATTGGAGTTTACCCGCGACGATCGCAATAAACTTTGGAATCGCATTGATGAAGCATTCAAAAAAATAAAAGGCAAACGCTCCGGCGGCGGCAGTCCCGGCGGCTCCGGTGGAGATGATAACCCGGGCGAACGCCTGCATCGCCGGTACGAAGGGCTTATGTCTGCTATTGACCGGATGCAGCAATCCGTCAAGCGCGATCAGGACGAACTCAATTTCCAATCGCGCAAAATTGCTTCCACCGATGGCCAGCTCGAAGCCCAAATCCGGCAGGCCAAAATAAAAATGGTCGAGGAACGCCTGCGCTCCAAAGAGGAGAAACTGATAGAAATGCTGAGTACGCAAACCGATCTGGAGCGCCGTCTTAACTCGCAGGCCGAACGGGATGCCAAGCGCGAGAAGATAGAAGAAGCCAAGCGCGCTGCCGAACAGAAGATCAGAGAAGAAATAGCATTAGCGGCTCAAGCTCGCGGGGATGACGCAGAAAAACTCGAAAAAGCCGCTGAAGCCATACAAAAAGTAAAAGGTAAGAAGAGCGAGTCCTTTCTCGGCGCCGTAGGTTCGGTGGTCGGCGAGGCGCTGCAAGATGCCTTCGATACCGCCAAAGCAGTAGCAGAAGTAGCCGGCGAACACATCGGAGAAGCCATTCAGGAGGCTAAAAAAGATGCAGAGGAGCTCGGCGACAAGTTGAAAGACAAAGCCGAGGAATTGAGCGATAAAGTGAAAGAGAAGGCAAAAGACCTGAAGGAAAAGTCGCAGGAATTTGGCGAAGAGATAAAGGAGAAGGCAGCGCATTTGAAAGAAGAAGCGCAGGAAATCTCCGAAAAACTGAAAGACAAGACGCAGGAAGCCGGAGAGGAGATAAAGGAAAAGGCAGCCGAACTGAAAGAAGAGATTGAAGAAAAAATAGAGGAAGTAGAAGCGGCGCTTGTTTTGGAGCCTGCTCCTGAACCGCATTCTTCACATCCCGACCCGGCCTCCATAGAGGAACCGGAAACCGGCATCGAAGCGCAAGATATTGCACCTGCTGCTCCTGAAACGGAGGAAACGCCGGAGGAGGAGGAAGAGAAATAACAGGGTTTATTTCCCCTCAGCAATCCCGATATTGGGGGCGCAAAAAAAGAGGCTTAGTGCATACGCATTAAGCCTCTCTTCTTTTTTATATAATCTTCTACCGTATCAAGGTCAAATCTCCCGATTTGTCTAAGCGTTCCGTACCGGGATAGCGGAATACTACCCGCCACACATACACATCCGACACAGCAGGCTTTCCGCCGTGCGTGCCGTCCCAGCCCGCGTTGTTGTTGTCGCGTCCGTTATAGACTACTTGCCCCCAACGATTAAAGACTTTAAAATCCTCAATGAGGAGCGTGGCCAATGCGGCGCCCGGCACTGGGCGGAAGAGATCGTTGATGTCATCCCCGTTGGGCGTGAACACATTGGGGAATTGGATGTCCGGTTTGAACACCGTTATGTCAATGAATTCGGTAGTGGTGCAACCCTCCGGAGAGGTTACCGTGATGGTGTATCGCACCGTTACGCGTGTTTCAGTTCCGGGGAATTCCGGCAGAGGGATGTGTGTAAATACGGCCTGCCCGCTTTGCGTAGTTCCATCGGGCAAGGTCCAGGTATAAGTGGCGCCTGCGGGCGCGGGCGGGTCTGTGGTCACCGTGAGCGTAACGGGATTGCCGATGATCACTTCCATCGTGTCTGCGGTAAGCGAGGTGATGGGAATGGTGGTTACCACCGTGACGGTTACCGTATCGCTTACAGGGCCGCAGTCCGGGCCGTAGGTATATACCACCGCATATCTTACGGTACCCACCGCGTCAGTATTGACACTCAAACTGGTCGTATCGCCGATTATATTATTATCACCTACGATGAACCAAGTGAAATCTCCGTTCGGATCGCCTGGAGTAGCCGTAGCGGTGAGCGTGGTGGCTGTACCCTCGCATACCGTCACATCCGGGCCGGCGTTCACCGTTGCCGGCGGCGCAATGCTAATCACCATTTCATCGCTTGCTGCCGGGCAGGGGCCGGCCGGGTCATTGCTCAACAGCGTAAGCGTGACGGAAGTGACACCCGCCGGTGGCGTGTAAACTGCATTTAAAGTGTTGGCGTTGGGATTGAAAACCCCGCCCGGTACAGATGCCGCCCACACGGCGCTGGTTACCACATCATTGAAACTACCCTCCAGATGGACGGTATCGCCCGCACAGATCGAGCGGTCATCGCCTGCATCTACAGTAGCTGCGGGAGCAACCGTAATCAATACTTCATCAATATCAGAAGGGCAGGCGCCGACAGGATCGTTGGCGGTGAGCAATAGCGCATAAGTATTCACTCCGGGAGGCGTAAAGGTCGCATTCAGTGTGTTGGCATCGGGGCTGAAAGTTCCGCCCGTACCGGTGCTCCAGGTTCCGCTCGTAGCGCCTCCGCCCAATACGCCGGCCAATGTGGCGTTGGACCCCTCACAAATCGTTTGATCCGATCCCGCATCGGCCGTAGGCGGTATGATAACCGTAATGGTGATGGTAAAAACCGTAGGCGGACAACCGCCGACCGTGGCCTGTAAGGTGTAAGTAGTAGTGACTAAAGGCGTAACGGTCAATTCCGGAACATTGGAGCTGAAATTAGGATCGGTGCTGGAAGTCCATTGATAGTTAGACAGCGGATCAGAAGCCCTGTTGAGCAAAACCGATTCGCCAAGGCAAATCGTCTGATTGGGCGCCATGTCCACCGTGGGGCCGGGCAATACGATGATATTGGCCGAAGCGCCCACCGGGCAGGGTTGCGAATCTACCATCAGTGTATATACGGTCGTGGAACCGGGTGTCGCGATCGGATTGGGGCAGTCGGTGCAACTCAATCCGTCCTCCGGCGTCCAGGAAATCTCATAATCTTCATAATCTACTGCCAGCAACTGAACGCTTTGCCCGAAGCAGATGATGGTATCTGCCGGAACGACGCGCGGATTCGGAGGCGTGAACACATTGAGGGTAATTTCCGTCGTATCCACACAGCCGCGATTGCTCACTACCCGGAAGTAAGTGGCGGTATCCTGTGTGGTAACGACCATATTCCACAAGGTATCCGGGGTTTCAAAGCCGGGGCCGAACCACATAAACTGAATGTCAGGGAAGTCGCTCGGTTCATATACGGGAGAGCTAAGAACAACGGTCTCCCCGGGGCAATACGGGTCTTTCACCGGATCGGCCATAATTTGCCGGAAGGTGGGGAGCGTATCTACTTCCACGATGATGCGATCGGTTTTAATACAACCGGGCACGCTCACCGTGGCGGTGTAGGTTACATTGGTTTGCGGAGTGGCCTGTACGCTATTGCCTATGTTGGACGACAAGCCGAAGTTGGGCGTCCAGACAGCTTGTGAATCGGAGGGCGTAATGGTCACTTGCAAGTCAATCACTTCCCCCTGACAGATTCGCACCGTATCCGGATTGAGTATCTGAATGTCAATGGGTGTGATGATGACATCAAAGGATGCTTCCACCTCACAGGCGCCCCGCACGGCATTGAGCGTATAGGTGCCGTCGCTTTGCGGTGATGCGGTTGAATTGGGATCGGAAGGATCGGTAATTTCATCTGGGCCGGTCCAGGTATAAATAACATCTGCCTCTGTGTTAGTGCTCCCCAATAGAATGGTAGAACCCTGGCACACAGCGGTATCGGTGGCTACTATTAATTCCGGCAGTAGAAACACGCTTACTGTCACACTGTCAAAAGAAGACAGCGGGCACTCTGCATTGGTGGCCGAAAGGAAATAAGTAGTCGTTTGTGTGGGGCTGGCGGAGGGGTTGGCCTCCCCGGAAGCAAAGCCGCCGGGGACGGAGCTCCAACTGTAAACCACCCCCGGCGTGGCCGGCCCGCCGAGATTGACGGTTTCGCCGACGCATATTTCCAAATCATCACTTACGGTGAACTGTGGCGCAGCCTGCGGCAATACCGTCAGCAGCATTACGTCTTCCAGAACACAATTGGGATTGAGCAATTGTACGGTCAACGGAAAGGTTCCCGGCGCATCAGCCTGTACCAGCGGATCGGGGCAATCGGTACAGGAAAGGGTTATCCCTGCCGGCGCCGTCCAATTATACACGGCATTGTCGTATTCGGTACCGGCTACAATTTGAATTACTTCATTGAGGCACACCGTTACGTCTGGGCCGGCTTGCACATCAAACACGGTTATTTTCACCGGTATAGTCTCATCATAACAAACCGCATCAATAAGCGCCGTGTAGGTGGTGGTAGCATTGGGCGTAGCGATCGGGTTGGGGCAGTTGGTACACGACAGCGTGCCGTCGGGGTCCGTCCAGGTGACATTGGCCACGGCGCTGGTCACCGACAACTGCACTGACGCGCCCAAACAAATCGTAGTATCGGCCACTGCAACAACGGGTGGGAGGGGCGCAAGTACCTCCGGGTTGGAAGGTGACCAGTCAACCGATATCCCTTCCTGCCCGATCAAATTGCCGAAGTCGTTGACCAACACCACAAAGACCTGTCCTTCTAAGGCAGGGATAGTGCGCACAAAACGGTCGCCGCCGGCGCCGGGAGTGGCCGGGCTGCCGCAATCGTACGCATCGGTCACGGTAATGCCGGTTACAGGGTGAATGTCGGCCATGCCGGTGGACTGGTTGCCGCCGGTCCAGGAAGAGCGGATCGGCTGGCTATTGGAAACTGTGCTGATGACCACGCCCGGCGTTTCACATACTTGCTCTTGGGTAAACGGCCCCCACACGTTGAAGTCAATGTCGGAGGGCGGACCTGCGCCGGCGAGAATGAAACCAAACGGCCCGTCGGCTTGGGCCTGAATGGTGAACCAATAGAAGTCGGCTTGTGCGCCTACGCCGAGCCAGCAGCCCTGATTGACACCCTGCACGAGATCAATATCCTGAAACCCGTCTTGGAAATTGAAAATGGAAGGTACTCCTCCTTCTTCAATACAACCGTTGAGCGGGTTACACAGCGCATTGACCAACCCGGCGGGCAATTCGCACTCCGTCGGCGTGATTGTTATATTATAAGGTGTACATCCGTTGCCGTCGGCCACTATGATGTAGTATAAGCCGGGGGTGCGGAAGTCGGCAGAGTTGATGGTACCGTTCGCGTTTACGGCTACACAAATGGTGTTGGGATCGTTGGGAGGGCCGTTGAGTACCAACACGCCGGTTCCTGGGTTGGCGCCCGTCACCTGAATGCCGGCGCACAATCCGCCGGGCGAATCATATACATACACTACTTCGGGGCCGTTGAGGAAGGCATCGTTGCCGCAGGGAGAGGTGTTGATGTTGGAGGCGTCGGTGCAGGTGGTTACGCCGGTTTGAGAAAAAGGCAAGCTGTTGATGACCACCGGGTTGTCGAAAGACGAGCCGTCGCATTCCAATGGTGAACAGGTCCAGGTAAGTTCGAACCCCGAATTGACCACCGAAATATCAGAAATAAACTGGAGCGTGACGCAGCCGCTTGTGGCAGCCTGTATCACAAAGGGTTGGGTCACAGGGTTAATCCCGGTTATGACGCCAATTAATGGCGAAGTCGTGGTGTTGCCGTTAAATACGTTGAGCCGGTCGAGGTTGTTTTCAGTGTTATAGTCCAGCACCGATATTTCAATACACTGATGGAAATCGGCCGGGCATATCGTGAAGGTGAGGTTTTCGTTATTTTGATAGTTTCCGGTCGGACCGCCGGAGTCGTACAAGGTGCCGAAGCAGGAAGTAGTGCCGGGTGCATCGCCCATGTTGAACGCGGGTACAAATTCGGTTATGCACAGAATGAAGTCACCGGAGTTGGGCGAGGCCGTAGGCGAATAGTCATTGATGCGAAGATAATAAGTGACATCCGGTGTGAGACCGAGCACGTCCAACACCACTTGCGTACTGCCGTTGGGAGAGGAAATGCAGGCGATTTCGGCCAGCCCGTCGAATTGGCAATCGCCCCGATAAAGCGCGATTTCAGGGTTTCCGATGGCATCGGCATTGGGGCCGTTCAACACGCCCGTCAGGCTGATGGTGATGTCGAACAGGGTGTCGCTGGTGGTGAAAGAGAACCAAACGTCGCGTTGGGCGGCGCCGCCGTTAAAACACGATGGATTGTTGCCGAAGCCTATATTACTGGCCGTAGCATCTACATTAGTATAAATAGTGGAAGGACAAGCAGGCAAAATCCCCAGATCAATCAACCCGTTGCAGTTGTCATTGACCGGCGCCTGAGCGAAAAAATTGCCTGTAAAGGCCAATAAAATAAAGAATGGTAGGAATAACTTCATTGCGTGTTCGATTTGGAAAGACCAAAGTTAAACATTATTTGAAATTTGCAAATTCAGGAAGGCAGGGACTGTCGGCTGAACTACCCTGCACCCTTCAATTCTGCGTGTTTGAAAGTGGGCGCCGCGCTGTACCGCTCCACAAATTCTTTCATCTCGTCTATCATTTCCGGCGAACCGATGGCGATGGTCACGCGCTCGTGCAAGTGCTTGACCGGCAACTCCAATATGCGTTCCAATTGAGTGGTAATAGCCTTCCCGCCGGCTTGTTCTACAATGAACGCCAAAGGATTACACTCATACACCAGGCGCAATTTGCCCTGCGGATATTTCCGGGTAGTGGGGTATAAAAAGATGCCGCCCTGAAACAAAATGCGGTGTACATCCGATACCATAGAGCCGATATAGCGTAGTTGCAAGTTCATGTCGGAGCAGTGGTCAATGTACCGACGCATTTCTAAATCAAATTTTAAATAATAGCCCTGATTGACGGAATAGTAGTTGCCTCGGTTGGGTATCTGAATATCGCGGTGCGACAGGCAGAACTCTCCGATGGAGGGATCGAGCGTAAAACCGTTGACGCCGCGGCCGGTGGAATACACCAATAGGGTAGAGGTGCCGTACAGGACGTACCCGGCGGCCACCAATCCCGTGCCCGATTGCAGAAAATCCTCTAAGGCACAGGGGCCTTCGGGATCGCTTACCCGACGGTAAATGCCGAAAATGGTGCCGACGGACACATTGACATCAATGTTGGACGAACCGTCTAAAGGGTCAAAAACCACTACATATTTGGAGGTTTTGGAACTGATGCCGGGGATGGGAATAAAATCTTCAAATTCTTCGGAAGCCACACCGCAACACTCGCCGCTGTTTTTGAGGCACTCAATGAGTTTGTCGTTGGCGTAGAGGTCCAATTTCTGTACGGTTTCTCCAGATGAATTTTCAGTGCCCGCCACGCCCAGAATATTGATCAGCCCGGCTTTGTTGACTTCCCGGTTCACGATTTTGGCCGCCACGCCGATGTCGCGCAGCAGGCCCGTGAGTTCGCCGGAGGCAAAGGGAAAGTCCATTTGGCGACGAATGATGAATTCGTCCAAGGTTACTATTCGATTCATAAGTTGTATTTGGTCAGGTACCGACCAAAGTTAAGGCGAGATTTGATATTGCCAAGCGGAATTTACAGCGATCGGGGCTGCGTGTGCTTTTACGCGTTTGCCGATCAGGCATTTTCCCGTTCCTTCCGGGCTAATTTTTGGTCGTTGTTGCTTTCGTAAAGACAATACTGCTCATATTTGACAGGGTCTTTTTCCGCCCAGATGTCTTTTCCGATATTGCACAACACCACCAACTCCTGATACATTTTGTTGCCCTGCTCGGTGCGGTTTTCCACGGCGATGTCGCGGTCGGCAATGCGGTCCTGCTGAATGTTCAGGGCGGTTTCAAAATCGCGGCAGGCATCGAGCACGCGCTGTATGATGGTTTCGTTCATGCCCACATCTTCCAGGAAATCAATTTGTTGTCGCGCTACCCGCGCTACCCGCCGACCACAGAAAAGCAATTGAGGGTCGGTCATGTCGCCCATTTTGGCTGTGCCGAACTTGCGGTAGCGCCCGCTGCGGTTGTTATATTTCATTTCCACGCGGGTCATCAGGCTGCGAATGGCCGTTTTGAGCCGTTCCGCTGCATCGTTTTTCTTTTCCGTCATCAGCATCTGATCGCCCACCATTTCATCGTCGTCGGGCATGGCATTGAATTTCTGGCACAAAGCTCCGAAGCCTTTGAGCCGCTCTATGTCGTAGCCGTATTGGTGAAAAAACTCAATGTCGCGGTGAGCATACCGGATGTGCTCCATGCACTGTACATACAAGTCGGCGTCGGGCACATTGTACATCCGTTGAGTGGCCTGCTTCTTCATGGCGCTCTTTTTTGTTTCAAAAGTAGAAACAATTCGGACATAAAAACAAAAAAACTTTTATTACTAATGAAACAAGTTACTCAGGCAATATTTTCTGACCATAAAAAATCTACTCACAGATGATATAACACGAACCTTTATGAAAGAAACCCGGCAATCGCCTGACGCAATTGGAGCGTCGTACAGGGTTTGTGCAAAACAAGTTGTCCCGCGTAGTGATCGGGTGATTCCTCCAGGTCTTGCGGGCGGGCGCCGGTAATGAGCAACACACGCATAAAAAAACGCACCCGGAGTGTTTTGGCCAGTTCCATGCCGTCGCCGGAGCACGTTTCCCGAAAATTGACAATGGCAAATTCGGGCAGGTATTTCATACACAACGACATCACCTCCTGCCGGTCGGATGCAAACAATACCTTGTGCCCGCCGGCCTCCAATTCGTGTTGCAAATGGAGTGTGACCACCGGCTCGTCTTCGTACAGTAAAATGGTATGATATTTCATTAGTAATTTGATTGTAAGTGATTTAAGGTAAAGAAATGCCCGGCTTTGGAGATGAATCCCCAAAACGAATGCGATTTTCTATTTGGAGGAATCGGGGTTTATGCGAGTTTGAAATTGGAGAATTCTATGTTCGTGGCATACCCCTCCGCAGTTGTTAGGATTTGTGGGGCGCCGCCCAATTTTTTACTCAGAATCTCTACCAAACTTGACCCAAAGGAAGTGCCTCCTTCCATGAACGCGGTAGCGGCAGCACCTGTGCCGTTGTCGGTTACGTTGAGATGCAGTTTTCCTGCATCATTTCTCCGGAGCGAAATTTCAATTATCCCGGCCCGATTGTCGGGGAAGGCGTATTTCAGCGAGTTGGTTACCAGTTCATTGATGATAAGCCCCAGTGGAATGGCCGTATCCACATCGAGGTGCATCGGTTCTACATGGTAAATGATTTTGACCCGACCATTTTCTACCCCGAAAGAATTGAGCAGCGAGTCGCCGAGTTGGTAGAGGTAGTCGCGCATTTCCACTGCGGCGAGGTTGTCGCCCATGTAGAGCTTTTGATGAATGAGGCCCATAGCTTCCACCCGGCTTTGTCCTTCGCGCACGGCGTCGAGTGCAGCGTCGTCTTTGATGTGGCGCGATTGCAGGTAGAGCAGGCTGGAAAGCACCTGCAAATTGTTCTTCACCCGATGGTGAATTTCTTTGACTAAAAACTCTTTCTCGCGATTGTGCTTGCGGAGTTGCAGCGTCAGGCGATACAAGGCCCCGCCCAAAAGAAGCGCTGCCCCCAAGCCGATGACTACAGCCCAAAACCGGGTATCGGCCCGCTTGAGTTGTGCGTTCTGAACGGCTATTTTGGCCTCTCGCTGTGCTGTTTCGTATTTTGTTTGCAACTCCGACATCTGAAGGATATTGCTCTCATTGAGGATGCTGTCGCGAAGACCTGTATGCAGTTTTTGGAAATAATAAGCAGAGTCGTGCCGGCCGATACCGGCGTAAGCTTCGGCCAGCAGCATCATGCTTTCAACCACGCGTTCTCTTTTTTGGGTCTTGCCGTACAGGTTATACTGTATTAGCAGATAGGGCAGGGCTTTATCATAATCTCCCAATAGATTGTAAACATGGCCGATGTTGTGCATGCACGCTAGTTCAAAATCTGAAAAACCCGATGCGCGGGCAATTTTCAATGCCTCCAGATAATCGAGGAGCGCTTCGGGGTAGCGTTTCATGAATTTGAATAGATTCCCCTTGCTATTGAGCGACATGCCGATATCAATCTGTGATGGCAATTGTCGCCGAATGGCCAGCCCCTCCTCATGGTAGGCCAGCGCCTGCTCGTAGTTTTGCAATTGCAGCGATATGTCTCCGAGCATCTGCAGGGTAGCGCCGCAGTCTTCCTGCAATTTTCTTTTCTTCTGTATGGCATAAGCCTTGAGGGCATATTGGAGCGCTTCCTGCCATTTGGTCTGATGGTAGAGGTTGTCGGCAATGTAATAGTAAGCCTGTGCGATGCGCTCTTCGTCGTCCAACTGTTCATACACCTCCAATGCCTTAAAGGTGTATTCGTTGGCCTTTTCTAATTCGCCGAGGTAATTATACACCCACCTGTATTTGGTGTAAACATTGGCTACATCTGCCGGCCGGTTTTGTTTTTGGTAACCTTCCGTCGCCAGATTAAAGTAATAAAGCGCCGAGTCGGGGTAGTTGAGATTGGCCTTTCCCCGCCCGATAGCGAGTTCTATATCGGGGTACCAATCGGCGGCTTTCAGTGCTTTGGCCACCGCGTATGCTTTTTGAAAGTAGCGATGCCCGGTCTGCATATCGTTGAGATTGTACTCCTGGGCCAGTTCAAAAAGCTGCCGGACCTTAGCCGTGTCATTCGGAAGGTTCTCTGCGCGTGCAGCCCGTTCGTCGAGAGCCGGCCCCTGAGCCGTTCCGCACAGCGGCCACCACCACAATAAAAATGCAATAAATCTCAACGTTCGCATGGCTTCACGATATTTTCTGAATGCGTTTCAGCAATTCCTCTTTTAGTGTCCGGCCTATCGGAATTTGTTTTTTGCCGATGTATAAATGCAAGTCGCCAATTTCTTCCACATGCTTCAAATTGACCACATAAGAGCGATGCACTCTCATAAACTCCGGTATTTCAGATAACAGTTCAGAAAATTTACCCAACGTTTGATTGATGAAAAACTCTTTGTCGACAGTCACCGCCCGACAGCAGTAATCATCTGCCTCTATCCAGAGAATATCCTTCAACAGCAGGCGCACCATACGGTCTTTCACTTTCACAAACAGCCGGTCCTTGAGCACATACACACTCTCTTCCGCTGCGTCTTGTTTTGCTTCTGCCGCCGCCGGCGTATTTTTAGCAGGTTGATTCAACGCCAGTTCGACGGCGTGTTTCAAATCGCGCGCTTTAAACGGCTTCGACAAAAATGCCGTCGGATGAGCTGCTTTGGCCCGATTGAAATTGGCGTCGTCGGAGTTGGCCGTCAGAAATATGACCGGCATATTCCGGATTTCCGACATCCTTTGCGCCGTTTCAATGCCGTCCCAGGCGCCCTCCAACTGTATGTCCATCAACACCAGATCGGGCAACAACTCAGCCATCTTATCCACCGCTTCTTCTCCCGATGCAAACGGGCCTGCAACGGCATAGCCCAGGTCTTGCAACCGATGCATGAGGTCCGCCCCGATAATCGGATCATCCTCTACGATGTATATAATGGGACTTTTCATTGCCCGCACAAGATACAATCTCACCCGATGAAAAAAAAGCCCGAAGATTTCCTACGGCGTCACCACCAAAAACGCGAATGTCCTCCGTTGTTTCGGCGTTTGCAGTATGATGAAATACGTTCCCGGCAGCAATGCCAGACTGTAATTCTCATCGTAACTGCTCTGCCCGCGTCCGATACGGCGATCCTGTATAGAGCCGTTGGCGTCGTAAATGCTCAGAACAATATCCCGCTGTACCGATAATTCCACCTGCACAGAGAATACCCCGCTGTTGGGGTTGGGTGCAATCGTGAAGGACAGAATGTCCGGTTGGTCCGGGTTCAATCCGGGTATGGTCGTGCTGTCGGAGTGTACGGTGATGATTTTGTAAACCCAGTCTTCACAGTCGCCGATACCGCCTTTCATGCCCAGCCGCACGGTGCCCGGATGGAGGAACCGGAAGAAGAACACGTCTCCTTCCTGCCGAACGAGTTCTACGCTATCGGTCGGAAAGAACCACTCCACCTGCTGCGGAACAGGCCACGATACCTCCACTGCGGCTACCTCTTCTCCCACCACTACATCGGTTGCAATGATAAACAGGGCCTGCAACGGCTCTGCGAGTACCGTCACGTTGATGGTGTCGCGGGCCACACAGCCTTGTGCATTGGTGAGTTGGAGATAGTAGCTGCCGCTGAGTTCGATTGCAGTGAGCGGGTCCTGACTGCTGAACCCGGCGAGACTCGTCCACTGTACCGCATAATCGGTGTTGGTAAAATCAACGAAAAGCACCTCGCCCTCACACAATATCGTATCGCTCGCGCCGAGGTCAACGGTGAAAGGTTCGCCGTTGAGAACGGTTACTTCTGTCGTTTCGGTACAGCCCTGCGCATCCGTAGCGGTCACGCTGTACTGCCCCGCGCCTAAGCCCGACAGCGCATTACCGGTTTGTCCGCCGGCCCATACGAAGCTAAAGCCTCCTGCGCCGCCGCTTGCGCTGACCGTAATAGCGGCATTGCTTGCCCCCTGACAGGAAGTGCCGGTGACCGCCGCATTCAGGAAAATTTGTGCGCCTTCAGAGCCGAGATTGAACCCGGTGCTGAACGTACATCCATTGCCGTCGGTAGCCGTTACCGTATAAGCGCCGGGCAGAAGACCGGTTGCCGTGGCGTCGGTTTGCCCGGCCGGGTCGTCCCACAAATAAGTGAAATTGCCCGCGCCGCCTTGAATGATCACCGAAATACTGCCGTCCTCCGAGCTGAAACAGGTAGCTTCTTCGAGCGTTGAACCGGCCAATGTGATGGCATCCGGATCGTCAAGAATGAAAGTACGGATCTCGACGCAGTTATTTTGGTCGGTCACCGACACGGTATAACTGCCGGCGCCTAAGCCTGCAACGTCGGGGTCGGTTTGCCCGCTGCTCCACAGGTAGCTGAGTGCTCCGGTTCCGCCGGTTGCACTGATGCCGATGCTGCCGTTGCTTTCGCCTGCACAAGCCGGATCGTTCTCATCCAGCGTGTTGATGATAATTTGCGGCGCTCCAGGAATCGTCACATTCGCAGTTGTACTGCAATTGTTGGCATCTCTCACCGTAACGGCGTAGCTGCCGGAAGGAAGGTTGCCCGCAGTGGCAGTTGTTTGCAAGGTCGGGTCATTCCATTGGTAGGTATAAATACCCGTACCGCCGGAGGCCGACACAGTAGCCGTGCCTGTATTTTGACCAAAACACAGCGGCGCGGCGAAATCATCAATTTGAGCATTCAGCAGCGGCGCTTCGTCAATTTGTACATTGATTGCATCGGTACATCCATTGGCATCGGTGACAACAACCTCGTAGGCGCCCGCAGCCAAACCGATAGCGGTGGCCGTTGTTTGTGCGGCGGGGTCGTTCCACAGATAGCTGAGCGTGCCTGTGCCGCCGGCAGCGCTCACAGTAGCCGAACCGTTGCTCTGTCCGTTGCAAAGTGTTGCGTTGGCGGTCACGAGTTGCAGTGCCAGGAGCGGCGGATCGGCAACGGGTACGGTCAGCACGGTGCTGCACGCGTTGTCAATATCGGTTACCGTAACGGCGTAGTTTCCTGCGGCCAATCCGATTGCCGTAGCGGTTGTTTGTGCGGCGGGGTCATCCCACAGGTAGGTAAAATTACCCGATCCGCTCACAACGCTCACGGTGGCCGAACCGTCCGCATTGCCGAAACAGGAAGGCCGGATCAGTTCTGTGATATTGGCATTCAGCCCGGCCGGCGGATCAATAACAACCGTTTCCGTAGAAGCGCAGCCGTTTTCGTCGGTAGCCAAAACGGAATAAGAACCGGGTTGTAATCCGGTGGCCTGCGCTCCCGTTTGCGCGAGCGGGTCATTCCAGTTGAAAAGAACGAGGCCCGTGCCGCCGATGGCCACTACCGTGGCGGCGCCTGTGCTCTGCCCTCCGCAATCGGGTTGCTCAATTTCTACAATCTCTATTTGCGGGAAAGGAACGCCTTCAATAAAGAGCGTTTCCACCGCCGTGCAGCCGTTGGCATCGGTGGCGGTGACGGAGATCAGTCCCGGCAATAACCCGCCGATGATCGGCCCCTGTTGGTTGTTGCTCCACAGGTAGGTGAAACCGCCCGTTCCGCCGGAAGCGGTCGCCGTGGCCGTCCCGTTGAGTTCGTTGAGACAGGAAGGCGTGGCATCGGCCTGCAAATCAATGGCTTGCGGTTGCGCTATGTTAAACGTTTGCACAGAAACACATCCGCCGGCATCGCTCACGGTGAGGCTGTAGTCACCCGGCGCTAAACTGCCGACGCTGCTGCCACCGGGATTTCCGGGCGTATTCCATTGATACACAAACGGCCCCGCACCCGAAACGACGGCCGTAGCCTGCCCGGTATTTTGACCAAAACAATTCGGAGAGACGACCTCAATACTGAAATCCAGATCGCCGCTTGCATCTAATTGGGTTTCAAAAATAGCTTCACAGCCGTTGGCATCGGTCACGGTGAGGGTATAAGTGCCGGCGCCGAGTCCGCTGATGGAGGCGCTCGTTTGCCCGGAGGCCCACAAATAATTGAACGGGCCGGTACCGCCGCTCGCAACAACAGCAATGCTGCCATTGTCGGAAGCGCCGCACAAGGGCGCAACAACGGCGACTGGGTTCAACTCAAATGCTGCCGGTTGAGCCACATTGGCGCTCAAAACCGCCTCGCATCCATTGGCATCCGTAACGGTCACTGTGTAAGTGCCTGCGCTCAATCCGTCAATGCTCTCACCGGCATTTCCATTGCTCCACTGAAAGTTGAAAGGTTCTGTTCCGCCGCTGCTCACCGTCGCATTCGCCATGCCATCAGCGATGCCGAAACAGCTCGCTGCCGATGCCGAAGCGCTGACGACCATATCGGGCAATTCATCAATTACTGCGCTCTGAATCGCGATACACCCGTTTTCATCGGTCACGGTGACGCTGTAATTGCCTGCAATAAGACCGCCCGCAGTAGCATCAGTAGAGATGATAATACCCGGTTGTGCTGCATTGACCCACGAGTAGGTATAATTCCCGGCTTCGGGCACAGTGGCCGAACCCGCCGCCTGACCGCAATAAGTCGAGCTTGTTTCAATGCTGATATTCGGAGCGCCGGTATCAGAAATCGAAGCTACGGTCGTAGCCGAACATCCGTTGGCATCGGTCACCGTAGCCGCGTAGCTTCCTGCGACGAGATCGGCCGCGAGGTTGCCGCTCAGCCCGGCATTGTGACTCCATACATATATATAAGGTGTAGCGCCGCCGGAAGCCGTCAACTCAATACTGCCGGTTGCCAATCCGCAATCGGCATCGGTCGTTTCCTGTACGGCGAGCGTGGGCGGGGCGGTTTGCTCTATTTGCATGCTGATAGCGCCGGTACAACCGTTGACATCCGTAGCGGTAGCGGCGTAACTGCCAGGTGCAAGGCCGTCGGCCGTAGCCGCGGTAAGCCCGGCATCGTGGCTCCAGACGAAGGTGAAAGGCGCTGTGCCGCTATTGGCGCCGATCGTGACTGATCCGTTAGGCACGTTGCAGGCAGCGGGCGTGTTGTCTTGGATAGCGAGATCAAGGGGCACATTCTCCGAGCCGACAATGAGTTCCAATTCAGCCGCACATCCTGCGGCGTCGGTAGCGGTAACCGAATAAGTGCCGGGTACCAACCCCGAAGCAGTGGCATCGTTCAATCCGGTATCGTGCTGCCAGGCGTAGTTGAAAGGCGCCTGTCCGCCGTTCGCGGCCACGGTGGCGCTTCCGTTGGGCGAAGCGCACTGTGCGTTTTGGGTATCGGCGAGCGCCAGAGAGAGGTCGGAGTTTTGCTCCACCTCTGATTCCACAGTAGCCGTACACCCGTTGACATCGGTGAGGGTGGCCGAATAAGTGCCTGCCGCCAGTCCGGTAGCAGTAGGGCTGTCGAGGCCGGCATCATGGCTCCAGGTATAACTGTAAGGCTGCGCGCCGCCGGAAGCAGCGAGTTGAATGCTGCCGGTGGGCGTGATGCAATCGCTGTTTACAACACTTTCAGATTGCAGTGCAGGCGCTTCGCCCGGAGCAAGCGTAACTGATACAACGCCCTGACATCCATCGGCATCGGTAACGCTGATGGTGTAAATGCCTGCCGCCAGGTCGGAAGCCGACTGCCCCGTAAAACCGTTGCTCCACAGGAACTCATAAGGCGCCTGTCCGCTGCTGACAGCGATGCTGATCGAACCGTTGTCATTGCCGCAGCTCGGATTTTGTGCCGACTCCACAGTCGCCTGCGGCCCGTCGGTGTTTTGTACCGCCACCGTCAGTGTCTGTGTACAGCCTGCGGCATCCGCTATCTCAATGGTGTAAATTCCTGTGGGAAGGTTATTGGCTACCGGGCCGTTGAGGCCGGCATCGTGGCTCCATTGATATTGGAAGGGCGCCTGACCGCCGATGGGAGCGAGCGTTATTTGACCGTCATCGCTGCCGCAGGCGGCATCCTGCACAATCGGATCGCCCATCACAAAACCCGGAATATCTTGTACTTCAGCGGAAACTTGTGCCGTACATCCGTTGACATCGGTCACGGTCACCGAATAATTGCCTGCCTCCAATCCCGTGGCAACGGGCGCATTGAGTGCGGCATTATGGCTCCATTGGTAAAAAAACGGCGCCATTCCCGCGCTGACGCTAATGCTCACGCTACCGTCCGCATTGTCGCAATACGCATCAGTCTGCGCTTCAAGTGTAGCCTGCGGCCCGGCAACGAACTGAACCTGTGCCTGCTGAGTGGCGCTGCACCCGTTGGCGTCGGAAACGGTGAGGTTGTAAGTTCCTGCACTCAGTCCTGTAGCCGACGCTGCGTTGAGGCCGGGGTCGTGCGACCACTGATATGTAAAGGGCGCTGTGCCTCCGTTGGCGGAGAAGTTCAGCGAACCGGTTCCATCCTGGCATTGTGCGTCAACAAGCGATTGCAAAGCGAGTACCGGCCCGCCCGTAAATTGAATAACTTGCGAAACGACATCTAAGCAGCCGTTGGAATCACTGACGGTGACGGAATAGTTTCCGGCGCTCAATCCCGTTGCATTGGGAATATTAAGCGCGACATCGTGGCTCCAGGCAAAAGCGTAGGGGCCTTGCCCGCCGGCAATGCTCAAACTGATGCTGCCGGAGCCGTCGGTACATACGGCATTGGTAAAGGAAGCCACGGTGGCAGAAACCCCGCCGTCGTCCATTACTTCACCCGATGCGGTACTGCTGCATCCATTGGCGTCGGTGAGGGTGACGGAGTAGGCGCCCGGAGCAAGATCGGTTGCGTTGGGGCTGTTGAGCGCTGCATTGTGGCTCCATGTATAGGAGTAAGGCAGCGCGCCGCCGGTAGCCGTCACCGCAGCGCTGCCGGAATTTTGCGCGCAAGCGCTGTTGACGGTTTCCAGCACAAGATCAGGCCCCGCCTGATCGGTCAAAGTCGCCGTCAAAGTGGCGGTACAGTTGTTGGCATCGGTCACAGTGACGGTATAAACACCTGCACTGAGTCCGTTCGCTAAAAAGGTATTGAGGTTTGGATTATGACTCCATTGATAAAAATAAGGCGCCTGCCCGCCGATGGCGCCCACGTCCAGAAATCCGTCGGCCTGCCCGCAGGAAGCATTTTGTTGTTCAACCAAAACGACGTCCGGGCCGGGTATAAAATTGACCGTGACGTTGACCGCAGCCGTACAGCCGTTGGCATCCGTTACCGTAGCCGAGTAGTTGCCGGGGAATACCGGCGCCGGCGAAAACCCGCTCATGCCGGGCGCATTCCATACGATGGAAAAAGGACCTGTACCGCCTGCTACACTGACGCTTACGGCGCCGGTATTTTGCACGCACAAAGCATCGGTGGCCGTGGCAGTCGTAGTGGGCGGGGCTACAAAACCGACCATGCCCGAAGCAACGGCCACGCAGTTATTGGCATCCGTTACGGTGACGGAATAAGCCCCCGGACTCAAACCGGTTGCATTGGCCGCGTTGAGTGCGGGGTTGTGGCTCCATGCATAATTGTAGGGCGCCAACCCACCGCTTGCCGTTACGCTGATTGAGCCGTTATCGGGCGTGCAAATAGCAGGTGTAGCCGGCTGCATAACCGCCTGCGGCCCTTGCGAGTCGGAAACGGTCAGGTTTACCGTGGCCGTACAGCCGTTGACATCCGTAACGGTGACGGAGTAGCTGCCTGCGGCCAATCCCGTTGCTACGGTGTTGTTGAGCGCGGGGTTGTGATTCCAGGAAAAAGTGTAAGGCGTTTGTCCGAGCGTAGCGCTCACGGAGGCGCTGCCGTCGGCAAACCCGCATGTGCTGGAGTTGACGTTGACCACGGCCAGTTCCGGCCCGCGATTATCGGTGACCAATGCGCTGAGCGCTACGGAGCATCCGTTGGCGTCGGTGGCCGTCACGGAGTAAGTTCCTGTGCCTAAGCCGGTTGCCGTCGCACTGTTAAGCCCCGCATTGTGGCTCCAGGCGTAATTGAACGGCGGCGCAACGCCGGTAACACTGACCGTCATGCTCGCATCCTGAAAAAGACAAGGGTTGTCCTGTATGCTTTGTAATACAATGACGGGAGGCGTAGTGCCGTCCACGACCGCTTGCACAGAAGCCGTGCAGTTGTTGGCATCCGTTACGGTGACGGAATAGGCGCCCGGCAGGAGGTTTTGTGCAAAATTGCTGTTAAGACCGGCGGCGTGGCTCCAGGTATAGGTGTAAACGCCTGTACCGCCGGTAGCCTGTACGCTGACCGAACCGACAGGGTTGCCGCAGAAGGCCGTTGCGGTATTCAGTACCTGAACCTGCGGCCCCGGCGTCTCTGTAATGGTGTAAGTGGCCGATACCTGACAGCCGTTGGCGTCTGTGATGGTAACGGTATAGCTGCCGGCGGTGAGGCCGGCAGCGAGGTCGGCGTTGAGATTGGCATTATGACTCCAGGCGTACGACACCGGCAACGCGCCGCCGAGATTGCGCACGCGCAGCAGTCCCAATCCCTGTCCGCATATATCATTGGTTTGTTGGAGCAACTGAATACCGGGCGCGGGTTGCAGTGAGATGGTAAAATTGCGGGTGCTATTACACCCGTTGCTGTCGGTGACGGTAACGGTGTAATTGCCGGCATTGAGATTCTGAGCCAGCGGCCCGTTGGATACGCCGTTGGTCCAGGTGTAAGTAAACGGCCCGGTTCCCGTTGCGGCTATCTCAATGAGGCCTGCGCCGTTCACGCACAGGCTGTTCACCTGTTGGAGCGTCTGGATGACGGGCGAAGGTTGGCTGAGAATGGTTTGTTGGCCGGTGGTAATGCAGCCCGTGGCGTCGGTCACTGTGAAGGAGTAGTTGCCGGCAGCAAGCCCGGTAGCAGAAGAGCCGGTTAAAAATACATTATGGCTCCAGGCGTATTGGAAAGGCGCCGTACCGCCCACCGGCGATATATTGATAAAACCATTGGAACCCTGACAGATACTATGCTGAAAATCAATATCCAGCGCCGAGGGGCCGGCTATGTTGCCGATGGTAAAGTTTTGAACACCCTGACAACCAAAAAAATCAGTAACCGTGAGCGTATAGTTGCCCGCCGCAAGATTCTGGGCGATGGGTGCATTGGGCGCGCCGTTGCTCCAGGTATAACTGTATGGCGCGGTACCGGCAAAAGCCGAAGCCATCGCGCTGCCGTTCGGCAAGGAACAGGTAGCAGTAGTCGGGGTTACATTCGCTGAAGGCGGCGGAAGTTCCCACACAAAAGCAGAAAAAGAGAACGTGCAATCATAAAAGTCTGTAACAGTGAAGCCGTAAGTGCCGGTGACGAGGTCGGAGGCAATGTTGGAATTGAGACCGGCATTGTGACTCCAGGTGTAATTGAACGGAGGCGTGCCGCCCTGAATGGCCACCTGAATGGAACCGGTATTGCCCTGGCAAGCAGCAGGCGAAACCGTCCAGGTAGCAGTGGGGCTGGGGAAAAACAACACTTCCGCCGATACCGTAGTGCTACAGTCATTTCCGTCGGTGACGGTGACGAAGTAAGTACCCGAATGGAGGCTGTCAGCCACGGGACTGTTGAGCGCCGCATTGTGGCTCCACAGATAGGTGAACGGCCCCGGCGCTGCGGAGGCAGCTACGATGATTCGGCCGTTGCCCTGTTCGCAAAGGCTGTTTTTGACTTCCGTAATTTCTACGGTCACAGCGGTGGTGAAGGTTACCGTAGCAGAACGCACTGCCGTACAACCGTTTATGTCCGTCACGGTAGCCGTATAACTCCCTGAGCTCAGCCCCGTAGCCGTCGGGCTGTTGAGGCCCGCGTTGTGGCTCCAGGTATAGGTGAACGGGCCTTGGCCACCCTGCACCTGCACCGTAGCCGTGCCGTCGTCGCGGTCGCAATACTCCGGCGTCGTGCCGGCCAGGTTGAGGAAAATGGGCGGTATGTTGGCAATGGTTGCCGAAGCAGTTGCCGTACAGCCTTGCGCATCGGTGACAACCACGGTGTGCAGGCCGGGCAGGGCATTGTTGTAGGTGGCGGAGTTGAGCGCGGGGTTGCCGTCCCACTCAAAGCTGTAATTGAGCGTGCCTCCGTTGGCTGTAGCCTGCAAGTTGCCCTGATTGGCGGCGCAGCTCGCATCCTGGGTCACTACGGCAGAGACGGTGAGCAGGGGCGGATCTACCAACGGCACATTATTGACAGGTACCCGGCAGCCGTCTGCATCGCTCACTAATACATTATAGACGCCTGCACCTAACCCGGTAAGGGCCGGTAGAAACGGACCTGCTATACCATTAAGTGAATAAGTGTAAGGCTGTTGCCCGCCCACAGCGGCAATCGCGATGGAGCCGGTGAGCGTTTCAAAACAAGCCGGATCGGTAGGCGTGGCATTGGCGGTCACTATCCGATTGACACCTATGTTGAAAGGATAGATGGCCGTACACATATTGGCATCGCGTATCGTAAGGGTGTAGCTGCCGTTGGCTAAGCCGGTGAATACATTATTGGACTGAAATGCCCCGCCGATGGAGTAGCTCAGCGCGCCGGTGCCGCCCAAGGCGTTGACCGTCAAAGTGCCGTCGGCCACCGTAGAGCACAATGCATTTTGCGGAATCAGCACGGCCGATATTTGTACCGGCCCGGTAAGCCCGAAATCGCGTTGAATAATACAGCCGCTCGCATCGGCGATGCGCACCGAATAAGACCCGATGGGCAAGCCCGTGCGCTGTACCATTTGGTTGTTGGCTACATTGTTGGCAGCCGTATTGTCCCACAGCCAGGTGACGGTGTAGGGCGCGATTCCGCCGAAAGGCGTGATCTGAATGACGCCGTTGTCGGAGTACGAACAGGGCGAGATGTTGGTTTGCGATACAGTGGCACTCAGCCCGCTCAGGGCCGCTACCTGTCGGGTAGTAGAATAGGTGCAACCTCTCTGATCGGTAAGCGTGAGCAGATAAATACCCGGCGCCAGCCCCGTATAACTGAACGTGCTGGAAGCATTGCCGGTTTGCGGATCGGCGTTGTTCAGCGTCACGGTGTAGGGTGGCGTACCGCCGGAGGCCGTAAAAGTGATGGAACCGTTGAGGTCATCTTCCAAACAGGCGGTGTTGGTGACGCCGGTTACGCTGATGTTCAATGCAGGCAAGAGGGGTACATTGATGTTGCGATTGGCAATGCAGCCGCCGGCATCGCGAATGCACACGATGTAGTCGCCGGCTTCCAATGCAGTGAAATTCAGGGTGGTATTGTTGGTGGGCGTGACGGTGTTGTAATGATCCTGGCAGTTTTGGTTGGCCGGAATGATTTTCACTTCATACGGTGCTGTGCCTCCGCTGATGCTCACCGATACCGCGCCGCGCCCGAAGTCGGGATCGCCGGGATCGGAGCAGTTGGCCGTGCGGGGCGCAATCAAAACAGCCGTGGCATCGAGGGTGAAATTGGCCGGCGAGAGGCCGATATTGACCGGCAAGGGGCCGAGTACGCACTGGTTGGCATCGCGCACATATACGTTGTTGCTTGCCAAAGCGCCTGTCAGTACATTGCTGCTTTGATAAGTGCCGCCGTTGAGTCGGTACTCATAAGGCGCCTGGCCGCCGGTGGTATTGTTCACGGTGATGACGCCGTTGTTGCCGTAGCAATTGATAAGCGGCCCGGTGCTTGCCGGGGAGGCCGCCAGCGCAGGCCGGGCGTTGATGGTAAGGGTTGGGCCGGAGTAAGGCCCGGTTCCCATGAACCCGGCGGGCAGCCCCTCACCGCATCCGGCAGGGTTGCTTACCCACACGGCGTAGTTGCCGGGTTGCAGGTTGCTGAAGGTGTGCGACGCGGTATTGATAGGGCCGGAGTTGGCTATCTCTGTGGGCGTAGTGCCGTTGATGCGAAACAGACGAACGGTGTAGGGCTGCACATCGCCTAAGAGGCCCACCGTGATGCTTCCGTCGTTGTCGCCGGCGCAGGTTTCGTGCGTCAGGCCGGTTTGGGATATACCCAATAATACTCCAAGCGGTACATTGAGGGGGTAGTCGTTGGACAGGCAACCGCCTGCCACTTCGCGTACTCTGATGGTATAATTTCCAACGCTCAGATTCAGGCGCGTGCGAATATTGCCGTTTTCCGGTGCGATCTCCGTAAGGGCACTCCAGATGCCGCCGTTGTCGGTAGAAATTTCTAACGGCGTGCCCGGCGCTCTGCCGGTGATGGTAAGAACCGTGGGCCGGATGGTGCTGCCGCAATCGCCCGGTTCATAAACGTGAGAAGCAACCAACAGTGCATCGGGAGTAGATACCGTTATTTGTGCTTGCGCTTCGCAAAAATCAGCATCGCGTATGCGGAAGATGTAAGTGGCCGCCGTGAGGGAGCCGAACACGTTGTTGCTGCCGAAGGAGCCGTTCTCAATGGCATAAGTATAAGGCGCCTTGCCGCCGGTTCCCGATAGGGTCACCGAGCCGGTGTTTTCACCAAAACACACTACGGGCGTCACGTTTGATGCGCTCACCTGTAAGGCCGGCAACTGCGAAATGGTGAACACCACGCTGCGCTCGCAGCCCGTGACATCTCTTACAAAAGCGGTATAGTCGCCGGCGCCGAGGTTGGAAAAGTTGTTGTTGCTGTTGAACCCGCCGTCGAAATTGAGCCGGTAGGTGTATGGCCCCACGCCGCCCTGACCGTTGAAAGTAGCCGTGCCGTTGCTCACGCACACGCCTGTAGGGGTAGTGTTGACATTGACACTGAGCGCCGGCGGCTGGTTGAGCGTTACGTTGGGCGGGTTGTAGGTGCAGTTGTTGGCATCTGTGACGGTGATGCTGTACGTGCCGGCTGTACGCAGGAAGGTGGCCGTTACACCGGAGCCTACGCCGTTTTGCCCGCCGCCGCCGCTCACAGCGATGTTGTAGTTGGGCGTGCCGCCGGAGGGTGTTACCCGTATCTCGCCATTGCTGCCGTTGCATTGTATTTGGTTGCCCGTGCCGCCGAAGTTGTCGGTGCCGATGCCGGCCGTGACGGCGGAGGGGGGATTGGGTACAACTACCGTGAAGAAGGCGGAGGTGCAATTGTTGCCGTTGATGGCGCGCGCTTTGTAGGTGCCCGGCGATACACCGTTAAAAGTAAAGGAACTGGTATTTGTGGTATAAAACTGTTGTAGTAAATTAAACTCGCTGTTATCATACAATTGAAAACCCTGGATGGTGTTAGCGATAGAATGTTGATTGATGAAAATGGTCACACTGCCATTCTGGCCGAAACAGGCGCCCGCCGTGCCGATAGCGCTGACAACCGGCAGGGGGTTGGCTATTACAGTCAACCCACCCTTCGCAGTGGTACAGTCAATAGTACCGACTCTGATCGTCACCTTTACGGTATAGGTATCGGGCTGCAGGCCGGTGAATTGGTGATTGATGGAAGTAGCCCCATTCGGCGCCGTGTAATTTCCACCGGGAGACACTACCTGACCGTTGCTGCGCTCCAGCGTAAGGGAATAAACAAAACCTGGATTGATACTTCCGATGTTCACCTGAATGGCGCCGTTATTACTACCCTGGCAGGTATTGGTAATGGTCGTGTTGATGGCATTGAGATCGGGCGGAGGCGGACCTACAGTAATGGGTACGCCCTGGGTGCTGATCCAGCCGTCGCTGGTGCCGCCCGAGCCGGCGTTGACGTTTATGTCAGGAAAGGGGATCCCAAAAAAATAGGAAGTACCCACACAGTTCAGCGCACTTGACCCATAGACCGAAGTCGGGCATGGCCTGGTCAATCTGCACCGGATAAGCGACATGGGGTTGTTGGCGTTCCAGTTGATGAAGTTTTGCGCAGTGCTGGCTATCCAATACCAGTTGGCGCCGTTGTCGTTGCTACCCTGCCATTCGAAGACGCCACCGGAAAAATTCTGGTTGTAATCGGCATAAATGCGCATAGGGTCGCCGGAGCAAAAAAGGTTTTGAGAAACGCCGGCCGTATTGGCATAGCGCAAGGTGGGAGCAAAGGCATCGAGTCGATTTACGCGGATTCGGATGCGCACCCGATAGACGGAGGGGTCTCCGTTAGTAGCAAACTCATATTCCTGCACTACGGGATAGTTGAGATCAGGATTGATCTGAATGCGCCGGTTATGATCGGCTGTTTGTACCCAGTCATCGCTTCCACCTACTGTTTCATTATTCCCATCATCGTTTTCATGGCATTCCAAGCGTAGGTTAAAAAAAAAGCCATCCGACAGATTGAGATTGGCGGCCGGCACATTCACATTGGTGTTGATGAGTGTGATAGGTGAGTTGTAATAGCAGTCATAGCAGTTGGTATTGGGCAAATGCAGCCAGTAATAGTTGGTACCGAAACTACCGTTGGACTGCCCACTCTGAGACCCCGTGTGCAGGTTGGTCCAAAGGCGGAAAGTCGGATCAGGCAGCGAGGTACCGTCGCCGATACGATCGCCGTCAATCCAGTGTCCGTAATATTCCACCTGTACATGAAAATTATTGCTTTGTGCAAAAGAGGATTTCATGCCGGTCAGCGTCAGGCAAAAAATGAGTAAGAGTATGTGTTGACTTCTCATAATGAGATATTTTTTTCTTTGAAAAACTAAACTCATAGCTCACGGCTCGCGGCTCTTGGAGCAGTACAATCAATAACTCACCTTCACCGGTTCGCTCAGGGGCGATATGCCGCCGTCGCGATACACAGCGCGCACGCTGTAGGTGTAGGTGGTGTTCATGTTCACGCTTTTGTCTAATGCGGCGAAGGCGAAGCCCTTGTTGCGGGGCGCTTTTTTACCGCTGGGCGCAGCGGTCAGTTCGGCAATCAGCTCCGCCGGCGTGTAAGAGCGGTAGCGGCTCAGCGGCTCCTCTCCGGCGGCGCGGTAAAGTTCGAAGAGTTGTACTTCGTCTTTGACGCCGTATTGCCAGCGGAGTTCCACATATTTGCTGCGACGGTCGGGCAGGGCTTCCACGGCGCTCACGGCCGGGCGTACATAGTTGTCGGTACGCCGGGCCTGCACAGTGGGCGAGAAGCTCTCCAGATCGGAATTGTCCACGGCCATGAGGCGGTATTCGTAATCTTTGCCCACGATGCCGGTGGTATCGTTGTAGCGGCTTTGGGGTTCGCCGCGCAGTGCGGGGAAAGATGACACCGTACTCCATTCCGGTTGCCCTTTGAACCGGCGCTGCAAGTCGTGGCGCACTAAGTCGGTGCTTTGGCTGTTGGCCCACACGATGACCACGCCGCTTGCGTCGGCTATTACGTCCTTGATGGCCGGCGGAGCGGGCGGTATGGTATCGGGGCGCATCACCACGGCCACGTCGGAAAAATCCGAGGTGTTGTGCCGGTAGTCTAATGCGACCACCTGAATGTAAATTTCTTTGCTCAGGGTATTGAGCATCACGGTATCAATGAAATAGTTCTGGCTCACCGGGCGGGGGGTGATCTGTGTAAATTCGTCTTTGGGGTCATTGCCCATATACACCCGGTATCCCATGAGGTCTGGTTCTTTGTTGTCGTCCCAGGTGAGCACCATAGAACCGTCTTTGAGTATGGCGCCGCGCACGTTGCGGGGCGGAGCGGGCGGCGTTTCGTCGTCGAGCTGAGCGAGGGCCGAGAAAGAAGGCATCTCGCGGTTGTAGCGGTCCAATGCCGTTACGCGATAGTAGTTGACGGGGAGCGGACTCGAATCTGTGAAGGTGCGCAAAGCGGGCGGCAAAAGTTCCTGGCCGCTGATGATTTGATACGGGCCTTTATCGGTAGGGCCTCGTGTGATGCGGAACCCGGCAATGTTACTTTCATCCTCTACATTGAAATTCCAATTGATGGCGAAGCCCCCGTTCTCGTCTTCAAAAGTAGAAATAATGGCTGGGAAATACTCCGGCAGCGGGTCAATGCCCATGCCCTGCACAGGGTCGGAAGGCGGGCCGAAATCGTCAAATACCGTGCGGCCGCTCACCCGATAGAAGTAGGGTTTGTTGTTCATAGGCAGGGTATCCACCATAAACATATAGTCAGTCTCTACGCCGGGCCGCTCCAGCGTGACGAAAGGCAGGTCGCGCAAGGATTGCCAGGTCACGCCGTCTTCAGAGCGCTCCACACGGTAGCTCACATAGAATTGCTTAAAAAGCTCTTTGTTCCAACTGATGGTGGCCATGCGGTGACCGAAGTCGGCTTGTGTTTCCTGCACTTTAGGCAAGATGAGTTTATCGTTGGTACTGATGGAGAAAAACCCGGTATCAATGGGCGTATAATAGTCCACTGGAATAGACTGTCCATTTTCGGTTTGTAAAGTGTCTAAGGGTACTGTTTTCACTGAAGCAGGATACACGCGGTAGAGATAGGTTTCGTTTGGTTTTACCTCTTTATCTTCCCAAGCCAGCCCCATAGCCATGGCCGTACGGTAAGAGTGATCGGCGGCAAAGAGGCCGAAGCCGTAGCGGTTGGATTCTTCGGTAGCGCGGTTGGCTAAGGCAGAAACACTTTCGCTGTTGCCTTCCAATTCAAAGTCTTCGCCGAGAATGGCCTGTGCGGCGATGGGCGCAAACTGATCGGTTTGGGCCAGTTGTTCCCAAAGACTGGTATCTCTTGATGGACGGAAAGTTCCGGAACCAACGGGAATCGCCACGGAGCGCTCTTCCCAGTCCAACAACTGGTTGTTGCGCATCAGCGTATGGCGCACCACCACATAGCCGTGCTCATTGCAGCGCCGCCACACCGAAGCGCTCGTAGGCGCCCAACGCAACTTGATAGAAGTACCCGTGGAGCGCCCGGTGACGACCATCCCGTGCTGCTCGATGTGCTCCGGCGTGAGGTCGGCGGGTTGCTGGGCAGTTGCGGAAGTAAAAACCGCAAAATGCAAAATGCAAAATGCAAAATGCAAAAGGAGGCGAGCGGGGGTGAAAACCGCAAAATGTAAAAGGCTGCCGGCTGCTACTCCACGCCCTGCGTTGCTACCGCTCACTGCACTATGCACTATGCTCTTTGCCAATTTGCCTTTTGCCATTTGCCCCATGCCAATTTGCCAATTTGCTAATTTGCCCTTTGCCCCTTGCCAATTTACCCTCTGCTTCTTCATGACTCTTAGTTGTTTGCGTTGTAATTAATGTTAAAAGGTATCTGCGTTGTGGGCGTGGTGCTGCCCGGCAGGAAGTATTTGGCCACTACCTTATAGGTACCGAAAGGCGGATAGAGGAAGTTGCCCTGCAAGAAATTCACCCAAGCCTGCGGTATGTTCTGTTGCACCGTAGCGGCGTAGTTGGCCACCTTGTTTTTGTAGTCAAAGCTGTCGAAAATCATGTGGTACGGCAACTTATAAGCGATGTTGGTGGAAGGCAAGGGAATGCTTGCGGCGCCTGCTTCTATGTTCGACGGTGTGAGTCGGTGCGGTTCGCCTACCTGCTGAATCTTGATGGCCTTGGTGGGTACTTCGCCCAGTACTTCCGGGTTGCGCCAGCTAAGCGTCACATTCTGCGCCGGCGCCGGGAAGTGCTGATACATGTATGGGAAGATGTTGCCGTTGTACCAGTTGCCGGGCGTAGTGCTCAGGTCGGCTTCAAACTGAACCAATGGCTTCACCAACGAGTCTATCGGATTGAAATAACCGGATTGATCAAAAAGGTCAAACAGTTCCGTACCGGTCACGAACACACCGAAGTCGTCAATACTGGCGCCGGATATCGTATTGTTCGGGTCTAAGAAAATCGGATTGAACCAGGAAGCGGATTTGTTCAGCGCATTGAACTTCTGCGCGAAGGTGTTGAACAAGCTCGTGCGCAGGCTCAATGAATAGAACGACTTGGGCTTGAGGCCGCGCTGTACGGTTTGGGCCACGCGGTCTTCTTTCATAATGTTGGTGAAGAGGCTATCGCCCGGCTCGCTTTGTATGTTGAGCAGTTCTGCTTCAATCATCGCCACGTTGGCATCTACGGCTGCGTCTTCGCCTACCGGTACGTTGGTGAGGCTAAAGCGCAGGATGCTGTTGGTGGGAATACCGCCGGGTATGCCGTAGTTCACCCGCTTGTTGGAGACGCTATAGCTCAAAGGCGCTGTGGCAATGGCATTGCTGCCGGAAATGAATTGCATACGCTGCTCCCAGCGATTGGCCTCTGCGGCAAATTCCCAGTTGGAGTGACCTTTAAACAGGTAGGGTTGCCCTTGAATGAGCTGTACATAGCCCTGAGCACTTTCCCCTGGCAGGAAGTTGAACTGATCGGCTGCCGGATAGCTGTAAGCAATGTTGTGCGCGGGTATGTAGTCAGGCGCCGGGCCGGTGGTGAATACGATTACTTTTTCCTGTGTTGCCGGCGTGCCGTTGGGCTTCTTCATCTCAGTCCAGGTGTTGGAAGTGGAAGGCTTGCGGTCAAAACCTGCTCTCACGGTGAGGCGATAGGTAGTATTGCCATCCAGCACGTCATCGGGCCGGATGTCCACCACTTCGTTATCATTGCCCCAGCGAATGAGGCCGGGGACGGTAGCTACCACATTCCCTGTGTTATCCAATTTTTTAATGGAGAACTCGCTGATTTTCGGGCGGTATGCAATGCGGTCGCCGTCATCGTTGATGAGTTCGAATATCTGTCCCATCGGGAAGTTGAAAGTAGCTTGCGGGCGGGCAAATACATCCACGCCCGTATTGCTATTGCCGTCGGGTTTGGTACTGGCAATAACTTCTATACCTTGCAACTCATCGGCGCCCACGATGTTGCAGCGCTTGCCGGCTTCAAACTGGAACCGGCAACTGCCCTTGATGAGGCCGTTGAGGATGCTGAATCGGCCGCCTACAATACCCTTTATCCACAGCGGATTAGGCAAGCGAGCCTGTAGCACGGCGGCCGCGGCTAAGTTGATGATACTAAAGCGCCCTTTGATAATTCCAATATTTACCTTGATGCCGATATCCCCCTCCAGATAGGCCCATATCTGACCGGTAGCGTACCAGCCGTTGATGCCGATGGGGTTGCTGCTGCTTTCACTGCCTTCACATCGCGCATCCACCCCGTAATTTTTCAACATCACATCAAATCCGATCCCCGCACTGAAGGAGGCGTAAAAAACGAGGAAGGTCAGTTCGGGCAGCGAAGCCTCTACCGAAGCGCCGAACATAAAGCCGCCGCCGGAAGCAAAACGCGGATCATCGCGGCTCGTTATGAGGCTGCTGCTCATGCCGAGGATACTGCGCACTCGCTCCGGTATATCGGGGAAAGGCGGCAGTATGGAACCTACATTCAGGTAGGCGGTGAGTATCAGGCCTGCGTTGGTCCAATCCACGGATAAGGTATCCGAGCCGCCGCCCTGCTGTTGCTGATTGCCGGGTTTGGCCATATTGGCCATGCCTGCCAGGCTATAGCTCAGCATCACGCGACGTTGCGGCGTTCCAAGCCAGATGTACCACTCACTGGGGCTGGCATGTATAACGCCCCGACCTGCCAGGCCGTTGGGATAAGCGCCTTTCACAGGGCCGGCATTTACATACACATCCAAATTGGCGTGGAAAGTTCTTTCCTGAAAGTCAAACAACATATCCAGTACGCATCGCAGGGCCGGCTGAGTCTGTGTCTGGCCCGCCACGGGGGGCGGCGTGAGGAAGCGCGCATCGCCGATGAAACCGATCGAACGCAAGCCCCAGTTGGTGTTGAATATGATCTCGAAGGTGAGCGTGCCGTTAAATACTTCTCGCTTCACGGCGCCCAGCGCTACCATCGCTTTGATACCCAGCCCCGCCGTGCTGTCGGGCACATAAATCACCCCCGATAGCGACAAGCCGATTTCGGTGTCTAAGTTTTGCGGCCGGTGTACGCCTACAGAGTCGGGTAGCAGTATATTTACAAATCGCTCTCGTCGAACATGATACGATGCGCCGCCGCCGAAGCCGTACAGGGCCAAACCGGTAGCGCCGATATTGATACCGGGGTCGAAAGTGACTAAGGCATCTACAAACCAGTAGCGGGTAGTATTGAGCCGACCAAACTGCGCCACGGCCGATACGGTGATCTGGGGCGTAAACGTGGCCTGAATCATGGCCCGGAAGCCGGAGCCATAGGTGGGATTGTTTTCGTAAAACTTGAGCGAACCGACAAATTCAAATCCGGCTCCGCTGGCGTCTATCATAAATGAATCCACCTTGACGGCATGGAACGCCCATTGTTGTCGCATGGTGGAGCTATCCAAAAACACCCTGAACAGGATGCGAATATACCCTTCCGCTGCAAGGCCCGACCCCTGGGTGCTGCCCGAAAGGTTGATGGCTGCGCCTACCCCCAATGCCACAGTGGAATGCGGCGCATTGTCTCTGGGGGGAGTTTGTTGCAGGGTGATTGATTTAATAGAAAGCGGGTATCCGGCAAAGCGCTTTTGCTGACCGGAAGAGTAGGCCCAGTTGCCGATATTGATGAGAAAGGGCGCCTGGGTACTCACAATGAAGCCCTCAAAAGTGAGGTTGGGCATATAAAGGGTATCCTTAGCACCGGCTGCCGGCCTCAGACTGGCTTTGCCATACATAAACGCAGTAGCCGAGAATTTTTTCTGTATTTCGTTATATCGGATTTCAATTCGGGTATTCGGATACAGGTTTATATCTGCTCTTAAAGCGCTCATTTTGAGGGAGTCTTCACTCACTCCAACGGAGAACAGGTAGTGGGAGCCGGGTTGTATCACGCAGCCGTACTTGAGCGATTGATCAAAAGCGGGTACCTGTATTTTGCCGGCAAAGTGCAAGCGCTGGAACTGGTTGGAACGGATGCCGATCTCCAATGTGTCCATCGAGAAGGCCCAGTTACCGAGGCGGCCGGTGTCTTGCGAAAATACGTTGATGGCCATCAATGCGCCGCTGAACCCGGTTTGGTCCACCATGACATTGCTCACCGCTACCTGAAAGGGTCTTCCGGGAGAGCCGTGGAGCCGCTCCGGTACTTTCACGCGGGCACTGCCGATGTAAAAGCCCGTCCAGCGTGGGTTGGCGTTGCCTCCGCCGCCTACGTTCACTACATCAGGGTGCGAATATCCTTGCGGGAAAGCGACCGAAGCCGGCGTGCTCAGATCGCTGAAGTCGAATACCATATTTTGTACCTCCCAGGCCCAGCCCGGTAGTTGCGGCACTTCAAAAGGCGTGATGCTCATATCGGCAGTGAACTGACCCCAACGAGGCATACTTGCGGTGAAAGAAGCAATTACATTGGTGGTGGTGTCCACGTTGAGGCTGTCGCCGCTCACCGCTTTGATGAGACTGGGGCAAAACTCTACCTCTCCCTGTATCCCTATGCCGCTCAGACCCCGGCAATCCCAACTTACATAAGTGTTGTTGCCGCCGATGATGGTGAGCTTTACATTGTTTTGCCAGGCAGCGGATACGTTTGTTACCAATGTCATCCGGCTTTGTCCGAGCAAACCGCCCGGATGGAAACCCACATTCAAGGATTGAAAAGCTACATACATGGCCGAGCTTGGAGTGGATGTGGAATCAACAGGGGGGGGCGTCTGACCGCCGGGAGCTGGTGTGCCGCCTGTACCACCGGTACCGCCCGTTCCGCCCGTTCCACCCGTTCCACCCGTTCCACCTGTTCCACCTGTTCCACCTGTTCCACCTGTTCCACCTGTTCCACCTGTGCCACCTGTGCCACCTGTGCCACCTGTGCCACCTGTTGAGGCTGCAACGCCTGGAGTATTGGGCTTCCGATTGGTGCCCGGCATGGCAGCAGAAAAGTAGGCGTTCAGAAAGGCGCCCTGAGTTGTAAACCTCAATCCATCTATGACAATGGCATTGGGAAAGCCACCCAGTACTACCGGAAGGACACTGCCGCCTGCATTGAGTCCAATATCAAAAGGCAAAGAGGCAGGGTTGCCCAAGTTGGCAAATGGGTTCGCTAAAACGCCGGAATCCTGTTGAGCCTGGAGCGGCGGGGTTAATATAGTAGTGGAATCCTGGGGCAAACCTCCACCGGGGCCTCCAGGCGCGCCAGGGGTGCCGGGTGTGCCGGGTGTGCCGGGAGTGCCGGGAGTGCCGGGAGTGCCGGGTGTGCCGGGAGTGCCGGGTGTGCCGGGTGTGCCGGGTGTGCCGGGAGTGCCGGGTGTGCCGGGTGTGCCGGGTGTGCCGGGTGTGCCCGTTGCGGTGCTATCCTGTGGGATGCTATCAAGCGTGCTGCAAAAATCGGGCATATTGAGTTCCGGGTCGGCTGCCAGTTCTGCCATAACTTCTGCCGGCGATTTCCAGTCGGGGATGCTTTGTAAGCCCTGGCTATAGGCAAGGGCTGAACCTTGAAATACTTGTTTGTCGGTATTGACCCCCAATCCCTCAAAGGTGCAGATAAAACGCTTGCCGAGCAGCCAGGGTACGCGAATCTGGCCGACGCCCTTCCATCCGCCGCCGGCAGAAGCGCTCACCTGAGTGATGCGCATGGGGAATCCGCCGATGGAGACCACATCGCCAAAAGCCAATTGCGCTATCGGCGTCGTGTTGCTCGGAACAGGGAAAGTAGCCGGCTGGGTACAATCAAAATCGGTAAATTCTATTTCCGGCGTGACGGCGATGATTGTAGCAGAGAAAGACCCCTCAAACTCGCCGTTGCAGAAAGATTTCACCTGTATTTCATAAGCCTTGTTGTCTGAAAGGTCTTGAATCACCAAAGTTGATAGCGGGGTTTCATCCTCGTACCAGTTGGCGCCGGGCGTATCGCGTTCGCGGTAACGCACCACATAGCGGTTGAAGCCGGGCAGCGGAAGCCAGGTTACGCGGATACTGCTTTCGTTGAGGGGTTCGGCTGCGATGTTATCAGGCGGTCGGCAGGATTCGCCGTAAGTAAAGAATTCCGGCGCGCTCCAGCCGTCGTTGTGAAAGCTGTTTTGCATCGTGAGGTCCTGGGCGCGCACCCGAATGAGGTAGCGACGGCCCAGATGCAATGCCGGGTCGGCAGGATTGACGAAAGTGGTAGTAATGGTGTTGACCGTTTTTTCAATAAAAGGCTGCTCGTATTGCACCAGCAGGTCGGGGGTGAGGGTGTTGTCAAGATCAAATTCAAAAACCTGCATGGTGTATTGTACCGGAAAGCCGGCCGCATGGCGCGGTTGCCACTGGATGGTCAGGTTTTGAGGAAAAACAGGCGCCTGCATCCCGATGGGGGTGATAATCAAGGGCGGGTCGTGCCGTATGGCCATGATACCGGTGCAGCTTTGCAGGGAGATGACCGTCTCTTCGCCGCGATCGTAATCGAATGCCGTGAAGCAAACGGTGTACATACCGTCGGGCAGACCGCCCTGCTGGATGTACTGTTCCCGCGAGTAGCCCTGAAAGTCTAAGTTGTTGATATTCAAATACTCCGCCAAGTCAATGCCTTTCACTTGCACCGGGATACCGTAATTGAGCGTAATGGGCCGGGGCTGAAAAGTGGCGCGGGTGCTCAGACGAATGCCCTGTCCCTCAATGACGACGACCAAACGTGCCTGATACGACAACTCGTTGCGGTCGTTCATAATCAGAGAAACTCCCAGGCGATTGACGCCGGGCGCTGCCAGCTCTGCCAAATTGCCGGTATGCGGCGGCGTGGACTGCGCAATGGCCGTTACCGGATATATCTGCGACCGCAGGGCTGCGGGCAGAACGGAAAGTGCGGCGAACAGGAAAAGAAACAGATAGTGTGGAGCAGGCCTCATGGGTGCAATATTTTAGTGGCAGATTGTTATTATTGGTTGGATGTGTTCTCTTTATTCGGAGCTGTCGGCGGGGCTTGCCCGCTCAGGCGGAGGTTTTTGGCAAAGCGGTAGTTGTACATCAGTTGCCCGTACCACTCGCTGAAGCCAGGTGTGTCGGGCACGGCAAATCGGTTGAGGAAGGTGTTGTTAAAACTCAGCGTATGCAGGCTGTTGATCTGGAAAGTGGCGCCGAGGCCCAGATTGACGACGGCACTGTTATCGCCCACCGGATTAAAAATCTGATTGTACGACATGCGGGCGTTGGTTTGCAGGCGCTTTTTCAGGAAGCCTTTGGTCAGTCCCATCGTGGGCGACAACACCGTGTTATTAATGGCTGCCACCTGGGTTTGATTCACATTCATCGAAGCATTGAACCGAAGGTCTTGTGTGGGAATGCTGAGCGAATAGATGAGGCTGCCGTTGAAAAACCGGGTTTCGGAATCGGTTTGTACTACATCGTCGAGTATGCTGTTGGCATTTTGCTGTGTGAGCGAAAGGGTGAGGGAGGCGGGCCGTTCTTTGCCGGACAGGATGTAAGTGACGGCCCCGTTGATGGTTTGAGTGGTTTGGGCCAGAATGATGCTGTCCACCAATGCGGTAGGGTCGGAAAAGGTGTGGAGTTTGCTGGTGTTCTGAAAGTTGGAAAAGGAGCCGTTGAACGACCATTTTTCGCCGGCCGAGTAGGAGGCATTCAGCGAGCCGACCAAACGCTGTGTGCCGTTGCTTTCAAATTCATCCAAATTGGTGCGCTCCACGCCGCCGTTGGCAAATACGTTGAGTTTGCTTCTGAACAGACTCTTATTGAATCCCACCGTATAATACTCCACATCGCTGAGGAAAAACAAAGCGCCCAAGGTGCGAAAACCGCGATCAATGCGCTCATAGCCGCCGTTGACGCCGAAGCCGCGCGTGTTGTACATCAATTTTCCGCGCAGGGCATGGCCGGTCAGCAGCGATACCGTAGGTTGAAATAAGCCGAAGAGGGTATTGGCAGCGTTGCGTTCGCCGTCGCCGAGGGCTTCCTGGCGGCTGTCCTGATTGAAGGCGCTGCGGGCTATTTCCACTTCAGCGCCGATGCGCTTGGTGATTTGATGCGTGCCGTGTACGCTCGCAACGGCATTGTTGGAAGGCAACACCAACCGCATCACGGGCTGCTCAATGGAGTTGGGGTCGTCGTGCGCGCCGAACACCATGAGCTTGTATTCAAAGCCCTCGCCGAGGTACCCCGCTTTGAATCCATACCCGATGCGACGATAGGCGGGGTCGAGCATTTGCTGGCTTAGAAAATCTTCCGCTACGGCGCGGCGCAGTTGGCCGTACATACCGGCAACATAAAATTTGCCGGGTTCTAATTCAAGCCCGACGCCGCGAAAGTTGATGGAATTGAGGGTGTATTTGGAAAAATTCAAACTGCGGTCGCCGAGGTGCAGGCGCGCCCATTTGTAGGTGGGGCTGATGCCGGTGAAGGTGTAACTGGGTAGGTTAAACTGCCGGTTGGCATCCGAAAATGCCAGTGAAAACGGCGCGGTGATGCCTGCAAAACTGAGATTCATATTGGCAAGCACCCGCCATTGCAACGCATCGCGGCGGGGGTTAATGCCGTTGGAAAAGTAAAAGTTGTTGGAAAAATTCAATCCTCCCGTAATCTCCAAGGGGACGCGCCCCAGCTTTCCGGCCTGACTGACCACCTGCCCCACATCCTGCGCGCCGGCGAGCAAGGGCAAACAAAAGAGCAACAAACTAAATCCTGCCTGCGGAAGGCTGAGGAGGCGCGGTGTAGAGCGTGTGTTCATACGGTCCGGTTCATGCGTGAAAAAAAATAGCTTCGAAGCGAGTTTCTCGTTTTGAAACTTTACTTCAAAGCTATTCCCGGCAAGAGGCCGAAGCAAATTTTTCCAGTGAACTGCAGCCAGGAACCAGTGAACGGTATGAATTTTCCAGTGGGAGATTTTGCGAGTAGCAATTAATTTCACCAACTCGCTCCGATGGATTGAGTAATAGGGCATACATTTGTCTATCGCCATTCCAACCATGAAGAAAATACTCGTCATCATCGGCACCCGACCGGAAGCCATCAAGCTGGCCCCGCTCATCATAGAGCTGCGCAAACGGTCCAATCGGTTTAGCGTGATGGTAGGAATAACCGGCCAGCACAGAGAATCGGTTTTTGAGGCGCTTTCGTTGTTCCAAATCAGCCCGGATATAGAAGTGAACACAGCGTCTCACAAAGATCTTTCCGAGCTGAACGCTTACATGCTGATTGCCTGCCAAACGCTGTTGAGCAAAACAAGTCCCGACTTAGTCATCGTGCAGGGCGACACCGCTACGGCTTATGCCGGCGCTATGGCATCATTTTACAGCGGCATTCCCGTGGCGCATGTGGAGGCGGGGCTGCGCAGCGGTTCTTTGCAAAGTCCCTTCCCGGAAGAACTCAACCGCATCTTTATTTCGCGGGTAGCTGCCTGGCATTTTGCGCCCACGCCCGCCGCGCGGGATCACCTGCTGGCCGAAGGCGTACCGGCCGAACGCGTGCTGTTGAGCGGCAACACAGGCATAGATGCCGTGCAGTTTGGGCTTCATATAGTGCGCAGCACGCCTCCTCCTGAAATGAAAGCGCAAAGTGACTTTGTTCGCAGCTCCGGCCAACAACTCATCGTAGTCACCCTTCATCGCCGGGAGAACCAAGCTCATGTAGAAAAAATATGCCGGGACTTGCTGCTGCTGATGAAAAACAAGGAATTTACCATGGCCTTCGTGATGCACCCCAATCCCGATCTTCGGAAAAGAGTAAAACGACTACTCGGCAATCAGCCCGGCATTACACTCTCGGAGCCGCTGGCATATCACGAATTCCTGTACATGCTGGATATGTGTTCGCTCATCATCACCGACAGCGGTGGCCTTCAGGAGGAAGCGCCCACGCTCGGCAAGCCGGTAGTGGTATTGCGCAGCCATACCGAGCGGCAGGAATTGCTCGACGGGTTCGGCGGCGTGCTTTGCGATCCGCTTACGGGCAACCTCGAAGAAGCAGTGAATAAAGCGCTGCGTATAAAAATGAACCCCGATGCAGAAAACCCTTTCGGCGACGGGCAGGCAAGCCGGCGAATTGCCGATTTTTTGAGTGCGATTTTTTGATAGGGTGATGCCGTAGAGACGCGATGCATCGCGTCTCTACGGCGTCACCCCAACGCCACGAGGGTCACCCCATCACCGCCCTCGGCAGCTTCGGGGTGTTTGATTTCCATGTCCATTTTGTATTCGCGGAGTTTCATGCGCACGGCTTTGCGGAGAGTGCCGTCGCCTTTGCCGTGTAGGATGCGGAGGTTGTTGGCGCCGGTCATGAGGGCCTGATCTACGAAGGTTTCCACTACTTTGAGGGCTTCGTCCATGCGCATGCCCCGGATGTCAATTTTGGATTGAAAACCGGCGGCGTACTCTAAGGTGTCGGTTTGCACGCTCGCTTTGGAGTTGATGTCCAACGGCTCGTTGGCGTGTTGGAGGTCAATGAGTTTGATGGTGAGGCGCATGTCGCCCATCAGCACAACGGCTTTGGTTTTGGTCAGTTGTTCCACCTTGCCGGTAGCGCTGCCGCTGCGCATGCGCACGAAATCGCCTTTTTTGATGGCGCCTTTTTTGCTGCCGGCGGCTTCGGGTTGGCTATATACTTCCTGTTGGAGTTCAGTTACTTGCACGGCCAGGCGCTGCCGTTCTTCGCGTATTTTTTGGGCCATTTCGCGGGCCTTTTCCAAGTTTTTTTCTTCCCGTATTTCGCGAATAAGGCGCTCTAAAGACTGATTGCCCTGTGCAGTTTGTTGCAATTCCTGCTCTTTCTTTTCGAGTTTGAGATACTTCTTGCGGAACTCCAAATCGCGCGACATCTGCTCGTAGCTTTTGATGAGCTTATCCACTTTTTGCTCCTTGTCTGCCAGTTGCGTAATCTGCTCTTCCAGTTCCTGTTTTTCGCGTTGCAAGTCTATGAGCAATTGATCCACCGCGCCTTCTTGTTCGCCCACCCGGCGGCGGGCGTACTCAATCACTTTGGCATCGAGGCCGCTCTTCTGCGCTATTTCAAAAGCATAAGAACTGCCCGGCCTGCCCACTTTCAACTCATAAGTGGGCGAGAGGCTGTCTTTGTCAAAGGTCATGGAGCCGTTGACCAAGCCTTTGGTTTTGAACGCAAATACCTTTAGGTTGGAATAGTGCGTAGTGATGACGCCGGACACCCTCCGGGCATTCAGCTCCCGCAAAATAGCTTCCGCAATGGCCCCGCCGATTTTGGGGTCGGTGCCGGAACCGAATTCGTCTATTAATACTAAGGTGCGCTTATCTGCATTGTCGAGGAAAACGCGCATGTTGGCCAAGCGGGAACTGTATGTACTCAGGTCGTCTTCGATAGACTGCTGATCGCCGATGTCGGCAAAAAAGTTGTGAAAAATACCGAACTCCGATTCCGTGGCAGCGGGCACCAACAGCGAAGATTGCACCATAAGTTGCATCAGCCCTACCGATTTCATGGTGATGGACTTGCCGCCGGCGTTGGGGCCGCTGAGCACGAGCAAGCGGTTGTCGTGCAGTAAATGCAGCGTGAACGGCACCGTTTTTTTACTGATCTGGCGGTTTTTGAGCAACAGCAGCGGGTGGTATGCTTTGATAAAACCCAACTGCGGCTTGTCTTTCAGGCGGGGCTTGAGGGCTTGCATTTGCACGGCGAGCCGGGCTTTGGCCTGCAACACATCAAAGCGAACGAGCAGCGCCAGGTAGTCGCGCATCACCGGGGCATACGGCCGCGTAGCAGCGCTCAACTCCTTGAGAATGCGATATATCTCGCGCCGTTCTTCCGATTCGAGATCGAATATGTCGTTGTTGATGTCAATGATGGCTTCCGGCTCAATGAAGGCTGTGCGGCCCGTAGCCGATTCGTCGTGGATGATGCCGCGAATTTTGCGTTTGTGCTCAGAGGGCACGCTCAGCACCCGTCGCCCGTTGCGGATGCTTTCTACATTGTCGGTCAGCAAACCTTTGTTGCGCGAATCCTGAATGATGGAGCGGAATACGCGGTCGAGTTCGCGTTGTTTGGAAATGATATTTTTGCGAATGCGCATCAATTCCGGCGAAGCGTCGGGGCGAATATTGCCGTCTTCGTCAATGACGCGCTCAATGGCTTTGATGAGCGCTTCGTCAAACGGAACCGGCTGCACAATATGGTAGAGGGTAGGGTAGAGGAGTTGTCTTTCGGGCGTGAAAAACCGGAAAATATCGCGGGTGAACAACAGCACGATGTTGATGCGGCGAAATGCCTCCTCCGAGAGCACATAGTCCTCTATTTCCAACATTTTCAAGTCGGGAGCAATATCGGAATAGGCCGTGATAGGGAAGGGATCGCTGCGGTCAAGTGTGAGCCGGTAGTGCATCACCTCGTCCAATTGGCGGTCTATGGCATCCAAATCGGTTTCGGGCCGGATCGTCGCTACCGCCCGTCGCCCCAGTTCGCCGAGGCAGAGGTTGGTCAGCAGTTCGAGAACTTTGTCAAATTCCAATCGTTCAAAAATATCTTTCGGCTCTAACAGCATCGTTTTCGTTTGTGTCTATGGTGATGGCGGGTGTTAGCCGCGAGCTTCGGGCGAGTCGGAATACTCGTAGCTCGCACCACGCACGGCGTGGTCGCAGCTAATCCAGTTCCCACCCCGCAAAATTACGCACCCTGCAACAATACACAAGGGCCTGCGGTTCCGAAAGGTTGATTACTTTCGCCTAAAATACAAATTCGTGGCAGGAAATATATTTGGCACAGCGTTTCGCATCACTACGTTCGGGGAGTCGCACGGCCCGGCCATCGGAGTCGTCATTGACGGTTGTCCGGCCGGACTGTTTGTAGATGAGGCGTTTATACAATCCGAACTCGATCGCCGGCGGCCGGGGCAATCGGCCATCGTCACCCAACGCAAGGAAGAAGACAAAGTACAGGTGCTTTCCGGTGTTTTTGAGAGCCGCAGTACCGGAATGCCCATCGCTTTATTAATATATAATGCAGATGCCCGCTCCCAGGACTATAGCCACATCGCCGATAAGTTTCGGCCCTCGCATGCCGATTATACCTTTTCGGCCAAATACGGTTTGCGCGATTACCGGGGCGGCGGGCGCTCCTCGGCGCGCGAAACGGCGGCGCGCGTAGCTGCGGGGGCTGTCGCCAAAATGTTGCTAAAAGAACAAGGCATCCAAATCCGTGCCTATGTTAGCCAGGTCGGCGATATTGTTTTAGAAAAACCCTACCCGGAACTGAACCTCGATCTCACCGAAACCAATCCCGTGCGCTGCCCCGATCCCGACACGGCCCGCCGCATGGAAGAACTCATACGCGCCGTGCGCAAAGACGGCGACACCATCGGCGGAGTGTTGAGCGCCGTTATCGCAGGTGTGCCGGCAGGCTGGGGCGAGCCGGTATTCGACAAGTTCCACGCCGATCTCGGCAAAGCCATACTGAGCATCAATGCCTGCAAGGGTTTCGAATACGGCTCCGGTTTTGCCGGGGTAGCCATGCGCGGTTCGGCGCACAACGATGCTTTTCACACAGATGCCGGACACATCAAAACCAGAACCAATCACTCCGGAGGTATTCAGGGCGGCATTTCCAACGGCATGGATATTTATTTCCGGGCGGCCTTCAAGCCGGTGGCCACCATTGTGCAGGCACAGGAATCCGTCAACGAAGGCGGCGAAACGGTCACTGTAGAAGGAAAAGGCCGCCACGACCCCTGTGTGTTGCCGCGCGCAGTGCCTATTGCCGAAGCAATGGCTGCGTTGGTACTGGCCGATCATTGCCTGCGGGCGCGGGGCGCGCGGATGTGAGGCACTTTTGCCCGGAAGAGAAAAATAGTATAGTGTTTCCCTTTTCTTAACTTTGCCACGCTTGCGACCTGAAACAAGCTCGCAGAAACTCCTAAATTGAATTATAATGTCCGCTCTTGCACTCGAACGTATAGAAAAAGAAAAAAGCGAACGTACCGGTCGCCTTGACTTGGGCAAATGCGGACTGACCGAACTACCGAATGAGTTATTTGAATGTGTGTGGTTGGAAGAATTGGTTCTAAGCAGCAGGCAATGGGATGAGGTGCGAAGAGAGGCCATTGAAAGCAGTAATGCGGGGCCAAACAATCAGATTACTTATTTATCTCCTGCATTGTCCAAACTTGTTAACCTATCTGTTCTAAGAATTGGAGGACCTCATGAAAGCGGTATCATTGCCGATATCCAATGTATAGAAAAGTTGAAGAATCTGAAAATCCTTGACTTAAGCTATAACCGGATTAGCGATCTCCGCCCACTAAGTGCACTGAGTAAGTTACAATATCTTGATCTAAGTAGAAATTATATTACCAAGATAGACCACTTAGAAAAGTTGAACCATCTGGAAGTTCTTCTTCTTGACGAAAACCAGATAACAGATATAACCCCTATAGAGAAATTATCTCAGCTTCAATACATTGATCTCAGCATGAACCCAATAGCGGATTATGCTCCCATTAGAAAAATACAAGGCATTCGAGGCGTTGCACTTCGCCTAAGCTCCATTACCAATTTGGACTTTTTACTCAACTTACCTCATCTCGACCGACTTGATCTCAGCGGTAATCAACGTGCTGATTTTAGTTTTTTGAAAAAACTGGATCGTCTGACAGATTTGAGATTAATCTCCACACCAATAGACGATTGCAGCCTCTTTGAGCACATGATAAACCTGGAGAGCTTAGATATTTCAAGCACTCGAATCGCCGACATTGAAAAACTCTCTAATTTAATAAACCTGGAGTATCTCAAACTTGAGCAAACTTTAGTGAGCAATTTACAGCCGCTTGAAAGATTAGAAAAGTTGAAAACACTGGATATTAAGGGTAATGATGTAAGCGACTTTGAACCGTTGAAACAGCTTGTTGGATTGGAAGATCTCAATATAAGTGATAATCACCTGCAAAATTTGAATTTTCTAACTGCCCTGACGGGTATAAAATATCTTGATCTCAGTAATTCCGGAATTAGCGATATTCAATCGTTAAAACAATTGACCAAATTAGAAAATATAGACATAAGCGACAATGAACTTAATGATATTCGCCCCTTGGCGTCGTTGAAAAGTATAAAAATTCTTTACGCTCATGACAATCACATAAGCAATATTGAGCCGTTACGGGATATGGTGACATTGAAACTCCTTAGCCTAAGTGGGAATATAATTTCAGATATAAGTCCTATCGAAACGCTGAGGAATTTGGAGTTTCTCAATCTTAAATCCAACGAAATAATCGAAATAACGCCTTTATCCCAACTGACTAAAATTCAAATACTTGATCTTACCGATAACAAAATAACCGATATTCGTCCTCTTGCGACTCTAAGCGCTTTATGGAGTCTTGATCTCGGTAAAAATAAAATCACAGACTTGCAAAATCAAGGGATTGAAAAAATGCCTAATATTGTAAATTTGAACCTCAGCAACAATCCGTTTACTAATATTCAATC
>JAHBTW010000001.1 GCA_019638385.1 Saprospiraceae bacterium | reverse complement strand
CGAGTTTGCCCAAGCGAAGCCCGCCGGAGTAGATCAGCATCAGGATGCACTTGTGTTTGGGGTTGTCGGTAGCTTTCAACAGCCGTTCCACTTCCTGTTCGGTGAGCACATGCGGCAGCTTCATGGGGCGTTTGGGGCGAATGAGGTTGCGCACCTTCTCTTCCTGATGCGCCACTTCTGCGTAAAACATTTTGATGGCGCTCAAAATCGGATATCTGCTCCACACTTTCTTTCATTCTTTGGATGTTTCCAAATCGGCAAGTTATTCACAACCCGTTCCTCAAGCCTTCACCCATTTGAGCGTGCGGCGATAGCTGCCGTATTGGAGAACGACAAAATACACGCCTGCACGGAGTGCATCGGTATTTACCCTGATGCGTCTTTCCGTCGTGTTGAAATTCATTTCAAGAAAAACTTCCTGACCTAAGGTGTTGTAAAATCGAACCCTATCCGGTGTGACAATACCGGGAAGCACTATATCAAAATGGACGTTTGTCGGGTTGGGAAACAGTTTCAGTCCGTCGGGGCCGATGTTGTCTATACACATTCCAAGCTCCGCATGAATCGCTGCTAAGGGCGCCGAGTTCAAGCCTTCGCGGATAGTACCCTGAACGATCCCGTTTCTGACCCGCATAAATGATACCGCACAGTCAAATAAACTGAAAGTGCTGTGGGCTGCATTGATATAGGATCGATGATCTTGATCGGGCGCTAATATTAGTGTGTCTCCTATGGCAAAATTGCCCGTTCCGTACCTGCAATCACCTCCGCCCCCGCTGATGATGGTAATATTATTGAGGGGTATTCCGAGGGGTTTGAGCCATTCCAGTACGCGAACGTCCATCAGATGAGCACCGGCAATATAGTGGCGGGTGACGACGCCGAGCAAAACCGGATTATGGGGGCGTACGCTTTCACAGAAGGTGCGGATGGGTGCGCAGGTACAGGCACGAGCCTGGAGGAAAGAAACCACGAAAAGAAGGATGGTAAAAATGTACTTCATAAGCATGATTTTTGTGGATGCGTGAAATGACTGGCTAATGCATAAGACGCGCCGGATATGCCTCCCCGTTGGGCAGATGGCATTGGGGTGGAAAACATTCGCAGTCTGTCACGCAATGCTTGACGACCTAGCCCGCCCGGCGGAGACTACTTGCAACAATGGCGTGTCATCAAAACAAACATCTCTGTTTACGAATCCAAAAAAATTACCTTTGTCAACTATACCGCAATGCAATGGCTTCCAAATTTATGCCCATAGAGATATTCATCGCCTATTCCCGCAAGGATACCGCACTGTTGGACGAGTTCCGCGTTCATCTCAGACCATTGGAGGCCCACCGAGGCGGAGTGGGAGTACGCGGCGCGTGGCGGCAACCAGAGCAAGGATTACTTATACAGTGGGAGCAATACCATAGGGGAGGTGGCTTGGTATAATGTCAATGCAAAATTGGGCAATACCAACGGCGCACAAAAAACGACCTGGCCGGTGGGTACCAAAAAAGCCAACGAACCGGGCCTGTACGATATGAGCGGCAATGTATGGGAATGGTGCGAAGACGATTGGCACGGTAACTATAATGGCGCGCCGACGGATGGAAGCGCTTGGGTGGATAGTCCGAGAGGAGCTTATCGTGTGAATCGCAGCGGTAGTTGGGGCAGCGCCTCCCCGGCCTGCCGGGCAGCGATTCGCAGCTACTTCACCGCGGGGCTTCACAACACTTACCTCGGTTTCCGCCTCGCCTTATAGTATGGAGGTTTGCCATTCCCACACCACCGGCAGGCGAGCGATCTTTATATAATTTTTCTTCCTGATTGCACCTCGACTTTGCTTCGACAGGCACTTCGGCGTTACTCAGTGTATCGCCCTTTGCCACCCCGATTTCCTTCGTCATCGGGACTTCGCTTCGCTCGTTTGCCAATTTGCCCTTTGCCAGTTTGCCTTCTTCTTTTGATAAAACACAGCAAAACTCATCACCCCCGCTTATACTGCATAATATCAATGTGATGTTGGCAAAAGCCGTAATCCTCTTCCACGTTGGAGGCCACGATGAGCAGGCGGCCGGCGCCGAAGCGCTCTATGAGGCGGAGATACCAGTCAACACCTTGGCGGTCGAGGTTGGTGGTAGGTTCGTCCAAGAGGACGACGGAAGTGTCGGAGCAGAGGGCGAGGGCGAGTTTGAGGCGCTGTTTCATACCGGAGGAAAAGTGGCGGATTTGTTTGTTTTCGGCTCTGGGGAAGGCGAGCAGATCGAGCAGATCGCCGGCTTGCAGGGAATGGACAAAAGGTTGAAATTGCGTGTGAAAACGAAGCGCTTCTCGCAAGGTGAGCTCTTCAATGAGTTCGACGTAGGGGGCCGCGTAAGATAGTTGGCGGTAAGCCTCACCGATGGGAACGGCTTTTTCATCTTCCCAAAAAACAAGTGAGCCTTTACTGGGCGTGAGGTGGCCTGAGAGCAGGCGCAGGAGTGTAGATTTACCCGCGCCGTTGGGGCCTGTTACGGCATAAGCGTTGCCGGGCTGTAGCTCGAGTTGTACGTTGCGCACAATCCATTCCCGGCGGTAGCGCTTGGCAATGCCTTGAGCCTCAATCCTCATACACTTTGGCCCCGTTTAGCTTTTGGAGGCCCTTCACAATGCCGCCGTTGTTTTTGGTTTGCCGTACGAAGTCCAGAATTTCTTCCCGTTCGTCGGAGGGGGGTAACGTGGATTCTATTTCAACCAAAGCATTGGTCGTGTTGTAGCCCCGTACAAACAATAGCCGGTAGATGTCGGTAATGTTGGTAATCATCTCGTCGGAGAAATTGCGGCGGGCGAGACCGATTTTGTTGATGCCCACATAAGCAAGCGGTTCGCGGGCAGCGCGGATGTAGGGCGGCACATTGGTGCGTACCAAAGAACCGCCGGCTACAAAGCTGTGCCGGCCGATGTGCGCAAACTGCTGCACGGCCACCAAACCTTCCAGAATGGCATAATCGCCGATGGTCACATGCCCGGCCAGATTGACGTTGTTGGCCAGAATGACGTGATTGCCCAGCATACAGTCGTGCGCCACATGCACATACGCCATGAGCAGACAATGCGAGCCGACGACGGTGCGCATGGCCGCTTTGGTGCCCCGGTTGACGGTGACGTATTCCCGGACGGTGGTGTAATCGCCAATTTCGGCGGTGGTAATTTCTCCCTCAAATTTGAGGTCTTGCGGAATGCCGGAAATGACGGCCCCCGGAAAGATGCGGCAGTTTTTGCCGATGCGGGCGCCTTCGAAGATGGTGACATGCGGACCGACCCAGGTATTGTCGCCGATTTCTACATTGCGATCAATAAAGCAAAACGGCCCGATAGAGACGTTTTCACCTATTTTGGCTTCGGGGTGAATGATTGAGTTCGTGAGGGCATTATTCATTTGTAGAGCGCTTGATTAATTGTGCAGTGAGTTCCGCTTCGGAGACAATTTTATTGCCTACATAAGCGGTTGCCTGCATTTGGCATATACCCCGGCGAATGGGCGCCAATAGTTCGAGTTTGAAAAGTATCGTGTCGCCTGGCACGACCTTGTTCTTGAATTTGGCATTATCAATTTTCAGAAAGTAAGTGTCCCACTGCCCCTGGTCACCCATGATAGACATAGCAAGGATGCCGCCGGTTTGGGCCATGGCTTCTATTTGTAGAACGCCCGGCATGACCGGATTGTCCGGGAAATGCCCTTGAAAAAAATTTTCGTTGATGGTAACGTTCTTCACACCGACCACATGCGTATCGGAAAGTTCGATGATTTTATCCACCAACAGAAAAGGATAACGATGCGGAAGCCATTCTGATATTTGCTGGGTATTAAAAAGCGGTTCTTTGTCGGGATCGTACTTTGGTTTGCCCTTGAGCTTGCGTTGTTCGAGGAAGTGTTTGCGCAGCAGGCGCGTGAACTCTACGTTGGCGCGGTGCCCCGGCTTGATCGCGGTAATTTTACCTTTTATGGGGCGGCCAAGCAGCGCCATATCGCCTATGACATCCAATAGCTTATGGCGGGCCGGCTCATTGCGAAAGTGGAGGTCGAGCGTATTGAGAATGCCTTCTCCGCTGACGAGCACACTGGGCTTTTCAAGCTTGACGGCCAGCGCGTCCAGATCGGCCTGAGTCATGGGACGGTCCACGATGACGATGGCATTGTCTAAGTCGCCGCCTTTGATGAGGTTTTGGCTGAAGAGATATTCTACCTCGTGCAGGAAAACAAAGGTGCGACAGGGCGCAATTTCGCTTGCATAGCCGTTGAGATCGTTTAAAGTGGCAAATTGCTGACCGAGTACCGGCGAGTTGAAGTCAATGAGGGTGGTAATTTCAAACCCGCTGGAAGGCATGGCCACCAATTCCGATCCGGTAATGGGATCGCGATAGGTAATGGTCTCTTCCACTTCAAAATACTCGCGTTCTTCCTCTTGCTCCTCAATACCGGCCTCCTGTATGGCCTCTACAAAATACCGTGCGCTGCCGTCGAGAATGGGTACTTCCGGACCGTCTAAAAGTATGAGTACATTGTCAATACCCATGCCGGTGAGCGCCGACAGCGCGTGTTCTACCGTATGTACTTCCGCATCATCGCATTGCAGGGTAGTGCCGCGCTGGGTGGATACGACGCGCGTTATATCGGCCGGGATAAAAGGCTGGTCGGGCAGGTCAATGCGTTGAAATTTGAAGCCGAAGTTGGCCGGCGCCGGTTGAAGCACCATGTTTACATGCTGCCCGGTGTGAAGCCCCACTCCGCTGAGGGATACTTGTTTGTTGATGGTCCGTTGTTTCATTTCTTACAAGGATACGGTAAAAATTTCGCAAAGATAATGAATCATCACTGGGGAGGGCCGGTTTTTTAATGAGTTCATCTCTGGGGGGTGCTTGGCTGGTCATCACTGGTCCGCCGCCTACCGCCCACCCCACGCCCAGCGTGGCCACTGCCCACTGCCTACCCAAATACCGCCTACCGCCTACCCATCAATCTTCTTTCAGTTGCTCTTCGATTCGCTTCAATTTTTTGTCCAATTCCGGGAGGCGTTTGAAAACAGCATGGGAGCGGAGGAAGTCGCGATACGGAAAGGCAGGATATCCGCAGATGGCCATATTGGGTGTTTCTACATGCGAGGCGACACCGGTTTGTGCCTGTACTTGGGTGCCGTCGGCAATGCGGAGGTGCCCCACGATGCCTACCTGGCCGCCGATGCGACAATTTTTACCGATCTTGGTGCTGCCGGCAATGCCCGTTTGGGCGGCAATGACGGTATTGTCGCCGATTTCCACATTGTGTCCCACTTGTATGAGGTTGTCCAATTTCACGCCTTTGCGGATGACGGTAGCGCCCATGGTGGCCCGGTCAACGGTGGTATTGGCGCCGATTTCTACATCGTCTTCAATGAGCACGTTGCCGATTTGAGCAATTTTGCGATAGCTGCCGTCGGGTTGAGGGGCAAAGCCGAAGCCGTCGCTGCCGATCACGGCATTGGCGTGCAGGATGCAGTTGGCGCCGATTTGGCAATCGTGCAAGACGCGCACTCCGGGGTAAATCCGGGTGTTCGGGCCGATGATTGCTTTCCTGCCGATGAAAACCTGCGCCTCAATGCGACAGCCCGGGCCTACCACAGCGCCGGCTTCTATGACCGCGAACGGCCCTACTGAAACCCCGGCCCCGATTTGCGCCTGCGGATGTATGGATGCCTGCGGCGATATCTGAGGCGCGTCATCGGGCAGCAGTTCCGGTGTACCGAATCTTTCTAGCAGGAGCGCCAGCGACTGATATACATCTTCCACCCGGATGAGCGTGGCATCAAGCGGTCGGCGGGGCTGGAACTCCTTGTTGACCAAAATGACGGATGCCTTGGTGGAATAAATAAAGGTTTCGTAGCGGTCGTTGCCGAGAAACGTGATGTCGCCTGGTTGGGCTTCTTCGATCTTACCGGGCTTGCCGACGAACACATCCGGGTTGCCTTCGATGCTGCCCTTCAATAGTGTTGCTAATTCTTTCGCGGATAGTTGCATCCGGCAAAGTTCTGCCGATTTCATCATAAAGTTTCTATTTTTAGCGCAAAAAATAAGAATGAGCCATATACCTGTACACGAAAACGAACCGCCTCCGCCCGTATTTCGTACTTGGAAGAGCATGTATGTGTTTGTGCTCGTCGTCAGCTTTCTTGTTTTTTTGTTCATGCTTTGGCTTAGCCTGAAGTACAATTGATCCTCACGAACACCCGATTTCATGAATGCCATTGACTGGATTGTAATGCTGGGAACCTTGTTGGGTATTGCCGCTTACGGTATATACAAAACCCGCAACGTGCGCAGTGTGAAGAGTTATTTGCTCGGCGACCGGCAGTTGCCCTGGTGGACCATCGGCCTGTCCATTATGGCCACACAGGCCAGCGCCATCACTTTTTTATCCACGCCGGGACAGGCTTACGAGGACGGGATGCGCTTCCTGCAATTTTATCTCGGCCTTCCCATTGCGATGGTCATTCTCGCCATATTCGTCATCCCGATGTACTACCGGCTCAATGTGTTCACACCGTATGAGTATTTGGAAAACCGGTTTGATCTGAAAACACGCATCTTCACGGCCATTCTTTTTTTGGTACAACGGGGCCTGGCAGCAGGGCTTACCATCTATGCGCCGTCCATCGTGTTGTCGAGTATTTTGGGTTGGAGTCTCAATTTAACCATCCTGTTCATCGGGGTCATCGTCATCATTTACACCCTTACAGGTGGCACAACGGCGGTGAGTATGACGCAAAAGCAACAGATGATCGTCATTCTATCGGGGTTGTTTCTGGCGGCGGGTATTATCATAACCAAATTGCCGAAAGGCGTAGGATTCGGGGAAGCGGTCAATTTGGCCGGCAACCTCGGCAAGCTCAATACGATCACCTTTGATTTCAACCTCAAAGACCGGTACAATATCTGGTCGGGCATGATTGCGAGCGTGTTCCTGTTTCTGTCCTATTTTGGGACCGATCACTCGCAGGTGTCGCGATATTTGTCGGGCAAATCGCTCACGGAGAGCCGTTTGGGTTTGATGTTCAACGGATTGCTGAAAATACCCATGCAGTTCATTGTACTGTTTGTGGGCATTCTGGTTTTTGTGTTTTATCAATTCAATCAACCGCCGGTACACTTCAATGAATCCAACGTAGCCAAGCTGCGGGGAACGGCGTATGAAGCCCCCTATGAAGTACTAAAATTGGAACATCAGGCTGTTTTTGAACAAAAAGAAGCCGCTATGGCCCGCATGGTAGCAGCCTCGAAGAACGATAACCGAAGCGCTATGGAAGCCGCCCGCGAAGAGGTAAAGGTATTGCAAGAAAAAGATGCCGCTCTGCGCAAGTTTGCCAAAATTCAAGTGATGCGCGAATCGCCCGCTGCCAAAACCAAAGATACCGACTATGTCTTTCTCTCTTTTGTGATGAAATACATGCCGGTGGGCGTTGTGGGTTTTTTGCTGGCCATGATTTTCGCGGCGGGCATGTCGTCCACATCCTCAGAACTGAACGCGCTCACGAGCGTAATGGCCATTGACATCTACAAACGCAACTGGGTGAAAGGAAAAAGCGATATACACTACCTGCGCACTTCCAAGCTCTTCACCCTGATGTGGGGCCTGCTGGCCTTACTTTTTGCCGCCACGGCCAACCTGTTTGACAATCTCATACAGATGGTCAACATTCTCGGCTCTTTATTTTACGGTACCATTCTGGGCGTATTTCTCACCGCGTTTTTCCTGCCCAAAGTAAAAGGCAACGCCGCATTCATCGCTGCGGCGATCACGCAAGTCATTATCATTGTGCTCTTTATATTGGAAAGAAAAGACATATTGCCCATCTCGTTTCTGTGGTACAACCCGGTAGGATGCCTGTTGGTGATGGGAATGGCGACGGTCTTTCAGGCGCTGCCCCGAGCGAAGGCGAGGTAAAAGGCGCTGCACCGAGTGCCACATTGAGCAATGCCGAAATGCGGCTCGTGCTGAGCGGGGCCGAAGTGTCTGTCGAAGCAAGTCGAGGAGGAGAACGGAAAAAATAGGGAACTGCTCAGACTCGTCGCGGAATGCGAGAAGCAAAAAATATGTTCACAGGACTATAAATTTCGATGGGAATGTTTACAATTTGTTAATAGCAAGTCACAATAGGAACTTTGTGTGGGCAAAGGACGTTCTTTTCTTCGGAACGTCATAATAATTTGCGCTCCAAAATTGTTTTCCTAACACAAAAAAAACGAAAAGAGCTTATAAAGAATTTATACATATTCATGGGATTATAATTTGTTAGTAGTAGGTCGTATCATCCGTTTGGTGATGCGACTTTTTTTATTGTCGTAAAAACTGCAAATCCTTTGGGGTCTATTGGAAAATCTGTTTCTTTGTATCCTGAAAACGTTTGAGGATACGTCCGCCTGTTTAAACCCCTCATCAGGCGCCGTTCCACCGACATTTTCCCTGTGTGAGTTATCCCTTCATGTTGTTTCCCTTACTACATTAGCAGCTTGGTGCTGCATGACAAACCATTACAAAAAGTAAAGCCTCTTTGTTTTACGGCATGAATATTGCTTTACAGCGAAGAGGGTGATTACTCACTAACAAATTATCAATCCGCTATGTGTCCAAAACTACACTTGACACGTTTGCTGAGGCCGGTGCTTGCCCTCCTCTTTTTTTCACTTTCTTTTGGTGTGCTACAGGCTCAGCTCACCCTGAATTTCCAAATTACCAGCCCTCCGTGTTTCGGAGTGCCTACCGGGGCCATCACGGCGAGCGCATCGGGCGGCACGGCGCCTTACACCTATATATGGAGTACCGGCGCAAGCGGCCCGACCATTACGACGCTGCCGGCGGGAACTTATTCAGTCACAGTCACTGATCTTGTAGGCAATACCTTGTCGCAAAGTGCCACCGTAACGCAACCGGCTCAATTGTTTATCACCTTTACGGGCGACACCTGTGTGTTTCCCGCTATTGTTACCGCTTCCGGGGTAGGCGGGGTAGGCCCATACACTTATGCCTGGAATACAGGGCATACCGGCCCAACCATCACGATAAACGCCATAGGCAACTATTGCCTCACCGTCACAGACGCCAACGGCTGCGGGGCCATTAATTGTGTAAAGATCACGGCGCCTCCCATTAACCTTTCGCTTTCGGTTACCAACTTGTCATGTCCGGGCCTGAACACCGGGCAAGTGACTTCCACGGTGAGTGGTGGGCTACAGCCATACACTTATTTGTGGAGTACGGGCGCTACCACTCCATTCATCACCAATCTGGGCGCCGGCGCTTATACGCTTACCGTAACGGATGCGCGAGGTTGTATGCGCACTGCTACTGCCACGGTAACCGCTCCGGTATTCAACATTCAGGTTTCCTCTACGAACGTGACTACCTGCGGCGCCAACAACGGCACGGCCAATGTGATTGTCACGCAGGGTACACCGCCCTACACCTATCTGTGGAGCACGGGCGCTACAACCCCTTCGATCGTAAATTTGGGGCCGGGCACTTATTCAGTTACCGTTTTTGATGTGAATAACTGCCCGGCTACCGGCTCGGCAACTATTACAGCGCCACCGCCCATTTCGGCCAATATCACGGCATCGCCGTTTGTGTGTGTGGGCAATACCGACGGCACGGCTACCGTGAATGTAATCGGCGGCACGCTTCCTTTCAGCTTCTTGTGGAACAATGGGGCCGGTACGCAAACGATTACCAACCTCCCATCAGGGACCTACTCCGTAACGGTAACCGACGGCGCCGGGTGCCAGGCTTTAGCATCTGCAACCATACAAGCCGCTCAGCCTCCTACCGTCACCATTACCTCCACCCCGGTGGTGTGCGGCACCGGCAATACCGGATCGGCCACCGCCATACCCGCCGGCGGTACGCCGCCGTATCTTTTTGCCTGGAGCAACGGCGCTGCCACGCCCGGCATCACCAATTTGACTACCGGCAACTACACGGTAACGATAACTGACCTGAATGGCTGCACAGCTACCGCCAGTACGACCATCACCGTTTTTGATGATTTGGTGACAACCATCTCAAAAACAGATGTGGACTGCTTCGGCGCCAATACCGGCAGCGCAACGGCTATGGCCACCGGCGGTACTGCGCCCTACACCTTTACCTGGAGTAACGGCGCAGTGGGCTCGGTGATTTCGGGTGTGCCGGCAGGAACTTACACGGTCACAGTGAGAGACCTGAACGGCTGCATGACCTCCGCAACCGTTATCATTCAACAGCCTCCGCAACTCAATGTGACCATTGCCGCCGAAAACCCATTGGTTTGTTTTGGCGAAGCCACAGGAGCGCTCACGGCAACCGCTACCGGCGGTACGCCGCCCTATGATTTTTTGTGGAATACCGGCGCTACCACGCCTTCTATTTCCAACTTGCCGGCGGGAACCTATTCGGTGACGGTGACCGATCTGAACGGCTGCACGGCTATGGCATCGTTTACCCTGCAATTGGCGCCCATTATGGAAATCAGTATAACCGGCGCTACCATTGTATGCGGGCAGGAAAACGGCGGTTCGGCAACCGTAATGGTAATCGGCGGTACGCCTCCATTTTCTTATGAATGGAGCACCGGCGAAACCTCTGAGTCCATCGGCGATCTTGGCTCGGGCACTTACTCCGTTACCGTCACCGATGCCAACCTGTGTACGGCTACTGCCGAAATCGGAATATTAGTAGTAGATGATTTAACACTGGAAGTGACGCCACGCGACGTGTTATGCTTCGGCGAAAACACCGGCAGTGCTCTCGCTGTGACAAACGGCGGCACAGCACCTTATACCTTCGTGTGGAGCAACGGCGCTACGATCCCTGAAATATTGGGGCTTCTGGCGGGTACTTATTCCGTGACGGTTACAGAAAGTAACGGCTGTAGTTTGTCTGAAACCATTACCATTGCAGAACCGCCGCTGTTGACGGTATCGGCTACGCGGGTAAATTTACTCTGTTTCGACATCGAAACGGGCAGCGCTACCGCTACCGCTATGGGCGGCGTAGCGCCATACTCTTATTTGTGGAGTAATGGAGAAACGACCCCTCAAATAACGGGACTGTCAGCAGGGCCGTACAGCGTAACGGTAACCGATATAAACTTTTGTACGGCCACCGCAATGGTGATCGTTTCCCAGCCTCCGAATTTGAATCTGACCATCAATGCCGTTCAGATTTTGTGCCACGGCGCCAACTCCGGCTCCGCTACAGCGGTGGCTATCGGCGGTACGCCGCCTTATGATTATATGTGGAGCAACGGGATGACGACGCCCACTATCAGTAATCTGGCGCCCGGTACCTATAATGTGACCGTGACCGACCTAAACGGCTGTGACAATATCAGCGGAGTGGTCATTACCCAACCCACGGATCTGGTCGTTTCTATTACACAACTACAGGGCACTTGCCAGGGCGCTGCCGACGGCATTCTCATTGCATCTGCTACCGGTGGTACCGGCGCTGTCACCTTCCAATGGAACGGCGGTTTTTCGGGCGATATTCGCAGCAACCTCGCCGCCGGCACTTATACGGTGACCGCCACCGATGCAAACGGCTGTACAGACATGGCATCCGTTACCATCACGGCGTCTCCCAACCCGGTTTGTGCAATCACCGTTTTGGAAGAAGTGATTCTCGGCAATGACGGCGCTTTGAGCGCATCGGCTACCGGCGGTACGCCCCCATACACCTATAGCTGGAGCAACGGCGCCGATACGCCCATCATCACCGGGCTGAACGGCGGGATTTATGTTGTCACCATTACCGATGAAAACGGCTGTACGGCCGTATGTCAGGTCGAACTCATTGCCCGCAGCGGCCTCGGCGATTTTGTTTGGGAAGATGTCAATAAAAACGGCCTGCAAGACCCCAATGAACCCGGTGTGCCGGGCATTGTAGTGAGGCTGAAAAATGCAATCGGAACGGTTATTGACAGTACTACAACTGATGGCAATGGGCGGTACTCCTTTATGGGGCTGATTCCCGGAACTTACTCCGTTCAATTTGTCGTGCCGTATCCATTCCTCTTCACGTTGCGGAATCAAGGCGCCAATGATGCTATAGACAGCGATGCCGATTCCACCACCATGAGTATGACACCCAATGTGACGCTCGCTCCCGGAGAGTTTAATCCTACTTTGGATGCCGGCATCTATGTGCGGCCTATGATAGATGATTCCGACCCCTGCCTATGTCTGAATAATTCGACTACCGAAACGGATGGGCAATTCTCGGAACTCATCACCATTTTCAGCTATCCCGGGGAGAACTGGACGCTTTTCAATCCGGTGGGCTTGTACCTGACCAGCAGTCCGCCGCCGCCGGGCATCCCCATTCCGGCAGTGGGAAGTTTTCCCTTTGTGGAGGTGAGTCCCGGCGTATATCAGCTCGCCTTTATATTACTGCACGAGCAGCCTTATGGCGCTTCCTTCACCAATGGCGTGGATACGCTCTCCAATGCCAATATCTGCCGGTATCCTTCGATCAACCTCATCAACGGGCCGCCGGCTGATCTGTGCATAGTGGCTGATCCGATCGTATTTGCCGGTATGCCTTCCCGTCCCGGCACGTTGACTTTCTTCATCAACGGGGTACAGGTCACCTCTGTTGATCCGGCTACTCTGGGAATAGGCTTGTACGAATTTGTGGCGCTGTTTATGCCTTTGGATCCAAATGACTGCGAAACGATGATCCGTTCTACCTTTGAAATTACGGAAAACTGTTTTGCAAAATTAGGCGACCGGGCCTGGTTGGATTTGAATGACAACGGCCTGCAAGACCCCGGTGAGCCCGGACTGCCCGGCGTAAAAGTTGTATTGGACGGGGTAGGCGCTACCGCTCCTTTCCGCGATACGACCTTTACCGACAATGCCGGCTTGTATATGTTTTGTGTACCGCCGGGTACCTATAAACTCACCTTTATGTTGCCGTCGGGCAGCGATCTGCGCCCCACCGTACAAAATGCGGGCAGTAATGACGCCATAGACAGCGACCCGGATACCGTCATGCTGATGACGCAAATTATCACACTGGCGCCATTCCAAATTGACCTGACCTGGGATGTCGGCTTTGTGCCGCCTTGTATCAACCTGACCGATCCGGGAACTATCGGCCCCGGCTATCAATACCTTTGCGGGCCGGGCAATGTACCTGCGCCATTGGTAAACATTTCTTTCCCGATGGGAGGAACACCGGGCGCGCCGATAGAATACATCTGGATGCGCAGTGTGGTGAACGGGCCGTTTGACAACGGGCATTGGGAAACGATTCCGGGTACCAACGCACCCAATTACAGTCCGGGCCCCCTCTATCAAACCACTTATTTCGCTCGTTGCGCCCGGCGCGATGACTGCGGCCCTTTCCTCGAATCAAATGTGGTGTTGGTAGAAGTCGGCGATATTTCCGTGGCCAATATCAGCGGGCCTGCCTTGATTTGCTTCGGCGAATCGGCTACATTTTTTGCAACGGGTACTGCACCGGGAGCGGTTATCAGTTGGAATTTCGGTCCGGCGGCCATTCCTCAAAATGCAACGGGGTCGCCGGTAACGGTCAATTTTACCTCCTTCGGTACTTTCCAAATAACCCTTGCCGTGACGCAAAACGGATGTACGGCTACCAATTTCAAATACATCACGGTGACCACAAGCCCTGTGTTTTGCGATCCGGGTATCGTACTTAATGCTAATCCGATGGACAACGGCGAGGTAATGGCAGAGTGGTCTATGCCGGAAGACCAGCCGGATTTCAGCTTTATGGTGGAGCGCTCAGCAGACGGTGTTCGTTTTGAACCGTTGGATGAAGTAATTCAGCCGGAGCATATTGTAGGTGGACGGAAACACTACGCCTATCGCGATGCTCGCCCGAAACCTGGCCGGAATTATTATCGGTTGAGGTTCCTGGGCACGATGTTCTCCAATGTGGCGGAAGTCATTATGTATGGAGATTCCAAGTTGGTGTTTTTTTACCCCAACCCTGTGGGCGACAGAGCTGTGCTGGAGTTGTTTGAAACCTTCAATGGGCCGGTGCAGATAGATGTGGTGGCAGCAAACGGGATAGTGGTTCAATCGTCGGTGTTACCTCGCGAGGGCAAGCAATTGGAAATGGATTTCTCATCGCTGTCGGCCGGGGTTTATTTCCTGCGCTTGCGCTATGGCGAATTAGAACTCAAGCGATTGAAAATAATAAAATTGTGATGTGACGAGGGGCGTCCTTACCGGTTGTTTTTCTCCGGAAGGACGCTCCAATATTCTTAAAGCCCGTATTTTATTTTAGAATTTCCTGCTGAGAATCTCCTTTTGAAAAACTATCCGGGACATAAGCGCCCGGGTTTATGCCTGCCGGGGTTATGCCCGGAGGCATTGTATTATTATGATTCGTTAAAACAAATTCATTCTCATGATTCCAAATCTACACTTTACAGCTCCGTTCTCAACGGGGCGAAAGGCCGTTTTGACGGCGGCGTTTTTCTGGGCAGGCATGACCGTCGCCTCCGCGCAATTTCTACTCAGTTTCAACGTGACCCAGCCATTGTGTTTTGGGCAATTGACAGGCTCCGTGACGGTTACGGCCATCGGCGGCGTGGGGCCTTACACCTACTTGTGGAACACCGGCGCCACGACGCAGACCCTCAGCAACATCGGGGTGGGCACATACAGCGTGACGGTAACGGCTGCCAACAACGATGTGGTTTCGCAGAGCGTTACGGTGAACCAACCTACTGCCGTAACGGCTGTCATTCTGGGCGATAGTTGTCAGTTGCCTTCCGCCTTCACGGCCATAGGAAGCGGCGGTACCGGCCCTTACACCTACGCCTGGGACACGGGCGAGTTTGGGCAAACCATTACCATCAGCAATCCCGGAATTTATTGCGTTACGGTTGTTGACGTCACGCTTTGCGGGATAGTTGAGTGTATTAAAATTGAATACCCGTCGGTGAATGTCAATGTGCAGGCCACCAACCTGTTATGCCCCGGCGTCAATACCGGGCAAGTACAAGCTACGGCATCAGGCGGGTTGCCGCCTTACACATTTAGTTGGAGCAACGGTGGCGCCGGCCCGGTACAAAGCAACCTTCCCGCAGGCACTTATACCGTAACGGTTACAGATGCGCGAGGCTGTACGGCTACGGCATCTGCAACCGTCATCTCACCGCCTAATCTTTTGGTGGGCATCAACGGCACAGGGCCTACCTGCCAGGGATTCACCAACGGCAGTGCTATGGCGCAGGCCGTGGGCGGTACGCCGCCTTATATATTCACATGGAGTACCGGGGCTACGGGGCCGGTTATTGCAAACTTAAGCGCCGGCACCTATTCGGTAACGGTGAGCGATTTCAGAGGTTGTACGGCCCAGGCTACCGTAGTCATCACACCGCAGTCCACGTTGAGCGCCATTGCCGGGGGTACTGCGCCCAACTGCCCGGGAATTAACACCGGGTCGGCAGTCGTAAGCCCCGGCGGAGGCGCCGGTGCATACAGCTATATATGGAACACCGGGGCCACTACGCAAACCATCACCGGCTTAGCGCCCGGAACGTATAGCGTTACGGTGAGCGATGCATTAGGCTGTACGACTACCGCATCGGCAGTGGTGCCGGCCGCTCAGCCTTTTACCATCAGCATGTCCTCTACCAATTCGACCTCTTGCGGCGCCAATAACGGGACCGCCTCAGTTTTGGTCACGCAGGGCATTCCACCGTTTACCTACGCCTGGAACAATGGAGTGGTCGGCAACTCAACGATCAACAACCTCGCGCCCGGCACTTACACCGTGACGGTGACGAGTGGAAATAATTGCCAGGCATTTGGGTCGGTTACCATCACACAGCCGCCGTTGGTATTTGTTTCCATTACGGCCTCTCCGTTGGTGTGCGTAGGTAGTACCAACGGCACTGCTACGGCCAATGTCACCGGTGGAACGGCGCCTTTTAGTTACCTGTGGAGTACCGGCAGCAGCGCTCCGATGCTTACCAATTTACCTGCCGGAAACTACAGCGTAACCGTAACAGACATCAATGGTTGCCAGGCCAACGCCGCTGTTACAATACTACCCGCTCCACTGCCCGTAGTGACGGTGACGGCGCCTCCGGTGGTATGCGGCGCCGGCAGTACGGCTACAGCGATAGCCTCGGCCTCCAACGGCACACCTCCTTATACTTTTGTATGGAGTAACGGAACGGCAGGCCCTGTGGCAACCGGATTGACTACCGGAACTTATACAGTGACGGCCACCGATCAGAATGGATGTGCCGGCGCGGCCAGTGTCAACATTAGCATCATTGACAACCTCTCGGTGAGCATTAACCGACAAAATGTACTATGCTTCGGCGGCAATACGGGCAGCGCAACCGCCATGGGTACAGGCGGCACGGCGCCTTATACTTATGTATGGAGCAACGGCGTGCAGGGACCGGTCAATCTAAACCTCAGTGCCGGAGCGTACATGGTTACGGTGACCGACTCCAACGGTTGTACGGCAGTACAAACTACTTTAGTGAGCCAACCCCCGCTCCTTACGGTATCTATTTTGTCCAATTCCTTACAGGTGTGTCCGGGGGCGAGCACGGCCACCCTCACTGCGCAGCCGGCCGGCGGCACCGCTCCTTATACTTATTTGTGGAACACCGGCGCTACAACCGCTACCATATCCGACCAGCCGGCGGGCATGTATAGTGTGACGGTAACAGATGCCAACGGTTGTACCGCAACCGCTTCGGTGATGGTTACCTCATTTGATCCTTTTCAGGTCAATATCACCGGTGCTGAAATTGTGTGCGGTGATGCAAACTCAGGGGAAGCCGGCGTAATTGTAATCGGCGGAACCGGGCCCTTCACTTATTTATGGAGTACGGGCGCCAATTCGGAATCGGTAGGCGGCCTGGGCACCGGGGTTTATTCGGTTACCGTTACAGATGTCAACGGATGCTCGGTGAGCGCTGAAATCAGTATCCTCGTAGTATCTGATTTTGAAGTAAGTGTGACGCCGCGCGACGTACTGTGTTTTGGAGAAAATAGCGGGAGCGCATTGGCCGTTGCTTCGGGCGGAACACCGCCATATTCGTTCGTATGGAGTACGGGAGCCGTTGGGCCGGAGGCACTCAACCTTTCTGCGGGCACTTATTTCGTCACCATAACGGAGGCCAACGACTGCATAATTGTAGCGCCGGTCACCATCAGCCAACCTCCGCAATTGCTCGTAACAACTTCAGGAACTAATGTGCTCTGCTTCGGCAATGCCGACGGTTCTGCGTTGGCTTCCCCATCGGGCGGCGTACCTCCGTATATCATTACATGGAGCAACGGCCAAACAGGGCCGCAGGCTACCGGTTTAATAGCGGGAGCCTATTCGGTCACGGTGGAAGACATCAACGGATGTACCGCTTCGGCTTCCGTTACCATCAGCCAGCCCGTAGCATTGTCAGTGTCTATCAGCAGCGTTAACCCATTGTGCGCGGGGCTGACTACCGGCACTGCAACGGCTACTGCTGTGGGCGGCACCGCGCCTTATACCTACGCATGGAGCAACAGCGCGAACGGACCTGCGCTGAACAACCTCGCACCGGATACCTATATCGTAACGGTAACGGACTTAAACGGCTGTACAGCAACTGCATCCGTCACCATTACAGCGCCTGCCGCTATTGTGATTGCGCTTTCGCAGACCAATATCATTTGTTCGAACAACAATATCGGCGCCGTCAACGCCAACGTCACCGGTGGCACGGGCGCTTACACCTACCTGTGGAGCAACGGTCAAACCGGTTCTTCCATCAACAACCTCGCTCCCGGAACCTATTCGCTCACTGTAACCGATGTCAACGGTTGTCAGGCATCTGCCTCCGCTACGATTACGCAGTCCATGCAATTGGAAATTACGCCTGCCGTAACGCAGATCACCTGTTTTGGGCTAAACAATGGCGGGGTCAACTTATCGGTATCCGGCGGTACGCCGCCTTATACTTATATATGGAGCAACGGCGCCACTACATCGAGTTTGAGCGGTTTGTCGCCCGGCACTTATTCGGTGACCGTCACGGCTCAGGACGGCTGCGACGGCTCCACCAGTGTGGTCATTAGCCAGCCCTTATTGCTCACCTTGACGGCTACGCCTAGCGCAGTTACCTGCAACGGGTTGTCCAACGGCGCTGTTACTACTAATGTGTCCGGCGGAACGCCTCCGTATTCCTATTTGTGGAACACCGGCGCCACGACGCCGTCGCTAACGGGTTTGCCGGCAGGCTCCTACACCGTGGTGGTTACCGACTTGAACGGCTGTACGGCCAATGCTTCTGCAACGGTGTCTCAACCAAGTGCAGTAACCGTCAGCATCAGCTCAACCCAAACGCCTTGTGCGGGGTCTGCTACCGGAGCACTTTCAGCGAGTGCTGCCGGCGGAACGGGACCTTATACCTACCAGTGGAGCAACGGCGCGTCGGGCGCTTCCATCCAAAATTTAATGGCCGGTTCCTACACGGTTACCGCTACCGATGCACAAGGGTGTACAGCTACGGCTTCGTTCACCCTCACGGCATTCAGCACTCCAAGCTGCTCTGTAAACATTGTAAGCTATGTAGTGAATGGCAATGACGGCGCACTCGGCGTAACCGTGACCGGCGGTACGGCCCCATATACTTATGTTTGGAGCAACGGCTCCAACGCTTCGTCCCTCGGCGGTCTGGCGCCGGGGACGTATTCCGTCACCGTTACCGATGCCAACGGATGTACCACTACTTGCACCCGCGTACTGCCCATACCTGCCGGGGTGGGAGATTTTGTGTGGTTGGATATTAATTTTAACGGCATACAGGATCCGGGCGAGCCGGGTATTCCAGGTGTGACTGTCATCATCTCCGGATTAGCCGAAAACACTCCTTATGCGGATACCACGGTGACCAGCACCACCGGCTTCTACTTCTTCCCGGTACCTCCGGGAGAGTACAAGGTTACGTTCATTCTGCCGCCGGGCAGCGACTTAATTCCCACCATAGCCAATGCAGGCAATGATGATACGAGAGACAGCGATATGAACCCGATCTCCTTTATGACGGTGGTCTTCGTAGTGCCGCCCGGTACGATTGACCTGACCTGGGATGCAGGCTTCACACCGCCTTGTATCAACATTGATAATCCGGGTACTATCGGGCCGGTATATCAGTTCCTGTGCGGCCCGGGCAACATACCTGCCACCCTCACCAGCGTAACGCTGCCCTCCGGGGGTACTACCAACGCTCCCATTGACTACGTTTGGATGCGGAGCGTGGTAAACGGACCGTTCGATTCGGGACATTGGGAGATGATCCCCAATTCATACACACCGGACTTCAACCCCGGCCCGGTTTATCAAACTACCTATTTCGCTCGCTGTGCCCGCCGGGTGGAATGCGGCCCTTTCCTCGAATCCAATGTGGTGATCGTGGAGGTCGGCAATATCTCGGTGGCCAATATCAGCGGTCCCAGCATTGTATGTGTGGGAGAATCCGCTACGTTCTTTGCCACCGGAACGGCGCCGGGCGCCGTGATCAACTGGACCTTCGGCCCGGGCGTAATACCTCAATCGGCTTCGGGATCGCCGGTCACCGTCACGTTTACCTCTTTCGGTACTTTCCTGATCAACCTCTCCGTCACTCAAAACGGCTGCACAGCTACCGGATTCAAACAGATCACGGTGACCAACAGCCCCATTTACTGCGGAACAGGACTGGTGATTGACACAGATGTGACGCCGACACGCGAGGTTTGGGTAGAATGGGACCTGCCCGAACAGGAACCCGATCACCTTTATGTAGTAGAGCGCTCTGCCGATGGCAATAATTTTGAGTTCCTTGCTGAGGTAAATCAGGCGTATCGCATTGAGGCCGGGTTTAAACAATACCGATTCATGGACTCAAACCCGAAACTGGGGCGCAACTATTATCGCGTCAAATATGTGCCGGCATCCGGCGCATCCGGGTACTCCAATGTGAAAGAAGTAGTGCTGTTCGGCGATTCCCGGTTGGTACACTTGTACCCCAACCCGGTAAGCGGCATTGCAACGCTGGAAATCTTTGAAACCTTCAATGGAGATGTCGGGTTGGAAATCATCACAGCGGACGGGAAGCAACTCAACCGGATGGTTATTCCGAGAGATGCGACGCGGTATCCGCTCGATTTTTCAACCTATCCGGCCGGTGTGTATTTCCTGCGCCTGCGCTACGGAGACGTGGAGTTGAAGCGGCTCAAGGTAGTAAAGCAATAGGTTAGAGGGAGCACAGATAAGGCTGCAAGCCGTTAGCTACAAGCTGCAAATTTTTGTGGCTTGTAGCTAATAACTTGCGGCTTGAAAAATCGCCTTTCCGCGCCAACTCCTTTTATTTTGTCAGGGTATTAAACGCCTGTACCAGCACGTCGAGATCATCGGTGGTGGTATAGACGTTTGGGGTGATTCGGACCCCCGATATGTTTTCCCACTCGATGGTAGTCGTATGGATTTTGAATTCTTTAAACAGAAAAGCGCCCAGTTCTGCCGGCGTTTTACCTTCTACTGTAACGACGGCCAACGCGCAGGCGAAATCGGGATGCAATGAGGTTTTAACCTTCACACCCGGTAGTCTCTGCACGCGCTCTGCCCAGTAGTTTTTCAAATACTGGAGACGTTTTTGTTTGAGCTCCGAACCGATCATTCGGTGGAAATGCACGGCCTGCCCGATGGCCTGCTCAATGGCAAAGGAGCGGGTGCCGAGGCTCTCAAACTTTCGAATATCATCGCTCTCCGGATCAGGAGCGCCGAAGAGGGGATACAGGTTTTTGATTTTCTCTTTGCGCACATACAGCAGCCCGCTGCCAAACGGAGCACAGAGCCATTTGTGCAGACTGGTACCCCAGTAATCGCATTCCAGATCGGGAATTTTATAGTCCAGATGCGCGAAACTGTGAGCGGCATCCACGAGCACCTCAATGCCGCGCTTGCGGGCCTCGCGGGCAATGTCACGGGCGGGCAGTATCTGCCCCATCCAGTTGATGACGTGGGTGATGTGTACCACCTTCGTTTTGGGGGTGAATGCTTCGGCGAATTTCCGGGTAATGGCTGCGGCGTCTTCGATGGGAAAGTCGAAAGAAATCCATTTGAGAACGATGCCTTCGCGCTGTTCGCGTTGTTTCCAGGCTTGTATCATATTGGGGTAGTCCTGCCTGGTGAGTACCACCTCATCGCCGGCCTTGAGGCGCAAGCCGAAAATGATGGTTTCCAATGCTTCGGAGGCATTGCGGTTGATGGCCAGTTCGTCGGGGGAGCAGCCGGCCAGCGCGGCAAGTTGTGCGCGCAAGGGTTCGCGGCCCTGATCGAGTATTTGCCACATATAATAGGAAGGCGCCTCGTTGCTGAGGCGGTTGTAGCGTTCCACGGCCTCTTGTACTACGCGCGGCTGGGGACATACGCCGCCGTTGTTGAGGTTCATGATGCTGGGCGAAACGGTATAAGCCTGTTTGATTTGGTACCAGTATCGCTCATCGGTTACCAGATCAGCAATGGGCCGGTTTTGGCTTTCATCCAAAAGACGGAGCAGGCTTTTGCCCTGTGGCGTTTCAAAAAAAGGCACAGCGGCGGCCACTCCGGCAAAGGAGGCTAAGCGGCTGAGGAAATGGCGGCGATTGGTATGCATGGTGGTGGATTTTACTATTTTAACTCAAGAACGCGCCCCACTCCTCCACTTCTCTTATCTGCACATCAATATCATTTTTGAGGGTGGTATTCAGGGCAATGCCCACATAATCGGCGCGGATGGGGAAGTTCTTGTGCTTGCGGTCCACGAGTACGGCTACTTCCAATCTTTTGGGAAGGGCGTCCAGCAGCGGTTTGCAGGCGTAAAAGATGGTGCGCCCGGTATTGGCCACATCATCCACGATGATGACCACCTTACCGGCCATTGCTTCCACCGGCATTTCGGTTTGTACCGGAAATTCGGTAGGATGAGCAGGATTGAGGCGAATGCGGGTGAGCGTAAATCGAATGGGGGATATTTTTTGTAAATCCTCCAGCAGGAGTGCAGCAAAAGCGTAGCCGTTGTTGTTAATGCCGGCGAGGATCAACTCCGTCTCCTCGTAGTTGTTTTCCAATATCTCAATGGCCAGTCGCCTGATTTTTTGTTCTATCTGATGTTGATTCAGAATTTTCATGCCCCAAATTTGTGGTGAAAATATAACTTTGGTCGCAAGTGACCAACGAAATAAAAATTGTTCCTACTTTAGCGAAAATTCGCCGCCAATGATCGCACAGATATTCTTTCTTCTTTTCAGCGCGGCCGCCATCAGTTTTGCGGCTCGTCAGTTTTCCCGCCTCGTGCAAAACATTCGCTTGGGCAAAGCCGAATCCATTCCGGGCGAGACTTCTGTGCGCCTGCGCAATGTGCTGCTGGTGGCTTTCGGACAAAAAAAGATGTTCAAAAACATGCTGCCCGCCGTGCTGCACCTTTTCATCTATGTGGCTTTCGTCATCACCCAAATTGAACTCATCGAAATCTTTGCCGACGGTATCACCGGGCAACACCGTGTGTTTTGGCCGATACTTGGAGGCTTCTACACCTTCGTCATCAGTTTTATCGAAGTCCTTTCCGTACTGGCGCTCATTGCTACCATTGCCTTTTTGGCGCGCCGCAATGTGCTCAAAGTGAAGCGTTTCCAACAACCGGAACTAAAGGGCTGGCCCTTCAAAGACGCCAACATCATTTTGTATTTGGAAGTGGCGCTCATTTTTTTCATCTTTTTGATGAACAGCGCCGATATGGCCCTGACGCAAAACGAGTACGGCTTTGCGGTGAGCCGCTACTTGTCGCCGCTGTGGGCAGGCGCCGACGCCGGCACGCTGCACCTTTTAGAGCGCATCGGCTGGTGGGGGCACATCGCGGTGGTGTTTGCCTTTTTGAATTACCTGCCCATTTCCAAACACCTGCACATCCTCTTTGCTTTCCCCAATACCTGGTTTGCCCGCCAAAACCCGCGCGGCGAAATGGAAAACATGCCCGAAATCATGAACGAGGTGAAAAGCATGTTGGGCCTGGCGCCCGAAACCACCGGTAACGGCGAATTACCCGAATTCGGCGCCAACGATATCTTTGGTCTCAGTTGGAAAAATCTGTTAGACGCCTACTCCTGCACTGAATGCGGCCGCTGCACCGCCGTCTGCCCGGCCAACATCACCGGCAAAAAACTCTCCCCCCGCAAAATCGTAATGGACGTTCGCGACCGCATGGAAGAGGTGGGGCGCAACATCCGCAGCGGCGATACCCAATATGCCCCGGACCCCACAAAGCCGCTCAGCAAAGACAACTATCAGGACGGCAAGTCGCTGTTCGATTACATCAGCCGCGAGGAGATTCACGCCTGCACCACCTGCAATGCCTGTGTGGAAGCCTGCCCGGTACTCATCAATCCGCTCGATCCCATCCTTCAATTGCGCCGCTACGAAATCCTCACCGAATCGGCCGGCCCCGGTGATTGGCTGCCCATGTTCAACAGCCTCGAAAACAACGGCGCCGTATGGGCCATGCCGGTGGAGCGGGATGCCTGGGCGCGGGGGTAGGGCAAAACGTACAAAACAAGCAATCAGAAAAACCGACATTATGTCAATAAAAACCATGGCCGACATGGCCGCCGCCGGGGAAACGCCGGAAATTCTGTTCTGGGTAGGATGTGCCGGCAGCTACGACGCCCGCGCACAAAAAGTGACGGTGGCTTTCGCCGAAATTCTTCAAAAAGCGGGCATTGCGTTTGCTATTTTGGGTAACGAAGAGCGCTGCACCGGCGATCCCGCCCGCCGCGCCGGCAATGAATTTGTATTCCAAATGCTGGCCCTGCAAAACATCGAAACGCTCAATATGTATGAGGTGAAGAAGATCGTCACGGCCTGTCCGCATTGTTTCAATACCCTCAAAAACGAATACCCCGCCCTCGGCGGGCATTACGACGTGATCCACCACACCCAATTGCTCCAGCAACTCATCAATGAGGGCCGGGTGAAAATGAAGGAGGGCGGGGCCTTCAAAGGCAAGCGCATTACCTACCACGACTCCTGCTACATGGGCCGCGTCAACGGGGTATATGAAGCGCCCCGCGCCGTGCTCGAAGCCCTCGATGCCGATTTGGTGGAAATGAAGCGCTCCCGCACAAACGGGCTCTGCTGCGGCGCCGGCGGCGCACAAATGTTTAAAGAAGACGAACCCGGCGACAAACGCATCAACATAGACCGCGCCGAGGAAGCCCTCGCCACCGGCGCTGCGGTTATCGCCGTTAACTGCCCCTTCTGCCTCACCATGATGAGCGACGGCATAAAGGCCAAAGACAAACAGGATGATGTGATGGTATATGACCTGAGCGAGTTGATCTTATAAAAAAAAGCCGGAGCACACCATTTTGATGTGTCCGACTCTAGCCCTAACCAAATAAAACCAGGTTTGTATAAAAACCTAAAAAAGTCTTTTTAGAAAAACTCGCAGCTTGTAGCTCAACTCGCAGCTTAAAGCTTAAAGCTTAAAGATTAATCCCTCACCGTCAGCCACTTGGCAATAGCCGGCGTGAGCAGGTCTTGCGAGCGCGCGCCGACGAATACGCCGATGTGCCCGCCGGGAAACTCCATGAGTTCTTTATCTTTTGATGCTACCAAATCGTTGATCGGCTTTGTGGTGGCCGGCGGTACGATGTGGTCGTCTTTGGCGTAGATGGTGAGGATGGGCATGGTGATGTTGTGCAAGTTCACCTTGCGCCCGTCCAATTCAAATTCACCTTTTATGAGTTTGTTGTGCTGGTACATGTCCTTGATAAAACGGCGATAGGTTTCGCCGGCCTGTGCGGGGCTGTCGGCTACCCAGCGCTCCATGCGCAGGAAGTTCATCAGGGTTGCCTTGTTCTTCATGGTTTCGGGCAGGGCCATGTACTTGCGGGTTTTGTTCATGGGCTTGAGCAGGTCGAAACCGGTGTTGAGAAAATCGCCGGGGATGATGCCGCCGAATCCGTCCACTACGGCGTCCACGTCCATGTCTTTGGCCCATTTGAAGAGAAGACCTTCCTCGTTGTCGAAATCAATTGGCGTGACTAAGGTTACTAAGTTTTTGACCTTTTCGGGATGCAAGGCACTGTAAATGAGACTGAAAGTGCCGCCCTGGCAAACGCCGAGGAGGTTGATTTTGTCTAAGTTGTGCTCCTTGCGAATGTAGTCCACACAATCGTCAATGTGGCCGAGGATGTAATCTTCGAGGGTTTTGTAGCGGTCTATTTTGGTGGGGTAGCCCCAGTCAATGAGATACACATCAATACCCTCGCTGATGAGTTTGCGAATGAAGCTGCGGTTGGGCTGAAGGTCCATCATTTCCCAACGATTGACCAATGCGTAAGAAACCAAAACCGGGGTATGCGCTTTGGCCGGGGTTTCGCGGCGGAAGCGGAGGAGTTTGAGTTTGCCGTCTTCCCACACGATGTCGCGCGGAGCGGTGGCGATGTCAACGTCCTGTATATCGTTTATGTTTTTGAGCGCTTCAGCGGCGGTATCCACCTGCTCTATGATTTGTTCGCTCAACGGTTTGGCCTGGCTCATGAATGATTTGGTTTGAAGTAGTGAAAAAAGCACAGCGACTGTCATTGATTGGGGGCAGCCGCTGTGCGGAGATAAAAATTACTTTTTGGCAGCAGCAGCCGGTTTTGCTTTCGATGCTGCGGGTTTTGCCTCTGCGGGTGCTTGTAGTTGGCGTTCGAGCATTTCGATGCGCTGTTCGAGCAATCGGATTTTCCGGCGCGATGCGGCAGCTTCCTGGGCGAAGTCGTCGCCCTCCGTACGGGTGAGGAAAGGCAGATCGGCAAACACAAGTTCCGAAGCCTTGTCCGTCATTTTTTTAATGTTGGCGCCGAGCCCGGCTATTTCGCTTTGCAGTTTGGAGTATTCGTCGGCATTCAGCATCGTGAGGATGGCGTCTTCCAACTCATTGATGTACTTGTGCAGAAAAGCCTGAAATTCAGGCATTTCTTTCGATCCCTGATACTGCTCGTAATAGTCCTTCAATACGTCCGGGAGTACAAACTGGCCGGCGTCATATACCTTGGTTTGCAGCTCGGAAGTCTTGAGAATGAAGCTGATGTAGCTGAACTGGATGTCGCGCATCAGCTTGGAAATTTCCGTTTGGCGGCCCTGTGCGGCAATGTTGAAGAAAGGCGTGAGCTGGTCGCGCAGGCGGTTGTTGATGTCGTTGCCGAATTGGAGCAGCGGGACGTGGCTACCCCCCAGAAATTCGTTCATTTTGGAACGCCAGGTTTCGCTTACCGTTTGCCATTTGGCGCCTTCCTGCCCAAACTGGTCCATTGCTTTTTCAAAATAGGCATTCACGCCGTCAATCAGCTCGGTTACGCTGCCCACGGGTTTGAAGCCCATGAGCTGGTTGACGACTTTGAGATAGGCGTCGCGGGCGAAGAATTTCTCCACCATGTCTTTGTCGAAGATGCCGTTTTGAATCATGCGGGAAAACGGCTCCCAATAGCGATGTACGTCATCGTAGAACTCAGTGAAATTCGCGTAGTGCGGCTGCATGTTGAAAGGCAGTTTGCCCATCATTTGGTTGCGAAGCCAACCATCTCCGGACTGCGTCCAGGTTTTCCAGTTTTTAAAATTGTCTTCCATGACGCGAGTGGGCATGAAGGCGCTCATGTCCATCTGCGACAGCGAAAAGCCCATTTTGGCGGCGTTTTCTTTGTACAGCGTCATGTATTGCTCGGTGAATTGCTGTTGCATTTCCGTCCATTGGCGAAACTGCTCCGGCATGGCGGCGAGCACGTCGTTGGGGGCGGCGGTTTTGCTCCACTGCTCCCACATTGTTTTTTGCTGTTCCATCCATTTGGAAAACGAGTCGGCGCTATCGGCCGTTTTTTTGCCGTTGCCCGAAGGAGCAGAGGTCATTTGGCTGGAAACATTGCTCCAGAAGTCCATTACCTTTTTCTGATTTTCTACGATGGCATCCCAAGGATTATTCATGTCTAATCTGTTTTGTTGGGTGGAGATAAAAAATTAAGCCTTTACCGTCATGAATTCCTGTGCAATCTTCGCGTTGGCAGCAGCCGTTTCAGCAGTGGTTTTGGCCAGCTTCTGTGCGGTTTCGTTGAGTTTTTGCAGGCGGTCTTGCTGTTGGGTCATGCTGAACTTGGTCCACATTTCCTGCATGTATTCAAAACCCTTGCGATACATTTCCGTAGTGAGTTCGGTGTGTTTGGCCACTTGTTCGGTGTAAGCGCCCCAGAAGTCTTTCTGGAACTTTTCAACGGTTTCCTTTTTAACCATTTCGCCGGCTACCTGGTAGGGTTTGGCCAGCATTTCATTGGCGAGTGCAACGCCCTTTTCAGCCAGTTCCTTGTCGGGCGTCATTGCCGCTACGGCTTCATTGGTATAGGCGGTGAATGTGGCCATCAACTCGTTGTGGTTGGCCATCATTTTGTCGAAATAATTCTTTGTGCTGACCATGATGATGATTTTTAGCAGTGAGAAATGTCTTTTCAATTGATGCTGCAAAGTTACCCCCCTTCTGTGCGGAAAGCAATCCCGAATGCAGTGTAAAAAGTATTGACTAAAGGAGTTTTATTTTTAAGTAATGTAGTTAAATAATAGATATACAGTTGTTTAAATAAATAAATTGAAGGGCTGACTATTGAGTGTAATGGCATGTAAAAAGAGGATTGGTAGGGAGGGATGGGCTGTATTTCGGTAGGCGGTAGGCGTTTTGCCAATTTGCCTTTTGCCCTTTGCCTCTTGGTAACGAGGTGACATTTGCCGCCGTTCAGCAGCTAAACGAGGCGGAAGGTGTCATCTCGCAGCCCGGAATGAAAATCTCCCACTGTTTTCAGATGACACCTTCCGCGCTTTAGTACGCGTTAGATGCCACCTGAGAACCCTGAGCTAAATAGTTACAAGGGTTTTTACAAATCCGACTTGCGATGTCGGAATTGTAAAAAATGCTATCGGCAGCCAAGTACTTCGTCTTTTACCTCGGTGCATCGCCCCTTGCCCCTTGCTCCTTGCATTTTATCCTTTATCCTTTATCCTTTATCCTTTATCCTTCCAATCAAAGCGCCTCAATGATAAGCGCCGATGCGCCGCCGCCGCCGTTGCAGATGGCAGCCATGCCGTATTTGCCTTTGTGTTGATGCAGCACGTTGTTGAGCGTAGTGACGATGCGCGCGCCCGATGCGCCGAGCGGATGCCCCAGCGACACCGCGCCGCCGAATACGTTCACCTTTTCCACATCTACATCCAATACCTTATTAAAGGCCAGCGTCACAACGGCAAAAGCCTCGTTGACTTCCACGAAATCCATATCGTTCATGGTGAGACCGGCGCGCAGTAAGGCTTTGGGGGCGGCAAGCGTAGGCGCGGTGGTAAACCATTCCGGCGCCTGTTCGGCATCGGCGAAAGCCACTATGCGGGCAATAGGGGTCAGCCCAAGTTCTTTCAATTTCTCTTCGCTCACGATGACCAATGCCGCCGCGCCGTCGTTGATGGTGGATGCGTTGGCGGCGGTCACGGTGCCGTCTTTGCTGAAGGCGGGCCGCAGACCGGGTATCTTGTCAAAACTCACTTTTTTGTATTCTTCATCCTCGGTGAGGAGCAGCGGGTCGCCTTTGCGCTGCGGGATTTCCACGCCGATGATTTCATCCTTAAACTTCCCGTTTTCTGTTGCGGCAGCCGAGCGCATGTAGGAGCGAATGGCAAACTCGTCCTGCTGTTCGCGGCTGATGTCATATTTTTCAGCAGTGCGGTCGGCGCATACGCCCATAGCCTGCTGATTATACACATCGGTGAGGCCGTCTTTGGCCAGGCCGTCTATGATTTCGGCGTTGCCGTATTTGTATCCGAAGCGCGCCTTGGGGATGTAATACGGTATTTGGCTCATGTTTTCCATGCCGCCGGCCACAATCACATCGGCCAGACCGAGCATGATGCTTTGTGCGGCAAACATGATGGATTTAGCACCCGAAGCACACACCTTATTTACTGTGGTGCATTGGGTGGAGTAGGGGAGACCTGCAAAAATGGCCGCTTGCCGGGCCGGGGCCTGCCCCAGATTGGCAGATACCACATTGCCGAAATATACTTCTTCTACCAGTTCGGCCGGCACGCCTGCTTTTTGCAACGCGCCTTTGATGGCCGTGGCGCCGAGTTGGGTGGCCGGTACATCTGCAAAAACTCCGCCGAAACTTCCGATGGGAGTGCGCACGGCAGAAACGATATAGGCTTGCTTCATGGTTGTTTGATTTTTTTTATTGGTTAGCAATCAGAAGATAAAATGTAAAAGTACGCGTAATCGGTTTTCGGTGCAAGAGCGGAAGTTTGGTCAACCCAATTAATTTTGTGATTTAAAATGTTGCTTTCCAATAGAATAGAAGCATATTTTTTTAATTTTGCCCTTTAAGTCGGCCTGTTTTTGCCTCCCGGCTTCCCGGATAAATACAGGATACGTCCTACTTTTGGAAAAAAAAGTACAAACATGAAAAGATTGGATCAACGTGTGGCCGTAGTAACCGGAGGCGCAGCCGGCATCGGTAGAGCTATTGCAGAACTCTTTGCCGCAGAAGGCGCTCAAGTGGCTGTGTGGGACTGGAACGAAGAGCGCGGTCAGGAAGCCGCACAAGCCGTCGGCGGGCGTTTTTATCAGGTGAATACGGCCGATTTGGCTTCCGTAGAAACTGCGGCTAAGCAAACCGCCGCTGACTTCGGTCGGATTGAAATACTCATCAACAACGCAGGTATCCTGCGCGATGCCACCCTGCTCAAAATCACCGCCGAACAATGGCAACAGGTGATTGACGTAAACCTCACCGGCGTGTTCAACTGCACCAAAGCCGTGGCGCCCTTTATGGTAGAGAATGGATACGGCCGTATTGTGAACGCTTCTTCCGTAGTGGGCTTGTACGGCAATTTCGGCCAAACCAATTATGTAGCCGCCAAGGCCGGCGTTATCGGTATGACCAAAGTGTGGGCGCGCGAGTTGGGCCGCAAAGGCATCACCGTCAACGCTATCGCTCCCGGCTTTATCGGCACGGAAATGATTACGGCCATGCCCGAAAAGATCATCCAGTCCATGAACGATAAAACACCGCTCGGCAGAGTAGGCACACCCGAAGAAGTGGCCAAAGCATATCTCTTCCTCGCTTCCGACGATGCCTCTTTTGTGACGGGCGCCGTGCTGAGCGTGGACGGAGGCGTAAGCATTTAAAAGAACGATGAGAAACAAACTGCAAAAATTTGGAGAATTTGCCGCTGCGCTATTGCCGCACGAAACGGCCTATCTGCTTTCTATTCAGCAGTTTGAAGACGATGTGAAGCTGAACATCCTGCAACTGATGCACGAAAACTGCGGCAGGATACGACAACAGGTTCCTTATGACACGGAGATAGACAAACGGAAGTATTCCAATCTCAAAGGTTGGATAGAGGAGCACCTCTCCGCTATTGATGTGGATGAGCGCTTCGACTGGCTGAGCCGGACGGAGCGCAAAATCATGACCGACGCCATTGAGCCGCAAGAGGAAAAATCACTGCTCAAAGCTATCCGGGAGTACGAGCAGCCGGATTTCTATTTTATGAAATTCTTCGAGTTGGTGCAGTTTTACCGGCACTACCTCCTCATCCGGATGCGGCATGCGCATCATCGCTTGACGGATGATTTCCTCAAGCGGTTTCAGATGCAATACAATACGAGTAAAGAGGTGTTTGAACGCATGCACGAGGCTACGCAAGATATCGTGAACCAGTATTCCAAAAACTCGGCGCAGTCTATCCATTGGGAAAACTGGCTCACCGAGGTTTTTTACAACGAAGCATTGGACGGCCTCAACCGGTACTTCGCCTTGGTGCGGCTCACTTTTATCTACTTCAACTATCGCAACTTTGAAAAGCTCCTGGAGAAGTACGAGTATATTGATCGGATGTTTTCACAGGGTATTTATTACTCGCGCCGGTTGCTGCTCAACTATTACGGCAACCGCCTGTTGCTCCACACCCGCTTTCAGGAGTACGAAAAAGCGGAGTACTACGGCTACCTCTCTATCCGGGAAAAAACCAGCGACTATATTTTTTATGTAAACAACCTCACCGCCGTGCTGATGCGACAGCACAAACATCAGGACGCCCTGCAACTCATGCGCTCGGCTTACCCGGAAATGAAAACTACGGCGGGGTTTCACAACCGCATCGGTTTTGTGGCGCTTTATTTGAAATGCCTCAACCACAATGCTCAGTACCGCAGCGCGGAAAACTACGCGGAATCTTTTCTATCGGCCTACAGGAAGGAAGTGTTTGAATATCGCTGGCACATCTTTTTCACTTCCTACCTGGAAGCCTTACTCCGGCAAGAAAAATATGCCAGGATACTGAAAATTGTGCGCAAACACCAACTATTGGAAAAGGAAGGACAGTACCGCAAGAATGCCAATTATATGCCCACCATCCTGTGGTACAACGCGGTAGCCTCGTATAAGGAAACCCTGCTTAGCCGGGAACAATTGGAACAAGTCCTGCACGATTCAATCGCGCAAATGGACGATGTGGATGCCAAGCACCACCAACTAAGAGAACTCTTAGAAGAAGTGCGGCCCCTCATCCCGGCCGTAATCAACCGACTGCGGGAACGCCTGACGCTACCTTGATATCCGCTGCGGCGCCACCTCTTTGACCAATGTCGTCTCGTAGTGCTTTATCAACTGAGCCTGTTGTTTGGCCAGTTTGTTGAGTAGTGACAGTTCCTCTCCGATCACGGCTTCTTTCGTTGCCGGGTCAGGTTGGTACGGAATGGTCTTTTTTTTGCGGCTTATTTCGAGGATTTTTTGAATAGTTTGGCTTAAGGCGATTCTTGCTTTCACTAATCTGCGTTTGACGATTATACTAGCCATTCTCAAACGTGCTTTTGGTTAGGGTGAATGAAAAATTCGAGCACAAAATACACAGCATAAACGTCACAAACAATATTTTAGATCATTAAAAAATGTAAAATTTTCAATCAAAATTTTATCTAAAACCTGTATTAAATTACAATACATTGGGTACTTGCACGTTTCGCGCCTTATGTGTTCGGCCCTGTTTTTACACAAATTTTACGTTTCGCCGTCAACAATGCAAGCACTTAGATGCCCCCAAAATTTAGTTCGTTTTGGCGGTGCATCTGAGGTTAAAAATTACAGAAACTTCGGAAGGCTACTTTTCATTTGAAGGCTTCAATGCAGCGCGTTATCTTGTGCTCTGATTATTTTTTTGTCCTACTTAAAACCACACTGCCATGGCCATTCTTCAAATCGTTGCCGGACTCATCTTCATTCTCCTCTTGTTCACTTTGTTGGCTACTGCCATACAAGAGTTGATCGCTAATTACATTTCCCTACGGGGCGTCATGCTGATGAAAACCATTCAACACATCCTGGGCCCTCAGCTCAAAGGAAAGCGCAGCGAAGTGTATGAGCGTTTTACCGAATCTCTTTCCTTCAAGCAGTTGTGCCGCCCCTCCAGCAGTTCCCTTTACGGGCGGCTGTTAGACTGGCTCGAAGAGCGGGTGCGCATCTTGTTTGGATATGGCGGCATTGGTAAAGCCGTGGACGGCCCGCCTTCTTATGTATCAGCGGAGAGTTTTGCCGACGTACTCAAAACCATGAAATGGACGCCGGAGACCTTGGAGAGCATTCCGCCCGGCCCGCTGCGCGATTTTGTAGAAAACCTGCAGAACAACGCCGGCGAAATAGGCGAAGCCAAATTGGCCGCGCTGAAAAGATGGTACGACGACGTGATGAACGGCACTTCCAACTGGTACCGCCGGCAGGCACAGTTTATCCTCATTTTCATTGGATTAGCCCTTGCCGGAAGTTTCAACATTGACCTTATCAAGATAGGTCGTACGCTGTCTGAAAACGAAACCCTGCGCACCGAACTCTACGGCGACATGGAGAAATGGATGGCCGAACGCGCCGATTCCTACTTTGACGAAGAAGGCCAACTGCGCAAGGGCGTGCTGTTGCAAACCAACGAAAAGGACATTGTCGTGGTGGATACTACCCTGCGGGAAGACGTGAAAAAATTTGCCCTCACCGGATTGGTCGGCCAAAAGCCGCAAGCCGACAGCCTCGGAGGCTGGCTCCTGATCGTAGGCAGTTGGTTCCTCACGGCTATTTTCATCTCTTTCGGGGCCCCGTTTTGGTTTGATTTGCTTCGGAAAATAGTACGAGTATCAAAACCGGTCTGATATTTTCTATTTTTAGCCCGCAAAAGCGCAACACCAAATTTTTATGACCACAGGCAATATCCTCGTCATCGGCGCAAACGGGCAAATCGGCACGGTACTCACGGAAACGCTCCGAAATGCCCACGGCAACGACCGCGTCATCGCTTCCGATCTGGCCCCCGCAGCCACCGCTGCGCACGGCCCTTTCGAAACATTGGACATTCTGAATGCCGTCCGCCTCGGCGAGATCATCCGTCAGTACGACATCCGGCAGGTGTATCACCTCGCCGCCATCCTGTCTGCCACCGGCGAACAACATCCGCAGTGGGCCTGGGATGTCAATATGGGCGGTCTGTTCAACGTGCTGGAAGCGGCGCGCGAATACCGGCTCAAAGTGTTCTTTCCCAGTTCCATTGCCTCGTTCGGGCCGTTTGCCGAAAGGCAGAACACCCCGCAGCACGGCCCCTTGGAGCCTACCACGGTGTACGGTATCAGTAAAGTAGCCGGGGAGCTTTGGAGCCAGTACTATTTCCTCCGCTACGGCGTAGATGTGCGCTCCCTGCGTTATCCGGGCATCATCAGCTACCAGTCTATGCCGGGCGGCGGCACAACCGATTACGCCGTGGAGATTTTTCACAAGGCCGTTCTGGAAGAACCCTTCACCTGTTTCCTGCGCGACGATACCCGACTGCCCATGATGTACATGGACGACGCCGTGCGCGCCACGCTCCTGCTGATGGAAGCCCCGGCAGAGCAGGTGAAATTGCATACCAGCTACAACCTATCCGGAATGAGTTTTACGCCTGCGGAACTGAGTGCCGCCATTCGCGCGCACTATCCGGGGTTTGAAGTGCAATACCAGCCCGATTTTCGGCAGGGCATAGCCGATTCCTGGCCCGAAAGCATAGACGACACCGATGCCCGCCATGATTGGGGATGGGCGCCCTCGTTCGACCTGCAAGCCATGACCTTGGAAATGCTGACGCGCCTTCGCGAAAAGTACGGGCGGTAGGTTTTTAAATTCAGTACAATGGCTTTTCCTTTTACTTTGCCCTTTTACGCCTTCCGGCTGCGCTTCCCGACCCCGGATTTGACGGTGCTGAAACCGCTTTCCGAAAACAGCGTGGTGAGGGTGGGGCAGTCTTTTGAAAAACTGGCCGAAAGATACCGCGACCTGTTTCAGCGCGAAGTGCTCGACAAAGGGCAGGCCGGTTATTTGCTCGATCTCAGCATCTACGGTTCATTTGAACGGGACACCGTTGCCGTATCGCTGCCGAAAGCTAAAGACGGAGTTGCTTTCCCCGCATTTGAGTTGGAACTCGATTTCTATTATACCCACAAGCAGGGAAAGTGGTGGGCCATTGCGCCGGCTACCGGCACGGAGGCTGCCGCCGATACGGAGGAGATGTTGCGCAAAATACTGACCGACAACGTAAAAGTATTTTTCGCTCAAACCCAAAGATTGGCCGCTACACAGGGCATCGTCTCCACAATATGGTATGAGAGCGTCGAGCTGTTGCAAAAGGAAATACAACTCGAAGCCTTGAGCCCTTCTGAGGTAGATGCCCTGGAAGAAGACAAAAAACGCCAGTTGATAGGAGAAGCCTCCACGCCGCTGTTCGTTAGTCGGCAGGAAGCTTACAGCATGGAGGCGGAGTTGGAGCAGATAAGCCGCGCTTTGCGCAACAACTTCGGGCGCAACCTACTGCTAGTCGGCCCCAACGGCGTGGGAAAGAGCGCTTTGGTTTTTGAAGCGGTACGCCAATGGCAACAGGCCGGCAACCCCGGAAAAATATGGGAAACCACCGCTTCTCTGCTCATCAAAGAACTCACCCGCGATACCGGCTGGCAATACAACCTCGCTTTCCTGTGCCGGGAGTTGTCGGCAAGTGGCGATTGGCTCTATGTGCGCAATCTCATGGAGCTTTTTGAAGTAGGCCGATATGCCGGCAACGACGTGAGCATGGGCGAATACCTGCGCAGCTACCTCAGTCGGGGCGAAATTTCCATCATCAGCGAATGCACCGAGGAGGAGTTGCATCTCATTGACGAGAAAAGCCCCAACTATTCCACTTTTTTCCAGGTTGTTCGCATTCAACCGCCTCATGATGCGGCACTCGAAGCGATTATTCAAAGCAAGGTAGCGAGCCTGGCGGAGGAAAAAAAATTGCGATTCGGACCGGGCGCTGTACAGGAAGCCATTCGCCTGTACAAGCGTTTCAACCCCTATTCAGGGATGCCGGGCAAGGTGATCCGATTTTTGGAAGCCGTCGTCAGAATGCCTTTGGAGACAGAAATGACCGAAACCCGGACGATTTCCAAAATGAAGATTGTCAAGGCTTTTTGTGAAGAAACGGGTATTCCGGCTGTAATGCTTGACGATACCGTTCCGCTTCATCCTGAACAAATAAAGGAAAATTTTAACCACAATGTTTTTGGGCAGCAAAACGCCGTTGCTCTTACGGTTGACATGCTGGTAAGAGAAAAAACCCGACTCTCGCGCACCGGAAAACCCATTGCCTCCCTACTTTTTGTGGGGCCTACCGGCGTAGGCAAAACCGAATTGGCCAAAGTGCTGGCTGCTTTTGTATTTGGAGACCGGAATCGCATGATTCGCTTCGATATGAGCGAATTTTCCGGCCCCGACGCTTCTGTCAAACTCGGCGGCATGGGGCATATGGATGGGTTGCTGACCGCTGCGGTACGCCGCGAGCCTTTCTGCGTGCTCCTCTTCGATGAAATTGAAAAAGCGGATACCTCCTTCTTCGACATCCTGCTTCAGATATTGGATGCAGGCCGCCTCACTGATGGCAGGGGGAAATTGGTCAATTTTTGCAGTGCCATCATCATCATGACTTCCAACATCGGCGCTACCGGATCCAGATACAAGCCGATTGCCATGCGCCCAAGCAATCGCCCCGACGATCTTGCCGGGCATTACAAAAGGGCTGTGGAGCAATCTTTTCGCCCCGAATTGGTCAACCGCATAGACGAGATCGTCCCTTTTCACGCCTTAGACGCCGCGTCTATCCGAAAGGTGGTGGAGCGGGAACTTGTCTCGTTGAAGAAAAGAGAGGGCATCCGGTATCGCCGGATGAGTTTCTATTTGGAGGAGGCCGTATCGGACTACCTCGGCGAGAAGGGCTTCAACCCGGACTACGGCGCCCGATATCTGCAACGTGCCGCTAGAGATCACTTAGTGATACCTTTGGCCTGCACCCTCTCCGCCGAGGACTCGCACGACCACCTCGACGTGCAGGTGCGCATGAGTAACGGAACGCCGAGGATTGACATTGAAGCCGATCCGCTCTCATTAGAACTCTTGCTGGAGGAATTGCAGGTGGCCAATCACGCCAACCACGCAGGCATCTTGCGCCGGCAGGCCGCGTTGTTGGAAGACAGTTTTTGCTTCCGCGAAATCCGTAGCGATCTGGATATGCTGGAAGATATGCGCAAGAAAAATGAAACCGCTTTTTGGAAAGACCGCTCCAAGGTCGAGGTCTTTAGCACACTCCAAAAATTGGTGGGAAGGCAACACGCATTACACACGGATATAGAGCGCTTAGAGCGCGATGCCTGCCTCGGATTCATCGGGGCCGTGCCGCAGGAGGCCGATCTGCCGCAGCAACTCAAATACTGGCAAGAGCGCCAGGATCATTTCAAAAAAGAATTGGTTCAGTATAAAATGCCCGAACACAACCGGTGTATGTTCGGTATTTACGGGCGGGATTTGATGCCGATCATTCGTTTTTATGTAGAAATATTTAACCAGTGCCATTTTAAATTCTTTAAAAAAGGCGTATGGATAAACGAGGCTTATTACAACGAGGAAATCACGGTACCTGCAACGGAGGAAGGCGGCGCTCCCCAAAGAAAAAAGAGAGAGGAGTATTTGCTGGCCGATATTGAAGATGTTTTTGCCCCTGAACTCGACAGGCCCCCACGAGGAGAACAGTTGGTGGGAGTAGAGTTTTTAATCGGCGGGGACTTAGCGCATTTGTTTCTATCGGGTGAAAACGGGTTTCAAAGTTGGGAAGATCATAACAAGAACTGGCGCAAGTATTTTGTTTCGGTCGGTATGCTCGGCCAGTTTGCTACGCCCGCACGGGTCCATCGAATGGATTTTTTCAAACCCAATCCCCGTCGGACAGTTGGCCGCGAAACACAAAAAGATATCCCGTACGGCATCGAAACAGAAGGCAGCTATGAGGCTTTTTGCAAAGGCGTATTCTCCGCTATGCAGGCCAATTTCAACACGGCGATAGATGATGCCCTGCTGGGATAGGCATCACTGCACACGCAATTGGATGGCATCCGCCAGATTGTCCATGATAAAGCGCGCCACGTCCATGTCGTTGGTATGATCTTGCCGGGTGACCCGAAAATCGAGGAAATTGCCGTCGCTTCTCACGAGTACGCTTTCTAAATCCACTTTGAACGGAATGGACAGCGGCTGCCCCGATTTCACCTCTATGGCTTTGGAAAAAGTGCGGGTGCGGTACAGTTCATTGGCGCCGATGTGGAAGGTGAGCTTGGCATTTTCATCATAATTTCCGTTGCCGTCCAAGTCGGCATTTCCCTCTATTTTGGTGAAAATATAGCCGAGCGCCCAGGACCAGTAGTTGTCGGTGAGCGGGTGACCGGCTTTGTAATCGCCGGGTTGCGTGCCGTTGAGTGCCGGAGCAATGCCCACGCCCATGCGGATGCCGGTGTAATTGCCCACCGGCACATTGGCGGAAGCCGTGGAGATGCCGTGGTCGGCGGCGTTGTCGTCTTGTATGTTGCGGAAGGACAATAGCTCCACCTCAGTGAGCCTGTGTTCAGAGCCGTCTTCGCGCAAGAGCGTAACGTCGGAGATATAAAACAAGAAATTTTGGAATTTCACATTCATACCCTCCCGGTAAGGATAGCTACGGGTGAACATGGTGAGCGGCGCATCGCCGAAGTTGGCCCTGAAGTTGAGATCAACTTTGGCCGTTTCAGTATTATTATCGCGACATGCCGAAAATAGCAGGACAACGGTCGCAGCGGCAAGAAGGAGTTTGTTTGTCATGTTTGATATGATTTTTATCGTGGATTAAAACGAATCTGTGTAATAGAGAAAGAGGCCGCCGTATTGGCAACCAAATTCTCCAACAGAGCGGCAGGCGGTTGGGTTGCCGGCGAAATGTCGCTCAACCAACGTAAATAGTCAATTTGGATATCGAATTCGAGATTAAAACCCTCCGGGACATTGATGTTGATGGGCAGGTCAATCGTACGGGTGTAAACGGGCGCCTGCACATTTACTGTTACGCGTGCGGTGTCGGTAAGGCCCGGCAGAAAAACGGCGCGATGAAACTCGTAGCCCGCGCCTTCGCTCCAGGCCATGCCCGATGCGGTGGGCCGAAGCGGATGGTTGTTGGGTAGCGATTCAGGTTCAACAGAAGCCACCGGCGGCACAATGCCCACAGTGAATTTCAAGGCTGTGAAAGCGCCCGTAGCGCGCAGGGTTCCTATGTTGTTTTGGGCGGTGAGGGCGGGTCGTACCAACAAAATATCGTTGATGATGCTGTCGGGTTGGAGGCTGCCGCCGGGCTGAAAAAGTTGCGCGGCGATTCGATTGCTGAGGGCCACTTCGGCGCCGTCGGGCCTTACGAGGCGGGCGTTGGAGAGAAAGAACCGGAAGTCCTGCACCCGATACGGTTGGCCTGCGACATCATAATAAACGGAGTCTATCAGGCGGAAATTCACCACGCTGTCGGGGCCATACACTAAGCGATGCTGGAAGCTCATGCGCAGAGCAGGGTAGGCGCAGCAGTTGTCGGGGCAGGGGCGGTCGGCATCGGGGGCGAAGTTGGTAGCCCCAATGTCGAGGCAGCCTTCTCTTTGTTCATAACAACTCAACACAAATGCCAACGGAAGTACCCACCATAGCAGCTTAAGGTTTGCCGGCTTGTTGTTTTTCATAGTCTTTCACGAGCTTTTGGATGATCTGTTTGAGTTGGGAAGAGAATTCCTTGGTGAGCATCCAGTTGTAGTATTGTTTGTCTTTGGCGAGCAGCTCCGCCGCGGGTTTGCCCATGTATTTGCCGAAGTTGAACACCAATACGCCGTTATGGTCGTAGCGCAGTTTTTGAGTAGCGTCGGCAAATCGCAGGTCATTGGTAAACTCGTGTAAGGCGCCTATATTTTTTTTGATGGGCGCTTTTTCCACTTTGCCATCCTCATCCACATAATCAACGCCTTTGTAGCGGGCCAATTGCCCTTTAAATACATCAATCGTGGCGCGCACATCGGCGAGCGCATCGTGGGCGTCGGGCATTTCCTGATCGCAATAGTATTTGAGTGCGGCTTTGAGGGTGCGCGGCTCCATTTTGTAAAAAATGCGCTGTACGTCAATGCAGCGCCGGTTCTCAAGATCAAATTCGATGCCGACTCGCGCAAACTCCTCCAGCAGCATCGGAATGTCGAAGCGACCGGAGTTGTAGCCCGCCAAATCGGCATCGCCGATGAAGTCAAAAATCTGTTGAGCCACCTGCTGAAAAGTGGGTTTGTTGGCCACGTCTTTGTGCGAAATGCCGTGTACTGACAAGGCTTCTTCCGAAATGGGCATGCCGGGATTGATGAGCATGTTCAGCTCTGCCGCCGGCCGGCCGTCGGCAAAAAACTTCACGATACCGAGTTGTAAGATTCGGTCGCGCAGCACGCTCAGCCCGGTGGACTCAATGTCGAAAAAACAGAGGTCTCTTTCTAAAGGGATGTCTAAGTTGTAATCCATTGGTTGATGGTTATTTAAAGTACTTTTTTAATCCGTCAGTGTATTCGGTTCTCATACTGCCATCCTCATTGCCGATGATGAAAAAAGCCTCCGTGCCCGCCTGCCGGCGGATGAAGTCCATCGCTTTTTCGGGGCCGAGTACCATACAGGTCGTGGCGAGCGCATCGGCGTGCAGGCATTCTTTGGCAAAAACCGTTGCGCTGAGCAGTGCGTTTCGTTCGGGGTATCCGGTGGCAGGGTTGAGGGTGTGGCCGTATTTGGCGCCCTCCACCTGGTAGTAATTCCGATAATTGCCCGATGTGTTAACGGACATATTGTCTAATGGAAAGGAGGTGACGATCTCCTCTTTTTGGGCGCCTTCCTGCGGCAGGCTGATGCCGATGCGCCACACGCTGCCGCGCGTGCTTTTGCCTTTGGAGCGCTGTTCGCCGCCGATGTCCACCAGATAATGTTTTATCTCCCGGCCATCCAAAAACTCTGCTATGGCATCCACGCCGTAGCCCTGCCCCAGCGCGCTGAAATCGAGCTGTACGCCGGGCGCTGTTTTGCGCAGGATGGTTTGTTCTCCTTTTTCCAACGTTACTTTGTTCATACCCACCAATTGGCGCAGGGAATCCACTGCGGCACTATCCACCTGTGTGACAGCGCGTTGTTCTGTGTATCCGAAACCCCAATAATTGACCAACGGCATCACAGTGGGATCGAAAGCGCCGCCCGATTTTTGATAAATTTCCAGCCCTTTCCAATAGCAGGCCCAAAAGTGCCGGTTGCCCGAAGCCGGCGCGTCCTCCGATACCCGGATGCCGAGATCGAGCGATTCTTCTGCCTGATTGAAACGGGAGATGGTGGAGGAGTCTATATAGGTGGAAATTTCGAGGTTGATGTCTTTGAGCAGTTGGTCTATCTCCACACTGAAATCGCGGTTGAGGCTGTCGGCGTAAGTCACACGGTAATAAGTGCCCATTGTTTGGCCTTCCACTACGATGTAGGTGGGAGGTTCTTTTTGGGAGTCGGAGCAGGAGTTTAGAAGTAAACAGTAAACAGTAAACAGTAAAAAGGTTAAAGTGAAAAGGTTAAAGGTTAAAGGTTGGGCAGTTGTTGGACGATTTTGCGAAGGGATGATATTCTTTGACATGAAGACTTTTTGTTTTTTAAACAAACAAGTCGCAAAGGTAACCCTTTACAGAAAAAAAGTGAGCCACCTCCGATGGAGATGACTCACTTTTATGGAAAGGCCGGATTCGATTATTTCGATTGGCCTGTTTTAATATACAGTACGATTAATAGCCCGGGTTCTGCTGCGCTGCGAGCACCTCATTGGTGTTCAGCTCAGATTGCGGAATGGGCCACACGAAGCGGAAGTCGTTGTACGGGATGGCCGGGAGCGTAAGAGCCGGGCCGGAATAAACGCCGTCCATGCCGTAACCTACGCCGTAGCCCCAACTGGCAAAAGTTGTATTGTTGTACAAAACTTTAGCCGGGATACCGTCGGTGGAGAAATCCGGGTCGAGCGCTAAGCGGTGAATATCTGCCCAACGACGACCTTCTGCCAAGAATTCAATGCGACGCTCTTGCAGCACGGCAAGAAGCATGTCTTTGGCAGTAGCAAAATTGCCGGCGGTGAAGTGCTGCGCCGGATTGGCCAATGCGCGGTTGCGTACTTCGTTGAGCAGCGCCAATGCGTCCGTAGTATTGGGCGTAGGCAGGCGCAGATAAGCTTCTGCCATGTTGAGCGATACTTCTGCGTAGCGGATGATTTGGTTATAGTCATCCTGCGTGGTGACGTTGCGGTACTTGTGCGAGAAGTAAGCGCGGCCATTGTCTCTGGCCAACTGCGTACGGCGGAGGTCTTCGGGAAGCCAAAACGGAGCGTTCCAGATAATTGGGCTGAGGGCTACCAGTGCGCGACCGGGAGCAATGCCATACATAACAGGAAGCGCGCCATTTACGCCGGGGTTGTCGGCCTGAGAATTTTCAATGGCAAAAATGGACTCAGTGTTGGCAGCGTTGTTGGCAAACACACCTTCCGGCTGTGCAGTGAGGCTATAATTGCCGGCAGTACGCAACTTCGTACCTTCGGTAATGACATCTTGCCAGCGGCCCATGTGCAGGTAGATACGCGTTTTCAGGGCGATAGCAGCGCCGGAAGTAGCACGTGTAATCTTTTTGGACCCCGTGCGGGTAGCAGGGAGGTTCTGTTCTGCAAAATTGAGGTCGGCGAGGATCAGATCGTAGCACTCTTTCACCGTATTACGCCCTTGTCCGCGCGCTGCTTCCAGCGCAGCAGCAGTATTCACTGCCGTAAGGCGATAAGGTACGCCGGGGTGCGAAGCATCGGCTGTGTGTGCATACGGGCGTGCAATGTGAATGAGCAACTCGTGATGTGCCAGCGCGCGCAAGAAGCGGGCTTCGCCTTCATAAGCATTGGCCTGTGCGTCTGTGAGGACCTTATCTACTGCTGCCTTTCTCATACCGTCAATGACGATGTTGGCGCGGTTGATCAATCCGTAAAGCGTCTGGAAGTGAAAGTCGTTGTTGGCCGTGGTCGGATTGTAAGTGCCCTCGTAGGTGATGGCGTAGAACGCCGCCACATTGAGTACATCTTCGCCCCGGTTATCGCCCTGCTGTACATTTGCAGCGCCAAAGGGATAGCCGCGTACCTGACCGCCTGCAAAAAAACCGCTCTGTGCGCGGTCATATACGCCGATCATTGACAATTCACAGCGCTCCGGCGTTTGGAAGGCCACAGCCTCGGTAATGCGGTCAAAGGGGTCAAGCTCCGTGATTTCCTTATCACAGGATACATTGACCATACTCAGCACAAGTGCCAGAGTGACCGCCAGAATGAATTTACTTTCTATCATGATTTTTTTCATGGCTTACAAATTTTTAAGTTAGAAACCGAGATTAACGCCGAAGGAATAAACGCGCTGTTGTGGGTTTCCGTTGAAGTCCACACCAAAGCCGTTGGTATTCGTTTCCGGGTCAGTGCCGGTGTAAGAAGTAAAGGTGAAAGCGTTTTGGGCTTGTGCGAATATACGCAGATTTTCAATGCTGAGTTTCTGAGCAAGGCTGCGCGGCAGCGTATAACCGATGGAGATGTTGCCTACGCGCAGGAAGTCGCCTTTTTCGACAAAGCGAGTGTGCGCCACGTTCGGGTTGTTCACCGTGTTGGTCGCGTTCAAACGCAGTCTCGGCGTAATACCGTCACCCGGGTTTTCCGGGCTTTGCCAACGACCGAGGATTTCGGTGCCGTTGTTGTTGAAGCCCTGATCCACTAAGTCGGCACGGGTACGGTTCATAATCATGTTGCCGCCGGAGAAACGGATAAACAGGTTGGCGTCGAAGTTGCCGAAGCTGAAATTGTTGTCCACACCACCGAACCACTTGGGCAGCGCCGAGCCGAGAATGCGGCGGTCGGTAGCCGTAGAGAGCGTAGCGGCATCGCCGATAGTGGCCGGGTTGCCTGGATCGAAAATATTGAAGCCGCCGGTCACTATGTTCTGCTGTACCAAGCGACCATCCATTTTTTCGTACACCGGGTTGCCGTTGGCCGGGTTCACCCCCCAGTAGTTGAAGCCGTAGATAGAACGAAGTGACTCGCCCACACGAATAATGGTGTATTCTTCCGTGATATCCTGGTCATTTACCAATGCCAACACTTCGTTTTTCTGTGTGGTAAAGTTGACGGCAACATTCCAACGCAGTTTGTCGGAGCGCAGCACCGTTGCATCTACCGTGAATTCAATACCCTGGTTCTTCACCCGACCGATGTTCTGGTTGATTACGTTGTTGGGGATACCCACGGATGGCGGAGTCGGCGCTTGCAGGATGATGTCGTCGTTGTCCTGTATCCAGTAAGCAACTGATGCATTGATGCGGTTATCTAAAAGACCTATGTCGAAGCCGAAGTCGTACTTTTGCTGAGACTCCCAACGAAGGCCGTCGTTGCCGAAGTTGCTGTAGCCGATACCGGTTTGGGTACCGTACAGTGCAGAACCGTAGGAGCCGATGTACGGATAGTTACCACCGGGAATAGCCGTGTTGCCCACTTTGGCAAACGAACCGCGCAGGCGGAAGTCGGAGATAACATCAGACAAGCCGCCCCAGAAAGACTCCTCAGATACGCGCCATGCGAAAGAAGCGCCGGGAAAATAACCCACGCGACCTTCAGGCGGCAGAGAAGAAAGTGCATCCCGGCGAATGGAAGCGCTGATGTAGTATTTGCGGGCAAAGTTGTAATTCACCCGGCCCATGTAGGAAGCGATACCGTTTTCGGAAATGCCGCCAAACACTTGCTGGTTTACATAAGTACCCGTGATGATATTCTCCTTGAAGAAGCGGTCAGAAAGGTCAGATACTTGTGTTTGGTAGAAACTGCCACGCTGTTTTTGGTACTCCTGCACCAAGGTAAGGCCCAGGTTGTGCTTTTCACCAAGCGTTTCGGTGTAGTTCAAGATGTTCTGCCAGTTCCAGCGCAATTGCGGAGAATACGCTTGAGAAATACGACCGTTGGCCGAGAATCCATCGCCATGGCGCGGGTCCTGGAACAGATAGTCGTCCACATAGCTGCCGTCAATACCGATCAGAGAGCGGAAATCCAGGCCCTTGGCTATTTGCACGCCCACATAAGCGTTGCCGAGCAAACGCCAGGAATCGGAACGACGGGCGTCGTTGTCCAATACGAAGCGTTGGTTGGGGATACCGTTGGCAATCTCGATGGTGTTGGCGCCGCGGCCCAAAGTACGCGGGTTGATGTCGTCGAGGTTGTAGCCGGTCGGATCAGTCGGGTCATACACATCCACGTTGGGGAACATCCTGATGGTGGCAAACGTGTTACCGGACAGGTTGTTTGATCCCGTAAGCGGCCCCAAGTTCTGCTGGCGCGTTACGCCACTGGAGAAACCTACCTTCAACCAGTTGTTCACTTTCTGATCTAAGTTGGCACGGAAGGAATAACGATTCAGGCTGTTGGCAACGGCAATACCTTCCTGGTCAGAGAAACCGAAGGAGAAGTAGTAGCTGTTTTTGTCGGTACCGCCGCTAACAGAAAACACATGGTTCTGCTGGAAAGCATTTCTAAAGATAACATCGTTCCAGTCCGTTTCCACGATGCTGCCGTCGGCGCGGGTCTGCAAATTGGCGATGTCGGTAGTACCGCCTGCATTGCGGTTCTTTTCGTTGTTGATCTCTACAAACTGTTCTGCGTTGAGCAACGGGAAAAGATTGGTGGCCTGCGAAACACCTACATAAGCATCGTAGGCAAACTTTGCCTTGCCGCTCTTACCTTTTTTGGTGGTAATGAGGATAACACCGTTCGCAGCACGAGAGCCGTAAATGGCCGTAGCCGCGCCGTCCTTGAGTATCTCAAAGGACTCAATGTCGGCCGGGTTGATATCACCCAAGGTGTTGGCCGGCGTAAAGCCTCCTGCATTTCCACTCACTACGGGTACTCCGTCAAGAACGATCAGCGGCCCCGTACCAGAGGAGATCGAGTTTACACCCCGGATGCGGATTTGAGGCGGTGCGCCCAAAATGCCGCTCGGCGGAGTAATCTGTACCCCGGCAGCACGACCTGCCAACTGGCTCTCAAAGCTCGGCGTAGCCAGGTTGGCGATGGCATCGCCTTTCACCTGAGAGATGGAGCCGGTAACGTCGCGCTTTTGCTGCGTACCGTAGCCCACCACTACAATCTCTGAAATGCCCACTATGTCCGAAGACAAGCTGATTTCGTAATTGCTTGCATTCGTAAGCGCTACCTCTTTGGTAACATAACCGGTGTAACTGACCACCAGGGCGCCGGCGCCGGCAGGAACTTGCAAACGGAAACTTCCGTCCAAATCACTTACCGTACCGACTGAGGTTCCTTTCGCAAGTACCGAAGCGCCGATCAGCGCTTCGCCCTTATCGTCAGTTACCATACCGGTGATCGCGCGTTGTGCTACCAGCGCCGCAGCGCCGGTCAGCAGGAGCATGAACACTAAAATGAGTCTTTTCATGTCTGACTGTATTTGGTTTGAAAAAAATTTACACAAAATTAATAACTAACATTCGTTAGTAGCTTTTACACGGGTGTTTTTTTGGAAAAATAGTATCCGATACTTACAAACAGGCTAATGAGGTTAGACAATCCAACGACTTATAAAAACAAATGCGGTCATTTGCTTTTCATCTTTTTGCCAAAATAGATTAGACGTTTCAATATCGTTTGAGCGGCGCGAAACGCTGCCTGCCCGAAGCGGAAAATTGGGCGTTTTTTTCAGGCCATGCGCCGGGAAGAGGATTTCAATACAACTCGCTTGACTCCAAAAAACAGGGCATCCCGGTTAACCTGGAATGCCCTGCTGTTGCAACTTTTTATGTACCAATACTACAGCGGATTCTGTACGATCGCCGGGTTCGCATTGATTTCATCTTGCGGAAAAATCCATTGCCACTGCTTATCGCCGGCAGGTACGTCGGTAATGGACACAATTACTAATAGCTGATTTGGAATGCCGTTCCTGTTTAAAGGCAGGTTGAGGCGCTTGAGGTCGGTGAAGCGGAAGCCTTCGCCCCACAACTCAATGCGGCGGTTGAAGAGAATCTCGTCAATGAGCGCTTGCCCGGAGTTGGTGGACAAGACGTATTGCGGGTCGCGGTTGCTCACCAAGGTGAACAATGCCTGACGCGCGCCGTCCTCATCGTTGTTGCGGGCTTTCGCTTCTGCTTCTATCAGGAGCATTTCACCCGAGCGCATGAGCGGCACATCGCCGATGCTCAGACTGGAGCTGGCCGCCAGGAATTTATTGTTTTGGTACGGCACCCGTGCTCCGCCCGGAGGAATGGGTACATTGGCGCCGGTGCGATCCCACATGAGTTTGCGCACGTCGGTATCCGATATCTGCTCCCAAAGCAGCCCGTTGATGGCTCTTGGTTGCGTGCGGATCACGGTAGAATTGAAGTTGGCAGAGATATACGCAAAGTAAGACCAGAAGAAGGTGTTGTGGTCCGAAATCTGACGGCTACCCCATATCCATTCCGGGTTGGTAATGTCGTTGAAGCCGGAAGTGTATTGTGCGTTGCTCATAAGAGCATGGCCGGCTCTTGCTGCCGCTGCTGCCGTTGCTGCTGCTGCCCAGTTTTGCTGGGTAAGCGCCACGCGTGCCTTAAAACCTTGCGCTACATTCACATTGATGTTGGACTTGGCCGCGGACCCGGTGCGGGTGTATCCGGCCAGAAGGGTGATGGCCTCGTCTAAGTCTTTATTGATCTGAGTGTAAACTTCCTCTACGGTGGCTCTCGGCTGCCCAGCCAGAGTGTTCTCAATCATCAAGGGTACGCCCAGTTGAGTATTGGTTTTGGATGCATCGTAGCGCTCGCCCCATAGTTGAACCAACTGGAAGTGCGCCCAGCCGCGGTAGGCAAGTGCTTGGCCCCGGATCATATTTTTATCTGCTTCCGACCCCGGCGTCTTTTCAATGCCGTTGATCAGCACATTGGCATTTCCAATAATGCGATAGTAGAAGTGATACATGTACCTCAGGTCTCCGGCATTGACGTTGCGGTGGGTTTGCCAGCGCACAAAACCGAAGTGAAATGTACTGCCTCCGGCCAGCGGAAGGATGAGGTCTTCTCCAATCAGATCGCGGAAGATGTTGTTGGAACCTTCTCCCCCTTGTCCTTGCGATCCCAATACCGGAAATTGCTGGTATAAGCTGCGATGGATGCCGTTGAGCGCGGCAATGGCATTTTGGGTACTGAGCAGCACGTCACTATCCGATACGGCTGTGGTCGGATAGGTATCGAGGAATTCCTTTTCACAAGCCGAAACCATGAAAAGAATGGCGAATAGCGCCGTGAATTTATAGATCGATTTTTTCATGTTTGAAACAGATTTAGAAGTTAATGTTAAAGCCTCCGGAGAATACGCGCGCCGGCGGGTAGGCATTAGAGGTTACACCCGAAAAGGCTTGTTGGTTGTTCATCCCTACTCTTTTCGAGAAGAAAGCTACGTTTTCCATGGCAACGAAGACATTTCCGCCGTTGAGTTTCATTTTGGAAATGAAAGATTTAGGCAAGCTATACGTCAGGTTTACGTTGCGGATATTGAGGAACGAAGCATCCACGAGCCAGCGGGAAGAAGCGGCGTTAAAATCCACTGCCCTGCCCTGATCCACTCGGGGCACGTTGGTGATGTCGCCTTCGTTTTGCCACCTGTTCAGGATGTCTTTGTGCAAAGCGCCACCCACGGTAGTGCTCGACATCAGAGAAGCGTACAGGCCATCATACGTCAAGCCGCCGAGTTGGAAGGTGAACAGCGCAAACAGCGAAAAGTCTTTGTAAGTAATGGTGGGCGAAAAGCTGCCGTACAGTTTGGGAATAACGGTACCGTTATACTCAAACTTCGCATTGTTGATGGAGGTCGTTACCGTATCAATACCGCCGGAAGCGTTGGTGATGAAGCGGCGGTTGGCAGTAAGTGTTGGATCGTTGGCAACGTAGAGCGCCGTTCCGTCCATTGGGTCCACGCCATAGTAGGTGCGCAGCCAGTAGTCAAAAATGGATTGCCCTGTTGCATATTTCTTCGTACCGGTGACGAATTCCGGCACGGACTCCGGCATCTTTGTGATCTGGTTGGTCAATGTGGATGCGTTGAAATTCATATTCCAGATGAAATCCTTGCTGCGCACAATGTCAATGTTCAAATTGGCTTCGATACCGCGGTTAAACAAGGTCGCTGTGTTTTGCAGGGTAGTAAAAACACCGCTGGATACCGGCTGCGGCACAGCAAAGAGCAAGTCTTTCGACTGGCGATCGAAGTATTCTACAGAGCCCGTAACGCGGTTTTTGAAGAAACCGAAGTCAATGCCGATATCAAACTGCTCGTTGTTTTCCCAGGTCAGGTTGGGGTTAAAGGAAGCCGATGTGCTCTGGATAATACCCGGTTCGTTGGCATTATTGGCAAAAACGTAAAGCCCCTGATAAGCATAGAAACCGATGCCGTCTGCCACGCCCGTAACGCCGTAGGAGCTTCTCAGTTTGAGTTGGCTCACCCAGGAGGGCTTGAAGAAATCTTCTTTGTGAATGTTCCATGCACCGCCGGTTGACCAGAACGTACCCCAGCGCGAACCTTCCGCAAAACGGGAGTTGCCGTCTCTGCGAAGGCTGGCCGAAACGATGTACTTGTCTTTGTAGTTGTAATTAGCTCTTGACAGATAGCTCTCAATGCGGTAGAAATCCAATGCCGAGGTGAGCGAGTTGATGGTAGTGAAGTTATTCAACTCCGTATTGCCCGACAGCGACTGGCCTTGCTTAAAGCCATTCAGGTCGGTTCCACGCTGGTTGAACGATTCGTGACCAATGAGGATGTCAATGTTGTGATCTTTGATGTCTTTGGTGTAAGTCAGCAACTGGCTGGCAATTAAGCCAGTGGTGCTGCCAAACTGCCGACGGCTTCTGCCTGCAGGAGCGCCGTCGCCCACCAATGTGTTCTCAAAGCTGTTGTCGGCCTGGTACTCAAAGTCAACCGCAAGATTGTTGGAGAATTTAAAATTCTTCAGGAAGAAAAGATCGGTGGTAGAGCGAGCGCTCACCACAGTCCGTGTAAACAACTGGCTGTTCAGGGTTGTCTCGGCCAGCCCATGACGACCGGCAAATCCGCTGCCGGGGCGGTTGGGAATGCCGAGGCCGGAGTTGCCAAAGTTGCCTAGGTCCCAGAATCGCTGGCCGGTGGCCGGGTCTATTAGGTATTCGCCAGTGGTCATATTGTGTGCATAGACCGGAAATATCGGGCCGATGTTGCGGGAGAAAAAGAAGGGATTCACAAAGCTAGTACTGCCTGCGTCCCGGGCGGTATTTGAAATGGAATGGTTTCCCGACAGGTTCAGGCCGGTTCGTAGCCATTCTTTCGGCTGGACGTTGACGTTGAGGCGCGCCGTAAACCGCTCAAAGTCGGTATTGAGGGTGTATCCGTCTTCTTTCAAATAGCCTGCCGAGAGGAAGTAGTCGAATTTATCAGCGCCGCCGTTGAAAGATAATGCGTAGTCTTTGCGGTCGCCGGTGCGCATGAGGTCTTTGGTCCAGTCTAAGTCGTCTCCATAGATCAGTTGTGCATTCGGATTGATGGTACCATCCGGGCTTACAATCTGATCAGCAGGTACGTTGAAGGGATTGTAAGCGAGCAGGCCGGCCACACCGGTTCGGTTGGTCAGGCCGGAAGCCACGCGGCCGGCGGAGTCGCGGGTGATCGCTGCACCCGAAACTGGATACACTAAGGAGTTGCGATAGCTTTCCCAAATTATGGGGTAGTATTCGAAGGCATCCACTCGCTCATACTCTTGCAGGCCGCGTGTAGCGAAGCCTTGGGTCACTTTGAGCGATACGTTGTTGCGGCCTTTTTTGCCTCGTTTGGTGGTAATCATCACTACCCCGTTGGCCGCACGCGACCCATAGAGGGCTGTTGCCGATGCATCCTTGAGGATACTGATGCTTTCCACATCATCCGGGTTGATGTTGGAGGTGTTGCCTACATAGGGCACCCCGTCCACCACATACAACGGCTCCTGCGTAGCATTGATGGAACCGAATCCGCGAATCCGGATGTCAAGCCCGGAGCCGGGCTGGCCGTTGGCGGTGGTCGTTACAACGCCTGCTGATGCGCCTTCAATTACAGTGGTAATGTTATTGACAGGGCGCCGTTCAATAGATGCAGCCGTAATACTTCCCACCGAGCCGGTGAGCGCTTCCTTGCGAGTGGTACCATAGGCTGTCACCACTATGTCTGACAGGGTGACGGCATCTGTATCCAAATCAATGGCGTAGGTAGAAGAGGTTGTCAACGCTATCCGACGAGCAGCATAGCCGGTGTAGCTCACCACAAGATTGGTTGAACCAGCCGGAACGGTCAGGCTGAATTCGCCATTGATGTCTGTTATAGTACCCAACGAGGTACCTTCCACGAGTACGGTAGCGCCGATCAGCGGTTCTTTGTTTGGATCGGTGACTGTGCCGGTGATCGTGCGTTGTGCTGTCAGCGCAGCAGCGCCGGCCAGCAGTAGCATGAACACTAAAGTAAGTCTTTTCATGTTTGACTGTATTTGGTGAAAAAAAAATTACGAGCTGACAACCTACGGTTGTTTCGACCCCTTTTAGAGCAGGGTGTTTTGTTGTATTTTGGGAGAATGATCGCAGTCGCTTACGATATGGCAAAACAAATAAGATTCTTCCATATCGTTTACATAAATCGAAATGCTGCCTGCTACCGGCTGACCAACCGGCTCTTTTTATCTACAACCTGTCCATTGGCAAAACCCTCTCGCTTCGTACCTTCGCCTCAAAACTTTGTAAAATGAATCTTCCGACGTCCTTCCAAAATATTATCCTTCAAGGCATTCCCGATGAATTACCCAGCCCGAAACCACTCGACCCCGCAGTGAGCCATACGCCCCGGCGGGTCATTGAGGGCGTGCTGTCGGATAAGGAAAAAAAATTGGCGCTGCACAATGCGCTGCGCTATTTTCACCCGCGTCACCATGCCGTATTGGGCCCCGAATTTGCCGATGAGTTGGAGCGCTACGGTCGCATTTACATGCACCGCTTCCGACCAGACTACGACATGTATGCCCGCCCCATTGAAGCGTATCCGCATCGCTGCCAACAGGCGGCGGCCATCATGTTGATGATTCAGAACAACCTCGACCCCAAGGTAGCCAAGCATCCGCACGAACTCATTACCTACGGCGGCAACGGCGCAGTGTTCCAAAACTGGGCGCAGTACCTGCTCACCATGCAATACTTAGCCGAAATGACCGAACAGCAAACCCTCGTGCTGTACTCCGGCCACCCGCTCGGCTTGTTTCCCTCGCATCCCGAAGCGCCGCGGGTGGTAGTCACCAACGGTATGATGATTCCCAACCATTCCAAAAAAGAAGACTGGAATAAATACAACGCGCTCGGCGTAACCCAATACGGCCAAATGACCGCCGGCTCCTTTATGTACATCGGCCCGCAGGGCATCGTACACGGCACGACCATCACACTGCTCAACGCCGGGCGCAAACTCGGACTGGGGCAAGACGATCTCCGGGGCATCGTATATGTCACCTCCGGTCTGGGCGGCATGTCGGGCGCGCAGGCGGGTGCGGCCGTTATCGCCGGTTGTGTGGGCCTCATTGCCGAGGTGGACGGCGATGCTGTGGCGCAGCGCGTAGCCGACGGGTACATCCTGCAGGAAAATGTTTTTACCGATCTGGATTTGCTCCTCCACAAGTTAGAGACCTGCCGCCGGGAGGGCGCGGCCATTGCATTGGTATATCACGGCAACATCGTGGACTTGTGGGAAAAATTTGTACACCATAATATAAAGGTAGAACTCGGCTCCGATCAAACTTCACTGCACAACATAGACGACATGGGCTACTGCCCGGCCGGCTATACGTTTGAGGAGGCCAAAGCCCTGCTTATTGCCGATAAGTCGAAGTTCATGGAAGCGGTGCGGGATTCGCTGCGCCGCCATGTGCGCGCCGTCAACACAATGACCGAACGCGGCATGTACTTCTGGGATTACGGCAACGCATTTCTGCTCGAAGCCGGCCATGCCGGGGCCGATATTTGGAAAAACAAAGAGGAGGGCCTCTATCGCTACGCCTCGTATGTGGAGGACATTATGGGGCCGATGTGTTTCGACTACGGCTTCGGCCCTTTCCGCTGGGTGTGTACTTCCGGTCTTAAGGAAGACTTAGACTTGAGCGACCGCATTGCCGCCGAAGTAATTGTAGAAATGTTGAAAGAAGCGCCGGAGGATATTCGCGGCCAATTGCGCGATAACCTCATCTGGATACAGGCCGCCGATGAAAACCTACCGGTGGTGGGCAGCAAATCGCGCATCCTGTACGCCGATTCGGAAGGTCGCATCCGCATTGCACAGGCATTCAACCGGGCCATTGCCGAAAGGCGCCTCAAAGGACCGGTGGTGCTGGGCCGCGACCACCACGACGTGAGCGGCACCGACTCGCCCTATCGCGAAACAGCCAATATCTATGACGGGTCGCGCTTCACCGCCGACATGGCCGTACACAATGTCATCGGCGATTCCTTCCGGGGCGCCACCTGGGTGAGCCTGCACAACGGCGGCGGCGTGGGCTGGGGAGAAGTCATCAACGGCGGTTTCGGATTGGTGCTCGACGGTACGCCGGAATCGGAGCGACGCCTGCAAAGTATGCTCTTCTGGGATGTCAACAACGGCATTGCCCGCCGCAGTTGGGCGCGCAACGAGGGCGCTATGCACACTGCCCGGCGCGCCATGGATCGCGAGCCGCTGCTCAAAATTACCATGCCGTATTTGGTGGAGGATGGGGCGCCGGAGTGAATAAGCCCGGCCATAACAAACAAACGATTGCAGGCAGGCATTTTAATTGAAGCATTTTTTATAATCCACAAAAACCTGAGCTTATGAAAACGTTGAACATCCCGCATCTTTCACATCGCTTTCTTATTTGTCTTGTATTGGCTTCCGGTTCATTGACCTTTGGCTATAGCCAAACCTGGCTGGCGAATGGGCATGCCTGGCACTACGAGGTATCCGGCGGTTGGAACCCCGCTACCAACGGAGCGCATATAGAGGTCGTAGAGGGCGACACCCTCGTTCGGGGTATAGCCTGCAAAAGAATTGTACACTACTCGCCCAATTCGACATCGTGGCCCATTTATGCTTATGCTGAAAACGGAAGGGTTTTTGTAAACCACGACCAAGACTTTATAAAGATTTACGACTTCAATTTGAATGTAGGCGATACCGTTTTTTTGCTTGGAAGCAGGCGTTACGTTATAGACAGCGTAGGAACTATACTAATAGGCGGATCGCCCCGAAGATTTCAATCCGTACAATTGACCGGCAGCCAGTTCGATAGCGGCTCGTATTTCGTGCCGGAAGGTATCGGGTTGGTTCCGCTGCCAGATGTTCATGATATTTCCTGCGCTTACTTCTTTCTGCTCTATGCTTTCTGTGATTCACCGGTTGACGGTTGGGACATCCGGTTTGGCTGCTTCACCACTACCGATGTTATTGTTTACAACCCCTACGACTATTGTGCAGAAACCACAGCCACTACTGCGATACCGCTCTCCAACGCGCTGCGCATTTACCCCAATCCCGTGCAAGCGGAATTCACCATCGCCGGTCAGGCGGAGTTGACAGGTCCGGGCCAATTGACGGTGCTGGACGCTGCCGGTCGGGAATGCCTGCGATTGTCAGTGAGCGAAGTGAGCCTTCCCGTGACGGTATCTACACAGCAACTGCAGAACGGGAGCTACATCGTTCTTTTGGCAGGCAGGGAGGCGACGGTACGTGGGCGTTTAATCGTTCAGAGAGAAAAATAAATAGCAGTTTCGCATAGCTGTAATATGATAAAACCCCGGCTGCACCTATCAACGAGCGCCGGGGTTTTTTAAACGTTTTCCTTTAAAAAATGAGCGGTTTTATTACCGCGTAAAAAGCAGTTCCCGTGTTTTGGTCAGCGGCCACAGTTCGTCGTCCACCATCAATTCCAGTTTATCGCAGTGGTATTTGATTTTGTCAAAATACGGTTTGACGTTGTTGCAATATGCTTCGGCCTTTTCCTCCGCGTGTTCAATCTTGTTGGCCTTTTTGCGCTCTTCAATCATCTCATCTACAAAAGTTTTGATGTGAGCGATGCGAGATGAAATGCCTTTGATCATCTCTATTTGCTGAGCTGCATGCGGGAGGTAGTCGGCTTCAAAAATTTCCTTCAGGCCGCGCACATTCTGAATCAAGGTGTTCTGATAAGCGATGGCCGTGGGGATGACGTGATTGGTGGCAATGTCGCCCAATATTCTGCCTTCTATCTGTATGCGTTTGGTGTATTCCTCCAATTCAATTTCATGGCGCGCCTCAATTTCCACTTTGTTCATCACCTGATGCGCTTCAAACAGGTCAATGCTCGATTGGGCCACCTGAATTTTCAGTGCTTCCGGAGTGGTTTTGAAATTGGAAAGGCCGCGGCTTTCCGCTTCCTTTGCCCAATCCTCGCTATAGCCGTCGCCTTCGAATCGAATTTTCTTCGAAGCTTTGATGTATTCCCGCAACACGTTAAAGATGGCATCGTCTTTTTTGAGATGCTGCCCGTCTATGAGAGCATCCACATCTTGTTTGAACCGACGCAGCGTTTCGGCCATAATGGTATTGAGCACCATCATAGGCTTGGCGCAATTGGCTGAAGAGCCTACGGCGCGGAACTCAAATTTGTTGCCGGTGAAAGCAAACGGCGAAGTGCGGTTGCGGTCGGTGTTGTCTAAAAGAATCTCCGGGATTTTACCCACTACATTGAGTTTGAGTTCGGTTTTTTCCTCCGGAGAGAGGTTGCCGGTAGTGACATGCTCCAACTCGTTGAGCACTTCTGTCAGTTGCCGGCCGATGAATACAGAAATGATGGCCGGCGGGGCCTCGTTGGCGCCGAGACGATGGTCGTTGCCGGCCGAGGCGATGGAAGCGCGCAGCAGATCGGCGTAGTCGTGTACAGCCTTGATGGCGCAGATGAAAAAGGTGAGAAACATGAGGTTGCTCTTAGGCGTTTTTCCGGGGGCGAGCAGGTTGACGCCCGTGTCGGTGCTGAGCGACCAGTTGTTGTGCTTACCGGAGCCGTTGATGCCCGCCACCGGCTTTTCGTGGAGCAATACCTTGAAATGGTGATGGGAAGCCACTTTGGCCATGACGTCCATGAGCAGGGAGTTGTGATCCACGGCGAGGTTGGCTTCTTCAAAAAGCGGCGCTACTTCAAACTGATTGGGCGCCACCTCGTTGTGCCGGGTTTTCACAGGAATGCCAAGCTGTATGCACTCGATTTCCAATTCCCGCATAAAGGCCAGTGCCCGTTCGGGAATGGAGCCGAAATAGTTGTCTTCCAATTGCTGCCCCTTAGCCGCCTGATGCCCCATGAGCAGGCGTCCGGCCATGGTCAAATCGGGCCGCGATACTGCCAGTGCCGCATCCACGAGAAAATACTCCTGCTCCCAGCCTAAGGTACAGATGACCTTGTTTACGTTTTTGTCGAAATACCGCGCCACATCGGTAGCGGCGTGGTCAATGGACTGCAAGGCCCGCAGCAGGGGCGTTTTATTATCTAATGCTTCCCCGGTATAGGATACAAATACGGTGGGTATGCAGAGTGTGGTGCCCATTACAAAGGCAGGCGAGGTGGGGTCCCAAGCGGTGTAGCCCCTGGCCTCGAAGGTGTTGCGAATGCCGCCGCTGGGAAAACTCGAAGCGTCGGGTTCCTGCTGCACCAATTGGCTACCGTCAAATTTATCAATAGCCGTACCCTCGCCGGTGGGTTCAAAAAAAGCATCGTGTTTCTCTGCCGTGGTGCCGGTGAGCGGCTGAAACCAGTGCGTATAGTGCGTTGCGCCGCGCGAAATAGCCCATGCCTTCATGCCCGATGCTACCTGATCAGCCATTTTTCGGTCAATGCGAGCGCCCTGGTTGATGGCGTCCAATACGGCATTGTATGCCTCTTTGGGCATGTAGTGTTTGGCTTTGGTGGAATTGAATACATTGATGCAGTAGAGTTCCGATCGCCTCATGCTCGGCTCCACTACCGTAATCGGTTTGCGGTTGAGCGTTTCCCGGAGCGCTTGAAATCTTATGGTTGCCATGTTGTCGTTTTTGGTAAATGAAGCCGCAAAGGTAGAGGAGAAAATTGTTTTTCAAATAATACTGGCGAAAAATTAGGGGGTGTTGTTGAAAAAAATATATAGAATCGAGTAAGGGGTTTAATTTTTAAGGGGGTAACTTGGATAAGACGCGTTTTTGACATAGGGCATGGGCGTAGCGCATAGGGGGCATCTCAGGGCCGACGCATCAAAATCAGAAATGACCTCGGAGAGGTCGAACATTGTTTTGAAATCCTGTCAATCCTGTCTAAAACATGGCGATACCTGTCGGCTAATCTTATATGGATAACTTATGAGACTGTTATTGTCGGGCAAAATCGCTTACTTTGCAGCCCTGCTGAAATATGGAAAAAGTCGCGTATCAAAATCTGGGATCAATCGCTTACCGGGAAGCCTGGAGCTACCAGGAGCAACGCCTCCATGAGTTGGTGGACCGGAAATTAGAAAATCGCCGGCTCCGGGAAGCGGGTTTGCCCCCCGTGCCGCAAATTCACTACCTCCTCTTTTGCGAACACAATCCCGTTTATACACTCGGAAAAAGCGGCTCTGAAGCCAATCTCCTGCTCAACGCCGAAGCGCTCGAACAGCAGGGCTTCGAGTTTTTTCGCATCAATCGCGGCGGCGACATTACTTACCACGGTCCGGGACAGATCACCGGCTATCCCATTTTCGATCTCGATTGCTTCTTCACCGATGTGCATCGCTATGTGCGCTACCTCGAAGAGGCCGTCATCCTGACTTTGGCAGAATACGGCATTGAGGCCGGCCGCGAACAAGGCTACACAGGGGTTTGGCTCGCTGCCGACGGCGCCCGCCCCAAAAGAAAAATTTGCGCCATCGGAGTACACCTCAGTCGCTGGGTGACCATGCACGGCTTTGCCTTCAACGTAAACACCCATCTGGAGCATTTTCACAACATCATCCCCTGCGGCATCGCCGACACAGACAAAGATGTAACTTCCCTGCAACAGGAACTGGGCCGGGAATTGGACATGGAAGAAGTGCGCGAAAAACTCCGCAGACACTTCGCTCAATTGTTTGAATTTGAATTTATTACCGCATGAAAAAAGATATTCCCATCCAAAAGGTAGAAGACATCATCATCGCTATTGTGCCGCGCAGCGAATCCCGGCAGGAAGAAGATGATATCTGGGATGTTTTGCTCATCAACCTCAAAGAGGAGCCGATTACCTGTGTGTTGGTCAACTCCAACGGCTACGGCGATAATGGAGGCGAGGCCCACCGCACCACCGTCCTGCGGCATTTCTTCGAAGAAATCGGGCCGTTGAGCACGGTAGTGGTCGAACCCATTCAGCCTCAATTATTTGACCTGACGAATGAATATTGGGTGAGTTTTTTACACGCCGATTATATGTACGACAAAAAGTACGTCTTTGTGCGGGGCAGCATACATCCTTCCAATTTTACGGTCATTCCGTTTATCAACCGGCAGGGGGTGATGATACGATAGGGCGGCGATAAAATTCCAACCGCACAAAAGCAACCGAGGCGCCAAATGACAGCGCCAGATACGCCGGGATGATCCACACAATGCCGGGAATGAGCGCAGCAGCCCCGAACCAATCGCCCTGTGCATAAATCAACAACAGCCCTGCCGCAACGCGAACCGCCTCCCAAAAAACCGCAGCGCGTTTCATGTCCATAAGTTCGGAATAGCTGAAGACCGTGAGGAAAATAAACAACCCGTAGTAGAAAATGCCGGGGCTTCCGATGTGGCCGATGTTGCCGAAAAAGTGGGCCGTAAACAGTAGCGTAACCGCCATCTGCACATACGACCAGAACACTAAGCGGTTGGAAACCGGCGGATTGTACTTTTCGAAGCGATACACATCGTCAATTTTCGGCACGGGAAAACGCGCGGCCACATCGGCAGGGCGCCAGCCGGTCGGCATCCACCAGATCCGGAACTTATCGCGCCAATCGCGGGCATGCCAGGCGTCTTTCACCAGCAGCCACAGGTGCTGAAAGTTGATTCTGACGGGGTTCCAGGTAGCTGCCGGCCGGGTGATGCCGTACACCGGCGGCACATCGGACCGCTCTTCCTGAAAAGTGCCGAAGAGCTTGTCCCAGATGATAAAAATCTGCGCGTAGTTTTTGTCTAAATACTCCTTGTTGATGGCGTGATGCACCCGGTGATGCGAGGGCGTTACGAGGATGTGCTCCAAAAATCCCATCCTGCCGATGTGCCGGGTATGGTACCAGAATTGCGCAAACAAATGCAACGGGGCCACGGTGGCAATGACCACCACGGGAATGCCCAGCAATGCCGCCGGCAACAGGAAAAATGTGAACAGATTAATGTACGAAGAAATGCTTTGCCGCAAGGCCACCGCCAGATTGAACTCCTCGCTGCTGTGGTGTATGGCATGCTTGTTCCAGAAAAAATTGATCTTATGCGCCCAGCGATGCACCCAGTAACCCTGAAAATCGAGTACAACAAACGCTATTGCATATACTAATACGGTAGATCGGATCTCCGATAGCGCCAAATGTTCCACCATCCATTTGTAACTGAGAATGGAAATGCTCAGGCCCAGAATGTCTTTAACACCGTTGGTTACCCCTGAACTGATGCCGGATATCATGTCCATGGAGGGCGTAAAATCCTCTCCTTTGAAATGGCCGTACAGCTTCTCCAAAAGGATCAAACCCATAAAGAAGGGCATTGCAATGATGAGTACTTCGCCGTAACGTTCCATCCGGCAAATTTAATAAAGTGGTTGCTAAAACCAGGCTCTATTCTTTGGGTTTTTCATGGCAGAGGGTTTACAAGGAGGCAGTTCGTCAAATAAATGAAAACTCAACCCGATGGCTAAGGCAATGGCTTCTGCTTTTCCCTTGTCCACCCGGTCAAGCAGTTCGGGCAGTAAAGAAGTATCACTCAATTCCATGGGCTTAATCCAGATTTCTTTTTCGAGCAATTTTTGGAAGATGTCGGTTATGAAAATGCCTTTTTACCACTCGCCTTTACGACGGCATAAGTTTGTGCGCCCATTTCCTCATGAAAGACGCCGGGCAATAACTTAACACCAAATTGATACCTTTTATAGCCTCTTTATTCCGATATCAAGAATATTATCTTAATTTAGCCCGCATTTTGTGCATAAAATATTCATTTTCAATACATACCTGCATCATGGCAATTTTCAACTTAAACATCAACGGCAAAAAACAAGAGGTGGACGTTGACCCTGCCACGCCCATGCTTTGGGTGCTGCGCGAACACCTCGACCTGGTCGGTACCAAGTACGGCTGCGGCATCGCGCAGTGCGGCGCCTGCACCATCCACCTCGGCGACATCGCCATGCGCTCCTGCGTGTTGCCCGTCTCACAGGTAGGCAATCAAAAGATCACCACCATTGAGGGGCTATCCGAAAACGGCGACCACCCGGTGCAAAAAGCCTGGCTGGAACACGACGTACCCCAATGCGGCTACTGTCAGGCCGGGCAGATCATGAATGCCACGGCGTTTTTGAAAGCCAACCCGAAGCCCGGCGATGCAGAAATCGAAGCCGCTATGAACGGCAATATATGTCGATGCGGCACCTATATCCGCATTAAAGCAGCCATCCATACGGCAGCCAGCAAGTGACAACTCACAACCGACAACAAAAAAAAATACCATGACACTTGTAAAAACAACATACAACAGGCGCTCCTTCTTAAAAACCTCTGTTCTCGCAGGCGGCGGCATGATGCTCGGCTTTAGTTGGCTGGCTTCCTGTACACCCACGCCGGAGGAGGTGCTCAATATGCCGAAGGAGTGGTTCAATATCAACGGCTTTTTGAAAATAGGCGAAAACGGCGTCGTCACCATCATGTCGCCCAACCCTGAAATCGGGCAGAATGTGAAAACCTCCATGCCCATGATTGTGGCAGAGGAACTCGATGTGGACTGGAAAAACGTCATCGTGGAGCAGGCGCCGCTCAATACCGATGTGTTCACCCGGCAATTGGCGGGCGGCAGTCAGTCCATCCGACAGGGCTGGCAATCGTTGCGTATGGCCGGCGCCACTGCCCGGCAAATGCTCGTGGAAGCCGCCGCCCAACAGTGGCAGGTACCCGTAGCCGAAATCACCACCGCAGCCGGTATTTTATACCATGAAAAAAGCAGCAAATCTATCAACTACGGCGAAGTGGCATCGGCCGCCGCCGCGCTCTCCGTACCCGAAGAGGTGCAATTGAAAGACCTGAAAGACTTCAAAATCATCGGCACTTCCCGCAAAAACGTGGACGCCAAAAAAATCGTGACGGGGCAGCCCCTTTTCGGATTAGATTACCGCAGCGAAGGTATGCTCATCGCCATGATCGTGCATCCTCCGGCCTTTGGTTTGAAAATCAAATCCTTAGATGATTCTGCCGCCCGGAATATGCCGGGCATCAAAGACGTCTTCACGATCAAAACCTACAACGACGACTACGAACTGCAATGGAGCGACACCAGCGCTTTTCCTGAAATGGCTGTGGTGGTGGGCAATACCACCTGGGAGGTGATGAACGCCAAAAAAGCGCTCCGCCCCGAATGGGAGCCTATCGCTCCTAAACGAACGGAGGCCGATGTGTTTGGAAGGAAAGTGGTGACCATCACCCCCGCCGAACTTGAAAGCTCGGAAATGCACACCGCCAAAATGGCCGAAATGGCCGCCAAACCCGGCAACGTACTCCGCAAAGACGGCGACCCCGAAGCGGCCTTCAAAAGGGCAGCCCGCATCATCGAACGGCACTACACAGCGCCTTTTCTGGCGCACAATACGCTGGAGCCGATGAACTTCTTCGCCCACGTCACCGAAGACAAAGCCGAACTCGCGGGGCCGATCCAGACACCGGAATTTATGGAAAAATCCGTAGCCGCCCGGCTCGGTCTGCCGCTCGAAAACATTGATATACAGATGACCCGGCAGGGGGGGGGATTCGGGCGCAGGCTCTACGGCCATTTTGTGGTGGAAGCGGCAATTATTTCCCAAAAAATGAAAGCGCCCGTCAAGCTCGTTTACACTCGCGAAGACGACATGACCTTCGGCAGCTACCGGCCGGCCTACCACGTCACCTATCGGGCGGCGCTGGATGCCGAGAACAAGCTCATCGGTTTTCACGTCAAAGCCGGCGGCATTCCCGAAAGTCCCATTGCGGCCAACCGCTTTCCCGCCGGGTCAGTGGACAATTATCTGGCCGAAGATTGGACCATCCCGTCCAACATCTCGGTGGGAGCTTGGCGCGCGCCGCGTTCCAATTTCATCGCCGGGGCCGAGCAGGCTTTCCTCGATGAAGTGGCCGAGGCTCTTGGGAAAGACCCCATTGATTTCAGGTTGGAGCTGCTGCAACGCGCTCAGGATCAGCCGGTAGGTGAAAACAACGACTACGAAGCGGCTCGCTATGCCGGCGTGCTGAAATTGGTAAAAGAAAAATCGGGCTGGGGTCAACAGTCGGGAGGCGCGCATCGGGGGGTGGCAGCTTATTTTTGTCACAATTCTTATGTGGCCACTGTAGTGGACATCGCGATGGAAAGCGGCCGACCCGTTATTCAGAAAGTGTATTGCGCGGTGGACTGCGGCATCGTCGTCAACCCCGACGCAGCAATCAACCTCGCCGAAGGCGGCGTAGTGGACGGCATCGGCCATGCTCTATACAGCGCCATGACCTTCAAAGAAGGCGTGCCACAGCAAAGCAATTTCGACAAATACCGCCTCATACGACACAGCGAAGCGCCGAAGGCCATCGAAGTCCATTTTGTAAAAAGCGACATAGACCCGACGGGCCTCGGGGAGCCGGTAAACCCGCCCATCATCGGTGCGCTGGCGAACGCGCTGTACAAAGCTACGGGCAAACGGGTCTATGACCAGCCTTTCTTTACAGGCAATCAATCGCTGGGGTAACGAATTTGAGATCGGCAAAACATGAAAGAAATCAGGGAAATCATTCGCAGCTATGATGAAGCGCGAATGCAGGGGAAAATGGCAGCATTGGCCACAGTGGTGCATGTGGAAGGCTCTTCCTACCGACGACCCGGCGCGCGCATGTTGATTACGGAAGAAGGACGGCTTACGGGCGCCATCAGCGGCGGATGCCTTGAAGGAGATGCCATGCGCAAAGCGCTTCGCGTGATAATGGAGCAACGCCCCACGCTCGTCACTTATGACACAATGGACGAGGACGACGCCACGCTCGGCATCGGTCTGGGATGCAACGGCATCATACAAGTGCTCATCGAACCCATCCTGCCCGAGGATGTTTTCAACCCCATTGCACTGTTGAAAAAAGCAAACAACCGACGGCAGTGCTGCGTGCTGGCAACTTTTTTTTCTTTGAAAGACCGAAGACAGCCACAGCCCGGTACGAGATTGTTTATGGGGCCGGACGGCGAAACGCAGGGCGTATGTCCGCTGCTCATATTGGAAGGGCAATGGCAGGAAGATGCCGGGAGCGCCTTACAATCGAACGAAAGCCGCTGGGTTGAGTACCCTGTGCCCGCTGGTGATACAACCGTTTTTTATGAAGTTGTGCCCCCGGCCGTTACGCTGGTGGCGGTGGGCGCCGGCAACGATGTAATGCCCTTGGTGGACATGGCCGACCTGCTCGGCTGGGAAACAAAAGTAGTGGACGGCAGAGCCAATTACGCCAGGCCGGAGCGCTTCGCAAGAGCCTGTCAGGTGCTGGTGGCAAAACCCGAACAGGTGTTGCAACAAATCTCCCTTGACGACCGAACGGTATTTGCCCTGATGACCCACAACTACAACTACGACAAAGCCATGTTGCATGCGTTGTGTATGAAAAACGCCCGCTACATCGCGATGCTGGGGCCGAGGAAAAAACTGACCCGGATGCTCGACGAGTTTGAAGCGGAGGGAAGGCCCTTGTCGCCCGCACAGCTTTCCACCATTTTCAGCCCGGCAGGGTTAGACATCGGCGCAGAAACCTCTGAGGAAATTGCCCTGTCCATTCTCGCTGAAATAAAAGCATTTTTGAGCAACAGAAAAGGGAACTCACTTCGCAACAAATTGCAGCCTATACATGGGTGAGTCATTTTTCGATATTGGGATGTTGTCGCCCAGTTAGGCCAATATCCCAATATCAAAACACATAGCCATCAAACCGTCTCCCGCAGCCGTTTCACAATTTCAAAAGCAGCCGGGCAAATCTGGGTATTTTTCAAAGTGAGGTCGAGTATTTGGTGAAAATTTTTGCGGTCGGTATGTGGGTAGTCGCGACAGGCTTTGGGGCGCACCTCGTAGATGGAGCAATAATTATCGGCGTCGAGAAAGGTGCAGGGCGCAGTGTTGAGCACATAATCGCCGTCTTCGTCTATGTGGAGATGGCGTTGCACGAGTTCGGCGGGACGCAATCCGAGGTGGCGCGCAATGCGCTCGATGTCTTTATCGCGAAAAATGGGGCTGGTGGTTTTGCAGCAATTGGCGCAGCTGAGGCAGTCTATCTCCTGAAAGACGGCTTCGTGTAAACCGGCGGTCACTTCGTCTAAGCGGCGCGGCGGTTTGCGGCGCAATCGCTTGAAGAATTGCTGAAACGATTTGCGTTCGTTTGCGGCCTGTTCGGGCCAGGTTGTCCAATCTATCGCCATGCCGACAGTGATTTCGGCTGCAAAGGACGCAAAAAAATGAACAAGCAAGCCGCTTGCCTCATTCTGTTGTAAAACAAAAAGACATGAAGCATCTCTTTCTTTCCGTTGCGCTCATCTTGGCACTTTCGGCGCTGAGCAACTGCAATCAGGCACAAACCAAAGTATCCGGCACGCAACCGTCCAATCCGCCGGCCGGCTTAGAATTTCCCGATCCCAAAACCATGAGTAAAGTGGAAAAAAGCGATGAGGAGTGGTTACAGCAATTGGGCAAACCCGCTTTCTATGTGCTGCGGCAGGCAGGTACGGAGCGCGCATTCACCGGCGATTACTGGAACTCCAAAGAGCAGGGGATCTATTGCTGCGCCGGTTGTCGGCTGCCGCTCTTCGATTCGGCCACCAAATACGACTCCGGCACGGGCTGGCCCAGTTACTACCAACCTATCAAAAAAAAATATGTGGCCGAACACAGCGACATGACATTGGGTATGAAACGCACTGAGGTGGTGTGCGCCCGCTGCGGGGGCCATCTCGGTCATGTATTCGAAGACGGCCCCCAACCCACGGGTTTGCGCTATTGTATCAATTCGGTTTCTTTAACTTTCGTAAAAAGCGAATAACGTTTTAATTCACTGCCGCCTGCGCATTGATCAGCCCCCAGCCAAACTGGCTGTTGCGGGAGGGATAGATGCTCGAAGCAGACTTGAGGCGATTGAGCACCTGTGTGCGTGTTTGTGCAGGATTTCTGGCCCATGCCAATGCTGCAATTCCGGCCGTCATGGCCGTGGCGGTGGAAGAGCCGCCCACGCGCGAAGGCGTGTTGCCGCTCATGGCGAGGGTCAGGCTGGTGCGGCTGCTGTCGGTACGGCGTTGCATGACGATGATAAAATCCACCGCGCTGCCGGAGTGGCACACATCGCAACGCTCTAAGGGATAGCCTTCTTTCACGCCCGTCACAGCGACCGTTTCGGCCATGCTGGCCGGAAAGATGACGCCCACCCAGTTGGTGAAATTGGTAGAAGTGCCCGCTGCGGCAAACATCAACTTGCCCATGCCGTAAGCGTAATAAATGGCGTCGGCCACCTGACTGCTCCAGAAAACATCGCCGATGGACATGCTGAGGATTTTGACGCTGCTCGTATTGGCCGCGTTGATGATAGACGCTGAAACGCCGTTTTTCTCAGCGGAGCCGTTCACCACCACATCGCCGGTAGCGCGGTAGGCCCGCAGGTTGCAATTGTACGCTACGCCCACCGAAGCGCCGCCGGAGCCGCGCGGAGCCGCAATGAGACCGGCCATTTGGGTGCCGTGGCCGCATTGGTCGTTGGGGCCGTCGGGACTGGCCCAGGGCCACCAGGAGCTGACGTAGTACCCTAAGCGGGTAATGGTGCGCCCGGAGGATTGGCCGCTGTTGAACTCGCCGTTTTGTTGCAGTTTGGTTTGGTTTTGAGAGGTGCCGGTATCAATCAGCGCAACGGAGATACCCGCGCCGGTGGAGAGCGTCCATGCCTGCTGAATGTTATGGAGGTTAAAATTCCAGGGTACTTTTACGCTCGGCGAAATCGTGACAAAATCGGCAGTGGGAATACTACTCGCCGGGCTTACGCCGCAACCGGCATCGCTGCGGAAACCGATCTCGTCTTCCATTTCATACCCCATGGGCTCCACATAGCGCACTTGGGGCATGTCGCGCAGTGCGGCAAGAATGTGGCTGCTGAAAATTTTAATACCCAGCATCGGCAATTCTTCCGGCGTTTTGAAGGCCAGCAGGTCGTCGGCGCGATAATTCCGACCCGGAAACGCTTTGTTCGTTTCCTCCACTATTAAGGAGATCAACTGCTCGCGCACGCTCGTCCAGCGTTCCTCTTGCACATTGATGAGATGCATGCGCTCGTTGAGTTTTTCTTCTCCCAGCGGTTGGTAACCCAGGGCATACACGGAGTCGCCGCGCATACCGGCGCTCCAAAGCGTATGCACATCGGCGTTTTCCCAACGAAATACATCGTCGGTGCGGCGGATGCTCTCCTCCACAATGGCGTTGATTTCTTTTTTGGTAAGCGGTACGTCTGCTGATGCGGCGGGGGCATCCAACACTTGCTCTTTGGAACAAGACGCCAAAAACAGCACTGCGAAGGCAAATGCGGTAAAATTTCTTACACTCATGGTCAGGATGTTTTGATGAGGCGACAAATATAAAAATCCTCTACTGCATTTTGCAAAGTTGGTTACTTTTGCCTGTTATCATTTCCAAAACCGTTTTAATCCCTATCGTATGAATTGTATGAAACACATTTTATTGGCTTTCATCTTTGCAGCTTTCGCATCCACCGTTATTTTGGCGCAGGAAGCTGAGGAACACAAAAATCTTTTCGGCGCCAAGGTGTTGTTCATTGATTACGGCATCATCAACGACGTGGACGACCTCAATATCACCAACGGCATTGAGCTATCTTACATCCGCAGCCTGCACAAAAACTTCAGTGTGGCGCTTCCGCTGAAAGTAGGGTTGGCCAATGTGCCGGGCGTGACCAACAATCTCACCTTCGGTAGCTTAGACGCGCTGTTGCACATCAAAGCGCCTGGCAAAATCGTAACGCCATACATCTTTGGCGGCGCAGGGGCTACTGCGGCAGAATCGGAAGACCTTCATTATCAATTCCCCGTGGGCGCCGGGTTCAAATTCCGGGTAGGCGCCAATTCTTTCATCAACCTGCAAGGCGAGTACCGAAAAGCAACTGCTGACAATCGCGATAACCTGCAAGCAGGCATCGGCGTATTGTTTCGCCTCGGCAAATTGGCCGACGCTGACGGCGACGGCATTCCCGATGCGATGGACGACTGTCCCAACGAACCCGGCCCGGAAGCCACCAACGGCTGCCCCGACCGCGATGGCGACGGCATACCCGACCGGACAGACCGCTGCCCGGATGCTGCCGGCCCCGCTGAAACGCGCGGCTGCCCGGATACCGACGGCGACGGATTCATTGACATAGAGGACGATTGTCCCACCGAACCGGGCACCGTCAAAGGCTGTCCCGACCGCGACGGCGACGGCATACCCGATAAAGACGACGCCTGCCCCGATGAAGCCGGCCCTGCTTCGCTGCAAGGCTGCCCCGACCGCGACGGTGACGGCATTCCCGATAAGGATGACGAATGTCCCGATGAGGCCGGCCCGGCAGAAACCCGCGGCTGCCCGGTATATGATCGCGACGGCGACGGCGTGCCCGACGAAGAAGACCGCTGCCCCGATTTGGCCGGTCCTGCTTCGCTGCAAGGCTGCCCCGACCGCGACGGCGACGGCGTACCCGATATTGATGATCGTTGCCCCGACGAACCGGGCCTCATCACCAACAAAGGATGCCCGGAATTGAAAGAGGAAGTGAAGCAAGTACTCAGCACCGCCATGCGCGCCGTACAGTTTGAAACCGGCAAGTCCATCCTTAAAACGGAGTCTTTCCCCATACTCGATCAGGTGGTACAGGTCATGCGCGATTATCCGGCCTACCACTTGCGCATCAAAGGCCATACCGATAGCGTAGGCAAAGCTGAAGCCAACCAAACGCTCTCCGAAAACCGGGCCAGAACCTGCTACCAATACCTCATCAACAGCGGTATCAGCGCCGACAGGCTCAGCTTCGCCGGCTTGGGCCAAACGATGCCTATCGCAGATAATAAAAACAGTGCCGGCCGTGCCCTGAACCGCAGGGTGGAGTTTGATTTGTTTTTACCGTAAATTCGGTTGTGGGTTGTGGGTTGTGAGTTAGCCCACAACTCACAACCCACAACCCACACTCATGTCCAGAAACCTGCTTTCAACACTCCTTGCCTGCTTCCTCACCCTTTCGCTCTCCGCGCAAGAGATGCGTGTGGAGCCGCCGTTTTGGTGGACGGGCATGAAAAATCCGGCCCTTCAACTGATGGTACATGCGCCGAGAATCAGCGAGTGGCATCCCTCCGTCAGTTATCCGGGGCTACGCATGGAGCGCGTGATTCGCACGGAGAACCCGAATTATCTGTTCATTGACTTGTTGTTGCTGGACGGCGTTCAACCGGGCAAATTCACCATTGAGTTTAAAAAGGATGGAAAGGTGATGCATCGGCATACTTATGAGCTGTTGCAGCGCGAGCCGGGGTCTGCCGAAAGGCAAGGCTTTACACCTGCCGATGTGATGTACCTCATCACACCCGATCGCTTTGTGAATGGCAATCCTGCCAACGACAACGTGGCCGGTATGCGCGAAAAAGCCGACCGGAAAAACATCGGCGGACGGCACGGCGGCGATATAGCAGGCATCCTGCAAAGCCTTGACTACTTAGATGACATGGGTTTCACGGCGATATGGGTGAACCCTGTTCTGGAAAACGACATGCAGGAATATTCCTACCACGGCTATTCCACCACCGATTTTTATAAAGCCGATCCGCGTTTCGGTTCCAATGAGGATTACCGGAACCTCAGTATGAAGGCTAAAGACAAGGGCATCAAGATGATTATGGACATGATCGTGAACCATTGCGGCTCCGAACATTGGTGGATGCGCGACCTGCCCGCCGCCGACTGGCTCAATTACCAAAGCGGCTTTGTGGGCACCATCCATCGCAAGTCGGTTTTGCAGGACCCTTACGTTGCCGCCATTGACCTCGAACGCATGGTGGACGGCTGGTTTGTGCCCACTATGCCCGACCTCAATCAACGCAACCCGCTCATGGCTACTTATCTCATCCAAAACACGATTTGGTGGGTGGAATACGCCTGGCTCAGCGGCATCCGCATGGATACCTATCCGTATCCCGACAAACATTTTATGAGCGACTGGACCTGTGCCGTGATGCAGGAATACCCCAACTTCAACATCGTGGGGGAAGAATGGACTGAAAATCCGGCGCTCGTGGCCTATTGGCAGCGCGGCAAAACCAACCCCGACGGCTACACTTCCTGCCTGCCGGGGCTGATGGATTTCCCGCTGCAAGGCGCGCTGCGCAGGGGCCTCACCGAGCCGTCCGGGTGGGGCGAAGGCTTCATGCGTCTCTACGAAATGCTGGCCAATGATTTCCTCTACGCCGATCCGGCCAACTTCGTCATTTTTCCCGACAACCACGACATGAGCCGCTTCTTCACACAAATGAATGAAGACTACGACCTGTTCCGAATGGGTATGATTTATACCTATACCATGCGCGGTATCCCGCAGATTTACTACGGTACCGAAATATTGATGACTAACCCCGGAACCGACGATCACGGCATCATCCGCAGCGATTTCCCCGGCGGCTGGGCCGGCGATGCCGTGAATGCTTTTACCGGCGCCGGACTCACGGCCCGGCAAAAAGAAGCGCAGGAGTTGTTTCGCAAATTGGGAAGCTGGCGCAAACAAAGCCCGGTGATCCACCACGGAAAGCTCAAGCATTACCTGCCCGAAAACGATACCTACGTTTATTTTCGCTACGACGACCAGCGCAAGGTGATGGTGGTAATGAACAGGAAGACGGAGCCGGTTAATCTCCCTTTGGCGCGCTTTTCTGAAATGATTGCCGGCGCGCGAAGCGCCAAAGATGTGCTGAGCGGGCAATCGTTCCCATTGGGAAAGATGCTGACCGTGCCCGCGCGTCAGGCGTTGATTTTGGAGTTGGAGTGATAGCTGCGGCTGTCAACCGGTGCGTACAACCTCACCGTACCACCACCGTTCCCAATTCAGTAGCCAGCGCATTACGCATTTCCAACAATTGCTGATGTACTTTGAGATGCGCCAGCAGGCGTTCGTGTTCGCCGGCGGCCGTGAGTTCTTTGATGCGCTCGTGGTTGTGGTCGGACATGCGCATGATCTTGCGCAATTTGAATCGCTTGAGCGCCTGGAGGCTGTCTTCAATGAAATTCTCCTCCGGAACCTTTTGCATCCGAAGGTGAATGTCCCATTTGGCGGCCCAGTTTTCGCTCATTTCATACGGCTCGCTCAGCAAGTCCACGGCGAGCCGGCTGATCTCCGCATCGGGATGGCGGAGGAAATAATCCACGTTGAGGGTGGAGCGCTTGTCCACAAGGCAGGCCAGGGTTTCTTTGGCCAATTTCGCATACAGCGGATTGTCGAACCCGTCCAACACATCCTGAATGTGCTGGAGCACAAATTCGGCTACAGACAGATGCTCCTGCGCATCAAACTCCGCATGGCTGAAGCGAATGAGAATGCGCGCAATATCTTTTTCCTGAAATTCGTCGCCGGAAGAGACGGCGCGCCGCGGCGCGGTTTCCTCCGCTGCGCCCGGCTGCCCGGTAGAGGGCAGGGGAGGAGGCGTATCCGAATCGGAGACCATGCCGGTTTGTCCCCGGCCGGCCACACCGGGCGCCTGCCGCTTGTGCATGGCTGCCGACACCATTTTATTGGTTTCGTTCATCAGGATTTGCTCTTCTAACTGCACCACACGGGCGCATTCCTGCACAAAAAGCGATCGCTTCACGGGGTCGGGGATGCGGGCGATACTCGACACAATGTCGCGTACCACAGCGGTGCGTTTCACGGGGTCGGTCCCGGCATCCTGCATGAGCAAGTCGGCTTTGAAGAGGATGAAATCCTTAGCCTGCGTGTCAATGTATTCCCGGAAGTCATTTACCCCGACTTTTTTCAGGTAGGAATCCGGGTCTTCTCCTTCGGGGAGCAGCACGATGCGCGCATTGAGGTCTTGTTCCAACACCAAATCCACCCCGCGCAGCGCAGCCTTGATACCTGCCGGGTCGCCGTCGTACAGTATTTTTATGTTGGGAGTATTGCGTTTAATTAACCCGATCTGCTCCACTGTGAGTGCCGTGCCGGAGGAGGCTACTACGTTTTCGATGCCGGCCTGGTGTAGCGAGATGACATCGGTGTAGCCCTCCACGAGGATGCACTCGTCTTTTTCGCGGATGGCTTTTTTGGCCTGAAAGGCGCCGTACAACACCTTGCTTTTCAGGTAAATGTCGGTTTCCGGCGAGTTGATGTATTTGGGCGCTTTGACATCTTTGGTCATGATGCGGCCGGCAAAGGCCACCACTTTGCCCGACATGCCGTGTATGGGAAACATGACCCGATCGCGGAAGAAATCGCGGGGCGGCAGGTTGCGGGCCGGGTCGCCGGCAGAACACAGTCCCAGCCGGGCCAGCAACTCCATGCCGTAGCCCGACTGTATAGCGGTGGTAGTGAACAGGTCGCGTTGGTCGGGCGCATAGCCGAGGCCGAATTTCTGAATGGTATCTTCGCTGAATCCGCGCTCCCGGAAATAGCTTAGTCCGATGCTGCGCCCTTTGTCGGTGTTGAAGAGCTGATTTTGAAAAAAATCCAGCGCATATTGATTGACGATGTAGAGGCTGTCGGCGATGCGGCGCTCTTCCAGTGCCTCCTGCGTCACGGCGGTTTCCTCCACTTCGATGCCGTATTTTTTGGCGATGTAGCGCAGCGCTTCCGGGAAGGTGAAATGTTCCAGTTCCATGAGAAACTGCACGGCGCTGCCGCCTTTCCCGCAGCCGAAACACTTGAAAATGTTGCGGGTAGGCGATACGTTGAACGAAGGCGTTTTTTCATTGTGAAAAGGGCATAGCCCAATGAGGTTGGTACCCCGACGGCGCAGTGCCACGAAGTCCTGCACAATGTCTTCCACCTTTACGGTGTCGAGTATTTCCTGAACGCTTTTTTGAGAGATCACGCGGCGTTGTGTTTATCGGAGCGACAAGTTACGGCGAATTTTTGGGAGAATACCGGGTACATTATTCACTTGTGCGACACAGTGCGGTGAAGGTCTTAAACCGGCCTCACTGCGGAAGCCGAAAAGCAGTATTCAGAGTAGGCGTTTAACCATTTCCATTTTTTCAAACCTTATCTGACCATGAACAAGCAATCAATTGTTTCATTTTTCATCCTTGCCATCACACTTTGCATGGCGTTTTCCACCGCACAGGCACAGGCTTGGATCGCCCGCCACGGCCTCAGCCCGGCCCAGTACCAAGCCGAATACAACACGAATAAACAAAACGGCTACCGCCTGACTTGTGTAAACGGCTACACCGACAACGGCCAGGAACGCTACACGGCGATATGGGAGCAAATCCCCGGCCCGCAAATGGCTACTCACCATGGAATGAGCGGGGCACAATATCAGGCCAAAGTGGAGGAATATTTGCAACAAGGCTACCGCCTCACGGCTGTGTCCGGTTACGGCGTAGGCAATGCGGCTAAATTTGCCGCCATCTGGGAGAAAAAAGCAGGGCCTCTCTGGGCTGCCAAACACAATCTCACTGCCGCACAGTATCAGGCAGAAGTTACTAATTACAAAAATCAGGGCTACCAGCTCGTCCATGTGAGCGGCTATGTGGTGAACAATGTGGAGTACTTTGCTGCCATCTGGGAAAAGAAAACCGGTGGATGGGCCGCCAGGCACAACCTCACGGCTGCGCAGTTTCAAACCGAATTTAACACCTATCGCAGCCAGGGCTTTGTGTTGATAAACATGAGCGGATACACGAAAAATAACGTCAACTACTACGCCGGTATTTGGGTGAAAACCACCAGCCAGCCGCTTTATGTGCGCCACGGCATCACGGCTGCCAATTATCAGCATGTACACGACAACATGTATTATCAGGGCTACCGGCCGCTGTTTGTGCAGGGCTTTGCATCGGGCAACAGCTCGCGCTTCAACGGTATCTGGATAAACAAAAACTATTCCGCATCAGACCTGGCTAAGATCAACAACGCCGTGAACGAGTACATGCAAGCGCAAAATGTGCCGGGTCTGTCTTTGGCCATTATGAAAGACGGTCGCTTAGTGTTTGCCAAAGGGTACGGCACTGCACGGCCCGGCGTTGAAATGTCGCCCAATCATCCGCTGCGGATATTCAGCATCTCTAAATCGGTGACGGCTGTGGCCATTATGAGGCTTGTACAACAAGGCAATCCCACCCTGCTCGATAGAAAAGTGTTCGGCCCCAACAGTGTGCTGGGCGCCAAGTATCCGACTCCCTCACAGGGCAATGCGGGCCTGGGCAACCTGGCAGCCCCGCATCCGCTCCACCAGTTTACCGTGCGCCAATTGCTCCTTCACACGTCGGGCGTGCGCACCGGCAATGGCGAGCCTCCCTTCTGGAATGCCAACAGCACCGTAGCACAATGTATGGCCGACCTGATGGGCCGCGCCGATCTCATCACCACCGGCCCCAACCAACAGTGGATCTATTCCAATCTCGGTTACTACTTTCTGGGTCGGGTCATTGAAGAAGTGAGCGGCCAGTCTTATGAAACTTATGTGCGCAACAACGTGCTCAACCCAAGTGGCATAGGCAATACGATGTATGTGGGTCAGGCTGACGGTCAATCCAAAGCAGGTGAAGCTACTTATAACCCGCAGTCCACACCCAACATGCAGCAGTTCGGCGCTTTCGGCGGATGGGTGGCGCGTCCCATTGATTTGGTGAAATTCATGAGCCGGGTGGATGGTGTTGCCAACCCCAACGACATTCTCACCGCCGGCAACCACACCATCATGACAACCTCCACGCCGCTTAGCACTTCCAACGCTATGGGCTGGATGGTGAACGGCGGGCAGCAATACTTCGGCGGCAGCTTCGGCGGCAGCCGGTCCTGGTTGGTCAAAATGCCCACCGGCGGCCTGACCTATTCAATTATCATCAATTCGAATGCAGATGCCTGGGCACTTAAGGCGGTATTGGATGCGGCATTGCCTACCATTTCGCAATTTCCCGGCTACAATCTTTTCTAAATCTCTGATTGTATTCCCAAAAACTTTGAGCCGGTACCAAAAGAATTGGTACCGGCTTTTTCTTTACTGTCCCACCACCATTTTCCCGGAAGCAATGCGCACGCCCTGCTGTGTCACAATTTGAAAGAAATAAAGACCCGGTTGAACCCTTACAGCATCCCACTCCGATTGGTTGCCGCTGAAGGGCTGCGCGCTCACCAATTGTCCCTGCCCGTTCCACACATGAAGCGTACCCTCAAAAGTAGCCGGCACGTTGAGCCGGAAAAAAGCGGACTGCCCCACGGGGTTGGGGAACACCGACAGCTCCACGCCGGGCCGGGTGGCTACTTCCTGCACGCTTACTACGGTGAGGAAGTTTTCCTGGACCGTGTGTTTGGTCGGATCGGTGATGACCGGTTCGTTGAAATCGAAATAAATGGCCGCGCGATTTTGAATGATACTTCCGAGCGGCACATCCGGTTTTTGGGCTATTAAAAAGCGCACAAACCCGTGAGAGGCCGGTTCATTCACATTGCTGTCGGGCAGCATGATGCTGGAAAAGACGAATTGGATTGTTTGCTCGTCGGCAAAATTGAAAGCGTACGGATGGCTCGACGCGCCCGGCCGCACCGTTGCGGGGTCGAGCCACTGCGGCAGTGTGTCGCGTATGATGACGGTGAAAGCCGTATCGGTGCCGGTGTTTTGGAATCGGATGAGATAATCGAGTGGCTGGCCGGGCCGAATAAATCCGTCTTCGCCCACGCCTAAGGGGAAGCCTTGCTTATCGTTGGGGTCGAATGCCCCGATGTTGGGCAGGCAATCGAGATCGTAATTGGGTTTTTCATCACCCAATGCAAACTGGTTGATGAAACCCAGACTGACAGTACCTGTTCCGCAGCCCTCTACGAAAGCGGCCTGATAGCTATTATCGGGATGAAAAGCCACCTGGTGGAGTTCTAATCGCCAGGTAGAACCGTTGGCGGGCACTTCCACCTGCGTGGCCTGACCGCTGCTCAGGAGGAGATTATCTTCCATGAGTTGAATCATAATGTCTTCTACCACAATATAATTTACCGGTGCGTTCATGTCTGCGCCGTCATTGGTGATGGTGAAAATGACCTGATCGCCCTCGCATTCGCCTTCTACGCGCAGACTGGCGCCCGACCAGTTGGGATCGGGATTGCAGAGCTCCAGCGGAAACATCTCCGCACTGATGCAATGCGTCAGCCCCAGCTCGGCTTCACAACTCACCAGCACAGTGACGGTAAACGTGCCGGTTTCAAACACATCCACATCGCCCAGCTCGAAAGTGTAAACGCTACCGTTCACACCGGCAACCGGTAACGAGCTTCCTACGAAAGAGAAAAATGGATCGAGTGTGACATGGACGTAAGCGCCTTCGATGGGTACAGTGCCCTGATTGGTGTACCGTACGGTGTAGGTATTTTCAAAACAACGACGCAGAAACGGCGTACCGATACTGACTTCCGGTTGCGGGCAATCGGCATCGGACTCTACTCCGAAGTCAATGCCGGCGGTTTGCTGCATGAAATCAGTGAATATGACCGGCTGGGCATTGTTGCAATTGATTTGCCACAGATCATTGGAGGGCAGCACGACGCTTACTGTATAGCTCCCGGTGGGCACATTGATGCGATATTCGCCGTTGCTCTGTGTAGCGCCTAAGTAGCTGACTCCCAAGGCTCCTTCGGCCCGTACCAGCCAGTTGACCGGCCCGTTTTCACCGCTGTCGGAGCTGCAATTGCCGTTTTCGTCATGGAAAACCTTCCCCAATATGGAAGAAAAATGCCCTTCCTGAATAGGCAATGAAGTAAAGGCAGTGCCGTTGACATCGCCGATTTTGACGCCTATGAAATCCACTCCGGTAACATTGCCCGAAAAATTATTGAGTACTACAGATTCCGGGTAGGGCGGCGAAGAAGGATTGGCCGGATTGGGAAACTGGTACGCGGCATCCACAAAGCGCCAGGAGGTGTTGTTGGGAAATTCCTCTGTAAGACCCAAAACTAAGTTTCTCAGGTCTAATGTGTCTATCAGAGTGATGACGTTGTTGCGATCTACGTCGGCGGCGATGAGTTGATACGGAGACGTGAAGGGTTCCAAGCCCTCAATATGACGAGCGATGAGTATTGCATCGAATGTGGTTACTCCGTTTAAAAAGTCAATATTATATTCCGGCCTGACGACATAACTGCCGCCAAGAGGTACTTGGACAGCATAATTGCCATTGGTATCGGTTACAAATTGAGCGTTGATCTGACCCGATATAAAAACCGTTACGCCGGCAATAGGCAGATCATTCCAGGTAGCAATCCGGCCGCTGATGATGCCTTGTTGTGCCGATAACGACAAAGAAAAAGCCATTAACATCAGGCAGGCAATGAGACGAAAAAATGAGTACATAGCACGCATGGGATGATTTTTTTTGGGTGAAAAATGATAACGATACAAAGATGAAGGAGAAGGGGCGCCGGAACAACGACAAATTTATAATTTTGTCTATTCAAATTTTGACTATTAATTTATCAACTGTTTGATAATCAATTTTAATTTTTGTTAATTTGTCTATCCAATAAGTATCATTTCAGGGATGGAAAATACCCGATTGTTGCAATTATTGCACACATTGACACCGCTGGAGCGGCAGGAGTTGAAAAAATTTGTAGAAAGCCCCTTTTTCAATCAACGAAAAGAGGCCGTCAGGCTATTGGATGTTTTGCTCAAACGGCTGAATAAAGGCAAAGAGGTGTCTGACAAAGCGACCGTTTTTGAGGCTGTTTTTGAAGGGCAGTCTTTCGACGACCACCGCTTGCGCATGGCGGTCAGTTTTTTGTACGCGCTCGTGCGCCGATACCTCACGGTAAAAGATTTTATGGACAGCCCTTTGAGCTATTCAGTAAGGGAATCGGAGGTGTTGCGCCGGCGCAAATTGTACGCGCTTTCGCGCAAAAGCTTAGAAGCTGCACAGGAACATCAGGCCGGCAGAAGTATACAAAATGCCGACTTTTTTGACGAAGAATACCGGTTCCTGCTCGAAAAGTGCCGTTTGGACATGAGCGAGCCGGGCGCTCCGCCGGAACACTTGCAGCAACTTTCCGATCAATTGGACCGCGCCTTTCTCAGTCGGAAGCTGTGGCAAAACTGCGTCATGTTGTCGCACCAAACCGTTGCCAATGCGCGCTTTAGTCCCGGTATTTTAGACCAGGCCATTGAAGGCATTGAAGATCAGTCTATTTTGGAAACGCCGGCCATTGCCATTTACTACCATTATTATCGCGCTCTGACGCGCCCCGATCAGTTGGCGTATTATTTCAATTTCAAAAACCTGCTCTTTCAGCACGGGGCCACATTTCCCGTAGAGGAATTGCGCGACCTGTATCTTTTGGCCATTAATTTTTGCATTCGCCAATACAATGCAGGCAATCAGACCTTTTTGCGGGAGCAATTCGATTTTTACCAGGAGGGCCTCGAACGACAGTATTTCTTGGTGGCGGGCGAGTTGTCGGTTTATACGTATATGAATGCGGTAACGCTCGCCTTAGTGTTGCAGGAGTTGGAATGGGCCGGCCGCTTCATTCAGGAGTATAAGCCCATGCTGCCTGCCGGACAACAGGAGAGCCTCTTCAGCTTCAATCGCGCCCGGTTGGAGTATGCCGCAGGGCAATACGGCAAGGCGCTGCAATTGCTCCAAAAGGTGGATTTCAAAGAGGTACACATCGCTTTGGCGGCCAAAACGCTTCAACTGAAAATTTACTACACGCTGGGAGAACTCGATCTGTTGGATGCGCACCTACAGGCCCTGAAAGCATTTTTACACCGCAAAAAAGTCATGGGTTACCACAAGGAAAATTACACCAACACTATTCGTTTTACCCACAAACTGCTGGAAACGCCCCTCTACAACAAAGCGGCCCGCGCTGCGCTGCGCCAGGAAATTGAACAAACCGGCGCCGTAGCAGAGAAGGAATGGTTGCTCGCGCAGTTATAAGTACTTATCCGCCGGCGCGAGTTCTCAGAACAAACCGCTGATTTGCCCGTCATCGTCAATGTCAATGGCTTCGGCAGCGGGCGTTTCGGGCAGCCCGGGCATACGCATCATTTCTCCGGTAATGGGGACCAAGAAGCCTGCTCCGGCTGCCACCTCTATTTCCCGGACGGTGAGCGTGAACCCGGTCGGTCGTCCGATCAGGTCGGGGTTATCCGACAACGATTTTTGCGTTTTGGCCATGCAGATGGGTAGTTTGTCCAAGCCGAGTGTCGTGATGCGTTTGAGGTCGGTTTTGGCTTTCGCCTGAAAATCAACACCGTCGGCGCCGTAATATTTGGTGGCAATGGTTTTTATCTTATCCTCAACGCTCCAGTTCCAGTCGTACAAAGGCGTAAATGGCGTCGTGTTGCCATCGGCCAATCCGGCTACGGTAGTGGCCAGATCGGTAGTGCCGGGGCCGCCCTTGCCCCACACGTCGGCCACATTGACGGGGATGCCAAGCGCCTCGCAGCGGGCCTGCACCACGCGAATTTCTTCGTCGGAATCGGTGGTGAACTTGTTGATGGCCACCACGCAGGGCACATTGAAGAGGCGAGCGTTTTCCAAATGCTTTTCCAAATTGGGCAATCCGCGTTCCACCGCCTCCGGGTTGGGGTCGGTGAGGTTTTTAAGCCCTGCGCCGCCGTGGTATTTGAGCGCTCGTATGGTGGCCACCAGCACGATGGCATTGGGCGAAAGCCCTGCGGTGCGGCATTTGATGTCCAAAAATTTCTCTGCGCCGAGATCAAACCCAAATCCGGCTTCCGTCACCACATAATCGGAGAAGCTCAGGCCCATGCGGGTAGCGATGATGGAGTTGGTGCCTTGCGCAATGTTGGCAAAAGGGCCGCCGTGAATGATGGCCGGGTAGCCCTCAATGGTTTGTACGAGATTGGGCTTGATGGCGTCTTTCATCAACGCAGCCATAGCGCCGGCAGCTTTGAGGTCGCGGGCGAAGACGGGGCGCTTGTCGTAAGTGAATCCTACGAAGATGTTGCCAAACCGGCGCTTGAGATCGCTTAGGTCGTCGGAAAGGCAAAGAATGGCCATGATTTCGGAAGCGGCGGTGATGTCGAAGCCCGTTTCACGCGGAACGCCGCCGGTGATGCCGCCCAGGCCAATCACGATTTTGCGCAAGGAGCGGTCGTTCATGTCCATCACCCGTTTCCAGGCCACAGTGCGCGGGTCAATGCCGAGGGTATTTTTTTTATTTTGGAGATTGTTGTCAATAATGGCGGAGAGGAGGTTGTGCGCCTTTTCGATGGCGGCAAAATCGCCGGTGAAGTGCAGGTTGATGTCTTCCATGGGCAGTACCTGCGAGTAACCGCCGCCGGTAGCGCCGCCTTTGATGCCGAATACCGGGCCGAGCGAAGGTTCGCGCAATACCACAGTGGTTTGTTTGCCAATGGTATTCAAGCCCTGGGCTAAGCCGATGGATACAGTGGTTTTGCCTTCGCCGGCCGGGGTAGGGGAGATGGCCGATACGAGAATGAGCTTGTTTTGAGCAGCTTTTTCGCGGTTGATGAGGTGGAGCGGCAGTTTGGCTTTGTAGCGGCCGTAGCGCTCCAATTGATCTTCGTTGATGCCGAGCCGGGCGGCGATTTCTCCAATGTCTTTCAGTTTGACGGTTCTTGCAATTTCGATGTCGGAAGCCATGTGTCGTGTCAATTTTATGTTGGTTAGGAAAACAGGAACATCAAATCGTGTGGCCGCCGTCGGCGGTAAAAACGGCGCCGGTGCAATAAGCCGACGCATCGGAAGCGAGGAAAAGCGCCAGTCCGGAAATCTCCTCCACCGTGCCCACCCGCGCAGCAGGCAGATCGCGGAGGGTGTGTTTCAAAATCGCCTCATTGTCCCAGAGGGCCTGGCTGAATTTGGTTTTGATCAAACCGGGACAAATTGCGTTGGCACGGATGCCGTATTGTCCCCACTCTTTGGCCATTACTTTGGTGAGCATCAGGAGGGCCGATTTGCTGACGCTGTATATGCCCAGAAACGGCTCCGGCGAAATACCGCCGATGCTGCTGATGTTGATGACGGCCCCGCCGCCGCGCGCCTGCATGGAGGGCAGCACCAATTTGGCCAGTTCAAACGGCCCTTTCAGGTTCACCTCCATGATTTTGTCGAAGGCCCGCCCGTCGGTCTGTTCCACCGGGCCGAACACGGGGTTGGTGGCGGCATTATTGATGAGAATATCTACCCCGCCGAATGCCGCGAGGGTTTGCTCCACTAAGTTTTGCAGTTGATCCAATTGCCCGGTATTGGCCGCTACGGGCAAGACCTCAATACCTTCCGATTGCAGCCGGAGCGCTGTTTCATCCACCGCTTCCTGCTTGCGGCTGCTCACCACCACGCGTGCGCCGGCTTGCCCCAACGCCAATGCGATGCCCTCGCCGATGCCTTTGCTGGCCCCGGTGACAAGAGCGACCTTTCCTTTGAGTTGAAATTTGTCGAAGATATTCATGCTGTCAATTTTGCGGCGTAAAGAAAAGGATTTTTTACTTTTGCCGCATCAAAACAAAACAGACATGACTTCCCAAACGAATTCTTCTTCCCTTACCGACTGGCTTATCTTTTTGGTTTCACTCGTTGCCATGATACTCATGCTGATGTATATGAACGAGTGGTTCTGGGTAGCGCTTCCTTTTGTGCTCACCTATCTGGCTAAAGGTCTGAAGGTTATTTAATCAGGATTTATTCCGACATATCCATATTGTGGAAGATGTTGACCACGTCTTCGTCATCTTCCATTTTTTCAATGAGCTTGATGACATCTTCCGCCTGCTCGTCATTGAGTTTGAGCGCATGGCCCGGAATGCGCATCAATTCAGCGCTTTGCACCTCTAAGTTGCGCTCTTCCAATGCTTTTTGCAAAATACCGAAATCGGTGAACTCACAATACAGCGCCACGAGATCGTCTTCGTGTTTCAGCTCGCTGAGACCGTGGTCTATGAGGTCAAGTTCGAGGCTCTCTAAGTCGAGGCCCTCGTCTTTTATTTTAAATACAGCTTTGCGGGTAAACATGTAATCTACCGAGCCGGAGACGCCGAGCGCGCCGCCGTATTTGGAAAAAATGTGCCGGACATTGGCCACCGTGCGGGTGGGGTTATTGGTGGCCGTTTCCACTAAAACGGCGATGCCGTGCGGGGCGTAACCCTCATACACCACCTCGTCGAAGTTTTCGGCTTCTTTGGAAATGGCTTTTTTGATGGCGTTTTCCACGTTGGCCTTGGGCATATTGGCTGCACGGGAGTTTTGGATGGCCAACCGCAACCGGGAGTTGTAATTGGGGTCGGGGCCGCCGTCGCGTACGGCAATGGCTATTTCACGGCCTATGCGGGTGAAGGTTTTGGCCATGCCGGCCCAGCGCTTCATTTTTCTTTCTTTGCGGTATTCAAATGCGCGTCCCATGCGGAAATTTTCGTTTTTTGAGGCGCAAAAATAGCTTTTTTCATATTACCAACACATACTGATTATGCTTTCGCCCGAACAGTATCTCACGCAAGTAAAAAGCCGGTTTCTCGAACACGGCAACCCCGACACCGCCGAAGGGCAGATGAACTACATGCGCAACCAGTTTGCCTTTTACGGCCTCAAAGCCCCGCAGTGGATGGCGCTTGCCCGGCAGTGTTATCAGGAACACGGTATCCCGCAGGGCGAGGATTTGAAAACCCTTGCCCGCTTGTGTTTCGAGGACGATTACCGCGAAATTCAGTTTTTCGCCGTCGAAACCGTACAGCGGGCCTTGCCCCGGCAGCCGGAGGATTTTATCAACCTGCTGGAGGAGTTGATTACCACCAAATCCTGGTGGGACACAGTGGACTGGCTCGCCAAGCTGGCCGGAGCGCACTTTTTGCGCTACCCGCATCTTACCCGACCTGTGACGGAACGGTGGATGCAATCGGGCAATATATGGTTGCAGCGCAGCGCCATGATATTTCAATTGAAATATAAAGACCGCACGGATGCGGAGTTGTTGTTCAGTTACATCCTGCGTTTGAACGGCTCCAAAGAGTTTTTTATCCAAAAAGGCGCCGGCTGGGCGCTGCGCGAATATTCCAAAACCAACCCCGAAGCAGTTCGCCGTTTCGTGCAGGAAAACGCCACCCTGGCGCCGCTGACCAAACGCGAAGCCCTCAAATGGATGAACCGGCAGTAGCGGAATATCCGGGATGCATCATGTGTATCGGCGGGCTTCAGCCGCCGGAAGCGCACCTCGGTACGCCCGGATTTCCGGCGGCTGAAGCCCGCCGGTACGCGAGACAATACGTCACGTTGTGTTGGTGTGCGCCCCGATGTATCCGGTACACGAGACCTGCACCACACGCCCGTTTTATCTATCAATATTTTTACTCAGACCTAATTTTCCGATCAGGAAAAATAATCTGAAAAAAATCAAACACTGACCTCCTTTCGCACGCTCCGATGCAAAATCCGTATCATTACGCCCGGAAATTTTCATCGAAAACCATTTCGCGCCATGCTCGGAACTCCTGCCAACCTGTGGTACAAAAACAGCATCATCTACGCGCTGCACATCCGCTCTTTTTACGATAGCGACGGCGATGGGATAGGGGATATCAATGGGTTGATAGAAAGGCTCGACTACATCGAAGACCTCGGCGTGGATTGCCTCTCGTTGATGCCTTTTTATCCGTCGCCTCTCCGGGATGACGGGTACGACATTTCAGATTATTGCGACATCCATTCCGATTACGGCAGTCTGGAGCAGTTTCGTCGCCTCTTACAAGAGGCGCATTCGCGCGGCATTCGGGTGGTGACTGATCTCATTCTCAACCACACCTCCACGGCGCATGAGTGGTTTCAGCGGGCGCGCCGTGCGCCGGTGGGTTCACCGGAGCGCGATTTTTATGTATGGAGCGAAAACCCGGAGCACTTTTCCGGGGCAGAGGTGCTTTTTTCCGATTTTGAATCCTCCAACTGGGAATGGGATAACGTGGCGCGCGCCTACTATTGGCATCGCTTTTACAACCACCAACCCGACCTGAACTACGACAACCCCACTGTGCGCGACGAAATCCGCAAGGTGATTGATTTTTGGTTCGACCTCGGCGTGGACGGGCTGCGGCTTACTTCGATTGCTTTTCTGTTTCAACGGGAAGGCACTACCTCGGAAAATCTGCCGGAAGTGCATGAATTCCTGCGCGACCTGCGCCGTCATGTTGATAAACGCCACCCCGACAAAATTCTTCTGGCCGAAACCAACCTATGGCCGGAGGAAGCCGCTGAATATCTGGGGCAGGGCGATCAGTGCCACCTCAACTACCACTATCCGCTCATGCCACGCATGTACATGGCCCTGCAAACCGAAGACCGCTATCCGATCATTGACATCCTCGACCAAACGCCGCCCATTCCGGAAAACACCCAATGGGCGCTCTTTCTGCGCAACCACGATGACCTTACGCTCTCTATGGTGACCGAAGAAGAGCGCGATTTTCTGTACAAAGCCCTGGCACAGGATCACAGCGCCCGCATCAACGAGGGTATCCGGCGGCGCCTCGCGCCCTTGCTGGGCAACGACCGCCGCAAATTGGAACTCATGTACCTGCTGCTCTTTTCGCTGCCCGGCACGCCGGTGCTGTTTTACGGCGACGAGATCGGTATGGGCGACAATATTTACCTCGGCGACCGCAAGGGCATACGCACGCCCATGCAATGGAACGGCGGACGCAATGCCGGCTTCTCCCGCGCCAACCCGCAGAAACTGTTTTTGCCCGTTATCACAGACCCTTTGTACCGCTACGAGGCGGTGAACGTAGAGGTGCAAAGCAGAAATCCCGCCTCCCTTCTGTGGTGGATAAAGAATCTCATTGCCGTGCGCAAGCGGCACAAAGCCTTTAGCCACGGCAGCATAGCGTTTCTGAACGCCCGCAACAGCAAGGTGCTCGCATTCGAGCGCACTTACGAGGGCGAGCGCATTTTAGTCGTAATCAATTTATCAAAATTTTCACAGGCTGTCACCTTGGATTTGTCTGAATTTGAAGGGGTGGAGCCGGTAGAAATTTTCAGCCGGAGCAGGTTCTCCGCGATAGGGGAGGGGCCGTACCCGATTACGCTGGGGCCTTACGGATACTATTGGTTTCAGTTGGAAAAAAGCGAGGCGCCGCAGGAGGGCACTGCACAGGAACGAACGATACTCGAATTGGAAGTACAGGGCGAATGGTCGGGCCTTTTTGAACATTACAACTCGCGCCGGCAGTTGGAAAAGCGCATCCTGCCCGGCTATATGCAGGCCAACCGCTGGTATGGTGGTAAATCGCGCAATGCCGTGGCTTTTGAAGTGAACCGCTTCCCGGCCGTTCAGCTCGAGGAGGAGCCGGCTTTTCTGGCGCTCGTTGAGGTGCGATACACCGAGGGACTGCCCGATACGTATTTTCTGCCCATCACTTTGGTAACCAATGCCGAGCGCATCGTACAGTATTTGAAAAACGAACCGCGCAGCGTCATTTGTTACCTCAAAGCCGGCAGCAAAGAGGGCATCCTCATAGACGCTATTTACGATGCCGCTTTTCGCAAAGAACTTTTCCGGCTCATCCGAAAGGACGAAAACTTAGAACTGCCCGGCGGCGCACTGCGATTTGAGGCCGGCCAGATTTTGTCGGAAGTGACCGACATTCCCGACGAGGCCATTCAATCGGAAGTGCTGCGCGCCGAACAAAGCAATACCTCGGTGATTTACAACGACCGCTTTTTTTTCAAAATTTACAGAAAATTAGACACCGACATCAATCCCGATCTGGAACTGGTACGCTTTCTGTCGGAGCGTACCGGTTTTCGCCATGCGCCCCGCTACGGCGGCGGCATTCAGTACGAGGAACGCGCCGGGCAGTCTTTCACGATTCTGGGGTTGTTGCAAAACAAAATACCCAATCAGGGCGAAGCCTGGACCGCTATGCTCGATACCCTGGGCGGCTTTTATGAACAGGCGCTCGCTATCGCCGACCGGAGCGTGCTGCTGCCGGATTTGGCCGTTTCGGAACGTATGTACTTTGAGCAGGCGCCGGAGCAGTTGCAACAACTCATCGGCCGAGATACCTACGACAAAGTGGCCCTGCTTGCCGTGCGCACCGCTGAGATGCACATCGCGCTCGCTTCTGAGCAGGAGGACCCTGCCTTTGCCCCCGTGCGATTTACGCCGCATTATCAGCGCTCCGTTTATTCGGCGCACCGCAAATTGGTGAGTGAAAAACTCGACGCATTGGAGTTGAAATTGCCCTCCTTTCCGGTGCACATTGCCGCCGAGGCGCGTACCGTACTCGACTTGCGGGAAGAGATTTTAAAATGTTTCAGCCGTATTTACAAAACGCCCATTGATTCGGTGAAAACCCGCATTCACGGCGATTACCACCTCGGGCAGGTGCTCTACGACGGACAGGATTTCTACATCATTGATTTTGAGGGGGAACCGATGTTGTCCATCAGCGAGCGGCGGCTCAAACGCACGCCGTTTAAAGACGTTGCCGGCATGATTCGCTCTTTTCACTATGCCGCTTACGGCAAGTTGCTGCTCAATGCCAATCTCCGCAAGGAAGACATGGCTTGGTTAGAGCAATGGGCGCGGCAATGGTATCACTATGTGAGCCGGTTTTTCCTCACAGCGTATTTGGACCGGGCGACCGGGCAGCCGTTCATTCCCGCCAATCCGGAGGCTGCTCAACTGCTGTTGCGTGTATATTTGTTGGAAAAAGCAATTTACGAGGTCGGTTACGAGATGAACGCCCGCCCCGAATGGCTGCGCATTCCGCTCAAGGGAGTGTTGTTTGAAATGGAGGAGGAAAATGAGTGCTAAACAAGTAATGACGCCGGGCCTTCGCCACATGCTCATCGCGGTGACGAGCTTTTCCACCATGAACCTGTTCGTGAAGTTGTTGCCGGCCATTCCACCGATGGAACTGGTGTTTTTTCGATGCTTGGTTTCTTTGGTGATCTGTATGTATTTGCTGCGCAAGGCCGGAGTGAGTTGGATTGGCGAAGATCGCCTGCGGCTGGCCCTGCGAGGGATATGCGGCACCATGGCGTTGTTTTTGTTTTTTATCACCCTCAAAAAGTTGCCGTTTGCGAGCGCGGTTACGCTGGCTTACACCTCGCCGGTATTTTCGGCCATTCTCGGTGTATTGTTTCTGCGCGAAAAACTGAAGCCGTTGCAGTGGTTGTCGGTGGCATTGTCGTTTTGCGGGGTGATTATGCTCAAAGGCTTCGATGCCCGTATATCGCTGCTGTATTTCTTTTTGGGCTTGGGTTCGGCTTTATTTTCGGCGCTGGCGTATATGTTTGTGCGCAGTCTGAAGGGGAAAGAACATCCGGTGGTGGTAGTATTTCACTTTCAGGTGGTGGGCACTATAGCGGGCGCGGCGGCGAGCGCCTGGCATTTCCAAATGCCGCAGGGCTGGGAGTGGGCCATGCTGTTGGCGGTGGGTTTGCTCACCCAATTGGGGCAGATCAATCTCACTAAAGCCCTGCAAACGGAGCAACTCGGCATTGCCTCCAGCCTGAATTTTCTGGGGGTGTTGTACGCCGGGCTGTTCGGCGTATTGTTGTTCGGAGAGCATGTGACATGGCTGAACATGGCCGCAATGGCCGTGGTAGCTGCCGGCGTGGTGGCGAATGTCATCATCGGCAAGCGTGCCGAGGTGATCGCTACGGCGAATATTGTGAAGCCGTATGATTGATTATGTCGGTCGTGTAAAAGACAAACAGCGCAGGGCCGCGTGCATAGCGTACTACTCTTCCGGAAACAACTCATCCAATTCTGCTTCAACAAGCCTGAGCCGCTCCCGGCACAGTCGAATCAATTCGGCAGCACGGCCGGCACGCTCGGCCAGCGTGTCCATGTTGATATGGCCTTCCTGCAATGCTTGTACGATGGATTGCAGCTCCTTCATGGCTTCTTCATAAGAGAATTTCGGTTTCATAATATTCAGGCGTTGTGGTACGGCTCATGGCGCAGAATGGTCATGGCGCGGTAGAGTTGTTCTAAAAAAAATAAACGGACCATTTGGTGCGAAAAAGTCATTTTGGAAAGGGAAAGCCGATCGTCGGCCCGCTTGTACACGGCTTCGGAGAATCCATAAGCCCCGCCGATCAGGAAGATGAGCCGCCTTTGCGACTGTTGCAGCTTTTTGTCTAAGTATCCTGCCAATTCCGGCGAATCCAACATGCGGCCGCGTTCGTCGAGCAAGATCAACAGGTCTTCCTCTTTGATTTTGCTGAGAATGGTTTCGCCTTCTTTCGTTTTGAGTTGAAGCGCAGACAGCGTGCCGGGATTTTTTACATCGGGCAGCACTTGCCACTGAAAAGGAAGATAATGCTTTAGTCGTCGCTCATACAGTGCCATGCCTTCTTCGAGGTAGCGTTCGTTGGTTTTGCCGATGGCCCAAAGCTCTATTTTCATGGTATGGTGCGGTTGTTCAAAAAATTTGCATCTCCTCCTGAAGCGTGTGCCGTTCCGGGTACTCCGAACGAATAATTTCCACCAATTGCTCTGCAATGCCCGGCATGCCGTTGCGGTATAGCTGTTCCACGATTTCGCGCACCCGTTGCGAGGGCTTCGGTCCCACATGCCCGCGGAGATACTGCTCCAGCAGTTCCCGGTACAAGTCGAGCAGTTGGTCTTCCTTGCCGGGGAGCAGTTGCGCTCCGAATTGTAAAACGAGATCCAAAGAGCGAGCATCTTTCATAAAATCAAACAGCGACTCCACACGGCCCTCTTCTGCCAGCACGGCTGCGATGGCATTCCGTTTTTGAACAGAAAAAGGCAAGCGGCGCAATTGTTCCAATGCCAGATCGGCGCGCCCGTTCCAGTTTTCAGCATTTACGGCCCTGAGCACGCGGTAGTATTTAATGTCTAAGGACCTGAAAAACCGGGATTGCGACAGCCGGGTGATCTCATCCGTATTGTTTTGCAAAATGGCCCATTGCAGCAGCAAGTCTTCCAACTCGGCCACGACGACCGGCGACAATTGCATCTTCAAGCCGGCATTGCCGAGCATTTCTACCCGTTTCCAATCTTCTTTTGCTGCGGCGCTTCGCACGGCAAACAGGAGCACCTCCGGAGCGGAGAGGTATTTTTCTATTAATTCCTGTGCCTCCATATTTTTACCCGATTGTTCCAGGATTTGCAATTGCAACAACACCGCTGCGGAGGGGTCGCGCCCTTCGGAAAGGTATTTTCCGATTTGCTCGGAAATGCGCGTAAGCAATTCTTCCTCTTTGGCTTTCGTGTCGTTCATCGCCGACATCAGGCGCAGGAAATAAAGGTCTATGGCATTGGTGCGGTAAATCAATTTGCGGGATTCCTCGCCGGCATATTGCCACAGCGCGTCCAATAGGCCAGGGGAGGTCTGTCGCGTTACCACCTCGCGGAGGATGTTGAATGCCTCCTTAATAGGTTCCCGAAGTTCCTGCTGTCGTTCTCCGGCCTTTCGCAGCAGCGTAGTTATTTTTTCAATAATGCTTTGGGCCATGTCAACGGCATCGGTAAAGTGCTGTTGAACAAGGGCCGTGCGCATTTGCTCGAGCATTTCATCGAGCACGGAGCGAATTTTTTGAATGCCGCGTGTATTGAGGCTTCGATCGGCTTTGCGCGAAATAGAAATGGCGCTTTCCAGCAGTTCCAGAAATTTACCTTTGTTGTCGGCAACGGACACGGAGGGCGCAAAACGGGTTTTGAGTGCTACCGCAAAGTTGCGATTTGACTTGGCGTATTGGCGCACAAAATCTGCCAGGTCCTCCGGGCTGATATGCTCCAGAATGATGCCGGCGCTGAGGTTTTTTGGGGCGCGTTCTTTTCTGGCTGCAGCGATTTTTTTCTTGTCTTGCTGCTCGCTCCATTTCCGGCGAAGCGCCAGCAGCGCAGCGGCAAAGTGAGCGCATTCACCGGTTTTGCGAAAGCGCTCACATTCACAAGCTGACTGAACCACCCTGGAAGCGCTGATGCGAATTTCCACCTCATAGCGGGGGCCTTCCTCCACTTCTACTGACCACAATTGGCGCTCCAGCTCAAATGGAGTACCCACCTTGCCTTCTTCAAACAGCCGTTCGCCCTGAAGAAAGCAATCTTCACTTATACTAAGTTCGATGTCCGCTATTGGAAAGTTCATAACCCAACACAAACAGCGGAAAGCGGAAAATCGTTGCGGGAATTAGCGGATCAACTTAACGGAAGTGCTTGAGGTAGCGTTTTGCACCAGCAGAACATAAGTGCCGCGCGGAAGTTGAGATGCCTCAAAGCTCAGCCGGTTTTCCCCCGTTTGTACAGTTTCTGCCCTTCGCCACATCGTATGGCCGTTCATAGCAGTTAGCTGGAAGTTAAATACGCCGTTTTCAGGGCTTTCGAAAAGCAGTTGAATTTGTTCGCCCACGGGATTGCCCATTACCCGAACGGCGGGATGGGGGATTTTGGCTTCGGCAGAGCTGCTTACCAATGGGGTAACAATCAGCGCCTGGCCCAGGCTTACAGCACCGTCGCCACTGGAGCCGTTGGCATTGTTGGATGCTATACCGGCTGCGTAAAAACGGATGGCTTCACCCAAAGTGGAAGGCGATTTCCAGGGAAATTCCATCACATTAGCGGTTCGGGGAGAGCTATGCTCCACATATACTCTGTTTTGGATGGTTGTTTTTTTGAATCCTGCAGGATTGGCGCCAAACGTGCCGATGTTGGTATTGCCGGCGCCGCTGAGCGCCACCGCCTGAAATCCATAACGCGCTGGAGAGCCTGTCCCTGCGGTTATTTGCACCCGAAGCGTATAGTCGCGGTCGGGTTGGTATTCGGTAACAGGAGTGCCGTTGTCCAACAACTGTGCCGTGATAACGGGAGAGAATGTGCCGTCTGCATGGCATGCCCCACAAGTGCCCGGACTCAATGGAGAGCCGGTGCGGTCTATACCCTGGACGGTACCGGGGCCGGCGGCATTACTGACCCAGAGGCCGAGGCCGAGCAGGACGGCCGATAAAGTGTAAAGATTTCTTTTCATGGTTGCTATTGCTATTTAAGGATGATGAATCGTTAGTACGATAATGGGGAGATAAAAGTTTTGACAAAGTTTTTAAGGGTAGCGTGTGCGACAATTATTGGGCGTTTTGTCGCATCAGTTCAATACCGGATCGGAGCGCAACCATGTTTTCCCTTTCTGCGACGCTGAGCTTGCTCCAGTTGTGGCGGTGTTTCCACAATTGAAAAGCATCCCGGTAGAGCACAGCAAAATAACCGGCAAGCGCCATAAGGGCAACCCCAAAAATGCTCTGCCATCCAAGTTGTATAATACTCGTTGCCAGAACAAGCGCATAATACAGTTTAAACAACACCAGCGCAATCACCAGCATGACCGGAGCGTAAAACTCAATATGGCTCACTTTTTTATCGGCAATGGCTTTTGCCGCGCGGGCGGGCAGGTAGTTGGCCAAATAGCCGACCAGAAAAACGGGGGCGCCCAAACTCATCAGCAGCGTATCCGACAGCGTATTTTTGCGCTGCTCCAAAACGGCGCGGTCGCTCAGGCGCTTTTTTTCTAATTTACTGAAGTACAGTTCTGTACTATCCTCCAATTCCTTTTTGGAAACATCGGGCAGCGCACTTACAAAAGCGGCCACTGCTTTTTCTTCCTCTAAAAAAGTGGGATCATCGCCGGTTACCCGCCACAACTGCATCGCCCGGTCAGCACGCGACATGACCAACAAGCGCTCGGCGAGCACGTCGTCTTCTGCCCGATCAACATGTACCAATAGCTTCCTCATACATTGCGTCAGCTTCCCGGTGAAGGAATCTATGGCTTCATTATTGTTGGCAGAATATGCCTCATAGTAGCTGCGCGCAGAAATGGGATGGCCGAAATCAATCATCACTTCGGCCCGGAAGCGGTCGGCGTAAGTGAAATTGACCCCCACCGGCACCACGTACACATCTTCAATGCCAGGGTTTTTGTCAATGGCGCCGAAAGCGAGCCGTGCCGTGCCTTTTTGCAAAGGCCGCAGCCGTTTCTCCGATTTGGTGTTGCCTTCGGCCAATATCATGATGGTCTTTTTTTCATACAACGCATCGAAACAAGCATCAAAAGTTTGAAAATTGGCTTTTACAAATTTATAACCCCGATCTTTGAGCCGATACATAGGCAACATGTGAAAAGCGCGCAATATACTGGCATAGAGTGGCTTGGCAAAAATATCGCCCCGCACTAAGAAGTACAAAGAGCGGTTGAGGAAACATGCCAGCAGGCAAGGTTCCATAAACGCAGTAGGGTGATTGGAAGCCAGCACTACCGGTTTGTCGAACGGAATCCGGTCGGTATGGGAGAGCGTAATTTTTTTAAAAAAAACCTTGAGCGCAAACCGGGCAAAAGGCCGCATCGCAAAATATATCATGGCAGTGTCGGTGGTAAAGCGTTTGCAAAAAGTCAAAGATACGGGAGATTGGGTATTTTCGCGGCTGCAATACGACGGCGGAGTATGAAACAAAAGCATCTGATCGTAATAGGCGGCGCAACGGCAAGCGGAAAAACCGCTTTTGCCATTCGTACGGCCCTGAATTTCAACACAGAAATCATCTCCGCCGACAGCAGACAGTTTTACCGCGAAATGAACATCGGTACGGCCAAACCCAGCGCCGAAGAGCTGGCCCGGGTAAAGCATCACTTCATCGGGCATCTCAGCATTCACGAGCCTTACAGTGTGGGCGACTTCGAGCGTGATGCGCTGGCACTGCTGGAACAATTGTTTCAACAATACGACCGGGTGGTGATGGCGGGCGGTTCGGGGCTTTTTGTAAAAGCGGTCTGCGAAGGATTAGACGCTTTCCCCGAAGTGCCGGAAGCCATCCGCGCCGGCGTGATGGAGTTTTTTGAAAATCGAGGTCTGGCGGCATTGCAGGAAGAACTACGACAATCCGACCCCGTCTATTTCGCGGAGGTGGATATCAACAACCCTTCACGGCTGATCCGGGCCGTGTCTGTTTGCAGGGCTTCGGGCCGGCCGTTTTCCTCTTTTCGCAGGCAAGTTGCAACGCCTCGTTTTTTTGAGCCGGTTTATGTCCGAATGGATTGGCCGCGAGCGGAATTGTACCGCCGCATTGACCAAAGAGTGGACGATATGATGCGTCGGGGGCTGCTCGAAGAGGCGCGCGCGCTTTACCCCTTCCGGCATCTGCCGGCCCTGCAAACAGTAGGCTATCAGGAACTGTTCGATTATTTTGACCGAAAAATTAATCTGGAAGAAGCCGTCCGGCTCATCCGGCAACACACCCGCAACTACGCCAAACGACAACTCACCTGGATGCGCCGGTACGGGCAGTGGGAGTCGGTGGCGGAAGGGCGCTTTGAGGATTGGAAACAGAGCACACTGTTCGTCGGGTAGCCGCAGACGACTAAATCTTGTACCGCACGCCCAACGACAACCCGCCTTGCGTATAGCGTTGGTTCACATCGAAGCCGTCGGCGGTGAAGGAGCGCGGGAAAGCGCGCAGGTGCGGTTCCGCAATGATTTGGAGATTGTGCCGTATTTTGTAGGCCAAACCTGCGCCGGCATACCAGCCCACGCCAAGTCTGTTCCGAAACACTTCCGTATTCTCTGCCTCTGCAACCGAAAACGACACCGGATTGTCGGAGCCGGGTACGAAGAAGCTGCCGCGTTGCCGGAACAACAAATTGATGTAAGCGCCGCCGTTGACCGATACCGTCCAACGCCGGAATGGGAATTCATAGCCGAGCAGTACGGGGATGTCAATACTGCGGTAGCTGTTGTGTACCACATGCTCGCGGTGGATGGTTTCATATACCGTATCCACACCGATGACGGCGCCGCCCGGTCCAAGAATATTGATGATGGTGAAGCGCTCTTCGGTTTGAGTCAGATAGCGGAAGCGTTCGTTGAGTTGCGAATAATTGACTCCTGTGCGCATTGCCAAACCAAAGTTGGTTGTAGCCGAAATGCGCGCACCGGCACTGAATTGATAATGTGGTTGCTCACTTTGGTCGCGAAGTTGAGCGTAGGCTTCTGTCTCCGGGTCTTCGTTGCGGGCGTGTATCTGGCGGGAAGCCAAATCGGGAGAGGCCAGCAAGTCTAAGTGGAATCGAATCCACATATCTTTGAAACTGGCGCATCGGGAGGTTTCGGGAAAGGAGCGGTTCAGTAATTGAGTCTCGTTGGGGCTGAGGGGCGCCAGAAACATCGGAACGTGCATGGTCGAGGAAGCGGTTGCGGCGACTGCCGGGCGCTCCGACGCTCCCATGCCGCGCTCATCGGCTATGGCGGGAGAATGGCCCGCTGTATTTTGTGCGGAGGCGATATGCTCCAGATCAGATAATGCATCGGTTGTGATGACGGGGTTTGTAGCCGGTTGACTACGGTAAGCGGCAGGCAATATGGCAGCGGCATTTGCCACGGCAGAAAGCTGTTCTTTTTCAACTGTCCTGTTTTTTTCAGATGGCGCCGATGCGGCCTGCTGTGACGGGGCAACCCTTGCAGGAGCGGCTGCTACTACTGAAACCTCCGGCTGGGAGGCGTGCCGGAATTCTGAGCGGGGCGCAAAAAGCAGGAGGAATGCGCCTGCGGCGATGAGCAACCAGGAAAATTGCGCAGGAGCGGCCACCGGTACGGCGGCGGCGCGGCGGCGGTTCTCTTCAATCCGCTTCCACACATGCATGGGCGGCGGCTCTACACCGTACTCTTCCAATGCCTTGCGGAAGTATTCGTCTATGGGGTGACGATTATTCATACTGCAATTTTTTTATTTCCAATTAACCAACCTTGAAGCATTTTACGCGCTTTTACCAACTGCGATCGGGAAGTACTTTCCTGAATGTCAAGTAAATCTGATATTTCTTTGTGGCTGTATCCTTCAATGGCGTACAAGTTGAATACGACTTTGTACCCTTCGGGCAAACGCTGAATCAACTTTAGCAAATCGTTTTCGTCCAACCGGGCATAAACGTCCGGTTCTTCCGACATTTCATGCTGCCACTCCACGCCGATTTGTTCCAGACCAAACGGCTTGCGCTGATAGTTTTTCAGTGCGGTATTGATCGTAATTCTTCTAATCCAGCCTTCCAAAGAACCCTTAAACTGAAAACCGCTGATGCTGTCGAACACTTTGATAAATGCATCCTGTAGCAAATCCTCCGCTTCCATTTGATGACGCGCATACCGAAGGCACACTGCCATCATCTTGCCGGCATAGCGCTGAAAAAGCTCTTGCTGACAAGCGCGGTCCTCCCGGATACATCCTCGTGCTAGTTCTTCTTCAGTCACTTCAGATTGATGGTTTTAATCCGGTCGGACATCTGCAAGATGCCTTCCGTCAGATATTCGCTGCCTGAAAACAGCATAAATGTCCTCCCACATACCTTCACATTTTCTCATCAACGAATAAATGTACGCCAATTTATGAAACTACACTCTTTTTTTGCGTGCCTTTCAATGGCGACAGTTTTGCCGGCGCAATCAATTGTCCACTGGGTCGGGTTTTACACCCCACTTGGAATCCAATCGGTACGCCCTTGCCAGCATCATTACCCGGTCGTAGTTCAACATGCCTTCCCGGATGCCCTGCGCTCTGAGGTATGTGTTGTACGCTGCATCCCGGAAACGGGGAAAAATATCGGGATATGCCAAAATATTTTGATTGATGGCGTCCAAATCGGCGCGGATGCCGGCCGGTAATCCGTCCCGAATATCGCGGTAAGCATCGGGTTGATAAGCCCGATAATTGACGGCTAAGGTCCGCCAATAAGTCAATTCGGCAGAATAGGCCACCATGGGGTCATTGGATTGAACGCAGGCTGCATACGCTATAAAATTGCAAACGCCTTCATCTCCAAACCCGTAAGCATGAGCCATTTCGTGCGCGACCACAGCCGGCAATTGCAAAGGGTGCAGCCCCGCATCTGCATGCCCTTCTCCGGTGAAAGGGAAGTAGATGCCCGCCGTACCGAACCGAAGCAAGATGCCCTTGGGGTATAAAACCCGACCCCGCACCCGTCCGGGAGCAGGGTACGCCCAGCTCGTCAGTTGATTTGACACCTCGCCCCGCAACAACAACTCCATTTCGTTGGGCAGTGCGGCCGATGTCAGCGGAGCGTTGCCTGCTCCGGGAATGCGCTTCCGCGCTGCGATGACGGCACGGGTGCTGTAGTCCAGCTCTTCCCGGATTTGCTCCATTGTAAGCGGTTGTGCCGTCAATCCGAGTTGTGTTTCCAGCGGCACGCGGCTGTAGTTGAACCCCCAAAGAAACAGAAATAGAAATGTAACGGCGCCAGCAAAAGCGAGCAGGGAAAACCCGGCACTTTTTAGTTTTTGTACCAATGGCGCCTTGCGTTTGAACCAACGCATCGCATTTAGGGCGCCCAGAAAAAGCAACAGCGGTATTAGCAGAAAGGCCAACGGCGCCGGTAGCCAGGCTGCCCCGTAGTCAATGACGTTTCGGATGACCGGAAAAAGGCCCCGGCTGTAATACCGCTCTACCAATTCCGGGGAATGGCCGGCCGCCCAACGCAGCACTAAGGCTATCACGCCGAGCGCGATCCAGGTTTTTTGAGTTCGATTCATGTTGGCAATTGGTGAGCGAAATCGCAAAACTGTACTAACGGAGACAGCAGCACAAAGTTTATATACTGATTTCACAACCCAAAATCTACTCGTAGTGTTATATCCGAAATTTTTCAAAACCTTCATCAAACAGCACTTTACTATGGCTTTTGAATTCACCGATGCTAACTTCAAAGAAGAAGTTATGGACACCGAAGGCGTGGCGGTCATTGATTTCTGGGCAGAATGGTGCGGCCCCTGCCGCGTAATCGCTCCGGTCATCGAAGAACTGTCGCACGAATACGACGGCAAAGTCAAAATCGGAAAGCTCAACGTGGACTTCAATCCTGAGGTCTCCTTCAAATTCAATATCCGCAGCATCCCCACTATTCTCATCCTCAAAAACGGAGAGGTAGTGGATCGCCATGTAGGAACCACTACCAAAAAGGTATTGGCCGACAAAATTGAAGCTCAACTCTGATTTGCCGAAAATCCGGCGTAATTTCAGCCCTTGTTTTGCCCAATTGACGAAACAAGGGCTTATTCTATTTACAACCATTTGTAATCCATGGACTTATTAGAAAACCTGGAAGTAAAGGACCTCGGCAACCTCGAATTGCTCGCCCGTCAGGTAGTGGAAGGTTTCATCATTGGCTTGCACAAAAGCCCTTTCCACGGCTTCTCGGTGGAATTCGCCGAACACCGCCTCTACAACCAGGGTGAAAATACGAGGAACATTGACTGGAAAGTATATGGCCGTACCGATCGGCTCTACACCAAGCGATTTGAAGAAGAAACCAACCTTCGCTGCCAGATTGTAATGGACGCCTCCTCTTCCATGTTTTTTCCGGATGAGTCGGAAAGCAAGGGCAAACCGTACATGAACAAAGCCCGCTTCTCGGCATTGGCCGCCGCTTCACTCATGAACCTGTTGCAAAAACAGCGCGACGCCTTCGGTATCACGCTCTTCGACGATGATGTGCGCCTGCACTCGCAGTGCAAAAGCAGTACTTCGCACTATCGGCTTATGCTCACACATTTGCACAATTTCATCAGCAAGCCCACCCACGACAAAAACACCGCTGCCGCCAAGGCCCTGCACCAAGTGGCCGAAAGCATTCACCGGCGCTCTATGGTGGTCATTTTCAGCGATATGTTTGAGCAAATGGGGGACAATGAGCATCTGTTCTCGGCACTCCAGCACCTCAAGCACAACAAACATGAGGTGGTGCTTTTTCACGTCACCGACAAATCGAAGGAGTTAGACTTTGAGTTTGAAAACCGCCCCTACATCTTCATTGACATGGAAAGCGGTGAACGCCTGCGCCTGCAACCTAAGCAGGTGAAAGAACACTACGTGGAGCAGGTAGGCAAATTTATGCAGGAACTCAAATTCAAATGCCTCCAATACAAAATTGACCTCATCGAGGCGGACATCAGTAAAGGTTTCCGTCCTATATTGCAGGCTTATTTGGTAAAGCGTAGCAAAATGCGCACTTAAATCAGCCTGATGATACAGTTAGCAGCCATTCCCACTACAGCTCCGGAAAATCTGGACAAAAAAGAAATCAGAGAAAAAACCCAACACTTCGTGAAGCGTCTCGGCGAGTTGCAGCGCGTGATGTACGCTCAGGGTAAGTATTCTGCATTGGTCGTGCTGCAAGGCATGGACGCCAGCGGCAAAGACGGCGCCGTAGAAAACGTATTCAATGATTGCGCGCCGATGGGCTTAGAAGTAGTCGGGTTTAAAAAACCCACCGAAGAGGAATTTGCCCATGATTTCCTTTGGCGCATACACAAACACGCTCCCTTGCGCGGCAAGATCAATATCTTTGTTCGTTCACATTACGAAGACATTCTCATTCAGCGCGTTCACAAGTGGATCACGGAAGAGCGGGTGGAAAAACGCATGCAGTCCATCAATGCATTTGAAGAACTGCTCGCCTACGATAACCACACCCAGGTTTTTAAGTTTTACCTCCACCTCTCGAAGGAGCAACAGGAAATAGAACTCCAACAACGCATTGACGACCCCGTCAAACATTGGAAACACAACGAAGGCGACTGGCGCGAACGCGAACTCTGGCCCGAGTACATGCGCTCCTATGAGTACGTCCTCAACCACAGCAGCATTCCCTGGACGGTTGTACCTGTTGACCAGCGCTGGTACCGCGATTACATCATCGCCAAAACGATGGTGGAGCGGCTGGAGCAGTTAGAACTGAAATATCCGGAGATGGAACGGTAGCAATCAAATCACCGCCAATTCTTTCAATGCTTTTTTAATACCCTGTACGGCAATGGTATATGCCTCGTCGCGGTCTGTCCAAAGGGAGACGGGGCGGGGGCGGGCGTTGCGGGGGTCTTTGGGCAGGAGTTCCAATCTGGCGAAAGCCATATCTTTCCAATCACAGGGGCGCAGCAGTATCGGGATGACGCGGCATTTGCCCTCTGCCTGCCGTTGCATGGCTTCGGCTATTTCTACCCGCCAGATGTAATCGGAATCTAAAAATTCCGGGCTGACGAGCAGGATTACGATGTCAGCGCTGCGGAGATTGCGCAGGATGGCCTCGTTCCAGTCCTGGCCGGGCAGCAATTGCCCATCCGACCAGGAAATGATTTTGCCGAGGCGGCGCAGCGCGCCGAGGTGTATCTCTAATGCCTGACGAAATGAGGTGTCGGTGTGAGAGTAGGAGATGAAAAGAGAAGGCGCCGGCGGTGTAATTTCCACGGCCCGCAGCAGCGCCGAAAACTCCTGCATGGGGATGCGCCGCTGTTGCTCGCTCACAACGGCGGAAAAACCGGCCTCTGCATCCGATACGATGCGCTGTATGGAGGCGAAGTCCAGTCCATTAATGGAGAGGTGCAGTTCTTCGCGCTGTTTGGCGATTTCGCGCAGCGGAATACCGGAGCTGATACCGGTTGTCCCGAAAAAGATGCGGGTTTCCAAAAACGTGAGCAACACTTCGCGGAAAATCAGCGCCCGCCAGGTATCAGTGAGTTTTTTGCCGGGTTCGATGCACACCATGAGCCGTCCGAGGGCGGAGTCGTACTCATCGGGCAGGCTTTTGATAAATACCCGAAGCCGTTCGGTTTTAGCGCTGTTCGTCTCCGCGTCGGGTTTTACCACAAAAAGGATTCCGTATTTCCAGTACTCTTTGGCTTCCACCACGGGGTCGCGGCCGAACCGGAGCACCAAGCGGCGGAGCATACGCCGGACGTGGAAAAGCGGCGCCCTGAACATATAAAAGTTTTCTTGTAAGCCCGACAGCGCAATGGTGAATAGATTCTCCATAGGGTGTTCATCGGGCAGATACTGCGGGGCAATCCAGGTCTCCCGGCTCTGGTTTTCGGGAAAAATGATTTCCCAGGCTTCCATGAGCAGGATCATGATTTCAGCCTCTTCGGCATCGTCGAGTGCCCCGGTGATGGCGTTGCTGTTGAAGCGGCCCTGTTGCCGGCGCACGCTTTCATTGAGTACGCGGTACATCTTTTCAGTGAGCCAGGCCGGATCAGTATAAATGCGTTTTTTGTCAATGTTGGGCAGCCATACCACCACGCCTGTTTGATGCAGGTAATCGGCCAGTTTTTCTATTTCCATATCGGAAAGTTCGGGGCGCAGTTCCCGGCAGGCGGCTGCAAAATCCTCCATGATCAACCAGGGCTTTTCCTTAGTGCGCTCCCGGAAAGGATTGCGGATTTTCTCCGATTTCGATGCTTGCCCGATACCCCGAATCAGGTCTCTCACCTGTTCCCATTCCGGCGGAAGGTTGGCGATGGCGGCGTTGGCCTCTGCTTTTTTGACCAAAATTTGAATGAGGTCTTCGCGAAAGATTTCGTAAGCATAGCGGTAGCGCTTTTTGCCGGATTCGCGGGAGCGGGCGAAGCGGGCGCTGATGCCGGCGATGAGGGTAACCCCATATTGTTTGAGCAGCGCCGGGTCGTGCCAGAGTTCTTTCCCTTCGCTTTTGTCTATTTTGTTTTGCAACAATACCAAAGGCGGCTTTTCGCCGGTAACGGCGCCGGGCGCGTGAAAACGGATGTTGTCTAACCAATAGCGGTAGTGGAAGTGTTCGAGTGGCAACTCCACGGGTTGGCCGTCCACAAAAAGCTTAGTATTTTCAATGCGATTGATGTTGGTATCCATGTCCCAAATTAAGACATACACGGCATTGCTGTCTAAAAAAATGCGGTGTGTTCCGTGGTAATACTCCTGCCCGCCGAAGTCCCAATGGTTTACTTTGATTCGATATTCGGGCAATTCTTTGGAGCGCCACGCGGCAATTTCCTTGGATTCGATGATCCATTCGGAAACATGTATGCCGTGCGTGGTATTTTCTTTGGTGTCGAAGGAAAGGCCGCGCAAGAGGCGGGAAAGAGAACTTTTGCCGGAACTGCTGTTGCCCACGAGGATGAGTTTGACCTCTAAGGTCGGAACCTCCTCCAGGGTGACCTCTATGTCAAGTTCCGCCCCTTCCGGGCGGGGCGGTTCGGCCCCGGATCGCATTTTGGCGCGAAAGAAAGTACGGATAAGTTCGATGTCGCGGGAGAAAATAATTTCAGGTGGGCAGTCGCGTACCGGGTTGGCATTGAGGTTCAGTGTTTTGAGCTTAGGCAGGTGGGCTACGGGTTCTACAAACTCGACCTGATTCGCGTCCAGATTCAACACCCGAAGATCGTACAGCGACATTAGAGGGCGCAGGTCTTTTATGCGGTTTCCGGCTGCATGCAGTTCCCGGAGGTGCTGCAACCCGCTGAGGGGCGAAATATCCGAAACCATGTTGTCGTTGAGCGAGAGTATCTGCAGGTTCTGCAATGCAGCTAAGGGTTCGATTTTGTCAATCCGGTTGCCGAAAAGCGAGAGCACCTCTAAGTTTATGAGTTCCGCCAAAGGAGCAATATCCTTGATGTCGTTTTGGCCGATGGAGAGGGTGCGCAGGTGAGTCAGCCGGCCGAGGCCCTTCAGGTTTTTGAGGTTGCAGGTGCGCAGAGAGACTTTTTTCAGTTGCGGCAATTGCAGCAGAATGGAAAAGTCCTCTGTGGCGAGGTCGTTCGCGGCGCCGTCATTGCGGGTTCCTGTGAATTGGTTGCGATCGTCGTCCCAATACACGCTGCCGAGGTTAAGTTCTTCCAGGAATTGCAGTTCGGCTATTGCAGCGGGAATGGCGCTGAGGGAGCAGTTGCCGAGGTCGAGAAAAAGCGATTGGGATTTTTTGGCGAGTTCGATGAGTTCGGCGGCATCGTTTTGCCAGTTGCTTAAAAGATCAATGAGTACTTTAGTGATTCGATGATTGTTAACCTGAGCTTCCGTAGGCGAAATGATGCCTGCCGCCATTTGTTTTTTCAGCCGGGAGTTTTCGGCCGTAAGGAGTAATAATTCTTTTTGCAACGGAGAACCTGCCGGCAAGGATTCGCTGAACAGGGCAAGTGCCTGCTCTGTTTCTCCCTCCGCAATCAAACGCCTTATCCTTTCTTTTGGATTGGAACTTTCCATGGTTTGTCAGTTTTCATCTGCCGTAGCTCCCGGAATCGTCAAATGTACAATGGTCAATTTTCAATTTTTAATGTACAAGTGTGCAGGGTCGGCGAAGGCTCTATGCCTACTCCCGCAACGCCTCTACTTCTTCCACCGTCTTAGGTATCGGCGGCCCCAGCACCCGGTGCCCGTCGTCGGTGATGAGCACGTTGTCTTCTATTCGGATGCCTCCGAAATTGCGGTAGTGATCCAATTGATCGTAATGGACAAAATCGGTGAACCTCCCCTCGCTGCGCCACAGGTCGAACAATTCGGGGATAAAATAAATGCCCGGCTCTACGGTGAAAGTGAAGCCCGGTTCCAGTTCGCGCGCCAGGCGGAGGTATTTTGTACCAAACTGCTCGCTGCGCTGCATATCGCCGTAGCCGACGTATTGTTCGCCGAGGCCCTCCATATCGTGTACGTCGAGGCCGATCATGTGACCGAGGCCGTGCGGAAAAAACAGCGCATGCGCGCCGGCTTCCACCGCATCATCCGTGTTGCCTTTCATCAGTCCGACGCTCTTCATGCCCTCCACGATTACGCGGGCAGCGAGCAGGTGTACCTCGCGGTATTGGATGCCGGGCCGGCAGGCTGCAATGGCTTGCATTTCGGCGGCAAGTACGATGTTGTAAATGTCTTTTTGGCGAGAGGAGAAGGTTTTGTCCACGGGGAATGCACGGGTGATATCGCCAGCATAGTGACGGGCTGTTTCTGCGCCGAAATCGCCGAGTATGATCCGACCTTTTTCCAAACGGTTGCTGTGGTAGGGATTGTGGAGCGTTTGGCCGTTTACAGACAAAATGGTTCCGTAAGCCGGCCGGCCGCCTCTTGCCAGCGCGATGCCTTCCACTACGCCGGCCAGATCGGATTCAAACAAGCCCGGGCGCGCCTTTTTCATAGCGGCCAGATGCATTTCGCGGGTGATGTCTAAGGCCAGTTCCATTTCGGCTACTTCCTCCGCTGTTTTGTAAGAGCGTTGTGCAATGATGGCTTTTATCAAAACCTCCGACGCATTGGCTTTGAGGGAGTCCATGCTGATGCCCAGCCAGTTGCTGTAACGAATTTTATCCTCCCCGCGATAGGGTGGCAAATAGTGAACAGGCCGCCCCGATTGCCGCGCTTTTTCCAACATGCCGGGCAGGGTGTCGAACGGCGCCGTATGCTCCGCACCCGTCTGTTTGGCCAGGTCAGCGATGCCGGGCTGCGGACCTTCCCACACCACATCTTCAATGCTAAGATCATTGCCGAAAAGCGTGGTGGTTCCCTCCTCCAAATCGAGAACAGCCGCTAAATGAGGCCGGTCTATACCGATGAAGTACAGGAAGTTACTGTCCTGACGGAACGGATATACATTGCCGGCATAATTGATGGGCGACTCTTCGTTGGCAGTGAGAAGAATGATGCCGCGCCCTTGTATTTGGCCGATCAGCCTGCTGCGGCGGGCGATGTAGGTAGCTGCGTTAAACATGTGTGTGATTTATTGTTGTTCTCTTCTTCTTTTCAGTTCGTCCCGAATGGTGGCAGCTTGTTCGTAATTCTCTTGCGCCAGCGCCTCATCGAGTTTGTCTTGCAATAAATTGGTGGGCATTTCACCGATGCTCGATCCGCCTCCGGAAGTGAGGGCGGCCGGATCCACCTCTATGCCTGCTTCATCGAGGATGTGAGCATATACATAAATAGGGCAGGCAAAACGCACCGCCATTGCGATGGCGTCGGAAGTGCGGGCGTCCACCTCAATGGCGGGGCCGGTAGTCAATTCCCACACCATCGTGGCATAAAAAATGCCTTCTGCCAGGTCTGAAATAATGACTTCCCGCAAATCGGCGCCGGTGGCATCCATGGTGCTTTTGAATAAATCGTGCGTCATGGGCCGGCTCGGTTCTATTTGCTCCACGGCCAATGCAATGGCCTGAGCCTCATACCCACCGATGACAACGGGCAGCCTGCGCTTGCCGCCGGCCTCTTTGAGGATGATGACAAAACTATGCGGTTGATTTTCACTATTGGCAATAGCCAAAATTTGAAGTTCGATCTTTTGCATGGCAATACGTTTGCTTTGGGGCGGTGCAATATCCGAAATTCTTGTGAATTTACGGTGTCAGCAAATTCTCGGCAGTTGCTCGCCGACCAGCATATTAACAACCCGCCGCCCGCCGATGTTGCTGTGCAGCACCACTTGGCGGGGATGCGATTCCGTTACCTCACCAATGATGGCGGCGTCTTTTCCCTCGGGGCGGTTTCGGAGCGTTTTCAGCACCTCCGAAGCAGCGCCGGCCTCCACGATGGCCATAAAAACACCTTCATTAGCGACATACAGCGGGTCAAGTCCGAGTATTTCGCAGGCTGCCGATACCTCGTCCAAAACGGGAATATCTTTTTCCCGAATCTCGATGCCGAGCCGGGTATCGCGGGCTATTTCGTTGAGTACGGTAGCCGCTCCGCCCCGCGTCGGATCGCGCAGCAGTTTGATGTCGGCGCCGTGCGCGTCCAAGAGTGCTGTCACTGCATGATTTACATTTTGGGTGTCACTTTCAATTTGCGTTTCAAATTGCAAACCCTGCCGTACCGACAAGATAGCCACGCCGTGCGTACCCAAATGGCCGCTTACAATGATGCAATCGCCGGGCGCTATGCGCTGTTTGCCAATGTCGGCACGAGGGTGTAGCGCGCCGATGCCGGTGGTATTGATGAAAATCTTATCGCCTTTGCCATGCTCCACCACTTTGGTATCGCCGGTGACGACTTGCACGCCGGCTTGTTCGCAGGCATATTTTATGGATACCAGAATGTCCCAAAACTCGCTCATCAAAAGCCCTTCTTCGAGAATAAAACTGAGCGATAAGTATTTAGGCACAGCGCCGCACATGGCGAGGTCGTTGACGGTTCCGTTCACGGCCAATTCTCCGATGTTGCCGCCGGGAAAGAATATCGGCGAAATCACAAAGCTGTCGGTGGTAAAAGCCAGCGGCCCATCCCAGGAGATAACAACGCCGTCGTGGCGCTCATCCAGCAGGGGATTGCTGAGCAGACTGAATACGCCGGAGTCCAACAGCTTGTTGGTCAATAATCCTCCGCTGCCATGCCCAAGTGTAATGCGGTCGAAGTCGAGCTGCGATATGGGGCAGTTGAGTTGCATTTGGATTTTATTCATGTTCGTTGTTTGTAGAGACGTTGCATGCAACGTCTCTCCCCCCCCCCCGCAAGCATCACCTGTCCGAAAGCGATATTCTCATCGTTGGGCGAAAGCTCCCGGTGAAAGTAGAGAGAAAATTTATGTTGTAAACGATGTATTAATAAATCGGTCAAAACGGCATTTTGAAAAACGCCTCCGCTGAAGGCAATGCGGCCTACTTGCCGACATCGGGCTACATGTTCCACCCAATCTACCAAAGAGCGATGGAATCGCGCGGCCAATTCGCCGGCCGGTTCACCCCGGAGAACACCCGCCGCTATCGGTTGCAATAAGGCTTGAGGGGGAAGGTTCTCAGACAACTTTTCAATTGCAAGCAAACCGGGCAGTCCATCGTATCCTATTTGTTGAAATACCCGCAGGGCCGCGTTTTCCAACAGCATGGCCGCTTCTCCTTCATACGACGATTGCAGCGACAATCCGAGGAGCGCTGCTGCTGCATCGAACAGACGGCCCATACTGGAGCTGTGTAAATTGTCTTCTTTTGAAAGAAGCCGGTTATAAATGCTCCATTCCGTCCGACTGAAATGCGGTTCCAACAATACTTTGGCTTCGGGTACATTGCCGCAGGTCGCCAATGCGGAAATGCGCGGTTCACGGGGCATTTTGTTTCCCAAAATAAAAGGAAAATAACCGAGCTGCGCTACGCGGGGCATTGAGTTCCCGTCAAATAAAAAAAACTCGCCGCCCCATACCTGTCCGTCATCCCCCAGCCCTGTGCCGTCCCATATCACTCCTAATATCGGGTCTTGTTCTTGCAGCAGATTATTTTCGGCCAGCACGGCCGCGAAATGTGCCCGGTGGTGTTGGTATTGAATGACGGGCACGTTCCATTCGGCGGCCAATTGTTGACCGAGTCGGGTAGAAAAATAATCGGGATGCGGGTCGGTCAATACGGCTTCCGGCCTGGCGGAGAACAAACGGGTTAAATGCTTGATTGTCAGTTGAAAACTCCGTTCTGTATCGTAATTCTCCAAATCTCCGAGATATTGGCTGAGGTACAAGTTTCCTTTGTGCGTCAGTGCAAAAGCGCTTTTGAGCTGTGCGCCCATCGCCAGTACACTTTTGTCGGGCAGTAAAAGCTCCGGTTGAATAAAAGTGGGCGCAAGACCCCGCGAGCGGCGCAACACAATGCGCTGCCGGTACCGGGGTGTGAAGCGAATCACCGAATCATCTTGCGGTGTCACAATGTCGCGATTGTGGCAAAGCAGCGCATCTGCTATTTCGGGCAGTTCGCGCAAAGCAGTGGCATTGTCAAAAACGATGGGCGCATTGCTCCGGTTGCCGCTGGTAGCCACGATGGGGCGCTGCAATTGGTGGAGCAGCCTTTCAAAAAGCGGGGCATAGGGCAGCATGGCGCCGATCTGATTCAAACCGGGGGCTATGGCGCTTATTGCCAAATTATTACTCCGGTCGTTTTTCAGTTCCAACAAAAGAATGGGCGCTGCCGATCCGGTTAATTCCCACGCTTCCTCTGAAGATACAAGAGCCTCTTCCGTCAACATTTCGAGTGAGGGATACATCAGCGCAAAAGGTTTGGATGGGCGGTGTTTGCGCATCCGAAGTTCCATCACGGCTTTTTCATTGCCCGCATCACAACATAGCAAAAAACCGCCGATGCCTTTCACCGCGACGATCTTGCCGGCCAGAATGTATGCGACGGCCCTGTTTATCAGGTCGGAATCATCGCCTTCCAACGAGCCTTCCTCTTTCGAATGCCATTGTAATGCGATGCCGCACACGGTGCAGGAATTGGTTTGGGAATAGTAGCGGCGGTTGAGCGGTTCTTCATATTCCGTAGCGCAGACCATGCACATCGGGAATGCCTTCATCGTAGTGTAGGGCCGGTCGTAGGGCAGTTTTTGAATGATAGAATACCGCGGTCCGCAATTGGTACAGGTGATAAAAGGATAGCAGAAGCGCCGGTTGGCGGGATCATGCAATTCCATCCGGCACTCCCTGCACAGCGCCACATCAGGCGTGAGCAGCAGATTGGCTTCGCCGGTTTCTTCGCTGTTGCGGATTTCAAAATTGGTATAAATCTTCCAGGGAGCCTCAATCATATCCGCAGCGGTGATGCGGGCGAGCACCGGCGCGCGCTTTTGCACGGCCTGGAAAAATGCATCGCCTAGTTCTTCCGCTGCATTGAACTCAATGTGTACGCCGTCAACGGAGTTGTTGACCCAACCGCACAACTCAAATTCCTTTGCCAATTTATACACAAATGGACGAAAACCAACGCCTTGCACCTGTCCTTGCAAGTGAATGCGATAAACTTTTTGTGTTTTTTTCATTTAAAACTGTACTAAAAAAACAATATTACTACATTTGCGCTAATCAAAACAATTCACCATGCAATTCAACTTCGTCTTCATTTTCGTGGCCGCTTTGATTCCCTTGCTTGTCGGTGGCCTATGGTATCATCCCAAAGTATTCGGAACGGCTTGGGCCAAAGCGGCCGGCGTGACGGACGAACAACTCAAAAGCGCCAATATGCTGCTCATATTCGGGCTGACTTATGTGCTCGGCATATTCGCAGCGTTGGCACTCAGTGGAATGGTCATACATCAGGCGCATATATATTCTGTACTGATGAATGAACCGGGCCTGAATGAGGCCGGCAGCGAACTGAATACTTATGTCACTGATTTTATGGCCAAATACGGTGATCGGTTTCGCACCTTTAAACACGGCGCTTTTCACGGAGTGCTGGCCGGTATTATGTTTGCCTTGCCGATACTGGGCATCAATGCCTTGTTTGATCGCAAAGGGTTCAAATACATCGCCATTAATACCGGATTCTGGATCGTGTCGCTGGCGCTCATGGGCGGCGTATTGTGCGCTTACCTATAAGAAATCTACATCTACATCATAGGGGTAGTTGATGAGGTATTCAATGGCTTTGGGTATTTCAAATCCGTTGAATACCACTTCGAACAGCATTTTCGTGACGGGAATGCGGAGTTTGTAATAGGCGGCCAATTGCCTTGCAATGTAGAGGGTTCGAACGCCCTCAGCGAGTTCGGGCATGGTCGCTTCTATCTCGGCGCGGGTTTCGCCCTGTCCGAGGCGGAAGCCGAAGGTGAAATTGCGGCTGTTTTTGGAGGTCGCTGTTGCCACGAGATCGCCGATGCCGGCGGTGCCGAGGAAAGCGCGGGGCGTAGCGCCCATCGCCTTGCCGAGATAAATCATTTCCGTAAGCCCGCGCGTGATGAGCATGGCCTGCATGTTTTTGCCCAATCCCACACCACGGAGTATGCCGGAGCCGATGGCAATCATGTTTTTGAATGCCCCGGCCAGTTCGGCGCCTATGATGTCGTTGCTGCCAAACACATGAAATCCCGGCCCGCCGAGCGCTTTTTGTCCGATTCGAATCACTTCATCGAACCGGCTGCCGATGACCGTGGCGGTCGGTTGGCCCTCCATAATTTCAGAAGCGAGGTTCGGCCCTGACAGACAACCTACCCGCACGACCGAGCTTTCCTGCAAGATCACCTCGCTCATGGTACTCACGTTTTCGCGGGTCACAATCAGGTCTTCCAATTTGCCGGAAGGCGGCGTATCGTGCAGGTCAAATCCTTTGGTGGCGTGAATCAAGATATGATAGGGGCGAAGATGGGGGCCGAGGCGTTGCATCATGTCCCGAAACCCGATGGAGGGCACTACCGGAATGATGAGGCGGCATTGCGAGGCCACTTCATTCATATCCGTGGTGGCTCGGATGCGGTGCGACAGGGCCACGCCGAAGTTTTGATGCGAGCTGTTAACAGCCTCCACCAATTCCGGCTGGCGACTGTACAGCAGCACATCTACATTGCGGGCCAACAAATTTCCGATGGCCGAGCCGAAGCTCCCGGCGCCGACAACGCCGACGGTTTTACCAATTTCGGGCATGAACCTATTTGTTATATCTCACACCGTGAGGTGCGAAGCCAATTACCGAGCGCTGCTCTCGTACAAAACCCGGCAGCACGAGGTATAAGACAACAAAATTAGCCATAAATCCGTATTGGTCGCGGAAAAGCGCAGCCATGTTGGAGGAATTGCGGGAAAGAATTTACTTTTGCCTTCCGAGTCTAAAAACAACGGCGGCCAGACAGCAATATTCCTCAAAACCACATTTGAGTATGTCCAATTATTTCGGCCTCATGCGCTGCTGCGCATTTGCTCTTTCCTTTGCATCCGTATTCAGCCTCAGGGCGCAAGTCACCAATTGCGGCATCACCGTAAACGCCGGCCCGGATCAGGTCTTCTGCGCGCCGGGGCAGAGCCTGCAACTCAACGGTGCGGTTACCGGCGCCTATCTGACAGCCGTATGGAGCCCACCGGCAGGCTTAACTAACCCAAACGCGCTCAGCACTGCGGTTACCGTCAACGGACTAGCCAGCTACAACCTGACCGTGCGGAGCCTTATCGGGCCAAATTTGGTAAATAACGGCGATTTCAGCCAGGGTAATACCGGCTTTACCACCAATTACAACCTCGGAACCGGCGGACAATGGGGGCCTGTAACCAATCCGGGTACCTACGGCATTACAACGGCGGCCAATTTGGTACACAGCCAATTTGCGCCCTGCACCGACCACACCGGCGGCGGCAACATGATGGTTGTCAACGGCGCTACCTCGCCCTCCAATATTTGGTGCCAAACGGTGACGGTACAGCCCAATACCGATTATGCCTTCAGCGCCTGGTTTGCCGTAGTGGCTACGCAAAATCCTTCTATCCTGCGGTTCACCATCAATAGCGCAACTGTCGGCAACAACTTTACGCTGCCCACGGTCACCTGCGAATGGACGAATTTTTTTCGGATATGGAGTTCCGGCGCGGCTACCTCGGCTCAAATCTGTATTGCCAATGTGAGCACCTCTTCCGCAGGCAATGACTTTGTGCTCGATGATATTTCTCTCCGGGAAGTGTGTGTTACCACAGATACGGTAGCCTTTACGCCGGCCAACCTCAATTCTTCCTGGAATGCGACAGGGCCGTTGTGCGAAGATAGTCCTGCGATTGACCTCAATACATTGCTTACTCCCGGCAGTACCGTCGGGGGGCAATGGCTGCTGAACGGCAATCCCGCGACCTCGCTGGACCCCGCAACGCTGGGGGCGGGTATGCACATCCTTCTATACCGGGTGCAACTCGGCAATTGCAGCGACGAATTGAGCCGGGCGCTCACTATAAATGCCCTGCCGAATGCCGGTATGCCCCTGCCTGCTTTGCAGGTTTGCAGCGGAACGGCTCAATCTATACAACTGGACCAACAACTCAGCAATGCCGATCCCGGCGGACTTTGGAGCGAAACCTCCACTGTGCTTTCTCCGCCCGGCGCTTTCAACGCCTCTGTAGCAGCGCTCCAAACGGCGGCTCTGGCGCCGGGAACCTACACCTTTCAATATCGCGTAAGCGGCACGGCGCCCTGCCCTGATGCTACGGCTACCGTGACGGTAAACATTGCGACAAGCCCCGCAGCCGATGCCGGCCCCGACCAATCATTGGATTGTGTGATGCGGCTGGTTTCTATCGGAGGCAATTCCACGATTGGGCAAACCATAGCGTATAGCTGGACTTCATCTACCGGCGGCAGCGTACTCCAGCCCGACCTCGGCATTACAGATGTAGGAACCCCCGGTACCTATATCCTCACGGTGCGCAATACCCTCAACAACTGTCAGGCTACCGACACGGTTGTAGTCGCCAATCTGATTACGACGCCCGCGTTTGATCTCGTCGTTGTGCCGGTGACTTGCTCCGGCGATGCCGATGGTTCTATTAGTGTCACCGGTATCAGCGGGGCAACCATGCCTTATACTTTTCGTCTCAACGGGGGCGCAGCGCAGCCGACGGGAGACTTTAACCAACTCGCGTCCGGCGCCTATACCGTGCAATTGGAAGATGCCAACGGCTGTATCGGCGAACAAGAGGCGATGCTGGCAGCGCCGACGGCCATTTCAGTAGAGTTGGTAGCCGACCGGCCGGTGCTCCCGCTGGGCGAAAGCACGCTGCTCCGCGTCGTCACCAACCTGCTGCCCGATGAAATTGGAAGTGTAACCTGGCTGCCGGCCATTCCCGGTTGCGATCTCGATTGCCTTTCGGCAGAAGTGTCGCCGGCGGTGAGAACTGATTACGCCGTGATTATCCAGGATGTCAATGGGTGCCGGGATACGGCGGCGATTACCATCTTTATAGAGCGGCTCCAACGAGTTTATATCCCCACTGCGTTTTCTCCCGACGACAACGGAATCAATGACAAGCTCATTATCCTGACCGGGCCGGAGGTGGCGCGCATAGTGTCATTCCGCATAGCAGATCGCTGGGGCGGAATTGTATTCCAACGGGAAAATTTTCCACCCAACGATCCCAACTACGGCTGGGACGGTCGCATACGCGGCAGAGCCGCCGGCAGCGGTGTGTTTGCATATATAGCTGAACTGGAATTGACGGACGGCGAGCGATTCGTCCTATCGGGCGAGACGGTTATCGTGCGGTAGGCTTCAATTTATACCGCGCGAAACCTCGCTTCCGGTTTCGGAATTCTGCTCACGCGTTCTTTCATCAGGGCGATGGCTTCCTCCCGGGAAGAGAACATGCCGTTGATGTTGACTAAGTGATCGGCGAGTTTGTCGTAGCGCTTTTTCATGACCAACAGGAATACGCCGAGGAAGTCGAGGCCGTCAAAAACGAAGGCTTTGTTTTTGACGTATTCGTCCAAATTTGCCTGAAAGTGCCGGGGGTGTTCCGTCCAGTGCATATTGGGCAGGAGGTGGTGGCTGATGTGGTAGCCGTCGTTCCAGCACTTGTGGTTGTATTTGTGGTTGATGCAGGTGATGCTGTTGCCGTAGAGGTTGGCCGGGTCGTCCAGATTGATAAAAATATGTTGCGACCAATTGCCGATCATGGCCACAAACCGAAACAAAACGAACGGAAAGATAAATACAATGAACGTGGCCGGAAAATTGACAAAGGAAAGCCCCACGCACAACAAGATGAATGCGATTTCACCCCGCACCAGTTTCTTTACAAAAATAGGGCGCTTTTTCTTTTGATGATACCTGTATAAGGTATAAATACCGGTAGTGAAAAAGATAGAAAAGTACTGCAGGAACTCCCGGAAGCTGTCCCGTTGGTAATACATGGTGCTGCTTTCGTCCTCTTCAAGATTGTTTTCCGCATGGTGCATACCGATGTGGTGCGCCTGATACGTTTCGGGCGATTGGCCGAAAAACGGCGAAATAACCCAGGGCAGGTAATGGTTGAGCCAGTTGTATTTTTCATTGAAATACCGGCGGTGGCTCGTGCAGTGCAGCATGAGGCCGAACGGCCCTTTGAAGTACAAATTGTTGAGATAAAAATACACCGCTGCAATGAGCCACCACAACCACCCCGACACAAAAGGCATGTACAACAAAATGCCCAACGGAATAACGGTGAGAGAGATGCGGAGGGTGAGATAGACAAATGGAAGGTCTCGTTCGTCGTTCAAAAGGCTGATGAAAAAGCGGTCAAGTGCGCTGTAATTTCTTCCCGGAGTGAAGATGGGATCTGTGATAGTTGTTAGCGTTTTCAAGATCGTCTGTGTTTTGGGTTTGTGGAAAATACCGCCGCTAAAATAGTGGTATCGTGCAATTACCCTTGTTTCCTGCTTGATAAAATTGCTATTCTTTGTACTTTATTACCACAATATCCTGAAAATCAATACAATTTTCTTTCGGTCGTCCAGGCCAGTATCCATAGTATATCTGCTCCGCCACTAATCCGCAGCGCGCTAAGCGCTCCTGAAGCCATTGTTCGTCGTAAGCAACATTGGCCGACTGCACCCGCGCGTCCATGAGCCGATAATGGCCGTAGTCGTGTGGGAAGTTGAATTCCGGGTTGCCCGCAGACAAATTCTCAACCCCTCCATTCAACAGGAAAAAGGTGCAGCAACAGCGCCCTCCGGGCCGTAGCACGCGCTTGATTTCCTGTAAATACCGCTCCACTTCAGCCGGCAACAGGTGAGTGAAAACCGAGATAACACACACGAAGTCAAAATCGGCATCCGGGTAAGGAAAAGTAAAACCGCTTGCACTGAGTCCATCGCTGCGGTACAGATCGTTTCCGAGCGGTACAAATTGAAACCGGAAATTTGGAAAACGAGCGCTGATATGCCGGCTGCACCAGCGTACGCCCATTTTTACCACATCAAAACCTTCGTAACTGCCTTTTGCATCCAACACACCGGTGAGAGCCGCTGCTATGCGACCGATGCCGCTACCCACATCCAACACCCGGTGATTCGGTTCCAGACCGGCATACTGTCGAAATATCTCCGCCATCCGTTTACCCTGCGCCCTGAAATCACCGCTGCCGGTATAGATCATCCCACGGGGCGGGCTGAGCGGGCCGCGCCGGCCGCTGAGCTTTTCCCACACATCAACAGGAAAATAAAAGAGTCTGCGCGCCGAAAAACGAAGGGCCGGAGGAAGGGCGTAATACACTTGGCGAAGTAACGGCATGATTGGATGCAATTGAAATGTACAATGCCCTACACCTCCAGCAATGCCGGGCGCTGCGAGATTTCGTGATAACAAATTACCCCTTCGCAGAAGTAGTGAGCGGCCATGCTGCGCCGGGTTGAGCCGGCTTGCAGAATGGGGCTGCCGCCGTGAATGAGATTGGCATGCCAGATCAGCACATCGCCGGCTTGGGCATGAAACTCCTGGCGTTCAAAGGAGTGAGCGGCTAAAATTTCCTCAATTTTATCTTCATACCGGCGATTGCTTTCCTCGCCGATGGCCCAGCGGGTATTGCCGGAAGGGTAGTCATTGCAGGTGATGTACGGGAGGCGGTGGCTGCCGGGATAAAACACCAGGGGGCCGTTGTCGGAGCCGATGGGTTCGAGCGCGGTCCATGCCGCGATGAGGTAGCCTTGCGGCTCTGTACTCATGTGTATCGAATCGGAATGCGGGCGCTGCTCGCTACCCTCCATAAAGTTGATGGTATGAAAAGGCAAGATTTTGCGGCCCATGACAAAAGAGAGGAGGTTGAGCAAATCGGGTTGCCGGAAAAACTCTTTATCCACTACCTCCGAGTGCCGGTACGATTCCATGATCTTGCGTCCGGTATAGTTGAAATCCAATTGCCGTTCGGCCAACAGCCGGTCTATGTCGGCATTGAGGCGCGCCACCGATTCCTCCGTATAAAAGCCCTTCAGTATCATATATCCGTCGTTGACAAAACGGAGCAGTTCTTTTTGCCAGGCCACGGGAAACTTGGGGAACTGCGGGTCTTTGAGGAGCCTGTCTTTAGCGCCGGGTTGGTCCAGCCAGGGCACATGCGGGCTGCGCTCTTTAAAATCCTGACTGCCGATGGGGCTGAATATGCTTTTTCTCAGCCCATATCGCCGATAAAGCTCCCGGTTTTGGAGCAGCCTCCGGGCATTGAGGATATTGTGAAGGAGGTAGGTCAACTTCCAGCCGCGAAGTACGCCGGTGTAGTGCCTGAACATGCGTGCGAGAGAAATCATTTTGTTGCAATATTCTGTGCCTGATGAAAAGGCTTCGATTTTCGGTTCCGCTAATGTAGGCAGTTTTCGGGATTCACACACAAAACTGTTTAACTTCGCGTCTGCTCGTAAAATCATCCGCCTATGTCTCGCCTTGCCTTTTGCCTTTTGCCCATTGTCCTTTGCCTTTTGCCCCTTGCCCTGCCCGCACAGAAAAAACGCTTTGCGCTGCCCGCCGCATTACCCGAAGTATCGGGTTTGCACATCGCCGCTCCCGACAGCCTGTGGTGGCACAACGACTCCGGTGGAAAAGCCGCTCTTTTTTTGACCGACGGCGCCGGTCGCCTGCTCGCCGAGATCCCGGTTCCGCATACCCGAAACAATGATTGGGAAGACCTTACCGCCGACGACCGGGGGCGGCTCTACATCGGCGATTTTGGCAACAATGCCAACAAACGCACAAACCTTCGCATTTTCATCTTCGACCCCGCTACCGGCGCTACCGACAGCATCCGCTTCCGGTACCCCGATCAGTATGCATTTCCGCCGCCGCCCGAAGAAGCCGCTTTCGACATGGAAGCCTTTTTTTGGTGGAATGATACCCTGCATCTTTTTTCCAAAAACAGACTCCTGAAAGGCAATTATCTCACCCGGCATTACATACTGCCCGCACAGCCCGGCGAGTATGTCGCCACGTTCACCGACAGCACCCACCTGCATAAGCGAGTGGTAACCGGGGCTGCCATCCGCTCCGATGGCGGGCAGGTGGCAATGGTGAGCTATTTTTACAAACTTATTTTAGGATTCATTCCCAAAATCCGCACGACCGTTTTTCTATGGGAGGATTTCCCTTCCGGGCAATTCCTGCAAGGTCGCCGACAGGAGATCAAGGTGCGCAGTTGCATCCTTCCCACTCAATACGAGTCCATAGACTATTGGGATGACAACACTCTGTTGATCGCCTCCGAAAAGGTACCCCTGCGTAAAGCGCACGCCCGGCGGGTGAGAATAGCGGGGCGGGCAAGACCTGCGGCTCCATAGCAATAGCTCCGGCCTGTTTTCGGTCGCCTTTGCGACATGACAGATAATTGTTGGAGCCGCAGCAGGGTAGTCCGCGAACGATCAAACGGCTTTAGCTACCTTTGACGACGCTCACCAAAACTGCTGTTCATGGACTTATGCCGACGTATTCTTATTTTACACATAGTTTTTATCGGTACGCTCACTTGCCATAGTTTTGCCCAAACGGAGAGAGACTCCCTACCCGGCGGTAACGTGGCGCTCGATGACGTAGTGGTGAACGGCGATTACCGGGGCGTTGGGTTAACGGATTTGTTGTCTATTTGGCAGGAGGGGTTCGGGGTGCGGTTCTATTTCGACCCGGAGATCGTGCCGCAATACAAAGTTTATGTCCAATTCAAGAATGAGCGTTTTTACCCTGCTTTGCGCAAAGTGCTGGCCGGCAACAACCTTGCGTTCAGCCTATTGGACAAAAATGCGATCATCATTGCTCCCCGCCAAAGCCTCAACAGAGCCTATGCCGATAAAATTGTTGCCGAATGGGAATCGGGGCGCTACACCTGGCCCGGCCGCAATCTGGCTGCTGAAATGTCGTTGAGCTTCGGCAATGCTTCCACGGCTCCTGCCGGTACGGAAGTCCTCGCATTTCGAGGCAAGCTATTGGATGAGCAATCTCGCGAGGCTGTCATAGGCGCTACTCTGTTAGTGAATTCGCTGCACTACGGAAGCGCTTCGGACGGCGAGGGCCGGTTTGAACTCCGTTTGCCACCCGGAAAGCATCTGGTGCAATTGCAATCGGTGGGATATCGCAGTCTAAATCTAACACTTGAATTGTTCAAAGACGGGCAGGCCGACATTGCTCTGGAGCCTTTTGTATTAAGCTTCGAAGAGGTCATCGTCAGTGCCCGCCATGCCGATGCCAATGTGCGCAATACTCAGATTGGGGTGGAAAACTTGAATGTGAAAACCATTCGCGAACTGCCCTCCCTGCTCGGAGAGCCTGACTTGCTGCGCGGACTTCAAACACTGGCCGGCGTTTCATCCGTTGGAGAGGGCGCTGCCGGATTCAATGTGCGTGGCGGGAACATTGACCAAAACTTAGTGCTGCAGGACGGCGCGCCGCTCTTCAATACCGCTCACGCGCTGGGCTTTTTTTCCGTATTCAATTCCGATATCATCAGCAGTGCATCCCTGTACAAGGGCGCTGTTCCGGCACAGTTTGGCGGGCGCACTTCCAGTGTGCTTGATGTGCAATTGCGCGACGGCAATTTTCAGGAATTCCACGGTGCAGGCGGCATTGGGTTGGCCTACGGCCGTTTGAATGTGGAGGGGCCGCTGTGGCGCAATCGCATTTCCGTATTGGCTGCCGTGCGCACGTCCTATTCCAACTGGATGTTGAAGATCGTCCGCGATTACGCCATCCGAACCAGCGCCTTGAACTTCTTCGATTTCTCCGGAAAAATCAGTGCAAAACTGAGCGATCGCCAAAGTTTGAGCCTTACCGTTTTTCAAAGCGGCGACTATTTCCGGTATTCCAACGAGTTCGGCTACGAATGGGCCAACCGAAATGCTTCTTTGGCCTGGAACTTGATTTTTTCCGAGCGTCTGTCCTCCGCATTCAAAGCGGTAGCGGGTACCTACACAGGCAGTTTGTTTGAAGAAAGAGGATCGGAAGGCGCCCGGCTGAGCAACGGACTGGCGAATATCACGCTGCGCGAAAGCATTTTTTTTCAACAAAACCCCACCTGGCAATGGATTGCCGGAGCGGAAGCCATTCGCTACCTCCTGCCGGATGAGCAATTGGAGCCATTCGGGCCGTCATCGGTAGTGGCCCCCAAGTCGGTGCGCAAAGACCGGGGTGATGAGTGGGCCGTGTTTTTGCAAACGGAAGGGAAGCTGTCGGAACGGCTGGCATTTTCGGCGGGGCTGCGGTATTCCGGTTTTTTGCAGCGCGGTCCGGGAACGGTGTATGAATATGTTCCCGGTGTACCCCAAACTGCCGGCGCCATCATCGGATCGAAAGATTACGGGGCCAATGAGGCGATACAGCGGTACGGCGGCTGGGAGCCGCGCTTTTCGGCGAGGTGGCAATGGAGCGCCGGAAGTTCCGTGAAGGCCGGTTACAATCTCATGCGACAATACATTCATCTTATTTCCAATACGGCGGCGGCTACTCCGGTTGATCTGTGGCAGGTGAGTGGACGACACATTCGCCCGCAGGTGGCGCACATTTATTCGCTGGGATATTTCCACAATTTTCGAAAAAACCTTTGGGAGCTTTCCGTCGAAACATATTACAAAGCGATGAACGGCATCGTAGCGTACAAAGAAATACCCCGATTGTTGCTCAATGAGCATATAGAAACCGAGCTGCTCAGTGCTGCGGGCAAAGCCTACGGAGCGGAGTTTACGCTGCGCAAGACCTCCGGAAGATGGAGCGGCTATCTGACATATAGCTGGTCGCGCAGTTTGCTGCAAACACGCGATGCTTTTCCGGTTGAAACGATCAATGCCGGAGCGTGGTTTCCGGCCAATTTTGACCAGCCGCATCAGGTCAACCTCTCCCTCAAACGCCAGGTAAACCCTGTGCAGGCTTTTTCGATGAATTTCACTTACCGGACCGGAAGACCTTTCACTACTCCGGAGGCCGGTTACAGCGTGAACGGGGTAGTGGTGTCGCATTATTCGCTGCGCAATGCGGGGCGCATCCCCGATTACCACCGCTTCGACATCAGCTATACAGTGGATAAATCGGCGGTCAAAGCAAAGGGCTACCGGAGCAGTTTTTCTTTTTCGATCTACAATCTGTATGCGCGCAAAAATGCTTTCTCTGTTTTTTTCAAACGCAATGTATTTAACCAACAGGAAACCTACCGCCTCGCGGTGATCGGCACGGCATTGCCCGCCCTTTCCTACAGTTTTATTTTCTAACCGGAGGTGTACCGACAATGGAAAAAATTATGCAAACATATTACAAACTCATTGGCCGGATCGGCGCGCTGCTGACGGTGCTGCTGCTCCATTCCTGCATTGATGTGCTCGACCTCAGGCCTGCCACTACGGCGAAGCTATTGGTAGTAGATGGAAAACTCTCCGCTTCAGGAGGAACGCAGTTATTGCGCTTGTCGGAAACATCGGTAATCGGCAGGAGTGCCAACTTTCCGCCTGTCGAGGGCGCTCAGATAACCTTGCGCGATCACTTGGGCAATGAGGGGTTGTATGAGGAAACAGAACCGGGTGTGTATGCCTTAGACGGATCGGTCATTGCCGGTATGCCCGGCCGGACATACATCCTGCGCATCGAGGTCAATGGGGAAGTGTATGAATCCCTGCCCGAAACCATGCCCGAATCGGTTCGGCCCGACAGCAGTTCTTTTGTCGTCACGAACGGACAACTCCTCAATATCTATTCTAATATCCCGATTCCCGGCGACATCGAAAAAGGGCCGTATCTCAAATGGCGCATTGACTATGTGTATCAACTGTCCGAATATTTCTGCCACCCGCTCGATCCCACACTGGTATGTTATGTTCAGCAATATTTTGGCAATCAATTATTGCCCATACTCGACGGCAGTTTGTTGGCACGAGGTGAAACGGCCCGGCCTTTTGTGGCGGCAACAGAAGCGGATAAAAGATTCGGGGAGGTCGTTTTTTTTAATGTTTATCAGGAAACGCTTAATCCGGGCGCATTTCAATATTGGAATAAAATCTCCCTGCTGCTCACCCAAACGGGCAGTTTTTTCGATGCCCCGCCGGGCGCTGTTCGCGGAAATATAATTAACACCAACAAGCCGGAAGAACCGGTACTCGGCTACTTCTACGCTGCCCCGGAGGATACCACCCACGTCAAAATTCTTGCTTCCGATTTCCTGCCGTTTACCATCAATCCCTATTGCGGCATACCCGGCTTCCCCCCGGTTCCCAGACCGACAGAATGCTGTAACTGTTTGATCCTGCCGAATGCCAGTACCATTGTGCCGCCATATTGGTATTAGACTTGTTGCGACGGGAATCATCGCAACAAGTCTAATGAAAAAAATATGCCACAAAGGCGTCAAGGCGCCAAGTTTGATTTCAACCATAGCGCCTTTGGCCTTCGTGGCAAACTCAAAACCAGCCTGTCGGACCCCGCGATGCGGGCCGTCCGGCAGGTTGGCGTCTTTCGTGACGGAGCACTTATTCCGCTCCGTCAGCCTGTGCTTTTGTTACTGAATAGGCCGCTACGGCGCGCCCTTGCGCCAATCCAGCTTCTGCATCAAAACGATAGTGAATACCGCCGTACACCCGCGAAATGGCCGCCTCCTCCGCCCAGGCTTCCAAAGAAGCGCGATCGGACGGAAAGATGTGCGATAGTACTTCCGCCGCTGCGGCCGAAAAGGTACTGTGCCCGGAGGTGTAACTCGGAAAATTGGGGATGCCCAATATGGTTGTGAACCCCGGTACTGCCTGCGAGGGCCGGGGGTAGTGATAGTAGTATTTGGCATCCCAGCAACTAATGCCGGCGTCCATGACGGCCATGTTGAGATAGGCATATACGCGGGCGGAGCGCAAGGGATTGTATCGGTTCTCTACGATGAGATCGGAAGCTCTTCGATTCCAATGCCCCGGCGGCGTGTAGGTGCCGAGGCCGTCCGACCAAAAATTGGCGATCTGCCGTTGTCGTACGGTGAGATTGCCTGAAATTTCCCACAATTCGGCTACATCCCGTTCAAAATCGGGCGAACCGGGCGCGGGCGGCGGGCCGGGGCGCACCGCCTCTACATTGGGAATGCACCAGGGTTGGACTCTCCCGAAAAGCGGCGTAACCCCCACCGGCCGCTGCGGGTCTTCCAGATTCTCCCAGTGCCAGCCCCATTGTGCTTGCGCGGCATTGGCGAGCGAGTCGGAAACGGGTTTCGGCGCCTGTGCATTTTTCATACCGTCATTGGCGGCGCGGGCCAGAAATACCGCCGCTACTGCACGGCCGAGCGAATCGCCGGCAATGATGTCGCTGAGCACATTCATGCCCGCCCACAATTGCGTTTGGCGGTGTTCGCGTGCCTTTTCCATCAGGAAATCTTTTTCCAATGGAAACATAGCGGTGAGAATGGCTTCGGATACAGAGGCCACTACGGCGCCGTCGGAAGGGTAGGAGGGGAGCTCGGTTTGCGGCAGATGCGTTTGTATGCTCGCGTCCGTTTTGTACGGCGCCGGGCGATTGAACTGATGCTTGTAATGCCAGGTCGCGATGAGCGCATCAAATTGCGCTGCTCCCCAATAGGCATACATGCGGCTCGCGTATGGCGGATGCGCAAACGGAAACAGCGGATACTGGCCTGGGTTGGCTGCATTAGGTCCCGGATAAGATCCATCGGGGTTCGGCGCGGGCGCCATATTGTATTTGGCGGCCAGCTCGCGAGCGATTTCATTCCAGCGCACGATGCCGTTGTTGCCCCAGTACGCAATGGCCTCCTCCTGTTCCCCGCTGAGTTGAGCGGATGCCGATTTGACATTGGCCAATTCTGCCTGATAAGCGGCTGAATTCACCGCTTCCGGGGCCGGCAGGGGAATTTGCGAAGGATCAGTAAGCAACACCGGTTTCCAGGCGCCGCCGGTTGGGTCTTCGCCGGAGAAGGCGTATAGGTCAAAATGCTTGCGGGTGGGAATGTCCTTTTCGCAAGATTGGAAAGCAGTCCATGCGCAGACCGTAAAAAGTATAGAGCGAATTATATTTTTCATTGTCAAGATGTTAAAACAGGTTTTGAAATAAGCCGTGAGCCATGCGTTGCAAGCACTGAGACAACTCGCAGCATCATTTTCCTAATTGAATTGATAAGAAACGCCTCCTGTCAGCACGGTGGATTGCCCTACGTTGCGGCCGTTGAGCACATATCCGCCGGATGCGAACAGTCCAATTTTTTGCGAGGGTGGAAAATAGTATTGCAAGGAAGCCCCCAATCGTTGAAAAATCATCCTGTTGGAGGGAAAGCCCACGTCCTGCCGGCGGATATCGTGGCCGCCGGTGGTGTGCAGCCCGTCATAGATAATTTCCGCTTTGAAAGCGTCGTCGTTCATCCAGCGACCAATTGCGAAGGAGTAAGTGACTGCATTGGGCATGTCCACCTGATCGGAATAATAGCCCTGTGTGGTATAGTAATAATTGCGCTCAATGGTCGTGTTGCCCCTCAGGTGATAACCGGCCTGCAACCGGGTATAGACGCCGTTGTCGAGGCGATACTGTGCAATGGCGCGTGCCGTTCCTTCCACATTTCCCAATCCCAGATTGAGCGGGAAATAATCGGGCAGGTAATTGGACGCCGGCCCGGTAGCGCCGAGCGCGGCTTGAAGGCTCAGATGCTCCGCCTTCAGCACTTCCGCTTTTACCCACACGCCCCAGTCTTGCAGGCCGCTTGCGCCCCGTATCTGGCCGGCAGTAGCGTGTGTACGCACCCAGGGCAGGGCTGCCAGCACATTGATGCGGTCGGTAAGCCCGAATGCAACCATCGGCAATACGGTTTGCCTTTTCAGGACGCCCACGTTGCCGTTGTCGCGCTTTAAAGTGCCCTCCCAGTATTCGTTCCAGTTGTCCTGGGTATAAAAAATGCCGATGCAAAGACCGCCTTTCGGCATAAGAATAGCGTCTATGGGCGTTTGTGCGCCGGCGCTTTGCACGCACAGCCACAACAGCAGTAGAGCTGCCGGAAGACTCCGGTAGAGGAATTTATTTTTCATGGTACAATGGTCAATAAAGGTGAAAAATGGCGCAACTCCGTCACAGAATTTTTCCGGTGCTCAGGTTGCGCAGTGTTAAGCCGTAAAAAAACGCGGGAGCGGCGTTTCCGGCGGCGGGACCTCACATGCTTCGGTTGCGGAGTTATACCGGAGGCAAAAGGGAGGCCAGCCGGCGTTGCCGCCAATCGTCATGGCGCACAGCGCCGGCATTCGGTCTGTTTCAAAAATATACCAGTGGGAAAAGTCTTGTTGAGCGGTTCGGACCGGCATTTCTTTTTGCGATCCCGGGAGGTGTACAATGGAGTAGTTTTCTTCTTCGCCGGGTGATTCCTGTAGGATGAAATAAGCAGTATCTCCTTCAATTTCAGCCTGATACACAAAATCGCCGGGATATGCCCAACCGCGTCTTCCATTGAAGGTTTTGTCCACCATTTTGATGACGTTGCCCTGTAGGAATTCCTTTTCCAATTTGGCGGTCAAGGCTTGTTCTACGCTGTTCATTTCAGCGGAGCGATCTGTCCGGCAGCTTTGTTGGAAACAAAATCGGAACCCTTCCACCCAGCCGGATAAAATCAAAAAGACAAATAATATGGAGAAGGATACCCTCATGTAAGCAGTTGTTGCCGGCTTGTATCGTACTGCTCAACCGGCTTTGCAGTGCAAATGTAGTGGAAAAGATGTAAAGTCCTGGTATTTCTCCTCACTCGTTTGCATAGGCCAGATCAGCGAATTCCGTTACGGGAACGTATCCAATCTCCCGGTAAATGTGGTTGGACGTAGGATTGGCTTTATCTGTAAAAAGACCGCAGTGGGCGAAGCCGCTCTGTAGAATCCGTTCGCTTAGCTTTTGGACACAACTCGTTGCGTAGCCTTTTCCTCTCCACTCATCGGGCGTATAGACCAACCCGACAATGCCGATATTTTTCGTCTTCCGCACGATGGCCGCTATGCTGACGATTTCTCCTTTATCAACCCATTTGAAAAAATTGCCGGCATTCACCCTCGTTTGTACACTTTTTAAAACGGTCGCTCTGGGCAGTATGGGAGAAACATGTACCTCCTCTTCAAAACGGATGGTCCAGTTTGTAAGCAGTTCTATGTCGGCATCTTCCGCAACTTCCATACGGCCCGAGGCCGGCGGCAGTTGATTGACAGTGGTCAGTTGGTGAACAATCATATTTACCTCACCGACAACCGGTTTCCCGTAGGCATCAGAAAATGCGGCGGCGTAAAACCGTTCGCCGACAGCGCCGGTCAGATCAATTTCATTGGCGCGGTAATAATCCGATAATGCACTCATGTACCGCGGGTCTTTTATCGTCCCGGAAACAATGGCCTTCGCAGCGGTATTCATGGCGGTGGCCAGGATTTGCCCGTCCTCCAGTGCATTGATAAAAATACAGCCCTTTTGAGGTTGGGTTTTATCGGCAAATCCGTTGCAAATGCCGAGCTGAAGATTGTTCTCCAATTCGCGTTGTTCCAGCGTACTTTCCGTAGCATCTAAGAACTGTTGCGGTGTCGGGTAAGCTTGTACGGTGATCATATCGAGTATTGTTGGATGCTGCCTTCAAAAAGGTGTGATCCTAAAAAATGCCGGCAGATTTTAATTCCTCTCTTAACTGACCTGCACTCGTAAACTGCACCGCTTGCAGGCCTACGTTCCGGGCGCTTTCCACATTTTCGGCATTATCGTCTATAAAAAGTGCGCGGGCAGGCTCAATGCCGTAGCGCTCTATGAGCAGGCGGTAAATGACCGGATCGGGCTTTTTTAATTTTTCCTCTCCCGAAACGAGAATTCCCTCAAAGAGGTGCAAAAACCGGAAGTTGCTGTATGCATACGGAAAGGTCTCGTGCGACCAGTTGGTCAGTGCCAGCAAACGGTGACTGCCTTGCCGGTGCAATTGTTCGAGAATTTGTACGGTCTCCGTGAGCGCTCCGCCCAGCATCTCGGTCCAGCGTTCGTAGTAGGCGCGTATTTCTACTTCATACGCCGGAAACTGGCCTACCAGCAATTGGGTAGCTTCCTCCAAAAGGCGGCCTGCATCCTGCTCGGCATTCCAATGCGGCGTGCAGACCTCGCTGAGGAAATGCCGCATCTCCGCTTCTTCGCGGAAAATTTTGCGGTAGAGATACTCCGGGTTCCAATCTATCAATACGCCGCCGAGATCGAAGACGACGGTGTCGATTACTCCGTTATTCATCAATTCATCTTTATTTCATAACAAGGTAGCGTTACGTTTACTAAACTTTCGGAAGTTTAGTAAACGTAGCCCCAGATTAACTCGAAGCTCATAACTCGTAGCTCGCAGCTTTTAGATATTCACTCCTTCTTCTCCATTCCCGGCTGCACAATTTCCACATCGTCCTTTTGTTTAGACTCCTTCACCATTTGCCGTACATCAGCGAGCAATTGCTTGGCATCGTAAATGATGCCGTCTTTGATGGTGTATTTTACGCCGCCTACCCGCACCGCCTCGTTGTTTTCATCGAGGCGAATGGCGCCGGTGCCGTACAGCACTTTTAAGTCGGCCAGCGGGTTTTCTTCCACAATAATCAGGTCGGCTAATTTGCCTATTTCCACCGTTCCCAAATCCGCTTCCATACCAATGGCCTGCGCGCCGTTGAGCGTAGCGGAGCGAATCACTTCCAGCGGGTGAAATCCGGCCTCGCGCAGCAACTCCAATTCGCGAATAAAAGCAAACCCGTACAGTTGGTAGATGAAGCCGGAATCGGAACCGGCCGTCACCCGGCCGCCCCGGTTTTTGTACTCGTTGATGAAGGCCATCCAGAGCCGGTAGTTTTCGCGCCATACGGTCTCCTGTTCGGTGCCCCAAGAGTGCCAGTAGGAACCGTGCGAAATGCGACTGGGCGCGTAAAATCGCCACAGAGAAGGGAGGGTATATTCGTCGTGCCACTCGGCGCGGCGCGTGCGCATGAGGTCGCGGTTGGCCTCGTATATATTAAAGGTTGGATCAATCGTAAAATCCAATTCCAATAATTCCGTCATCACTTTGTTCCAGTGTTCGGAATGGGGTGGGGCCGCCTGCCGCCAGAGTTTGCCGGCTTCCTCGAAGCGGTGTTGTTCGTTTTGGTAATTGTAGTCGAGCGGATAGTTCTGCACCGTGCGGTCGGCGAAGAGGGCTTCCGGAAGTCCGTACCAGTGTTCCATGCTGGTGAGACCGGCGCGCGCAGAGTTGAGCACATTCCAGCGGGCCACGTCCATTTGGGCATGGTGGCAGGCCGAGCGCAGGCCGAGTTTTTTATTTTCGTCCAAAGCGGCTGCCATGAGTTGGGGCGCTGCGCCGAAAAACTTGATGCCGTCTGCGCCGCGTTCGGCGTTTTTGCGCACCCAGTCGCGGGCCTGTTCCGGCGTGGCGATGGGATCGTCGCTGCCCATGCCGAAGGCGGTGTAGGCGAGTATGCGGGGCGCCGTGATCTGATTCTTTTCACTGCGCCGCTTTTGGTCGAGCGTCCAGTCTAATCCGTTGCCGGCTGAGGGGTCGCGTATGGTGGTGATGCCGTGGCCCATCCAGAGTTTGAACACATATTCTGCATCGGCGCCTTGCGAACGCCCGCCGATATGGCCGTGCATGTCCACAAAACCGGGTAGCATGTACATGCCTTCCGCATTCAGTTCCCGACCGCCGGCTTTGAGTTTGGGCCGCCCGCGTTCGCTGATGGGCACGCCCGGATAGCCTACCGTATGAATGCCGGTGATGCGATTGCCCTCTACCACGATGTCCATAGGGCCGCGAGGGGGTGAGCCGTCTCCGATGATGAGGGTGACGCCGCGAATGATGAGTTGTGTAAACGGACCTTCGCCTTCTTTGCGGTCAGGGGCTTTTTGTACCTGAGCCGGCAAAAGATAAAAGGAACAGAGCAGGAAAGACAGCAGGAGGGTGCGCATATCGCTTTTTGCGCGCCAAGATACTAAAACTTGATTTTGCTGAGTTCGGTGCGGCTTTCCAGATTGCCTTTTTTATCGTAGGTCTCTGTTTTTACCATGCCGGCTTTGGCGCCGTACCACACAGCTACGCTGAAAGTTTTGGCGAGAATAGTTTTTACCGTCATGTTGTATGTGACTTTGTAGCAGTCGAAAGTACCGGCGGGAACCGTGATCTTTTCTTTAGCCTCCACTTTGCGGTCGGTGATGTCCATCTTTACCGTCATAATGGTAACACCGCCCGAACCGGCCTTGATTTCGGTGCGCGCATCGGGGAGTTGTTGTCCTGCTTCCATGTTGGAAGGCAACATCAGCGCATCTCCGCTGAACGACATATCCAGACTGCCGAGGCCCTCCCGCATTTCCGGGCTGAGCATGTCTTCCACGTTGATAAAAAGGGTACCGTCTTTGCACTTGATGATATAAGAGCCGTCATTTACAACCTTGCCCTTGTCGTCCGAAATGGTCTGTTTGACCTGGGCCTCCGTAACGCCGTCCACCTCTTCCACGATGCCCACTTCCTGAGCCGTTACGGAGGTCAGAGCGCCTTTTTTGTTGTAATTGGTATATTCCCAGGCACTCCCTTTTTCAAAGGGGAAATACGCGGAGCAGTCTTTTTGAGCCAGTGTAAAAACGGGAAGCGCGAGCAGCGCGAACAGAGAAAGGAATTGGAATTTCATAGTATGCGTCGTTTTTGGTTGGTGCGAAGGTAATTCCTATTTTTGCAATAGCTAACCTAAAATTGGACTTTTATGAAAAACCGCCGTGCTTTATTCTGTTTCTGGGCATGCATGTCTATGAGTCTTGTTGTGTTGTATGGCCAACCATGTCAGTTGAACAACTTCACATTCACTACCCAATCTCAAATTGATAACTTTCCGGCTACTTACGGTTGTTCGCAGATCAATGGACACCTTACTATTTCCGGGAGCGACATTACCAATCTTGACAGTCTTATCGTACTTGACTCTATAAGTTTTTTAGTCATTTCGAATTGCCCGGCCCTCACTTCTTTGCGAGGATTGAATAACCTGCGCGGTGTATCGAACAATTTAACCATTTGGAACAATCCATCCCTCGCGCACCTGTAGGACCTTCAAAACCTCAGAACTATAAGGCGTTCGCTGAGGATAGATCAGTTACCCGGTTTGAATAACCTAAGCGGGTTGGAGAATTTATCTTTTATAGGCGATGCACTTCAGATTTTAAACAACTCCTCGCTCAGTAATCTCAATGGGCTTAATAATCTCTCTTCACTTGGCGACATTCTCGTTATTAATAATAATAATATAGATAACGTCACTACTCTTGGTACAACCTTGCAAATACAATATAACAACAGCCTTACAGATATCAGCGCATTGAGCAACATCAGCAGTGTGTTTACCTTGTATATTCAATACAATCCGGAACTGCCAAATCTTTACGGGCTTCACAATTTGGATTCCATCAGCTCGAGTGTCTATATTACAAACAACAACAGCTTGAGTAATTTGCACCACTTGGAAAATCTGATGCAAATCGGCGGCCACCTTGATATTCGGTACAACCCGCTTTTGACCACCCTTCAAGGGTTGAATAACCTCGCCTCCATCGGCGATTACCTCCATATAAGTCATAATACTTCCCTTCTCACCCTTAATGGGTTGGAAAACCTCCATGCCATCAACAATTTTCTTGTCATTTGGAATAATCCGGCACTACACGATATCAGTGCCTTGAGCAATATTTCGCATCTGAAGGGCTTAACCGTCGAGGATAACCCATCCCTGACAACCCTCGTCGGGTTAGAGGGCGTCACCACTGTGGAACTGGTTCTCAGGATTATACGAAATAACGCTCTAACTGATTTACAAGGATTGAACAGCCTCACAACCCTTGCAGGCTGGCTTGAAATTACCCAAAACATAAATTTGCAAAGCCTGAGCGGGATAGACAGTTTATACACCATTGAACAACACATCACACTTACCGGCAACCCAAATTTGTCTTATTGCTCCGTTCGTTCTATATGCGACTACATAGCCGTGCCTTCCAACAACATATATATAGGAGGCAACTTGGAGGGGTGTAATTCGAGACTGGAGATTAATGAGCTATGTAGCACTGTTTCTACTCAACCGGAGCCGGGAACTCCCCCTGCTGTGTTTGTTTATCCTAACCCGGGCAGTGAAAAGTTTTTAATAAGCGGCCTTGACGGTCGGCAATATCGTTATGAACTAAGGGATGTCATGGGTAGAGTGAAACACAGGGGCATCATTGTAGAGAATGAAATCACTTTGCAGAGACTGCCCGCCGGAATTTACGGCTTACACATTCTCAATCAAAATGAGATACTTGGCCTGAGACTTGTAATTCGTTGACACCTCTTGCTATGTGAAAAAATATTTAGCTCATTGAGGTGAGCTATACATTTTTTGCAGAGAAATCTCATCCCTCCAACCTTCTCGCCTTCCACGACCACAAAACCGCGATCAGCGCCACTACGCCGAAGGCGATGGGCAGGCTGAACAGCTTGGCAACAAAACCGATTAGGGCCGGTCCGGTCAAAAAGCTCATCATGGCGAAGGTGTTCATGGTGGCCAGCCCTGCTCCTTTGGCCATGCCTGGCGCTTTGGAGGCCGCAGCGTACAAGATCGGCGCGCCGAGCGAAACGCCTGCGCCCACCAATGCATACCCGAACGGCACGGCAACAGGGTAGGGGAGCAGCACGGCAATGGCCAACCCGACGGCTACCATGATGCCGCCGATTTGCAAAATTATTTTTCCGCCGAACCGCGCGATCACTCCATCGCCCAAAAACCGCCCGGCGGCCATAAAAAACGCATACACAGCAAAGCTCAACCCCGCCAAACCCGCCGTGCCGCCCGCCACTTCGCGCATGTACACCGCCGACCAGTCGGTCATAGTGCCTTCTGTAAGGTTGGTACACAAGCTAATGATAATCAGCGGCAGAAGCGCTTTGTTCGGCAGCACAAAACCGCCTTTTTTTTGCTTTTCCTCCCGAGGCGGAGGTGCGTCCTCCGGCACCTGGTACAGGCCGGCTTTTATGGCGAGTGCCAATCCGGCTATGCCGATGCCCAATAGGATGGCATACATGGAGGGTATTATACCGCTGCCCGTAGCGGCGCCTGCGAGTGCCGACCCCGTCATAGCGCCGGCGCTCCACAATCCGTGGCAGGTGGAAAAAATGCGCAGTCCGGCTTTTTGTTCCAGCAAGGATGCGCAGGTATTCATGGCAATGTTGAGTGCCGAGAAGGTCATGCCCAGCAAAAACAAAGCCGATGCCACTTGCCATAAAGAGGGCAGGACGACAGGCAAAATAAACGTGCTGCCACATAGGAGGAGCAACCAAAACGTGCTTTGCACCGCGCCGAATCGCCGCAAAATGGGTATGGAAAGCGGATTCATCAGGATGATCCCCGCCGGGAGGCAAAGCAATAACAGACCGAGTTGGGCTTCGTCCAATGCAAATTTTTGCTTGATGTGCGGTATGAGCGCCGCCCAACTGCCGAGGACCAACCCGGAGCCTACAAAGGCGAAACCCACAGCGCGGGCAGCCCTGTGGGTTACGAAAGTGGAGATGTTGAACATTTACGACTCTATGGCCTTCACGCCGGGGAGCACTTTGCCTTCCATAAATTCCAGCATAGCGCCGCCGCCGGTAGATACGAAGCTGACCTGATCGCCGAGATCGAGTTGGTTGATCGCCGCTACCGAGTCGCCGCCGCCGATGAGAGAGAAGGCGCCGTTTTCTTTCGTGGCGCGGGCCACTGTTTCAGCGATGGTTTTGGTGCCGCCTGCAAAAGGCGCCATTTCAAATACGCCCATCGGGCCGTTCCAGAAAATGGTTTTGGAACCGAGAATCGCCTCAGAAAAGGTTTTTTGCGCTTCAGGACCGATGTCTAAGCCCATCCAACCGTCGGAAATGGCGTTGCTCGGCTCAACGCGATGGGCCGCCGTTTCTGCAAAGGCATCGGCTGCAATAGAATCCACGGGAAGCAATAGCACAACACCGCGTTTTTTTGCTTTTTCAATAAGGCTGAGCGCCAAATCGAGTTTGTCTTCTTCCACCAAGGAATTGCCGGTAGCGCCGCCTTGCGCCCGGAAGAAGGTATAAGCCATAGCGCCGCCGATGATGAGGGTATCCACGAATTCCACGAGGCGATCGAGCAATTTTATTTTATCTGACACCTTTGCCCCGCCGATGATGGCGGTGAGCGGGCGCTCCGGGTCCTTTTGCACTTTGGCCGCGTTTTTCAGCTCTTTTTCCATGAGGAAACCGAAGCTCTTGCGGTCTTTGGGAAAGAACTTTGCCACAATGGTGGTGGAAGCGTGCGCCCGGTGCGCCGATCCGAACGCATCGTTGACATACACATCTGCCAGTGCAGCCAATTGTTGGGAAAAAGCTTCGTCGCCCTTTTCCTCTTCCTCGTGGAAACGGGTGTTTTCCAACAACAACACTTCGCCGGGCTGGAGCGACGCAGCCGCATTTTCAGCAGCCGGTCCGGTGCAGTTGTCTGCAAAATGGACGTGCCGACCCAGTAGTTCGGACAACGGCCCGACCACATGGCGCAGCGTAAACTTCTCCACGTTGATGCTGCCGTCTTCTTTTAGCTTGGCCAGGGGCCTTCCAAAATGCGACATCAGGATCACCGCGCCGCCTTCCGCTATAATGTGCTGAATGGTAGGCAATGCTTCCCGGATGCGGGTGTCGTCGGTGATGTGGTATTGCTTGTCGAGCGGCACGTTGAAGTCCACCCGGACGAGGGCTTTTTTGCCGGAGAAATTGAGTTGCATGTTTTTCTGTGTTGTGACGGGTTTAGCTGCGAGCTGTGAGCTACGGTTGCAAGAACTCACAGCTCGAAGCTCGCAGCTTGCAATATACAGCTTAAATCAGCACGGTCATATCGGCCATACGGGAGGAGTAGCCGGCCTCGTTGTCGTACCAGCCGATTACTTTGACCATGTTTTCGTTCACCATCGTCAATTCGGCATCGAAGATGCAAGAGTATTTGCTGCCGATGATATCAGCCGATACGATCGGGTCGGTGCAGTATTCGAGGATGCCTTTGAGGCGAGCCTCCGAAGCGGCTTTGAAAGCGGCGTTGATTTCGTTTTTGGTAGCCGGTTTTTTGAGGATGGCGGTAAGGTCGGTCACAGAGCCGTCCGGCACGGGTACGCGCATGGAACTGCCGTTGAGTTTGCCTTTCAGGTGGGGCAATACCAAGCCGACGGCTTTGGCGGCGCCGGTGGAAGACGGTACGATGGAGACGGCTGCGGCGCGGGCGCGGCGCAAGTCGCGGTGCGGAGCGTCCTGCAGGTTCTGATCGGCCGTGTAGGCATGCACGGTGGTCATCAGGCCCATTTCCACGCCGAAAGCGTCATCGAGCACTTTCACCATCGGCGCGAGGCAGTTGGTGGTGCAGGATGCGTTGGAGTAGATTTTGAAATCGGGCTGGATTTTTTCGTCGTTTACACCCAACACAATGGTGGGTACATTACCGGTTGCCGGCGCCGAGATGAGCACTTTTTTAGCGCCTGCCTGCAAGTGCATAGCGGCTTTTTCTTCATCGGTGAAGCGCCCGGTGCATTCGAGCACCACATCTACATTCAATTTGCCCCAGGGGAGTTGAGTGGGGTCTTTCTCTGCCAGCGCGCGGATGGCTTTGCCGTTGACGTAGATGTTTTCCTCATCGGCGCTCACCGTTCCGTTGAATTTGCCCTGCACCGAATCGTACTTGAGCAGGTGGGCGAGGGTGGCGTTGTCGGTGAGGTCATTGATGGCCACGACTTCTACATCCGGATTGGCTACCAGATAGCGGAATGTAAGGCGGCCGATGCGGCCGAAACCGTTGATTGCAATTCTTTTTGCCATAATTGAAGATGATTTTAAGCGTACTAATTTTGCTTAGTGTAAAAGTAACAACAATATCTGGATAACGGCGAGATTGCCGTGTTATTTCAGTGTCAAATTTCGCGAGGCAAAGGTAAGTATTCCATCCTTTGTGAGGAACTTTTTCCCGCAAAGGGATGTTTGAAGGCTGTATTTTTAAAGAGAAAATAAAAAAAGTTGGGCAAAGGCTTGACAGATTCCGAAACGCTTGTATCTTTGTCGCGCTTTTGAAAAAAGGGGGTAGCGCTTCTTTACAAAAGGCCCGTTCGTCTAGGGGTTAGGACGCAGGATTTTCATTCCTGTAACACGGGTTCGATTCCCGTACGGGCTACAAATGAACAATTAGAATGAGCCGTTTCAATGAAAGTTGAAACGGCTTTTTTATTTTACCAACTCGGCCTCCTCAAGGATGTAGTTGAGAAACATCACATCTTCATCGTTGAGGCGCAAGCGGCCTTGAAAGGTGACGTGGTCGTCCATTTTGATGTTGGTCAGTTTCGATGCGGGCAGCAGGTCCATGACCGAATCCGGCCCTGCAGCGCCGCAGAAGAAGCATTGTGAATTGGGAAACTGCGACAAAACGTAGAAGACCTCTTCCGGATTCTCATCAAGTGGAATGAAAAACCCCATTATCCGCACCAATTGGCCGTCGAGTTTTTTCACCGCATCTCTGAACAGCGGAATACTGACCTCCTGCTGTATTTCTTCGTTGTATTCCTCCCGGTAGTCCGGTATGGCCAGGTCCGGCCAGTTGAGCACATAGTAGCCTTCTTGTAACGGCCAAACGGTGGTGTCGGGTTCTACCTCCGGTGCAGGATTGTTATCCTTTTTCTGTTCATCCTGCACCGCATCGGCATTGCCGCCGCATGAGTAGAACAGAGTGGCCAGGGCGAAGAGAGCGATAGTTTTACAAAAATTTATTTCACGCATGGGATATCGGTTATCTATTGAGGCGCAAAAGTAGCAAGGTTTTTCATTCGCTTAAAATCATTAGCCCTGACCACATCGAAACGTGGCCAGGGCTAATTTGTACGAAGGAATGCTCAACTGCATCTGCTATGTTACCATTGAAATAAGGTTAGCTACATTGTCCCGGCAATAACCGGATAACTACAAATACTACAACGGTGCCAAGGCAACCGCCGCCTAATTTCATAGCTCCGATACCTGCAATTCCGCCTCTTAATAATTTATTCATTTGGATTGATTTTGTCTTCTCTTCTCGTAATCGAATTTGGTTTTTTGTTATACGATTATTACAGCACAAAGATCGCCCTATACCGACCAACGGGCGTTACACCAACCTGTTTATGTGTTGCATGATTCATGTGTTCAGGGTATATCGCATTTGGAATCACTTTTTCCCGCCCACTTTGTACTTTTACCGCTTTATCCTTAAATGCGCTATTGTGACCACTAAACAGTACATCCTCATCGCGCTCTGGCTTTGGTGCGCCGCAGCCTTTGCACAAAAGCAACCGCTCACTTATTTCCTGCCGGACATCACCTACGATAAAAGTATCCCTACACCGGAATCCTATTTCGGTCATCAGATCGGGGAATGGCACCTCAGCCACGATCAGTTGTTGGGGTACATGAAAGCGCTGGCGGCGGCTTCGCCCAAGGCTAAGCTGATAGAACACGGGCGCAGCTACGAAAACCGCCCGCTCATACACCTCGTCATCACCTCGGAGAAAAATCAAAAGGTGCTGGAGGACATTAAGAGCCAGCATGTAGCCCTCACTAATCCCGCCAAATCGGGTAGCGTGGACATCAACAAGGTGCCCGCTGTTTTGTATCAGGGCTACAGTATTCACGGCAACGAACCCAGCGGAGGCAATGCCGCGCCTTTGGTGGCTTATTATCTCCTTGCCGGAAAAAACCGCGACATTGACCGCCTGCTGGACGAGGTAGTTATTATTTTTGATCCCTGTTTCAACCCCGACGGCTTCAATCGCTTTGCCTCCTGGGTGAATACGCATCGCAATAAAAATCTTACAGCCGACCCTGCCGACCGCGAATACACAGAACCCTGGCCGAGGGGCCGCAGCAATCACTACTGGTTTGATCTCAACCGCGACTGGCTTCCCGCGCAACTCCCCGAAAGCCAGGGCCGGGTGCGCATCTTCCACGAATGGAAACCCAATGTGCTCACGGATCACCACGAGATGGGCACCAATTCCACCTTTTTCTTTATGCCCGGCGTGCCCTCGCGCGTACACCCCCTTACGCCCAAGATGAATCAGGAGTTGACCGAGCGCATCGGCAATTACCACGCCGAAGCATTGGATGCCATCGGTTCGCTCTATTATAGTAAGGAGGGCTACGATGATTTCTACTACGGCAAAGGCTCTACTTACCCCGACGCCAACGGCTGCATCGGCATCCTTTTTGAACAGGGCAGCTCGCGCGGTCATGTACAGGAGAGCGAAAACGGAGAGCTGACCTTTGCCTTCACCATTCGCAATCAGGTAGCTACCTCGCTGTCCACACATAAGGCAGTGCGCGAAATGAAAAAAGACTTGCTGACGTTCCAGCGCGATTTTTATACCAGCGGGCTGGAAGAAGCTCGCAACGACAATCGAAAAGCATACATTTTCGGAGAACCGACCGACCGTGGACGCACTGCGGCTTTTATAGAAATACTGCAACGCCATCAGATTGAGGTCTATCAATTGGGAAAATCCGTTTCCGCCGGCGGACATCAGTTTGACAAAGGAGAAGCCTTTGTGGTGCCTTTAGAGCAGGCGCAATACCGCCTCATTCACGGCATCTTCGAGCACCGGACTGCCTTTGAAGACAGCATTTTTTACGACATCTCCGGCTGGACGTATCCCATGGCTTTCAACCTCGCCTATGCCGCTTTGGAAAAACGCGCTTTTGACGACGGGCTTCTCGGCGCCAAACTTGCCAATGCCGCAGCCCTCACCGAAACGCCCGCACCGGAATTCAGCGAATACGCTTACCTGATGGAATGGACGGAATATTTCGCCCCCAAAGCGTTGAATTATTTAATGAGTCAGGGCTTGCGTATGAAGGTAGCTTCTCAACCCTTTGCCCTTGATCAGCGAAGTTATCCGCCGGGAACCGTTATGTTGTCGGTAGCCGGTCAAAACAAAACGCCGGAGCAAATACACAGCTTAGTCACGCTCGCTTCCCAAATGGCCGGTGTACGCTTTTACGACATGGACACCGGGCTTACACCCACAGGCATTGACCTCGGCAGCGGTGATTTCCGGCCGCTCAAACTACCAGAAGTGCTGCTCTTGGTAGGGGAGGGGGTGCGCAGTACCGATGCCGGCGAAATATGGCACCTGCTCGATCAGCGCTACGATATGAAGGTGACGAAAGTAGAAACCGGCGCTGCTAACCGCATCAGCTTGAATCGCTACAACGTCATTATTATGCCGGGCGGCAACTACGGCGCGCTGTCGGGCGACAAGCTGAAAGAATGGGTGAGCAACGGCGGCACGCTCATTACCTATCAGGACGCTGTACAATGGGTGCGCAACGCAGGTCTGGCCTTCGTAGAACTTCGCCGCGATAAAAGCGAGGATCAAAGTACGCTTCAAGTCCGACGGCCTTACGGCCAATTGTCCGACGACCGGGGCGCCCTGCGCACCTCCGGCGCCATCTTCGAAAACCTCCTCGACATTTCCCACCCTTTGGGCTACGGATACATCCGCGAGCGCCTGCCGGTATTCCGCAACAACAACTTGTACTTCGAGCCGGCCCGCAATACCTATGCCACACCTTTAGTATATACGGCCAATCCGTTGCTCAGCGGCTACCTGAATGCCCGTTACAACGAGCAGATACGCAACTCCGCCGGGGCGGTAGTGAGTGCTGTGGGGCAAGGCCGGGTTGTCAGTTTCGCAGACAATACCAACCTGCGCGCTTTCTGGTACGGTACCAATAAGTTGCTGGCCAACGCCATTTTCTTTGGCCATACCATATCGGCAGAAGCCTCCGAACGCGCCCTGCCTAAACCGCCGGCTGCCGGAGGACGGGAGGAATAGCAATGTGAGAGCGTGCTGAATATATCTCGCAAAGCCGCAAAGATAAAATTGCCTTCGCGAGAAAAAATATCTCCACTTTGCGTCTCTGCGCCTTTGCGAGAAAAAACGAACCGATGACAGAAAGCACACAGCAGCACTTCGATAAACTATGGTCGCTGCTCCAGCAGGAAAAAGAAGAAGACCTCATTCAGTTTCGCCGGAAGGTGCAGCGCTTGTCGCTGGAGGAGCGCAAAGCGGAGGGCTTTTGCTGGTATCCGGTCAGTGTGGCACAGCAGGGCTACACCATCGGCGACCGCGCCTTTGTGGTGGTGGAACGAACGCCCGGCGACCGCAACGAGCACCAATTTCGCGAAGGCAAAACCGTCAGCTTTTTTACCCGTAAAGAGGGCGTACACCGGGGCGAGTACAGCGGCGTCATCCATTATTTGGATAAAAACCGCATGAAAATTATCCTCAACACCCAAGACATTCCCGATTGGAGCGATCAGGGCCTCACCGGCGTTGACCTGCTCTTTGATGATCGCAGCTACGCCGAAATGGAAAAAGCGCTCAAACAAATCATGCAAGCCAAAAAGGGCCGCATCGCCGAATTGCGTGCCATACTGACCGGCGGCAAGCAGCCGGAGTTTGACGAAAAAACGCCCTTGTCGCCCATACCCGGACTGAATCCCTCTCAGTACAAGGCCGTATGCGAGGCCCTCTCGGCCCGCGATGTAGCCGTGATCCACGGTCCGCCAGGCACCGGCAAAACTACCACCATCGTGCAAGCGGTAAAAGCCGCCTGCCAAACAGAAACCACTGTATTGGTAACCGCCCCGAGCAATACCGCCGTGGATTTGCTCACCGAGCGCCTGGCCGCGCAGGGCTTATTTGTAGTGCGCATCGGCAATATTTCCCGCGTGGATGAGAGCATACTGTCGCACACGCTGGAGGTGTTGGCGGCAAGCCACCCGGAAAGTAAAAACGTAAAAAAAGTGCGCATTCAGGCGGCGGAGTGTCGCCGGCAGGCGCGGCGCTTCCGGCGGCAGTTCGGCTCGGAGGAACGCAGCGAGCGCCGCCAATTGCTCGACGAAGCCAAACAGTTGGCGTCCTGGGCCAATACGCTCGAAGACCGCATTATAGAGCAAATTCTGGACGGCGCACAGGTCATTGCGTGCACACTGGTGGGCGCTGCGCAAAAGGTGCTCGAAAAACGACATTTCCGAACGGCCGTAATAGACGAAGCCTCGCAGGCGCTCGAACCGGCCTCCTGGATACCCATCCTTCGGACCTCCCGCGTATGGCTCACCGGCGATCCTTTTCAGTTGCCGCCCACCGTGAAATCCGATCAGGCACGCCGGGAAGGACTCAACCTGAGCCTCATGGAGCGCTGCCTCCTCTTTATGCCGTATGCGCCCATGCTGGAGGTGCAGTACCGCATGCACGAGGTCATCATGGGTTTTTCCAACCGCCGGTTTTACGGCTTGCGCCTCAAATCGCACGAAACTGTGAGCGCGCACCGCCTGGACATCGGGGAGCATTTTCCATTAGAATTTATAGACACCGCCGGCTGCGGCTTTGAAGAGCAAACGCACGAGGAATCGCAGAGTCGCTTCAACCCCGATGAATTTCACATCCTGCGCGAACACCTGTACCAGCTCATCGAAGCGCACCACGACCGACCACTGCCTTCTGTGGCCATCATTTCGCCTTATCGGGAACAAGCCGAATACATCAAAAAAGCAGTAGAAACAGACCCCCTGTTGGCTTCTGCTCCTTTGAGTGTAAATACCATTGACGGCTTTCAGGGGCAGGAACGCGATGTGGTGTATATCTCTCTGGTGCGCTCCAACGCCAAAAGCGAGATCGGTTTTCTCGGCGATTACCGCCGTATGAACGTGGCCATGACCCGCGCCCGAAAACTCTTGGTCGTTATCGGCGACAGCGCCACCGTCGGCGCCAATCCGTTTTATTCCGATTTGCTGAGTTACTGCGAACAACACGGCATTTATCGCACGGCTTGGGAGTTTATGGCCTGAGCGAACCGGCAGATAAAAAAAGAGCATTACCTATAGACTTTTGCCTTTTCTACGCTAAAACCTTAATGGATTATTACGAATTAATAAATAACCTTACATTTGCTCCGTGACTATACGGCGCAATAACGCCATCCCTTCGAGCTACCCTGCATTCATTCACTAAAAGATCGAAGTAAAATCCTGAAAATCATGATTACGCAACCGCTACTCTTCTCAAAAAGAAGCGCCCATACTTCTTTACGTCCCCATTTCTATACCCGTTTCCGGGAATCATTGTTCATAGCCGCCCTGACGGTCGTTGTGCTGCTGACCGGCGGCGCGGCGTGGGGGCAGACGCTATACCGTTCCAATGTGGCCACGGGAAACTGGAGTAACTTCGGCTCATGGCAAGTATCTACCGACAACGGCGCCAATTGGGGGCCGGCAATTACCACGCCCACTGCTGCCAACAGCGACGGTATTTCTATTCGCAATGGGCACAACATTACATTCAATAGCGCTGCAACCATTGACCAAACGGTCATTGACATAGGCGGCACGGTAACGCAAACGGGTAATATGATTGTTGCCGACGGAATGGGCAGCGACCTTGTTGTACATGGTGCATTAACCCGGACGGGTGGAAATTTTACAATAAATGCCGGCGCGGCCATGGTGGTAAACGGAACTTTCACTCGGGTTTCTACCGGAACGATAACGATTGACGGTGCAATCTCCTTCAATGATGGAGCAACGTATGTACATGACATGAATGGCGGAACGGTACCTCCTGCCATCTGGCATGTAAACTCCAATTGTCACATTATCGGTAACGGCTACCCCAACGGGATGGATCAAACCTTTGGGAATGTGGCTTTTATCAGAGAAACCGGTAACTCTGTTGCAATGAATGCAAACCTGACTTGCATGGGAAACTTGAGCCATTCCAACACTGGAACCGGCGAACTTCGCATAGCGGCAGGAATGGCAGGCACCACGACGGTTAATGTAGGTGGGGATTTCATTCTGACAAGCGGCACTTTTGCCGGCGCTACGGGTGCTCGTTCGGTTACGCTGAACATAACCGGCGATTTTAACATGAGCGGCGGGACATTCAACCTTAAAACTGGCGGAGTTAACGCTGCTGGTTCTGCGGATCTAAATGTCGGCGGCAGCTTCAATCAGTCAGGTGGAACATTTACTTTGCGGGGCAATAACAACTCAGGCACATCTGTCGCCACCATCCAATCTGACTTTCATCTGAGCGGTACGGCCCAATTCTTCATGACAAGCAATAATGCAAGCACCCTCAATATTGAGGGCGACTATACGCTCGATTCGGGGGGGGCAACGCATAACATGTCAAATGGAACGCTTGGAAATAACTCTACCGGTACCATGAATGTAGCCGGGAACTTTACGCACACTGCCGGTACCATCACGGAGACCAACACCGCCAACGGCCATATTATATTCAACGGCGACGGCAGCCCTCAGACACTTATCTCCGGTGGAACCGGGATCGTCAGCGAGGTCATAAACTTCACGGTGAATAACGGCGTATTCCTGCAAATGGCCGAAGCCGGCGCCTTCCTCGGCGGGGCCGGAACGTTTGCTTTAGCGCCCGGCGGCACGCTTGGCATTCGCTCTGAAGATGGGATAACCTCGTCGGGCGCAACGGGCAATGTTCGTGTAAGCGGCTCTCGTGCCTTCAACACCGCCGCCAACTACGTTTACAACGGCACAACCGCACAGTCAACCGGCAATGGATTGCCCGCATCCTGCGCACGCCTCACCGTTGATAATGAGTTGGATGTAGCGCTCACCAATGCTGTCACCATCAACAACCAGTTGATTCTGACGGACGGCCATTTAGCGTTGGGAAACAGCAACCTGACTATATCCCCGTCGGCCTCCATCATCGGGGCTTCCATAGATTCTTATATCCGAACGAACGGCACAGGTATATTAAAACGAACCGTAAGCACTACGCCCGTTCAGTTTCCTGTGGGCAACTCGCGGTACAACCCCGCTACGCTCAATCGCAGTACAGGCTCCGGCGTGTACAATGTGAAAGTGCGCGATGCTGTGCTGACCGGCGGCATGTCGGGGGCGCCCATTTCAGATAAGGTCGTCAATCGCAGTTGGGATGTTACCGCCGATGGCCCCGTAGGCACCCTTACACTCACATTGCAGTGGAATGGAGCGGATGAAGGCAGCGGTTTTTCTGGACTCGACTGTTATGTGGCACACTTTAACGGTGTGAAATGGGAGGGCGACGTATCCGGCGTGGCAAGCGGTATAGGGCCATTTACCCGCTCGCGCAGCGGCATCACCAGCCTTTCGCCGTTCGCGATAGGAAGCCTCGGCGTACTCCCCATCGAACTCCTCTATTTCAAAGCCGAAAAAGAGGATGATAAAACCGCCCTGCTCACCTGGGCCACCGCCACAGAACTCAACAACGACTATATGGCCGTGGAGCGGAGCGGTGACGGGCAGGTGTGGAAAGAAATCGGCCGCGTATCCGGCGCAGGCACTACTACCGTGCCACAGGCGTACAGCCTTCCCGATGCCGACCCCTTGCCCGGTCTCAACTACTACCGTCTCCGGCAAGTGGACTACGACGGCGTTTTTGAATATTTCAATACCGTTGCGCTCAACTTCCCGCATGTTAACGTTTCTCCTTTAACCTTCGACCTCTTCCCCAATCCTGCCGGCGATTACATCACACTGCGCCGGTCGCAGGATGCTGCATCGGATGGCGAGTTGTTCCTCATGGACATGAAAGGCCGCCTGCTGCAACGTCGCGCGCTACCTGCCGGCGTCTTGCAGGAGGAACTCGACCTGAGCGGGCTGCCCACCGGAATGTACCTTGTGCGCCTGACGGCCGGAGGACAACAAGAGGTGATGCGGTTTGTAAAGGAATAGGGCGATCCGAGCTACGCTCAATCCAGATAATACCGCCCGACAATGCTGAAATAATCGCCGATGTGGGGGAGCACGAAGAACCGGTCAACGCCATCGAACCTGGCGGTAATGCGCGTATCGTACAACGGGAAGGGCGTGATGCAATAAGACAGGCCGATGAAAAAGCCGCCGGCGTCTTTTTTGCGAAATTCTATTCCCGCTGTGGTGAGACTGCTCGGTACAGTAAAGGAGCGTTTCACGGAGAATACGTCTAAGCGGCCGTCGGTCACGCGCAGGTTGCTGGGCAGCGATTGCATATTGACGCCCGTGCCGAGGCTGAGCAGCATCTGATTGCCGATCCGTTGGTAGTAGGTCATCAGTATGGGAACTTCATAAATGGTGGTTCTGAACGATAGGCTGAGGCGCTCATCGGGCGAGGCTGCGACGCCATCGTAGTTGCGCATGAGCAGCATCATGCCGGCCTGCAATTGCCATTTACTGCTCAACCGGAAAGTGGTGGTACCCCCGAATTGAACACCGGTTTTGGGATCAATGGAATACACAATGCCCTCCGAAACGGCCTCATTGGCGCGCACCCGGAACAAGGTACTGGGGAAAATAACGCCGGCCTGCAGGCCGAAATTCACGGCCGGGTCTTTGAGTTCCGTGGCGCTTTGAGCGCTTATTTTATTGGACAGGAACGAAAGTAGAAGGGCGCAGGAAAGGAGGTGAAAATATATTCTCATGGTACTCATCGGGTCAAAAGTAGAAAAAGCTCAACTATTTCTTAACAATATATACTAACCCCGATGCCCCTATTGTTATTACACCGGTTTTGCCGTAAATTTACGGAACTCGGCATTTCTTTGTACAAATGAAAACCAATCTATATGCGGACATCGAACCTTTGCGCACGGCTGCTGGCGCTGGTCTTACTTTTGCCGGTATTCTTTCCGGCCTGCTCACAACCCTCCAAAATCAGTAAAAGCATGACCCACGGCAGCGACGACCCTTACAAGCAGGAGTGGAAAAGCATAGACTCTTTAGAACAAAGAGGATTGTACCAGTCGGCATTGGAATCCGTCAATCGCCTTTACGGTCAGGCCCTGCGCGACAATCAGCCCTCGGAGATGGTAAAAACGCTGCTGTACAAGTCGCGCTACATTCAGCAGTTGGAAGAAGAAGGTATGGAAGCCTCTATTCTCGCCATGAAAGCCGAAGCCGAAAAAGCCCCGCATCCGGCGCGCGCCGTGTTGGAGTCTGTGCTCGGCGAATTGTATTTCAGCTATTTGGAACAGAACCGTTACCAGTTGGAAGACCGCAGCACCATTGCCGATTTTCGCCCTGCCGATCTTAAAACCTGGAGCATGGCGCAGCTCGCCGATGAAAGTGCTCGCTTGTACCTCGCCTCCGTGCGGCACAGCGGCTTGGAGAACGTGCCCATTCAACAATACGATGCCGTGACGACCCCGGCCAAGCTCAGCGACGAACTGCGCCCTTCCCTGTTCGATTTCCTCGCACACCGTGCCATTGACCATTTTTCCAACGAGCGGGGCTACCTCTCCAAGCCGGCCTATCGCTTCTATTTAGAGCAGGAACAAGCCTTCGCACCGGCACAGGATTTTATCCAACATTCTTTTTCCACAAGAGATACGAGTTCTTTCCATCATCGGGCAGTGTTGCTGTTTCAGCAGTTGTTGCGCCTGCGCACGCCGCAATCCGATTTGCCGGCGCATTTGGATGCCGATCTCAAGCGACTCAAATTTGCTTATGAGCATTCCACCCATCCCGACAAAGAACAATTGTATAAAAATGCCCTGGAGCGCAGCGCAAAGCAATACCCCAAAGAGCCGCTTATCGCGGAATACTGGCACGCCGTGGCGGAGTGGCAGGTAAAGTCGGGACAGGACTACGACCCCAAAATGGACGAAGACGACAAAAAATGGGCATTGCGTGAAGCCGTTGCGATTTGCGACCGGGTGATTAAAGCGTTTCCGGGTACGCTCGGCGCCGAATTGTGCGCTGCCACCAAAGCCGGTATTACTGCCAAAAGCCTGATCATGCAGGCCGAGCAAGTGAGCGTGCCGGGCCAATCGGTTTTGGTATCCGTTGAATATCAAAACATCACAGCAGCGCATATTAAAATTGTACCGCTGCAATGGACCGATCGCGAGCGCCTGCAACGTTACGAAACCGCCAAAGACTTAGACTGGCTCGACAAAATAAAACCCGCACAACAACTGAGCCTTGCTTGGAAAGACCTCGGCGATTACCGCGCACACCGCACAGAGGCTGCACTGAAGGGACTGGCGCCGGGCTTTTACGCCATTATTATTTCTGACAATGATAAGTTTAAAATTAAAGAGCACACGGCCGGTTTCCTCACCATTCAGGTATCGAACATCGCCTTCCTCAATCGCAGCGGCGGAGAAGACGGCACAGAATTTCTGCTGCTCGATCGTCACAGCGGCGCCCCTATGCCGGGCGTAAAGGGAGAATTTTATCAGGTGAATTACGACTGGACCAAACGCGAGCGCCAGACCCGGAAACTCACCGAAAACATCAGCGATGCCGACGGTTCTATGACGGTCAACGTCACGCAAAACACCACTTTCGAAGGCGTTTTTTCCAAAGGCAATGACAAACTGCACAGCGAAAATGCCTTTTCCTCTTATCGCTATTTTTACCGTAGAGTAACACAGGTACAAACGCAGTTTTTCTTAGACCGCGCTATATACCGCCCCGGCCAAACGGTCTATTTCAAAGGCTTGGTGACCGAAACCGACGCCGATGGCATGCCGCGCATCCTCGACAATCAGGCCGTGACGGTTACCTTCTTCGATGCCAACGGACAAGAAACCGGCAAGCAGGAATTGCGCAGCAATCGCTACGGCACCTTTAACGGCTCGTTTCAGGCGCCTGCGGGCGGACTGGCGGGCATGATGTATTTGCAATCCTCGGCAGGCAATTCCACTATCTATTTCCGGGTAGAGGAATACAAACGGCCTCGCTTTGAAGTGATTATGGCGCCGGTAGAAGGCAGCCCGGCACTCGGTGAGGTAGTGGAAGTGAAAGGCAAAGCGCAGGCGTATGCCGGCAGCGCGGTGGACGGGGCTATGGTGCAGTACCGCGTAGTCCGGGAGGTGTATTACCCCTGGTTGCCCTGGTGGTATTGGCGCGGCGGCGGATTTAACAGAACCGAAACGATGGAGTTGGCCAACGGCGAAACCCGCACGGATGCCGAGGGCAATTTCTCTGTCTCCTTCACCGCAGCGCCCGACCCGACCGCGCCGAAAAAGCGGCAGCCGGCATTCCGCTACTCGGTATATGCCGATGTGACCGACATCAACGGCGAAACCCAGTCGGGCGAAAAGTCCATACAATTGGCCTGGCAATCGCTGCTGGCCTCTGTACAGGTTCCGGAAAGTATTGATCGCAGCACGACTCCCAAATTGGGCATTTCCACCACCAACTTAGACGGGCAAAAAATTCCTGCCATCGGCGTCGTGTCGGTAGATCGCCTCAAATCGCCCGACCGAACCTTGGTGGATCGCCTGTGGCCGACTCCGGACCAACCGCTGCTGAGCCGCGACGCTTTCATAAAGGCATTTCCGAATCTACCGTATCAGGAAGAGCACCGCATGGAGAACCTGGCGGTAGATGCCCGTTTGTGGGAAGGCGCGTTCAACACGGCAGAATCGGAAGAATTGATATTGAAATGGGAAGACCTGCGCCCCGGCCATTACCTGCTCACCCTCCGCACCGCCGACGGCGCCGGAAACCCCATAGAATCCAAACACTGGTTCACCTTATACGACAGCCAGACCCGCGAGGCCCCGGCCAATGCCGTTTTTTGGAGCAGCCGGCCCAAGAGTAGTTATCAACCGGAAGAAGCGCTACACCTTCCGTTGGCTGCCACCGGCGGCCCGCTGCACCTGCTGCTCGAAACAGAGCGGAATGAAAAAGTGCTGGATAAAGCGCAGCGGCTTAAGATTGAGGGATGGTTCGATTTCAACAGAATTATAGGAGAGAGCGAGCGGGGCGGATTTCATGTGCAAACCACTGCCGTGCGCTTCAATCGCGTTTTTTCGCAGCAGCACTTTGTCAATGTGCCCTGGAATAACAAAGAACTGAAAGTAGAGTACGCCACCTTCCGCGACAAGCTCCTGCCGGGGCAGCAGGAAGAATGGCGCATCAAGATAAGCGGCCCGAACGGCGAGCGCGTAGCCGCTGAAATGCTGGCCGCGATGTACGACGTTTCGCTCGACCAGTTTGCCTCCAACAATTGGGGACTGTCGCTGTTTCCGACGTACGCCGGTTCGCGCAATCGCTGGTCGGCCGGCTTGTTTTCCAGTACTTCTGCGCGCATGCAGGATGTGGGTTGGAACAAATACCCCGTCATGGAAAAAATGCGCGTTTACCGCAGCCTCATCGGTATGGATTTGCGCTATGGCTATTACGGCAAAAGATTGATGTCGCGCAATGTTGAAATGATGGAAATGGCCCCTGCACCGATGTCTGTCATAATGGATGCCGATGGCGCTCTTCCCGGTGATAGAGCAGCCAAACAGGCGGAAGATTCCGTTGCCACAGAGCAAAAACGGACAGAAGAAAAACCCGCTCCTCCACCGCCCGGCGTTCGCACCAATCTGAAAGAAACGGTCTTTTTCCTGCCCGATCTGATGACCGATGCGGAGGGCAATGTTATTATAAAATTCACCATGAATGAGGCGCTCACCCGCTGGAAATTCCTCGGTATGGCGCTCACCACCGATTTGAAAACGGCTACTTTCAGCCGGGAAGTGGTGACGCAAAAAGACCTTATGGTACTGCCCAATGCGCCGCGTTTTGTGCGCGAGGGCGACGTGATTGAATTTACCGCCAAGGTGAGCAACCTCACCGATAAAACCCTGGCCGGAACGGCCCGGTTAGAACTTTTTGACGCTGTGACTATGCAGCCGGTGGATGCGCTGCTCGGCAATACGAATAATCAGGTGTCCCTCTCCGCTCCGGCCGGTCAGTCGGCGCCCTTAACCTGGACGCTCCGCATTCCGTACGGTCAGGTCATGGCGCTTACGCATCGCGTCACCGCGCAGGCGGGCGCTTTCAGCGACGGAGAAGAAAGCTCCATCCCGGTGCTGACCAACCGCATGTTGGTAACCGAAACCCTGCCTATGTCGGTGCGCGGCGGCAAAACGCAAACCTTCACGCTGGCGAACTTGCGCGACGCCAAATCGCCCACTTTGGAGCACCACAAACTCACACTGGAATTCACCTCCAATCCGGCCTGGTACGCTGTGCAGGCCCTGCCGTACCTTATGGAGTACCCTTACGAATGTATTGAGCAGGTCTTCAACCGGTTCTATGCCAATACCTTAGCGTCGGCGGTGACGAACAGCCATCCCAATATCAAAAAAGTGTTTGACGGCTGGAAAGGTACCGATGCCCTGCAAAGCAACCTGATGAAAAATGAGGAGTTGAAATACGCTTTGTTGCAGGAAACCCCCTGGGTACTGGCGGCGCAAAAGGAATCGGAGCAGCGGCAAAACATTGCACTGCTGTTTGATCTGCACCGCATGGCCAAAGAGCAGCAGGAAGCCATTGACAAAATAGCGCAGCGGCAAATGCCGAGCGGCGGTTTTGCCTGGTTCAACGGCGGGCAGGAAAACTGGTACATGACGCAGTATATTGTAGAGGGCTTCGGCCACTTGCGCCAACTCAAGGCCCTCAGCGCCGAAAACAATGCCAAAGCGACGGAGGTAGCCGCCAAAGCAGTGCGCCACATTGACGAGCGCATCGCACGCGAGTATGAGGAGTTGGAAAAGCGGGTGAAAGAAGGCAAGGCCAAGCTGGAAGACGATCACCTCTCGCACCTTGTCATTCACTACCTCTATGCACGCAGTTTCTTTCCGGAACTGGCCATCGAAAAACGCGCCGAAAAGGCGAGGAATTACTACACCGAACAAGCTGTGAAATACTGGCTGCAAAAAGGAATCTATCAGGAAGGCATGCTGGCCATGGCGCTGCACCGCTCCGGCAATGCAACCGCTACGCGCTCCATCGTGAACTCCCTGCGCGAGCGCGCCCTGCGTTCCGAGGAGCTGGGGATGTATTGGAAATACGACCGCGGCTATTTCTGGTATCAAATGCCGATAGAGACGCATGCACTGATGATAGAAGTGTTTTCGGAAGCAGCCAAAGACGAAAAATCGGTGGAAGAACTCAAACTGTGGCTGCTGAAGAACAAACAAACCACCAACTGGAAAACCACCAAAGCCACTGCCTCCGCCGTGTATGCGCTGCTCGGTTTCGGGGAGAACTGGTTAGTAGAATCAGACAAGCCCGTGCAGGTGAGTTTTGATAAAAATACTCAGCGAATGTATGCAGACCGCATCACTACCGCGCAAGCAGACGCACAGGCCGGTAGCGGCTATTTCAAAACTTCCTGGGAAGGCAAAGAAGTCAATGCCGGCCTGGCCTCCATTAAGGTGAAAAACCCCAATAAAGTGGTAGCTTGGGGCAGTGCCTACTGGCAGTATTTTGAAGATTTGGACAAGATCAAAACCTTCGAGGCCACGCCGCTGACGATTAAGAAGCAACTCTTCCGCGAAGAAGCCTCCGATACCGGTCCGGTGCTGCGCACGCTGGAAAACAATCGCGCACTGCGCCCCGGCGATAAACTGATTGTGCGGGTGGAATTGCGCGTGGACCGCGACATGGAGTACGTCCATCTGAAGGACATGCGCGCGAGCGGCTTCGAACCGATTAATGTGCTCAGCACCTACAAATGGCAGGGCGGCCTGGGTTATTACGAAAGCACCGGCGACGCCGCTACGAACTTCTTCATGGACTATCTGCCGAAAGGCACCTATGTTTTTGAATACCCGCTGCGCGTAGCGCACAACGGCGATTTTTCCAACGGTATCACCACCATACAGTGCATGTACGCGCCGGAGTTTACCAGCCATTCGCAGGGCGTGAAGGTGAAAGTAGGGGAGGGGCGGTAAATTTTTTTCTCGCAAAGGCGCTAAGACGCGAAGTTTTGTTTTGTCTTTGCGGCTTTGCGGCTTTGCGAGATATATTTTTTGTTTGTAAAGATCAGAGACGTAAAGTTTTGAAAGCCTGCCAATTTGTCACAACTCCCAAAAAAAGTTATCTTTGCGCGGCCTTTTGAACGATGAGGTTGGAGAGAGGCTTTTGTATCAAAAAAACGCGGCAAATGCTGTATGACGATAACCCGACATTGGTCGGCATTGACAAAAAGATAGACGAGGCCCGGCAGGGAGAAGCGCTGTTTTGGGAAGAACAAACGCCCGGCGCCGAACGGCGTAAGCGCTTTTACATAGAGAGTTACGGCTGTCAGATGAATTTCAGCGATAGTGAAATTGTAGCTTCCGTTTTGGCGGCAGAGGGCTTCGCACCGACGCGCATCCTTGAAGAATCCGATCTGATCCTCATCAATACCTGTTCCATTCGCGAAAAAGCGGAGGAAACGGTGCGCAAACGACTGCGCATATTTGATCAGGTGAAACGCAAGCGCCCCGGCGTACTCGTGGGCGTACTCGGCTGCATGGCCGAGCGGCTCAAAAAGAAATTTCTGGAAGAAGAAAAATTAGTGGACATCGTAGTCGGCCCGGATGCCTATCGCGATCTGCCTGCATTGGTGGCCGGCGCCGAAGAAGGCGAGAAAGGCATCAACGTGTTTCTCTCCCGTGAAGAAACGTATGCCGACATCAGCCCGCTGCGGTTGGACGGCAACGGCGTAAGCGCCTTCATCTCCATCATGCGGGGCTGCGATAATATGTGTTCCTTCTGTGTAGTGCCTTACACCCGCGGACGTGAGCGCAGCCGGGATGCCTTTAGCATTGTGGCCGAAGCAACCGAATTGTTTGAACGGGGCTACCGCGAGGTAACGCTGCTGGGGCAAAATGTGGATTCCTATAAATGGCTTAATCCGGAAACCGAAAAGACGGTCAGTTTCGCTGAACTATTGGAAATGACGGCCTTGGTGCATCCCGACCTGCGCGTGCGCTTCAGTACCTCGCATCCCAAAGACATGACCGACGAGGTGTTGCACACCATGGCCCGCCACGAAAATATTTGCAAATACATACACTTGCCCGTGCAATCGGGCAACAGCCGTGTATTAGGGCTGATGAACCGCACTTATGATCGGGAATGGTATCTGGGGCGCATTGAGGCCATAGAACGCATCCTGCCCGGTTGCGCGATCTCCTCTGATATCATCACCGGATTTTGTACCGAAACGGAAGCAGAACACCAGGATACGCTTAGCATGATGCAGCGGGCCAACTACTCCATGTCGTACATGTTTGCCTACTCGGAGCGCCCCGGCACGCCCGCCGCCAAAAAGTATGCCGACGATGTGCCGGAAGAGGTGAAAAAACGCCGCCTCAACGAGGTGATTCGCTTACAGAACCAAATCTCTCTGCGCCACAATCAGGCCGACATCGGCAAAACCTTTAAGGTTCTGATAGAAGGCGATAGCAAGCGTTCCGAACTGGAGTTCAAGGGCCGCAATACACAGAACAAAGTGGTCGTGTTTCCCAAAGCGCCCGGCCTCGCGCCCGGCAGCTATGCACAAGTGCGCATCCATACCGTCACCGGCGCGACCCTCATCGGGGAAATCGTCGCCTAAATCAACAGCGTATGGACAACCTCCAATCCATCAAACAGCGATTCGGCATCATAGGCCAATCGCCACTGCTCGACCGGGCGCTGAGCACGGCCGTGCGGGTAGCACCTACCGACCTCACGGTGCTGCTTTCCGGCGAAAGCGGCGTGGGTAAGGAGGTCTTTTCCAGAATCATTCACTCCCTCAGCGCCCGCAAACACAACAAGTTTATCGCGATTAACTGCGGGGCCATACCGGAAGGTACCATCAACTCCGAGCTCTTCGGCCATGAAAAAGGCGCTTTTACCGGCGCTACCAACGAGCGAAAAGGCTATTTTGAGGCTTATGACGGCGGCACCATTTTTTTGGATGAAATCGGCGAAATGCCCTTAGACACGCAATCGTTTCTACTCCGCGTGTTGGAAAATGGCGAGTTCATCCGGGTGGGTTCCTCCACCACGTTTAAAACAGATGTGCGCATCATTGCGGCTACCAATGTTCCGTTGGAAGAGCGGGTGCGAAAAGGCAAATTCCGGGAAGACCTGTTCTATCGTCTCAACACGGTGCCCATCCGGATACCGGCACTGCGCGAACGGCAGGAGGATATTTATATGCTTTTCAGAAAATTCGCTTCCGATTTTGCAGAAAAGTATCGCATACAGCCCGTTCAATTGGATGAAAAGGCCCGCTTGTTGCTCGAAAACTACGCCTGGCCCGGCAACATCCGCGAACTCAAGAATATAGCAGAGCAAGTGTCTGTGCTCGTAGAAGACAGAAAGGTAGATGCCGAGGAAATACTGCGGGTGGCGCCTATGATCCTGAACCGGAATTTGCCGATGATTCCCGATAAAAACGGCCGCGAAGGCGCCAATATGCACGAACGGGAAATACTGTACAAACTCCTGTTCGACATGAAGGGCGACCTCAATGATTTGAAAAACTTAGTGTTTGAACTCATCCGCAGCAACGATCTCAATGTGCCCGATACCAAACACCTTCACGCGTTGCAATCCCCCGCCTATGCCGTAGCCGACCCGATGGCCGTGAAGGAGGTGGACCTGGGATTTCCGGCAGAGAACCGCAGTCGGAGCATCGTCCCTTACGACGACCCCGAATACGATATAACAACACAGACCGCCAAGCCGATTCTGGTGGATAAACACCGGCACGATGATTTTGACAACATGGAAATGGTAGAGGAGAACCTCTCATTGGCCGAAATGGAAAAAGAACTCATCCGAAAGGCATTGATCAAGCATGGCGGCAGGCGCAAAGAAGCCGCTCAGGACCTCGGTATATCTGAGCGCACGCTCTATCGGAAAATCAAAGAATACGACATGCAATGAGAAGGCATTCTATGATGAACGGGTTAATCGCGTTGCTGCTGTCGGCGGCGCTGCTGTCTTCGGGGTGCTACACGCTCAGCGGTGTGAGCATTGACCCCAATATTTACAAAACCTACTATGTAGAACAGTTTGTCAACAATGCCGACAATGCGCCCCCCACGCTCGCACAGGAGACCACTGAATTGTTGAAGGAAAAAATACGCACCGACTCCCGGCTCACACAGGATGAAACCGCACCCGACATTGAGTTCAAAGGCAAGGTCGTGGATTATGTAGTGACCTTCGAGGCCCCTCAACCCGGCGAGCAGGCTGCCATCAACCGCTTGCGCATCGTGTTGGCGGTGGAATACATTGACCATAAAGAGGAGAAAAAAAACTGGCGCAGCAATTTCCAGTTCTTTTTCGACTATCCCACTTCCGTTGACCTCTCCTCCATACAGGCGCAGGCGCATGAAGTTATTTTGGGGCAAATCATGGAAGACATCTTCAACCGCACTTTTACCGATTGGTAATTTGAACAAAAAACCGGCTTCGCCGCTTTCTTAGCTCCCGGATTTTCGGGCAATCAAGTCTTAGCATAATTATGGATAGTCAGGTAAAACCGTACAGCGAGGAAGGCAGCAAAAAGAGCCAGGTATCGGCCATGTTCAACCGGATAGCGCCCTATTACGATTTGCTCAACCGGGTGCTCAGTCTCGGCATTGATCGCAGTTGGCGCAAAAAGGCCATCGCTTTGCTGAAAAACGGGAAGCCCCGGCATATTTTGGACGTGGCAACCGGCACCGCCGATGTGGCGCTGATGACGGCCCATCGTTTATCGCCGGAGCAAATCATCGGAATTGACATCTCCACCGAGATGCTCGACATTGGGCGGCAAAAAATAACCAAGCAGGGATTAGACGCGATCATTGAGTTACAGGAAGGCGACTCGGAGAATCTTCCTTTTCCGGACAATACCTTTGACGCGGTTACCGTTGCTTTTGGGGTTCGGAATTTTGAGCATTTGGAGAACGGATTGGCAGAAATGCTTCGGGTGCTCAAACCGGGCGGACAAGCTGTGATTCTCGAATTTTCACAGCCCACCGCTTTTCCGTTCAAACAATTATTTCACTTTTATTTTCGCAACATCCTGCCCGTTGTGGGCCGGATGACCTCCAAAGACCCGAAAGCCTACCGCTACCTGTACGAATCGGTGCAGGCATTCCCGGACGGCGAGCGATTTTTGGAGGTGTTGCAAAAAACAGGTTACAAATCCAACCGATGCATACCACTTACTCTGGGCATTTGTTCCATTTATTCGGCTTTCAAGTAGCGCTATCCGTCGCTTTGATGCTGACCGCAGTTGTCTCCCTCGATGCGCAACCGACACGGGGCGGCAACTACAACTATTTTGACTTCAACCAAAAGCCGTATTACTTCGGCATCACGTTGGGGATCAATAATTCGAGTTATAAACCATTTCGCTCCAGCGGGTTTCTGCAAAGCGACAGTATTCTTCGGATAGAATCTGCCTCGGGGCCGGGTTTCAACCTCGGCATTATTACCAACCTCAAAATCGGAGAGCATTTCGACTTTCGATTTTTACCCACCCTTTCTTTTGCCGAGCGCAACATCACCTACGACCGCCGCGGCCGCGCCACGCCCTTCACCCAGCGCCGCGTGGAATCGGTGTTTGTGGAAACACCCTTTCATCTGCGCTACAAATCGGCGCCGTATCGCGATTTTCGGCTCTTCGTCATTGCGGGCATGAAATACTCGTTTGATGTGGCCAGCGATTCGCGCGCCCGACAGGCGGAGACCATTGTGCGCATAGCCCCCAATGATTTTGCCTTTGAGTACGGCGCCGGCATACAATTTTACCTGCCTTATTTCATCTTCTCACCGGAGCTCAAAATTTCGCACGGCATCGGCAACATCCTGTTGTACAATCGAAATTTGCAGGAGTCAACGGTTTTGGAAAAACTGCTCTCCCGCACGTTCACCATTTCGCTTCACTTCGAAGGGTAGCCACACGGGCCATCAGGTCGGGGAAAAAGTCCATGAATGCGGCGTCTAATTCGGAATAGTGGCGGCGCAGGCTTTCCACGCCTCCTGCCAGAAACTCCGGTTTTGAGGCGCGATATTGTAATCGGCTCAAAGTGAAGGCGATACCCTCTTCCTGCGCATATTGCATGAGCCAGTCATCGGCTATCATTAGCGGTGTCCGGCGGGCCAGTGCTTCGGGCATCTGCGGCAGATGCGTCTCCAAAATGGCATATACGCGTCGGGTAAATTCGCGCAGCGGTTCGGTATGAAAAGCGCTCCAGTTGTGCGAAAGCAATGCATCCGATAAGACATCAAACACTACGCCGGCGTATTTGCTGTGTGCGGGGCGCAAGAGTTGCAGACAATCGCGCACGCGGGGATGATTGTCGGTGAAGCTGTCAATGCGGCGATGCAACCATACGCCCCGGCGCAGCGCTTCCGGATAGCGGTCCAATTCGCGGTTGGGCACAAAATCGCCGATGTAATTGCCGACCATGAGGCCTTCATCATCGTGAGCGAGGAACAAATGAGCGAGGAAATTCATAAAAAACTATCTTTGCGCCGTTTTTGCGAAATCTTCACAATCAACCAGAATAAAATATGGGCCTCAAGTGCGGTATTGTCGGCTTGCCCAATGTGGGCAAATCTACACTTTTTAATGCATTGACCTCCGCCAAAGCATTGGCGGCCAACTATCCTTTTGCCACTAAAGACCCTAACCTCGGCGTCATCACCGTGCCGGATCCGCGGTTGGATAAATTGGCGGAATTTGTAAAGCCCCAACGGGTCGTTCCTACGGCCATTGAAATCCTCGACATTGCAGGTCTCATCAAAGGTGCGAGTCAGGGCGAGGGTCTGGGCAATCAGTTTTTGGCTAATATCCGCGAAGTAGATGCCATCATTCACGTCGTGCGCTGCTTCAAAGACGACAACGTGGTGCATGTGGATGGAGACGTGGACCCCGTGCGCGACAAAGACATTATTGATACAGAATTGATTCTAAAGGACCTGGAAGCAGCGGAAAAGCGCGTGGACCGGGCGCGTAAGGCCGCCAAAGTCGGCGACAAAGAAGCGTTGCGGGAATTTGAAACCGGCCAGAAAATAATGGCGCATCTCCATGCCGGCAAACCGGCCCGCAGCCTGCCCTTGGAAGATGATGAGCAGGAGTTTCTCAAAAGTATGTTTTTGCTCACGGCCAAGCCGATCCTGTATGTGTGCAATGTGGATGAAAAGTCGGTGGTATCGGGCAATACTTATACGCAAGCTTTTTTGCAAAATGCTTTCAACGACGAACCCAATCCGGAGGTGATCTACATCAGCGCCGAAATAGAGGCGCAAATAGCTGAATTGGAAAGCATGGAGGAGCGCACCATGTTTCTCGAAGACATGGGGCTGCACGAACCCGGCGTGAACCGCCTCATCCGGGCGGCTTACCACTTGCTGAATCTGATCACCTACTTCACTGCCGGCGAAAAGGAAGTGCGCGCCTGGACCATTCACCGCGGCGACAAAGCTCCGCAGGCCGCCGGGGTCATCCACACCGATTTTGAGCGCGGATTCATTCGTGCTGAAGTCATCAAATACGCCGACTTCACACATTACGGCTCAGAGGCCGCCGTGAAGGAAGCCGGCAAGATGAAAGTGGAAGGCAAAGAGTATGTTGTCGGCGACGGCGATGTGATGCACTTCCGGTTTAATGTGTAGGGATTATCTTCCTTTACAAGTGGATCACTTCTCCGTAGGCCGCCGCCGCTGCCTCCATGATGGCTTCGCTCATGGTAGGGTGGGGGTGTACGGATTTGATGATCTCATGGCCGGTTGTTTCCAATTTGCGCGCTACGACTACTTCTGCGATCATTTCGGTCACGTTGGAGCCGAGGAAGTGCGCGCCGAGGAACTCTCCGTATTTGGCATCGAAAATCACCTTCACAAATCCCGCTTTAGCGCCCGATGCGCTGGCTTTGCCGGAGGCAGAGAAAGGAAACTTGCCTACTTTGACTTCGTAGCCGGCTTCTTTGGCAGCCTGCTCGGTGTAGCCCACTGACGCCACTTCGGGAGAGCAGTAGGTACAGCCGGGGATATTGTTATAATCAATCGGCTCCGGGGAGTGTCCGGCAATTTTTTCCACACAAGTGATGCCTTCCGCACTGGCTACATGCGCCAATGCCTGTGTGGGCAGTACATCGCCGATGGCATAAATGCCCGGTACGTTGGTGCGGTAGAAGTCGTCCACCGCTATAAAGCCGCGATCGGTTTTGATCCCGAGTTCTTCCAGGCCGATATTTTCCGTGTTGGGGGTCACGCCGGCAGCGGAGAGTACTACGTCGCAGGCAATTTCTTTGATGGCGCCGTCTTTGCGGCTTTTTACGGTCACTTTGCAGCCGGTACCTTTCGTATCTACGGTTTCTACGCTGGTATTGCCCATCACCTCAATGCCGGCTTTCTGGTAGATTTTGCCCAATTCCTTGGAGATGTCAGGGTCTTCGCGCGGCAACAGGCCCTGTTCCAGAAACTCCACTACGGTGACTTTCGTACCGATGGTGTGATAAAAATACGCGAATTCCACGCCGATGGCGCCAGCGCCCACCACCACCATAGATTTGGGCTGTTGCTCCAGGCTCATGGCTTTGCGGTATTCAATGATCTTTTTGCCGTCAATTTTGAGATTGGGCAGTTCTTTGGCCCTGCCGCCGGTGGCAATGATGATATGCTCGGCGGTGTATTCCTGTTTGGCGCCTTTATCGTCGGTTACTTCCACTTTTTTGCCGCGCAGCAGTCGGCCGTTGCCGTTAATGACGGTGATCTTGTTTTTGCGGAAAAGGAAATTGATGCCTTTACTCATACCGTCGGCCACGCCACGGCTGCGTTTGATGATACCATCAAAATCAGCTTGCGGTTCGGCCACTTTGATGCCGTAGTCGGAGGCATGTTGGATGTATTCAAAAACCTGAGCGCTTTTCAGCAGGGCTTTGGTGGGAATGCAGCCCCAGTTGAGGCAGATGCCGCCGAGCGATTCGCGCTCCACGACGGCTACTTTCATACCCAATTGAGCGGCTCTGATGGCAGCCACATAGCCGCCGGGGCCGCTGCCGATAACGATGAGATCAAAATTCATAATGCGTTGCGTTGTTTTCGTTGAAGAACGCCGCAAAGATAGACCGGTTCGCGAAATTCTGTAAAACAAAAACTCCGCTGCTTACAGGGCAGCGGAGCTTAACCTAACTTACTGATACTAATATTCTTTATTGACCATTGCCGGCAGATAAACCGGAAACAGCAAGTGGATACTGTTTTGTGTAAAAATTTTTGAAGAAACCTTCAGTGCAACAAGGAAAATCGCTTTCCGCTCAGATTCGTTACGGCTGTAAAGGTATCAATAAATCTGCTACCGGGGCAAAAAAAACTGTCGGAAATTTGAATTTTTTTTTGAGAAAAAATTTATCATCCATTTGTTTAGGAAAATGATTTTCAATGAGTTACGAATTGAGTAAAATTCATTACCACACTGAAAATCAGCCGAATGAAAACCCTTTGAAAGGCTGCGTTAACAAGTGCCGGGCGACCTACGGTTCGGCGCTTAGCGTAAGCAGAAGAATGACACCTTCTGCGCTGGGAATGCGGTCTATTGTAACGTAAGCACCTTGTTGGATGAGGAGCGATTCTCCCAGAATAAAATTCGGCGAACTATCCTCTACGGTTTGCGCCCAGGCTGCGAGCGGTAGTAATTCATTGCCCATTCCGCTAATAGCGTAAAGAATTTCAACGCATTTATTTACCCAAAAGGCGGAATCATCGCGTTCCGGCCGGCGAAGAATCGTGAACCGGAATTCCTGTACCGGCGCTTCGCATCCGCTCTGGATGAGCGTAAGCGGCAGGGTATCGGCAAGAATCAATTCCTCGGTGGCCGAATACGGTTCGGGGGTGAACCGGTGCGAACTGACCCCCGGCATTTGTGCCGGAAAAACAGGTTTTGGCACCCCCATCGGGCAATCTTTCAATTGGCGAGGCGCTTTGTTTTGTTGGCAGGCCGTGGCGGCCAGGACGAGGCAGAGGAGGCAGAATTTCAATTTGTTCATGACAACCTGTATGTGTTTTTTTGCGCAAATTTTTGCAACAATATGATTTCAGTCCTGTTTGGTTGGCGACTACGATCAACCGCTGATTCCATCAAAAAACAAATGTAATGACAAAAGTCACTTTAAATGGTAACGGCTCCTATTCCCTGCAAAGTAAACTCAACGGCAAGCTGCCCGCTGCGTTCTCTGCACCGGAAGCCGACATGAACACGCCGCTGCGACCGGACGCCTTTCTGATGGCCGATGAAGATAAAATGGATACAATAGAGGATCATTTTCGCAGTATCATGGAAACGCTCGGCCTCGACCTCAATGACGATTCGCTCAAAGGTACGCCGCGCCGGGTAGCCAAGATGTTTGTGCAGGAAATTTTCTCCGGCCTGAACCCGGAAAATAAACCGGCCATATCTCTTTTTGAGAACAAATATCAATACCGGCAAATACTTGTGGAGCGCAACATCACGGTGAAATCTTTCTGCGAGCATCACTTCCTGCCCATCATCGGAGTGGCGCATGTGGCTTATTTCTCTGCCGGCGAAGTAATCGGCTTGAGCAAACTCAACCGCATTGTTGAATATTTCGCCCGCCGTCCGCAGGTGCAGGAACGCCTCACCGTGCAAATCGCCGCCGAGCTGAAGCGTGTGCTCAATACGGAAGATGTGGCTGTTTATATAGATGCCCGGCACATGTGCGTAGAGTTGCGGGGCGTGGAGCATAGCCATTGTTCTACCGTTACAACAGAGTATTCGGGCAAATTTCTCAACGAAAACATCAGAGCCGAGTTTCTTCAGACCATCAAGTGAAGATGCCCGCCGATGCACAATGAATCGTTTTTTCGCGCCGAAGACAGTTTCACCTAAAAGCGCTGTTGCTTCCAACTAAGTGGTATCCGGTTTTGTTTGGCCGTTTAAAAAATGAACAGTATGCGCATTTTGATCCTTCTGCTCACAACATTGTCTTTTTCCTGTTCTGCGCAACCGGAAAAACCGACTAAAAAAAATATGACCATGGCTACCCAACCCATTTCTGCTAACGGTTTAGAAACGGCTACCCTCGGTGGCGGCTGTTTCTGGTGCGTCGAAGCGGTGTATCAAAACCTCAACGGCGTACAGTCGGTCGTTTCCGGCTATTCGGGCGGCAGTGCCGAAACGGCCAATTATAAATCAATCGGTTCCGGTAGAACGGAACACGCCGAAGTCATTCAGATCGTATTTGACCCGAAGGTCGTTTCCTTCGAAGAAATCCTGGAAGTTTTCTGGCATGTACACGATCCTACCACTCTCAACCGGCAGGGTAACGATATTGGGCCGCAGTACCGCTCCGTCATTTTTTATCACAGCAATGAGCAAAAGGAAACGGCTGAACAATCGAAAAAAGCAGTGGCTACCGAGTTGTGGGACAAGCCTATCGTGACAGAAATCGCACCTTTCAAGGCGTTTTACGAAGCCGAAGCGGAGCATCAGGACTACTATAGCCGCGTGGGCGACCGCAATCCTTACTGCACCTACGTCATCACACCCAAGGTGCAGAAATTCCAAAAGGTATTTAAAGACAAGTTGAAAGAAGGGAACTAAAACGCCCTGCCCGGAACGGCTTCCAACAGTTGCTGTGTGTAAGGAGATTTCGGTTGGTTACAAACCTCCGCGGTGAATCCCGATTCCACAATTTCGCCGTCTTTCATTACCAAAATTCTGTCGCTTATTTGCCGGATGACGGAGAGATCGTGCGAAATGAAGATCATGGTGAGGTTGCGCGCTTCCCGGAGTTGCTGGAGTAAGTTCAGCACCTGCGCCTGCACAGACACGTCTAAGGCGGATACCGATTCGTCGCAGATCAAGAGACTGGGTTCGACAGCCAATGCGCGTGCAATGCAGGCTCTTTGCCGTTGCCCGCCCGATAACTCGTGCGGGAAACGGTCAAACTGCGCTTCCGAAAGCCCTACCGTTTGCAATAAGCCCACAACAGTCGCTTTACATTGCTCTTCCGTTTGGCGTAAGCCGTGCAGGCGCATCGGTTCCATAATGGCTTTTCCGATACGAAATCGCGGGTTGAGAGAAGCGTAAGGATCCTGAAAAATAATTTGTACTTCTTTTCTGACTTCCAACATTCGCTTCGGCGGCAATTGCAACAGGTTTTCTCCTCTGAAAAGGACTTCGCCGCTTTGCGCTTCGGTGAGCCGGAGCAAGGCCCGGCCGAGGGTAGTTTTGCCGCAGCCGGATTCTCCCACCAATCCGAGCACTTCGCCGGGATGCACTTGAAAATCAACCGATTTGACGGCATGTACGGGAGGGCGGCCGGGGTAGCTAACCGCTAACTTGTGTACCTGCAAGATCGGCGGATGCCGGGAAAGTTCGGCGGCCTTTGTCAGTTCCTCCTCTCTGCTCATCGTATTTTCAGGCAGCGGCGCGGTGTCGGCGCCGTCGGTGAAATCGGAGATGACCGGCAGGCGGCGCAGACGGCGGTTGAGCGGAGGGCGGCAGGCGAGCAGGCCTTTGGTGTAGGGATGCTGCGGCGCGGAGAGCATTTGGGTGACAGCCCCTTTTTCTGCGATCTGCCCCTCGTGCATAACGGCCACTTGTTGCGCAATTTCGCTGATGACGCCGAGGTCGTGAGAGATGAATAAGCAAGCGGCGCCGGTATCCTGCTGCAAGTCGCGAATGAGATCAAGTACTGCTTTTTGTACGGTGACATCCAACGCGGTGGTCGGTTCGTCGGCAATGAGCAAAGCAGGGTTGCAACACATTGCCATAGCAATCATAACCCGTTGTTTTTGGCCGCCGGAGAGTTGGTGCGGATAGGAGCGAAAAACTCGTCCCGGATCGGGCAGTTTCACCTTTTCAAACCATTGCAGGGTAAGCTTTCTCGCCTCATCGGCATTCAACTGCAAATGCAGCCGGAGGGCCTCCGACACCTGATCGCCGCAGCGGAAAACGGGGTTGAGTGAAGACATCGGCTCCTGGAAAATCATGCCGATTCGCCGGCCGCGGACCTTGCGCATAGCGCCGTCGGGCAATTCGTCTAACCGGACGGGATTCGGCGATTCGGCGTTGTGTAAAAGTAGCTCGCCGCTGAGGCTGCAATTAAACGAGGGCAGCAGTCGCATGAGTGATAAGGCCGTAACAGATTTCCCCGACCCGGATTCGCCTACGAGGCCCAGCGTTTGCCCGGCGTATAGTTCAAAAGAAACATCTTTGGCAGCCGGGACGACACCTTTCGGGGTTTGGAATGAAACGTTCAGGTTTTTAACCTCCAGAATTTTACCTTTGTACTCCATAACAGCAAAATTAAGACTTTCATGCAAAGCAACATTTCTACTTATTTTTATCTGCCCCTGTTTTTCATGCTCCCTCTCTTTCTCAATGCGCAAAATGCGAGTCAAAACATGACCCTGCTCGGCAATTGGGATATTGATACGTTCCCGGTTCACTCCGGGATGCGATACAATGACATTTGGGGCTATGTGGATTGCTCCGGGGGCGAATACGCTATTATCGGATCGGTGGGCCGCGTCAATTTTGTTGAAGTAACCAATCCGGTAGAACCGAGAATCGTAGCCTCTTTTCCGGGAACGGTAAATTCCATCTGGCGCGATTTCAAAACCTATCGCGACCGCGCTTATGCCTGCGCCGATCAAGGGCAGGACGGCCTCATGATATTTGACATGAGCGGGTTGCCCGATACGGTTATCAAGACCTACCAAAGCACGGAATATTTCCAGCGCAGCCACAATGTATGGATAGACACCCTGCAAGGAAGGATGTACATGGCCGGCGCCAATACGCGGAACAACGGCGTTATCATTTTCGACCTGACGGAAAACCCGGATGTGCCGGTGCTCTTAGCCAGTATCGAATTGCCCGGCGGCTATGTACACGATATACATGTGGTGAATCACATTGGCTATGCCTCGCACGGCAATAGCGGCTTGTATGTGTATGATTTTACCAATCCTGAAGAACCGATTCTGCTCGGTTCGCTGACCGATTACCCGGAACGGGGCTATAACCATTCCAGTTGGCTGAGCGCCGACGGCAACTACCTCATTATGGCCGACGAGACGCACGGTACAAGTCTGAAAGTAGTAGATGTGCAGGAACCGGAGGACATGTCGGTGGTTTCTCTTTTTAAATCCGCGCTCCTTGGGCCGGATGATTTGTTCAGCATCGTTCACAATCCATTCGTTCGCGACCAATACGTCGTGATGGCCTATTACCACGACGGTATTCAGATATTTGATATGACCGACCCGGCCAACGTGGAGCGGGCAGCCTTTTATGATACTTATCCCGACAATGTCAATTACAGCGGATTTCGCGGAGCCTGGGGGACATATCCTTATTTGCCGTCGGGCAACATACTCGGCTCTGACATTACCTACGGCTTGTTTGTTCTTTCTGCCGACAGCATCGAATTTCAACCGGCTTATACCCACCGCTTTCCGGATGCAAACATTTTGACGGAAAATCCGGTCCTCTGCGACGGCGCTGAATTGCAACTCAATGCTGCGAACGGCGCCGAAAACTATACCTGGTTGTTAGACGGCGGGCTTATTCACGCAGAGGGAAACAGCATAACAACGGCCACCCCGGGGATTTATCAGGTGCAGGCGCGCAACGGACACTGTGTCAGTATCTCCGAGCCGGTAGAAGTATTTGCTGCCCAGTCTATTGCGCCTGTAATCGGCTTGAATGGAACCACCCTGGAATGCGGAAATGCTGTCGAATTCCTCTTTTTTCAATGGTATCTTGACGGCTTGCCCGTTCCGGGCGCCAATGCTGCCGTGTTGGGAATCACGGAAAGCGGAACCTATACGCTCGAAACGGTAGATGAAAACGGCTGCCGGAGTATCTCTCAAGGCTTAGAGGCCATAGTATCCAGTGCAGAAGAAACCGTATCGGGGAATTTTCGCATTTTCCCCAATCCGGCTTCGCATACCTTGAACGTTGATTTGTCGGCTTTTGAAACGGCGGTTGATTTTATCCGGTTGAGCGATGCAAACGGCCAATTGATTTCCCGTATCGGTAGCGTTGTAAACGGCATCAATACAATCAATATAAGCGCATTGCCGGCCGGCATGTATGTCCTTCAATTACAAACGGCAAACGGCACAGTGGCACGGCGTTTCGTGAAAAGCTAATGTTATGTTTGCCAGTTGCGAAGTTCGCTGGTTCTTCCCGCAGCCGCCGGAGTTGCTCAGAGCGTGGTTTGGGCGTCGGGGTCGTTCGTTTCAAGCTGACGGCAGTCCGTTGCGCTGTGATTTTTATCTCCGTCCTGCGCCGCGCCGGACAGACCTCAGTATCAAGCTCCGCGAAGGCAGTATAGAAATCAAGGAACGCACCCGCAACTACGGCATACGGCAGTTCGGGGCGCACATCAGCGGGCGAATGGAGCAGTGGCGCAAGTGGAGTTTCCGGCTGGCTGCCACACGTGAGGGCGGTACGGAAGAAGTACTGCACATCACCCGGCAATACGGCGATTCCGGTGAGTGGATTCCTGTATGGAAAGAACGCCTGCTCCTGTTGCTGGAAATACAAGAGGAGGGTAGGGTAGTGCTGTCGGATGCGCCCCCTTTTGCACTGAAAGAAGGCTGCGGTATAGAATTGACACGGGTGCAGATACCAGGCGAAATCTGGTACACCTTTGGTACAGAGGCATTCAGTGCCGCCGGCCGCACCCGGCACAACCTGCTCCTCGCTATGGATACCCTGATCGCAGAGATGCCCGATCTGCACCTGAGCGTTCAGGAAAGTATGAGCTATCCGACCTTTTTAGGCAGGTATTAGATCGCCTGTATCACATCAAACTGCGTTAAAATATGCCATTGCCCGGCGGGGTCTTTGCTCAATACGGCCGGAACGGTATTGCTGAAATACCGACTTAATTTGCTGAACGGCAAGTCATTGCCTACCTCCGGGAATGACGGTCCCATGATGCTCCCTACCGTTTTTTCACTGTTCTGAATCGGGTTTTCCAACAAACTGCTTAAAACGACATTTTCTGTGAGCGAGCCTACCAGCTCCTCGCCCTGAAGCACAGGGAGCTGGGAGATGTTGTGCGTTTTCATCAGATGGAAAGCGGCGCGTACCGAATCCTCAGTTTGCACACTGATGAAACTCTTGTCTTTTTTGGCTGTAATGAGGTCTTTAACGCGCAGTTCCGTGTCCAAAAAACCGCGTTCCCGCATCCAGTCGTCGTTGAATATTTTGCCCACATAACGGCTACCATGATCGTGGATGACGACCACGACCACATCGCTCTCTTTGAGTTTATCTTTCAACTGAATCAACCCGGCTACGGCCGAACCGGCTGAATATCCGAGTAGTAATCCTTCTTCCCTTGCTAATCGCCTTGCCATGACGGCGCCGTCTTTATCGCTCACTTTTTCAAAGTGGTCAATCACGCTGAAGTCCACATTCTCCGGCAGGATATCTTCGCCGATACCTTCTGTGATGTAGGGATAAATTTCGTTGGGATCAAACTCGCCGGTTTCGTGGTATTTTTTGAACACCGAACCGTAAGTGTCAATGCCCCAGACCTGAACGTCGGGGTTTTGTTCCTTGAGATAGCGGCCGGTGCCGGAGATGGTTCCGCCCGTACCGACGCCGACAATGAGGTGCGTGACTTTGCCTCCGGTTTGTTTCCATATTTCGGGGCCGGTGCTTTCGTAGTGGGCTGCCCGGTTGGAGAGGTTGTCGTATTGATTGCACCAATAGGAGTTCGGGATTTCGGTGCTCAATCTTTTGGCCACCGAATAGTAGGAGCGCGGATCATCTGCTTCCACGTTGGTGGGACAAACGATGACCTCTCCGCCGAGGGCTTTGAGGAGGTCAATTTTTTCTTTGGATTGCTTGTCGGTGGTGGTGAAGATACATTTGTACCCTCTGACCGTTGCAGCTAAGGCCAGGCCCATCCCGGTATTGCCGGAAGTACACTCGATGATGGTTCCTCCGGGCTTGAGGTCGCCGCGTTGTTCGGCATCATCCACCATTTTGATCGCCATGCGGTCTTTGATGGAATGGCCGGGATTAAAAGTTTCCATTTTGATGAGCACCGTTGCCGGAATACCGCCAGCAATGCGGTTGAGTTTTACCATCGGAGTATTGCCAATGGTTTGAAGGATGTTGTTGCAAAATTCCATTATGAGACAGTTTCTATTTAAAATATTTGACCCGTGCAAAAAATCGGGTGTCTTGTGCGCCGAGGTGTTTAGCTGCCAAAGGCGACAAGACGATGACTACTTCCTTTTCATACACCGTATCCGGAATCCGTCCGATTACTTTTACATACACTACGGCGTTGTTCATCGGATTGGTTACTTTGATGATGGAACTGAGGTCGGCACTGCGGTGTAAAGCGTACAGGTTGGAATCCTCCCGGCTGTTTTTTTGCCAAAATGCTTTGCCTTGTTCATTGACTTCCTTTTTGGCGGCGGCCTCCAGGCGATACAGTTTGCCCAAAGCGGCGCTGCCGCGCTCCAATTCCGACCCGATATACTGCCGCAGTTCTTCCGGTATTCCTTTTACCGACATCCAACCGACTAAAAGCAACTGTCCTTCCTTTATGACATCGGAACTGAGTCCATTGCGCTTTTGGACGGTATCGGTGGGCATCCTGAAGTATATTTTGGATATCCGAAACATAGTATCGCCTTTGCGAACTACATAATACACCGGTGCGTGATCCTTCTCGGAGAATCCTTTTTCCTTATAGCGCTTTATAGCTGCGTTGGGCACCGGCACTTTAACGAGTTGCCCGACAGCAACAACTTTTTCTTTCAGGCCGGGATTGTACAGATAAAGCTCCTCCACGGAAATCCCGTAAAATCGCGCCAGCGAATACAGTGTTTGTTTGGCTTGAATATAGTGTTCAACCATTTTTTCGTCATTCGGCCCGATGCTGATGAGCACCGTGTCTTTGTGAGACAGATAGCGCAAACTATCAGCAGCCCGGGCAGTTGCCGGATAACAAAACATTTGTAACGCCACCCAAACGGCAAAAGCCATAACGGGGTTCCTAACTTTTCTCATAGTACACACAGCTTTATTTCAGGTGCAAAGGTAAGGATTAGCTTTTACAAAAAGCTGCGGTCGAAAGAAAGGGGGAGGAGCGATTTTGCGTTGGGAATGCGAAATACTACTCCTTTTTCACCCTGAAGCAGAACTGAAATATTGCAATTGTATCGGTCTTCCCACTCGCTGAGTACCTGACGGCAAGCACCGCAAGGGCCTGCCGGCTTTGAAATAATCCCCTCTTTCTTCCGAACTCTGACGGCGATTGACATTACAGGAATACCGGGATGTCGCATGGCGGCAACGGCCAGAGCCGTGCGTTCGGCGCATAAACACATCGGATAGGCTGCATTTTCCTGATTGGCTCCGGATTCTATAGCCCCGTTTGCCAACAAAACAGCAGCGCCTACATGGAACCCGGAGTAAGGCACATAAGCATTTGAGAGTGCCTCATAAGCCCGGACAAGCAGCAATTGCTCCGGTTCCGTAAGCTCATTTTCGCTATCAAAAACCTGCACGGCAGTGGTATAGAGTATTTCCTTCATATTCCTTCGAGGCCATGTTTTATCTTTGGCCGATTTTTGAGGTAAAATAACGTATGTTCTATGAGCAATGTTCTCATCATCGGCGCAGGGCGCTCGGCAACATCACTGATTCAGTACATGCTCGACAAAGGGCAACAACACAACTGGTTTATCACCGTTGCGGATGCCGACGTGCAATTGGCTGAAAGTAAGGTTAATAAACACCCGCAAGGGCGTGCCGTGTGGTTGGATGTGATGAAACCCAATGACCGCAAGGAGTTGATTTCCAGAGCCGATATTGTAATTTCCTTATTGCCGGCGCATCTTCATACGGAAGTAGCTTACGACTGCCTTAAGCTGCACAAACATCTCATAACAGCTTCCTATATTTCGAAAGAAATGTACAAACTCAGCGATGAAGCGCGGAGCAGGGAGTTGATATTTATGGGAGAAATGGGCTTGGATCCCGGCATTGACCACATGTCGGCAATGCAAAGCATTCATGCGATTCGAGCCAAAGGCGGGCACATAACGGCTTTCCGTTCGTATGCGGGAGGGCTGATCGCGCCGGAAAGCGATACCAACCCCTGGCATTATAAGTTTACCTGGAACCCCCGCAATGTTGTGCTCGCCGGGCAGGGTACCGCCCAGTATCTGGAAAATAACAAATTGCGCTTCATTCCCTACAATCGTCTCTTCCGCGAGTATCATACCGTAAACGTACCCGGCATGGGGCCGTTTGAGGCTTACGCCAACCGCGATTCGCTCTGGTATCGCAGCATCTACGAACTCAACGATATTCCTTCTATCTTGCGCGGTACGCTCCGTTATCCGGGCTTTTGCGATGCCTGGAACGCCTTGGTTCAAATCGGCCTCACCGACAGCTCTTTCCCGATCTTAGACTCCGGAAACATCACCTACCAGGAACTCATGGAGGCTTACATCGGCAAACACATCCCCGGACAATCGCTCAAAGATCGTACGGCCCGCTTTCTTGGAGTGGAACCCCTTAGTCCGGTTATGGAAAAATTAGAATGGTTGGGACTGTTTAGTCGCAAAAAAATAAACCTTCCGAATGCTTCGCCGGCGCTCATTTTGGAGCACCTTCTGTTGGGAAAATGGAAATTGTCGCCAAGTGACAAGGATATGGTGGTAATGCAGCATGAATTTGAGTATCTTATGGAAGGCCAACGCCGGTTGCTCACCTCTACAATGGTGATGAAAGGCCGGGATCAACAGGATACGGCTATGGCGCGACTGGTGGGATTGCCGCTGGGTATTTTGGCCAAGTTGGTGTTATTGAAAAAAGTTACGGCCACCGGCGTAAACATTCCGGTCATGGAGGAGGTATATGATCCTGTTTTGGAGGAACTTAAAGAATACGGCGTCATTTTTGAGGAGCAAGACCGGCCTTTAGCCGGCTGATTATGGCATTCGGTGAAATACGAGCAATATGGAGGCGCTATTTTGTGCTCAGCAATGTGAATGCGCTCCAGTGGTTTCACGTTTTGCGGCAGGCGGCACTCATCCTTACCTCTATCATCCTCGCCAAAAGCGCTCTTTCTACGGAGGCTATCGGTCATTGGGAATTATTGCTGTATATTGGTTATACGTTGAGCTTTTTTTGGATATCCGGCCTGGTACAAGGGATGCTTACCATGTACCCCAAGCTGGAAGAGGCCAATCGTAAGGTATTCATTTTCAATGTGTATATTCTCTTTCTTGTCATTAGTCTCCTCCTTTTTATTGTCTTGTTTTGGGTGCGGGAGCCTGTCATTTATTTGCTTACGCGCCATCGGGACATACCGCATCTCACGTTATTCTCCATATTTCTGGCTCTCAACTTACCTGTATTCCTATTAGAAAACCTGTATTTGCTGCACAACCGTCCGAAAGGCATTTTGGCATTTGGCGTTTTTTCTGCGCTGGGGCAGGTGCTTTGCGTTGCCGTACCTGTGTGGGTAGGGGAGGGGATCGGAGGCGGAGTAGCCGGACTGGCATTGTTGGCCGCAGTACGGCATTTTTTCCTCTTGCAATTTGTTGTCAAAAACAGTATAATTCGTTGGTCGGCAATGCTTTGGAAACGGCTTGTAAAACTGTCTTTGCCGTTGATGGGGTACTCCGTATTGGGTGGATTTCAGGCGGCTTTCGGCAGTTGGCTCGTTGCGTATTTCTACCCGGGCGATGAACCCCGGTTTGCTATTTACCGCTACGGAGCACAAGAGCTTCCCTTTGCCATTGCGATTACAAGTGCGTTCGGCGCCGCTATGTTGCCCGAAATTGCCAAAAACCTCCCACAGGCACTACAAGAAATCCGGCGCAAATCATTGCTACTATTCCATTGGCTGTTTCCGGCAACTATCATTATTATGTTAAGTAGCAAATTCATCTTCCCCATTGTATTCCGGGATGCGTTTTCGGAGAGCGTGCCCATATTCAACATCTTTTTGCTTATTTCTGCCACCAGAATGGTGTTTTCCCGAACGGTGCTGGTAGGGTTGGAGGCCAATAAGGTGGTTTTGTGGGTTTCTGCCGTTGAGTTGACCGCTTTTGTTGTACTGGGATTTGCTTTAGGTTCCTCCTTTGGGCTGATCGGGATTGCAGCGGCTACATTGGCTGTATTCACGCTGGAGAAGATTTTACTCTGCGGATTGCTCTATAAACGCTTCGGGGTAGGAGTGGGAGCCTACACCGATCTGCGGTGGCTGGTCATCTACACCGGGTTGATTTTAGCGGCCTACGGCGTAACGACATTTCCACTGTAGCGAATAGAAGCAGGAATGGAGCCGGGCGGACCATTCGTGTGTGTCGCGTTATTATTTAACATAATATAAATTATAGATAAAATTAGTAGGAGCTGCTGGATATTCTTTGTTTCACGCAACTTTGAGCCGCAACGCAACGCTCGCAATGTCAATCTTTAGACTCTTCCCGGCCAGAATATGAGGCATTTTTACAGCGCTGCGTGAAAAATGTACAGTAGTATGGTTGGGCTTGCAGCCGTGCCGAGGCGAACTTCCGTCGCTAAGGCCGACATACATACTATAACTGACTGAACTTCCAGAAATCCTCTCCTCTTTGAGCTACCTCGTGTAATTTTACAATGAGCCATCTATCTATTTAACATAATAACCAAAGGCCACCTAAAAGAGCTTCATTTGCGGGTTTTTCAAGCTTTTAAATAACTCAAAATCATAAGGTTCGATAGATTTTTCTTTAAAATGCAGGCGTTTGGCGAGTTGATATTGCTGCCGGATGATGTCGGCGATATTGCCCTCCCCTTTCATGCGCGTACCGAAACGACTGTCGTTGAGATTGCCGCCGTGACAATCCCGGATGCGATTGAGTACGCGATCTGCCCGGTCGGGCATGGCTTTTCGGATCCAATCTTCAAAAATGGCCGCCACATCGCCGTTGAGCCGCACAATTTGATACCCGATGGAGGAAGCGCCCCGCTTGGAGACCTGTTCCGCCATGTCGAGCAATTCGTGATCGTTCAGGCCGGGGATGATGGGCGCGAGCATGACGTTTACGGGAATCCCGGCTGCGGCTAATGTCTCTACGGTATGAAGCCGGCTATTGACGGATGCCGTGCGCGGTTCAAGGAAGCGTCTTAACTCTTCATTCAGCGTAGTGACAGAAATGGATACTTTTACCAAGCGCAGCGCGGCCATTTCCCTCAACAAATCAAGGTCGCGCAGAACGAGGCTGTTTTTGGTAATTAAGCCCACAGGATGCTTATGCTTCCACAGTACTTCCAGAATTTGTCGGGTGATGCCGAACTGCCGCTCGGCCGGTTGATAACAATCCGTATTGCCCGCCAACATGATTGGCAGCGGTTCGTATTTGGGTTTTCGCAATTCCGCATCTAATACCGCCGCCGCTGCCTTTTTGATCAATATCTTTTGCTCAAAATCTACCCCGGCGCTGTATCCCCAATAGGTATGCGTATTGCGGGCGTAACAATAAACGCAGCCGTGTTCGCAGCCTTGGTATGGGTTCATGGAATAGCACAACCCGATGTCGGGGCTGTCCACCTTATTGAGCATCGTTTTTGGGTGTACCTCAATGAATTCTGTGCGCAGTTCGTAGAGATCTTCCCAATCGTCCGGCGTTTCCGGCGATTCATCGCTATGGTGCTCGTGATAGGGGTTGGGCGTGTTGATCTGCGCTCCCCTACCCTTTCGGAACGGCTCTTTCAAAGTACGCTCAATTCTTTTCCTACTTTCGTAAACGCCGCCACGGCTTTCTCCAAATGTTCCTGCTCATGCGCTGCGGAAAGCTGTACCCGAATCCGCGCTTTCCCCTGAGGCACAACGGGATAGAAGAACCCAATGACATATACGCCCTCTGTAAGCAGGCGGGCTGCAAACTCCTGTGCCAATTTGGCATCGTACAACATAATGGGCACGATGGGGTGCTCGCCCGGCAGGATGTCGAAGCCGGCCGCCGTCATTGCCTTTCGGAAATACTGCGTGTTTTGTTCGAGCCTGTCTCTCAGCGTAGTAGCACTGCTGAGCATTTCCAATACCTTAATAGACGCCCCTACAATAGCCGGCGCGAGGGTATTGGAGAACAGGTACGGGCGCGAGCGCTGACGGAGCATTTCCACAATCTCTTTGCGCGCTGCGGTAAATCCGCCGGATGCGCCGCCGAGCGCCTTGCCGTAGGTGCCGGTTATGATGTCAACGCGGTTCATTACATTGCGATATTCATGGGTGCCGCGCCCCGTTTTGCCGAGGAAACCGCTTGCATGGCACTCGTCTATCATCACCATCGCATCGTAGCGATCGGCCAGGTCGCAGACTTTATCCAATTGAGCGATGGTGCCGTCCATAGAAAATGCGCCGTCAGTGGCAATGAGGCGGCGGCGGGCCGAAGAGGCTTCTTTGAGCCGGTCTTCCAAATCATTCATATCGTTGTGCTTATAACGAAAGCGCTTCGCTTTGCACAACCGGACCCCGTCAATGATAGAGGCGTGATTGAGTTCGTCGGAAATGATGGCATCTTCTTCGCCGAGGATTGGCTCAAACAGTCCCCCGTTGGCGTCAAAAGCCGCAGCGTACAGGATACAGTCTTCCATGCCGAGGAATTCGGCAGTTTTGCGCTCCAGTTCCTTGTGTATATCCTGCGTGCCGCAGATAAAACGCACCGACGACATCCCGAAGCCATGTGTGTCAATGGCTGCTTTAGCCGCCTTGATGACCTCCGGATGAGACGAGAGGCCGAGGTAGTTGTTGGCGCAAAAATTGAGCACTTCCATTCCCTGATCGGTGCTAATTTGCGGACCTTGAGGGGTCGTAATGATGCGTTCTTTTTTGAACAATCCGGCTTCCTGAATATCGCGGAGTTCTTTTTGCAATGCAGGTTCTACGTTGACGTACATACTTCGTATTTTTATTTGTTGGTCAAAGATTCAAAAAAAATCGGGAAACTTTTCGTGCAATTGTGCCGCTAAAAGCGCGGCGGAATCCTCTCCTTTTTCCCGGCGTTCAACGGTGATTTGCGCCTGCCGGTACCAGGGTTCCCGCCCCGAGAGTTTTTGTTGTAAAAACTGCATCCATTCCGCTTCCGATTGCAAGCCTGCCAGAAGAGGGCGCTGCTCCGGATGAGCGGTCAGTCGGCGGTACAGCTCTTCCGCAGGTACCTTGAGCCACACCGTGACGCCCTGCTCGTTCATCCACTGCATGTTGTCTTCATAGCAGGGCGTACCGCCTCCGCAAGCAATAACGGTGCGCCCCAAGGTTTCGGTGGCACGAAGCGCCCGCTTTTCCAATTCCCGGAAACGGGCCTCCCCTTCCGTTTGAAAAATTTCCGCGACAGAGCATCCTTGTTCCGTGGCAATGGCTTCGTCCAAATCGAGAAAAGCAAAACCTAAGACGGCTGCCAAGCGTCGCCCGGTATAGGTTTTTCCGGTTCCCATGAATCCTGTCAGATATATTTTCATCGTTCCAATTTGCTCAAAATTGCTACTTTTGCAAAAAAAGGAATTAACCGGTTATGCTGTATGCAGAAAAGAACAAGCGAGTGAAATTATTCTTCTATATATGCTTGTGTGCCGCGCTTTTGCCGATCGCTTGCAAAAACACGGGCGAATCAAGCGAACGGGTGGAAGAAATACGCCCCGGAGCAAACAATATTGCCGAGCTGATTCGCAATCCGGCCACTTCCGAAGCGCCTACCGATACGGTTAATGTGCCGAAAATCCGGTTCGACCACACTTCACACGATTTCGGCGATGTAGAAGAAGGCGATATTGTAAATCATACCTTCCCTTTTACGAATGTAGGTAAAACGCCGTTGGCCATAGCTCATGTGCGAAGTTCCTGCGGCTGTACCAGTCCCAATTGGCCAAAAAGCCCTATCCCGCCCGGCGGCAAAGGAGAAATCGAAGTGCGTTTTGATTCCAACGGCCGGGAGGGCGCTTCGTCCAAACCCGTTGTTGTCACCGCCAACACGTATCCGAGTACGACCACGCTGAACATTACCGTTAATGTGAAAGCTTCGACTAAAAAAGACAATTAACTGATTTTCAAAACACTTTACTTACTTATGGATTTTCAACCAATCTTTTTGCAAGGAGGATTCGACACCGGCAGCCTCCTGTTTTTCGGCGCCATGATGCTCGTATTTTGGTTGTTTCTGCTGCGTCCGCAGGCCAAGCGCCAAAAAGAGCAGCGCAACTTCATTGAATCGCTTCAAAAGGGCGACGATATTGTGACCGGCAGCGGGCTTTTGGGCCGCATCAATAAAATTGATGGAGATATCATTACCGTAGAACTGGGTAACAAAAACTTTGTGCGGGTGACCAAAAGCTCCATCTCCAAAGAAATGACCGAAGCTGTATATGCCGGAGGAAAAAACAAACCTAAAGAAGAGGAGAAAGAAGCTAATTGATCTGCCTGCCCGGGAAGATCGCTCGCTGCTCGGCATCTGTATCGGTATTGCTTTTGTCTTTTGGCTTTTAGTCAAACTCTCTCAAACCTACCGCTCGGAAAAGACGGTGGAACTAAGTTTTACTCTTCCGGAGGGTAAGACTTTTTCCGCATTGCCGCCTTCGGATATTCTCGCCACCATACAGGGTACAGGCTGGGACTTGTTGGTTGATTTCCTGTCGGCATCGCGCATCGGGCTGGCATACGACCTGAGTAATGTGCAGGATCGTTTCGTGCTGAGCCGGGCGCAACTGCGGAGCGAGGTGCTGAGCAATCTCTCCTCCAGAGGGTTGAACATCGTAGAGCTCAACTACGACGATATCACTTTGCTGTTGGAGCAAAAAGAAACAAAGCGGGTACCCGTGCGGCTCAACAGCCGATTCTCCTTTGAACAGGGCTACCAACTACAACAGCCTCCGTCTCTCCAGCCCGACTCCGTGACGCTCACCGGCCCGGAATCCACTCTGTCTGAAGTTAACTTCTGGAATACGGACTCTTTGGTGCTGAACAACCTGCGGGTATCGGTTTCCAAAACATTGGAATTGGCTCCTCCCCCATCCGGAGTATTGCTGAGTAAACCGCAGGTGGTCGTGGATGTTAAAGTGGAGCAATTTACCGAGCAATCTTTCTGGGTGCCGGTTTCTATTCAGAACATCAAAGACAGCGTGCGTATTTTTCCGCAAACTGTGCAGATCACCTGTGTGGTCGGCCTGAGCCGATACAACGAGACCAGTGCCGAAGATTTTGAAATCATAGCCGATGTGGAGGGCGTTACGCTGTATAAAGACCAGCGCAACACCGCCTTGCTCCAACTGACGCGCGCGCCCGCCCATGTGAGTAATGTGCGCTTCTCTCCCCGCTCCGTGGAGTTCTTTTTGGTAAGGTGAGTATCGCTTTGCGCTTGGCTTACCTCACAATATGTGTCATTTTTGTACCATCAACAATCAATCCCAATATGATCCTGCCTCGTCAAAATCCGACCGAAACGACTGCCTGGTCTGCGCTGGAAGCGCATTATCTCCATCTCAAAGAGCAGCATCTGCGCAATCTTTTTGCCGCAGATGCCAATCGCTTCCAACGCTTTTCCATCCAATGGGAGGACTTTTTGATAGATTATTCCAAAAATATCCTCACTGCCGAAACGCTGGAGCTTTTACTTCAATTGGCCCGAGAAACCCAGTTGCCCAAGGCCATAGAACAAATGTTCTCCGGGGCAAAAATAAACGAAACGGAAGGCCGCGCGGTGTTGCACACAGCCTTGCGCAATCGCTCCAATACACCTATATATGCAGCCGGCAAAGACGTCATGCCGGCCGTGAATGCCGTATTGGAACAAATAAAGCGTTTCAGCCGTGAAGTTCACAACGGCGCATGGACCGGGTACACCGGTAAGCCCATTGCGGATATTGTCAACATAGGCATCGGCGGCTCCGATCTCGGCGGGGTGATGACGACCGAGGCGCTGCGCTCTTATTGGAAACCGGGTATACGGGTACACTTCGTCTCTAATGTGGACGGAACGCACATTGCGGAAACGCTGCGGCAAATTAACCATGAAACGGCTCTGTTCATCATATCTTCCAAAACGTTCACGACGCAGGAAACCATGACCAACGCCTTCACGGCCCGTCGCTGGTTTTTGAATGCTGCTGTGGGGGAACAACATGTGGCCCGGCATTTTGTCGCGGTTTCGACCAATGCCGCCGCCGTGCGATCTTTCGGCATTGCGCCGGAAAACATGTTTGAATTTTGGGATTGGGTCGGCGGTCGTTACTCTCTTACCTCCGCCATCGGGCTTTCTATTGCATTGACCGTTGGATATGAGCACTTTAGTGCGCTACTTGACGGTTTCCATGCCATGGACCGGCACTTTCGCGAAACGCCTTTGGAGCGCAATGCTCCGGTGATACTCGCTTTAATCGGTATTTGGTACAACAACTTCTTCGGCGCCGAATCAGAGGCTATTCTCCCTTACGACCAGTATCTGCATCGCTTTCCTGCTTATTTTCAGCAGGGCAACATGGAAAGCAACGGCAAAAACACCGACCGTTCCGGCAAGCGGGTGGCCTATCAAACCGGCCCCATCATCTGGGGCGAGCCGGGCACCAACGGCCAACATGCTTTTTATCAACTCATCCACCAGGGTACCAAGCTCATTCCCTGTGATTTTATTGCGCCGGCCATCAGCCGCAACCCTATCGGGGAACATCACAAACTGCTGATGTCCAACTTTTTTGCTCAAACGGAAGCCCTGATGTGCGGCAAAACAGCAGCCGAAGCGGAAGCCGAATTGACAGCAGCGGGCAAATCAAAAGAGGAAATCGCATTTCTGCTGCCTTTTAAAGTTTTTCCCGGCAATCGCCCCTCCAACTCCATTCTCATCCGCGAGATTACGCCTCGGAACCTCGGCGCCCTCATTGCTTTGTACGAACATAAAATATTCGTGCAGGGCATTATCTGGAATATCTTCAGCTTTGACCAATGGGGGGTAGAACTTGGCAAACAACTCGCCAATAACATTCTTCCCGAACTGGAAAGCGACGCAGCCGTCACCGGTCATGACGCTTCTACCAATGGATTAATCAATACCTGGAAAGGCTGGAGTGGGAAGTAAAAGGCAAATTGGCAAGGGGCAAAACGGCAATAGACAAAAAGACAAGGGGCAATTTTGCGATTTGCAAATTGCCCCTTGCTTTTTTACACCTTAAGTGTATATCTGTTTACCGTGTGTATTAGTGTTGTATCACTACTCGCTTCACCACGATACCTTTGTCGGTACGAACGCGCACGTTGTATGCTCCGGAGGGCAAATTCGCCACGTTGTAAGACAACTGCTCGCGGAACAGGTTCTGATGGTTTTCAACGCGCAGCACTTTCCCGGAGATATCCATGATGCTCACTTCCACTTTGGAAGAAGGCGCATCGAGGTTCAATGCAACAGTGAATTGCTCATTGGCCGGGTTCGGGTACACATTGATTGCCGTGGCAGGTAAAACAGGCTCCTGTGCAGAAGACGGGTCTGCAATGTGGAAACGCACTACCGGAACGATGCTAAAGCCGAAGCCGACAAGGCCGAAAGAACCGGTGTTGCCCACATCCAGCGCGCCGGCATAGCGCGGAGCGCCCAAAGAGTCGGAGCGGAACCAGGTAGCCTGGTAATCGTTTACGCCATTGGCCAACAAAAACATCGGCTGATCGTCATCGGTGGTATATTGTACCACAACGATATAGTAAGAATCGTCTTCCAATGCAATTTCGTTACCGTCTAAGTCAACCGGCAGGGTAATGAAATTCGTACCTTCATCACCGACAAACGTATAAGAATTGAAAGCGATGGGACCGCCTCCAAACTCTGCCGGATCTGCCCGCAAATTGTCATTGGCGTCGCCGTCCCATTTGTACAGTAAGGTGGTTACGCTTCTGCCGGCAAGTTCATCTGCGTTGGCGACCCGGAAAGAAAGCGCGTCCGCCAAATACCCTTGCCCGTTGGGAACATAATAAACATTGCCATAAGTATAGCTGTCGTCGGCGGCAGGCGCTACGGAGCGGGTGGCTTCCAATTCCTTCGCGAAAGTGAACTGCGTCACAGCGAATGCAAACTCCCTGGTGTTGTTGGAAGTATCCTGGTCCTCTTCCGGCGACAAGGTCAGCGTGTAGGTACCGAAGTAAAGGTCGGGAATGGCCGGCATTACAAACTCAGTCGGGAAAAGCACGTTTTCCGCTGTTGAATCGGAAGCAATCTCACCATACATGATAGAGGTAGAGAAAATCTCCTCTTCATTCGAGTTTTCAATGGTCACAGTAAGCACTGCACCCATTTGGGCGGCCGTACCGACGTTTTCAATGTCGGCCAGGAACCCGAACGGCTCTACCTGACTCGCCGGTGTTTGTGCATTCGGCGCGAAAGCGAAGAAGTTGTTTATACGCATGTTGTTGGGCAATCGCGGATCTGAGTCAATCAATTCCACGTCATCCAATGCCCAGAAGTATTCCCAGCCGCCGTTCCACTGCCATTGAATAAGCACGTTGGCCTCATTCGCTGCCGCAGAACTGATATTGACAACCACTACCTCCGGATTGGCCGACCAGCGCACGCAAGGCGGATTGGCAGCGCCTGTAACCAAGCAAGGGAAGGCTGTGAAATCAGTCCAAGTGGTTCCGCCGTCCGTACTTACGCGCACAATGGCATTGGTAGATGCGTCATAATCGAACACACCGATCAATGATTGAAAGCGGAGAAAAACGAGGTCTCTGTCGGAGCAATCAATCGGCGTTGTCGTCAACCTCGTGGTGTGATCTTCAGCAGGAGCGCCCGGCAACCCACGGTCGGAGTTGGCCCATATATAGCCCATAGCCGCCGTAGGAGCATTGAACACAGAAGACGGCTGATAACCGAGTGCGGCCGGCGCTACAGCAGCGGGATCAGTGGCTGCCTGGAAGACAACCAACTGGTTGGGAGCACTGGTAGCATCCACATTGGTCCATCCGGCAGGAATGCCCGCGGAGAAATCTTCTGTAAAGAAAGGAACTTGCCCGAAACTCTGCACTGCGCCAATGGCAATGAACAGGATGAAGGCAAAACTACGTGTAAACATTTTCATCATCGGTTTAAAAATTTTAAAGTGATAGTAAACAGTCGAAGCTCAAAAGTACGGCCTTTTGGTCGAATTTCAAGGCTAAAAAAGAATTTGAGATGACAGACGACATTTTGGCAATTATTATTTGGCCAAAAATTGCCGGTATTCCCGCTCCAATTGGACCTTATGCACCGGCACAACGCCGGGCTTTTCGCATACCTGTCCGCCCGCCAGATTAGACAATGCTGCAAACACAGCCGGCGGCATGCCCAACGCCAGCCCAAGCGCCGCTACACTGATGACCGTATCGCCGGCCCCCGACACATCGGCAATGACCCGCGGATGCGTCGGCAACAAAAGACTTTTTCCGCGCTCCTCTATATATAAGCCTTTTTCCGACAGGGTTATCATGGTAATTTCGTGATTCAATTTTTTCCGGGCATACGCCGCAGTAGTGTCTAAAGTCGTTGCATCGGGTGTTATTTCAAAGGGTACCTGCCCACGAATTTCCCGCAGGTTGGGTTTGAACAAGGTAGCGCCCCGATAAGCCCAGAAGTTTTTGTCTTTGGGATCCACTGCGGTGGGGATAGCGCGTTTCGCTGCCATTTCGATCACCGCGCCGATGAGCGCCGGCGTAAGCACGCCTTTATTATAGTCTTGAAAAATTACCACATCCACCTGTATGCTATTCATCAGCGTCTGCACCGCTTCGAGCAGACGCATGGCCTCATCGGATGAAATGTCGTCGGTTTGCTCCTCATCTATGCGCAGCAGGTGTTGACCGCCGGCCATGACCCGCGTTTTGGCGGTAGTCATCCGGCCGGAAGATCGCAGGATGCCCTCCGCCCACAATCCGTTGTCTGTCATTATTTTAACAAACTCGTCCCCGGCTGCATCCTCTCCCACGACGCTGCACAGATAAGGCGTAGCACCCATGGCCTGTACATTGAGCGCTACATTGGCGGCGCCGCCGAGCCGCGCTTCCTGCCCTTTCATATTCACTACCGGCACGGGCGCCTCCGGTGAAATGCGCTCGACCGCCCCCCTGAGGTAGCGGTCCAACATAACATCGCCCACAATGAGGACATTGAGTTTGTTAAAATCGTCCCAGTTCCAATCGCTCGGTTTCATGTGTTCAAAATTTCTTCAGCCACAAATTTCATTATTTTGTCGGTCGCGCCCCGGTTTTCAGACAGATAGTTCAAGATGGGGGGTATGGCCTCCATACATTGTTCTACCGACTGGAAACGGTTCATGGCTTCGCGCAATGCATCCGCGTTTTTCACGGATATTGCCGCTCCGGCCGCTACCATCTCCACGGCTTCCCGGAATTTCTGGTGTCGCGGCCCGAACATTACCGGTAAGCCGAATGCCATCGGCTCCAGCGTGTTGTGTATGCCGGCCCCGAACCCGCCGCCGATGTAGGCTACGATGCCATATTTATATAGCGCGGCAAGCATACCTACATTGTCTATGAGGAGCACGGTTGCATCGTCCGGAGTTTTTCCATTATGGAGTTGAGAAAAGCGCAGCGATGCACAGGGAAGCAGTTTTTCCAAATGCCGCAGCGATGCCTCCCCTGGTTCGTGCGGCGCAATCACGAGTTTCCAGCCTTTCGGAAAGCCGTTTTTCAACAAATCCACCAGGATTGCCTCATCGGGCGGCCAGGTGCTGCCGGCAATCAGCAAGGCTGCCTCTCCGGCAAACTGTTTTATTTCCGGAATTTCCACGGCTGTGGTGACCAATTGCAACACCCTGTCCACTCGTGTATCGCCGGCAACGGTACTGTTGTTCAACCCATAAGATTCCAAAAGGGCTTTTGAAGCCGCATCCTGCACAAAAATATGCCGAAACCGGCGCAATGCCTCCAGCCAGGTTTTGCCGTAAGGCCGAAAAAACACCTGACCAGGGCGAAACAATGCCGACACCAGCAAAACCGGAACCTTCCGCTCGAACAATGTGGAAAGCGTGTTCAGCCAAAATTCGTATTTTACAAAAATAACCAGATCGGGTTTTACAGTTTCCACCAACCGCCGGGCATTGGCGCGCGTGTCGGCGGGCAGATAAAAGATGTAATCGGCAGCGGGGTAATCCTTGCGCAATTCGTACCCGGAAGGAGAAAAAAAACTGAGCAATATCCGGCTATCGGGGTGTGCTTTGCGCAATGCCTCTATGAGCGGTCGCCCCTGTTCAAATTCGCCGAGTGAAGCGCAGTGTATCCATATCCGGCGGGCGCCCGAAGGGAAATCGGCTATACCTTTCTCCAGGTTAGCGACCCAGCTTTTCCGGCCGTTTACCCAACTGCGGGCCTTGGGCTGAAAAAGGGCGGCCATCCGAATGGCGGCGACATATAACGCGATGGCGACATCATAGCCGGGGGGAACCCTCATAACGATCAATAGTAGATTTCGCGGGCGGATTTACCCACATAAAAAGGCACTATCCAACCGGCGCGAAGGCCGAGCAGCACATCGTTGTATTGGCGCGTGTCGGTGCTGCGGGTATCGAAGTTGAAACTGCGCCGGTTTCGCGTAGCGCCGTAAATAGCTTCTACGCCCACAAAAAAATTGATGCGGCCGTCCAGACTCAGCATCTGGTATCCAAGAAAACCGTTGAATGCCAGTCCGTTGCTCAGTCGGTCGTATCCTTTTTTGTATTCGTCGGCCAGCGCCGCAACGGGGCGCTGGGAGTCGTCCTGAATGCGGATTTTGTGTTGCAACAATCCCGCTCCGACGGTGAAGCGCAGCCCGGAGCGAGGTTCTTTAACGGAGAGGGGCAACAGCTTGCCTGCCATGCCGCCGATGTAAAATCCGCGCTGCCGGAGTTGTATGTCGGCCACTACGCGATCGTTGCCGATGATGTATCCTTCCTGCGTGCGCAGACCGACGAGTACATCTGTTTTTACTTCATTGCCGAAAAGGAACCCCGTTTGGAGACCAAAAATAAAGTCGCTGCCATCGGTGATGTACTCAAACCCCATACCCACGTTGTTGCTGGCGCCGAAGCGTTGACTCAAATCGGCAGCAGGAAGCTGATAAGCATAAGAGAGGTTGAAAGCAAAGGCATTGCCTTTATTGCGGGCGCCATCCTGACAACTGCCCCGGCCGGGCAACAGGCAACACATACAGACAAGTATAAACAACAGACGCATACACGATTTTTTTTTTAGCTACGAGCCGCGAGCTTTGAGCTGCGAGTTCTCGAAGCTCAAAACTCGAAGCTAACTCTCTCAATCTTCCGTCAACCGTTTAAAAACATCTTCCACACTCATGACCTCGCGGTGCATTTCCACTAAGGTGAGATCGTGTTTTTTGACAAACTCCGAAATCTGCGGCCGGATGTCGCTGCCGGCGGAGGAAATGAGTTGCCGGCGATTGCCCTCCAGAACCTTCACTTTGCGCACCCCGGGAATTTTTTGGAGCAACTCTTTTTTGGTCTCCTCCTGAAACTCCACCGTAATAACCGATTCTCCTTCGATGCGATGCTGGAGCGCATCAATGGAGTCATCCGCCACAATGCGTCCCCGATTGATGATGATGACGCGATCGCACACGGCCTGCACCTCCTGCATGATATGGGTAGAAAGAATGAGCGTTTTTTCTTTTCCGAGCCGGCGAATCAACTCCCGGATTTCCACCAATTGATTGGGATCGAGGCCGGAGGTCGGTTCATCGAGGATGAGCACATCCGGATCGTGGAGCAAGGCTTGTGCCAGACCTACGCGCTGCCGGTATCCTTTTGAGAGGGCGCCGATGAGCTTGTGCTGCTCGCGGCCCAGTCCGGTCATCTCAATCATTTCCTTCACCCGGCGGGTCAGGTTGGGTACTTTGTGCAGTTTGCCGGTGAAGCCGAGATACTCGCGCACATACATTTCTTTGTACAACGGGTTGTGTTCGGGCAGGTAACCGATGCGACGGCGGGTTTCCATCGGCGCCGTTTCCACATCGAATCCGCAGACCTCTACCCTACCCTCGCTCGCCGGCAAAAAACCGGTGATTATCTTCATGGTCGTGGATTTACCGGCGCCGTTCGGCCCCAAAAAACCCAATACCTCGCCCCGGCGGGCCTCAAAACTCACATCGTGAACAGCATGCTGCTCGCCGAAAATTTTACTGAGATGTTTTACCGATACGGACATGTAGCGCAGTCATTTGTCTTTAAACGCATTGAGCGAAGGCGCAAAAGTAGGGATTTTTTGGATGATTGCGGAGGGTGGTGTTGGGGAAGATAGGCGAATGTGATAAACCCCGACTTTGAAGAAACCCGCCACTACCTCGGCAGCCTGGAATTCGTGGACGGCGAGCCGGCAAGGGTATAAGAAACATTTTTTGCTGTGCATCAATTTTGCCGGGGTTTTTCCAACGTTGTAACGGTATGATTGAGCGTTTACAAGTGGGTAGAACCCCCATAATACTCGCGCGAGATGGAATCTCGGCGCGAGCAGGTTTTTATGCGATTGCCCTGATGCTACACGATTGAAAGGGGGAAGATATATTAGAATAAATGTAATTTCGCCCCGGGTATTGCATCTGTGGGGAGGAACCCCGTAGCTTGTCTGCCTTCCCAAAGGGTACAAACTTATGAACATAGTCTCCAAATCTGGCCTGTTGTTGTTGGGGCTGTCTATGATGGCCACGGTGGTGTGTGCGCAAACGTTCACCGTCAATACAACGGATGATGTGAATGACGGGGTGTGTAATGCGGCGCATTGCAGCCTGCGGGAAGCCATCCGCGCCGCCAATCAGACACTCGGGCCGAATCTCATTGCATTCAATATTCCCGGTGCAGGGCCGCATGTCATTGCGCCGAATACCACCCTCCCTACTTTACAGGACGCCAATACGGTCATTGACGGCACTACGCAGCCCGGCTACTTTCCGGGAATCATCGTACTACAGGGCGGCGGCCCCGGCGTGCCCATTGACGGTATAGAACTCAACGCGGCTGATTGTAGCATTTTCGGCTTGCACATCAGAAGATTTCCTGTGGGCATTTCTGTGTTTTCCGCAGCCGGCGCCCGCATCGGGGAGCCTGGAAAAGGCAATATCATCGGCGGCAATACGGATGCCGGCATCTCCATCGCCGGTCCATCGGGCAACGCGGTGATTCAGAGCAACCGGATCGGCGTTTTCCCCAACGGAACCGCCGCCGACCCCAACGGGCATGGCATCCTGCTCGACGGGCAGTTACTCGGCAATATTTTGAACGCCACGGTCGGCGGCAGCACAGCGGGTGAAGGGAATCTCATTTCCGGAAATATGTTGGAAGGCATTTTCACGAGAGGCGCCGTCAATCTATCGGTATTGGGCAACATCGCAGGGCTGAACGCGGCGGGTACAGCGCCGCTGCCCAACGGCCGCAACGGCATTGCCGTCACCAATTCTTCGGGCCTCATCATCGGCAATACGACCGGCGGCGGCAATGTGTTTTCCGGCAACGGTATCAACGGCGTCAACCTCACCAATATCGCCTCCGGCACTGCCCGCGTGGAGGGCAACATCATCGGCCTTAATGCTGGCGGGAATGCCGCTTTAGGCAATACCGGTCTCGGCATTTTTTTGTCGAATACCCCCGGCACACGGATTTTGGACAACGTGGTGTCCGGCAACGGACTGAGCGGAATAGAAGCCATTGGAACGGCCGGGTTAATAATAGAGGAAAACTACATCGGCTTAAATACAGCCGGGAGTGCAGCATTGGGTAACGGCCGCGAAGGCATTGCACTGACCAATTGCACCAATTTTTTGATTACCGACAATATCGTATCCGGCAATCAGCAGCACGGGGTTTTTATACAAATGCTGCCGGAAGCGCCGGTCAATGGGCTGATGGCCGGCAATCGTATCGGTACAAACGACGCAGGAACCGCTCCCGTCGGCAATGCACTGGAGGGTATATCCGTCGCGGATATATCCAATTTGCTCATCGGCGGCAGCCCGGCAGAGGGCAATCTCGTATCCGCCAACGGGAACGGCGGTATTCGGCTGAGCAATTGTTTTGATGTGATTCTCGGCAGCAACCTCATCGGTACGGATGCGACGGGCGTCCTGCCCTTAGCCAACACCGGCCCCGGCGTGAATGCCGCATTTATGTCGGAAGGCATTCTCATCGGCGGGGCGGGCATGGGCAATACCATTGCGTTCAATACCGGCCCCGGCGTGTTTGTAACCGGCAATGCAACTGGTTGTACCATCAGCGAAAACAGCATTTTTTGCAACAATACCAATGGAATAGAAATAGAACAAGGCGCCAACGACGACATAGCCGCTCCCGATGAAATATGCGCCACGACAACCAATGTGACCGGCTTAGCCGAACCGTTTTCCATCATAGAACTCTTTCGGCACGACCACAGCAATTGCAGCGCGCAATCCTGTCAGGGAAAAGAATTTTTGGGTACTGCCTTCAGCGACGCAACCGGCCGCTGGAGCATCGGCGGCACTTTTGCCTTGGGCGACACCCTCACCGCTACGGCAACCAACCTGTTGGGCAGTACTTCCGAATTTTCCCAATGTGTCGGGGTTATAGAATTTCCCGTTGCGTTGGCGGGCAACTCCGGTCCCGTGTGCCCCGGCGCGGTGGTACAGTTGTCGGGTACCGCGCTGCCGCCTGCCGCCGGAATCGTTTTTGAATGGTCGGGGCCGGGCGGTTTCACCTCCGACGTGTCGAACCCCTCCGACACACTGGCCGAAGGGGTTTACAGCCTGACGCTCGCGCAAGGATTCTGCCGCTCGCTGCCCGATACGACCGAAGTCGTGTTTTTGCCTATCCCCGACGGGCAGTTTCAAACAACCCTTTGCCCCGGCGAATCCCTGACCATCAACGGCACGCTGTACGACGCCGACAATCCAATAGGTACCGAAACCCTCACAGCGGCTGCGGCCAATGGCTGCGACAGTATGCTCAGCGTGAACCTGAGTTTTTTTTCCCCGGCGACAGGGTCATTTCAAACCACGCTCTGTCCGGGAACTTCCATCACGGTGAACGGAACGGTTTATAACGCCGCCAATCCAACGGGAACAGAAATCCTTCCCGGCGCGGCGGCCAATGGCTGTGATAGTATTCTCAGCGTGAGTGTAGGTTTCTTTCCCCCGGCAACGGGGCAGTTTCAAACCACTATCTGCCCCGGAACTTCTATCACGGTGAATGGCACGATCTATAACGCCGCCAATCCCACCGGCACAGAAATATTGGCCGGCGTAGCCGCCAACGGCTGTGACAGTATTCTCAGCGTAAGCGTGAATTTTTTCCCGCCGGCGACGGGAGTATTTCAAACCACTATCTGCCCCGGAACTTCTATCACGGTGAATGGCACGATCTATAACGCCGCCAATCCCACCGGCACAGAAATATTGGCCGGCGTAGCCGCCAACGGCTGCGACAGTATTCTCAGCGTAAGCGTGAATTTTTTCCCGCCGGCGACGGGAGTATTTCAAACCACTATCTGCCCCGGAACTTCTATCACGGTGAATGGACAGGTATATAATGAGGCCAACCGCAGCGGGATGGAATTGTTGCCCAATGCTTCGGTCAACGGCTGCGACAGCACCTTTTCGGTAAATATTGACTTTTTCCCGCCGGCAACCGGGCAATTGTCGCGCGGCATCTGTCCGGATGAAATTGTGCTGGTAAACGGCCAGGTATATGACCGCAACCGGCTGAGCGGCACGGAGGTAATAGCAGGTGGGAGTACGCAGGGTTGTGATAGCACGGTGACCATTTCGCTTTTTTTGTTGCCCGTGCCGGAGACCAATTTTGCTACCAATATCTGCCCCGGCGCAGAAATCGTAGTGAACGGTACGGTGTATGATGAAAATCGCACGACCGGCACGGAAATACTGCGCGGCCGCGCCGCCAACGGCTGCGACTCCATCGTACACGTCCAGCTCACCGTTGATACCTTGATTCTAACCATTCAATTGCGAGCAGCGAATTGTATGCCGCAAGAGGGCGGGCAAATCACGTTCTTTTCCATTGACGGCGGCGTACCGCCCTATTCGGTATCGGTCAACTCCGGGCCTGCTGTCAACATTGCCCCCTACCCTTTCGTGATTGACGGATTGTCGGCCGGAGTCTATAACCTCACTTTTGCCGACGGCAACGGCTGCCTCTACCGCGAACCCGTGACCATCCCCGACAACCCGCTGTTCAACATCTCCCGCGACACCGTGGTGATGATCCGGCGCGGGCAAACCGTGCAATTGGGGTATGGTTTTGATTTTATGACCGACCAGATACGTTGGACGCCTGCTGCCGGACTGAGTTGCAGCGATTGTATTAATCCGGAGGTCACACCCGATTTCTCCACCGTCTATCAGGTGGCGGTCGAGTTCTTCGGTTGCTCGGCCCGGCAAACCGTTCGCATTTTGGTGGACACCCGCATCCCGGTATTCGCCCCCAACGCGTTCAGTCCCAATCGCGACAATGTCAACGATCGTTTCACGCTGTTCGCTGCGCCGGAGGATGTGTCGCGCATCACCGTGTTGCGCATTTTCGACCGCTGGGGCGGAATGGTGTTTGAAGGCAAAGACATGGCGCCGGGCGACGTTGAGGCCGGCTGGGACGGCACGAGCAAAGGGCAACCTTGTAATTCGGGCGTTTACATCTTCGCAGCAGAAGTGGAGAGCGTTTTTGGGGATAGGATTGTCGTGAAGGGAGAAATAAATTTAATGCGGTAAGTTCACTCTCCAATATCCTCGTTCCAGAGTTCGGGTTTTGCCGTTATGAAATCTTCCATCATGGCAATGCACTGCGGATCGTTTACCACTTCCACCTCCACGTTGTGCAGGCGCAGCAGGTCTTCTTCGCCGTAAAAGGTTTTGTTTTCACCGATTACTACTTTCGGAATACCGTAGAGCAGGATGGCGCCCGTGCACATGGAGCAGGGCGAAAGCGTGGTGTAAATGGTGCATTCGCGATACACCGAGGCCGGCAGGCGGCCTGCATTTTCGAGGGCGTCCATTTCGCCGTGCAGAATGGCGCTGCCACGTTGCACCCTGCGGTTGTGCCCCCGGCCTATGATTTGACCGCGGTGTACCAAAACGCTTCCAATGGGGATGCCGCCCTCCGCCAGTCCTTGCCGGGCTTCCTCAACAGCGGCTTGCAGATACGGGTCGGTACTTGTCTCGTTGTGCATGGCAGAATTGAATTTTATTTCGGCCAAATATAACGTCCTAAATTTGTTTGTTGACAAAAATCATACCCCGCTCCAACCATTATCATGGATTCCCGCATTCAAACAGCCGTACCTTAACCATCGGCAGAGGAAAAGCCTTTACCACGAACTCCTGACCAAATAACCTACACACGATGCTCGAAGTAAGAGGCCACGCCAGAGGCGGCCAGGGCATGGTTACCGCCTTTGAAATACTGGCGAAAGTCTTCAGTCGCCTGGATCAGTTTAATGTGCAGGCTTTCCCCGCTTTTGGGGTAGAGCGCACAGGCGCCCCCATCCAGGCTTTTCTCCGGGTTGCCCGGGAGGCAATACTCAACAGAAGTAATGTGTATCAGCCTCACCTGATTGTTGTTTTCGACGAAAGTCTGCTTCAACAGGTACCCGTATTGGAGGGAATCAAACCCGGGGGCGCCCTTTTAATTAACACCGAACGCCCGTCTTCCGCTTTCGCGGAGACCGGCGCGAAGGTATTTACGGTGCCGGCCACGCGCATCTCATTGGATTTCGGCTTGGGCGTCAAATCATTGCCCATTGTGAATGCCGCCATGATCGGCGCCGTGATGCGTTTGACCGGCGGCGATTTGAACATTGCCCTGGAAGCCATTCGCGACAACGTGCCCGGCAAACCCGATGCCAATGCCCATGCCGCTGATGCCGCTTATGATGCCCTGGAAGGTCCGCACATGCCGGATGCTTTTTTGCTTCAAATGTTGGCGGAGGACCAATCGGCTGCGCCCGTATTGACAGAACCGGCTAATGAGCATTATCCCGCCTATTCCGGTCTCGACGCGCCGGCCTGGAGTGAACCTATGTCAAAAAACAAAACCGGCAACTGGCGGCTCAACACCCCCGTATATCTCAACAAGCGCCCGCCCTGCAACAGCAACTGCCCCGCCGGTACCGATGTGCGCGAATTTGTAAAGTTGGCCTCCGAACAGCGTTTCGCGGAAGCGCTCCATGTTATTTATGCCCACAACCCTTTCCCATCGGTGTGTGGCCGGGTATGTCCGCATTTCTGCGAACAGCATTGCAACCGCAACGAGCTGGACGGCGGGGTCAACATCGGTGCGATAGAGCGCTTTCTCGGCGACTTCCCCGGCGATGCGCCTCCGCTCCGGCCCGTACTGCACGAAGAACGCATTGCCGTCATCGGTTCCGGCCCGGCCGGACTCACTGCTGCGTTGCGATTGCGGGAGCAGGGCTACGCCGTCACCGTATTTGAAGCCATGCCGCAAGCCGGCGGCATGATGCGCGTCGGCATCCCGAAATTCCGCCTACCCGATGCGGCACTCGACCGGGAAATTGACCGGATTCGGCAAGCCGGGGTAGAGATTGTACTAAATCGCAAGGTCAGCGTACCTGAATTAGCCGGCGCATTTGAAGCAGTGATCGTGGCGGCAGGTGCGCACCTCGGCTCAGCCATGCACATCCAAAACGAGCACCTTGCCTTGGAGGGCCTCACTTTCCTACGGGGTTTCAAACTACAAGGCGAACGCTGCGGCATACAAGCGGGCGATGAAATTGCCGTTATCGGGGGCGGCAACACGGCCATTGATGTGGCACGCACGGCGCTTCGGCTCGGCGCAAAGCCTACTATTTATTATCGCCGTACCGGCAAAGAAATGCCCGCCATCGCACAGGAAGTGCGGGAGGCACAGGCAGAAGGGGTTGGGTTTGAATTCCTCATAGCGCCCCTTTCAATGCAGGAAGCACCCGGCGGCAAAACCCTGCTCAGCCTTACCCGAATGGAACTCGGCGATCCCGATCAAAGCGGGCGGCGACGGCCCGTGCCCGTAGCCGGTTCGGAATTTACCATCCCAACCGACAAAGTCATTGCGGCTATTGGGCAATTCACCGATCGCGCTGCCTTCGGCGAGGCTGTCTGCAAAGCCGCACAAGGCCAAATGGAAGGCTTTGACGCCATCCCCGTTTTCGGAGCCGGCGACATGGCTTGGGGCGGTACCGTGGCGGAAGCCGTCGGCAGCGGCAATGATGTGGCGCTGGAGGTACAGGCTTTTTTGCGCAAGCAGCCTTACCAACCGCCGCTGCGCGAAAACGCCGGCGTGTTGCCGGGCATGATGAATTACAATTACTACATGCCCTCAGTCCGGCATGAGGGTCTGGAGCGGCATTCTCACAACTTAACGGGCGATTTTGCCGAGGTAAACACAGGGATCACCGAAGCCGATCTGACGGCTGAAGCGGCCCGTTGCCTGCATTGCGGCGATTGTTTCCGCTGCGGAAATTGTATGAATTACTGCCCGGATGCCGCCATTCTTATGGACGAAGAGGGTCGCCTGCGCATTGACTACGACTACTGCAAAGGCTGCGGCATCTGTGTGCAGGAGTGTCCGTGCAGCGCGATTGATTTTTGATTGTTTAAAATCAAAACAATGAACTCAACCATTGCCAATAAAAAATATCCGCGTCATCGGCAAAAAGTGATGAAGGGCAATTTTGCTGCCGCAGAGGCCGCCAGGCTGTGTCGCGTGGATTTCGTCCCCTCCTACCCTATTACGCCGCAAACCTCTATTGTGGAGCGCATTGCCGAAATGGTATCTACTGGCGAAATGGATGCAACGTACATCAATATGGACAGCGAGCACTCCGTGTTTGCAGCGGCTAAAGGGGCTTCATTGGCCGGCGCGCGCGTCTTCACGGCTACTGCCGGACAAGGGCTGTTTTACGCCCATGAAGTGCTGCACGCCATTGCGCACCTGCGGTTGCCCATCGTAGCCTGCAATGTGGGCCGGCCCTCTTTTCCCTGGAATATTTGGTCGGACCAGTCGGATTCGCTTTCGCAACGGGATACCGGCTGGGTGCAGTTTTATGGGGAAAGTTCGCAGGAAGTGCTCGATACCGTCATACAGGCATACCGTCTGGCGGAAGCACTCGATTTGCCGGTACTCGTGGTGCTCGATGCTTTTTACCAAAGCCATACCAGCGAAAATGTGTGGATGCCCGATCAGGATTTGGTGGATGCCTTTCTGCCGGCCAAGCGCCCGGGCGTTACGGCCATTGACATGGATCATCCGCAAGCCATCGGCGGTTTGGTACCACCGGAGCACTATGGAAAATTCAATTACAACTATTGGAAAGCGGCCTGCGAGGTGGAGGAAATAGCCGAGCAAATTGCAACAGAATTTACCCAACAGTTCGGCAGAAGTTATCACAATGTAGAAGCCGTCAACATCGGGCCGCAAACGAAGATTGTGTTGGTCACCGTGTCCAGCATTACCACCACTGCCAGAGGCGTCATTCGCGAACATCCCGATGTGGGGTTGTTGAAATTGCGCCTGTTCAAACCGTTTCCGAAAATGACCGTGCTGGACGCCCTCCGAGACTTGCCGCCCGACGCGCGGCTCGCGGTGATGGAACGCAATTTCATGGGCGACCGTGAAGGTGCGCTCTTTCAGGAAATGCAACGCGCGCTGTACCAAAGACCGTTGGAAATTATGGATTTCTATGCCGGTGTGGGTGGAAAGGACGTGCCGCCGGCAACTGTGACGCGAATCATTGAATTGGCCAAAAAAGGAGGAACGCAGCAGGTGATGTGGGTGGAGTGACCAAGTGGGAGCAGAGGGCAAAGAGCAAATGAGCAAAATGGCAAGGGGCAAACGAGCGAAGCGAAGTCTCGATGAATGTAGTGAATCAGGAAGGCAAATGAGCAAAATGGCAAGGGGCAAACGAGCGAAGCGAAGTCTCGATGAATGTAGTGAATCGGGAAGGCAAATGAGCAAAATGGCAAGGGGCAAAGGGCGATGCACCGAGTGCCACATTGAGCTTGCACTGAGCGGGGCCGAAGCAAGTCGAGGGGCAAATTGGCAAGGGGAGCGTAGCGCCCGCCCCGGCGGGTAAAAAACCCTGATAATGCATCGCTTGAGACTCGTAGCTCGCAGCTTTTATCGGTACTGAATAGTTTTAAAAAACAAAGTATATGCAACCAAGCATGCAATTTCTCATTCAGGAGGAACAAGTTTATTCCGGCGCATTGAGCTGCCGGGGCTGCGGATGGTCGCTTTTGGTACGGCACCTTGCCGATATATTGGGGCCGGAAACAGTGTATGTGTTGCCGGCATCTTGTTTGTCTATCATCTCCGGGCCGTATCCGCTCAATGACCTCAAAGCCAATGTAGTGCATACCCTTTTCGCTGCAGCGCCGGCAACGGCTACGGGGCTGCGCGCCGCACTCGACCGGCAGGGAAAACAGCAGGTCACCGTAGCAGTGCTGGCCGGCGACGGCGGTACCTTTGATATCGGATTGCAAGCTATGTCGGGGGCGGCAGCGCGGGACGAAAACATTCTCTATGTGGTGAATAACAACGGAGCCTATATGAATACCGGCGTACAAACGAGTACCGCCACGCCCTACGGGGCCGTCACTACCACCAGTCCCGGCGCAGCCTACAAGCGCTCCTGGCCCAAAGACCTCATGGGTATTGTGGCGGCGCACAACCTACCGTATGCGGCTACCTGCTCGTTGGCTTTTTTGGAAGACTTTCGCGCTAAAGTGCAGAAAGCTAAAATGACAAAGGGCTTCCGCCTGCTCATGGTGGACGGCCCCTGCCCGCCCGGCCATAAAACGGAACCGGCACAGTCTATCCACATCGCCCGCTTAGCAGTGGAGACCCGATTGTTTCCGTTGTTTGAAATTGAGCGGCAACGCTACACCCTCACCTATATGCCCGAGCGATTCAAACCCGTTGTGGAATGTCTGCGCCTGCAAGGCCGGTTCCGCCCCTTGTTTCAGCCCGGTAATGAGCAGGCGCTCGAAGACGTACAGGCGCATGTGGAGGAATATTGGGAGCGGCTTCAATCGTTTGATCGCACTAAATAGTACCCCCCGCCCAGATGGAAAGTACGATTCAGCGAATGAGCCTGTTCTAACGGCGCGCCGCTGCTGTCGTATTCGGTGTAAGCGTGAATTTTGGTAAGGCCGTGTTGCCAAAGTGCGTAGGCAAAAAAGCGGCCATGATAAGAACGAAACCCCACCGTGAGACCGAGGTCGAAAGCGTTGTACATTTCCGAATCGGGGTGTTTCCAACCTTCCCCGAAAAAGGCAATGTCTTTCGCTGCCAGATAACCGGCATAAAAACCCGCCGAAGCGGAGATTTTGCCCCAAAACCGATAGCTTACCTGTGGCGATATTTCCACATATTGCAGACGCTCCTCTGCAATGAAATTAAGCCGATCGGTCTGCGTGCTTTGGGTATAGCCCTTGAGGGAATACTGCATCGGAAAAGACAACTCCCACTTTTTGCTCCATTGTAAGGCCGGGGTGATGCCCGCATGAAAGCCGGCGCGGCGATCCTGTACGATATTGGGATACATGAGTTTGTTATAAAATTTCAGGTTGCTGTAACTCGCCCCGGCATGTATGCCCAAGTTCCATTGTGCCGAAGCGGTTCCGCCTGCTAAAAGGAAAAAGGAAAGGAGAATAAGTGTTTTTTTCATAGCCCGACTTTTTCCGTTAACGAGCTAAACCAAAGTGCATTATTCAGAAGCGGCGCATTAACGGCGTAGAGCATAGGGCATAGGGCATAGAGTCGCCCCGCACTATGCCCTCTGCTCTATGCTCCATGCCCTATGCCGCCCTATCTCAGCATCTCCGTCGTATCCAGCAGCCGGACAAACTCGCGGCGATAATCGTTTTTGTCTTTGCCCAAAGCGCTTTTCGCCCATTCGCGGCAATTTTGATAGGTCGTCGTTCCTTTAAATTCCGAATCCCGGAGCAACATGCCGAACCCGGCTACGGCTGCCGACCAGCGGAAGTTCTCGCTGCTGCGGTCAAACGCAAGGCCGCCTGCGGATACGATGCGCTGCGTGAGCTTACTCTCATCGCCGTCGGGGAGTTTGTAACGTAGTTTTACGGTGGCTATTTCGGTTGTAGCCGTGTTGGTTTTCTTCGCTCCATTTTGGTATTTGAGTGGATCTACACTGCCGAGGAAATCACTTTTTACCCCCGCTGGAATAATTTCATACAGTGCGGTGACGGTATGGCCGGAGCCTAATTCGCCGGCATCTTTTTTGTCGTCGTTGAAATCTTCTTTGTTCAACAGGCGATTTTCATAGCCGATGAGACGATAACCCGCTACCGTGGCCGGATTGAATTCGATCTGAATTTTTACATCTTTCGCAATGGTGAACAGGGTGCCGCCAAACTCGGTAACCAGCACCTTTTTAGCTTCTTCCATCTCATCAATGTAGGCATGGTTTCCGTTGCCGGCCTGCGACAATTTTTGCATCTTATTATCTTTGTAATTGCCCATTCCAAAACCGAGTACAGTTAGAAACACGCCGCTTTTTCGCTCCTCTTCCACTAAGCGCACCATTTCACCGTCGCTGCTGGCGCCCACGTTGAAATCGCCGTCGGTAGCGAGGATGATGCGATTGTTGCCGCCTTTAATGAACTGAGCGCGCGCTGTTTTGTACGCCAGCTGGATACCGGCTCCTCCTGCCGTGGAACCGCCGGCTTCGAGGCGATCCAGCGCTTCGAGAATCTTGGGTTTATCATTGCCGTCTGTAGGTTCCAGTACAAGCCCCGCTGCGCCGGCATACACTACGATGGATACCTTATCCTGCGGCCTCAACTGATTGACCAATAATTTGAAAGCAGACTTGAGCAAGGGGAGTTTATTGGGCGCATTCATGCTGCCCGATACATCAAGAAGGAACACCAAGTTGGAAGCCGGCAAGTTGTCCATCGGAATCGTTTTGCCCTGCAGGCCGATGTGAAGGAGTTTGTGTTTGGGTTGCCAAGGGCAATCGGCCAGTTCGGTTATTACCTCAAATGGTTCATTGCCTTTGGGTTGGGGGTATTCGTAGTCGAAATAGTTAATCATCTCTTCTATGCGCACGGCGTCTTTGGGCGGCTTTTGGCCATTTTTCAAAAACCGGCGCACATTGCTGTACGAGGCGGCATCCACATCTATGGAGAAAGTGGAAAGCGGGGTGTCATCTGCTTTGTAAAAGCGGTTTTCGTTGATGACGTCGTAGTCCTCAGTGTTGTGGACGGGCGTGTAATCGTAATGCCCATGAGGCGCGTAAGAGGGAGCGGCCATACCGGTGGCCAGCCTTTCCTTCGCATGGGCTTTTCTCATATCTTGCGTTACAATCACTTCCTGCAACTGCATCTGTGAGGCCGCCAGGACTACCTTAACCGGCTTGCCGGCGCAGGCTTTTTTGATGACTTTTGTCTCGTATCCGAGATAAGAAACCGTGAGCGTTGCACAGGAGTCCTTGCTCTGCAATTGAAACTGGCCGCTCACATCCGTCACGGTTCCCGTTTGTGTGCCGGCAACCAACACCGTAGCGCCGATAATAGCGCTGCCCTGCTCGTCAAGCACCTGGCCTTGAATGGTGTAAGTCGCAGTAGGCGCCGAACGCCAGGCGCCCAAAAACAAAAGGCCGAAGCCTAAGAGGAAAAACAATTGTTTCTTTTTCATAATTGTGTGTTTTCCTCAAGGATGCAGGAAAGCGGAGGATTGCACACGGCAACGTGTATTTTTTCGTCGTTTTCACTTACCCCCCAGCGCTGCGCGCAGCCCGGCCACGATTTCCGCATCCGTTTCATGCCATTGGAACTCCTCTTCCACGGCCTCATCGCCCATATTGGTTTCACCGAAAAACTGCATCCCGCTGCGCACCCGACGGCGGGCAGCGGCGTGAAAGGCTTGCAGTTCCTCGATTTTCAAGAGCGGACCGATGTTGTCCGGCAAGAGGCCGCCGCAGGCCATGATGGTGATGCGCTCGTCGGCATAGCGAGCAAAACGGCGCAGGTTGTCTAATCCGAGCGCAGCGGAGGGTTGCTGCCCCGAACTGAGAATGTGCCGCACTCCGGCATCGGCCAATTGGTCAATGGCGCGCAGCGGATCGCGACACATGTCAAAGGCGCGGTGAAAGGTGAAGGGCAGCGGATGCGCTGCTTCCACGAGCAGACGGGTACGATTCAGATCAATGTCGCCGTCGGAGAGCAGGACGCCCGATACGATGCCCGCCGCGCCGAAATCTTTAGCAATGCGGACGTCTTCCAGCATGGTATCGAATTCCGGCGCGGAGTAGAGGAAGTCGCCTTTTCGCGGGCGAATGAGCACAAATACAGGGATGTGCAGGCGCTCCGCTGCGAGTTTGATTTTGGCAGCGCTCGGTGTGACGCCGCCTTGGTAGAGGTTTTCACAAAGTTCGATGCGGTCGGCGCCGCCCGACTGGGCGTTCAGCGCCGATTGCAATGAGTCCACGCAAATTTCGAGCAAGCGCATGTCTATTTTTTTGCAGCCTGAATACGCCGCACAAAACGCTGCGCCTCGCTTTCTTCCAGGGGCTGAATCTCGTACGTTTCGCCGTCGGGCATCTTGATGATTTTGTCTTTGGCCTTCATCGCTTCCAAAGCGCCCATGAAGGCGGGATTGTTGGAGGTCACATTGAGAATGCCTTGTTTGAAACCGAAGAAGTAAAACTGTTCTGAGGACGATTTGAGATAAATGTACAGGCGGTCGTCGTCGTTGGAAGGCATTTTGAACTCAATATAGCCCGTCACCACTTTATTGATGCTTTCGCCGGCAATGGACACCAGCCCCACGTTCTGCTCCGTACCGATAAAGGATTGGTATTCAGCATCCCATTTTAACTTTAGGCGACTGAACAGGAAGGTGTAAGGGTTGTAGCGCTTCGGCACATCCAAATACCCGGACGTCAGGCCGCTGATCGCATCCCGCATGTCTTTTTCGTCGGGAAACAACTGCGCGGCTGCCCGGCGATAATAATCCAAATCGGTCAAATACACGATGGATGATGCATCAAACGTGGAAGCGCGGAAATCGTTCACCATGATTTTGGTCAGATTGTCGGGCACCACCAATTGGATGCCGGTCATCAATTCTGCCCGAAGCGGGTTTTCCTCCATAGCAGCGGCGGCGGGCCCCGGTTCGTCGTCCATCATAGTCTCCGCAACGGTCGGGGGTGGAAACTTGGTACGGGCAAATCCGGCGGCGTCCACTTTGATATACTTAAGAGCCGTGCCGATGTTGAAGCGCCCGTCGGCTTCTACACTGCCGTCTGCATTTTTAAAAACAAACAGATTGCCCCGGTCACCTTTACCGATCACGCGGGTGGAATCGCCGAAAATGAACTCATCCTTCGCTTTGTTGTAGCGGAAAAATCCGGCAGCGGGAAATATGTCGCGGTCTTTGCGGAAGTGCAGCGGCTGCATGGCGCGAGGATACACTTGTGCCGACTCTTTGCCGAGAAAAAGTCCGGTGCGCAAGGGATCGCCGTTTTCATTTTTGGGTACGTCGTAACGAATGACCAAATCGTTCTTGTCGGCCTCGCTGCTCACCGAAAACCACTCCGGATTGGGCAGTTTTTCAGCCTCTAAGCGAGCAAAACCGTCAAATTTCAAATTCTTCGATTCAGCGTTCAGGCTGATGGTTCCTTTAAAAGCAGTTTTGTGGTCAATAAAAAAATTGACGTCGGGGCTTACCTCGCCGGTGGCGCGGGTCACGGCGCGCTTCTCCGATTGGCGCCCCTTCCCTACCGGCTGCCCTACGATATTTTGGAAGTGAATTTCCTGCTCTCTTGCGCCGATGTTGTATTCGTAATATCCCTCCGCCTGATAATAGCGCTTTCCGCGAATGTTCACTGTAGCGCGATTTATGACGTGGTTGCGATTGGAGGTATCAGCTATGATACGGGCGTTTTCCAATTGGCGCATCACCCCTCCGGCTTGCACCGATACTGTACCCGAATCGGGGTAAACGAAGGCATCCGCCGCTACGATGTGCTGTACCCCGCCGATGCGCAATTCGCTCGTCGGCAGGTCGTAATAGGCCGTTTCTCCTTCAAAAAACAGGCTGTCCTGTTCGGGATGAATAGAGCGGAATTGGCCGCGCACCCCTTGTTTCGACTGAAATCGGATGGTTTGCGCGTCCATGTCCCAGGTATATTCATTGAGCGAAGTTTGAAATTGATTGTAGGGGAAGTCGGTCCATTCTCCGGGCGTATTGGCTTTGAATTTGCCGACTCTTTTATCAAAATCTATATCGCTGTTTATATTCTTGGTGCGAATGGCCACCCCTTCAGCACCCACAGCGCGGATGCTGATATTGGACGTGTCAGCGGTAGCAGAATACGCGCCGAAAGAAATCAATTTGGATGCCAGACCGGCTTTGTCCCAATCCAGTGTGCCGTCTCCTTTCAGACCGCCGGGTGTGAGTATTAAGGTGCCGGTGAGTTGGTATTTATCAGACTTAAACAACGCAAACGGCGCAGTTTCGGAAGTGATATACATACTGTCGCGATAAGGGCGCCACAAAATGGCCACCTTTTCGCCGCGTACCTGAGGGGTTTTCACCGCCGCGTTGCGCTCTTCCTCCAGGTCGAAACGGTCGGCTTTGGCATTCATTTCAAAAGGTTTAAAAACAATATCCTTGGCATTCACCGCCGCGCCGAGGTAGGCCAATGCGCCTTTGCCGAGCAGGCCCTTATTGCTCAGTTCCACTGAGCCGGTGTATTTGCCCTTGCCCCGGTAGGCCGGCAGACCCTTTTCGGGCGTAGCGCCGATGAAGCCCAGCGAACGATCCTCTTGCAAATAAATGGTTTCGGCTATAGCCGGAAAAATGTCATAAGAAACGAGGCGGCCTTTAAACTGCACATCTTTGGCAGCCAGCGCATCCAGATGCTGCAAGCTGAACGGCGCCAGTTCAAAATAAAAAGAGTCGCGCAGATAGGCGGTGTCCTGCGTTTCAGGCCAATCGTAAAACACATACGATTTGTCTTTGCTTTCCAAAGAAGGAAATATAACGATGTTGTCTTTCCCCGATTTATTGCCCGGCGCATCTATGAGCAAAGCGCCGGTGAGGTGCTCGATGCGCGATTCGATGCCTAACGCAACGGGGTTGCGGTTTTCGTCCAATTCACCGGTAGGAATGAACAGGTCGAAGTAGCGCACCGAGTCGAGCGCGACCATGAATTTTTTGTAATCAAATCTAAATTTTTTACCCTCCAGAACGGTATATCCCGCAAAGAGCCGCCCGTCGAAATCAAGGTTGCGGTCGTTGCGCAGAATCACCTGACTGCTGTCGGGTTTGAGGGCCACTTTTTGCCGGCTGCTGAATTCTATTTTTTCCACCCCCCGCAGGGTCATGGCGCCGTTGCGGAGATTGAGCGCCGCATTAGGTCCTTCCTCGTATTTCGACTGAATTTTGAGCAGATCGTAATCAGACCGGCCCAGGTCGGCATTGACGTAATGGAGTACTTTGTCTTTAATCTCTACCAACTGCCGATCGCCGTCATAGTTGACAAAACCCTGTGCAACAAGGTCGTATAATAAGGTTTGAATGTTGTCCACCTTAAATTTTGTATCCATGTTGGAGGCCAGCGTCCCGGCGTCCAAAGTGCGTTTTCCCTGCGACTCCACTAAGGTTTTCATCACGGCCAGCGGGTGCCTCGGCGCGATGCTTTGGATTCGCTGGTAGTCCGATTTTTTGAAATAATGAAGGGATTCAAAAAACACATCGCGTTTGAAGGTATTGGCAATGTTTTTTTCACCGAGATAAACCGAGTCGCGCTCGAAGTAAGCGCTGAGTTTATCCACGTCTATGTTGACGTTGTGCTGTGAACTGAAGAAGGGGTTTCGGTCGCTGCCGCGCTGCCCGCGGGTGAGTTGTAGTTGACGGGTGGGTATGTTGTACCGAAGGTTTACGGAAGGGTGATAAATGGAGTCTTTGCCCATGTATATGGCCGAGTTGACGCGCTCCCCGGTAATCAGTTCTTCCCGGCGGATGGTAAAGAGTTCGGAATCGCCGCGGTAGAGCAGTTGTTTTTCGGCGTTAAAAACCTGAATAACAGCCCGGTTGTCGCGGTTGCCGAAACCATATACCGTTGTGCCGTTGAGGCGAAACCCACCCGAATACGAGAGCCCTGTACCGAGGTTGCCGAGTTGTTTCACCGGCTGCGCCGACTCAAAGCGGGGATACGAGTCTACCGTCGCGTCGTCGGAGGCAATGAGCTTGTCACTAAACGCGCCCTCTACCGGCTGGTTTCCAAAAAAGAGCGGATAGTGAAATTTCACTTTCGGCACCTCGTAAATTCCTTTGTTCACCTCTAATTCGTAGGCATCCAATTCCACATACACATCGGCGCCCAGGCCGCGCCGCTCCCAGGTCACTTTTCCGCCCTTGCCTTTCCAGCGGTTTTCTAAAGGAAACAGCACACCCGAAGTGCCGAAAATAAAGATAGAATCCTCCCGCCGAGCCGCCATGATGTCCGATTTTTCAATGATGACGGAAGGCTGCTTCTCCTCGTAGCGGAACCGGTAGCTGTCGGTGAGCGCATACCAGGAAGTGCCGAGTTCAGAAAAGCGCAAGGCCCGTTTTTCAAAAAACGGAACCACAAAGTCCATAAATCCCAATAAATCGTTGACCTTCCGGTCCGGCTCGGCCAGCATGGCATCCAATACGCGGTGCATGTCGCGAAAGCGCTGCGCCGGGTCCTCGGCTTTTTTTACCGCGAGCAGCGCCTCTATATAGGATTTGAAGTACGGCGAGGCGCCAAGGCGCTGCGACAACATGGTGTTGGATGTGAGGAGCACCTGGTCAAATTCTTCCTGCGGAAACGCGCCCGCGGAAAACGCCTTTTCAAAGGTTTTGAAAACCTCCTCCATAGCCGTTTGTTTGCCGTCCGTCAGGAAGGTTTTCATTTGGGCCAAAAACTCGCCCTGATTGTCGGAGAACTTTTCCAATCGTTGAGCGTACAGGCCGGCGGGAAGGAAAACGGAAAGGAAAAACAGGATGATGCAAATGCGATTCATGTAAAGTGACGGTTGAAATATGGTTGAAAAAGCCCTCTAAAAACGAAGGTTGGAAGGTTTTATTTCCGGCTCCCACTCAGCGACGCAGCGTGAGGCAGGCCCAGTCGCCCTGCTCTAATTGGCGCACGACGCTCAGGCCCTGTTCGGCGGCAGCCGCGCTGATGAGCGGTATGTCCTGTATGAGGATGCCGGAGAGCAAAAGCGTTCCGGCGGGATCGAGGCGGGCGCTCATGGCCTGCATAGTATCGAGCAGCACATTGCGGTTGATGTTGGCCAACAAAATATCGTATCGGGCAAAGGGCACGGCATCCAGATCGCCGCAGAATACCCGGATGTGAGGCGTCCCGTTGAGTTCGGCATTGTAGCTGCTGTTGGTGCAAGCCTCCTCCTCTATGTCCACTGCATCTATTACGGCAGCGCCCAATTTTCCGGCGAGAATAGCCAGAATACCCGTGCCGCAGCCGAAATCCAGTACTCTTTTCCCGACAAAATCCAAATCGCGCATGCTGCGCATCATCATTTCCGTAGTGGCGTGGTGCCCCGTGCCGAAGGCCATGCGCGGCTGAATGACCAATTCGTTTTGCACCCCCGAAAGCGGCTCGTGGAATTCGGCGCGCACGCCGCAAAAATCATCCACCAGCACCGGCTGGAAATTGCTCTCCCACACCTCGTTCCAGTTTTGGTAGGGTACCAGTTCTTTTTGCCAATCTATTTCCAACTGAGATCGGAGGGCCTCCACTGCCTCGTCCAGTTCAGGACCGGCAGCGCTTTCGGGCAGGTAAGCGTCTAATCCGTTTTCTGTTTCTTCAAATACCTCAAAGGCCATCTCACCGAGATATGCCAGTAGCACATCCCGCCATTCCGCCGGGGTCGTAAACTGATATCGAAAGTATTGCATGAGCGTTGTTGATTTGACGCAAAGGTACGCTCTTCGCCGTTGCGACCAAGGTAGTTGTACTAATAAACCGGCTGAAACTCCCCAGCCTCTGCCCGCGCCAATTCCTCATAAGAGCGCCAGCGAATGTTCACGATTTCCTGCGCCATTTGCATGAGCTTCTCCGCTTCTTCTGGGTGTGTGCGCGTCAGCACTTTGTAGCGCAACTCGTTGTAGGCATAGTCGCGGAAAGGAATAGCCGGGCGCGGCGAATCAAGCACAAAGGGATTTTTGCCCGCCTGCCGCAACGCAGGGTTGTAGCGCAGCAGTGGCCAGTAACCGCTGGAAACCGCCATTTTTTGCTGGTCAAGCCCTTTTTGCATGTCAATGCCGTGCGCAATGCAGTGGCTGTAAGCCATTACCAATGACGGGCCGGGGTAGGCTTCGGCTTCGCGCAATGCCAACAGCGTTTGTTGCGGATTGGCGCCCATCGCAATTTGGGCCACATACACATTGCCGTAAGAGATGACCTGCATCGCGAGGTCCTTTTTCCCGACGCGTTTGCCGGCAGAAGCAAATTTAGCCGTAGCCGCCGTGGGCGTGGCTTTCGAACTTTGTCCGCCGGTGTTGGAATAGACCTCCGTGTCGAGTACCAATACATTGACTTTGCGGCCGGTAGCGAGAATATGATCCAAGCCGCCGGAACCGATGTCGTAGGCCCATCCGTCGCCGCCGATGATCCACACGCTGCGATGTACTAAGTGATCGGCCACCGACAACAGGTGTTTGGCGTCGGGTGAATTGATGCGCTCCAGTTCGGTTTTTAGCAAGGCTACGCGCTCGCGTTGTTCGGCGATTGACGACTCCAATTGTTGCGGCTCGTTGATGAGTGCCTCCACTAAAGCGGGGTCGAGTTGATCCGCCATTTTGCGCAGCAGCCATTGGGCGAGTTCCAAATGCTTGTCGGCAGCGATGCGCATGCCGAGGCCGAATTCGGCATTGTCTTCAAACAATGAATTGGCCCAGGCCGGTCCACGGCCGTTTTTGTCGGTCGTCCAGGGGGTGGTCGGCAGGTTCCCACCGTAAATAGACGAGCAACCGGTGGCATTGGCCACGATGAGGTGGTCGCCGTACAACTGAGAAAGCAGACGCACATACGGCGTTTCTCCGCAACCGGCACAAGCGCCGGAAAATTCAAACAAGGGTTCCAGAAACTGCGCGCCGTGTACGGTGGCGAAGTTCACCCCGGAGCGCTCATTCACCGGTATGCGCTCAAAGTAGTTGATATCATTCCGCATTTTTTCCAGTACCGGCGCTTTTGGCGCCATGTTGATGGCTTTTTTATTGGGATCGGTCAGACTCGTGGCCGGACAGGCTTCCACACAGAGGTTGCAGCCGGTGCAGTCTTCGGCATACACTTGCAGGGTGTAGCGGGTTTCCGGGAAACCGCGTGCATTGATCGGCGCAGAAGGGAAATCTTGCGGCGCTGCGTCCAAGCGTTCTTTGTGGTAAAACTTGGCCCGGATAACGCTGTGCGGGCACACAAAACTGCAATTACCGCACTGAATGCAGATATCGGGTTCCCATAAGGGAATCATATCAGAAATGTTGCGCTTTTCCCACTTCGTCGTGCCGGTGGGATAGGTACCGTCTTCGGGAATCATGCTTACAGGCAGATCATCGCCGGCTCCGGCCATCATGGGCGCAGTGACCCGCTGCACAAAATCGGGCGCAAGTGCAGAAACCACTGCCGGGTATTCGCGGGTGCTGCTCAACTCGGCAGGAATTTTCACCTCAAACATGTTGCCCAGCGTTTGGTCCACGGCCTCAAAATTCTTTTCCACCACCGCCCGGCCCTTTTTGAGGTAGGTTTTTTCAATGGCTTTTTTAATCTGCGCAATGGCCTCTTCGCGCGGCAATACGCCCGATAAGGCAAAGAAACAGGTTTGCATAATGGTGTTGATGCGCGTGCCCATGCCGGTTTGGCGGGCTACGGTATTGGCATCAATGACGTACAACTGGATTCGTTTTTCCAGCAATGCCTTTTGCACCGGACGCGGCAGTTCAAACCACACGTCCGCTGCGCTATGAGGGCTGTTGAGCAAAAAAATACCGCCGTGTTTGAGGGCGGAAAGCATGTCCACCCGGTCAATAAAATTGAATTGATGGCAGGCGATAAAGTCCGCTTTGTGGATGAGATACGGCGCGCGGATGGGGCGCGGCCCGAAACGCAGGTGCGAAACGGTTTGAGCGCCCGACTTTTTGGAATCATACACAAAATAGCCCTGCGCGTGCAGGTCCGTATTTTCACCTATGATCTTGATGCTGTTTTTATTAGCACCTACCGTGCCGTCTGCACCCAGTCCAAAAAAGAGGGCCTGCCGCCATTCCGGGTCGTCTAAATGATAAGTGGGATCGTAGTCCAAACTCGTATGCGTCACATCGTCGTTGATGCCCACGGTGAAGTGGTTCTTTGGATTGTCTTTCGCCAATTCATCGAATACAGCCTTGGCCATGGCAGGGGTAAATTCTTTGGACGACAACCCATAGCGCCCTCCGATGATGCGCGGCAGCGCCGCTATGCGCCCTTCATTCCAAGCCTCCATGAGCATAGAAGAAACATCCTGATACATCGGTTCGCCTGCCGAGCCGGGTTCTTTGGTGCGATCCAGCACGGCGATAGATTTAACGGAAGTGGGCAATACTTTGAGTAAATAATCCAGCGAGAAGGGCCGAAACAAGCGCACCTGTACCACGCCCGTTTTTTCGCCGGCAGCCGCCAGCGCTTTTGCCGTGTCAACAGCCGTTTCGCCGCCCGAACCCATGATGACGATAACGCGCTCGGCGTCGGGTGCGCCGGCATAGTCGAAAGGCCGGTACTGCCGCCCGGTAAGGCCGGCAAACTTGTCCATCACTTCTGCCACGGCATCGGGTGCGGCGAGGTAGAAGCGGTTGGAGGTTTCCCGGCCCTGGAAATACACGTCGGGGTTTTGGGCGGTGCCGCGGATGACCGGTCGGTCAGGGCTGAGGGAGCGCCCGCGATGAGCCATTACCAGCTCGTCGTCTATCATGGCGCGAATGACGTCATCCGACAGCAAATTTATTTTATTGACCTCGTGAGAGGTGCGAAACCCATCGAAGAAATGCATAAAGGGCAGACGCGTTTGCAAGGCAGCGGCCTGTGCAATCAGGGCCATATCGTGCGCCTCCTGTACGCTCGCCGACGACAGCATGGCAAAACCCGTGGTGCGGGCGGCCATCACGTCGCTGTGGTCGCCGAAGATGGAAAGGCCCTGTGCGGCCAGCGAACGCGCGGCAATGTGAAACACCGCCGAGGTCAACTCGCCTGCAATTTTGTACATATTCGGCAACATCAACATCAGCCCCTGTGAGGCGGTGAAGGTGGTGGTCAAGGTACCGGCTTGCAAAGCCCCGTGTACGGTTCCGGCAGCGCCGGCCTCGCTTTGCATTTCAATTACATCAGGCACACTGCCCCAAATATTGGTCACCCTCTTCGCCGACCACTCATCGGCTAACTCTGCCATCGTGGACGAGGGCGTGATGGGATATATGGCGCACACTTCATTGACGCGATAGGCTACATAAGCAGTGGCTTCATTGCCGTCAAGCGTGATGATATTTTTTTTGTTGTCAGACATGGTTTTGCGTATTAATACACTGAAAGCTTCGAGTCACGGGTTAAACTAACTGTTCGTAGCTCATCGCTACAGGCTCCGCAGTCATTTCAATGGCGTGGCAGGGGCACTGTTCGTAACAAACGGCACAGCCGGTACACAGGTCGTAATTGAAACGATAGCGATTGCCCGGCCCCAATTTGATAATCGCATCTTCCGGGCAAGCGCCGAAGCAGCCGTCGCACTCGAAGCAATTGCCGCAACTCAGGCACCGCTGCGCCTCATACCGGGCCTCGGTTTCGCTCAGTCCGGCCACAATTTCGTCAAATGTCTTGGCTGCCGTTTCATCCGGGAGGTGCGGCTGTTCCTGTTTCGGCGCATGGGTTTTATACCAAACGTGCAGGCGCTCGAAGCCCACCACCGGATGTTGGGGCATGGGCGAATAAGGCCGCCGACGCAGGAAACCGTCAATATAGCGGGCGGCTTTTTTGCCGTGCCCTACGGCGACGGTAACGGTGCGGTCGCTCGGCACCATATCGCCGCCGGCGAAGATGCCGTCGTGTCCGGTCATCATATCGGCGCCGACAATGACCGTGCCGTCGTCTTTAAAAGCGATACCCGGCATTGCGCGCAAAAAAGAAGTATCAGTATCCTGGCCGAGCGCGAGGATGAGCGCGTCGGCTTCCAGTGTTTCAAATTCGCCCGTGGGCACGGGGCGACCGTTTTCCACCCGCATCACCTCTACGGTGAAGGTGGTTTGATCAATATCTTTGATGGTGCGCAACCAGTGGATTTTTACGCCTTCGCGCAATGCTTCGTCGGCTTCAAAATCGTGGGCAGGCATGTGCTCGCGGTCGCGGCGATACACGATGAGGGCCTCCTCGGCGCCGAGGCGTTTGGCGGTGCGCGCGGCGTCCATAGCGGTGTTGCCGCCGCCGTAAATGGCTACACGGCGACCGATTTTGGGCGCCAGCCCCAATTCAACATCACGGAGAAAAGAAACCGCATCGAGTATCTTGCCGGCCTCGCGGGCGGGGATGGCGGTCTTTTTGCCAATGTGTGCGCCTACGGCGATGAACACGGCGTCGAAATTGCCGGCGGTTTTTTCGGCCAAAACGTCCTCTACCTTATAATTGAGTTTGATTTTCACACCCATCTCTTCGATGCGGCGAATCTCGGCCATAAGGATGTTGCGGGGCAGCCGGTAAGCCGGAATACCGAAGTGCATCATACCGCCGGGCAACGGGCCGGCTTCATATATTTCCACCTCATGCCCCAGGCGAACGAGTTGATACGCCGCCGACAAACCGCTCGGTCCTGCGCCGATGACGAGTACCCTTTTGCCGCCGGGCCTCGGTTCGAATTCCGGTTTCCAGCCCTGCTCAATGGCCGTATCGCCGAGAAAGCGCTCCACGGCATGTATGCTTACAGTGGCGTCTAAAAAGTTGCGGTTGCAACTGTCCTCGCAGGGGTGGTAACACACCCGCCCATGTATAGCAGGCATGGGATTGTTTTCGATCAGCGATTGCCAGGCTTCGTAGTGCTTACCGGCCTGTGACAAAGCCAGCCATTCCTGAATGTTTTCGCCGGCCGGACAGGCGTGGTTGCAAGGCGGCAGAAAATCAATGTATTCGGGGCGCCGGCTGCGCACCGGGCCGGTGCCTTTGCTGTGACTGCCGAGATCAACGGGCGCGGTGAGATCCGGTTTTGCATCCTTCATATTCCCTGACTTTTTATGCAGTGCAAGGTAGGCCCGGCACGCAAGGCGGGTCTATGATTTTCATCAATGTTGGAATTGATAAATATCAGATTTACCAGCGCACCGAGCGACTTGTTCTGAGCACAGTCGAAGTAAGTCGAGGTGCCACCGAGCTGAGTCGAGGTGTTTTTTGTCCACAGATGAACAGGATTTCACAGATGCTGTGCTGCGCGGTCAGGCGATCACTTCAAGGTGATCTCCTGACTTAGCGCCGGGCCTGCTTCCGGGAAAAGTGAGGAGATCACTCGAAGTGATCGCCCACTCACAAGTCTACTGCTTCAAAAATTTCTCCACCGCCAGCACCTGCCCGCCGCTCACACACTGCAATACATACAAGCCCGCCGGCCAGTCCCACACCGACACCACATAAGTGGCATCGGGCGAGGCATGAGGGAACTCCCGCAGCAGGCGACCGCCCGCATCGAAGATGCGAAACGACACCTCGCTGCCCACGCCCGCCGGCGCGCGCAGGTAAAAGTTGAGATACTCCGCCGCAGGGTTGGGGTACAGGGCCAGATGCAGGCGCTCCGGCTCCGGCTCCGCTGCCGAGGTAGTGATGTGGCAGCCCGGCACCAAGCAGCCGTATTGGTCCAATTTGAGCAGCCAGGCTTGCTGTGCGATCTCGCCGGGGGCGAGGGTGTTGGGGTTGCGCGATTCCCCGCAGAGGATGAAACCGCCGTCGGGGGTTTCCTTGAGGTCGTAGATGGTGTGGCGGTTATTGAGTTGATCTATGCCAACGTATTGCCGGGTCCAAAGGCTGTCGCCGGAGGGGGAGACTTTGCCAAGCCAGCCTTTTAGAGAGAACGCATTTTGAGATGGGAAATCCTGAGCATGCATACCTGCTGCCACAAACCCGCTACCATCTGATGTAGCTATGATATTTGTGAGGCGTGCCAAGTCCATTGTTGGCGTAGGCTGTGGGAAAGTAAGCTCCCACTCAATCTCCCGCATGGGATTGAGTTTGAAGATGTATTTGTCGAAACGAACCTGAGACGATGCCGGAAAGTAATACTCCTGCCCCACACGCGAAGCCACAATGAGGCTGCCGTCGTCAAGCAGCACCATGTCGGCAGCGCCACCGAGCAGACCGGTGGAATTGGGCGAGAGGTAGGTCCATTCTACGGCTCCCGTCTCGTCCACTTGGAATATGTGGTTTTGCCAGGTGTAGTTTTGCCAAGCCACATGTACATTGGAACGTGCTGCGCCGAGAATCATCTTACCCTCCGGGGTCAATACAAGGGAGTAAGGCCGGTCCCATTGTGTGTTGCCGTAAACGGAACCCCATTCTATCTCACCTATACTGTCGGTTTTTATTAAGTAGATGTCTCCACTGTTCCCCGTTTTTTGTACCCAACAGGCAATTCCAAATCCTTCATCTTCTGTCTGCACCATGGTTATCGGGACAATGAATGTTTGAGTGGGGTAAAATGGGTTGAGATACTCCCTCGTCCACAACGTATCACCCTTGTCGTCGTACTTCATTAGCATACCTTTCAAATAAGGATCGTAAGAGTAAGCCACTGTAACGAATGTGCCGTCTTCAAGAGGCGTGAGTGTTTTGAGTCGAGTTTCAAAACTCTTGTAGGGATCAATCAATTTTCGCGTAAACACGGGCGTGCCGTCCAGATTAACTTTTGTAAAAATACTGCCCACCTGTATCCACGGGAATGTGTCGGCATAGATTCCAATGGCATAATAGCAACTGTCAGTGGCCACTATGCTGGTAAGGTAGCAGGCAGGCGTGTCAAAATGGTAGCGTAGGTTGAATGTGGTTTGGCTTGCAAGCGTATAAGGCAATGCGAGCAGCAGGAAGTAGTATATATAGCGCATGATGGGTGTATTACAAAGAATTTGTGCTTCCTTTCGGAAGCGGGTTAAGGAATTGCTTTTGTTATACAGTGTTTGCTGAGGCACGGTAGCTTTTGCGCGGGTTCTGTTCCTCTGTGCCGTTTTATTTTATGTCAGGAGTGAGGCTGATAAAATGTCTGCAGGGCAAATGTGCAACAAAAAAGAGGGGTTTCCAATTTTTTTATGTTAAAAAATTGTGTCTTTTGGAGTTTAAGACAAACAAGTGCGCAGCTTTTCAATCACCACATCCACCTCCTCCCGTGTATTCCGGTGCGACAAGGAAAAGCGAACGGCTTTCCAGCCTGGCTTACCGCCGAGGGCATCCACAACGTGCGAACCGGCATCGGCACCGGAGGTACAGGCACTGCCGCCCGACACGCTCACGCCGGCAATGTCGAGGTTCAACAGCAGCATGTCGGTACGGGGCGAGGGCGGGAAGCCGATGTTGAGGAGTTTGTAGTGCCCGCCGCCGGGGTCGCCGTAAGGGATGGTATGAGGAAATTCCTGCTCGATGCGCTCGCGGAGGTAATTGCGCAGGGATTCGGTGTGCGCCCGACGCTCATAGTAGTGGGTGTAAGCGAGGTCGAGGGCTTTGGCGAGGCCGAGAATGCCGTAGGTGTTTTCGGTGCCTCCGCGCATGTTCCGCTCCTGTCCGCCACCGTCCATGAAGGGCGGCAGAGGGCAGTCTCCATTGATAAAAACGAACCCCGTTCCTTTAGGGCCGTAAAACTTGTGCGCCGAACCGGTTATAAAATCAATCGGCAACTGAGCCAAATCGAAAGGAAAATAACCGACGGTCTGCACGGTATCGGAATGAAACAGAGCGCCGTGCTCCCGGCAGAGATTGCCCACCACCGTCAAATCAATCATGGTCCCGATTTCGTTGTTGGCGTGCATGAGAGAGACTAAGGTCTTTTCCGTGCCGGTTTTCAGCAGATGTGCAAGGTGTGCAAGGTCCACCCTCCCCTTTTCATCCAATTGCACCCATTCGACGTGGATATCGGCGTGGCGCTCTAAGGCTTCCACCGAGTGCAATACGCAGTGGTGTTCGATGCGCGAGCTGATGATGCGGCGCACGCCGAGATCGCGCACAGCGCCTTTGAGCACCATGTTGCTCGATTCGGTGCCGCCGGAGGTGAAAAAAATCTCACCGATGGAAGCGCCGAGATGATGCGCTACCGTTTTGCGCGCCTGTTCGATGGCCGCGCGCGCGCGCCTGCCTTCGGCGTGTATGGAGGAAGGGTTGCCGTATTGCTCGCGCATGGCAGCGGTCATCACTTCGACGACCTGCTCGTCAATAGGCGTGGTGGATGCGTTGTCGAAAAATATACGAGACATGTTTTGCAGTTTTTCGGTCGGCGGTCGGCGGTCGGCGGTGGCGGTTTCCTAAAAAAACGTGAAATTCGCAATTTGTTTCCAATAACCGCCTGCCATTCATGTTTCGCATTTTCCGAAAGGCTGTATCCGATCAAAGTGACGAGGAGCTTTTGGCGCTGTACCGTTCGGGGGGCGACATGGAGTTGCTGGGGCGATTGTACGAGCGATATGTGGAGTTGGTCTATGGAGTTTGTCTCAAGTATTTCAAAAATGAAACGGAGGCCGAAGATGCCGTGATGGCCATTTTTGAAGAAATCGTGGAGAAATGCAAAACGCAGGAGGTGCGGCAATTCCGTCCCTGGCTGTATGTGACGGCCAAGAACCACTGCCTGATGGCATTGCGCAAAGCGGGAAGAAATTTTACCGTGTCATCCGACCCTGCACTTATGCAATCCGGCGAGTTTTGGCATCCTGACACGGGCGAAGCAGACGAACAAACGCTGCCCGCTTTGGGGAAGTGTATGGAACAGTTGCCGCCTCAACAAAAGCTGTGCATTGACCTGTTTTACCTGCAAGGCAAATCTTACAAAGACATTGCAGCAGCGCAGGGCGAGGAAGTAGGCAAGGTGCGTTCCAATATTCAAAATGGAAGAAGAAATTTAAAAATGTGTTTAGAGAAAGCCGGCGTTGCGCCGGAATAGCCGATGAAAAAGCGGAACGACATATCGAAAACAGATGCCGCCTTCCGGCAATGGTTAGCCGGCAGCGCCGATGCACGCGAGGAGCGCCAACTGTACGCGCAGTCCGATGACGATTCCTTTTTGGCCGATGCGATGGAGGGAGTTGAGGCGTTCCCGGAAGGCGATCATGCCGCCCGCGTCACCCGATTGAAAGGCCGGTTGCGCCGCCGCACTGCAAAAAATCGCGGCATCATTGTCTTTTTCCGAAGCGCAGCAGCCGTTTTGGTCGTAGGATTAATGGCAGGATTGGGCTGGTATATCTGGAACGACGACTCCCCTACGCTGGCCGACAAAGCCGCCGGGGAAGAACAAGCCGCGCCTGCTGAAAATCCGCCGGCCACTTCCGATGACATCGCCGGCATTCAACCGGCGCTCCGCCCACCCGTCGCGACACAAGACAGGATACCCGGTGCTCCAAAGGCCGCCGCGCCGCAAAGGTCCACCGAAATACAAGCCGATGCAATAGAAAGTATAGCAACCCGAACGCCTGCCGTCACTGCTGCTGCGCCCGCGAAAACAGATGATTCGGTAGCCGGGCTTCCTGCTGCCGAAAGCGCACAAGTCACGCGCATAGCGGCAACCGAAACCGCCATGCCGAAACCTGCGCCCGAAAGAGAAGCCGCTCTTAAAGACAGCGATACAGCCGCTCCCGGACGCCCCGCAGCCGCAGCGCCCGCAACAACGCTACCCGCAGAGCGCCTGCTCAGTGGAAAAGTGACCGGCCCCAACGGCGAGCCGCTCATAGGCGCTTCCATCATGCTGCAATCCACTCAGAAAGGAGCGGTCACTGATTGGGGCGGGAATTTCAAACTGGCAGTGCCCGCCAATATGGAAAGCGGTAAACTGCTCATTAGTTACACCGGTTATCAGGCAAAAACTGCTGAGTTCGGAAAATCCGGGGAGGTACAGGTCATACTGACGGAGGATATGAATGCGCTAAGTGAAGTGGTCGTAACCGGCGCCGGCGCGCGAAAAGAGTCGAAAAAAATGGCCGCTTTTTCTGCCGCTACCGGTGACGTGCAGCCCAAAGGCGGATTTGAAGCCTTGGAGGCATTTATGAAAAAGAACAAAAAGCAGCCGGAAGCTGCTCAAAGGGACCAGACAATGGGCTTTGTAGAAATATCTTTCAGCGTAAGCGCACAGGGCAGGCTCTCCGATTTTCGGGTACTACAACCCTTGGGCGATTTTTACGACACCGAAGCGATTCGCTTGCTAAAAGCCGGGCCGAAATGGGAAAATAAAAGCGGAAAAGCGAACACGCAAACTTATCGGGTATATTTCCCGTAGCCTTTATTTACTCACCTTTTGATGTACTGAGTGTACTGCCTGGCCGTTGCCGATCATACAGGAAATAATAAAGTTGTCTTTTTCGCCGGACACGGTTCCTCCCTCATCCATTTTGAAAAAGCTAGTTTTGTAACCGGCATCTTTCAGGTCGGCGAGATATTTGTCTAACACCTCTGCGTTCACGCCTTCGTAATAAATCACCCAGAATTGGCCCTCCGGGGTTTCTCCGTAAGTACTGTTGGTAATTTTATTTTTGGGAAATGCGGGCGCCTCTTTGGGGAAGTTGTCGGGCAGCGTTTTTTCGCCGGCCTTGTAGGTCACCTTGCCTTCGTCTGTCTCGAAGGTGACTGATTTCCCATCTTTGTCAATGCTGGCTTTATGGCCGGTTGCTTTCTCAATGAGGGCCTCGGCAGTCTTTTCGGAGGCGCGCTTACAGGATGACAATGAGAACGTCACAGCGGCTATAACGATAGCGCATAGTGAAAGAAAGAATCCATACTTTTTCATGGTAAATGTGATTCGGTGGATAAAATGGTTTTGGAATTACCCGCAAGTTAGGCAATTGTACCATTTTGAATCCCCAATACCGGAAAAAACAGAATTAAATGTTTCGAGTGAGATTTCGATCCACCAGCACTTCTTTGAGTTCTTTGAGCAGTTGGTACTGATGCGGGAGCGCCCGTTTGATAGCTTCTTTGATGGCGACAAAACTGCCCTGCTCCAATTCTTCAATTTTTTCTTTAATAGCTACGGCATCTTCGTACAACATGCCCTTGAGCGAGGGAATGTCGTGCCAATCGCCTTCCACCGCATACGCCTGTTCGGTTTCACCGTCGGCTTTATGAACCGGATCGAGCGCAATGAGGCGGTCTTCCTGCATCAGCACTTGCGCCTTTTCATCGGCATCAGGCCCTTGCGGGAATTGCCACTGGTCTTCTTCCGGTACGAGAAAAATTTCGAGGCCCCGTTCCCTGAAACGGTAGATGATGAGCTTTGCTTTTTCCTTTAAGTTCATGTTGAAGATTGAATCGCAAGCAGAACGCGACTTGCGTGAAAATGTTTATACCCGCGCAAAGATAGTTTCTAAAGCCATTTCACAAAACAGAATCAAACCAATCGTGTACAATATCGCTCAAGTTGCGCTCAGCGCTGCGGTGGTGAAATTCGTTGGTGTGAACGTCGTAATCATAGTCCTTGCTCCACTCAGTGTGCCGGGCGCACAATTCCTCCACGGCATCCAATATATAATCCATTTCGGCATCCGTGGTGAGCGGGTGAATGGAAAGCCGTATCCAGCCCGGCTTGGCGGAAAGATCGCCGTGGTTGATTTTATCGGTAATGTTTTTGGAATCCTGTTTGGACACATGCAGCAGGTAATGGCCGTAAGTGCCGGCGCAGGAACAGCCGCCCCGCACCTGTATGCCGAAGCGGTCGTTGAGCAGTTTTACCCCCAGGTTGTAGTGCAGGTTGTCTATATAAAAGGAGATGACGCCGAGGCGGTCGCGCACATGATCGGCCAAAACATGGAGGTTCTGCAAAGTATCAAACTTGCGCCACAGCTTTTCCATCAACTGCTCTTCCCGGCGATGGATGTTGTCAACGCCCATTTGCTCCTTGAGCCGGATGGCCAATGCCACACGGATGGTTTGCAGGAATCCGGGCGTGCCGCCGTCTTCGCGGGCTTCTATTTCGTCAATGTATTTGTGTTCGCCCCAAGGGTTGGTCCAGTCCACAGTGCCGCCGCCGGGGCTATCGGGTACGCGGAGCTTATACAGTTTGGGGTCAAAAACCAATACCCCGGAGGAACCCGGTCCGCCGAGGAACTTGTGCGGCGAAAAATATATGGCGTCCAAATGCTGCGCTTCGTTTTCGGGCCGCATATTGATATCAATGTAGGGCGCCGAGCAGGCAAAATCCACAAAACAAAGTCCACCGTTGCGGTGCATCAGTTCCGCGATTTCGTGATACGGCGTGGCAATACCGGTTACATTCGAGCAGGAAGTCACGGCGGCTATTTTGGTATCGCGGCCGGCGTATTTCAAAACAGCCTTTTCAAAGCGGTTCAGATCGACCAAGCCGTCTTCATCCGGCTCCACCACGACCACCTCGGCGATGGTTTCGAGCCAGGAGGTTTGGTTGGAATGGTGTTCCATGTGGGTAACAAAAACGACGGGCCGTTCTTTCTCCGGCAGGTGCAGCAAATCCTGAAAGCGTTCATGCACCTTGAGGCCGAGGATGCGCTGAAACTTATTGACCACCCCGGTCATGCCCGAATTGGAAGCAATGAGCACATCGCCCGCATAAGCGCCTACATGTTCTTTGATGATGTGTTTGGCGATGTGGTACGCATGCGTCATGCTCGACCCCGTCACCGTCGTCTCCGTATGGGTATTGCCCACGAAAGGATACACCTGCCGCAGCAGGATGTCTTCAATAGGGCCGTACATGCGCCCGCTGGCGATCCAATCGGCATAGATGATGCGCTTTTCGCCGAAAGGCGTTACAAATGACTGATTGGCGCCGATGGTTTTTTCCCGGAAAGGGCTAAACCACTGCTCCAAAGAGGTAGCCGTTGTAGGCTGGAGGACGGAGGACTGATTCATATATGGCCGGTTAGAGAATGTGTAATGACGGAGAAAGTACCGACAAGCGCTTATCGTTTGAAACGACGTCCGGGAGCAGCGCTCGGCATTCCGGCGGCGCCGGGCATTCCCATTCCGGGCATCTTGCTCATTTTGTGCATCATTTTGCGCATTTGCTCAAACTGTTTTATAAAGGCGTGTACCTGATCTAAGCTGTTGCCCGAACCGGCGGCGATGCGCTTTTTACGACTCATGTTGAGCAGGTCGGGATTGCGGCGCTCCTCTACGGTCATGGACTGAATAATGGCCTCGGTACGAGCAAAGGCTTTGTTGTCAATATCCACATCGCGGAGGGCTTTGCCCATGCCGGGAATCATGCCCATGAGGCTTTTGAGGTCGCCCATTTTTTTGAGCTGATTGATCTGGCCCAGGAAATCCTCGAAGTCCAATTGGTTCTTCTTGATTTTTTTCTCTAAGCGGGCCATTTCCTTTTCATCAAACTGCGACTGCGCTTTTTCCACAAAGGACACGATGTCGCCCATGCCGAGAATGCGCTGCGCCATTCGGTCGGGGTGAAACACATCCAAAGTGTCCATTTTTTCGCCCTGACTCACAAATTTGATCGGCTTGCCCACTGTATATTTTACCGAAAGGGCCGCCCCGCCGCGTGTGTCGCCGTCCATCTTGGTGAGTACCACGCCGTCGTAATCAATGATGTCATTGAATGCCTTGGCGGTATTCACTGCATCCTGACCGGTCATGGAGTCCACTACAAAGAGGGTTTCCTGCGGTTGCACGGCGGCCTTCACGGCGGCGATCTCGTCCATCATTTCCTGATCCACGGCGAGGCGGCCGGCGGTATCTATGATGACGATGTCCAAGTTGTGTGCCTTGGCGTGCGCAATGGCGTTGAGGGCAATTTGCACCGGATTTTTGTTTTCCGGCTCCGTATGGACGGGTACGTTGATCTGTTGGCCGAGCACCGAAATCTGGTCAATGGCGGCAGGGCGATACACGTCGCAGGCCACGAGCAGTGGACTCTTTTTCATCTGGCCTTTGAGGTAATAAGCCAGTTTCCCGGAGAAGGTAGTTTTACCCGAACCCTGAAGCCCCGCAATGAGCACCACCGCCGGTTTGCCTTTGAGGTTCATTTCGGCAGCCTGGCCGCCCATGAGTTCCACCAGCTCGTCCATGACGATTTTCACCATCAACTCGCCGGGCCTCACCGATTTGAGCACGTTTTGGCTGCCGAGCGCCTGATCTTTCACCTTGTCGGTAAATTCTTTGGCAATTTTGTAGTTCACGTCGGCGTCCACCAAAGCGCGGCGGATTTCCTTGATAGACTCGGCTACATTGAGTTCGGTGAGCTTGTGTTCGCCTTTGAGGGTTTTAAAGGCGGATTCCAAACGGTCGCTAAGGTTATCGAACATGTCGTTTTGTTACTTTTTTTATTGAAAGCACAAAAGTATAAAAAGGTGTGCTTATATTTGGCCTGTTCTCTTTTCACGTCCTGTGAACATAGCCGTTTCGAAGAAAATACTTCATTCAGGCATCTCTAAATGAGCGCATTGCGGCTTTCATTTAGAGATTAATCATATTACCAACACAAACCGGTCTTTATGTCAACACCAATCAAAATTTTATTGTTGCTGTTGGCTTGGTTGCTTTATTCGGTGCTTGTTTTCAAGAGCTGTCAAAAGGAACTATGCCTTAGCTGCGGCGGTAGCGCCACTACCGGCATCGTTGCGCCTCCCGATGGCGTAGCAGATTCAATTGGGCGATATCCAATTGATTTCCAGTGGGGAAATGCCCAGCCCCTCGTCAATGACGGCGGTGATGCTCAAATCAAAGCGTTGGCGGGCGGCCTCCAAGACGGCCAAACGCTGGAGGTTACCGGCTTCTACTATGAAGGCGAAACCAAGCCGCCGGGATTTGAAAACTTCGGCTTTGCGCGAGCGGAGGAAATCAAAAAAATGATCGTCGCAGCAGGGATTTCTGCCGACCGCATCACCGTGCGCGCACGAGCCGTGGACGAAACAGACGGCGTTCGCACCGGCTACTTCCCCGGCTATGAATCGCGGGTGCTGGAACCCGAACAGAAAGTGGTAGAAACCGTGCAGGAACTGGACGACCGCATCATCATTCGCTTTCCCACCGGCTCCACGCAAATGACTTATGACAAAAAAGTCAACGATTACCTCAATCAATTGGCCGACCGTGTCAAACAAACCGGCGAGAGCATCTCCCTCACCGGCCATACCGATAACGTCGGAACGGATGATGTCAACCAAAAGCTCGGTCAGGAGCGCGCGGATGCCATCAAAAAAATCCTCACCGGCAAAGGCGTGAAAACCGATCAGATACAGACGGCTTCCAAAGGAAAGTCGCAACCGGTAACGACCAACGACACCGAAGCAGGCCGTTCGGAGAATCGCCGGGTTGAAGTGCGCTTAAACAAACAATAACTCATTCATTTTGATCCACCTACAAAAACGAATATAACCATGCTTACAGGAAATCTTTTATTGCACATCGAAACCAATTGTTGGCTCTGGTGGCTGCTCGGCTCACTGCTGCCCTTTTTGCTCGGCCTCGCCGTAGGCTACTTGTTATTCAGTAAATACCGCCGCCTGGCTGCCGAATTGGGCGCCGAACGCGATAAACTCAAAGGCGAAGTAGCCGAATGGGAGAAAAATTATGTGAGTCTGAAATACGAATTGGATGAGTGCGCTAAAGAACGCACCCGACTAAAAACTGCTCTTCAAAGCTGCGACGCGGATAAGTCCATTCTTCAATTCAAATTGGAAAAAGCGCTCGCCGCCGCAGTTGATAGTGGTGATGCAGTTAATGCAACCGTAGTGGGCGCCGCCGCAGGCGGTGGAGCCACAGGATTGGGCGCGCTCTTTGCCAATGACAACTTACAAATCATCGAAGGCATCGGGCCGAAAATTGAAGAGTTGCTCCACGCCAACGGTATCCGCACCTGGTCCGATCTGGCGGCCGCCAAATTTGACCGTCTCCGCCAAATATTGGATGACGCCGGTTCGAGCTACCGTGTTCACAATCCGGCCAGTTGGCCCGAGCAGGCCGCATTGGCCGCAGCCGGGAAATGGGATGAGTTGCTCAAAATGCAAAAAGACCTGAGCGCCGGTGAGGATACCGGATCGGGAGACACAGATTCCAAAATGGAAAAATTGGCCGTCAAGCTGCTCGGCTTCTCCATGAATCCGAACGACCTCAAAGTCGTTGAAGGCATCGGACCGAAAATTGAGGACTTGCTCAAGGCTGACGGCATCAAGAACTGGGCCGACCTGGCTGCCGCGTCCGTTGAGCGTCTGCAGGGCATCCTCGACGGCGCCGGCGACAACTTCCGCTTAGCCGATCCGGCTACCTGGCCGAAACAGGCAGGTATGGCTGCCGGCAGTCAATGGACGGAGTTGAAAGCCTATCAGAATGAGTTGACCGGAGGTAAAGCCGGCTGATAGCAGAGCGCTTGGCGCTCGAAAGTATAGAGTTTTCATTAGGGGGCGTTTTCCGGCTGTGGCTGGAAAGCGCCTTTTTTTGAAATACGCAATGCACATTTGCTACCTTTAGCCTTGTTAATCAACGACCGCTACCGTGCTCGACAAAGTACCATTGGAACTCAACGCGGATTTTCAGTACGCCCTGGATGCTATTGAAAAGCAGGGCGCTAACGTCTTCCTCACAGGGCGGGCAGGTACAGGAAAGTCCACTCTGTTGCAGTTATTCCGAAGCACTACCCGCAAAAAAACGGTTGTGTTGGCTCCTACCGGCGTAGCGGCGCTCAATGTACGCGGCCAAACCATCCACTCCTTTTTCGGGTTTCCGCCCCGCATGTTTCCCCGGCAGGAAATCAAAAAACGGCGCGACCGGCGCTTGTATCAGAAGTTGGAGGTATTGGTCATAGATGAAATCTCGATGGTGCGCGCCGATATCGTTGACCACATTGACTACTTCCTGCGGCTGCATCGCGACACCCCGGAACCGTTCGGCGGCGTGCAAGTAGTGTTTATCGGCGACCTGTTTCAACTCCCGCCGGTCGTCTCTTCCTCCAATGAGGCCGCTATTTTTCAACAGCAGTACGAAACGCCCTATTTTTTTTCGGCAAATGTATTCCGCGAAGGATTTTCCTTAGAGATGATTGAATTGCAAAAGGTATATCGGCAGGAGCAACGACATTTTTTGCGGCTGCTGGAATCGGTGCGTCTCAATACCATTGACTATGAAGAATTGGACGAACTCAACGAGCGGCACCTACCCGGCTTCGAAACGGAGGAGTTTTACATCACCCTATCTTCCCGAAATGCCAAGGCCGATTCGATCAATCAAGCGGAGCTGACCAAAATTCCGCTGCCCGAACAGCGCTATCAGGCATCCATTTCCGGCGAATTCAACCCCAATCTCGCTCCCGCCGATCCGGTGCTGCGCCTCAAACTCAATGCGCAGGTGATGTTTTTGAAAAATGACCCCGACCGCCAGTTTGTCAACGGCACCATCGGAAAGGTGGTCAAACTGGAGCACGAGTCCGTCACGGTTATGGTGGAAGAAAGCCCCGGCGAGCGGAGGTATGTGGAAGTAAAACCCATGAGTTGGGAATCGCTGCGTTATAAAGTGGACCCGCTCGACCCTGACAAGATAGAAGCGGAAGTAACCGGTGCATTCACTCAAATTCCGCTGCGCTTAGCCTGGGCCGTAACCATTCACAAAGCCCAGGGCAAAACCTTTGACAAAGTCATCATTGACTTGGACCGCGGGGCTTTTGAGCACGGCCAAACGTATGTAGCCCTCAGCCGTTGCCGCACCTTTGAAGGCATCGTGCTGCGCCAACCCATCCGCCCCGACGACATCCGCACCGATGAGCGCGTTATCGAGTTTTATAAATCTATGATTTAAGGCGCCATCACATAGCCGTTGAGAGCGGCTTTTTCAAAATCGTCATAGCGAATGAACGCATAGCCGTTGCGGCCCCACTCGTGGCCCCAACAGGATTGCAACTCAAAACCGCCGGTTGCTTCATCGAAGCCCACCACCAGCAAGGTGTATATCTTTTCGGGCGCGCCGGGCGAGATGATCTGTGCGCCTTCGGCCGTTTTGAAGTTGTGGTCGGCTCGCAATTCTACCACTACGGGATTGCCGCGCAGGAGCGCTTTTTTCACCTCAAACACCCGCTGCCGCACCGGAGAAAGCTCCCGAAAAATATGCAGGTAATTGCTGATTTGGTAAGTCGGCACGGCAAAGGCCGCTTCCGAAATCGTGGCGGCATCGTAAGGTACCACTGCTGCGCTCACCGTACCCCGATTGATGAGAAACGCAAAAGCGTCGCGTAGGTCGTTGGAGCCGGCGCGTTGCAGGTGAAGAGCAATAAAGTCAGGGCTGAGATTGACTTTGAAATTCCGCTCGCGATTCACATAATATTCTAAGCAAGCAGAGAGGATGTACGCAGCTTCTTCGCCGCGCTCCCCTACCTTGCGCACCGGCATCAGGAAGGGGCGCACACTTTGCTGTTGGAGCATGTCGCGCGCGCCGCCGAAGCCGGGCATCGTGGCCATGAGCTTATCAATCATGGCAGCATCCTGAACGCCGTAACCGGAACGCGGCAACATATCAGTATCCTGGCCAAATAAGGAAAGGGACAATCCGAGCGCTGCGATGAGCGCTAATACATTTTTCATGACAGGTTAATTTTCGTGTGGGAATGAAACGCGGCGCGGCGGGTATATCTTTTGCTAAAAGTAAAATGGGGCATAAAAAACGGCCTTACTTCAAAATAGAAGAAAGGCCGGCAAAGGAAATAGTCGAAATCGAATCGTAAGGTCAGGCTTTTTCGTAAAAAAACCAAACTCACAACGGAATATTTCCATGTTTTTTTCTCGGCAGGTGCGACACTTTGTTGCCGAGCATGGCGAATGCTTTGATGAGTTTGCGCCGGGTGTCTTTGGGATTGATGACTTCATCCACAAAGCCGCGCGCTGCCGCCCGGTATGGGTGCGCAAATGTTTCTTTGTATTCTTTTTCCTTTTCTTCCAGCATGGCTTGTGGATCGTCCGCCGCCAGAATTTCCTTTCGGAAAATAATTTCGGAAGCGCCCTTCGCGCCCATCACGGCGATTTCTGCCGTGGGCCAGGCAAAGTTCATATCCGCGCCGATGTGTTTGGAATTCATCACATCATACGCGCCGCCGTACGCCTTGCGCGTGATGAGCGTGACGCGGGGTACCGTGGCTTCGCTGAACGCATACAACAGCTTGGCGCCGTGTATGATGATGCCGTTCCATTCCTGATCGGTGCCCGGCAGGAAGCCCGGCACGTCCACCAACACGAACAAAGGAATGTTGAATGAATCGCAAAAACGCACAAAGCGGGCGCCCTTGCGGGAACTGTTGACATCCAATACGCCCGCCAAGTTGGAGGGCTGATTGCCGACAATGCCGATGGACTTCCCGGCGAGCCGCGCAAATCCGACCACGATATTCTCCGCAAAATCTTTGTGTACTTCCAAAAAGGAATCTTCATCCACGATGCCGGCAATGACCTCGCGCATGTCGTAAGGCTGATGCGAATCATCCGGGATGATGTCTTGCAATTGGGGGCGCTCCTCGTCTCCCGGCGTATAGGGCAATGCAGGCGGCGTATCTTCACAGTTTTGCGGCAAATAGCTGAGCAGTTTTTTGATGAGGCCGAGGCATTCCAGACCGTTGCCGGCGGTGAAATGCGTTACGCCCGACTTGGTGGCATGCGCCATGGCGCCGCCGAGGTCTTCGGAACTCACCTCTTCATTGGTCACGGTTTTTACTACGTTCGGGCCGGTCACAAACATGTAGGAGGTCGTTTCCACCATAAGGATAAAATCGGTGATGGCGGGAGAATACACGGCCCCTCCCGCACAAGGCCCCATGATGGCCGAAATTTGGGGTACCACCCCGGAAGCCATGACGTTGCGGTGAAATATATCGGCATAGCCGCCCAATGAGTTGACGCCCTCCTGAATGCGCGCGCCGCCGCTGTCGTTGAGACCGATGACCGGCGCGCCGTTTTTCATGGCCATGTCCATAATTTTGCAGATTTTTTCGGCGTGGGTCTCGGAAAGGCTTCCGCCGAACACCGTAAAATCTTGCGAAAACACATACACCAAACGCCCGTTGATGGTGCCGTAGCCGGTGATGACGCCGTCGCCCGGGATGAGTTGGTTTTCCATCCCGAAGTCGCTCGACCGATGGGTAACCAACATGCCTATTTCTTCAAAGGAGCCGGGATCGAGCAGAAAGTGCAGACGCTCGCGGGCGCTTAGTTTGCCTTTTCCGTGCTGTGCGTCAATTTTGTCCTGACCGCCGCCCAGATAGGCTTCAGCCATTTTTTCCTGTAAAACTTGTAGTTTTTTATCCATGTTAATGCTGCTTGCATTGTTTAATAAATAAACCAGTTTTGGCTCGTCGATAATCCCTTGCTCTACCTCCGGCGTTGCAAAACAAACCCTTTACCTACCGAATGTTTGCCTTTACCGAAGAGCGTTCTGTCCACGTTTATCAACGCATCGGTAAGCGCCACGGCGCCCGGTTCTTTGACGGTAGGCCGCAATACGCCTTTTCGCGCGGCATTGTCGGAAACATTGGTGGCATTGGCTTTGAACATGCGTTGAATGATGCCCGTCCAGTACATTTCGGACAAAGCGACGAGCGCGCCGCTCAGGTTGCGCTCTTCCAGTACTTCGAGGCCGTTGCGATCCGCCCAGTTGCGAAAATCGCTGCCCAGTACCAAATATTCATGCCCGAAGGCATACGCGCCCTGCGGTATTTTTTTGTTGGAAAACAAAGACAATACCCGGTTGATCGGATCGTAAGTGAAAGGAAATTCCAACGAGGGAAAAGTAATGAATGCCAGTCCGCCGGGCCGAAGCACCCGGCCGATTTCTTCCACCATGCGCTCCGGACGGCCTACATGCTCCAGCACATCCACCGAGATGAGCAGATCAAAAGCCCCGTCGGGGAATGACAGCGCAAGGGCGTCCTCCACCGCATAGCGTATATTGGGAATGCTTTGATTGAGTTCCCGTGCAAAAGCCACATCCTGTTCGTTGATGTCGCAGGCGGTCAGTTGTTCGCAAAACGGTGCGATCATAGCGTCGTAGTCGCCCTCGCCGGTGCCGAGGTTGAGGGCTTGCGGGATGCGCCGGTCGGGCGTTGCGAGTGCCGCGAGTTGCTCCCGGATAAACCGGTATCGGTTGCGATAAGTAGGAAAAAGCAGTTTGTAGTTCATGTGCTGATGGGGGTTATTGCACTTTGGCGGCAGCTTCGCGGTAAGCGGCTGCGGTGCGCGCATCGCCTTGCTGTTCGTAAAGAGTGGCAGCGAGTTCGTACCCCTGCTTAAAGCGCGGATTCAACTCAATGGAGCGAATGGCGTTTTTCAGTGCCTGGTCGGGGTTGCCGCCGCCCTGATACAACACGCCGAGGTAATAATGTGCGTAGAAATACTCGTCGTTGATTTTCACCAATCGCTCCAGCGTGGCAATGGCATTGCTTGCGTCATTGGTATTGGCGTAAGCCAAGCCTTTGTAAAACAAGGACTGCTCGTTGTCGGGCGCAATTTTGAGGCTCTCCTCGGCGGTGCGAATGGCATCCGGGAACTCTCCCAGATTCAGGTGCGCATTGGCTAAGCCCTGCCAGGCCAGTTCGTTATCGGCATGGAGGCGGGTTTCCTCCTCGAAGGCATTTTTGGCGGAAGCCCAATCCTGTACCTTAGTGGCCTGCTCGCCTTTGTAGGCAAAGCGGTTGAGGTCTTTTTCCACCGCTATGATGGGTACGCCGTTGGCTTTCACGGTGTGGGCCGTTTTGCTGTTGGGCCAGGTGCCGGCGCGCAGGTGCGGCCCCCGAATGTAGCGCGAGGGGTAAATGCCGTAGTCCCAGGCTTCGGAATAGCGTTGATTGAACCGGGTATAGACCACTTTTATCTTGCCGTTGTATTTGGGGTCGGAAGTGAGAAAGAGGGTGCTGTAAAAAAAGGAAGTGCCAATGGTGACCGTATCCTTCATGCCGGCCCCGATGATGCCTTCTTTTTCCATCCAGTTGAGCGCTTGTTTCACGCCGATGCCGCAATAATCCGTTTCATAATGTCCGAAAGCGCCTTTCAATCCGCCGCCGATGGGATTGAAATAAACGTAGGATAAGGTCGGATTGCGCAGGATGAACGCCGCTGCGTCGAATGTACCGAGCGCCACCAAGCCCCACACGATGTATTTGCCGAAAGGCCATCTGCCGGCAAGGCGCTCCATGGCTATCCAAAAGACGGAAGCCGTGACCACTATGCCGGGGTAAACGAACATGATGTGCCGCCAGCCGTCGTGCAGAATGGAGTCTTTGTAAATGATGTACGCCACCGGGAAAATCGCTGCAAAAACTGCCAGACTCAGCGGAATGGCAGGCAGTCGTCGGATGAGCCGGCCCCAAAGCGCCACGCCTCCCCAAAAACCGACCAGAACGGCCAGTGGTATGGTTTTGGTAATCCATACAATGGGATAGTACCAGGCCGTTTTGTCTGACATCAGGTTTTCACCCTGAAACAGCACGCGTATTTTGATGCCGAGATTGGTAAACTCCGACAGCGCTTTGAACGGATGCGACAGCGGAGCGGCCAGCGCGGCAGGCCAGGTAAGCACCGCCAAAAAGTAAGCCGCCGCTGCAATGCCGATGCCGGCCAGTGCATACCTGCCCACGATTTTGGTTTCTTTGGTCAAACCCTTCCAGCCGTATTTATTCAAAAAATCCAATCCCAGAAACAGGCCCAGATAGGCTATGAGCAACACCCCGCCCGCGCGGGTGGCAAAGGCCACGGCAATGCCGATGATAAGGCCCAGCGCATCCTGCCACCGTACTTTGGGCAAATTTTGCAACAGCAAAGCCATATAATACAAGGCAATGGCGAAGCCCGCCGCAAAGGGTATATCTTTGGGATTCATCATAGAATGCCCGAAAAAGCCGGGCGTGAGGAATGCAAACAGAAAGGCCGGAATCCCCGCTCGCCATCCGGCAATGTGCCGGGCCAGCAAGCCGATAAAGAGCATAGCCACAAACCCCATGAAGGCGTTGAACAGGTGCCGCACCTGATGATAGGCCACGTCGGCGGGCGTGTTGCCCAAAAATTTATTGACGAAGCCGGTCACCAAATCGAAAAAGCCGCCATAGTAGTGCATGTTGCCTTTTTCGATGTATAGTGCCGAGGTGTCTTTGCCGAAAGTGCTGTAATAGGCCACCAATTTTTCGGAATAATCCACCTGAAACTCATCGTCGCCGTTGATGCCCACGTTCGGCGCTACAAAAAGCATGATGATAAGTCCTGCCGCAGCAAGGCCCCAAAAGATTTTCTTTAGCAGGCCGTCGGCGGAAGCGGAAAAAGACCATTTTTCAACGATGGATTTTTTTCTCGCCGGCGGAACAGTCTTCGCAGGTTTGGCAGAGACGGGGCGGTTGCCCGCAGCGGTCGGTTTCTTTTTACTCATCAAAAAAGCATATTGTTTGCGCCGCCAAAGATAGAAATTGTGCGCAGGATTGGCATAACGGGAAATTGGGTACTTTTGCGCCGCCCATAAACGCACAACAGGGCAACTACTGTACTCACTTGAACCGACAATAAAAAATCGCATGTCTGAAACCATCACTTATTTATCACAGCGCGCACTGCGCATGGAGGAATCGGCCACGCTGCGGATGGCAGCAATGGCCCGCGAACTGAAAGCGAAAGGATTGCAGGTCATAGACTTAAGCCTCGGCGAACCGGACTTTGATACGCCTGACCACATCAAGGAAGCGGCTAAAAAGGCATTGGACGACGGCTACACAAAGTACACACCGGTAGCCGGCCTGTTGGAACTGCGCGAAGCGATTTGTGCCAAATTCCTACGCGACAACAACTTGTCTTTCCTGCCCAACCAAATCGTAGTGTCCAACGGGGCGAAGCAATCCATCGCCAATATTTGCATGGCCATGCTCAATCCGGGCGACGAGGTCATTATCCTCTCTCCGTATTGGGTGTCGTATGCCGAAATCGTCAAAGTAGCTGAAGGCGAACCCGTTATCGTTCATGCCGGTATTGATCAGGATTACAAAGCCACTGCTGCGCAGGTGGAAGCGGCCATCACGGAGCGCACCAAATTGGTACTATTCTCCTCTCCCTGCAACCCCACCGGCTCGGTGTTCAGCCGCGAAGAATTGCAGGCCATTGCCGACGTGGTGGCGAAACATGAGGGCGTTTATATCATCTCCGACGAGATTTATGAATACATCAACTTCTCCGGGCGGCACGAAAGCATCGGTAGCTTAGAAGGCGCAAAAGATCGCACCATCACCGTCAACGGATTTTCAAAAGGCTTTGCCATGACCGGCTGGCGCCTCGGCTACATGGGCGCGCCCAAGTGGATTGCCGATGCCTGCAACAAAATACAGGGCCAATTCACGAGCGGCGCCTCCTCCTTCGGGCAGAAAGCTGCTGCGTATGCGCTGACCGCCGATATGGAACCCACCCGCCAAATGGCTGAGGCATTTCGCCGTCGCCGCGACCTGGCGGTTGAGTTATTGGGGCAAATACCCGGCGTAAAAGCCAATGTGCCGGAAGGCGCTTTTTACAGCTTCCCCGATATCAGCGCACTGTTCGGCAAACGCAACGGCGATACGGTTATCAACAACCCGGACGACTTTTGCGAATACCTGCTCGAATCGGTGCATGTAGCCGCTGTTTCCGGCAGCGCTTTCGGCGACGATAACTGCTTCCGGATTTCTTTCGCCGCTTCCGAGGAGCAACTTCGCGAAGCCATTGTGCGCATCGAACGGGCCGTGAGGGCTTTGAAATAACTTTTTTTTAGCTGCGAACTTTGAGCCGCGAGCTGCGAGTTTACCTGTAAAACTCATAGCTCGCGGCTCGAAGCTCGCAGCTACCAACAACCAGCAATACCTTGAACACAGAACTCTTCATAGCGCGCAAAGTAGCCGGAGTGGGGCAAAAGTCTTTCTCCCGGCTCATCATACGCATTGCGGTAGTCGCCGTGGCGCTCAGTGTGGCGGTTATGATCGTGTCGTCGGCGCTCATTGCGGGTTTCAAAAAAGAAATCAGCAGCAAAGTGTTCGGGTTCTGGGGGCATATTCATATTTCGGATGCCGACATTTCCGCCGCATTTCTCGAATTGAATCCGATTTTTCGCGAACAGCCCTTCTATCCGCATTTAGACACCGTGCGGCAGGTTCGGTATTTATCTCAAAAATCCATTCTCGGCCTTATCCCCATCCAACGCGATGTTTATACGCATGGCGGTATCCGGCGCATTCAAACCTTTGCCCTCAAGCCGGGCATCATCAAGTCGAAAGACGAAATTGAGGGCATTATCATCAAAGGTGTGGGCCGGGATTTCGATTGGAATTTCATGGAGCGATACCTCGTGGAAGGCGCTCCGCTCGACCTCAGCGACACCCTCCCCTCCCCCGACATCATCGTTTCGCGCCAAACGGCTGAAAGACTGCGGGTTGCCGTCGGCGACCGCTTCATCGTTCACTTTGTGGAGAAAGGCGAGCAACTCAAACGGCGCTTCACCGTGAAAGGCATTTACAAAACGGGGCTGGAGGAGTACGACAAAGTATTTGCCATAGCCGACATCCGGCAGGTGCAGCAGCTACTCGGCTGGACGGAAGATCAGGTGGGCGGTTTTGAGGTGTTTGTGGAAGACATCAGAGACCTGGACCCCATTGCCGACTATGTGTATTACGAGCAATTGCCCAACGAACTCTACGCCGAAACCATCCGGGAAAAACTGCCGGAAATATTTGAATGGCTCGAATTGCAAGACATCAACGAGGTAGTCATCCTCGCCATGATGGTCATTGTGGCGCTCATCAACATGATTACGGCGCTGCTCATTCTCATTCTGGAGCGCACCAACATGATCGGCACGCTCAAGGCGCTCGGCGCGGCCGACTGGAGCATTCGCAAAATATTTCTCTATTACGCGGCTTACATCGTTTTGCTGGGCCTTTTCTGGGGCAACCTCATCGGTCTCGGCCTTTGTTTTTTGCAAAAACAATTCCGGTTCATTCGCTTAGATGAAGAAAACTACTATCTCACGGAAGCGCCGGTTGATATTCAGGTGCTCACCATTGTCATGCTCAATTTCGGCACCCTAATCATTACATTGGTTTTTCTTATAATCCCCTCGTACTTAGTGGCACGTATCAGCCCGGTGAAGGCGATCCGGTTTAAGTAGCGCAACTCGCACTTTAACCTTCCACCTCGACTCCGCTCGGAGCATCGCCTTTCACCTTTCTCACCTGTTCCCAATTAAAAACAACAGTCCATCCATCGTAGTCCCCAACACCTCGCCGCCGCCCAGAGGCACGACGTTGTTTACCAATGCATTGGAAACCTTGTGCGCCCATTTCACCTGTTGGATAGAAACATCCAACGCAATGACCGCGCCTTTGTCGGTGGGAATGTACAGCATGCCGGCATGTTCGACCATTGGCGAGGGGGCTATGTCGTAGCCGTAGTGGCAATGCGACTTCCATTGTATTTTTAGTGAAGTCCCGGTAGCGGCTATGGCATACAGGGTATCGGTCATGGATTTCACATACAGCGTGCGCCCGTCTTCCGACAAGCCGAGCGATTCGCGGCCTATTTTTTGCTCCGTTCGCCATACCTGCCGGCCGGTGCGGGCATCCAATGCCGTAGCGATGCGATCGGGCGCAACGATGAACACCTTACCGTCAGACAGTACCGGATACACCGCCGCCGGCGAATACATGCGGTTGGCGCTGCCGTTGTTCCATTTCCAGGCCAAGCTCCCGTCTTTGCGGTTCAGCGCATAAAAATAGGTGCCCCAGTCGCCGAAATAAACGCGCTCCGGATCCACGGCCGGGCGGGTTTCCACAAATGCCTGCACGCCTTTGTATTCCCACTGCACGGCGCCATCTTGCAAAGACAGCGCCCGAAATACCCCCTCGGAAGAGCCGATATATACCGTACCGTCGGCAATGACCGGCGAAGCCACTATTGCTTTTCCTGTTTTCACGGCCCACAAAAGAGCGCCGGTTTCCATCTCCAGACAATATATAGTGCTATCTGCGGAAGCGACCACTACCCTACCCACTGTAATGGCGGGCGTGGAATAAATTTTGCCCCGTGTAGAAAAACGCCAGCGCGGCTCGCCCGTGTGCGCGAAGACGCTTTTGACATCGCCGCAGGTATTGGCATACACCGCCCAATCACCGGCTACGGCAATGCCGGCGCCGATATCGCAGGCATCCTGCAGGCGCCACACCAATTGCGCATTGGGGTACAGACTGTTCGCCTCGTAGTCGGGGCGCGGATACTGTGTGGTATCGGCGAGATAGTTGCGTACGCCGAGCGGGATGTTGTGCCAGACTCGGGTCGTTTTGCCGAAAGGCTTCCGCTCTGCCAGAAAGAGCGTATCGGCCGTCACCGTGATGATGTTGTACGCACCGGTATCGGCTTTTGCCCGAAGGCTGGAACGGCACATGGCCGAGGGAATGCCTTCTGCCGAAAAGGCTTTGTTGGCGTGGCCGTGCCCGCAGAAAGCAGCGCGGGTATCGGCGCGTTTCAGGATGTCAATGACTTTGTACCAATTGCCGAGGCCGGGATCGAGCGGATAGTGGTTGAAAAAGAGTACCGGTTGGTTTTCAGGCAAATGGGTGATGATGGAATCGAGCCAGACCACATCTTCTGCCGGCACTAAGCCGGGGGCCATGCGCATGTTGGGGCCGCTGCTGCACCCGATGAAAGCATATCCGCCGTACTCGAAGTGGAAACGCTCATAGCCGAATATCTGGCGAAAGCTGTTGTTGCCGCTCTCCGACCACTTCGTATCGTGGTTGCCGGGAATGACGTACCAGGGCTTTTTGAGTTGATTCAAAATCGCATAAGCCTCCGTCAGTTCCACATCCCAACCCAGCTCGGTTATGTCTCCGGTAAAGATGGCGAAGGCCAAATTGGGGTCGGCATTGATGTCGGCTACGACGCGTTGCAAATCCTCGCCGGCCGTGGGCGTGCCGCCGATGTGCGTATCGGACACGATGGCGAATCGGAATGTGGACGGGTCGGCAGGTTTTTCAACCTTGAATAAAAAGAGAGACAGCAGAAAAAGGAGCGCTTGCATGATGGCGGTTTTTGGTTGACGGCCAAATTTACGGCAATCGCTATGAACTTCTTTACCTTTGCGGCAAAGCCAACAATTTTGAATCGCACACCTGCACAAATCGCCCTCGGCATAGCGCTCCTCGCGGCCGTTTTTTTTCTGCCTTTTCTGGGCGGGGTACATCTATTTGACTGGGACGAAATCAACTTCGCCGAAGCGGCCCGTGAGATGCTCGCGTTGAAAGACTACCTGCGGGTTTATATCAATTATCTGCCGTTTTGGGAAAAACCGCCTTTTTTCTTTTGGTTGCAGGCATTGGCCATGAAGGCGTTCGGCGTGGGCGAATACGCGGCGCGGCTACCCAATGCGCTGTGCGGTATCCTTACTTTAGTGTTGCTGTTTCACATCGGGGCCAAACTGCGCTCGGTGCGCTTCGGGTTGCTGTGGGCAGGCGCGTATTTCGGCTCTACCCTACCCTTTCTGTATTTCAAGTCGGGCATTATTGATCCCTGGTTCAATCTGTTCATTTTCCTGGGCTTGTACAACTTCATTCTGTTTTATTGGAAAAAGGGAGAAGGGAAAGAGGCAAAGGGCAAAAGGCAAAAGGCAAGGGGTGAAGAGCAAGGGGCAAAGGGTGTTCCCGAAGCAGGAGGGCTTATCAATATATCCTTGCTGTGGAACCAATATACCTACTTGTTTTGGGCGGGCTTTTTTATCGGCATGGGTATGCTTACCAAAGGGCCGGTAGCGCTGCTTATTGCGGGCCTCACCATGACGGTGTATTGGGTGTATAAGCGGTTCCGGTTGTATGTGAGCGTGCCGCAGGTACTGTTTTTCCTATTGGCTTCCACCCTTGTGGGTGCGGCATGGCTCGGTCTGGAAACCTGGAAAAACGGCCCCTGGTTTGTGCAGGAATTTTTTACTTACCAATACCGCCTGTTCAGCACGCCCGACGCGGGCCACAAGGGCTTCCCCGGCTATCACATCGTTGTGTTGGCGCTCGGCTGTTTTCCGGCATCGGTATTCGCTGTGCGGTCGTTTTTCAAAATGCCGGCAGAGGAACAAGCGCGTTTTGCCGATTTCCGCCGTTGGATGAAATACCTCTTTTGGGTGGTGTTGATTCTGTTTTCCATCGTGCAGTCCAAGATCGTGCATTACTCCTCCATGTGCTATTTCCCGCTTACTTTCTTGGCCACCAATGTGATAGAGCAGCTATTGGATCGGAAAATACCCCTGGCAGGCTGGATGTGCGGGGCGCTGTTGTTCATCGGCGGCATCACGGCAACGGCGTGCCTGGCGCTGCCCTGGCTGGGAATGCACCCGGAACTACTCAAACCTTTGATTCAAGACCCTTTTGGGCAGGCCAATCTCGATGCAGCGGTGCATTGGAGCGGTGCGGAGGTATTGCCCGGTATTGTGTTGGCGGCGGTGCTATTTCTATTTTTGTATGGGTATCGCCGTTGGTCGCGGGAGCGGGTATTCGCCGTGTTGTTTCTTGGCAATGCGATCTTTGTGATGCTGGCGCTCATCTTTTTTGTCAAGAGAGTGGAGGGCTATTCACAGCGGGCGGCAGTGGAGTTTTTTAAAAGCAAAGCAGCAGAGGATTGCTACATCGTCACGCATGGTTATAAATCTTACGCTCACCTGTTTTATGCTGCCAAACGCCCCGTAACCGAAGAGCGCAGTTACGACAAGGAATGGCTCCTCCACAGCGAAGAGGTGGACAAGCCGGCCTACATCGTGTGCAAAATTCATCGCGCCGACGAGCTGCGCGCCAACCCGCTCCTCGAAGAAATTGGCAGTAAAAACGGATTCGTCTTTTTTAAACGGAAGGATTGAGCGGTAGGCGGTAGGCAGTCGCGACCGTAAAACCTCAAATTAAGCGCTCAGCATAACCTACAACACATGACTCAAAACCAATCTGTTTCTTTATTTCAATTGCAGGAGTACATCCGGCGGGTGCTGGCGCTCAACCTGCCCGATGCGATATGGGTAGAAGCGGAAATTGCCGAGATCAACGAATCGCGGGGGCATCGGTATTTATCGTTGGTGCAAAAAGACGCGGGCGGTGCTGAGCCGGTGGCAACAGGCAACGCCGTGATCTGGCAAACGGCCTGGCCCGGCATTCGCCGAAAACTCGGCCCCGAACTGACCCGGAGCATCCTGCAGGAAGGCATTCAGGTGCGCCTCAAAGCGCGGGTGGACTACCACGAGCGCTACGGGCTGAAATTGGTCATTGAAGACATTGACCCCGCTTTCACCTTTGGGCAGTTGGAAATGCAACGCCGGCAGGTGTTGGAACGACTGCAACAAGAGGGCCTGTTGGAGCGCAACCACGCTTTGCCGCTGCGCCCCGTTTTGCAGCGCATCGCCGTGATTAGTTCGGAACAAGGCGCCGGTTATCAGGACTTTGTAAAGCATTTGGAACAAAATCCCTACGGATATCGCTACCGCTGCCGGCTTTTCAGCGCGGCGGTACAGGGTGTCAAAACGGAAGCAGAAATCGTGCGTCGGCTGGAGCAAATTGCCCGGCAGCCCCGGTTCGATTGCACCGTTATCATTCGCGGCGGCGGCGCCCGCTTAGACCTCAGCGCCTTCGATGAGTACAATATCTGCAAAGCCGTTGCCGCTCACCCGCTGCCCGTGCTCACCGGCATCGGCCACGATATAGACGAAACCCTCACCGACCGCTGTGCACATTCCGCATTAAAAACCCCTACCGCCGTAGCCGATTTCCTCATCCGGCATCAATTGGAGTTTGAAAGTGCGTTGGTGCAGTTGGGCCAATTCGTACAATCGGCAGGCCGCGACATGCTGCACGAACACGCACAGGCATTGGAACAACTCCGCTATGCAGCGGCCCAAAATACCCGCCAAATAGCGTTGCGCAAAACGCACTCCTTAGAATTGCTGCAACGCGATGCTCGCCGGCAGTTCCGTTTCGCCGTACAACAAGCCGGCCAACATCTCGATCAACTCGATCAATCGGGCCGCCAACTCCATCCGCAGGCCACCCTCCAACGCGGCTACACCCTCACGCTCAAAAATGGCGCCGTGCTCCGCTCCGCCACCGAGGCCCAACCCGGCGACGAAATCGAAACCCATTTCCATGATGGAAGTGTTGTCAGTGGGGTACGTTAGCTTCGAGCTATGAGCTTCGAGCTTCGAGTTTTTCCGTACAGACTCACAGCTCGTAGCTCGCGGCTCGAAGCTAAAAATGAACTTCCATGCGTAGAGCCATTTTCCTTCTTTTTATAACCATTCTGGCGGTGTATTGCCACCGCGAGCCGGAGGGAGATTTGATGAAAATCCCTTACGCGCCTACTGCTTATGCGCTGCAAGAACCGCCGGGCTTCGTGCGCATGATCATCCCCGAAGATACCCCCCTCACTGAGGAGGGCATAGAACTGGGGCGGCGGCTGTTTTTTGATCCCATCCTCTCTGCTGACAGTACGATTTCCTGCGCTTCCTGTCACTTGCCCGAATTGGCCTTCAGCGACGGCATGCGTACCAGCACAGGCGTGCAGGGCCGCATCGGACGGAGAAATTCGCCCTCCCTCGCCAATGTGGGCTATTACTACAAAGGATTGTTTTGGGACGGGCGGGTAAGTACGCTGGAAGAACAATCGCTGCACCCGGTAGAGGATTCGTTGGAAATGGCCAACACCTGGCCGGAAGCGGAGCGGAGCCTGCGGGCACACCCCTCCTACCCTGCCCTGTTTCGGCGGGCATTCGGCATAAACACGACTACCGAAATTAACAGCGATTTGGTGGGCAAAGCGCTGGCGCAATTTCAGCGCACGCTCCTCAGCGCGGATTCGAAATTTGACCAAAAAATGCGCGGCGAGGCCGCATTCACCGCACAGGAACAACGCGGCTGGACCATCTTCTTCGACGCCTCTATGGAAGTACCGCATTCAGAGTGCAGTCATTGCCATGCCGACCCGCTGTTTACCAATCTTGACTTTGCCAACAACGGCATAGATTCCGTAGTCCGGCTGGAGGATTTCCCAGACCGGGGCCGGGGCGAAGTGAGCGGCAACCGCTATGAGCTTGGCGCGTTTCGGGTATCCACCCTGCGCAACATCGCCCTTACAGCGCCCTACATGCACGACGGTCGTTTCGATACGCTGGAAGATGTGATAGAACACTATGCCGGCGGCGGCCATGCGGCGGAAAACCTCAATCCCAACGTGATGCCGCTGCGCCTTTCCGCGCAGGACAAAGCCGATCTCATTGCTTTTTTACACACCCTCACCGACAGCACTTTCGTGCAAACTTTTCGTACATTGCGCCCTCGAAAAGAAAGTTATTAACCGATGAGCCTGACCATTATCCTCATTATTCTGACTGCCCTGATCTCTTTGCAGGCATTCAACAACCCCAATATTCAGGGACAATTGATTTTCCACCCCGTCACGATTCGGGAAACCGGGCAGTGGTACCGCTTCCTGTCGCACGGCCTCATTCATGCCAATCTTACGCACCTGCTCATCAACATGTTTGTGTTGTGGCAATTCGGCAGCGTCATCGAATCGGTATTCCTCTCCGTTTTCGGCGACTTGAACGGGCGGCTTCTCTTTCTGTTCCTGTATTTCAGTGCCATCATCGTGGCCTCCATCGGTTCGTATTTCAAACACCGGTACAACTCAGCCTACGCTGCCGTAGGCGCATCGGGCGCTACTTCGGGCCTGGTATTTTCTTACATCCTGTTCGATCCCTGGCAATGGTTCGTTTTTCCGCCGCTGCCGGCCATCGTGCTCGGCGTGGCCTATCTCATTTATTCTTCTTACATGGAAAAACGGGGCACGGACAATATCGGTCACAATGCGCACTTTTGGGGTGCTATATACGGGGTATCCTTTACCACCATTGCCATCGGCATCGTGCGGCCCGACCTGATAGAGCGCTTCGTGGCACTATTGCTACAGGGGCCAACCTCGCCGTTTTAATACTTCCAAATCATGTTTTTTATCCTTTCCAAAGTATTGGCTTTTGCAATTAAGCCGGTGGTATGGATCATCCTCTTGCTCGGATACAGTTTGTTTTCCAAACGGCCCCGCCGCAAGCGGCGCGCACTGCGAGTGGCATTGTTGCTATTGATTTTGTTTTCCAATCGCTGGATCAGCAATCAGATTTTTCGCGCCTGGGAACCCGACACCCTCACGGCCGATGCCATTGAGACGCCTTACGACATCGGAATCGTGCTTGGCGGGTATTCCAATTTTTACATAGAACCCCGGCACGACCGGCACAACTTCAACGAGCGCGGCAACCGCCTCGCCAATGCGCTGGAATTGTACTTTAGCGGCAAAGTGAAAAAACTGCTGCTCAGCGGCGGCTCCGGCAGGCTGCTCCAGGACGGTCCCTCCGAAGCGGAACTGATGGTCGCCTACCTGCGCAAACTCGGCATTCCCGACGCCGATATCATCCTCGAACCGGAATCGCGCAACACCTGGGAAAACGCCCTGTTCACTAAAAACATCGTGGACACCCGCTACCCCGGCGCTACCTGTCTGCTCATCACCTCCGCCTGGCACATGCGCCGCTCCGACGCCTGTTTCCGAAAAGCCGGCCTGCTCGCCACACCTTTCCCGGTGGACTATATCTCCGAATCGAACCGCCAATATGCCGAAATGCTCCTCCTCCCCGACAAGCTCGGCCTGTATAAATGGGAACTGCTCATCAAAGAGTGGATAGGTTGTGCGGCGTACCGGGTGAGGGGGTATAATTGACCCGTTGACTCATTTCCTATCCCGTATTTTTTGCAGATGAGCCGTAACTTGCTCTAATACCTGTATGGTCGTATCGAGGTCAACACCTGCCTCGGCGGCTAATTTTTCTACGTCCAACGGCTTGCCTTCATTGATGAACGGTAAGGCCATTTTAAGCAGGTGATTGAGTTTGTCGGTGTTTTCTGACACATCAGCATCGGGTGTGGAAGCAAACATTCCCTCGTAGGGGTTCACTTCTATTTTGCGCCGTAGTATTTCTTCTGTGACACTCATCATGGAAGGCCCTACTTCGACGAGCGGTTCGGGGTCTATTGCTATGCCATTGTTCAAGAGTTCATTTGTCAATTGGTCGAAGCCCTGGGCGGTCATGGCAAAGCGGTGCAGCGTTTTCGTTGACTCTTCAAAATAAGCTTTTGCAAAATGTGGTGGGTTCGAAAACGCTTCGGATTTCAATTCATAGACGCCTTTGTTCCAACTTACCACAAAAGCCTGCTTGAGCTTGTCAACAGGCAGACGGGTTACGTCATCCGTCGCCGAATGGTAAATCACTTTATATCCGTCGCTCTCTACTTGAGGTCGCATACTTCCGGTTATCAACATAAAAAAAGGCCAGGGATTGTCCTCTATTTTGCGCAGCATTTCTCCTTCATCCTCCAGGTCGGGGTATATCTCGGTGGCGAAAAAGAAAATATCATTGGGCGTAAAGCTTTGAAAACCCTGAATGACCCCGGTAGTCTGCCAGCATTGGCCGTTGAAGTTGATCAGGTTGAACCAGAGGATGGCAGGCATTTCCCTGAGGGTTTGGCTCATGCCGGGCGAGTAGAGCAGGTATTCCCCGGAGGTGAACACATCCACCATATTGTAAAAATCAACGGCGGGATTGTCCTTGATGATGGCATAGCTAAAACGCCAGGGATGTTGCAGTTGATGTTCCAGGAAATGATAGTCTTCCGGTGGCAAAGCTCTAATTTCGGAATGGTTGATATACTTGCCTAACAGCCCATTCTTACGAAATAATTGTATGGTAATATATTCGGATTTGAATATATTGAGAGCACTATCCGGTACCCTCCTTGCAACATGACGGAAGGGTTTCAGTAGCTGATCAATCTTTTTATCCAACCCGGCCTTCGCCGCAGCATAGTAGATGAGATGTTCATCTATCACCCGCTTGGATATTCGGGTATTTTTTTCGCAATGCCCGAGCATGCTCTGATAGTTATCCATCATGATTAGTTCAATTCGTTTATTAATGGCGAGGCATGTTAGGTCATGCCACGGCTGGTTTTGGCCTCAAATGTAAGGCTTGTCCCGTACCCGTGAAACAAGCACCGGCCTATCGGCCACCACCCGGGCGGTAGGCCCCGCCCAGCGGCGCGGCTTGGTGGCGTAGAGGCGCCAGATAAAAAACACCCGGAGCCTTCGAAGCGGCCATCCAGCTCGCCCTACCAGCACCGGGTACTTTGGAAAACTATTTGTCCCGAATAATCGGGAGCAGGGACACCCATCTGTTCAGCAGCAGCCATCCGGCTTTACTCATGAGCTGCGGGACGAAGACCAGGCGGAAGCCAACATTGTTGTTGCGGTTGTCGGGGTTGTTCCTGTTGCGGTTCGCCGTCCGGCAGTTCTCCGTGTTGTTGTTCCACGACCCGCCGCGGATCACCCGGTTCGTACCCTCGATGGATGCCCTTTATCTTTAGTTCAAAGGTATTCTGTAGCCAGGAGCACCTTTTGCCGAAACACTTTCGTATCGGCGTGCAGCGTGAATGCAGTGAGCGGCTCTATATGCCGCTGGTATTTTTTTTGCGACCATTTTCCTTCTTGCAACAATCGCCCGTACTCCTTGGTTTTTTCGATAAACCGCTTGCGGCTCCGTTGAGCAAGACGGGTGCGGTCGGGATACAACAGGTAGCCTAAAAACGGTAGCCCCTCTGTGTTTTTGTTCAAGCAGAACGGCTTCAGTTCCAGTTTCAGTTGGGTCTCAACAAAGTCCTTAAAACGACGGCCCGCTTCCAGCAGCGCTTCCTTGTCGTTGTGCCATAACATCATATCGTCCATGTAGCGCACATACGCAGGGACGCGGAGAACTTCCCTGGCGTAATGGTCGGCAACCGATAAATAGTGATTGGCAAAATACTGACTCGTCAGGTTGCCAATCGGCATCCCGCGACCCGATTCTACACAATAGCTGTCTATGATTTGATCGAAAATGCGCAGCAATTGACTATCCTTGAACATCCGGCAAAGTTGCTGCCGCAGTACACCGTGGTGGATGCTGTCAAAATACTTCCTTCCATCCAGTTTCAAAAACCATAGGTAGCGGCGGGTATTTTCTTTTGCTTGGTCGAGTGCGGCGTAGGTACCCATCCCGATACGGCTGGCGTGGCTGTCGGCTGTTTGCGCCTTTTCAAAAAAGGGATGGCACACATTCATCAGCGCGTGGTGCAGCACCCGTTGGGCGAAGGGCGCGGCGCATATCTGCCGCTTCTTGGGGTCATATACGGTGAAGTAGTGGTAGCCGCCCACTTCTACTTCCCCTGATAGGATTTGGCTTTGCAGCAGACTCAGATTTGCTCTCAGGTCTTTACCAAAGGCATAGACGCTCGCCTTGTCGGCCTTGCCTTTGCGGGCTTTGTAGTAGGCCAACTCCAGGTTGTCCATGGTTGCAATTGATTCAATCAGGTAGCCCTGCCGCTTCATCGCTTTTGGGTTGGGTGATAAAATATTTGGCAAAACGTTCCACCTTCTTCTCACCGACACCCTTGATGGCCAGCATGTTTTTCTCCGTTATTTCATCCAGTTTGGCCAGCTCCGCCAGTTCTTCATCCGTGAAGATGATGAAGGCAGAGAGACCCTCATCCACGGAGATCTTCTTGCGTATTTCCCGCAGTTTGGAAAATTTTTGGAAAGTGGCTTCGTCTAATACACTTCGATAGTCCACCTTTACCCCTTTCTTGGTGTCGGCTTCCGGATAAGCCCGCTCGATATAGCGCACACAGAAGCACCAATACGCCCCATGCTCATTGTTGACGAGCTGGTTTTCCACTTCCAGTATCTTGTTGCCCCGCAGGAAGGCGTTCATTTCCGCCAGTGCGCCGCCACCGTCGCCCACGGGTATGGTGAAGAGTTTGATTTGCATAATTCCTCGCTTTTTTAAAAAAAATCGACCGGCTACGCCGGTATCAGTTTCCTATTTATTCGCTCGCTGCCTCAAAAAAGCACGGGAGGTTCGTCCCTCACCTCCCTTTGCTTTTTTTCAACAGCTCGCTTTGCTCATGAGTAAAGCCGAATAGGCAGACTGCCTCACTGCGGGACGAAGACCAGGCGGAAGCCAACAAGGTTGGTGCGGGCGCCGGGGTCGCCCCAGGAGCGGCTCGCCGACCGGCAGTACCGCGAGCTGTTGCCCCACGACCCGCCGCGGATCACCCGGCTCGAACCCTCATCATACCAATCCGCGCACCATTCCCATACATTGCCGCTCATGTCATACAAGCCCAGTTCATTCGTTTTTTTTAGCTTAACAGCACGGGTGCGGTTATTGGAATTGTCGGAATACCAGGCCACATTGGTCAGAACCGAATCGCCGCTGTACTCATACCCCATAGAATAATTGCCGCCTCGCGCTGCAAACTCCCATTGAGCCTCGGTGGGCAGGCGGTAGCCATTGGCGAAGGTATCTATCTTCACATCATAATGAAGAGACCAAGTACCTTGCCTCGGGTTGGTGAGGGTATAAACGGTACCCTTTCCATGCCGTTTGCTCAGCCAGGTGCAGTAAAACGCCGCGTCGTACCAACTGACATACACGGCCGGATTGTCACCGGCATACTCCCAGGCGGGCGGTTCGATATGGTGTTTTTCCGCTCGCGCGAATACGTTGTATTGCCAGTAGGTGATCTCCGTTTCGGCGATGTGGAAAGGCTTTTCTACCCAGAGGGTATCCTCCAGTTCCTCTTGCCAAAACGCTCCTCCCTCCACCAGCAGCGTTTTAGGATAATAGCGTTCTTGCAGGGTATCCATATAATAAGAGGGCAGGGTGACGGCGAGGTAGGCGCGCAGTTTATCCTGCAGGCCGGGTGTTTCGGCGGTCAGTCCGGTGGGCCGAAGCAGGTTGAGAAAAGCCACTGCCGCAGCCGCCGTATCGGCCTCGGTGTAGAAGTAGGCGATTTCCCATATTCGCTTTTCCACTTCCGGGCGACGGGCATTGAGGCCCACGGCGGTTTTACATTTTTCGTAAGTGGCATCGTACTCAAGGCGGTAAATGTCCCTGTCAATATCGGCCAGTACGATGGGAACGGCCTGGTCGGCGATGCGTTGGAGGTTTTGGAGGGCTTTGTCGGCACGCTGTTTGTCTTCCTCTGCCTCCATATACTTTCGTGTGATTTTATTAGTAAAATCCAGCAACTTATCATCCACCTTCTTTCCTTCCCCCGGGCAGTGCTCTCGTGCAGCGGCCAGTTGGTTCAGGGCTTTATCAAACTCGCCACTTCGCCAGTGTGTATCCGCTGTGCGCATAAGGCGGTCGAAATGTGGGCAGTCCTGGGCCATGCCCGGCAGGCCAAAAAACAAAATCAGTAAGGGCAAAGCAAGTGTGCGCATGGTCATTGCTGTTTTTGGCGGGCGTAGGCATCCCCTATGTTTTGTGTATTCAGTTGTATCAAGCTGTCTTTTTCAGCTATGGCCTGTGTGGTTTCTCGCAGGAGGATGCTGTCCCCGGCAGTTTGGTACACCGCTTGGGAGCGAAGCAATTGGGCTTTTTCGCCTTTGAGGCGCTGGTCTTTTTCTTGCAGCGCTTCCAGTAGGCGTTCGTTGGCGGCCGCCGTTGCATTTTCGGCAGTGGCTTTCTGCTCATTCGCATGCCACCAAAAATACCCCGCTACCACCGCCGCCACAAAAGCCAGCACCGAAATCACCGCCGCTAATTGAGTCTGCTGCCCTGCCCGCTTTTCGTTCACCTCGGCCTTTTCCCGCAGCGCCCGCTCCTTTTCTGCCTGCTGCTGTGCCTCCTCTAATTTTTGCTGGCGTTCCCGTTCGAGGCGTTCCGTTTCCAGTCTCGCCTCCTCCTCCCGCCGGTTCGAGCGGGCATGCAGCACGGGCGGCACGAGGCGGTCGTGGCTCAGTTCGTAGGTATAGCCGCCCCGCAGGAACGGCTCGGAGCGGAGCAGGCGGCTGTCCACGAGGCGTTCGAGCAGGGCTTTGTCCACGCCGTATTCGCTGCGGATGTAGTTTTCGTGGAGGGAAAGGCGCATGGCCTCGCCCTCGCTCACGAGGCCCTCCTCGATGAGGCGGCAGGCGGGGAGGCGTTCCGGTTCGGGCAGGCCGGTTATTTTTTCCTCGTAGTATTTTTTCACCACCTGCTCCGGGTCGCCGATGTCGGCGGTGTCGAGCAGGTGCAGCCCCTGTGCGGCCACGAGCTGGCGTTCATAATTTTCGCAGAGCATCTGGAGCAGGATGCCCTCGATGCGCCCGTCCTGCGGGTCTTTCAGGAAATGCAGGATGGTTTGCAGGGCGGCGGGGCTGTATGCAAAGGTCGGGGTCTTAAAATCGCCGGCCGCCTGTGCGGGCAGAAGGATGGCGTCATTGGCGTCGGCGGGCTGGAGGGCTTTCAGTTCAAAACAATGGCGCAGCACGGTGGGCAGGTAGTCTTTGAGGCGGTCGAGCAGGTGCATCCGGTCGGAGCGGATGGCAAAGAGGATGCGGGCGTCGAGCGGGGTTTCGAGGCGTTCCTCGTCGGCTTCGGCGAGGTCGTCGGCAGCCTCGGCCATGCGCCGGAAGCGCAGGGGGATGCCCGTGTGCAGCAGTTCGGAAAGTTCCTCCCGGAAGCGGCGCACCTGTTCCTCCGGGTAGCTGAACAGTTCCTCGAACTGGTCGAAAATCAGGAGCGGGGAGCCGCCGCCGTTGAGTTGGCGGGACTTGGCGGCGTGCCAGAGGGAGCTGTCGCCGGGCAGCAGGCGGCTGAGGAAGGTGGGGCTTGCGTGGTCTTTGGCGAGGGCCTCCTTTGCCCGGTCGAGGGGCGATTTTTCGGCGCCCTCCGTCCAGGCGCCGAAGCGGACGACGAGGGGGCTGTGCGTTCCGTCCGCTATGCAGCGTGGCACGATGCTCGCATTGAGCAGGGAGCTTTTGCCGAGGCCGCTCTTGCCGTACAGCACCACGAGCGGCTCCCTCCGGAGGAGGCGGTAGAGGTCTTCCTCATCTTTGTCCCTGCCGAAGAAAACGTTTTGCTGCTCCGTCGTGAAAGGCGTGACACCGGGGTAGCGGTAATTCCCTTTGGTGGATGACCTATTCGGTGGCGCTTGTTCGTTTTGCATGGCTTTCACAGGTTTTGGGCTTGGTCAATCAATTCCAGCAGCCGGGCGGTGATTTGATTGTTTTCCACGGAGAGGTCACGGGAGTCAATAGTGCCCCGCATATCCCGTTGTCGCAAGAGGTGGTGCTGGTTGCGCAGCACCACGAGGTCGTTGGCGAGCGGGTGGCTGCGGGGCTTGCGGCGGGCGAGGAAGACCTTGAGCAGTTGCAAAGCCTCGTCCGTTTCAGCCGATGCGATGAGTTCCTTCATGGCAGCGGGGCTGGGGTCGGGCATGGCGGCTTCGGCGGGGTCGGGGGCCGTTAGGGGCTTGAGCAGGCCGTTGGTCTCGCATTGGCGGTACAGCTCGCCGATGAACTCCGGGGTGCGGGCGGGGAAAAACTCGATTTTGAATTCCTCGGTGTAGAGTTTTTGCAGTTGGGGGTTTTCAAATTCCCGCAGGGCAAAACGCTCGATGTCCTTGAACTTTTCGGTGTGGAGGGCCAGTACCCGGAGCAGGAGTTGGAAGTACCATTTTTCGTAGGGCAGGCCGAGGAAAATGAAGCGCTCCATTTGCTCCAGTTCGTCCTTGAGGCGCTGGTTCATGCTGTTGGCCTCGAAGACCGATTCGAGGTAGTCGAAAAAATCGCTGTGGGTCAGCACGAGGCTCTCCGGCTCTTCGATGTTTCCCAAAAGGTTGTAAATGAGCGGTTTTTGTTTGTTTGGTTTTTCAAAATGCTCGGAAGCCTTGCGTTTGCGGAAATAAAAGTCGGGCTGGTAATCATAGCCCATCACGTCGAAGGTGCGGGCAAGGATATTGTCGGGTGTGAGGCTGAAAATCATGGAAAAAGGGATACGTGTGATGCGGGCAAACTGCGCTTCCGCCTCCGGGAAGGGCCGGCTGTAAAACTGCTTCATCCCGGCAATGACCTTGCGGTTGTGGAAGCGCTTTTTGAAAAGGAAAAACCCGTCGGGGTTGTGGACGTGGATGTAGGGGTGGTCGGGGTTGTCGGAGTCGAGCCATTGGCTGAGTGCGGACTGGATGTCGCCGCCGCCGGGGGCTTCGCAGGCGCCCTGCCCCAAAAAGAGGACGCAGCGCTGCTCCTGGAGGGTTTCGAGGATGTCATCCCAATCCACGTTTTCAAGGGGGGTAGTGGCACTCGTTTTGTTCAGCATGGTAGTGGTGTTTGTTTTCGATTTGAATTAGCCCTAATCGCTAACAGGGCAGGTTGCGTTGGTCAAGCTTCCCCACGAATCCTCAAAAACATGGCTACAAGATAAGCAGAGGCAGGAAATCTTTAAAAAAATATTTTTTACACCCCGTCGCAAAGACGGTTGCTGTCTCAAAAGATTAACAATTAGAAAATTGGAAAAATAAAGTTTTGCCGAGTAGGCGTCATTTATGGTCAATTGAATTCAGGGTTGTTAGACGCCTTTTTGTTCACCCCGGATTTCATCCAGGGCTATTCACATTGAAGCCCTTTAGGCTTCCTCCTGGCAATTTGTTTCTTTTTCTCAGGTTGACGCCAATGCGCCTTCGTCGTGGCATGCTTTTTATGCCAAAGGCATCCCTTCGGGACTTTTGCCTTCTTTTGAGACAGCCTCCTGCATCTGAAGAATCTGACAACAAGCCGTACCTTCGCGCATCATCGGCAAAAAAAAATCGCATTATGCAAACTGCTTCCACCTCCTCCCCCGCAACCCGCGAACAATTTCTGCGCACGCTCAACACCTCCTGGAAAATGGCGCTGTATATGCTGCGGCATTTGCCGACGCTTCGGTTTTGGGGGGTGAAAATCCGATCTGTTACCGAAGCAGAAGCGAGCGTGACGCTGCCTTACGGGTGGCGCACGCAGAACCCGTTTCGCTCCATCTACTTTGCGGCGCAGTGCGGCGCAGCGGAAATTTCGACCGGATTGTTGGCTATGGCGCAATTGCACGGGCGCGGAAAAGTGTCCATGCTCATTACCCATGTGGAAGCTCAGTTTTTAAAAAAGGCCAATTCGCTCACTACCTTTACCTGTGCCGACGGAGCGATCATCCGGGAGGCCATTGAAAAAGCCGTAGATACCAAAGAAGGACAGGAAGTGACGGTCGTTTCCACCGGTGTGCAGGCCAATGGCGAAATTGTCGCAAAAGTGCATTTTACCTGGTCTTTCAAGGTTAAGGCATGAATTATTTCTACCTTTCGCATTCAAATCAAAAAGGTCATTTTCATGAAAAGTAACTTCTACTTGCTCACGGTTGCACTGCTTGCAATCAGCAATTCCCTTTTGGGGCAAATTTCCTTTCTCAATGCCAATGCCAAATTGGGCTACGGCGATCACTTCAGCGGCGTGGCCATCGGCGTGGCCGATATGAACGCCGACGGCTACGACGACATCGTACACCTGCGCAACGGCAGGATTCTCACCATCGAACTCCAAAAGCCCGACGGCTCCGGATTTACTACTGTTAACATCGGGCAAATCTCCAATGGCAGCCAATGGAGCATGTGCATTGCCGATGCCGACAACAACGGCTTCAACGACATACTCGCGGGCGGCTCTTATGACGGCGTGAAGCTCGTGCAGGCTTCTGCCGACGGCACGAGTTACACCACCGGCAACCTGCCTGGCAGCAATATCTTCCTCCAAGGTTCCAATTTTGCCGACATCAACAACGACGGGCATCTCGACGTATTTGCCTGCCACGACGACGGTATGAGCCGCATCTGGGGCAACAACGGCGACGGTACTTTTAGCCCCGTTGACTGGATTGATATGACGACCGTACCCGCTTCTGATAATTCCGGCAATTACGGCAGCATCTGGACCGATTTCGATAACGACGGCGACCTCGACCTCTACATTGCCAAGTGCCGCCAGGGTGTGAACAATCCCGCCGACGGACGCCGCATCAACCAGCTTTTTGTCAATAACGGTGACGGATCCTTTTCGCAGGATACCTCAAACGTATCCGGCCTGCGCATCGGCGCGCAATCCTGGACGGCTGACTTCGGCGACTTCGACAACGACGGCGATCTCGATTGCTTCATTACCAACCACGATGCGCCCAGCCAATTGTTGCTCAACGACGGCACGGGCGTGTTTACCGACGTGACCGCCGGCTCGGGTGTCTCGGTACAAGGATTGCCGATACAAGGCATCTTCCGCGATTTCGACAACGACGGCTTTTTGGACATCATCGTGTCCGGTACCCGCCACCACATGTTTCGCAACAACGGCAACGGTACCTTCACCGATATGGGCGCCGGCGCTTTCGGCAATGTACAAATGGAATCTTTTGCGGTAGGCGACCTCAATAACGATGGAAAATTGGATGTGTATGGCGGCTATGCGCTGGTTTATACCACCCCCAGCACGATCCCCGACAAGATATGGCTCAATACGACTGAAAACGATAACCACTATCTCACGGTGCGGCTGGAAGGCACTACTTCCAACCGGAATGCTATCGGCGCGCGCATCTCCATTTTTGGCCCCTGGGGCGTGCAGATACGCGAGGTACGCAGCGGCGAGAGCTACGGCATCATGAACAGTATGTTTCAGCATTTCGGATTGGGTGAAAACACCGGCGTTGATTCCTTGGTGGTCAACTGGCCCTCCGGCTTGCGGGAGGTATTCTATGATGTGCCGGGCGATCAGTCTATTCATATCAAAGAAGGCGCTTGTAAATCGCCCGACGCCACCATCGCGCTGAACGGCCCGGATGTTTTTTGCCCGGGTGAAAGCGCTGAATTGACTGTTTCGGGCGGAAGCTCCTACCTGTGGTCGAACGGTGAAACGGATGCCGTGATCACTGCCACGGAAGGCGGACTGTACAGCGCGGTTGTTTCGGACGGAAGCGACTGCACGACCATTACCCCTTCTATCGAGCTGACGGTTGACCCGCCGGTATTTCCGGTAGTCATTGTGGACGGCGAAGATGTATTTTGCCTTGGTGGCAGCGTGTTGTTGCGTACAGAAGAAGCCGAGAGCTACACCTGGTCGAACGGCGCTACTACCCAAACCATTCAGGCCAGTGTCGCCGGCGAGTACTATGTATCTGTACCCGGCTTGTGCCGCGATTTTGATTCCGAGCCGGTTGTTATTACCGTATTGGATGCGCCTGCGCCGGAAGTGACCAACGACACCATCCCGGAAGCCGGCGAGGCGGTACTCACTGCCACCGGCAATGAGCCGCGCTGGTACGATTTGCCCACAGGCGGCGAGCCATTGGCTACCGGCAATATGTTCGTTATTGACATGCTTACAGAAACCGATACTTTTTATGTGGAAGATATTTCCTTATACGAAGGAGAGGAAGTGAACGCAGGGCCGGTGCAGCATACGGGAGGGTCGCAATACAGCGGCAATACCACCAACGGCTCCATTATATTTGATGCGCTACAGCCCTTCACGCTGCGCAACGTCCGCGTTTACACAGATATGGCAGGCGTTCGCATCATCGAACTGAGAGACAATACAGGCGCCGTTTTGCAGTCGCGCACAGTAGATCTTCCGACAGGAGAATCCATCCTTCCCCTTTTCTTTGAGGTACCTGTGGGCAGCAGCCACTCCCTCACAACCAATACGGCGCAAAACCAGGCTTCCTTCGGTTTTGCCAGCCCGCGCATGCGGCGCACGAGCGGCGGATCGGTCAGTTATCCTTATATCACGCCCAACGTGGTGGCAATGACGAATTCCAATTTCGGTCTGGATGTCTATTACTACTTCTACAACTGGGATATCAAACTCGCCGATACCGAGTGCATCAGCGAGCGGATGCCTGCGTATGCCGTATTGCAGCCGGTGAGTTCTTCGCAGGAGCCGCTTTCTGCTTTCAAAGTATCCGTAGCGCCCAACCCGACATCAGGTGAAACAACGCTGAGCATTGCACCTGCATTGACGACTCAGGCGGTGCTCCTCATTACCGATCAGCAGGGCCGTCGGGTGGCGCAATGGTCGTTGGCTGTCGGTCAGTCGCAATATACATTCGATGCCGGCCGTCTGGCGCCGGGCGTTTATCACATACAAATTGCAACCGGAGAAGCCGTGTTGCATCGCACGCTGGTGGTGCAGCGATAGGGGGCAGAGAGCATAGGGTACACCGAGCGGAGTCGAGGTGTGCTCTATGCACTATGCTAAAAAAGGCAACAACATGAAAAAACGAATCTTGCTTTTGGCAGTTGGACTGATGGTTCTTGCAAATCTTCAGGCACAGCTCACTATTCGGCTATCTTCCATTCCGGTGAATACGCCGCCGGGCAGTCCCATCCACATAGCGGGCAACTTCCAGGGCTGGAACCCCGGCAGCGCGGCGCACATTCTCATACCCGACTTGCAAGGGCAGTACAACATCACGTTGAACATTGCCCCGATGGCGATGGAGTTTAAATTTACCAGAGGTAGCTGGCCAACCGTGGAAGGCACAAGCGGCGGCGGCTTTATTCCCAACCGTACATTCAACTACACGGGCGGAGCGCAGGAATTGGTGTTGGCAATAGCCGGTTGGGAAGACCTCGGCGGCGGCGGCTCCGGCACGGCAGCGCCCAATGTGTCCATTATCAGTACCAATTTCTTTATGCCGCAACTCAACCGCAACCGCCGGATATGGGTGTATGTGCCGCCCGACTACGCTACCTCTTCCAAACACTACCCCGTACTGTACATGCAGGACGGCCAAAACCTGTTTGACCAAAACACCAGTTTTGCCGGAGAATGGCGGGTGGACGAATCGCTCAACGACCTCTTCCAGGCCGGCGACGACGGCATCATTGTGGTGGGAATAGACAACGGCGGCGGCAACCGCATCAACGAATATTCGCCCTGGGTGAACCCGCAATACGGCGGCGGCGAAGGTGATGAATACATTGATTTTATTGTAGAAACCCTCAAGCCGCATATTGACTCGGTGTATCGCACCCGGCCGCAGCAGCCTTACACCGGCATTATGGGTTCTTCTCTCGGCGGTCTGATCTCGCATTTCGGCGGTATTGAGCGGCAGGATGTTTTTGGAAAGGTCGGCGTGTTTTCGCCCTCTTACTGGTTTTCATCTCAGTCGTACAGTCACACCGCCGCTACCGGCAAGCAGGCCGATATGCGCATCTATTTGCTGGCCGGACAATTGGAAGGCAACGGTTCAGTGGTGAACAACGTGAACGCCATGTACGACACGCTCCTTCAGACCGGCTTCGGCACAGAAGAACTGCAAGTGGCCATACATGCCGACGGACAGCACAGTGAGTGGTATTGGGCCAGAGAATTTCCGGCAGCCTATCAGTGGTTGTTTGCCGATGTAACGACCACCTCAACTACTGCGCCGGAAAGGACGAGCGGCTTCACCATCGCTCCCAACCCCGCCGATAGTTTTTTTCGCATCAGCACTACTGCCGACCGGGCAGGCGCGGCCATAGCTCTTTATGATTTTACCGGTCGCCTGGCGCTGCCGCTGCGCGCCTTACCCGCCGACGGCACGATAAACGTATCTGCGCTGGCGGCGGGCATGTATGTAGCGGTTGTGTTTGCGGAGCACCGGAGGGTTGGGGTTCAAAAGGTCGTGATAGCTAAAAGGTAATCAATTTAAGTCAATTAAAAGCTGTGAGTTACGGCCTCCTCTAAGAACTCGTAGCTCACAGCTCGTGGCTCGTAGCTCATCTGAATCTTAAAAGAAAATTACTCCGCTTCCGCATCATCATCAGGATTTCGTGGATCGCCTACGCCGATGAGGCGACCGCCGGGCAAGCGCTGTATGGCTTTGACGACCGCCATATATTTCACTGATTGCAGGCTGTGGCCCATGTCTTCCAAGCCTTTGCGCACTTCCGGCGACAATGCGCCTTCCTCTACCAGAATGTGATCGGGCAGCCATTGGTGGTGAAAACGACCGGCATTGACCGCCGATTCGAGGTCTAAATTGAACGCTACTACATTGAGCAGCACCTGAAAAACAGCCGTGATAATGGTGGAGCCGCCCGGCGCGCCGAGTACCATAAACAGTTCTCCGTCTTTCTCCACGATGGTGGGCGTCATAGAACTCAACATGCGCTTGCCGGGGTGTATGGCATTGGCTTCATTGCCCACGAGGCCGAACTGATTGGGTACTCCCGGCTTCACGCTGAAATCGTCCATTTCATTGTTGAGAAAAAAACCGGCGCCGGCTACTACCACTTTGCAGCCGTAGTTAGAATTGAGCGTAGTCGTCACTGAAACAGCGTTGCCCTCCGCATCCACCACCGAGGTATGCTCCGTTTCAAAGGACTCTTTGTTGAGTTTAAACTTTCCTGCGCTCAACGCTTTGCTGTGTGATGCCTGCATCTTGTTGAAATCGGCCATGCGCTGCTGCAAGTATCCGGCGGCGAGCAAACTGTCTGTCGGTACGCGGTAGAAATCCGTATCGCCCAGATATTCAGCGCGATCGGCATACGCCCGCCGTTCCGCCTCTGCCATAAGGTGTACGGCTTCTTTGGAATGGATTCCGTACTGCGCCATATCGTACGGCGCCACCATCTTCAACATTTGCAACAAGGCAATTCCTCCGCTGGAGGGCGGCGGCATGGAAATGACCCGGTATCCTTTGTATTGCCCGGCAACGGGCTTGCGCCATTGCGGACGGTAGTTTTTCAGGTCCTCGTGCGTAATGATGCCGTTGCCGCGTTGCATTTCTTTTACGATCAAATCGGCGGTTTTGCCTTCGTAAAAGCCGGCTTCGCCCCTGCTGCGAATGCGCAGGAGGACCGCCGCCAATTCCTTTTGCACCAAACGATCGCCCGCTTTCCACTTCAATGGTTTAATGAAAGGATTGGGCAGGGTGTTGTTTCGACGGAATGCCTCCTGAAAAGAATTGAGCCGGGCCGCCTCCCCTTCTGAAATGGAAAAGCCCTTTCGGGCCAACTCTATGGCGGGGTCTATGAGCGCTTTGAAAGGAAGCCGGCCGTATTTGCGATGCGCTTCGATCAAACCTGCTACCGTACCCGGCACGCCCGCGGCCAAATGCCCTTCCTGACTGAGTCGCGGAACGACGTTTCCGATGCTGTCTAAATACATATCGCGAAAGGCGGCAAGGGGCGCTTTTTCCCGGTAGTCCAATGCGTCGGTTTCGCCGTTTTGTGTGCGAATAACCAAAAGCCCCCCTCCGCCTACATTGCCGGCACGGGGATACACTACGGCTATGGCCAACTGAACGGCGACGGCGGCGTCCATCGCATTACCGCCCTGCCGCAACACTTCCGCCCCGATGGCCGATGCCAGCGGATGCGGCGCCACTACCATACCGCGCTCGCCTTCAGCCGTTTTGGTGGCGGTGTATTCGGCGCCGACCCATGCTTTCTGGCCGGAGAGCAGGTTGGCAAGCAGTAAAAAAATAAAAAAGAAGCGGCGTGATCTCATTTTGGCACGGTTGTTGTTTTTATTAAATCGTATTGATTTGGTAAAACTCGTTCATTAAGATCACAAGATATAACAAGGGAGATTATTAGCAGAGCGCCGGCCGGTTTTTCGGAGTGGCGCTCTTTTTGATGGAGCACCATGGCTAAGCCTCAACCAGTTGCAAAAACTCCTCCATCGTAATAATTTTGGTTTTTCCGAATTCTTTAAGCTCTAACAAATCCGAATCCCCAGTTACCAAATAATCAGCGGCCCCATCTGATGACATTGACAAAAGAAAGTTGTCCTTTTTATCTCGGCTAAGTTCCACAACCGTTTTTATTTCTACTACAGTAAGCTTTTTTATAACCAACCGAATAAAACGAGAAACCTGTTCAGGGCGAATAAATTTCTCAAACTTTTTTCTGCTAATGACTTGTTCGTACTCTTTGAGGAGTTCCTGCGAATAGAGTATGGTAAGGTTTTTATTTGTCAATAGATAGAAGAGCCGCCGCCTTGACACTCTGTTTATAGTGGCGCTTATGTACCAATTTGTATCAAGAATGACTTTAAGGGGCTTCTTGTCGGCCATAACGAACGGCTTTGATTTCGGCCATAATATCCTCTTCGCTTACCTCGTCCGTATCAGGGAGTTCTTTATCTAACATAAGCCATTGATCATCAAATGTTTGCAAAGTTATTTTCTCTGCGATTTTGATTTGCTCCTCTTTGGAGAATTGCATGAACAAGCTCAAGAATTCTGAAACCCCCATTTTATTTTTTCCGCTCAGTTCGATGTCCATAATTCCGAAGTGTTTTGTAGAAAGACAGTAAGAAATATGTAACGCACCATCTCTAGTCAGAGTTCTTTCAACTCCCACCCTTCCAGGAATCCTTCAAAGTGGCGGTCAAATTGAACACCGGTCTCTTTGCAGTGCTATCCACATCTGCACAAAAATACCCCTTGCGGATAAACTGGAATGACTGCCCGGGCGCGGCTTCGCGCAAACCCGGCTCCACGAGCGCATCCGTTATCCTTTTGAGGGAATCATGATTGAAAAACTCCATGAAATCGCGGTCCTCGTGCCCGGTCGGTTCCGGGTCGGTGAAGGTGCGGTCGTACAGGCGCACTTCGGCCCGAACTGCTTGGGCAGCCGACACCCAATGCAGCGTGCCCTTCGCTTTCAGCCCGGAGGTATCAGCACCGCTGCGGCTTTCAGGAAAATAGCTGCAACGAATTTCTGTCACGGCTCCGGTGGCAGGGTCTTTTACAAAATCATCGCATTGAATGATATAGGCACTCTTGAGCCGGACCATCTGACCCGGCGCCAGACGGAAGAATTTTTTGGAAGGCTCCTCCATAAAGTCGTCGCGCTCAATGTACAGTTCTTTCGAAAACGGTACCTGCCGCGTACCGCCTTCGGGGTCTTCGGGGTTGTTTTCCACGTCCATGAATTCCACCTGAGCCTCGGGATAATTGGTAATAATCAACTTTACCGGATCGAGCACGGCCATGACGCGCAGCGATTTTCGGTTGAGCACTTCCCGGACGTAATGCTCCAAACGCTCAATTTCCATGAGGTTGTCGCGCTTGGCCACGCCGGTTTGCATACAAAACTCCCGGATGGCTTCCGCCGGATAGCCCCTGCGCCGCATCCCGGCAATGGTGGGCATGCGGGGGTCGTCCCAGCCCGTGACGAAGCCTTCGTTGACCAATTTTAGCAGCCGGCGTTTGCTCGTAATCATGTACGACACATTCATACGCGCAAATTCGATTTGCCGGGAAGGAAAAATCTCTAAGTGCTCTATAAACCAATCGTATAGCGGCCGGTGGTGAATGAATTCCAAAGAGCACAACGAATGCGTAATGCCCTCTATGGAGTCGGACTGCCCGTGCGCAAAATCGTACATGGGGTAGATGAGCCAATCGTCGCCGGTGCGGTGGTGGTGGTCGCGTTTGATGCGATAGATGACCGGGTCGCGCAGGTGCATGTTGGGCGAAGCCATGTCCACTTTGGCGCGCAGTACGCGGGCGCCGTCGGGAAACTCGCCGGCCTTCATGCGTTCAAAAAGGTCTAAGTTTTCCTCCACGCTGCGGTTGCGGTAAGGGCTTTCCGTACCGGGCACGGAGGTGTTGCCCTTTTGAGCGGCTATTTCCTCCGCCGTAGAGTCGTCCACATAAGCCAATCCTTTGCGGATGAGCTTCAGGGCGTATTCGTACAACTGTCCAAAGTAATCGGACGCGTAGTATTCGCGGTCTTCCCAGTCGTAGCCGAGCCAGCGGATATCGTTTTTGATACTATTCACATATTCCGTCTCTTCCGTGGAGGGATTGGTATCGTCGAAGCGCAAATTGGTTTTGCCGCCGTACTTTTTGGCCGTTTCAAAATTGATCACAATGGCCTTGCAGTGCCCGATGTGCAGATACCCGTTGGGTTCCGGCGGGAAGCGGGTGTGTACGCGTCCGGCGTGTTTGGCGTTGCGGATGTCTTCTTCAATAAATTCTTCGATGAAGTTGAGCGGTTCTTTCTTCTCTTCCATTGTATTACAGCGAGGCTGCCTTTTTTTAACAAAGGTGCAAAGATAACATCATAAGTTATACCTCGCGCTGCCAGGTTTCCCGATTATCGGGGCTAGTCGTGCAAAGCCTTCCAGCGCTCGGTATGACAAAATTGGTTTCGCACCTCACGGCGCGAGGCATAATTTGTACCAAACGCCTCATTTTTCCCGCATCGTTTCACGGGAAAGTGGCCGTTTTGAAAAAAAAGTGCCTGCGTCGTTATGGAATTTGACACATCCGAGCGTCTATATATAGACAAATAAAAATGAATACACCCACATGAGTGAAAACGTAAAAACCCGCCAGCAAATCGCCGACGAATACGGGATTGACCGGAAGACGTTGTATCGCTGGTTCCAGGAAAAAAACATCTCATTGAGAGGTAAGCGCCTGATTTCGGTTAGCGAGCAAGAACTGATTTATGCAACTTTCGGGGAACCCAAAAACAGAAAAAGTTCCACGTTTCGCTGATGATGCAGGTGTCATGCCCCATTCTGCCCCATTCTGCCCCATTTTGTGAATGTAATTGATTATATCTTTGCAGGGTACTTTTTACCAATAAAAAATTAGGTGCCATGAAAAAAATCCTATTTTATCTACTCTTGTTTGGAGGCATTACGAGTATGTCGGGGCAGGGAATCAATGACCCTTTTTTTAATACAGGGCAGGCCCGCTCTCTGAATAATCAAATCATTGCCCTACCTCAAGTTGTCCCAACACTGGTTAATAATGCAATGAGCAACATGCAAACCAGCACATCACAAAACATAGTACGGCTGGCTCATCTCAAAAATGAGTACGGTTTTGCTGTTTGGGATATGGCCGTCACATTTACAGCCCATGGCAAGGAAACAGCCCTTATTCCAATGGTTCGTTCCACAGAGAATTCCATTTCAGGTATCCTTGTAGCAGTACTTGACGGAACCTCGTTTAGATATGGCACAATGGACCTCGATAATCCCTTTCCATACGCCTCTGCCCCGCTTAATTCGCCAGGCATGCCGAATATAAGGGATGTTTTGGCACAATTTGTGATTTTCAACCATACCCTTTTTGGGACAGTGAATTGTAACCTTATACAAGCATTGGCAACAACAGCAACAACGGGGAACATCCGAGACGAGGACGAAAGCAGCGTTAAATCCTGTTATTACCAAGTCACCTATGCCGGGCAAAACTGCCATCACATATATGGAACATACCCCGATGGGACGCAGCAATATTTGTATTCTGATTGTGTCTCTATTTTTAATTATACACTTGTTTGTAGTGATACCGATGCCGCAGACACTAGTGATAGCGAAACAGGAGGTGGAGGAAATGGAAGCTCGGGATCAACGAGTGATAATGATGACGGTGAGGAAAATTCTATCCATAAATGTGCAACTACACAAACAATATATGTCGTGCCTAGAGGAGTATTTCCTTTTTCAACTTGTAGCGTGAAATTGAGGATATCCGGATGCAATGGTGCAATGTGTGAGACATTCCTACAAGGAGAAGGTTTGTCTGGATGCGGAGGTGTTTTAATCTCAGAATTTGGCGGTCTATCCATTTCCTTCGGTTATGGCTTAGTACTTTCAAATGTTATTTGCAATTCCTTCCTTGATTTTTCATACTATAATGAACAACAAGATGCCCATACAGTTTGCGTAGGCGCATATGTGGAGTATGATTTAGTGTTTAACGCAGTAGGTCTTACCTATCCTCTGGAAAATAATATCGAATATTACACTCCGAGTATATGTTATACCTGTAAGGACTGTCCTAATTAAAAAAATTAACAAGGCCGAAACCTTCCTTTATTTATAAAAATTGAAACCCAGTTTTGGGTCTAAATTCATTGATTGTTTTAATCTTTCACATTAAAAACCGCTACCATGAAAAATTCACTTATTTTGATTCTTGCGTTCTTACCCGCAACCGCCTGTAAAACCATTGAGAATCGGGAAAGTGCGCTCGACGACAAGCGTACAGAAATTGAGGCTATTGCCAAAAAATACTTAGCTATAAGCCCTACGGCCTCTGCGGATTGGGCCGCTTTTTTTCAGTTTATTTCAGATGATGCTATCGTCGAACAGCTTGATTTGATCAAATATGAGGAATGCCTTCAAAGCTTGTCCCAGCATTCTAACCAAATGGCGGCAAAGCAGAAGGATTCAGATTGCGAAGCGTTGAAGGCAGAGGCGAAAACCTATACCGGCAAGGCTTTTATTGAATTTAGAGAGAAAAACATGGAGGCTTTTAGTCGCTGTGATTCCCTTAGAGATAAATCGTTGACAAACATTGAGCAGGTAATTCTTCCCTGTAGTCATTTGTTGGAGTTGAGTGCCCAAGTCGGCCAAAAAACTTCCCGAAAGAGGTGATGAACCCTAATAGGTAACTGACATTACATCTTCTCCGGCATCTCAATACCCAGCAGGTCCATCGCTGTTTTCAGCACGTTGCTCACTGCCGTCACCAGATTCAGCCGAAAGGCTTTCGCGGCTTCGCTATCGGCGCGCAGGACGGAATAATCGTGGTAGAACCGGTGAAACATCTTGGCCAGATCATACGCATAACCGGCAACGTGTGACGGATCGTAATCGGCGGCAGCACGGGCGATGATACCGGGAAATTCGCTCAACGTTCTCACCAATTCCCTTTCCTGTTTTTCCAATACGGCATATTGCGAGGCGGCTTGGCCATTCACGTTTTCTTCTGCCGCTTTGCGCAGCACAGAGCGGATGCGTACATAGGCGTTTTGGATATACGGTCCGGTTTGGCCTTGTAAATCAACAGATTCTTTAGGGTCAAACACCATGCGTTTCCTCGGCTGCACTTTGATGATGTGAAACTTGAGCGCCGCCAGACCGATTTTGCGCACTACTTCCTCCTGCTCTTCCGGCGACAAATCGGCCAGGGTGCCGCGCTCCTGCGAGCCGGCGCGCGCCTCGGCAATAACTTCGGCCATGAGGTCGTCGGCGTCCACCACGGTGCCTTCGCGCGATTTCATTTTGCCGGTCGGCAAATCCACCATACCGTAAGCGAGGTGGTACAAGCCTTCGGAATAAGGCTCTTGCAGTTTTTTCAGCACCTCAAACAGCGCCTGAAAATGGTAGTTCTGCTCATCGGCCACCACATACACCATGCGGGAAATACCGAAGTCGTCGTAACGCAAGCGGGCGGTACCGAGGTCTTGGGTAATATAAACGGAAGTGCCGTCGCGACGCAGCAACACTTTGTGATCCATACCCGCGTCCTCCAGGTTGACCCACACCGAGCCGTCCTCTTTTCGGTAAAACGCGCCCGATGCGAGGCCCTTTTCCACCATGCCTTTGCCGAGCAGATAGGTTTCGGACTCGTAATAATATTTGTCAAAAGAGGCGCCGATGGCGGCCAGTGTTTCTTCAAAACCGATATAAACCCAGCCGTTCATTTTTTTCCAAAGCGCCACGGTATCCGGATCGCCGGCTTCCCAGCGGCGCAGCATTTCGGCGGCTTCGCGGCCTAAGGTGCTGTGTTCGTTGAAATAGCGGTCTTTGTAATCTTTAAAAAACTGTTCCTTCGTTTGCTCGCCTTTTTTCTCCGCCTCATACACAGCCGTAGCCGCTTCGCTTTCCTGCCAGTTCAGATATTCTTCGCGGAAACGCTTTTCGAACTCCACATAATAATCGCCCACAAAGTGGTCGCTCTTCGCGCCCGTTGATTCAGGGGTAGCGCCGCCGGCAAATTTTTGCCAGGCCAACATGCTTTTGCAAATAGCAATGCCGCGGTCGTTGATGATCTGCACGCGCACCACACCGTAGCCGGCCGCCTCCAATATTTTGGACGTGCTCCAACCCAGCAAAATGTTGCGCACATGGCCGAGGTGCAGGGGTTTGTTGGTGTTCGGTGAACAGAATTCCACCATCACTTTTTCGCCGTTCGGCGCCTGCCGGCCATAGTTCGGATCGGTCATTTCAGCGGCCAATACGTCTTTCCACACCTGATCGGTCAACGACAGATTCAAAAAACCCTTTACGACATTGAACTCCGCGATGAGCGGCAACAGTGCCTGCATCTGCGCGCCGAATTCCTGCCCGATGGCGTCCGGGGATTTTTTAACCCATTTCGTAAAAGGAAAAACGACGATGGTGAAATCGCCTTCAAATTCCTTGCGCGTGGGGCTGACGACAATATCATCCGGCGCTACGGTTTGGCCGTATAGCGTTTCAATTGCCTGCGCGGCAGTACTTTGTATTAATTGGATATGATTCATAAAAACTGCTGGTTGCGAAGGGCGCAAAGGTAGTAAACGGAGTTCATTTTATTCCGTGGAACTCTTTTCTACTCTGTGGAACGCCCCTCTGCCGGCAGCTACGCCTGCTTTATACACATCTCCCAAATATTAAAAGCAACGCTGGGCAGGACCGGCATTACAGGTTTTACCACGCCAGCGGCGTGGTGTATGAGCGACACCAATACCAAATGCGAAGCAACAGGCTAAACAACCTACACTGCCGAGGGTGGATACAGATGCCAAGAGCGAGTTTGTCGGGTTTAGGTTTTTTCGATTCGGCGGAGCGTTAAGAAACCTGTAAAGCCGTGATTTTTGGTTCTTTTCATCGGAAAAGAACATGAAAAAATAGCAAAGTGTATTGATTGTCAACAAAATAAAACAGGATCGAGTGTTGTGGAGATGTCTTCGCTACGCTACGACATGACAGGGTGTGTGGTGAGCCGGCCCAAAACGCGACATAGAAAACTTGTGTATAAACGGCGTGATCTAAAAAACCAAGTCCGCAGAAAAGAACCGCAGCAGCGCTGTGACCGTATGCGGATGCTGAAAGACCCCTTCCAGCAATGCCTTTTTCACCTCCGGCAGCGACATAAACACCAACTCCACGGCCTCACCGGCATCCAACTCCGTTGCATCGGTGAGTCGGGCATCGCGAAGCACCCAGTGGTGGATATAGCTGTCCATAAACACCGGGTTGGAGGGCACTTTGCCGAGGTACTGCCAGTCGCTGCCGGTGTAGCCGGTTTCCTCCACCAATTCCCGGGCGGCGGCGGTTTGCAGTGCTTCGCCCGCTTCCATCAGGCCGCCGGGCAATTCCAGCGTATCCGCCTGAATGCCAAAGCGGTATTGCCGTACAAATAACACCTGCTCCTCCGGTGTGATGGCGATGACATTGGCAGAATCGCGCCCCTCCAAGATAACCATGCGCTCCTCGGCGCCGTTGCGGGGGTTGAGCATCCAGTCGTACCGCACCTGAAAGAGCTTGATGTGCGGGCCGGATTCGGAGCGCAGGAGGCGCCAATTGTGCGCGTTGGTTTGCTCCGAGGCAGAAGGTTGTTCTTTCATAAAAATGGTTAAAAAGTCATTGAACAGAAAAAGGACAAATTGGCAAAGGGCAAATATGCAAACCTGACACCAATCACATTGTACATTTTTTGAAATTGCCACTATTGAATTAGGCAAGTATTCGGATTGCGCTCCAACCAACTTGCAGAAGTTCAAAATAAACCCCATTATTGTTGCCGAATAATCGAATGGATATGAAAAAGGCTATCTTTTTATTGGCTGCTCTGTGCTGCATCGGGGCCGGGGTTGCGGGGCAAAGTTCCCGAACGGTAGTGGATACCTGGTATAATCGGACCGAAGGGCAAATTTCCGGCCCCTTTTTTATCCCACTGGCAAATGCCAACCCGTTCCTGGCCTGGTCGGCAGTATGGGAAAGCAATGCACCCGGGATGTGGGTGCGTTTTGCGTCCAGCGCGCATCAATTTCAGGATAACTGGGAATGGATAGGCCCTGATGACCATGCCACGGAAATGTCGGGCCGGACCGTCGGGCAGTTGAAATTCACTGTAGCGTCTTCCCGGTTTTTTCAAATACGAGCGGATATGCCGGTCGGCGACATTGCGTTTCACTTTTTCAATCCGGGACCGGAAACGACTTACACCCCCGGATTTGCAGAAGAAGCATTATTGGGCTGTCCTTGCCCGCTGCCGCCCCCGCAGCGCCGCAACGATTGGTGTCCGGCCGGCAATTGTCCGCCCAACCCCAGCCCCTCGTTTACGGCGGTATCGCACCTCATCGTACACCATTCCGCCACAACCAACACCGCCACGAACTGGCCCGCCGTGGTGCGCTCGTTTTGGGATTTCCACGTCAATACCAACGGCTGGGCCGACATCGGGTACAACTGGCTCATTGACCCCAACGGCGTATTGTATGAAGGTCGGGGCGACAATGTGCTCGGCGCACATTTTTGCGGTACCAACGGTCAAACGATGGGCGTGTGCGTGATCGGTGATTTCACCACCGCCACCCCCACCGCCGCAGCACTGAACATGCTCGATCAACTGTTGGCATGGAAAGCCTGCAGCATCAGCGCCGACCCCTTGTCCACCATGTTTCACAACAACTCCGGGCTTACCCTGCACCGCATATCGGGGCATCGCGACGGTTGTTCTACCCAATGCCCCGGCAATGCGTTTTACCCCATGTTGCCCTCCGTACGACAAAGCGTGGTGGATCACATTGCCGATGTTTGCAATGCTGTTTCGACGCCGGAGCAGGAAATCATCACTAGCGAGATGCTTGTGTTTCCCAATCCGGCAGGTGAGCAAATCAACATCAAAGCGCCCGGCATATCGGAAGGCGTGCTGGATTTATTTGAGATGCCTTCCGGCAAAGCAGTCCGAAGCGGCGGGGCATTCCGCGGGCCGGTTTTTACTTTTAATATTTCCGGCCTGCCCGCCGGCGTTTACCGCAGCCGGTTGCGCGACGCAAGCGGAGAAGAGCGGAATGCAGTTTTTATAAAACAATAACAATGGATCAGCGCAGCGCATACCTGAACGAAATGATGCTACATGCAGGCCAATTTGTGGAACAAGGCGACGTATATAACGCGGTAAAACTGCTGCGGAGGATCATCAAAACGGCGCCCGAATGGCACGAGCCGCACGCACGCTTGGCCGAATTGTACAAAAAACAAGGCGAGTGGAAAGCCATGCTGCACTTTGCCAAACGAGCTGTTGCATTGCATACGGCCGATGCTGCCGCCTGGCGCAACGTGGGCATTGCCGCTACCGCGCTGAAAAAAGCCCGGATTGCTCAAACCGTATGGAATAAATTCGGCATCAGCGCCGGCAAAGATTCGCCCCGCAGCATCATCGGCCTGCGGATTCAAACCGGGAAACAGTTTGAAATTGTTTGGGCACACCCCTTAGATCCCGCGAAAGCGGTGATTACCAGCATTCCGCATCCGGCATCGGGTCGCCGCTTTCACGATGTAATGCTCTTCGATTATTCGCCCTGCGGATATGCCGTTACCGGCAAACAACGCTATCCGGTTTTCGATGCGCTGGGCCTGCTCCGACACTCGCCGTACAAGACCTTTTCCTGCCAGGTGGATACGACCGACAAAAAAGTGTTGCGCCTGTTGGAGAAGTTGTGCAGGCAGGCAGGCGTCGGGTTTGAAAACTGGACCAACGCCGCGAGAGCACTGCCGTTCCAAAGCGAAAAAGCCCTGCCGGAGTTTTATGGCGCCGACATTTTGCCGCAAGGCGACAGAGACACCTCCACCGTTGCGCTGGCCGCGTTGCACCAAAACGAAGCCGAGCAAGTGCTGGGCAATTGGTCCATTATCACGCTCATCGGCTTTTCGGCCCTCGAACAGAAGCTGTGACGGATATTTGCCTACCTTTGGCCCGAAAGCCGATCGAAATATCACTTACCACATTTGTAAAAGGGAATGGAATCTGTTGTTCAAGCGCACGATTTAGTATTTCGCATTTTTCTCGAAGAGGATCGTATCAATAGCCGCGTGAAAGAACTCGGCGCCGAACTGCGAACCCGTTACGCCGGGCAAACGCCTGTTTTTCTGGGCGTACTCAACGGTTCCTTTATGTTCACGGCCGATCTCGCGCGAGCTTTCAGCGAGGACTGCGAGGTTTCTTTTATTAAATTGGCATCTTACCGGGGCACCCAATCATCGGGCGATGTGGCCACCCTCATCGGGTTGGAAACTGACCTGCGCAACCGCCATGTCATCATCGTGGAAGACATCGTAGATTCCGGGAAAACCCTTCAGGTACTTTTACAGGAACTTCGGCAACTGCAACCGGCCTCTTTAGAGATCGCTGCATTGCTGCAAAAACCCGACATGCTGGAACATCCGATCCATGTGGCGTATGTGGGCTTTAGTATTCCCCCTCATTTTGTCATCGGGTACGGATTGGATTACAACGGACTGGGACGGCAGTACGCTGCTATATACCAACTGGCAGAGGATGGGACGGTTTAATAGCTTCCAGCTATGAGTTTGTTAAACTAACTCGAAGCTCACAGCTCGCGGCTCGTAGCTAACTTTATCCTCTTTTGCTTTTGAAAAAACCGGAAATAATTTGAGCGCATTCCGTTTCCAGCACGCCGTATTCGATAGAGGCTTTTGGATGGAGCAGCGTTTTTCCGAAACGCATAAAGCCGCGCTTATCGTCGGCAGCGCCATATACGACCCGGCCGATTTGCGTCCAGAAAAGCGCTCCGGCGCACATGACGCAAGGCTCCAACGTGACGTAGAGCGTGCATTCGGGCAGGTATTTGCTGCCGAGGTTGTTGGCGGCGGCCGTGAGAGCGATCATTTCGGCGTGGGCCGTTACGTCTTGCAATTGCTCCGTTTGATTGTGCCCCCGTGCGATGATCTTGTTGTCGCACACCACTACTGCGCCTACGGGTATCTCTCCCTTGAGGAGGGCTTGCCGGGCCTCCTTGAGAGCTTGTTGCATGAAGTAATCGTCGGAGTAAATGCTGAGCATGATATTGTGGGTAGAATGGGTGGAACGGGTGCAAAGATGAAGAATTATTTTTTGCGGCAATAAATGAACGGACGGCAAATCATACAATTTGGACTGTGGACGGTGCTGGGAGTAGCAGCCTGGCTGAGCCATGAAATGCCGGACTGGGGCGTGTTGCCGCAATGGCAGCGGGAATGGACGGCGCTTAGCCTTCTATTTTTGGCGGGGAGCGGCATTGGGTTTATTATGGCAATCAATGCTTTGGGCAACGGGTTGGCATCACAAAAGGGTCGGGTTCCGGCCCTCCTCACGGCACTGACGGCTGCGGGCTTGTTGCTGGCGTTTGTTCGGTACCTGCCGCTTCAACATTGGTACGGCAGCCTTTTTCCGACGCAGAGCGCACCCGGCATCAACCTGCCGCTGAGTTTTACCGCTGCGCTGCTGCTGCTGTGGCTCGCGGTTTTTTGGTACCGGCACTTCCCGCCGACGGCAGAGCAGGTAAAAACGCGCGTCTTTCGGGCGGGTATTTGCTATTTTATAGCGGCCATTAGCATTTTGGGATTATTTTTGTGGCTGAAAGCCTTGAGCTTATACTCAGGAATACCATTTGATACCGCTACTGTGTTTTCGCTCGGCATGGCCGGGTTGGCGGTATTGGGCATTACGATTTTGTTTTTGCTGGCCATGTTTGTGTGGATACATCGCCTGCTAATGGAGGTAGAACGCAACGGCCTGCGAGGGTTGACGAGAATCGGCGCTTTGAGCGCAGGAATTTTAGCCGCTCTGCCGGTAGCCCTTTGGTGGCAGGTGAACTTACCTTTATTGATAGTAGGTCTGACGCTATTGGGGTTGTTGGGATTATTTGACCTCTTCATAGAACGGAGAGCGCTGAATCTCACCTGGATGGCGGTTTGGATGGCTTTGTTATCTGCTTTCGCAGCATTCGGACTCAACCGGTATAGCGTAGAAAACGATCGCAGCAACCGGTTACAGTTCGCCCAAAAATTGGCTACTACGCTCAATGCGTCCGCCGAACGGGAGCTGAAACAATTGGCAACCGCATTATCCCAAAGCGATACATTAGTTATGCTTTTCTCCACGCCCGTGCCCTTCACGGTGCAGGAGAAAGCCCTCAGGCGGGAGATCGCTCCTTTGCTGGAGCGACTCCCCAACCTGGCGGGGCATTACGAGTTCGATATATTGCTCGTCAATCCGGTATTGAAGCAGTCGGTCATTGAAGGCCAAAACCCCGATAAGGGCTTGTATTTGCTCAACAACCTCCCCGTTTCTACTCCGCTTCCGCCTTCCGAAATGTACAGCTATCTGCTCGTGTTGCCCGACTCCGGCTCTTATGCCGGAAATGTGGCCCTGCTGGCGTTTCGCCCCGGATGGCCGCAGGCAAGAGGGCGTTATCATTATACAGTTTATTTCGACGGTACACCATTGTACGACTCCTCCTTCGGCAACGGCGGTGTAGCGGCGATCAACCGGACGGCGCCACAGACCGTCATTTATCACCATTCCAACGGACGCAGCGCTGCCGTCGGCGCCGCGCCGCAAAGCTACCTCGGTCCGGCGTCCTTATTTTCCGGCCTGTTGCTACTCATGATTGCCCTCACTATTGTGTTGCTCGGCATCAATGCCCGGCTGCAGGCACTCCCCGTCACGGCCGGGTTTCGCTTTTTTGATAAGCCCTCTCTGCGCAATCGCATCCAATTGTGGCTCGCCGGTTTTGTACTCGGGTCTTTTTTACTCATCGGTTGGGTGTCTTATAGTTTTTTTCTGCGCTCCGGCGCCATGACGCAGGAGGCGCTATACGAGTATTTGGCTGCGCTCCTCAATCTGTATGTCTTTCTCATGTTGGCGGCGCTGGCCGTGGCGGTGGTGGCCGGCAATTCCATCACCCGGCCGCTGGCAGCCATTGGGGAAAAGCTACACGGGTTGCGGCTGGGGAAAAACGAGCCGCTGGAATGGTCGGGACAAGATGAATTGGGCGAATTGGTGGAAGCCTACAACAAGATGATTCTCAAAGTGGAGCAAAATGCCGAACTACTCCGGCGCTCAGAACGCGAAGGCGCCTGGCGCGAAATGGCCAAGCAGGTTGCTCACGAAATCAAAAACCCGCTCACCCCCATGAAGCTGAGCATTCAGTACCTCCAACGCGCGCACCAAAGCAATCCCGCAGAAGCGGCCCCGCTCATCAAAACCGTTTCAGAAACGCTCATTGAACAAATAGATACCCTGACCCGGATTGCAGAAGAGTTTTCCAATTTTGCTCAAATGCCCTTGCCACGAAAGGAAGTGTTCGACCTCGCCGATGTGTTGCAACCGGTTTACAAACTCTTCCAGATGGAACAGCAAGGGCAAAACGTCCAATTAACACTCCACCTGCCCGATCGAGCCGTGCCCATAGAAGCCGACCGCAGCCAAATGACCCGCGTAGTCAACAACCTGCTCAAAAACGCCATTCAGGCCATTCCCGAATCGCGGGAGGGTGTGGTAAAAATCAGTTTGTCAGAGCAGAACGGTAAAGCGCTGCTTTCGGTACAGGACAACGGAACGGGCATCCCCGAAGACATTCGCGAAAAAGTGTTTTCGCCCAATTTCAGCACCAAAACCTCCGGCATGGGACTGGGCCTCGCTATGTGTAAAAACATAGTGGACGCTGCCGGCGGGCGTTTGTGGTTTGAAACGGAAATGCACCGGGGAACTGTCTTTTTCGTGGAGATGCCGGTTTTAGCTGCGAGCTTCGAGTCTCTTAGCGTTTCTGCAACTCGCGGCTCGTAGCTAACACAAATGCCCTCAACTGCGCAGCCGCCACATCCCAACCGCTGTTTTTTCTTCGTTCCTGCAATGCTTCCACCATTTGGCCATAGCGTTCCGGCTCATTGAAGAGGATTTGGATGCCCGCCCGAATACCGGCTGCTGGAGGTTCCACCCAAACGGCTTCTTCCTCGCCCAATTGCTCCGGCAAGCCGCCCACCCGCGTACAAACCATCGGGATGGCCGAGGCGATACCGAGCGTCAACACGCCCGATTGGGATGCCTCCAAATAGGGCAATATCAGTATGTCGTGTTCGCGCAGAAGTTGATTTACTTCGTCTTCCTCCAGCCAACCGGTTCGCCAATGCACCTTATCCGGCCGGCCTCTCCGCGCCGGTTCATTCACCATCATTCCGGCCACTGTGAGTTGCGCGTAGCTGTCTTCGGGCAAGCCTTCTACGGCTTCTATCAGTGCATCCACACCTTTGTAGCGGGCAATTCGTCCCAGAAACAGCAGACGCGGCCGCGAACGCCAACGGTGTGGAGCCGGGGTTTCGCCGACAGGCAAAATGCCATGCGGGATTACGCAATGCCTCGCTGAAAAACCGATTTTAGCACTCGTCTCATCGGCTACAAAACGACTCAAAAAAATGAGATTGCCCGCCGTGCGAATGCAGGCTTTTTCCCACCATTGCAAGAGCGGATGGTTCTCGCCGGAATGCAAAATGCCGTCGTGTACCGTCAGAAAAGTTTTGATACCGAGGAGTTTGCACCACATTAGCAAAAAGAGATTCCAAGGGTGAAATACCGGAAAATACACATGCCGATAGCCGCGAAACGAAAGCAACAAGGTGTAGAACAGCAAGGCAGGTAAAATCCACAAGCTGTTCAAAATCAGTTCAAAAACATTCCGGTAGGTAATAACTTTGAGCGTGCCTTCCGGCAAAGGCGCTACGGCATAAGCCGATCCGATAATTTTCAAACGCATACTGCCCATTGCCGCCAAAATATACCGGGCGTACGCGAGGCAACCGCTTCGGCTGAGCACAAACACCAACAATTGCTCCTCTTCCCCTTTCATTTGTTGCCAAATTATTTTTATCGTCGGCAAGGTAGCCATTCTCTCCGGCTACTGCTCACACTCCTGTTGGAGCAGATCGAGCCGGCATTGCATCCCGGCGGCCAAGTTCTTATTGAAGGCTTTTTTGAATAATCCGGCCGGCAAACCTTCCATGCTTTCTTCTACGGTCACGATGATTTAGCCTTTCTTTTCTTCGAGCGTCCAATTGTGGATGGCGTACATGCCAAATGTTTTTCCCGTCCAGCCGAAGCGGCGATGCGGGTCAACGGTGTGAAATCTGCTTTCACTTAGAGTAGTCGTCTAATTTTCGTTTTTCCTCTGCGGTGAGGCTGTTCATGCCGGTTTGATTAATTTTTTCCAAAATTCGATCCAATTCGCCCTGATCGTCCGACTTCCGCTCTCCGGCTTTGTATTCCACCCTCAAATGCGTTTTGCGTTTTTTCGGCGGAGAGGAAAATTTGGGACTCCAACCGGGGATGAGCAAAATATGCGGTTTATTTACAATCAAATAAAGGAAAATAAGTGTCGGCACTACGAGGATGAAAATAGTCAAAAAGTTATTTGTCAGCGCTTCCGGCTGCATGATGACGGCCGCGATCATGCCGGCTAATGCTCCGCCGAGGTGCGCCTCGTGGCCGATATTGTCGCTTTGGGATTTGATACCATAAATGGTATAGAGTATATACAGCAGCCCGAATATCCAGCCGGGAATGAAAATGGGCAGCAGAATAAGCCCGATTTCCACACCGGGCATCAGGGCGATCACGGCAAAAACAAGACCGCTCACCGCCCCGGAAGCGCCCACGGCACTGTAATCGCCGTGTTGCCGATGGATATACAGCGATAGCATATTTCCACCTATTAACCCGGCGACATAAATGAGCAGCAAGTTAAATCCTCCCATATCGTATTCCAGCAATCTGCCGAAAAGGTACAGTCCCACCATGTTGAGCACAAGGTGCGTCCAACTGCCGTGCAAAAAACCGGCACTGATCAACCGGATGCGGTCTTTGTTGATCAGGATGCTGTCCACTTCAAATTTATATCCCTCGAAGAATAGCCGGTTCTTGAAGCCCTGATATGAAAACAAGACGTTGGCAACAATCAAAATGAGGGTGACAATGGCAAGGTCGGTCATGGGTTTTGTATTTAGATGGAGATAAAGTTATGACCTTTTACCCAATTCCACTACTTCGAGATCTTTTATACGGCCTTCCTCCAATGTAAAGCGGACCAGTGTTTTTACTTTGTGAAACCCCTCATTGCCGCAGGCGCCAGGATTGATGTGCAGTAGGCCGAGCGATTTGTCGGGTATGACTTTAAGAATGTGCGAATGCCCGCAGATAAAAAGTTTGGGCGGATGCTCCGACAGCGTTTGACGAATGCGGGGATGGTACTTGCCCGGATAGCCGCCGATATGGGTGATAAACACGTCCACGCCTTCGCACTCGAAGCGGAGGTCTTCCGGGAAACGGGCGCGCAATTCCTTGCCGTCAATATTGCCGAAAACAGCCCGAAAAGGACGAAATGCCTCCATGCGGTCGGCCACTTCCGGGCTCCCGATGTCGCCGGCATGCCATATCTCATCGCAGGATTCCAAATAAGGAAACATGCGCTCATCCACAAAGGAATGCGTATCCGACAGGAGGCCGATGCGCTTCATTCGGGCAAGAGGATTATTTTACCAAATTGCCGGCCTTCCCGCATACGCTGAAAAGCCGCCGCCGCATCCCTAAAGGCGTAACGGCTATCAATGACCGGTTTGATTTGATGGCGTTTTACAAAGTTGAGCATATCGGCAAATTCACGGTCGGTACCCATAGAGGTGCCCAAAATGGAGATTTGTTTCCAAAACAACAACTGCGGGCTTAGCTCCGGAACAGCCCCCTGCCCGCCGCCATACACCACCACGCGCGCACCGGCATTGCAACACTTCAGCACCCGTGCCAAGCCCTCGCCGGCAGCGCCGTCAATTACCAAATCAAAACCGCCGGATTGCTCATACAGGCTTTTGCTCCAGTCTTCGTACCGGTAATTAGCGCCGCCGGCAGCGCCCAGCGCGCGGGCTTTGTCCAATTTTTCATCAGAGCCGGAACTGACGAACACCTCAGCCCCGACCGCAACCGCAAACTGCATGGCAAACAACGCCACTCCGCCACCAATACCCGTGACGAGTACTTTATCGCCGGGCCGTATTTGACCTTTTGAAAAAACAGCCCGAAAGGCAGTGAGGCCGGCCAGGGGTAAAGCAGCCGCTTCTTCCCAGGAAAGATGGGGAGGCCGTTCGTAGAGTTGTTGCCGGGGTGCCGCGACCCATTCTGCCAAAGTGCCGTTTTTCGGCATGCCAAGTATTTGATAGCCGGGCGCCTGTATGGTCGGATTGTCGCCCCATCCCATACTCGGATTGATCAGCACTCCCCTACCCTCATGCTCGCCGGCGCCGTCCGACCCGGCAATAGCGGGCAAAACGATTTTGGCGTATAACCCCTGCAAAATCCATACGTCCCGATGATTGAGCGCAGCCGCTTTTATGCGCACCAAACACTCCCCTTCCCGCACTTCAGGCAGTGCGGCATCGTCGCGATATTCGAGCTTTTCCTTTTCTGCAATTATGATGGCCTGCATTTTCTATTTTTTTGATCGGACGAAAATAGGTTTTTTCGGCTCCCTGACAGCATTTGCTTTTTTTGAGTTAGTTTTAAAAAAGACAAGAAAATATCGTCTGAGTAAATATCTATACTGATAAATAACAGATTGATTTTACCAGTTACTTCAGCGTAAATCCAGCCTCCTTAACTTCCTGCGAATTGGTACCCACGTACACCCGGAATGCCCCCGGCTCAGCCTCCCATTTCCGGGCGGCGGTGTAAAAAGCGAGGTCTTTTGCGCTGAGCGTAAAACTGACTTGCTTCGATTCGCCAGGCGCCAGTGTAACGTGTTCGAACCCCTTGAGTTCCTTCACCGGGCGGGTCGCGCTGCCCACTACGTCCTGTATATAGAGTTGTACAACTTCCGTACCGGCCACTTTTCCTGTGTTGGTGAGAGTGAGGCGAACGGTTAGTTTGTCAGAGGCGGTGATTTCCTTTGCGCTGAGTTCGAGATCAGAATAGGAGAAGGTCGTATAGCTCAAGCCGTAGCCGAAGGGATACAGCGGCGTATTGGGCACATCGGTGTAGTGCGACCAGAACACGGTGTTATTGCCGGGATAGGTTCCGCGGCCGGTGCTTTTGTGGTTGTAATAAATGGGCGCTTGTCCGGTGTTGCGTGGAAAAGAGACGGGCAGTTTCCCGGAAGGGTTGTAATCGCCAAACAATACATCTGCTATGGCGTTGCCGGCCTGCGAGCCGAGGTGCCAGGTTTCCAAAATAGCCGATGCGCTTGCCGCCAGGTTTTCGATGGCCAACGGCCGGCCGTTCATCAACACAACTGCCACCTTTTTATTGATGCGCGAAATTTCATTAAACAACTCCTCCTGAAGCCCCGACAGGCCGATGTCGGATTGGCTGCGCCCTTCGCCGGTTTGCCAGCAATCTTCTCCGATAGCCAACACCACCACATCGGCGCGGCGCGCAGCAGCTATTGCCTCCGAAAAGCCGCTCTTATCGGTTTGATTGATGGTAATTTCCTGCAAAAAATTCCGGTTGCCTATCGCCAGGGCCACGCCCTGCGCATAAATCACTTCTGTATTGGCGCCCACTGCTGCCTGAATGCCTTCCAATAAGGAAACAGCCGACCCGGTCTCGGCCTGCGCACGCCAACTGCCCAGCGGCGAATCTTTATCAGCCGCAAGCGGCCCGATGACAGCAATGCGACGGATGTCTTTTTTGAGGGGTAACAAATCGCCCTCGTTTTTCAATAATACAATAGACTTGCGACCGGCATCGCGGGCCGCGTCCAGAAAAGCGGGACTGAGCAAAAGGCGTTTTTCTCTCTCCTCGTCACAATAGCGGTAAGGATCGTCGAAGAGACCGAGGTGGAATTTGAGGCGAAGCACGCGCCGCACAGAATCGTCAATATACGCTTCGGGTACCGATTTGTCTTTCACCGCTTGAGCCAGGTGTTCGATGTAGGCACGCGACTCCATGTCCATATCGCTGCCGGCATTCATGGCAATGCGGGCAGCTTCCGCGTTATCGGCAGCGAATCCGTGATACACCATTTCACCGATGGACCCCCAGTCGGACACCATGAAGCCGTCGAATCCCCACTGCCCTTTGAGGAGGTCGCGCTGGAGGTAGGAACTGCCCGTTGCCGGGATACCGCCTATTTCGTTGAAAGCATTCATAAAGGTGGCCACTCCGGCATCCACAGCTGCTTTGAAAGGAGGCAACACGACATTGTGCAACGTATACTCGCTGATATCAACGGTGTTGTAATCGCGGCCGGCTTCGGCAAAACCATAAGCGGCATAGTGCTTGGCACAAGCGGCAAGGGTATTGTTGCGCGACAGGTCGCTGCCCTGGAATCCTTTGACGCGGGCGGCTGCAACGAGGCTGCCGAGGTAGGGGTCTTCTCCTGCTCCTTCCATGATGCGCCCCCAGCGGGCATCGCGCGAGATATCCATCATAGGTCCGAAGGTCCAGTGAATGCCGGCAGCGGCGGCTTCCGTAGCGGCTATACGGGCCGTTTGCTCCATCAGATTCAAATCCCAGCTCGCCGCTTCGCCAAGGGGAATGGGAAACATGGTTTTGTATCCGTGAATAACATCGTAGCCGATGAGCAACGGAATTTTCAATCGGCTGTTCTCCATCACGATTCTTTGCACTTCGCGAGTAGCTTCGGCGCCCGTTACATTGAGCATGGAACCGACTAAGCCATTGCGCAACTGTTCATATCGCTTTTGTTGGTTGCCGCCCTGCGGAGCGGGACCGGTTACTTCCCAGAAACTGCTGTACTGGTTGAGTTGGCCGATTTTTTCCTCCAGGGTCATTTTGCGCAGCAGCGCTTCTATTTTCGCCTCTGTGGGGGCGTCGGTCGCCGCCGGCTTCGGCAAATTTACAGTGGAAGAAACTTTGGGAGTACAGGCCGCAACAATGAATAAAAGCGCAGCCAAAAGGAGCGTGGATTGTATTTTCATACTTTTATTGTTTTTTTTGCGAAAGGTATAAAAGAAAACTAATTGAATCCGCCCACAGCGAGGGCTGAAGCAAGGCTATCGGAGGAGACGCAAACATCCGACGGCAGATCAACGGGAACGCGAGAAATTACTACATTATCTTATTTTTGCAGTATGAACGACGGCAAAAACATAAAAATAGCGTGCCCCAAATGCGAATGGGAACCCGACGGCGGCGCTTATTGGCAATGCGACTGCGGGCATGTTTGGAATACCTTTGCTACTGCTGCCCGCTGCCCGGCTTGCCGCAAGCAGTGGGAATATACCCAGTGTATTCCCTTTCGGGGCGGTTGTAATGCGCATTCACCGCATGTGGATTGGTACAAGGGCCTGGATGAGTGGCTGGAAGTAGAAATGGAGGTTTTTGAAACGGTTATTTGACAACCCAAAACAAAAAATAATGGACATAAGCGCTTGTATTGCAGAACTGTTGTACGAACAAAACAGCGTGGGCCTGCCTGGTCTGGGCGCCATTACCTGTAGCTACAAACCCGCCGCCATAGACCATGTGCAAGGCAAAATATCGCCCCCGGCCAAGGAACTCACTTTTGATAAAAACTTAGTGCTCGACGATGGGCTGCTGGCGCAAACCGCAGCCCGGCGATTCAATGCCTCGCTCTCGGATGCCACCGCCGCCGTATCGGATTTCACCGCTCAAATACAAGCCGCCCTCGACCGCCGTGAAATGTTTACCATCCCCGGAGCAGGGCGTTTGTACAAAGATTTTGAACAAAACCTCCAGTTCCTCTCCGACGAAGTCAATTACAATCCCGACACCCACGGATTGCCCATTTTGCAACACTACCCTACCCTGCGGCGGCGCCCCGAAACGCCTGCCTCTGATCCGGCAGCCGCCCCGGCCGGCGATCCCATTTCCGCAACACTCGCCGGATGGCTACAGCGCAACCTGCTATGGCTCACGCTGGCCACTGTGGTTGTTATCTCAGGCACCATTTACGGATTGAAATTTGCGCCCAAACCCAACAAAGAAATAGCCGATACGCAGGATATCCCCGCTGATTTTTTGAACGTGAAACCCGGCCAAACAGAGCCGCCCGCTGAAAACACTCCGCCGCCTGCCGATGAGGATGACGAACCCGTTGTAAACGATACCGAAGCCCCTACCCTGCCGCCCGATCAGAAAGTTTGTTCCATTCGCATCGGCCGCTTCGGCAATGCAGATAATGTGAAACGATTGGTCCGTCAGGCTCAGGAACTCGGCATGAATCCTTACACAAAAAAAGTCGGTAGCCTTACCGAAGTAGGCATTACCTTCCCTTATACGGAGGAACGGGAAATCAAAGAAATGCTGGCCGCCGCGCGCAAGTCACTGGCGAAAGATGCCGTGGTGGAAAGCAAGTAACAGGCTCAACTCCCCTTGCGCGCATTTACCGTCAGGCCGTGCTTTTTCGGGTCTTCCAACTGTTGCCGGCGCGTGAAGAGTGCGACCACATCCTGCTGTGTCAGCACTTTGTATTTAGCAGCGATGATACCGTCCAATTCCTTGAGCGCCTCTTCGGGCGAGTACCAGAAGGAGGCTTCGGCAGCGGTGATGTCTCCTATCACTTGCTCCTTCATTTTCAGAAGCAAAGATTCAAACAACCCGCCGGGCGCGCTTTGAGCGTTAATTTTATCCAAAACCGCTTTGTGAACGCCTTTTCCGAGCAAGCTGCTGCCGCCGTAATCCCAGGTTTGTATGGTCCAGCCGGGAAAGAAGTATTCGATGCTGTCTTCAGGGAAAGCGGTGAACTGCAAGTCGAGAAAGAGATCGTCTTGTGGGCCGGTCGTTCGCCTGGCCGGTGCGGCCCATTGCCGGTAATCGCAAAAAAAGTAATAAGCCGTGCCCTCTGCCACCACCTGCGGCTGATAGCCGGTGAACAAAGCGCCCGCCCAGAACAGATCGGGCAACTCCTCTGCCGAACCCGGCTGAATGCGCTTTTCTAAAATCCGCACTAAAGTGTCGCGCAACCCGGCGCTCTCCTGTAGCACGCGCGCAAAGTCCTGCTCGGTTCGGATGCCGGCAAAATCGCGTTGATGCGCCCGGAGGCGCTTCACATACGCTTCCCCGAAAATGGACGCGGCTCGTTTTTGCAACAGCACATCGGCTGTTTTAGAGTTTTGTCCCGGATCGAAATTCAAGCCGCCGGCATACACCCAGCCCACTTGCCCGGCAGCGGTTTTTACCTTGATCCAGGGTTCGTCGTAGTGGATGCCGCGCAATGTTACACGGGTGGTAAAATCGCTCACTTCGCCGAGGTCTTCCAACACAGCGCCTTTCGGCAAAACGGCTACAATGACGCCTTTTTCGCCGGCTGTTTCGCGCAAGCGGAGGTCGGCTACGGCGGTTTGAAATTGTGCCGGACCGGCAGGGACTTTGGCAGAAGAAGCGGTATCGGATTCGGCGGGCGGTTGCTGCCCGCAGGAGCACAGGCTCCCGATAATGAGTAAAATAAGTAAGGTACGCATGGCTTTTGGTCAAATTTCGGTCGTAACAATACGAACCGCTAAGGTACGTGCTTGGAGGCGGTTGAGGGAAATTAAAGGTAAAACTATTTCGCCCCGATACGCAGAGATATGTAAATTTGCGCTCATAAGTCACACGCTCTTTTGAAACACTATAACAAATCAACACATGGCCAAGATTTTAATCGTGGACGACGAAGGCGCCATTCGTCGCACACTACGCGAAATTCTTCAATTTGAAAAATACGACGTAGAGGAAGCCGCCGACGGCCTCGAAGCGCTGGTGAAAATCAAACAGCGCAGTTTCGACATCATCCTCTTAGACATCAAGATGCCCAAAATGGACGGTATGGAGGCGCTGGAGCGCATACAAGAACTTGCCCCCGATACGCCCGTCATCATGATTTCCGGACACGGCACCATCGAAACGGCCGTGGAGGCTGTGAAAAAAGGCGCCTTCGATTTCCTTTCCAAACCGCCCGATCTCAACCGCCTGCTCATTACCGTGCGCAATGCGCTGGACAAATCCACCCTCATCGGCGAAACCAAAGTGCTGAAACGCGCCGTAGCCAAGTCGAAGGTGCAGGAAATCATCGGCAATTCGGCGCCCATTCTGCACATCCGTCAAACGATCGAACGGGTAGCCCCCACCGACGCCCGCGTATTGGTAACCGGCCCCAACGGTTCGGGCAAAGAGCTGATTGCCCGCTGGTTGCACGAGCTGAGCGCCCGCGCTACCGGCCCCATCGTGGAGGTCAACTGTGCTGCCATTCCTTCCGAACTCATTGAAAGCGAACTATTCGGACACGAAAAAGGCTCTTTTACCTCAGCGGTCAAGCAACGCACCGGCAAGTTTGAACAGGCACATGGCGGCACCCTGTTTTTGGATGAAATCGGCGATATGAGCCTCTCTGCGCAGGCCAAAGTGCTGCGCGCCCTTCAGGAAAACCGCATCACTCGCGTCGGTGGCGAAAAGGACATTCCTGTGGATGTGCGCATCGTGGCAGCCACCAACAAAGACCTGCGCCGCGAGATGGAAAAAGGCGCTTTTCGCGAAGACCTCTACCATCGCCTTGCCGTCATCATCATCGAATCGCCGGCACTCAACGACCGTCGCGACGATATTCCGCTGCTCGTTGATCACTTCATCCGGTTGGTATGCGGCGAATACGGCATTGCGCCCAAACAAATCAGCGACGACGCCATGAAGGCTCTGCAGCAATATAACTGGACCGGCAACATCCGCGAATTGCGCAACGTGGTAGAACGCCTCATCATTCTCAGCGGCGACGTTATCACCGAAAAGGAAGTCGCATTGTATGTATAATTTGAAGCCGGTCAGTGCGTTCATACCCAAAAACCAACAGCTTTATGAAACTATTGACGCTTTTCGCCTCGCTTTTGCTCCTCTTCCTTTTCTCCTGCCAACCGAAAGTTTCCGACCCATTGGAACCGGTAGAAGTTGTGGATGAATTCGGATACACGGAGCAGTATTTTCGTCGCAGTTCCAACTATGCCAAAGAGGGTTGGTATAAAAAACTCAATGCACAAAAACAAATCGTAGAGGAAGCCCAATACCGCAATGACACCTTAGACGGGCTGCGGATATTGTACTATGATACCGGCGACACGATGAATGTGGAAACTTATAGCAACGGCTTGTTTGAAGGCCCTTTCCGCGCTTACCACGAAAACGGAAAGCGTAAAACCGAAGGACAATATGTAGCCAATGAAATGATGGGAGAATGGCGCAGCTACTATGACTCCGGCGCCCTGCGCGAAACGGTTACTTTTAGCAACAACGCCGAGAACGGCCCTTTTAAAGAGTATTATCCCAACGGAAACTTAAAAGCCGAAGGCGCTTATTTAGACGGTGATAACGAACACGGCGAGTTGAAGTTATACGACGAAAACGGCGTGTTGGAGCGCACCATGCTCTGCGATCGCGGGCGTTGCAAAACGATATAGACCGGCCGGCGCCTTTTCATGCCTCAATCCACTTCCATCCCCGTGGAAGCGCTCCAGATTTCAAACCACTCTTCCCGGGTGAGCGGTATGCGCAGCGCATCTGCCGCAGTCCGTACGCGCGCCATATTCCCCGTGCCGATCACAGGTACGATGCCCGCAGGATGCCGCAGCAGAAAGGCCAGCATGATCTGATCTTCGCCAACGCCCCCGTGCGCTGCTGCAACGGCCGCACAGGTCCTGCGAATGCGCGCCACTTGCGGATCGTCCGGTTCGGTAAAAAAGCGCTCCCCGCCCAGCGGCGACCATGCCGTGGGGCGAATGCCGTAACGCAGGCACTGATCGAACGTGCCGTCGGTGAACGGTGCAAGATGCATCGCGCTCGCTTTTACCTGATTGGTGACCAAGGGAAATTTGGCCTGCAATACCTCCATCTGCGAAGGCGAAAAATTGGACACGCCGAAATGCAATACCTTGCCCTCCTGTTGCAGGGTTTGAAAGATGCCGGCCACCTCATCGGGTTGCAGCAGTGGGTCGGGGCGGTGAATCAACAGTATATCGAGGTGGTCGGTATGCAGATTGCGCAGCGATTGCTCCACCGAACGACGGATGTGCAGGGCGCTCGTATTGTAGGATTTAAGCCGATGCTGCGGGTGATTGGGCGTCATCATACAGATACCGCATTTGCTGATGAGTTGGATGTGTTGCCGCAACGAAGGACGCAACTTCAGCGCCTCGCCGAATTCCGCCTCTGTGGTATAATCGCCATAAATATCGGCATGGTCGAAGGTGGTAATGCCCAATTCGGCGCTCTCCTCTATGAGTCGCAGCATTTGAGGGGCCTCTAACCGGCGGCCCCAAACGCCCCATTTCATAACGCCGAGCACGATGGGTGAAACAAGCGGCCCGGACGAGGCCAATGAAACCGGTTGTATTGTTGTCATACTGTATCTTTTTTTAGCTATGAGCTGCGAGCTATTTCAAAACCTCCACTCCACACCCGCACTCAGGAATCGCGGCACATTCACCCGGATGCCCTGCGGGCGGCGCGTAGCGATGAAGCGCTCATCAGTCAGGTTTTTCACCCCTGCCTGAAAACTCCATTTGCCGCCGGGTAGCGCATAGCTCAGCGAGCCGTCCAAAGTAAACCGCGCATCTATCCTTCCGGTTTCACCATTAGCGGAGGGCGTTTCGGTATTGAGTTCATCGGTGAATTGCGCCGATTGTCCGTTGAGGGTAAAACGAGCCTGCAATCCGAAGGGCGCAGCATATTGCAGCGCTGCGGAATACAACCAATCCGGCGCATACGGCGTGCGATTGCCGTTGATGTTCACGGCATCCCCTTCGTTGATGAAGCGATCGACATTGTATCTGGCATCTACATACGTGAGGGCGGCATACAGCTCTAAGGTGTGATTTTGGGGGAGGAAAAAAGCGCCGGCGTTCCAGTTGGCGGCCATTTCCACGCCCCGGTGCAAAGAACGGCCCCCATTGACCAGGCCCGATCCGCTTCCTCCGGAGGATTCTGAGATTGGTATAATCTGATTGGAAAAATCGGTATGAAAAGCCGTCCATTCCACGAAAAAGGTTTTCCCGATAGTTCCGCGCAGCCCCAGTTCGGAATTCCAACTCAGTTCCGGGTCTAAGTTATATACTTCCCCGCTATTGGCAATGGCGTCTTTCACACGCGGCGGAGCAAACCCGCGATGGATTCCGGTAAAAAAGGTCCAGTTTTCCGTTGCGTTGTATTGGAGTCCAATGCCCGGAATCCATTGAAATATTTGGGTATTCGACACGATGGAGGTGTCCGTAGAGGCAATGCGGGCAATGTCGCGTTCATAAAAATAGGATTCTGCCCGAAGGCCGAAGCTGAACGACATGCGGCGGTTGAATTCCATCCGATTTTGAAAATAAGCGCTCAAAGCCTGTCCGGAGCGGATTTCGTCCTCCACCAACGCGCCGGAAGCGGCGCCTGCTTTGCGGCCGTTCACACGCTGTTCGTAAGCTCTTTCAAACAGGTACCGCGCGCCGGTTTCCAGTTTGTTGGAAATTTTGCCGACATCGAAATGAGCTGTCAGGCGCGGCTCTATACCTGCCACTTCAAATTGCCGGTCGCGATGCCCATTCTGATTACGCATGTAAATGGCGCCGCCGGGAATGCTTTCGTCGCCCCATACTACGCCGGTCAGGTTGGAGGTAGCGGGCGTACGCCCAAAATCCTGGCGTTGCCAGTTGCGCTCGGTGGTGTAGCCGAAAGCAGTGGTTTTGACCCGAATGAGCGGCGTGAAGCGGTACTCGTGCGATACGCTTCCCGAAAAGCGACGCACCTTGAGCAGGTCATCCGGAGCGAGTTGTACAAAATCCTGCCCGCCCTGATCATACATGGCCTGCGTAAGGCCGATGTAGGTAGAATTGGATACCTCGTCATAAACGCCCCATTTGAGGCCGAGTGTGGCGCGGGCGCTCTGCCGGAGCAGCACTTTCCCCGTAAGGTCGTTGATACGAAACTGTGTAGAACCGATGTTATCGGCTTGTTTTCTCAAGTAATCTACTCTGAACCCCGCATTCCCTACTGTGTTGCCGTAACTCAGCAGGCTACTGAAAAAGCCGTTCTGTCCGGCGGTGATTCTGATGCGCCCCTCCTCGCTTGCCGGCGGCGCAGCAGTAATGTAATTGATGACCCCGCCGATGGTTTGGGGACCGAATAAAATCTGTCCGCTGCCTTTGAGTACCTCTACGGCTTCCATACGGTCAATGGCCGGCGAGTAATACATCTGCGGCTCGCCAAAAGGATTCAGCGCTACCGGCACGCCATCTTCCAGAATAAGCACCCGACTGCTTCGGTCGGGATCAAGCCCCCGAATACCGATGTTGACCCGCATCCCGATGCCCTCTTCCTCCACTACATGCAGGCCGGCAACGGTGCGCAAGGCTTCATTGCCGTTGATCGGATTGATTGTCTTCAATGAAGCAGGCGAGATAAATGCGGCTGAACCGGGTATGTCGCCCATCAGGCGAGGCTTTTCACCCAACACCTTCACTTCGGGAATGTTGTAAATCAATGCTTTAGCTGTGTCTTGTGCTTGCTCCGGCCATTCCAGTTCCGGCACAGCGGGTTGAGCGGCCAAGTAAGATGCGCTTCCGGAAAAAATGAGGAAGACTGCTGCGCAAGCGGCTCGTATTTGGTTTTTCATTTTTATTTAGATTAAATCAAGATAATGCGGCAAAGGTAGCTTGACGACCGGCAAGCCTGCAATACCTTTAGTTGAGTAAAAGACGAGTAGCTAACGTTAGGTATAGGGCGGCGATACTATTGGGCATTATCTCGTTCCGGATTTTTAAAAAAATGTCCAGTAGTATTAGGGTGGCCACAAGAAATGTCAATTTTTTTTTATTATTGCAGCATAATTATGAACACCCGGGCAACTTAACCCGATAGTACCGACTCACACAAACACTCGAACAACACACTAAAGGTAGGGTAAAAATGCGGCTGCTTCTGCACGAAGTAGCGCATAGTATTTTGTTGGTCAAGTGCTTAGGTAAAAACAAACTCAAACTAATACGACCATGAAAAAAACCAAAACCAGACAGGAAGTAGCTGATGAGTACGGATTGTCCCGCAGCACCTTGTACCGGCAGCTGAAGGAGTGGGACATCGCGGCTACGCGCAGATTGTTGTTGCCGTGCCACTTGGCACATATTTACCGGCATCTCGGTTTTCCTGGCGGAATGCCGGACAAAGAAAAGGCCGAATGGCGCAGAGAAATACTACACTTGAACAATGACCTGAAACAAGATGACACAAAATGACACAAAATGACACAAAATCATATTTCATTTTTCCCTTAAATTTGGATTATCTTATTCCGACAATATACAAGGCGCCAAAATTTGTCGGATTCGATGGTGGGCTATCCCGAAACCACCGAAAAAGAAGTAGGGGTAATTCAAAATTACGAATCATGAAATCTTTATTGTCGATTTTGCTTTGCTTGACAGCGGCGTTTTTCGTGTTGGAGCAGGCCAAGGCTAACACATTAGATGAGTCTGCGAGCTATACCGAATGCACTACTGCAAGCACAGTAGGTATTGAAACCGTACTCATTTATTGCGGCTATAGTCCCAATAATAGCAGCAATTGGGAATGCGTCAGGACTGAATTTGATGATGGAGGAGAATGCACAATAGCATGGTCTGAAGGGCAAACGCCTGTAATCATCGGTCCAGACTGCTAATTTTCGTTGAAGATTGTTGGGATTTCTCTAATAAGAGGCTTATGGTAGCACAATCTGACCTGAAGACTGCTTGTTTCGAAGTATTCCAGGAACTCGAATGCCGGCCAGACTCACTTTATAGATCCCAACAATTTCTTTTTTCACAAATGTGCATTAATCACAATATTCGGATAACAAAGAGTAAATCTTTTTACTTAATCTTTTAATCATCTACAATGAAAAAAAATGCATTTATTCTGGTCTTTTTAGTAATGATATCCACATGTACATTTGGTCAGAGTTTACAGATTGTGTATGAGTGCAAACTAATAAATCATACAGATTTACCTCCTGAACTCCATGACTTGAAGAAGATCATCCGATACTCGCTTACCATATCCAAAGGCGTATCTTTTCTCTCTCGAGACAGCGTAATGTTGATCTCAAAGCCCACAAAAAAATTTTCTTCATTTTGCTACTATGACCACATATACAAAAACTACAATGAAGACCAATGGGTGCGTACCAGTGCAGAATTCAAGGAGGGTTTCGGCGTAAGGAGGAAAATATCCGAAATAAATAAAAACGGTGATTATCAATGGAAAATAGCTGATGAAAAGAAAATTATTGCCGGAGCGGAATGCATTAAAGCGGAATCACCCAAAGGACACACGGCCTGGTATGCGCCGGGGCTGCCTTATGCGGATGGCCCCAAATTCGGCATATTCAACCTGCCCGGGCTGGTACTCCACTATGAAACCCCTTATGAAATATGGATTGCTAAAGACATATATGTCGGCCATGTCAAGGTGCCGGTTCCACCAGATGGCCTCCAGATGGTTTCCAGAGAGGATGCTGTCAGGTTGTCTTATGGTGAAGTTACACAATTGGTACCCCAAAAAGCAGTTTTAATAAATAACAACACTCCGCTAAATACATGGATAATCACTCCTGAATGATGGAGCGTTCAACATATATTATCCTGTTTTTTGTACTATTATCTGCCGATGCAATGTTCGCACAGGGTTGCGAAATTCGCGGCCGGTCATTGCTTTCGGGCAGCGACGAAAAGGCTGGAAACATGATACAATTGCTGGATACAACGAATACTAAATTAATTGGATTCAGAACGACGGATGACCAAGGAGAATTCAAGTTTTCCGCCTTGAAAAGAGGCTATTACAAAATAAGAATGACCCAGTTCGGCTATGCAGATACGATACTCCTTGTTCATTGCAATCAAGCTGTCATTGAGCTAAATCTGGTAACTTTAATGCCTTTGTCGGTCAATTTGGAGGAGGTATCTGTCATTGACAAAGCCTTTCTCATGAGAAAATCAGGAGACACCACAATTTTCAACATTAAAGCTTTTGAAACCGGTTCTGAGCAGTCTGTAACAGATATGGTGATGAAAATATCCGGCTTTTCTACTAATGGATCGCATTTTTTTTTTCAAAACAGACCTGTACAAAATGTGCTTATTGACGGAAGAGATATATCGGGTGCCAATCATGTTGAATTCACGGATGCGATTAGTTATGAAACGATACAAGACTTGAGAATTATTGAAAACTATTCGGATACATATCAGCCCTATGCAGAAAAACAAGAGAAAGGAATCGCTTTGGAGATAAAGCTTAAAGAAAAATTCAAGCAATCATATCAAGGAACTGTTTTTCTATATGCCGGTTATAACAATATTCATGATGCCGGATCAAACATAATAAACACCAAAATTTCAAGCGCTTTCAGGCTTTTTGTTGCAAAATCAAATTCAGGCAGACAAATTCAGGAATTCAACTTATCCGAAGTAATAAGAGCAGAAGAAAATAATATGCTATTCAATGGAAACCACCGTCTTGTGTGGCAACATCGTCCACATGAATTTTCAGATTTTAACAGCTCTTTTTTCTCCAGATTCAACACACTCACTTTAAAGATTGCCGCAGACAATGCATTTACGGAAAAATTTAGAATGAAGTCAAGTCTCCAGATTCATCAATTAGGTGTTAATCAAAATATAGCGAGCTTGCGCCAGTATTTTACAGATGCAGTATCCGATCAAGATTTTGTACAATTGCACAACAAAAATTCATGGGTTGCTACGCTACATAATAATTTATCTGCCGTCATCAACTCCACTACCAATTTTGAATTTGAAACGCCGGTTTTAATACACGCCAAAACAGTACAAGCATCAGAGGGTGGTTCCTTTTCAGACGAGTCGTACCAAAACGAAAGCAATCAAAATATTCAAAAGATTTCGATTGCCCCTGTTTATAAATTTCATAAAATATTTAAAAAAGAAATAACACTTTCTGTTTTTGGCACAAACAGATTTTCGCTGGACTTCGAAGGCAAAAACATTTCCAGTAAAGATACAATGGCAGGGCAAGCGATATTTGACCTTATCAAAAGGGGATTTATCACCGATCAAAACAGCAAGCATTTCCGCAATGAACTGAACAATCAACTCTTGATCAGAAAAAAATATCAAAACATAGATGTTCAGTACAATATCTCTTTTGATCTCAATTCTGAAAAGTTGTCTAATTCGTCTGAGCATTCGTTTACATTTCCCTTTGTAGGGATGGAAAAATTAGAGTTTTCAAATATATCTAATTCTTTTCGCCTAAGATATGATACGCGCCTATTCAGAGTCGTAGGAGGCATTATACATTCTTACGTCTCCTTAAATTCACAGGATGCCATAATTCAGAATAACTATGTGAGGCCCAAGGCGCTGGTCATGTATCGAATAAGTAATAAATGGAATGTATCTTCCAGCTTTTCCACAAAAATCAGCCGGCCGTCTTTAGTGCAAGTCAATAACTTGCAAACGCTGCAAAACCAATGGGGCATCAGAGAAGGCGGCGCCAATATCAGCGATGCGGGTTTTATAGACACTTATAACTTGAGTGTATTCAAAGAGTTTGAAATTTCTGAACGAGCTACGCTATTCAATGCAATTTTTTCATTTAGCCCCAATGCAACAGAGGTACTTCCGGTTTATCATTTTGATGACTATTTTCAAACCGAATCGCACAGGCTATTAAGGCGCGGGAATCAAGTAAAACTGCAGTTGTTGTATTATAAAAAATTTGGAGCAGGGACTTATAACATTAATTTACTGCTAAATCAATCCAATCTTTATGTGGATGAAGCCGAAATAAAAGATAAAACATTGACATCTACAATTGGATTTAATTACAATAAAATAAAAAACATCACGCTTTCTTCAGGAATTGACCTGACCATTTCTCAACGAGAAAATGCATCATTCGGTACCTTGAATGTATTTATGAAGCCAAAATCTGCCATTAGATTTGAATGGGGCCTGTTGCAAGGGAAAATCTGGTATCAGTTAACTTATAATGAGATCAACGGAGTAAACAACACTTATCATGACCTGAATATGGAATTGATAAGGAAAAAGACATTTAAATATTTTGAGTGCAGCTTGAAGCTCTATGACATTTTGAATTTAGCTCCATCCAATGTAAGTCTTACCACTTTAAACCCGGTTTATATCCAAACCAATACATACCGTATGCTGCCCGGGCAAATCCTGCTGGGGATAAAATGGTATTTTAGCCCTCGATAGAATCATCGGGATTCCAATTCCAAGGGCGGGAAACTTTGACTTCTTCCAGAATGAGCCGGCTATTTCTGCACACGACCCTCCTTTTCTGTGGTGTCAGGCGCCTGTAAGGCAAGTAGCCGATATGACCTTGTCCGCGCTTTTAGCGTTAAAAAGTTGCTTCATTAAAAAAAATACCGCACTTTTGGCACAAAGGAAGCGAACGATGGTAAATTACGAAATCAAAAACGGAGTCGTACTGTTGGCTGAGCCTTTTATGTTGGATCCCAACTTTAGAAGAGCCGCAGTTCTCTTGTGCGAACACTCGCCGGAAGGCAGTATGGGCTTTATTATGAACCGACCGACCGATCTGCGTGTGGACGAACTCATTGACGGTTTTCCCGAGTTTACAGCCCCGGTCTTTGAAGGCGGTCCGGTGCAAATGGACACGATTCACTACGTTCATAACGTAGGCCATATATTGGACGACAGCCATCAGGTGGTGGAAGGTATTTATTGGGGCGGTGATTTTGAAAAACTCAAATTTCTCATTCGTTCCCAATTGGTGTTGCCGGAAAACATTCGCTTCTTCATGGGCTATGCCGGTTGGGACGAAGGCCAACTGCTCGACGAAATGGCCATCGGTTCCTGGGTGCTCGCCGAAATGCACCAAAATTATCTCTTCAAATCCAGCCCGGAAGTGTTGTGGCAACAAGTGATGTATAATAAAGGAGACGCGTACTCGGTCATTGCTTACATGCCCGATGCGCCCAATTGGAATTGAACATACCATACATGAGAAAACTATTAGCAGCATGGCTGCTTTTTCCGGCATTTTCCTTTGCCCAAACGACCGTTTCCGGCACCATCAATCAATACGCGGCGGTCTCTGCCATTGATTATTGCAACGCTATTGTCACCGTCAACAACGCTGCACCTTTTGCGCCCGGCGGCAGGGTACTCCTCCTGCAAATGAAAGGCGCGCTCATCAACGCGAGCAATACTGCCGCTTTCGGTACCATCACCGACCCAGCCTCCAGTGGATTGTATGAATTGGCTACCGTAGCATCGGTGACGGGCAATCAGGTTCGCCTCGAATTTTTATTAGTCAATTCATACAACCTAACCGGCAGCGTACAACTCGTTTCGGTACCTCAATACACCGATGTCGTCGTAACGGGTACGCTGAGCGCGCCGGCCTGGAACGGCTCCATCGGCGGCGTTTTGGCTATGGAGGTGTCGGGGCAACTTACGCTTCAATCCGATATTGACCTCAGCGGTCGGGGATTCCGGGGCGGCATTTCCCAAATCAACCAAACCAACAATTGCAGTTGGCTCGCCAACCAGAACGCTTGGTTTTACCCACTCAACAACTGGCGCGGCGCAGCCAAAGGAGAAGGAATTGCAGCGTTTATATCCGGCGCAGAGGCCGGCCGCGGCGCACAGGCCAACGGCGGCGGCGGCGGCAACGATCACAACTCCGGCGGCGGCGGCGGCGGCCACTTCGGCGCAGGCGGCCAGGGCGGCACGAACAACGAACCGGCCACTTTCGGTTGCAACGGAAATTTTCCCGGCATCGGCGGCCGCGCACTGCCCAATACCGGCCTGCGCATTTACATGGGCGGCGGCGGCGGCGCAGGCCACGAAAACAACAGCCTCGGCACCGACGGCGGTGCAGGCGGCGGCATTGTGCTCATCAAAGCGGGCAGCATTACCGGCAACGGACATAAAACCTTAGCCAACGGCCTTAGCTCCGGAAATGCGCTGAGCGACGGTGCAGGCGGCGGCGGAGCGGGCGGCGCCATCATCGTTTCTGCTGCTTCTATTACTAATATGGAGTTCGAAGCTCGCGGCGGCGACGGCGGCAACGTAAACAACGCCAACGCCAATCGCTGCATGGGACCCGGCGGCGGCGGCGCAGGAGGGCGCATCCTGGTACCGGCGGGAACTGCTGTGCCGGTAGCGAGTGTCAGTGCAGGGCAAGCCGGGCAGACCCAAAACTCAACGGCCTGCGCAACGGGGACCAACGGCGCGCAAGCCGGGCAGGCCGGGCAGATTGGTTTCGATCCCCCGGCTTTGCCGGAAGGCGATACGCCCATTGCCGCCCCGGCGTTTGTACAACAACCCACCTCCGCAACGCTCTGCGCAGGCGACAGCATACTGCTCACGGCGAGCGCTTCCGGCAACGGCCTCAGTTACCAATGGCAGGTCAATACCGGCGGCGGTTTTCAAAATATTTCCGACAACAATACTTATGCAGGCAGCCAAGCCCCGATGCTGCTCATCCGCAATGTGGGCGCAAATTTTTCCGGATATCAATATCGCTTGGTCGTCAGCAGCGCTTGTTATCCTGCCGCCAATTCACAGGCCGCAACCCTCAGCGTTACACCTTTACCGGTAGCCGCTTTTTCTTTTGCGGTCATGGGCAATGCTGTTCAGTTTCAAAACAATGCACAAAACGGCAGTACCTTTTTGTGGAATTTCGGCGACGGCAATTCGAGTACGGCAGCCATGCCGCTGCATACTTATACTTCCGGCGGTTCCTACACGGTGAGCCTCCTAGCGTCCAATCCTTGCGGTTCCGACACGGCCACTATGGCGGTTTTGTTATCGAATCCCCCCACTGCCGGCATCACCGCTGCGCCGACCGTCGGCTGCGCGCCCTTGTCGGTTGCATTCAGCAGTGCCAACTCTGCCGGGGCGGATACCTACCAATGGTTTTTTCCCGGAGGAACGCCGACAAGCTCTCCCCTACCCGCTTTGTCAGTCACTTACAATACACCGGGCAGTTACGGCGTCACCCTTATCGTTGCCAATGCAGCCGGTGCGGATACCCTTCAATTCAGCAACTACATTGAAGTGACGCCGGAGCCGTTGGCCGCTTTCACCGTACAACCCCTCGGCGGGCTGGTTTTTAGTTTTGTAAATACCTCCCAAAACGCGACCAGTTACCAATGGGCCTTCGGCGACGGCAACAGCAGCACCGTGTCCAATCCTTCGCATACTTACGCCACTCCGGGAGTTTACACGGTAACGCTCACCGCCGTGAATGCCTGCGGTTCAGCAATTTTCAACTTTGAGGTGATCGCCGGGCAGGCGCCCACGGCGGCATTTGCACAATCGGCGGCGGAGGGCTGCGCGCCTATGCTCGTACAGTTCAGCGATGCGTCTGTCGGTTTTTATACCTCCCGGATGTGGAGTTTCCCGGGCGGCAATCCCGCCGTTTCCAATCAGGTATCTCCATCCGTAATTTATGCCGCTCCCGGAATTTATGATGTAAGCCTCAGCCTCAACGGGCCGTTGGGTAGTTCTTCTATTACTCGTACTGCAGCCGTGCAGGTATTCTCTTTTCCCGAACCGGCCTTCAGCTTTAGCGCTCAGGGATTTACGGTTACCTTCACCAATAACTCTACGAATGCGAGCAGTTATTCCTGGCTCTTCGGCGACGGGAACAGCAGTCAGGCCGTTTCGCCGGTACACACTTACGCCGCGCCCGGCGTCTATACGGTGACGCTCAATGCCGAACGCCCTTTTTGCGCAAGCGCTACTTCGACTACCGTCAACCTGTTACCGGTAGCCGCCACAGAATCCGGTGGGCCGGCGGGTTTTCGGCTATTCCCGAATCCGGTGTCGGAAACGCTGTATCTCGAATGGAAAGAGGAACAAACGGCGCCGTCGCATTATCGCTTGTACGATGCCACAGGCATTCCGTTGGAGGAAGGCAGTTTCAGTCGGCAACACGCGCTAAATATGACCGATCGCCCGGCAGGGCTATACATTCTGGAACTCAACTACCGGGGCGCTCAATGGCGTGGCAAGGTGGTAAGAGTCCGTTGAAATTTCTTTCAAAAACATTTCCAAGGCTAATCGCTTCGGCTCGTCCAATTCGTAGCGGATGTTTTCGGTAAAGTACGCCTGCAGGTCAAAACCGGGCGCCGGCGAAGGCAGCAGATACATCAGTTCGGGAATTTGGCGAACGCCGTTTTCCAATGCTTCATTGAACTGACACAGGAAATCCGCATCCAGACGCTTATTACTCACCCAGGCGGCAAATACAAACGGCAGGCCGGTATGCGCCATCCAGGCTTCGCCGAGGTCGTAAATGTACGGGAAGCGCGCCTCCATGCCGATCGCTCTGTCGCCGATGACCAACCCGGCGGTTTCGCCACCGATTTCATCCTCGAAACCGGGCTGTGCCGGCAGCAGCTCCGGCGATAAATGCCAATAATCGCGCAGCAGGATTTTCGTCAGTTCCACCGAAGTACGGGAGTGGTAATCCAAATAAATGCGTTTCACCTCTTCCAAAGGTCGCTCGCTGAAAATGCACACCGTGCGCACCGTGCCCTGGGCGCCGATGCAAAAATTGGACACAATGCGTGGGCTGTCCAATTCGGGTATGCCGGCCACGGGAATCAAGCCCAGATCGGCCTCTCCGCTTTTCAGCTTGCGGGCGCACTCGGAGGGAATGTTCAATTGCAACTCTATCTGTGCCGCTAACGGGCTTTTGAGTAAGCCGTACAACAAAGGCTTGGTATTCAAATAGCTTACGGCAACGATTTTTATTTTTTTCATGCGCTATCAATTAAGCACCGGCAGTGCCAGATACCCTTTAAACTGTTCGTCCTCGGCAAAAACGTGGTCGGTATAGTCCTGTATGATATTGTACAGCGTATCGCGCTCAATGGGGCGACGGCCTACGGAGCGAATCAGGTTGGCCAATTCGCGGGTGCTGAGCGCCGGATTTTGTTCCTCCGAGCCGGCCATGGAGTAAATTTTGGTGGTGTCGTCAATAGTACCGTCAATATCGTTGACGCCAAAGGCGAGCGACATCTGCGCCACCTCGCGCCCGATCATGGGCCAGTATGCCTTGATGTGGTCGAAGTTGTCTAAATAAATGCGGCTGACGGCGTAGTTGCGCAGGTCTTCCACCGGGGTGCTCTCCGGGATATAGCTCATTTGATTGTCCTGATTGCGGAATTTGAGTGGAATGAAGGTTTGGAAACCGCCCGTCTTGTCCTGCAATTGGCGCAACTGCTCCAAGTGATCTATGCGATGCTCGAATCCTTCGATGTGGCCGTAGAGCATGGTCGCGTTGGAGCGCTTGCCGAGGCCGTGCCATATTTCGTGAATGCGCAGCCATTGTTCGCCCGTGCATTTGTCGGCGGCTATTTGCTCGCGGATATCGGGATGAAAAATCTCCGCGCCGCCGCCGGGCAAACTGTCGCAACCGGATTCCATAATCCTGCGCATGCCATCTTCATAGCTCACTTTGGCTTTTTTGAAAATATAGTGGTACTCCACCGGCGTAAGCGCCTTGATGTGGAGTTCGGGGCGATGCGCTTTTATTTTTTGAAACAACTCCTCATAAAAGGGCAAGTCGTATTGCGGCAGCACCCCACCCACGATGTGTACTTCTGTGACGGGTTGGCCGTCGTAGTTTTTTACAATATTGAACATATCGTCCATGCTGTACTCCCAGGAAGCAGGGTCGCTGCGTTGTTTGAGCAGGCGCGAGTAGGAGCAGAACTTGCAGTCATACACACAGAGATTGGTCGGTTCTATGTGGAAGTTGCGATTGAAATAGGTGCTGTCGCCATGCCGTTTTTCGCGTATAAAATTGGCCAGCGTACCGAGGTAGCTCAGCGAGCCTTCGTTGAACAACAACAGGCCCTCCTCCGGGCTGATCCGTCGGCCGTGTTGTACTTTGCCGGCAATGTCGCGAAACGCCGGCGATAATTCCGGGTCGTTGATGAGTAATTGGAGGGATGTATTTTCAAGCATGTCTTTCTCTTTGCAGGCAAAAATGGATAGAATTGTCCATAACTGCGAATGTATAACACAATTCGCAACTTTCAGTTTTGGTTGAAAGTTTTTTTTGTAGCTGAGGCCAAATACTGCCGACGCGGGGTTCACACGCCTTCTGTTCAATATGAACGCCTAACGCTTCTTCACAAAGCGCTCCACCGCCGTCGCCCCGCCCTCGCTTCTACAATGCAGCAGATACACGCCCGCCGGCAGCGCCGATACATCGTAGTTCCATGCTTCCGGGAGGGCATCGAATGATTGGATATCCAATACCCGGCCCTGCGCATCGTACAAGATCAGTCGCCCCGCGCCCCGATGCGGAAACCGAATGTGTACAGACTCCTGGGTCGGGTTGGGATGCAACTGTAGCGTTTCAATGGCCGGGCTTAACTCGCTTACTCCCGTATAAACCCCGCAGGGCTGCCCGCCTATGAAGTTGAAAATACCGTGCGTGGGCGATTCGTAGCAGTTGAATGTATGTAACCAGATATTGGAGGCCAGACCGTAATAACCCCAAAAAAAGTAAGGAACCGGTGCATTGCCGATGCCCTCGTAGATTTTGGTGTGTTTTGTCTGGTTGCTCCAGGGTGAAGTCCAGGTGACGTATTGGGTTCGGATGTCCATTCCATTCAGGTTAGTAAAACCGACGGAATCCACAAAGATTTGCATGGAGTCGGCTGGAATCTCTCCCTCATGCTGACTACAGACCGGCATCCACCACGATTCTCCCGCACCCTTGTTGAAATCGAAGAGCAGCCCGAAACGGTCGGACTCCGCGTCGTAAAAGTAAACTCGTCCGGCTTCTTCATAAGTGAATTGCCAGCCTTCGCATCCGGGAAACCAAGTGTAAAATATCTGGCAGTTTTTTCCGGCAATGATGGTGTCGCCCATCACTTCATGGACAGAGACAGAAAGCGGAATTTGCGACTCATTCAATACCGAATGGTAATACTTCGCCCCCACGGGCGCCCATTCCAACTGCGCTTGAATGGAAAGCTGGCTGAACAGCCCGATGGAAAAGAGAATTGCTTTTTTCATGGTTGTTTTTTTAGCGATGAGCTATTGTTTGATAAACTTTTCCGCCGCCAGTACGCGCCCCCCGCTCACGCACTGCAGCACATACATGCCCGCCGGCCAGTCCCACACCTCTATCACATAGGTGGCATCGGGTGACGCATGAGGGAACTCCCGCAGCAAGCGCCCGCCCGCATCGAAGATGCGAAACGACACCTCGCTGCCCACGCCTGCCGGCGCGCGCAGGTAAAAGTTGAGATACTCCGCCGCAGGGTTGGGGTACAGAGCCAAGCGCAGACGTTCCGGCTCCGACTCCTCCGTTGAGGTAGTGATGTGGCAGCCGGGCACTAAGCAGCCGTATTGGTCCAACTTGAGCAGCCAGGCTTGCTGTACAATTTCGCCGGGGGCAGGGCTTGGGTTGCGCGATTCCCCGCAGAGGATGAAGCCGCCGTCAGAGGTTTCTTTCAGGTCGTAAATGGCTTGGCGGTTGTTGAGTTGATCAATCCCTACATACTGCCGGGTCCAGAGGCTGTCGCCGTCAGGAGACACTTTCCCGATCCAGCCTCTTAGAGAAAAAGCATTTTGAGCAGGAAAGTTTTGGCTGTGCGTACCCGCTGCCACGAAGCCGCTCCCGTCTGAAACGGCTATGATGTTCGTCAGAAATGCGGTTCCTGTAAGCGCCGTTTCTTTAAAAGTAAGCTCCCACTCAATTTCATGAAGGTTATTCAATTTGAAGATATATTTATCGAAATACACATCATTGAATGAAGTCCTTTGTTGTTCGTACCCCACACCGGAGGCCACTACCAGGCTACCGTCACTGAGCAGCACCATATCGGCGGCGCCGTAGCGCAGGCCAAGGGAGGCAGGGGAAAGGTACTCCCAAAGGGTGTTTCCCGCAGGGTTGAGCTTGATGATGTAGTTTTGAAAGGTGTAGTTGCTCGTTGTCAGGTTGGTATTTCTCTTACTCCCTCCCACAATGATATTTCCTTCCTGATCTACGAGTAGCGAATATGGCCTTTCCCATCGGTTATTGCCCAACCTCCGCTGCCATGTCACTTCTCCTAAGCTATCTGTTTTGACGATCCAAATATCTATATCTTGATAGCCGCCGTTAGGAAGCGCTTGTATTTCACAAGCAAAAAGGTATCCCCCATCGGGACGAACTACGAAAGCCCTTGGCCAGATAAAATCATTAGGCGGCGGGAAAAGATTGGAGAAAAATCGGGTAAAAAGGGTGTCCCCATCGGAGTCATACCGAATCAGTATGGCTTTTGAAATAGAATCCAGAGAGTACCCCGCCACAACAAAACCACCCTCGGGTAAAGCAGAAAATTCGGGATGCCAGGTTTGGTAAGACTTAGCGGGATTTCTTATGGTTTTAATTACTAAAGGGGTTCCTTCCAAATCGGTTTTCATAAAAAGGTTTCCGGGTCTATGAGGAGGCACAGAATCCGCAATCACTCCTGTAAAATAGTAACAACTGTCCGTAAAAATTACATTAGTGATAATGGAAGCCGGAAAATTCAACGAAAAACGATGGTTGAAAGTAATCTGGCTGCTCAAGGAGTTGATAACGGGAAAGCATATTATTAGAAACGCAATTCGAATTGTCATGGCAATTGTTTTTAGCGTGAAGCAAAATGCAGCCGGAGTTCAAACTCCGACTGCAACTGTTTCAATTATCTGATAATTACCAAGCGGCCTGTCAACAAAGTGTCAGCATTCACAGAAAGGCGGTAGATGTATAATCCGGCTTTCAAGTGTTGGGTACTCCAGCGCAAGTGTCCCGTTGGGCCACCTACCGAAATGCGATCCAATATTTTTCCGTCCATCCCTGTCACCACAATTTGGGCTTGCTCCGTACCTTCAGGCAGCCGGTAGTGGAACACCGCTTCCTGTATCGCCGGATTCGGCACAACCTGCAAACTATAGGGTTGCTCCATCAATAATGTGGCAGCACTTTCGCCCGGACGAGGTGTCATCAGGTTTTGTTGTCCTTGCGATGGAAGTATTACATCCGGTTGATAGTTTGTTCCGGCCAGATCATTCAGCAAAATCTGCGCCTGTACGGAGGCATAGTAACGGCCCGCTTCGGCTATGTTTTTGAGCGGTATCACATTACTACTTACCATCTGTACATCAGTCTGGCCGGTTTGCAGCGCGGTGATTTGAATGTTTTTCAGCGCGCTGAAATAGTCGTATTCTATTTGTGCCCGGCCGGAAAGGCTGATCGAAACAGGGATGTCGGACAGTTCCTGCTGTGCTCCGGCCGGATTGCCTTCCTGAAGCCAGGCATCCACCACGGAAAAGCGGGCGTATAGACTGCCTTTGTCCGTCAGCAGAGTTTTCACCGCGGTCAACTGTATGCTGTCCTCATCAATCAACAGGTTCCGTATAAGCATGCCGGCCGCCTCGGCCCGGATGCCGGCATCCGCTCCGGCATAAAAGTTTTGTATCTGCTCCTGTCTTTCCAATTCGCTCAGCCGTCCTGTTTCTTTGTTGCTGGGAAGTTTGGACGGACAAGCATTAGGACTACCTAATAATATTGATATTGATCCAAAAGTGTAGTTTGTTGGAGCAGGGGGTTCAAAATACGTCAAAGGCGCCGCATGGTTGAGAAAATGCATTTCCAAATCGGAGGATGGTAAAACGGTTGAGAATGTATTACCTGCGGCAAGATTGCCCGCTCCCTGAAACTCTGCCACACCGGTATTGCCTCCGGTTTCTTCCGGTACGACAAAGTCGAATTCATTCATGGCGTTTTGATTGCATTGATATTGCAGCCCTTCGATTGCGGAACTGCCTCTATTGATTCCATTTGATAAATTGGCATAGGACAATCCCTCAAATACGTTTTTGTAAACCTGATTGGGTTCACTGCCGGAGTGATTGATAAACACACCGATGCTGGGTATTCCGGCACTCAGAATGGCGGCATTGACAAAAGTGTCCTGTTCTATCTTGTACCCTGTACATCTAAATAAATCTATGCCCATGAAGGGGGTATTGTTTTGGTTCGGCAATGCAGTGCCTACTTTAAATGTATTGTTGACTGCATAAATATTGTCCACTCTGTACGCCGCTATGCCTCGTGCATTGTCTTCAAAATGGGTATTCGATACCGAAAAAGTTTTGATGCCTCCGTGGTTTCCGGCCGATATGGCAATGCCAAAGCCCCTGAATTCGGACGGCAAATATGACGTGCATGGCTCCAGGGGGGTTGTCTGACAAATCCCCGTGACCTCGAAGCCGGAATTAACCGCCCGGATGCCATATTGCTTTTCATCGGCAAAGGTCAATGCTGACTCCGGGTAATCATTGACAAAGGTACATGCCTGAAACCCGATGCCTGTTATGCCTCTTAAAGTCGCCATGCTGTGGAAAGACCCATAGTCGGTGCCGAAATGCACGTCGGCCCAAAAGCTGCAATTGGCAAAATTGCTCAAATCACCCTGTAGGCTTCCGTACAAAAAGTGATAGTTTTGGTATGGCGCAAAGTCCACGCCGATTAGGTTGTTGCGAAAAACAGTATTATCCGCCATAATGACCCCGCCCGATTTGTATCCGGGGTTTTCAGGCGCATAATTGCGCACGGCCGTATTCGCTCCCGACAGCACAGCCCCATTGGACAAGATAAGCAATCCCTGGTTTCTGACCCCGTAGGTTTTGTACTGGTGCAGGTTGCTGTTACCCGCAACAACGATTCCTTCCCAGCGGGCATTATCGCAATTATTGTGCAGCTTGGCGCCGTCCACTATGAGTTCCCCATTGGGATGCACGGTTATCCGGGCATCTTTGGGCAAACCCACATTACATCGTATGGTGAGCTTGCCGCCGGGTTCAACTACGATATTGGAGCGTACGCTGCGGTCTCGTTCCCATACCACATTTGCGCCGTTGGGAATGACAATGTCCGGCTGGCTGACAGCGCAAAATTTGGTGACCGCCGGGAACGCGAAATTATTTTCAGCCGTCCGTTGCCAGTCGGGTTCCAGGTGCTCGAAATAGTGATGCAAACGCCCCAACTGACATTGAGTGAACGCGCAGCGCAGAGATTCGTGAAGCAATTGGGACCCTGGATAGAATGTCTGTTGCACATTGTTTTGCGTTTGCATACTATGTGGCGTATCCTCACATTGATCGCCACCATCGAGATGAGAATTGCAGCAGGGATGATCTACACTCGCCATGTGTAAAAACTCCGACAAGATGCCGTTACCTCCGTAGGGAATATCAAACGAGTTGGGAGGCATATCTGTAAAATTCGGCACCGGCGGCTCTCCCGTCAGGTCATACATGTATTCGTAATACTGGCCATATAGGACCATTCCTATCTTATTATTTGTTCTCCCACATGACTTATCCATGTAAGTATAACCGCCGCCGCCATAATTAATATTCGAACCACAATTACCACCGGTGCTTGCCCCCGCCATAAAAACATGCACCGCATTCAGCAGATCCGGGCTGGAATTGATCGTACTGTTATTTGTGACAGCGAAATTATACATGGCATTGTGATATTGTACATTACAATAATAACCACCTCCCCAAAAAACCGGATGATTATAGAAAAACACATCCTGATTTTCTATTCCTTCAAAGATAAAACGGAGCCTGGAAGATGTGAAAAATGTAAAATATTACACTCAATCGACTTGAGGTTTTACACCTCGTTTCATCTATACAGCGGGTTACCCCTGCACAACAACGGAGCAGAGTTCCCCTAAACCGCCAGCTCCCCCGCCAGCCGTTCCATCATCTCCAGCCCCTTTTCCAACTGGCTGATTTCAATAAATTCATTGGCCCGGTGCGCCTGCGCGATGTCGCCCGGCCCGCAGATTACCGATTCAAAGCCGCCCTCTGCAAATTGGCCGGCCTCTGCGGCATACGCTACGGTGTCGGTTTGTTGCACGCCGCTGAGTTTTTGGATGAGCGCCACCACCGATGCATCTTCCGGTGTGTCCAACGGCGGTACGGGCGGGTGAGGAACATGGGTGACAATGCGGGCGCCGGCAAAACGCTGTTGCAATTCCGCTTCGAGGGCTTTGCTGTATGTTTCAAAATCGCGGATAATGCCCTCCGTCCGGTCGGCTGGAATGGTGCGTACATCCCAGTGGAAACGGCACTAATCGGCTATGACATTCGACGCGATGCCGCCCTGCACAATGCCCACATGCAACGAACTGTGGTTGGGATGAAACCGGTTGTCAATTTGTCCTGCCTCAATGAGCGATTCCATTTTATTTTCTATCCAACCGATGAGTTGAGCCGCTACATGGATGGCGCTCACCTCCTGCCGGATGCGGCTGCTGTGACCGGCGGAGCCGTGTACGGTCGTCTCTATGGTGCAAATACCCTTCTGGCCCACAATGGGTTGCATGCGGCTCGGCTCTCCGATGATGGCGTATTTCGGTTTTTCAGAATAGCAGGCATTGATGGCTTTCACCAGATCGGGCGCGGCGAGACAGCCGATTTCTTCGTCGTAAGAAAATGCGAAATACACCGGGCGCTTCAGATCGGTACCTTTAAACAGATCAATCGAAGCCAGGCAGCAGGCCAGAAATCCTTTCATGTCGCAGGAGCCGCGGGCGTAGAGTTTGCCGTCCTTTTCGATAAGGGTGAAAGGATCGGTATCCCAGGCTTGCCCGGCCACGGGTACCACATCGGTATGCCCGGAGAGGATGACGCCGCCGTCAACAGCCGGGCCGATTCGGCCATGCAGGGAGGCTTTGGTTCGCTCTTCGTTGAAAACCAATTGATAGTCCACCCGCTTTTCGCGAAGGATGCCCTCTATGTGGGAAAGAATGGACAAATTGCTCTGCCCGCCCAGCACCGGAAAAGCGACGAGGTCGGAGAGGATTTGGATGGCGTGGTGGAGGTTGTTTTGCATGGATGATTGTTTTAAAACGGTCCATAATTTATAGCCACACTCACCAGCACCGCCACGATGGCCAGACCCAGCACGATAAGCAGCAGCGGAAAAATGAACCGCAGCCAGCGATCGAACGGCGCGCGGCATAAGCTCAGCATGGCGATGAGACCCCCGAGGGCGGGATTGACTAAGTTGGTGAGGCCGTCGCCGATTTGGTAGGCCAGAATGGTGGTTTGGCGGGTAAGACCCAGCACTTCGCCCACGGGCAGGAGCACCGGCAATGTGGCGAGCGCCTGCCCGCTGCCCGACGGAATGAGGAAGTTCATCAGCGATTGCACGCCCGTCATGCCCACGGCGGAGGCGTACAGCGGCAGCCCGGCGAGCGCTTGCGAGAGGTGGTGCGCGATGGTGTCGCTCACCTGCCCCATTTCCAGCGCCACTTTGATGGAGGTAGCGAATCCCACCATAAAAGCGCCCGGCGCGACCACCGCTACTGATTTAAGCGTAATTTCACCAAACTCATTCAGTGTATTGCGGTTCACCAATCCGAGCACGATGGCCGTCATGCAGAAAATGGCAGAGATGTGATTGATGTACCATTTGTAAGCAAATACGCCGTATATCATAATCACTAAGCCGCCCACAAATACCGACAAGGCCAGCACATTCCGGCCGGAAAGGCGATAATCTGCGATGGCTTTCGACAATTGGAATCCGTCTGTGTTCAAACCCTCGCCGAGGCCGGCGCTTTTGTCGCGCAGTATTTTTTTGAAATACCGTACATTGTACAACGCCAATGCGCTCAGCGCGCTGAAACACAATATACTGCGCAACAAGGCGCCCGAAAACAAAGGCAATTCCGCCAGCCGGTGCCCGGTGCCGATGGTGTAGGGATTGACCGGCGACAGCCCGAAACCGATGGTGACTGCCGCCACCGAAATGCCCGCTGCGAGGATGAGGTCGCCGCCGATGGCCATGCTGAGCAGCGCGGCAATGGGAATCATAGCGATGTTGTTTTCGTAGCCGACAAATACGCCGAGCGCGCCGAAAACAAAGGTCATCACCACCACAATGAGGAAGCGGCGTTGCAGACCCAATTGTTTTACCAAAGTGCCCACCGCGTTTTCCACGGCGCCGGAGCGCTCCAAAAAACCGAACATGATACCGCTCGCCAGCACGATGAAGATGATGTCCACCGCCGTTTTGAAACCCAAGGGCAATGCCATGAACAAATCGAGCAGGCCGAGCGGACTCGACTCTATGACCTGATAAGAACCGGGGACGACCTTTTCGCGGCCGTCCACGGTGATGCGTTCAAATTTTCCTGCGGGAATCAGATAACTAAGCGCCCCCGCCAGCACCAGCATGGAGAACAAAATGGCCGCCGGGTGCGGGATGTAGAGGCGCGGTAGTCGCATTTATATCAATGGCTGCAAAGACCCTGAATGATGTGAAAGGTGTCGTGCAGGGCCGTCAGCTTGGCTTTTAGCACCGCGTCCTTTGCTTTTTTCCTCACGGCTTTGTTCAAGTCCATTGAGCCGATGGCTAAGTTGCCGATGGCTTTGCGGATTTCCGGAGAATCGAAAGAAGCCGGAACCGGCGAATTTCTCAACACCGTGGCTTTGAGCATCATTTCGGAGCTGCGCTCCCGGATGGGCTGTAGATTGCCTTCTTCGGCCGGGTGAAAGGTCTGCGACATGACCATGTGGAAATCCTTGAGCGCCGTCCAGGCGTCCTTTTCAATGCGTTTCAGCAACGGGTCGCTGAGCGCCGCGTTGTATTTGGCGCCTACGACGGTCCAGTCCAGCACGTTCCAAATGGCGCCGAGGTAATCGCCGCGTTTGTTTTGGTATTTCAGATAATAGGCGTGTTCCCACACATCAATGCCGAGAATGGGAATGCCGCGCTCTTTGGAGACATCCATAATGGGGTTGTCCTGATTGCCGGATGAGCACACGAGCAACTTTTTGTCGGTAGTGACAATGAGCCATGCCCAGCCGGAGCCGAAGCGGGTGCCGGCGGCTTGATTGAGCAGGGTTTTGACGCTGTCCACGGAGCCGTATTGTGCAGTAATGGCTTGCATCAGCGCGCCTTGCGGGGCTTTTAGCGCTTTGGGCGAAAGGATTTCCCAAAACAGCGTGTGGTTGTAATGCCCGCCGCCGTTGTTGCGGATGGCATCGCCGCGGCGGCCTGCCGTGAGCAACAAGTCTTCCATTGTCAATTTTTCGGCGGCCGTGCCGGTCACGGCTTTGTTGAGGTTATTGACGTACGCGGCATGGTGGCGCGAGTGGTGTATTTCCATTGTTTCCTTATCAATGTGCGGCTCCAGTGCGACGTAATCATAAGGGAGTTTGGGAAGGCTGAAAGGTTGAGCAAAAGAGATTGTGGCCGCCGACAGCACAAGGGCTGCCAATACCGGCCATTTGATGGTAATCTTCATAACTTAAATATTGAGGTGATACAAAAAACTCGCGTGAAGATACGGTTTTTAACCTTACTCCTTTAACCTTTACCCTTTTTACCTCGACTACGCTTGGTACGGCGCCTTTAACCTTTTCTCAAAGCACACGCTGTTTTCCACCCCGGCATACTGTCCGTAATTGGGAATCACAACATATCCATTCTTTTTGTACAATTCGATGGCCTCGGGCTGCTTTTTTCCCGTTTCCAAAACGCAGCGTTGATAAGACAACTCCGCCGCCCAGCGTTCCAATTCCGCCAAAACAACCGTAGCAAGCCCTTTTCCCCGCCACCTCGGCAAGGTGTACATTCTTTTAATTTCTACGGTATCGGAATCGTATTCCTTTATGGCGCCGCAGGCCGCCGGCTGCTCGTTTTCATACGCCATCACCGCATGTTTGATCCGGTCAATGGTGTTGAACTGCGCATAAAACGCATGCTCCTCTCCGTCGCGCCGGGCCAGGTCAGCGTCTAATAATTTCACCAGATCAATGAAGTCCGGGTGCGTGGAATCGGTTCGGAGGGTGGTCGGCATGAGCTACTTAGACAATATTACATAATCCCAAGCACTGAGGTGGATACTCGTACCCGTAGTGACGGCGGTGCTGCTGTTGCCGAATACGTTGGAATAGCTGCCCTCCAGGCGTTTGTCTTTCAGTACGATGTCGAGCGGATCCGGACTGAGATTGAGCAGCACAATCACTTTATTATCCTCTTTTTCGCGAAAGAACACCAGCGTTTTGTCGTCGTGTTCGGTGGAGATGATGATCGGTTCGCCGCCGGCGGCGCCGTTCCAGAGCGCTTTGTTGCGATGTTTGAGATCGAGCAGGGTGCGGTAAAATACCTCATAAGGGAGATTGTCCCATTGGATGGAATCTTTTTCAAAAAACTCAAGGCGGCGGTTCAGTCCGGCTTCCTGCCCGGAGTAGATGAGCGGCATACCTTCAAAGGTGAATGCGAGCACGGCCATCGCTTTTACGGCCTCGCCCATGCGCTCAAACTCGGTGCCGTTCCAGGAGTTTTCGTCGTGGTTGGTGATAAACTGCATGGCGTAGCCTTTGCGGAAGTCTTTGCGGTCTTTGGCCAGCCAGGTTTTGATGTCGGAGGCTTTCGCTTCGCCCTGCGCAATTTGATTCATCAACTGATGAAAACTCCAGCCGTACGACATAGCGAACCATTCCAGATTCCGGTGCGGCGGGTGCTCCGCCTCTGCGAGCATAAAGAGATCGGGATTGGCCTGGCGCAATTGCGGTACGGCCTCACTCCAAAAATCGTCGGGCACTTCGCTTGCCACATCGCAGCGGAAGCCGTCCACACCCACTTCACGCAGCCAGAAGAGCATGTCTTGTGTCATAGCTTTGCGGAGTTCGGGGTTGTCGTAGTTGAGATCGGCCACGTCCGTCCAGCCCCAGGATTTGCCGGTTTTCGGATCAATGGGGTCAATGATTTCGCCGGTGTCGTTGCGGGTATAGAAGTCGGGATGCTCGGTGATCCAACGGTGATCCCAGCCGGTGTGATTGGGCACCCAGTCTAAAATGACGCGCATGCCCAATTGCTTTGCCGAATCCACTACGGCCCGAAAGTCGGCCATCGTACCGAATTCCGGGTTTACGGCAGTGAAATCCGAAACGGCGTAATAACTGCCGAGCGTACCCTTGCGGCGCTCCACCGATACCGGGAAGATGGGCATAAACCAGAGGATGTCAACGCCCATTGCTTTCAAGCGGGGCAAGTGTGTAGCAAATGCCGTGAAAGTGCCCTCCGGGGTGTATTGCCGAATGTTGACTTCATAAATATTGGCGTTATCGGCCCAGGCCGGCGCGGCCGTGGAAGGTTCCAAGGCGGGAATGCCGGCGGCTTCGCGCGCTTCGGGTTTACAAGACACCCAAAAAGCGAGCGAAAAAGCCCATAACAGCAGGCTCAAAAAACGGCCCCAGATTGCTCTATTATTCTTCATAACCGAATTGTTTTTTCGTGGGCCGCGATTGAATGTTCACCAATTTACAAATAACCCCCTGCTGCGGAGATCCCGGCGCCGCCGAAAAAGAGGCTTCATATCCCTGGTAATTGCCCAAATTGACCTCCCATTGCATGTCGTAACGGTCGTCGGTGGCAGAATCCACATTGAGCAACACCTTCCCGTCGGCGGAGGTGGTGGTCCAGGTGCCCTGACCGAGCAGGTCTTCCCAATGGCCGTAAGTATAGGTACCGTCCATTTTCAGACTATACCACAACCCACGGCTCGCTACGCTGCGGGGGTGATCGCCGGGAATGACATAATACTCAAAGACCCAGAAATGCTTGGCCAGCAGCGCCGACTCGCGCGTATTAGCAATGGGTACTGCCGGTTCTGCTTCGCCTGATACGGCGCCGGCGCCGGCTGCAGCGGATTTGTCTTTCGACTCTGTGTTGCAGGCTGCCGCCAGCAAGAGGATGGAAAAGAGAAGAAATGCCTTTTTCATAAGTTATCACTGTTTTTTGTTAACGCAGGCCCACGCTCAGGTCGCCGCCCGCTTCTACGGTAAACAAATTGCCGTAGATTTTGATGTCTAAATGGCGGGCAGAAAGATTGCGCACAATGGCTTGCTCTTTGGTTACTTTCACCTGCAGGAGCGCCCCGCGAAAGCGCAACTTGAATGCATAAGCGTTCCATTGGCTGGGTATCATGGGACTGAACTGCAAGGTGTCATCATATACGCGCATACCGCCGAAACCTTTTATCACGGCCATCCAGGCGCCGGCCATACTCGTGATGTGGCAGCCGTCTTCGGTGTCGTTGTTGTAGTCGTCCAAGTCCAAGCGGGCGGTGCGCAAGTACATCTCATACGCCTTTTCTTCTTTGCGCAAGCGGGCCGCCAGTATGGAGTGAACGCAAGGCGACAGCGAAGATTCGTGAACGGTGCGCGGCTCGTAAAAATCGTAATTGCGGCGAATGTCCTCTTCGCTGAAATGGTCTTCAAAAAAATACATGCCCTGCAATACATCGGCCTGCTTGATGAAACAGGAGCGCAGGATGCGGTCCCAGGACCAGTGTTGGTTGATGGGGCGTTGTGCGGCAGGGATGTCGGCTGCGGTCAGGATTTCTTTTTCCAAATAACCTTCCTGTTGCAAATAAATGCCCAATTGTGCATCAGCGGGAAAGTGCATGTTACCGGCGATTTCCGCCCAACGTCTGAGTTCTTCCTGTTCCTTGAAATTGGTTCTGCCGGCCAATGCGCTGTATTGTTCCGGCGCGGTTTCTTTCACATACTGCATGGATTCCCCGGCAAAGCGCAGGCACCAGGCGGCGATGTAGTTGGTGTACCAGTTGTTGTTCACATTGTTTTCGTACTCGTTGGGGCCGGTTACGCCGTGCATGACGTATTGCTGTTTGGGTTGCGAAAAATGCACCCGCTGTGCCCAAAAACGCGCTATGCCCAACAACACCTCCGCACCATACTCCGCAAGGTATTCCTTTTCGCCGGTGTAGCGTATATAATCATGTATGGCGTAGGCGATGGCGCCGTTGCGGTGTATTTCCTCAAACGTGATTTCCCATTCATTGTGGCATTCTTCGCCGTTCATGGTCACCATGGGGTACAGCGCCGCGCCGCCGCTGAAGCCGAGCTTTTCGGCATTTTCGATGGCTTTTTGCAAATGCCGGTAACGGTAAACCAAGAGGTTGCGCGCAACGTGCTGATCGGCGGTGGCGAGATAAAATGGAAAGCAATACGCCTCGGTATCCCAATAAGTACTGCCGCCGTACTTCTCGCCGGTGAAGCCTTTCGGTCCGATGTTGAGCCGTTCGTCTTCGCCGGTGTAGGTTTGGTACAATTGAAAAATATTGAATCGAATGCCCTGCTGCGCCGCCACGTCGCCCTGTATGCGGATGTCGGCTTCTTCCCATTTGGCGGCCCAGGCGTCGGCTTGCTCCTGCAGCAACACCTCAAAGCCTTTATCGTGGGCGCGTTTCACGGCCTCCTGACAGCGTTCGAGCAGTTCGGCCTTTTCGTGATTGAGAGAAGATACCACGGCGGCGTATTTATACACCACTGTTTCACGGCCTTTTTCGCACTTGATGTCCACCGTGCGACCGGCATATTTTTCTTTATGCACCCGCAGCGAGTCGAAGTTGACCTTGACGCCGTTTTGGAAAATGGAAAACCGCATACCGGTACACACCTGAAACTCCGTCTTTTTGGTTTCGGCGGTGATGTATGCCTGACTGCGTTTGGTTTTGGTTTCCACCTCTACCCAGAATTTCTCGCCGTAATTGGAATCCTGATTAATGACATCGGCATTCACATACGGGGTGATGGAAAGCGTGCCGGAAAAATTGAGCGGTTTGACACTGTACCGAATAGCCCCGATTTCGTCGTCGGCAATGCTGCAAAAACGGCAGGAGGCAATTTCCACGCGGCGACCGTCGGGAAACTGCGCCGTCACATAGCGTTCGAGGCGGCCCTTCTGCATATCGAGCACCCGGCGAAAAGATTCCACCTTGCAATGCGCCAGATCGAGTTGCTCCCCGTCGAAAGCGATGTCTATTCCGATCCAATTGGGTGCGTTGAGTACTTTGGCAAAATATTCCGGGTAGCCGATTTTCCACCAGCCCACGCGGGTTTTGTCGGGATAATAGATGCCGGCTACATAAGAGCCGGGCAGGGTATCGCCGCTGTATTGCTCCTCAAAATTGGCGCGCTGCCCCATACGACCGTTGCCGATGCTGCATACGCTCTCCGAAATTTCGTTGTACTCCGGGTTGAACCCCTCCTCGATGATCTGCCATTCGTGATGTTGCAGATATTGCTTCATACTATTATGGTTTAAACCTGTTCCGGTTGTCTGTTGAAAATGCTTACGAAAATATCGTTGAACGTAATGTTTGCAAACCCGGGAATGACACAGTGCGCCGCTCCCAATACCTCGGGTTGGCCCACGCCTGCCGCATAAAACCCGCCGGCCAGCGCCGCCGCGATACCGCTTTCCGCATCTTCAAAAACAATACATTCGGAAGGAGAAAAGCCGAGTGCCTGCGCGGCGAGTTGAAACACCTGCGGATCGGGTTTGCTGCGGGTCGTATCCCGGCCGTCAATGACGACTTCAAATTGGTCGACCAAGCCGATGCTGCCCAAAACCGCTCCGGCGTTTTTGCTGGCAGAGCCTAATGCAACGCGAATATCCCTGCTGCGTAAGTCGGCCAAAAATGCTGTTACGCCCGGCAGTATTTCATCGGGCTGCATGTGGCTGATGAGTGCTTTGTACCATTCATTTTTGCGGTCAGCCAGTTCAGTTTTTTCAGTCTCCGGCAGCGTAAGCCCGCCCCATTGCAGGATAATGTCCAAAGATTCCATGCGGCTCACACCTTTGAGCTGCTCGTTGTCGGCCTCCGTGAAGTCGAATCCCAACTCGTTGGCCAAACGCCTCCAGGCTTGGAAATGGTACTTCGCGGTGTCCACAATGACGCCGTCGAGATCGAAAATGCAGGCTTTGATCATGTTGTGCTGTTATGCGGCGGCAAAAATAGAACAATGTTTCTATTTTGGTGCAAATGCGCAAAGCGGCCCACTTTGTCGGGCATTTGCACTACTCTGCAAAAGCCTCCCCGTTCTGCAAAAAACCGCTATCTTGGCCGCCTCAAATCCGAATGCCATGAAGTACTTTTTTGCTGCCGTGCTGCTGACGACCGTTTGCGGTGTCTTTGCACAACCCATCCTCCAATTGCAAAACTACGCCACGGGCTTTACCCGCCCTGTGGACATTGCCCATGCCGGCGACGCCCGCCTTTTTATTGTGGAACAACGCGGTATGATTCACGTCCTCAACGCGCAGGGGCAAACCCTTTCCACGCCTTTTCTCGACATCCGCGCCCGCGTCAATTCGAGCGCCAATGAGCGCGGCCTGCTGGGCTTGGCTTTTCATCCCAACTACGCTCAAAACGGGTATTTCTTCGTCAATTACACCAATACTTCCGGCCATACCCGCATATCCCGGTTTAGTGTGAGCGGCGCCGATGCCAACGTAGCCGATCCCGATAGTGAACTCATTCTACTCTCTGTCAATCAACCATTTAACAATCACAACGGCGGCGACCTCAACTTCGGCCCCGATGGCTACCTGTATATCGGCATGGGCGACGGCGGCTCCGGCGGCGACCCGCAGAACCACAGTCAAACCCGGATGTCGCTCCTCGGCAAAATGCTCCGCATTGATGTGGACAACGGCGACCCGTATGCCATACCTCCCGACAACCCCTTTGCTGAGGACGACTTTACCGCCGATGAAATCTGGGCGCTCGGCCTTCGCAATCCCTGGCGTTTCAGCTTTGACCGCCATACCGGCGACATGTGGATCGGCGATGTGGGCCAGAATGCCTGGGAAGAAATTGACTTCCAGCCGGCTTCCAGCACCGGCGGCGAAAACTACGGTTGGCGCTGCTATGAAGGCAACAATGCTTACAATACCTCCGGCTGCCTCCCGGCATCCAACTATGTTTTTCCGGTGCATGTATATCCCAACAACTTTACCAACGGCTGCTCCGTGACCGGCGGCATGGTATATCGCGGTCTTGATTTCCCCGACTTGTACGGGCACTATCTTTATACCGATTTTTGCAGCGGACGTATCTGGTCGCTCCGCCCCAACGGCTCCGGCGGATGGACTAACCAACAACTGCTCGTGGGTGTCACCAACAACTACGTTGCTTTCGGAGAAGACCAAAACGGAGAGCTTTACATAGCTTTAATGTTATCCGGCATCATACAGCGGGTGCGCGAAATATGTTCGCCCTTCCGGGTGGCCGGCACCGTCACTGACGAAAACTGCTCCGGCAGCGGCGACGGCGCCATTGAGTTGGGTATAGACAATCCGGGCGCTACGCACACCATTGCGTGGTCAACCGGGGCAACCACGCCGACGCTGAGCAATCTGCCGGCGGGTACCTATTCTGTGTCGGTTAGCAATTCCAACAATTGCGCTCGCACCCTCTCCTTCACCATTAATATCGAAGATGAAATACCCGACGGTTTGCCTGATGTAGCGGTAGATGGCGCCACATTGACGGCGCCCGATCTGTCGTTTTTTGTATCCTACCAATGGTATTTGAACGGCGAACTCATCGAAGGCGCTACAGGGTTGGAATATGTCGCCACGGAATCGGGAGATTATACCGTAATCGGCACTACGCCAAACGGTTGCACCTACGAATGGCCCGCTGTAACGGTGGTGATCAGCAGCGTGCCGAGCCTGCCCGGACTGCAACGGTTCACGGCGGCGCCCAATCCGGTACGCGACGCATTGCGGGTAGAAATGATTTTGGAGAACGCTACCGCCGTAACCCTCCGCCTCGCCGACGCCGCCGGCCGCACCGTATGGGAGCGCCGCGAACGCATCGCCGGCGAATGGCGTACCGAAATAGACATGAGCCGCCTGAAGCCGGGCGCTTATACCTTGTTGTTGTTGCAACGCGGCAAACGGGAATGGGCGGCGCTGCCGGTGTTGAAGCAGTGAGAAGCGGTACAACCGCGAGCTTTGAGTTTTGGGTTTCGACCTATTCCAAAAAATCTACGCATGAATGAACGAGTTGATTGATAAAATACATGAATATCTTCGCAAGGGTGATGTTACGCTTGCTTTGGATAATCTATATGTTTTGTGCAGAAGCCATTCAAAATCTCACCTTGATGAGGTAGTTAGTCAAATTACAAGACTAAAGCTTATCAATAGTAGCGATAGAGCGGGAATTCTTGCATTTGAAGAACGAATCAGACTGGAAGCACAGACGAGTTCTTCTATTCTAAAATTGATAAATATAATTGAAGACCATAGCGCTGAACCGCCGGGGGATCAAATAATTAATAAATTAAAAATTAATCTGGACATCGAACGAAAAAAGAGAATAGAGGCAGAGTCTCGATTGTCTGAATTTGAGCGGTCAATTGAAAAAAATATCGAAGCAAGCAATACCACATTAGTCAGAGATTATATAATAGATGAAAAAAGGGAATGTCTGATTATTGCCTTGTCACATAGTACAACGCAAGACAACCACTACATTATAGTTCTTCAAGAGGTAGGAGGACCTCACAGATTGCCAATAGTAGTCGGAAGTTTTGAAGCCCAAGCGATTGCAGTTTCTATGGAAAAAATGACCCCGAGCCGTCCGCTTACACATGATTTAACAAAAAACACAATAGAACTCCTTAACTACACCATGAAAGAGGTAGTGATTGACGCTCTGGAAAATGGAATTTTTTATTCAAAAATCGTACTGATTAATAAAAGCAATCACATAGAAATTGATTGCAGAACAGCAGATGCGATTGCATTAGCGGTCAGATTTAACGTACCTATTTTTACCTATAAATACATTTTAGAGAATGCGGGTGTAATAATGGAAGACGAGCAAAATAAATAAACAAAATATATGTTTCAACCTGACCTTTTTCAAAACCAAATTGTACTCGTCACCGGAGGTGGCAGCGGCATCGGATATGCGGTGGCGGAGCAGTTTTTGCTCCTCGGCGCCAAAGTGTATATCGCCTCCCGGAAAGAGGAGCGGGTGCAAAAAGCAGCCGAACAGCTCCGCGCTATCGGTCCCTGCGAGTATGCTGCCTGCGACATACGCCGTACAGAAGACATCCAACACCTCGCCGATGACATACGCGAAAAAGAAGGGCGTTTAGACATTCTTATCAACAATGCCGGCGGGCAATTCCCCTCCACCGCTGAGGACATCAACGAAAAGGGCTGGAATGCCGTCATCAACAACAACCTCAACGGCACCTGGAACATGACTCAGAGCATGGCCAAAAACTTCTTCATTCCTCAAAATTCCGGCGTCATCATCAACATCATCGTCAATATATACCGGGGCGTGCCCGGCATGGCGCATACCGGCGCCGCCCGTGCAGGCGTGGACAGTCTCACCAAATCGCTGGCGGTAGAATGGAGCCGCTACGGCATCCGGGTAAACGCCGTGGCGCCGGGCATCATTCAAAGCAGCGGATTGGACAACTACCCACCCCAACTGTTGCAGGGGCTGTCTGACAAGATTCCCATGAAGCGCCTCGGCTCTGTGGCGGAAGCTGCCTGGCCCATTCTCTTCCTCGCCGGACCGGCCGCATCTTATATCACCGGAGAGACGCTTTATGTTGATGGCGGAAGCCGGCTTTGGGGAGATTTTTTCGAACTTTGAGGCGCTATGATCGTACATGAATTTCACAAACGGGTGCGTTACGGGGAAACCGATCAAATGGGGTATCTCTACTACGGTAACTACGCGCAATATTACGAAATAGGCCGCGTGGAAATGCTGCGCGCTCAGGGGCTTACCTATAAGGAAATGGAGCAGGAGCGCGGCGTGTTGATGCCGGTAGTGTCGCTGCAAATGCGGTTTGTGCGACCGGCCCATTATGACGAATTGCTCGCCATTCGCACGACGCTGCGCAAGCTGCCGGATAAGTTCATTACCTTCGAAGTTGAAATTTTTAACGAAAACCGAAAGCTGGTCAACGGCGGCACGGTGCGCCTTTGTTTTGTGGAGGCGAATAGTGGGAAAACGATTTCCGCGCCGGAGTTCCTGCTCGAAAAACTGAAAACGCACTTTGAAACGACCTCGCCTGCCCGACCTTGAGGAGTTGGAACGCCGCATCCGCAGGTGGCGCCCGGTCCGATTGTTCCTTTACTGGTCGAAACGCCGGTCGCTTCCCGGTTTTTTCAAAGTGCCTATTTACGACGTATTTGTATTCCTGTTCAATGAAATCGGGCGGTTCGATCTCTTTCTCCGCGCCAATGCCATCGCGTACAGTTTTTTCATAGCGTTGTTTCCATCCCTTATTTCCCTGTTCACCACCTTGCCCTACTTGCGGCGGTATTTGTTGCAGCACCTGCCCGAAGAAGGCGGCGATTTTGAGGAAATTTTACAGCGAGAAATCCAGCAAATTGTGCCCGGCGACGTGGGGCTGCAAATTTCCGGCTTCATAGAGGATCTCACCACGAATCCCCGTGTGGGCCTGCTGTCCTTCGGCTTCATATTGGCTTTATTTTTTGCCTCCAACGGCATGTTGGCGCTCATGCAGGGTTTTGAAAAATCTTACGAAAAGACCTTCATCAAGCGGAATGCCCTTTACAAACGCGGCGTCGCTTCCCTGCTCACGGTGCTGTTGGCCTTTCTGTTGTTCGCTTCCGTGCTGCTCATCATTTTGGGCAATTTGCTGCTCCAAACGACCGGTGAATTAACCGGTTGGACAAAAATGACGGAGTGGAGTGTATCCTTTTTGCGCTGGCTCACCATCATCGCGGTGTTCTACTTTGGCATATCCATTATATATCGTTACGGGGTGGCCGTGCGGCGCAAGTTCAAGATATTTTCCCCGGGCGCCACCTTAGCCACTATCCTGTGCCTGCTCACCTCGCTGGGCTTTTCCTTTTATGTGGATAATTTCGGGAACTATAACAAGCTGTACGGCAGCTTCGGCACCATCATCGTCACCATGTTGTGGTTGCAACTCAATGCGCTGGGGCTGCTCATCGGCTTCGAGCTGAATGCCGCTATTGCCATCAACCGGGACATCAAGCAGTCGCGGGAGGATGAACTTTAGTAAACTGTTTTACCCCTCTTCTTCCCGGCTTTCTGCTCGTTTTGCATTTATCAGGGATACAGCAACCCCTGCCGTCAATGCTGCAAAAATAACGCCCAGCGAGATGAGCGGCGGAAGGTGATATACATCGCTCAACAGAATTTTTACGCCCACAAAAAAGAGGATAAAAATGAGGCTGTACTTCAGGTAACGGAATTTCTCCAACAAGGAAGCGAGCACGAAGTACAAAGAACGAAGGCCGAGAATGGCAAAGATATTGGACGTAAAAACGATGAAAGGATCTTTGGTAATGGCGAAGATGGCCGGAATGCTGTCCACTGCAAACACAATGTCGGTGGTTTCCACCACGATGAGCGCTACAAAGAGCGGCGTTACCGCCCATACTTTGCGACCTTTGGTGGGGAGCCGCACGAAAAAGCGCTCGCCTTTGAACTGTTTGAGTACCGGGTAGTACCTCCCCAACAAGCGCAAAAGAGGGTTTTTGTTGGGATTGATGTCTTCGTCTCCACCGGAGCGCCACATTTTGTAGGCAGAGTACATGAGCAGCGCGCCGAATACATAGATCATCCATTCGAAGCGCTGAATCAGTACGGCGCCCACCCCGATCATGATGCCCCGGAAGAACAGCGCCCCCACGATGCCCCAAAACAGCACCCGGTGCTGATACTGTTTCGGTACCATAAAGTAGGTGAATATTAACGCAATGACGAAGATGTTGTCTAAGCTCAGCGACTTCTCTACCAGAAACCCCGTGATGTATAGAATGACCGCTTCCTGTCCGCTGAGTCCTTCAGGGTTGGCCACCCAGCCGTTGGTATAGGCAAAATATACAAACACACTGAACAGGAGGGCCATGGATATCCAGAAACCCGTCCAGAGCAATGCTTTGGAGGTGGACTCTGCCTGCGCTTTTTTATGAAATACGCCGAGGTCAAGTGCCAGAAAGGCAAATATCAGCGCAATGAAACCGATCCATATAGCCATACAATGCAATCCGCTTGTTAGAAACGGGCGGCAAAGATAGAGAAATCAGTGCGCCGTTGCTGTTGTTGTTTACGATTTTACAAAACCGTGTCAAATCCGAAATCGGCGCGCTATATTCGCACCCGCTATCAATTCTTGTCCACAAAAACAGCATACCGATGAGTGCGAACGGCAAAGGTTGGATCAATCGTTTTCTGAGTGTTGTAGAGCGGGTTGGCAACATGCTCCCCCACCCTGCCACCCTGTTTGCAGGTTTTGCCTTCTTTATCATTTTGCTCAGCGGGTTCCTGAGCTTGTTCGACCTCTCGGTCACACATCCCGGCACGAAAGAGACCATTACAGTGGTCAATTTGCTCTCCGTCAAAGGCTTGCATCTGATATTGACCAAAATGATCACCAACTTCACCGGGTTTGCGCCATTGGGTACGGTGCTGGTCTCCCTGCTGGGCATCGGCATTGCCGAAGGCTCCGGCCTGATCGGAGCGGCGCTGCGGCTCATCGTATTGAAGTCGCCGCCGAGGTTACTAACCGGGGTCATCGTTTTTGCAGGGGTCATATCCAATACGGCCAGCGAGGTCGGTTATGTATTGTTGGTGCCGTTGGCAGCCATCATCTTTTTGGCGGCGGGCCGGCACCCGCTGGCCGGCTTGGCGGCGGCATTTGCGGGGGTGTCGGGCGGGTACAGTGCCAACCTGCTGTTGGGCACCATTGACCCTTTGCTCGCCGGGTTGTCGCAAGAAGCCGCGCAAATCATTGACCCCACTTACGAGGTCAATCCTGCCTGCAACTACTATTTCATGGCCGTTTCCACCTTTTTGGTCACGCTGCTCGGCGCCTGGGTGACGGAGCGATTGGTGGAGCCGCGTCTCGGAAAATACGAGGGCGATGAAAAGCCGGAGGAAGTAAAATCCTTGTCGGCATCCGAAAAACGGGGCTTGCTCTTTGCGCTTGTAGCGGGAGTGCTGTTCACCGCATTTATTTTGGGCGGGTTGTTGCCGGCACAGGGTTATCTGCGCGACCCGGAGACATTCGGGGTGCTGCGCTCGCCTTTCATGTCGGGCATTGTGGCCTTGCTGTTTCTCGGCGCTGCGGTGTTGGGCATTGCCTACGGCTGGGGCGCCAAAACCATCAAGAGTGATGCGGACGTGATGAAAGGCATGTCTAAAAGTATGGAAACACTGGGCTCGTACATCGTGCTCGTGTTTTTTGCAGCGCAGTTTGTCGCGTATTTCAACCAGACCAACATCGGCCTCATTTTTGCAGTGAAGGGCGCTGAGACCCTGAAAGCCTCCGGTCTGGGGCCGATACCGCTCATGATTTCCTTCGTCGCCGTATCGGCCGTCATCAACCTCGCTATGGGCAGCGCATCGGCCAAGTGGGCCATTATGGCGCCGGTGTTTATACCCATGTTTATGTTGTTGGGCTATACGCCCGAATTTACCCAGGCCGCCTACCGCGTGGGCGACAGTGTAACCAACATCATCTCGCCCATGATGTCGTATTTTGCGCTCATTGTGGCGTTCATCCAACGCTACGATCCCAAAGCCGGCATCGGCACCGTCGTATCCACCATGCTGCCCTACACGGTGGTGTTTTTTGTGGGCTGGGTGATTCTCTTAATCATTTGGATCATCTTTGATCTGCCGCTCGGTTTGGACGCGGAGATGTATATGAATGTGAATAAGTAAAAATGACCATGAACACAAAACCGGAAAAGCCCATTCAGATGGTTGATCTGAAAGGGCAGTATGCAAAAATCAAAGAAGAAGTGGATGCCGGCATTCGGCAAGTCATTGACAATACGGCTTTTATCGGCGGGCCGGCGGTAAACGGGTTTCAAAAGAACTTAGAAACTTACCTCGGCGCGCAGCACGTCATTCCCTGCGCCAACGGCACCGATGCCCTGCAAATAGCGCTCATGGCGCTGGGCTTGCAGCCCGGCGATGAGGTCATTGTGCCTGCTTTCACCTATGTGGCCACGGCGGAAGTCATCGCGCTGCTGCAACTCAAACCGGTGATGACCGATGTGGACCGGCACACCTTCAATCTTACCGCCGACATCATAGAGCAAGCCGTAACGCCCCGCACCAAGGCCGTTGTGCCCGTACACCTCTTCGGGCAAAGTTGCGATATGGCGCCCATCATGGAAGTGGCGCACAAGCACAAGTTGTGGGTGGTGGAAGACAACGCACAAGCCATCGGCGCCGACTATACCTTCCCCGACGGGCGCGTACAAAAAACCGGAACCATCGGCCACATCGGCTGTACCTCCTTTTATCCTTCCAAAAACTTAGGTTGTTATGGCGACGGCGGCGCCATCAGCACCAACGATGACGAACTGGCCGCCAAAATCCGCATGATTGCCAACCACGGTCAAAGCAGGCGCTATTACCACGACATCGTGGGCGTCAATTCCCGCTTGGACGGCATTCAGGCAGCCGTTTTGGATGTAAAATTGAAACGCTTGGATCAATACGCACAGGCCCGGCAAAAAGCAGCCGCTTACTACGATGCAGCCTTCGGCGACTTACCGCAAGTCGTTATCCCTGCCCGGCAACCCAACTCTACCCACGTTTTTCATCAATACACCCTTTTGATAAAAGACGGCCGAAGGGACGCGCTGCAAGATTTCCTGCAGGAAAACGGCATCCCCTCCATGATCTACTACCCGGTGCCCCTGTATAAGCAGCAAGCATTTGAAAATAGTGTAGGGGTGAACTTGGAAAAAATGCCTGCTACTGATTACCTTTGCAGCGTAGTGCTATCTTTACCGATGCATACTGAGTTGGATGAGAAAATGCTACGATATATTACACAGGCTGTAAAGCGTTTCTTTGCCCACTAAGCAGCTTGTCATTAATCCCTGAACCGTGTTTGACAATCTTGAAAAAAAACAAAAGAGCATTTCCGTTATCGGCTTAGGCTATGTAGGCTTACCTCTGGCGCTTGCTTTTGCAAAAAAATTCCGCGTAATCGGCTTCGACATCAATGCCGAACGTATAGCGCTTATGCGCCGGAATATTGACCCGTCTTCCGAGCTTGCTCCCGAAGATTTCGCAGGCGCCGACATTCACTTCAGCGCCGATCCGGCCGATCTCCAACAGGCACACTTCCACATTGTGGCGGTACCTACGCCGGTTGACGAGCACAAAGTTCCCGATCTGCGCCCCGTGTTCAGCGCTTCCGATTTGGTGGGAAAAGCCCTCAAACCCGGCGATTATGTGGTGTATGAGTCCACTGTCTATCCCGGTTGTACGGAGGAAGATTGCGTTCCGATATTGGAAAAAGTATCCGGCCTGCGGCTCGGAGCAGATTTCAAAATCGGCTACTCCCCGGAGCGCATCAATCCCGGCGACAAAGAACATACCCTCGAAAAAATACTCAAGATCGTGTCCGGCGGCGATTTGGAATCCTTAACGGAAATAGCGCGGGTGTATGGCGCCGTCATCACGGCAGGCGTGTATGAAGCAAGTTCCATCAAAGTGGCGGAGGCTGCAAAAGTGATTGAAAACACACAGCGCGACCTCAACATCTCGTTCATGAACGAGCTGGCCATTATTTTCGACCGCATGGGCATTGACACCCAGGAAGTGCTGGAAGCCGCTGCCACCAAATGGAATTTTCTCAAATTTTATCCCGGCCTCGTCGGCGGGCACTGCATCGGCGTGGACCCCTACTATCTGGTTCACAAAAGTATGGAACTGGGCTACAACCCGCAGGTCATCCTCAGCGGCCGGCGCATCAACGATAGCATGCCGGCGTTCATAGCGCAACGCTTAGTGCAATTACTCATTCAAAAGGGTAAAAATCCGGGCGCGGCAAAAGTGTTGGTCATGGGTATTACTTTTAAAGAAAATGTGGCCGATATTCGCAACTCTAAAGTAGCCGATTTGGTGCGGGAACTGATGAAATTCTCCGTTTGCGTCCACATCACCGACCCTCACGCATCGCCCAACGAGGTGGCGCACGAGTACGGATTGTCGTTGATGGATGAGCCTTCCGGCGATTATGATGCCGTGTTGGTGGCCGTGGGGCACAGTGCTTACCGGGATTTTACGGTTGATTATTTCAAATCCATTATGCGAGATCATCCGATCCTTGTAGATTTGAAGGGAGTGTACGGAATACCTGCAGGAAACGGGATTTTGTACTGGCGGTTGTAGAGGAAGGATGAAGCAGTTATGAACGCTTAAATAAAAACAGTGGCAGGTAATACCAGAGAGCGGCAGAAGGCGGAGCACACCAATGTGCCTGTAAATCAACTCGATGCGGAAGAGGCTCGTTGGTTTGCCGTTTATACCATGGCCAAGCGGGAAAAAATGGCCGCCCGACGCCTCGGCGAAAAAGGCATACAATGTTACCTGCCCTTGCAGCGCGTAACGCGCTATTATACTCGTAAAGTCAAGCATGTAGAATTGCCGCTCATCAACGGGTATATCTTTACCCGGATTACCCAAAAAGAATATGTGCCGGTTTTGGAAACCCCCGACGTGGTCAACTTCGTAAAGTTTAATAAGCATCTCATTGCCATTCCTGAAGCCGAGATTGACATCATCCGCCGCGTGGTAGGCGATCAATTGGAAGCACAGGTGGAGGCTATTTCATTTGCCGTAGGCGATGAGGTGGAAATCATCGGCGGACAACTCACTGGCGTCCGGGGGAAATTGTTGGCAAGGGAAAATAAAAAAGAAGTACTCCTGGAATTGACGACCATCGGGCTGGCGCTTCGGGTGAAAGTGCGGGAAGAGTGGTTGAGGAGGGTATAGAATTGGATTAATTGTGCCTGAATTGGCAGTTTTTTATAAAAAATGGAGATCGAACCTGCGAAAGTCCTTGCGACTTATCGAGGGCGAAGCCGTGGAAAATGTGAAGCTACTTCGTCGTTCAGCGCCTGCGGCGGAAGCTGCCTGCGGCAGTTTAGCGCTGTTTTGTGACTTAATTTAAATTGGTATTGTGTCAAAGTATTTCGCACACGAAACGGCGATTATTGACCCCGGGGCCTCCATTGGGGAAGGGAGCAAAATATGGCATTTCTGTCATCTGATGCCCAAAGCAATTATAGGCAAAGGATGCAGTTTGGGGCAAAACGTGTTTGTAGCCGATGATGCCGTGCTGGGCGATAACGTAAAGGTGCAAAACAACGTGTCCATATACTCAGGAGTGGTCTGCGAAGACGATGTATTTCTGGGGCCTTCTATGGTTTTTACAAATGTATATAATCCGCGCAGCGCCGTCAATCGCAAGGGCGAATACCTGCGCACGCTCGTGGGCCGGGGCGCTACCATCGGCGCCAATGCCACTATCCTGTGCGGCATCCAAATCGGCGCGTATGCCTTCATCGGCGCCGGGGCGGTAGTGCTCAAAGATGTGCCGCCGTACGCGCTCATTGTAGGGAATCCGGGGCGGCAAGCAGGCTGGATGAGCGCCTACGGAGCGCGGTTGGAGTTTGATGCCACCGGGACGGCCGTTTGCAAAGGCAGCGGAGAACGTTATCTGCTCAAAAACGGCGCGGTAACGCGGTAAAAAATTAAAGTCAAACCTTTTCCTTATCTCAATACCATGCCAAACAACTTTATGAGACAACTCCTTTTTGCTTTGAGTTTGCTGTTGCTGGCGTTCGCCGGCAGTTTTTGCAACAAAAGCGCTTCCGCCACGAGCGAAAAACCGCTGCGCATCGTTCCTTTTCGCGACGGCGACCGTTGGGGATTTTCCGACCCCGGTGGAAAAGTGATCGTGCCCGCCCAATATGAAAGCGCCTACCTCATGAACGACGGCTATGGCCGGGTGTATGAAGGAGAGCTATCCGGATTGGTATCGCCGGAAGGCAAAGTGCTCGTGACGCCGAAATACCTGTACATCTCCAACTACAGTAACGGCCGCGCCGTATTTCGCAACGCCGAAGGACTGGCGGGCTACTTAGATGAAAACGGCAAAGAAATTCTGGAAGCAACGTATGAAGATGCCTTTGATTTCAGAGGAGAATATTCGGCAGTAAAGAAGGACGGCCAATACGCCCTCATTCGCCCCGACGGCAGCGTCATCAAAACCCTTGAATCCCTGATGCCTTTCGATTCCGATCCGCTCTGGATGTCGGTTGAAGGTCAGGTTCAAAATGACCCCGGCTACATTTTAGTATATCAGGAAGGCATGTATAGCACCGGCCTGATTGATAAAGCCGGTAACGTTGTCATTCCTGCCACCTACGGAAATCTGTCCTCCCCTGTCGGAGGTGTGATCGTGGCGCAGCCCGACAGCACTGCTTACGGTCTCATCCGGGTGGATGGCAGCCCGATTACGCCTTTTGAATATACCTTTATGTACCGCATGAGCGCCGACCGGTATATGGTGCAAAAAGGAGAAGACGAATACGGCGTCATAGATGAAAAGGGGCAGATAGTCATTCCCGCAACCTTTTCGAGCCTCAGCGAGGGGCCGGGCGGCACCTACATTGCCTATAAAAATGAGAAGGTGGGTTTGATAGACAAGACCGGAGAAACCCTCGTGCCATTTGAATATACTTACTTGTACTTAGAGCAAAACTACCTTATTGCTACCCGCGAAGACCAAAAAACGGGGATCATCACCACCACCGGCGAGGTCATTCTGCCCTTTGAATACGATTATATTCAGGTGTTGCGCGCCGACCGGTTTCTGGCAGGTAAAAATGGCAAAAACGGACTCATTGACGATAAGGGCAAGGTGATCCTGCCTTTTGAATACGACCCGGCGGTGAACGGAGGCGAGGGCCACGAATACGCCGCCACGCTCTACCGGCCCATTCATTGTTTTGTGCTTACCAAAGCGGGCAAGGGAATCCTCTTTAATGCGGAAGGAAAAGTACTGTCCGATAAAAACTGGATGTACTGCGGGTATCCCGACGAATTCGGACTGTCTTTGGCCACCGACATCAACGGCCGCGACAACTATATCGGCCCCGACGGCACTGTATATGCCAAAGACCCCCCCCTGAAAAAAGTGACGGTAAGTAACGTACAGGCGCTGTACGAAGCCATCGGCAACGACGTTGAAATCACCCTCGAAAACGGCCTGTACGACCTCAGCAAAGTGAAGGGCAGTTCTGATTTTGCAACGGTGTATGACTTCGCCGAATATGAAATGGAAGACCGCACCATCCTGATTCGCGATGCGCGCAACCTGCACATCAAGGCGCAGAATGCCGGAAAAGCAGAGCTGATCGTTCCGCACGCTTATATTCCGGTGCTCTTTTTGGACAACTGCTTCAACGCCTCCCTTACCGATTTCAGCATCGGGCATCAGGTGCAGCCGGGCGCCTGCGAAGGCGCGGTCATCAAATCGCAAAACTGTACCTATCTGCTCATTGACAACTGCGACCTCTACGGCAGCGGCACGCTCGGCATAGAGGCAACGAATTGCGCTTACCTCACCTTGCGCAATTCCGTCATTCGCGAATGTACTTATGGCATTCTCGACCTCGTCAACTGCTCCGTCGTACGGATTGAGGGTTGCACGATGAAAGACAATCGGGGCGATCACATGGTCAAGCTCAAATCTACTTTCGATCTGAAACTTGATAAAGTCCAGTTTATCAATAATATAGCACCCAAAGAATATGGGCCGTACGAGTTTTTCAGGGTCCATGACGCATACGTACCTTTTATGCTCGTCAATTGCACTTTCCGCGACTGCTCAGCAGATTATCTGGCTACTTACCCGGAAGCATTCACAGAAGAAGGAACCGATCGCAGCGGCATGACCGCCACCAAAGGGCTTTGGCTGCAAAAAGAACCGCATTTCACTCCATACATAGAGGAAGAGCCGCAAGGCGGAGAATAGCCGTATATGAACTTTGCATTGATCGGAGCGGCGGGCTTTGTAGCGCCCCGGCACCTGCGGGCCATCCGGGATACGGGGCATGAATTATTGGCGGCTTACGACCCCAATGATTCGGTCGGCGTGATGGACAGTTACTTTCCGCAGGCAGATTTCTTTACGGAATTCGAGCGTTTCGACCGGCACTTGGAAAAAGTAAAGCGCAGCGGGCAACACATTGATTATGTGGCGGTTTGCTCGCCCAATTACCTCCACGATGCGCACATCCGCTTCGGCCTCCGGCTGGGCGCCGATGTGATTTGTGAAAAACCCTTAGTGCTCAATCCCTGGAACGTGGAGGCCCTGCGCGAAATGGAACAGGAAACGGGCCGCAAAATTTATACCATTCTGCAATTGCGCCTGCACCCCGCCATCATTGCCCTGCGCGAAGCAGTGCGCGCCACCGCTGCAAACGACAAACACGAAGTAAATCTGACCTACATCACCTCGCGCGGCAAGTGGTACTACACCTCCTGGAAAGGCGACCTGAGCAAATCGGGCGGCATCGCTACCAATATCGGCATCCATTTTTTTGATATGCTGCAATGGGTTTTCGGGCCGGTGCAAGAGAATACCGTTCACTTACACACCCACGACCGGGCCTGCGGCTTCCTCGAACTCGAACGCGCCCGCGTGCGCTGGTTTTTGAGTATCAATGCCGACACTTTGCCGGAAGAGGTGCAAGCCAAAGGCAGTCGTACCTTCCGCTCCATCACCGTGGATGAGAAAGAATTGGAGTTCAGCGAAGGCTTCGCCGACCTGCATACCATGAGCTATCAAGATATTCTGGGCGGGAAGGGCTTCGGCCTCGAAGAGGCGGGTATTGCCATTCAAACCGTACACGAGATTCGCAAAGCTGCTCCAGTGGGGCTGTCGGGCGATTATCATCCGTTGGCGGCGTTGCCGTTGGCGGGGCATCCTTTTGGGCGGTGAGCGGTACGTCGGTAGGTGGTGGGCGGTAGGCGGTAGGCGGTGTGTCGGTAGGCGGTAGGCAGTGGGCGGTAGGCGGTGGGCGGTAGGCGATATTATTTCACCTAAAAATAGATAAAAATGGACTTCAAAGACCTACACGCGTATAAGCTTGGCTTCGAATTGGCTATGGACATTTTTAAAGAGAGTAAGGGATTCCTTAAAGAAGAAACTTATTCGCTGACAGATCAAATACGTCGCAGTTCCCGGTCCGTTTGTGCGAACATAGCCGAAGCTTACCGTAAACGGCAATATCCTGCTCATTTTGCGAGCAAATTGTCAGATAGCGACGCGGAAAATGCCGAAACCTTGGTCTGGTTGGATTTTGCGCTTGAATGCGAATATTTCAATAAAAACACATACGAGCTACTGACGGAAAAAAATCGCTCGGTTGGAAATTTAATCGGCTTCATGATTCGCAACCCAGAGAAATTCGGCGTGAAAAAGTAATCCACTCCGCATACTGCGTACTGTACCGCATACTGCACACCGCAACCGCATACTCAAATGAAAACACTCATCACCGGCGCAGCCGGGTTTATCGGCTTTCACTTAGTGAACCGGCTTCTGGCTCGAGGAGATGAAGTCGTCGGCCTTGACGTACTCAACGACTACTACGACGTCAACTTGAAATACGACCGACTGGCTTATGCGGGCATTAACAAAGGTGAAATATCTTACGGCAAGCTCGTGCAAAGTACGCTGCACCCCAACTATCGCTTTGTGCAAATGAGATTGGAAGATGCGGAACAGTTGCTACAATTATCTGAAAAAGAGGGCTTTGATGCGGCGTGCAACCTCGCCGCGCAGGCGGGCGTGCGGTACAGTATCATCAATCCCAAGGCGTATATTGACAGCAACATCGTGGGGTTTGCCAACATCCTGGAGGCTTGTCGCCACAGCGGCGTGAGGCATCTGGCGTATGCGAGCAGTTCGAGTGTGTATGGCCTCAACGAGCAGATGCCTTTTTCTACCGGCGACAATGTGGACCATCCGGTATCGCTGTACGCGGCCTCCAAAAAGAGCAACGAACTCATGGCGCACACTTACAGCCATTTGTTCGGCCTGCCCACTACCGGGCTGCGGTTCTTCACGGTATATGGCCCCTGGGGCCGCCCCGATATGGCGCTGTTTCTCTTTACCAAAGCCATTCTTGCCGGCGAGCCGATTCAGGTGTTCAATCACGGCGACATGGTGCGCGATTTTACTTACATAGACGACATAGTGGAAGGAGTCGTGCGCGTCATTGACCATCCGCCGGCAGGCAATTCCGGCTGGGACGGCCTGCGCCCCGACCCGGCGAGCAGTCCGGCGCCGTACAAGGTGTATAATATCGGCAATCAAAACCCCGTGCGCCTCTTAGACTTCATTGCGGCCATTGAAAAGGCGCTCGGCAAAACGGCGCAAATGGATTTCCAACCCATACAACCCGGCGATGTGCCCGCCACTTCTGCCGATGTGAGCGATCTCGTCAAGAACCTCGGCTATAAGCCGGAAACGCCGGTGAGTATCGGGATTGAGCGATTTATAGCGTGGTATTTGGGGTATTATGCAGAGGGCAGAGGGCAAAACAGGCTGATTTTGGATACAATATGAGTGAAAAAAGTGCAATGAAATGAGTCAGGAAATCAGGTGGCAACAGCGTTTTTCCAATTATGTAAAGGCGTTGGAAAAACTGAAGCAGTCGGTAGAATACATTCGTCACGATCTTCTTCCCGATGAAGATGCGGAGGCTGAAGCTGAAACGCTTGATGCTGTTTTGAATGAAATGATAAAAGAAGGATTGATCCAACGCTTTGAATATACGCATGAACTTGCATGGAATACAATGAAAGATTATGCAGCGTATCAGGGCATTCAAAATATTGGAGGTTCGAGAGATGCAACACGGGAAGCGTTCCAGATGAATTTAATCAAGGACGCTCATGTATGGATGGAGATGATTAAAAGCAGGAATTTGACTACTCATACTTACAACAAAGAGGTTGCCGACGACATTTATGTGAAAATTCTGCAACAATATTTTTCTGCATTTTTAGATTTTGAATCCATAATGGAAGAAAAAAGAAGTGGAAAAAAGCTTGATATTTTTGAATCATGAACGATTACGGGCTTACTCAATCGGAATGGGCGCAAATTTTTGCTGTATTTCAAAAGGCGGAGCACATTGAGCAGGCTGTTTTATTTGGCTCAAGGGCCAAAGGCACATACAAGCCGGCCTCTGATATAGATATTGCGCTCAAAGGCAGCCACTTGAATATCAGTATGCTGCATGAAATTGAATGGCAGTTGGACGACTTATTGTTGCCTTATAAATTTGATCTCGTCATTTTTGAAAAAATATCCGATCCTGCATTTGTTCGCCATATAGAAAATGTAGGAGTACCGATTTATTTCCGAAAAACATCTTTACCAATCACAACACCATGAAATACCTTCTCACCGGCCAGGAAACGGAGCGCCTGATATTCAGGCCGCAGCACCGGGATGATTTTGCTGAATGGCTTCCTGCTATGGAAAACCCCGACACAGAAAGGTTCCTCGGCATGACGGGCATTACCTCTGCCGAAGCGCGCTGCGAAACCTGGTTTCAGCGGGTAGAAAACCGCTACCAAAACGATCTGGGCGGCACCAACGTACTCGTGGATAAATCCAGTGGAAAAATAGTGGGCCAATGCGGCCTGCTCGTGCAGGAAGTGGACGACATTCTGGAATTAGAAATTGGCTACACCATCATTCCGGCCTATTGGAACCAGGGCTATGCCACCGAAGCGGCCCGCAAATGCAAGGAGTTTGCTTTTGAAAATAATTTTGCCGAATCCATTATTTCCATCATCCACATCGAAAATATCCAATCGGAAATGGTGGCCCGAAAAAACGGGATGCAACTCGATAAAACCACTACCTTTAAAGGGATGCCGGTGAATATTTTTAGAATACATCGCTCCATATAGTACAGACAACGCATGCGTTGTCTCTCTAGCTTCTATCCGCTCTACGCCAATTGGCACCGTACAGCCAACCCGCAACAAACAACTACCCATGCTCAACCTCTTCCGAAAAAAGCAGATCGCTTCCGACTTCTCCTTCCTGCACACCGACCTGCACAGCCATCTCATTCCCGGCATTGACGACGGCGCTAAAACGATGGACGACGCGCTGCGTTTGGTGCAGACGCTGTACGATTTGGGCTATCGGCACGTCATCACTACGCCGCACGTCATGGCCGATCTCTACCCCAATACGCCCAAAGATATTCTGGACGGACTCGCCGCCCTGCGCGTCGCCGTATCGGCAGCGGGTATTGATATGGAATTAGAGGCCGCCGCCGAGTATTTTATAGACGAGCATTTCAACGCCTTAGTGGAACACGACCAACTGCTCACCCTGCCGGGCAACCGCGTGCTGGTGGAAATGTCCACACTGAATGCGCCGCCGAATCTGTTCAACGATCTGTTCCGATTACAAACCAAAGGTTACCGGCCGGTGCTGGCACATCCGGAGCGGTATCTTTTTTTGAAACAGGACTTCCGGCAATACACCCGTCTGAAAGACTACGGCTGCGAGTTTCAACTCAACCTCCTCTCCGTGACCGGGTACTATGGCAAACCCGTGCGGGAAGCTGCGCTCAAACTGTTGAAAAACAATATGATCAACTTCCTCGGCACCGACTTGCACCACGCGCGCCACGCCGAAGCGCTCCGCGAGTTGGCCTCGGATAAAAGCCTGATGAAATTATTGACCCAATATGAATTTGCCAATGCTACTCTGACCGAACCGGTAGCGGTACAGGCTTAACACAGCGCACAATGAACCTACGATTGCTCTTATTTTTGGCAGCCCTCCCTATGCTTTTCTCTTCCTGCCTGAAGCATGCCGCTCTGGTCAACTTCAATCAGGGGCCGGAATTTTCGTCCCAACCCGACAGCATCGGGGCGCTGCCGGTATTGCGCATTCAGCCCGACGATGCGCTGCTCATCACCATCCACACGACCGAGCAAGACGCTGTACTGGCGTTTGAACTCCCCGCCTCTGCCACCGGCGGCGCGCCCGGCCGAGCTACCTCGGCCAATTATCTGGTGGACGACAATGGATTTATAGAAATGCCTTTTGTCGGGGCCTTGCAGGTGGCCGGCCTAAGCGTACCCGAAGCGCGCGACAGCATCCGCACCCGGCTATTGCCCTTTTTTAAAGCGCCTATTGTCAATATTCGCTTTACGCAATTCCGGTTCACCGTTTTGGGCGAAGTGAAAAACCCCACCACTTTCACCTTCGCAGAGGAAAAAATCACCGTACTGGAAGCCCTCGGCATGGCCGGCGACCTGACCAACTACGCCGATCGCAACGATATCCTCATCATTCGGGAAGAAAACGGCTTGCGCTCTTTCGGGTACGTCAATGTTCAATCGCGCGAAATATTTCGCTCCCCCTATTTTTACCTGCGGCCCAACGATGTTATTTATGTGAAACCCATCAAACAAAAAGCGGCCACGGTAACCGAACAATTCACCAAAGTACTGCCCTGGCTCGGCGCCGGCACGGCCGCTCTGAATTTGATTTTGATTGTGACGCGGAGGCGGTGATGGGCGGGGGCAGATGGAGCGAAGCGACATCCCGACTTCCAAACTCACGACAAAACAGCAAACACAAGCATGAACTCCCCCGATCCCTTTTTAGACGCGGACAAACCGGTTGACCTCCGGCTGTTGTTGTACAAATACCTGCTTCGGTTTTGGTGGCTGTACCTCATCGGTATTGCATTAGCCAGTGCCGGCGCATGGCTATACCTGCGCTACACCACTCCGCAATATCAGGTAAAAAGCACCATGCTCATCAAAACTCCGGAAAACAATACCGGCGACGTGTCGCAGGAATTTATCCTCGGCGAACTCGGCCTGGCCCAGGGGAGCAGTAATGTGGAAAACGAAATCCAGATACTCAAGTCGCGTAGCATGATGCTCGAAGTGGTGCGGCGGCTCAATCTGCAAATCATATACGAATCGGAAGGCCGCATCAAGCGAGGCGAACAATACCTCAACAGCCCGGTACTGGTAACGCATTTCCAATTGAGCGACAGCATGCGCGGCATCCGATTTGAACTCGACCCCATCGAATACGACACCAACCGATTTGTGCTTCGGCGGGGCGAGAACCAACCGATGGAAGCCGTTTTCGGCGATACCGTGCGCATGGCCTGGGGCGATTTTGTGTTCCGCCGCAACCCCGATGTGATCAAGTGGAGTACTGAAGGCCAGTCCATTATACGATTTGTTCCGGCGGAAGGAGTAGCGCAGTCGTATGCTACGCGCGTGCAGATGAAAAAAATAGGCGACTGGAGCAGCGTATTGGAACTCACCCTCAAAGACCCCGTGGCCCAAAAAGCCGCAGACGTGCTCAACACCCTCGTGGAAGTGTATAACGAGGTGGCCATTCAGGACAAAAACCGCGTGGCTGCCAGTACCTACGATTTCATCAACGAGCGCCTCAAATTCCTCACCGCAGAGCTATCTGAATCGGAGGGCGAACTCGAGAGTTTTAAAACCCGCAACACCATTCCCGGCGACATCATGATGAACGTGACGAGCGCCCTCGATGAATTCAAAAGCAACGACGCCGAACTGGCCCGGCTCCAATTGCAGCAAGACATCATTGACAATTTAGAAACCTTTCTCACGTCTCCGGTCAGTTCTTTCGATTTGCTGCCGGCCAATTTTGTAGTAGAAAACGCCGACCTCAACAGTCAGACCGAGCGCTACAACGAATTGCAGTTGGAACGCCGTCGTCGCCTGCGCACGCTCAACGAAGACCATCCGACCATCATGGAAATGAATGAGCGCATCAGCGCTCTGCGCACGGTGCTCGTGAGTACCCTGCGCAGCGCTCGCGGCACGCTCGGTCGGAAGGCCAATACCCTGAGCCAAAAAAACACCCAATTGCAAAGCCGGCTGCGCACCATGCCGGGTGTAGAACGGGAACTCATCGAAATCACCCGGCAAAAGAACATCAAAGAAAACCTGTACCTCTACCTCCTGCAAAAGCGCGAAGAATCGGCCATTTCTATGGCAGTAGCGGCCCCCAACGCGCGGGTGCTCGACGCAGCGCAGCCCAACAAAAGCCCCATAGAACCCAAACGACAACTCGCTTACGCCCTCGCCCTCGTGCTCGGCCTGGGGCTGCCCTTGGGCATCGCCGTGTTGGCCGACCTGCTCAACGATACCGTGCAAAGCGCGGAAGACATCAAAAACGCAACAGCAGCGCCCATTGCCGGCACCATCGGCCACAGCCGGAGCGGCAAAAACTTAGTGGTATCGCGCTCCAGCCGTTCGGCGGTTGCCGAGATGTTTCGCCTACTGCGCGCCAACCTGCAATTTCTCCATCCGGGACAAGATAGTCAGGTATGGCTCGTCACCTCCGGGGCCAGCGGCGAAGGCAAGAGCTTCGTGAGTCTCAACCTCGGCATGACCCTCGCCATCGGCAGCAAGCGCGTAGCCCTCATCGGCATGGACCTGCGCAAACCCAAACTGACACAGTACATCGGCATGGAAAACAGCGACATCAGTCGCCACCTGCGCGGCGTCACGCACTACCTCATCGGCGAAGCGGCCGTAAGCGACATCATACATCCCACCGGGCTGCACGAAAACCTCTTCTTTGTGCCCAGCGGCCCCATACCCCCCAACCCCGCCGAACTGTTGCTGCAAGACCAAACCACGACGCTCTTCGCAGAATTGCGCCGGCAATTTGATTACATCATCGTGGACTCGCCCCCCATCGGCTTGGTATCGGATGCGCTGCTGCTCAATGCGCACATCACCGGAGCGCTCTTTCTCGTGCGCCAGGGCGTAAGCCGGAAAGGCGCCCTCCAACTCATAGACGACCTCTACACCAACCGAAAACTCACCAACCTCGCCGTCATCATCAACGGCATCGGCGCAAAAGGCGGCTACGGCTACGGGTATGGCTACGGATATGGATATGGGTACGGGTATGGGTACGGGTATTATGAAGACGATAAGAAAAAAGGGAAGAAATGAGTTGGAAAAAGAAGGTTAAAGCGATAGCAAACGCAGTGGGTTTGGGCGATGTGCTGGATAAAACCGTTGCCCGCTTGAAAGGACACGGCCCCAAAGATGAATTGCTTTTCAGTTTTTTCACGCTGTTGAAAACGCTGGATTTTCAGCCGAAACACATCGTGGATGTCGGCGCTAATCACGGTACCTGGACGCGGGAGGTTTTGAAATACTTTCCCGATGCGTATTACACGTTGTTGGAGCCGCAGGCGCACATGGAGCATTCAATCCATGATATTTTGAATAAAAACCCCAAAGTGACCTTTCATGCCGTCGGCGCAGGAAAAGAGGCCGGCGCCTTTCAATTTACCATCGTTGACCGGGATGACAGTTGCACCTTCGGCATGTCGGCAGAAGAAGCGCAACAAAGAGGTTTTCAACAGATAAAGGTTCCGGTAGTCACCCTGAACGATTTATTGAACAACCCCAAACTCCCCACTCCTGACATCATTAAAATAGACGCCGAAGGGCTGGATATGGAAGTACTGCAAGGCGCTTCTCATTTTTTTGGAAAAACCGAGGTGTTCATGGTGGAGGCATCTATTGGAAACCGGGATTTTAAAAATACTTTTTCTACGGTTCTCAATTTCATGGAAGCTCGCGGTTATCGGCTTTTCGACATTACCGATCTCAATCGCCCCTTTGACCCCAAGGTATTGTGGCTGACAGAATTGGTTTTTATTAAAAATGACGGCTGGATTGATAAAAAAAATAGCGAAGCTAAAAGCCTCCTTTAACCTTTAACCTTTAACCTTCCCCCACTTTAACATTAAAAATAAAACCTTGCTTCCCGTCACAAAACCTTTTCTTCCGCCCAGGCCGGAATACGACCGCTATCTGGAGGGCATTTGGCAGCGCAACTGGCTCACCAATCACGGGCCGTTGGTACATGAATTGGAACGGCGCCTGATGGAATACTTAGACATGGAGCACCTGTTGTTTCTCGGCAACGGCACCATTGCACTGCAAATCGCCATCAAAGCGCTGGCCTTGCGCGGGGAAATCATTACCACGCCGTTTTCGTATGTGGCTACCACGAGCAGCATTGTGTGGGAAGGTTGCCAACCGGTGTTTGCCGACATAGACCCCGCCACGCTCAACATTGCCCCGCAGAGCATCGAAGCTGTTGTGACGCCCCGTACCTCTGCCATTTTGGCCACCCATGTGTATGGCAACCCCTGCGATGTGGAGGCCATTGAGGCCATTGCGCAGCGACACGGACTGAAAGTGATTTACGACGCAGCGCATTGTTTCGGTACCCGATACAAAGGCCGCTCAGCATTCGATTACGGCGACATCAGCACGGCCAGTTTTCACGCCACCAAGCTGTTTCACACCACCGAAGGCGGCGCCGTGATGACCCGCGACCCCGAACTCCTGCAAAAAATGGCCTACCTTCGCAACTTCGGCCACGACGGCCCGTACAACTTCGCACTGCCGGGCATCAACGGCAAAAACTCCGAATTTCATGCCGCCATGGGCTTATGCAACCTCCCGTATGTGGAGGAAATTCTGGCGCAACGAAAAGCGCTGCACGCGCGCTACAACGCCGTCATAGACCGCCTGCCGCTCCGCCGCCCCGCCATACAACCGGACGCCGAGTGGAACTGCTCTTATTACCCGGTCATTTTTGAAAATGAAACCACGCTGCTGCGCGCCATGGAACAATTGGAACAGCATCATATTTATACGCGGCGGTATTTTTATCCCAGCCTGAACACGCTGGAATACCTACCCGCGCACACGCATCTGCCGCACAGCGAAGACATTGCCCGGCGGGTGCTTTGCCTGCCGCTGTACCACTCGCTCGCATTAGAAGAGGCGGATTTTATTGCAGACAGGTTGTCAAAAGTATTTCACTGATATGCTGATTGCCGGGGCCGGAAGCCATGCCAAAGAAGTGTTGCAAGTGCTGCTCCGCGCCGGGTACAGCGATTTTCTGTTTTTCGACAACATCAACACAGCGGAAGGCCAGCTCATCTTTGATCGCTGGCCCGTCGTAAACAGTGCCGATGCGGTGCGGGCGCTTCGCCCCGATATGCAGCAGTTCAGCCCCGCGCTCGGCCATCCGCTGTACCGCTACCGGCTCACGCAACTCTTGGAAAAAGAAGGTTTTATACTCAGCAACGCCGTGGACCCTTCGGCTATCATCGGCGAAAGCACGCAATTGGGCCGGGGCCTGAACATCATGACCTTTTGCTTCATCGGCGAAGACACGATCATCGGCGAGGGCTGCCTCATCAACTCCGGTGCGCGGGTACATCACGATGCGCAGGTGGGCCGGTTTTGTGAAATCAGTCCCGGCGCGTCTCTGCTGGGCCAATGCCGCATCGGCGATTTTTGCCAAATCGGCGCACACGCCGTGGTGCTGCCCAAAGTCAACCTCGGAACCAACGCCGTCATCGGCGCCGGCGCCGTGGTGACGAAGGATGTGCCTGATAATTGTGTGGCTGCGGGGGTACCGGCAAGGGTGATTAAGACGTTGGCAGCGCTGGAACTTTAAGCTCATAGCTAAATAAGAACCGCGAGTTTGTGCACGATGAAACATGAGTCATCCGAATTTTGGAAATGACCTCGGAGAGGTCAAACGTTTGTAGATAAATAATTTAAAGCGTGAAACGACCTCGGAGAGGTCGAACATTAAATGCCGTATTGCCGGAATTTTATCAATGTGTGGTTGTATGACCTCTCCGAGATCAGAAAAGGTTTGAAAATCCTAAACGCCATAAACTTCGTCCGCCTTTCGGGCGGACTCAAACAGTATGGCGTTTTTAACGGATTTTCAAACCTTTTTCCGCTAAAATGAATAAGGTCGGCTCGCCCCGCGCCATAGTACAGCATGCCTAATAAAATAACAAGTGACGCTCCTGCTCCCTTCGCATCCGTCTGCATGATTACTTACAATCATGAGCCGTACATCGCGCAGGCCATTGAGGGGGTGTTGATGCAGGAAACCGATTTCCCGTTTGAGTTGGTCATCGGCGAAGACGGCTCTTCCGACGGTACGCGCCGCATTTGCGAGGCTTATCAGGAAAAATACCCCGACCGCATCCGCCTGCTGCTGCACGATACCAATATCGGCATGATGCCCAATTTTGTACAAACGCTCTCGGCTTGCACCGGCCGATATACCGCGCTCTGCGAAGGCGACGATTATTGGACCGATCCGCACAAGCTGCAACAACAGGTGGATTTTATGGAAGCGCATCCGGAGGTGAATTTGTGTTATCACCCCGTAAAAGTGCTGCGCGACGGCGAATTGGTGGAAGACTGGCTCACTCGTCCGCCCAAAGCGGATACCGATATCCTCAACTTTGCGCGCTACGGCAATTTCGTGCATACGCCCTCCGTGGTGCTGCGCACCAATTACCTCCCCCTACCCTCCTGGCTGCTACAATCGCCGCTCGGCGATTTCCCGCTGTACATGCTCTGCCTGCAATCCGGTCGCGCACACTTGCTGCCCGATTATATGGCCGTGTATCGCTACGGCTCCGGCGTATTGTCCAATCAGCAACTGGCCCGGAAGTATCAGGCGGCCATTCGCACGTTTGAATTGATTCACGATAATTTTGAAGGAGAAGTGAAGCGCATTTTTGCCCGACGCATTCCACGGGTGAAGTTGAGCATCACGCTGCGCAGTATGTTGAAATCACCTTTGGAGGCCGGAGAAATCCTTGGCGTTTATTGGGACAACCCGCTCGCTTTTTTCAAGGCTGCGGGGGCATACATCGCCGGAAAACTTTCATTCGGTGCGATTCGTTTACGAGGATGACACAGGAAAAACTCATGCAACTGATCGCCGGCGGCGAAAGTCAAACGTTGGAGTTCAAAAACAACTTCGCTGCGGAAGCCATTGAAACATTGGCGGCATTTGCCAATACTGCCGGCGGAAAGGTTTGTATAGGCGTTTCCGATCAGGGCGCCGTCAGCGGGGTGAGTGTCCAGCCGGAATCGGTTCAGAACTGGCTCAATGAAATCAAAACCAAAACCTCGCCGGCCATCATCCCGGAAGCAACATCGGTAACCATCGAAGGAAAAACGGTTGTGGTGCTGAGCATTCAGGAGCATCCCGTCAAACCGGTTGCTGTGCGCGGAAAATATTTTAAAAGAGTAACGAATGCCAATCACGTCCTCAGTACTTCCGAGGTGGTGAATATGCACCTTCAGTCTTTCAACACAAGCTGGGATTATCATCTCAATCCTCAATTCCGGTTGGAAGACATTTCATTTGAAAAAGTACAAATCGCGATAGACGGCGCCAACTCGGCCCTCCGACGCATCACAGAAGACCCCCTCACTTTTCTGCTCAAAAACGAGCTTATCAGAAATGGAGAAGTGACCAACGCCGCTTTTTTACTTTTCACGAAAGAAGACTCTGTACTTACCACCATAGAATTGGGCCGTTTTCAGTCGAATATCTCCATCAAGGACAGTGCGCGCACCAAAACGGATATTCTCACCCAGGTGGAAGATGTACTCGCTTTTGTCAAAAAGCACATTAATAAAGCAATCATCATCACCGGGGAAGCCAGAAATACGGAGCGCTGGCAATACCCGCCGGAGGCCCTGCGCGAAATTATAATCAACATGATCGTTCACCGCGACTACCGCGCTTCCTCCGATTCGATTGTCAAAATTTTTAATCACAAAATCGAATTCTACAACCCCGGCAGACTGCCCGACAACATCACCGTGGAGGACCTGTTGTCTAACAATTATAAATCTTCGCCCAGGAATAAACTCATAGCAGATTTTTGTAAAACCCTTGGCCTCATTGAGAAATACGGCTCCGGCATCCACCGAATTTTGTACGCATTGGAAGAAGCCGGCTTACCGATGCCTACCTTTCAAAATATTTCCGACGGATTTATGGTCACCATTTATGATGCGGAATACGAGGACGAAGAAAAAACCGATACTGAACAACCGGCAAAAAAGCCTTTTTGGGAAACTTTGAAAAGTTTATTTGCATAAATGACCAACTGGACCATCCTTCGCCCTTCCAGCGGCTGGCGCCTCATTGACTGGAAAGAGCTGACCCGCTACAAAGACCTGCTCTATTTCCTCACCATCCGGGGCATCAAAGCGCGCTATGCGCAGAGCATACTCGGCGTGGGTTGGGCCATCATACAGCCGCTGTTTACCACTTTGGTTTTTACCGTGGTGTTCGGCAATCTGGCCGGCATCAGCAGCGACGGCGTGCCGTATGTCATCTTCAGCTTTGCCGCAATGGCGCCCTGGAATTACTTTTCCAACACCCTCACGGAGTCGAGCAACAGCTTGGTGCAGAATGCCAACATGATCACGAAGGTCTATTTCCCGCGATTGGTATTACCCCTGTCGGCGGCATTCAGCAAGCTGCTCGATTTTGCCATCGGCCTCGTCATGCTGGCCGGTTTTATGGTGTATTTCAAATTCGTCCCTACGATCTGGGCGCTGTTCCTGCCCGTGCTCATCCTCATTTTGCTGCTCGCCTCATTGGGCCTCGGCATGCTCCTGAGCGCCATGGCCGTGCAGTACCGCGACGTGAAACACGCCGTCACTTTCGTGGTACAACTGCTGATGTACGCCGCTCCCGTGGTGTATCCCACGAGCAATGTGCCGGAGCAATATCAGTTCTGGTACAGCCTCAACCCGATGGTAGGCGTCATCGAAGGATTCCGCGCAGCCCTGCTCGGCACGCAGCCCATGCCCTGGGACTGGATCGCTACCGGCGGCGCCGTATCGCTCTTCCTGTTTTTGTTCGGGGCATTTTATTTCAGGAGAATGGAAAGGGTGTTTGCGGATGTGGCGTGAAGTGTTTTGGGTTTTGGGTTGCGGGTTGTGGGTTGCGGGTTGCGGGTTTGTTCCAAGAAAAAACTCGAAACAATCCTTGTACTAAAAAGAAACTCGAAACAAAAAACGTTCCAACAAGAAATTAGAAAAAAATGAGCGTGATCACCGATTTTAATCAACTCGATCTGGCGAAACAATATACTTATTCCGACTATCTCAGTTGGCGATTTCAGGAGAGAGTAGAATTGATCCGGGGTTGGGTATTCAAAATGTCGCCCGCACCCAACGTGCGGCACCAGCGCATTACCGGGTTCATCTTCAACGAAGTGTACAATCACCTTCGTGGCAATTCCTGCCAGGTATTCACCGCGCCCTTCGATGTGCGACTCCCCCTGCCTCCACACAAGGTGAAAGGCGCCAAAATAGATACCGTTGTTCAGCCGGATATTGTAGTCATTTGCGACCCCGGCAAATTGGACGAGCAAGGTTGCATCGGCGCGCCTGATCTGGTCGTGGAAATTCTCTCCCCCGGTAACACCCGCCGCGAAATGAAAGACAAATTAACGCTTTACCAAAACGCCGGCGTGCAGGAATACTGGGTCGTTGACCCCGAACACGAGTTCATTATTATCTATTCCCACAATGAAGCCGGCGCCTACATCGGCAGCGTGCCCTTTACCGAAGGCGACCTGCTGACCAGCAAAGTGTTATCCGATTTCCAAATGGATGTGGAAAGCATTTTTGTTTCGCCCAAGCATTAAATAACCATAACGTAGCACCGGTAGCGGTAATCTTTGCACCGTTTTTTTTTTGAAACACATAGTAACATAGAGACATAGTCCATATTGTTACTCCCATGAAACCCGAAGTAGCCTTTAGAAGCTCTGACGATAGTAGCAACCATTTCTTCCCAGTCCATGTTTTATCAGTTCAATTATTTCTCAAAGCCTATACAATGATGGAATCTAACGATATCTTAAAAAGAATTACGATTAATCCGAACGTATGTTTCGGTAAACCGACCGTACGCAACCTTAGATACCCGGTGGAATTCATCCTCGATATCCTCGCTGCCGGAATGACACATCAGGAAATTCTGGAGGACTACCCCGACCTCGAAGAAGATGATCTCAAGGCCTGTCTCGTGTTTGCTTCAAGACTTGTAAAAGTGAACAGCATTCACAAAGTAGTCGCCGCCTGATGAAGTTTCTTGTGGATGCACAGTTGCCCCTATCCTTAAAATCATGGCTGAGAAAGCAAGGTCACGATGCCATTCATACAAGAGATTTACCCCGAGAAAATTTAAGCGGTGACTTTTTTATTATTGACTTGGCCGAAAAAGAAAACCGCATCATTATTACCAAAGACAGTGATTTTCTTAAAGCGCACCTTATCAATGCAGGCTGCTGATGCGCTGAAAAAGCAATTGAAGGAGATGCTGCAACAAGTTGCTTCATCTGTACAGAAAATTCAGCAATTAGCAACTGAAAATGAGCAATTAAAAAGAGAAAATCAACAATTAAAGCAATTGCTGCCCCAGCGCCTGCAACAACAGCCAGCATGAGCATCAGCAACGCAACGCGAGGACCGGCATTACAGGTTTTAGTGGAGCCGGGTCGAAAAAACCGTTAAAAGGCCGACACTGTATGAGCAAAACCACTACCCGACGCGAAGCAAACAGTTAAACAACCTACAATGCTGAGGGTAGATACAAATGCCAAAAGCGAGTTTGTCGGGTTTAGGTTTTTTCGATTCGGCGGAACGTTAAAAAACCTGTAAAGCCGTGATTTTTGGTTCTTTTTATCCAGAAAAAGAACGATGCCACGATTGTGTAATTGATTGACAAAAAGGATATTATCCATATTTTCAACCCCACCATTGGCGGGACACACGAATGCCGAACGGACACGCGGCTCCCAAACACCACACAAAATTCCGTTTACCATTATCATGAGTAATACCGTCATCCAAGTCCAAAACCTCTTCAAACGATACCGCATCGGCCTGCGCCAAAAGTTTTTATGGAAACACATAGAAACATAGAGACATAGAAAACCGTCTATGTTTCTATGTCTCTATGTGTTTAAAATAAAAAAACCTGTTTGAAATAATAGAGACTTAGCCGTCTATGTTTCTATGTCTCTATGTGTTTAAAATAAAAAAACCTGTTTGAAATAATAGAGACTTAGCCGTCTATGTTTCTATGTCTCTATGTGTTTAAAATAAAAAACCTGTTTGAAATAATAGAGACTTAGCCGTCTATGTTTCTATGTCTCTATGTGTTTAAAATAAAAAAACTATGTGTTCGAAATAAAAAAGCGATCCGTTACATCATGGAAGTCATCACTAAACAATATCTAACTGAGCTCACCTACGAAATCATCGGCGCTGCCATAGACGTACACCAGGAAATGGGGCCTGGCCTCCTCGAACAAGTTTATGAAGAATGCATGACCTACGAACTTGAAAACCGCAACCTCAAGGTCGTCCGGCAACTCAGCATACCGCTTCTTTACAAAGGTAATACACTCGACTCCAGACTACGCCTTGATATGCTCGTTCAGGATTGCATTGTGCTCGAAATCAAAGCTGTGGCCGAATGGCACCCCATTTTCGATGCTCAGGCTATGACCTACGCCCGCTTGCTCAAAGTACCTAAAGCCATCCTCATCAATTTTAATTGCCGCAATATCTTTAACGAAGGCCAGAAAACTTTCGTCAATCAATACTTCAACCTCCTTCCGGAGTGAAACACATACATTCCCTTTCTTTTTTTATGGAAACACATAAATTTCCTTTTCTTTTTTTATGAAAACGCAAAGATTTCCTTTTCTTTTTATGGAAACACATAGAAACATAGAGACATAGAAAGCCGCCTATGTTACTATGTCTCTTTGCGTTTCAAAATAAAAAAACTGTACGCTACAATAGAGACATAACCGCCTATGTTACTATGTCTCTTTGCGTTTCAAAATAAAAAAACTGTACGCTACAATAGAGACATAACCGCCTATGTTACTATGTCTCTTTGCGTTTCAAAATAAAAAAACTGTGCGTTTCAATAGAGACATAACCGCCTATGTTACTATGTCTCTATGTGTTTCAAAAATAAAAAAACTGTGCGTTTCAATAGAGACATAACCGCCTATGTTACTATGTCTCTATGTGTTTCAAAAATAAAAAAACTGTGCGTTTCAATAGAGAAATAACCCCCTATGTTACTATGTCTCTATGTGTTTCAAAAATAAAAAAACTGTGCGTTTCAATAGAGAAATAACCGCCTATGTTACTATGTCTCTTTGCGTTTCAAAATAAAAAAACTGTGCGTTTCAATAGAGAAATAACCGCCTATGTTACTATGTCTCTATGTGTTTCAAAAATAAAAAAACTGTGCGTTTCAAATGAGCAACCCAGTCATCCAAGTCCATAACCTCTCCAAACGCTACCGCATCGGTCTGCGCGAAAACCGCCCCGATACCTTCCTCGGTCAAATCGGCGGCATCCTCCGCGCACCCCTCGACAACCTGCGCCGACTCCGATCCATGAGCCGGTTCGGCGCCGACGACGACAGCATCTTCTGGGCACTCAAAGACATCAACTTTGAAGTACAACAAGGCGAAGTACTCGGCATCATCGGCCACAACGGCGCCGGCAAAAGCACCCTGCTCAAAATACTCTCCCGCATCACCGAACCCAGCACCGGCGAAGTACGCCTCAAAGGCCGCGTCTCCGCCCTGCTCGAAGTAGGCACCGGTTTCCACCCCGAACTCACCGGCCGCGAAAACATCTTCATGAATGGCACCATCCTCGGCATGACTCGCCGCGAAATCAATACCAAACTCGACGAAATCGTGGACTTCTCCGGCGTGGAAAAATACTTGGACACCCCCGTGAAGTTCTACTCCTCCGGCATGAAAGTACGCCTCGCGTTCTCCGTAGCCGCACATTTGGAACCGGAAATATTGATCATTGATGAGGTGCTGGCGGTGGGAGACGCGGAGTTTCAGAAGAAGTGCCTCGGGAAAATGGAAGACGTAGCCACGCAAGGACGGACGGTGCTGTTTGTGAGTCATAATATGATGGCCGTGCGCAACCTCTGCCGCAATGGATTGGTGCTTAAAAACGGCGCCCTGCGCTTCATGGGCATGGCCGATGAAGCCATTGACTTTTACCTCAAAGAATACGCCGATGTGCAACGCTGCCTGCAATACACACCCGACAATGCCCCCGGCAATCAGGAAGCTAAATTCCTGCGCGCAGAAGTCATGCCCCTGCCCGGCCACGACTGGCCCCTGCAGGAAGGACAAGGCTTTCGCTTAGAGTTCGACTTCCTCTACACCGGAGAAGACAATACCAACCTCGATGTGACCTTTCATCTCGTGGACGAATATGGAAACTTAGTGTTTGTAGGCGGTTCCAGCAGAGCGCTGCAAGCGCAACACTTCAATACAGGCATCCTGAAAGCCGCCTGCGAAATTCCCGCCGACCTGATGCACCACGGCACTTATACCATCTCAAAACTGCTTCTGGTACGCAACCGGGGCGTAGTTGTACTCAGCGTTTCCGAACCGGTTTCTTTTGAATTGACCTCAAAGCCCGCTGACACTTTGGGATGGATGGGGAAAAAAGAAGGGGTGGTGAAGCCAAAAATGGATTGGGCGTTGAGTTCTGATATTGAGCGGTAATAGATAGCGATCATGAGTACAAAGAAAAAACTGCTTATGCTCGGCGGAGCAGATATACAAGTTTCTGCAATTAAAAAGGCAAAGGAAATGGAGTGCTATGTGATCACTTGCGATTACCTGCCGAATAACCCCGGTCATCCGTTTGCAGATGAATACCACAATGTAAGTACCACAGATAAAGAAAAAGTGTTGGAATTGGCGCAACGGCTCTCCATAGACGGCATTTTGGCCTATGCCTCCGACCCTGCTGCGCCAACGGCTGCCTTTGTAGCTGAAAAATTGGGGCTGCCTACCAATCCATACGCCGTGGTAGAAATTATGTCGAGAAAAGATCTATTTCGGCAGTTTATGCAGGAAAACGGTTTTTTAATGCCCCGTGCAAAAGCAGTAACAACCTATAAAGAAGCGCTTGAATTTCATACATCTATCGGCAAAGACACCATAATTAAACCTGTGGATTCATCAGGAAGTAAGGGAATATATAAAATCGAAAAAACAAATCAGTCCTTTGAGGCAGGGTTTCAGGCTGCCATTTCTTTTTCAAAAGCCGGCATTGTCATCATTGAGGAGTTTATCTATAAAAAAGGCTACCAAATTGGCGGTGACGGTTTTTTGGTCAACGGCGAATTAGTTTTTCGTTGCTTCGGAGACATCCATTTTTCTCAAACAAACCCATTACTGCCTTGCTCCGTAAGTATTCCTACGCTGCACGAACCGCATATTGTAGAAAAGGTGCATCAGGAAGTACAAAAACTTTTATCCTGTGTTGGAATGAAAATGGGAGCGCTCAATTTCGATATTTTGGTAGATAATGAAGACAATGTCTATATTTTAGAAATAGGTCCCAGAAACGGGGGCAATATGATCCCGGAGCTAACTGCATTTTCTACCGGCGTTGACATGAAAGAATACAGCATAAAAACGGCACTCGGCGAAGATTGCACTGATCTCAGGCTTGGCGAAGAACGGCGCTTTTTTTCTCATTATGTAGTACATGCTTCTAAGAGCGGTGCGGTAAAATCCTTTACCAAATCTGAAATACTCAATAAACACCTGCTCTACGAACACTACAATTTTAAACCCGGCGACCGCATCTCTTCATTTTCCAGTTCTGCCAACAGACTGGGCGTTTTATTACTACAATACACCAATGAAGAAGAAATGATAGAATTGATTTACAATATGAACAAATACTTAACAATCGAAATAAAAGAATGACCGCCTGGATTAAAAATATATTCAGCTCAAGGGCTACTTTTTTACAAAATCAGGGAAAAACTATATCTTATGACGAACAAGGCATCATTAAAGGAATCGTAAAAAAAACACTTTCCAATGAGTTTCATGAAAACATGCCCAAAGGCGCCATCCTTAGAGAATTGACGCAAAACCAGCACCATCAAATCAGTTGGGAAACACCTTATTATCAAAAAGAGATAACTAATTTTTTACAAGACACAGATCGCTCTAAACCCATACTCGACATCGGATGTGGAGATGGCCGTTTTACAAAAATATTAGTTGATTTAGGGTTTGAAAAAATAGTATGCTTAGACTCTGATTACAGACTTTTAAGCTCCTTAAACACCCATGCAAAAGAACTTGGGTTCAGAGAGAAATTATGCATCATACATACTGATGCAGACGAGCTACCCTTTAACCCTGAAACTTTTTCTGCAATCCTGGCCATTGGCGTTTTGTACTACCTTAATGAAAATCAAAAAAGTGCGATTGAGAATATCTACCGACTATTAATCAATAACGGAGTCTTTATCCTTAGCGAACCGGAAATAGAAGGTATGATGTTCAGAACATTGGTCTTTGAAAACCTCAACGCAACCATAGAAATACTTGAAGACAGACTTTTTAAAGAATCGCAAGGAGATTCTACATTCAAGTTTCAGATTAAATCAAAAAAAGAGCTTCAAGCCATTATAGAGCATAGCGGTTTTTCGGTTGAAGATTATCATGGAATTACCATGTTCCAAAACATATTGAGAATAATGCTCGTTCGGGGACTGGTGTCACAGAGCGAAATTGAAAAAAACTATAACAAACTGAAATCGTTGTTTGATTTTTTACATGAAGAAGGAAGTTTGTTTAAGCATATCATATGGAAGTGCAGAAAAATATAGCCAAACCACCGCTCCTTTCTGTTTGCATCTTTGCCTATAACCATGAGAAGTTTATAACGCAGGCAATAGAAAGCGTTTTGGGACAAAAAACAACCTTCGATTTTGAGATTCTGATTGGCGAGGACGGTTCAAAGGATATCACTCCCGATATTGTGAAAAATTATGAAATCAAATATCCGGAAAAAATAAAAGTACTCTTTCAAGACCAATCTAAAAAAATATATATAAACGGGAATCCTACTGGCAGGTATAACTTCATCACTACATTGCAAACATGCCGGGGGAAATATATAGCCCTCTTAGATGGGGACGACTACTGGACCGACCCGCTGAAGCTGCAAAAGCAGGTGGATTTTTTGGAGGGGAATCCAAGTTTTTCTTCTGTATTTTCAAAAATTATTGAAATAGATAAAAATGGTGCTTTTATTAAAAATATAGAGCGCGTGCCTAAAGGGGTTTACAATATAAACACTGCGTACTTATTACAACAGAATGTAATTCACACCTGCTCATTTACATTTAGGAAATCAATTATAGGCGAAAAAGAAATATGCTATATTTCTAAGATGCCATATGGAGATGTACCTTTGTTTTTAGTTGCTTCCTGTTTCGGCCCAATTTTCTACATTAATGAAATCATGAGCGCTTATCGGAAAGATGTAGGAGTCATGAAATCAATACCCAAAACTAAGAAGCCGATAAATAGCATGTATTTGCGGGAATATTTTTTAAATGAATATCGAAATGATAAAAAGTTATGGGCAGAATATTCTCTTGGGCAGGGTTTTTTTTTGTTTAAATTGTGTCAGGGATTGATAGCCGAAAATAAGAATGCTGAAGCGATCAAAATATATTTTCACTTGTTTAAAAATACATTTAAGACTTGGTTACACAGAAAGAAAATTATACGAGAAGTCACTTTTCGTCATCATTATAATTTACTCAAGAAATTACTTGTCCTTATAAAGTTTTAATAATTAAATCGGTTGAAAAGAATTGACTTCTTCACTTGTGCGCATGGGTTTGGGCATATTAGAAGGGTGCTAAAAACAGTAGAAGCGCTTTACGACATTCATCCCTTTGTTCGAATCCGCATTCATGTCAATAGCCGGCACCTTAAAGCTTTTAGTACATTTTTGCCGGAGTGGCTGCGTGACACTACAGACATATCCCGTATAGAATGGGTTACCAACTCCATGAAACACTGCCCTGATTTTTCCACCCAGGAATATAAAGCAGATCAGTATGAAAAATGGGTTCTCGATATTCAAGCTGCATTAAAAAACGAGGGAAACAGTCTCGTGATTTCCGACAATTTAGTAACCCCCGCATTTTATAACGAAAAGGCAATATTAATGGGGTCGTTTTTATGGTCATCTATTGTGAGTCCCTATTATCTTGCCGGTTATCAAATCATAGCAGAACAGGAAAAAGCGCTGCTCTATCATCGAACATTCAAGATGTTGGCGTTACAAGATATGGCTATGCCTGATGTAACGAGCGGTACCGATATGATCCCATTGCCGTGGTTTTGTGATAATATCTCCTATAGAACTCCAGGCAAAAGTTCAACCTTTAGAGTGTTGATAACAGTCGGCGGCACTTCAAAGAGAGTTGTTGAAGGGCTTGGATTGTTAAAGCAACTAATAGAAATTCCGGAAGTGGAATACTATGTTGATCAACGCCTTTTTCAGGCAATACATCCCCGAATAGATCGCCTTCGTCTGTTTGATTTCAGTGAGACGGCATTCAAAAAAATAGATATTGTTATTGCCCGACCGGGCATTGGAATATTAACAGATGCTGTTGCTTTCAACATCCCCATAATGGCGATTGGCGAAAAATCCAATGCCGAAATGGTTCATAATGCAAGCGTCATTCAAGAAAAAGGTTGGGGTTGGAATTTATTAGGAGATGATCCGACAATAATGGAGAGTGCTTGTAAAGACATCTTTCGAAATGAAGTCATCCTCAAAGCAAAGAGCAAATTAGCAGAAGCCTCTTGTGGAGGGGCGGAATTAGCAGCCAACTATATCCTCTCTCAGCTAAACTAAGATGAAATTGAATCCCATTGAAAAGCTTTTTTGTTCGGTTTCTACCGACATCGTATCCTTGTATCACCTTTTTAATCAAGCTGTTCAATATCAGCTGCCCGCCGGAATTGCTTTAGTGGTAAACTCGGAAAATATTCTGATTGGAACCATTACAGATGGGGATATCAGGCGCGCCATTGTGCAAAAAAATACGCTTGATCTACGGGCCGGTGATTGCATGCAAAGCAATCCAATTACCTTTTCAGAACATGCTACAATTGGGGATATCCTCGAAGCGCTGCCCGGAGAATTGACCGCCAGAGGTCGAAAAAGTAATCGTTTTTTAAGTAAGATCGTTTTGGTTGATTCACTTAGAAGACCCGTCCGTGTTCTGGATTATCATCAACTCATAGAACAAAGGATTGCGAAGCATCGAAATTTGGTGGTAGTAGGATTGGGTTACGTAGGTCTTACTATGGCATTGGTTTTAGCCGACGAAGGCTTTCAGGTGACCGGTGTAGAAATTGACGCTTCGAGGCGGGCTGTTTTGGAAAGAGGCGAATCATATATTCACGAAATCGGGCTGCCTGAACTGGTAAAATCGCATATCAACAAGCGATTCCGTACAAGTGAAAACCTACCCGCAGAAGGAGATGTCTATATCATTTCTGTCGGTACCCCCGTTGAACAGGGGCCAGACGGCGAAAAGATTCCGGTCATGAAGCATCTCGAAGATGCCTGTCGCAAAATTGCCTCTCATTTGAAACGCGGAAATTTAGTGATCCTCCGTTCAACCGTCCCGATGGGGGCCTCTCGAAATTTCGTCAAACCCCTTCTTGAAAAAGGATCGGGATTAATATGCGGTTTAGACTTTCACCTCTCTTTTGCGCCTGAAAGAACAGCAGAAGGTAAAGCTTTGAAAGAGTTGCGTTCGTTACCACAGATCATCGGCGGTTACGACCCGGATTCTACCGAAGCAACTGCGGCGATTTTCAGAGATGTTACCCCGGTTATCGTACGGGTTGACAGTATGGAAGCTGCGGAAATGGCAAAATTGGTGAACAATTCTTTTCGGGATTATATCTTTGCCTTCTCCAACCAAATGGCCTTAATTGCATCGAAATACAACATCAACGTAGTAGATGTGATAAAAGCCGCCAATGAAGGCTATCCCCGTGACCCTGTGCCACTGCCCAGTCCCGGTGTCGGCGGACCGTGCCTGACAAAAGATCCTCATATACTTGCTTCAAGCGGCGATAAATTGGGGTTTACAGGCGATATTTTCCGCAAAGGCCGGCAGATTAATGAATTGATGCATCATCATGTTTTCAACGTAGTTTGGAACCAGCTTAAAACGATCGGCAAAAACCCGGAAGAAGCCAAAATTCTGCTTTGCGGTATGGCTTTTAAAGGGCACCCGGAAACCGGAGACATTCGCAACTCTTCTTCGATTGAAATCGGAATGCTTTTTTTGAATGAACTAAAAATAGTTTATGCGTACGACCCCATAGCCCGCCCGGAGGAAATTGCAAGTGAAGGCTTCATTCCGGTTGATATCCCATCCGGGTTTGATCGAATAGATGCAGTCCTGTTTTTGAATAATCATAAAATTTTTGAAAAAATAAACCTCTATGATATGGTGCGCCGGATGAATGATGCCCCGATTATTTTTGATGGCTGGAATTTGTTCCGGCACGAAAATATTTTGACCGTTAAGCCATGTGTTTATCTGGGTCTGAGTTATGTAAAATCCTCTCTTTTATGAAAGTATTAGGGGTAATCCCAGCAAGAGGCGGCTCTAAAGGAGTACCCGGTAAAAATATTCGGATACTGGGCAACATGCCTTTGATTGCACATACCATTGAGGCAGCGGGCGCATCGAAGCGGCTGCACAAATTTATTGTTTCAACAGATGATAAAGAAATAGCCCTGATAGCCCGGCAAAGAGGCGCCGAAACGCCGTTCATGCGTCCTGCCGAATTGGCTACCGACAGCGCCAAAGCCATTCCTGTTATGCAGCATGCGCTATTACAAATGGAACAAATATTCGGTTTTCAATATGATGCGCTGATCATGCTTCAGCCGACCACCCCTTTCCGAACCGCTGAGGATATTGACAACGCGATTGAAATGTTGGAACTTACCGGAGCAGACAGCGTCATCAGTGTGGTGGATGTAGGCGGACATCACCCTGCAAGAATGAAATATATCAATGGAGGCCAGTTGATAGACCCTCCTTTTTGCGAAGCCTACGAAAATCAGCCCCGGCAGGAACTCACTCCTGTGTTTATCCGAAATGGCGCCATCTACCTCACCCGACGAAAAACACTGATGTCGGGATCGTTTAAGGGTAAAGATTGTCGTGCATTGGTGATGAAGCCGGAACAATCAGTCAATATCGACTCATTGCTAGATTTTGATTTTGCAGCATTTCTTTTTAGCCGCAAGGGTTCCTTATGAAAATATTACATACGGAACCGGAATGTTATGACAAAGCGAGTCTCCAGTTATTAGAAAGTTTGGGAGAGGTGAATTACCACAATATACAATCGAAGAAGCAACTGTTGAAGCTTCTGGATGCACAACCCTACGAAGCGCTTTTCATCAAACTCGGCATTGCAATAGAGAAAGAAGTTGTTCAGGCTGCGGAAACGTTGAAGTTCATCATTACACCTACCACCGGATTGGATCATATTGATTTGCGGGAAACCGGGGAGCGAAACATTCAAGTGATTAGCCTTAGAGGAGAAACTGAATTCTTAAATACGATTCATAGCACGGCAGAACATACCTGGGGACTTTTACTGGCGCTCATACGGCGCATTCCCTATGCTTTTGACAGCGTTCAAAAAGGAAACTGGACGAGGACTCCTTTTCTGGCAAGCGAATTAGGCGGAAAGGTTTTGGGCATTATCGGATATGGTCGTTTAGGAAAGATAGTCGCCGGTTACGGAGCTGCTTTTCGTATGAAAGTCTTCGTAGCTGACAATGATGAAAAACAACTCAAATCTTTACCGCCCGATATTATCGCAGTTTCTTTAGAGCAGTTGTTACAGGAAAGTGATGTAATTTCTATACACATCCCTTCCATTCCACCAAATTACCATTTTCTAAATAGAGAACGAATCGCGCTTTTAAAAAAAGGAGCGATTCTTGTTAATACTTCAAGGGGTGAAGTTATTGAAGAAAAGGCTCTTTTACAAGCCCTCGAAAGCAATGATCTTTTTGGCGCAGCGCTTGACGTCCTGGAGGGCGATAGCAGTTGGGAGCATACGACACCCGAAGCGCATCCCTTGCTCTGTTATGCCCGACAGCACGACAACTTGCTCATAACGCCCCATTCGGGCGGATATGGCCAAGATTCGATTTATGCTACAAGGGCATTTATTACCAGAAAATTTTTAAAGGCAATTCAATACTGATGCCTAATACAATTTTAAAATTAAATAAAATATGAGACCCGTATTAATTGCAGAATGTTGTCAGAACCACAATGGCAACCGGGATATTTTAAAACGCATGATTCATGCTGCGGCCGAAAACGGTGCTGATTATGTAAAAATTCAAGCCATCCGATCCGGTGAGTTAACCTTTCGGGAGCGATTTGAAGAAGGGCTCGTCGGAGCGGGTGGAATCGTGCAAGTAATCAAGCGACCATTTCAGCCTGAACTGGAAAGACTCTCTTTATTGGATCTTTCGCCGGATGATGAGGCCTGGTTTGTAGAGGAGTGTCACAAGGCCGGCGCTCTGGCAATTACGACGGCTTTTACCCGAAGCGCGGTCCAGGAAATAAAAGATATGGGATATGATGCAGTGAAAATTGCCAGTTATGATTGCGCTTCCTATCCGCTCCTGCGAGATGTCAAACAGTACTGGAACCGAATCTTTGTATCTACCGGCGCTACTTTTGATGAAGAAATTGAACAGGCGGCCCAAATATTGGCAGGTAGTGATTTCGACTTTTTGCACTGCGTGACGCTCTACCCTACCCCACTTCACGAATTGCACCTGAGCCGTATGGACTGGCTTAAACAGTTCACACAGAAAGTCGGATACAGCGACCATTCAAAACCGGTAGAAACCGGCTTATGGGCCAGCAAAATAGCTTTGGCACTGGGAGCTTCATCTATTGAGCGCCATTTTACAGTGTTACTCCCGTCAGAAACGAAAGACGGGCCGGTGTCTGTAAATCCGGAGCAACTCCGGGAACTTCGCTCTTTCGCTGACCAAACTTCTCAACAGCAATGGGAAGCTATTGAGAGCGAATACCCGGAATGGAGAGAAACACTGGGCAATCCAACACGACAACTGTCTCCGGGTGAATTGCTCAACAGGGATTATTACCGGGGAAGATTTGCGAGTAAATCTAATGGGATAGTAATTTATAACTGGGAAGATTTCATTATTCAATAATCTAAAAGTAATATAAGCCATGATAAGTAAATTACAAGAATCAATAAATCAATATCGCCATATTCAAAAAGCTTTAACAAAAATAAATAAACATCGAGTTCAGGTAACATTATCGGCTGATGAAAAAGAAGTAATAGATGAGGTAAAACAAATCGGTTTTGCCATTATTTCAGATTACTATAGCAAAGAGAGATGTAATCAAATGATAAAAGAAATCGATTATCTGTTTGATACATATCCTAAATATACATGGAAAGATGATTTCGATGCAGACTGTAGAATTTATGGTGCAGATCGATTATCATCTCTCATAAAAGAGTACCACGCTGACGCTCATTTAAATAAAATGGCAAATGCCTTCAACCAGACACCTACAACAAATTTCCACACTTTAATTGGTAGGATTACGGCAGCTCCACACAATCTTGGTTCCGGTCAAGGCTGGCATCGTGATACCGCAAAGCCATATCAATTTAAATCAATATTATACCTCACAGATGTAAATGAAGAAAACGGTCCGTTTGAGTACCTTACAGGCACTAACAATTATTCATCTTTATATAAATGTATCTGGTCGGCGAATATGAAAAGCAATCAATCTAGGTTTACGCATGAAGAAGTCAATAGATTATTGGAACTATCTAAATACCAAAAAAGAACCTTCACCGCCCGCGCCGGCACTTTAATACTCGTAAACACTTTCGGAATACATCGGGGAAGTCCTATTAAGGAAGGAATAAGGTATGCGTTGACAAATTATTACTTTAATGACTACCAAATAAATATCCCCTTTTTAGAAAAAAAATTTAATATTCCCTCTATTTAAGATTCAGGTCGAGAGGCTCTGCTTTTAGGGTATTTCGGTGCTGTTGCATGAATAGCAAAAAAGACGATCGAAGATCGAAGTTGTACTTTTAAAAGTTTCAATTACAAACGAACAACTCCGAACTGTATAGGAGTATCGTTCTTTTCATCACAAATAAGTTAAATTTTTTTGAAAGTTACTCCAATATATTTCCCCGGGCTAAACGGAATAAGAGCGATCGCAGCGTTAATTGTCGTTGTTTGGCATACAGACCAGTTCCTTGGAAGGTTTGGCTTACAAGCGGTGGGCTTCTATACTAATGAAATGAGTGGATATGTTTTTTGTGCTAAGCGGCTTCCTCCTTACCTTTCTTTTGCTATCAGAAAAACGAGATAATGGCGTTATTAATTTGAAGTATTTTTATTTCAGAAGAATATTACGGATTTGGCCGATTTATTATTTGTCATTTTTTATTTCCTTGATATTAATGCATTTCAACATCGTACCTACACCTGTGAATTTATTCAATGCTTCTCTCTTATATATATTTATGTTAGCGAATTTAGCTTATGCCGTCGATTTTCGTATCAGGACGATCACACAACATTGGTCTATTGGAGCTGAAGAGCAATTTTACGCTATTTGGCCCTTACTTCTAAAAAAAACAATCACGTGATTCGAACGCTCCTCATGGTGATTTGTATCTATTTTTCTATCAAATTAGGGGTGAGATTGTTCCATGCACCCGATGCTCTAGTTAAATTCATTAGTATAACTCGTATTGACATCATGGCCATAGGTGGCATCGGAGCAGCTATAATTTTCAAGACCAATTTCAAGCAGTTAAAAGCAATTCTTTTCAAGCCTATGTGCTTGGTTATCTGTTTGCGAGAATGGAGATCATATCCCACAAAGTAAAAGTTTGCTCGTGTTTGGTTTAGTAACACTACTTACTGTTTTAATTGCCATTTTGTCTTATAAATATATCGAAAACCCAATCCTAAAACAGAAAGCTAGGTTTACGCTTGTTCCCAGTAGCAATGAATTAGACACTCAGAAAAGTAAGGAAGACTTGCAATAGATGTTCCTACTCCCTTCAACTGATAGAAAGTGTTTGAAGTATTCAGCAAATTTATGGGAAAGTACACGCAATTGAACGTCCCAAATATATACAATGGGGCAATTAATAAAGAAAAAGTCCAAAACCTTATTGATTGGTATGTGAGCTTTTATACTAAAATCCATCCATCGAATAAATGGAAAGTAGTTTTAAAATCATTATTATCTAAATTTGAACATAATTTATTGCAGGAAAATAGCTCAATAAAAAAGAATGCTTTAATGAAGGTCTTGATTAAATCTTGTTTTTATTACCCGGTCCCTGTTGTTAAAGAAGCTAAAGAGGATGCAATTATTTTTTGGCCTTTTCAGTTTATTCATTGTGATTTTATGGAGTTAGTCGTTAATGCTTTAAAAAAAGGCAATTATTCATATCAGGTTTTTGTATTTAGATCTGATTTGCTAAAGTATTTGTCGGAGAAAAGTATTGAATCAACTTTAGTAAAATTAATTTACAAGAGATACAGCTTTAAATATATTTGTCTAAATATTATTGATACTATTCGTTTGTTGTTTTGTTTATGGAGTAGAGGGAATACAATAATTACCCGAAATATAGTCTTAAATACATTACTTTTTTCAGGCATTGTTGAAAGTGCTTTAGCGGCAGTAAAGAAGGTTGCAAAGGCAAACTCTAACCAATATCATGTTATTGGTTATGACTTGTCAGTTATTGGAAGAGCTTTAATTCATGAACTGAATGGCTTGAATATTGCAAATGGCCGGATTCAAAATGGAGCGCCCAACTATTTATTGGCAGGTTACAGTGAGGTTCAGAATATTTTTTTATGGGATGAAATCTCCAGAAAGGCTTATCTAAGTGCAGGCTTTAAAGGAAATACATGGGTTGTTGGGAATATCCTTTTGCAGGAAAAATTAAAAAATTCTTCAAGAGAGTTTTTGTTTAATGCGCTGGAAGGAACAGAATATAAAGGCCGTGTTTTAGTCGCGTTAAGTGGCCCGGGACACAATACTTCTGTTTCAGGTCATCAGGCGACAATAACCTTGTTGAGGATGTTCATCCTGCAAAACCCAGACTTCCAATTTTTGCTTAAGCTACACCCCAAAGACCAAAAGCAGTATTACCGGGATATAGAGGGGGAACGGAATGTTATTTTTGTAGACAATCTGTTTCAAAGAAACCTCCCCAATGCTGTTGAATTCCTAAATATATCAGACTATCTGGTTACCGGAGCATCCAGCGTCGCCCTTGATGCTTTTGCAATGAATGTGAAAGTGATCGCTTTAGATCCTATGTATGAACTTTCACACTTTGATTTCATATACAAGAACGAAGCTGTACAACGCGTACACAAGGAGGATGATTTTTTACAACTGCAAGACTTGGTTACAAGCGACAGCAATAAAGGTGCGTTTAAAGACGCGAGAGGTGTAGAAATGATCGTCAATTATATTGTAAAAAAATAATAATATGATAAAAAGGTTAATCAGAAACCTGCTTTTAAGTGTGGGATTTTACGTGGAAAAGATTAGAAGAAATGAATTCCAAAGGCTCGACTGGCGATTAATAGACCATGATTTAAGTTTAATGATAGGTCATAATTTGCAAGATAAAAAAATAATCATTGACGTTGGAGCCAATAAAGGACAAAGTATTGATAAATTTAAAAAATTATGGCCATTAAGTCATATATATTCTTTTGAGCCTGATCTTGAGTTGTACGAATATTTGAAGAATATCTATAATCGCAATGAGGTTACGATTATAAATGAAGCATTGGGAGAGAGCAAGGGACGTATTGTTTTTAAGATCAATCAGAAAAAAGGATTGAATTCTATCTTAAATATAGACAAATCATTGGATAACAGATTTAAAAATACTGAAATTGTTGATTCATATAATGTGAATATGAATACTTTAGATAGCTTTTGTCAAGCTTTAAAGGAAATTAACATCATACATTTGCTTAAAATTGATGTGCAGGGATATGACTTAAATGTTTTGAAAGGAGCAGTTGATTTATTAAAAGAAGGCAAGGTGTTAAATATATTAGTTGAAATGAACTTTTTCCCAATGTATGTAAATCAGGCAAAGCCGTGGGAAATTATGGAATTTCTTAATTCTTATGGGTTTTCATTGATTGGATTGTATGAGATAAGTAGATCAAAAGAATATAAGGGGCATATCGCTTGGTGTACAGCGTTGCTTTCTAAAAAAGAAAAAAGGGTATGAAGATTTTTGGAATTTGTCTGGTAAAAAACGAATCTGATATTATTGCTTATTCTCTTTTAGAGTCATTAAAATGGGCTGATAAAATATTCGTTTACGATAATGGCAGCACAGACAATACATGGGACATTGTTAAAGAGTTGGCCAAACATAACGATGCTATTATACCCTTTAAATCAGAAGCAAAACCATTTAGGGATGGATTAAGAGCTGAAGTATTCAATGCCTATCGTCACCTTGCCAAACCTGGAGACTGGTGGTGTGTACGCTGTGATACAGACGAGTTTTATGTAGATAACCCAAAGGAGTTTTTACCTCAAATTAGCCGCCTTCACCATGTAGTAGCGAGTATGCATTTTGAATATCGTTTGACTATCGAAGATGTGACTGAATTGACTTTTGATAAACCAGTAGAGGAACTCATAGCACAGCTTAGGTATTACCATTACAAACAGAATTGTGAAATAAGATTTGTAAAACATCGAAAAAGATTAAAATGGCCTGAAGGTCAGGGATTTGGTTATCCTAAACACAAAGGTATTCTTGCCCCTCAGCGTGTAAAAGTCCAGCATTTTCAGTACAGGTCTCCTGATCAAATACAGAACAGAATTGAAGTAAGAAAAATGGCAACTGAACAAGGGTACCAGTTTTTTAAACGAGATGTCGTATCTTCATGGGAAGAAAAGTTGGTACCGCGAAATGAATGTATTTTGGATGACGGAACCTTTAAAACCGGTTTTGTTCGCGATAGGAACAAAGTTTCTTTTATCAAACGTTCCCTCCTCCACATCCTGCATGGCCTTGGAATTTTTCCATGAAGTCTGGAAAATCAAAACAACCGCTTGTTTCAGTGCTTATTACTGTTTACAATGGTATGCCTTTCCTAAAGGAAGCCATTCAGGGTATTCAGCAACAGACCTACAAGCATTGGGAGTTAATTGTAGTTGATGACCAATCTACGGATGCCTCCCTGTCTTACCTTAGGTTAATTGACGACGAGAGAATTACAATACTTGAAAATGGGAAAATGGGAAGAGGCAAAGCTCTCAATTATGGATTGAAGCATTGTCGAGGAGTATATGTTGCAATTAATGATGCTGACGACTTTTCATATCCCCGCAGAATAGAAAAACAAGTACATTTTTTGAATTCAAACCCAGATTATGGTCTGGTTGGATCTAATTTCACTAAGCTCTTTTCTAATGGAGTAAAAGTAGATTCTCATAAATCCCTACATAATCAATCCCTCCGGATAGAACTTAGCAAACACAGTTGTGTTCAGCATTCAACTGTATTGTTCCGAAAATCTGTATTAGACGAAATTGGAGGCTACAATACTCGAATAAAATACTTATTTGATCGGGATATTTACATTCGTGTTGCTGAAGTATCGAAAATAGCCAATCTTCCTGAACATTTAGTCGTCATTAACCGGCACGATAATCAGTTCTTTTTACATACCTATAAGGGGTTTGAAAGACAATTGCATACCTTAAAAGTCAATTTCCTGGCAATTGCGAAATTGAACTTGCCAAAATATTTATACATCAGCAGGACTTTAACCTTTGTCTATTCGATCCTGAGTAACTATTTCCGCCAAGCCACACAACTATGGAAAAAGTAAAAAACCTCATCATCGGGGCAGGCCCTGCCGGCATTGCAGCTGCCTTGCGACTGAGTAAGCATGCGACAATAATTGAGCGAAATGCATACGCAGGCGGACAATCTGCCAGTATTGAGATCGGGGAAGCTGTTTTCGATATAGGCGGGCACTCCTTCCACACCCCGCATCCTTTTGTCAGGGACCTCGTTTACAATTCGCTTGAAATGTATGAGCAAGTACGGCAGGCTTATTGCTATAGTTATGATACGTTGATACCGTATCCCTTTCAAAAGCATTTTCGGGCCATCGGGAATAAAAATGTTGTAGATGAATGCGCTGCGGGACTAGAACAATTGTCGCAAAACAGCGCCGGGAGCGCGACCAATTTTCAGGAATTTATTCTAAACCGTTTTGGAACGGGTATTGCCGAACATTTTATGACCCCCTATAATGAAAAATTATGGGCGAGAGATTTGAAAAAATTGGATGCCCATTGGGTAGGAGAACGGGTTGCTGCCCCCGAAGGAATAAAAGAGAAATTCGAATTGGAAGGCGGCCAACGTAAACCGTTACAAACCGACAGCACGGTCTCATATCCAGCACAGGGCGGTTTTGGAGAAATTTACAAAACCCTCGCCCGGCAAGTACAAAATATGGAATTAGGCGTGCAGGTGACCCATATAAACTTGAAAAGTAAAAAAGTATATGCTTCCAATAATAAGGTTTATTCTTATGACAACCTCATTTCGACGCTTCCGCTAAATGAGTTGATGTTGCTGATCGGGCCGGAAACACTTTCTATATCGGAGCAGGTTGCCCAATTGGAATACATGTCGCTAAAATGTATTCTCGTAGCTGTCAATCATCCAGTAGATACCCCGATTCAGCGCATCTATTCCGCGGATGAAGACAATCCTGCGCATAAAACGGCCATCAATCACAATTCATCCGATTGGCTGCGGAATCGTAGGCACCACGGAATCATGGGGGAAGTCTCCTATTCAGAATATAAGCGTTTATCGCGCTCTGATTTAGAAAAATGGTTTCTGGAATCACTTCAGAAAATGGGAATCATTAAAGGAGCAGTTGATGTGTTGGCTACGAAAATAATTGACGTCAAATATGCTTATCCGGTACCTACCCACAACCGGATGGAAATTGTATCGAAGGCCAAATCATTTTTACAGGAGCATGATGTTTATACACTGGGACGATTTGGCGAATGGGCTTATATCAATTCCGATGAGGCATTGGCAAGGGGAATGATTCTGGGAGAGGAATTGGCTGGAAAATGAAAAAAATATTTTTAATTTCATACAACCTTGACGGAGTTACAGCGGGGCCTTCGGTGAGGTTTCAACGCTATGCGCCGCTCTTTATGGAGCAGGGCTATCGTTTGACCTTTATTACTAAATGGCACGACCCTGCCTTGCCTCCAAAAGAATCTAAAGAGCATTATGAGGTACGGCGTATTCGATCCAATTCAAAGTATTTAAAACATACTTTGTTTATTTTCAAAGCACTCTGCTCGGTATGCTTTATGCGACAATTACCGGAAGCATTGTTGACCTTTAGTTGCAATACGTTCCAGTTATGGATTATGCCCCTTATAAAACTACGGGGTATTAAACTAATCTTTATTAGTACAATGGATTTTAGTACTCGTTTCACATGGGAAGGGAATACTTTCAATAAAGTAAAGGTTAATATTAATAAAATACTATATCGTTTTTTATATCTGAATGTGTACGCCATTGTTGCCAGTACCGCTAAACTGGCGGAGAGCTTTGGAGTTTTTCATCTCCCCGAGGACAAAATTAAAATAATACACAATGGTGTAAATACAGATAATTTTTATCCAGTCCTCCCTGAACAAAAAAGAGAGCTTAGACGGACACTCCAACTACCTCAGGATGGAAAAATAATTCTTTACGTCGGTTTAAAAACAGAGCGAAAAGGAATCCTTGATCTGTATGAGGCATGGAAACTATACAGCAAGTCAAGCCCTGCGGATGTATTGGTACTCGTTGGAAATGAAAAGCCCGATGCAAACACTTCGGAATTTAATCATACCTGGGAGAAAACGAAAAAAGACATAAAAGAAAAATCGTTAAAAATTATACTTCGGGATAACACCCCGGATATAGCCCAATACTTTCAATGTGCCGATTTATTTGTTTTTCTCTCGCACAAGGAAGGCATGCCTAATGTATTGCTTGAAGCGATGGCTTCCGGTTTGCCGATCATTACTACTGATTTTCAAGGATTTTCCGATGACTATGGAATACATGGAAAAGACATTATCGTCGTTGAAAGAGATACCAACGCTATTTCAAATCAAATAAAACAGGTGCTTAATAAGGAACCACTCTACCAATTATTATCGCATAATGCAGTACAAAAAATAAAAAATAACACTTTCAGGAATTCTGTGCGGGCTTATATTCAATTGATTAAAAGCTAAAATAGAAATCTCTTTGTCCGAAAGTAAAACATATAATAAAAAATCAAAAAAACATGAAAAATGGCATAGATTGTTATTCACCTATACCTTACTTATGGCATTCCCATCGCTTATGTTTCTTGGTCAGAATCTATCTGTATTAATATTTATCGTAATGATCTTTTTTTTATTGCAAAACATAAGGAGTCAACTCATTAGTTTTTGTAAACCTCTACAATGGTTGGCCCTTTTATTTGCTTTTGGAGCTATACTCTCAGTAAGTAGTATTCCTTATGAAGCCGCCCATAATGCATTAGAAAGAGCATTAAGCGTTTTGCCTAATTATTTGTATTGGAGCGTACTCATTATAATTATGATTACTCATCGCCGATTGTTAGACCTTGATGTCATATACAAAGCAGTATTTTGGGGTATAATAGCAACTTTAGCCTATTATTTGGTTTTTCAATCTTTTCTCCGACCTTTACCAATATTCAATCGTCTTAGTGCAAACGCATTTTCTTTTCTTTTAATTTGTTATTCTCCAATAGCAATTTATTACTTAAGCCAAAATAAGAGCAGGTTATGGGCCACATTTTTTTTGGCTCTATTGGTACTAATTTTATTAATAACTGGTCGTCGGGCCGGAATGGTATTGGTCTTCTTAGGCGGCATCGCTGTATTGTATGCGGATCATATTAACTGGAAACGTATCTTACTGGCAGCAGCAATAATCCCAATTGCAATCATGCTTCTTTTTACCCGGTCAGTTGAAGCATTGGTTCTGCAAAGTAGTGAAAGGATACATCAAATGATCTACGAAACAGAAAAAATCCAAAAAGAAGACCGATCCTACCTTACCAGAATTGCCATGATCAATAAAGGAAAAGCCATCTTTGAAAAATATCCATATACAGGGATCGGATTGAATAACTTTACCAACTATTCAGCCGATTTTGACAAATCGTTTGAGGGTGCCGAATTTGTTGTAAATAAAGTAGGTATCCAGGAAGCAAGTGCCCACAACTCTTATGTTGCCATTCTGGCAGAGGGCGGGCTTTTTTTATTGGTACCGCTGTTGTTAATCCTCGTTTATAATATCATTTATTTTCTTTTCAACTTCAATCGCCTTTCTCCATATCTCCCTGTTTATGTAGGCCTTATGGGTATGTCTGTTCATTTGTATTTCATTTCTGCTATTGTCAACGTATTTGCCTGGTATTTGATCGGTTTGGCTTGTGCTATCACCTCTCTACCCAAAAGAAGATGAGGGTAGGTTTCTATTATCATATTGCTATAGCACGCATAGATGAAAAGTTGTATTTGCCCGGCTATTTGGCGGTATTCATCAACGCATTGGCTGCGGAGGTCAGGCATTTGACCCTCTTTTTGCACGAAGCGCATCCTGCGGGCATGGTTCACTGCGATACCGAACTAACGGCTTCCAACATTACCTGGATTAACTTAGGTCCCAAACTCCCGGCCTGGCGCCGCTCCATTTTTTATCAAAAAGCCTTGCGCCCGATGAAAGCGCATCTCGGCGCCTTAGATTGTATGTTGGTACGTGGGCCGAGTCCGCTGGCGCCCTATATCAAATCTGTTGTCCCGGCCGGTACAACAACCGCTTACTTTGTAGTAGGAGACTACCGGGAGAGCATCAAAGGCCATACCATTAACAATTTACGGGACATCTTCATCCGACATTATGTGAAGTGGAATGATCGCGCGTTCTCCCGCACCTTGTCCAACCAACTGGTTATCGTCAATTCCGGCGTTTTATACGAACGTTACAAAGGACTTACAGACACGATAGATCAGGTCCGCACCACCACCTTAAGCCCCGGTGATTTTTGGACGCGCGAGGATACCTGTCGGGACGATGTGGTACGATTGGCCTATATCGGCCGGTTTGATTTACAAAAAGGTTTAATTGAATTGCTTCAGGCGGGTGCGCAATTGGCGCAGGAAGGTATGGTCGTTGAAATACACTTTACCGGTTGGGAGGATGCGCCGCATCGCCCGGTAGAAAACAAACTAAAAGCGCAGGCCGCGGAATGGGGGCTACAGGAACGGGTGTTTTTTCACGGTAAAAAAAGCGTAGGAGAAGCCCTAAACGCTATGTACCGGCAGGCAGATATCTATGTAATTCCCTCGTATCAGGAAGGCTTTCCCCGCACGATCTGGGAAGCGATGGCCAATTCCTGTCCGGTCATCGCTACGCGGGTCGGTTCCATACCGCATTATCTGGAACACGAACACCATGCTTTGCTGATAGAACCGAAAGACGTGGGCGGCATTGCGGAGGCGGTAAAGCGAATACTGAAGGACGACGCCCTGCGGCAAAAACTCATTCGCAACGGTTATGCATTGGCGCAAACCAATACCTTGGAGATTCAAACCAAGCGCTTGGTAGAAATATTAGCGCAGCACCTGCCATGAACAAAATATACCGGTTATTGCGACACGATTGGCCGCTTCATTTTTTGCTGCTGCTGACCAACTGGTTGCCGGACAATGTTTTTTTTATCCGGTTGAGAGGCGCCATGATTCGGCCTTTCTTCAAAAAATGTGGAAGAAAACTGGGGATTGGCCGCAATGTAACGTTCTACAACCCTTCTGCCATTGAAATAGGCAATTGGGTTTATATTGCTTACGGTTGCTGGCTGCAAGGCGGAAAAGGTCTCTGTATTGAGGACGAAGTATTATTCGGCCCCTATGTAGTTGTTACCGCCTCCAATCATACCCGGCAGGACAACTCCTGGCGGTTTGGCCATCCGACCGGCGAAAAAATAACGATCGGCAAAGGCGCCTGGATCGGTTCGCATTGCTCGTTGCTGTCCGGATGCCAAATTGGGGTAGGCGCTATGATTGGGGCTAATACAGTTGTGCTGGGTACAGTAGAAGAACATACTTTATTTGCCGGGGAGAAAGGCAGCGTCAAAAAGCAATATGAAGGTTAAGGTGCTTTTCGTCGGCAGCTTTTTGTCAAAAGCCCACGGCACAAAAGGCATTTCTGAAAAGCTCAAAGAATTATTGGAAAATTCAAACGAATTTTCCATTCGGCTTGTCTCTAAGCAAAAAAATAAGATTTTACGATTCTTAGACATTGTATTGGCTTGCGCTTTTTCCAAACATCAAATAACGCATATTGATGTCTTTAGCGATCAGGCTTTTTACATAACCCGCATCGCATCCTGGATGGCAAAAATGCGCGGCAAAAAAATCACCCTGACCTTGCGCGGCGGAAAATTGCCGGAATTTTATGCCAGGAATACTGATGTATTCAACAAAGCAATGCATAGAGCCGACTGCATTCAAACGCCTTCCAAATACCTGCAGCAGTATTTTCAAAATACAGGATTGAATATTGACTATTTACCCAATTCCATCAACCTGACAAACTTCCCTTACAATGGTAGTAACAGAAAAGAACAATCCCTCCTCTGGGTGCGCGCTTTTTCCTCCATCTACAATCCCGACCTGGCCGTCCGCATTTTGCACGAAATTCGCAAAATACATCCCGATGCTACCCTGACGATGATCGGGCCGGATAAAGGGGAGCTACAATCGGTACAAGCACTCATCAACCGATTGGGGTTACAAGAAGCCGTTTCCATTACCGGTCCGGTACCGAACGACCAACTGTTCCGGTATTTTCACAGTCATTCCGTGTTTCTGAATACGACCTCGTATGAAAGTTTCGGTGTGGCGGTTATGGAGGCGGCGGCCTGCGGCATTCCGGTGGTTTCTACGAGCGTAGGGGAAATTCCTTATTTGTGGCAGCATGGAGAAAATATCCTGATGGTGGGCGATTTTGATGCGGCGTCATTTGCCGCTGAGGTAAAGAGATTATTAGAATCAAAGGAACTGGCTTTGAAGATATCAAAAAGTGCAAGAGAAAAAGCAGAAACATTTAACTGGGAAGTAATTAAAGATAAATGGATAAAGCTTTTTTCAAAATAGAGAAAAATACCATTTTACACCTCTTTCAAATTGCTCCTTACCCGCTTAAGGTGATGGTTGCTTCTATCAATGGTTTAAAGCTGAATTACTGGCGAAACCATCGCCGGGAAAAACTGCTCCGTTCTATAGAGGAAAAAGACGGATGGAGTGCATCGCAAATCGCCGATTGGCAGCAACAATCGCTGGAGCAAATGCTCCGTCATGCAGCCAAGACGGTTCCTTACTATCGCAATTGGTGGGAGAATCATTCTGGCATGGATCCCGCCGATTTTATGAACTGGCCAATTTTGGAAAAAAGCGTTGTCAAGGCAAATCCGGATGCATTTATTTCCGATCTATATCGCAATGCCAAATTATATCAGATAAACACCAGCGGCACTTCCGGGTCTCCCATGAGTTACCGGTTCGACCGGGAAGCGCTCAGTTTATGGTACGCCATGTACGAACACCGCATCAAGAGATGGAACGGCGTATCGGGTCGGGACAGATGGGCCAATATCGGCGGTCAGCTCATCTGCGCTGCCGAACAGTCGAAACCACCATTTTGGGTCTGGAACGTGGCCATGAAACAACTGTACCTTTCCTCTTATCACATTACCGCTTCGAATATCCGGAGTTACCTTCAGGCGATAAAAAAACACCGGATAACCTACTTACTGGGCTATGTATCCTCCATTTACAATATTGCGAAGGAGGGACTTGAACAAGGTTTGGTTTTCCCGCAACTCAAATTAGTCATCACCAATGCAGAACCGCTGTTCGATCATCAGCGGGAGCTTATTTCCGAAGCATTCTCCTGCCCGGTCATACAAACCTACAGCGGATGCGAGTACGCTTTCGGCGGTAACGAAGATTTAACCCAAACCATGTATTTGTGGCCGGAAGCCGGAATCATGGAAGTCGTGGACGAAAATGGCCGGCCTTTGCCGCCGGGAAAAACCGGTAATTTTATTGTCACGGGTTTGGTAAACAAAGCTATGCCGCTCATCCGGTATCGCATCGGAGATTCCGGCGCCCTGGCGCCTCCGAATCAAAAAAACAGTAGAAATTTTTCTTCGCTTCTTGAAATAACGGGTAGAAATGATGACCTCGTTTACACCGTTGACGGAAAATTAGTCGGGAGGCTTGATCCAGTTTTTAAAGGAAATTTCAACATAAAAGAAGCCCAGATTATTCAGGAGCGGCTTGATTTTATTCGGGTATTGGTGGCGCCGCTGCCTTCTTATACGCGAGAGGAAGGAGATGAGATCGTCCGGCGCTTGCAGGAAAGAGTAGGGACTCAAACCGCCGTCCACATAGAACTGACAGAAGCGATTCCGCGAAGCTCAAATGGCAAGTTCAATGCGGTTGTTTCAAAAATCAAACACCGGAATACACACGCATGAAACTCCTCACCATCATCGGGGCGCGTCCTCAGTTTGTAAAGGCGGCTGCGGTATCGCGGGCATTGCGGGCGCAGGCAGGTATAGAGGAAAAGTTGGTGCATACGGGGCAGCATTTCGACGCCAATATGTCGGACATCTTTTTTGAGGAGATGGACATACCGGTCCCCGATTACCATTTGGATATCAACAGCTTGTCGCATGGCGCCATGACGGGGCGAATGCTGGAGCGCATCGAGGAGGTGTTGCAAGCCGAGCGGCCCGGAGGCGTTTTGGTTTACGGCGACACCAATTCCACTTTGGCAGGCGCCTTGGCGGCCAAAAAAATGCACATTCCTGTGTTTCATGTGGAGGCCGGGTTGCGGAGCTTCAACATGGAGATGCCGGAGGAGATCAACCGCATTCTCACCGACCGCATCAGCGATGTCTTGTTTTGTCCGACGCAAACGGCGGTGGACAACTTAGCCCGCGAGGGATTTGCGCATTTCGATAATGAGATCGTTTTGTGCGGCGATGTCATGGAAGATGCGGCGATGTATTATGCCGGGAGAGCGGCGGAAAAATCAACGATTTTGAAGCAATCAGGCATGCAGAACCGCTCATATTATCTATGTACCCTGCATCGCCAGGAAAACACCGATGTGCCCGAACGCCTGGGGGCCATTGTCGGCGCGCTCAATGCGTTGCACCGCGACATGCCGGTATTATTGCCGTTGCATCCGCGCACCCGCAAAATGCTGGACCTGCACGGCATTCGCCTCGAAGTGGACATTTTGCCTCCGCTGGGCTACTTCGACATGCTGCACGTTTTGCAAAATGCCTCCATAGTATTGACCGACAGCGGCGGCTTGCAAAAAGAAGCTTATTTTTTCAACAAGTATTGCGTGACGTTGCGGGATCAAACGGAGTGGACCGAATTGGTGGACAATGGTTACAACCGCTTGGCCGGAGCGGATGGCGAGCGCATTCTTTCAGCGGTGCATTTCTTTGCCGGGAAGGTCTTCCATAAGGGCGCGTCTTTGTACGGCGGCGGTCGTGCAGCGGAGCGGATTGCAAAACATTTGGCGGGGTTTTGATAGGATAGGCAAAGTACTTTTTCCAATGTCATGAATGCCCCATCAACCAAATTTAAGGTCTGAACGTTCAGCATAAGGAGAAAAAGAATTAACATTACTTCGTTTATCAAAATACTATTCCATGGTACTGGAGCGCACAGAGAGTGAAGTTATCATACGGCTTCCTGCGAATATTGACTGGGAATCGCTGGAACTGATGATTCGTTTTATCAAATACAGGGAAAGTGTAGCCAAGAGTAAGGCAAAACAGGAAGACATAGATGCTTTGGCCAAAGAAGTAAATAAGCAATGGTGGGAAGATAACAAACACCGCTTCCTTCCATCATGAAAATAGTGGTAGATACCAATATCGTTTTTACCGCCATGTTGAATCCCAATGCTAAAGTAGGACAAATACTTATTTATGGCCAACAACACTTCGAGTTTTACGCTCCTCAACTGCTAAAAGAAGAAATAAGGAAACACAAGGAAAAAATCATAGCCCTTTCGAAGCATAATGACGAAAACGACTTCGAAGAAATTCGGGACGAAATACTCAGTTGTATCCGATTTATTTCAGAGGAACAAATCCCATATCACTACTGGCATGAAGCGATACCTTATGTGAGAGGTACGGATATGGATGATTTAGCTTTTGTTGTTTTAACCAATTATCTGGATGCCAAATTATGGACTGGCGATAAACGATTGATAGCAGGTTTGGAACGAGCCGGTTATTCAAGATTGATTGACCGAAATGTATTTTCCGATACGGATTTTTTTGACAGCTAACTGATATCAGCCTCTGTCTGAAAAATGTTAATGGATGAAAATTCTCCTGCTTACTCAATATTTCCCTCCGGAGACCGGCGCGCCGCAAAACCGCCTGTATGATCTGGCATTGAAACTACAGGAATTCGGCGCATCGGTGAGCGTTTTGACGGCATTCCCCAACTATCCGCAATATCGCATACCGGAAGCATACAGCGGGAAAATTTACAGTCGGGAAAACATGGAGGGTTTGGAGGTACATCGCTCCTGGATATATGCATCGCCACAAAAATCGGTCATCAGAAGACTGTTGAATTATTTTTCGTTTACATTTTCCTCCTTCCTCGCGGGCTGTTTCAAAGCAGGGAAAGCAGATTTAATTATTTGTGAATCGCCGCCGCTTTTTCTGGGGTTTACGGCGGTGTTATTAAAATACATCAAAGGAGCGCGTTTGGTATTTAACGTATCGGATTTATGGCCGGAGAGCGCCGTCAAACTCGGCATCGTTACCAACCCGTGGCTTATTCGGTTGAGCACCTGGTTGGAACACTGGATTTATCGCCATTCCGACCACATTTCAGGTCAAACCCAGGGTATTGTTTCCGACATTCAACGCCGTTTCCCGGATAAGCCGGTATTTTGGTTGCCCAACGGAGTAGATAGCGAGGAAATCGAAACCCGAATCACCGGAAAAGATTGGCGTGGAAGTAACGGCTTCCATACCGATGACATTTTGGTTTATTTCGGCGGCTTATTGGGTTACGCACAGGGATTGGATACCTTGGTAAAAGCTGCAAAGGAGGTAACAGACCTTCACCGGGTAAAAATTATCATCATGGGAGAAGGGCCGGAAAAGGAGCGATTACAAGCCCTCAAAACAGCGTTACAAGCCGATAATTTGTATTTCTTTCCGGGAGTGTCCAAGCAGGAAATCATTGATGTCATTTGGAATATGGACATCGGCATCATTCCTCTCAAAAAATTGGATCTTTTTAAAGGAGCCATTCCCAGTAAAATATTTGAGATTCTTTATTTAAAAAAGCCGGTTTTATTAGGCATTGAAGGCGAAGCCAAAGATTTATTCATAGAGGAGGCCGGCGCCGGTGTAGCGTTTGAGCCGGAAAATCATTTGGAACTGGCTCAAGGCATTCGGCACTACGCCACCCATCCTGACGAAATCAAAACGCATGGGCAACGCGGGCACGACTTCGTAGTACAGCGCTTCGACCGTCGGCACATCGCAGCAGCTTTTTGGGATTGGTTTCAGTAAGTGACGCCACAGCAAACCATGGACTACACCGATAAGATTGAAGTCTACCTAAATAGTTACAAATGATTTAACAAATGCGTTTCCCCGACTGAATGAAGCGGGGATTTTGGCCGCATTGGCTTTTGCAAAGGCATTTCAAGATATTTTGCCCTTACAGGGCAACTAATATATAGGTACATTTATGAAGGGGCGTTGCCCCTTCCTGAGTTATGTTAGTCCTTCGGACTATTTCCCGCTCGCGCCGAGGTTCTACCCATCTCTCCAATATCAAAAGCAACGCTGCATTGCGGGACCGGCATTACAGATTTTAGGAGATAGGCAACAAAAAAACCGGAAAATGGCTAAAGATTTTTTTCATGATTGTGTCAAAACAGCCTTAGAACGCGATGGTTGGAGCATTACTTACAGATTGGGGCTGCAAAATCAGGAAAATGACCGCCTGCCCTTTCTCGCAATTCCTGCCCGGATTGCGGATGATATTGAGGACTTAGACTTACTGAAGGCATCCGTATCAGCGTATTCAATAAATATCGTTATATTTGATCCTGAAAATTGTCGGATTGACCAATGGATAATGCAATGAAGTATCAACAAATTTTGAGATCCTATTTAGAAACCATCACTCAAGACTGGACGAGTAATCCCGGTGAGGAAGTGCAGGTTGTCTCTGATCAAGAAGGCCGTCACTTTTTAGTAGTTTACTATGGCTGGTCTGCGCAAGGACACCTTCACACGGTTCCCATCCATCTTGAGCTTCGGGATGGAAAAGTATGGATTCAGGAAAATCTCACGGAAATAGAATTAGACAGTGAACTAATGGCCCTCGGCATCCCGAAATCGGACATTGTTTTGGGCGTTATTCCACCGGAGTATCGAAAATACTCCGGGTTTGCTGCGGCTTAGCCAACACACGACCTATCTCAAGCGTCAACCCAGTCACAAAGTGCAAAATCTCCAAGTGCTATCGCATCATTCTGAGCGAGCGTTTTTATGGAAACACATAGTAACATAGAGACATAGCCCACTATGCTACTATGTTTCTATGTGTTTCAAAATAAAAAAAACTGAGCGTAACAATAGACACATAGCCCTCTATTTTGAACCGCCTCCTCATTCTTACCCAATACTTCCCCCCGGAAATGGGCGCACCGCAATCGCGCCTGTACGAAACGGCGCGCGGCTTGCAGGCACGGGGCTGGGAAGTGGAAATCATCACCGCTTTCCCCAACTACCCCACCGGGCGCATCTTTCCGGCATACCGCGGTCGGTTTTCCATGCAGGAAGCAATGGACGGATTGAACGTGCGGCGCTATTGGCTGTACGCGTCCAACAGTCGCAAAGCGTTGCCGCGTATAGCGAGTATGATGTCGTTCAGCATCAGCGTGCTGGCGGCGGTGGGGCAGGTGCGGCGTTTTCGTCCGGCATATTTGTGGGTAGAATCGCCGCCTTTGCTGCTGGGCCTGAGCGGCTGGATATTGGCCCGGTGCAGCGGCGCCCGGTTGGCGCTCAATATATCGGATATATGGCCGCTGTCGGCGGCGGAATTAGGCGCTTTGAAAAAAGGGAGTCTGTTTTACCGCCTGCTGGAAGGCTTAGAGCGCTTTTTGTACCGCCGATGCAGCACGATCTTACGCTCATTCCGCTCATCGTGCCCATTTACGGCGCGGTGCCCTCCCAAATATACGAAGCCATGGCGGCGGGGTTGCCCATCCTTTTTGCCGGCGGCGGCGAAGGCGCGGCCATCATTCGGCAATACGATTTGGGCTGGGTATATGAGCCGTCCGATTTTGAAGCCATGCAGGCCGGGTTAGAGGAAATCGCCCGCTTGCCGGAAGTCGTTTTATCCGAAAAGCGGCAAAACGGGTTGCGCGCCGCCCGCGAGGTTTTCAGCCGGGAGATGCAAATGGAATTGCTTTCCGGCCATCTGCTGCGCGGTTTATCCGCATGACTCGAAACCGCTCGGCGACAACCCGGTTAAAACACAACACCTATTTGCTTTTAACCCGGTTAAAACGTAAATTTGCCTGAAAAGGCCGTATGGAAATCGCTCGAACTATTCTCAAAGATTTGCAGGCTCATCTTAGTGCGCCGGAAATTACCCTGTTAATCGGTCCCCGGCAGGCGGGCAAAACAACCCTGCTCCGGGAGTTGCGTACACAGTTGGAAAAAGAAGGCGAGCTCTGTTTTTTCTTCAATTTGGATATTGACTCCGAGGCAATATTTTTCCAAAGCCAACAAAAATTTGTCGCTCATATTCAAGCGATATCCGGTGGACAAAAATCCTATATTTTCATTGATGAAGTACAGCGCATCGCGGATGCAGGATTGTTTCTGAAAGGTTTGTACGACCGACAGATGCCTTACAAGTTTATTGTGACCGGTTCGGGAAGTTTGGAGTTGAAGGAGCGGATTGCGGAGTCTTTGGTAGGCCGAAAACAGAATTTTTTCCTGCCCACCGTATCCGTGCAAGAATGGGTACAATATGCAACGGAATACCGCTTTGGCGACCGGATCAGCGCCGTAATACACACCGACGAATTGCTGGAGGAGCGCCTGCTGAACACCTATATGACTTACGGAGGATACCCCCGCGTAATTACCTCCCCAACGATACCGTTGAAAAACAATATATTGCAGGAAATATACCAGGGATATATCGAAAGGGATATCGGGCAATTGTTGCAACTGGAAAAGTCGAGCGCATTCGTAGTATTATTACAATTACTGGCCAATCGCTCCGGACAATTAGTCAATTATAGCGATCTGTCTAAGCTCACGGGCCTATCCGTTGCCACTTTGAAGAACTACCTGTGGTACAGCGAAAAAACCTTTGTAACAGAATCTGTGACACCTTTCTTTCGCAACAAAGAAAAGGAGGTAACCAAAGCGCCTCAATACTATTTTTGGGATTTAGGGCTGCGCAACTACCTGCGAGGCATCTTCGAAGATATCTCCGATCAGGGCAACCGTTTTCAGATCTTCGCCTTTAGATTATTGGAAGATCATTTTCGCAATTCAGTAGCTTCTCTTCATTATTGGCGAACCCAGAATCAGGCAGAGGTTGATTTTGTCATCAATCTCGGCCATCGGGTACTGCCCGTGGAAATAAAATCTGCAAAAATGAAAAAGCCGGAGTTAAGCCGGTCTTTTCAGAGTTTCTTGTCTAAATACAACCCGCCGGAAGCTTGGATCATTAACCGGCACCTCCGAGCGGATATCCTATCCGGCGAAACCAAAGTACGGTTCATCCCGTGGTATGATCTGATATGAATGCAGAGGCGGCATACCGCGCTACAACGCGGTAAACTTTTGCCCTTTATCCTTTCCACTTTATCCTTCCTTGATCCGACCGCTCCACAGCACCCCCGCGCAGCTCCCCGCCATTGCGCGCTGTCACCGTGCCGCCTTCCCCGCGGCTCTGGCGAGCGCCTTGGGCCATCGCTATGTGGCGCACATGCTCTCCTGGTATTTGGCGTCGGACAAGACCTTTCTGTTCCACATCGAAGACGAGCAGGGCGAGGTAGCCGGGTATTGCGGGGGTGTCATCAGCGACGGCACGCTGCCCACCGGCTCGGCGAGCGGCATGGCACAGCACAGCTTCAAAGCAGCGATATGGGCCTTCCTCACCCATCCGTGGGTATTGCTGCACCCGGAAGTGCGCGCCAAATGGCCCCTGCTGCGAAACAACCTGCTGATGAAATTGGGCTTGCGCCCGAAAGTCCATTCCACGCCCGCCCAAAGAAGCGCCCGCGCACAAGACCCGCAAGCCGGTCTCGTCGTCATCGGGGTGGACCCGGCGTATCAGGGCAAGGGCTACGGCTCCGCACTCCTCCGGGAATTCGAGCGCCGCGCAACCGAAGATTACGGCATGAGCAAGCTCCAACTCACCGTCCGGGCCGACAACGCACAAGCCATCCGCGCCTACGAGCGCAACGGCTGGGTACGGGGCGAGCAGCGGGGCGGGAGTGTTTCTATGCTGAAAGGGTGGGCATAGGGCATAGGGCATAACGTAGAGACGTTGCACTGCAACGTCTGCCGGAGGTGCAGCGCGCATAACGTGGAGACGTTGCACTGCAACGTCTGCCGAGACGGTTCATTAAAGTGTGCCACGCCCCTTGGAGATAAACCACCCGCGACCCGGTGCAGGGATACCATCCCTCCCGGCCTTCTCCTTGCACAGGGATGGTATCCCCCAACCGCACCAACAAGAACTCACCAAGTGAACGCCCTCCTCCAGCAATCCCTGCGCTTAGACGACCCGCAGGAAGCGGCCCGCACTGCAGCGGAAATGATTCGTTCGCAATCCGTTTTCTGGCAAGAAGTGATGGAAGCGGCGATTTTCCATCAGGTCGCTCCCGCGCTGCACAAGCTCCTCCATCGCCTGCACGAGGGCGCCGCTCCTGCTGAAGTACTGGAGCAACTTCAGGCGGTTCACCTCCAAACCGCGCATGCGCAAATGGCGATGGTGGCGGAATTCCGGTATATCCGAAAACATTTATCGGCTGCCGGAGTGGACATTATCCCTTTCAAAGGCTTCTGGCTGGCGCATTCGGCATACGGCAACCTCGCCGATTGCGATTGTGCAGACATAGACCTGTTCATCCGCCGGGAAGATTTGACCGCGGTACAATCTGTGATGACCGACTTAGGATATGTGGCGCCGGAAAACCAGAAAAGATTGTCAGAGGATTTTCTTTTTAAATATTACGGCGATTATTCCTTTGATAAAATGGAAAACGGGGAGCGCCTTTTTCATTTTGAATTTCACTGGTCGCTCGGCAATTTCAAATACATCATGGATTTGGGCTTGCCCCAGCTTCAGGAACAGATCATCGAAATGCCTTTTATGGGCAGCTCCATGCAAGTTTTTTCGCCCTCCGCCAATCTCTTGCTGGCCGCATTGCACCACGGCGCCAAAGACGCCTGGCTCAGCCTCAAACAGGTACAGGACATCGGGCAACTGCTCCACCGCTTCGGCGATCATATAGACTGGCCCTGGATATTGGCGGAAGCCAAACGCCTCCATGCCGAAAAAGCGGTGCTCACAGGCGTAGCCCTGGCCGTCGAACTCAACCGGGTGACGATGCCGGCATCCCTCGCGCCTTTGTTGTCGGCTCCCAACATCCGGAAATTGGTACAGAATCGCCTGCACTACTTAGAAAAACCGCCCGGATTTTGGCGCCGCGGCTACTATCTCAATCGCTTTTTGTTTCACTTGCGCTCCCGCAACGGCCTCCGCGTACACACACTGATGAGTTGGGCTTTTGTAAAGGGCATTGTTTTGCAAAAAGTTAGGCGGCTGCGGCCGGGCTCTTAGAGCTTGTTGGAGCACATAAATGTAGGTTGTTTTAGCTGTTTACTTAGCGTCCGGTATTCGTTTTGCTCATACACCACGGCGGCGGCGCATTGGTGTCAACCTTATTTTTTAGTACGCATAGTGCGTTGATAATCAATACATACACAAAGCAACTCCGAAGGAGTTGAATACGAATAGCCCCGGATCATATCCGGGGTAAACAGCGAATCGTACGGCAACCCCGGAGGGGTTAAATTTTTCATAAATGTATCATATTCAACCCTTTCAGGGTTGTCTGCTGCCTTCATTCTTACCCCGGATGCCTGCAGGCAGGCATCCGGGGCTAATCACATTGAAGCCCTTTAGGCTTCTTCGTAGCCCATTCGGACTTTCTTAGATTGACGCCAATGCGCCGCCGGCGTGGTAAAACCTGTAATGCCGGTCCCATAATCCCGCGTTGCTTTTGATATTTAAGAGATGTGTATAGATCGTAGTGCCTCGAAGGAACTTTAAAATATGAGCGCCATATTCGGAATCATAGCCCCCGGCGGGCGCCCCATAGACGCCGCCTGGACGAATCGGATGCAGGGCAACCTCGCCCATCGCGGCCCCGACGGGCAAGGCGTATGGCAGCAGGCCAATGCGATGCTGGGCCATTGTTTGCTGCGCGTCACCCCGGAATCGCAATACGAGAACTCTCCTCTGCTGCTCGAACACTTGGTGGTCGCTACGGATGCCCGCTTGGATGAGCGCGAAGGACTGATGGATCAACTGCGCATTCCCGCCGCGCAGCGACTTCAGATCACCGACCCGGAACTCATCGGCCGCGCCTATCTGCAATGGAACGAGCGGACTGCGGAGCATCTGACCGGCGATTTCGCTTTCGCGATATGGGATGGCAAAGAACAACGGCTGTTTTGTGCGCGCGACCACGTGGGCGTGAAACCCTTTGTATATACTTATGTGAACGGGCTATTTGCCTTCTCCACAGAAATGAAGGCGGTGGTGGATTTGCCCTTTGTGGGAAAAGAGTTGTCGAGGGAGTATCAGATAGAATATGTGTGCGGTTTTCAGCACGATGCGGAGATGACGATCTGGAAAGATGCGCGCCGCCTGCGCCCGGCCCACCTGTTGATCGTGGATGCGAAGGGCTTACAAACCCGGCCCTACTGGAACAGCGACATGCCCCCCGATGTGCGTTTCCGCCGCCCGGAGGATTATGTGGAAGCCTTTCGGGAACTGCTCATCCAATCGGTTCGCGACCGAATTCGCACCGATTTCCCCATCGGGGCTACCCTCAGCGGCGGCCTCGATTCCTCGGCGGTCACCTGCATTGCAGCCCGGTTGCTACAGAAACAAAACCGGTCCATACACTCGGTGTCCTCTGTGCTGCCGCCCGGATACGAAGGCCCCGAAACCGATGAAAAGGAATACATCGCTGCCGTACTCCAACAGGAGCCGAACATCATAAGCAGTTTTGTGGACAGCGACGGCCTGGAATACGGGCAGGGCTTAGCGGAGTTGTTCGGCAGGCTTTATGATATGCCGAATGCTTTTTATTATATGGATGAGGCGCTTTTTAACTTGTTCAAAGAGAAAGGCGCGCGAGTTAAGCTTAGCGGATATTTTGGCGATATGGTAGCCTCTAACAAATACATTACGCCACTGTCCTTTTTACTAATGGAAGCTCGGCCAACCGCATTCTTGCATTACCTCAAAGCCCGCAAGAAAACTACAGGATATTCAACAAAAAAATTGCTGAAGAAAGAATTGCTGACACCTTTGGCCTCCTCCCGAAGCAAAGCAATAATTCACCGGCTTCGGGGAAACCCACCGGAGATGGACTGGAGCACGCTACCACTGCGCTGGCAGCCGGGTGAGCAAGCACATGTCCGACGTTTATGGTATGAGTATTCTGATGCCCACCGGTTTAGCTATCGAAAAAGCCTATGGTCAGGCATTGAGGATTACTTCATGGAAGAATGGGATACCAGTGCAGCTTATCGGGATGTCGTGGTAGCATACCCGCTGGCGGATCACCGGATATTGGATTTTTTACTCGGTATCCCTCCGGAAATGTTACAATATGCAGGGCGAAGCCGAGGTTTGTTCCGGGAGGCCGTTTCCGGGCTGATACCGCACCAAATAGCCACTCGCCAAGACAAAGGCGCCTATATTCCCCTCTTCCAACAAAAATTAGAATCGGGGCTTAAATGGCTCCGGGATGCTCTATACACTGAAACAGACCCCCACAAGGAAAATCCACTGGATTTTGCGCAAATAAAAAAAACAGCATTAAACTTGACCGGCTGCGAATACTCCCTTATATTTGAGCCAAATATCTGGACCGAACAATTTGTCGCCAGTTTATTGAAGTTTCAAATTTTTAATAACAAACTTTAAAACAGCATTACTATGGAAAACAACACCAATTCTTTGAAGGTGTGGACCAAACCGGCCATCAAATCTACACTCAACATTCGGGAGACCTTAGGAATGGGAATGCCAGGTGGTGTCGACACCAAGACAATTAAGTCGTAAAAGACTTCTTTGTTAAGTCCCGGAAAGCCTCAGCTTAATTTACAGCTCCTTTCAAGGGGTAGTTCTCTCTTCAAATCAAATGAGCCAAAGGGTTGTACAGTACATCCTCTTCTACAACAGCGCAAGCTGATACCTATACTTTCTGTGGTGTCAACTTGCGCTGTTCTTTCCCCTTACCGGAATTGATGCCGGCAAGTACTGCTCATGTTGATTTAATCATCAGAGAGGGTCTTGTAGAAAAACAAATGCCATCTTCCGAGGTACTGAGCGAAGGTTCCATTTATGGAGGCTTGATACATTTCCAATCGTCAAGAAAAAGCTTGCTTTTATGTATCAAAGGGGTCTGTAGAATTCAGCTTGATGATGGAGGAGGGATGTTGGTAGAGCGCTTAAAAGGTGTACAAGAAGCAGAAATGCGGTTCTACATTTTAGGCGCCGCGCTAGGGCTTTTTCTCATTCGCAGGGGCGCTTTCCCTATTCATGGAAGCACTGTGACGGACGGACGGCGCAGCATTCTCTTCTGCGGCCCTTCCGGTGCAGGCAAATCCACGCTCAGCGCCTGGTTTATGGATCAGGGTTACAAGTTGGTCGCCGATGATGTCAGCTTAGTGCATTTTTCCGATGATGCCCTTCCCAGGGTGTGGCCGGGTATTCCGCAAGTTAAACTGTGGGATGATTCCGTGCTGGCACTACAACGAGACCCTCAATCCCTGCCGTTGCTATTAGATAACTGGGAAAAGCGCCGTTTACCGGTTGACCCCTCCACTTTATCCGGAGAAGCGCCTTTAGCGGCCATCTTTCTGCTCAGCTCCGAATCGTGCAGCGCCCCGGCGGCCCGGATGCTAACCGGCGCCGAACGCTTTGCCGCCATTGCCGGCAATATCTATCGGGGCGAAACCATTCTCGATCTGGGGCAGGGCGCCAACCATTTTGAATTTGCCACCCGCTTAGCCACCCGCACGCCTGTTTTTGCGCTGAGCCGGCCGCACGATCGTTTCGCATTGAAAGAGATACAGGAAATTGTTGAACACACTTTAAACAACCTTTATGAAACGGGTACCCCTGCGTGATAAGATGCCCCCGGTGTATCACCGGTTTTTTGAACCGGTTCTGGATGTGGAATTCCCCGAGGAGCGCATAGCTACCTGTGAGAACTGCACCCGTTGCCGGTCTGCGCAAAGCCCGTTTATCAATACCAAATGTTGCGATTACCATCCGCATTTGGCCAATTACCTCGTGGGCGGTCTCTTATCCGACGACAGCGCTGTTTTCGGTGTCGGACAGGCGCGCATCCGCGAAAAAATCGCCGAAAAAAAAGGCGTAACGCCCTATGGCATCATCCCGCCCGTAGCGTATGTGAATCAACGCAAATCTTTTTATTCCGAGCGGGCAGATTTTCATAAAGTGGCTCGTACAGAAGCCGAATCGCTGCTCTGCCCTTACTACGACAACGGCCATTGCAGTGTGTGGAAATACCGGGAGAATTTGTGTGTAACCTATTTTTGCTCCTCCTCCGGCGGCTTAAAAGGCTGGAATTTTTGGGATAAAGTCAATGAGTACCTTCGCCTGACGGAACGGGAACTTTCAAAATACGTGCTGCTCCAGTTGGGCTGGCCCCCGGAGGAAATTATCACCTCTTACATCAAGGCTACGGATCTTTTATTGGAAAACGAACAGGGCGAAGTGGACGAAAAAAAATACCAAAAACTCTGGCGCCATTGGGCCGGCAGAGAAGAGGGATTTTACACCCGCGCTTTTGAAATCGTAAACAGCTTGGATGCAGCGGGCTTTCGCCAAATCACCGGGCAAGACCGAACCATTTTGGAAGAAGCCATCCGGCAAACCCAGGCCCGTTTTATTCAGGCTACCCTTCCCGAAAGGCTGAGCCTCCACCCCGATGTGCAAATCGCACAGCAAGGCCCCGAAAAAGCCCTCTTCTCCTTAAACGAACAACAAATCGAGATTCCGGCTCTGGCCCTGCCCCTCATTCGGGCCTTCAACGGGCAACGAACGGTGAAGGAAGTATTTGATATGGGTTTTAAAGTATTGTTCAACATGAGCGGGGTGGTACAGGAACTCCGCGACAAAAATATGCTGGTTCCCGCGTAAACCGGTGGCATCATCGAATTTCTAACAACAAACACCCTGACAACAACCATGCGCTATCAAATTTCACAAGATGTACTGTTCAGCAAAGTGGACGACGAAGTAATCCTCATGAGTATTGAGGCCGATTCCTATTTCGGGCTGGACCCCGTCGGCAGCCGGATTTGGGAATTGCTCGAACAGCCGGCAACCTTGGACGAATTGGTCGGCCAATTAACCGCTGAATACGAAGTAGCGGAAGCCGAATGCCGGGAGGATGCAGCCATTTTTATAGAGGACATGGTTGCCCGTGGTCTCATCCGGGCCTTGGATGCAGCGGTATGAGCCGGTTTTTTCCGATGCGTTCCTTGTCTGCCGCTGAGATTCGCCTGATCCCGGCGGCGCTGTATCACTTGGTTTGGGCGAAGTATGTCGTTGCCTGCCTTCCGGCAAAAAAATACCTGCCGGTCCAACCGGCCTCTCCTTCACAAGATGATATCAGTACAGCCGGTCTCCAACGGGCTGAGACGATATGCGGCGTTGTCGAGGGACTGTCCCGGCGCTTGCCCTGGCGCGCTACCTGTTTGATGAAAGTGCTGGCCGCCGACCGCCTATTGGCCGGAGAAAACATTGCCGCTGTCATTCATCTCGGCATCTCGCATCCGCCTGAGAATGATGCGTTGGGCGCCCATGCCTGGCTGTCAGTCGGAAACAAAACCTTGCTCGGCGGATACAAGCTGGACCGTTACCGCGAAGTGGCGCGGCTGAGCAGCGCAATTAAGCCCCGATGAATTTTATCCATCGCATTTTCTCCTCCGGCCACACGGCGCTAAAGGTCTTCATCCGGGCGGCGGGTATGGCCTGGCAGGCCGGACCGGGTTGGGCTGCTGCCGGGGTGGCGCTCAATCTGGCGCAAGCCGCTATCCCGCTCGGCGTTTTTTATCTCACCAAACAGATCATTGACGACCTGGTGGGCGCATTGGGAACCGGTAATCTTGAAACCGGAAACCTGTTGTTTTTTCTCGTCGTGTTGGGCGGACTTTGGCTGGCACAGGGCCTGACAGGCACGGCAGGGCAATGGGTACAGGATATTCTCCAGTTGCGCTTTAACGACCACATCGCCGGCATCATCCAAAAAAAATCGGTAGAGATGGACCTGAGTTATTACGAAAACCCCGCGTTGCAAGATACCTTCCACAAAGCCCAATACGAAGCGGCTTACCGACCTATGCAATTGCTCCAGGCGGTACAACAATTGTTGCAAAGCATCTTTTTTCTCGTGTTGGTCGGGGTGTGGCTCTTTTCGCTCAGCTGGTGGCTCGTGCCGGTATTGACCCTGGCCGGGCTGCCCGCATTGATTACCCGGATGTATTTCGCGGGGCGGCATTTCAACTTAGACCGGCAGCGGGCACAACGGGAACGGGAGGGCTGGCACCTCCATGCGTTGCTCACGCAGGATACGGCGGCCAGAGAACTGCGTCTGTATGGATTCGGGGATGCGCTTCGCGCGCGCTATCGGGATTTGCGTGCCGTGCTGCTTCGCGAAAAACGCAGTCTGCTGAGCCGGCAGGCGGGATATGATGTATTGGGGCAAAGTTTTGAGGTGGCGGCGCTCGTGGCGCTCACCGGCTGGACCGCTATGAAAGCACTGGCCGGCGCGCTGTCGGTCGGCTCTTTGGTCATGTATTTGCAAGCCTTTCAGCGGGGGCAGGCGCAGTTGCGCAGCGCCTTGAGCGCGATGGCTTCTTTGTACGGGCATCGCTTATTTCTCAACTATCTTTTTGACTTTTTGGATTTAAAACCGCGCGTTTGCAATCCGGAGCACCCGGTCGCGCTGCCTGCGCATATCAGCGGAGGGTTTCAAATAGAAAATGTTTCTTACGAATATCCTTCCAATGAGGGTTGGGTGTTGCAAAACATCAACCTCCGTTTGCCACACGGAGAACGCATCGCCGTGGTGGGGCCTAACGGATCGGGTAAATCCACGCTGATCAAGCTGTTGGCCCGCTTTTACGACCCTACGCAAGGACAGATTCGTCTCGACGGGATTGATCTCCGGCATTGCGCACAGGAAGACCTTCGGCAACACATCGGCATTGTGTTTCAGGATTTTTATCACTACGCTTTTACGGCAGCCGAGAATATTGCCGTCAGCGCGATTCCCCAGCCGCCCGATGAGGCGCGTTTGCGGGAGGCAGCCCGGAAATCGGGCGCGGCCAACACCATCGAGCGATTGCCGGCAGGCTACGACACCATGCTCGGTCATGTGTTTCAAAACGGTGTAGAGTTATCAGGCGGACAATGGCAGCAGGTGGCCATCGCGCGCGCTTTTTATGCAGACCGGGACATCCTCATTCTCGACGAGCCGATGAGCGCCATTGATCCGCTCGTGGAAGCTGCCATTTTCGATGAACTATTTGCGTTTGACCGCAACCGCACGATTCTTTTTGTCACCCATCGGCTCTACCACCTCCAACGAGCCGACCGCATCATTGTCCTCGACAAAGGCCGTGTTGCCGAGCAAGGCGCTTTCGCTGAGTTGATGCAAGCACGGGGACTATTTTACCGCCTTTTTTCCGGACAGCAAGTCGCAACCGCAGAGCAATAATCTTCCACCCATTACGCCCATCTAACCGCCATGTCCCCACAACTTTCCTTCATCATCCCGCTCTACAACGAAGCGCAGGTATTCCATCTGTTGGTGGAACGCTTAGACCAATTATACGCCCAACTGCCTTGCAGCGCTGAATTTGTATTGATAGACGATGGCAGTCGCGACGCGACGCCTGTGCTCATGGAAGACCTCGCCCTAAAGGACGCGCGCTTTAAGGCGGTGTTTTTGTCGCGCAATTTCGGGCATCAAATCGCAGTGAGCGCCGGTATGGCTCATGTGGCCGGCACCGAAGCCGTAATGATTCTCGACGGCGATCTGCAAGACCCGCCCGAACTGGCGCTTCCTTTTTACGAACACATCCGGCAAGGATATGAAGTAGTGTATGCTGTGCGGAAAAAAAGGAAAGAAAATGTGATCAAACGAGGGGCTTATTGGGCCTTTTATCGGTTGCTCAACGCCATCAGCAGCATTGACATTCCATTAGACAGCGGCGATTTCTGTATGATCAGCCGACGCGTCAACGATCATATAGTGGCCATGCCGGAACGCAGCCGCTTCATTCGGGGCATGCGCACCTGGGTGGGGTTCAAACAAATCGGCGTGGAGTACGAGCGCGAGGCCCGGCGAGCCGGCGAGCCCAAGTACAATTTCAAAATGCTGTTTCGGCTGGCTTACGACGGGGTGTTCAATTTCAGCGAAGTGCCGCTGCGGGTCATTACCAAACTCGGCGTTGCGGCCGTATTGATTTCGCTGATCTATCTGAGTACCGTGATTGTGTTAAAAATATTGGGGTATCCCATTCCGCAAGGATTCATTACCCTTGTTTTTGCCATTTCATTGTTCAGCGGCGTGCAATTGGTAAGCCTCGGCATCATTGGAGAGTATCTTTCCAGAATTTATGCGCAGGTAAAGGAGCGTCCCTTATTCATTGTTAGGCAGGTGATTGCAGGGCAGCAACAACAAGAGCTTACCCAATCCAGCAACAACCAGCGATAAACCAACCCGACAACAACAAGCGCTTAATCATGGATACCAATTACTACCGCGACTACTACCGATTCGAACGCGAACACTGGTGGTTCAGGGCCAGACGGGAGATTTTGCGGCAATACATTGCGCGTTACATTTACGCCGGTTCGCCGCTGAATATCTTAAATATCGGCGCGGCTACGGGCGCATCATCTGAGATGCTCGGCACGTTTGGAATCGTCACGTCCACGGAATACGATCAGGGTTGTATTGATTTTGTAAAAGACAAACTCCCTTTTCCTATTCTTCAGGGAGATATACGGAGCTTGCCATTTCCCGATGCCGCCTTCGATCTGGTATGCGCCTTCGATGTCATTGAGCATGTGGAAGACGATGCGCAGGCCGTTCGTGAAATGCAGCGGGTATGCCAATCGGGCGGGCATCTGCTCGTCACCGTGCCGGCATTGATGTCATTGTGGAGCGAGCACGATGAGATCAACCATCACTTCCGGCGCTACGAAACTTCGGAAATCTCAGCCCTTTTCGTCCAAAACACGACGGCGGTCAAGCAGTTTGTTTCCTACTACAATGCACGCTTGTTTCCGATGATTTACGCGGCTCGAAAACTGTCTAATCTCTTAGCGCCTAAAACAAAAGACAAGGAATTGCAATCTGATTTTGAAAAATTCAAAAGCGGTTTCCTGAGCGATGCGCTGTACCGGATTATGGAAGGAGAATCCAGCCGTTTGCTCCGGCAAAAACCTTATCGGTTGGGGGTGTCCATACTGGCACATTATCAAAAATAAACTGATCCATGGAAAAACCCCGCCATCCACACGATCACTTTTTTCGCCAGACCTTCAGCATTCCAGAAGTGGCGAAAGACTACTTGCGCAATTTTTTGCCGGATAAGTTAGCCGCGAAACTGCAATTTGATGCCATTGAGAGAGAAGACGGCTCATTTGTGAGTCGAAAGCTCCGCGCTCACTTTTCCGACATTATCTACCGATGCCCAATGAAAACCAATGGCATGGTTTATCTTACGTTTCTCTTTGAACACAAAAGTAAACAGGCGCCGTATCCACACGTTCAGTTGTTGCGATATATGCTCGAAGCCTGGGAACGGGCCATTAGAGAAAAAAAGCCGCTCCCACTCATAATTCCGATCATTGTGTATCACGGCAAAACTCGTTGGGAAAACAAACCACTTGAATCTTTCTTTCAAGGCTGGGATGAAACCCTGAGGCCCTACCTGCCTTCATTCGATTATTTGCTGACAGACCTGTCAGACCTGAGCGATGAAGAAATTTTTAAAATTGAGGCTCGATTCTTAATCAACATTCTTTTATCGCTCAAACACCAAGGGGAAAAAGAATACCTCCGTAATCACACCGGACTACTTTTCCGCCGCCTTGAAGGTGTCGGAGACACTGAACCCGAGAAAAACTATATACAAATGTTGCTTGTTTATCTGCTGTGTACTTCCGATTTCAGCGATGAAGAATGGGAGCGCATAGCGGAAGAAACACCGCCAATTGTAAAACCATTAGCCATGAGTACTTACGATCTTCTAATCAAGAAAGGTATCGAGCAAGGTATCGAGCAAGGTATCGAGCAAGGTATCGAGCAAGGTATCGAGCAAGGTATCGAGATTCACCGGCGAGAAGCCGTGACTAATCTTTTGACTTTAGGTAAATTATCAATAGAAGAGATCGCTGTGGTTACAGCTACCTCGATAGCCTATGTGGAAGATGTGCGCAAGCATCTGAGCAACGATGCAAATGCTTCCTAGGAAATCACTCCCCACCTCACCTATCCAGTACCTATACTGACACGTGTCCATCCCCTTTTGCCTCCCCCTCATTGACGACGATGTCATCGCTGAGGTCAACGATTGCCTGACCAACACCGGTTGGCTCACGACCGGGCCGAAGGTGCGGGAATTGGAAACCGAAATCGGGAAGCGCTCCGGTACGTCGGTGCTGTGTGTCAATTCCTGGACATCGGGCGCCATGCTGATGCTTCGTTGGTTCGGCATCGGACCGGGCGACGAAGTCGTCGTTCCCGCCTATACCTACAGCGCTACGGCCTTGTGTGCGCTCAATATCGGCGCCAAAGTGGCAATGGTGGATGTCGGCGCCGACTTCAATATGGATGCCGAAAAGTTGCGTGCCGTCCTTACGCCGCGCACTAAAGCCGTTATCCCGGTGGACATCGGCGGTTGGCCTTGCGACTACGATGCCTTGAAAGCCGTGTTGGAATCCGAAGACATAAAAACCATGTTCCAGCCTGCCAATGCCCGGCAGGAGCAATTAGGGCGGCCGCTGCTGCTCGCCGACGCAGCCCATTCCCTCGGCGCAACTTACAAAAACCGCCCTTCCGGCGCGCTTGCCGATGCCACCGTTTTTTCGCTGCATTCGGTAAAAAACGTCACCACCGGCGAGGGCGGCGCCGTTTGCCTTGCACTCCCCCACCCTTTTGACAATCTGGCGGAATATCAATTTTTGAAATCCTTCGCCTTAAACGGTCAAACCAAAAGCGCTTTTGAAAAAAACCAGCCCGGCGCCTGGAGATATGATATTATAGATCAGGGACTTAAAGTGAATATGCCCGATATTTGTGCCGCCATCGGGTTGGCTCAAATTCGCAAATATGAATCGGAATTGCTGCCCGATCGCCGGCGCATTTTTGAGCAATACAACGCCGCTTTTTCTCAGAAAGATTGGGCCGTTTTGCCGCCTTATGGCAATGACGTATGCAGTTCTTCCTGTCACCTCTACATGTTGCGCATAGCCCACGCTACGGAGGCGCAACGCGATGCCATGATTCAAAAAATTGCCGAAGCCGGCGTAGGCGTCAACGTGCATTACATCCCGATGGCGATGCTCACCCTGTTCAAAAACCTCGGCTACCGCATGGAAGATTATCCGCAAACCTATTCCCTCTACGCCAACGAAATCACCCTGCCGGTGTACAATGGCCTGACAGTAGAACAAGTGGACGCCGTTGCGCAAGCGGTGATCGCTTCGGCGCCGTAAATTCACACCGGTCAATCACCCCATCAATGTATCCCCTTCTCAAACGCATCTTCGATATCTTATTCGCCGCCATCGGCCTCATCGTGCTTTCACCGCTGCTACTGCCCATCATACTTTTTCTGCGCGTCACGGCGGAGGGTGAAGTTTTTTACCGGCAAAAGCGGGTAGGCTACCAAAACCGGCATTTCGGCATCTGGAAATTTGCCACGATGCTCAAAAACAGCCCCAACATGGGCACGGGCAGTCTCACGCTCCGCGGCGATCCCCGCGTGACGCCCATCGGGCGTTTTTTGCGCAAAACCAAAATCAATGAACTGCCGCAACTCATCAATGTGCTCACCGGAGAGATGAGTTTTGTAGGCCCCCGCCCGCAAATGCAGGTGGACTTCGACGTGTATCCTCCACAAGTGCGAGAAACCATATACAGCGTCACGCCCGGCATCACCGGCATCGGCTCCATTGTATTTCGGGATGAAGAGCGCCTGCTCTCCCGGCCCGGTATTGATCCAAAAATCTTCTATGCCGAGCACATCGCCCCCTACAAAGGCGCGCTGGAAATGTGGTATCTGCACCGCCGCTCCTTTTATGTGGATTTTATGATCCTGCTGCTGACCGCAGGCGCCATCATAACGCCAAGCTCAGATTTGCATTTTAAGATATTCCCGGATTTACCAGCATTCCCTGAAAAACTGAAAGCCTGAAAGTACAGACGTTACATGGAACGTCTCCCAAGAACCGAAAGCACTTCAACATCTCTAAACTGATGAAAAATCGCCTCGACATAGCATCATTCATTGCGCGCCACGTCACCAAGCGCGATAAAAGTCTATTGTATTACGACCTCATTGCCAACGACCCGCTCTTGCGCAGCCGCATCGAAGGGCGCAGCGTGCTCGTCATCGGGGGCGCCGGCAGCATCGGCAGTTCGTTTATCAAAGCGCTGTTGCGCTACGAACCGGCGCGCTTGTATGTGATTGACAGCAACGAAAACGGCCTCACCGAACTCACCCGCGACCTGCGCAGCACCGCCGGCCTGCGCATCCCCGAAGACTATCTTACCTACCCCGTTCATTTCAGCGATCCGGTATTTGAAAAAATATGGCGTCGGGAAGGTCCTTTTGAAATCGTAGCCAATTTCGCCGCCCACAAGCACGTCCGTTCCGAAAAAGACCACTACGCCATTGAGGCCATGCTGGAAAACAACGTGCTGCGGGCCAAGGAGTTATTGGATATACTGCTCAGCGCCCCACCGGAGCGGTTCTTCTGCGTGAGCACCGACAAAGCAGCCAACCCGGCCAACGTCATGGGCGCCGGAAAAAAACTCATGGAAGACATGCTCCTCGCGTATGCCGGGCGCCTGCCCGTCACCACAGCCCGGTTTGCCAATGTGGCATTTTCCAATGGAAGTTTGCTGGATGGATTTTTACTGAGATTGGCTAAAAAGCAACCGCTTTCCGCGCCCAAAGATATCCGGCGCTATTTCGTGTCTCCGGCAGAAGCCGGGGAGTTGTGCCTGCTGGCTTGTATGCTCGGGGAACCGGGCAATATCTTCTTCCCGAAATTAGAGGAAAGCGAGCTAACCACTTTCACCGACATTGCCAAAGCACTGCTACACGAACTCGGTTACAAAATTGATTACTGCACATCCGAGCAGGATGCCCGCGAAAAGGCGGAGCGCTATCTGCCGGATGCCGGGTACTATCCGGTTTGGTTTTTTGATTCCGATACTTCCGGCGAAAAGCCGTTTGAAGAATTTTATACCCCCGGCGAGCCGCTCCTGCTCGACCGTTTTCAGGCGCTGGGCGTCATTCCGGCCCGGGCGTCTTATTCCCTCACCGAAATAGAGGCGCATTTATCCCGTCTTCGCCTCCTCTTCCGGCAACCCGATACCACCGACAAGGCCGCTATCGTCCGTCTGTTGCAGGAAATCGTTCCCACCTTTCAGCACTTGGAAACCGGTCTGAATCTCGACCGAAAAATGTAGTTTTAACCGGGTTAGCTTTTCTAAGCAGTCAGTCCATTTAGCACACAAACTGCGAGCTTTGGGCATCATAGGATTACTCAAAGCTCACAGCCCGAAACTCATAGCTCTTGATCAATAAGCTTCAATCACCTTCTTTTTCATCTGCTCAAATTCCTCCTCGGTGATGATGCCCTGAGTTTTCAGTTCAGCCAGTTCTTTCAAGCGCTCTATAGCCGTCGGAGAGGGCGCAACTTCCGGCGTTTCCGGCGCAGAAGGAGATTGAGCGGCGGCGGCCTTCGCGGCTCCTTTAGCTTCGGCGGCCTTTTTGGCTTCTTGTTCTTTCTTGAGTTGCTCGGCTACCTTTTTGCCTTTTTCAAATTTTTCCTGATAGAACTTCTTCAGGCGATCGGTATCAAAATCGAGAATGGTGCCGCCCGTTTCAAAGTGCGTTTTGAACACTTCGCCGAGGGCATAGGTAGAGGCGCCGTTTAAAATACCGGTCGTTATTCCGCCCACTACAGAGCCGACGCCGGGGATCAGTTTGAGCAGGCTCCGAGCGCCTACTTTTGCTAAGGTGCTGCTGGTGAGCGCTGTAACAACCGCTTTGCCCTGCGTTTCGACAAAGTCCGCATTGTAAACCCGGCAAATTTGACGGATCATATCCAACTGCACCGCACTCACGGCAAAGATATCCGCCACAGGAACCGGAATAAAACTGGCGCCCATTGAAAAAATCATGTGGGTGCGAATGATGGTTTCGGCGTGTTTGTTACGCTCTGACTGGATGTTGTTTTCCATTTTAAATTTTCCTTTGATGAGTTCTCCGGCCATATCGGCCGCTTTCTTTTTGATATCCAAAGTTCACAAATTTTGGCGCAATTTCAGGCACTCCATTCCTCAGCGGCGCTTTTATTCGACAATAACAACACGATGGCCGATGAATGGCCGGGCAGGAATACTGCCGATGAGCCGACTGACAATCTTAGGCGTTCTTATGCAACCTAACCCGTTTCCCATTGTCCTTACCTCACAAAAAAACCAACCAACATGAAAGTATCCATTCTTTTTTCCAGCCTTTTGGTCCTTTTTTTTACGGTGTCGGCTCAAGCTCAGAAAAATTGGGAGAAGAGCATTAGCGGCGAAGGGGCTGTTGTAACTGAAGAACTCTCCCTGACTGATTTCCACAGCATCGGTCTGGGTGTCTCCGGAGTTGTATATCTCAAACCGGGCAAGGTGCAAAAGGTGACCGTAGAGGGGCAAAAAAACCTTATTGACAACCTCAAACGGGAAGTCAAAAACGGCTCTTGGAACATTGCGTTTGACAAAAACGTGCGCGACAGCCGGGATATGAAATTCTACATTACCATTCCCACCGTAAAAAACCTCTCCATCGGGGGGAGCGGAAAAATTGTTGCACAGGAAGACTTCAACGGTCTCGGCGCGCTCAAATTTTCCATCGGCGGCTCCGGAACCATTGAATTTTCGGGGTCTGCCGATTCCGCTGACGTCAGTATCGGCGGAAGCGGAAACATAAAAGCCGCCAACCTCAAAGTGCAAAGTTGTAAAGTGAGCATCGGCGGTTCCGGCAGTTGTTATATCGAAGTCGGAGATCGTCTGGACGCCTCCATCGCCGGTTCCGGCAAAGTCAATTATAAAGGGCGGCCCAAAGTGAATTCCAGCGTTGCCGGTTCCGGGAAGGTGATATCAATGGACTAAAAGCGGAGCAGGTCGTTCATAGAAAAGCAGCCCTTTTTGCCGATGAGCCATTGTGCAGCCAGCAGCGCTCCGGAAGCAAATCCCTCGCGGGAATGCGCCTCATGGCGAATAGACAGCGTGTCAATGGCTGAAGCATATTGGACGATGTGCGTACCGGGTACTTCATCCTCCCGGTAAGAAATGATCGGCAATAAACCGGCGTCTCTCGTTTCGCCTTTCACCCAGGCGCGCTTTCGCTCCAGAATGTCCACTATGTCTCCGGCCAGTGTAACGGCTGTGCCGCTGGGTGCATCAAGTTTGTGTACATGATGTGTTTCCTCAAGGCGCGCTTCGTATTGCGGGTGGGCGTTCATAAGATGTGCGAGGCGGCGGTTTAGCTCAAAAAATAAGTGTACTCCGATACTGAAATTGGAGGCGTAAAAAAATGCGCCTCCTTTTTCATTACAAAGCTGTTGGATCGGCGCTATGCGGTCTAACCAGCCCGTTGTGCCGCAAACAACCGGGGTACCGGCCGCCAAACAAGCGCTCACATTTTGAAATGCAGCCTCCGGACGAGTGAATTCGATGGCCACGTCTGCCGTTGTCAGCGCTGTGTTGAACGCTTCGACAGGCATTTCTGAACCGCTACGCAAAACGATTTCATGTCCGGCGTCCAAAGCAAGGCGCTCAATGGTGCGGCCCATTTTCCCATAACCGATCAATGCAATTTTCATATCAGCCGATGTGACCTGAAAGTTCTTCCCCGTCCAAAGGGCAGATCTTAGCAGAATTTTTGTTAGTAAAGAAAAACTAATATACTCCGTTCTAACGCTTTCCGATGTATTCGGGAGGCGTTATTTTTTTTCCAAAATAAAGAAAGCCATTCCCAAAAAATCGGGAATGGCTATACTTTTTCGCCGGGTTTAACCGGCTATAATCAGGCGAAATTTTTATGCTTTGGCTTTGGAGCCTTTACCCTTTGTCTTTGCTTTTGAGCAGCAACCTGCTTTTTCAGCATCCGAGCAATTTGCTTTTGTTTCCACGGCAGTGGCGCCATCGGCATCTACAAACTGGTTCGTTTTGGTGCAATATTCAACAGCCGTAAAAGAAACCGCACCCGTTTCCTGGTTGACCACTTTGCGCACATAAGATACCTCGCCGGAAGCGTTGGTGCGCTGCTCAATGTCAGCACCGCCCATACCTACGCCTTTTACTGCATCAACAGAGGCCGAGCCGGCAGCTTTGCCTTTGGAGCAACAGGAAGCAGCAGCAGAAGCAGAACCATCTTCAGCCTTTTTGCTACCGCAACTTTGTGCTTGGGCTGTCAGGGCAAAACCGAAAACAAACAGGAAGAACAGAATCGCATTTTTCATAATTGTAGTTTTTAGTTGGTGGTAAAAAACGGTGCAAAGAAACGACATTAATCGCAGACGAAGTGTTACCGACCCTTTAACATTTTCTTAAAATTGGAATCGGTACGCTTATCTTTGGGCCGTTGCAGCTATTTAGAGCACCAATTGACCGTATTATGAAAAAAATCGCCGTTTTTCCGGGTTCATTCGACCCCATCACCACCGGCCATATAGAAATTGTGCGCCGGGCATTGCCCTTGTTCGATGAGATCGTGGTAGCCATCGGGATTAATTCCCAGAAAAAATACCTCTTTAGTTTTGAACAGCGCATGCAGTGGTTGCACGATGTATTTGAAAACGAACCCAAAGTAAGGGTTGACTATTTTGAGAACCTCACCGCACACTATTGTATGCACATCGGCGCTAAGTTTCTCATACGCGGCCTGCGCAACGCCTCCGATTTCGATTACGAAAAAACCATTTCCCAACTCAACGACATCGTGGGGCACGGCGTGGATACCCTCTTTCTCATCAGCCGGCCCAATTTCTCCCACATCAGCTCTACCATCGTTCGCGAGATCATTCGCGGCGGCGGCGACGCAAGCCCGTTTTTACCCACCGAAGTACACATCCCCGCTAACATTTAACCTTTCTCCTTACCTTTGCTGCCGAAACCAACCAAAACCAAAACATGTCCAACGCAATATTCCAAGTCCCTAAAGCTGTCAATGAGCCGGTATTGAGCTACAAACCCGGTTCGCCGGAGCGAGCCGAACTGAAGGCTATGCTCGCCGAATTGAAAAAAAACGAGGTAGAAATTCCCATGTACATCGGAGGCAAAAAAGTGAGCACCGGCCGGCGCGTGGCCATGCATCCGCCGCACGAAAGGAAGCACGTTCTCGGCTACTACCACGAGGGCGACGCATCGCATGTGCATAGCGCCATTGAGGCGGCTCTCGCGGCCAAACCGGCCTGGGAGGCCATGCCCTGGGAAGAACGCGCCGCTATTTTCTTGAAAGCTGCCGACCTGCTCGCCGGGCCGTACCGCGCCAAAATGAACGCTGCCACCATGCTCGGCCAATCGAAAAATGTGTTTCAGGCCGAAATTGACTGTGTGGCAGAACTTTGCGATTTCTATCGCTTCAATGCGGAATACATGACCGACATCTACCGGCAGCAGCCGATCAGCAGTCCCGGAATCTGGAACCGGGTGGAATACCGCCCGTTGGAAGGATTTGTGTTCGCGCTTACGCCGTTCAATTTCACCTCCATCGCCGGCAACCTACCCGCCTCCCCGGCGGTGATGGGCAACACGGTGGTATGGAAACCGGCGGCCACTCAAATCTATTCGGCAGCCGTCATCATGGAAGTAATGGAGGCGGCCGGATTGCCTCCCGGCGTCATCAACCTGATTTTTGTCAGCGGGCCGGTCGCCGGCGAAGTCATCTTCCAGCACCGGGATTTTGCAGGCATTCACTTCACCGGTGGTACGAGTACCTTTCAACACATCTGGAAAACCATCGGCGCCAACATCCATCAATACCGCTCCTACCCGCGCATCGTGGGCGAAACCGGCGGGAAAGACTTTGTAATTGCCCACCCATCGGCAGAAGTACAAGCGCTGGCCACTGCGCTGGCACGTGGCGCGTTTGAGTATCAAGGGCAAAAATGCTCCGCCGCATCGCGGGCATACATTCCTCAATCGCTGTGGCCGGAAGTGAAAAAACAATTGGTTACAGATGTAAACTCTTTCAAAACCGGCTCGCCGGAAGATTTTACCAATTTCTTCAATGCGGTGATTGACGAAAAAGCCTTCCGCAGCATATCCGGCTATATTGCGCAAGCCAAAAAGGACGCTTCCTGCGAGATCATTGCCGGAGGCAATTACGACGATTCGATCGGTTATTTTATAGAGCCTACCGTCATTGTCACCACCGATCCGGCATATCGCACCCTGTGCGAGGAGATTTTCGGCCCGGTGCTTACCATCTATGTGTATGAAGATGCTGATTACGAACAAACACTCGAACTGCTCGACCGCACCTCGCCGTATGCACTCACCGGCGCCGTGTTTGCCCGCGATCGCGCCGCCGTGCTATTGACTACTCAAAAATTGCGCCATGCTGCCGGCAACTTTTATATCAACGACAAGCCTACCGGCGCGGTGGTGGGGCAACAGCCCTTCGGCGGTGCAAGGGCCAGCGGTACCAACGACAAGGCCGGCTCGGTACTCAACTTATTCCGCTGGGTGTCGGCACGCACCATCAAAGAGACTTTTGTGCCTCCCGTGGATTATCGCTATCCATTTATGGCTGAAAAATAGGCCTGACAGAAACAGGCAAAACTCGCTAATAACAAATTGCGTACAGGGTGTCTTTCGTTTACGAAGGATGCCCTGTTTCTTCTACGGCCTGCCGCTCGAACAAGTCGAAGTAGTAGCCTTTAAGTGCGAGTAGTTCTTCGTGCGTCCCTTCTTCCACGATGCGGCCTTCATCGAGCACGAGGATTTTGTCGAATTGCAGATAAGCGTAAATACGGTGGGTAATAATGATAGCCGTTTTATCGGTCATCTCTTCGTTAAACCAAGCGAGAATCTGTTTTTCCGTAGTGGTATCAACGGCGGAGAGGCAATCGTCCAAAATCAGAATATCCGGTTGTTTGATGAGCGCTCTTGCAATGGAGATGCGTTGTTTTTGACCGCCCGACAACGTGACGCCACGCTCGCCTACCACGGTATCGTATCCTTTTGGAAGCCCTTCTATCTCTTCGTGAATAGCCGCGTAGCGGGCATAGCGTTCTATCTCGGCCTGCCCGGCATCCGGCCGGCCGAAAGCAATGTTGCCGGAAACATTGTCGGAAAACAGGAATCCATCCTGCGGTACATAACCGACGCGCCGGCGCAGGTTGGCGAGGTCCAATTGTGCAATGGGCCTTCCGTCCACGATAATTTTTCCATCCGTGGCATCGTACAGGCGCACCAACAGGTCGGCTATCGTGGTTTTGCCGGACCCTGTACGGCCTACAATCGCCATTTTTTGGCCGGGCTGCAATTCAAAATCTATCCGGTCGAGCGCTCGAACGCCGGTATCGGGATAGACGAAAGAAACGTTTTGAAAACGAATGTGTCCGAGCAGCGGACCGGGCTGCGATACGGTATTGGTAATAGCCGGTTGGGTTTCCAAAAACTCATTGATCCGTTTCTGAGATGCCGCCGCCTGTTGTATGATGGAGGCGATCCAACCGATGGCTGTAACAGGCCAGGTGAGCATATTTACATAAATGACAAACTCGGCGATGTTGCCCGTGGTGATAGCGCCCGCCGCCACTTGTAGCCCGCCGATATACACCGTGATAATAGTGCTGGCGCCGATGAGCAGCAGCATCAGCGGAAAAAACAGGGCATTAATTTTACCGAGCGAGAGCGATTTTTTCTTGTAGTCCTCCGTTTGGCCGGAAAAGAAGCGCGTCATGGCATTTTCCTGCACATACGCCTTCACCACCCGAATGCCGGAAAACGTTTCCTGCGCCGTACTGTTGAGCACCGCCAATTGTTGTTGAATGACTTCGCTCTTTTTATTGATCAACTGGCTAACATAATAAATGGATATGGACAGAATGGGCAACGGTGCAAGGCAGTAGAGCGTGAGTTCCCAATTGACCACGATCATGCTGTAGATGACCATAATAAACAGGGAAACGAGGTTGATGCCGTAGAGTATGGCCGGGCCGAGATACATCCGCACTTTCGATACGTCCTCCGTGATGCGCGACATGAGGTCGCCGGTATTGTTCTTTTTGAAAAATGCTGTGTGCAACGCCTCGTAGTGTTCAAAAATGACTTTCCGCAAATCGTACTCTACCAGGCGCGACATCACAATGATCGTTTGGCGCATGAAGTACATAAAGACGCCCATGAGCAGCGCGAGAATCAACACCGCCACGCCGAAGTATAGCAGTGTTTCAGCCAATATGCCGAAGAGCTTAGCCTGCAATTCAAACCCTTCCAATGCCTTGTACAGCCGTATGTTTTCGACCACCAAATCGAGCGCTTCCCGAATGATCTGGGGTTGCAATACCCGGAAGTAATTGGATATAAATACAAAAGCAATACCCGCCAGCAGCCGGCGCCGGTATTTGTAAAAGTACTTATTGAGATAGCTAAGGTGTTTCAATGTATTGTCAGTTTTGCGGTAGGCGGTTTTTGGGTCGGCGGTAGGCAGTGGGCAGTAGGCAGTTTGTGGTTGCAACTGCAAACCGCCGCCCTATGCTCCCCACCTGCGTTCCCTGCTTTTCGGCGGGCACTCTATGCCCTCTGCTCTGTGCTCTATGCTATCTGCCACCGTCTGAACAAGATTTGCATAACACAGAGAAGCCCGTCCCGGTTGGAAGAGGAAACAAAAAAAGTCAGTCTCGGACAGTGTACTCCTGTGCTGCCGCGTCCAATTCTTCATAAAATGCCTCGCCGTATTTGCGAATGATCGCTGCTTTTACAAACTGGTATATCGGCACTTTGAGTTTTTTGCCCAGCGTACAGGCTGCGCTGCAAATATCCCAACGGTCATAGTTGAGCGCCTCAAAGCCTGGAATATCGGAGGTGGAAACGCGAATGGGGTACAAATGACACGACACCGGCTTTTGAAAATCAATCACCCCGGCCTGCTTTGCCTGTTCAATGCCGCATTGGGCCGTACCCATCGCGTCTTTCGTCATATAAGCGCAGGGGCCGCCGTCAATGAGCGGCGTGGCATATATTTCGTGGTCTTCGTTGAAAACGGCTGTGCCTTGCAGCTCTATAGCCAGCCGCCCTTCCGGGGTGAGGAAATCCTGAATGAGCGGATAAATGCGCTCCAGTATGGGCAGTTCATCCGATTCTAAGGGTGCGCCGTAATCGCCTTCCCAGCAACAGGCGCCCTTGCAGGCTTCCAAGTTGCAAACAAAGTGGGACTCTACCACCTCATCGCTTACCAATATTTCCTGAATGAGTAGCATGTTTTCGTTCGGTTACTTGTTAGCTGCGAGCCGCGAGCTGTGAATTTTGCGATGCACTCACAATTTTGCCCGGCGAGCATGTGGTGTGCAATCTGGTTAAGGCAATGAGTTTTGAGTTTTGCTACGCGCTCGAAACTCAAAACTCGAAGCTCGCAACTTAATTAAATCTATCGTGCAAAATCCAACGCATAATCGCCGCGGATGCGCTCCATCGGCGGATTGAAATAACCGTATTTTAAATCCGGAAATTCATCGCGCAACATTTCGAGCAGATTTTTGACGCCGATGGGGTCGCCTGGATCTTCTAAGCCCACCCGCTGCAAATACCAATCGGGGTCAATGCTGAAATTGCGCCACTGAATCATTTTCAGACCGGTGCTTTTGATAGCAGCCCGGAGCGCCTCGTATTCTGCTTCGGTATCCGTCACGCCGGGAAAGACAAAATAGTTGAGGCTCGTCCAACCGCCGTGCCGGTTTACCACGCGAATGCTCTCTAAAATGTCTTCAAACTGATAGTTATTCGGGCGATAATAAGCATTATAGAGGTCGGGTTGGAGCGAATTGGTGCTTACGCGAATGCTGTTGAGGCCGGCCTGACAAAGGGCTTCCACGGCTTGGGGTTTGCTGCCGTTGGTATTGATGTTGATGCTACCGCTTGGGGTAAATTTGCGAATTTGCACAATGGCCTCCCGGAGGGTTTCCCACATCAACAGCGGCTCGCCTTCACAGCCCTGCCCGAAACTGATGAGCGGGAAAGGGGCCGTTTCCAAATGATCCACAGTGTATTCCACGATCTCGCCGGCACTGGGCTTGAAGTCTAAGCGAAACTGCGGCGAGGGCACCGGCTCTTCCTGCGGTTGCATGGAAATGCAGCCGATACAGTTGGAGTTGCAGGCCGGCGAGGTGGGCACCGGGCACTCCCAGCGGCCCATGAAGTAGTTGCGGGCGGCGGGGCAATTGTAGGTGAGCGCGCAGTGTTCGGCCAGGTGCGACACGATGCGATTTTCGGGGTAGCGCTTGCGCAAATCGGCAATGCCTTTGAGCACCTGATTTTGGTCGAAACCGCCGGATTCCTGCCGGATGTCCTGCTCAATGCGCAGTGCGGGCACATAGTTTTTGCCTTTGTACCAACCCACGGCGGTGTAACAAAACAAAGGCAGGGGCGTCGCTTCGGGTTCATTGGCAAAAGGAGCGATGTACAGCCCGGAATACGCCGGCGGGATGAAGGCCGCCACGGCCCAGCCTTTGTCGCAGGCGCGAATTTCGCCGGTTTTCACATCCACGCCCAAGCCGATGCGGTTGGGCAGTTCGTACAAATTTCCGCCATCGGGCAGTTCTATCCAGTCTTCAACGGGCACGGGGTCTACATAATAACCGCTGCGGCCGGCGGCGTACAGGGAGGTGTCTTCAAATACATTGCCTTCTCCATCGGAGTACAACAAAAAAGGAGATCGCGTTAGCGGCATAGGAGATAATATTGGCCAGTATGCGGTATTGCGCGGCAAAGGTAATGGAAATGAAGTGCTAAATTAGTGTTAAAGCGAATAAAGAAACGCCGTTGAAGAAAGCACAATCAATGGTTGTGGTGTTAATCAGTAAATTCCTAAAACAATAAGCTATGAAGGTTCTCTTTACACTGCTCGCCATCGCAGCCACGATCGTTTCCTGCGCTCCCGTCCGCTATTTTCAACCTGCCAAAGAGCAAAACATCAATGCGGATATTTTGTACCATGATGGGCTGCCCTACATCCGCTCCATGATGGAAAAAACAGAAGTATCGGCGCAATTGATGCTCAAAGGAGAGCGCAGTCTCAGTCTGGATGTTTTTTTTTACAACGAGAGTGGCGAAGCGTTCAACATTGAACCGGAGGGCATCCGCGCCATCGGCTACAACAGCCTCGGCATTCCGACCGAATTGCGCGTATTTACCGCCGAGCAATTCATCCGCCGGCGCAATACCCGCGCCGCCATCATTGGAGGCGTAGCCGTTATAGCAGCCGTTGCCGGTACCGTAGCGCTCCTCGACAACCCCGCAGCGAACAATGCTGTGGGCAATGATTTGCTATTTTTAGGCTTGACCGCCGCACCCACCATCACGGCATCCAACCGAAGCGCTCCCTTCAGCCCTCAGGACGGCCTCGTTCGCCCGCATTCCGTGCTGCCCCAAACGGCTTACCGCGGCCTGGTCATGATTCAAGGCAAAACCGATTACCTGCACCGGATCGAGGTCACCGTGCCGGTCAACAACATGCCGCACCGGTTCAATTTTGAAAATGTGATGTTGACGCCGAGGTGATTTATTGCTGCGCTGTTGCTCCGTAACGAGGGGTTTGAAACCCCTCGTTACGGAGCAACAGCGCTCAATCTTTTCCTTCCAACATCTTCTTTTGAATGCCTTCGCCAATTTTGCGGCCCCATTCCTGACCTATTAGCATGGATTCAGACATAATCGCGCCTTGTGATTTTGCGAACTTAACGCCCTCCGGCGTCTCATAAAATCGAATGGCGGCCTCTAAGTCTTTAATCGTCAAGTATTTTTCGTAAACAGGTACGAGCATCTCAACCATTTCGTTCAAAAAATCGCCGCTCAACTCCTTTTTCATCTCTTCCAAATAAGTCTCCGAAATTTCCGGAGACATATTTTTCACCATCTCCATCGTTTGAGCGATAGAGGCATGAAAAGCGTTCATTGACCCGCTCGTTTCCATCCATTTTTTCAACGTTGTAGCAAATTGGTCATTGGATTGCCCAAAGGCAGTACCGGTACACAGTAACAATGTGATAATAAAAAGCATCTTGTTTTTCATGGCTTAGGAATTTTTGGTTTTTAAAAAAACCAAATATCGGGTATATATCACTTTGGCGCAAGAGTTTAGTCAGACAGCTTGTGAATATAACGCCACTTCTATCCAATCCCGTCAAACCATTACCTTTGCCGCTTTGTTACATGCCCGCTCACTCGACTCGACATGACTAAAAAAAAAGCCGGCGCCGTACTCGACGCCCCTGAAAAAGGTGCTTTCAGGGATAAGATTTTTATCAAAGGCGCACGCGCCAATAATCTGAAAAACATAGACTTAGAGATACCCAAGAACCGCCTCGTGGTCGTCACCGGCGTATCCGGGTCGGGCAAGTCGTCTATCACGATGGACACCTTGTACGCCGAAGGGCAACGCCGTTATGTGGAGAGCTTGTCGGCTTATGCCCGGCAGTTTCTCATGCGCATGAAAAAGCCGGATGTGGATTACATCAAAGGCATTTGCCCGGCCATTGCCATTGAGCAGAAGGTAAGCACGAGCAATGCCCGCTCCACCGTGGGCACCCTCACCGAAGTATATGATTATCTGCGCCTGCTCTATGCCCGCGTGGGTAAAACCTACTCTCCGGTGTCGGGCAATTTGGTCAAAAAACACGAGGTGAGCGACGTCACGGATTACATTCAAAGTTTTCCGCAAGGCGCCAAATTGCACCTCTTCATCCCCCTGCCCTACAAGTACAAAGACCGCATCCTCTCCGCCGAACTCAACCTGCTGCTGCAAAAGGGTTATACCCGCGTATGGAAAGACGGCGCATTGCTGCAAATACAGGATGTGCTGGAAAGCAATGCCGATTTTCTGCCTCGATCGCTGGAAGAAGTTGCCGGCTTAGACATCCGCATCCTCGTGGACCGCTTTGTGGTGACCCACGATGATCCCGAAAATGTAAAACGAATAGCCGATTCCGTGCAAACGGCCTTTTACGAAAGTGAAGGCGAGTGCATCGTAGCAGCCGAGGGACACCCCGCGCAGCATTTCAATAACCGTTTCGAATTGGACGGCATCAGCTTCCCGGAGCCTACCCCGCAGTTGTTCAATTTCAACAATCCCTTCGGGGCCTGCCCCGTTTGCGAGGGCTTTAGCCTGGTCATGGGCATTGACGAAAACAAGGTCATCCCCGACAAAACGCTCTCTGTATATCAGGGCGCCGTGGCCGCCTGGAAAGGCGAAAAGCACGGCTTGTGGTTGGATCATTTCCTCTCCGTTGCGTTTCGCTTCGACTTTCCGGTACATCGCGCTTATCAGGACCTGAACAAAGCAGAGCAAAAACTACTCTGGACGGGCAATGAGCACTTTGAAGGCATCACGGCCTTTTTTGATGAGTTGGAACAAAACACTTATAAAATACAAAACCGCGTGATGCTGGCCCGCTACCGGGGGCGCACGGTATGCCGCACTTGCGATGGGGGCCGCTTGCGCAAAGAAGCGACTTACGTCAAAATCGGCGGTAAAGCCATTTCCGAACTGACCTTCATACCCATCTCCGAATTGCCCGCTTTTTTTGACAGCCTTCAACTGAGCGACTTCGACCTGCAAGTAGGCAAGCGCCTGCTGCTGGAAATCCAAACCCGGCTTCGGTTCATGGTGGAATTGGGGCTGGGCTATCTCAGCCTCAACCGGCTCTCGTCTTCGCTCAGCGGCGGCGAAACGCAACGCATCAACCTCACGCGCACCCTCGGCAGCAACCTCACCAGTTCGATGTACCTGCTCGACGAACCCAGCGTGGGCCTGCATCCCCGCGATACGGGCCGCCTCATCAAAGTGCTGAAATCGCTGCGCGACCTCGGCAATACCGTGGTGGTGGTGGAGCACGAAGAGGATGTGATCAAAAACTGCGATTACCTCGTGGATATCGGCCCGCAGGCGGGTATCCACGGCGGGGAGGTGGTCTTTGCCGGGCCTTATGCCGACATTCACAAAAAAGCAAGCGAGAGCCTCACCACGCAATACATGACCGGACGCATGTCCATCCCGATTCCGAAAAGCCGCCGCAAAACCGCGCATCTGATCAAAATAACCGGCGCCCGGCAACACAATCTCAAAAACATTGATGTCCGCATTCCGCTGAATGCCCTCACGGTGGTGTCCGGCGTTTCCGGCTCCGGCAAAACCACTTTAGTGCGCGACATCCTCTACCCTGCCCTTATGCGCAACCTCGGCCAGACAACGCCCAAAGCGCCCGGCCTGCACACCGCGCTGGAAGGCGACTGGAAAAAGATCACGGCCATTGAGATGATCAACCAAAGTCCCATCGGGAAGTCGTCGCGCTCCAACCCGGTTACTTATGTAAAGGCATACGACACCATCCGCGACCTGATGACGGCGCAGCAACTGTCGAAAATACGGGGGTTTAAACCCAAACACTTCTCCTTCAACGTGGAGGGCGGCCGCTGCGAAACCTGTAAAGGCGACGGTGAAATTGTGGTGGAAATGCAGTTTCTCGCCGATGTACACTTAGAGTGCGAGGAGTGTCGCGGAAGGCGCTTCAAAGACGAGGTGCTGGAGGTGCGTTACAAAGACAAAAACATTTTTGAAATACTCGACCTCAGCGTGGAAGAGGCCATCACCTTTTTTGCCGACGCCAAAGACGTGGCCGCCAAGCTCAAGCCGCTCAACGATGTGGGCCTCGGCTACGTCAAGCTCGGCCAATCGTCGAGCACGCTCTCCGGCGGCGAAGCGCAGCGCGTCAAACTCGCCTCCTTCCTCGGCAAAGAGCGCTCCGAAGAACGCATCCTTTTCATCTTCGACGAACCCACTACCGGCTTGCATTTCCACGACATCCGCAAGCTCTTAGACGCGCTCAACGCCCTCGTGGAAAAAGGCCACACCGTACTCGTGGTAGAACACAACCTCGAAGTCATCAAATGTGCCGATTGGGTCATTGACCTCGGTCCGGAAGGCGGCGAGGGCGGCGGCCATCTCGTGTTTGAGGGTCGCCCGGAGGATTTGGTAAAGGTGGAAGGTTCTTACACGGGGTTTTATTTGCGGGAGAAATTGGTGACGCCGTAGAGACGCAATGCATTGCGTCTCTACGGCGTCACAGAAAAAACAATACCCTGATAAGGCGAGAGTATGATTTCGCCACCGTTTTTGGTTGTTTCTACATGGGGGTAATTGTTAATCAAAACCTTCGTTGGAGAACTTAACCCCGGCATCTGAAATCGTTGTTTTTCAGTAGAAAAGTTTAACACAACCACTGCTTTTTCTTCACCCCAGATTCGGGTATAGGCATATATCTCCGGATGTTCCGGCGCCAACAACTGATAAGCTCCATGAACGAGCACCGGATTGCTTTTGCGCAGTTGTACCATTCTTCTGAAATGATTCAATACCGAATCCGGGTCTTTATCCTGGGCAGCCGCATTGATTTCTGTATAGTTGTTGTTGACCGGCAGCCAGGGCGTACCGGAGGAAAAACCTGCATGGGGCGAATCATTCCACTGCATAGGGGTGCGGCCGTTGTCTCTCGATTCGAAACTCAGCTTTTTCATGAAGAGGTCCATGTCCTCTCCTTTCGACAATGCTTTTTTGTAACTATTGATGGCCACAATGTCCTTAAATTGCTCTATCCGGCTGAAACCGATATTGGTCATACCCAGTTCATCTCCGTAGTAGCAATAGGGAGTACCCCGCATACTCAGCAAAAAAGTATGGAGCATTTTGGCGGATGCAGACCGAAATGCAGGGGTGTCGTTGGCAAACCGGCTCACCATCCGGGCCTGATCGTGATTGGCCAAAAAAACAGATAGCCAGCCCTTTTCAGCAAATGCGCTATCCCATCGCGAGAATACCTCTTTGAAATGGAGCAGGCTGTAACCGTCGTATTTGGCAATATCCACCCCTTCAAAAGCATACGCCATGTCCAACTCCTTGCGCTCCGGGTCCACCAGGTTGTGGGCGTCTTCAAAATTTCGCCCGGCGCCTTCTGCTACACTCATCACCTTGTAGGGGGCAAGTACCCGCAGGTGCATTTCTTTGAGATATTCGTGAATGTTGCCCTGCATCGCATAGTACGCAATAAAATCCTTTTCAAATCCTTCGGGGAAAGGAGGAAAAGCCGTGTCTTTGGCTACAAACTGAAACGCATCCAGGCGAAACCCGTCCACGCCTTTTTTAGCCCAAAACTCCATGATGTCGTACACTTCCTGCCGCAATTGGGGGTTTTCCCAGTTGAGGTCGGGTTGTTTGTACGAAAAATAGTGAAGGTAATAAGCATCCGTAAGCGAATCATACCTCCAGGCATTGCCGGTTTCGTCAAAGAGGCTGTAGCGGTAATTGGGCTTGCCCTTCTCTGCCGGCCACCAATGGTAATAACTGCGATATGGATTATCTCTCGAACTCCTCGACTGTTTGAACCATTCGTGTTCATCGCTGCTATGGTTGACCACCACATCCATGATGAGCCGGATACCCCGGTCATGCATGCCTTTCAACATTTCGTCGAAGTCTTTCATAGTGCCGAATTCGGCCATGATGCCGCGATAGTCGCTCACATCATATCCATTGTCTGCATTCGGAGATGGATATATGGGGTTGAGCCAAACGGCATCTACGCCAAGACTTTTGATATAATCCAGCTCCTCTATAATACCTCTTAAATCTCCGATGCCGTCCCCATCAGCATCTCTGAAGCTACGTGGGTAAATCTGGTAAATAACGGCTTCTTTCCACCAGGGGCTTGGATTGGATGTATTGTTTTCATTTTTGCCGGAAGGCTGTGTACATGTGCTCATGGCGATTGCAATCAGTAGGGTGGCGATGAAGATACAGCGCCCGAGGATACTTTTTATCATACCTGTATTTTTTTAGAGATGCTGACAAGGTCGTCCCGGCCGGCGCCGATAGTGGGTTGGCAATCAGCATACGACAAAGGTAAAATATGAGGTTCAGTTATACAAGAAAGAAGATAACCTCCCTCCACATTCTTCCCACATCACTCTCCAAAAGCCAGCACGAGATTGTGGCTCAGCATATCATGGCTTTGATGAAAATGCTTACGAGGCTGCCGGACGCAGCATGACTCCTTTTGCAGACTTTGCTTATATGAACGAGGATGGCTTGGTGTTGCCCGTGGTTGATGACCCGGCCTGGAAGCATTTAGCCAACAGTAAAGGAATGTTTCAGGTGGGAGATGTAACCTACAAAATTACTCGTGAAGAAGCCGTAGGTGCAAGTGGATATTCGCTTTCCTCCAATACTACTGACATCCTGAGTCTCGCCACAGTTCGCATCCCTATCAAAAGGAATGCTGCCGCGCCGGATGTTGTTGAATTTCGGGCATTGGTGGACGAGTGCTCAGATTGGTATCGCCCTAACGATAATCAGCGTCGTCGGGTTCGAGGGCAACTCCGTACTCAGTCTCCACTGTTCTCATCCATCGTAAATTGTATCTTGGAAACCAAGCATTTCAAATTTGTTGGTTTAGGTTGGTTTTTGAACGCAGCAACTGAATTAAGACAAACTGGCTGTGTTTCTGTAAACAATAACGCCGGGGTGTGTTTTCCTGCAAATCAAACTTTGTTTGGACAACATTCAATTGAAATCGTATTTTTCTCTGGTAATAATGCTTTTATCTCGTCAATAGGATCAACGGCGGGGATACATTTTGCAGAGACAGGAAGTGGAAATAATAACAACAAGACTTGCGTAACATTCCATCCACAGTAAACGTTTTCGTCGTAAAGTAGAAGATTTCGGGCCGGGAGTTTTTCCGGCCCGATACTATTTCCGAATGTTTATAATTTATAAAACACTTCGGTCACGAGTTACAACCATAATCCATGATTGCAAAAAAACTTGGAGTGAATTCCGTTCTATGGCTGGTAATATTATTTGTAATTCTCAGCGGTTGCCGAAGCGGAGCTCTCGAATACGACTTGATCTACGAAGGCGACCGGCTGGTACTCAATGCTTATGTTTTTAATAAGGGCGTTATAGCTCGCCTCACCCGTTCGAATCATCCGCAACTGCCTTTGCCTGCCTCTTTCTCTCTGGCTGTACCGGGCAGGGTTTGGCTTTGCGATGCAGATGGCGTAATCATAGCTGAATTAGAAGACAGAGGCGATGGGGATTTCGAGTTGGATATGTCGCTCGCAACAGGTACAGGTTATATCCTCAAAGCTTCTTCCGATGGGTTTGATCCTGTTGTTTCTGATGTGGTGGCGATACCCGAACCAGCCAATCCCCTTACCGTAAATTTCCGGGGTTTTGATCCAAATAACAACAACACTTTTCTGGTGGATATGGCATTTGTAGATATTCCGAATCGAAAAGACATATATTTCTGGGAGGGTCATGCCTTGAAAAATGGAAGAAAAGGAGACTTTATTTTGGGTTACTTCTTTAACGAGATTGGACCACAATGCGGATTTTACTCTTTGTTCTACCCTGATGATTGTTTTGAGGGGCAGCCTTTTCAATTCGACTGCTACATAGAGCGTAGAAATATGCCCCCTAATAATGATAGCTTGAGAATCGAGTTTGGCACAGTTCACCCTGACTATCTTAAATATGTAAAAAGTACAGAGTTAACTGGCGATTTGGAACAGATATTCAGCGAACCCCGCCCACTACTCTCCAATGTCAATGGCGGCTACGGCATTGTACTGACTAAAAACGTGACCTACTACGATTTCAAACTATGAAGCGATACCCTTTTCTACGCTTGTATATTTTTGCCATCACGATACTGGCGAGCCTGCCTTTTGCTTCGGCTCAAATCCGACGTATCAGCGGTATCATCAGCGACGAAGCAGGCGGTGAGGCCCTGCCTTCTGCCACGGTATTGGTAGTAGAAGACGGCAGCGGTACAACAGCCAATCTGTACGGTCATTATCAAATAACCGTAAGCGCATCCAAGCCCGTTACATTGGTTTACAGCTATGTGGGTTATAGCCCTTACACGCTGGAGCTGCCAGCAGGCGGTGCTGATACCAGTATTCATATTGCGCTCAAATCATGGGAATTGAGTACCGTAGAGGTGAGCGCCGCCCGCGAGCGTGCCGCCATCGGTGTGGTGGCGATACCGGTATCCCGATTGCGGGCCGTGCCGGTGTTGTTGGGCGAAGCCGATTTATTCAAAGCCCTTACGTTGTTGCCCGGCATATCATCGGGCGTAGAAGGCAGTACCGGTTTATTGGTGCGGGGCGGTTCTGCCGATCAAAATCTGGTACTCTTAGACGGCAGTGTGGTGTACAATACCTCCCATCTTTTCGGCTTTGTCTCGGTATTTCAACCCTCGGCCATCAAAGACATACAGGTCATCAAAGGCGGCTTCCCTGCGAGGTACGGGGGGCGTTTATCCTCCGTAGTGAATGTGACCATGAAAGACGGCAACACCAAAGCGCATCGTCGGGAGGCCACCTTGGGGCTTATCAATTCCTCGCTGACGTTGGAAGGGCCGCTGGGCAAAAACAGTTCTTACCTGCTGGCAGGTCGCCTGGCACATTCTGCTCTATTGTCGCTGGCCACCCTGCCCGCCTACAACAACGGCGACTACCTGATTTTTGCCGGCATGTACGACTTCAACGGCAAACTCAATTTCCAACTCCGCAACGGCGGTAAGCTCTTCATCAGCGCCTATTCGGGCGACGATATGTGGGGTACCAAACGAAAGGAAACCGACAACCGGGGCACTACCCTGTTGGGATGGGGCAATAAAACCGCCTCCGTTCGATACATCCAAAATTACTCCCCGGCCCTGTTTGGCCAAACCATGCTCAACTTCAACGACTTCACCTATTGGGTCAATATTCAGGCTCGCAGCAACAGAGACGGCCTGCTGTCCATGCGGGTGGCCTCGCGCATACGTGAACTTACAGCCCGGCAATGGTTCAGTTGGACGGCAAGCCCGACACACTACCTGCACTTCGGCATGGAGGCATCCACGCCTGTTTTCAGGCCCAATGCCACCCAAGTGCGCAGAGACAAAATCCTCGTGGATGATTTCACTTCGCCCGGAGACACGGTTCGGGCTTTTTCCGGCGCTGTCTTTGTGGAAGATGAATGGACGCCGGCCGCCAACTGGAAAATCCATGTGGGGCTGCGGGCTGCCTTGTATCGGGTTGCTGCGCAAAATTACCCCAGTCTGGAACCTCGACTAAGCGTGGAATACAAGCTGCCCGACAACCAGCGAATACAGGCAGGCTACAGCCGCATGACGCAGTTCGTTCACTTGCTCACCTCCGGCGGCGCCGGACTGCCCAACGATATCTGGATTCCGGCCACCACACGCATTCCGCCGCAGCAATCAGATCAAATACATGTAGGCTGGGCCAAAGACTACCAGGGATTTTCACTCACTGTGGAGGCTTTCGCCAAACAATTATACCAACAAACCGAATTGACGCAGGGCGCCAGTTTCGTCCTCAACGGTAATACCGACTGGGAAAGCTTAGTGGAATCAGGAGGCAAAGGCCGCGTGTACGGTCTGGAATGGCTCCTCAACAAACAGGAAGGCCGCTGGAACGGCTGGCTGGCTTACACTCTGTCGTGGAATAACCGGCAATTTGCCAACATCAACCAGGGGAAACCCTACCCGTTCCGATATGATCGCCGGCATGATCTTTCGCTCACCGCTCTCTATCGGGTAAGCTCCCGGCTCAAGCTCTCCTCTAATTTTGTTTATCAAACCGGCCATGCCATTACCTTGCCCGGATTCGTTCAAGAGACATTGTGGGGGAGTTTTCGTAGAGTGTATCCTACTAAAAATAATCAAAGGATGCCGGCTTATCATCGCCTCGACCTGAGCGCCAACTACGAATACCTGACCCGCAAAAAACGGATGGCCTTGCTAACCTTCGGCGCTTACAACATTTACGGCCACCCCAATGCTTTTTTTGTTGATTCCTCAGGAGTACCGGTTACTTTTGATCGCGTCACGCTTTTCAGGTTTATTCCTTCTTTCAGTTATACGGTGAGGTGGTAGGATGGCGTGTGACGCCGTAGAGACGCGATGCATCACGTCTTTACGACGCCCCGCCCGGCGCCAGCGCCGTCGTATTTTCAAAATCCCGGAAGTCCACCTGGCTCACGCCGGAAACGCCCTGTTCGGCCATATACACGCCGTAAATGGTGTCCACAGCGGCCATGGTCAGCTTGTTGTGAGTGACGATGATGAACTGCGAATCGGCGGAGAATTTTTTGATAATCTTGTTGAATTTCGTGATGTTGGAGTCGTCTAAGGGCGCGTCCACCTCGTCGAAGATGCAGAAGGGAGCAGGCTTGAGCAGGTACAGCGCAAAGAGGAGCGCCGTAGCCGTGAGGGTCTTTTCGCCGCCCGACAACTGACTGATGGTCTGCGGGCGCTTGCCTTTCGGCTTGGCTACGATTTCTATTTTCGATTCCAAAGGGTTGGCCGGGTCGAGCAGGATGAGATCGCAGGTATCGTCTTCGGTGAAGAGGCTGCGGAACACCTCAATAAAGTGCAGGCGCGCGCGCTCGAAGGCATCGAGAAACTGCCGGGTAGCGGTTTCTTCAATTTCCTGCATGGTTTGCAGGAGCGACTCTTTGGCCTTCACCACATCGTCGCGCTGCACGGAGATAGAATCGTGGCGCTCCTTCATTTCGTCGTAAGCCTCTACCGCCATGGGGTTGATCTCCCCGTAGCTGTCCAAACGGCTTTTGATGCGCTCCACGCGGAGTTCGAGTTCTTCCACCGGCGCTTCCGAAGAAGGCTTTTGGTTATTGATGATCTCGTTGATGTCTATTTCAAACTCAATGCGCAGGCGCTGCGCCACGGAACTGATGTCAAATTTAGCCTCCGTGAATTTGTCTTTGAGGTTGTTGATGAGAATTTGCGCGTCCTGCCGGGTTTTCCCGGTTTTGCGAAGTTGCTCGTCCAACTGGTTGATCTCGCCGCGCGTTTTGAAATACGCCTGTTCCGCTTCCGACAGCGTGGCCTCCCGCGCTTTACGCGCCTCCAGATCTTGCGTCAGCTCCACCCGCAGCCGGTCAATCACTTCCTGTGCAGCCAATATTTCCGCTTCGCCTTCGGTGAGTTTTTTGCGATTGGTCTCCTGCAATACCGCCGCTTCTTCCAATTGCTTTTCGCGAAAACCGAGTTCGCGTTGCAGCGTTACCACCTTATTTTGCTGGCGAATGAAGTGGATGTTTTTTTCGTTGAACGCCGCCGATGCCTGGCTTAGTTGCTCTGCCGCCTGTAGGAATGAGCTGTCCGTACCCGATATGCGGGTTTTGGCTTCCGCCAATACAACCTGCTTTTCAGCCAGATACGCATCTATGGCGACGATAGCCTCCTGCAGGGCCGTCATTTTGGCTATAGCCTCCTGCCGCTGCGCGTCGTTGCTTTTGATGAAAGATTCAAAACTCTCCAAGCGCGTAGAGAGCGACACTTTTTGCTGCACCACCTGATGCAACTTGTTGCGCTCCTGCTGAATGCGCTCCGAACCCCGGTGCGATTTCAACTGCTCTATTTTGCCTTTGGCCGCTGCAAAGGCCGACGACAAACGCCCCTCCTCCACTTCCAGACGCCGGATGGCCGTTTCGAGCATTTCCAAGTTTTTCTTGCGCCCGATGCGCTTGCCTTCAAACAGCCCGATGGAACCGCCCGACACGCTGTACCGCCGCTGAATGTACTGCCCGCTTTTGGAGAGCAACACCATGCCGGGTTCGGTGGAGCCGCTGTGGGCTTCGTCCTTTTCGGTGATGAGCACTTTTTCCAGCAGGTAATCGCAGAGATTGCGGTAAACGGGGTCGGTTTCCACCAAATCGAGGGCGCGCAGGGTATCGGGCAACATTGCGATGGGCGCTGCGTAGTCGCGGAAGGCGTCGAGGACGAAGAAGTTAGCCTTGCCTTTTTGCGATTTGCTCAGCAACCGAATGGCCTGGAATGCCTCCTCAATGTTTTGCACCACATAGTAGTTGAGAAACGGCTCCAGATAGTTCTCAATGGCTACGCGATAGTCTTCTTTTACATAAATAATGTCGGAGAGCAGCGGTACGTCCTTTTTCCAATCTTTTGAACTACTGAGAAACCGAATGGACTCCGGGAAGCCCTCCAAGTTTTCAATCATGCTCTTGGTGAGCTTAAACTCGTTGCGTTTGGCGTCGAGCTCACGATTAATTTTGGTGACCTTTTTGGTCAGTTCTTCGAGTTCGGCTTCCGCTGTTTGCAAGTCGCTGCGGCGTTTTTCCTCTTCCTGTTCTATGGCGCTCACCACGGCCGTTTGTTCCTGCTCCCGCTGAATCAATTCGTCCATTTGGGTTTGCAGACTTTCCACCTCTGTGCGGCGCTGATCTATGGCGAGGTTGTTGCGATTGAGGTCGGAATCGGTGTTTTGCAACTGATTGACACTGATGGCTTTTTGCTTCTCCAGCTCAAACACTTCGCGCTCGATGCTCTGTTGGCTGCGCACCACTTCGTCGAGTTGGGTTTTGATGGCGCTGTGGCTTTGGCGTATTTGCACCAATCCCTCCTCGGCGGCTTCGAGTTCCAATTGCAGGCGAGCCTCCACGCGCTTCTCGGCGTTGAGTTCGCTGCGATAGTGTTCTATATCGGCGCGAAGTTGCGCGCTGCGCGCTTCGGCAGCTTTGATTTCTTCGAGAAAGCGGGTTTCGTTGTTGTGAATAAACTGGAGGCGCTGCTCGTGAACACGCAGATCGCTTTCCATGGCGCGAATTTTGCCCACCAATTCATTGAGGTCGCGCTGCCGTTCGGAGAGGGCTTTTTCTTTATCGAGATTGTCCTTTTTCTCCTTCTCCATGGCAGCCTCCAACTGATGCATCTCGATTTCCAGTGCGCGGTATTTGTCCTCTTCCTCTTGCAGCTTACGCTGAATGTCGTTGTAGCGCACTTTGAGCGCGGCCACTTTCACCAAAGCCAGTTCGATGCTTTGCATTTTGTATTCATCCCGGAGTTCAAAGTAGCGTTTGGCGCGTTTGGCTTGTTTTTCGAGGGTTTTCAGGTTGGCGTCAATTTCAAAAAGGAGGTCTTCAATGCGGTCGAGGTCGGCAGAGGCGCTTTCGAGTTTACTGAGGGTTTCGCGCTTGCGGGCTTTGTATTTGGAAATACCGGCAGCCTGCTCAAACATGCGGCGGCGCGAGTTGTCCTTGTCGTTGAGAATATCGTCCACCATACCGAGGGCGATAATGGCGTAAGAGTTGGACCCGATGCCGGTGTCCATCAGCAGCGTGGTGATGTCTTTCAGGCGGCAGGGCACGTTGTTGAGGCGGTATTCGCTTTCGCCGGTGCGGTAGAGGAGGCGGGTGATGGTGACGGCTTGGTACTCGGTGGGCAGGAGGTTGCGCGTATTGTCAAACGTGAGCGACACCGAGGCTAAGTTGCCGGCTTTGCGAGACTTGGCGCCGTTGAAAATCACGCTGGTCATTTGGTCTAACCGCAACTCGCTGCTCTTCTGCTCGCCCAACACCCAGCGAATGGCATCCACGATGTTGGATTTGCCTGATCCGTTGGGGCCGACAATGCCGATGACATCCTCGTTGAAGTGGATGGCCGTTTCGGTGGCAAAGCTTTTAAAGCCCTTAATTTCTAACGTCTTTAATCTCATCGGGCGGCAAAAGTAAGGAAAAGCAAGAAAGTCTCTAAGAGGTCTTTTACTTTTGCGCGCCCATCCTATACCGCTATGCAATTGATCTATAATTTATACGAGGGTCTGCCCGGCTTGTTCTTAGTCAATGCCCTGATTGTGCGGCAGGATGGCACGGGCGCGCTCACCCACATCGTGCAAAAAGTAGGCGCGCACCAGTTGAACGATTTGGAAACGGACCGCCCCGATCTGCATCGGCGACTGCTGCGGCTGATGGAACAAGTACAGCCCAAAGCGCTGGAGCAGTATTTCAACCGCAACAACAAAAAGCCGCTCTCTCTAACCGCACTGTGTCAGGATGAGGTGTTGAAAAAACAGGTCGAGGCCTACGTCCATCGCCGGGTGGATGAGTTGTTGGAAATTGCTACCCGCAACAAAGTTCCGCTCACCTGGGACGCCGAGCGTCGCAGCTTGGTCAAAGACATGCTGCTCGAACCTGTAGAGGCGCCGTTGCAACCGCTACTCTCCTTCGTCCGTCTGCCGGAAGGCATCTCCTATCGCCTCCGCCTCGCCGATGCGAACGGCCCCTGGCGCATTCACGACCGAACCGTCGTGCCCGTCACCAACAATCCCGCCTGGGTCATCGTGGATTACCGGCTCTATCGAATCGCGCACATCAACGGCTACATGACCCTGCCTTTTCAGAAAAAAAATGAGGTGCGCATTCCGCAATCCAGTGTAAAAACGTACTTCCAGCGCTTCATTCTCAAAGTAGCCGCCAAAGCCGATATTGAGGCGGAGGGCTTTGAGGTGGTGCAACACAACCAATTGACCGGCTGCCGCATAGAGGCTGTACACGATTTGTTTGCAGATAGCTGGTCGCTGGTGGTATATATGGAATATCCCGGCGCGGAGTTTCCCTGCAACGACCGCCGGCAAGAGCGCACAGCGCTGGAGTTCAATGCCGGTAACGACATCCGCATCGTGAAAGTGCGCCGCGACCCGAAGCAGGAAGCGCTCTTTTTGGAAAAACTCCATGCCTTAGGGCTTCGGCCCGGCAACGGCAGTCATTTCGTACATGCCGACCCGCAGGACGACGATCCCCTGTTTTTGTTGCAATGGCTCTGCGATCACCGACGCGCATTGGAAGCAGCCGGCTTTACCGTCGTAGCGCCGGAAACCGCTCAGGGACAATTGTATGTGCAAGAGGCATCCATTGCCTTCCATGTCGGATCGGGCAATGACTGGTTCGACCTGCATGGCGAAATCCGGGTGGGCGAGTACGTTTTTTTCTTCGCCGCATTGGCGCCTTACATACGCGAGGGCAATCGCTTTTTTCCGTTGCCGGGCGGCGGCGTGTTTCTCATCCCGGCGGAGTGGATGAGCAAGTACAAAGCGTTGGCGCAAATGGGCAAAAAGCACGGCGACGGGCTGCGGTTTACCAAGGGTCAAAAACCGCTGTTGGAAGGCATTGGGGGTCTGAAGCCCTCCACTGATGAACCTGAAGTGGAAACGCCCGATGTGCCGGTTCCTGCACTGCTGAAAGCCGAGCTGCGGCCTTATCAGTTGGAGGGATTCCGCTGGTTGGTGCAACTCCACCGCGAGGGGCTGGGCGGTTGTCTTGCCGACGACATGGGCCTCGGAAAAACCTTGCAAACCATCGCGGCGCTGCTCCACGCCAAAGCGCAAAAGCCCGCCACGGCGGCCGGCAGCACGCAACTCACCCTCTTTGCGCCCGTTGCCGATGCCGATTTCCTGCAACCGCTCCATGCGCTCATCGTATTGCCCGCTTCGTTGGTGTTCAACTGGCAAAACGAATTGAGGCAGTTCGCGCCCAGCCTTAATGTGTATGCCCACACGGGCCCGGCCCGCCACAAAGACGTCCGGCTGCTCGCCCGCTTCGATGTGGTGCTCAGCACCTACCAAACCGCCCTGCGCGATGCGGCATTGCTCAGCAAATTGGAATGGGAATACATCGTATTAGACGAAAGTCAGCAAATCAAAAACAAGGACAGCAAGGTGTTTAAAGCGCTGCACGACCTGCCGGCCCGGCACAAGTTGTCGCTCAGCGGCACGCCTATCGAAAACTCGCTGAGCGATCTTTGGTCACAGATGCAGTTCATCAACCCCGAATTACTCGGCGCTTTTACTTCTTTCAAAAAGTTGTTTATACTGCCTATTGAAAAACAACAGGATGAAGCGCAAAAAGCGAGCCTCCGCACCCTCGTGGAACCCTACCTCCTGCGCCGCACCAAAGAAGAAGTAGCCAAAGACCTGCCGCCCCTCAGCACCCGCATTTTTTATTCGGAAATGACCCCCGAACAGGAAAAGCTCTACGAGCGCGAAAAATCGAAAGCCCGCAATTTCCTGCTCGAAAACTATCGCTCCGCCGACGGACAGTATCAGGTCGTCGTGCATCAAACCCTCATGCGCCTGCGGCAAATCGTGAATCATCCCCGCATGGTGATAGCGGACTACGAAAAGGACAGCGGCAAGTTTCGCGATGTACTGGAAGAATGGGACGTCATTCGCCGCAGCGGGCACAAGGTGCTGCTGTTCAGTTCTTTTGTAAAATACTTAGACCTCTTCCGGCAGGAATGGCAGGCCGAAAACCGCTCTTTCGCCTGGCTCACCGGCGAGATGACAGCCAAACAACGGCAAGCCGAAATCGATCGTTTCCAAAACGACCCCGATGTGCAGGCATTCCTCATCTCCATCAAAGCGGGCGGCACGGGCCTCAATCTTACGGCCGCCGATTATGTATTCGTGCTCGATCCCTGGTGGAATCCCTTTGTGGAAAGTCAGGCCGTAGCGCGCGCGCACCGCATCGGGCAGGACAAAAACGTGATTGCCCTGAAATTCATCACGCGAGGCAGCATTGAGGAAAAAATCCTCCTGCTCCAAGAGCGGAAAAAACAACTGGCGGAGGATATTATTTCCAGCCCGGAGAAATTGACGTTGGAGAAAACGGATTTGGAGTTTTTGTTGGAATGATACGCACCCCGTTACAATAGTCCTATAATGTAACGATATTGAGACAATATCATCCGCGACGAATCGGCATTTTTCCGCATCACCCATTACATCATCCACAACCCGGAGAATTGGAAAGACGATATGTTTTTTAGCGCCCAATAAAATCCATCAAACTAAAGCCAACACCCGCTCATGTTTAATCGCCGCCTGCGCCGCTGCCAACCGCGCAATGGGCACGCGGTAAGGCGAACAACTGACGTAGTCAAGTCCGACCTTGTGGAAAAATGCCACAGAAGCCGGATCGCCGCCATGTTCACCGCAGATACCGAGATGCAGATTGGGATTGGTAGCCCGGCCTTTTTTTACGGCGGCATCCACCAGCAAGCCCACACCTTTTTGGTCCAATGTTTTAAACGGATCGGATTCGAGCATACCCCGTTTGAGATAAATGGGCAGGAATTTCCCGGAGTCGTCACGGGAGAAGCCCATCGTCATTTGGGTAAGGTCGTTGGTGCCAAAGGAGAAGAATTCGGCGCCGCGGGCGATGTTGTCGGCCACCATGGCGGCGCGCGGTGTTTCGATCATCGTACCGACCAGAAAATCAATACGTTCGCCGCGCTCTGCAAATACCTGTTCGGCGGTGCGGCGTATGATATCTTCCTGCGCTTTGAATTCCCGCAGCGAAATGATGAGCGGCACCATGATTTCGGGTTTAACCACAAAACCTTTTGCCTGCACATTGAGCGCCGCCTCAATGATGGCGCGCGCCTGCATTTCAGTGATTTCGGGATAAGTGATGCCCAGACGGCAACCGCGGTGCCCCAGCATGGGGTTAAATTCGGCGAGTTCTTCCACCCTGCGTTGAATGGTTTCGAGCGACACGCCCATGTCGGCGGCCATGACGCGCTGGTTTTCCAATTCGTGCGGCACGAATTCGTGCAGCGGCGGATCGAGCAGGCGGATGGTCACGGGCAAATCGTGCATCGCTTCAAACAGTCCCTCGAAATCGCTGCGCTGCATGGGCAGCAATTTGGCTAAGGCATGGCGGCGGCCGGCCTCATCTTCTGCCAGAATCATTTCCCGCATGGCCACGATGCGGTCGCCTTCAAAAAACATGTGCTCGGTGCGACACAATCCGATACCGGATGCCCCGAATTTGCGGGCCACTTGCGCTTCTTCCGGCGTATCGGCATTGGTGCGCACCTGAAGTTGGCGGTATTGGTCGGCGAGGGTCATCAGCGTACCGAAATCACCGGTCAGTTCCGCCTCCGTGGTAGGAATTTGGCCTTCCAGCACCTCGCCGGTAGAACCGTTGAGCGAAATCCATTGGCCTTCTTTGTAGATAACTCCATCCACCTCCATCGTGCGGGCGCGATAGTCCACATGAATGGCGCCGGCGCCCGACACACAGCATTTGCCCATGCCGCGCGCCACTACGGCGGCGTGTGAGGTCATCCCGCCACGAGCGGTGAGAATACCCCTTGCGGCGTTCATGCCCCGGAGGTCTTCGGGCGAGGTTTCCAAACGCACTAAGATCACCGGCTTGCCCGCATCGGCCCAGGCTTCTGCCTCATCGGCAAAAAAGACGATTTGGCCCGTCGCTGCGCCGGGAGAGGCCGGCAATCCGCGAGCGATCACTTTGCCGTTGGCCAATGCTTTGCGGTCGAATACCGGATGCAACAATTCGTCTAAGCGCACCGGATCTACGCGCAGCAGAGCAGTGCGTTCATCAATCATACCCTCGCGCAGCATATCCGTTGCAATTTTCACCATCGCAGAACCGGTGCGCTTGCCGTTGCGGGTTTGGAGCATCCAGAACTGGCCATCCTCGATGGTGAATTCCAGATCCTGCATGTCGCGGAAGTGATTCTCCAATTTGGTTTCGGCGGCCATGAGCTGTGCGAAAATATCGGGCATAATTTCCTCCAAAGAGGGATATTTGGCGCGGCGTTCCTCCTCAGATACTTTGGCCAGTTCGGCCCAGCGCCGCGAGCCTTCCAGCGTAATTTGCTGCGGGGTGCGAATGCCCGCCACCACGTCTTCGCCCTGGGCATTCACCAAAAACTCTCCATTAAAAAGGTCTTCGCCGGTGCCGGCATCACGGGTAAAGGCCACGCCGGTAGCGCTGTTGGCGCCCATATTCCCAAACACCATTGCCTGCACGTTCACCGCCGTGCCCCAGCTTTCGGGAATGTCGTTCATGGCGCGATAGACCTGTGCGCGGTCGTTGTTCCAGCTTTGGAAAACGGCCAGCACCGAACCCCAGAGTTGTTCCCAGGGATCGGTCGGAAAATCGCGGCCTTTTTTCTCGCGGATAAGCGCTTTGAAGCGCCGCACCATTTCTTTGAGATCGGCGGTGCTCAGGTCGGTATCCAACTGCACGCCGCGCTCTTTTTTCAACTCGTGAATGATGACCTCAAAGGGGTCTTCATCTTCTTTCGATTCGGGTTTGAGGTCCATCACCACATCGCCGTACATCTGCACGAAGCGGCGGTAGGAATCCCAGGCAAAGCGTTCGTTGCCCGATTGGGTGGCTAAGCCTTCGACGGCAATGTCGTTCAATCCCAGGTTGAGAATGGTGTCCATCATGCCCGGCATGGAGGCGCGGGCGCCGGAGCGCACCGATAGCAGCAGAGGATCAACGGGATCGTTGAAGCGCTTGCCCATCGCTTTTTCGATGGCGGCCACGCCCGTTCTTACCTCGTCTTCCAATAGTTGCCGCACAAATGCGGCGCCCTGCTCCGTGAAGATCGTACACGCTTCGGTGGTGATGGTGAAGCCGGCGGGAACCGGAATGCCTACCAGACACATTTCGGCGAGGTTGGCGCCTTTTCCGCCGAGCAGGTTTTTCATGCCGGCATTGCCGTCGGCGGTACCGTTGCCGAAAGCATATACATACTTTTTGTCCGCTTGCATAACGAGTTTTTTATCCGTTTGGGAATTGGTAAAAACAAAGGCTAAGTAAGCCCTGTGCAGCGGATTACGGAATGATTTATGTCATGATAAAGGGTTGATTCTCGTCAGAGAGTCACAAAACAGCCTTCTGCATCTGTTCGCTTCTCAGGCTCATCAGCCACATAACGGACACTCCACACCACAGCGACACCGCGATTCCCGCCCAACCATGCCACAGTGCCATGCCGTGCAGGTGCAGCGCCCACACCAATACAGCGCCCATGAAGAGCAGCCGGGCGGTTTCCACCGCTTTGGCCCAGTGCTTCGATTGCAAAATGCCGCCCCATGCAATGATCATGGTGAAAATACCGAGGCTCATCACCACGCGCTCCGTCCAGCCGAAAGGAAAGCCCTGATTGATGGTGAAGTACATAAAGGCCAAGCCGCCGGCGAGTTGCAGGAGGAGGTAGTGTTGGGCGCCCCGGAGTGGGGTGCTGCGGTATTTTTCCTGTTCCTCCAGGGTGTAGCCGATTCGGGGAATCGGTCCGTCCCCTACCCCGCGCGGCCGCCAGCCGAGCGGCATAAACCACACGCGGATTTTGTCCCACCAATACGGGGCCGCTACTGCGTCATCCCAAAGGTGTTTCCAAAATTGAATATTGATGGCGATGGGGTCCCAGGATCGCGGCGGGTGGATGACGCCGTAGCAGATCGGCTCGCGTTCCTCCTCATAAGTGCCGAACCACTTGTCCCACACAATGAGAAACTCAGAGAAGTTTTTGTCTAAATACTGCGTATTCACGCCGTGATGCACCCGGTGGTGGGAGGGCGTGACGAACCATTTTTCGAGGATTCCCAGCTTGTGAATGAGGCGGGTATGATGCCAGTAGGCCAACAGCAGGTGAACTGCCGCCACGCTGTAAATCATTTCCGGTGAAAAGCCGAACAGCACGAGTATCCAGTCGAAGAACAGGAATTGGAAAAGCCGCTGTGTAAAGCTGGCCCGAATGCCCACAGAAAGGTTCATCTCTTCGCTGGAATGGTGGGGCATGTGCGCCGCCCAAAAGATGTTGATGCTGTGTCCGGCACGGTGAAACCAGTAAAACACAAAGTCCTGCAAAATCAACAGGATGAGAAAGTTGTACCATACGGGCGGCACTTTCCAGGGAGCGAATTGGTACAGCCATCCGTAAAATTTATACACAAACAATGCCACGGCGAGGTTGACGCACTGATTGCCGATGCCGGTGGCGAGGTTCGCCATCGTGTCCTGAAAGTTGTAATAGCCGTTTTTCCGTTTCAAACAAATCAGCACCTCGGCGATGAGCAGTACCAATACAATGGGCGTGATAAAAGCATATACGTTCATACGGCACAGTGGTTTTAACAACAATCAATGAATTCCGCCCGGCAGGCGCGTTGCAAATCGGCAGGCGTCAGTTCGGCCAGCAGGCCCCGCATACCGGCATTCACAAAAATGCGCTCGTGGTCTAATGCCGAGCGGTCTATGCACACCGGAAAGTCCTTTTTCATCCCGACGGGCGAACAACCGCCGCGCTGGTAGCCGGTGAGCGGCAGCAGGTCTTTGGTTTCTAACAATGCCATTTTTTTAGCGCCGCACCATTGGGCCAGCGCTTTGAAATGGAGCGCTTTATCGCCCGGCGTTACGGCTACGACAATTTGACCGGAATCGCTTTTCGCCACTAAGGTTTTGAAAATGCGCTCCAATGCGAGGCCGTTTTGTGCAGCTATTTTTTCTACGCTCAGGTTGTCCGGATCGTAGCGATATTCCAACAGCGCGTACGGAATGCCCAGGGCGTCTAATATGCGCAGCGCATTGGTTTTTTTAGACATCTTCGCCGGTTTGCGGTAAGAGCCGCACCATGTCGCCGACGGCAATAGCGCCGCCCGATATGATTTTGGCCGTGACGCCGCCGTGTCCCCGCATGGCGTTGTAGCCGCCGGGACCGAAGTTTTCCTCCATGCGCGAACAGGGAACACACTCGCCGGTGACTTCCAGCACCGCCCCGCCGATGGCGAAGCGGCGGTCTTTGAGGGCCAGTAAATTAAGCCCTTTCACGACGATATTGCGGCGGGTGAGCGCCGGGTCTAACTGATCTTGTGAGAGAATGGACGCCACTACATCTAAGTGCTCGGCCTGAATGAGAGTGGCTTGTCGTTTGCCGCCGGGATTATCGTGGTGATCGCCGCTCAGGCCCGTATCGGCTACGGCTTCTACCGATTGAACCGGCTGTACGGAGGCGCGGCGCTCCGGGCGGATGCCGATCCACTCTACACGACCGGTTTGCGGCATGATGTTCATCAGTTCTTTGATGCTCGGTTTTTTCATGGCGTTTCTTTGACGTAAAGGTAAAAGCCTTTGCCGGAAACTTGTCTAACTTCGCCCCCTCAAATTTGTACCTATGAAAAAGGAATATAAAATCGGCGACAAAGCCACCTACTCCCGGCATTTCCATGCGGAAGACGTGGAGGTGTTTTCCCGCATCAGCGATGATGACAATCCGATCCATCTCGACGAAGACTTTGCCGCCGCCTCTGTTTTTGGGCGGCGGGTAGTGCATGGAATATTTACCGTGTCTATGTTTTCCAAAATATTCGGCACCATATACCCCGGCAACGGCGGTATTTATCTGAGCCAAAATACCAAATTCTTCCGTCCGGTATATGTGGGCGATCACGTCACCGCAGAGGTGGAACTGCTCGACCTGCATCCCGAAAAGCGCATCGGTACCTTCGCGACCAAATGCTTCAATGCCGCCGGCGAATTGGTTGTGGACGGAGAGGCCAAAATCAAATTGCCATGACCGGAAAAGTATGTATTGTAACCGGCGCTACCGCCGGCATCGGGTATGAAACGGCATTGGCGTTGGCGAAGAAAGGCGCTACGGTGATGCTCGTGGGTCGCAATACCGATAAAGGCCAAATGGCGATGGCACGCATTCACACCGCAACCCGCAATGAGGAGTTGTTTTTTGTAAATGCCGACATGAGTGACCAATCTTCCATCCGGGATGCGGCGCTGGCCATTCGAGAGCAATTTCCGGTTATAGACGTATTGGTCAACAACGCGGGCACCTGGGTATCTCAATACACCCCCACCGTTGACGGCATAGAAACCGTGTTTGCCGTGAATCACTTAGCCTATTTCCTGTTCACACACCTGCTCTATCCCTCGCTGCGCAATGCCCCCGATACGCGCATTGTGAACGTTTCTTCCGATTCGCATTTCCAAACGGACCTCCACTTTGAAGACCTCAACCTGAGTAAAAACTACAGCGGCCTGCGCTCTTATGCGCAATCCAAATTGGCCAACGTACACTTTACCTACGAATTTGAACGCCGCAAACCCGATGCGCACGTCGCCATCAATGCGGTGCAGCCCGGCTTGGTTTATACCGACATCGGATTGAAACATACTACCTGGCTCCACGCATTGGGTTGGAAACTGCGCCGCAGCATCTGGCGCGGCATGACGCCTGCAGAAGGCGCTCAAACCTCCATTTTTCTCGCCTCCTCAGATGCAGCCAAAGGGCAAAGCGGCTTGTACTGGGACCGCTGCAAACCCAAGCCTTCTTCACCGGCATCGTACAACGAGGAGAATGCCGCCCGGCTCTGGGGCATCAGCGAGGAGTTGTGCGGGATGAAAGAGGGATTTTTTGCGGGTTGAAGGCAGGAGTAGCTGCGAGCTGTGAGCTACGAGCTGCGAGTTGAGGAAAACTCAAAGCTCATGGCTCGAAGCTACTTTAGCCTCATCCCCCGCTCCACTCCGGCGCATCCGGCGGTATGAGCTTGCGCAATTTGTTGAAAAACGGCTGAAAATGCACTTCTACGGTATGGCGTTTGGCGTGCAGAAAATCTCGTGCGATTTCGTCGGAATCCCGCTCCGCCAATGCCCGTACGTTGGTCGGAATGCGCTGCCGACCCATGACGATATTGGCCGCGAGCTTGGCTTGCATGTCCGAAAGGGGCCATATACAGCCCTGCGGTTGGAGCAGTCCGATGAAAAACAAAGTCTTATGATCGGGGTGTATCATGCGCAGGTACAATGGAATGCGCTCTGCTTCTTCGTAGTTGATAAAATCTTTGGCAAAAAACGGGAAAACGATCTTGTATCCCGTTGCTGCAATGATGGTATCGAAATTCTCTGATTTTCCATCGCTGAAAAAGACGGTATTGCCATCTATAAGCTCAATGCCCCGGCGCGGATATACGCTGCCGTGCCGGATGCGGTACAGCAATTCCGAATTGAGCGTGGGGTGCGCCCCGGTCACCGGAAAATCGGGCTGCTCTAAGCCGTACTGTCGGTAATCGCCTACTTGAACGCGCAGCGTCATTTGGCGCAGAAAGCCGCTGAGGAATTTGGGAAGTTTCACCAACACCCCGTTGAACGTGTCTGTGGGTTTGCCCATAAAGAACTTGGGCACGATGTATTGCGGCCGCCTCATGCTGATGGCGGTGAATTCAGCTACCCGGCTGATTTCCACCGCACAATCGCAGGCAGAATTACCGCCGCCGATGACCAACACTCTTTTGCCCGCAAAAGGCGCATTGGTTTTGTAATCATGCGAATGCAGCAACTCTCCGGAGAAAGCGCCGGGCAACTCCGGCATCCGGGGCACGGCATGGTGGCCGTTGGCGACGAGCAGATAATCAAAGGTGTGGGTTTCTCCGTTGGGCAATGCCACCGACCAGCGTTCGTCGGGCAGCTTTTCCACTTGCGCTACAGCGGTGTTGAACCGAATGTATTGCTCTAAACCGAAGTGCCGGGCATAGGATTCAAAATAGGCCAATACCTGACGGTGCGAGGGATAATCGGGATAGTCGTCGGGCATGGGGAAGTCAACAAATTCCGACATTTTTTTGGAGCTGATGATGTGCGTGGTTTCGCATACGCTGGAATCGGAGGCGCCGGCGGTGTAAATCCAGTTGCCCCCTACCCGATCGTTTTTTTCAAAACAAACCACTTTAGTGATTCCTGCCTGAATCAAGTTTTTGACCGCCGCCAGCCCGGAGCAACCGGCGCCGATGACGCATACGCTTTTCCCCATCCTATTGCCCGGCTTTGATAACTCTGTTCCACAGTTCTTTGCCCTCCACGTCAAAGATGCGTATGGTGAGTACCCTCTCCCGACGCGGCCCGGTGAAGGTCAGGGTAGCAAAATTGCGCTGATTGATAAAGGTATCGGCTACCCGGTAGATGTTCGGTTCGTCGGGGGTCGTGCGGGCGGCGCCGGAGGTAAGCGGCGACACGGTAAGGTCATACACAGAATTACCGGCCTTGTTGACGAGCTTGCTCAACTCCGTATGGTGCCGGTCGCCGGTCAGGAAAATCACGCCTTTTATTTTTTCTTCTTCTATGCGTTTGAGCAGATAATCGCGCTCGGCGGGGTGTTGGCTGAAATTTTCAAAAACCGCCGCCGAATTGAGCACCTGACCGCCCACGGCTACCATTTTGAATGGAGCCTGACTGAAAGCCAGCGCGCTGATGAGCCATTCTATTTGCTTCTCGCCGAGTATTTGGCGCTCGCCGGTGGTTCGGCGGTTGGAACTTTTGAAGTAGCGATCGTCCAACAAAAAAAAATCAATATCGCCCCATTGGAAGGCGGTGGTGATGCCCTTTTGGCCGTTCACACCAAAGGAAGGGTTGGGCCAGAAAAGTTGAAATGCCTCCAGAGAGAGGTCTTTGTGAACGAAGCTGCCATCGGAATCATTGGGACCGAAGTCGTGGTCATCCCAGATGGCATAATTGTGTGTAGAGGCGAGCAGGGCTTGCATTTCCGGCAGGGAGCGGGTGTGGGTATTGCGATAGAGGATGCCGGTGCGGGAGTTCCAGTCTGGCTCGCGCAGGTAGGTATTGTCGCCGAGCCAGAGCATAGCATCGGGGCGCATTTTGTGGATGGATTCGTAAATCTGGTAGTCGCCGCCGTAGGGATTGCCTGGCCGGTCGTAGGGCGGGTCGTTGACGTAGGCACAACTACCGGCGGCTATGGTAAAAGTGGGCGGATCGCCGCGCCACTGCCACAGCGGCAGTGTCTGGAATTCGGTGGGATATGACAGCGCCACCCGCTTGCCGTCAATACGCAACTGATAACCGTAGCGCTGCCCCGGTTGCACGCGATCGGCAATAAGCTTGGCCGTGTAGGCGTATTGTTTTTCCGTGGCAACGGGATCGGTCAGTAAGGTATCGGCAGGCGCGGCGAGGTTCCAATAGGCTATTTGCACCTTAGCGGGCGCTTTGGTCTGCGCCCACAACATCACCTCCAGCATCTCGGAATACCCGACCATCGGGCCGGACTGTAACAGCGGGTGCTGGGCATGTAATTGGATGAAACTGAAAAGGATAAGAAAAGGCAGGATGAAACGCATGTTTTTTTGTGGGTAAAGATAGGGAATGCTATGGGGTGGGGTTAACCCAGGAATAAAATTGTTCTGCGCTCCATATATTTTCTTTATCCAATCGGTGAATCAAATCGTGGCATACATTGCACAGTGTAGCAAGATTTTCCAGGGTGTTCTCCCCTTTCTTAGAATGGTACTTGACGTGATGAAGTTCAAGCCTTTGCCTGCGATCATCAGGGTGCAGCTTATCTCTGGACCAATCACATTTGAGACATCTATAATGATCTCTTTCCAGCACCCCGATTTGCATGTGATCCGGGATGTTTCTATCATGTCTCTCCGCTTGGAGGTCATCTTCCAAAATATAGACGCCTTGTTGCAAATCAGGTCTTCCTGTATGTCGAGTTTTAATTTTCCAACCATCCTCTGTTCTCAGCTCCCTCACTCTCCGTGCCCATTCAGATGAATCTCCGGCTACATAGCGCAATTCTTCTCCTGTAATCGGTACACCGACGTTCTCTTTTAGGAATTTTAGAATTTTCTGCTTCCCTCCGCCGGTTTTTTCTTTTCTGATCGCATTGGCCCGGTTCCAGCGGTATGCAGAGCCTTTGTCCTGTTCATCATGCAAAAGCAGGTAGTGGTCCGGCAGAACCTTAGTTTGCTCCGTTACAATTAAATCACCTTCATGAATCATTTGTTTGATAGCCGCCCCGCTTAAAATATTCCATCCAAACTGGACCCGCAGTTCGCGAACCCTTCTTGGATAATCCTGAATACCGGAAACAACCATTAATTCATCTCCTGAAACAATACTCCCTACATAGCGTCGCAAGTAAAGAAGAATCCTGTCACTTGCAGAGTTTGAATCTGCCTCCTCCAATAAAACTACAGCAACTCCAAGTCTCCGAAGTTTACCGAAAGCTTCCGCTAGTTTCAAAATCTTGAACCGCAGGTTTTCGTTTTTTAAAGTTTCCTCAAAATTACGAAGCAACCGGACCAATTCCTCACGAAGCTGTTCAGGGTTTTCAATTTTACGCGAACTCATAGGCAGGCGTCCTGTTATCTGTGGGCGTATGGTTTTTAGCGTCCCGGAAAAGGTTCAATACAGAAATAGCAATGCTTTTCGCCAATGCCGGCGGCACCGCATTTCCTATTTGCCTGGCGATTTCAATTTTTGTTCCCTTAAAAATAAAATCATCAGGAAAGGATTGCAGTCTGGCCGCCTCTCTATGAGTAATCGGACGATGTTGCTCCGGATGTAAGTATCTACCTTTTTCCGGTTTAAAAAACTCGGTACGGATGGTAAAACAGGGACGATCCCACCATAGCCTCCCGAAAAGGTCCGTACCGCCGCTTTTCTTTCGCAACCAGCACTCCGGAGTAATCTCAGGCGCCAGTCGTTGTAAATCAAAACGATTCATTCCCTCGACAGGAATAGCTTTATAACGGGCCACGCTTTTGGGCGTAGGGGTTCTACCAAAATGCAGCATAGATGCAAAGTCCTCCTCGTGCCTGATTTCCGTTCCGACGGGTAAAGGCAAATCTCCAATTGCATCTCTGACCGTACGCCATGGAGGAAGATCATGATTCAGGAAATCAACAGATTTTGCCGGATTTCTGTGGGTAGGCTTAGGCGGAAAGATCATATTCGGGTTTCCAATTTTGGAACCTATGATAATAGCTCTGTACCTGAGTTGAGGAACACCGAAATTTGCGGCACATAATTTTTTGCCCGGCGCTACCTGAAATCCATTTTTTTCTGCAAACTCAACGATGTCTAAGTATTCCTGGCTTCCTAACAACTGCGGTACGTTTTCCATTACAAATGCCTTGGCATTCGAACGCAACACGACTTCCATATAGGGCCTCCAAAGTTCTTTTCTCGGATCTCCATCCCGATTTTTATTGAGTAAGCTGAAGCCCTGGCACGGCGGCCCGCCGATGACTAAATCTGCTTGCGGGATTTCTATATCCGGGTTTTCTATAATTGAAACGATATCACCATAAAGACAATGGTTTCCGAAGTTAGCATTATAGGTATCTGCGGCAAATTTGTTGAAGTCATTCGCCCAGATCGGTTTAAAGATTTGCCGTCCTTTTTCGTCTTTCAGAGCGGTAAAACCTAATGTGAATCCTCCTGCACCGGCAAAAAGGTCAATAACCCGAATGGGTTCATACTTTTGCATAAGTTTTTTTTGTAGTTAACACGCAAACTTAAACAAATAGTTTTGATGGCAAAACCAAAGGTGAAGTTTTTTCCTGAAAGCAAAGATCATCTTTTGCCTGAACAACGTAGCGCAAATATGTCTAAAATCAGGCAACAGGATACATCGCCGGAATTGAGGTTTCGTAGTGCCCTGCATAAAAGAGGGCTGCGTTTTCGGAAAAATGTCAAATCTCTTCCCGGCACTCCGGATATCGTACTTCCAAAATACCGAACAGTCATCTTCCTTCACGGTTGTTTTTGGCACAGACACGATTGTAAAAAAGGTCGAAGCATTCCTACTTCAAGAAAAAATTCCTGGCTTGAAAAGTTTAATAAAAATATAGCCCGAGATAGAAAAGCTCAGGAAGACATTCGTCTTCTCGGTTGGAATGTGATTGTGGTCTGGGAATGCGAACTAAAACAAATTGATCGAAAAGCAGACGAAATATACTCTCTTCTGGCCTCAAAAACAATATCTTAAGAAGCCCTATATATCACACCTCTCACTCTTCAAAATATTTCTACCTTAGTACTCAAAATATCATCAAAATGAAAATCCAAAACCGCCTGCTTGCACTCGCCATGCTCCTATCGCTTGCTCTTTCCGCTCAGCCTACCCAAAAGCCCGTGTTGCATGGACGGCATTGGATGGCCATAACCGGAAAGCCTTTGGCCGCTACGGCGGGCGCGATGATGTTTCAGCAGGGCGGCAATGCTGTGGATGCTGCCTGTGCCATGCTGGCCGCTACCTGCACCATGTGGGATGTACTGAGTTGGGGCGGCGAAACACAGGTTTTGATTTACAATCCCAACACCCAAAAAGTCATTGCCATCAATGCGCTCGGCGTAGCGCCGACCGGCGCCACACCGGAGTTTTTTAAAAACAAAGGCATGAATTACCCGCCCGAACACGGTCCGCTCGCCGCCGTCACGCCGGGTACGCCGGGCGGGCTGCTGTATATGCTCGCCGAATACGGCACCATGAGTTTGGAACAAGTATTCGCCCCGGCCATGCAACTCGCCGAGGGCTATCCCATTGAGGCGCAAACGGCTAATTCCATCGAAAACCAAAAAGCCAAAATCAAGGAATGGCCCTATTCCAAAGCGGTATTCCTGCCGCATTTGGGCGAAGAACGCGAAGCTCCGGCGGCGGGAGAGATTTTCCGACAGGCCGATTTATTGGCCACGCTTCAAAAAATGGTACAGACCGAGCGGCAGGCGCTCAAGGCCCGCAAGTCGCGCAAAGAAGCCATCTACGCCGCTTACGACCGCTTCTACAAAGGCGATATCGCGCAGGAGTTTGTACGCGGCTGTCAGGAGCAGGGCGGCCTGATCACGATGAACGACCTGGCCAATTGGAAAGTCATAGAGGAAGCGCCGCTGAAGACGAGCTACAAAGGCATTGACGTGTATAAACTCGACGTATGGACGCAAGGGCCGGCTCTGCTGCAATCGCTCAATATGCTCGAAAATTTTGACCTGAAAGGCATGGGCTACAACAGCACCCGCTACATTCACACGCTTTATCAGGTAATGAACCTCGCCTTTGCCGATCGCGATTTTTATTACGGCGACACTTACTTTCCGCCCGCCGAACCGGTAAAAGGGCTACTCTCCAAAGAATACGCGCGGGAACGCATCAAAGGCATCAACCTGCTGCGCAATGATCCGAAAGCCGCGCCCGGCGACCCCTACCCTTTTCAGGGCGAAACGAATCCGTTTTTGGATTTGCTCAAAAACTGGAACGCCCAACCGGACTCCACCGCCACCGGATTTTTGGATGAACCGTTCCGGGAGGCGTTCCTCATGGGCACCACCACCATACAGGCCGCCGATAAGGAAGGCTGGATTGTGTCGGCCACGCCGAGCGGCGGTTGGGTGCCGGCTTGCATCGCCGGACGCACGGGCGTGGGCATGAGTCAGCGCCTGCAAAGTTTTGTGCTCGACGCGAAAGAGAATCCCTACAACGTATTGGAGCCGGGCAAGCGCCCCCGCGTCACGCTCACGCCCAGTCTCGCACTCAAAGACGGCAAGCCCTTCCTCTCTTTTGCCGTACAGGGCGGCGACAGTCAGGATCAAAACCTGATCCAATTTTTCCTCAATATGGTGGAATTCGGCATGACCGTACAGGAAGCTTGCGAAGCGCCCAACATCAATAGTTTCCAGATGCGCAACTCCTTTGCCAAACACGATACCCGCCCCGGCGCGCTCACGCTGTCGGAAGAAATTCCCGACTGGACGCGCCGCGACCTGCGCAAAATGGGCTACAAACTCAGCTTCGAACGCCGCACTTCAGGCCCCATCAACGCCATCTTTTTCGACTGGGCGCAAGGCTCTATGTGGGGCGGTTCGAGCCATCACGGAGAAGATTACGGCATTGGGTGGTGAGCATTGTTCCTCACTTCACGCCTATTGGAAAATCCTGCCCGAAGCCGTAGCTGGCCGGGTATTGAGCCGTGCCTTTGTGGAGTTCGGTCACTTCGGGCACTTTCGCTTCAATATATGCTTTGAGACTGTTGACGGTGATGGAGCCATTCTGCAAGGCGGCTTCGCCGCTCAGGCCGTTGAGTAATACATAGGTGAACGCGCCGTGACCCAGTTTGTCAAATTCGGAAGCAAACTGATCGCTGCCGCTGGCCGTGAGCCAGTGTGTGCCGGTGCTGCGGGCCAGTTGGGCAATGGCTTTTTCTTCGGCAGCGCCCCGCATGGCAATGCCCTGTAAGGCCCCCGCGCTTTGGCAGGCATCCAGCACAAACAATTGCTTTTGCGCTTTGATGGCTACGCTCAGGTTTTGTAGTTCTGTCGAACTGATGCCTTTCGCGCTCAGCCCTGCGTCGTTGCCGTAGAGCTGGGTGACGTCGTGCGGCACGAGAAAGAAATCCGGCTTGGCGCTTTCGCTCATCACACCGTGGCCTGCGTAGTAAAACACCAGCATATCCTGCGGCTGGGCCTTGCCGGCTATCTCCTTCATGGTGTTCACAATCTTGTCTTTGGTAGCCTCCGCATCTGCTATATAATAAGTTTTGCATTCGTTGATGATACGCCCGCAATTATTCCTGATTTTGGTTTCAAAACCCTTCGCGTCGGCTACGGCGTAGTTGAGATTATAGCGGCTATTTTTATACTGATTGATGCCGACCACCACCAAATGAAGGGTTGTAACAGGTGTCTTCACCGTGACAGGCGCCGATTGGGCAGGTTTGAAATGGAGACTGAGGCGGGCCGGGAGGCTCTCCGTGCGCTGCGAGTTGATGCTGATGGCGCTGAAGGTATTGGCGCCCGGCTGGAGTGTGATCTCGTAGGCCACGCTTTCTTCCTGATCGTCGTCGGCTACCACTAAATTGCGGGTATTGGGCGATACCAGCTTGCCGTTGTGGAACAGGCGGATCTCCGCTACCCGGTCATTGGGCGCGGAGGCCGTTACCGTAATGGTCACTTGGGGGGTGCTCAGTTCAGCGGCAGAAGGCGCGTCGTCATCGGCTACCACAAGCCCTCTGTGACCGGTTTTGTATTTGAGACTCACCAGCGGCGGGCTTTTCAGCGTATTGATATTGATAACCGGCGGCCCCGGTTCCGAGCGCTCGAAGATGCGGTTGAGCAGGCGCGGAGTATAAAGTTGTTCATAAAGCGATTGCAGCGGCACGGTGGTACTGCCTCGTACAAAATACATCATACCGAGCGCGCCCTGGCTACCTTCAAAGTAGTTTCGGCTGTTGACGATGCCGTAGTTGTCGGAATCCATGAAGGTCACCACGTTGGCTACCTCGGCTTTGCGTTGGAGGTCCACTAATCGCAGTCCGTTAACTTTGTCTTTAAAAAAAACAAAGTCCTGATCCGGCATAAAATAGGCATTGCCGGCGCCGACATTCGGCCCGTTTACCTCAGCCGTAAACCGGAACTGGCTGCGGTCAAAAACCTGAATCTTGCCCGATCCGTAAAATATCATAGTCTGGCCGCCGGGGTTGTGGGCGAGGTACGTCACCGGCCCCGATGCGGGGATGGCCTGTTCGCGAACCGTGTTGCCGGTAGCAGCATCCAATACCCGGAACGTATTTTTCAAAAGACCGGAAACCGTCTTGTTGCCCGGATCGAAGGCCACGCCATAAAAACTTTCCTCCACTTTCTTTTCCCAGAGCTTGGTTCCTGTTTTTACCTGATAGCAGACGACCCATTTTTCCGACTTGTTGGCATCCGTCGCCGAGGGGCGCAGGATGTAGGCAGCAAAAAGATTGCCGTCGGAACTAAAAGCTGCCGGATTCCGGGCGCCCATATTGGCAAAGCGCACGTCGCCGCTTACCCGGCGAATGAGCCGCATAGTAGCGGCATCTATGAATTTGATGTCGTTGCCGCCGTGATGGGCAAACATTTTGCTGTCGGGCGCCCAGGTGATGTAGCTGCCGGCAGCCTGCCCTGCATTGCTGAACATACGAGGTTCATTTTGCAGGTTATTGGCGTCTATCAATCCATAAGAATACCCAATAGAGTTGTAAAAAACCGCTTTTTCACCATCCGGCGACCACACCGCGCCACTCCAGGCTGACTGATTGTAATTGTACACGCGGGTACCGTCGGGCCGGAAGTCAATGACCTGTACGGTTCCTTCTTTACTGGAACCCGATGTCGTGGTGGCAATCATCCTGCGTTTGGGGTTGGCATGAATGTGATACATGTCCATCGCCCTGCCGGCGCCGAAAACCTGTGTCTCGTTGCTATACAGATCGGTTGTGGCAATTTTAAATACCGGATACGAAAGGGCAACGCGCGACAGGTTGGAAAAAAGCTGGAGGTTCGCCAGGTTTTTGCCTTCATTCAGCGGCAGCGAGAGTTGTTTGATTTGCACCTCGCCTTTTTTGAAGTCTATATTCACTAAGCGCCGGAACTTCTCACTGTCGCCATGAAGCACATAGTGGTAGCTCTGGGCCGATGCATTGATCTTCAGATGGCCGTAATTGCCGTCGCTAAATCCGCTGATGACAGGCGTACTCAGGGTTTTGAGCACCCGCATAGCCGGATAGCTCACCAAACGCGCCACCGCGTCGCTCTTATCCCCCAATTGGCCTTCTTTCATAAAATAGGGGCCGAAGTGAGCGAGGTGCTGGTTATCCAAAAACGCAAAAGTCTGGTTGTCGGGCGCATCCAATTTTTTCTCTACCACGCCGGTAGCGGTATTGATAATCGCCACGCTGTAACCGATCTTCTCCGCGACATAGTAGTTGGTGGCGGCGGCTAATTTGGAACCGTCGGGCGATACGCTCAGCCGGTAAAAAGAGAAGGGATAGCTGGCCGATAGATTGGTCAAACCCGTTTGACTTTGAAAAACTTCGAGCAAGGTTTTTTGCGCGCCGGTGGCGAGGTTCAGTTGTATAATCACCGCTTTGCTACCGTTGTGGTTGTGTGCGCCGAGGTAGGCAAATTTCCCTTGCTGATCGGTGGCTACCGCACGCGTATTCATGTACTGTGAGAGATCAACCAAGCGCCTTGCTTTTAGGGTTTTTCCGTCTAAGATGCTCACCACGCCGTTGTTTATCAGGCCAATATGCGGCGTATTACCGATGCGAAAAGGCCGATTGCCGTTGGCCGAACCTCCGGGCAAGGTGATCAGTTCAACCCCGCCGGCCACGTCCCATATTTTGAAACCCTCGTCCGACATGGAGGCCAACAGGCGTTCATCACCGGACAGGGCCAGTTCTTTGATGTATTTGTTGTGCCCTGCGGGAATCATCAATTTGATGTCGTCGGCGCCTTGCCCGAAGGCAGCGTTAATCGTCAGGAGCAAACAGGTAAAAAAGGGGAAGGCGGTATGAAAGCGTTTGATCATCATGGCTTTTAGTTTTTAGAGGTGAGTGATTTCAATCATCAATGGCACAACGGCATTGCGGCTATAATTATCGAGGTTGAAGCCAATCTGCCCGGCCGTGTAGCTGACTTTACTCTTATCCACCAATTTATCGCCCAGTGCCGCTTTTATTTTTTGGCTCAACCCGCCGGAGGTGGCGCTCATTACCCTGGCAATTTCGGAGGGGTCCAATTTCTGGGTGCTGTACAAAATGAGCAGATAATCCGTGCCAGGGTTGTCATCCATCTTCACCACTTTAGATTCGGAAGGGAAGGCCACCACGCTGTTCGGACCGATGTGCGGACTCATCTTGTCATCGAAGGGCAGTATTTTATTCACCTTGCCGCTTAGGTCGGTAGCGAAGGCATATATATAGGCTTCGGTATTGGTTTGGATGAAAAATCGGAATCGGGTACCCGAAGCATACGACTTGTCCATGCGGTAAGCCACGAGATCTTCGGCGCTCACGTCGTCCACCACCACGAGGTTGCGGGTGCTCACCCGGCTGGCCGGCATGGGTTGGCCGTTGTTCATCACAAATTCCACTGAACCTTTCAGGAGCGTGGTCTGCGGAGCGGGCTTGGGTTGCGGGGTCGGCTGCGGCGCCGGTTTTGGAGCGGGCGTGGGTTGCGGTGCGGGCTTGGGAGCAGGTGTGGGTATAGGTTGGGGTTTCGGCGCGGGCGTCGGCGGTACCGGTTCTGCCCGATGGAAGTAGGCTTGAAAAGCGCCCACCGTGCATTCCGCGAATTCGGAATAAGGAATCCACACATAGCCTTTGTCGGCCCAGTTGGCGCCCCAGCTATTGAGCACGCGGAATGCGCCGCCGGCTACGGCTTCGTCATATCCCACCACACACATGGCATGCATGCCGTGCTGACCGGTAGGGCCGTCATCGCTCGTTTGTTTTCGCCAGGTGGCCGGACTTTTGTAAAAACTCTTCATCACCTTAAAACAGATCGTCACCGGATAGCCCTCGGAGATGGCTTTTTTCACGGCATTGATTTTTACATTGGAGTCCGTTTCTTTGGGCATGAACAGAATCTGATAATCGCTGATCCGAAATTTCGCCGCCTCCTCTACGGCTTCCATGCTCATATCGGGCGAGCAAACGAAAGGCGCTTTTTGGGTAGTGGGTACGCCCAATTGATACATCGCCTCCAAGGCCAGCACCGGGTTGGCCCCTCCCTGGCAGTCCACATCGGTGCTGTCTTTGATGAGGTTGTAAAGAAAAATGGCGCTGAAGGCTTGCTTATCCAACTTGGCTTTGTCGCTGACATCGTACTCCTGCCCCCACAGGATAGTGCGCATGTGATAAGCCGTGGCCCAGGCTACGCAAGTGCCGGTGCGACCCTGATCGCCGGGAGTGGGCGCGTACTTTTCCAAGCTGTACCGGGGCGGCAACCCGCGATAACTGCCTTCCGTGAGCCGGAGCTTGTACGGTACGCTGGAATAAGATTCTTCATCAAAATTGAGGCCCAATCCTTTGTCTTGTGCGATGGCCGCAATGCTGAGCAGCATGGCCAAGGCCCATGTTAATTGCTTCATATTCTTGGTATAATTTGTTGACTGTTATCTCATTGTATGTCCTGACACCAATGTTATTTCCTTTTCAGCAATGCTGTGAGTTTTCCCCACAATTCATTCAAATCGGGAGAAAGCCGCCAATATAGTACCGGCCCGATAAATAAAACCGTGACAGCCAGTGATTTTACGGCCATATCAAACAAAGGATGCAGCATGGCCGGCAGCCAGTTGAGCGCAAGAAAAGCGCCCAGGCCGAGCAAAAATACATAAAATGTCGATTTATTGAGCGGCTGCATGCCGAGCTTGCTGTAGATGATCCAAAATTTCGCCAAGTGAAAAATGAACATAGAGATGAGCGTAGCCAATGCAGCCCCGATGATACCGAGGTCTGCCGTGCGGATGAGCAGATAGTTCAACGCCACGTTGAGTGCGGCCAGACACAGCAACAAATAAAAGTTGATGCGGTAATATTTTGAAAACGTGAGTATGATATGATTGATGCCGGTGACCATACCGATCAGGACGGTCATGCCCAGAATGAGTACAATGATTTTTCCGCCGGCAAAGCGCTCGCCGTTGGGCATCACGGCAAATACGTCGTCTATGTTCAGCCATATCAGGAGGAACAAAAATACGCCCGCAATAAACTGATTGATACTCGCTTTTCGGTACAGCATGGCCACATGCGCCAGATCGTTTCGCTGAAAAGCATCGGCTACAACGGGTGCGGCGATTTTTTCCAAAGAACGGCGCGGCACGTCTATCACCATGCCGATATAAGCCACCACACTGAAGATGCCCACCGATTTGAGCGCATTTTCCTCTATGAGAAAACCGATCATCAGGCGATCCAACCAGGTGAGGAAACCGGCGCTAAAGCCGCCCAACATGCTGTAAAAAGCAAAGGAGGACATTTCGCGTACCAGGCCGGGGCGCAACAACTCCCGCCGGGGCAGGCGAAAACTCCAATGGCCGAGGTACGCAATGTACAGCGCCACGCCGAGCGACACCGCCAAATAGGTGAACACAATGGCCGCAATGAACCCCGTAAGCGATAACCAGGAATAAAACAACAGCACTGAAAGGAGCGCCGTACAAACTTTCACAAAGGGATTTTCAAAAAAAGTAGGGATTACAATACGCAGAAAATTTTTGGCGTAATTGATCAAAACGTAATTCAGTCCCAAAAAAAACGCCAGCGGTAAAATCCAGTAGGCGTATTGTTGAATGAGCGGGTCCTGATGTTGTAAAAAAGCGAGCAAGGGCCGGTACAGTACCGCCGTCAGCGCCAATACCAAAAGGAATCCTGCGGTCGGGATGGCCAGCATTAACAACAAAAAACCATTGTGTCGCCGGTCATCGCTGCGAAAGACAGGAAAGTATCGTGTCACCAAATCATTGGCGCCAAAGGCAATGAACAGAGACAAGATCATACCCCCGCTGATGAGAAAGTTGAACAATCCCAGTTCCTCTATTTTGAGAAAATAAGGATAGACGAACAAGACATTGATCGCACCCAGCAGCACCCCCACGTAGGTTACGATGCTGTCTTTGATGCCTTGCCGTTGAATGATGCCCAAAAGGTCGGTATTTTACAAAGTTCTCAACACTGCCCGCACCGGCACGCCTTCCAGACCGCGCACCCGCAACGGAAGGCAAATCAATTCGTAAGCGCCCGGCGCCGCATCGCGGAGGTTCAGGCTCTCCACGATCACAACTTTCCGTTCCAGCAGCACGATGTGCGTATCGAAAGGATCGTCATATAACTGAATGGAATGGCAGTCAATGCCTACTAACTCTATGCCGCGCGCTGCCACCCATTGTGCGGCATCGAGGGTGAGCGATGTAAAATCAGTTCGGAATGGCTGAGCGAAGTCTTTCCAAAAAGAAGAATTATCCGTTTTGAACAACAGCCGGCGCGTATCGGCAGGAATGGCGGCCGCTTCAAGCCCGGCGGCGGTGATGCGTTCCTGCCCGCGAAAATCGGCCACCCAACAGGGGCCGACCATCTTGTCTAAGGGAATATCGTCGGTGGTATCGGTACCGTCCAAAAAGTGCAGCGGGGCGTCAATGTGCGAGCCGGAATGCACATCTATGTCCAAACGGCTCACATTGGCAATATCGCCTTTAGCCACTTCCATCAATCGGGAAATGTGCACGCCGTGACTGCCCGGCCATACCGGCAGGCCGGGATGCAGGGGTACGGAAATGTCAATAATTTGGTTACTCATGGCGGCCGCTGCGGTCTATAAACACATTACTCGCCTGCTGCGTGCCGAGCATCAACACATCCTGAATGTTGACGTGCGCGGGCCGGGAGGCGATAAAGAAAATGGCATCTGCTACATCCCTCGAAGTCAGGGGTTTGAAATCTTCGTAAATTTTGGCGCGCTCGGCGTCTCCGTCGAATCGGACGAGGGAAAATTCGGTTTCCTCTACATGGCCGGGGCTTACCTGACTCACCCGGATGTTGTGGGTGTAAAGGTCTAATCGCATGGATTTGGTGAGCGCATCCACGGCAAACTTGCTGGCACAATAAACATTGCCTTTGGGATACGTTTCCTTGCCCGCCGTGGAACCCACATTAATGATGTGCCCGCTGCGGCGCGCCACCATTTGAGGCGCAATGGCGCGGGTGAGGTACAGCAGCCCTTTCACATTGGTATCTATCATCTCCTCCCAGTGTTCCAAATGTCCCTCGTGGATGGGATCGAACCCTTTGGCTTTCCCCGCATTGTTGATGAGAATATCCACCTGCTTCCATTCCGGCGCCAAGCCGTCCAGGGCTTGTTGTACGGCTGCGGCATCGCGCACGTCAAACGCGAGGGTGTGTACCTGTACGTCAAATGCCGTTTCTAATTCTGCTTTCACCTCGGCCAGGCGCTCCGTCCTGCGTCCGGTGAGAATGAGCCGGTAGCCGTTTTCGGCGAAAGCCGTAGCCGTAGCCCGGCCGATGCCGGAAGTAGCGCCGGTGATGAGTACGGTCTGATTGGGCAATGCTTTAGCTGCCATTTGTTCCAATTCCTCTTCCCGTTCGCGCAGCAGCAACTCTAAGCGATTGAGGTTTTCGCGCATTTCTTCCAGCGCCGATTGCTCTTTTTCGATGATCTCGGCAGTCTTTGCGTTGCGGGCAGCGCGGTGGTATTCAAAGGCCATATCGTTTTGCGGCGTTTTCAGTTCGGGGTTGTTGGCCGCCGCCCGGAGGTACGCATTGTAGGCGCCTTCGGCATCTCCGCGCCGGTGGTACAGCAAGGCGAGATCGTACCAGGCAAAGGGATGGTCGGCCTGCAATTCCAGCGTTTTGCGGAAGGATGCTTCGGCGGCTTCCTGATTGCCCGCCTCTGCGGTCATCAGGGCTATTTGATAGTGCGCTTCGGCCTGGGCGGGGTTCCGTTGCACTGCTTTCTGAAAAAGGGCCAGTGCATCGGCGCCCCTGTCGGGGAAATGCCCGGCCAAAACCATGCCCAGGCGGAAGTTGCCGTCCGCATGTTCAGGCGATGCGGCCAGCAATCGCTCATAATACGTTTTTGCGGAAAGGAAATCGCCGCGCAGTTCTGCCAGTTCGCCGAGCAGGAAAAGCGCATCTGCGTGCTGCGGTTGCATCTCCAGCAATGCGGTCAATTGATTGGTCGCTTCCGCGAAATTATCGGTTTGCTCCACGAGCGCCATGGCGTAAGGGTAGCGGAGTTCTGCCGAGTATGGGTAATCGGCGATGGCCTGCGTGAGTAACGCGAGGCTTTCCTCTTTCCGCCCCATCGCTGCCAATTGAGCGCTTTCTTCAACGATGCGCTGCACCTGCGCTTGTACGGCTTCCGGGTCGGGCAAAGTTTCCGCCGGCGCCGGTATTTCAACTACCGCTTCTTCTTCAGGCAGTATTACTTCCGGCGCTTCGGGTTCAACCGGCTCCGGCTCGGAGGTTTCAGGCCAATCTTGTATTTGCTCGGCTACAGGCTCCTCCTCCCGTTCCAGCACTTGCTGTTCTGTGGGGCCGGGCACAGGCTCGTAGGCCGGTTCTGTTTGTTCCGGTTCCGGCGTCGGTTCAGGAGTCGGTTCCACCCAAACTTCCACTGACGGTTCCTGTTGGGGCAATTCGAAGTTGCCCGCATTAGCTGCATCGCCGGTGAAGCGGAAAAACGGCTCGTAGTTGGCGCTTTGCAACTCATCCAACGGCAGTACATAATCGGCGCCGCGCAGCAGTCGCAGAAATTCGCCTACCTCAGAAGAAATATCCCGCATGATCTTCAGATGCGCGTTGAAGCGTTCTTCGTCAATGCCTTCGCCTTCGAGGTGGCGCTTTTGACGGCGCACGTCCAAATAGCGGTCCTGCCAAAAATTGATGTACTGAATGATGTCGCTGACTCTTTCAAACAAAGTAGGCACTGCCGCCGATTCGCCGGTTTCTTCATTCACGGATATGCCGTCTGCTACCACCGTAAACATTCGCGGACCGTTGTTTTGACAAAATCGCAAGCCGCCGGCCATGCAGCCGGTGGACTTGAAAAAGTTGTCGCTGACGATCAGCAGCACATTTCCCTTTACGGCTTCGAGCCGCTCAAAAAGGGTGGCTTCCACCGTGTCTTTCGTGCTTACGATGTGTTGGAATTGGTATCCTGCCGGTTGGAGGTGTTGCTCGATTTGTTGTGCAACATTTTGGTTTTCATAGCAATACGCTATGGTGAGTTGTCTTTGGCTCATGGTATTAATTTCGTTGGTTTTTGCTTGCTTGCCACAATGTTTTTCGTTCGGTTGCCGTACTGATACCGCCGACCAATGTACCGTCTGCCTGTCGTTTGCCTTCCATAAGAATGGCATCTCGACCGTCGAAGAAAGACAAATACAGTTTTTCGCCCTGTACCGTACCGGACAAGTATTCAAAACGTCGGTTTCGCCACTCTAATATGGCTTCGAGTTGATTTCCGGTATGTATTAGCTCCAATTGCCCGGATTCGGGATTGTCAGTTTCCATTCCGAGACTCAGATTCCATACGCCGCTGAAGTTTTCTGAGGGCGCTTTCCGAAGCGTGGTAAAAAGATAATCCTGCCCCTGTCGGGTAGTAAACGGTATGCTTTGAGTATTTCCCGTAGTATCTGTAAAGACCCATTCGCCCTCCCAAATTTTCTCCTCGTACAAGCCTCGCAGGTAGCCTTCGGCGCCCGGCAGGCGAACGAGGAGCGTATCTTTAGCCGTAGCAAAATCCCTGCCAAATATGATATCCCTGACAATCAATTGCCGACTGCCCAATTGGAGGGTGATGTAAAAACTATCGGCGGAGGGATATGTGACGGTAAAAAGGAAGGGCAGTTCTCCCTGCGTAACATCTTCGTACTTCATATCCAATTTTTCAGGGAGCGGTTTTCCTTTGGGATTGGGCGTGATATAAGACGGTTCAAATTTGAGCACGCCTCTCCACACCCCCGGAGGAAGCCCCGTGAAAGGATCGTCCATGACAAAGCAGCCCGAAAGAGCAAACAGCAAAAAGGCAAAAAGTGATAGTCGGCGCAACGTGTTTTTCATTTCAATGGGTAAGACAAGGTTTGGAGCTATAAAACAACCTCTACCGCTATTGGTTAAGATTTTTCGCCTACAAAGTAGTCTTCCTTATCTCTGAACAACACATTGAACGTGGTAAGACTGCCGTAGATTTTAGTAATATACTGCTGCAAGTTCACCTTTTCCTCATCGCTCAGGTTGCTGCCGTTGATGCGCTGCTCCATCACCCGAAGCCGGTCGCGGGTCATCACGATCTTGTGAAAAAAGCTCTCGATGGGCACCTCCTTTTCTTTGAGCGACCCATCTGCCGGACGGAGCACCATAAAACCGCCTTGCCAGCGGTCGCCGAGCGGCACGTCTTCGTTGAGCGCGTGAAAGTTGCGCAGTATTTTAATGAGGGAGCGTTCGGCTTCATTATACGTCACAGCCTCTTCCGTCGGCACGGCGTCAATGATCTCCCATTTGTCATAGTCTTTGCCCACCTGTTTGATGCCGTACAGCATAAAGCAAACATCGTAAGCTACCCGATGTAAGCGAATCACGACACCGTCTCCATAAGCCGGATGCCGCACCCGCGATCCAATACCCAATAGTTTTTCTGTATTTTCCATGGTTTTGTCAATAGTTGCCAGTTGTTGGTTATGGTTATGCGGTTGCTCATTTGCCTTTTGCCAATTTGCCCTTTACCCCTAAGCCTCCTCCCTACCCATTCCTCCATTTTCCACATCCGGATCATATTCCAATTCTCCCTCCGAATGCGCAATGATGGTAGAAACGACCATATCGCCGGTTACGTTGGCTACGGTGCGGCACATGTCTAATATCCGGTCAACCGGAAAGATAATAGCGATCCAGGCCGGATTGAGGCCCACCGATTGCAGCACGATGATCATCATAATAAGACCTGCGCTGGGTACGGCCGCCGAACCGATAGAGGCCAGCGTTGCCGTCAGCACGATGGTCAGTTGTTGGTAAATGGTGAGGTCCACCATGTGCAACTGCGCCAAAAACACCACCGCTACCGCCTGGTAAAGGCTCGTGCCGTCCATATTGACCGTAGCGCCGATGGGCAGCACAAAGTTGGTCACGCTTTTTGATACGCCGAGGTTGTCGCGCACGCATTCCATCGTAACGGGGAGCGTAGCGGCGCTGGAACTGGTGCTGAATGCCAGAAATTGCGCCGGACTGACCCTGCGAAAAAATGCGCCGTAAGAGATTTTTCGTACAAAAATCATAATGAGCGCCGGGTAAAACAGCGCCACCAGAATGGCCAGGCCCGCCAACAGCACCAACGAGTAGGACAACAGCCCTTTGAAAATTTCAATAGCCTCCGGTAATGTATTGGCCATTTTGGCTAAAACCCCTGCCATGAGCGCAAAAACGAAAAACGGCGCAGCCTCCATGATCCATTCTACCATTTTCAGAAAAACCTCATTGGCGCCGTTGATCACATCCAAAACAGGCTTCATGGATGCCTTCGGCAAAAACATGGTGACAATGCCAAAAAACAAGGCAAAGACAATCACCTGCAACATATTTTTCCCGTCCGACAACGCGGCGAAAATGTTTTCGGGCACCATATCTACAAAAAACTGCAACGGCCCTGCCGACTTCATTTTTTCGGCAGCCTCTTTCCGGCTCTCTACCGTTTCGTTGCTTTCTTCGCTTTTCAGTTGACTGGTCGCTTCTGTTGTGTAAGCTGCGTATTTGGGGTCTTCGTGAAAATTGTATTGGTCCAAAATTTCAACGCCGGTGGTCTGTTCTACCCAAATTTCGTACTTGATGCGGTTTTTGATGCGCTGATCCTCTGCAATGAATTTGCCGGGTTGAAAAACATTGGCCAGCAATAAGCCGATCGTCACAGCGGTCACGGTTGTAAGCAGGTACGCGAGCAGCGTTTTGGCGCCCATGCGGCCCAATTTGGACGGGTCGGGCAAAGTGGAAATACCGCTGATGATGGAAAACAGTACCAAAGGCACGGCGATGAACTTGAGCAAACGGATAAAAATGACGCCGAACGGATCAATCCAGTTGAGCGTAAATTTATTCCAGCCGAAATGAATGCTGATGAGCGAATAAATAACACCGGCCACAAGCCCCATAATGATGCGCCAATGTAATGGAATGCTACGTTTCTTCATATTGAACCGGTTTTTATTTCGGCGCGCCAAGTTAGCCAACCTCCACAACAGTGCCTAATATTGCCGCCCCTAACTTTTTGGGCCGCCCGGAAATGCAAAGGCGGTGATAAGTGCAATTTTGTATAACTTTGCGCGTCCGTTATGTTCATTTTCCTTCACAAAGGAAAGAAAATCAAATAAATATGGGTTGGTTTAAACGACTCAAAGAAGGCATTCAGACTGCCACCCGCAACAAGAAAGAGGCCCCCGAAGGGCTTTGGTACCAATGTAAAGAGTGCAAAGCTACCAGCACCCGCCGGGAACTCCGCGACAATTTCTCCAAGTGTCCGAGTTGCAACTACCACGTCCGCATCAGTTCGGAGGAATATTTTACCATCCTCTTCGACGGGCAGGCCGACGAGCTGTTTGGCGAGCTGCGGTCCAAAGACGTTCTCGGTTTCGTTGATTTGAAACCCTATTCCGACCGCCTCACGGAAACCATGCGCAAAACCGAACTCACCGACGCCATCACCGTGGCCAAAGGCAAAGTCGGCAAGCGGCCCTTGGTGGTAGCGGCCATGGATTTCAATTTCATCGGCGGCTCTATGGGTTCTGTTATGGGTGAAAAAATATCCCGCGCGGTGGATCATTGCCTCGAACATCAGGTACCCCTGCTCATCATCTCCAAATCGGGCGGCGCGCGCATGATGGAGTCGGCCTATTCACTGATGCAAATGGCCAAAACCTCCGCCAAGCTGAGCCTCATGGCCAAAGCTCGCATCCCCTACTTTTCGCTGATGACCGACCCGACTACCGGCGGCGTCACGGCCTCCTTCGCCATGCTGGGCGACATCAACATCGCCGAACCCAAAGCCCTCATCGGCTTTGCCGGTCCCCGCGTCATCAAAGAAACCATCAAACGCGACCTGCCCGAAGACTTCCAAACTTCCGAGTCGCTGCTCGAAAACGGCTTCCTCGATTTCATCGTGGATCGCAAAGACCTCAAAGAGCGAATGGCCGATTTGCTATCGCTCTTTGATGCCGGCACGCCGGCAGTGAATGGGGCAGAGGCGTCGGCAGAGGCTTTGACGTAAAGCTCACTCAAACACAAAATTATTCACATACCCCTCCGCTTCCCAATACCGGCCCTCGCCGGCGCGCTGATGCAACGAGGCGTCAAACTCCTGTAAAGGCCGCAGCCCGCCTTGTGTGATGAAGTACCCAACGTAGCCCAACCGGAGCAGAAAATCAAACACATCCTGTACCGAACCTGCTTGAATATGCCGGTTCTCGCACTCCATGAGAATGCGGGGTTTGCAGACAGCGAGTAATTCACGGCCTCCTTTGAGCACTTCTAATTCGTGGCCTTCCACGTCTATTTTGAGTAAAGCCGGGCGGATGCCGCGCTTATGGAAATAATCGTCTAAAGTGCTCACGTCCACCTGGTGGCGAGTGAGGGCGAGGCCCTCCGTTGCGGTGAGGCGGTTGAGTGTAGCGCCCGGCGAAGTGCCGGAGGCAGAAGCGGGCACATGCAGCTCCATGCGGCCCGGAGCGGAAGACAACCCTTTGTGTTCCAACTGTACATTGTTGAAGCCGAAAAGCTGTTGAATTTCCTGCAAATAGGCAAAGAGCCGGGGTTGCGGCTCGAAAGCAAAAACCTGCCCCCGCTCCCCTACCCTGCGCTGCATCCAATACAGATAGCCGCCTTTGTGGCAGCCGACGTCCACCGCCGTATCGCCGGGCCTCAGGTTGGCCAAAATATAGCGTATTTCCGTCGGGTCAATGCGGTAGCGATAGCGGTAAGCACGGTACAGGAATGCGATGCGGTTGATCATTGGTTTCTTTTGACGGCTGACGAAGGTATGAATTGTATCTGATAAATTTTTCAGGATTAGAGGAAATTCGCTACTTTTGCAAAGCATTAAATTATCCAACAATGAGTGTTGCAGAATTGAAAAACGATTTAATTCAGTTGGCCATAGAAACAGATAATCCAACTGTATTAGAAAAAGTCATCGGTTATTTCCACACCCTACAAGACGAAGAAGATTGGTGGGATGCGCTCTCTCCCGACGAGCGTGCCTTTATAGAAAATAGCAGCTTGCAAATCAATGAGGGAGAGATTGTTGGAAGTGCGGATGTGAGAAAAGAAGCCAGGCAGATTCTCAATAATTAAGAATGTATCCTGTATTTTGGACCAAACAAGCTAGAGACTTATATATATCCCTGCTTCAGTATCTAAAAGAAGAGGTATCTACCGATATAGCGGTAGATTTGGATGAAAAAATAGAAAAATTAGAAGCGCGCTTATCACGATTTAGGTATTTCTGCTCTCCCTCCAGCAAAGCCCCACAATATCGTCGTTGTGTAATCTCGAAAAACACATCCGTAATCGTTGAAATTCGCGGACCGATGGTTTTTATCATTGCAGTTATAGACAATCGAAGGGCTAATCTATATTTCTAAAAATCTTCCCAATGAAAAAATGCCTTGTCGCCCTTGCGCTCAGCGCCTTTTTCCTGCCGGCATATACACAGTCTTTTATCACGGGTATGATCACCGATGCGCAGGGCGAAGAATTGCCTTTTGTACACATCATCGTGAACGATCAAAAAGACCGGGTCTTCACCTCCGAAGTCAACGGAGCATTTTCCATACCGGCTGCTCCGACTGTATCCAGTCTCACTTTTACCTATGTGGGATACGCCGTACAACGCATTGAATTGGAAGGAATTCCCAACAAGCCCTTGCGCATTGTGCTACAACCGGAGGCCTATTTGTTGCAGGAAGCGGTAGTCGTGGCCGGCGAAAATCCGGCGCATCGCATCATCCGGGAAGCGGTAAAAAACCGCGACCGCAACAACCCCGAAAAATTGAACGCCCACCAATACCGCGCATTTACGAAAGTGACGATGAAACTGCTCCCCGATCGCGACCGGCTGCGGGCCATGCGCGAGCGGTTTGCCGATCGGGGTACGGAAACCAATACGGAGACCTCTGCGCCGCGTTTGCTGTCAGACAGCGTACACTTGTTTTTGATGGAAACCCTCTCCGAACACGCATTTCAAAAACCGCTCAAAACCCGGCAGGAAGTACTCCGGCATCGCACATCGGGGTTTGAGGAGCCTTGGTTTGTGGGCATTGCACTTCAGTTGCAGCCCTTTTCTTTTTATCGCGACGAACTGCCCTTCCTCGAAAAGCGATATCTCAACCCCGTTTCTCCGGGCAGCACCCGGCGCTATCTGTTTCGGTTGGACGATACCTTCACTTCCGGCCCCGACAGCGTGTTCGTCATTGCTTTCCGGCCCCGACCGGGCACGGCATTTACCGGTTTGAAGGGCGTATTGTACATTCATTCCGCCGGTTATGCCATACAGCACCTCATTGCCGAATCGGCCGAAGAGGAGTTTATTCAATTTCACATTGACCAAAAGTATAGTCGCGCCGCCGGAGGGCAATGGTTTCCGGAGCAGTTGCACTTGGTATTGGAAGCGGAAAAATACCCCAACCCTGCCATCGGCATGCGCCTCAATTCGCGCACCTACATTGACAGCGTACAAATCAATCCGGCCTTTCCCAAAGGCTTTTTCGAGCAACGAGACGTTTATCTCACCTCGCCCGAAGTGAACCGCAAAGACAGTCTGCTCGCGCTGTCGCGCAAAGAACCCGTCACTTACAGAGATTCCATCACTTACGCTATCTGGGACAGCCTCGGCCAGGCGCGCAATTTGGATGGAAAAATTCGCCTCTTTGAAACCGTGGCCGAAGGCGCTATGCCATTGGGTAAAATAGACTGGGTATTTGCCGACCTCATTCGTACCAGCGATTTTGAGGGTTTTACCCCCGGACTGGGACTGAGAACGAGCAACAGCCTGTCGAAACATCTCCGTCTCTATGGCTATACGGGCTATGCCTTTCGTGCCAAACAATGGAAACATGCCGCCTCTTTGAGCATTTTTCCCAACGCGGATAACCGGCAATTTTCAATAGACTTTTCCTATAAAAATGACCTGACGGAGCCGGCTATTTTTGAATTTCCGTTGCAGAGTTCTTTGGTCAACCGGCGTTTTTTTGCACAGCGCATGGACCGGCAGCGCAGCCTCGGCGCTTCTGTATCCGTTCCGGTGATGCGCTATCTATACGCGAGCGCAGGGCTTCGGCAGCAAATCCATACACCGCTCTTCGATTATCAGTATTTACCGCAGGAAGGCCCGGCGCGCAGTGATTTCCAATTTGCGGAAGCCGATTTGTACCTGCGCTTTGCTTACGGCGTCAAGGTTTTTCGCCTCTTTGGCTCGGATGTGGAACTTCAGTCTAACTTCCCGATACTGCACCTCCGCATAGCGAAAGGCTGGAACGGCCTCTGGGGCGGACAGTACGATTATTGGCGTGCGCAGGGCCTCGTACAACACACGCTGCGCCACCGCCGTTGGGGCGCCACGAATATTGTGGCAGAGGCCGGATGGTGCTCGCCCGAGGCGCCTTATGCCAAATTGTTTACGCCGGTGGGCACGGGCGGAGGCTTCAACTTAGTGGGGCTTTCTACCGCTTTTGAGACGATGGGGCAATACGAGTTTGTATCCGACAAAACAGCGCATATCTATGTGGAACACACCTTCAACCGCATTAGCAAAAAGAGCAAGGTGTTCCAGCCGCAGCCGGCCATTATTCACCGCATGGGTTGGGGCAATCTCGCATTTCCTGAGCGGCACGGGTTGGAAGGATTGCGCGCCATGAACGAGGGCTATTTTGAAAGCGGCATTGCGCTGCATTCTCTGATCCGTTTTAACTACCTGAATATAGCCTATGTAGGCTTGGGCCTGAAAGCAGTGTACCGCTACGGCCCCTACCGGCTCAGCCGGTTTGAAGACAACGTAGCGGTACGTCTCACGTTCAATTTCAACAGATAGCGCTCTAATTTGCAGCGCCTCGGAGAATTAATTCAATTTGGGGTGCTGCTGATGAAATCCGGTTTCATCCTGATAAACCTTTGCCGTTTTGAGCAATTCGCCCTCGCGGTATAAGCGGCCCATGAAGCTGATGCTCGTCGGTTTGCCGTCTTTGAACCCGTTGGGTACTACCACGGCAGGGTGCCCGGTGTAGTTGCTGATGCGCAGCGCGTCGCTTGCCCAGGAAGGATGCACAATGACATTGACCTCCTTGAAGACCTTGTCCATATCCGCGATCAGTTGTGCGCGCATGCGGTTGGCTTTTACATATTCCACAGCGGGTACAAACCGAGCCGTGCGGAAGATATTGGGCCATGACCTTTTGGTTTGCTGTGCCAATTCATCGTCTTTGTTGTTCAGCGTCAGTTCGTCGAATGCTGCGGCCGCTTCCACACCGAGGATGAAATCAATCTTGGGCAGGGCGGGAAGCTCAACGGGTACGAGGGTGAATCCCAGTTCCTTGAGCGTTCTCAGGGCCATGCTGTCTTGTTGTTTGAAAGGATATTCTTTATCAAAAGCGCTTTTGATATACCCGATTTTGACATTTTTCATGTTGTAAAACTGCGGGTACGAAAAGGGGATATTTTTTACAGAGGAGTCTTTCCCGTCGGGGCCGTAAATCATGGAAAACACTACGGCGCAGTCTTCCACATCGCGGCAGATCGGGCCAATTTTGTCCATCGTCCACACGAGCGGCATTGCGCCGTAACGGCTCACCCGCCCGAAGGTGGGCCGAAGCCCGGTTGTGCCGCAGATAGTGGAAGGTGAAACGATGGAGCCGAGCGTCTCAGAGCCGATGGCAAAGGGCACCAAACCGGCCGATACCGCCGCCGCCGGACCGGCAGAAGAACCGCTGCTACCGGATTCCATATCCCAGGGGTTGCGGGTTTGGCCGCCGAACCAGGTGTCGCCCATCGCCAATTCGCCCATGCTCAACTTCGCCACCAATACGGCGCCTGCTTTTTCCAGCCGTTCCACTACGGCAGCATCGTAACCCGCTTTTTGATTTTTAAACGGCGCTGCACCGAAAGTGGTCGGGTAATCTTTGGTGGCAAACATGTCTTTCAAACCATAAGGAATGCCGTGCAATAAGCCGAGGTAATTCCCCCCTTCCAGCGCGGCATCTGCAGCACGAGCTTGTTTGAGCGCAAGTTCCTCCGTGAGCGTCACCACGCATTTGAGTTTGGGATCGTACTTCTTGAGGCGCTCAATGTAGAACTTCGTCAGCTCCACAGAAGTGATCTGTTTGGATTGAATCAGGTTCCCCAATTGCCGCACGGTGAAGTGCGCCAGGTCATCCCGGTTTTCGGGCAATTTAACATTGCCGACGTTGGCGTATCCGCTCGGTTCTGTTGTAATGTCATTTACGAATCCGGGCGGCAGCGGATCAAATTGAAATGCCGGCGCCAATGTGCCGGGCACTGCTTTAGTGCGATTGGCTAAGTAGCTGTTGCGGTTTTCTTCCAACCCCGTCAGCAAGGAGTCCACTTCTTTTTGTGTGAATTCCAATCCGAAGATTTTGGCAGCCCGCTTGGCATCATCGCCAGTGATGGCATCCAATAAATCAGAGCCGGTAAACGCTCCGAATACAAATGCCGCCAGTACGGCGGCAATCAATAAACCCTTATTTTTCATTGCTAATTTCATGGTAATTTAAATTTTGAGGCCGCAAAGGTAGGCATTTGAACGGCACTTCCAAAGGGAAACTATCGCGCCAACAACAACAATTGCCGGTACGCCACCACTCCTTCTCCGTACAATTCAATGATATAAACCCCTGAAGGCAAGGCATCCAACAGCAGGGATTCCCGGCCGGAGCGCGACCCGGATAGCGTTTGAAGATGCACCATTTTGCCTTCCATGCTGCGAATGCGGATGCTTTCGATGCGCAGGGAGGGCGATTCAAATTCTACATAAAACTGCCCGGCGCCCGGATTGGGGAAAACGCGCACCACAGGCGAATACTCCGCCTCCCGGCTTCGCACCAACACCGCACTCGCCGTAGCCGTACAACCTGCCGCATCGGTCACGGTGAGGAAATAAGCACCCGGACCGAGGGGCTGTACTGATTGAGTTGTATCGCCTGTACTCCAAAAATAGGCGTATGGCTGCGTACCCCCTGAAACGACGGCGTTCACAGCGCCGTTGCTTCCCGTCCCGTCGGGCGGCACGGCGTTAATACCAACCGATAAAGCCGGCGCAGCCGTGATGGAGAACGGTCCGAAAACTTTCTGACACAATACATTGTCGGTGATCGTTACGAAATACTCTCCGGTCGGCAAGCCGGTAACGGACGCTCCTGCGGCGCCGTTGCTCCAGCCGTATTGATAAGGCGATACCCCGCCCGTAGCCGTGATGCTGATGAACCCGCTGCTGTCACCGCTGCACAGGAAGTTTGAAATATTCAACAGAGAATCTACCAACGAAATGGAATCGTTGAGATTGAGTACCGGCTGATTAGCCAAAATCGTAATGCAGCCGTTGGAGTCCGTCACCACACCGGTATAAATGCCGGGGCCTACGAATTCAAGGTCTTCGCCATTGCCGGCCAAATCGCCACCCGAATTGAACCACTCATATTGATAGGGCGGCGTACCACCGGAAGTGATCGCATAAATAGCGCCGTTATCGGCGCCGAAACAATTCACGTTGACAATGGAAGTTCTGAAAAAAGAAAGCGGCTGCGGCTGCGTGATCGTCACCGGGCCGGCCGTTACAATACAACCGGTATTCAGGTCTGTAACGGTAACCCGGTAATTACTCCCCGGATTCAGTCCTCCGGCCTGTATGCTGTCGGCGCCGGTGGTGGTAATCTGATTGGTACTGAAATGATAGCGGTACAAGCCGCTGCCACCGGCGAGTTTGACAGTGAGTTTTCCATTTTGCGCACCGAAGCAGGTCACGTTTGTGGGCGTAAACGCCGTAATGGCTAAGGGCGCAATCTGTTCTCTTACTTTGATTCCGGTTACAACAAATTCACACCCGTTGGCATCTTTCACCGTCAGGGCATAATCGCCCGGTGCGGCGTTTATGATGACGGCAGTCGTATCGCCGCTGCTCCACAAAAAGTTATACGGGGGTACTCCACCGCCGGCAATCGCATCCAAACGGGTGACCACAAGCGCCTGGCAATCGCCGCTTTGTGTTACGATTACGTCCACGTCAAGCGGGGCCGGGGCCGGCAATACTACCGTTAGATTGACGGGGCAAGAAAGGCTGTCGGTAGCCTGAAGCATGTAGGCGCCTGCCGGAACGCCGTACAGGCTGGGGTCGGAATAGGGCGGAGTGCCGCCGCTTATTCCTACCTCTATGAACCCGTTGGAGTCATTGTGGCAAAGCACAGGGCCGATACCGATCACCTCCATCAGCAAGGGTTCGGGGTTGGGTACCATCACCGGCGCCGATTCGTAGCGACATCCGACGGCATCGGTAATGACGACACTGTAATTGCCGGCCGGCACGCCCACTAAGTCTTCCGAGTCGGCGCCGTTGCTCCAAAGAAATATATATGGCGTTTGCCCGCTGCTTTGCGTCAGCGTGAGGTCAATCAATCCGTCGGGGCCGTTGTGACATGCCGGCGGTAGTATATTCATTTGCACATTAAAGAGCTGCGGCGCGGTGAGCGGTACAATGGTATCGTATATACAGCCCTGTCCATCCGTTATTTGCACGGCGTACTCCCCTACTCCGATGTCCGTTCTTTCCGGATTCTGGCTGCCGTCATCAGCCCAAAGAAAGGAAAAAGGGAGCGTCCCCGACGGTTGTAAAGCAATGCTGCCGTCCGTCCGTCCCAGGCAGGAAGGCATCTGGACGTCAATTTGTAATTGTAAAACAGACAGCGGATCGAGCACAAAAGAAAGGCTTCCGCCGTCGCAGTTATTTGCATCGGTAAGAGAAACCGAATATACGCCGGGCGCTAAATTTTGTATGGCGTTGCCAATTGGCCCGTTGCTCCAGGCAAATTGATACGGCTCCGTGCCGCCGTTTCCGGCAACCGATATACTTCCGTCGTTATTTCCAAGGCAATTCGGGCGAGTGATTTCAATCGTCGCCAAACTCAAGGGCATCGGTTGCGATAGCACAATCGTACGCACTGCCTGACAACCGTTGATATCGGTGACAGTGACCTGATAAGCGCCCGCGCCGGCCTGAAACAGCACCGGAGAGGCGCCGCCGCCCGGCCATTGATACTGATACGGTCCCGTACCGCCCGTACCGCTTACCCGCACATACCCGTTACTGCTGCCGAAACACGTCGGGTGGCTCAACGAATCAATATTGACCTGAAGGGGCGCCGGAGCAATTAGCTCAAAGCTATCCGTCAGCGTACACCCGCGCGCGTCCGTGAGCGACAAGGTGTAAGAGCCGGCCGAAAGCCCTTGAATGTCTTTTGTGCCGGCGCCGTTGCTCCACACATATTGGTATCCGGGCGTGCCCCCGAAAACGTTGATTTGTATGGCGCCGTTTGAACTGCCCGAACAAGCCGGCGGTATCACATTGCCAAAAATTCGGAGCGAATCCGGTTCCGATAACTCTATATCATTCAAAACCGTTTGGCACATACCCGAAGTAATGGTGACGGAATAGTTGCCTGCCGGCAAACCGTTGATACAATTGCCCGTGCCGCCTGTGCTCCATAAATATTGCGGGTTTACACCGTTGACCGTCAAACATATATTGCCATCAGAACCGCCATGACAACTCACCGGTGTAACGACCGGCGCGCCGATGGACGCATTCGGACCGTTGACCAATATCTGCCTCAAAATAAAAGCGCAGGGCGGGTTGGAATTATCTGTAATTGTGACGCGGTACGCCCCTTGCGGCAGGCCGGAAATGGTATAAGCCCCGGCAATGCCCGTAGCGCTGCCGCTTACGCCGTTGTTGCTCGTCCATACATAATTAAAGGGCGATTGACCGTTGAGCGGATTGAGGAAAATCTGACCGTCGCTGCCGCCGCAGGAGGAGACGTGGGTGATGGAGCGCTGCAAAGAGTCAATGCTGTTGATGCTGCGGACAATTACCGAATCCGAAGCGGCACAAGCCGCTGTATCTGTAACCGTTACATAATAAACATCTGAATTGCCGGGTGTCCCCGCCGCTACCGTTATGGAGGACGATGTGCTCCCTGTGCTCCAAAAATAACCGTAGGCTCCGGCGCCTCCGGAGGGCAAAACAGTAACCGTTTGTATCGCATCTTTACAAAGAAAAAATGAATCAGCCGGCGTAAAACTCAAGCTCAGTTGCGCCCGTAGGGTCACGTCTATCTGTCCCTCATCGGTACAACCGCCGGGCGATGTGATGAGGAAATAATAGGATGTCGGTATGGCCGGGCTAACCACAGCGGAAGGCAGCGCGTTGGCCGGTCCGGCAGGGCTTTGGCTGTGAAAGCTGATCGTTCCGCCGGTGAAGTTGTTGTCTGTAATGGCAATTTCAGTAAGATTGAGCGAGGTTCCGGCACATATTTCAACCGGATCAACGGCTGCCGCTTCGGGTACCGGGTTTACCACCACGGCCACCTCGGTGCGCGTGACGGAGAGACAAGGCGGCGCGAATTCTTCCACATAAAAATAATGCGTCACCGGTACGGGGCTGTTGTTGGGCGGCAGCGTCGGGGAGATGCATGCTCCAAAATCCACAAAATCAATGCCGTCGGGTGAGGCGTACCAAAGAAGAAAACCGCCGTAGGCCGATTGCGCGCAAATCTGAACCGGCTCGCCCGAGCACACTACGGCCCCGGTGGCAGGCGGCGAAGGCAGGGCGCTGTCGTCGTCCATCCCGTTGCAGTTATCGTCTATGTTGTTGCAGGGTATTTCCGGCATACCGGGGTTAATGTCGGGGTTCGTGTCATTGCAATCGCCCCCCTGCACGGCATAACCCGGCGGCGGGTTGGGGCTGCAGCTTTGAATCACCGCATCGCTGCGGCCGTAACCGTCTAAGTCATTGTCCACATAATAAATAAAGCCGCCCGCGCCGAGGTCCTCCGAGCCGTGAAAAACAATGTTATCAATGGCTATATCGCCGAGGGACCCGTTTCCGCCGATGCCGGCAAAGCGAAATTTCAACACAGCGCCTTCCGGGAAGCTACCCAATCCGATGTATGCCTTTTGCCATGCATTCCCCTGATTGCCGGTTCTTTGCCACAAGGTCGTCCAGGAAAACCCGCCGTCTTGCGACACCTGCAAGCGCAGGATATTTACATTGGCGCCAAACATGTGGTAGCTAAATGACAGATTGCAGGTATCCGAATCGAATTTGCGCAAGCGAATGCAGTTCGATTCCAGATAGGCGAGCCGCCCGTTGTTGCACAAGCTCCCGGAGGTCTCTATGTAGGCATAGCGGCCATTGCCGGTCACATCGGCGGCCGGGCCGGTATTAGGCGTGGGTGTAGGCCCCTGATACACGAGCCAGTCAAAATCGTCGCCGCCCACATTGCGCCATACGCCGGAGATATTGCACACAGCGGCGCAGTTGGGGAGGCAGGGCGTTAAAGCGTTGAAGTTTTCTACCAGGGTGGTGGGCGGGGGTTGGCATCCGGTTCTAATCCTTACCGGGCAACTGTTGGACGAGGAGCCGGTGTCCGGGCAGAGCCGGCGTATATATATATCGTACTCCGTGTCGGGCGCCAAATCCATCAAATTAAAAGGCGGGCATTGCAGTACGGTTTCAATAAGCCCGTCGCCTATTCCAGGCAGAAAACCGGGCGGGCCGTACTCGATTACGACATTGTTGCAATTGCCTGCGGGCGACCAGTCGAGCCGCACCGTGGTGGTGTCAATGCGCAGTACCTGCACCGCTTCCACCGGCAAACAGGACAGCGGTTCAAACACAAGCTCTACATATTGCAAGGCGCCGATATCGTTGGGCACGTCGTCGCAAAAGCGCATTACCCACAGCGCATTGGGATTGGTATTGTTATCATTAAAATGCAGCAGACTTTCCTCTGGATGGTACGGCCGGTCCGTATAAGGAGGCATTCCCTGCGAAATGGGCGTACATGCGGCGACGCTCAACACGGCGTATTCCATACAGAATGGGTCGGCAGGATTGCCCATATTATCGCCGCTTCCCCCGTTGTCGGCAGTGAGCAGCACGGTACGTCCGCCGGGAGAGGTCAGCGATATGCCTACATCGCTCATCCAGGCATGCGCCAAAATGATGCGGACTTCTTTCAAATAAACATCTATGCCCAAAACCGTACCCGGTACTCCGTTGACCTGAATTCCGATTTCATCGGGCATGTAAATATTCGGGTTGGCCTCCGGGCAGGTATTATCGGACAAAACGATGTTGAGGCCGCATGCGGAAGGGTTGGATACCAAAACAGGCTGGCCGGCCACCCTGAGGCCCGGCCAACACAATATCAGCAAAGGAGTGAAGTAGTGTAACAATTTTCTCATTGCACAATCAGCTTTCCACCGGTTTTTGGGATTGACGGGCCATGCCCTTTTTGTGATTGGGTAAAGGTAAAGTAAGTTCAGGAATTGGGGAAATATTGGCTGTAGGAATACAAAAAAAGCCCTCCCGAAACGGAAAGGCTTTCTTTTTGTCGGGATACCAGGATTTGAACCTGGGACCCCCTGCTCCCAAAGCAGGTGCGCTACCGGACTGCGCTACATCCCGAATACACTCTTTTACTTCTCTGTATTGAACGACCGGATCATACCGAGCAGCATTTTGGAAGCTGTCTCAAAATCGGCGTACAGTTCCTGATACATTTCTTCGTCCATCGTGCCAAGGTCCCGAATCAATTGCAACATCGTAACGGCCTCGAAGGCGGCGCTGCGGGAAACGGTGTAGAACTGCCGCTTTTCCGGGTTGGCCATGCGGCCTGTTCCTTCCGCAAGACTGAGCAGCATGTGTACGCTCGATTTCCGCAATTGCTCGCTTAAATAGGGGTCCACCTGATCTGTTTCTTTCAGAAAAATCAATACCTTTTTAGCCGTCATTCGAAGGTGTGCATAAACTTCCAACTTTTCGAAATCGAACATACTGTGGCATTGAGTCTTGCTGGCGCCTCTTTCTTCTCCGCAATACCTACAACCTGCTGAGCTGTAAGTCAATAGAGTAAAATTGCAATTGGCGGTGAAGGCGGGATTCGAACCCGCGGTACCCTTGCGAGTACGGCAGTTTAGCAAACTGCTGGTTTCAGCCACTCACCCACTTCACCGATTGAAAGAATGCCGGACTTTTCCGGTTTACATTCTATTGCGCTAAAAGCGGACGCAAAAGTAATTCGAGGAATGAAATCCTGCAAGTAATTTTACTTTTTTATCCAAAATACTTCCTGAACCGTTGTGCGGCGGTGAGAGTTCCCGTTAGGAGGGCTTCAACTTCGGCAATGGTCGTATTGCTTGACGCGCATCAAATCAAATGAGCATCCAAACAGACCAGAGCGGGAACCATTTGGAAATCGGCTATATTGCGGGAAATCAGGCTGAGGTTGTATGCAAGAGCAGTAGCGGCAATAATGGCACGGGGAGTTTGATTTTGATTTTTTTGCGCAGGTCAATGGCGATTGCGGCTACATCATCGGAAAGGGGTAGTACCAGGGCATCGTCAAAAAAATCAGTTAGAATTGTGTGGGCTTCCGGAGTGGTGTTAAATCCCAGCACCTAAATTTTGGCGATAATCGAAACCTTGGGAATGTCGTTTACCACCCCGTTCATGAAAGCCATACCGGAAGCAGGCAGGCTACTGCGCAAGTAGTCAATGACGGCATTGCTATCTATCAAATATTGGACTCCCATTCGTTTCGGCTTTGCGCAATGTGTTGCTGTAATTGGTCACCGATGTCTACGGGCAGTTTTCCGGCATACTTTTCAGAGAGTTTTTCCCCGCCGGCCACATTTCTTTTAAGCACCCGAATCAAGTGCAACTCCTCCAAGTTCAAAAGCAGTTTTAAAGCCTTGTGATGAGTCAGTTGAATGACCAGCGTGTCCATTGTCATATCAGCTTGCATGAGTAAAGATTGAATTATTGACTGTCTCAATAACCTTTAATACTTGCTTTTGTTGCTTTTGTTCCAAAGGAACGCTTTCAGCGCCGTTTTCATGTTCAACGGTTTTGCCCCTCGCAATTCGTCAATCCGACCGCTCTCGCTTCCACCTCCATCGCAGGCCCAAATACCCTTCTCTGCCGCGCACCGGCCCCCATACGAAAGCGGTGTCGAAATATTGATCAAAAGGGTTTTGCCAGTTGAGCAGCGGGCGCAATTGTCTGAAATTGAAGATGTTTTCTACACCGGCATATACTTCGAAGGCCGGCCAGACTTTGGTAAACTGCATGTTGAGCAGGGCAAAGGCGGGCGATTGCTCCGGAGCGCGAAAATCGGCGGGGTTGTTGCCGGTAAAGGGCAGGCGTTGGGCGCCGTACCAGTGCATATTGGCGTCAAGGTGCCAGGCCCGGCTCTTCGGCTCGTAAGAACCGGCAACCAACACTTTGTGAGCAGCATTGAAGGGCAGCACGTTTTTATCGCCGTCTTCCATGCGATACACATCTAAAAAATTGTAAGACAACTTGATTTCTGTCGTTTCCCAAAAACGAAGTACCGCCTCCGCCTGCGCGCTGTTGGAAATGGAAACGCCCGTAAAGTTGCGGATGATGGCAAGATCGGGGCGGGTATCGTAGTCGGGGAAAAACTGGTTTTGGAAGCGGGTGTGGTACAGGTCGGCGCTGAGGTAGCCTTGCAGAATGCCTTCATTGAGATTGTGAATGAGATTGAACCCGGCATTCCAGGCGCGCTCCGGCAGGAGATTTTCTTCAAATACAACGTCTCTGGAGCCGGCCAACAGGCCGATGTTTTCTGCAAAGAGATTGACCATACGCCACCCCCGCCCTGCCGATGCGCGCAGGATGCTGCGCTCGCCCATATCGTATCGGAAAAGAATGCGCGGCACAGCAACAGGCTCGAAATCGGGATGTTTATCGGCGCGCAGTCCGGCGATGATGGTGATGCGATCGAATGCAAAAATGTTCTCCACAAAAATACCGGGTATGCGATCCAGTCGCCGGTAGTCGCCGTCAAACGTGCGTTGCAAAGCATTGTCTGTGAACAAGATGGACTCATTTAAGTCCTGATACCGGTAACTTAGCCCGGCTTTGAGATCGTGGCCCTTGCCCCAGTTGTATTCATACTGAAGATTGGCGTACAGATTGGTTTGGGCAGCCGTGTAGCGGGTGATTCCAAACCAGCTTTCCTGATCGTGCTGAAAAGCCGATGCAGAGAGGGCGATTCGATTGCGTTCGTTGAAACGGTACCCCATTTTAGCGTACGCTTCGGGTTGCCGGATGCGCACGGTTTGCCCGTAAGCGCTCGTCGTGCCGAGATCGGTTTTGGGATCAAAAAACGTTTGGCCGCCGATGCGGTCCTCTGTCACATAGCGGAAGCCTGTTTGGGTATTCCAACCTTTTTCACCGGCATTGCCACGGGTGAATTTTTGAAAAACGGCATATCGGGTGAGGCGGGGCAAATCAAGGAAGGCGTCGCCGTCGCCGTCAATTTTGCCGGCAGGCTGCACGATGTGCAGGGCGCTGAGACTGTGCCATTTTCGGTGTTTTCCCAGCGGCACGGCAGCGGCCGCGTTGAAATGTCGCTCTCCGAAGCTGTTGATATAAGCATTGATTTGGAGTGGATCGGTTTTTTCGGGCGCTTTCAATTCCACGTTAATTTGTCCGCTGATACTCTCAAAGCCCTGCAATACAGAGTTGGCGCCTTTGGCCACAAAAATATTATCCACCATGACGCCGGGAATGCTGCTGATGCCGTAAGTATAAGTGGCCCCCTGAATGAGCGGCATGCCTTCCACGAGGAGTTGGTTGTAAACGCCCGAAAGCCCCAGTATGCGCAGTTCGCGACTGTTGGTGAGCACGTTGGTCGTTTGGGGCTGCACCGTGCCCTGGGTTTCAAAACATCCGGCGAGATCGCAGCAGGCCGCTTTTTTCAATTCAGCCTGCGTAATAACTTCTGTTTTAATGGGTTGTAAAATGGAGATATAAATCCCTGGCTTGCGGGCGCTTACTTCCACGGCATCTAAGTACAGGGGCGCCAGTACGATTTCGTAAAAAAAGACGCCGCCCGCCGTGGCCGTATCCGGTTTGAATCCCACGAAGCCCGCCGTGAAGCGCTTGTCGGCTAAGCCTTCCACAGAGAGGGAAAATTGCCCTTCTGCATCCGTTTGCACACCCTGACCGGTTTGCAGCCACACGACCGTAGCGCCGGGCAACGGCTCGCCACTTTGGTTCAGTACCCGGCCGTTCACGGTTTGGGCCGCGAGAGGCTGCATGCCGATGGCGATAAGTAAGAGTAAGAGTAAGAGTAATCGCATATTGCTGTTTTTCAACTATTTAAGCTACATAAAAAGCTGCAAGCTTAGAGCCGCTATAAACTCGTACCACGCCTCGGCGTGGTCGTGGCTCGTAGCTACCTAAATTTAATAAATACAAATGAGCCGCACTTTGGAAAGAACGGCTCATTTGCAGTGGAGCGACGCCAACGTCTTACTCCGGTTTGGATGCTGTTCGGCTCGCTATGGTGGTTCGGTTGTGATAAGATCGCTTAGGATGCGTTCTTCGCCACCACGGCGCCGGAAGTTTGCTTGTTTGTTCATGGGAAAAAAATTTTGTTTGAAAAAATGGGACTATAAAAAACTCTCGGTGGCAAATCTAAATATATCCAATGACTTGTGCAAGGCCAAAAGCGTTTTAACAAAAACTTAATTCAGGGAAAAACTATTTTTGCGCCCCATGAGCCGCCTTCATACCGCATACCTCCATACCGGAAGCAATATCGGCGACCGGGCCATGCACCTGCAACGTGCCGTAGAGCGCATTGAGGCCGCAGCCGGCGCCCTTGTTGCGCTGTCTGCCCTGTACGTCACCGAACCCTGGGGCAACACCCGGCAACCGGAATTTCTCAATCAGGCACTCTGTATCCAAACTGCCCTGCAACCGAAGGCATTGATGCGCGTACTGCTCGACATCGAAACGAGCATGGGCCGCCGCCGCATCGAAAAATGGGGCGAGCGCATCATTGATTTGGACATTATCTTTTACGACGACCGGATCATTGACACGGAGGGTTTGCACATACCGCACCGACAGGCACATCTGCGCAACTTCGTGCTCGCGCCGCTCTGTGAAATCGCACCCGACCTCGTACACCCCGTTTTGAAAAAAACGGTTCGACAACTGTGGCAGGAAAGCCCCGATGTACTCCAGGCAACTCCACTGCACCCTGATAACAGCACTAAAGCCGGCACACAATGAATGACCCAAAAAAATTGCCGTACAATTTCATCGTGGTGGAAGGCAATATCGGCGCCGGCAAAACGACTCTGTGTCAGATGCTGGCCCGCGACTACGGTTGCCGGCTCATTCTGGAGCAATTTGCCGAAAACCCTTTCCTGCCTTATTTTTATCATCAACCCGAGCGGTATGCATTTCCGGTGGAGTTGTTTTTTATGACCGAGCGGCACAAGCAGTTGCAGGAAGAATTGCAGCAACACAGTCTCTTTGAAGCCTCCATCGTGGCCGATTATTTTTTTCTCAAAACCCTGCTTTTTGCCAAAAACAACCTTCAGGAGGAAGAATACCGCCTCTTTCAGCGGCTGTTTCAGGTGCTCAACGCCGCTTTTCCCAAGCCCGACCTCTTAGTGTTTTTACACCGTCCCGTGGACGCGCTCATCAACAACATCCGAAAACGGGGCCGCGACTATGAACAGGATATCAGTGCCGAATACCTCCGGCAAATCCAACAGGTGTATTTCGATTTTTTCAAAAGCGAGCCGCCGTTTCCCATTATCATTCTCGACATAGAACATGCCGATTTCCAAAGCAATGCAGCGCATTATCAGGAAATCGTGTCCAGTTTGTACGCTCCATCTCCGGGAGGCATTTTGCGGCGGGCCATTGGACAGGAGGGGGCAAAGTAGCTACGAGCTATGAGCCGTGAGCTGCGAGTTCCATAAACGCTTGCCCAGGGAATCCGGGCAGGAGTATTCACAAGAAATAAAATTGCGCTATCTTAACGCCCTATTTACAGACGAGCATGGCAGTCATCAACCTCAGCGTCCTTACCTTAGTCAGCAATGAAAAAACGGAGCACAGCGCCGCATTCCGCCTGCGTCCGCTTTTTTTATCGTACCCCTCTGTTGCCCACGCGCGCTATGAGTCGGCGGTCGAACTGTACCGCCGGGACCTGAAACATTATTTCACCGATTTTTATCTCGAATTCAGCAATGAAGATCTGCTGTTCTGGATGATGTTTCAGCCGAAATTCAACATAGAGCAACGCCGCCTCCGCGTCAAGCTCGGCAGGTCTGTCATTACCGGTTCTTTTACGGTGGTAGATTTTGAAGCCGGCGGTCATACTTTTGTATATCTGCCGGGCGTGCGCAACTATATGTGCATGATCCCCCCGGAGGCGCCGGCCCGAAACCGCATTGAAGAAACCGCCGAAAAAGCGCTGCGCTATCTTTTCGCCGAATTAAAAAAAGAACTGGGCGCCGACTTTGACCCGACGCTGTTTTTTGCGCCGCGCAGGGAGTACGTCACCACCGTAAATGCGCGCATTGAAATCAAGGACGGCGCTTTTTCTTTTGAGTCTCCCGGCTTCTCCGAGCAGTTTCTTCAGCTCGGCGGCAGCGGCGATTTTGACGGCGCCATCGAACTGGTCCGCACAGGCCACGACCTCAATTATCGGTATCCCGGCAATTTGCAGCGCGCTTTTTACCGCGATGAATGGGCCGAGCGGCTCTACAATCGCGTTTTCTCCGCCGATCACATCCCTTTAGCGTTGGTGGGGTCGGAAGGCGTAGGCAAACATTGCCTCATGGAGGAAATCACCTACCGTTATCTGAGCAACCACGCCGAAACGGGAATCGAAATCAGCCCTAAAACGGTGTGGCATCTCAATCCGGTAAGAGTGGTCACCGGCATGAGCGTGGTGGGATGGTGGCAAAAGCGGTTGGAGGCCATCATCCGGCACATCATCAGCCCACAGGAGCTTACTGAAAAACCCGATGTACTGATGGTGGACAACCCTGTGGCCTTGCTCCGCGTGGGGCGCTACTCCGGCGGCAATCTGGCCCTCAGCGACGTATTCAAACCTTATTTAGAAAAGCGAAGTTTTCCATTCGTGCTGCTGGCCACCCCCGAAGAGTGGAGTATGGTGCAGGAGCAGGACCGCAGTTTCAGCAGTCTGTTTCAGGTGTTGCGCATCAACGAAGCGCCCCGGCTTGATCTCCTGCGCATCGTTCTGGAAAAGCGCAAAACCTTGGAACGGGAACACGGTACTATTTTTCAAATACAGGCCATTGACCAACTCATCCATATCCATCGCAATTATCTCAACGGCAAAGCCCTGCCCGGCGGCATCACCCGGCTCATGGAGCAGCTCGCCGTCAAATACCGGGGTCAAACGGTGGATGCCTCCGAAGTGCGCAGCGAGTTTCGCTTGGTGAGCGGATTGGATGAAGTGTTCCTTGACGACAGCCTCACGCTGGAGCCGGAGGAAGTCGAACAAGCGCTCGGCAGTATGCTCGTGGGCCAGCCGGAAGCATTGGAGGCGCTTTGCGCGGTTGTATTTTTGGTAAAATCCAAATTGGCTGACAAAACCAAGCCTGTCAGTTCGCTGCTCTTTGCAGGCCCTACCGGCGTAGGCAAAACACAGGCCGCCAAAGCCTTGTGTAAATTCCTGACCGGAAATGAAAATGCTCTGCTGCGATTCGACATGAACGAATATATTGACAGCAGCGCCGTTGCGCGCCTGATCGGCGATTTTTCCAGCCCTGAAGGAAAGCTCACCTCCGGCGTGCGCCACAATCCGTTCGGCGTGTTGCTGCTCGACGAAATAGAAAAAGCGCATCCCAAGGTGCTCGACTTGTTGTTGCAGGTACTCGACGACGGGCGGCTCACTGACGGAGCGGGCCGCACCGTGGATTTTACCAATGTGATCGTCATCATGACTTCCAACCTCGGCGCCCGCGAAGCAACTTCGGGAGTGGGATACAACCAGAGCGAGGAGGACATTCGCACCGTATATATACGGGCGGTGGAGAAAGCATTCCGACCCGAATTTGTCAACCGCATTGACCAGATCATCGCGTTCCGGTCGCTCGAAGAGGAGCATATATACAGTATCGCCCGCTTGCAACTGCGCGAATTGCTCCAACGCGACGGCTTTGTACGGCGCTCCACCATTCTCAATGTAGATCAAACGGCGCTGCGCTGGGTGGCCAAACGCGGCTACGATGCCCGCATGGGTGGTCGCGCGCTCAAACGGCAAATTGAAAAAGACCTCACCGAACTCTCCGCCGATCAACTGCTCGCTACGCCGCCCGACACGCCCATCATTCTGGATGTATTTCTTGAAAACGGGCGCCTCAAACCGCGCATCCAAGCCATGCAAATGGCGCAACCGCTCCCCGCCGGTTTATTGCCTAAAATACCGGACGAAGCCAACGGCCGCCCTTTCCTCCACCAACTCCTGCGCGAAACCGATGACTTGAAAAAAAAGGTAAAAGCCGCTAAAAAGCCCTCTGATGTCAACCGCATTTCGGAAGACGATATGGCCTATTATGAGTTGTTGGAACGGCTCGAACACCACCGGGAAAAGGTCAACCATCTGCTGCTTTCGTACAAAGGCAATTTTGCCGGCCATCGGCCGGTGGCATCGCTCCGGCTCAAAACCAGTTCGCTCTACCTGCGCAATGAGCTCAAAGCCAGTAAGTTCTTCAAAGACCAGTTATACGAAAAAATCCTCTTAGACGAAACGCGCGAAGAACTCAAAGACGCTTACCGGCACGGTACCAATCAGTTTGACCCGCTGCAAACGCTTTTTTGGGACTACCTGCTCGATACTGCCCTGCTGAGCTTGCAGGCAGCGGCTTTTGTAAACAGAAAAAAGGACCATGTGACTTTGAGCATCCGGTCTTTGGTGAGCGGATATGGCAGGGAGGAGGTAAAATACCTGCGAGATTGCTACGAAGCGTTCTGCCTTCATGCCGACCTGAGTATGGAGGTCCTCGGCCCGAGCATAGAACTACACGGCTACGGCATTTATGACCTGTTGCGGCACGAGAGCGGCATTCATTTGTTCAATTCTTCTTTCGATAGCAGCATTCCCGTTTTGGTACAGGTAAGTCGCGCCGGGGATACGGAAAGCGAAGCAGCCTCTTATGACATCATCCGACTATACGACAATGCCAAGATTCTCACCGATATACGCACCGGGTTTTCCAACGCCCACCAGATTACTCCGCAGGAGCTAAAGCTGTTGTTGTACGGAGGCTTCAAAGCCGCTGCTGCTGACGGCTGACAAAAGCGCCGGCGCGTGTGAACCATTCCAACTTAGTTATGTTTTTCAGTGTTTCAACCTAATCAGGGTATTAAATCCATCATGGCTACCATAAAATTTACGTTTGAAGATCCATCCATCCCGCCCAAAACGGTAGAAAATGTTGAAGAGGGATACTCCATACTCGAAGTAGCAGAAGACAACGACGTGCATCTCAACCACAATTGCGGCGGTGTATGCGCGTGCAGCACCTGCCATGTATATGTAGAGGCCGGCGAGGAGTTTTTGGAGGAAATATCTGATAAAGAAGAAGATTTTATAGACCGTGCGATCAATCCCCGCTTGGAGTCGAGGCTCGGATGCCAATGCGTTATTCTCGATGAGGAGGCCGTCATTGCCATCCAAATACCCGACCAAAAACGAATTATCGGACACGAACACTGACGATTTAAAATTTAAGAGTGTTGATTTTTGATTGTAGAAGTGCGTGCTATGCACCCTATTTAAACCAGACGCCACATGCCGTTTAAAGACTTAGAAGACCTGCCGATCCATTGGGCCGATCATGAAGACATCGCCATGAAATTGTACGAGCGCTTCGGCGACGAATTCACCGAAAGCAAAATTTACCGCATTCGATTCACCGAGCTGATTGAATGGGTGCTCGAAATACCTAACTTTGCCGGCAAACGGGAGGAATGCACAGAAGGCCATCTCGAACAGATACAAGCCAAGTGGGTATATGAATGGCGGGATAACCACGCCTGACCTGTTGTAGCCGCTCCGCTTCCCCTTCCGGCAAAAGCAATGGGTATGAACAATTTAGAAGCATTCAGGGATATCAACACCTTTATTTTTGACGTGGACGGCGTACTGACAAATTGTGAAGTGTTGGTACTCGAAAACGGCCAACTCCTGCGCACCATGAACGTACGCGACGGGTTTGCCATAAAAACTGCCATCCGTCAGGGCTATCGCGTAGCCATCATCACTGCCGGGAGATCTGAAGGCGTAGAACTTCGCCTCAAAGGATTGGGGGTGGAAGATGTTTATTCGGGTAGCGAAGATAAGGTTGCGGCATTCAATGACCTCAAAGCCAAATACGAACTCGATCCCGGCAAAATCCTCTACATGGGCGACGACCTGCCCGATTATCCGGTGATGCGCAAAGTGGGGTTTCCGGCTTGCCCGGCCGATGCGGTTCGGGAAATTCAGGAAGTGGCGCGTTATGTGTCGCCGCGAAAAGGCGGTGACGGATGCGTACGGGACGTCATCGAAAAGGTATTGCGCCTGCGGGGAAACTGGCCGACTACAACCGCGTAAACATGGCGCACCTTTCGTTGAACACCGCAATTTTTAAACTCATCCGTTGGCCCAATCTGCTGATAGTAGGCGTTGTGCAGGTGTTGGTTTTTTTCAAAATATTGCTGCCGGCTTTTCAACAGCACGGCCTCTCTCCCAAATTAGACTTCCTGCGGTTTGCCATTTTCATCGGCGTTACGCTTTGCATCTCAGCGGCGGGGTACATCGTCAACGACCTCATTGACGCGCCCATAGATCGCGCCAACAAACCCGGAAAAGAAATCATCGGACGACAAATTTCCGAACAAACCGCTTACTGGCTCTATTTCTGCATCAACCTCATCGGGTTTACCGCATCGCTTTATTTGGCGTTTTATGTGCGTCAGATTGCCTTGGTTGCCATTTACCCCTTCGCCGGCGCGGGGCTATTTCTCTACTCTCTCTATTTCAAACGAATGCCTTTGAGCGGCAACCTGCTGGTGGCTGCATATTGCGCCGCCGTGGCCGGCATAGTGTGGTTTGCCGAACGGGAGGCTTTTCAGCGCCTCGGCGAACTCGCGCCGCTGCAACACGACGCCATGACGACATTCCTCTGGCAATATATGGGATTGGCCTTTCTGGCAACCCTCTTCCGGGAGATTGTAAAAGATATGGAAGACCGCGATGGCGATGCCGCACACGGTGCGCGCACACTGGCCGTGCTGGCGGGGCTTCGCGCAACCAAAACGATTGCCTTCGCCGCCGGCGTAACCCTCGCCGCCGCACTTGCCGTGATGATCGTGCAACTGCATGACGCATTTTCTAATTGGGGACTGATCGCGTTCCCGATTATGGTAGCGGCGCCGCTCGCCGTGGCGCTTTTCCGGCTCGCAGGGGCACAGGAGAAGGATGATTTTCGCAAGCTGAGCGCGCTCGCCAAATGGATCATTCTCGCCGGATTATTCGCCCCTCTTTTCGTTTCATTCACCACTACTTAAAACCGCTTATGCTCTCGCTTTCCAAACCCGTCATTCTCGCCTCCCAATCGCCGCGCCGGCGGCAACTCCTGCAGGATGCCGGCATCCCGTTCGAAATCAGATGGCAAGACGTGGAAGAAACCTGGCCGCCGGAACTGCCCGTGGAGGACGTAGCTGCTTATCTGGCAGAAAAAAAAGCCGGCGCCCTGCAAGCCACCCTCCAACCGGGCGACATCCTGCTGACCGCCGACAGCGTCGTGATACTGAATGGAAAGATTTATAACAAACCCGAAAATTTTGAAGACGCCTGCCGCATATTGAGCGCCCTTTCGGGCAACATGCACCGGGTTGTCACCGGGGTGTGCCTCCTGTCAACGGAGAAGAAAGAGGTGTTTTCTGAAGTATCCAATGTCTATTTTGCAGAAATGAATGCGGAAGAGATAGAACACTACGTCGCGACGTACAAGCCTTTTGACAAAGCCGGTTCGTATGCCGTTCAGGAATGGGTGGGATTATGCAAAATCAACCGCATAGAGGGCGATTTTTACAACATCATGGGCTTGCCGGTGCAGGCAGTTTACGCGCGACTGGTGAACTGGTGAACCGGTCTTTCAGGACAGGCGGGATAAGTCGCGAACCAGAATTTTGCCCCGGTTGAAATAAATGAGATCGGACTTGCGCAACTCGTTGAGTACCAGCGTTACCGTTTGGCGGGAAGTACAGGTGATGTTGGCAATGTCTTGATGAGTGAGCGAGTGCTTGAGCAGCATTTCGAAACCCACTTTGCGCCCCTGCCCGGCAATGGCCTCTTTAATAAACTCGATGATGCGCGTGCGGGCATCCTTGAACAGCAAAGATTCCAGCCGGCTTTCCATTTCTATCAGGCGATTGCCGAAGAGCTGCATTACTTTGTTACAGAGATCGAAATTGCGGCGCATCATGTATTGGAAATCTTCTATCCGTATGGCGAAGAGTTGCACTTCTTCCTTGAGTGCCTGGGCAAAGTCTTGCCGTTCCAATTCGCCGATCAGGCCCCGCTCACCGAAGATAGCATTGGGATGCAAGAGCGCTTTGATGACTTCGCGGCCGTCAACAGAATGAGTGGAGATTTTCACGACGCCTTTGGCGAGAAAAAACAAGCGATCGGAAGCATCTCCGGGTTTGAAAACCAGTGCATAACGCCCTTTGGATACCGGCTCCATCATGCCTGCCATTTGGTCTTCTTCCACAGTGGAAAGGGTTTGAAACAAGGGGATTTGGCGGAGGTACGCAATTTTGGCGTCTTTTGTCATGGCGTCGGAATTTGTATTTGCAGATAGTTTTGAACAATAAATGACCAGTTCATCTGCATAGACACCATTATCTATCTCCTCCCCTACGAGCGGAAGAATTTTTTTACCGCGGCGCTTTTTCCAAATTGTTCATAATAACCTCTGTCGCGTCCATGAGGGTGCGCCAGTCTTTTTTGATTTCCGTTTCCTTGGCTTTTGCCGCCGTTGTCTTGCCCGTTTCATTCAAGCGGTCCATCTCGGCGATTTCTTTATCTAATTCCATCCGGCGTTTTTCCAAATCTTCCAGGCGCCTCAGCGATTCGTCGTCGCCGATGTCGCGGGCTTTTCCGTTGAGTGAGCGGAGCAGTCCTCCCACTTTGTCAACCGCTTCATCGTATTTGCCTTCGTCAAATTTTGCCTTCTCCGAACGCAACAGGCCCCAGGTAGCTTTGCCGAGGTCGCGGACGTTGGAGAATATCTCTTTGGAAGTTTCCTTTTCTTCCTGCGTTCCGAAGAAGTAATTGTACACCAGCACGCCGATCACTACCACGACGAGTAATTTGAGCAAACTTTTCATGATGGTTTCTTTTTGATTTTCAAAACAAAGATAAGGATGTTCCCAGCGAAAAAACACTGTGAACAAAATACTTATCGGATATTCTTTATTTTCGCGCCCTGAACGCGGCAATGGAACTTTGGCGACTCTTAGTTTCCTTTTGCTAAAACAAACTTTAATTTCGTCATCATGGAATATTCCCCGCGCGACATTGAGAAGAAATGGAAAACGCACTGGAAGGAACACGAGGTATATAAGGTAGTCAACGGCGGCGAGCGCCCCAAATACTATGTCCTCGACATGTTCCCCTACCCTTCCGGGGCCGGACTGCATGTAGGGCATCCGCTCGGATACATCGCTTCCGATATTTTTTCGCGCTTCAAGCGCATGAAAGGCTTCAACGTACTGCATCCCATGGGCTTCGATGCTTTCGGGTTGCCGGCAGAACAATACGCCATTGAGACCGGCATTCACCCGGCTGTGTCCACCGCAGAGAACGTGGTGCGCTACCGGCAGCAGTTGAGCAACCTCGGTTTCAGCTACGATTGGAGCCGAGAAGTCAATACCAGCGAACCGGAATACTATCGCTGGACACAGTGGATATTCCTTCAGCTCTTTGACCATTATTACGACAAAGAAGCCGATAAAGCATTGCCGGTTGCTCCATTGGCAGAGCGTTTCGCACAGGAGGGCAATGCCCGCGTACAAGCAGTTTGCGACGACGATACGCCCACCATCAGTGCCGGCGAGTGGAACGCCATGCAGGAATCGGAGCAGGCGCTCTTTTTGTTGAAATACCGCCTCACCTTTCCCGAAGAAAGTTTCGTCAACTGGTGTCCGGCGCTGCGTGCTGTCTTGTCGAACGACGAGGTGAAAGACGGCGTGAGCGAGCGGGGCGGTCATCCCGTGGAGCGCAAACGCATGAAACAATGGAGCATGCGCATCACGGCCTACGCCGACCGCCTGCTGCAAGGTTTGGATGCAATAGAATGGCCAGAAAGCCTCAAAGACCAACAGCGCAACTGGATAGGGCGCTCGCAGGGCGCTTCTGTCAAATTTCAATTGGAACAAGACGCCGCCACCTTTATAGAAGTGTTTACCACTCGCTTAGATACGATCTTCGGCGCTACCTTTATGGTGTTGGCGCCCGAACACGAATTAGTGGCCCGCCTCACCACGCCCGCGCAACAAGCTGAAATAGAAACCTATATTCATTGGACAGCAGCCCGCACCGAGGTGGAGCGCATGTCGGAAGTGAAACGCGTCACCGGCGCTTTTACCGGCAGCTACTGCATCAATCCGTTCAACGGCGAAAAAGTACCCGTCTATATAGCCGACTATGTGCTGGCCGGCTACGGAACCGGCGCCGTCATGGCCGTGCCATCCGGCGATCAGCGCGACTGGAATTTCGCCCGGCACTTCCAACTGCCCGTCGTGTCCATTCTCGATGCGCAAAAGAACATAGAGGAAGCCGCCGACCCCACCAAAGAAGGCCGCTACATCAACTCCGGTTTCATCAACGGCCTGTCTTATACTGAGGCCATGCCCAAACTCACTGCATGGCTGGAGGAAAAAGGCATCGGCCGCGCCAAGGTTCAATACCGCATGCGCAACGCCATTTTCAGCCGGCAGCGCTATTGGGGCGAACCCGTGCCCGTGTATTGGAAAAACGGCGTACCGTATCCCTTAGATGCATCGGAACTGCCGCTGCTCCTGCCCGCTGTGGATAAATACCTCCCCACCGACACCGGCGAACCGCCGCTGGGCCGCGCCGAAGGCTGGAAATATCAGGGCTTGTACGACTACGAATGGAGCACCATGCCCGGCTGGGCCGGCTCTTCCTGGTATTGGTACCGCTACATGGACCCGCACAACGAAAAAGTCTTCGCATCGAAAGAGGCCGTGGACTATTGGCAGGATGTTGACTTGTATGTGGGTGGTTCAGAGCACGCCGTGGGGCATTTGTTGTACAGCCGGTTTTGGAACCACTTCCTCCATGATATGGGGCTGGTACCGCAGCGCGAATACGCCAAAAAACTCATCAATCAGGGCATGATACAGGGTATCATCGAGTATTTGATGTTGCAAAAAGACAAAGTCAATGGCTACAGCCGATTTGTGTGCGCCGGTATCGCCGCCGAGGAGCAGCAGGCGGGCACGGAGTTTGCCAAAATCCCCATTCACATTGACTATGTAAAGGAATACGGCATGCCCGGTTCTTATGTGAATTTGGACAGTATCCGGCAATTCATTGAATGGCGCCCGGAATACGGAGAGGCCATTTTTGAATGCAGTCAGGGTATTTATCACAAAGGCAAATTCACGCCCAAAAAAGATGTAAGCGACAGCTATTTGCTCACCTTTTCGGAGGTGGGTAAAATGTCGAAATCGAAATACAACGTCATCAATCCCGACGATGTCATTGACCGCTACGGCGCCGATTGCTTCCGCATGTACGAGATGTTTCTCGGTCCGGTGGAAGACGCCAAGCCCTGGAGTACCAAGGGCATTGACGGGGTGAGTAAATTCCTGCGCCGCTTTTGGTCGCTGTTTTTCACCGAGCAAGGCGCTATTGCGCTCAGCGACGCCGCTCCGACCAAAGAGGAGATGAAAGCGTTGCATGCCGCCATCAAAAAAGTATCGGACGACATCGGTCGTTTTTCCTTCAACACTTGTGTGAGCGCCTTTATGGTAGCGGTCAATGAGTTGAAGCGCTTAGACTGCCGCAACAAAGCCGTACTCGAACAAATGGTGCGCCTGCTGGCGCCCTTCGCGCCGTTTACCGCCGAAGAACTTTGGCGCCATCTCGGCGGCGCGGGCAGCGTACACCATGCCGAATATCCTACACACGACGAGGTCTGGTTGGTAGAGGATGTGATCAATTATCCCATCAGCGTAAACGGCAAAATGCGCGTTACCGAAAAGTTTCCCGCATCTGCGCAAGCGCCCGAGTTGGAAAAAGCCGTGCTGGAATTGGAATCGGTGAAAAAGTGGATCGAAGGAAAAGAAGTGCGCAAAGTGATCGTCGTTCCCGGAAGGATGATTAATTTGGTGGTGGGGTGAGGAGCATAGAGCATGGAGCATAGAGCATAGGGGCGGTATTTGGGTAGGCGGTTGGCGGTGGCGAGCGGGACTCGTAGCTCGCGATTCGAAGCTATCATTGCATACAAACAGAAAAAGAGCAAGCATGAAAACCATTAAAGGTCCGGCCGTATTTCTGGCCCAATTCATTGGCGACCAAGCGCCGTTCAACACATTGGAAGGCTTGTGCGAGTGGGCAGCAGGGCTTGGCTACATCGGCATCCAAATACCTACCTGGGAATCGCGGCTCATTGACCTGAAATTGGCCGGCGAAAGCAAAACCTATTGCGACGAACTCAAAGGCCGCATTGCCGGTTACGGCCTGCAAATCAGCGAGCTGTCCACGCACTTGCAGGGGCAATTGGTAGCGGTGCATCCGGCATACGACAGCTTGTTCGACGCCTTCGCGCCGGCAGCATTGCACGGCCGCCCTGCCGAACGCGCACAATGGGCCGTACAACAACTCAAATACGCCGCACTGGCTTCACAACACCTCGGCTTAGAATGCCACGCCACCTTTTCCGGCGCATTGGCCTGGCCTTTCGCTTACCCCTGGCCGCAACGCCCCAAAGGATTGACCGAAACGGCATTTACGGAATTGGCCGCCCGATGGCTGCCCATTCTCGATGCGTTCGACGCGGCGGGCGTGGACCTTTGTTATGAAATTCATCCCGGTGAAGACCTGCACGACGGGGTCACTTTTGAGCGCTTTCTGCTCGCTACCGGCGAACACCCCCGCGTCAACATCCTGTTCGATCCGAGCCATTATGTGTTGCAACAAATGGATTACCTCCAGTTCATTGATATCTACCACGAGTTTATCCGCATGTTTCACGTCAAAGACGCCGAGTACAACCGCAACGGCCGCACGGGCGTGTACGGCGGCTATTTAGACTGGGCCGATCGCGCAGGGCGCTTCCGCTCTCCCGGCGACGGACAGGTGGACTTCAAAGGCGTTTTCAGCAAGCTGTCGCAATACGATTACGACGGCTGGGCGGTGATGGAGTGGGAATGTTGTATCAAAAGCCCCGAACAGGGCGCAAAGGAAGGTGCGGAATTCATCCGCCGCCACATCATTGAAGTAACCGACAAAACCTTCGACGATTTCGCGGGCGGCCAAAGCGATGAAGCAAGCAATCGGAAAATATTAGGATTGTAGTGTTTTACTTTGTTTCGGGTTGTTTTGTTTCGGGTTTCGGGTTTCGGGTTTCGGGTTGCACGTCTGTGCACGAGAAAACTCGAAACTATTTCACAACCGGTTCTCCAAACAAATCAAACTCGGATGCGTCGGTGATGTGTATCTGTGCAAAATCGCCGATGCGCACATACGCTTTATCGGCCGGTACGAGCACCTCGTTGTCCACTTCGGGAGAGTCGTATTCGGTACGGCCCACAAAGTACTCGCCTTCTTTTTTGTCGAACAACACCTTATACGTTTCACCAATGCGCTCCTGATTTTTCTCCCACGAAATTTGCTCCTGAATGGCCATCAGTTCGGCGGCGCGTTCGGCTTTCAGTTCGGCGGGCACATCGTCGGGGAAGTCATGCGCGGAAGTATCTTCTTCGTGCGAGTATTGAAAAACGCCGAGCCGCTCGAACCGCATGTCGCGCACAAAATCGCAGAGTTGTGCAAACTCCCGGTCTGATTCGCCGGGGAAGCCCACGAGCATGGTCGTGCGCAGGGCAAGATTGGGTACTTTGGCTCTGGCCGTTTCAATCAATTCAATGGTTTCCTCACGGGTAATCTGCCGGCGCATGCGTTGCAGCACAGCGTTGTCGGCATGTTGGAGCGGCATGTCTAAGTAATTGCAAATTTCCGCACGCTCGGCCATCACGTCGAATATCTCGGTGGGAAACTTGCTCGGATAGGCGTAGTGCAAGCGGATCCACTCAATGCCTTCCACATCGGCCAGAGCGTGCAGCAGGCGCGGCAGTTCGCGGCGTTTGTAGAGGTCGAGGCCGTAATAAGTGAGTTCCTGCGCGATGAGCATGAGTTCTTTTACCCCCCGGCGGGCAAGGCTTTGGGCTTCTTTCACCAATTCCTCCACCGGTCGCGATATGTGCCCGCCCCGCATGAGCGGAATGGCGCAAAAAGAGCAGGTGCGGTTGCAGCCTTCCGAAATTTTCAGATAAGCATAGTGCATCGGCGTGGTGATGAAGCGCTCGCCGACGAGTTCGTGTTTGTAATCGGCATTGAGCCGGGCGAGCAGGCCGGGCAGTTCGAGCGTGCCGAAGTAGGCGTCCACCTCCGGGATTTCTCGCTCCAAATCGTCCTTATAGCGCTGCGACAAACAGCCCGTGACGTAGAGCTTGTCAATGTCGCCGGCCGATTTTACGGCGGCATATTGCAGGATGGTGTCAATGGATTCCTGCTTGGCCAGGTCAATAAACCCGCAGGTATTGATAATGACCACGTTGGCATCCTCGTCATTGCTGTCGTGTACCACATCAAACTCGTTGGCGCGCAACTGGGTGATGAGGTTTTCAGAATCTACTAAGTTTTTCGAACAGCCCAGCGTGATGACGTTCACTTTGTCCTGCTTCAGCGTTTTGGTCTTCATGTATTGTTTGCGGTAATGGGCGGCAAAAATACCTAACTTGCACCAGAATCGTTGAAAAGAACCATCAAACCTTTTGCCATGCGTTACTTCTTCTTTTCAGTCCTCTTTGTATTCCTCTTTGCCAACGCGCAGGCCCAGTTCGGCCTCAGTGCAAGCTACCTCACGCAACGCGCGCCCGACTGGCAACTCCGCGACGCCCTCAGCGGCGCCGTACTCGCCGATCCGCCCGGAACTGGCTTCAGCATCGGAGCGGATTATTGGTTCCGGTTGAAAAATGTGCGCATCGAATTTCTGCCGGAACTCAACTACGCCCAAACCTCCGCTACCGCTTATGACTTTGAAACCCGCAGCCGCTGGTACAGCCTGTTTTTCAACGTCAACTTTTATCCTTTCGACTTTAAAGGCGATTGCGACTGCCCCACGTTTTCCAAACAAAACGACTTCTTAGCCAAAGGCTTTTTCCTGCAAGTGTCGCCCGGCATCAGCTATATGGACAACCGGGCCGGCTCGAATCCGGAACTACGCTCCAACGCCACCGCAATCAGCGCCGGCCTCGCCGCCGGCTTAGACATCGGCGTCTCCGATCTGCTCACGGTAAGCCCCGTCATCGGGCTGCGCTATTTCCCGAATGCAGCATGGGATTCGCTGCCCGATGCACTGTCCGATCCGAACTTTCCATTGGCGCCGGTCGCCACAGAAAGCAGCGCCACGCGCCTGTGGGCCGGGCTGCGGTTGGGGTGGCGGGTGAATTATCGGTGACCTACCCTCCTGTAACCCCCATCCCCAAACCCGACGGCGGCGGCTTGTATCTTTGGCGTCAAAATATCCGATATGAAAAAATGCTCCTTTTTGCATTCTTCCTTTTGATGTTGTCAGGTTGCCGGAACGATACAAGCGGGAGCGGCGCTCAGGCCGACGCGGCGGCGGCGGCCGGCATCCATCCCGGCAAAAAACTCATGGAGACGAATTGTTACCTGTGTCACAGTCCTGCTGCACCGGAACAGGAAGGCCGCATCGGCCCGCCGATGGTAGCCATAAAGGCATATTATATGGAGGGAGGCGTCGGTATTGCTGCAGCGCGACGGCATCGCACAATTTTATTACCCCATCGTCACCAACACGATGTGCCGGCAATGTCACGGCAAATCCGCAGACATGCTGCCGGAGCTGCGTCAAAAGATTGTCCCCTGTATCCCGGCGACTTAGCCACGGGCTACGCCGAAAATGAAGTGCGCGGCATCTGGAGCATCCGCTTTAAAATAGCGGAACCGCTTTTGGCGCCTTAAAAACACATATACAATTGCCCGTTTCATTTGCCAGCTACAATAAACTGAATATTTTTATAAAAAACTCATATAGAGAAGAATAAGTCCTATTGTAAGTGCTTCGAGAGATTGTGTATATACGATGTATATGCTTTTTTGGTTTAATCCTTTTTACATTTACGGCGCAATTTTTTTTTGATCGAATTGCCCTGTTTTTACCAAATAAAATAACCAAAATGAGCACTTGTACCAGACAAATTGTTTTGCTGGCGGCTTTTTTAGGCTGTTCTACCCTTCTCTCGGCACAGGCCGACATGGTGACGGTAGCGCACAGTGAAAGCGGCATAAAACTCACGGTGAACGGAAAGGAACTTATGGTGAATGGGATGAACTGGGATTATTTCCCTGTCGGCACCAATTATTCCTACAGCGTGTGGAGCGAACCCGACGATTTCATCAAAAAAGCGCTTGATGATGAAATGGGGCTGCTGAAAAACATGGGCGTCAACGCCATTCGCGTCTATACGGGTATTCCCAAAAAATGGATCGAATATATCTACCGGACGCATGGCATCTATACCATGCTGAATCACTCGTTCGGTCGGTACGGCCTCACCATCAACGGCGCCTGGGAAGCCAATACAAACTATGCCGACCCACGGGTCAGGGCGCTTCTGCTCAAAGAGGTGAAGGAGTTGGTGGAGGAATATCGCAACACCCCCGGGTTGTTGTTGTATTTGTTGGGGAACGAAAACAACTACGGCCTGTTTTGGGAGGGCGCCGAAACAGAGAACGTGCCTATGGCCGATCGGAAATCTACGAGGAAGGCGCGCCCCATGTATAAGCTGTTTAATGAGGCCGCATTGGCGATGAAATCGGCTGACAAGTCGCACCCGGTAGCGCTTTGCAACGGCGATTTGTTGTTTCTCGACATCATAGCGGAGGAGTGCAAGGATGTAGATATTTTCGGTACGAATGTTTATCGGGGCGTTTCGTTCGGCGATCTGTTTGAACGAGTGAAAAAAGAATATGGAAAGCCGGTATTGTTTACGGAGTTTGGCGCAGATGCTTTTAATGCCATTGCCAATGAAGAAGACCAGTCATCGCAAGCCTATTATTTATTGGGCAATTGGCGGGAAATTTATGAAAATGCCGCCGGTCTCGGAAAAGCGGGTAATTCCATAGGCGGTTTTACCTTTCAGTTCAGCGACGGGTGGTGGAAATACGGCCAAACGTTGAACTTAGACGTACACGACAACAATGCTTCCTGGTCGAACGGAGGGTATGGGAACGACTATGTGGAAGGCGAAAATAACATGAATGAAGAGTGGTTCGGGATTTGCGCCAAGGGGCCGACCAATGCACAGGGATTTTATCAATTGTATCCCAGAGCCGCTTATTACCTGCTGAAAGATGTGCATCAGTTGGATCCTTATACCGGCGGAACTTCTCTGAGCAGCATCAAAAAATATTTTGACGGGCTTTCGTTAGCGGATGCCTATTTGAAGGCAAGAGGCGATAAAGCGGCGCTTGAGAGCGGAAAAACCCAAAAAATAAGGCTTAGCCGGCTATCTGCGGCATTCAATACGTTCAGCACAGGCGGCAGTTTGATTTCCACCCCAAAAGAACCCGATCCTAACAATCCGGTTTATCCCAACCAATTGGGCTTCGACCACATGCAATCGTTTTTTGTCGGTGTAGAGGCCAATCCGGCGCCCAATGTCAGGGCCAACGTTGAATTCAACATTCTGGGCAATGTAGCTCAAAACCCCATTGATCAGATATTTTACGAAAACCGGGGCCGCCCCATCGTATTGAACAGTACCACCGGCAACGTAACGGTAGAGTCGAACAACCGTTTCCAGTTGTACAGGGCCGACTATCACTGGAATCATAAAATGTTTGATCTCAACGGCTTTTACCGTACGGGGCACTACCATTGGGGCTACGAAGGCGATTTCTTCGGTTTGTATCCCGAAGCCAACTACGGGCCGCAAATTGACATATACAACGGCATAGCGCCTTTCGGTTTTGAGGTGGCCGGCAAAAAACAACTCAAAGGATTCAAGCTCGCTTTCGGCCCGCAGCTTTGGTGGGGCGCCAACCCGGCTGTTTTGCTGAAATACAGCAAAGAACTGGCTAAATTCAACCTCACAGGTATTTTCCATGAGGATTTGGAGCAGCTCGGCCTTACGGAAAGCTCCTTTGCCATTCCGCAGCCCAAAACCAGACGCTTGACCCTGCACGCCAACCGCAAATTTGGCAAGTTCGGCGTTGATCTGGGCGGCATTTGGGGCGGGCAACCGCTTCAGGGAAGAGCATTCCAGTTGGTCAGGGAAAAAGAAGGAACCTATACCGTTTATGAGGATCAGATCCGCGCCGAGGACAACTGGGGCGGCAAAGTGAAATTTACTTACGCCGGCGGCAAATTCAACTGGTACGCTCAGTCGGCCGTAATGGGCTTAGTGGCCAACGGCGGCGCTGATTACACTCAAACCTTTACCGGTTGGAGATTGAAAGACAGCGGAAGTGGCAATCAGTACAACTTCCTTTCCGGCTTTACCTACACGCTGGGCAATCTCCAAATCGCCCCCAACTTCCTGTGGCAAAAGCCTATAGAAGGGCCTATCCCGAACGACGTAGGCGCGCCGGGCCGGCCCCGCAACATCCTCGAAGACCCTTTTGTGGTGCGAGGCAACCGCGAGCAAGTGGCCGGGGAAATTTTATTCACCTACGACCCAAGTCCCGATTCATGGATGTATGCATGGGATAGCGATCGGATCGAAGACTCCAAATTTGCGCTGAGCGCCGGCGTGGTATTTCGGCACCTGCCCACCACACAGGATGCTGCCATCGGTATCTTCCCCGACGGTCGTACTACTTTTGCTTTCCCGGGCGCCGCGCCCGCACAGGATTTATGGGAAGTGAATGCGCGGTTGGTTTCCAAATTAAGCAAAAATTTCGGGTTCATCGCCAATGTATACGGCGGCGACGCCCAGGCAAACGGCAGCGACGAGCGCACCATTCGCCGCTACGGCATGGACTTGCGCATGATACACAAAGCCATTAAATTCAACTCCTTCATCAGAGTGAATGACTGGGGGCCTTATGACTATCACCGCGATTTCAACCTCACCTTCCCCATGCAACTCATGGCGGATATCTCTACCTCCATTTCCAAACCGGATTGGTTTGATCTGCCTTCCACGCGCATCGGTATCCGCGGGGCATGGCGCTCGCTCGACCGCTTTTCGCCGCGCTATTCACCCACTCAAACCGTGGATGGCGCCGGCAATTTAGCGCCTGACCTCAATGCCATCGGTTTCGATAACGGCAATGAGTGGGAAATCAGGACATACATTCTTATCAACGTTGGCAATTAAAAAGACAAAAAAATGAGTGCAAATACTTTCATCCGATTTACGCAATATTTCCTTTTGCTCGCGCTCCTGTTTCCGGCATTGAGCTGTGAACGCGACGAAGCCGAGCTGCAACCTGCTACCTATCCCACAGATCCGGAAGTGTTCATTGACGGCTTCAGTGCCGGTTTGAACTATGCTGCTTTCGGAGGCTCGGTGCCTACTGCTTTTGATGTGGACAATGAAGTGACGTACAACAACTCCCTCGCTTCGATGAAATTTGAAGTGCCGGATGTCAATGACTCCAGAGGCGCCTATGCCGGCGGGGCGTTTTTCACGGAGGTAGGCCGTGATTTGTCGGGGTACAACGTACTGACTTTTTGGGCGAAAGCCACGCAGGCAGCTAATATAGATGTAGTGGGTTTCGGCAATGACCTCGGCGCCTCTACATATCAGGTTTCCATTACGGGTTTGGCCGTGAATACCAACTGGAAAAAATACTACATTCCACTGCCCGACCCCGCCAAGCTGACCAACGAGCGCGGGATGTTCTACTACTCCGAAGGGCCGGAGAACGAGCGCGGCTATACCTTTTGGATTGATGAGGTGAAATTTGAAAAATTGGGTACGGTGGCGCATCCGCAGCATGCGATCCTATTTGGCCAAGATGTAGTGGAAACCTCCTTCGTTGGCGTGTCGAGAACGATTTCGGGCGTCAGTTCCTCCTTCAATTTGCCGGATGGTTCCAATCAAACCGTGGGCATTTCGCCTTCCTACTTTGAATTCACTTCTTCCAATCCGTCCATAGCGACCGTCAGTGCCAATGGTTTGGTCTCGGTGGTAGGAGGCCCGGGTACGGCCGTTATCACTGCCACCATAGGAGGAAATCAGGCGGCCGGTTCGCTTACCATTGAATCCATTGGTAATTTCCAACGTGCGCCCGTTCCCACGCGCGACCCCTCCAAGGTGATCTCCATCTTTTCCGATGCATACACCAATGTACCCGTCAACTACTATAACGGCTATTGGCAACCTTGGCAAACGACCGTTTCCAATGATTTCAGTGTACAGGGGGACAATGTTTTGAAGTACGAAATATTCAACTTTGTGGGCATAGAGTTCAGCAGCCCAACGGTGAACGCCACGGGAATGACGCATTTCCACATGAATGCGTTCTTCCCGGATCCCATTGCACCCGGTCGGGAACTCCGCGTGATCATCGTTAATTTTGGCCCGGATGGAGCCTTTGGCGGTGGAGATGACACCAGGCATTCAACGACCTTTACGGCCCCCACATTAGTTTCACAGCAATGGCTCTCTATCAACATCCCCTTTGCCAATATGCCCAATCTGGGAAGCAGAAGCAATCTGGCGCAAATCATCTTGGAAGGGGGCGATGGTTCGGTCCTGTATGTGGACAACGTCTACTTCTATAATAACCAATAATTCACCATACAGACGAAAAAAACGCCGTACGCGGCGGGCGAGTGAAGGGGTGACTGCGAGCCACTCCTTCACTGAAGGAGAAGAAATTTACATTACACTGTCCTTTAACAACGACAAAAAATAAAATAAAATGAACGCTAAAATTCTCTTTGTTGCTTTGCTTATCACCCTAATGGGTTGCAAGGCAGATGATTTTCAAAAATTAGAGCCCCGCAATTGGCAGTTGGTGTGGAGCGATGAATTCAACGGCGCTGCCGGCGAATTGCCCGATGCCGCTAAGTGGACGTACGATCTCGGTACCGGTCAGGACGGCTGGGGCAATCAGGAACTACAATCTTACACCAACAGCCCCAACAACGTATCTATGGACGGCGACGGCAACCTCGTCCTGACAGCCATCCGCTCCGGCAACAGTTTCACCTCGGCGCGGATAAAAACGCAGGGCTTGTTTGAGCAGGCGTACGGTCGTTTTGAAGCGCGGCTCAAGACGCCTTACGGCCCTGGCCTGTGGCCTGCCTTTTGGCTGTTGGGGAGCAATATAGATGCCGTCAGTTGGCCGCAGTGCGGGGAGATAGATGTCATGGAATTGAGAGGCCAGGAACCGAACGCCATTGCCGGCTCCATTCACGGGCCGGGTTATTCAGGCGGGAACGCCATCTCCAAAAAATACGCCCTGCCCAACAATCGGTTTGATACCGAGTTCCATGTTTTTGCCATAGAATGGGACGAAAACAAAATTGACTTTTTTGTGGACGACTTTTTATACCAACGCATTGAACGCGGAGATGTCAACGGCGAATGGGTGTACGACCATCCGTTTTTTATGATTTTAAATGTAGCGGTAGGCGGCAATTATGTGGGCTTTCCTACGGCTCTAACGCCTTTTCCGCAAAAAATGACCATTGACTATGTGAGAGTTTATCAGGCGGTCAACTGAGGAACGCGTCCGTATTTTTTTAATTTTTATGCCCTAACCTACAATGATTGAAGTGTCTAGCGATACAAAAAACGAAGCGACGGATAAAGCGGTCAAAATGAACATGGTAGTGTATGATAATGAACGCTACTATAAAATTTCGAACAGCGATGCCATGCGCCCTTTTTTTATGAACATCGTCAGCGATTCAAATCACTGGATGTTTATATCAAGCAATGGAGGGCTTACTGCCGGGCGTAAAAATCCGGAATATGCTTTGTTCCCTTACTATACGGACGACAAAATTGCCGAATTTGCGGATATTACAGGCAGTAAATCCATCTTTCAAATTCAGTCCGGCGATGATATTTTAATTTGGGAGCCTTTCTCGGAGCGGTTCCTGTTTCGGTATGACATCAGCCGGAATTTGTACAAAAGCATTTACGGCAATAAAATTATTTTTGAAGAAATCAACCACGACCTGGGCCTTACATTCAGGTACCAGTGGAATTCCGGTAAGGTATTCGGCTTCATTAGAAAAGCGGAGCTACTCAACACTTCCGGTACCGACTACCGCATTACGCTCTTAGACGGCATCCAAAACATCATGCCGTATGGCGTGCCCAACGACCTGCAAAGTTCAACCAGCAATCTGGTGGACGCATACAAGAGAAGCGAACTGGAGCCGGCCTCCGGCATCGGCATTTTTGCCCTCAGCGCCATTATTGTGGACAAAGCCGAACCGAGCGAAGCGCTAAAAGCCAACATTGCCTGGTCATCAGGCTTAGAACATCCGAAACACCTGCTGTCATCCATACAACTAAACAACTTCAGAAAGAAGCAGCCCATTCGCGAGGAACGCGACGTAAAAGGTGAAAAAGGCGCGTACTTTGTTTCCGCAACTATTTCATTGCCCGGCCATTCTGATAAAAAGTGGAACATCATTGCCAACGTCAATCAGACCCATGCGCAAATAATCAGTCTTTGCCAGATTATAAAAGAAAATGCCGGCATCGAAGAGCAGCTTCAGGAGGATATAGCATCGGGGACGGAAGAATTGATCCGGCTCGTTGCGGGCGCCGACGGCCTGCAATATAGTGCCGACAAGCGGAATGACACCCGACATTTTTCCAACGTGCTTTTCAACATCATGCGTGGGGGCACATTTGACGACAACTACCGCATCGAAAAGGAAGATTTTGTACGCTACCTTTCAAAGGCCAATGTGGAGGTAGCAGCACGAAATCAGCACTTTATCGACGGGCTGGAAAAGGCGTTCAGCGTGTCGGCGCTCCGGGCGCTTTTGCTAAAGAGCGAAGATGCCGACCTGATAAGGCTCGGCATAGAATATCTGCCCCTGAAGTTCAGCCGCCGGCATGGAGACCCCAGCCGGCCCTGGAACTATTTTTCCATCAATACCCAGAACGAAACGGACGGCTCCAAAATCCTCGATTATGAAGGCAACTGGAGAGATTTGTTTCAAAACTGGGAGGCGCTGGCCCACTCCTACCCCGAATTTATTGAAGGCATGATTTTCAAATTCCTGAATGCCTCTACCTTTGACGGGTACAACCCCTATCGGGTGACCAAAGGCGGATTCGACTGGGAAACCATTGAACCCGACAACCCCTGGTCGTATATCGGGTATTGGGGCGATCATCAGGTTATCTATTTGCTCAAATTTTTGGAGTTCACGGAGAACCGCCAACCCGGCGCCTTAGAATCCCTTTTCGACAGGGAATACTTCGTATATGCCAATGTGCCCTACCGGATCAAGTCGTATGAAGACATCCTGAAAGACCCCAAAAACACTATCCTCTTTGATGAAGCGTCCAACCATCGCATCACCGAAAAAATTGCGGCAACCGGGGCCGACGGCGCTTTGTCGGGGAGCGGGGTAAGCGAAATTCACCATGTCAATTTCATGGAGAAACTATTGGCCCTGACCCTGGCAAAAGTCTCCAATTTTATTCCCGGCGCCGGTATCTGGATGAATACGCAACGCCCCGAATGGAACGACGCCAATAACGCCTTAGTGGGCAACGGCGTGTCTATGGTGACGCTGTATTACCTGAGGCGTTTTTTTGTACTGCTCGATAAAATCCTGACGCGCGCACCGATTAAGCAGGTTCTTGTTTCTGATGAGTTGGTGGAATTATTCCATAAAGTACACCAGGCATTGGACGCCAACCGGCACTTGCTCGAAACAGGAATCAATGACGCTCAACGAAAAACCGTTACAGACGCATTGGGACAAGCGGCAAGCAATTACCGCGATACCGTGTATGAAAAAGGATTCAGCGGTAAAAAGTCTGCTCTGCCGCTGAGCCGGATATCGGCTTTCAGCGATATAACCCTGCAATTTCTGGAGCATACGATACAGGCCAACGAAAGGCCCGACCATTTGTATCACGCTTATAACCTGATGACAGTGCAGGAAAACGGCATTTCAACGGCGCATTTAAGCGAAATGCTCGAAGGTCAGGTAGCCGTCATCAGCGCCGGATATTTAAGCGCCGAAGCTACGCTGAAACTATTGGACGCGCTCCGCAACAGCGCTCTGTACCGGAGCGATCAACAGAGCTATTTGCTTTATCCCAACAAAGATTTACCAGGCTTTTTAGAAAAAAACAACATTCCCGAAGCATTCATTAATAAATCGGCTCTGTTGCGTCAATTGTTGCAAGACAATAATTTGCAAATTATTAATCGGGACGTTGCGGGCGGCTACCATTTCAATGGGAATTTCAAAAACGCAGGGGATGTAAAAGCCGCATTGGAAGCCCTCCAATCTACCGCTTACGGCCCTTTGGTAGCAAGTGATTCTGATACGGTATTACAGATTTTTGAGGACGTTTTCAATCACAAAGCATTTACCGGGCGCTCGGGCACTTTTTTTTCTTACGAGGGCTTAGGGTCCATTTACTGGCACATGGTGTCCAAGTTGCACCTGGCCGTACAGGAGGCTTGTCTCCAAGCTATTGAAGAAGAAGCCGATGCAGATACGGTAAACCGCTTGATTGCGCATTTTTACGAAATAGGTCAGGGCATCGGTGTTCACAAATCCCCGGACTTGTACGGCGCCTTCCCCACCGATCCTTATTCGCATACCCCGCAACACAGAGGCGCACAACAGCCCGGCATGACCGGTCAGGTGAAAGAGGATATTTTGGTCCGGTTTGGCGTGCTGGGGGTATTTGTCATTGACGGGAAATTGTATTTCAATCCGTGTTTGCTGAAAAGAGAGGAGTTTACGACCGATTCTGCGGTTTTTGAATACGTCAATCTCCAAAACGAGCGCGAGCAAATCGAATTAAAGGAAAACGCCCTTTGCTTTACCTGCTGTCAGGTTCCTGTGATTTATACCATTTCCGATAAAGAAGGTCTGGAAGTCCTATTCAGCGATGGCAAAGCACAGCTATTTGATTCTTTGAGTTTAGACGAAGAGACAAGCCGGCAGGTGTTTGAACGCACCGGGGCTGTAAGCCGGGTCAATGTTTCGATACGAGCGCAGCGTCTTCGGTAGTGTGCCGCAGCGGGCGGGTAAAATTTCAAGCGATGAAAAGTATGGTCATCTCTCTAATTCTTTTATTGGCGGCTTTTCTGGTGGTCTCCTGTCACCATTCGATGAAAGAAAAGAGCGGCAGGCAATCTATTACGGCTGCTGATATCCTGGGCAATCCCGATTATCAGGCCATTTCTTTCGGCGGTTACCGGGAGATCACGCGGGATTCGCAGCCCACCATACCGCAGCTCAAAGAAGATGTGAAGCTATTATCGGCGATGGGTATCAAATTGCTCAGAACCTACAATGTATATTACGATGAGGCCGCTAATTTGCTGGAAGCCATCACTCAATTAAAAAAAGAAGACCCCGCATTTGAAATGTATCTCATGCTGGGCGCCTGGATAGACTGCAAAAATGCCTGGACCGAATTTCCTCCCGATCACGACGAAGAAAGCGAAAAGAATGCCGGGGAAATTGACAGGGCCGTGGCATTGGCCAAACAGTACCCGGACGTTGTGAAGATCATTGCCGTGGGGAATGAAGCGATGGTAAAATGGGCTGCCAATTACTATGTGCAACCCGGGGTGGTCCTCAAATGGGTCAATCATTTGCAGCAACTCAAAAAGAAAGGCGAATTGCCCGAAACCTTGTGGATTACCAGCTCCGACAATTTCGCCTCCTGGGGCGGCGGCGACAGCGAGTACCATGTGGAAGATTTAAACCAACTAATTAAAGCTGTGGACTTTATCTCCATGCATACCTATCCCATGCACGATACGCATTACAACCCTGAATTTTGGGGCGTGCGGGAAGAAGAGGATGCCTTATCGGATATGGAAAAAATAGACGCGGCCATGCTCCGCGCAAAAAACTATGCCATTTCCCAGTACGAAAGCGTGCTGCGCTACATGAAAAGCCTCGGTGTGAATAAACCTGTTCACATCGGCGAAACCGGCTGGGCAACGCAATCCAATGAACACTACGGCGACGAAGGCTCGCGGGCAACCGATGAGTATAAATCGGCTACTTATTACAAACACATACGCACATGGACCGACAGCGCCCGCATTTCCTGTTTCTACTTTGAAGCCTTCGACGAGCCGTGGAAAGACGCGGCCAATCCCGGCGGTTCTGAAAACCACTTCGGGCTGTTCAACCTGCAATCACAGGCCAAGTACGCGCTCTGGGACTTGGTGGACGCCGGCGTGTTTAACGGACTGATGCGCAACGGGAAACCTATCACCAAAACATTCAACGGAGATAAGGATGCCGTGATGCAAACCGTGAAAGTTCCGCCTCCGGCAGCCGTAGAAATGAATATTCCTAACTGACCAAAACGAATAGCGATATGAAGGCAAGTATGATACATAACACCGCAGTGAGGCGGTCGCTTCCAGCAGCAGTGAGGCGGTCACTTCAGGGTGACCTCCTCACTTGCATAGCCGCAGCGCTTTTCCTCTTCATGATCTTTGTTATCAGCAGTTGTATGCAACCGAAACCATTGGATGCGGAAATCTTTGAAACTTCCGAAAGCGGTAATAAACTCACTCAACTGACCGAGTTTCCTTCATCTGACAGTGTGGTGGAAATCGCCCTTCTGCCCGGTGAGACCTACCAGACGATTACCGGATTCGGCGGCTCGTTTACCGAAGCATCCGCCTCTCTGCTCAATCGTTTGGGTAAAGAAAACAGAGCTAAAATCATTGAGGCTTATTTTGGCGAATCCGGCGCCCGATACTCCCTCACACGCACCCACATCAACTCCTGCGATTTCTCCCTGAACAACTACTCCTATGCTCCGGTGGCCGGAGACCTCGAACTGGCTAACTTCTCCATACAAGAAGACATGGACGACATTATCCCCATGATAAAAGAGGCCATGGCCGTCTCGAAAGACGGATTCAAAATCATATCCTCGCCCTGGACAGCGCCGCCCTGGATGAAAGACAACAACGACTGGCGCGGCGGCAAACTCCTGCCCGAATACTACGATGCCTGGGCTTTATTTTTTTCAAAATATTTAGACGCATACAAAGCACAGGGCATTGATATCTGGGGCATCACGGTGGAAAATGAACCCTTAGGCAACGACAGCAACTGGGACAGTATGCACTACACCCCGGAGGAAATGACCAATTTTGTAAAACAACATTTAGGCCCCAAATTGAAAGCAGACGGACACGCCGTGAAGCTATTGGGCTTCGACCAAAACCGCGACGAGGAACTCAAAAAGTGGGTGGACGTGATGTACGCCGATGAAGCATCCGGCGAATACTTCGACGGAACCGCCGTGCATTGGTATGCCTCCACCTACGATTATTTCCCCGAAGCCCTCCAGTACGCATACAACAAAGCGCCCGGTAAATACTTGATCAATACCGAAGCCTGTGTGGATGCCGAAGTACCCAAATGGAAAGACGATGTCTGGTACTGGGCCAAAGAAGCTACGGACTGGGGCTGGGATTGGGCGCCGGAGGATCAAAAGTATCTCCACCCCAAATATGAGCCTGTGTTCAGATATGCCCGCGACATCATTGGCTGTCTCAACAACCGGGTGGACGGCTGGGTGGACTGGAACATGGTGCTGGACCGGCAGGGCGGCCCCAACTGGGCCAAAAACTGGTGTGTGGCGCCCGTCATTGTGGCCCCTGAACAGGATGAAGTATATTTCACACCGCTGTATTACACGCTGTCGCATTTCAGCCGCTTCATACGGCCCGGCGCTGTGCGGATCGGGTTCAAAAACGAAGACAAAGACCTCATGGTCACGGCCGCCCAAAACCCGGATGGAAGCATTGCGGTGGTCATCTTCAACCCAGAGGCTAAACCCAGAGGCGTCCGCCTGCGGTTGGCCGATCAGACCTTAGACTTTTCCATTTCGGCCAAGGCCGTTCAGACGCTTGTAATCGCTCAGGGGTAAGCCGCCACGCCCTAATTGCTTCAACTTTTAAAACCAAAATCATGTCAGAGAGCAGTACGGTAAGCACAAGCAAAGTCCCCTTCGGCCAGAAAGTCGCCTTTGGCCTGGGCATGTTGGCCAATCAGATGTTTCCGGCAGCGCTCGGGATATTCATGGTCGTGCTGGTGCAGGATTTGGGGTTTCCGGGGTGGATGTGGAGCGCCATCTACTTTTTCCCTAGGATATTTGATTCCATTACCGACCCCATCATGGGTTACATCTCTGACAACACCCGCTCCATTTGGGGCAGAAGACGGCATTACGTTTTTATCGGCGCCATCGTCATGGGTTTAGCCTTCGTGACGATGTGGCAATTGTACCGTGAAAATGGGACGGAGTACAATTTCTACTACTTCATGGTCTGGTCCTTTATTTTCTATCTGGGCCTGACCCTCTTCAGCGTGCCTTATGTAGCGATGGGGTATGAAATGAGCGATGATTTCCATGAGCGGACCAACATCATGGCTACGGCCCAGTGGATAGGGCAATGGGCCTGGGTTATCGCACCCTGGTTCTGGGTCATCATGTACGACCCGAGCTGGTTCCCGAATGCAGATACCGCTACCCGCACGCTGGCGGTTTGGGTGGGCGTAGGTTGCGCGCTGTTAGCCATGATTCCGGCTATTTTCATCAAGAGCAAATCCACCAAGAATGACGAGAGCCTTGAGCCCCTTACGCTAAGGGGTATCGGCGGCAGCCTGAAGCAAATACTCGAAGGGTTCAAACAAGCCTTTCAGTCGGTTCCCTTTCGGAAATTGTGTATTTCTACTTTTCTTATTTTCAATGCGTTCAATACGGTTGCGGCCTTCTCTTTCTTCATCGTGGTGTACCACCTGTTCAATGGCGATGCACCGGCAGCCGGTATATGGCCTACCTTGTTCGGGAGCCTGGGAGCAATTTCCACTACTTTTTTGGTCATTCCGACAGTGGCCTGGATGTCCAAAAAATTGGGTAAGAAGCGGGCTTTTTTGCTCTCTCAGGGCATTTCCGTTTTTGGGTACATTCTGCTGTGGTTACTGTTTATACCCGGCAAGCCGTACATGTTCATTTTTGCGTTGCCCTTTTTCTCCTTCGGGATAGGCAGTCTGTTCACGCTGATGATGTCTATGACGGCCGATGTATGCGATTTGGACGAGCTGAACACCGGCAAACGCCGGGAAGGCATCTTTGGCGCTATCTACTGGTGGATGGTGAAATTTGGCTTCGCCATTGCCGGCGGCCTCAGCGGGCTAATCATCTCTTATGTGGGCCTCACTCCCGGCGCTGCGGAACAACCGGAGGGGGCCGTGACCGGGTTGCGCCTGTTCTTTTCCGGCGTGCCCATGCTCGGCACTATCATTGCGATGTTCGTGATGCGCAATTACGACCTCGATGAGACGCGGGCGCGGGAAATCCAGGCGGAATTGGCCAAAAGAAAAGCGCAGAAGCCTTCGGGCTATGCCGGGGCAGGGCTTGGGCTGGAAGGCTTATCCAAGGCGGAAATCCTCAAGCGCTTCCCGCAATTTTTTCATGCACCTTTGGATATGGCCGGCATGAGCGGGGAAGAATTGCAGGGCCGCTTCCTACAGCGATTGGATACCGGCATGCACGGGATATGCTTTAGCGCTTACTTAGATGGGCAAAACCCTCGCGACCTCATCACCGCACAACAGATCCGAAAAAGGCTGGAAGTCGTTCGGCCTTACACCCAATGGATACGCACCTTCTCCTGCACCAACGGCCATGAGCTGATCCCTGAAATAGCGAAGGAGATGGGGTTCAAGACGATGGTCGGCGCCTGGATAAGCAACGATCTGGAACAAAACGAGCAAGAAGTACAGTCGCTCATGCAATTGATCAACCGCAGCTTGGTGGACATAGCCTCGGCAGGCAACGAAGTACTGTACCGGGGCGAGCTGTCTGAGGAGGCCGTCTGTGAATACGTCACACGAGTCAAGCAATCGGCCGGTCAGGTGCCTGTGACTTATGTAGATACCTATTACGAATTCATCAACCGGCCCAAACTCGTCGAGGTCTGCGACATCATCCCCATCAACTGCTACCCTTTCTGGGAAGGCGCAGGCATCGAGACCGCAGGGCTGTACCTTCAGGAGATGTACCGCAAGGTCAGGGAGGTCGCCGGAGGCAAACAGGTCATCATTGCGGAGACGGGCTGGCCAAGCATGGGCGCCCCCGTGGGAGAGGCCGTGCCCTCTGAAGAAAACTACATCCGCTACTTCCTGGAAGCGCAACTGTGGGCGGAACACCTCCATGTGCCGTACTTCCACTTCTCCTCCTTCGATGAATCCTGGAAGATACATGCCGAAGGCTGGGCCGGAACATCCTGGGGGATATGGGATGTGCGTGATAATTTGAAATTCAAATCAATTGGTGAAACACAAAATTTTTGAAGCCGATGTCATACAGAAAAGAAAAAGTCTTAACGACTAAAGAATTAGCCGATGTATTGAGGAATGCCAATGTGGCGTACCCCGGCGATCATACCGAGGAAGACCTCAGGAATCTGTTTCTGGAAATCCTTCAGAGTGGAGTGCATGGCCTTTGTTTCAGCTTGTATGAGGATGGTCAGGGGCCCGGCGATCTGATTTCAGAAGAGCAAGTGCGCCGCCGTATGGAAATTATCCGGCCATTCACCCAGTGGGTGCGTTCGTTTTCCTGCATTGAGGGCAACGAGTTCATTCCCAAGGTAGCCAAAGAAATGGGCATCAAGACGCTGGTAGGAGCCTGGCTGGGCGACGACCCCGAAAAGAACGAGCAAGAAATAGAAGCGCTGATCGAGCTAGCCCATAAAGGCCTGGTGGATATCGCCGTAGTGGGCAACGAAGTCCTGTACCGCAAAGACCTGACAGAAGCCGAACTGCTGGCTCAGATAGACCGCGTCAAAAAGCAACTGCCCCCCGGCATACCGGTAGGCTATGTGGACGCCTACTATGAGTTCAGCCATCGTCCGGCCATTACGGCGGCCTGCGATGTGATCCTGTGCAATTGCTACCCATTTTGGGAAGGTTGCCCATTTGAATATTCTCTGGGGCACATGCACCAGATGTACCATCAGGCTTTGGCAGCGGCTCAGGGCAAAAAAGTCATCATCACCGAAACCGGCTGGCCCAGCCAGGGAGAAGCCCTGAAAGGCTCCATGCCTTCTGTACTCAGCGCAATGAAATATTTTATCAACACCCAACTCTGGGCAAGCGACGAAAATGTAGAGGTGTTTTACTTTTCTTCTTTTGACGAGTCCTGGAAGGTCGGCACAGAAGGAGAAGTAGGCGCGTACTGGGGGATATGGGATAAATCGGAAAAACTGAAGTTTGCGAATGAATATCTTTAATCAATTGGGAATGGATGCGGGGAAAGCAATATGCTATTCCGGTTTCCGGGAGGGTCAACACCCCGGCGGAGCATATCCCGGCTATGAGGAGGTAAAGGAGGATATGTTGCTGCTTCAGGGGCATTGGAAATATTTGCGGTTGTATGATTGCGACCCACATGCCGAGCAGGTTTTAGAGGTCATTACCACTGAAAAATTGGACTTTCAGGTAATGTTGGGCGCTTTTATTGAAGCAGAAATGAACAACTTCAACTGCCCCTGGGGCGGCGGTGTTTATTCAGAGGAGCAATTGGAAAACAACTGCATCGCTAACCGAAAAAAAATAGATCGGCTAATTGACTGGGGCAATCGTTTTTCCAATATCGTTTTTTCGCTTTCGGTCGGCAACGAAGCCTGTGTAGAATGGACGGACCATTATGTGGCAGAAAGCCGGGTGCTGGAATATGTAAAATTAGTAAAAGCAAAAGCCGTCCAACCCGTTACTTTCTGTGAAAACTATGTCCCTTGGCTTTATAAATTAGAAAAGCTGGCCGATGCATTGGACTTTATTTCCATTCACACCTACCCGGTTTGGGAATATAAACACATTGACGAATCGCTCGATTATTCAAAGGAAAACTATTATGCCGTGGCAAATAAATATCCTGATAAAGCGGTAGTCATTACAGAAGCAGGCTGGGCAACCAATTCTAACGGAAGAGGAATCAATGCTGAAAATGTCAATGAGGAATATCAGAAAATATATTACGAAAAATTGATGGAGTGGGTAGAAAAAGAAAACATACTCGCCTTTTTTTTTGAAGCTTTTGATGAGTCATGGAAAGGCTCGCCCGACCCCTTGGAGCCTGAAAAACATTGGGGACTGTTCAAGATTGACAGGACCCCGAAAAAAGCTGTACAGCATTTAACTTCGATATTTAACCTTTAAATTTTTCAATATGAGAGTTCTAATTTGTTTACAACTGATCCTGATGGCAACCGTGATGAGCTTTGCTCAAAACGCGCCCATCAATTTCGAAGCCGGCGGCAATGGCGCCAACTGGACCTGGGCCGTCTTTGAAAACGATACCAATCCACCGTTAGAAATCATTGCCAACCCCGACCCCTCCGGCATCAACACTTCTGCTACCGTTGCTAAATTCACGGCCTTAGCCGGCGGAAACCCCTGGGCCGGCACCGAATCGGCTCATGGCACTACAGACTTGGGACCTTTTGTACTGGATGCAACGAATTCACTCATCAAGATCATGGTTTGGAAGTCTGTAATCAGTGACGTAGGTATCAAGTTGGTGGCTGCTACCGGCTGGGCGTTCCCGGAAATTAAAGTGGCCAATACGCTGGTGAATCAGTGGGAAGAGCTTACTTTCGACTTTTCGGCCTACCCCAATCCGCCTGCAGCCGAAGGTCAATATGATCAAATCGTAGTGTTCCCTGACTTTAATTTAGCCGGCAGAGGACAGGACAACATCATCTATTTCGACAACATTACATTCAATCCGGCGGGCGGCGGCAACCCAACCGAACCTCTTACCCCAGCGCCCACGCCCACCAGAGACCCGGCTATTGTGATCTCGCTGTTCAGCGATGCCTATACCGATGTGCCGGTTGATACCTGGCGTACCGATTGGTCAGCGGCGATCCTCCAGGATATATTGATTCAGGGCAACCCCACCAAAAAGTACTCCCAACTCGATTTTGTGGGCATCGAGACCGTGGCCAATCAGATCAACGCTACCGATATGACCCATATCCACATTGATGTGTGGTCGGCTAACTTTACCTTTTTCGGTATCAAATTGGTGGATTTCGGCGCAGACGGCGCATTCGGCGGCGGCGACGACGTAGAGCATCAGATCAATTTGACCGCGCCCGCTCAGGGCCAATGGCTGAGCCTCGACCTTCCGTTGAGCGACTTCACCGGCCTCACCACCCGGGCCAACGTGGCACAGTACATCCTCGTGGGGCAGCCCGTCGGCGCCAATACCATCTATGTGGACAATGTGTATTTCTATGATGCCACATCGGTAAACACGGAAGAATTGACTACCGGCGGAAACCGGATAAAAGTTTTTCCGAACCCGGTGAAATCAGGCGCACCCATTCAATTCAGCTCAGAAGTGAGCCGTGTGGAAGTGTATGACATGAGTGGGAAGATGATTAAGGCTGCAACGCATGCCCCTACATTTGTGCTGCAAACGCAGGGCTTGCAGGAAGGAGCCTATATGTTGAGAATATATACGAGAGAGGGCGGCGTTCAAACGCAAAAACTCATCGTTCATTAACCGCAAACTTCAAAAGTATAACTTGGGCCGCCCGGAAACGGGCGGCTCACTTTTTATGCAGGATAAACACAACCGGCATTGAGTTGTTGTGTCCTTGCGCTGCAACACGCTCTAACCATACCAATATAATACTGTTGAAAACGCGAGCAGCATACTTTTTTCTGTTTGTTTTTGGAACGGTTGTTGCCTCGGCACAAAAGCTCCCGGAAAAAGGCGTGCCTCAATCTAAGAATTTCAGCCCCTCACAGTATCAAAACAAAGGTAAAATCTGGGATATCCGTTCGGCAAACAACGGCGTCATATACATGGCGGCCGATAAGGGATTGCTGGAATTTGACGGAAAAACCTGGAACACTTACAAAGGCAGTGAGGGCTTCATCCGGTCCTTGCTCGTGGTCAATGACTCACTCCTCTACACCGGCTCTGACTTGGATTTTGGAGTCTGGACGCGCAATAAATACCGGGCTTGGGAATACACCTCTTTATACCCTTTCAGGAAAAATGCCGGCGATATCAATGAGGAATTCTGGGATATCCACCGGATGCAAGATGATATTGTATTTGTTTCGTCTCAAAATATCTATCTGTATAAAAACGAAAAAATCATACAGATACGACCGCCGAATATCCCTTTGGCAGGAAGTTTTTCGGTAGCAGACGCTTTGTATGTGGCCGTTGAAAAAAAAGGGCTGTTTACTTTGAACGGCACTTCACTTAAACAAGTGTTTCAATACCCGGATGGCAGAAATTTCGAAATTTCAGGAATTTATAAAAGTAGTGAAGGCATTACCATCGTTACAAAAAACGCAGGGCTTTACCGGTATGCTGCCGAAGCTCTCGTGTCGATAGACAACCCTTTGTCCCAAAATTTAAAAACAGCTAAAGTATTTAGTTTTGAACCCCTCGGCCCGACGCACCTGGCTTTCGGAACAGTGCTCAAAGGATTGTATATCACCAATTTAGATGGAAAAATCATTCACCACATCAATAAATACAAGGGCCTGCCCAGCAACACGGTTCTTTGTCTGCATTTCAGTCCGGCAAAAAAATTGTGGGTCGGCACCGACTACGGGGTTTCTGCATTCGATTTGGGCAACAACCTTACCTACTTTTACGACTATCGGGGCGATTTCGGTACCGCCCATGCGGCGCTGCTGAAAGATAATATTTTTTATCTCGGCACCAATCAGGGCTTATATCGGGCAAGATGGGAAGCATTAAATAACGATTCGGATTTCGCCAGCTTTCAGCTTGTTCCGGGAACAGAAGGACAGGTTTGGACGCTCGAATACATAGATGATCATTTATGGATCGGCCACGACCGGGGGCTGTTTACCTTAAGAGGCAACACGCTTCAATCTATGGGCAATCAACAAGGAATTTGGACCATCGTGCCCTATAAAAACTATCTGCTAACCGGGAATTACAACGGGATTTCAATATTCAAAAAAGAAAACAACGTCTGGAATTTTTTCAAAAAAATGGAGCTTATATTAGGCTCCTGCAATCAATTGATCGTAGAAAAAGAAAATACCCTGTGGGTAAATATCCCCAACTACGGCATCATCAGGGCTACGCTGGATGACAATCTCTATCCGACAGAGCGGGAAATTATGATTGAAAATAATTTTGAAGGCGACAACCCATACCTCATCGCACAGGATGGGCGAATATTACTCGTGACCGATCAGGTTCAATACATCTTTGATGAAAGAGCGCGAAAGTTTATTAAAACCGACATAAAAATATATTACCCGGCCGTACAGGATTTGTTGTCAAATGTTTATCAGCCGCTCTCGTTGTCTTCCAACTATGATTTTTACCCCATATACAACGGATTTGCCTTGAAACACCTTCAAAACAGTGAAGAAAAGGATGTTCAAAAACATGCGCTTATCATCCGTAAAATTGAGGCGTTCAACAACGAACACAAGTTCTTATTCCACCCGGATACCACGATTCCGTACCGACTGAATAATTTAAAAATAGAATGCATTGTCCCCAACCGGCAGGACGTCTTGTACCAATACAAACTAAATGATGGAGATGAATGGAGCCAATGGACAACAAACAACACCTTTGAGTTTTTTGGATTAAGTCAGGGGCAATACAACCTCTCCGTAAGAGCGAAAATTGACGAAGAAATTATTGCCGATAAAATAATCACTTTCCAAATTGACACCCCCTGGTATTATGCCTGGTACGCATATCTGTTGTACGGGGTATTAACCCTCGGATTGCTCTATTTAGTTCGAAGGTGGCAAAAAGTATCTTTACTCAAACAGAAGAAACAGCTGTTGAAAAAAGAACAACACTCGCTGCGTCGGCAAGCCGAAAAGCATCGGCAGGAAATCATGCAGATGGAGCAGGAACAACTGAAAAAAGAATACGAACAACTTAAATGGCAACTAAAAAATAAAACAATCGAACTCGCCAACAAAGCAAAAGACAATGAAGATAAAAACAGACTCCTTCTCACGCTGAAATCCAAGTTGGAAGATGCGCAGTTGAATCCGGCCAAAGCAAAAATCAGATGGAATGAAATGCAAAGGTTATTGGATTCCTATCTGGACGTTGAGGACAAAACATTTGAAATTCAAATGGATGAGTTGCATCAGGCGTTTTTTAAAAAGTTGAAAGAACGGCATCCCGGTTTATCTAATAATGATTTACGACTGTGCGCATATCTGAAAATAGGACTTAGCACTAAAGAAATAGCAGAAATATTAAACATCTTACCTTCAAGTGCTTTCATCACGCGCTCGCGGCTCAGAAAAAAACTCAATCTTGCAGTGGATGAGGATTTCCATACTTTTTTCAACGCACTTTGACTTTTTTCGCATTTTTACCCTGTCTTATGCCTGCGGCGCCGACGCCAGGCCACCATGCGTTTCAAATATACAGCATGAAAACACTCCTCTCCTTCCTCCTCGCTTTGTGCCTTTTGATAATAGGCGCAGGAGGGTTATGGTACCTTTCCGAATGGGTATTCACCCAAAATGCGCGGATCATACAGGCCCTCTTCGGGTGGCCGGAGCTGCATTTTTCGGGGCGCTTGTTGCAGGCGCTGTTGCTGGCAGCAGAAGTGTGCGCGGCAGTGTTGCTCATTGCGGCGGCGCTCATCCGGTACCGGAAGCCGCGGGTGTTCATTTCGTTCAAACATGTACATGAAGCCAAAGCCGAAGTATTGGCCGCGCAATTGGCGCAAGCCGGGCTGACAGTGCTGCGGCTGCCTTTCGGCCAATATTCGCACGACGAAATTGTGGAATATGTGCGGCAGGCACTCCGTCGGGCCGATGCGCTCGTGGCCGTGCCGGATGCCGAAAATGTCTCTTTTGTGGATGCCGAACTCATGGCGGCTTCGGTGCGGCGCATTCCCATCGCGTTGATGCAATATCAGGAACGGCAGTTTCAACCCACTACCCTGCTGCGCGGCTATCCGGTATTTGATTACAACTGCTTAACCGAAAAAGACTTCGAGCCGCTGAAGCGCTATCTCTGGTTTTCGGCGCGACACCCGCGCGAATACCTGCGCATGGCCGGGCGCATTTTGAAGGTCTTTTTTGACGGCGTCAACTGGATGGTGTTCGGCATTCTCATCGCCGTGTATGCGCTGATGGAAGGGGCCAAAGCCTTGCTCAACCGGCTCACGAATTGGCTGTTCAACACAACGCTCTTCGGCACGGATGCCGACACGGCTGTTTTTTACAACACGGTATTTATGCTGCTGCTCATCGGTTATGCGGCGTATTTGATTTACAGTCAACTGCACACACTGCGCATCGCCCGGCAAATAACCTCCACAGGAACAGATAGTTACGAATCGTTCTCCGAAGCGTTTTCCATTCTAAAAAGCGACCGTAAAATATTGGATTGCATCCGCAAAAATGATTTTATCCCCAGGGGGTAGGTGGTGAGCAGAGGGCATAGAGCATACATAGAGCGATGCACGAGCGCCTTATTGAGCATGGCCGAAATGCGTAAGTGACGTCGAATCGATCCCGATGAGGAACGAATCGGGAGGGCCTCAGGCAGATATCAAAAGAAGCGCAGTCCGTTAATCCACTCGTTGATACGGGCGAGGAAACGGCTGATTTCGTTGGCAGAATCGGAATCTATAGCGCGGCCTAAAATGTACAGCGTAAACACGACGTAGATGAGCACGAGCAGGAACGCGCTCATAGCGCCCATTTTGCGGCGGGCGATATAGATGAGAAAAGCAAAAATGGTGAGGATGAACAGCAGGATGCGCAGTTCGGTGATGTGTATCAGCGTTTCAGGCGACAAGGTGATGGGGCCGTACAGCACGGTGAACAGGAACAGCGGAAAGCCCAGTGCAAAGCACACGTCGAAGATGTTGCTGCCCAGTGCGTTAGACACGGCGTCGTCGTAGTTTCCCTTTTGCGCGTCCTTCATGGAGAGAATGGTATCGGGCACGCTCGTAGCGGCGCTCGCCAGCACCACCGCCACAAAATACACCGGCACATTGAGCGTTTCGCCGAGCCATTCGCAGGATTTTACCAACAACAGACAAGCCGCTGCAATCACCGCCGTGGCCGCTGCCAAAAGCGCCCAGGCATTGCCGCTGCGTATTTCGCCTTTGATGAAAATCGGTTCCAGATTGAGGGTGAGCAAGTTTTTCAGCAGACTATCGCTGTTCCCGGCAACGATGGCTTCCTCCGATTCCGGGACATCATCCGTTTGTTGGATAAAGCCTTCTGCTTTTTGGTGTTTTTTCATAGCGCGCAGCATATAAATGACATACGCGGCGTACAGGCCCATAAGCGTCAGGCCATGCACCCAAGTGAGTGTGTTGCCCCCGATGAGGAAAATGAGCGCCAGTTCGCAGCCCAGCAACGCAATGCCGTCGCGCAGCAACACGCGCCGCGATACGGCCACCGAGCTTTTTATACCTTTTAATACCACCACCAGAATCACCAAGGCCGGAATGATCATGCCGTTGAAAATGGCGCTGCCGGCGGTGGTGCCGATGCCGCCGGAGAAACCGTCTTTGTCGTGCAGGATGAAAAGAAAGAAGAGCGTCGTAAACAACTCCGGCAACGAGCTGCCGATGGCGTTGATGGTGGCGCCCCGCACGCCTTCGCTGAGGTTGCGGCCCAGATAGATGGATGCCGTCTCATAGCCGTCGCCCGCACGCCACATAATGAGGCAGCACAGTGCTATCAGGAGGATGACGAAAATTAAAACCATTCGGGCCTGATGTATTTATCGCGGCAAATGTAGTAAATTTTAAGTAGCTGCGAGTATGAGCTTTCGAGTTGTTGGTGGACTCTTGTAAAACTCGTGGCTCGCGGCTCGAAGCTCAAAGCTGCCCTACCAACTCATCGCCTTCTTTTTCATCGCGGCGGCCAAATCGGCGCCGAGGTACCGCTCTATGTAATGATGCGCAACGTACAGCAGCGGGGTGAGCAACAGCGCCATGAAGAACTTGTAAGTATATTGCACTACGCACACGGCGAGGAGTTGGCTCCAGGTCCAGGGCGTCACGCCGCCGAAGAGGTCGGGTCCCAATTTGAACGCGATGTACAACACCACGAAGCTGTCAATAAACTGCGAAATAACAGTGGAACCGGTGGCGCGCAGCCAGATCATGCGCTCGCCGGTGAGTTGTTTTATTTTGTGAAAACTGATCACATCCACCATCTGCGACACCAAAAACGCCGTGATGGAACCGGCAATGATAAACATGCCCTGCCCCAACACGACCTTGAACGCCGCCTGCATATCGGGCACGCCCTGTGTAGCGTTTTGGCCCATCCACCAGTCGGCGGGAACGAGATTGATGGCAAAAAAGATCATCACAAAAGCATAGCTGATCAACCCCACGGTGAGAAACGACAACAACCGGATGCCCCGCTTGCCGTAGTACTCGTTGATGAGGTCGGTCATCACAAACACAATGGGCCACAGCAGCACCCCCGCCGAAAACTGAAGCGCGCCGGCTTGCCCGAAGATGTTGAAATTGAAGGGCGCCAAGCCCAGCGTCGGCTCCAGCGCAAATATTTTCACCCCTATGAACTCGGCTACCATGGCATTAGCAATGAAAAATCCGCCGAGAAAAATAAACATACGCACAGAGCGATCCTGAAGAATGTTGAAAGCGGCAGCCGGCGCGAAATCTGCCGGCGGGGTGGTTGGCGATGTCTGTTCCATACTTGTAAGTTAATTTGAATGCAAAGCAAATAGGAAAATGGATACTATTGTTTTTAAATGTTCCATTTTTGTCCCAAACATGGAACTGATGAAATCCCTATCGGTCATTCTATCTTTTTGTTGCCTACTCGCAGTGGCTGCTTCCGGACAAACTGCTGATAATAAAGTTATTGAGGGCGACACGAGCCAAATCCACGAACTGCGCAGCCTGCGCGGCGATGTGCTGTACGGTATGCTGCTCCGCCAAACCGACGACAGCCTGTTTTTTCAAATTCGCCCGGACCTCATCCTGCGCTATCCGCTTGCTGCGGTACAAAGTGTTCGCCTTGCCCCCGAAAAAACGAGGCCCGCTCCGGCAGATCCCGAACCGCCTCGTTTAGCCGCGAAGCCCGATCCGGGTAGCGAAAACCTGCTGTTCAGCCCTACTGCGTTCGGGTTGCCCGCAGGCAAAGGGGAGTTCCGTACTTTCAATGTTTTGTGGAATCAGGTCGAAGTCGGCCTCAGCGATCATTTCAGCTTCAGCGGAGGATTGGTGCTGCCGGCCCTGCTAAGCCTTGGAATCAAAGCTACCACACCCGTATCGCCCACCACGCACATTGGTTCGGGGGTGAATATTTTTTTGATCCTGCCGGAAATAAGTGCCAGTGCATACCATGTATATGGCGTATTCACCAAAGGCACCCGGGACAATTACCTGAATCTCACCTTCGGGGCGGCCGCCAGCTTCGAAGGCTCGCTCGCCCCGGTGTTCAGCGGCGGCGGCGCATGGCGTTTCAGTTCCAATTGGCGCGCCATGGCCGATGTCACTCTACTGGCACACCCCGATGGCAGCATCGTGGTTCCGTCTTGTTCCGCCTCCTGGTTCGATGCCAAAAACAGAGTGGACTTCGGATTTCTGGCATTCAGCCCTTTTCCCATCCCGATACCTTGTGCACGGTATGCGCGGCGGTTTTGATATTTTCGCTACCTTTGCGATCTCAATTCAAACCAATCCATGCCCAGCTTTTCTATTGACCTTAAAGAAGGTAAACTGCACAAAGACACAGACTTAATCGTCGGTATTGACTTAGGAACCACCAACAGCCTGGTGGCTTACATGAAAGAAGGAACCACTCATGCCGTGAAAGATCGCGACGGCAAAAGCCCTTTAGTGCCCTCCGTTATCCATTTTCTGCCCGATGGCGGCATCCTCGTAGGCGACGAAGCCAAAGCCAAACTCATCACCGATCCGCAACACACTATTTATTCCGTGAAACGCCTCATGGGCAAATCGTACCACGATGTGGAAGGCTTTGAGCAATACTTCGGCTACCAAATCATTGATGAAGACACGGAAAGTCTGGTAAAAATTCGCGTCAACGATCGGTTCTACACCCCCGTCGAACTCTCCGCCGAAATACTCCGGGCACTCAAAGCCCGCATCGAAGCCGTGCTCGAACAACCTGTGAGCAAAGCCGTCATCACTGTGCCCGCCTACTTCAATGACGCACAGCGGCAGGCCACCCGCGATGCCGGCAAACTCGCCGGCCTCGACGTGCTCCGCATCGTGAACGAACCCACCGCCGCCAGTCTCGCTTACGGCATCGGACTGCACCCCGACGACAACCAAACCATCGCCGTGTATGACCTCGGCGGCGGCACTTTCGACATCTCCATCCTCCGCATTCAGGAAGGTATATTTGAAGTACTCTCCACTCATGGCGATACCTTTCTCGGCGGCGATGACTTCGATCGCGCTGTGATGGATTTCTGGATGGAACAAAACCCTGCCTTAAAAACTCAAATCGAAGCCGGCAAAGGCATGAGCCAGGCCCTGCGCCTGCGCGCCGAAGCAGCCAAAAAACAACTCAGCCGCAGCGATGTGTTTGAAGATACGCTCGACGGATTCCCCCTGCGCATCAGTCGCCCGCAATTTGAATCGCTCATACAACCCCTCCTGCAACGCACCATTGACGCTTGCCGCAAGGCCCTGCGAGATGCCGGCCTCAGCGCCGCCGACATTCAGCATGTCATCATGGTGGGCGGTTCCACCCGTACGCCGTTGGTGAAAAGCGCCGTAGCCGAATTTTTCGGACGGGAAGTTTATGACAAACTCAACCCCGATGAAGTAGTAGCGCTCGGCGCCGCCATTCAGGCCGATGTACTGGCCGGCAATCAAAAAGATCTGCTGCTCATAGACATTACGCCGCTCTCGCTCGGCATCGAAACCGTGGGCGGCCTCATGGACGTGATTCTGCCCCGCAACTCCAAAATACCCGCCAAAGTGGGCCGCAGTTATACCACTTCCGTGGACGGGCAGCGCAACCTCAAAGTGGCTGTCTATCAGGGCGAACGCGACCTCGTAGAACACAACCGTCCACTCGGCGAATTCATCCTGCGCGGTATCCCGCCCATGCCCGCCGGACTTCCCAAAATCGAAATTCATTTTATTCTGGATGCCGACGGCATTCTGCGCGTCAGAGCCAAAGAACTGCGCTCCGGCGTGGAGCAGGAAGTGGAAATGCGCTCACAATACGGCATCTCGGAAGAAGATATGGCGCGTATGCTCATTGACTCCATCCAGCACGCCAAAGAGGACGTGGCCGCTCGCGCCCTGCTCGAAGCCCGCAATGAAGCCCAAAGCGTGCTCATCGCCACCGAACGATTCCTCCAACAAAATGAAGCCTTGTTTACACCCGATGAAAGCGCCCGCATCACCGCACTCGCCGGAGACCTCGCCGCCGCCGCTCAGGGCACTGATAAAGACCTCATCAATAAGGCTATGGAAGACCTGAATACCTACTCTGCACCGCTCGCCCACCGCGCCCTCGAAGCCAATGTGGCTCAGGCGCTTAAGGGGAGCAAGCTGTGAAAGGAGCTGCGAGCTATGAGTTTTCCAGCAAGAACTCATAACTCGCAGCTCGCAGCTCCTAATGCCGCACCAGCTTCACACTCCCCCGCGACAAACCCTGCGTCTGCTGAATGGACATCATACCAAACAACATCTGTCGGCCCACTGCCGCAACCGGAAGCCCGTCCACTTGCAGTCGGTGTATGCCTGCCTGCTGAAAAGTCTCTTTCACCACCATAACCTGCCGGCCCAACAAATCCGTCACCCTCAATTCTACTTCAGCGGCGGATTTCGTTTCAAATTCAATTGTAAAGGAATCCTGAAACGGGTTGGGAAAAACATTCAGGCGCACATCGTTCCACATCACTACATCCGGCGTGCCGGAGAAGATGGTACAGTCAATGGTATCAATGCCCTTGGCCAATACGCGCTCATAGAGGAGCCGGTGACCGGCGTTGTTGATGTGGATGCCGTCGCCGGAGTTATACGCTGGATCAATGAAGCCGTTGGGCGCTGCAAGGCCGGTCCAGAAATCAATGGCAAAGTCGCCGTAGATACTCAGAATAGAATCTCTCACAATCGTTTGCAGGAGAATCTGAGCGGGATTCGTAAAGTTTCTCGGTTGCGTGGTACCGACCCACACGCCCGCGCCGCCGCTGTTGGCCGTGGCGGCTACCAAAGCGATGTTGTCCAACTGCTCCTGCACGCCGAAGGTGTTGGCCGCATCGTTGGAGGGCATGTTGATGATGATGGCATACGGATCGAGCGTAAGCGCATGAGTGATGTTGCGAACCGGGTCAATGGTCACATTCACGCCGGGCGGTATGGTCGTACCGGTGGGTAAAATGTGGTAAGTCGTGTATCCGCCGCGCGCCAGATTGGTAACGGCGTAGCGCGTATTCTTTTGGAAAATCTCTTTCCGGTAACGGTTCACCCAGGAGCTGTCTATGACCGGCACAGCGCCCGTGCCTTCCGCTGTGGAAGAGCCGAGCACCACGATGCGGCATGTGACATCATCATCGGCTATTTCAAACACGCCGTTGCTCACATCCGAAAGGGTGTCGGATGAAACGCGCACCAAACACTCCGTGGAGGGCGTATTGGGCACTGTCCAAGTGTATTCTTTTTGCACGGCCGGTACGGTTGCAATGCTCGTCCAGGAGCCGCCGTTATCGGTGGAGTACTCCAAAGTCACGCTGCCTAAGTTCTTGCTCTCCCAAATGATGGCGGGCGTTTTGTCCACTTGCCAGTACTCGCCGCCGTTGGGCGACACCAGCGACAACTCCGCCGGCCCGATTTCCTCCTGCTCATAAATGACCTTCATGGCGTTGAGGTAGTAAAAACCGGATGCGTTGTCGTTGTTCGGCCCCGGCGCAGCCTCTACGCGGATGATGCCTTCATTGGAGGGAAACAGCGTAGCCGTGGCCACGATGTTGGTATTGTTAGAAGCGTTCAGCAACACCGTTTCCTGCGAAAGCCCTTGCAGGGTATAACGCGCCTCGCGGTTGTCGGGCGATGCCGTGCGGGAAGCAAAAATGAGGAAGGTGTGCGCCTTGTTGGGGTTGAGATTGGCAAATTCCACCCCGCCCGTAGGCTGTATCTGCCCGCCGAATGTGGCGGTGTTGCCGAAGAAACTATCGCCCGTAGCGGTCGGTGGGAATCCGATGGCCGGGTCGGGGCTGATGGTGCCGGCGGTATTGATGTTGTTGAATGAATCATATACAAACACCGACTTGCCGGAGGAGAAACCGCCCGAAGTCAGCAGGTCGTCAATATTACCGGCCACAGGATCGGCCACATTGTTCCAGGGCAGCGGCGACAGGTTGTTACCAAAATCCACCAACAGCGTGTCCATCAGTACCACGGGCGGCGGGTCGCGATCATACGCCACTTTCATGGCGCCGAGGTAGAAAAACCCGGTAGTATTGTTGTTGTTCGGCCCCGGTGCGGCCTCCATGCGGATGATGCCGTTCTCATCGGGAAACAAGGTTGCCGTGGCCACCATGTCAACGTTGTTGGAAGCATCCAAATCCGCAATTTCCGTCGTCAATCCCTGAAACGTATAGCGCGCCTCGCGGATATCGGCAGAAGCCGTGCGGGAAGCAAAAACGGTAAAGGTGTAAGCTTTGTCCGGGTTGAGATTGGCCAATTCCACTCCGCCGGTGGGTTGCATCTGCCCGCCGAAAGTGCCGGTATTACCAAAAAAGCTATCGCCTGTAGCAGTGGGCGGGAAGCCGAGGGCCGGATCGGGGCTGAGCGTACCCCCTGTATTGATGTTATTGAATGGATCATACACCGCAATGGAAATACCGGACTCATCGCCCGCAGAGCGGAGCAGGTTGTCTATCTGCCCGGCTGCCGGGTCGGTGATGTTATTCCAGGGCGCGGGCGAGAGGTTGTTGCCAAAATCAATGAGCAAGGTATCGGCGAGCGGTATCACGGGCGGCTCTTCGCGCTCGAAACTGATCCGCATGGCGCCGAGGTGAAAGAAACCGGATGCCGTGTTGTTGTTCGGTCCCGGCGAGGCCGTGATGCGAATAATGCCGTCGGCATCGGGCAACAGGGTGGCCACAGCAACCATATCGGTATTGGAAGAGGCGTTGAGCAACACCGTTTCTGTACTCAGCCCCTCAATGAGGTACTGCGCCTCGCGCATGTCGCCGCCGACGCGGGAAGCGAAAATGGCCACAGTGTGCGGCTTGCTCGGATCGAGGTTGAAAAGTTCTACCCCGCCGGTGGGTTGCACCTGCCCTGCAAAAAGTCCTGTGTTGCCATAAAAACTGTCGCCGGTGGCAGAGGCCGGAAAACCGATCGAGGGCGAGGGACTTGTAGTACCGGCAGTATTCACGTTGTTGAAAGCGTCAAATACGGCGACACCTTTTCCGGAAAGCGCGCCCGACTTATTCACTAAGTTATTTACCCGGCCCTCAGCAGGATCGGTCACATTATTCCAGGGCGCGGGCGAAAGCTGTGGCCCGAAGTCAATGAGCAGGGTATCTTGCAATACTGCCACAGGCGGCTCTTCCGCTTCGTACATCATACTCATAGCGCCGAGGTAGTAGAAACCGGTGCCGTTGTTGTTGTTCGGCCCCGGCGCAGCTTCCATACGGATGACGCCGTTCGCATCGGGCCGCAGGGTCGCGGTAGTCACCATGTCTGCATTGTTGGAGGCATCCAAATCGGCGATCTCCGTCGTCAGGCCCTGGAAGGTATAGCGCGCCTCGCGGTTGTCGGCCACCGAAATGCGGGAAGCAAAAACCGTAAAAGTATATTCCTTCTCCGGGTTGAGATTGAAGAGTTCCACTCCGCCCGTAGGTTGTATTTGCCCGCCGAAAGTGGCCGTATTGCCAAAGAAACTATCCCCTGTGGCAGTGGGCGGAAAGCCGAGCGCCGGATCGGGGCTTTGCGTGCCCACGGTATTGATATTGTTGAAAGCATCATACACGGCAATGCCTCTGCCGGTTGACTGCCCTGCTGTATTGATCAGATCGTTGATCAACCCGGCTATCGGTTCGGTGAGGTTGTTCCAGGGAGCGGGCGAAAGCACATTCCCAAAATCAATCAAAATGGTATCCATAGCCGGCGGGGGCGGCGGGTCTTGTTCATACACCATGTACAGCGCACCGAGGTAGTAAAATCCGGTGCCGTTGTTGTTGTTCGGCCCCGGCGCGGCTTCTATGCGGATGACGCCGTTGGCATCGGGGCGCAAGGTAGCGGTAGTCACCATGTCGGCATTGTTGGAGGCATCCAAATCGGCGATTTCCGTTGTCAACCCCTGAAAAGTATAGCGCGCCTCGCGGTTGTCGGCCACCGAAATGCGCGAAGCGAAAATCGTAAACGCATATTCCTTGTTCGGATCGAGGCCGGCCAGCTCCACCCCCCCGGTCTCTTGTATCTGCCCGCCGAAAGTGGCTGTATTCCCAAAGAAACTGTCGCCCGTAGCGGTCGGCGGGAAACCGATCGCCGGGACGGGACTCAGCGTGCCGGCGGTGTTGATGTTGTTAAACGGATCATACACTGCAATGGACCTGCCGGTGGGTTGCCCCGCCGAGTTGATCAGATCGCCGATTTGCCCGGCCACCGGATCGGTGAGGTTGTTCCAGGGCGCAGGCGAGAGGTTGTTCCCGAAGTCAATCAGGATGGTATCCGTCTGAGCGGATGCAGAGAATAACCCGCAAAGGAGCACCCCTGCAAGGAGTTGTAAAAATCTTTGCATAAGTAAGTTTGTTTGTAGTTTGTGCTTTACAATTAATACATCGGGTTCTGCATTATGATGCCTTCAGTCAGGTCAATTTCTGATTGCGGAATGGGAAACAACTCGTGTTTACCGGCCACAAAACCGAGCGGAGCAAGTTTGGCAGCCGCCTGCCCGGTGCGTACCAATTCAAACCAACGGTGCTGTTCCATCGCCAATTCCACGCGGCGTTCGCGCCAGATGGCCTGCCGGAGCTGCGTTTGGTCGGTGATGGTGAGCGGCGGTACCACCGTGATGGGGCGGGTACCGCGAGCGCGGGCGCGCACTAAATTGATGTAAGTGAGCGCCTCCATCGGCTTGTTATTTTCGTTGAGCGCTTCGGCGGCAATGAGCAGCACATCGGCATAGCGCAGGATTCGGATATTGCTGGGGCCGTTGTCTTGCAGGCCGGGATGATCCGGCGTCCAGGCTTTCTGGTTATAGCGCTCGTTTACCATTTCCGGGTTGTCTTGCACAATAGCCGAACCGTCGGGCAACACCTCTCCTACATACAGAATGGTAGCATCGCGGCGGGGATCGCCCGATTCATACGCGGCAATGAGGTCGTCGCTGGGCTGATTGAAACCCCAACCGAGATTGGGGGTGCCGCGCACGCCTTGTATCATATTCCACGGCGATGCGCCGGCCTGCGAGCCTTCCAACGCCGTAGCCTGAATCTCAAATACCGACTCGCTGGAGTTTTGGCCTTCCGGCAAAAAAATGCGGTTGTACTGCGGCAACAAGGCGTATTGATTGGAATTAATCACCTCCAATGCATACTTTTCTGCATTCACATAATCTCCGATGGTGAGATACACTTTGGCCAAAATGCCTCTTGCTGAGCCTTTGGTCACCCGGCCCAGATCGGCAGCCGCATACTGACTCTTCTCCGGCAACACCTCTATGGCGTCTTTCAAATCCTGAATGATCAGGTTATACACTTCCGCTTTGGGTGCGCGCGGCTGGTTGTAATACTCCGACGGCACCAACAGCCGGTCAATGAGTGGAATGTCTCCAAACCACCGCACTAAGTAGAAGTAATAATGCGCTCGTAAAAACTTGGCCTCACCGATCAGCCTGCTTTTCAGCACCGGGTCCATCTCCACCTTAGGGATACCCTGAATAGCCGAATTGGCCCGAAAAATACCGTGGTAATAGCCGCGCCACGCCAACTGTATTTCCTCCGGGAAGGACGGGCCGTAAGTGTAGTTATCGAAGGTGCTCAGGCGTTCCGAGTCGGCAGGCGTGCTACCCTTCAAGGCATCGTCGGAAACAATATCGGTCATAGAGATGAACGGGAACGAGATTACATTCCAGGTGCGCAACTGATTGTAAATCGCGTTGACGGCCCACACCGCGTGCTCCGGCTTTTGAAAATAATTCTCTTCGAGAATTTGAGCCTGCGGCTCCACATTCAACACATCTTTGTTGCATCCGCCTACAGACAGAGTAAACAGGGCCAGGCCCAGAAGTCGAATGATATGCTTTTTCATAATGATAGTTTTTTCTTGTTAATTCTGTGGTAGCTGTGAGCTTCGTGAACTCGAAGCTCACAGCTATTTTAAAAATTCGCACTCAGCCCTACTAAAAAGGTGCGCGACGTAGGATAAATCCCCCGATCAATCCCCACTTCCAACACGTTTTCACTTCCGATTTCCGGGCTGTAACCGCTATAGTTTGTCCACAACAACACGTTGTTGCCGCTCACATACAGTCGAAGGCTGGAAAAACCAGCTTTAGACAACAGTTTTTTGGGGAAAGTATAGCCCAACTGCACACTGCGCAGCCGCATGAAAGAACCGTCTTCCAAAAAGCGGTCCGACACGTTGAAATTGGGATACCCGCCATTGGTTATGCGTGGTTCGGAATCACCGCTGCCTTCGCTTGTCCAGCGATCGAGAAAAGAGGTCTCATAATTGGGGATACCGAAGCCGCGCGCCATTTTTTTGGCATTGAGTATCATGTTGCCCGACATGCCGTTGAAATCGGCTGAAAAATCGAAACCGGCCAGGTCGAAGCCCAAATTAAAACCGTAGATGAGATCTGGAATCGGGCTGCCAAGAAACACCCGGTCGTCAGGATTGATGATGCCGTCTCCGTTGGTATCTGCAAAGCGCAGGTCGCCGGGCCGCACAATGCCCTGATTGGGATACTTCGCCACATCTTCTGCATTCTGGTAAATGCCCGCTACCTGATACCCGTAAAAAGCGCCGATAGGGCCTCCTATAACGGTAGAAGTGGCAGGCTCGCCGGAGATGATGGCTCCCCTGAGAAAAGCATTGCCCCGCCCCAGCGATTTCACCTCGTTGTGAACGGTCGAAGCAAGCGCACCGATGCGGTAGCCTAATTTGCCGATTTGACCGCGCCAGTTGAGCATAACATCAATGCCGCTGTTCACTACATCGGCGGCATTTACAAAAGGACTGATCGCCGAGCCTACATAATCGGGAATGGGTACGCGCACTAAAATTTTGCTGCTGCGCCGATGGTAGTAGTCGAGTTCAAGCGTGAGTCTGTTTTCGAATGCCCCCAATTCAATACCCGCATTGAGGCTGCGGGCTTCTTCCCATTGCAAAAAAGGATTGGCCAAACCCGTTACTCCCGCACCAAAGTTTAAGACTTCATCGGGGCCAAACACAGCGCTAAGCCCGTTGACGACTACAGGAATGGCCTCATTGGAAGGAATTTTATCATTGCCTAACCGCCCCCAACTACCACGCAACTTCAGGTTGGTCAGTATGTTTTGGTTCTTCATAAAAGGCTCCTCAATGACGCGCCAGGCCACCGCTACAGAGGGGAAGGTACCGAACCGCCGCTCTGACCCAAACCGGGACGAGCCGTCCCGACGGACAGATGCCGTGAGTAGGTATTTGTCGTGCAAAGCGTAATTGATGCGCAACAGCGTGGACACATAGCGCTCCGGAGTATTGGCAAATTGATAGTTCGTCGCAGTTTGGTCATCCCCTGAGTCAAGGTAGAAAAAATTCTCGGTGTCGCCGATGAGCCGGTTTCTGCTGCCGCCGATGCCTTCGCCGGTAACGGCTTGCACCGTGTAGCCGCCCAACAGGTTGATGCGGTGGTTTTTCCAGTCCTTCTGGTAGTTGAGCGTGTTTTCCCACTGCCAGTCCACGCCACGAAAAACACCTGCGAATATGCGGCTTTCGGGGTTTTGCTGCCGTTCATTCACATAAAACTGCGGCTCGTAGCTCTTGTTGCGGTTGTTCACCAAGCTGAACCCAAAGCTGCTTCTGGCCGTGAGGTTTTTGAGTACATATACATCCGTAAAAACATTGCCGGCAAACTGCTGCCCGTAGCCCCGGTTGTAGCTGTTGTATTCGAGCTGCGCGGCCGGATTGCCTACGTTGGAATTGCGCGAGGTGTTGCCATAGTTGCCGGTGCTGTCGCGCACGGGAGCCGTGGGGTCGGCGGCCAACGCGTTAAAAACGATGCCGCCCGGCTCGCGATTGTTGTCGGAAAAAACGAACGCGGTATTGTGACCGAATTTCATCCACTTGAAAAAATTATACTCGTTGTTGATGCGCAGCGTATAGCGGTTGAAATAAGAGGATTTTACAATACCCTCCTGCCGAAACACGTCGCCGCTGATGTTGAACAACATGGATTCCGAGCCTCCACTCACGCTGAGGTTGTAGTTCTGAATGGCGCCGTTTTGAAAAATGACGTCCTGCCAGTCGGTCCCTTCACCGAAAACGGTTGGGTCGGGGTACGTCGGTTGGCCACCGCTGTTGACCGAAGTCTCGTTTACCAATTGAGCATATTCGGTTGCATTGGTGAGCGCAATGCGACGCTCCGGCTGTTGGGTTCCATAATAGGAATTGAATGAGACACGCGGTTTCTGGCCGCGCGTGCCTTTGCGCGTGGTGATGATGATGACCCCGTTGGCGCCCCGCGTACCGTAAATAGCGGCTGCCGAAGCGTCTTTGAGTATTTCCATACTCTCGATGTCGGCGGTATTAAGGAAATCAATGTTGTTGAGAATCAAGCCGTCCACTACATAAATGGGTGCTGCGCCGTTGAGCGTGCCCGTGCCGCGAATGCGTACCACCGGCCCCTCGCCCGGCCGGCCGGAAGCAGCGCTCACCTGCACGCCGGCTACTTTGCCCTGTAAGGCTTGCACCGGGTTGGAGGCCGCTATTTTTTTCAGCTCCTCTCCTTTCACGCTCGTCACAGCGCCGGTGAGGTCGCTTTTGCGCTGCGTGCCGTAGCCCACCACCACTACCTCGTTGATGAGTTGAGCTTCCTCGCGCAACACTACGTCCAAGGTGGTATTTCCCTTGAGCGAGATTTCCTGCGTCGTGTAGCCGGTGTAGGAAAACACCAAGGTCGCAAACGCATCGGAGAGCGTAAGTTCATAAGTGCCGTCAATCTCCGTGATGGTCCCCGTCGTGGAGTTCTTCACGAGGATGTTGGCGCCGATGAGCGTTTCACCGCTCGCATCTGTAACGGTTCCCTTTACGGTTACCTGTGCAGCCGCCATTCCGCACCAAAGCAGCAGGGCCGCGAATAATATTTTTTTACCAAACATTGTGAGTGTGTTTTTTTCATGTTAAATTGCGAGAGAGCGGTAGGCGGTTTTTGGGTAGGCGGTAGGTAGTCGGCGGTAGGCGGTGCATACTGCACACTGCCTACCGCACACCGCCTACCTCGTCAGCACAATCCTCGTTCCCAGCGTTGCATCCGAATGGCTGCCTACCCAGAGATCGAAATCACCGGGTTCGGCGCGGAATTGCAAGTCAGCGTTGTAAAAGCGCAGATCGTCGGCACGGAGCTTGAACTGTATTACCTTACTTTCTCCCTTTTTCAGGAATACCTTTTGAAATCCTTTCAACTCGCGCACCGGCCGCGTGACGCTGCCCACGAGGTCGCGCACATAGAGTTGGGCGGTTTCTTCGCCGTCGTATTGGCCGGTGTTGGCAACTTTTACGCTGATCGTTACGGTCTCGTTGCGGTCGAATTCCTTCTTATCCGTTTTCAAGTCGCTGTATTCAAACGTCGTGTAGCTCAGCCCGAACCCGAAGGGCCACTGCGGCGTATTGGGCGCATCTAAGTATTTACTGGTGTATTTATCGTTCGGATTCATCGGGCGACCCGTGTTTTTGGGGTTGTAAAACAGCGGTATCTGCCCCACGTTGCGTGGGAAAGTGACCGGCAGTTTGCCTGATGGGTTGTAATCGCCGAAGAGCACATCGGATATGGCATGCCCGCCTTGTGTGCCGGCAAACCAGGTTTCGAGAATAGCGGGTGCGTTATCAGCAATCCAGGGAATGGTGAGCGGCCGGCCGTTCATCAGCACCACTACCACGGGTTTGCCGGTAGCGATCAATGCTTTCACCAAATCCTCCTGCACGCCGGGCAGCGATATATCGGTACGGCTCGCTGCTTCGCCCGACATCCAGCCGGCCTCGCCCACCGCCACTAGGATGACCTGGGCTTTTTTGGCGGCAGCCAGCGCCTTTGCAAAACCGGTGCGATCCGTGCCGTCCACATTGCAGCCTTTTTCATATATAATCTGAGTAGAACCTTGCAGTTTTGTGCGGATGCCTTCCAACAGCGTGACGCAGTCTTTGGCATCGCCGGCTGCCGACCAGTTGCCGAGCATGTCCACCTTGCTGTCAGCCAGCGGACCTATCACGGCTAAGGTCTTCATGGTTTTGGGCAAGGGAAGCAATTGCTTTTCGTTGCGCAACAGCACAAGGGATTTACGGGCCATATCCCGCGCAGCAGCAAGGTGTTCGGGCGCCATGATGAGGCGTTTTTCGCGCTCTGCATTACTGAATCGGTAAGGGTCCTCGAAGAGGCCGAGCATAAATTTCATGCGCAATATGCGGCGCACGGCATCGTCAATTCGGGATTCTTTCACTTTGCCTTCGCGCACGAGGTCGGCGAGGTGGTTGTAATACACCGCGCCCTGCATATCCATATCTACACCGGCATTGACAGACAGCTCGCCGGCATGTTTGTAGTCGGAGGCATAGCCATGCGGCACCATTTCATTGATAGAGGTGTAATCGGTCACCACAAAGCCGGGAAAAGCCCATTCCCATTTGAGTATATCTTTGAGCAGATAATCATGGGCGGTTGCGGGTATGCCGTTCCATTCGTTAAAGGCATTCATAAATGTCCACACGCCTGCATCGGCTGCGGCTTTGAACGGCGGCAGATACACCTCGCGCATCACCTGCTCTGAAATATCCACCGTATGGTAATCGCGACCGGCCTGGGCAGCTCCGTAGGCGGCGTAGTGTTTGGCACAAGCCAGCACGGCGTCGGTGTTGTCGAATCCAGTGCCCTGAAAGCCTTTCACCCGCGCTACGGCAATAGCCGACCCGAGATAGGTGTCTTCTCCCGCGCCTTCGGAAATGCGGCCCCAGCGTGGATCGCGGGCAATGTCCACCATCGGCGCGAAAGTCCAGTGGAGACCGGAAGCCGCCGCCTCAATGGCCGCTACGCGGGCGCCTTGTTCAATGGCGGTCAAATCCCAGCTCGCCGATTCGCCCAGCGGAATGGGAAAAATGGTTTTGTAACCGTGAATGACATCGTAGCCGAACAGCAGCGGTATGCCGAGCCGGGTTTCTTCCACCGCAAGGCGTTGCAGTTCTTTGGTGTATGCGGCGGTGTGCGCATTGAATATAGCGCCTACCCGGCCCTTGCGGATGTCTTCTTTATAGGTGGCGCGCAGGGTAGGACCGGTCATTTCCCAGTCGGAGGTAAAAAGGGTCATTTGGCCGATTTTTTCCTCCAGTGTCATCAATGCCAGCAGTGAGTCCACCCGCTGCTCGACAGTTTTATCCGGCAATGCATTTTTCATAATGCCGCTGCGCAACACAAAGCTGTTCATCAAATATGCAACAACCAGCAGTGCGGTGATGTGTATGATTTTTTTCATTTTGTTTGTTTTGTATATCAATGGATTACCGTGGAATACCGTACAGACAACGCATGCGTTACCTCTCCACTGCCTACCGGCTCAATGCCCTCCCGATTCCTTCGTCATCGAGACTTCACTTCGCTCATTTGCCAATTTGCCCTTTGCCAATTCGCCTCTTGCCCCCTATTCCTCCAGCCAGCCCCCGGTAAAGCCTGCCTTATGCAAGCCGTCCCGAATATACGGATTCTTCTTCATCACGTTCCAAATCAAGCCCGTGCGGTAGTTTTCCAACTGGATGAGAATCGGCCCCTGATCAATGCCGAGGTAATCCTTATTGAACCAGCCGTTTTCTGTGCCGGGCTTGAAGGTGAAAGTCGGATTGAACGCATCTTTGAAACCGTACTCGCCGATCAGATTGGGGTAGTAGGTTTCCCACATGTGCTTCAGTGCAGGCAGACACACCTCCGGCGCAAAAGGCACAGAGCCCCCGGCGGCGGTCGGCGCGATGGTGCCGTCGTCGCGGATGTAGTCGGTAGCGGCGCCGCGGGCGGAGTATTCCTGGAAGGTGACAGTTTTGCCGTTCCATTCGCGCTCCATGTAGGCCGGGCCGTCGCAGGCAGTGAGGCCCCACACGTTGTCGCCGTAGTCTTTAAAACCGTTTGGATTGGCCATGCAGTAAGCGCGGTTAGCGAGGGTAGCACGGCGGGCATTTTCAAAATAATCAATGCCTTTTTCGCGCATGTACGCATCCTGTATATCTTTGAAATCCACATACATGTGGCTGTACTGATGCCCGAAGAGCGGTGCGAAATTCACCATTTCCTGCCCGTAAAATTCCGCCCACCGGTAGGGCTTCGTCCAGCCTTGCCAGCAATCGGGTTGCAGCGGGTAAGTGGGCGAACCGAATGCCATGATGTAAAGAATCATCGCCTCGTTGTAGCCGTCCCATTGTGCGTCCAGAAATCCTCTTTCGGGATGCCAGCCCATGGAGAGCAACCCGTTGTTGTTAAGAAACCAGGGCCAATTGACCCGGCGAAATAACGCATCGGCTAATTGGCGTATATCGGTCTCCACGGGATTGTCGCCATCAAAATAGGATTGTACCGACAAAATGCCGGCCATGAGCAGACCGGTGTCAATGGTGGATAGCTCCACCTGTTTGAAGCGGCGCGCGTCGTCCAGATTGAGAAAGTGGTAAAAGAACCCCTGATAGCCGCTCACGCCCGAAGCCTCCGGGCCTTGCGGCAAATTCCACAGGGCGCGCAGTGTATTGGCCGTGCGTTCGGCAGCCGCCTCACGAGGTACAAACCCCCTTTCCGCTCCCACGATGTACGCCGTAAGGCCGAACCCCGTAGCCGCTATGCTGGAAAAGGTCAGCGTAGGCCAACGGTCGGGAATTTGCCAATACACGGTATCTGCCAGTTCCCAAAAATAAAGAAAGGTACGGCGTTGCAATTCCTCCTCGCTGAAAGGAACCGGCCCGGCAGTCGTTCCGTCTTTTCCTCCCTGATTGCAAGCCATCGGCAGTAGCAACGCCAAAATCAATGCCGGCAGCAAATTAGCCTTTTGCATAGCTTCAGGTTTTCGGCCCGGCGGCTGCCGGCGAAGCCTGTACTCCGAACTGCATTGATTCGATGCCCGGACGAGGGTGCGGCAGGAGAGTTTACACCTTCCTTTCGCACGCCACATCCTTGCGGTAAATCAAAATTCAGCCTAATGTACAGTATTCGCCGGCTAAGCCGGATCGCGTTGTTTGTTTATTGTTTGATGAACTTGGCGTTTGCAATCAATTGTCCCTGTGCGTTATAGCCGGTCAGTACATACATACCGTTCGAGAGGTCGAGCAAGTCAATTTGAAGATTAACCTGTCCGTTGCTGCGCACGGTTCTCACCAATTGGCCATAAGCGTTGTGAATGACGAGATGCTCCAGTCCATCGGCATTTTGCACCGTCAGGCGGTCCTGTGCCGGGTTGGGCATAATGCGCAGTTGCTCTACAACCGGTTCAAACGTAAATACCGCACCCGGGCAGTTCTGGTCGCCGATGGTGATGTCGTCAAAGTAATACGTTTTCACCGTAGCAGGCACTTCGCGGAAATTCATGATGAGCGTGATGCGGTCGTAGAGTGCGTTATCGGGCAGGAAAGAATAGTCGAAAGTAAGTTCCTGCCACTGGCCGGGCGTCGTGTAGTTGTCGTCGGCAGTAGCCGGATTGGGAACGTCGCCGGAGTTCGGCACACCATCGCGACCGGCCTCCAATTTGAACACCACCAAAGCCTGCTGATCGAGCAACACTTTCAGTCGCATGGTCTTGTTGTTGTTGGGCAATGAAACGGGCGCTTCCAGATTGGCAAACATGCCTGCAAAAATCTGGCCGTCGGCGGCTTCCACAAACGGACCTACCGTAGCGCTCGTATTGATGCCGGTGGGATTCGGGTTGGGAACCGGTGCAAACACGGTGTTCTCCAATGAGCCGTTGGCGAAGTAGCGCCAGTTGTTCACGCTGAATGCCGGGTCTTCAAAAGTGGTAATGCAACCGCGATAAGGCGCTCTGCCCCAGGATACGTTGTCGAAGTACCATTCGTCTTCCGTAGGCTGGCCTACGCCGGCGTTGAAAAATATCGCCACCCGTGTGTGGTTTTCTCCTGCAAACATGCTGAAATCAGCTGTGTAAGTTTTCCAGGTATTGGTCGCATCTAATTGCACGGTAACTTCCCGTGCAGGAGAAGTACCGCCTTCCAATTTCACTAAGAGCGGCCCCGTTTGTGCGGCAAAGACCTGAATGCGGAACTGATTGTAAATATTGAGATCAAAAGCACTTGGCGGGACTAACACCAAAGCGGCAAAGGGATCATTGGCAGGGTCGGTGTATTTACCCACCCGGAGGCTTGCGTTGGCCGTTTGTATGGCCGGGTTTGTCACCACCTCCAAGCGATCGTTGCCGGCGGTGTAAGCCACATTGCGCTGGCACTCAAAGTCGTCGAGCGTGAGCGGATTGATAACGGTTCCTTCGCAGGGATCCACCGTACTCAGGCTTTGCTCCAGATTATCAAAATAGTAAATAGCAGAAGAAGCCACACCGTTGTCAAACAGCAGGCGGATTTCCTCGTAGTCGTCAATATCGCTGAAATCAGAGAACTCAAAGCCCAGCGTCACCCATTCTTCGGTAGAAGGAATAGCCACCGTGCGCTCTTTGTTGCCCTGTGAAGCGCTCACCAACTGCATAGTCACATTGGCTGCACCGGCGGGCGCCCATACGTCTAAGTTGAGCTGCGGCGCATTGCTGATGTCTAAGCCGGTAGGCAGGAAAGCCGTCAGCGTGCTGAAAGCAGAAGCGCCCTTTTGATAGCGACCCACATGCGCCGTGGTGTTCACGCCGGTCGGATCCGGGTTCACGATGCGCGCAAAAGTACCATGTATGACATTATCGTCGTTGAAGGGCTGCCAGTCTAAGTTGGCGCCGCCGAACGGACCGTCTTCAAACTGCTCCAGTGGCGGCGGTACCGGCACCACAGTGCGCTTGATGTCGTCAATATAGTAAACGGCGCCCTGATCGCTGTCGTCGCCGGCATTGAAGAAAAAAACGATGCGCTTGTGGCTCGTACCAATTTGATCGGAGAAGTCAACGCCGTACTCTACCCAGGTATTGAGTGCAGTGACGGGCACAAACACCTCTGTGGCGGGCGATGCGCCGCCTTCCAATTTGAACAGAATATTGCCGGGGCGCGGCGCCCATAGTTTGAGGCTGATATAGTTGTCAGTACTCAGGTTGATGACATCATGGTAATCAATCACCAGTGGATAAAACGCTCCCGGAGGATCCACAAATCGGCCCACTTTAGAGCTATTATTGATGGGAGTCGGGTTGGGATTGTTTACGATGGCCAGGTTCTTGTTGCCGATGCCGTAAGCGGCATTGCGATTGCACTCAAAATCATCAATGATTTTAGCATCGCGCGGCACACCGGCGCAAATCGTACCCGGCGTCGCGTATATGTTGTCAAAATACCAGGTATCGCTGTTGCCGGGTTGAAATGGCGTTACGGAAATGAGGAATTTGTCCATCGCCGTAAGCGCCGAAGCGCCGGAAAAATCAAACTGATATTCCACCCAGGCATTCGCTGTCGTTATGTTTTTAAATGCCTCTACGGCTTCTCCTCCACCTTCGAGTTTGAACAATACCCGGCTGGCCGTAGGCGACCATATACTGACCCGGAACTGGTTGTTGACGCTCAGGTCAAAAGTTTCCGGCAAGGTGCCCAATACAAAGTTGAAGTCGGAATCGGGATTGTTGGTATTCGATCCTACCGTGGTAGAGTTGTTGGCCACATCGGGGCCGGGATTGGCCACCGCACCGTTATAGACACCGTTGATGCCGATCCAACTAATGCCCGAATCATCTTCAAAATCTTCATATACCAAAGCAGAACGCACGGCTACCAAATCATCAAAGTAGTAGGTATTGTCGTCGCCCAGGTTGAATGGATTGAACGATAATAGGAAGGTGGTCAGGCCGGGATTGGCCGCACCGCCGGAGAGGTCGAAAGTATATTCTACCCACTGATTGGCTACAGTGATGGGCACAAACTTTTCTACCGCCGGTCCCGATCCTTCCAACTTGAGCAGAATCTGCGAGGGCGCTATCGGCGACCACACCTTCAGTTTGAATGAGTTAAGCTCAGAAATGTCCACCGGTCCGCCTGTGTTGGCCAGTGCGAAGTTGAAATCAAAAGCGGGATTGTTGGTATAAGACCCCACCTTGTCGCTTGTGTTCACGGCATCGGCATCCGGGTTGTCCACCTGACCGTTGTAAGTTCCGTTCAGTTCCACCCAGGGCAGGGCTGCTGCGGCGCCTTCAAAGGTTTCAAATACGCGCCGCGAGGGTTTCTCCGCCCGGAGAAAGTCGAAATAATATGTGTCGCTGTCGCCCAATCCATTAAAAGGATTGAACGCAATCAGGAAAGTGGTAAGGCCGGTGATCGCGGCGCCGCCGGAAAGATCAAGATCAATGGTGTATTCCACCCATTCATTGGCTACGGTAATGTCCACAAAGCGCTCAATAGCGCCGCCTCCTTCGATTTTAAACAAGAAGCGGGAGGGAGCTACGGGGGACCACACCATAATCTTGAACTGGTTGTATTCGCTCAGATTTACCCTGCTGCCGGTATTGACGAGCATAAAGCTGAAATCGGAATCCGGGTTGTTGGTCACCTGACCCACCGTACTGCTGTTGTTGCCGCTCATGTCGGGATTGGCCACCGCCGCAAAAACAGCGCCGTTGAGGGGCGCCCAGTCGGCCTGCAGACCCCCGCCTTCGAAGTCCTCATACAGGATATACGGAACCTGCCCGTACGCGGCCATGCTGAGGAAGAATGCTGAGACAAGAAATAGTAGGACTTTTCTCATGGTTTTACTTGTTTTAAATTAATTAATTATGAAAAACTACAATTTTAAGCGTGTGATGGCGGCCGCCCGAATGGCATACCAAATAATACAGCCCCGGCGGCAACCCGGTAGTTTGCAATGGGAGTACATTTTTGCCGGCTTGCAGGGGGAATATTCCGAGGTTGCGAACCGGTCGTCCGGCCACATCTATCAGTCGAATCTCTGCCGGCATCGCCAGCGGCGCATTAAGCGTAAGGGTGAACTCGCCCTGCGTCGGGTTCGGGTGCATGTTTGCACCCAATAGAAAAGAACCTGCTTCCCCCGCAGCGCTCACTTCAGGTATGAACCCGATGGAGTCCAAAGCAGGCTGAATCTCCGGATTGGACATAAAAAGATTCCACAACAAGCCGGTACGATGGTTTTCAATCATGCCGATAATGGGCCCCTGATCTATGGCTAAGTAGGAATCAGCAAACCAATCTTCCTCCAAATTGAACGCATCGTAAAAGCCGTAATAGCCCCAAAGGCGGTCGCCGAGATCGCGGTAGAAGTGCTTCAGCGCGTCCATGGATTCCGTTGGTGTGTAAGGCATCGAAGAGAGCGCCGCCGTAGGCGTTATAGTGCCGTTGTCGCGATTAAAAACAGGCTCGTGGGCCAAATAGCCGAACGGGTTGTCGCTGGCAGTCAATCCCCAGGAGTTCGGGCCGTAGCCGGGATACCCCTTTGGATTGGCAATGCAATAAGCCCGGTTGATGAGCGTATGATTGCGATTGCGCGTGAAATAATTACAATACGCGTCGCGCTTGTTGCGCGGATCAAAGCCCATATAAGAATAATGCGCAAAGAACAGCGGTCCGCCCCGAAACGGACCCACGAGCATGGGAAAACCGTAATACGATTCCGTATTGACATACGCACTGCCCCCCGCCCAACCGGTGTGGTACAGGCTCGCCGGAATGCTATGCGTGGGCGAGGCAATGCCGAGTATATAGGTAATCATCACTTCATTGAAGCCGCGCAAGGCGAAGTTCATCGTCCATTGATGATTGGGCGACCAGTGCCAGTACAACACATTGCTGTTGTTGCGGCGATACCAGTCCCACTCCACATCTTCCCATAGCCGCGTAACGGCAGCGCGCAGCGCGCCCTCCAAGGGCGTATCCTCATTGAAATAGGCACGCACGGTGAGCAGCCCCTGCATCAGGAAGGCCGTTTCCACCAAATCGCCGCCGTTGTCGAACTGACTAAAAGGAATGGTAGCGCCGGTATTGCCGTTGAGCCAGTGCGAAAAAGCGCCGTGAAATCGCTCCGCCCGCACTTCGAGAAAAGACGTGATTTGAATGAGTCGTAGCAAGCCTTCCTGCCGGGTGATGAAGCCCCGCTCAATAGCGACCGGTATGGCCATGATGCCGAAGCCGGAGCCGCCGGTAGTCACAATGTCACCGGAACTGTTGCGCTCACGGGCCAGCCCTGAAACCGGATGCCCGAATTCCCAGAAATAGCGGAACGTGTAGCGCTGCACCATGGTGAGCAAATCGTCGTCGCTCATGGCCGCCGTCGTGCCGGTCTGCGTTGCCGTAGGTGCGCTTTCCTGCCCGCCGGAGTTGAGGGCGGTAACCCTATATATAAAGGAGGTATCTGTTCTGCCGGTGAAATCGAGCAGAAAGAAGCGGTTGGAAGCCGTTTGACGGAAGAGTTGGAAACTGCCGCTCGCCGGTTCGGCACGATATATATTATAGGCGATCACATTGGGCGAAGAGGATGCCGGCCATGTTAATTCGATATGGCTGTCGTAGCCCGTCACATTCAACGCCGCAGGCGGAACCGGCTGCGCAAACAGCAGGGCGCCCGTTGGGAAAAGGAATAGCGCGGCACACCAATAGACTTTCAACACGCCACGCCTTACCTGTAATGAGATAAGTACTTGTAGCCTCATGAGCAATAATTCAAAGCTAAAAACCAAGCGTAAAATTATGTCCAAAAACACAGAGATGCTAATTTTCGACCTCACTTTTACTACGCCAGGAAACATTCATTGCTCTATTGCAAGGCAATTATTTTATTGTAAATCAATTATTTGAAAGATCGGCGACAAAAGTAAGTATTACGCCATCTACTCCAATGGCTCGTCAAAAGCAAAGCCGCCGGCTGGAATAAGAGTAGGGCCGGTGTATTGTCAATTCTAACCGCCTTTTCCTATTTTTGATTCCACATCAAAAAACAAAAGCCATGGCCGACGTATTCTCCCAATTGTACATCCAAATCGTTTTCGCGGTTAAACACCGTCAGGCATTGATCCTTCCGGAATGGGAAGAACATCTTTACAAATACACGACCGGCATCGTCCAAACCCGCGGACACAAAATGCCGGCCATCGGTGGCATGCCCGACCATATCCATATATTTATCGGGCAAAAACCCGCCGAATCGCTATCAGACCTTGTACGGGAGATCAAAAACGCGACAAACGATTACATTCGGGATCAACACTTTTCCCCCTTCAAATTCGATTGGCAGACAGGGTATGGGGCATTCTCTTACAGCCGTTCGCACATGGACACGGTTTGCAAGTACATCCTGAACCAAAAAGAGCATCACAAAAAGCGTACTTTTGAAGAGGAATTCCTCAAAATGTTGCGTGATTTCGAGGTGGAAAATGGGCAGAAGCAACTGTTCGATTTCTTTTTGCCCGATTGATGCGTTTCACTGTGAGAAACGTTAGGCCTCTTCGAGGTCTGCGGCTTTATTCCCCTCGGTTGTTACAAACATTGAGCCTCTCCGAGGCTTCCTACCGGCGTGCGGCGTGTGATGTAATAACCGCCACAGCGATTCACCCCTCAATGAGACAGCAATGCGGCCTCAGAGAGGCGAAGAACGTTAGGCCTCTCCGAGGCCCGCAGCTTTATTTCCCTTGATTGTTACAAACATTGAGCCTCTCCGAGGCTTCCTACCGGCGTGCGGCGTGTGATGTAATAACCGCCACAGCGATTCACCCCTCAATGAGACAGCAATGCGGCCTCGGAGAGGCCCGACGTTTGTAGAACCAAAATATATCACAAAATGCCCCGGCCTCGGAGAGGCCCAACGTTTGTAGAACCAAAATATATCACAAAATGCCCCGGCCTCGGAGAGGCCCAACGTTTGTAGAACCAAAATATATCACAAAATGCCCCGGCCTCGGAGAGGCCCAACGTTTGTAGCACCCAACGTTTGTAACACCCAAACGTTTGTAACATCCAACGTTTGCATTCATCCAAACAACCCATCCTCTATCAACCCGCACAAGATATGCCCCATCAGAATATGGCATTCCTGAATACGGGCCGTATCGGTGGAAGGAACGGCAAGCCGGTGTTGTGCCAGGCCGCCCAATTGCCCGCCGCCGGCCCCGGTGAGCGCTACTACGGTCATCGGAATGGATAGCGCGTCCTGTGCGGCGCGGAGTATGTTGGCGGAATTGCCGGAAGTAGAAATGGCAAAAAGTATATCGCCCGAACGACCCGCAGCGCGTACCATGCGGGCGAAGGTTTCATCATAACCGTAGTCGTTGGCTACGGCGGTGAGGTAGGAAGTATTGACGTGGAGGGCTTCCGCGTACAGTGGCGGTCGGTCGAATTTAAACCGGCCCGACAATTCGGCAGCAATGTGTTGCGCGTCGGCGGCGCTGCCCCCGTTGCCGCAAAAGAGAAGTTTGCCCCCCCGGCGACAGGTTTCTATACACACCTTTGCCACCGCTTCAATCTCCGCGAGTAACGGCTCATCTGCCGCAAGCGCCTGCTTCACGGCAATGCTCTCCTGTATAATGGCTGCAATGGTTGCCCGCATGATTTATCGCATGAAGTGAAAAAACAGAAAAGCAATCAGCCCGATGAGGCCGAGTTCTAACACCTGCCCCAGCCGGCGGTTGCGCACGCGCAGGTGGATGTGCGCCACCGTGGATGCAATCAGCGCTACCCCAGTGAAAAATAGCAGGCTTTTATAACTAAACGCTACGCCCTCCGTGCCGCCGCGCAAAAACTGCCCGCCGCTCCACAACAGTTCTTTCAGCACTACGCCGATCAGAGCCGTTAGGATGCCGGCGAGATACAAGCGCCAAAATTCGACGCTGGGACGGATTTTGTGAATCGTGCGCACAGTGCTCGTTACCACCAACCAGATTAAAAACAAATTCATACCGGCCAACACCGCTCTGGCTAAAGAAGAGCCTGCGCCGAAGAGATGCGGCCAGGCCCATTGTACGGCCATCAGCAGCAATGCCAGCACCACGCCCGCTAAGCCCGTAGCGCGCCACAAAACCTGATCATTCAAGTATCTTTCTTCAATGTCGCTTTCTCTTTGCACCGTCCTTTTGGCCATAATCAACGCAGATTTTGGTGCAAAGATAGCAAGGCCGCCGTCATGGCCGACCACGAAAAACGGGTCTTCGCCTCCCCTACCCTTTTGGTCATCTCCGCTGCGCGGTTTTGAGTGAAATAATCCACAATGGCTTCGGCGATGGATTCCTCGCGAACCGGCGTCACATAGCCCGACACGCCGTGCTCCACGATTTCCGGCAGGCCGCCTACATCGGTCACGACCATCGGTTTTTCAAAATGGTACGCCAATTGCGAAATGCCGCTCTGCGTGGCCGAGCGATACGGTTGCGCCACCAAATCCGCTGCGCCGAAGTAATAGCGCACCGCATCGGCGGGGATGTATTCGCTGTGCAGGGCGAGTTGGTTTTCTAAGCCCAGTTCGGCAATGAGCGCGCGGTATTTTTCTTCGTTGCCGTAAAACTCGCCGGCCACAATCAGGTGTAAATTTAACAGGCGTACTTCGGGGCGGGCCACGGCGCGCAACAGCAAATCCAAGCCTTTGTAGTCGCGAATGAACCCGAAAAAGAGCAGGTAGCCGCTCGCCGCCGGCAGTCCGATCCGGGCGATGGATTCCGCCCGATCCGCTTTGGCGCCGTAGTTGTCGTACAGCGGGTGCGGCACATAGGCCGTTTCTTTATTGGGTTCAAAATCATCGAGTTGTGCCTCTACTGCGCGCGACATGGCAATGAACGCATGAGCCGCGCGGGTAAACCAGCGGCTGAGCATACGGTCGCCGGGGCGGTGTTCGTGCGGCACGAGGTTGTCCACCAATGCAATAACTTTGGTATGGCCGTTGCCGCTCGCCAGTCGCATGATACTGCCCAAACAGGGCGCCATGAAAGGCAGCCAATAACGCACCAATAAAATGTCGGGGCGCTCGCGGGCCAGCATTCGGCCCACGCGTAGCCAGTTGAGAGGATTGACAGAATTGACCGCCGCGCGAATGCGCAATCCGGGCGGCGCCGGATCGCTCGTGTATTGCGTTTTTCCCGGAAACAGGAATTCCGGGTATTGCAGCGAAAAAGACAACAACGACACTTCGTGCCCTTGCTCCTGCAACTCCGAGGCCAATCGCTCCGAAGAAGCCGCGATGCCTCCGCGCAGCGGGTGCGCCGGCGAGAGAATGACGATGCGTTTCATGATTCGCCTCCGATGCGTTTTTCAATCAGGTATTGGTTGCGCTCCGGGGCGTTGCGGGTGACCAATTCGGCCAGAAAGCCCGTGACGAAAAGCTGCGTGCCGATGATGATGGTGAGAATGCCGAAGTAAAACAGCGGCCGGTCGGCGATGCCGTAGGTTTGGTAAATCAGTTTGGCAATGCTGAGGTAAAGTAAAATGACGACGCCCACCGCGAAAGACAAGATGCCGAGCGTGCCGAAGAAGTGCATGGGTCGCTTGCCGAATCGCCCTACGAAGGTGATGGACATGAGGTCCAAAAAGCCATTGACGAAGCGCTCCAGCCCGAACTTGGTCACGCCGTATTTGCGTGCGCGGTGCTCCACTACTTTTTCTCCGATGCGTTCGAAGCCTGCCCACTTGGCCAGTAGCGGCACATAACGGTGCATTTCGCCGTACACTTCTATGCTTTTAACTACCTCAACGCGGTAGGATTTCAGGCCGCAGTTGAAGTCGTGGAGCTGAATTTTACTTATCCATCGGGTCACTGCATTGAAAAACCGGGAGGGCAGCGTTTTGGATAATGGGTCGTAACGCCTTTGTTTCCAACCCGATACCAGATCGTAGCCATCTTCTGCAATCATGCGGTACAGTTCGGGTATCTCGTCGGGGCTGTCTTGCAGATCGGCATCCATAGTGATGACGACCTTTCCCTGTGCCATATCGAAGCCCCGGTTGAGCGCGGCCGATTTGCCGTAGTTTCGCCGGAACTTGATGCCTTTTACATTCGGATTGGCCGCAGCCAATTGCTCAATGACCTGCCAGGATTTGTCTTTGCTGCCGTCATCCACAAAAATAATTTCGTAGAGGTAGGCTTTCTCCTCCACAACGCGGCGAATCCATGCCTCCAATTCGGGCAGGGATTCCTCTTCGTTGAACAGCGGTATGACGATGGATAAGTGCATTTTCTGGTGAGTTCTTTTTAGCTGCGAGCTGCGAGTTCACTCGCGGCTCCCCTCTAACGTTCTTTCCTCAAAATGAGCGCCAAAATGGCCGACAAGATAAACCCGAAAATGAGTCTCCACATAAAATCGAGGCTGGAATTTCGGAAAGTGACCTGCAAATCTTCCACTTTTATTTTTTCTATTTGATCCTGCATGTCTGCCATGCCCATTTTTTCAGCCATCCATTGCGATTGTTCCACCAATACTTCCCGCTGTATGGCCGGCAACTCGGTATTGACGTAATTGAACATCACATAAAAAAAGATGAGGTAAATCAAACTGGCCACTACATACACGCCGAAGGCCGGTCGTACCGCCTGCCGGAAACTAAAGCCGTCCTCGGCAGCGCGGCGCTCCACCAGAGTAGCCGCCACCATGAAAACAATAAAAATGAGGCGATAGCTCCACTGTACCCAGGTGTTGAATAGCATCCGGGGGTCGAGGGTGTAAAACAGAAGCAGGTACGCTATGGTACCCGCTCCTGCATACAGTCCGTATTTAAAAATATTCTGATTCATCGTTTAAATGCTCGTGGGGGTGTCTTTTTTCATAATAGCAGCGCCGATAAGCGAAAAGATAACGCCGCTGAACATACCCCCAAAAAAGGCAAAAACAGACATTGCGACGGGGCCGGTAAACATAGCGGAGTATTTGAGTGCCTCCTCTATCTGATCGTCGTCCATACCCTGGCCTTCTAATTTTTCCCGCGTCTGCTCCATAACCGTATCCATTATCTCAGGCGCTATTACCGACATAAATACTGCGGTAAAAATACCCGTGATCACGGCCATCACCAAGGCGACCAAAACACCTGTGCCAAATGCGCTGCCGAAGGTGATATACCCTCCCTGCATGTCGTCCCGGTATTGCTTAATACCCATCGAAATAGCGCCAAGGGTAATGCCCCAGCCTACTACCATTCCAAGCATGTTTCCGCCACTGAACCCACCCTCATAAGAGGTAAGCCCGGCCACATGCCAAATCATGGAAACTGCGGCGGAAGCCAGACCGCCGATGATGCCCCAGCGAAGGGCTACCGGCCATTTGGATACCGGTTTTTGTTCAAAAACAGGATTGTCAAGCGTATTCATATCGTCGTGTTTTTTTGATGTGGCTCTAAGATGAGACGAATATTAAAATCGTCCAAGCGAAATTCTATTAAGTATCGAATTTCCTGTAAGAACTGCCCTTTATCGTCGTCAAAACGCGCCCCTGAAAGGCATGACCGATGAAAGGCGAGTTGTAAGATTTTGACAATACATCGGCGCGGCGGAACGTCCAGGCGGTTCCAGGGTGAAAAACGGTGAGATCGGCTGCTGCTCCTTTTTCAATGCGTGGCATCGGCAATCCGAATACTTCGCGCGGTTTTACGGCCAGCCACTGCACGAGTTGTTGCGGTGTGATGCGGTCGCCGAGGTGTGTGTGGAGCGCCGCCGCTGCGGTTTGCAGGCCGGTAGCGCCGAAATCGGCATAGGGAAATTCGCGGTCCTTGGCTTCTGTATCCAACGGGACATGATTGCTAAAAATGAAATCTACGGTTCCGTCTAAGAGACCTGCCATCAGCGCCTCGCGATCCTCCGCGCTGCGCAGAGGCGGCAATACTTTGAAACTGCCGTCGAAGCCGGATAGCGCATCATCGGTGAAGAGCAGGTTGAGCACTGCCACAGAGGCCGTCACTTGCCATCCGGCTTTTTTGGCGCGGCGCACCATCTCCACGGCGCCCGCAGTAGAAAGCCCGGCAAGGTGCAGGCGCGAGCCGGTATATTCGAGCAGGTGCAGGTCGCGCTCCACCATGAGTTCTTCGGCCAGAGCCGGTATGCCGCGCAGTCCGAGCAGGGTACTCACCAAGCCTTCGTGCAGGTGCCCGCCGGCGGCTATGTTCCCGTCGGAGGGGCGATTCACGACCACGCCGTCGAAGGCCGTCACATATTGCAAGGCCCGCATCAGAAGACCGCTGTGTTGTATAGGCAGAAGGCCGTCGCCGAACGCTACGGCGCCGGCGGCGCGCATGTCGAGCATTTCGGTGATGTCTTTGCCGTTGCAGTTGACGGAGGCTGCGCCCATCGGAAAAATGTCCACCGGCAGATCGCGGGACTGGCGCAGGAGGTAGGCTACTTCAGATTTGGAGTGAATAGCCGGTTCGGTATTGGGGTCGCATATCAGCGCGGTGTATCCGCCGGCGAGCGCCGCTTCGCTGAGGCTGCGCAGGTCTTCGCGGTATTCGTGCCCCGGATCGCCGCTTTGTACCCCGAAATCTATCCAGCCGGGGCTGCACCATGCGCCTTTTGCATCCATTACTTCCGCATCCGGGGTGTTCAAGTATTCGCCCATCGCCGCAATGCGGCCGGCGGAAATGTGAATGTCGGCGACTTGTCCGTCGAAAGGAGATGCGGGGTCAATGATGGTAGCCTGTCGCAAAAGCAGGTTCATGCTGTTGATGGATTTCCGGCAAAGGTAGGGAATTTCAGGTGGCGACCGGTTCGGAAGTAAAAGTAAAAGTAAAAGTAAAAGTAAAAAGGCAAAGGGCGAATTGGCAAAGGGCAATAGACCTCTGTGACAAAAGTCACCTTCATGAAGGTGCTTATTGCCTTACATTCGCCGTAAAAACGAGCAATATGAAACCATTCATCGCTTTGTGTTTGGGATTGGCCATTGCTATACCTGCGCTTTCCGGCCAAAATCCCCTGGATTACGAACTCCGGCTCACGCCCGTTCAGATTGCCAATTTGCCCGGCCTGCATTCCTACGCTTTCGGGCAGCACGAAGGCAAATGGCTCGTGATAGGCGGCAGAAAAGACGGCATTCATGCGAGACAACCCTTCAATGCCTTTCCCGCAGCATCCAACAATGCAAATCTCTATGTCATTGATCCAGAGAGCCGTATGTTCTGGGCAGCTTCTATCAACAACCTGCCGGTGGGTATTCGGGAACAACTGCAAGCCACCAATATTAATTTTTTTCAGGATGCCGATACTTTGTACCTCATCGGCGGGTATGCTTTTTCTGCTTCCGCAAATGCGTATATCACATTCCCGAAACTGACTGCTGTCAACGTGTCCGGATTGATAACCGCCATCCTTACCAATGCGCCCATTGAGCCTTATTTCAAACAGATCACCGACGATGTCTTTGCCGTCACGGGCGGGCAAATGGGTAAGATAGGAGAACGGTTTTACCTCGTCGGCGGGCAGCGCTTCGACGGGCGCTACAACCCGATGGGACCGGATCACGGCCCCGGTTTTTCGCAAATTTATACCAATCAAATCCGCAAATTTACGCTTGATAACAGTGGGTCGCAACTCAGCTACAGCAACTATGAAGCCGTCACCGACCCCATTCACCTGCGCCGCAGGGATTACAACCTCCTGCCGCAGATATTCCCCGACGGCCGGCCCGGATACACCATCTCCTCCGGCGTTTTCCAGCTACAGGCCGATCTCCCGTTTCTCTATCCCGTGGACATTACCGAGGATGGATATGCGCCCGTTACTGATTTCAACCAGTATTTATCCAACTATCACAGCGCGAAGGCCGCACTGTACGATAGCATCCAAAACCGGATGCACGCTTTGTTTTTTGGCGGCATTAGTCAATATTACTACCAAAACGGGCAGCTCATACAAGACGACATGGTGCCTTTTGTAAGAACCATCAGCTTGGTTACGCGCTTTGCCGATGGAAGTTTGCAGGAGTATCAACTGCCCGTAGAAATGCCCGGACTAAAGGGCGCCGGTGCAGAATTCATCCCCAACCGGCAGTTGCCGCATTACGACACAGAGATTATCAAGTTGAATCAGATTGAAGAGGATTCCTTCCTCATCGGCCACATCTATGGCGGCATCCTCAGCCCGACGCGCAATCCGTTTGAGAGCAATCAGACCGGTGTCACGAGCGCCGACAATACAGTGTATGCAGTACATTTGGTCCGCCAAAGCCTCACCGAAGTACAAGAAATAGCCGGAAAGAACCCGTTTCGTTTCGATGTATTTCCCAACCCGGCACAGGAGCAGGTAGGCATCGCGTTTGAGTTGCCCTATGCCGGACACGTCCATTATTTTCTGGCTACCCTCGACGGGAAAATCCTGCAGCGCGGAGGATGGGACAACCAGACCGCGGGCCGCAACGAACAATCCCTGTTCCTGCACCGCAGCTTCGCTTCGCAAACGTTCGTGCTCACCTTGGTTTTTGACAATAAATTTTATGCAGTGCAGCGGCTGGTGAGGCCGTAGCGTCAAACGGCCGGCGCGGTTGGGGAATATTACAATTGGGCCAAAGTTTCCACTTGCACCGCCGGATTGAAAATGGCACGAACCGGAATTTTGAAACCTTCCACTACAGCGCACTCTATAGTTGCTTTGTGCAAAGGCGTATTCAAGACATATCCTCCATTACATTTCCGCCAGATATTTGTGTACAAAACTGATGGTCATGGCTCCTTCGCCCACGGCAGAAGCCACTCGATTCATAGCGGTGGCGCGCACATCGCCGGCAGCGAAAACGCCCGGCACGCAGGTTTCTAACAGGTAAGGCTCCCGCTCCAATTTCCAGGCTTTTCGGAAGGAATCGTAACGCAATAAGTCGCGCCCGGTTTCCAAAAACCCTTTGTCGTTGCGGATCAGGTCTATGTTCATCCACTCCGTATGCGGTTTGGTGCCGATGAATACGAAGAGGGCGTCGGCAGGAACGTTGCGTGTTTCGCCGTTTCGGAAGTGTGCCAGCGTCAGTTGCTCCAAGTGTTCCGCTCCTGAAACCGCCGCTATTTCCGACTCCGGCACGATGTGAATGTTGGGTGTGGCGGCTATTTGATCTATAAGGTATTGCGACATGGTAGCGCTCAGGTCGGGCCGCCGGATGACAATATATACGTTCGCTGCAAAGCGCGACAAATACATGGCGCCTTGCCCGGCAGAGTTGCCGCCGCCCACCACATATACTTCCTTGTCGGTACAACTGAGCGCTTCGGTGGTGGCTGCTCCATAATACACCCCGGCTCCGCTGAGCCGGTCCATGCCGTCCTGGTCCAATTTGCGATACTCCACTCCCGTGCTGATAACCAAGCTCTTGGTAACGATTTCATTGCCGTCGCTCAGGTGCAGTATTTTGTAGTTGTCTTTCAATTCTACACCGGACACTTCCAACGGCGACAACAATTCCACCCCGAACCGGGTGGTTTGCGCTACGGCGCGGCGTGCCAGATCGGCCCCGCTCAGCCCGGAGGGAAACCCCAGGTAGTTCTCGATGCGCGAACTCGTACCTGCCTGCCCGCCGGGCGCGCGTTTTTCGATGAGCAAGGTGCGCAACCCTTCCGAGCCGCCATACACCGCCGCCGCCAACCCGGCAGGGCCGGCGCCCACAATCACCACATCGTATATGTCTTGTGAGGCTCTTTGTTTTAAACCCAGCTTCTCGGCGAGCACAGCTTTATCGGGCCGGGTCATCACCGTGCCGTCTTCAAAAATGACGGCGGGAAAATCCGATTCTTTGAGGTCATGTACCTGCATCAATTCCTGCGCTTTTTCATTCGCCCGCACATCCAGCCATTGGTAGGGGAATAGGTTGCCGGCCAGAAAGTCTTTGAGTTCGTGCGATTGAGGGGAGAACTGGTATCCCAGCAGCCGCAGCCCTTTAAAATCAGGCTTGTAATTCATTTGCCAGTCTTCCAGCAAATCGTCCAGCACGGGATAGAGTTTTTCCTCCGGCGGGTCCCAGGGCTTTGAGAGGTAGTAATTCAACCCTACATCGTTGATGGCTTTCACGGCAGCGTCAATGTCGGAATAGGCCGTAAGCAATACCGATCGGGCTTCGGGATAGATGCGTTTAGCGTGTTCCAGAAATTCAACGCCCTCCATTTCGGGCATGCGCTGATCGGATACAAAAAGCGCCACCTCTTCGTTTTGCTTTTTCAATTCGGTGAGGGTTTGCAAGGCGTCCGCTGCCGAAGTCGTGCTCATCACCTTGTATTCCTGCCGGTATTTGGCGCGCAGATCGCGTTGGAGCGCCCGAAGCACTTGCGTGTCGTCGTCCACGGATAGTATAATGGGTTGTTTCATCGTCTCAGTTGATGGGTAAACATATAATGAATTCGGTTTTGCCGGGTTGCGATTGCACCTTCACTTCGCCTTTGTGCTGGTCTATAATTTTGCGCACAATGTCCAATCCTAAGCCGGTGCCTTTACCCACTTCTTTGGTGGTGAAAAATGGATCAAAAATAGAATCCAATATCTCCGAAGGGATTCCCTTTCCGCTGTCAATGATGCTGGTTTTGAGCCAACGTTTGTCTGCAGCGCATACAATTTGCAGGGCGCCGCCGGGTTCCATAGCGTCAATGGCGTTGTCTATTATGTTGGTCCACACCTGATTGAGTTCGCCTACAAATACCTCAATTTCCGGCAGATCGTCGGGAAATTCTTTGACCACCTTGATCTGCTTTTCTTTCAGTTTGTGGTTGAGAAGGGTAAGCGTATTGACGATGCCTTCCCGGATATGCACTCTGGCCTTCGAGGTGGCGCGGTCCATGTGGGTGTATGACTTTATAGAGTCCACGATATGGCCGATTCGTTTGGATGCCTCCTCTATTTCGGTTACGATTTTTTCGGTCATGAAGTTGTTGCACACCCAGTTGAGGATGGGGTCCAAATGGTCGGGGCCTAACTCCGATTCCAAAGCATCCAGATCAAAAATTTGCACATTGAAATCCACGAACACCGAGGCGATGTCGTAAGCATTGCTCACGTTGTGATCCTCCAGCCAGTCCGCCACATCGTCTTCCTGCCGGGAGCGCTCCATGAGGGAAAGCTCTTTTGCAGGAGGTGCGCTTATTTTATCAAAAACAAACTGGTTGACCACATCCACCTGTCGGTCAATGGCTTCAATGGACATTACTTTTTTGAATTTATCCGGGGTGTGCGAGAGGTGTGCCTTGAGCGCCGCCGAACTGCGCACAATGGCAGCAGCGGGGTTGTTGAGTTCATGCGCAAGACCCGCAGAGAGCTTGCCCAGCGACATCATCTTCTCATTGATCTGTTGTATTTTGCCAAGTTCCCGTACCCGGTCGGTCATTTGGTGTACCAATACTTCCGTCAGTTCAAAGTGATCGCAGGTCATGGTTTTCAGCAATTCTTTGCTCATCCGGAAAACGCGGCATGGCTCAATGGCTACGGCGGTACCGCCGGATACTTTTCCCCGCGAGTAAGGCAATGCGCCCGTGATGTCGCCGGGTTCAAACACGAAGGCATCGCGTCGCTGCCCGGCCTGTATGGAATAGACCTGAAACCGGCCTTCCAAAATCACAAAGAAGTATTGTATCGGGGCGCCCGATTGAAAAAGCATATCGCCTTCTTGCAGATTGACGACTTCGCCCTCTGAAATCAGCCACTCCAATTGTTCAACGGGTACGTTGGTGAAAACAGGGTTATTCTGCAAAGCGCTCAGCGTATCCATAAGCTTTATGGGTTTGGGATGAATACGCATAAAAACCCCTCATCGTACGGAAAGTTTTACAGCCTTTCCCACAAAGAATCGGCAAAGTAGCGCCGGGCGTCAAGGTAGTGTTCGCGTATGCGAAATCCGGCCTCTGTAGCTACATTTTCTATATCATTTAGGTCGTATTTTCGCGACAGCTCGGTTTGAACGGCGTCCCATTCATTGAAATGGATTGCTTCGCCAATGGCCTTCAATTCAACGGTTTGAGCGCCTCGGCTCAGCAGGTAGCTTTTGCAATCGCCGGTTTGCGGATTGTAGGTCGGCCAATGTTCAAAGGCATTGAGGTCGAAATTGCCACCCAACTCGCGATTGATGCGCCGGAGCAGGTTGAGGTTGAAATCGCGGGTGACGCCGGCTGCGTCATTGTAGGCTGCCAGCACAACGGAGGGCTTTTTTTTCAAATCGAACCCGATGAGCAGGAGATCGCCGGGGCGCAGTTGTGCCGCAATGCGCCGCAGGAGTTCGCTCGCGCCGGGCTGTGTGTAATTGCCGATGTTGGAGCCGAGAAAAAGTACCAATTTGCGGCGCTCACCCGGAGGCAAAACGGCGGCCGGGTTTACAAAATAATCACCCTGACGGGAAATGATTTCCAAGTCAGGCAGGAGGGCGCGCACGCCGGTTTCGAGCAGTTGGAGCACATGCGGCGAGATGTCTGCCGGCGCATATCGGAAATCGGCGCCCTGCGCCCAAAAGTGCTGCAATAAAATCTTGGTTTTCAAGCCGTCGCCGGCGCCCAGTTCTATAAGGTCAAAGGCATTGCCCTGCATACTTTGCAGCAGCGCGTCTTTATGCGTTTCCAGAATTTCCGTTTCGCAGCGGGTGAGATAGTATTCCGGCAGGTGCATAATTTGCTGAAAAAGCCGGTCGCCGGTTTCATCATAAAAATACTTGGAAGGCAGCCGTTTGGGGTTTCGGCGCAAGCCCTCCAGAATGTCTTGTGCAAAGGTGTTCAATGTCCGATGATCTTTTGTTCAAATTTTCTTTAGAATAGCTTTTCGTACAAAATGGTTTTCTCTTCCTCCGCCTGTTTGTGCGTCACTTCCAAAATTTCAAACACATTGCCCTTGATGGTATGGGCTATATCGCCGGTAGGCAAGTCGTTGCAGTCCAACCCGAAAGGGTCTTCAATTTCCTCGGCCATCATCAGAATGCCGATGAAGGTGTAGCCCAAAAACATGACCACGGGGATGCTCCAATAGCCCAGTTCGTGAATCATACCGAAGGGCAACATGAGCACATACGCGCCCACGAGTATTTTCACATATACGGCATACGAGAAGGGAATGGGCGTTTTGCGGATGCGCTCGCAGGCCCCGGCGATGTCGAGCAGGGCTTGCAGGTGGGGTTTGAAATTGCGCACATCGGCGTAATCAATGGCGCCGCTACGGTACATGGTTTGTACTTTTTCGTGCAGGCGCTGTGAGAAATAGGCGGGTATGTGGTTGCGAAATTCCAGCGCAGCGCGCTCCTCGTCCGACAACAGTATCAGCTCCTCTTTTTTGACGCCCTGCCGCAAATGTTCTTTGAGCGCAATACAAAAATTGGAGATGAGCGCCGCTACTTCTTTGCGGCTCTTTTTGTCGTCTGCCGGGAAGGTAGCCTGCGCCGTCACGGCCAGATTGCGGCAGTCATTGACCAATGCGCCCCACTGTTTTCGACCTTCCCACCAACGGTCGTAGGCGGTGTTGGTGCGAAACACCAGCAGGATGCTCAGCACGATGCCCAGGAGCGAAAACAGATTGGAGGGTAGGTTGAACATAACGCGGAACACATCCGCCAGTACGCAGATCAATAAACAATACAGTCCTATCGCGAATGCGCTGCGAATCACCTTTTGCATGGTCCAGCTCCGGGTCAGGTGCCCGATGTCGCGAAAAAAATTCTTGTTGGGTTCGTAAACGATCATGGTTGTTGTGGTTTATGCTGAGCAACTTGTACTGAGCGACGCCGAAGCGTCTGTCGAAGTAAGTCGAAGCATGGTTTTTTGGTTGTTCTGAGCAAAGTTGCCTTGCTCCCGTTTGCCAATTTGCCCCTTGTCTTTTGCCAACTTGCCTCTTACCAGCCTCACTCGGCCAGCCGCACTCCCGCAAAGGCCAGCCGCATCCAGGGCGGATAAAAATTGCGGTAGCTGGGGCGCGAGTGTCCGGGCGGAGTAGCATCGGACGCGCCGCGCAGCACCATTTGGTTGATCATAAATTTGCCATTGTACTCCCCTACTGCTCCCGGCGCAGCGGCAAATCCAGGATACGGCAGGTAGGCCGAGTTGGTCCATTCCCATCGGCGGCCCCAATTGAATTTCCCGGCGGCCGCTTCCCATTCCGCTTCGGTGGGCAGGCGCCGGCCGCGCCATCGTGCAAAAGCATCGGCTTCGTAAAAACTGATATGACACAGGGGCGCATCCGGCGCTACCGACTCCAAACCGTTGAAGGTGTAATAATGCCATTGCCCCTCTACCTTGTGCCAGTATGCAGGCGCCTGAATATTGTTTGCTTTGACCCATCCCCAACCGTCAGACAGCCAATGCGCAAAGTGGCCGTAGCCGTCGGCGGCTATGAATTCCAAAAATTCGCCGTTGGTCACCAAGGCATTGCACAACTGGTATGCGCCGAGATATACCTTGTGCCGGTTCAGTTCATTGTCAAAACAAAAGCCGTTGCCGGCAAACCCGATTTCATACACCCCTTCGGGCACGCTGATCCACTCCGGGCCGTCCGGCTTTTCTTCTTTAGCTTCAACCGATTGAGACAACACCGCTATGGCCGGAAACAAGGGGTTGTTGCCGAGGATGTATTTGATATCGGCTGCCAATAGTTCCTGGTGCTGCTCCTCGTGATGAATCCCCAATTCTATAAGCGTGGCGACCTCCGTCGGGAGGGATTGGCCGCTCAACAACTGCTCCATGCCCTCATCTACATAAGCGCGGTAACGAAACACCTCGGCCACGGTGGGCCGGCTGAGGTTGCCGCGGTCGGTGCGCAACACGCGCTTGCCGGCATGTTCGTAATAGCTGTTGAAAACAAAGCTGAAATCCTCGTGAAATAACCGGTATCCCGGCTGATGCGACATCAAAACAAAGGTTTCAAAAAACCAGGTCGTATGCCCCAGGTGCCACTTGGGCGGGCTTACGTCCACGACAGGTTGTACCACAAAGTCTTCGGTTTCCAAATGGCGGCACAACCACTCCGTGCGCCGGCGCGTTTCGCGAAAGCGTTGTTGCAGCATGGCGCCAGTATCCGTGTCGGCAGTTACTTTGTTTATGGTCATTCCTACCAGAAGATGGCATATATAAACGCCAGAATCAACAGAATGGCAAAAGCGCCGATGTTGTATCTGGAATCTGTTTTGAAAACGCCTTCCTCCAACTCAATACCTTTAGGGTCGTCCTTACCGGTACCGCCGGCGTAACTCACCACCGCAATGACAATGCAGGTAAAGATAAAGGTAAGCCCCATTTGGTGCATCCAGGGAATTTGGCTCAAGCCTCCAAAGAATTTTTCCAAACCGGAGGCGCCGTCCACTATGGCGCCCTCTTTGGTAAGAACGCCCATGATTTTGCCCACCTTAAAGGTAAAGGCAAACAAGATGGATAAAACTGCGGCCCAGAGCGCCGATTTATTGGTGGCTTTTTTCCAAAACAAGCCCAGCATAAATATGGCCAGAATGCCGGGACTCACCAGGCCGGTGTATTCCTGAATGACGTTGAATATGCCTTTGGAATTCTGCAAGGCAACGGCCATGATGATACCGATGACAATGGCTACCAGCGCCGTGATGCGACCGACATTGACCGAGCTGCGTTCCGTAGATTTTTTGTTGAAATACTCCTTGTAAATATCCATCGTGAAGATGGTGGAAATGGAGTTCATCATGGATGCCAGCGACGATACAATGGCCGCCGCCAAGGCTGCCACCACCAACCCGCGCAAGCCCGCCGGTACAAAAGACCGTATCAGCCAGGGGAAGGCATTGTCATTGGGTTCATACGGACGCGTCACCGTCAGGCTTTCCCGAATGCCTGCAATCATGGCCGTGCCTTCCGGCTGGGAGTACATCACCCAGGCTACTATGCCGGGCACCACCACGATGAGTGGAATGAGGAGTTTGAGGAAACCTGCAAAAACCAAGCCCCGCTGGGCTTCGCGCAAGCTCTTGGCCGCCAATGCTCGCTGTATGATGTATTGGTTGAAACCCCAATAGTAGAGGTTGGCCACCCACATACCGCCGATCAGTACGGCGATGCCCGGCAAGTCGCCGTAAGAAGGGTGCCCTTTGGGCAAAATCATGTGAAACTTATCGGATGCCGTTTCTAACACGTGTTTCATCCCGGTAACGGCGCTTCCGTCGGGGGTAACGTGCTGCAAGGCTAAGTAAGTGGTAATCAAACCGCCCAAAATCAACAAGCCGACCTGCAGAACATCCGTCCAGGCTACTGCCGACAAACCGCCATAAACCGAGTAGGCAATAGCCACCACCGCCAAACCGATCATGCTGATGAGCAACAAACTGCCGTCGCCCGTGCCGATGATGGTATCCATCGCCAGCGCGCCGAGCAACAGGACGGTTGCCAGGTTGACAAAGGTGAAGAGCGCTATCCAAAAAATGGCCAGAATGGTCTTGAGGTCTTTGCTGAATCGCTGTTCCACAAACTGCGGAATGGTGTAAAGGCCCTTTTTCAGGAATATGGGCAGAAAGTATTTGGCCACCACCAACAGCGCCACCGCCGCCATAAACTCATACGAGGCAATGGCCAATCCCATCCCGAACCCCTGCCCCGACATGCCGATCATCTGTTCTGCCGAGATGTTGGCGGCAATCAGGGAGGTGCCGACGGCCCACCAGGGGAGCGACTTACTGGCCAGGAAGTAATCTTCAGCCGTTTTTTCTGTGCCTTTTTTGGTTCTGGACATGTACAGACCCAGGCTCACAATCAGCACGCCGTACATGGCAAATACGATGTAGTCAATAGTAATCATACAAGGATATTAAGGATGTTACAATGCCCGGCGAAGTTATGAATTGAATTTAGATACGCAACACAAAAATGCGGCGGGCTGGTCCTTCATATCCACTATCATCGTTGGATAATCACTTTTTCCACATTTCTAAAACTGCTTCCGTAGATTTCCAGCACATACATCCCCGGAGGCAGATGGATTACATCCAATGACTAATAACATGGCCGTTATTGCCGAACTGAGTATCCACCTGGCCGTTGATGTCGGTGCGCGCTACCAGCCCGGTATATCCAAGTGGCCCCTGTTGCCGGGCGCAGCCGGCTACAACAATTCTGCCCTCACCGTCGAGAACGGCCGCCAGACAAATGTCTGCATGGTTGCCGAGGTTTATCCTCATGCGCCCGCCCGGCCCGGCGCTTTCGTCATAGTGCCCGTTGGGCAGTAGCCGCACCAGCGCCAGGTCTGTGCCGTCGCTGCCGCTTGTGTGCCCGGCCAGCATGATTTTTCCGTCCGGCAGGTGCAGGGCGGCATAGCACCGATTGCTTCGGTTATTGAAGTTCGAACCGGTCATCCCCGGAATATAGTTAAACCCATTATAGGAATTAAGGTAGCCCAAAGGTCGTATCCGGCACCTGTGCGGTTAGGGAAACACACAACAATCCAAATGAAAAAACAGTGAGTAATCCATGTCTCATAACCTAAATTTATTGCGGCGATGACCCAATGCGGTCATCGCCGGCAGCTTTGAATAAATTTTATTGTACTCTCACAATCTTTTTTCTGGCACTGATCTTTCCGTCAAGAATGACTTCGAGCAGGTATGTTATTCTATATAATTCCTTAATCACTACTACAGTAGAAAAACAACTATATAGCTCAATAAGACTACGACCATAACAATGATTGCTATGGTTCTGTTAAAAACTACCATGCCTATTAATGAAATGAGTAGACCGGTAAATTGTATCTGCTCTTTGCCAATTCTTTGCATGGTTATCTGTTCAAAGAATTGTTCCTCAAAAAAAAGAGGAGATAGCCCTATCAAAGACCCTAAAAGGGTTATTAATCCGCCAACTCGATTTGAATTAGCATCCATTTTGGCAATTGACTCTTTGATTTTTTTAATTGTTAATTCGTTCATGTCAAATATTTTTGATGATGTATTACGGCCTTCAATATTTCGCAAGAAATTGAAAAGGTGGGTCGAACCGCTTTACCAACATGGGCAATACCTCTGGCATTGGTGATTTAACTGCAATTGGCATAGTGCAATACCCGAAGCAACCCAATAACTCCCAAAAACAGCACCAATACTGCCGCCTAACGCAGCACCGTAGGGTCCTGCCAGCCCCCCGACACCAGTAGCCCCAAGAAAAATTTGTATTCCGCTCGACCAAGCATTATTGGCACACTGCCTATACTGCGAACAATAAGAATACCAGTCACATCCAGCCGCAGAACTAGCACAGCCACAACATCCTCCACTTCGAAAATCAATAGCATTACCACTACTCGCATTGTAATCATCAAAGGAGTCAACAAGCATTGAAATTATCTCCGACCGAAGACTATCCCCCTCCGTCGTATTGGAGTATAGCGTCGGGAAGCCTGCTTCTAGGGACAATTGGAGTGCCCTAATACTATCTGAATATGCTATAAAATCATTCATGCTCTCAATCTCCAGCACACTCATTAAAAAAAGAATGTCCTCTTCGCCTATTAGATTTGAACTCAAGAGGCTTTCTAAATACGCTTTAAAACCTTCGGGCTCAATGCTGTCAGATTCAATATGAGCAGAAATTTTAACAATCGCGTCTCGTTGAATTAAAAATAGCTGCTGGAAATGATCTGAATAAAAAACCCTGTCTGCAAGTGTTAAAAATAGCTGATTACTTAAAGATTCAACCGCAGTGCGATCTAAGCCAATGGTCTGGGTATCTTCATTTAATAATTTACTACAGCTACTAACTGACAGCAACACGGCCAAAATTACGATAACAAGTTTGGAGTTCATAATTATTGATGTTAATAAAGTCTTTCCCTACTTGGCCATTACAGGCGTAGCCGGTTCAGTTCTTTGTCCGCCGTCAGAAATACCCATTCATGCCTCGCAGTAGCTCACTTGCGATCTTATGTTTTCATTCCGGTAAGCCGGTTGCTTTTCGCACGGCTCTGTGATTTATGATAGAGTTTCTGACAATTTAACATATTGCCGGTACAACCGATACAGAATGCAGCATATAAAAGCACAGCAATTCCCGTACTGCGTCGGTCGCAGCAGTGTTGTCCACCTTGTATTTGTTAATCCGTTGTGTGTAATTCGTTTGCTTTTTCAGCACAGGGCATCTGGCCGCGGGATGGCGTCAGATGGTTTTTTGTTTATCCGTTTTCAGTTTTAGGCGTGAAACTATCTTTTGAAAATAAATTAAAACAACACGACAAAAGTAAACTGCGAAAAATAAAAAGCAAATCTTTTTTCGTTTTTTTTTGACAGTGTTAAAATTTCGCGATTAGTGCGTAGGGGAGAACGAGGGCTTTTTAGCTGCGAGCTTCGAGCCGCGAGCTTCGAGTTCCAGCGCGACGTTGACGGCCGATACATGGGCAAACTCTATGTGCATAAATTGCGCCCATCTTAGAATGTAGGGGTTGTGTAAAGAGGCAATGAAACGAGGCGAAGTTTGGATTAACCGGATTAACCGGATTTCAAACCGACACATCCTGTAAATCCTGTCTTTGTGCAATTTGTAAAACACACGCTATAACCCGACTGAAAAAAATAATTACTTTTGCCCTGTGAATCGCACAGCCGGCATATTATTTCTACTCCTCTATCTTTTCGTGAGCCTCCTACCGGCCGGCGTCAAAGAAGAGTTAGTCAAATGCGCGCAGCTCATCGAACACTACCACGAGCACCGGGCCGAAACGCCGGAACTGTCTTTCTTCGACTTCCTGACAATGCATTACGGCGAGGCATTTGCCGACCACCGCAGCGATCACAACCACAGCGACTTGCCGGGCAAAACCTCCCACAGCCATTCGCACGTCATGGCTTGCTCGTGCAGCGTACCGGCGCTTCCCGCCTCCGTTCACTGGCAATTGACCCCTCCGCAAACAGTTCTTCAAACGCCCGCTCCGGGCGATGAAACCCTCCCCTCTTATTGGCTCTCCTCCGGCATCTGGCAGCCGCCCCGAATGGGCTGAGTATTCCCTGCTCTTTTTTCCCCATTCTGCTAAAAAACAACCATGATGCTTGATGCCATTATCCGGCTATCTATACAAAATAAGTTGGTGGTAGGAGCGCTTACGGCTGCGCTGATCTTTGCCGGCGTGTATTCCTTTTTCCAACTTCCCATAGATGCCATACCCGATATTACCAACAATCAGGTGCAAGTGCTCACCGTTTGTCCCACCCTTGCCACACAAGAGGTAGAGCAATTTGTGACCGCGCCTATCGAAACGGCTGTGCGCTCCATTCCCGGCGTGATTGAACTGCGCTCCATTTCGCGCTTCGGGCTGAGCGTTATCACAGTCGTTTTTGAAGAACACATCAATCCTTACCTCGCCCGACAGTTGATTTCCGAAAAACTCAAAATGGCGGAGGAGATGATTCCTAAAGGATTCGGCACGCCCGAAATGGCGCCCATCTCTACCGGCCTGGGTGAAATACTCCACTACCGCATTGAGCCGAAACCGGGCTATGAAGACCGGTTCAGCGCCACCGAATTGCGCACCATCCAGGATTGGATTGTCAAACGCCAGCTCGCGGGCATTCCCGGTGTGGTAGAAATCAACAGTTTCGGCGGCTTTTTGAAACAATACGAGGTAGCGCTGAATCCCGAACGGCTGCGCGGCCTCGGCATCGGCATTCAGGAAGTATTCACGGCATTGGAAAACGCCAATGAAAATACCGGCGGCGCTTACATCGAACACGCCGACAACGCCTACTTCATACGCAGCGCCGGTCTGGCCGAATCCATGGACGACCTGCGCAAAATCGTGGTGCGCAGCGAAGCCGGTATCCCCATCACCATCGGCGACGTGGGAGACGTGCGCATCGGCCATGCTGCCCGCTACGGCGCTGTGAGCCACAATGGCGAAGGCGAAATCGTGCTCGGCATCGTGATGATGCTCAAAGGCGAAAATGCCGCCAGGGTCATTCGCCGGGTAAAGGAGCGATTGGCGATTGTGGAAAAATCGCTGCCCGAAGGCGTCACCATTACGCCATTCTTAGACCGTGAAAAGCTGGTGGATCGCACCATCAAAACCGTTCGCAACAACCTCACGGAGGGCGCGCTCATCGTTATCTTCGTATTGGTGCTGTTGTTGGGCAACTGGCGCGCCGGGGTACTCATCGCCTCCGTCATTCCGCTGTCCATGCTTTTCGCGTTGTGGATGATGCACCTGTTCGGCGTCAGCGCCAATCTCATGTCACTGGGCGCCATTGACTTCGGTCTCATTGTGGACGGAGCAGTCATCATCGTGGAGGCCACCTTGCATTTTCTGGCGGTGCGGGTATTGCAGCGACAGGGGGCCGGGAATGCGGCGGATCGTTTCACACAACCGGAAATGGATGAAAACGTGGCTACGGCGGCGGGGCGGGTCATGCGCTCTTCGGTGTTCGGCATCATCATCATTCTCATTGTTTATCTGCCCATCTTATCGCTCACCGGGGTGGAGGGCAAAATGTTTAAACCGATGGCGCAAACGGTATCCTTCGCACTCATCGGAGCCTTGTTGCTGTCGCTCACTTATGTGCCCGCCATATCGGCGCTGGTGTTGAGCCGAAAAATCAAAACAGAGGTAAATTTTGCAGACCGGATTATCAATTTTTTGAAAAGCCTGTATGCGCCTTCGCTCCAATGGGCGCTGCAATGGCCCAAAACAGTCATTGTCTCCACAGCGCTCGTACTGGCGCTTTCGACAGGACTTTTCCTGCGCATGGGCGGCGAATTTATTCCCACCCTCGATGAAGGCGACATCATGATGCACGGCTTTCTGCGGCCCGGTACTTCGCTGACGCAAACGCTGGAGAGCCACCGACTCGCGCAAAATCTCATCCTCGAAAACTTCCCCGACGAGGTGGAACAGGTGATCTCCAAAATCGGCTCCGCAGAAATCCCCACCGACCCGATGGCCATAGAAACCGCCGACAATATCATTTTGCTGAAAGACAAATCGGAGTGGACGCGGGCCTCCACAAAGGATGAATTGGTGGAGCTTATAGAAGCGAAAGTACACGACATTCCCGGTATGGCCTTCGAGTTTACACAGCCCATCAAGATGCGTTTTGATGAGATGATGACCGGCGTTCGTTCGGATATTGCCGTAAAGATTTTTGGTGAAAACTTAGATTCACTGTCCCGCGCCGGCCATCGCGTAGAGCGGCTAATCAACGGCATTGCCGGCATAGAGGATGTAAAAACCGAACAAATAGAGGGCTTGCCGCAAATCGTGGTGCGCTATGACTACCCCAAAATTGCGCGCTACGGCCTGCACATCAAAGACCTCAACGAAACGCTGCGCGCCGCTTTTGCCGGTGCTGCGGCCGGGGTGGTATTTGAAAACGAGCGCCGCTTCGACCTCGTGGTGCGGCTCGACACGGCCCACCGGGCCGGCATTGCCGATGTACAAAACCTGCCCGTCATTACGCCTGCCGGGCGTATCATTCCGCTCTCAGAAATAGCGGATATCGGATTTCAGCCCGGCGCGGCGCAGATCAGCCGCGATAATGCCCAACGCCGAATCGTGGTGAGCGCCAACGTGCGCGGCAGAGATGTGGAAAGCGCCATTGCAGACGTACAAGCGGCGGTTGAAAGTCAACTGCAATTGCCCCCCGGCTATGTGGTTGCGTACGGCGGCCAGTTTGAAAATCTGGAAGCGGCCAAAGCGCGCCTGTCTATTGCCGTCCCGGTAGCGCTCGTGCTCATTTTTGTGCTGCTGTATTTTACCTTCAATTCGCTAAAGGAGGGCCTGCTGATTTTCACGGCTATCCCCATGGCTGCCATCGGCGGGGTATTCGCTCTTTTATTAAGAGGCATGCCGTTTTCCATTTCGGCCGGCGTGGGATTTATTGCGCTCTTCGGCGTGGCGGTGCTCAACGGCATCGTGCTCATCGCCTATTTTAATCAATTGGAAAAACAAGGCATACAGAACGTATATGATCGCATCACGCAAGGGGCGCTTACTCGTCTGCGGCCAGTATTGATGACGGCAGCCGTGGCCTCGCTCGGATTTCTACCCATGGCATTGTCGCATGGCGCCGGCGCAGAGGTGCAGCGACCGCTCGCCACCGTAGTCATCGGGGGGTTAGTAACCTCTACCCTGCTCACACTCATCGTGTTGCCCGTTTTATACGCCATGTTCTTCCGCAAAAAAACTAACCAATGAAAAAGATCCGTTTGTCTTATCCGTTGTGGGTTGTCCGTTGCCGGTTGTCAATTGTCGATTTTATCCGCCGTAGCTCCTTAGAGCGTACCCTCCGCCCTATGCACTTCGACAAGCTCAGTGCGGCACTCTATGCCCTCTGCCCTCTGCTCCTCTCTGCCCTATGCCCTATGCTCTATGCCCAAATCCCCCTCACCGAGCAACAAGCACTGGAAATAGCCCTTCAAAACCACCCGGCCGTACAAGCCGCTACGCTCAATATACAGGAGCAAGCCCTGCTGAAAAGCGCCGCCAAGCCTTGGGAGCCGGCGGAGTTTTACCACAACATCGCTGCCGACCCCGACTACGGCATGTTCGGTACCACGGCTTTCGGCATCAATCAGGCTTTCCCCTCGCGCAAGATGACGCAGGCGCATCGCTTGTTTTATGCCCAGCAACAGACGCAGGCGGAAGCGGGCCTGCTGCTCACCCGGCAGCAGCTCGTGAAATCGGTGCGGGAACTGTACCTGCACATCAGCTTTATTGAAAGTGAGGCCGCTCTGTATAGCCGGCTGGACAGCCTGTACCAGTTGGTGTCCGCTTCCGCAGAACGGCGATATGCCGCCGGCGATATTGCACTGGCGGAGCAGTTGGCCGTACAGGATAAAGCCGCACAAATGCGATTGGCTTTGGAAACCACCGGCCACGAAATAGAGTTTGATCGGGTGGTGCTGGGGCAGTTACTGGGCCTGCCCGAAGCCGTCATTCCTGTCATGGAGCCTTTCCGGCGCATGAGTTTTTCGCTATCAGACACTGCTTTAGTGGAAAATTCTGCACAATCTGTTTTGAACAAAACCGCCATCGGGATAGCCGAATCGCAACAGGCCCTTACTCAAGCGAGGCGCGCGCCCTCCTTGGCTGGGGGCGTATCGGCCCAATATCTGCCTACGGGATCGGTTTATCCCGGCTGGCAGGTCGCCGTCCGGGTACCGTTGGCCGTTAAAAACCTCCGAACACAACAAGAGGCCGCCGCCGTGCAGGTGCAATCGGCAAGCGCGACCTACCGCTCCGAACTACTCCGGCAACGCAACGAAATGGCGCACCTCCTGCACGAGCAAGAGAAATATGAGATACAACTCAACTACTACGAACAACGGGGCAAAACCTTGGCCGCTGAACTGCTCCGCTCCGCAACGGCTCAGTATCGGGCCGGCGAGATCAGCTTTGCAGAACTCACTGCGCTCAGCGAGCAAGCCGTCGGCATTGAATTGAATTATTTGGAAAACCTATTCGGACTGAACATCACCGTCATTGAATTGCAGGCACTGACGGGGCAGTAGGTTAGCTGCAAGTCGCGAGCTGTGAGCTACGAGCTGCGAGTCCGTGTGATAAATTTAAACATCAGAAAAAAATACAACCATGAAAAATGTCATCGTATGCAGCATACTACTCTCCCTGTTGCTGTCATTTGCAGGCTGTCGCCAAAAAGACGTGGAGCCGGCAGCAGCGCAGGATTCGCATACTCATCATCACGATGAAGAGGGGCACATTCTGCTCACAAAAGCACAATACGACCAAGCCGGCATCCAAACCGGAGGATTCAGTTCTCGTCTGGTGCAGGAATACACGACTGCGAGCGCAGAGCTGTTTTTGGGCAAAGAGCACACCGCTGCAGTGAGCGCTTTCACGGAGGGCATCGTATCGGAGTTGAAAGTATCGCTCAATCAATCGGTGCGCAAAGGCGATATAATAGCCGTGTTGCACAAACCGGACTTACTGAATTTGCAGCAAGAATATTTGGAACAAAAAGCGCTCCTGCCCTTCCTCCGGGCAGAGTTTGAGCGTTACAAAGCCCTGGCCTCCGACAATGCAACTGCTTCCAAGAATTTTCAAAAAGCAGAAGCCGAACTCCGGCAGGCGGAGACGTCCTTAGCAATACAGGCGGCCAAACTCAAACAACTCCAAATGGCTCCGGAGCAGGTGAGCGCCGATAATCTGAAAACTACCCTGCTGCTCAAAGCGCCCATCAGCGGACGTATTACGGCCATTTATGAAAATGTGGGCGCCATGCTCACACCGGGTGCAACCCTCTGCGATATTGCCGACTACTCCAAAATTCAGCCGGTGGTATATGTTTTTGAAAAAGACATCTTCCGTGTGAAGCCCGGCGCCAAGGTATTGCTGCACTTTCCGGCGGCTCCGGAGCGTACATATTCCGCCGTCATATATAGTATGGAAGGTTCCGTAGATCAGGAACGAAAGGCGTTGCGAGCCTTTGCGCGTTTTGAAAACGCTCCGACCGATAACCTCATCGAAGGCGCCTTTATGGAAGCCCGCATCGCGCCGGCGGCGGGCAGCGAAACGGCTGTTTTGCCTGTATCTGCGGTGGTCAGGGAGGGCGACGGGGAATACATTTTTGTATTGGAAGGCATGGAAGAAGGAGGCTATGTTTTCCGAAAGGTAGCCGCCAAAACCGGCGCTACCGCCGACGGGTTTGTGGCGGTGTCGGCGGCAGAGGCGCTACCGGCAGACGCCCGCATTGTGGTGAAAGGCGCTTATTACGTTTCCGCACAAAGCGCCGAGCTTGACCATGAGCATTAGGGTTTTTAGCTACAAGCTTCCGAGTACCCGCTTACAACTCGAAGCCCTTAGCTGAAACTCGCAACTACGAGAGGCGCCCTCGGGTACTAAAACCTTGAAGGCCAAGGAAAAACTGAAAAGGCCGATTCAAAAAAATTGTTTCCAAACCGTTAATATCTCGTTAAAAAATGAAAAAAATGTACCCGATGGCGTGCAAAAATGAAAAAGCCCCTTATCTTTGAACCCTATTCAAAAGCGAAAGCACTTTTTTATCTTTTCATCAAAAGCATGCATTATCGGTTGTAACTTTTACACTAAACAAGTTCGTACTCTTTTTTTCTTTCGTACTAAAACTTTTTAGTTATGCAAGTTACTCCGCTCAATGACCAGCAGCTTATTGTACGTTACCTCGACGGTGACGAACGTGCTTTCGAGGAACTCCTCAATCGCCATCAACAGAAAATTTACACCTCTATTTATCTCTTTGTCAAGGATCAAAGCCTTGCAGAAGATATCTTTCAGGAGGTTTTCATCAAAATCATAGATACGCTCCGAAAGGGGAAATACAACCATGAGGGCAAATTCCTGCAGTGGGCCATGCGTATTTCCTACAACATGTGTGTGGATTACTTCCGCCGCAACAAACGGCGCCCGCAAGTATCCCCCACGGATACGTTCGACATCTTTGATGTGCTGCAAAACGCCGACCTGAACGCGGAGCAGTCTATGATCCGCAGCCAAACGCACGACAAAATCCGCAAATTGGTGGATATGCTTCCCGCCGAGCAGCGCGAGGTCGTGATTCTGCGCCACTATGCAGATATGAGCTTCAAGGAAATAGCCAAACTCACCCGTGTGAGCATCAACACAGCCTTGGGGCGCATGCGCTACGCACTCATCAACATCCGCAAAATGGTGGAGGAAAAAGAGGTGGTGCTACAGTAGCCTCTGCTTTTAGTTTGACGCCGAACTCGCAATAACAGCGGGCAAAAATACAAAGGCACAAAGAAGGGACATTTCCCGACTTTGTGCCTTCTGTTTTTGTGATACTTCAATGCCCCCGTGAGTACTGCGCTTATACATTGAAAATTGTACATTTCAAAAATGTTCAATGACCGATGTTCAACGCACAATGACCAACTTCCCGCCGCCCAACCACAGACCGTCCGGGGAAACCAACTCGTAAAAATACACCCCCGCCGCCAAACCGCTCACATCCAGGTCCTGCCGGATGCGGCCGTTCACTACCTGCGCGGTGAAGCGCAACACCGTGCGCCCCAGGGCATCACGCAGGGTGCCGGTGACTTCAGTCGCCGGCAGATTTTCAGCGACTAAAGTCGCCGGTACGTTAGACGGCACGGGATTCGGCCATATCTCCACCCGCACCGCCGTCGCTGGTTGAGCGGAGTCGAAACCTGCGCTACTCACCAACACCTGCAGCTCCCGGCACAGCGTATCCGCACCGCGCGGATTGCTCACGCTGAGGCATACATTATACACCCCCTCTGCCGCATAGCTGTGTACCGGGTTGGGCACGGTGTCCGTAGCCCCATCACCGAAGCTCCAGTGCCAGGCGCGGATGTCGTGGTAGCTGGCATCGTGGAAGCCTACTTCCAAGCCTAACGGCTCATGCTGCCACTCCGCCACCGGCGGCTGCCGCAGGGTGTCGCAGGGGCTGCCCTCCAAGTGATGCAGGCGGTAGTTGGGGAAGTTGGGGAGGGAGAAGGAGTTGTAAGTAGGAAGCTCTACACAGTGTTGGCATACATCGCAAGCCAAGCCCAGAGAGTCGGGGTTGTTGATGACATGCAGATGTTTTACGGTGTTGTTACTGTTGATATAAATCTTGCCGTCCGGAGCCAATTGGGCGAGATAGAAGGTAGTACGGGCATGTTGGCTGATTGGCTCAGAGTAGCCGTCATAAACCGCTACGGTAATGCGTGACGCCTCAATATCGTCGGCATGTAAATCGTACTGATACACATAGCTGCGGGAGGATACATACAAAAAGCGATTGTTGGGAGAGATGGCAATTCCCGCACAAGCTGCATTGTCTGCGTAGGTAAACTGTACAGGATTACTTAATTCGCCTGTACATCTATCAAAATTATATATACTCACATAAATGGGGTCACCAACAACACCGGTTACATGAACGTTTGCATACTTTGAACCATCTGGGGAAAAAGTAGCTTGCCCGATAGAATTGGATGGAATTTCACTTCCTACAATTTGTATTCCCACTATTGATAGCCCTGCCGGGGTCAGCAATATCCGATAATATTGATTGGTCCAATATTTCCGTATCAAAAGCCACCAATCCCGGCCATTGGCGTGTTTGGTGGCTATTATTTTGCCATTGTGTAGTTGTTCGTTCAGGATTACCATATTTTTTATTTCTACCCTGCCAAGCCCATTATTACTATTCATATTAATTAGCGAAAAATAAAAAAATTGAGAGAAAACGCTTATTGGAGTAAATACTATTACTCGATCCATGTGCAACAAATAATACAAGCTGTCATGCTCCGGCATGGGTAGTGCTAATGCACCTTGGCTTAAAATATACCCGTAATTTTGTTGCTCTTGAGCGAGTGCACCCGGATTCAGCCCCGCCCCGTTCTCCATCGGCTCGTGCAGCGCATTGGCTATATAAATGCCGTTGGTGTAAAACAGCAGGTTGCCGGCGGTGTCGCACATGCTGGCGTTGGCTTGACGTAGATACATCTGTTTGAATTCGTAGTACAAATCCGGGGGATCGGTATAAAAATCAATCGTCGTACCGGCCCACTCCGGCATGGTTTGGTTGTTGCCGCCCAATAGCCACACATAGTCGTGCTTTTGGCCGTAGGCAGCAAGTAAGAAAAAAAACATGCAATGAAATATGGATAGAATTTTCATTATTCGAGGTATTAAAAACAGGAGTATCTCCTGCGGCATGTTGCCATAGAAAATACCCCTGTAAAGTGAAACCATTAATGTTTGATCACGAGTTTGTTAACAAATTCCTGATTGTCCAACCAGGTTCGCACCACATACAAGCCTTTGGGTAAATGCCGGAGCGACAGATTTTGCCCCATGCTTCCTACAGGCACCTGAACTTGCTGTATTTGTCTTCCAAAAAGATCGAAAATGGCAATTCGTCCCGATTGTTCCACCGCTTCATTCCAAATTATATCCACTTCGCCTTGAGTTGGGTTGGGATATATTTTTAGTTCTCTTGTTGGATGAATCGCCTGGCTTATGGCAATATCCGGGGGCGCCGTCAATGCCTGTACCGGCAAACAGGCAAGAGAATCATCGTAAACAGCAGCTTCTCCGGTAAGGAGCATAAGCAATGCCCGGGCGCGATATACCGCATTGCCGCCCGTGAAAGGGCACTGCTCAGCGATGCTCTCCAACAGGGCCACTTCTGAGGAATCAGGCACAAACGACAACTCTGCAAGGCGAGAAAGGTATATATCGTTGACAGCCTTTTCATTGTATTCGTAGTCTGTCGCAACGACAATGCTGTCGTTTCGGCTCCGCAACTTTTCTGCTTCGCTGCTGTACGCATTGGCCAAGTCTTGTGCCAATGCTGTATTGTCCTCCGCCAGCATAAATAAATGGCTCTCCAACTCCCCCCTGCTTGCCCACAGCAAGACAGCCTCCGCTGAATCCGCTTCGGGTAAAGCCAGGTCAATGAGTACGATGCTGTCTAATTTTTCCTCTGCAAAGATCAAGTTGGCTTTGAGTAGCGCCACAGTAGTGGTATCGGCTGCAAAAAGCGCCTCAATGCCCTTGCTGATGCTGTAAAAAGCCCCAATTGTGTTGGAGTCGGACTGCGCAAGGAAGTGGAGAATAGAAGTGTTTTGTACCGTTTCGCCCTGCAAGCGCTCGTAAATATACCGTTGCAGCTCCCACATTACTGCCGGAGCTACGGTCGTGTCGCCCATGGCGATGCGCTTCACATCATCGGATTCGGGCGCAAACTCATTTACCATACAAATTTCCACATCGCATTCATCCTCATCTTCAGGATTGGTTTCAAATTGAAACCACTCCTCCGGCGAGAAGTCTTCCGGCTCATATTCGGGATTTCCATTGGGAGAAGAAATATCTACAATGAAAGGGTAAAGTTCCGCAACTTGCGACAACACCCCATACTCCGCCGGCCCGGCATCCTGCAGCCACCGGTTCTGCGTATGCGTCTGCGAACCCAAAATAGCATTCACATTGGGCAGCAGCAGGCTGACCTCGTGATTGCTGAAGTGGGTGCCCCGGAAGTTGTCGGTAGCGAGGCTGCCACCGGTGACATAGGCACCGAGGCGGGTATTGTCTAAGGTATTGCAGCAATACACATTGCCGGGGGAGGAGGCAATGCGCAGGGCGATATTGCCGGCGCCGGTGGCGCCGCTGCCGAGTACGGTGTTGGTTTCCAGCAGTGATTGTGTGACACCCTCAAGGATGATGCCGGAACGAGCGAGCGTGGGGTCCTCCAGATTCACCGTGTTGTCATATAGGGTAATCCGGCTGGTGCTCAACGCCGATATGCCATTGCCGGATTTTTTCACATCTACCGTGTTTGCATTCAATTGAGTGGGCGCTTTGCCGGCCAACAGCCGAATGCCCGCGCCGGTAGCATCAGCCTGGGTACTGACATAGTTTTCGTTAAGCGATACAGCCCCGCTCAAATGGGTATAAGCCAATACTATGCCGGCCTGAGCATCTTCAATCCGGTTCTCTGTCAAAACAGCCTGTGTCGGGAAATTCGACAGCGCAAAAATACCCGACTGCACATCGTGCATTACATTCCCGATAGCGGTGAAACGAGCATCAAAGGATGCAATCCCTGCCGTACAGTCTTCAAAGTAACCGCGCCGAACGCTAACTGTTTGAGCGCCGTTGGCATAACTGCTCAGGCCAACGCCGCGCGCCTCCCAGTCGGGATAATAGCTATTGTGGCTTCTGATTTCTTCGAACCGGTCGTCCCATGATACAATTGCATTGCGCCGGCTCACAATACCCGAAGTAAGCCCTTCAAACGTATTGAACCGACTCGACAAAACACCTATATCGCTGACAACGATGCCGGCCAGTGACTTTTGATTTTGGTCGGGCAGGTTTTCCGAAGCGCTGCTTTGCCCCGAATAGGGCGTCAGGAGATCGGCAGCCGACTGCAAAAAGTGATTGGACTGGACTTTGAGGTCGCCCCAGACTGCTCCATCAGCATAGAGACCCACAAAATTGTTGTCAAAGCGGTTGTTGTTGAGTAATACATCCGTCGGAAGTGAGCTGGAATTTGGCGCTGATTGTACATAAACCGCATACTGTGCATCGCTCACTTTGCTGCCGGTCATTACCAGGCGGCCTCCGTTGTGTACAAATACCCCTTTCCACATTTGGTGGCATGCCGACAAGTCAGAGTCTTCAAACTGTAGCTCAACGCCGGGATTAACTATTATATCCGCTTCGGGTTGCATACGGAAATTAGAAGAAAAAAAGCTGTAGTCAATATCCGCCAGCAGCCGTCCGTTGACGGCTATACAATAGTTTGCAGCGGATTCGGCGGGCAATATGTTTTGTGCAACCAACTGGCTTAGCGGTATTGCTCCGTCATAGTCGGCGCTATGAATATTTACAGCAGGCTGTCCCGGCTCTTCGCAGGCGCAGGCAAAGGGATTGCAGACGCGCGTCACCTCTATATCGTCCACATATATATCTGCTCCGACAACCGCAGGAGGGGGTGGAGCAGGTCCGAACACCAAGGTGTTGTTCGCAATCACCAGAAAATGAACCGGTTCGGGCAATTGTGTCTGCGTTACGCTAAGTGTATAGGTTTGCCAAGAGTCATTATCTACCTCTACTCCGGCCTCCAAACAATGATAGCCGCCTATGGAGGGCGGGTCGTCACAATCGGCCGGAAACGGAATTTCACAGGGATAAGGGTTGGTTCCGTAAATTTGAATCAACCCGCTTTCTGCAGACGGATTATCTCTTCTATACCTGAACGTGATTGTATAGTCACAACCAGGCAATAAGGGTTTGCACAATGGTACAAATATCGACTCCGGGTTGGACCTGCCAACCGTATCTCCGTTGATGATTACAAAGTTATCTACTACATTGCCTGCCATATATGCCACATTGTTGGAGGGACTGGAACCGGGTTCCGCCATTATGCCGGGTGAGTTTCCGGGCGAATTCCAAAATATCAACGGCAGGGGATCGCATACCTCCATGGGCGAACCGGCGGGCAAGGTAACCTGCGAAAAATAGCTATTGAGATGCAACTCAGAAAAATTTTCAAAATCAAAATTCGCCATAATCGTTTGTGAACAGGGGTGTGAAGTGAAGTTTTCTGGAGCCGTCCATAAGTCCTTGTCCACGAAAACCAGCATTGTATCGGTTTCTCCAATTTGGATACCATCCGGTTCTGTGAGTATAAAATCGTACACTTTTGATTGAAGGATGAAAGATACGGCCAGGTCCATACAGCGCAGGGTCTGTCCCGGCTGGAACTGAAGCGTGTCCCATCCAAAATCAGGAAAGTGAGGCATTCGGCTGCTAGCAAGTGTTATGGCCACAGATGAAATGGACGTGGCTGCTTCATCCAATTGCACACAAAGGGAAAGAGTACTGCCCGGTGCAATATCTAAACTGCTGTGAACGAAAGAAGCTTTGGCTATAGCAGCCGGGGCAAGACCCGATTTAACGCCAGTAACGATGCGTGTGTGTAAGTCGTTCACTATCAATTGATTGAACAGTGATCATTGTGCCCGAAGCAAACGCGGTGGCGGCTGTGACGAGCAGCAAGGTTTTGTGTAAAAAAGTTGAACGTGTCATAAGGTCTATGGCTTTATCAATGAAAAAGCGATGCCGCAGCAGGAGTGTGTTTTTCAAAGTGTTTTGACAAAAGTAAAAAATACATAGAGGAATGGGTGGAGGGGGAGTGTTAAATTTTGAGAAGACAGGGCTTTGCTGTTAAAAAAGGATGGTGTTTGTCGCTCACTAATCAAAAATAATGATAATAGCGTAAATTCGATGCGGCACAGTGCGGTGGTCTCCGACCGCAGTGTAGCTGCTACTTCATACATGGCAGATATTTTGACGGTTATTGATGGCGCACCCGCCGGCGCTGCTGCCGGGTAACGGCCACCGCCCCTCCCTACACCTCGCTGGGCAACACGCCGAAGTAATCTTTGAAGCATTTGGAGAAATATCCGGGGCTGCTGAACCCGCACATATAGGCGGCTTCTGAGGCCGTGGCGGCTTTTTTCTCCAATAGTTGTTTGGCGCGCTCTAAGCGCATGTTGCGGATCACTTCGTTGGGCGAATGCCCCGTCAGGGCGCTGAGTTTTCGGTGCAACTGGCTGCGGCTCATGCCGATTTGAGCGCCTAATTCTACCACGCTGAAGTTTTCGTCTTCCATTCCGGCCTCTACGGCGGCGCGTACCTGCTGGAGAAAAGCGGCGTCCATGCTGTCGGCGGCTATCTCGGCGGTGGCAAAGGCAGTCAGGGTACGGCGGTAATGCGCCTGCAATTTCCGGCGCTGCTCCACGAGGTTAGCGGCGCGCACTTGCAGTTCAGCAGCGTCAAAGGGTTTGGCTAAGTAGTCGTCGGCGCCGGTTTGGAGGCCCTCGATTTTATCGGCCTGTTCGGCGCGCGCGGTGAGCATGATGATCGGGATGTGACTCGTTTTTTCATCCGTTTTGAGGCGGCGACACAGCTCCGCGCCGTCCATTACCGGCATCATGATGTCGGTAATGATCAGATCGGGCGTGGTGTCTGTAGCGATTTCCAGTCCGATCCGGCCGTTTTCAGCTTCCCGGATTTGGTACTGCCCGGCAAACTGGTCTTTGATATATGCCCGTACATCGGCGTTGTCTTCCACGATGAGGAGGGTGGGTTTTCCGGCGGTTTCAAATACCGGGGAAATGGCATCGGGGCGGGGCGTCTGATCGTTGTCGGGGCGTTCGTTGTAGAGACGTTGCAGTGCAACGTCTCTACCGCCGTCCCCGCCGTCATCGCCGACCGGCACAACGCCCGTCGGGTCAACAATTTCCTGCTGGTTGAAAAAACCCTCGTCCGTGCGAATGGTCACCGTGAATGTCGTTCCTTTTCCTTCTTCGCTTACTGCGTGAATGGCGCCGCCGTGCAGTTCCACCAATTCTTTGGTCAGTGCCAGACCCAGCCCGCTGCCGGTTTGCAGATCAGATTCTGTCGTGAAATAAAACCGTTCGAAGAGGTGCGTCATTTGCTCTGCCGGGATTCCGATGCCGTTGTCTTGCACCATAAAAGTGCTGTTCTCTCGCACCGCGACGGTGACTCGTCCGCCGTCGGGTGTAAACTTGAATGCGTTGGACACCAGATTAGCCACGATTTTTTCCACCTTATCCCGATCAAAAAAACCGATGAGGGGCGCTTCCGGTATCTGCACATGCAGGTCAATTTGCTTTCGATCGGCAAGGCTTTCAAATGACTGTGCCACGGCGCTTATAAACTGCCCCAAGTCATCTTCCGATGCTTGCAGGGAAAGTTTGCCGCTTTCGAGTTGGGAGAGATCAAGCAACTGATTGACCAGATCGAGCAGTCGTTTGCCGTTGCGGTGCATGATGCGGTAATATTTTTGAAAATCTCCTTTGAAGTCGCCGTTCATCATTTGCTCTAAAGGGCTGAGGAGCAGGGTGAGCGGCGTGCGAAATTCGTGGCTGATGTTGGCGAAGAAAGAGGATTTTATCTGGTTGAGTTCCCGGAGTTTATCGGCTTCGGCGTGTTCGAGTTGTGCGGCGAGTTCAGCTTCCCGGCGGCGCAAGCGCAAGCGGCTGCGCAGGTACTGGAATACTCCGATCAAAAGGAGAATAGCCCCCCCGGCGCTGATGAGAATATTTTTTTTCTGGTTGGCCTGGCGTTCTAATTCCAATTGCTGTTTGGCGAGCTGCGCCTCCTTTTTTTGGTTTTCAAATTGGGCCTCTGCCTCCGCGATGGCCGATAGTTTCTCTTTATTGAACAGAGAATCTTCATAAACCATCTGCTTTTTCAACCAAAAAAACCCTTGTTTGTAATCCCCGATGGACTCGTACAGCTTGGCATAGTTCTCGTAATAAGTCCCCAACGGCTCCACCAATTCCAATTCCTCCATAATGGCATATCCCTCGTTGTTGATGTCCAAAGCTTTGACATAATTGCCCTTTTGCCGGTATGCCTCGGCGAGGTTGGCCAAAGGAAAAACGAGGTTGGACCTGCGATTGACCTCCCTGAGTAAACTGATAGCCTTTTCACTCATTTGGATGGCCTGATCCGGGTTTTTCTTTTGGAGCCAAAGGTGACCGAGGCTGCCTGCCAGCACGCCGGCATGAAATTTATTGCCGGTTTCCATTGCCAGATCAAAGCCCTTTTGGGCATACTCAATGGCTTTGTCATAGTCTTCTTTTCCGTTGTAAGCGATGGAGATGTTGTTGTAAGTAACGATGGCGCCGCGCTCTCCGTCGGGCAAGTTGAGGCGAATGGCGAGCGCTTTTTCCAGCCACTCAATGGCTTTATCGGGCGCTTTCATATCGCTGAACACATTACCGATGTTGGCATAAGCGGCCGCCACGTCTTTCATATTGCCCAAGGTCTCTTTGATTTTGGCCGCCTCTATGAGATAAACGAAAGCGCTATCGTATCGCCCTATATTTTGGAGGCTCGCGCCGATGGAGTTGAGCGCCTTGCCCTGCATATCGAGTTCGCCGGCCTTAACGGCAATGTTCAATTCTTTTCTAAAAAACGGGATGGAGGCTTCAAACTTTCCCTGCTCGTAGTACGATTGGCCTCGCAGGTGCATCGCCCGGCCGAAGCTCAATGGATGTTTGACGGCTTTCGCCAATTGTTCTAAGGTATCGGCGTAAGCAAGGCCGTCGGCTGGATTAGCTTTTAATGCCAACTCGGCCAGTTCGAAATAACGCTCCGCCTTTTGTATCGGGTTTTGCGCTCGCTGAAACAATGCCCGAAGGCTGTCTGTCGGCGTGGTTTGCGCACACAACAACGCCTTAATGCACAGCATCAGGCCGACGCACAGGGAGTGTTTTCTCAGCATGGCGAGTAGATGTTAGGTGACAAAGGCTATTCGGGCACTAAAATAAGAAATGATTACAAAGCTGTTCTCGAAGGCACGAATTATTTTGGTTTTCAGCCTAATGCGACAATTTCATAAGTCTTTGCGACAAAATTGCTACCCCCTTCATCCGGCACAGGGCCAACTTTGCAGCATGTTTTTCCAAAAATAAAATTGGCTTAGTACGACACATTTCCACCGGAGCAATAAACAGTCTCTCACCATAAAATTCAACTAGTATGAAAAAGCTCTTCAAAATTCTCGGCATCACTTTCGGCATCCTCGCCGCTTTAATCGCTTTGATAGCCGCTTGGGTACAACTCACACCCCTGCCCACCTACGAAGTAAAACCGCCGCAGGTAACCATTCCCACCGACTCCACTACCTTAGAAAGAGGAAAAAAGGTGGCAGAACTGGTGTGTGCGCATTGTCATCTCGGCGAAGACGGCAAAATGAGCGGCAGGCTCTTCACTCAGGCTTCCGATCCCTTCGGGGAAATGTGGGCCGCCAATATCACCCAACATCCCACCAAAGGCATAGGGCGCTACACGGATGGCGAACTCGCCTACCTCGTCCGCACCGGTATCAACCGCGACGGTCGTGTAGTGGGCTACATGATGTGCCACCCTCAGATGTCGGATGAAGACCTTGGCGCCGTCATTGCCTATCTGCGCTCCGATGCGCCCATGATGCAAGCCACTGAAAAGGAGTATCCCGCACCGGCGTATCTGAATTCTTTCATGGTAAAGGCACTCCTTAAATTCGGCATCTTCAAACCGCTCCCTTATGATGGCCAACCCATATTGGCGCCGCCGATGAGCGATCAGGTGGCATACGGCAGGTACTTGGCTACCGACTTGTTTGAGTGCAGCACATGTCATTCCGCCAGCTTTGAAACCTTAGATATGATCACACCGGAGAACTCCCCCAACTTCATGGGCGGCGGCAATCCCGTTCCGGACGAAGATTTCAATATTGTAATCTCCGCCAACATCACACCCAGCAAGGAACACGGCATCGGCAACTGGACCAAAGAGCAATTTGTCACCGCCGTTCGCACAGGGTTGCGGCCCGACGGTCGAATCCTCAAGCCCAATATGCCGCGATTTGCCGTGTTGAGCGACGCGGAGATGGACGCCATCTGGGCTTATATTCAAACCGTGCCGACCATTGATGTTCCGGTGGTGGCCACCGCCTCGAAGTAATTTGCTATTCAACATTAAATACATTCATCACCAATTCTCATCACCAACTAAAATTTTTTCAAAACAATGGAAAAAAAGGTTCTTTTCGGAACGCTCGCCGGCGCGATAACCGGCACAGTATTGGCAATGGCCATTTTCATGGGCTTGCTTGGCTCTATGAGCGAGCAGTGGTATGCAGACAATGTGGGCTGTGTAAAACAAATGGACGAGGCGCCCGTATGGGCCATGATTGTGGCAAGCCTTGTACAGGCTTTGTTCATGGCCATTTTATTGCACCGCTTCGGGGTCAATACCTTCAAAGGCGGCGCCATTGCCGGCGGTTGGATCACCTTCCTGATGGCCTTGTGGTACGGGCTTTACACACACAGCACCTTCAACGCCTACCAACTAAGTTGGCTACCTATTGATGTGCTCAGCAACACGGTGATCGGAGCTATTGCCGGCGGCGTCATCGGCTGGGTGTATAGCAAAATGAAATAAGCAGAAGAAGACTGTTTAATTCTAGTTGGTTTAGCCGGTTGCCGGGCCGAGAGGCGGACAGCCGGCTTTTCTTGCTTTCGACCAGTCAATCACCGTAATGTCCTTTCAAACTGGCGATGTAGATTCATACAAACGCTTCAACACCTCCCGCTCCACCGCATGCGTACCCGCAAACGTATGCACCTGCACCTTTAGACCGATTCGATCCAACAGGGACATGTATTCCTCAGTGGCGGCAGGGGTAAGGTACTCGTCCTGATCGCCGTACACCAGAAAAATGGGAAAGCCGGCGAGGTATTCGCTGTTGGTCTTGTAAGGCAAATCATCGGGAATAGAACCGGCGTACAGAATCAGGGCTTTGAGCGGCGGTTTTGCATGCAGTATCCAGCGCATGAGGGTGGCACAGCCTTGCGAGAAGCCGAGGGCCACATAGCGGCATTCCGGCGATACCGTTTGTTGAAGGCGGGCGTATAGTTCGTTGAGGTAAGCCAAGTTGTCTTCAATGTCCGTGAGGCGGTGCTCCCGCGTCATCCAACTTGCGCCCACGCTTTTGCCTTCCGTATCTACATAAAAACGGCCGGCAGCCTCCGGTGCTACGACCACCGTATCCGGGCCGGCAATCACATCAAAACGGCGCAGAAAATAACGGGCCAATTGACCGTATCCGTGCAATGCCAGCCAGCAGTGTTTTGTTTCCGGCCCCGGCGTTCCCAATGTGTAGCAATGCATGGTGCGCGGGGCCTGAAATTCCAGTTTTTCCATTCCTGTTATTTATTCCTGCCCAGAATATCTTTTTTCCGTTCATCTAATACGGGGAAAGGCCGGGGCGCTTCGTCCTGCGTTTGGTTGAATACATTGTTGATGTGATACCACACGCCGTCTTTCGGGAGGTAACCTTCATAGCTGCCGTCGGGATAATTATTGGTACCTTCCCCGTCCTGACCGGGCATGGTGAGCAGGTGATCGTAGATGATGATTTCGAGCGCGGGGTCAAAATTGCAACGCACACTCACGGCAGCCGAATACTCCAACACCCGCCGTTTGCGCCAGGATACGACCTTACTCCTTCCTTCACCGAATTCATGCCGGAATACATCCGCGCCGAACACGGGCTTATCCTCCCGGAAACGAAGCACGTCTATTACTTTTCGTTTGCGAAAAAAAGAATAGGCATCGAAGCCGAACAGCAAATAGTACCTGCCGTCGGGGCCGTCGGTTTGCTGCACGTTGTAATATACCATGCCGTACCACTGTTCGGGCGTCAATTCCAATTGTTCCAAATCGCCTGTCATTTCAAAGGAGCGATCCACTAAGGGGTACAACTTCAGCTCCGGCGTATTCATTTGTATGGCGCCGTAGTAGCGGTACTCGTCTTTGTCCACATACAATTGCCAGGAGAAGATGCGGAAAGAACTATCCGGCGGGTACATAATAGAAATGGAGAGCAGCCGCTCAAATGGATAATGAAAAGAATTGGGTGTTTTGAGCGAATTGACCAAAGTCGGAATCAGACGCCGGCAAGCGCCGAAGCGGTGCTCCGGGAAGGAGTCGTTCACGATGCCGTAGGCCAGTAAGGCCAGAGTATCCTCCGATTCCTGGAGGGCATCCAGCGTTTCCTGCGGAAAAAACTGCTTCCAGGAAGTGTCTTGCTCTTGAGCAAAAACGAGAGTGGCAACCAGAAAAAACAAAGCCGAAAAAATGATTTTCATATCGTTGAGATTGGACGGCAATGCAACGCCGGGGCAGGCGCCCAAATTGTGACCCCTACCGGAACAAGGTATCTCTTCCTCTCAAAAATAATTTTATGCAACATTGTTGCAAACAAGATTAATTTTTAATTTTGCAACATTGTTTCATTTTATGAAAAATACAAAATGATTTCAGCCAAACACCTCACCAAAAAATACGGTGATCATATCGCCTTGGACAATCTGACAATAGACATCCAACCCGGCGAGATATTTTGCCTGCTAGGGCAGAACGGCGCGGGTAAAACGACGACGATCAACTGTTTTTTGGGGTTCACGCAGCCGACTTCGGGTCAGATATTCATTCAGGATGAAGATGTGGCACAGAACCCTGTGTCCACCAAAAAGCATCTGGCTTACCTGCCGGAAGTGGTCATGCTTTATCCCAATCTGAGCGGTTTGGAAAACCTTGAGTATTTCAGCCGGTTGGCCGGGTTCAGATACGAGCGGGGAGAGCTGCTCGCTTTTCTGGAAGCAGCGGGCTTAGACGAACAGTCGGGGCAACGCAGGCTCTCCACTTACTCCAAGGGGATGCGCCAAAAAACCGGCATCGCCATAGCGATGGCCAAAAGAGCCAAAGCCTTGTTTCTGGACGAACCTACCAGCGGCTTAGACCCCAAAGCAAGCAATGATTTTTCCTTACTCCTTAAAGAGTTGGCCCAAGAAGGCGTAGCCGTGCTCATGGCCACCCACGACATTTTCCGCGCCAGAGAAGTAGCCACCCGCATCGGAATCATGCGGGAAGGAAAATTGGTGTCGGTGCATCAGGGGGATGCCTTGACGGCCAATGAGTTGGAAAAAATTTACCTTGAAACCGTATAAGTTATGAAAGCCATCATCATTGCCCGGCAAGAGTTGCGCAGTATCTTCCGCGAGCGGCGTTTTCAGGCAGCCGCCGCCATTCTCAGCATACTCTTTGCACTTTCTGTGTTCGGCGCCTGGGATTATTACGCCTCCAACGAAAAACAACATGCCGAGGCCGCACGCACTGCTCGCGCGCATTGGGACAATCAGGAGGATAAAAACCCGCACAGCGCAGCGCACTACGGCACTTTTGTTTTTAAACCCATTTATCCGCTTTCGTTTTTTGATCGGGGCATAGACGCCTTTACCGGCAACACGCTGTTTCTGGAGGGCCACGTCATGCACGAGGCTAAGCATCGCGCCGTAGCCGACCGCAGCGAACTGTCCCGCCTCGGCGCTCTCACGCCGGCATTTGTGCTGGGCATTTTGTTTCCCCTGTTCATCATAGTGCTGGGCTTTGGTTCCATAGCATCTGAACGGGAAAGCGGCAATCTCCGCATCCTTTTGGCGCAGGGACTTCGCCCCGCCGGCTTGTTTTTTGGAAAATCGCTGGGCTTGGGCGCGGTGGCGCTGAGTCTTGCACTGCCGTTTTTGTTGCTCGGAGGGCTGGGACTAGCAGCGCCGGGCGCCGGTGCTGAGGATTGGCAGCGTTACGGCCTGATGTCGGCAGGCTATTTGATCTATCTGGGCTGTTTCATTCATCTGACTTTGATCGTTTCGGCTTTCGCCCAAAGAGCCAATGTGGCATTGGTAGCGCTGCTCGGCATTTGGATAGCAATGTGTCTCATCGCCCCCAAAGCAGTGGCCGATTTTGCAGCCTGGAGCCATCCTACGCCCAGTTGGCAGGCATATCAGGAGGCGTTGCAAAATGATCTCAAAAACGGCGTGGACGGACACGATCCATCTGCTGAATATTCCAAAAAACTCGAAGAAGAAACCCTGAAAAAGCATGGAGTGAGTACAGTGGACAGCCTGCCTTTCAACTGGGACGGCTTCATCATGCAAAAAGGCGAAGAACACGAAACGTATGTATTTCAAAAGCACAAAGACGCCCTTCTGGCCATTTATCAGCAACAACAAAACCTTCTGGAGGCAAGCGCTCTGCTCTCGCCGTATTTGTTGGTCAACCTCAGTTCGCAACGCTTGGCCGGCACCGACGTGCATACTTTCCATAATTTTCTGGCCGCAGCCGAAAAATACCGGGTAGCATTGGTAGGCGAACTGAACAATGACCTCATGCTGAATTTCAAATACGGTGACTGGGACGGCAAGCGAGACAAAGCATTTTTTGCTTCCAACAAGAAGTTTGAATACCGAGGCCCGGCTTTCAGGGAGGTCTGGCAAATCAGTCGCCCGGCAATGGCCTTGTTGTTCGGCTGGTACCTGCTCAGCGGGCTGCTCGGACTGTTTGTTTTCCAACGCATCAAACCCATTTAGACATGTTTTTACTTCAATTGCAATACGAGTGGAAACACTTATCCCGCAACGGCGCGGCCTGGTTGTTGCTGCTCTTTCTCGGAGGCGCTATGGTGTTTGGCGCGTACAACGGCCGGCAGCGGGCAGCCCGGCAAAAGCAGGCGGTTCAGGCCCTGAAAACGGCTCAGGATGAGAAGTTTGCAGCCCTCGAAGCCGAAGCCGACAGCATTGTAAAAGGACTGAAAAAGATGGAGCAATGGTGGCTCGATCCCACCAACCCGCTGACGGTGGGACTGCTGCGCAAAGGCGGCGGCACCCTCGTCATCGAACCGGCGCCGGGACAGGCCCTCGCCGTAGGCATGAGCGACTTGCAACCCGAAGCATACGCCATGCTGTTCGGCGGCGGCGCGGCACGCGGCAGCAGCGACTACGACAATCCTGCGCGGCTGGCATTGGGCGCTTTTGATCTGGCTTTCGTCATCGTATATCTCTTGCCGCTTTTTGTCATCGCCCTCACATACAATCTTTTATCTGCCGAGCGAGAGCAGGGCACCCTTGCTTTATTGTTATCGCAGCCTGTGCAGGGCAGGCGCATTTTTGTATCCAAAATGCTGGCTCGTTTCGTCGTGTTGTCTTTGATGGCCACCTTGCTTTTTGTACCGTCGGCAATCTGGGCCGGCATTGGCGCGGGTCTTACAGCACAAGCTACGGGCGCTACCTTGTTGTATGGATTTTTTTGGTTTCTAATGGCCTTAGCCGTCAACATGCTTCAACAAAACAGCGCCTTCAACGCATTGGCCTGCATCGGAGCGTGGTTGTTGCTGGTGGTGGTCATGCCGGCTTTGGTCAATATGTTGGCAGAAAAAGTACATCCCGTTCCCTCCAGAGCCGGTTACGAAAATGCCATGCGCACAGCCGACGTTGAGTTTGAAAAAATAAAACCTGCCATTCTGGATACCTTCTACGACGCTAATCCTGCATTGGAACGCAAACCCGACGACGCCAAATCGCCCCGCGACTGGTGGTTGGAGGAACTGTACCTTTTAGACATACGCAAGGCGCATGTAGCCGACATCAAGGCCATGTACGAAGACAAGTCTCAAAGCCACGCCGATTTTGCCCGTAAACTCACGGTGCTGTCTCCGGCCTTGGTACTGCACGACTATCTGACCGGGCTGGCCGGCACCAACAGGGACGCGCAGTTGGCAACGCAGGAGGTGTTGGAATCCAAAGCCCAGACTTGGCTAGACTGGTTTGCCGCAAAATATGCTGCCGATGCAAAACTTCAGGCAGCCGATTATGCCGCCATTCGCAGCATGCTCAAACCCGTGCAACCCAAGCAAAGTGAAGGGAATTCAAATGGGTTACTCTGGCCTGTCATATATCTGACGCTGATGGCATTGCCTCTGATACTGGGGAGGCGGCGGCAGATGATGGCGGTAATATAATGAACAGCAAGGTACAACGATCACCCATGCGAGTACTGAGATACACCCTTTTTTTACTGTTGGCGCCTATTCTCACCTGGAGTCAGTACGAGGGGAATTTTCCGCCACCTGACACGCCGGCCGTCATTCGTGCTGTGAAGGCCGTCGGAAAAATTGCGTTAGATGGCGTGCCGGATGAAACCGATTGGCAGAACGCCCCTCCGATCAAAGACTTTTTTCGAGTCGAACCCAAGCAAGGCGGAGCTTATCAGTTTAAAACTGAAATGCGTGTCTTGTTTGATGATAAACACTTGTATGTGAGCGTTTTTTGCACCGACAGCTTAGGTAAAAAAGGCATCAGGGTGCAAGACTTCCGGCGCGATTTCAGATTTGGAGAAAACGACATTTTTTTCTTTCAACTCGATCCGCAGAACCTACGCCGTTACTGCGTATCGTTCCAAACCACGCCCATCGGCACGCAAAGAGACGCGCAGGTGTTTGACGACAATATCGTTGACAATGACTGGGATGCGCTCTGGGCAGTCAAAACGCATATTGCAGAAAACGGCTGGTCGGCGGAGTTCAGCATTCCGTTCAAAAGCCTCAGGTACGAATTGCCCACTGGTGGCCAAACGGCATCTTGGGGCTTCTCTGCCTCGCGATTGGCACGACGCACCTATGAGCAAACCGTTTTTCCTCCTGTGCCGCAGTCTTTCTCTCCTTACCGAATGACCTATGCCGCCCGCCTCGAAGGTTTGGAACTGCCCAAACCCGCACTCAACCTGCGCATCAATCCTTATGCACTCTACAATTTTGAAAAACGCGGCGATGAATCAGGTGCAGGCACGGCCAAAATCGGCGCCGACCTGAAGTGGGCCGTCAATTCCCACGCCGTCCTGGACATGACGCTCAACACCGATTTTGCGCAGGCCGACGTGGACCGGGCAGTGAATAACCTCACCCGTTTCAATGTGTTCTTTCCCGAAAGGCGACAATTTTTTTTAGAGAACAGCGGCATTTTCCCTTCCGACGGCTCCAGCATTTATCCTTTTTTCAGCAGAACCATCGGCTTGGCCAACAGCCAGTTCAATGCCAACCCTGTACCCATTGATATTGGTTTCAGATGGAACGACCGCAATGAAAAACGCACATTATCAGCACTCTATGTACACCAGCGCGCTACGCCCAATCAAGGAGGCGCTAATTTCTCGCTGGCCAGATATCAGAAGAATCTGGGCCAACAAAACAACATTGGCTTGCTGTTCACCCATCGTTATGACGAAAAAAGCGATCTCCTTTCAGACAACCACAATTCGACACTGACTCTTGACGGCCTGTTGCGCCCCAACGACACCTGGACCGTGAAATGGATGTTGAGCGGCAGCTACGATGAAAACAGCGGCCAAGTGGGGCACGCAGGAAATCTATTTACGGGAATACAGCGCAACAATATGTACGCAGGCTGGGTCACCAAGTGGGTTTCGCGCCATTACCAGCCCGGAATGGGATTCGTTGTTGCCAACAATTTCATCAACCACAATCCGGGGGGCTATTTCATCTGGAGGCCCAAAAAGGAAAAATCACTCATCCGGCGGGCCGATCCGGGATTGTTTGTTGATTACTTTCAAAATGCCTCCGACGGCAAATTACAACAATTGGAACTTTTCATTTTTCCCGTTTACCTCTGGCTGCGCGACAATACGTTCATCCGCGCGGAAGTGGTTCCTACCTGGCAGCGCATTGACTTTGAGTTTGCACCGCTCGGCATCCCCATTTCACAGGGAGATTACGCTTACCTTCGATACTTCCTCACCGTGACATCCGACCAAAGCAGGAAGTTATCGGCCAATACCGGGGCCAGATTCGGACAATTTTACAACGGCAACTTATTGACATTCAATGCAGGCATCCGATTCGCACCTTCGCATCATGCAGCACTGACCTTTGACTACGAACTCAACGAAGCAAAAAACCTGGGCACAGCTTCTACTGATAAAACCGTGCATCTGTATTCAGGCGGTTTGCGCCTGGCGCTCAATGCACAGTTGCAGGGTACTGCCTTTTACCAATTCAATTCTTTGGACAAAACCGGTCGCTGGAATGCCCGCCTCAGTTGGGAGTACCAGCCTTTGTCTTTTTTGTTTTTGGTATTCAATGATACGCGCAGCGATCTGGGGCTGAACCGGTTTCAGAATACCGGCGTCATTGCCAAGATCAATTGGATGAAACAATTTTAATATGACAAATTCCATCATTTCAAAAAAATCAGACCTGCTCGGCATCTTCGCGAGCGGGCTATGCGCCGTGCATTGCGCCATCACACCGCTCTTTTTTGCTGCCAAACCTCTTTTTGACCACGCTACAAGCCACCATCACCATGGCGCCGGCCCCTGGGGCTGGGCGATGCTTGATTATATCTTTCTCGTATTGAGCCTGTTGGCGGTATGGGTTTCGACAAGGCACACCAATAGTCGCCCCATCAAAACGGCGCTTTGGGCAAGCTGGGTATGTTTTGCAGGAGGGCTTGCATTAGAAATTCAAGATATGGCTCTCGGTAAATGGCTGATGTACGGCGGTTCGATTGCACTCATCGTTGCCCACATTATCAATCTCAGACATTGCCGGGCGTGTGAAAAAACTATCGGGTGTGAGTTGCGGTAAATGCTTTTTATCAGAATTAATAAAAATGTTAGCCTCATCAAACTTTATTTAGAAGATGATGTTAACTTTATTGCGAAAAAAATCATAATTACAACAATTACCCTGAAAAATACCGGTACTCAGCACGGGTTTTCAAGGTACAGTGAAATGCGTAAAAACATGGCGCGATACCACCTCCGACTCACATCAAGAACATTTTATACACTGCTCCTTTTTCTTGTGCAGAGCCTGTACATGTCGGTTTACGCCCAAATGGCTACTGCCCGCCTGCATTGTAAGGTAGAGACCGAGAGCCTGCCGCTCGAACTCGCCACCGTACACCTGCCGGCGCTCGGCATCGGTAGCACTACCGACAGTGCAGGGGGAGTTTCTTTTGGCACTGTGCCACCGGGAGAATACGAAGTGGAGGTATCTTATGTGGGGTATTTCACACAGCGGAAAACCATCTCCCTGCAACCCGGAGCGTCTGCAACGCTGGTGTTTCACCTTTCCGCTCAGGTACTCGACGAAGTAGTCGTCACCGGGGCCATGCGGGAAATACGCCGCTCTCAAAGCCCCATTCCAGTAGATGTGATCTCGGCTAAACTGTTCCGGCGCAACCCGACGCCCAACATTTTTGAATCGGTGGGCATGATCAGCGGCGTGCAGCCTGTACTCAACTGCAACGTGTGCAATACCGGCGACATTCAAATCAACGGCATCGAAGGCGTTTATACGCAGGTGCTCATAGACGGCATGCCCATCGTGAGCGGTCTCGGCACGGTGTATGGCCTCATGGGCATTCCCAACAGCCTCATTGAGCGCATTGAGGTGGTGAAAGGCCCGGCGGGTACGCTCTACGGCTCGGAAGCTATGGCGGGCCAAATCAACATCATCACCAAAAATCCGGCAGATGCGCCCCGCTTCGCTTTTGACCTTTTCGGCACAAGCTGGGGCGAACTGAACTTAGACGGCGGGCTGCGCTATCGGGCCGCCAAAACCGCTTCGGGTCTGCTCGGCATCAATGGTTTTTGGATGCAAAATCCAGCCGATAAAAACGATGACGGTTTCACTGACATAGCGCAGCAAAAACGCATTTCTGTTTTTAATAAATGGCAATGGGAGCGAAGCGCCGGGCGCACCGCGCAACTCGGCGCCCGCTATGTAGGGGAAGACCGCTGGGGCGGCCAAACGAACTGGACACCGGCCTTTCGCGGCGGCGACGAGGTGTACGGCGAAAGCATTTATACCAACCGCTTTGAGCTGTTTGGGCAGTATCAGTTGCCCATCGAATTGCCCATTTTCGTGCAGGCTTCTTACAACTTCCACGATCAGGATTCACGCTACGGCGATGTGTCGTACATCGCCCGGCAGGACATCGCTTTCGCGCAATTATACATGGATAAAACCCTCGGCAAAAAACACCGCCTGCTCACCGGCGCGGCCCTGCGCCACACCCGCTACGACGATAATACTCCCGCGACCGAAACCGTGGAGCGCACGCTCCTGCCGGGGATTTTTGTGCAGGATGAGTGGGAGTTTTCTCACCACAATACTTTGCTCGCCGGCTTGCGCATGGACTGGCACCCGGAGCACGGGGCGGTGTGGTCGCCGCGCATCGCCTACCACCAACACCTCGGCGAACGCCAAAACCTGCGCCTGAGCGCGGGCAGCGGTTTCCGGGTTGTGAGCCTGTTTACTGAGGATCACGCGGCCCTCAGCGGTGCGCGCGAGGTGGTCATCGCCGAAGCCCTCAACCCGGAACGCTCCTGGAGCGGCAATCTCAACTACAATCTCTCGGTACCCGCGCCGTCCTTCTTTCTCAATGTGGATGCCACCGCTTTTTATACCTGGTTCGGCAACCGCATTGTGCCCGACTACGATACCGATCCCCAAAAAATCATTTATTCCAACCTCGACGGTCATGCCGTCACCCGCGGCCTCACGTTGCAGATAGACTATTCCGACGGCAAGCCGCTGCGCCTCAACGCCGGTATCACTTACATGGATGTTTTTTTGAATCAGAAAAACGAAGCGGGCCTGTTAGAGAAGAGCGTACAAATACGCGCGCCGCGCTGGTCGGGTACATTCGCGACCAATTACACCCACTCCCCTTCGCGCATCAGCCTCGATCTGACGGGCAACTGGTTCGGGCCGCAGCGCCTGCCCACAGTACCCGATGATTTCCGACCGGAATACTCGCCCTGGTACGCACTGCTGAATATGCAGTTTTCGCGCAAATTCAAAGGCGGCTTTGAGCTGTTCGGCGGCGTAAAAAACCTGCTCAATTTCGTACCCAAAGACCCCATCCTGCGCCCATTCGATCCGTTTGACCACACGGCGGATGACCCCGTTGCCAATCCTTTCGGCTATACGTTTGATCCTTCTTACAATTATGCGCCCTTGCAGGGCCTGCGGGGTTTTGCCGGGCTGAGATGGGCGGTGTTGTGAAAAGAGTAGAGATGGGGATTTGACTCAATGATGACGCCCAGTTTATAGCCGCCGAAAACGTATGGCTGCTCAACGACGATCCGCTCAAACCCGCAATGGCTCCTATGGGCGCAGCGCACGAACTCCTTACCCGAAGCCCGCAGCTCGCAGCTACCCCTCCCCTGCCCTCCGCTTCACTTCCCTGACAACCAATTGATGCTCGCGGCTCATGTCGCCGGTAACGGAAGCGTTTTCCTGTGCGCGGCGTATGAGGAAAGGTACTACCTCGCGCACGGGGCCGTACACCACATATTTGCCGGCATTGAACCCGGCTTTCGCCAGATTGAAGGTGAGATTATCGCTCATGCCGTAGAGTTGGCAAAACAGAAGGTGCGGGTGGCACGGCGGGAGCTTTCGCTCCACGATCAATTCGGCCTGCAGCATGGCGCTTTTGGCGTTGTGGGAGGCATTGCACAGGGCAATTTGTTCATAATGATCCAAACAAAAACGCACCGCCGTATCGAAAGCGTGGTCGGTCGCCTCTTTGTTGGGGTGAATGGGCGATGGGTAGTCCATGCGTTGTGCGCGATCGCGCTCTTTGTCCATATACGCGCCGCGCACCAATTTGGCGCCGAGCAAATACCCCTCCGAGGCTGCCCGATCGTATGAGCGAATGAGGTATTGCAGCCGGTCGTGGCGGTACATCTGAAAAGTGTTGTACACCACCACCCGGTCATGGTTGTAACGGGCCATCATGAGGGTGGCTAAGTGGTCAATGCCGTCCTGTATCCACGACTCTTCTGCGTCTATGAATACACTGATGCCTTTTTGGGCAGCCGTGTGGCATACGGCGTCAATGCGTTTGAGGCCGTTTTTGTATTCGGTGCGTTCTTTCAGACTCAGGCTGTCTTTGTTTTGAATGGCTTCCAGCAATCCGAAACGCATCAGGCCGGTCAGTTTCACGCTCACCAGGAGGATGCCCTCGCATTGGCCGGAAAACTCGATGGCGCGAATGATTTCGTTCATGGTCTGGTTGAAATCCTCCTCCGAATCTTTTGCCTCCACGCCGTAATCCAATGCCGTAAACACCTGTGCATTGTGGAGCTTGCCAATGGCCGCTGCGCTGTCCAACAAAGTAGTACCGGCGCAAAACTGCTCGTAAATGGTGCGTTTCACCACGCTCTCCACAAAAGGCATGCGCAGGCGAATGGCAGCCAGCCCCAGCATGGAGCCTATTCCTACCAGCCAGTGGTGGTTCATCAGCCCGAACAGCCGGGCCGCTTTTTCCAATTCCTCATCTGATTTGTGTGCAAAAGCGGCGGCAGTATCTTCAAAATCGGGGAGCGCGACGGGGGCATCATCGCCCGCTTTTTGCCAGGCATCCAATATCTGTTGCGCCCTCGAATGCACGGGCATCGTGGATTTTTCCATTGGTTCGGTTTTGTAAAATTTGGTCAGGTACTATTGATTCCAAAGGGCCCAGGCCCTTTCTGCCTGCAAATATAACATCTCCCTGCCATTGACAACAGGACAACCTGCCTGCGAGCCGCGTTGGAGAAACAACGTCAACTCCGGATTATACACCAAATCGTACAAAAGGTTGCGGGCGCTCAGCAAGTGGTACGGAATCGGTGGACAATCGCCGGTGTCGGGCGCCATACCCACCGGGGTGGTATTGATGAGCAACGGATATGTTTCAAGGTATTGTGCGTCCAGATCGGCATAAGTAATCCGCCCCGGCCCTTCGCTCCTGGAAACAAATAAATACTCAATACCGAGGCGCTCCAACACCCAAACGACCGCTTTGGCTGCGCCACCGGCGCCGAGTACGAGCGCTCCGCCGGGCCGGGCATTGTTTTTTTCTAAAAATTGCTTCAGCGATACTTCAAACCCGTGCGCGTCCGAATTGTAACCGGTGAGGCGCTCCGCCTCCACTTTAATGACGTTCACCGCGCCGATGGCCGCCGCGCCTGCATCCATTGCATCCAAAAAAGGAATCACCGCTTCTTTGTAGGGAATGGTTACGTTCAGCCCGCACAAGCCGGGATGCTCCGCCATCAAATCGGGGAACGCCTGAATGGTTTCTAATGGGAACAGTTCATAAACAGCATCCTGAATGCCCTCTCGTGCAAACTTTTCCGTAAAGTATTTTTTAGAAAAAGAATGCGATAGAGGATACCCGATCAGTCCGAAGGTTCTCATGCTGCATCAACCGACTTGTGCCGACAATGCCGAGTTCTTGGAGCGCTTGCGTTCGTGTTCTTTCAGCAGGATTTTGCGCAAGCGGATGGACTTGGGCGTCACTTCCACATACTCGTCTTCCTGAATGTATTCCAGCGCCTCCTCTAATGAGAACTTGATGGGCGGTATGATGCGCACCTTTTCGTCAGAGCCGGAAGCGCGCATGTTGGTAAGCTTTTTGGTTTTGGTGAGGTTCACCATCATATCGCCGGCGCGGGTATTTTCGCCGATGACCTGACCTTCGTATATCTCTTCGCCGGCATCCACGAAGAAGCTGCCGCGATCCTGCAAGTTGAAGATACTGTACGGAATGGCCGTGCCGGTTTCCATACTGATGAGCGAACCGTTGATGCGGCTCGGCACCTCGCCTTTGTAAGGCTGAAACTCTTTGAAACGGTGGGTCATAACGGCCTCGCCCTGAGTGGCGGTGAGCATTTGACTGCGGATGCCGATGATGCCGCGCGAGGGGATTTCCAATTGCAGAATTACGCGGTCGTTTTTGGGCAACATACTCAGCAGTAAGCCCTTGCGACGGGTAACCATATCAATGGCGGTGCCGGCCATGTTTTCAGGCAGGTCAATGGTCATTTCTTCGATCGGCTCGTGTATGGCGCCATCCACATTTTTGAGAATGACCTGCGGCTGCCCGATTTGCAGTTCGTAGCCTTCGCGGCGCATGGTTTCGATGAGCACGGCGAGGTGCAATACGCCCCGGCCATATACGACGAAGGTTTCGGCCTGTGCGGTAGATTCTAAGCGCAGGGCGAGGTTTTTCTCCAATTCCTTTTCGAGGCGCTCCCGGAGGTGGCGCGAGGTGACGAATTTGCCTTCCTTGCCGAAAAACGGAGAATCGTTGATGGTGAACACCATGCTGATGGTGGGTTCGTCCACCGCGATACGGGTCATGCCTTCGGGGTTTTCGGCATCGGCTACGGTATCGCCGATTTCGAATCCCTCCACGCCTACAATGGCACAGATTTCGCCGGCCTCTACGCGCTCGGCTTTTATTTTACCAAATCCTTCAAATACAAACAGGCCGCGGATTTTGCTTTTCACCACGGTGCCGTCTTTCTTCATGAGGGCTACCGTTTGGCCGTCTCTGAGCGAGCCACGGTAGAGCCGCCCGATGGCGATGCGACCGATGTAAGCAGAGTAATCCAGAGAGGTAATGAGCATTTGCGTGCTGCCTTCGGCCACCACGGGCGACGGAATGTGCTCCACGATGGTGTCTAAAAGATAGGTGATGTCGTCGGGCGGATTGCGCCAGTCTTTGCCCATCCAGTTGTTTTTGGCCGAGCCGAACACCACCTGAAAGTCGAGCTGGTCTTCGGTAGCGCCGAGGCTGTACATGAGGTCGAACACCGCTTCATGCGCTTCGTCGGGGGTGCAGTTGGGCTTGTCCACCTTATTGATAACCACGATGGGTTTGAGGCCGATCTCAATGGCTTTTTGCAACACAAACCGGGTTTGGGGCATGGGGCCTTCAAAAGCATCCACGAGCAGCAATACGCCGTCGGCCATATTGAGTACGCGCTCCACCTCGCCGCCGAAGTCGGAGTGACCGGGGGTATCGATGATGTTGATCTTTGTGCCTTTGTAAGTAATGGCCACGTTTTTGGCCAAAATGGTGATCCCGCGTTCGCGTTCGAGGTCGTTGTTGTCGAGGATCAGTTCCCCCGGCGTTTCGTGCTCTTTAAACAGCCTTCCGGCCATGAGCATCTTGTCCACCAGAGTCGTTTTGCCATGATCTACGTGCGCGATAATGGCTACGTTGCGTATGTTTAGCATTCTGCCTTTTTTAAATTCGGGCGCAAAGGTACGAACATTTCCGTTGGCCGTATATTATATCTTAAACATCGGGCCGCGGGGTACCGCGCAAAGTCAGTTGAGGGCACTTGAACAGCTGAGATTGAGTCATTGAGCATTGAATATTTCAAGAAATGAGCAATGTTCAAGATAGAGGGTCGCCTCAAACTTTAACACACCCCCTCCAGCCATTTCTCCAGATATTTTTTACTTTTGTCAAAACACTTTGAAAAACACTCCCCTGCTGCGGCAGCCCTCGTACCGCTTTTATCATTTCTTAAACCATACACCTTATGACACAATTAACTTTTTTTCACAAAATTTTGCTGCTCCTCGTAGCCGGCGCTGCATGTACTGCGGGCGCCATGACCCTTGTTCATTCATTTGGCAATGAACGACTTACACACACACACACACACACACACACACACCAACAAGACGCACACGCAAACGCCATGAGTAGCGTTGCTTTTTCCGTCGCGTCGGGCAGCTCCGATGTGTTTTGCTCTCCCTGGCAGGATTCTTTATTGGGTTCCGGCTACGCGAGTGCGAGCTACGACGAATGCCTGCCCGACACCGTCGTGCTCTCCACCAATGCAGTGACGGCATCGGGCGCTACTTCCGACAATCAGGAAATTATTTATCACGAATTGTGTGGCGACGGACAAGTCATCGCAAAAGTATCGGCTCTCACGGGCGGGTACGCAGGGCTGTTTGTGCGCGAGAGCCTCGGCGCAGGTGCCCGCAAGTGCGCCATTGCCACTCAATTGGGATCGCAGGTGTTTCGGCAGTTGCGCTCTACCACAAACTTCATACAGTTTCAGGCGGCATACACGGCTACCGGGAACCAATGGCTAAAAATAAATCGCAGCGGCACACAGGTGGTCGGCTACTGGTCCACCAACGGAACGAGTTGGAACCTGGCCTTTAATACTCCGTTGGCTATGAGCGATTGTGTTTTCGTGGGCCCGTATGCTTACAGCACCAACAGCAACGATACCATACAAGCTACCTTCACCAACGTGAGCGTGGAGCAGTCCGATACTATCCCGGCCACCACGGTGGCGTTTGCCGACAGCCTGATTGAGGCGCAGAGCGGCGATTCTATACAGATATGCGTGACGCTGCAAAACCCCTGCGCGTGCAGCCCGGTGAGTGTAGATGTGGTGTTGGCCACCGATTCGCTGCCGCATTTTGAGGGCTACGAACCGGTCACACTCACATTCATCGGCAGCGATACAGTGCAGTGTTTTTATGTGGTTGCGGCTCAGGCCGATACCGTCGGGGTGTATTCGTTTGAACTGGACGATGTGCAGGGCGGCCATAACACGGAAATAACCGGCCCCGCCGCGCTGAGCGTTGAATTGGACTCCGGAGAAGAGGAATTGCCGCCCGGACTGTGCGGCAGCTTCCTCGGAGAAAACCCGGAGATAGATTCCACGAAGACCTATTACGCCGACCGGTTCGGGAATATATATGAAGAAGAGGAACTGCTGCTGCCGGAGGAGTTGAGCAATAGCTGCGGTTGTGATGAGTTTGATGAAGATATTCCTGGTCTGAGCGATAGTTATTTTAATTTGGTTTTTGAGGATTGCGTCCAGAACTACGACGCAGGTTTCAATGAGCAATCCGATGACCTCGGAGAGGAGCGAAGAAGAGTAGCGTGCCGGGTATTCGCAAATCTGTCTCAGATCATTACGCCAAGGTCTTCTCCTTGTGAGGGAGACAGTATCGCAAAAGTGAACATCCAGTTTTTACCGTACAATCATTATCGGGTAGTTATGTGGCAAAATGGACCTACTTTAGCAGCAGGCTCTCCCGTGTTCGAGCCGGGCATTTTTACCTCGGAAAGAGGCATTTTAGATGGTCTACCCTGGCGCATGATCAATAATGGTCGTTACACCATGCTATCGGCCGGCACCGGCATATATCATGCAATAGTTGGGGTGGATTTTACCAAACTCTTTTACACCGGAGAGGCGCCTCCTGGTATCCCGGAAATGGATCAGTATGATTTATATGATGTGTTGTTGCATGAGGCGCTACACGTTTTGGGATTTTTTTCTTTAATCCGTCCACTTAACGGGTTCCCTGTGTTTCCCTCATACAATCGGTATGATACTTTTCTGGAGTTGGAAGGGGGGGCAAATGTAGTAGCCCGTGATGTTACGAATCCGTATGAGTGGAATTTGAATATCAGCACGGAAGATTTACATAAAAGTTGCCTGAGCAGCGGCGCTGTAAACATGATATTTCCGCCTTTGACGGGAGATGATATACCGGTTTATACCGGTCAAGCCAGTGATGGTGAACTGGTTCTTACCAATAGAGCATTCAGCCATTTAGACGTTACCTGCCCCGGCGCCGCCTCAGACTACCTCATGAGGCCAGTCTTTGATACGGGCGTCAGGGTTGACATCGGTGAAGCGGAGCTTAGAATATTATGCGCGTTGGGATACCAGATCGCAGCATTGGAAGATTGTTCGTGTGTGGCTGTCGGAGACCATGATTTGGGCGACGGTTGCGATGGCCCGGCTCTGGTGCTGGAACTTTGTGAGGATGTAACAGATATGATCATTGATCTTTCCACACTTTTGGAAAACGATCAACCCGGGCAGGGAGTTAGCCATCTGGTCAGCCTTACCCCTAACGCAAGTACTCTCGAAGACCTTGGCGGCGGCTTAATTCGCTTCACCCTTTGTGCGCCGGGAGTTCACTGGCTCAAGTATATACCGACCGCAGAAGGCTGTCAGGACGGCAGTAATGCTTTTGTGGAAATATTGGTAACACGTTGCTTTGAAGATTGCTCCTTCTTTTTAACGGATGATCCTGTGAACGGAGGGCACAACAACAATACCTGCAACCTGATTTGTAACCCCGAAATTGTCATGTATGGAACGACGGGTGATGTTACGTCACTAGAAGTAAATCTTGGAATCTGTAATGACCTTCCGGGCTGGTTTTCTGCTACAGGTACAGTTGATTACAATGTCAACCCCTCCGTATATTCCGGTTCAGGAAATATCCACATGTTTCAAACTTCTTCCACCATAGAGTCTGCTTTTACCCCCGTAAATATAGTGCCGGGGAACTATTTTTTTTCCTTCTACTCGGCGGCTAAGCTATTTGTCACCGGGATTTTCCCGGGAGACATTACGATGGAAGCAGCACTGATAGATGCGGATATAATTTCTCAATTCAGCAGAGGCGCCAATATACCGGACAGACCTTCGGAGGTTGACTTAAATGCAGGCAACGCCGCTATTGTGGCAAGTCATACTTTTCCTTATTTAAACCATAATGCATCTCTTTCATCCGGTTCGTTTCACAGAGAGGCATCTTGCATTGAAGTCACAGACTTTTATACTGCACTTTGGATCTATCCTGATGTCGGCCTGAGCAGATTGAATGTTCATTTAGACGAAGTTGAACTCATTCCGGACAACTTCAGCGCCGGGGAGGATTTTGTTTCCACAGGTTGCGATCCCATCGGCGGGCCGTTTTGTATGCTCTCCGACGCCACCGTACTGTATGAGTGGTTCGAAGTATCGGAAGGCGATACGCTGCTAATAGCGGAGTACACCGTCCTCAACGGGGAAGCCACCGTCATCAGCGGCAATGTAGATGAAGAAACACAACAACTGTTTGTAGCGCCGCTACAAACTACTGCCTACATACTGCGCCGCTCGCTCGCCACGCCGCACAACCTGCCCGAATCGTTCGCGTTCTGTACCACTGAAGATGCCGTAACCGTTACGGTGGAAACCCCGCCGCCCCCTGCGCCCGAATTCGGGATTGTTCCCGATGTCTGCGGCTTGGTGACTTTTTATCTGAACAATTTGCTGCCCGGCGACAGCTCCCTGATAACCTACGGCGACGGCAGCAGCGGCACGGCGTTGGTACATACCTATGCCAATGCTGATTCGGTGTATTATGCATCGGTATTCATATCGAATGCCTGCCGTGATACGGTATTGTATGTGACCGTCGAGACCTCCTATTGCCCGCCGTTTACCTGCGAGGAATGCACGGAACACACTATCGGCGTTCGCGGAGAGATATTAAAACTTTCGGATGCCCTTGCAGAGGAGCTTCTGCCCGCCGACGGCATAGATATTCGCGTGTGTGTGGAGGGCACACTGCTTATTGACGCCAATTACAACATGATTAACAGTATTTTGTACATGCTGCCCGGTTCGCGCATCGAGATTGAAGAAGACAGAGCCCTGTCCGTTGTCGAATCATATCTCTCCGGCTGCGACACCATGTGGTACGCGATAGAAGTGCAAAAAGGCGGCCAGATGAAAATGATCGGCAGCCGTGTGACCGACGCCCAATACGCCGTGTACCTGCACCCCTACGACGAAAATGAACTCATCGTGAACGGGTTGAGCATATACGACAACGATTTCGAGAACAACTTTGTCGGCTTCTTCGTACCAAGGACCTCACAGGGGCAAATCCACGCCGGTGTGAGCGGCAACCGATACACCCAAAAAGCGGCGACGCTGCTGCCGCCTTTCGAGGGGCAAAGCAGCGTTCCGGAAGGTCTTCCGGAACAGAACCAACACGCGCTGGCGGGCATCATCGTCAACGATTTGTCGGGATTTGCCAGTGTAAACAACCGCTTCGACAGCCTTACCTCCGGCATTGTGGGTGAGCGCTCCACGCTGGTGTCGTCAAGAGATACGTTCATGGCCATGCGCAACAACGAAGCATTCTACCCCACATGGGATTTTCGGGGCAAAGGCGTGAGCAGTCAGGCAACCGGATCACAAACGGCATTAGTAGAAAAAGGCTGGTTTGAAAACTGCCCGCAAGGCATCATGGCCAACAACACGAGGCTGAGAGCCACAGAAAACAAGATGCTGCAAGTGGAAACAGGCATCTGGGCATCGCTGGGCAATGCAGGCGGCATCACCATTTCTGACAACCACATAGAAGCCGCGCACCTCGGCATTGTGGCAGCCCACCCCGATCCGAACGGCACAGTGACCATAACAGGCAACTATGTAGAGACCGACACGGAAAATGCCGTTGCCGGTATTTTGAAGTTATTCAGCATGTCGCCCACCTTGCTCAATACCGACACGGTGTTGGTAAAGGAAGCAGGCACAGGGATATGGGGATACGGCGCCCGGCGAATCTTCATGCGCGACAATCGGGTGGAAATGGACGACCCGGCCGCAGCCGTAGCCGGTATCTACCTGACCAACGTAACACAATCGCTGCTGGAAACCAACACCGTACTCGGCAGCGGCGCCACCGGCGCCGGCAATATCGCCCTGCACATCACCGCCTCCTCCGGCAATGTGTATTGCTGCAATACCTTAGACAACACCCGTATCGGAACGTATGTGAGCGGCGGCAGCCTCGCTACCGACAACTTCCGGGGCACCTCCTTTAGCAACCACGCGGTCAGCCTGCTGCTGCCGGATGTGAATGCTATATTGGGTACGCAGACGCATACGCAGAATTGCTGGGGGACTAATGCGGGGGAGGCAGTTTATGGTGAGTTGACACCCGTGCCACTTTTTGTAGCTCAGACTTACCCTTTTAGAGTAGATGATACACAAAATACGTGTTTCCTTCCTCAAGATTACTCGCCTACCGAATGGTTTATTCCTGTGGAAGACCCTGCCAATCAAATAATTTGCAATGAAGAAATATGTTCGATATTTGAATTTGTGCCGGAGTCGGATGATGTAAAAAGCATTGCCCTTGGCGATACTTTGATAAGCGCAGCGGTGATGTGGGAATTGCAGCGCTATATCTATGGGCGTTTGCAGGGCGAAATGGTATCTCATACAACGATTCTCAGCTTCCTTGCTCAGGCCGACACCAATAGCATCGGAGGCTTCCATTCCATTACAAGAGGCATAGAAGCGCTCTTTACAGCGGACAGCATAGCCATTGGGCAATTGCAGACCAATCTATTGCTGGTAGAGGGAAAATTAGACAGCATAGCTACGATTGACGGCTTATTGCCGGAGGCCGACAGTGTTGAAACCATATCCTTGTGGAGCGAACGAACAACATTGGTGAATAGTCTCTCTAATTTGGATACGGACAACCGGAGCATTGTTGAAGATATTCAGGATTTTATTTCCAATGAAGCCGGCAAGTTGCTTTCTCAAAATGGCAGTATTGCTGTGGCGGAGGATTATGAGGTCAATGAAAAAACGGTTAATGCGATATATCTGTCATGGTTGGTTGCCGGCTTTGAAGCTCTGGACAGCATCCAGCTTACTTCACTTGAAGTCATAGCAGAACAATGTCCCATAACCGGCGGCAATGCCGTGTACCGGGCCAGAGCGTTTTTGGCGGTATTGACGGGAGAAATGCCTTGTTATGATGACGATGCAGCGTGTTCACCTCCTCCTTCTTTACGGACGCCATGGCAACAGCAACCGCTTGTTTCGATTTCTGAATTGGAGCTTTCTGTTTATCCCAACCCGGCTGATCGGGAGTTGATCCTTCAGTGGAAGGATGTCTCCACGGAACCCGGAGAAACCCATCTGTTCGATCTATATGGACGCTTAGTGAAACGCAGCGTCATAGGATCCGGCGAAACAGAACAAACTATTTCATTACAGGATGTGGCCAATGGCCTTTATTTCGTGCTCGTTCGTATTAACGGGATGCGAGCCATTCGGAGAATTTTAGTACAACATTAATTTACTCACTTTTCAAGGGTATTCTGTCTGTTATGCAGATGGGATACCCTTGTTCATCTATTGCCGACATGAATCGTTTTTACATATACTTTGTAATAGTTTTTTCATCGGTGTACGCCCATGCGCAAAAACACGATTATATTTGGCTGCTTGGACAGAACAGTCAGTCCAACCCCATATTTTCGGGTACTGTTATTGATTTCCACACGACTCCTCCCGACATTTATTATGAATTCCGGGACATGTTTTTTAGCCAGGCCAATGCCAGTATGTGTGATACGGCCGGAAATCTGCTATTTTACACCAATGGCATATACATAGCCAATGCGCTGCATGAGCCTATGGAAAATGGGACGGGGCTGGCTGCCGGGCCTGCCGGCGTTCACAATCAGGGAGCCTACGGATATATACTTGATCAAGGGGTTATGGCATTGCCCTGGCCTGACCAAGACAGCTTATATTGCATAATTCTGATGGATAAGGAATTGACAAACGGCAATAGCATTGTCCAATCATCCCATTTTTATTATTCTCAAATCAATATGAACAGAAATAACGGACTTGGAGCTGTTGAAAAAAAAAATGAGACCGTGATCAGCGATATGTTACATCAGGGTAAAATTGTTGCAACCAGACATGCTAATGGACAGGGCTGGTGGATTGTAATCAGGAAGCACGACTCTAGCATATATTATAAAATGGCATTAAGTCGAGAGGGAATAACAGTACACGATACCCAAGACATTGGTTATATTGTTTCTTCTCAATCTATCGGCCAAGCTGTATTTTCCCCCGATGGCACGAAATACGCTAGTGTGCATCTCACCGGTTCGGCAGGCGATCCAATACATGTCAGCATATTTGATTTCGACCGTTGCAGCGGAGAACTTAGGAATCCCCGGCAATTTAGCTATGCCGACACCGCCTGGGCTGGAGGAATTGCCATCTCCTCCAATAGCCGCTTTTTGTATGTTTCTTCATATCGGTATGTATATCAATACGACCTTCATGCAGAGGATATTGAAACTTCTCGCATCACAGTGGCGGTATGGGATGGCTTCGGCAATCCTTTATCTACCACTTTTTATCTTGCGCAATTGGCGCCGGATGGCAAAATCTACATCAACAGCAACAATGGGGTAAGATACTTGCATGTCATTAACCAGCCGGATTCTTTGGGCTTGGCTTGCGATGTGTGCCAGCATTGTGTGGAGTTGCCATCTATAAACGCACTCTCCCTCCCCAACTTCCCCAACTACCGTCTGCATCACCTGGAGGGCAGCCCCTGCGATACCCTGCGGCAGCCGCCGGTAGCGGAGTGGGCACATGAGCCGCTGGGCACGGAGGTGGCCTTCCAGGATGCCAGCCACCACGACATCCGCACCTGGCACTGGAACTTCGGCGATGGGGCCACAGACACTGTACCCAACCCGGTACACAGCTATGCGGCGGAGGGGGTGTACAACGTATGCCTTGCGGTGAGCAACCCGCGTGGGGCAGATACCTTGTGCCGGGAGGTGCAGGTGCTCGTGAGTAGCGCTGGTTTCGACTCCGCTCAACCAGCGGTGCGAGTGGAGATATGGCCGAATCCTGTGCCGCCCGGCGTGCCGGCGACTCTAATCGCCGAAGGCATTCCGACTGGGCAGCGGGGATTGAGCGTAGTCGAAATCCGCGATGCGCTGGGCCGCGTTGTGTTGCGCATCCCTTTGCCGGTAGTGAACGGCCGCCTCCGACAGGAGTTGGATGTGAGCGGGCTTGCGGCGGGGGTGTATTTTTTGGAGTTGGTTTCAGACGAAGGGATGCATCTGGGCGGCGGGAAGTTGGTTATTGTACATTGAGCAATTTCAAAAACGTACAAAGAGAGAAAAAGCTACCTTTGCCCCCGGTTTTGTTTTTGGTATCCGTTATGGATGTACCAGCTAAACGGCGGGCTGTTTTACACACGGCCTCATTTCGTTAACGTACCAAATTTTGTCATTATGCCCAGATTGTACAACCTCGTCAACAACGACGAGTTGAAGCGTCGCATGTATGAGAGCGACGAACAACGCACCACGTTTTCCTTTTATCAGTATTGGAACATTGACGATCCGCAAGCCTTTCGCGATCAGGTGTTTCGCGAATGGGCGGCGCTCGGATTGTGGGGCCGCATTTATGTGGCTAAGGAAGGCATCAACGCGCAGGTATCGGTGCCGGAGCTCAATTTTGAAGCCTTTCGGGAGACGCTCTACGCCATTCCGGCACTGAACGGCATCCGGCTCAACATCGCGGTGGAGGACGACGGCAAGTCGTTTTACAAACTCAAAATAAAAGTGCGCGACAAGATCGTGGCCGACGGATTGGACGACCACACCTTCGACGCTACCCGTCGCGGTCGCGCCCTGCAAGCCGGGGAGTTCAACGCCATCACCGACGACCCCGACACGCTTGTGGTGGACATGCGCAATCACTACGAGAGTGAGGTGGGTCATTTTCAAAATGCCATTTGCCCGGAGGTGGTCACTTTCCGCGAGGCGCTGCCGGTAGTAGAGGAAATGCTGGAGGATAAAAAAGACCGCAACATCGTGATGTACTGCACGGGCGGTATCCGCTGCGAAAAGGCGAGCGCTTATTTTTTGCACAAAGGCTTTCGCAATGTATTTATGGTGGAAGGCGGCATCATAGAGTATGCGCGGCAATGCAAAGCGCAGGGCTTGCCCAACAAGTTCATCGGCAAAAATTTTGTGTTCGATGAGCGGCTCGGCGAGCGCATTTCGGAGGAGGTCATTGCTCATTGCCACCAATGCGGCGCGCCCTGCGATGCCCATATCAACTGCGCCAACGACGCCTGCCATCTGCTCTTCATACAGTGCGATGCCTGCGCTACCCGATACGAGCGCTGCTGCTCAAGCGCCTGTGCGGAGTTTGCCCGCCTGCCCGAAACGGAGCGCGAGGCGCTCAAACCCACGATGACCTTCAACGGAACACGGTTTACCAAAGGGCGCTACAAAGCCTATAAGGCCGGCGGGGATTTGGTGATGGAGTGAGCTTTTAAACGATTGCTTCGATCAGCCAGTCCTTGTGCCCTTGGGGGCAAAGCAGATAACCGGGATTGTCTGCGCGCGGCGCCTCTCCGAAACGAATGGGGGCGCCGTCCAGATAGCTGTGGTTGAGGCCGAGTTCTTCTACGATGACCTTTTCGCCGGCCCAGTCCCAGGCTTCGACTCGGGGCATGAGGAAGATGTTGACGTCGAGTTCGTGGCGGGCCATTTGCAGGGTGCGCAGGGCGTTGGTTTGCAAAATGCGGTGGGGCGGCACTTCGAGGCGATCCAGCAAATTATAATACCGGTCGCCCTTGTATCGCTGCGGATGACCGAAATGCAGTTCTTCTATGGGTTTGGCCGGCGGCCGGGCCACGGATTCCAGCGTTCCGTTTTGTTCCAGAAAAACGCCCTCCCCTCTCACGGCATACAGCAGCACGCCTTCTAAGGGATAAGCCAATACGCCGATGACCAAACCCTCGGCGGCGCTAAAAAAAGCGGCCTGATGAGAAAAGCCCGGTTGGCCGTCGGCGAAATAACTGGTGCCATCCAATTCATCCACCACAAAATAATCTTTGCCGGGTACGATGGTCTTATCGGGCGATTCTTCACTGTACAAACCAATTTCAGGAAAAGCCTCTGCACGGGCCGCCTGCCAGTATTGGGAAATCTCCAAATCCACATCGGTTACTTTAGAACCGTCGGGTTTGATATACACCTGAAAATCGCCCCGATAGCGGCGGCGCATGATGCCGGCAGCCTGCCGGGCCTGAGAAAGAAGGAAATCGAGCTGAGCCTGATATTGCATGAGTGCGCGTGTATGAACCCAACGAGTACCTTATCAGGCAACCCGACGGAGCGTATTCAAAATATAATTCTGCTCGCAAAGATAGGCTATTTGCCCGGAAGATGCGAACTGTAAAAAGTTACGCTCCTCAGTAAATAGCAATGAAAAAAAAGCGTTACACTCGCACAAAATTTTTACGACATGCCAATCTACTCGAAATTGCTCCTCGCCGCACTCGCGCTCCTCGTCGTCGCCGCTTGCAAGCGACGCGCACCCGCCGCACCCGAAGGCCCCATTTCCGACTTCGCCACATTTTACGAGCGCTTCCACCGCGACAGCCTCTACCAGATGGAGCACATCCCTTTCCCGATAGACGGCCTTCCGACCTTTTCTGACAAAGAAGACGAAGACCTCAGCGGTTTTCGTTGGACGGCAGAAAACTGGAAATTGCACCGCCCACTCAATCTGAACCAGGATGAATTTAAACAAAGCTTCGATGCCATCGGAGAGAACCTGATGGTGGAAAGCATCATTCACCGCAACGGCTCTTTTGCCACGATGCGCCGCTTTGCCCGTATGGGCGATGAATGGTACCTCATCTATTATGCAGCTATGAATCCGGCCAAGACGACTCAATAAACACCGGTTCCGAACTAAAACACTTACCTTTGCGTTTCAAAACCCCGCATCCGAAAAGCGGGATTCATCAACATGGCCACGCCCAAAACAGTAGCATTTTATACCTTAGGTTGCAAGCTCAACTACTCGGAAACCTCCTCCATCGGGCGGCAGTTCGAGTCAGCCGGGTTTGCTGAAGTCGGGTTTGAACACGGCGCCGATGTATATGTGATCAACACCTGCTCGGTCACCGACTTCGCTGACCGCAAGTGCCGCAACATCGTGCGGCAGGCGCTGCGCCATTCGCCCCATGCCTTCGTGGCCGTGGTGGGCTGCTATGCTCAACTCAAACCGGAAGAAATCGCCTCCATTCCCGGCGTGGACCTGGTGCTCGGCGCTGCCGAAAAATTCCGCATCCTCGACTTCATCGAAGACCTCTCCAAAGCTCCCGGCAAAGGCATGGTGCGCGCCGGCGAGGTGCGCGAGGCCAAAGACTTCGTGAATGCCTTCTCCTTCGGCGACCGCACGCGCTCCTTCCTCAAAGTACAGGACGGCTGCGACTACAAATGTACCTTCTGCACCATTCCGCAGGCGCGCGGCTCAAGCCGTAGCAATACCGTGGAAAGCGTGGTAGCCGACGCCCGCCAAATAGCCGCTATGGGCGTAAAAGAGATCGTGCTCACAGGCGTGAACATCGGCGATTTCGGAAACGGCACCGAAATCATTGAGGGACTGAAACCCAAAAAAGAAGCCCTGTTTATTGACCTCATCCGCGCATTGGACGAAGTGGAGGGCATTGAGCGCTTTCGCATTTCCAGTATTGAGCCGAACCTCTGCACTGATGAAATCATCGAGTTTGTGGCGACCTCGCAGCGGTTTGCGCCGCATTTTCATATCCCGCTCCAATCGGGCAACAACAAACAATTGGCGCAGATGCGCCGCCGCTATCGCCGCGAACTCTACACAGAACGCGTGGCCAAAATCAAAGCATTGATGCCGCATTGCTGCATCGGCGTGGATGTGATCGTGGGTTTTCCCGGCGAAACGGAGGAGGATTTTTTGGAAACCTATCGCTTTATTCAGGAACTCGACATATCGTACCTGCATGTATTTACCTACTCCGAACGCGCCAATACCCCAGCCGCCGACATGCCCGATGCCGTGCCGATGGAAGAACGCAAGCGCCGCAATCGCATGTTGGGCATTTTGAGTGAAAAGAAACGACGCGCTTTTTACGAACAACATCTCGGCGAGGCCCGGCCTGTGCTGTTTGAGCACAGTTCCGCAGCGGGCCTGATGTCCGGTTTTACCGACAATTATATCAAAGTGGAGATGCCGTTCGATGCAGCGTTGCTCAACAGCATACGCTATGTGGCGTTGGAAAACATTGAAAATAGCGGGCAGGTGCGGGTCAGCTTGGCGGAAGAAACCCTTCAGCCGGTTTTGTGACCGTGTCCTATTCAAAAACCTCTTTCAGCGAAATCGAAAGGTCCAAAATGGGATCGTGCAAGGTCTCATCCGATTTGAATATCTGATACACATTCGGCGCCGTAAAAACATAGATATTACCCAACGGGGGCAAAACAATCCAACAGGATTGTACGCCATGTTTGAAATAATTGCGCGCTTTGGATACCAATTCATTTAACGACTGGCTGGGGGAAATGATTTCTACTACGCACAGAGGCGGCTCGCTCATTGCAATGGTGTCATTGTTCAAATCAAGGGGCCTTTTGGGATATATAGACAAATCAGGTACAGAAGGCCAGTTTGCCAACTCCAGATTTAGCTCAGAAGTGATCCTGAATTTTTTTCTAAAAGGCGTCAATCCCATAATCAGATTGGACTGAATAACGCTGTGGTTAAAAGAGGGCATAGGCTTTCCGCGTTCCGTTTCGTAATCAAGTAATGCAATCGTTTCCGCCATAAGGGATATTTTTTACAAATATACAATTCAATTCATTACCTCAAAAAAACGGCGCTCTCGCTGTGAGGGCGCCGTCGTCATTGGCTTTAAGGGGGATGATATGTTCAAGGGAGCCTTGCCTCGTTAATTGAGCCGGAAACTTTGTACAAACTGGCTGCGGGTGTTGGGGTTGGACACCACGTCTAAAGCGACGGTGCAGTTTTCAAATTGAAGGGCATACGTTTCGCTGACGTGGGAGGTGTTGAGATTGGCGGCTTTAAGTTTGCGCAGATCGAGAAAAGCGCCGGCCTCTTTAAAATCGGAAACCACTTCGCGGACGGCCTGAAGGGCGTTGCCCTGCGGGTCTAAGTTCATTAAGCCAACGGTGAGTGCCAGTTTGATTTTTCGGATGTTCATGACATTTGATATGTTGATGGGTGCAAAAATTGATTGTCGTTCATTTGTGTCTTAAACTTGGGAAATGTTACCAATGTTGCGGCATATTTTTTAAAGTCCTGTTAAAAAAAGATTGCGAGCCAGGCAAGCACAAAAAAAGAAGCGGCCCGGTGAGGCGCCGCTTCTCAAAAAACAAAAAAATACTTTGTATCTGTCAGGTTGGTGCATAGCTGCGAGCTTTGAGCTACGAGCTATGAGAGTTTCATCTCGCAAGAACTCACAGCTCGTAGCTCGAAGCTCTTCCTCCCCTCAGTCCACGTTATCGTGGAGAAACGAATTGGTCTCGCGTATTTGCGGTTCATCGTCGGAGATGCTCCACTTCGACATCGCGTACTCTTCGGAATGCGGCACATCGTCCAGGTTCACCCCCCGACGCATGTAGGCCGGTTCGTTTTCCAACTCCACCACATTTTTGGGCGTAGTGAGTTTCACGTTGAGATTGCGTAGTTGTTCGCGGCGCTTTTGCTCGCGTTCGATCTGCCTGTTGCGCTCCTCCTGTTGAGCATCCGTGCGATACGGCTTGTCATAAGGCTGCTGATGGGCGTTGCGCGGCGGCGTGCGCAGGTCGTCAAACTCAATGGTGTTCGGTTTGTTGCCGTTGTCGCTGTCATCTTCCAGGCCCATGATCTCCCGCAGGCTGTTTTTTTTAGCTTCGGGTTTGGCCTGACCGTCATCGTCCAACGACACGATTATTTTATCGGCGTTGGGCGCCTGGCGAACGGCATTTTTCGGCGCATGGTTGAACCCCGTAGCGATGACGGTGACGCTGAGTTTGTCGCCGAGCGTTTCGTCGTAGCAATTGCCCCAGATCAGATCGGTGCCGTAGCCCGCTTCTTCCTGCACAAACTCGGTGATTTCAAATATCTCATCCATGGTCACCTCCCTGTTGCCGGAACTGATGTTGAGCAGGATGTGCTGCGCGCCCCGGATGTCATTGTCCTCGAGCAGCGGGGAGTGGAGGGCTTCGTCCACAGCGCGTTTGGCGCGATCGTCGCCGCCTACGGCAGCAGTGCCCATGATGGCCACGCCGCTGTTGCGCATGACGGTGTTCACATCCTCAAAGTCCACGTTCACATAACCGGGCACGGTGATGATTTCGGCAATGCCCTTGGCGGCCGTGGTGAGAATGTTGTCTGCCTGAGAGAATGCGTCGGAAAGGGAGAGGTTGCCGTAAATCTGGCGCAGCTTGTCGTTCGACACCACGATGATGGTATCTACATACTTTTTCAGCTCTGCCAGTCCATCGGTTCCCTGATCGGTGCGCCGGCGGCCTTCAAAGGTGAAAGGCAGCGTGACGATGCCCACCGTGAGGATGTCCATTTCCTGCGCCGTTTTGGCAATGATGGGGGCTGCTCCCGTACCGGTACCGCCGCCCATGCCCGCCGTAATGAAGAGCATCCGGCAGTTGTTTTCCAGATAGCGCCGTACATCTTCGATGGATTCTTCGCAGGCCAGTTTGCCGATATTGGGCTTTGAGCCGGCGCCGCGCCCGTCGGTGAGGTTAGGGCCTAAATGAATGCGAGTAGGCACAGGACTGAGCTCCATGGCCTGAGAATCTGTATTGCAGATGGCAAAATCTACGCCCACGATGCCCTGTTTGTACATGTGGTTTACCGCATTGCTTCCGCCTCCGCCTACGCCGATGACTTTTATGATCGGACTTTCTTCTTTTGGCAAATCGAATAACATAAGCCGTGTTTTTTGTCGGACCCTGCTGTATTGTCCGTTGATGATGGAATTAGTATCAGTTAGTGCGCCGCTTCCTGCGCTCAAAATGGGTTCGCAAACCTATTAAAAATCTGTGTCCGGTTCTGCTTCAAACCACTCTTTGGTTCTGCGGAAAATACTTTCGTACCATTTTCCACCACCCTGTTCCTGCGCTTCGGCAACGCCCGTTGCTGCGGCAGTTTCGTCCTCCACTTCCTGCGGTACCAAACCCCGCTCCAAATCCTCTACGCCGCGCATGAGCAAACCGATGGCGGTAGCGAATACCGGGCTGGCCAATTGCTCGTGGTAGCCGTGTCCGAGATGCTCTACGGGTACGCCGATGCGCGTATTGAGACCGGTGTGGTACTCGGCGAGTTTGTCGAAATGGTTGAGCAGGGCGCCGCCGCCGGTGAGGGCGATACCGCCGATGAGTTTGCGTTCGTAGCCCGAACGCTTCACTTCCCACATCACATAGTCGAGGATTTCCTCGGCGCGGGCCTGGATGATGAGGGCGAGATTTTTTTCGGAAATCTCTTTCGGATCGCGCCCTTTGAGGCCCGGTATGGTGATGATGCGGTTGTCATATACTTCATCAGCGAGCGCAGAGCCGAATTTCACTTTCAGCTTTTCTGCCTGCTGTACCATCACGTTGCACCCCTCTTTGATGTCGCGGGTGATCACGTTTCCGCCGAAGGGAATCACTGCCGTATGGCGAATGATGCCGTCGTGGAAGATGGTGATGTCGGTGGTGCCGCCGCCGATGTCAACAAGCGCAATGCCGGCCTCTTTTTCTTCCTCGCTCAGCACTGACATGGCCGATGCAATGGGTTCGAGGCTCATATTGGCCACGCGCAGGCCGTTGCGCTCCACACAACGTTGTATGTTGTTGGATGCCGAAATCTGGCCGGTGATGATGTGGAAATTCGCCTCCAGGCGTACCCCCGACATACCGATGGGATCGGCGATGCCCTGCTCGTTGTCCACGGTGTATTCCTGCGGAATGACGTGCAGGATTTTATCGCCGGGCGGCAGTACGAGTTTGTACATGTCGTTGATGAGGCGGTCAATGTCGCGACGGCTGATTTCGGTGTGATCGTTGTCGCGCATGAGCATTCCGCGGTGCTGCATACTCTTGATGTGCTGACCGGCAATGCCGACATGCACCGAGCGGAAGTCAATACCGGTCATGCGGCGCACCGAAACAGTAGCCTCCGCAATGGCATTGACGGTTTTTTCAATATTAGACACTACGCCGCGCAAGACTCCCTCAGATTCTACTTTGCTGAAGCCGAGCACTTCGATTTTACCGTACTCGTTTTTGCGGCCGGCCATGGCGCATACTTTGGTAGTGCCTATGTCCAAGGCGAGCACTACGTCGTTCCGGTTTTGTTTGTTTTCCATAATACAAAGCATTTTTTTGACGCTTGCTTCTTTTGCTGAGGCTTGCGCCGGTTTACATATTTGCGATTAACGTTTTTTACATACTACCTGTCCGGCAAATCGCACATCAATCGTGCTGTACTTCCGCCAGCCCTCGTAAGGCATTCCCTCCTGATAAAAGGTCTTGAGGTTGGCCAGTTTCTTCTCCGCATCCACAAATTTTCCGAACAGTATTTTCTGATTGCCCACTTTGGGTATCAGGGTTATTTCGCCGATGTTCGACACATATATTTGCTCCGTGAGCGGGTTGAAAAATTCATCTGCCATGAGCATTTGCGACAAGAGGAATACGTCTTTGAGCAAGTGTCGTTTGCGTTCCAAAAAATTGGGATCGTGCGGCGGGATGTTGCCCGAAGCCACGAGTACCCTGGCGGCATAGCGATCCGACAGCCGCATTTTCACGCCGTTTTTATCCAGATAATAATGCGGCCCGTTGCCGTCAATGACGCGCAGCACCGGCTCGCGTTGTTTGATCTGGATATTGACCTTGTTGCGGGCGTCTATGAACACATTCGCATCCAATACAAAGTCATCGCTTTCCAACATCCGCTCCAGCCGCATGAGGTCAATTTGCCCGATAGGGCGCCCCATAAGGTTGTGGCCATATACCCGCTCTATGAGTTTTTCCACGTCTTTGTCGTTGAGCAGGCTGCTGCCGCTCGGCAAGGGATGTACTTTGTAAATTACATCTACCGTCGGGGTGGATTCCTTCCTTCCGATGGCCGACAAAATGATCATAGCTACCAGCAGCAAACCTGCCAGCCAACCGATCTTTTTCGACGATTTTATGATCTCTTCGTTTTTCATGGCTTTCTTTCATTTTTTGTTTCCGCCGCCAACCACTTTCGGATGGGTTCCACCAACGTGTCTATATCGCCCGCGCCTACCGTGAGCAGCACTTCTATGGGACTCTTTTTCAGTTCTTCCATCAGTTCTGGTTTGGCAATCCGCACCAGCGATTTGTTTTTCATCAAACCGGCAATGGTGTCTGCGCTCACCCCCGGAATGGGCGCTTCCCGTGCCGGATAAATATCGAGCAGCAACACTTCGTCCAATCGGTCGAGCGCCTGCGCAAATCCTGCTGCAAAATCGCGGGTGCGGCTGTACAGGTGCGGCTGAAACACGCCGGTGATCTTCCTGCCGGGAAAAAACTCCCGCGCCGCGCCGATAACGGCCTCCAACTCGGAAGGGTGGTGCGCATAATCATCCACATACACATGCTCCCGGTCGCGATACACAATTTCAAAGCGGCGTTGAATCCCCGTAAAAATTTCCAACCCGCGCCGAATGCCTTCTTCCTGCGCCCCGGCCGCTAATGCAATGGAAATAGCCGCCACGGCATTTTCCACGTTGTGCCGGCCCGGCATGGTAGAGCGCAGGTTGCGCAGCACGGCCTCGTCGCTCACATAGTCGAAAGCGAAAAAGCCTTCTTCGGCGCGTACGTTTTCGGCCCGGCAGTCGCCGGCATCAATGCCGAATGAACGGGCGCCGGGAAATTCTGCCGCCCAGCGGTGTTGTACAAAGAGTTTTCCACCGGGTTTGAGCCTTGCGGCAAATGCCTTGTAGCCGGTTTCGACCATGCTTTCACGGTCGCCGTATATGTCTAAGTGGTCGGCATCCATAGAGAGAATGACAGCCAGATCGGGGTCGAGTTGGAGGAAAGAGCGATCGTATTCGTCGGCCTCTGCCACCACCCATTCGCTGCGGCCCTCCACGAAGTTGGACCCGAAATTGCGCACAATACCGCCCAGAAAAGCAGAGCAGTCAATGCCGCCGCTGCGCAGGAGCCAGGTGCAGAGCGAGGAGGTCGTGGTTTTGCCGTGTGTACCGGCAATGGCCGCCGTTTTCATACCCCGGCTGATGATGCCCAATACTTCCGAGCGCTTTTTCACCGCGTAGCCTTTGCTGCGGAAATATTCCAGTTCTTTCAGATCGGAAGGCACCGCGGGCGTAAACACCACGAGGTCTATTCCCTCCGGAATGCCTGTCGGGTTGTCGGTGTAGTGTATGTCCATGCCTTCCGCTGCGAGCGTGCGCGTCAGTTGTGTTTCCGTTTTGTCGTACCCGAACACTTCTACCCCGCGCCCATGGAAATACCGGGCCAGTGCGCTCATGCCTATGCCGCCGATTCCGATGAAGTAGATTTTATGTATGTCGTTCAGGTTCATTTATTATCAGTTGTGAGTTGTGAGTTGTCAGTTGTGTCAGTAGGCGGTTGCTCATTTGCCTTTTGCTCATTTGCCCTTCGACTTCGCTCAGGGCAGCCCCTATGCACTATGCCCTCTGCCCCCCTCCGCCAGCTTCAGCACCTCCTCCGCTATGTCATCCCCTGCGTTTGGACGAGCCAATGCACGAATGTTGCGGGAAAGCTCCAGGCGGCGTTCTTCATTATCCAGCAGTTCAAAAACTATGTCCATGATGCGCGCGCCGGCTGCCGCATTCGGCAGGAGGATGGCCGCATCTTTGTCGGCCAAAGCCTGTGCGTTTTTGGTTTGATGGTCCTCTGCCACGTTTGGCGAAGGGATGAGTATAGCCGGTTTTCCAACCAAACACAACTCCGAAATAGTCAGAGCGCCGGCTCTTCCGGCCACCACATCGGCGAGCGTGTAGGCCAAGTCCATGCGATCCACGAAGGGCAACACGCGCACATTGGGCAGCTGGGCCGTTTCGGATGCCGCGAATTGCTCCACATACAAGCTGCCGATTTGCCACAGCACCTGAAGTTCGGGGCGTCCGGCTATCTTCTCCGCATTGGCAGCCATGGCCTGATTGATGGACAAGGCGCCGAGGCTTCCGCCAAAAACGAACAGTACCGGCCGGTCGGCTTCCAATCCGAAATGCGCCGCCGCTTCTGCTCTGCCGGCGCCGCGCTCTGTCAATCCTGCACGAACCGGATTGCCCGTGAGCACCATTTTTTTCGCCGGAAAAAAGCGCTCCATGCCTTCATAGGCCACACACACCCGGTTCACCTTCGCAGCCAACAGGCGGTTGGTGACCCCCGCGTAGGAGTTTTGCTCTTGTATGAGGGTGGGAATACCCATTCGGCAAGCCACTTCCAACACCGGACCGCTCGCATAACCGCCTACGCCCACCGCCACATCGGGGCGAAAGCCGCGCACAATGCGCCGCGCTTTCCACATACTGCTGAGCAGTTTGACGGGAAAGAGCAGATTGCCCAAGGTCAGCTTGCGCTGAAACCCGCTGATCCACAGCCCTTCGATGGGGTATCCCGCTTTCGGAACTTTCTCCATCTCGATTTTACCCAAAGCGCCCACAAAGCGTATGTCCGCATCGGGAACCCGCTTACGCAGCGCATCCGCTATGGCGATGGCCGGGAAGACATGGCCTCCTGTGCCGCCGCCGCTGATGAGAATGCGCGGCGCTTTGGATCGGTGCTGTGTCGCGTTTGTCAAAATACTTTTCAATTTTCGGCCGTAGCCTCTATGTGTTTACTTACGCTCAAAATTATTCCGAAGGCGATACACGAAAACAAAGTAGAAGTACCGCCCATACTGATCATCGGCAAGGACAGCCCCGTGACCGGCACCAAATGCACCGATACCGCGATGTTGGCAAACGCCTGCATCACCAGCAGCAAAGTCAATCCCACGGCCAGCATGGCCCCGAAGGTTTTGGCGCTTTTGGTCACCAAACGGGTAACTCTGAAAAACAGCGCCACATACAACAACACGATCACCGTGCCGCCCAGCGCGCCGTACTCCTCGCATATTATCGCGAAAATAAAGTCCGAATACGGCGAGGGCAGGAAGTTGCGCTGCATACTGTTGCCCGGTCCGTTGCCGAGCCACTCGCCGTTGGCTATCGCAATCTTAGCCTGCTGCACCTGGAAACTGCCCTGCGGGTTGTCAACGAAGTCCGTCATCCGCGACACCCAGGTGCCCACCCGGATGTACTCCGGGAAAAATTCGCCCATAAAAATCAAGGCGGAAAACAACACCACGCCGAGCAACACCAACAACCCGATGTACTTGAGCGATACCCGCCCGATGAACATCATGCCGATGCATATCCCCATGAGCAACACCGCTGTGGAAAGATTCGCGGGCGCTATGAGGCCGCACACAATCAATACCGGAACGATGATGGGCACGAAGGCGTGCTTCCAATCTTTGATGTAGTCCTGCTTTGATGATATTTCGCGCGCCACATATATAATGAGCGCTATTTTCGCAAAGTCGGAGGTTTGAAAACTCAGGCCCAAACCCGGTATCGTCAGCCAACGCCGGGCATCGTTGATCTCTACCCCGTAAGCAATAGTGAGCAACAACAGCGGCACAGTGACGAGCAGTAAAATTGGCGCCCACTTGGCAAAGCGTCTGAAGTGCATCAGATAGGTGAGGTAGGTGAGCGTGAGGCCGAGACCCAGTATCATGGTGTGTTTGAACAGATATGCTTCCGTATTGCCACCCCGCTCCCGCCAGGCCAGCGTGCCGGTGGAGCTGTACACCACCAATACGGAAAAAATGGCCAATACGGCGACAATCGCCCAGATGACCCGGTCGCCTTTTAGCTCTGCATTGATCCTGTTTAGTAGTGTCATGGTATGTTTATTTCGTTGCTTCTGTTTCTTGTTTGATTTTCAAAACGGCCTCCCGGAATTGATCGCCCCGGTCTTCGTAGTTGCGAAAAAGATCGAAACTGGCACAGGCCGGCGACAGTAAAACTGTGTCGCCCGGCTCGGCCAGGCTTGCCGCGACGCGCACGGCGGCTTCTGCGCTTTGGGTCTCCTCGATGCGGGGCACGTCGTTGCGGAATACCTCCACGATTTTCCGGTTGTCGGCGCCGAGGCACACAATGGCTTTCACCTTGTCGCGTACGAGCTGCTGCACGGGTTCGTAGTCGTTGCCTTTATCCTGCCCGCCTACCACCCACACGACGGGCGTGGTCATAGCATCCAACGCGTAAAAAACGGCGTCCACATTGGTAGCTTTGCTATCGTTGATGTATCGGACGCCGGCCACTTCGCCCACCAATTCCATACGGTGCGGCACATTCACAAAGCTGTTCAACCCCTCCCGGATGGCCGCCTCCGATACGCCGAGCGCCTGCGCAGTCTGCACGGCAAACAAGGCATTCATATAGTTATGGCGGCCTTGCAGCGGTGTGGCGCTCATGTCAAAAGTCATAGCGCCGGCCTTTATCCGGGTTCCCTCTATGGCGCTTTCGCCGATGGGGATGCAGCGCGCTGCTATGCGGTTTTGCTGCATATATGCGGTTATGTTCGGGTCGTCGGTATTGAAGATGAAAATATCTTCCGGGCGCTGATTAATGGCAATTCTGAACTTGGACGCCACATAGTTTTCCATGCGGTAATCGTAGCGGTCTAAGTGGTCGGGCGTGATGTTGAGCAGCAGTGCGATGTCGGGGCGAAACTGCGCCACGCCGTCAAGTTGAAAGCTACTCAGTTCCAGCACATAATAGTCCCATTTCCCTTCCAGCGCCAATCGTGCGAAGCTGTAGCCTACGTTGCCGCCCAGCCCTGCGTTCAGCCCTGCCGTTTGCAGCAGATGCCACACGAGACGGGTGGTTGTGGTTTTGCCGTTGCTGCCGGTTATGCCGATGGTGAACGCAGCGGCATAGCGGCTTGCAAATTCGATTTCAGAGATCACCGGCACGCCGTTTTCGCGCAAAGCTTTTACCAAAGGCGCTTTGTCGGGGATGCCGGGGCTTTTCACCACTTCATCGGCGCTGAGCATGCGCTCCCAGGTGTGGCTGCCCTCCTCGAAAGGAATGCCGTTGGCTGCCAACTCCTGCCGGTAGTGCTCCTGCACGGCGCCCGAATCGGACACGAACACTTCGTGCCCGCGAGCTTTGGCCAGCAAGGCCGCTCCCGTTCCGCTTTCTCCGGCTCCCAGTATGGCAATTTTCATGGCTCCGATTATCGAATCTTTAAAGTGATGACGGTCACGACCGCCAGTAATATTCCTACAATCCAGAAGCGCGTTGCAATTTTGCTCTCGTGCATCCCCAGCTTCTGGTAATGGTGATGCAATGGCGACATTTTGAAGATACGACGGCCTTCGCCGTATTTGCGTTTGGTGTATTTAAACCAAGCTACCTGCAACATCACGGAGAGGTTCTCCATCACAAAAATGCCGCAGAGCACCGGTATGAGTAATTCTTTGCGCAACAAAATGGCCAATGCCGCAATAATGCCGCCCAGCGTAAGGCTGCCCGTATCGCCCATAAATACCTGAGCCGGGAAAGCATTGTACCACAAAAACCCGATGCAGCCGCCCACCAGGCATGCCGCAAAAACCACCAACTCGCCCGTGCCCGGCAGGTGCAGAATGTCTAAATAATTGGCGGCAATGGCATTGCCCGACACATACGCAAATATGCCCAAGGTAGCGCCGATGATGCCCGATACGCCGGTGGCCAGGCCGTCTATCCCGTCTGTCAAATTGGCCGCATTTGATACCGCAGTGACGATAAAAATCACAATGGGTATGAACAGCAGCCACACCCAGCGCTCGGCTTTTGCCTTGTCTATCGGCAGTATCCAGGCGTAGTCGAAGCGGTTGCCTTTCATAAACGGCACGTTGGTCAGGCTGGCTTTGTAGTCGGCTTTTTCCACTACGGTGTTGCTTTCGTCTATGTAAAACGGGCCTTTGATGACTTGCTGCTCGCTGAACCCGACCTGCTCCGCCGTTTCCGTGTTGATGCGCACCGCCACATCGTCGCTCACCATCATGGTGATACCGATGATAAGCCCCAAGCCCACCTGACCGAGGATTTTGAACTTCCCCGACAAGCCGGCTTTGTTTTTGAGAAAGACCTTGATGTAATCGTCCACAAAACCGATGATGGCCATCCAAACGGTCGCCACGACCATGAGGATGATATACACGTTGTCCAACTGCGCGACTAAAAGGCAGGGAATCAAAATGGCCATTATAATAATGACGCCTCCCATTGTAGGCGTGCCTTCTTTCTGTTTTTGGCCTTCGAGGCCGAGGTCGCGCACGGTTTCGCCCACCTGCATTTTGCGCAGGGCACGGATGATGCGCCCGCCGAAGATCATCGAAATGATCAGCGAGAGGATCATCGCCAAACCGGCACGGAAGGTGATGTACTGAAACAGCCCTGCCCCGGGTATGTCGCCGAATAGTTTTTGCAACCATTCGATCAGGCCTATTAGCATACGGTTGTCAATTGTTGTTCTTTAAATAGCTGCGAGCTTTGAGCCGCGAGCTTCGAGTGGCAGTCTCGTAGCTTTTCAACTCAGCGCTGCGCGCAATTCCTCTTTATCGTCGAAGGGGTACTTTACCCCCTGGATTTCCTGATATTTTTCATGGCCTTTGCCGGCTACGAGTATGAGATCGCCGGGTTGGGCCAGATGGCAGGCGGTTCGTATGGCCTGCCTGCGGTCGGCAATGGTCAGCACTTTTGCTGCCGCCGTAATAGGTACGCCCTTTTGCATGTCGGCGAGTATATCCTCCGGCGCTTCGCTGCGCGGATTGTCGGAGGTGAGAATCACCGAGTCGCTCAATTCGCAGGCGGCTTTGGCCATGAGGGGCCGCTTCGCTTTATCGCGATCGCCGCCGCAACCGGTCACGGTAATGATTCGTCCCGTTGCGCCGCGCAGTTTGGCAAGGGTTTGAAGCACCTTTTCCAGCGCGTCGGGGGTGTGGGCGTAATCCACAATGGCCGTGATGCGCCGCTCCGAATCGCTGATGGTATCAAACCTGCCTTCTGCCGTTTTCAGGCGGCTCAGCGCGGTGAGCACCTCCGCTTTGTCGTGGCCCAACAACACCGCTACGGCATATACCGCCAGCAGGTTGTAAGCGTTGAATTCGCCGGCTAAGCGGGCGTAGAAGTCAAAGCCGTCCAATTCGAGATGCAAGCCTTCGAGGCTGTTTTCCAAAATTTTGGCTTTGAATTCGGCGAGGCTGCGCAGGGCGTAGCGATGCACGGTTGCACGGGTATTTTGCACCATCACCATGCCCCGGCGGTCGTCGGTATTCACCAATGCGAAAGCCGTTTTGCTCAGCCCGTCGAAGAGTGCTTTTTTGGCGCGGATGTAGTTGTCAAAAGTCTTGTGGTAGTCTAAGTGGTCGTGTGTGATGTTGGTAAAAACCGCCCCTGCAAACTCCAATCCGGCGATGCGCTTTTGGTCAATGGCATGCGAACTGACCTCCATGAAGGCGAAATCGCATCCGCGTGCCGCCATATCGGCGAGCAGGCCGTTGAGCGCCACCGCATCGGGCGTGGTGTAAAGGGAGGGCAACACCTCCTCGCCGATCTTATTTTCGATGGTCGAGATCAGTCCGCACTTATAACCCAACGCCTGATGCAGGCCGAAGAGCAAGGTGGCGGTGGTGGTTTTGCCGTTGGTACCGGTCACGCCGACCAATCGCAACTGCCGTGAAGGGTAGCCGTAGAAAGCAGAAGCGAGCAAGCCTAATGCCTGCGCGCTGTCGGACACCTGAATGCAGGCGATTCCCTCCGGTAATTGTTCCGGCCAGTTTTCCACAACGACGACCTCCGCGCCGTTTAATACTGCCTTGTCAAGGTAGGTATGTCCATCGTTATGGACGCCTTTTATCGCTACGAATGCACTGCCTTTCACTGCTTTGCGGGAGTCGAAATCAATCCGGGTTATCTCCCTTTCCAAGTTGCCGGCTGTTTTTACCGGTTGTATGGCGCGTAGCAGTTCTTGCAGTTGCATAGCAGTTTTATCCTAATGTCAAATGTACCGTTTGCCCCCGCGCCCGCGTGCCGGGCCGGAGGGATTGCCGGGCTACTTTTCCTACCCCGGTTACGCTTACTTTCAGCCCCCTGTTTTCCATGAGGAAGATGGCATCGCGCAGGCCCATCCCTTCCACATTCGGCACGATGTTTTCAACAATGGTGCGCTTTTCCAATACCAAACTGTCGGAGCGCACGCGGGTAGTGCTCCAGTCGGTGGCGGCCTCTTTGTAAAAGGGCACTTTGAGGCTGTTCAACAGGTACTCTATGTCTTGGGTATAACCGATGCTGTTGTTGGGCATTTGTTTGGCGGCCAGAGGTAAGGGCGGCGCCACGTTGATTGCCTCGTGGGTAGCCGTAGCGGTAACGTAGCAGTAATCGGCGATTTCGCGGAAAACAGGGCCGGCCACGTCGCTGCCGTAAAAGCCGTTGGCCTTCGGGTTGTTAATAACTACGATGCAGGAATAGACCGGATTTTCGGCCGGGAAATACCCGACGAAAGAAGCCTGATAGCCGCGAATGAAGGTTTTGTTAGACACCTTGCGATAACCGATCTGCGCCGTGCCGGTCTTACCCGCAAAACGGTACAGGCTGTCGGGGTGGCGCAATTTTTCAGCTGTGCCCCGATCCACTACGCTCTCCAACAATAGTTTTGCTTTTTTGATGGTGCTTTTGGATGCGATTTGACGCTTGGCCACGGTGGGTTTGAATGTTTGCAGCGCTTTGCCGTCTCGTTGAATTTCAGAAACGAGATAAGGCTTCATCATTTCCCCGTCGTTGGCGATTGCGTTGTACATTGTCAGTATTTGCAGGGGCGTGAGGCGCAATTCATAGCCAATGGCCATCCAGGGCAAGGTGGTGCCGCTCCACTCGTGGGCGCTGCTGTATGCCTCCTTTATATACGGTGCCGCTTCGCCGGCTACTTCTATGCCAGTCGGCAGGTGCAGGTTGAAACTTTTAAGCCGCTCAATGAAGCGCTCTGCGCCTTGATTGCGGTTGATTTTTTCTTTTTTACCGTAGTACTGTTGGGCGAGTTTGGCCATCCCTACGTTGGAGGAAATCTCGAAGGCGCGTTGTACCGTGATGGTATCTAAACGGGCGCTGAAAGGTGAGGAGTCCTCCATCGTATCTTCATAAAACTTGGTTTTGCCGTTTTCAATGGAAACGGAGTCGGACAATTCGAGCATCCCGTCTTCCATAAAAGCCATCATCGTAGCAATTTTGAAAGTAGAACCCGGTTCAATCGCCGTTCCGACTGCATGGTTGAAGGTTTCCCACCATCCTTCCTCTGTACGGCCCAGATTGGCAATGGCCCTCACGGCGCCCGTTTTCACTTCCATTACCACGACAGTACCCCACTCGGCGTTGTGGTAGTTCATAGCGCGAAGGAGCGCCTCCTGACTGATGTCCTGAATATTGATGTCGAGCGTTGTTTTTACATCGTCGCCCCGGCGGGGTTCTACCTCCGTAAGTGCGTTTACGGGCAGCCATATATCTTTGGCTTTATCCACACATACCATATTCTGAAGGCCCGGCCTTCCACCGAGAACGCCATCGAAAACAGCTTCCAGCCCTACAGGTTTTGCATTATCGCGCACATAACCGATGGTGCGTTGTGCCAAAATGCCGAAGGGGCGCATGCGTTCGTTGCGCTGATTGACGATGAATCCGCCGCGCATTTGTCCGAGACTAAAGAGCGGGAAAGATTCGATGAGGCGCTTTTCTTCAAAAGTGGCTTTCTGTTTGATGAGCACATAACGGGAGCCGCTCTTGCGCTTTTGAATCAGGTACTCCTTATAGCCGCCTGGCGTAAAGCTGTTGTCCACATAAGTGGCCATGAGATAAGACAGGGAATCAACGTTGTTTTTGAAATCCTCTTCCGACATGCCGGTAGAGTTCGGGTCGAAGTAGAGATCGAAGAACGGAATGGAAGTAGCGAGCAGGTGGCCGTTGGATGCGAGGATGTTGCCCCGGTCGGCTTCGATACTGCGCGGCTCTACATACATGTCTTTTCCTTTCTGCCGCCAAAAATCTCCCTCTGCGTAGCTGATATACATGGTTTTATACACCAGCATCAGGGCGACGGGAATCACCACCATAAATAAAATGAAATAGACCCGGTATAGTACTTCGTTTTTAACGTTCATGGCATTCGGGTTTTACCTGCCGATAGCCGGCAACAGCAAGGCGGCAAGCCGGCATCGCGTTCTGCATAGCATATGGTTGTCGTTCATTCATCGGTCAAAATTGCGGTCAGCGTTCCACAAGAATTTTTTTCGGTTTATCTCTCAACGGGCGCAGTCCCTGCTCGCGGAATTGCTGTGCCATGGCCGACTGCCTGCTGTTGTACATGATGTCGGCCTGAATGGTGGTGTAGCGCCAGCGCAGTTCGTGAATTTCCTTTTGGAGCATCTGAATGCGCCGCACGTTGCGCTCTGCATAGTGCGAATTGGCAATGTAAAAAATAGCCAGCAAGGCCAGGAACCCGATGATCTTGAGGTTGCCCAAAATGAGATTCGAGTTCAGAAACCCAAAGCTCATGTAATATCCCGTTCCTTTTCTTGCGGCCATTTTCTTCGTTGTTCGTTATTCATTGCGGGTTTCAGATTCGGACGCTGTCCCCGACTTTTAAATTTAAATTTTTTCGGTTTAAAACCCTCACCTTTTGATCCCTACTCTCAGCTTGGCACTTCTCGCTCGCGGGTTGCGGCGCAATTCTTCTTCGGAAGCCTGCACCATTTTTTCTTTGGGAAAATCAAAAGGGCGGTAGATGTTTCCGTAAAAATCCTGCTGAATTTCACCCTCGGCATTTCCCGTTTTCAGAAAATTCTTCACGATGCGGTCTTCCAAAGAGTGGTACGACATCACCACCAAGCGCCCACCCGGACGAAGCGCTTCGAATGATTGTTGCAACAAATCCGCCAATGCGCCCATCTCGTCATTCACTTCGATGCGAAGCGCCTGAAAAACCTGCGAGAGGTAGCGGGCGCGGTTGCCGCGAATGAGCGGTTCGATGGCGGACAGAAAATCGCCGATGGTTTGAATCGGGCGGCCTTGCCGGGCTTCCACGATTTGTTGTGCCAGCGAGCGGGCATTGCGCACTTCTCCGTATTTGCTGAAAATATCTTGCAGCATTTCGGCAGAAGATGTGTTGACCACCTGGGCAGCGCTGCGCTCGTCGGAAGGGTTCATCCGCATGTCCAACGCGCTGTCGAAACGGTAGGAGAAACCCCGTTCTGCTTCATCCAACTGATGGGACGATACGCCGAGATCGGCCAGAATGCCATCCACCTGCGTAACGCCATGCAGCTTGAGGAAGCGACGAAGGAGGCGGAAGTTGTGCGCCACAAAAACAAAGCGGGGGTCTTTGAGTGCGTTGCGCTCGGCGTCCGGGTCCTGATCGAAGCCGAAGAGCCGGCCTTTCTCGCCGAGCGCTTCGAGCATCCGTGCAGCGTGCCCGCCACCGCCGAAAGTGGCATCTACATAGATGCCGTCGGGCTGAATGGCGAGGGCCTCTATACATTCTGCCGCCATTACCGGAAGGTGGTATTCACTCATTCCGGGTTGGTTGAATTTTGTCCGCCGAGTACCTTTTCCGCCAATTCGGAGAAGGTGGCCGGCTCGCTGTCCAAAAGGTCGTCGTACTGGTCTTTCGACCATATTTCAATGCGGTCGTTGTAGGCAGACAAGATTACGTCTTTGTCGATACCGGCCCACTCCAGCAGTCTTTTCGGCAGGAGCATGCGGTCGGCGCCGTCTAATTCGAGCCGGGAAGCACCCCGGTGGAAGAAGCGAACGAACTCGCGGTTTTCTTTTACATACTGATTGAGCTGGTTGACTTCGCGGGAGATGCGATCCCACACCGGCTCCGGGTAAAGCATGAGACATGATTCAAGACCCCGGTTGATGACAAAAGACAGGTTCTCCCTGTCGCCGAGCTGATGAGTCAGATCGGAGGGTAAACGCAGCCGCCCTTTCGGGTCTAGCCTGCACTCATATTCACCCATTAATTGCATACAATTGGTATTCTTGTTGAATCAGACTCCAAAAATAGGGGAATCAAAACACATCTTACCACTTTTTCCCACTTTTTTTTCAAAAAAGTTTTCCACAATGCGTTGCAAAGCAACTGTTTGGGCAATGCGCCATCGTATAGGTTGCAATAAATCATCTATTTGGTGCTAAACCTTGACAAAATAGGAACTTCCTTTGGGGAAAACACGACGGCTTTACAGGACAGTGCCCGCCGTTTTGAGATATGTCATGACGGGGTGAGTCTAAAATCAAAGCAATGTCGGGTAGAAAGTGCAATTATGCCTCAAAGGTGGGAAAAGGTGGGAGGAAGGTGGCATTGGGTGGATTGGGCGCGGGGCAAGGCGTTCTCCGAGGGTGTGTCAAAAGAAAGAAAAAGGAAAAAGGAAAAAGGCAATCCTCCTTCGCTCGCTAAGGCGAGCTTCGGCGGATGAGAAGGAGCAAAGGGCAAATTGGCAAACGAGCGAAGCGAAGTCCCGATGACGAAGGAAATCGGGATGGAACGAAGCGCCCGCCCCGGCGAGTAAAAATCCCGATGCAATCGTTAAGTAAAAAAGTTTACTGCACTGTGACGCGGCGGCGCGGTCGTTCAACCATCAAGCGGTAGCGGTAGAGGCGCAATGCATTGCGCCTCTACCGCCGCACCCATTTCACCGTCGCCCGGCGGCCCTGCGCATCCGTGACCAGCACGGCGTACAGGCCCGGCAACAAATCCCCGGCAGGTAAATCCAACACCGCTGTGCGCATCACCATCGGCGCGACAACCCGGCGGCCCAGTGCATCAAACACCTCCACTTGCAGCGGCCACTCGAAGCGGCCGCTGATGACCAACTGCGCCGCACTGCCGCCGGAGGGGTTGGGCACAATGCGGAAACTGCCCGGCAGCACAGCCTCGCCCGCAGCGCTCGTGAAGGGAACCGTAAATTCGAGGGTATACATACATCCATTTTGATCGCTTACCGTCACGGCATAGTGACCCGGCAACAGACCGGCTATGCCGTCGGCTACCGCGCCGTTGCTCCACGAAATCGTGTAGGGCGGCATGCCGCCGCTGAGGTTTCCCATGAGCGCCACTCCGTCTGTGGCCGCCGGACCGGAAGCCGGCGTCACCGTTACTTCGCCCTGCAAGGCCAGTGGCGCTTCTATAGTCAGGCTCAGGGTATCCGTGCAGCCGTTTTCATCGGTTACTGTAAAAATGTACGCGCCACCGGCAAGCCATTGCAAATCCGTCCCCTGCTGCCCTCCGGCATTTTGCCAGGCGACGGAGTAGGGCTGTTCCTCCACCGTAACAAGGAGCACCTCCCCGTCGGCAGCATCGTGACAGGTGGGCGTAGTGACGACCTCGTGCGAAAGAATGCCGAAAGCCAACCCTTCGTACGCGCCGATGTCCACCGTACCGCCCCGGATACGCGGCAGGCCGCCGAGGTCGGTCGGCAGATTCAAACCCTGCAACCACTGATTGCCGCCGGCATCGAGCAGCGGCGAGCAACCCCTCGGGCGAAAATCGCCGCCGGTACTGTCCACAAACCCGGGATCGAGGTTGAAAATCATGCCCTCCCCGCAGGCCTCATCGCCTCCGGTGAGGTTGCAGTCCGCCGCGCTGATCAGGCAGTTGTCCAAGCGGTACATGTGCAGGTTGATGAAAGAACTGTTGTTCGATAAGATGCGGCGCAGCGGCTGCGAAGGCTCCCACAGTACCGTGTTAGCCAAGGTGATGCGGGAAAAAAAGTTTTCGTTGAAAGTTTCCAGCCAGGGCTTGGCTATGGGCAGCGTACCGTTGTTGTAAAAGGTGCTATTGTACACATACAGATCGGCAGCGCCCAGCCCGCCCGTCAGCCCTATGGCGCCCCGGTTGCCCGTGAAAAGGCAGTTCTCTACGAGGCTGTGGCTGCGCGAGCCGCCGCCGTCAAGCTGTCCCCAGATGTACAAGGCGCCGCCATAAGAAACGTTGAGGCTTCGGTTTCCTTTGAATACACAATCCGAAATGTGTATATTAGAATGCCGATTGGAGCCGGTAAAAACACTCATTGCGCCGCCCGAAGAGCGCGATACGTTGTTTTCAAACAGGCTGCCCCGAATGCGCACAAAGGTGGAATCACCAAGTATATCAAAAAATAAAGCGCCCCCTGTAACTATATTGTTAAAATTACCGAAGAAGCGACTGTCAAAAATATTAACCCGGAATGACGAGTAAATCCCGGGGCTTGTACTTCCTATAGCGCCGCCTGTATTGCCATAATTTTCAGTAAAATCGCTGTTGCGGACGGTAATTTCACTTCTTTCCGGGATGTCAAAAAGGTAAATGCCACCCGCGCCGTCCACACAGGAATCGCGGCTAAAAGAACAATCTTCAAAAATAAAATTTCCCGATGCGACGTACATGATCGCTCCGCCGCCGCCCAGCAGGGCGTAATTGTCGTCAAAGGTGCAGCCGGAAAACATTTGTTCCTGCGAAAGCGACGCAGCGCCGGTCCACAGCAGGCCGCCGCCGTACAGATTGCTGCGATTGCGCTCAAACGAGCAGTTTTGCACATCGGCTGTCGCGGCGGTGTTTTGGCCGCCTTTGAAAGCCAGTCCTGCGCCGAAAAAGCCCCGGTTTTGCTCAAAGCGGCAGTTGTGAATGCGGGGGGCTGCATGAGGATGAGCCGGCCCGTCGGCTATGACGACCATGCCGCCGCCGTAGCTGCGATGGGTTACCCCCGATGCGTCGGCATTGCCGCCCCGAATGGTGAATCCGTCTATGAAGGTACTGCTGTCGGCCCCGATGCAATAGAGCACGTGGTAGCTGTTGTCTTCAAATGCGCCGGGCGTGCCGATATCGCCGCTGAGAATGGTCTCATACGCCTCCGGCGTGCGCTGTTCATATTCCGTTTCGAAGCCGCCGAAGCCGCCGAGGAGTACCACGCCGTTTTTGAGTTCAAAGTACGTTTCGCGGTTTGTGCCGGTAGTGGGGTAATAAGTGCCGCGCGCCACCCAGATAGAATCACCGGGCCGGGCGATGGCAATGGCGTCTTCCAGTCGCTGAAAGGCATTGGCCCAACTGCTGCCGTCGCGCGCACCGCCTTGTACATCGTGTTTTACATGCAGGCGGGTGAGGTCGTAGGTGCAGCCGGCTGTGGCGCCGGTGGAATACTTTACGGTATCCCCTTGTTTCATGCAGGCTAAAATCTTAGTCGCATCGCAAAGACCGATTGGGCAATCCAATAAATTAAAAAAAGGATACAATTGATCTCCTATGCCCTCTATATAGGTGAGGTGTACGGGCAGGCTAAAGGTAGAACCGGGCGTGTAGAAATAATTGCCGACCAGATACACCACTTTGCGGAGAACACCCCCGAAATCATGATAATTCGCGCTGTAAACCGTCATCGGGATCAGGGTCGTATCTCCGTTGAAATTAGTCCACCGGTAGTAGGTGGTATCTCCGGCTGAGAGAGAAAAATCGTACAACAGCCATTCCGGGCTGCTGCAAGCCAGCGAGTTGCGAAAATAAACCTGCTGCCCTTCCACGCGGTAATAGCCCACAAGGGCAAAGTCGGTCGGATCGGCATGGTAGGCGAGTTTGTTAGCGCGTAATTGCGTCCAGTTATAACCGCAGGCAGACATTTCAGCCGTGGCGGTGATGATGAGCGGGTCGGGTGTTTGTTGCCCCCACCAGAATTCGTTATAGGTCCACACCGGTTGATCTGCATAAGTCGGAAAGGAGGATTGTGCGAATATTACAGTTTGCTGACAATAGAGGAGAACGAGTAGGTAATAGTATTTCTTCATGGGTTGGGAATTTGGAAAAGGCGCCTCCTTCAACAGGTGAAGAAGGCGCCCTTCGTATGAATAATCTTATTGCTTGATGAGTATGCCGGTATTCACCTCATTGGCCAAAAGCACCTGATAGATCAATATGCCGGGAGACAAATTTGTCGTATTGGTAAACGTGTATGTATGTGTTCCTGCAAGATAGTAGCCGCTATGGGTAACCTGATGATTAGACTGATCAAAGATGGAAATGTCCACGTTCGCATTTTCATCCAGTTTGAAAGTCAGGTTCACTTCGTTGGAGCCCGGATTGGGGTAAATAGCTTCCAGACGATGCTTGCGTTCTTCAGAAACGACCTGGAATTTCAGGTCTAAAGATACCATTTTTCCAAGTTCGTCATAAACTGCGTTTTTCAACAGTTGATCTTCCAACACTACATCGGCGCCTAAATCGCAAATTGATTTTTTGGCCTTGAGATGCACCTTGAACAGAACGTCTCCGTCTTTCAATTTTATGGAATCGCCGGCCAGGCTGTACCACAGGGTGCGCAATTCTCCTGCATAGAGGGCATCCTGATTGAAGTTGTCCAAACTGAAATACGGTAGCACGCCTTGAGAAATGCCGGTAATCTCAACTGCATCAGGATCGAACAATAGCCCCCACTGATACCCGGACATAAAAAAATCCGTTTCGCCAATACCATCGGCTTGTACAGACACGGTAAAGCGCTCACTGGTAGAGAGGCAATTGTGCGATGCGGCAGTAAGTCCGAAGCTGACCTCATTCAAAGGAGGCTCCGTGTCGGTGTGGTCGAAATTAACATCTCCGGACTTAATTCCCCAAAATGACCAAGTATTTTCCTTATTTACATCAGGGTTGAGCAGATGCAGCGGCAATGCGGAAAGGTAGCTGGAGTTTCCTCCGGCTGCCAGATACCCTCGCTGCTCGCCCTCATAGTCCCAGACGGCCTGAAACGGATCATCAAAAAAATCATCCAGAAAGTCCCACTGTTCATCCAGCGCATATTTGGGCAATAATCGCCAAGAGGGCACCTCTTCGAACTGATCGTCAAGGGCCAGAATAAGCCTCCGAATTTTTATTATGTCGGCATTGCTTATGGTTCCGCTATTGTTTACATCAGCGGCTATCCAGGAAAAAGGTTTATCCAATGGCTGTATGCTTAGAATATGCTTTTGGATCCTGATAAGATCAGAAGTAGTTACTCCCTCCAAGGGATCTACTATTTCCGGGCAAAACTCGCACTGACCGACGTTAGCATTGACATCTGAAAGCACTTCAGGTATAACCGTATTGGAGCGAATAATAACGAACTTACCATCAGGATCGGAAACTCTTTCATTTTCTGATTGGGCAGTGATATTATTCAACTTCATATTAACATTCGGCAACCAATAGTGATCATCTGTTTCTTTAGGTAAAATATTGTTAACCGTTTTTTCAAGATGGCCGCAAATAGCGACAAAGATGCTGGTGTCTATATTGTATGTTTCGCATTCAGGGAGGTTGTTATCTATCAGATATGCTTGCCTTTCGAATAAAACATCCAGCATTTTGGCTTTCTGTCGTTCAGTAAACCGCTCTCTGTAACAACGGGTTAAATAATAAGACATGGGGTTTCGGTAATCCGGTGTATAGGTATGATTTACACCTCCTATGTTTACTATGCAAGGAACTTCGGTGAACATGTTGTTTGAGCAATGACTAGTTCCCGGGTCCATCGGCGTATCACAAATTCTGTCTCCCCTACAAATCGCACAAGGATCTGTATTGGGCGGATCTGTATTGGGTGGACAGGGGGAAGAACATCCGTGCTGTGTACAATTGGGAGAGGGTACGCATGTTTCATCAGGGTACAGGAGCATGACACTTGCGTCGGTAGGGCATATCGAAAAGTCAAAAGTATGCAAAAGACCAAAGGTATGACCTAATTCATGGGCAACAAAAACAGGTGGTACGTCCTCTCCTATTAGAATTCCATGTGGAATATTTCCCAATGATTGGCCACCTGCTCTTATGTATGCATTAACAGCGTTATCGTCGTGAATAAAATTATAATACGAGAACAATGTTAATGAAGTGGATGAATGGTAGAATGTATTATTGATAATATCCACTTTGCAAATATAAAAATTGAATTCCTCCGGGAAAGTTTGGTTGGCGAAGGCCGCACCGCGCGTGAATTTCTCTAATGCCAATGTATAGGGAGGTGCTCCATTGTCATCATGGAAAATGTACACATGGATGGGAATATCATACACTTGAGGTGGGTCGCTACGGAGATATTGGAAGGAAGGAGCGGTCCAATCTTGAAGAAGTTCCTCTGCTTTCATACCACATTCTTCTACTTGTGAGGCGGCTTTCGGGTAGATTAAAATCAAGAGCATCAGCACTGTAATGAGTTGCCTGCATGCTATCTTAAAAAGATACAGTAATCGCAGGTTTTTCGTAATTACATTGTTGGGGGGGGGGGAGGAATTGATTTTTCATAGTTAAAAGGTTGAAAGGTTAAGAAAAAAAGGTTGAGTTCCCTGCCGATTCAGCGTTTAATGGCGCTCAATTGACGGCATTGGATGCAAATATATTCCTTTGCCGCAATAAATCAAAACGCTTCACAAGCAATTGATCCTTTTGTGCATTGGGCCTTTGTTGCCACCCTCAGTTGTGTAGGTTATTAAACTGGCGGAGGATGCGCAAGCATCCGAGGACAGCATCCGTGAACTCTTTTAGGTCACGGGGTTTCACGGAGGATAAAGGGAGTTTCACGGAGTTATATTCTCCGTGGAACTCTTCAAAACTCTGTGGAACTTTGTGCCACCTGAAAAAAAGAGGCCACGGGGCATAGCTTCCCACCTGCGGCGGGAAACTATGCGCTCCAAACACGATGTGTATAAACCGTAGCTGCCGGAGGGCAGGTATGCTGGAAAAAGAGCCGGCCAAATCGATAAGTTATCCACGACACGTTCCTAAATTTTATCTTTGCAAAAAAGCGTACTATGGCTATCAGAATGGAAAAAGACCCGGAAAAGCAACCGGGCAAATCAGGCCCCGGCGGCAATACCGGCGGAGGCCTCGCAGGCGGACTGTTGATCAAGGCATTGCCGCTCCTGCTTATGTTTTTGATAAAACGCCCCAAATTGTTGATCCCGATATTGTTGATTGGCGGCGTATGGTATTTCTTCCTCGGCGGCAGCGATATGTTGTCCGGCGGAGGCGGTACTATTACCGACCAATACTCCCTCGGCGCAGCTCTGAGCGAAGAGGAGTACTACAAAGCAGAGATTTTTGAACCCTTGGTGTTGGGGCAGGGCAATAAAATGCCTGCCTCGGCTTCGCTGTTGAAATATGTGCCGAAACGGATGCAACAAGGCCGGCAAGGCTCCTGCATCGGCTGGGCATCGGCTTATGGGGCGCGCACAATTTTGCAGGCGCAGGCCACCGGTTCCGATCCGAACGCAGTAGCGTTTAGTCCGGCGTATTTGTACAATCAGATCGCCTTATCAGGCTGTCAGGGCGCATACATGCAGGATGCCATGCAGTCTATGCTTCAAAACGGGGCCGTGCCTTTCAAAGAATTTCCCTACGACGAGCGCACTTGCTCTGCCGAGCCGCGCAGTAATCAGCTCCAATTGGGCCGGCAGTACCGCATCCGGGGTTTCAACCGGCTCACTTACGGCGAGCGCAATTTCAAACCGGATATACAGGGCGTCAAGCAGCATTTGGCGCAAGGCGCTCCGGTGGTGATCGGCATGATGGTGGGCGGTAGTTTTATGAGCCGCATGGTAGGGCAAAAAGTGTGGTACCCCGGCGCCGCCGATTATGCCATGCAGGGATACAGCGGCCATGCCATGTGCGTCATCGGCTACGACGACAACTTAGAGGGCGGCGCCTTTCACATCATGAACAGTTGGGGCGAAGAATGGGGCGACCGCGGCAACGCCTGGGTGCGGTACGCCGATTTTGAACGGTTCACCAAAGAGGCTTACGGCCTGCACCCGATGGGCAAGGCAGACAGCAAAACAGATACAGGCAAAATGGCCGTAGAGTTCGGCTTGCTCGATATGGGCACTCAAAAAACACTGCAACTCAAACAGCGTGAAGACATTATTTTTCAAACCGTCAGGCCCATTCGCAAAGGCGATAAGTTTAAAGTACTCATTGCCAACTCCATCGAGTGCAATGTGTATGTATTCGGCGAGGAAGCCAACGGGTCGAGCACCGTGTTGTTCCCCTACACCGACAAGCACTCGCCCTACTGCGGCATTACGGGTACGCGGCTCTTTCCTAAAGACTACTCTATGACCGCCGATGAGGTAGGCAATAAAGACCGCATCGCCATAGTGGTGAGCAAGCAGGCGCTCGATTTCCGCAAACTCAATACGGCCATCAACAGCAGCCGACAACGCAGCTACGCCGAAAAACTGAAGGAAGCGCTGGGCAATCAGCGCATTACCAATGTGAGTTTCCGCGCCGGCCAAACCGTTACCTTTGAAGCGCAAACGCAGGACAAAAACGCGGTGGCCACTGTGATTGAATTGGATAAGCAATAGGGTTTTATAGCTTTGCAAGAAAATTAACCATACCGATGAACAGATTGCTTGCAACGGCGGCAGTATTGATCGCCTTGTTTTCCTGTCAGCGCGTGAATCCGGAATTTCAGCAGGAAGCGGCTGACCCGGAGTTTTATCACCGTTCGATGAAAAAACTCACCGATGTCATCGTACACGATATTTTCTCTCCGCCGGTGGCTGCGCGCATTTATTCGTATGCCAATATTGCCGGATACGAAGCCCTGATGCCCGGCGCGCCGGAGTACCGGAGTTTCGCCGGTCAACTTCGCGGGCTGGAACCCGCCCCGCAGCCGGAGTCGGATCAGGAGTATTGCTATGCGCTGGCTTCCGTGCATGCTTTTCTCACAGTGGGCAGAACGCTCATTTTTTCGGAAGAGAAAATAGATACGTTTCATCAAGATTTGCTCAGGGAGTACCGGGCCATAGGAATTTCCTCCGAAGTTTTCGACCGCTCTTTGGCTTACGGCGAGGCGGTGGCGCAGCATATTCTCGCCTGGTCGGGAGAAGACAATTACAAACAAACCCGCACTTTTCCCAAATATTCCATATCCAACGACCCGGCACACTGGCAGCCCACTCCGCCCGCCTACATGGACGGCATAGAACCTAGCTGGAATCAAATCCGGCCGTTTGTACTCGAATCGGCCGATCAGTTTGCGCCGCCGCCGCCCACCCCGTTTGATCTGAGTCCCGGCAGCCAATTTCATCAGGAGGCATTGGAAGTGTATTCCGTTATGAATACCCCGGAAAAGGATGAGCGGGCAGCCATCGCACAGTTTTGGGATTGTAATCCGTATGTGTCGCATCAGATTGGGCACGTTATGTTTGCCACCAAAAAAATAACGCCGGGCGGCCACTGGATGAACATTGCCGGCCTTGCCGCACGGCAAACCAAAAGCGACCTGCCAAAATCTGTACACGCTTACGCCCTCACGGCCATTTCGCTCAACGAGGGGTTTATCAGTTGTTGGGATGAAAAATACCGCAGCCGCCTGTTGCGCCCCGAAACCTACATCAACCGCTACATTGATGAAGACTGGTTGCCGCTGCTCCAAACCCCGCCCTTCCCCGAACACACGAGCGGGCACAGCGTCGTCAGCACGGCCGCATCGCTCGTGCTCAGTTCCATATTCGGCGACAACTTCGCTTTTGCTGATGATACAGAAGTGGAGTTCGGCCTGCCGGTGCGCTCGTTTCGTTCCTTCGCAGAAGCGGCGGAAGAAGCCGCCCTCAGCCGTTTGTACGGCGGCATCCATTATCGTCCGGCCATTGATCACGGCGTGACCCAGGGCAGGAATGTCGGGCAGTATGTTTTGGGAAAAGTGAGTCTGCGACGCGGATAGGTTTTGGTATAAAACCGCATTCTGGATAGGAATCTATATTTTTACCCCCCTAAACACAAAAGCCATGCGTTATCTGTTCCTTTTATTCGTGTGCATGTATGCTGCCGGCTTATCGGCGCAGCTCCGGCCCACTCATGTTTATCTGTTTGATGTCCGGCAGATGAACGATACCGTGTATGAATTTGCAAAGCCCAAATTTCTGACGGCCTTCAATCCCAACGGCTACAACAACCATCCCGCTTTTTTCAGCAATACGGAGTTGTACATTTCTTCTCAGCTTCCCACTGAAAACCAACCGGAATTGTACGCATTCGACCTGGAAAAACTCACCAAAACGCGGGTGACCAACACCCCGGAAGGAGAATACTCGCCGTTTCGCATGCCCGACTTTTACCAATTTTCGGCGGTGCGCATGGAGATTGCCGGCAGAGATACGGTGCAGCGGCTGTGGCAATTTCCGGTGGATCGTCTCAGCAACGGCAAACCGGTGTTCAAATACATCAAAAACATAGGCTACTACCAATGGATAAACAGCCGGCAGGCAGTGCTTTTTCTCGTGGGCAATCCCAATCAGTTGGTCGTGGCGGAAGTGGACTACGACCGCCTCACGCCCATCGCCACCAATCCTGGCCGATGCTTCCGCATGATGCCCGACGGGAATCTGGCCTTTGTGGTAAAAAGTGATTATGCGCCCTGGAAATTGGTGAAGAAAAAACCGATGGCTACCAACGCCGAACCCGTTGCCATTATTGATATGCTCTCCGGCACAGAAGATTTTGCCGTGTTGCCCGACGGCACTTTTCTGGCCGGGCAGGGCAGCCGCATTTACAAATTCAAAGAGGGAACCGATTCCAACTGGGTACAAATAGCCGATCTCCGTTTTTACAACATCCGTCAAGTAACGCGCTTGTCGGTCACGCAAGGGTACCGGGAATTTCGGCTGGCCGTGGTAGGGGCGGAGTAGGCCCGGCTCGCCGGCAGCTTGTCAACGCTCGTCTTTGTTTTTGAGCAACCCTCTTTCTTCCAGATCATTAGCAATGAACTGAAGCGCGATTTTGGTCATTTCACCGGCAATGCATTTTTTGAGCAGGCGAAACAGCCTTCTCATTACCCAAGACTTCGCTTTCGATTTGCGCTGTTTCCACCACCCGGCCACCCCGGGTATAACAATCTTCTTACCAGATTTTTTATTTGTCAGGCTTTCCACCTTGTTCAGCAGGTTATGCGCTCTGTTTTTTATCGGTCTCCTCAGCGGTTCCAAATTGGCCGCATCCAATTTCGGTTTGTCCATGAAGTAATCATAAGGGTAATCGGGATGAAGGTTGTCTCTTTCGGTGAGCCAATCTACATCGGGAATGACGGGCAGATAGGTTTTCCCTTTAATTACCACTTTGAACGCCTCTACCATTTCCGGCGTCCAGCCCTGATGCATGGGGTGGCATATATGGGGCGGGTTGTATTCAAATGACAGAACCGCGCGGAGGAAATTGCGGCAATTGATTTGACCGAGCGCAAAATCATGTTTGCGAAAATCTTCACTTAAAAACCCACCGAAAGCATGCATGGAGGCGCAGCAAATCGGCGCTTTATCTTTTTCTCCTCTGCGTTTGAACCCCAAGTCTTTGGGGTTTCCCGCCTGCGGTTCCACCGTATATCGGGTAGGATACACCAATGTGCGCGGATAATCGGATGCGTATTTTTTCAAAGAAGGCAGCGGTTTAAACATGGCCTGCTGACGCATGGCGTCCACTAAGGGCGTCACGATCCGATGCACTTCGTCATAATTTTTGCCCTCCTCCATCTGCTCTTCAAAAGAGGGAAAGGGGTCTATCATGATGATGGTAAAATTGGGCGGGTCTATGTGAATCAGGTCCTCTCCTTTTGCATTCTTCTTCTCCTCCAAAATTTGCACTACTTCACCAAACGGTTCATTGTTGAGCGTACCGCCGTCCACTGCCGTAAATTCAAACGACTCCAAGTTCTTAAAATCGGGCAGTAATTTATCCAAATCCATTTGAAAATCCGGTTTCGACTCGTCTATGTTGCGCTGCAACTGGCGGAGGGTAGATTGCCGGATGTACTCAACGGGGATTTGGTCGAGGGTAAACCAACGGGACCGCAGCCCTACGGGGAAGGCGCCGGAGCCGATGGTAACGGCTTTTATCAGCGCTGCTTTTTGAGGGTCGGTGGGGTCAAAATGGAGATACCTGTTTTTGTCGGCAGATTCGCGGTAGTTGAGTTTGAAATGTGCTACTATACGGTGTTGTTGCATCCGGTGGGCCGGCGCGGGGCTATTGGTGGCCAATTGCGTTTGACGCCGCACCGCAAAGTAATTGAAATCAACGTGTACGGGTATTCCCCGCAGAGAAGTGAGGGTTAGAATTACTTCGAGATCGGGAGCAATGAAGGGGGGCAAGTTCTTTTTTAGTTCCTCAATGTCGCCGTCTATATCAAATGCTTTTCCGGCAATGGCGTCAATGGGATTGCTGTTAAATAAGGAGAGAAATTTGCCCTCCTGCCCCAGAAGGTCCTCGTCTTTAAGCATTTGCATGAGCGTAGTGCCGTCGGTGAGGGTGTCGTTCAGTCCAATCCAGCTATCGTAAAAAAGGTTTCCGGTGGGCGTTTTGATACCGGCGATTTCTTTGGGATCAATGGGTTTGTAATCTCCTCGCAGGAGGGTCAGCACGGTCATGGTGGTGGTCATGCCGCCGGCAGAAGCGCCCCCGATAGCGTCTATCACAACCTGATGCGGGGGGATGAGATGGCGAAACTGCGGAAGGTATTCGCCGCGCTTGGCTTGTTCCCAGCGTTGGAGGCATCGAATCAAATAGTCCATCACGCCACCCGTGTAAGACCCCGCAGATACGGCGCCGGCCATGGTAATTCCCAAATGATAAACGTAAGGGGCAGAATGGTTATCAGCAGGCATAGGAAAGGTGTTTTGCTATGAATAGCAAAAATAAAAAAAACATTTAGCCCGTCATGGAAATACCTTTTTATTGGCCTGCCTTAAACGCCTGCACTGCCGCCGTGAGCCGGGGCACTACCTCAAACAAATCGCCCACCACACCATAGTCAGCCGCTTTGAAGAACGGCGCTTCCGGGTCTTTGTTGATGACCACAATCACTTTGGAACTGTTTACGCCGGCGAGGTGCTGTATGGCGCCCGAAATGCCGATGGCGATGTACAGATTGGGGCGAATGGCAATGCCTGTTTGACCGACGTGCTCGTGGTGAGGGCGCCAGTGGGCATCGGCCACCGGGCGCGAGCAAGCCGTGGTAGCGCCCAACACATCGGCGAGTTCTTCCACGATGCCCCAGTTTTCAGGGCCTTTCATACCCCGGCCTGCCGACACCACCACTTCCGCTTCGGGCAACGGCACGATGCCTTCCACCCGCTTCACCGATTTCACGCGCACGCGGGGCGCAGGTACCGGCACGGAAATAGCCTCTACCGGCGCGGCATTGCCCACAGCTTCGGGGGGCATGGCGTTGCCCATGAGGGAAAGTACTTTTATATCGGAACGCACTTCGTATTCGGCAATGGCCTTGCCGGAAAATACCGGGCGCTTTACGCGAAACGAGCCGCTCCCTTCCGGAACGGTGTTTACGCCTGCCACCGAACCGGCATCCAAGCGCACCGCGAGCCGCCCCAATAGCGCCTTGCCGTTGGCCGTAGCGGATACAACCACTACCGTGGCGCCGCTCTGACGAGCCGCTTCTCCTATGACCGCCGCTTGTACCTGACTATCGAAATGATCCAATGCGGCATCGGCTACATGCAACACTTTTGATGCGCCGTATTTGCCCAAATCGGCCGCGTTTTCTGCCGTGCCCAATACTAAGGCGGCGCATTCCACGCCCAATTGACGGGCTGTTTTATATCCGAAAGAAACCGCCTCAAAAGCGGTCTTTTTGAATTGTCCTTTTTGGCTTTCTGCAAATATGAGTACCATGTTGGTTGATTTTGATTGTTAAGGTTAAAGGGTTAAGGTTAAAGGTTAAAGTGGTTAAGGTTAAAGTGGGCCTTACCCGGCTGCTTGCGTTAGATGGCCTTTGCTTCTTCATGGAGCAGGCGCACCAGTTCTTCCATGTTTTCGGGGTCCACCAATTTTACGGAAGTTTTTTGCGGCGGCAGGCTATACGATACGGCTACGGACTTATCTTCAAAAGCAACGGGCGCTACCACGTTCAGCGGTTTACTTTTGGCCATCATGATGCCCCGCATATTGGGGATGCGCTGTTCGGCCATTCCTTTGGCAGCGCTCACCACGAGCGGCAGGTCTGCTTCGACTTCCTCGGCGCCGCCTTCAATGTCTCTGCTGACAGTTGCCGTGCTGCCGTTCACATCCAACTTGGAGGCATACGAAATGAACGGCAAATCGAGGTATTCGGCAATCATGGCGCCCACTTCCGCGCCGTTGTAGTCAATGGTTTCTTTGCCGAGAAAGATAATGTCGTAATTTTCACTGCGGGCGAATTCGGCAATTTGTTTGGCTACAGCCATCGAACTTTTCGGGTCGGTATCAATGCGAACGGCATCGTCGGCGCCGATGGCCAATCCTTTGCGGATTACGGTATCATTATCGGCCGGCCCCACGTTCACGATGGTCACGCTGCCGCCGTTCGCTTCTTTGAGTTCCAGGGCGCGCACCAAGGCGTACCACTCATCGTAGGGATTCATAATATACTGAACCCCTGCGGAGTCGAACTCCGAATTCCCGGCGGTGAATGCAATCCTGGCAGTGGTATCCGGAGTTTTACTTACACAGACTAAGAGCTTCATAAATGGTCAGATTTCGACAAGGCTGCAACAGCCTGTATTGGTAATTTTAATTTAAACGGCAGGGCGAATTAGGTTTTCGCGCCGCAAATATATAAATTAGCGCTAAAGAAAAATGTTCGCAGCGAATTTTCGCTATTCTATTCATAAATGTAACAAAAACATGCCGACTGATCGGATGCAAAATCTTCTCTCTTTGCTGGAAACCAGCCCCGACGACTCCTTCCTTTTGTTTGCCATTGCCAAAGAGCATGAAACTGCCGGCGACCTGGACAAAGCGCTGGCGCAATACCAACTCTTGGGCGATAAAGACCCTGACTACGTCGGCCTGTATTACCACCTCGGCAAGTTGCTGGAGCGATTGGAACATACAGAAGAAGCCAAAAACGCCTATGAAAAAGGAATGAAAGTGGCCAAAAAAGCCGGCGACCGCCACGCCTGGAATGAACTCTCCGCAGCCAATATGGATATGGAGTTTTAATGGCTACTTCTACAATCTGAAATCTGACTTCCGATTTAAGATTGATGAGTGTTGAATTCAAATTTTAAAAGTGTGCGGGGGAAGTACTAATCCACCCGAAAGGTTCTGATCAATACGGCGCCGCTTTCTTCGAGATTGGAACACAATACGATGACTTGTTCTTTAAGACCGTCATATACGGAAACAGCGACAGTATTGGGCGGTACAGAGCCGAGGCTCTCCGCGTGCAGCACCAATACGTTGTTGTCCCCTTCCAATTTTACGGGGATGCTGAATTTGCTTTTGCCCACTCTATGTCGGTTCAGGATGCGCTTGCCGTTGAGAAACAAGGTGGCAATGTCGCCATCCACCACCCCGTTGTCCCACACCCGGATGCGGATATCGGGCCGGGCCACTTGTATGACGTTGCCGACAGATACTTTGCGCCCTTGCTCGGTAGCGTATTCCGCCGACTGTTGCTCAGACTGTTGGGCTACAACCGGGGGTAAGATCGGTTTTTCTAAAAACACACGGCCGGGTGCGCAAGCGCCGCCCTGATCGCCCTCAATAAAGCCCTGCCAGTCGCCTTCTGCCACCATTCGCAGGTCTTCGCGACGAAAAGTCAGCGCTGCCGATTTGATGCACCATTTCCATAGGGGGTCGGTTTTCTCCGCTACCCTACCCTCCTGAATTCGAATCATATCCGTTCCGGGTTCTATGCGCCAGCTCAGATCATGGCGGGCGCTGCCGCCGCTGCCTTCCGACACGATGGTGGAATAGCCGGTACCGCCGGGTTCTATATACACCTGATAAAAAAAACCGTACGCCCGATCAGATTGCGAAAGGTGCCCTGTCCAGATGCCGGTGAAGCCGGGCGCATCTGCCTGCGCGGGTTTTTGCAACAGCATCCGACCGGGTTTGCAGCCGTCAGCCGTCCAAGCGCCCTCCAACTGCCACATCCCATCGGGGCGCGTCCAGTTGAGTTGGGCGAATTTGAGGCACCAACGCGGTTGAGCCGGTTCGGTTTGCCCGATCTCCTGAAGGGTTGCTTTTGTTCCGTTGATCTTGCCGGCCAGGGTGAAACGAGCGGTGTGCTTTCCGTCGGCCGTGCGGGCTATTGCAAGGCCCGACAGCGCCTCGCCATCTTGTGTAAGATTGACTTCATAGGTGAATGCATCGGCCACGCCCTCTTGCGTCAACTGCCCCTTCCAAACGCCGGAAAGGTTTTGTCCGGAGAGGAGCAAAACAGGAAAAACCAGCAAAATGAACAGCGACAATGTGCGCATGGCGCGATCTTTGTTTATATTGTGACGAATATCAATACAACGAGTGACGATAATCAGTTTACCGAGACTCATTGTTAAATACATTTGGATACTTAGAAAACGTAAACGAATACAATATGCTGAACATTCAGGTCCATGCAAGTTTCGCCGTGAGCGATCAATTGCAACAACTGATCGAGGAGAAAGTCGGAAAACTCGAAACCTATTACGACCGAATACTGACCGCTGAAGTTTTTTTGAAATCGGAAGAAAATCGCCACAAACAATCCATGGAACAAACGGCGGAATTGCGCTTGCAAGTGCCCGGTCAAATTTTGCACGCCGAAGACCACTCCGATACCTTCGAAAAATCATTGCCGGCGGCTGCCGAAAAAATGCGCAAACAACTCCTTAAATATAAGGCGCAGGTTAGGCCGCATATATAGGAACCTTCCAATCAATAACGCTTCTTATCCGCTCAGGTTTTCGCCGGAGCGCAACTCGTCGTGCAACAACCGGTACAACGCATACACATCACCGAAGCTATTGTACAGCGGCGTGGGCGCCAGACGGATGACATCGGGTTCGCGCCAATCGCATATAGCGCCGTGTGAGGAGAGGTATTCAAATAACCGGCGGCCTTCCGGGCCGGCTACCACGGAGAGCTGACAGCCCCGTTGAGCGGGATCGCGGGGGGTGATGATGCGCAGGTTCATGCCTTTGTCGCGCAGGTCGTCCAACAAAAATTCCAGATAGCCGGTGAGCGCTTCGCTTTTGCGACGGAGGGCAGTCATGCCGGCAGCATCAAAAATATCGAGACTTGCCCGATGAGCGGCGAAGGCGAGTATTTGGGCGTTGCTCAATTGCCAGCCCGGCGCACCGCGCATGGGCACAAAACCTTTTTCCATTTGGAAACGGCGTTCCTCGTCGTGGCCCCACCAACCGGCGAGGCGCGGCAGAGAAGCATCCGCCGCATGGCGCTCATGTACAAATACGCCGCCCGGTCCGCCGGGACCGGCGTTGAGGTATTTGTAACTGCACCACACGGCAAAGTCGGCATTCCAATCGTGCAAGTGCAGCGGGACATTGCCGGCAGCATGCGCCAGATCGAAGCCCACTTTCGCCCCCACCCGATGCGCCGCGCGGGCAACGGCCTCCATGTCCATACACTGCCCGGTGTAGTATTGCACACCGCAGAGCATGACTAAGGCCGTTTGCGGACCGTGCTCTTCAATGGTTTGGATGATGTCTTCCGTACGGAGGGTTTCTTCGCCGGGACGGGGCCTGAGTTCCACAATGGCCTCTTCGGGGCGGAAACCGTGGAAACGCGCCTGGGTTTCCACGGCGTACTGATCGGAAGGAAAAGCGCCGGCCTCCAGGATGATTTTAAACCGTTGCGCATCCGGGCGATAAAAAGACGCCATCATCAGGTGCAGGTTCACGGTGAGCGTATTCATCACCACCACCTCCTCCTCCAGTGCGCCGACGATGCGAGCCGTCTGGGACTGCAAAAATTTATGATAATGCATCCAGGGCAACTCCCCGCGAAAATGCCCTTCCACGCCGTAGCGGCGCCATTGTTCCAACTCGTGTTGCAGGGCAGCCTCTACCGATTTGGGTTGAAGCCCCAATGAGTTCCCGCAAAAATAGAGCGCGTCGCGGCCCTCGTGTTGCGGAAAGAAAAACTGTTGGCGAAAGTGCGCCAGCGGGTCACGGTGATCCTGCTCTGCGGCAAACGATTCAGTGGTGTTGTATGCGATGATTTCCATGAGGCGAAGGTAGTGTTAGTCGGTGGAAAATTGAAAGGTTGGCAACGGTAGAGGCGCATTGCAATGCGCCTCTACCTGCTGCACACCCACCAAACCCAGATATGGGTACCCGGCTGCGAATCGTTTTTTCTACCCCTGTGAAACAGCAAGAGCGAATTTTCGCTACTTTTTCAAAAAAGGCTGTACTTTCGCAGCGCTTTCGCGTTACCGCAAAAATCGAACAATCGCACCGTTATGAGCAGAAGAATAAAAAAGGCCGCCGTATTGGGTTCCGGCGTTATGGGCAGCGGCATTGCCTGCCATTTGGCCAACATTGGGTTGGAAGTACTGTTGTTGGACATCGTGCCGCCCAACCTTCAGGATGCTGAAAAAACCGTCCGCAGCGCGCGCAACCGCATGGCTGATACCGCATTGGCCAACGCCCTCAAATCGCGCCCGGCGGCCCTATACGACAAAAAATTTGCCACCCGCATCGAAACGGGCAACTTTGAAGACGATATGCCCCGCATCAAAGATTGCGACTGGGTCATAGAGGTTGTCGTGGAGCGATTGGACATCAAGAAACTGATATTCGATCAGGTGGACCGCCACCGCAAGCCAGGCAGCATTGTGAGTTCCAACACCTCCGGCATTCCCATCCACCTCATGCTGGAGGGCCGCAGCGAGGATTTCCGCAAGCACTTCCTCGGCACGCACTTTTTCAATCCGCCGCGCTACATGCGTCTGCTCGAAATCATTCCCACCCCGGATACCAACCCCGCCGTCACCGATTTTCTCATGCACTACGGCGATGTGTATCTCGGTAAACAAACGGTGCTGTGCAAAGACACTCCGGCATTCATCGCCAACCGGGTGGGTGTGTATGCCATGGCTAAAATTTACCAACTCACGACCGAATTAGGACTGAGCATTGACGAGGTGGACAAACTCACCGGCCCGGCCCTCGGCCGCCCCAAAACCGGCACCTTCCGCCTCGGCGACCTCGTGGGCCACGATACGGCCGGCAAGGTCATTATGGGCTTGAAACAAAACTGTCCCGACGACGAGCAGGCGGCTACTTTTGAAATTCCAAAGTACTTGCAATTCCTGTTGGACAACAACTTCCTCGGCAATAAGTCGGGGCAGGGTTTTTACAAAAAAACCAAAGAGAAGGACGCCAACGGCAGAGACATCATCCTCGCGCTCGACCTCGAAACGCTCGAATACAAGCCCACACAGAAATCGAACCTCGCCAGTCTAGGGCTGAGCAAACAAATAGACAATCTGCACAAGCGCATTCCCGCGCTGGTGGACGCGCCCGACAAAGGCGGTGAATTGGTGCGGCGCTCCCTGCTGGGGCTGTTCGCGTATGTGTCGAACCGCGTGCCCGAAATTTCCGACAACCTGTTCAGCATTGACGACGCCATGCGCGCCGGTTATGCCTGGGATCTGGGGCCGTTTGAATATTGGGATATCATCGGCGTGCAACGCGGCGTGGAAATGGCCGAAGCGCAGGGCGAAATCATCGCGCCCTGGGTGAAGGAAATGCTCGCTGCCGGCCACTCGCATTTTTATCAGCACCGCCACGGTCAGCGCCTGTATTACGATATGCATACCCGCCGGTATATTCCGATTCCCGGCGCGTCCTCCTTTATCATACTCGACGACTACCGCGATGCAGCGCCCGTTCATACCACTTCCGAAACCGTCCTGCACGACATCGGCGACGGGGTGCTTTGTTTAGAATTCACCAGCCCGCACAACACCATCGGCGAAGGAGTGCTGCGCGGCATCAACGAAGCGATTCAAATAGCGGAAGACGGCGACTGGACAGGCCTGGTCATCGGCAACAACGCGACCAACTTCTCCGTCGGCGCCAACCTGATGATGATTGCCATGCTGGCCTATCAGCAGGAATTTGAGGAACTGAACATGGCGGTGAATCTCTTTCAGCAAACCACCATGCGCTGCCGCTATTCGTCCATTCCGGTAGTGGCCGCTACGCAGGGCTATGTGTTCGGCGGCGGCTGCGAAACGCTCATGCACTGCGATGCGGCGGCGGTGTCGGCAGAGTCGTACATCGGCCTCGTGGAAGTGGGCGTGGGCCTCATACCCGGCGGCGGCGGCACCAAAGAGTTTGCCCTGCGCGCCTCCGATGCTTTCCGCGAAGGCGATGTGTATATCCCCACGCTGATTGATAAGTTTAAAAACATCGCGATGGCTTCCGTGGCTACTTCTGCACACGAGGCGTACAACTACGGCTACCTGCTGCCGGGCCGCGACTCGGTGGTGCTCAACAAATCGAGGGCCATTGCCGAAGCAAAGAAAAAGGTATTGGAATTGGCCGACAATTATGTACAACCCATTCAGCGCACAGATGTGTATGTGCTGGGCCGTCAGGGATTGGCGGCATTGCTGCTCGCGGCCAACGAGTTGCGTCTGGGCCGTTACGCCAGCGAGCACGATATCAAGATAGCGCAGAAAGTGGCATTTGTACTTTGCGGCGGCGACCTCACCGCGCCGCAGCACGTTTCGGAGCAGTATCTGTTGGATATAGAGCGGGAAGCGTTCCTGAGCCTTTGCGGCGAACAGAAAACGCTGGAGCGCATCCAGCACATGTTGCAGACGAATAAACCGTTGCGGAATTAAGTTTCTTACCTGCTTAGTGAAGGGGTGACTGCGAGTCACCCCTTCACTCGCCCGCTCTCAAAATCAACCTGATTTCTAAGTTATCACCCCCGCCAAGGTAGCGGTAAGGAAGCAGGCAATGGTGCCGCCGACGAGGGATTTGATGCCGAGTTCGGTGAGGGCGCGGCGCTGGCCGGGTGCAATGGCGCTGATGCCGCCTATTTGTATGCCGATGGACGCGAAGTTGGAAAAGCCGCAAAGGGCATAGATGGCAATGATGAGCGATTTGGGTTGCAATACCAGGCCGGCCTTTTGCATATCACCCAAAGCGCCGTAGGCCACAAACTCGTTGATGACGGTTTTTTGGCCCAGCAGCTCGCCCACCGTGAATATATCGGCTACCGGGACGCCGAGCAGCCAGGCAATCGGTGCGAAAATAAGACCCAGCAAAAAGGTAAAGGTAAAGCCCTCTGCCCGCCCGCCGGTGACGGCAACGGCCCAGTCGTTGAGGCCGCTCCAGCCGCCGATGAATTCCACCATCACATAGTTGACCATAGCGATCAACGCGGTGAATACTAAGAGCATAGCGCCCACATTTACGGCGAGCCGCAGCCCGTCGGTGGTGCCGTTGGCAATGGCGTCGAGGAGGTTGGAGCCGCTGTCCACTTCTATTTTCACTTCTTCTTCGGTGTGTTCGCGTTCCGTTTCGGGAAACAGCATTTTGGCTGCTACAATAGCTGCCGGCGCCGACATGATGGAGGCCGTGAGCAGGTGCCGCGCAAAGTAGAGTTGCTGTACGGGGTCGTCGCCGCCCAAAAAGCCCACATACGCTGCAAACACCCCGCCGGCGATGGTAGCCATGCCGCCTGTCATGAGGCAGAGCAATTCGGAGCGGGTCATGTGTTCCAAATAAGGCTTAATGGCTAAGGGCGCTTCCGTTTGGCCGATGAATACATTTGCGGCAGAGGCCAGACTCTCCGGCCCCGACAGCCCCATGGTGCGACTCATTACCCAGGAAATACCGTAGATGATGCGCTGCAAAATGCCGAAATAGTACAGCACCGAAGACAACGCCGAGAAGAACACGACCGTAGGCAGTACCTGAAAAGCAAAAATGTAGCCGAAGGAATCGGTACGAGTAATGAGGTCGCCGAAAATGAACGCCGACCCCGATTTGGTGAAGTCGAGTATCACCACAAAAAAGCCGGCGATGGCATCGAAAATTTTATTGACAATGGGCACTTTCAGTACGCCGATGGCAAAAACCACCTGCAAGGCTAAGCCCGAACAGACCAAGCGCCAGTTGATCGCGCGGCGGTTGTTGCTCAATACATACGCGACTGCCAGCAAGAAAACAATGCCCAACAAGCCGCGCAACAGGGTGAGTAAAAATTCCATACGATGCCGTCATTTTTTGAAATCCGGCCAAAGTAAGGAAAAAGGCTTCACATATTGCGCCTATATTTGCCGCTCAAGCGAAATAACCATACATGAAACCGTTCATCATCGGCATTTGCGGCGGCAGCGGCGCAGGAAAAACCACGCTCATTCGCCACTTGAAATCTCGCTTTACGGAAGCGGAGATGTGTGTCCTCTCTTTAGACGACTACTACTTTCCCCGCTCGGAACAGAAAGTGGACGACCACGGCGTCAATAATTTTGACCGCCCCAAATCCATTGATAAAAAAGCGTTTGTACACGACCTCCACAAACTGATTGCCGGCCATACCGTGACCCGGCAGGAGTATGTGTTCAACAACGAACTGGCCAAGCCGCGTACGCTCATCTTCCGGCCTGCACCCGTGCTCATCGTGGAAGGCATCTTCGTTTTTCATTTCAAAAAAGTGCGCGAACTGCTCGACCTCAAGGTCTTTCTGCACGCCAAAGAAAACTTGAAAGTGATTCGCCGCATCAAGCGCGATCAGGTAGAGCGCAACTACCCGCTGGAGGATGTGCTGTACCGATATGAGCACCACGTCATGCCGACCTTTGAGCATTACATAAGGCCGTACATGGAAAACGCCGATCTCATCCTCGTCAACAATGAAGGTTTTGAGCCGGGATTGGAAGTACTTTCCGGGTTCATTCGCCACTATTTGGAAAAACCGGATCGGGTACACCAACCGGATTTCTGAAAAATCATCCCCCAAACACCCGGCAGGTAAGGATCGTAAAATCATCGGGGTAGTGCTGGTCGCCTTTGAACCGCTCAATTTTTTCCATAAGCAGGCGGTTGAAATCCATCGGAGGCATGAGGTAGTTGTTGCGCACAAAGTGGTGCAGGAGGTCTTCGTTGAGAAATTCTCCGGAGGCGTCGCGCAGGTCGGTGAGGCCGTCGGTGTAGGCGAAGATGACGGCATTGCCTTCGATGGTTACGGCGCCGATTTCTACCTCGGGCAAGGCTTTGAAAGAACCGAGAATAGTACAGCCTTTATTGAGGAAAACGAGTTGATCGGCAGAGACTAAGAGCGGTGGATTGTGGCCGGCATTCACATATTGCAGCCGGCGGGTAGCGGGGTCGTATTCCGCAATAAAGAAGGTGATGAATTTATCGCCTTCCGTGATGCGGTTGACGGTGGTGTTGAGGTCGTGGATAAAGCTGTCCAATGCTTCGCGCTTGGCAATGAGGGTGTGGAAATTGGCCTGAAAGTTAGCCATGAGCAGCGCCGCCGCCACGCCTTTCCCGCTGATGTCGCCCACACAAAAAACGAGTTTTCCATCGTCAAACTCCATGTAGTCGAAATAGTCGCCGCCCACACCGAGCTGGGGCCGATACACCCCGGCAAGGTCGTAATGGCTGTTTTGGGGAAGGCGTTTGGGAATGAGCATGCGCTGCATTTCTCCGGCGAGTTCCATTTCTCGTTTGAGGCGCTCCTGTTCCAACTGACTCTTGAACAGCCTTTTATTTTCAATAGCTACCGCAATGATGTTGGTAATGGCCGTGATGAATTGCACCTTGCCGTACATGTCCTCGTCTTCGCGAAAGCCCCCGATAAAGACATAAGCGATGGGGTTGTCTTTGTGTAATACGGGGATGACCACATCAAACTGACTGATGAGCGGATGCTCATTGTCTTCCAGATTTTTCAGTCGGGTATATTTGGGTAGTTCGCTGCTGATATCGGCCTTCAACAATTCATCTGTCATTCCAATAGCGCCCGCACAGCGCCAGCCCTCTTCGTTTTCGCGTACATACAGGGCCATTTTTTTGACGCCGAGTTCCCAGCCGAGAAACGACTTGTACATGTCGTACAGCCCGTCGGCAGTTACGTTATTGTTGATGGCCTGAGTGATGCTGAGCAGGCGGTTGATCTGTAATTGTTTCAGATTCAACTCCCGTTCGAGCGCCTCCATGCCTAAGAGTCCTTTTTTAATTTCTGAGAAGCCGGACATACCGTTTGGTTTGAGGAAATAAAGGTAAAGGAAAACATAAATACGCGGTTCCTTTTCCTATTCCGTAATTTTACCACCCAAACGATAAAATCAAAACGAGAACCGATGAGAAATATGGAGTTTCAGGGACGCAAAGTAGGGTATGATGTGCAGGGGCGCGGGCCGGCCGTGGTGTTGTTGCACGGATTTTGTGAAGATAGTTCTGTGTGGGACGATTTCAAAACTGATCTCATTGAGGAGCACTATCGGGTCATCTGCATAGACCTGCCGGGCTTCGGCCAGTCGGAGGCGCTCCCCCACCCTACCATTGAGGCTTATGCCGATGCGGTTCATGCGGTGGTTGAATCGCTGGATTTGCAGCAAATCATCCTCATCGGTCACTCTATGGGCGGCTACACGGCACTGGCTTTCGCCGAAAAACATCCCTCATTGCTGCTCGGTCTGGGCATGTTTCACTCCAGCCCTTATGCCGATAGCGCAGAGAAAAAAGAGGCTCGCCGAAGGAGCATACAGTTTGTGGAGGAGCAGGGCCATGTCATTTTTGTAAAACAACTCCTGCCCGTTTTGTTTTCTGAAAATTTTGCCCGCAGCAATTCCTACGCCGTGGATCGCCTCGTACACGCCGCCTCTTCTTACCCGGCAGCCGGCATCATCGGCGGATTGGAAGCCATGATTCAACGCCCCGACCGCACGAGCATCCTCAGCGAGGCCGCATACCCGGTGCTGTTCATCATCGGGGAGGAAGACCGCGCCATACCGGCCGAGCAAAGCCTCTCGCAAACCCACCTGCCGGCAGTAGCCTCTGTGCATGTGTTGGAAAAAGTAGGGCACATGGGTATGATTGAGGCACAGAAAAAAACCCAACGCATTGTGCGTGAATTTGCCGGCTTTTGTCTTTCCCAATCAAAAAACCGGTAAGTCGTGGACCCGGTGCTCCTGTTACTGGCCATTATACCCGGCTTGTTCATATCCTGGTACATCTATCGCATGGATCGGCACGAGCGGGAGCATCGCCTGCACCTCATCGTTTGTTTTGTACTGGGCATGGCGCTCACGCTGCCGGCCACCCGTTTAGAAGGCTGGACCCTCCTGCTGGGCTTTGAATACCCTTCCTCTATGGAGTTGCGGCTGATTATATCCATATTGATCGTGGCCGTGGGAGAAGAGTTTGGCAAGTTCCTCATATTGGTAGCATACCCCCTACCGCGGCCGTTTTTCAACGAACCCATTGACGGCATTGTGTATGCGGTGATGATCGGCATGGGCTTTGCTACGCTGGAGAATATTTTTTACGTCACTCAATTCGGTCTGGGTACGGCCATTGTGCGCTCCTTCACGGCCGTACCGGCGCACGCGCTGTTCTCGGTCATCATAGGCTACTTCGCCGGCCTGGCCTGGCTGCACCCGGAGCGCAAGTGGAAACTGCTGTTTCAAGGACTGGGCATTGCCGTGGCACTGCACGCCGTGTATGATTTCTTGGTGTTGCAACGCTACTACGACTGGCTCATGATATTCGCCGTAGCCGGCCTGTGGATCAGCATTTTCTTCGCGCAGGACTTGATACGCCGGCATCAGGATAGTTCGCCGTTTAAGTAAAATCGCTCGCTTTTTTCTTAATCTACTTCATGGAACCGGCGCATCCAGGCAGTGCATCTTTGCATTATAAAATCAACGCCAATGGATCGCAAACAATTTATCAAAAAAAGCCTGCTCGGCACGGGCGTGCCGGCTGCTGCCAAAGCACTCGGCGGCGCTTTGCCGAAAAGTACAGACGAGGCCCCGACAACGGAGACACTCGGTTTCAATCATATTCCCAACACAAATTCAACAATCATGGCCAATACCATTTTGCACAAAGCCGATACCCGCGGACATGCCGATCACGGCTGGTTGAAAAGCTACCATTCTTTCAGTTTTGCCAACTACCACAACCCTGAACGCATGCGCTTCGGAGCGCTGCGCGTACTCAATGACGACCGCGTGGAGGCCGGGATGGGGTTTGGCAGGCACCGCCACGACAATATGGAAATCATTTCCATTCCCTTGGAAGGCGACCTCGAACATCAGGACAGCATGAACAACACTGCCGTCATTCGCCATGGCGACATACAGGTGATGAGCGCCGGTACAGGCATCTTCCACAGCGAGTACAACAAAAGCAAGAATCGCTTAGTGAAGTTTTTACAAATATGGGTGTTTCCCAACAAAAAAGGCGTTCAGCCGCGATACGATCAAATTGCCCTCAACCCGGAAGACCGCCGCAACAAATTGCAGCAAATCCTCTCGCCCAACCCCGACGATGAGGGCGTGTGGATACATCAGGATGCCTGGTTCCATCTCGGCAGCTTCGACGAGGGATTCGCCACCGAGTACCGGCTCCACAAACCCGGTAACGGAGTATATGCTTTCGTCATCGAAGGAGATGTCACGGTGGGCGGTATCGTGCTCAACCGGCGCGACGGCCTTGGCATCTGGAATACAGATGCGCTCAGCATCCGGGCAAACGGAAAGGCAGAGCTACTGCTGATGGAGGTGCCGATGGAGGTGTAAAGGGTTATTCAGCGCAACTTCTCATTGCCCGCGTGCCGTACCGCATCACGCGTCGTTTTTTTGACCAAACTCGCCTCCAATGCCTCTGTCAGGTTCACGCCGGTTTGATTGGCTAAGCATATCAAAACGAACAACACATCGGCCATTTCGCCGGCAAGATCGTCTTTGGCGGTAGCCTCCAATTCTTTGGTTTTAAACGACTGCTCGCCATAGAGGCGAGCCATGAGGCGGGCCACTTCGCCCACTTCTTCCATGAGGATGGCTGTGTTGGTGAGTTCATTGTAGTAGCGTATGCCGATGGTGTTGATCCACTCGTCCACGCGCTGTTGTGCTTCCGCAATGTTCATTACTCTTTCATTTTGGTGTCCATGATAATGGTAACGGGGCCGTCGTTGAGCAGGCTCACTTTCATGTCGGCGCCGAAGCTGCCGGTGCGTACGGGCAGCCCGGAAATGCCGCGCAATGCCACCACGAATGCTTCGTACAGAGGCACGGCAATATCGGGTTTGGAGGCGCGGATATAGGAAGGGCGGTTGCCTTTTTTGGTGCTCGCGTGGAGGGTAAACTGGCTCACCACGAGCAGTTCGCCGCCGATGTCCGTTACCGAAAGGTTCATCACGCCGGCTTCGTCGTTGAAGATGCGAAGGGCGGCGATTTTACGGCAGAGCCAGTCAATGTCTTCAGGCGTGTCGGTATCCTCTATGCCGAGCAGAATGAGCAGCCCCGGCCCGATGGCGGCGTGTACCTGCCCCTCAATGGTGACGGATGCTTGAGAAACTCTTTGTATAACTACGCGCATGGAACGTTTTTTTGAAGCCAGATGCAGGATTGTTGATTGTTGAAGTGGCCGCATACTTCAAAAATCAAAAATAAACACTCATTAATCTTACATCATTAAAAAAGCGTCGGCGTACCCGGCACAGGCTTGTGCAATTCGGGGCCGTTGTGCTTTACGGAGTTGACCAATTCCGCAACCTGATACATGCCGAGGAGTCCGTCTTCCGGCGGATGCAGCATGGAGAGTACTTCATCCACTTCTATTTCGGAGAGCCACTTTTCCTGTTCTTCGCGGGTGCCGAACAGCAAGGGCATGCGATTGTGTACGGAAGCCATGTCGCCGTTGGGGCCGGTAGTGATGATGGAAAAACTCTTCATGGCATAATCGCCGTTGTACCACACATCCCAGATACCGCCCATGAGCAGGAGTTCGCCGTTTTTGAGAAAGATACGGTAAGGTACTTTTCGATCCGCCTCGATGCGCCACTCATAGAAGCTGTCAGCTAATACCAGACAGCGCTTTTTGCGAATGGGCAACCGGAAAGAAGGTTTTGCGGCAATGCCTTCGCTGCGCGCGTTGATGAGTTTTCCGGTATTGGCGCCGTCGTTCGACCAGTGCGGGATAAGGCCCCAGGTAATATACTGCAAGCGGCCGGGCGCATCGTTGGTGATGACGTAGGCGTGCTGAGTAGGCGCTATGTTGTAGCTCTCCCGCAGGTTTACGCCGGTGTCAATGTCGCCGAGTTGCGCCTGTATTTTTTCTTTTGCCGCCGAGAAGGAGAATCTGCCGCACATTGGTTTTTGATTTATCGGCTACGCCGTAATCCGCTTATCCCGCTTTCACCGATCTATCCGTTGTGGTCGTGATATTATTTGTGCCATATTGGATAGACAGCGGACAAAGATAAAAAAGGGTGCGGAATATTGCTTGAGGTGTTATATTTGCATAGAATTACTTCCGCAATGACTTTACCGAAAATCATTCAATCACAGCGTTCTGCTCTTGCCGATCTTTGTCAAAGACACAAAGTCAAAGATCTCTACGTTTTCGGCTCTGTGCTTACTGAGCGCTTCGGTTCGGATAGTGATCTCGACTTTTTGGTTGCCTTCCAAGTGGTTTCACCTGAAGACTATGCCGACAATTTCTTTGATTTCAGGGATTCACTCGCTCAACTTTTCCAAAGAAAAGTTGATCTCGTAGAGGTCCAGACTTTAAAAAATCCTTATTTCAAGCAGATTGTAAATCGCACCAAAAAGCGAATCTATGCAGGAGAACCGCGTCCTCAAGTGGCTGCTTGACATCATGAATGCCATAATGGAAATCGAAGGTTTCATGCCCACCAAAGGAGAGAGAAGTGTAACCGTTCTTCGGGAGAACATAATGTTCAAACGCGCGCTTGAACGTAACATAGAGATCATTGGCGAGGCGGTAAACAGGATTCTAAATGTCGAGCCTGATTTATCTATCACCAGCGCACGCAGGATTGTGGACACCAGAAACTTCATAATTCACGAATATGAAAAGGTGTCTGATGAAGTTTTGTGGGCAATTGCCATAAAACACATTCCTTTGCTCCGGGAAGAAATAAGGACACTTATTGCAGAGCGTATGGGGCAATAATTTCTCACCTTATGCAACAGCATCCACTCCGCCGCCTCGGCTACCTTGCTCTGTTCGCACTAGCCGTGCCGGCCGCCGTCTTCTACCGCGAGCGGGCCATTTTCACCGACATGGCTTTCCAGACGGTGCTCATGAGCGGCGAGGGTACCTTTCAGGTCATGGTCAATCGCTTCGGGGTGGTGCTGGTACAGGCCCTGCCACTGTTGGCCATCAAACTGGGACTGCCGCTCAAAGCAGTATCCATGCTGTATTCCCTGTCGTTTCCGTTGTTGTATCTCGGTATTTATGCGGCCATTGTGCGGGTTTTTCGCAACGATCATCTGGGTTGGGCATTGGTGCTGTTGTTCACCCTCATGGTATATGACGGATTTTACTGGCCCTCCTCCGAGCAGCAGCAGGGCTTGGCGTTTCTGCTTCTGTTTTTTGCATTGCTGCAACGCTTCCCCGGCCTCAAGCCCGCCTGGACGCTGCCCGTAACGGCTATCGCCGTACCCGTATTGGCCTATTACCACCCCTTGATTTTTATACCGTTCTACTTTCTATGGGCTTTCTTTTTGCTGCGCGATGAGCGTTGTCGCAACGGGCGTTACATCGGTGTAGCCGCGTACATGGCGCTTGTTTTGGTATTAAAATCCAAGTTTTCCGGCAATTGGTACGACGACGACAAGTCCCGCATTTTTAAAGAAAACCTCCTGGGCTTGTTCCCCGATTATTTCAGCCTGCCGGCGCACGGACAGTTTGCGCAATGGTGCCTGACGTACTGGTACTTCCTGCCCATTCTCTGGGCTGCGGTCACGGTTTTCTACCTGGCTCGCCGAAAATGGGCGCCGCTCTTGCTGATGTGGGGGTTCGGCCTCGGACATCTTATGCTGTTGCACATCGCTTCGCCGGAACACCCATACCGGTTTTATGCGGAAGTCAATTACATGCCGCTCACCCTGTACGCCGCCCTGCCGTTTTTGTACGACCTGACGCCCGCCGTAAAACGCGCCAATTGGCTCCTCGCCGGCATGGCCGTTTTTCTGATCTTGCGCATCGGGGCCATTGCTTTGCACCACAAACCTTACACACAGCGGTTGCAGCGATTGGAAAGCATTCTGGCCGAGGGCACAGGCAACAGCCGGCTGCTGTTGCGCGAAACGCCGGCGCTCAGCGACAGCCTCGTCATCACCTGGTCGGTACCTTATGAAACGCTGCTGCTATCGGCCATGCAGCACCCCGACTCGGCAAAAACCCTGCTTATCCGCCGCGATTTTTCCAAGTTTGAAAAAGAAATTCCACAGCCCGGTTGGCTGCTCTCTGATTTCGGGGCAAAACCGGACACCGTGTTGAACCGGCGGTATTTCCGGCTGCCGGAAGGGGCGTATCAATACGTCAGAGAATGAGGCTTTTATCCTTGAAAACTCGGATTTTAATTCCAGATTTTCAAGGATAAACATTTTTCGGCTTGCAATCGACATCACAGAAAAGCCGCTCCAACAGAGTGTACTTTTGCAACTTGACGGCTACAGTGTGTAAGCCGGCGCATAAACATCGTTGCCATGTTACCCACTTTCCGATTAGCAATTGTGTTGCTCGCTCTTTTGGGCGTTACAGCCGCTGCGGCTCAACCCGACAGCACGCAGCGCGCTCCCTCCTGGCCGGCACGCAAACCGGGCGAAACGCTCAAAATCGCGGCCATGCTTCAACTCTGGACAACCTACACCATGGGCCAGGAAATATATGACGCCGATTTAAAAACATACCAACCGGTGGAGAACCGCTTCAACGCGTACTTCCGGCGGGCGCGGCTGCTCGTACGCGGCGAACCGTACGAGGGCTTACACTATTATTTAGCCTTGCATTTCGATCAGGCCGGCCACGACCTGCTCTCCGCCACACAAGGCCCCAACAACTCCGCCGAACCCGACGTGGGCGTGTGGGATGCCTTTGTACAATGGCGGCTCCCCTTTGCCGGCGATGCGCTGCACCTCACGGGGGGCTGGTTTCGTCCGCAATTTCAGCGCGAAGCCATCACAACGGGCTGGGCAGTTGCTTCTATGGAAAAGTCCACCTCCCAAAACTATGTGCGCCAACACCTCACCGGGCGCGGCCCGGGGCGCGCTGCCAGCCTGAACCTCGGCGGCATGGTCAAAGGCGAGCAGGTGTCGCTGCTCTACAACACAGGTTTGTTCACCCCGCTACTCACGGGTCTGGGCGGCAATTCGGTGGGTATAAAATACGCCCCACTGCTCAGCGGCCGGGTATCGCTGGGCCTGGGCGACCCGGAAATGGAACGCTATGCCATCGCCTACACCACTCAATATTTCAGTAAAAGAAAAGGAATTTCACTCGATTTCAACCTCGCCGGGCAAGGGCAAACCGATCAGTTTGAATCGGCGCTTGCCTACGGCCCCGGCCTGATGCTCCACTACGGTCCCTGGAACTTAGACAGCGAGTGGATGTGGATGCAACGCAACGGATATCGCGCCGACAACAGCCTTTTCAGCGCTCGCGCCGCTACCGGCCATGTTCGGCTGGGATATAACATTCCCGCAGGTCGCTTCATACTCCAACCGGCGGGCATGATCATGCTGTTTGAAGGCGCAGCAGACGCCGAAGGGCAGGCCGATGCGCACGCGTTGAAACTCTCCTCCGGCACAGAGCGCGCCGTTGATTTCGGCTTCAACTGGTACCTCAACCGCCGCGATCTGGCGCTCCAACTCCATTACACCATCCATCAAGGCAATGCAGGCAGTTCAGAGGACGGTTCCACTGTAAATGCTTATTTCAATCAGGCTACCATCGGCGCTATCCGGCGCGGCAACTGGATCGGGTTGGGAATGAATGCAGTGTTTTAAATTATTTGCCCCAACAACACTTCTTGTACTTCTTCCCGCTGCCGCAGGGGCATGGGTCGTTTCTTCCCGCCTTCGGTGTGAGTGCTTTCGGCGTCGCAGGGGGAGCAGGTTGTTCGCGAGGCCGAGGCAAGGGCGGCGGTTCAAATGCCGGTTTAGTTCTATGTATTTCAGATATTTCCTCATCTATTTCCTCCTCTGACAGGTAGCCGCCCCAGTTCTCGGCAATGTCCTTGATATGGTCAAACGCATTGTCAAATACCGTATAAGCTAAATGCTCCTCCGGGGCAGAATACATGAGTTCCTCTAATTCTTCATAATCTCCGCCGACCCCGGGATCTACTAAATCCAGATCACAAAATACCTTGACAAAAGGAAGCAACTCCTCCGCTCGGATATCTACCACATAATTGACAAAAAATGTAATGAACTCTTTATCCAGCAGTTCTTCTTCCTGATGGTCAAGCAGGTGCTGCATCACCTCCCGCATCCAACGGATAATTTCATCGCGTCGCTCCGGCTGGTGCAGGGCTATTTGTTTCATTGCCTCCGCTACCACTTCTTTGCTGTAATAGTTCGTATCGGTTTCCAACACGAAGTTTTTGAGCAAGTCCAATTGCTGCGCGCCGAGGTGATAAATAAAATGCCAAAGCGTGGAGAGCGTGTGATCGCCGAACCAAAAATCAGTCAATTCCTCTCCTTGTCTGAGCACTTCCAGCAGCACGGGCACTTTTTCCGTTGCATTCAGCTCCATCATCAAAAAAACTACATGCAAAGGAAAGGACGTGATATCATCACAATCTCCGTCAGTTTCTTCGACGATGTCATCGAAATATTCATACCGATATATACAGTCCCGGAGTGCTGTTTCAAGGTCTTCGAGCAAGGTCTCGCGAGGCAGTACCCGTATTTCATCCCATACATGCCGCGGCGTAGGAAATTCGTGGTTGTAAAGCAGCTCCATCTGCGGATGGTGGAATACCGGCGCCACATCGGTTTGAACCGACCTGTCATAGCTGCGGCCGGCGTACATCCCGTCGAATCTCGTACGATCCGGCATACCCTCCAGCATGTTTCTCAACTCTTTCTGATATAGTTCGGCTTCCAATTGCTCAATAATCTCCCTCCCTTGCTGGTAGGCTTTCAATTCCCCCAACCGATTGATGCGCTGTTTCGCCTCCTCCAGGCGGTTGACCTGAATCAGGTAGCTCGTTGCTACATCCATGAACGCGGCAAATTCGCTGAAATGAAACACCTTTCTGTTCGGATAGCGCAGTTTTAAATCGAGTGAAGGCCCCAGTATTTCCTCCACCTCATCGTATTCTTCCCGCAACAGGTGCTCACGCGCCAAATTGACTACCCCGAACACATACTCAGGATGCTCCTGCACGAGCTTTCGGTTTATTTCCAGTGCCTTTTCCACCCTGCCGGTTTGCATGTAATACTTGGTCAGGTAGTTTTTAAATGCCGGCAAATGGGGGTATTTGGCAATCAACTTTTGTAAGTCTTGCAATACATGGGGTTTATTTTTCATAATCCGCATGTGAATCTTGTTTATCAGGTCCGATATTTCCGGGGAGTAGTCCAGGCCATTGTCTGCCTCAGCCGGATCGCCGGTCAGCTTGTATTCCAGCAATTGTAATTTAATTGGATCTTTCATATTGTTCTTCTTTTTTCTGGCTCTACTGTTTTATGGTTTTGGGGTTTCATCCGCCGAAGCCGGGTTGCCAATTTGCCTTTTGCCCCTTGCCCCACTCTATGCCCTCTGCCCTCTGCCCCTAAACCGCACCCTCGGATCCGCCCAGGCGTACAGCATATCTGCTACCAACAGCCCGATGACCGTGAGCACCGATGCCATCATCAGCACGGCAAATACGACCGGCCAGTCGCGGGCAAAGATGGCGTCCACCGTCAGTTTGCCCATGCCGGGAATGCCGAAAATGACCTCTATGACCACCGAACCCGCCAGCACAGAAGGGAATATGGAACCGATGAGCGTAATGATGGGAAATATGGCATTGCGAAAAGCGTGTTTCCAGATCACCCGGCCTTCCGGCAATCCTTTGGCGCGTGCCGTACGGATGTAATCCTGATCCAATACCTGTAACATTCCTCCGCGCATCTGCCGGGAGATAAACGCCAATGAACCGTAAGTGAGACAAAACACCGGCAGGAACAAATGCGCCGCCTGATTCATGAAGCGCTTGCCCCAGGATGCAGTACCCGGCAATTCGCTCAGGCCGGAAGTGGGAAACCAATCCATACCGTACTCCGGCGTGGTGAAGAATACCTGCAAAAGCGTGGCCACCCAAAACAGCGGCAGCGAGTAGAGCATAAAAAGCAGTACCGTAGCGCCCCGGTCGAAGCGCCCACCTGCCCCGGTCGCCGACCACACGCCCACCGGTATGGCCATGCCAAAGGCAAACACGAGTGCGATGAGATTCAGCAGCAGCGTCCAGCGGAGCGCGTCGGCTACCTTGTTGCGCACGGGGCGACCATCCTGATAGGAAGCGCCGAAATTACCGTGCAGGTAGCCCGAAATCCAGGCGTGGTATTGATTCTCAACCCCATGCCATTGAAAGGCAGGGCGATAGAGCCGCTCGCGGGCAGGCGATGCGGCGAGGTAGTCGAAATGCTTTTGCAGCGCTTCAATGCTTTCGCGGGGCGGCCCTTGCAGCACAGTATCCCGTTGTAGCGCAGCTTGCAAGGTATCAAGGCGCGCCCGCACGGTTCTTTCTTCGTGGAGCAAATACAAATCGCGCAGAGGCTTGCCGAGGGCGTACCCCGTTTGCGGGGGAGCAGCGGCTACGGCGCGTTCTGCTACGCCGACGGCATTGTAATAGCTTTGCACGGCAGGCCAATTGCCATATATCCCGATGAGGCGGCGCAGCGTTTCGCGGCGGTCGCGGCGCAGTACGAGGTGCAAGGTATCCGGATAGGCCGCCGATGACAATGAAAAATAAAACACCGGTTTATCCAGGCCCATGAGGCGAGCCGTTTCGGCGTAAATCCGGTCCGATTCGCGCGCATCCGACGCAATGGGCACAGAGGCAGCGCTTTGGCGCAATTCCACCGGATCGCCGGGCGCCATTTTGCTCAATGCAAATGCCAGCAGAGAGACCACCAGGAGCGTGGGTACAAAAATCAATATGCGCTTGAGCAGGTACCGGATCATATCATGGTTTCTGCAAGGAAAATGTTTTTACTTTTTCAACCGCATTCGGTTGAGGCTGTATCCCGGATAAACCGAAGATATCTCCACCTCGAAGCGCTTGTGTATCGCAATGCGATCCTGCGGAGCGAGCAGGTAAATTTCGGGCTGCTCGTCGTAGATGATGGATTGCAGTTTTTGGTACTTGGGCGTGCGCACGGCCGGATCTACCGTCACACGGATTTCATCAATGAGCGCGTCGGTTTCGGGGGTACCGAAGCCGGTGCGGTTGTCGCCTTCCGAGTGCCAGTTTTGGCGCGGGTCCCACAAGGTATTGGGCAGGGAGCGTCCGCCGCCGCCGAGGTCATAATTGCGTTTTTTGAGATCATCAAAAACAGCAGTGGTTTCTTTTGCAATCAGCTCAATGTTGATGCCGGCTTTTTTGGCATTGTCTTGCAACAGCAATGCAATGTTTTTGGAACGCTCGTTGCCTGCCGACATGAGATAGGTCAACTTCAGTTCTTCCCGTCGGCCGTCTATTTCTTTGTCCACAAAACCGTTGTTGTCGGTATCGGCCCAACCGGCTTCTGCCAGCAGCGCTTTGGCCTTTTCGAGGTTGAAAGGAATGAGCGCGAGGTCTTTATTGTAGTACGGTACCGAGGGGTGTGCAGGGCCGGTGATGCGTTGGCCGAATCCGTAAAACACATTTTCGATGATCTCATCGGGATTGACGGTGTGTGCCAGGGCCTGCCTCACTTTTTTATCGGCCAGCTTAGGATTGGTGGTATTGACGTAGATGAAATAAGAAATAAGTGCCAAAGGCGCATGCAAATTATAGCGCTCGTTGACCAACGGCGTTTGTTGCAACTCCATAAAATCTTTGGGATCAATGGTAGAAACGGCGTCAATTTCCTCCGCTTTGAGCGCATTGAGCGCGGCCACGTTGTCGGTAATAACTTTAAAAACGAGCTGATCGGGAAAGGCCTCCAAAGCCGGTGCATTTTTGGCGAGCTTGCTTCCCCACCACTTATCTTTTTTGCTGAGCACTACCCGTTGCCCTGTTTCCCAGGAATCGAGCCGGTACGGGCCGGAGCCGATCACGCCGGAAGGCTCGCGGGAGAGTTGCTCAGAACCGAATGTTTCTGCAAATTTCGTGAGGCGATCATCGCTCTCGGCCAGTGCGGCAATGCCTTCCGGGTCGAGAAATTGCGCAATGGGAATGTTGCGCAACAGGCCCTCCGGGTCAAACTGATACTCCGGCAATACCGGCAGCGCGCTTCCGATGGCTTCTTCTGCCAGAATGTATTTTTCGGTATATGCCGTAAAGCGCTTCGGGTTGGACGGGTCCACCGTGATGCTTTTGATAAAAGCCAGATAAGGGCGGATGCGCTGCGCCGGCACGCGCGGGTTGAGCGCCGCTTTGAGCGTAAAGATGTAGTCATTGGCCGTCACCGGCGTACCGTTGTCCCACTCGGCTTCTTTCCGAATCTCATAAGTATAAGCGATGAGGCCTTCGGGCGTTTCGCTGCGTTCGGGCAGGGCCGTTGCAAGCTGCGGCATGAATTCGAGCGTGACGGGGTTTTGTACCACCAGGTAAGAAAAAATTTGCTCGTAAATGGCCCTTGCATAAGCGGTGGTAGAAAGCACCGGGTTGAGCCGGTCGGGGTCGGCTTCCAATCGCATGATAACGGAGTTGTCCGTCCGTTTGAAATCAACGGCAGGTTCGCGCTTGCAGGAAATGAGACTAAAAAGGAGTGCGATGCAGAGCATCCAATGGGAGGTAGCGAATCTCATGGGTAATTTTTTATCGTGTTTTTGCAATTGCACAAAAGTACGGCCAATTATTGAAGCGCAAGTATGCAGTTGTGTATATTTATTCAGCAGCAGCGGAGAAGCTCGCTTGAACCAAGTGCAGGGGCGTTTGTTGGAAGGGCAAAACAAGCGTTATGGCATCCATTCTCCTCGCCGGCGGTACCGGGCTTATCGGCAGCTGCCTTCGCCAATTGCTACAACAACAAGGACATGAGGTAAGCCTTCTGAGTCGGCGGGCCTCTCATTCCGGTCCTGTTCCGGTTTACGAATGGGATCCTGCTCGCGGTGTCATTGACCACGAAGCAGTGCGCCGGGCCGATGTAGTCATTAATCTGGCCGGGGCCGGCATAGCCGATGCCTGCTGGACCGATGCCCGCAAACGCGAGATCATTGACAGTCGGGTAAACAGTGCGCGCCTGCTGTTGGAGAGTTTCCGGCACACCGGCCATGCGCCGCAGTGCTATCTTTCCGGCGCTGCCATCGGTTATTACGGCGACCGCAGCGATACTATTCTGGAGGAAAATGCAGCACCCGGCCGCGGCTTCCTCGCTGAAAGCTGTATAGAATGGGAAAAAGCCGTTCAGGAAGTCGCAAGCACCGGCATTCGGGCAGTTGCCTTGCGCATCGGCATTGTGCTGAGCACTCAGGGCGGGGCGTTGGAAAAGATGTTGATGCCGGCGCGGCTTGGAGCGGGCACTTACTTCGGCGACGGCAGCCAATGGTATTCCTGGATACACATTGACGATGTGTGTCGCTTATTTCTTTATGCCATTGAGCATTCTGATATGGCCGGAATGTACAACGCCGTTGCACCCAATCCCACGCCCAATAAAGCTTTTGCTGCTGCCCTCATGCGAGCCATGAACCGGCCGCAAATTCTCGTACCGGCCCCGGCCTTTGCCCTCAGGTTCGCTATGGGCGAAATGGCCGATGTGGTACTAAACAGCACGCGGGTGTCTTCCAAAAAGACAGAGCAGACGGGTTTTCGCTTTGATTTCCCCGAATTGGAACCGGCAATCCTCGATTTACTCGTAAGGAAAATATGACCGGTAGCCCTTGCAGCCACACAGACAATTCACTCCTGAATCTCTGCAAACTTGCTGAAGGCTTTGGCCATGAGGCGCATTTTAAGCCCTCTGGGAATGAGCCGCGCCAACCGTTCCAGGATAGTGGGCAGCAGGCCCGGTACGATCACTTGTTTTTTGGCCAATAGTCCATTTATTCCTTTGCGCGCTACATCTTCGGGCAACTCAGACATCAACTGGGCTATTTTTCCCTGAGATTTCATGCGGGCTATGCTGCCGGCGTGGGTCGGCACCGGTCCGGGGCACAATACGCTGACATGCACGCCGAAGGGGCGCAACTCTTCGCGCAGAGCGAGCGAAAAACCGTACAGAAAGTGCTTTGTGCCGGTGTACGCCGCTTTGTTGGGTATGGGCAATGTGCCTTCCATGCTGCTGGTGTAGAGGATGTGCCCTTCGGGCTGTGCTTTGAGCATCGGCAGAAAAAAGTACGTCAGTTCAAATGCAGCCTGGTTGTTGAGCCGGAGCATGGTGCGGTAGGTCTCCAGATTGTTTTTTTCCAACAATCCTCCCATACCGATGCCGGCATTACTCAAAAGCATATTTACTTCGTAGCCTTTCGCTATACACCAGTCGTACACTTTTTGCGGGCCGTCTGCGGCGGAAAGATCAACGGCCAGGTAATCTGTTGTTACACCATAATCGTGTCGCAGCGCCTCAGATAATGTGGCGAGTAAAGGTTCTTCCAGCGCAGTAAGCAGGACGTTTCGGCCGCGGCGGGCACACTCGGTGGCCATGTTCTTACCAATGCCCATACTGGCGCCGGTAACGAGGGTAAATGCGTTATTCATTGTTCTTTCAACTCCTTTTCTTTTCAAACGGCGGCAAATATAGGCGTTTATGTGGAAGTGGAAGGTGAGGCGGGTTTTAGGGGACGCAACGGCGCAACGTAGGTTTTGAGGAGGCTCGCAAAGGCGCAGAGACGCAAAGTGGGTTTTGGGATCGCAACGGCGCAACGTGTTTTTTTTGGCTCGCAACGGCGCAACGGCGCAACGTAGGGTTGGGGGTCGCAACGGCGCAACGTAGGGTTGGGGCTCGCAACGGCGCAACATGGACTTGCCTTTTGCCTTTTGCCGGATTAAAGCCCATTTCCCCGTCTGGCAGTCAGATTTTCAAAATAAATAAAGGGCTTTGCGCACTATTTCAGCGCTTCGGCGTTATCATTGCATGGCGCTTGCCAAAGCGCATGTTTTCGTTTCTTAACCAGTGAGTGTAAGGCAACGGCTCCCGGCAGCAATGCGGGGAGCCGTTCTTTTTTGAAGAATGCAGGAAAGCCGTAATTTGCCCCGAAAATGATCGCGCCATGAAGGACTTTTTTGCCGGTATTTCATCTTACGGAGATGCGCTCAAGTTGATAAACCGCCTCGGATTGTGGGGGTACCTACTTGCGCCGGGGCTTATCAGTATATTAATAGGCATCGTCATCGTAGGCGCCTCCTGGGGCTTGTCGGACGATTTGGGGAATGCCATTATTAGCCTGCTTTCATTTTTGGAAGGTAAAAAATGGGCCGAAAGCGCCGCCCGCATTTTCAGCGCGCTGCTCATCTTCAGTTTCGGCCTGATCTTGTTCAAACAATTGGTGCTGGCGCTGGCTTCGCCCATTATGTCGCCCTTGTCGGAAAAAATAGAGCGGCATCTGGCCGGCGACGATTATCACGAAGTACGGTTCAGTATTCCGCAAATTTTACAAGACATGCTGCGCGGCCTCACCATTGCGCTGCGCAACATCATCCGCGAATTGTTTTTCACTTTGCTGCTGCTAATATTGGGGTTTATTCCCGTCATCGGCTTAGCCACACCAGTTTTGATCTTTCTGGTGCAGGCTTTTTACGTCGGGTTCGGCAACATTGACTACACCTTAGAGCGGCACTTCAGCGTACGCGACAGTGTGCGTTTTGCACGAAGCAATCGCTGGTTGGCCATCGGCAACGGAACGGTTTTTCTGTTGCTGCTTTTTACCGGCATCGGGTTTCTTTTTGCGTTGCCGCTCAGCACCGTAGCCGCTACGGTGGAGACGACCCGGCGTTTGCGCCCGCAGCGGCACTAAGCTGAGTTAAACACTCCCGCAAAGCTTCCCGCCAATGCCTGACCGGCAATCCGAAAACGGCTTTCCAGGCTGTTTTATCGAGTACGCTGTAAGGCGGCCTCCGGGCAGGCGTTGGATATTCGGAACTGGGAATGGGCAGCACCCGGCAAGGGATTCCGTTGATTTCAAATATAGCGAGTGCAAAATCGTACCAGGACGCCACGCCTTCGTTGCTGTAGTGGTAAATACCGTGCAGTTTATCGGGGCTTACACGACCATTTTCAACAGCGGAAATCATATCCAGGATAGCCTGCGCCAGATCGCGTGCGTAGGTCGGCGTGCCGATTTGATCGGCCACCACTTTCAATTCCGACCGTTCGCTGCCGAGGCGGAGCATGGTTTTTACAAAATTGTGCCCGAATGTGGAATACACCCAGGAAGTGCGCAGCACCAGCGCGCCGGCAGGACATTCTTCCCGCACGGCATCATCGCCGGCCAGCTTGGTGCGGGCATACACACTGCGCGGGTGAGTGGGATCGCTTTCGCGAAAAGGGCGGTTTTGCTGCGTATGATACACATAATCGGTGGATAGGTGAATCATGCGGCAACCCTGCGCGCAACAAGCGCGGGCCAGCAGGCGCGGACCTTCTGCATTCACAAGGCGGGCGAGTTGCGGCTCCTGCTCCGCTTTGTCCACGGCCGTATAAGCGGCGCAATTGATGAGCCAATCCCAATGGTTTTGATCGAAAAACCGGGCTACGGCGCCGGCATCGGTGATGTTCAGTTGCCCCGAATCGGCAAAAGTCATGTCGAAGAGGGGAAAAGCGGTCGCAAGCGTTTGCAACTCTTTACCGACCTGCCCGCCTGCTCCGGTGACGAGTACCTTAACTTTTTTCATTGGGAAGCCCCCAATACATGGACAGGAAGCGCGACGATGCGGAGTTGATAAACCAGGAGGGCGCATTGGTCAACACCGCAATGCCGATATTTTCGGAAGGGAGAAATGCAATTTCGGTGCGGTAGCCGTTCACATAGCCGCCGTGATGGATGACGGGTTTGCCGTTGCTCTTCACCCCGCGCCAGCCCAGGCCGTACCAAGCCTCGGTGGCATTGGGATACGATCGGTGATTGCTCTCTGCCAAAGGCACGGCAATTTGTTTGGAATACAGCGTATCCAAAGTCTCTTTATCGAGCACCTCCGGGTAATTGCCCAACAGAAAGAGCAACCATTTGCCCATGTCGGAGATACTGGCATTGACGCCGGCGGCAGGAGAGACTTCGTAATAATTGGGTTTGATATCAATGCGCTTATAGGCTTGTTTTTCGATCTTATGCGGCTTGGCAATGTTGGAGGGATCGAGCATCAGGTTGGCATACCCGGCGCCGGCGTCGGTCATGCCGAGCGGCAGAAAAATGCGCCGGTAGAGCAACTCCTCGAAACGGCGGCCGGCCGTTTTTTCTGCAATTTCGCCGATGAGGCTATAGGCTACGTTTTGGTAGTTGTAGATCACGCCGGGCGCGTGCGTCATGCGCACCTCCGGCAAACGGTTGCGGGCGGCGGTATAGGAGTCGCCGGCTTCAATGAGGTTGGAGAAAGTTTGGCGCGGCAAGCCCGTCGTGTGGCTGAGAACGTGGCGAATGGTCAATGTCTTAGTATATTCGGGGCTGCGCAGGCGAAAATCAGACAAGTGACTTTGCACGGGGTCGTCCCACTGAAAGAGTTCGTCTTTTACCAAAATACCCGCTAAAACGGAGGCAAACCCTTTGGAAAGCGAGGCCAGCCGAAAAACGGTATGCTCATTGACGGAGTCGCGGGTGCTCAGATCGCGCACGCCGTATCCTTTGCTAAAGATGACTGCGCCGTCTTTTACAATCACGACCGCAGCGCCGGGAAAATGTTCGGCTTCCATACTTTCCAGCACATGCTGATCGTAACTTTCCACCAACGCAAGGGTAGCCGAATCCAAAACCGGCGCCTTTACATTGTCAGCGGCTACCACCTGTCTGCTCAGGCTCAATTGCACACTCCCTCTAGTGCCCGCTATGCCGCTGATAAGCGCTGCAATGACTACCAATATTAATGCGCCGAAGTATCTGAACATGTGAAAGACGAATTGATGATTTTGGAAAGCGATGGGCAAATATAGAGCGAAAGGGTCAAAACTCCATACGGCCTGTATTTTTTTTGTGGAGGCGGTTGAACTTCGGGGGGATTAGAAATTTTGAAAATAAAACAATTTTACCAATTTACCCCTAAGCCGGAGCCTGTTCAAAAAACCGAAACACATCGCTCTAAACGGACATAGAGCCGCTCACAATCAACCGCTTAACACTAATTAACACTAATTACCAGTAGTTGGTGCAACTTTCCGACGGTCAGGTTATTATTAGGGTGCTTAATTGAAGTATCAACAACTATAACAAAAATGAAACAAATTCTGCTGCTCTCACTGCTGCTTATCTCCTCCATTTTTATTGCATCCGCGCAAGGACCTCCCAACGGAAACGCAAAGGGAGGAACCCCCATTCTCGGTAAAATAATCGGTACGGTCATTGACTCCAGTTCTAAAGAAATTGTGGAGTTTGCTGCTGTTGCGCTGACTGACCTTCGCCAGGACCGCCAAATTGACGGGGTCATCACAGACGAAAAAGGCGGATTCCGCTTTTCGGATGTAAAGCCTGGAAAATATCAAATCGATATTTCATTTATCGGCTATAAAACCAGAATAGTAACCGATGTTGAGGTCACGCCCCGCCGGCCCGATGTGAACCTCGGTCAGGTTTTACTCCTCGCCGAAGGGCTTACGCTCAGTGAAGTGACGGTAACCGGCGAGGCCGCCACGGTAGAAAACCGGATTGACAAACTCGTATATAATGCGGAGAAAGACATCTCCACCGCCGGCGGCGATGCTGCCGAAGTATTGCGCCGCGTACCGCTGCTTTCGGTAGATCTGGACGGCAACGTATCGCTGCGGGGGTCTGAAAACATTATGATTCTCATCAACGGGCGGCCCTCTACCATGTTTGCTGCCAGCGTGGCCGACGCCCTGCGCACCATCCCTGCCGATCAGATCAAAAGCGTGGAAGTCATCACCGCGCCCACTGCCCGCTACGATGGAGAAGGCTCCGGCGGTATTGTCAACATTATTACCAAACGCAAAACTGCACAAGGCATCTCCGGTTCGGCAAGCCTCGCCGTAGGCAACCGCATGAATCGCGGCAACTTCAACCTGAATGCCGCCCAGGGCCGCTTCGGCCTCAATGCCAATGTTTCCGGCTGGGCTTCCTGGAACCGGCCCGGTTTTGTGGATTTTTATCGGGAAGACATACTCGCCGACGGCCAAAAGCGCATTTTCACGCAGGAGGGCACGGCTACTACCCGCAACTTCGGCCCCGGCGGCTCCCTCAGCGCATTTTATGATGTCAATGCTTACAACTCTTTCTCTACTTCGCTCTCTTTCCGCGGGCACGGCGACCGGCGCGACGAGTTGGTCAACTCTGTTTTTACCGATCCATTAGCCGGATTAGAACAAAGCTACCTCCGCAGCAGCGAATCCCGCTCTGTGCGCGGCGGCTTCGACTGGACCACCGACTACCGCCGCACGTTCAAACAACCGGAGAAAGAACTCATCTTTGCGCTCCAGTTCAGCGGCAATCAAAACAACAACAAAAACACACTCGATCAGCCCTCCAATGACATCGCGTTGCAACGCAACGAACGCAACAACAACTCCGGGCTCAACTTAGAAACGACCTTGCAGTTGGACTACACGCATCCTTTCAGCACCAAATTCAAAATGGAAACCGGCCTCAAAGGCATTCTGCGCAAAATTGACAGTGATTTCCAAAACGAGTTTTTAGACTACGACCTCAACACGTACATCACCAATCCGCTCCGCACCGATATCTTTTATTACGATCAGGATGTGATATCGGGCTACCTGTCCTTTCAGTTGAAATTGGGCGAACATTACGGCCTTGCCACCGGCGCCCGCTATGAGCGCACCTACATCGGCGGCGATTTCAGAGACCAGGAGACCACTTTCGCCAACAACTACGACAACATCCTGCCCAGCATCATCCTGAGCCGCAATTTCAAGAATTTCAGCGCGCTGCGGCTGAGCGCCACCCAGCGTATCCAGCGCCCCGGCCTGCGCAACGTCAATCCGTTTGTCAACTTCAACGACGCGCGCAACATCAGTCAGGGCAACCCTGAATTGCTGCCCGAACTGACCAATCAAGTAGAGCTTTCCTACAATACCAACATCAAAGGCGTAAGCCTCAACACGGCTGTTTTCTATCGCCGTACCGACGAGGTCATTGAGAGCATTCTTGTGGTCAACCCGGAAGGCGTATCGGTGAGTACGTTCCAAAACATCGGCGAAACACAGTCCATCGGTTTCAGCGTTTTTTCTTCTTTCACCCTGAAGAAGTTCTGGACCTTGCGCGGCAATTTCAACATCAACACGTATGATGCGCAAAGTACCTTGTCCGGCTTAGACATCAGCCGCCAAACAGTGGTGTGGGGCGGAAACCTCAACTCCTCGTTCAGCTTCCCGAAAGACATTAAGTTGGAAATTTTCGGCTTTTACCGGGCGCCCCGACAAACGATACAGGGCTTCAACCCGTCCTTTACCATGCTGAATATGTCGTTACAAAAGGAATTCAACAAAAAGGCAACCTTGGGCATCAACATCGTACAGCCGTTTTCGGAATACCTGAAGTTTCCTTCCGAACTGTCAGGCCCCACTTTTTTCCAGAGCAGCATATCCCGCATCGCATTCCGTTCTATAGGCGTGAATTTCGGCTATCGCTTCGGCAAAGTGGACTTCAACAAAGTACCGCGCCCGCGTCGCAGCAACATCCGCAACGAAGATCAAAAAGAAGGCGGCGACGATAACAACGGCGGTGGCGGCGGCGGTAAATAAATAACTTGGTACAGTTTTCTATGCTTAGTGTCGGGGTGACTGGCAGTCACCCCGACACTACACTAAAGGGAAGGGAGTATTGGTCCTATTTCCTCAGGAGCAGCGCGCCCGCGCCCAAGGAGGGGCAAAACGAACTTCCTGTATCGGTTGGCACATCCGCTACCGCAGCAGCATCGCCTCTCCGCTTGCGCGTTCTGTTTGTCCGTCGGCGCGCTCCCATTCTATGGTGTAAACATACAAGCCTGCATTGGCCGGGCGGCCGCGCACGGCGCCGTCCCAACCGAGGCTCTCTACATTGGGAGAGAAGTTTAACCGCTCAAACACCGCAGCGCCCCAGCGGTCGAACACCCGGAAAGCTGCGCACGCGTAACGCCGTCGCCGCAAACACCGCGAGCCAATCGTTGATGCCGCCGCCGTTGGGCGAAAAGGCGTTGGGTACATATACCGGCGCTCGTCCATCCACGAGGATGCAGAGCGCGTCGCGCAATTAAAACTGGCGCTATGCGAAGCGTCAGTTCGTAGCGGGTGCTGCGCGGGGGCATAGCCATGACGACAGCACAAGTATCGCAGTCTAAGCCCTGGCGCGGTTGCCAGCTAAATTGTGCGCTTCCAGGCCACAGGCCCTGTGGTGGCGGCGAACCGCCTGTCCGAGGCGGATGCTCAAAGTCGCGCCCCAACTCCATTACCCATGAAGCGCGCGGGCGGTACGGTCACTTCCTGTGTCTCGCCGCAGCCCGTCGCGTCTTCTATTCGCAACAAAACAATTCGCCGGTAGAAGCGCAAGCGGCACATCGGCCGGTTGCAGGGCATCGCCCGGATAGCCCGATGTGCGGTACGGCGGCATCCCACCCTGTACCTCATCCAGAAAACTTGTCCCGGCAGCCCTCACGCGGGTGCAGCCGCTGCTGGTTATGCTCACAGCGAATACGCCTGGCACCCACTCCCGTGAGATCGCGCCCGGTGCTGCCGTTGCTCCAGACATAAGTATAGCCGGTGTCGTCGCCGGGAAAAGTGAGTACGATGCGCCCGTTTTCGGAATCGGGGCAGGCAGGCTCGGGGTCCAACTCCACTTCCGGCACCCCATCACACGCCGGCACCTGCGCCTCCAGCGTCACCTCGCAGCCGTAGGCATTGGTGACGGTGACTGAGTATCGGCCCGGCGCGGGAAGGTCGGCGGGGTTTTGTTCGTATGCGGAGTAGCCGTTAGGCCCCTGCCATACGAAAGTAAAGGGACCGGCAGTCCCCTCGGCGGTAATGAATACGCGACCGGGGCTTCCGGCTCCGCAGGTGCAATGCACAGAATCCACACGAATTTGCGCAGCCGCTTGAAATGCAGATGAGAGCAATACCAATACCGTCAACAGGTACCGGATGGAGTATGTCTTGTTGGAAGTGTACATAATGCCCGAGTTGTAGGTGAAGGAATGAGGTGATTATTTGCGACGCATTCGTGCCTTCACAGCCTGTAGTTCGAATTGGTAACTAGATAAGTCTGTGGAGAGATTTTGCAGCAGATAAGGGTGTTTTGATTCCGCTACTTTTCTCAGATGATATACGATTCGTTCGTACAGGACTGCCAGTTCTTCATCACTGTATGGCTTTGGCGCATTGTAAAGCTGCTGGGTCAATATATCCGCAACTGTCTGATGTATAAAGGGTTTCAGGCTGGAAGTCTCTGGAGCTAAAAGCAATGCCTCCTCAAATAAGGGTATTCTTTCAGGGGCGTACCTGTAGTTATGAACATAGTTGGCTAAATCGTTTTTGATGAGGTAGTCGTACAAGGCGGTTTCGTTGGCGGGGGGAGCGTCTAATACGGTAAAGTTGAACTCAATGATTTTGCAGCAGGACCCGTCGCCGATAAATGGGTCATCTCCTTTTTTTATTTTAGGTTGTAGAGATGGAAAGTATATGCAGCGCACTTGATATTCACCGGGCTGAAAGCCTGTTAAAACTTTGTTGTTTATTTCTAAATACTCGTTGGGTCCGAGAGGGCATATCTTGTAATACACCTCAAAACTATATCCTGGCGGAGTTTCCATTTCCAAACTTTCTCCCGACATACTAACACCACCAACGTCTGACAATCCATCTCTATGAAGCCAATTAGATGGATCAGGCTGCAAACGACGTACTTGAATGGAATTATACAGGTCTGGTCTAATTACTTTAATTTTCCGCTTGCTGGAATTCCCCCATTTGAACAGAGCATAGAGAGGGTCAAGTGGGTAAATGGTATCCTTATAAGCCGCAAATTCGATATCGGGCATAGGTTGACACTTACAGAAAAAAGGAATTACCAACAAACCGGCAAGGGACAAAAAGGAGCGTATTTTTTTCATATTATTTTGATTGAATTATTCGAAAAATCAATTGCCCGGGGAGTTTTTCCTACATCTAATGATGTTCAAATGCGCTGGAATGAAACCTCCAGTATTAAATGGAAGCTCAGCATTCATAAGTTGTTGATCCGGGATGTGAGCTAAACCAAAAAGATGTCCAATTTCATGGATAAAGCCAAGCAGCCTGGGCATTAGGATTAGTAAGCCCGCCCATTACCTTCAAAAAGGTTTCAAACGGCAATACGCTAATATCTCCCTCCCGCAAGCATTATTGTATTACTAGCTGAGCCGTTTTGCAAGGTCAGCCCCAAATTTGACGTATTTTCCACTCCCGCAGACGCGCCCGGTGCTGCCGTTGCCCAGACATAAGTGATAGCTGGTGTCGTCGCTGGTGCGGCATGCGCCCGTTTTCGGAATCGGGGCAGGCAGGCTCAGTCCAACTCCACTTCCAGACCCCATCACACGCCGCACCCGTGCCTCCAGCGTCACCCTGCAGCCGTAGGCATTGGTGACGGTGACTGAGTATCGGCCCGGGCGCGGGAAGGTCGGCGGGGGTTTTGTCTGTATGCGGAGTAGCCAGGCCCCTGCCATACGAAAGTAAAGGGACCGAAACCGGCGGTAATGAATACGCGACCAGCTTCCGGTTCGGCAGGTGCACTGCACAGAATCCACACGAATTGCGCAGCCGCTTGAAATGCAGATGAGAGTACAACAATACCGTCAACAGGTACCGATGGAATATGTCTTATTGAAGTGTACATAATGCCCGAGTTAGGTGAAGGAATGAGGGAAATGGCCACTTTATCGGAGTCCCTATTTCCTTTATAGAAAAAGCAGGGCTTTGTTGCACGAACATTTTTCCTTGGGAAAAGTCTTTTCGATTCTGATGATTTTTGAAAACGAGTATTTTTGAAAATATTTTTCAAAGTCCGCTCTCTCCAAATTTTATTTATTCGCAACAAAGCCGAAAAGCAGTTCTTTTTCATGTTGTATTAATTCGTAGCCATATAACTTCCAAAGCCAAGGATGTTTGGATTCGCACGCTTTACCAAGATGAAACAATATACGTTTCATCATCATTGCCATTCCTGCCGGGTCTCCCTGTAGTTTCTTTTTTTCGCATAGAATCAATGAATTGGCTAAAGCACCATGAATGTATGGCTCAAAATATGAACCCGGAAATTCCGATAAGAACGATTCTAAAAAACGAATTTGTTCTTCGCATGTAAATTGCGTAAATCGCCCTCCACCATATAATACATGCGTAATGGGCCTTGCTCCTCCTTTAATACTTGTAAGACGCTCTATTGCCAACTTCTCTCCGACGCTATCAGAAGGCCCTACAAGAAAATTGAAAGAAGATGTTATGCAGTCTTTGCACGACTCCGGATAAGCGTACCATACTCCATGTTGATCCGAAGGACTATATATCAACCGGCATTCATATCTGCCAGGCAAGAAAGATACCCCATCCACAGAGAAATCAGGACTGCAAGGGTAAATTTGATACCATCTTTCGTCCTTAAAATCAGCAGGTAGTTGATACCATCCATTATGTTCTGGAAAAAGGTCAGCATTAAAGCCATATTCATTACATAGCTTCCATTCTGAAACCTCCGGTTCTATTCTCCTGATTTGCAATACTGTATTGGTGGCATAAGGGATAAAACAAGAGATTGTTTTTGTGCTCTTGTTTTCATATTTCAAATTCACATAAAGCAACTCAAATGATCCTAATGTGTCTGAAAGTGGTGAAATGTGTACTTGTAGCCATTTGTCTTGCGCACCCACCTTATTGGTCACCATCAGGATCGCAGCCAATACACAGAAAGTTATTATTGTTCTCATTAAGTTACGTTTTAAGAGTTAAGGATATGGATGTAGGCCAGGGGTGCTTTTTCGGCATCTTATGTAGTTTTTTTGGTCTGCTTCTAACCTCGTAATTGAATTCTGAAGCAAAACAGGGTTCATAAATACGTTGGGTGTAAGAACATGCCAAAGCCCGAATTGGTGTCCGATTTCATGAACAACAGAAACTGCAATATCATACGCAACTGATGAGGTATTTCCATATCGGTCATAATAATGCTCGAATGGTATTACACTGACATCACCTCCTTTCCACATCTTCGTACTATCTGAAACCGAAAGTGTCACTCCTCCATTGAATGACGGAAGCACCTCAGAATCAGGATCTAAATCACTTCTCCAATAGCTTGATTGCCAAACTAATGCTACTAATCCTAGCCATACCCCATATTTATCTCCACCGCTTGCGGGGACCTCGGTGCGCCAAAAAGTTGATCGTTCTTTTATCCAAACATTAAAACTGTCGTCAGTTAAAATGTTAGACCTGAATGGGATCGTATCTCCCGGGTTTGTAAAACGGATAACGGTTTCAAGATAAGCCTCTCTAAAAATATTGAAACCTCTCTTTAAATTCAGCGGATCTACTTGCCATGAATAGGGTAAAACCTGATGATTTGCCTCTCTATCGTCATCACTTAGCAGTACTAATAAGCTCAAAGAATCTGTTGTAATAGTATTGTTGGATGGATTTATATTTACAATGTTCATAGGGCGACCATCGGCAGCACGAAATACTGCATTATTGCCAATGCCTGTTAATGGGTTATTGGGACTGAGTGTAAAAGTAAAGCTCCCGCCTTGATTTTTTTGAATATCCTGCACATAGCCAGTTATTGTTGTTCCAGTAGGGGGTGATAATTCAAACGTCATCCACGCCCCTGAAAGGGGAGTATTATGCTTGAGAATTAAGTAGTTACTTCCGCTTGCTTTTATATCTCCAACCGGAGTACTATTTGTCCCCAGTGAAAAGTATCCATTTTCAAATCGCCCCTTTCCTGTTGGACTACTATTATCGTCTAACGAAGGTGGATTAAAAGTGCTATTAGGAAAATGTTCCTCTAAACCCCTTAGGTTCGTAGTTCTATTATTTAAAGGAGCTTCCAGGTCGTATATAGATTCATCAATGATAAGCCTGAATGCGCTGCTCGCCCTGCCTCCTTGTCCATCAAAATCCCTAATCCACCCCTGTACTTTATTTCTGTATCCAAATACATTTTCCATCGTAGCCACTTCCAGATTAAATAACCGCCACACCGTCAACACGGGAGAAACCATCGTAGCATCGAAAGGCACTCTGCCTGCTTTAGAATCGTGTACATGAATGCCATGCTTTCCATCCTCGTTTTCCAATCGGGACAGCATGAGCGAATCGAATACGGCAGCCACGCGATAATTGTCGCCCGGATGCAGCGAGGTTTTGAACCAAAGCGTTTTGAGTGTGTCGCCGGGTTGAAAATTCAGGCTCACAATGCCGTCGAAATTCGAATCGCCTTCCAGCAATCCGAAAGGGCAGGGCGCGGCGGGCGCCTGATGTATCGTTCCCCGGTTATCGTGGTCTTTGTCGTAAGTGAGCGGAGGTCCATAATAATAGTTTCCCGTATTGGCAGTTGCATCGTATATACCGGGGGTTTTATTTTTATCGTTAGGGTCCAATGGCTTTCTGTTGGCCGAAGGGTCGTCCACATCAAATGTTTTTAGAAATAAATCAAAAGGCTCGGTCGGCGACACAGATAATATTACACACAACTCCGCTGTGTCTCTTAGTGGGGTGTGAGTACAGGAGGATAAGCAATGCCGTTAATGATTCTCATATCCGGGAAAACCCGATAACTGAGCAGCGGGGAATTATCTCGATTCCTCAGATTTCCGGGAAAATTGGGATCAGCCGTATCAAGTGTATTACTTTGATTGGCGCCCCCGTCAAATCCGTTGAGTCGGCCTTTCCATGCCAGTTCTTTCAATCCCACAATGGTGAGCGAAACGGAGTCGCTTAGCAGGCATTGGGATGCCTGGGGGCCGGCACATTCCAGCACCAGTATGGTTTCGCGCTGCCGGGTATGAGCAGCTATGCCTTCCACCCACAGGTCAAGCACATAAAAATTTCCATCTTGTTGGGTCAGTTCAAGCGGGGTACCCATGTTGTATTCCCCTGCTTTTTTGGTGTCGGAGCGCCAAATTTTCACAAAGTGGCCACCGGCTGCAGCATTCAGGGTCACTGTGCGCGTACTCATGCCGGCAGGGTTGAGCTTCAGACGGATTCTTACCAATTCATTGTCTCCGTTGGCGACATCTTTATCGTCCATATCAAAAAGTTTATCGCCATCATCGTTGTCGTCATTTACGAAAGTCATAGCCCCTGTGGCGTCCTCATCTGTTACCAGGGTAGTGGTGTTGCCGGTTAACACTGCGGGTTTGTATATTTCCAAATCAACGATTGCATTGGCGTCGGCTATATCCAGTCGGTATTGTTGGGTCGCCTGACAGCCGCTAAAATCTGTAACCGTCACGCTGTACAGCCCAGGCAGTGTGGTGGTAAGGGTGTCCAAGATGGAACCGTCCGACCAAAGATATTGTGCATATCCTGCTCCCGGCGAAATCTTTGCAGGAGTAACGCAACTGATAACAGGAGCTATTCCCGGAGTGAATCTGAATGGAGGATCCATACAGGGATCAATCTGTATGGGCGACGGCGAAAAGGTACAGCCCGAAGCATCCGTAACGGTTACGGAATATTCGCCTGGTTCCACCACCTGTATGGTACGGAGAGTAGCCCCGGTGTTCCATAGGTACATCGAAAAACCCTCTCCGGCATCAAGGCTTGCTGCTGTAGCGCACTGCTGCATATCTTTGGCTCTATTTACATTCACAGGAGGAGCGATTCCCGGTAATTGATAGCAGATAGACCTTACCTCGGCACTGATTTGAGCGTCAATTGCAGGTGCATAATTGATATCCACATCTTTTCCAAACGTACATCCATTGGCATCCGTTACCTCAATATAGAAAATATTCGGCTGAGTGACCTGCAAATTGGGGGTATTCGACAACAGGGGACCTCCCTCGTAATCATACCAGCGATAAGAGACAAATCCGGGTGCAGCGCTAAGGGTTAGAGTATCGTCAAAACAGATGACTGGCTGCACCGGAAACACTACTACATCCGGTATAGCGCGCGAAAACTCGATGTGCCGTACCTCCCTGCAACCTCCGGGGCCATAAAATACTGCTTCTACCGGCGCTATCCAATGCATTACAAATTCGTTGCTGTAGGTCATCAGGTCTCCTTCCACATACCAACCCATCGTGTGAGCGTTGGAAGTAGCAGTAAACGTAATAGAGTCTTGGCAAAACACGGGGTTTTGAGGAGCTAACTGTACTTGAAAATCAAATACCTGAACAACAACAGAATCCACTACTTCACAACCTTCGGCAGAGGTAGCTGTAACCTGATACATTCCGGGTGTTGATACAACAATTTCCGCACTCGTTTGTCCGCTCGACCACAAATAAGTGGCAAAATCACCCGCAGTCCGAAGCGTATCCGGCGCACCGTTACACAGATACGAAGGATTGGGACTGATGCGAAGTGTTCCCGGTTGAAGTACAGTGATGGTTACCGTATCAATGCCGTGTAATTGCCCCTGATCGTCGGTAACATAGACGACATACTGTATGCTCTCGTCCGGCCAGACTATAGTTTGGGCAGAAGATGGCTGCTCCATATTTTCCTGCGGCCACCAGTAAAAGCATAATCCGCTTAATGAGTCGGGCAGAACACAGCCGATGGTGATAGTATCCCCCCGGCATATCTCCCTGTCCGGCCCTGCCCAGGGGCAGTCCGTCGGCGTTTCCGTATCATCCGCTACCATAACGGTAAGCGCAGCCGCAGCCCCGGCCTCTGCGTTGTTGCCACCGGTTACATTTTGAATCCTGAAGGTATAGGTATGGTTGGCGTCGGCCAAGCCGTTGGCGGGGGCGGTGCTCAGGGTGAAGCACTGCTGGGCACTGCTACCGGCGAGGAACGTGAGCGCTTGCGGTTGAAATCCCGTAAAATGAGGCGAGGCAGCGCCCTCTACGGCTACCTCGGCAGTAGTGGCGACGGTGGGTGAAGGGTGCTCTATATGCAGGCATACCTGTGTGGAGGCGCCTTCGTCCACGGTCAAAACGGTGGTGACAAAACTTAAACTTGTCGGCGGGTCAGGCAGGAGACGACGTTCGAGCCGGAAATTGTCAAAAAAGACGAGAGCCGATGCACTGCTGCTGCCTGCGGCAGGTGTCAGGATGAGGTGATACATCCCGGACAGCCCGCCAAAGGCTTCGCCGACATACTCCTGTCCGGGCGAGGTAGCTGAAATTTGAGGCAGAGGGTAAGGCTCGCCGATGTCAGTACCGCTTGCTCCCGCTGTGGTGTGGTAGCGCAACTGCATGACCTTGCCTGCCGCAGCGCTTTTCACATTCCAGCTAATTCGATACTCATAGGCATCGCTCAATTCCTGTAGTATGGCAAGATAAGTGCCGGGTGCGAAGAGCGAACTTCGGGCGCACCAGTCAGTGGGCGCACCGGTAGCGCCATTGCCGCCGAGCAAAAATCCAAGGTGGTTGCTTACCGAGGGTACGCTTTGCCAATTGTTTGTCGGAAAGGTAATACTGTGTACTGTTTCCCAACCTTGCGCGCACAACGAAGATACACACAGCATCCCCGCCGGCAATATCCACAGTAACCGCTGCAAGGGAGTGCAGCCTGCTGCGGCAAAGCGCTTAATTGCATAAAAAGAAACGGCCGGCAATGCGTTGAAAAGAAGAGACAACAACCGGAAGTCTGCAAAATTTATCTTCCCTCTTGAATGGGGGGGGGCAGAATTTTATTTTTCATATCAACAAGGCTTGGTGGGTAATTTTTGATATGCAAACATAATGTCAAAATATCGAAGCTGCGCTTTTTTTGGGGTTATATTTTTTTTGACAATGTATAAGAGCGGGAGGCTAAATGGAAAACCGAGGCTGCGGCCCCCTGCCTGTCAAACAAAAAAAGCCCTGCTTTCGCAGAGCTTTTGCGCCTCAGCAAGGACTTGAACCTTGGACCTACGGATTAACAGTCCGCCGCTCTAACCGACTGAGCTACTGAGGCTTTTTGACCCCCTTTTTAAAAGAGCGACGCAAAGGTATGTCGAACCGTATAAAAATGCAATCTTTGCCCCGAAAAAATAATTAATTTCTTTCCAATGAGCTTACTCACGGTCGGCACCGTTGCCTTCGACGACATACAAACACCCTTCGGGGAAGCCCGCAACGCCATCGGCGGAGCCGCTACTTACATCTCGTTATCAGCGTCTTACTTCTGCAAAGACATCCGCCTGGTGTCGGTCATCGGCGATGATTTCCCGCAAGCGGAACTCGACCACCTTAGCAGCCGGGGAGTGGATCTGGCCGGACTGCAAATACGTCAAGGCGAAAAATCTTTCTTTTGGGCCGGTCGGTACCACAACAACATGAACGACCGCGACACCTTAGACACCCAACTCAACGTATTGGCCGATTTTGACCCGGTGCTCCCCGAACACTTTCGCCAAACGCCCTTCCTCATGCTCGGCAACCTCACTCCCGCCGTGCAAATGCGCGTACTCGATCAAATGGAGCAACGCCCCAAGGTGGTCGCTTTGGACACGATGAATTTTTGGATGAACACTGCCATGGACGGTCTGCGCGACGTGCTCAAACGAGTGGATGTCCTCGCCATCAACGACGAAGAAGCCCGCCAACTCTCCGGCGAGCATTCTTTGGTAAAAGCCGCCAAAGTCATACACGAAATGGGGCCGCGCTTTCTCGTCATTAAAAAAGGCGAACACGGCGCCCTGCTCTTTGAAGGCGACAACCTGTTCTTCGCTCCGGCGCTTCCCTTGGCCGAAGTCACTGACCCGACCGGCGCAGGCGACACCTTTGCCGGCGGTTTCATGGGCTACTTAGCCCAAACAGGCGATTGTTCTTTTGACAACATGAAACGCGCCGTGATATACGGCTCGGCGATGGCGTCTTTTTGTGTGGAAAAATTCAGCATTGAACGCCTCAAAAACCTTACTCAAACGGAAATCCGGGAGCGCGTGGGGCAGTTTGTGCGTTTGGTGCATTTCGATGCTAAGCTGGACTAAGGCCGGCATGAGCGAATTACCGGCAGGAAGTGGCTGAGACTTTTAATGTTAAGTTATGATGAAATTTACAAACGACATTTTGATTTTACCTTGATATCTATATATTTGCAAAGGAGTTAATAATTTATTCTATTTCTTAACCCTTTAAATCCTATCATTATGAGGTATTTTTCTTCACCCACAGCCCGACTGGGCCGCTCGTCTTTCTTTCTTTCTTTCTTTCTTTCTTTCTTTCTTTCTTTCTTTCTTTCTTTCTTTCTTTCTGATGCTACCTTCCGCTAAGGCACAGACAGGTTGTCCCGATTATTTGGAAATCCTGTACGACCATTCAAGTGGGCCTTTAATCAACTGTACCGAAGTCATCATTAACGTGGTGGTGGGATTAAGCGACGCACAGTCGAATACAACTTTAGAATTGTATCTTGATCCGGGATTTACTGTACTGAATACGCTTGATTTTTCCGGGCCTTTTGGTCAAAATTCTTTCGGTCAAAATATATACCGGATTTCGAGTATTGATTTGCCGTATTATGAGGATGAAGGCGCTACTTCCCGAGTTTATTCCATTAGGGTTAGAGTAGATTTTGTTGGTGTTAATGACGATAAAATCGGTTGTACGGCCTTTCTGGATTTTTCGACATCTTGTACCGACCTGTTAGAGGGTCGGTTTTTGTTCCCACAATTTGTGGGTGATTTTGTACCCGCCAGTACTGTCGTAAATTGGTCAGATATCACTATACCAACCGAGCCGGGTGAGGGTAATTTACTTATTTTTGGCGCACTTATCATTGATGAAGATGCCGTTTGGGGCCATGCTATGAGTATCGGCATGGGAGCAGGAGCTAAGATCATAGTCCCCGATGGACAAACATTGAGAATTCACCAGCAGGCAAGTGTGTTTGGATGCAGTGACCTTTGGGATGCCATAGAGGTACAAACCGGCGCAACGCTTATTCTTAACCAGGCTAATATTGCAGATGGTACTCAGGCCATTTTCTTGCAGCGGGGAAGCAGCGCCGAAATTACCCGCAGTTCATTCACCAACAGCCATATAGGGCTATACATCCCACCGGACAACAACTCCGGGCTGGATGACCCTGCCCTTTTTCCGTTTCACGGCAACTCATTTGATGCTCCCTTACTGAAAGCTTCTGCTTGCAGTACCTGCACCCGCGGTTTCGCCGGCGTACAAGTACATGACGTAACCATGAATTTATCAGGGTATAATGCGGGTTGGAATGTTTACAGTCGCATGGAAAACGGCATTCTCGCCTACAATTCCCATGTCATTGTCAATTTTTCACGCTTTCTGGATATGGATTTAGCAGAGGGTAGCGGGTATGGAAGAGGTATCTATGTAGAAGGCTCTACCCAACGATCCGCCTCTTTGATACAGCGCGGGCTCGGTACTGATATCTACACCAGTTTCGAGCGGTGCCGCACACCCATCGAAGTCAGCCGGGCAGACCTCCGATCTTTTGACAACTATATGATTGATTCCTGGTGGAACTACAAAGTTGAATTGTCAAAAAGTATTGAGATCGAAGCCAACAGGCTGGATGAAACCGGCTTAGGGATCATCCTCTGGCAGAATGCCCCGCGCCATTGTCGCATAACCGATAATGTTATAAACAACAGGAATAAACTCGCACCGTACTACCCCGAGAGTTCGCCCGACGGCTACTATTGCCGGGGCATCAGCCTTTACGAACATCCTTTTATGCTCTCCGGCCTGGATGCTTACCGGGTGAAAAACAATCACATCTACCAAAAACCTCATCAGGCCGGATATGCTCCGGCCGGTATTGCGCTCATTAGCGGACGGGACATCAATGTTTCAGAAAACACCGTTCAGTTTGAATCCTCCTCTACTCTGGCTACTGCGCAAAACTACTCCGGTATATTTGCCGCTACCCGCATGGGCAATATCAGTTGCAATGAAGCCCTTCTCCTCACCGGCGAAACCGGCAATGCCCGTACCAGAGGTCTGCATCTCGTTCAGGATGCTTCCTCGCTCGTAGCTTGTAATACAATGGACGGCGGCGATATAGGTATGCTGGCGGATGGATCGGATGCCAACACTCAGCTCAAAGGAAATATTTTCAATGAGCACTTCGTCGGTCTCCGGGTTACTGATGCGATCGGGGTGCAGGTACACCACGGCAACCGATGGCTTCAGGGCGCTCCCACCGGAGGATGGCAGGCAGAGCATACAAATGATGATCCCTTTATTATACACGACTCTCGATTCATAACTGACCCTTTTGAAAATTCGGAATTCTTACCGACTCAGGTCAATGAACCATCTTGGTTCAGCGTACAAGCGCTCCCTGCTTTGTCTTTCACCTGTCCCTCCGAAAACATCTGCCCCGACGGCATCGGATATATGGAGCATTTGACGACTCTGGATTCCACCGACATCGCCATTGCCACGGGCGATCTGCCATTCGCCCATTTTCCCGATGAGCAGTTGTGGGAAGCCCAGCGGCAGCTCTATATCCGCATAAAGGATTTCAATATTTCACTCACGCCTAACTCGCCGATTGACCTCTTTGTGCAGGATGCCGAACTGAATAATATCGGCAAATTCTATGTGGCCGAACAAAAAATAAGAGCATCGCTCGTACCCGATGTCGCATTAGACAGCATCGTACATGCGCAGGAGATGTCGCGCATGTCGGACATGGAGCAGGTACCCGTATTAGACAGCTTAGCCTTTCACTCCGAAGGACAGGACAGCCTCGACTATGTGGCTGCACGGCAACTCTTGCTGCAAGACATTCGCGAGCAGAGGGCGCTCACAGACTCTCTGCATTACATCCTGAATGATCTCAGCAAAAACGCTGCAACGGCCGCTATACAATGGCTTGACAGCATTCAACCCTATACAGATATTGAGAGCGGCCTGAAGACCGTAATGAAAATATTTCTGTATCAGGTAGTGGATGAAGCCATACTGACCGAAAAGCAAGTCGAAGACCTGCTTGCTGTAGCAGAGCAATGTCCGCTCAAAGGGGGTGAGGCTGTATTGTTGGCGCGCAGCCTTTATCAGGCGGTGGACCCGCACCATGTATATGCAGATGATTCGCTGTGTGTGCCTCCTCCGGCGCCACTCAGGTTGCATCCGGACAGCGCTACCCCGCTTGCGACGCTATACCCCAACCCGGCACAGGATAGGGTGACGGTGCTGACCGACTGGATGGAAACGGATGAGGCCGCAGCCGCAGTGTATAACGCACTCGGAGCCTTGGTATGGCAGGGCCGCATACCCCTATACGGCGGCAGGGGAGAAATACAAACGCAGCAACTGCCCAACGGATACTATACCTTACAGCTGCGAGCCGGCGCAGAGAAAAAAATAGCGCGTCTGGTGATTCAGCGATAGCGTTTTCAGTCTTTTATGCTGCTGCTTGCACGAATACTACATGTTGGTGCAGGCAGCAGCGCTTTTTTCATGGCTAAAATCCAATCAGCAGTGAAATTAATAGCTATTATTTTATCCTTGCTATTCATAATATCGGCCAATTTGATCGGCCAGAAGCATGACTATAACTGGTTGTTCATAGAAGATTACTATCCAGACAACGGATTAGGAGAAGCAGCCCTGATAAATTTCAATACCATTCCTCCTACTATCAGCGCTCCTGATAATGTTTTAATTACAGCTTGGACCAGCGTAGCGCAAATGAGTAATACCAATGGAGAACTGATTTTTTTTACCAATTGCTGTGAAATACATGATGCTTCGTTCCAACTAATGGAGAATGGGCATGATATTAATCCTGGACCGGTACATCAACAAGATTGTTTTTATCCACAGATAAGTCCTGGTTATTCAGCAGGCCCCCAAAGTTGTATGGCGGTTCCCATGCCCGGCAGCGATAGATATTACTATCTCTTTCACATCGCTAAGGAATTCCCACCCAATAGTAACATTCCAAGAAGCTGTGTTCTGTATTTCACCAAAATAGATATGCAGCAAAATGGGGGATTAGGCGCCGTTATAGAAAAAAACGTCCCTCTGTTTGATTATTGTTTAGAAATGGTACCCATCGCTAACCTGACCGCAGTCAGGCATGCAAACGGCAGCGACTGGTGGATCATCAGCCCATTCCTGTATGGCAACGGCTATCACAAAGTACTGCTTACAGATACAGGCATAGTATCCGTCACAGAACAATACATTGGGCAGGATAGAACGGGCGTGTTTTTTTCTCAAATCACCTTCTCTCCCGATGGGACACTTTTTGCACATTGTACCAACGATCTGGGACTGCAACTCTACGATTTTGACCGGGCCTCCGGAACGTTCGGCAATCCCCGCTTTTTTCCCATTGAGCCGGATGCAGGAACACAGGCAGGCGCCGGCTTTTCTCCAAGTGGGCGTTTCTTGTACGCCTGCTATAATTGGGTATTATACCAGTATGACCTCTGGGCACAAGACGTTGCAGCAAGTCGGATATTGGTAGCTGAGTATGACGGATATGCCGATCCGATACCGACACACTTTTATATGATGCAATTAGGCCCGGACTGCAAGCTGTACATGTTTTGTTCCAGTTGCACCACCATACATGTCATCCGGGAGCCGGACCTGCCCGGCTTAGCCTGCGAGGTGGTGCAAAACGATATACAATTGCCTTGGGGGATGCGCGGTGGCGGCGCTCCTACTTTCCCCAACTATCGCCTCGGCGCAATCGGCGAGCCGGTAATATCTTGCGGGCCTATATCGGGCACTGCTACGCCGCCGCCCGTAGAGGCCGGGCTGCATTTGTATCCCAACCCTGCCGGAATAGCTATTACAGTAGAGTGGGAAGGCGCGCCCGTGAGTGCGGGTATGATAACGGTACGAAACAGCATGGGTAAGGAGGTACTGCAAGCTCCGGCGGCGTTCTTTTCAGGGCGCACCGAACTGCGCATCAATACGCTGCCTCCGGGCTGGTACAGCTTGTATGTGCAGGCCGGCGCAGAGCGCAGGGTGGCACGCTTAGTGGTGCAGCGGTGAATGCCCTTCGCCATCTTCGCCCCCTTTATAGCACAAAAAAAGCCCGCAAGTTATTCGCTTGCGGGCTTTTACGTTGTAGACCCATAAGGATTCGAACCTTAACAGACAGAACCAAAATCTGTAGTGCTACCGTTACACCATGGGTCTTTATGTGAGTTGAAACGACTTCCTCTTGCGGAAGCGAGCGCAAAGATACAACCTCTTCCAATTTGCAAAAGTTTCCGGGCATATTTTTTCTATTCTATTTTTACAAAAGCCCATCTTTGCGGCTTTCCAGTTGAACCTAATGAAAGATCATCCGGCCATCCATCTGCTGAAACCGTTGCTATCGTTCATTGCTTTGTCTTTGGCGATGCGCTTTTTTTCTTTTTTCCCCAGTGTGATCAATCACGACGAATCTACCTACATCGTCATCGCGGACGGGCTGCTGAAGGGCAAAACCTATTTTGCCGACTACATTGACACCAAACCCATCGGTATCTTTCTCCTGTTTGCAGCTTTTCTGAAAGTCTTTCCCTCCATTTTTGTGCTGCGGGTCATTACGGCCTTATGGGTGGCGCTCACGGCTTTGGCGCTATACAGCGCCAAATTGCGCCTCGGCAGCGACCGGCAGGCGGCCCTGGCAAGCGGAGTGATCTACATCTTCCTGTGCTCCATTTTCACTTTCTACGGGGTGGCGCCCAACACGGAGTTATACTACTGCCTGTTCACCTGCACGGCGCTTTGGGCGGTAGCGGGTTCGGGGTGTACGGCAGCATGGCTGTTGGCCGGGCTGAGTCTGGGACTGGGTTTTATGCTCAAATATGTGGTGTTGTTTGACGCAGCGGCTTTGGGCCTGTTTTTGCTGTGGCAACAGGGGCAATTCAAATCGGGATGGGGCGGGTTTTGGGTCCGGGCGCTGCTCATGGCGGCGGCGATGGCATTGCCTTTCACGTTGGTTTGGGCGTATTACCATTATATAGGCTTAGCGGATGCTTTCCGGTTTTACACCTTTGAGGTAATGAAAAACTATCCGGTAAGCCGCAGCATCGGAGATTACGCCACGTTCCTCGCCGATTTTTTCCTGCGCTTCCTTCCGGTAACGGCTATGTTCTTTTATGCGCTCTTCGCCGCGCATACCCGCAGAAGTACAGTCGTATTGGCACTGCTGTGGAGCGCAATGGTATTGGCGCCGGTGATGATAACGGGGCGGCTGTTCGGACATTATTTCATACAACTCATGCCGGCGTTTGCCCTGCTGGCCGGGGAGTTTTTTGCCGCAGGGCGAAAAAAACTGCCGAGATGGTTGGAGCCGGTCATGCACAAGCGCATCGGCTACCCTTTGCTCGGTGTGCTTATCCTGGCCAATATCTGGTTGCAAAAAAAGGACTATTTCGACAAGCCCGACTACCCGCGCGAAATCGCGACCTGGCTCCGCGAACGCCTCCAACCCGGCGAGATCGTGTATGCCGGCAATTTCCACCAAATCACCTATTACCTCCTACCGCAACACAGCCCCACGCCTTATGTACATCGCTCGCTGCTGTGGGAGCCGCACCATATACACGCATTGGGCATCGAAGAGGAAAAAGAGTGGAATCGCCTCATCGCCCAATCGCCGCGCTTTGTACTCTATCAGGGCCGATGGCGGGAGAACTATTTTACAGCACATGTAGCATCGAACTACCGCGAGGCGCAACGATTCGGCAAAGACATTGTCGTTTTTGAAAAAAAGAAGGAATAGCCCGTAGCCTTGCAACCGAGACAGAAATATGCGCGTTTACGCCGGACGTTTAGGACGACGTATAACAGAGACATCGCGTGTAGAGACGTTATGTGTAGAGACGTTGCAGTAGAGACGTTGCAGTGCAACGTCTCTACCGTGCAACCCGCCGAAAATCAAAACGAAACAACGTATTAACTGACAACTGACCAACCGTGAAATCACCTTCTATCGCCATATCCCGTCCCTCTGATCGCTGGATCGGGATCATCATTTTGAGCGTGCTGGCCCTTACCTGGGGAAGTTCGTTTATCCTCATCAAAAAAAGCCTCGTTGCATACAGCCCGGTACAGGTAGCCTGCCTTCGCCTGAGCATTACCACGCTGGCGCTGCTGCCGGTGATGCTGCGCCACAGGCAGCGGGTGGACTGGTCGCGCTGGCCGCTGTTTTTGGCGGTGGGTTTGCTGGGCACGGCTATTCCGGCATTTCTGTTTTCATTCGCACAGCAGCGGGTGAGCAGTTCGGTAGCCGGCATGCTCAACACGCTCACGCCCCTGTTTACGCTCGTGCTGGGTATTGTTTTTTTCAAATCTAAAGTAATGTGGGCCAAAGTAGCGGGTGTGTTGTTGGGGCTTATCGGGGCTTCGGTGCTGATTTTTATGGGTCAAAAAGGCGCGCTGTCGGGCAGCATCGGCTACAGTTTGCTCATCGTAGCGGCTACGGTGTGCTATGGCGCCAATCTGAATGTGGTGGCCACTTATTTCAGCAATATCAATTCCATCACCCTGAGCGCGGTTTCCTTTTCATTTGTAGGCATGCCGGCCCTTATCTATTTGTTGTCGGGAACCGATTTCCTGCACGCGCTCAGCACAGAACCGGCAGCACTTACAGCATTGGGTTATGTGGCCATCCTTTCGTTGGGCGGCACGGTATTGGCCTCCATTCTTTTCTTTTGGTTGGTGCAAAGAACCAATGCGGTGTTCTCCTCCACGGTTGCTTATCTGATGCCCATCGTAGCCTTGGGCTGGGGCCTGCTCGACGGCGAAACCATGTCGGTTTTTCACCTCATCGGTATAGCGCTCATCATGGGCGGGGTGTATCTCAGCCGGCGGTAGGGTACCGGCGAACTCAGTCGCCGGGTGTGTATAACAAATTGCACATAGTCCATAATACACACGTCGCCGGAAGTCAAATAAAAGTTGTAGAAATAAATACATATTACCGCGTCCTGCCTGGAGCCTACTATCCGGGGTTGTGTATAAAGTTTCGCGAGTGGTTCTTTACACAACCCACGGGATGTCAGCTAAAGTTTTCACCATAGACAAAACTATTGCTAATTTTGCTGCAAAATTTGCGTATAGATGAAAGAATATATCTCTCGGCCTAAATACGATAATCGTTTTGAACCGTTCATCGGCAAGCCTGTGATTAAGGTGCTTATTGGTCAGCGCCGGGTAGGCAAAAGTTATTTACTCTTGCAAGTACAAGATGCGATTACACAAATGGGCAATCCCTGCAATTTTATCTATGTGGATAAAGAGGATGATGCGTTTTCCCACATTGTCACCGCAGCAGATTTGACGGAGTACATCAAATCAAAATCACGCGCCGACGTAGCAAATTATTTGTTGGTGGATGAAATTCAGGAAATCGAGGATTTTGAGAACAGCATTCGCTCATTTGCAGCCAAGCCTAACTATGATATCTATATCACCGGAAGCAATTCGGAACTTCTGTCGGGTGAGTTGGCTACCCGTCTGAGCGGCAGGTATATTGAGATACAGGTTTACAGTCTTGATTTCAAGGAATTTGTGATGTTTCACGATTTGAAGGACGATTCAAAAAAGCTCCCTGATTATTTGAAATACGGTGGAATGCCCTTTTTGCGACATCTGGATTTGAAAGAAGATATCGCTTATGAGTATCTCAAAAATGTATTCGCCGGTATTCTTTACCGGGATATAGTCGGGCGCTACAGTATCCGGAATGTAAATTTTTTGGATCGCCTTGTGCATTTCGTGGCAGATAACATCGGCAGCATCCTGAACGCCAAAAAGATAAGCGACTACCTGAAGTCTCAGCGGGTAAATATATCTGTAAACGTCGTGCTCGATTATTTGTCGTATTTGACGAATAGCCAGATCATCATACCCGTGAAACGCATGGATCTGAAAGGGAAACGCATTTTCGAAATCGGTGAAAAATTCTATTTCCAAGACTTGGGCATACGCAATGCACTGGTCGGGTTCCGACCTTCTGACATGGGAAAACTATTGGAAAATTGCGTTTTCAACCACTTGATAAGCCATGGCTACACCGTTTATACGGGCGACTGGCAGCAGCGGGAGATTGATTTTGTAGCCGAGAAAAACAACGAACGAACATATATTCAAGCGACCTACCTGCTCACCGAACCCGCTACTGTGGAACGGGAGTTTGGCAACCTGGCGCTGATCCAGGACAATTACCCCAAATTAGTCGTTAGTATGGACGCGTCTTTCAGCAACACGATTAACGGTATTGCTCACTGGAACCTCGAGCGGTTTTTGGAAGAATTTGAGTAATCCGCTGTAGCATGCGCCTGCCCTACTTAAACCATCCCGAATACATAATATAAGCATTGGCAATGCGCTCTATGCTGTCCCTGAATTGCTCCGGACTGATGGCTTTCACTTTTTTGGCGGGCACGCCGGCATAGATGTGGCCGGATTCCAACCGGCTGTTTTCCAACACCACTGCGCCGGCTGCAATGAGCACATTTTCCTCCACGACGGCATGATCCATCACAATGGCGCCCATGCCCACCAATACGTTATCGTGCAAGGTGCAGCCATGTACGAGCGCGCGATGACCGATGGACACGTTGTTGCCAATGGTGGTGCCGGCCCGCTGATAAGTGCCGTGCAGAATGGCGCCGTCCTGAATGTTGACTTTGTTGCCGATGCGAATGAAATTGACGTCGCCGCGCACCACGGCATGAAACCACACGCTGCACTGATCGCCCATAATCACATCGCCCACGATCACCGCATTTTCTGCGAAATAACAATCTTCTCCGAATTGGGGATCGAATCCTCTAACCTGTTTGATGAGTGCCATTTTTTTAAAATTTTGAAATTCCTGCACAATATCCTTTCTTTGCGCGAAAATCTGCCTTATGAATCGCGAAATCCACACCTGGTACAGTCCCAACCTGAATAAAAACATGGAGATAGTCATGTACGGACACTATGGCTTTTCTCTTGTTTTGTTGCCCACAGCTGCTGCCGACTACCTTGAATACGAGCGTTTTCTGATGATAGATGTGCTCAAGCCGCATATTGAAGCCGGCAAGGTGAAGGTATTTTCCATCAATAGCATCAATTCCGAAAGCTGGCTCAATCCGCGCATGCACCCGCGCCACAAGAGCATCCGCCACGTACAATTCAACGATTATGTGTATAAAGAAGTGGTGCCGTTTGTAAAACACAAAAGTAGTGCCGACACGCCCGTCATCCTCTCCGGGGCTTCGCTCGGCGCATTGCACGCCGCCAATCTATTCTTCCGCCGCCCTGATATCATTGACGGCGTCATTGCCATGAGCGGCAACTACGACCTCGGCGCCTACACCGGCGGCTATCACGATCAGGACGTGTATTTCAACTCCCCCATGCAGTATCTGCCCAATCTCAACGACGAGTATTGGCTCAACCATATCCGCAAAAGCAAACACATCCACATCATGACCGGCTCCGGCGCATGGGAAACCCCCGAAGCTACGGTCAATTTCTCCAACATGTTGAATGCCAAGGGTATTCCGCACGAATTAGACGTCTGGGGCGCCGATATGCCGCATGACTGGCCTACCTGGAGACTGATGTTGCCGTATTATGTGGGGACGCGGTTCTAAGTCTTTTACGGCGCCTGCACCGCATTCAGCACCTCTTTGATAATATCCTCCGGCGTCACATTTTCGGCTTCGGCTTCGTAGCTCAGGCCGATGCGATGCCGCATGACGTCTGCACTCACATAAAGAATATCTTCGGGGATGACATAACCCCGACGGCGCAGAAATGCTAAGGCTTTGGCGGCCAACGCGAGATTAATGCCTGCCCGGGGCGATGCGCCGTATTGAATGAGCGGGCGCAATCGGCCCAGTCCGGCCTTCTCCGGTTCGCGGGTGGCGAAAACGATGTCGAGGATGTAGCGTTCGATTTTTTCATCCATATATACCTGGCGCACCGACTCGCGGGCGCTGAGGATTTCCTGCATATTCACCACGGATTGCACCTTGCCGTAGTCGTCGCCCGGCGCGATGTTGCGTCGGATGATTTCGCGCTCGTCTTCCCGATTGGGGTAGTCCACTTTTACCTTGAGCATAAAGCGGTCCACCTGCGCTTCGGGCAGCGGATAAGTGCCTTCCTGCTCGATGGGGTTTTGGGTAGCCAATACCAGGAAAGGCTCCTCCAGCCGGAAGGTCTCGTGGCCGATGGTGACCTGCCGCTCCTGCATGGCTTCCAACAGCGCGCTTTGCACCTTGGCCGGCGCGCGGTTGATCTCATCGGCGAGTACGAAGTTGGCAAAAACAGGGCCTTTGCGCGCGCTGAAATCGTGGGTAGCCGGATTGTAAATCATGGTGCCGATGATGTCGGCGGGCAGCAGATCGGGCGTGAATTGGATGCGACTAAACTGCGCATCAATGGCCTGCGCGAGGGTTTTGACGGCCAGCGTTTTGGCCAATCCGGGCAGCCCTTCCAGCAGGATATGCCCCCGGCTGAGCAGTCCGATGAGCAGGCGTTCCATCATGCCCTCCTGCCCTACGATGACTTGCGCTGTTTCGGCTCGCAGGCGATCTATGAAGGCGCTTTCGGCATGAATCTTGCGATTGAGTTGTTCGATGTCGGCTGATTGCATGTTTTTTCTTTTTAGCTGCGAGCTGTGAGCCGCGAGCCATGAGTAAACTCGAAACCCGAAGCTCTAGTTACCCCGCGTTACCCTCCACCACCTTCCAAACGCGCCACAGGTTTCGGTAACAAATTTTGGCGATGTCCTGTTTGGAGTAGCCGCGCAGGAGCAGTTCGTAGATGAGGTTGGGGTACTGCGACACGTCTTTCAGACCGGTAGGCAGCGAGTCCCCTACCCCATCGTAATCGGAGCCGAGGCCGATATAGTCAATGCCGGCTACGCGGCGCACATGGTCAATGTGGTCGGCCACTTTTTGCACATCGGCAAAGAGTTTGGGGTTTTCTTTCTGAAATGCCTCTATGATGGGCTTGGCCTCCGGGTCGCGCCGGCCCAATTTATGTTCGTCCAAAAGTTCGGTGAGCTTACTGCGCATTTCGTTTTCGTGTTCCTGTATTTTGGAATCGAGAAAAGTGGAGCCGAAATTAATCATCACCACGCCGCCGTTTTGGGCCAGGGCGCGCAACATATCGTCGCTCATGTTGCGCTCGAAGTCGGGCGTAAACACCCGCGCCGAGGAGTGCGAGGCTATGACCGGGACCCGCGTGACGCGCAGGGTTTGGTAAAAAGCGCTGTCGGACACATGCGAGATGTCCACCATGATGCCCGTGCGATTCATTTCCTGCACCACTTCCCTGCCGAAGGGGCTGAGGCCGTTCCAGGTGCGGGTGGTGTCGTAAGAAGAATCGCAAATGAGGTTGTCTTTGGAATGCGTGAGGGTGATGTAACGAATGCCGCGCCGATGGAAGTAGGCCACATTGGCGAGGTCGTCTTCAATGGGCGCGCCGTTTTCCATACCCAGCGGCAGGGAAATGATGCCTTTTCGGAAATTGCGCTCCACCTCTTTAGGCGACACAGCCACGACAAACTTATCGGGATGCGCTTCGGCAATACCGCGCACCATGTCTATCAGCGAATCGGCCAGCAGTTTCGCCCCGCCGCTCTCCTGATACGAAGCCGGAATGTAAATGGACATAAACGGCGCATCCAGCCCGCCCGCTTTGGCGCGCACATAGTCAAAATCGCCCTCCGCGCTCTCTATGGGGATGCCGATGAATTCTTTGGTCAGCCGGAAATTCTTCACCTTGAGCCGGTATGGCAAGTCCACATGCCCGTCGGCGATGATGTACCGGTGCGCGAGCTTATCGGCGAGGCGACGCAACTTAGGGTTGTCGGCGCCGGGTTGCGCGAAAGCAGAAAAGGCCGCAAGCAGAAAGAATAGTGTGGCCGCAAATTTATTCATTGTTATACTCTTTTTTATTGACCTCCTCCTGTATTGCATTGGCGATGATTTCATGCCAGAAAATTCTTGTCGGTATCACATCCATCATGATTTTTAATTTTTGCTGCCGCCCGCCCTCTGGTACAGACAACGCATGCGTTGTCTCTTCGCGCGCGCGCCTGCCGCCCCTATGCACTATGCTCTCTGCACTATGCTCTCTGCCCTACACCGCCAGCAAAGCCTGCTCCAAATCCGCTATCAAATCTTCCAAATCCTCCACGCCGACGCTGAGGCGGATGAGCGAATCGCTGAGGCCCACTTTGAGGCGCTCTTCGCGGGGAATGGACGCGTGCGTCATCGTAGCGGGATGGCCGATGAGCGATTCCACGCCGCCCAGCGATTCTGCCAGGGTGAACAACTTGGTAGCGCTTAGCACTTTCACCGCGTCTTCCTGCGTATCTTTTTCCAACACAAAAGACACCATTGCTCCGTAGAAGCGCATTTGCCGGGAGGCGATCATGTAGCCGGGGTGGTCTTTCAGACCGGGGTAATAAACGGTTTTCACCCGCGGATGCGCGGCTAAGTGTTTGGCTATTTTTTTGGCATTTTTGCAGGCACGCTCTACGCGCAGGTGCAAGGTTTTGATGCCCCGCAACACGAGGAAACAATCGTGCGGGCCGGGTACGGCGCCTACGGCATTTTGCAAAAAATAAAGTTGCTGCGCCAACGCTTCGTCTTTCACCACAATCGCGCCGAGTACCACATCGGAATGGCCGCCGAGGTATTTGGTAGCGGAGTGTACCACGATATCGGCGCCCAGATCGAGCGGAGTTTGCAGGTAAGGCGAGGCGAACGTATTATCCACGCAGGTGCGGATGCCGTGTTTTTGAGCTACTTTGCACACTGCCTCTATGTCAATGATATTGAGCATGGGATTGGTGGGCGTCTCTATCCACAGGAGTTTGGTGCGCTCGTTGATGTACTTGTCCACCTCGGCGGGGTCGGACATATCAATGAAATGCGACTTGATGCCGTAGCGCTCATACACTTTGGTAAGCAGCCGATAGGAACCGCCGTAGAGGTCGTTGGTGGCAATGACTTCGTCGCCGGGATTGAGCAGGCGTATCACGGCATCCATAGCCGCCATGCCGCTGCTGAAGCAGATCGCCTTCGCGCCGTTTTCCAATGCAGCGAGGTTGAGTTCCAATGCGTGGCGCGTGGGATTTTGGGTACGCGCATACTCGTAGCCCTTGTGTACGCCGGGCGCTTCCTGCGCGTAGGTCGAAGTTTGGTAAATGGGCGTCATCACTGCGCCGGTAGAGGGGTCGGGTTCTACGCCCGCGTGTATGGCTTTGGTACCGAATTGCATTTTCTTTGTTTTTTCAATGATGTGGAAATGGCGCGCCGCCTGTCCGGCGCTGTATCGCGGCGCAAAAGTAGCATTCTTTTACGTTATAGCCCGCCTCCAGTGTAAGCGCAAAAAGCCTATCTTTGATGCGCTCATTACCGCATTTCTTTTTCTTTATGCATTCCAACATGGCCAAACGCCATCCGCGCACCCTTTCTTCCGGGCACAACAACACTGTCATTGCCCTTTCGGAAACCGAAGCCGCCAAGCTCTTTTCCGGCGATACCCGGTCGGATATCGGTTCGACAATATCTTCCTCACGCCCACCGGCCTGCGGCTCATTGATGTCGGCATCTCCGCGCTGCGCACGCAGGTCGGCGAGCGCCTGTTCGAGCGATTTGTGCACCAGGAATTACAGGAATTGGAGACGTTCAGGCAGTTTTTTCTTTCGCGGTGAGAGGTAAGGGAGTAGCGGCTGAAAGGGCAGGGCCATCAGAAATAAAGGTCTGAAAAACTGCACCACTAGTGGTATCCGTAGCTTTGCGGTATATCCGATAACCTTCAATCATCCCCAAGCGCCAAGCATCGTAGTCGGGGGCGTCCAACGAATCACCACCGTCGAATCGGAAACTGCCCTGGCCTTAGTTCAGGTCTGCGCTAAAATTGCTTTTCCTTCTTCTCAGACAGCTACCACCGTAGAGGTTGCTTTTGCAGGCAGTATTTACCCTCATTTTGAGGAAACCCCACAGATTCAAACACTCGTTTTTCCTGCCGGCAGCGATGCAACGCAGTGCCTTACATTTACCTCTGTTAACAATGGTCAATACGATGGCGGCTCTACGAGCTATCTACTGCGACTGCAAAATGCGACCGGCGATCCCAATACCACTATTATTAGTCCGGAAGAACTCACCATCAGGCTTTCAGATGATGTAAATCTTAATGACTGTATGTGGGCCGGTCCGGACCGGCAGGTGTGTGCCGGCGACACCATCTTGTTGGGGGTATCTCAAACCATGCCTCCCCATTGTATAAGCGATCCCTATTGCTTTCGTTGGGAACCCGCGCATCTGATATTGCCGGGAGATGAATATGAGCTGCAACCCAGGGCTATACCCACACAAGATACATGGTTCGTGATTTACATGACCGACGGGCAGGGCAACATACTTTCCGACAGCGTTTTTGTTGCCGTCATCCCCGGCCCCGTCATCACTTCCCAGCCGGCCGACGCAAGCATCTGCTCCGGCGGCAGCCATACATTGAGTTTGAACGCTACGGGAGGCAACCCCTCTCTGACTTACCAGTAGCAACAAAGCACCAACGACGGCATTTCCTGGACAAATATCAGCGGCGCCACGTCGTACGCCTATACGACCCCGGCTCTGGCTGCCACCACGCGTTACAGAGGAATTGTGAGCGGTAGCAGTTGTGGAAGCGCCACCTCCGCTACTGCTGTGCTACCTCACCCAGCCGCCTTCCGTGTGCAATGAGCAACTCGGCCAAACCATCAACGACCTCATCGCCGCCATCAATGCCCTGTTTGAGGCCGACTACGCCATACGCTTCCGGGGCTTCTCTGAGCAGCACTTCGGCTTCGACAGCCTGATGTACCAGCCCATGGTGGACGACTACAACTACCTCACCGTGGCCGGGCAGCCCTACCATGTAGCCTGGAAATCGGTGGAATCCGGCCTGCCCGACAGCGTACTGCTCGATACACCGTATGCCGACCTGCCCTCGGGTCTAAGTTTCGAAACCAACAGCCGTACGCCCGTGCCGCACCACGAACATGCCTGCGGAGCAACTTGCACCGACAACGGGGCCGCCATCCTGCCGGTGACGGGGGGTGCGCATAATGAGGTGTATCAGATATACCCTGTGCAGACACGAACAGACGCTCATGGCGAAACGGAGCGAAAATATGCCGGTAAATTGAACGTCATATCGTACAACCGGAAAAATGTGGAAGTGGTGCCGGTGCCGGTGAACGGCGCGGGCAGCAATTTGACACACAATGATAGAGCAGCCATTCAAACCCAACTCAATGAAATATATCAGCCGGCAGTAACTTCATTTACCGTTGAACTCTTCAACAACTTAACCGTTTCCGGCTTCAGCCCTCCGTTGAACAGTTCTGCCACTATTGAGATGGTGGCAGACTACAATACGTCCATGAACAAGATCAGAAAAGCATTATTTCAATCCGGAAATTACCACAGCAATAAATATTTGTAACTATTTAGCACATACCGGTGCTGTAAAAGAATTATAGCCATTGAAAGTGGCCCGAAGTTCATTGAAAACGTTGAGATTATTTTTTCTAAGCGAGGAGATAAAGCCTTGAATACGGGCATATCTGTTTGCCCCGTCAAAGGTTCGGAAAGACCCGGCGATCTTTTGCTTTATTTTTGCAGGTCTCGCATCGGGTCTGCCCACCTGCTTTTTTGTTCCATGAGCGCCTTTAGAAGAAGTTTTAACCGCCCATCTAAACATGATAGATGAACTCGTAACTAGCAGTGAATAGATTATCCGCTAGCACAGAGTCTTCTTCATCAACCAATTAAAATAGGGCCTCCCTGCTCGCGCAGAGCCTTCTATCGTAAAAAAACAAAATCGCTGGTAACCGATTCCGACCGGTTACCCCTATTTCGTTGTCTTTGACAACAGGGTGCAAAAGCATATCTTTGCCCTGAAATCCTGCCACATAGCGTATATCTTTGCCAAAAGAAAATGCAGCAGGTAATGCTGTCAGAGACAGGGGGATAAGTGTTCCTGCGGCGGCGGCTCAATGCCCTCCCGATTCGTTCCTCATCGGGATGTCGCTTCGCTTGTCTGCTCTATGCTCCATGCCCTATACCCTATGCCTACATCCCCAACAACACCACCTCCTTACCGTCCACTTCGTGAATTTCCCGGCGGATGCGCACATCCCAGGGCAGCTCTTCGGAGGATTTTTTTTCAAACAAAATCAGGAAGCCGCGTTTTTGGCCCAGCTTGTCCATGTAGCGGGCTAATTGGCGCAAGCCGTCCGGCTGAGAGCGGGCATTGTGGTGCATTTTCAGTTCGATGGGAATGACCTGATCTTTCCATAAAACTGCCAGGTCGGTGCGTCCGTTGCCGATGGCCATTTCGCGATCAATGCGCCCGCCGCCATTGATGATTCTTTGTAAGAAAGCCATGAGCAGGAGTTGATGTCCGGCTTCTTTGTACTGGAATCGCTCCAGCCAGGATTCGGAATTCCAGCGGTAAAAGTCCACGAAAGCCTTGAGCAGCTTGTCCATGTCCAAAGAGCCGTCGGGGCGGAGGTACCAGGAGGTATGGGCGATGTCCTGATTGATATTGTCGGTGAAGCCGCTATTGATAATTCTGGTAATGATCTCTCTGTAAATGGGGTTGGCAAACTGTATCGGATTGCCATAAGAAATGATGCCAAGATCACGGCAATATCGCACAGCATCATCCCATCCGTCAAAGGCAGGCGCCTCTCCGGTAATAATTCCCAGCAACACCCGCCTGACACGTTCTTCCTGTATTTTGTCGGCCAGGCTGTCCAAATGCGTTTGCCGCTGTTCGATGAGGCGTTCTTTGGCCTCCTCCACCATGTCGGGCGTGATTTCGCGGGCGTAGTCTTCCTTCAGTATTTTGACCACGATTTGATTGGCCAGGGCGTTGGTCAGCCAGGGTTGACCGCCGGAGTATTCGTACAGCTTTTGAAGCACCGCTTCCGAAAAGACTTGCCCGGTGTCGTCGGTGTGTTGTTGCAATAATCCTCTCACCTCTTCCAAACTGAAAACCGGCAGGAAAAACGATTCGGCTTTGACATTGAACGGCGAGCCGGCCCCGATGGAGGGATTGTCGGCGCGGGCGCGCATCTTGTACTCCCGGATGTCGCGCAAGCCCACCAAAGCAATGGATTGCGGGAAGCCGGCAGGCCGGGACTGGAAGCCGTCGCGGAGCTGACGCAGGGTGGAGATGAGCACGTCGTCGTACAGGGCATCTACTTCGTCCAAAAGCAATACCAAAGGCTTGTCGAGCGCTTTACACCAGTCGCTCAGGTATCTTTGCAACAATACAGGGCTTTTTGAATAATTGTCGGGGTGTGGCGGCATGGTAGTTTCATCCACAAACAGGGATGCCCTGCTGTACATGGAGTGGATAAACACCTCGTTGGCATCCTCCACCGAAATACTCTGATACCCCGCAGATTCTAAAGAACACACCGTAGCTACATACGTCCCCTCTTTGTTGAGCCGGTGCGCCAACGAATGCAGGAAGGTGGTCTTGCCGGTTTGCCTCGGAGCATGGATGACAAAGTACTGTTCAGCCTTGATCAGTCTCAAAATATCGCCGTACATATCCCGAAAAGGATTGACCATGTAGTGCTTTTCAGGATGGCAAAACCCGGTGGTGTTGAAGTATCGTTTCATACGGGTAAAGATAGGGAATGTTTTGTGTTTGAAACCACGCCGCCGTCAACAGCACCCTGACCGCCGGCATAGCGGCCTTCATCAATAAAAAAGCATTTCAAAAATCCACCCGCATCCGCAGATTAATCCGCCGGGAAGTCAGGTAATTCGGGATAGCGTACTGCTGTTCAAAGATGGTTTTGATCCAGGTATTGCCCGCCTGATTTTGCACCTGCATGAGGTTGAACACTTCCAGACTGAGCCAGGTGTTGCGGCTGAAGCGGAGGGGGTGGTTGGGCCGGCGTTCGCGCCACTCGGCGTCCCACATCAGGAACGCGAAGCCGATGTCCACGCGGTGATACGCATCAAAGCGGTAGGTATTGCGATAGATGCGGTTGTTGCCCTGCAAGCCGAAAGGCAGCCCGCTGCCCATCGTGAAGTTGAGGTTCATTTTAAAATTCTCATTCTTGGGCAGGTAGTCCTGAAAGAAAACGGACAGGGTCATAAACTGATCGGTCGGCCGGGGTACGTCCTTTACCGGTACGGCTTCTGCCTGCCCCACTTCACGGCGCAGGTGTTCTACGCCGGCAATGCTTTCGCGGGCGCGCAGAAAGGAGAGATTGAACCAGGATTCGGCGCCGGGCACAAACTCCCCGTTGAGGCGCATGTCAATGCCGGCAATGTAGCCGCTCGCGTCGTTTAAGCCCGAATACCGGATGCGCACATTTTCAATTTCATAAGACACCATGTCCCACAGCTTCTTGTAATACACCTCCGAAATGAACTTGAACTTGGTGGGATTGCGCTTTCCGAAGTAAAAATCGTAGGTCATGCCGCCTACGAAGTGGGCCGATTTTTGCGCCCGCAGATCGGTGTTGACGGAGCCGTCGAAGCCGCGCATTTCGCGATAGAAGGGCGGCTGATAATACATACCGGCCGCCAGCCGCCACGATACGTCGCTTTTGCCCCGGAGCGGTTTGTACAGCAATTGCGCGCGCGGCGAGAGCAGCAGTTCGCCGTTGAGATCCCAATAGGAGGCGCGCATTCCCAGCGAGAGGCGCATTTCGCCCCGGTCATCGCGGCGCACGGTGTAGGTGTCTTGAAAAAATCCGCTGAACCGATTGGAAAATAGTTCATTACGGGTTTTGAGCACATAAAACAACTGTACAAAATTGGTGTCGTAAGGCAGCGAATAGCCCGCCGAGTCTAAGCGTTCCCACTCGTTGATGCGATCTTCGATGGATTCATTTTGGTATTTCACGCTCCATTGCAAAAAGTGCGTACCGGTTTTTTCCGGGTTTTTATAGTCTTGCTGAATTTCCAACCCGCCTTTCACTTCGGCATTGTAGAGCCGGATGTCTAGAAAATTGCGCACATACTGGTGTTGGGTGCCGTTGCCGAGTTCGGCCAGTACCTCGCCGAAGTTGTCGCTGCCGAGGTTGGATTCTATCTGGCGCAAGCTGTACCGGCCGATGATGTCGAAACGCTCGTTTTCGTTGCTTTGAAACCGCGATGCCAAAAACTTGAGGAAGAAGGGATTGCGCGAGCGTTCGGGCAGATAGGTGAGCGACAGTCCGTTCATGGTAGTGGTAAAATCGTCCACCTCCTGCCCTTCAAATACGCTGAAGAGCTGGAGCGCAAAATTGACCAAACCGAAGGCCGTGCTGCGCTCGGTGGGCGCAAATTTATACACGCTGCTATTGAGGTTGCCGAGGTAGCCCAACTGCCAGTCGCGGCTGATATCGTAAGTAATGTATGCCTGTATATCTGAGAAGTTGGGCACATACTCGCCTTTCACGTCTAAGGTGCCGAGGAGGTAGCGGGTGGTTTTGTACCGTGCGCCGAGCAGGTAGCGCAGGCGCTTGTAGTCGCTGCGGCCGGGTTTGAAACTGCCCTCTATGTGCGCCGAACCGCCGAGAAACCCGGCGCTGATGGAACCGCGCAGTTCTTCGGGGCGCTTGTACTTGACATCGAGCACGGAGGACATTTTGTCGCCGTAGCGCGCTTCAAAGCCGCCGGAGGAAAACGACAGGGAGTTGATGAGGTCCAAGTTGGGAAAGGTAAGCCCTTCCTGTTGCCCGGCGCGAATGAGCTGTGGGCGGTATATCTCGAAGTCGTTGACATACACGAGGTTCTCGTCGTAGTTGCCGCCGCGCACGTTGTATTGAGAGGTGAGTTCGCCGCCGGAGCCGCTGCTCGTGCCGAGCGCGATGTGGGGCAACACGCTCTCTAAGTTGCCGGTGGTGCTGGGCAGGAGTCTGAGTTGCGATACGTCTTCGCGAATCATGCCCGATTCCTGAATGCGGCTTTCGCGCACGATGACTTCCACGCCGGTGTCCACCGGAGCGAGCGACACATCCACCTGCCGGTTGGTGTTGGGCGGCAGAGGGGTGAGCCGGTACTCGGCCTCTTTGTAGCCGATACGCGAAAAGAGGATCACGGCATCCTGATTTACAGGCACTTCGAGCCGGTATCGGCCGTTGGCGGCGGTTTCGGTAGCGGTGTTGGTACCTTTTATATATATGGTGACCAAGTCCACCGGCGCTTCGGAAACGGCGTCGCTCACAAACCCGGAAATATAGGCTTTGCCGCCTTGCTGTGCGTGCAGCATACCGGCGAGGAGCATCAACAGAGCGGCTATCAGGCTGTTCTTCATCATACTTTGGCAGCAATCCCGCCTTGCAGCAGGCTTTTGATTTGAGGGCGCAAAATATGGATTCGCGGGAGAACTTTTATCCTTTGTAACCGGGAGCAACGAATTCGAGATAATTCTCCGGGGTAACGACGGCGGTTTCTACCTGCTCGTAGGCATTGAGGAAGGTTTTTAAATATTTCTGATTACGACCCAGAAATAAGCAGTAAAAAAATATAGCTCCCGAAGTTACCGCTCCTTCCGCGCCTGCTCCTCCAATCGCTCCATCGCATACCGGTCGTGTAAATAATAGGCTATCGGCAACGTGCCTATGGGGCCTTTTTCAAAAAACACCATGCCTATCCCTTTGGCATAGCCTTCGCGGCCCTGGAGTTGTTGTTCGAAAAAACCCTGCGTCGGGTGGTCGAGCGCCACAGCTTCGAGTGTCGAAAACAGAATACCGGGATAGTTTTTGCCTTGAAAAACGAAGGTAGTGTCGCCGGCAAATCGGCGATTGCGCGTCACGGTCACTTCCTCGCCGGAGGGTTCCGTCCAGTGTACTTTATACAAATACACGCCGAGGGAATCGGTTACTTTAAACGGAAAGATATTGCCGTGTTCAATTTGCACCGGCGTTTGGCGGGCGACGCCGGAGGAATCGGCGGAATAGATCCGAAGATCTTTGAGCAACATGCCGTTCGACACGAGCTTTTCGCGCACAAATTGCAGCGGTTCCAATTCCTGTTCATAATAAGTGGCCGTGAGAAAGCGGCCTTCCGGCCCGAAAACCGAGCGGTAATACCAATACACCGGCGTGAGTTCTCCTTTGGCGCGGTATTCATACACCATGCCCTCCTGAAGACTTTTGAGGGGAAAATAATAGGCGCGCAGGTCGTTCGGTGCGCCATTGCGGCAGGCGAAGAAGAAAACCGCGCAGCAGCAGAGCAAAAAAGCAAGACGTTTTGTCATATTCCTGATTTGGTACAAAATGTGTAACTCGGCAAACACGTTCCTGTCACGGCGCAAAAATATTATCTTTGCCGCCTTTTTAAGGCACATCTCTCAAAACAAGATATATGTTCGGTTTTATCGGTAAAACTATCAAAAAAGTATTCGGCACCAAACACGACCGCGATGTACAAGCCTACGGCCCGGTGGTGGAGCGCATCCACGAGGTGTACGATGAATTACAATCGCTGAGCAACGACGAACTCCGGAATAAAACCCTGGAGTTCCGCAGCCGCATCGCCGAATACCTCTCCGAAATAGACGAGGAAATGCAGCGCATTCGCCAACAGGCCCTCGATGAAGAGGATGTGCATGTAAAGGAAGATCTCTTCGAAGAGTTGGACAAAATGGAAGAGGATCGCAACAAAGCCCTCGAAGAAGTGCTCCGCGAACTCCTCCCCGAAGCCTTTGCCGTGGTGAAAGAAACGGCCCGCCGCTTCACCGAAAACGAAACCCTTACCGTAACAACTACCGAACACGACAGCAACCTCGCCGCCGCAAAATCTTATGTGACCGTCTCCGGCGACAAAGCCGTGTGGAAAAACAAGTGGCTGGCAGCCGGCGCAGAAATCGTGTGGAACATGGTACACTACGATGTACAGCTCATCGGTGGTATGGTGCTCCACGACGGCAAAATTGCGGAAATGGCCACCGGCGAAGGCAAAACCCTCGTGGCCACACTGCCCGCTTACCTCAACGGCCTCTCCGGGCGCGGCGTACACGTCGTGACCGTAAACGACTACCTGGCCCGCCGCGACTCCGAGTGGATCGGCCCCATCTTTGAATTTCTTTTCCTCACCATTGATTGTATTGACAAATACCGGCCTCACTCCCCCGAACGCCACAAAGCCTATCAGTGCGACATCACCTACGGCACCAATAACGAATTCGGCTTCGACTACCTGCGCGACAACATGGTGTTCACGCCCGAAGAAATGGTGCAACGCAAACACCACTATGCGATGGTGGACGAAGTGGACTCTGTGCTTATTGACGATGCGCGTACCCCGCTCATCATATCCGGTCCGATAGCACAGGGCGCCGACGACGAAGAATATATCGTGCTCAAACCCTTTGTGGAGCGCCTCCTCGAAGCGCAACGCCGCCTCGCTACTCAGTTTTTGGCGGAAGCCCGCACCCTGGCCGACAAAGGAAAAACCGGGCATCAGGAAGGCGAAGCCGGGCTGGCCTTGCTGCGCGCTTACCGCGCCCTGCCCAAGTACCGGCCGCTCATCAAGTTCCTCAGCGAAGAAGGTAATAAAGTGATGCTCCAAAAGGCCGAAAACTTCTACATGCAGGAGCAGAGCAAAAACATGCACATTGCCGACGAACCGCTGCTCTTCACCATTGACGAAAAAAATCGGGGCGTAGAACTCACCGAGCGCGGCGCCGAATACTTAGCCAAAGGCCAGGAAGACGCCAACTTCTTCATCATGCCCGATGTGGCCTCCACCATCATCGAAATTGACGCGGATGAGGCGTTGGACAAAACCGAAAAAGCGGAAGCCAAAAACAAACTGGCACAGGACTTCGCCGTGAAGTCGAAGCGCTTGCACGCCATGAACCAGTTGCTCAAAGCCTATACCCTTTTTGAGCGCGACGAAGAGTATGTGGTGATGGAAGGTCAGGTGAAAATCGTGGATGAGCAAACCGGCCGTATGATGGAGGGTCGCCGCTATTCCGATGGATTGCACCAGGCGCTGGAAGCCAAAGAAAACGTGAAAGTGGGCGAAATCACTCAAACCTACGCCACCATCACGCTGCAAAACTATTTTCGCATGTACCACAAACTGGCCGGTATGACCGGTACCGCCGAGACAGAAGCCGGCGAATTGTGGGACATCTACAAACTCGATGTGGTGGTCATTCCCACCAACCGGCCCATCACCCGTGAAGACCGAGAAGATTTGGTATTCAAAACCGGACGCGAGAAATTCAACGCCGTAATTGATGAAATTTCGCTGTTGAGCAAAGCCGGACGACCGATACTCGTGGGTACCACTTCGGTGGACGTATCAGAAAAGCTCAGCCGCATGCTCAGCCTGCGCAATATTGAGCACAACGTACTCAATGCCAAACAACACCAGCGCGAGGCCGAAATCGTAGCCAAAGCCGGCCGCCAGGACGCCAACGGCAACGGCAACGTGACCATCGCCACTAACATGGCAGGCCGCGGTACCGACATCAAACTCGCCCCGGAAACCATGTTTGACGTGCAGGCCCGCGAAGACAAATCGGCTAAAGGCGGCTACCGCTATACCCTCACCCAACGCGGCACCGGCAAGGTAACTGAAATGGATTTAGACCATCCGCTTGCCGCAGCTTTCCCCCTCAAACCGGATGCAAAAGTAGTAGGCGGCCTGGCCATTGTCGGTACCGAACGCCACGAATCTCGACGGGTGGACCGCCAGCTCCGCGGTCGTGCAGGCCGTCAGGGCGACCCCGGTACCTCGCAGTTTTATGTATCGTTGGAAGATAACCTTATGCGGCTTTTCCAATCGGAGCGCATCGCCGGCCTCATGGACCGGCTCGGCCACCAGGAAGGAGATTCCATCCAGCACGGCATGGTGACCAAATCCATAGAGCGCGCGCAGAAGAAAGTAGAGGAAAACAACTTCGGCATCCGCAAGCGATTGCTGGAGTACGACGATGTGATGAACATTCAGCGCGAAGCCATTTACAAAAAACGCAAAAACGCCCTGTACGGCGATCGCCTCGCCGTGGACGTGAGCAACATGTTCAGCTTCAACGTAGAAAACGTGGTAGGCGCCCATAAGGCTACCGGCGACTTTGAAGCGTTCCGCCGCGATGCCCTCAACATTCTGGGCATTGACCCCCAAATGGATGCCGTTGATTTTAAGCAGGCCCCTGCAACCGATGTGGCGGAGCGATTGGAAGCGCAATTTTACGACTTCTACCATCGCAAAGGCGAGCAAATTGCCAACTTCCTCATGCCGCAAATACGCGACATACACGCCAATCAGAGCCATCAATACAAAGGGATACAGTATCTGTTTACCGATGGCGGCGTACAGCCTTTGCCTGTGCGCAGCGACATCGAAAAAGCCGTAAACAGCAAGGGCAAATCCATCCTCACCGATATTGAGCAGAGCGTCAACTTAGCCATCATTGACGACAAATGGAAAGAACACCTCCGCAACATGGACGATCTCAAAGAAGCTGTACAGGCCGCTTCTTTTGAGCAGAAAGACCCATTGGTTATTTACAAAATGGAGGCCTACAACCAGTTCGAAGAATTGATCACCGAGATCAATGAACAGGTATCGGCATACCTGACCAAAGGCGGCCTGTTGCTGCCGGAAAACCGCCAGGTGGCGCCGGCCCGCGAACGCCGCAGCGACCTGAGCCGTATGCGCACCCACCGCAGCGCCGAAGCCGAAGCAGCCCGCTCAGCCGCTGAAGGCGTGTCGCAAGGCCGCTCCAAACCGGAAACCGTAAAGCGCACGGAGAAGAAAGTTGGACGCAATGATGCATGCCCTTGTGGAAGCGGCAAGAAGTTCAAACACTGTCACGGCAAGGATGCGTAAATTATTTGTTACAGTTTTCTAACAAAATGCTTGGGAGCAGTGGCGATATTTAATTTTTTGCCATAACTTGCAGCCGATTTCTGACATGAACATGACCAAACCGGCCCGTTAAGCCGGTTACGAACAATGCGAAAACATATCCGATGAACTTGGCGCAAAACATAGACTTCACCCTGCTTAAACCCGACTGCACACAGGAGCAAATTCGCGACTTGTGCGAAAATGCGCTCAAATACCAATTTGCTTCGGTATGTATCCCTCCTTATTTTGTAAAGCAAGCCGCTGAATTGCTTGCCGACAAACCGGTCAAAACAGCCACCGTTATCGGGTATCCGATGGGGTATTCCGCTACGCCTGCCAAAGTGGAAGAAATCAAAAAAGCATTGGACGACGGCGCCGATGAAGTGGATGCCGTCATCAACCTTTGCGCTGTAAAAAACGGCAACTGGAATTATGTCCGCAATGACATGGACAGCATGACCACCGCCGTGCATCTCAAAGGCAAGTCCATCAAGATCATCATCGAAACCGGCCTGCTCACCGAAGTGGAAATCTGCAAACTCTGCGAAATTGCGTTGGAGATCAAGCCGAACTTTATAAAAACCTCCACCGGCATCAACGGGGAGGGCGCCACGGTACCGGTCGTTCAGTTACTTCAACAAGAACTCAAAGGCAAAATCCGCATCAAAGCCTCCGGCGGCATTCGCACGCCCGAAGACGCCCGCCGCCTCATAGAAGCCGGCGCCGTCCGGATCGGAGCCTCCGCTCTTTTGGTGTGATGGATATTCCCTGTCAGTTTTATATCTTTGCCGGAAAGACAAGACTATGCTAAGATTGCTGTTATTTGCCGCCGGCTTTGTCTGTGTTTCTTTTTCCGCAATAGCACAGAACAACGTCGTCGTAAAAGAAGACCCCATCATCGCGCAGATGATGGATCGCTATACGCAAAACAACAAGGCCCGCAAAACGGTGGACGGCTGGCGGGTACAGATATTTGCCACCCCCGACCGGCAGAGTTTGGACCGAAGCATTCAGTCCTTTCAATACCGGTACCCCAATCTCTCCGCCGACTGGGTACATCATAATCCATATTACAAAATCCGGGTGGGCGCTTTTGCTTCTAAATTGGAAGCCCTGCGGCTCCTGCACATTCTCAAACCGGAGTACTCCGGCGCGTATTTAGTGGCCGACAATCAAATGAGACCCGCCGAATTGCTCGGCAATTATTAAATCCATGGCCACAACTTCCCGATACGGCTGGCGCAACATTGACTGGATTGCGCTTTCTGTTTTCCTGAGCCTCATGGCGATAGGTTGGGCGCTGATTTTTTCCGTTAGCTACGGCGAATTGGGAGAAGGCGTCAATTTTTTCAGTACCACCGCCGGCAAACAGAGCGTATGGGTGTTCATTACCTTAGTCGTTTTTGCAGTGGTGATGGTGATTGACTGGAAATTTTGGCAAACATTCAACGTACCGATATACATCGTTTCAATTCTCCTGTTGGCAGGTGTTCTTTTTTTCGGCTCCAACATTAAAGGAGGTACCTCCTGGTATGCATTCGGGGGCTTTAGTTTTCAGCCGTCGGAGTTGGCCAAATTCGGCGCCTGCCTGGCGTTGGCCGGGTATTTGAGCAAACTCAGTACCAACCTGCGCCACTTCCGAAGCCAATTGTTCGCTTTCGGTATCATCGCGCTGCCAGTAGGATTGATTATGGCGCAACCCGACGCCGGTTCGGCCATCACTTTCCTCTCTTTTTTCATACTGCTGTATCGCGAGGGGCTTTCGCCAAACATCTACGCGGTAGGGTTCTTCCTCGCCGGGACGCTGTTATTCAGTCTCTTGTTCAACCCCATTATTGTAGCCGTTTTGATTGCGACCGGCGGGTTCTACGTCATGGCCAACAACTTCCGGGAGCCGAAATACTGGCGTCGGGCGGCCATTGTCGTCGCTGCCGGAGCGGCCATTTTGCTTTGGTTCGATCTGGATTGGGTGGCGCTGGGCTTGGGGCTGGCCGGTTTTATACCCGCTTTTTTTCTGCACTTAGCCCGCTACAACGCCCGCCTCGCGGGTATGCTCAGCTTAGTGCTTATCGTGGGTAGCGGGCTGGCTTTTTCTACCGATTACGCGTTTAAAAACATCCTCAAACCGCACCAGCAAGACCGCATCAATGTGTGGCTGCACCCCGATCGCGCCGATGCCCGCGGATCGCGCTACAACGTCTTGCAATCTCAAATGGCCATCAGTTCCGGTGGTTTGGAAGGCAAGGGTTTCCTGGAAGGCGCTATGACCAAAATGAATTATGTGCCGGAGCAAAGCACCGACTTCATTTTTTGTACCGTCGGCGAAGAGCAGGGCTTTATCGGCAGCGTGATCGTCATCGGGTTGTTTCTCACGCTGTTGCTGCGCATTGTGTTCATTGCCGAAAGGCAACGCTCTAGCTTCAGCCGTCACTATGCCTACGGCGTGGCCGGGCTGTTGTTTATACATTTTTTTGTCAACATCGGCATGACCATGGGGCTGCTGCCCATCATCGGCATACCGCTGCCGCTCATCAGTAAGGGCGGCTCCGCGCTGCTCGGTTTTACGCTCATGATCTCCGTACTGCTTAAATTGGACAGCAATCGCTACAGCCTCTAAAATACTGCCTGCCTTGTTTTCATTCGACCTGCAACATACCGACCCGAATTCCAAAGCCCGCGCCGGACTCATCCAAACCGCGCACGGCTCCATTGCCACGCCCATCTTTATGCCGGTGGGTACGGTGGGTACGGTGAAAGCCGTACACCAGCACGAACTCCGCGACGACATCCTCGCGCAGATCATACTCGGCAACACTTACCACCTCTACCTGCGGCCCGGATTGGACGTGCTGCGCAGCGCCGGCGGTCTGCACCGCTTCATGGGCTGGGAGCGCCCCATCCTTACCGACAGCGGCGGCTACCAAGTGTATTCGCTGAGCGGTACGCGCAAAATAGCCGAGCAAGGCGTCACCTTCGCTTCTCATATTGACGGCTCCAAACACGTTTTTACGCCCGAATATGTAATGGACATTCAGCGCGTCATCGGCGCCGACATCATCATGGCGTTTGATGAGTGCCCTCCCTACCCTTCCGACTACCAATATGCCCGCAACTCTATGGAGCTGACCCACCGATGGCTCCAGCGCTGTATCCAACGCTTTGACGAAACGCAGGGCCTGTACGGCTACGAACAAACGCTCTTTCCCATCGTGCAAGGCAGTACTTACGACGACCTGCGCATCGCCTCTGCCGAAACCATTGCCGCCGCCGGACGGCCCGGAAATGCCATCGGCGGACTCTCGGTGGGCGAGCCGGAGGAAGAACTCTACCGCTTCACGGAAATGGTGTGCGACATCCTGCCCAAAGACAAGCCCCGCTATCTCATGGGCGTGGGCACGCCGGTGAATGTCCTGGAAGCCATTGCGCTCGGCGTGGATATGTTTGACTGCGTGCTACCCACCCGCAATGCGCGGCACGGTATGCTCTACACCGCAGAAGGCATCCTCAACATCAAAAACAACAAGTGGAAAGACGATCACAGCCCCATTGACGAAAACAGTACCAGCCCGACGAGCCGTTACCACTCCAAAGCCTACCTGCGCCACCTCATCCACAGCGGCGAAATTCTGGGCGCCAAAATAGCCTCGCTGCACAATCTTAGCTTTTTTCTTTGGTTAGTTGGAGAAGCCCGCGCTCATATCATTGCCGGCGATTTTCTGCATTGGAAAAACGGCATGGTAGAACAGTTGAAGCGGCGGATTTGAGCAGAGGGCAGAGAGCAGAGGGAGTGAACATGCCGATGACGAGGGAATCGGGAGGGAAAGGGCAAAATTGCAAGAGGCAAGTGTAACGCCCTCATTAGCATAGCGAAACAATTGCCCCTTGCTTTTCAGGACAGCCTGTATGTGCTGCCTTCCAAACGCTTTACAGCGGCAGGATGCCCGTAGCGACTACATTTAAAGTAATGTTGGCTTGCGCCCCTACTGAGATGTTTTTAACATCCAATGCGCCGATAATATTCAGCAAGAGCGAGCCTTCCAATTCGAATCTCCCATCGCTATTGGCATCGTTGTAGCGGATGAAGTGCAGCTCATAGTCGCCTTCTTCCAGAAAGGCGAGCGTATATCTGCCCTGAATGTCCACCGCAGCGCTCGTGACGGCATTTTTAAACTGCACCGGGCCTTGTTTTTCGACCGCTGCGTTGAAGCTACCCTTTTTGTAGGCATACGCTACGATCTTCTGTGAAGTGGACAACGGATCGGTGCAAGTTCCCCCAATGGTTCCCGTTTTAGCTTTGGTCACCACCCGCACAGCCGCATTCAGTTCCGTATTTCCGTTGAACTGGTACTGGCTTGCGCCCGAAGCGGTATGCGCAATTGCTTTTCTGACATCAAAATCGAGGACGAGGTCGGTGCGGTCGTTTTCGGTAGCTACAAAATTGGCGGCAGCCGTGACGTTGGCAGTAGTATTGGCGGTGGACTTTAAAGCATGTTTGACGCCGTCCATTGTCAATACATAACATCCCGGAGAACCTCCGTTGGCATCGGTGTCGTAGTCGAGTACCAGCGTCACATTATTGTAAGTACCTGCACTAAGCGTACCGATTCCGAGGCTTTTTACATCGCCCTGCTGGTAAGCGAGCAAATCAATCGTTTGCCGGCCGCTAAAACCCGGCATAGAATTTCCGTCAATTTTCACATCGGCAATAGTGACAAATGCACCCTGAACATTGACATCGTCAATTGGTGCGTCGGTGATTTCCAGGCTTATGTTACCCGAATTGGTATCGTCTTTTTTGCACTGTGTGAACAACAAGAGACTGAGTGCAAACAAGGGCGCCAGGCCCTTTCCAAGAAGTGTGGATTTCATACCGTTTTGATTTAAAAGGTTAAAAAAATCATGGCAATCGGCGGCGCCGGGCGGCGCCTCAAACGGTATAATTGTGCAATAGCTGCTTTGTTTTAAGTTTTTGGAATCCGGCTTTCGCCGTAGAAAACGGAAGGAAAACCCCTGCAAAAGATGGTTTATTGCGCAAGAGACGTTTTTTTTGAGTGTTAATGTGTGCGGAGGCTTTCTCGCCAACCGCTCGAAAAAGCAATGGAGGACTTTGATTTTCAGTAGAATGGGGTTGTGAGCGGAGGTAAGTTTTTGGAAGAAAAAAAGAGCGGTTTAATGCCCCGATTTTACATTAAAAAAAACTGTAAAAATCCGCTGAATACATTCATGACTACCCCGGCCCGGCCGCACGCCGCTATGTGCAACCCCATATATTCCCTAATTTCGCGGCCATGTCAGACCAGAAAAAAGGCACCCTGTATCTCATTCCCACGCCCTTGGGCGAAGCTGGGTTGGAATCCATCCCGGCAGCGGCCATTGCGGTGCTGCACCGGTTGAAGGTGTTCATTGTGGAACGGGCCAAAACGGCGCGCCATTTCATCAAAGCGACGGCAGCGCCGCGTCCTTTGCAGACATTGGACATCCGGGAAATCGGCGAGCGCATGAGCGCGACCGAACTCAATGCGCTACTGGCGCCTTTGGAGAACGGTCAGGATACGGGCTTGCTCTCCGAAGCGGGATGTCCGGGCATAGCCGATCCCGGTGCGGCAGTGGTGCGCCTGGCGCATGAGCGGGGCATTGAGGTAGTACCCCTGGCAGGGCCTTCTTCCATTGTGCTGGCGCTCATGGCTTCGGGTATGAACGGGCAGGCGTTTTGTTTTCACGGGTATTTGTCGGCCAAACGGCCGGAGTTGGAGCGCGACCTGAAGCGACTGGAACAAAGCGCGCAGCGCAGCGGCCACACGCAGTTGTTTATCGAAACGCCCTATCGCAACGGGCAGGTCATCGAAACGGCCCTCAAAGCCCTCGGAGCAGCCACGCTTTTCGGCATTGCCTGCGACCTCACACTGCCCTCACAGTATGTGCGCTGCCTGCCGCTCAGTACATGGAGACAGACGCCGCCACCCGACCTTCACAAGCGGCCTGCCGTGTTTATGATCGGTGTGTAAACCCTCCCCTACTCTACTACGCCGATCAGATGTACGAGGCCGTCCACGATAAACTGTACGCCGATGGCCACCACGAGGAACCCCATAATTCGGGCAATGGCGTTGAGGCCCCCGGTACCGAATATCTTAAACAACAGCGGCGCAGCCCGCAACGTGAGATAGACCAATACGCCCATCGCGACAATAGCCGCCAAAATGGCAATTCGATCCGACCATTCCGGGTGCTGCTTGAACTGCGTGATGAGATAGGAAATAGACCCCGGCCCCGACAGCAGCGGCATGGCCATGGGCGTGAAGGCAATTTCGGAACGGCTCGCAGCATCCGCTTTTACCGACTCGTTGTAGCCCCTGTGTTTGTTAAAACTGCCGCTCATGAGGCCGAAGCCCGTGCTCAGCAACACCATTCCGCCGGCGATGCGCATGGCATATACCGACAAGCCGAAAAAGCCGAGAATGGCCGTGCCGGCTAAAAAGAATGCCACGAGGATGAGCAGGAAGTACAGGCTCGTGTGCAGCGCCAACCGGCTGCGTTCTTTGGTGGTCATGCCATCCGTGAGGGACACATACACCGGAAGCGCTCCCGGAGGGTCCACGATGGAGAACAGAGAGAATAAAGCGCCCAAGAAGAGTTCCATGATGCAATTGCAGTTTGAGCACAAAGATAGTTTTTTGGTTTGTGGAGCATGGTGCAAAAGACAAATTGGCAAGAGGCAAAGGGCAAGAGGCAAAGGGCGATGCACCGAGCGGAGTCGAGGTGCAAACGAGCGAAGCGAAGTCCCGATGACGAAGGAAATCGGGAGGGCAAAGGGCAAGAGGCAAATTCGCAAACTTGCTCACCACCCACCGCCTACCAAGCCTTCGTCGTGGCAAGCCGCAAACCGACGTACCGCCTACCGACATACCGCAAACTGCCTGAAAATTTATATGTTTGCCGGATTGCTTTTAAAAACATAAAATGATGAGAACCTTAACCGTTGCATTTTTTGGCCTGCTGCTGTCTGCCGTCACTGCTTCGGCACAAGAGCGCGCCCTGCCGGCCAATGAAACCGCTGTGACCCAACACGAAGTCACCATCAAAGGCAAGCGCATTGCTTACACTGCCACAGCCGGCACACAGCCGGTGTGGAACGCTGCCGGCAAGCCGGTAGCCGCCCTGTTTTACACTTATTACGAGCGCAGCGATGTCCGCGACAAAGCCTCGCGGCCCATCATTTTTTCTTTCAACGGCGGACCGGGATCGGCCTCGGTGTGGATGCACATCGCTTACACGGGGCCGCGCATTTTGCAAATTGACGCGGAGGGCTTCCCCGTACAACCTTACGGCGTGAAGGAAAATCCGCACTCCATCCTGGACGTGGCCGACATTGTGTTCATTGACCCTGTGAATACCGGTTACTCCCGGATATTGGATGAAAAGGCGCCCAGAGAAGATTTTTTCGGGGTGAATGCCGATGTCAAATATCTCGCGGAGTGGCTCAACACCTTCGTGTCGCGCGTCAATCGCTGGCAGTCCCCCAAGTACCTCATCGGAGAAAGCTACGGCACGACCCGCGTATCGGGGCTGGCGCTCGAATTGCAAAATGCGCAATGGATGTACATCAACGGCGTCATCTTAGTATCCCCGACCGGCCTCGGCATCAATCGCGGCGACCACATTGAAGCGGCTAATCGCCTGCCCTACTTTGCGGCAGCGGCCTGGTATCACAAAGCGCTCTCCCCGGAATTGCAGCGCAAAGACCTCGACGAGTTGCTGCCGGAAGTGGAGGAATATACCATCAACGAGTTGATTCCTGCTATGGCGCGGGGCGGTTTTTTGGGCGATGACAGGCGGAAAGCCGCTGCCGCTAAAATGGCTCACTATTCAGGGCTTTCCGAAAAGGTGATCCTTCAGCACAACTTAGACGTGCCCACCTCTTTTTTTTGGAAAGAACTGCTGCGCGACCGGGGCTATAACGTGGGGCGTCTGGATTCGCGCTACCTCGGCATTGACCGCAAGGAAGCCGGCGAACGCCCCGACTATGCCGCCGAACTCACTTCCTGGTTGCACTCTTTTACGCCGGCCATCAATCACTACCTGCGGGAGCACCTGAATTTCAAGACCGACATCAAATACAACATGTTCGGCCCGGTGAATCCCTGGGATCGAAGCAACGATCGCACCGGCGAAAACCTCCGGCAGGCCATGGCACAAAACCCTTACCTCAACGTAATGGTGCAGTCGGGCTACTACGACGGGGCTACTACCTACTTCGAGGCCAAATACTCTATGTGGCACCTCGACCCCAGCGGCAAAATGAAAGACCGCCTGCGTTTTGAGGGCTATCGCAGCGGCCACATGATGTACTTGCGCGAAGAAGACCTCGCATCGTCCAACGAACACATCCGGGATTTCATCCTCCGGTCAACGCCCAAGCAAGGCGAACCGGCGAAGTATTGAGTGTAAGTTAAAATCGTCAACAACTCACAGCTCGAAGCTAAAGACACAACCATGACCGCCTCTTCCATCCTCCGCATTTACCTCGTGGCCTGTGCAGCCTATCTCGCCGGGCTATTTGTATTGCCGGACACGGCCCAACTCATTTTCAAGGCGCTGCTCCTGCCTTTGTTGATGGCCGCTGTGTGGCGGTCGCCAACCTGGCCGGATAAGGCGCTGCTCCTCGGCGCATTGTTCTTTTCCTGGGTAGGCGATGTGGTCATCGGGTTTCAGTTCATTTTGGGATTGGTCGCGTTTCTCCTCGCGCACCTGTTGTACATCGCGCTGTTTCACCGGGCCGTTACGAGCCGGGCCAAAACGAAACCCTACCCGTGGATGGCATGGGCGTTACTGGGGGTGTATCTGATTGGTTTTGTGATCGTATTGCTGCCGCATTTGGGTGCGCTAAAAATTCCGGTGATCCTGTATTCGCTCATCATCGGGGCTATGCTGGCCATGGCGCTGCGGGGCCGTTCGCATTGGCCGGCGAGCGCTTGGGTGTGGATTGCGGGCGGCGCGTTATCGTTCGTGTTGTCTGACAGCCTGTTGGCCTGGAACAAGTTTTACGCCCCCCTGCCCTTATCTGCTTTGTGGATTATGAGTACCTACCTCTTTGCGCAGTATGCCATTGTGAGGGGTGTGTTGGGCATTGAGTCCAGTACTAACGGGCCGGTTCTCGAATGAAGGCCGGCTTTCGTTTGGAATAAGGCTCTGAGCGTACCGCATCGCGGAGAGCGTACAACGCCTTCAGCGGGCCGCTGTCTAATGCCATGTTGATCATCCAGGCGGGAATGGCGCCGCCGGGATCGGCTTTGAGGTAGTATTCCAGCCGGATGAATCCGGGTGCATCGGGTTCAATTTTCCACTGCGATACAGTTTGTTTCACCCGCACATAACCTTTGGCCGCCGGAATGGCTTCCGGGTCGGCAACAGAATGGAAATGAACCGCCAGAGAAACGGGGTCCTGCCAGGTGGTGCATCGCATTACAAACTCGCGGTCGGAGAGCGGCCAGGGAAAGTCGGTGAGATTGTAATAAGTGTAGTCGGCAGGCGATCGTTTGTCTATATAGCGCGTCTCCCGGCAGTGGTCCATCCAGTTGGGAAAGTTGTCAATATCGCCGATAAAGGCAACGGCGGCGCCGAGCGAGCCTTCTATGCGGGCGACAATTTTAAGCTCCTTGATATTGGAATCTTCGGCCTGTCGGAAATAGACCTGAACGCCGTCCTTCTCCTTGCGCAACTTCCAGGGCGCTTGCCCCTCCACACCGGATGCGGTGGTAAAAAGCGCGACAATAATGAAACAGAATGCTTTCACTTTCATGGTATTGGGTTTTCTTTGCATCAAAAATAATCACGAGGGCAAAAGTAAGCCTCATTTTCCTAACCATATTTTTTTAATATTGCATCGCAAAATCAACTAATTACAGCAATCCAATGAAAAACCGGTTTTTACAACTCTCTGCAATTCTGGCATTTGTAGCTACTTTTCAGGTCGGCCATGCTCAGACGCCCAAGGATTTTTACGATGTCGGGACGATACAAGACATCCAAATCAAGTTTGAACAGGAAAACTGGCGCTACATCTTAGACTCTCTGCGCTTCAACGGCGACAACATGCTCCTCGGCGATGTGACCGTAAACGGAAAAAGATATGAAGATGTTGGCATCCGTTACCGCGCCACCCGTTCTTTCCAGCCCGGCAGTCTGCGCAACGGCCTTGATATTGTGCTCAATTTCGTAGATCAAAACACGAATCATCAGGGCTATACCACCCTTGCTCTGTCGAGCGCATTGCGCGACCCCAGCATGGTGCGCGAGGTATTGGGCTTTGAAATCGCCCGCAACTACATGCCGGCTCCCAAAGCCAACTATGCCCGCGTGAGCATCAACGGCAAGCTCTATGGTCTTTTTGTGAATATCGAAACCGTTGACGCAAGTTTTGTGCAGCGGCATTTGAACGAAACCGGCGGTATGATGTACCGCTGTACGGTTAAATCCGATTCCAAAGCAATCCCCGGTTGCCGCAGCAACATTTTCGGCTCTCTGCAAGTGGACAATTCCGCAGAGTGCTACCGGCAGAACTATGAACTCGTTTACGGTACGGGCTACGATCCGCTTATGAATCTGGCCGGAACCCTGCGCGACCGGCCGCAGGATATCGCCAATGTATTGCACGTTGACCGCACCCTGTGGATGCTGGCCTTCAACAACGTCATGCTCAATCTCAACAGCTATACCGGCCAGCATAGCACCAACTATTTTCTGTTTCGCAGCCAATCCGGCCAGTTCACGCCCATTCTGTGGGATTTGAATCTCGCATTCGGCAGCTACAAAAACACCGGCATCGGCTCCGATCTCAAGGCCAACGCGGTGGTACAGTTGGACCCGCTGCTTCATGCCGAGTACTCTGAGCGGCCCCTCATCAGCCAATTGCTCAGCAATGAACTGTACAAAAAAATGTACCTCTCTCACATGGTTTCATTGACGAAAGACTTTCTGACCAATGACCGCTACGAAACCCGGGCAAAACAATTGCAGGCGCTCATCCGCTCCGACCTGAGTAAAGATGCCGGCTGGCCCTACACCCTCTCAGAGTTTGACCAAAGCCTGAAAAGCACCATCGGCAAAAAAAGTAAGATACCCGGAATCGTAGAAGTAATGTCGCCCAGAGGAGATTACCTCAAAAAACATCCGGAATTAATTGTGATTCCGCCCCGCATCAGCGACATCAAGGTGCAACGACGGGAACGGCTCTCGGCAGTGATGCTGACGACTTTCAAGATTCAGGCCAGAGTGGATGAATTCCCCAAACGGGTGAGAATATTTTACCGCTTCAACGAAAACGGGCCTTTCAACGAAGCCGGTATGGCCGACGACGGCAAAAGCGAAGACGAATCCGCCAATGACGGTATATACGGCATCAACATTGCGCCGGTGGGCGGCGCCCGCAGCATTGAGTATTACATCTTTGCCGAAAACGCCCGCATGGTGAGCTATGACCCGCCGCGCTATATGTTTGAGTTTCACAAAGCCAGTTTGGATGAAATTAACCAGTAATGATTTTCCGGCACTGCACAGAGGCAGGTCTTTGGCGTGGTTGCCGTTTTGCCCTTTGCCAATTTGCCTTTTGACTTTTCTGTTGTCCGTTGCAGGTCGGCTAAAACTTGCCCTTGTCTGCCTACTGCTGTCCGTATCTGTGCAAGCTCAACCAAAAGCGCAAGCACAACCGCAAGCGCAAGACTTCTACAAGGCCGGCACAGTGGTGGATGTAAAGCTCTATTTCCCGGAAAAGCATTGGGACACCATCCTCGACTCGCTCAAGCAAATCGGCAATGACGAGCGCCTCGCCGGCGATGCGCTCATCAACGGGGTACGCTACAAAGGCGTGGGCGTGCGCTACAAAGGCAACAGTTCCTACTTTAGCGTGCGCAAAAGCGGTTCTACCAAACTGCCGTTTAACATCAAAATCAATTTTACGGATAAGGACCTGGAGTTGCCCGGCGGTTTCACTGCGGTGAAATTGGCCAATGCTTTTCGCGACCCCAGCTTTCTGCGCGAGGTGCTCGCCTACGAAATTGCAGGACGCTACATGGCAGCGCCGCAAGCCAATTTTGCGCGGCTCTATGTCAACGATGCCTTCATCGGCCTGTATCACAATACAGAATCCATAGATCGCCCTTTCCTTCAGCGGTATTTCGATAACGGCAAAGGCACGCTCATCAAATGCGATCCTTCCGACTGGAACGTGAAACCGCCCAAAAACTGCCCGCCGAGCGAACACGCTTCCTTGCAGTATCTCGGTGAGGATTCGCTCTGCTACCAAAGCCTCTACGAATTAGAGGAAGGTAATTGGAGCGATTTAATTGATTTCACGGCCATTCTCAACCGCTCGCCTCAGCAATTGGAGTCTGTTCTCAATATTGACCAGGCCCTGTGGATGCTTGCTTTTAATAACCTGACGCTCAACTTAGACAGCTACCTCGGCAAGTTTTGTCACAATTACTACCTCTACAAAGACAGTTCCGGCATTTTCCACCCCGTGATCTGGGATCTCAACATGGCTTTCGGCGGCTTTCGCCACAACGGCATTGACGAGGCTGCGCTGTCCGATGAGAAGATGCAAACGCTCAGCCCGTTTTTGCACTATTTAGAGCGCAACCCCAAGCGCCCGCTTATCCTGCAATTGCTCTCCAACGACCTGTGGCGAAAAATATATGTGGCGCACATTCGCACCATGCTGGAAGACGAATTTGCCAACGGCGCCTACCTCAAGCGCGCACGGGAATTGCAGAAGCTCGTTGATCCCATTGTACAAAAAGACCTCAACAAGCTCTATGATTATGAGGGCTTTCGCCAAAACATAGACTCTACCGCCAAAGCCGATAAATCGAATATCATCGGCATTGCTCAACTGATGGGCCGCCGCGCCGAATACCTCGCCGCGCACCCGCTCCTGCAAAAGGAGCCGCCGCGCATGGGAGCGGTAAAACACACCGCACAAAACACGGATGTACTCATAACGGCCAACGTGGAAAATGCCCGCCGGGTTTGGGTGTTTTACCGACAAGGCAAAGCCGGCGCTTTTCAAAAAACCGAACTCTCCGACGACGGCGAACACAACGACGGCGCTGCCGCCGACAACCTCTGGGCCATTACACTCCCTTACGCCAAAGGAATGCAATACTACATCGTGGCCGAAGACGACCGCAGCGCTATACTCTCTCCGCGCCGCGCCGCGCTGGAGTGCTACGAGGTCAAATAATGGAACGAATCCGGATGCCGATATGCCTTTGATTGAACGGTCTTCCTACTTGCGGCCGCCCTTTTACCAATGGAACGGCCATGCGCAAACCATCATTCCTTCGCTCGCCCGGCGCATAACGGCACCTTACGAGCGTGAACGCCTCGAATTACCCGATGGCGATTTTGTGGATTTGGACTGGCTTGACCGCGGGGCGAAGCGGCTCGTTATTTTATCCCACGGCCTGGAGGGCAACTCCCGGCGCAGCTATATTCAGGGCGCCGCCCGTTTCTTTGCAGCGCAAGGCTGGGACGCATTGGCCTGGAACTGCCGCTCCTGCAGCGGAGAAATGAACCGAAAACTGCGCCTGTATAATCACGGCGAAATAGACGACTTCGGGGAGGTGATACGACACGCCTTGCGCACGCGTAATTATGAAGAAATCGTGCTCATCGGGTACAGTATGGGCGGCAGTATTACCCTCAAATACCTCGGCGTACACGGCGCGCAGATTCCCGACCCAGTGAAAAAAGGCATCGCATTTTCTACCCCCTGCGATATTGAATCGAGCATCCGTACGCTGGAACTGCCGACCAATCGGTTTTACAAAAACCGGTTTTATACCAAACTCCGCAAAAAAATAGAGTACAAAGCCGCGCAATTCCCTGAAGCCATAGACCTGTCCAAATTCGATAAAGTAAAAACCTGGCGCGATTTTGACGAGTTCTTTTCTGCGCCCATCAACGGTTTTGCCGATGCGGATGCGTTTTACCGCCATGCTTCGGCAGTCAATTTTATGGCCGGCATCCGGGTACCCGCACTGTTGGTCAACGCCCAAAACGACCCCATCCTCTCGCCCGAATGCACCCCGCTGGAACTGTGCCGCCATCATCCTTATCTCTTTCTGGAAGCCCCGGCAAAGGGTGGCCACGTCGGCTTCACCCTGCATCGAAAGACATACAGTTGGATGGAGTATCGAGCTTTGGAGTTTGCATTGGGGTGAAAAACCTTCAAAAACCTGCGCGCCATATCGGAGTAAAAAACAGCGAGCGTGCGGATGTAATTATTTCCCTGCCAACGCTTTCGCTTTAGCAATTGCCCGCTCTAAGCCGCCGGCATCTTTGCCGCCTGCCGTAGCGAAGAAAGGCTGGCCACCACCGCCGCCTTGTATTTCTTTGGCCAACTCGCGCACCATGTTTCCGGCATGTAAACCCTTTGCATCCACTAAGTCTTGACTGATGATGACCGTGAGCAGAGGCTTGTCGCCCACTACGGCGCCGAGTACGATCAGCGCACTACCCAATTCTTTTTCCAATTGGTAGGCCAGCGTTTTGACGGCGTTGGCGTCGTTGAGCGGTACGATGGCCGCGATGAAGTTGGCATCGTTGAGGGATTCCGCTTTAGCGGCCAATTCGCCTTTGAGCGCGCCGGCCTGGGCAGCGATGAGGCGCTCTAATTCTTTGCGCAGTTGTTTGTTTTCGTCTTGCAACGAATGCACGGCCTGCACCGCGTTATTGGTATTCTTGAGCGCGGCGCGCAGTGCTTGCAATTCTTCCAGTTCCTGTTCTATATAGACTTCTGCTCCGGCAGCCGTTACGGCTTCTATGCGGCGAATGCCGGCCGCTACGGCGCCTTCGGCCACTATTTTAAACAATCCGATTTGCCCCGTAGCCGATACATGGGTACCGCCACACAACTCGCGGGAAAAGTCTTTATCGAACGTGACCACCCGCACCTCTTCGCCGTATTTTTCCCCAAACAACATCATGGCGCCCATCTTGCGCGCTTCTTCGATGGGAACGTTGCGATCTTCTTCCAATGCAATGTTTTCGCGAATTTTGGCATTCACCAATGCCTCTATAGCTTTCACTTCCTCTTCGGTCACTTTTTGGAAGTGGGAAAAGTCGAAACGCAGGCGTTCATCCGTCACGTCCTGTCCTTTTTGCTGGGCATGCGCGCCGAGAATGCGATGCAGTGCAGCATGCATGAGGTGCGTGGCCGAGTGGTTGCTCGATACCGCCCGGCGCTTTTCGGGGTCCACTTGTGCAGTAACCGGCGCAGCAGGATCGGACGGCAATTTATGGACGACGTGAATAAACAGGTCGTTTTCCTTTTGGGTATCTAACACCAAAAGCTCCTCTCCACCGACCGATAGTTTACCCGTGTCGCCCGCCTGCCCACCGCTTTCGGCGTAAAAAGGCGTGCGGTCAAGTATGATCTGATATTGATCTTTGCCTTTGGCTTTTACGGTGCGGTATCGCAGTATGCGAGCGCCCTCCACAGAGAGCGTATCGTATCCTACAAAACTGACGGCCTCGCCCTGTCCGCCGGTCACGGTCACCCAGTCACCCACTTCCTTTTGCGCATCGGCGCGGGAGCGTTGCTTTTGCTCCTGAAGGGCGCGCTCGAAGCCTTCATTGTCCACCTCTAACCCCTTTTCTTGGGCCATGAGGCGGGTGAGGTCAATGGGAAAACCGAAGGTATCCAAGAGGTCGAACGCATCCTCGCCGCGTATCACGCCGCCCGTTGTGTCCAATCCCTCAAACCGTCGGATTCCGTTTTCGAGCGTGTGGAGGAAAGCCGCTTCTTCGCCTTCGATAATTTTGGCGATTTGCGCCTGCTGTGCTTTCAGTTCCGGGAAAACATCGTCGAACCAGTCGGCGAGCATGGGGATGAGCCGATGCAGCAACGGCTCGCGAATATCGAGGAAGGAGTAGTAATAGCGCACGGCGCGGCGCAAAATGCGGCGCACCACATAGCCGGCGCCGGCGTTGCCGGGCAACTGCCCGTCGGCAATGGTGAAGGCCACGGAGCGGATGTGGTCGGCAATGACGCGCATGGCAATATCGCTCTTTGCCGAGCGCTCGTAAGAGCCGTTGTACTTTTTGCCGCTCACCTGCTCCACAAAGTGGATGACGGGGGTGAAAATATCTGTATCGTAGGTGTATTGTTTACCTTGAAGTACCATCGTGAGGCGTTCGAAGCCCATTCCGGTGTCCACATGTTTGGCGGGCAGCAGTTCAAGCGAGCTGTCGGCCTTGCGATTGAACTGAATGAACACGTTGTTCCAGATTTCCACCACTTGGGGATGATCTTGGTTCACCAAATCCCGGCCCGGCGTTTGAGCGCGTTCGGCATCGCTGCGCAGGTCCACATGTATTTCGGAGCAGGGGCCGCAGGGGCCGGTATCGCCCATCTCCCAGAAGTTATCTTTTTTGTTGCCGTACAGGATGTGCTCGCGCGGGAGAAAGCGGAGCCAAAACTCAAGCGATTCGTCGTCGCGTTCCAAGTTTTCCTTTTCATCGCCGCCGAACACAGTGGCATAAAGGCGGTCTTTGGGAATGCCGAATTTTTCGTGCAGCAGTTCCCAGCTCCATGCAATGGCTTCGTCTTTGAAATAATCGCCGATACTCCAGTTGCCGAGCATTTCAAACATGGTGTGGTGCGTGCCGTCGTAGCCTACATCTTCGAGGTCGTTGTGCTTGCCCGAAACGCGCATGCACTTTTGGGTATCGGCGATGCGCGGATTATCCGGCGTTTTGTTACCGAGAAAAAAGTCTTTGAACTGGTTCATCCCAGCATTGGTGAACATAAGAGTGGGGTCGTCCCGGTTCACAATAGGAGCAGAGGGCACGATTTTGTGTCCTTTGGAAGCAAAGAATTCGAGGAAAGTTTTGCGAATGTCGCGCGCAGTCATCATGGCGATGGAATATGCTTTTGAATGAGGGGGCAAAGATAGATTTTTTCCTCATTCCCGCCAGAATGCTGTGTATATCTGACAGGGCGCAATGCGGACGTAACAGAAGAGACTTATAGAATCGCGGGTAATCGAACCGCCCTACTCAGGAGTTTTCAGATGCAATATCTTGGCACACTTGAGCTACCAGGCTGACCGGTTTGGAGCTGAGATTAGCAATGGTCTCATCACTAGCATCGGGTAAATGGCGAATCAGCGACGCAATGATAGACCGGGCTTCCAGATCAATACCTTTTTCAATAAAAGTGTTCTCTCAGAACATACGAAAGTAAACATCCTCTTCGCCCGGCATTATCATTCCTTGCGGTCCCGGCTTAGCGGTTTGTTCAGCGGGAACAATGTTTTTTTGCCGTACCCACTCGCGACGAGCGCCCCATGAACCGCCTTCCTGCAAGAAAGCAATGATGGCCCACACCAACAACAGGGTAGGCAACAACACCGTGAGCGCCAAGCCGCGTACCTCGTATTTCATGTGCATGAAGTCGCCGATGATGTAGTAGGCTTTATACAGCGATAAAACGATGATTAAAAGACCGGTAATGATAAGTGTGACCTTGGGCGCAGCATTGGACAGCGCAGGGAAAAAGTCGCCCTTGCCGATCAGTGAAAGGAATACCTCAATGAGCGTGACAACGGCCAGAATGACCAAGCCTTTATAGACGTGCTTTATAGATTCTTCGTAGCTGAGATGCATGGTATGCCAGTTTTTTTGTTTGTGAAATTAAAGAAGGTAGAAAACGAGAAAAACGAATACCCACACTAAGTCCACAAAGTGCCAGTACAAACCGATTTTCTCTACCATTTCATAGCCGTTTCGGCGGGCTGTGTATAAGCCGGAAGCCGCATTTACTGCAATGATTAACAAAAACGCCACTCCGGAAAAAACGTGAAAGCCGTGGAAGCCCGTGATGAAAAAGAAGAGCGCGCCGAATGCCTTCGGGCCGAATTCCTCCGTTTTCACTTTCCCGGCATCAAGCCCCTCCGTCAACTTGAATTTGCGATGAATGTAGCCCCGTTCATCAATGAGTTGATGGGTTTGATCTAACGGCAATTGGCTTTTGTACACAAATACCTCGTGGTGATGGCCGCCGCCATCGCCATGATCATCGGCATGATGATCGGCTTTGCCTCTCGGATCGTTGTCGTCGGTGAGCACTACCGCTCTATGAATAAGGTACCCGTCGCCGGAAACAAAAGATTCAATTTTCCCATCTTTTTTAGCGTCCGAACCGTCTTCAGCCAAATACACCCCGGCATCGTTGTGTACACTGAATGGGTTGGTTGTCAACGACATGTGCTCCGTGGCGATGAGGTTGGTCCATTCCCAGGCTTGGCAGCCGAGGAACGCAGCCCCGCCGAGTACAGTCATGAGCAGCCAAAACACCACGCCGTTTTTATTTTCGCGTTTGCCTTCCTGTACGCCGCGCACCATCGTCACGGAACTGATGATAAGCAGGAACGACATGATAGTAACAAAAATCAACGGCAGGTGGGAATCGCCGAAAGGATGTGTGGAAAACACAAAGTCAGGGCTTGGCCAGGTAGGGCTGCTGAATCGCAAAGCACCGTAGGCAATGAGTAAGCCGGCGAAGGTAAAAGAGTCCGACAACAGGAAATACCACATCATGAGCTTTCCGTAGCTGGTATTAAAAGGCGCTTTACCGCCCGACCAGTCCTCTGTGCCGTCGTGTACCTCGTGTTCCAGTTCGAGATGATCCGTTTGTGAAGCCATCGGTTATCCGATTTTTGCGTGTTTACGATTGTGTGATAAAAAAGAAAAATAAATATACCCAAAGAAAATCAACAAAATGCCAGTAAGTCAGCGTGAGTTCAAAGCGGAGTTTGCGCTGCTCCGTCACCCGGAAGGGCAAAACGAACGCATGCAATACCGCTACGAGTATGGCCGCAATACCGCCCAAAATGTGCGCGGCGTGTACACCCGAAATCACATATACAAATGACCCTGAAGGGTTGGTTGTCATCATCACGCCCATGTTCTGCAAGGCCATCCAGCCCTGGTATTGCAACAACAGGAAGGCGAAGCCCAGTATGAGGGCCACGCTTAGAAGTATTTTATAAGCCTGTTCCCGTCCGTTTTTGAACGCCCGGTATGCCAGATGAAGCGCCACGCTGCTCAACACAATGTCTATGGTGCTGATGAGAAATACCTTGGGGAGCGGAAACTCCAGCCAGTTGCCGGCTGCCCGGCGCACGATGTACGAACTGGTGAGGGCTGCAAACATCATGGTAATACTCGCACAGGCTACCCAAAGCGCAAACTTCGCCGCAGGTATCTTATTTCTCCTATTGTATTCCACTCTTGTCGCAGGTGCGTTCATGTATGTTTAAATTTTATCGGCGAAAAGCGCCAATAAGGTAAAAGGAATGTAGGCAAATGAATAAAACATAAGTCCCAGTGCCGATTTGCGGTCGTGTCGTTTCACAAAACGCCAACTCAAAAACACATAGCCCAGCCCCAACGCCGACACAACGACTAATGAAACCACGCCGGTAGCGCCAAGCACATAAGGCAAAGCGCCTGCGAGCAACAGCAACAGCGAATAGCCCAAAGCCTGCCGCGCCGCGCCGCGATCGGGCGCATCAATACCAGGCATAAGCTGATAACCTGCCTTGCGATAGTCCTCAAATCCTAAAAATCCAATAGACCAGAAATGAGGAAACTGCCACAAAAACTGTATCAAAAATAAAGACCATGCCAGTGCAGTGATCTCCCCCTGCGCCGCCACACAACCGATCATCGTGGGCAATGCACCGGGTATGGCGCCCACCGTGACCGCTATGGGCGAAATGCGCTTGAGCGGGGTGTAAACAAACGCATAACTCACCAAGGCTACCATTCCCAAAAACGCCGTCCAGGGATTGAATAGCGCCAACAGGGTGATGCCGGCGAGGCACATAAAACCGGCCGCCATTACGGCTTCCGATACTTTCATTCGCCCTGCGGCTAAGGGGCGATCGGCTGTGCGTTTCATCAGCCGGTCGTAATCTTTTTCCAGCACCTGATTGAGCGCGTTGGCCGCTCCGGTCACCAAAAATCCACCCAGTGCCAGCGTAAGTACCGCCCATCCGTTTACAGAACCAAAGGCGCCGATCAGGAATGCCATGACGGATGAAAAAACCACCGTTGCAGACAATCTGAACTTTACAAGCACTACATAGTCCTGCACTTTTTGCCCCAATAGCCCTGCTGAGCTTGCTGTCGTTACTTTTGTTGACACGCTATTGCCTGTTTATTATTAATGCCCTCCGTCTCGTTCGCCCTCGGCCATTGGCTCAACTTGCGAAATAAACTCCCGGCCATGCTTGCCGTAATCATAAGGCCAGCGCTGTACAGCAGGGATATTGCCTTCCCAGTTGCCGTGACCGGCGTGAATCGGTGTCGTCCATTCCAGCGTAGTAGCGCCCCACGGATTTTTCGTGGTCATTTTTTTGCCGTACCAGATGCTGTAGAAGAAATTGACTACAAACAACACCTGGAAAAAGAAGGTGATAATAGCCGCTACCGTAATGAACTGGTTCAACTCGGCGAAGTGGCGGAACGTTTCAAACGTATCGAATGCATAGTAACGCCGCGGCACGCCGGCCATGCCCGTGTAGTGCATCGGCCAGAAGATGGCATACGCACCGATCATGGTACCCCAGAAGTGAATTTTGGCCATCGTTTCGTTCATGAAACGGGAATACATTTTGGGAAACCAGTGGTAAATGCCCGCGAACATGCCGAAGAATGCCGCAACCCCCATCACAATGTGGAAGTGCGCCACCACGAAATAGGTGTCGTGCAATTGAATGTCAATAGCGGAGTTGCCGAGGAAAATACCCGTCAAACCGCCGGAAATGAACATCGAAACGAAACCGATGGCAAATAAACTGGCCCCGTTGAAGCGGATGTTGCCCTTGTACAGGGTCGAAATCCAGTTGAACACTTTCACCGCCGAAGGAACGGCAATGATGAGTGTGAAAATCACGAAGAAGTTGGAAATGAACGGGTTGACCCCGGACATAAACATGTGGTGCGCCCATACAATGAACGACAGAAAGGCAATAGCCAAAATAGAGAACACCATCGCCTTGTAACCGAAAATCGGTTTGCGACTTTGCACCGCAAGCACTTCCGATACCAAGCCCATTGCAGGCAATATGATAATATAAACCTCCGGGTGGCCGAGGAACCAAAACAAGTGCTGATACAACACCGGGCTACCGCCCACATTCTCCAGCGCCTGACCGCCGATAAATATCTCACTCAGGAAGAAACTCGTGCCGAAGCTGCGGTCGAATATCACTAAGAGGAATGCGGATACCAAAACCGGGAAGGACAACAAGCCGATGATGGCCGTCACAAAAAACGCCCATATCGTAAGCGGCAGCCGCCACATGGTCATACCCTTGGTGCGCAAATTGAGAACGGTAGTAATGTAATTGATACCGCCCAACAACACCGACACCACAAACAGCACCAAGCTCAGCGCCCACAAGGTCATACCCGCTCCGGAACCGGACGAGGCCTGTGGAAGAATACTCAAGGGCGGGTAAGCCGTCCATCCGCCGGAAAACGGCCCGGTGCTCAAAAAGAGCGATAAGAACATCACCACACCGGCCAGAAAGAAAAACCAGTAAGAGAACATATTGAGCATGGGCGAGGCCATGTCGCGTGCGCCTACCTGCAACGGAATGAGCAGGTTGCTAAACGTACCGCTCAACCCGGCCGTGAGTACAAAAAACACCAATATGGTGCCGTGCATGGTCACGAGCGCATAATAAAACTCCTGCGACAACGAGCCGATACCGTTGCTCACTACAATCCACTTGCCGAGGAAAGGCTTGAGCCAGAGCAGGCTCTCTTCCGGAAAACCGAGTTGAAGCCGGAACACCAACGACATCAAACTGCCGATGATGGCCCAGAACATCCCCGTGATGAGGAATTGCTTGGCGATCATCTTGTGATCCTGGCTGAAAATATAAGTCGTAATGAAATTCGACTGGAATTTGTCGCCATGATGATGTTCGTGGAAATGGTCGTCATACCCCAGTTCCTGAATGAGAACATCCTCATCGTAAGTGGCCTGATTAGATAAAGTGCTGGTAGCCATTTGCTGTATTTTTATTTTTGGTCCGGATGTTAAAAACTATTGCGTAAGAATACGGAACTCTGTGCGGCGATTCTTGGCACGGCCTTCGGGCGTATCGTTGGTGTCCACAGGACGGTTGGGGCCGTAGCCGGCAGCGCGCATTCTGCCGGGCGCTACGCCTTTCTCCACTAAGAAATCATACACCGTTTTGGCTCGCGCCTCCGAGATGGTTTGGTTAGCGGCGGCATCGCCGGTGTTGTCTGTATGGCCGGCCAGTTCAATGGTCATGCCGGGGTTATCTTTCATGGCATCCACCAGAAAGCCCAACTCATATTGAGAAACCGGCGTCAATTTTTCAGAACCCGTTTCAAAGCGGACGTACTCAAAGCGGAGGGTCTTTTTGTCGGGCGTGGTTGCCGTGAGGGCTTCCGCCAGATTGCCCTTAAAGGTCGTTCTGCGCTCCTTGATCTCACTTTCAAACCATACATCAGAGAAAGGATCATACTCAGAGCCGCGAATTTGGCTGTAGTAGTACGACTGCTGCTTTTCCAACCAAGCCTTATACTCGTCTTCGGGAACGATCTTTACGATTTTTTTCATACTAAAGTGGCCGGTTCCGCAGAGTTCGGCGCAAGCCAATTCGTATTCAAAAGTCTCCCAAAGCTGCGGACCGGCAGGGTCGGCAGGGTCGGAAGGCGCCTGATATTCTTTGTAGTCGCTCAGCACTTCCCGATACGCCTCGGTTGTCGTTTTCGGCGTAAATACGAAGTAAGTAGGCATGCCCGGCACAGCATCCATCTTCACCCGGAAATGCGGCAGGTAGAAGTTGTGCAACACGTCTTTAGAGGTGATGCGAACCCGGATACGCTTGCCCACCGGCAATACGATTTCAGTGGGCATGAAGTCGTCTAAATTCTTTTCGTCTTTCCAGTTTTGCCCCACCGGGTTGTCGCCGGAAATGAGTTTGTAATTGCGTTCGCCGAGTACGTTGTCTTCACCGGGATAGCGGATGGTCCAGCCGAACTGTTCGGCCACTGCCTCTATTTCCATGTAGTCTTCTCCGGGTTTCACGTCGGCCATTACCTCGTTCCAGGTATCTAAGCCGTTGATTACCAAAAATGCCATAACCAGAGCCGGCGCTGCCGTCCACACGATTTCCAATTTGTTGTCGTGCGGTACATAAGTGGCTTTACGGCTGCGGCTGCCGCGATATTTGTAGGCGAAGTAAAACAGCAGAATGTGGGTGATGACAAATACGATACCCGTAGCATACAGCGTGATTTTAAACGCACTGTCTATAGAGCCGCCGTGCTCTGATGCCGAAGCGTGCGGACCGAAGCCGAGGTACCAATTGTTGTAATGTGCGCCTGAAACCGACACCGCAAGCAAGAAAACGATCATAAAAAGTAGCGACCACATAGCCTGCTTCTTGTTAATCACCTCTTGCATTTCTTCCTCTCCGCGAATTTTTGCAGATAACTCGGACACTTTGCCGATTTGAACCACAATGACGACAACGAGAAGAACGATGAGAAGACCGAGTAAGACCGTCATTATTTTGAGTAGTTGAAGTTTATAAAACTGCCGTCAGTTAAATGCCATACGGCGCAAATTGTTTATGATTTTATACCACTTGATGGTGTAAACTTTCCTCTATGTACGGATCGTTCTTCGGCGTCAATGATGCCTGCGCGAGCCGTGTAAAAACCATGTAGAAGAAGAAGCTCAAAAAGCCGATCATGGTGCCTATTTCCAACAAACCGGGAAATGAAAAGCCGATGGCAAAAGGCATACCGGCACCATGCGCCACGGCATCGTGCGCTCCTCCGGCGCTGTGTGCTGCGGCTTCCATAGCGGTGATGCGGGCCCCCGGCTTAATCATCAGGAAGAAATCGAGCCAGTGCCCGATGAAAACCACGATGGCGACAAATGCAGCCGAACCGACCTTGCGCTTGGTGTCGTTACGCATGAATATAAAAAACGGCACCAGGAAGTTGATGGCCAGATTGAGGAAAAACAACGGTTTGTAATTGTCCATTCGCTCCCGAAAATAAATGGTCTCCTCACCGATATTGGCATACCAAATCAGCATGTACTGCGAAAACCACAGGTACGTCCAAAACACGCTGATGCCAAACAGGTATTTGCCCAGATCGTGCAGGTGATCGGCCGTCACATGTTGCAGATAGCCCTGCCCCCGGAGGTAGATAACGGTAAGGATCGTGAGCGACATCGCCGATAAAAACCAGCTTGCTCCGGTGTACCACGCAAACAGGGTGCTGTACCAGTGTGCATCGAGCGACATGATCCATTGCCAGATCATGGCAGCGCTGCTGAAACCGGCCAAGGGCAGGAAAATCACCGAAAAGATGCGGATTTTGCGGTGGTAGCTGAAGTCCGTACCGGGACCGTTCTTGTCTTCTTCGGTAGAGTATTTGCGAATTCTCATTGCAAAAAATATCCAGGCGCCCACTATGATGAGCGTGCCGAAGGCGTACCAGTTTTTGTTGAGGAAACTCGATTTGCCAAGCATTATCCGGTCAGCTTTCACTGCTGCCTCGTCGGCCCAATGGTAGAGGTGGTGCCAGTGGCCCCACACGCCTGCAGCGATAACCAGCATCAGTATAAGGCCGGGGATCATAAACAGCGAATACGCCTCCCAAATCCGCTTGATGAGCGTGCTCCATCCGGCGAGCGCCGTAGTAAACGCCGATAAAATGAACAGCGAGATAAAAGCAATGCCGGTAAAGAATACCGAATTGTGGAGGAAGTTGGTCCAGAATCGGGTGTGAAACTGGTCATCCGTGAAGAACGTAATGAGCAGGCACAGCAGGCCCAGAATCATACCGCCGCCTAATACCCAGCGCTTTTTTGTGTCGAATACGAATTGATCCATTGTCCGAATCGTATTAAAGTGTGTCTTTGAAAATTTATGCTCGTCGTAGAGGCGCAAACGAGCGCCCCTGTCTCTGTTGTTCTTTTACTGTGTCGGCCCTGCCGGAGTTGTATTATCACTTACCGAAGTCGCTAAGGTCTTGGCAATCTGAGATGCCGGCGTGCCAAACGAAGGCTCCAGTGTGTTTTTGCTTTCGTTATACACCAGCTTTTTTTCAACAGCCTGCAGCGACCGGATGTAGTGTATCACCTGCCAACGCTCTTCATAAGAGATTTTATCTGCATAGCCCCCCATCACATTCAGGCCGTACATGATGGCATGGTAATAGCGGCCGTTGGATGCTGCCGACAAGTCATCGGTGAGGAAGTTGGCCGGAGCCGCCGGATATTTACCGCCGGCATCACCTGTCGCCGGATCGGGGTCGCGCACCAAGTATCCGGCGCCATCGCCCTTTTCCCCGTGGCAAACGCCGCAGAAAATGGTATAGAGTTCTTTACCCCGCGCCAGGCCTGCATCCGTGATGGGAAATGGATTGTTGATGATTTCCGCTGTAGCGCGCAGCCGTTCCTCCGGCGTGTCGGCGTAGTAATACGGCACTTTCCCGTTTACCGGTACGGCAATGGCATTGGGATTGCTCTTTCCGCGGAGGTTGTCCATAGCGGCGCCCTGCGCCTCGCTGCCGGAAGCAAAAAACACGCCGGCATAGCCGCGCGGAACGGTACCGTTCACCGGATGCATCCGGTTGGTCAGTTCTTTGCGGGTCATCACGCTCTGTTCGTCCCAGGTATGATACTTATATGCGTCGTAAGCATTGGCCTCATAAGAAACCGGGTGCGCCATGTCGGGCATGTATTCTCTACCGGTGTTTTCTCCCCCGGCGGGCTTGCATGCCTGCAATATAATAGCAATGGCAAGTACAAAAGCAATTTGCTTAATGGTCTTCATTTAAGCTCGTTTTATAATGGCGATTAAATCGTCTTCAAGTTCACTTCCGATGCGCCGGTGCTGCTCAGGAAATTGCGCAAGCCGTCGCGAACATCTTCCCCCGAATCGCTTGCATCAAAAGCAAGGCAAAATTTGTCGTCGGTGATGCGGTCGTCCAAGGTCGGGTTGGTGCGGCCGGGCGCTAATCCGCATATCGTGAAAAATGTCACTGTCATGCCGATGGCAGAGAACAACACCGTCAATTCAAAGGTGATGGGAATAAAAGCCGGCACCGACCAATACGGCTTGCCGCCGAAAATGATCGGCCAGTCGCGGGTGAATACCCAGGTCATAAACAAAAATGCCGTCAGCGTGCCGATGGCGCCGTAAACAAACCCCGCAATGTGCAGGCGGCTTTCCTCCATTCCCATGGCATGATCCAAACCATGCACCGGAAACGGGGTGTAAACATCCATGATGTCGAGGTGGTCTGCTCTTGCTTGTTTCACGGCGCTCAAGAGAATCTCTTCGTCGTCGTACAAACCGTAAATGACCTCTTTTTCCTTATTCATGTCTATGCTCGATTAAAGAACAATTTTAAATTTTGTGTTTTAATGTGCGCCCGTTTTCACCTCTCCATGTGTGTGGTGCTGATGCGTAGCGTTCGGGCCGATGTACTGATCGCCGCCGGCTTTCAGAATGGCTTTCACCTCCGCTACGGCAATCACCGGCGCCACGCGGGTAAAGAACAGGAACAAAGTAAAGAACAAGCCCATCGTGCCGAGGAAGATACCGATTTCCACCCAAGACGGTACATAGTAACTCCAGGAGGAAGGTATGTAATCGCGGGCCAGCGTAGTCGCGATGATCACAAAGCGCTCAAACCACATCCCGATGTTTACGAAAATGGACATTACAAAAGTCCATACTACACTGCGGCGAATCTTTCTGCTCCAGAATACCTGCGGCGACAATACGTTACAGGCCATCATGCCCACATACGACCACCAGTACGGCCCCAGTACCCTGTTGTAGAAGGCGTACTGCTCATACAAATAGCCGGAGTACCAGGCAATAAATAATTCGGTGAGATAGGCCACCCCCACGATAGTACCCGTGAGCAGGATCACCTTGTTCATGCTATCAATGTGCTGCAAAGTGACGTACTCTTCCAATTTCAATACCTTCCGGGTAATCACCATCAGCGTTTGCACCATGGCGAAGCCGGAGAAAATGGCACCTGCCACAAAGTACGGCGGGAATATGGTGGTGTGCCAACCGGGAATGACCGACGTGGCAAAGTCGAAGGATACGATGGTGTGAACCGACAATACGAGCGGTGTTGACAAGCCGGCCAAAACCAAGGCCAAGCTCTCAAACCGCTGCCAGTGCTTGGCAGAGCCGGTCCAGCCGAATGAAAATGCATTGTAGATTTTGCGACGAATCCCCTTGGAGCGGTCGCGGATAGTAGCCAGGTCAGGCACCAAACCTGAATACCAGAACAGCAGAGATACCGTCAGGTACGTGGAGATGGCAAACACGTCCCACAGCAGCGGCGAGTTGAAGTTGACCCACAGCGGCCCCCGCGTATTGGGATACGGGAAGATGAAAAAGCCGAGCCACAAGCGCCCCATGTGTATGAGCGGAAACTGGCCCGCACACATTACGGCAAAGATGGTCATGGCTTCTGCCGCCCGGTTTACCCCTGTGCGCCAGCGTTGGCGGAACAGCAAAAGGATAGCCGAAATCAGCGTTCCTGCGTGGCCGATACCGATCCACCACACGAAGTTGGTAATATCCCAGCCCCAGCCGATGGTGCGGTTGAGGTTCCAGGTACCGATACCGAAGTAAATCGTCCAGGCGACCGTAAACACAAATACGCCGAGGAAAATCGTGGAAAGCGTAAAAGCGATGATCCAGGCCAGATTGGGCGCTTTCTCCGTGGGAGAACAAATGTCTTCGGTTATCTGATGGTAGGTTTTGCCACCTTCTATCAAGGGTTCCCGAATGGGTGATACTACAACGCTCATTAGGTTCTATTTTGAAAAATCAATTCGTTGTTCAAATTTCAATTTGCCGGAACATTCCGGGTTCAGGCATCCAATTTCTCGCTGCTGTTGTTGACGCGCGCACCGTAATTGACGGAAGACATGACGTTGATCTCTTCCAGTACCAAATAGTTCAGCGGGCTGTCCATCTTCTGTGCTACGGCGCTCTCCGGGTTGTTGCGGTCGCCGAAGGTGATCGCGCCGGTGGGGCAGGCCGTTTGACAGGCCGATTTTACATCGGCATCGTGGAGGCGGCGGCCTTCGCGCTTGGCGGTGAGCTTGCCCTCCTGAATGCGCTGTACGCAGAAGCTGCACTTCTCGATGACGCCGCGCGAACGCACCGTTACATCGGGATTGAGTACCATGCGCACCAAGTTGTCAGCGTAGTAAGGAATTTCCTCACCGTTGACGCGGTATTCGTTGCTTCCGAACAAATCGGCAGTAGTGTAATCCAACCAATTGAAACGGCGCACTTTGTACGGGCAGTTGTTGGCGCAGTAGCGGGTGCCGATGCAGCGGTTGTAGGTCATTTGATTAAGCCCCTCGCTGCTGTGGTTGGTAGCGGCCACCGGACATACGTTCTCGCAAGGCGCGTTGTCACAGTGCTGGCACATCATCGGCTGATATACCACGCGCGGGTTCTCGTAATCGCCGTAGAAGTAGCGGTCTATGCGCAACCAGGTCATTTCGTGGTGGCGCGACACCTCTTTTTTACCCACCACCGGCACGTTGTTTTCCGCTACGCAGGCCACCTGGCAGGCGCCGCAGCCGGTGCAGGCATTGAGGTCAATGTGCATCGCCCACCAATGCCCTTGCGAGTAGATGTCCTTCGTGTATTGTTGCGTCGGATAGAGGGTTTGCGCATTCAAATGTGCCGCCTCTGAGCGCCGTTCGTGAATATTTTCCGTGAGTTCCGACAGTTCATTCAGAGAACCTTTGAAAATGACGCTGCGCTCGGTGATGCCCCCCTGAAAGCCATGCTCGTTGAAGGGGTCTTTGAGACGGGAGGAGACTTTTTCGTCCAGGTTTACTTCCTTGTTCTTGCCCGTAACGGCGTCTTTGTAGGTCTTCCCGTTTTTCTCGGTCACCCCCATCGTGTGGTGGTACTGCACGCAGGCAAATTCCTCTTCGGTCGCCACCTTGTCAGAGACGGCAGGCGATACGGCGTAGTATTGCGTATTGCCTTCGGCATCAATGCTGAGCCAGGGATACACATCGGCTCCTACCTTGTTGCCCAATGCACGACCCACCTCACCGGTCACTTCCCGGCCGTAGCCGATGGCTAAACCGAGCGTGCCCTGCATCTGGCCGAACTGGCGCACCGCAGTAACGCGCTGTTTGAAGTTATTGGCCTCCACTTCCACAATGTCGGCTTTGCCGTATATCTCGCGGTTGTTCAGGTTTTTGAACGACTTGAAATTCTCGCCGTCCCAGCTTACCGGTATGGTCAGGTAGTTGCCCCACACGGTGCGGGCGAGCGGATCGGGCATTTCCAGCAACCAGGGGTTGTTGGCGTACTGACCGGCGCCCATATTGACGGTTTCAAAAAATACAATTTCCAACTCCGCATCGGAAGGCTTGCGCACCTCGGCAGCAGCTTCGTTTGCACTGGCCGAGAACGCGGTAGCGATCACCGATTGCGGCGCTTCAAACACACCGTCGTGCAGCGTGCTGTCCCAGAATGCCTGGAAGATGGAGAAGTTCTTTTGGTTGGGAAACATGACCTGCTTCCAATGCGCTTTCAAATACTCAAAGTACGGCTGCTCCGCCGTAGTATCAAGGGTTTCGGCAGCAGCCCAACGCAACAGGCTTTCCTCTGCCTGCCGGGTGTTGAACAGCGGCGCAATAACCGGCTGTATGAGGCTGTAGTGCCCGCGCTTCGGCTCGGCATCGCCCCAGCTTTCCAGAAAATGGTGGCCGGGCGCTGCGTAGTCGCACAGCAGGAGCGTTTCGTTGGGTACGCCGGATAAGGACACTTTGAGTCCCACTTTGCCCATGCCCGTGCGGAATGCGCCGGAATTGGGCAGGTCGTAAGCCGGATTGGCGCCGTCCATCACGAAGAGCGCGTCCACCGAGCCGGCGTTCATGTCGCGGATGAGCGTTTGCACATCCTTATCAATGCCCTGACGCTGGAGCGACGCTTCGTTGAAACTGATCGTCGCGCCGTAGTTGCCCAGCATATCGTTGATGGCATTCACCAATATCTGCTCGGCCGTATTGTTGGAGCCGCTCACCACAAGGCTGCTGCCCTGCGCGCCGGAGAGTTCTCGCGCGGCTTCTTTGATTTTGGCAACTTTAGCCGGATCAAGTGCCGGACCGCTTACCCGCGCCCGTCCCAACAGGGTAGCCAATTCGTTGTACAACGCTACGATGGCCGCGCCCTGCTCGGAAGGCTTCACCATGATGCGGTTGTCAGCATTGGAACCCGTGAGGCTCATATGGCTCTCCACCTGAATGTGGCGCGACATGGTCGGGTTCTTCGGGTCCACCTTGCGGTTTTGAGCGTACTGCGAAGCATACTCCACCGGCGAAATCCAGGTGCCGAGGAAATCGGCATCAAAGCTGACGATGACCTTTGCCTTGTCGAAGTGGTACGACGGAATAACCGCCTGGCTGAAGCTGTTTTGGTTGGCTTGCAAAATAGCTGCCGACGACACCGGATCGTACATGACGACCTGCGCATTGGGGTATTTTGCTTTGAAATCGGCAAACGCTTTTTTGGTCGTCGGGCTGAGAACGGTATTGGCCAGGATGCGGATGCGCGATTCGGGCTTGAGTTTGCCCATGATTTCTTTGTCAATCTCGGCCCAGTTGGGACCGCTTTCCGTTTTTTTGACCGGCTGCTGCAATGCTCCGTTTTTGATGCGGAAAGGTCCGCTCACACGGCTGGTATCGTACAAACTCAGCACGGAGGCCTGTGCGCGGGCGCTGGTGGCGCCTTTCGTCACTTTGGAGAGGCTGTTGCCCTCTATTTTGATCGGACGGCCTTCGCGGGTTTTCACCAAAATGGCGCAGTAGTCGCCGCCCTGCACGAAAGAGGAGGCGTAATAAACCGCTACTCCAGGCACAATTTCATCGGGTTTGATGACATAGGGAATGGCACGGCGCACCGGAATTTCGCAACCGGCAGCGATGGTAGCAGCGCCCAGGCCGAAACCCAGAAACTTGAGAAAGTCGCGGCGGTTGGTATTCAGTGCCGGCGCGTTTTCCTGTGCCAATTGCTCCACCACAGGCATTTCAGCGAATTCAGAGTCAACGAGCTTCTGGTAAGCAGGATCATTGGCGAGCTGCTCTACGCCTATCCAAACCTCTTGATTTTTTTGCTTCATTGTATGACGAGATTCTTAGATACTTGTGAAAAAGGATTTCAGGATATTAATAATGGCATTTTTGGCATTCCAAACCGCCGATCTCTTCTACGGTCACTCCTTTGCGCTCGCCTTTTTTGAGTTCCTCATGTAGGCGTTCGTAAGATTGGTAGTATTCGTTTTCGGCAAACTTCACCTCCGTTTGGCGGTGGCAGTTCACGCACCAGCCCATAGAAAGCGGCGAGTGTTGGGCCACTACTTCCATAGCTTCCACCGGGCCGTGGCAGGTTTGGCATTCTACCTTACCTACAGCAACGTGCTGTGCGTGGTTGAAATAAGCGTGGTCGGGCAAGTTGTGAATGCGCACCCACTCAATGGGGCCTTGTATTTTCTTTTTGGTTTCGTTCGTCAATGATGCCTTAATGGCTTTCCATTGCTCATTGACGGTTTTTTCCAACTTGTCGTTTTTGGGGTCTTTATCGCCCATGTCGCGCACATAAATGTTGGAAATCCACTTGCGATAAACCTTTTCAATGTCGGCCTCGGTCATGTCGTCGTAGTTCTCAATGTATTGCTTCTCAACCGGATCCCAGCCGATGGAGGCGTAAATTTTGGTGATTTCGGCCGTTCCGTACTGCGACCCCACGTCAATGGCGGTATGGCAGTTCATACAGGTATTGGCCGCCGGGATGACCGATTGCTTGGAGCGGCGGGCGCCGTCGTGGCAATACTGGCAGTCAATTTTGTGCAACCCCGCGTGTGTGGCATGAGAAAACTTGATCGGCTGCTCCGGAGCATACCCCTGTTGGCGGCCGAGATTCACCGCGTTGTTCACCGTAGAATAGCCGCCCAAAACGATGAGCGAAAATATGACTACTCCGACCACGCCGCGGCTGGTGAGCAATTCCACCAAGGTTTTGCGACGCGCCGGCGCCGTACCTTCCTGCACCTTGAGCATGTAGTCGAGGTTGGAGAGGATACGCGCCAACACAATGGCCAATATGCCGAGCATGGCAACCAAGAGGAAAAACAGCGGGCGGTTGTTTGTCTTTGGGGTAAGATCGTCCACAGGGGGACCGGAGACTATTGCGCTGCCCGGACAGGTGTTGGTATAGGTGCAATTGATATACGCCAAAATATTAGCGATCTCCGGGTCGGTAAGACTGGTGAAAGCCGTCATCTGCACCTGCTTCCACTGGTTGTACACCTCCACGGCACGCGGGTGGCCGGCTTTGACCATGGCCTGTGAGTTGCGAATCCAATTGTAGAGGTCTGCCTGCGGGAAGGCAGACCAGTTGGCTTCGGCAACCCCAAGCGCCGGCCCGGTGAGGTCGCTTTTCATGTCGCGGTTGTGACAGGCGGCGCACAGGTTTTTAAACAGGGTCTTACCGGCCTCAATGTCAACCGCAACGGCGGCTTCAGTAGCGGCTTCCTGCGAAAATCCTGTAAAAGAAGACAAAGCCAGAATAAAAACGAGAGAAAGGCGGCTCAATGCTGATCTGGATATCATCGTTTCGGCGTATTTGATAATCTATTTGTCGTGTGGGAGAAACCCCCCGTCAAAAAATCTGCGCAAATATATAATGCGTTAAATGCTTTAACAAAATTTCTGCCGGTAGGTGAATTATTTAGATTAGGTCTAAACTGATTTGCGGCCTCTTGAAGGTTTTCGGGTTAGGAAGTCTTTTCGACGTTACTCCCTGACTGCCACCTGCCTCACACCGCCACCGCCCCTCGAATATGCGGATGCGGATCGTATCCGCTGAGTTCAAAATCCTCAAAACGAAAGGCAAATAAATCTTTCACTTCCGGATTCAGCGTCATAATCGGCAAGGCGCGCGGTGTGCGGCTCAGTTGCAGTTGCGCCTGCTCGATGTGATTCTTGTAAAGATGTACATCGCCGAAGGTGTGTACGAAATGGCCGGGCTGCAAACCGCATACCTGCGCCACCATCAGCGTGAGCAGCGCGTAAGAAGCGATGTTGAACGGCACGCCGAGGAAAACATCGGCCGAACGCTGGTACAACTGACACGACAACCGCCCCTCCGACACATAAAACTGAAACAACGCATGGCAGGGTGGCAAGCCCGATTTTACCATCACCGGAATATCCTTTGGGTTCCAGGCCGATACGATGAGCCGCCGGGAATCGGGGTTGGAGCGGATGCCGTGCAACACTTCCGTTATTTGATCCACACCCTCGAAGTTGCGCCACTGACTTCCATAGACCGGCCCCAGGTCGCCCCATTGTGCGGCAAAAGCATCGTCTGCCTGGATGCGCTCCACAAATTCCTTCATCTTTTCACGCCAAGCCTCGCTGTACTTGGGAAACCGCGCCGCCTGCCCGCTTTCTTCCAACCAGTGCTGAAAGGGCCAGTCGTTCCAGATGTTCACCCCGTTTTTCACCAAATATTGAATATTGGTATCGCCTGCGAGAAACCAGAGCAACTCATGCACGATGGACTTGAGATGCAGTTTTTTGGTGGTGAGCAACGGAAAGCCTTCCGACAGGTCGAAGCGCATCTGGTACCCGAATACACTGACGGTACCCGTGCCGGTGCGGTCGGCTTTGCGCTCGCCGTGATCGAGGATGTGTTGGAGCAGGTCTAAGTATTGGCGCATGGCAAGTGGGTTGGTTGGGCAAAGATAATTTTTTTTCCGCGCCACAGGGATACCATCCCTTGCCCCGCAACTGCATTGACAGGGATGGTATCCCTACGGGCTGCCGCCTGCGTAAAACCATGCGGCGTTCTACTTGTTGTTTGCAAAAAAACCTTACAGCTTTGGAAAATCAATCCGGTTCAAACATAAAAAAGATAGGGCAAACCCTGGCGCTGTTGCTGTTTTTGGTAGGGCTGCCGCTCGGCTCCTGGTACTACCTTCGCGAGGGATATAATTTCCGCAAAGCCCTTTTCGACGACCTCAAGAACCTCGGCCAAACGCCGGCTGTCGGCCTCGTTGATGCGCGGGATTCGCTCATCCGATTGGACGAAATTGCCGATAAAGTGCTGATCCTCTCCGAACTCGGCAGCGAAGACACCCTGTCCATGCGCCTGTTACATGGCGTAGCCGATCAGTTTGGGCCGAGCCAGGCGGTGGTTTTTGCCCTTTTCGGGAAGGATTCCACTGCAACCCTTGCTTTACAAAACTACTTCCGCGAGCAATCCGAAACATATCCTGATATGTTCTTATTCTTCTCCAGCGGGGAGGAGGCCATACAAGCGCTGCCGCTGCCGCAACGCAACGGGCGCTATGCCGCACTGGCCGATACCGCCCACACCCTCCGCCGGGTGTATGACCTACACGCAGAGGGAGAGATAAACCGCCTCGTAGAACACCTCACTATTGTCATACCGGGCAAACGCACCGCCAAGCCCATTTTAAAAAGAGCTGCTGAAAAATGATGGAACAACCTCAATTGAAATTGGCCAAACAACTCAATGCCGGCGCCTGGGTCGTCACAGCAGTCGTGCTGGTGCTGGTAGGACTCATGCGCCGGGTAAAAATTGCCCTGCCGGAAGGATGGGATTTTTCTTTTCTGGCGCCTTTCCACGCCGGCGTCAATGCCGTCACGGCCGTGGTGCTGTTGATCGCGTTTTATTTCATCCGCCAGAAAAACATACAGGCGCATCGCAATGCCATCTATACCGCTCTGGGGCTGTCGGTCCTGTTTCTGTTGTCGTATGTGGCGTATCATTTCACCACCCCCGAAACGATCTTCGGCGATGTGGATGGCAACGGTCGTTTGGACCCCGGCGAACTTGCAGCAGTGGGCGCTTCCCGCACGGTGTATCTCGTGCTGCTGTTGAGCCATATCGTACTGGCAGCGGTGAGCTTGCCGCTCATATTGTTTACCTTTATCCGGGCTTTTACCGGCCAATACGAACGGCACCGGAAGATGGCCCGCTGGGTGTTTCCGCTGTGGCTGTATGTGGCCGTTACGGGGCCGCTTTGCTACTGGATGCTGAGGCCGTTTTATGCATAGGGCATGAAGCATAGAGCAGAGGGCATAGAGCATAGAGCCGTCGCACTGAGCGTAGTCGAAGTGCGAAGTCCGTATTTATTACTTTTAAAAGTACTGTTATGAAAAGCAAGATAAAAAAAGGGTTTTCCGTCACGGTGTTATCCGTTTTTTTGACGGTTTTTGCCATGCCTGTTGCACAGGCGCAGTGCCCGATGTGCAAAATGTCGGCAGAAAGTAATTTGGAAAACGGCGGCACCGAAGGCCGCGGCCTGAACGGCGGCATCCTCTATATGCTGGCCATGCCCTACCTGCTGGTGGGAACGCTGGGGTACATCTGGTGGCGCAACCGCCGGAAAAATGAGGATGGGCCGGCGTGATTTAAGATGATGATCGATTTTGTGGTTTCGGTCGTTGAATAATGACCGTAAACTGTTCTGCTTCGGTGTCGTTGATGAATTCAATATAAGGATAGACTTCCAATGCGTGTAGAACACCGCTACCTGCACCTCTATATTCGAGTATTTCAGGCGCAAGTGAATCCAGTATGTTATTCCGTTTTTTTCTTATACCTACTTTCATCTGTTCTACGGTAAGGCTGTTGGGTAATGTTCCCGGGCTAATGATTTCAATCCTGTTTTCGTAGATGAATAACTTGATGGTATCTTTAATAAAGTAGTCTCGATGTATCAGTGCGTTTGTAAGTAACTCTTCAAATACGCTTTCAGGTATTTCCAGCTTACCGAGGCTATTGAAGGGTTGCCCCTGTTGCGTTTTGCTCAAAGCTCTTTTGAGAAACTGCATTGCTTTATCGTACTGCTCCCTAAGCGTACCTAAGATATTTTCAGATTCGACATAACTTCTTTCACTCCTCTCATTTCCGAAAAACCATATAGCAGTAATAAAAAACCCTGTAATTGCCTTTTCAGGATATTTTGTAAAAAGTAGTGCTCCTGCGAGAAGCGGATACCCATTTTGTCCCAAGCGAAGATTTTCAAACATTCGCTCCTTATCGCCCTCAATGAATGGCTTTTTATACTTGTTCTCGAAAAAGTCTCTAAATTTTGTCCAATCAATATCCCCATAACTACAATGGTGTAACACAATTTCTTCTGCATACAAATTCCCACTACTTTGCAGCATACGCATCAATTCCTCATTGCTTGTCACCTTGCGTTTGTCGGAGCCATTTTTGATAAAAATCAGCCCGTCTTTGTCTTTGTAGGGTTTATTATAGCCTTCCGGTATATGTGCTACTATCACGCGTTTGTTCGGTTCTACTTCAACCGAATCGGTTTCTATATGGATGGCGCTTTTAACGTGTTCACTGGCTGCCGTAGCGAGCAGATTGTTGATACGCTGAATATCTTGATAAATCAAGCCCTCTACCTCACCCGTTTTGTCATTTACACCAATAATAATCTTGCCGCCTTTGGTATTGGCAAAGGCTACCATTTCCTGGGCAATGCTGGTAGCGTTCGTCACATTCACTTTGAATTGAACGCGGCTAGTTTCTCCTCCGGCAATGAGATTTATCACTGCTAATGCTTCCATGTCTGATAGATGTTTTTCCTGCGGTCAAAGGCATCCTTGCCGCCTTCCATGATATTGATGGCCGTCTGCTGTATATCCACCTTGTCAATACTGCCGTGTTTGAAATCAATTCGACCTTCGTCATCGTGATAGCTACAGACTACCACTTGCTCGCTGTCTCCTAAAACCAAAAGGTTTGGATTGTGGGTAGCAAACAAGAACTGGGTGGAAGGCTTGAGTTCACTGATTCTGCCGATGATTTCTTTTGCTACCGTGTAGTTATCCAAGTCGTCTTCCGGCTGGTCTATAATAAACAGTTTTTTGTCTTCGTGAGCCAATACGAAAGCAATGAGGGCTGTGGACTTTTGTCCGATAGAATACCGCTCTAAGGGCTTTCCGTTGTAGAGGAATTCATATTGATCGGGTACCCGATAGGTCAGCATATCTGCACTGTGGCCGAAGGTATCCCTGAACTTAGCCAATAGGTTGCCTCCTTGCAATATCTCGGCAAGTTTGGTACTTTCCCGATTCAAGTCGCGATATACCTGTATGGGGTCATCATAAGCCTCGACAATCCGTTTTACATGGTTTTCCTTTTGCAACCCCTTCGTGTTTTTCGCCAACCATTCCTTAAAGGTGATCTTGTCTCCTTGGTAAGTAACGTTGATGCGGAAAGAAAAGCCCAAACCATTCAGTTTCTGTATTTCTTCTTCTACGACTTCATACATTTGGCGGCGGTGGGCTTCCAATGCCCCGATGTGTTCCACCAGTTCCCGCTCCAGATTGTGGGTCTTTTCAAGCTCAGCGACTATAGTATGGCGCTTTCTTTTGGCCAAATCCAAGTCTCGCTTGTTGCGCTTGTGGGTATCTACATCAACGTCCGGGTTCTTAATCTTCTGCTTGGCTTGTCGGAATTCCTCCTGAAGCGAATCGCGAAGCTGATTGAACCTGACCTGCATTTTACCCCACCTGTCAAGTGGCGATGAATGGCCGGACTCGGACTCCGATATGGAAAAATTGGCTGCTATCTGCCGACTCTTATCAGCTAAATCACGAATAATGGGAAACACTTCCGTTTCAAAAAATGAGGCGTTGGTCGGCTCCTTTACGCGATAAGTTAAGTACGAATCCCAACCGTAGCTCTCTACCACTTCCAACAGGCGCTGCGCCATCTCCTCCAACTCGCCCCCTATCTGATCTATTTTGGACTCATCATCATTAAAGTTGAGTTCTTTGGCTACCAAATCCTGTAATCCAGAATCCTCAAATTCTTTTATCGTCAGTTCCAAATGGGCAATTTTTTGTGCGACTTCGTCGCGTTGAGCGCGCAATTCGACGGTTTTTCCCAATTGCTCGAATACCTGCCCGATAGCTTCAACTAAGGTTGCTTCTTGCCCCTTCAACTCCGCGAGCTTATCCTGAAGCAATTTGTCTTCCACATATTTGGCATCGAATCTTTTACCCAATTCCTCGATATCTTTTTGTCCATAATAAGCCGTAGGGAGCAGCTTCGCCGGCAGTAACCCATCCTGCACCTTACGCCTGGCATCCAAGACTCGCGGGCGGGAGTTCCATTCCCTTTGTATAATGTAGCGGGTGCTTCCATCGGCATTGGCCAAATGCAGAAGCAGCCGGTTGCCCTCCCCAAGGAAGCGCCGAACGATATCGTTTTTATAATCTTCGAGCGTTTCGTTAGCATCCAGCCCTAAGCCAAAGCGAACCGTTTCCAACAGCGAGGACTTGCCGCTGCCGCGCACACCTATAAGGGTGTTCAAATCGGAGTTGAGCGGAATGGTGAGTGGCTCTCCTTCGCGCTCTATTTCTATCTCGTGGATGTACAGGTCTTGCGCAGTAGGCAAGGTGTCGCGTACCCGTTCTTCATGATGTGAGAGGGCAAATTTTACAGCCTCAAAGCTGAACGAGCCGAGTTTGAGGTAACATTTACGGTCATTCCCGCCGCAAACGCCGACACCCTCTATACCTGAAGTCGCGTTGTCAGAGCCTTCAACCAAAGCCAATTTTCGACCCATGAGGTTCTCACAATGACGTCTCTTCTCCGCACCGGTACTCTTTTGGAAAGCAAGCACTTTACTTTTATACTCTGGCGTTTCTACAAGTGTTTTTAAATTTCGCCCCTTCACTTCTTCCAACAGTCCATTCGTGTCATCTACATGCGCCATGACCAAAAAATAGTCCTTGTTGAACTTATCCAGTCTTTGCACCGTCTCACACAGATTGTATTCCGAGTTTATGTCGTAGGGTTTCTTATCATAACTGGTATTGGGGGGGAAAGCACGAGTTAGAAAGATATTGATCTCATCTAGCTCGCCCTCATACCAACTGTCATCGAACACGATAAGTAGGTGAATCCCCCTTTGCCCATCCTTGGCGGAAAACTCAACGCCCGCAAGCAATCTGATATCTTTTGGTGCGGCTTCTGCCTTCAAGGCTACGAATTCTTCCTTATCGAACTTATTGTGGTTCGTCACTACGGCAAGTTGTATGCCTTGCTCGAAAAGGCGACTGACGAAATCCTGCACATAAGAGCCCTGCACGAGTTCCCGCTTGTTGAACTCGTCCGCAGTGGCAGTATGCAGGTGAAAATCTGCCCTGACCCAACGGCTCCCGTGTCTGAAGAAATCACTCATATGCTTAGGATGCCGCATTTATTGACATCATGGCAAAAGTACAACTATCCACCTGATTTATAAAACAGCAACAGGATTTACAGATATGATGAAATCTCGATGGCGAGCAATCCGGTTCATCCTGTAAATCCTGTCTAAACTATACGCCCTCAGGCGCTACCGCAGCAGCGTCACATCGCCCCGATACACCAGCACAACGCCGTCGAGGAACTGCACCTCCACCATATAGATATATACGCCCTGGTTCATTTCTTTGCCTTTCACGCGACCGTCCCAAAGGCGGGAACCGCCGATGCACTCCGGCTCAACACCCGTTGCTTCGTATAGAAACCCGCCCCAGCGGTCGAAGATGCGCACATTGTTGATGGAAGCCACGCCCCGGCAGGCAAACACCCGGAACTCATCGTTGGGGCCGTCGCCGTTGGGTGTGAATACGTTGGGAATATACACATTGCGGTTTTTATCCACCTCTATCAATACAGACCCGGAAGCAGTACAACCGTTTACGTCTGTAACGGTAAGCGTGTATTCCAAATCATTCAGTACTCCCACCAACAAGGGCCGCTGCACCGTGGAATCGGAGAGGAAGCTCTGCGGCAGCCAGGAATAACTTTCTATCGGCAAAGAAGCCGTAATGAGCGGATTGAGGCGCACGGTCGTATCGCCCAGTTCCACCACAATCACATCCGGGTCGAACACCACCGACAGTTCCTGCGGCTGATTGATGAATATTTCTTGTTCAAAGGTACAGCCGCCGGCATCTTCTATGGTAATGATGTGCGGCCCGGCAAACACCGTAGCGGGCTGATCGGGCAGGAACGACAAGCCGTTGTTGTCAATCATAAACGTATAGTCGAGGAAGGACGATCCGTTCCCTCCGAAAATCGTATCAATGATGATGAGCGTGGATTCGCCGAAGCAACGCGGCTCCAACGGCGTCTCAATAACGGCTACAATGGGTGGAGGAGAAGTAATGTTGAAAGAAATGCTATCCCGGCAGCCCTTCGTATCGGTGATGGTCACCGAGTACATACCCGGACTGAGGCCGGTGGCAACGGACGAGGAAGCCGGCGCGATATTGTTCGACCAGGAATAGGGACTTGCCCCCACCGGATTGATGTTGTCGTTGGAATTGAAAAACACGCGAATGACGCCGTCCGTATCACCCGCACAAGTAACGGAGGTGGTAGAGCCGGCCTGGTCAACTGTGAGAATAAGCCGGTCGGGCTGGGTAATCTGTACGCGCTGCGTTTTGGTACAGCCGTTGGCATCGGTGATGACGGCGTTGTATTCTCCCACAGGAAGGTTGTTCACAGAGGGGGTAATCGCGCCGGTTTCCAACCATAAATACTGATAGCCGGGCACACCGCCGCTCACATTGAGCGTCACTTGCCCGTCGCTGCCGCCAAAACAACTCACCGGTTGGGCATCCACAAAAATATCAATGGCCGGCGGGCTGGGAATATTTACCGAATCAACCCCGAAGCAGTTGTTGGCATCCGACACGACCAAAGTCTGGAATCCGGCGCACAGTTGATTAACCGAAGAAGAGCTGACGTTGGTAAAGATTTGCCCCGATTCCCAATTGAACGTAAACGTACCGGTAGCGCCGTCGCTGTACAATGCCGCAGCCGTAGCCTGTCCGTTGCATACGCCTTCGAAACAGCTTACGCCCTGTATGGCGCTGAAATTGATTTGGATCGAAGGCGGGTCAACCACGGTAGCCGTAGCCGTCACCGGTGCGCAATTGTTAGCATCTATTACCGTGACGGAGTATGAACCGGCAGCCAATGCAGGATACACATTGAACATCAGGGTATCATTTTGAGGCTGATTGGCCCAGATGTACCGATAGGGGCCGGTGCCGCCGCTCGCAAACACGGTGAGGCGGCCGTTGCTGAATCCGGGGCAGGTAGGCGAAGTAGCCACGACGCTGTCAATCATCAACGGCGCCGGCGCTATAACCATTGCCGAATCCACGCTAAAACAGTCGTCCTGTGCGGTTATCGTTACCGTATAAGTGCCGGGGCTAAGCCCGCTGATGGTAGCGCCGGTCATGCCGTTGCTCCAGGTGTAATTGGCAATGGGCGCTCCGCCGGGAGTCGCTACGGCCGACAACACGCCGTCGGTGCTGTTGGTGCAGGATACGGTGTCGTTCTGCATCGGCGCAATGCTCGGCGGCGTCGGCGCCAGAATGGTGACGTTGAGTGTAGCCGTGCAGTTGCGGGCGTCGGTTACCAATAAAGAATAAACGCCCGCCGAAAGCCCGGTAACGATCGAATCGGAAGATACCGGCATCGTTTGTGCATCGCTCCATTCGTAGGTGTAAGGGTAAGTGCCTCCGGTTACTGCCGGGAAGGCGCTGCCGTCGTTGCCTACCGAGCAGGTTTCGTTGACTTGATCAATCAAAGAAACCGCCAGAGGGGCCGGCTCCTCTAAGGTAAAGGTACTCACCACCTGACAGCCGGCTGCATCCGCATCGGTCATGGTGAGATCGTAGGTGCCTGCGCACAAATTGCTGATCGTACTCGTGGTAGCCGTATTGACCGGCGCGCCGCCTAAGGGGCCTGCCCAGGTAAAAGTGTAAGGCGTGGAAGCCGGTGCGCCGGTGGTGGAGCCGGTGGCCAATATCGCGCCGTCGCAAGCGCCGTTGCAGGTGATGTCCGTGATAGCAGCATTGATGCTCAGTGTTTTAATGGCGCCCAGGGTGTAGCACTCCGTTGCCGAACAGCCGTTGCCGTCGGTCACCGTAACGCAATACTGACCGGGATTGAGGTTGGCCACAGTAGAGCTGGATGCAATGACCGTACCCAGACCGCCGCTCCAGGCAAAGGTGTAATTGCCGTTGGTAGGCGTGCCGCCCATAACCGTTACGGTTATAGAACCGTTGGCAGCACCGGTACACGTTGCATTGGTAATCGTTTCACTCGCCACCAGAATGGCAGGCTGCGTAAGCGTCACCCCGGCAAATCCCGTACATCCGCTGGGATCGGTAACCGTAACCGAATAAAAGCCGAACGGCACGTTAGACAAGGTTGGAGCATTGACGCCGCCCACATTCCAGGTATAGGTAAACCCGACCGGATCGGTTACCGTCACCCCGTCCAAACTCACAGAAGCCGTTACCGAGCCGTTGCTGTCGCCGTTGCACAACGGCGAAGTACCGGCCACACTCACCCCTATAAAGGGACCGCGCAACACGGTGACGGTGTCAATCACGGTAATGGTGGGCATACTGGAATCGGTGATGACCACGCGGTACGACCCTGCGGCCCGGTTGGGAACCGTAAACGAACCGCCCGAATTGGGGATGGCATCGCCGCCCGCCTGAGCCGGCAGCGGAGCCAGACTGTTCCAGTTGAATACATACGGCGGTGTGCCGGCAGCTACCGTAATGGTAAAAGCGCCGTCGCTGAGACCCGCACAGGAAACACTGTCCTGTGTGAGATTGACAAATAAATCGCTGTTGGAAATATTGACAAAACCGCTCCTGCCGATAAACCCGTAAGGGTTGAGATTGGCATCGCCGATTTCGATGGGGGTAGGTATATTGGTAAACGTCACTTCCGAAAACTGTCCTAAATTTCCGATCACTGTAAAACATATCTGGAAAATGATGGCGCCGTCGGGCAGGGTCACGCCTACCGGGTTGAAATTGGCCCAGGAGCCGGTGGTCCGGCCCGTGCTGGTAAGCGCAAAAGTGGTATTAAATCCGTTTTGGTCGAAACCGATGAGCGCCGGGTTGAAGCCCTGTACGCTTTGAAACTGAATCACCGTAGGGTCCCATTGCATAGAAAACTGCATGGCGCCTACGTTGACGAAATTCTCTACCTGTACATCCAGACAAACCGTGGCGCCGGGCAGCGCATTGAGCAGCGGCATGGAGAAGGTAACCGCCGTGCAGGCTGTCATATCCATCGAAAAGGTCACACCGCAACTTTTGCCGTCTTCCACGGTGATGTTGTAAACCCCCGGCTGCGGCACTACAAATTCCACGGTACCGTTATGGCCGGCCGTGGTCGTAATGGTGCCTCTTATAGCGGAGTTGGTACTGAGCACAACCTCATAGTTATAAACGGTACCGGTATCGTATTCCGGCAGGCCGCCGCGAATGGTAAAGGAGCCCTCGCAACCGTTGACACCGGCGGCGGTATTGAAATTGGACGCCTGAATAGCATTGAGATACACAACCTCAAAAGCTGCTGCCGTATTCACGTTGACGCAGGGGCCGGCCGGTCCGCCTGCATTTTCGAAGCCTTGGGAGGCAAAATTATCTAATGTAATCGGTGCAAACCAGAACCGCACCGGAGCAGCCACACCGCCGTTGAAAGCGGTTTGCAAAATGCCGTTGTTCGCAAACAAGGCATTGCCATTGGCCAATTGGGTAGCCACCCACATCATATTAGTAGCATCCTGCGGAATCGGCATTCCGCCGATGATGATGGGGCTGGTATTGTTGAGGCATGGATCGGCCTGTATATCGGCCAGGGTGATACCGGTAGCGGTAGGCGGACAATCGTAAAATACATACCCGATGCCCGGCGCTGTGCTCGCCTGCGGGTCGCCGCTGAGGTTGAAATCGCCGTTGTGAATGATCGGCAGCGTATCGCCGAAGCAGAGAAAAATGGGACCCGGCGCGCCGTCGTTGCTTTGGCCGATGATATTGCCGAACGTAACCGTGCCGGCATCGTTATTACAAACCAATTGGGCTTGCCCGGCGTTTTCAGGGCCATGAGAGACGGTAATGTTTGCGGGAATCTGGGCGGCAAGGCTGCCTGCGGCCAACAGCAAAAAGAGGAGAAAAAGAGTTTTGCTCATGAGACTTCTTTGTCAGTTTAAGATACGGCTTTTGGTATGCAAGAATTGATGCGTTGTGAGGCCGAAACGCTGTCCGGCATCTTGAAACGCCTCAACGCAAGGCAAAAGTACAAGGTTACCCGGCATTATTGTGGAGAAAACAGGTACAAATCGTTAAATTGTTAGTCCACACTCGATTTGCCCACCGGCAACCGCCAGAATTTCTCTCGCCCCGGCACTCCGCTTTTGTCTATGGAAATACAAACTTCGGCAGAATTTCTCTGTTGTTCCTCGAAGTTGCGTTTTTTTGTGCCGTCAAATAAATCCAATTCTTATGAAGATCAGAAACTTGTTTATCCTGTCGCTGCTATTGCCGGCAAGCCTGTTGGTTGCGCAAAGCAACAACATCAAATTTGAAAAATACACCCTCGACAACGGCCTGAAGGTCATTCTGCATCAGGACAAATCCACCCCCATCGTGGCGGTGAGCGTCATGTACCACGTCGGCTCCAAAAATGAAAAGCCCGATCGCACCGGTTTTGCGCATTTTTTCGAACACTTGCTCTTTGAAGGTTCTGCCAACATCGGGCGCGGCGAATTCGACAAGTACATCCAACGCGCCGGCGGCACACTCAATGCCAACACCACCTGGGACCGCACTTATTATTACGAAATTCTGCCGGCCAACGAATTGGCACTGGGGCTTTGGTTGGAGTCGGAACGCATGCTCCACGCCAAAGTGGAAAAAGAAGGCATCGAAACCCAGCGCCAAGTGGTCAAAGAGGAGCGCCGTCAACGGGTTGACAACCAACCCTACGGCTCGATAATAGAGGAGACGTTCAAAAGGGCCTACACCCAGCACCCCTATCGCTGGCCGGTCATCGGCGCTATGGAGCATTTGGACGCCGCCACTGACGATGACTACGTCAATTTCTACAAAGACTTCTATGTGCCCAATAATGCCATCCTCTCCATCGCCGGCGACATTGACATAGCAGAGGCCAAAAAGCTCATAGCCCAGTATTTCGGTACCATTCCCAAAGGAACGCGCCCCGTTTACCGCCCCAACGTAGTGGAGCCGCCGCTGAAATCCGAAATCCGCGACACCGTATATGACAATATACAACTGCCCGCAGTGATCCAAACCTACCGCACGCCGGCACAAGGCACGCCCGATCACTACGCCGTAAAAATGCTGAGCACCCTGTTGTCGCAGGGCGAAAGCTCCCGCCTTTATAAAGCCTTGGTGGACGACCAGCAAAAGGCATTATTCGTGGGCAGTTTCCCCTTGGAAATGGAGCACCCCGGCGTGAGCATTACCTTCGGCATAGCCAACAGCGGCACAAGCCCCAAGGACCTGGAAGCCGCTATGGATGCCGAGTTGAAGCGCGTCAGTGAAGAGCTGATTCCCGAAACGGAATTCCAAAAACTGCGCAACCAGATTGAAAACGATTTTGTAACTGCCAATGGAACGGTCGTCGGCATTGCAGAAAACTTAGCCAATTACGAAATGTATTTCGGCGATGCCAACCTCGTCAATACCGAAATAGAACGCTACATGAAGGTGACCCGCGAAGACATCCGCCGGGTAGCCCAAAAGTATTTCCACCCCAACAACCGGGTATCGCTCACCTACCTCCCCCACCCCGTCAAACCGTGATCGGGATACAGTGCGCTGAAAAATCAACCCGAATTTTTTTTGAAAACTTGAAATCACAATTCAACCATGAAAAATACACTTCTTCTCGCCATACTCTCTTTATTGGTATCCACCCTCCTGTCCGCTCAGAACGATTTCCGAAGCAAAGCGCCGGCGCCCGGCCCGGCCCGGAAAGTGGAAATGGGCGCGTATCAGGAATTTAAGTTAGACAACGGCCTGCGCGTCATTGTGGTCGAAAACCATAAGCTCCCCCGCGTCTCCTTTCAGTTGTTGGTGGATTTACCGGCCATTCAGGAAAAGGACATGTCCGGCTTAGCCGATATGACCGGCCAAATGCTGGCCCGCGGCACCAAAACCCGCACCAAAGCTCAAATAGATGAATCCATTGACTTCATCGGCGCAACGCTCAGCACGAGCGCAACGGGCATATTTGGCGCTTGCCTGTCGAAGTACAGCGAAAAACTGCTCGACATCATGCAGGATGTGCTCATCAACCCGGCCTTCGCGGAGGACGAATTTGAAAAACTCAAAAAGCAAACAACCTCCGGCCTGATAAGCGCCAAAGACAATCCCGAAGCTATTTCCGGCAATGTGTCGCGGGTGCTTGCCTTTGGGAAAGACCACCCATACGGTGAACTCACCACCGAAAAAACGGTGGAGAACGTCAAGATTCAAAACGTCAAAGCTTTTTACGAAAACCTCTTCCGCCCGGAAATTTCCTACCTCGCCATTGTGGGCGACATTTCGCCGGAGGAGGCCAGGCGCCTCGCCGAGCGCTATTTTGCCGGATGGAAAAAGGGTACTATCCTCAAAGACTTTTTTGAAGCCCCCAAAGCGCCGGCCAAGCGCCAGGTGGCATTCGTCAACAAAACCGGCGCGGTGCAATCGGTACTCAATGTCACTTACCCGGTTCAGCTCAAGCCCGGCTCTGCCGACGCCATCAAAGCAAGCGTGATGAACACCCTGTTCGGAGGCTTTTTCAGCAGCCGGCTCAACGCCAATATCCGCGAAGATAAAGGCTACTCCTACGGCGTGCGCTCCTCGCTCAGCCCCGACCGGGAAGTGGCTTCTTTTAATGCCGGCGGCTCGGTGCGCAACGATGTGACCGACAGCACCATCGTGGAATTCCTGCACGAAATGAAGCGCCTGCGCACCGAACCGGTCAGCGACGACGAACTGGCCATGGTAAAAAGTGTGATGAACGGCAATTTTGCCCGCAGCCTCGAAGTACCCGAAACCGTAGCCCGCTATGCCCTCAATACGGCCCGGTATCGCCTGCCGAAAGATTACTACTCCACCTATCTGGAAAAACTCAGTCAGGTGACCGCCAAAGACGTAACCGACATGGCGCTCAAGTACCTGCTGCCCGATAACGCATACATCGTAGTCGTTGGCAATCAAGATATTGCGCCCCGGCTCGCCCGCTTTGCCGCCAGTGGAAAGGTGGACTTCTACGACCTCTACGGCAACTCAATGGAAAACAACCACACGCTCCTGCCCGACGGTATTGATGCAGAAACCATCATCAGCGATTACATCAATGCCATCGGCGGCGCCAAAACCCTCGCCGATGTGAAAGATATGTCTGCTACCATGAAAACCGAAGTACAAGGCATGCCCATGCAAATGACACAGCAGAAAAAAGCGCCCGGCAAAATGGCCATGACCATCACCATGAGCGGCATGACCATCAACCAAATCAAATGCGACGGCAACCAGGTGGAGGTCATGCAAATGGGACAAAAACAACCTTTGGATGAAAAAACCGCAGCGGCCACCAAACAGCAGGCCGTCATGTTTCCCGAACTTAGCTACAAAGAGCAGGGCTACGCTCTCGAACTCAAAGGTATCGAATCGGTGGACGGCAAAAAAGCATACCGCATTGACGTCACCTCGCCGAGCGGAGACAAAAGCTCCGAGTACTTTGATATGACAACCAGCTTGAAAATCCGCACCGTCAGCTCGCAGGATTCGCCGGAAGGAGCCACGAGCGTCATCAATGATTACGACGACTACCGCGAGCTGAAAGGCGTCCGCGTTCCGTACAAAATTACCATCTCCGGCGCCATGCCCTTCCCGTTGATTATGGAGGTCGAATCGGCCGCGATCAACGAAGGCATTGACGACAAGGTGTTCACGATCAAGTAAAATACTCCTATGGTACAGGTTTTTGTGACCGGCGGTACGTTCGATAAAGATTACAATTACATCAACGGTCAGTTGTATTTCAAAGATACCCATTTGCCGGAGATGTTCAAACGCGGGCGTTGCACCTTTGATGTGGACATCAAAACCCTCATGATGGTGGACAGCTTAGAAATGACCGAGGCCGACCGCGACATTATCATACACAACTGCCGGCGCAGCCTGTACCAACGAATCATCGTCACGCACGGCACCGACCGCATGGTGGAAACGGCCCGGCACTTGGCCGAATCGAATATCGAAAACAAAACCATCGTACTCACCGGCGCCATGATTCCCTACGCCTTCGGCACTTCCTCCGACGGTTTTTTCAACCTCGGCAGCGCCCTGGCATTTGTACAGACGCTCCCGCCCGGCGTGTATGTGGTAATGAACGGCCGCTACTTCCACTGGAATAAGGTGCGCAAAAATTTAGACACGGGGAATTTTGAGGATGTGTGAGGCGCGTATGGTTAGGTAGGTGTAGGGTAGAGACGCAATGCATTGCGTCTCTACCCTACACCTGCCTAACAGCCTACCGAAATAAAACCAGTACCAATATGGAATATCTCGGCTTAGTATTTGAAGTATTGCTGTTCGCGCTTGGCGTGTATGTATATCTGTTTTCACGGGGCTTTGTGCGGGCCCCCGACCCGGCCATTCAGGAACGTGCAGAGGCATTCCGGCGCTCTAACGGCTGGTGGATGCGCATCGCCGGGTTGGCGCTCATGGCCATTATGGGCGCCAATATCGTACTGCACATCATGGATATCATGAAGCGCTGAAAGCTGGGGGAAGTACTATAATTTGATGATGCGAACCGTTTCTATTTTGGTTTCGCTGACTTGTTCCAGAATGAAGCGGGCGCCGTCTAATTCCAGCTCCGCGCCTTGCTGCGGGATGTTGCCGGTGGTCATTACCAAATACCCGGAGAGGGTATGGTAGTCGCCTTCGGGCAACTGGAGCGTGGGGTATTTTTCATTGAGGTCATCAATTTCCAGGCGCCCCGAGAAGAGAAATTCCGTTTCGCTGATTTGCTGCTCAATGTATTCCTCCTCATCGTGCTCGTCTTCGATTTCACCGAATATCTCTTCCAATATATCCTCCATAGTAATGAGGCCGGCCACTCCGCCAAACTCGTCCACCACGCAGGCGATGTTCATCCGTTCTGAAATGAATTTGTGCAGTAAATCTGATACGCGCATTACTTCCGGCACAAAGAGAATGTTCATGCGAATGCTGCGAATGGTCTTGGGCTTCTCCAGCAACTGCTGATGATGCACATAGCCGAGCACATTGTCCACGTCGTCTTCGATGACGATGATACGGGAAAGTTTGGTTTCCCGGAAGAGGTCTTCCAGTTCCTGCACGCCTGCCCGGATATCAATGTATTCAATTTCCGGGCGAGGCACCATGCAGTCCCGCACTTTTACTTCCTTGAGATTGAGCGCATTGCCGAACATTTCACGGTCCACCACTTCTCCCTCCGCATCGCCGCCGGTTTCTAAAATGAACCGTTCCAGATCGAGGCGGGTAAAAACCGGATCGATCGCCGGCATCTCTACGCGCATCACCAAACGGATTAGCAACATGGATAATTTATTGAACAGCCAGGCTACGGGCGACAACAGCCATAAGAGGAAACGAACCGGATAAACCAGCAGATACAGGATTTCATCGGCATAAAGGCGGAAGAGTGTTTTGGGCAAAAACTCCCCGAAAAGCAACACCACGGCGGTAATGATGACCGTGTTGGCCAACAACAACCCAAGCTCCCCCTGAAACACCGGCTCCAGCACGGGGGCCAGTTGCCTTGTGGCAAAATACGTCATGGCCACCAAAGCAATGTTGTTGCCCACGAGCATAGACCCGATAAAAACCGAGGGCTTATCGAAAAAAGCGGCCAGGATTTCTCCCCGGCGCTCACCCCTTTTTTTGCGGAGTTCTATTTTGAGTTTGTTGGCTGATACAAAAGCAATCTCCGCCCCGGAGAACAGTGCCGATAACAGCAAAAAAAAGAAAATCAGTGCCGGTTCCATCAGTTTTGATCTTGTTTGCCTTCCTGGTTGTCCACTTTTACCCGGCCCTCTACGGCCTTCATGGTGATATTGGTAAAATCCTGATCGGCCTCGAATCCTCTGCCGTACAGAATTTCTTCGGGGCGGGTGATGACGACAAAACGGTCGGTAAAAACCTTTTGCAGGCGCTCGTCCCAGGTCATTTCATCAGTGGTGAGCCGCTCGTTCTGGCTGCTTTGCCACACCACGCTGTCGCGTACAATGATGGTACCGATGCTTTCCCGGCGGATGGCGTATTTGGCGGTCAGCCGGCTGACCACTTCCTGATTGCGGTCCAGAAAATCCACCTCCACGCCTTCGATGAATTCCTGCCGGGGGTCGTTGCGTTCGGTATGATAAAGCATCACCGGGCCGCGCACCCGTACTTTCACAAAAGCGGAATCGCTGTACAGTATCTCCACATCTTCGAGCAGTTCGAGATTGGGATTATTCAACAAAATATCAGGCAGCACGTCGGAAGCGCGACGCTCGCAGGCCGGCGCCAGGAGCGTGAAAACCGGGAGCATCCAAACCAATATTTGAGCCAAACGCTTCATTACTTCCGTGCGTATCGGTGATTAAAACCGCGAAGGTACAACCATTTTCGACTACCGGAGCAAAGTTACATCGCCTTCATAGAGCACGCTTTCCCCGTCTATGAACTCCACCTCGGCCATAAAAACATACACCCCCGATTGCGCCGGCTCGCCTTTCACAGTGCCGTCCCAGCCGGCTGCTTCAAAGCCCATCGGCAGGTTGGCGCCGTCAAACACCAATCCGCCCCAGCGGTCGAATACCCGCAAGCGGTTGATCTGCCGGGCCGCCGGGCCGCCGTACAGCGTGAAGCCATCGTTGAACCCATCGTCATTGGGACTAAAAGCATTCGGGAAATAAATCGGGCGGTCTTTCACCACCAGAATGGTAATGGAATCTATGGCAATACAATTGTTCTCGTCAATGGCTGTAATGGTGTATGTCGTCGTTCCCGACGGCGCAGCCACCGGCGTGAGACAATCGGTGCAACTGAGCGAATCGGGAGGCGTCCAGGAGATGATCAGCCCCGGCAGATTGACGACTGCCCGGATATTGGTGGAAAAGCCCAACTGAATGATTTGGTCTATTCCGGCATCCGCCACGATGGGTGGCGGCGAATCAACAATGCCGGTAGCCGTAGCCGTGCAGCCCTGCGCATCCATCACCGCAAAGGAAAAGCTGCCCCCCGTGAGCGACCCGAATTCGGGCGAGAGCTGAAACGGCCCTCCGCCGATGCTGTACTCGTATTCGGGCGTGCCGCCGATGGCTGCCAGTACGATGCGCCCCGTAGTGTCGTAGCTGCAAGCCACGCCGAGGCTTTCGGCAATATCTAACACCAGCAGCGGCGGTTCGGTAATGGTCACCGCGCTTTCAATCTGGCAATTGTTGCCGTCGAGTACGGTCACGGTATAGGTTCCGGCCCGCAATCCGGTGGCGGTATCCGTATTGGCGCCGCTGCTCCAGGCAAAAGAATAATTGCCCACGCCGCCGCCGGGTATAGCCGTAGCCGTGCCGTTGGCATCGCCGAAACAGGAGGTATTCGTTTGTTCCAAATCCACCGTGATCGGCGGATGGTCTTCCATATTAAACTCAAACAGGCCCAGGCAGCGGTTGGCATCGCGCACCTCCACGGTGTAAGTGCCGGCGGCTATGTTGAGCAGGGAATTGTCATTTACAAACCCCGCTCCCCAGTCATATTGAAAAGGCGGCAGCCCGTTGGCAATCAACACCACGATGGAACCGTCGGAAAACCCCGTACAAGTGGGCGGCGTTACGGCGTCCACAGTCGGGTTGAGAATGAGTTCCAATTCCCGCACGGGTATGACCAAGGGCAAAAGACATCCGTTGGCATCGCGAATGACGACCGGGTAATCGCCGCGAGAGATATTGGCTAAGGTATTATTGGGTGTAAAACCCGCGCCCTGCCAGTTGAATTCATAAGGCCCTACCCCGCCGCTTACATTGAGGGTGGCTGCTCCGTCGGTACCGCCGTCGCAGGTAGGCATCACAATGAGCGTATCCGCTTCCAGCGGAGGCGGTTGGGTGAGGGTGAAATTGAGTTCGCGGGTGCAGGTGGCCCGGTCGGTGATGGTGAGGGTATAATTGCCGGCCGTCAGGTTGTTGAGGTCCTGAGTAGTTTGGCCGCTGTTCCACACATAAGTATAAGGCGGGTAAGCGCTCGTCACGCTCACGTCAATGGCCCCGGTGGGCTGATCGGCGCAGAGCAGGTTGGTGGCACTGCCGGAGGTATTGAAATGATCGGCGCAGCATTCCACCGTGATGGTGTGCACCGTTGTGATGGCGCAGCCGCGATCGGAAATAACGGTGAGCGCAATGGATTTGACGCCCGGCCGGTCGTAGGTGACCGTGTGCGGGCCTCTCATTTCTGAGGAACTCGGCGTGGAGTTGGCGCCGAAACTCCATTTCCACTCCACGATATTCCCCAGTGCAAAGGTAGAGGCATCGGTGAAGGTGATGGGCGCGCCCACGCAGATGGTGTTGTCGGGTTCGCTGTTGGTAAATGCGGCCGTGGGACCTACGAAGGTGCCCGTACCGCCGAAAGAAACGGAGAAGCCGTTGCCGGAACTGGTAAAATTATTAACCATGAGCGCATACGTTCGCCCGGCCACCATGTTGAGCGGAGCCAGGAAATTGTCTTGTACGCCGGAGCCGTTACAGCCCGGCGGTTCCGACACATCCGTAGAGCCGGCTGCGAGTCCGGTAGGCCCCATGCAGGGGCTTGGGAAGTTGACGCTCCCGGAGGCCATGCACCGGAGTTGGGTTTTGGGATTGCAGTTTTGAGGGCCGTTGGGCAATTCATACACCACAAAATCGAGATCGTCGGAAGGGTTGAGCGGGGTGAGCGTAAAGGTGAGCGTGCCGGCGGTGGCTGCCGTCCAGATGAACCAGGTAGAATTGGATTCCACATTACCGCCGAAGCCACTGAGACAGGTGGCGCCGTTGGCTTCGGTAGGATTGAGGCCGGCGCCCGTGACCGCCTGCACCACAAAGGGGTCTTTGTTGCACAAAATAGCGGCGCTGAAACAATCCGATCCCGGCATGGCCGGAGGGTTGTAGTTGTTGATGCAAAGCCGGAAAGTGCCTTCGGTGTTGTTGCGGCCCTGCACGCGGATGAAGTACGTTTCGCCGATGATCAGCCCGCCTTTATACAACTCCACGGTATGATCGCCTTGCGCGTCGGTTTTACAATCCTGTTGAGAAATAGTGCCGCCGCAGACGCCGAGGTAGAGCGCTGCTTCGGGCCGCGACAGGGTGCCGCCCGCGCCGAGGGGCGTAGCGCCGATGATGGTCACCGTCACATCCAATGCCACGGCGGTAAAGGAAAACCACACGTCGCGGTGCTGCCCGGTGAAACAGGTGGCCGGCCCGTAAGTGGAAACCGTGGCGCCTACATTGGTGAATTGCGCGGGCGCAGAGCACCAGTCTGTTACGTCTTGCAGCACAATCGGGGCGTCGCACTCATCATTAGCAGGCTGAGCAAAAGCCGCGCCGGCAAACAACATGGAAAAGAAAGCAGAGAGGAATAATCTCACGAGGACATGTTTTCTCATCAGAAACCGGTTTTTTACATGGTGTTAAACGATAAAAATAGCAATTGTATGAAGCAATTGTTTTAATAAAATCCTAAAATGCGACATTTGTCTCCACAATGCCAATGAAAAATCACCTTCCAAACGCCGTCACGCTGCTCAACCTGCTGTTTGGCTGCATGGCTCTCGCCGCCATATTTCGGGGCGACGTACCCGCCGTAGCGCTGTGGATCGCCGCTGCTGCCGTAGCCGACTTCTTAGACGGCGCGCTCGCCCGCGCGCTCCGGGTCCATTCTCCGCTCGGCGCTCAGCTCGATTCGCTGGCCGACGCCGTTTCTTTCGGCGTAGTTCCCGGCGCCATTTTTTACTACCTGCTCGGCGGAACGGCGGCCGGCGAAGGTACGGCATTCGCCGCTGTACCCGGTTTTTTGGTGTCTGCATTTGCCACCCTGCGCCTGGGTCGTTTCAATTTGGACTCCCGCCAAACGGAGCATTTCATCGGATTGCCCACGCCGGCAGCCACCCTCTTCGCGTTGGGTTGGCTGCTCATCGTGCATACAGACGCCCTCGGATGGGGCGCTGCGTTGGGCATGCCGGTTATTATTTATGTAGGGATCGCCGGGCTTTGCTGGCTGATGAACGCCGAATTGCCCATGTTCAGTTTGAAATTCAAGTCGCTCGCATGGTCGGGCAACGAGATAAGATATATCTTTGCCGCTGCGGCGATTTTGATGCTGTTTTTATTCAAAGCAGCGGCTCCGGCACTCATCATCGCAGCATACATCCTTGTTTCACTCGTTCAATACTGGTTCACATCCAAGCGCAGCTTATGAAATTCATTGCAGAAATTGACATCATGCCCCACCGGGAATTGCTCGACCCCCAGGGTAAAACCGTTGTAAAAAACATGCACAACGTGGACATCCACGGCGTGGAAGACGCCCGCATCGGCAAACACATCTCCCTCCGCCTCGAAGCCGATTCGGAAGAGGCCGCCCACACTACCGTGGACACTGCCTGCCGCAAACTGCTGGCCAATATGATTATGGAAACCTATACTTTCTCCATCCGACCGGCAGAACACTGACCGCGGCCATGCTTTACCTCGTTCCCACTCCCATCGGCAACCTGGAAGACATCACCCTCCGGGCTATTCGTATCCTGAAGGAAGCCGACGTAGTGCTGGCCGAGGACACCCGCACCTCGAAGGTCTTGTTTCAAAAGCACGGCATCGAAACACCCTTGCGCGCCTTCCATGCCCACAACGAGCACGGCGTCACGGCGGGCATCGTGGAGCAACTCCAACGCGGCGCCACCATCGCCCTCATATCCGATGCGGGTACGCCCGGCATTTCCGATCCCGGTTTTCTGCTCGTGCGCGCCTGCGTGCAGGGCGGCGTGCCGGTGAGTTGCCTGCCCGGCCCCACCGCTTTTGTGCCGGCACTCGTCGCCTCCGGCATTCCCTGCGACCGCTTCCACTTCGACGGGTTCCTGCCCCACAAAAAAGGCCGCCAAACCCGCCTTCGGTATCTCGCAGCCCTCCCCCACCCTTTCATCATCTATGAATCGCCCCACCGCCTGCCGCGCTGCCTCGAAGAACTCATCGCCGCCTGCGGCCCCGACCGCCAAGCCTGCGTAGCCCGCGAACTGAGCAAACTCCACGAAGAGCTGCACCGCGGCACCCTCGCTGAACTCCGCGAGTATTTCAGCCAACAAGCCGGCAAGGTAAAAGGGGAGATTGTGGTGGTGGTGCAGGGGAGTGCGTGAGGCGCGCCCACTCAAGCCAGGCCCTTGAGCATCAAATTCCAGTACATAAACGGCAGGCCGTATTTTTTGAGCAGGTACATGCTGTATTGCTCTTTGGTGGTATCCACAAAAAAAGAGATGAGTTTATCGCTGTCGCGCACATTGTCGTATTTGAATTCGGCGAGCAGCATTTTCCCGTATCCGGTCACGATGGGGCAAGAGGAGTAGCCTTCATAACCGGGGTCTAAGGAGCCGGTTTTGTTGTGCAGAACGTGCAATAAGTTGCCCACCACTACGGGCGCCTGTTTGCGCACGGCGGCTCCGGTTTTGGCTGTGGGCAGTGCGGCGGAATCCCCAAGGCTGAATACGTTGGGGTAAACCTTGTGCTGCAAGGTGTTGATGTCCACGTTCACCCAGCCCTTGTCGGGGCCGTCGGCATGTACCAATGGGGAACGCTTTATAAAATCGGGCGCACTTTGCGGCGGCGCCAGGTGCAGCATATCGAATGGGATGGCCACTTCCGTGGGAGATGAAAACCGTTCGCCCTGTTCCATTTTGTTGTGGTAGAGCTTAGCGGGGTCGTCCTCGTTGGCCATGATGGTGTAGTAAGCAGTTTTGTTGGGACCGTCTATTTTGGTGAGTTTGTGGAAGAAGCGCAGTTCGATGCCCTTTCGATCCACCACTTGCATGAGGGTTTTGGCAAAATCGGGCATGCCGAAAATAACCGTACCCGGGGTGATGAAAGATATCTTCGTTTTGTCTTTTAGTCCGGCTTTTTGAAAATACTCCTCGGCCATGTACATGATTTTTTGGGGAGCGCCGCCGCACTTGATGGGCGTGGCCGGCTGAGTAAAAATAGCCGTGCCGCCTTTGAAATTTTGCAATACCTCCCAGGTGTAATTCGGATCGGTGTAGTTACTGCACACTTCGTTTTTGCCGAGTGCGTCTCTCAGCCCTTCGATGCCGTCGAGATCAATTTGAATGCCGGGGCAAACCACGAGAAAATCATAGCTCAGTTCGTCTCCGCCGGCGAGCGCCACTTTATTATCGTCGGGTAATATGGCTGCGGCGGCCTCCTGAATCCAGGTGGCGCCATTGGGGATGAGGTCGGCCTCGTTTCGCTCGGTATCGGCAAATTCAAAATCGCCGGCGCCCACCAAGGTCCAGGCGGCTTGGTAGTAGTGCTTTTGGGCCGGATCAATAATCGCAACGTCCAATTTTTTATCGGCGCGCAAGAGTTGAGCCGCTACGGTGATGCCGGCTGTGCCGCCGCCGATGATGACGATTTGGTGGTGCGTGGATGCCATGATTTTTGTTTTTTATAAAGCGAATTGCGTGAAGCAAAATGAATGCCCCGCAAAACGCCGTTGAACATGCAACAAAATAAAGCGGTAATCCTGCCGCGCTTGGTGATTTCGATCACACGATCAGGTGATTAATGGCGGTTCACTTCAAATTGTGGGGCAGGTATTTCCTCGCCACGCCGTAGAAAAACGTACCGAACATGGCTGCCGCCAAAAACACGATAAACACCGTATATCCGCTGCCCATGAGAATAAACATCGGCGCCGGACACACGCCGGCAAGCGCCCAGCCCAGCCCGAAAATAAACCCGCCGATGATGTAGCGCAGGTAAGCCTTGTCTTTCGGTGGAATCACGATTTCTTTGCCTTCCACGGAGCGCAGATGTGTGCGCTTGATGAACTGCACAATCAGCACGCCCATCACTACTGAAGTGCCTATGATGCCGTACATGTGAAAGGACTGAAAATTGAACATCTCAAAAATGCGGAACCAGGAAACGGCTTCCGATTTGTACAACGTGACGCCGAGCAGGATGCCGATGAGAATATATTTTGATAAACGCATGATTGGGTGTGTTTTTAGAAAATTAAAGGAAAAAGCAGATGGGTCATCGCCAGGCCGCCGAGGAAAAAGCCGATTACAGCCACCAAAGACGGCAGTTGCAATGCCGACAACCCGCTGATGGCGTGGCCGGAAGTGCAGCCTCCGGCATAACGCGCTCCGAATCCGACGAGGAAACCGCCGCCCACGATGATGAGCAAGCCCCGCCAACTGAAGAGCGAGGTCCAGGAATAAAACTCCGGCACCAAAGGAACGGCGCCCGTTTCATACGCAAATTGCGGACTTAGCTGCCGCAACGATTCCAGCGTAGCGGCCGATACATGCGCTACTTGCTCTCCGGGTGTGGAGAAATAGTGTGCCGCGATGTAGCCGCCGAATAACGCGCCCAGGGCCACCATGAGATTCCAACCCTGCGAGGCCCAATCAAATTTGAAAAAATCGGAAAACTTGTCGGCTCCGTCGGCGGCGCACATGATGCGCAGGTTGGCAGAAATACCGAAATCCTTGCCGAACCACAGCAACAGGAACATGATCAATGAGATCATCAAACCGGCCACATACCAGGGCCAGGGCTGACTGATGAAGTCTTTGAGGTCTAATAAAAATTGAGGTACCATTTTATAGTCTATTTACGGTTGTCAATTCGTTTGCTAATTCGATAACACGCCGCTCCAATTCGGGCAGCGCGGCCTCTACTTCCGGCGACAGCCCTATGTGCATGGGCTGAAGCGTATTTACAGACATGGCAAAAAGATGAATTTCGGGCATACAGCCCAATAGGGTAAGTCCGTCTAAAAGGTCTTTCAAGCCTATATCATGGGTGCTGAGTGCGTTGGGAAATTCGGAAGAAAACCGGGGCTTGAGCAGCCGAATGGTTCCCGGCGGATTGGCATCTAATGTGGCATCTATCAAAATAACCACCGGATACCCTGTAAAATATTCTGTCAGTTGAAATCCTGCCGTACCGCCTTCCTGCACCTGTACGCCGGGCGGCAGATCGCTGCGCTCCTCCAGACGACGGGCCAGGTGAACACCCAAGCCTTCGTCGCCCATGAGCAGGTTGCCCAGGCCGAGCAGAAGGAGGGCGCCGCGTTGTTCTGTTTGCATTATTTTGCGGTTAATTCTTGCTTCTCTTCTGCATCCTTTTGAAACGCTTCCTCCTCAATAAATTTCCAGCCGCCGCCCATGGAGGAGATTTCGCCGCGCCCTTCCACATAATCGTGGTAAAAGACTAGATATACATGCACGATGGTGAAAAGAATAAAAAACCACATGGCCGCATGGTGCAGGTTGCGCAACGCAAAATCACCGCCCACCAACGTGGATACCCATACAAACAGATCGGCAAACCACCAGGTACTCATGGCAGCATACAACCCGAAGCCGGTGATGCATTGCACCAAAAAAGCGAGAAAAGTGAGAAAATAGATGAACCCGGCCAGCGTATTGTGCCCAACCACCATGTGCTCTTTCTCCTTTTTGAGCAGGATGTCAATTTTCAAGACCTGCCACATTTCCCGGAAAAACTTTTTCCCGGTGGGGATGAAGTTCTTCCAGTTCGCGTATTTATTGCCCACAAAACCCCAATAAATGCGGAAAACGAAATTGAAAAAGAAAAGGTAAGCTGCCGCAAAATGCAGAAAGCGAATGGTTCCGAATACATATCGAAACGATGCTTCCGATTGCGACATCAGCGCCGGCGGATTGCCGATGAGATAGCCCGTTGCGCACAGCACAACGATGACCAGCGCATTGAGCCAGTGATATACGCGCACAGGAAGCTCCCATACGAACACCCGACGCAGTCTGTGAGGAACCGATATTGTTGTTGCCATGATGGTGTTTTTTTAAGCTGCGAGCTGAGCAAACTCGAAGCTCGCGGCTCGCAACTCGAAGCTCAAAGAATCATAGTTCCTTCTCCGACTCCTTGCCTTCGTGAATAATGTCTGCAATGAGCTTCTTTTTCTGAATGTTGGTGACGATGGCATGAGCGGCTACGCCGGCCACAGTTCGCAACAATGCAGCAAAGCAAAATCATGCGCAAGCAAATCCGATTGACAATAGTCATTCCCGATGGTGATTTTCATCAATTCAGGAATAATCCATCGCGGGGTTATATTTGCACTATAATGTTTCATCTCAAAATTCACGCCACATGCTTCGCAAAATCATGCTGACCGCTCTGCTTCCGGCCGTTCCTGCCCTCGCCTCGGCCCACGCCGGCCACAGCGAATTTTCCGCCGATCATATCCTGCATTACTTAGCTACGCCGGTTCATGCCATGCCCATTGCGATGGCGGTTGTGTTGGGAATTGTAGCCGCAGTTATTGTTCGGAAGGAACTGGCCATCAAAGCCATTCGGAACCGGAAAGACTAAGCGCTGCACATGCACGAGTTATCCATTGTGCTGAGCATCGTCGAAATTGCCGAAGGGCAAGTGCGAAAAGCCTCCGCCCGGCAGGTGGACCGCATTGATCTGGAAATCGGAACCCTGTCCGGTGTGGAATTCACCGCGCTGGACTTTGCGTGGGATGTGGGCGTTCAACATACCGTGCTGCACAACGCAGAACGGTTTATACACAAAATACCCGCCCGCGCCCGCTGCATGGATTGCAATCATGTATTTGACATCCAACAACTGTTTGAGCCTTGCCCTGCCTGCGGGCTGTTTCTCAATGAGGTGGTGCAGGGAAAGGAGTTGCGGGTGAAGTCGCTGGAGCTGAGTTGAGGCAATAGAACAATTCCACCCTTACTCCGTTATTGGGTGTAAATCAACCCGATAAGATTATGAAAATTTTTTCCTTCCTCTTCCTTGCTTTCTTTATCAGCCTCTCCTTCTCCTGCAAAAATGTGAACCCGCCCAAACCGCAGATATTCCGCAAGGCAGTGACGGAACTGCCGCTGGAGCGCATCCGCCTGCCGGAGGGGTTCAGCATTGACGTTTATGCCGAAAACATAACCAACGCGCGCTCTATGAGCCTGTCGCCCGATGGCACGCTCTTCGTAAGCACTCGTGACAAAGGCGTCGTATATGCCCTGCGCGACACCAACAACGACTACCATGCCGACGTGGTCCATACCATCGCCAAGGGGCTGAAGATGCCCAACGGCGTGGCTTTCCGAAACGGCAGCCTGTATGTAGCGGAAGTGAGCCGCATCCTGCGCTACGACAACATTGAGGCCAATCTGACCAATCCGCCCGCACCGGTAGTGGTGTATGATAAATTTCCCACCGACACCCATCACGGTTGGAAGTACATCGCTTTCGGCCCCGACGGCAAGCTGTATGTGCCGGTCGGCGCACCTTGCAACATTTGCGAGCGGGAAGAAGAAATATACGCCTCCATCACCCGCATGAATCCCGACGGTACCGGGCTGGAAATCGTGCAGCGCGGCGTTCGCAATACCGTGGGTTTCACTTGGCACCCGGAAACAAAGGAAATGTGGTTTACCGACAACAACCGCGACTGGATGGGCGACGACAAGCCCGCCTGCGAAGTGAACCACGCGCCCCGCGACTCTATGCACTTCGGCTTTCCGTATTGCCATCAAGGCGACATGCCCGATCCGGAATTCGGCGCCAAGCGCCCCTGCTCCGACTTCACGCCGCCCGCCCAAAAGCTCGGCGCGCATACCGCTCCGCTCGGCATCGAATTCTATACCGCGAAACAATTCCCCAAAGCATACCGCAATCAGATTTTTGTAGCCGAACACGGCTCCTGGAACCGCAGCAAAAAAATCGGCTATCGCGTGATGATGCTCACGCTGGAAGGGAACAAAGTGTTGAGCTACGAACCTTTCGCTGACGGCTGGCTCGATGAGGGCAAAGACGACGTATGGGGCCGCCCCGTTGACATCGAACTACTGCCCGACGGCTCCATGCTCGTGTCGGATGATTACGCGGATGCGATCTACCGGATTGTATATACGGGAAAATAGGGATAGCGAAAGAAGGCTCCTATAATTTGTAAAGGTGCTGTAAACGAGCCATTTTCAATAGGCATAGACAAATAAAAAGCCGTATCTTTGGATGTCCAACATACACTGCAAATGGAAAGTATTGCCAAGCCTGTCATTTCAAAACGCGTCTTTTGGGATGTAGATTTCGACTCTCTGGATTATCAAAAAGATCGCCTTTTCATCATTGATAAAGTGATGAATTATGGAATGTGGGAAGATTTTCTCGCAGTTATGAGATATTATGGAAAAGGTGTGGTCAAAGAAGAAATTGTAAAATCTCCATATATCAAAAAGGACGTACTTAACTTCTTGTGTTTTTACTTAGATCTAAAATCCGAAGATTTTGAATGTTATACACGAAGACAATTACAGGAACCGCATTGGAATTATTGACTGAATTGATGTCTCTTCCGGCGCTGAGACAGTTTGCGTTGGTAGGCGGCACGAATCTTTCCCTGCGTTTTGGGCACAGGCTGAGCATTGATTTAGACCTGTTCACTAACGAGCCGTTCGACACGGAATTCACTTACAATTTGTTGGAGGCTAAATTTGCCAATATCCTTCAGGGGGCGCAAAGCGATACCATGCTATTCATATATATCAATGAGGTTAAAATAGACTTGGTGCTTTTGCCTTACCCCTATTTGAAACCTATTGAAGAGTTGGAGGGAATACGTCTTGTATCATTAGAGGATGTTGCGGCAATGAAATTGAGTGCCATTGCCCGACGCGGCGTAAAAAAGGATTTTTGGGATATTGCTGAATTATTGGAAGTATTTACTTTGGATGAAATGATTGAATTCTATAAATTAAAATATGCCTCCAGAGATATTTTCCATCTGCTTCGATCTTTGGTTTATTTCAATGATGCGGAAACGCAAAAAGATCCTGATCCACTGAAAAAAACAACCTGGCAGCAGGTTAAAATCGTCGTTCAGGATGCGGTTGAATTGTACCTTAAAAAACATATCTGAGGAAATCCCACCTTGAGTACCTCCGGCAGCACAACGGCCGCCCCGTTGACATCAAGCTACTGCCCGACGGCTCCATGCTCGTGTCGGATGATTACGCGGATGCCATTTATCGGATTGTGTACACGGGGAAATAGCCTTACTTCGCGTTCTTCAACTCAAAAGTATATTGGGCCACCGCCTTTATCTTGTCTTCTGTGAGCAAGGTGCTAAAGCCAGTCATGGTGTTGCGGCCGTGAGTGATGACGGTGATGCGTTCTTCTAAGGTAAGCTCCGTTTCCTGCAGGTTGAACGCACCGGTAGCGCCCATGTCGCCATAGAGGCCGTGACAGGTGACGCAGTATTGTTTATAAATCTTTTTGCCTTCATCGGTGACCCCGGCAGCTGCGGTAGCCGAAGCGCCGGCGCCGGAATTTTGGTCGGCGCCCGCATTGCCGCAGGCAATGATCAGAGAGGCAATAACGGCAATGAGTAAGAGTTGCTTCATTTCTTATTGAGCTTTATTTTCCTGAGTCTCTTTTTGATTGAGGCGTTCAAGCACCATGGGCGTGATATCCCGTTTTTCATCCACCATCAACACGCCGGTGCCCGGCCCATAGCTGAGGATAAAGTCGTAGCCCTTTTCCTTTTGGATGTCTGCCAGCAGATCTTTGATGGCCTTGTTGAGTTCCTCCTGTATTTTCTGGCCTTCGGCCATCAACTCCCGCGTAATGCGTTCCTGTTCTGCCATGAGCGCCTGTTGCTTTTGGGCCAGGCGTTGTTCTTCGGCAGCAATTTGGTTGGGCGCCAGCAGTCCTTTTTGGATTTTATCCTGAGCGGCGAGGAATTCCTTTTCCAAAGCGCGGCCGCGGGTTTTCAACTGGGTGTCGGCGGCCTGTTCGCGTTTGGATAGTTCTTCCTGCTTTTGGTTCATGTACTCGTATTTGGTGAGCAGGGTGTCGGCATTGACATATACAACATTCAGCGGAGCCTCTTTCGGGGCGCTCTGTTCGTCGGCAGGTCCGGCTGCTTTACGGCCGCTGAAATGCTGTACCATCAGGAACCCCACAGCGATGAGTAGCACGGCATTGAGGAGGAGGGAAAGATTCTTCATAAGTTGGAAATAAAAGGTTGAATTACTTATCGTCGCCGAAGAAGGCCAGTATTTTATCTGCGAGTTCCAGGCCGATGAGCGACTGTGCTTCCTGCGTGGACGCGCCGATGTGCGGCGTCATGGAAATTTTCGGATGTTCGAGTATTTCGCGACGAGGCTTGGGTTCAAAGTCGAATACGTCCAGCCCTGCGCCGGCGAGTTTGCCCGATTCGAGGGCGTCGAGCATGGCTTGTTCGTCCACTACACCGCCGCGGGAGGTGTTGATGAGACAGGCGCCGGTTTTCATTTTGGCCAGTTCAGGCGCGCCGATGATGGGCGTTCCACCGCCGAAAGGCACATGCAAGGTAATAAAATCAGCTTGGCGCAACACATCTTCCATCTCGAAAGTGCGCATGCGCACGGAGAGGCTCACATTGTCGGAATCAGGTATAGAAATGTCAATTTCTGCTTCGTCAATCATCACATCCACCGGCATCACTTTCATGCCGAGCGCAATGCCGATGCGGGCCGCTTCCTGCCCGATGCGGCCAAACCCAATGATACCCAGGGTTTTGCCGCGCAGTTGAAATCCGTCGGAGTAGGCTTCTTTCATTTGTTTAAACTCCGTATCGCCTTTAGTGGGCATAAACCGGTTGGCCAATTGCAACGAACGCGCCAACGAGAACAAGTGCGCAAAAGCGAGTTCTGCCACCGACTGCGAAGAAGCGGCCGGAGTAGTGATGACCTCTATGCCTTTGCTGCGGGCATAGTCGGCATCTATATTGTCAATCCCGACGCCGCCGCGCCCGATGATTTTGAGATTGGGACACAAGTCAATGAGGTCTTTGCGCACTTTAGTAGCGCTGCGCACCAAAATCACATCGTAGTTGGGCAGCACCTTGGGCAGGTCTTCCTGCGGAACGCGATCCGTATCGAGCTGATAACCGGCTTCTTCGAGTAAGGTTTGGCCGTCGGGATGGATGCCGTCGTTGGCAAGTATCTTAATCATGATTTTTTTGTAAAAAATTTGAAATCAAAGGAATAGAAAGTATAAAGACCTGCTCTGAAGGGCAGTCCCGCAAATTGCAGTGCAAAGAAAGTGAATTTTCAGCAGCCGGATACAGCAATACACCTACTTTTCAACCCTTTCTAAGAAAGTAGGAAAAGTGACACCGACGTAGTGCGAGTATTTCTTTTCGTGCGCAACCGGAAACTTGTACCGGTTCATAAAGCTCGACAGGAAAGCGCCCAATTCTTCGGGGCGTATATTGCGGGAATCGGGGCGCAACCGGAAGCCGATGTGCTCAAGCGTACCGTCGGTATTCCAGAACACATGTACCCACAGCTTGACGCCTTTGAGTTCGAAGCGGATTTTTTTGGCGTAGCTCTCCATTTCCTGCATCATACCCAACCATTTTTCCACAGCGAGTTCCATGTTGCCGTCGCAGGCGCCGAGCAGCGTCTCTTCGTAATCCCGGGTCAGCTTTTCATATACTTGCTCCTCTTCGCCCAGGATGAAAACCTTGGGTAATGCACTTTCCTGAGCGGAAAGCATGGAAAATGGGGCAAAGCAGGTCGCAAAAGCGAAAAAGAGATAAATTCCTTTCATGATGCGTTGATTTTTTTGAAGGTCAAATATATGAAAAAGCAGCCATTTGAACGCAAGACCGGTCATTTTGCTGTTTCCCACACCTTAACGCGAATAAACGGCAACTATTTTGAACCAATGTACGTCCGGAAGCGTATTTTAGTCGGTACGCTTGACACGGTGGTCTAACCATAAGTATGCCAAGCAAAAGAACGCATATATTTGCGGCCATGATTATTGACCTGCTATTTCTCGCCTCTGCCATTTACGGCTTGTACATCGGGTTCACCCGGGGCATTATCAAAACGATCTTCACCGTTTTGTCGGTGGTATTCGGTCTCATCATTGCCTTCCGTTTCTCACCCGATACAACTGATTTTCTGGGAACTGCATTCGCTTCCGACAACCCGCTCATGTTTGTCGCCGGGTTCATTCTCACGTTTGTCCTCTCCATGATCATCATCCGCACCTTTGCGCGGGCATTGGAGAGCGGCTTGCGCAGCGCCAACATCAACGTCATCAACCAGGCGGCGGGCGCGGTACTCACAGCGGCCATCACCACCCTGTTGTTCAGCATGTTGCTGTGGTTCGGCGATCAGGCTCACCTCATCAAAGACGATAGCAAACGGGAATCTATCAGCTATTCCTTTCTGGAAAGATACCCCAAAAACGTGTGGAAACAAGCCGGCAAACTCAAACCCACGCTGACGAAATTTTGGGGTCGGTCTATGGACTTTTTCGATAAGCTGGAAGGCTATCGGGTAGAGCGCTCTGAATCGGAACCTTCTATTTATGATGTAGAGGAGTAGGCTTATTCTTTCCCCAGATTCCTCCTGCGCCACACAGATATCAGCATCCGGATGGGAAACAATACCGCCGAGATGATGCTGCCTACTCCGAAGAGCAACATTTCACTGCGAATGTATCCCGCTATGGCATTGGTTTTTTCATACGACATCTCCCCGACGAGCGCCTCCTGCCCGTTTTCGTCCATATACGTTTGAAAACCGTTGAGCTGTTGTACAAGGAAAAAGATAAAAGGGATGCTCAAAAAAAACAAGGTGATTTTCAGATACTGCCGGCCGGCCAGAAAGGTGTGCGGCAATAAAAAGATGTACCTGCTCAGGGTGATGAAAGTGACGATAAAAATCAGGTTATCGGCATAAAATGGGAAGCCGGTTGAAAACGTAAACACAGGCAACAGTACCCCGGCAGCTACCAAAGTGGTAAGGAGCCACCACAGCAATTCAAAACGGAACAACAATTGGGTTCGACTCGCAGCCATCGGCAATGCATTTTTGTATTGGCAAAAAACGCGATCCGGTCGGGCCGAATCGCGCTTTTTGCACTTTGTAATATTTTATCGAACTATTAGCGCCGGAAACCGCCGCCACCGCCGCGATTGCCGCCATCTCTGCCGCCACCGCCGCGATTGCCGCCATCTCTGCCGCCACCGCCCCGGTTGCCTCCGTCGCGGTAACCGCCGCCACCGCCGCCCCGGCGCTCACCGCCGCCTTCGCGGGAACCGTCGCTTTCGCCGCCGTCCATAAGGGCTTTGGCCGAAAGGCGATATTTGCCGGTTTTTTGATCTATTTCCACCAATTTCACGCGCACGTCGTCGCCTTCTTTGATGAAGTCTTCCACGTTTTCAATGCGTTCGGTTGACATTTCGGAAACGTGCAGCAGGCCGCTCTTGCCGTGGAATTCCACGAAAGCGCCATAGGGCATCACTGTTTTCACTTTGGCATCGAAGATATCGCCTACGGAAGGCGTAAAGGTGATGCGACGAATGCGGTCCATTGCTTTGTCAATGGATTCTTTGTTGGAGCTGGCGATGCTCACAATGCCCTTATCGTCCACCTCTTCAATGCTGATAACTGTGCCGGTTTCTGCCTGAATTTCCTGTACCACTTTGCCGCCCGGCCCGATAACAGCGCCGATGTAGCTCTTCTCAATGATGATTTGAACGATGCGCGGCGCATGCGGTTTGAAATCTTCGCGCGGCGCAGGGATGGTCTTTTTCATCTCATTGAGGATGTGGATTCGGCCGGCTCTGGCCTGATCCAATGCCTTTTCGAGAATCTCATAAGGCATGCCGTCCACTTTGATGTCCATCTGGCAGCCGGTAATGCCTTTTTCGGTACCGGTCACTTTGAAGTCCATATCACCGAGCGCATCTTCGTCGCCGAGGATGTCGGAGAGGATAGCATATTTCTGTCCATCTGTGATGAGGCCCATCGCGATACCCGATACGGGGGCGGTAATTTGAATGCCGCCGTCCATAAGCGCAAGCGAGCCGGCGCACACGGTGGCCATAGAGGAAGAGCCGTTGGATTCCAGGATGTCGGATACAATCCGCATGGTGTATGGATTATCCTTGGGCAATACCTTGCGCAAAGAGCGCGCTGCGAGGTTGGCATGACCTATTTCCCGGCGGCCGGGGCCCCGGTTGGGCTTTGCTTCGCCCACCGAATAGCCGGGGAAGTTGTAGTGCAGGATGAATTTATCAAAATACAGCTCCTGAGCATTGTCAATCATGGCCTCATCCTGCTTGGTGCCGAGGGTGAGGGAGGTGAGCGATTGCGTTTCGCCACGGGTAAAAATAGCGGAGCCGTGTGCAGAGGGCAGATAATCTACTTCCGACCAAATAGAGCGAATTTCGTTGCCTTTGCGGCCGTCCAAACGAACGCCTTCGTCCATGACCATCCGGCGGATAACCTCTTTCTTCAGCTTATCGTAGTACTTCTTGGCCAAATCGCCGGATGCCTCCATATACTCCTCTCCTTTTTCTTCGGTAAGGGTAGCGACGAGTTGGTCTTTGATTTCGTCAAAGCGGGCTTTGCGCACTTGTTTGTCAAAACCGCCTCTGGAAACTTCCAATATGGCCTGACGGCAAAGCGCATCCACGCGGGCTTTCAGTTCTTCATCTTCTGCCGGTTGCTCTACTTCGCGTCTTTCAAGGGCTTTACCGCCCACTTTTTGCGCCAGTTCGAGTTGCGCGCGACACTGCACTTTAATGGCTTCGTGCGCTACTTTGATCGCTTCCAGCATATCTTTTTCCTGACACTCATTGGCCTCGCCTTCCACCATCATGATGTTGTCAAGGGAAGCAGCTACGATGAGGTCGAGGTCGGCGCGCAGCAGGTCAGATTTATCGGGATTGATGCAGTACTCGCCGTCAATGCGGGCCACGCGCACTTCCGATATCGGCCCGTCGAAAGGAAGATCAGATACAGTCAGCGCAGCGGAAGCAGCCAATGCGGCGTAAGCATCCGGTTTTACATTTTTATCGGAGGATATGAGGTTGATCATAACCTGCGTATCATTCAGGTAGTTGTCGGGGAACAAAGGGCGGATGGCGCGGTCCACCAAACGGCAGATGAGCACCTCGTAATCGGAGATTTTAGCTTCCCGGCGGAAGAAGTTGCCGGGAATGCGGCCGGCGGAGGCAAATTTCTCCTGATAGTCCACAGAAAGCGGAAAAAAGGATTGGCCTTCGCGGGGTTTTTTATCGGCCACGGTGACGGCAAAGAGCATGGTATTGCCTATACGAACCACTACGGATCCGTCGGCCAGGGTGGCCAATTTGCCGGTTTCGAGGGTCACTTCGCGACCGTCGGGCAAATTAAAAGAGGTGGAAATTGGAATCTGAAGTCCCATAAATACGCTTGATTTTAAAAAGTTTTATCGCATGTTGTTGTAGCCGATGGAGGAGGTGCAGAGGGCATGGTGCATAGAGCATAGGGGATAAAAACGGGCCTGTAAAGAAGAGAGGAAAGGGGCGGTAGCGCGGAGGCGGGTACATCTGAAAAAGGGAAGCAGCACCTCCGGGGGGAAATGCTGCTTCGTCATTTTTACTTACGAATACCGAGTTTCTGAATCAGTGCGCGGTATTTGTTGATGTCTTTTTTCGTCAGGTACTGGAGCAATTGCTTGCGCTTGCCTACCATACTCACTAATGCGCGACGGCAGGAGTGGTCCTGGCGATTGGTCTTCAAATGCTCAGAAAGCATCTGGATGCGGTAGGTGAACAGAGCAATCTGCCCTTCTACATCGCCGGTATTGGTTTCGGAACCGGCGTACTCGCGGAAAATTTCCGCCTTCTTTTCACTCGTTAAATAGATGGCCATTGTTAATGGTTTTTACCGTTGATGATCACACGAATCAGTTACAGCGGCGCAAAGGTATCGCTTATTTTCTGATTGCCAAATGGTACGTTAAAAATTTCAGCCGTTGAAGAGCTGCGAGCCACGAGATGCGAGCTACGAGTCTGCATGGCGAAAACTCGCGGTTTACTGGGAACTCACAGCTCGCGGCTCGAAGCTCGTAGCTATTTAACCAACTGCGGCTGTTGGAGCGTCTGCGCAATCCGCGCATTGGCTATTTTCGACCACTTCTCCGCCTGTTGCAATTCTCCACTCAGGAAGCTGTCCGTTTCGTCATTGTAAAACTCCAGCGTCGTTTCTGCGCGGCCTTTATCGCGGTACGCAAATGCCAGTTCTATTTTTTCAATCACGGGAGCGCTTCCGCCTTTGCCGCTCGCGGCATTATGTGTTTGGACGACCCGGCACTTTTGTACCTCCGCCAAATTCACCTGCCGGCTTGTTACGTCCTCCTTTAATTTCTTGATAAAGAAGATAGTATTAGTCGTTTCGTCCAACCCGATTGCCGTTCCATTCCAATGGTCGTGTTGTGAAATTTTGCCATTGTTTTTTCCAGCGAGGTCGAAAAGCAATTGCAAAAACTGTCTTTTCTTTTTCTTGGCGGACATGTTCATTAATACAAAAGGAAGTATGCAGATGAGGATCAAAATCCCCCCTACCAATGCGGTTCCAGAATCCATTTTCAACTTGATTTAAAAACATTCTCAATACAAAAACGCCGGCAGGCACTGTGATGGCCACAATACATACCGAAAGGAACTTTGCCGTAGCAAAGCGCGGAAAATGGATTACCAGAAGAAGTGGAAGGGGAAAATAATACTCGTTTGGAAAAACCGGATCACTTCATGTTTGGAATAAAAAGCGTACCGGGAAAACAACATATTCCGCATCTGCTCCGAAGCATTGGAACAGATGGAAAAGCCGCTGAATAACTTTTTGAAAGGAACGGGCGAAAAACTGACCGACCCCGCAAGCGAACTTTTGACCTGTACGGCACTGCAAAACAAACCCGAAGAACTAATCGAAAATTGGCGCTCCTTTTGAGAGGTAGCCGTCCCGGAAAAAAGCGAATTCGGGTTTAACCCGACAGGCTTGAAACTGTATATGCCGATGACAAAGCAATACAGTATGGGAAGACACAGAGACGCCGTTTTGCGCATTCGATTTTTCACGGCACAAAGGTATGCGCTTCTTGCTCGTTTGATGCAAATGGCCCGCCAATTATTTTTTCAGGCGGGCAGCTACTAACAACTTCGCTGCCCACCCGAAAAAACGAAAAGCTTCTCCAATACTTACACTATTGCATTTTCACCATCCGGCCCTGCCCGGTTTCACCGTCGGCGTAGCGCAGGCGTACAAAAAATACGCCATCCTGCAGGGTGCTGACGTCAATCGGCGCCGGCATTCCGCTGAACGTTACCGAGGTAGCAAGGTGGAGCCGTCCGTCGGCGCCGAGTATTTCTACCACGCCCGGCCCTTGCTTGCTCGAAGCCACATAGAGCAGGTTCTGCGTCGGTACGGGGAATACCGTCACGTTTACCGTGCGCGAATGATCCCACTGTACATACACGGCGTCTTCGTTGCTACGCACCGGTCTTCCTTTTACGGTCACGCCCACGATACGGTATTCATTGACGCCGTTGTACGGGCTCACATCCAAAAACTTGAGCTGCGACTGCATGCCGGCGGCCGTTACAATGCCGATCATTTCATCCTCCCTTCCCGACGTGTGGCGCATCACAAAGAAGTGGAAAAACATCTCATCCGGCGGCGCATTCCACACCAAGTTCACACTGCCGTTGGGTTGTTCCTCTGCCTCAAGTTGTATCGGCTCCTCTCCGGGCGCGACGATCACACCCGTGCAATTTTCCAAATCATGTGAATATACCAGCACTCCGGCATTGCGCGCCTCACAAGGGTTAGCGTATTCCTCTCCGTCGCAGCCGCACACCGGATCCAACACCGTGGGGCAGGGGTCTGTACTTGTCTGCTCCGGGTCGGGGCAGGCAAATTCCTCCAGTTGCTCGCAGTCGGGCAACTCAATACAATGCGTAGCGTAGCAGCAGACGAAATTCACCCCGGTGGCCTCGTCCACAAAGCGCAGCACAATGTCGAAGCATGCCTCCGTCAGGCCCGCTGCAAGCCATACATGTATGGGCACGTTGATGGTGCCGCCGGGCGGCGTTAACGGTACGGGATATACCCCCGCGTTGAGAATGGTATCAATCGGGTTGGTTTCCACCAAACCTATCGCATTCACACTGAACGAAGAGTGGTTGACGATGCTGAACATGGTGTAAACGTAGCTGCCGTCGTCGAGACATTCCACCACAGAGCCGTTTATTTCCAAACACTCCGGGCAAAATACCCCGATGGTATCCGTACAGACGATAGAATCTCCGGCGAGCCAGTTGATGGCAATGTAAACCGAATCGGTAGTGGTGACGCCCTTCAAACAGAAGTCGAAAAGGTTGTAATCCGTGACCGAAGGGATGAGGCCGCTGGTATGACTCCAGAGATAATCGGTTTTCCCGCCCCCGCTTTGGTCAATACCCAGGTAGCCGGAACCGAAACTGTAACTGATGGTATTGAAGCTCGCTCCCGGTGTGAGAATGGTTGTTTGAATATTCGTCAACACCCCCGTCTGAGGATATTGGTTGGTAATGAACAACTCATAGCAACAGCTATCGCGCGGGGTATTCGGCGCGGGCAATATCTCTACATCCACCATGACGCAGGGGTCGCACATGGGAAACGCAATGCAGGTATCTATCTCCGCACAACACAATCGCTCCAATTCATTATCGTGGGCGGACAGGACGAAGCAGAGCGAATCGCCGAAGAGGTCCAATCCACCGGTTTCGATGGTAAACATGACGGTGGTGCTTTGCCCGGGTTGCAGCGGCGGATCAATCACAAAACGAGGTTCCGGGTTGAAGGTCACCCCGGCCGGCAAGGGTGGGTTGATGGTAAACTTGATTAGGCCCACCGGAAAATCACCGCCGATAGGGTTCTTCACCACCGCAGTATATTTGTAGCCGGCCGTATCGCACACCAAGCTGTCGCTGAGGATGTAGAGGCAAGGCTCTTCAGGCATACAGGCAAAACGGAGCGTATCCGAACAGAAGGTCTCGTAATTTTCATCCTGATAATCTATCACCACAAATTGAGGCATGGCCGCCACATGCCCCAGACATAGCTCCAGCAGGTTCGTGACGGATGCCGGAAACGGGCCTAATGTAGTAGGCACTACGGTTATAGAGGTAGGCGTATGTTGCTCGGTATAGCCCGCATTCAGATTGTTGTAATGAATCGTTACGCCGTCCAATGCACGTATGACCAACGCATGAACAGCCTCGCTGCCAGAATTGGCATAGTTGATTGAATAACAGCAATTTTCGGAATCTATTATCCGTAGCGGTGTAAAGGATACATCGAATTGATCCTGGCAATTCTCTCGTTCTATGTTGCCAAAATTGATGACCAATACCTGATTGGGGCTAACATCAAGATTGGCAACTATACCGGCAGTGGGCAATGTAGGCGTCCAGCCGGGCTGCAACACTTCCGACAAGGTGTATAAGCCGGGGATAATTCCCGTGAAGCTGTAGTATCCGTCCGGACCGGTAGTGGAGGTAAATGTATTGACCCCATCGGTCAGTTGGATTTCCCAACCCGGCAACACCGGTTCTCCCGGGTCGCGCATGCCGTTGCCGTTCAAATCATTATACTTTTGGCCGGTAATGGCAGATTCTGTATTGCAACAAAAAGTGCTCAACAGACCGGGACCGCTCACTGATCCTTGTATGTTGAGTCCCATCGCGACGGAGCCTACATTGAAAAGCCCGGCTCTGATGCAATAGGTCCCTTCGTCCAAAAAAATCGTGGTCGGCGGCACATTCGTTACCGACGTATGCCCCAGAACTGTTCCTAAATCGGCAATTTCAGTACTGCCCGAAAAGAGCTTGAGTTCCACCCGGTCATCCACTACTACGTTCAAATTGATCACATACTCTCCGGGGGTACACACACAAAAGCAACGCTCGAATGTGTATGGACCGCCGTTAACAGACCAGTTATTGATCGGTTGTCCCGAAATCCACCCCGAATTGGGCGTTGCGGAGGTCCAGGCCGGGTATCGGGGAATTACGAATGCCGGCCTCGGTACAGTAATAGCGCCCGCACTTATCGGCACGCTGATCAGGTTCCAGTAAGCATCTCCACTGCCGGGTGTGTACAATGAACCGGTTGCGTGATTCACGCCGGTACTAATGTTCAACTGCTCAGTCAGGCATTGCTGGTTCTGGCAGTTGTTCTGCGCACTGCCGGATAAGGCAAACGTCAGAACAACACTCACCAAAAGTAAAAGTGTAAAAATCCTGTTGTTCATAAAAAATGGTTTTAGAAGTGAAATAAATGGAGCTATTCAGCTATAATAATCCGCGTTTCAAGTCAGTCGTTTCGGGCCTACCCATATTCGGCGGCTACGGGTTTGTATTCGGTAGGTGTGGGCGTGAATTTGGCAAAGAGCAAAGAGCATGGAGCATAGGGAGCCTCTATGCCCTCTGCTCCATGCCCTCTGCCCTCCATCACCGCCTTACAAACCGCGCCACCCGAAGCTCCCCGTCTTCTCCTCGCAGACGCAGCAAGTAAAGCCCCGCAGGCAGGCGTTCCGTGTTCACCCGCATCATGCGCTGCGCGCCGGGTTGCAGGGTTTGCAGTGCAGCGCCCTCCGCATCCAGCAGCCCCAGTTCGCGCCAATTGCCGGGCGGAATTTCTACCCATATTTCCCGATCTGCGGGGTTGGGGAAAATTCGTATTCCGCCATCGCCGGGCGGCGGCACGGGGCAGAGGCCGAGGTTGTCCTGTACGAGTATCCAGGTTTCACAGTAGTCGCTGTTGCCGGCAGCATCCCAGGCGTGCAATTGCAGGACGCTTACGCCCTCATCAGAGCAGGTCAGCACTAAGCTGGTCTGCGTCGGCGATGGCGTTTCGCCCGGCCTATTGAGGGAGAACGTCACCGGAGGACTGCAATCTGTCACAGGAGCAAACAGAAAATCGGCAGGGGACAACACGACCCCCGGCTCATCCGGGATGCCGTCGCCGTCAGTGTCCACGAAGCCTGTAATGATTGCAGTGAGGCCGTTGATACAAGTCGGTATCGGCGCCGTACAATCTTCCATCTCAAATACGGAATTGAACACAGCGGTACTGCCGCAGCCGTCCTCCACCTGTATTTGCAGGCCGTGCGTGCCCAGCGGCACGGCGCCGGCGGCTACGGTATAGTCCGGCCCCACGCCTGTGATCGTCAGGTAACCCGGCGGCCCCAGTAGCGTGGTCAAAGTGCCGTCGGCATCCAATTGCACGGCAACGTTGTTTGTAGCGTCGTTGTCCAAATCAATTATAGCCCGCAAAATGAGCGGAGGGCAGGCATTTTCTACCCGGAACGGGAAGTTCACCGGTCCGGCACAAGCCTGGTTTTCGACGATGCAATACGGCCCCGGTGTACCGGCCTCGATGACCAGTTCGCTCGTCGGCCCGCATTCCGGCAATACGATACAATGCGTCACATAGCAGCACAGAATATTGATGCTGTCGTTCAACACCTGCCTCAATACCAGGTCTATACAAATAGTATCGCCGGGCTGGGCGCCTGTGGGATCTATCGTCACGCTCAGCGGCCCGAAACTGTTGTCTGGCGCAGGATACGGCTGAATCAGGCCGGGCAGCGGTACTACCTGTGGCGATACCGTGAAGTTTGACCCCACCGGCACAAACCCGATGGCGTTGATGCTGTAATCCGACCAGTTCTCGCCGGAAAAGGTGTAGGTGTAAGAGCCGTCGGGATTGCACACAATCGTATCTTGTGAGACTACCACGCAGGCGGGGCACCATACGGCGATGGTGTCGCGGCACAATACGCTGTCGGAGCGCATCCACAGCACCTCTATATAAACCGAATCTGTGGTGGTAACACCCGCAAGGCAAAAATCAAACAGGTTGAAACCGCTCATCTGCGGCACAACGCCGGATACATGGTTCCACAACAAATCATCCGCTTGCGTAGTAACGGCGCTCAGGTTTTGATACCACCAGCCGGAACCGAACCCGAATGTCACACTTGAGAAGTACGCGCCTTCTGTAAGTACAGTCGTTTGTACCTGATCGAAATATCCGGCAATGGGGTGCGTATTCGTCAATAAAAGCTCATAACAGCAGGTATCGCCGGCCATAACATCGGGCAAAATCTCCGCCTCCACATACGGACAGGGGTCGCACTCCGGGAAGGGAATGCAGACGTCAATCTCGGCACAACAGAGGCGCTCCCGCTCGTCGTCGTGTGCGGAGAGTACAAAACAGAGGCTGTCGCCCGATAAATCCAATGCTGTTTCAATCACAAACATGATGGTGGCGGTATCGCCCGGCGCCAATTTGGGGTTGAGAATAAAACCTGTTCCAGGGTTGTAGTTTACCCCGGCGGGCAAGTCAGGGAATATGCTGAACTTCACAAAACCCACGTCAAAACTGCTGCCGATGGGGTTTTTCACCACTGCTGTGTATTTGTAGCCGGCCGTATCGCACACTAAGCTGTCGGCGAGGATGTAAAGGCAAGGCTCCTCCGGCGGACAGAAAAAGCGCAGGGTATCGGTGCAGATGATCTCGTCCATATTGTCTTTGTAATGCACGACGAGGGTTTGCGGCACGGCGCTGATGTGGCCGAGGCAGAGGTCCATCAGTCCGTCTACCGAAGCCGGGAAAGGGGAAAAGGTAGTAGTGAGGATGGTTACATCGGTATCACTGCCCAAGCTCGTATAACCCGCCGGCAGGGAGTAGTGCATGGTCACGCCGTCCAATGCGATCAACTGCACGGCCCATACTTCCTGCGTGCCGGCATTGGCGTAGTCGAGGGTCCAGCAGCAGTTGTTGTTGGAGGTGTCGGCGGGAGTGGGGGTGAGGGTGAGGCTGTCCCGGCAGGATTCATCACACACCACCGTCACCGTAAAGCTACACTCCGCCGTATTCCCCGCCATATCAGTCAATATGCAAGCCACCACTGTTTCCCCGCAAGGGAAGAAATCGCCGGTTTGGTGCGAGCAGTCGAAAACAGTCATCAGGCAGTTATCGCTTGCCTGGAAATCGTCGAAGACGACCACTGCGCCGCCATCGGCCGGGTCGGCATTCACTGTCACATCGGGCGGGCAAAGCAGCACAGGCGGCTCAACATCTTCTACCGTCACCGTAACCTGACAAGAATCTGTTCCAAAAATATTATTGGCATAAAAAGTGAAGGTGTGTTCTCCTTTCGGATATGGTCCGTAGGCGCCAGGCTGAAAACTAACCCCTAAAAACGGCGCGCAGGGGTCGTTCACAACCACCGGTTCAGACATCACAAAGGAGTTGTTTTCGCACAGCCCCGGATCGGTGAAGATCATTACATCGGGCGGGCAGGTGATCTGCGGCGGGTTGCCCTGTAATTCCACCGTGATGCACATGGTGCAGGAACCTTGATTCCCCGCCTCGTCTTCCGCTATCCAAAGCACACAGGTAGTGCCCGGGAAAAAAGCATCGCCCAGCGGCCTGCCGTCGTCGCGCGTACCCGTCAGGCTTACCAGAGGGCAATTTTCAGAGATTACCGGTAACGGTACCGTATAATTGATGTTGTCGCAATTCCCATCGCCGATAAACAGGGTCGTGTCGGATGCGCATTCCAGTACAGGCGGCTCCGTGTCCAATACAGTGACGGTGAAGGAACAAGTAAGGGTATCGTTGCCTTCAAAATAGAGATATGTTACCACCGTGGCGCCTACCGGATACACACCGCTCGCATCCGCGCCGCCCTGACTGCTGATCAATGTGCCGGGACCGGGCGCTGCCGGAATGGGAATGCTCACAAAGGCATCGCAACTGCCAGGATCATTCGACACGGTAATGTCGTCGGGGCAGATCAAGTTCGCTCCTGCTGCCACCGTGACAAAAAACGTGCAGGCCGCTGTAGTACCGCCGGCATCCGTTGCCGTATAAGTTACTTCCGTAGCGCCGATGGGGAAGAGGTCGCCGGAGCTGTGTGTGCCGGTGAGGCCGAAGGGGCAATTGTCCGTCACTACCGGATCGGGCCAGAAAGCGGGCGCTTCACTCTGCCCTGCGCCGGCCGTGATACTCTGATCGTCGGGACATTGTATGGACAGCGGAATGAGGTCTTCCGCCGTAACGAAACCGAAGCAAGAAGTGAAATTGCCCGTCGAACCGGCGGCTAATGTCACGGTGTAAACATAATTGCCGGGGCCGTCCACTATGGGGCCGTTGCCGGGATCGCCGTCCATTACTGCAATCACAAAATCACTTGCGCCGAGGCAGCCTGGCATGCCTTCCAACAGTTGATCGGTCATGATTTCTACTTCGCATTGCGCGTTCAGCGACACCGCCACCTGGTCATTGCAGGCCAGATTATCGGTGGCGCTCAACTGTACATCTACCGGCGTCAGCGCTCCGATACACCCCGTGACCGGGTGTTGCCAGGCAGCATAATAAGTTGTCGGGCTGCCAATGACAGGCTGAAAATTGTTGGCCGCGTCGGCATAGAGTTGGTTGGTCATTTGCTCGTCGTCAAACCATACCGCCATGTAGCCTGCACCGATGCTTTGTAAGACAAGAATGGCCGGGTTGCCGGAACAGGCGGCGGTTACAGAGGCCATGGCATCGAGTACGGGCGCTGCCGGCGGTAGCAAGGTCAGGTCATAGAGGTATAATTCGGGGTTGCCGTCGGAGCCGCGCCACAGTACTAAATGGCCGTGTATTTGCGGCGGCTCGGCATGGGCCGAAGGGTCGCCGCTGAGATTTCGCGGGGCGGCGCCGGGTTGGTCGGCCGGTAGGTACCAGGTTTTTCCATCGCTATTCCATACAAGGTGATTGCCCCAGATGGCCGGCGAGAAATCCCCTACGGAATTATCGGTCATGACTACGGGCATACCTGCGCCCAATTGTGCCAGATTGTAGCGATATATTTCCGCATCCGCTCCGTCCGAACCGACCCACACAGCAAAGTTGCCGTTTACAGCCGGTGCATTGTTGTTGGATGAAGTGGTAGAGATCAATTCCGGCGCTGTTGACACGCCCAGTTCAAAGGCGTAGATATGGCCGTCAGGGGTGGGAAACCCTACCCAAACCACAAAATTGCCGTGAATTTGGGGTTGAGAATCCTCAAAAGCATTGTTGCTCAGTTGCTGAATACCGGCATTGGGATCGGCTAAGTCGGTTGCAAAAATTTCCCGGCTGCTACCACCCTGCCCTTCCCATACGATGCGGTTTTGCCACAGGTTGAAGCGGCTGTTGCTGATGCCGGTAGTAGCCAGCAGTTGAGTTTCGCCTTTTGAAAAGTCGTGATAATACAGTGCATTGCCCTGGTTCCACACGGCAAAATTGCCCCAGATTTTCGGATTGGAGCCGGAAGCGGGGTTCGACAGGTTCTGCGGTGCAGCGCCGATGTCATTGAGCGAAAGCGTGAGAATTTCCTGGCTGCTGCCGTTGTGGTGTTCCCACACAATGCGGTTGCCCCATATTGACGGGCGGAAATCATTGGTATTATTGTTGGTAATGGCCTGCGGGGTGGCAGTTGGATCACTCAAATCCATGTAGAAAATCTCATAGTCTGAGCCGTCATAGCCTTGCCACACGAGGTGGCTGCCCCAGATGCTCATTTGGTCATCATCGGTGCTGTTGTCGGTCAGTTGCAACGGCCTATCGCAATCGGGTATGAGGGCTTCGCTACATAGCCCGGCGGTACCGAAATAAAATCGCCTGCAATTGGGGTTACCCGGATCGGCAGTTTCAAAAAACCAATCTTCTCCTTCGCTCATGCCGTATAGCCAGTAGCCGTTGTTGCCGACACTTTGAATAAGGCTCATGCCATCGGCTGCCGAAACCGAGCTTTCGGAATAAAAGGAAATAAATTGCACGCCGTTGTGGCAATAGGCCGGCCCGACAATAGCACCGGGGCCGCCTACTTCTACCCGGCCGCTTTGGGTGTTAATCGTCACCGGCATGCTCATGCCGTCCACGGCCATCGGCGGCAGGGGCGCATCGCCAAAAAACAGGGCTGAACTCGAACCGGCCTCGCCGATCACCGTAAAAAAGGCATTCGCCACCAAGGCGCCGTCGGGTACCGATATACCGCTCGCATTGGGCTCCACCCAGGTCATCGTCACGATACCGTTATTGGTATTTGAGGTCATTTGTCCGAAGTTGGCTGCCGTCAGGCCCGGCAAACCGAAATTTAAAACGCCCTGATAAGCCAGCACAGAAGGGTCCCATCGTAGAGTAAATTGCAGTGCCGCAATGCCGTTGAAGTTTTGCACCCGAATGGGGACGGTAATGGATTGATCAAAACAGGCTTCGCCCGAAAAATCTGCCGTGAGGATCAGGTCGTTGGCCGTGAGCGCTTCCGCGCAATCTGATACATCGCCGGTTTGTACCCCGATAAAATCCGCCTGTACATTGCCGGTCAAATTGCCGATGCTCCGCGTTTGGGGCACATTTTCAAACCAGGGGTTAGAAGGAACCGGGAACATGTACTCCGCCGGAATAAATCGCCAACAGGTGTTGTTGGTAAAAGCAGTGGTATTGCCCAGCATCAGAGCGCGCTGTTGGGCCACATCTAAACTGGTAATGCTTTGAGAGTTGTTTACATCGGCGGCAAACAGCGCGTATGGCGAAGGTAGGGGGCTGATCCCCATAATATGCTGCGAAACGAGGTACTGATCATATACCGAATAGCAGGGGTCAAAACAATTTGGCGTAGGCCAGACCGGGGTGACGGTGTAAGATTCGCCCACCGTAAGCTCATCAAAAGAATACTGCCCCATCGCATCGGTCACCCGCATATCGGAAGCTGCGCCGCCGAGCATCACCTGTACGCCGGGTACCGGCACTCCGCTCTCCCGCCGGATGACACCGGAAATGGAAGCCGCCATAGCGCCGGCAATCGTCACCGATCCGTCTGTATCGCCTATACCCGACACCGAAAGGTTGCTGTGTACCGCCTCAAAAGGCAGCGGATCGGGGCTGATGTCCACCGGCGTGGAACTACCGGGCGCGCCGACGGCCATAAAATTGAGTGTAAAAATAGCGGCGCCGTTGGGCAAGGTCAGTCCGATCATATCGGAGGCAATCCACGAAACGCGCAGCTCCCCGGAGGCGGCATTGTCGGCGCCGAAACTGGAGAGATTCATACCGGGCAGAGAGAAGTTGCCGACCGATTGAAACTGCAATACCGCCGGGTCCCACCGCACGGAGAAATCGAATCCGATAATATCAACAAACTGCTGTACCCGCACAGGAACGCCGAGAGCGGCGCCCGGATTGACCACCGCATTGATGTCGGCCTGCATGCCCGGCGCAAAATCTGCCGGCAGCGGCGCTGTTGCGCAGCCGCTCGGATCGCCTGCTTTGACAGCCAGTATGCTCAACCAGACATCTGCCGATAAGTCATTAACCTCCATCATCATCGGATGATCCAGCGCGGTGTAGCTGTTGCTGTCGGCAGGAATGTACTCCCATTCGGGCGCAAAGCCGGGGTCTATGCCCAGAAGGTTTCTGCTGATGAGTACCAGATCAAAGGTAGAAACGCCGTTGAGTGGAGCGGAGATGGGGGGTATGGCCGTCCCGTTGACATCTGCCGCCAGCGTTTGGCAGGGGTTTTGCAAGGATTCTATTCCCAAAATGGCCCTGCGAATGAGAACCAAGTCAAAATTTGACACGCCATCAATGGGGTCGGTAAAAGACGGCTGCCCCGGCGTCACCACATAATCAAAGCCTTCCGGCAAATTGGTAAAACTAAATTGACCGTTGGCATCGGTCAATTGATTGGCCGTGACATGCCCGGAAAGCGCCACCGGCGCCCCGACTAAGGGCGTTCCATCGGGGCGCAGCAACACGCCGGAAATGGAATAATCGGCGCGGGCCGGCGGACAGGCAGTTGAATTCCCCCGAAGGGCCGGACCTGCTAAAAGAAAGCTCACGAGGAGCAGCATCAAACGGTAGAGGTATGTCATCATGGTATTTGTTATCTCATTATCAGAATCTTAGTTATCCTTTGAGGGCCGTCGTGTCGCTGTATTTGAAAAAAATAAAGCCCCGGCGGCCACTCCGACACATCTACCTGTACCGTCAGTTCGGCAGGTTCTATCCGCTGTGTTTTCACTAAGCGCCCATCGGCGGCATAGATTTGGAGGCGAAATGAGGCCCGGTCGGGGATTTCCAAAAAAACCGCTGTAGAAGCCGGATTGGGCCATATACGCATCGCCATGCCCATCCCCGGCTCGCCCGTACTGACGAGAATCATCCCGATGTTGCTGAACACGACCTTTCCCTGCCAAGTCACTCCCACGATGCGGTACTCGTGTTGGCCCGATGGCGGCGGCACATCTATGTAGTTGAACGTGGTGTTGCCCACCACGGCCAGGGTAGCCCAGGGGCCTCCGTTGATGCGTCGTTGCACAATGAAGCTGCGGTAAAAATCTGTTTGGCCCATTTGCACGGCCTGGCTATTCCAGTTGAGCAGGCCGTTGGGGGCGGCATAACTTACCATCAGCTCGATCACGTCAATCAGCATGGGCGGGCAGGCGCCGGGCGTCCAGAAATCGAGACCGGCCCAGTTCATGGCCGCACAGGCATTGATGTAGGTCATGCTGTCGCAACCGCATACTACGTTGAGTTCAATATTGGCCGGTTGGCCCAATGCGCAAGGGAATTCCAGATTCAAATTCAGACTGTCGAAACAGATACAATCCACCAAAACCGTATCGCACAACTTGAGCGTGCTGCCCGATGCATAGCAGGCCATGCCGTCGGCGTTGTTGCGCGTCACCTCCATACAAATCAAATACGCGCCGTTGAATGGAAAAAAATAGTTGAACGCCTCGTGCCCTCCCAGCACTGCGCCGAGGGTAGCGGTGGCATTGACGTTGCGGACCGTCCAGAGTACGCGATCACAAACGTTCAGATTTTCGCTCCAGGCGGTGAGGCGGCCCTCATTGCAATCAATCTCAGTGCGAAAACCGGCAGCCACATCGGCTTCAAAATCTTCGTAATCGGTACAACAGCGCTCGCAGTCCGGTATTGCCACACAGTGCACCACGGTGCAGCAGTCTAAGTTCAGTCCGTTTGCCGCCGTTCGGCTGGGCGTCAGTTCAAAACACATATCGGCCAGGCTCGCAGCGGAGGGGCGGAGTGTGAGGCTTAGCCCGTTCAAGGTCTCGCCCGGCGCCAACGCAACCGGTAGCAGGACGCTTTGCTCCACGATGTAGTCGTTGCCCGGCGCTTCGCGTATGCGCAGGCTGTTGACGGTGAATCCGGTTCGGTTTTGGATATTGAATGTGTAGAGATAAGTGCTGTCATCGCGGCAAACGACGGTATCAGGGATGACTTGCAAACAATTGCTGCAATACAGCTCCAGCGTATCGGAGCACTGCAACTGACCGTTGTTCAGCCAGTTGACGGCCAGGCGCACCGGCTCGCTGCTGTTCCAGTTGTCTATACAAAAATCGGCCAGGCGGCGCTCCCCCGGCGGCAGCGGGCCGGAGGGCCGGGTCCAGCGCAGTCGCCGCGAAGGTTCCGGGCTTGTGTACAACCATCCGTCTGACAGCGGAAACTGTACGGTGGAGAAACTCGGTTCTGCCTGCACAATGCCCAGCTCGATGCCGTTGTAGAAACCATCTGCGGGGTCATATTGAAAGTGGAGACTGAAGCAACAGCTCATAGAGTCGGTGTAGGTTATAGATGCTGCGGATGCACCACAAAAAGAAGTGTCGAACAGGAGCCCTTCCGAACCCGGCGCCTGCGCCCGGCAAAGTACCGCTGCCGTCAACAGCGCTGCCAATATGCCGTACTTTGGGGGCATGGGTTTTGGGTATTTAATCAGCTTTGCGAATGATTATCAGACCTAAAGTTATACGAAAACCGACCTGCACTTCAGGGCATTCCTATATTCGGCGGAAATAGATTTGTATTCGGTTGCATTGAGGATATATTCGGCAAGTATGGGTTATTCATCTGCCGTAAAAAAAATGTAAAAAAAGTATATCATTTTCGCTCCTTGGGGGATTAACAGGATGGAGGCGCCACCGCTTCCGCCAACTCAAAACCTTATTATTATGCTGAGCACCGCCATCATTGACAAAGAATCTGCGACCCGCCGGTTCGAAAAAATTGCACTGCCTACTACCGGCGCCCTGCACTTAGTGACTGTTGCCGATATTGTTCACATTGAATCCCACGGGAGTTATGTGTCTGTATTCACCCAAAAACCTGAAAAAATCATCCTCTCCCGCACCATCAAAAGTTTTGAAACCCTGCTTCCGGAATCAGATTTTTTTCGCATCCACCAATCCCATCTCATCAATGTGAACTGTGTGGAAAAGGTATTGTGTACCGACGGCGATTTTGTACAAATGAACAACGGCGCCTGCCTGCCCATTTCCCGCCGGCGCCGCGAGGAGTTCATGACAGCCTTGCTGGCTTCGGGGGCGGTGAAGCGGCTGTAACGGTGTGTTTTGAATTTAGTGCGGCGCCGTCCAGACGGAGTAAGACTGAACAGCTGTATCAAATTGCAATACGCTAAATGTGCCGGTATGTTTTTGAATGATGTACCATGAAGTCGGGTTGCCGTTTTTGATCAAATGACTTTTCAGCGCACTCCCTGCTTTTTCACCAAAAGCACTCTCTAGCACCGGATTGTCCATTATTTCCACATGAAACCAGGACAATATGCTCTCATTGTGATCGGAAACGACAGGACCTGTACCGACAAACACTTTTTTTGCAGATGACGCAGGAGTCTTATGTATGGTAATGGATTCGCCCCCCTGAGTCAACACGGCATTAAATGCCTTCGTGTTTCGAAGCAATACCTGTTTTCCGTCGGCAGACAAGGTGACTCGGTTTGCGCTTCCCCGCGGCAAATAAACCGGCGGATCAGCATTTTTTTCATTTTTGGAGTATCGTCCGTCTTTCTCCCACAGTTTGTTTCCTTCAAAATCATATTGCCGTACAAACCAGCCTTCTGATGATTTCATGGTAATGCCAACCTCCGTTTGAGAGCCGAGGTCACCAAACACATAAATTCGATTATTTTTCCAATCCAACACAAGATCAGAATATTCTGCCGGGCCACCACGAATGACTCTACCGTCCTGAGGAGAAGTCACCACCTTATAAGTATCCACACTCCCAAGAAGCGTGTATCGCTGAAAAGCATTTGCATTTTTAACAGGGTATATGAAGCGCTTATCGGCGCCCAACTCTATGAAAAAATCTTTGATCAGACGGCCTTCCTTGTCGGTAAATGCTATGTGGTATTGAGCAGTTCCTTTAATGATCCAATTGCTTTTCCGAAAAAACAACATGCGGTTGTCATCACAGCCACCGTAGATCCATCGCGGGAAATTCCATTTTTTAACATCTGCAACCGGTAACTGAACTTCTTTAGCCGTACCCTGCGGTTGAAAGCCCTCGGCTGAAACCTCCTGCAAATACATTTTACCCGCATCCTTCCGAGTCGTTTCGTGGCAAATAGCGTATATCTTTCCTTGAGATTCGAAATAGGAAAGCACCGGATAAGCGTATTTCACGACAGCATTGAAAAGCTGCTTCCCTTCCTCATTCAATTGTAACACGCGGACTTCACCTTTGACAGCACTCCGGCAATAAAGGGTGTTGCGGTTTCCGGTAGTGAATACATCTATATCTTCTCCGCAGTTGAACTCAATGTCGCCCGACTTCCACGTTTTGCTGCCATCGTTTGATAGAAAACTGAATTGAGTCGGCGTACCGGTTCTATGGTGACTGTAGTAGAAAAAAACGCCCTTTCCCTCCACGCCGAGTACTTTCAGCAAGCCACCGGCTGACTTTATTCGCATAATGCCTTTGTCGTCCTCCTTGATTACAGGTAAATCAATATCGTGTTTTTGTGAAAATAACGAACTCACACAAAGTAGGCCCACAGAAAAAAATATAATCCTCATAAGAATGAAAAATTCAGGGTTTTGAAAATGATTATCAGACCTAAAGTTATGCGAATCCCAACCTGCATTTCAGGGCATTCCTATGTTCGGCGGAAACAGATTTGTATTCGGTTGCATTGAGGATATATTCGGCAAGTATGGGTTATTCATCTGCCGTAAAAAAAATGTAAAAAAAGTATATCATTTTCGCTCCTTGGGGGATTAACAGGATGGAGGCGCCACCGCTTCCGCCAACTCAAAACCTTATTATTATGCTGAGCACCGCCATCATTGACAAAGAATCTGCGACCCGCCGGTTCGAAAAAATTGCACTGCCTACTACCGGCGCCCTGCACTTAGTGACTGTTGCCGATATTGTTCACATTGAATCCCACGGGAGTTATGTGTCTGTATTCACCCAAAAACCTGAAAAAATCATCCTCTCCCGCACCATCAAAAGTTTTGAAACCCTGCTTCCGGAATCAGATTTTTTTCGCATCCACCAATCCCATCTCATCAATGTGAACTGTGTGGAAAAGGTATTGTGTACCGACGGCGATTTTGTACAAATGAACAACGGCGCCTGCCTGCCCATTTCCCGCCGGCGCCGCGAGGAGTTCATGACAGCCTTGCTGGCTTCGGGGGCGGTGAAGCGGCTGTAATTTTTTTTCAAAAAAATATCTCTTCGTTGGGCACACATTCCCGGCTCCCAGACACAGTGGTTTGTACGGGTTGCTGAACGCTGCGCGATGAACAAAAAAACAATTCACGCGCTCAACCAGACAGTAGCCTGTACGCGAACAAACTTTTTTTAACCACTTCCAAAACCATTCATCAAAATGAAAACTTTCAAAAACCTTTTTTCGATTGCAACACTGGCGCTGGTAGCCGGTTTCTTCACGGCTCCGCAGCAGGCGCAAGCCCAGCAAACCCGCGAACACATTCTGCTCATCAAGATACAGGTAGAACCGCAGGCGGCGGCCTACATCAAATTTGACGGCGTGGACGGCGAATGCCAGGTCAAAGAAGGCCGCAACATCGTAGGCCGCAACACCCGAACCGGCGAACAACTGGTCGTGGTGGTGAAGGATCGTAAACTGGCTCAATTCGGAACGCAAGCAGCCGGCGGCGCATTCAAAGCAATCCCCGCGAACGCTTCGCCCTGTTTCACCATCCAATGTACGACCCTCAACCCGCCCAAATGCTACACGCTTCCCGGCGGCGAATGTATCTGCGTGTGCGGCCCCTGGATATCGGCGGCCGGCGGCAGAAATTAATCCCAAGAACTACACTGACCTGCACCGGGCCGGAAATTATTCCGGGCCGGTTTTTTTGTCATACCCAAAAAAAAATCGCCCCGCAACAGGAAGCTGCGAGGCGAAATGAATGTGTCCCTGGGAATTTTATATAGGTTTCAGGTGAGGGTTAATTACCGTTGCTGCACGATGAGCGGGCGCGCCTGCACCCCTTCAGCGCTTACCAACCGGATCGTATAGACGCCGCCGGGAAGCGCGCCGAGTCGCAATGAAGTACCCGATACGTCTTCTGCAAGACCTTTGTACAAGGTGCGCAAGCGACTGCCTTGCGAATCGTACAACGAAATTTCACATAAGCCCTCTACTGCTCCGTTCATTTGTATGGTAACAAAATCGGAGGCAGGATTGGGGCTGAACTGCCATCCGGCTGCTGTAACCGGCGCCATTTCTGTGGCCGGACTGCCGGGAATGGTGTGCAGGGCTTGCCTTTCATCAGCGGGCAACAGCGATCCGGTGCCCGGGTAATTGTCGGCCTTCAGGTCGCCGGTGAGCACACCGCAACCGCCGCCGGGTACAATGCGCGCCAGAAAACGGCTCCCTGCCTGCGCATGGAATCCGGGTACCATTCGAACTGATTCCCCTGCATACGCTTTCACATCGCCGGTATTGGTCACCACGAAATCCGGACCGAGCACGATATTACCGCGAGCTGTATAGGTGCGCGTATCGCTCACGGTTAATGCGCTATATGTAGCATCTTCGACCGTTGCATCGTTGCCGCTGAGCAACAGGGAAAAGCGCTGCGGGCCGGCGGTCAAAGCGGCCGGCGCAATGACCTGTATCGTGTACGCACCCTCCTGAGGCGACAGGATCAATACCTGCTCCACGTTGTCACGGGTGTTATTGCCGGTTGTCGCTGCGCTTGCCGGATTGGCCGGGTCTAATACCCAGGGCATGGAAGTACCGCCTCCGGGTCTTATCACGCGAAGATTGAGATCGTTGACGAGATAATTGGCGCCCGCCGGGTTGATGGTTCCATTGTTGACGCCCGTTGCTGCCGGGTCGTGCCATACCAAAGTAACTTTGAGCGGATGCGAGCCGCTGCTGCGGACTACATACTCGAAGGTTTCGTCATCGTCCACCGCCCCTTCCACGATGTGCTCGCAACCATCAAACCCATGTATGGTAAGCAATTCGGCGGCATCGGCAGCATTCACCAATCCCCAACCGAAGGCATAGTCGGGTCCGATATCGGGGCCGGACTCATCTGCCTGATGAATCAGCAGCGCCTTCATAGTAGCTGCACGGGCTACGCCGCCGAACAGGTTGTCCCAATGTTCTTGCAATAAAGCCACCGTTCCGCTCACGGAGGGCGTTGACATGGAGGTGCCGCCTAAGGTGCCGTAAGCATCGTCGGCGCCGTCGAAGGATGAGAACAGACCTACCCCGTTGGCCACCACATCGGGTTTAATGCGCCCGTCGTCAGTCGGCCCCCAGGAGGAAAATCCCGCTATGGTTACGTTGGCAGCTCCCGTATATCCGGTCGGCAGGTCATTCACCGCGCCCACCGTAAGGATGTTTTTAGCGGTACCGTAAGTGGGAATACAGTCAAAAAGGCCGTCGGGATTCCGGGCGATGGAAGAGGTATCCGTCGAGCCGGCCAGAAAATAGACCGTTCCCGGCGCCGGGCCGTTATCGTTGCGGTCGTTGCCTGCTGATTTCACAATGAGGTAAAAGGGTGCGGCGACGGCCACGTTGTCCCAATCGCGCGCCTGACTGTTGTACGCTCCGAATTTCCAATCGGTAACAGCAGCCGGGTTTCCATACCAGCGCCACATCATGGCCGTATTATCAAAATCCCACCCGCTGATGGTTCCATACGAGTGATTGGATGCGCTGATGGGGTTGGGCATGGCGGCTTCAATGGCCATTTCCGCTGCATCATTATTGGCATCATAACACCGCAGCGTGGCATTGGGCGCAAAGCCCTCGGCAGCGGCCATAACGCCCGCCGCCACGATGGTGCCCGCTACATGGGTAGCGTGGTTGTCGGTCGTCGCGGCATTCAGGATGACGAGCGCGCCGGTTAGTTCCTGGTGCGTGGCGCGCGGTACGTCGCCGGCCTCCCAAAGACCGAGTAGCTGCCCGTTGCCGCTGAGGTTGAGATTGAGATCGCCCCCGGCGCGGATGCGGTCGGCTGACACACTGCTGATGGCATCATCGTTGTCGGAACCGATGTACAACGCCTGACCGTTAATGATGCGGTCGAGCACGGCTATGGTGCGGTTTCCCTCGCGAATGACTAAAGGCAGGTTGTGCTTTGCAGCAAATTCCACTGCCTCTTTGCGGCGCTCCAGGTATTCGCGGTTCAATTGTTCGGACAGTTTGAGCAGGTTGGAGCGTTCCGCCTCCGTCATTTGCGCCCGGCCTTGCGGCAATAACGCCGTCAGGGCAATAGCTGTTAAAAACAAATATCGAATTGACATTTTCATGATCGTAAGGTTTTGGGGTTGAATTAATTGCGGTTGCCTTTCAACACCTGCACCTCTTCCATGAGCCGGTTCAATTCTTTTTGTTGCTGTAAGCTGATCAACGCGAGTTGTTCAATTTTTTCCAAAAGAAGGCGATTCATTTCCCCCAGTTCAATACCGCCGGACTGAGCGACCTGCGCAGCGGAAGGGATGCCCGGCAAGTGCTTTTGGGTACGGATGTGCTCTTCCCAAACCTTGAGATCGGGCGTTGCGTAGCCGTCGGCGAACACATAGTCGGGCCAATTGGCAGTGAGCGCCACCTTGACCTCGGTGGCCAGGATGCTGCCGTCCACATACACGCGGTGGCTACCCGGCATCATAGTCGTACCGACGGCCAGCCGGTCGGCCACGAAAGCATCCGAACCTACCTCAAGGTTATTATCGGCTATGAGATCGTTACCCGCAGTGATATTGTTGCCGGCGCTAACGTTGGCGCCCACATTCAGGTTCTCTCCTACCCCGGCGCCGCCGCCGACTACCAACGCGCCGTTGGCAGCGGTAGTAGAAGCTGCGTTGCTCAACAAGCGGGTCACGCCGGCCGCCTCAACCGTGAGGTTGCCGCCGACTGTGGTTGCGCCGGCCACCTCCAAGGTTTGGCTGATGCGGCTGTTGCCGGCTACGTCTAAGGTAGCTGTGGGAGCGAGGGTGCCGATGCCGAAGTTGCCCGCATCGGTGATGGTTCCCCGCGGCGTATTGCCGGTGATGAAAACTACGCTTTCGTTGTTGAGCGTGCCCAGCGTGTTTTTCGCTGCGCCGATGACATTGCCTCCTACGCGCCAATCCTGATTGACGCCCGCATCGTCAATGGTACAGGTGTAGTTGTTGCCGGTATCGCGATGGGAATACACTGTAAAATCGCCGTAGGTTTTCCCAATTACCTTGAGGTCTTCCAGTGAGCCGGGCCAGGCATTGGAGGGGCAGCGGGAATAAATGGGCGTAACGCATACGTCTCCGCCGCCGGTCGTCACTCTGAAAAAGCTATGCACCGCCAGTTCTCCACCCGGCAGGCCCGCCCCGCTGATGGTGAGCAGTTGACCACTCACAACGCCGGGAAAAGAAGCAATTTGATTCGTCAGGGGTTTGTTGGTGAATACGTCAATCGTCACGTTGTTTTCTCCGAAGTAATACACACTCATTTCCAAAAACCCTCCGCTACAGGGGCAAGGTTCTGCAGGACAGAGGCCGGCAGCGCTTGCGGTAGAGGCGCTTTGTACGTCGAGAAAATCGGCGGCTGAGAGGTTGTCGCCGGATGTGTTCTGCGCGTGAAGAGCAGAGAGACTCAGTAAAAGGCCAAAAACAAAGAACAGTACTGCGTTTTTCATTGGTTGTGGTTTTTAAGCGGTTATCAAAAATATGGGCCGCATCGTGCGACACATTTGTTCCTTTATCGTCCTCCCGGAACAATCGTTACCCCATACCGAAAAAAAAAAATCAGCCTCCTACAAACGACAGCAGCCGGGGCATTGCTCCGGCTGCTGTTTTAGCGTCTTGTTTGTTATATCAGTATGCGGTAGGCGGTATGCAGTTGCGGTACCGCCTACCGCTAAACCACTCTTACCGCACCCGCACCATCTTCCGCGTCTGCGTCCACTCCCCGCTCGTCAGGGTGTACTGCAGTACGCCTGCGGGCAGTTCCTCGCCGGCTAAGGTCAGTTGCTGGTAACCGCGGCCGTAGTCGCCTTTAAGCACTTTCAGTACCCGGCCCCGCACATCGGTCACCGTCAGCGTTGCTTCGCCCGCCTGCGGCAGGTAGAAGCCGATCACCGTGGCGTCCTCAAACGGGTTGGGTTGGTTTTGATACAGCGCATAGCCTTCTTTCAACTCCCGGCTGCCGAAGTTCAAGGCCACTTCCAACAACTTGTGATTGCGGTTGTAAGCCTCGGCCCGCGTCACTTCGCTGCTCACCCGCAACAGGTCGCTCAGCAGACCCGGCTTCGCAGCCCGGAACACCAAGCTGAACAGCACTTCTTCGGATGTTACGCTGCCCGCGGTCTCGTGCCAGCTCATCGTGAGCAGTCCTTCCTCCGCATGGCGCAGGCCGAAGTTGCCCTCCCCTGCCCTGCCGTATTCGATCTCTTCCAGCGTCAAAGCATTTTGGTCAAAGCCCAGCGTCAACTGGTAACCCGCGATCCGTTCCATGTCTTTGCCCCGGAACGGCGCCACTATCCGATCACCTGCTTTGAACATCTGATCTTCCACGTTGAAGGCAAACAAGCCCGCTGTGTTGCGATCTTCTATCCATGACAGGTTCGGCACGGCGCTGCCGTTCACATCACCGATCTTCACACCCACAAAATCCTGACCCGTCAGGTTGCCGTACAGGTCGTTCACGTTGATGACTTCCGGGAACGGCTCAAACCACGGGTTGCCCGGTACCGGGAACACATACGCCGCATCCACAAAGCGCCAGCTCGTATTGGTCGGCAAGTCTTCTATGATGCCCAGGATCAGGCGGCGCAGCAGGATGATGTCTGCCGTGGTCACCGTCTGCGAGTTGTTCGCATCCGCCGCAATGATCTTGTACGGACTGTTCAGCGGCGCTATGCCCAGGATGTGGCGCTGTATCAACACCAGGTCAAACGTGGATACCCCGTTGAGATAGTTCACATCCAGCAGCGGCGTGATCGTGTAGTCGTAGCCTTCGTCCAAGTTTGTAAATCCATACGCGCCCGCTGCACTGCTCGGAATCGCCATGCTCAGCGGACCGCTCAGCGCTACTTCTGCGCCTTCTATCGGCTCCGATTGCTCGGTGCGCAGCGTGCCCGCTATCGAAGCCGTCAGCGGCCCGGCGCATACGCCCGACTGGTCTTGTACCAGTACATACGTCTCGCAGAAGTCTCGGTTGCCCGCGCCGTCCCAGGCGTCTATGTAAACTACATGGCTCGTGCCGGTTGTGCCGTCTGCCGGATCGTAGTCTGCACAGGTGAACTCAACACCCGTGCGGTTGATGTCCGGCGCCTGCCCCACCCGACGGATCGAGTAGGTGATCGGTGGCGTGCAGTCAACAATCGGGCTTGCGATGTAGTCCGTGGCCCATACGGCCATCATGCCGCCGTCTATGATCCCGTCGTTGTTTGTGTCCACCGGCATCAGGGTAATCGTCAGGCCGTTGATACAGATCGGCGTCGGCGCTTTGCAGTCCACCACGCTGAACAGAATGTCCACACTGCGTACATTACCGCAACCGTCTTCGGCGTGTACTTCCACCCGGTGATTGCCGATCGGCAAGCCCTGCGCCGTGGTGCTGATCAATATGTAGTTCGGATAGCTGCCGTTGATTTGAATCGTGCTGTTGCTGAAGCCGCCCGTCGTCGGACGCGTGCCGTCCGGGTTCAGACGGGTCGCTGTCGTCACCGTGCTGCCGTTGAAGGCGTACAGGAAGGCTTTGATCGTCACGTCGTCCGGCGTGCATACCTCGCTTACAGAGAACGGTATCTCGATCGGACCTTCGCAGATCGGATCATTAGCCGTCGGACTGTCGTAGCTACAGAACTCGTCGAATGTGCCCACTGTGATCTCCGGTCTCACATCGTCATACACCTTGATGTGCTGCGTGTATTCCCAGTAGCCCCGCGATGCAATCGCCGGTTTGAGCGTCGAGTTCACCCAGTGGCCCGTCGGGTTGGTCAGCCCGTCGCACTGCGTGCCTTTGGTGAAGGCCGCCGGGACGGTGTTCGTCTCGTTGTTGTCGCGGTCATAGTACGCCACTCCGTTGCGGCGCACCAGTACCCATACATCCTCGTCGCCCGGATTGCCGTCGCAGTCTTCATCGCGGCTCACAATGATGGGTGGAGACTGGCCGTCGTATTCGCACCAGTTGATGACCCGGTACGTCCGGAAGATTTTGTAACACTCATCACCCGATGCCACAAATCGCTCATCCTGTACGCTCACCGCCAGCAGGTCGCAGCCGATCTCTGTGGTCAGGATCGTGTCCGGGTTGGGTTGGCCGCAATTGGCCTGTGCATCCCGCGGGAAGCGGATCTCGTAGTTGTGTATCCGGTTGATCGTGATCGTTTGGGTACACTGGTTGGTGCTCACGTTGCCGAAGCCGTCCACTGCCCGGAACCGCCGGATGATCGTGCCCCAGCCGCAGTCGTGCAGGTTCACTATCGGCGGCAGTTCCTCTGCTATGGCCGTGCAGTTGTCCTGTGCCGTGGCTGTGCCGAACAGCGTTTGCAACTGGTTGATGTTCGTCGGTTCAAAATCGTACGGCAGCGCATCGCAGTCCACGCTCATCGCGTGCGGCGCAGCGCAGAACGGGCGGATTTTGTCTTCCACCAATATGTACTGCCAGCAGATGTTTTCATTGCCGTTGACGTCGGTTACCCGCAATTCTACCCGGATCAATTCTCCGGCGTCGCAGCAACTGAAGTCAACATAGTCGCCCCAGGCGCTGAACGTCGGTGCAATTTCCTGGCACGATTCGTCGCGCGTCAACTGCCGCCGAACTTCGATGCTCGCAATGCCGCAATTGTCGTTGCTGCCCTCGTCCATGTCCAGTGCATACACCCGCGCTACGCCGCCTCCGTTGAGCGATACGTTCAACTGGTCGTTGCAGATCGCCGTGGGTTCTATTAGATCAATTACCCGGAAGGGACATTCTATTACTCTCGTATTGCCGCACTCGTCTGTGACTGTGTACCGCAGGCGGTGGTTGCCCACCGGGATGCCCGTCACGAAACGCGCTGCACCCGGCTGGATCGCCGCCACCGTCACCGTTTGCGGTGTCGTGCCGATTTGCTGACCCCACTGGTTCAGTACCGGCACTTGTATCTCCGTCACGATTTCTGTCAAAATTGTCCAGGTATCCGAGCAGGCATCCGTCACCACCGGCAGCGGCGCTTCAAACGAGGCCGTGCAATTGAACGGCGTGGTGGAGTAGGTGATCGTGTCCTGTGCTACGCCCCAGGGGTCAAGCACGATCGGGCAGCTCACTTCCGGCGCGGTGTAGTCGGCCACTTTGATGATTTGGGTATAAATCCGGCTGGAGGCCGGGTTGCACCAGTCTATGATCGTCCATTCCCGCCGGAACTGGAAGCCGTCCGCGCAGTTCTCTACCCGCGGGTAGTCGAAAAACGAGGCCGACAGGTTGCAGTAGCTCTGGTTCAGGTCTTCATATCCGAACGCTGTTTCGATGAACGGATAGCCCGTCACCGCCGGTGAGGGATTGCCGTTGGCCAGCGTCGGATACGATTCGTCGCACTCCAGATACGCCGTGAACGGAGGCATCAGCACATCGGTGATTGTCGCCGGGCGAAGCCGGATTTCCTGCACGCATTCCGTCACGTTGGGCTGGCCCCCGCAGGCGGAGTTTTGTTTGTCTTCCACCCGGAAGGTGCGGCGAATGATCACATCCGTGCAGGTTCCGCTGAACTGGATGGCGTCTGTCACCGTGATTTTCAGGTTCCCGCAGTTGTCCGACACCGTCGGGAAGCCCGTGTAGCCCAGTATCCGGCTCAGTTCCGGGCTGATGTTGGTGATGTTGCCGTCCCGGTCCGTGTAGTACGTCGCCGGTTCGCTCAGCAGCACTTCCAGTCCGTCGTTACAGATCAGGTCCCTCGTTTGCACCGCTGCCGTCAGCGGAAGGCCGTTGATCCGACCGCCGTTGTCGCTGTAGAATGCCCAGGTGTAGGCGCCCGTCGCATTCGCAAGCGTTGAGGTAGTATATAAGGTGTACGTCTGGCCCGCTTGCAGCGGAAGCGCCAGGCGAAGCGTCGGACTGAAGTTCACGTTCGCAAAGCCAAACAGGTTGGGGAAGAAAATGCCCCCGCCCGCGCCCAGCACCTGATCGCTTTGATAGATGATGTTCTGGCAGGGTTGGAGCGGATTGAACGTCGCACTCGCAAACAGCGCTGCCATCCCGTTGCCGGTCGGCGCTATCCCGCCAGGAAGGTTCGATTCAAACTCGAAGGTGTAAATGTCGGTTTGCGACACTGTGAACGTGAACAGGTCGTAGTACCGAAGACCCGGATTCACTGCCTGCGAGGAGAATTCCAAAAAGCAGGGCCACAGCGTGTAGTCCATGTTCGCATCGCTCGTCGTCAGCTCGCCGCTCAGTACCTGTACCTCCCGATTAACCGTCGCGGTCCGCGTGTCCGCCGGGCAGACAAGTTCCGGTTTGGTTTTGTCTTCCGAGCGCACTGTGCCCCAGCACACCGTGAAGTCGCCGCCGTTCACGCCGGGGCGCAAGCGAATTTCATACATAAACTCCCCGCAGCCGTCCACGATTGGGCCGTTCCCCGGGTTGCCGTCGAACACCACGATGTCAAAATCGGCATCGGTCAAACAACCGAAGCTCCCGCTGAGCAGCATTTGTGCCGTGAGCGTCACTTCGCAGCCGTCGTTGAGTGTCGTGTTGAGCACCGCCACGCAGGCCAGGTTCACCGGCTCTACCGGCGTTTCTACGGCCTCGATCAAAAAGTCTTCCGTGCGGATGTTGCCCGCTGCGTCGGTGGCCGTGATGAGTACGGTGTAGGTGCCTGCTGCCGTTACCGTGTAGCAGTAGGTGTTCGTGCCGGGTTGAGGCGTCAGGACCGCTCCGTTCACCGTCACCGTCGGGATCAGGTCGCCGTCGCAGTTGTCCGTCGCCGTTACATAAAAGCAGACTTCCTGCTGTCCGTTGTTGCACTCGTTGAGCACAACCGGGATCGTTTGGGAAGGATACACGATCACCGGCGCCCAGGTGTCGGGCTGCGCGCTCACCGTGATCAGCGTCGAACTCACGCTCGTCAGGCCGCCGCCGTCGGTGTAGCTCGCCACCAGCAGACAACCGTTTTGGGCCGCCGTCAGCGTTTCCGCAAACTCGAAGTAGCCCGACGCTGCATTTACAAAACTCGGCGTTATCACCACTCCGCACAGCGTAAACACGGACCGCGACGGGTCTATCGGGTCGTCGCAATCGTCGGTAATCGTGATCGGTATGATCACGTCTATGTGGTCGCATTGCGGAATCGTTACGTTGATCGCCGGCAGTACGATGTTCGCCGGTTGGTTCCCCGTCGCTGACGGAAGTACCGTGATCGTCGGGTTGGCCGTCACGCCCCCGTAGCTGATCAGCGGGAAATAAACGCCTTCCGGCAAACAGCCGCTGTACTCCACATACAAGGTGTTCGGGCCAACCATCTCAAAATAGGTCTGCACAAAACCCGCCACGCCGCTGAACACAATGTTCGCAGGGTTCACCGGCTCGCAGTCGTCTTCTATCAAAAAGCTATATACAAAGCAGGCTTCCGGCGCACAGGCCGTCAGCGTCACCGTCTCGGCATTGGCGTAAATCACCGGTGCGTTGTTCGCCGATACGCTCTCCACTGTCAGCGTCCTGCTCACCGTGCCTGTGTTGCCTGATGCATCCGTATAAGTCGCCGTGGCCACATAAGTGCCCGGGCCGGGGAACGTCACCAGATAGTCCCGGTGGTTGCTGCCCGTGGACGTTACCACAAACGTGGCGCCGTTCGAGATCGTCAACACTAAGTTGTTCCAGTTGATGAACTCATCGCACAAGTCGTCTATCAGTACCGTTAAGGTACCCGTGGTCTCATCCGCGCAAGCGGGGATCGTAAACTGGCTGTTGCCCAACAGTTCTACGACCGGGTCGGTGTTGTCCAGAACCTCGGCATTCAATACCAATACAGCCATGTTGCCCTGATCATCCGTGCCCGTGATGGTTACGGTGCTTTGTCCCACGCTCCAATGTACCTCCACTATCCAGCCGCCCGCGCCGTCGCCGGTAACCGATACCTGCGTACCGGGGTTAATGGTAGCCGGTAACGTGGTGGCCGTTGCCGTGACGTTTGTCAACGTGCCGCCGCAGATGTCGAAAGCATTCAGGTAATAGGTTTCCTGAAGCCCGCAAACACCTTCAGGAAGGGTAACGGTACCTAAATCGTACATAGCCGGCGTCGGTGTTGTCGGGTCGCTGTCTGCCAATATGTTGCCGAGAACGTCCCTTATCGTCAGTATCGGCGTGACCGGAATGCCGGCATAAGAGCACAGGTTGGATCCGGTAAATTGCACCACCACCGGCACTCCTGCAACAATTACGGTGGTTTCAACCGTGAGCGTGAATCCGATGCCGTCAATGTGTTCAAAATCGGCTGTGTAAAATCCGGTTACCGGATCATAAGTAAACACATCGCCAATATTGATGCCGATGGGCGCATCTGCTCCTACAGGCGTCAGGTTGGATACCGTCCATAGCATTCCAGGCGGTAGAGGCGTCATGCCATCGGCGCCTCCTCCAATACTAATTGTTTCCGTAAATAGCCTCCGACCGTCAGGCGAAAGCATGGCCGAACATTGGCACGGGTCATCGAGGTTGTAGTTGTAAAGCGGGACGAAGGTCAACTGAATGGTTACTACGGAATCGCAACCGTTAACGGCCGTTAGTATTTCTGTGCCCGTTGGGTTGGTTTCATCGTAAGTCGTGCCGTTTATCACCACCGAATAGCCGTCACCCTCCTGACCCTGGTAGCTATAAGTACTGCTTGCGTTTGGCAGGAAGGTCAATACAATTGTTACGATGCTGTCGCAGCCATTCGCGGCCACCAAAGTCTCCATGCCCGTCGGGTTGGATTGGTTGTAAACTGTACTGCCCACCGTTACGCTGTATCCGTCGCCCTCGCAGCCGGTATAAGTCACCGTGCCGCTCGTGTTGGGAAGGAATACCAAAGTGATCGTCACGATAGAATCGCAGCCGTTTGCAGCGATCAGCGTTTCCGTGCCGGTGGGATTGGCCTCATTGTACAAAGTGCCGCCCACAGTGATCTCATATCCATCTCCGAAGCAGCCCGTGTAATCCACTGTGCCGGTCAGGTTCGGCAGGAATACCAAAGTGATGGTGACAACCGAGTCACAGCCGTTCGCGGCAGTGAGTGTTTCTGTGCCCGTCGGGTTGGATTCATTGTACAAAGTGCCGCCCACGGTGATCTCATATCCATCCCCGATGCAGCCGGTGTAATCTACTGTGCCGGTGAGGTTGGGTAAGAAAACCAAAGTGATCGTTACGATACTATCGCAGCCGTTAGCAGCGATGAGCGTTTCCGTGCCCGTCGGGTTTGCCTCGTTGTACAAAGTGCCGCCCACGGTGATCTCATATCCATCGCCTTCGCAGCCGGTATAATCCACTGTGCCGGTCAGGTTGGGTAAGAATACCAATGTGATCGTCACGATACTATCGCAGCCGTTGGCAGCGATCAGCGTTTCTGTGCCCGTCGGGTTGGACTCGTTATACAAAGTGCCGCCCACAGTGATCTCATATCCATCTCCGAAGCAGCCGGTGTAATCTACCGTGCCGGTGAGGTTCGGCAGGAACACTAAGTTGATCGTCACGATAGAGTCGCAGCCATTCGCAGCGATGAGTGTTTCTGTGCCGGTTGGGTTGGATTCGTTATACAAAGTTCCACCTACGGTGATCTCATATCCGTCGCCTTCGCAGCCGGTGTAATCCACTGCGCCGGTGAGGTTGGGTAGGAATACCAAAGTGATCGTTACGATAGAATCGCAGCCGTTTGCGGCAGTCAGCGTTTCTGTACCAGTCGGGTTTGCCTCGTTGTACAAAGTGCCACCTACGGTGATCTCATATCCGTCCCCGACGCAGCCGGTGTAATCTACCGTGCCGGTCAGGTTGGGAAGGAATACCAAAGTGATGGTGACAACAGAGTCGCAGCCATTCGCAGCGATGAGCGTTTCCGTACCCGTCGGGTTGGATTCATTGTACAAAGTGCCGCCCACGGTGATCTCATATCCGTCGCCTTCGCAGCCGGTGTAATCTACCGTGCCGGTCAGGTTGGGTAAGAATACCAAAGTGATCGTCACGATAGAGTCACAGCCGTTCGCGGCAGTGAGTGTTTCTGTGCCCGTCGGGTTGGACTCGTTGTACAAAGTGCCGCCCACGGTGATCTCATATCCGTCGCCTTCGCAGCCGGTGTAATCCACTGTGCCGGTCAGGTTGGGAAGGAATACCAAAGTGATCGTCACGATAGAATCGCAGCCATTCGCGGCGATGAGCGTTTCAGTGCCGGTCGGGTTGGATTCGTTGTACAAAGTGCCGCCCACGGTGATTTCATATCCATCCCCTTCGCAGCCGGTGTAATCTACCGTGCCGGTCAGGTTCGGCAGGAATACCAATGTGATCGTCACGATAGAATCGCAGCCGTTTGCAGCGATCAGCGTTTCCGTGCCGGTCGGGTTGGATTCGTTGTACAAAGTGCCACCTACGGTGATTTCATATCCATCCCCGATGCAGCCGGTGTAATCCACTGTGCCGGTGAGGTTGGGTAAGAACACTAAGTTGATCGTCACGATACTATCGCAGCCGTTGGCAGCCGTCAGCGTTTCCGTGCCGGTTGGGTTGGCCTCGTTGTACAAAGTGCCACCTACGGTGATTTCATATCCATCCCCGATGCAGCCGGTGTAATCTACCGTGCCGGTGAGGTTGGGTAAGAACACTAAGTTGATCGTCACGATACTATCGCAGCCGTTTGCAGCGATCAGCGTTTCGGTGCCGGTTGGGTTGGCCTCGTTGTACAAGGTGCCGCCCACGGTGATCTCATATCCGTCGCCTTCGCAGCCGGTGTAATCTACCGTGCCGGTGAGGTTGGGCAAGAATACCAACGTGATTGTCACGATGGAATCGCAGCCGTTGGTAGCCGTCAGTGTTTCCGTGCCGGTCGGGTTGGCCTCGTTGTACAAAGTGCCACCTACGGTGATCTCATATCCGTCCCCGACGCAGCCGGTGTAATCTACCGTGCCGGTCAGGTTGGGAAGGAATACCAAAGTGATGGTGACAACAGAGTCGCAGCCATTCGCGGCGATGAGCGTTTCAGTGCCGGTCGGGTTGGATTCGTTGTACAAGGTGCCGCCCACGGTGATCTCATATCCGTCGCCTTCGCAGCCGGTGTAATCCACTGTGCCGGTGAGGTTGGGTAAGAACACCAACGTGATTGTCACGATGGAATCGCAGCCGTTGGTAGCCGTCAGCGTTTCCGTGCCGGTTGGGTTGGCCTCGTTGTACAAAGTGCCGCCCACGGTGATCTCATATCCATCCCCGATGCAGCCCGTGTAATCTACCGTGCCGGTGAGGTTGGGTAGGAACACCAAGTTGATTGTTACGATGCTGTCGCAGCCGTTGGCAGCGATGAGCGTTTCCGTGCCCGTTGGGTTTGCCTCGTTGTACAAAGTGCCGCCCACAGTGATCTCATATCCGTCGCCTTCGCAGCCGGTGTAATCTACCGTGCCGGTGAGGTTGGGTAAGAATACCAATGTGATCGTCACGATAGAGTCGCAGCCGTTCGCGGCAGTGAGTGTTTCTGTGCCCGTCGGGTTGGATTCATTGTACAAAGTGCCGCCCACGGTGATCTCATATCCATCGCCTTCGCAGCCGGTGTAATCCACTGTGCCGGTGAGGTTGGGTAAGAACACCAAAGTGATCGTTACGATAGAGTCGCAGCCGTTGGCAGCGATGAGCGTTTCCGTGCCCGTTGGGTTTGCCTCGTTGTACAAAGTGCCGCCCACAGTGATCTCATATCCGTCGCCTTCGCAGCCGGTGTAATCTACCGTGCCGGTCAGGTTCGGCAGGAATACTAAATTAATGGTGACAACCGAGTCACAGCCGTTCGCGGCAGTGAGTGTTTCTGTACCCGCCGGGTTGGCCTCGTTGTACAAGGTGCCGCCCACGGTGATCTCATATCCGTCGCCTTCGCAGCCGGTGTAATCCACCGTTCCGGTGAGGTTGGGTAAGAATACCAAAGTGATCGTAACGATGCTGTCGCAGCCGTTGGCAGCGATGAGCGTTTCCGTACCAGTCGGGTTGGATTCATTGTACAAAGTGCCGCCCACAGTGATTTCATATCCATCCCCTTCGCAGCCGGTGTAATCTACTGTGCCGGTCAGGTTCGGCAGGAATACCAAAGTGATGGTGACAACAGAGTCGCAGCCGTTTGCAGCGATCAGCGTTTCCGTGCCGGTGGGATTGGACTCATTGTACAAAGTGCCGCCCACAGTGATTTCATATCCATCCCCGATGCAGCCCGTGTAATCTACCGTGCCGGTGAGGTTGGGTAGGAACACTAAGTTGATCGTTACGATGCTATCGCAGCCATTCGCAGCGATGAGCGTTTCCGTACCCGTCGGGTTGGATTCATTGTACAAAGTGCCGCCCACGGTGATCTCATATCCGTCGCCTTCGCAGCCGGTGTAATCCACTGTGCCGGTCAGGTTGGGTAAGAATACCAATGTGATCGTTACGATACTATCGCAGCCGTTGGCAGCGATCAGCGTTTCTGTGCCGGTCGGGTTTGCCTCGTTGTACAAAGTGCCACCTACGGTGATTTCATATCCATCCCCTTCGCAGCCGGTGTAATCCACTGTGCCGGTGAGGTTGGGTAAGAATACCAAAGTGATCGTCACGATGGAGTCACAGCCGTTCGCGGCAGTGAGTGTTTCTGTGCCCGTCGGGTTGGCCTCGTTGTACAAGGTGCCGCCCACGGTGATTTCATATCCGTCGCCTTCGCAGCCGGTGTAATCTACCGTGCCGGTCAGGTTCGGCAGGAATACTAAATTAATGGTGACAACCGAGTCACAGCCGTTCGCGGCAGTGAGTGTTTCTGTACCCGTCGGGTTTGCCTCGTTGTACAAAGTGCCGCCCACGGTGATCTCATATCCATCCCCTTCGCAGCCGGTATAATCCACTGTGCCGGTCAGGTTGGGTAAGAACACCAAAGTGATCGTTACGATACTATCGCAGCCATTCGCAGCGATGAGCGTTTCCGTGCCCGTTGGGTTGGCCTCGTTGTACAAAGTGCCGCCCACGGTGATTTCATATCCATCCCCGATGCAGCCGGTGTAATCTACCGTTCCGGTGAGGTTGGGTAAGAATACCAAAGTGATCGTTACGATACTATCGCAGCCGTTTGCAGCGATCAGCGTTTCCATACCCGTCGGGTTGGCCTCGTTGTACAAAGTGCCGCCCACGGTGATCTCATATCCATCCCCTTCGCAGCCGGTGTAATCTACTGTGCCGGTGAGGTTGGGTAGGAATACCAATGTGATTGTCACGATGGAATCACAGCCGTTGGCAGCCGTCAGTGTTTCCGTGCCGGTTGGGTTGGCCTCGTTGTACAAGGTGCCGCCCACGGTGATTTCATATCCATCTCCTTCGCAGCCGGTGTAATCCACCGTTCCGGTGAGGTTGGGTAAGAATACCAAAGTGATCGTTACGATACTATCGCAGCCGTTTGCAGCGATCAGCGTTTCTGTGCCCGTCGGGTTGGACTCGTTGTACAAAGTGCCGCCCACGGTGATCTCATAACCGTCCCCGATGCAGCCGGTGTAATCTACTGTGCCGGTAGCATTTGGCAAATACACAAGGTTTATGATGACGATTGAATCGCAGCCGTTGGAGTCAATGAGTGTTTCGGTACCGGTCGGGTTCGATTCATTGTATAGCGTTCCGCCCACCGTGATTTCATAACCGTCACCTTCGCAGCCAAGATGATCCACCAGACCGGTACTGGGTGAAAGGAATACCAAGTCTATCGTCACTACCGAATCACAGCCGTTGGCAGCCGTCAGTATCTCCGTGCCGGTGGGATTGTTTTCATCATATACGGTGCCGTTGAGCGTAATGGAGTAGCCGTCTCCACGACAACCGAGGTGACTTGCCGTGCCGGTCGTCGGTGGAAAGAATACCAAATTAATGGTCACCATGGAATCGCAACCGTTCGCGGCAATGAGCATTTCTGTGCCCGTCGGATTAGATTCGTTGTACAGAGTACCCCCGACTGTTATTTCATAACCGTCGCCTTCACAGCCGGTGTAATCGACCGTGCCGGTCGTCGGCGGGAGGAAGGTTAGGGCGATTGTCACGATGGAATCACAACCGTTCGCGGCAGTGAGCATTTCTATACCCGTCGGGTTAGATTCGTTATAAACCGTACTGCCCACAGTAATTTCATATCCATCACCTTCGCAGCCGGTATAAGTGACCGTGCCCGTCGTGTTGGGTAAGAAAGTCAATGAAATTGTCACGATACTATCGCAGCCGTTCGCGGCAGTGAGTATTTCCGTACCCGTCGGGTTGGACTCGTTGTACAGGGTACCCCCGACTATTATTTCATAACCGTCCCCTTCGCAGCCGGTGTGCGTCACTGTTCCGGTGGTATTGGGCAAAAAGATCAAATTGATGGTAAGGAAAACCGAATCACAACCGGTATCCGCCACAAGCGTCTCCATGCCGGTTGGGTTCGATTCGTCATACACATTGCCATTTATTTCCACACTATAACCGTCGCCTTCGCAACCGGTGTAGGAAAGCGTATCATGGATCGGAATCTGGACGCCAAACACGAGCGGCCCGGATATGTCGTGGCATAGGCCGGTAATACCGGAAACAGGATTGCCCACCGTGTAACCGTTTAGGCCCGAAGCGGTTTCGTAGTTCACGCTATACACAAAGTAGGTTCCGCTGCTCAAGCCCGTAAATGAGGGCGTCGAAGAGATTGCCAGAATGGTCCCGCTCGGGTCCGTCAGCGCATACGACTGCGTATAATCGCCGCCCATGTTGTTACCCGATACGCTGAAGCTCAGGTCGCCGGTGCTGTTGTTACAGTTGCACACCTCATAAGGTTGGAATACTAAGTTGACGGTTATCACCGAATCGCAGCCGTTGGCAGCCGTCAGTATCTCTGTGCCGGTGGGATTGTTCTCGTCGTACAGCGTGCCGTTGACCACTATGGAGTACCCGTCGTCGGTGCAGCCGGTATAGTTCACCGCGCCGGTAGCCGGCGGCAAAAAGACTAAAGTAATCGTGACAACCGAGTCGCAGCCGTTCGAGGCGGTAAAGATCTCCGTGCCGGTCGGATTGGATTCGTTGTATAAAGTGCTACCTACCGTCACACTATAACCGTCGCCTTCGCAGCCGGTGTAAGTCACTGTTCCTGTCGTAGGTGGCAAGAAGGTCAATGTGATTGTGACGATGCTGTCGCAGCCGTTTTCTGCCATCAGCATTTCCATGCCGGTCGGGTTGCTTTCGTTGTAAACCGTGCTGCCCACCGTGACGCTGTACCCGTCGCCCTCGCAGCCGGTGTAACTGACTGTACCCGTTGTGTTTGGTAAAAATACCAAGGTGATTGTCACGGTTGAATCACAGCCGTTTTGGTCGGTGAGTATTTCTGTGCCAGTCGGGTTGGCTTCGTTGTAAACCGTACCGCCCACGGTAATTTCATAACCATCTCCTTCGCAGCCGGTGTAATCAGCCGTGCCCGTTGTGGGCGGAAGGAATACTAAATTAATCGTCACAATGCTGTCGCAGCCATTGGCGGCCATCAACGTTTCTGTGCCGGTGGGGTTGGATTCATTGTAAACCGTGCTGCCTACCGTAATTTCATAACCGTCGCCTTCGCAGCCTGTATAATCGGCGGCGCCGGTCAGGTTTGGCAAAAACACCAAAGTAATCGTCACGATAGAATCGCAGCCATTTTCAGCGGTCAGCGTTTCTGTGCCGGTGGGGTTGGATTCATTGTAAACCGTGCTGCCTACTGTAATTTCATAGCCGTCGCCGAAACATCCGGTATAATCCACCGTGCCGGTCGTCGGAGCTAAGAATACCAAATTAATGGTCACGATGGAATCGCAGCCGTTCGCGGCGGTCAGCGTTTCTGTGCCTGTTGCGTTGCTCTCGTTGTAGGTGGTGCTGCCCACCATGATTTCATAACCATCTCCTTCGCAGCCCGTGTAGTTTAGTGTGCCGGTCGTGGGCGGTAAAAAAGTCAAGGTGATTGTTACGATGCTGTCGCAGCCATTGGCAGCGGTCAGCGTTTCTGTGCCGCTTGCATTGGCTTCGTTGTAAACAGTACTGCCGACAGTCACGCTGTATCCATCGCCTTCGCAGCCGGTGTAACTGACTGTTCCCGTGGTGTTTGGTAAAAATACCAAGGTCACCGTCACGGTTGAATCGCAGCCGTTTTGGTCGGTGAGTATTTCCGTGCCGGTCGGGTTACTTTCGTTGTAAACCGTGCTGCCTACCGTCACGCTGAAACCGTCGCCGACGCAGCCGGTGTAATTGGCCGTGCCCGTTGTGGGCGGAAGGAATATCAAATTGACCGTCACGATAGAATCGCAGCCATTGGCGGCCATCAACGTTTCTGTGCCGGTGGGGTTGGATTCATTGTAAACCGTGCTGCCTACCGTAATTTCATAACCGTCGCCTTCGCAACCAGTATAATCGGCGGCGCCGGTCAGGTTTGGTAAAAACACCAACGTAATCGTCACGATAGAATCGCAGCCATTTTCAGCGGTCAGCATTTCTGTGCCCGTTGGATTGGCCTCGTTGTAAACCGTGCTGCCCACCGTGATTTCATAGCCGTCGCCTTCACAGCCGGTGTACGTCACTGTGCCGGTAGTGGGCGGGAGGAAAGTCAAAATGACCGTTACGATTACCGAATCGCAGCCGTTTTGGTCAAGCAATGTTTCTGTGCCGTCGGGGTTGGATTCGTTGTAAACGGTGTTGCCTACCGTCACGCTGTAACCGTCGCCTTCGCAGCCGGTGTGTTCTATTGTTTGCGTAGTCGGTATTTGCACCACAAAAACCAGCGGCCCGGAAACATCCAAACAAGCGCCGGTTACGCCGGAGATGTTTTGGCCCACCGTGTAGCCGTTGATGCCGCCGGCCGTTTCATAGTTGATGCTATATACAAAGTACGTTCCGTTGCTCAGGCCGTTAAATTCCGGGGTGGAAGAAATGGCTAATATCGTGCCGTCGGGCGCAGTCAAGGCGTAGGATTGGGTATAGTCGTTGCCGGTGTTGTTGCCCGACAGGCTGAATGCCAGGTCGCCCGTGTTGTTGTTGCAAAGGCAGGGCAGGAAAACCAAGTTGATCGTCACGATGCTGTCGCAGCCGTTCACAGCGGTCAGCGTTTCTGTGCCTGTTGCGTTGCTCTCATTGTAGATGGTGCTGCCCACCATGATTTCATAACCATCTCCTTCGCAGCCCGTGTAGTTCAGCGTACCGGTCGTGGGCGGTAAGAAGGTCAATGAAATCGTCACTACGGAATCACAGCCGTTCGCGGCGGTCAACGTTTCTGTGCCGCTTGCATTGGCTTCGTTGTAAACGGTGCTGCCGACAGTCACGCTGTAGCCGTCGCCTTCGCAGCCGGTGTAACTCACTGTACCCGTGGTGTTTGGCAAAAATACCAAGGTGATTGTCACGGTTGAATCGCAGCCGTTTTGGTCGGTCAGTATTTCCGTACCGGTCGGATTGGCTTCGTTATAAACCGTGCTGCCGACCGTGATTTCATAGCCGTCGCCGACGCAACCGGTGTAATCCACCGTGCTCGTCGTGGGCGGGAGGAACGTTAAGGTGATCGTTACGATGCTGTCGCAGCCGTTCGCGGCCATCAACGTTTCTGTGCCGGTGGGGTTGGATTCATTGTAAACCGTGCTGCCTACCGTAATTTCATAACCGTCGCCTTCGCAGCCGGTATAATCTTCCGAACTGGCCAGTTGTTCCAAAAACGATAAAGTGATGGTTACCACAGAATCGCAACCGTTTTCAGCGGTCAGCGTTTCTGTGCCCGTTGGATTGGCTTCGTTGTAAACCGTACTGCCCACCGTGATTTCGTAGCCGTCCCCTTCGCAGCCGGTGTACGTCACCGTGCCGGTGCTGGGCGGGAGGAAGGTCAGATTGATCGTTACGATCACTGAATCGCAGCCGTTTTGGTCGAGCAGCGTTTCTGTGCCGGCGGGGTTCGATTCGTTGTACACCGTGTTGCCTACCGTGATTTCGTAGCCATCGCCTTCACAGCCGGTGTGCTCTATCGTTTGTGTAGTCGGTATTTGTACCACAAAAACTAACGGACCAGAAATGTCTAAACAAGCGCCGGTTACGCCGGAGATGTTTTGGCCCACCGTGTAGCCGCTGATGCCGCCGGCCGTTTCATAGTTGATGCTATATACAAAGTACGTTCCGTTGCTCAGGCCGTTAAATTCCGGGGTGGAAGAAATGGCTAATATCGTGCCGTCGGGCGCAGTCAAGGCGTAGGATTGGGTATAGTCGTTGCCGGTGTTGTTGCCCGACAGGCTGAATGCCAGGTCGCCCGTGTTGTTGTTGCAAAGGCAGGGCAGGAAAACCAAGTTGATCGTCACGATGCTGTCGCAGCCGTTCACAGCGGTCAGCGTTTCTGTGCCTGTTGCGTTGCTCTCATTGTAGATGGTGCTGCCCACCATGATTTCATAACCATCTCCTTCGCAGCCCGTGTAGTTCAGCGTACCGGTCGTGGGCGGTAAGAAGGTCAATGAAATCGTCACTACGGAATCACAGCCGTTCGCGGCGGTCAACGTTTCTGTGCCGCTTGCATTGGCTTCGTTGTAAACGGTGCTGCCGACAGTCACGCTGTAGCCGTCGCCTTCGCAGCCGGTGTAACTCACTGTACCCGTGGTGTTTGGCAAAAATACCAAGGTGATTGTCACGGTTGAATCGCAGCCGTTTTGGTCGGTCAGTATTTCCGTACCGGTCGGATTGGCTTCGTTATAAACCGTGCTGCCGACCGTGATTTCATAGCCGTCGCCGACGCAACCGGTGTAATCCACCGTGCTCGTCGTGGGCGGGAGGAACGTTAAGGTGATCGTTACGATGCTGTCGCAGCCGTTCGCGGCCATCAACGTTTCTGTGCCGGTGGGGTTGGATTCATTGTAAACCGTGCTGCCTACCGTAATTTCATAACCGTCGCCTTCGCAGCCGGTATAATCTTCCGAACTGGCCAGTTGTTCCAAAAACGATAAAGTGATGGTTACCACAGAATCGCAACCGTTTTCAGCGGTCAGCGTTTCTGTGCCCGTTGGATTGGCTTCGTTGTAAACCGTACTGCCCACCGTGATTTCGTAGCCGTCCCCTTCGCAGCCGGTGTACGTCACCGTGCCGGTGCTGGGCGGGAGGAAGGTCAGATTGATCGTTACGATCACTGAATCGCAGCCGTTTTGGTCGAGCAGCGTTTCTGTGCCGGCGGGGTTCGATTCGTTGTACACCGTGTTGCCTACCGTGATTTCGTAGCCATCGCCTTCACAGCCGGTGTGCTCTATCGTTTGTGTAGTCGGTATTTGTACCACAAAAACTAACGGACCAGAAATGTCTAAACAAGCGCCGGTTACGCCGGAGATGTTTTGGCCCACCGTGTAGCCGCTGATGCCGCCGGCCGTTTCATAGTTGATGCTATATACAAAGTACGTTCCGTTGCTCAGGCCGTTAAATTCCGGGGTGGAAGAAATGGCTAATATCGTGCCGTCGGGCGCAGTCAAGGCGTAGGATTGGGTATAGTCGTTGCCGGTGTTGTTGCCCGAAAGATTGAAGGCCAGGTCGCCGGTGTTGTTGTTGCAAAGGCAGGGCAGGAACACTAAGTTGATGGTCACTACCGAGTCGCAGCCGTTCGCGGCGGTCAGGATTTCTGTGCCTGTTGCGTTGCTCTCATTGTAGATGGTGCTGCCCACCATGATTTCATAACCATCTCCTTCGCAGCCCGTGTAGTTTAGCGTGCCGGTCGTGGGCGGTAAAAAAGTCAAGGTGATTGTTACGATGCTGTCGCAGCCATTAGCAGCCATCAGCGTTTCCATGCCGCTTGCATTGGCTTCGTTGTAAACGGTGCTGCCGACAGTCACGCTGTACCCGTCGCCTTCGCAGCCGGTGTAACTCACTGTACCCGTGGTGTTTGGCAAAAATACCAAGGTGATTGTCACGGTTGAATCGCAGCCGTTTTGGTCGGTCAATATTTCTGTGCCGGTCGGATTGCTTTCGTTGTAAACCGTGCTGCCAACCGTGATTTCATAGCCGTCGCCGACGCAACCGGTGTAATCCACCGTGCTCGTCGTGGGCGGGAGGAACGTTAAGGTGATCGTCACAATGCTGTCGCAGCCATTGGCGGCCATCAATGTTTCTGTGCCGGTGGGGTTGGATTCATTGTAAACCGTGCTGCCTACCGTAATTTCATAACCGTCGCCTTCGCAGCCGGTGTAATCGGCCGTGCCGGCGAGTTGTTCCAAAAATGATAGGGTGACGGTCACTACCGAATCGCAGCCGTTTTGGTCCGTGAGCGTTTCCATGCCGGTCGGGTTGGCCTCGTTGTAAACCGTGCTGCCCACCGTGATTTCATAGCCGTCCCCTTCGCAGCCGGTGTACGTCACCGTGCCGGTGCTGGGCGGGAGGAAGGTCAGATTGATCGTTACAATTACCGAATCGCAGCCGTTTTGGTCGAGCAATGTTTCTGTGCCGGCGGGGTTCGATTCGTTGTACACCGTGTTGCCTACCGTGATTTCATAGCCGTCGCCTTCACAGCCGGTGTGCTCTATCGTTTGTGTAGTCGGTATTTGCACCACAAAAACTAACGGACCAGAAATGTCTAAACAAGCGCCGGTTACGCCGGAGATGTTTTGGCCCACCATGTAGCCGTTGATGCCGCCGGCGGTTTCGTAATTAATGCTGTACACATGGTAAGTACCGTTGCTCAGTCCCATGAAGGAGGGCGTTGCCGAGATGGCCAGAATTTCGCCCGCTTCATCGGTTAGTGCATAAGACTGTGTGTGTTGGTTATCAGTATTGTTTCCCGAAATATTAAAACTCAAATTCCCGGTGCTGTTGCAAGTATCGCTGAGGATGAACTCCCAATTGTAAATTTCTAAAACGCCTTCCGAAATAGCCGTTGTGCGCAACAAAACGGCTGTATGGTCACTATTGGACGCAAGGAAGGGCGACATGTAGTCGCCCGTATTGGATCGGCAAACCGTTGACCACCCACTGTTTGTGAAAAGGAGGCAAAAAAAGATCGGCAGCGCAAAAAGTCGGAGAGGAGTGTAGAAGTTCATCATCATAATTTCCGATATAATGTGTTAGTAACTCAGCGTTCCTGCATCGGCGGCACATGGGGCCACGCAGGGTACATTGCCGGTATCATTGCCGGAATAGATGTTCATCTGGCCTGCGGGGAAGATTACTATGTTGTGCCCCGCATTGATGTTTACAATTTGATTCAATGGATCTGTGTCAATATCATACAGCCACAAATCCCCTACGCAGCCGGAGCTTGTCTGGAAGGAAAACAGCGGCATCCAGGTCATGGCAGGTATCAGAAAGGGTGTGTAAGTACCTCCGTTTGAGGGCGTAAAGAACAGGTAGTCATTGGGTAAGCTGTAGGTCATGCCGTTCAGGTAGCTGAATGTCCATCCCAATTGTACAGGAGCGGAAGGCACTAAAGCCTGCAAGTTGGTCACTTGCCAGCCGCCAGGAATTTGCGGCACCACAATAGTAACCTGAGAGGAGTTTAAAATCCAGGAAGTCGGCGGATTGTACTGTATGTTGGAGTTGATCGAAAAGGTATAGGTTTGAGTTCCGAAATCATACTCTAGCCGGTACGAGACGCCGTGTTGGGCCTGCATCCAAAAAGGCAAACAGATAAGCGCCAACAGAATTGATCGCATCAGAAATTTCATGGTAATAGATTTATTTTTGTGAAAGAAATTACATCCGTACAACTATAAAGCGGAAAGCCTGTCTGGTACCGTTTGCGGCAAGCAAAGCGCCGGAATAGACGCCTGCCGGCAGGTCTTTTATATCCAGCTCAATATTTTGCTCTCCGCTCATCGCCGCCACTTTACGCACAGCCAGCACCTGACCCGCGGCATTGCTCACGATCAGCTTGTCCACTTCCATTCCGGGGGTGTTTTCCCAAAATACCTGCAAGCGCAGATCGGCAGGTACAGGAAATACCCGCAGGTTTCTCACCGGCGATTCCGGGTCGTCCACGCTGGTGGCTACCGTGCAATCTGCCGTGCCGTTCAATACCCCCGAAAAGGCATTGCCCTGAGCGCCGAGCACCGACATGTTTTGTGTGATATTGATGCGGTCAACATTCACCACCGCCTGCACCATCGGATCATCGTTTTCCACGAGTTCCAGCGGCCCCGCACAATTGGGAAACAGATTTACAAAAGTGAACAAAGGCGTTTCCACCCATGCATTGAACACGATGTCCTTTACTCCGCGCTCTCTCATCACAATGCATACAAAGTCATGTTCGGGCGCCGATTCCGGGCTTTCCACATAGGTGTTGTCCCACCATGTTACATTGGGTACGAGGCTGGTCAGTTCGCCTGCCATAAATGGACGGTCGGCTGCTTTTTTGATGACAATCTGTACCGAACCGACCATGTTGAACGGAACCGGCCAGGTAGTTTCCGGCAGTACGCTGACTAAGTAGGTGCGGTTATCGGGCAGTAGAGAAAGGTTGAATTTCACCTGGGCTTGCAACGCCGGAGCGCACGCAGCCGATAATGCAAGCCAAAGTGCGAGATGTCTTACCTGTTTTACCATGATTACTTTTTTTTTGCGTGTTAGAATTCAGTTGAAAACACCCCGCCGGGAAGCGACAACCGCTCCCGGCGAGGTGCATACAGTCATTAGTGCGGTATCTGCTCAAACATGGTGTAGTTGGGCAATGCAGCGGTATTGTCCGGGTAGAGCAACACAGAGAAGAAGACTACATCCTCGTCAGAATTGGCGCCCTGATAGATCACCCGCCCGTCCATATTGCCGTCACAACGGTGATAGAATACCGAGATGTGGTTCGATAGGAAGGAGGTATTGAGCGGATCCAGAATTACGGTAAAGAATGCTGCCTCCGGCTCGGCGTTACCGCCCTGATAAATAATGCGGTTTCCGGTGCCGGCTGCATTCGACAGGTTGCCGGCCCAAAGCGCCCGCTTCCCGTCAAATCTGGTTCGTTGTGCGTGGGCCGAACTGCCCAAACCGCTCAACTGGTAGTTGGCCGTTGTGTTTACCGTGAAATCAACTGACACAATGCTCAGGCCAAAGGGTATGGCTGCGGAGGTCATCACTCCGAGGTGGTTGCGATGGCGCACCGCTACATGATAATCACCCTGAGGCGCTCCATAGAAGGCGATCGGTGAGACGCCGTCTAAGTCCACAATGTCTCCATCGCGTTGTACCAAACCCGCGCGGCGGTACAAAATCATCGCTGGATTTGTCTTATCCCGCAATTCCACCAACACCCAGTCCACAATGGCATTCACGCCGGTAACCGCCAATACGGCAGGAGTTACCGTCTCTGTGCCCGAATAGTTGAAATCTGTAAGGGCATTGTAGGGCTGATTGAGCGGGATGAGCCCCATTTGGCGCAAACTGTCGTGCATCAATCCCAAGAAGTCAACATACGGACCGCTGAGGAATACTTTGCCGGCAAAGTAGATATCGCAGGCCAACGCAAATGTCGCCGACGTGTTTGCAACTGCCCCCGACTGACAGCCGTTCGCATCCTGTACGCCAGTAATGGTCACCGTTTGGGCCGCCGTCAGGTTGCTCAGGCTTGCACCCGGAATGGTCAGTATCCCCGTGCCGCCGCTCACCGTCACCATACCCGTCAGGCCGGTGGCCGCGTTGGGCGCATCCAGATCGTAAGTGATGGTGTAAACGCCATCCGCCAGGCCGCTGATCGTCACTTCTGCATCGTCAGTAGTGGGACATACGTCTCCCGCGCTCGCCGCAAGGTTCGTCACATCCGGCAAGCCGTTGATTACAAAATCAGCCATCGTGCTCAGTGCCGATGCCGGCGCGCAACCGTTAGCGTCTTCCACGCTCGTGATGGTCACGGTTTGCGTGGCAGTTGTATTGGTAAGATTCGCCGCAGCTATCGTCAGTTCGCCCGTGCCGCCGCTGCTCGTCACCATACCCGTCAGACCGGTCGCCGCGTTGGGCGCTGCCAGATCGTAAGTAATAGTATAAGTACCGTCGGCTAAGCCTGTAACCGTCACCGTGCCGTCTTCGCCGAGGCAGATGTCAATAGCGCTCGCCGCAAGATTCGTTACATCCGGCAAGCCGTTGATTGCAAAATCAGCCGTTGTGCTCAGTGCCGATGCAGGCGCGCAACCGTTAGCGTCTTCCACACTCGTGATGGTCACGGTTTGCGTGGCAGTTGTATTGGTAAGATTTGCCGCCGGTATCGTCAGTTCGCCCGTGCCGCCGCTGCTCGTCACCATGCCCGTCAGACCGGTCGCCGCGTTGGGCGCTGCCAGATCATAGGTGATGGTGTAGGCGCCGTCGGCCAGACCCGTAACTGTCACCGTGCCGTCTTCGCCGAGACAAATGTCAATGGCGCTCGCTGCGAGGTTGCTCACATCCGGCAGACCGTTGATTGCAAAATCAGCCGTTGTGCTCAGTGCCGATGCAGGCGCGCAACCGTTGGCGTCTTCCACACTCGTGATGGTCACGGTTTGCGTGGCAGTTGTATTGGTAAGATTTGCCGCCGGTATCGTCAGTTCGCCCGTGCCGCCGCTGCTCGTCACCATGCCTGTCAGACCGGTCGCCGCGTTGGGCGCATCCAAATCGTAAGTGATGGTGTAAGTACCGTCGGCCAGACCGCTGATTTCAACAACACCATCGGCTCCGATACAAATATCGGCTGCGGTCGCGCTCAAGTTCGTCACATCCGGCAACGCATTTGCTGCGAAGGTGGCGTCCACGCTCAACAGCATACTCGGCGCACAGCCGTTGGCATCCTCTACAATGGTGATCGTTACCAATTGTACCGGTGCAGCAGCCGTCAGATTCGCAGCCGGTATCGTCAAATTGCCTGTGCCGCCGCTGCTCGTCACCATGCCCGTCAGACCGGTCGCCGCGTTGGGCGCTGCCAGATCGTAGGTGATGGTGTAGGCGCCGTCGGCCAGGCCCGTAACTGTCACCGTGCCGTCTTCGCCGAGGCAAATGTCAATAGCGCTCGCTGCGAGGTTGCTCACATCCGGCAGACCGTTGATTTCAAAATCAGCCGTTGTGCTCAGTGCCGATGCAGGCGCGCAACCGTTGGCATCTTCTACGCTCGTGATGGTCACGGTTTGCGTGGCAGTTGTATTGGTAAGATTCGCCGCCGGTATCGTCAGTTCGCCCGTGCCGCCGCTGCTCGTCACCATACCTGTCAGATCGGTCGCCGCGTTGGGCGCATCCAGATCGTAAGTAATGGTGTAAGTACCGTCGGCCAGACCCGTAACTGTCACCGTGCCGTCTTCGCCGAGGCAGATGTCTATAGCGCTGGCGTCTAAGTTCGTTACATCCGGCAAGCCGTTGATTGCAAAATCAGCCGTCGTTGCCAGTGCCGATGCAGGCGCGCAGCCGTTGGCGTCTTCCACACTCGTGATGGTCACTGTTTGAGTAGCCGTCACGTTGGTAAGATTTGCCGCCGGTATCGTCAGTTCGCCCGTGCCGCCGCTGCTCGTCACCATACCCGTCAGACCGGTCGCCGCGTTCGGCGCATCCAGATCGTAGGTGATGGTGTAGGCGCCGTCGGCCAGGCCCGTAACTGTTACCGTGCCGTCTTCGCCGAGGCAGATGTCGCCGGCGCTTGCGGCGAGATTGCTCACATCGGGCAGTGCGTGTACGTCAAAGTTAGCCGTCGTATTCAGCGCCGCAGCAGGCGAACAGCCGTTTACATCTATCAGGTTGGTAATCGTAAGCGTTTGCGGAGTGGCTGCATTGGCCAATTGAGCCGCAGGAACCGTCATGATGCCCGTACCGCCGCTCATCGTCACCATGCCCATGAGGCCGGTAGCCGCGTTGGGTGCTGCGAGGTTATATACAATGGTGTATGGCCCGTCGGCTAAGCCCGTGATCGTGATCTGTGCATTTTCGCCGAGACAGATGTCTGCCGCGCTTGCTGCCAGATTCGCTACGTACGGCAATGGGTTAACCGTTACAACCACCTGATCGCCGAGGATACCGACTCCCGGACAAGCGCGGGCATCAGTAAGGCCGGTGAGCGTATAGGTTGTAGTACTCAAAGGCGTGACGTTAATCGGCGTACCGCTGACGTAATTGTTTTGTGTAAAGCTGTTGATGCCGTCCGTCCACTCAATGTCGTACGGGCCTGTGCCGCCCACTATGGTCAGTCGGATACCCGCAGTGCTTCCCGCGCAGATGGACGTGTCTGCCGACCAAACCGCCGAAGTAATGTTCAATGCAGCGCTAAAGCTCAACACCATTCCGTCTGCATTCAATGTGCCTATGCAGGCGCCTGCATTGCCGGTGACGGACATTGTCAGGGTTACGCTGCCATTGGCTTTATCCATCGCGCTTGGCGTATAGATTGGGTGCAAAGCATTGGCATTGTCGAATGTGCCGGTGCCGGAGGTAACCCAAATTATATTGCCGTTGCCTGCTACAGGCGGCACGGTGGAAGTGCTCAGGTCGTATGCCGGAATATTGACACAAACGGTCTCATCGCTGCCTGCGTTGGCATTCGGCGTATTGTTCAAATCAAAATACAAGATCATGAAGTCATTGGCTGCACCAAATGCGCACATGCCCGTGCCGGTGACGACTAACGTCAGCGTTACGCTGCTATTCGCCAAATCGGCCGCGCTTGGCGTATAAATCGGATGGATCAGGTTGGCATTATTGAATGTGCCTGTTCCATTGGTTGACCAAACGACATTGCCGTTGGTGAAACTCGGCGGCGTATCGGAATTAGCCAGATTGAACGGGGCGCCGTTGCCGCAGATCACTTCATCACTGCCTGCATTGGCCGTCGGCGATGCCATGTCTAAGGATAAGGTCGCCGCAGCCGAAGTCACAGCCGCACAAACGCTCGTGCTGACCACTGCGCGATACTGATGTCCATTCAGACCGGTAGCATTGGAAATGTTAAGCGTGGAAGTCGTTGCATTGGCGTACACGCCTCCATTGCTCAGGGTATTCCAGGTCGTGCCGCCATCGGTGCTGATCTCCCATTGGTAAAGCAGTATACCGCTGCCGCCATTGGAAGCCGCAACAGAGAAGGAAGTCGGATTGCCGGGGCAAACCGTCACATTCACCGGATCGGTATTAATTGCGATCGGACCTTCTACCGTGAGGATGGCTTGTGCAGAGTTTTGAGCCTGACATGCGCTTGTAGAAACCGCCACACGATATCTGCGGCCTGACAGGCCGGCCACGTCGCTGATGCTCAAAGTGGCCGTTGTCGTGCCGCTGTAAACACCGGCGTCGCTCAGGTTGCCCCAGGTAGCGCCGCCATCACTGCTTTCCTGCCATAGGTATATTACGGTTCCAGAACCGCCGTTGGAAACCACAACACTGAAGTTGGTGCCCATACCGCTACAAATCGTTGCATTGGCGGGTTGTGTGGTAATATTCAGCGGGCCTTCCACCGTCAGCTCCACATTATCAGAAGTCACATCAGCGCAAGCGCCTGTGTTGATGACAACATGATAGAGGTTGCCTCCCAGTCCTGCAGGATTGCTGATAGACAAGAGGTTGGTCGTTGCGCCGCTGTAAACACCGGCGTCGCTGACATCCGTCCAGGTAGCGCCGTTATCGGTGCTCACTCGCCACTGGTATGCCAATGTGCCCGCGCCCGGATTGTCTGCCATCACGGTAAAGAATGCAGGCTCGCCGCTGCAAGTTGCGACATTATCCGGCTGCGCCGAAATGGAAAGCGGACCTTCCACTGTGAGTGTTGCCGCGTCGGAAGCGATGGCTGTACATGTTGCCGTACTCACTTGCAAGCGGTATTGATTGCCGCCAAGGCCCGCTACATCACTGATGGTCAGCGAAGCAGTCGTTGCGCCGCTGTAAGGCGCTCCGTTTGTTACGTCCGTCCAGGTAGCGCCGTTATCGGTACTCACTTCCCATTGGTAAAGCAGCGCGCCGGAATTGGCATTCGTTGCTGCCACTGTGAAACTCGTGCCGCCGCCACTGCACAACGTAACATCGTCCGGCTGTGTCACAATCGAAATCGGGCCTTCTTCCGTAAGCGTAGCGGCATCGGAAATAACAGCAGCACAATGGGTCGTACTCATTTGTACGCGGTATTGATTGCCGTCAAGGCCGGCCACATTACTGATAGCCAGTGCCGTAGTGGTAGCGCCGCTGTAAGGCGCTCCGTTTGTTACGTCCGTCCATGTAGCGCCGTTGTCGGTACTCACCTGCCATTGGTAAGCCAAAGTACCCGCGCCGCCATTGGTAGCTGCCACCGTGAAGCTCGTAGCATTACCGGAGCATTCGGTTTCACTGACCGGTTGTGTGGTAATGGCGATCGGGCCTTCCACGTTCAGCGTGGCTGCATCCGAATTGGATGCGGCACAGGTGGAAGTGCTCAACTGCACGCGGTACTGATTGCCATTAAGAGTGGCGCTATTGCTAATACTGAGCGTAGCAGTCGTGGCGCCGCTATAGACGCCTGCATTGGAAACGTTGTTCCAGGACGTGCCGCCATCTGTGCTGACCTGCCATTGATACAAAATCGTACCCATGCCGGTGGCAGCTACACTGAAGCTCGCCGCTCCACCGCTGCACACATCGGCGTCGGCAGGTTGTGTATTAATCGTCGGCGCGCTTTCCTCCGTCAGCGTGGCTGCATTGGAAGATACGCTTGCACAGGTTCCCGTGCTCGCTTGTACGCGATATTGATAATCGTGCAACCCGGTTACGTCGCTGATGCTCAACGTTGAGGTGCTTGCGCCGCTGTACGGAGCGCCGTCGGTTACGTTGTTCCAAGTGACGCCGTTGTCGGTACTGATTTGCCATTGGTACGCCAAAGTGCCAGCGCCGCTATTCGTAGCCGTAGCCGTGAAACTCGTGCCGCTGCCTGCACATTCCGTCACGTTGGAAGGATGCACAGAGAAACTAAGCGGACCTTCTACCGTCAGTATTGCTGCACCCGACTGAACGGCTGTGCAGTTGGCTGTGCTGACGAGGGCACGGTACCGGCGATTGCCAAGCCCTGCCACGTTGCTGATGTCGAGCGTGGTTGTTGTTGCGCCGCTGTACACGCCGCCGTTGGTTACGTTGTTCCAGGTAGCGCCGTTGTCGGTGCTTATTTGCCATTGGTAAACCAACGTACCGGCGCCTGCGTTGGCAGCCGCTACGGTAAAGGAGGTACCGCTACCGGAGCACACCGTTTCATCCGACGGCTGTGTAGTGATGGTTATAGGCCCTTCTACTGTGAGCGTTGCTGCATTGGTAGCTACCGCCGCACAAGCGCCCGTAGTGACCGATGCCCGATACAAGGCGTCACCCAGTCCTGCCACATTGCTGATGGCCAAACTTACCGTCGTAGCGCCGCTATACACGCCGCCGTTGGTTACGTTGTTCCAGGTAGCGCCGTTGTCGGTGCTCACTTGCCATTGGTAAGCCAAAGCCCCTGCGCCCGCGTTGGTAGCCGCAGTGGTAAAATTGACCGCGTTGCCCGAACATACGGTGGCGCTCGTCGGCTGTGTGGTAATGGTAATGGGCCCTTCCACTGTCAGGGTAGCTGAATTGGACGTCACTGCTGCGCAATTGGCCGTGCCGACCTGTACGCGGTAGCGGTAGTTGCCCAACCCTGCCACATTGCTAATGGCCAGCGTAGCCGTGGTAACGCCGCTGTACGGAGCGCCATCACTTACGTTGTTCCAGGTAGCGCCGTTGTCGGTGCTCACTTGCCATTGATAAACCAACGTGCCGGCGCCGGCATTGGCGCCTGTTACGGAGAAATTCGCGCTACTACCGGCGCATTGCGTGACGCCGGTCGGCTGGGTGGAAATGGACAAAGGACCTTCCACGTTCAGGGTGGCTGCATCAGAAGTCAATGCAGAACAGGTGGAGGTGCTCACCAAAACACGGTATTGATGGCCGTTCAGGCCGGAATTATTGCTGATGTTCAAAGTAGCCGAAGTCGCGCCGCTGAAAATACCGCCGTTGGAGATGTTGCTCCAGCTCGTACCGCCATCGGTGCTCACCTGCCATTGGTAAATGATCGTGCCCGTTGCCGAAGCCGCTACGGTAAAGCTGGCCGGATTTCCAATACAATCGGTGTCGTCGGCCGGTTGCACATCAATGGTGAGGCCGCTCTCTACCGTCAGTATAGCTACATTGGAAGCAACTGCCGCGCAATTGGCCGTGCTCACTTGTGCGCGATATTGGTAGGTGTTCAGACCCGCTACATTGCTAATGGCTAATGTGGTGGTCGTAACGCCGCTGTACGGTGCGCCGTTGCTCAGGTTCGTCCAGTTGCTGCCGCCATCGGTGCTGATCTGCCATTGGTACAACAGAGAACCTGAACCGCTGTTGGAAGCTGCCACTGTAAAGTTGGCGCTGTTGCCGCTGCACTGCGTACTGCTCACGGGTTGTGTGGTTATGGTAATCGGACCCTCTACCGTCAGGATGCCTGCATTGGAATTGACCGCTGCACATTCAGCAGAGCTTGCCTGCATGCGATACCAATTGTTGCCCAGGCCGGTTGCATCACTGATGGCTAATGTGGTCGTGGTGGCGCCGCTGTAAACACCGGCATCACTTAAGTCGGTCCAGGAGCCTCCTGCATTGGTGGAAACCTGCCATTGGTAGGTCAAGGCGCCGGCGCCGGCATTGGTAGCTCCTGCCGTGAAGTTGACGCCGCCTGTTGCACACACTGTGGCATTCGCAGGCTGAGTAGTTATGGTAATCGGGCCTTCCGCCGTCAGCAGCGCTCCATTGGAGTTGACTGCTGCGCATGTTGCGGTGGAGACTGCTGCGCGGTATTGGTTACCACTCAAGCCTACTACATCAGTGATGTTCAGCGTGGCCGTTGTGGCGCCGCTGAACACACCGCCATTGGTCACATTCACCCAAGTAGTACCGCCGTCGGTGCTCACCTGCCATTGGTAAGCGAGGGTCCCGCTGCCGCCGTTACTGGCCGCTACGGTAAAGCCGGCGCCATTGCCCACACACTCCACAACCGCTGCCGGGTGGGTATCTATCATCACAGGGCCTTCCACCGTAAGAGTGGCTGCATTGGAGTTGACGGCTGCGCATTCTGCTGTGCTGATCTGCGCGCGGTATTGATTGCCGCCAAGTCCGGCTACATTGCTGATGGCTAGGTTGGCCGTGGTTGCGCCGCTGTAAACACCTGCGTCGGCCACGTTATTCCAATTGGTACCGCCGTCGGTACTCACTTGCCATTGGTAAACCAAGGTGCCTGCGCCGCCATTGGCTCCCACCACACTGAAACTGGCACCGTTGCCGGAGCATTCCGTGACGTTGGCCGGATGCGTGGTCACGCTCAGCGGTCCTTCCACGTTAAGGGTGGCGGAGTTGGAGTTGAGTGCAGAGCAAGTCGCCGTGCTGATTTGCACGCGGTATTGCCGGCTGTTGAGTCCCGTAACATCGCTGATGCTGAGGGACGCCGTTGTTGAGCCGCTGTACACGCCCGCGTCGGTCAGGTCGGTCCAGTTGGTACCGCCGTCGGTGCTCACTTGCCACTGGTACAGGATGGTTCCCGTTGCCGAAGCCGTCACGGTGAAGCCGGCGCTGCCGCCGCTGCATTCATTCGCATTGGAAGGCTGGGTATTGATCGTCAGGCCGCCTTCTACGGTCAGAGTGGCTGCATCAGAATTTACTGCCGCACATTCTGCGGTGCTGACTGCCGCGCGGTATTGATAAGTATTTAGCCCTGTAACGTCGCTGATGCTGAGCGTGGCGGTTGTTGTGCCGCTATACACGCCTGCATTGGTCAGGTTCGTCCAGTTGGTACCGCCATCGGTACTCACTTGCCATTGGTAGGCCAGGGCGCCGCCGCCTGCATTGGCGGCTGTCACTGTGAAGCTGGTAGCATTGCCTGCACATTCTGTTTCGTTGACCGGATGTAGGTTGATCGTCACCGGACCTTCTACCGTCAATGTGGCTGCGTCGGAATTGACAGCTCCGCACTCTGCGGTACTTGCCTGCATGCGATACTGATGGCCGCCGAGGCCGGCTACATCACTGATGTTGAGCGTTGTGGTCGTTGCGTTGCTGTACACACCTGCGTTGGTCACATTCGTCCAGGTAGCGCCGTTGTCGGTGCTCAGTTGCCATTGGTAGGCCAGTGTGCCGCCGCCGCCGTTCGTAGCCGTTGCCGTGAAAGAAGCACTGTTGCCGGAGCATTCCGAAACGCTTACCGGTTGAGTATTGATGGCAAGCGGACCTTCCACCGTCAGCGTGGCTGCGTTGGAGTTTACATTGGCGCATACTCCGGAAGAGACTTGTACGCGGTATTGATTGGTGTTGAATCCGGCCACGTTACTAATGTTCAGCGTGGCGGTAGTTGTGCCGCTGTAAACGCCGGCATCCGTCACGTTAGCCCAGTTCGTACCACCATCTATGCTCAGTTGCCATTGGTAGGCCAGTGTTCCCGCACCGCCATTGGCAGCGGTTACAGAGAAGCCGGCGCCGCTGCCCGAACATTCGGTAGCATCGGCAGGCTGTGTGCTGATTGAAATCGGCCCTTCTACGGTTACGGTTGGCTGATCGGTCAGATTGGCCGGCGCGCAGGCCATGCGAGATGCTTGCACCATGTAGGTCGTGGTCGTAGCGGGCGCATTGGCTTGCAGGATGGTAAGCGTCAGGTTGCCGCCATTGCCCAAGCCCGTTACAGGCGGCGTCAGCGAGGCATCGCCCAACGTTTTCAATTCATAAGTAACACCGTCGTCTGCATTGGTAATGACGATACTCACATCGCCGGTAGCAGGATTACAAATCGTCGCATCACTCACGCTCAGGTTGGTGCTCAGCCCGGGTATGACGGTAATTAAAGCAGAACCGGAAGCAGATGTTGCCGCACAAGTAAAGCTGTCTTCCGCACTCACCAAGGTGTAAGTCGTCGTGCTCATCGGGCTGACCGGAATGTTGGCGCCCGAAGTATATGGACTGACCGTAAAGTTGGTGACCCCATCGGAGTACACAACCGAATACGGGCCAGTCCCCCCTGTGATGGTGACCACAAGATCCGCGCTGTTGCCGCTGCAAATTGTACCGCCACCGGTAAGCACTGCGGCAGAAGGCGGGAGGTTCAGCATGACATTCCGGGTACCAACGACAACCGGGCCACCGTTATTGACCGTGAACGTCAGCGTGCGTGTGCCTCCGGTAGCTGTTGCGGAACTGAACGCCACCGAACTCAGGATGTCTTCCATTTCCTCTGCAGTGATGGAATCGCCCATGACCGGCGTGATCGTCAACGTCGGATGCGTGAAAGCAGCTTCTGCATTCGGATACCCCGAAAGATCAACCGTTAACGTGTCATTCACCGCATCTGTCGTGCCGGTGATGGTCACGGTAGCGGTCATATTGCCCGTCGGGAGGAACTGCAGGTTCGGGAATATTTCTATTTCCGATGCGCCGGAGCAGTAGTTGAGCGGTTCGTCTTCAATGATTGTGAAGGTATGTACGCTCTGCGTTGTACTCAGGCAGGCGCCTACCGGATTAGATAGTGCTACTGTGAATGTTTCGTCCACATCATTATCGGCATCATTCAAAATGGTCACACCGAAGGTTCCGGTTGTCATGCCTGCGTTGATCGTCAGCGTGGTGGTTGGAATGTTCGTAAAATCGCCGTCCGTTGCAGTAGCTGTGCCATCTACCGTCGCATAATCCACACTGATGCTATGGTTGAGCGCAAACGGAATTTGCACCGTTAGCACACGTGGGCTGGTAGAGGCAAGAATGGCTTCCGTAGCCGCCGTTTCGGTGGTGGTAAATGAAATCTCGAATGGCGCATCCAATTTCGTTCCGAACGAGAAATAACCATTGCCGCTGCGCATGCCGGGAGTGAGGGTTACATCCCAGTTGCTGCCGCTGCTGTTGGTCATTTCAAAAGCGGCGGTTCCCCCGTTGGTAAAGTCGCCATCGTCGTCTATGAACAGGTAATAAGCCGTGGCCCCTGCCGGAAGTGCCTGGATATCAAGTTGTGCATCGTCCACATCAAGGCGCAGGAGTACGTCTTCTGCATTGCCGGTTTCCTGGAAGCGCCACTTGCGGTTGATGCGCAGGTGCTCGCATTCGCTACCGGGAACACTGATGTCTTGCAGGTTCCAACCCGTGACGGAGCCGTTGTCGTTGCCCCAAACCAGGAAGCTCATATCGACCAAATTGGCGGTATTGGCTGCATTGGTAGAGTCAATCTGATTGGCAGCGCCCATCGTTACGACGGCATCGCTGTTGACGCTTTTCGATTGTTTCTGATTCAAGTCGGTACACTCGTCGCGGCCGATGCCGGCGATGTCGTTGTTGTAGCCGGGGTTGCCCACAGCGTTCCAGGTAACGGTGGTTCCATCACTGGCCACATAATTGGTCGGCGTAGCCTGATGGAGGGTGATGCCGTACTTAATGGCTAAGTAAGATTCTACCTGATTGCGTTCGGCAGGCGTAAGTACGCGATTGTAAGATATCACCTCACTCATGTGGCCGTTGAAGGCGATGCCGGCTCCTGAGTTAATCGCGCCCAATCGGGCGCCCGCAGCTCCTGTCCCCAACGGATAGGTACCGTCTGCTCCTGTAAAGACTTCTTGCAGACCATTAGCCCGAATCGCAAAATCTTTAGGGTCGGCATTATTGGCAGTGAAGCCGAATATGGTCGGATCGGCCACGGTGAAGACCGATGTATGCAGTATGTCGGTTGTGGTAACATCGAATGTAAAGTTGTTGGCACGGCCGGAGCGCCAGTAGAAGCCGGGTCGGTCGTTTCCGATCTCCGCCAATGCCTGATAACTGGCATTCACTACATCCGTTCTTGATACGAAGTAAAAGGTGGAAGGATCCGTTGTATTCAGACCGTGCGCAAAGTCGAAGAAGTCGTTCGTGCCGTCAAAGTCCAGCGCCGGGTTAAAGTTCGTACCAAACAGCGTTGTTGCGGCCTGATTAGCTACGGTTCCCTGCGTGGCATTGAGGCCGTTTCCGCTGAAGTCCACCCAGTTGGCGCCGGTCGCTGCATAGTCGGCCCGCAACCACACCCGGATGCCGTTGTTTACGCAGTTCGGCCCCGATATACGGGTACCGATGGTGAAGTAAGCGCCATCAGGTAGCAGGCTGGTGTTGAACGTCACGCAACCTGTGCTTGAATTGAAGCTCAATTGGGTATCGCCCGCACCAAAAGTAGCGTCGGTGCTGATGAGCAGATAGCGCTCTCCGCTTTGCGAAACGCAGAGGGTGATGTCCTGATCATCCCAATTAGTTCTATCCACCTTCCAGGTACGCGCCATGCGGACGGAGGCATTCGGGAAACCGGTAACAGGCGTCATGAAAGTGGTAGCGGCATCGTCGTTGCTCCAGGTGAAGAACGAAAGATTGTTGGTAATGACACCGTCATTGTCGGCATTGGTTGCTGCAATGGAAGATCCCAACGCAATGGTTATCAAATTGTCGTTGTTGGCGGATGCGGATTGTTTTTGATTCAAATTGGTACATTCATCCAAGCCGATACCGGCGATGTCGTGGCCGAAGCCTGCGTTATCGGCTGCTGTCCACATGCGGGTCGTTGCATCACTGGCCACATAGTCTGTCGGCGTCGTTTGATCCAACGTAAGACCATACTTCAAGGCAAGATAGGATTCTACCTGATTAACTTCTGCAGGCGTGAGTTTCCGGTTATAAACAATGACTTCCGACATGGTGCCATTGATTCCTTCTGCGCCGGTGATATACCCGCCCACCCCAAAATCTTTGGTGTAGCCGATGTTGTTAAAGTCCATCAACGGATCACTGGCCGAAGTGCCGTCTCTGCGCAGTTCTACTCCGCCATTCGTACCGCCGGTCCAAATATAGCCGGACAGGTGCGTTTTGTCTATGGTCAGGGTGAGCGATGCAGGGTTGAACTGCACCGGCGCGGATCCGTTTTTATACACCACGAGGCTGTTGTTCAGCCTGCCCAAATGCGGGTCGTCGGCATCAAAATCTACCGGGCTGTCGTACCCTGCCAGGTCTCTGTATTTTGAAACGAAGAACACACTGCCGCTACTGGTGGCGCTGGTGAGTACTTGCTCGTCGGTTTCAAAAACGTCGCCTCCGTCGAAGTTCATAAACGGATGGTAGTTGTGAGCGCTGTTTGCGGCGCCCAGTGTTGCTTCGCGCGCATCCACCGTTTGAGCGACGTGCAGGCCGTTCCCGCTGATGTCGTCCCACTGAATTCCATCCGTAATGCCACTCAATCCCGATGCTGCATCCAACCAAACCCGGATACCCAGATTTACACAACCAGGGCCGCTTAATTTTCTGCCCAGGGAGAAATAGGAACCATCTGCCAACAGGCTGGAACTAATCGTTATGCAACCATTCCCGTCCAGTGGGAATTCGTTATCGGCTGCATCAAATGTAGCATCGCTGCTCGTCAATAATGAATACTCATCATTGTAACCACTAAAGCAAATCGTCATGTCCTGATCTGCCCAGTTGGCGGTTCTGTCCACGCGCCATATCCGGGTGACGCGAGTATTGGCATTCAATCCCGGCACTTCCGTGCTCAACATGTAGTCTCCATTGTCGTTGCTCCAGGTAAAAAAGGAGATGTTGTTGGTGATCGAACCTCCGTTGTCAACGTTCGTAGCGGCGATGCTGTCGCCAAGCGCTACGGTAACCACGTCATCTGTATTGACAGAACGGGATTGCTTTTGATACAGCTCCGTGCAATTGTCGCGACCGATACCGGCGATGTCATGACCAAAGCCGACGTTATCGGCTGCGGCCCACATACGGGTTGTCATGTCGCTGGCGATGTAATCCGTCGGCGTAGTCTGATCTAAGGTAAGGCCGTATTTCAAAGCTAAGTAAGACTCAATCCGCTGCCGTTGTGCGTTGGTAATCGGGCCGTCGTAGACCACGATTTCTGCAATCCGGGCATTGGCATTCTGGCCTGCCGTATAAACGCGCCGTCCCACCTCAAATGCATTGGCATTTACGCCAGTAAAAGTGGCCGGCGCGGTTACGTTACCGGCAATTTGCGTACGATTCCGGTAAATGTACCGCCCCGTAGTAATATCTGTACCAGCCGGATTGCTCGTCATGCTCCAAAGCGCAGGCGTGCCCAGTGTCCCCCAGTTGCCGGCAGTTGTATTGACACGATTTCCTAACGGAGGATCCCAGTACATGATGTTGTCACTCCAAGGCATTATAGCTGTAAAAGCAGCAGATGCTGTTTCGTAGAAAGTAGCTTGTTGCTTTACCTGATCCGCAATCTGCACCACAAAAGTATTGGCATGGGTGTATGTCGTACCTGTTTTGAACAACCCGCCCGCCAGCGACATAAAGTCGTCGGAGCCGTCAAATTTCATAACCGGGTTGTAGTTGATGACACTGCTCTGCGGTAAAGGCTGACTGCCCACGGTGGTTTGCGTCACGCTGTTGCCGTTACCGCTATAGTCAACCCAGTTGGCGCCCGATGCGGCATAGTCAGCGCGCAACCAGAGGCGAATATTGGAATCCACACAGGCCGGGCCGACGATCTTGGTAGCAATGGTAAAGTAGTAGCCATCTTGCAACAAAGAAGAATTGAATCTGGCACAGCCATCTACAAAGCTGACAGGGATTTCCGTATCGCCTGCGCCAAAGGTAGCGTCGCTGCTGATGAGCAGGTAACGCTCGCCGCCTTGCGGCACACAGAGCACGATGTCCTGATCTACCCAGTTGGTTTTGTCCACTTTCCAGATACGCGGCATGCGCACCGTAGCATTGGCCAAACCGATAACCGGTGTGGAGAAGGTGGTTGCCGCATTGTCATTGCTCCATACGAGGAAAGAGTGATCGTTCGACACAGACAAGATATTGGCAGCATTGGATGCAGCAATTGTATTGCCAAGCGCAACGGTGATCAAACGATCACTGTTTGACGACTGCGACTGCTTTTGGTGTAACCCCGTGCAATCGTCGCGACCGATACCGGCGATGTCATGGCCATAGCCTGCGTTGTCGGCTACCGCCCACATTTTGGTCAGGCCGTCACTGGCGAGATAGTCAGATGCGCCATTGTTCATGGTGAGGCCGTACTTGAGCGAGAAGTAGGAATGTACGCGTTGCAATTCGGGTGCGCTCAATGCTCTGTTATAAACAATCACTTCGCTCATGGGGCCGTGGAAGGCCACGTCGGCCGAGGTATTGCGGTTGCCGAGCCGCATGTTGTTTGCATTGTATGCATGGGCTACGGTAGCCGTTCCGTCGGCAGCGCCGTTGTTGAAGAGTGCAAAGTTATTGCCTGTTCGGGTACCTGTTATCAAAGTTGGCGTATTCACCGGCACCGTGCTGGGGCCGGTAATCGTATTGCCCGTACCCGTTCGATGTATGACATTATTATTCGTGTTGGCATAACCAAAGAAAAATCCGCCGGTAGCAGTCGTTTGGTGCGATAAGAAAACATCCCAGGTACCGACACTATTGCGGCTGCCCATACCGATTACGGTGAAGGGGCTGGTTCCTGCAATTCCCAAATTATTCGTAAAGTCGAGATAATGGGTATTGTTGTTAAAATCCATCGCTGGATTAAAGTTGATGGCCGAAGACACAAAAGGCGGCTGGTTGCCTACCGTTGCCTGCGAAGCATGGTTGTCATTGCCGCTGTAATCGTCCCAGGCAGCACCGCTGGCAAAACCGTCATCGGCGCGTAGCCACGTCGTCACACCTACATTCACACACGCAGGACCTATAATGTTTTTACCCAGTGTAAAATAAGCGCCATCCGGCAATTCAGCAGATGAAATAGTGACGCAACCACTGGCGTTGAGTTGTATGTCTTGTTCCGAAGACGCAAAGCTACCATCGGAAGTATGAATCAGCATGAAATTGTCTTCATTGTAGCCCGTGAAACAAATCGTCATTTCCCGGTCTGCAAAATTAGTGCGGTCTACTTTCCACAACCTCGACAACCGTACAGTCGTTGAGTTGGAAGTGACGCCATCATTGAATGCCAGTGCGCCGTTGTTGCTGCTCCAGGTGAAGAAAGAATTGTCGTTTACAATCGTATCCAGATTGGTAAGATTCGACGACGTGAATGTATCCAACGCAATGGCTACCACTGAATTGGCATTCACCGATTGCGATTGTTTCTGGTATAAATTGGTGCAATCGTCGCGGCCGATACCGGCAATGTCAAACCCAAAGCCCACGTTATCGGAGGCTTTCCACATAGTGGTGGCGCCATCGCTGGCTACATAGTCGGTCGGCACGGTTTGGTTCATCGTAATCCCGTATTTCAGGGACAAATAAGACTCCACCCGCTGTAATTCTGCGGCAGTAAGCACGCGGTTATACACCACGAGTTCACTGAAGTTGCCGTTGTAATAACTGCCGAGTTGCTGGTTGCTGCCTACTTTGCGCCCGCCGGGTTGTTTGTTGAAAGTTTGTACCCCGCTATTGCCTGATAGGGCGCCGGAGTTCATCACAATTGACCGAATGGAAGTGGCCGAGTTGTATTGAAAACGCGTTAACCTGGGCGTGTTCGGAAAAGCTCCGAGATTAAATGCCAGGCCGGAAAAGTCGTGGCTGGCCGTTGGAGAAGTGTTCCGCGTATAGAAAGCCTGATTGACCGTAGAGCTTCCTTCCGAATAGAAGGTCCCTCCTGTGCCGGTTCCTACGCCGACGATGGTATAGGGTATGTTTCCGGTTGCGAGCAAGTCTGCCGCCGGCGTCAAATGGTCATTTACCCCGTCGAAGGTCATCGCCGGATTGTAGTTGATCGCAGCAGGCGCATAAAGCGGTTGGTTGGCAACTGTGGCCTGAGTGGAAGTATTATTGCTTCCGCTAAAATCAACCCAACTGGCGGGGCTTGCTCCGTAATCGGCGCGCAACCACATCCGAACACCATTATCTACGCAAGCCGGACCTGCGATTTTGGTCGCAATGGTGAAATAATAACCATCTCCCAACAAGCTGGAATTGAAGGTAACGCAGTTGGTTGCAAACGTAATGGGCAATTCCGTATCACCCGCACCGAAAGTGGCGTCGCTGCTAATGAGCAAATAACGCTCGCCTCCGGGGGGCACACAAATGGTAATGTCCTGATCGGCCCAATTGGTTTTATCGGCTTTCCATACCCGTCCCATTGTTACCGTGGCGTTTGGCAGCCCTGTAATGACCGGCCCAAAGTCGGTAGAGCCATCGTTATTCCCCCAAACTAAATAGGAATTGTCGTTGATCACCGCATTTTGGTTCTCGCCATTGGTTGTGGCAAGCATAGTTCCGGTAGCCATCGTAATGATGTTGTCCGCATTGACCGACTTAGATTGTTTTTGATGCAGTTCCGTGCATTCATCGCGACCAAGGCCGGTGATGTCGTGGTTGTAGCCTGTGTTGTCGGCGGCTGTCCACATACGGGTAGCACCGTCGCTGGCGATATAATCCGTTGGGGTCGTTTGATCGAGAGTGATGCCGTATTTCAAACCCAAATAGGAATGCACCTGCTGCAATTCCGCAGCACTCAACGCGCGGTTGTACACGATGACTTCGGAAATATTGCCGTTGAATGGCTGGAATGCCGAAGAACTTCTGGCGCCGATGCGCATGTTTTGACCAACAAAATTGGCAGAACAAGTAGAAGTGCTCGCAGAACCGCCATTGGTATAGACCGTGGCCGAAGTGGTAGAAGTTCGATTGAACGTACCGATCAAAGCGGTATTAAAAGGCGGAGCGCTTGTCGCAATGGGCGCACAAGTTCCACCGCCCCCGCCCACACCGACGGCGGGTTTATTCGTATTGTCCTGATAAGCAAGGAACAGATTGCTCCCGGTACCGCTATGTGACAATACGGCCTGAGTAATTCCTGTTGCAGCGATTGATTTTGCCACCCAGATCACCGAATTGTTGCCCGTTCCGACGAGTCCCAGGTTGTTGGTATAGTTAAAATACTCCACGGCGGTGCTAAACTGGAAGCCCTCATTAAAGTTGATCGCATTCGCTTCGCTGCCGGTCAATGCGAGCGGGCGGTCTGCTACTGTCGCCTGGTCGGCGTGATTTTCCCGACCACTGAAGTCGAACCATGTCATATTTTCAGAACCATTTGCGTCAGCGCGTTGCCAGGTACGGATTCCCCCATTCACGCAAGCCGGGCCGATGATTTTTTTGCCTAAAGTAAAATAAGCGCCATCGGGCAACAGCGCAGAACTGAACGTCACACAGCCATCAGCGGTCAGCGTCAATTCCGTATCGCCCGGGCCAAATGTGGCATCGCTGCTGATGAGCAGGAAATAATCGCCACTATATCCGCTGAAACAAGCTGTAATGGTTTGGTTGGCAAAGTTCGTTTTGTCCACTTTCCAGGTGCGATCCATCCGCGTGGTGGCGTTTGGAAAACCGCTCACCGAATTTGTGAGCGCCGTGCTGTTGTTGTCGTTGCTCCAGACTAAATAGGAGTTGTCGTTGGTGATGGTAGCAGGGTTGCCAAGGTTCGTAGTCGCCACGCTGTCGCCGGCAGCCATGATGACAAAATCATCCGTGTTGGCCGAACGGGATTGTTTTTGATACAGCGCCGTACAGTCATCGCGTCCGATGCCGGCAATGTCATTTGCAAAGCCTGTATTGTCGGATGCTTTCCACATGGTCGTCGTGCCGTCGCTGGCCAAATAGTCGCGAGGGACAGTCTGATCTAAGGTCAGGCCATATTTTAAAGACAAATAAGATTCAATTTGCTGCCGTTCTGTGGGGGTAATCGGGCCGGTGTAAATGGCAATTTCTGAAATTTTGCCATTGTAATAATAGCCACCGGATAGCACTGCCTGACCAATATACATGGGTCGGTTGTTGCCATTGAAGTTGGCCATGGTAGCATCCGAGGCCAATGATTTACCATTTTGATAAATCGCCTGCCCAACGCCTGTTTTTGCGGTGAGCGAGTAAAGCGAAGGTGTGCCATTGACGACAGTCGGTGCCAATACATTGAGCCGGTTGCTGGCCGACGAAGTGCCCGCATCCCAGTATAGATAGTTGTTGTTCCAATTGATATGGGTGTTCAAATAGTTCGTTGCGCCTGCATTGCCTTCCTGGAAGATCGAACTGGCCTGCAAGACATCCTGCGTGGAAACGATGAAGGCGTTGACATCTGAATACGTTGCCGTGCCAAGAATCCCGTTGGCATCCGTCATGACATCATTCGAGCCATCGAAATCCAGCGCAGGATTGTAGTTGGCATGAGATGCAATTATTCCGGGCTGTTGGGTCGCTGTTGCCTGCACGACGTTGTTATTCACGCCGCTGAAATCATTCCATTGGGAAGCGCCGGTTTCCGTTGTGGTGCCATAATCGGCGCGCAGCCAAATTTTGATGTTGTTATCCACACAGGCCGGACCGGTAATTTTGGTGGCCAGAGTAAAAAATGAGCCGTCAGCAAGCAGGGAAGAATTGAACGTCACACAACCTTGGGTGTTCAAGGCCAGTTCCGTATCGCCGGCCCCAAAAGTAGCGTCGTTGCTGATGAGCAGGTAACGTGCTGCCGTACCCTGAGCGCAAACCGTAATGCTCTGGTCGCCCCAGTTGGTTTTATCGGTTTTCCATATTCGGGACGTATGCACCGTACTGTTGGGCAGCCCCGTCACCACCGTTGAAAAAGTGAGTGCAGCATTGTTGTGCGCCCACACGAGAAAAGACATATCATTGGTTACCCCTTGCGCATTGGCAGGATTAGACGCTGCTACTGCATCGCCTAAGGCCATCGTAATGATGCCGCCGGTATTCGTAGGTTTGGATTGTTTTTGGTGCAAATCCGTACAATCGTCCCGCCCGATACCTGCAATATTCCGGTTGTAGCCGGTATTGTCGGCGGCCGTCCACATCCGGGTCGTACCATTACTGGCAACATAGTCAGTAGCGGGTGTTTGGTTAAGGGTGATACCATATTTCAGTGCGAGGTAGGAGTTGATGCGCAAGGCTTCCGCAGCCGTGACGACGCGGTCATAACAAATGACTTCAGCAATCTTGCCAAGGTAGGCCTGATTTACATCAAATCCACCGCCATACGAATCCTGATCTTCCCCCAGAATGTATGTTCCAGTGGCAACTAATTGAGCCAGCTTCCTTGTGCCCGTCTGAGTGGCATGATCCCGATAAAACGTATAGGCCCCGGTACCTACCCGATCCCAGGCTACCCCAAAGGAATGAGGCTTACTGATATCCAGTGCCGGCGATAAAGCAATATTTGAGCCTTTGGCTGTAACATAGTTAGTCCCTATTAAAAAATCATTATTGTCTCCTGCTGCCGTGCCGGCATAACTTACCAAATACTCATCGCGGGTAGTCGCTGCACGATCCAGAACTACAAACTGCGTGATCGCATTTCGAGGTAGTTTATAGTCAGTAGCCCCTATTCGATTAGAGGTTGCTGTGAACGAAAGCGTTGGGTTGAAGTTCATGCCATTTTCCACCACAGTAGGCGGGGTGCCGTTGTATTGCTGATTGAGGTGGTTATTATTGCCGCTGTAATCCTCCCACAAAGAGCCGGTCGCTGTGCCGTCGTCAGCGCGCAACCAGGCAAAAATACCGACGTTGACACAACCTGGGCCCTGAACCTTTTTAGCCAACGAGAAGTAAGCGCCATGATTAATGAGCGCAGAGTTAAAGGTGACACAACCATCTTCCCCAATTTCAATGAGCTGATCCACCGTGGCAAAAGTAGCGCTTGCATTGCTCACCATGATATAATACCCGGCTTCGGTAGCCGTGAAGCACATCGTCATATCGGCATCGCTCCAGTTGGTTTTGGAGGCCCGCCAGACACGACTCATGCGCACATAATCGGCGCCGCTATACACCATCGCCTGGTTGTAATCCGAACTTGCGTTATTGTCTCCCCAGGTAAAGAAAGACAGGTTATTTGTAAGGACGCCTTCATTGTCTCCACTTGCGGCAGTCAGCGTGTCACCAATCGCCCCTGCAATCTGAAAACCGGCATTAACCGATTTAGATTGCTTGTGATACAAATCAGAGCAATCATCACGACCAATACCAGCAACATTACTCATATAACCGGTATTGGCTGCGGCTTCCCGCATGAAGGTGGTTCCGTCGCTGGCTACATAATTGGTAGGAGTCGTCTGATCCAGCGTGAGGCCATATTTAAGTGCAAAATAGGAATGTACCCGATTTTCATCGGCTGCGCTCATGTTGGCGTTGTACACCGCCACCTCGGCAATGGTACCGAAAGCTTGTCCGCCGCCCTGAAAATTGCCGAAATAGTTGAGCGCCGCATTGGTTTCGTCAATGTTGATCATGTTGGTTCCCGCCCTGCCATTGACTTTGCCGGTAGCAATATTGGTCGCAGCGGTGTGGCTGATGGTCATCAACTGAGGTACCGTGGCACTGAGCGCAAGCCCTGTACCCTTGAAGCCTACGTTGTTATTGTCGTAATACCCCAGGGTATTGTTGGAATAATGCCCCATGAGCTGGTGATCCTGCACGCTTCCGCGGAACATGGTTTTCCAGTTGGTGGTATTGTTGGCGCGAATACCGACGGCAAAGATTTTCAGGTTGTTGTGCGGAATGCCCGGATTGGCAAATTGCATAACCTGATTGCCGGTGAAGCGCACCGCAGGGTAGTAGTTGAATTGCGTACTGGTCAGGAAATCCGGTTGTTTGGCGGCAGTCACCTGAGTTGGAGTACGGCTGCTGCCGCTGAAATCGCCCCAGGTGGAAACTTTGGCATCGGTGAGGCCATAATCAGCGCGCAACCAGGTTTGAATGCCGGCATCTACGCAAGCCGGGCCGCTCAATTTGGTTGCTAATGCAAAATAAGCGCCATCGCTCAACAAAGAAGAGTTGAACGTCACGCGGCCTTTACTATCCAACGCCAGCTCCGTATCGCCAGCTCCAAAAGTAGCATCTGAACTGATGATCAAATAACGGGCGCCAATTTGGCCCACTGCAAAAGTAATGTCCTGATCCGCCCAGTTGGTTTTATCTACCCGCCAAACACGCGCCGTGCGCAGGGTGGCATTAGGCAATCCCATGACCGAAGTGAGAAAGGTGGTTGCGCCATTGTTATTACCCCACGTGAGGTAAGAATTATTGTTGGTGATGGGGGCCGTATTGACCTGGTTGGAAGTAGCAATAGTCGTTCCGGTCGCCATCGTAATCAATGCATCAGTATTGACCGACTTCGACTGTTTTTGGTGCAACGCCGTGCAGTCGTCGCGGCCAATACCAGCGATGTCGTTGTTGTAGCCGGCATTGTCGGTCGCATTCCACATATTGGTTGTGCCGTCGCTTGCCACGTAGTTAGAACTGCCGTTGTTGTAGGTAATGCCGTATTTGAGCGATAAATAGGAATTTACGCGCTGCATTTCAGTTGGCGTAAGGGCTTTATTGTAAATAACAACTTCGCTGTAGTGTGCTCCGGCTCCGTCTCCGTTAGCTATAAAGTCGCCCACGCGCCACCCCCGGGTAGAGCTGGCAAGAGAACCCGGTGACTGTGCGGTACCCGCCAATCCATCCATATATCCCAGACCGCTCCCACCACTGGCATTAAAACCGAAAACGTGAGCGCGGTTGATGTTGGCCGTCAACCCGTTGGGGGTGATACCCGCATTATTGACCCGCGTTGATAGGCGACCTCCACCGGCCGTAGCGTATTCGATCGCATTGGAATAACCATCTGCAATGGATACAAAATCAAAACCATTATTGGCATTGGTAGGCGTGGTCACAAAGAAAACAGAGAAATTGTTACTGCCGCTCATCCCGAGGTTCTGGCCAAGTATCCCATCCGTTGTGGAATTGCGAATGCGGAAGGAAGGGTTAAAGTTATTGGGCATAATGTTGTACGCCACTGCCCCTGCAACGGATACAGAATGGCTGTTGCGACCGGAGAAATCTTTCCATCCCGTCACATTGGCGCCGGTTACGGTCAGGCCATAATCGGCACGAACCCAAAGCCTGATTTGGTCATCTACACAAGCCGGGCCGGCAAGGCGGGATCCAAAAGTAAAATAGCCGCCATCGGGCAGCAGGGAAGAATTGAAGGTAACGCAACTGGTTGTGGGGTTGACTTCTAAAGTCAATTCGGTGTCTCCGGCGTCAAAGGTTGCGTCCGGGCTGATGATGAGGTACCGCGCACCAACAGGCACCGCGCACAGGGTAACGGTTTGGTCGCTCCAGTTGGTTTTATCCACTTTCCAGATTCGGTTCATTCGAAGCTGGGTATTGGAAAGTCCGGCCACCGCCGTGTTGATTACAGTGGAGCCGTTGTTGTTGCCCCAAACGAGGAAAGAATTGTTGGCAATAACGCCCGTATTCAGGGCATTGGTCGTTGCTACGCTGCTGCCAACCGCTACGGTTACCAAGTCGTCGGTATTGACTGACCTCGATTGCTTTTGGTACAGCGCGGTGCAATCATCGCGGCCAATGCCTGCAATGTTGTTGTTGTATCCCGCATTGGCCGTAGCATCCCACATCAGGGTGGCGCCATCGCTGGCTACATAGTTGGTTGGGGTGGTTTGATCTAAGGTCAGGCCGTATTTTAATGCGAGGTATGAATTCACTTTTTGCTCCTCAAGCGCACTCAATACACCATTATATACGATGACTTCTGAAAGTGCGCCAAAAGGCTGGCCGCCGCCCTGAAAGTTTCCGAAAAAATTGATGGCAGCATTGGTTTCGTCAATACCGGTCATATTGGTTCCGGCCTTGCCGTTCAATCTGCCCACGGCGGCGTTTGTAGTAGCCGTATGTGCAAAGCTCATCAGTTGCGGCACTGTAGGGCTTATTATATGGTTGGTACTTTTAAAATTACCGTTGCCGTTATCGTAATAGCCTAAACGATGATTGGAAAAATGTACAATCACCTGATGATCCCGAACTGACCCCCTGAACAGGGTTTTCCAGTTCGATGCATTGTTGGTTCGAGTTCCTACCGCAAAAATACGGAGGTTGTTGTGTGGAATTCCAGTTGGGAATTGCATCACTTCATTGCCGGAGAATTCTACCGCCGGGTGAAAGTTGAAGCGGTTCCCGCTCAGCAGGTCAGGCCGGATGGCATTGTTGTTTTGTATAGGAGTTCGGTTATTGCCGCTGACATCCGTCCAGGAAGCAATTTTAGTACCCGCTGCCATATTGACGCCATCATCCACGCGCAGCCAGGTTTGTATGCCGTTATCCACGCACGCCGGCCCCGAGAGGGAGGGCGGCGGCGGCGGCATCATCATCATAGCTTCGTTGTTCTCGGACTGTTCCGAAGAATTCCAAATTCGGCTAACTAAGGCTTGAACGCCGGAACGCAAGGATACGTCGTTCCAACTAATTTGATTCGACCAGGCATAGGCGAAAACTCCGGTTATGCCCAATACCAGCGTTCCTGCAAGAACAAAAAACGGCCGCTTGAATGTAAGTCCATGTTGTATATAGGACTTGAGATTGTAAAGTTTTTTCATATTTCGAATCGTTTAGGTCATCTTTTATTTTAGTGTAATACAAACCTCTCCTACAGTTTTGCACATAAGCAAAACTGCGGTTCAAGTCATTGAATCGTTTTTTTTACTTGATACAAAGGTACCCGCCACAAAAGGACGAACCCTGACAACAAAGGCTATCGGGAGAATACTTAAATGAACTGCCCCGGCACAAAAAATCAAATAACCAACTGTTTTTCAGGCAATTAATATTCATGTTGTTTTTCAAAAGACACCTTCGTTGGGATATACCATAACAACAGATGCCAATGAACAGCGTGAGATACGGGAAGTAAGGGATGTCAGGGTTCTATTTGAGAAGCGGTCCACCCGGCCTGAGGGTTGAGTGCCAGGTGAACCGCTCATTTTTGGATCATCAGGGATCAATCAGATCAACAATGATGATGGCGGGAAATAGTGCGCATAGCACTTCCCATAAGATTTCATTTTCCATGTGTGTTATGATTTGTGTGATTAGCGATTGGTACAAATTTAGCCCGATGCTACTGCCCCTCCCTGACAGGGATAGCCTTTTGGGGCATACCTGTGACAATATGACTTGACATAAAAAAAATTACATTATATTGATTATCAATTATTTGAAAATCGTGTTATTTTTTTTAAGGTCACTAACAGACCAGATATCTGTATAAATAAATGCCTCTGAAATTCGCGGGAGGTTTATTTGTGCAAAGCTTCGCCGGGCTTTTTGAGACAGCCTCTTTTGGGCTTACGCCGTCTGCCGAAATACAGAGAGTACCACAGCGGGACAAGGGAGTTTCATGGAGCATAAAAACCCCGTGGGACGCTGTACCCCCCGAACAGGAGAGAGAAAAGTCGGTAATGGAATGGCGACTGCCTAAAGTGCCGGGCTGTTGAGAGGAGCGGTCAACGGCTGGACTGAGCTTTCCTGATTTTCAGCGACAGGGAATCGAGTACCAGTTCCCAAAGTACTTCATACGGAATGATTTCTATTTCGGAAGTTTCGTTGGAGATGTTGGCCGGGGCATTGCTCATTTTTTCTAAAAAACCGGCTGCCCGTCGGCGCGCGCCCTCCCGGTGAAAACCGGCAGCCGGCACCGTGAGCAGCATGTGTATGAAGCAATTGCTGCGGAAGGTGTCGTCCTGACGGAGATACCGCATCCGGTAGCGGTCAATGGCTTCCATTTTGTCAATGACCTGATCGTACTGGCGTTGGCGGATGAGAAACAGGATTTGAATAACGAGAATGGGGATGTTCATCCCGCGTTTTTCTTTGGAGAAACGAGGCGTTTCGTTGAGAAACTTGCCGAGCCGGAAGGAGCCTTGACGCAAGGCATCCTGGGTGGGAGTCAGGCGCCCTTCTGCGATAAGGAAATTCAAATAGGCTTCGAATATCGCCCAAGTTTCGTGTTGTGCCGAAAGTTGCTTTAAGATGTCGTCGTAGGCAGTAGCTTCACCCCATACGGAATATGCTTCCTCATATTTTCCGCTATGCATGGCCAACAGAAAGCGCATGCGCTGGTATTGCATCCAGTTCAAAGAGCCTGCCTCAAACAGATTCAGCGCTTCTTTTACCACCTCGCTTCCTTTTCCGTATTCGCGCAAGTGGATGTAGCAAGTGAGTTTCTGGGAGGTCCAGGCCAGAAAAGGCACCCTGACGTCGAAGGGTTTGGCTTGGAAGAAGCGAATGGCATCATCACAGGCTTTGATGGTGGCCGGATGGTCGCTGATGCTGTCGTGCATCGCTATTTCGATGAGCCGGCCGCACAGTTGGAGCTTATAACTTTCGTATCGGGCCATAGCGGGGGCTACCCGCCGATAGAACGCCTCGGCCTGCGCTCTCACCCTCGTCCGATTGAGCCGGGTGGAAGATTGCAGCATCACCATATTGAGATACAATTGCTCGGCCTCGTTTTCGCACTGCCATATCGCTTCGTATTCGCGGCAGAGCGCGTCATATTGTTCGTATTGTTTTGCGTCGCGTTTCCACAATGCGTAGTGCATGCGCAAGGTGCGACTGATGTCCAAAATCAATTCGCTGAATTCAAACCGGAGCGCATTGGAAAGCGTCAGTTTGGCCATTTTCACGGCTGCATTCCGGGCGCCGCGGGTAAAGAGTATTTTGGTGGCCGCCCATTCCTTACAACACAACGTGTAAGCGCTGTCGCGTTCATTGAGCGCAGCCTTATTGATATCTACAACAAACAAAAGATTGATCAACCGGCTCCGGAGCCTTGCCTTTAGTTTCTGGAGGTTTTTATTCGGCTCCTCCTGATAGATGGCTTGAGCGGCCGTTTCATCATCGGTGATGACACCTTCTGAAATACCTTTGTACAACTCCATGATGCGGGAGTTATCGCCGGACACGGTCTTCAGGAGTTGATCCACCCGGAACCGACCCCGTTTTACCACTTTCACCAATTCTATTAAAACAACCATGTTTTTCGTTTGAGAACACACAAAAACCTCCCCTCGCGGAGAGCAACTTTTTGCAATTAGTAAGCCATCGCCTGTAGCCCTCAAAAGGATGGAATTTCAGGCAATAGCCGGAGCTAAAGCAATATCGTTTGTGTTGTTCACAGTCAAAAAACAGATACAGTCTTGTATGTTTTTGGGAAATAACCGGTTTTTAGTTTTGCAAAGTAAATAAATAAATGCCGGAGCAATGCGGTAAAGATGATAACCGATAGGATTTTGAGGATTGAATGCGGTAAAACGGGTGCTGAATGCCCTTATAATTTGCGCAAGTGGGACACCAGGTTCGCCCGAAAACTGGCGCCGATGGGCAATTCCTGCCCTATGACGACCACCTGATTGGTTGCAGTATCCACGCTTTCCAATGCTTTTAAAGACACTAAATAATTGCGGTGTATCTGAATAAACAGTTTCCCCGATAATTGCATGGCCATGCGCTTGAGCGAGATCTTCACAGCGTGCTTCCGGTTTTGAGTGGTATAAATGATGCAGTAGTTGCCGTCGGCTTCAATGACAGCCACTTCTTCGAGATTGATTTTTTCCAATTTGCCGGAATGGGTTTTCAGAAAAACGTGGTTGTCGAGCACTAAGTCTTCTTGCCAAACACGCAGCACATCAGCCGACAGTCCCGGGTTTCCGGCCCGGAGCAACGCGCTTTCAATGATACTTTGCAAGGTGAGTTTTCCAACGGGCTTCACCAAATAGCCATGCGGCATCAGCATTCTGGCACGGTGATAGATGCCGGGCACATCGGCCGAAGTAATGAAAATAATGGGGATACCGGTCATTTTTTCAGCAAGGTCAATACCGTCCATCGAACCGGGAAGAGAGATATCTATGAGCGCCAGATCGGGCAAACGCTTGCTGTTGCTCATCCATTGCAACGCATCAGCGGCGTTGTTGACACAGGCGGCGACCTCGTACCCCAACGCTTCTTCTATCAGGCGGCGCAACTCAACGGAGAATAAGGGATCGTCCTCTACGATCAGGATGCTTACTTTTTCCATTTGGTTCAAAAATTTAGGGGGAGAGTGGCAATATAACGGTAAACGTACTGCCCCGGTTGGGCTCGCTTTCAATATTCATGCTCCCGTGCAACTTGTGGAGCAACATTTCGCAAAGCTGCAAACCCATGCCGGAGCCTTTTTCACCGGAAGTGCCGGAGGATGAAAAAAAGTTCTTCCGCCGGATGGCGTCCAACTGTGCAGCATTCATGCCGATCCCCGAATCAGTTACCCGTATGAAAACGGACGCACCGCCGGGAGATGTTTCGGTTTCGATACGGATGCGGCCGTCGCCGGGCGTAAATTTAACGGCGTTTGTAACCAGATTGAGCAGTACGATGCGCAACAGGCTGCGGTCTGTGGTGAGGCCCATATCCGCAGCAGCGTCTATCTCAATGGTTAACGCCTTCGATTCTGCCCAAAAATCTATCAGTTCAACGACCTCCACCAGTACGGTACGCAGTAGAACTGTTTCCGGATGCGCTTCCTGTTTCCCATCGTTGGAAAGGCCCCAATAGAGCATGTTATCCAACAGCATCCTTACGGAAAAGACTTTTTGGCGTACTTGCCGCGCCATTTTTACAGCGGTATCGGGTTGGTTGTTTTTTAATAAATAACTGATGTTCTCTCCGATGTTTTGCAGGCTGATCATCGGCCCGCGCAATTCATGCCCGATGATGGCCATGAGGCGGTCTTTGGTTTGATTGAGCGCTTCGAGTTCTGCTTTTTGAGCGCTGATCACCCGACGGTCTGCTACGATTTCAGCAGTGCGGGCAGCAACTTCCTTTTCGAGCAATATCTTGGCCTGACGCAGGCTCCTCAGCCGCCAACGCAATATGCCGTATGCGAGGGCCAGCAAAGCCAATATGCTCAGCGCAATAAACCACCCCCGCAAATATACCGGGGGATGCACAACTACCGGAATGGCCAATTCATGCGCCGACCACAGCCCGTCGGCGCCGCTGCCCCTTACTTTAAGCGTGTATTTGCCGTAAGGCAGGCGATTGAAACGCACAAAATTTTCTTCAATATGCACCCAGTTATTATCCAATCCTTCCAGCATATATGCATAGCGCCTGGCTTCGGGCCGGCTAAAATCGAGCAATGCAAACTGAACCCGGAAAGAGCGCACCGCACCGGAAATCTCTATGCGCCGGTCGGCAAAAAACACCTCGGAAAGATCGTTCAATTCGCCGGTTTTCGCATCCCACACAGCATACTGCGTGAGGTGCAAGGGAAAACGGCTGCGATCGTTTGCCGGAAAATCATCGGGGTGAAAACGGGTAATTCCGGCCAGGCCGCCCAGGTAGATAGCCCCATCGGGCGACTGCCAGTGCGAGGCGTTGTTGAACTCATTGTGCGCAATGCCGTCTTCTTTGTAATAAGTAGCTACCGCAAGTGTTTGAGGGTTGAAACAGGCCAGGCCATGATTGGTGGGCAGCCAAAACCGGCCGTACCGGTCTTCATAAACGGCATGCACGGTTTCGTTGGCTAGGCCCTCCGCAGTGGAAAATTGATCTATTTTGTTTTTCTTCCGGTCCCAGCGCAACAAACCGCCGCCCTTGGTGGCCAGCCAAAACAAGCCGTCCCGACTTTCATACAGGTGATTGAGTTGCACAACGGGAAAGTCCCGAAAATATGCTTTGACTCCAGTATCCGGATCGAGCAGGTACAAGCCGGCATCGGTGCAAACCCACAGCCCCTCGTCATTTTCGAAAATATGCCGCACTTCCTTGCCTGCCAATCCCATTTGGTTGAAACGCTGCGCTATTACCAAGTGACGCGCTTTCATATCGGCCAGGGCCAGCCCGGCGCCGGCGCCCACCCACAAGCGCCCCTTCCGGTCGAAAAAAGGTCGGAGCAGGTACAAGCCCGCTACGAATGTGCCGTCCTCAAACCGGGCATACCATTCCTCGCGTTTTCCGGTGCGGGGGTCCAATTGCCAAAAAGTAGAGCTGTAGGCGCCCATCCAGCAATAGGGGGGGCGATACAACAAGCCGTAGCCTACGCTGATGTCGGGTATTGTCGGAGTTACCTGCCGGAGGCTGGAGTCTATTTCAAAAACGCCTTTGTCGGTACAGGCCCACAATGTGCCGTTCCCGATGGAGACAATACCGCGCACGCTCGCTTCCTCTTCCTCCAAACAGGTTTGAAAGCGCTTTTTTTTGAGGCGTATAATTTTCAATCCCTTGCGGTCGGAAACCCAGGCGGAGTCATCGCGATCGAAATAAACCACCGGAAACCGTTGAATCAAGCCCTCCGAAAGAATCTCAAACACCTTGCCCCTACCCGCTTCAAACACCTGCACTTTCTCGTCTCCCATGAGCCAGGTCCGCCCCTGGCGGTCAAACAGTACAGATAGATAAGCGGACAGATCGAGATCAAAACCGGCATGGTACGATTGCATGGGGCGGCCCGGCATTTTGAAGAAGATGGTACTGCTCTGCGTAGGATAAACTCCGATCAACCAAAGGCCGCCGGCCTGATCGAATTTCAACTCCAGCAATTTGCTGAAATGATCCGGGAGCACTTCCTTTTCAATTTCTTCGCCGGTGGCGGCAATGTGCCGTAAGGTGTCCCGCTCTACCAGCCAAAAGCTTTCGCCCCGGCGCTTCAGCGCTACATCTGTGATGCGCTGCCGGTTTGTTCCGGCAAACAGCAAGTACCATTCCGTGTCGAAATAATAAACACGGCCGTCTTTCAAGCCCACCACGATTTCCCGGCTTTCGGTGCTTTTGATGGCGCTGATGTCTTCCTCGCTGAACGGGGCTGAAGCGCCCGGCCCTTCCCGGAAGGAGGAAACTTCGTTTTTTTTCGGGTCAAAAAAGGCAATTTGAATGTCCATGGTCGCACTCTCCTGCGCTCCGCCGATCATTTTTCTTTTTGAAACCCACAACAACCCTTGCCGGTCTTCCAATAGTCTTACCCGGCTGGCCGCACCGCTTGTAAACTCAGGCCGCGTGTAGTGCTTGAAGATAGTTCCGTCAAACCGGGCAAGCCCGGAACCGGTCGTAATCCACATAAACCCATCGTGGTCCTGAAATAAATCGGAGATTACTATACTGCCGAGACCGGCATTTCCTTCTATGTTTTCCTGAATATCAGCCACATAAAACTGCCCATGGGACACCACAAAGCTACTTCCCAAAATGAACCCAATCATCGGGATCTGCCAAACACACTCAATCCACCTGCTTGATAGCTTCACAGCTCTTACTTCTGAACAAATTCAAAAAAAATAAATATAGCCGTGGGCAAATGTCTGAAAAAATAAAAAGCCACGACAGAAATCTTTTGGTTCTGTCATGGCTGTACGATGTGCTGAAAAAATAAAGTATTGAAGTAGGATTATTAATCATTTTGAATGACGAACGTAAAGATACCCTCACCCCCTTCCTTATCACCTCCCAAAATACAAACAAAAGGTTATAGCCATAATCATTAAAATTAATTATATAATTCACACATTACACTGTAAATCATTTTTTTAAAATAAAAGATGAATTGTAAAAGACGCCCGATGCTTCACATTTTGCCCAATACTGCCGGAAGGCGCCCCGCTTCAAGTCGGCCCGGAGAACATTCCCCCTCCCGACGGCGTTTTTCCCACGGGCAATATCACAGCTTATGAACGGGCGCATCTTTCTTGTTTTCTTTACTTCGGTTTTTCTCCTCTCTGCTTGCAGCTACACCCAAAAGGTGAAAGACGGCCGCACGGCGTTTGAGCGCAAACAGTACTCCGTAGCCGTGCGCCTGCTGGAAAAAGAACACAACCAAAGCAAAAGCCGGGTGGAAAAAGGCAAATTGGCTTTCCTCATGGCCGAGTCCTATAATCGCCTCAACAAAAGCGCACAGAGCATTCGCTGGTACCAGATTGCCTACGACAACCAATACGGCGTGGATGCGCTGCGCGAAATGGCCTTCGCCCTCAAACGCGCCGAACGCTACAAAGAAGCCATTCAGGCGTTCAAAGACCTCGGCATCGAAATAGGAAGCCCTTACGAGTATCGCCGCGAAGTGAACGCCTGCGAAATAGCCGTCGGCTGGAAAACCGCTGAACCGCAAGCCGAGTATGCCGTACAATTGTTAGAATTCAGCGGCAGCTATGCCGACTATTCTCCTATGCCGTACAAAGACGGACAACTCGTTTTCACCTCCGACCGGCCCACCGAAAAAGGAAGCCCCGTGTATGCCTGGACCGGCAACAGCTTCTCCAACCTTTTCATCGCTGATCTGAATACCAACGCCGTCACGCTCTTCGACCCGAACGTCAATTCGCCCGACAACGACGGCACAGCGACCTTCAACCCCGATTTCACCGAAATGATTTTCTCCCGCTGTTTCGGCGGCAAAAAGGAGGATGCGTATTGCAAACTTCTGTCGAGTGACCTGCGAAACGGCGTCTGGAGCCCCCCGCGCATATTGGATTTTGTGCAGGATAAAGTAAATTATGTGCAACCGAGCCTCTCCGCCGACGGCAGGTTCCTCTACTTTTCCTCCAATCACCCCGACGGTTGGGGCGGCTACGACATATACGTATCGGAGCGAAAAGCCGGCAATTGGGAGGAGCCGACCCTCCTCGGCAGGAGCATCAACACGACCGGCGATGAAAAATTCCCCTTCATTGACAAGGACACCCTCTACTTCTCCTCCGATTACCACCCCGGCATGGGCGGTCTCGATGTTTTCCGCGCCTACAAATTGTCCAATGGGACCTGGTCGCCGCCCTACAACCTCAAACCGCCTGTAAATTCAGGGGGCGACGATTTTGGCTTCGTATTAGCGGCCCGTTTCCCGGAAGGCTCTGACGTACTCGAAACCGGTTTTTTCACTTCCACCCGCGAAGACGGCAACGGCAACGACGATATATACCGCTACGAAAAACGCATACCGCCTCCGATGCCTGTGGCAGATACGATTGTAAAAATCCGCCCCGAAGACGTACAGATGTTCCTCGATGTGTATGTGGTAGAAAAAATTTATGAAAACCCCGCCGACCCCAACAGCAAAGTGCTGGGTCGCAAACCGCTGCCCGGCGCGCAAACTGATATGCGACAAGGCAATGAAACCAATAAATGGACCATTGAGGAGGAAGGCTTTTTCTCGATCCTGCTTCAGGATGATGCCGATTACGCTTTTCTGGCCTCCAAACCCGGCTATCTCAACAATGCCGCTACCTTCAGCACCAAAGGTATCGGGAAAGACCTGTCCTCGCCGGAGATGCGATTCGAACTCGAAATCGTGCTCGAACGCATTTTCTTTGATAAAGAAATTCGCTTAGAGAACATCTACTACGACTTCGACCGCTGGGAAATCCGGGAGGATGCCAAGCCTACCTTAGACCGGCTGGCACGGCTGCTCGTCATCAATCCGGCCATTCGCATACAATTAGGCTCGCATACCGATTGCCGGGGCAATGACCGCTACAATCAAGACTTATCGCAAAAGCGCGCACAATCAGCCGTGGACTATCTCATCTCCAAAGGCATCAGCGCGGAGCGCCTGTCGGCTTTCGGTTTCGGGGAAACCACTCCCGAAGTGTCCTGTATTTGCACACGCTGCACCGAGGACGAGCATCAGCAAAACCGGCGTACAACTTTCAAAATTTTGGAATGAAAGGGCATAAAAAAAGCCGGGATTAAATCACCCGGCTCCAAAACGATTGAACACCCAATTGACCATGATATCTTAGATTCCTTTCGGAATCTTCTAAGAATCACCCCAAAGGTAAAGCCGAAACTACCCCCAAAAACATGACTTGCATCACCGGGCGGAGTGACTTTTGTCAGCATAAGATATGATCCGAAAAAGAATACAGACCTTTCGATATGCCTTCAACGGGCTGGCTGATGTGTTTCGCACGCAAGCCAATATGCGCATCCATGCGGCAGCGGCGGCAGCGGCTATATGTCTGGGTTTGTTTTTTAAAATCACGGCGGTTGAATGGTGCATGGTGGCCCTCGCTATCGGGATGGTGCTCCTCGCCGAAGTCTTCAATACTGCCATAGAGTACCTTACCGATCTCGCATCGCCCGATATGCATCCGCTCGCCGGCAAGGCTAAAGATGCCGCAGCGGCAGCCGTATTGATTGCGGCGGCAGTTTCCGCCGTTATCGGGTGCATTATTTTTCTCCCTCATTTCGTCCGGTTACTCAACTAAGACTACCGTATTCTAATCTAAATCCGTCCCGCCTCCGACGGCGGCAATATTGTGTAATTTTGCAATGCTTATCTCACTGCCGGCCCTGTGGCCGATGTGGGATTTTTTTCCCAAAAACATTTAAGCAACTATCACAATGAAATCCTACCGGACACTTGTCTTTTTTTTGTTTCTGTCTGGACTTAGCCTTCAGGCGCAGGAACAACTCGGCTTGCGAACCGGCAATTTTGCCGGCATAAACGGCTGGTTTCTCAATCCTTCCGCTCATACTTCCACTCCTTTCAACTGGGACATCAACCTCGCGGAAGGCGCCTTTTTCTTCGACAACAACTATGCCTTTCTTCAAAACACCCGCCTCACCGACCTGGCCCGAAAGCCCTCCCAATTAAATTTCGCCTTCGGCCCCGACTACGACAAAGAAACGCCGCCGCCGGCCGGTAGCATCGTACAAGATTTCTACGCCGACGGAAGAAAGCGCTATGCCACCGGCGCTACCGGCCTCGTCGGACCGGCCTTTTATGTACGCCTGGGCGAGCAACACGCCGTTGGACTTTTTACCCGTGCCCGATTTCACGCCTCCGGTTTCGGGGTCAGCAATCCGCTCAGTTATTATCAATATTTCAACCGGCCCTTTTATGAAACCTTTGAAACCAAGCCTTTCAAAATGGCGATGGCTGCTTGGGGCGAATTGGGCATCAACTATTTGTACCAAACTCCCACCGCAAGCGGCAAAACGGGCATCGGCATCAGTGCCCGTTATTTGCAAGGTTACGAGGGGATATTTTTTAACAATGTCGGCACGATCAACTTAGCCAAACTGCCCGGCGATTCGCTTGCCGGCACGCCGGTGCATTTTGAATACGGTCACACAAGCTCCAACCTCAGCCCCGATAGCCGGCGCCCGGTGCGCAATGGAAGCGGTTTCGCCTTTGACATCGGCGCCACCTGGCTCATCGGCGACGAAGCCGATTATACCTGGCGCATCGGATTCAGTATATTGGACATCGGCAGGCTGCAATTCAACAATAACGCACGCCTTCACGAAGTGAAAGCAGATACAGAAAGAGTCATCGGATTTGAATCCTATAATGATTTTCAAATGCCGGAGCAATTGGAGGGAATGTTGGAGCTGTTTAGTCTTCAAACCCTCGGCACGACCACAGCGTCACAAAAAGACAGTCGCTTCGGAATATGGCTGCCGGGCGCGGTGAGCCTTCAGGTAGATCGCAATCTGGGGCGGGGTTTTTTCCTCAATGCCATAACGGTGATGGGCGTGCCGCTGGGCAGAAACAGAATGGCAAGAGGGAGTTTGGTTGCACTCACGCCCCGCTTCGAGAGTCGCTGGGTGGAGTTTGCCATGCCGGTGTCGTTGTATCACGGCAACCGGATGCAAGTGGGCCTTGCCGGCCGCGTCGGTTTTCTCACCTTAGGTACCGATCGCATCGGCAGTTTGGTGACGCGCTCCGATTTCAACGGAACCGATTTCTATTTTGCACTAAAAATCCAACCTTTTCGTACACAGACGGCAAGCTCTGACGGCAAAGACCCCCGCCGGGGAAGCGGCGCCCGCAACATGCGAGCCGCGCGCGCGCCGGTGAAAAACGGCGAGCCGAAGTGTTATAAGTTCAGGTAATGGCAAGCTGTGAGCCGTGAGCTTCGAGCTATGAGTCTAACTTGTTAGTACTCGAAGTTCGAAGCTAAAAACTCGCAGCTAAAAACTCAATCAAACACCGCCACACTAACGCCCTCGCTGTCCGATTTCCAATTGGGTACATGAAGGGAGCGGCCGTTGTACTGCAAATGCACCGAAGCCGGCGCGGCTGTTGGAATAAAATAATCTACTCCGGTGAGAAAGGATTGCAGGAAGGCAAAGTTACCGTGAACGGTTCCGCCGGTTTGGCCGTCGCCGCCATCGTACAGAAACATAGCAATGACGGTTTTGGAAGCCGGCGTCAGTGTGGCGGTAGCGAGATCGTAGCCGTCGGCACTCAGGGCGTCGCGCTGATGAATCACGGCGCGGTTGGCGCTGAAAACCGCCAGCACGCTTTGGTTGTCGTTTTTGGGAATACCCGCCAACAGCAGCCCGGCCAATGAATTCGGCCCCGGAAAAGTGCGCAGATACACCATCGTATTGGAGCGAACGAAGCGCTCCCGGTAGTAGTGAATGGGGCGGTCGCCGATAGTGGCCGTACGCACAAAAAACTCGTATTGCGCACCCGTTTTTGATTTCCAGGGGCCCCAGTTGCCCGCCGAATCTGCGGTCAGCGTGGCATCCGGTTGAGCGCTGCGACGTCGGCCGTCGGCCGGATTCACCTCATAAATTTCAATGACGGCGCCGACCTGCGGCGCATTTTCGCCGAGGGTCACTACCCTACCCGACAGCTCAACGTTGTCTTCTTCTTTGATTGCGGTGGTTTGGGGCAAACGGCCTTCATTAAAAAAGGCAAACATAGCCGAAAAGACCTCCGGCGCAGTAGCAATCTGATAATGGTCGAGATCGGCAAAGCGTTGGTTGGTCGCTCCGGCAATATCTCCGCCGGTTACTACCCGGTCTCCATCTGAATACAAATTGAGCGTCGGAACTTCCCCGTCGGGGCCGGCGGCTTTGCTTTGCACACCGCTGCCGAGGTGGGCATAATGCGCCACCTTGGCAGCCCGTGCGGCATCAGCGAGGTAGGAATAGCACAAGCCTCCCCCGGCGGAATGGCCGACGAGGTTGACTTTGGCGGCGCCGGTGGAAGCCAGCACGCGATCTATGAATGCATCAAGTTGAGCCACCGCCGCTCCCTGCCCTGCAAGCGTATTCCAGTCGAAAGCATAGAGCCGATCGGCACAATTGCGATTGGAACTGAAGCGCATGGCCTGCTCCGCATAAGTATCGCCCGATGCCAAAAAGCCGTGGACAAATACCACCGGCAGCAACGAGGGGTCGCAGCCCGGTTCAGCCAGGGGCTCCTTGCGGCACCCGCCGGCAAACACCGAACTAAAAATGGACAATACCAAGATAGCGGAAGCCATGGCGTTCCGGCAGGGAAGGGAGTAGGTCATGGTCAGGAAATTTATACCTCGCACCGTTAGGTGCGAAGCCAATTTTGTCATACCGGGCGCTGCTATCCAGCAGCGCCCGGTATAATCAGCCCAAAAAGCTCTGCAACTTCATTGCGACGCCCATGTCGCCTTTCACTTTCAATTTTCCGCTCATGAAGGCCATCATCGGGTTCAATTTCCCGGCGAGCAGAGCTTCCATGTCTTCCAATTTCATGAGCACCAGCGCGGCGGCGTCTTTGTCATCCTCGGTCACGATATTATTTTCGCCCGTGCCGTCAATGTAGATGCGTTGTTCGTCGCCGAAATCGAATTTAATACTGGAACCGATGGGCGAAGCATTGGCTGCCCGACCTTGTATGTCGGATAGAACAGAGGAAAAACTCATGTTTGGTGGCAATTTGGGTTTTCAAAAAATCTTACTGGTGATAGGCCGCATTGTGCGCCAACTCTCCGCCGCACTTGGCGCAAGTTCCGGCCGTGCCGGAGCCGCCGGCGCAACCTTTGCTACAAGTGTAGTGAAACACCCCTGCCGCATTTTGAGCCGGTTCGGTGGCAGTCGGAGCAGGCGGCGTGATGACAGGAGATGCCGGGTCGCTAAGCGGACCTGCAGCAGGAGCGGCTCCGGGAGGAGGCGCCGGTTGGTTGTGGTAGGCGTCGTTGTGCGTGTATTCAGAGCCGCATACCGGGCAGGTACCCGCAGCGTCTCCACCACTGCCCGCACAATTCTTGGGGCAGATGTAGTGCATCACAGCGCCGGTGGCCACCGTGTTGTTGAGCGCAGGAGTAGTAGCTGTGGAAGTGTCTCCATCCGCCTTCTTGGAAGAACCGTCGTTGGAGCAAGCAGTGAATAAAAATGCCGCAAAGGCAACCGTTAAAATAATCGCAGATTTCATGTTCAAGTTATTTTTTGCTGCAAAGCTACAACAAAGTTTCAAGTTTGCGCTCACCGGCATTGTTCGCGAAAGCGCCTGACAAAGGAAGTGTCGCGTACGAGGCGATAATAAGAATTGGCGTTGTGTTGCGGGTTTTGTTGCGGTTCGGCTGTTTGCCAATAGAAATCGGCATAGCCATCCAATTGCCTGATTTCAAACGCAATGCCCAGCAGGCAAACGGCTTCTTTTTCCTGCAGTTCGGGGTGTAACCGCAAGTGTTCAGCCAGGACGCGCCGCCGGTAACGTTCCGTTTGCTCCGGCGTGGGACTGTCAAAGTCAATCATGGCGATGTGGGTTCGAATGGAATGATAATAAACGGCAAATTCGTCGCCCGGCTCCAGCGTCATGCCGTTTGGCAGGCGACGACCGGGCGGAACAGGCGTTTTGCCCTGACGAACGCTGCCGCCCTCTGAGTACCAGAAATTGGCCCATTCCGGATCGGTTTCTTCGGGATCGAAAGCGACTCTCCCGATTGCGGGCGCTCCGCCGCCTTGCCGCACAACCTCCATCGCGCGTTCGTCTTCCGATTTTTGTATGCTCAACACGGCTACGACCAGTATGGCAATGAACAAAACCGTGCCCGCGATCAAGGCTCGCAAGAGCTGCCGGTCTTTGCGTTTGCGCTCCCGGCGGTGGCGGTTGAGCGGCGTATCAATTTCCTCATTGCTCTCAAAAAAATATTGCAGCGCGTCGCCCCGCCGCTCTATGCGGATTTCGCAAAGGTCTTCCTCGATAAAAAACGGGTATCGGGCATCGGCAGCCACATTGAAATCAATGGCCACAATGTCGTTGTTGCAATACACCACCAAATGCCCGCTTTCGGGGCCGTGATACAAGCCGACGATATACTGTTGCCCGGTGGCGCTGAGATAAGACCAGTTGAACTGTGCCAAAGCTTTTGCGGTTTTCGACAAGAAAATAACGGCGCCGGCTGTATTCCGATACACAACCCGGCCCAATATTCCGAATTTTGCCGCAAAACGCGTCGCTATGTTCTATGCATTTAAAGGATTTCGTCCGGTGGTACACGAATCGGCGTTTGTGCATCCGCAGGCTGCCGTCACCGGCAATGTCATCATCGGTCGCGACGTTTACATCGGGCCGGGAGCGGCGATACGCGGCGATTGGGGTGAAATTGTGATCGAAGACGGCTGCAATGTGCAGGAAAACTGCACAGTTCATATGTTTCCCGGCATCACCGTGCGCCTCAAAGCGGGCGCACACATCGGCCACGGCGCCGTTGTGCATGGCGCCACGATCGGGCGAAATGCTTTGGTGGGCATGAATGCCGTCATCATGGATGAAGTAGAAATAGGCGACGAGTGCATCGTAGGGGCCATGTGTTTTATCAAGGCCGGGGAAAAAATTCCGCCCCGGAGCGTCGTGGCCGGCAATCCCGGTCGCATTGTAAAAACGGTGAGCGACGAAATGCTCGCCTGGAAAACCGAAGGAACGCGCCTTTATCAGGCATTGCCCGACGAGTGCCGCACCTCCCTCGAACCCTGCGAACCGCTGCGCGAAATACCCGCCGACCGGCCGCCGCAGGAAACATTGTACCAAACCTGGAAAGCGATTTCCAAAAAGAACTGATAAAGAAAACGAACTTGAAAGAAGCACATACGATGCCGTACAGGGTTTTACTCGCCTGTTGTTTGCTCCTCCTGCCGGGCATCCTTTCCGCCCAAAGCGGCAAAGACGGTAGCCCCGTGGATATTGACTTTGCGAAAGTATGGACCTTTACTCAACTCAAGGGTAAAACCGTACAGAAGTTGATCGGTGAGGTGCAACTGCATCAGGACAGCGTGTTCATGTACTGCGATTCGGCTATCATTGAAGATAAAAACCGGGTGTTCGCCTCCGGCAATATCACCATTCAGCAGGGCGATACGACCGCCGTTTTTGCCGACAGCTTAGTGTATTACGGCGACACCCGCGAGGCTGATTTGTTTGGAAATGTGGTGTTGGTAAACGGCCAACAGAAGCTCTTCACCAAACGCCTGCATTACGACCTCAACACCCGCTTAGCCACCTACACCGACGGGGCCGTGCTCACCAACGGCCAAAGCCGCCTCACCAGTCGCCGGGGGTATTATTTTGTAGAGCAAAAGGTGGTGTATTTCCGCGACAAAGTGGAAGTGACCGACCCCGAATTCAGCCTCAAAGCGGATACCCTGAAGTTTAACACCGAAACTAAAACGGCCTTTTTTCTCGGCCCCACTATCATTGCCACCGGCGAGTCGAAGGTTTTTGCGGAAAGCGGCTTTTATGACACCGAAGCCAATTTTGCCGAATTCAACCAAAATGCCCAGTTTGTGCGAGGCGATCAAAAAGCCACTGCCGATACCATCCGCTACGACGGGCGCTTCAACATACACACCCTCCAGGGCGATGCCTGGTTTGTGGAAGGCGACCGGCAGGCCACCGCCGACCTCATACAGTACGACCAGAAGCAAGACAAAACCTTCCTCAAAGGCAATGCCCGGCTGCTCGAAGGCAAACAGGAAATCAATTCCGAAGAAGTTATTTACGATGCTAAAAACAAAACCTACAAAACCCGCGGGCGCAGCCGCATCAGCGATCCGCCGCAAATTCTGGAAGCCGACGACGTGGACTTCGATGAAGAACAGGGCTTAGGCATTGCCGTGGGGAATGTAGCCTGGCAAGACACCACCGCGCAGCTTTCCATTTTTTGCGAACAGGCGGCCTACAATCAGGAGACGGGGTTTCTCAAAGCCTCCGGCGGCCGCAACAACCGCCCGCTGCTGTTGTCTGTGCTGGAAGGCGATACGCTGTTTATGACTTCCGACACCTTAGTGTCTGTTCGTATTGACACCATTGAGGGCGATACGAGCCGGTTGCTCATGGCTTTCAAAGACGTACGCGTTTTCAAAAGCGATTTGCAGGCGATTTGCGATTCGCTCAGCTACAGCAGTTCCGACAGCATTTTCCGCTTTTTTCAGGCGCCCGTGGTGTGGTCGGATACGACCCAGTTTATGGCCGACACCATCAATATGCAGTTGCGCGACAACAAGATAGACTGCATCTTCCTCCACTCCAACGCCTTCATCATCAACTCGCCCGACGAGCGTTTTTTCAATCAGATAAAAGGCCGCAACATCACGGCCCGCTTTGAGGAGGAAGAGCTTCGCGTCATGGAGGTGTCGGGCAATGCCGAATCGGTGTATTATGCCCGCGACGATGCCGGCGGCTACATCGGCGTCAACAAAACGGTGTGCAGCGACATGGTGCTTTACTTCGGTAATAACCAGATAGAGCGCATCAAATTCCTGTCGGAACCCAAGTCGAAAATGGACCCTATGCGGCAGGCCGATCACAATGCCCTGCGCATGGAGGGGTTTGTGTGGGACGAACTAAAGCCCTGCCGCCCCGATGCCTTGGATGATTTGTTTGAAGAAGCCTGCGAGCGCGTTTTGCCCGCGCCGCCTCCGCCGCCGGCTGCCCCCCGTTTGCCCGTCATTGAAGGCGATGCACCCGTGCAACCGCGCGCGCTGAGGCGGGAGTAGGTAGTGCGTATAGCTTGTCTATTTTCTGCTGCGGCTTGCGAATATGTGTGATGTGGGCTTCTAATTCCTTTTCGGTCGTATCGGTATATTTTAGTTTCGTCATCTTCCGTTTCAATTTTCTTCGTAGTAATAGGAATAATCAATTCCTTTCATAAACATTTCGCGGTCGCTTATTTTGTTCGTGAGCGCATTTTTGATAAGTGTTTTCAGCATGTTGCTTTTTGTCGGGCTTAGCTTCATTGCCTTCATATAATCGTCTTTGCTTATTTTACTCCAATCCACACATTTTTTAAGACGTTTTTTTAAGATCAGGTCCAGCCAAATTCTTGCGCTTCTGCCATTGCCCTCCATGAATGGATGAGCAATGTTCATTTCCACATACTTGTTCACTATTTCATCAAATGTGGTTTCGGGCATGGCTTCTATTTGTTTTAAGGTGTCGCCCAGAAAATGTGAAGTCGCAAATTGAAAACCACCTTTCGAAATATTTTTTTGACGGATTTGCCCTGCAAAATCATACAAGCCACCAAATAAATAAGCGTGTATCTGTTGCAACCCCTTGGTTGTGCCCACCTCTATGCTGTTGATAAATGAACTTTCAAACAAAGCATAAGCTTTTGTTTTGCTCTTCCCATCTATACTTTCATCGCTGTATGTAAACCACTCCATAAAGCGGTTGGCTTTGGTTCCGGGAAAAGTTTTGCCCAGAGCAATGATGCCGTTGTAGTCGAGCATATCAGACATACGTCTTTTGCCGTCCGGTGCGTGCAATTTCAACTGGGTAGCGGCACTAACCACTTCACTTCCTTCCTTCTTTAATTTGGCTTTAAGGTATTTCCAATAATTGCGGGTTTTGGCATAGTCATTCTGGTCAGTAAGCACCGCAACAATATCCAGTACTGAAAACCACCACTTGCTGCCGGCCTCGTCCCAAATGGCCCGCACTTCGCGATCGTTAAAAAAACGTATAGATATTTTTGTGTCGCTCATACTTTTATTTTCCCCGTTACCACCCTCAATCCTTCGCCACCCGAAACCCCGTATTGGCGAGGCCGTCTTCCCGGCGGCTGTCGCGGCGGGCGCGCACCCTGGCGGCGCTGCTGCTGTAATCCCAGGAACCGCCGCGCACAATGCGCCGGGTGCAATCTCCGCCGGTCGTCCAGGGTTTTCCATCGGCGGGAGCGCCTGTGTAATCGGGGTGTTTGCAATCGGCTACCCATTCCCACACATTGCCGCTCATGTCGTATAAGCGCAGGGCATTGGCCTTCTTCATACCGACGGCATGCAGGCGACCGCCGGCATTGTTTCTATACCAGGCCACCTCGTCGGGGTTGTCGCTGCCGGCGTATGTATATCCCGCATTGGTGCGGCCTCCTCTTGCGGCGTATTCCCACTCTGCTTCCGAGGGCAGGCGCATGTTGTAAAACGAAGCAAACTCATTGGCGCCGTACCAGGTTACGTTCACGGCAGGGTATTGCTCCCAGGCTTTTTTCACCCGCCAGGGGCCGTCGCCGTCGCGCTCCAACCAGTCGGGGTCGGAGAGCAGGGCTTTATTGCGATGAGCGCCCGCCTTCACTACTCCCGATCCGTAAGCGTTCAGGAAAGTGACGTATTGGGCGGCGGTGATTTCGGTAGCGCTGAGTGAAAAATCTTTGATCCGTACCGGCCGGGCGGGAAATTCATTTTGGTCGCAGCGCAGGTTCGTACTGTCGGCGCAGCCCATGAGGAACGTGCCGCCCCGCACGAGTACCATGTTGGTGACGGGATTTACCGGGCGGGCGCCAATCGGCGGGGTGACGGGCGGGCCGGCAGTGTTCGGCGTCGAAGTTTCCGGCCTGGCCGGGCGCGGGGCAGATTCTTCGAGGGTGCCCTCTGCTCCACTGTCCGGTTCAGCATCTACAAGAACCGGGTCTTCTTCTTCCAGCCGCCACACGCTATCGGGTATAATGGAAGGTTCTTCGCCTTTGGTTATAGAAGACGGTAGTTTATCATTGCCCACCCACGGCGAGTCGCTTCGTTGGTTTTGCATCACCACCACGCCCACCACAGAGATAACCCCGACCATGGCCAACACCCGCACGATACCCGCTATCTGCCGGCGGGCCGATTGCGGCGCATTGCCGGAGCGCGGTATAGCAGCGGGCGCGGGTGCAAAGGGGCCGGCCGGTTGAGGCGGCGCGTAAATGAGCGCATCATCGGCGGTACTGCCGGAGAGATTCAACTGGTAGGCAGCGGTTTTCAACGGCGCATCTTCGGGGTCGGGTACCGCTTCGGAGATGATCTGGATACTTTCTTCCAAAACGATCTCGCGTTGGCGTTCTTTGCCGTTGACGAGTTCGAGTACCGCCACTTTCAGCAGCAGCGGATAAGTGCCTTCCCGTACAGGTTTTACATAAAACAACCACTCGGTGAAGGCATCTTCGTCAATAAACTGCTCCGCGCTGTTGACGGAGCGAATGTGGAAGGGTTCTTCCCCGGAAGGGTCGAGCAATTGCACCAGCATGACGTCGGAGATGCGGATGCTTTGCAACCGTACCTCCTGATCCAGCTCGATGTTTTCCAACAACAACTCCTCGTTGACGGCAATGCGCACGATGCACTTGTGCTCGTGGTTCAACTGCATGGCGTCGGGGATGCGGTAGAGGATGTTGCCGGAGCGTGCTTTGGGGGGTTCCGCAACGGCAGGAGGCGCGTTCTGCAGGTCGGCTTCCGCCAGATCGTTGATGAGATCAAGCAGGGAAGCCCGGATTTGGTTGTAGGCCAATTGGAGATCATCGTTGGAAAGCGTGCCCCGGAGTGCGGAGATATTGGCTTCTTTCAAACGGCCTTCGATGAGGATAAGGTCCTGATACCGGGCGCTGTTGGGGGGCAACACGGCTTTGAGGGCTTTCATCGTTTCGGGAATCCCCTCCACGATGAGGTCGCGCAGTTCGCGCCGGATGTCGTCAATATTTTTCATAGGCAAGGCAAAAATAGGCTCACAATATATCGGTTCGTTCAAGATATTTCCCTTTTTTGCACCGAAATTCTGTTCTTCTCCTGTAAAATAATTTACCCTCATTCAACACAGCCATGTACATCCTCAACTCTATCGAATTGCTGGAGCTACAATACGCTCCGCCTCATGGAATAGACGAGCCGACGCTGCAACACGCCCGCGCTAAGTTGCTTTCGCGCATTGACCGGGAAGGCGATGCCGCCCTGCAATACATGGGCCGCTCCGTCAGCCGGCAGGAACTGGAAGAAGCCCTTGATTTATTAGATCACCCCAATGCCGTAGAAGCCTTTTACCGGCTCTTGCGTTATCCCGGCCTGAGCAGCGTTTTGGCCGGCGCCGGAGGCACAGTGGAGCCGGAAGTATCGGCCGACGAGCCGCTCAAAGCCTTCCTCGCGCCCCTGCTCCAACCGCAGCTCGCCGCCGCCTGGCCCGATGCGGTGCGGCTACAGGATACGGCGCAACTGAGTACCTTAGCCGCGCTCGACCCCGACCTTCTCGGCATTCCTGCAGCGGAGGTGCTGGGCGCAGCCCGCGCGCATGTAGAAAGCTATGTGGCCGAATTTGAACACCTGGCGCGGAGCATTGCCGCACACCCGGAACAACCCCTGCCGCAAGAATTGGTCGGAGGCTATTTCCTGCGCAAACATTTCGGGGCCGATTTTATGAATGCCCTGCCCCATCACTTCAACGATTTGAAAATTCGCATTTGCAACGGCCTGATTATTATCTGCAAAGCATTGCAGCGCGCCGATACCTCCACCGCGATGGGCATGAGCGCGTTCGGTCTGGAAATAGCGCCCAACGAGCACATCAAAGGCGTCTTTTATCAGGTCAAAAACCGCCTGCAAAAAGCCAATCAGACCAAAGAGATGGGCCGGTTGCAATCGGGTAACTCCAACCAAACCCTGCTGGTGTTAGGCGCCATTGCCGGCATCGCAGTGTTGCTCGTCGTCGTTTTTGCCGGTCTGAAATTCAGCGAATGGAACAAAGCCAAACGGGAAGTGCGGGAGGCACAAGAACGACTCGAATATGCCCGCTTTTTGACCGACAGCCTTTATACCGCCAACCGGAATGCGCTGCAAGCCGGGCAGTTACAAGGCGCCGCGCCGCTGTGGGACTGCTACCCGCCCAAGCCGAACGCATCGGGCGACAAACGGACCTTCGTCATCCGGGGCGATGAAAAATACGACGCCATCGTGTTCATTTACAACAATGCCTGGTATGTGGGCCAAGTGTATGTAGCCGCCGGCACGAAGTTGGAGTGGGAATACCATTTGATCAAAGCGCCCATTTCTACCCTCATCGTTTTTGGCAAAGAATGGGACCGGGAAGCTAAAAACCCCTGCGACGAAAACGGCTGGTTCACAGGGCCTGTGTTGTACGCCGGATTCAGCAGCTATGCCACCGATCCATTCCCCGTTGATTTGAGAGAAGGACATGCCGGATTCAATCTCAAACGAAGCCGCCTGGCGAAATCGCGGGAACTCAGCGAGGCGGATTTTTTTGATTTGCTGCGGCGGTATGGGAGATGAAGGGTTTTGGGGAAAAGATGACGGCGCAATGGGCGATAACGCTAATAATTGCTATGCTAAAGGACAAAGTTTTCGAGATACCTCTACTAACTGTACATATAACGATATGACATGAAAAGTGCAACGCCTGTATTCATTTTGTTCTTCGCAGGGTGTGCCCTGTATTCCTGTTCTCCGACGCCGGCGAAAAATCAATCCGAAGTGGAAAAGCCCTCCTACCGCGAGCCGCATCGCCCGCAATTCCACTTCTCCCCGCCTGCCAAGTGGATGAACGACCCCAACGGCATGTTTTACTACGAGGGAGAATATCATTTGTTTTACCAGTACTACCCCGACAGCACCGTATGGGGGCCGATGCACTGGGGCCATGCCGTGAGCACTGATTTGGTACATTGGGAGCACCTGCCCATCGCGCTGTACCCCGATTCGCTGGGCTATATCTTCTCCGGCAGCGCGGTGGTGGACTGGCACAACACCAGTGGTCTGGGCCGGCACAACGAACCGCCTCTCGTCGCTATTTTCACTTATCACAACCCGGAAATGGAACAGGCCGGACGCTCCGATTTTCAATATCAGGGCATTGCGTACAGCCACGACAAAGGCCGCACCTGGGTCAAATACGAGGGCAACCCGGTGATTCCCAATACAGAAAAAATACGCGACTTCCGCGACCCCAAAGTGATATGGCACGAGGCCACAAGGCAATGGATCATGGTGTTTGCCGCTTTTGACCATGTTAAGTTTTACGGCTCTCCCAACCTTATTCACTGGACGCAGCTCAGCGATTTCGGGAAAGAATGGGGCGTTCATGCGGGTGTGTGGGAATGCCCTGACTTGTTTCCGCTCCGGGTAGAAAACAGCGCCGACACCAAATGGGTACTCCTCCTGAGCATCAATCCCGGCGCGCCCAACGGCGGCTCCGGCACCCAATATTTCGTTGGGGATTTCGACGGTACAAACTTTCGCTTGGACCCCACTTTCGCCCCCGATGTAAAAGCCGAACAAGGGGTATGGCTCGATTATGGCCGTGACAACTATGCCGGCGTAACCTGGTCAGACGTTCCCCAAACCGATGGGCGCCGCCTGTTCATGGGCTGGATGAGCAATTGGGACTATGCCCAGGCAGTACCCACCGCACCGTGGCGCAGTGCCATGACGCTCCCCAGAACACTAACGCTCCGCCAAACAAGCAATGGTTTTCGCGTTTTTTCAAAGCCGGTAGAAGAGTTGGAAAAGCTGCGCGTTGATTCTGAAACGATTTCAGGGGTTCAAATAAAAAAGGAGTTTTTGGTCATAGGGAATGGCGGTGTAGTTGAATCGCCCGCTTTTGCAAATACTTCTCAACTCGAATTGATATTATATTTTGAATGTCAGGAAAACACCACCCCCGATTTCGGGATTGAACTTTCCAACAGCAAAGGCGAGCGTTACCGCATTGGGTATGATGCTGCCGATCAACACTATTACAGTGATCGCACTGCTGCCGGCAACTCATCTTTTTCCGACAAATTTGCCGTCAGCCGGCACACGGCGCCCCGCATCTCCACGCACTCCACCATAAAACTCCACCTGTTTTTCGATACTGCTTCCGCCGAATTATTCGCCGACGAGGGGGCCACTGTCCTCACAGACGTATTCTTCCCCGGTAAGGATTTTAATCAAATGAAAATATACAGCGACAATGGGGAAGTGGCGCTGATTTCGGGGGTCGTGTACGGATTGAAAACCATTTGGCCATAAAACGCATGGTGGAGCGATGTCGGAATTCTATGTGAATGGCTCTTGTTAGGTGAGCTCTCTATTTCACCAAATCCGATATTTTACCATCAGAAAAGTCCTCTGTACAGGCGCGCCCAGAATGAGAATGCTCGACACGCCGTCGCTTTGCTCTCTCCGTAGCTCTGCCCCCCATCGGTTGAGCTGAATACTGAACCCATAAAAATACCCCGGGTCAATGGTCGGGGGCCTTTCCAATGGTTCATCCTCCGTAATTCTATTCAAACTGAAGAGGAAAAGTTCTTGTGTCCGCGAGTTATGCCGGCCCATCAATAACCCGTATGACAACCCTGCGTTGAGGGAAACGCGAAATGCCCCAACGGGTATGCGGTATTGCAGCATATTGCTGATTTTGATGTAGGAATACGCCAATTCCGTAGTGTGGATGACATAGTGCCCTTCGCTTCTGTAGTCTGTATATCGGCCGTTTGTACCGAACGAAGTATAAAGCACATCATTGCTCAATGCCCACTGGCCGCCACGCTTGTTTTGAACCACATTCAGGAAGAAACCGGCAGTCGCGTCATAAGACCTGCCAAAGTCGGCACGAGTGAGAAAATTGAAAGAGGAATGACTGCTGCTGAACCTTACCGCTGTACTTGTGCCGCCGATACAAGCGCCGGTTTCGAATGCCACGCGTTTCTTATCTTTTACAATATCTGTGCATTCGTTGTACATACAGAACAGCTTGGACAGGCTTTCCAAATTGTATTTTACGGAGGGGATATGCACGGCGATGCCGGGGAAATCCTCGAGGTGGTTCTGCAATTGCAATAGATAGGATTTGTTTTCCGCTGCGTGATACCCCCATTCATTCGCCTTTAGGTATCTCTTGTACCTCAAAAGCTCCAGCCCCTCAGCCGTTTCGATGTAAAAATTGTCGATATTGAGTTCATTTTTGGCATAGAGCAATCTTTTTTTACCCTCAACAACTACCTGAAGAAATACAGTGTCCAACACTAAAGTAAGCTCCGGGAATCGCGTCATCCGGTTGGTGGAAACGGGATCTACGCATGTGCTCACAATGGCAGACTCATACCTTTCATCCGATACCCTAAATGCGCTGATTTCCATTGGCGTGTAATGAATAGCCGAGCCTTGTTCATGTGTTTTGAAAGTTATTTTTTTGGGATTTTTAAGCCAGTCTTTTTGATCTATCCAACCGCCGGTAGAGTCGCCATTCGTATCAATAATATACCCCGGCTGGAAATTGCTTTGCGCATTTGCCGTGCCCACCGCGCAGAAGCTCGCCAGAATGAGTATAGCTCCGAGCAGGGGGGCTATGGCTGTTTTCCTTGTTTTCCCCCTTGGTGAGATCGCTTTTAGATGTATATTCATAACTCCGTTTAGTTTAAGACACTCAAATATATGGATAATCATCAAAAAGCATCCGCTTGGATAAGCAAAGCCCCCGGTTGATAAACCCTCTGCTCAATTTCCACGTTTGAACAAGCCGGCCCGGTGACCAATATCACTGCCACGTCCTGTGGTTTATTTCTATTTTTGCAGCCTAATTTCAAAACCAATACCATGACAGATACCAAAGAGCATGTAAGATGCCTGATTATCGGGGCCGGCCCTGCCGGCTACACCGCAGCCGTGTACGCAGCCCGCGCCAACCTCAACCCCGTGTTATACACCGGAAAAGAACCCGGCGGCCAACTCATGATTACGACCGATGTGGAAAACTACCCCGGCTACCCCGACGGTATCATGGGGCCGGAAATGATGGAAGACTTCCGCAAGCAAGCCGAGCGCTTCGGCACCGATGTGCGGTACGAACTGATTGAAAAAGTGGACTTCAGCGGGCCGGTTCACAAAGCCTGGACCGAGAGCGGCACAGAAATTCATGCCGATTCGATCATCATCGCCACCGGCGCCAGCGCCAAATGGTTGGGCTTGGAATCGGAGCAACGGCTTGCCAATAAAGGAGTGTCGGCCTGCGCTGTATGCGACGGGTTCTTTTACCGGGGCAAAGAAGTGGCCGTGGTGGGCGGCGGCGATACGGCGGCCGAAGAAGCCACCTACCTCTCCAAGCTCTGCCCCAAAGTACACCTCATCGTGCGCCGCGATGAAATGCGCGCCTCCAAAATCATGCAGGACCGGGTGGCCAATACCCCCAATATTGAGATACACTGGAATACCGAAACCAAAGAAGTGCTCGGCGACGATCACGTCACCGGTGTCCGGGTGTGGAACAAAGTCAGCGGTCAGGAAACGGTCCTGCCGATAGAGGGTTTTTTCGTCGCCATCGGCCACCAGCCCAATACCGATATTTTCAAAGACTGGTTGGAGATGGATGAAACCGGCTACCTCATTACCCGACCCGGCAGCACCCGCACCAATGTGGAGGGCGTTTTTGCCAGCGGCGATGCGCAGGATCACGTTTATCGTCAGGCCGTCACCGCAGCCGGCACCGGCTGCATGGCTGCCCTGGATGCCGAGCGCTATCTGGTGGAAAAAGGAATCGTGTAAAGGCTTCCAATTTGCAACTCGCCGCTTTTCGCTACCTTTACCCGATCAAAAACCTTCACTTCATGAATATCTCAACCAATACCCGCTTCCGGCCCGGCGTACTGCACGGCGACGAAGTAACGGAACTCTTCAACTACGCCAACGAGCACAACTTTGCCCTGCCGGCGGTCAACGTCATCGGCACCAACTCGGTGAATGCCGTTTTGGAAACGGCGAAGGCCGTCAACTCGCCTGTTATCGTTCAGTTTTCCAATGGCGGCGCCGCTTTTTTTGCCGGCAAGGCCCTTTCCAATGAGGGGCAAAAAGCAGCCGTTGCAGGCGGCATCTCCGGCGCCATGCATGTACACCAGATGGCAGAAGCGTATGGCGTACCCGTTGTGTTGCACACCGATCACTGCGCGCTCAACCTGCTACCCTGGGTGGACGGCCTGTTGGACGCCGGCGAGCGTTTTTTTGAAAAAAACGGCTATCCGCTGTACAGCTCTCACATGCTCGATCTCTCTGAGGAACCCATTGAGGAAAACATGCACATCAGCGCCAAATACCTCGCCCGCATGAAGGCTCTCGGCATGACGCTCGAAATTGAACTCGGCGTGACCGGCGGCGAAGAAGACGGCGTGGACAACACAGACGTGGACAGCTCCCGCCTCTATACCCAGCCTTCCGAAGTGGCGTATGCATACGAGGAACTCTCCAAAGTAAGCCCGCGCTTCACGGTGGCCGCCGCTTTCGGCAACGTACACGGCGTGTATAAGCCCGGCAACGTGAAATTGGAGCCGATCATTCTGAAAAACTCGCAGAACTATGTGCGGGAGAAGTTCAACCTATCCGACCCGCTGCCCATCAATTTTGTGTTTCACGGCGGCTCCGGTTCTTCCCGCGAGGAAATCCGCGAAGCCATAGAATACGGCGCCATCAAGATGAACATTGATACCGATATGCAGTGGGCTTATTGGGAAGGCGTGCGCGATTATTACGAATCGAAGAAAGGCTACCTGCAAGCGCAGATCGGCAATCCGGAAGGCAATGACAAGCCCAACAAAAAGTACTACGACCCGCGGGTGTGGTTGCGCAAAGGCGAGGAAACTTTCGTGTCGCGCCTCAAATTAGCCTTCGAAGACTTGAACTGTATTGACAGGAACAGCTAAGATAATAGCGGCTACTCAGCCCGGCAGTTCCCCCGCAAACGCAAACGCATCAACAGGTTTGCGGTTGCGGGGCGTGACCTCGCGGGTGCGGAACGGCTCCTCCAATTTTTCGGGCGCATCCAAATAGCCGAGTGCGATGAAACAGGCTACTTCAAAGTCATCCGAAATGTGGAAGGTTTCGATGGTTTTTTGCATATCGAAGCCGCCCATCATGTGGCCGTAAATGTCCATTGACGCAGCCTGAAGCAGGAGCGTGGTGTTGGCCGCGCCCACGTCGTGCATGGCATGGCGGTTGGCCTCTCCTTTGGAAGTAAGATTTTTGCGGGCGAGACTGAGGAGCAAGACCGCCGCACCGTCGGCCCAGCGATTGCCTTTCAGCAGGCAGTCGTACATGCGTTGAAACGCTGCTTCCCCCCGATGTGCATAGAGATAAACCCAGGGCTGTTCGTTCATGCTGCTCGCCGACCAGGAGGCCGCCTCCAGCAGGGTGTGCAATTCTTCCTGCCCGATGGGGCGCTCCGCGAAAGAGCGGGCACTCCAACGGTGGCGAATAAAATCGTGTACAGGGTATAAAGTGCGGGCCTCTTTGGCTGCGATGCTTTCCAAATCCGTGATATTGACCATTAGCTGTTTTGTAGTTTGTATCATTCGATGGAAAGGGAACAAAAGCGGTACCGATCGGTTCACGGTGGCGGCAGGAAAAGAGAAATCCTGTTTATACCGAAACTAAACAAGTGCAAAGGCGTTGTACAAATACCTTTCTAAAATCATTTTTTTAACTCAAAAACAATACTCAATTATGGCTTTTCAACTTCCCGATCTGCCTTATGCTTATGATGCCTTAGAGCCGCACGTTGATGCGCGCACCATGGAGATACACCATACCAAGCACCATGCGGCTTATACCGCCAATCTCAATGCAGCCATAGCCGGCACCGATGCCGAATCGCTTACAATAGAAGACATTCTGGCCAATATTTCCAAATATTCCGGCGCAGTACGCAACAACGGCGGCGGCTTCTACAACCACAATCTGTTCTGGGAGATCATGTCGCCCAACGGCGGCGGCGAACCTTCCCCGCAAACCAACATACACAAAGCCATCGTGCGCGATTTGGGTAGTTTTGAAAACTTCAAAACGCAATTCACTGCCGCTGCCATGACGCGCTTCGGCTCCGGTTGGGCATGGCTCTGTGTGGACGGCAACGACCGCTTGTTTATTACTTCCACCCCCAACCAAGACAACCCGCTGATGGACCTGGCCGAGGCGAAGGGCACGCCCATTCTCGGCTTGGATGTGTGGGAGCACGCTTACTACCTCAACTATCAAAATCGCCGCCCCGACTATGTGGCTGCCTTCTTCAACGTCATCAACTGGCAGGAAGTGACCAAGCGTTACAATGACGCCAATCCCGGCCGCTCAGATTTCTAATTTGTACGTTTTTCGTGATTCATAACTTCAATCGCCGGGTCGTTCCGCAGGAAAACTGCGCCTCACAGCCCGGCGATTTTTTTTTCAAATCAAACCCTCTCCATGCGACTCCATCGAGTTTTTATTCCTGCCGGCTTTGTCGTTTTTGCCTCGCTGCTTACAGGTATTTTGCTCTTGAATTGCCACCGCAATGAACCGCAATCCGGAGCCGCTTATGCCGCAGCAAAAGAAACAGGCGCGCCGGAAGCGCCGGAAGCAGCTCCCGACCCGGAGCAGGCTCGTCGCGACTCCTTTACCCTCGCCTACCTCATGGGCAAATTCGACCCGGCCACGCATCCCGATTTCGTACCCGTAGCGCTTGAGCACGCCGACCGCGAGGGCCACTATTTGCGGCATGACACCTACGCGGCATTCAAACGAATGTACGCTGCCGCATTGCAGGACGGGGTGCGACTCAGGATCATTTCCGCTGCCCGGAATTTTGACCGGCAGAAAGGGATTTGGGATGCCAAATGGAACGGCAGCCGCCCGGTGGACGGCGAGGACATTTCAAAAACTGTTCCCGACCCGATACAACGAGCGCTCAAAATCTTGGAATACAGTTCCATGCCCGGCTCTTCGCGACATCATTGGGGCACCGACATTGACCTCAACGCCCTCACCGATGCTTTTTTCCTCAAAGGCGAGGGCATGAAGATTTTCGAATGGCTCACAGCGCATGCGCATGAGTACGGCTTTTGCCGGCCTTATTCCGCCAAAGGTCCCGACCGCCCCAACGGCTACTTTGAAGAAAAGTGGCACTGGTCGTACGCCCCGGTGGCCAAAAAACTTACCGACCTGGCCCGCAGCGAACTCAAAGACGAGATGATCGAGGGCTTTCAGGGCGCCGAAACGGCACGGCGTATCGGTGTAGTGCAAAACTATGTGTTGGGGGTGAGCGGCGATTGTTTGCAGTAGTTTGAAAAGTTGCCCTCATTCGGCGTATCATTGATAGAAAACCTTGAGTATATTTGCGCCTTCTAAGGTCAATGCCTGACCGGCAGGGCGTTACACCTTCCTCCCGATCATAAGTTGATCCAATAGAAATCGGCCGATTATTAAATCACAATTTGAAATGACACTACTCCTTACTTATTTATTTATTGCATTATTCACTTCGTTTTTATGTTCCATCATGGAAGCCGTTCTGCTTTCGACTCCATTGTCTTTTTTAAAGGCGAAGGCGGAGAATGGGAATGAAAATGCAAAGGCTTTTATTGGTCTAAAAATTAATATAGATAAGCCCTTATCTGCTATTTTATCCTTGAATACGATTGCGCATACCGTCGGAGCAGCGGGGGTAGGCGCACAGGCAGTCAAAGTATTCGGAGAGGCATATTTCGGCCTTATTTCCGCTATCCTTACTATATTGATTTTGGTGTTGACCGAAATAATCCCCAAAACACTTGGCGCCAATTACAGCAAAGAATTAATGAGCATTACGCTCTATACGATAAGAGTAATGATTTTTATCACCTACCCCATCGTTATTGCTTCTGCCTTCATAACCAACTTATTAGCCAGAAAAGGTGTTGAAAAAACGACCAGCCGGGAAGAGATTTCCGCATTGGCAAACATCGGAGCAGAGGAGGGTATTTTTGGAGAAAAAGAGAATAAAATAATCCAAAATCTGATTAAATTAAAAAGCATTAAAATTTCTGAAATAATGACCCCCAGAGTAGTGGTGGTAGTCGCCAATGAAGAAATGACCTTGGAGGAGTTTTTGAAAAACAAGGATTTTCTTCATTTTTCACGCATTCCGATTTACAACAACACAAGAGACAACGTAACGGGATATATATTCAGGGAAATGGTTTTTGAAAAATTGGCAGAGGATCAATTTGACCTGAAATTGAAGGATATAAAAAGAGAAATTGTTACCATTCCAGATTCCACTACGCTGTTCAATGCATGGGAACATCTACTGATAAATAGAGAACATATCGCGTTGATTGTGGACGAATATGGCGGTATGGACGGTATAGCAACCATAGAAGATATCATTGAGACCCTCCTGGGATTCGAAATAGTGGATGAAAAAGACACCATTGACGACATGCAACAGTATGCCATGGAGCGATGGAAGTCGAAACAGAAAAAATATAAGTTCCTCGGTGACTTTACGAATGACGGTTTGTAAAAGCCCTTTGTAACTAAGTCAGGGCTTGCAAATTGGTCAAATAGTCCGCCCTCGCCGCCGCTTCTGAAAACCATTTCCGAAGAATTTGGTTTCTGTTGACGTTACCCTAATGTTGGGTTCTTCCTCAACGGGCGACAACTATCTACATGACTTTTCAATTTTTTATGATGCGAAATTCCCTCACTACTACGGTTTTCACTCTCTTGTTGTTCTTATTTTCCGCTGTTGCACTGAGCGCTCAAAAGCAGGTGCGACTGAGCGGAAAAGTCGTGGACGCCGCCACAGATACGCCTTTAGATTACGCCAGTGTCAGTTTTTTTAGCCTGAAAGACAGCGCTTTAGTGACGGGCAATATCACCGATGAAGCGGGCATCTTTAGCGTAGAGGTGGCGCCGGGTGCTTATTTTGTAAAAATAGAATTCCTGTCGTACCAAACCAAAACCATTCCCAGTCTCACCGTATCCGGCGCGCGCAGCACCGGCGACATGGGCATCATTACATTGGACCCGCAGGCCACCCTGCTCAATGAAGTAGTGGTGCAGGCAGAAAAAAGCCAGTTGCAAATGTCGCTCGACAAAAAGGTGTTCAACGTGGGCAAAGACCTCGGCAATGCCGGCGGTAATGCGGCAGATGTGCTCGACAACGTCCCTTCGGTGCAAGTGGATGTGGAAGGCAACGTGAGCCTGCGCGGCAGCGACAACGTGCGCATTCTCATAGACGGCAAACCTTCCGGGCTGATCGGCCTCAACGGCGCTAACGGCTTGCGGCAGTTGCCTGCCAACCTCATTGACCAGGTCGAGGTGATCACCAACCCATCGGCCCGCTACGAGGCGGAAGGCATGTCGGGCATCATCAACATCATCCTTAAAAAAGACGTGCGCACCGGCGTAAACGGCTCCTTCGATCTCACCACCGGCTATCCCGACAACCACGGCGCGGCCGTCAACCTCAACTATCGCACCAAAAAGCTCAACCTCTTCACCAACTACGGCCTCAGCTACCGCGACAGTCCCGGAGGAGGAACACTGTATCAGGAAGTGTATAGCGGCGACACGACCTTCATCACGACCCAAAACAACAACCGCTCGCGCGGCGGCTGGTCCAACAGTGTGCGGGCCGGCGCCGATTATTTTTTCAACGACAATAACATCCTCACCGGCGCCTTCACCTACCGGGGCGGCAAACAGACCAACATTACCAACCTGGAATTCCGCGATTTTTTATCAACATTGGGCAATCCGACTGCCATTTCGCTGCGAAAAGATGATGAAGCAGAAGATGAACTCAATCTTGAATATGCGCTTACTTACAAAAGAACTTTCGAAAAACAAGGCCATGAACTGAGCTTCGACCTACGCTATCAGGACAATGCCGAGACGGAAGACTCCGACCTGAGCGAGCGCTTTTTCAACCCGGAAATGGTCGCCTCCGGCATCCCCGATCTGTTTCAGCGCTCCTACAACAAAGAGCGCGAACAACTGCTGGCCGCACAGTTGGACTATGTGCAACCGATCGGCAAAGACGGCAAGTTGGAGCTGGGATTGCGCAGTACGTTCCGCGACATCGGAAACGACTTCCTCGTGGAAGAACTGGTGGACGATATGTGGAATATCTTTCCGGGACTTAGCAACAACTTCCGCTACAATGAAGACATCCACGCCGCATATCTGATTTATGGCAACAAAAAAGGAAAGTTCTCCTATCAGGCGGGCTTGCGCGGCGAACTGACCGACATCCTCACCGAACTCCTCCAAACCAATGAAGTAAATACGCAAGACTATCTCAACTTCTTCCCCAGCATGCACATCAGCTACGAACTGCCCGCGAGCAATGCCGTACAGATCAGCTACAGCAAGCGGCTGCGCCGTCCGCGTTTCCGCGAATTGAATCCTTTTTCCACTTTCAGCGACAACCGGAACATCTTTACCGGCAACCCCGATCTCCGACCGGAATTCACCGACGTGGTGGAGCTGGGACACATCAAATACTGGGACAAAGCTTCGCTGAGTTCTTCGATCTACTATCGCCGTACAGAAGGCAAGGTGGACCGCATCCGAACTCTGAACGAAGACGGCTTCACCTTCCTCACCCGCCCCGAAAACCTCTTGTCGGAAGATGCCTACGGATTGGAATTCGTCGCATCTTACAACCCGGCGAAATGGTGGACGGTCAACGGCAGTTTCAACTTTTTCCGCGCCATCACCGACGGCGGCAACCTCGGCGAGACCTTCAAAGCCGATACCTATAGCTGGTTCACACGCGGTACTTCGCGCTTTACCATACTCAAAAATACCGATCTGCAAGTGCGCTTCGACTACCGCGCGCCGCAAGAAACCCCACAAGGCCGCAGTCGTTCCATGTATAGTATAGACCTGGGCGCCGGCCGCGATATACTCAAACAAAAAGGCACCATCACGCTCAGCGTCCGGGACCTGCTCAACTCGCGCCGCTGGCGCTCAACGGCTTTCGGCGAAGATTTCATCTCCGATACCGATTTCCAGTGGCGCGCCCGCCAAACCACGCTCACGCTCAACTACCGCTTGAATCAGACCAAACAACGCGGCGAGGAGAGAAAGGGCGGCGAGGACGGCGGCGGCGAAAGTATGATGTATTGAAAACTTTGCACTAACTTTGCCTTTTCACCACAATATAATCAACAATCATTTTGATTCATTGCAAAATTTTTAACAAAACCAAATAAAAATTTACCGAGGCCGGCGCAGTTTTTCTTCGATTGATGATTTTTGATTGATGATTTTAGAAGTATGCGGCACTTCAACAATCTGAAATCAGCAATCTACAATCTGACTTTTTTCGATTTTAGAAGTATGCGTCATTCGCCCTAACCGGATAAGCCGTCACGACACAATTGTGAAAAATGAGCACATCCGGATTGTACAGTCCGCAATTTGAGCGCGACGCTTGCGGCATCGGCTTTATCGCCAATTTGAGGAACAACAAGAACCACCAAACCGTCTCCGACGCGCTGACCATTCTCGAAAACATGGAGCACCGCGGCGCTTGCGGCTGCGAGGAAAACACCGGCGACGGGGCCGGCATTCAGGTCCAAATTCCGCACGAATTTTTCTTTGCAGAGTGTTTGAAATTGGGCGTTCATCTGCCGCCGCCGGGCCGATACGGGGTGGGAGTAGCGTTTTTCCCGAAAGACCTGCGCCGCCGCGAGTCCTGCCGCGATGCCGTCACCCGCGCCGCTACCCGGCTCGGCCTCGACATCTTAGCCTGGCGCAAAGTACCCGCCGATCCGAAGGGCATCGGCGAAACGGCGCTATCGGTGGAGCCGGAAATCGAGCAGGTATTTCTCGCCTGCACGGAGAGCGTGCAGGATGCCGATGAACTGGAGCGCAAACTCTTCGTACTGCGCAACCACGCCGAACACATGGCCGCCGGCAGCATTCCCGCCGACGATCCCGTGGGGCTGTACTTCGCCTCTCTGTCGTGTCGAACGGTGGTGTATAAAGGCCAACTCACGAGCCGGCAACTGCGCCATTATTTCCCCGACCTCCGCGACCCGCGATTCGTCAGCGCTTTCGGATTGGTGCATTCGCGGTTTGCCACCAACACCTTCCCTTCCTGGAAATTGGCGCAGCCCTTCCGTTTCATTGCGCACAACGGCGAAATCAACACCATACAAGGCAATCTCAACTGGCTCAAAACCAGCGAAAAAAGTCTGCATTCGCCTTTCTTCACGCCCGAAGAAATGGACATGCTGCTGCCGCTCGTCGCGCCGGGACAGTCCGACTCCGCCTGTTTGGACAATATGATCGAACTGCTCGCTCTCAGCGGCCGCTCCCTGCCGCAGGTGCTCATGATGCTCATACCCGAAGCCTGGGACGGCAACCCGCACCTCGCCGCTCACAAAAGGGCTTTTTACGAATTTCACGCCTCTTTTATGGAACCCTGGGACGGCCCCGCTGCGATCTGCTTCAGCGACGGACGGCTCATCGGCGCTACCCTCGACCGCAACGGACTGCGCCCGGCCCGCTATCTCATCACCCATGACGAACGGGTCATCCTCGCTTCCGAAACCGGCGTGCTGCCCCTGCCGCCCGACATCGTGAAAGAGAAAGGCCGTCTGCAACCGGGCAAGATGTTTTTGGTCGATTTGGAACAGGGCCGCGTCATCGGCGATGAAGAGATCAAAAAAGAAATCTGCTCCGCCAAGCCTTATGCCGAATGGTTGGAGCGATACAAAATCCGCATAGAAGAGCTGCCCAAACCGCGCGTCACCTTTACGTCGCTCGAACCGGCGCAGGTTTTTAAATACCAAAAAGCGTTCGGCTACACAGCCGAGGACTTAGACAACGTACTCCTGCCCATGGCCTTAGATGGCAAAGAACCCATCGGCAGCATGGGCGCCGATATACCGCTGGCCGTACTCAGCGACCAGCCGCAGCATCTGTCTTATTATTTCAAACAACTCTTTGCACAGGTCACCAATCCGCCCATTGACCCCATCCGCGAGCGCGCCGTGATGTCATTGGCCACCTTCATGGGCAACATCGGCAACATCCTGGAGGAAGACCCCGAAGTGTGCCACACCGTAGCGCTGCCGCATCCGGTACTCAGCGATTTTGAGTTGGAAAAACTACGCAGCGTGGACACCGGCATCTTTCAGGCCAAAACCCTGCAAATGTATTTTCGCGCCGATGGCCGGCCCGGCTCGCTCAAAAAAGCCCTCGACCGCATCTGCCGCTATGCGCAGGACGCGGTGGAAGACGGCTTCGAGGTGCTCGTATTGTCCGACCGCGCCATTGACTCCGAGCACGCCGCCATCCCTTCGCTGCTCTACACCTCCGCCGTGCATCACCACCTCATCCGGAAGGGATACCGGGGCAAAGTGGGCATCGTGGTGGAAGCCGGCGACGTGTGGGAAGTGCATCATTTCGCCTGTCTGCTGGGCTTCGGCGCTACGGCGATCAACCCGTACATGGCCTTTGCCGGTATCCGTGATATGCAACAGGACGGCCGCATTGACACGGGTTTCAAACCGGTGAAATTGGAACACAACTACATCAAAGCCGTGAATGACGGCTTGCTCAAGGTGTTTTCCAAAATGGGCATTTCCACCCTGCAATCGTACATGGGCGCACAGATTTTTGAGATACTCGGCATTAACCGAAAGGTGACAGATCAGTACTTCACGGGCGCCGTGTCGCGCATAGAGGGCATGGGCTTAGATGAAATTGCCCGCGAAACGCTGATGAAACACCGCTCTGCGTTTCTCACCCGCCGTACCACGCCCACCCTGTCGTGGGCTGAGCGGAGTCGAAGCCCACGCCTCCCCGAAGGGGGCATTTTCCAATGGAAGCGGCGCGGCGAGGTGCATTTGTTCAATCCGCAGAGCATTCACCTGCTGCAATATGCGACCCGGCAGAACGACTATGCGATTTTCAAAAAATACAGTAAGGTCATCAACGAGCAATCGGAGAAGGCCGTGACGCTGCGCAGTTTGTTGGAGTTCAAACCCAATCGCCCGCCCGTGCCCATTGAAACGGTAGAACCGGCGGAAAACATTTATAAGCGCTTTGCCACCGGGGCCATGTCATTCGGTTCCATTTCCTGGGAAGCGCACACCACGCTGGCCGTTGCCATGAACCGCCTCGGCGGCAAAAGCAATACCGGCGAAGGCGGCGAGGACGAACGCCGCTACGATCCGCTGCCCAACGGCGACTCGATGCGCAGCGCCATCAAACAGGTAGCCTCCGGGCGATTCGGCGTCACGAGTCTGTACCTAACTGAAGCCGATGAATTGCAGATCAAAATGGCGCAGGGCGCCAAGCCCGGCGAGGGCGGTCAGTTGCCCGGCCACAAAGTGGACGACTGGATCGGACAGGTGCGCCATTCCACGCCCGGCGTGGGCCTCATCTCTCCCCCACCCCACCACGATATTTATTCAATCGAAGACCTGGCACAACTCATTTTTGATTTGAAAAACGCCAACCGGCAGGCCCGCATCAACGTGAAGCTCGTGTCGAAAGCCGGCGTGGGCACCATTGCGGCCGGCGTGGCCAAAGCCAAAGCCGATGTGGTGCTCATTTCGGGGCACGACGGCGGCACCGGCGCATCGCCCGTCAGCAGCATCCGACATGCCGGGCTGCCCTGGGAACTGGGTCTGGCCGAAACCCACCAAACCCTCGTGCGCAACAAGCTCCGCAGCCGTGTGGTCGTACAAGCCGACGGGCAGCTCAAAACCGGTCGCGACATCGCCATTGCCGCGCTGCTCGGCGCAGAGGAATGGGGCGTGGCCACCGCTGCGCTCGTGGTGGAAGGCTGCATCCTCATGCGCAAATGCCACCTCAACACCTGTCCGGTAGGCGTAGCCACTCAAGACCCCGAATTGCGCAAGCGCTTCAGCGGCGACCCCGACCATGTTGTCAATTTTTTCAAATTCCTCACCCGCGAACTCCGCGAAATCATGGCCGAACTCGGTTTCCGCACCGTAGAGGAAATGATCGGCCAAAGCGATTGCTTGGTGCAACGAAAAGAATCCGGCAACTGGAAGGCCCGCCACTTAGACCTCTCGCCTATCCTCTACCGCGAACCGGCGGATGCCTCCGTGGGCCTGTACAAACAGGAGGAACAGGACAACGGCCTCGCCGGGGTGTTGGATTGGAAACTCATCGCCGCTGCGCAAGCGGCACTCGAAGCCGGGCAACCCGTGCGAGCGGAATTTCCCGTGGTGAATACCGACCGCGCCATCGGTACCATGCTCTCCAACGAAATCACGAAGCGCTACCGGGCAGCGGGTTTGCCGCCCGATACCGTTCATTTCAAATGTACCGGTACGGCGGGGCAGAGTTTCGGCGCGTTTGCAGCGCGCGGCCTCACACTGGAATTGGAAGGCGATGCCAACGACTACTTCGGCAAGGGGCTGAGCGGCGCGCGCCTCGTGGCGTATCCCGACCAATCGGCGCGTTTCAAACCCGAAGAGAACAGCATCATCGGCAATGTGGCTTTTTACGGCGCCACCTCCGGCGAAGCCTACATTCGCGGCAAGGCCGGCGAGCGCTTTTGTGTGCGCAATTCGGGCGCGCAGGTGGTGGCGGAAGGCATCGGCGATCACGGCTGCGAATACATGACCGGCGGCTGTGCGGCCATTCTGGGCCGGACAGGGCGCAACTTCGGCGCGGGCATGAGCGGCGGCATTGCGTATGTGTGGGATGTGGCCGGCGATTTTGCGGCGCGTTGCAACCCCGAAATGATTGACCTTGATCCGCTCGACGAACAGGATGCCGCCACTTTGCGCGGGATGTTGGAGCGCCATTTTCAATACACACAAAGCAGCGTGGCGCGCTTCCTGCTCAGCGACTACGAGCAGCAACTCGCCCGCTTTGTGAAGGTTTTTCCGAAAGATTTCAAAAAAGCGCTGTCGCAAAAGGCCGCTATTTCTCTCACCGAAAACACCAAACGTCATGGGTAACCCGACCGGATTTATAGAACACACGCGCCAACTGCCCGGCAAGCAGGCCGTGCCGGAACGCCTTAGGCACTACGGCGAATTCATACATCGGTACGAACCGAAGGAACTCAACCGGCAGGCTGCCCGCTGTATGGACTGCGGGGTGCCCTTCTGTCACAACGGATGTCCATTGGGCAATATCATCCCCGAATTCAACGACGCCGTGTATCGCGGTCGCTGGCAGGAGGCTTATGACATCCTCACGTCCACCAACAACTTCCCGGAATTCACCGGCCGTATCTGTCCGGCTCCCTGCGAGAGCGCCTGCGTGCTGGGCATCAATCAGCCGCCGGTGGCCATTGAGGAAATCGAGAAGCACATTGTCGAAATCGCTTTTGAGCGCGGCTTGGTGAAAGCCCGGAAAATATTGGACCGTACGGGCAAAAAAGTGGCCGTGATCGGTTCCGGTCCGGCGGGATTGGCCGCAGCGGCGCAACTCAACGCGGCGGGGCACTCGGTTACCGTATTGGAGCGCGACGACGCGCCCGGCGGACTGCTGCGCTACGGCATCCCCGATTTCAAACTCGAAAAATGGGTGCTCGACCGGCGCATCGCGCTCCTCGAAGCGGAGGGCATTGAGTTTCGCTGCAACGTAGAAATCGGCTCGGAGGCGCATCCCGTGGGCGACCTGCTGCGCGAGTACCATGCCGTTGCGCTGTGCATCGGCGCCACCGTGCCACGCGACCTGCCTGCGCCGGGCCGTGCGCTGGAGGGCGTACATTTGGCAATGGATTTTTTGAAACAACAAAACCAACGGGTGCGCGCCGGCAAACCATTGGAGTTCACCCCCGCCGATATTTCCGCTGCCGGCAAACACGTCGTCGTCATCGGCGGCGGCGATACGGGCAGCGACTGCGTGGGCACCTCCAACCGGCAGGGCGCGGCATCGGTGACGCAGTTTGAACTCCTGCCCATGCCGCCGCAGGAGCGCGCGCCGCATAGCCCCTGGCCCACTTACCCCATGCTGTACAAAGTGACCAGTTCGCACGAGGAGGGCTGCGAGCGACAGTTTGCCATCCAAACCAAAGCCTTCCTCGGCGATGCGCAGGGCCGCCTGCGCGCCTTGCAGGTAGTGGACCTGCGCTGGGAGTCCGGCCCCGACGGGCGCCCCGCCTCTTTTGTAGAAGTGCCCGGTTCGGAGCGCGAAATCCCCTGTCAATTGGCGCTGCTCGCGATGGGTTTCCTGCACCCGCAAAAAGAGGGCCTGCTCGAACAATTGGAACTCGCCTTAGACGCCCGCCACAACATACACGCCCCGGAAAGCACTTACCAAACCAATATCCCCCGCGTATTCTGCGCCGGCGATGCGCGTCGCGGGCAGTCGCTCGTGGTGTGGGCCATCAGCGAGGGCCGCGAGTGTGCGCGACAGGTGGATGCGTTTCTGATGGGGGAAACGGCGCTGGAGGGACGGGATGGGTGAAGGGTTAAAGGAGCCGGATTACGCCTGCCTGCTGGCAAAGCAGGGTTTATATACCGGTTCTTTATTTCGCATTTTGTGCCGGCACACCGCACACACCCCCTGCTGCCATACCGTAGCGGAGCGAAGGTATCTACACACCACTCATACTCGATTTACAGGCGCCGGGCCTGCGTTTTTCACAGACCGGGTTGTTATTATTCCTTATCGGGGTTATATTTGCCGACGCGAAAGCCCCGCATTTGCCGGGAGCATGCGCAAAACTATGCTGCGCTATACGCAAGGGAGTACGCAAACCTTGAAAAGGTTCGCCGCTCTTTATGATGAAAAGTACGACAAAAAGGGGGGAAGTTGCGGATATAACTAAGTTGTGGGCAAGCATAAGAAACAACATCTCTAAATGATAAAGAAGCAAACGAATGATTGATATTCTAAAAAAACGACATAAGATTGGAGATATAGTAACTCTTCACACAGCAGATGCATCATTTACAGGAGTGATTGATGCTTTTGAGGAAACTTGTGTCATCCTATCAACAGATGAAGGAGATGAGTTTATTGCGAATGACACAATTAAGCGAATATCCGTTCCTAAAACGACCAATACAGAAAAAAAAGAGGAGACAAAAGAACCAGAAATAAAGCAAGAAGAAGTTAAATCAATAATAAAAGAAGAGGATAAAACCGAAAAAATACAAGAAACTTTACCCAAAACAGAATACAAGGTTGGGGATAAAATACCCTTAGAAGAACTTGAAAAAAGAACAGATAAGAAAACCAAACCTAAATTCCCTAAAACAAAAGTAAAGGGTATAGTATTAGGTTCATTGTCAGACCTGAAAGAACTTATTTTACCCGAAATTGAAGCAGAAAACAAAAAAATAGTTTCAGCAAACGGAACTATAACGAAGTATTTTGGCGATAAAAACTTTGGGTTTATAACTGATAAGTTTGGTTATGATATTTGGTTTGGATTCAATAGTATCATAGACGAAAGTTTACTTCAAACTCTCAGAGGAACAGTAACAAGGGCAAATATTCCTGTTCTTTTTACTTTGACTAAGAATTACAAAGGTGATTCCGCTACACATATACATAAGCCCAAAACAGTTGAGCAGGTAGCAGAACTTGCTAAACAGTATTTTGAAAAAGAAGGCAAACCCGATACGGCACTTGGATTGGTTGAACAAATTTTGTTTTCCTTTCCAGAAAATTATACTGCAATCAAACTCAAAGAAGAAATAGAGCAAAAAAGGTTCAAATCATCAACTTTTAAGCCAACATTCAAAAGTTACGACCTGAATTATCAAAAAGCAAAGAAACTTCATAATATTGAAAAGAACTATGAAGAAGCATTAAAGTATTACTTACTTGCCTTAAAGAATAACGAAAAGAAAGAGAGTTGTATTAAGGATATTGCTATGCTTTATGTTTCTATGGGCGAAACAGAAAAAGCAATAGAATTTATCAAAAAGCACGAGAACGAATTACCTGATAGCATAACCACATACAACTACTTAGAGAACTTCTATGGTTCGGTTAAAGATTTTGAAAAGGTTTTAGATTACACAGAACTTTTGCTTGATGAAAAATCCGTAATGAATGACAAACGGAAAAACTCAATGTATTTGTCAAAAAAGGGATTTGCATTGATTCAGTTAGATGAATTAGACGAAGCACGAGAAGTCTTAGAGGAGGCAATAAGTATTCACCCTGAAAACACTTATGCAAGCCGCTTATTGCAAGCACTTGACGAACCAGATAATGAAGAATTGAGCCAAATTATTGCAGACGCAGAATTTGATTCTTTTGGCGGAGGTTTAAGTAAATTTATTAAGGACACAATTGAAAACTACGATGAGTATTTCGGTGTGCCTGCAAAGGTGATTGATAGCGGAGATTTTTCAAAAGAAACCTTAAATGCAATTAGGAGATTAATTGATACCGCAGGTAGAGCAAGACCACGAGAAAGGGCAAATTACTTGCTAACGGAGGCAAAACTAATGACAGCCTTAGAACCTGAAAAAGAAAGTAATCTTCGTTCTGTTTTAGCCAGATACTGTAATGCTATGGCATTAAATCATATTTCTGAAAATTCATCAATGGATGTGATAAGATATTATTACTTAGAGGCATTTAGTTTGGAAGAAAACTATCGTTTTACAGCCCCCCAAGTAGCAATATATCTATATACATTCAAATCAAGTTACACAGATTTGTTTTCAGTATCAACAAAAACACCTTCAATAGAGGACGCAATTAGTTTTGTGTTGGAGGGAGATTATCGTGAAAATATTTGGGAGGGGATTCTATCTATGTTTTTATGGAATAGGAGTATTTCAGCACAAATAACAAGTAAACTTTACGAAAACCCAACACTAAAAGAAAAATCTTTGATATTTCTATCTTCTCTTGGACTTCAATCAAGTGTAAATATTTTATCAGACGAGTACACGAATCTTTTAAATCAAGCAAGAGAAAAAAGACAACGGGATTATTCAAGATGGTTTGCATCTTTAAAAGCAATTTCAAACAACGAAAATTTAGAACCGCTAACGAATCTTTTACTTGATTCATTAAATGAAGTAAGAAAAAATTGGCTCACTCAATTAGATACTTCACGTTTAAATATAATTGCAACAGATATTTATGATGTATTAGCAACGTTTTTACGTCAGTCAGGGTACAGAGATAAGGAACGTAGTTACAATTTTGCAAAAGCCCAAATCAATCAGTTAATCAATGAAATTAAAGATAAACCAACTAAGTTTTCTTATGAGGGCTTTATTCCCTTACTTGAAAAAATTGAACTTCTTTTAGACAAGTCATTTAGAACAGTAGAGGCAGCAAGCAGCCCCAAAGTTGAAATTTCTATATTAGGAGAAGCCAATGTTCTTGGCAACGATAATGTTGTGCCTTTTCAGTTGAAAGTAGAATCTTCTAAAAACTCATCGCCTATTCGTAATGTCAAAATCGTGGTTCAAACCACTGATGACATTACCTTTATTGAAAAGTCAAATGAGTATTTTGATTCCATTGACGGAGGAGAAAGCCATATTTTTAACTTGTCAGTAAAAGTTTCAAGTAAAATTGCAAATGAAAAAGCGACCTCAATTAACATAACTTGTTTATACAACAATCGCACCGAAGATGAGCCTGTAAAATTAGAAAAGCAACTTTCACTTCGTCTTTATTCCGAAAATGAATTTGAGATAATACCAAACCCATACGAGAAATTGGCTAATGGTGGTCCCGTTACGGATAGAAGTATGTTTTATGGCAGAAATGAATTTATTGACAGAATTACAGAAGCAATAATATCAACTGATTCTAAACAAGTGGTTATCTATGGGCAAAAACGTTCAGGGAAATCATCTGTATTGTATCATTTGAAAAAGAGTTTGGAGGACACACAAAAGACATTTTGCATTTCTTTCAGTATAGGCGAAATTTTTGAGAATATATCATCAGCAACTTTTTTTCATAAAATTCTTTTTACAATAGAGGAAGAATTAGAAAATCTATCTTTTGATGGCATAGAAGTACCATCTTTTAAATGCCCATCATACACAGAACTTAAAGATGCCCCTAACTCAGCAGATATATTCAGAAAATACGTTCGGAATTTTAAGAGAACTTGCCAGAGTACACCAAATTGGCAAGACAAGAAATTAGTCGTAATGATAGATGAGTTCACCTATTTGTACACCGCAATAAAGGAAGGTAAAGTTTCTGATGCTATAATGAAACAGTGGAAGGCAATTACTCAAAATGAAGATGCAACCTTTTCTTCTGTTTTAGTTGGGCAAGATGTTTTTCCTTTATTTAAAAGTGAGTTTCCTAATGAGTTTGGAGTAACGCAAGATGAAAGGCTAACTTATCTTTCCAAAAGAGATGCATTAAAATTGATTGAAGAACCCGTTTGGAACACAAAATCAAATAAGAGCCGTTACTTGGAAGATGCAGCCGAGAAGATAATTGAATACACATCTTGCAATCCTTATTACATACAAATTTTTTGTGCAAGACTGATAAAAGAAATGAATGATAAAAAATTCATTGAAGCCACAAGAAGCGATATTAAACCCATTGCAGACAGTTTCTTATTTGGCGGACAAGCATTGACAAATGATAAATTTGATAACTTATTGAATGCAGGCGAAAAACACGACATACAACGCATTCCACAAGAACACTCTAAGGCTGTTTTGAAAAAAATTGCAGAAGCAACCAAGTTTGTTCCATATTGCTCACGTGAGGATATAAGCATAGGTAACAAAGAATATGAAGACCTAATTCTTGATGACCTTAAAAACAGAGAAGTAATTGAACAGCAGGGCAATAACTATAAAATCCAAGTTAAACTTTTTCAAGAATGGTTATTAAAGAACTAAATATAGCAAACCCTTTTGCCGATAACGCAGGGATTGTAACAGGCGACCGTTTTGTGGGCAGACAATCCGAAATAAACGAAATTCATACAAGGGTGCTTGGTGAATTGTATGGCAATTTGGCAATTGTTGGACTTCCAAGAATTGGCAAATCAAGTCTTGTATGGAATGCCTTGATTCCTTTAAAGGAAAAATTGCTAAAAGAGAAGCATATCCTTGCCTACATATCAATAAGTTCGGGCGATAGTGCATTAAACTTCTTCAAAGGTTTAGCCCTTGCTATCCTTGACGAAATAGAGTTTGAAAAAGATTTAGTTGATATATACAGAAGATTAGAAAGTATTTACAACGACATAAAAAGTAATCAAAATGATAGATTTGAGTTTTTAAACCAAGTCAAAAAGTTTTTTAAGTTCTGCAAAAGAAGCAACATTCGCACAACTTTTATCCTTGATGAGTTTGATTATTCTGAAAACATATTTTCGGTAGCAGACTTTCAATTTTTAAGAGAACTGTCAACGCTTCCCGAAACGAAAATTTGCCTTGTAACTATATCAAGGCGTACAATCCAAGAGTTAGAGCCAGAAAATGGGGCAATTTCTAATTTTTACGGAGTTTTTTCTGAATTGCGTTTGCAATTGTTTAGTGAGAATGATTTGAAGGCTTATTGGCAAAGAGTAGTGGGTTTAGGATTGGAAATTTCAGAAGAGTATAAAAATCAAGTTTATTATTTCGTAGGAAGCCACCCCTATTGGTTGGATATGGTGAATTATCAAATTTTTAACAGTGTTAAAACTGGGGTAAAATCAAGCCTTGAATTATTGTCTGAAATTGGTAGTGAGTTAAAGAAGTTTCTTTGGGATAATTATGATGATATTATTGCTCTATTGGAGAAAGAAGGTTTAAAGAGCCATTTTATTCAGGCAGTAGTTGGTCCTGTTGTGAACTTAACTCAAATGAGTATTGAAAGACTAACCAAGTATGGTTTGGTAAAACCAATTTTAGCAAGAGACAAATATGGTGCATATTTTCAATCACTTATTGATGCAGGTTTAGCAAGTGAGAATGACATTTCTTACAATTCTATTTCAATACACCTAAACGACTACCTCAAACAAATGGAAAAAGAATTTGATATTTGGGCATTATGGAACGAGGCAGAACATCAAGTGCGTAACTTAATCACAGTTTACCTCAAAGAAAAGTATGGAGATGATTGGAGAGAAGCTTTTGTTTTAGCGAATCCAAGAAAAGAAAATGAGATTTTGCGAATGGAAGATATGAGAGCAAGAAACAAACGGACTTTTGGAAATTTAGCATCGGACAACTTAGTAAGTTATACTTATCCACTTGATATGTGGAATTGCTTTATTTCAATTGATTGGACTTGGTTTCAAAGAGTATTATCAGGGCAACAAGCAATTTGGCGTGAGAAATTTTTGCTTTTAGGTAAAGTACGGAATCCTATTGCCCATAGTAACAGAGAATTTGTACTTCAAGACGAACAAACAAAGGCAAAAGAAATTTGTAACGAACTGATTGATAACATAAAAAAATGGGAGGAAAACAAATAATGCCAGCCCACAACATTGCATTTGTGGCAAGGCGGGCAGAAGTGCTAAATTAAACTTTTGTGCTATTTTATGGGCTTTTGTGCGTGTGGAAACGATAGTGCTACTAAGCCCGCCCTGCACAAATGCTTTTCCGTTAGTGGCAATGTGAGCAGACCGTCATACAGACAGTTTTTCGTTGACAGAGCCGAAAACGGTTCGCAAATGGAAAAAGAAAAAGAGCAACAAATGAGAAAGGGACTTATTGACTATATCAAAGCCAATGACAATCTCTACGCTGACAAAAATTTTGACAATCATTCAATAACTTCGTTGGTAATTATCAAGACTAAAATAGAATTACGACTTTTGGAGCAGAAAAAGAACGGAAACAATAATAATTGATTACTATGCTACGAATATTTCCATCAGAAGAATTTAAAGAGATAGAGCTTGACGGAAAACTTCAGTACCAATACGCCATTTCAAACTTCGGACGACTTATCAGCTTCACTGACAAATTTGAGGACGGACGGATTTTAAAAGGAGGAACAATTGAAGGGTACAGAATTTTTCGCTACAAAATCAGGCAAGACAACAAGTTTGCTTACAAACACAAATTCTTTTACAAATTAGTTGCAGAATATTTTTTGCAAAAATCGTCAGACAACCAGACCTATGTTTTGCATTTAGACCACAATCTGAAAAACGACTTTGTGAATAACCTGAAATGGGCGACACGGGAAGAAATGCTGCAACATCAAAAGACAAGTCCTAAAGTTCAAAAAGCACGAAAAAAACTAATAGAATACAACAGAACCCGTGACGGACACAAACTCACATCGACACAAGTAATGCTCATAAAAAAGCAGCTTGCCAACCCAAAACGAAAGACACGAATGAAAATGATTGCAAAACAGTTTGGTATAAGCGAAATGCAACTTTACCGCATCAAGACAGGAGAAAACTGGGGACATATAAAAGTTTGACACGTAACGACAGACAGAAACACAGCCACTAACAGCACCT